>CAWJLS010000001.1:0-221384 GCA_963843755.1 uncultured Acidobacteriota bacterium
TGTCCTTCCTCGACACCCAGACCCGGACCCGGCGGGACCACGAGAAGTACCTGGCGCTGATCGACGCGATCGCCCTGGTCCACCAGCACCAGCGGGAGGTCAAGCGCGCGCGGTGCCCGGGGCCGGGGGGAGGTCGGGAGATCGAGTACTTGGAGGTCGAGCCGTCGGACGTCGCCCTGGCGAACCGGCTGGCCCACGAGGTGCTGGGGCGCTCGCTCGACGAGCTGCCGCCCCAGACGCGGCGGCTGCTGGAGCTGCTGGAGGAGCTGGTCGTGGAGGTCTCCGAGCGCGAGGGCTTCGCCCCGGAGGAGGTGCGCTTCTCGCGCCGCGAGGTGCGCCGGGCCACCGGCTGGCGCGATACCCAGCTCCGGGTGCACCTCGGGCGGCTCGTGGGCTTGGAGTACCTGCTGGTCCACCAGGGGAGCCGGGGGCGGAGCTACGTCTACTCGCTGGCCTTCGCTCCGGGGGAGGGTCTGCTCGGAGGGCCGGCCGAGGGGGCCGAGCAGGACGGGGCGGGCGAGGCCGGAGGGAGGAGTGCAGGCAGGGCTGGCCGGTACCTCCCCGGACTGATCGACGTCGCGGCTCTCGGCGGGCGCCAGAGCGCGGGTACGACGTCCACTTCGCGGGGTGAGAAAGCGACCTCGCGGGGCAAGCAGGACAACAACGCGCCCCCAACGCGCCCCCACCGCGGGGGCGTCGCGGGGCCGGTCGACGAGGGGAAATCGCCAGTGGCCTCGGGGGCTTCCGGGGCGACTTCGCGGGGTCGGCCGGAAATCACGTCTAAGGGGGTCGCAAGAAACGGTCCGTCGTACCGTACCGAAACGTCGTACTCCCAGACTGCCCAGAGCCTCCAAACGACCCAGAGCGCCCAGACGACCCGGAGCCTCCAGACCGCCCGGGTCGCCCGGGGGAGGGGGTAGGCGATGCCGCGCTGGCCGGAGCGTGAGCCCCTGGACGATGCGAGCGACCCGAGCGATCCGCGGGGCTTCGAGGTGCTGATGGCGCGCTACGTCGAGCACCTGGCGGTCCATCACTACGCGGAGACGACCCAGGAGGCGGCGCGACGCCTGCTCCGACTCTTCGCCCGGTGGTGCGCCGAGCGCGGCCTGCTCCGGCCGGTGGACGTGAGCCGCGCGGTGGTCGAGCGCTACCAGCGCCACCTCTACCACTACCGCCGGGACGACGGCCGGCCGCTCGGCTTCAAGACCCAGCAGTCGCGGCTGGTCCACGTCAAGGGCTTCTTCAAGTGGCTGGCGCGGGAGCGCTACGTGCTCTACAACCCGGCGGCGGAGATCGAGCTGCCGAAGCGTCCGCCCCGGCTGCCGACCGAGAGCTTCACCGTGGCCGAGGTCGAGCGGATTCTCTCGAGCCTCGACGTCGAGACCGCCTCGGGGCTCCGGGACCGGGCGCTCCTGGAGACCCTCTACTCGACCGGCATGCGGCGCATCGAGCTGGTCCGGCTCGACCTCTACGACCTCGACACCGAACGCGGCTGGGTGACGATCCGCCGGGGCAAGGGGGGCAAGGGCCGGGTGGTGCCGATCGGCGCGCGGGCGCTCGCCTGGGTGCGCCGGTATCTCGAAGAGGCGCGGCCGGCGCTGCTGCTCGACCCGAACGACTGGGCGCTCTTCGCCAGTCCCCAGGGGACGCGGTTTTCGCCGGCGGCCCTGACCAACCTGGTCAAGCGGCGGATCCGGGACTCCGGCGTCCGCCCCCGGCGGGGCTCGTGCCACCTCTTCCGGCACACGATGGCGACGCTGATGCTGGAGCGGGGGGCGGACCTGCGGGTGATCCAGGAGATCTTGGGGCACGCGAGCCTGGAGACGACCGAGATCTACACGAAAGTCTCGATTCACCACTTGAAGCGGATTCACGCGGCCACCCACCCGGCCCGGCTGGAGCGGACGGAGACGGTGGCCGAGGAGCTGGCCCAGGAGGCCGCCGACGAGGCGGCGGAGGAGGACGAGCTGGAGCCTGAATAGGGCCGGGTCGCCCCGCCCGGCCCCCCGATCCAGATCTCCCCCGCCCACGGGCCCCCAACTCCGGGCGATTCCGGGCGAGCCGGGTGAGCGCTTTCGTGCTCCGGCCCGGAGGGGGCGAACGCCGTGCGGTCGCTTCTGCCATCAGGACCGCCCGCCCCAAGCGGCGTCGAGGGCGTCCGTCCCTCCGGTCGCTGCGCTCCCTCCCGGGCACGGGCCAGCCGCTCCGGCAAGGGCCGCGCCCGCCCCCGCGGTCACGTCCCTTGCACTCTCCGCTGTCCGATAAGGCGCCTTATCGGACCTGGCCCTCGGCCGCCCCCGCCGCTCGGCCTCGCGGCTTGACATAACGCGGGGCGTTATGTGGCAACTTGGGGCGGGCTCCGGGGCGAACCCTCCGGCCGTCCACGTCTCCGCCGAACCGGCCCCCTCCGGAAGTCCCCGGGAGCTGAACCGTCCCGGCTCCGAATCACCCGGCTCGCCCGGAGTCGGCCGGAATTGGGGGCCCTCCCGCCCCAGAGAGGGAAGGCAGATCCTCGCTCTGCCTGCGGCTCCGCTCGGAACTGCCACCGATTGATCCGACACCCCGCCCCGCCCAGTCCCCCTCCGGCCCCTCCAGGGGCCTCGGTCAGGCCGCCGGCTCTGCGGCGCTGCGCGCGAGCCGCCCCGACAAGGTGCGCTGCTGGCGCAGCGCTTGGGGCGTCCCGTGCTCGTCCCGCCGCAGCCCCGGCGGCCGAGATCTCCCCCGGGCCACAGGCTCGAGCCCGTGGCCCTCGCCGCCCACCCGACGGCCCGGCAGCTTGGCTCGGTGCCTCCGGCGCCTTCGCCAAACTGCCGACTCCTGCGCCAGACGGACACGTCGGCGCTCCAGAACCCTCCGCCGTGCTCTCGACGCACAGCTCGTGGCGCCCCTCGCCGGTCCGCGGTCGCCGAGGACCGATCGAGAGGCCGCGAAGTGGCGTTATCGGCGACAGCAAGCAGGAGGATGTGACACGCGGCGCCCTCGCCGCGATCCATCCAGAAGCACGGTTTCGCCCCTCCGGGGCTCAACCGAACCGCTAGAATGGGCTGTGTAGACCTACGCTTCTACGTCGACCCGGAGACCGGCGAGCCCCACATCTACAACCATGGGGTCATGGAAGAGGAGGTCCACCAGATCCTGGAGAACCCGGCCGACGAGTTTAGCGGTCGCAACGATTCCCGGATCGCGCTCGGACAGACCGAGCAAGGCCGGTCCCTGCAGGTGGTCTACGTGCCGGACCCGGGTCGGCGAAGCGCCTTCGTCGTGACGGCGTATGATTTGAGAGGCAAAGCCCTGACGGCATACCGGCGCCGAAGACGGCGCAAGCGATGATGAAGAAGAAGAGCCCCATCCAGTTTCCCCCCGGCTGGGACGAAGAGCGTGTCCGCGACGTCGTGGACTACTACGAGCACCAGACGGACGAGGAGGCAGCCGCCGAGCACGAGGCGGCGCTCTCCCGCTCTGGCGAGACGCTGATGACGGTCCCCACCGAGATCGTCCCTGCCGTGCGCGAGCTCATCGCCCGCTACGAGGAAGAGCACTCGGCGCGCTGAGCGGGTCGAGAGCTCGGGGCGTCGCAGCCGAGCTGCCGGCGTGTGCGCCAGGTGCACAGATCAACGCTCCAGACGGACCCCTCGTGCTCCAGGCGTACAAGCTGTGCCAGACCCTTTCTCTCCTTAGCCGCCCGGGCGGGAGGGCGCCGGCCTCGTAGAATCGAGGCGAATGCCGGCGGCTAAAGGAAGAAAGCTCTGTCAGGTTCTGGCGGTGCTCGCCGCCCTGGTCGCCACCGCTGTGCCCGCTGGCGCCTCGATCCGACGCCCGAGCGACCAGAGCCTCGAGCCCGACGCCGAAGCCCTCCTCGCGGCCGCTCGCGAACCCGTCCCCGCGCCGCCCCAGGCTGAAGCTGCTGTCTCCGGCGATCGCTTCGACCTCCTCGCCCCCGCCGCCGTCGACCGCCTCCTCTTCACCGGTCGGCCTCCGCGGTCCCACCTCTTCGCCGAGCTCGAAATCCGCGTCCGGGCTTCCGATCTCCTGAGCCTTCCGCAACCTATGGAGATCAAAGAACTTACCCTCAAAATCGCGTCAGGTGACCGGGAGGCCGGCCTCTACTACGCCAAGGCCCGCTACTACGACCCTGAGCTGGGGATCTTCCTGACCCAAGACCCGTTCGAAGGCCAGATCCAGACGCCGCCCAGCCTGCATCGGTATCTCTACACCTACCAGAACCCGACGGTGTACACCGACCCGACGGGTAAGGAAACCAAAGAGACCCAACCCGAAGACAAAGTTGAGGTAGGGACTCAGGCGAGCTACCGGCAGGCCTATGAGGAGCTCAAGAAGACTCCGTCCGGAAAGGAGGCTCTCAAGCCGCCGCTGGCTCTGACGCCCGGGACGCCGGGCGGGCAGACGAAGAGGCCGGCCCCGCCCTGTGGGCAGGGGCCGGTCTCATTCCGGGTCGATCCGCTCGGTCGGCAGGCCGTTGCGGTTGGCCGCTCAGCGGAACTGCACGCCGAGCTGGACGGTGATGAACCGCGTGTCGTCGTCGTCCGCGATCTGGTGCAGGTCGGCGCCGAATTCGATGGCGAACGGGCTTCCCAGCGGGATCTGGGCACCCACGCCGACGTTGGCTCCTGCATCGGTCGAGCCGCCCTTGGCGTCGTAGGCCCCGACGCCCGCGCGGACGTACGGCCGTAGGCCGGTGACCGTCGAGCCGAGGAAGCGGACGTCGAAGGAGGTGTGGAGCCAGCGCGGGTGCTCCAGGCCGCTCGCGGATTCGGCCGTGAGCTGGGCCAGGCCGAGGATCGCCTGGAGGTCGACCCGGTCGGTCAACTGGTAGCCGGCATCGAGGGCGACGTAGATGTTGGCGTCCGCGTCGTGGTCGAGGTCACCCAGAGGATGGGTCGAGCCGACGTGGAAGCTGAGGGCGAACCGCCGGTCGCTCGGGACGGAGCTCCCGGGCAGCGGAACGTCGATCGGCACCCGGTCGCTCTCGGTCGGCGCGTTGCAGTCGTCGCCCGCGTAGTAGGCGTAGGCCTTCCACCGGCCGGGCCAGAAGGCGGGGAAGGCGACGTCGAACGCCCCGGTCGCGTCGGTCCGGCCGAAGTAGACCAGGTCCCTCCCCAGCGGATCGGTGACGATCACCGCGATCTCGACGTCGTCGAGCGCCGGGTCGGTCAGCCCCCGGACCCGATAGACGCTCGTGGCCGAAGGGGTCCTAGCGACGGTGTCCGGGTTCCGCTTGGGCGGCACGACCGCGAGCCGGGGAAAGCGGATCGGGTTCGCCAGGTGGATGATCGGGTTGACCCCGCCGTAGGTCTGGATGTAGTCGTCGATCCGGGTCATGGCGTAGAGGTCGAGGGTCCGCCGGCTGCAGCGTGGGGCGTCCGGCGGCGGCGTGATCGTCGCCTCGACCGTCTTGTAGGTCTTGGGCTCTACTTCGACCCACTTGTTCTCGAAGCGGACCCTCCAGCCGGTGCCGAGGCCGGCGGCCTCGAGGTCGATCCGGCGCGGCCCGTCGAACGGGTTGGCCACCCGCAACGGGATCTTCACCGGGTGCCACGGGCTGCTCGAGCCGCTGTAGAAGTGGGTGACGTTCTCCTGGGTGAAGTTGTTGTAGATGTTGGCCTCTCCGGGCAGGTGCTCGATCTCCACCTTGATGCAGGTGTGCTCACCCACGGTCGGGGTCCACTCGGCCCAGATGTTGCGGGATTGGCCGGACGGGATGTCGACCGGCGCCGGTGAGGTCAGGTCGACGAATTGCCCCGAGTCCCCCATGCCGCCGGGGGTGTTCACCTGGAAGCGAACGCGCACTCCGGAGGCGTCACCCGCCCCGACGTTGGTGATGCGAGCGTAGACGCGGTTGGCGTGGTTGACCCACGCGGCCTCTCCGTTGTCGGGCTTCGGCGTCGCGGTCGCGGGATCGTCCCAGCCGCCCCCCTCGCGTTCACTGTCGACCCAGACGTCGATCGTCTCCCACGGCGGGGCACCCCAGGGGGTGATCATCGGATCGGGCTGCGGCCCGGCCTTCAGCTTGACGTTGACGTTGTAGGAGCGCGGCGGTCCGGCGTTGACGCTGTTGTAGGTGATCTGGAGTGTCGACTCCGGGCTGTGGGCCGGGTCGCCGGCGTCGAGCACCTTCTGCTCGTTCAAGGTGCGCTTGGGGTAGATCCCGGGCGGCCAGGCGTCGACCGCCTCCATCACCACCACGTCGTCGCTCGCCGAGACGTCGCTGACGTTGCCTGCGAAAGCGTTGCGCCCTTCGACGTAGTAGTTGACCGCAGACGAAGACTCGATCTTGAGCGCCGTGTAGGTGTCGGCCCCGGTCTCGGGTGTCGCCGTCGGCGTCACCTTGAAGGTCTGATCGAGGTCCGGATCACCTGGCGCCGGCCGCGTGAGCTGCTTGACGTTGCCCGGCGCCGTGATCCAGGCGAGCTTGTAGTCCTTCTCCCAGCCCGCGTACTCCCGGTCGTTGGCGCCATCCATGGTGGTCCAGTAGCCGCGGACGCCGGCGGTTCCCGGGTCGTACTGGTCCGGCAGGCCGAGCCAGTGGCCCATCTCGTGGGTGAACCGGCCGAAGCCGGTGGAGTTCGACTGGTTGATCGTCTGGATCTTGAAGGACGTGCCGCCGACGGTATACGTCTGGGCGCCGGCCGACTGCCCGCGCAGGAACGAGGAGTAGAGGATCGCGATCACTCCGCTGTAGGCCTCGTAGTCGGCCACGTCGCCTGACGCCGCCTCCATCGCGTCGGTCAACAGCTTGCTGTGGTCGGCGAGGTGAGCCAGGCTCGTGCCGCGGTCGACGAGCTCGCTCGTCGCGCCGCTGGCGTCGGCATAGCCGATCCTGCGGTAGTTGCCCAGGGAGTCTGCCTGTCCCTTGCCGGTGCGATAGACCAGCCAGCGATCGACGTCGTTCGCCGCCGACTTGGTGATCGTCAACTTCACCAGGTCGCCCGCGGCCACGGTGGCCGCGGAGGAGAGCCGCGTCAGCGTCGACTCGACCCCGTTCTTGAAGCCGGCGACCGCGTACCAGTAGTCGCCCGCCTCGCTGCTTTCGAAATCGCTCGTCGGGTCACCCACGGCGGGAGGTGCCGCCGCGGCGGAAAGGCTGGCCGGTGGCGTCGGGTTGGTGGCGCTCGCCGCGCTCGCGTCGCGCTGTTCCAGCGACAGGATGAAGGACGGGCTGGCGTAGTCGAGAATGCCTTCCGGCAGCGTGTACCAGGCGCCGCCCGTATCCCGCTTCTGATCGACGTTGAAGGTGGTCGCCCCCCAGGAGGTCTCGTCGAACCAGTCGACCAGATCGGAGACCTTGCCATCCTCGGCGGTGTTGGCGGCCGCAAGGTCGGCCGGGAGGATCCGGTAGTCGTTCGCCTGGACGTAGATCACCAAGATCGGCTGGTTCGTGCCGGTCTTGTCGACGTGATGCTCGTCCATCGGCCCCATCTCGGCCGGCGGTCCGTCGTCGGCGCGGGCCGCACCGGGCGCGAAAGCCACGAGCTGGGCCAGAGCCAGGACGAGAACCGGGACCAAGTGCCTCCGGGTCCGCGGCAGGTGGAACGGAGTTCGGTGACTGAATCGCATGGCGCCTCTCCTTCTCGAAATGAAGAGCCGGAGATCTTCTGGTGATGCTGAAGGAACGCACCACGCGGGTTGGATCACTCAGGGAAACTGGCGGGAGTTGGGACGCGCTGGCAAGGCACCTCAACGGTGTTCCGCTGTCACGCGCTGGCGGGCGGCGGAGAGCGCTTCCTCGTGCGTATCCATTCGAGATCCCCCCGGATCTCTTGGCGGCACAGCCAGAGGGTCACCAGGCCGGCCGGCCAGATCAGCAGGCTGAAGCGATGGACGACGGCGCGGTGGAGGAAGGCCGCACGAAGCAGGCCACGCAACCAGGCGAAGCGGCCCCTCGGAAGGTAGAGGATCCGAACCTTGATCGGTCCTCCGAGCGTGATCTGCAGACCGTCCCGGCCTTCCTCCGAGAGCGCCACACGCTCACTGGTCGCGGTCACGCCGGCGACCTCCTTCGCCGCCTGCCACTCGGCGTCGAGGATCCTCGGCGCGAGCTCCTCGGGCACGAGCCTGGGGTCCGGCTCCGGCGGCTGCAGGACGAAGCGCTCGACGCTCGTCGCCCGCCCGCCCTTTTCGACGGCGATGGCGCCGCGATACGCGAACCTCGAGGACCCCGGACCGATGAAGCCCGCGCCTTTCCGGTAGATCGGCACGTCGTCCCCCTTGAGCAGCCGGCGGAGCATCGGCACCTGCACCCCGATGCAGATCACCGCGAGGAGCGAGGCAGCGGCAAGCTTCCGGGACGACCCCATCTCTCGGCGCCTGAATGGGAGAAGCCAGGCCTACCTCATCAAAGAAACCACGATCACGAGGGTGACGAAGCCGGACACGAGCCCCTGGTGGGGGAACCGAAGGTCGTTTCGAGCGATCACCCCGAGCGTCACCGCAGTCGCACCGGCGAGCAGGGCGTAGCTGTACGCGAGCAGGACGGCCAGAGGAACCAGAACCCAGACCACCACGAACGTCAGACGCAAGGCGTGGAATCGGTCTCGATGGAGGAAAGGCACAGGACGATCCGCGGCTCACCGGATCTGTCAGCGATTCGTTCTGCCGCTCCGAAGGGTTCACCTGCTGGTGCACCGGCCGCGAAGACCATTTCGAGCGGCGCGGGCGATTGGACTGCCTCGCCCAGGCTCCCGCCAGGCGGTTGGCGCAGTACCAGAGGTCGTCGTCGGTGATGGCGCGGCCGCCGACTTTCTGACCGCCGCGGTCGCCGTCCCAGCGGTGGCGGCCTGGACCGTGGTCGTCGCCTGGGCGACGGCGCCCACGCCCCGGGATGTCGCCGTTGAACCCTCCCGGCACATGGGACGCCGCCGGCCCGCCGGCAATCTCCGGGACGAAGCCGTTCACCTCGGTGGCGTACGTCTCCTCACCGGTACTCGGGGTTGGGGAAGTCGAAGCGACACCCGGCGTCCCACTCCGAGCGCTGGTTGCCGTGGGCGGGGAGGCCGCCCCGGTCTTTGAGCATGCGGGCGAGGTGGAGGAGGTTCCAGGTCATGAAGGTGGTGTTGCGGTTGGTGAAGTCGTTTTCCGGGCCGCCGGAGCCGGGGTCGAGGTAGCTGGGGCCGGGGCCGGCTTCGCCGATCCAGCCGCAGTCGGCCTGGGGCGGGATGGTGTAGCCGATGTGCTGGAGGGCGTAGAGGATGCTCATGGAGCAGTGCTTGACGCCGTCTTCGTTGCCGGTGATGACGCAGCCGCCGACCTTGCCGTAGTAGGCGTACTGGCCGCGGTCGTTGAGCTGCGCCGAGCTGGAGTAGAGCCGCTCGATCACCTGGGTGCAGACGGACGATTTCTCGCCGAGCCAGATGGGGGAGCCGAGGACCAGGATGTCGGCGGCCTGGACTTGGCGGTAGATCTCCGGCCAGTCGTCGGTCTCCCAGCCGTGCTCGGTCATGTCCGGGTAGACGCCGGTGGCGAGGTCGTGGTCGACGGCTCGGATCGCCTGGACGGTGACGCCGTTCTTCTCCAGGATCTCCATGGAGAGGCGCATCAGCCCTTCGGTGTTCGACACCTGGGGTGAGCGCTTGAGGGTGCAGTTGACGTAGAGGGCGGTGAGGTTGGAGAAGTCCCAGTCGTGGGAGGTACAGAGGGCTTCTTGCTTCTCGGTCAGGGGCATCGGCTCTCCTTCGGTGAGGTGCTTTCGTGGTCAGAGGCCGGGGTCACGCACCACGAGCAGGCGGACCTCGGTCATGTCTTCGATCGACCAGCGGATCCCTTCGCGGCCGAGGCCGCTGTCCTTGACGCCGCCGTAGGGCATGTGGTCGATGCGCCAGCTCGGCACGTCGCCGACGATCACGCCGCCGACCGCGAGCCGGTCCCAGGCGCGCTGGGCCTTGTAGAGGTCGCGGGTGAAGACCCCGGCCTGGAGCCCGAAGACCGAGTCGTTCACCCGGTCGAGGGCGTCGTCGAAGTCGGCGAACGGCTCGAGCAGGGCGACCGGTCCGAACGCCTCTCGGCTCGAGACGTCGAGACGCGGGTCGACGCCTTCGAGCAGGGTCGCCTGGAGCATCGCTCCGTCCCGCTCGCCGCCGCAGAGCAGGGTCGCCCCGTCGGCCACCGCCTGCTCGATCCAGCCGTGGAGCCGCTCGGCCTCCTTCTCGGAGATCATCGGGCCGATGAATGTCTCCTCGTCCCGCGGGTCGCCCGCCACCAGCGCCTCGGTGGCGGCGACGAGCCGGTCCTCGAGCTCGTCGTAGATCGCCTCGTGGGCGAAGATCCGCTGGACGCCGATGCAGCTCTGGCCGCTCTGATAGAAGGCGCCGACGATCAGCCGGTCGACGGCGTCGTCGAGCAGCTCTCCGCGGATGTCCTCATCGACGATGCAGGCGGCGTTTCCGCCCAGCTCGAGCACGACCTTCTTCTTGCCCGCCTTCGCCTTGAGCGCCCAGCCGACCTCGGGCGAGCCGGTGAAGGAGAGGAGCTTCAGGCGCTCGTCCTCGGTGAACAGCCGGGCGCCTTCGCGGTGGCAGGGGAGGATGGAGAAGGCGCCCTCGGGGAGATCGGTCTCGGCCAGGGTCTCGCCGATGATCAGGGCGCCGAGGGGCGTGAGGCTGGCCGGCTTGAGCACGAAGGGGCAGCCCGCGGCGAGTGCCGGCGCCACTTTGTGGGCGGCCAGGTTGAGCGGGAAGTTGAACGGCGAGATGAACGAGCAGGGGCCGATCGGCACCCGCTTCCAGGCGCCGTGGTACGCCGCGCCGCGCGGGCTGATGTCCATGGGCAGGATCTCGCCGTAGATCCTGACCGCCTCCTCGGCGGCGATCCGGAAGGTGTCGATCAGGCGCGCGACCTCGCCCCGGCTGTCCTTGATCGGCTTGCCCGCCTCGATGCAGAGGGCCTGGGCCAGCTCGTCCGCCCGTTCGGTGAACCGCTCCACGCAGTGCTGGAGCACGGCCTGGCGTTCGTAGGCCTTCATCGCCGCCATGGGGGCGGTGGCATCGACCGCCGCGCCGATCGCGCGGTCGATGTCCGCCTCGGCGGCGAGCGCCACGCGGGTCACCACGTCGCCGCTGAACTTGTCGGTGACCTCGAGGTCCGTGTTCGGCTGCTCGGGCCGGTTGGCCAGGTAGAAGGGGTAGCTTTTCGCCAGCATGTCGCGCCTCCGCACCGGGGAGTCCCGGAAGGGTTTGGTCAGGTTCGGTCGCTCGTCCCGAGCGCCGCCGAGCGGTCGGTGGTCTCGAGGCACTGGACAAGGAGGCCGGTTCCTTTCATCGTATAGATCCTCGAGATCGCCGAGGTCGAAGCGCGTGGGTCGAAGGGGGTGTGGGTGCTACGGCGACCTCGCCTCGCGGACGACACCGTAGGCTACGCGGCGACCCGCCGCCTGGATTGTGTCACCGCGTGGCGGCCGCGTACCGCACGGTCCGGACCGCGCAAACCAGACGCCACGCCCCGACCCGGAAAGGGAGCCATGACCGACCGACCGACGCCCCGTCCCCTGCCCGACGATCCTCGCCTGCGAGCGTTCTTGCCGCTGCTCTACGTCGCGTGGGCCGACAGCGAGCTCGACGGCGACGAGATCCGCGCCGTCTGCAGCCGCATCCAGGAGGAGGCCCCGGACAGCACCTGCGAGGATCTGCTGGGCCGCTGGCTCGATCCGGAGGCGCCGCCGTCGGCCGAGGAGCTCGCGGGCCTGCTCGAGCTGCTGCAGCATGCGGGGCGCGAGCTCGCGCCGGAGGAGCGGGGCAGCCTCGCCGCCCTCGGCGCCTCGCTGTCGCGCCGCGCGGGCCACGAGCCGGCCCCGTCCGAGCTGGAGGCCCTGGGCGACGTGGAACGGGCGCTCGGGGTCGCCTCGGCCGAGAGCAGCGCCCGGCTGCTCGCTACCGAGCGACCGGCGCCGCCGGCAGCGACCGACGCCGCCCCGGGCCCGGTCGGAGCGTTCGACGCAACCGCCCTCCGCGGCTACCTCGACGAGCCCCACGGCGCGCTCCGGCGCGGGGTGCTCGAGCTGCTCGCGTCGCCGGCCTTCGAGCGCCCTCTGGAGATCGACCGGGACGCCTACCGGGCGCTCGTCCTCGAACGCTGCCGGGCGCTCGCCGCCCGCGGCCTCGGCGCCGCCTCGTTCCCCCGCGCGGTCGGCGGCGAGGACGACCTCGGCCGGTTCGTGGCCGTCTTCGAGACCCTGGCCCACGGCGACCTGTCCACCCTGGTCAAGTTCGGCGTCCAGTTCGGGCTGTTCGGCGGCAGCATCCTCCATCTCGGGACCGAGCGTCATCACCGCGAGCTGCTGCCGGCGGTCGCCTCCCTCGAGCTGCCCGGCTGCTTCGCCATGACCGAGACCGGCCACGGCTCGAACGTGGCGGAGCTGGGGACGACGGCGACCTACGATGCGGAGCACGACGAGATCGTCGTCCACACCCCCGGCCCTCACGCCCGCAAGGACTACATCGGCAACGCCGCCTGCCACGGCCGTATGGCGACGGTGTTTGCCCAGCTCCGGGTCAGCGGCCACCGCCACGGCGTCCACGCGATCCTCGTGCCGATCCGGGACGAGTCCGGGCAGGCGCTTCCCGGAGTGTCGATCGAGGACGACGGCCCGAAGATGGGTCTCCAGGGGGTCGACAACGGGCGCCTGGCCTTCGACCACGTCCGGGTGCCGCGAGCCAACCTGCTGGACCGCTTCGGGTCGATCGACGACGACGGGCGCTACGAGAGCCCGATCGCCAGCCCGGCCCGGCGGTTCTTCACCATGCTGGGAACGCTGGTGGGCGGGCGCGTGAGCGTCGCCCTCGCAGGGCTCTCGGCGACCAAGAGCGCCCTCGCTGTCGCCGTGCGCTACGCCGACCGGCGGCGCCAGTTCGGTCCCGAGGGCGAGGCCGAGGTCAGGCTGCTCGACTACCTGGCCCATCAGCGCCGGCTGCTGCCACGCCTGGCCAAGACCTTCGTCCTGCACGCGGCGCTGCGCGACCTGGCCGCGCGCTACGCCGACATCCAGGGCGAAACCGAAGGCGATCGGCGGGAGCTCGAAACCCTCGCCGCCGGGCTCAAGGCGGTCGCCACCTGGCACGCGACCGACACCATTCAGACCTGCCGCGAGGCGTGCGGCGGCCAGGGCTACCTGTCCCAGAACCGCTTCGCCGCGCTCAAGGCCGACACGGATGTGTTCACCACGTTCGAGGGCGACAACACGGTCCTTCTACAGCTCGTGGCCAAGGGGCTTCTGGCCGACTTCCGGACCCGGTTCCAGGATCTGAGCGCCGTCGGCCTGGTGCGCTGGCTGGTCGGCCGGAAGGCCGAGGACTGGATCGAGCACAACCCGCTCACCGTCCGGCGCGACGACGAAGCCCACCTGCGCGACCGCGCCGTCCACCTCGAGCTGTTCCGGTGGCGGGAGGAGCGCCTGCTCTACACCCTGGGGCGGCGGCTCAAGGCCCGTCTCGACCGGGGCATGACGTCGTTCGCGGCGCTGATCGAGTGCCAGGACCACGCCCTGGAGGCGGCCCACGCGTTCGTCGACCGCCACGCCTTCGAACGCTTCGATCTCTGGGTCCGGCAGGCGCCGGAGCCGCTGCGCGAGATCCTCGACGCGGTCGGTGCCCTCCACGCGCTGGCGACCCTCGAGGAGGACAAGGGCTTCCTGCTCGAGCACGGGCTCGTCGAGCCGCGCAAGAGCCGGGCGATCCGGACCCAGGTCAACGCCCTCTGTGGGGAGCTCCGGCCCCATGCCGGCGCCCTGGTGGACGCCTTCGGCCTCAGCGACGAGGTGCTGGGCGCGCCGATCGCGTCCGGCGGCTGAGGCGGCCCTCAGGACGCCGCGCGGAGCGCCTGGAGGCGCGGAGCGACGGCGAGGAACGCGTCGACCACTTCCGGGTCGAAATGGGTACCCCGGTCGCGGACGATCCGTTCCATCGCCTCGTCGTGGCTGCGGGCCGACTCGTAGGCGCGGATGCTGGTGATGGCGTCGTAGGCGTCGGCGAGGGCGACGATGCGGGCGGCCAGCGCGATCTCCTCGCCGGCCAGGCCGTGGGGGTAGCCGGAGCCGTCCCAGCGCTCGTGGTGCTGGTAGGCGATCTCGGCGGCCATGGTGAGGAAGGTGTGCCCCGGATAGCTGGCGATGACGGCGCTCAGCGTGTCGCCCCCGATCACGGTGTGCCGCTGCATGGTCCGCCGCTCTTCCGGCGTCAGAGGTCCGGGCTTGTAGAGGACGGCATCGGGGATCCCCACCTTGCCGATGTCGTGGAGCGGGCTCGACCGATGGATCTGCTCGAGAAAGGGGTCGTCGATCTCCGGGTGCTCTCCCCGGTCGCGCAGAGCGCCGGCCAGCAGCCGGCTCGACTCGGCGATCCGCTCCAGGTGGCGGGCGGTCTCCGGGTCCCGGGAGTCGACCAGCTTGGCGACGGTCAGCAGCGCGATGTCGCGCGTCTCCTCGAGCTCCCGGGTCTTCTCCCGTACCCGCTGGGCCAGGTGCTCGTGGAGGGTCCTGGTCTCGATCAGGTTGCCGATCCGGAGCAGGACCTCCGTGGCGTCGAACGGCTTGGCCAGGAAGTCGCGGGCGCCGGCGGCGAGCGCCTCGCGCTTGACCTCAGGGGTGCTGTCCGCGGTGATCATCAGCACCGGCAGGTAGGCCTCGCTCGGAACCGTCGCGCGGATCTCGCGCAGCACCTCGATCCCGCTCATCCCGGGCATGTGGAGATCGAGGACGACCAGGTCCGGCTGCATCTCCCGGAAGGCGGCGAGCGCCTCCCGCGGATGGATCTCGCCGCGCACGTGCTGATAGCCGGCCGAGCGCAGGATGGTCGAGATGAGGCGAACCTCGAGGTCGAGATCGTCCACGATCAGGATGCGCGCTTCCGGGTGCGCCGAGTGGGGCAGCATGGAGCCGAGACGGAGGGGGCGCGGCTCGGCCACTGGCCGCTCCGGGCTCTGGACGCCGCTCGTGAGGGGAATACCGACAGGGTGGAACGCGATCTGTCTCATCGTTCTCCAGTGTGCCGGGCCGCGTGGGCGAACGCGATCGGCCGTCGTCGCGAGATCGCCTCGGACGCGTCCACCCCGGGCGTAGGACGGTGCCCGACAGGAGGGCCGCAACGGGCCGTCGGACACCGGTCCGCGCCTCGATCGCTTCGGCGCTGCCGGCTGCGCGGGCGGTGGGGTGTTGCCGCGGCGGAGCGGGACGCCTGCGCTAACATCCCTCCTGACCCGTCCGCGCCCTCTCAGGCTCTGCCCGACTGGAGGAACGACCATGAACACCCCTCCGAGGCTTCTCGAGGTTCTGTTGTGCGACGCCCCGGCGACCGAAGGCGAAGCCGCCGTCCGGGCGCTCGAGCGCTGTGCCGCGCCGGTAGCCGCCCGGACCGCCGAGGGCGCGCAAGAGCTCGCCCGCGCCCTGCGGACCCCGCTCGACCTGGTGCTGCTCTGGGACCTCCCGGACGGTCCTGACGGTGGCGAGGCGCTGGCGCTCATGCACCGGCTCGCGCACTGTCCACCGGTGATCGTGGTGACGACGCCGGAGCGCGACGGGCGGGCGCTCGCGTTGGTGGCCTCCGGCGCGGCGGCGATCGTCCATCGGGACCGCCTGGCGCCTCTCGGCGCCATCGGACGCTCCGCCCGAGCTCTCGCCCGCCAACGGATGCTGGTCGACCTGGCCCGGGCAGGCGCCCACGAGCTCAACAACCTGGTCGCGCCGATTCCGCTCGCCACCCGCATCCTGATCGACAGCGTGAAGAACCCGATGGACGCCGACTTGCTCGCGACGGTCGAAGTCTCGGTCGGGCGCGCCACCGCGGAGGTCGACTCGTTCTACCGCAGCGCCCTGTGGACCGCCGGCGACATGGACGAACGCTCGGCGCCGGCGCCTGTGCGCCACCTGATCGAGATCGTCGGCAGGACCCTCCGCGACGCGCTCCCCGCGCTGAGGGTGGAGACCGACTACCCGCCGGATCTGCCGCCGGCGGCCGCGCCGGCCGACGTGGTCCACCAGATCGTCTTCTGCCTGGCGCTGAACGCGGCCGGGGAGTTCGGCGGGGAAGGGCTCGGTGCGGAGGACCGGAGGACCGTCTCGTTGGCCGGCGAGGAGGGCTCCGGGGGAGCCGAGGTCGTCGTCCTGGTGCGCCCCGGGGGGCGGCCCGCGGAGAGCGTCCTCGACCCGCTCCGGGCGGCGGCCGCGCGCCTGGGGGGACACCTGGAGTACGTCGGCCCCGATGGCCCCGATGGGCCCGCAGGCGGCTCCGCGGCCGCGGGCGGCTACCGTCTCCGCCTGCCGGCGGCGGCGCTCAGCCGACCAGCTCGCGCTTGATCGCGTACTGCATGATCTCCGCGTTGTTCCGCAGGTGCATCTTCTCCAGGATGCGGGATCGGTAGGTGCTGATCGTCTTGACGCTCAGGTTGAGCTCGTCGGCGATCTCCGAGACCGTCTTGCCGGAGGCGATCAGGCGCATCACCTGGAACTCCCGGTCGGAGAGCCGCTCGTGGGGCTGCTCCTCGAAGTCCTGCCCCAGGGTCATGGCGAGCTGCTCGGCGAGATCCGGAGTGATGTACTTGTGGCCCGCGGCCACCCGGCGGATCGCCTGGACCAGCTCTTCCGGCGCCGCGTCCTTCATCATGTAGCCGTCCGCTCCCGCCTTGATGCAGCGGATGGCGAAATGGTCCTCGGGGTGGACGGTGAGCATCAGGACGCGGATTCCGGGCTGGCGCGCCTTGAGCTCGCCCAGGGTCTCCAAGCCGCCTCTCCCGGGCATGGACACGTCGAGGAGCACTACGTCGGGCTCGGTGCTCGCGGTACCGTCCAGGATCTCCTGGCTACGCCCCGCCTCGGCCACGACTTCGATGCCGGCCTCGGAATCGAGTAAGCGCCGGACTCCCTCACGAAAGAGCGTGTGATCGTCGGCCAACAACACACGGATCATCAGGTTTCGCTCCTTCCAAAGTTCAAGACACTGGATTGACGGCAGGACTTACCTCCGCGAATGGGCGCCCGCCTTGCCGATGACCGTGTCTGTCCGACGCGGCCTGTCAGCGTCGCACGCCGCCATCCGTCATCCGCTTCGCCACCTGGCCACCCGAGTGTCCGAGGGTGGTCTGTCGGTGAAGCACGGATCGAGAGCCGGCGGCTGTCGGTGATCATATAGCCGTTCGTTCTCACGGAAAACTCTCGTTTCGTCCGATAGTTAGCGAAACGGGTCATCTCTAGGCTTCTTCTCGTCGAAATGTGACGGCTGACTGGAGATCGACCATGAGACGAATCGAACGAATTTTCCTCCTCGCCCTTCTCGCCCCGATGACCGTGCTCGCGACCGCCTGTGGCGGTGGTGGCGGCGGCGGCGGCCCGGCGGGTCCGACCGACCCGACGGCGTCCTCGCTGGCGAGCCTGTCCACGTCGCAGGGGTCGCTGACGGTCCAGACGAACGGGTTCGAGGTCGACTTCCAGGCCATCGACCGCGCCATCGCCCGCGGCTACGAAAAGGCGCGCGACCAGATCGGCGACCGCGCGGACGACCTGCGGTTCGACGGCTACACCCTCCAGGTCATGCCCTCGAGCTGGGAGCTCGCCGGCCAGCACCTGCGGGAGACGCGCACCATCCGCATGCGGGTGGGGGAGGAGCGGGTGATCGCCCACGAGCTCCAGCACGTCTTCGCCTGGGACCTCAACCGGTTCGACGAGTGCAAGGTGCTCCAGGACCACGCCCACGGCTACGACCTCAACTGCGCCCGCCTTCCCTGAGGGAACGACCCGGTGACCGAGCCTCTCCCCACCGCGGCCGAGGACCGCGCCGCCGCCGGGCCCGACAAGCGTGCCGACCGCAGCTATGCCTTCCTGCTGTCGCGCATCACCCTGATCATCGCCACCTCCTACATGGTGCTCGCCCAGAGGGACGAGCGCTCCGTGCCGGTGGCGGTGATCGCGTTGATCCTGATCGGCCTGGGATCGAGCATCGCTGCCTTCCGGCTGCCGAGGCGCTGGCTGGAGACCACCTCCGTCACCGCCGGGGTCCTGGTGCTGGACACCGCCTGGATCACGGCCGTACTGGTGCTTTCCGGCAGCTTCGAGGCGGAGTTCTTCTACCTCTACTTCTTCGTCCTGTTCATCGCGGCCATCGGCGAGCGGCTGGCACTCATCGCCCTGGGGGCGGTGGTCGTCTGCGCCGCCTACCTCTATGCCCTGACGAGCTCGGGCGCCGGGTCGCTGCTCAGCGCCTCGTCGCTGATCCGCATCCCCTTTCTGTTCACCGTCGCGACCTTCTACGGCTACCTGGTCGACCGGGTCCGCCGCGAGCAGAAGAAGGCCCATGAGGAGGCGGCCAGCGTCCGCCGGCTCGAGGAGGCGGGCCGCCGGCTCGAGGAGACCAACCAGCGGCTGGGAACCGAGGTGAGGGAGCGGGAGCGGGCCGAGAGCTCTCTGCGGGAGGCCAACGCCGAGCTCGCCCGGGCGTCGGAGATGAAGTCGGCCTTCGTGTCGATCGTCTCCCACGAGTTGCGGACGCCGCTGACCTCGATCAAGAACGCCGTCGACCTGGTGCGCAGTGGCCGCGCCGGCGACCTCGGGCCCGACCAGGTGCGGTTCCTCGACATGGCCCATCGCAACCTCGACCGCCTGGCGCTGATCATCGACGACCTGCTCGACCTGTCGAAGATCGAGGCCGGGCGGATCGACTACCGTTTCGACGAGGCGCCGATCGCCAGCGTGATCGAGGAGGTGGTGTCGACCTTCGGCCCCCAGGCGCACGAGAGCGGCATCGAGCTGACCGCCGAGCCGCCGTCCGACCCCGCGCTCGCCGGGCGCCCCGTGCTCATCGACCGGCACCGGCTCACGCAGGTGCTCTCGAACCTGGTCGGCAACGCCCTGAAGTTCACCGAAAAGGGCGGCCGCGTGGTGGTCTCCGCGCGGGCGGCGACCGACGAGCTGTTCATCGAGGTCGCCGACACCGGCACCGGCATCGAGCCGGACGAGATCGATCGGATTTTCGAGCCGTTCCACCAGGCCGGCGACGTGCTCACCCGGAGCGTTCGCGGCACCGGGCTCGGCCTGTCGATCGCCCGCGAGCTGGCCTGGGCCCACGGCGGCGACCTGAGCGCGGTGTCGGCGGCGGGGCTGGGAAGCCGGTTCCGCATCCACCTGCCCGCCGACCTGGGCCACGCGCGCGAGCTGGTGGAGCTCGAAGGCGAGCTGCGCAAGCTGCGCAAGTTCCCGTTCACCGGCCTGCTGACGCTGCGTTGGCCGCCGGAGGAGGAGCCCGCGGCGCTTCGGGACGAGGGGTGCCGCCACTCGGTCCTGGCGGCGCTGCGCGACCTCCTCCGCGAGACCATGCCCCGGGACGCCGACCTGGTGCTGGTCCAGCCGGCCCATCGGCGGATCGTCGTCGTCCTGCCGAGCACGCCACGCGCCGGCTGCGAGATCGTGCGCGGGCGTCTGGAGAGCCTGCTCCGAGAACGGCCGATCCGGATCGACGGCGCGGAGCTGCCACCGCCGACGGTCGAGGGACCGGCGATCTTCCCCGAGGACGCCCAGAGCGCCCGGCGCCTGACCGAGGCCCTGGCGGCGCATGGACGAAAGACCAACCCTGACCGGCCGGACGAACGGCCACAATCCGAAACCGAAGGAGTCAGTCATGAACGACGCGCGAATTCTGGTGGTGGACGACGAGCCGGACGTAGTGGAAGCGATCCGCTTCCGGCTGTTCCAGGAGGGCTACGAGGTGTCGACGGCAGCCAATGGGCTCGAAGCTCTCGGCACGGCCCGCTCATTTCAGCCTGACCTGGTGCTGCTCGACGTGATGATGCCGGGCGAGAACGGCTACCGCGTCTCGCGGATGCTGCGCGAGGACGAGTCGCGCGGGGTCTACCCGAACGGCGTCAAGATCGTCCTGCTGACGGCGCGTGATCTGTCGTCCGACCCGGATCGCGAGTCGATCTTCAACGGCTTCAGCATGGCGGACCGGACCATCTACAAGCCGTTCGATCTCGAACGGGTGATCGAGGAGATCGGACGCCTGCTGAGCCCGGGGAGCCTGCCCTCCGAGCCGCTCGTCTGCTGAGCCTCGATCGGGGCTCGACGCCCGCGTCAAGAGGTGCCGTCCAGCACGGTCCGGACCGTTCCGAGAAAGGTCTCCTGGTCGAACGGCTTCTGGAGGAACGGGCGGCCCCGGGTCAGGTCGCCGCGCCGGACGACGGTGTCCCCGGGGTAGCCCGAGATGAACAGAACCGCGGTCGCCGGCGAGAACACCGCCAGCTCCTCGGCGAGGGCCGGACCTCCCATGTCCGGCATCACCACGTCGGTGACCACCAGGTCCAGGGTCTGCGACAGCTCGCGGCAGGTGGCGAGCGCCTCGCGCCCGCCCGACGCCTCGATCACGGTGTAGCCGGAGCGGAGGAGGATCTGGACCAACAGCCGGCGAAGCGGTGCTTCGTCCTCGACCACGAGGATGGTCTCGCGTCCCCCGCCCGACGACTCGCGCTCGCCGGATCGCTGCGGAGCCTTGCGCCCCGGTTCAGAGGCTCGGGCCTCGGGCAGCAGGATCTCGAACCGCGTCCCGGACCCCGGAGCGGAGTCGACGACGATGTAGCCGCCGCTCTGTTTGACGATGCCGAAGACCATCGACAGGCCGAGCCCCGTCCCCTTGCCCTGTGCCTTGGTGGTGAAGAACGGCTCGAAGACGTGCTCGCGGACGTTGGCGTCCATGCCGCTGCCGGTGTCCTGGACCGACAGCCGGACGTAGCTGCCGGGATCTGGCGTGAAGTCGTACTTCTCGGCGTCCTCCGGGCCCAGGTCGATCCGGTCGGTCGCCAGCGTCAGGCGGCCGCCCCGGGGCATGGCGTCGCGCGCGTTGACCGCCAGGTTGACGATCACCTGGCCGATCTGGCCCGGGTCCGCCTCGACCCGCGGCAGGTCGGCCGACAGCTCGGTGGTCAGGTAGATGTCTTCACCGATCAGCCGGCGCAGCATGCTCTCGGTCTCGGCGACGATCGTGTTGAGGTCGAACAGGTTCGGCTTGAGCACCTGCATTCGGCTGTAGGCCAGCAGTTGACCGGCGAGAGTGGCTCCCCGGTCCCCCGCACGCTTGATCTCTTCCAGGTAGTCGCGCACCGGCAGATCCTCCGGGATGGATGCCAGACAGAGGTCGCTGTAGCCTGAAATCGCGGTGATCAGGTTGTTGAAGTCGTGCGCCACGCCGCCCGCCAGCCGCCCGACCGCGTCCATCTTCTGGGCTTGGAGCAGTTGCTGCTCCGTCCGGCGGCGCTCCGTGTCGTCGATCAGGTAGGCGCGCATGTCGACCAGCTCGCCGTCGGCGTCGAAGCTCCCCACGACGTTGGCCACGAGGTACACGGTCTCGCCGGTGATCTTGTGGCCCTGGGCCTCGTAGTGCTCGACACGGCCGGCCCGGCGCATCTCGCACAGGAACCGCCGCCGGACCTGGCGCTCCGGGAACAGGGTCGGCACCGGGGTGCGCTGTGCCTGCTCAGGCGACGCGAAGCCGAAGATCCGCGCGAACGCCGGATTGCATTCTTTGATCTCTCCCTCCGGGGTGACAAGGCAATCACCGGTCAGATCCTCCTCGAAGAAGCGCCGGTAGCGCTCCGCCTTGGCGTGGAGCGCGTCGAGGATCTGCCGGCGGTCGGTGAGGTCGGTCAGGACGGACAGGTGGACGCCCGGCTGGATGGAGGCCTCCGTCCGGCATTCGGTGGCGATGAGCTCTCCGTCCTTGCGACGGATCGTGAGCACGCCTCTCTCCCGGTCATCGCTCAGCCCGCTCGGCCCCTCCTCGGGGCCGTCCGTCCGGGTTTCGCTGACCAGGTCGGTGGCCGGCATCGCCAGCAGCTCGTCCCGGCTGTACCCGGTCAACAGGCAGGCCGCCGGGTTTGCCTCGACGGTGCGCCCCAGGTCGTCCGTCACCAGGATCGCGTCCGGCGCATGGGCGAAGACGGCCTCGAAGAGCCGGCTGGAGCTCTGTGGGTCGTCCTCGTCGTTCCGGTTCACTCCCCGCGAAGCTCCCAACAGTCGTGGCGTCACGAGCACCTCCAGGCGGTCGCGGGCGAGGCGCTGCCGGTCCCGGTCGTCCCTCGACCGAAGAGGGATGACCTCGAGGCTCCGCACCGCTCACCCAACCCCAGCTCTGGAGACGCCCCCGCAGCCGAGACGTCGAGCGGAATGAACGCACTTGTCATGAGTTCCCGAGATGAGAGGGTAGCGGCACGCGCCCGGGGCAGACTATCGGTGCACTGCGCAAGGAGATATCAGCGTTTGTCCTACAATCCTGCGCGAAGGAACACACGGCCCCGCTCCACGACCGTCCCGGTATGATCTCGCAATGAGCAAACCCACCTACGTGTCCGAGGTCCGCATCGAGCGCAAGCGCGGCCCGGTGCGCCACGCCCACCTACCCGGCGAGGACCGACCGGTGGTCTTCGGCGTCCACGGCGCCGTCGCCGAGCACTACGGCGTCTCCCCCGACGACTACCCGCCCCGGGCGACCACCCTCGACTACGTGGTGGCGGCCGCGGGCGGCTGACTGACCGGGACCCTGGGAGGCGCGCTGGAGGCGCGCCACGTCGACGCATCGAACGACCGGTTGCGCGCCCAAGTCCGCGGTGAGATCGAGAGCGAGGGGGGCGTCCTGATCATCAAACGGATTAACGTGCACTACCGCTTGCGGGCACCGGAGGCGGACCGCGAGACGATCGAACGGGTCCACCGTATCCACGCCGACCACTGCCCGGTGTACCGTTCGCTCTGCGCCGCCATCGACATCACGACCGAGCTCGAGATCGTCGGCGACTGACGGCCGCGCCCGACCCGGACCCCGCCGTCGCATCAGGTTCCACCGAGCCGGACCGCGTCCCGTAGAATCACTCCCAGGCCGGAGTGGCGGAACGGTAGACGCCGCGGACTTAAAATCCGCTGCCCGTGAGGGCGTGTGGGTTCGACTCCCACCTCCGGCACCAAGACCACCCCCGACGACCGCCGCCCTCCATGCGAAGAGTGCGCGCGGATCGAGCAGATCGAAACGAGGAGAACGACGCGATGGAGACTCTCGAGAGCTATGTCTACGGCACCTGGCACGAAGCGACGTCCGGGTTCCGGCCGCTGGTCAACCCGTCGACCGGCGAGGAGATCGGCCGCGCGTCGAGCGAAGGGGTCGACTTCGGCAAGGTCCTGGAGCACGCCCGCGAGGTCGGCGGTCCGGCGCTCCGGGCGATGACCTTCGGCGAGCGCGCCGGACTGGTCAAGGCGATGTCCAAGGTCGTCCGGGAGTGCCGTGACGAGCTGCTCGAGCTGTCGCGGATCAACGGCGGCACCACCCCGGGCGACGGCTCGTTCGACGTCGACGGGGCGAGCGGCACCCTGGCCTACTACGGCGCCATCGGCCGCGCCCTCGGCGACCGCAAGCTGCTGGTGGAGGACGACGGGGTCCAGCTCGCCAAGACCGAGGGGTTCTGGGGGCGCCACGGCCTGGTGCCGCGCCACGGCGTCGCCGTGCATGTGAACGCGTTCAACTTCCCGGCCTGGGGGCTGGCGGAGAAGGCGGCCTGCGCCGTCCTGGGCGGCGTGCCCCTGGTGACCAAGCCGGCCACCGCCACCGCCCTGGTCGCCGCGCGGATCGTCGCGCGGATCGTCGAGGCCAGCATCCTCCCCGAGGGCGCGATCCAGCTCGTCTGCGGCGGCACCGGCGATCTGCTGGACCGGCTCGGCGCCCAGGATCTGCTCGCCTTCACCGGCTCGGCCGACACGGCCATGGCGCTGCGCGACCGGCAGAACCTCCGCGCCGCCAACACCCGGATCAACGTCGAGGCGGACAGCCTCAACGCGGCGGTGCTGGCGCCCTCGGCCGGCACGGCGACCCGCGACCTCTTCCTGCGCGACGTGGTCCGCGAGATGACCCAGAAGACCGGCCAGAAGTGCACGGCCGTCCGCCGCATCCTGGTGCCGGCGGGGGAGATCGACGCCGTCCAGGAGGCGCTGGTCGAGCACCTCGCCGCGGTGGTCACCGGCGATCCGGCGGCCGACGGCGTGACCATGGGACCGGTGGCGACGGCCCAGCAGCTCGAGGACTGTACCCGGGGCGTGGCCGAGCTGGCGGAGTCGGCGCGCATCGTCCACGGCGAAGGGCGCCGTGCCGACGGCGTCGGGGCGCCGGCGGGGCGGGGGTACTTCTTCCCGCCCACCCTGCTGCGCTCGGACGACGCCCGGGCCGCCTCCGCGGTCCACGAGCGCGAGGTGTTCGGGCCGGTGGCGACGCTGCTCGCTTACGACGGCTCGGCCGGCGAGGCGGCGGCGGTGGTCGCCCTGGGCGGCGGCACGCTGGTGACCTCGGTCTACGCCGACGACATGGATTGGCTCGCCCGGTTCACTCCGGAGTGCGGCCCGTACACGGGGCGGATCTACATCGGCTCGGAAGGGTCGGCCGAGATGGCGCCGGGATCGGGCATCGCTCTGCCCCAGACGCTCCACGGCGGCCCCGGCCGCGCCGGCGGGGGAGAGGAGCTCGGCGGCCTGGCCGGCGTCCGGCCCTACCTCCAGCGGGTCGCCCTCCAGGGCGCCCGCGGCGTCGTCGACGGCCTGCTCGACCCGGCCGTGTCCGGCTGATTCGCGGGGAGCCCGCCAGGACTCCCTGGGGCTCCTTCAGGGGGAATCGAAGACGATTCCGTGGGATAAGATAGCGACCCTTTCCGGGCCTCCCCGGAGCTCGGCGCATGCTCCAGACCATCGAACAGCCCAAGAGCCTTCCCCACAGCGAGGAGTCCGAGCGTGCGGTGCTGGCGGCGGTGCTGCTCGACCCGAGCATCCTGGCGTCGGTCGCCTCCCGTCTGACCGACGAGGACTTCTTCGTCGAGCGCAACCGCCTGCTTTACGGCACCATGGTGTCGCTCCAGGAGGACGGGGCGGCGATCGACCTGCGGACCGTCCAGGCGCGCCTCGAGCAGCAGGACCGGCTCCAGGAGGCCGGCGGCCTGTCCTACATGGCAGGTCTCGACCTCGACCTGCCGGACCTCGGCCGGGTCGACTCGTATGTCGAGATCATCAAGGAGCGCTCGATCCGGCGGCGGCTGATCTCCGCGTCTCAGCAGATCCTGCGCGACTGCCTCGACGGCGGGCTCGAGGCCGAGGAGGCCCTGGGGCGGGCGGAGCAGGCGGTCTTCAGCCTGGGCGAGGAGGCGGTCCGCAAGGGGTTCGTCCAGCTCGGCTCGGTCCTCCACGAGACCCTGGAAGACCTGGAGGAGCGCCCCGGCTCGACGCTGATCGGCATCCCGACCGGCTTCGTCGACCTCGACCGCATCACCCACGGCCTGAACCGGGGGAATCTCATCATCATCGCCGGCCGCCCGGGCATGGGCAAGACGAGCTTCGCCCTCAACTGCTGTCAGCACGTGGCGCTGCGCGAGGGCCGGCCGGTGGGAATCTTCTCCCTCGAGATGAGCGCCCAGGAGCTGGGCCTGCGCATCCTCTGCTCGGAGGCAGGGGTGGCGTTTTCGCGCCTTCGTTCCGGTCACCTGTCCCAGAAGCAGTGGAGCCGGATCATCCAGACGACCCGCGAGGTGGCGGACGCGCCGCTGTTCATCGACGACTCGCCCAACCCGTCGCTGCTCGAGGTGGCGTCCAAGGCGCGCCGGCTCAAGGCGGAAAAGGGGCTCGAGCTGGTGGTGCTCGACTACCTCCAGCTCATGCAGGCGGGCGGCCGCTACGAGAACCGGAACCTGGAGATCGCGGCGATCAGCCGGGGGATGAAGCAGCTCGCCAAGGAGCTCGACCTGCCGGTGATCGCCCTGTCCCAGCTCTCCCGGAACCCGGAGCGCCGCGGCTCCGACCGGCGGCCTCAGCTCTCCGACCTGCGCGAGAGCGGCTCGATCGAGCAGGACGCCGACATGGTGGCGTTCATCTATCGCGAGGAGGTCTACAGCCCGGACGACCCGGAGGTCGAGGGGCTGGCGGAGCTGATCATCTCCAAGCACCGCAACGGCGAGACCGGCACGGTGGAGCTGGCCTTCCTGGGCGAGACCACCACCTTCAAGAACCTCGACCGGCACCTTCCTCAGGGTCCCCCACTCGGATCGCAGGGCGGACCGCCTCCGGCGGCCCACGGCCCCGGTGTCCATTGACGTGACCCGAAGCACCGACGTCACCGCGAGGCGCGCGATCCCCGAGCCGTCGACCCCCTCCACGCCACCCGCCGCCGAACGCCCCGCGCTCTCAGCCCATGCGCCCGACCCGCTCCAGCGGGCGCTCCGTCCCGCCTGGGCGGAGATCGACCTGGACGCCCTGGTCGCCAACCTCGCGACGGTCCGCGCCGCCTTCGCCGCCCACGATCCGGCGCCCGGCGTGCTGGCGGTGATCAAGGCGGACGCCTACGGCCACGGCGCCACCGAGGTGAGCCTGGCCCTCGAACGGGCCGGGGTCGACTGCCTGGGCGCCGCGCTGCTGGAGGAGGGGGCCGAGGTGCGCCGGGCCGGCGTCGAGGTGCCGATCCTGGTGCTCGGCGTCGCCCAGGCCGAGCAGCTCCCGTACTTCCGCCGCTACCGCCTGATCCCGACCATCTCCGGCATGGACCAGCTCGTGCTCTGGCGCGACTGGCTGGCCGGCGCGGGCGGCGCCCCCCAGCCGATCCATCTCCAGGTCGACACCGGCATGACCCGTCTCGGCATCCACGAGGAGGAGCTGGGCGAGGCGCTGGCGATCGTCCGGCGGAGCCCGCACCTGGAGCTCACCGGCCTGCTCTCCCACTTCGCCGACGCGGACCTCCTGGACAGCCCCCGCAACCCGGACCAGGAGCGCCGCTTCGACAGGGTGCTCGAAGCCCTGACCTCGGAGGAGCGGAGCCGGGTCCGCACCCACCTGGCCAACAGCGGCGGCGCGCTCCACCGTTCCGCCAGCCGCCACGACCTGGCGCGGCTGGGGCTCGCGCTCTACGGCTACGATCCGGCCGAGCGGTTCGAAGGGCTGGTGCCGGTGATGTCGGTCAAGACCCGCACGGTCCTGGTGCGCGACGTCCCGGCCGGCACCCGGGTCAGCTACGGCGGCCGCTGGACGGCGCCCCGGCCGAGCCGGATCGGCGTCCTGCCGGTAGGCTATGCCGACGGCTACGCCTGGCGCCTGACCGGCAAGGCTCAGGCCCTGGTCCGCGGCCGGCGGCTGCCGCTCGTCGGCGCGGTCAGCATGGACATGATCTTCGTCGACCTGACCGACCTCTCGCCGCCGGGCGAGAGCCGCGAGGCGGGAGGGATCGGCGTCGGAGAGGAGGTGGTCTTGCTCGGAGCCCAGGGGGAGGAACGGATCACGGCCCACGAGCTGGCGCGGGAGGTGGAGACGATCCCCTACGAGCTGCTCTGCCTGCTCGGCCTCCGGCTCGCCCGCCGGTACCTCGGCGGCGGCAACGGCACCTCCGTCCGCTCCCGCTTCCAGGGGGGGCTGACATGAGCTGGCTGATCCAGGCCTTGGAAGGGTCCGTCGAGGAGGTGGGACACTTCTTCCTGATCCTCTGGCGGGTGTTGGCGTGGACCCCGCGGCGCCCCTGGGATCTGCGCCAGCTCCTGCGCCAGATGGTGCGGGTCGGCGTCGCCTCGACCCCGGTGATCCTGCTGACCTCCATGTTCACCGGCGCGGTCCTGGCGCTCCAGTCCTATGCCGTCCTCGCCCGCTTCAGCGCCGAAGGGTTCGTCGGCTCGCTGGTCTCCCTGTCGCTGGTGCTCGAGCTCTCGCCGGTGATCGGCGGCCTGATCATCGCCGGCCGGGTCGGCTCGTCCATGGGGGCCGAGATCGGCACCATGCGGGTCACCGAGCAGATCGACGCCCTCGAAGTCATGGCGACCGATCCGGTCCACTACCTGATGGTGCCGCGGGTCTGGGCCCTCACCCTGATGCTGCCGGCCCTGGTGCTGATGGGCGACATCATCGGCATCGTCGGCGGCTACCTGGTGGCGGTGGTGCTGATGGGCTCGAACCCGGTGGTCTATGTCGACAACAGCTTCCAGTACATGGACCTCTGGGACCTGGGCCAGGGCCTGGTCAAGGCGGCCTTCTTCGGCCTGCTGGTGGCGGTGATCGGCTGCCAGAAGGGCTACTTCACGACCGGCGGCGCCGAGGGCGTCGGCCGCTCGACGACCCGCGCCGTGGTGGCGGCCTCGATCGCCATCCTGCTCTCCGACTTCTTCCTCACCAAGGTGCTGTCGTGAGCGTGGCGGAGGAGCGGACGGGGCGGGACGAGGTGGTCCTGGAAGATCTCCACAAGTCGTTCGGCTCGCTCACCGTGCTCGACGGGCTCGATCTCTCGATCCGGCGCGGCGAATCGATGGTGGTGATCGGCGGCTCCGGCCAGGGCAAGAGCGTGCTGCTCAAGCACATCATCGGGCTGCTCGCCCCGGACAGCGGCCGGGTGGAGGTCGACGGCGTCGACCTTTCGACCCTGACCTCGCGCGAGCTCACCCGCTTCCGGCAGCGCTTCGGCATGGCCTTCCAGGAGGGCGCGCTGTTCGACTCCATGACCGTCGCCGAAAACGTCGGCTTCGCCCTGAGCCGCCTGACCGACCTGTCGGCGAAGGCGATCCGCGAGCGCGTCGACGAGTGCCTGCGCATGGTGCGTCTCGAAGGGGTGGGGGAGAAGCTCCCGTCGCAGCTCTCCGGCGGCATGCGCCGGCGGGTCGGCTTCGCCCGCGCCATCGCCCACGAGCCCCAGATCCTGCTCTTCGACGAGCCGACCACCGGCCTCGACCCGGTGATCACCGCGCTCATCGACGAGATCATCAACGACCTCTCGGACAACCTCCACACCACGACCATCACCATCACCCACGACATGACCAGCGCCTTCCGCATCGCCGACCGCATCGGCCTGCTGTTCGAAGGTAGGATCGTGGCCCTCGACGCGCCGGAGGAGTTCCGGCGGCTCGACGATCCCCGGGTCCAGCAGTTCATCCACGGTGAGGCGGAGGGACCGCTCACCGAGTCGGCACGATCGAGCCAACGCGTAGAAAGGGAAAGTTGATGTCCAACGCTTTCAAGGTCGGCCTGTTCGCGATCGTCGTTCTGGTGCTCCTGGCCGCCATGATCCTCCGGATCGAGGACATCCACCTCTTCGGAGGCCCCCAGCGGAGCGTCTATGCGGCGTTCGACAACGTCGCCGGGCTCGACGACAAGGCGACCGTGCGCATCGCCGGCGTCCGTGTCGGGCGGGTCGACGGCATCCACCTGGCCGACCGCAAGGCCCGGGTCCGCCTGGTGCTCGAGGACGCAGGAGAGCAGCTCAACGAGGGCACGGTGGCCCGCATCGCCAACATGGGGCTGCTGGGCGACAAGTACGTGGTGCTCGAGCCCGGCCCGTCGGACGCGCCGCCCCTCGCCGACGGAGCGACCATCCCCGGGTTCACGCCGCCGACCTTCGATCAGGCCCTGGCCAAGTTCAGCAACCTGGGGGACTCCCTGGGCAACCTGGGCAAGACCCTCACCGAGGCCAACGGCGAAACCCCCCTCGACCGGCTGATCCGGAATCTCGAGGCGATGAGCGGTGAGCTGCGCACCATGGTGGAGCAGAACCGGGGCAAGGTCGAATCGACCCTCTCCAACGCCAGCGCCGTCAGCGCCACCCTGGCTCAAGAGCTGCCCCGGCTGACGCGCCAGATGACCGGCATCCTCGACCGGGTCGACCGCACCCTGGCCCAGGTCCAGGGGACCGTCGTCGAAGGGCGCCCGGACTTCCAGGCGTCGCTCGCCAACATGCGCAAGCTGACCGAAAAGGCCCAGACCTCGGTCGACAACATCAACGAGATCACCACCCGCATGGCCGAGGGCAAGGGCACCATCGGCAAGCTGCTGAGTTCCGACGAGGCCCACGACGAGCTGGTCGGCGCCCTCAAGTCGGTCGAGTCCGGCGTCGGCAGCCTCAAAGAGGCGTTCGCCGGCATCCAGCGCATCCAGCTCGAGCTGGGCATCGAGAGCTACTACCTGAGCGACCCGGGCGAGTCCCGCAGCTCGCTCAACGTCGACATCGACACCCAGAGCGGCGGCCCGCTCTACCGGGTCGGCGTGATCGACTCGCCGAACGGCAAGACCGACACCGACACCCGGCGGTACACGATCACCAACCCGGACGGCAGCGTCGACACCACGACCGTGGAGACCTTCGACCAGACCGACGACCTGACCTTCTCGGCCCTGGTCGGCTTCCACCTGTTCGACGACAGCCGGATCTGGGCGGGCGTGATCGAGTCCAAAGGCGGCGTCCAGATCGAACAGCCGCTGCTCGACCACCGGCTCGCGCTCTCCGTCGAAGCCTTCGACTTCGACCGGCAAGACGACCTCGACCCCCACATTCGCCTCTCCGGCGTCTGGCACCTCAACGACCAGCTCTACCTCAAGGCCGGCTACGACGACCTGCTGGTCGGCGACCAGAGGAGCCTGTTCTTCGGCGGCGGGATCAGGTGGCGCGACGACACGTTGAAGTATCTGTTGGGGTCGCTGCCGAAGCCGTGACGCCAGGCAATGTAGTTCTTCCTCTTCGCCGTTCTTCTCTTTTCCCTGGGAGGGGAGACGTCCCCTCCGAGCCCCTCCCTCCCGGCCGCTCCCGACAGACCCCTCGCCCTCGCGTTCGCCCCCGGCCCGCCCTCGCTACAGCTCGGGCTCCGCCCCGACCAGCCGCCGGTAGGCCTCGACGTAGCGCTCGAGCGTCCCCTCGACCACGTCGGCCGGCAGCTCCGGCGGCTCCGACTCGTGGTCCCAGCCGGATGCGTCCAGCCAGTTGCGCACGAACTGCTTGTCGAACGACGCCGGCTCCTCGCCGGGGCTCCAGGTCGACACTTCCCAGTAGCGCGACGAGTCCGGCGTCAACGCCTCGTCGACCAGGATGAGCTCGCCGTCGAGCAGGCCGAACTCGAACTTCGTGTCCGCCAGGATGAGATCGCGCTCCGCCGCATGCTCCGTCCCCCGCCGGTAGAGCTCCAGAGTCAGCCGGCGCAGGTTGCCGGCGAGCTGGGGGCCGAGCTCACCCTCCATGACCTCGAACGGCACGTTGACGTCGTGACGCCCCTCGGTCTCCTTGGTCGCCGGGGTGAAGATCGGCTCCGGCAGCCGGCTCGCGCGGACCAGGCCGTCGGGCAGCGCCACGCCGCACACGGCACCGCCGTCGCGGTACTCCCGGAAGCCGCTGCCGGCGAGAAACCCCCGCGCGACACATTCGAACGGCACCACCCGCGCCTTGCGCACCAGCGCCGAGCGCCCGGCGATCTGGGCCGCGTCGGCCCCCAGGCGGTCCCGGAGGGCGGCGGGGAAGTCCTCGACCCGGACGGCCAGCAGGTGGTTCGGCACGACGTCGGCGAGCCGGTCGAACCAGAAGGCCGAGAGCTGGTGGAGAACCTTGCCCTTGCCCGGGATGCCCGGCGCCAGGATGTGGTCGTAGGCCGAGATCCGGTCGGTGGCGACGATCAGCAGCTCGTCGCCCAGGTCGTAGACGTCGCGTACCTTGCCGCGGAACGGCGTGGGCAGACCGGGCAGGTGGCTGGTACGAAGCGCTTCGGCGGTCATCGGCGACACCTCCGGGGGGACAGAAATCTGCGGGGATCAGAAGGATCGTGCTGGATCGGGCTGAATCTTGACGAGCCGGACCGAGCGGTCGGATCAGATCGGCACCGTGCCTTCATTTTCGGCGCTCTCGAGGCCGCCGAAGCGGCTGGCCGCGTCGCGCTCGATGGCGGCGGTCAGCCCGGGGCCGTGCATCGGGGTCAGATCCTGGAGGGTCAGGTCGCCCAGGTCGACCACTTCGAACACCGCCAGCTTGTCGAGCCCTTTGAGCGAGGCCACGCCGAGGCGCCGGATGCCGATGGTCAGGGTCTCGCCGTTGCGGCCGCCGGCCGCCGCGTCGTGGAGCGAGACCGCCACCCAGGTCCGGTCGTGGGCCCGGGCCCGCCGCAGGTCGGTGAACCGGTTCTCGGCGTCGAGCTGATCGAGGAACGAGGCGGTGGCGACGATCCCTTCGTTGACCAGGTTGCCGTTGCGGTTGATGTAGGCGAAGAAGCTCCGGGTCTCTTCACGCTGGTCGATCGTGTCGACGTTCTTGGTCAGGACCGGCGCGAAGAAGCGGTGGACGACGTCCTGGCGGTAGCCCAGGTTGACCAGCATCGTCTTGATCTCTTCGATCTCCCGGGTCGCCTTGCCGGTGGTCAGGCGGGAGAGCTCGACCAGGCCGTGGCCGAAGAACTCGTAGCGCTCGGTGCCGGGCGAGCCGGTGTGGATCGGGATCAGCCGGTACTGCCCGAAGTTGAGGGCGACCCGCAAGCCGTGGTCGAACGGGAAGCCTTCGGCGACCGCCTGGGCGTAGAGGCGCTGGATCTGGATCGCCGCCACCAGCATCTGGCCGCCCTGGCGGCTGGAGTAGAAGGCGCCGTCGCCGAGGTACTTCTCGAGCTTCAGGCGCCGGTCGTCCGCCAGCCGGTTGATCCGCCGCTGGAACCGGAACATGCGCCGGAAGGAGCTGTCCTGGGTGTCGGAGCCGGAGCGCCGCAGGACCGACACCACTTCGGAGAAGTCGGCGATGTCGTAGATCATGCCGAAGCGGTGCACCAGGGGATCGACCACCCAGGGCGCCATGAAGTCCATCGGCCGGGTGGTGGGGGAGAGGCGCAGCTCGCCGCGCCCGACCATCGTCCGGTTGAGCGACTTGCGGCTGGTGACGTAGGCGTCGCCGGAGGCCTCGACCGGCATGATCATGCGCCGCAGGGCGTGGTAGAGCTCGAACTCCTTGAGCTTGAGCAGCAGGCTCTCCCACACCGCGATCGAGGCCGGCGGCAGCAGGCGGTCGGGCAGCCAGCCCGGACGGCTGGAGAGGAACGTGACGTAGCCGGGGCGAACCAGCAGGTCGCGGGGGTGCTCCGGGTCGCCGCCGAGCAGATGGCGCACGGCGAGGGTCAGGTCCCGGTCGTCCCGGAGCTGCTCCCGGTGCCAGGTGTTGAGCTCATCGAGCCGGCGGCGCAGGTCGCGCCCGTCGATCCGCAGGTGGCCGGCGAAGTAGCTGTTGAGCTCGGCCAGGTTCGGGCTGACGTGATCCTCGGTCAGGATCAGGACGTTGTCGACCATGCGCGTGAGCAGGCGCGGAAAGAGCTCCTCCTCGAGCGCGTCGGTGTCCGTCGCCAGCCGCTGCATCAGGTCGTAGACCGTCGACTGGATGCGATCGACGTAGCGGTCGTAGACCCGGTACTTGATCTCGTCGCCGTGGGCCCGCCCGAGCTCCAGGTCCTCCCGGGTCACCCGCCGGGGTGTCTCCTTGAGCAGCGCCGAGAGATCGAGCGAGTGCTGGAGCCAGAACAGCGCCGGGAAGCGCCGGCCGTAGCTCGAGATGGTGACGTTCTCGACCGCCCGGCAGAGCTGGCTGCGGTAGGTCTCCCACGCCTGGTTGTAGGCGGTGCGGTCGGCGGGCTGGCGGCGGTAGATGCCGAGCTGCAGCATCTCCTCCTGGGTGACGTAGCGGATCAGCGCCTGGCGCAGAGCCCGCAAGCGCTCCGAGACCAGGACCGGGAAGCCGTGGAGCGGCGTCGAGACCTCGTCTTCGAGGAAGATTCTCTGGGGATGGGGGAGCGAGACCGGCGCGTCGCCCATCAAGCGCCGCAGCTCTTCGGGCTCCAGCCGGAGGAAGTTGAACGGGCCTTGGAGCTGCTGCAGGATGGCGGGTTCGTTCATGACGGGTCGATCGGTGCCGTGATCGGGGACGGCTCGGTACGCGGCGAGATATAGCATACCCGTTCGCACGGCCCGGGCGCCGCGTCCGGCCCGACGGCAGCGCCTCCGGGCGGCGCCCGGGCGCCCCGTCCGCACGGCGTCGGCTGTTACACTCTTGCGGCAATTGCGGGGAGGAGAAAGACCACGATGACCCGGCTCGTGAACCTAGAGATCGTGCCCGGCGCGACACCCGGAACCGCCGGGGACGAGAGCGCGGCGACCGCCGGATCGCGGGCGGCGGAGCTGCCGCCCGCGGACCTCTTGGTCGTCGGCTGCTTCCAAGGGGAACCGCCGGCGACCGACGGGCTGCCGGACGCGCTCGGCCGAGCCGTCGCTCGCTGCGCGGAGCGCGACGGCTTCGAAGGGCGGGAGAAGCAGCGTGTCGACGCCTCGTCGGAGGACGGACCGGTGACCGCGCTGGCGGTCCACGGCCTGGGCCGCCGCGACGACTTCGACGACCGCGGCCTGGCGGCCTGGATCGAGCGCACCCTCGAAGGCCTGCGGATCAACGGCGTCGCCCGGGCGCTCTGGCTCCTGCCCGACGCGCCGGAGACCCGCGGCCGCGCCGCCGCCGAACGCGTCTGCCGGCGCCTGGCCCTCGGCGCCTACCGTTTCGACCGCTACAAGGGCGAGTCCGGCCGGCCGCCGCTCCGCCTCTCCTGGACCGGCGTCCTGCCGCCGGCCGGCGAGGCCGCGACCTACCGAGACGCGGCCGGGGAGGTCGTCCCGCTCGCCGAAGGGGTGGCCTTCACCCGCGACCTGGCCAACAGCCCGGCGAACGTCGCCGATCCGGCCTGGATGGAGGAGCAGGCCCGCGCCCTCGCCGACGAGCTGGCGATGGAGATCACCGTCCTCGACCGGCCGCAGCTCGAGGAGCGGGGCATGGGCGGTCTGCTGGCCGTCGGCCAAGGCTCCGCCGTGCCGCCCCGCCTGGTCCGCCTGGCCTGGGGGAGCGAAGGGCCGGTGATCGCCCTGGTCGGCAAGGGGGTGACCTTCGACACCGGCGGCATCTCGATCAAGCCGGCCGCGCGCCTCGACGAGATGAAGTACGACAAGACCGGCGCCTGCACCGTCCTGGGAGTCGCCCGGACCGTCGCCCGGCTCGGGCTGCCGGTCCGTCTGAGGGCCTACGTCGCCCTGGCGGAGAACATGCCCGACGGCGCGGCCTACCGGCCAGGCGACATCATCCGCTGCTACAACGGCAAGAGCGTCGAGATCATGAACACCGACGCCGAGGGGCGGCTGATCCTGGCCGACGCCCTGGCCCTGGCGGTCGAGGACGGCTGTGACGCCCTGGTCGAGCTGTCGACCCTCACCGGCGCCTGTGTCGTCGCCCTCGGCTTTCACGGCGCCGGTCTGTTCACCCCCGACGACGCGCTGGCCGGTGCCCTGCTCGATGCCGCCGAGGAGGCGGGCGAGCGGCTCTGGCGGCTGCCGCTGTGGGACGAGTTCGTCGAGGAGATGCAGGGCACCCACGCCGACCTCAAGAACAGCGGCGGGCGCTGGGGGGGCGCGAGCACGGCCGCGGCGTTCCTCTCCCAGTTCGTCGGCGGCCATCCCCACTGGGCCCACCTGGACATCGCCGGACCGGCCCAGATCCCGAAGGAGCAGGGCGGCTCCCAGGGGGCCACCGGCTACGGCGTCTCCCTGCTGGTCCGCTGGCTCCGCGGCCTGGCGGTCTAGCCTGCACGGCCGGCACCCGGCCGCGACCGAGACCTCTCCCCCTCGACGCCTCTCCTCATTGACCCCTCTCTTCACCGACCCCGTGCCCGACCTGCTCGCGATCGACCGCCTGAGCGTCTGCACCAGCGCGCGCGCGGCCCGCCGCGCCCGCACCGGCCAGGGGACGGGCGGGATGCTGGTCGACCGGGTCTCGCTCACCGTCGGCGCCGGCGAGATCGTCGGCCTGGTCGGCGCCTCGGGCGCCGGCAAGAGCCTCACCGCCTACGCGGTGCTCGACCTGCTGCCGCCGGGGGTCGAGCGCTGCGGCGGCCGGATCGTGCTCGACGGTGTCGACCTGACCACCCTCGGCCCCCGGGCGCTGCGGCGGGTGCGGGGCCGCCGCATCGCCATGGTCTTCCAGGAGCCGGCCACGGCGTTGAACCCCACCTTCACCATCGGGTTCCAGGTGGCCGAGGCGATCCGTGCCCACCGGTCGCGGGAAGCAGGGCTCTCCCGCGAGGCTGTCCGCCGCGAGGTCGTCCGCCTGCTCGACCGGGTCGCCCTGCCCCAGGCCGGGCACCGCCTGCGCTCCTACCCCCACGAGCTCTCCGGCGGCCAACGCCAGCGGGTCGTTCTGGCCATGGCCCTGGCCTGTGGACCGTCGCTCCTGCTGGCCGACGAGCCGACCACCGCCCTCGACGTGACCACCCAGGCGCAGATCCTCGACCTGCTGGAGGAGCTCCGGCGCGATCTCGGCCTGGGGGTGCTGCTGATCACCCACGACCTGCCGGTGGTGGCCGAGACCTGCGATCGGGTCGTGGTCCTCCACGGCGGCCGGGTGGTCGAGCAGGGCGACGTGGCCCGCGTCTTCGTCCACCCGGAAGACCACCATACGCAGGAGCTGCTGGCGGCGGCCGGTGCGGCGGCCCTCGGGAGCGCGCAAGAGGCCTCCTGGCAGGCTCCGGAGGGCGCGCCGTGACCGCCCCGCTCCTGCTGGAGGCCCGCGGGCTGGTCAAGAGCTTCCCGCTCGGCGGCGGCCCCTGGCGCGGCGAGCGCGCGGCGGTCCGAGCGGTCGACGGCGTCGACCTGGCGCTGGCTGCCGGCGAGTGCCTCGCCCTGGTGGGGGAGTCGGGGAGCGGCAAGACGACCCTGGCCCGCTGCCTGATGCGCCTCGAGGAGCCGGACGCCGGCAGCGTGCGCTTCCAGGGGGAGGATCTGCTGGCGCTCGATGCGCGGTCCCTCCGGCGGCGGCGGCGGGGGTTCCAGATGGTCTTCCAGGACCCCCAGGAGAGCCTCAACCCGCGGATGCGGGTGGGCGCCCTGCTGGCCGAGCCGCTGGCGCTCCACCGGGTGGTGCCGCGGGAGCGGATCGCCGCCCGGGTCGCCGAGCTGCTCGAGACGGTCGGCCTGCCGGGCGACGCCGCCGACCGCTACCCGCACCAGTTCTCGGGCGGACAGCGCCAGCGGATCGGCATCGCGCGGGCTCTGGCGCCGGAGCCGGCGCTGCTGGTCGCCGACGAGCCGGTGTCGGCCCTCGACCTGCTGGTCCGTGCGCGGGTCATCGACCTGTTTCGCGACCTCCAGGAGCGCCTCGGCCTGGCGATCCTGTTCATCGCCCACGACCTGGCCCTGGTGGCGCGGCTGGCCCAGCGGGTAATGGTGCTCCACCGCGGGCGGGTGGTGGAGGAGGCGCCGACGGCCGAGATCTTCGCCCGTCCCGGCCATCCGTATACCCGGGAGCTGCTGCGCGCGATCCCGCGCCTGCGCCCGGGCTACCGCCGCCGCGCTCTGGCCGCGAGGCCCGAAACGACCGAACCGACAGGCCACGCGCCGCCGGAGCTGCCGTGAGCCGTCCGCGCGCGGACGGATGCGTCCCGAAACCGGACGCGGCCACACTCCGGATGCGGGTCGCGAACGCCGCCACGACCGGTTCGTAACCGACGGTTTCGGCCGCTCCGCGTGGTGGAGCGGCCCTTGCAACTGCGGCGCTCGGCCGAGGGGAAACCTTCGGAGCTCCGCGACGTACAGCAGTCAAAGTGAGCGGTTGCGCCGCCCGTCCGGTAGCGTGTGGGCCGACGACCGCGACTCCACGATGAACACGAGCCGATGAGAAGGGTGAGACAAGGCATGACACCGAATCGACGCACTCTGCTCCCACGCCCGCTGCCGCGCGGCCGCGCGCTCCGCGCCGCCGCCGTCCTGGCCGTCGGGCTTCTGGGCCTGTTGTCGCTCGCGGGACCGGCCCCCGCGACCGACGTTCAGCTCTCGCCGACCGCGCTGGACTCCCTGCCGGACCCGAACGTGACGGTCGACGACCAGGGGATCCACCTCACCCTCGACGACGCGGTGACCATCGCCTTGCGCCGTAACCTGGGGCTGGTGATCGAGCGCTACAACTGGATTCAGCGCCGCCACGGCGTGCTCCAGAGCCTCGGCATCTACGACCTGGCGCTGAGCGGCGGTGCCCAGTACCGCGACACGACGTCGCCGACGGTGGCGGCCTACGAGGACACGCCGGTCACCCAGGAGACGGCGCAGAGCTATCAGCTCGGCCTCTCCCAGCTCCTCCCGACCGGCGGCGTCGCCGAGCTGACCACCTCGGCGTTCACCCTCGACACCAACCGGGCCGTGGTCCTGAACCCGCTCTACCAGGCGACCTCCGACCTCACCCTCACCCAGCCGCTGCTGCGCAATTTCGGCCGCCAGGCGACCGAGCGGAACATCCTGGTGGCGCGCGCCCAGGCCTCCCAGTCCCGGGAGACGGTCGAGCAGGAGGTCTCGAAGACGATCCAGGACGTCGAGTCCGCCTACTGGAACCTCGTCGATGCACGCAATCAGCTCGGTGTCGCCCAGGAGGCGCTCGACCTCGCCAAGACGCTCCACGAGCAGAACAAGGTACGGGTCGACGTCGGCACCCTGGCGCCCCTCGAGCTGGTCCAGAGCGAGGCGGGCATCGCCAGCCGGGAAGAGGACATCATCCGCGCCGAGGCCGCGATCGGCGATGCCGCCGACCAGCTCCGCCAGCTCCTCAACCTGGACCAGGGACGGCTCTGGGAGGTTCCGATCGTGCCGGAGACCGACCCGGCCGCCGAGAAGATCGACATCGACGTCGACGATGCGATCCAGACGGCGCTCGATCAGCGGCCGGAGATCTCGGCCGAGCTCGACCGTCTCCAGGTGCTCCAGATCGACAAGAAGTACTTCCGCAACCAGGTCCTGCCGCAGCTCGACCTGGTGCTGAACTACAACCTGTCCGGCCTGTCCGGCGACATCCCGGCGGGCATCGACCCGACCACCGGCGCGCCGATCTCGGCCACGTCCGGCAGCTACGGCGACGCCTACACCCAGGTAGCCAACCGCGACTTCGAGGAGTGGCGGGTCCAGCTCCAGGTGACCTACCCGCTCCAGAACCGCGAGCGCCGCGAGCAGAGGCAGATCGCCGAGCTGGCGGTGGAGCAGGAGATGGCCGTGCTCCAGGACCTGCGGACCCAGATCGTCACCCAGGTGCGGACGGCCGCCCGCGCGGTGGAGACGGCGGCCAAGCAGATCGACTCCGCCAAGGTGTCGCGCCAGTTGGAGGAGAAGAACCTGGACGCCGAGCGCAAGCGCTACGAGAACGGCATGTCGTCGAGCTTCCGGGTGCTCCAGATCCAGGAAGACCTGACCCAGGCCCGCAGCCGCGAGGTCACAGCGGTGACCACCTACCGGACCGCCCTGGCGAGCTACTACAACGCCATCGGCCGCCTGCTCGAGCAGAAGGGCGTGGAGCTCGACGAGGGCTCCTTCCCCAAGGGCAGCCGGTTCGGGCTGAACGCAATGTTCCACCGCGGGGAATAGTCCGCGACGCCACCCAGTACCGGAAGGCATCATGAGCTCATTCCAGCGCGTCATCTCGGTTCTCTTCCAGCCGACCAAGACCTTCCAGGAGCTCCGGGAGCGGCCCACGTGGGTCGCCCCGCTCCTGCTCCTCCTCCTGTGCAGCGGTGTGGCCGGCTGGGTCGCCGTTCACCACGTCGACCCCGACGCCCAGCGCCAGATGATCCGCAAGACGCTCGAGGATCGCGGCATGACTGGTGAGGACCTCGACCAGGGGGTGGAGCGGGGCGCGGCGTTCTACGAGAAGCTCCGTCCCTTCCTGCCGGTGATCGGCCTGGTCGGCGCCGTCGCGGTGTACCTCCTCGTGGCGCTGCTCTTCTGGGGCCTGTTCAACCTGGCCGGGGGCGAGAGCACGTTCCCGAGGGCGTTCTCGACCAACCTCCACGGCCTGATACCCCAGGCGCTCAAGGCGCTGGTGATGATCCCGATCATCCTCAGCAAGGGCGTTATCGACCCGAAGGCGCTCCAGTCGGGATCGCTCCTGGTCTCGAACCTGGCCTCCTTCGCCCCGGACGACGCGGCCCTCTGGGTCCGCACGCTGCTCTCGAGCGTCGACTTCTTCACCCTCTGGAGCCTCGTGCTCCTGGTGCTCGGGTTCAGCGTCACGACCAAGGTCAAGCGCGGCACGTCGACGGCCGTCATCGTCGGCTGCTGGCTGGTGTGGGTCGCCGTGCACACCGGCTGGGCCGTATTCACCGGCTAGAGAGCCGACGAACGATGAAGCGAACCACGAAGCGAACGACGAGACGAGGGGCGGAGAGGTGAAGAGAGCACTCATCGGGCTGGTGGTCGTCGCCGGCCTCGGACTGATCGTCTGGTCGAGCCTGCGCGGGGACAAGAAGGGCCGCGGCGAGGCGGTCTACACCCAGGCCGCCAGCCAACGGTCGATCACCCGGACGGTCACGGCCAGCGGCGCGATCGACGCGCGAGTGACCGTCGACCTGTCGGCCCACGTGGTCGCCAAGGTCGAGACCCTCTACGTCAAGGAGGGGCAGGAGGTCAAAGCGGGCCAGCCGATCCTCGAGCTGGAGAAGGACGTCTTCACCGCCGCGGTGGAGAGCTGGCGGGCCCAGCTACGCCAAGCCCAGTCGGCCGCCAAGCAGGCCGAGGTCGAGCTGGCCGACGCCAAGACCCGCATGAAGCGCATGGACCGGCTGACCGACCAGGGGATCGTGGCCACCGAGGACGTGGACTCCGCCCGTCTCAAGGAGGAGTCGGCCCGCCTCCAGCTCGACCAGGCCAAGGACCAGGTGCAGTACACCCAGGCCAACCTGACCAAGGCCCTCGACGACCTGAGCAAGACCACTATCTACTCGCCGATCGACGGGCGGGTCGTCTCGCTCAACGCCGAGCCGGGCGAGGTCGTCGTCTCCGGCCTGATGAACAACCCGGCGACCAAGATCGCCACCATCGCCGACCTCTCCGAGCTGCTCGCCGAGCTCGACGTCGACGAGAACGAGATCGTCGCGGTCCAGCTCGGCCAGCCGGTCTCGGTCAAGGTCGACGCGGTCGCCGACCGCGAGCTCCACGGCAAGGTCGTCGAGGTCGGCAGCTCGGGCTCCACCCGGCCGGGCCAGGGCGACGTCACGTTCTTCGAGGTCGACGTGCTGCTCGACAAGCCCGACCCGGACTTGCGCCCCGGCATGTCGGTGCGGGCGAACATCGAGGTGGCGACCCACGACGACGCCGTGGTGGTGCCGATCGAGTCGGTGGTGGAGCGGGATCCGAAGGCGGCGGACGACGGTGGAACGGATGCCGGGAAGGACGCGGGCCAGGACGCGGGCCCGAACGCGGGCAAAGCCGAGACCGTAGGAACATCGGGCGCCGACGACCACGCCGCCGCTGACTCGAGCGGCGGCAAGACCGAGCCGGTCGAGGTGGTCTACGTGGTCGAAGACGGCGTCGCCCACCGGCGCGCGGTGAAGACCGGCATCTCGACCGTCACCGACGTCGAAATCGTCTCCGGGCTCGACGCCGGCGAGACGGTGATCACCGGACCGTTCCGAACCCTCCGCGATCTCAAAGACGGCGACCCGGTCCACATCGAGAAAGAGAAAGAGGAAGAGAAGGAATGAGCCTGATCGAGCTCGAAGACGTCCACCGGGTCTACACCATGGGGACCGAGGAGGTCCGCGCCCTCGACGGCGTCGACATGACGGTCGAGGAAGGGGAGTACCTGGCGATCATGGGGGCCTCCGGCAGCGGCAAGTCGACCCTGATGAACCTGCTCGGCTGTCTCGACACGCCGAGCACCGGCCGCTACGTCCTCCGGGGGACCGCGGTGGAGACGCTCGACGACAGCGAGCTGGCGGCGATCCGCAACCGGGAGATCGGCTTCGTCTTCCAGACCTTCAACCTGCTCGCCCGCACCTCGGCGCTCCACAACGTCGAGCTGCCGCTGGTCTACGCCGGCGTGGCGCGCAAGGAGCGCCGGCGCCAGGCGCTCGAGGCGTTGGAGAAGGTTGGCCTGGCCGAGCGCGTCGACCACCAGCCGAACGAGCTCTCCGGCGGCCAGCGCCAGCGGGTGGCGATCGCCCGCGCCCTGGTCAACCGGCCGTCGATCCTGCTGGCCGACGAACCGACCGGCAACCTGGACAGCGCCACCTCGGTCGAGATCATGGATCTTTTCGACCGGCTCCACGAGACGGGGAACACGGTGATCCTGGTGACCCACGAGCCCGACATCGCCGCCCACGCCGACCGCCAGGTGACGCTGCGCGACGGCAAGATCCTGTCCGACACGACCAGCGCTCGTCACCGCGGCGCCCCGGTCGGGGCGTGACGGCGGAGCGCCGGAGCCGCTGACGTGGTCATCGTCGAAAATGTCCGGATCGCCCTCGGGGCGCTCAGGGTCAACACCCTGCGCTCGATCCTCACCACCCTGGGGATCATCATCGGCGTCGCCGCGGTGGTCGCGGTGGTGTCGATCGTCCAGGGCCTGCAGTACATGATCACCAACCAGCTCGAAGGGGTCGGCGCGAGCTACGTCCGGGTCCTTCCCCGGGTGCAGTTCACCCGGCCGGGCCAGATCACCAAGCCGGTCGAGCTGACCTGGGACGACGGTCAGGCGCTCCAGCGCGAGGTGCCCGAGATCAAGGAGATCACGCCGCTGATCTTCGGCGGCGCCGTGGTCAAGTATCGGGACCGCTCCTACCGTCCGTTCGCCGTCCTCGGCGCCAACACCGCCTTTCAGGAGATGTCGCAGCAGTTCGTCGAGCGTGGCCGCTTCATCAGCGCCATCGATCTCGAGAGCCGGCGCAAGGTCGCCGTCGTCGGACAGACGGTGATCGACGAGCTCGAGATCGGCGGCGACCCGATCGGGCGCGAGATCTACGTCGGCCGGGTGCCGATGACGATCATCGGCGTGCTGGAGGAGAAGGGGCGGAACCTGGGCTTCGACCAGGACGACCAGGTGCAGGTGCCGTTCGACACCGCGCTGTCGCTCTTCGGACGCGAAGCGGGCAAGCAGGTGCAGCTCCACATGCAACTCGCCTCCACCGAGGACATGGACCGAACCAAGGACCGGATCGGGCGCGTGCTCCGGCGCCGCCACGAGCTCACCAAGGACCAGCCGGACGACTTCCTCATCCAGACCCAGGACGAGATCCTGGACAGCACCAACGCGATCCTGCGCGGCGTCACCGGCGTGGTCGCCGGCATCGTCGGCATCGCCCTCCTGGTGGGCGGCATCGGCATCGCCAACATCATGCTGGTGTCGGTGACCGAGCGCACCCGCGAGATCGGCCTGCGCAAGGCGGTCGGCGCCAGGAAACGCGACGTGCTGGTGCAGTTCCTGATCGAGGCGATCACCCTGGCGCTCGCCGGCGGCGCGATCGGCATCGTCCTCGGCTACGGCCTGGGGGCGGTGGCCGTCCGCCTGATTCCGGGCGACCTGCCCCCGGCCCACGTGCCGCTCTGGGCGATCCTCCTGGCCGCGGGCTTCTCGGCCCTGGTCGGCATCGTCTTCGGTCTCTACCCGGCGGCCAAGGCCGCGGCCCTCGATCCGATCGAAGCGCTGCGCTACGAATAGCCGCCCGACCGTTGCGCCGGGCGGCGCGGCGGCATACCATCGTCCGGCTGCCGGAGTGGCGGAATGGGAGACGCAGGGGACTCAAAATCCCCCGGGGGCAACCCCGTGTGGGTTCGAATCCCACCTCCGGCACCACCCTCTCCCCGGTCACAGTCCCCGGTCACAATCCAGGTGCCGGGACCCCGCCGAGACGGCCTCGCCACAGCCGCCTCGACCCGTCGGAGCTCGCCCGTCACACGCCGGAAAGCCCCGTCCTCATTGACTTTCGAGCACGGATCGTGTATAAGTAATACGGTGAGCCCAGGTATGACCCTGCTCCATCTCACCTTCATCCATTCATCGGCAATTCGAATCAAGGCAAGGGAGTCGGCAACGTGTCATTCGATGTAGGCCAGAAGGTCGTGTATCCAAACCACGGCGTGAGCGTGATCGAGAAGATCGAAGAGGGGGAGATCGACGGCCACGAACAGACCTACTACCACCTCCGTCTGCTGTCCAACAACTCCAAGGTGATGATCCCGGCGGGCAACCTCGACCTCGTCGGCCTGCGCCCTCTGTGCTCCGAGAAAGCGGTCGACGCCCTCGTCGATCTGCTCGAAGACGGCAACGTCGACACCTACAAGGACTGGAAGGGCCGCTACAAGCAGAACCTGGACAAGATGAAGACGGGGGACCTGACCGAGGTCGCCAAGGTGCTCAAGAACCTCCGTCTCGTGAGCGAGAAGAAGAGCCTGTCGTTCCGGGAGAAGAAGATGTACGAGCGCGCCAAGTACTTCATCGTCAGCGAGATCGCCCACGTCAAGGACATCCGCGAGAGCAAGGCGGAGGACCTGGTCGAGGACGCCCTCGACGCAAGCATCGAGAAGGTCCAGAAGGCCAAGGCGAAGGCGAGCTGACCGCCCACGCTCTCCCGCACGCCCTGAGGACGCACGACTCCGAGGCCGCCCGCGCGATGCGGGCGGCCTTTCTTCGTGGCTGCTAGAATCACCCGCGGGTCGTCCGTCCGGCCAGCCCGGTCCGGGAGCCCCGAGGCAGTTCTTCGAAGACCATCACCGCAGCCAAAGATTCGACAGAGTTGGTAACGCCAGGGGGAGGCGCGAGTTGACCCGAGACAATGTCCTGTTCATTCTGATCGGCCTGCTGGCCGGGTTCATCGGTGGGTACCTCATGCACGAAGTGATGGCGGATCGCCAGCCCGCCCGCCTGGTCCACGGCGCGGGTGCCGCCGCGGCGACCGCGGGAGCCGCCGACGCCCAGGGCCAGCAGGCGGCCCAGGATCGGGCCCAGGAGATGCTCCAGCTCCAGAACTTCGTCCAGGCCAATCCGGACAACTCCGAGGCCGCCCTGCGCCTCGCCCACCTGGCCTACGACTCTCAAGCCTGGACGCTGTGCGTGAGCTCCTTCGAGCACTACCTCACTCTGGCCGAGGCGGACCCCGGGGTCCTGTCCGACCTGGGCGTCTGCTACCGCGAGGTCGGAAATACACAGAAGGCGCTCGACACGCTGGCCCAGGCCCAGAAGATCCAGCCCGACCACTGGCAGTCGCGCTACAACGAGGTGGTGATCCTCGCCTTCGACCTGGGCGACTTCGAGCGGGCCGACAAGGTGCTGGCCGAGCTGCGCAAGCTGCAACCCGACAACCCGGACGTCGACAAGCTCGCCGCAGAGGTCGCCCGCCGCGAGCAGGCCGCCTCCTAGAGCGCGCAACGCCGGGAGCGTTCCCGCGCTCCCGGAAGCCCCCCCTCCGATGCTCCGCCTGCTCGCCATCGTCGCCCTGGCGATCTTCTTCTGGCTGGTGCTGGACTGGCTGTTCACCCAGGTGAGGAGGGCCCTGGGGATCGCGCCTGCCGACCGCCGGGGCGCTCCGGGAGGCCGAGGCGCGCGGACGGGACACCGCGCCGGGGCCGCCGGAGCCCACCGTTCGAGCCCGAAAGGCGTGGCGGAAGCGCTCGTCCGGTGTCCGGCCTGCGGCACCTACGTGCCCACCTCGCGAACGCTGCCGGTGGGCCGCTCCGGCGGAGTCGTCGCCTGCTCGGAGGAGTGCCGGGAACGGCTCCGGCAGGAGACGAAGGCCGGGGGCGATGCCGGAGCCGATGCCGGGGTTGGGGCGGGACGCGCCTGATGGCGGACGATCCGGCCCGCGACGCCACCTCCAGGCCTTCCTCCCCAGCCGAGCCTTCCGCGTCCGCCCCGCCGGCGGACTCCCCGCGCCTCGCGCAGGTGGCCGTGCCGCTGCCTCTGCCGACCGCCCTGACCTACGTCGTCCCGGACCACCTCGCCCCGCGCGCTCTTCCGGGAGCCCGCGTGCGGGTGCGGGTAGGCCGCCAGCGCCAGGTGGGGGTGATCGTCGCCCTGACCCGTGAGGTTCCCGCGGGGGTGCCGGCCGGGGTCAAGCTCCGTCCCCTCGACGAGGTCCTCGACCGCGAGCCGGTGTTCCCCCCCGACCTGCTGGAGCTGGCCGAGTTCATCGCCTCCTACTACCGGGCGCCCCCGGGCGAGGTGTTCCGCGGCATGCTGCCCGGCGACCTGCCGCCCTGGGGCCACCAGCGCCTGCGCCTGACCTCGGCCGGCGCCATCGCCCCCGGGCGGGACCCGATCGAGCGGGCCGTGGTCGAGACTCTCCACCAGGAGGGGAGGATGACCGCGTCCGATCTCGAGGCGCACCTGGCGTCCCCCGCGCGGAGGGAGGCGCTGGGGCTGGACCTGAGCGGCGGGTTGGCGGGCGCCCTGCCGGAGACCCTCGACCGCATGGCCGCGGCCGGACGGCTGGTGATCGAGAGCCGCCGGCCGCGCACCGGCGCCCGCTATCTCACCGCGGTCGAGCTGGGGCGGGTGGGGCAGGGGAGCCTCGAAGAGCTCCTCGAAGCCTGCGGCCGTTCGGCGCCCGGCCGCGAGGTCGTCGAGCTGCTCGCCGCCCTCGGCCGTCCGGCGACCGTCGGGGAGCTGACCGCCGAGGTCGGCTGCACGCCGGCGGTGGTCCGCCGGCTGGTCAAGCTGGGCGTGCTCCGGCAGTTCTCCCAGATCGAGCGCCTGTCGCTGGCCCACCAGTCGCTCGGCTGGGGCGGCGACCGGAGCGGGCCCCACGGCACGCGGGGAGGCGATCCGGCACCGATCGTCCTCCGGGCCGACCAGGCGGCGGCGGTCGAGGCGATCGTCGCCGCGGTCGAGTCGGAGGCGTTCCGCCCGTTCCTGCTCGTCGGCATGACCGGCTCGGGCAAGACCGAGGTCTACCTACGGGCGGTCGCGGCGACCCTGGAGCGCGGCCGCTCGGCGATCCTCCTGGTGCCCGAGATCGCCCTGGTACCGGCCCTGGTGCGCGAGGTGGCGGCGCGCTTCGGCCGGCGGGTGGCGATCGTGCACTCCGCCCTCGGAGCCACCGAGCGCCACCAGGAGTGGGAGCGCATCCGCCGAGGCGAGGCCCGGGTCGTGGTCGGACCCCGCTCGGCGCTGTTCGCGCCGGTCCGGAACCTGGGGCTGCTGGTGGTCGACGAGGAGCAGGACCCGGCCTACAAGCAGGACTCGACGCCGCGCTACCACGGCCGCGACATCGCCCTGGTCCGTGCCCAGCGCGCCGGCGCCGCGGCGCTCCTGGTGTCGGCCACGCCGAGCCTGGAGAGCCGGCTCAACAGCGAGCGCGGCAAGCTCTCCCCCCTCCACCTGACCCAGCGGGCGGGGCAGGGGAGGCTGCCCGAGGGCATCCTGGTCGACCTGCGCGAGGAGGCCACGGCGCCCCGTCGCCCGGGCGAGATCGCCTTCTCCGAGACCCTCCAGGAGGAGATCCGCCGGGCCGCCGCGGACGGCGACCAGATGATCCTGCTGCGCAACCGCCGCGGCTACGCGCCGGTGCTGCTGTGCCGGGCATGTGGCGAGGACCACCGCTGCGACGCGTGCGGGTTGCCGCGCACCCTCCACCGGCGCCGCGGCATGCTGATCTGCCACTACTGCGGCTCGGCCACGGCCGTGCCGACGCGCTGCGCGGCGTGCGGCGAGGAGGCGCTCGAAGCGATCGGAGCCGGCACGGAGCGGGTGGAGGAGACCTTCCGCGAGCTCTTCCCCGACATCCCCGTCGACGTCCTCGACCGCGACACGGTACGGCGCAAGGGCGGGCCGGCGGCGGTCCTCGCCCGCTTCGCCCGCGGCGAGAGCCAGGCCCTGGTCGGGACCCAGATGGTGTCCAAGGGGCACCACTTCCCGGGGGTCGCCCTGACCGCGGTGCTCTCGGCCGACACCTATCTCGGCTTCGCCGACTTCCGGGCGGTCGAACGCACCTACACCCTGCTGACCCAGCTCGCCGGCCGGGCTGGACGCGGTGAGCGCCCCGGACGGGTGGTGATCCAGACCTACCACCCGGACCACTACGCCATCCAGGCGGCGCTGAACAACGACGACCAGCGGTTCGCCGCCGAGGAGATGCGCTTCCGGCGCGTGTTCCACTACCCGCCGTACACCCGGCTGGTGCAGATCCTGGTGCGCGACGAGGACCGGGAACGGGCCGAGGCCCAGGCGGAGGAGATCGCCCGCGCCGTCAACCGGGTGCGCAAGCACAACCCCCGGGCCCGGGAAACCCGGGTCGCCGGCCCGGCACCGGCCCCGTTCGAACGCCTGCGCAACCAGTGGCGTTTCCAGATCCTGCTGCGCCACCCGTCGATCGGCACCCTCCACGAGCTGCTCGACGCCGCTTTGACGGAAAAGCTGCCCGCCTCGGTGGTGGTCGACGTCGATCCGTACCAGTTGCTCTGAGGCACCGGCTCTGCTACGGTCGCCCCTCGTCATGTGCGCCACTGAAGCCTCTTTCGACGAGCCCCTGGTGGAGCTCCGCCGCCGCATCGAAGAGCTCGAGGAGTACCCCGAGGACCCGGCCAAGGTGAAGGAGGTCGAGCGCCTCCGCAAGAGCCTGGAGAGGTCGACTGCGGAGGTCTACTCGAACCTCGACCGCTGGCAGAAGACCCTCGTCGCCCGCCACCGGGAGCGCCCCTACACCCTCGACTACATCCGCCTGTTGATGGACGACTGGGTGGAGGTGCACGGCGACCGGGCGTTCGCCGACGACCCGGCGATCGTCGCCGGCTTCGCCACCTTCCGCGGCCGCGACGTGGCGGTGATCGGTCACGAGAAGGGGCGCGACACGAAGGAGCGCATCCTGCGCAACTTCGGCCAGGCCCGTCCGGAGGGGTATCGTAAGGCGCTCCGGGTGATGAAGCTCGCCGAGCGCTTCCGCCTGCCGGTGCTGACCTTCGTCGACACCGCCGGCGCCCACCCCGGGATCGGTGCCGAGGAGCGAGGGCAGGCCGAAGCGATCGCCCGCAACCTGATCGAGATGGCCGCGCTCCAGGTACCGATCGTGGTCACCGTCACCGGCGAAGGGGGCAGCGGCGGCGCCCTCGCCCTGGGCGTCGGGAACCGGGTCTACGTCCTCGAGTACTCCACCTACTCGGTGATCTCCCCGGAAGGGTGTGCCGCGATCCTCTGGAAGGACCAGAGCCAGCGGGCCCAAGCCGCCGAGGCGATGAAGATCACCGCTCCCGACCTGCTCTCCCTGAACGTGGTCGACGCCGTCATCTCCGAGCCTGTGGGCGGCGCCCACACCGACCACACCGTGATGGCCCGGCGGGTCGGCGACACCATCGAGGACGCGCTCGACGAGCTGTCCGCCCTCTCCCCCGAAGAGCTGATCCGCCAGCGCTACGACCGCTTCCGTCACCTCGGCGTCTACGAAGAGGCCTGAGATGGACGGTGAAGCTTCGCCCCGAACCCCCGAGACGCTCGGGTGGGGGCGTCCCCTTCCCCCCGTGAGGGAGGGAAGGGGATCGAGGGGATGGGGGGCGATCCAGTGGATCATCCGGGTTGATCGGTGCGGCGAAACAGACGACGCGAGCGAGCTCGGCTCACTCGTCACGAAGTCGGTCTTTGTAAATGCCTGACGCCCTGTGGGTCCCGGCGCCGGTGCCGGAGACCGCGGCGGAGCTCGTCCGCGCAGGCGTCGCCGAGCACCTGGCGGCGCTGCTCGCGCGCCGTGGCGTGACCAGCGCCGCCGAGGCGGAGACCTTCTTCTCGCCCGCCCTCGATCAGCTCCACGAACCGTTCGAGCTCGCCGGCGTTTCCGAGGCGGTCGAACGGCTACTGCGCGCTCGCGAGCAGGGCGAACGGGTGGCCATCGTCGGCGACTACGACGTCGACGGGGTCAGCGGCACGGCCCTTCTCCTGGCGGTGCTCCGCTTCTGCGGCCTCGACGCCGACCCGATCCTGCCGCACCGCATGCGGGAGGGCTACGGCTTCCAGCCGGTCCATGCCGAGCGCGCCGCGGAGGACGGCCGCACCCTGGTGGTGACCGTCGACTGTGGCACCACCTCGGTCGCCGCCGCCCGGCGGGCGCTTGAGCTCGGCCTCGACGTCATCGTCACCGACCACCACATCCCCGGGCCCGCGTTGCCCGACGGCGTGATCCAGGTCAACCCGCGCCAGGAGGGCTGCGCCTACCCGTTCCCCGACCTCTCCGGCGCCGGCATCGCGCTCAAGCTCGCCCAGGCGCTCGGCCGCCGGGTCGGCAAGGAGCCGGACCCGACCGCCCTCCTGCGCATGGCCTGCCTCGGAACGGTCGCCGACATGGTGCCGCTGCTGGGGGAGAACCGGACGATCGCCGCCCTCGGCCTGGCCGCCCTGCCGTCGAGCCCGTCGGTAGGGCTCCAGGCGCTGATGCGCCAGGCCGGCGTCAAGGCGCCGCTCCAGGCGGAGGACATCGGCTTCCGGCTCGGACCGCGGATCAACGCCGCCGGCCGCCTGGACGACGCCCGCCACGCGCTCGACCTGCTGCTCTGCCGCGACCAGGCCACCGCCGAACGCCTCGCCGCCGACCTCGAGCAGTGGAACCGGGAGCGCCAGGAGGAGGAGCGACGCGTTGTCGACGAGGCGCGGGAGCTGGTGCTGGCCCGCGCCGGCGGAGACGGCGACGGGAGCGGGGAGGAGGTGGCGCCGATCCTGGTCGCCTGGAGCGAGTCGTGGCACCGAGGGGTGGTCGGCATCGCCGCCGGCCGGTTGATGCGCGAGTTCCACCGCCCGGCCATCCTGCTGGCGGTGGAGGAGGGGGAGGCGGTCGGCTCGGGGCGGAGCGTCCCCGGCATCGAGCTCCACAGCTTCCTCGGCCGCTGGCGCGAGCAGCTCGCCCGGTTCGGCGGTCACGCCCAGGCGGTCGGCCTGTCGGTGCCTCTCGATCGGCTGGAGGCGCTCCGCGACGACTGGGAGGCCTCCGCCGGCGTGTGGCCCGGCGAGCTCCTCCGGCGGCGCTTCGAGTACGAGCTCGAGCTGGCGCCGGCGACCCTGAGCCTCGACCTGCTGGGCGAGCTCTCGTGCCTCGGACCGCACGGCCAGAGCAACCCCCAGCCGCTGCTGCGGGTCGGTCCCCTGGCCCTGACCGGCACGCCGCGCGTCTTCGGCCGCACCGCGCGCAAGCATCTCTCGGCCACCGCCGCCGGGCCGGACGGCAGCTCCATCCAGCTCCTGGCCTGGGGCTGGGGAGAGCAGTCGGAGCGTCTCGACGGCACCTTCGAAGCCCTCGGTCACCTGGAAGAGGACCGCTACACCAACCGCCCGGTCCTCCGGCTGGTCGACACGCGTCGCTCCGACGACCGATAATCGGACCACGGGGGTGCCCACCGGACCGTCGTCAGGGGCCCGCCCTGTGACGCAGGCCGGCCGGTCCCCGAGCCCGACCAAGCCACCGACCCGAACCGATGACCTCACCCACCTCCTCCTCACCGCCCCCCTTCTTCCCCGGGACGACGTTCGCCCCGCCGCCCGCGACGGGGGGGCGCCGCTGATGGCGCGCAGCCGAGAAGCGCGCAAGAACCGGCGGATCCAAGCCGTGCGGTTCCTCTTCCTCGCCGCCCTGGTGGCCACCGTGGGCGGTCTGGTCGCGTTCCTGATCCGCAGCCACCTGGAGAAGGAGGCGCCGCCGCCGGCGGCCCAGGTGGGCCCGGAAGAGATGGAGGCGGACGGCGAGACGCTGACCGTCGGCGAGGGGTTTGAGCGGACGATGAGCGAAGGCGACCGGGCGCTGTTCACGGTCCGGGGCGAGCGGTACTCGGTCACCCGGGGCAACGTCGTCCACCTCGAAGGGGTCGACATCACGGTTTACGACGACTCCGGCCGCTCCTACGAGATCACCAGCCCCGAAGCCTGGTTCCAGCCGGACAAGCGGGAGGCACGGCTGGTCGGCGGCGTCGAGGTCCACGGCCCCAACGGCCTGCGCGCGGTCACCGAGGCGCTCTTCGTCCGCAACCGGGGGCGCCTGATCACCAGCAAGAAGGGGCAGATCTACATCCGTTTCGGCGACCGGTTCCACGCCCGGGCCGACGTGCTGCGGGTCGAGCTGGCCAACCAGCGTTTCCGCCTTCAAGGGCACGCCAGGGTGCTCAGCCTGGAGGGCTCGCCGGTTCCGTTCGAGATGAAGACCCAGCTCCTGACCATCGACCGGTCGCGGCACCTGCTCGAAGGCGAGGGCGGCCCGGTCGACGTCAGCCATCAGCAGGACTGGCTCGTGGCCTCGAACGTCACCGCCTTCCTCGATGACGATGAGAAGCGGGTGCAGTTCATCCGGGCCCAGGGACGGGTCGTGGCCGAGCTCCGCTCCGACCGGGCCCTGGGGCGGACGATCGAACCGCTGGAGGTGCCGCCGGAAGTGACGGAGGGCGCCGACGCGGGGGCGGAGACCGCCGAGCCCGCGGCCAGCGGGGCTGAATCGGTCGAAGGCGAGACGACCGGTGAAGCCGCCGGCGACCAGGCCGGCTCCGGCGAGGCTGCGACCGGCCAGGCCGTCGCCGGGCGGACCGCTGCCGCCGACGGCGCCACCAGCCAACCCACGGCCGCCGAAGCCACCACGAGCCAGGGCGCCGCCGACAACCAGCCGCAGCTCGGCCGCATCCTGGTCAACACCGACCACCTGGAGCTCGAGCTGAGCGACGACGGCAGCCAGGCCCGCGCGGTCCACCTGGAGGGCGGGCCCAACGGCCTGGCGGCGCTGCGCGCGTTCACCGTCAACCGCGGGCCGATCCACCGCCTGCGTGCCCCGCGAATCGACGGCACCTTCACCGACGGGCGGCCGGAAACCTTCCTCGCCAAGGAAGAGATCGAGCTGCTCGAGATCGACCGCCAGCCGATGAGCGTCGCCGAGGAGATCCAAGACGAGCTCGACTCGTCCGGTCCAGAGGACGAGCTCGACTCGTCCGGTCCAGTCAGCGAGCTCGACGAGGGCCTGCCGGAGGAGGGGCGCAAGCAGCCCGCCCCCGAACGCCGGGTCGCGCGCCGGGCGACCGCCCGGACCGCCGAAGCCACCTTCGACGCCGGTGGCGAGCTCTCGACGGTGGTGCTGTCCGACCGGGTGCGGATGGTCGACCACGGCACCGGGACCGAGCAGCCGACCTGGGCCCGCGGCGACCGCGGCGTCTTCTCCCTGAGCGAGGACTCCCTGACCCTCACCGGCATCCCGGCGCGGATCGAGTCCTCCCGCGGCACCATGGAGGCGCCGACCCTGGTCTACACCCGGGCGGACGGCATCCTCCGCGGCAACGACGGCGTCCGCGCCCGGCTGGAGAAGGACCAGGCCGCGGCCCTTCGGGGCAGCCCCCTCGCCTCCGGCGACGGCCCGGTCTGGGTCGAGGCCGAGAAGGGGTTCCTGCGCGACCAGCCGCGGAGCTTCCTGTTCATCGGCTCGGTCCGGGCCTGGCGGGGGACCGACCTGCTGACCGCGGACCAGCTCCGCGGCGACGACGCCGACCAGCACCTCCAGGCGTCCGGCTCCGTCCGGACCCTGTGGACTCCCGAGCCCGGCCAGCAGGGCGCCGGGCAGGGCTCGGACAAGGGCTCGAAACAGGGCGCCGCCGAGGAGGGCGGGCCGCTCGAAGTGACGTCGAAGGAGATGGACTTCCGCCAGGCCGACCGCCTCCTGACCTACACCGGCGACGTGGTGAGCACCCAGCAGGAGCGTGTCGTCCGCTGCCAGGAGATGAACCTCTTCCTCGCTCCGGAGGACCGGCCGGCCGGGAAGGGCGGGGGGTCGATCGAGAAGCTCGTCTTCACCGGCGACGTCGAGGTCACCGATCCGCCCACCACGGTCGACGGCAAGCCGGCGGGCGGGCGCACCCTGACCGGCCACCAGGCCGTCTACCTGCCGGGGCCGCGGACGATCGAGGTGGAGGCCGACGGCGACGGCAAGGTGACCATGAAGGACCGGGACGGCAACGTGATCGAGGGGCCGCGGATGATCTACGAGATCGACAAGGACCGGGTGCAGGTGCTCAAGAAGGCCACGGACGACAGTCCGGAGGACGCGGGCAGCGCCGGCAGCGGGGGGGCCAAGGGCCCCCGGGGCGACGCGGCTCCGGCCGGTGGGAGCGCGGGGGAGGAGGGGCCATGAGCGAGGTCCGCGCACTCTCGACCCGGGGCCTGCGCAAGGTCTACCGTGGTCGCGCCGTCGTTCAGGCCGTCGACCTGGAGGTCGCCCCGGGGGAGATCGTCGGCCTGCTCGGGCCGAACGGGGCCGGCAAGACCACCACCTTCTACATGGTGGTCGGCGTCATTCCGCCGGACGAGGGGCGCGTCTTCCTGGGCGAGGAGGAGATCACCGACCTGCCCATGTACCTGCGGGCGCAGCGGGGCATCAGCTACCTGCCCCAGGAGCCGTCCGTCTTCCGCAAGCTGTCGGTGGAGAACAACCTGCGCTCGATCTTCGAGACCCTCGACCTGCCCCACGGCGAGCAGGAGCGCCGCATCGCCCAGTTGCTCGCGGACTTCGGACTCGAGCGGGTGTCGAAGACGCCGGGGTACGCGCTGTCCGGCGGCGAGCGCCGGCGGGTGGAGATCGCCCGGGCGTTGGTCATCAACCCGTGGTATATCCTCCTGGACGAGCCCTTCGCGGGCATCGACCCGATCGCGGTGCTCGACATTCAGCGGATCGTCAGACACCTCAAGGCGATGGGCATCGGGGTCCTGATCACCGATCATAACGTACGGGAAACATTGAAAATAACCGACCGAGCCTATATCATCAACGACGGTGAGATTCTCCGCGCCGGCACCCCCGAAGAGCTCTCGCAGGACCCCCAGGTGAGGAAGGTCTACCTGGGGGAGGAGTTCACCCTCTAGCTTTCGACGTATCGCATGGCACTCGAACAAAAGCTGTCCCTCAAGCTCACCCAGAAGCTGGTGATGACGCCATCACTGCAGCAGGCGATCAAGCTGCTGCAGATGACGCGGATGGAGCTCGAGGGCGTCATCACCCAGGAGATGATCGAGAACCCGACCCTCGAGGAGGCTCGCCTCGAGGCGCCGGACGAGCAGGCGCAGGACGAGCCGCCGGAGAAGGAGAAGGAGACCAAGGACGACGAGCTCGACCACGAGGAGTCGCTCGAAAACATCGACCTGGACGAGTTTTTCGGTGACTACCTGGATGGCTCCGGCTACGCCTCCGTGACTGAGCACCGGGAGGCGCCGCCGCTCGAAAACACCCTCACGCGGACGCCCGACCTGTACGACCATCTGCTCTGGCAGCTCCACATGACCGACATCCCGGAGCGCGACCGGGAGATCGCCGAGCTGATCATCGGCAACCTCGATCCCCAGGGCTTCCTGGTCGCCGACCTGGAAGAGATCCGGGTGCTCGGCGACCGCCAGGTGGGCGACCCGTCCGACGGCGACGAGGACGACTCGCCGTACACCCTGGACGAAGTGGAGAAGGCGCTCGAGAGGGTCCGGAGCTTCGATCCGCCCGGGGTCGGCTACGCCACGCTGCGCGAGAGCCTGGTGGCCCAGCTCGACCGGGCCGGCGTCGAGGGCGAGGTCGACGCGCTCGCCCGGCAGATGATCGACGAGTACTGGGACCTGTTCCTCAAGCGCCAGTACCCGGCGATCGCCAAGAAGCTCGGCGTCGAGCTCCACACCCTGGAGCCGGCGGTCGAGCGGATCAAGAACCTGGAGACCCGGCCCGGCCGGGGCTACAACACGGAGCGGGCCCACTACATCGAGCCGGACGTCTACGTGCGCCGGGTCGGCGACGAGTGGGTGATCCAGATCAACGACGACGGCATGCCGCGCCTGCGGGTGAGCCGGGCCTACCGGAAGATGCTCGCCAAGATGCGCAAAGAGGGGCGGCAGGCCGAAGCCCAACAGTTCATCAAGGACAAGATCCGCTCCGCCGTCTGGCTGATCAAGAGCATCGACCAGCGCCAGCGCACCATCCACAAGGTCGCCAACTCGATCGTCCACCAGCAGCAGGAGTTCCTGGAGCACGGCATCGACCGCCTGCGGCCGATGGTGCTGCGCGACGTGGCCGAAGACATCGGCATGCACGAGTCGACCGTCAGCCGGGTGGTGTCCAACAAGTACATCCACACGCCGCGCGGCGTGCTGCCGATGAAGTACTTCTTCCACAGCGGAATCGACCGCGAGTACGGCGAGGACATCTCGTCGTTGACCGTCAAGCGCAAGATCGAGCAGATGATCGGGAACGAGGACCCCAAGGACCCGCTCTCCGACAGCGAGCTCATGCGCATGCTCAACCGCGAGGGGATTCAGATCGCGCGCCGCACGGTCGCCAAGTACCGCGACGAGCTCAACATCCCGTCGTCGACCGACCGCAAGCAGATCTTCTAGAGAGAGCTCCCCGAGAGACCTCGTGACGCGATTCCGCCGGCAACCCGACCCTTTCCCTGGCCTCCCACCCCGGGAGACCGTTCCCGTCACCACGACAACGGGCCCAGAGGCCGCCACCCTCGCAGTGGTCCCTCCGGGCCGAAGGGAGCGCGCATGAACATCGAATACGTGGGTAGGAACTACACCGTGGACGACAGCGTCCGGGCATATATCGAGGGCAAGCTGGGCAAGGTGAGCAAGTTCGTCCAGGAGCCGGTCGAGATCCGGGTGACCCTCGAGACCGAAAAACACCGCCACATCGCGGAGCTCCACATCGCGCACAAGAACGGGGTCTTCCAGGCCACCGAAGAGACGGGGGACATGTACGACGCCCTCAACATGGCCCTCGAGAAGCTCGAAAAGCAGGTCCGGCGGTCGAAGAAGAAGGCGATCGACCGCCGTCGGCGCGCCGACAGAACTGAGACCAACGGCCAGCGGTGGCCGCTCGAGGTGTTCGCCCCGGGCAGCTTCGCGGCCGGCGCCGAGCGCAAGATCATCAAGACCACCCATCTGCCCATCAAGCCGATGTCCATCGAGGAGGCCGCCCTCCTTCTCGAAGGGGCGAAGAACGAGTTCATCGTCTTCCGCGACTCCACCACCGACCGGGTGAGCGTCCTCTACAAGCGCAAGGACGAGAACTACGGCCTGATCGCGCCCGAGTTCTGACCCTTGCCGTCAGCCGATGGACCTTTGTGACGAAATGAGCGGAGCGGCGGGCCCCGACGGCCCGCCGCCCTGCCCTCTGCAGCGGGGCTAGCACCGATGCGCCTCGAAAACCTGACCCAACCCGAGCTCATCTTTCCGGCGCTCGACGCCACGGACCGCGACGCGGTGCTCCGCGACTTCTCCGAGCACCTGCGGGAGCTCGGCCTGGTGGCGGACGCCGACGAGCTCTTCGCCAAGCTGCTCGAGCGCGAGCAGCTCGGCTCGACCGGCATCGGCGCCGGCGTCGCCATCCCTCACTGCAAGCTCAAGAGCCTGACCAAGGCGGTGCTCGCCGTCGGCATCTGCCGCGACGGGGTCGACTTCGGCTCTCCCGACGCCGTGCCGGTCCGCCTCTTCTTCCTGGTCGTCTCGCCGACCGACGCGCCCGCCGTCCACCTCCAGGTGCTGGCGGCGATCTCCAAGTGGATCAAGGCCGACCACCACGTGTCCCGGATGCTCAAGCTCCGGGACCGGGGCGCGATCTACCACATGCTCGAGGAGAAAGGTTGAGGCCACCGTGCCCGGCTCCGACGCGTACGTCACCGTCGCCGACCTGCTCGGAGAAGACCTCTCCGACCTGCACCTGAGGGTCCTCTCGGGCGAGCAGCACCTGGACAACCGGATCACCAACCCCCGGGTCCAGAAGCCGGGGCTGGCGTTCGCCGGCTACTACGAGTACATCAAGCCGGGGCGTGTGCAGATCGTCGGCGAGAGCGAGACCGCCTACCTCGAGACCCTGCCGCGAGCCGAGCGGGCCGAGCGCTTCGACACGATCACCGCCCTGCCGGTGCCGGTCTTCGTGATCACCAAGAACCTGGCGCCGCTCGACGGCTTCCTCAAGCGCTGCCAGGTGCGCGAGGTGCCGGTGCTGTCGTCGACCGAGCTCTCCTCGACGGTGATCAAGCGGCTGAGCGACTTCCTGGAGCAGTTCCTGGTGCCACGGACGCGCATCCACGGCGTGCTGCTCGACATCTACGGCCTCGGCGTGCTGCTGATCGGCGGCAGCGGCGTCGGCAAGAGCGAGTGCGCCCTCGACCTCATCGCCCGCGGCCACAGCCTGGTCTCCGACGACCGGGTGACGGTCAAGCGCTATCCCAACGGCGGGGTGGTCGGGGTCTCGGAGGGGCCGCTGCGCCACCACATGGAGCTGCGCGGCCTGGGGATCGTCAACGTCCAGGATCTCTTCGGCCTCGCCGCCGTGCGCGAGCGCAAGTCGATCGACCTGGTGATCGAGCTCGAGCACTGGCGCGAAGGGGAGAGCTACGATCGCCTCGGCCTCGACGAGACCCTGTACGAGCTGCTCGGCACCCCCTGCCCGTACATCAAGATGCCGGTCGCCCTCGGCCGCAACGTCTCCATCCTGGTCGAGATCGCCGCCCGCAACCACGTGCTCAAGCTCCAGGGCCACCACTCCGCGCGCGAGTTCGCCCGCACGCTGGAGGAAGAGCTCGATCGCAAACGCAGTGAGGAAGGCGACTGACGTGACGACCCACGACACGGCGGAGACGCGGGCACGGCTGGTGCTGATCACCGGGCTCTCGGGCTCGGGCAAGAGCTCGGTGGCCAAGTGCTTCGAGGATCTGGGCTACCACACGGTCGACAACCTGCCGCTGCCCCTGCTGCGGGACTTCCTCGCCCGCCCCCTCGACCTGGTCGAGGGCAACGACCGCATCGCCGTGGTCACCGACATCCGGGCGCCCCGGTTCGCCGAGGAGTTCCCGCGGATGGTGCGCGACGTCGATTCCGACCAGGTGGAGCCGGTGCTGCTCTTCCTGGAAGCATCGGACGAGGCGCTGGTCCGCCGCTTCTCCGAGACCCGCCGCCCCCATCCGCTGGCCGGCGACCGGCCGGTGACCGAGGGCATCCGGCGCGAGCGGCGCCTGCTCGCCGACGTCCGCGGCAGCGCCGATATGGTGCTCGACACGAGCGAGTGGACCATCCACGAGATCCGCTCGCAGATCTTCCGGGAGTTCGCCGAGCACCCGGAAGGGCCGGCGATGGTCGTCACCCTGATGAGCTTCGGCTTCAAGCACGGCGTCCCCCACGGCACCGACCTGCTGTTCGACGTCCGCTTCCTGCCCAACCCCCATTTCGTCCCGGGGCTGCGCGAGCAGACCGGCCTGGACGCGCCGGTCCGCGAGTTCCTGGAGGGGCAGGAAGAGTACGGCGAGCTGGTGCGCCGTCTGGCGGACCTGCTGGGCTACCTGCTGCCCCGCTTTCGCCGTGAGCACCGGGCCTATCTCACGGTCGCCGTCGGCTGCACCGGCGGCCGTCACCGCTCGGTGGCGGTGGCCGAAGCCCTGCGCGAGCACATCGCCGGCGACGGCTGGGCGGTGCGGGTGATCCATCGCGACGTCGAAGAGTAGGGGAGCGTCTGGCGGCGCGGGTACCGCGTCGGCCTGCCACGTGGAAGGTTTCCGGCACCGCAGCGGTTTGCTCTCATGAGGACTGTCGTGGGTCTGGTACTCTTTCAGCTCAGCCATCACCGAAGATCGACCATTTCGATCCGGCGAGCTGCGTAGCGAGGCACCGCCGACCCGCGACCTGATCGAGTACCTGGAAACGTTCGGACGGACAGATCCGCATGATCGGAACTCTCATCCTGAGCCACGGCCGGCTCGCCGATGAGCTGCTCACCGCCGGGACCACCATCGCCGGCGGTCTCCCGGGATTCGAAGCGGTCTCGCTCGACTGGAGTGAGAGCTTTGAGCACGCTCAGGCGAAGGTCCACGCCGCCATCGACCGGTTGGATACGGGCGACGGCGTCCTGATCCTCACCGACATGTTCGGCGGCACGCCGTGCAACATCGCCTTGACCTTCTTGCAACCCGGCAGGGTGGAGATCGTCACCGGGGTCAACCTGCCGATGGTCGTTCGCCTGGGCTGCCTCGGGTTGCGGGAGAAGCCGCTCACCGAGGCCGCGCACTGGTTGCGGGACAAGACGCGGAGCAGCGTCTGCGTGGCCAGCGACGTCCAGTCGGGCAAGCTCGCCGCCTGCTGCGGCGACCTCGCGGAGACCGAGACGAGCCCGAAGGTCACGGCGGCGCTGCCGCAGGCCGTCGGCGTCGGTAGCGAGGGCGGCGGGTGATCGAGCGGGACGTCGAGATCGTCAACCGCCTCGGTCTCCACGCCCGCGCCGCCGCCAAGCTGGTCCACCTGGCGGGACGTTTCCAGAGCGACGTCTCTCTGGTCCTGGACGGTGAAGTGGTGGATGCCAAGAGCATCCTCGGGATCCTGCTCCTCGCCGCCGGGCAGGGGACGCGGCTGAGCGTCCGCTGCGCCGGCGAGGACGAAGGGGAGGCGACCGAAGCGATCACCACGATCTTCGCCGACGGCTTCGGCGAGGAGAGCTGACCGGCCACCGACGGACGGCCGCACCGAGGGCGCATTGACCGTAGAGAGGATCGACGAGACCATGGCCGAACGGGCCGAGATGCAGACCCTCCGGGGACTGGGCGTTTCGGGCGGAATCGCCATCGGCCGCGCCGTGGTCATCGAGACCCGGGTCATGGACGTCATCCGCCTGCCGCTCCCGGAGCCGGAGGTGGAGGACGAGGTGGCGCGCTTCCTGAGCGCGGTCGAGCAGTCCCGGGTCGAAGTTTCGCGGACCCGGGAGCGCGCGTCCGAGGATCTCGGCGAGCACCTCGGGGCGATCTTCGATGCCCACCTGCTGGTGCTCTGCGACACTGGATTCCTCGATCGGGTCGCCGAACGCATCCGCGACGAGCGGGTCAACGCCGAATGGGCGGTCTACCGCGCCTCGGAGGAGTACGCGGAGCGGTTCGCGGCGCTCGAGAACGAGTACTTCCGTGAGCGCCAGGCCGACCTCGAGGACGTGGTCCACCACCTGCTCCGCCGCCTCAAGGGGATCTCGCACCACGAGCTCTCGGACGTCCACGGGCCGGTGGTGATCGTCGCCGACGACCTGACGCCGTCCGAGGCCGTCCGCCTGGGCCGCGAGCGGGCCGTCGGCTTCGCCCTCGAAGGGGGCGGCAAGACCTCCCACACCACGATCATCGCCCGCTCACTCAAGCTGCCGGCGGTTGCCGGCCTGGGCACGATCACCGACCTGGTCACCGACGAAGACCCGGTGATCATCGACGGGGAGCAGGGGCTCGTCATCCTTCACCCCACCCCGGAGGTGCTCGAGATGTACCAGGAACGGATCCGGCTCATCGAGGACCGCGAGGTCTCCTTTTTCGAGACCCGCGAGCTCCCCTCCCGGACCCGTGACGGCGTCGACATCCAGCTCATGGCCAACATCGACCTGGTGGAAGAGCTGGACGACGTGCTGTGCTTCGGTGCCCGGGGCATCGGCCTCTACCGGAGCGAGTTCCTCTACATCGAGAAGTCGCCCGACCTGCCGACCGAGGACGATCACGTCGCCCTCTACCGGACCCTGGTCGAGACCGCCGCGCCCCACCCGGTGATCATCCGTACCTACGACCTGGGCGGCCGCAAGCTCGCCGCCGAGCTGCTGGAGATGCACGAGGACAACCCGGTCCTCGGCCTCCGCGGCATCCGCCTGACCCTGGCGAAACGGGGCATCTTCCGCACCCAGGTGCGCGCCCTCTACCGCGCCGCCGTCCACGGCGACCTGCGCGTGATGCTGCCGATGATCTCCGAGGTCGGCGAGGTCCGCGCCTACCGCGCCTTCGCCGAGGAGGTGATGGAGGAGCTCGCCGCCGAGGGGAAGGAGTTCCGGAGCGACGTCCCGCTCGGGGTGATGATCGAGGTGCCGTCGGCGGCGATGACCGCCGACATCCTGGCCGAGGAAGCGGACTTCTTCTCGATCGGGACCAACGACCTGATCCAGTACGCGGTCGCGGTCGATCGCAACAACGAGAACGTGGCGGACCTCTACCAGCCGGTTCACCCGGCGATCCTGCGCCTGCTCCGGTTCGTGGTCGAGAGCGCAAACGCGGCGGGAATCGAGCTCGGTCTGTGCGGCGAGATGGCGTCCGACGTGCGCTACGCCCCGCTGCTCCTCGGGCTCGGGCTCCGGCGCCTGTCGGTCACCCCCCGGGCGGTGCCGACCCTCAAGACACGTCTCGGCCAGCTCTCCTTGCGCGACCTCGAAGCCCTGGCCGACCGGAGCCTCGGGCTCCGGACGAGCTGCGAGGTCGAGGAGCATCTCGCCACGACCCTCGAGACCCTGCTCACGCCACCGTCCTCCGGGAGGTGAACCGTGGTCCGTCGATGCCGTGAGACCCGAGTCCACCCGGCTCCCATCGCCGATCCGGCCGGGAGCCGGAACCGTCTCACCCCCCATGGGCTGACCGGACTGGTCGGGCTCGTCGGGCTGGGCGCGCTCTTCAGCCTGTCCGGCTGTTCGGCGACGCCGCCTCCGACGACCGCGGCCCAGACATCCCTGGCGGCCCCTTCGCCGCCGCTCGCGTCGGCCTCGCCCGACGGCGCGACGGAGCCGGCCGCGCCCGACGCCTCGGGCGACCCGTCCGACACCGATCTCGCGCCGTCGTCCCCGGCCGCGCCCCCTGCCACCCAGACGAGTGAAGCGGCCCCGACGGGCCCATCGGCCGGCGCCCGCACCCGGGACCAGGGCGGCGACCAGGCCGAGAACCAGGCCGAGGACGAGCCCGGCAGCCAGTCCTCGCACGTCATCGTGATCGACCCGGGAACCCGGGGCGGCCAGACGAGCCTCTGGCAGGCGGCCGTGGCCGAGCGCAAGCGCCGGGCGACGGCGAAGAAGGCGGTCGCGTCCGTCACCAACGAGAACCTTCACGAGTACCAGGACGCGGAGCTCACCTTCGCCCAACCGAAGGCCGGCAAGGAGGCCGCCCAAGGCGCCGGCCAAGGAGCCGCCGACGCGGGCGGGAGCGGCAAGGACCAGAGCGCACAGGGCGACCGGAGCGAAGCGAGCTCGGCTCCCCACGACGAGCAGTACTGGCGCCATCGGGTCCTCGACCTGCGGAGCCGGATGCGGGACGCCGCCGACACGATCGACGACCTCCAGGAGCGGGTCTCGACCCTCCGGCGCCGGTTCTACGCCGAGGACGACCCGTACGTCCGCGACGGCCAGATCAAGCCGTCGTGGGACCGGGCCCTCGACCGGCTCTCCCGGGAGCGAGACACCGTCCAGCGCCTGCGCACCGAGCTCGCCAGCACCCTCGAAGAGGGACGGCAGGAAGGCGCCCTGCCCGGCTGGCTTCGCGAAGGCATCGACCTCGAGCCCACCTTCGACGACGACGCCGACCCCGGCGTCCGGCGCGACGGCGATCTCCGGATCTACGAACCGACCGAGCCGGATACCATCGACCCCGAAGACACTCGCAAGGGCGACGAGCCGAGCTCCCAGGAGCCGCCTCCCTGACGGCCCCGCCCCTGACCCCGCCGACACTCCCGAGACCTCTGACCGCCGGACCCGATCTCCCATGACGCGAACACCACGCCGCTTCTTCATCGAAACCTGGGGCTGCCAGATGAACGAGCTGGACACCCAGCGCATGGCAGGCCAGCTCATGCAGCAGGGCATGCTCCCGACCCGGGAGGCGGCCGAGGCCGACCTGGTCCTGCTCAACTCGTGCAGCGTTCGTGAAAATGCGCAGAACAAGGTCTACTCGCGCATCGGGGAGTACCGGGCGTTCAAGAGCGAGCGGGAGGTGCTGATCGGCCTGTGCGGCTGCGTCGCCCAGCAGGAGGGGGAGGCCGCCCTCGACCGCGCCCCCGAGCTCGACTTCGTCCTCGGCCCGGCCCGGGTCGGCGAGCTCCGGGACATCGTCGCCCGCCGCCGGGCGGGGGAGCGGGTGGTGGCCACCGGCTTCCCGGAAGAGCGCGCGTTCGATCTCGACGCCATCTCCCGCGACGGCGTCTACAAGGGCATGGTGACCTGCATCGAAGGGTGCGACAAGCGGTGCACCTTCTGCATCGTGCCCAGCACCCGCGGCCCCGAGCGCTGTCGCCCGATGGCCGAGATCCTGCGCGAGGTGCGCCACCTGGTCGACTACGGCTTCCGCGAGATCGAGCTCCTCGGCCAGACGATCAACCACTGGCGCGAGCCCGACCACCCGGCCGGGCCCTCGTCGAATAGTCCTAACCAACACAAAGGAAAGGACTTCGCCGACCTCCTGGACGCGGTGGCGACGATCCCCGGCGTCGAGCGGCTGCGCTTCATCACCTCCTACCCGCGGGACTTCACGCCCGCCATGATCGCCGCGTTCGCCCGGCACGAGGCCATCTGCCCCTACCTCCACCTGCCGGTCCAGTCCGGCTCCGACCCGGTGCTGCGCCGCATGGGGCGGGGCTACACGGTGGGCTCCTACCTCGCGCTGATCGACCAGATCCGCGAGGCCCGCCCCGGCGTGGTCTTCTCGACCGACCTGATCGTCGGCTTCCCGGGAGAGACGGAGGAGCAGTTCGAAGAGACGGTGCGGCTGATCGAGCGGGTGCGCTACGGCTCGGTCTACGCCTTCAAGTACTCACCCCGGCCGGGGACCGCGGCGCCACGGCTCGACGGCACGGTCGACCCGGAGGTGGCCAACCGCCGGCTGAACGACCTGTTCGCCGTCCAGGCCGAGATCCAGAGGGAGCTCAACGCGGCGCTGGTGGGGGAGCGGTTCGAGGTCATCGTCACCGGGTGGGGGAAGGAGCCCGGGTTCCAGACCGGCCGTACCCCGTGCCACCGCATGGTGAACTTCGCCGCCGGCCCCCACCCGACCGCCCTCGGCAGCCTGGTCGAGGTGGAGATCGACCGGTCGTATCCTCATAGCCTGATCGGGCATCGAGTGGGCGTGGGGGCGGGGGAGGAGCAGGACGCGGCGACGGAGCGGGGGCCGCGCTTGGCCGTCTTGCGGTAGGTAGCGCGTGGGAGGGGTTCGCCGGAGCGGGTGGCGAGGGGACCGGCTCCGGGACGGCGCGACGAACCGGACGGGTGGGGGATCAACGCGCACCTCGGCATGGCCCGCGTCGGGGCGGGACGGACCGCTCTGACGCTACCGCGGACGCGGTCCATGACGCCCTCCACCGGTCCCCTCGCCACCCGCTCGGTCCGGACCGTCTGCCTCGGTCGGTCGACCTCTCGTCGCATTCGACAAGCCTCCGCCGCATTCGGCGGTGGAAGCCGCGAGCCGTGTCCTGGTGGGGAAGAGAATCGGGAACAGCGGCTGGACCGGCGACGACAGGCGAACGGTGTGCCCATGGAGCGTCCTCCCGGACGCTCCCGACAAACGCCCCGCGTTTCGACTCTCCCCTCTCCCCATTGTCGACAGGTCTTTCGCCCTTCGCTTGACCTCACCCGACCCCACGATCAGAATACCCCCATGACCGAAACCTCCGACGCGCTTCGCATGGAGATCAAAGGGTTGATGCTCGACCCCGCCTCCAACGTGCCCATCGTCATCCTGCGCGACGAAGAGAGCGACGTCTTCCTCCCGATCTGGATCGGTGTGTTCGAGGCCAACGCCATCGCCCTGCGCATCGAAGGAGTCGAGCCGCCGCGCCCGATGACCCACGATCTCCTGCTGGCGACGCTCACCCATCTCGGCGCGGCGATCGAGCGCATCGTCATCTCCGACCTGCGAGACAGCACCTTCTTCGCCCGCATCCACCTCGACCGCGGCGGGACCAAGATGACCCTCGACTCCCGCCCCAGCGACGCCATCGCCCTCGCCCTGCGCGCCGACGCCCCCATCTTCGTCCTGCGGGCCGTCCTCGAGAAGGCCCACGCCGTCGACCACTCCCACGAGGCCACCGAAGAAGAGAAGATCCGCAAGATGCTCGAAGAGCTCGGCCCCGAGGATCTCGGCAAGTACACCATGTAGTCCCGGCCAGCGATCCCGCCCCTGTGGGCCCTCCGCGGGATCGCTGGCCCTGCCCACCCGCCCCCGCCCGTCCCCCAACGACGAAAGCCCTCCGTCCTCGGCCCCCGGAGTGTCGGATGTCGGCGCGCCGACATCCCGTCGGCGCCGCCGCCGTCCACTCCTCCAAGTCGCGCTGCCGCAAGAGGTTCCACTCGATGTCGGCGCGCCGACAGACGACCGCGCGCGGCACCGTCGCGCGCCGGGCCGGTCGCGAGGGGCCCGGTGCACGGGGCCGTCCGGGCGTCCCCCCGCGCGCGAACCGGACCCCAGGCCACCGAGCGTTCGGGCGGTCGGCGCGCCGACAGGGCCTCTGCCGCCCACCCGGACCCCGCCGGTCGCCACCCCGTACGCGCCCGTGCGCCGAACGCCTCCGCGGCGCCGCGATCCTGGTCCCGCGGGTTGACCTCGTCCGAGCCATTCTGTACATTCCCGCCGACCTATGATCATCGCGATCACCAATCAGAAGGGCGGCGTCGGCAAGACCACGACCGCCATCAACCTCTCCGCAGCGCTCGCCAACAAGGGGCTCAAGACTCTCCTGGTCGACCTCGATCCTCAGGCGAACAGCTCGATGTCCTTCATGGACGTCCACGACCTGGGCCAGTCGATCTACGAGGCGCTCACCGAGCCCGAGATCACCGTCGAATCCATCACGCGGCCGGTCGAGCAGATTCCCCATCTCGACCTGGCGCCCGCGGCGATCTCTCTCGCCAAGATCGAGTCGAAGCTCCTGGGCGAGCTCGACAGTCACTTCCGGCTCAAGGACGAGCTCGCGTCGGTGCGGGACGTCTACGACAACATCATCATCGACACGCCCCCGACGCTCGGCATCATCACGGTCAACGCCCTGGTGGCCGCGACCCACGTGCTGGTGCCGATCCAGTCGAGCTACTTCGCCCTGGAAGGGACCGACGACCTGCTGGAGACGATCGACAAGATCAAGCAGCGGGCCAACCCGGAGCTGCAGCTCCTGGGCGCGCTGATCACGCTCTACGACAAGCGGACCCTGCTGTCGCGCGACATCCAGGACCAGATCAGCGGCGTGTTCGGCGACAAGGTGTTCAAGACGCTGATCACCAAGAGCGTCCGCCTCGAGGAGAGTCCGGCGTACCACGAGTCGATCTTCAGCTTCGCGCCCAACTCGAGCGGAGCCGCCGAGTACTACCAGTTGTCGGAAGAGGTTCTGAGCCGGGTCTGAGACCCGAACGCCGGACCGGGGCGGGCCGCGCGCCGGGCCCGAGCGGAGACCGGGCGCGGTCGCAGCCGAGACGGACGACGAGAGGAGACGCGGGGATGACGACGAAGAAGCGCGGCTTGCCGGTGCGGGTCAAGATGCGGCACGACAACCACTTCGTGGAGGAGCTCACGACGCGCCACGAGGTGCCGGTCGGTCGCATGGTCGCCCTGGCGAACGTCGAGCCCGACCCCCACCAGCCGCGCACCATCATGGGCGACCTCGCCGACCTGGTGGCCTCGGTCCGGGAGCGCGGCGTCCTCGAGCCGATCCTCGTCCGCCGGATCGACACCGACGGCGACGGGGAGGAGGACGGCACCGACGACGACCGCGCGGATGCCGAGCGCGCCGAAACCTTCCGCATCATCTCCGGTGAGCGCCGCTACCGCGCCGCGCAGCAGGCCGGGCTGTTCGAGGTGCCGGTCATCGAGATGGAGGTGACCGAGCAAGAGGCGCTCGAGATCGCCCTGATCGAGAACCTCCAGCGCAAGGACCTCACCCCCTTCGAAGAGGCCGAGGGCTACCAGACCCTGGCCCAGCTCCACGGCTACACCCACGAGGAGATCTCCGAGGCGGTGGGGAAGTCCCGCACCGTGATCACCGAGAGCCTCGCCCTCCTCCAGATGCCGCCGCGGGTGCGCGACGCGGTCCAGGCCCTGGGGATCACCACCAAGTCGCTTCTGCTCGAGGTGTTGAAGGCGGGGAGCGAGGAGGAGATGATCCGCCTGCTCGAAGAGGTCTCGAGCCACGGCCTCAACCGCGACGACCTGCGCCAGCGTTTGCGCCGGCGCGACCGGGCGACCAGCAAGCCGCGGCGCACGCCCTACGCTTTCAAGTTCCGGGCCCCGGACAAGAGCTACACCCTCAACCTCACCTTCCGCCAGAGCGAGGTCGACCGCCAGGATCTGATCCAGGCCCTGGAGCAGATCCTCGGCGAGCTCCGCCAGCAGGCGGCCAGCTAGGAGTCGGCGCGGCAGGACCGCGCAGACTCTCCCAGGCTCCTTCCCGCGGCCGGCGCCCGGCCGCTCGCACCCCCTCCTCTCGGCCACCCGGCGGCCGTACCGAGCAGGGGAGAGGTCCGCCTGTCGGACGGGCCTCCCCTTGCCCGCGTCCCCTCCTCGTACCCCGTGCCGCGCAACAGAGAGAACCGACGGAGCCGGGCATGTCGAGGCGGACCAAGGAGGCCGAACCGTGCCCGGCATGCTGCACGCCGATCCTTATTGAGACGATGGCGTGACCGCATATTCGCGTCGGACATATCCACAGGTCTTCCACAGCATCCGCACCCCTCGCGAACGACGGCAGAGCGCCGCCTGGCCGAGGCGAATCGGCCCCTCCGCCGAAGCCAGAGAGACCCGAAAGCGGGGAGCCAGGACGCGCGCCCCAGGACGGAGCCAGAGAGCAGAGCGGGGCGACAGGGCGGGGCGAGGAGACCACCAGCCCGGCATCATCGACAGCCTTTCGTCGCGCCTCGCTCGCCGTCCCGCCTTGCTCGCTCCGTAACTTTACATAATGTATCTTATCGGACCCTGCGTTCGGCCGGGTCTCGGCTAGATCTCAGCCAGCTCTCGGCCCGGTCGACGCCCGGTCTGCGCTCGGTCCCGAGCCCTCGATCCGCCGTCCGGTCAGATCTGCCGACCCGCTGGCCGACGTCGTCTCACCTCTGGTCTTTTCATCTCTGGCCGCTCGCTCCGTCCGGCCGCCACTCGGCAGCCAGATCTTCGTCCTCCTCGAGACGGAGCTTCGCCAGCTTCGCCGCGCCCGGGATGTGCTCCGCGAGCCGGCGTGCGATCCACTGGATGAGGTTCTCGCTCGACGGGATGTCCCGTCCCGGACCGAACGCCTCGATCGCCTCGTTGAGATGATGATGATCGAGCGGCTCGAGGACTTCCGAAGCGACCAGGAGGTCGAGCGCTCCGAGGTCGACCAGGAACCCGGTCTCCGGGTCGGGATCGCCGGCGACGGTCACGAACAGGCGGTAGTTGTGTCCGTGGCCCGGAAGGTTGGCGCACTTGCCGAACCGGCGGCGGTTTTCCTCCTCGGACCAGTCCGGCCGGCGGTACAGGTGACTCGCGCTGAATCGGTAGCGACGTTCCAGGTGAATGGGCATGGCGCTACTGTACAATCGGTCCCCGTGCGGTGGTTGCTCGACCGGTACCTCCTTCGGGAAATCGCAGGCCCTCTTGGCCTCGGTTTCCTCGTCTACACGTTCATCCTCCTGCTGCAGGCGCTGTTCAAGTCGGCGGAGATGATCATCCGTCGGGGGCTCCCCGTGTCGACGGTCGGCGAGCTGCTGGCCCTGTCGCTGCCCAACATCGTCGTCCTCACCATCCCGATGTCGCTGCTTTTCGGGGTGCTGATCGCCATCGGCCGGATGTCGTCGGACAGCGAGCTGGTGGCCATGCGGGCGACCGGCATCAGCCTGCTCAGCCTGTACCGGCCGATCCTCCTCCTCTCCACCTTCTTCTTCCTGGTCAACACGGTGTTGATGGTCTGGGTGCTCCCCTGGGGCAACCACCGGCTGCAGCTCGAGCGGCTCGACATCCTCACCCAGAGCATCTCGACCCAGGTCGAGCCGCGGATCTTCTGGGACGAGTGGGAGGACCAGGTGCTCTACGTCTTCGAGACCTCGGAGAGCGGAGACTCCTGGCGCGGCGTCTTCCTCGCCCAGTCGATCCCGTCGACCCACACCAACCAGGTGACCGTCGCCGAGCGCGGCCGGGTCCGGGTCGATCGCGACGGCGAACGGGTCGTGCTCGAGCTCTCGAACGCCCAGGTCCACGAGGTCGACCTGTCGAAGCCGGACTCCTACCAGATCAGCTCCCACGACAGCCTGGAGGTGGTGCTCGAAGACCAGTTCTCCACCGAGCAACGGGCGCAGATCTCCGCCTCGAAAGGAGTCCGGGAGCTCAGCCTGCCGGAGCTCACTCAGTGGATGCACGACCCGAAGCGCACGGCGGAGACCCGCCGCCTGGCCCGGGTCGAGATCCACAAGAAGTTCTCGATCCCGTTCGCCTGCATCGTGTTCGGGATCTTCGCGTTGCCGCTCGGCTTCGACACCAGCCGCGGTGGCAAGGCGTCCGGGTTCGCGCTCTCGATCCTGGTGATCGTCGTCTACTGGGTGCTGCTCGACACCGGCGAGAAATCCGCGGAGGCCGGCAACCTGGCGCCGTGGCTCGCCATGTGGGGTCCCAACATCCTCCTGTCCGGCCTCGGGCTCTTCCTGCTCGCCCGGCGCAACCGCGACAAGAGCCTGCTGCTGACCAAGATCGACCGCTGGATCCGCCGGGATCTGTGGGCCCGGGTCCACTTCTTCCAGCGGCGCCGCCAGGAGCGGGCGGCCCGCCGGCGGGCCGTGCGGCTCGAGCGGGAGCGCGCGCGCCACGACGACCCGCACCTGGTCATCCGGCTCCCCCGCGTCCGGGTCTGGGTGCCGAACCTGATCGACCGCTACGTCTTCCGCGTCTTCACCAGCGTCTTCGGCCTGGTCCTCCTGTCGGGGCTCTCGATCTACCTGGTGGCGGACCTGACCGGCAAGGCGGACGAGATCATGAAGAATCACGTCCCCCGATCGGTGATCCTGCAGTACTACAAGTACTCGTCGCTTCAGATGTTCTACGAGATCTCGCCGATCCTCGTGCTGGTGGCGACGCTCATCACCTTCAGCCTGCTGTCGAAGTCCAACGAGGTCATGGCCTTCAAGGCGCTCGGCGTCAGCCTCTACCGGCTGGCCGTGCCGGCGGTGGCGGCGGCGCTGGCGATCACGATCTTCACCGCCTTCCTGGAGACCGAGGTCCTCCCCGCCTCCAACGAGAAGGTGGCGCGCCTCGACGACCGGATCCGCGGACGCGAGACCGCGCGGACCTATCGCCGCGCCGACAGGCAGTGGCTCTTCGGGCAGGACCGCTATATCTACAACTACATCCACTACGACCCCGAGCGCCAGACGCTCCACCGGCTGCAGGTGTTCGAGTTCGATCCGGACACCCACCAGCTCGTCGGCCGCCTGGTCGCCCAGCGTGCCACCTACGATCACGACGGATGGTGGAAGTTCGAGGACGGCTGGTCGCGGACCTTCTCCGACAAGCGGGTCAGCCAGTACGACCGCTTCGCCGGCGACGTCCTCGGCCGCTTCCCCGAGGACCCCCACTACTTCGACAGCGAGATCCGCCCGCCCGAGCAGATGAGCTACGGCCAGCTCAAGGACTACATCGGCGAGGTGGAACGGAGCGGCCAGTCGGTGCCGGAGCTCAAGGTGCAGCTCCAGAGCAAGATCGCCTACCCGGCGATCAGCCTGGTCATGGCGCTGGTCGCCCTCCCCTTCGCGTTCCGGCTGGGGCGGCAGGGCGCGCTCTACGGCGTCGGTCTGTCGATCGTCCTGGGGATGGTCTTCCTGGCGATCTACGCCTTCTTCACCACCCTCGGCGAGGCCGGTGCGCTGCCACCCATGGTCGCGGTATGGAGCCCGAACGTGGTCTTCGGGCTGTTCGCGGTCTACCTCTTCCTCGGCGTCAGAACCTGACGCACCCCTCCCAGGAGGGGAATTTCTACCTGTCGCATTCCAAGATTTTCAAGAACTTCGATGGAATGACGGCGAAGCTCCGCGTCACGACAGCGTCCAGCTCCGGTTGCCGCAGGGGAGGGAGTCAGGCTCGGAGGGGTCGTGGAAACCACAGCCCCTCCGAGCGACCGGGTTCAAGGATCTTCCCGGATGAAGCGCGGAGAGTTGCGCAGGGAGAGCAACGAAGCAGTGTGGTTCCGGGCCCGGGAGCGCACCCCTGGTCCGGCGTGGGATCAGTTGGGGAAGGGTTGTCGTGTACATGGTAGGAAAACATCGGAAGGTCTCCGGCCTCTCTGACCTGGCGCCGCGGTCCCCGTCGTGGGCCGAGCTCCTCAGAGCCCGGACACGGCAAGTCCGGCCGTAGCAGGACCAGTACCGTCAGCGTCGAGAGAGAGTTACTGCAAAGTCGGGGCCACCGCCCTCCCCCGCCCGGGGAGGCGAACCGACAACGGAACGGAGGTCAGTCGTGGAGCAGGTCGCGGGAGAGACCCATGCGCCGGAGCTCACGGGTCAGGGCCACCAGGCTGGAGGTGGTGAGCTTGCGGATCTCGTCGGCCCCCTCCCCCATCTGCTCCGCCACTTCGGAGCTCTTACAACCGAGGCCGTAGCGCAGCCTGAGGAGATCCTGGTACCGGCTCGGGAGGCGGGAGATCGCCAGGTTCAGGTCGTGCCGGAGCTCGGTCTGGGACTGGGGCGGGTCGAGCGGCGTGGCGAAGGCGTCGAGCAGGGCCGCGTCGACGGCATCGTACAGGTCATCGCGCTTGCTGCGCCAGTAGAGGCTGCACCGGTTGCGCAGGGTCGAGAGCAGCCAGGCCTTCGGGTTGCGGATGTTCTCCCACTTGAACACCAGGGCGACGAACGTCTCCTGGAGCAGGTCTTCCGCATCCTCCTGGGGGATGTGGTAGCGGGCGAGCAGCCGGATCATGTCGTCCCGGCAGCTCTCGAGTAGCCCTTCGAACGGGCGGGTCGTATCCACGACGGCCTGGCTGGTCGCTCTGCTCATCGGCTCACACCCGCCTGCTCGTGTCGACCGGCCTCGGTCCTGGCAGGTCCGTGCCCCGGGCGCGCAGATGCCGCGAGAGCGGCCCTGGGAGCGCCGCCGTTCGCACGGGGCGCTGGGACGCTCCGGTGTAGGTCCACCTGGAGCGAATCCCTCATGGTGTCAGGTCTCCTCGGATTCCTTGTAGAAGCCGGTCTCCGTGAGCTGCTTGGTGAGCGCCGCCAGGCAGCGGCTGGTGATCTTGCGGATGCTCGAGGCCTGGTACCCCATGCGCTCGGCGACCTCCGCGGGCTTGTACCCGAGGCCGTACCGGAGCCGCAGAAGGGATCGGCACCGGTCCGGAAGCTCGGCGATCGCCCGCTCCAGATCGGCTCGGAGCTCACCGTTGAGCTGGGGTGTCCCGCCCGGTTTCGCCACCAGCTCGAGGATGCTGGTGTCGACCGCGTCGTACAGCCGGGACCGCTTGCTTCGCCAGTACATGAGGCAGCGATTTCTCAGTGTCGCCACCAGCCACGCCTCTGGGTCGCGGATCTTCGTCCGCTTGTAGATCAGCGTGAGCACTGCCTCTTGGAGGACGTCTTCCGAGTCCTGGGGCGGAATCTGGTAGCGGAAGAGGATCCGCTCCAGGCGCCCCTGAAGGCGACGGAGGAGGTCGTCCAACGACCAGTCATCCTGCTGAGAGTCGAGATTCTGATCAAGAGCCATGGGAAGTCTCTTCAGAATAGCATTCATGAGATGCGCTGTCTACTCGGCGTCGGCCTATCGGCCACCCGCCCCGTGGGCGGAACGACCAGCTTGGTCCGGGCCGGGGATCTGCGCCAGATCACCGCCTGTCTTCTCGAGTCGAAGCTCGCGTCCGTCCGGTAGGTAAAATCGCCCGCTCACGGCGACACGGGCCGGCTGAGATCGCGCGTGCAAGGTCACCCGCGCGCTCCCGACCGACTGACCGCCGATAAGCATCGGTGTGTACAGCCTGACTTCGTCCGGCTCTCGCCATCCGACGCCGGGACGCACTTCACGTCCTTCACGCCAGAGGCTGTAGCGATTGAACTCCCCCGGGTCGACACGCTCTACGTAAGCACCCTCGGTTTCGACGGACAGGTAGTTGCCGTCCGCCAGCGCCAGATCCGTGCTCAAGGAGCTTCGATTCTCGATCGCGACGTCGAGAATCACCGTTGAACCACGCCTCGACTGTACCACGAGCGCGGGCGCGAGCGTCGGCTCTGGCGGTTCCTTCTCGAAGATGGCGGCCAGGGCGTCGGCCGGCGGCGAGAGCTCCTCCCCCGGGCTCGGCAGGCGCTGGACCAGTAGGCCGAGCAGGTGGCCGTCGTTCGCGTCGCTCAGCCGGCGCCGCAGATTCCAGACCAGCGACGGTGCCGTGCGCACGATCCGCACCGTCTCTCCCGGCGCCAGGTCCCAGCCGGCGACCCGCGTCCGCCGCTGGGCCTGGAAGCTGTAGACCAGGCGTCCCACGCCGGCGAAGGCGTCTCCGAGCGGCCGCCGCAGATCCGGGTTGGCGGCCAGGGCGGAGAGCGACGCACGGGTGGTGACGTCGACCACGTCGCCGGACGACCCCAGGCGGCTCGCCGTGCCGATGGTGCGCACTCCGACCAGGTAGTCGACCCCGAGCTCGCCGAGCTTCGCGGCCTCCCCCGCCACCAGCTCAGGGTCCCACGACTCGGGGCGGTCCGGGGCCCCGGGGGGCTCACCGTAGAGAAACGGCACGACGAAGTCGGCCGCGCCCGCGAGATCGTCCCAGTCCGGAGCGCCGATCCACGAGCGGTCGAGGGAGATCGACAGGAAGAGGTCGGACGGGATTTCGTCGCGGAGCCTCTCGACCAGGTGCGCCAGCACGTCGAGGCCGGCCTCTTCGCCCGCCACGGCCGGCGGGTCGCCGTCGGCACCTCCCCCGGCGGTGCCCGCGTCCCGTTGCGGCTCGAAGTGGAGATGGATGCCGACCGGCAGCAGGCCGGCGCCCTCCGCCGCGGAACGGAGACCGGCGAGCCCGGCCGCCAGGGAGGTCGCGGCACGCGACGGATCGAACTCTTTGGCACCGCCGGCCGGCGGCCACGCGCCGACGACGGTGAGCGTCACCGGCGTATGGGCGGGCGCCGCGTCGGCCAGGTCGTCGGTCCAGGGGTCGATCGCCAGGGAGCGCGCGCCGCCATCCCCCTTCCCCTCGGCGACCATCTCCCCCGCCGCCACGAACAGCTCGTCGACCCCGGCCGAGCGCAGGGCGCGGGCAGCCGACGGGGCGAGCCCTCCCATGCGGGCATCGACCCACACCGCCGACCCCGCGGGGCGCCGCGGCCGGTCGCCGCCGCCGACGCCGCATCCGGCGAGCAGCCCCAGCGCCGTCGCCAGGACCGGCGCGAGCCACACGAACCTCCGCCTCAGGCGATTCACAAGGGGATTCTAATGGTCACTTCCAGTCCGCCGCCAGCGCGGTTGCGCGCGACCACCGTTCCGCCGTGCTCCTCGGCGATCCGGCGGGCGATCGGCAGGCCGAGCCCGGTGCCCGTGTCGTGGGTGGAGAAATTGGGGTCGAAGATCCTCGGCAAGAGCTCGGGCGGAACGCCGACGCCCTGGTCGCGGACCGAGATCACCGCCCAGCCGTCGGTGCGCTCGAGCCGGACCACCACCCGCCCGCCGGCGCTGCTCGCGCGCAGGGCGTTCTCGATCAGGTTGCGCACCGCGCGGGTCAACAGCCGGCCGTCGAACCGTGCCGGCAGCGTCTCGGACGGCCCCTCGCGGACCACCTCGACGCCGGTCGTCGCCGCGCTGCGATAGGACTCGACCAGGTCGTCCATGGTGCTCGCCAGGTCGCCGGCCCGGGGCTCGATCCGCGGGATCGAGCTGAAGGTCGAGAACTCGGAGGCGATCTGGCGCAGCTCCTCCACCTGTCCCAGGATGTTGCGGGTGCAGCGGTCGAAGACCTCGTCGAACGCCGCGCCGCCCTCCCGGTGCACCTCCCGCATGTGCTCGGTCGACAGGCGCAGCGGCGTCAGCGGGTTCTTGATCTCGTGGGCGATGATCCGGGCCATCTCGGCCCATGCCTGGAGCCGCTGGCTGCGCAGAACCTCCGTGGCGTCCTCCACCACGAGCAGCGCGGTCGGCTCGCCGCTCCCCGGCACCGGCACCCAGACCAGCGACCACTCCCGCTCGTCGCCCTCGTCCGGGTCGGCGAGCCGGACGGTCGTCCGGGCCGGACGGTCGCGGCCGGCTTCGACCCGGCCGCGCACCTCGTCGAGGAACTCCCGCACCGGCGCCAGACGGTCGTCCTCGAGCGTCGCACCGGCCCGCGGCTCGCCCGGTCCGGCGGTGTCGCCACCGCCCGCCTCGCCGATCTCCCGGGCCTTCGGCCGCAGCACCCGGTCGATCGGCTCCCCCACCTCGACGCCGAGGAGATCCCGCGCCACCCGGTTGTGCATCAGCACCCGGCCGTCGCGGTCGAGGGAGACCACGCCGGAGGTGATGTTCTCGACCATCCGCTCGACCACCTGTTTCTCGCGCACCAGGCGCTCCCGGCTCTCCGCGATCCGCCGGGCCATGGCGTCGACCGCGTCGACCAGCGCCGCCAGCTCGAGCTCCCGCGGCGCCAGGTCGAGCGACGGCGCGCCGGCGGCGATCCGGCGGGTCCCCTCCACCAGCTCCTCGATCGGCTCGCTGAATCGGCGCGCCAGGGCCCCGCCGACCGCGATCAGCAGGCCGAAGAGCACCGCCGAGACCAGGACCGCCCGCCGCCTGAGCAGGCCGAGCTCCTCGGCCACCTCCTGCTGCTGTGCTAGCAGCGGGATCGACAGGAAGAGCCGCTCCTGGTCGGCCGGGCCGCCCGGGATGTGGAGCGGCGCGTAGATCTCTAGGTGTGCCGTCGAGCCGGTCAGGTTGGTGCGGGCGCCGCGGTCGTAGCGCAGCAGCGCCAGCCGGGAGTAGATCTCGCCGGGGATGCGCTCCGGCAACAGCCCGGCGGCGAACAGCTCGGGCTTGCTCGACGCCCAGATCGAGCTCCCCCAGTAGAGGTTGACCTGGTGGTGGACGACCCGGGAGACCCACATCAGCAGCTCGTCGTCGACCTGGGTGGTGAACCCGAACCCCGGCTCGAGCGACGCGACGTAGTCGCCGATCACCCGCTGGGCCGACGCCAGGGCCGCCTCGCCGGAGCTCCTCTGCTCGCGCAGCATGCGCTCCTCGGCGTCCGACAGCACCACCAGGTTGAACAGCAGGAGCGGCACCAGGACCAGTACGGTCAGGACGATCATCAACCGCTTGGAGTAGGAGCGCAGCGTCCGGCCGAGCAGGTCGCGAAACGCCGGACGCGGCAGGGCGAGCAGCAGCACCAGGCCTGCCGCCAGGGCAACCGCCAGAAGGTCGCCGACGGCGTGGGCGCCGACCCGTTCGAGCGCCGCGACCGGCTCGAGGATCGGCAGGTAGAGGACCTCGACACCGTCGTCGCCGGTGCGCGACCAGGCCCAAGCGCGTCCGGTCGGCGTGTCGACGATCTGTCGGCGCTTCGCCTCCGCGGACAGGGCGGCGGGCAACGGCGGCGACTCCGGCCAGGGCGAGATCAGGGCCCGCCCCTCGGCGGTGTAGAGGCCGTAGACCACCGACTCGGGCAGGCCGAGCACCTCCTGGTCGGCCGGCTGCCGGCTGCGCAGCAGGCCGAGCTCGATCGACTCGGAGGCATCGCCCCGGCCGAGGGAGAAACCGGGACGGGGCAGGAACCAGTAGTGCACCACCGCCCAGGGCGACCCCGCGTAGCGCAGCGTCGCCTCGCCGTAGGCCTGGGTGTCGTCCCAGGCGGGCAGGCTCAGCTCCTCCCACCGGGCCACCACCCAGTCCTCCGCGTTCGGTGCGACGTCGGTCGTCACCTGCGGCCCGAAAGCGAACACCGACCGGTCGCCGACGGCCGGCTGGATGAGCAGCGCCGACAGGGTGTTGGGGCGCGCCAGCGGGGAGCGGCGCCAGAGGGCGAACGCCAGATCCTCGCGGGCCAGGCCGTCCGGGTCGCGCGGCGCGATCCGGGCCAGGTCGACGCCGGCGAAGTAGGCCTGGAGGGAGGCCTCGAACGCCTGTCGCTCAGACTGCCCCGGCGGCGCCATCTCCGCCAGCAGGCTCTTCCCCACCGCCCCCTTGATCGCCGCGCGGTGGGCACACTCCCAGCCGGTCGCCCCCAGGCCGGCCGCCAGCACGAGCACGATCGCCGCGGTCCCCGCCGGACGGAGGCGGCGGCGCGTCACCCAGACGCCGGACGCGCCGCCGGCGACGACGAGCAGCGCCAGACCGGCCCAGGCGAAATCGTGGAGCGCCGCACCGACCAGCAGCGCGCCGAGCGCGCCCCACACCCAGGCGGTCGATCCCGCTCTCTCCTCCGGGCCGTCGCCGCCCGGCCGGTCGTGGACCAGGAGCAACAGGCCGAGGGCCGCCGCGCCGACCCCGGCCCGCAGTGCCAGGCCGTCGATCCCCGGCCACATGCGGGCCGCCAGGTCGAAGCGGCCGATCCGCTCGATCAACAGGCGGTCGAGGCCGAACAGTCCGGCCGCCCCCGCGGCGCCGAGACCGAACACCGCCCACCGCCCGGCACCGCGGATCAGCCGGGCGACCCGGGGCGCCAGGGCGAGCGCGACGCCCGTGAGCATCAGCCCGCCGGCCAGCACCGCCGCCGGGGCGATCGCCGCACCCGCGGCCAGGGCCGCCGCCCCCAGCCCTACCCCGACGACGGCCGTCAGGGCGCCGCGGCGTCCCGGTGTTCCAGCACCGCCCCCGGCAGGTGCCGCCGACCCCGCCGGCTCGCGGGCCTCGAATGAATCGGCCGGGTCGAGGGGCAGGGCGAGCCGCAGCCCGCGGGCCACCGCCGCGCCGAGGACGAGGACCGCCAGAAACGCCCAGGCCGCCCGCCGCTCCGTATCGCGCCAGGGCAGGGCCCCGGCCATCTCGCCTTCCGGTGGGCTCCAGACCAGAATCGGAAGACCCTCCGGCGCGACCGTCCGGGCGCCGGGGGGCAGCGGCGTCCCGGGCCTGGCCACCGACCACCGGACGTGAGCGGTCCCGAGCCGGACGCGGGCCGCCGGGGGGAGAGCGAAGGGCAGTGTTTCGGTGCGGAAACTCCTCCCCGCCACCACGCGCCACGGCCGCCGGGAGTCGTCGAGGGGCTCGACCGCCAGCAGGGTCGCCGAGCCGAAGCTGGCCGACACGTCGTAGCCTTCGGGAAGGATCTCCTCGGGGGCGGGCTCGTTCAGCAGGCCCTCGCCGGCCCAGGCGACGGCTTCGCCGTCCGGATCGACCAGCAGCAGAGTCGGCCGGCCCGGCGAGGCGTCGGACCCTTCGTCGGGCGCCGGGCCGAGCAGCCGCTCCAGGGTCTCGAACGCATGGAGCCGCTCGGCGTCCCGGGTCGCCGGCACCTCGAGCTCCCCGGCCGCCCTCTTTGCCTGGGCCCCCAGGCGACTCCACAGATCGACCCACCGCTCTTGGAACGCGGCGGCCACCACCTCGTCGCCACGGCTCGCGGTGATCCGCTCGAGCATCCAGGGCACGAGCAGCGAGAGCACGGCGCCGGCCAGCAGGCCGATCGCCGCGGCCCGGAGGCCGCCCCGCCGCCACCGCCGGGCGGAACCGGCATCCCGGTCGCCCTGCGGCCCTCCGTCCGGACGGTCGACCGCCCGCGAAGAGCGGCTCGCGGTCCACAGCCAGAGCGCCCCGAGCAGGGCGAGGACGACGGCGTTCCACGGCGCCCGCAGCAGCGGAGCGAGAGGCAGGGCGAGCAGCAGGACCGTGCCGAGCCAGAGCGCCCGCTGCCCCGGCACGGTCATCGCCCGCCGGTGATCAGCGGCAGGTCGACGCCCCGCTCCCGGGCACAGTGGATCGCCTCCTCGTAGCCGGCGTCCGCATGCCGGGCGACGCCGCTCCCCGGATCACCGGTCAGGACCCGGTCGAGCCGCCGGGCGGCCGCGTCGGTCCCGTCGGCGACCACCACCATGCCGGCGTGCAGGCTGTAGCCGATGCCGACGCCGCCGCCGTGGTGGACCGAGACCCAGGTGGCGCCGTTGACCGCGTTGAGCATGGCGTTCAGGATCGGCCAGTCGGCGATGGCGTCCGAACCGTCGCGCATCCCCTCGGTCTCGCGGTTGGGCGACGCCACCGAGCCGGTGTCCAGGTGGTCGCGGCCGATGACGATCGGCGCCTTGACCCGGCCGGAGGCGACCAGGTCGTTGAACACCTTGCCGGCCTTGGCACGCTCGCCGTAGCCGAGCCAGCAGATCCGCGACGGCAGCCCCTGGAAGGCGACCCGCTCCCGGGCCATCGGAATCCAGCGCGCCAGGGTCTGATCCTCGGGGAAGGTCTCGAGAATCGCCTCGTCGGTCGCCGCCAGGTCGTCCGGATCGCCGGAGAGCACCGCCCAGCGGAACGGCCCCTTGCCCTCGCAGAACAGCGGCCGGATGAACAGCGGCACGAAGCCCTGGAAGTCGAACGCGTTGTCGACCCCCGCCTCCTTGGCCTGGCCGCGCAGGTTGTTGCCGTAGTCGAAGGTGACCGCCCCCCGCTCCTGGAGGGTCAGCATGTGGCGCACGTGCTCGGCCATCGAGCCCATCGCCCGGCCGACGTACTCCTCCGGATCGCGGTCGCGCAGCGCCGACGCCTCCCGGTAGCTCAGGCCGTGGGGGACGTAGCGCAGGCTGTCGTGGGCCGAGGTCTGATCGGTCAGGGCGTCGGGAACGACGCCGCGCTCGATCAGCGCCGCCAGCAGGTCGACGGCGTTCGCCTCCACCCCGATCGAGACCGCCTCCCGGGCGTCCCGCGCCGCCAGCGCCGCCGCGATCCCCTCCTCCATCGACGGCGCCTTGCGGTCCAGGTAGCGGGTCTCCAGACGCCGGTCGATACGGCTCGCGTCGACCTCGGCCACCAGACAGACCCCCTCGTTCATGGTCACCGCCAGGGGCTGGGCGCCGCCCATGCCGCCGAGGCCCGCGGTCACCGTCAGCCGGCCGGCCAGCGAGCCGCCGAAATGCTGCCGCGCCAGGGCCGCCAGGGTCTCGTAGGTCCCCTGGAGGATCCCCTGGGTGCCGATGTAGATCCACGAGCCGGCCGTCATCTGGCCGTACATGGTCAGCCCCAGCCCTTCGAGCCGCCGGAACTCGTCCGCCGTGGCCCACTTCGGCACCAGGAGCGAGTTCGCGATCAGCACCCGCGGGGCGTCGGCGTGGGTCCGGAACACCGCCACCGGCTTGCCCGACTGGACGAGCAGGGTCTCCTCGTTGCCCAGGCGCTTGAGCGTGGCGACGATCGCCTCGAAGCACTCCCAGTTGCGGGCCGCTTTACCGGAGCCGCCGTAGACGATCAGCTCCTCGGGGTGCTCGGCGACCTCCGGGTCCAGGTTGTTCATCAGCATGCGCAGGGCCGCCTCCTGCTGCCAGCCGCGGCAGGAGAGCGACGTGCCGCGCGGGGCACGGACGGTTCGGGGACCTGCTGTGATCGTGGTGCTCATGGGACCGATTGTAAATCACGAGACCACGGCCCCGGGCGGGCGGGGTCGGGGGGATGTAGGGGGGAACCAGCGGGATCATCGAGGTCGATCGGAGCGGCGAGCTCGGCGGTACGACCCGGAACACCGCGGCGTCACGACTTCGATCGTCTCGACCTAGCTCAACCGGTACTTGTCCATCTTCGCCGCCAGCGTGTTCCGCGAGATCTCGAGCAGGCGCGCCGCCTGGGACTTGTTGCCGCCGGTGCGCCGGAGCGCCTCGCGGATCGCAGACTCCTCGGCGCCGGCGACCAGGCGCTCGAGCTGGAGGTCGGAGGTCGCTTCGACCCGCGCCGCCGCCTGGATCGGGCTCTCCTTGACCGCCTCGGGCAGCAGGTTGAGGTCGACCGGCCGGCCGTGGGGGCAGAGATAGACCATCTGCCGGGCGATGTTCTCGAGCTCCTCGAGATTCCCGGGGTAGTCGTAGGCGAGCAGGGCGGTCATCGCCTTGGTGGTGATGCCCGCCACCCGCTTGCCGGTCTCGTGGCAGAACCGGTTGATGTACGACTGGATCAACAGCGGCAGGTCCGCCTTGCGGGTGCGCAGGGGCGGCACGTCGATGGCGAAGCGCGACAGCCGGTAGGCCAGGTCGACCCGGAACTCGTCCCGGGCCACCGCCGGCTCGAGCGGCGCGCCGCTCGCCGCCACCAGGCGCACGTCGGACTGCAGGACCTCCTGGCTGCCGGTCGGCTCGACCTCGTTCGAACGCAGGAACCGGACCAGCCGCGCCTGCAGGTCGAGCGGCAGACCGTCGACCTCGTCCAGGAAGAGCGTGCCGCCGTCGGCCAGGGTGAGCTTGCCCTCCCGCTTGACCGGCTCGCCGCCCCGCCCCGGGACCTCGGAGCCGAACAGGTCGGCGGCGATCTGGACCGGGTTGGCGCCGGAACCGGTGGCGACGATGAACGGGCCGTTGCGCCGCGGGCTCGACAGGTGGATCGAGCGCGCCAGGAGCTCCTTGCCGACGCCGGGCTCGCCGCGCAGCAGCACGTGGACCCCGGTGTCGACCGCCACCCGCAGCCGGTCAATCACCGCCTTCATGGCGTCCGACTCCCCCACCACCAGCCCGGGATCGAGGGTCAGGTCCTGAACCCCCCGGTTACCCGGCAGGATCGGTTCGTAGCGCCCGACATGGTGCACCAGGCCGAGCGAGAGCAGATCGCCCAGGGTGAACAGCGCCGCCTCCGGCGACCACGCGGTCGGATCGAACCGCGCCAGGGCGCAGACCATGAAGTAGGGGCGGTCGAGGGCGCTGAACACCCGGTGGAAGATCCAGGCGGGCGACGACGACTCGCCGCGGACCTGCCCCACCGTGTCGACCTCCAGCCGGCCCTCGAAGAAGACGCCGGTGTCGGGCGTCTCGCCCGGCTCTCCCGCCGGCGCTCCCTGCTCCCGGCGAGCCTCTCGATGCTCCCGGATCTGCTCCAGCACCCGGTCGCCCGCGGCCATCCAGTTCGAGTCGGTCGAGCTGACGAACTTGATGCCTGCCTGGTCGAGGTCCCCCATGAAGAGGAACAGCGCACCGCCGCCGAACTCGAGCAGCAGATCCTCCATCAGAGACTCGAGCGTCGTGCGGCTCTCGGCGTCGGCGAGCACCCAGTTGCTCACCCGGGCCAGGTGCTGGATCATCCGGGGGGCGGTCATCACCGGCGCGCAGGTCGGCGACCTCTCGGCCGGAGGATCGTCGGCGCCCTCGGCCTCCTTCTCCGGGACCACGTCCTCCACGAGCAGGGTGACGCCTCCGACCCGCACCTCGTCGAGCACCTGAAGCTCCGCCTCCTTCACCCGCTGGCCGGCCACCAGCAGCCCCTTGCGGCTGCCCAGATCCTCCACCCGCAGCGTGCCGTCCTCATAGGTCAGCAGCGCGTGGCGCTGGGAGACACCGCTGTAGGGCAGAACGATGTCGCACTCCGGGCGGCTGCCGATGACCAGCTCGCGCCGGTTGACCGGGAACCGGCGCACCCCGTCCGGAGCGTAGGCGACGAGGCGCAGCATGGCCGGCTATCCGATCTCCGCGAGGTGGTCGTCGAGACCGTCGCCGATGAACGCTTCGGCCACCGCCAGGTCGGGAGCCATCTCCCGGTCCTCGGTCCACGGCGCCACCCGCTGGCGCAGCGCCCCGTGCAGCGCCTCGAGCGGCGTGCTCGAGGTGAGCGGCCGGAGCAGGTCGATCCCCTGGGCCGCCGCCAGCAGCTCGATGGCGAAGACCCGGCGCACGTTGGCCACCACCTGGCCGAGCTTGATCGCCGCCCACATGCCCATGGAGACGTGGTCCTCCTTGTCCGCCGAGGTCGGGATCGAATCGACCGACGCCGGGTGGCACAGGGTCTTGTTCTCGCTCACCAGGGCGGCGGCGACGACCTGGGCGATCATGAAGCCCGAGTTGAGCCCCGCGTCCTCGACCAGGAACGGCGGCAGGCCGGAGAAAGCGGCGTTGGTCAGCTTTTCGATCCGCCGCTCGGCGATCGACCCGAGCTCGGCGACGCCCACGGCCAGCACGTCCGCGGCCAGGGCCATCGGCTCGCCGTGGAAGTTGCCGCCCGAGAGCACCGCCCCTTCCCCACCCTCCTCCGGGAACACCAGGGGGTTGTCGGTGACCGCGTTGATCTCGATCGCGACCTTGCGCTCGACGTCGTCCAGCAGGTCGCGCACGGCGCCGTGCACCTGGGGCATGCAGCGCACGCAGTACGGGTCCTGGACCCGCACGTCGCCGTACCGGTGGGACTCCCGGATCGCCGAGCCGGCCAGCAGCCGGTACAGGTTGGCGGCGCTCGCCTGCTGCCCCGGGTGGGGGCGGAGCGCATGGAGCCGGGCCTCGAAGGCGGTGTCCGTTCCGCGTAGGGCGTCGGTCGAGAAGGCGCCCGCCAGGTCGGCCAGCCGGACCAGACGCCGGACCTCGAGCACCGCCAGGGTGAGCAGCGCGGTGATCGCCTGGGTGCCGTTGATCAACGCCAGGCCCTCTTTCGGCGCCAGGGTGAGCGGCGCGAGATCGAGCCGGCCGAGCGCCTCGGCGGCCGGCAGCTCCACGCGCCGCCCCTCCTCGATCAGCCGCACCCGCCCCCGGCCGATCACCGGCAACGCCAGGTGGGCCAGGGGGGCCAGGTCGCCGCTCGCGCCGACCGATCCCCGGCTCGGCACCACCGGCAGAGCGTCACGCTCGAGCAGGGCGAGCAGGCGCTCGACGACCAGAGGACGGATCCCCGAGTAACCCCGTGCCAGGGCGTTAGCGCGCAGCGCCAGCATCGCCCGCACCGCCCGGTCCGGCAGCGGCTCGCCCATCCCCGCGGCGTGGGAGAGGAGCAGGCGCTCCTGGAGCAGGGCCAGGCGCTCCGGCTCGATCCGCACCGTCGCCAGATCGCCGAAGCCGGTGTTGACTCCGTAGACCGCGTCGCCGCCTCCGGCGCAGCGCTCGATCACCGCCCGGGAGGCCGCCATCGCCTGCCGCGCGCCCGCCGGCAGGGCGCAGATCGCCCGGCCGTCGGCCACCTCTCCCACGTCCTCGACGGTCAACGAGATCCCGTCGAGATGAATCGTTCGCTCAGCGCACATAGGACCCGAAGTATAGAGGCTGAGTCGCCGCCGGTTCTACCGGAAACCACCCCCTCCTTCCGCCGGTCCCACCTCCTGGGGGAGGCGGTTCCCTGCTATCCTCCCCCCGCCATGAACGACCTTTTCCTACGCGAAGCACGGGGCGAAGCGACCGAGCGCCGTCCCGTTTGGATGATGCGCCAGGCGGGCCGCTACCTCCCCGAGTACCGGGCCATCCGGGCGGAGACCGATTTCCTCACCATGTGCCGGACGCCCGAGCTGGTCGCCGAGGTGACGCTCCAGCCCGTGCGCCTGGTCGGCGTCGACGCGGCGATCCTGTTCGCCGACATCCTGCTCCCCCTGGACGCCATGGGCTCGGAGCTCGTGTTCGTCCAGGGCGACGGGCCGACCTTCCCGGAGCCGGTTCGCAGCCGCGCCGACATCGCCCGCCTCCGGCACCCGGACGTGGACGAGACCCTGGGCTACGTGTTCGAAGCGGTGCGCGCAACGCGCCAGGCGATCACCCGCCTCGACGAGCAGGTGCCGCTGATCGGGTTCGCCGGCACCCCCTGGACCCTGGCCGCCTACCTGACCGAGGGGCGCAGCTCGACCACCTATCCCCAGTTGATGACCTGGAGCTGGCAGAACCCGGACGGCCTCGAGGAGCTGCTCGGCCTGATCACCGACGTTTCGGTCGACTACCTGCTCGGCCAGATCGCCGCCGGCGCCCAGGCGGTCCAGCTGTTCGACACCTGGGGCGGCCTGCTGTCCGAAGCGCGCTGGCGCCGGTTCGCCATGCCCGGCGTGGTGAAGATCGCCGAGAGCCTGCGCGCCGCCCATCCGGACGTGCCGCTGATCTACTACGGCAAGGACACCGCCCATCTGTTGGGCGCCCTGGCCGAGCTGCCGGTGGACGTCCTGTCGGTCGACTGGCGCCAGCCGCTCTCGACCGTGCGCGGCCTCGTCGGGGACAAGGTGCTCCAGGGAAACCTGGACCCGACCGCCCTGCTCGCCCCGCCGGAGGTCATCGAGCGCCATGTGGCCGCGCTGCTCGAGGAAGGCGCGGGCGGCGGCCACATCGTCAACCTGGGGCACGGCATCTTGAAGACAACGCCGCCCGACCACGCCCGGACGTTCGTCGACGCGGTCAAGCGGCTGAGTCGCTGACTCGACCGCCCGCTCAGCCGCAGAGACCAGGGCCCCCGTCGGCGCGCCGACGAGGGGTGCGGCGCGCTACCCTCCTACCTCGGTGGGCGCGGTGGGCACGCGGTCCGCGACGAGGGGCCGGTGGGCCGGTCGTCGGCCAGGGCGCGCGCTTCGTCCGGGTCGCTCGCTTCGAACCCCGCCAGCAGGTCGATGCCATGGAGAGCCAGCCGCCGGGCGGCGGCTCGGGCCCGGCCATCCCCTTCCTGCTCGAGCGACCACTGGGCGTGGCGCACCAGCAGCGCCAGCTCGACCGCGCGGCCGAGGGTGAGGGCGAAGCGCCGCGCCCCGGCCTCCAGCCCGGCCCGCCCCGCGTCGCCGCCGGCCTGGTGCCCTTCGAGCCAGTCGCCCGCCCCGCGCACCGCCCGGAGCGCCCGGTCGCCGAGCGCCGCCAGGGCCGGGTCGCGGGCCGCCTCGGCGCACCGCGCCACCTCCGCCACCACCGCCGCGAACGCCCCCTCGGCGCGGAGCGCCCGGAGCGTGTCGAGGGCGAGGACGTTGGTGGTCCCCTCCCACACCGGCAGCACCTGGGCGTCCCGCACCAGGCCCGGGACGCCGGTGTCTTCGAGATAGCCTGCGCCACCGAACGTCTCCAGCGCCTCGGTGCTCCCCGCGACCGCCTGCTTGCCCGTGGTCAGCTTGGCCACCGGCGTCAGCACCCGCAGGAGCAGCGCCTCCCGGTCGTCGAGCGTCTCCGTCTCCTCGCGGCCGAGCAGCTCCACCACCCGGAAGGTCAGGTGGAACGCCCCCTCGTACTCCGCCTGGAGGCCGGCGACCGTGTCCAGGTGGAGCGGCTGCTCGGCCAGCGGCGCGCCGAACGCCACCCGGCGCCGGGCGTAGTCCCGCGCCAGGGCGATCCCCCGGCGAAGGAACGACACCGCCGAGACCGCGTTCCACAGCCGCGTGATGTTGAGCATCGGGGTGATGTTGCGCACCCCGTTCTCGGTCCCCGCGACCGGGGTGGCGGGCGTCCCTTCGAGGAACAGCTCCGCGGTCGGTAGCTTGCGGGTGCCGAGCTTGTCCTTGAGGCGCTCGATCCGGAGGTCGCGCAGCCGGCCTTCGTCGTCGAAGCATTCGACGTAGAAGAGGGCCAACCCCCGGCCGCCCGGGCCGTTCCCTTCCGGGCGCGCCAGGGTCAGCGCCATCTGGGAGGTGGCGGCCGAGGTGAACCATTTGCGCCCGTCGAGGCGCCAGCCGCCGTCCGCCTCCGGATCGCGCCGGGCGACCGTCAGCGACCGCCCGACGTCGGACCCGCCGGAGGTCTCGGTCATCCACTGGCCGCTGGTCCAGAACTGCCGGGGATCGCGGCTGGTCAGGTGTGGAACGGCCCGCTCGATCAGCTCCCGGTGGCCGTGGACGTGGAGGGTCTTGGCCGCGCCGTCGGTCATCGCCAGGGGGCAGGTGTAGACGTCGCTCGACGCGTGCACCAGGTGCACCATGGCGAGCTGGTGGACCCGGGAGAGCGCCCCGTGGGTGCGCTCGTAGGCGGCGGCCACCAGCCCGTGCCGGGCGGCGAGCTCCTCCATCCGACGCCAGTGCGGAGTCAGCTCGATCCGGTCGATCCGCTCTCCCCAGGCGCTCCAGCGGGTCAGCCGGGGCTCGTTCAGCCGGTCGTCGAGCATCCCGCGGTAGAGCGCCCCGCCGGACAGGGCGCCGAGCTCGGAGAGCTCCGGCTCGAGGGCCGCCAGCACCTCCCGGGGCAGGACCCGGGAGAGGTAGGAACGGAGGACGCGATCGTCGTCGTACTGGTTGCCGAGGCCGGGCGGATCCTGGACGAAATCCCTGAGCTCCATGATCCGTCCAGTCTACTCCCGGGGCCACGGTGCGGGCGCCGCCCGAAGGGACGAGCAGGCGGCGTCCGGGGAGCGACCGGAACGGGGGCGCTACTCGTAGCGGAGCGCTTCGATCGGGTCCAGGCCGGCCGCCCGATGGGCCGGGTAGATGCCCGACGCCAGGCCGACGGCCACCGCCACGCCGGTGGCCAGGATCACCGCGCCGGGGGTGACGACCGTGCTCCAGCCGGCCCAGGCGCCGACGCCCCAGGCGATCCCCACGCCGGCCGCGATCCCCGCCAGCCCGCCGAGCAGGCTGATCGAGAACGACTCGACCACGAACTGGAAGCGGATGTCGCGCTGGCGGGCGCCGACCGCCCGGCGGACGCCGATCTCCCGCGTCCGTTCGAGCACCGTCGCCAGCATGATGTTCATGATGCCGATGCCGCCGACCAGCAGCGAGATGCCGGCGATGGCGCCCATCACCAGGTTGAACAACCGCTGGGTCCGCCGGCTCTGGGCCAGGAGCGCCTCGGGCACCACCAGCTCGTAATCGTCGGCGCCGGCGTGGAGACGCTCGAGCAGGCCGTCGACCACGCGCGCCGTCTCCGCCGCCGGCACCCCCGGCGCCAGGCGGACGATGATCTCGGTCAGAGGCGCCGCCAGCGGATCGCGGTCGAACTTGCGCCGGGCGGTGGTCACCGGCACCAGGATCTGGTCCGCCGTCGAGCCGACCGTCACCCCGCCGACCGAGCCGCTCGACGAGACGCCGCCGGAGAGCACGCCGACGACGGTCAGCCAGACATCGTCGACCTTCAGCCGCTGGCCGACCGCCGGACCGTAGCCGAACAGGTCGCGGCGCACCCGCGGGCCGATCACGCAGACCTGGGCGTGGCCGGCCTCGTCCATGGAGTCGAGGAAGCGCCCCTCGGCCAGCTCCATGTCCATCAGGTCCCGGTGGCGCTCGCTCACCCCCTCGACCGACGCCTCGGTCTTGCCGTTGGCGGACAGCACCGACCAGGGGGTGATCTCGAGGGTCGGCGCAGCCAGCTCCACCCCCGGGACCGCCTCCTCGATGGCGTCGGCGTCCCGGGAGGAGACGCCGAGCGACTTGGCGCGCACCTCCTGGACCGCGTCCTGGGCCGGCTCGACCGACCGCACCAGGACGTTGCGCAGGCCGAGGCGCTCGATCATCGCCAGCGCCTGGCGCTCCGCCCCCTCGCCGATCGACAGCATGGCGATCACCGCGCCGACGCCGAAGATCATGCCCAGCATGGTGAGCGCCGAGCGCAGCTTGTGGGCCCGCAGGTTCTCGAGCGCCGAGCCCATCGCCTCGCCGAGTCTCATCGTCCGTCCCCTCCCCCGCTGCCGGACGAGGCGGCACCGGCGTCGGTCGAGCCCGCGCCGCCCGCCGGCCCGGAGCCGGCCGCCTTGGACGCCACGTCCGCCGCCTCCGATCCGTCGTCTGTCGAGTCGTTCGGTTCGGTCCTCTCGCCGGAGCCGGTCGTGCCGGCGGCGGCGTCCGCCAGCGCCACCCGGTCGCCGGCCTCGAGCCCGCCCTCGATCACCACCCGGCCGCGGCCGGCGGTGCGCACGGTCACCGGCACGTCCTCGAACCCGTCGCCGTCGCGGCGCCGAACGACCTGGTGCTCGCCCCGGTCGAACACCGCCTGCCGGGGCACGGTGAGGGCGTCGTCCAGGTCGTCGAGCAGGATCTCCACCCGCACCCCCAGGCCCGGCTTGAGCACCTCGGGGTCGGTCGCCTCGAGCGACAGGGAGACGGTGAAGTACTGGACGGGGCTCGCCCGGAACCGCGGCTTGGCCACGCTGTCCACCCGGGTGACCATCGCCTCGTACGAGCGGTCCGGCCGCGACTCGGGGTACACCCGCGCCTTGCGGCCGGGCTCCAGCCCGCCGGCGTCCGCCTCCAGCACGTAGGCGTCCACCTCCATGGCACCGGCATGGGGAATCTCGGCCAGCGTCTGGCCGGGGAAGACCACCTGCCCCACCTCCGGCGGGTTGCCGCGGCGGCGGCGGTAGACCAGGTAGCCGGCCTTGGGCGAGCGCAGCTCCATCGAGGCGAGGGTCGCCTGGGCGGTTTCGAGCTCGCCGGCGATCTTGCGCCGGTCGATGGCCAGGATCTCGAGCTCGGTCTTCGCCAGGTCCTCCGCGCGCTTGCGGTCCTGCTCGGCGTGGGCCAGCCGCTCCCCCGCCAGCTCCTCATCGATGCGCGACTGGATGATCTCGACCCGGGAGTAGATGGTCTCGTCCCGGCTGGCGAACTCCTTGGAGTGGGCCAGCTCCCGGCGGGCGACCTCGGCGTCCCGGTCGAGCTTCTCCAGGTCCGCCTGCTCCTTGCTCTTGCGCTGCTCCACCTTGAGCCGGTTGCTCTCCAGCTCGCCCATCTTGTCCTGGACCGTCGTCTCCACCTCGGACGGGTCGAAGCGGATCGCCACCTCGTCGGCCTCGAGGCGGGCTCCCTCCGGCGCCAGCCAGGCGATCCGGAGCGGCGCCCGGGAGGTCGTCGGCACCTGGAGAGGCGTCGACTCGGCGGCCCGCAGCTCACCGTCCGCCGGCACCCAGCGGGTGAAGGCCTCCCGCCGGACCACGGCCGTCGGCACCGAACCGCCGTCGTCCTTGGACACCAGCGCGCAGGCGCCGGCGGTCGCCACCAGGAGGGCGGCCAGCACGACCGAGCGTCCGGTCCGCACCCGCCGTCCGACGTCTCGCTTCCTCGGGCGTCCGGTCACCAGGTCCCGCCTCCCACGCCGAGCCCCGGGCTCTCCGGCGCCGACGACTCGGTCCCCGTCGTGTCCGGTGCTTCGAGGAGCACCCGGTCGCCGGCCGACAGCCCGCTGACGATCTCGACCCGGTCCGGGGTCACGCGGCCGAGCTTCGGATGGATCGCCTCCTGGCCGAACAGCGTCGCCCGGTAGACCGTCGGACCGGCGGCGGTCGACACCACCGCCGCGGCCGGCAGGGACAGGACGCCCTGGTGGCTCTCCACCTCGACCTCGCCCTGGAAGCGCAGGCCGGGGCGCAGCCGCTCCGGGTCGGTCTCGTTCAGCTCGATCACCACCTTGACCACCTTGCGCGGGTCGTCGGGCGAGCGCCGCTGGACGGTGCGGGCGATGCGGGCCAGGTGCCCGTGGTAGCGCACGTCCGGGTGGGCGTCGAGCCGCAGGGTCACCGGCTGGCCGACGGCGATGGCGGCGAGATCGGACTCATCGACCATGCCGGCGCCGCGCAGGTGAGAGAGATCCGGGATCTGGAGGATCGTCCGCCCGGGCCACACCTGGTCGCCGAGCTTGGGCTTCTCGCCCCGCCAGTCGGCCTCGTAGATGACGATGCCGCTCCGGGGCGCCGTCAACTGCATGCGCTCCGTGTAGCGGTCGATCTCGTCCACCCGGGACGCCGCCGCCGCACGCCGCTCCTCGAGCATGCCGAGCTCCGCCTTCGCCTGGCGGGCCAGCAGGTCGAGGCGCTCCTCCAGGTGCGCGATCTCCTTCTCGGCCAGATCCCGGTCGATCTTCTGCTGGGCGAGCTCGCTGGCAGCCATCAGCTCTTCCGGCGTCTCCAGCTCGAGCTTGGTCTTGCGCAGGCGCGCCCGCGTCTCGGCGAGCTGCAGCTCCACCTGCTCGCGCTCCTTGGCCAGGTCGGTGCGCCGCTTCTCGATCTGCTGGGCCGCCGAGTCCCGGTCGGCGACCCGCTGACGGAGCCGCTGCTCGAGCTCCTGGGTGTCGAAGGCCAGCACGCGATCCCCCTCGTGGACCGCCGCGCCCTCGGGTGCCATGAAGGAGATGCGGTAGTTCCAGATGCCGGGGACCGACGGCGGCGTCAAGGTGATCGGATCGACCGCCTCGACCGAGCCCTCGACGGCGACGGTGACGGCCAGGTCGCCCCGCTCGACGACCGCCGTCGGACGGTCGGGCGCGGCCGCGCGGGCGCCGATCAGCCCGGCCGCCGCCACTACCACGGCGACGATCAGGCTCGGGATCAGGCGGCGCGTCCAGAGGCGCTTGCGGCGGTCGTCACTCACGGCGCGGCCCCTTGCAGCACGTCGCCCGACCGTTCGGCGCCGCGCCCGACGGGGCCCGCCGAGCTCGCCAGGCGGGTCCCCTCGTCCACCCCGTCCTCCACCACGCACTCCAGGGCGTTGCAGGGGCCGAGGTGCACCGGGACGAGCTTGCCCGCTCGCCAGGCGCGCCCGGGTGGCGGGGCCCGCGTCCTCCCCCGCTCCAGCCGCCCCGGCGCCACCGGTCGGCGTCTCGCCCTCGTCCGGGACCGGCAGGCGGAGATCGAGGCAGGTCCGGGGCGCGAGCAGGGCGTTCTCGACCGTGTCGCGGACCACCTCGACCCGTGCCGACATGCCCGGGATCATGTGCTCGGGGTCCGACGCATCGAGCGCCACCTGCACCCGGAAGAACCGCCGGAGCGACTCGCCGCCCTCCTCCTGGGCGATCGGCGTCACCGAGGACACCGACCCCTGGTAGACCCGGTCCGGGTAGGCGTCGAGCACGATGCGCGCGGGCATCCCCGGAGCGATCTTTCCGTCGTCCACGTCCGGCAACCTGGCGGCGACCCGCAGCGACGAGAGGTCCGGGATGCTCCCCAGGCTCAGGCCCGCCCAGACCGTGTCGCCCACCTGGAGCTTGCGGTCCTCCCAGGGCAGGTCGCCGACCAGGAACAGGCCGTCCTCCGGCGCCCGGATCGTCAGGTCGTCGATCGCCGCCCGCGCCGCCTCGATCTCCCGGCGCGCCTTGGCAATCTCGATCTGCTGCAGCTCGATGTCGGCCGCCGCCGAACGCTTCTGGGTGTCGAGCTCGTCGCGGGCCGTGGCCAGGTCGGTCTCCGCCTTCTCCAGGTCGAGCTGGCGGTCGGCCATCTCCTGGCGCGGCACGATCCCCTCCGGCAGGTCGGCGTCGATCTTCTTCTTGTCGCGCTCCCCCTCGGCCTTGGCGACGGCGAACTCCTTCTGGCGGGTCTCGTCGAGCACCTCCGCCTTCTTGCGTTCGAGCTCCGAGAGCTTCTCCTGGAGGCTGAGCTCCTTGTCCTCGAGATCCTGGACGAACTCGCTCTTGTCCAACTCGGCGACCCGGTCGCCCGCCTTGACCGGCGTTCCGTCCTCGGCGATCCAGCGCAGATCGACACGCCAGCTCGGGGTGCGTGGGACGGAGAGGTTGCGGGCCTGGGTGGCCTCGATCTCGCCGGTCAGGAGGGCGGTCTGCTCGAAGGCGCCGCGGTGGACGAGCAGATCCTGGGTCGCGCCCGGCGAGGCGGCGGCCCGCGACGGCTCCGCCCCGCGACAGGCGAGCAGCGTCAGGCAGAGACCGGCCGCGGCGAGGGCGAGGAGACTGCGTGAGGAGAACATCCGAAACCGTCTACGAAGCAACGGGCGGGAACGTCTCTCCGCCCTGTCCACGCGGCTCGATCCGCGTAGTTGATGAACTTATCACTTCCCGGAGGCGTCCCCGAAGTCGACCTCCGGCACCACGTCCGCCCCCGGCGTTGCCTGGAAGTAGGCCTTCTCCTGGAACGGCCAGCCGAACATCCGGATCAGCCAGCTCGCGGGGAACTGGTGGATGCTGGTGTTGAACTTCTGGGCGGCCGTGTTGAAGCGCTGGCGCTCTACGTTGATACGGTTCTCCGTCCCTTCGAGCTGGTTCATCAGGTCCTGGAACGCGGCGACGCTGCGCAGCTCGGGGTAGCGCTCGACCACCACCAGCAGCCGCGACAGGGCGGACGAGAGCTGGTTCTGGGTCTGCTCGAACTGGGCGAAGGCCTTGGGGTCGTTGAGCATCTCGGGCGAAACCTGCACCTGCCCCACCTTGGCCCGCGCCTCGACTACGTTCTGGAGGGTGGTCTGCTCGAAGTTGGCCGCCCCCTTGACCGTGCGCACCAGGTTCGGCACCAGGTCGGCCCGCCGCTGGTAGACGCTCTCGACCTGCGCCCACTGGGCGGTGACCGCCTGATCGGACGCCACCAGGCCGTTGTAGAGCCCGGCGATCGTCAGGCCCACCACCACGACCACCAGGATCAACCCCACGACGGTGGCGATGCTGCATCCCAGGACGGTCTTGTTCATCGGAGAGTCCCCTTCTTCAAGGTGCTGTGGTGCCTCAGGTGCGTCTCGTGGTCGCCGTGCCGGGTGACGGCGGTCGGTGCGTCGACGGGGCGATGATAGCGCGAGGTGGGGCGGGGCGTTGCCGAGGCGGGGCGGGGCGAGGCGGAGTCATTCTTCGCCGGGGGGTTCGCCGGGAGCGGCCCGGGAGGCCCGTCCTCCGGGACGGCGAGCGTAGACGGACGGTTGGGAGGGCTGCGCTCGCCTCGGTTCGGACCGCGCCGGGCCCCGCTGGCTGCTCACACGACATCGCGGGCGCGGTCCTCAACGCCCTCCGGACCGGGCCTCCCGGGCCGCTCCACACTCAGAACGTCCGCTGCCGTGCCGAGATCGGCCGGTCGTGCTCCTGGGGATTCCTGCTCAAGGCGCCCGTTCCGCAGATACTGTCGGAAGACCGATAATCTGGAGGTCCTTGATCCCGGCCAGCGGGCTCTCGTCTGAAACACCCGTGCCCGAAAGATCGAGGTGCTCCAGGTTCGCGAGTCCGGAAAGCGGGCTCACGTCCGAAACTCCCGTGCCCGAAAGATTGAGGAGCTTCAGGTTCGCGAGCCCGGCCAGCGGGCTCACGTCCGAGACTCCTGTGCCCGAAAGACTGAGGAACTCCAGGTTCGCGAGTCCGGAAAGCGGGCTCACGTCCGAGACTCCTGTGCCCGAAAGATAGAGGATCTCCAGGTTCGCGAGCCCGGCCAGCGGGCTCACGTCCGAAACTCCCGTGCCCGAAAGATCGAGGATCTCCAGGTTCGCGAGCCCGGCCAGCGGGCTCACGTCGCTCAATGCCCGGGCGCCGCGGAGACTCAGGTGCCCGAGGTCCACGGGTCGGACGACCGAGGCGAACACCTCGAAGACCGCAGCCTGCTCGCTCGGGTCCGCCCTGAACAGCGCCTGTGCGACGACCGGGTCAGACGCGAAGATCTCCCCGGCGTCGCCCTGCGCCTGGCGCGTCAGCTCCCAGCGCCAGCACGCCTCCCAGGAGGCGGTGCGCAAGGCGCCCGGAAGGCCGGAGTGGGGGTCCACGCTGATCTCTGCGAGGAGCTGCGCAAGCTCAGAAGTTGTCCCCGCGTCGTGCTCGGCGAGCTTGACGAGCTCACTACCGAACAGGAGCTCCGATAGCTCCGTTGCCCACTCGGGGCGACCGGCCAGGAGGCCGAAGAGGAGGACCAAAGGTTCGCGCCAGCTCGACTGGTCGGCGTAGGCCACCAGATCCTCCGGGCCGTCGCCCGCTGGAGTGCTCCCCTTCCCGAACCACCGTGGCGCGGTGATGCGCTCCTCCAGGTAGAGCGCGGCGAAGAACTCCTGGAAGGAGAGGTGGGTGAAGGCGTACCGCTGCTCGCCGCGCGGCAGGAGGAGGCCGCTCCGGCGGGCGATGTAGTCGACGAAGCGGCGCGCCGCGTGGCCCGGCTCCGCCACGTCGAGGATCTTCGGCGACAGGGCCATGACGTCTCCCAGCCAGGCGACGACCTCGTCCTCGGAGACCAGGATCTCCCGGACCGGCTTCTCCTCGTCCTTGCTCTCTTCCTGCTCCGAGCGCCGTTGCTGCATCCGGAAGCCCACGTAGGCCAGCCAGCGCTTCTTCTCCTCCAGGCTGTAGTCCACCTCCGAGAGGCCGCGGTAGGAGTCGATCGATTCGAGGTACGCCTCCACGATCTTGTCGTAGAGCACCGCTCTGCCGTGGGGCAGCCGCGCCTGGATGCGGTGGATCAGAGCCATCAGGGTGAGGAGGTTCGGGATCCGGGCCAGCCGCAGGGTGCGGTGGTTGGAGGTGATGGCCTGGAAGAGATCCTCTGCCCTTTGCTTGGCGTCCGCCGGTGCCTGCTCGTGGCGCCCGTACCAGGCGTGGGAGAACTGCTCGATCTGGTAGTCCGAGAACGGGCTGACATACAGCACGTCGGCCCAGCGCAGCTCCATCCAACGAGACACGTCCTTCATTCGGTCGTCCAGAGACCGGCTCTTCTGCGCGATCTCTTCTTCGCCATCGCCTAGGAGGTGCAACTGCATCCGGTCGTAGTCGAATGCCTCCTGTGGGTCCACGGTGTGAAATGGGACCAGGTCGTAGCCAACCACTCGTGACGTAACCAGCCAGCGGCAGCCGCGGTAACGCTCGACGCCTTCGAGCACAGCGTCCCGCAAGGCCCGCCGCGTCGTCTCGCTGGCGATCTCGTCCACGCCGTCGAGCAGGATGAATGCCTGGCCCCTCTCCAGGTAGCCCAGGGTCTTGTCACGTCCGAGGTCCCGTGCCACCGGCCTGGAGAAGAAGGCATCGAGGAGACCGTCCCAGGTGATCTCCTGGGTGATCTCGAGCTCGCGGACGATCATCGGCAGTGGCAGGAGTGGCCCCAGCGCCCGCGCCCACGGTCGCTTGTTGGAGCGCGAGAGCTGCCAGGCGATCCAGTTGACGAGGGTCGACTTGCCGCTGCCCGGGTCACCGAGGATAACCAGGTGCGAATGGTCCGCCACCGCAGCCAGCAGCCGCGACCGCTCTGGTTGGTCGCGGCCCGGCTGCTCGACCGGGATCGGCTGGGCGCTCAGGTCCGGCGGCACGAACAGCCGGTAGATCGGCACGTCCGGGCTGTCTTTGAGGTGCGGCAGGCCGAGGAAACGGATGAAGCCGTGCCAGTAGTAAAGCTGCCTGTAGTAGGCGAGGATCTCCCGATCGTCGAACGGGTTGACGAACTCACCCCGGTCCGGTTCCTGGTAGAACGGGAGTCGGTGCGCTCGTCGTTTGATTGATCGCGCCACGGCCATGGGTCCTTCAGTCTACCGCCCCATCCCCGCCAGATCCAAGGCAGCCCCGCCGAAGGTCGACCTCGGCCCGGAGCTCATTGCAGGAGATGCCACGCCGCCTCCCTGTCCTCGATCGGGCCGATGGCCTGGATCAGCGCCTCGACGTGCAAGACATTGTCCGCAGCCGGATCGTGGAAGACGGTGATCGGCTCGGTCGCAGCTTCGAGGGTCGCCGGCTTCTCGGCCGCCTTGCCCGCCTCCGAGTCCAGCTCGGGGAGCTCCCGCCGGGGCTCGAGGTGGCCAAGGTGCGCATCCACCCGGTGCGGCTCGCCAGTGCACCAGAGAAGGAGCTGGTCCCAGAACTCCCGGCGGTTCTGCCAGAGCAATCGGTAGAGCCGATTGTGGAAATGATAGAGGTAGCTGTAGGCCACGGCGAGTTGGGCCCAGCGCTCCGGCTCGTCGCCGGCGTCTTCGTGCGCTTTCCGGACCCGCTCCAGGTGCGGCTCGAAGCGAGCCAAGAGGTTTGCGTACCCCTTGATCTTGCGGGGGATAGGCGGCAAGCAGTCGAACGTCCGCACCACCGCAGTCAGGTCGCACGCAACTCCATCCTCACCCAGGTAGCGTTCCAGAAGACCTGCAGGCTCCTGGACCAGGGGGATGTGCCAGACGTTTTGGCAGAGCTTCTCCAGGTAGCGTTTGGCCATGCGCCGCTGGAGGTGATCGCCCTCCTGCTCGGGCAGGTGCCGGGCGACCGCACCCTCGATGATGTCCTGGTTCATGCCGAGGACGAAGATGCAACTCGGCAGGTTCAGGTAGATCTTGATCCCTTCGAGGAGCTGATACGCGGTCTCCGCCTCGCACCGGTCCAGATCGTCGACCAGCACCACCAGCCGCTGGGGCTTCTTGCCGCGTCGAGCCAACAGCGTCTTCAACGCCTCCTCCAGGTGCTGACGGATCATGTGCGAGGGAAGTCGCGTCGCGAGGTTCTCCTCCTCCCACCGCTCCCCCGCTGCCTGAATCTTCGAGGCCTGGATACCGATCCGCTTGGTCAGGTCTTCCAGGGACAGGAGCGCTCCACGAATCGCCACCTCGCTGAGCTTCTGGCTCTCCTTAAGCGCCTTGGCATACCACGGGAGCTGCGTGCGGATCTCCTGGAGGAGCGCCACGATCGGCGCCTTCTCGTTCTGGTAGCGCCACGCCTCGAACCAGACGACCGTCACCTCATCCTTGTAGCGGCCACCCTTGCCCAAGCCGACAAACTCCGCCCCCTTCTTCGGAGACTGCTGCGGGCACTCCCCCACCAGGTCCCAGTGGATCTGGTGAAGCGCGCTCGTCTTCCCCGTCCCCCAGTCTCCGTGCAACCCGAACACTTGAGGAGGAATTGAATTGGCGATGGCATTGCCGATCCGCTGGATCAACTCTGTCCGCGAGAGGAGGTCCTCCAGCGTCGGCTCGTCGTTGTAAAGGCTCAGTACCGGCATGGCAGACCGGCCGCATCTTAGCGAACTCCGGTGCACCTTCCACGCCCTCAATTCGATTGCTCCACCGCCTTGCCCTGGCACTTCGCCAGCGGGGGCTGTTCATCCTGAGCTGATCGATTTTCCGATGGACTGTACTCTTTCGACTACAGATTGATCATATCGAACATGAACCGGCACGGACTCCTCAAGCAAGCGCCGGCATGGAAATCGGTGGCTCCGGCGGGGAACGCGACGGGAGTCGGTACGGCAACGATCGCAGGCGAGTGGAGAGGCCCGGGAGGCCCCGCTGGAGGGCGTTGAGGACCGCGCCCGCGATGTCGCTGGAGCTGGCAGCAGGGCCCGGCGCGGTCCGAACCGAGGCGACCGTTTGTCTCCGAGCCGCCCTTGACGGTCGCCGTCCCGGAGGCGGGGCCTCCCGGGCCGCTCCCGGCGAACTCACCGCCGGAGCGACCTCTCTACCTCGTCCGGCCGCAGCCGCCCGCGGCCCCGGCTACCCCGCCGCGTGTTTCGCCCGGAACCACTGGGCGGTGCGCCGGAAGCCGTCGGGCAAGGACAGGGGCTCGGGCACGCCGAGCCCTTTCCGGATCTTTGTGGCGTCGACGGACGAGCGCCGCTGCTCGCCGGGCTTGCCCGGGCCGTGCTCGGGGGCTCGGTCGGTGCCGAGGACGGCGGCGAGCTCTCGGTAGAGGTCGACGACGGAGGTCTCGATGCCGGTACCGACGTTGTAGATGCGGAAGGGGGGGTGGCCGGCGGCTTTTTCGGCGGATAGATCCACCGCGGCCGCGGCGAGGTTCGCCCGGACGATGTCGGAGACATGGACGTAGTCGCGGGTCTGGAGGCCGTCGCCGTGGATGGTGACGGGGCGGCCGTCGAGCAGGCGTTCGAGGAAGATGGCGACGACGCCGGCTTCGCCGTGGGGGTTCTGGCGCTCGCCGTAGACGTTGGCGTAGCGCAGGGCCACCGCTTCGAGCCCCGTCTCCACCGCGTAGTAGTAGAGGTAGCGCTCGACCGCCAGCTTGGCGACGCCGTAGGGGCTGACCGGGCGGGTCGGGTGCTCCTCGGGGGCCGGGTGGACGTCCTGCTCGCCGTAGATGGCGCCGCCGGTCGAGGCGAAGAGGACGCGGGAGACGCCGCCGCGGACGGTGGCCTCGAGCAGGTTGAGGGTGCCGAGCACGTTGACCGAGGCGTCGAAGACCGGGTCGGCCACGGAGCGCCGCACGTCCATCTGGGCGGCGTGGTGGACGAGGAGGTCGAAGCCCCCCTCCTCCACTCGCCGAGCCGCTTCGGGCGTCCGGATGTCGAGCCGCTCGAGGAGCGCGCCGTCGGGGACGTTCTCCTCCCTGCCGCCGGAGAGGTCGTCCAGGACGGTCACCCGGTCGCCCCGGGAGAGGAAGGCGTCCGCGAGGTGGGAGCCGATGAATCCCGCGCCGCCAGTGATACAGACGTTGCGGGCACTGAAGCCTGTCGCCATGATGATGAGGTCCTCCGCCGGTCTCGCGTGGGGTGGGAGGCTAACAGATCCTCTGCGCCCCGGCCGTGCCCCGGCCGCATCGAGACCGGCGGATGGACCTCTGAGGGAACCTCACCCTCGATCGGTGTCGCGCGACGTCCTCAGATCCCTTTCCTCCAGCTCGTTCCGCCCAGCACCGAGGCGAAGCTCACGGTCGCCTTGGTCGGCGCTCCGGAGGAGACGACCCGGGCGCCGGCGACCGGGGTGTCGGGGCCGCTCAGGGCGGGCTCGACCAGGAAGATCTCCGCCGCGCGGTCGACGCTGGTGCACCCCGTGGTGACCGAGCCCGCGCAGCGCGGCAGGGCCTTCAGGGTGCCGGTCTGGAGGAGCCCGGAGGCGTTGTAGCCGACGGTCAGCTCCGCTGCCATCCGGCCGAGGCTCGTGCCGTCGGCCGTCAGCAGGTAGGCGTCGATCCGGTAGACGTTCTGGCCCGCGCCCTTGTAGAGGGCGATCTCGGTCGCCGTCGCGCCGGCGGCCTGGGCCCGGACGATCTTGGACAGCACCCGGAAGAGGTGGACGTCGGCGTCGGCGAAGCGGGTGTGGCAGGGCGCCACCAGCTCGGTCAGCCCCCGCCCCGGCTTGGCGTCCGCCGGGTGGGACGAGCCGTCGCCGCGGTTGTCGATCAGCAGCAGCTCGTTGTCGCTCCCCTGCCCGTCCCGGGTCGGGTCGAGCAGCACCTTCAGCAGGCCCGCGCCGCTCCCGGTCTGGCCGGTCACCAGGTCGGAGTTGAGGACGTTGCGCGAGACGCTGACGGCGAAGAGCTGAGGCCGCGCCGGGTTGCGCAGCAAGGTCGTCTCTTCCGGGTTGGTCGAGAACGCGAGCTGCCGCTCTCCCCCGGCGGCGCCGACCGTGTAGGCGATGCCGGCGAAGTCGCCGCTCGCCGTGTAGGAGAGGTTGACGCCCCGGCCGGCGGCGCCGGGGGCGACCACCCGCAGCCGGTCGAGCATCCCTTCGAGCCGCGTGCCGTCACAGGCCACCTGGGAGGTCGCCAGCTCGCCGGGGCCCTGCTCGGGCGACGTGCTCGCCGAACCGGCCCCGCTCGAGCCCGCTCCGGCCGGCGGCCGCAGCCAGGTGGAGGAGGCCAACAGGCTCGTCCAGTCGACCGCCTCCTCGCTCCCGGTGCTGGAGGTGGCCGGAGCGAACGAGACCTGGACCTCCGAACCGCTGTCCGAACCACCCCCGGCGCCGCCGACGAACTGGGGGGTGCCGAGGACGACCTGCGCCGGCGCGTCGAACGAGGTGCAGCGGACCGACCCTCCCCCACCGCAGGCCGGCAGCACCCGGAGCATCCCCTGGTCGAGGGCGCCCGCCTTCCAGGTCACCTCCAGCTCGGCCGCCACCAAGCCGAGGGAGCGACCCTGCCCATCGAAGGGGAACGCGTCGATGCGATAGGTGCCGGACGCCTCGCCGCGGTAGATCGCCACGGCGACCCGGCGCGCGGTGGAGGACTCGACCCGGAGGATCTTCGACAGCACCCGGAAGACGTGAACGTCGTCGGCGCCGAGCTCGCCGTGGCAGGTGTCGAGCAGTCCCGCCAGCCCGCGGCCCGGCTTGGCGGAGGTCGCACCGTCGACGCTGCCGGAGAGGTTATCGATCGCCAGCAGGTCGCTCGGCGCGCTCCCACTCGGGGTCAGGGTCGGATCGATGGTGACCCGGAGCCGGTCGCTGTCCGCGGCGCCGACCAGGTCGGAGTTGAGCACGTTGCGGGTCAGGCTGACGCTGGCGAGCTGCGCCCGCGCCGGGTTGCGCAGCAGGGTCGTCTCCTCCGGGTTGGTCGAGAACGCCAGCTCGCGGCCGGGCGCGGACCCGGACGGCTCCGTGAAGGCGATGCCGGCGAAGTCGCCGGTGGCGGTGAACGACAGGTTGATGCCGGTGCTCCGTCCGCTCGAAGCGGGCAGGTTCGGTGCCTCGACCGTCAGCCGTGCGAGCAGACCGTGCAGCCGGGCCTCGTCGCAGGCCACCTGGGCGGCAGTGAGCGCCCCGGGGTCGCCAGCGGCCTGCGGGTCGGTCCGGACGCTGACGACCTCCGAGTACGGGCCGTACCCCGACGACGTCCGCGCCCGGACCCGGAAGGAGTAGCCGGTCTTCGGGCGCAGCCCGTCGAGGGCGGCCTTCCTGAGCGAACCGGAGACGGTGGCGGCCTCGACGAACAGGACGCCGCTCCGCAGCTCGACCCGGAAGTCGAGCGGCGCGGCGCCGTCCCAGCTCCACGTGAGCTGGACTTCAGTCTGCGAGAGCACGTTCGCCTGGAGACCGTACGGCGTTGCGGCGGACGGCGGATCAGAAGGTGGATCGGGAGGGGGCTCGGACGGCCCCGGAGGGGGATCAGATGGATCGGGAGTGGGGTCGGGCGGTGGGTCGAGGGTCCTGGCGCTGACCGGTCCGACGGCGGACGAATCGCCGCCGCAGCCGGTCGCCCGGACCTGGTAGGTGTAGCTGGTGGAGGCCGCGAGGCCGGTGTCGGCGAAGCTCTGTCTGCCCGCGGGCAGCGTCGCCAGCCGGGTGAAGGACGAGGCGCTCGCGAGCTTGCGCTCGACGACGAAGCCGTCCTCGTCCTGGGACCGGTCCTGCCAGGTGAGGTCGATCCGCGAGCTCGAGGTCGCGGTCGCCGACAGGCCGGCCGGTGCGGTGGGCACGGTGCATGCCGCCGTGCCGTTGCCGTAGAGCACGGCCAGCGCCGCCCGGTCGTCGTCGCCGAGACGGGCGCCGCGCCCGTCGTTGTGGGCGAAGGCGCGCATCAGCGCGTCGTCGAGGACCGGGTCGGCGCACGACGGCGTCCCGCTGTCGCCGCACGAGTGCCCGAGACCGAGGGCGTGGCCGATCTCGTGGGCGAAGACCAGCTCGCCGTTCTTGCCGCCGTTGCCGGCGAAGAAGCAGCCGGCGCCGTCCTGGGTGACCACTTCGCCTTCGACGATCCGCCAGTAGGTGGTGCCGCCGAAGTCGGCCGTCCCCGAGACGTTGCTGAAGCCGCCGATCGCCAGGACGCCGCCGCTGCTGCAGTCGAACGAGCCGGAGATCTCGTCGTTCGGGTCCTCGAACAGGACGACGTTGGCGCCGTCGTGGGTGCTGAAGCCGCCGGTGCGGCTGGTCGTGCCGCCGTACTGGAGGGAGAGGCTCGAGCCCGGGTCGGCGTCCCAGGCCGCGAGCGCCCGCTGGACCTCGGTGAACCCGCCGCCGCTCATCCCCGCCACGCCGCCTTGGTAGGCGTACCAGGTGCCGCCGCCGTTGAACCAGCGGAAGCTCTTGCCCCCCGACCCGAGCAGTGTGTAGCGCTCGGCGAGGCTCGTCCCCTGGGGGGCGTCGACGAAGTAGTCCGCCACCGGGCCGGTCGAGCCGGCCCGTCCGGCCACCCCGGCCAGTCCAGTCGATCCAGTGCCTTCCGCGCTCCGGCTCGCGGCCCACGCTGCCCGCGCGGCCAACCAGTCGCCGAAGCGGGTGAAGTCCCGGGCGCGCTGGGTGGAGTCCGCCTCCGCGCCGCCCGCCCTCGCCGACCGCGGCAGCGCGACCGCCTCCGAAAGGTCCCGCACCGCCAGCGTCCGGTCGCCGCTCTGCTCCCGGACGAACGCGCCGAGGAGGAGCTGGCTGATCCCGAACGTCCCGTCCCTGCGCGCCTCCAGGAAGAGGATCACGCGGTCGCCTTCGAGGAACCGGGGCGCGCCCCATACCCGGTAGACGGCGCCGTTCGCGTCGACCCCTCCGGGCACCCGGACGGTCAGCGGATCGGCCGGCGCGGTCCCTTTGAGGACCCGCGCCAGGGAGACCGTGTAGTCGGTCGCCGGGCGCCCCGCGACCGGCGCCGCGTCGATCGCCGTGACCCGTCCGGCGATGATCAGCGGCGCCTGGTCGGCCAGGGCCGCGTCGGTCATCGGGACGTAGGTCGTGGCGCCGCCGGGCGCGGCGACGACGCCGAAGGCCAGGCCGAGGACGACGACGGACAGGCCGGTCGCCTTCAGGAGGCGGCGTGCGACGGGCTGCGGGGCGTGGGTGCGGGGTGGGTTCGCGGTCGGACGATCGGAACAGGTCATCTCGGAACTCCCGGACTTCAGGTGGCTCTCGGGACTACGCTTCTGTTCGGATCGGGAAACCAGCAACCTGCAAAGGAAATCGGAGAGCGCATCGGCCGTGTGGACCCTGACGTTCTCCTGACGCCTTAACCGAAGCAGGACCCGTGCCATTCCTGACGTTCCCCTGACGCAAGCGCTGAAATGCCGTCGACGCGGGCTTTTCAGCCCGTCATCAAAGGAACTGAGAGGGGTTCGGCACCGATCGAAGCCGACCGGAGGACGCGTCTGACGGGACTCGAAAGGTGCCAAGAAACGGCACCCGGGGAGGAATTCCTTGTCACCATCCCGGCAAGACCGTGCGCCAGGCCGCCCGCGTGCGATGGCCGCGACCGATCCCGTCCTCTCCGGTGAGATGCTTGCCCGAGCCACCGCCGCCACCCCGTGGGGGATCGACGCCCGACCGGTCCAGGTCGAGGTCGACGCCCACTACGGAGAGCTCCCCGCCCTGCGCATCGTCGGCCTGCCCGATGCGTCCGTCCGCGAGAGCCGCGAACGGGTCCGCCGCGCCGTCCGCAACTGCGGCTTCCGCCTGGGACCGCGTGTCGTCCTGATCAACCTGGCCCCGGCCGACCTGCGCAAGGAGGGCAACCAGCTCGACCTGGCGATCGCCCTCGCCCTGCTCGCTGCCCACGGCGAGCTGCCTCAGGAGACCCTCGCCGGGCGCCTGATCTGCGGTGAGCTCGGCCTCGACGGCGCCGTCCGGCCGGTGCGCGGGGGGCTGGCGATCGCCGAGCTGGCCGGGCGGCTCGGCTGTCGCGAGGTGCTCCTTCCCGCGACCAGCGCCGGCGAGGCCGCGGCCCTCGGAACCGTTCCGGTGATTCCCGTCCACGGGCTGAGCGACGCCATCGACCACCTGACCGGCGCGGCCCACCTCGACCCGCTCCCCTCCCCCGCCTTTCCCGCCACCGCCGCCACCGCCGGCTCCGACGGGAGATCGGACGCCGACCTCTCCGCGGTGCGCGGCCAGGGGGCGGCCAAGCGGGCGCTGGAGGTCGCCGCGGCCGGCGGCCACAACGTGCTCCTCATCGGCCCCCCCGGAGCCGGCAAGACGATGCTCGCCCGCCGCCTGCCCGGCATCCTGCCGCCCCTGACCCGCGGCGAGGCGATCGCCGTCACCAAGGTGCACTCCGCCTCCGGCGTGCCGCTCGCGGACGGCCTGATCCGCACCCGCCCGTTCCGCAGCCCCCACCCCGGCGCCAGCTCGGCCGCCCTGCTCGGTGGCGGCTCCGTGCCCCGGCCGGGCGAGGCGAGCCTGGCCCACTGCGGCGTCCTGTTCCTCGACGAGCTGCCGGAGTACCAGCGGGGCGCCCTCGAAGCGCTGCGCCAGCCGCTCGAGGAGGGGCGCGTCACCGTCGCCCGGGCGCGGGCGACCCTCACGTTCCCGGCCCGCTTCTCCCTGGTGGCGGCCATGAACCCGTGCCCCTGCGGCCACCAGGGGGACCCGCGCCACGAGTGCTCGTGCACGTCCCGCCAGGTGGAGCGCTACCGGGGTCGGGTCTCCGGGCCGCTGCTCGACCGGATCGATCTCCATGTGGAGGTCCCCGCCGTCGGCCTCTCCGACCTGCGGGGGGCGGCAGGCGAGAGCAGTGCCGACGTGGCCGCGCGGGTGGCGGCGGCGCGGGCGCTCCAGCTCGAACGGTTCCTGGGCAAGGTCTCGGGCCAGGGAGGCGACGGAGCCGGCGGGCAGGGCGGCAGGGCTCCGGACCGCTCGTCCTGGGCGCCGGTCAACGCCGCCATGGGGCCGGAGGAGATCGGTCGCCTGGCGCGTCCCGACGGTCCGGGGCAGCAGCTCCTGGACGCCGCGTTCGAGCGCCTGGGGCTGTCCGTTCGCGCAGTCCACCGGGTCCTCAAGGTGGCCCGGACGATCGCGGACCTGGCCGGCAGCGACGCGGTGCGCGCGCCCCACGTCGCCGAAGCGATCCAGTACCGCTGCCTCGACCGCCGGCTGGTCGAAATCTGATCGGCACCCTCTCGGGTTGAAGCGGGAGAGGGCACGACGATCCGGCGGACGATCCGCGCCCGGTTTCGACCCGGGCGCGTTGCTATACTCGCCCGTCCCGAGCGCCCCTGCCCGCGCCATCGCACCATCGAGCCGCCCCCCGATGACGCGGTCTCCACGGTCACCATGTCCCCGCCGGCACTCAGGAGAGATTCCGACGATGAGCGATTCAGAAACCCACGATGAGAACTACCACCGCGTGATCGTCCTGGGCTCCGGCCCGGCCGGGCTGACCGCGGCCCTCTACGCCGCCCGGGCGGACCTGGCCCCGGTGGTGCTCGAAGGCCTCCAGCCCGGCGGCCAGCTCACGATCACCACCGAGGTCGAGAACTTCCCCGGCTTTCCCGAGGGCATCCTCGGCCCGGAGCTGATGGACCGGATGCGCGAGCAGGCCCGGCGCTTCGGGGCCATCTGCACGTTCCAGGCGGCGACCTCGGTCGACCTTTCGAAGCGTCCGTTCGCGGTCCGGACCGACGACGCCCTCTACCACACCGGCACCCTGATCGTCGCCACCGGGGCCACCGCCAAGCTCCTCGGCCTCGAGTCCGAGGACCACCTGATGGGCTACGGAGTCTCCGCCTGCGCCACCTGCGACGGCTTCTTCTTCCGCGGCAAGGAGGTGGTGGTGGTCGGCGGCGGCGACAGCGCCATGGAGGAGGCGGCCTTCCTGACCAAGTTCGCCGACAAGGTGACGGTCATCCACCGCCGGGAAGAGCTCCGGGCGTCGAAGATCATGCAGGATCGGGCGCTCGCCAACGACAAGATCGAGTGGATCTGGAACAGCGAGGTGGTCGAGGTGCTCGGCAGCCGCGAAGACGGGGTCCACGGCGTCCGCCTGAAGAACCGCAAGACCGGTGAAGAGAGCGTCTTCGAGACCCAGGGGCTGTTCCTGGCCATCGGTCACCAGCCCAACACCCGGATCTTCGAGGGCCAGCTCGACCTGAACGAGGTCGGCTACATCGAGGTCGCCGAGCCCTCGACCAAGACGAGTGCCGAGGGGGTGTTCGCCTGCGGCGACGCGGCCGACCCGATCTACCGCCAGGCGATCACCGCCGCCGGCACCGGCTGCCGCGCGGCGATGGACGCCGAGCGCTGGCTCGAAACCCAGGACTGACCTGACGATGACTCAACGCCCGCACACCGTCGGAGAGCTCAAGGCCGCAGGCTACCGCCCGCGGTCGATCAAGCAGGAGATCCGCCAGAACCTCCGCGCCAAGCTGGCGGCCGGGGAGCGCCTCTTCCCCGGTGTGCTCGGCTACGAGCGGACGGTCATCCCCGGAGTCGTCAACGCCCTGCTGGCCGGCCACGACTTCATCCTGCTCGGGCTGCGCGGCCAGGCCAAGACGCGGCTGCTGCGCTCCCTGGTCTCGCTGCTCGACCCGGCGGTGCCGGTGCTCGCCGGGACCGAGCTCAACGACGATCCGCTGGCGCCGATCTCGGCTCAGGGCGAGCGGCTGCTCGAGAAGCACGGCGACGAGGCGCCGGTCGAGTGGATGGGCCGCGACGCGCGCTACAACGAGAAGCTGGCCACGCCGGACGTCTCGATCGCCGACCTGCTGGGCGACATCGACCCGATCAAGGCGGCGACGCGCAAGCTCACGTTCGCCGACCCGGAGGTCATCCACTTCGGCATCGTGCCGCGCACCAACCGGGGGATCTTCGCCATCAACGAGCTGCCGGACCTGGCGCCGCGCATCCAGGTCGGCCTGTTCAACATCCTGGAGGAGCGCGACCTCCAGATCCGCGGCTTCCCCGTGCGCATCCCCCTCGACCTGCTGATGGTCTTCTCCGCCAACCCGGAGGACTACACCAACCGCGGCTCGATCATCACGCCGCTCAAGGACCGGATCTCGTCCCAGATCCTCACCCACTACCCGCCCGAGACGGCGATCGCCGCCGAGATCACCCGCCAGGAGGCCTGGACCGAACGGGGCGACGACCTGGTGATCCCCGAAGAGGTACGCCTGCTGATCGAAGAGATCGCCTTCGTCGCCCGGGAGAGCGACCTGGTCGACCAGGCTTCCGGCGTCTCCGCCCGGGTGTCGATCTCGGCGATGGAGCTCTTGGCCTCGAACCTCGAACGGCGCGCCCTGGCCACCGGCGAGAGCCCGGTGCACCCGCGCCTGTGCGACCTCCACATGCTGCTGCCGGCGATCACCGGCAAGGTGGAGATGGTCTACGAGGGCGAGCAGCAGGGCGCCGAGGTGGTCGCCCGGCGGCTGATCGGCGAGGCGGTCCAGCGGGTGTTCGACCGCACCTTCCCCGAGATCCCCAAGGGGGTGGGCAGCGGCGGCGAGGACGACGTCGGGCCCTACGCCCAGATCGTCGCCTGGTTCGCGGACGGCAACACGGTCACCCTCGACGACGAGCAGTCGACCTCCGACTACATGGCGGAGCTGCGCCGGGTGCCCGCGCTCTGGGAGCTGGCGACGGAGAACGGCGGCGGCACGGCGGCGCTCCAGGCGCTCCACGCCGAGATGATCCTCGAAGGTCTGCACCAGCACCTGAAGCTCGCCCGCCAGGATCTGGACAGCCAGGTCAGCTACAAGGAGATGGTCAAGTTCCAGTTGCTTCGACCGCACGGGGTGCCTCATGGCGGCCCGCACGGAGGCGGATGAGGCACCGCTACCGCTACCTGGACCCCGAGCTCCTCCGCTCGCTCCTGGCGGAGCTCGACCTGCTGCGCCTGTTCAACCAGCTCGTTCTGGCTTCGGGCGGCGACCCGGAGCAGGCCATGGAGTGGATGCGCGAGCTCCAGCGCCGCGGCTACCTCGACCCGAGCGTCGATCTCGAGGCCTTCTTCGCCTCGCTCGAAGACCGGCGCCTGGTCGGGCGGGACGAGGAAGGCGGCCTCCAGCTCACCGCCTCGGGCGAGCGGCACATCCGGCGGAGCGCGTTCGAGGACGTCTTCTCCGGCCTGACGCGCTCGGGGCCCGGCTACCACCCGGTGCGCTCCGCCGGCGAGGGAATCGAACGGCTGCCCGAGACCCGCCCCTGGCGCTTCGGCGACAACCTCCACCACCTGGACGCCGGCCGGTCGCTCCACAACGCGCTCAAGCGGACCCACGGCCACCTCGAGCTGACCGAAGACGATCTCGAGGTCCACGAGACCGAGCACCTGACCGCCTGCGCGACGGTGCTCGCGATCGACATCTCCCACTCGATGATCCTCTACGGCGAGGACCGGATCACGCCGGCCAAGACGGTCGCCCTCGCCCTGACCGAGCTGATCACCACCAAGTACCCGAAGGACTCGCTCCAGGTGCTGCTGTTCGGCGACCGGGCGGAACGGATCGAGATCTCCGACATCACGTCGGTCGACGCCGGGCCCTTCCACACCAACACCGGCGACGCCCTCCGGCTCGCCCGGGGAATCCTTTCCCGCCAGCGGCAGCCGAACCGGCAAATCTTTCTCATCACCGACGGCAAGCCGTCCGCCATCACCGAGGGCGGGCGCGTCTACAAGAACCCCTTCGGCCTCGACATGAAGATCGTCAACAAGACGCTCGACGAGGCCGACATGTGCCGGCGCCAGCAGGTGGTGATCACCACCTTCATGCTCGCGACCGACCCCCTGCTGACCGACTTCGTCGAGAAGCTGACCCGGGTCAACCGGGGCCGCGCCTACTTCGCGTCGCCCTACGACCTGGGCGAGTTCATCCTCGCGGACTACATCCGCAACCGCCGGCGCCGCGTGCGCTGAGCCCCCACCGCCTGCTCCCCGGCCGCTTCCTGGCCACAGCCTGGCCACTCTTCCGTCCGGCCGCCACGGGGCGTGGTCTGCATCTTGCTCTTCCAGGTTGACAGGTGAATCTCGAGCAGCAATACTGACTTCGCCCTATCTGGATGTAACTATTTGCTCGGCGGCTTGCTCTTCGACCGAAGCTCGATCCGAAGGAGGCCACCATGTTCCCTTTCGCTGACCACCGACCGCCCCGGCGCGGGCTCGCTACCACCCGCGCCCTTCTTGCCCTCGCCTGCCTGCTTCCGCTGACCCTCGCCTTGGCGTGCGGTGGCGGGGGCGGCGGCCCGACCGCGCCCGCCATGCCGACCGTCGGCGGGACGGCATCGCTCTCGGGCCAGGTCACGGTGACCGGCCAGACCGGGGGGAGCAGCATCTCGTCCGGGGCCGCCGCGCCGAACGCTCCGGGCATCACCGGCATCCGGCCCGGAGCGCGCGACCAAAGGGTCTCGTCGCTCGGGGCTGCCGATTCCTCCGGCGCGGGGGTGACCGTCCAGATCGCGGGCACCTCGCTCTCCACCACCGCCTCCCCCGACGGCTCCTTCCGGCTCTCCGGTGTGCCCGAGGGAAACATCAACGTCCTCTTCCAGACCGGCTCCTCGACCGCCACTGTCGGCATCGACAGCGTCCAGCCCAACGAGACCATCCGGCTCGACGTGACCGTCTCCGGCTCGAGCGCTTCGGTCGACGCGCTGGAGCGTGACGGCGACGAGGGCATGGACGACGGCGGCAGTGACGGAGGCGGGGGAGGCGGGGGAAGCGGGGGCGGCGGAACCGCCGAGCTGGACCTCCAGCTCGAGATCTCACCCGACGACTGGAACCTCAACTACGCCCACTCCAGCGGCACGGTCACGGCGTTCATCCGTGGCACCGGCTTCCAGGAGGTGCTGCTCGACTCGATCGTCCTCGAAGGCGACAACCCGGACGCCATGCCGCTCGATCCGGTCAGTGCTACCCGCCAGGGCGACCACGTGAAGGCCGCCTTCGCCAAGAGCCAGGTGCTCGACCTGCTCGACGACCCGCAGCCGGGCTCGATGCACACCGTCACGCTGACCTTCGAGGTCGATCGCCAGATGGGCCAGATGGACGCGCTCTCGCTCGACGACCAGGTCACCATCGAGGCCGACAACACGGGTGACGGTGGTGGAGACGGCGGGGACGACGGGTCCGGCGATCAGGTGGGGAACCTGGTGCTGCAGCTCTCACCGAGCTCGTGGAACACCAACTACGCCACTGCCAACGGTTCGGTCACCGCGTTCGTGCGCGGCGACGGCCTCGACCAGATCGACACCGACTCGCTGGAGCTCTCGGGCGACGACGAGGAGGCGGATCCCCTGCCGGCGACCTTCGCCCGGCTGGAGGGCGATCACGTGCGGGCCCAGTTCCCCAAGAACCAGGTTCTCGACCTGCTGATGGACCCGACCTCGGGTTCCGAGCACACCGTGACCCTCCATCTCACCGCCAACGACGGAGCCGACTCCTTCGATCTCGAGGCCGAGGTCAAGATCGTCGGCAAGTCCAACGGATGACCCGATGTAGTCCTCCTAGCTCTGCCTGACGACTCCAGGCATCCGCTCGCTCCCGTCCCTTGCGGACCGGGCCTCTCCCAGGGCCCGGTCCTTTTTTTGTCTAGGGGAGCTCGCCGCCGGTGACCCGCTTGTACAGATCGCCGGCCGCGAGGGTGTCGTCGGGCTGGAGGCCGTTGATGATCCCGAGGGTCTCGAGGTCCACGGTCGAAGGGTACTTCTGGGTGCACTGGCGCAGGGTCATCGCCCGGGGCAGCCGGACCAGGGTGATCCGCTTCGGCTCGACGTCCAGGTAACGGCGGTCGCGCAGCCGCCCGAAGCTCTCTACCGAGCGCTCGAAGGTGCCGGAGTAGCTCTGGAAGCGCCCTTCCGTGGTGAAGCCGAGCAGGCGGTAGACCCGCTGGCCGTCCTGGACGAAGGCGGCCAGGACGTGCAGGGCCTCCGCCTGGTCGCGGCTGGCCGAGAAGGTGCGCGAGACGGCCGGCAGGTCGTCGATCGACGAGCGCCAGGCGTTGCCGGTCTGAATCGACTGAGAGGTGAAGAACTCGCGCGCCGCGTCCTCGGCACTCCCCCCCTTCGCCAGGGTCAAGGAGACCGCCGCGTCCTGCTTCGGGCTCACCGCCACGACCACGTCGCGCCGGTTCTGGGTCGTCCAGCCGTCGGGGAAGCGGACCTGGACCGCCAGCTCCGGGTGGTAGAAGGTCGTGCCGTCGAAGAACCCCTCCCGCGGGTTCTGGCCGTAGACGATGCCGTCGATCTGCTGGAGGAACGGGCGCCGGTCGACGACGGCCCCGAGGGCGGGCTCGCCGGTCCGTGCCATGTCCTGCTCGATCCTCTCGATCCGGTCGCCCGGGTTGGGGTGGGTCGCCAGCCAGTCCGGCAGGCGCCCGGCGCCACCGGCGGCGCTGACCCGGTCGAGGATGCGGAACATCTGGACCATCTGGTGCGGGTCGTAGCCTGCCTGGTTCATGTAGCGGAAGCCCAGGTCGTCTGCCTGGCGCTCGTCGTCCCGGCTGAACTTGAGGAACATCACCCCGAGGCCCGTCTGGGCCAGGCCGCCGTAGCTGCGCAGTTCCGGCGACACGATCATCCCCGCCACCAACCCCAGGTTGGCGAGCTGCGCCTTGCTCAGGCGCGCGACCGCGTGGCGGGCGGTGACGTGGCCGATCTCGTGACCGAGCACTGACACCATCTCCGCCTCGGAGCTCATCGAGCCGAGGATTCCACGGGTCAGGTAGATGAACCCGCCGGGCAGGGCGAAGGCGTTCACCGCCGGGTCGTCGATGACCGTGAAGGTCCACGGCAGGTCGGGGCGCTCGGATGCCTTCGCCAGGCGCTGGCCGATCCGCTCGACGTAGGCCTGGAGGTCGGGATCGTCGTAGGCGCCCATGGTCGCCAGGATCTCCTGGTGGCTCTGCCGGCCGAGGGCGATCTCCTGCTGCTCGCTGATCAGGGCGAGCTGGGAGCGGCCGGTGACCGGGTTGGTGGCACAGCTCCCGCTGCCGAGAGCGACCGGCGTCAGGGCGAGGAGCGTGATGAGGAGCTTGGTGAGCGGTGCGCCGCGGCGCGTTGCGTTTCGCATGGGGTTGACACCTCCAGCGTTGCGATCCGGCAAAGAGAGCCGCCGGATGCGGGTTCGACGTCCGAGCTTCCGATCTCGCACACCGATCATTGCAACTTTCCGGCCGGCCGTCGCGTAGGGCTCGTTGAACAGGCTGCACGGATCGCACGGCGCCAGGCGCCGTCACCAACGGAGCGGAGGGCCGGGTACACTCCCCCGGCGATGGTCCAGCAGCCGCTCCACGTCGTCCTCGTCCACCCGGAGATCCATTTCAACGCCGGTGCCGCCGGGCGCACCTGCCTCGGCGCCGGCGCGCAGCTCCACCTGGTCGAGCCGCTCGGCTTTTCGCTCGACGCCCGCCAGGTGCGCCGCGCCGGTCTCGACTACTGGCCCCGGGTCGAGCCGCGGGTGTGGCCGGACTGGGAGCGGTTCGAGCGGGCCCTCCCGACCCTGGGCGAGCCGTACCTCTTCTCCACCGACGGCGAGCGCTCCCTGTGGGACGTGGACTACCCCGACCGGGTGGCGCTGCTGTTCGGCCGCGAGAGCGTCGGCCTGGAGCCGGAGATCCGCGAACGCTACCGCGACCGGCTGGTGCGCATCCCCATGAGCGACCCGGCCCTGCGCTCGCTCAACCTCGCCACCACCGTCGGGATCGCCCTCTACGAAGTGCTCCGCCAGTGGCACGCGCGGTGAGCGCCGCCGCCGCCGGCGCGTCGCTGGGCCGACGGTTCACCCGGCTGACCGCCCTCAACGTCCTGGCCAACCTGTCGGTGCCGCTGGCCGGGCTCGTCGACACCGCCATGCTCGGTCACCTGGCGAACCTGCGCTTCCTCGGCGGGGTCGCCCTCGGCACGGTGGTCTTCGACTTCGTCTACTGGTCGTTCGGCTTCCTGCGCATGGCGACCACCGGGCTGACCGCGCAGGCGCTCGGCGGCGGCGACCGGGAGCGCCTCTACGGCGTCCTCTACCGCTCCGTCGCCCTGGCGGTGGTGCTCGCCGCCGTGCTGCTCCTGGCCCAGGTGCTCCTGCGCGAGGCGGCCTTCGCGCTCCTCCAGGGGAGCGCCCCGGTGGAGGCGGCGGGGCGTGCCTACTTCGGCGCCCGCATCTGGGCGGCGCCCGCGACGCTCGCCAACTTCGCCCTCCTCGGCTGGTTCCTCGGCCGTGAGGAGAGCGGCCGGGCCCTGGCGATGACCGTGACCGCCAACGGGGTGAACATCGTCCTCGACTACCTGTTCATCCTGCGCTTCGGCTGGGGCGCCACCGGCGCCGGCGCGGCCACCGCCCTGTCCCAGGCGGCCATGCTGGCGGTCGGCGTTGCGCTCTTCGTCCGCGCCTCGCGGGACGGCGGCGTCCCCGTGCCGTGGCGCTGGCGGCAGGTGCTCGAGCGCGCGGCCCTCGGCTCGCTGCTACGGCTCAACCGGGACATCCTCATCCGCACCGCCTGTCTGGTCTCCGCCTTCGCCGTCTTCACCAGCCTGAGCGCCACCCTCGGCACCGCGGTCCTCGCCGCCAACACGATCCTGATCCAGCTCTTCTACCTGGTCTCCTACGGCGTCGACGGGGCGGCGTTCGCCACCGAGAGCCTGGCCGGCATCCTGCGCGGAGCCGGCGACCGGGAGGGGCTCCGCCGCCTGGTGCGCCTGGCCATGGGCACCGGACTGCTGATCACCGTCCCCTGCCTGCTGGCCGTGCTCCTCGCCCCGGGCGCCGTCTTCGGCCTGCTGACCGACCACCAGGAGGTCGTCGCCCTGGCCTCGCGCTACGGCGCCTGGCTGGTGCCGGTGCTCGCCCTGGGCGCGGTGGCGTTCATCGACGACGGCCTCTTCCTCGGCCTGACCGCCGGCCCGGCCCTGCGCAACGCCATGCTGCTCTCGGTCGGCGTCGGGTTCGTCCCGCTGGCCGCGCTCGCCCATCACACCGGCAGCAACCACCTCCTGTGGGCGGCCATGGCGCTCTTCATGGGCACCCGCGCGGCGACCCTCGAGTGGGGCCGTCCTGCCCTCCTCCGCGACGCATCCGCCCGCTGACCGGCGGTCCGATCGGCCCACTCGGTGACGTCGGCCCACTCGACTGGGCCGGTGAGGGATCGCCCCCGCCGCCGTCGTTGCGCGTAGAGTGCGGCCAGGCCGCCCGTAGGGAGACCTCCGTCGACCTGAGCAGCGACGTCGACGCGCTGGTGGCCGAGATCCTGGCCGAGATCCTGGCCGAGGTCCGCCGGGCGCGGCCCAACTGAGAGGCCCCGTGGCGCTCTGCGCGGGCGTCACGGATCGCGTCGGCGGCGGGGTCCCGGATCGGCGGCTCGATCGGGCTGATCAGCCCTGATCGTTCCGGTCGTGAGAAGAGCCTCCGGCGGGACCCCGGCGCCGACGTACGACGGCGCGCGCCAGCGGCACGGCCAGGAGCACGACGACGACGGCCGACGCCGCGAGCAGCGTCCACGGCCCCGGCGCGCTCCGCCCGAAGGTCGAGGCGGCGGCCCGGAGGACGCCCGCGGCTCCCAAGACCACGGTGACGGTGACCACTGCCGCGGTGAGCAGGTTGGCCAGCGGGCCGTTGAGCGCCTCGCGCCCCATCAGGCGCCGGTCGTTGACCGCCAGGAAGAGGAAGACCGCGGCCACCGGCAGCAGCACGCCGTTGAGCGCCTGGGCCAGCAGGATCGCCGGCACCGGGCGGACGCCGCTGACGCCGAAGGCGACCCCCGTCGCCAGCACCGCGATCCAGACACCCCGGTAGCGCCACGAGCTCGGCGCCCAGCCCGGGTCCTCCCAAACCTCGTGGGAGCTCTCGCGGGAGTCCTCGTCCGAGCTCTCGTCCGCGCCCTCCTCGGACCTCTCCCGGCCGCCCGGACCGCTCCGCCCGTCCCCTGCGGAGCGCCCGAAGAGGCCGCGCGCGGTCAGGGCCGCCGCCAGCGGCGCGGTGACCGCCGAGGACAGGCCCGCCGCCGCCAGGCCCCAGCCGAACAGGCCGGCGGCCCAGGATCCCAGGCGCGCCGACAGCGCCGCCGCCACCGCCGCGTAGCTGAACTCCCCCGGGACGGCCGTCCCGACCACCACGATCCCCATGGAGATGACGCCCCCCAGGATCACCGCCACACCCAGACCGAAACGGATCTCCGAGAGCCTCTGACCGCTGGCGAGCCCCGAGCCGAGAAACAGGTTGTAGGGCACGACGGTCGTCCCCACCAGACCCAGGACCAGCAGGCCCGCCCCCGCTGGCTGGGACGGCATCGACGGCACCAGCAGGCCGTGCAGGAACGGCCCGAGCCCCGGCAGCAGGGAGCCGGCGGTCACCAGGAAGGCCACCCCCATGAGGGCGACGAGCAACGCCAGGCTGTTGGCGACCATCCGCGGGGCTCCGACCCACAGCAGCACCGCCGCGGCACCGCCCGCGACCAGGGCCAGGGTCGCCGGCGAGACGCCGAGCAGGAGCTGGGCCCCCGCGGCCGCGCCCAGCAGGTTCCCCGCCTCGTAGGCGGCGCAGCCGACACCGATCGCGCCGATCACCAGGGCGAGGACGACGGCGCCCGCGGGGCCGTGTCGGTACGACTCCCGCAGCGCCTGGGCGAGGTCGCGCCCGGAGGCGGCTGCCAGACGGGCGCTCGCCTCCTGGAGCACCAGGGTCGCGACGATCGAAAATCCCAGGGCCCAGAGGAGCGCCAGCCCGTGGGAGGCGCCGGACAGGGCCGCGGTGGTGACCGTCCCCGGCCCGATGAAGGCGGCGGCGATCACCGACCAGAGCACGATGGCGGCGAGGCGCCTCATGCCGTCCCCCAGCCTCCGCCGCCCGGCGTTTCGAGAATCAGGCGGTCGCCGGGCTCCACGTCGCAGCCGTCGACCGGGCCGAGGGCGACCACCTCGCCACCGGCCCGCACCACCCGCTGGGCGCCGGGCGCCCCGGCCGCGCCGCCGGCCGCCCCGTACGGCCGCTCGACCCGGTGCTGGGTCAGCAGCGAGAGCTGCATCGGCTCCAGGAAGACCAGCTCGCGCACCGCGCCGTCACCGCCCGGATAGGCGCCGGCACCGCCCGAGCCGCGGCGGACGGCAAAGCGCTCGAGCCGCACCGGATAGCGGTGCTCGAGCACCTCCGGATCGGTGATTCGCGTGTTGGTCATGTGGGTGTGGACCGCGGCGGCCCCGGGGGCCTCGGCCGTGGCGCCGGCCCCTCCGCACACGGTCTCGTAGTAGCCGAACCGGTCGGTGCCGAAGAGCACGTTGTTCATCGTCCCCTGGCTGCAGGCCGCCAGGCCCAGCGCCTTGATCAGCGTGTCGACGAGCCGCTGACTGGTCTCCACGTTGCCGCCGACCACCGCCGGCGCACGGTGCGGCTCGTCGGGAAACGGGGGCGAGAGGATTCCGGCCGGGATCGACAGCTCCACCGGCCGGAGAAGCCCCTCGTTGAGCGGCAGCGGCTCCCGCACGAGCAGGCGCAGGACGTAGAGGACCGCGCTCCGTACAACAGCCGGCGTGGCGTTCAAGTTGCCGGGGTGGACACCCGACGAGCCGTCGAAGGAGATCGCCGCCCGGCCGTCCTCCACGGTCACCGCCACCGCCAGAACCGCACCGTCGTCGAGCCGCTCCTCGGCCCGGTAGACCCCGTCGCCCAGCCGGCGCAGGGCCGCCCCCAGCCGTTCGGCCGCCCGGCCGGCGAGGCTCCCCATCTGCTCGACCACCGTCTGGCGGCCGTGGGCCGCGACCAAGGAGCGCAGCGCCTCCTCCCCCCGGTGGTTGGCGGCCACCTGGGCCTCGAGATCCGCCAGGTTCTCCTCGACATTGCGCGACGGGAAGGGCGCCTCGCTCAACACGGTCCGCAGGCGCTCCCAGCGGGCCGTTCCGCCCTCGATCACCCGGGTCGGCGGGATCACCACCCCCTCCTCGGCCAGCGAGGTCGCGTCCGGCGGCATCGAGCCGGGGCGAGTGCCACCGATCTCCGCATGGTGGGCCCGGTTGGCCACATAGCCGAGCAGCGCGCTCCCCGGGGCGCCCTCGAACACCGGGCTGACCACGGTCACGTCCGGCAGGTGGGAGCCGCCGTAGGCCGGGCTGTTGGTCACCACCACGTCGCCGGGCGCGAGGTCGAGCGCCTCCGCCACCCGCCGGACGCACAGCCCGAGAGCCCCCAGGTGCACCGGAATGTGGGGCGCGTTGACCACCAGCTCGCCGGCCGGATCGAGCAGGGCGCACGAGAAATCGAGCCGCTCCTTGACATTGGTCGACAGCGCCGTGCGCCGCAGCAGCTCGCCCATCTCGCGGGCAATCGCCTCGAACCGGGCCGTGAACAGCTCCTCGACTACCGCCCGTGGCCTCTGCGTCACGTCAGAGCCCCCGCCTCATTCCGGTTGCACCGAGCGCCCCGTCGCCCGCAGGAGCCCGTTGCGCGACGGCCAGGCCAGCGCCATCGCCACCAGGGTCAGTGCGACCAGCGCATAGCACCAGACCGGATTGCCGGTGAAGAGAGCGAGCAGGAGGCCGAAGACGGCCGCCGCCTCCCGGAACGCGTAGCCGATGACCTTGGCGCGGCGATAGGTCGCCAGGGCCGTCTCCAGGTCCGGGGGCTCGCTCCCCGCCCCAGCCCCCGAGCCGGCCGCCGGCTGTCTGCCGGCGCCGAGGAACTGCTCGACCACGGGCGCGATGAGCAGGTCGAACACGGCCAGGGCGCCGAGCAGTGCGACGATCGCCACCGGGAGCCCGATCGGCTCGGTCGAGGTGCCCGCGGCACCAGAGGTGAGGAACCAGGCCACCACCGCGTAGATCACCACGCTCATGGCCAGGGCGCCGGCGATCACCTTGAGCTGGGTGAGGGCGGCGGCGAGGCGCGGATCGTCCGCTCCGGACGCGGCGCCGCGAGAGGCGAACCGGTCAGGGCCTCCGAAGCGGCCGGGGTCATCGGGCACAGGCTCCTCCTTTTCGAAATCGCCCCATCGGGAACGAACGGGGTGGCGGCGGATGGCGAAACGTGGTCCTGGCGATGGTACCCGATCCCCGGCACCCTCTACTCGCCGGACGAGCGCTCCAGGAGAAGGTTGCCGGTACCGTCGGCCCAGGCGCTCCAGCCCGGGGTGACGACCGTCGCCGCGTGGCGCTCGAAGACCAGCGCCGGACCGTCGAGGGAGTCTCCCGCCGCCAGGGCTCCCCGATCGTAGACCGGCGTGTCGTGCCAGGTGCCGGCGAAGAGCGCCTCACGATGGCCCACCGGACGCGCGGCGTGCCCCTTCGACCCGCCCGGCGCAGAAACCGGGAGCTCGGCCGCGCCCGGCGGCCGGGACGAGGCCGCCACCCGGACCGACTCGACCTCGACGGGCCGGGCCGGCGGCGGGTAGCCGTAGAGCTGGGCGTAGCCTTCAGCGAACGCGGCGGCGAGCGCCTCTGCGCCTTCGGCCGGCCACTCGATCGACAGGGTCGACTCCTGCCCGGTGAGCCGCAGGTGGACCATCCGGCGCCGGACCTCCACCTGCCCCGGTGCCACCCCTTCGGCCACCACCGCCCGCCGCGCGTCCGATGCCAGCTCTTCGAGCAGCTCCGGCAGCCGCGGGGCGACGGCGGCCAGCGGTTCGAGGACCTGGCGCTGTGCGAAGCGCTCCACCACCGCCGCGCCCAGTCCGACCGCCGAGAGCAGCCCCGCGTCCGCCGGGACGATCGCCGCGCGGATCCCCAGCAGGTCGGCCAGAGAACAGGCGTGCTGGCCGCCGGCACCGCCGAAGGCGACCAGGGCGTACTCCGCCGGATCGTAGCCGCGCCGGAGCGAGATCCGACGCACCGCGTCGGCCATGCGCTCGTCGGCGATCTCGAGGCAGCCGGCGAGCAGCGCCTCCGCGGACGGCGCGCCGCCGCCACCGTTCCCGTCGGCACCCCCCTCGGCCGCCACCGCCGCCGCCAGCTCGGCGAGCCGCGCCTCCGCCGCGCCGCGGTCCACCGGAATGCCGAACCGATCGGGGTCGAGCCGGCCCAGCAGGAGGTTGACGTCGGTCAGGGTGAGCGGCCCGCCGGCGCCGTAGCAGGCCGGCCCCGGGCGGGCGCCGGCACTCTCCGGGCCCACCAGGAGCCGCCCGGACGCGAAGCGGCAGATCGAGCCGCCACCGGCGGCCACGGTCTCGATCGCCAGGGCCGGCGCGACCAGCCGCGCGTCGCCGACCCGGTGCTCGAACAGGTACTCGTAGGCACCGTCGACCCGGGCGACGTCGGTCGACGTGCCCCCCATGTCGAAGCTGATCACCCGCTCGAACCCCGACCGCCTGCCGGCCTCCGCGGCCCCCACCACCCCGCCGGCCGGACCGGACAGCAGGCTGTCCTTCGCCCGGTACTCCCCCGCCGAGACGAGCCCCCCGGCGCTGGTCATCACGTGCAGGCTCGCCGCCTCCGGCAACGCCTCCTGGACCCGGGCCAGGTAGTCGCCGATGATCGGCGCGAGATACGCATCCACGACCGCCGTCTCCGCCCGCGGCAGGATCTTGATCAGGGGGGCGAGCTCCGAAGAGAGCGAGACGTGGGCCAGCCCGGCCCGCCGGAGGTGCTCGCCGAGGGCCCGCTCGTGGTCGCCGCGGCGAAAGCTGTGGAGCAGGGCGACCGCGGCGCTCTCGATACCGTCGGCCGAGAGCGTGGCCAGCGTGGCGGCCAGGGCGGAGTCGTCGAGGTCGAGGGCGCGGACGACCGTGCCGTCCGCCGCCAGCCGCTCGTCGACCTCGACCACCCGCGCGTAGAGCGGCGCCGGCTTCTCCACCGTCAGGGCGAAGAGATCCGGCCGGGCCTGATCGCCGATCTCGAGCAGGTCGCCGAAGCCGCGGGTCACGAAGAGGACCGTCGGCGCCCCCTTGCGCTCCAGCAACGCATTGGTGCCGCGGGTGGTCGCGAGGCGAAGCTCGACCGGCGGCAGGGAGCGATCCTGGGGCGTTCCGGTCAGCAGACGCGCCGCCAGGACCGGCGCCTCGTCGGGCGACTGGAGCTCGAAGACCGCCCCCGGCTCCACCGCGGGCGCCGGGCCTTCGAACAGGAGACGGGGAGGCTGGGCTCGGCGGGCCCGGGCCGCCCGATCCGGTGCGCCGGCAGGGCCCACCGCTACCCCGAGACTCGGGACCGCCTCGGAGGGCGGATGCCCTCCCGTGGAGGCAGCGCGGTCGGGCTCCGCCCCCAGCCGCCGGAACCGGCAGCCGGCCAGGAGAAGCGCGGTCTCGTCCTCACCCGCGGCCCAGTCCGCGTCCACACCTACAGCCCAGTCCGCGGCGATCAGCAATGCGGACGGATTCTCCGGATCGGGACCGACGACACGACCGCGCAGCGCGCTCGACGAAAGAACCTTGACCCGGCCGAGGCGCCCCCGCGGATCGATCCCCAGGCAGTCCGTAAACGTCCCGCCCGTATCGATCCAGATCCTCCAGCGATCTGGCACGTCTAGCTCCCACCCCGGGCTCAGGCTGGAGGGCCTCCCACGGTCCCGGGTTCCGGGCCCGTCGCCGCGACCGCACGGGGTTGACGGAAGAGCACCCGGCGCAGGGCGAGGACGAAGATCAACGCGATCGCCGCGACCGCCACCAGCGGCAGCAGGATCGACAGCACCGCCATCACCGTCGCACCGATCGCCTCGAGCGTGGCGATCACCGGGTTGCCCAGGCCGAACGTGGTCAGGCTCGAAATCTGTCGCCCGGCCACCGTCACCGCCTGCACGCCGGTCGCCACCCCGCCGCCGGCCAGCACGGCCAGCGTCCAGCGCAGGAACGGGCTCATGTCCGTGATCACCGACGCCGTCACCAGAATGCCGGCCACCACCGCCGCCGGCGTCGCCACCGTGTCGAGCAGATTGTCGACCCACGGGATGTAGTAGGCCGCCAGCTCCAGGAAGGTCGCCACCGCGAAGCAGATCAGGGCGACGTCCGTCCCCACCCACTCGAACGACGGCGTCACCGCCATGTGCCCGCTCCGCACCGCCACGCTCATCACCAACAGCGGCACGAACACCCGAAAGCCGCAGGCCGCGGCGAGCCCCAGACCCAGGGCAATGCTGAGGAGGGTTTCCATGAGGGAAGTTTAGCGTATGGGGCGCGGCGACGGTGGCCCTGCCCCGGGTTTGGCCATTCGATACCCTGGTGATTGGCCATTTCATTGTATTCTGGTATAGTCATATTTCCTCAACCAGTGGCCCACGGCCACACCGACACAAGGAGGTTTCATGTCACGACGCGTGTTGTCCACCACCTTTCTTTTCGTCCTTGCGCTCGGCATCGGTGCGCTCTTGCCGATCTCCCAGGCGCACGCTGCGACCTGCAACGGTCAGACCGCCACGATCGTCGGGACCACGGGAAACGATGTGATCTCCGGAACGTCCGGCAACGACGTGATCGCCGGGCTCGGAGGAAATGACCAGATCAACGGAGCCGGAGGCTCCGACACCATCTGTGGAGGAACCGGCGACGATCTCCTCTATGGCGGCGACGGCAACGACTACATTCACGGTGGCGACGGAGACGACGACATCTACGGCAACTACGACGCGGACGAGCTACGCGGCGGAGCAGGAGACGACGATCTCTGGGGAGGGCTCGGGAACGATGAGATCCACGGCGGTGACGACCGGGACTGGATCTCTGCCTACGACGGAAACGACACCGCCTACGGCGACGACGAGGACGACACCCTGGATGGCGGCGACGGATACGACACTCTCGACGGCGCTGCAGGGATCGACGTCTGCACCACCGGAGAGGTCGTCTTGAACTGCAATGAGGGAGGTGGCGGAGGCGATTCCCGTCCGAACCCGAACGGGCCGCCGTCCTTCTAGCTCTTAGCCGACCATGAACCGCTCGACCGCTCCGTGCGCCTCGGCCGCGTGGAGCGGTCGGGCGCCTCTCCTCCCGCGAAGGCTTTCACCGGACCACGACGAGCGCCTCTCCCCTTCCGGACGTGACCACCTGGCCCACCCAGGTCGAGCCGTCACTTCCCACGATGCGCACGACCCACTGCCCGGACGGCACCGCGCCGAGCACGATCCCGTTCCTCCTCCAGGGACACGCGGCACCCAGGGTGCCGGTCTCGGAGTCCAGAACCGGGATCGCATGCCCCGCCGGATCGAGCACCTGGACGGTCGCCTCGAGGTCGAGCGCGTCGAGTGTGGGTGCCTCGAGCCGCAAGCGGCTTGCCGGAGGCAGCGTGACGTCCGTCGCCTCGCCCGGAACCTTCACGCGGAGCTGCACCGGCGCTCCGCCGGGAGCGGCCAACATCACGTCCCAGACACCAGGAGGCGCCGTCGGAATCTCCAGGCGGTCGCCCTGGAGCGAACGAGTCTCTTCGATGTGACGCCCGTCACGAGGGTCCGTCAGTCGAACAAATGCCCAAGCGGGCGAACCGCCGTCGGACTCTTGGACGTGGAGACGCAAGCCGGCGGCCGGTGTCAACGGAAGATCGAGAGCGAGCTTGTCCCCTCCGGCCACCTCCAGATCAGAGAGCCTCGGAACATACCCGTCGTCCCGCACCGCGAGCCGGTAGCGACCCGCGCTCAGCTTGGCGATCCGGAACCCGCCTCCATCATCGGTCGCCAGGGTGACACGGGACACCTCCTGATCCGACTCTCCTTCGAGCTGCCCCAGGGTCACGACTGCATCCTTCAGAGGTTCTCCTGTCGCCTCGGACGTGACCTCTCCGACCACGGTGGCCGAATCGATGCGGACCTCGACGTCCAGGTCGTCGAGCAGGTCGACCACTTCGTTGTGAATGAGCGAGGCTCGTGCCGAGGACGCCGTCAGTCGGTACCTGCCGTCCGGGAGGCCTTCGAAGGTGAAGCGGCCTTCGAGATCTGTCCGCGCGCTCCGGGAGATCGTCCGATCCAGGCCTCGCAAGCTTACCTGGGCCTCTGCCGAGGGCTCTCCGTCAATCAGGACGACGCCGCGGAGGGCAAGACCGGTGGTCATGTCCAGATCCCGAGTCACCTCGGTGTCGTCCTCCTCGACGACGACCCTCTCCTCGGCCTCTCTGGTCCCCCCGGGCAGGCTGGCTCTCACCCACCAAACCCCTGGGGCGACCCGATCGATTCGGTACTCCCCCGTGTGGTCGACGCTCCCCCGCCGCGAGCCTCGCTCAGGGTTCGTCGCCACGACCTGAGCCCGCGCCAGCTCGTCGAGGTCCAGCCCTCGAATCATTCCCCCGATCGACGCTCCGGAGCGCAGCCTGATCTGGACGTCCTCGACTCCGCCGGGACCCACCTCGACTTCCTGGTCCGGCTCGACCGGTACCAGGGCGCCCCGGGCGGCCTCCACCCGGTACGGGCCCGGCTGGACCGACTCGATGCTGAACCGGCCGTCGTGACCGCTTCGCGCGCGATAGGCCCGAGACGGTCTGGCTTGTCGGGTCCATCGTACAGTCACACCCTCCAGTGGCTCGCCGGAGGGACCGAGTGTCCACCCGCTGACGCCGACCCCACGATGAAGCCGGAGCTCGATCGCGTTCTCGCCCGGTTCGATTTCCCGGCTCTCTTCGAGCCAGACGAAGTCCGGGTGGCGGACTTCGACCGTCGTCGGCCCCGGCTCCACCCCTTCGACCAGGAACGACCCGTCGGCTCCGGTGCGCGTCGCGGGGCGACCGAAGATCACCACTGCTCCCTCGACCGGCTCGCCGGACTCCGCCAGGACCCGTCCCTCGACCGAAGCACCCGTTCGAAGCCGGAGATCGACGCCTTCGAGCGGAGTGCCCGGCACCAGAACGACCGTCCGTTCGGCACTCGACAGGTACCCGTCACGAAACGCCTCGAGCCGGTACGCTCCCCCCCGGAGCTCGTCAACCTCGAACGCTCCTTGCTCGTCGGTCATCGCCGAGCGCTCCTCCTCCATCCGGCCCTGGTCTCCCAGCGAGCCGGCGTCTCCCGCCTTCGGGCTCACCGTCACCAGCGCCCCGGACACCGGCCGGCCCTCGGGATCGTGGACCGTGCCACGCAGGAGGCCCTGCCGATCGAGGATCACCTCGATCGTCCGCTGGGGGTCGACCTCGGCCAGGTCGACGATCGCGGGACGAAAGCCCTCGGCCGCGAGGCCGAGCCGGACCGCTGTGGCTGGTGCCAGGTCGGCCAGACGAAAGGTGCCGTCTTTCCCGGAGCGACACGCCGACTCGGCCGTCTCTTCGTGGCGCAGCCTTTGCCGGGAGATCGACTGACCGGAATCGAGCAACCGGACCGAAGCGTCTGGAACCGGCTCCCCTTGATGATCGACCACACGTCCGGTCAGCTCGACCCCCTGCCGGAGGATGACCGTCCCCAGGTCGCTCGAACCGTCGTGGGGACTCGTCCGGATTCCGGGGACCACGGTGGGCGCAAGCCCGGGGCCGTAGGCCACCAGGTCGATGGTCGTCGCCGGCAGGTGATCCAGGCGGAAGACGCCCTCATGATCGCTTTCGGAGGCAAGCGTCGGGTCCAGCTCATCCCGACGGGCTTTCGTCTCGAGGGTCAGACGATCCCGGGCCCCCGCCGGGAGGAGCCAGACCTTGACGCCCGCGGCCGGCCGCGTCTTCCAGTCCAGCACCCGCCCCCATCCACCGTGATGGCGCTCGAGCCGAAAGATCAGGCTCTGCTCCGCTTCAGGGTTCGGTCCGAGGTTCACTTTCGCGGTGCGGTACCCCTCGAGCGAGGCCTCGACAGCGTAAGTCCCTCCCGCGCGGGCCTCGATGCTGAACCGCCCGTGGGCGTCGGACCGCGTCCGAGCAGAACGCGGATCCAGCCTGAACGAGCGACTCTCGGGCGCTTCGGTCTCGTCGGCGACGATGTCGACTCCGGGAAGTGGATTGCCCTCCGCGTCGACGGACCGACCGGGGATGGTCAGGGATCGAGCGAGCCGCACGATGGTCTCTCGGGTGGCCGCACCTCTCGGCTCGACCCACACGGTCTCCGGCTGATGGTGTGGGGCCTGCCCCTGGAGCCAGAACCGGTGACCCTCGGCGACCTCCAGGTGGAGCCTGCCGTCGTGACCGGACAGGGCGAAGCGCCCCGGGTCCTCCCCGACCCAGACCAGGGCGCCCACAATCGGCCGCCCGGCGTCATCCACCACGCGGACAGCCACCGGTCGCCGCCCAGGGAGCCCGATCGTCACCGGCTTGCCCGGAGGAAGCGCAGCGCAATCGACGGTCTTCCGGACCACCGCTCCCTCTGCCGAAAGGACCGTCAGGGACAACACGCGCCTCCGGAGACCGGAAATCGTGAGACGGCCGGCCGAATCGGTCAGGCCGACCGGCCACGCGACCTCCCCGACTCCGACGACCGCTTCGGGAACCGGCTCGCCGTGGGAGACGATCCTCAGCCCGAGCGAGCTCCCTGCAGGCGCGGGCAGGAAGAAGCGGGTGTTCTCCATCTCCTTCGCTCTCTCGATCCGTGCCGTCCCCCGCCGGTTGACATAAAGGTCGAGAAGCTCGCCTTCGGCACGGGGCAGCACGAGTCGGCCGTCTCGCCCGCTCCAACCGAAACGAGACGCGACACGCCAGCCCTGCTCGTCGGCCCCGCTCCAGGGCGCGGTCTCCCCTGGGAGGGCGTAGACAGCCGCCGCCAGCGGCCGTCCGTCTCTATCATCGGTCGAGACCGTCGTTCGGGCATCGGGAAGGAGACGAGCGGGGGGTAGCTCGACCTCCCCACCGTCAGCCAGCGGCAGTGGGAAATACTCCATGGGGACGAACCCCTCGGCCTTGGCGACCAACCGCCAGACGCCCGGCACGGGCGGAGTCAGGCAGAACCGACCCTCGGAATCGGACGACGCGCTGGCGACCGGATCGGGCCGACCCCGTCCTGCTGAGAGGCGGAGGCTCCGTTCGTAGTTGTCGAGAACGGGCAGGAGCTCGAAGCCCGCGCCGTCGACCGGACCGCTCGCAGCGACGACGCGCCCGCAGATGGTGCCTCTCGGAGCCGTGCCTGCTCTCGCGGAAGCGAGCGGGGTGAGCAGGAGACAGAGCAGGATGCCAGCGGCTAATCCAGATTTCTCGCACATAGCGAGACAATCATATACCACGCTGCCGCCAGGCACGGGCGCCCGTGAGGGAGCACTCGTCGACAGGCGTCGCTCCCCCAGCAAAGCGCCCGCTGCGCGGCGCTGCGGAGGACTGGCCGCGCCGGCTCAGAGAGACCCAAGACCTCAGAGATATCCGAGGCTTCGGAGCATCTCTTTCTGCTCCTCGTCGAGCTCGTGTCCCCCGGACTCACTCACGAGAGCCCTGAACGCCTCGATCTGCCGGCTGAGTGCCTCGACCATCGATGCCTGCTCCGACGGGAGTCCACTCGACGCCGAGCGCAGGTTCCGAAACCTCCTCGGCAAGCTCTCCACCGGATCGGCTTCTCTGGGATCTCGCGAGAGATCGAAGATGGCAGAGACACTCCGCCGGGACCAGAGCGCCTTGAACGGCCAGCGGTAGAGACAGGACGAGCGGAGGTCGGTTCTCTTGCCGACGCCGTAGCCCAACCACTCCCGGCGCGGCGGACGGCAGCCCCCGGCGCTCCAGCAGTCGACGAGGGACTTGCCGGCAATCTTCTCAGGCTTGGGGAGGCCGAGGAGTTCCAAGACCGTGGGAAACGCATCGACCAGGAGCACGGGAGGGGAGGCCAGCCGTCTCCCGGCCGGGATCCCCGGTCCACTCAGCAGCAGCAAGGTGCGCATCTGCTCCTCGTGGTTGAAGGCGGCATGGCCGTAGGTTCCCCCGTGACCGAGGCCCTCCCCGTGATCGGAGGCCACCAACCAGAGGGTGTCGTCGGCGAGACCGTGGTCGCCAAGCCACTTCCGGACCGTCCCGAAAAACCGGTCCGCATACGTCACCTGCGCCTGGTATCGGGGGCGGGCCCAGGCGCTCGGAGCGTTGTCCGCTCGGCCTCCGAACCTCACCGTGACCGGAGTCCCGTCGGGACCCGGATTCTCCAGGTCGACTCCCCAGCTCGGCTTCAACTGGATCTCGAACGGGTCCCTGGGCAACTCCCCCTTCGACAACGAGCGAAGCTCGAAGCTCCCAGTGACCTCGAGAACGGTAACCGGCTCTCCGGTCGAATTCCGGAGCGACCGCCACTGCAGCCGGTGACGCCCGGGCGGCACCGTGAGCTCCACCACGTGGCGCTCGTCCCGCGCCAGGGTATAGGCCCCGATCCGCTGGTCGTCGAGCAGGAGCTCCGTATCGGGGGGCTCCTGTTTCCCGACGTACGGCTCGTGAGAATCCGCCAGGTGAATCCAGACGAAGTAGCTCTCGTCGGCGTGCCGTCCCATCCAATTCAGCGCCGCTCCGGTGACCTCGTCCGCCGTTCGATACCAGCGCCCGAGCGTGTCGATCGGGACCGGGTCGTACTCGTCGAACCCCTGGTCGAGATTGAAGGACGGGTTGAGCACGCCGAGAGACAGGAACGCGGCGGTGCGGTACCCGTGGGCGTGCAGGATCTCGGGGAGCGTCTCGACGGAGTCCGGAACGTGGTCGCCGTTGACCATCACCCCTGTGTCCCACGGCATGCGCCCCGACAGGAGCGACGTATGGGACGGCAGGGTGATGGGAACGACGGTCCGGGCCTGATCGAACAGGACGCCCGAGTCCGCCAGGGCCTGCAGGTTGGGGGTCGCCTCCGGGTCGTCCGAGAAGAGACTCGTGTACCAAACGTTCAGGGTGTCGAACGTCACCAGGACGATGTGGGGGTAGGTCGCGCGGGCCCGGTGCCCGCGCACCAGGTCACTGTCCCGCAGCAGCCAAGCCCCGGCCAGGCCGAGACACACCGCCGCCGCGATCGCGACGGCGGTAATCGACCTCGTCCGGCGGCTCACCGGTCGACCGCCGTCCTCAGAGGGTCGGTACCGCCGGCACGCCCCCCTCCACTCCGGCCGTGGAGCGGAGGTCGCCGGCGCGGGCGGTGGACTCCCAGGTGAAGTCCTCCTCGTCGCGGCCGAAGTGACCGTAGGCGGCGGTCTGGCGGTAGATCGGGCGGCGCAGGTCGAGGTAGTCGATGATCCCCTTGGGGGTGAGCGGGAAGAACTCCCGCACGACGGCCTCCAGCCGGCGGTCGGAGACCGAGCCGGTGCCGAAGCTGTCGACGTGGACGGAGACCGGCTCGGCGACGCCGATGGCGTAGGCGAGCTGGACCTCGACCTTGTCGGCGAGGCCGGCGGCCACCAGGTTCTTGGCGATGTGCCGGCCCATGTAGCTGGCGGAGCGGTCGACCTTGGTCGGATCCTTGCCAGAGAAAGCGCCGCCACCGTGGCTGCCCTGGCCGCCGTAGGTGTCGACGATGATCTTGCGGCCGGTCAGTCCGCAGTCACCCTGGGGGCCGCCGATGACGAACCGGCCCGTGGGGTTGATGTGGAAGACCGTGGCGTCGTCGAGCAGATTGCCCGGGATGACCGGGCGGATGACCTTCTCGATCAGGCTCTTGCGCAGGGTTTCGTTGCTGACTTCGGCACCGTGCTGCGTGGAAACGACCACCGTGTCGACCCGTACCGGCTTGCCGTCCTCGCCGTACTCGACGGTGACCTGGCTCTTGCCGTCCGGCCGCAGCCACGGAATCTCACCGTCCTTGCGCGCCGAGGCGAGCCGCCGGGTGAGCGCGTGGGCGAGCATGATCGGCAGCGGCATGAGCTGGGGCGTCTCGCGGCAGGCGAAGCCGAACATCAAGCCCTGGTCGCCGGCGCCGCCGGTGTCGACCCCCTGGGCGATGTCGGGCGACTGCGGATCGATCGCCGAGAGCACCGCGCAGGTGTCGGCATCGAAGCCCCATGCGGCGTCGGTGTAGCCGATCTCGCGGATGGTCCGCCGGGCGACCGAGGCGAAGTCAATCGTCCCGCGGGTGGTGATCTCACCGGCCAGCAGCGTCATGCCGGTGGTGACGAGGGTCTCGCATGCCACGCGCCCCGTGGGGTCGTGGCGCAGGACCTCGTCCAGGATCGAGTCGGAGATCTGGTCGGCGATCTTGTCCGGGTGTCCCTCGGTGACGGACTCGGACGTGAACAGGTGGCTCTTGGCTTCGGGGCTGGTGGCGCTCATGGTACCGGGACCTCGGTCGGGCGGTTCGGGCGTGTTCGATCCGCTCTCCGCCTCAGCTCAGCGGGTGCTCGGGAAGGTGTTCCGGGCGGGGCGATCGGACTTCACGACGGACGGCGCATGCTACCAGGGGTATTTGAGGCGGTCAACGAGCACGCGAGCGCCGTCCGCCACCCTGGGGCCACCCAGCGGAAACCCCCGTCAGCGCCAGCGGACCGAGCGGTCCGCGCCGACGCCGAGGATGCCGTAGAACAGCGTCGAGAGCGCGTGGAGCGTGGCCGTCTCCACCGCCCGCCGCCGGGTCTCGAGCCCGCCGGTGAGCGACGAGATCATGCCACCGCTCTTGCGCGTTCCCGGCACCGCGAACGGCACCTGCTCGTTGGCCAGCCCGGACATCATCCGCGCCGGCACCTGGACCGAGCCGCTCGACCCCCAGGCGCTGCCTATCGGGGAGACGACCAGGGTCCAGTTGCGCACGAAGTAGAGCGGCTGTGGCGGCAGATCCTGCTCGTCGGCGCTCTCCCCGGGCGCCGGCCCCTCGGTCTGGGTGTGCAAGCCGCCTTCGCTGGCGACGAAGAAGTGGTACTCGCCGCGGTAGCGCGCCTCGAGCTCCTCCGCCCGCCGCCGCACCCAGCGCATGATCTCCTGGTCGGAGACCGGCAGCCCCATCGGCTCCTGCGGCTCCTCCTGGGGCACCACCGCGATCGACAGCGGGCGGTCGAGGCGGGCGCGGAAGAAGCGCGAGAAGCCATCACGGACGCCGAGGTGGCGCTCCGGGGTCGGGCCGGCGACCGCGACCTCGATGCCGGATTGCAGTCGTTGCCAGAACTCGCGGGTTTCCATCGAGTGGGGGAACCTCCAGGGAGCGCGTGCCGGGGAGTGCGGGCCGAAGCGCGGCGCGAGGGGCCGGCCGGTTAAGATCCAGGGCCGTGATCACGAGCCGCCAGAACCAGAAGCTCAAGGATATGCGGCGCCTCCGCCGAAGTAAAGGCGATCGGGCCCTGCTCGAAGGCCCGCACCTGGTCGCCGAGGCACTGACCGCGGGGATCGTCCTGGAGGAGGTCCTGGTGGAGCCGGACTTCCTGGACGCCACCGACGCGGACGGCGACCTGCGGCACATTCTCGCCGGGCTGCCTCGCCCGCCCCTGGAGGTGGCGCCCGACGTCCTCGCGTCGATCACCGACGCCGACTCGCCCCGGGGGATCGTCGCCGTCGCCCGCCTCCCCCGCCACGGCGTCGCGGACCTGCCGGTCACACCCGACGGGGTCTACCTGTTCCTCGAAGGCATCCAGGACCCGGGGAACCTGGGAGCGCTCGCCCGCTCCGCCGAGGCGGCCGGCGCCACCGGGCTGGCCCTGTCGCCGGGAACGGTCCATCCGAACCACCCGAGGGCGCTCCGGGGCTCGGCCGGGAGCCTGCTGCGCATGCCGGTGGCGACAGCAGTCGAGCCCGAAGCGCTCGACCGGCACCTGGGCACCTCCGTCGGGACCGGACGCCCTCCCCGGTGGCTCGCCCTCGCCCCGCGCGGTGGCGAGTCGCTCTGGACCGCCGACCTGACCGGATGCCTGGTCCTGGCCCTGGGCGCCGAAGGACCGGGGCTGACGGCGGAGCTCGCCGTCCGCTGCTCTCTCGGGCTGACGATCCCGCTCGCGCCGCCGGTCGAGTCGCTCAACGCCGCCGTAGCGGCTTCGCTCGTGCTGTTCGAGATCCGCCGGCGGCACCTCGCGGGCACCCCCTCCTCGTGAAACGAGGCCCGGACCCGACCGAGCCGGCAGGCTCCGTCGCGTCTCGGCCCTCGTCACCGGGCCGGGACCGCTGCCCCGGAACCGTTCTACCGAGTGGACGGATCAGCCCTTGGCATCCTTGACCGCTTCGGTCAGCGCCGGCACGAACTCGTGGATGTCCGCGATCACGCCGTAGTCGGCGAGGGCGAAGATCGGCGCGTTCGGGTCCTTGTTGACCGCGACCACGGTCTGGGAGCCTTTCATGCCGACGGTGTGCTGGATGGCGCCGGAGATCGCCAGGGCGATGTAGAGCTTGGGCGCCACGGTCTGACCGGACGAGCCGATCTGGCGGTCGCGCGGCAGCCAGTCGCTGTCGATCACCGGCCGGCTGGCGCCGATGTCGGCACCGAGGGCCTGGGCGAGCTCTTCGACCGGCCCCAGCTTGTCCTTGCCGCCGATGCCGCGGCCGACGGCCACGATGATCTCGGATTTCGACAGGTCGACGGCCTCGCTGGCGGCCGCCTGGATCTCCAGGATCTCGCGGTCGGCGGCGAGGCTCCCGAGATCGGTCGCCAGCGTGCCGACGGTGGCCGCGCCGGAGCCGGTCCCGTCGGCCGAGAACGCGCCGGACTGGACCGAGACCAGCGCGGTGCCTTCGCCCTTGACCCGCACCTTGGACTGGAGCTTGGCGCCCAGGATCGGGCGGTGCCAGAGCAGGCCGCCGTCCGCGCTCTCGAAGCCGGTGATCTCGGGCACCAGCGCCGACCCGGTCTCCTGGGCGAGCCGAGCGAAGTAGTCGACGGTCTGGTAGCTGTGGGGGAAGACCACGTAGGCAGGCGCGGCAGCGCGGATGGCGGGAGCCAGGGCGCCGACGTAGGCGCCCGGGGTGTAGTCGGCCAGGGCCGGCGCGTCGGCCACGTGGACCGCGGCGAGGCCGTACCCGGCGACCTCCTGGGCGAGGTCTCCCACCCCGGAGCCGAGCAGGACCGCTTCGGCGTCGGCGCCGATGACTTCGGCGATCTGCCGGCCGGCGGCGATCGCCTCGCGGGACATGCGGTGCAGCACGCCGTCGCGCTGCTGCAGGACGATCCAGACAGTGTCGGCCATCAGAGAACCCTCGCTTCTTTTTGCAGTTTCTCGACCAGGAGCCTGGCCGCTTCCTCCGGCGGCGCATCGATCAGCTCGGCCCCTTCCCCACTCTCCGGGAAGGCGACGGAGACGATCTCCAGCCGCGAACCGGCCGCGCCGACGGTCGCGGGGTCGAGCCCCAGGTCGGCCGCCGACTTGGTCTCGATCGGCTTCTTCTTGGCCTGCATGATGCCTTTGAGCGAGGCGTAGCGCGGGTGGTTGATGCCGGCCTGGATCTCGAGCACCGCCGGCAGCGGCACCCGGAAGATCTCGTTCATGCCGCTCTCCATCTCGCGCGTCACCTTGGCGGACGCGCCATCGCCCTCGAGCTCGACGCCCATGACCAGCCAGGCGTGGGGCCAGCCGAGGTGCCCGGCGATCACCGAGCCGGTGCCGGCGTAGCCCACGTCGTCGGACTGGGAGCCGGTGAGCACCAGGTCGATCTCCTCCTCGGCCAAGGCCTTGGCGAGCGCCCTGCCGGTGGCCAAGGCATCGCCGCCGTCGAACGCTCCGTCGGACAGGTGGACCGCCCGGGCCGCCCCCAGGGCGAGCGCCTTGCGCAGGGCTTCCTTGACCCGCTCCGGGCCGAGGCTGAAGACGACCACCTCGCCGCCGGTGGCCTCGGCCAGGGTCAGGGCCTCTTCGAGGGCGTACTCGTCACTCTCGTTGATCTTGAACGGCAGGTCCTCCTCCTCGATCCACCGGGCGTCGCCGCGGACGCGCAGACGCGCTTCGGTGTCGGGGACCTGCTTGATGCAGACCGCGATTCGCATGGGGTGTGTTCCCTCCTTCGATCGATTCGATCCGATGGATGGACCGGGACGGAGCGGCGGCCGCTCACGCGCCGTGCGCGCGCCAGCCGAGACGATTCCAGCCTATGGAGATGGCGCGCGGGCGTCAAGCCGCCGCACTGCGGCACGACGCGGAGGGTATCACCCTGGCGGCTCCTCGGGACCTCCCCGGATCGCCCCTGTAGAATCGCGGGCTATGGCCCATCCGAGCCGCCGACGCCGGACCCACCCGGAACCGCCCGAGCACCTGCGCGAGACCTTCTGGGCGCTCGTCCGGCGCAAGATCCGCCGCAAGATCATCCGGCTCCACGGTTGGGCGATCCACGTCCTCTACGACTTGATCTCGTGGATCGACACCACCACGCCCACGGAGCGGCGCTACTTCCGCGTGGCGATCTTCGGCTCGAGCCGCATCCGCACCGAGGACACCAACTACGCCCGGGTGCGCGAGCTCGCCCGGCGCCTGTCCTACATCGGCTGCGACATCGTCACCGGCGGCGGCCCCGGCCTGATGATGGCCGCCAACGAGGGCGCCCGCCGCGGCGCCTACCACCTCAACACGCGCTCGTTCGGGCTAACCATCCTGTTGCCGCTCGACGAGCAGCCGAACCCGTTCCTCGACGAGGTCACCGCCCACAAGACCTTCTACTCTCGTCTCCATCAGTTCATCCGGCTGGCCCACGCCTACATCGTGGTCGACGGCGGCATCGGCACGACCCTCGAGGCGACCATGGTCCTCCAGCTCCTCCAGCTCGGGCTGCTCAAGGGGCAGACGCTGGTCTTCGTCGGCCCCCTATGGAAGGGGCTGCGCGCCTTTTTCGAGGACGAGATCGTCAGCCGCGGACTGGCGGACGCCAGGGATCTCGAGCGCCCCTACTGGGTCGACACCGTCGAGGAGGCCGTGGAAATCGTCCGCGGAGCGCGAGACCGCTTCCTCCAGGAAAACCAGGTGGTGCTGCCCCCGGCGCCGGCGGGAGCCACTCCCGGGACGGCGCCTCCGACGGAGTCGATCGTGCCTCCCGCACCCCCAAGGCCCGGTGGCAGTCCCGGCGGTCCGCCCGGCGACGCCGTCCTGCCGGACGAGTGATCGCCCGCCGGGCCCTGGCGACCTTGGCCGCCGGCACGGTCCGTGCTACGGTTCGCCGGGCATGAGCGGCTCTCTCCTCCCCATCCTCGCCTCCCCGATCGCCCAGCTCCAGGCGCCGGCGCCCGCCGCGGGGGCGGCCGCGCCGACCGGACCCGACATCTTCGAGTTCTTCATCCAGTCGGGCCCGATGGCCAAGCTGATCCTGGTGATCCTGGTCGGCTTCTCCCTCACCTCCTGGGCGATCATGCTCTGGAAGCAGTCCCAGGTGCGCCGGGCGGACCGCCAGACCGACCGGTTTCTCGAGGTGTTCAGGAAGAGCGCCCGGTTCAGCGAGGTCAACCAGGCCGCCGGCCATCTGGACGCTTCCCCGTTGGTGGGGATCTTCCAGGCCGGCTACGCCGAGATCGACGCCCAGATCAAGGCGGCGCGCCAGGCCGATCCCCACGCCTCCCATCCAGAGGCGGGTGGCGGCTCGCCCAGGACGTACCGCATCCGGTCCCTCGACGCCATCGAGAGGACGCTGCGCAGGGCGATCGCGGTCGAGACGCGGCAGATCTCCCGCGGCACTCAGTTCCTGGCCACGACGGCGTCCTCGGCGCCGTTCATCGGCCTGTTCGGCACGGTCTGGGGCATCATGGTGGCGTTCCACGAGATCGGCTTCACCGGCTCGAGCTCGATCGTCACCGTCGCGCCGGGCATCGCGGAGGCGTTGGTCAACACCGCGGCGGGGCTGGCCGCCGCCATCCCGGCGCTGATCGGGTACAACCACTTCGCCGGCAAGCTGCGCCAGCTCAGGGGGCGGATGGAGGACTTCGCCCTGGAGCTGATCAACCTGGCGGAACGCAACTTCACTTGAACCCTTCTCCCCCGACGGACGGCGCATCATGGCCTTCGGCGTAGGCAGCCCCGACCCCGACGATGACCGGGTCCTCTCGGACATCAACGTCACCCCACTGGTCGACGTGATGCTGGTGCTGCTGATCATCTTCATGATCACGGCGCCGATGTTGCACCAGGGCATCCAGGTGGCGCTGCCACGGGCCGACGCCAAGCCGCTGCCGACGCGCCAGGGGACGCCCATCGTGGTGTCGATCAAGAAGGACGGGCTGGTCTACGTCGCCGACGAGCCGGTTCACCCGAGCCGGCTGGAGTCGGTCCTGCTGCCGATGCTCGAGGGCCAGCCGGACCAGCCGGTGTTCATCAAGGGCGACCGGGGGGTCGACTACGGCCGCGTGATCGAGGTCCTCGACCTCCTCCACAAGGCTGGCGTCACACGCATCGGCATGGTCACCCAGGCTCCAGAAAAACGGCGCTCCCGTTAGGGAGATCGGATGGATCGACACGCCGTCCAGGACATCCTCCAAGAGCGCTCGGCCCGCTCTCCACGGCGCCAGCAGACGGTCGCGCTGACCGTCGCCGTCGTGCTCCACGCGCTGGCCGTGACCGCCGCCTTCGCCGTCCCCCGCCTGACCCGCCAGGAGCCGCAGCCGATCGACTACGTCGAGGTGCACGTGCTCCCGCCCCAGGCGCTGGGCGTCGAACGGCCTCCGGCCCGCAAGGAGCCCGAGGCGCCCAAGCCGAAGCCCAAGCCGCCCGAGCCCGAAGAGGTCCTGCCCCAGCCGGAGAAGAAGCAGCCGGCGCCGGAGCCCGCGCCCGAGCCGCCCCCGGAGAAGCAGGAGCCGCCGCCCCGCGAGGACGTCAAGGAGGGCTCGGCCACCGGAGCGCCGGCCGGAACCAGCCGGCTGGGAGCCCAGGCCCTGAGCCCGGACGGCACCGCGTTCCCGTACGACTACTACCTGGAACAGATGCTCGGGCAGATTCGTAGAAACTGGACGAGACCGCCGATCGAGGGAGTGCGGACGATCGTCACCTTCCGCGTGCTCGCCGACGGACGGATCACCGACGTGACCGTGCAACGCCCGTCGGGCAGCCGCTCGTTCGACCTGGCCGCGGTCCGGGCCCTGCGCAACGCATCCCCGCTACCGCCCCTGCCGGCGAGCTACCGCCAGGCCTCGCTGACGGTCAACCTGATCGTCCGCTGAGCCCGGCCTCGTACTGTGATGAGCCATCCCCCGAGGAGATCCATGACCACCCGCCGCCTGCCACGCCCCCAGCCCTCGATCGCCGCCCTGCTCACCTCCCTGGCCACCGCCCTGCTGCTGGCGGCGATCGCCCCGGCGACCGGCGTCTCCCAGCAGGCCCAACAGGCCCAGCAGGCCCAGGGGACGGCGCAGCCCCAACCGTCGGCCGACCGCCCCGACGCGTCCGCCGGCCAGGGCGAGGCGGCGCCGGAAGGCGACCAGGGGCAGAGCGACGACCAGGTGACGCTGGTGCTCGAAGACGGCCAGCGGCCGCTTCTGCGCCTGGCGTTCCCTGAGATCGAGCGCAAAGGGCACCTGTCGCCCGATGCCACCGCCGCGGCCGACGTGCTCGACCAGGTGCTGCGCGACGACCTCGACCAGGCGCGGATCTTCCAGGTCCAGGGGCCGTGGGCCTTCTCGGTGCTGGAGCTCACCGGCGAGCCCGCTCACGACATGGAGCAGTACCGCTCCCTCGGCAACGAGCTCCTGCTGAGCGGCGAGATCTCCGAGGAGCCGGACAAGCTGGTCTTCGCCGGCCGCGTCTTCGACCTGGCGAGCGGCAAGCTGGTCCTGGGCAAGCGCTACCGCGGCGACTACGACGTCGCCCGCCGGGTAGCCCACACGTTCGCCGACGAGGTAATCCTCTACTTCACCGGCCGCCGCGGCCTCGGCCTGACCACGATCGCCTTCTACTCGGATCGCACCGGGGACAAGGAGATCTACCTGATGGACTACGACGGCGCCAACGAGCGCCGGATCACCGGCCACCACTCGGTGTCGCTCTTCCCCGCCTGGACCGCCGACAACTCGGGCGTCGCCTACGTCTCGTACATCGACGGCCGCCCCGGGATCTACCGGGTCGACCTCTCGACCGGGCGCAAGCACCCGCTGGTCACCGAGGGGCAGTTCAACACCTCCCCCACCTTCTCGCCCGACGGGCGCCGAATGGCCTTCGCCCGCGCCATCGCCGGCAACACGGAGATCTTCGTCGCCGGAGCCGACGGCAAGAACCCGGTACGCCTGACCTTCGGCAACGCGATCGACACCAACCCTGCCTGGGCGCCGACGGGCAACGAGATCGCCTTCACCTCCAGCCGCACAGGGCACCCGGACATCTGGGTGATGGACCCGGAAGGCACCAACCTGCAGCGCATCTCGACCGACGGGACCTACAACGACGGCGCCGCCTGGAGCCCGGACGGCACCAAGGTGGCCTACGCCAGCCGCCGCCACGGCGTGTTCCAGATCGCGGTCACCGACCGGGTGACTCTCAAGACCGCCGTGCTGACGTCGGGCAGCGGCGAGAAGGAGTCGCCCAGCTTCTCCCCAGACGGCAAGCGGATCGTCTACTCCACCTCGTTCCCCGACCGTAACGGACGCCGAACCCAGATCTGGGTGATGGACGCGGACGGCCGCAACCCCCGTCAGCTCACCGAGGAAGGGAACAACTTCTCGCCCTCCTGGTCCGGGTATCCGAAATAGGGGACCGGCTCGCCAGCGGCCGGCGCGCCCGATCCAACACACCGAATCGTGACAATTCCTTTGCTCTCGGGCTCTTGCGGGGGTTTCGGGGCTTTGCTACAGTTGGCGCGCTTTCGTCGCGCATCGCCAGACACCGAAATCACCCTGTTCGCTGAGGAGACACGACCGATGAGCCGCAAGTGGATGGCCTGGGTGCTCGTGCCCGCGCTCGCCGTGGCCCTGTGGGGCTGCCCCAAGAAGGAACCGACAACCGCTCCGGAGCCCATGCAGATGGAGGAAGCGCCGCCGCCGGCGCCACCCGCCGAGGAGGTCCCCTCGGAACCCGAGATGACTCAGGAGGACCAGCAGGAGCCCGCGCTCCCGAGCGACGTCGAACAGCTCAACGAGTACTTGCGCCGGCAGGGCCTGGTCGACGACGTCTACTTCGACTTCGACAAGTCCGACCTGCGCCAGGACGCCCGTGAGCGCCTCCAGAAGAACGCGAGCTTCCTCAAGCAGCACCCGGAGCTTCAGGCCACGATCGAAGGGAACTGCGACGAGCGCGGGACCAACGAGTACAACCTGGCTCTCGGTGAGCGCCGCGCCAACACCGCCAAGGACTACCTGGTCTCTCTCGGCATCGCCGCCTCCCGCATCAACACCATCTCCTACGGTGAAGAGCGGCCGGTCTGCACCCAGTCGACCGAGTCCTGCTGGCAGAGGAACCGGCGCGCCCACTTCGTCATCTACGGCTCGTGAACCGATCCGCTTCACGGCAACGGCTCACCCCCCTGGCGGTCACGCTGGCGACGCTCTCGCTGGCCGCTGGGGGGTGTGTTTCGTCCAGTGACATCCAGCTCCTGAGCTCCCAGATCAACGACGTCCAGCACCAGGTCCTGCAGCTCGAAAAGCAGATGTCGACCCGCGAGGAGGTCGCCTCGCTCGAGAGCTCGCTCAAAGAGCAGATGGAAGGGGTGCTGCACTCGGAGGCCGACATGCAGGTGCGGCTCGACTCGCTGTCGAGCCAGATCGAGCAGCTCCAGGCCAAGCTGGAGGACACCAACTACCGCCTCGCCCAGCTCTCCCAGCAGATCGCCTCGACCAACCAGGAGCTGCGTGCCTTCCGCACCCAGCCCCGGATGTTCGATCACGGCGCGACGGAGGGCAACGGCGAGGACGCGGGCGCCGCGGGGACCGGCGACGACGGGCAGGGAGCAAACGAGAACGCCTCGTCGTCCTCCGCCCCGGCGATCCAGTCCGATCCCCAGGAGCTCTACCAGCGCGCCTACGACGACTACCTCCGGGGCAACTACGACCTGGCGGTCGAGGAGTTCGACGAGTACCTGTCGAGCTTCCCGAACACCGACCTCGCGGACAACGCCACCTACTGGATCGGCGAGTGCCACTACCGCCAGGGCAAGTACCGGCAGGCCATCGACCAGTTCGACAAGGTCCTGCGCCGCTACCCGCGCAGCGACAAGGTCCCCGGCGCCCTGCTCAAGAAGGGCTACGCCTACCTCGAGCTGGGCGAGAAGTCGCAGGCGATCGTCCAGCTCCAGTACGTGATCCGCGAGCACCCGAACAGCGACGAAGCCAACATCGCCCGCGACCGCCTCAAGGCGATCGGAGTTGACATCAACCGGTGACGTTGGTATAACTCGCCCGCGTCGCACTCCGGTGCGACGCTTTTTTTCGAACCCACCCCAGAACCGAAGCGGCCGGAACGTACCGCGGGCCGCGTGGACAGACGAGCAGATATGGCCAATACGAAGTCAGCCGAGAAGCGGATTCGCCAGAACGAGGAAAACCGCAAGCGGAACCGCAAGTACCGCTCGCGCATGCGCACCGCCATCAAGCGGCTCCGCGCCGCCATCGACAAGGGCGACGCCGAGAAGGCGCAGGAGCTCCTCCCCGCCACGATCAAGGTGATCGACGTCACCGCGCAGAAGAACGTCATCCACGACAACGCGGCCGGTCGCTACAAGTCCCGCCTGACCACGGCGGTCCAGGCCCTGGGCGAGAAGAAGTCCGCCTGAGCCTCGTGTCTCCGCCCCGCAGGCGGAGCCGGACCCACCGTCTCTCGGTGGGCGCCCAATGCAGAAACGCCGTCCCCGGCCGGGGACGGCGTTTCTGCGTTCAGAGCCGAAGAAGCGGGCCCTCAATTCGCTGAGACACTCCTCGGGAGGGGGCGTCCCCTTCCCCCCGCGAGGGTGGGAAGGGCATCGAGGGGATGGGGGGCGATCGCGTCAGAACCCTTCGAGCAGGTCCGAGACCATCGTTTCCGCGAAGCGCTGCGCCGCCCCGCGGATCGCCTCCTCCTCCTGGGCCAGGAAGCCGCCCACGCCGGTGTCGGCCTCGTAGGTTTCGCGGAACTGGTAGTGGTCGTTCTTCCACAGAACCTCGTCGCTCCCGGTCCGGCGAAAGCTCACCTTGGCGGTGATCGAGATCTCGTACTCGGTCGCCCGCCCCTGAGAGTCGAAGGTGATCGGCGTCAGCCCGAAGGCGACCACCTCGCCGGACAGGTTGGCGTCCGCCTGCCCCAGGTCCCCCACCACGTCGAAGCGGCGGCGCTTGACCAGCTCGTCGCCGATCGCCTCGGTGACGAACTGGTCGAGCTGCTGGCGGCTGGTCCGGTTGTCGAACGGCGAGAGGTAGATCTTCCGCACGTCCTCCGGGATGTTGGTGCCACGGCCCACCAGGGCATAGCCGCACCCAGCGAGGGCGGAGGCCAGGACCATCAGGGTGAGCATGGCGGCGCCGGTGCGCGCGCGCCGTCCTCTCGGGCCTCCGAAGGCGCTGGAAGGCGTCGCCGAGGTCGTCTGGGGGTTCGATCGGTTCCGGTCGTCCATCAGGTCACCTCCGCGTCACCAGGTTGATCAGGCGTCCCGGGACGACGATAGCCCGGGCGAGCTCCACCCCTTCGAGATGGCGCTGGACCGCTTCGCTGTCGAGGGCCAGGCTTTTGATCTCGGCCTCGCCGGCGTCGGCGTCGACCTCGATCCGGTCGCGCAGCTTGCCGTCCACCTGGACGACGATCGTCACGCGGTCGCGCTCCAGCTTGGCCTCGTCCCACTCGGGCCAGGTGCTCTCCAGCAGGCTGCCCAGGTGCCCCCGCGCCTCCCAGATCTCCTCGGTGAGGTGAGGCGCCATCGGGTGCAGCAACTGGAGCAGGGTGTCGACCGTCTCCTCGCACTGGCGGCGCGAGGCGGTCTTCTCGTCCAGGGCCTTGGTCAACGCGTTGACCAGCTCCATCAGCGCCGCCACGGCGGTGTTGAACTTGAACCGGTCCAGATCCTGGGTGACCCGCTTGATGGTCTCGTGACGGATCCGCTCGAGCTCGTCGTCGGCGGGCGCGGTGGCGGGAGCGTTCTCGAGACCCTGGGAGGCGCGCCAGGCCCGGTTCAGGAACCGGTAGGCGCCGCTCACCCCGTCGTCGTTCCACTCCACCTCCTCCTCCGGCGGGCCGAGGAACAGGGTGTAGACCCGCTCCGTGTCGGCCCCCATCTCCTCGATCAAGCCGTCCGGGGAGACCGTGTTGCCCTTCGACTTCGACATCTTCTCCACCCGGCCGCTCGACGCGGCGTAGTGGGTGATCATGCCCTGGTTGAAGAGCCGGGTGAACGGCTCTTCGAACGGCACGAGCCGGAAATCCTTCAGCACCTTGCAGACGAAGCGGGCGTAGAGCAGGTGCAGGATGGCGTGCTCGATGCCGCCGATGTACTGGTCGACCGGGCACCAGGAGGCGGCCCGTTCACCGTCGAACATGTGCCGGTCGTCCTTGGGCGAGAGGTAGCGGAGGTAGTACCAGGAGCTGTCGACGAACGTGTCCATGGTGTCGGTCTCACGCCGTGCCGGCGCGCCGCACTTGGGGCAGGCGGTCCGGACGAACTCCTCCGACCGCGCCAGGGGATTGCCCTCCCGGCCGCTGAACTCGACGTCGTAGGGCAGCTCGACCGGCAGGTCCTCCTCCGGCACCGGCACCAGGCCGCAGGCGTCGCAGTAGACCACCGGGATCGGCGTCCCCCAGTAGCGCTGGCGCGAGATCAGCCAGTCGCGTAGCCGGTAGGTGATCTTGGCCCGGCCCCAGCCTTCCTCCTCCAGCCAGTCGATGAAGGCGCGGATCGTCTCCGGCCCCTCGGTCATGCCGTCGAACCGCGGGTCGACGTCCTCGATGACGCCGCCGCCGATGATCGGCTCCACCAAGCGATCGCCCCCGTCAGGGTCCGGGCCGGCGGCGTCGTCCGCCGCATGGTAGACCAGCCGCACGGGCAGGCCCTCCTGGCGGGCCATCTCGAGGTCGCGGCCATCGTGGGCCGGCACCGCCATGATGGCGCCGCTGCCATACTCCGGCAGGACGTAGTTGGCCAGCCAGACGGGGATCTCCTCGCCCGTGGCCGGGTTGATCGCGACGCGTCCGGTGTCCCGTCCCTCCTTGGCGCCCGTCTCCCCTTCCCGCTGGATCCGCGGCGTGTTGCGCACGCTGTCGATCCAGGCGGCGATCTCGTCCCTCTCCGGGTGCTCGGCGATCAGCTCGGGCACCAGCGGATGCTCCGGCGCGAGCACCATGAAGGTAGCGCCGTGGAGCGTGTCCGGCCGGGTGGTGAAGACGGTCAGCTTCTTTCCGACGGCCGGGATCTCGAAGTCGATCTCCGCGCCCTCGGAGCGGCCGATCCAGTTGCGCTGCATCACCTTGACCTTGTCCGACCAGCCGTCGAGGCGGTCGAGATCGCCGAGCAGGCGCTCGGCGTAGTCGGTGATGCGGTAGAACCACTGCTCCAGCTCCTTCTGCTCCACCGGCGTCGAGCAGCGCTCGCAGGCGCCGTCGACCACCTGCTCGTTGGCCAGCACCGTCTGGCAGCTCGGGCACCAGTTGACCGGGGCGTGACGGCGATAGGCCAGGCCCTTCTCGAGCATCTTGAGGAACAGCCACTGGTTCCAGCGGTAGTACTCCGGCGTGCAGGAGGCGAGCTCCTTCGACCAGTCGTAGAGGATGCCCCAGCGCCGGAACTGGACCTTCATCCGGGCGATGTTCTCGAGCGTCGAGTCCTTCGGGTGGACGCCGCGCTTGATCGCCGCGTTCTCCGCCGGCAGGCCGAAGGCGTCCCAGCCCATCGGGTTGAAGGCCCGGCGACCCTTCATCCGGAGGTAGCGGTAGAGCGCGTCGCCCAGAATGTAGTTGCGCCCGTGACCGACGTGCAGGCGGTCCCCGGACGGATAGGGAAACATCATCAACATGTAGTAGGTGTCGGTGGTGCGGTCGAGGTCCATCTCCGCGACCCGCTCCCTCTCCCACCGATCCTGCCACTTGGCTTCGATGCTCTTGTGATCGTAGGTGCTTGCCATGGCTGAAATATCCTCAGGTCATCCTACCGGGGAACTGCCGGCGTTTGAGCAACCCGTCGAGCAGGCCGTTGACGAAACGGCTGGACTGGTCGGTCGAGAACCGCTTGGCGAGCTCGATCGCCTCGTCCACCACCACGAGCTTTGGAATGTCCTCCTCGTGGAGCAGCTCGAAGACCGCCAGCCGCAGGATGTTGCGGTCGACGGCCGGCATGCGCTCGAGACGCCAGTTGTCCGCCTGGCGGGTGATCAGGGCGTCGATCTCGTCCAGGTGGTCGAGAGTTCCCGAGACCAGGCTCCGGGCGTAGTCGAAGGCCTCGGTCACCGAGTGCTTGCGCTCCGGCCCATGGGTCGCTTCCGCGACCTCGCCGTCGGCCGCCCCGGCCGGGGCCGTCGCCTTGCGCTCCTTCTTGCGTCCGGCGGCGTCCGGCACCAGGTAGTCCGCCAGATCGAACCGCCGGAAGATCTCCTGGGCCGACGGGGCGCCTCCCATGTCGTGCTGGTAGAGCATCTGGAGGGCCATCTCGCGGGCCATCCGCCGTTTGCCGACGGCCTTCACGCCGCGCCCTCCCCGGCGGCCGGAACGGGCCGCCCGGACGGTTGATTCATAGAGCCGTGCCTTCCCTGGTAGAGGGTGATCATCGAAGTGCTCGCTCGAGAAGGAGCCGGTCCGGATCAGGACCGGAGTCGGGACTGGAGGTCGGTCATCTCGAGGGCTGCGAGCGCCGCGTCCCACCCCTTGTTGCCCGCCTTGCCCCCGCAACGCTCGGCCGCCTGCTCGGAGGTCTCGCAGGTGAGCAGGCCGAAGCCGACCGGAAGCCGGTGGTCGTGCGAAACGCGGGCGATCCCGGCGCTCGCCTGGCCGCAAATGTAGTCGAAGTGGGGCGTTTCGCCGCGGATCACCACGCCGAGCGCGATCAGGGCGTCGACGCCGCCCGCCGTGGCCAACTCGTCGAGAGCCAGCGGGATCTCCCAGGCGCCCGGCACGCGCACGACGGTGATCCGGCCCCGCTCGACGCCGTGGCGTACCAGGCAGTCGATGGCGCCTTCGACCAGGCGCTCGACCAGGCGCCCGTTGAACCGGGACGCGACGATCCCGAACCGGCGATCGCCGCCATGGAAGCTCCCCCCGACCTGGTTGATCTCGATCGTCTCGCTCATCAGATTCCTCGAACCGCCTCAAGAAGAGGCTTCATCATACCTCGTCGCCCTCAGAGCGCGCCGCCCGCCGGGCCGATCCGGACCTCCTCCACCAGGGCCGGTTCCTCCACCTCCAGAGCGTAGACGAGCGCCCGGGCGACCTCGGCCGCGGGCACCATCTTGCTCCGGTCCCACGCCCCCGGCAGCTCGTCCCACAGGGGGGTGTCGACCGCGCCGGGGTAGAGCGCCGAGATCGTCACACCGCTGCCGGCGAGCTCCGCCCGCAACGCCGCCACCAGCCCGGCCAGGCCCCACTTGCTGGCGCAGTAGCCGGACCAGGACGGGAAGCCGGTGGTCGCCGCCACCGAGAGCACCGGCACCAGCCGGCCGCTCCCCCGCCGCTTCATTGCCGGCAGGAAGGCGCGGACGACGTGAAAGACGCCGCTCAGGTTGGTCTCCACCATGGTCCTGAAGGCGTCCGGAGAGAGCTCTTCGACCGGCGCCAGCGTCACGCTGCCGGCCGCCGGCACCACCACCTCCGCCGCCCCCCACGCCTCCTCGACCGCCCGCGCCGCCCGGGTCACCGCCTCGGCGTCCCGCACGTCGCACGGCAACACCGTCCCCCGGTCTCCAGAGCCGCCGCCGGTGCCATCGCCGGAAGCCTCCGCCAGCGCCTGCTCCAGGGTCTCGCGGAGCGATCGCTCGGTGCGACCGAGCAGGGCCAGCCGATGGCCGCGCCGGGCCAGTGCGACGGCGATCTCGCGCCCGATGCCGGAGCCGGCACCGGTGACCACCGCTGGACCGCGCGGCGCAAGACCGGACGCTGAGGAGGACCTGTCAGCCATGGGGTGACGGGTGTCGCGACGAAGGGTAGGGAGGTGCCCCGCCGAGGCGGGGTGAATCGAAGATGGTCGGGACGCGGGGATTTGAACCCCGGACCCCCTGAACCCCATTCAGGTACGCTACCAGACTGCGCCACGTCCCGACCGGAGGGGTACTGCTGGTCACCTCGACCCGGACTCTATCAGTGACGGAGGCACTCTGTCAGTGCCCGTGACGTCAAGAGGAGGGGGGTTTCCGCTCGAGGAGCGCCAGGATCTCGCGAGCCTCGTCGAGCGCCTCGCCGACACCCCGGCGCAAGAGTTGTAACCGCTCGGCGGCCTGGGTGTCAAGCTCCTCCAGCTCCGCTTCCGGGACCTCGCCCGGACCGCCCGCCGCCAGCTCCGCTTCCAGCTTCTTCTTCGCTCCGGCGATGGTGAACCCCTCGTCGTAGAGGAGCTCTTTGATCCGCCGGATCAGCTCGATCTCTTTCTCCGCGTAGACCCGCTGGCCGGATTTCGACTTGTCCGGGGAGAGGTCGGGGAACTCCGTCTCCCAGTAGCGCAGGACGTAGGGCTGGATGTCGAGGAGCTTACAGGCCTCCCCGATCTTGTAGTAGAGCTGCTTCTGGACCTTCCGCGCCGCCATCGTCTCCTACCAGGGCCTCAGCCGTCCTCGTTGCGCGGCTCGCGCCGCCCCTTCGCGCCCTTCTTCACGGGGCGCACCAGGCGCCGGGACGGACGGAAGCTCAACCCTTTGTGGGGCGGGATGAACATCTTCTCGCCGCTCGACGGGTTGACCCCCATGCGCCCGGGGCGTGCCATCACCTCGAAGGTGCCGAAGTTCTTGATCTTCACCGGGCGGCCGTCGCCCAGCGTCGTCTTGACGGTGCCGAAGATCGCCTCGACGATCTCGGTCGCTTCGCTCTTGGTCAGGCCGCCGTGGCGCTGATAGACCACGTCGACCAGGTCGGCCTTGGTCAGGCCTTTTCGCTCGGAGGATCGATCACTCGACACGATGATTGGGCTCCACGGACCGGGAACGACGGCCGCTCGGCTGGACCCCCCGGCGGCGCTAGACACTGAAAGTAGAGGATGAAGTATAGGTCAGGAAGTGCTGATCGCACAAGGCGACTGCCGACCGGCACCCACGCCTCACGCCGGGGGCTGCCCGCCGCCGGCCCGCGCCGTCTTCAGCCGCTCCGGCGGCCCCGCGGCGGCTTGCCCCGCACCACCAGGCGGATCGGCACGCCCGGAAGCTCGAGCTGCTCGCGCAGCCGGTTCTCCAGGTACCGGCGGTAGGTGTCGCCGCGCTGGAGCGCCCGGTTGGCGAACAGCATGAAGGTGGGCGGACCGGTCGAGACCTGGGTGGCGTAGAACAGCTTCCAGGGCGTGCGTTCGATCGACGGCGGACTCCGGCGCCGGACGATCTCCTCGAGCATCCGGTTGACCTCGCCGGTCGAAAGACGGGTCTCGAAGGCGGCGAGCGCCAGGTCGACCGCCGGGAACAGCTTGTCGATCGCCCGCCCGGTCAGCGCCGACACGTTGACCCGGGGCGGCCGGGCCAGGAGCTGGTCGAGCCGTGGAAAGCTCCGGTCGAGCCTCTCCCGCCCGTCCTCGTCCAGCAGGTCCCACTTGTTGACCGCCACCACCACCGCCCGGCCGATCTCCCAGGCGGCGCCGGCGATCGCGAGATCCCCGCTGGTGATTCCGGCCGCGGCGTCGACCACGAGGACGACCACCCGGGCGCGCTCGATCTGGCGCCGGGCCATCATCACGGCGAGCTCCTCCGGCGCCTCGGAGACCTTGCTCCGGCGGCGGATGCCGGCGGTGTCGATCAGCAGGTAGCTCTTGCCCTCGTGCTCGATCAGGGTGTCGACCGGGTCGCGGGTGGTGCCGGCCAGCGGCGAGACCAGCGCCCGGCTCTCGCCGGCGATCCGGTTGAGCAGCGACGACTTGCCGACGTTGGGCCGGCCGACGATCGCCACCGGCGGCGCAGCGATCACCGACGCTTGAGGCAGCTCCGGTAGCGCCAGGAGCATCGCCTCCCGCAGGTCGATGATCCCCCGGGCGTGCTCGGCGGAGACCAGGATCTGGCGGTCGATGCCCAGCCGGTAGAACTCGACGAACCGGTCCTGGGCTTCGTTGGTGTCCCCCTTGTTGACCACCAGGATGGTCGGTTTACCGGTGGTCCGCAGATCGTGCCAGACCGCCTCGTCCGCCGGGGTCAGGCCGTCGCGTCCGTCGACCACCAGCAGGAGGAGATCGCTCTCCGCCACCGCGAGACGCACCTGCTCACCCAGGCCGAGAGGGTCGTCGCCCGGCACCAGGCCGCCGGTGTCGATGAGCTGGATCGATCGGGTCGACCCCGCCTCACCGGCAGGGCCAGCAGGGCCGCCGAGGACGGCGAGATCCTCCTCGTCGATCTCGACGAAGCCGGTGATGCGGTCCCGGGTCACGCCCGGGCGGTCGTGGACGATCGCCTGCCGGCGACCGACGAGCCGGTTGAACAGGGTCGACTTGCCGACGTTCGGCCGGCCGACGATCGCCACCGTCGGGGTCACTGTCATCGCCGCGCCGACTCCTAGTTCTCGAAGGTCTGCTCGAGCTGGCGCCAGAACACCCGCCACCGGCCGTCTTCCTGCTTGAGCTGGTACTTGACCCGGTTGCTCTGGTCGAGCTCCTGGCGCACGACCGAGTCGCTGCCGGCGGCCAGGACCCGGATGTCCCAGACCTCGACCGTGGTGACGTAGGCGTTGACCCTGCCCCAGATCCGCACGTCCTCCACCTGGAGGCTGTCGAGGTGCGGCGCCAGCACCTGCCCCTGCTTGGCCAGGTCGCGCACCCGCTTCCGGATCGATTCGCGCTCCTTCTGGGCGGCGTATGGTGCCAACGAGTCGGTGTCGCCCGTGCGGTAGGCCTCCGCCATCTTGGGCAGGTACTCGCGCAGGAAGGCTGCGATCTCGTCCCGTTTGGCGGCCTGCTCCTCCACCGTCGGCTTGCAGGAGCCGAGGACGGCGAGCCCGGGCAGGCAGACGAGGAGCAGCAGCACGGGGGCGACACGGCGCCGAGAGAGGCGGTGCCGGAGCGCACGGAAGGTGTCGGTCATGGTCACTCGAGTCTACTCCCTTCGGTCGTGACGCCGACGGCCCCGAGACCCTTCGTCCCGGCTCCGGGACCGGTCCCGGCGCCCGCGGGAGCCTTGGCTGGGAGCGCCGAGGCCGGTCGGCAGCAGATCGAGGCCCCGGTGGCGCTGGGAGACGCCGGTCAGGCGCACCTCGATCGGGTCGGCGAGCTGAAACACCTTCCCCTTGTCGGCGCCCACCAGCCGGTGGGCCGACGGCTCGAAGACGTAGAAGTCGTCCTCCAGCTTGCGGATCGGCACCAGGCCGTCGACGTAGAGGTCGTCGAGCTGGACGAACAGGCCGAACGGCTGGACGCCGGTGATCCGGCCGGCGAACGTCTCCCCCACCCGCTCGGCGAGGAACCGCACCTTCTTCCACTGGAGCAGCTCGCGCTCCGACTGCTCGGCCCGCCGCTCGGTCGCGCTGCAGTGGACGCCGATGCCGGGCATGAGCTGGGCGAGCGCCCGCTCCTGCTCCCCGCCCTCCTCATCGGCCCGGGGCCGTCCGGACAGGAGCGCCTTGAGCCCCCGGTGGACCACCAGGTCGGGGTAGCGCCGGATGGGCGACGTGAAGTGGGTGTAGTAGCGCGACGCCAGGGCGTAGTGGCCGCGGCACTCCGGGTGGTAGAGCGCCCGCTGCATGGTGCGCAGCACCACCGTGGAAACGAACCGCTCCTCGCCGGTCCCCTCGACCCGGGCGAGCACCTCCTGGAGGGCGCTCGGGTGGAGCCGCTCGAGGTCGCCCTTGAGCTTGACGCCCACCGCGTCGAGCGTCCCCGCCAGGCCGACCAGATCCTCCTGCGAAGGGGCGTCGTGGACCCGGTAGAGCGCCGGCACCTCGTGGGAGACCAGCTCGGAGGCGACCGCCTCGTTGGCGGCGATCATGAACTCCTCGACGATGCGGTGGGCGACGTGGCGCGCGCCCGGCTGGATGCCGACCGTGTGGCCGTCGGTGTCCAGGATGACGTCGCCTTCCGGCAGATCGAAGTCGATCGACCCCCGGCGGTTACGGGAATCGAGCAGGATTCTCATCAGCCGCTCCATGTCCCGGAGCATGGGTAGGATCGGCCCGTACTCCGCGGCATCCGCGTCCTCGGGCTCCTCCAGGATGCGGCGCACCTCGTCGTAGGTCATCCGGCGGTCGCTCCGGATCACGGTGGCGGCGAAGCGCCGGCTCTGGACCTGGCCGTCCCGGTCGATCTCCAGGAAGGCCGACATGGCCAGGCGCGGCACCTGGGGGCGGAGCGAGCACAGCCCGTTGGACAGCCGCTCCGGCAGCATCGGCACGGCCCGGTCCGGGTAGTAGACGCTGGTGCCGCGGCGGTACGCCTCCCGGTCCAGGTCCGTGCCCTCCTCGACGTAGTGGCCCACGTCCGCGATGTGGACGCCGAGGCGGAAGCGGTCGCTCCCGAGACGGGTCACGCTGACCGCGTCGTCGAAGTCCCGGGCGCTGGCGCCGTCGATCGTCACCATCAGCGTCTCGCGCAGATCCTCGCGCCCCCGCCAGTCCTCCGGCGTCGGATCCTCTGGCAGGCCGGCCACCGCCTCGAGCACCTCCGGCGGGAAGGCGTCCGGGATCTTGAAGTGGCGCAGCACCACCTCCACGTCGACCCCCGGCACCGACGGATCGCCCAGAACCTCGACGATCCGCCCCCGGGGATGGCCGCCCCCCGGCTTCGGCGGATCGAGCGCCACCACCACGTACTGGTTCTCCAGCACCGTCTCCGGACTGTCGACGATCTCCAGGTCGAAGTCCGCCTTGGTGTCGAACGGGATCAGCCAGCGCCGGTCGTCGTCGTCGATCTCGACCGTGCCGACGACGGTCTCGTAGCGCCGGTCGAGGATCTTGACCACCGACGCCTCCGGCAGCCGCTCGCCGGCCCGACGCCGGCCGCGGGGCAGTTTGTGGGGCCGGACCAGGGCGAGATCGCCGTCGATCGACCCTTTGGCCTGCGCCCGTTTGACGAAGTAGCCGGCCTCGCCGCGCGGCCCGGTGAGGATCAGGGCGTCGCCGCCGTCGAGCCGCTTGACCAGCCCGGTGACCAGGTCGCTCGCCCGGAGCGTCGTCCAGCGGCGGTTCCACTCCACGGCCCGCCCCTCCCGTTCGAGCTCGGACAGGGCGCGGAGCAGGTCGTCGAGGGTCGCGGCGAGCCCCTCGGGCGGCTCCAGAGAGTCGGCGGAGAGGCCGGAGTGGCCCGCGGCATCGAGTGTTCGGTACACGTGCTCTCGGATGAGGGCACGCCCTCCTGGCTGGTCGAGCGAATCGATTGACACCGTTGTCATAGCTCCTCTAGAATGCGCCCGCGTCGCGAAAGTGGCGGAATTGGTAGACGCGCAAGATTCAGGATCTTGTCCGGGCAACCGGGTGGGGGTTCGAGTCCCCCCTTTCGCACCATTTCCCTCTCCTACAGTTTCAGCTCATCTCCACGCGGGTCGTCTCAACAGATCACCCCGACAGGTTCGGAGTGCAAGACCGGGGCCGGGCGGTCCGACCTCAGGCGCGTGACCAGTCGCCGGCGAGCAAGAGCTTCGCCTCGGCGACCGGTTCGCCGTCCCTGAGCAGGCGGCAGGCGACCTTGGCGAGGGCGGCGAACCGCCCCTCGACCGTGGCCTCGACCGTCAACCGGTCCCCCGGCACGACCGGTGAGATCAGCCGCGCGTCGTCGACGCCGGCCAGGCGGAGCGACGCTCCGTCGGGCACCGCGCCTCCGCCGGACGGATCGGCCAGGGCGGCCAACGCCCCCTGGGCCATGGTCTCGACGAGCAGCGCCAGCGAGTAGCCCGTCCCCGATCCCTGCCCGCCATGCCCGGTACGCCCGGCCTGACCGACCGCGGCGAAAACGGCCCCCACCGAGATCCCGACCGCCGGAGACCCTCCGGACGAGCCGTCGCCGGCCCCACCCCGCTCTTCCGACCGTACACCGGCCGGGCTGCCTGCAAGGCGGCCTGGCGGATCGATCCTGTCGATGAAACGGAAGGGGTACGCGTGCGGTCCGGGGTAGGGGCGCGGCGCCGGGGCCTTCGGGGTCGAGGTATCCGCCTCGTCCGCGTCGGGGCCCACGTCAGCCTTTCGCGGCGGCGGCCTTCTCGTGGACGAACGCCGCCAGGGAGTCGACCGAGGAGAGCGCCTCCGCGCCGACCTCCTCATCCTCGATCTTGACGCCGAACTCCTGTTCGAGGCCGAGCACGAGCTCCAGGGCGTCGATCGAATCGAGCCCCAGGCCCTCGCCGAAAAGCGGGTCGGAGTCACCGATCTCCGACGGCTCCATCTCCAGCTTGAGCCGATCGACGATCAGGCGCTTGATCTTCTCTTTGAGCTCGGTTTCCGACGCGGCCTCGATCATGACGGGCGGAATCGTAACACGAGAGAATCCGCCGGAGCTCCCCCCGGTCGAGGCGCTCGTCAGGACATCACCAGGCCGCCGTCGACCATCAGGGTCTGCCCGGTCACGTAGCCGCCCTCGTCGGAGGCCAGGTAGCCCACCAGGCCCGCCACCTCCTCGGGCCTGCCGAGCCGGCCGAGCGGGATGCGCTCCAGAAACCCGTCGATCGCCTTGGCCGGGACGTCGGCGAGGATCTCGGTGTCGATCAGGCCCGGCGCGACCGCGTTCACCGTCACCTTGTAGCGCGCCACCTCCCGGGCGAGCGCCTTGGTGAACGCGATCAGGCCGCCCTTGGCGGCGCTGTAGTGGGTCTGCCCCATCTGGCCGATGACGCCGCTGGCGCTCGCCACCACCACCACGCGACCCCAGCTTTTCGACAGCATGCCGCGGAGCAGCGCCTTGGTCAGCAGCGCCGGCCCTTTCAGGTTGACCTCCTGGACCAGGTCCCAGTCCTGCTCGGAGAGGAACGGCAGCAAGGCGTCCTTGATCATGCCGGCGCTGTGGACCAGCACCTGAACCGTACCGAGCTCCTCCTCGAGGGTCCGGGCGAGGGCGCGGATGGCGTCCCGGTCGCGCAGGTCGAGGGGGTAGGCGTGGCCGCCGATCTCCGCCGCCAGCGCCTCGGCCTTCTCCCGGTGCCCGCGATAGGTCAACGCCACGCGGCAGCCACGCCGGGTGAGCTCCCGGGCGCAGGCCGCGCCGATTCCGCCGGAGCCTCCGGTCACCAAGGCGATGCGCTTGTCGGTCATGGGCTGCCGCATCCTACCCCGGCCTCTCCTCGCTCCGGTGGCCGGCGCTCTCGCCGTGGCGACGCCTCGTGCCCGGAACCGGATCGGGACGAGGCACCGGATCGGGACAGGGCACCGGCACCGAGCGCAGCCCGGCGTCGTCGATCCGTTCGAGCAGCTCGGGGAGCACCGCCAGCACCGACGGCCGCGGCCCTCCCCTCCGTGCAGCCAGGCGGGCGCCCGTCGCCGCCCGGGCGTCGTGGAGCACCAGGATGTCCCCCGCCCGCAGCCCGCGGACGAGGCGCGCGAGCACGGCCGCCGGCTCGGCGCCCAGAGCGTCGAGGCCGCGCCGCGTCCAGGAGGTCAGCCAGAGGCCGCGCCGGGCCAGCACCCGCTCCAGCAGCAGGTTGCGCAGCCCGGCCGGCGCCCGCACCAGCCGCGGGCTCTCCCCGGTCGCCCGGCGGATCGCCTCCTGGGCGCCGTCGATCTCCCGGGCGATCGCCTCCGGACCGCGCAGGGAGAAGCTCCACGGGTGGCTGTAGGTGTGGTTCTCGACCCGGTGCCCGCGGCGGACGATCTCGGCCGCCAGCTCCGGCCACCGGTCGACCCGCTCGCCGACGCAGAAGAACGACGCGCGCGCCCCGTGGCGCTCGAGCAGGTCGAGGACGGCCGGCGTCACCTCCGGATCCGGGCCGTCGTCGAAGGTCAGGGAGAGCTCCCCGCGATCCGCCATCCGCTCCGGCAGGCGCACCAGGTTGGGGCCGAGCGCCTGGCTGCGGGGCCAGAGACCGGCCAGCGCCAGGGCCGCGTGGTCGGCGATGAGGGCTCCGGTCAGCACACGGTGGAGCGACCCGGTCGGCGCCTCGGGAGGAACGCGTCGCGGCGGGCGAGGGCGGACGGTGTCCGGGCGACGCCGGCCGCGACGCCGGGGCGGGCCGGTGGTGCTCATCCGGCCGATCCGGCCGATCCGGCCAATCAGGCCGACGAACGCCGCCGCGTGGACGGCGAGCGATGCCCAGACCAGGGCTCCAGGTCGCCACGAGCGCGGCGCACATCCCGGACGACGCTCCCCGTCCCGATTCCGGTCCCGGTCCTCGTCCCGGCCGGGGCCGGGCTCCCGCTCAGGGGGCTTCGCGTGTCCGGACACGCTCCGCTCCCCGGCGCGCCGCCAGGCGCCGCACCATCTCCCGGTCGACCTTGCCGCGGGCGGTCCGCGGGATCTCGTCCACCACCACCACGCTTCGCGGCACCTTGTGCTCGGCCAGGCGCGAACGGCACCAGGCCACCACCGCGGCGTGGTCGATCCGTTCGGCCTCTCCGGCGACGACCACCCGGAGCGAAGTCTCCCCCCGGTCCGGACAGAGCGTGCCGAGGGCGACCACCTCCCGCATGCCGGGCAGGCCGGCCAGGGCGTCCTCCACCTCCCTCGGGTTGACCTTCTTGCCCCGGACGTTGATCAGGTCGTCGATCCGCCCCAGCAGCTCGAGCTCGCCGCCGTTCCAGCGCCCCAAGTCGTTGCTCTCGAACCGGCCGCTGGACAGCCGCCCGTGGGGCTCCGGCCAGTAGCCGGAGGCCACCGCCGGCGAGGAGATGGTGACGATGCCGGTCGCGTCGGCCGCGTCGGCCGCGCCGTGCTCGCCCGCGGCGCCCCCTTCGATCGGCGCCAGCTCGATCCGCACGCCGTCGATCGGCTCGCCCACCGTGCCGCGCTCCCCGGCGCTCCCTTCGCGGTCGAAGCAGATGCCGCCGGTCTCGCTGGAGCCGTAGAAGACCCGGACCGGGAAGCCGTAGGCACGCCGGAAGCCGACCGCGGTCTCCGGCGGCAGCGGCGCGCCGGCGGTGATCACCAGCCGCAGGCTCTCCGGCAGGCGGGGCGGCGCCGGCGCCCGGACCAGCGCCCCCAGGAAGGCCGGCACGGTCGGGAAGAAGGTGGCGTCCAACGCGCGGCCGGCCACCAGGGTGCCGAACGGGCCGCTCCCCTCGTCCGCCAGCACCACCAGCGAGCCCCGCACCAGCGCCGGCAGCGCGATGCTCGCCAGGCCGTAGGAGTGGGACATGGGGATCGAGGTCAGGATGCGCTCGTCCGCCGCCAGGCCCATGGACCGGGCGAGCTGTGCGTCGTCGCCGTGGAGGGCGGCGGCCGGCGTGACGATCCCCCGCGGCCGTCCGGACGACCCCGAGCTCAGCTTGACCGCCGCCACGTCGGGCGGCAGGACGACCGGTTCGACCGCTCCGCACGAGGTGTCGCCGCTGCCGCTCGCCTCCAGGCGCCAGGCCTCCGCATCGCGCGGCCAGGAGGTCTCGCACAGCAGCAGCCACCGGCAGCCGAGCTCGTCGACGATCCGCCCGCGCTCCGGCGAGGGGGCACGCCAGTCGAGCAGCACCGGCACCAGGCCGCGCCGGCGGGTGGCGAGGAACGAGGCGAGGAAGGCGACGCCGTCGCGCACCGAAAACGCCACGGGCGTGCCGGGAACGAGCTGCGGCTCGGCGGCGAGGCGCGCTTCGAGCCGCCGGGCGAGGTGGTCGACGTCGCCGACGGTGGCACGCTCCGAGGGGGAGGCCACCAGCGGCCTCTGGGGCCGCCGGCGCGCCAGGTGATCGAAGGCGTCGAGGATCGGGTCGCGGGACATCGTCGAAGGCTCTACGTGGTGCACGGTGCTCGCTCTCGGCTCGATCGACCGGCGCGAACGCCCGGTCAGCTCTTCCAGAGGTCTCCTGCGGCCCCTGCGCCCGGGCCGTCTCCTGTATACTTCCGCACAGTTCCGGGATCGAGACCGGCGCTGGATTATAGCGAACAGACCCCTGTTCCTCGCGATCGGTCCCTCGCGATCCGACCATCCCGGAGCCACCCCGAGCGAGCACAGACAGCGACCATGACCGTTGCATCCCGACCCCCGGCACCGCCCTACGATGCCGTCGTGATCGGTGGGGGCCCGGCAGGCGCCGCCGCCGCTGCCCATCTCGCCCGCCACGATCGCCGCGTGCTCGTCGCCGAGCGCGAGCGCTTCCCCCGGTTCCACATCGGCGAGTCCCTGATTCCGGAGACCAACCGCCACCTCGAGCGGCTCGGAGTGCTGGAGAAGATCGCCGCCGCGGGCTTCCCGCTCAAGCGCGGGGCGATCCTGCTGGCCGGCGACGGCGAGCACCAGAGCTACGCCGACTTCTCCGAGGCGGACGGCGTCGAGCGCACCACGACCTGGGAGGTGCCCCGCCACCGCTTCGACCAGCTGCTGCTCGAGCACGCGGCCGACTGCGGCGCGGAGGTCTGCGAGGGCACCCGCGCGGTCGGTTTCACGATCGACGATCACGAGGTGGCGCTGACCGTACGATCCGAAGGCTCCGGCGAGCGGATCGTCCGGGCGCGGACCGTGATCGACGCCTCCGGACGCGACGGCTTCCTCGCCAAGCGCCTCAAGCTCCGGAGCTTCGATCCGGAGCTGCGCCACGTCGGCGTCCACGCCTGGTACGAGGACGTCGAGCCGCCGCCGGCGGAGTGTGCCGGCGACGTGCGGCTGATCTCGCTCGCGTCGGGCGGCTGGGCCTGGATGATCCCCCTGGACGACCGCCGGACCAGCGTCGGCGTCGTCGTGCCGCGGGAGCGCCACGCCCAGCTCCCCACCGAGTCGCCGGATCGCTGCCTCGAGATCCTGCTCGAGGAGATTCCGGTGACCCGCCCGCTGCTGGCCGGCGCCCGGCGGGTGTCCGAGGTGCGCATCGAGGGCGACTACTCCTACTCCACCCGCGCCTACGCCGGCGACCGCTGGCTGCTGGCGGGCGACGCGGGCTCGTTTCTCGACCCGGTCTTCTCCACCGGCGTGCTGCTCGCCCTCGAAGGGGGGATCGACGCGGCGGAGGCGGTCCATCGGGGGCTGCGCGACGGCACCCGCCCGAAGGCCTTCGCCGCCTACGACCGCTCCCAGCGCCGGGCCTACCGGTTCTTCCGCCGCTACGTCACCGGGTTCTACCGGCCGGAGTTCCGCGACCTGCTGCTCCGGCCCGGCGACCCCTTGGGCCTCTCCAAGGCGGTGGTGACCGTGCTCGCGGGCAACGCCCGCCCGTCGCTCACCATGCGGCTGCGGCTCGAGCTGTTCTTCCTCATGGTCCACGCGCAACGTTTCATCGAGGTGGCGCCGCGGCTCCATTCCTGGAACGGGTTCTCGCACAGGTCGGACGCGCAGTCCGGGCACGGTTCGGAGGAGTCGTGACCGCGGCCTCCGGACCGTTCGTCGTCACCGGCCTCGGCGCGGTGAGCGCGTGGGGATGGGGTGTGGCCCCGCTCTGGCAGGGCCTCCGTTCCGGCCGCACCGCCATCGGCCCTCTCGACCGCTTCCCGGCCGCGGAGCAGCGCACCCGGGTGGCCGCCCAGGTCCCGCCCGCTCCCGCCGGACTGGGCGCCGACGTCCCCTGGTGGGACACGCTGTCGCTGGCCGACCGCTTCGCCGTCGCCGCGGCGCGCGAGGCGCTGGACGGCGCGGCCCCGCTCCCCCAGGATGCCACGGGCGTCTTCTTCGGCGGCAGCACGGCCGGCATGTTCGAGACCGAAGAGGTGCTCGACCTGCTGCTCCGGGGCTCTCTGGGGCCGGACTCGGAAAGGGGCTCGCGGCTCGGTCAGCAGGCGGGAGACGCCCTCGCCCTGCTCACCGCCCAGCCGCTCGACAACCCGGCCGCGGCCGTCGCCCGCCTGCTCGGCCTGACCGGGCCGGTCGTCACGGTCTCCTCCGCCTGCGCCTCCGGCACCCAGGCCCTCGGCCTCGCCCTCGACGCCCTGCGCGCCGGCGAGGTGGAGGTGGCGCTGGCCGGCGGCGCCGACTCTCTCTGCCGGCTGACCTACTCCGGGTTCAACGCCCTGCGGGTGGTCGACCCGCAAGCCTGCCGGCCGTTCCAGGGCGAGCGGGCGGGCATGTCGCTGGGCGAAGGCGCCGGCGTCCTGGTGATCGAGCCGCTCGACCGGGTGCTCGACCGGCTCCTCCGAGACCCGGTCGCGGCCAGCCGGTCGCCGGCCCGAGCGGTCCTGCGCGGGGTCGGCAACTCGTGCGACGCCTACCACATGACCGCCCCCCGGCCGGACGGCCTGGGAGCCGCCTTGGCCACCGGGCGCGCCCTGGCGGACGCCGGTGCCGCGCCGGACGAGATCACCTTCCTCAACGCCCACGGCACCGGCACGCCGCTCAACGACGCCTCCGAGTGGCTCGGTTTTTCCCAAGTCTTCGGCGACCGGGCCGGCGAGATCCCCCTGACTGCGACCAAGGCGTCGATCGGCCACCTGCTCGGCTCCTCGGGCGCCCTCGAGGCGGTCGCCACCGTGCTCTGCCTGGAGGCCGGCGAGGTCCACCCGACCCCCGGCAGTGGACCGATCGACCCCGAGACCCCTGCCGCCCTGGTGCGCGAGAAGCCGCTCCCCCTGCCCGCCTCCGGCGCCGCGCACCTGGCGATCTCCACCAGCTTCGGCTTCGGCGGCGCCAACGCGGCGGCGGTGTTCGAGGCCGCCCCCCGGCGCCCCGGGACGGTGCCAGCCGGAGGACACGACGAGGAGAAGCCCGCGTGAGCCGCCCGATCGTCATTTCGGGGCTCGGCGCCGTCGGCCCCTGGGGAGCCACCCGGGAGGATCTCCTCCGGGCGCTCGCCACCGGCGTGGCGCCGCTCACCGAGCTGACCGCGCACGGGCCGTTCCTCGCCGAGACGGCGTCCGTCTCCGCCGACGCTTCGGCCCTCGCCCTGGACCCCGCGGTGCGCTGGTCCGGGCTGCTCGATCCGGCCCGGCTCGCCCCCTGGGTGCCGCCGCGGGAGGGCCGACGCATGAGCCGCCCGTCCCGGTTCGCCGTCGCCGCCGCCCGGATCGCCCTGGAGGACGCCGGCTTCTCCGTGCCGACGGGCGGTCTCGACCAGCTCGGGGTCGTGCTGTCGACCGCTTTCGGGCCCGCCGCCGTGACCGAGGAGTTGCTCTCCCAGATCCTTGGCGGCGGCCCCGAGACCGCCTCGCCGTTCCTGTTCGCCGAGTCGGTGGCCAACGCCCCGGCGGCGCAGGTCGCCCGCCTGACCGGCGCCCGGGGAGCCAACCTGACGATCGCTCAGCGCGAGGCCGGCACGCTGATCGCGGTGCGCCGCGCCGCCGCCGAGATCGTCGCCGGCCGGAGCCGCTTCATGTTCGCCGGCGTCGCCGACGAGATGGTGCCCTTGCTCCAGGCGCTGTTCGACCGGTTCGGCACCCTGGCCCGCGGCGACGGCGACACGCCGCCCGTCGCCCGCCCGTTCGACCGGCACCGGGACGGCTTCCTCACCGCCGAGGGCGCGGCCTTGGTCCTGCTGGAGGAGGCTGACGGTCCGGACGCCCGCGGCACGAGCCCTCATGCGCGGATCCTCGGCGGCGGCGAGGCGTTCGACCCGACGGCGCCCCGCTGCGGCTGGGGCAGCGGCCACCAGGGTCTCGGCCGCGCCCTGGCCCGGGTCCTGGACCGCCTCGGCCTGGCACCCGGTGACGTCGACCTGGTGGTCTCCGGCGCGACCGGCGCACGGGACGGCGACCGCATGGAGGCCCTGACCCTGCGGACCGCCTGGGAGAGCGCCGGTGCCACGGAGCTGCCGCCGATCGTCGCCCCCCGCGGCACCCTCGGCATGCTCGGCGGCGGCCTCCTCGCCACCTCGGTGCTGCTGGCCGAGGGCGGCTGGGACACTCTCGCCCTCGCCCCGTCCCCCGGCTTCTCCGAGGCCGACCCGGAGCTCGGCGTCGTCCCCCACGGCGGCGGTCCCCTGCCCGACCCCGCCTCCGCGACCGCCCGCCCCGGCCGCGCGCCGGGCCCGCCCCGCATCCTGATCCAGACGGTCTCCTCCGGCGGCACCGCCGCCTGGCTGGTCCTCCAGGCGCCGGCGACCCGGGACGCCCGGTCCTCCGACGCGGAGGCCGCCCCGTGATCGGTGACGGTACCGGCACCGCCGCGCCGCTCCGCAACGGCGTCGGCGCCGTCGAGCGGGAGGCTTCTCAGGCGCCCGAGGCCGGGCTCGCCCGCCGCATCCTCGGCAAGTACCACGTCACCGGCGTCTTCTGGTACCGCTTCCACCAGTGGGGTATGCGGATCTTGCCCAGTTGGGCCGTGGGGCCGGTCATCCTCCTCTTCACCAGCTTCTTCTTCGTCAGCCTGCGGCGCATCCGGCAGGCGATCGCGTCCAACCTGGAGGCGGTCCTGGGCCCGTGTGGCTGGTGGCAGCGCCAGCTCCGGATCTGGCGCACGATGTGGAACCACGCCTGGTGCAACTCCGAGCGCTACGAGCGCCTGTCGACCGACCGGAGCTTCGAGGTCGAGGCCGACGGTCTGGAGCACTGGCCGGCGAGCGAGGTGATGGACCGGGGGCTGATCCTGGTGACCGCCCACGTGGGGGCCTGGGACGTGGGTTCCTACCTGCCGCGAACCACCGAACGGCGCCCGGTCCACGTCGTCCGCGAGCAGGAGATGGACCCGGAAGCCCAGGAGTTCATCGAGACCCTCTACCGGGAGCGGACCTCCCAGCACTTCACCACCCACTTCTCGCGCGACAACCCAGCCCTGGGAGCGGTCCTGCTCTCGGCCCTCAGACGGGGCGAGATCGTCGGGCTCCAGGGCGACCGGGCGGCGACCACCGGCCGCACCGCCGACGCCGAGCTCCTCGGCCGCCCCCTGCGCCTGCCGGTCGGCCCGGCGGCCCTCGCCCGCGCAGCCGGCTGCCTCGCGGTGCCCGTCTTCTGCTTCCGCGAAGGGCGGCGGCGCTACCGCGTGGTCATCCGTCCGCCGATCGACCCCGACCCGAGCGACGATCCGACCGCCGACCTGGTCCGGATCACCCGCCGGCTCACCGAGGAGATCTCCTGGGCCATCCGCCGGTGCCCCAACCAGTGGTTCTGCTTCCGCGCGCTCTGGGAGTAGGGACGCCGCTCAGCCCCGGGCCGAGAGCCGGTGGTAGATCGACGCGAGGGTGATGGCGACGGTGTCGCGCAGGGGGCGGTAGAAAGACGGCACGCGGTCGTGGTAGATCGTCCGGATCACGACCTCTCCGATCCGGGCCTTGCGGCGCGCCGCCTTGATCAGCATCTCCGACTCGATGGCGTAGCCGCGCGAGCGCAGATCCATCCGTTCGAGTAGCCCGACGTCCACGAGCCGGTACCCGGACTGGCTGTCGCCGAGCTTGACGCCGGTGATGATCGACAGCAGCTTGGTGCCGATGGTGTTGGTCCAGTAGCGGTGCGGCGGGATCAGCGCCCGCTCCTTCAGGCGACCGCCGACGATCAGGTCCCACGCGCCCGAGTCCCAGGCCGCCAGCATCCCGGTCAGGTCGTCCGGATCGTGCTGGCCGTCGCCGTCGAGCAGCGCGACCGCGGCGAGGTCCGGGCCGGCACCGCGCCGGCGCTCGTCGAACAGGTGGGCGAAGGCGGTGCGTAGCGCCGCGCCCTTGCCCCGGTTGCGGTCGTGGCGGAGCACCTCGGCCCCGGCCTCGCGGGCCACCCGGCCGCTCGCATCGGTCGAGCCGTCGTCGACCACGATCACCCGTCCGAGGTGGCGTAGCGTCCCCTCGACGACCTCGCCCACGGTCGCGGCGCACTGGTAGGCGGGGATCACCCCGACGACGTCCTGACGCGGCATGCTCACGGCGCGCAAGCATACCTTCGATCGGCGCCCGGGTGGCCCGAGCCTCCCCCAAGGGGCGGTTGTCAGCCCTGGGGCCTTGTGACATCCTTCACAGGTCCGACGGGTCGCGGCCATACGGCTCTCCCAGCATGCGGGGGCCGGGCCGCGTTCGCACGTACGGGCCCCGGGACGGTCCGGTCAGTTCGCGGTTCCGGTCGCGCTCCCAGGGCCTTCGCCCCCCGACGGACATACCGGAACGACCGAGACGAACACGCCCGGACGCTGCATGAGCCAGAGCAGGTCATGAACCGTCCGTGCCAACGACGCCGGGCCGCCGGCCTCGCGCGCGGCCCCCGGAGGGACGAACAGCCTTGCCCGAGAGCTACCTACCGGTCCTCCTAGCGCTGGGGATCGCCATCCTGATCGGTCTCGCGATGCTGGGGGTCTCGTATCTCGCCGCCCGGAGCAAGATTCTCTCCGGCCGCACCGAGGTGACGCCGTACGAGTCCGGCATGCCACTGCTCGATCAGTCGCACAAGCGGATCTCGATCCTCTTCTTCCTGATCGCGATCGACTTCATCGTCTTCGACCTGGAGGCGGCCTTCCTCTACCCGTGGGCGCTGGTGATGCGCGCGGGCGGCTGGGCGCTCTTCGGGGCGATCCTGGTGTTCATCGCCCTCATTCTGGTCGGCTACGTCTACATCTGGCGCAAGGGCGGCCTCGACCTCGGCGCCCGCAGCCACCTGGTCGCCAAGGGCCCGGTGAGCCGACGAGGAGGTCAGCCATGAGCGACCCGACCGACACCCCGCGCGAAGCGCCCGAGCCGGACGCCGCGGCCTCCGCGCCGGAGCCGCGCTTCCCCGCCGAAGCCCGCGCCCGGCTCGACGAGATCAAGAGCCGTTACCCCGAGGGCACCAAGGCGGCGCTCATCCCGGCACTCCACATCGCCCAGGAGGTCTGGGGCGGCTGGCTGCCCGAGGAGGCGATCCGCGCCGTCTCGAACGAGCTCGGCATCCCGACCCCCGAGGTCTACGGCGTGGTCAGCTTCTACGACCTGTTCCACCAGCGGCCGGTCGGGCGCCACCGCCTGCGCGTGTGCACCAACCTGCCCTGCCAGCTCCGCGGCGCCGAGGAGATCATGGAGGTGCTGCGCGAGGAGCTGGGGGTCGAGGAGGACGAGATCACGCCGGACGGCAAGTGCTCGTTCACCCACTTCGAGTGCCTCGGCTCCTGCGACACGGCGCCGATGATGATGCTCGACAACGACTACGAGGAGAACCTGACCCCGGAGCGGGTCCGGCAGATCCTCGAGGGGCTCGAGTAATGGCTGCCTTCGAGCCGGTCCTCTCGCAACGTCGGCCATCCGGAGGTCCGCGAGGTCGCGGGCTACAAGAAGCGCGGCGGCTACGCCGGGCTCGCCAAGGCCCTGACCATGGAGCCCGAGGAGGTCATCGAGGCGGTCAAGGCCTCGGGGCTGCGCGGCCGCGGCGGCGCCGGGTTCCCGTGCGGCATGAAGTGGAGCTTCATCCCCAAGGGGTCGGACAAGCCGAAGTACATCGTCTGCAACGCCGACGAGTCCGAGCCGGGCACCTTCAAGGACCGGCTGCTGATGGAGCACGACCCCCACCAGCTCATCGAGGGCTGTGCCATCGCCGGCTACGCCGTCGGCGCCGGGACCACCTACATCTACATCCGCGGCGAGTACACCGAGGCGGCCGACATCCTGGAGGCGGCGATCCGCGACGCCTACGACGCCGGCGTCCTCGGCGCCAACGTCCTGGGCGACACCGAGCGCGCCTTCCGCCACGACATGTACGTGCACCGGGGCGCCGGGGCCTACATCTGCGGCGAGGAGACCGGCCTGCTCGAGTCGCTCGAGGGCAAGCGCGGCCAGCCGCGGGTCAAGCCGCCCTTCCCCGCCATCATCGGCGCCTTCGGCGCGCCGACCGTGATCAACAACGTCGAGACCTTGTGCTGCGTGCCGCACATCCTCGAGCGCGGCCCGGAGTGGTTCAAGGGCATCGGCACCGACGAGCGCAACACCGGCCCGAAGCTCTACGCCATCTCCGGCCACGTCGAGCGCCCCGGCACCTACGAGCATCCGATCGGCGTGCCGTTCTCGACCCTGCTCGAGAGCGCCGGCGGGATGCTCGGCGGCAAGCCGCTCAAGGCGTTCATCCCGGGCGGCGCCTCGGCCGCGATCCTCGGCGTCCAGCACCGCGACCTGCCGCTCGACTTCGACCAGGTGGCCAAGGCGGGCAGCATGCTCGGCTCGGCCGCGGTCATGGTCATGGACGAGTCGGTCTGCCTGGTGCGGGCGACCCTGCGCCTGGCCAAGTTCTTCAATCACGAGTCGTGCGGTCAGTGCACCCCCTGCCGTGAAGGCACCAACTGGATGAACCTGCTCTTGAAGCGCCTCGAGAGCGGTGGGGGGAGCGCCGCCGACATCCAGGTCCTCGGGGAGATCTGCGAGATGATCGCGGGCAACTCCCTGTGCGCCCTGGGCGATGCCGCCGCCGGCCCGGTCCGTTCGCTGGTGGCCAACTTCACCGACGAGATCGAGAAGCACATCGAGCACGGTGGCTGTCCGTACGAGCACCGGCGCTACTTCTCCCCGTCCACCTGAGAAAGGGAAGCTCCAGAGCGATGCCGACCGTCACCATCAACGGCCGCACCGTCGAGGTCGAGGCTGGTACCAACGTCATCGAAGCCGCGAAGCAGGTGGGGGTACAGGTTCCCCACTACTGCTACCACCCGCGGCTCTCGGTGGTCGGACAGTGCCGGATGTGCCTCGTCCAGGTCGACGGGCACCCCAAGCTCCAGGCCGGCTGCTCGGTGACCGTCCAGAAGGACGGCATGGAGATCCGGACCGACGTGCCCGAGGTCGAAGAGGCCCAGCGCGCGATGATGGAGTTCCTCCTCATCAACCACCCGCTGGACTGCTCGATCTGCGACCAGGCGGGCGAGTGCGGGCTGCAGGACTACGCCTTCAAGCACGGGCAGTCCTTCTCCCGGTTCCGCTACGAGGAGAAGCGCACCTACCCGGGCCGCGAGCGCATCCCGCTCGGCCCCAGCGTGCTGCTGAACATGAACCGGTGCATCCAGTGCACGCGCTGCGTGCGCTTCACCCGCGAGATCGCGGGCACCGGCTCCCTCGGCTTCTTCAACCGCGGCGCCCGCACCGAGATCGGCACCTTCCCGGGCCAGGAGCTCGACGACCCGCTGTCGGCGAACGTCGTCGACATCTGCCCGGTCGGCGCCCTGACCTCGACCCGCTTCCGGTTCGCCGAGCGGGTCTGGAACCTGGACAAGAAGCCGTCTCTGTGCACCGGCTGCGAGGTCGGCTGCAACATCACCATCGAGCACCGAGGCGGCAAGATCCGGCGCTACAAGCCGCGGCTCAACGAGGCGGTCAACGACCACTGGATCTGCGACTTCGGCCGGGGCAGCTACGAGCGCTACCACCAGTTGCCCCGCCTCGCCAGCCCGCGCCTGCGCAAGGGCAACGGCAGCGGCGATGCGATGGCCAACGTCTCCTGGAAGGAGGCCCTCGACGCGGCCTACCGCGCCCTGACCTCCCGGAGCTCCGATGGCGCCCTGGCGTTCCTCGGCTCCGCCCATCGCTCGACCGAGGAGGCCTACCTGCTCGGCCTGATCGCCGACCACGTGGGCTCGCCCCATCGCGCGGTCTGGGTCGACCAGGGGGAGGAGCACTCGATCCCCCGGCCGTCCGGCCCGATCTCGGGCACCGAGGCCGGACCGAACCGGCGCGGCGCCGAGCTGGCCGGCCTCGCGGCCCGCGAAGGCGGCTTCACCGCCCACGACCTGCTCGAGGGCGCCGCGGCCGCCAAGTGCTCGGTCCTCGTCGTCGCCGACAGCGACTTCGGCGAGGGCGCCCACGATCCGGCGACGGTCGCGCGCCTGCGCCAGGCGGAGACCCTGGTCGTCTTCGGCTGGGCGGACACGCCGCTCGCCGAGGCCGCCGACGTCGCCCTGCCGCTCGCGACCCATGCGGAGTCCGAAGGCACCTTCGTCAACGTCGACCACCGCCTCCAGCGCTTCGAGCGCGCCTTCCCCGCTCCGGGCCAGGCGCGCCCCGGCGTCGAGGTGCTCGCCGAGCTCCTCCGCCGCTTCGGCGACGCCTGGGACGACGAGGTCACCACCGCCGACGTGTTCGACCGCCTGGCCGGCGACCGAGCGCCCTTCGCCGGCCTGGCGTTCGACCGCCTTCCGGCCGAAGGCGCCGTGCTCGCCCCGGCCCAAGAGACCGAGGACGCCCAGTGAGGCTCGGCCAAGAACGGACCGGACGGCGGCGGCGCCCCTCCCTCGCCTGAACCCCTGAGCCCAGCCCGAACCAACCTATGAATACGAAGAAGAGGAGCCGTCCGTGAGCGTGCAGACAATTGCCATGCTCGTCAAATTCGGCGCCTTCCTGATCGTCCTGCTCACCGTCATTCCGGTGATGGTGTGGGTGGAGCGCCGGGGTGGCGCGATGATGCAGGACCGGCCCGGACCGAACCGGCTGGGGCCCTTCGGCCTCATTCAGCCACTGGCCGACGCCGGGAAGTTCATCTTCAAGGAAGACATCATGCCGTCCGAGGCCGACCGCCTGCTCTACCTGCTGGCGCCGGTCCTGGCCCTGATCCCGGCCTTCTCGACGTTCGTGGTCATCCCCCTGGGGCCGACCATTTCGATCGGCGGAGTCGAGGTGCCGATGATGGTGGCGCCGGCGGAGACCGGAGTGCTGCTGTTCCTGGCGCTGGCGAGCCTCGGGGTCTACTCCCTGGTGATCGCCGGCTACGCCTCGAACAACAAGTACTCGCTGCTCGGCTCGATCCGTGCCTCGGCGCAGATGATCAGCTACGAGCTGGCGCTGACCCTGGCGGTGGTCGCCGTGCTGCTGCCGGTCGGCTCCTTCCGCCTGGACCGGGTGGTCGAGTACCAGATCGACGGGGTGTGGAACATCATCCCTCAGATCATCGGCTTCGTGGTCTTCCTGATCGCCGCCTTCGCCGAGACCAACCGGCTGCCCTTCGACCTGCCGGAGGCGGAGTCGGAGCTGGTCGCCGGGTACCACACCGAGTACAGCGCCATGCGCTTCGCCTGCTTCTTCATGGCCGAGTACGCCGCCATGACGGTGCTCTCGGCCCTGGCGGTGACGCTCTACCTCGGCGGCTGGCACCTGCCGGGGGTCGACCTCGCCGCCATGGGCATTCTCGGGGTGGTCCTCGGTGCCGCCGTGCTCCTGGCCAAGGTCGGCGCGTTCCTGTTCTTCTTCGTCTGGGTCCGCTGGAGCTTCCCCCGCTTCCGCTATGACCAGCTCATGGCGATCGGCTGGAAGGGGCTGCTGCCGCTGGCCATCATCAACCTGATCTGGGTCGCTACGGCGAGCCTCGCGGGGTGGATGTGATGGAGCTCGCGACCTTCCTCCTGTTCTCGGCGCTCGCCGTCGTCTCGGCCCTGGTGGTGGTCACCCACCGCGACCCGGTCAAGTCGACGCTGAGCCTGGTCGTGACCCTGTTCTCCACCGGTGTGCTCTTCCTGCTGCTCGGGGCGCCGTTCGTCGGCGTCCTCCAGGTGCTGGTCTACACCGGGGCGATCGTGGTCCTCTTCCTGTTCGTGGTCATGCTGCTCAACCTCCAGCGCGAGGCGCGCTCGGAGGGCGGTGGCCTGCTTCAGCGGGTGTTCGCCATCGCCGGCGCGGTCGCCTTCGTCGCCACCGTCGGCTTCGCTGTCTGGCGCTCGGCGGCCGGCGCCGCTGTCGGACCGCTCCGGGAAGACTTCGTCTCCCTGACCGCGTTCGCCGCCGAGCTCTTCGACCGCTTCCTGCTGCCGTTCGAGATCATCGGCCTGCTGCTGCTGGTGGCGGTGATCGCCGCCTACGTCCTGGCCAAGCGCCCGGAGGGAGCGGTCGCCGCGGCCATGGACGCCAACCGCCACGACGCCGCCTCGCCCGAGCCTGCCGGCACGGGTGGAACGGCGGGGACGACAGCGGGCGGAACGGAGGTGTCCCGATGACGGTCCCCGTCTCCTGGTACCTGATCCTCGCCGCGTCGATGTTCGCCATCGGCACGGCCGGTGCCCTGACCCGGCGCAACGGCATCACGATCTTCCTGTCGATCGAGCTGATGCTGAACTCGGTCAACCTGACCCTCATCGCCTTCTCCCGGCTGCTCGCCGACCGCACGGGGCAGATCATCGTCCTGTTCGTGCTGGCGGTCGCCGCGGCCGAGGCGGCGGTCGGGCTCGCGCTGTTCATCGCCCTTTACCGGCATCGGCGGACCATCGACGTCGACCGGATCAACCTGATGCGCTGGTGACGCCATGGAAATGATCTGGCTGATACCGATCCTGCCCTTCGCCGGAGCCGCCCTGAACGGGCTGCTCGGGCCGCGGGCGTCGAAGAACGCGACCACCGCGGTCGCCCTCGGGGCCCCGTTCGCGAGCCTCGCCGTCGCCCTGTGGGCGATCTGGCAGTACGTCGGCTCCGCCGGCTACCCGGAGGCGTTCGTCCAGACCCTCTACCCGTGGACGGTCGGTCCGCTGAAGATCGACGTCGGCTTCATGCTCGACCCGCTGTCGTGCGTGATGACCTTCGTCGTCACCTTCGTCGGCTTCCTGATCCACGTCTACTCCGTGGGCTACATGGCCCACGAGAAGGGCTACCAGCGCTACTTCGTCTACCTGAACCTGTTCATGGGGGCGATGCTGCTGCTGGTCCTGGGCTCGAACTACCTGATCACGTTCGTCGGCTGGGAGGGCGTGGGGCTCTGCTCCTACCTTCTGATCGGCTTCTACTACGACCAGGAGTTCCCGCCGTTCGCCGGCAAGAAGGCGTTCATCGTCAACCGGATCGGCGACTTCGCCTTCCTGGTCGGCCTGTTCTCCCTGCTGGGCGTGTTCAACACCCTCGACTACCAGTCGATCTTCCACGCCATCGAAGCGAACCCGTCGATGATGGGGATCGACTACCACCTCGGCCTGTCGTTCGCCAGCTTCGTGGCGCTGTGCCTGTTCATCGGCGCGGTCGGCAAGAGCGCCCAGATCCCGCTGTTCGTCTGGCTGCCCGACGCCATGGCCGGCCCGACGCCGGTCTCCGCCCTGATCCACGCCGCCACCATGGTGACGGCGGGCGTCTACATGGTCGCGCGCTCGAACGCCATCTTCCAGCTCGCGCCGGGGGTGTCGCTCCTGGTCGCCGGCATCGGCGCCCTGACCGCCCTGTTCGCCGCCACCATCGGCCTGGCCCAGACCGACATCAAGAAGGTCCTCGCCTACTCCACCGTCTCCCAGCTCGGCTACATGTTCCTGGCCGCGGGCCTCGGTGCGTACACCGCGGCGATCTTCCACGTCGCCACCCACGCCTTCTTCAAGGCGCTCCTGTTCCTCGGCTCCGGCTCGGTGATCCACGCCATGGGCGGCGAGCAGGACATGCGCAAGATGGGCGGTCTCAAGAAGGCGCTGCCGGTGACCTACTGGACGTTCCTGATCGCGACCCTGGCGATCTCGGGCATTCCGCCGCTCGCCGGCTTCTTCTCCAAGGACGAGATCCTGGCAGCGGCCTCGACCCAGGGGCGCTGGCTGCTGTACGGCGTCGGACTGTTCACCGCCGGGCTGACCGCCTGCTACATGTTCCGCGCGGTCTACCTGACGTTCCACGGCAGCTTCCGCGGCACGGAGGAGCAGGAGCACCACCTGCACGAGTCGCCGGCGGTGATGACGGTGCCGCTGGCGATCCTGGCGGTCGGCGCGGCCCTGGCCGGCTTCTTCGGCATCCCGGCGGCGCTGGGCGAGCTGTTCGGCGCGGAAGGGAGCGTCAACTGGATCCACCACTTCCTGGAGCCGGTCTACGCCGAGGTCCACGCCGTCGCCCCCCACGAAGTCTCCATGGGCACCGAGATCGGCTTCATGGTCCTATCGGTGGTGGTCGCCATCACCGGCATCCTGATCGCCCGGAGCTTCTACGGCGGCACGGCGGGGCTGGCCAAGGGCGAGGCCATGGCCCGGCGCTTCCCGGGCGTCCACAAGCTCCTGTTCCACAAGTACTACGTCGACGAGATCTACGACGCCGTGATCGTTCGCCCGCTTCGCTGGATCTCGCGGGTCTTCTGGAAGGGGGTGGACGGCAAGCTGATCGACGGCTCGATCCACCTCGGCGCGTGGCTGGCCAGAGTGACCGGTGACGTCGGAGTCGTGACCACCACCGGCAACGTCCGCAACTACGCCCTCTACTTCTTCATCGGAATCATCGTCCTCCTCACGTGGGTGCTTCTGTGATGGATACCTTCCTCGAGATCCTGATCGGCAACACGCTGACGCGCCTGGTCCTGTTCCCGACCCTGGCCGCGCTGCCTCTGTTCTTCTTCCGCCGAGACGCGGACAGGCCCGTCAAGCTCTACACGATGGCGGTGGGCCTGATCGAGCTGGCGTTCGCCGTCGAGTACGCGGCGACCAACCTGGTCGGCGGCCACTTCACGACCACGGCGGACCCGGTGTTCCACTGGCTGGCCGACTACGGCATCGCCTACCGGCTGGTGGCCGACGGCATCTCCATGCCGCTGGTGCTGCTGACCGCCCTGCTGCTGCCGGTCGTCGTGCTCGGCACCTGGAAGGGGATCACCGCCAACTGGCGGGCCTACGCCATCTCGCTGCTGGTCCTGACCACCGGCGTGCTGGGCAGCTTCCTGGCCTTCGACCTGTTCGTCTTCTACGTCTTCTTCGAGCTGTCGCTGGTGCCGATGTACCTGATCATCGGCATCTGGGGCGGAGAGCGCCGGATCTACGCGGCGGTGAAGTTCTTCCTCTACACCATGGTCGGCAGCCTGCTGATGCTGGTCGCCATGCTGACCCTCGCCTGGACCTACTTCCAGGTCGCGGGCACCTGGAGCTTCGCCTACACCGACCTGCTGCGCCTCGACCTGCCGGTGCCGTTCCAGGTCTGGCTGTTCGCCGCCTTCGCCCTGGCGTTCGCCATCAAGGTGCCGATGGTGCCGCTCCACACCTGGCTGCCCGACGCCCACGTCGAGGCGCCCACCGGCGGCTCGGTGCTGCTGGCCGGCGTGCTGCTGAAGCTCGGCACCTACGGCTTCCTTCGCTTCGCCCTGCCGCTCTTCCCCCACGCCGCGATCAAGGCCCAGCCGCTGCTGGTCGCCCTGGCGGTGATCGGGGTGCTCTACGGCGCGCTGGTCGCCTGGGTCCAGGAGGACATGAAGAAGCTGGTCGCCTACTCCTCCGTCGCCCACCTCGGCTTCGTCATGCTCGGGCTGCTGGCGGTCAACCTGGTCGCCTGGCAGGGCGCGCTGGTCCAGATGGTCAACCACGGCCTGTCGACCGGCGCCCTCTTCCTCCTGGTCGGCATGGTCTACGAGCGCCGCCACACGAAGAAGTTCGACGACCTGGGCGGCCTGGCCAAGGCGATGCCCTGGTTCGCCTTCTTCCTGGTGTTCAGCTCCCTGGCCTCGGTCGGCCTGCCGGCGCTCAACGGCTTCGTCGGCGAGTTCTTGATCCTGGTCGGCTCGTACCAGACCCTCGGATGGGCCGCCGTCGCCGCCACCTTCGGCGTCGTGCTGGCTGCCATCTACCTGCTCAAGATGATCGCGCGGACGATCTGGGGCCCGGTGACCAAGGAGGAGAACCGGACGATCACCGACCTGTCGCTGCGCGAGATCGCGGCGCTGGTGCCGCTCGCCGTCTTCATGGTCTGGATCGGCGTCGCCCCGGCGACGTTCCTCGAGCCGAGCCGTCCGGCCCTCGAAGCGACCCTGACCCAGTTCCAGGCCCGGGTCGAAGCGCCGGCGCCAGACGTCGCCACGCTCATCCCGCCGGCCGAGCCGGTGCTGAGCGACCGGGGCGCGCCCCCGGACACGCCGACTCCATCGACTCCACCCACTCGCGATGACGAGACACCCGTGCAGATCGCCCGGGAGGTGACCCGATGACCCACGCCGACCTCGTCTCGATCGCCCCGGAGATCCTCCTGGCGGCGGCCGGAGCCGTGATCCTGCTGCTCGAGGCATTCCTGCCCCAGGTCCGGTCGGCCTTCACCGGCCTGTCGGTCGCGGCGGCGGCCTGCGCGGCCTGGCGTGTCTGGACCCTGCCCGCCGGGCCGAGCTTCGGCGGCCTGATCGAATCGTCCGGCCTGACCATCGCCGGCTCGCTGATCGTCCTGACCTCCATGTCGCTGGCGCTGTTGGCCTCCCAGGGCTACCTGCACCGGGAGCGGATCCTCGGCGGCGAGTACCACGCCCTGATGCTGTGGGCCGCCACCGGCATGCTGCTCATGCTCCGGTCGGTGGAGCTGCTGACCATCTTCGTCTCCCTCGAGCTGCTGTCGCTCTGCCTCTACGCCCTGGCGGCCTACAACCGCAAGGTGGTCGTCGGCTCCGAGGCGGCGCTCAAGTACTTCCTGATGGGTGCCTTCGCCAGCGCGTTCGTGCTCTACGGCGTCGCCCTGCTGTTCGGCACCACCGGCACCACCTTCCTGCCGAAGGTCGCCGACGCGTTCGGCGCCGGCGTCGCCTCGCCGGTGGTCGGCGCGTTCGGCGTCATCCTGCTGATCGCCGGCTTCGGGTTCAAGATGTCGATCGCCCCGTTCCACGCCTGGGCGCCGGACACCTACCAGGGCGCGCCGTCCCCCTACGTGGCGTTCCTGTCGGTCGCGCCGAAAGCGGCCAGCGCGTTCGTCCTGATCCGCGTCCTGGCGACCGTCTTCCCCGGAGGGCTCGGCGTCGACTGGTCGGTGGTCATCGCCACCCTCGCCGTCCTCTCCATGGTGGTCGGCAACTTCCTGGCGCTGGTGCAGAAGGACATCAAGCGGATGCTCGCCTACTCGGGCGTCGGCCACATGGGCTACCTGCTGATCCCCCTGGCCAGCCTCGATCTTTCGGCCGGCGGCGGGAGCTGGCGCCCGGTGCTGGTGTACCTGGCCGCCTACGCGCTGATGAATGCCGGCGCCTTCGCCGCCATTTCGCTGCTCTACGACCGTCCCGGGGAGCCGCACCTGATCTCCGAGCTCTCGGGCTGGGGGTTCCGCTACCCGCTGCTCGGCCTGTGCCTGACGATCTGCATGCTGTCGCTGGGCGGCATCCCGCCGACCCTCGGCTTCCTGGGCAAGTACCTGGTCTTCCTCCACGCGGTGAGCCACGGGCAGACCTGGCTCGCCCTGGTCGGCGTCGTGACCTCGATCGTGGGTGTCTACTACTACCTGCAGGTGGTCTACACGCTCTACATGAAGCCGGAGGTCCGCGAGGCCCGGGCCCTGGCGATCGACGGATGGGGCAAGGCCGCGGTGGTGCTGGCGGCCCTCGGTGTCCTGGTGCTGGGGATCTTCCCGGCCCTCATCCTCTGACCGACGAGGAGGCGGTCCGCCCCGCCTGCCGGTGAGATCGGTCTGACAGGGCCGAGCGGCGCGGGGCGGCCTCGAAGAGATCGTGCCACGAGGAACGCATGGGAGATCCGATCGGCCGACGAGCTCGGCCGCACGGGCCTCCAGCGTCTCGTCCCTGTCGCTCAACCGGATCTCCTTCTACCTGCGCTGTCTCGAGACGCTCGACTCCGAAGGAATCGCCCGGGTCTCCTCCCAGGAGCTGGCCCGGCGCTTCCATCTCTCCGCGCCGCAGATCCGCAAAGACCTGGCCCAGCTCGGTGAGCTCGGCATCCGCGGCGTCGGCTACGAGATCCCGCCGCTGATCGACCACCTCTCCGCACGGCTCGGCCTCGACCGGCTCCACCGCATGGTGATCGTCGGCATGGGCCACCTGGGGAGCGCCCTCGCCGGCTTCTTCGGCTTCAACTCGGGACCGTTCCAGGTGGTGGCCGGCGTCGACCGGGACCCGGCCAAGTCCGGTCTCCACGTCGGGAGTCTGGTGGTCCGGCCGGTGGCCGAGCTGGCCGAGGTGGTCCGGAGCACCCGCTCGGAGATCGGCGTCCTGACGGTTCCGGCGGGCGAGGCGCAGCGGGCCCACGACGCCCTGGTCGCCGCCGGCATCCGCGGTGTGATCAACTTCTCCACCGCCCGCATCCTCCAGGCCGACGGGGTCCCGGTGAAGAACGTCGACCTGCGGATCCATCTCGAGGAGCTGACGTTCTGCCTCGAGAACCCGTGCGCCATCCGGGCCTGAGATCGGGGGCTCACGGCGACGCCTCCGCCCGGAGAGCCTCCGGTTCGAGGCAGGACTTCGGAGATCTCGGCAGGGCGCGGACGATGTACACTCTTCGAGCCCGCTCCGTTTTTTCGAGCCTTTGTGACCCGGACCGCCGATGCGCCTGCGATCCCTCTTCTCCCCTTTCCCGCCGCGACCCTCCGCGGTGAAGTCTCCCCACTCGGATCGATCCGGACGGTCGGGCCGCTCCGCCCCGCTCGGTCCGTTCCTCCGGGTCGCACTGGTCGGCCTCGCAGGGCTCTTCGCGATGCAGCCGACCGCCGGGCTGCAGGCGGCGAACGAGCCGCCCGCGACGAGCGAGTCGCCCGCCGCGGCTCGACCGGCCGCCGAGCCGGCGACCGATCCGCTGGCCGACTTCGGGTTCTCGGTGACCACCGGCGCCGCCCCCGGCTACGTCGACGACGCCGCGTGCGCGCTCTGTCATGCCGAGATCGCCGACTCGTATCAGTCCACCGTCGCCATGGCGCGCGCCTTCTACCGGCCCCGCGCCGACCGCTTCATCGAGGACTTCGGCGCCGCCCCGTGGGTCCACTCACCGTCCGGACGCCACTACCAGATGGTCAGGAACGGTGACCGGCTGACCTTCCGGCGCTGGACCGTCGACGCCCAGGGGCACCGGACCGGCGAGCTCGACCAGGCGATCGACTGGATCATGGGCTCCGGCAAGCACTCCCGGGTCTACCTCTACTCCACGCCCAGCGGCGAGCTCTACCAGCTCCCGGTCGCCTGGTACACCCAGGAGCGGCGCTGGGGCATGGCGCCCGGCTTCGATCGGCCTGACCACCTGGGCGTGGGCCGCCGGGTCCGCCGCGAGTGCATGTTCTGTCACAACGCCTACCCCGACGTGCCGGCGGGGAGCGACCTCTACGGCCCGTACCAGACATTCCCAGCCGAGCTGCCCGAAGGCCTCGGCTGCCAGCGCTGCCACGGCCCGGGGGCCGAGCACGCCCGCCTCGCCCTGTCGAGCGAGGGCGGTGAGGACGACGAGGAGCGCATCCGGGCAGCCATCGTCAACCCCGGCCGTCTGTCTCCGGAGCGCAGGAACGACGTCTGCTACGAGTGCCACATGCTGCCGTCCGTCGCCATGCCGGGGGTCCGCCGCTTCGACCGGAGCGACTACTCGTTCCGGCCGGGGCAGAACCTGGCCGACTACCGGGTCCGCATCGACCCGATCGAACAAGGGCGCGACCGCTCCGAGCGCTTCGAGATCAACCATCACCCCTACCGGCTCGAGCAGAGCGCCTGCTTCATCAAGTCCGAGGGCAAGCTCAACTGCCTGACCTGCCACGACCCTCATCGGACGGTCGCGCCCGCGGAGCGGGCGGCCCACTACCGCGCCGCCTGCCTCGGCTGCCACCAGCCCGACGCCTGCGCCCTGGGCGACATGGCCGCGGCCGACCTGCCGGAAGCTCTGCGGTCAGTCGACCCGGGCGACTGCGTCACCTGCCACATGCAGGCGCGCCGGACCGACGACGTGGTCCACGTGGTGATGACCGATCACCGCATCCGCCGGACCCCTGCCGATCCGGCCGTGCTCCTGGCGCCCAAGCAGGAGTCCACGCCGGCGCTCGTCGGCGTCGAGCTCGCCGATCCCGGGCGGGCGCCGAGCGGCGCACTGGGCGAGGCGTACCGGGCTGTCGCCGTGCTCCGCACGGGCAGTGTCGGCCCCTCGGCCGTCGACCACCTGGCCAGCTCTCTCGCCCAGCTCCCCCAGGGCGGTCGCGATCTCGTCGAGCCCTGGTTCGACCTGGCCAAGGGGCAGCTCGCCCTCCATCGCTGGGAGGACGCGGAGGCCACCCTCCGCGGGCTGCTGGCGCGGCCGGAGGGACCGGGAGCGCCCGGCGCCCCGGCCCGGGACCTGGCCCACGAGTGGCTCGGCATCACCCTGGCCGGTCAGGGCAAGACCGACGCCGCGGAGGCCGAGCTCCGGCCGCTGCTCGAGCGTGAGCCCGACCGGCCCGAGCTGTGGTTCAACCTCGGTCGCATCGTGCTGGGACAGGATCGCCCCGAAGAGGCCGTGCCGCTCCTCCGACGGGCGGTGGAGCTACGCCCCAACTTCGAGACCGCCTGGCTCCACCTGGGGCGGGCGCTGGCCCGTCTGGACCGCCGCGAGGAGGCGGTGACGGCGCTCGAACGCTGCCTGGCGATCGATCCGTCCGAGCGGCGGGCGGCCCGGGAGCTCGAAACACTCCGGACCTCCGGCCCGGCGACGGACGGAGCGGACGACGACGAGCCCGGCCCTCGGGAAGGTGCTCAGACGGGGGCTCAGGCCGGCTCTCAGACCGGGCTGTGGCGGTAGAAGCTCAGCGCGCTCTCGCCGTAGCGCCGCTGGTCGAGCCGGATCAGCCCCCCCACCTCCTCGGCCATGGGAGTGCGCGCCGAGTGCTCGATCGCCACCTCCCCGTTCTCGGCCAGCAGCGGCTCGATGCCCGCCAGGAGATCGCGGTAGGCCGAAAACCGGTAGGGCGGATCAGCGAACACCAGGTCGAACGGCCCCTCCTCCCGCGCGACGAGCTGCGCCAGCCCGGCCGGCAGCTCGAACCGCCGGAGCTCGACCAGCGCCTCGCCCAGGCGGTCCCGGTTGCCCTGGAGCATCGAGAAGGCGCGCCTCCCACCCTCCACGCAGACCACGGCCAGGGCTCCCCGGCCGGCCGCTTCCAGCCCGACCACACCGCTGCCGGCGAACAGGTCGAGAACCCGGGCGCCGTCCGCCAGCGGCTCCTGCCAGATCGAAAACAGCGCCTCGCGGACCCGCCCCTCGGTCGGCCGAGCCTCCGGCGGCACGGTGAGGAACCGCCCGCGGTGCTGACCGCCGCTCACCCGGACCCGGTTGCCCCGCTTCATCGGGGACGGTTCCCCGGGCCGCCGGGTCCGCCACCGGACCCGCCGCCGATCCCGGGCCCATGCTCCCGGGAGACCACCCGCACGAACCGCTGGCGCAGGGCGTCCGGCGGCAGGTAGAGCACCAGCGGCGCCTCGACCCCGGACAGCTCGACCCCCTTGCCGTCGGCCGTGAAGTCGACGACCTCGAACAGCACGCCGTCGGTGCGCTCGAGCACGTCCCCTCGCCGCGCCTCGTAGTCGTCGGGAAGGTGGTTCTTGGGGGCGGCGTCGACCTCGGCGCTCAGGTCGTCGGCGATCTTGACCACCCGCGAGAGCGCCAGCGGCAGGGCCGAGTAGCGGGAGAAGCGGTAGTGGAGCTCGTCCGGGGGCCGCAAGAGATCGAGGCGGCAGGCTTCGACCCATTCGCCGTCGACCGGATTGCGCTCCAGGTCGACCTCGGACAGGTCCTCGTCGGCGAGCCGGGCACGGTAGGCCGCCAGGCTGTCCGGATCGAGCTCGTAGAGCTCCATGACCTCCTTGCCGGTCCCGGCCACGCTCGGCTCGACCCCTTCGGTCTCCCGCTCGTGTCCCGGCGCCTCGACCTTGCGCAGGCGGACGGTGCCGTCGGCGAAGAGGGTCACCTCCCGGCGCCCCGCGCCGCTCCGGCAACCGTAGCGGAGCAGGATCGTCGAGCGTGGATCGTCGGTCAGCGGCGAGACGAGCGGCGAGTCCGCCTTGGCCGCGCCATCGGGCTCGCTCGGAGCCCCAGTCTCGGCCAGGCCCTGGGCCGCGCCGCGACACCCCCGCCCTACCGCCCACCCCACGGGCAGCCAGACCAGCGTCCCCCACAGCACGGCGATCGTCCAGCGTCGCCACCTTCGGCACGGGTCCATCACCGCTCCTCCCTCCGGCCGCCCGCCGGCCCCACGGTCGTCGCCTCCGGCCGCCGCATGTCCACCCCCTCCAGGCTCCGGAGAGCATGGGTGAGCTCGTCCTCCGCACCGATCGCGCCGTCGAGACGGGCCGCGCGCACCGCCTCAAGAGCCCTGCCCACCCAGGGTCCCGGCGCCACGCCCCGGGCGATCAGGTCGGCGCCGCGAACGCTCAGCTTCAGGCGGCGCAGCTCGCTCAGGTCGCGCCGGGCCCAGGCCCGGATCGTCTCGTCCTCGGACGCCACCAACATCAGCACCTCCTCGCCCGACAGGCCGGCCAGAGCCGCCGACACCTCGTGGGGTGCCACCCCCGGCCTTCCGAGCACGGCCCGCGCTGCGGCCAGCCGTTCCGGGGCGCCGAGCAGGGTCCGGCGGTCAGCCCCGGCCAACAGCAGGCCGTCGACCAGCGCCTCGACCTCACCGTGGGAGAGACCGGCACCCTCCGGCCCTCCGTCGTGCCCGGCGGCCCTCTCGGCCCTCACTACCCCCTCGGCGCCCTCGGCTCCCTCGCCTCCATCGGCTCCGTCGATCAGGGCCAGCAGCACCAGCCGCCAGAGACGAGCGGGCGGCTCCTCCAGACCCTGGACGGTGTACCAGTCCCACGCCGCCACCGCCCGCCCGAGGCGCTCGCGATCGGCCTGGGTCAGCGCCAGCGACGGGTGGAGCGCCGCCTGGAGCACCCCCAGTCCGTCGAGGCGCTCCAGGCCCCGGACGGCCAGCGCCGGATCGTCTAGGAGCAGGATCAGCTCGTCGCGCAGGCGCGAGCCGGACAGGCGGGAGAAGACCCCTTCGGCGAGCGCCACCTCCACCAGGTGGAGGGTCTCCGGAGAGATCTCGAACCCGAGCCGCAGGCCGAGCCGGACCGCCCGCAGGACCCGCGTCGGATCGTCGATGAACGACAGGCTGTGGAGCACCCGCAGCAGCCCGTTCTCCAGGTCCCGCCGGCCGCCGAAGTAGTCGATCAGCTCCGGGCTCGGCTTCGGCCCCAGGCAGACAGCGAGGGCGTTGATGGTGAAGTCCCGCCGGAACAGATCCTGGCGCAACGGCGACGTCTGCACCTCGGGCAGGGCGGCGGGGGCGCGATAGAACTCGCTCCGGGCCGTCGCCACGTCGATGTGCAGCTCGTGGCGGTCGACCACGACGGCGGTCATGAAGGCGTCGTGGACCCGGACCCGGCCGCCCAGCTCGGCCGCCAGGAGGCGTGCGAAGTGGGGCCCGTCCCCTTCGACCACCAGGTCCAGATCCCGGTTCTCCCGGCCGAGCAGGAGGTCCCGGACGATACCCCCGACCAGGTAGACCGGGATCTGATAGCGCCGGGAGACGGCTGCGATGGTCTCCACCCGCTCGCGCACCGGCGGCGCCAGGCGCTCGCGCAGCATGCCGCCCATGGGCACCCGCTCCTCCGGCAGGTGGGCCAGCCGGCGCTCGACGGCCGTGCCGGCCTCGCGCAGGCGGCCGTGGAGGTGCCGGAGCACCTGCATGCGGGTCACGAGTCCGCGTGGACGACCGGTCGCCGGGTCGCCCACCAGCACGAGCCGCGGGTGCCGCCGGAGCATCGCCTCCCCCACCTCGTCGGTCGGTGCGTTCGGGTCGACCCAGGTCGGGTCCCGCTGGACGACGGTCACCACCGGCCGTTCGCCCAGACCGTGCTGGAGCGCCCCGTCGAGGGTCTGCCGGGTGATCACGCCGACCACCCGATCGCGCCGATCGACCACCGGCGCGGCGTTGATCCGGCGCTCGATCAGCGCCTCCTTGGCCTCGGCCACCGTCCGCTCGTCGCGCAACGTGAAAAACGACGTCACCATCAGGTCGGACGCCCGGGCCGCCGGCGGCAGGGCGCTCTCCAGGTAGGTCAGGAGCCGCTCCCGCGCCTCGAGCGGGGTCACCCCCTTGAGCCGGGCCGAGGCCGCCGTGGCGTGGCCACCGCCGTCGGCGAACCCCTCCATCAGGTCGCCCAGGTGAACGCCCGGCTGGTCGCCGCGGGCGATCACGGTCACCCGGTCCCCTTCGCCGAACAGGGCGAAGAGCATCGGCAGCTCGAAGATCTCGAGGGTCCGGTTGACCAGCGGCGCCAGCTCGTCCACGTAGTCGCCCAGCTCGAGGGCCAGGGTCCCCAGGCGGTGCCCCCGGATGCCGTGCACCTCGAGGGCTTCGGTCATGTGGTGGAGGATGTCGAACCGGCTCGGGTCGAGCCGCTGGAGGGCGTAGTGACGGACCGCGGTCAGGTCGGCGCCGCGTTCGAGCAACCGCGCCGCCGCCCGCAGGTCCCGCGGACCGGTGCCGGCGTAGGCCAGGGAGCCGGTGTCCTCGTAGATCCCCAGCAGCAGGAGGGTCGCCTCGTGGGCGCTGAGCCGCTCTCCGCGATCGGTCAGGATCTCGGCGAGCAGGGTGCACGTCGACCCCGCCCCCGGGTCGAGCGCGCCGCCCGCGGGTTCGATCGCCTCCTCGTCCGGCTCGTGGTGATCGTAGACCCAGACCTCGATCGCCGGGTTCGCGCTCAGCCAGTCGGCGACGATGCCGATGCGGTCGCGCTGCGCCACGTCGCACAGCACCAGGCGGGTGATCTCGGCCGGATCGACCTCCTTGTGGCGCAGCTCCAGGGCCGCGAGCTCCTGCCCCAACGGCCCCTGCTCGAAGCGGCGGACCGACTCCTCCTTCGAGCCGGGAAAGAAGATCTTGGCCGACGGATGGAGCCGACGCGCCATGAGCACGGACGCGTAGGCGTCGAAGTCCGCGCCGAGGTGGGTGGTGATGACCTCCATCCCGGCGATTCTACCGGGGTCGGCACGTGGCCCGATCCGTCCCGGCGGCGGGTCGAGGGGAGACGAGAGACTACCCGGGAACGATAATCGAGAAGATCGCCTCGCGGGTGCGAGGATCGACCGCCTTGAGCTTGACCACCGCCTTGCCGCCGTCCGGCCAGGTCAGGTTGAATAGATGGCCGACCTCCGCCTTGCTGCTCTCGAATACCGCCCCGGCGGGGATCTCGATCCGTAGTCCGGTCACGCCGTCGCTCCCCACGGCGGTCACATGAATGACGGCGCTCCCGATCCCCTTGAGGGAGAAGGTCCCATCCTCGGTCGGCGTAACGGAGACGATGTGCCGCTCCTCCGGTGCCAGCTCCAGCGGCATCCGAATCGGACCCTGTGTGAGCGACCTGCGAGCCTCCGGGCTGAGGTCGACGCCCGAGTACTTGTCGATGATGTCCATCGACCACTCGGTCAAGCCGGGAGGCCTCTCGTCCGGCACCGCCTCGAGAATGTCGATCGAGAGCTGGACGAACGAGGCGCCGATCTCCCGCTGTTTGATGGAGGCCGCAAACCGCCACCCCACCAGCGCGATCAGACCGGGGATCAGGATCTTGCCGATCGCCCCGGTGATCGCCTCGAATCCACGCCAGCGCTCGTCAGCGCCGTTCTGCCTTGACGAACCGTGCGTCATGGTCGTTCTGCTCAGTCCCTTGCGCCGCACGAGCAGGAGAGTTCACGGGGCGGTCTCGGCTCACGAAACCGCCTCGACTCCCCTGCCAGCCGCAGAGGCTCAGCGCATCGACGCCCTGTGGTGCCCTTCGTTGACCCAGTGGAGATCCCACTGGACGAAGGAGGTCGTCTCCGGAAGGTCGTTCCAATCGACCTGAAGGGAGTACCGGCCCGGAGGCAGGCTCTGGTCGAAGGAAAAGCTCCCGTCCTTCGCCGTGACCAGCGGAATGGTCTGCTTGATGACGTACGGCTCGACCTGTGCGTTGAGCTCGGAGAGGGGGACGACCTTGCTAGGCCCGCGATCCGCGCCGGTGACTTCGAACCGGACGATGCGAATCTCGGCGTCCGCGATCGGACGGTCCGCGTTGTCGAGCAGGGTACCCGAGAGGCGGACGCTCTTCCTGGTCTCCGGGGAGAGCTTGATCGTGGCGTGATCACCGCGCTCGGCGAAGACGTTCGCGCCATCGGTAGCACCGGACAGAGTGGGCTGGGCGAGTACGGGAACGGCCACGAGGGCCAGGAGCAGGATGGACGAGGCGAGCTTCATGGTCGGACTCTCCTTCGTGACGTTACGGTCGTCTAATCTTACCGGATGGTTGCGGACAGCTTGCCAGGGGGCACAGCGAATCACTTGGCCAGCGCTCCACAGCAACTTGAGCAACAACTACCACATCCAGAGAGGACGCGGCAACCGCACACTTCGTCGCCCCCACAGGAGACGCAGCAACTGGCAGCCCGGACGATGATTCCGCCGATGAGATCGATCTGCGTCGTGGCACGGTGACGGTAGCCCGCCCGTTCCTTGGCGGTCGCCGGCCGGATCTCGGTCACCTCGACGTCGACCAGACTGGTCGCCACGGAGCGCAGACCCAACTGCACGTCGAGCCTCTCGACCTCGCCGGCGATCCGGGTCACGGAGCCATCGTTCTGGAGGGGGTAGAGGTCGATCCTCACGTCGCCGAGCACCTGGTCCTGGACCGTCGGCACGAGTGCCAGGTCGATCCCCAGCGTTGTCGAATGGAAGGTCACGGCATCGCCTTCCCAGGCCGTCGCCTCGAACGTCTCACCCCCCGGCGCCGTCAGCCGAACGGTCACCAGGTCCGGGACGGAGCGGGCCGGCTTGGCGGCCGCCTGCTGCGCCACGAGGCCCATCGGCACGAGCAGCAGCCAACCCGTGGCAAGCAACCAGGTCAACCCACCCCTCCTTCGCGATCGTTGTCGATTCATCAGATCGTCTCCTTCGGTCGATTTCATGAGACGCGCCATGCTCTTCTGCTTTGCGCGACGGCTCCGGACAGAGCCGCCGGCAGTACATGCGCCACTACGCCTCTCCTCATTTTCGTAGATTCAATCATACCACACAGGATACAGAAGCTCCTCGCGCCCAGACGCTACGAAGGTCTTCTCATCCATGTCTTCCTCTTCTTATGATTGTGCAACGCAAAAGCATTTCGGGACACGCGATGCGGAAGACGTCGGTACCTGCTCCCGGCGGGCCTCTTCTCGCGCGGACGGTGGTCCGACCTACGATTCTTCTCATGTCGTGTATAGACACCGAATCGACCGGGCCAGGTGAGGGCAAACCTGAGAACCCTCCCGGAGTCCCCACGGCGCCCTCACTGCCGTCCCCTCAAGAGCAGGTCGAGGACCCTGGTCACCGTCTGCTCGCGCTCACGGCCCGCCGCCTCGGCGACCCGGGTGACCTCCCGGTGAAGATCGGCGCCGAGCGGCTCCTCCAGGGACGCTCCGGGGAGGACGCCCTCGGCGTCCCTCCTCCGTTGAACCAACCAGTCCAGCCATTCGATGTGCCGCACCGTCGCTTCCCAGGCCCTGAGCGGCAGGCCCAGGGCATCGAGCAGGCTCTCCAGGTTGCGCTCGCCGATCGCCCTCCGGCCCCGCTCGTAGGAGGAGATGGTGGCGTTGTGGAGCCCCGACGCCTTGGCCAGCGTCTTCTGAGTGTGGCCACGCAGCTCGCGCAGGAAGCTCAGCGCCCGCGCGCCTGCCCCCCGGCCCTCGTCCTCTCCCCCGGGCCGAGGGAACGCTCGATCGTCCTCGTGCACGAGCGCACTGTAAGACGAATTGCGTTCAACGGCAAGAAGGACAAACTCAATATCATCAGCAACTTCCGCACCGAGGAGAGCCTCCATGGCCACCATTTGCGCGCAATTCGTCATACGGCGCACCAGGCAGCGCATGTCAGCTGACTTCAGCTCATTTGTGGCCCGGTACCGTGGGTTCCCTGTGCCAGCAAGTTCCGAACGGCCGGCGGAAACCCGGCCGCCGTCATTCGTCGTGTCGGAGTCGTCCATCGCGTCGTCTCTGGCCGGCGCTCCCTCCGGCCCCCCTCCTCTACAGGAGAGGACGGACTTGCGGGCCGCCGTCGCACGCGCCCGAGCTGCCGCGCCTGGATGACGGCGCCCCGTCACCCCGTTGACAGATAATTTCGTAATTTCTAGATAGCCTGGATATCCAGATCGGCCAACAGGGGAGGTCGGCTGGGTCCGCCACCGCTCACCCAGCGGCCGCGGAGTGCCGTCGGAGTGGGATGGAGGTGGACGAGACCATCCCCGAAGGAGGGGTTCCGATGACGAGGACCCGATGGCAGTCCGTGCTCCGTCTCACCGCCGCGGCCGTGTTGATCGCCGGCTGTTGGACCACTCTCCAGGCGCAGAGCGTGATCGCCCCCGAGGAGGTGCCGCTCGGCGCGACCACCGCGCAGGCCTTGACGACTACGAGGCCGAGGTCTATCCACCGGACGAGAAGCTCGACGGGTTCCCGGAGCTCAACCCGGTCGACGAGAAGGGGCTCGAGCAGCTTGCCGACGCCTACGCCAAGGACGACACGGTGTTCGAGAAGTACGCCTACATTCCGGACTGCGCGTCCGGCGGCTGCCCCGGCGGGATCGACCACATGGCGGCCGGCACCGGCACCCGCAACACCGGCTACGGCACCATCCGCCTCCGCGGCGTGCCGCCGACGGCGCGCAAGATCAGCGCCTTCCTCTACTGGTCGACGATCTACACCGGCCCGATCCCGGCGAACCCGACGATCTACTTCAACGGCTTCCGCCGCGACCGGCTCGATCGTCAACGCCACGCCGTTCCCGTGCTGGGGGCCGAACGCCACCCACGTCACCTACCGGACCTGGGTCTTCCCGCACATCGTCCCGGGCATCAACAGCGACTACTCGGTGACCGGGCTCGCCAGCGGCCTGACCACCGGCCAGGACCCGTGGGTGCCGTACAACACGGTCTTCCCGCTGTCCCAGGGGGCGAGCCTGGTCGTGCTCTACACCGACAAGGGCATCCCACGCGGAACCTGGGTGCAGATCCATCACCCGCAGACCGCGCAGTTCTTCGGCACCCTGACCTTCACCCACTTCCTCGACGCTGCCGCTGACGGTCGACTCGGTCAAGCACACCCGGATCGGGTCGGACGGCCAGGTCGGCGGCGGGATGCCCAACATCAGCTCGATGACCGACGAGCGGACCTTCCTCGGCGGCCCGGCGGGGACGCCGCTGGTGCAGATCCGGGGCAACGGCTGCTCGGCCCTCGGCAGCGAGGACTCGGACCTCAACGGCACCGACGGCGAGCCGATGAACCAGCTCTGGGACACCCACACCATGGGGGTCTCGGGGGTGATCACGCCGACGGCGACCAGCTACACCGTCCAGTACACCGAGCCCACCGGGCCCGATCCGGGACTGCGTGCTGCCGGTCGTCCACGTGCTGACCGGCCGGTGACTGAAGGGCTCCCGAGCACGTCCCGCGAGCTCCCCGCGGCGCTCCTCCGGCCGCCGCCGGAGCGGGCCGGGCGGCTCAGCCGGTCGGCCGGCCGTAGCGCTCGCGCACGCTTCCCTGGCCGAGCACCTCTTCCACCTGGGCCTTGAGCGCGTCGTTCGGGCCGCACGGTGTAGGCCTCGCCCGGGTTGATGCGCACCTTGCGCGGCCCGAGCTTGAGCTCGAGGGTCACCGGGATCTTGCCGTGGTGCTCGAGCAGGATCTCGCGCAGCTTGCGCAGCAGCGACTCGTCGGCGTCGTCCGCCAGGGTCAGCTCGACGCCGGAGAGGAGCTTGCCGACCGCGCGCTCGAGCGAGGTCATCTCCTCGACGGTCATCTCCTTCTCGCTGCCCCGCTCGCGCACCTCCCCCTTGACGATCACCACCGCCTCGTCCTCCAGCAGGTGGCCGAACTGCTCGAACTGGTTGGCGAACAGCGTCACCGGCAGGCGGCCGTGGAGGTCTTCGAGGACGAAGCGCCCCATCAGGCGCCCCTCGTTCATGCCGCTCTTGATCTTCGCCTGGCGCACCCGGGTGACCAGGCCGCCGAGGGTCACCGGGCCCTGGATCTCCCCCTCTTCCGCCGTCAGAACCTCGTCGACGGTGTGGGTGATGTGGCGGGAGAGCTCCGCCTCGTGCTCGGAGAGCGGGTTGCCGGTCAGGTAGAAGCCCAGGGACTCCTTCTCGTAGCTCAGGCGCTCGCGGTCGGGCCACTCCGGGGTCGCCGGATCGGGCGAGGGCTCGAGCGACGGGGTGCCGCCGAACAGGCTCGACTGCCCCACCTCGCGGTCCTTCTGGCGCTGGGCCGCCCAGCCGACCACCGGGTCGAGCGCCTCGTAGAGGGCCGAGCGGTGGACGCCCAGGCTGTCGAAGCAGCCGGCCTTGATCAGGCTCTCGAACACCTTGTGGTTGAGCTGCTTGAGGTCCACCTCGGAGGCGAAGTGGGCCAGGCTCTCGAACGCCCCGACGCCGTTGCGCGCCGCGATGATCGCCTCGACGGCGCCCTCCCCCACCCCTTTGACCGCGCCGAGGCCGAAGCGCACGGTCTCACCGAGGACCGTGAACGACCAGCCGCTCTGGTTGATGTCCGGCGGCAGGACGTCGATCCCCATGGCCTGGCACTCGCGGATGTACTTCGACACCGCGTCCGAGGAGGAGAGCTCGGAGTTGAGCATCGCCGCCATGAAGGCGACCGGGTGGTGCCCCTTGAGCCAGGCGGTCTTGTAGGCGAGCATGGCGTAGGCCACGCTGTGGCTCTTGTTGAAGCCGTAGCCGGCGAACGGCTCGATGTACTCCCACAGCTCCTTGGCCTTGGAGCGGTCCTTGCCGCGGGCCTCGGCGCCGTCGAGGAACAGGCCCTTCTGCTCCTCCATGACCTCGAGCTTCTTCTTGCCCATGGCCTTGCGCAGCACGTCCGCCTGGGCCATGGTGAACCCGGCCACGGCGACGGCGATCTGCATGACCTGCTCCTGGTAGACGATGATGCCGTACGTCTCCTCCAGGATCGTCTCGGTCTCGGGCAGGATGTAGGCGACCCGCTTCTTGCCCTGCTTGCGCAGGATGTACTCGTCGACCATGCCGACCGACAGGGCGCCCGGCCGGTAGAGGGCGTTGAACGCGGCCAGGTCCTCGAACTTCGACGGCAGGGCGCGGCGCAGCAGGTCCTTCATCCCCCGCGACTCGAACTGGAAGATGCCGTTGGTGCGCCCCTCGCAGAACAGGCGATAGACCTCCGGGTCGTCGAGCGGGATGCGGTCGAAGTCGATCTCCTCGCCCGCCTGGCGGACGAACCGCAAGGTGTCGTCGATCACCGTCAGGGTGCGCAGGCCGAGGAAATCCATCTTCAGCAGGCCCAGCCCTTCGACCACGTCCTTGTCCCACTGGGTGGTGACGGTCTCGTCGTCGCCCTTCTTGACCTTGTAGAGCGGCACCAGCTCTTCGAGCGGCTGGGGGGTGATGACGACGCCCGCGGCGTGGACGGAGGCGTGGCGGGTCAGACCTTCGAGGCGGCTGCCGATCTGGACGATCTTGGCCACCTCCGGGTCCTGCGCGACCTCCTCCTTGAGCTTGGGCACGTCGCGCGCCGCCTCGGCGAGCGACTTGGTCATGTCCGGCACCAGCTTGGCGATCCGGTCGACCTTGGAGTACGGGAGACCCAGCACGCGGCCGACGTCGCGGATCACCGCCTTGGCCGCCAGGGTCCCGAAGGTGATGATCTGGGCCACGTGGTCGCGGCCGTACTTCTCCGCCACGTAGTTGATCACCTCGCCCCGGCGGCGCATGCAGAAGTCGATGTCGATGTCGGGCATCGAGATCCGGTCGGGGTTCAGGAAGCGCTCGAACAGCAGGTCGTACTCGAGCGGGTCGATGTCGGTGATCCCGAGCGAATAGGAGACCAGCGAGCCGGCGGCCGAGCCTCGCCCCGGGCCGACCGGGATGCCCCGCTCCCGCGAGTAGCGGATGAAGTCCCAGACCACCAGGAAGTAGCCGGGGAAGCCCATCTTCCGGATGATCTCGATCTCTTTGTCCAGCCGCTCCCAGTAGGTGTCCGTCCCCAGGTTGGCGAGCGCCCGCGAGCCCCGCCGCGCAAGCTGGGCGAGGCGCTGCTCGAGCCCCTCCCGTGCGACCTTTTCGAAGTAGGACTCGAGCGTCTCCCCCGCCGGCACCGGGAACTCCGGCAGGTGGAAGGTGCCGGTGTCGATCTCCAGGTTGCAGCGCTCGGCGATCAGGGCGGTGTTCTCGATCGCTTTCCGGTCGTCGGGAAAGAGCGCGTGCATCTCCGCCGCGCTCTTCAGGTAGAAGTTGTTCGAGTAGTACTTGAGACGGTCCGGGTCGGAGAGCAGGCGCTGGGTGCCGATGCACAGCAGCACGTCGTGCGCCTCGGCGTCCCCCTCCCGGAGGTAGTGGCAGTCGTTCGAGACCACCATCGGCGCACCGAGGCGGTGGGCGATCCGGCGGATCACCTCGTTGGCCTGGTGCTGCTCCGGGATGCCGTGGTCCTGGAGCTCCAGGTAGAAGTTGCCCTGGCCGAAGACGTCCAGGTACTGGCGGGCCTTGGCCTCGGCGTCCTGCTCCCGGTTGGCCAGGATGCGCTGGTTGACCTCCCCCTTGAGGCAGGCGGACAGGCCGATCAGCCCCTCCGCGTGGCGGGCGAGCAGGTCGTGGTCGATCCGCGGCTTGTAGTAGAAGCCCTCGAGATAGGCCCGCGAAGTCAGCTTCAGCAGGTTCTTGTAGCCGGTCTCGTTCCGCGCCAGCAGCACCAGGTGGTTGTTGTCGCCGTCCGACGCCAGCTTGCGGTCGGTCATGTGGCCGGGCGTGATGTACGCCTCGACCCCGATGATCGGCTTGACCCCGGCCTTCGCGTGCCTTCTGGTAGAACTCGATGGCGCCGAACATGTTGCCGTGATCGGTCAGCGCCATGGCCGGCATGCCCTGGTCCTTGGCGGCGGCGATCACGTCGTCGAGGCGGTTGGCGCCGTCGAGCAGGCTGAACTGGCTGTGCAGATGGAGGTGGACGAAGTCCGACATCGGCTCCTCGGGGGGTCGGCGCGGCGGCGCGCGCGGACCGGTGAGTGTCAGCCCCCCTCGCGAGGGGCGCTCGACGCAACCTGCGCTCGTTCTTCCGACATTCTACTCGCCTGGTAGATGTAGAACAGGCCGGACGAGACCGTGAACAGCGCCGTCGCGTAGATGCCGACGATCGCCACGGTCTCCGAGGCCGGCCAGCCGCGAGCGAGCAGCACCAGGCCGACGGTGACGAGCTGCACGGCGGTCGAGACCTTGCCGATCGCCGCCGGCCGAAAGCTCGTGATGTGGAGCGCCAGGTAGAGCACCAGGGCGACCACCACGATCAGCACGTCGCGGGCGATCACCAGGATCGACACCCAGATCGGGATCGCCAGCCCGCCGCTCGACGGCGGGATCGCCAGCATGACGTAGGCGGAGACCAGCAGCAGCTTGTCCGCCATCGGGTCGAGGTAGGTCCCCAGGTGGGACTTCTGGTTCCAGAAGCGGGCGATGAAGCCGTCGAGGGCGTCGGTCAGGCCGGCGATCAGGAAGATCCCCAGCGCCCGGCCGGGATGGTCGTCGACCAGGGTGATGATGAACAGGGGGATCAGCCCCATTCGGAAGATGGAGAGGAGGTTCGGGATCGTCACGGCGTCGCTGCGGGCTCGGGGGACAAGAGCTCCACCGTCCGCCGGATCAGGTCCAGGGCCTCACTCCCCGAGAGCGTCGCCCCCGGCAGACAGTCCGCCGGCGCGAGCACGATCCGACAGCGCGCCGAGGCGACGCACACCGCGTCGGCCGTCGGCTGACGTCCGAGGGGAGCGCCGCGCAGGCAGGCCGCCCCCGGGCCGAAGGTCTCGATCGCCCGGAGCAACGCCTCGAGGGCGTCGACCCGGCGCACCGGCCGGTCCGGCGAGAAGGTGTGGAGAGTCGGATCGACCTCCATCAGCTCCAGGTTGACCACCCGGGCGATCTCTTCCCGAAACGGGTGCTCCAGGATGTCGGCGGCGATCCGGCCGGTGCCGCGGCGGGTGGAGCGCACCTGGGGGATCAGCCAGTGCACCAGGACCGCGAACTGTCCGCGGGTCAGCTCCGGGCTGCCGGCGATCTCCTGGACCTCCGACGGCAGGAGCTGGAGACGCCAGCGGAACTTGGCCGCCTCGAGGGCGTCCTGGATCGTCTGATCGGCCGGATGCTGTCCGGCCAGCTCGCGCAGCATGCGCAGGCCGGCGGTCGCATCGCCCACCTCCAGCTCGAGCTCCGCGCGGCGCACGGCGAGCCCGGTGCGGTCGGGATGGCGCTCGCTCAGCGCGCTCAGCGCCTCGAGCTCGGCCCGCGGATCGTGGCGGGCGAGAGCCACACGGCGCATCGCCTCGAGCGTGGCCTCCGCGTCCGGAGCCCAGCCCCGGAGCCGCTCGAGCGCGGCCGCGGCCTGCTCGACGCGGCCTCGCTCCAGGGCGTCGTCGACCCTGCGGCCGACGATCTCGAGCGCTCGCGGCTCGAGCACGGCGGCGCGCTGACCGGCCGCGGGCACCTGCTGCGCGATGGCCCGGTAGGCCTCGTAGGCCCGCGGGATCTCGTCGCCGCGCTCGGCGGCGCGCCCCAGGACGAGCTGGGCCGCCGTGTAACCGGGCAGCTCGGCGACCACCGGCACCAGCCGGTCGACCGCGTCCCGCGGCTCGCCGGCCAGCAGCTCCGCCTCCGCCGCCAGCACGGCGGCGGGATGGAGCCCCGGATCGTCGCTCAGGAGACCGGCGGCGGTCGCGGCGGCCGCGGTGGTGTCGCCGGTCTCGGCGAGGGTCGCGTAGGCCGCCCGGACCTCCTGGGCGAAGCCTGAGGCCGGAACCAGCGGATAGCCCTGGAGCGGATCGACGAGGAACGGCCGGTCGGCGCTCGGCACGCCGGCCATCGGCCCCGTCTCGGGTCCAGGCGGCATCGGCCGGGGGCCCGAGGAACAGGCCCCCAGCAACAGCGCCGCCACGGCCCAACCGAGGGCCATCAGGCGGCGCGCAGTCCTACGCGGAGCGCTCCCGGGGGTGACCCGGGAGGCGGGGTCAGCCCTCGTCGCCGGACCCCTCCGGGCCGGCTGTCGTGATCGTAGAGATGGCATGCTTGTAGACGAGGATCTCCTTTCCCTTCGATTCGATGACCACCGCGAATCGATCGAACCGCTTGAGCTTGCCGACCAGGTGCCGCCCGGTGACCAGCTCCACGTGCATGTTCTGAGCCTCCTTGAGATTTTGGAACAGGAAGCCGTCTTGAATATTGATGTTGTGCTTTCCCATCGATCCCCCCGAACGAATTCAGCGCCTGAACGAAGAACAGAGCTCGACGACCGGCGTCGCATCCTGCGCGACCTCCCGGGCGTCGAACCAGTGAATACCCGGCTCTCTGCGAAACCAGGTCAACTGGCGCTTCGCGTAGCGACGCGTAGCACGTACGGTCTCCTCGACAGCCCAGTCCATGGAGCACTCCTCGTGGAGATACCGCACGATCTGACGATAACCGATGGCCTGGAACGCTGGAAGTGCGGGCGAGAGACCCCGGGCGAGAAGCGTCGCGACCTCGTCGGCCCAACCCTGCTTCACCATCCGGGCCACCCTGTGTTGAATCGCATCGTACAAGACGCTACGAGGAAGCGTCAATCCGACCCGTATCGCGTCGAGACGCCTCTCGCCGTAAGGCTCCCGATCGATCCACTCCGACAACGGCACGCCGGTCGAGCGCGCGACCTCCAGGGCGCGGAGGATTCGCTGCGTGTCGCCGCGGCCGAGCCGGGCCGCGGTCGGCGGGTCGACGCGCTCCAGCTCCTCGAACAGGCTGTCCAGACCGTCGTCGTCCAGACGCCCGCGGAGCTCTCGCCGGACCGACGGATCGCTCTGCGGGATCGGGCTGATGCCGTCGAGCAGGGCGCGCAGGTAGAGGCCGCTGCCGCCGACCACGATCGGCCGCCGTCCCCGGTCGCGAATGGCCGCGATCGCTTGGCGGGCGCGCCGGGCGAACTCCCCTGCCGAGTAGCGCTCCTCCGGCTCCAGGACGTCGACCAGGTGGTGCGGCACCCGGCGCAGCTCGTCCGGCGTCGGCTTGGCGGTCCCCAGGTCGAAGCCCCGGTAGACCTGGAGCGCGTCGGCGTTGATGATCTCCCCGCCCTCGGCCAGGCGCTCCGCCAGCACCAGCCCGAGGGCGCTCTTGCCGACGGCGGTCGGCCCGACGAGGACGACGAGGGGCGGGTGCCGGGGATCGGACATGAACGAGAGAGTATCCCGGCGAGTCATCGTTTCGGCGCCCCCGGCAGGGCGAGCGTCATGCGGCCGTCCGAACCGATCGAGACCTCGACCATGCCGTCGCGATCTGTCCGCACGATGCGCACGCCCCGCGCGGCGAGACGGTCGAGGACCACGCCGGCCGGGTGCCCGTAGGGGTTCTTCGCCCCGGCCGAGATCAGCGCGACGCGGGGCGCGGCCGCCGCCAGGAACGGACCGGTGGTCGAGGTCTTGCTGCCGTGGTGAGCGACCTTGAGCAGATCGCACGGCAAGGCCTCCCCCATCGTCCGCACCAGGGTCCGCTCGGTGCGCGACTCGATGTCCCCGGTGAGCAGCAGCCGCCGCCCGAACGCCTCGGCCCGCAAGACCAGCGACCGGTCGTTGTCGGACCCACGGGCGCTCGGCCGGCCGCGACCGTCTCCGGCCGCTCCGTTCGGCACCGGAGCCGGGTGCAGGGAGCGGAGCCGCCACCGTCCGACCGAGAGCACCGCACCCCGCCCCACCTCGCGGCGAACGACAGCCCGATCGACCCGCGCGAGCCGCGCCAGGTCCCGGCCGCACCGGCTGTCGCCGATCCCCGGGGCGCTCACCACCTCCCCGACGGCCAGGTAACCGGCGATGTCGACCAGCCCGCCGCAGTGGTCCCGGTCGGGGTGACTGACGATCACCGCGTCGAGCCGACGGACCCCGAGCCGTGCGAGGACCGGCAACAGTACCCGCCCCCCCAAATCGCCGTAGCGCCACCCACCGCCGTCGACCAAGGCCGCGTGTGGGCCGTCCCGGAGCAGGATCGCGTCGCCCTGGCCGACGTCGATCATCACCGCGTGCACCGCGCGGGCCGGCCGCGCCTCCGCGCGAGCGCCTCCCGCGGCCGCCATGGCACCCGCTCTCAGCCCGAGAGCCACCAGGCCGGCAAGGGTCACGGCCGCGACTCCGGGACGGAGCCGCACGGCACGCCGTGCGAGCTGCCGCCAGCCACCTCCGGCACCGCCCAGCAGGACGAAGAGACCCGCCGCCGTCAGGCCGGCCTCGAGCGCATCCATCGAGACGGGCACGTCGATCCAGGGCCGCGGAGGGATCGCGGCCGGCCAGGCGAACGGTGCCGCCATCAGGTCGAGCAGCCGGTGGCAGGCGCGGGCCGGACCGGGGGCGACACTGGCTACGGCGACCCAGACCAGGTCGACGGCCAGGGTCAGGCCGGTCCAGGGCACCGCCGCCAGATTCGCCAGGGGGGCCCACGGCGTCAGCAGCGAGAAGGCGGGCACCGCCCACGGCATCACCCCGAGCTGGGCGCCGACGCTCGCCGCCACGGCGCGGCGGGCGCCCGTCCCGAGGCGGGTCCGGAGCCGGGCTCCGAGCCGGGACCGGCCTGCCGTGCGGCTCGCCCTGCCGCGGTCGCCCGTCTCCCTCCCGCCCCGCCAGGCGGCGTCCAGCCGGGGACCGAGGAGCACGATGCCCGCCGTCGCCGCGACGGTCAACTGGAAGCCGACGGACATGAGGCTCCGCGGATCGGTCAGGCAGAGCCCCGCCGCCGCCACCGCCAGGGCGTTGAGCACCTGCGGCGGCCGCTCGGCGAGCAGCGCCATCGTCGCCAGCCCGGCCATGATCGAGGCCCGGAGAAGCGACGCTCGCGGCCCGACCAGGAGCAGGTAGAGAGCGACGCCGGCGAGGCCGAGGGCGAGGCGCGGCACACGGGGCAGGCCCGCTCCGAGCGCCAGCAGGATGCCGGCGACCAGCCCGACGTGGAGCCCCGAGACCGCCAGCACGTGGGCCAGCCCCAGCCGCCGGAGCCCCTGGCGTACCGGCAGCGGGACCCTGGACGCATCCCCCAGGACCAGGGCGCGTGCCAGGGCCGACCCGAGAGGGTGGCTCGCCTCGCCGCCCTCCTCCCGCTCGTTGGGACCCGGCGCGCCCCCGAGTCCGTCGGAGGCGGCGTCGATCTGGTCGATCGCCGCCTCCGCCCGGCGCCTGAGGGCGCTCGCCAGCGACGCCACGACGCCCGCCCCGTTCACGACCGACACCAGCCGCCGGCTCTTCGTGGTCAGCCGCCAACGTCCGGGCGGCAAGGGCGGCACGTTCCCCAGCCCCGGCGCCCGCCGCAGGAACCCGCGCACCCGCAGCCGGCTGCCCAGAGGCGGTGGCGGCCCGGCGCCCGGCAGCCGGAGCGTCGCTTCCCGAGTCCGCGTCTCGACCGCCCGCCCCTGGCGCAGGCGCAGGATGCGTACCGGCGCCGACCAGCCCTCCTCGAGCTCCCGCCAGTGGCCGCTCACCGCGACGACCGCCCGCACCGGCCGCGCCGGATCCGGCGCCGACTGCGGCGCCCCGGCGCACGCGCCGACGAGCAGGCCCAGGGCGCCCGCCGCCACGGCCAGGCCCCAGCCCGCGGCGCCAGGCGGCGAGGACTTCGAGGATTTCGAGGACTTCGACGGGGCCGCCAGCGCTACCCCGAGCAGCCCGAGGACGACCACCGCCCCGGTCGGCGTCCCCGGCGCCGCCAGCCCCGCGGTCACCCCGAGGATCGAGGCGAGCGCCGGGAGCAGGGCGGGTGCGCGGCTCCACGTCTCCATACCCAGGAGGACGGGAACCGGCCCGGCCGTCGCACGGGGGAACGGGAACTGAGAGGAGAGGGGGCGGACGAAGGCGAGCCGGCGGGGCGCGGCCCGTCGTTCAGCCTTCGGCTTCGGGCGCGAACAGCGACAGGGTGGGCAGCGCGTAGAGGCGGCGGACCTTCTGCTCGAGCACCCGCCGCCGGGCCCGGGCGACCTCCTGCTGGGGCACCCGGTCGGCCAGCGACCGGACGGTCGCCTCCGCCTCGGCCTCGAGCGCCCGCCGCCGGTCCGCGTCGAGACGATCGACCAGCTCCGCGATCACCTCCCGGTCGAGCGCCGCCAGCGCCTCTTCCACCGCCCGGGCATCGGCCGGTGCCTCCTCCGGCCCGGCCAGCGCCAGCAGTCGCTCCGCCACCCCGCCCCGTCCCGGCAGGTCGTCCGGCAACGCCGCGCTCAGCGCCTGGAGGCGGCCCCGCGGGTCGAACGGGGCGACAACCTCCCCGGTCCCGGCCGTCCCGTCCCGGCCGACCGCCGTCAGCTCGCGCAGCTCCTTCCAGGCGGCGAGGACCGCCCGGTTGCAGTAGCGCAGGGTCGAGACGGTCTTGTCGTCCTCCCGCTCCCGCCGGCGCTCGAAGACCTCCTCCAGCGTCCGGGTGACGAGATCGAGGGGAATCCCCTGGCGGTGCCACTCTCTCGCCGTCTGCCAGTCCTTGGGCGAGAGCAGCAGCGGCGCGCCCCGCAGGGCGATGAAGACCTCCTCGACGCGCTGGAAGTACTGGTGGTCGCTGAGGCTCTCGGCGCCGTCCGGGCCGACCGGATTGGGCGGGCTCCCGTCAGTCCCGTCGGTTGCGCTCATGGATCAGCTTGAGGCCCGCCAGGGTGATCATCGGATCGACCTTGCGGATGAAGCGGGAGCCGTTGGCGATCATCCGCGCCTGCCCGCCGGTGGCGACCACCGTGGTCAGGCCGGGCATCTCCTCGACCAACCGCTCGAGGATGCCGTCGACCAGGCCGATGTAGCCGTAGTAGATGCCGGATTGCATGGCGCCGGCGGTGTTCTTCCCCACCAGGTGGTCCGGCCGCCGGATGTCCACCCGGTAGAGGCGCGAGCCGTGGGAGAACAGCGCTTCGGCCGAGATCGAGATGCCGGGGGCGATGATGCCCCCGACATACTCGCCGGCGCCGTTGACGACGTCGAACGTGGTGGCGGTGCCGAAGTCGACCACCACCACCGGCGCGCCGTAGCGCTCTCGGGCGGCGACCGCGTTGACGATCCGGTCCGCCCCGACCTCCGCCGGGTTGTCCATGCGGATCACCATGCCGGTCTTGACCCCCGGCTCGACGAACAGGGGCGGCCGGCCGAAGTAGCGCTGTGCGAGCTGGTCGAGGGTCAGGTGGAGAGGCGGAACCACCGAGGAGACGACCACCCCCTCGGTCGCCTTCGGGTCGAGGCCGGCGAGCCGGAAGAGCGGCATCAGGGTGGCGCCGTACTCGTCCGCCGTGCGCTCGGAGTCCGTCGACAGGCGGAAGCTCTCCACCAGGGTGTCGCCCCGGTAGACGCCGAAGATGGTGTTGGTGTTGCCCACATCGACCACCACCAGCAGCCCCCCGCTCGACTCCATCTCCTCCACCTCCTGCGTACCCCGCTCGTTCACGCCTCGACCTCCTCGACGATCTCGCCGGACGAGATCGACCGCTCCACTCCGTCGCTGCCGCGCAGGAGCAGAAACCCCCGCTCTTCGAAGCCGACCAGCTCTCCCTCGACCACGCAGTCTCCGGTCCGGCACCGGATCGGGTCGCCCGCACGGTGAAGCGTCAGCTCCCGGAAGCGCCGGATGGCGTACGCCGTCTCGCCCAGGTGCTCGAAGGCCTCGTCCAGGCCTGCCAGCAGAAGCAGCGCCAGGGCCCCGAGCGACGGCACCGATCCACCGGCACCGGTCCGGCCGGTCGCTCCGGCCGCACCGGGCGCCCGGAGCTCGCTCAGCACCGAGGTCGCGCCGAGCGCCGCCAGGGCCCCATCCGCCTCCCCTTCGCGGTAGTTGACCCCGAAACCGACGATCGCCACCGCTCCCCCGTCACCGCCCAGGGTGACCGACTCCACCAGCACGCCGCCGATCTTGCGCCCCCGCACCACCAGGTCGTTGGGCCACTTGAGCCGGACCCGCTCGCCTTCTCCCCGAGCGAGCGCCTGGTCCAACGGCGCATCGGGCACCGGGTCGAGCACGCGGCCGAGCACCCGGGCGAGGCCGACCGCGGCCAGCAGCGGCACCGTCTGGAGCGCCGTCGTGTCGGCCACCGGCAGCAGGCGCGAGGCGTAGACGCCGGCACCCGCCGGGCTCTCCCAGCGGCGCCCGTGACGGCCGCGACCGGCGGTCTGCTCGAGCGCCAAGACCACCGCGCCGGGCGGCGTGATGGCGTCCCCGACCAGCTCGGAGACGACCCGTCGCGCCAGCCGGTTGGTCGAGTCGGTGCGCGCCACGACGATCCGGTTCTCGGGCCCGGCGGACCGCGCCCCCGGGGCGTCGAGCTGGCTGACGTAGGTCGCGAAGTCCATCGGTTTCTCGGCCTCCCGGACCCGGACACCTCCGGCCGGGCGAGCCTGCCCGCGGCGGCTCAGCCCTCCAACCCCGCCACGATCCGCTCGCGCCGCTGCTCGAGCTCCGCCAACCGCTCCCGGTTCCCCTCGACGATCTCCGGCGGCGCCTTGGCCAGGAAGCTCTCGTTGGAGAGCCGGCCCCGGGCGCGCCCGATCTCGGCGTCGAGCTTCTCGAGCTCGGCCTCCAGCCGCTGGCGCTCCTCGTCGCCCAGCTCGACCGCCTCGGGGACGAGCCCGATGGCCACCCCGGCCACCAGGTCGCTGCCGGCGCCGTCGGGGATCGGCGACAGCTCCAGGGAGCCGCCGTCACCGAGCGGGAAGAGGAACTCCAGGATCGGCCGCTGCTCCTCCAGGAAGGCGGCCATCCCGGTCCGGTCCCCGTCCGCCGCCGGATGGAGGTGCACCGTCAGCCCCTGACCGGGCCGGATGCCCAGCTCGTGGGCCATGCTCCGGACGCGGGTGATGACGTCCATCAGGGCGCCGACCCGCTCCTCCACCGCGTCGTCCTCCCAGTCCTCGCGCCGCTCCGGGTAGGGGGCGAGGGAGATCGTCTCCGGGTGGACCGCCTCGTGCCCCGGCAGCCGCTGCCAGACCTCCTCGGTCAGGAACGGCATCACCGGGTGGAGCAGACGGAGCGAGCGATCGAGCACGGAGAGCAGCACGTCGCCCACCGCCGGCCGCTCGGTCTTGCCCAGCAGCACCGGCTTCGACAGCTCGATGTACCAGTCGCAGAGCTCGCCCCAGAAGAAATGGTACAGCCGGTTGCAGGCCTCGTCGAAGCGGAACGTGGCGAACCGCTCGCCGACCTCCGCCGCGGTCTTCGACAGGCGCGACAGGATCCAGCGCTCCGGCGCATCGAGGGTGGACGGATCGAGGTCGTCGTCCGTCCCGGGCAGGCCGGAACGGATCCGCGCGTCGCTCCCCTCGAGCCGGGTGAGGGCGTAGCGGGCGGCGTTCCAGATCTTGTTGCCGAACGCCCGGTAGCCGGCCATTCGCTCCGGGTCGAGCGGGATGTCGCGGCCGGGCGAGTCGAGGATCGTCAGGGTGAAGCGCACCGCGTCGGCACCGTACTCGTCGACCAGGTCCTCCGGGTCGAGCACGTTGCCCCGGGTCTTCGACATCTTCTTGCCCTCGGCGTCGCGCACCAGGCCGGTCAGGTGGACCGTGTGGAACGGCTCACGGCCGGTGAAGTGGTAGCCCATCATCACCATGCGCGCGACCCAGAAGAACAGGATGTCGTGGCCGGTGATGAGCACGTCGGTCGGGTAGAAGGTGGCGAGGTCGGGCGTCTGCTCCGGCCAGCCGAGGGTCGAAAACGGCCACAGCCCCGAGGAGAACCAGGTGTCGAGCACGTCCTCGTCGCGGGTCAGCTCGCCGGCCACCCCCATCTGCTTCGCCTTCTCCGCCGCCTCCTCCTCCGTGCGGGCGACGATCACCTCCCCGCCCTCGCCGTACCAGGCCGGGATCCGGTGGCCCCACCAGAGCTGGCGGGAGATGCACCACGGCTTGATGTTCTCCAGCCAGTGCTCCCAGGTCTTGTCCCAGGTGGACGGGACGAGCGAGATCTTCCCGTCGCGCACCGCCGCCAGGCCGCGCGCGGCCATGGTCGAGACGTCGCAGAACCACTGCCGCGAGACCAGCGGCTCGACCGGCTCGCCGCCCCGCTGACTGTGGCCGACGTTGTGGGTGTAGTCCTCCACCTTGACCAGGTAGCCGCCCTCGCGCAATCGCTCGACCACCCGCCGGCGCGCCTCGGCCCGGTCGAGGCCGGCGAGCTCCTCGCCCGCCGCCTCGGTCATCTTGCCGTCGCGGCCGATCACCTGGATGCGCGGCAGGTCGTGGCGCTGCCCCATCTCGAAGTCGGCCGGGTCGTGGAACGGCGTCACCTTGACCAGACCGGTGCCGAAGTCGGGCTCCACGGCCTCGTCGGCGACGAACGGGACGCTTCGCCCCACCAGCGGCACGATCGCCCGCCTGCCGGCCAGGTGGCGGAAGCGCTCGTCGTGCGGGTTGAACGCCACCCCGGTGTCGCCGAGCATGGTCTCGGGGCGGGTCGTGGCGACGGTCACCCGCTCGTCGCTCGGCTGCCCGTCCGGCCCTTCGATCGGGTACGCGATGGTCCAGAGCTTGCCCTGGACCGTCCGCATCTCCACCTCGAGGTCGGAGATCGCCGTGTTGAGCGCGGGCGACCAGTTCACCATGTACTCGCCGCGGTAGATCAGCCCCTCCTCGTACAGGCGGACGAACGCCTCCCGCACCGCCCGGTTGAGGCCCTCGTCGAGGGTAAAGCGCTCCCGCGACCAGTCGCAGCTCGCGCCGAGGCGCTCGAGCTGGCGCCGGATGTTGCCGTGGTACTGGCTCTTCCACTGCCACATGCGCTCGAGGAACGCCGGCCGCCCGAGCTCCTCGCGGCCGGTCCCCTCGCTGGCGAGCTGGCGCTCGACCATGAGCTGGGTGGCGATCCCGGCGTGGTCGGTGCCCGGCAGCCAGAGGGTGTTGTACCCCTGCATCCGCTTCCACCGGGTCAGCAGATCCTGGAGCGCCGTCTGCAGCGCGTGGCCGATGTGGAGCTTGCCGGTGACGTTCGGCGGCGGAATCATGATGCAGAAGCTCGGCCGTCCGGACGGACCGGCCTCCGCTTCCGCCGTGAAGTAGCCGCCGGCGCGCCAATGCTCGCGCCAGCGGTCTTCGAAGCTCGCGGGATCGAACTGTTTCTCCATCGTCGACATGGCAGCGCTCTCAGAGGTGGTCGGCTCTAGGTGATCGGATGACTCGGGTGGATTCGGAGGTCTTCGGACGGACGAACCCGGCACGCCGGTGCGCCGTGGCTCGCCCTCCAGGAGGCGGGATGGACACGGCGACAGCGGCGCCGCCGGCCCGCAGGCCGGCGGGTGGATGCCGCGAGCCTGCTGTGCGGGCTACTCGACCGACTCGACCTGATTCTCGAGCTCCCGCAGGCGGCCGCGAATGACGACCTCGGCCAGGTCGGGAACGACCTCCCAGGCGACGTCCCGGATGGCCCGGTCACCGAGAAGCTCGATGATCCGCCGGGCGATCCGGTCCACGTCCTCGTCCGACAGCGGTCCGGCCGGCCGGTCGTCCTCCTCCGCCCGCAGCTCCTCGAGGGGCGCGCCGCCCGGGGCGGACTCCTCCTCTGCCTCCGGCTCAGGCGCCTCGGGCTCGGCGGAGACGCTCGACGGCTCCAGCTCGAACGCCGGCTCTTGCGCCGGCGCCGGGGCCTCGGTCCTGGCTCCGGACTGAGCCTGGGCGGCACCCCACGGCTCGTCGTCGCCACCCATCTCCAGCACGCCAGCGTCCGACGCCCCCTCGTCCGGGGCGCCGACAGACAGATCGAAGGCGGGCTCTTCCGGCGGCGGGGGCGGCTCGACCCGCGTCGGCGCGGGCTCGTCGTCGTCCTCGAGGCCGATCGAGAACGGCGTCGACTCTACCGCCGGCGACGTCTCGGCGGGCTCGATCGACTCGATCGGCTCGATCGGCTCGATGGGGGCCGCGGCCGGCGCGACGCCGACCGACTCACCCGTCGCGAGCGGCGACTCGGCCCGCCATCCGGTCGCCTCGAGCGGGCCGGCGTCCCGGGCGGCCTCGGCCGAGAGCTCCTCCACCAGGCGCTGGAGCTCCTGGGAATCGAACGGCTTCTTGAGATAGGCGTCGCAACCGGACTTCTCCGCCTGCTCCTCGTCGAACGGCTCGAAGGTCCCCACCAGCAGGAGCACCGGGACCTCGGGGCGCAAGCTCTTCGAGTGCTTGGCCACGTCGTAGCCGTTGGCACCCGGCATGTGGACGTCGGCGATGACGAAATCGGGCGTGATCTCGTCGAGCTGCTCCAGGGCGTCGTCGCCGTTGCCGACGGCCACCACCTCGAAGTCCTCGTCCATGAAGGTCAGCTCGATGACCTTCTGGATCGTGACGCTGTCGTCGGCCAGAAGAATGGTTCGGCTCATGGTGCTCCTCGTTCTCGATGATCCTGCGCCGTCAGGCGGCCCCACGGGTTCCCAGACGCTCCTCCAGGTATCGCACGATCTCGCCGGTGGCGGTGCCCGGGAGGAACACCCGGTCGACCCCGCCGGCATGGAGGCCGCCGATGTCGCCGGCCGGGATGATCCCGCCGGCGAACACCAGGATGTCCCCGGCCCCGCGCTCGCCGAGCAGCCGGATGACCTCCGGCAGCAGGCGGTTGTGCGCCCCCGAGAGGATCGACAGACCGACGGCGTCCACGTCCTCCTGCACCGCGGCCACCGCGATCTGCTCCGGCGTCTGGCGCAAACCGGTGTAGATCACCTCGAAGCCGGCGTCCCGCAGCGCGCGGGCCACCACCTTGGCGCCCCGGTCGTGGCCGTCGAGGCCGGGCTTGGCGATCAGAATCCGGTGCCTGGCGTCACTCACGGCGGAGGATTGTAGCAGCCCCGGAGGGCTTCGCGGCGCGGTAGAGTCACGGTACCCTGGTTCTGACGGTGCCGGGCCGTCCTGACCGAGAGCACGCCCGACGACCGGCACTCCGCTGTCAGGCACCCGGCGGCTCTTTCGACCTCGGCTCGATCGACCGATGCCCCGCGACCCTTCCGCCAAGACCGCAACGCCCGCCGCCGCAGCCGGCGTGCCCGAGGCCACCGCCGAGGCGCTACGGACCCAGGCCGAAGCCCTGACCGCCGCCGACCGGCGCAAGGACGAGTTCCTCGCCATGCTCGGCCACGAGCTGCGCAGCCCGCTGGCACCGATCCGCAACGCCCTCGAGAGCCTCAAGCACCGGCGCCAGGCCGGCGGAAGGCCGGTGGAGCACGAGCTCGAGGTGATCGGCCGTCAGCTCGACCACCTGACCCGCCTGGTCGACGACCTGCTCGACGTGGCGCGGATCACCCGCGGACGGGTCGAGCTGCGCCGGCAGCCGGTCGAGATCCGGACGATCGTCGAGCTGGCCGTCGAGACGGTGGAGCCCGCGACCCGCGAGCGCTGCCAGCGGATCGACACCTCGATCCCGGAGCGCTCCCTGGTCGTCGAGGGCGATCCGGTCCGCCTCGCCCAGGTGCTGTCGAACCTGCTGTCGAACGCCAGCAAGTACTCCGAAACGGGATCGACGATCGACCTCGAGGTGCGTGCGGACGAGGCGCCGGGAGACGGCGAGGCGGTCGCGCGCGGGGAAATCGGGGTCATCGAGGTGCGCGACCGCGGCCTGGGGCTGCCGGCCGAGAGCCTCCGCCACGTTTTCGATCCGTTCTACCAGCACGACGCCTCCCTCGACCGCGCCCGCGGCGGGCTCGGCCTGGGACTGACCTTGGTCAAGACGCTGACCGAGATGCACGGCGGGTCGGTCTACGCGGCGAGCGAAGGGCCGAACAGGGGGAGCGTCTTCGGCGTCCGTCTGCCGCTCGTGGCCGCGCCGGCCACGCCGGTCGCCGCGCCGCTCCAGGACATCGAGAGGCGCGATCTCGAGGGCGCCGGCGAACCCTGTCGCGTCCGCGTGGTCGTGGTCGACGACAGCGTCGACACGGCAGAGAGCTTCGCCGAGCTGCTCGAGCTCAAGGGGCACGAGGTCCGGGCCGCCCACGACGGCCCGACCGCCCTCGATCTCTGCCGGAGCTTCCGGCCGCAGGTGGTGTTCCTCGACATCGGCCTGCCCGGCATGACCGGCTTCGAGGTCGCCGAGCAGCTTCGGAGCGGGGCCGGCGGCGCCGAGACGCCGTTCCTGGTGGCGGTCACGGGCTACGGCCAGGCGACCAGCCGGCGGCGGTCGAGCGACGCCGGCTTCGACCGCCACCTGCTCAAGCCGATCGACCTGCGCGAGGTGCTCGACCTGCTGGAGCAAGCTGCCCGGCGCTGAGCCCCGCTCCCCCTCCCCCGGTACACCCCGCCCCACCTCAGTCGGCCGCCTCCCCGTCGCTCAGCACTCCCCGAGAATCTCGACCTCGTCCGGCTCGTTCGGCACCATGCAGAGGAACTCGAAAGGCGCCTCCAGCACCTCGTAGGAGTGGGGCATGCCGGCGGGGATGTAGAGCACCCTGCCCGCCTCGACCTCGTGCACCGCGTCGCCCACTGTCACCCGCGCCCGCCCGGCGAGGACGTACTGCTCGTGCTCGACCCGGTTGCGGTGGCGCGGCATGCCGCCGCCCGGCCCCATGCGGAAGCGGCGCATGGCGAAGTGGGGCGCGCCGTCGTCCGGGCCCACCAGCACCTGGACCTCCGCCGCGGTGCCGGCGGCGACGGGCATCGCCGCCACCTGGTCCGCGGGCTTGACCACCGCAGTTTCGTGGGAGGTCTCCCGGGCGGTCTCCTGCTCCTCAGTTCGGTCGCTCATCGATCTCTCCGATTGTTGGTTGGACATAGTCGGATGTCTCTGCCACCCGAGGTGTGGGCTTCCGCCCCTCTCCCGCCGGGTGGCGCGCCGGCCGGTCGTCTCCCGTAGCCTGTGCCTGCGTCGAGAGTCCTCCCTCCCCGGAACCTCCTCGGCCGCGATCTTCATGCTAACGAAACGTCCAGCGCGCAGCCCACCCGGCGGAGTGCTCGGCCACGAAGCGCTGTTCGAGCGGGCGTGCAACGACGCCGCCGTCGGCCTCTGTCTTCTGGATCCGGCGGGGACGTTCCTGCGGGTCAACACCGCGCTCTGTCGACTCCTCGGCCGGACGGAGCATGAGCTGCTCGGCACCCATTTCGCCTCGATCACCCATCCCGCCGACCTCGAGGCGAGCCGAAGAGTGCACCGGGACCTGTCCGCCGGACTGATGGACAGTGTCTCCTTCGAAAAGCGCTACCTGCAGGGAGACGGCACCACCCTCTGGGTCGAGCTCACCATCTCCGCCGTCCGCGACTCCACCCTGGGGGGCCGGCCCCTCTTCATCACCCAGATCCGCGACATCACCGACCGCAAGCAGGCTCAGCAGGAGCTCCGGGACAGCCGCGAGGCCTTCCGGCTCCTGGCCGAGGCGTCCACCGACCTGATCACCCGCCAGGACACCGACGGCCGCTACCTCTACGTCTCCCCAGCCTCCCAGACCCTGTTGGGCTACGCCCCGCACGAGCTGATCGACCGCTCCTCCTTCGACCTCGTCCACGCCGAGGACCTCGACGAGGCGCGGCGGGCCCACCGGGAGCTGCTCGAGGTCGGCGGACCGTCCATCTCCACCTATCGCATCCACCGCCTCAACGGGAGCTGGGCCTGGTTCGAGACCTCGGCCCGCGCGGTCCGCCTCGGCGACCCCGCCGAACGGACGGAGATCCACACCAGCTCGCGCGACGTCACCGCGAGAAAGCGAGCCGAGGGACGGGTCCGCGACCTGGCCCGGCGGCTCGAGGAGGCCAACCGCCACCTCACGGAGGCCAACCTGTCGCTCAAGGAGATCGCGGCGACCGATCCGCTCACCGGCCTGGGCAACCGGCGCGACTTCGACCGGCGGCTGAACCTGGAACTGCGACGGGCCAGCCGCAGCGGGTCGGCGACCTCGCTCGCCTACCTCGACCTCGACCACTTCAAGAGCTACAACGACCGGTTCGGCCATCCGGCGGGCGACGAGCTTCTGATCAAGCTCAGCTCGCTGCTCGCCGACGCGGTCCGCACCTCGGACTCGGTCGCGCGCATCGGCGGCGAGGAGTTCGTCGTGCTCCTCCCCCAGACCGGCGTCGACGGCGCCGTCACGCTGGCCGAGAAGCTCCGCCAGGCCGTCGCCCACCATCTCGCCGCCCGCCGTCCGATCACCATCAGCATCGGCGTCGCGACCCTGGTGCTGCCGCCCAACGGCTCGCCGGACCTCGCGGCGCTGTCCGACGAGCTCATCGACGCGGCCGACGCCGCCCTCTACTGCGCCAAGAACCAGGGCCGCAACCGCGTCCGCCACCGCGCCGTCACCCTCGGGTAGACCTCTCGACCGGCCGTCTTCGACCGGCCTGCGTGTAGGCTCGTGGCCCACCGGCCGGCAGAGGCCTTCCATCGTCGACCGAACGTCCCCAGGAGCGACCGTCATGGCCCCCAGCACTCCCGACAGCGCCGCCTTCGAGCTCGACGCCCTCGAACGCCGCCTCGCCGCGAGCGGCGAGCTCTACCTCCCGTTCCTCGACACCCGGGTCCTCCGCTGCGGCCTCTACCGCCTCCCGGCCGGCGGCACCGACCCCCAGCCGATCCACGAGGACGACGAGATCTACCACGTGATCCGCGGCCGGGCGACGCTGCGCGCCGGCGATGCGCTCCATCCCGCCAGCCCCGGCGCCACCCTCTTCGTCCGCGCCGGTGTCGAGCACCGCTTCATCGACATCGAAGAGGACCTCGAAGTGCTCGTCGTCTTCGGCGCGACACCGGACGGAGACGGTTCGTCGACGAGCAGGTCCGGGGACCCTCTCGACGATGGCGCCACGAGCACCTCTTCGAGGCGGACGGCCCGGACGCCACCCGGGTGATCGACCGGGTCGACTACGCGGTCCTGTTCGACCCTCTGGCCCACCCGTTCGTCGAGCGGGATCTCGAGACGATCTTCGACTACCGGCAGGAGCGGCTGCCGGAGGTAGTCGGCGAAACGTCCGCCGGCGCGTGACTGCCCCTCGACACGGGCTCCGGAAACAAACACCGCCCCTCCGATCGCTCGATCGGAGAGGCGGCAAGAGGGTGCTTCGCGAGCGACTGTGGGCTCGTCAGACGAGCTGCGCCGCCTTCAAGGCGAACACCCGCAGACCCGACCCCGGCCGGCAGCCCTTGGCGAACTCCGCCAGGTCTTCGGCCAGGGTGCGCATCGCGGTCTCCGCCCCCAGGGTGAGCACCATCGAGACCGAGCCGGGGAAGGCCCGCGTCCCCAGGTGACGGCCGGTCACGCCGGAGCCCTGGAGGTCCCGGAGCTCGGTGAAACCGGACACGGTGGGGTGCGCGTCGAGGACCTGGAGGAGCGAGTCCACCCGCTCCTCGGCGCACAGGATCATCAACATGGTCTGATCAACCATCGGTGCCTCCGACCCCTCCGGAGAGGGCTGGGTTGGTGGATTCGTCGAGCTCCCCGCTCTGCCGGCCGGCGCCCTCGGGGTGGTTCCCCTTCTCCATCAGGTAGTAGACGAGCGGCACGACCACGAGGGTGAGGACGGTCGAGGCCAGGGTGCCGAACATCAGCGAGATGGCGAGGCCCTGGAAGATCGGGTCGAACAGGATGACGAACGCGCCGACCACCACCGTGCCGGCGGTCAGCAGGATCGGCCGGAACCGCACCGCCCCCGCCTCGAGCACGGCCTGCTCCAGGCTCCGGCCGCGCGACAGCGACAGCTCGACGAAGTCGATCAGCAGCACCGAGTTCCGGACCATGATGCCGGCCAGGGCGATAAAGCCGATCATCGACGTGGCGGTGAAGAACGCCCCGAGGAAGAGGTGCCCGGGCAGGATGCCGACCAGCGACAGCGGGATGGCGATCATCATCACGAGCGGCGTCTTGAACGAGCCGAACCAGCCGATCAGCAGCAGGTAGATCAGCACCAGCACGACGCCGAAGGCGGCCCCCAGGTCGCGGAAGACCTCGTAGGTGATGTGCCATTCGCCGTCCCACTTGAGGGCCAGCTTCTCCTCCGAGGTCGGCTGGTGGGTCCAGAGCTGGACGATCGACTGGCCGTACCCCGGCCCGGCACCGGCGACGACCTCGTTCGGCTTGATCTTCTGGATCCGGTCCGACAGGTCGAGGATGGCGTAGACCGGGCTTTCGATCACCCCGGCCACGTCGCCGGTGACGTAGGTGACCGGCCGGAGGTTCTTGCGGTAGAGGCTCGGCTCGAGCGTCTTCTCCTCCACCGTCACCAGCTCCTTGATCGGCACCAGGGCGCCGCTCTGGGAGACGATCCGCAGGCTGAGCAGGGAGTCGAGCTGCGAGCGCTCGGAGCGCGGCAGCTCGAGCACGATCGGCACCGCCTCGACCGCGTCGGGGGCGTGCAGCAGCCCCACCGGGTCCTTGCCGAAGGCGTGGCGCAGGGTCTCCACCACCCGCGCCGCCGGCACGCCGTGGAGCGCCGCCTTCTCCCGGTCGACCGAGATCTCGGTCTTCGGTTGGGGCGCCTCGACCAGCCAGTCGACGTCGACCACGCCGTCGGTCTTCTCGAACATCTCGCGGATGCGCCGGGCGAGCTCCAACCGCACCTTCTCGCTCGGGCCGTAGACCTCGGCCACCAGGGTCGAGAGCACCGGCGGACCCGGCGGCACCTCGACCACCTTGACCCGCGCGCCGTAGCGCTCGGCGATCTCGACCAGCGGCGGGCGGACCCGCTTGGCGATGTCGTGGCTCTGGTCCTTGCGCTCGTCCTTGTGCCGCAGGTTGACCTGGATGTCGCCGAGCTGAGATCCCTGGCGCAGGTCGTAGTGGCGCACCAGGCCGTTGAAGTTGATCGGCGCGTTGGTGCCGCTGTAGAGCTCGAGGTCGGTGACCTCGGGCACGGTCTTCAGGTACTGGGACATGTCGCGGATCACCCGGCGGGTGGTTTCGAGGGTCGTCCCCTCGGGCATGTCGACCAGCACCTGGAGCTCGCTCTTGTTGTCGAACGGCAGCATCTTGACCGTCACCCAGCGCATCGGGAAGAACGCCACCGAGACCAGCAGCAGGGCGAAGACGACGCCGAGGAACGTCCAGCGCTTGAACGGGCTGACCAGGAGCGGCTTGAGCACACCCCGGTAGGCGCGGTAGGTGCGCGTCCCCTCCACCCCCTCGTCCTCGGGCGGCCCCTCGCCGGTCTTCTTGAGCAGCCGGTAGGCGAACCACGGGGCGATGGCGAGGGCCACGCCGAGGGAGAAGGTCATGGCGAGCGACGCTCCCACCGGCATCGGCCGCATGTACGGCCCCATGAGCCCGCGGACGAACGCCATCGGCAGGACCGCGGCGATCACCGTCAGCGTCGCCAGGATGGTCGGGTTGCCGACCTCGTTGACCGCCTCGATGGCGGTCTGGAGCGGCGATTTCTTCCGTTCCCTCAGGTGTCGGACGATGTTTTCGACCACGATGATCGAGTCGTCGACCACGATGCCGGTGACGAACACCAGGGCGAACAGCGTCACCCGGTTGAGGGTGTAGCCGAAGGCGTAGTAGACGAACAGCGTCAACGCGAAGGAGACCGGTACCGAGATGAACACCACCAGGGCGCCGCGCCAGCCGAGGGAGAGGCCGATGACGAGGGTCACCGACAGGATGGCGAAGAACAGGTGCTTGAGCAGCTCGTCGGCCTTCTCCGTCGCCGTCCCGCCGTAGTTGCGGGTCACCGTCACCTGGACGTCCGGCGGCAGCAGCGTCCCGCGGAGATCGTCCAGGGACTGCTCGACCGCCGTCACCACCCGCTGGGCGTCCGCGCCTTTGCGCTTGGCGATGGCCAGGGTCACCGCCGGCAGGATGTCGCCGGCGCCCTTCGGTACGTCGATCCCTTTTTCGCCGGCCGCCGGCCCCGGCACGAGCTCGACGTAGCTCGCCGGTTCGGCCGGGCCGTCGATCACGTCGGCCACGTCCCGGACGTAGACCGGGTTGCCCTGGAAGACGCCGACCACCAGATTCCGGATCTCGTCGGCGTTGTCGAGGAAGGCGCCGGTCTCGACCAGGATCTCCTTGTCGGCCTGTTCGACCGCCCCGGCCGACGCGGCGGCGTTCTGGAGGCCGACCGCCCGGGCCACCGCCGCCGGATCGACGTGGTGGGCCGCCATGCGGTCCGGGTCGAGGCGCAGGCGCACCGCCCGCGGCTCGCCGCCGTGGAGCGAGGTCTCTCCGACGTCCGGCAGCTTGGCCACCTCTCGCAAGAGCTCGTCACCCATCTGGCGGAGCTGGAACCCGTCGTAGCGGTCGCTCCACAGGGTCAGGGTCAGGACAGGGACGTCGTCGATGGTACGCAGCTTGATCAGCGGGAAGCCGACCCCCGGCGGCACCTTGTCGAGCCCGGAGGCCACCTTCTCGTAGACCTTGACCAGGCTCTCCTGCATGTCGTCGCCGACCAGGAAGCGCACCGTCACCACCCCCACGTGGGGTGCCGAGGTCGAGTAGACGTACTCGACTCCCGGGATCTCCCACATGCGCTTCTCGAGCGGAACGACGACCCGGTTCTCGACCTCGGACGGCGAGGCGCCCGGCATCGGGACGAAGATGTCGACGATCGGGACGACGATCTGGGGCTCTTCCTCGCGCGGCGTCAGGTAGATCGCCAACGCGCCGAGCGCCAGCGCCGCGAGCACCAGCAGCGGCGTCAGCTTGGACTGGATGGAGAACCGGCCGATCCGGCCGGCCGGGCCGAGGCCTTCGGTCATCGCCCCGCCTCCGTCGCCGCCGGCCGCTGGCTGGTCTCGAGCGGCGTGCCGTCGACCAGGCCGTCCGGCGGATCGACCACGTAGGTCTCCCCCTCGGAGAGGCCGGAGAGGATCTCGACCTCGTCCCCCCGGTCCGAGGTCCGGTGCTCGCCCGTCCTCACCCAGCGCAGGCGGGCGACCGGACGCTCGGCGCGACCGGAGCCCTCCTGCGTCGCGGGCTCGGCCGGCGCGGCGACGAACACCCCGTCGAGCTGACCGCGGACGACCAGGGCGCTGGCCGGCACCAGCAGCGCCGAGCGCTCCGTGCCGGTGGCCAGGACGACCCGCGCGAACATCCCGGACTTGAGCCGCCCTTCGGGGTTCGGCTGCGCGATCTCCACCCGGAAGGTGCGCGAGCTGCGGTCACCCGACGGCACGATGCGCGCGACGGTCCCCCGGTCGTGGAACCCGACCGCCCGGACCTCGACCTCCGCCCCGCTCCCCGGGGACAGGGCCGCGATCTCGGTCTCCGGCACCTCGGCGATCACCTTGACCGGATCGAGATCCTCGACCGTGAACAGCGGCGCGCCCGGCTGGACCATGTCGCCCGCTTCGATCCGCTTCTCCACCACCCAGCCGGCGAACGGCGTGCGCACCTGGGCATAGCCGAGGGTCACCTTCGCCGCCTCCAGGTTCGAGCGCGCCTGCTCGAGGCCGGCCTGGGCCACCTGGTAGCCGGCGGTCGCGTCCTCCAGGTTCTTGCGCGTCGCCGAGCCCTTGCCCTCGAGCTCCCGGATGCGCTCGAACTGGGCCTGGGCGTTGGTGAGCTGCGCCTCGGCGCTCGCCACCCCGGCCTCGGCCTGGCGGACCGCCGCCTGGAGGTCGCGGCTCTCGAGCTGGGCCAGGAGCGCCCCGGCGGCGACCTTCTGCCCTTCGTGGACCGGCACCCGGTCGACCCGGCCGAGGATCTTGGTGCCGGGAGAGGTCCGGCGGGCCGGCTCCACCGTGCCGGTGACCGCGAGCTCGGCGCCGAGGGTCCGGTAGGCCGCCACCCGTGTCTTGACGGCGACCGGCGCCCGTGCCTCGGTGGCGGTCGCGGCCTGAGGCTCCTCCGCGCCGCCGCACGCGAACAGGCCGGCGAAGACCAGGACCCCCAGGGCGGCCGCCAGGGCGCGCGCCGCGGCGGGGGCGGCGGCTGGGATGAGACGGGACTTCGAAGAGATGCGGTTCATGGCGTTCGACTCCGTAGAGATCCGTTCGATCGGGCTGAGGTCACAGGCTGTCGTGGTCATCGGGGGCTCGCCTCCCCGGCCTCTGGCGGCGCCGCGGGAGTCATCTGGTGCGTCGGGACGGGGCCGCCCACGGCCAGGGTCAGGGCCGCCTTCGCGACGGCGAGCTGGCGGCGGGCCTGGAGCTCACGCACCTTGGAGCCGGTGACCAGGGTTTCGGCCTGGAGCAGCTCCACCACCGTGGTCAGCCCCTCCTTGTAGCGGTCGCGGACGATGGTCACGCTGCGCTGTGCCAGGGCGACCGAGCGCTCGGCATCCTGCCACCGCAGGCGCGCGGTCCGGACGCTCCGCCAGGCCGACTCCACCTCGAGCGCCACGCCGCGCCCGGCCAGCTCCGCGCCCCGCTGAGCCTGGTCGAGGAGCGCCCGCGAGCGGGCGATGCGGGCATCGGTGGCGAAACCGTCGAACACGGTCCAGCGCAGACCGACCCCGACGGTCCAGTTGGTGCCGGGATCGTCGGAGAAGCGCTCGGTGTCCGCCTCGTAGGCGCCGCTCCAGCCGACCTTCGGCAGCCGCCCTCCGCGGGCGCCGTCGACGCCGGCCTGCGCCGCCTCGACCTGCGCCTTCGCCGCCGCCAGGTCGGGCCGCCGGTCCTTCGCCCGGGCGATCAGCGTGGCGAGCTCGGCGGGCTCAGTGGACTCAATCGACTCAGTGGACTCGCCGGGCTCGCCGGGCTCACCGGGCTCACCGGGCAGAACCAGCTCGTCCGGCAGGCGGTACGGAGTGTCCAGATCCCGGCCGAGCTCGAGGTTCAGCGCGGCCCGGGCGACGTCGGCGTTGCGCTGGGCATCCGCCAGGTCGCTCTCGGCTTCGCTCTCGCGCACCCGCGCCTGGAGCAGGTCGGACTCGACCACCAGGCCACCGTCGAAGAGATCCTGGGTCAGCCCGACGTTCTTGCGCGCCGCCGCCAGCCCCTCCCGCCGGACGGCGACCGCCTGGGCCGCCACCACCGCGCCGGTGTAGCGGTCGGTGACCCGGTAGACCAGCTCCTGGCGGGCCCGCTCCCGGGCCGCCGCGGCGGCGCTCGACTGGTGCTCGGCGCCCGCGATGCCGGCGGCGATCCGGCCGCCGGCCCAGAGCGGCTGGGAGATGGACACCATCCCGCGGACGTTGTTCAGGGCGTCGGGCTCGTTGAGGAAGCCGACGTCGAAGTTGGCCTGGGAGAACCGCTCCTGGGACAGGAGCTGGCCGAACACCACCACCGGGTTGGTGCTCCGGGTGGCGTCGGTCGACACCTCGAGCGTCGGCCAGCGGGCGGCGCGGCTCTCGCGCACCGTCTCCGCGGCCGCCCGCGAGGCGGCGTCGGCCGCCGCCAGCGACGGGTTCTGCTCGACGGCGATCGCCACGGCATCCTCCAGGGTCAGGAGCGGCGCCCCGCGGTCCACGGGCGCCGCCGGCTCCCCTGCCATGGCTGCCAAGGCGGTCGATGCGCTCGCCAGGCCGAGCGCCAGCGCGAGCGCGGCGATCTGCGCAAGGCCGAGGCGGCGGCGGGGCCGCGCTCTGTCCGGAGCGGCGCCCCGGCGGGCGTTCGATCGGCTCCTCGATGATCGGATCACTGCAACTCCTCCTCGGAGCGCACAGGCTCCGGCGTTGGCTCGGATGGTTCTGCGATGTCTTGCCTCGGGGGGAGCGGTCGCGGTGTGTCACCGGCCCGCCCTCGGTCCTTGAGAGGCACGTCGTTCGGAAAGGGTTCCCGGGGAGGAGTCCACGGACCGTTGTCGTGCGCCCGGGTGGATGCCGGCGAAACGACTGGCCAGGGGAAGCTCAGTATAGCCCTCAGGGAGCGCCGGAGCCGCCGCCGGCCACCCCGTCCCCGCTGAGCCGCACCCGCCCCTGGCCGCCGGCCGCGTTGTGCGGGATCACCAGCTCGGCGGAGCCCGAGCCGGCGGCGGTCGGCGTGAAGCGGACGCCGATCGTGCACTCGCTCCCCGGGCTGACGTAGGGCGCCCCGGCGCACGAGCCCGGGACGACGTGGAAATCCCCCGCGGCCGCGCCGGCCAGGCGGACGTCGCCGAGCACCAGCCGCTCCGTGCCGGAGTTCTTCACCGTGACGGTCTCGATGTCGCTTCGCCCGCCCACCGCCACGGTGCCGAAGGCGACCCGCCCAGGGGTCACGGCGAACCGCGGCACCGGCGCCGGCAGGGCGGTGCCGGTGAGCTGGACCTCGGCGGGAGAGCCCTCGCCGTCGTGGGTGACTGCCAGCCGGGCGCTCGGCTGCCCTTCGCGCGTCGGAGCGAACCGCACGCTCACCCGGCAGGTGTCGCCCGGCGCCAGGGTGAGGGCCTCGGTGCAGTCCTCTTTGGTCACCTCGAAGGCGGCGGCGTCCGGGCCGACCAGGTCGATCCGGCGGACCTCCAGCGGCACGCGGCCGGCGCTGGTCACGGTGAGGGTGCGGGTGTCGCTGCGGGTCGCGGGCACGCGGCCGAAGGCGAGCTCCCGCGGAGAGAACGCCACCCGCGGCGCCGCCCCGGCCCCCCGCAGGGCCACCGTCACCGCCTGGTCGAGCACCGGCGAGCGGGCCTCGAGCCGGGCGCTCTGGACCCCCTCCTGGCGCGGCTGGAAGCCGACCACCAGGGTGCAGCTCTCCCCGGACGCCAGGGTCTTGCCGTCACAACCGTTCGAGCGCACGGCGAACGCGCCCGGGTCGGGGCCGGCCAGGCCGACCGATCCGATCTCGACCGCGCCGCTGCCGGTGCTGGCCAGGGTGATCTCCCGGGTCGGGCCGCCGCGCCCGACGCGGCTCTCGCCGAAGTCGACCTGCCCCGGCCGGGGCGCCAGGCGCGGCACGACCGCCTGTCCCCGCAGGGCCACCTCGATCGCCTCGCCGACTCCGGTCTCGCCGGCCCCGGACTCGCCGGGGCTGCCGGCGACGCCGACCCGCACCACGCCGGTGACGTCTCCCGCGCCCCGGTCCGCAGGGGGCGCGAACCGGACGACGATCTCGCAGGTCGCCCCCGGGGCCAGGGCGCCGGCGCTCGCGCAGCGGTTGTCGGCCACGGCGAAGGCGTCGTCGTCGACCACCGCGGCCAGGTCGGCGGACGCCAGCGCCCGATCCCCCCGGTTGGCCAGCTCCAGGGTCTTCTCGACCGTCCTGCCGACCGGCACCGCGCCGAACCCGAGGCCGTCCTCGGCCGCTCCCGCCGGGCCCGCGACCGCGAGCCGCCCGCTCGGCACCCGCGGCAGCCCGCTGCCGGCCAGCGCCACCGCCGGCGGCCGGACACCCCGGGAACCCGGGCCCGGCCGGATCGTCAAGGTCGCCTGCCGCTGCCCTTCGGCGGTCGGCTTGAACCCGACCGAGACCGGACAGCTCTTCCCGGGCGCCAGCGGTCTGCCGGTGCAGGCGGCGCTCGCCACGGTGAAGTCCTCCGCGTCCGCCCCGGTGATCACCACCGCGTCCAGGTCGAGCGGCGCGGTGCCGTCGTTGGCCAGCGTCACCACCTCCTCCCCCTGTGCCCCGTCGACCGGCCGGGCGCCGAAGTCGACCCGCTCGCGATCGAGACGCAGATGGGGCGCCACCCCTTCGCCCAGCAGCGGAATCTCGAGCGGCGCGTTGGCGAAATCGCCGTCGAGCCGGAGGAGCGCACGCACGGCGCCGGCGCCGGCCGGCTGGAACGAGACCGCCACGACGCAGCTCTTCTCGGGCGCCACGGTCGAGCCGGAGCAGGCGTCGGAGGCGACCTCGAAGACCCCGACCGACGCCCCCGGCACCGGCTCGCCCTCCTCCGCCCCGCCCTCCTCAGCGCCGGCTGGCGCCGGGCCTTCGGGGGCGGCCGCCACCACCTCGACGCTCTCGACCTCCGCCGGCCGCTCGCCGGTGCTGGTCAGCGTCACCTCCATCGACCCGCCGGCCCCGGCGACGCTCCGGGCGCCGAAATCGACCGCCGTCGGCGCCACCCGGACCAGCGCCGGCGACGGCCGGGGCAACAGGTAGCCGACCAGCCCCGCCAGTGCCGCCAGAATGACCGTCACGAAAGCGAGGATCATGTACCGGGCGAGCCGGTTGCGCTGCGGACGGGGCGGCTCGTCGCTCTCCGCTGAACCCGCCGCCCGCCACTCCTCCACGACTCCCGGCCCGCTCGGGCCGGACGGGCCGCTCGGACCGCCCGGGCCTTCTGGACCGCCCGGCCCGTCCGGACCACCGACCCCGTACGGGCCCTCACCCGGCTCCGCGGGCCCTTCCTCGGGCTCCCGGTACCCGGCGTCCTCGGACGGGCCGAGGTGGCCGAGAGGCAGATCGAGCAGGCGGTCCTCCTCCTCGATGTCGAACGGGTCGTCGCGTCGGTCGTCGGTCACGTCGGCTCCACGGTGGTGTCGTCTGCGGATCGGTTGCGGGGCGTCCAGGGCGCGCGGCCGGTTCGGGGGCGCGCGAATCCAGGCTAGACTATCCGACCGAATCGACCCGAGACGTACCATCCCCTGGAACCTCGGCGGGGCCGAGCGCTCCGCTCGCCGTCTGGAAAGCGCAATGGAGATCTACGAAAACATCCTGGAGACCCTGGGCCACACGCCCCTGATCAAGCTGGCCCGGTTCAGCCCCGAAGGGGCGACGTTGGCGGCCAAAGTGGAGTACTTCAACCCCGGCCAGAGCGTCAAGGACCGGATCGGCATCGCCATGATCGAGGCGGCGGAGAAGAGCGGCGAGCTCGAGCCCGGCGGCATCATCGTCGAGCCGACCTCCGGCAACACCGGCGTCGGCCTGGCCATGGCCGCCATCCTCAAGGGCTACACCATGGTCTGCACCGCCGCGGACAAGATCCCGGAGGAGAAGGTCGCCCTGCTGGAGGCGTTCGGGGTCGAGGTGATCGTCTGCCCGACCCATGTCGACGCCAAGGACCCGCGCTCCTACTACAAGGTGGCCGAGCGCATCCGCGACGAGCGCGGCGCGTTCCTGCCGTACCAGTACCACAACCAGGCCAACCCCGAGGCCCACTACCGGTCCACCGGCCCGGAGATCTGGCGCCAGACCGACGGCCGCGTCACCCACTGGGTGTGCGGCATCGGCACGGGCGGGTCGATCAGCGGCACCGCCAAGTACCTCAAGGAGCAGAACCCCGCCATCCAGGTGATCGGCGTCGACACGGTGGGCAGCGTCTACGAGCACTACTTCGAGACCGGCGAGATGCCGCCCGAGGACGAGATCCACCAGTACCTGATCGACGGCATCGGCGAGGACTTCATGCCGGCGACCGTCTGGTGGGACTACGTCGACCGGGTGATCACCGTCGACGACGAGACCGGCTACCGGGCGGTGTTCGAGCTCACCAGGACGGAGGCGATCTTCACCGGCTCCTCGGGCGGCGCCGCCGCCGCCGCCGCCCGCCAGGTGGCGCGCGAGCTCTCCGCGGACGACCTGGTGGTCACCCTGCTGCCCGACTCGGGCGAGCGCTACCTGTCGAAGCTCAACAAAGACTGGCTCTCTGCCAAAGGCATCGAGCTCGACTGAAAGGCCATCACGCCATGCTCACCGCCGCCGACCGCTTCGTCCACGCCGCCTCCGCCTTCATCTGGGGACCGTTCGTCCTCATCCCGCTGCTGCTGGCCACCGGTCTCTACCTGACGGTCCGGCTGCGCGGGCTCCAGTTCCGCAAGCTCTGGCAGTCGCTCTGGATCGCCTTCGTCGTCCGCAAGGAGAAGGACGCCGAGGGCGACATCTCCCACTTCCAGGCGCTGATGACGGCGCTGGCCGCGACGGTCGGGACCGGCAACATCGTCGGCGTCGCCACGGCGATCGCCATCGGCGGCCCGGGAGCGCTGTTCTGGATGTGGATGACCGGCCTGGTCGGCATGGCGACCAAGTACTCGGAGGCGCTGCTGTCCGTGCGCTTCCGGAGCACCGACGCCCGCGGCGAGCAGACCGGCGGCCCCATGTACTACCTGACCGAGGGCATCCGCTGGCGCCCGCTCGGCCGCGGCCTGGGCGTCGCCTTCGCCCTGTTCGCCGCGTTCGCCGCCTTCGGCATCGGCAACATGGTGCAGTCGAACTCGGTCGCCGACGCCCTGAACACCTCGTTCAACGTGCCGGTCTGGGTGAGCGGCCTGGTGATCGCCGTCGCCGCCGCCGCGGTCATCCTGGGCGGCATCCATTCGATCGGCCGGTTCACCGGCGCCTTCGTGCCGCTGATGATCCTCATCTACATGGCCGGCTGCAGCGTCCTGCTGTTCATCCACCGGGAGCACCTGCCGGAGGCCTTCAGCCTGATCTTCCACGGCGCCTTCTCCGGCACCGCCGCCACCGGCGGCTTCGCCGGCGCCGCGCTCGCCCAGGGCATCCGCTTCGGCGTCGCCCGCGGCATCTTCTCGAACGAGTCCGGCCTCGGCTCGGCCGGCATCGCCGCCGCCGCCGCCCAGACCCGCGAGCCGGTGCGCCAGGCGCTGGTGTCGATGACCCAGACCTTCATCGACACGATCGTCGTCTGCTCGTTCACCGGCCTGGCGATCATCGAGTCCGGCGCCTGGTCGTCGGGCGAGAACGGCGTCGGGCTCACCCAGCTCGCCTTCCGCCACGGCCTCCCCGGGCAGTGGGGCGGCTGGATCGTCACCGTCTCGCTGGCGCTGTTCGCCTTCTCCACCATCCTCGGCTGGAGCTACTACGGCGAGAAGGCGATCGAGTACCTCCTCGGGGTGCGCGCGATCCTGCCCTACCGGCTGGTGTTCATCGCCGCCATCTACTTCGGCGCCGTGCGTAGCCTGAGCTTCGTCTGGACCGTCTCCGACGTCATGAACGGCCTGATGGCGCTGCCCAACCTGATCGGCCTGCTGCTGCTCTCCGGCGTCATCGTCGCCGAGACCCGGGACTACTTCCGCCGCAACCCGTGAGGCCCGACCCGAGACCCTGACCTGGCACGCGACTTGACCCGTCGAACGAGCACGCCGTGAACATCGTCGGCCTGTCGGCCTTCTACCACGAGTCCGCCTGCTGCCTGGTGGTGGACGGCGCGCTGGTGGCCGCGGCGGCCGAGGAGCGCTTCTCCCGGATCAAGCACGACCCGCGGCTGCCGGTCGAGGCGTTCCGCTTCTGCCTGGAGGCCGGCGGCCTGTCGCTGGCCGACCTCGACGCGATCGCCTACTACGAGCAGCCGGTCGCCAAGCTGTCACGCCAGCTCTGGTCCCGGCTCTGGCGGCGTGGGAAGGAAGGCCGGGGCCCGGATGGAGCCGGGGCGCCGCCGAGCGGCCTCCCCTGGCTCGATCCCCTCCTGGCCGAGCGGGCGATCCGGGAGCGCCTCGGCTGGGACGGACCGCTCCTCACCTTCCCCCACCACCGCTCCCACGCCGCGAGCGCGTTCTTCTTCTCCGGCTTCCCGGAAGCGGCGGTGCTGACGGTCGACGGCGTCGGCGAGTGGGCGACGACCACCTACGGCCGGGGCTGGCAGCCCGGCCACGGGCCGGCAGGAGAGGACGGCGCCGGGCTGGCGCAGCTCGACGAGGTCCGGTTCCCCCACTCCCTGGGCCTGCTCTACTCCACCATCACCTCCTACCTCGGCTTCCGGGTCAACGACGGCGAGTACAAGGTGATGGGCCTGGCGCCCTACGGCGAGCCTCGCTATCTCGACCAGGTCCGGCGGCTGGTGCGGGACGAGCCCCCTCCCGGCCGGAGCGCCGGCTACACCCTCGATCTCACCTACTTCGACTTCCTCCACGGCGAGCGCATGGACTCCCCGGCCCTCTGGGAGCTGTTCGGCGGGCCGCCGCGCCGGCCGGAGGAGGAGCTCACCCAGCGCCACCGGGACATCGCCCGGAGCGCCCAGCAGGTGCTCGAAGAGATCCTGCTGGAGAAGGTCCGTTTCCTCCACGACCGGGTGCCGAGCGAGAACCTGTGCATGGCCGGCGGCGTGGCGCTCAACTGCGTCGCCAACGGACGCATCCGCCGCGAAGGGCCGTTCCGGCGGATGTTCGTCCAGCCGGCCGCGGGGGACGCCGGCACCGCCCTCGGGGCCGCCGCCCTCGCCAGCCTGGAGCTCGACGGCCGCGACCCCGCCCATCCTGCACGTCAGGCGCCGCTCGAGCACGTCTTCCTCGGCCCACGGTCGAGCCCGGACCGGGTCGCGGCGCTGGTCGAGGCGACCGGAGTCGGCGCCGAGGACTTCCGCGGCCGGACGCCGGAGCTCCTCGACCGGGTCGCCGGGCACCTGGCCGCGGGCCGGGTCGTCGGCTGGTTCCACGGCGCCATGGAGATGGGGCCGCGGGCCCTGGGCGCCCGCAGCATCCTGGCCGATCCCCGGGACCCGACGATGCGCGACCGGATCAACCGCTCGGTCAAGCGCCGCGAGTCGTTCCGGCCGTTCGCGCCGGCGGTGCTCCTCGAACGCGCCGCCGAGCATTTCGACCTCGATCACCCGTCCCCCTTCATGCTCGAAACCTGCGCCGTCACCTCGGCGCTCGAGCTGCCGGCGGTGACCCACGTCGACGGCTCGGCCCGGCCCCAGACCGTCGACCGGCGGAGCGCCCCCCGCTTCGCCGCCCTGCTCGACGCCTTCGAGCGCCGCACCGGCTGCCCGGTGCTGCTCAACACCTCGTTCAACGTCCGCGGCGAGCCGATCGTCTGCACCCCGGCCGACGCCTTCATGACGTTCCTCGACGCCGGCCTCGACCTGCTCGTGCTGGAGGACCACCTGATCGAGCGTGAGGCCCTTCCCCGCGGCGGGGAGGATGGGGCGGATCTCACCGCCGTCCTGGCCGCCTGGCGTGCCGAGCCCAGCAGCCGCTTCGCCCGCGGCGCCGGCGCCACGTCCCCCCTCTCCGAAACCCTCTACACCTTCGTCTGAGACCGCGCCGTGACCGACGAGACCACCGGGCCGGAGAGTGCCGGCAAGGAGACGCCGCCGGGCCGCCGAGCTCGAGGCGTCGATCCTCGGGAGCGGGTCTGTCGCGAGCTCGCCGAGCTGCTGGCGACCCCCGAAGGACTGCGCACCGCACGCCTGGCCGGGCTGGTGGGACTGGTCGAGCCCGCGCCGGCGCCGGTCCCCGAGGAGCCCCCGCCGAAACCGCCCCGGGAGACCCGTCCGATCTCGATCTGGCAGCCGGAGGTCCGAGGCGGCGAGACCGTCTTCGTCCGCCCGCCGGTCGGCCCCCTCGGCGACCACCACGCCACCACGCCGGTCCTGACGCCGCGCCGCGGACCCCTGCCGCGGCGGATCTGCTGGTTCGGCGAGTCGGCCGCCGCCGGCTACCTCTACGCGCCGCACCGCACCCCGGGCCAGGTGCTCGAAGCCCAGCTCCGGGCGGTCGCCGGCGAAGGGAGCTACGAGATCGTCGATCTCGCGCGCACCAACGAAACCCTCGGCCCCCTGGTCACGACCGTCGAGCGGTCCCTCCAGCTCGACCCCGACCTCCTGGTGGTCTACACCGGCAACAACTGGCCGCTGCTCGAAACCTCCGACGTCTCTCCCTACGTGCCGTCCGTGCGCGACCGCCAGGCCCTCGGCGCCACCCTCCGGCCAGGCCGAGCCGGCCGCGGAGAGGGCGGCGACCGGGGCAACACCGGCGTGGCGGGGGCGGTCGGCCTGTCCCGCAAGCGCCTGGCCCTGCGGGCAACCGCGGCCCTCGACCGCCTGGCCGAGATCGCCCGCCGGGCGAAGATCCCGCTCCTCCTGGTGATCCCCGAGGTCAACCTGGGCGACTGGGAGGCCGTCCAGCCCCCGATCTGGCTGACCGGCGACGCCACCGCCCGCTGGCACGCCCTGTTCGACCACGCCCGCGAGGCCCTGGCCTCCGAAGACTGGGCCGGGGTCGAGCACCTCGCCTGGCAGATGAACGCCCTCGACGGCTCCTCCTGCCCGACCCCGTTCCGCCTGCTGGCACGGGCCTGGCGGGCGCAGGGCCGGCTGGACGAAGCCCGCGACGCCGCCCGGGCCGAGGTCGACAGCGTCCACTCCCCCCTGCTGTGCTGCCTCGCGGCCCCGCAGGCCACCACCGCCGTCCGCGACCTCCTGTCCGACGCCGCCCGCCGCCACGGCCTGCCCACCGTCGACCTGCGCCAAGTCTTCGCCGAGCACACCGGCTCGCCGCTCCCGGACCGCCGGATGTTCCTCGACTACTGCCACCTGACCGCGGAAGGGATGCACGTCCTCGGCGCCGCCGTCACCGAGCAGGTGCTCCGCCTCTGCCCGGTCGTGGCGGACGAGGCGGCCGGACCCACCGAGTCGGTCCAGATGGACGAATCCACCGGATCAGCCGGCGCGGACCAGCCAGCCACCTCCTCCGCGCCAGCCGGCGCCGGAGCCCGTGCCTCTCGATCCTGGCAACAGCTCGCCGCGACCCTCCCGCAGCCCGAGATCTCTCCCGAGGCCGAAGCCACCGCCCGCCTCGGCGCCGCCATCCACACCGCCCACCGCCTGCTCCCCCTGCGCGCCTCGGCGCCGGTGGCCTCCGCCGCGCCTGCCGCTCCCGTCGAAGCCGCCGGTCAGACCGAGAAGGCCGAGAACGCCGAACGAGAAGATCCGGCCGAACTAGAAGATCGGGCCGAACAGGGAGCCCCCTTCGACGTACACCACGAGATCCTCGACCACTGGTGCGCCGCCGCGCTCGACGCCTCCCCGGGCGTCGCCGCTGCCATGGTCGACCTCGTCACCCTCCGCCTGGCCCTCCTCGACGACACCCCCGCCGTCCTCACCGACGCCTTCCGCCGCCTCCAGGCCTCCCCCTACCGGATGACCCTCCAGCACGGCCTCCGCTGGAACAACCTCGACCTCCCCGTCCTCCGCGCCATCGCCACCGCCCTCCGCCGCGCCGGCCGTCCAGAGGCCGACACAGTCGACCGGCTCCTCGCCGCCGCCGGTCGGCGCGCAAGCGCAGAGGTCGACCTGGTGCGCGACGAGCGCCGATTCGACCTGGTGCGCAACGAGCGCTTCCTGGCCGCCCCCCTCGAGCGCCCCCTGCCGGACGCCATGGACCTCCGCGACCTCACCGGCCGCGCCACCCTCCGCGCCGTCTGGCCCGAAACCACCTTCGAGATCCCGATCTCCGGCGAGAGCGACCTCACCCTCGGCCTCACCGCCCGCCTCCCCCCCATCCCCACCGCCGACCCGTCCGACCCCCTCGCCACCGACCGCACCGGCCAGGCCGAGATCGTCCTCCAGCCCACCGCTCGCCACGACGCCGCCCCCGCAAGTCCGAGCACCGTCGCCCGCCCGACCCTCACCGCCGCCTGGACCCACACCACCCTCCACCTCCCCACCGACCGCCTCCCCCCAGGCCTCCACCGCCTCACCATCCGCTGGCCCCCGCTCCCCCCTCTCGGCACCGAGGCCCTCCAGGCCGCCCGCCACCGCCTCGAGATCGGCGCCGAAGCCGACCTGCACCCGATCTTCGGGGAGGTCGCGTCGCTCCGTCTCCGGCCGTGATCCGGCCGCGATCTCACAACATGAGCTGCGCGTCGAACGCACAGGTTGTACGTTTCGATGCTCGAGCTGATCGTTCGGCCTACCGGTCGGTCGGCGACCCACTCCCCGCCCTCTCCATCGCTGTCTCAACGACTATGCGATCATGACGACGAACCCGGACCTCCCCGCCATGGCACGCGCCGAGACCATCTCTTTCGACCTGGCCACGATCCGGCGGCTCGTCGAACAGGTCGTCGCCGACGACTCCCGAGTCCTCGCCGTCTACCTCTTCGGCTCCCGGGCACGCGGTGAGGCGCTCGAAGGCTCCGACCTCGACCTGGCCGTCCTCCTCGCCGAGCCCTTCGGCGTCATGGAGCTCCTCGCCCTCGAAGATCGCCTCGAGCGCGCCCTCGGCGTGCCGACCGACCTGATCGACCTGGGCAAGGCCAGCGCCTTCCTCGCCCTCGACGTCATCCGCGGCGAACGCATCTACTGCACCGACTCGACGCGTTGCGACGAGTTCGACCTCTACGTCCTCCGCCGTGCCGGCGACCTCGAGCCCTTCGAGCGCGAGCGCCGCCGCCTGGCGCTCGGCTTCGAGCCGGGCTCGACCGACGGACCGAGGAGCCGGAATGAGTCCCGACAAGATCGATCCCAAAGTCGTCACGGCAAAGACCGAGGCGATCCGCAAGATGCTCGCCGGCATCGCTGACCTCCCCCTGGGCTCCTACGAAGAATGGACCGACGACCCGCGCATGGTCGCTGCCGGCGAGTCCTACCTCCGCCGCGCCCTCGAAGCCCTGCTCGACCTCTCCCGCCACCTCCTCGCCAAAGGCTTCGGCCGCGCCGTCCCCGAGTACGCCGCCATCGCCGACGCACTCCAAGAGGAAACCGCCCTGTCTCCCGAGCTCGCCTCCAAGCTCCGCCTCATGGCCCGCTATCGCAATCGCATGGTGCACTTCTACGACGACATCTCGACCCAGGAGCTGTTCGACATCCTCACCGAGCACCTGAGCGATATCCCGGCGACTCTGGAAGCCCTCAACCAGTGGTTCGACTCCCACCCGGACCGCGTCCGCGGAGACCTGTGAGGATGAAGGTCGTCTACAGGATCACCTACCCCAACGGAA
>CAWJLS010000002.1:0-778008 GCA_963843755.1 uncultured Acidobacteriota bacterium
ACCACCAGGACGATCACGAGTACGCCGAGCAGACCGCTGCTCAGGCGGTGGCTGAACTCGATGATCGTCTCCAGTGCCGGAGCCCGCGGCACCACCTCGCCGTTGCAGAGCGGCCAGTGGTTGCCGCAGCCTGCCCCGGAGCCGGTGGCGCGGACGTAGGCCCCCCACACCGCGACCAAGCCGGTGTAGACCAGGCAACCCCTGGCGAATTTCGAAAAGCCGCTCGCTCGCTCCATCTGACCGTCCCCCCCGTTCCGTTCCGCGCCAGTCTATCCGGCCCTGCCGTGGCGGGGCATGGCGGAGGTCCGGAGGCGCGGCGACAGGCGGGCCGGAACCCAGCCGCGCACGGAGTTGACCAGGGCGATCCGCGTCGCTCGAGCCAGGACGCCCCGGGGTAGGCGGGCTTCACGGAGGACGCCGCGGGCGAGCAGCTCGGCGCGAAACGTCCCGGGCAGCAGGCCGCAGCCCTTCGCCGGCGTCAGCCACACGCCGTCCAGCTCGACCGCCAGGTTGGCGAGCGTCGTTTCGGTCAGCTCGCCGGCCCGGTTCCACAGGACGACGTCGTCGACCGCCGGGGCGCGCCCTCGCGCCTGCGCCAGAGCCGTTTCGTAGAGCTCTCTCCGGGTGGTCTTGTGGACCAGCCGCGGATCCGTCTCATCGACCGGCTCGTCCGCCAGCGCAACGGTCCACGGTTCGGGAGCCCGGCGGAGAGGCGCCTCCTGGATCGTGACAACGCCGGATCGGTTCACCAGCAGCCGCAGCCGGTGATCGGACGGCGTGGTCAGCGAGGCGAGCCGACGCCCGCTCGCTTCGAGCTGTGCGCGGACCCGGTCCAGATCGAGCGGGAATCCTAGGGCCTCGGCTGAACGGGCCAGGCGCTCCAGGTGGTGCTCGCGGAGCACGAGCCCGGCGCCGGAGGGCAGATCGAACGGCGACGGAGAGATCGTCGATCCGCCGGCCACCCGGGCACCGGCCCCCTCCGGAGCCGCGCGCCACAGCACGGTCTCGAGCAGAGAGAACGCCTGGCCAGGATCGTTCCCGTCCGCCGTTGGCCCGGTGCCCACCAGGTTCAGCGCCTTCGCCCGGGTCTCCTCGAGCTCGCGCTCCGGGACCGAGTCCCAGACGATGCCGCTGCCGATGCCGTACTCGAACGCCGCGACCCGCCCTCCGGACCGGCCTCCGGACCGACCTCCGGTCCCTTTGCCGGCCGGGTCCACGGACTCCTTGCGGACCACGGCCGTCCGGATCGCCACCGAGAAGCGGGCATCGCGGCCCGGGGTCACGAAGCCGAGGGCCCCGGTGTAGACCCCCCGCGCTGTCGTCTCGAGGGAGGCCAGGATCTCCATCGTCCGGACCTTCGGTGCGCCGGTGATCGACGCACAGGGGAAGAGGGCTTCGAACAGCGCCGGCAGCGGCGCGTCGGTGGTGGCCTCGATCTCGGAGGTCATCTGGAAGAGCGTCGGGTAGCGCTCGATCCGGAACAGCTCGCGCACCGCGACCGAGCCGGTCCGCGCGACCCGGCCCAGGTCGTTGCGGATCATGTCGACGATCATCAGGTTCTCGGCCCGCTCCTTGGGTGAGGAGCGCAGCGCGGCCGCCGCGGCCCGGTCCTCCGCCGCCGAACGGCCCCGAGGCGCGGTCCCTTTCATCGGCCGACAGACGACCGACGGGCCCGTGCGCTCGAAGAAGAGCTCCGGCGAGGCAGAGCAGATCGCCAGGTCGTCGAGCTCGAGGAGCGTGGCGTAGGCACCGGCCTGGAGCGTCGCGAGGTGGCCGAACAGGGGCAGCGCAAGGGACATCTCGGCGGTGCCGCCGTCGCCCGGAACCTGCGGCGGGTCCACGAGCGGTGAAGGGGGCGGTGCAGGCGGCGGTGCAGGGCCTTGAGCGCCCGCCTCCAGGCCGCGGCCCGCCAACTGTCCACGCAGCCGGTAGGTCAGGTTCGCCTGGTACGTATCACCGAGCGCGATGTGCTCCCGAACCGTTCGCACGGCCTGGAGGTAGTCCCTCTCCGACACGGTCGGTGCCAGGTCGCGGAGCCCCTCGAAGGCAGCCCCGCTCGACGCGCCCGGGGCTCGCCAGCGCAGCACGGTCGGTGCAGGGAACAGGCCGAACCAGGCCAGCGGCAGGCCGGGGGACGGCGGATGGGTTCGAAAGGCCGGATCGAACGCCGGCGCCGCCTCGTAGGTGACGAACCCGACCGCCCAGAGCCCCCTGCGGGCGCCCGCCTCGACCCCGGCCAGGACCGCGGAGACCTGCTCGAGCCGGTCCGCCCGCAACACCTCCACCGGCCGCTCGAACCGCCACCAGCGCTCCCTCTCCGGCCGTTCGGTCAGAGCGGCTCCCTCGGCCGCCCCGATCCGCACCAGCGCCCGCGGTGAGCCCGAGCCGGCGCTCCAGGGGAACCGCAACGGGCCGCCATCCCCGGGCTGCCGACCTCCTGTCACGGCACCGCCCTGGAGACCGCCGCCACCACCGCGCACCACGAGTACCCGTGCGAGGGAACCAGGAATTGGGGAGAGACCCGGTACATCATCCGGGTTGCTCGGAGCGGCGAGGGCGGTGGCTCAGAACGCGCGGCTCACTCGTCACGGGCAGGTCTCCCTTGTGCTCAGTCGATATACCCCAACGCCTCGAGCTGCTTGCGGGACTCCGCATCGAGCTCGGGGACCGGCAGGTCGGAGGCCGCGTCGAGGCCGGCCTCGACCGTCTCGAGCCAGGTGCGGAGGTCGTCGGACAGGCTCTTCTCCGGGCTCTCCCGGGGATGCACCTCCTCCGGATCCTCGGCCAGGTCGTAGAACCGCACGTGGTGGTTTCTGAGGTCGAAGACCTCCTTCATGGTGCCGTCGATCCGGCCCACCTCGAGCAGGCCCGCCCGGCGGGCGTCCGACGAGGCGTGGCCGGTCCGGACCGCGCCTTTGTGCGCCTCGAAGTGGGTCACGCGGTCGACCGCGGGCGGGTCCTGGCCGTGGAACACCGGCGACCAGTCGACTCCGCGGAAGCCGGCCGGAGCCGGCAGGCCGAGCAGGCTGAGGACGGTCGGCGCCAGGTCGAGGTTGAGGGCCGGCGTCTCGATCAACTCGTGCGGGATGCGCCCCGGCCAGGTGATCGCCATGGGGATTCTCAGCCCGTTCTCGTAGAGGTGGCGTCCGTGCCCCCAGTAGCGATGCTCGCCGAGGCTCTCGCCGTGGTCGGCGACGAAGATCACCAGGGTCTGGGACGGGGAGTGGGTCTCGGCGAGGCGGTCGAGGAGACGGCCGACCTCCCGGTCGGTGAACGCGATCTCGGTGTCGTAGCGGTCCGACTTCGACACGCTGTGGGAGAGGTCGATGCCGAGGCCGCCGGCCAGGTCCTCCCACAGCCGGTAGGGCGCGTGGGGCTCCACGTAGTGAACCCAGACGAACCACGGATGGCCTTCGGCGTCGCCGCCCTCGTAGTCGCCGATCCAGGACAGCGCCTCGTCGGTCAGATCCTGGCCGGTCGCCTCCGAGTTGAAGAGGCCGAACCAGCGCTTGCGGCTGAAGACCTCGTGGTACTCGTCGAAGTGCTCCCCCAGGCCCGAGAGCTTGTTGCGCAGGGTCCAGTTGCCGACGAACGCCGCCGTGCGGTACCCGCGCTGGGCGAGCAGCTTGGGCAGCGAGTCGAGCCCCGGACGCAGCCGCAAGCCGTTGCGGGTCGAGCCGTGCTCATGGGGGAACCGGGAGGTGAGCAGAGAGCACAGCGCCGGGCTGGTCAGCGGCTCGACGGTGCGTGCCTCTTCGAAGCGTGCACCCCGCGCCATGAGCTCGTCGATCCGCGGGCTGGTCGGCCGCTCGTAGCCGTAGCCCGACAGGCGGTCGGCGCGTAGGGCGTCGACGCTGATCAGCAGGACGTTCGGGAAGCGCGGTCCCTGGGCGGCCCGCGCCGGTGCCGCGGCCAGGAGCACTCCGAGGAGGCAGAGGGTCAGGACGTTCAGCAGGACGGCCGGTCTCCCGACTGTCAGAGGGATCGCCAGACGGGTCGTCAGAGGGAGCGGCACAGAGGCCGGCACCGGGAGTGGCGCGTCGGGGTCGGTCGGATCGGAGGCGCTCGGCTGAGAGGAAGAGGAGACGGACAGTTGATTCGGGGTGCGTCGAGAGGATTCCATAGTGCGTCGAAGGACGATATCAGAGCGATCGCAATGCTCTGAGAGCCCGGCGACGCCGCCGAGGGCGGCGACCGATTGCACCACTCCGCGGGTTCGAGGTCCGGTAGGATGACTGCACCATGAGCACAATCGAAGAACGCGGCTATGCGCATCCGGAGGTCCTGGTCTCCACCGACTGGGTCGCCGACCACCTGGACGATCCCGAGGTGCGCCTGCTCGAGTCGAACGAGGACCCCCTCCTCTACGCGACAGGCCACCTGCCCGGGGCCGTGGAGGTGGACTGGACCCGCGACCTCAACGACCCGGTACGGCGCGACTACCTGGACCGGCAGCACTTCGAGGCGCTGGCGGCGCGCATCGGGGTCGCACCGGAGACGACGCTGGTCTTCTACGGCGACAAGAACAACTGGTGGGCCACCTACGCCCTCTGGGTCTTCCGCCTGTTCGGGCACGAGCGGGTGAAGATCATGGACGGCGGGCGTCTCAAGTGGAAGAACGAGGGCCGGCCCCTGGTGCGCGACGTCCCGGAGCCGCCCGCCACCACCTACCGGGCGCCGGAGCGGGACGACTCCCTCATTCGGGCGTTCCGCGACCGGGTGCGGTCCCACGCCGCCGCCTGCGGCCGGTTGATCGACGTCCGCAGCCCGGAGGAGTACTCCGGCGAGCGCCTGCACATGCCCGACTACCCGAACGAAGGCGCACTCCGCGGCGGCCACATCCCCGGGGCGGCCAACGTCCCCTGGGCGCGGGCCATCGATCCGGCCGACGGCACCTTCCGGGACGCCGACTCCCTGCGCCGTATCTACGAGGACGACGCCGGCCTCTCCGGCGACGACGAGGTGATCACCTACTGCCGGATCGGCGAGCGCAGCTCCCACACCTGGTTCGTGCTCAGCTACCTGCTCGGCTACGAGCGGGTCCGCAACTACGATGGGAGCTGGACCGAGTGGGGCAACCTGGTCGGGGCGCCCATTGAGCGGTGAGGGCGGGGTGACGGTGCCATGAGCGAGCTGCCCGCGCCGCTCGAAGAGGCGCTGGCGACCCTCGACCTGCTCAGCGACCGGAGCGAGCGGATCGAGGCGCTGATCTCGATCGCCGACCGCTTCGAGGAGGTCCCTCCGGAGGTCGCCACCCGGCCGTTTCCGGAGACGGCCAAGGTGCCGGCATGCGAGTCCGAGGCGTATGTCTGGTCCGAGCTCCGGGAGGACGGCGGCCTCGCGCTCTACTTCGCGGTCGACAACCCCCAGGGCATCTCCGCCAAGGCGATGGCCGCGCTGCTCGAACGCACGCTCTCCGGGCTGCCGCCCGAGGAGATCGCGCGCGTACCGTCGGACATCGTCTACCGGATCTTCGGGTCGGAGCTGTCGATGGGGAAGTCGATGGGCCTGATGGCCATGGTGGGGATGGTGCGGCGCCACGCCGAGAAGCGCCTGCGGCCGAGCTGAGCCGCCGAAGGGCACGGGACCGCGAACCTTCACCCCAGCCCCCGGTCAGCGGGCTCTCGGGCCGCCGCCCTTCCGCTCTTGCCGATCTCCGGAGGGGGCCGGCGTCGGTTCCGGCCCCCTCCAGAAATCTTGAGCTCACCCCGTTCGTCGCCCTCCCTCGGCCAATCGAGCGGGTAGATCCTTTTCTTGGTCTACCCCTCCTGGTGCGAGCTGGGGACGAAACCGGGACACACTACTCGTCACGCTCCCCGATCCGGAGGCAGATCTTGCCCACGTGGCGCCCGGCGGCCAGGTGTTCGAAGGCTTGGCGCGCCGCATCGAAAGGGAAGACGCGGTCGACCACCGGGTGCACCTGGTGGGCCTCGAGCGCACGGTTCATCGCCTCGAAGTGAGCCCGGCTCCCCACCAGGACCCCCTGGACGCGCACGCCCCGCATGAGGATCGGGATGATGTCGAGGTCCCGGACCGTGCCGGACAGCACGCCGATCAGGGAGATCTCGCCGGCCGGCCGGACCGCCTGCAGGGAGCGGGGCAAGGTGCCGGCGCCGCCGACCTCGATCACGCGGTCTACGCCCCGGCCACCGGTCAGCTCCTTGACCTTCTTGCCCCACTCGGGGACCTGGCGGTAGTTGAGCGTCTGCCAGGCGCCGAGGGCGCGGGCCTGCTCCAGCTTCTCGTCGCTCGACGAGGTGACGATCACCCGCGCTCCGAGGAGCTGGGCGAGCTGGAGGGCGAAGCATCGAGACGCCGCCGGTGCCCAGGCACAGCACCGTGTCGCCCGCCTTGACCGCGCTGCAGCCGGCGCTCCCGTCCGCGCCGGTCAGGGCGTGCCAGGCGGTGACACCGGCGCACGGCAGGCAGGCCGCCTCCTCGTCGCTCAGATGCTCCGGCACCGGCACCACCGCCGCGGCCGGCACGTTCATCGTCTCCCTGAGCGTGCCGTCGAGGGGGCCGCCCAGGGTCGTGCGCACGAGCTCGTTGCGCTGGGGCCCGGCGATCCATCCCTGGGCGAAGATCGGCGTCACGCGCCGCCCCGGTTCCACCCCCCGCGCCCCGTCGGAGCGCTCGACGCCGGCGCCGAGGGCGACGATCTCGCCGACACCGTCGGAGCAGGGGATCAGGGGCAGAGGCTGCCTGGGGTTGTATTGCCCCTGGACCATCAGCAGGTCGCGGTAGTTGAGCGAGGCCGCCCGCATGCGGAGCTGGACCTCGCCGGGCCCGGGCGGCTCCGGGTCCGGCCGCCGGACGAGCTGGAGGTGGTCGAGGCCGAACGAGGGATCGACGACGTAAGCGCGCATGTGCCGTCCGCGCTCACTCGCCCCGGGCCGTGTCAAGGGCGTCGCGGGCGTCGAAGGCGTCGCGGATGCCGGTGCGCAGCTCCTCGGCCCGCTGGTCGCTCAGCGCGCCCGGGCTCCAGCCGATCGACAGGCCGCGGGAGCCGATCTTCGGAATGATGTGGAAGTGGACGTGCTGGACCTCCTGGTGGGCGCTCCGGCCGTTGTTCTGGAGCACGTTGTAGGCCGTCGCGCCGGTCACCTGGAGCACCGCCCGGGCCAGTCGCGGCAGCACCCGGCCGAGGGCGGCGCCCGCCTCGTCGGAGAGCTCGTGGAGGGTGGCCTTGCGCTCCTTGGGGATCACCAGCAGGTGGCCGTCCGACAGAGGGCCGATGTCGAGGAAGGCGAGGACGTGGTCGTCCTCGTAGACGCGGTGGCAGGGGATCTCCCCGTCGAGGATCTTGTCGAAGACGGTCCGTTCCTGTGTCATGGGACGATTGTAGCCGCCGCCGCGGCCGATCGGGCCCGGATCCGACCCGGGCCGGCTCCGTCCGATCCGGGAGCCATGCGCTGCTATCCTCCCTCCCCATGGTGCGGATCACGAAGGTCTACACGAAGCAGGGAGATGCCGGACAGACCCGTCTCGCGGGCGGCGAGCGGCTGCCCAAGGACCACCCGCGGATCGAGGCCTACGGCACGGTCGACGAGCTCAGCTCCCAGATCGGCGTCGCCGTGGTGATGGGGTCCCCCGACCCGGTTCACCCGGTTGACCCGGTTGACCCGGCTGGCCCGGCCGAGTCAGGCCGAGCCGGCGCGCGCACCCGGACGATCCTCACCACCGTCCAGAACGACCTCTTCCACCTGGGCTCGTCCCTCGCGTTCCTGCCCGGCGACGACGGCGAGATTCCCGGGCCATCGCTCGCCGAGCGCCACGTACGCGCCCTCGAAGAGTGGATCGACGAGATCAACGGCGAGCTCCCGCCGCTCGAGAGCTTCGTCCTGCCCGGAGGGACCGCGGTCGCGGCCCAGCTCCACGTCGCCCGGTGCGTCTGCCGGCGAGCCGAGCGGCGGGTCCTGCGGATGGGACGGGAAGAGGGGAGGGAAGGCGCGGTGCCGGCCCAGGCGATCGTCTACCTCAACCGCCTCTCCGACCTGCTCTTCGTCCTGGCCCGCGCCGAAAACGCCCGCGCCGGCGTCGAAGAGCCGCTGTGGAGCTCCCGCGCCTGAACGGGCCTCAGTTCACAGTTTCCCTGACCACTTCCTCCACCGTCGTCACCCCGTCGCGGATCTTCTGCCGGCCGCTCCCGCGCAGCGTGATCATGCCGGAGTCGATGGCGTTCTGGCGCAGCTCGATCGCCGAGGCGCCGGAGAGGATCAGCTCGCGGGTGCCGTCGTCGACCTCCATCACCTCGTAGAGGGCGATTCGGCCCTTGTAGCCGGTGTTGCTGCACCGGTCGCATCCCCGGCCCTTGAACAGCTTCAGCGTCTTCGCCTCCTGCTCGGTGAAGCCGATCTCGGTCAGCGCCTGGGGCGGCATCTCGAACGGCTCCTTGCAGAAGCTGCACACCCGGCGGACCAGGCGCTGGGCGACGATCAGGTGCACCGACGTCGCCACCAGGAAGGGCTCGATGCCCATGTTCATCAACCGGTTGATGGTCGACGGGGCGTCGTTCGTGTGCAGGGTCGAGAGCACGAGGTGGCCGGTCATGGCGGCCTTGATCGCGACCTCCGCGGTCTCGAAGTCCCGGATCTCGCCGACCAGCACGATGTTCGGGTCCTGGCGCAGGAACGAGCGCAGGGTCGAGGCGAAGTTCAGGCCGATGCGCTCGCGCATCTGCACCTGGTTGATCCCCTCCAGGTTGAACTCCACCGGATCCTCGGCGGTCATGATGTTGACCTCCGGAGTGTTGAGCCGCTGGAGGGAGGAGTAGAGCGTGTTGGTCTTGCCCGAGCCGGTCGGGCCGGTGACCAGGACCATGCCGTACGGCTTGAAGATCGCATGCTCGAACTTGCGCAGCGAGTCCACCTCGAAGCCCAGCTTCGTCATGTCGAGCATGAGCTTGTCTTTGTCGAGCAGGCGCATGACGATCTTCTCGCCGAAGATCGTCGGTAGCACCGAGACGCGGAAGTCCAGATCCTTGACCCGGCCGGAGACGCGGGTCTTGATCTTGATGCGGCCGTCCTGGGGCAGGCGCTTCTCGGCGATGTCGAGGCGCGCCATGATCTTGACGCGGCTGGTGATCGCCTCCTTGAGCTTGAGCGGCGGGTGCATCATCTCGTAGAGCACACCGTCGATCCGGTAGCGCACCCGGAAGTCCTTCTCGTACGGCTCGATGTGGATGTCGGAGGCGCCGCGCTTGATGGCGTCGGTCATGATGATGTTGACCAGCTTGACGACCGGCGCGGTCTCGGACTCCTCCTCGAGGGTGTCGAGGTCGAGGTCTTCCTCGTCCTCCAGCACCTCGAGGTCGGTCTCCGCGTCCTCGGTCACCTCCTCCATGACCTTCTTCAGCTCGAGTGCATGGGTCGAGCCGTAGTACTCGTCGATGGCGGCGCGGATCTGGGCCTCGGCGGCGACCACCGGCTCGACCCGGTACCCCGTCATGAACTTGACGTCGTCCATGGCGAAGACGTTGGTCGGGTCGATCATCGCCAGGGTCACCGTGGCGCCCGCCTTCGAAACCGGCAGGATGGTGTACTTGCGGGCGATGTCCCCCGGGATGATCTTGAGGATCGACTCGTCGATCTCGACGCCGTCGAGGTCGACCGAGGGGACTCCGAAGTGCCGGGAGAGGAGCTCGGTCAGCTCCGACTCGGCGATGTAGCCGAGCTTGACCAGGTTGGTGCCCAGCCGGCCGCCGTCCTCTTGTTGTGCCCGCAGGGCTTCCTTGAGCTGGTCCTGGTCGATCTTCCCGGACTTGACCAGGAACTCGCCGAATCGTTTCTGGGGAGGCATCCGTTCGCTACTTCCGCATCTCGTCGGGTCGTTTCGCGGGGCGAGGCCCCGCCCTGCCGAGGGCGCCGCGGGTCGGCTTGCACCCGCTCCGAACGGGCCGCCGGCCAGCGGTGCGCCGCACGGCGGATCGCCGAAGTCGGCGTCAGTCCCCCGGATTCTCGGTCGCCGAGTCTAGCAGCATCTTCGCGGCGCGCTCCACCGCGTCCACCGGGCGGATCATCAGCAAGCACGCCTTGGTCTCGCCCAACCGCCGATAGCAGTAGGAGCAGGGCAGCCGATGGGCGAGGGCGCGCTCCGGATGACCGTACGGACCGTGGCGCTCCGGGTCGGTCGGGCCCATCAGGCAGAGCACCGGCGTGTCGAGGGCGTGGGCCAGGTGAACCGGCCCCGTGTCGCCCCCGAGGACCAGGCGCGCGCGGCGAGAGAGCTCGACCAGGCTGGGCAGGTCGCCGGCGTCGACCGGGCGGGCGGCGCCGTCCGCGGCCGCCTCGATGCGCTCGGCGAGGGCGCGCTCGACCGGGCTCGGCGAGAGTGCGATCCGGGTGGGGATGCCGGTGGCGTCGAGGAGCCCACGGGCGATCGCCCCCCAGCGCTCGGGTGGGTAGACCTTGTTGCCCCATCCCGCCCCCGGGTGGAGCAGGCAGAACGGCTCATCCGGGTCCGCCGTCTGTCCGCCCTCCGGGTTCGCTCCCGCACCGAGCCGCGGGCCGCCGAAGTCCGCGGCCTCCCGCGGCAGGCCGAGCCGGTCGAGCAGGGCGAGGGCGCGATCGACCGCGTGGACCCCCCGGGGCGCGACCGTCGCCGTGTCCCAGAGCACGCTCGATGGCTCCCGCCGGGAGGCGCGGTCGAGGCCGATCCGCCGGCCGGCTCCGGACAGGGCTCCTAGCAGGCCCCCCTTGTGGTTGCCCATGAGGTCGAGCGCCACGTCCGCCCGAAAGCCGCGCACCGCCGCCATGGCACGTCCGGCGTCGCGCCAGGTCGCCGGCGAGGTGGGCCAGCGCCGCCACGACTTGAGCCGTACCGGCAGCACCGCGTCGAGGTCGGCGTGGCCATTGAGCAGCGGGGCGAAGACCTCCTCCACCACCCAGCCGATCCGCGCGTCCGGCCGGTGGCGGCGCAGGGCGGTGAGGACTGGCAGGGAGTGGACGATGTCGCCCAGGGCGCTGGTGCGGATGATGAGGACGTTCACCGGGCGGTCGCCTGGAAGGGACGGGGGAGGGGGTCAGTCGGAGTCGGCCGAGTCGGCGGCCTCGTCCGGGTCGGAAGCTTCGACGGCTTCGGCAGTCTCCGGCAACGCCCGAACCGTGGCGATCAGGTCGCTGGTGGCGTGGTCCTTCGGGTCGCCCACCAGGCGGGTCTCACCGCCGTAGGCCCGGACCACCGGGTACTCGGGGACCCGCTCCGGCGAGCCGTAGTCTGTGCCCTTGCAGTGGACGTCGGGGCGCAGGCGTTCGAGCAGCGGGGCCGGGGAGTCGCCGGAGAAGACGACGACGAAATCGACCGGCTCGAGGGCGGCGAGGAGCTCCGCCCGCTCGGCGGCCGGGACGATCGGGCGCCCCGGGCCCTTGAGCCGGGCGACGGACGGGTCGTCGTTGACGGCGACCACCAGCAGGTCGCCGGCCGCCCGGGCGGCGCGCAGGTAGCGCAGGTGCCCAACGTGGAGGAGGTCGAAGTGCCCGTTGGCGAAGGCGATCCGCCGGCCGGTGCCCCGTAGCGGAGCGAGCGCCTGCTCGAGCGCGTCGACGCTCAGGACGCGACCCATCGGAGCTCCTCGCGCGGCGTCGGGTCGGAACGCACGGCGTCCTCCAGCTCGGAGGGGGAGAGGGTCGCCGTCCCCATCTTCATGACCACCACGCCGCCGGCGTAGTCGGCGAGCAGGGCGGCCTCCAGCGGGTTGGCGCCGGCCGCCACCGCCAGGGCGAAGGTGCCGATGACGGTGTCGCCGGCGCCCGTGACGTCGGCGACCTGGGCGGAGCCGTGGACCGGCACGTGGGCCGAGCGCCCCGGCAGGGAGAGCACCATGCCTTCGCTGCCGCGGGTGATCAGGAGGAACCGCATGCCGAGGCGCTCGCGCAGCTCCATGGCGGCCCGGTGGAGCGCCGTCGTCGCCTGCTCGGAGCTCCCTCCGGCGCCGGCCGCCGGCGCCAGCTCGCCGCCGTAGAGCGCCTCCGCCTCCTCTTCGTTGGGAGTGGCGCCGTCGATCCCCTCGACCTCGCCGAGGCGGAAGCGGCTGTCGAGCAGCATCACCCCTTCGCCGACGCGGGCGAGGGCGCGCCGCACGTCGGCGGCGACCCCGGTATCGACCGTGCCGTAGCCGTAGTCGGAGAGCACGGCGACCCCGGGATGGGGCGAGTGCTCCATCCAACCTTCGAGGACGCAGTGGAGCCGTTGCCGGTCGTCGTCGCCCAGGGTCAGGTGGTCCTCGACGTCGTAGCGGACGATCTGCTGCTTGATCGTGCCCTTGGCTCCACCGAGGATGCGGGTCTTGGTCGGCGTGCGGTAGCCGCGGTGGACGATGATGCCTTCGGAGCTGACGCCGCGGGCGTCGAGAACCTCGAGAAGCGCATGGCCGCTGGCGTCGTCGCCGACCACCCCGAGGGTCAGCGGCCGGCCGCCCAGGGCGGCGATGTTGGCGACCGCGTTGGCGCCGCCGCCCGGGGTGATGCTCTCGCCGTCGTAGCGCAGGATGAGCACAGGCGCTTCCCGGCTGATCCGCTTCGGCGTGCCGCGGATGAAGCGGTCGACGACCAGGTCCGCCAACACCACGACCGGCCGGTCGTGCATCCGCCGGACGAGGTCGCAGAGGCGCTCGGGGGTCGGGATCGCGTGGGGGTCGGCCACGGCCAGGGAGCCTAGCACGGCGGTGCCTCCTGATCGGGCTCGTTCGGGCTGGGTGGGGCCGACCCGGGCCGACCCGGGTCAGGCGGGGCCGGGCGGGAGCGATAGACTCGATTTCGTGCCCGAACCTGACGACAAGCGCGACGGCTCCGGCGGCGGTTGGTCCGCGGGGCTCAACGCCTACGCCGAGTACTCCGTGGTGGCCTTCGTCTTCCCGGTCGCCGTGGCGATCGGGTTCTTCGGCGGCCGCTGGGTCGGCTCGCTCCTCGGTGCGCCGCAGACGGGCGCGGTGCTCGGAGCCCTGCTCGGCACCGCGGCCGGTTTCTACAACCTCTGGCAGACCTTGCGGAGGGCCGAGCGCCGCGACCGCGACGGCCGGCACGATCGAGACGGCGAGGGGCGCCCCGGTTGAGCCGTGGTGCGCCCGAGAGGTCCGATCGGCGCCGCCGGGCGGTCGACACGCGCCACGGCGGCGGTGGCGGCGGCGGTGGTGGGGGTGGCGGGGGTGGGGGCGCGGGCGATTCCGGTGAGGAGGGCCGGCTGGGGGCGCCGGAGATCCTTCGGCGGATCGAGTGGCTGGCGGTGGCGTGGACCGTGGTCGGAGCCGCCGGCCTGGCGGTCGCGCCGATCTTCGTCGACAGCGACGGCGGCTCGGCCGTCCTGTCGGCCGTGCTCTGGCCCTCGACCTGGCTCGATCGTGGGCTGGTGGCCGCCGTCTTGACAGGGGTGTCCGCGGTGAGTATTCTCGCGTTCCGCGGGCTGCAGAGGATCGTATCCACGCTGGGCCCTGCGGACCAGGACACGCGGAAGCAGCGCACGATCGGATGGCGTCAAGGCCTGGCGGCCTTGGTACGCCTCTGTCTATTGGGAGCGCTTGTGATCGGTGGCTCGCTCCAACTCGGCCCGCGGTTCTCGCCGGCCCTCGTCCTGGGTTTCTCTACCCTCCCTGCGGCGCTGATGACCGAAGGTCTGCTGCAGGTGGTACGCGCGCTCCGAGGAAAGGAACACGATGGCGTCACCTGAGGCGGCGGAAGCGACTGCCCACGCGGCGGAATCGGCGGAACACCACGCGCACTCGATCCTCTACGGACCGGTCAACTCGGTCTGGCACTGGTTCGTGCATCTGACCGGGCTCGACCAGGTCGCCTGGGTGAGCTCCGAGGTGCCGGAGCACGTGGTCATGTCGCTGTTCGTGCTCGTGGTGTGTATCGCGATCTTCGTCCCGATGCGCTTCCGGTTGAAGAAGGAGCGGCCGGGCAAGCTGCAACAGATGCTCGAGATCCTGGTCGAGGGTCTGGACAGCCTGATCGACGACGTCGTCGGTCACGGCGCGAGCCGCCGGTACATGCCGATCATCGGCGCCCTCACCGTGTTCATCTTGTTCTCGAACCTGTGCGGCCTCTTCTTCTTCCTCCAGCCGCCGACCAGCAACGTCAACACCACCTTCGCGCTGTCGATCACCGCGTTTCTTTACTACAACTTCGCGGGCCTGCGGCGTCACGGGCTGTCGTACTTCAAGCAGTTCCTCGGTCCCGTGTTCGCCATGTTCTTCCTGTTCCTGCCCATCGAGATCATCAGCCACCTGGCGCGGGCCCTCAGTCTCGGGCTCCGTCTGTTCGGGAACATCTTCGGTGAGCACACCGTCGCAGGCCAGTTCTTCGGCTTCGCGCCGATCATCGTGCCGATCCCCATCATGCTCCTCGGCCTGTTCGCCGCGATGCTCCAGACCTTCATCTTCATCATGTTAACGATGGTGTACCTCGCCGGAGCCGAAGCCACCGAACACTGATCGGGGCCGGGATGGCAGAGATGGCGTCGTGCGCCACACAGCGCAAAAGGAGATCTCCATCATGACCAAGTTCAAGACCGTGTGCCTGCTGCTGGTGCTGCTGGCCCTGGTCGCCGCCCCGAGCTTCGCTCAGGGGGCCGAGGCGTCCGGGGGTGGCGGCGGCGTGGCGTGGGGTTCCCTCGCAGCCGCCTTCGCCATCGGGATCGCCGCCTTCGGCGGTGCCCTCGGCCAGGGCAAGGCCACTTCGGCGGCCGTTTCCGGCATGTCGCGCAATCCTGGCGCCGCCGGCGATATCCGGACGACCCTGATCATCGGTCTCGCCCTGATCGAGTCCCTGGTGATCTACGCCCTTCTGATCGCCTTCATCGTCTCCTAGGCCGGCAGGGCCCAGCACGATCCGACCCCGGCTCGGAGCCTTTCCGGGCCGGGGCTTTCCTCTATACAGGACAACTGGTCGTCCCCCGTTTGGGACGGGGGCGGGGGGACGAGATTCCAGCACGTCTCCCGTCCGGTGTTCGTGTCGCCGTCGGCCATGGGAGTCGGGTGCGGCCGTTGGCATCGCTTGTGCGTAGTCTCAAGCGATGGCCGTTGAGGTAGCATGAGGTGAAGCATGAGCAACCAAAACGAAGAGCACAAGAAGGGTTGGGATTTCGAGGCGGCGGCGATGCCGTTCGTGGACGCCCTGTACAACACCGCCTACCGGATGACCCGCAACGCCGAAGACGCCGAGGATCTGGTCCAGGAGGCCTACCTCAAGGCGTATAAGTATTACGACAAGTTCGAGGAGGGAACGAACTTCAAGGCGTGGCTCTTCAAGATCATGAAGAACACCTTCATCAACAACTACCGCAAGAAGCAGCAGGCCCCTCCCCAGAGCGACTTCGCCGACATCGAAGAGTCGTTCGAAACCCAGGTCAGCGAAGAGGCCGGGCAGAAGAAGATCAAGAACCCGGAGGAGGAGCTCCTCCAGGACGTTCTCGACGAGGACGTCCAGCGGGCGATCGACGAGCTTCCCCCCGACTACCGCATGGTGGTGCTGCTGGCCGACCTGGAGAACTTCTCCTACAAAGAGATCGCGGAGATCCTCGACGTGCCGGTCGGCACGGTCATGAGCCGGCTCTACCGCGGCCGCCGTCTGCTCGAGAAGGTGATGCTGGCGTACGCCCGCGATCACGGCTACATCGGCGAGGAAGAAGAGCCCGCCAAGATGCGCAGCAAGCAGGGCTGACGCGGCCCGCCGCCCCCCGTCCGGCCCGCCCGGACCCTCCCACCAAGTCTGGAATTTCGCACAAGCGCCCACAGTTGAAGTGGTCGGATCGGGACGGGCCCCCGACCGAGCCCGGCTCACCGGGCGCCGGTCCTCGTTTCAGGCCTCGTACCCGATCGGAGACCGACTCCGATGGAGAACCCAGGCCAGCACCGACTCCAGCGAGACTGCGGAGGCAGCGAATGAACTGCAAGCGGGTCAACGAAGTGCTCTTCCTGTTCTTCGACAACGAATTGGAGGACGACCTTCTCGATCCCTTTCGGAGCCACACCGATGTCTGTCCCGTGTGCGCCCGCAGGCTCGACTACACCCGCAAGCTCCTGCTGCTGGTTCGCGAGTGCTGTCGCCGGGAGGCGGCACCGCAACGGCTGAGGATGAGGATTCTGGCCAACCTGCCCCACCGCCGCGGCGCCGAGCATTACCACTAGCGCCGGCGACCGGGCGCCGGACCCCTCCGACAGCCGGCACGTTCCGTCGAACCCGATCCGACCACTTCTTCCGAGGCCACCGCGCCGGAAGAGCACCCGAGGAGGCAGGGCATGAAGCGTGACGACTCCACCGATGGCCGCGTCCGCGACTCGATCCGAGCCCGGCGGACGCTCACGGCTCTGCCGCGACCGCTCTCGGCCGCCGTGCTGCTCCTCCTGAGCGTCGCGCTGATCGCGCCGGCGCCCGCGCAGGCCCAGGACTTCAAGCTGCCCGGGCTCCAGGGCGGCCAGCTCACCCAGTCCGACCTCGGCCAGGGCGCCACCATCGTGGTGGTCTGGGCCTCCTGGTCACCCAAGTGCCGCGACATCGTCCAGCGGGTCAACGCCATCCAGGGTCGCTGGGGGCGGAGCGCGCGGGTGGTGACGGTCAACTTCCAGGAAGATCGGGCGACCGTCCAGAAGTTCCTGGCGTCTCAGGGCCTCTCGGTGCCGGTCTTCCTCGACCTGGACGGCGCCTTCTCCAAGAAGAGCTCGGTCACCACCTTGCCGGGCCTGCTCGTGGTCCGTGACGGGACGACCGCTTACCGCGGCCGGCTGCCGGACGACCCGAGCCAGGTCCTGTCTGAGATCTTGGGCTAGGAGTCTGCGCTCCCTCGGCGCGTCGCCGCGAGCGGAGCACCCCCGGAAGTTTCGATGGTGACAGGGTTTCGGGCGTCCTCTGTGTTAGCATCGCGCCCGTTGTCGCGTCGTGTTTCTGGAACGCAAAGCCGGGGGACTGCATGGTGAACCGTGAATCGGTGATGGTTCGATCGTTTCGATTCGCGGTGCCCCTCGGATTGCTGCTCGTCGCCATCGCCCTCGTCGCGATGACGCGCCGGCTCGAGGCCTTCTCCGAGTCTCCCTTCCCGCTGAGCGCCACCCGACCGTTCGCTGCGGACTGTCCGCTGCCGGCACCCGGCTCGGCCGTGGAGGCCGGAGAGGGTGGCGCCAACCTCCTCCCCGTCGAGGTCACGGTGCAGCGGGGCCAGACCCTGGACGGCATGCTGAACGGCCTCGGGCTGTCCCCCGACGACGGCCACGCGGTGACCCGGGCGTTCGCCGAGTACGCGGATCTGCGCCGGCTGCGCCCCGGGGAGACCCTGACCGCGTTCGTCGACCGCCAGGGGCGGCCGGCCGAGCTCGAGCTGTTGGTGGAGAACAAGGGCCGCGTCCGGGCGGTGCCCGAAGACGGCGGCTGGACCGGCCATTGGGAGCCGTTCAGCCAGGTCCGCAGAATCCGCCGGCTGACCGCGGAGGTGGACGGCTCGCTGACCGGGGCGGTGACCACCGCCGGCGCCCCCGCTTCCCTCGCCTACGCCATGGCGGACGTCCTCCAGTGGGACCTGGACTTCAACCGGGATCTGCGGGTCGGCGACCGATTCGAGGTCCTCTACGAAGAGGTCGTGACCGACGGCCGGCGCACCTCCGTCGGCAAGATCCTCGCGCTGCGCTACGACAGCCGGCTGGGGCAGGGGCGCGCCCTCGAGGCGTACCGCTTCGCCGATCGTGACGGCTACTACGACTCCGCGGGCCGGCCGCTGGCCAAGATGTTCCTGCGCTCGCCGCTCAGGTTCAGCCGGATCACCTCACGGTTCAGCCGACACCGCTTCCACCCGATTCTGAAGGCTTACCGTCCCCACTACGGCGTGGACTACGGTGCGCCGGTCGGCACCCCGGTGCACGCCACCGCCCATGGGACGGTGACCTTCGCCGGCTGGAACGGGGGCGCGGGGCGGATGATCAAGGTCCGCCACGCCAAGGGGTACCTGAGCGGCTACCTCCACCTGTCGAAGATCGCGAGCGGCGTGCGTCCTGGCGCCCGGGTCTCCCAGGGCCAGGTGATCGGCTACGTCGGCGCCACCGGCCTCGCGACCGGCCCCCACCTGGACTACCGGGTGCAGCTCCACGGTCGGTGGATCAATCCGCTCCAGATCGACAACGTCAAGGCCGAGCCGCTCGATGCCGAAGAGCTCGCCCAGTTCAAGACGTGGCGCGACACCCTGCGGACGAGCCTCGAGACCGGAGTGCCCCCCGACCTGCCGCCCGAGCTGCAGCGGGACGGGGCCGGCGCGCCGCGCATCGCCGACGTGACGGACGGTCAAGCCACCGTCACCGGTGGCTGAGGCGTAGCGGCCGTGGCGGAGGGCTCTTCCCGACCACCGTCGGCCCCGGCCGGTGAGGCGCCGCGGGCGGTGCGGGCCCGCTCCTGGTGTCGGGTCGATCTGGCCGGCGGAACCCTGGACATCTGGCCGCTGGGGCTGCTCCATCCGGGCGCCCGGACCGTCAACCTGGCCATCGACATGGCCGTCACCGTGTCGGTGGAGCGCTCCTCGGCCGGCTACGAGGTGCACCAGGGGGACCGCCTCCGGCGGGCCGCGGAGGTCGCCGCCCTCGGTGCCCACCCGGATACCGCGCTGGTCGCCGCCGTCGTCATGGCGCTCGACCTCCCCCCGGTCTCGATCCACCTGGAGAGCGCTTCCCCCCGCGGTGGCGGGCTCGGGGCCAGCTCCGCGATGATCGTCGCCCTGCTCGCGGCCGGCCAGGAGTTCCTCGGCCGACCCCACGACCCGCCCGCGCGGCTCGCCGCCCTCGGCCGCGACCTCGAGGCGCGGATGATGAGCCTTCCCACCGGCGTCCAGGACCACTACCCGGGGCTTCTCGGCGGCGTGCTCGAGATCCTCTACCGTCCCGGGGAGGAGGTGGTCGAGCGCCTGCCGGTCGACCTGGAGGCGCTGGGCGAGAGCCTGGTGGTCGCCTACACGGGGCGCAGCCATTTCTCGGCGGGGCAGAACTGGGACGTGGTGCGCCGGCGCCTCGACGGCGAGCCGGAGACCGTGGAGCTGTTCTCCGGCATCGCCGCGGCGGCGACCGGGATGGCGGCGGCACTGCGGGCGGGCGACCTGGCAGAGGCGGGGGAGCAGATGGCGCGGGAGTGGAGCTTCCGCCGGCGCCTGGCCCCTGGCGTCTCGACCGAGACCATCGAGGAGCTGCTGGAGCGCGGGCGGGAGGCCGGGGCCTGGGGCGGCAAGGCCTGCGGCGCCGGTGGCGGAGGGTCGATCGCCCTGCTCTGTCCACCGGACCGCCGGGTCGCAGTGAGCGAGGCCCTCGCCGCCGTGGCCGGGGCCGGGGTCGAGATCCTCGCCGCCCGGCCGACGAGCCGCCGTCTCGAGATCGAGCGGCCCGCCGACGGCGCCGCCTAGGCTGCTCCGGGAGCTCTCCTGCCTGGCGTAGACGCCGCGCGACGGTAGACTGGACGTCGATGTCCCCGTTCGATCCCTACGACGTCCTTGGCATCCCGCGAGATGCCGACGCGGCGACCGTGCGCCGTGCCTACCAGAAGCTCGCCCGCCGCCACCATCCCGACCTCGCCCCCGGGGATCCGGCGGCCCACGAGCGGTTCGAGCGCGTGCTGAGGGCCTACCGGATCCTGGGCGACCCGGATCGGCGGCGCCTGTTCGACGACGACCGGGCGGTCGCCTTGCGTCGCCCGGACTGGGTCCATCGATCGCTCACCACCGGGCGGATCGGTAGCGAGTCGTTCCTGGAGATCCGGGCGGAGTGGATGGAGTGGCTCGAGGTCGGCCCGGAGGAGGCGGGATCGGGCGCTCCGTCGGCGGATGGGGTCGATCTGGAGGCCGAGCTGACCCTCGACTTCGCGGAGGCGGTCCGTGGGCTCACGAAGTCGTTCTCCGTGCAGAGGGAGCGCCCCTGCGAGGACTGCGACGGCCTGGGGCGCTGGCGACGGGCGCCGTGCCCGCGTTGCGGAGGGCGCGGGGTCGTGGTCGAGCTGGAGCGTCTGCGGGTGCGCATCCCGCCGGGGGTCGCCGACGGCACCCGGTTGCGGGTGCGCGGGAAGGGGCGGTTCGTTCCGACGAGTGCGTCCGGTGGCCGGGAGATCGTGGGCAACCTCCTGATCACCGTGACGGTCCGGCCTCACGACTACTTCCGGCGCGACGGCCTCGACGTCCACGCGGAGCTCCCGGTCAGCTTCGCGGAGGCCGCCCTCGGCGGCGAGATCGAGGTGCCGACCGTCGGCGGCCCGGTTCGCGTTCAGCTCCCGTCCGGGACCCAGGGAGGGCAGCGGTTCCGGCTCCGGGGCAAGGGGATCCAGCGCGACGGCGAGCCGACGGGCGACCACTACTACACGGTGTGGATCGTGGTGCCGAAAGGCTTGGGCGAGGCGGATCGAGAGCGGATCGCGGCGCTGCCGAAGATCGATCCGCGCAAAGACCTGCCCCGGGGGCTCTGAGGGAACGCGGGAAAGGCGTCCGGTGGGGAGAAGGGGAGCTGCCGGCGACGAGAGGTCAGCGGCTCTCGGCGCGCCGCTGGAGCAGCGAGAGCGCCTCGTCGAGCGTCGTCACCCCGGCGCGGCCGAGGGCGATCTCGTACCTATCGGTCCAACCGTACTGACGGCTCTCCCGGTAGACGACCCGGTCGCCCTGGGTCCAGGCGACGGTCAGCTCCTCGCCGTCGGTCGACGGCTGCAGGACCACGGAGTCGCGGGCGGCGTCGATCTCCGGCATCGGCCGGCTGAACATCGTCGTCGCCCGGATGACGTTGGTCGGCGCCGCGATGTCCGGACCGGAGCCGGTCTCGATCATGATCTCGTGGCTCACCGCCTTGGCGCGGGCGATGCCGCCGCGGTCGCGGCCGGTCATGCGGGCACCGATCTCGATGATCTGGTGGCCGAGCCGGCGGCCGAGCGCCTGGATGTCCTCGTCCGAGCTCGAGCTGCGGGCCGCGTCTTCGATCACGGCGGCCGTGTAGGCGGTCAGGCCCGGGTGGAGCCCGAGGCGGCTACCCAGCTCGATGATCTGGTGGCCGAGCCGGTCGGCGAGGCTCTGCGGATCCTCGCGGATTCCCGTGCTCTGGCCCGGCGGATCGATAACCGCGCTCTCGACCTCGTCCGCCAGCGAGGAGAACTCCCCGGGCAGGATCTCCAACTCCAGGTTGTCGAGCAGGCCGGTCTCGGCATCCGCGAACGAGATGAGCACCGACTGGTTGTTGCGCCCGACCTGGATCTGCGGCGAGCCGGCGAGCTGCGGGTCGACCGTTCCTGGCGCGGTCTCGTCGGCGGGCGCGACGAGCTGGGTGAGCTCGTAGATCGGGCTGCCGCCCGTGTACTGGCCGTCGATCAAGACCAGAGGCGAGTAGAGGATATGCGGCCCGTAGGTGCCCTCTTCGGCCCAGATCAGGTGGAGCAGGGTGCGGTGCCAGCTCTTGATCGAGCCATCGGCCTCGACGGAGTTGAAGACGTCCCGGGTCACCGCCAGGTGGGGCGAGCTTTTCCAGCGGAAGGGGCTGCCCCAGATCTCGATCACCGGCGACCAGTCACCGTCCTTGTAGGAGGTGATCTTGAGGCTCGAGTGGATGAGATTGGTGCGTGACTGCCAGACGATGAACGCGGCGCCCGAGTCGTTGTCGAACAGTACCGAGGCGCTGTCCTCGACCTCGGCGCCCTCGGTCCCCGGAACGATCACGGTTCCCGTCGCGCCGTTGGTCGGCGTGATCTCGAGCGCCAGCACCGGGGTGGACGGATCGGTCAATCCGCGGTGTGCGAACAGGTCGCCGTAAGCTCCGGCCTGGGCGCGGTAGATGGTGCCGTCGTCGCCCACCGCAGCGGACTGCCCGTCGCTGTCGGCCCACACGGCACCGGCTCCGAGAGCCAGTGCCAGGAGCAGGATCGACAGGTGGTGCGCTACGCGGCGGAACGAGCTCATCGGCTCAGGCCCTCAGGTTGATCAGGTTGCACACGTCCAGCGTCATCAGGACGCCGGACAAGTTGTCCTGCCCGGGGTAGTAACGCTCCTGGAGCTGCTGGAAGTGGGCTCGGGCGGTATCCAGGTCCCCGCCGCGCTGGGCGGCTTCGCCGAGCAGGAAGAGCGCGTACTGGATCGAGACGGTCTCGTCGAACTCTTCGGCCAGGGCCAGGGCGTGGAGGCCGTGGCGTAGGGCGTCCCGGTGGCGGTCCGCCTCCAGATGGGCGAAGCAGAGCCGCAGATGAGGGAACACCTGCTCGCGGCGGTTGCCCAGCGAGCGGAGCGCCCGCAGGCTCGAGTACAGCAGGCGGAAGCCTTCGTCCAGCGCTCCCTGGACCACCTGTACGTAGCCCAGGTTGTCCTCGATGGCGGCTCGCCGGACCGACGCGCCGCCGGGCGGCAGCAGGCCGAGCGCTTGCTCGAACGCCTCGCCCGCCTCCTCGAACCGGCTGGTGGCCAGCAGCAGGAGGCCGAGCTGGTTGTAGCTCGAGGCCAACCGCTCTGTGGAGTCGAGGATGCGGGCGCGGTCGAGGGCGACGCGGGCGTAGAACAGGCCCTTGCGGTGGTCGTCGGTCAGCTCGTACGCCTGGGCGATGTTGTAGGCGGCCAGCCAGCGGTTCGACTGGTCCTCGCTCAGGGTCAGGATGCTGCGCATGCGCCGCAGCAGGGTCTCCGTCTGACCCTGCGGGCTCTGCATCGCGATCAGCACGGTGCAGCGGTTGAGCCACGCACGGTCCGCGGCCGTCGTCTGGGACTGCTCTCGGGCGAGCTGCTCGGCTCGCTCGAAGGTCTCCAGGGCCGTGTCGAGCGCACCGCTCTGGACCTCCGCGCGGCCGCGCTCGATCAGCTCGTCGAAGCACGAGTCGAGCTCGAGGACGTCGTTCGTCATCTGCCGTGGTTCCTCATCGGAGCGTCTGTCGATCTGTCCAAATACGTCGTCCGACCAGTCTACACCAGATTGACCGAATGGGCCCGGTCTACTCCCGCCGGTCCCGGGACGCTCCCGGTGGAATGCCCTGGCTCTGCTTCCAGGCGATGAAGTCCTCGACCTCCCGCTGGGACTCCTGATCGAGCCGCTTGAAGTCCCGGAGCATCTGGAGGTCGCGCGGATTGAGCGACTCCTCGGCGATCTCGCCGAAGAACTCGCCGACCGACATCCGGAACTCGGCGAGGATCTTGAAGAGGTTGTCCAGGCTGACCCGGTACTCCCCCTTCTCCATCCGCGACAGGTCGCTCTGCTGGATGCCGATCCGCGTCGACAGCTCGGTCTGCGTCAGCTTGTGTTCCTTGCGGAGCTGGCGGATCTTGCGGCCGACGAGCCGGACCTGGCGGATCTTGGAACGGTTGGACATAGAGGTCTTGCTCGCTACAGTCAGTTCGCCGGAAGAGAGCCACCAGATAGTGCAACAGCATAATCTAGCGGGGCACCTCTGTCAATCTCTTCGGCGGCGCAGAGGCGCCCAGGGCCGGACGAGGCCCGGACGAGGCCCGGGGCAGGCCGATCGGCCCGTGCAGCGCCCCGCGGTACGCCCTATAATGCCGATGCCTTTTGCTCATGGTCTCTGATCCCCCTATGTCCCCGCCGCGCCTGCGTCGCCACCAGTTGTTCCTCCTCAAGGAGCTCGTCAAGCGGGATTTCCACGGCCGCTACGCCGGCTCCCTCCTGAGCTTCGTGTGGTCGTTCATCCAGCCGCTCTGGATGCTCGTCCTGTTCAGCTTCGTCTTCGCGACGGTCATGAAGCTCAAGCTGGCCGAGCACGGGGTCAAGACGGAGAACTTCGGGATCTTCCTGTTCTGCGGCCTGTTGCCGTGGACGGCGGTCAACGAGGGGCTCTTCCGTTCCGCGACGGCGATCACCGACAACGCCGCCATGGTCAAGAAGCTGCAGTTCCCGGCCGAGATCCTGGTGCACTCCTACGTCCTGAGCGCGATGCTCCACGAGGCGATCGCGGGCAGCGTCTTTCTCCTCATCCTGGTCGCCTCGGGAGGGCTCTCCTGGCAGGGGCTTCCGTGGCTGCTGATCGCCGTGCCGGCGCAGGTGGCGCTCACCGTCGGCTTCGGCCTCCTGCTCGCGTCGGCCCAGGTCTTCTTCCGCGACATCTCCCAGCTCCTCGGCATGGCGCTGACCGGCTGGTTCTACTTCACCCCAATCGTCTATCCTCTCGGGCTGGTCCCGGACTGGCTCCAGCCGTGGATCGAGGCCAACCCGCTCACGCCGCTCGTGGGCCTGTATCGCGCCGCGTTCCTCGGCGAGCCGTTCCACTTCGGTCTCGCGGCCACGTCGTTGGTCGTGACCTCGGCGGCCCTGCTGGCGGCCGGGACCTGGATGTTCCGCCGCCTCGCACCGACCTTCGTCGACGAGATCTGAAGGCTTCATCTGCGCCGGTTGGGCGCCGCGCCGTCCGCGAGGGGCTCCGGGGCCCGCGGGTACCTGGTTCCGAACTTGCACGACCAAGGCCGTTTCGAGCAGGCCCGCTCGAGCACCGACCATCGCCAAGGAGGCAGCACATGAGCACAGCAACGACCGAAGCACCCCGCCGTTCGAGGGTCTTGACGACGCTGGGGGCGGGTCTCTTCGCCCTCGTCCTCGCCGCCCTGGTGACGGCGTGCGCCGGAGCCGGGGATGCCAAGACGGCACCCGAGGGGCAGGCCGGGGCGACCGCCCAGGGGAGCCAGGAGGCCGCGCAGCCTTCGACGGAGGCGGGGAAGAGCGAGGGCGACGAGGAGTCCGGTCTGCCGCGCGACTCGAGCGTCGACCACGGCTCGCTCCAGGAGGCGGTGGCCCAGGAGGTGGTCGAGGCCCAGGAGCGGATGGCCAAGGGGGAGACCCCCGAGGTGACCGAGCCCAGCCGCGAAGCGATCGCCTATCCCGAGGCGCCCGACGACAAGTGGCTCGTCGACGAGGAGGGGCGCCAGTACTTCGTCAAGAAGATCCCGAAGCGCGAGGGTGCGTACCGCCGCCTCGGTGACGACAAGGTGCGGGTTGGCCACGGCTTCACGATCGACATCGTCGGCGAGACCGACGACGCCTTCCTGGCCAAGATCTACAAGGTGACGCCGGTCGAGATGAAGGAGGAGAAGCCGACCGCCGAGCAGATCGCGGCGGTGGAGAAGGACTTCAGCGTGACGCTGCCCACGGCGGACCGGTTGGAGTTCGACGACTTCGGCCAGGGGCTGCCGGTCAAGGGCCAGTGGCGCAACGGGCTGGCGGTGGCGGACATGAACGGCGACGGCCGCCCCGACATCGTCCACGGACCGCCCCGCCGCTCCCTCGCCAAGCCGGTCGTCTTCCTCGACGACGGTGCCGGCGCATGGCATCGCTGGGAGGATCTGGTGCTCCCCGAGGCGCCGTACGACTACGGCGACGTGGATGCCCCCGATCTGAACGGCGACGGCGTGCCCGACCTGGTGCTGGCGGCCCACCTCAGCGGTCTCATCGCCATGGTGCAGACGAGCCCCGGCCACTTCGAGCGCTGGTCCGAAGGGCTCAAGCTGGAGCCGGCCGGAACCACGGGGGACAACCGGTTCTTGTCGCGCACGGTCGCGACCGCGGACTGGGACGGCGACGGCGACCCCGACCTGCTGGCCCTGTCGGAGGGGCCGCGCCATCCGAAGGCGACCGAGCGGGAAGAGGTGGAGACGCCGGATGGCATCGCGGTCTACGAGAACCGGGGCGACGGCACCTGGGAGCGTCGGCTCCAGTTGGGGAAGGAAGAGGGTCTGTTCGGTGATTCGCTGGCCATCGGTGACGTCGACGGCGACGGTCGCCCCGACGTCGTCTCGGGGACCAACGCCCTGGGCCGCCGCGCCGTCGTGTTCCTCAGCCGCGACGGCTGGAACGCCGAAACGGTCGAGCCGGACGCGCTCCGTCCCCGGTCGTTCATCTGGGCGGTCGATACGGCCGACTTCGACGGCGACGGACTCGACGACCTCGCCCTCACCCTGACTTCCCGCCAGGCGGGGGAGTGGTGGCAGGCCATCGACGTGCTGCTGACCCGGAAGGGCGACGACGGTCTCCACTTCGAGCGCGTTTCGCTCGCGGCGGGGCGTGAAGGCTCGGTCGGTCTCCGGCCGACGGCGATCACCGCCGGTGACTTCGACGGCGACGGCGACCAGGATCTCGCCGCCGGCACCGAGGACGGGCGCGTCAAGGTCTTCCTCGGCGACGGCCACGGCGCGTTCACCGCCGAGGACTCTCCGGAGCTCGGCAAGGCTTCCCCCGGGTGTCGCACCTACGGAATGGCCGCGGTCGACCTGGACGGAGACGGCACGGACGAGCTCATCGCCGGAACCGCCGGGGAGAAGTGCGACGGGGGAGGAAGTCTGCGCGTCTGGAAATCCGTCGCGCGATGAGGTAGGCTCTCGCACTGCCTCGAACGATCCGCATCCGTTCCGAGGTCGTCAGTTCGCCGTCGAGAAGAAGTACTTGACAGCGGGGGGCGGTGCCCCTATAGTGCGGAAGCATATTCAAGTCGGTCAACGCGACTGCCTGAGACGGTATGCGCAGCAGACAGGCAGGACATCGAAGGATGAAGCGTACGGCACGCAGTCGCAACGGGACGGACGGCCGACCACTTGATACGGTAAAAACGGCGGGCCGGGCGATGAAGCCCGGCACCTTTGCCGTCAAGCAGGAACCGAATCCTTGAACGGGAGGTGATCGTCTCTTAGCAGGACCAGGAGAGGGAAGATTGAGATCTAGTCGGACATGGCCGGGCGTCCGCCGCGCCGCGAGCTCGATGAGCGAGACCCGCGGCGACGACAGTTTGAAGCGGTCGGCCGCGCCACGACAGAGACGTACCATCACAACTGAGGAGATTGTCTCGAAATGAAGAAAGCGATTGTCTGCCTCGCGATCGTAGGCCTGCTGGCCCTCGGTGGTCAGGCGTTTGCCGCTATTTGCGCTGGTGACGACACCCCGGCGGCGACCCTGCTTCTGCCGTACTTCGAGCAGGACTGCAGCGATCCGAACGGCATCACCACCCTGTTCTCCGTCAACAACGCGTCGGCCGCTCCGACGGTTGCCCACGTCACGGTGTGGACGAACAAGTCGATCCCCGTGTTCGACTTCGACATCTATCTCACCGGCTACGACGTGCAGACCCTCAACCTGCGCGACGTGCTCTGCAACGGCAACCTGCCGGTCACGGGCACCGATGCCCACGTCGGCAACTTCTCGTTCGCGTCCAGCCCGGACCCGCTCGACAACTTCGCCGCCACCTGCGGCCCGGACGGCCCGCCGTCCTACACCAACCCGGCTCTCGACGCGGCCTTCCTGGCCCACGTCCAGGCCTGGCTGACCGGCAACCAGTCGCCGACTTCCGGCACCTGCGCGTCGGCTCCGACGGACAACCTCGTCGGTTACATCACCGTGGACGACGTTCACGAGTGCAACCTCGAGTTCCCGTCCGACCCGGGCTACTTCGCCCAGGGTGGCACCGGCACCGCCAGCAACCACAACCAGCTGTGGGGTGACTGGTTCCTGGTCGACACGGCCAACAACTTCGCGCAGGGCGACGTCCTCGAGCACATCGAGGCCGACGACACCTTCACCGGTGGCGCCAACGCGTACACCTTCTACGCGCGCTTCACCAACCCGGGCAACGCCGACAACCGTGAGCCGCTGGCGACCAACTTCGCCGTCCGGCAGATCATCGGTGGTGCGTTCGACGGTGGCACCGACCTCCTGGTCTGGCGTGATAGCACCAGCGGTGCGGTCGCTCCGTTCACCTGTGGCACCGGCCCCTCGTGGGAGCCCCTCACCACCAACCAGGTCATCATCTTCGACGAAGAAGAGAACCCGGTCACGGTGCAGGGTCCGCCGGTCTCCGGTGTGCCGGAGCAGCAGTCGCCGCAGCCGTTCCCGGAGGAGACCCAGCGCGTCGCCGTCGGCGGCCCGTCGCTGCCGATTCCGGCCGGTTGGGAGTTCGGTTGGCTGTACCTGAACCTGAACCACGACGGCACCGCGTTCACCAACCCGTTCGCGGTTGATCCGCTGTCGGCTCAGGCTCACGTCAGCGCGGTTTACAGCGCCCTCGGCCGCTTCAGCATCGGCCTGGACGCGATCGAACTCGACAGCGCTTGCGCGCCGTTCACCGGCACGCTTCCGGTCAACTGACCGACGCAGTTGCGTTTTGGGGTGGGCTCGGGTTCTCCCGAGCCCACCCCGCTCTTCTCTCGGCCATCCGCTCTTGCGTCCTGCCTCCTGACCTTCGAGAGGCAGCACGGAGGGGCTGACGCGGTCCGAACGCGCGCTCCGGCTCCAGAACAAAGGGCCAGACATGAACTCGATCTACTCGAGCGACGCCTGGGCGGGGACACTGAGTAGCTCCCTGTGCAGTCCGCGCGCACTGACCGCCAAACCGAGGAGGCGGCTCGTCCTGAGCTCGCAGGTCAAGTCTCCCCATCCCGCAAGCAACAGACCCGCGCCATCCGGTGCGGTGGGCTCGGTAGCGCCGCGACGAGCGGTAGGCTGCATCGGGCCTCTTCCATTTTCGGAGGTTTGAAGTGATGAAGTTTGCCGACCGACGGCACCCTGCCGAGCGAGCCGATGCTGTTAGCGCATTCGCCCCGTTGTTTCTCCTTGTCCTCGCTACGGTCCTGTTCGCCGTGCAGCCCGCCGTGGCTGCCTCGAATACGCCCGCCGCACCGGTGCCGGAAGCGCGCTGGGGCAACCCCGCCACCATGCGCCCGTGGGCGATCCTCGGTGACAGCACCCACTACGACGGTCGCGGTGGAGTTCCGACGGCGAGCACGCCCATCTGGTTCGCGGCGGACCTCGCAGGCAACTACCTCTTCTCCGCCACCGGCAAAGGGGTCATGGTCCACGACCTGACCACGGACCCGACGAATCCGACGATGATCGGCTACACCTACATGGTGAATGCCGTGCCGACCTTTTTTCAGTCGGACCTGAAGTTCTACATTTACGACATCAGCGCGCCCGACACGAACCCCTCGGTCTTCGCCACCTCCGGAGCGGGCCACGGTGCCTTGATCTGGGGATTCAACGGCGGCAACCCCACGGTGCACTACCAGGACTATCAGCACGGGACGGACTCCGACGCCGTCTGGGCCGGCCACATCGGGAGCAAAGATTGGGCGTTCTACGCGGCCCAGGGCCGTGGGGTGACCGTCTACGACCTCACGGCGGCCCAGGCCTACAACCGGTGCGACACGGCCAATGGGGGCTGCGGCGACGTCTATGCCGGTGCCATCCCGGTCGGTGGCACGCCGTACCACGTTCACGGTGCAGGGAACTTCCTGGCGACGGCCCTCGGGCGCAACGGCATCGAGATCTGGAATGTGGCCAACCCCCGGCTGCCCGTCAAGGTGGTCTCCGCCGATCCGGGTGGCCTCTACGTCAGCGTCGCCCTCTGGCAGTCCGGGGCCAAGTACTACCTCGCAGTGCTCGACTTCACGAGCGTCGGCGGGAGCTACCTGACCAAGATCTACGACGTCAGTTGCCTCGGAAGCGGCACCTGTGCGACGGCGAATCCACTCTCTCAGCCGATCGCCTCCCTGTCTTCGAACGGTACGGTGGTCGATCGCCTGACGGTTTCCCAGAGCGCCGGCCGGACCTATCTTTACGTCGGTGAGTTCAACCGATTCCTCACTGGCGACCAGAACGAGTTCCTGTGGGACGTCACCACCCCGACGAGCGCCGACGAGCTGACGCCGCAGAACCCGCTCGGCCTCGGCTACTGGGGCTGGTACTACTCGCGCAACGACACCGGCTTCCAGAACATGGCGCCGATGGAAGCGGTGGTCCACAACGGCTACGTCTACCGCGCCGCCTGGACCATCCTCGACGTCCATCAGATCCTCGGAGCGGCGCCCCCGGTCGCCGACTTCACCTGGTCGCCGCAGCCCGTCTACGCGGGGCAGACGGTGGCCTTCGCCGACAAGTCCTCAGGCGGGCCGAGCAGTTGGTTCTGGACCTTCTCCGGGGCCGGAGCGTCGAGCAGCCAGTCGACCGTCGCCAACCCGCAGGTCACCTTCAGTCAAGCGGGGTCCGCGTCGGTCACTCTGACGGCGACCAACGGCGCGGGGCCGAGCACCCCGGTCACCAAGTCGGTGCCGGTGCTCGACCCGACGCCGGTGGTCGGGAGCGTCAGCGCGAGCCCGACCGCTCCCCTGGTCTGCCAGCAGCTCACTTTCACTGCCAATGGTGTGACCGGCCGGGACCCGTTGTCGTACTCCTGGATCCTCCAGGACGGAAACGGCGACCCGGTCGTGCCGTCGGTCACCGGCAGCGCCAACCCGTTCGTAGTCAATACCTCCGGCCTCTCCGCCGGCGTCTACAAGGCCCAGGTGACCGTTTCGAACACCGCCGGCTCGGCGACCAAGACGAGCGCGACGGTGAGCCTGGCCATCCCGCCGACTCTGGGGATCAGCGCCGGGCCGACCACCGATCCGTTCCAGTACGGCACGGTGCAGTTCCACGCCACGACCGCGGGTGGAGCCACCTGGACCTGGGACTACGGTGACGGCACCACTCCGGAGGTCTTCACCTCCCAGAGCGAAGGCGAGAACCCGGTCCACAACTACAGTCAGACTGGGACCTTCACCGCGACTCTGACGGTCGACAACTGCATCGCGACGGCTGTCTCGGCCTCGGTCCAGGTGACAGTGACTCAGATCAACCCGTTGAAGGTCGACCAGTTCGCCGCACACAGCCAGTGTCAGATCGGCGGCGGAGCCGGCGGCTGCTTCACGGTCAACAAGGCGGTCACCTTCGACCAGATCATCGGTGGCTCGCCGGACAAGTACGAGTACGACTGGCAGGGCAACGGAACCTGGATCGCGAGCACCGTGCCGATCCTCACTCACACCTACAGCACGGCTGGGACCTTCGTGCCGAAGGTCCGTGTGACCCGTGGCACCGAGCCGTCGATCACGGTCGCCAACGGCTGTACGTCGAGCCAGCTCGCCTGCAACGGAACCTCCATCACGGTGGCCTCCGCCCTGCCCGCCTCGATCAGCGTCAGCAGCTCCACCTCTTCGACGACCGTCGGACAGTCGATCGGGTTCAATGCATCGGCCAGCAACTGCACCCCCAACGCGTCCGGGTGGAGCTGGAGCACGAGCGGGGGCACCCTGAACGGCTCCGGGAGCTCGGTCTCCATTTCCTGGTCGACCACCGGGACCAAGACGGTCTCGGCCACCAACTCTGCCTGTCTCAACGCCGTCGGATCGCGGACCGTGTCCGTCACCTCGAGCTCCGGTGGCGGTGGCGGCGGTGGTGGCGGTACCGGCGGCGGTGGCGGCAACGGGAGCCTGGTCGCTGCGTTCAACGTCACTCCCGCCTCACCCACGGCTGGCGTGCCGGCGGCGTTCGACAGCTCCCCGTCGGCGGGTACCCCGACCTCCTACACCTGGACCTTCGGTGACGGAGACATCGGGACGGGCAAGACGATCAGCCACACCTTCGCCGAGGCAGGGACCTATCAGGTCAAGCTGTCGATCTCGGCGCCCGGCAACTGCCAGTCCCAGGTCGGCGGGCTCAGCGGAATCTGCACGGACGACATCACCAAGAACGTGGTCGTCGCCGCCGCCAACATCGTCACCGCCAGCTTCGAGGACGACGTCGACTGCGGCGGCGGTCAGATTGGAGGCAGCTTCTGCTCCATCGCCACGGGAGACACCGTCTCCTTCACCGATACCTCGGACGGCCAGATCACCGGCCGCTCCTGGGACTTCGGTGACGGCAGCTCGTCGGCGGGGAAGAACCCGAGCCATTCCTGGGCAGAGCCCGGCACCTATGTCGTCAAGCTGACGGTGCAGGGCGACGGAGTGAGCGACACCGCCACCAAGACCTACCTGGTGACGGGCGACCCGCCGGCCCAGAACAAGAACGTGGTCCTGCCCTGGATCGCCCAGGGCGATGCGAGCAAGGCGCTGCAGCAGGAGAGCGACCTCTACGTCTACAACCCGGGTCCGGGGGCGCTGACCGTCCAGGTCACCTTCCGGAAGCAGGGTCTGCCGGAGCCCGATCCGCCGCACGTCACGCGGACGCTCCAGGAGAACCAGACCCTCTACCTGGCCGATGTCATGACCGAGCTGTTCGACCGGTCGAACATCAAGGGCTTCCTGCTCATCGAGCCGATGGACGGAGACGCGCAGCCGATCGTGACCTCTTTCAACCGGACCCACGACGGGGACCGGCTGTACGGCCAGGTGATCCCGGGCGTCGAGCTGTCCGATGGCACGTCCGCCCGGGCGGCCGGGACCGACCATCTCCACCTGGTGGGTCTCAACGACAACCCGGACCGGCTCGGCTACTTCGGGATCACCAACCCGACCGACCACCGGGTCGACTACGACCTGCAGTTCTTCAACTCCGTCGGCCAGTTGATCGGTAGCACCACCGAGCCCTCGGCCGTGGCGGCCTTCGGCCAGAAGCAGTATCAGGTCGAGGAGATCCGTCAGCAGTTCGGGGTCGAGTCGCTCGAGGACTACCGGGTCATGGTGACGCCGTCCGACGGGAGCGGCATGCCGATCCCGTTCGGCGCCAACCTCCGCCTGGGGTCGAAGGACCCGTCCTTCGTCCGGGTGGGGAAGACCGACAGCTCCGACACGTTCATCATCGGCGCCCTGGACAGCCTCGGTCTCAACGACAGCGTCTTCCAGAGCGACCTGGTGCTGGCCAACACGGACGAGAGCCCGGTCAACGTCCGGGTGACCTTCACCGGCGTCGGGCCGTTCACCGAGCCCTCCGACGCGCTGGAGCAGACGCTGCCGGCCCGTGACACCACGCGGATCGTCGACATCATTTCCCAGTGGGACACCGACAAGAGCGTCGGGGTGCTGCGGATCGAGTCGGACAACCCGGACGGCATCTATCCGGTCGTCCAGGCGGAGAGCTACGAGGTCTCCGACCCGTCGTCGGTCTACGGCCAGTTCATGCCGGGGCTGACGCTCGCGGACGCCGCCGAGCCGGGGACCCCACGGTCGCTGGTCGGGCTGCGCCAGGATGCCGACTTCCTCAACGGCACCCGGTCGACGCTCTGGGTGTACAACCCGGGGGACGACTCCGCGAGCTACACCCTGAGCTACTTCGCTCTGGACGGGACCAAGCTGGGTGAGGACGTCGCCAGCCTCGGCAGCGGCAAGCTCCGCCAGGTGAACCCGGGCTTCCATCCGCTGCCGGCGGAGGGCGCGCCTGACGGATTCGTCGTGCGCGTGGACGTCTCCAAGGGCAAGCTGCTCGTCGCGGGCCAGGTCGTCAACCAGTTCAACGACCCGGCTTACATCGTCGGCCGCTGAGCCGGCACCGAGTGACTTCTACCGAGCCGCCGGGCTCCTCTCGACTCCGGGGGGAGCCCGGCGGCTCGCTTGCGTCGTGAGCGCAAACTCCAAGAGATCTCCGATCAGGGCGATCGCAGTCACTGCTGTGTTCGCCTTCCTCGCCGGCGCGGCCGCCGTGTGGCTCGTGGCGTCGGTCCGTTCACCGAGCGCGCCGGCTCCCTCGTCCTCGGCGGCGGCCGCGAAGCCGGGGGGCTCCGGGCGCCCGGCGCCCGGCCCGCCGAGCGACACGCCGAAGGAGGCGCCCGGCTCCGGCAAGTGGAGGGAGGCGCGGAGCGCGGTCCCCGGGGCGGACACCTGGAAGCGGCCGGAGGCGGCCGAGGCGCTGATGGGCATGCCGTACCTCCAGGGGTACCGCTCGGCCGACGGCCGCGTCGGCACGATCAAGGTGCCCGATCCGGGCGCGGTCCAGCCAGGCCTCAACCTCTACACCTCCGGTCATGCGCCGGAGGCGACCCTGATGGACGAGGACGGACGGGTGCTCCACCGCTGGGGCTACCCCCTGGAGCGCTTCCAGCCCGCGCTGTTCAAGGGCGACGAGGCGGCCCAGATCCGCAAGATCGAGTACTTCCGGCGGGCGCGCCTGCTGCCGGATGGCAGCCTGCTGGGCATCTACGAAGGGCTCGGGGTGGTCAAGCTGACGCCGCGCTCCCGGCCGGTCTGGACCTACCACGGCGGTGCCCACCACGACCTGGACATCGCCCCGGACGGCACCATCTGGGTGCTCGACCGGGAGGGCAAGCTGATCCCGCAGATCGACCCGAAGAACGGTGTGCTGGAGGACTTCGTCACCGTCCTCGACCCGGACGATGGCCACGTGCTGCGCAAGATCTCGATTCTCCAGGCGTTCGAGCACTCCGACTATGCCGCCCTGCTCGAGCGCCTGCCGCACCAGGCCGACATCCTCCACACCAACACGATCGAGATCCTCGACGGCCGGTTGGCGGACCGGAACCCGGCGTTCCGCAAGGGAAACCTGCTCATCTCCGTGCTCGAGCTCGACACCGTGGCGGTGCTCGATCCGGACACGGAGACCATCGTCTGGGCGCTGGCCGGCATGTGGCGCAAGCAGCACCAGCCGACCATTCTCGACGACGGCAACCTGCTGATCTTCGACAACCTGGGGGGCGGGCCCACGACCTCGCGGGTGCTCGAGCTCGACCCGTTCACCCAGCGGATCGCCTGGCGCTACGATCACGATCTGTTCTCGAAGACGCTCGGGACGGCGCAGCGGCTGGCCAACGGCAACACCCTGATCACCGAGTCGGAGAACGGGCGCGCCATCGAGGTCGAGCCGGACGGGACGATCGCCTGGGAGTTCCTCACTCCGCACCGGGTCGCCAAGGGTGACGGCAGCGGCGCCCAGCTCGTCGCCGTGCTGTTCGAGGTGGTGCGCCTGCCGCCCGATTTCCCGTATCACCCGGCGCCGCGCGGAGCCTCCGCAGAGTCCGCGGCGGGGGACGGAACGTCCGCCGGCAGCGGACCTGCGGGAGGCCGGCGGTAAGATGAACGCGATGACCTCACCAGTGGTGGCGGCGCGGAACCTGGGGAAGACCTACAAGGTCTACTCGAACCCCTGGGAGCGGGTGCTCGAGGCGGTGATCCGCCGGCCGCGTCACCGCCCCTTTGTCGCCCTCGAAGGGGTGAGCTTCGAGCTGCCGCGGGGCGAAGGCCTCGGCGTGGTCGGTCAGAACGGGGCCGGCAAGAGCACCCTGCTCAAGATCCTCGCCGGCATCGTCGCGCCGAGCGAAGGCGCCCTGACCGTCGCTGGCAAGACCGCAGCCATTCTCGAGCTCGGCTCCGGCTTTCACCCGGAGTTCACCGGCCGCCAGAACATCCGACTCAACGCGGCGATGCTCGGCCTGACCGCCAAGGATCTGGAGGTCAAGCTGCCGGAGATCATCGAGTTCAGCGAGCTCGGCGACTTCATCGACCAGCCGGTCAAGACGTACTCGACCGGCATGGCCATGCGCCTCGGCTTCGCCATCGCCACCCAGGTGGAGCCCGACGTGCTGATCATCGACGAGGCGCTGTCGGTCGGCGACGGCTACTTCCAGAAGAAGTGCATGGACCACCTCCAGGCCTTCTTGTCCGACGGCGGCACGCTGCTGTTCTGCTCCCACGCCATGTACTACGTCTCCGCCTTCTGCCAGCAGGCGCTCTGGTTGCGCCACGGCAGGGTGGAGGCCTTCGGCGAGACCCAGGAGGTCGTGCGCTCCTACCAGAACTTCCTGCTAGAGAAGAGCCGCCGGGAAGAGGAGCACGCCGCAGAGAGCCATCCGGCGGAGGACGACGCCGGCAACGGGCGCCAGCCGGCGCACCTGACGGCGGTGCGGCTGGACGGCGGGACGGCGACCACGAACGGCCGTCCGCGCCGGCTCGAGGCCGGCGACTCCCTCGCCGTCGAGGTGGAGTGGGAGTGCGCCTCCGAAGACCTCGCGTTCCATGTCGGCGTCGGGATCAACCGGATCGACGAGGTGGAAGTCCTCGCCTTCTCGACGCACCGCGACGGCCGCCCGCCGATCGAAGGGAGCACCTCCCACTCGGTCCGGCTCGAGATCCCGGACGTTCCGATGCACAGCGGCTGTTACACCCTCTACATCTTCCTGCTCGACCGCGAAGGGCTCCACATCTTCGACCGGCGGATCGAGCGGGGAGCCTTCGAAATGGTCGCGCCGAGCTATGTCCTCGGACTGCTGGAGACGCCGCACACGTGGCGAACGGAGAGCGCCCTTCTGAGGCCGGCGCGGCCCGGCCGCACGTCGGCGGCCGGGATCGAGAGGAGAGTGAACGAACGATGAGCGACCCCACCCCTGCCTCCGGCGCCACCCTGGACCGGCTCGCCTACGAGTCCGCCCCGGGGCTTGTAGACCTGCGCGTCAACCCGGTGCTCCACGTCGGCCTCGACCGGGTCTACAACCCGCTGACCGACCGGACCCTGGCCGCCGAGGAGGCCGGCTATGCCGAGCTGCGACGGGTGCTCGAAGGAGAGGCGACCCCCGCCCAGTTGGCTCAGCTCGCCCCGGAGCGAGTCGCGGCGCTGACGCGACGACGGCTGGCTGGTGCCGGTCGAGGAGGACACCTCCACCGCGCTTCCTGCTCAAGTACGTCTCCCTCGAGGCCAGCACCGTCTGCAACCAGGGGTGCTACTTCTGCCCGGTGTCGATCAACCGGCGCGACAAGCACATGATGCCGACGGAGCTCTACGAAGACATCGTCGGCCAGCTCCGGGCCTACACGCGACACGATCGAAGCGGTGTTCATGATCAACTACAACGAGCCGACCGCCGATCCCCGGTTCGTCGATCAGGTGCGGACCCTCCGGGAGGCGGGACTGCCCCCGGCCACCCTGACCAACGGCACCGGCCTGACTCCGAAACGGGTCGACGCCCTGCTCGAGATCGGCGGGCTGCGCTACCTCTCGATCAATCTGTCGACCCTGGACCGGGAGCGCTACGCCAAGGATCGAGGCGGCGACCACCTGCCTCAGGTCTTGCGGAACCTCGACTACGTCAAGGATCTGCCGGTCGGCGAGCAGATGGAGATCGTCGTCCTCGGAACCGGCGACGAGACCCATCAGCGCGACCATCGCGAGATCGAGCAGCGCTTCGCCGGCACCCGATTCACGGTCAAGGCCTACGAGGTCATGGACCGGGCCGGGTACCTGCCGATCGGCGCCAAGCCCGAGGCGCCGCACCAGCGGCTCTGCGGCTGCGACAACGTCGGCTCCCGGCCGTTCCAGCACCTGCACATCACCCCCCAGGGACGCTGCGTCCTCTGCTGCGAGGACTACGACGAGTACCACGTGGTCGGGGACCTGACCGAGGAGAGCGTCCAGGAGGTTCTCGCCGGTCCGCGCATCGCCCTCCTGCGCCGCTGGGTCTACGGGCTGGAGGAGGCGCCGGACAACTTCATCTGTCGCAACTGCGTCTTCGCGCTGACCCGCTGAGGGCGCAGACGGCCGGTCGGAGCCTCCGCCACTCCGATCGACGAGCCCCGCCATGACACCGACACCACCGACCGTCGTCTACATCACACCGGCCAGCAGCCTGCACGGCGGCGTCCGGGTCATCTTCGAGCATGCGGAGGGCCTGGTCGACCGGGGCTACGGGGTGACGGTGGTCGGGCCGGAGCCGGCCCCTGACTGGCACTCCTTCCGCGTGCCGTACCGTCAGGTGGAGGTCGGTGCGCCCGGCGCCGTGCCCGCGGCGGACATCGTGATCGGCACCTTCTGGACCACCCTCGAGCCGGCCTGCGCGGCGGGGGGCGGCACGGTGTTCCACTTCTGCCAGGGGTTCGAGGGCGTCCACCGGGAGTACGCGCCGGTGCTCGACCGGATCGACGCCATCTACCGGCTGCCGGTGCCCAAGCTGCTGATCTCCGGCGCACCTCGAGCCCATCCTCCGGCAGCGCTACGGCGCGCGCTGCCACGTCCTCGGCCAGGCGATCGACAGCCGATCTGTTCCATCCAGCGGACGGGGCAGAGGTCCGCGACGGGCGCGCTGCGCATCGGCATCGTCGGGTCGTTCGGCGTCCGGTCCAAAGGGATTCGCGAGGCGCTCGAAGGGATCGCCCTGGCGCGCCGGCACGGGGTCGAGGTCGTGGTCGAGCGGGCTTCGGCCGAGCCGTTCTCGGAGGCCGAGCGGGCCCTGGGGGTGGTCGACCGCTACCACCACAGGCTGTCGACGGAGGAGATGCCGGGCTTCTACCGCGGCCTCGACCTGCTGATCCATCCGAGCTACGACGAGGAGGGCTTCCCGCTACCGCCGCTCGAGGCCATGGCCTGCGGGGTCCCGGCCGCCGTCAGCGCCATCGGCTACACGCGCTCCCTGCCGGAGGATGCCGTCCACCGGTTCGAGCCCGGCGAGCCGGCGGCCGTCGCCGAGGCGCTCGAGACCCTCCGCGACCCGCGGCGGCGCGCTGCCCTGGCCGGGGCCGGGCTCGCTTGCGCGCGGCGCCACACCCTCGACCGGGTGCTCGACCGGCTGGAGGCGGCGTTCGCGGCGGAAGGCGCGCCCCGCTCCCTCGGCGAACCCCACGCGTTCGATCAGGCCGCTTCGCCCAAGTGATGATCGGCGTCGTCCTCGTCCACTACCACACCCCCGAGCTCCTCCAGGAGGCGCTCGAGCGACTGGGCGAAGGCCTGGCCGGCTCGGCTCCCGGCGAAGGCGGGGAGGCGGACGTCGTCGTCGTCGACAACGGCAGCACCGCGGAGGGGCGCCGCCTGCTCGACGGCCTGCCGGTGCGGGTCCTGCGCCCGGGGTCGAACCTGGGCTACGCCGGCGGGGTCAACGCCGGCGTGGAGGCGGTCCGGGGCGAGCACCTCGTCCTGATGAACCCGGACGTGCTGGTGGAGCCGGGGTGTCTCCGCAGACTGATCGAGGTGCTCGAGAACGGGGCGTCGGCGGCCGGCCCGCGGTTCACCTGGGATCGGCAGGGGCGGCTCCTCCTGCCGCCGGCCGAGGAGCGGACGCGGCGCAACGAGCTGTTCGGCCGTCTCGCCCATCTCGCCGCCCCGGTCCCATCAGCCGTGCCCGCTTCACCCGCCCCCGACGAAGCCCCGTCCGGCGACCTCCACCATCTGTCGCACCGGGATGGCCTGATCGTCCGCCGCTACCGGCACCGGTGGCGGCGCCATGCCCGCCGCCACTGGGATGCCTCCGAGTCGCTCGCCACCGAGGCCCTCTCCGGCGCCCTCCTGGCCGTGCGCCGCGACGCCTGGGAAGCGATCGGGCCGTTCGACGAGGGCTACCGCCTCTACTTCGAAGAGACCGACTGGCTCCGGCGGCTGGCGCGGTCGGGGGCGACGGCGGTCCACGTCCCCGCCGCCCGGGCAGTGCACCTCTACGACCGGAGCGCGTCGAGCGAGCCGCGCGCTGGCGAGTGGTTCGCCGCCTCGCGCCGGCGCTTCGAGCGCCGCTGGTACGGGGCACCGTTCGCCGCCCTGCTCGCGGCCCTCGACCGGCGACCGTCCGCCTCCGTCGAGGTCGGGGCCGAGGTCGGGGCTGGGCCTGAGGCCGGGGCTGGCGCCGGGGCCGGTTATGAGCCCCCCGGCGGCAGTGAACCGAGGGAGGTGGCCGCGGACCCTCCGTTCGTCGACGCTCCCCTGAGCGGCCTCCGCGAACCGCTCTGGGTGGAGATCTCGCCCAGCCCCCTCGGCGTGCCGGCCGCCGCCGAGCGGGTCGGGAGCGCCGACGCCGTCCGCTCCTGGCGCCTGCCCCAGGAGATCATCGCCCGCCTGCCCTCCGGCCGGTTCCGCCTTCAGGTCGTCGGGGATGGTGGCGTGGAAGGGATCTGCGCCTGGATCAGGGTTCCGGACCGAGACAGAGTGCCACGGTCCCCGACAGGAAGGTGATGGACTCTCCTTCGGTGCCCGAGTCCGGTCGATCAAGGCACCCGGCCGGCCATGGCGACCGTCGTCGCGGGCAGGCGGACCTGCAGGCGGCCCAACGCCCCGGGCGGGCGCGCGCCCAGCTTCTCGCCGACGAGGTCGAGCGAGAAGTAGCTGGCGTAGGGCAGCGGCTGGACCTCGACGTAGCCGCCCAGCGCGAGGAGGCGCGCCAGGCTCCGGCGGTCGAAGTAGGTGACGTGCTCGGGCATTTTGTAGAACGGCCAGCGGCGCCCGAGGACGGAGCGCCAGAAGCCGCCCATGTCGGGGGTGGCCACGATCAGCCAGCCGCCGGGGTTCAGGTGCCGGCGGATGCGCTCGATGAATCCGACCGGATCGTAGATGTGCTCGATCACGTGGATGCAGGCCACCAGGTCGAAGCGCGCGTTCGCCTCGAGCTGCTCGAGCCCGCCGAGGTAGACCCGGTCGACCCGACGGGCCGCCTCCTCCGCGGCGGCGCGGGAGAAGTCGGTCCCCTCGCGGCGGGAGAAGAGATCCTGTCCCTCCTCCAGGAAGAAGCCGTAGGCGCAGCCCACCTCGAGCACGCTGCCGCCGGTCATGCCGCGCCGCTTCAGGGTCCGGAGCAGGTGGCGGAACGTGCGGCGGAGCGTCGCCTCCTGGGCCAGGTAGCTCGAGTACCCCAACCCCTCCCCCTCGAAGTACCGGTCGTCCCGGTAGGTCTCGGCCATGGCCTCTTCGGCCAGGCGGGGCTGGAGGTACCAGAAGCCGCAGTGGCAGCGGACCGCGCGGTACGGCGGGTTCTCGACCCCGACGACCGCCGGGTCTGCGCGGCCGCAGAGAGGGCAGGCGGGGTGCTCCAGGTCCGCCGACGCGGGTCCGTCGGAGGGCGGATCGGGAGGCTGGTGGCTCAGGGGGGGCATGGCGGACGCGCCATGATACTGGAGCGGACCCGCCCCGGGCAGCCGCCGGGCCGGCGGTGGAGCCTTCGGGCGAGGCGCGAGGGCGGCGCCACGGTAAGATCCCGCCGTGTCCGTCGAGCTTTCCGTCGTGATCCCGGCCTACAACGAAGCGAGGAGAATCGGTCCCACGCTCGACCGGATCGACGCCTTCCTCCGTAAGCGGGAGATCGGGGCGGAGATCCTGGTCGTCGACGATGGGTCGACCGACGCCACAGTGGCGCTGGTCGCCGCCCACACCGCCCGCGGGCTCGCCCTGCTCCGCCAGGGGACGAACCGCGGCAAGGGGGCGGCGGTGCGGCGTGGGGTGATGGAGAGCCGCGGGCGGCGGGTGCTGCTGTGCGACGCGGATCTCTCGACGCCGATCGAGGAGCTCGAGCCCCTGGCCCGGCGCCTCGACGACGGCGCGGACCTGGCGATCGGCAGCAGGGGCCTGGACGACTCCGCCGTCCGCCGCCATCAGCCGCTCTACCGCGAGCTCATGGGCAAGACCTTCAACCGCATCATCCGCCTGCTGGGGATCCGCGGTGTGCGCGACACCCAGTGCGGGTTCAAGCTGCTCGACGGCGAGGTCGCCCGCCGCCTGTTCGCGAATCTCGAGACGGAGGGCTTCGCCTTCGACGTGGAGCTGATCTGGCTCGCCCGCCGGGCCGGCTGTCGCATCGACGAGGTCGGCGTCGAGTGGTGGAACTCGCCGGGCTCGCGGGTCGACCCGATCGTCGACTCGTTCGCCATGATCCGTGACGTGGCCCTCATGCGCTGGCGCCACCGGCACGATCGGCCGGCTTCGACCGCGGGAACCCCGACCGCCCGAACCTCGGACTCCAATGCGCAAGCCTCCGAGGCACCGCGCTCCAAGGCCCAGGACTCAGAGATCGAGCACCCGAGCACACGATGACCTCCTCCCGCGCCGCCTGCACCGCATCGCCTGTCGTCTGCCGCCCGACCGAGCCCGACGACCTCGCCGCCCTCGGGGTGCTGTTCGACGACCGGTTCGGTCATCCGGTGAGCCTCGAGGAGTGGCAATGGAAGTATCGACGCCTGCCGGGCGAGGCGCGGAGCTGGGTGGCGGTCGACGAGGGCGGCCGGGTGCTTGCCCATGCCGGCGCCCTCTGTCTGCCGGCCCGGGTACGGGACCCCGCGACGGGAGGTGTCCGCGACGCTCCGATCTGGCAGGCCACCGACTGGGCGGGGACGGCGGCGGCCACCGGACTGCGACCGCCCCTGGTCCGTCTCGGACAGAGCCTGTTCCGCGACCTACCCCGCGCCGGCGACGCGCCGTGGATCTTCGGGTTCCCCAGCGACCGCCACTTCCGCCTCGGCCGGCGGGTGTTCGGCTACCGGGTCTTGCCCGCCGTCCCCGAGCTGGCAGGGGAGCTGCCGGTGAGCGGACCAGCGCTCGCGGAAGGATTGGAGGCCGCGGCAGACCTCGCCCAGGTGGCCGAGCACTGCGGCGATTGGCCGGAGGAGGCCGAGGCGGCCTGGGAGGGGTGCGGTGTCCTCGGGATCCGGCGCTCGGCAGCCTTCCTCAACTGGCGCTACCATGCCCGCCCGGGGCGCTACTATCGCTTCTACCGGTTGCGGCCGTCGGTGAACGGCGCCGCGCAGTCCGGGGCCGGCCTGGCGGTGTTCGCGTTCGTCGGCACCGAGGCGCTCGCCGCCGAGCTCTGGCTGCCCGGCTCCGGAGGGGACGGTCCGGCCGAGGCCTGGCTGCCCTCGCTTCTCGCCGTCGCCGCCGACCTGGCGGCCTCTGGCCTGACCGGTTGGCGCTTCTGGCCCTTGGCGGCCCCCTCCGGCGGGAGCGGCGCGAGTGGCAGAGCTGTCGACCTGCTGGCCCGGCTCGGTGTGCGCGCCACCGGCGAGGCCCGCTTCATGGGAAGCCGCGGAGCGACCGGCGCGCGGGGCAGGGGAGCGTCTCCCCATCCGGCCGATGCCCACTTCTACTACGCCATGGGTGACTATGACCTCGTCTGATCGGTCTGAGCGGCCTCATCGGCCTCATCGGCCTGAGCTGGGCCGCCTTGCGGGCCGCCTCCTGGGCGGCCTGCTGCCCATCGCCCTCCTCTCGGCCGTCGGCTGCGGCGGCCCGCAGGCCGACGGCGACCGCTCCCCGGCCGTCCTCGTCCAGGAGAGCCACTACGCCGTGACCAACGAGGGGGCCGAACAGGGGTCGGGCGACGAGCCCCTCCGGTTCGACGCCGTGCCTCGCCTCGAGACGATCGCCTTGGACGACGAGAGCCGCCCGGCGATCGTCGTGCCGGCCGAGGGCGGCGTCTCCTCTTGGAGCTGGACGGTGCGGGTCCCCGACGACGGCTGGCTGGAGGTCGGGGCCGGTCTCGTGCCGGAGGCCAACGCCCGGACGCCTGGCGTGCCTGCCGCACCCGCCGCCACGTCGTCGTCGGTCGAGCCCCAGATCCTCGGCACCGTCAGCGTGAGCCGTGGCTCCGAGCGCGAGATCGTCGCGGTCCTGCGGCCCGACGACCCGTCCGAGGGCGCGGAGGCGGCCGACGGCGGGTCGAGCGCAGCCGGTTGGGTGGATGCCGGTGCCGATCTCTCGGCGTGGGCCGGGCAGAAGGTGACGCTCCGGCTCTCGGCCCGACTCGTCGAGCCACCGCCCCCGGCCTCTGCGACCCCCGCCAAGAGAGGCTGGACCTCGGCGCGGCAGGTGCGCCAGCTCGCCTGGGGGCCGGTCGCCCTGTCGTCGGACCGGCCGGACCCCGCGCTCCGAGAGGCCGGGAAGCCGAATGTGCTGTTCATCCTGGTCGACACCATGCGCCGCGACCACCTGACCCCCTACGGCTACGAGCGGGAGACCTCGCCGGAGATCGCCCGCCGCCTGGCCACCCCCGGCACCGTGGTCGAGGACGCCTACTCCCAGGCGCCGTGGACGCTCCCGTCGGTGATCTCTTTCATGACCAGCCGCTACCCGGGGGAGATCCTCTACGGCGACCCGGCGACCTTCCGCATCCCGGACGGCGTGCCGTCGCTCGCCCAGGTGTTCTCCGGCCTCGGCTACCGCACCGGGGGGTTCATCGCCAACCCGACCCTGCACGCGTCGAACGGCTTCGCCGGCGGCTTCGACACCTTCTACTCGCCGTCGTCGATGGCGGCGATCCAGGCCCACGCGGACTCGATCAACCGCCGGGCCCTGCCCTGGCTCCGCGCTCACCGGGCCGACCCGTTCTTCCTCTACGTCCACTACATCGATCCCCACGATCCCTACATGAACTCGGACGTGGTCCACGGACGGTCGCGCTACTTCGACGACCCGGGCGGACTCAGCGGGCGCTGGGTCCACGGCGTCTACACCGGCAAGCTCCCGGTGGAGGACATGGAGCGCACGGTGCGCCATTTCACCGCCCTCTACGACACCGAGATCCACTACGTCGACCGGGCGATCGGCGAGCTGTTGGCTTCGATCCCGCCGGAGGTGCTGGCCAACACCCTGGTGGTGCTGACCGCCGACCACGGCGAGGAGCTCCACGACCACGGCTTCTGGAAGCACGGCCACACCCTCTACCAGGACCAGATCCACGTGCCGCTGATCTTCCGCTGGGACGACCGGATTCAGGCCGGCAGCCGCCTACACGGAACGGTCCGGCTGATCGACGTGGCGCCGACCCTGGTGGCGGCCGCCGGCGGCGAGGTGCCGCCGACCTGGCAGGGCACCGACCTGCTGCCGGCGCTCACCGGCGACGGGTCGTTGCCGCGCCTCTCGGCCTTCGCCCAGCACCTGAGTAGCGGCCCGATGCGCGTGGCGTCGGTGCTCGACGGCAAGAAGCTGATCCTGTTCAACCGCCGGGAGCCGTTCCATGCGACCGACGGCCTCCAGAGCCACATCTACGACGTCGACATGGCGCGGCTGAAGCGCACGGAGCTCTACGACGTCGACGCCGACCCCGGGGAGCACCACAACCTGCTCGCCCGGGACGGTGCACCGGCGGGCGGCGACGGGTCGGGGGCGTCCGCGGCCCCTCCGCATGCGGCAGCGGCCACGACGGAGCCGACAGAGGCGGACGAGGCACAGGCGGAGGAGGTCGATCGCCTCGACGGCATCATCCGGTACCATCTCCACTCGGTCGTCCGGGGCCTGCGGGCGATGGCCGACGCCCTGCCCGAGGGGCACCGGCTCCACGGCGAGCTGCGCTTCGCCCAGGCTCCCGAGGAGGCGATCCCGCTCTTCCTCGGACCGCTCGACAGCCTGGAGATCGACGGCGACCGGGTGGTCTTCGACCTGGTCGGTGAGGCGGTGACCAAAGGCTTCGTCCTCTCCGGCAGCCCCGGCGCCCTGGTCGAGGCGAGCCTGTTCCTGGACGGGGAGCCGCTGCCGGCCGGGAGGCTGCGCGTGGGCGGCGGGACGCCCTTTGCCGGCACCGCGGTCGAACCGGACGGGTTCGACTCCGAGGCCTACCCGAAGCCGGCCGACCGGACCGGTCTCCGGCTGTGGCGTTACGACGGCGCCCGGCCGGAGGACGCCGAGGTCGACCCGGAGACGCGCAAGGGCCTGCGGGCCCTGGGGTACATCCAATGAGCCGCGACGATCACCGTTTCAGTCCGCCGGAGAGGCCGCTCCAGCCGCCGGGCGAGACCGTGCCGATCGATGCCGAGCGGGTCCTCGTCCTGGCGCCCCACTACGACGACGAGGTGCTCGGCTGCGGCGGCCTGCTCGCCCGTCTCGCCGGACGTTCCGGCTCGGAAGGTCGGTCCGCCTCCGTCACGGTGCTGTTCTTGACTGATGGCGCCGGCACCGTGGGGGCGGGGGAGGAGCCCGCCGGGCACGCGGCGCTCCGGGCGCGGGAGGCGACGGCCGCCCTGGCGGCCCTGGGGCTCGCGCCGCCGGTGGGGGAGGCCCGCCACCTCGGCCTGCCCGACGGCTTCCTGGAGGAGAACCTCGGGCCGCTGACCGAAGCGCTCCGGGAGGCGTTGATCGAGCGTCGCCCCGACCTCGTCCTGGTGCCCTCGCCGCTCGAGGTGAGCGCCGACCACCGGGCCGCCTTCGCCGCCCTGCACGCGGCCCTGGCGCCGACCGGCCGCCGGGACACGGCGGCCGGCGATGACGGCCAGGCTTCAGGCTCGACCCCAGGTTCGGCTCCCGGTCCAGTCGGGACCCAGGCGCTCGACGACGCCGTCCGCGACACGACGATCCTGGTCTACGAGGTCAACCATCCGGCCTACCCGGACGTGCTGCTCGACGTCTCGGAGCACCTGGACCGGCTGCGCGACGCCATGGCGTGCTACGGCAGCCAGCAGCACCTCCACGACTACCTGGCCGCCGGCCTCGGCCTACGCGCCTTCCGCACCCTCTCCCTGCCGGCCGGCGTCGCCGGGGCCGAGGGGTACCGCCGCCTGCGGCCGGCGGACTTCGCCACCCGCAGCCCGGCGCAGCTCGTCCGCCACCTGGGCGGGGTGCCGGCGCTCCACGCGGTGACCGAGGGTCCGGCGATCTCGGTGATCGTCCGCACCAAGGACCGTCCGGCCCTGCTGGCCGAGGCGCTGGCCAGCCTGGCCGAAGGGACCTATCGGCGCTTCGAGGTCGTCGTGGTCAACGACGGCGGGGCGCCGCCCGACCTACCCGAGGACTTCCCCGTTCCCCTCTCCTTGGTCGATCTGAGCGAGGATCTGGGGAGGGCCGAGGCGGCCAACGCCGGCGTCGCCGCGGCGTCCGGCGAGTGGATCGGCTTCCTGGACGACGACGACCTGGCGGCGCCCGAGCACCTGGCGGTCCTGGCCGGGGCCGCGTCGGCCGCCGGGGTGCGGGCGGTCTACACCGACGCGGCGGTGGTGACGTACGCCCTCGATGGCGGGGGCAGGGGCGGGGGCGGGTGCGGTGGCGGGAGGCGGCTGGCGCGAGGTCGACCGGCGTCTGCCCTACAGCCGCGACTTCGACCCGGACCTGCTGCTGGTCGACAACTACATCCCGTTCAACACCATCCTGTTCGAGCGGGGGCTCCTGGAGGAGCTCGATGGCGACGGGAAGGCCGGGCCGTTCGACCGCTCCTTGCCGATCTTCGAGGACTGGGACTTCCTCATCCGCCTGGCGGCCCGCACCTCGTTCCACCACGTGCGGCGGGTGACCTGCGAGTACCGCCATTTCCGCGGCGCCGGCCACCACGCCCTGGGCGACCGGCCGCGGGAACGGGCCGACTTCCTGGCGCTCAAGGCGCGGGTGATCGACAAGCACCGACGGCACCTGTCGCCCGAGCGGCTCGCCCGGGTCGTCGACCGGCTCCGCGCCGAGGCGGTCGAGGCGGCGGAGGAGGCGGCGGCGGAGGCGGCGGAGGCGGCCGCCGCGCGGCGGGACCGGGCCCAGGCGGAGGCGGCACGGAGCACGGCCGAGGACCGGTTCCACCGGCTCAACGGCGAGCTCGAGAGCGTGCGCGGGGCCGAGCGCGCCCTGCGGGCGGCGGCGGCCGAGCGCGAGGCGGAGATGGAGCGCCTCTACGGCGAGGAGAAGCGGCTGCGCGAAACGGTCGCCGACCAGGAGGACCACCTGCGCCGCACCTACGCCGAGATCGAGCGCCTCGGCGGCATCCTGGAGGAGCTGCGGACCGCGTCGTTCCCCGGCCTCGTCCGCTGGTGGCGCAACCGGCCGCAGCCTCCGCAACAGAGCTCTCAGCCCGAGAAGGGCGAGGACTCCCGGTGAAGCCCGGGGCGGAGCCGACGACTCCCCCGGAAGGGAGGGAAGGGGATCGGGGGGATGGGGGGCGATCCGGTCGCGCTCCCCGCGTCGCCCTCCTCTCCTCCGAGCCGCTCCGCCGGCGGGCGGCCGGCATCGGCATCCGCTACCTGGAGCTCGCCCGGCGCCTGCCGGCCGCCGGGGTCGAGGTGGTCGCGGTCTCGCCGGCGGATCCGGAGGAGGTGCCCCTGCCTCCGGGCACGGCCCGCCGGTTCGTCGCCGGCCGGCTGCCGGAGATCCTCGCCGACTGCGACGCGGCCGTGGCCCAGGGGCAGCTCGCCAACGACCTGCTGCTCGAGTGCCCGGAGCTGCCGGCGGCGATCGACCTCTACGACCCGTGGCTGGTGGAGAACCTCCACTACACGGCCGAGCTCGGCCTCGATCCGTACAAGAACGACCACGCCACCTGGGTGCTTCAGCTCTCGCGGGGCGACCTCTTCCTGTGCTCGTCGGAGGAGCAGCGGCTCTACTACCAGGGCTTCCTGACCGCCCTGGGGCGGGTCAACCCGCGACGGATCGAGCACGACCCGGACCTGACCGGCCTGATCGTGCCGGTGCCGTTCGGCGTCCCGTCCGAGCTGCCGCCTCACCGGCCGTACCTGGACCCCCGCGGCACGGTCGCCGGGGCGCCGGAGCGCCGGCTCCTCTTCGGCGGCCTCTACGACTGGTACGACCCGGCCACCCTGCTCGACGCCCTGGAGATCCTCGAGCAGCGGGCGGACGCCGCCGAGGGGGACACCCGGAGCGCCCTCGCCGGCTGGTCGGTGCTCTTCATCCGCAACCCGAACCCCGAGGCCACGCCCCAGCGGCTGCTGCGGGAGGTGGAGCGCCGCTGCCGGGCGCGCGGCTGGTGGCAGGAGCGGGTGAAGCTGATCGATTGGGTGCCGGCCGAGCGCCGCTGGGACCTGCTGCGTGACGTCGACGCCCTGGTCGCGCCCCACCGCCCGAGCCTGGAGACCCGCCTCTCCATGCGTACCCGGTTCCTGGAGGCGCTCGCCGCCGGCTGCCCGGTGGTGACCTCCGAGGGCGGCTCGGTCTCGCGCCTGCTGCGCGAGCACGACGCCGGGTGGGTGGCGCCGGCGGGCGACGCCGAGGCGGTGGCGCTGGCCCTGGAGGAGATCCTCGCCGGCCCGGACGCCCGCCGGGCCGAGCGCGCCCGCCACGCCGCGGCGCTCGCCGCCCGCTTCTCCTGGGAGCGGGTGCTCGAGCCCCTGCTGGCGTTCTGCCGCGCGCCGCGCCGCGACCCCACCAAGGAGGAGTTCGCCTTCCGGCCGCCGACGGTCGCTCCGGCCGACGCCCTCGGGTTTCGGCTGCGGCGCCGGCTGAAGCGCAGCCTGGGATTGGCGCCGGGAGGGGGCCGATGAGCGCGCCGGAGAAGGTCTCGGTCTGCATCCTGTCGTGGAACGGGCGCGCGCACCTCGAAGTCTGCCTGCCGGCGCTCCGGGCCCAGCGCGACCCGGGCGTGCCGTGGGAGGTGCTGGTGCTCGACAACGGGTCCGAGGACGGCACGGTCGCCTGGCTCCGCCGCGAGCACCCCTGGTTGCGGGTGGTGGAGAGCCCGGTCAACACCGGCTTCTGTGGCGGCAACAACCGCCTGGTGGCGGCGGCCGAAGGCGACGCGGTGGCGCTGCTCAACAACGACACCCGCCCCCGGGAGGGCTGGCTCGCCGCCCTGGTCGAGGCGCTGAGCGCCGCGCCGGACGACGTCGCCGCCGTCTCCGGCCAGATCGTCGACTGGACGGGCGAGCGGCTCGACTTCGGCCGCGGGGTGATGACCTTCGACGGCCACGCCTTCCAGCTCGACTTCCGCCGCCCCCTCGGCCGGGCGCGGGTGCCGGCCGACGGCGACGAGCTGCTGTTCCCGTGCGGCGGCAACCTGCTGGTCCGCAAGAGCTCGTTCCTGGAGGCGGGTGGGTTCGACGAGGACTACTTCGCCTACCTCGAGGACGTGGATCTCGGCTGGCGCCTGTGGGCCGGCGGGGAGCGGGTGCTGTTCGCCGAGCGGGCCGTGGTCCACCACCGCTCGGCGGCGACCAGCGACCTCCTGGGCCTCTACAACCGGGGCTTCCTGTTCGAGCGTAACGCCTTCCTGACCGTCTACAAGAACTACGAGGAGGCGATCTGGAACCGGATCATGCCGGCCGTCCTCTGGACGCTGACCTCCCGGACCCAGACCCTCCTGGTCCAGAACAATCCGGGGGCGGAGACGTTCACCCTCGACCCGTACGCCGGCTGGATCGCCAACACCGCGCCGCGCACCGCGGAGGGTGATGCCCCGGCGGCCGGCGCCGAGTCTCCGGCACCGCCAGGACCGTCCACCGCGGCGCTCGCCGGGGACCCCGTGCAGACGACTTTGCGGGAGAAGTGGCGCGGCTACGGCCCGGTCGGCTTCTTCCGCCGGGCCTTGGCCAAGGCGGCCCGGACGGTGCTTCCGGCGGGGATCCGCACCGGCTTCGGCCGGCGCGCGGCGCCGCCCCGGATCTCCGACGCGCGCACCGTCGCCCAGCTCCGCTCGATCACCTGGCTGCTCGGCCACCTGGACCGGGCCACGGCCGAGCGGCAACGCCTCCAGCAGCGCCGGGTGCGCTCCGACCGGGAGATCTTCGAGCGCTTCCCGCTGGCGCTGGTCCCCACCTACCCGGGCGACGAACGGCTGTTCGCCTCCGCCGCGTTCCGCGCCTGGCTGCCCGAGGATCTGCCCCTCGACGAGCGCCGCCTGGACGAGATCATGGAGCTTGCCGACGACGCTCCGGACCGGCGGGGCGCGGCCGCCGCCACCGACCGCCCGGCCGCCGCCTCCGGAGCGGACCGCTCCTCGGAGGCTCCGGGCGCCCCTGATGCGTCGACACCGGCCGAAACGACCCGCTGAGGTACCTGCCGTGACCCACCCGAGCGATGCGGCGACGGACCCCGTGGTCTCCGTCGTCATCCCCACCTACCGGCGCATGGACGTGCTGCCCGAGGTGCTCGACGCCGTCGAGTCCCAGCGCAACGCGCCGCCGTTCGAGATCGTCGTCGTCGACGACGGGTCCGAGGACGAGACCCGCGCCTTTCTGGCGGGTCGGCGGTTCGCGGTGCCGGCGCGCGTGCTGGTCCAGGAGAACCGGGGGCCGGCGGCGGCGCGCAACGCCGGTGTCCGGGCTGCCACCGGTCGCTGGGTGGCCTTCCTGGGGGACGACACCGTCCCGACATCTGGATGGTTGGCCCGCCACGTCGAGGCCCATCGGGAGCACGGCGGCGGGCCGGAGCTGGCGGTGATCGGATACACCCGCTGGCACCCGCGGATCCGCCGGTCCCGCTTCCTCGACTACATCAACGAGTACGGGCTCCAGTTCGGCTACCGCCTGATCGACGACCCGGACGACGTGCCGTTCAACTTCTTCTACACGTCGAACCTGTCGCTTCACCGCAGCCGTCTGCTCGAGCAGCCGTTCGACGAGCGCTTTCCCTACGCCGCCTGGGAGGACATCGAGACGTCCTACCGGCTGGCGCGGGCCGATCCGCCCCAGCGGCTGCTGTACGAGCCGCGTGCCGTCGTGCTCCACGACCATCCCACCGACCTCGCCCGGTTCATGGCCCGGCAGGAGAAGGCGGGCTACTCGGCCGTGGTCTTCTTCCGCCTCCATCCGGAGCTCGGATCGTTCGTCGGCGTCGGTCCCGACGGGCCGCCGCCGGCGCCCTCGGCGAAGCGGCAGCGACGGCTCGAGCGGCTGGCTCGCGCTTTGCAAAATCTCCCGGTGAGGACGCCGCGCCTGTGGGAAGAAGTCCTCAGGTTCCACTACATCGCCGGCTTGCAGCGGGCCTGGCGAGAGGGCGCGGGCTCGGAGATGACACCGGACGGTGTCGCGGCCGGCCAGACGGTCGATTGCGACCCCGCCGATCCGGCCGAAACGGCCGACCAGGAGACTCAGCCATGACCACCAGACGAACGCCTTCCCGTCGATTCTTCGGTTTCGCGGCAGCCGGCAGCCTGGCCCTCGCCCTGTGCGTCGCGCTCCCCGCCGCGGCGAGCCCCGGCCCCGATCCCTCGCCAGTCCCGACGCCGAGCCCAGGCCACGGCGAGGGCGGTGCCGCGCGCACGCGTCCGTCGAACCCTCCCGCGAACATCGGGTCGAGCGGCGGCGCTCATCACGCGCAGCCGAGCGGCTCCTCCTCCGGACACGGCTCGTCCGCCAGCGATCACGCCGTCCCCCGCGGCAACTCCGGCCCGGCCTTCGGCCGCCACCGGAGCTACGACGGCCACTACGACGGCCACTACTCGCACCACGGCGCCGACGCCACGATCTACTGGGGCGTCTGGCCGTGGGGCGGGCCCTGGGGCTGGTGGGGTTGGTGGGGCAACTACCCCTACGGCTATGGGTACGGCTACTACGACCCGGTGCCCTACTACGCCAGCCGGGTGCGGCCGAGCCTCGGCGCCCTCGACCTCGACCTGCGGCCAGAGACCGCGCGGGTCTACCTCAACGGCCAACCGGTCGGCATCGCCGACAACTTCGACGGCTGGCCGCGCTATCTCTGGCTCGAACAGGGGACCTACGACCTGGTCTTCTACCACGAGGGCTTCGAGACGATCGCCCGCCAGTACACCGTCTATCCGGGCGTGATCATCGACGTCGAGGACCAGATGGTTCCGGGCGACGCGACCCCGCCGGAGGACCTGATCGCGAAGTCGACCGCGCGCCGGGACGAGCGCCTGCGCCGTGCCGCGGAGCTGCGGAAGGCCGCCGAGCAGGCGGAGCCGGAGTGGCAGGAGCGGGTGCGGAGCGAGCGCGGTGAGTCCGCCGAGGCCGGTGACTCCGGCGAGATGGCCGAGCCGAGCTCCGGGCCGCTCGACGCCCGGGCCGAGCCGGCCCGGCTGGTGCTGACCGTCACGCCCGCCGACGCGGCCATCTACCTGGACGGACGCTTCCTCGGTGGAGCCGACGAGATCGCCGCGCGCCACGGCGGCATCGTGGTCGATCCGGGCAAGCACGAGATCGAGGTCGTCCGGCCGGGCTACGAGTCGAAGACCGAGAGCTTCACCGCCGAGACCGGCGAGGACGTGGAGCTGACCGTGGAGCTCGCCCGCGGGCGGTAGGCGGAGCTTCTGAAGATCGAGACCGTCCAGTCGGGCGAGGCGACCGAGCGGGTCACTCGCTGCGAACGGACGTCGAGACGGGCCCGGGGTCGCTCAGGTTCTCCTGGCGGCTCCGGGCCGTCTCCTCAGGTCACACCGCGTCGTCGCGGTTGTCTTTCTCCAGCTTCAACAACCACTTCTTCTTGTCCTTGCCGGCGATGAAGCTGCCGACGCCGGACTTGTTGGTCACCACGCGGTGGCAGGGGACGAGGATCGGCAGAGGGTTCTCGACCAGAACCGCTAGCACCTGGCGGTAGCCCTCGGGGTGGCCGGCGGCGGAAGCGATCTTCTGGTAGGTCCGCGTGCGGCCGTAGGGGATCTTGGCGACCTCTTGGAGCACCCGCTGGTCGAAGCGGGGCAGGCCGGTCCCCTTGATGTCGTAGCTCAGCTCCAGGTTCTTGCGGGCGCCGGCGAAGTACTCCGAGAGCCGGCCGAAGAGCTCATCGAGGAACTCGGACCCGTCCAGGTCCTCGAACGGCGTGAACACACCGCCGTCGTCCTCCTCGTTCCCTTTGGGCCCGATCACCACCCGGGTGACGGTCTGATCTCGAAGCTCGATTCCGAGGGGCCCGATCGCGGAGGGGAAGAGGACTCGGAGGGTCTCGGCGGAAGGCTCGACGGCCGCATCTCCCTTCTCTGCCATGACGGCAGCGTATCACGGGAAATCCCGTGGCGGCAGGCATCTCGGCGCGGTCGGCGAGAGAGGGAACGACCCGTGGAGGGCGCTCAGGAGACGCTCGTCGAAGGGGCGTCCGGCGCTGCCCCGTTCTCTGTCTCGTCAGGCCGCGAGCCCGGCTCGGGAGCCGGAGCCAGCCGCACCGGCACCTGGGTCCAGTGGGCCGCGGCGAGCTCGCCGATCAGGTCGACCGGATCGGTGTAGGGGCGATCCGGGATCGTGCGGCGGCGGACTCGGAAGGTGGTGGCGCCGGCGAGCGGGAAGGGCGCGAGATGGACGGTCTCGCCGGTGAGCCGGCCGCGGTAGCCGGCGAGCTCGAACGGCTCCGGCCAGCGGTCGCAGGCGGCCAGCGAGATGCGGTCGGCCAGCGCCAGGAAACGGTAGTCGGCCTCGACCTCCTCCGGCGTCGTCTCGGCCACGTCCAGCAGGTCGCCGGCGAGCTCGTCGAGCAGGCCGAACAGGCCCTCGTCCCAGGTCTCGTCGCCCCGCCGGTCGCTGGAGACGACCTCTGCGTGGCGACAGATGAGCAGCGCCGCGTAGGCGTTGCGACCGGCGTGACGCTCGATCCCGCGGCGCCAGAGCTCGATCCGCGGGCCGTCGGGCAGCGTCCTGAAGTCGTGAGGCCGGCCGGTGACCGGATCGACCCACGGGGCGGAGTCGGTCTCCCGCCAGCCGTTGTCGTGCTCGCGGACGGCGAACAGCACGTCGGCGCGGTGCGGGCTCTCCGGCAGGCCGTCGGCCCGCCAGAGCGACGCGATCTCGCCCGCCAGGTGGGCGTGATCGGACTGGGTGACGATGTGGAGGCAGCCGTCGTCGGGGACCACGATCATGGGGCCGGACGTTACCAGTCTTGCCGCGTCTTGCGAGAGAGCGGTACGGGCCGTACCATGGTCGCGCCGCCGGTCGACGATCGCGTGTCGCGGACCAGGCCGCTCGCGATCCGCCGTCGAGTCGATCGGGGCACCTCGGCACAGCTCATCCCGTCAACTCCGACGAGCTCAACTTCTCAGACAGTTTCCTTCCCTCGGAGGCACCTCTATGCGATTCATGCCCGAGCCGTGGCGCGTCAAGGTCGTCGAGCCGATCCGTCTGCCCGGTCCCGAAGAGCGGGAGCGGGACCTCGTCGCCGCCGGCTTCAACCTGTTCATGGTCCCGTCCGAAGCGGTGTTCATCGACCTGTTCACCGACTCCGGCACCTCCGCCATGTCGGACAACCAGTGGGCGGGGATGATGCGCGGCGACGAGGCCTACGCCGGCGCGCGCAACTACTTCCACCTCGAGGAGACGGTCCACGAGATCTTCGGCTTCCCGTACATGGTGCCGGTCCACCAGGGGCGCGTCGCCGAGAACCTGCTGTTCTCCCAGTTGGTCCGGCCGGGCGCGGTCGTCCCGAGCAACAACCACTTCGACACCACCCGGGCCAACATCGAGGTCAACGGCGGCGAGGCGCTCGACCTGGTGATCGACGAAGGGCGCGACCCGGAGGCCGACCATCCGTTCAAGGGCAACATCGACCTCGCCAAGCTGCGCCACCTGTTCGAGACCACGCCGCCGGAGCGCATTCCGCTGGCCATGCTCACCCTGACCAACAACTCCGGCGGCGGCCAGCCGGTCTCCCTCGCCAACGTCAAGGCGATGTCGGCGGTGTGCAAGGAGTTCGGCGTCCCGTTCTACCTCGACGCCTGCCGCTTCGCCGAGAACTCCTGGTTCATCAAGCAGCGCGAGGAGGGGCAGGGGGGGCGCACGGTCGCCGAGATCGCCCGCGAGACCTTCTCCTACGCCGACGGCTGCACCATGAGCGCGAAAAAGGACGGCCTGGCCAACATGGGCGGTTTCCTGGCGAGCCGCGACCAGGGGCTGATCGAGACGATCAAGCAGCGGATGGTGGTGATCGAGGGCTTCCCGACCTACGGCGGCCTGGCGGGCCGGGATCTCGAGGCGGTCTCCCGCGGGCTGCGCGAGGTGCTCAACGAGGACTACCTCGCCTACCGCACCGGGCAGGTCGCCGCGTTCGGCAAGGCGCTGACCGACGCCGGCATCCCGATCGTCCAGCCGCCGGGCGGCCACGCCGTCTACATCGACGCCCGCCACTTCCTGCCGGAGATCCCCCAGGCCCACTTCCCGGCCCAGGCGCTGGTGGTGGCGCTCTACCGGGAGGGCGCGGTGCGCGGGGTGGAGATCGGCAGCGTCATGTTCGGCCACGACGACCCGGAGACCGGCGAGCCCGTCTTCGCCCCGATGGAGCTCGTGCGCCTCGCCGTACCGCGGCGGGTGTACACCAACAGCCACCTCAAGTACGTGGTCGAGGTGCTGGAGGAGATCAAGGAGCATAAGGAGCGACTCAAGGGACTGAAGATCGTTTCGCAGGCCAAAGTGCTCCGGCACTTCACGGCGCGGTTCGAAGAGATCGGGTAAGGCAGGGGGCCCGGGGCGGGAGGGCGAGTCGAGGAGAGCGGGGTAGGGGAGGTTCGCCGGGAGCGGGTGGGGAGGCGGCGGCTCCGGGACGGCGCGCGTTACGGGTTGTTGGGGGACAAGCGCGCGTCTCGACATGGTCCGCGTCGGGCCTCCTCGCCGCGCGATCGTCGTCGCGGACGCGGCCCATGACGCCCTCCACCGCCGCCTCCCCACCCGCTCCTCATCGAGCCGTCTGCCGGTGTGCTTCCCTGCGCTCAAGGCCCCGGTGCTTGCTTGTCCGTTCTGGTGCGAGGCGGAAGGGCCGCGGTCAGGTCTCCGCCTGCTGCGTGCGCTCGCCGATCCCTACAGAGGAGGGGCTACGGGGACGCTCGTTGACCGCCCTCTCGTGGTTCGTAGCCGTCGTTACTCAGGCGGAGAGCGGTCTCATCCACTTCCCAACGAGCTGTGTCCCGAAGAGTTCCTGAAAGGTAAGTGCGGCGTCTAGTCTCGACGTAGGGGAGTCAAGAGAATTCGGCTCGGATGCGACTCTCGGCGGAGACAGTCTCTGCAGTCTCGCGGTTGCGACCCCCAAGTACCCACTTGCCGGCGATCGATGCGAGCGGCGGGGCTTCCGTAGGGAACGGGCCGCCATACACCCTTGAGGTGTCGACACCCCCAGGCCGGTATGCCAACGATCGTTGCGCAGTCGAGCGGTCCGGGGGGCGAGCGGTGGAGGGCGTCATGGACCGCGTCCGCGACAGCCTTTGCGTGGCAGGGCGGCCCGACGCGGGCCATGTCGAGGCGCGCGTTGATCTCCCAACCGTCCAGTTCGCGCGCTGTCCCGGAGCCGTCGCTCCCCGGACCGCTCCGGCAACCCCCTCGCCGAAGGACCGCCGCCCGAACCCGATCCAGCCGCCCGTCCTGCCCCTCCGGACGGGGCACCACCGACCCCAGACTGTAGACTACGCCGGTCATGAAAAAGATCAGCCAGCAGGACGCTTTCGACTATCACTCCCAAGGCCGCAAGGGCAAAATCCAGGTCGTCCCCACCAAAGCCACCGCCACCCAGCGCGACCTCTCCCTCGCCTACACCCCCGGCGTCGCCGAGCCCTGCAAGGCCATCGAAGAGAACCCGCTCCTCGGCTACGAATACACCGCTCGCGGCAACCTGGTCGCGGTGATCTCGAACGGCACCGCCGTCCTCGGCCTTGGCAACATCGGTCCCCTCGCCGGCAAGCCGGTGATGGAGGGCAAGGGGGTGCTGTTCAAGCGCTTCGCCGACATCGACGTCTTCGACCTCGAAGTGGACGTCACCGACCCGAAGAAGTTCGTCGAGATCGTCAAGGCGCTCGAGCCCACCTTCGGCGGCATCAACCTCGAAGACATCAAGGCGCCGGAGTGCTTCGAGATCGAGCAGACCTTGAAGAAGGAGATGGGGATTCCCGTCTTCCACGACGACCAGCACGGCACGGCCATCATCTCCGGCGCGGCGCTGCTCAACGCCCTCGAGATCACCGGCAAGAAGATCGGCGAGGTCAAGCTGGTGTTCTCCGGCGCCGGGGCCGCGGCCTTCGGCTGCCTGTGGCTCTACGAGCAGCTCGGGCTGGAGCGGAAGAACGTCGTCCTGGTCGACTCGAAAGGGGTGATCTACAAGGGGCGGACCGAGCGCATGGACCCGCTCAAGGAAGAGTACGCGGCACAGACCGACGCCCGGACGCTCGAGGACGCCATGCAGGGGGCGGACGTCTTCGTCGGGCTTTCGATCGGCGGCCTGGTGACCCAGGACATGGTGCGCTCCATGGCGGCCGACCCGATCGTCTTCGCCATGGCCAATCCGGACCCCGAGATCTCCTACGAGGACGCCAAGGCCGCGCGCGAGGACGTGATCATGGCCACCGGCCGGAGTGACACGCCGAACCAGGTCAACAACGTGCTCGGCTTCCCGTTCATCTTCCGCGGCGCCCTCGACGTGCGCGCCAGCGACATCAACGACGAGATGAAGCTGGCCGCCACCCGGGCCCTGGCCGAGCTCGCCCGCGAGGACGTGCCGGACTCGGTGCTCCGGGCTTACGGCGTCGAGGGCCTGCGCTTCGGGCCGGAGTACCTGATCCCCAAGCCGATGGACTACCGGGTCCTTCTGCGGGTGCCGCCGGCGGTCGCCAAGGCGGCCATGGACACCGGCGTCGCCCGGGTGCCGATCGAGGACTTCGACGAGTACCAGGGGCGGCTGCGGACGATCATCTCCCGCCGGCTCGAGCTCATGCACGACCTCAAGGAGCGGGCCAAGCGGGACATCAAGCGGATCGTCTTCCCCGAGGGCGAGCACGACAAGATCCTGCGGGCGGCGAAGGTGCTGGTGGAGGAGGAGATCGCCCACCCGGTGCTGCTCGCCCGCCGCGAGGCGATCATCGACCGGCTCGAGGAGCTCGGTCTGGACGAGGACGCGATCACCATCGTCCACAGCGAGAGCTCCGAGGAGCTCGAGACCTACGCCCGGCAGCTCCACGCCATCCGGCGGCGCGACGGGGTGACCTACGAGGACGCGCTCAAGCTGATGCGCCAACGCACCTACTACGGCACCATGATGGTGCGCATGGGGCACGCCGACGGCCTGATCTCGGGCCTGACCCAGTACTACGCCGACACCATCCGGCCGGCGCTCCAGATCATCGGCACCCGGCCGGGGGTCGAGCGGGTCGCGGGCACCTACATCCTGCTGCTCAACGACCGGCTGTTCTTCTTCGCCGACACGACGGTCAACATCGAGCCGTCGGCCGAGACCCTGGCGGAGGTCGCCGTCCTCACCGGCGAGTTCGCCCGCCGCTTCCACGTCGAGCCGCGCATCGCCATGCTGTCGTTCTCGAACTTCGGCTCGAACACCCACCCGCAGGCGGAGAAGGTGCGGCGGGCGGTGGAGCTGGTCAAGCAGCGGGAGCCGAGTCTCGAGGTCGACGGCGAGATGCAGGCCGACACCGCGGTGCTGGAGTCGGTCCTGCGCGAGACCTACCCGTGGAGCGATCTCACGGCGCCGGCGAACGTGCTGATCTTCCCCGACCTCAACGCCGCCAACACGGCCTACAAGCTGATCTGGCGCCTGACCGGGGCCGAGGCGATCGGGCCGATCCTGCTGGGCATGGCGAAGCCGGTCCACGTCCTCCAGCGCGGGGTCGACACCGCCGACATCGTCAACATGGCGGCCATCTGCGCGGTCGACGCCCAGGAGCTCGGGACGCCCGGGGACGACCCGTCCGGCGAAGGCTGAGCCCGTCCGCGGACGACAGGACGGCGGTTCGGTGGACTGTCCGGCGCGACCGCTTGGTCGGACCGTCTGGTCCGACTTTCTGGCCCACCTTCTAGCAAGCCCCGGGGGACGTTGCTAGAATGTGCCGGTCACCGTCCCGGGAAAACGACCTGGCGATCCCGTGGTGGCACCGCCGTTCACACGGAGCCGCGATCACAGTGCGGCCCCGCCACCGCCTCGCGCGTCGGCGCACGGGCGTTCCGGCGCATCGGCGCATCGGAAGTAACCGGGTTCGATTTCCGACATCACAGAGCAGGAGGTCATCGACCATGAAGCGTCATCTCTTGAGTGCCGTCGTAGGCGTCATCTGTCTTTCTTTCTTCGTGGCGCTGGTGCAGCCCGCCTTCGCTGCCGAGAAGCCGCGCATCGCGGTGCTCGAGTTCGAGAACAAAGCCGACTCGGGCTGGCACTGGTGGAACGACCGCGGTGCCGCCGCCATGCAGGACGTGTTCGTCACCGAGCTGGTCAAGAGCGGCAAGTTCCGGGTCATCGACCGCGAGAAGCTCGACGCACTGCTGCGGGAGAAGAACCTCTCCCTCTCCGGTGACGTCGATCCGTCGACCGCCGTCCGCGCCGGCAAGCTCCTCGGCGTCGAGTACTTCCTGGTCGGCGCGGTGACCGAGTACGGCGCCACCGAAACCGGCGCCCACGGCCGCGGCGTCCGCGGCCTGCCCGGCTTCTCCGCCGGCAAGAAGACCTTCGTCGCCGCGGCCAACGCCCGGATCATCAACGCCGAGACCGGAGAGATCGTCTGGGCCGACGAGGCGCGGGCGGAGGACGCCCACATGAAGCTGTCGATCGGCGGCTTCGGCGGCGGTGTCCAGAACGACGAGCGGATGTTCGACAAGGTGATGAAGCCGGTCGTCCAGGAGCTGACCGCGAGCATCAAGGCCGCGGACCTGTAAGGCTCTCCCCCCAAGCGCCCCGCGCCACCCGGCGCACAAGCAAGGCCCGGCTCGCCGCGTTCGATCTGAGCGGCAGCCGGGCCTTCGTGCGTTCGGGGTGCACAACGAGCAGGATCGACGCAGCGGACCGCGGACGGGGCGTCCCTCTCCCCGGTCTCGCGACGTCACGTCTCAAAGGGCGTCTGCCCCGCACCAAGGGTGTGGGAGATCAACACCGATGAAGTTTCTCAAGTTCGTACTCATGCGTTCGGGTCAGGCGCGCCGGCTGTTGATCGGCGCGGTGGTGGCCGGAGCGCTCAGCGGCGGGGCGAGCGTCGCCCTGCTCGCGGTGGTCAACTCCAGCCTGCGCGCCGAGGCGGGCGCGGACCTCCGGCGCGTCGGCCTGGCGTTCCTCGGGCTGATCGTCGTGGTCACCGTGGCGCGGGTCGCCTCGATCTCGCTCCTGGCCACCCTCGGCCAGGGCATGGTCCGGGACCTGCGAATCCAGATCAGCCGCCAGATCCTTGCGGCCCCCCTGGGGCGGCTGGAGGAGCTCGGTGCGCACCGGCTGTTCGCGACGCTGACCGACGACGTCAACGCGCTCACCCAGGCGCTGCTGTTCGTGCCGGTCCTGTTCATCAACGGAACGATCGTCCTCGGTGGGTTCGGCTACCTGGCGTGGCTCGACGTTCGGCTCTTCGGCCTGTTCCTGGTGGCGGTGGTGGTCGGTGCCTTCAGCTACCGCATCCCGGCGATGATCGGCGTGCGCAAGTTCGCCCTGGCGCGGGAAGAGCAGGACAACCTGTTCGAGCACTTCCGCGGGCTGACCGAAGGCGTCAAGGAGCTCAAGCTCCACCGGCTCCGCCGCCTCGCGTTCGTCGACCTGCTCTATGGGACCGCCGACCTGGTGCGGCGCCTACGGGTCACGGCGGCGCTGGTCTACGGCACGGCCGCGGCCTGGGGGAACCTGCTGTTCTTCGTCGTCATCGGCGTACTGCTGTTCGTCCGACCATCGTTCGTCACCGCCAGCCGCGACGTCCTGGTCGGCTACACCCTCGTCCTGCTCTACCTCATGGGGCCGCTCCAGACGCTGCTCGACCAGGTCTCGAACCTCGGACGGGCGGAGGTGGCGGTGCGCAAGATCCACCACCTCGGCTTCCAGCTCGCCGAGAGCGGCAGCGAGGATCTCGGCGCCGGACGCTTCGAGCGGGACAGCGCCGCGGCCGGTGGAGGAGCCGCGGCCCCTGACGAAGCCGCGGCGCCCTGGAGCCACCTGTCGCTGGACGGGGTCACCCACACGTACCATGCGGCCGACGAGGACCGGGCGTTCACCCTGGGCCCGGTCGACTTCACCCTGAAGCCGGGGGAGCTGGTCTTCCTGGTGGGGGGCAACGGCAGTGGCAAGACCACCCTGGCGAAGGTGCTGGTCGGGCTCTACGCGCCCGACGGCGGTGAGCTCCGGGTCGACGGCGAGCTGGTGGCGCCGCAGGAGGTGGACGCCTACCGCCAGCTCTTCTCGGTGGTGTTCGGGGACTTCTACCTGTTCGACCGGCTCCTCGGGCTCGAAGGGGCGGACGTCGACGAGCGGGCGCGGCGCTACCTGGCCGAGCTCCAGATCGGTCACAAGGTGGAGGTGAAGGACGGCGCCCTGTCGACCGTCGACCTGTCCCAGGGGCAACGCAAGCGGCTGGCGCTGCTCACCGCCTACCTGGAGGATCGGCCGATCTACCTGTTCGACGAATGGGCGGCGGACCAGGACCCCGTGTTCAAAGACATCTTCTACCGCGAGGTCCTGCCGGAGCTGGCCCGACGGGGGAAGGCGGTCGTCGCCATCAGCCACGACGACCGCTACTACCCGCTGGCGCACCGGGTGGTCAAGATGGCCGACGGCCGCGTCGAGTACGACGGGCCGGCCGACGGCATGCCCCGCTTCCGGGGCGACTAGGCATTTCTAGCGCTTGAAGGCGAAGCGGATCGTCGTCCACATCTTGACCGGCACCCCGTCCTTGTTGGCGGGATCGAAGACCGAGTTGCGGGCCGCCTCGAGCGCCGCCTCGTCGAAGCCGAACTTGTGCTTCTCGCCGGCGATCATGGCGTCGACGACCTTGCCGTTCTCGTCCACCAGCACCTGGACGTCCACCGAGGCCTCCCGGTTGAGCCGCGCGGCGACGGCCGGGTAGACGGGCCGTCCCCGCCGGGTCACCCGCGGCTGGATCACGCCGGGGCCGGGCTTGACCAGGTCGCCCCGGTGGACCGCCGGCTCCTTCGGCTGGGGCTCCGGCTCCGCCGGCTGGGGCTTGGCCGGCGTCTTGCGCTGGGCGAGCTGCTGGGCGACGTCGCTCGCCTTCTCCTGGGTGGCCGCTCCGCCATCGGAAGTGGCCGCCGCCTGGCTCTCCTCGGGCGTTTGGTCGTCGGCCGCGGCCTCCTTCGCCGCCTGCTGCTCCTGCGCCTCGCGCGCCACCTGGGCCTTGCGCGCCTGCTCCTCCTTCTCCGCCTGGGCGCGCTCTTCGGCCAGCCGCTTCTCGCGTTCCTGGGCGGCGCTCTCGGCGTCCTGGAGCTGCTTCTGCATGTCGGCGATGCGCTGGTCGTACTCCTGCTTGATGTTCTTCTGGAGCGCCTGGGTCTTCTCCTCGAGCATCTGGTCGATCTGGGCCTGGATCTCGTCGGGCGTCGGTCCCTCGGGCTGGGCCGGCTCCGTCGCGGCGGCGGCAGGCGGCGGGGTGGCGGCGGCCTCCGCCGCGGCCTCCTTGGCCTGTTTGCCGAAGCCGCCGGTCATGACGTAGGCGATGCCGACCCCGATCGCCAGCACCAGGAGGGCGGCGATGCCGATCCAGAGCCCCTTCTTGCTGCCGCCCTCGGACGACGTCTCCATGCCGTAGCGCTCGCGGACGGCGCCGGTGTCCTCGGCCGACGCGGCGGCGCGCTGGACCTCTTCGTGGGAGAGGGCCTGGGTCTCGGCGCCCGAGCCGCCGACGCTGGCGCCGCGGGTCGGGATCTCCATCGTCTTCTCCGCCTCGATCTCGCGGCTCTCTCGCTCGATCTCCTCGCGGAAGAGGTTGTGCATGAAGAAGGCGAGGTTGAAGGTGGTGGCGTTGTAGCCGCCGGAGGCCATCAGCTTGGCCAGCGCCTTGTGCCATGCCGCCGCGTCGCCGATCCGCTCGCCGGCGGGTGCCAGGCTCCGCTTGAGCAGCTCGGCCAGGTCGGCGGGCAGGGGGGTCCGCTCGGCGGCGAGCTGGGCCTGGTCGACCAGCGAGCCGTAGCCATCGAGAGCGGACTCCGGCAGCGGTGCGCCGGTGAGCAGCTCGAACAGGATGGCGCCGAGGGAGAACACGTCGCCGGTCTTGGTGGGCGCGGCGCCGGCGCGGGCCTCGGGGGCCAGGTAGCGCTTGATCTCCCCCGGCAGGGCGCCGGCCTGCTCGGCCAGGGCCGGGCCGGCCTCGAATCCCAGCAGCCGGGTCTCCCCCTCGTTCGACACCATCACCAGGTGGGGCACGGTCATGCCGTGGAGCACCCGCTCGCCGCCGTGGCGTGCCTCGTAGGCGGCGGACAGGCCCAGGCCGATGCGGTCGGCGATCAGCAGGGCGTGGTCGGTGGGGAAGGGGGAGCTCTCGCGGTTCGCCTGGGCCATCAGGCTCGCCAGGTCCTTGCCGGAGATGTAGTCGTAGGCGACGTACGGAACCCCTCGGACGGTGCCGGCGTCGACGCCGCTGCCGATGTTGGGGCTCTTCAGGGCCTTCTGGACCTCCTGGCGGGCGGAGAGCGAGGCCCACAGCTTCTCGCCGTCGAGCCCCTGGCCGTTGAGCACGCGCAGCAGGACGACCTGGTCCAGACCCTGTTGGCCCAGGCGGCCGCTTCGGAAGGTCTCGCCGAGCGGATCCTCGGTCAGCTTCTTGAGAAGAAGGTATTGTCCGAACTCTTCACGCGTCGCCATTTGAGACATCTCCTTCCGACCGCCGGGCGGCCGAGATCGCAAACTCAGTCGATCTAGATGGGTCGAACCTCTAGATACACCAGGGGCCGACGCCTGTCAATCGCGGGGGCCCCATCGTCCGTCGCTCGTCCGCCGGCCATCACAACCTCACCGTCTGCGCCCCGCGCTCCGTCACGGGCCGTCGGAGCCGCCACCGGACGCCTTTTCGCGCCGTTCCCGGGCCCAGCGGTCGCGCCAGTAGCGCTTCTGCCAGCGGGCGACGTTGCGGTTGTGCTCGCTCAGGGTGTCGGCGAAGACGTGGCTGCCGTCGTTGCGGCTGACGAAGTAGAGCGACCCCGTGTGGGCCGGGTCGGCCGCGGCGCGGAGGCTCTCGACCCCGGGCGAGGCGATCGGTCCGGGCGGCAAGCCGCCGAACCGGTAGGTGTTGTAGGGCGAGTCGATCTGCAGGTCGACCCGGCGCAAGTTGCCGTCCCAGGTGCCCCGCCGCTTGAGCGCGTAGATGACCGTCGGGTCGGCGTAGAGGCCCATGCCGGCGAGCAGCCGGTTGACGTAGACGGCAGCGATCTGCGGCCGCTCGGTGTCGAGCTGGGCCTCCTTCTCGACGATGCTCGCCAGGGTGACCAGCTCGCGCAGGGTCAGGGTCAGCCGGCGGCCCGCCGCCACGTCCGGCGGGATCATCGGCTCGTCCGGCGGGCCGGCGCTGCCGGCGGCGCGGTCGAGCCGCAAGGCGTCCGCGACGATCGCCGGCGTGCCCGCGGGGACCCCGAGCTCCACCCGTCCGTCCGTCCGGAGGAGCAGCGGCCGGACCCGGCTCTCGAACCGGTCGCGGAAGGTGCGCACCATGGTGGCGACGATCTCGTCTTCGGTGACACCGCGGGTGAACGAGTAGGTGTCGGGGTAGAGGTACCCTTCGAGGGTCTCGGCCCGCGGATCGAGATCGGCGATCGGCGCCGGGTCGTGCATGGCGGCGAGCAGGCGGTCGCGGTCGCCGAAGCCGGCAGCCGCCAGGGCGTCGGCGGTCTCTTCGAGGGTCAGCCCTTCGATCACCGTCACCCGGTGCTGGACCACCTCGCCCCGGATCAGCTTGTCGAGCACCTGCACGGTCGAAGCCGGCCCTTCGAAACGGTACTCGCCCGCCTTGAGCGGCGGGTCGCCGAGCCCGTAGACGAGGTAGAGGCGGGTCAGGAAGCCGTCGGTCGACAGCCCCGCGTGCTCGAGTTGGAACAGGATGGTGCGGGCGTCGGTGCCGGGGGAGATGACGATCGACGGCGCGGCGTCGGCCCCGTCGGTGCTCGCCTCCTGCGTCAGGGTGAGTTCGAGCGGCCGGTTGAGCTCGCGCCAGCCCCACCAGGCGGCGCCGGCCGCCGCCAGGGCGGCGACGAGCAGCAGGAGGGCGAGACAGCTCAGGGCGCGGCGCGGTCGCATCATCGGCTCCGGTCGGCGCCCTCCGCCGGCGCGGCGTCGTCGGTTGCGTCCGGGGAGGAGGGCCGGTCGAGAGCCTCTTGTAGCAGAATCTGTGCCGCCAGGGCGTCGACCCGCTCCGGGTCGTCCGCCGGATCGACGCCGGCACGGCGCAGGCGCGCCTCGGCCTCGACGCTGGTCAGGCTCTCGTCGATCAGCTCGACCGGCAGGCCGCTGGTGTCGCCGAGGCGCTCGGCGAAGCGCCGGACCCGCCGGGCGGCGTCGCCGAGCCCGCCGTCGAGCCGGCGTGGCTCACCGACGACGAAGCCGGTCACCTCTTCGCGCCGGGCCAGGGCGACGAGCTGGCGCACCAGGGTGCGGTCGTCGCGCCGCCGGACCGCGCCCCAGGGCACGGCGAGCCGGCCCTCGGGGTCGGAGACGGCGATCCCGACCCGCTTGGTGCCGTAGTCGATGCCCAACAGTCGGCCGCGGTCCACGCCCGCGACTCTCCCCTCCCGGGGCCGCCCGTGTCAATGCGGGCCGGGCTACGCCCACCAGACCGTCACGCCGCGGTCTGCCGCCTACCGGCCGCCGCTACCTTCTTCTTCCCAGGGTGCCCGGGCGGACTGGTCGTCGCTCTCCTGGTCGGCCGCATCCTGGTGGCTGATGTAGTACTGGACGGTCTCCAGGTAGGACTTGGCGCGGTCGTTGTCGGGCTCGATCCGCAGCACCTCCTGGTACTGGTCGCGCGCGCCTTCGTAGTCCTTCTTCTTGTAGTCGACGGAGCCGAGGGCCATGCGGGCCTCGACCCAATCCGGCGAGCTCTCGATCGCGGCTCCGAGCTCGCTGATCGCCTTGCGGAAGGCACGGTCGAGCTTCTTCTGTTGCCGCTTGGAGAGATCCTTCTTGTCGCTCAGGTCCTGGATGGTGACCAGATAGCGCTGGGCGGTCTCATAGTGCTCTGCCGCCTCGGAGGGGATCTTCTGCTGGGCGGCCCGCAGGTCGGAGATCTTCGTGTTCATCCATGCGCTCGAGGTCTGGGCGGCCAGCGGAGACGCCGCCGCCAGCACGGCGGCTACCGCCATGACGAGAGCGAGGATGAGGGTGAAGGAGCTGCGGCGAAGTGCTTGCTGCATCATGCGGTACAACCTCCTTGAAGGGCCGATCGGTGGAAGGGCCGGCCGTCGTTCGGCGACCGTCCGAGTTGTTTACTCTCCAGCCTTTAGTGTTATTCCTTCAAGAAGTGTTACGAAACCGCGCGGCGGGCCGTTTGGCGGCGGCGGAGCGACCGTCTCGCTGTGCTAGCATCGCTGCGCCCGGTGCCGCCCCGACGGCGGGGTCTTCAGCCTGCTCCGGGACGCCGTTTGGGCCGCGCCTCCGCCGGATTCGACACCGGCCACCCGCACGGCCCGGACAACCTGCGACGGATCCAAGCACTGAGGAGCCAGCATGGACGACATCGTGATCCTGAGCGCCGCCCGCACGCCGATCGGCTCGTTCCAGGGCGCCTTTTCCAAGCTCGCCGCCCACCAGCTCGGTGCGCGAGCCCTCGTCGGTGCGATCGAGCGCGCCGGCCTCGATCCCGCCGACATCGACCAGGTCAACATGGGGTGCGTTCTCCAGGCCGGCCAGGGGCAGGCCCCGGCCCGCCAGGCCACCCTCGGCGCCGGCTGCCCCGAGTCGACCGGCGCGGTCACCCTGCACAAGGTCTGTGGCTCGGGGATGCGCACCGTGATGATGGCCGCCAACGACCTGCGCTGCGGCGACTTCGAGGTCGTCGCCGCCGGCGGCATGGAGAGCATGAGCCAGGCGCCGTACCTGGCCGCCGGAGTCCGCGACGGCCTGCGCCTCGGCCACGGCAAGCTGATCGACTCGATGATCCTCGACGGCCTGTGGGACCCGTACAACGACGTCCACATGGGCAACTGCGCCGAGACCTGTGTCCGCGAGTACGGCTTCACCCGCGAGGAGCAGGACGCCTTCGCGATCGAGAGCTACGCCCGGGCCCGCAAGGCGACCGAGGACGGCCTCGCCGCTGCCGAGATCGTGCCGGTCGAAGTGCCCAAGCGCAAGGGGCAGACCGAGACGGTCGACCGGGACGAGGAGCCGTTCCGGGTCGACCTCGAGAAGATCTCCACCCTGCGCCCGGCGTTCGAGAAGGACGGCACGGTGACCGCCGGCAACGCCAGCAAGATCAACGACGGCGCGGCGGCCCTGGTCCTGACCACGGCGGCCCACGCCAAGGAGCTGGGCAAGAAGCCGCTGGCCCGGATCGTCGCCCACACCTCGGTCGCCCAGAAGCCGGAGTGGTTCACCACCGCGCCGGTGGTGGCCGCCCGCGGAGTGCTCGAGCGCGCCGGCATGACCAAGGACGACATCGACCTCTGGGAGGTCAACGAGGCGTTCGCCACCGTCACCATGGCCTTCATCCGCGAGCACGAGCTCGATCCGTCGACGGTGAACGTGCGCGGCGGCGCCGTCGCCCTCGGCCACCCGATCGGCTGCTCCGGCGCCCGCATCCTCGTCACCCTCCTCCACGCCCTCGAAGCGCGCGGCAAGCAGCGCGGCTGTGCCGCGATCTGCATCGGCGGCGGCGAGGCCACCGCGATGATCGTCGAGCGGTTGGACTGACCGGCGAACGGAACGGCGACGGTGAACCGCGGCGCACTCCTCCTTCCGTTGCTGGCCCTGCTGCTCTCGGGCCCGGCCGCCCCGGCGCGGGCTCAGGAGAGCCAGGCCCCTCCGCCGGAGACCGGCCAGGAGGCCCCGGGCTCGTCGACCTCGGCGGCCCAGTCAACCCAGCCGACCGAGTCGACCCCGGCGACCCCCGCCGCCGCGCAGGCGGACGAGGGCACCCAGCCACCCGTGGCCGAGCAGGAACCCGCCAAGGAAGAGGCCCCGAAAGACGCCGTCCCCAAGGACACCGTCCCCAAGGACACCAGGGGCGGACCGATCGCGTTCACCCTTCAGCTCGAGGACGGGCAGGGGAAGGTCAGCGGCCAGACCGGCTCGCTCGAGTTCCGGCGCGAGGACTACGCCGTGCTCTCGGGCGGCGTCGCCATCGAGTACAAGGACATCACGCTCAAGGCGGACCAGGCCGAGGTCGACCTCGAGACCCGCCAGGTCGAGGCGTCGGGCAACGTCATCTTCGATCAGGGCCCGCGCCGCCTCTCCGGTGACACCCTGACCCTCGACCTGGACACCAAGAACGGCACTCTGACCGAGGCGAGTGCCTTCGTGGATCCGGACTACTACTTCACCGGCCGGACGATCGAGAAGGTCGGCGACAACGTCTATCTGGTCACCGACGGGGTGTTCACGTCGTGCAACCAGGACGTGCCCGACTGGAGCTTCCGCATGAGCAGCGCGCGGGTCGAGGCGGACGCCTACGCCCACGTCAAGAACGCCCGGATGCGGATCAAGAAGGTGCCGATCTTCTACACGCCGTACATCGTCTGGCCGACCAAGCAGGACCGGTCCGCGGGCCTGCTGGTACCGAACATCGGCTACAGCGCCCGGCGCGGCACCTACCTGGGGCTGGCCTACTTCCAGCCCCTCGGCCGCAGCTACGACACGACGCTCTTCCTCGACGGCTACAGCAAGGGCTACCTCGGCTTCGGCGACGAGCTCCGCTACCACCCGACCGACGGCACGAAAGGGAGCTTCCAGGGCTACATCATCGACGACGACGAGACCGGGGACACCCGCTGGAAGGTCAAGCTCGACCACGAGTCGAACGACCTGCCGCTCGGCATGCGCGGGGTGATCGACTACACCGACTACTCCGACTTCCAGTTCTTCCAGGACTTCGAGCGCGACTACAGCCTCAACAGCCGCCGCTTCGATGAGTCCCGGGCGTTTCTGACCGGCAACTGGGGCACCAGCCTGGTCAACCTCCAACTGACCAGCCGCGACACCTTCACCAACACGCGGGTCAACACCGACCGCGAGCTGCCGAGCCTCCAGTACCGGTTGCGCTCGACGCCGATCGTCACCACCCCACTCTGGAAGACGCCGCTCTACCTGACGGTCGACAGCTCGGCCGGCTACCTGTCGGTCGACCGGTCGAACACCTTCCAGTCGGACTACGGCCGGTTCGACCTGTTCCCCCAGATCTCGTTCCCGGTCGAGCCGGCGCCCTGGCTGTCGTTCAACCTGACCGCCGGCCACCGCCTGACCTGGTATCAGGACAGCCTGGAGGCCGACTCGACGGTGGTCCAGGAGACCGGCAGCGCGTTCTCCGGCGACGGCCTCACCCGCAACGTCTCCAACGCCGGGGTCGAGCTGATCGGGCCGTCGTTCTCGCGCATCTTCGAGAAGCCGGTGGGCGCGTTCTCGAAGTTCAAGCACATCATCGAGCCGCGGGTGGTCTACGCCTACGCCGACGACTTCCAGGACTCGACCCTGGTGCCCCGGTTCGACTCGGTCGACAGCCTGTTCTCGGGCAACGTGGCGCGCGTCTCGCTGATCAACCGGATCAAGGGCAAGCCGGCGGACGAGGACGGTGGCGCGGCCCGCGAGATCGTCAACTTCGAGGTCCGGCGCAGCTACAGCCTCGACTCCAACGACTTCCTCGAGCGCGGCAGCGAGACCCTGGAGGCCGGCGCGCCGATCATCACCTCGACGGCCGGTCCGCTCGAGGCGATCCTGCGCTTCTCGCCCAGCGACACGACCCTGCTGCGGGCGGACTGGACCTACAGCGTGCTGTTCAAGCAGCTCACGTCGAGCTCGATCTCGGCCAGCACCCGTCTCGGCCGCAACGACTTCGGCCTGCGCTACACGACCCGCTATCGGCCCCAGGACGGCGAGACCCTGTCGAACCAGATCCGCCTCGCCGCGGGCGTCGTGCCGCTGCCCGGCCGGCTGACGCTCCGCGCCAGCGTCGACTACGACATCGAGGCCTCCGAGATCCAGGACCAGCGCTACTTCCTGGACTACACCTCCCAGTGCTACGGCATCCGCCTGGAGTATCGGGACTTCCAGGTTGGCACCGTCAAGGACACCGACTACCGCATCGCGTTCACCCTGAAGAACGTCGGCACCTTCCTCGACCTGACCGGGCGGGTCCAGTAGGCCGACCAGCGGAGATTCATGAAGGCATTGATCCTGTCCGGGGGCAAGGGCACCCGGCTGCGTCCCCTCACTTTCACCTCGGCGAAGCAGCTCGTGCCGGTGGCGAACAAGCCGGTCCTGTTCTTCGGCATCGAGTCCGTGGTCGAGGCCGGCATCACCGACATCGGGATCGTCGTCGGCGACACGGGCGACGAGATCCGCGCCGCGGTCGGCGACGGCTCGCGCTTCGGCGCGAAGGTGACCTACATCGAGCAGGACGCGCCGCGGGGGCTCGCCCACGCGGTGATGATCGCCGAGGACTTCATCGGGGACGATTCGTTCGTCATGTACCTGGGCGACAACCTGATCGCCGGCGGCATCACCAGCCTGGTCGAGGAGTTCCGCACCCTCGGCGCAGCCGCCCAGATCCTCCTCGCCGAGGTTCCCAACCCCCAGCAGTTCGGCGTCGCCGAGCTGGCGCCCGGCGGCAAGATCAAGCGCCTGGTGGAGAAGCCCGCCGACCCGCCGAGCAACCTGGCGCTGGTCGGGGTCTACATGTTCGAGCCGTCGATCTTCGAGTCGGTCCACCGGATCGAGCCGTCGGCCCGCGGCGAGCTCGAGATCACCGACGCCATCCAGGACCTGATCGATCGCGGACTGGACGTCCACCCGCACATCGTGCGCGGCTGGTGGAAGGACACCGGCAAGATCGACGACATGCTGGAGGCGAACCGGATCGTGCTCGAAGCGCTGCGCCAGCCCCGCCGGGGGCCGCTCGCCGACGGCAGCCGGATCGAGGGGCGGGTCGGCCTCGGTGAACGGGTCCGGGTCGCCGACTCGGTGGTCCGCGGGCCGGTGGTGATCGGGGACGACGTGACGATCGAGAACGCCTTCATCGGCCCGTACACCTCGATCGGCGACGGCTGCACGATCCGGGGTTGCGAGATCGAGAACTCGATCGTGCTCTCCGGTAGCGAGATCTGCGACGTCCACCTGCGGATCGACGCCTCGCTCATCGGCCGCGACGTCAAGATCGTCCAGACCGGCCTCAAGCCGAAGGCCTATCGCTTCATGCTCGGCGACAAGTCCGAGGTGGGCATCCCGTGAGCCGCGCCGCGTCCGCCGATCCGCGGAGGGCCTGATGCGAGCCGTGGTCTTCGGCGGCACCGGCATGCTGGGCCGCGACGTGGTCGCCGAGGGGCGGCGGCGGCGCGTCCCGACCCTCGGCCTCTCCCACGCCCAGGCGGACGTCACCGACGCCGGCCGCCTGCGCGAGTGGGTCAGCTCCTTCCGGGCCGACGTGGTGATCAACTGCGCCGCCTTCACCGCCGTCGACGCCTGCGAAGAGGAGCGCGAGCGGGCCTTCGCGGTCAACGCGGAGGGCGCCGGCCACGCGGCGGCCGCGGCGGCCGCCGTGGGCGCCCACCTGCTCCACGTCTCGACCGACTACGTCTTCGACGGCGCCGCCTCCACGCCCTACACCGAAGAGTCCGAGACGGCGCCGCGCTCGGCCTACGGCGCGTCCAAGCGGGCGGGCGAGGTGCGGGTCCTGGAGTACGAGCGGGCGACCGTGGTGCGGACGAGCTGGCTGTTCGGGCCGGGCGGCCCCAACTTCGTCGCCACCATGGTGCGTCTGATCGAGGGCGGGAGGGTGCCGTTGCGGGTGGTCGACGACCAGGTGGGGTGCCCGACGGACACCCGCTTCCTGGCCCGCGCCCTTTGGGACCTGGCGGAGATCGTAGCGAACAAGGGCTCCAGCCCGAGCGAGCCGGAGCCGGGTGAGGGCGCCCACGGCGTCGTCCACTACCGCAACCGGGAGCCGGTCTCCTGGTGCGGCTTCACCCGCGAGATCGTCCGCTCTTTTCGCCCGTCGGTCGAGGTGGTCCCGGTGACCACCGACGCCTTTCCCCGGCCGGCCCCCCGGCCGGCCTACTCGGTCCTGGCCGTCGACCGCTTTGAGCGCCTTACCGGACGCTCCGTCGAGCCCTGGCTCGCCGGCCTCCAGAGCCTCCTCGACCTCTACCGGCGGGGACGGACGGACTTCGGAAGGAACTGAAACAGATTCCCGTGGCAGCGGCGGGCTGCGCCGCGCCGTCGAAATAGGAGACGCAACTCATGAAAGCACTGATCACCGGCATCACCGGCTTCGCCGGTTCCCACCTGGCGGAGCTGCTGCTCGCGGAGCACCCGGACGTGGAGATCTTCGGCACCTATCGGTGGCGGAGCCGCATGGAGAACATCGAGCACCTGCAGGAGCACCTGGGCGAGCGGGTGCGGCTGGTCGAGTGTGAGCTCAGGGACCCGAGCTCGGTGCGCTGGGCCCTCGAAGAGTCCCAGCCCGACGTCATCTTCCACCTGGCGGCCCAGAGCTTCGTGCCGTCGTCCTGGACCGCGCCCGGCGACACCGTCCTGTCCAACGTCAGCGGCCAGATCAACCTGTTCGAGGCGATCCGCGGCCTCGGCATCGACCCGGTGGTGCAGATCGCCTGCTCGTCGGAGGAGTACGGCATGGTGCTCCCCGACGAAGTGCCGATCCGCGAGACCAACCCGCTGCGGCCGCTCTCGCCCTACGCCGTCTCCAAGGTCGGCCAGGACCTGCTCGGCTACCAGTACTTCCAGAGCTTCGGCCTCAAGGCGATCCGCACCCGCGGCTTCAACCACACCGGGCCGCGGCGGGGCGATGTCTTCGTGACCTCGAACTTCGCCCGCCAGGTGGCCCGGATCGAGCTCGGCCTGGCCGAGCCGAAGATCAAGGTCGGCAACCTGGACGCAGTGCGCGACTTCACCGACGTGCGCGACATGGTGCGCGCCTACTGGCTGGCGGTGACCAAGGCCAAGCCGGGCGAGGTCTACAACATCTGCACCGGCGAGGGGCTCACCATTCGCGAGCTGCTCGACCGCTTGATCGCCATGGCCAAGGTAGAGGTCAAGGTGGAGACCGACCCGGCCCGCCTGCGCCCGTCGGACGTCGAGATCCTGATCGGCGACAGCTCGAAGTTCCGGGCCGACACCGGTTGGGAGCCGCGCATCTCCTTCGACCAGACCCTGCGCGACACCCTCGACTACTGGCGAGATCGCGAGGCCCGTCGGCAGCGCCGCGAGGGCTCGAAGTGAGGCGCGGATGCGGGTCCTGATCACCGGCGTCGGCGGTTTCGTCGGCGGCCACGTGGCCCGGCGGCTGCTGGACGAGGGAGCGTGGGTCGCGGCGACCGTCTGGGGCGAGACGCTGGCCCTGTCCGGTGTCGAGCTCCACGAGGCCGACATCCAGGACCGCGCGGCGGTCGAGCGGGTGGTGGCCGCCACCCGCCCGGACGTGATCATCCACCTGGCGGGCCTGTCCCACGTCGGCGAGTCGTGGGCCCGTCCCGGCGAGTACTTTCGCGTCAACGTCCTGGGCACCGAGAACGTCGTGCGGGCAGCCGCCGGCGCGCTGGTGATCGTCGCCTCGAGCGGTGAGGTCTACGGTAGCGTGCCGGAGGTCGAGCAGCCGATCCCGGAGGACCGCGTGCCGGCACCGAACAGCCCCTACGCCCTGACCAAGGCGGCGGCGGAGCGGATCGCCCTGTCCGTGCCCAGCGCGCGGGCGATCGTCGTGCGTTCGTTCAACCTGATCGGTCCGGGCCAATCGCGCCAGTTCGCCCTGCCGTCGTTCGCCGCCCAGCTCGCCGCCATCCGCCGGGGCGAGCACGAGCCGGTGCTGCACGTCGGCAACCTGGCCGCCCGGCGCGACTTCGTCCACGTCGAGGCGGCGGCCCGCGCCTACACCCTGCTCGCCCGGTCCGGCGAGCCGGGCCGGGTCTACAACCTCGCGAGCGGCCGGGCGGTGTCGATCGCCGACGCCCTGGACGCCCTGGTCAAAGCGTCGGGGGTGTGCGCCCGGATCGAGCAGGACCCGGACCGCATGCGGCCGGTGGACGTGCCGCTGCTGGCCGGCGCCGCCGACGGCCTGACCGCCCTCGGCTGGCACGCCGAGCCCGGGTTCGACGACGCGATCGACGGACTCTGGCGCGAAGCCCTGGGCCGCCCGGCGTGACGCCGGTCCCGGCTCGCGGCCTGACTCCCGGTAGAACACCGTCGCCCGGTGCGCGGGTCAGGCTCGAGGAACCGGGCGTCGAAGCCGTTGCGCAGGGGCGCGGGTATAGACTTTCGGAGCAGTGAGCCCCGAGGAGGAGTCCCATGGCTGATGATCCGGACCGCAACGACACCCGGCCCCGTGCCCGCCGCCGATCGAACGATCCCCACCGGGTCGAGGGGGAGGAGACGCCGCTCCAGGGGATCGACCGCGGACCGGACGATCTGAGCGAGACGGCGCTCGAGCTGCGTTCGGAGGAGGCCCTGGCGGCCGGCGCCACCGACCTGCCGAGCTCCGGTCTGCTGAGCTTCTACGATCGGCTGCGCGAGCGGATCATCGCCTGGGTCGACCGGCGCGGCGGCCGGATGGCGGACGCGTCGGTGCGCGCGCTGCTGCTGGTGCCGGACGTGTTCATCCTCCTGGTCCGCCTGTCGCTGGACAAGGAGGTGCCGACCTCGGCGCGGATGTTGATCGGCGGGGCGCTGGCGTACTTCGTCATGCCGATCGATCTGTTGCCGGAGGCGTTGATCGGGGCGGGTGGGTACGTGGACGACCTGGTGCTGGCGACGGCGGTGCTGGCGCAGGCGTTCAGTGGCGAGTTGGAGCCGTATGCGCGGCGGCACTGGAGTGGGTCGGAGGATTTGCGGGCGGTGATTCAGGACATCGGGTATACGGCGGAGAATCTGCTGGGCGGGAAGATCTACGGGCGGCTGGAGAGGCTGCTGGCGAAGCGCGGGATCAAGCTGCCGAAGGACGAGGGAGCCGAGGCGTAGGAGGCGGGCTGGGTCGGCGTGGCTGCCGGCTGAGGCGGGTCCTTCGGCGCGGGGTTCGCCGGGAGCGTCCTGCGGGGAGGGGGCCAGGGGCCGGCTCGGATGGATGGACTGCGGAGGCGAGTCCTCGCCTGCCCATCGCCCGCGTTCGGCGGGGGTTCCCTACGAAGGCTGTGGAGGTCGCGGGCGCTGAGCACCCCTGGCGCCCCTCCCCGCAGGCCGCTCCGACGTTCTCGACGATCGTTGCCGTATCCCGTGGCGGTCCTTCTCCCCGCAGACCTCCACTCACGGGCGATCGTTGCCGTACCGCACCAGGGTCTTCTCCTCCCCCTGGGGCTTCTGGGGCTGGAATTCCCGAGGCCTTGCGGTGGCGTAGCTCCCGCGCGTCCCGGAATGAGGACCGTGGGAGTCCGACGGTGGCCGGTTCATGGAGGTTGGATCACCGCGGGGCGGGAGAGGGAGACGAGGCCCCCGGCCAGAGGGCGTCGTCGGGCGCGCTCGCGGGAGCGTTGGAGCGGCCGGGAGAGTCCGGCGCGACCGACGTCGAGGCGAGCGTTGATCTCCCAGCCGTCCAGTTCGCTCGCCGTCCCGGCGGGCCGGGGGCCTCGTCTCCCTCTCCCGCGGCTCCCCGTGCAGCGAACCTCCTCAGTCCGGTTAGTCCAACAGTGTCCCCAGGTCGTCCCTGAGCTTGTCCATGGCCTCGGCTTCGAGGGAGTCGTAGTAGCCGCGGATCTTGCCCTGGGCGTCTACCAGGACCAGGCGGGTGGAGTGGATGATCGGCTGGGCCGGGTCGTCGCGGTTGAGGGTGGCCGACAGCTTGAATCCCTTCTCGGACAGGTCGAACATCTGCTGCTGGTCCGTTCCGGTCAGGAACAGCCACGAGTCCGGCGCGTGGCGTTTGGCGGCGAAGGCCTGGAGCACGTCCGGCGTGTCGTGCTCCGGGTCGAGGCTGAACGAGACCAGCTTGACCTCGGTCCCCTCGGGGAGGTCTCGTGTGACCCGCTCCATCTGGGCGGTCATCGCCGGGCAGATGGCCACGCAGCGGGTGAAGACGAAGTCGACCACGTAGGGGGCGCCGGCCAGCTCGGTGGAGGAGACGGTCCGCCCGTCCCGGTTGGTGAGCTGCCACGACGGGGCGTCGCCGAGCACCGGTGGCGGCTGATGGTGGGTGCAGGCTCCGGCCGCGAGGGCGATCGCCAGGAGGGCGGCGAGCAGGGCGGGTGTCGGGAGGGTCGAGGGGGTCGGGCGGCTCATGGTCGTTCCTCTCACGGCTGCTTGCGGCTGCGGATCACCACCAGGTCGACCACGAACGCCAGGACGGCCGTGGCGGCCAGGATCGCCATCGAGCCGGCGAGCCCCGGCAGGGTGCCGCCGGAGGCGGCGCCGAGGGTTCCCGGGTCGAACGCTTCGCGTAGCGCGGCCACGCCGTAGGTCAGCGGGTTGGCTCGCATCACCCAGGCGAGCCAGGTCGGGGCGCCGGAGAGCGGGAAGAGGGCTCCGGAGAGGAGCCACAGCGGCACCAGCACCAGGTTCATGACCGCGTGGAACCCCTGGGTGGAGTCGACCCGCCAGGCGAAGGCGAAGCCGAGGGCGGTGAGGGCGATCGACAGGAGCGCCATGGCGCCGGCCGCGGCCAGGGCGGCGCCTAGCCCCAGGTGGATGCCGCCGAAGTAGGCGAGCGGCAGGAAGATCAGGCCCTGAACCCAGGCCAGGGTCGCGCCGCCCAGCACCTTGCCGGCGGCCAGGGCGCCCCGCGGCACCGGCGCCGCCAGCACCCCCTGGAGGAACCCCTCCCGCCGGTCCTCGATCACCGAGATGGTGGAGAAGATCGCCGCGAACAGCAGCACCAGGGCGACTGTCCCCGGGTAGAAGTAGCGCAGGAAGTCGATGCCGGCTCCCGCCTGCGAGGCCGCGCCTGCTGCGCCGGCTGCTCCAGCCATGGCGGAGGGGCCGGCGGGCAGCCGGAACGACGACGACATTCCGACGCCGATCAGCACCCAGAAGACCAGCGGCGAGCCGATGGCGCCGGCGACCCGGCTCGGCTGGCGGAAGAAGCGCTGGAGCTCGCGCTGCCAGAGGGTGAAGGCGGGCAGCAGGACGTTCATCGTGCGTCCTCCCCGTAGAGGCCGTGACCGGTGTGGCGGAGGAAGACGTCCTCCAGCGTCGGACGGGAGACGGTGACCGACTCGATCCGTCCCGGGAACGCTTCCGCCAGCCGAGCGACGAAGCGGTGGGCGTCCTCGCGCTCGAACCGGACCGCGCCGTCGAGAGCCCCGTCGCCCTCCGCCGATCGGGCCGGACCCGCCGCTCCGCCGGCACCGTCCGCGCCGCCGCCGCCCAGGTGGGGGGCGAGCTCCGGGAACCGCTCCGCCAGGTCCCTGGCGAAGGCGGCGGTGCCGTCCCGCGGGACGACGGTCACCACGTCGCCGCCGATCTCGGACTCCATCTCCTGGGGGCTGCCGCCGGCGACGATCTTCCCCCGGTCGAGCAGCAGCAGCTCGTCGCAGCGCTCCGCCTCTTCGATGAAGTGGGTCGTCAGCAGCACGGTCATGCCGCCGCGGCGCAGGTCGTCGAGGGTGCGCCAGAGGTCGCGCCGGGCGCCGGGGTCGAGGCCGGTCGACGGCTCGTCGAGCAGCAGCAGGCGCGGCCGGTGGAGGAGCGATTTGGCGATCTCCGCCCGTCGGCGCAGCCCGCCGGAGAGCGCCTTGCCGCGCTCGCCGGACCGCGCGGCCAGGCCGAGCCGCTCGAGCGCGTCGTCGATCCGCTCGGCGAGCCGCGCCCCGGTCAGCCCGTAGAGGCGCCCCTGGTGGACCAGGTTCTCCCGCACCGAAAGCTCGAGGTCGAGGCTCGGCGACTGGAAGACGACGCCCAGGCTGCGGCGGGCGGCGGCCGCGTCCGCCGGCAGCGGGTGGCCGAAGATCTTCACCGTGCCGCCGCCCGGGGGAAGCAGGGTGGCGAGGATACGGAAGAGCGTCGTCTTGCCGCCGCCGTTCGGGCCGAGGAAGCCGAAGAGGACGCCCGCCTCGACCCGGAAGGTGACGCCGTCGAGGGCGACGCGCTCCGGGTAGGCAAAACGCAGGTCGTCCGCCGCGACGGCAGGCGGAAGGGTCGAACCATTCATCACACGCTCACTTTGTCAGCAGGAAGGATCGAACGTTCGCAGAACCCCCAGACTACCAGCGAATCGATGTTTCATCCCAACGGGACCCCTGGGCGGGGGCGTCCCCTTCCCCCCGGAGGGAGGGAAGGGGATCGAGGGGATGGGGGGCGATCCAGTGGATCATCAAGGTCGATCGGAGCGGCGAGACCGACAGCCCGAGCAATCCTGACCCACTCGTCACGAAGTCGGTTCTTTGGATCTAAAACACCAGGTGGATCAGCCGGTCGGCCGTCATCGCTCCCAGGATGCCCGGGAGGTAGAGGATCGAGGCGATCAGCAGGGTGCGGCCGGCGGGGCCGGTGCGCCGGCGGCCGAAGGAGATGCTGGCGGCCAGGTAGCCGAGGCCGAGGACCAGGGCGCCGGTGGCGTAGACCGGGCCGACCAGGCCGAGGGCCGTGGGGACCAGCGACAGCGGGATCAGGGCGGCGGCCCAGATCACCGACTGGCGCGCCGTCGACCGGCCGTCCGGCTCGATCACCGGCAGCATCAGGAACCCGCCCCGCTCGTAGTCGGCCCGGTACATCCAGGCGATGGCGAGGAAGTGGGGGAGCTGCCAGAAGAACAGGATGCCGAAGAGCGCCCAGGCGCCGGCGCCGAGCATGTCGGTCGAGGCGGCCCAGCCCATCACCGGCGGCATGGCGCCGGGGGCGGCGCCGATCACGGTCGACAGCGAGCTGACCCGCTTGAGCGGCGTGTAGATGAGCACGTAGGAGGCGGTGGTGATCGCCGCCAGCACGGCGGTCAAGAGGTTGACCGCGGCGGCCAGCCAGACGACGCTGACGACGCCGAGGGCGATGCCGAAGATCGCCGCCGGCAGCGGCTCGAGCTTGCCCGAGGGCAGCGGCCGGCCGGCGGTCCGGCGCATCCGCGCGTCGTGCTCGCGCTCCATCACCTGGTTGAGGGCGGAGGCCGAGGAGGCGGCCAGGCCGGTGCCGGCGAGGGCGTGGAACAGCAGGGCGAGGTCCGCGGCGCCCCAGCGGAGGTCGCCCTGGGCGAGGACGAACCCCGCGGCGCAGGTGACCAGGACCATCAGCGTGATCCGGGGTTTGGTGAGCTCGAGGTAGAGGCCGGCCAGCTCCCGGGCGCGGGCCCAGGTCAGCGTGGCGGTCTCCGCGGGTCGAGCGCCGGGAGCGATGGCTCCTTGTTTCATCGGATCTCCGGTCGTCTGGCTCGTCGTACGTCGGGGGCGGGGTCGGCCCGTCGCCGGGCCCCCGCCTCGCCGGGTAGGGGTTCCACCCGGGTCGCCGGGCGGGCCGTAGAGCACTAACATCCAGGCCTCGCACGGGATTCCGCAGTCTACCGCACCGGCACGCCGGCGTCGCCTTTTCGACCGTACCGCCCGAAGGGACGGGGCGTTTGACACGAACGGGTAGCCTCGGTCACAATCGGCGGCCTTGGAGGGGCCGGGCCCTCGCAAGGCAGGATCGCGCGTGCAGGCTCGGAACGCAGGGTTCCGGAGTAAATCACCGTTTAGAGAACGAGAGACTACCCCGCCGGGAGCGCCCCCCGGATCGATGCGGTTCGGTTCGGCGTGCGATCTCAGGCAACCACCGAAACAACATCGGGGAGACCGTCGAACGCCATGCCGCAGCTCTTCCCTAAGAACGCCAACTACATCGCCCGGGGGAGCCTGGTGGCGCTCGTCGTCCTGCTCGTCGCGGGTGGCCTCATGCTCGACCGGCTCCAGCGCTCGCCCTTCGTCACGCGACAGGGCGAGGTCTTCAAGCAGCCGGTCCCCTTCAGCCATCACCATCACGTCGCGTCGATGGGCATCAGCTGTCGGTACTGCCACACGTCGGTGGAGACATCCTCGTTCGCGGGCATTCCTCCGACCGCCACGTGCATGAACTGCCACAAGGAAATCTGGAACGACAGCCCGATGCTCGAGCCGGTGCGTGCCAGCTTCCGGACCGGCGAGCCTCTGAAGTGGACCCGGATCAACGATCTGCCGGACTTCGTCTACTTCAACCACAGCATCCACGTGGCCAAGGGCATCGGCTGTGAGACCTGCCACGGGCGGGTCGACAAGATGCCGCTGATGTTCCAGAACGCCACCCTCCAGATGGAGTGGTGCCTGGGTTGCCACCGCAACCCGGAGAAGTACGTTCGGCCCCGCAAGGAGGTCTACACCATGGGGTACGAGCCCGGGCCGGACGATCCGACCCCGGCTGAGCTCATGGAGAAGTACGACATCCACAGTCTGACCTCCTGCTCCACCTGCCATCGCTAGGGTGGACCGAGGTTCGATGATTCGAGGAGAACGGAAGGCCGGTCGTTGGGCCGGCCTGGCCAGGAGACGCGGATGGACCGTTTGAAGATTCTGAAATCCGACGAGGGCGAAGCCTGTGGGCCCGGTTGCGGCTGTGCCTCCGGCGAGGCGACCGTTCCGGAGGCCGAGCCCGCGCTGACCCTGGACGCCGTCCGGCGCCATCTCGAGGGCAAGCGGGGCCGCCGGTACTGGAAGAGCCTCGAGGAGCTGGCCGAGACCCCGGGCTTCCGGGAGATGCTCGAGCGCGAGTTCCCCCGGGGCGCGACCGAATGGGTCGCGGGCGAGGACGACGGCGTCTCGCGGCGGCGTTTCCTCCAGCTCTCGAGCGCGTCGCTGGCGCTGGCCGGCCTCACCGCCTGCACCCGCCAGCCGCTCGAGCAGATCGTCCCCTACGTCAAGCAGCCCGAGCAGATCGTCCCGGGGCGGCCCCAGTTCTACGCCACGGCCTTCCAGATGGGCGGCTACGCCCAGGGGCTCCTGGCCGAGAGCCACGAGGGGCGGCCGACCAAGATCGAGGGCAACCCGGACCATCCGGCCAACCCGAGCGGCGGCACCGACCTGTTCGCCCAGGCCTCGATCCTCCAGCTCTATGACCCGGACCGCTCGGGCACGCTGACCTACCTCAACCAGATCCGTACCTGGAACGACTTCAAGCGTGAGCTCGCGCCGCAGATCCAGGCCTGGACCGCGGTCAAGGGCGACGGCCTGCGCATCCTCACGCCGGTGGTCACCTCGCCGACGCTCGCGGGCCAGATGCGCGAGCTGCTCACGGCGCTGCCCAAGGCCAAGTGGCACCAGTACGACCCGGCCAGCCGCAACGAGGTCCGCCAGGGTGCCCGCCGCGCGTTCGGCGAGCCGGTCGAGGTGCGCTACGAGCTGGCCGACGCCGACGTCATCGTCGCCCTCGATTCCGACTTCCTGACCCAGGGTCCCGGCGCGGCCCGCCACGCCCACCAGTGGGCCGCACGGCGGCGCGCCGGTGTCGGTGCGGGCGGCGGCGAGGACGCCAAGCCGGACCGCTCGGCGATGAACCGCATGTACGTGCTGGAGTCGTCGCCGACCAACACCGGCTCGTCCGCGGATCACCGGTTGGCGCTGCCGCCATCGGAGATCGCCGGCTTCGCCCTGGCCTTGGCGGCCGAGCTCGGCGTCGCCGGGGCGGACGCTTCGGGCGTCGACTTCGGCGACCGGTCCGACGAGGCCCGGCGCTGGGTGAAGGCGGTGGCCGACGATCTCGCGAGCCATCGCGGCCGGAGCGTGGTCATCCCCGGGGACGCGGCGCCGGCCGCGGTCCACGTGCTCGCCCACGCCATCAACGAGGCGCTCGGCGCCGCCGGCACCACGGTCGTCTACACCGAGACGGTGGCGGCCGAGCCGGTCGACGAGGTCGAGTCGCTGCGCACCCTGGTCGCGGATCTCGAGGCCGGGACGGTCGACGCCCTGTTCATCCTCGGCGCCAACCCGGTGTTCGACGCGCCGGCCGACCTGAACGTCGCCGACGCCCTGACCAGCGCCCGGCTGCGCGTCCATCTCGGCCTCTACAAGGACGAGACGGCCGAGTACTGCCAGTGGCACCTGCCGATGGCCCACTACCTGGAGAGCTGGAGCGACGCGCGCTCCCAGGACGGCACGGTTTCGGTGGTCCAGCCGCTGATCGACCCGCTCTTCCAGGGGCACAGCGCCCACGACCTGGTCGCGCTCCTGGCCGGCAAGCAGAACGTCACCGCCTACCAGCTCGTCCGCGAGCACTGGAAGGGCAGCCTGGGCCTCGACTTCGAGCGCGCCTGGCGGCGGGTGCTCCACGACGGGGTCGTGCCGAACACGGCGTTCGCCCCCAAGTCGGTCCGCGCCGGCGGGGTCGGCGAAGCCGCCGGCGAGGTGCGCGCGCTGCTCGGCGACCGCGGCGATCTCGCGAACAGCCTGGAGCTGTCGCTCCGCCCCGACCCGACGATCTGGGACGGCAGCGTGGCCAACAACGCCTGGCTCCAGGAGCTGCCCAAGCCGGCCACCCGCACCACCTGGGACAACGCGGTGCTGATGAGCCCCGCCACCGGCGAGACCATGGGCGTCTTCGAGATCCGCCCCAAGCTGGTGCACGAGCGCCCGATGGTCAAGGTGACGGTCGGCGAGCAGAGCCTCGAGATGCCGGCCTGGGTCGTCCCCGGCCACGCCGACGGCTGCGTCACGATCCACTTCGGCCACGGCCGCCGGCGCGCCGGCAAGGTCGGCGACGGCGTCGGCTTCGACGTCTACCCGCTGCGCACCTCCGACGCCTTGTGGCACGCCCGCGCCACGGTCGAGCCGACCGGCCGCCACTACCCGATGGCGACCACCCAGGACCACCACTCCATGGAGGGGCGCAACCTGGTCCGGACCGGCACGGTGGCCGCCTACGAGAAGGACCCAGAGCTGATCCGGGAGATGGACCACGGGCCCTCCCAGGTGTCCTTCTACGACGGGTTCGAGTACGACGGCTACGCCTGGGGCATGGCGGTCGACCTGAACGCCTGCACCGGCTGCAACGCCTGTGTCGTCGCCTGCCAATCGGAGAACAACATCCCGGTGGTCGGCAAGGAGCAGGTGATCAAGGGGCGCGAGATGCACTGGATCCGCATCGACCGCTACTTCGAGGGGAGCGACCCGGACGTGATCACCGGCTACCACCACCAGCCGGTGATGTGCCAGCAGTGCGAGCAGGCGCCGTGCGAGCCGGTCTGCCCGGTCGGCGCGACGACCCACAGCTCCGAAGGCCTCAACGACATGGTCTACAACCGCTGTGTCGGCACGCGCTACTGCTCCAACAACTGCCCGTACAAGGTGCGGCGGTTCAACTTCCTCAAGTACACCGACCACACCATCGAGATCGAGAAGATGGTCCGCAACCCGGACGTCACCGTCCGGATGCGCGGCGTGATGGAGAAGTGCACGTACTGCGTGCAGCGCATCAGCCACGCGCGGATCGACGCCAAGGTGGCCGGTCAGCGTGGCCGCGGCGACGGCAAGATCCACGACGGCGACGTGCGCACGGCCTGTCAGCAGGCCTGCCCGTCCCAGGCGTTGATCTTCGGCGACATCAACGATCCGACCTCCGAGGTCACCCGGCGCAAGGCCGAGCCGTTGAACTACGCGCTGCTCGAGGAGCTCGGCACCCGGCCGCGCACCACCTATCTCGCCAAGCTGCGCAACCCGAACCCCCAGCTAGAGCTCGTACAGGAGACCGGAGGGACCGAGCATGGCAGTCATTGACAAGGGCGGGCAGTACCCGCCACCGGTGATCACGGGCACGCACGATCACGCCACGATCACCGACCAGATCAGCCACGCCGTCTTCGGCCGGACTCCCAAGTGGTGGTTCGGCGTGATGGCGGTCGCGTTCAGCATCGTGATGATGATGCTGGTCTCGATCGGCTGGCTGCTCGCCAAGGGCGTCGGGGTCTGGGGCCTCAACGTGCCGGTGGCCTGGGGCTTCGCGATCATCAACTTCGTCTGGTGGATCGGCATCGGCCACGCCGGCACGCTGATCTCGGCCGTCCTGCTGCTCTTCCGGCAGGAGTGGCGGACGTCGATCAACCGCTTCGCCGAAGCGATGACGCTGTTCGCCGTCGCCTGCGCCGGCCTCTTCCCGCTGCTCCATCTGGGCCGGCCCTGGCTCTTCTTCTGGCTGTTCCCGTACCCGAACAGCATGTCGGTCTGGCCCCAGTTCCGGAGCCCGCTGATCTGGGACGTCTTCGCGGTGTCGACCTACGGCACGGTGTCGCTGATGTTCTGGTACGTCGGCCTGGTGCCCGACCTCGCCACCATGCGCGACCGCGCGAAGTCGCTCTTCGCCCGCCGGATCTACGGCGTCATGTCGCTGGGCTGGCGCGGGTCGGCGCGGCACTGGCAGAACTACGAGTCGGTCTACCTGCTCCTGGCGGGCTTGGCGACGCCGCTGGTGCTCTCCGTGCACACGGTCGTCTCCTTCGACTTCGCCGTCTCCCAGGTCCCCGGCTGGCACACGACGATCTTCCCGCCCTACTTCGTCGCCGGCGCCATCTACTCCGGCTTCGCCATGGTGCTCACGCTGGTGATCCCGATCCGGGCGCTGTTCAAGCTCCACGACTTCATCACCGAGCGGCATCTCCAGGCCATGGGCAAGGTGATGCTCGCCACCGGCTTGATCGTCGGCTACGGCTACATGGTGGAGCTGTTCACCACCTGGTACAGCGGCAACGAGTTCGAGTGGTTCATGTCCCTCAACCGGGCGACCGGCCCGTACTGGCCCCAGTGGTGGATGCTGATCGCCTGCAACATCGTTCTCGTCCAGTTGCTCTGGTTCAAGAAGCTCCGGTCCTCACCGGTCCTGCTGTTCATCGTGTCGATCATCGTCAACATCGGCATGTGGCTCGAGCGGTACGTGATCGTGGTCACCAGCCTCCACCGCGACTACCTGCCGTCGTCGTGGGACATCTACTCCGGGACGTTCTGGGACTGGAGCCTGTTCATCGGCACCCTCGGCTTCTTTCTGGCGTTGATGTTCCTGTTCATCCGCCTGCTGCCGATGATCTCCATGTTCGAGGTGCGGACCCTGGTCCCCGGCAGGAAGGGCCAGCGGCCGTCTGAGCTCGAAAACGAGGTGTCTGCATGAGCGAGGAGACCTACGGCCTGCTGGCCGAGTTCGGCAGCGAGCAGGAGCTGGTCGCTGCGGCCCAGAAGGTGCGCGACGCCGGGTACACCCGGACCGACGCCTACACGCCCTTTCCGAGCCACGACGTGATCGAGGCGCTCGGGGTCAAGCGATCGAAGGTGCCGCTGATCGTGCTGCTCGGCGGCACCCTCGGCGCCTTGACCGGCTACGGGCTCCAGTACTGGGTCTCGGCGATCGACTATCCGCTCAACATCGGCGGCCGGCCCTACAACTCGTGGGTGTCGTTCATCGTCGTGACCTTCGAGCTGACCATCCTGTTCGCGTCGATCTCCGGCGTGCTCGGGATGTTCGCCCTCAACAAGCTGCCCGAGCCGTACCACCCGGTGTTCAACGTGCCCGAGTTCCGGCATGCCAGCCGCGACGGCTTCTTCCTGTTGATCGAATCCAAAGACGAGCTGTTCGACCGCGCGCAGACCCAGGAGCTCCTGGAGGGTCTGTCGGCGGTCTGCGTGAAAGAGGTGGAGCCATGACCCGGCGGTGGAGCACGACGGCGGCGATCGCCATGGCCCTGGCGGCACTCGCCCTGGGCGCCTGCCGCCAAGACATGCACGATCAGCCGAAGTACGAGGCGCTCGAGAGCAGCAAGTTCTTTCCGAACGGCAGCTCGGCCCGGATCCCGCCGGCCAACACCGTGGCCCGGGACCAACTGCACGAGGACAGCGTCTATTACACCGGCTACGACGCTGACAACCAGTTGGTCGACAAGATCCCCTTCAAGGTCACCCACCGGACCCTGGAGCGCGGCCAGGAGACCTTCAACACCTTCTGCTCGCCCTGCCACGACCGGGCGGGGACCGGCCGGGGCATGATCGTCCGGCGCGGCTACCCGCAGCCTCCGACGTACCACCAGGAGCGCCTGCGCAAGGTCAAGGACGGCTACATCTTCGACGTCATCACCAACGGCTTCGCCCGCATGCCCAGCTACGCCAGCCAGATCCCGGTCGCCGACCGCTGGGCGGTGGTCGCCTACGTCCGCACCCTGCAGCTCGCCCAGCACGCGCCGATGGCCGGGCTCACTCCCGAGCAGCAGAAGAAGGTCGAGGAGGGTGGCCTGCTGTCGCCGAGCGTGACCGAGGTCAAGGACGTTCGCGGCACCCCGGACGCCCCCGACATGGCCGTCGGCCCGAACGAGGGCGACGTCGAGACCGAGGGCGCTGCTGAGATGCCGGGCTCCGCGGGGGCCGAGACCACCACTGACGGGACCCATTGAGACGATGAACGACCTCGCGCACACTCCCTCGGAAGAGTCCTACGCTGCGCCCCGCGACCTCGGTCGCTGGGGGAACACAGGCCTGTTGGTGGGTCTGATCGGGGCGGCCCTGCTCGCGATCGGCTACTTCACGGCCGGCTCGGCGCAGTTCCTCCATTCCTACCTGATCGGCTGGATCACCATCGTGGGTCTCCCGCTCGGCGCTCTCGCCCTGCTGATGATCTACCACCTGACCGCCGGCACCTGGGGAACCATCGCCCGCCGGATGCTGGAGGCGTCGACGCGGACGCTGCCGTTCCTGGCGATCCTGTTCGTTCCCATCGCCTTGGGGATCGGGCAGATCTACTCCTGGACCCACGAGGACCTGACCGGCGCCAAGGCCCGCTACCTGACCGAAGGCTCCTGGCTGCTGCGGGCGGCCCTCTACCTGGCCGTGTGGATCGTCCTGGCCTTGACGCTCTCCTCCTGGTCGAAGCGCCAGGACACCACGGGCGATCCGGCGCTGTCGCGCAAGATGCGCATGCTCTCCGGCCCGGGCCTGGTGCTCTACGGCTTCTCGGTCACCTTCGCCGCCATCGACTGGATCATGTCGCTCGATCCCGAGTGGTACTCGACGATCTACGGCGCCTGGTTCTTCGCCGGCGCCGGCATCTGCGCTCTCTGTCTGCTGGTCGTCGTCGGGCTGTTCCTGGCCGGCCGCGAGCCGATGCGCGAGGTGATCACCAAGAAGGTCTTCCACGACTGGGGCAAGCTGCTGCTCGCGTTCACCATGCTGTGGGCGTACTTCGCGGTCTCCCAGCTCCTGATCATCTGGTCCGGCGACATTCCGGAAGAGGTGCTCTGGTACCACCAGCGCCTCAAGGGTGGCTGGGAGCTCGTCGGGCTGGCGATCGCGCTGCTCCACTTCGCCCTGCCGTTCCTGCTGCTGCTCTCGCGCGACCTGAAGCGCCAGGCCAAGATGCTCACCGGCGTTGCCGCGCTCCTGCTGTTCATGCACTGGGTCGACATCTACTGGAACATCGCGCCGAACTTCTCGCCGGAGGACCTCAGCTTCCACTGGATGGACCTGGTCGCACCGCTCACCATCGGCGGCTTCTGGCTCTGGCTGTTCGTGCGCGAGCTCCGCAAGCGGCCGCTCCTCCCCATCAACGATCCGTACCTCGAGGAGGTCTTCAACCATGGCGGACACTGAGGGCATGCGCCCGGACGACGCCCAGCGGAAGAACCCGGGCCGGGGCGGTGGGTACGCTCCGGGCGAGACCGACCTCGACATCAACATCCGCGGGGTGGTCTGGACGGGCATCATCCTGGCCGGCGTCACGGCGCTCTCCATCGTGCTCATGTGGTACTTCTTCAAGGGCCTCGAGCGCTACAAGGTGTCCCAGGACCCTCAGCCGTCGCCGCTCGAGGAGGCCCGCGAGCAGAGCCCGCCGCCGGGCCCGCGGCTCCAGGCCGACCCCGCCGAGGACCTGGCGACGATGCATCACCAGGAGGACGTCCTCCTGCACAGCTACAGCCTGATCGAGGGCGAGAAGGGCTACGCCCGGATCCCGATCGACGACGCCATGGACCTGGCGCTCGAGGAGGGGCTCGGCACGGACAGCCCGATGCCCGTGGCCCAGGAGGTCACCTCCAGCCGGGATGGTTCCGGCCCGTCGCCCGAACAAACAGAGAGTCCATGAGGTACCGATGAACCGGACCACGTTCAGTTCCGCCATGGTCCTGGCGACCCTGCTCGCCATCACCATCCCGCTCGCCGCGAGCGCTCAGTTCGGTGCGCCGAGACCGGAGCCGGTCGCGGGGCAGTCGGGCCAGCCCGCGGACACCGCGGGCGTCGACTTCCAGCAGAATCTGGGTGCCCAGGTGCCGATGTCGACGACCTTCACCGACTCGACGGGTGCCCAAGTGACCCTGGCCGAGGTGGGGCACGGCAAGCCCATCGTCCTGGTGCCCGCCTACTACGAGTGCCCGATGCTCTGCAGCCTGGTGCTCGACGGCGCGGTCTCCAGCCTCAACACGCTGGAGTTCGACGCCGGCAAGGAGTACGAGATGGTCGTGGTGTCGTTCGACCCGGGCGAGACGCCCGAGCTGGCCGCCAAGGCCAAGCAGCGGCACCTGGAGAAGTACGACCACCAGCAGGGCGTCGCCGGCTTCCACTTCCTGACCGGCGACAAGCCGTCGATCGACGCGGTGATGGACCCGATCGGGTTCCGCTACAAGTACCTCGCGGCCCGTGACGAGTACTCCCACAGCGCCGGCATCGTCGTGCTGACCCCGGAGGGGAAGGTGGCGCGCTACTTCTACGGCGTCGAGTACCCGCCGCGGGACGTGCGGTTGGCCCTGGTGGAAGCCTCGGACATGAAGATCGGTTCGGCGGTCGACAAGGTGATCCTCTACTGCTGCACCTATGACCCGGTGACCGGCCGCTACAGCGCCGCGATCCTCAACATCATCCGGCTGGCCGGCGTCCTGACGCTGGTGGCCATCGGACTGTTCTTCTTGTGGAGCTGGCGCCGGGGCCATCACCACCACAAGACCGTCGAGGGAGAAGCCTGAGATGTCGGAGACCTTCCCCCTGCTGCCCGTACAGGCATCGAGCGTCGCGCCGGAGGTCGACGCCCTGTTCTGGACCTGGGTCATCATCAGCGCGATCTCGGCGCTCCTGATCGGCGTCGCGGTCTTCTACTTCTTCGTCCACTACCAGCGGCGCAGGAGTGAAGACATCGGCCACCAGGACCACGGCTCGACCACGCTCGAGATCGTCTGGTCGGTCATCCCGCTGATCATCGTGCTGATCATGTTCGTCTGGGGCACCAAGGTCTTCTTCGACCAGTCGCGCCCGCCGGCGAACGCGGTCGAGTACTTCGCCACCGGCAAGCAATGGATGTGGAAGTTCCAGCATCCGACGGGCAAGCGGGAGATCAACGAGCTGCACGTCCCGGTCGGGAAGCCGATCAAGCTGACCATGATCTCCGAGGACGTCATCCACTCGCTGTTCGTGCCGGCGTTCCGAGTCAAGGCCGACGTCCTGCCGGGGCGCTACACGACGCTCTGGTTCCAGGCGACCAAGGTCGGTGAGTACCACCTGTTCTGCGCCGAGTACTGCGGGACGGAGCACTCCCTCATGGGCGGCACCGTCTACGTCATGGAGCCGGACGACTACCAGGCCTGGCTGGCCAAGGCGCCGGGCTCGGGAGACCAGCTCGCCACCGGCGAGCAGCTCTTCGAGCGCTTCGCCTGCAACACCTGCCACTTCGACGGTCCACGGGCCCGCGGCCCGAACCTGGAGGGCGTCTTCGGCAGCACCGTCAAGCTGTCCGACGGCTCCACCCTGACCGCCGACGAGGACTACGTCCGGGAGTCGATCCTCACCCCGAAGGCCAAGGTCGTGGCCGGCTTCGAGCCGCTGATGCCGACCTTCCAGGGGCAGATCACCGAGGACCAGCTCCTGCAGCTCATTCAGTACGTGAAGTCACTGGGCGACAAGGGGGCGAAGTCCGCCTCTGCCGGCCAGACAACCGAGGGGGCACAGACCGCGGCCGTCACGAGCGGCGCGACGGCCCCGACGACCGGAGGTTAGGTCCATGAGCAGCGCCACGGCCGCCCTTGCGGCTCCGCCACCCGAGCACAACTACCTGAACGCGGAGCACGGCATCAAGTCCTGGCTCCTGACCCAGGACCACAAGCGGATCGCGATCCTCTACCTGATCTCGGTCTCGATCTTCTTCCTGCTCGGCGGGGTGTTCGCCGGGTTGATCCGGCTGGAGCTCTTGACGCCCCAGGGAGACCTGGTGTCGGGCGATACCTACAATCGCCTGTTCACCCTCCACGGCGTGATCATGATCTTCTTCTTCCTGATCCCCGCCATCCCGGCGGTGCTCGGGAACTTCCTGGTGCCGATCATGATCGGCGCCAAGGATCTGGCCTTCCCGAAGCTCAACCTGGCGAGCTGGTACGTCTACAACCTGGCCGGCCTGCTCGGTCTCTACGCCATGCTCAAGGGCGGCGTCGACACCGGCTGGACGTTCTACGCGCCGTTCAGCACGACGTACTCGAACAGCTACGTGGTCCCGACGGCGCTGGCCGGCTTCACGGCCGGCTTCTCGTCGATCTTCACCGGCCTGAACTTCATCGTCACGATCCACCGGATGCGGGCGCCCGGCATGAGCTGGTTCCGCCTGCCGCTGTTCATCTGGTCCCACTACGCGACCAGCTTGATCATCCTGCTCGGCACGCCGGTGCTGGCCATCTCGCTGCTGCTGCTGATCCTGGAGCGCACGCTCCACATCGGCATCTTCGATCCGAACCTGGGAGGAGATCCGGTGCTGTTCCAGCACCTCTTCTGGTTCTACTCCCATCCGGCGGTCTACATCATGATCTTGCCGTCGATGGGGGTGATCAGCGAGCTGATCGCCGCGTTCTCCCGAAAACGTGTGTTCGGCTACAAGTTCGTCGCCTTCGCCTCCTTGGCGATCGCGGTGCTCGGCTTCCTGGTCTGGGGGCACCACATGTTCACCTCGGGGCAGTCGGTCTACGCCGCGACGGTGTTCTCGGTGCTGACCATGCTGGTGGCGATCCCGTCGGCGGTGAAGGTGTTCAACTGGACGGCGACCCTCCACCGGGGGGCGATCTCCTACGACACGCCGATGCTCTACGCCCTGGGCTTCCTGGGTCTGTTCACCATCGGCGGCATGACCGGCGTCATGCTGGGTACCCTCGGGATCGACATCCACGTCCACGACACCTACTTCGTGGTCGCCCACTTCCACTACATCATGGTGGGCGGCACGATCCTCGGCTACCTGGGCGGCCTCCACTACTGGTGGCCGAAGATCACCGGCCGGCTCTACAACCGGTTCTGGTCCCAGGTCTCGGCGATCACCGTCTTCGTCGGCTTCAACCTGACCTTCTTCCCCCAGTTCCTGCTCGGGTTCCAGGGCATGCCGCGGCGCTACTGGAGCTACCCGCCGGAGTTCCAGGTGCTCAACGTGCTCTCGACCGCCGGTGCGTCGATCCTGGCGATCGGCCTGATCATGCCGCTCTTCTACTTCATGGCGTCGCTGGGCAAGAAGGGCCGCTGGGCCGGCCCCAACCCGTGGGGCGCCGTCGGGCTGGAGTGGGAGACGACGTCGCCGCCGCCGCCGCACAACTTCCTGGAGCCGCCGGTCGTGACCCACGAGGCCTACGCCTACGAGGAGCTGCACCCCGAACCGACCCAGAAGGAGCCATACGTTGCCTGACCACAGCCAGAGCGGGGCTCTCGCCCACCATTTCGAGACCTATGAGCAGCAGAAGGAGGCCTCGAACCTCGGGATGTGGCTGTTCCTGGTCACCGAGGTCATGTTCTTCGGAGGCTTCTTCCTGGCCTACATCGTCTACCGGACCAAGTTCCCGCTGGACTTCGCGTACGCCAGCCACCAGTTGGACGTGACCCTCGGCACCACCAACACGGCGGTGCTGATCGCCAGCTCCTTGACCATGGCGTTCGCGGTCCGCTCGGCGGCGCTCGCCAAGCGCAAGGTGACGGTCCTCTTCCTGATCCTGACCATCCTGTTCGGCGGCACCTTCCTCGGGATCAAGGCCCACGAGTACCACGCCAAGTGGGAGCATCACCTGGTGCCCGGGCCCCATTTCCACTGGCACGGCGAAGAGGGAGCGGAACCGCACCACGCGGAGATGTTCTTCAACTTCTACTTCGGCATGACGGGTCTCCACGCCGCCCACATGGTGATCGGCATCGGTCTCCTGATCTGGCTCTGTTTCCCGGCGTGGAAGGGGCGATTCAACGAGGAGTACCACAACCCGGTCGAAGTCGTCGGGTTGTACTGGCACTTCGTGGACATCATCTGGATCTTCCTCTTCCCGTTGCTCTACCTGGTCGGCGCCCACATGCAGGGCCATTGAGGTCTGCTGGATCGAGAACAAGGAGACGACTTCTATGTCCGTGCACATCGAAAAGAAGCGCAACTACCTGCTGGTCTTCGGCGCGCTCCTCGTGCTGACCGCCTTGACCACGTGGATCGCCTTCTTCGACTTCGGCGCCTGGAACAACGTCATCGCCATGGCGATCGCGCTGGTCAAGGCGAGCCTGGTGGTGTTGATCTTCATGCACGTGCGCCACTCGACGCCGCTGACCAAGCTGATCGTGGTCGGGGTGTTGCTGTGGCTGGTCTTCATGGTCGTGCTGACCATGGACGATTACGCGACCCGCGGCCTCCTGGGCGTGTTGGGGAAGTAGCGGCGGAGACGCCACCGCTCGTGCGCCGCAACGAGACCCTGCTCGAGCTGCTGCTCGAGCTCCAGACCCTGGACCGGGTGCCGCGCATGGGCTACGTCCTGCGCGGCGTCCCGGACCCGGAGTCGATCAGCGAGCACTCCTGGCACGTGGGGTTCCTCGTCTGGGCGCTCGCACCGCGGGTCCCCGGGGTCGACGTCGGCCACGCCATGGAGGTCGCCATGATCCACGACCTCGCCGAGGTGCGCACCGGCGACCTGCCCCGGGTGGCCGCCCGCTACTTCGCCGACGGCGCCAAGGCGGATGCCGAGCGCTCGGTGGTGGAGGAGCTGACCGGCCCCCTGTCGGAGCGCGCCGGCGCCCTGCTCGCCGAGTACCAGGCGGCCGAGACGCCGGAGGCCCGGCTGGTCAAGGCCTGCGACAAGCTCCAGCTCATGCTCAAGGTGGCGGTCTACGAGCGCTGGGGCGCCGGCGGGCTGGCTGAGTTCTGGGACAATCCGGACAACTTCCCGGACTACGGCATTGCCGCCGTGCGCGAGATGTTCGACCAGCTACGGGCCCACCGCGACGGCGCCGCGACCTCCTGAAGGAGTCGCCACCATGATCAGCCTGCACACGCTCCCGGCGGTCAACGCCACCCTCAACGGCCTCGCCGCCGTGCTCCTGACCACCGGCTGGGTGTTGATCCGCAAGCGCCGGATCGCGGCCCACCGGGCGGTGATGCTCACCGCCTTCGCCTGCTCGATCCTGTTCCTGGCGAGCTACCTCTACTACCACGCCCACGTCGGCTCCGTGCACTTCCCCGGGGTCGGCGCGGCGCGGGTGGTCTACTTCACCATCCTCATCACCCACACCCTCCTGGCCGCCACCGTGCCGGTCCTGGCGATCATCACCCTGGTGCGGGCGCTCCGGCGCAAGTTCCCCAAGCACCGGGCCATCGCCCGCTGGACGCTGCCGATCTGGCTCTACGTCTCGGTGACCGGCGTGGTGGTGTACTGGATGCTCTACCAGATGAGCTGGTAGGGCCGCGCTGCCAGTCACTCGGGCGTCGTCGGCAACGGCTGGTGGAGGAAGGCGCGCCCGCCGTCGCCGTAGTCCGTCACCGCCTGCCCGCTGCCGAACAGCAGCCAGCGGGTGGTGAGCAGGCCGTCCGCACCGACCGGTCCGCGGGCGTGGATCCGGCCGGTAGCGATTCCCACCTCGGCGCCCAGCCCGTAGCGGTAGCCGTCGGCGAACCGGGTGCTGGCGTTCCAGAACACCGATGCCGAGTCGACCCGGTGCAGGAACGCCTCGGCGGTCTCCGCGTCCTCGGTGACGATGGCGTCGGTGTGGCTCGAGCCGAAGGTGTGGATGTGATCGATCGCCTCGTCGAGATCCTCGACGACCCGGATCGAGAGCACCAGGTCGCCGTACTCGCGGTGCCAATCTCCGTCCTTGACCGGGCTCGCGTCGGGCAGGACCTGGAGCGCCGACGGGCAGCAGCGGAACCGGACGCCGTGGGCGGCGAGCGCCGCCGCGACCCGCGGCAGGTAGCGCAGGAAGTGGCGGTGGACCAGGAGCGTTTCGGTGGCGTTGCACGCCGCCGGGTGGTCGCACTTGCCGTCGACGGCGAGCCGGGCCGCCATCGCCGGGTCGGCGGCGCGGTCCAGGTAGAGGTGGCAGACCCCTTCCGCGTGGCCGAGGACCGGAATCCGGGTGGACGCCTGGATCTCCTTGACCAGCTCGCCCGAGCCGCGGGGGATGACCAGGTCGATCAGTCCGTCCAGGGTGAGTAGCTCCTTGACGGCGCTCCGGCCCTCGACCAGCACCACCGCGTCCGGCGGCAGCCCTTCGAGCGTCAAGGCTTCGCGGAGGCACCCGGCCAGCGCGCGGTTCGACGCGGTGGCCTCCCGGCCGCCCTTCAGGATGACGCCGTTGCCCGTGCGCAGCGCCAGGGAGGCGATCTGGACCACCGCGTCCGGCCGGCTCTCGAAGATCACCAGCAGCACGCCGAGGGGGCTCTGCACCTGGCGCAGCTCGAGCCCGTCGTCGAGCAGGGTGCGGCGCACCGCGCGGCCGAGCGGGTCCTCCCCGTCGGCCAGTTGCAGGGTGCCACGGCGCAGGGTCTCGAGCTTGGCCTCGGACAGCTCGAGCCGGTGGAGGAAGGGCGACCGCTCGCCGCGGGCCGCCTCGAGATCGCGGCGGTTGGCGGTGAGCAGGGCAGCGCTCCGCTCTGCGAGGAGCGAGGCGGCCCGGCGGAGCACCCGCGAGCGGACCTCCGGGCTCGACTCCGCCAGGCGGCGCTGGGCCTCGCGCACCGACCGCGCCAGGTGGACGGCGTCGGTCCCGCTCAGGCCGGAGGCCACGCCCGGGTCCAAGGCCGAGATCGAGTCTGAGCGCGAGGCCGGGATCGAGGCCCGGATCGAAGCCTGGCTCGAGTCGGAGTTCGGTGCCGGTGAGGCGGTCGAGTAGGTCGGGGCGCCGGGCTCGATCGGCGAGACGTTGGACTGGGGCATGGTCGGCTCTCCTCGGGGGTCAAGAGGCTTCAGGGCGTTAGAGGCTTCAGAGGTTGCTGGGGGTGGGCGGGGCCGGTCGGTGAGGGGAAGAAGGTGCCGAGCGGCTCGCCGGCGACGATGCGGTCGACCACGGACCACTCGCTTCCTGGGGCGATGACCGTGTGGCAGCCGCCCTGGGCCGCCGCGGCGGCGGCGGCGACCTTGGAGCGCATGCCTCCCCGGGAGAGGCCGCCCGCCACCGGCGCGGTCAGCCGGGCGAGCAGGCTCCCGGGGTCGTCGACCCGATCGAGCAGCCGCCCCGGAATCGGTCCTGACGGCCCCGGCTCCATCACCCCGGGAACGTCGGTCAGAAGCACGAGCAGGTCGGCCCGGCAGCCGGTCGCCACCAGTGCGGCCAGCCCGTCGTTGTCACGGAACCGGCGCCGGCCGCCGCGGGCGTTCAGGCTGACGGCGTCGTTCTCGTTGACGATCAGGACTACGCCGGACTCCAGCAGGTGTTCGAACGTCGACCAGATCGGCCGCAGACGACGGGGCGAGACGTCCCGGCCGGTCAGCAGCACCTGGGCGGTGAGGATGCCGTGGACGGCGAACGTCTCCCGGTAGAGCCCCTGGAGCGCGGCCTGGCCGACGGCCGCACAGGCCCGCCGGGCGATCTCGTCGCCGGCGACCCCCTTGCCCAGCAGTCTCCGTCCGAGGCCGACCGCGCCGGAGGTGACCACGATCACCTCGCGTCCGGCCTGGCGCAGCGCCAGGGTCGAGACGGCCAGGGCCTCGAGGCGCTCGTGACGCGGCTGGCCCTGGTCGTCGACCAGCACCCGGGTCCCCAGCTTGACCACCAGCCGACGCGCCGCGGCGAGCTCCGGACGTCGGAGCCGTGCGCCGTCGGTCGGTACGGCGTCGCGGAACGGTTCGTGGCTGCGGAGGGCCAGGCTCATGGTCGTCTTCTCCAGAAAAGCAAAAACCCCCGGGCCGTGAGGCTCCGGGGGTTCGTTGCGATCGTGTCTTGTGACGCGGCGCTCTACGTCGCTCCCCGGATAGACCTCGGACGTCGGACGGCCGGCGCGGCGACCGTGGAGACGCGACGAAGGGAACCGGAGAGGGCGGCGACGAGAACCATGACGGCGGACCTTACGCCTCGACCGGCGGCGCTGTCAAGAGCCGCGGCCGGCGGACTCATCCACCGGCCGCGGCCGAACCGGTCGGTGGCGCCCGCCTAGAGCGGCGTCGTATTGGGGGTCGGCGTGGACTGGATCTGCCAGCTCCCGGCCAGGTCGACGCGTTCGATCGACGACCCGGAGGGTGCGTCCGCGACTTCCGGTGGGCTCACCGCGCCGGTCTCGTCGATCAGCCCGTTGTTGTTGTTGGGCCCGTAGACGACCGCGTCGACCGGCGCCGTCGAGGCCGTCACCTGGCTGGCAGGGATGTCGAAGAGCGCCACGCCGTCGCCGGTGGAGCCGGAGTTCTGGAAGTCGGGGCTGAAGTCAATCGCCTGGCCGAAGGCCGGGAAGCCGTTGGCCGCGCTGCTGGTGGGTCCGCCGACGACGAAGGTGGCGCCGGGGGCGAGGGTGCCGGAGAGCTGGACCAGGCTGGTGGTGTAGTCGAGCCCGCCGTTGCCCAGGCTGTAGCCGGAAAGGTCGACGGTGGTCGACCCCGGGTTGTAGAGCTCGACCCACTCGAGGCCCGAGTCACTGCCGCTCGGGTCGTAGAAAACCTCCGACAGGATCACCACGTCCGTGCCGCCGGTGCTGCCGCCGACGATCGGCGTCGCGTTGGGCGTCGGGCTCGCCTGGATCTGCCAGCTCCCGGCCAGGTCGATGCGCTCGATCGACGATCCGGAGGGCGCGTCCGCGACTTCCGGTGGGCTCACCGCGCCGGTCTCGTCGATCAGCCCGTTGTTGTTGTTGGGCCCGTAGACGACCGCGTCGACCGGTACCGTCGAGGCCGTTACCTGGTTCGCGGGCAGGTCGAAGAGCGCCACGCCGTCGCCGGTGGAGCCGGAGTTCTGGAAGTCGGGGCTGAAGTCAATCGCCTGGCCGAAGGCCGGGAAGCCGTTGGCCGCGCTGCTGGTGGGTCCGCCGACGACGAAGGTGGCGCCGGGGGCGAGGGTGCCGGAGAGCTGGACCAGGCTGGTGGTGTAGTCGAGCCCGCCGTTGCCCAGGCTGTAGCCGGAGAGGTCGACGGTGGTCGACCCCGGGTTGTAGAGCTCGACCCACTCGAGGCCGGAGTCGCTGCCGCTCGGGTCGTAGAAGACCTCCGACAGGATGACCGCGCCGCTGCCGGTGGAGCCCCCGTCGGGGGTTGCTGAGGCGTCGGCGCTCGCAGCGCTCTCGTTGTTCGAGGTGTCGACCGCGGTCACCACGTAGTAGTAGGTCGTGCCGCCGGTGACCGTCGAGTCGGTGTAGCTCGACGTGGTCACGAGCTGGGAGTCGATGCGGCCGAAGGGGCCGCTCGCGTTGGTCGCGCGGTAGACGTGGTAGCCGGCGAGGTCGTTCTCGGAGTTGGCGTTCCACAGCAGATCGACCGAGCCGGTGCCGGCCACTGCCACCAGGCCGGTCGGCGCGGCCGGGGCGGTGGTGTCGCCGCCGGAGCAGATGTTCTGGTAGATGCAGGCGACCCACTCGGGGTGGTCGATGAACGGGTTGCGGTTGCCCTGGAACGAGTAGACGACGTCGTTGCGGTGCATCTCCCGCGCGTCGACCGGGTCCTCCTGGCTCCACTGGAGAAGGTCCGAGAGGATGCCCATGTAGGCCACCGGCTCGTTGCTGCCGGTGCGGTAGCTGTCGATCAGCGCGTCGTCGTCGGTCAGGCGCAGGTCGGGCTCCGGAGTGCCGGTGATCCCGTTGACGCCGCCCTCGTAGCGGACGTCCATGTAGAGGATCGCCCGGGCGACGTCGCCCTTGCGTCCGTCCCAGGCCTCCCAGGTGCCCGTCGAGTAGGAGCCCTCGGTCCAGTCGGAGTTGCCCGGGTAGACGCCGGAGCCGCCGCCGCGCCCGTCGTTGACGTCGGTGATCCACTCGGCGCAGCCGGTCAGGCAGTAGCGGAACGGCTTGTTGCTCCGCTCGGCGTTGTAGGCGGCGTCGGAGAGGAAGATGTGGTGGCAGTCGGTGTACGGGAAGTTGTCCGGGCCGTCCACCGGGAAGCCGTAGGACTTGGGCCAGGTGTGCTCCCGGTTGTACGACGAGTCGCCCTTGGCGTAGCTGGCGTTCTTGTAGACGTCGACGATCCGGCTGGAATCGTTCGGGTCCTCGTCCGCCAGCTCGAGGATGTCCCAGGTGTCGATCTCGGTCGACGAGGAGTAGGGGTAGCGGATGTGGTCCTTGATGACGTCGTGGACGGTCTGGCGCAGGGTCGACGCGTCGGCGGTGTTCACGGTGCCGTAGTAGCCGGCCGGGGCGGCGGCCCGGAGCACGGTGGCTCCGGCGAGGAGGAGGAGGGCGGCGAGGACCGCCGCCAGGTGCGAACGGGCGGCGGTCGATCGGCCGCGGAGGGCCGGGGCGCGGCCCTCCCGGAGTGGATTGCGTTCCATGGCGTGTGCTCCTGGGTCGTCCCCCGGAGCCCGGGAGCACGCCTGCGCTCGGCGGGGCCGCGGGAGAGGTGAGGGCCGAAGGCCTTTCGACGATGAAAGGAAAAAAGATATAGACAAACGCAGATTACTCAACCGTCGAAGAGGCCGCAAGCGCCCCGCCCCAGTCCGCCCCACGCCGCCCCACTTCGTCCCATTCTGCCGGGGGCGACGGCGTGGGGCCCTACTCCTCCCGCAGGACGGTCGCCGGATCGACCCGCGCGGCCCGCTGCCCCGGGGTGAGGCAGGCGAACGCGGCGACGGCCAGGAGGGTCGCCGCCACCGCGCCGTAGACCAGGGGGTCCCGCGGCGAGGTCTCGAACAGCAGCGGCCCGATGGCGCGTCCGGCGAGCAGTGCCAGCAGCATCCCCAGCGTCAGCCCGAGGCCGGTCACGCCGAGCCCATAGCGCACCACCAGGGCGAGGACCTGGCCGCGGCGGGCTCCGAGGGCGGTGCGGATGCCCATCTCGCGCATCCGTGCCGCCACCATGTGGGCGAGCAGGCTGTACAGGCCGATCGAGGAGATCAGCAGCGCCAGGGTGCCGAAGGTCCCCATCAGGACGGCGCCGAGGCGCCAGGGGCGGATCTCGGGGGCCAAGGTGTCGCCGAGCGATTCCACGTCCAGCCACAAGACGGTCGGGTCGACTGGCAGCAACGCGCGGCGGAGCGGCTCGATCATCTCCTCGGGCCTACCGGCCGGCCGGACGAGCAGGCGGGTGCCGTCGAAGCCGTGCTCCTGTCCGAGCGGGACGTAGTACTGCATCGCCCGCTCCTCCTTCAACGCCAGGCGGTTGCCGTTCTCGACCACGCCCACCACGCGGGTGCACGGGGCGTCGTCCTCGCTGCCGACGACCAGGCAGCGCCCCAGGGGGTCGGCTCCGGGCCACAGGGTCTCCGCCATGGTCTGGTTGACGATCGCCACGTGCTCGCCGTCCGGCCGGTCGGAATCCTCGAACCGCCGCCCCTGGAGCAGGTCGAGCCCGACCGTGCGGAAGTAGCCTGGGGAGACCGCCTGGATCGACGGTCCGCCGCCCGGCAGGCGGGGAAGCTCCGGAATCCCCTGGACCCGGAGACGGACCTGGAAACGCATCTGGAACGGCGTGCCCACGGCGACCGCCGCCTGGTCGACGCCGGGCAGACGGCGGGCGCGCTCCAGGGCGTCGGCGTAGAAGCGCTTCTCCCGGCGCTGGCGGTCCTCCACCGGCCCCAGCGACCACCCTTGTCCGGAGCGGGTCCAGCTCGCGCCGACCACCAGCACCCGGTAGGGCTCGACGCCGAGGTCCGCGGTGCGGGCGGCGGCGAAGCTGCGGACGAACAGGCCGGCCGCCACCAGCAGGACGACCGACAGGGTGGCCTGGGCGACCGCGAGCACGGTGCGCAGCCGCGGCACGCGCCGGCCGCCGGTGACCGCGCCGGCCCGCAGGGGGACGGTGAGGTCGCGGCCGCCGGAGCGCAGCGCCGGGATCAGCCCGGTCAGCAGCCCCGTGCCGATGGTCAGTGCTCCGACCACCAGCGCGACCCGAGCGTCGAGCGGCGGGCTGGTCCACGACACGTCGGGTAGCAGCGTGGTCCGCACCAGTGCGGCGATCGCCGGCACCAGCCCGAGGGCCGCGAGCCCCGCGAGACCGGCCAGGATCAGGCTCTCGACGACGATCAGCCGGACCAGCCGGCCGCGGGTGATGCCGAGCGCGAGGCGCACCGCGATCTCGTGGCGCCGCCGGATGGTGCGGGCGAGCAGCAGGCCGGCACCGTTGGCGACCGCGATCATCAGCACCAGCAGCGACACGGCGGCCAGCCAGCGGGAGACCGCGATCTCCGGGGCGACCTCCCCCTGGTCGTCGAAGATGAGCGGATCGGCGGACAGCCGCGCCTGGGCGAACGGCGCCTCGTCGCCCTCGAAGGCGGCACGGAAGATCCGGGTCGCGTCCTCGCCCGCCTGCCGGCGTGTCACCCCCGGCGCCAGGCGGCCCACCACCTGCAGCCACTGGGCATTCCACGATGTCTGCCAGTCGTCGACGATCCCCGCGCTGCGCAGCGCCATCGGCTGCCAGACGTCGACCCGGCCGAGCCCGACGCCGGTGAACCCCCTGGGGGCGACCCCGACGATCGTCCGGAGGTCGCCGCCCAGCTCGACCGTCTTGCCGAGCACCTCCGGGTCGCCACCGAAGCGGCGCTGCCACCAGCCGTAGCCGAGCACCGCCACCGGAGGCGCCCCGACCCGGTCGTCCTCCGGTCCGAAGAAGCGTCCCAGGCGGGCTTTCACTCCGAGGAGCGGGAACAGGTCCGCGGTGGCGTAGCCCGCCAGCACCTCTTCGGCGCCCTCGCCCGAGCCGGCGACGAGCCGCGACACCGGGGAGGCCGAGTACGCGGCGACACCCTCGAACGAGCGTGCCCGGTCCCGCAGCAGCGCGTAGGTGACGTAGCCGAAGGTGTCGACGCTGGCGGTGCCTTGGGCGGGGACCTCGACCGTGGCGCGGAGCCGGGCCAGGTGCTCGGCGTCGCGGACGTGCTCGGGGCCGCGCAGCAGCAGCCGGTCGAGGACGCCGAACATCGCCGCGTTGGCACCGATCCCGAGGGCCATCACCAGGACGACGACGGCGGTGAACCCCCGCTCCTTGTGGATCGAGCGCCAGGCGAACCGGAGGTCGAGGGAGAGTGCGTCCAGCCAGCCGCGCACCCCGAGGCGCCGCTCCCGGCGGGTGGCCGCGCGCACCAGCCGGCGGCGCGCCTCGTCCACCGACCCGAAGCGGCGCAGGGCTTCGGCCCGTGCCGCCTCGCTCGACAGCCCCTGGCGCTCGAGCTGCTCGGTGCGCCGGCGCAGATGCTCCTCGATCTCCGCGTCGATCTCGCGCTCGATCAGCTCCCGGTCGTGGATTCCCAGCCGGAACAGGCGGCGGACGTCCGGCCGGATCAGGCGCCGGATACCGTGCCGGGCAGGCGGTCGGCTCATGGCGTCAGCCCTCCTGTGGCGCGGTGAGCATCGTCGTCACCAGCTCGCCGAAGCGGAGCAGGCGGCGGGTCTCGGCGGCCAGGTGGTCGGTCCCTTTCGTGGTGATCGCGTAGTAGCGGGCGCGGCGGTTGTTGTCGCTCACCCCCCACTCGGCCTCGATCAGGCCGCGCTCCTCCATGCGGTAGAGGGCCTGGTAGACGCCCGAGTCGTCGAAGCTCAGCTCGCCGCCCGAGCGCTCCTCCAGCCAGGCGGTGATCTCGAGACCGTGCATCGGCGTCCAGCTCAACGCCTTGAGCACCAGGATGTCGAGCGTCCCCTTCATCAGCGGAACCATGGCTCTCTCCAGTCAGGAGGGTTGAGACATTCCCTTGAACAACTCCATGGAGACTCTATAGGAAGTGTCGGGGGAGGTCCAGGGTGCGGAGACGAGAGGGGAGAAGAGAAGTTTCGGCCTCCCGGTGCGTTTCTTTTCAACGTGACGAACGCTTGTATACGAAAAGACGAGACGCTAGAGTGAGGTATCCGATGAGCTGCACAGAAAGGTGCGAGACCGGGACGAGTGCGGTGGGGTGGACAAGTTCCGGAGAGCCTGGAGACGGCCGGCGATGGCGCCAGGGCCTCCGCGGCGCGGTGCGCGTCGCCGGTGTGCTCGCCGTCTTCCTCCCGGCCGGAGCGGTCCCCCGGTCGGCCCTCGCCCGCCCGGCCTCTCCCTCGACGGGTCCCCCGGCCTGGGCTCTGGAGGTCCCGGGAGCGGCGGGAGCCCGCTGGGGTCTCGGGCTCGACGCCCTGAGGAGCGAGACGGACGACATCGCCGCACCAGGCGGCGTCCAGCAGGTCAGAGCCCAGTTCGTCACGGTCGAGGACGATCTGGTCCCGGGAGCCCAACTCGACCTGGACCTGAACCTGAACCTGGACCTCGAGCTCCACCGAACCGGCGTCCAGGTCCCGATCTCCCTCGGTTCGTTCCGGCTGGGCCTGGGCCGGGCGTACCTCTTCACGGTGCTCGAAGGCGGCAATGCGGGGGCGACCGTCACCACCCGGTTTCCCTCCGAGATGACGCCGGGGGCGAATCAGGACGGGGACCTCTACACGGTGCAGAGCCCCGGCGGCTCGCTCGACGGCGACGGGAGCTACTACGGTGCCAGTCTCGGCCTGGCCGCCGGGTTGGGGGCCCGACAGAGCTGGTTCGTCGAAGGGAGAGCGCGCTTCCTGAAGATCCCGTCCGTGGAGCTGAACGGCTCCCTCGACGACAGCTTTTCGCGCCTGTCCGGTGGCGGCTCGCCCACCGACGGTGAGCTGGACACCGAACAGCGGAGCGCCAGCGTCCGCCTCGGCCGCTCCCTCTTCGGCGGGCGCATCGCCCCGTACCTCGGCGTCCGGCGGGTGTCCTACGACGCCGATCTGACCACGACCACCACCCTCGTGGGGCTCGGCGACAACCCCATGGTGCCGATCGTGCTCGATACCGATCACCACGTCGAGGCCGACACGACCGACGGCGTCGCCGGGGTCGACGCACGGCTCGGCCGGCATCTCTTCGCCCGTGCGGAGAGCACCTTCGGCGACGACCGCACCCTGCTGCTCAAGGTGGTGCGCCTGTTCGGCGGCGGGAGAGCGGGACGGCCGGGAGGGGAGCGCCCGCGGCCGGGAGCCGGCGGTCCGGGCCCGCAAGGTACGAAGGCCTCCGACGGCGGGTCGGGCCCCAGACCCGGGCCGGGGCTCCCTTCGGGATCAGGGCCGGCGGTCGGTCCGCGCGATGCCCAGGGGGCAGGGCCCTCCGACGCGTCGCCGGAGCGTGCCCGGGAGCTCGCCCGTCGGCTGGCACCCCGCCTGCGCGACGTGCTCGATGCCCTGAAGGCGCGGCGGCGAAGCCTCGTGGTGGTCACGGGTCCCGGCGGCGTGCCCTCGTACCGACGTCATGATGTCGAAAGCCTGCTGGTGGAGGCCGAGGCGCGGCTCACCCGGGCGATCGCCGACGCCGGCGGGGCGGCGGAGCTCGCGCCGCTCCAGGACTACTTCGAGCGTCGGACCGACCGGGTGCGCGAGCAGCTCTCGTGCCCCGGCGGCGCCTCCAGCACGTCGGCGGCCCGGCGGTTCGAGCGGGTCGATCCGAGCCGCACGGCCGGCCGGCCCGGAGTCGTGCCCGCCGTGGACCGGGTCGCACCTGCGCCGATTGCCCCGAGGTCTGCCCCGATCGTTGCCCAGGAGCAGGGGCCCACCGCCGGCGCGACGGCTCCCAGGGCCCAAGCGGACGGGCTGCTCGACACCTTCTTCTCGTCGATCGCCGACATCTTCACCCGGTCGAAGGAGGACCGGCTACGGGTCGCCGTCTGCGTCCGGATCCGGCCCGTCACGGCCACCCTGGAGCTCTGCCCGTTCCTGGGCGCCCAAGGTTGCCGCAAGGAGACCGTGCGCGGAGCCCTGCTCCTCCACCGGTATCTCGGCCTCTACTCCTTCCGTGTCCAGGGTGCCGACGGCACCGGGCCGGTGAGCTGCGAGCCGGCGACAGGCTCCGACGATCCGCCGTGCCCCCTCGACCTGGTCGACGACCCGAAGCCGATCTTCGACTGCGACCTGGCCCAGGGCAACTGCGCCCGCCTCGATGGACAGGCGGAGCCCTGTCCCTGAGCCGTCCCCGACCGTCCGACCCTCGGAGCCATCTCATGAGCGACCAGCCGACCCGACGCGAGCAGATCCAGGCACCGACCCCGGTGACCCGCCGCCTCGTGCGCTACGTGGTCGGTTTCGGCGTCGGGGCGGCGGTCGGCATGGCGCCGTTTCTCGGCAACCTGGAGGTTCCCCTCTTCCGTGCCCTGCCGAGCCTTTTCCCAAGCAACATGCAGGAGATGTTCACCCCGTTCGCCGGCTTCCTGGTCGGGCTCGTGGTGGTCGCCGTCCAGTTCTACTCCGAGGAGTGGATCGAGCCGGGGAGGCTCCGGCGACGGTTCCTGGCCCTGTTCGTGGTGCTGCTCGGCGGGCTGGCGCTCTTCGTCGTGCTCTACCTCCTGTTCGTGGTCCGCGTGGAGACCGGTCGCGGCGTCCAGCCCGTGCTGATCGGCTGGACGATGGAGCCGGAGTGCGCTTGTGTAGACGAGGGGCTGCGCGACAACGCCAGCGAGTGCATCAAGCGGCTCAGCCTCGACCCGGCGCAGATCGAGAGCTGCTGGGGGCGGCGGGACCTGCTGCTCTCCGGCCTGCTCCTGACCCTCGGCTATCTCGTGCTCACCGGCGGGTTCGTCGGCCTGGTCGGGCTGGTCGTCCTCCAACGGCCGCGCGCAGAAACTTAGGGCTGGCGCGCGGGGACACCTCGTCCGGGATAAGCTGGCGGCCGACCATGCGACTGCTCGACCAGAAGGCGATGCAACAGCTCTTCGAGGTGACCGACGAGCTCGAGATCGACCGCGAGGCGTTGGAGGTGCCCCTCGCGATGACCGGCGACGGCGACGTGGAGCGGCTGTCCGGCGGCAAGCTCCGCGTCACCCTTCCGGACGCCGACGACCTGGGGCCGTTCCTGGCGGCGCTTCCCGACCGGATCGCCGCCTGCGCCGAGCCCTGAGCCGCGCTTCGGGCCCGAGCCTGGGACCGGCCCGCGCGCCGCGCCCGGCCTCCGGGCTACGCCGCGGGCCTTTCCGGATGGCGTCGCGCGGGCAACGGGCCTACAATCGCTCGAGGGGGACGGCACCAGACCGCGAAGGAACCGACCATGAGCGAGCATCACTCCACCCGGCATCTCAGCGAACGACAGATCGAGACCCTGCGCGGCCGCCTCGAGACCGAGCGCCGGCGCCTGCTGGAGCGCTACGAGGAGACCGACGAGCGGGAAGGGGAGATCTCGTTCGGCGAGGCCGAAGACATGGTGGACCGGGCCGAAGAGAGTTGGGACAAGGAGGAGCTCTTCGCCGCCCGCGAGGAGGAGCGCCAGGAGCTGCTGCGGGTCGAGGAGGCGCTCGGCCGCCTCGGCAAGGGCTCCTATGGGCTCTGCTTCTACTGCGGCGAGCCGATCGCCTTCGCCCGCCTGGAGTCGGTCCCTGCCGCGCGCTTCTGCGCCGAGCACCAGGAGCAGGTCGAGCAGGGCAAGATCGACGAGACCCGGCCCTACGACTGGCCCACCAGCACAGACTCCTAGCGGGCTTCCGCCACCCCTTCCTCGAGCGTCCAGTAGCGGTCGGCCGCGAGGCCGGTCCAGCTCTGCACCAGGCCGGAGGGCCAGCGGACCGTGAGGCGCGGCACGACCGCGAGCGCCCCGAGGCCGAAGTGAACCCGCGGATCGTTGCCGGAGAGGTAGCTCGTCTGCGGCTGGTGGATGCGCACCAGAACCCGCCCGCCGGCATCGATCTCGACCCGGGCTCCGAAGGCCTCCCGCGGATGGTCGCCGATCAGCCGGAACCCGACCCAGTGGCTCCTGTCGGGATCGCGCGGCGTGTCGTTGCGCAGCAGGGCGACATGGGCCTGGTGGTCGACGTGATTGACCACGATGTCGATGTCGCCGTCGTCGTCGAAGTCGGCGAACGCGGCGCCCCGCCCGGAGCGTAGACCTTCGAAGTAGGGGCCGGCGCCCGCCCGGGCGTCGCGGAAGTGGCCGGCGCCGTCGTTGACCGCCAGCATCGGCGGCTGGGGCACCAGGATCGGGGCGACGCCGTCGGTGGTGAACAGGTCGAGATCGCCGTCCAGGTCGAAGTCCTGGAGGCCGGCGCCCCACTGGCCGAGCCCGTCGAGCAGGGCGCCGACGCCGCTGGTCCGGGTGACGTCCTCGAACAGCAGCGGGCCGGTGTGGCGGTAGAGGCTGCCGTGGCGCAGGTCGGTCACCAGCAGGTCGATCCGGCCGTCGCCGTCCACGTCCCCGGGTGTGCCGTGCATGGAGCCGGTGGGGAGGCCGGCGTCGTTGACCGCCACCCCTGCCGCCAGCCCGACCTCCGCGTAGGTTGGCGCCTTCCCCTTCCGCTCCGAAGGGGCCGCCCCGCCGGTGGCGTGGAACAGGAAGTTCTCCTGGTGGTCGTTGCCCTGGAAGATGTCGGGGCGGCCGTCGCCGTCGACGTCGAAGACGGTCAGCCCCATGCACTTCGAGTCCGGCCGCAGCAGCCCCGCCTCCGCCGTGGCGTCGCGGAAGAGGGCCTGGTTCCCCCCAGGGCCTCTGCCCGAATCTCTGCCATTGCTGGCTGGTCCATCCTGCAAATACAACTGGCTCGCCTGCCCCGCGTAGACCGACGGCTCCGGCATCTCCCACGGCCGTCCGGGAACCAGCAGGTGGGGGTCGAACGCCAGGAAGTTGCACACCATCAGGTCCAGGTCGCCGTCGCCGTCGGCGTCGAACCAGCTCGCCCCGGCGCTCCACTTGGTGTACCCGTGGAGCGTCGCCGGACCGGTCAGGCCGAGCTCCGGCGCCACGTCTTCGAAGGTGCCGTCCCCGCGGTTGAGGTACAGCCGGTTCGGGCCGTACTCGGCGACGAACAGGTCGGTGTCGCCGTCGCCGTCGAAGTCCGCGGCGGCGGCGGCCATGCTCCAGGCCGGGTCGCCGAGGCCGGAGCTGGCGGTGCAGTCGTGGAACCGGCCGCCGTCGTTGCAGTAGAGGTGGTTGGTGGCACCCTCGACCGCGCGGCCCTTGGGGTCGCTCACCCCCTCGAGGTAGGCGCCGTTGAGCAGGTAGAGGTCCAGGTCGTGGTCGCCGTCGGCATCGAACCAGGTGGCGCCGGAGCCGCTCGACTCCAGGATGTTGTCGTAGGCGAAGTCGCCGAAGGTGTAGCGGAAGTCGATGCCCAGCTCCTCGGCGACGTCGCGGAAACGCAGGCCGGCTCCGGGCGCCTGGGCGTCCGGCTGGCCGGCTGGTCGGTCCGGCGTCGGTTCGGTCGCCTCCCCTTGCTCGGCGACCGCCGCGGCGGCGACCGGGTCGACCGGCAGCCCGTCGGCCGCCCGGACGTGGGCGGTGAGCGCGAGGAGGGCACACGAGGCGAGGGCCGGCAGGGCCCACGACGGCAGCGAACGGAAGGGTCTGACCATGGTGCCGAACCCTACCCCCGCTCATCCGGTCCGTCCAGTCCGGCGCCCCGGGGCACTCGACTCGTCCGGGCCGTGGTAGCGTTCAGACGATCAGACCCTCGACAACCTGACAGGGAGGCAACCATGAGCGAAAGCACGATGGGGCGCCCCGCGGGCCGGGCTCGCACGCCGATCCACCTCTGGATCGTCGGCATCCTGGCCGTGCTGTGGAACGCGGTCGGAGCGTTCGACTACCTGGCGACGGAGATGCGGCTCGACTTCTACATGAGCCAGTTCTCCGAGGCGCAGCTCGACTACTTCTACGGTTTCCCGGCCTGGGTGATCTCCGCCTGGGCGATCGCCGTCTGGGGCAGTCTGCTGGCCTCGATCGGCCTGCTCCTGCGGCGCCGCTGGTCGGCCTGGCTGTTCGGGCTGGCCCTGGTCGGCCTGCTGGTGACGACGATCCACAACTTCGTCCTGACCGATGGCGCCGAGATCATGGGCTCGGGTGCGGCGGGCTTCACGGCAGTCATCTGGTTGATCGCGATCCTCCTCTTCCTCTATGCCATCTGGCAGGCCAGGCGGGGAGTGCTGGTTTGACGGCGGCGGAGGGCGAAGGCGTCACCGATCCGGCGAGCTCGACCCGGCGGTTCTCCGACCGGGTCGCCGACTACGTCCGCTACCGGCCGGGGTACCCGAAGGCGCTGCTCCGCGCCCTGGAGACGGAGGCGGGGCTGGGGGCGGGGCTCGCGGTCGCCGACGTGGGCTCCGGGACGGGAATCTCGTCGAAGGCTCTGCTCCGGTCGGGCGCCACCGTCATCGGCGTCGAGCCCAACGACGCCATGCGCCACGCCGCGGAGGAGCTCCTCGGCACCCTCGAGCGGTTCCGGAGCGTCGACGGCACGGCGGAGGACACGACCCTCGACGCCGGGAGCATCGACCTGGTCGCCGCCGGCCAGGCGTTCCACTGGTTCGACCGGGAGCGCTTCCGAGACGAGGCCTTGCGGATTCTGCGCCCCGGCGGCAGGGTCGCCCTCTTCTGGAACCGGCGGCTCACCGACTCGACGCCGTTCCTCCGTGACTACGAGGCGCTCCTCCGGCGCTTCGGCACCGACTACGAGCGGGTCGACCATGCCCAGCTCGGCCCGGACGACTTCGCGGGTTTCTTCCGCGGCCCCTACGCGAGCCAGCTCTTCCCCAACGAGCAGCGCCTCGACTTCGCGGGCCTGCGCGGGCGGCTCCTCTCCTCCTCTTACATTCCGGGCCCGGGGCACCCGGACCACGAGCCGATGCTCGCCGCCCTGCGCGAGATCTTCGACGCCCATCAGGCCGACGGGCAGGTCCGCATCGAGTACGACACCGAGCTCTACCTGGGGCGGCTCCCGGCCGCCGGGAACCCGCCCGGCTGAGCGACCGGGGCGCCTCTCCCCGGGTGCCCCGATCCATCTCCTGTCCGCCGCGAAGTCTCGGGGCAGAACGCTCCTCCTGCGGCGAATGTCGTCGCCCTTCCCCGCGTAGGACCATCAGGAACCGGTGCGTGACGACGGCTCCCGCCTGGCGATCAGTGGATCGATTTGTCAATGACGCTTGACATTCACAATCCTTCGGCGTACTCTCTGCAAGTCAAGTGAACTTGACTAAATGACAAGGACGGTGGACGGACTCACCGAACGACCGAACAATCCGGCTCGCCCGCACCAGGAGCCGCCAAGAGAGGACACCATGAAACGCCTGTTGACCCTTTCACTCCTCGCCGCCCTGGCGCTGCCTGTCCACGCGGCTCGTGCAGATGGGCACATGACCCAGGACCAGCAAGCCGGATCGTCCGACTCTGCTGCCGCACCCGCCGCCACACCCTCTGCCGCCGACCCGAGCGGTCGGTGGAGCGGCGCCATCAAGCTCCCCAACGGCGAGCTCGCCATCGACGTCACCTTGAGCTCCGGCAGCGACTCCGGTGATGGCGCCGGCTGGACCGGGTCGATCGACATCCGCGCCCAGGGTCTCCACGGGTTTCCGCTGTCGGCCGTCGGGGTCGACGGTGGGCGGGTCCACTTCGAGATGAGCGGAGTGCCGGGGACCCCGACGTTCGACGGCACGCTCGACGAGGCCGGGAGCTCCATCGCCGGGACCTTCCACCAGGGCGGGCAGTCGCTCGAGTTCTCGCTCCACCGGGCGAGCGGCAAGGAGGAGCCGGCCAAGTCTGCCGCGGCCGCCGACGCCGTTCCGGGAACCGGCATGGTGGGGGAGTGGAAGGGCGCCCTCGACGTCGGCGTCACCCTGCGCCTGGCGCTGCACGTGAAGTCCGCCGAGGGCGGTGGGCTGACGGCGGTCTTCGACAGCCTGGACCAGGGGGCGACCCTGCCGGTGGACACGATCACCTTCGAGGGCGGCACGCTCCGCTTCGCCATCGACCAGATCAAGGGTTCCTACGAAGGGAGCATGAACGACGACGGGAGCGCGGTCGAAGGGACCTGGTCCCAGGGCGGCCGCAGCATCCCGCTCACCTTCTACCGCACCGCCGAGGCGTTCGCCCTCGAGCGGCCGCAGACGCCCAAGGCACCGTTTCCCTACGACAGCCGCGACGTGACGTTCCCGAACGAGGCGGCAGGCATCGAGCTGGCCGGCACGGTGCTGACCCCGGCCGGGGCGGGGCCGTTCCCGGCCGTGGTCTTCATCACCGGGTCCGGAGCCCAGGACCGGGACGAGGCCCTGATGGGGCACCGCCCCTTCCTGGTCATCGCCGACGCCCTGGCCCGCCGGGGGATCGCGTCGCTGCGCTACGACGACCGCGGGGCCGGTGCCTCCGGCGGGGACCACATGGGATCGACCGTGGGCGACTTCGCCGGCGACGCGGCGGCGGCGCTCGCCTTCCTGGCCACCCAGCCGAAGATCGACCCGAAGGCGATCGGCATCCTCGGCCACAGCGAGGGCGGGCTGACCGGTCCGAAGCTGGCGGCGGAGAGCTCCGCCGTCGACTTCCTCGTCCTGCTGGCGCCGCCGGGCGAGCCGCTGCGCTCGCTGCTGATGCGGCAAGGTCGGGACATCATGACCCAGAAGGGGATCGATCCGGCCCTGATCGACCAGGCGATGGCCGCCCAGGAGAAGAACCTGGCGCTGATCGCCGACCCGTCGATCCCGAGCGACGACCTGGCGAAGCAGCTCCGGCAGCGGGCCGACGCCCGCCGGGCGAGCTTCTCCGAGCAGGAGCGCGCGGCCCTCGGCCTCGACGACGGCACGATCGACCAGTCGATCCAGATCGGCATCTCGGCCTGGTTCCGCTCCCTGATGCGCGAGAACCCCGCCGTCTACCTCCGGACCATCAAGGTTCCCGTGCTCGCCCTGTTCGGTACCAAGGACATCCAGGTGGATGCGGACGTCAACTCCCAGGCGCTGCGGACGGCGCTCCAGGAGGCCGGAGACCAGGACGTGTCGATCCGCATCATGCCGGGTCTCAACCACCTGTTCCAGCACGCCGGCACCGGCGCGGTCGAGGAGTACGGCCAGATCGAGGAGACGATCTCACCCGAGGTGCTGACGATCATCGGCGACTGGATCGAGGCCCGGTTCCCACGGGGCGGCGACGTCGGGCGGTGACGCCGGGCCCACCGCCCTGGGCCCCGCTACCAGACCTCCACGTCCAGCCCGGGCACCCGGTCGAGCTCCCGGCCGTTCGCGGTGACCAGGGTGAGGCCGTGGGCCAGGGCGGTGGCGGCAAGCCACAGGTCGTTGGGTCCGATGATCTTGCCCCGGCTGGCGAGATCGGCCCACAGCCCCGCGTGCGCTCGCGCGGTCGGGAAGTCGATCGGCAGCACGACGAAGCGCTCGAGCACTCCCTCGACCCAGGCGGAGCGACGGGTGCGCGTCGGGGCGTCGCGAGCCCGGTGGACGCCGTGGAGCAGCTCGCTGGCGGTGACCACCGAGAGCAGGGTCTGCTCGTCTCCCCGTGCGAAGACGTGGGGCTCCAGGTCGAGCCTTCGGCGCTCGTGCTCGATCAGGACGCTGGTGTCGATCAGGGCCGCCACGTCAGCGACTCCCGCCGGGTGGCCTCGCGGGATCGTCGGGCCGGCTGGCTCCGGGCGCCTCGGACCAGGGATCGTGATCGGCGGAGCGTGCGGCCTGCTCCAGATCTCGGCGACCCGCTTCCAGGTCCTCCGCCAGGGTGTCCACCTCGCTCGCCGACAGGCGGCGGGGGAGCGTCGGCTCCGCGGCCGGTGGGCAACGCTTTGGTCTCGAGATAGCGGTGCAGGGCGGCCTGGACGATGGCCGTCAGGCTCGGCGGCGCATCCTGGCAGGTGAGGTAGGCCTCGAGCTCGTCGGACAGGGTGATGGTCGCGCGCTTCATCGGGCGATGTTGCACCATTTGGTGATTTTGGTGCATCGAGTGCGCTGGCCGTCTCGATCGTCGCTTCGGGATCACCTGCTACGATGCCCGATCCAACCCGATCCAACTCGATCCAAGGAGGAGGCGAGCAGGATGGCGGACGACAGGGGGCGAGAGGAGCCGGTGACAGAAACGGCGGACAGGGCGGAAACGGCGCCTGGGCGGGTGCTCAGCCAGTTCGCCACGTTCCGGCTCGGCGATCCGTTCTGGGAGCTGGGCGCCCACGAGCGGCGCGAGCTGGTGGACGGCCTGGTGCGCGACGCCCGGCCCGAGGGTGCGGGGGGTGATGGCCCCGGCGGCGCGGCGCCCGGCCGGGTCGAGCTCTACCAGCTCTACCCGAGCCGCGCGGACGCGGACCTGCTCCTCTGGACGGCGCTGCCGGCGGCCGATCCGGCGGCTCCGGGGCGCTTCTTCGCGCGCTTCGCCCGGGCGGTCGCCCGGCGGCGGCCGGCCCTGGTGCCGATCCACACCTTCTGGGGGCTGACCCGTCCGTCGCCGTACACCGGCCGTGGCGGCTCGTCGCGGGAGATCGACGCGGTCGGCGGCGTCCGGTCGCGCCACCTGATCGTCTACCCGTTCTCCAAGACCGCCCAGTGGTACCTGTGCTCCCCCGACGACCGCAAGGAGATGATGAGCGACCACATCCGCATCGGGCGCCAGTTCGAGGGGGTGCGCCAGTTGCTGCTCTACAGCTTCGGCCTCCAGGACCAGGAGTTCGTGGTGGTCTACGAGACGGAGGATCTGGCCGGCTTCTCGGATCTGGTCTACGCGCTCCGGGCGACCGAGGCGCGGCGGTTCACAGCCCTCGACACGCCGGTGCTGACCGGGCTCCACCTGCCACGGGCGGCCGGCGGAGCGGCGAGGGCGGCCGGCGCAGGCGACGGGGGCGGGACAGGCGGGCCCGGCCGGGCCGACCGGCTCGACCGGCTCGACCGTCTAGACCGGGCCGACCAGGTCAGGGCACCCTGGTTCTGATGGCCGGCTCTCCCGGAGAGCGGGCTGGGACGGCCCGCGGGCGGGCGATTCGAGATGGAGGGATCGGATCGGGCGGACCGGTCGGGGTCTTGCTCATGGCCTACGGTGCCCCCGACCGGGTGGAGGACGTGGCGCCGTTTCTCCTCGACGTGCGCGGCGGTCGCGCGACACCGGCCGAGCTGGTCGACGAGGTCGCCGGGCGCTACCGGGCGATCGGCGGCGGCTCGCCGCTCCTGGGAGTGACCCGGGCGCAGGCGAGCGCGCTCCAGGCACGGCTCGCCTGGGCCGCCGGGCCGGACCCGTCGGATCGGGCGGCAGGGGCGGCACGGGTCGCGGTCGGCATGCGCCATTGGCGACCGTGGATCGCCGAGGCGTTGGTAAAGCTCGCCGCGGGCGGCTGCCGCACCCTGGTGGCGATCCCCCTCGCCCCCCACGTCTCCCGGATGTCGGTCGGCGCCTACGTCGACGTCCTCGACCGGTCGCTCCGGGATCTGAATCGGGGACAATCCGCCGAGCCGTTCGACGCGGTCCACCGGGTCTTGGGCTTTCACGACCACCCGCTCTTTCTCGACGCCTTGGCGGACCGTGTGCTCTCGGCGCTGGGGCGGTGGTCGACCGAAGGCGCGGGAACCGAGGGGCTCGAGGTGCTGTTCACCGCCCACAGCCTGCCGGCCTCGATCCTGGCCGACGGCGACCCGTATCCGGAGCAGCTCGCGGCGACAGCCCGGCTCGTGGCGGCGCGGGTGGCGGAGCGGCTCGCGATGCCCGAGGGTGAACGCCCCTTCCCCTGGCGCCTCTGCTACCAGAGCGCCGGTGCGCGGCCGGTGCCGTGGCTCGGGCCGCCGATCGACGAGGTGCTGGACGAGCTCGCCGCCGCCGGCCGCCGGCGCGTCCTGGCGGTGCCGATCGGCTTCGTCTCCGATCACGTGGAGGTCCTCTTCGACCTCGATCTCGAGGCGCGGAGCCACGCCGCGGCGCTGGGGCTGGACTTCGCGCGCACCGAGTCGCTCAACACCTCGCCCCGCTTCATCGACGCCCTGGCCGACCTGGTGGCGACCGCCGTCGCGAGAGGGGGCTGACGGCGGGTGACCGCCGAAGGGTCGCGGGATGGGCCGCTCGACCCGGCGGCTCGCCGTGTAGACTCGCGTCCTCATGCCACACATCGTGGTCGTCGGGGGCGGAATCGCCGGCCTCGCCGCCGCCTGGAGGCTCGCCCGGGACTGCCCGGACGGTGCCGGATCGCGGGGCGGGCCCCGGCCAGGCGTGTCTGAACCGGGTGCGTCCGCCCTCGAGGTCACCCTGGTCGAGGGAGCGCCGCGCTTCGGCGGCAAGATCGTCACCGAACGGATCGGGGGATTCCTGATCGACGGCGGGGCGGACTCTTTCGCCAGCCGCAAGCCGCGCGGTGTCGGCCTCGTCCGCGAGCTGGGTCTCGGCGACTCGCTGATCCCCACCGGCGCGGCCTCGCCGGACGACACCGGGTCGCGCTCGGGGGTCAGCCGCGGCGATCGCGGCGGGGCGTCGGTCTACGTGGTCCGCGGCGGCCGGCTGGTGCCCCTGCCGGCGGGGCTCTCCCTGGTCGTCCCGACCCGCGCCGGGCCGCTGGCGCGCTCGCCCCTGCTCTCGCTCCGCGGCAAGCTCCGAGTGGGGCTCGACCTGGTGTTGCCCGGGCGCGGTCCGGTCTCGTTCTCTGGGGAGGGGGCGGACGAGAGCGTCGCCTCTCTGATCCGTCGCCGGTTCGGGGCCGAGTACCTCGAGCGCCTCGCCGGCCCGCTCCTGGCCGGCATCCACTCGACCGACCCGGAGGAGCTTTCGGTGGCGGCGGCCTTCCCCCACCTGGCGAGGATGGAGGAGCGGCACCGGAGCCTGCTGCTCGCCGTGCGCCGCCACGGCTACCGGCCCGCGGCCAGGTCGGTGGGCTCCGCGGGCTCGGTCGGTCCGCCGGGCGGGGACCGGGACCCCGGCGGCGGCCCGCCGGCCCCCGATACGGCGGCGGCGCGGGTGAGCCTCGCGGGCGGCATGGGGGAGCTGATCGACGCCCTGGTGGCCGCCCTGGAGCGGGCAGGAGTGGCGCTCCGGTCCGGTCGCGGCGTCCAGGCTCTCGAGCCCCGCCCCGGCGGCGGCTGGACCGTGCGCCTGGAGGAGGGCGACGCCCTGGGTGCGGACGCGGTGGTCCTGGCGGCGCCTCCGGCGGCGGTCGCCGCCCTCGTCGGCACCCTCGATCCGCGCCTGGCCGCGGGCCTCTCGGCGATCCCCCACGTCTCGTCGGCGACGGTCTCCCTCGGCTACCCCCGCGACGCCTTCCCGCGCCCCCTGCGCGGCATGGGGTTCCTGGTGCCCCGGGGCGAGCCGTGCCGGGTGAGCGCCTGCACGTTCGCGTCGGAGAAGTTCCCCGGGCGGGCACCGGAGGGTCACGTGCTGCTGCGGGCGTTCGTCGGCGGCGGGTTCGCGGGCGGCGCGGCCGAACCGGGCGGTCTCGCGGATGACGAGCTGAAAGCTCTGGTCCACGACGAGCTCGCCCGGCTGCTCGGGGTAACGGCGGCACCGGTCGCCGCCCGGGTCCACCGCTTCCAGGCGGCCAATCCCCAGTACCGGGTCGGTCACTTGGAACGGGTCGACGCGCTCGAACGCACCACCCCGCCGGGGCTCTTCTTGGCCGGATGTGCCTACCGCGGCCTCGGGGTTCCGGACTGCATCGCCAGCGGCGAGCGCGCCGCCCGCCTCGCTCTCGAAGCCGCCGTGCCCTGAGGGTTTACGTCGGATTCCGCCGCCCGAACGGGTAGTGTGAGCCCGCCCGGCGGGAGGGGAATGGCGGTTGACGCCCATTCGATCGGGGTGCTATACCGTCGTCCAAACTCATGTCTGTCTCAGAGGCCCCGCGCATTGCTCGGGCGGGTGTCATCCCGGACGTCGATCCGGTAGAAGTCCGCCCGCTGCTGGTCACCGGTGACCCAGGGTTCCACGGGGTCACGGAGGCGGTTGCTCGCCCTGTCGAGTGGACGCCGCCGATCGGCTGGTACGTCGTCCTGGCGATTTCCCTCTCGATGCTGGGGCTGTTCGGCGTGTCGATCGGCTGGCTGCTGTGGGAAGGGGTCGGCGTCTGGGGCAACAACGTCCCGGTCGCCTGGGGCTGGCCGATCGTCAACTTCGTCTTCTGGGTCGGCATCGGCCACGCGGGCACCCTGATCTCGGCGGTGCTCTTCCTTTTCCGCCAGCGCTGGCGCACCTCGATCAACCGGGCGGCGGAGGCGATGACGCTGTTCGCCGTCATGTGCGCCCTGGTCTTCCCCGGCATCCACACCGGCCGGCCGTGGGTCGACTACTGGATGTTCCCGGTGCCCAACCAGATGTCGGTCTGGCCGCAGTTCCGCAGCCCGCTGATGTGGGACGTCTTCGCGGTCTCGATCTACGGCCTGGTGTCGCTGATCTTCTGGTACCTGGGGCTGGTGCCGGACCTCGCGACCATGCGCGACCGGTCGAAGACCAAGGTCCGGCAGGTGGTCTACGGCCTGTTCGCCCTCGGTTGGCGCGGCTCGGCCCGCCACTGGCTCCACTACGAGCGGGCCTACCTGCTGCTCGCCGGGCTCGCCACGCCGCTGGTGCTGTCGGTCCACTCGGTGGTCTCGTTCGACTTCGCGGTCGCCCAGCTCCCCGGCTGGCACACGACGATCTTTCCGCCGTACTTCGTCGCCGGCGCGATCTTCTCGGGCATGGCCATGGTGGTCACACTGATGGTGATCTGCCGGGTGGTGTTCAAGCTGGAGCACATCATCACCATGCTCCACTTCGAGCGCATGGCGCGGCTGATCCTGGCCATGGGCTCGATCGTCGGGCTGGCCTACGGCACCGAGTTCTTCGTCGCCTGGTTCTCGGGTAACCAGTTCGAGATGTTCACCTTCCTGAACCGCTCCGGCGGCCCCTACGCCTGGGCCTACTGGATCATGATCTCCTGCAACGTCCTCTCGCCGCAGGTGTTCTGGTTCAAGAAGGCGCGCACCTCGATCCCGGTGCTGTTCGCGGTGTCGATCTTCGTCAACATCGGCATGTGGTTCGAGCGCTTCGTCATCGTCGTGACGTCGCTCCACCGGGACTTCCTGCCGTCGTCATGGGACTACTTCACGCCCACCTTCTGGGACGTGGCGACGCTGATCGGCAGCTTCGGCCTGTTCTTCACCATGTTCACCCTGTTCGTCCGCTTCGTGCCGATGGTCGCCATGTCCGAGCTCAAGGGCGTGCTGCCCCAGGCCCACGGAGGCCACCATGAGTGATCCGCGCGGCGGCGCCCCCATCTCGCCGGCCTCGTCGGCTCCTTCGGCATGGGACGGCGACCGGGCTCCGGTGTGGGGCGCCCTGGGGGAGTTCACCACGCCGGGCGGCCTGCTCGAGGCGGCCGCCGGGGTGCGCGAGGCCGGCTACGAGAGCTTCGACGCCCACAGCCCGTTCCCGGTCCACGGCATCGAGCGGGCCATGCGGTTGCGGCGCTCGCCGGTGCCCTGGTTCGTGCTGGTGCTGGGCCTCGGCGGCGCGGCGGCCGGCATGCTGCTCCAGTGGTGGGTGAGCACGGACGCCTATCCGCTGGTGATCAGCGGCAAACCGTTCTTCAGTTGGCCGGCCTTCGTGCCGATCATGTTCGAGTGCGGTGTGCTGGGCGGGGCGCTGGGGGCGGTCTTCGGGTTCCTGGCCATGGCCCGGCTGCCCCGGCACCACCACCCGCTGTTCGAGTCGACCCGCTTCGAGCGCATGGGCGACGACGCCTTCTTCCTGTCGATCGAGGCGTCCGACCCCCTGTTCGACCGCCAGCGGACGCCGGCCCTGCTGTCCGACCTGGGCGCCCGGCATGTGGAGTTGGTGGAGCTGGTGGAGTTGGTGGAGCCGGCACCGGAGGGCGCGGCATGAGCGCGGCCGGCTCGACGGGCCACGACCGGATCGGCGTCGACGTGCGCCAGATGTCGTTGCCCGCAGGGCACCCGCTCGCCAAGCTCTCGATCGTCTCCGCCGTGGTCGGCGCCGTCGCCCTGGCCGCGGCCTGGGCCCTGGGCGGCCCCCGGTTCTACTCGTCGTACCTGACCGCCTACCTGTTCTTCCTGACGCTGGCCCTGGGCGGGCTGGTCTTCGTCCTGCTCCAGTTCGTCACCCGTGCCGGCTGGAGCGTCGCCGTCCGCCGCCTGGCCGAGCACGTCATGGGGACGCTGCCGCTCTTCCTGGTCCTGTTCGTGCCGGTGCTCGTCGGCCTCGGCAAGCTCTACTCCTGGGCCGCGCCGCTCTCCGAAGGGGCGGCCGGACAGGTCGGTGGAGAGATGGCGGAGGGCATGCACGGCGCGCTGACCGGCAGCAAGGCGTTCTGGCTCCAGCCCGGCTTCTTCGTCGGGCGCGCGGCGGTCTACCTGCTGGTCTGGAGTGCCCTCGGCTGGTGGTTCCGCCGCGAGTCGATCGGTCAGGACCGGCAGCCGGACCCCGGGGTGACCCGCAAGCTCCAGATCGCCTCCGCCCCCGGCCTCGTGCTCTTCGGCGTCACCGTCACCCTGGCCTCGTTCGACTGGGTGATGTCCCTCGATCCTCACTGGTACTCGACGATCTTCGGGGTCTACCTCTTCGCCGGCGCGGTGGTCGGCATCCTGGCCCTGGTGGTGCTCCTGGCGGTGGCGCTCGATCGCCGCCGCGGGCCGCTCGCCGGCATCGTCACGCCGGAGCACTACCACGACCTGGGCAAGCTCCTGTTCGGCTTCGTCGTCTTCTGGGCCTACATCGCCTACTCCCAGTTCATGCTGATCTGGTACGGCAATTTGCCCGAGGAGACGACCTGGTACCGCCACCGGCTGGTCGACGGCTGGACCCCGGTGAGCATCGCCGTGGCGGTGGGATGCTTCGTGATCCCGTTCTTCTTCCTGCTCGGCCGCGACGTCAAGCGCCACCGGCTGACGCTCTCGGCGGCGGCGCTCTGGCTGCTGGTCTTCCACTACGTGGACCTCTACTGGCTGGTGATGCCTTCGGCCCTGGTGGCCGGGGCCAGCCCCGGGTTCGCTCCTCACTGGCTCGACCTGCTCACCCTGGTGGCGGTCGGGGGGCTGTTCACCGGGGTTCTCGGACGCCTGATGGCCGGGCCGGCGCTGGTCCCGGTGGCCGATCCGCGGCTGGCGGAGTCGTTGTCGTTCGAAAACATGTAGCGATGGATCGTTGCAGAGGAAAGGAGTGTCATCGATGAGAGGTTCGTGCAGTCCGTACAAGGACAGAGTCTCCCACCGGCACCTCTTCGGCGGGCTCGGAACGTTGTCGGCCGGTCTCTTCCTCCTCGTCTTCCTGGCCGCGGGCTGTGGCGGCGGAGGGGGCGAGAAACCGATGGCCGAGGGGGGCGACCAGGCGTCCCAGGGCGGTGAGGCCGCCCCGGCCGGTGGCGAGCAGATGGCCGAGGTCCCGCAGGACCCGGAAGCCGGCACCGACGCGATCAAGGCGCTGCAGAAAGGCTCCGCGACGCTGACCGGCACGGTCACCTACGTCGGCAAGGTGCCGACCCTGCCGCCGATCGACATGAACGCGGACCCGGTGTGCGCCAGCAAGCACGACGGCCCGGTACCGAACGAAGCCCTGGTGCTGGGTGACGGCAACACACTGGCCAACATCTTCGTCCAGGTGAAGGACTCTTTCGCCCAGGGCGACTACCCGGCACCGTCGACGCCGGTGGTGATCGACCAGCGGGGCTGCCTCTACCACCCCCACGTGCTCGGCATGCTGGCCGGCCAGTCGCTCCAGTTCTGGAACTCCGACGGCATCCTTCACAACGTCCATGGGACCCCCGAGAAGAACCGGGAGTTCAACCTCGGCATGCCGGGCACGCTGCACGACAAGTCGCAGACCCTCAACACGCCGGAAGAGTTCGTCCACGTCAAGTGCGACGTCCATCCCTGGATGAAGGCGTACGTGGCGGTGATGACCCACCCCTACTTCGACGTCACCGGCACGGACGGCCACTACTCGATCAAGGTGCCGCCGGGGACCTACACGGTCGAGGCCTGGCACGAGAAGCTCGGCACCAAGGCCCAGGAGGTGACCGTGGGCGACGGGGAGACGGCGACCGTCGACTTCCAGCTCGAGGTGCCGAAGGGGTAGAGATCGACTGGATCGCCCCACCAACCCCTCGATCCCCTTCCCGCCCTCACGGGGGAAAGGGGACGCCCCCGCCCCTGGAGGTCGGAGGGCTCTCGACGGGTCGAGGCGGGAATTGACTAGGAGTCTGTGAGGCGGTGCTGGGCGAGCGCGTGCCCGGCACGCCACCGCAGCGGGACCGACAGCGGAGGGCCAGCGACATGGTGCAGGTGGAAACACACGATCAGGTGCCCCAGCACGCCGCGGAGGGCCACGGGGGTCACGGGGAGGACTCGAGCTTCTGGCGCAAGTACGTCTTCTCCGTCGACCACAAGGTGATCGGCATCCAGTACACGATCACCGGCTTCCTCTTCCTCCTCTTCGGCTTCTGCCTGATGCTCCTGATGCGCTGGGAGCTCGCCCACCCGGGCCAAGCGCTGCCGGTGATCGGCGGCCTGCTCGGCGACAGCCGCATGCCCGGCGGGGTGATGCTGCCGGAGTTCTACAACCAGCTCGGCGCCATGCACGGCACGATCATGGTCTTCCTCGGCGTGGTGCCGCTCGCCTTCGGCGGCTTCGGCAACTACGTCGTGCCGCTCCAGATCGGCGCCCCGGACATGGCCTTCCCGCGGCTCAACATGGCGAGCTACTGGGTCTACTTCGTCGGCGGCATCATCATGCTGACGAGCTTCTTCGTCCCCGGTGGCGCGGCCCAGTCCGGCTGGACCTCCTACCCGCCGCTGGCGGTGATCAACCCGACCGGCCAGACGGTCTGGCTGCTCGGCATGGTCTTCCTGATCACCTCGTCGCTGCTCGGCTCGGTCAACTTCATCACCACCATCGTCCAGCTCCGCGCCCCGGGGCTGACCTGGATGCGGCTGCCGTTCTTCGTCTGGAGCCAGCTCGTCACCGCCTTCCTGCTGCTGCTGGCCTTCCCGCCGCTCGAGGCGGCGTCGGTGATGCAGCTCATGGACCGTCTCGCCGGGACCAGCTTCTTCCTGCCCAGCGGCCTGGTGGTCGGCGGCGCGGTGCTCGACCAGGTGACCGGCGGCGGCAGCCCGATCCTCTGGCAGCACCTGTTCTGGTTCCTGGCCCACCCGGAGGTCTACGTGCTGATCCTGCCGGCCCTGGGGATCGTCGCCGAGGTGGTGGCCAACAACACCCGCAAGCCGCTCTGGGGCTACAAGTCGATGGTCTACTCGGTGCTCGCCATCGGCTTCCTGTCGTTCATCGTCTGGGCCCACCACATGTTCCTGACCGGCATGGGCACGGTGATGAACACCTTCTTCCAGACCACGACGATGATCATCTCGATCCCGTCGGTGGTCATCCTGACCTGCCTGGTGCTGTCGCTGTGGGGCGCGTCGATCCGCTTCTCGGTGCCGATGGTCTTCGCGCTGGCCTTCCTGCCGATGTTCGGCATCGGCGGGCTGACCGGCCTGCCGCTGGGGCTGTCGGCGGCGGACATCCAGCTCCACGACACCTACTACGTCATCGGCCACTTCCACTACGTGGTGGCGCCGGGGACCATCTTCGCCCTGTTCGCGGGCATCTACTACTGGTTCCCCAAGGCCACCGGCCGCAAGATGAGCACCTGGCTGGGGCATCTCCACTTCTGGCCCAGCTTCGTGTGCATGAACCTGATCTTCTTCCCGATGTTCATCCAGGGGCTCCACGGCATGCAGCGCCGCCTGTGGGACGGCGGCGCGAGCTACGAGCACGCCCAGAGCACGCTCTACCTGCACGAGCTGATCATGGTGGCGGCCTGGACCATGGCGCTCTTCCAGATCCCGTTCCTGGTCAACTTCTTCTGGAGCATGTTCAAGGGGAAGAAGGTGGGCGACAACCCGTGGCACGCCACGACCATCGAGTGGCAGGCGCCGTCGCCGCCGCCCCACGGCAACTTCGTCCACGCCCTGGCGGTTCACCGCGGGCCGTACGAGTACAGCGTCCCCGGAGCGGCCGAGGACTTCACCCCCCAGACCGCGCCGGCCGGCGCCGACGGTCCAGAGGGCCCGGCGGGCCCGGCCGGCGCGTCCCCGGACCCGGTGCCGGCGGAGTAGGGAGGAGCGATGTCGAGTGTGATCCCGTACACCGTGGAAATCAGGCCGGACACCGGTCTCAACAACGTCAAGATCGGCATCTGGCTGTTCCTGGCCTCGGAGGTGATGCTGTTCGGCGCCCTGTTCGCGAGCTACATCCTGCTGCGCGTGGGGGCGACGACCTGGCCGCGCGGCGACGAGTTCCTGGACGTCCCCCTGGCGACCGTCAACACCCTGGTGCTGATCAGCTCCTCGGTGACCATGGTGATGTCGTGGGCGTCGCTGATGAGGAAGCAGTTCGGGCGCTTCCGCCTGTTCATGGGCGGCACGGTGCTGCTGGGCTTCGTCTTCCTCTGCATCAAGTACGTCGAGTACACGACCAAGTTCCACCACCACCTGTTCCCGTCGACCAACACCTTCCTGGCGATCTACTTCACGCTCACCGGGCTCCACGCGCTGCACGTCATCGGCGGAATGGCGGTGAACTCCTATCTCTGGGTTTCGGGGGGCAAGATGTGGAAGCAGCACCCGGAACAGTTCACCAACCGGGTGGAGGCGGCCGGCCTGTTCTGGCACTTCGTCGACCTGGTCTGGATCTTCCTGTTCCCGGTGCTCTACCTGCTGTGAGGTGCAGACGATGAACGAACACCACGTCGACGTCGACAAGCACGTCCGGATCTACATCACGGTCTTCGTGGCCCTGATGGCCCTGACCCTGATCACGGTCGGCGTCTCCCGCCTCCACCTGTCGGTCGGGCCGGCGATCTTCCTCGCCCTGCTGATCGCCTCGGTCAAGGGCTCGCTCGTGGCGTGCTACTTCATGCACCTGATCTCGGAGAAGAAGTTGATTTTCACGGTGCTGGTGATCACCGTGATCTTCTTCGTCGCCGTGCTCTTCGGGCCGGTGCTCACCACCCTCGACCGCGTGAGCCTCTAGGACCATGTCACTCAAGGCGTTCCACATCGTGTTCGTGACGCTGTCGACCCTGCTGGCGGTCTGGTTCAGCACCTGGTCGTTCGGCCAGCACCGGGGCGGCGCCGGCGCGCTCTACCTCGTGCTCGGCATCTGTGGAGCGGTCCTGGTGGTGGCGCTGATCGTCTACGGGGTCTGGTTTCTCAAGAAGATGAAGGACGTGAGGCTGCGATGAAGACAGAGACGATGACGTTCGCCCGACGCAGTCGGAGCCGCTCTCGCCGAGCCCTCCGGGCCCTCCAGGCCCTGGTATCCGGGCGGGCTGTGCTCTTCGCCCTGGTGATCCTGGCGCTGGTCGTCGCAAGCGCCGGCCCGGCCCTCGCCTGCCCGGTCTGCTACGGCAACGCCGAAGGGCAGATGATCGACGGCGCCAAGGCCTCGGTCGCCTTCATGGGGGTGCTGGTCTACGCCCTGATGGGCGGTGGCGTGGCCATGGTCGTGGTCACCCGGCGCCGGGCGGCCCGTGGGCACGGCGACCCCGCCCCCCCGGCGAACGATCCGCGAGAGGAGGATTGAGACGATGCACGAGCTCCTCGGTCTCCCCCAGATCGCGTCGGCCCACGGTGCCGCCATCGACCACCTGGTGGGCTACGTCCACTGGCTGATGTTCCTGATCTTCATCCCGTGGCTGCTGTTCTTCGGCTTCGTGCTCTTCCGCTTTCGCCGCAAGCGCAACCCGAGGGCGGACTACACCGGCGTCAAGTCCCACGCGTCGAGCTGGGCCGAAGGCGCCGTCGCCCTGGCCGAAGCGGTGCTCCTGGTCGGCTTCTCGATCCCGCTCTGGTACCAGCGCGTCGAAGCCTTCCCGTCCCAGGACCAGGCGCTCGAAGTGCGGGTGGTCGGCCAGCAGTTCGCCTGGAACGTCCACTACCCGGGCCCGGACGGGGTCTTCGGCAAGAGCTCGCCCGACCTGGTCGACGAGCAGAGCAATCCCCTGGGGATCGACCGCTCCGACCCGGCGGCCAAGGACGACATCACGACGATCAACCAGCTCCACCTGCCGGTCGACACGCCGGTGATCATCCACCTGTCGTCGAAGGACGTCATCCACAGCTTCATGCTCAACGAGTTCCGGGTCAAACAAGACGTGATTCCGGGGGTCGAGATCCCGGCCCACTTCATCCCCACCGTCACCACCGCCGAGATGCGCGAGCGCCTGGGCGAGCCGGACTTCCAGTACGAGATCGCCTGCGCCCAGCTCTGCGGCCTCGGCCACTACCGCATGCGCGGCTTCGTCACCATCGACACCAAGGAAGAGTTCGAGCAGTGGTTGGCGTCGAAAGCGCCGGCGCCCGAGTCCGAGGGCGGAGACTTCTGGAACTGAGACGATTGGAACGAGGACGATGACCACCAAGGCACGCGAGATCGAGGCGCTGGTCGTCGGCGCGGGCCCGGTCGGCATGCTCGCCGCCCTGGCCCTGGCCGAACGGGGCGTCGCGGTCGAAATCGTCGACGAGGAGTGGCGGGCGACCTCCCGCAGCTACGCCCTGGCGCTCCATGCCGGCACCCTGGAGCGGCTCGACCGGATGGAGTCGGGCGACGGCCTGGTCGATCAGCTCCTCGCCCGCGGCCACCGGGTCGACCGGATCGCCTTCTACGACGGAGCCCAGGGGCGGGAGCCGCGGGCGACCGTCGACCTGGGGGCGCTCGGTGGCAACCACCCGTTCGTCCTCGTCCTGCCCCAGAAGGACCTCGAAGACCTGCTCGAAGAGCGCCTCGAGCGCCACGGCGTCCGCGTGCGCTGGAACCACCGCCTGGCCGACCTCCAGGTGGGCGAAGGCGACGAGCGCTCCCGCGCCGTCGTCGAGCACCTGGGCAAAGAGTCGACCGGCTACAGCGTCGCGACCACGGTCTGGGTGGTGGAGAAGACCCTCGAGCTCGCGCCCCGCTACGTCGTCGGCGCCGACGGCCACCGCTCCCGCGTGCGCCGCGCCCTCGGCGTCGAGTTCCCGGAGCTCGGCGCACCGGCGCTCTACGCCGTCTTCGAGCTCGGCTCGAGCGCCGGTCCGGCCGAAGAGGTGCGGGTGGTCCTGGGCTCAGACAGCGGCGACCCGCCGGCGGACACCCGCGGCCCTGGCGGCGCTGGCCGCTCCGACGTCCTCTGGCCCCTCGGCCCCGACCGCCGGCGCTGGAGCTTCCAGGTCCAGCCCGCCGCCCTCGAGCGCGAAGACCGCAAGCGCCCGGACAAGAGCCGCCTCGCCGTCCAGGTCGGCCGCCACAGCTACCCCTACCTCTCCCGCGAAAGCATGGAAGCCCTGATCGCCGAGCGCGCCCCCTGGTTCGAAGGCCCCCTCGGCGACCTCGCCTGGTCCGTCGCCGTCCAGTTCGAGCGCCGCCTCGCCGCCGAGCTCGGCCGCGACGGCGTCTGGCTCGCCGGCGACGCCGCCCACCTCGGCCCGCCCATCGGCGTCCACAGCATGAACGCCGGCCTCGCCGAAGCCCTCGAGCTGGCCCAAGGCATCGCCTCCGGCGCGCCCGACACCCTCGAGCCCTACGGCATCGCCGTCCGCGCCGCCTGGCGCCAGCTCCTCGACCTCACCAAAGGCAAAGGCGTCGAAGCCACCCCCGGCGCCGACCCCTGGGTCGCCCAGCACGCCGGGCGTATCCTCGCCAGCCTGCCGGCGGCGGGAGACCACCGGAAGAGGTTGGCGGAGCAGTTGGGGCTGCGGGTGTAGAGGCAGCAACCCCGGCCCACATGATCGGCGGAGGGGGAGGCGGGCCAAGGCCGGCCACTTCAGGAAGAAAGCGGGATGCTCAGAGCGAGCGCGGGCGGCATCCTCTGAAGGTTCCTCGGTCCCGTTCAGAACCAGAGATGCCGGTCGAGCGCAGTCTTGCTCTCCGCCAACCGGCCGGGCGGAAGCTGCCCGATGCGCTCTCCGATGCGCTCACGGGAGACGGTCCGGATCTGCTCACAGAGCGCCTTGCTGGTTCGGGGAAGGCCACCTTCATCGGTCGGGGTACGGACCCGAAATGGTAGATCCTGCCAGCCGTTGAGGAGATCGGGTCCACGGTGACCGTTGGGCTCGAGCGGTTGGCGAGCGCGTCTTGCCAAGCTCCGAGTCGAAGACCGGGCCGACGATGACGGTGAGCTCGTTCCCCTGGTCTGTCAGGGGCCCTCGGCTTCGTTCCACGCGGGATCGAGCGAGGGGTTCTCGGCTTCCGATCGGTAGCCTTCCTCCAACGCCTGTGCCAAGCGGGCGGTCCTGAGCCCTTCGACCCGATCCTGGAGAGCGGTCTGGATGAGCTCGCTCAGCGGCCCGCCCTGGGCCAACTCTCGCGCGTCGCGGGCGAGGTCGTCGGGGATGGTCACGGTTGTACGCATGGCGGCTGTTGCATCGTGTCATGCATCTTGAACTGGTGCATCTCATGGTGAGAGATCGGCGACCCGCTGGATCTTCTGGGGGGGGGATTGTGGTACTATCCCACTGGACCGATTTGCTGGAGAATCCACCCATGCCCGTCCGAACCCCCTATCTCACGCTCGATGCCAAGGGCCGCGCCACGCTCCCGGAGGAGGTGCGGACGGCGCTCGGCGTGGAGACCGGCGACATCATCCTGCTCGAAGCGACGGACCACGGTACCTTCGAGATGACGCCGGCGCGGTTGGTCCCCCGGGATCAGCTCTGGTTCCACGATCCGGCTGTTCGGAAGCGGGTCGAGGCGGCGGAGGAGGACTTCGCCGCGGGGCGGTCGGCTCGCACGGAGACACCGGACGAGGCGCAGGCGTTCCTGGACAGCCTGAAGCAGCAGAGCGCCGATCGGCGGGATGAGCGCTAGGCAGACGTTCCTCGCTGCCGAGTGGTCCGAGCAGTGGAAGAAGAGCTACTCGCGCCTCGGGCCTGAGCAGCAGGCCGCCTGCGGCCGAGCTGCGATCGGGCTGATCAAGCGGGCCAATCTTCCCGGCCTCCGGATCAAGCCGATCCAGCCACAGAAGGTCTATCTCGAAGCGCGGCTGAACAAGGGCGACCGGATCATCTTCCGCATCGACGGTGGGACGATCTACTTCGTCGACGTCGTCTCCCATGACGAGATCGGCCGGCACGGGAAGAAGTGATCAGGAGTGCGTCGGCATCGAGACTTCTAGCCCCTGAAATGGTCTCAGGGCGTTCCTGCACTCCTGGCGGAGGGCTGCCTCAGGCCATCCGATCTGAGAGGGCCACCCGATCTGACAGGATAGTGACGCACTCCCCCCACTCGATGCCCCGCGGTCCATCGCGAGGAGGATGCCGCTTTGCCCATGCACCGATCCGCCTGCCGATCCCTGCTCCGTTCCTGGGTCGCTCTCGCCCTGGTCCTGGTGACCCTGGCGACTCTGGTGACCCTGGCGACGCTCGCGACCCTGCCGGCGTTCGCCGACACTCCCGGCGCTGCAGGCCAGTCGGCCGCGCCGCCCGCGGGCGACCTCACGACCTCTCTGCTCGCGCAGATCCGTGGCGAGTCCCTCGATCCGGCGAAGGCGGTCCACCTGGAGGGTGTGGCGCTCGAGGCCGGGGCGGGCCGGTTGGTGCTCGAGGACGGCACGTTGATCCCGGCGACGGAGGTCGGGGGTGGGGTGGAGGAGATGGTCTTCCTCGGCCGCGGGCGGCTGGTGGTGGAGCCGCCGGACGACATCGAGGCGGGGCAGCTCGAGCTTTACACCGGCGGGCGGCGGCTGGACGAGGAGATCACGGAGGCGGTGTTCGCGGTCGGCAACGACCAGGCGGTCGCCGCGCTCCTCGATCGGCCGGACCGGCAGACGGAGGACGCGCTCGATTCCGCGACCCTCGATCGGGCGAAGGAGCTCTTCGCTTCGTGGCACGACGGGCCCACGCGCCGCCACCTGGCGATCGAGACGTCGATCCTGCTGGACGCCCTCGGCGAGCCCGGCTACGAGGACCTGTTCGTCGGGCAGTTCCGGAGCGAGGCGCTGGGAGAGTTCCTCTACGTGGTCGATCCGGACGAGGCCGAGCAGGTCACCCTGGGGCAGTTCGTGCCGCTCGAGGTGGAGGGGCGCGACCGGCGCAAGCTGGAGCGGGAGCTCGACCGCCAGCGCCGCCGTGGCCGGATGATCGGCCTCGAGCTGGATGACCTGGGGGAGTGGCAGACCTGGATGTCGACGGTTCAGGGTCTGCCGGGCCGCGGCTCGTTCGAGCCGTCCAGGTACGAGATCGACGCCACTCTGGAAGGTCACAAGCTCCAGCTCACGGGGCATTGCCGGGTCACCCTCGACTCCCAGAGCCCCTGGCGCCGGAGGGTCGCGTTCTCCGTCAGCCCGGACCTCACCGTCACCGCGGCCCGGGACGGAGACGGGCACGACCTCCCCCTGCTGCCGTCTCCCGGCGAGCTGACGGTGCTCCTCCCCGAGCCGGTGCCGGCCGGCCAGCAGGTGGTCGTCGAGCTCGACTTCGACGGCAGCCCGATCGAGAAGCTGGACACCAAGAGCTTCGTTCTGCGCGACACAGTCGGCTGGTACCCCCACACCGGGCTGCTGGACCGGGCCACCTACGACGTGACGCTCCACTGGCCCGACCACCTCGACATGGCGGCCCCGGGCAAGCGGCTCGACGGCGGCAAGAAGGGCGGGGTGCGCTGGCAGCACCGCGTGCTCGAGCATCCGACCTTCGGCTACAGCTTCGAGATCGCGAGCTTCGACCGCACCACCGCCAAGGCCGGCGACGTGGAGATCGAGCTCTACGTCGACTTCCTCTCCTCGCCCCTGATCAAGCAGGAGCGCAAGGAGATCCTCCAGACGGTCACCGACGCCCTGGACTACTACCAGGAGATCTTCGGCCCGTACCCGCTCGACCACCTGACCGTCGCCACCTCGCCGCGCGACTACTCGCAGTCGCTGCTCGGCTTCATGACCCTGTCGAGCGTCATGGTCGGCGACGTCGGCTTCTTGGGCCTGTTCCAGGAAGACCGCCGGGTCGTCATCGCCCACGAGCTGGCCCACCAGTGGTGGGGGCACGTGGTCGGCTGGGCCGGCTACCGCGACCAGTGGATCAGCGAGGCGATGGCCAACTACTGCGCCCTCCTCTACGCCCGCAACCGGCTGGAGCAGAAGCCGTGGCGCGGGCCGACGTCCGGCTGGGTCGGCGCGCTGACCCGGACCACGGAGGACGGCCGGCCGATCGAGTCCCTCGGCCCGGTGGTGCTCGGGGAGCGCCTGGTGTCGAGCCGCTGGCCCAGCGCCTACGAGGCGATCGTCTACCGCAAGGGGGCGGTCGTGCTCGACATGATCGCGCGCCTGTTCGGCGAGGACGGCTTCGTCAAGATCCTGGGGGCGATCACGCGCGCCGCCGACTTCCGCCCGGTGACGACCGAGAGCTTCCTCGACCTGGTGGAGAAGGCCTCCGGCAACGCCGTCGACCTGGACCCGTTCGCACGGCAGTTCATCTACGGCACGGGCCTGCCCGAGGTCTACTACGACTACCACTTCGAGCCGGCCGGAGACGGAAAGTGGACGGTGGTCGGCACGGCCAGCCAGCAGTCGCCCTACCGCTTCGAGTACCGGGTGGCGCGCCGGGACGGCGGTGGGTTCGACGTCGTCCGGAAGGCGGTCGACCAGGTGAAGGTCGACGACTCGCGGCTCGTGGTGCCCGTCCAGATCGTGGTCGAGACGACGGATGGCGACGGGCGCCTGACGCTCGAGGGGCACACGCTGCTCCAGGGGCCGGAGACGCCGATCGACTTCACGCTCTCGTACCGGCCGGTGGAGGTCCTGTTCGACCCCGACCACCTGGTCTTCGGCCTGTTCTACAACCAGCGGCGTTGGCCGAAGCGGACGCTCTACTACCGAGGCCTCGATCTGGCGGCGAGGGGTGAGTGGGACGAGGCCGACGCGATGTACCGTCAGGCGCTCGAGGCGAAGGTCTCGGACGAGGTCGAGCTCGACGAGGAGCTGGACGAGGACGACGTCACGACGGCCGGCCGTCGTCTCGACACCCGCATCCTGCTCCACCTGGCCCGTCTCGCCCTGGACCGGGATCGTGACCAGGAGGCCGTGGCCGACCTCGACCGTGCGGAAGGGCTGTTCAAGCGCGACGATCCGTTCTGGATGCGGGCGGATCTCAAGGTGCTCCGCGCGCGCGCCGCGCTCCGCCGCGGGGACTACCAGGCGGCCTACGACGAGCTACGCCACAAGGCCCTGCGGGAGGACGTCGAGGACACCGACGGCCTGGCGATCCTGGCCGTCGCCGCCCGCCAGGTGGGAGACCAGGACGAGGCGGATCGCGGCTACCGCGCCGCCGAGGCAGCGGGCGTCGACCTGTCGGTGCTGGACGAGGAGTGACGGGGCGCCGCCCCGGTCGCTCAGTCGACCCCGATGTCCTCGTTCCAGACCTCGGGGTGCTCCCGGATGAACCCGCCGAGCAGCTCCGCGCACGCGTCCGAGTCGAGGTCGATCACCTCGATCCCCCGCTCGCGCAGCCAGTCCTCGCCACCCTGGAAGGTGCGCGACTCGCCGATCACCACCGCGCCGATGCCGAACTGGACGACCAGGCCGCTGCAGTACCAGCACGGCGCCAGGGTCGTCACCATCACCGTGTCCCGGTAGCTCCGCTGGCGGCCCGCCTTGCGGAAGGCGTCGGTCTCGCCGTGGACCGACGGATCGCCCTCCTGCACCCGGCGGTTGTGGCCGCGGCCGAGGAGCGTCCCGTCGCGGCGGAAGAGCGCCGCGCCGATCGGGATGCCGCCCTCGGCGAGGCCGGTTCGGGCCTCGTCGAGGGCGACGGTGAGCATGCGTTCGGCGGCGGTGCGGTCGAGGGGGGAGGTCATTCCGGCAGAATACCGTAGCGCGTCAGCCGGCTAGGCGCCGCACCGCGAGCGCTCCGAAGGCGGCGATCAGCGACGCGAGGAGGGCGAGCCCCCAGCCGCTGGCGGCGGGGATCTCGATCACCGAGGCCTGGCGTCCCAGGTAGTGGCTCGGGTCCGTCGTCAGGGCCAGCCGCCGGTCGGGGAGCCGGGCGGTGACCGTGCCGAGGTTCTCGTACTGGCCCTCGGCGACCGAGCCGGCGGCGGTGCAGGTCATCGACTCACCCGGCGCCAGGGAGGTCTTCGGGCAGCTCACCACCAGCGTGGGGTCGCTGTCGGTCACTTCGATCTCGGTCAGCGGGTCGGTTCCGGCGGTGACGACGTAGGTCCAGACGACCGCGGTGCCCATGGCGAGCTCCGGCCCCGGTGCGACGTCGGCATCGACGCCATCGGTCGCTTTCTCGAGGTGAACCGGTCCGAGCAAGCCGCCGAAGTAGTGGCTCGGGTCCACGGCCGTGAGCGTGCCGTCGGCCGGAGTGGTGGCGGTGACCGTGCCGAGATTGGCGTACTGGCCTGCCTGGGCCGTCCCGGAGGCCGTGCAGACCATGGTCTCGCCCGGGTCGAGCACGGTCGCGGGGCAGGAGACGACGACGCCCTGGTCGTCGGTGACCGAGACGTCGGTGAGCGTGACCAGGCCGAGGTTGGTCACCGTGTAGGTCCAGATCACCGAGCCACCGACCAGGATCGACGGCCCCGGTGGGGTGTCGGCGTCGAAGCCGTTGGTCGCCTTCTGGAGATCGATCGCCGCTTCCGGCTGGGCGCCGAAGTAGTGGCTGGGATCGGCGGCGACGACCTGCCCTCCCGTCGGAAGGCTGGCGGTGACCGTGCCGAGGTTGGAGTACTGGCCCGCCGCGACCGTGCCCGACGCAGTGCAGGTCATGGACGCGCTCGGCGCCAGCGTGTCCGTGGGACAGGAGACGGCGACGCCCTGGTCGTCGATCACCGAGACGGCGCTCAGGGTCTCCCGTCCGGTGTTGGTGACGACATAGGTCCAGGTCACCGGTTGGCCGACCAACAGAACCGGTCCGGGTGGCGCATCCGCGTCGACGCCGTCGGTCGCCTTCTCGAGGCTCACCGCGTCGGAGGTGGGAAAGCCCAGGTAGTGGCTGGGGTCCGAAGCGGAGACCGGCTGCTCGACGAGAGACGCCGTCACCGTGCCGAGGTTGGCGTACTGGCCGAGCTGGGCCGTGCCGGACGCCGTGCAGGTCATGGATTCGCTGCCCGCCAGGCTGCTGGCCGGGCAGCTCACCACGACCCCCTGGTCGTCGGTGACCTCGATGCCGAAGAGATCCTGCTCCGTCAGGTTGGTGACGACATAGGTCCAGGTCACCGGATCACCCACCGGGATCGCCGGCCCCGGAGCGACGTCGGCGTCGAAGCCGTTGGTCGCCTTCTCGAGGGAGATCGCTTGGGGCGCCTGGGCCGAGAGCGGGCTGGTGAGGACCAGGGCCCAGGCCAAGGGGCATGCCACGGAAACGATGCCAGCGCGAGCGGACATGCGGCTCCTCCTTCCGTCCAGGGGTGAAGCACCACGTGAGGGGAACCTATCGCGGGGACCGCGGGAAGGGAATACCCCGCCGCGCCGCCACCATCCACCCGGCACCCCGTTCGGGCACCCAGCTCGAGCGGAATGCCCGCGCTCAGCGCTCCGCGAGCACCCGCTCGATCCGCCGGTCGGGGACGACCCACATCAGGGCGACGAAGACGTAGATCGCGACCGCGATCCAGGACGACACGAACGCCAGGACGACCGCGGCGAGATAGAGGATCGGCGAGAGCTTGCCCTTCCAGTCGCTGCCGATGGCTCGCTTGAGCAGCGAGCCCTCCCCCTGGGAGACGATGATCCGGAGCTGCAGGATCCGGTAGGCGACCCCTGCCATCAGCAGCACCAACCCGTAGGCGGCCGCGGGCCGGGGAGCGAAGTGGCTGCTGCCCATCCACGCGGTGGTCAGCGGGACGAGCGAGAGCCAGAACAGGAGGTGGAGGTTCGCCCACAGCATGGAGCCGGTCGCCCGGGAGCAGGAGTGCAGCATGTGGTGGTGGTTGTTCCAGTAGATCCCCAGGTAGACGAAGCTCAGGACGTAGCTCGAAAGCGCCGGCAGGAGGGGCCGGAGGGCGTCGAAGCTCGCCCCGTGCGGTGCCTCCATCTCGAGCACCATGATGGTGATGATGATGGCGAGCACGCCATCGAAGAAGGTCTCGAGTCGGTTCGTACCCATTGCACCGCGCCCTCCTGATCCGCCGGATCGCCGGGGTCGTCGCCTCCGGCGAGGCCGTCACTGCATGGTGAAGCCCGTCGACGCCGGAAGCGAGTCTACCGGCAGTCGAGCCGCCGGCCCACCGGCCGACCGCCAGAGGTCCGGTCGCGGTGCTAGTTCATGCTGTTGTCCACCAGCGGCTTCGCGGCGGTAGGGGCGACGTGGCACTGGACGCAGTTGTAGCGCGCTCCGCTCACCGTCTCCCCGACCTTGTCGGGGGCGTTCCGCAGGTCGACGTAGTGGCTCTTCGGGATCGGCGTCGGCTCCCCCTCGACCTTCTCGTCCACCGCGTGGCAGTCGATGCAGGCGTTGCTCTCCCGGGTCAGCGGCAGGAACGAGGTCACCTCGTGGGGGATGACGGGGGGCAGCCGCCGCAGCCGTGGCGGCAGCGGCGCCTCGCCGGGCTCGCTCTCGTTGTCCACCACCGGCGGCGGCACGGGGACCTCGAAGACGCTTCCGGGGTAGAGCGAGATCTGGTCGTCGGAGATCCCCTTCCGGGACTGGGCGTCGTCGCCGGCCGCGCGGTGGACGGTGACGAGGACGACCGGCAGGACGATCAGAAGGGCGAGCAGTGTCTTCATGGGGCGCACGGTCTCTCCCTCCTCAAGCCTTGTAGACGCGCACGGCGCACTTCTTGAAGTCGATCTCCTTCGAGATCGGGCAGGTGGCGTCGAGCGTGACCTTGTTGATGAAGACGCTTTCGTCGAACCAGGGCACGAAGACCATCCCGCGAGGCATCGCATCGCGACCCTCCGTCTCGACCCGCGCCTGGATCTTGCCGCGCCTCGATTCGATCCAGGCGAGGTCGTTGCGCGCCAGGCCCCGGGTCTGGGCGTCCTTCGGGTGGATGAAGAGCTGGGCGGTGGGCACGGCCGCGTTCAGCTCCGGCACGCGGCGGGTCATCGTCCCCGAGTGCCAGTGTTCGAGCACCCGCCCGGTCGAGAGCCACAGATCGTACGACTCGTCCGGGCTCTCGGCGGGCGCGGCGTACGGCCGGAAGAAGATCTTCGCCCGACCCGGAAGCGGTTTCGCCTCGGTGTCGGTGACGCCGTCGAGGTCGCCCGTCGGCAGGGCCTTCGCCGCCGGGCCGTAGAAGTCGAAGCCGCTGCCCTTGGCGGCGTAGCGGTCGTAGGTCTCGTTGAAGCGCCAGCGGGTCTCCTGGTCGCCGTGGACCGGCCAGCGCAGGCCGCGCACGTCGTCGCGGTAGTAGATGTCGAACGCTGCCAGGTCGTGGCCGTGACCGCGGCCGAAGCTGGCGTACTCCTCGAACAGCGCTTTCTCGGGGAACCAGGTGATCCCGGCGGCCTCGACCGTCCCGTTGGGGTGCTTGCCGGCCACCGGGTCGGGCCAGGCGAGCTTCTTGGCCGCCGGCGTGGCGAAGAGGACGTCGTAGAGGGTCGAGTCGGGGCGGTAGCCGAGCTTGCCGGCCGCCGCCAGCACGTCGGGGAGCTCACCCTTCTCGAACCCCTCCGCCTCCAGGCCGGGAACCGGCTTGGCTCCCCACACCTCGCGCAGGGTGAACCGCTTCGAGAGCTCCATGATCTGCCACAGGTCGCTCCGCGCTTCGCCGGGCGGCGGGACCTGTTGGCGCCAGACCTGCGTCCGGCGCTCGGAGTTGCCGTAGGCGCCCCACTTCTCGAAGTGCATGGCGCTCGGCAGGATGAGGTCCGCGACCTTGGCCGACAGGGTCGGGTAGACGTCCGACACGACGATGAAGTTGTCCTGCTCGCGCGCCGCGTGGATCCAGTGGTTGGCGTTCGCCGTCGACTGGAAGGGGTTGGTGACCTGGACCCAGACCCAGCGGAGCGACCCGTCCTCCAAGTCGCGCATCAGCTTGGTGATGTGGCTGCCGACCTTGGGGTTGAGGGTCTTCTCGGGCAGGTGCCAGATCGCCTCCGCCCGCTGGCGGTGCTCCGGGTTTTCGACCACCAGGTCGGCCGGAAGGCGGTGGGCGAAGGTGCCGACCTCGCGGGCGGTGCCGCAGGCCGACGGCTGGCCGGTGAGTGAGAAGGCCCCCATGCCGGGCCGCGCCTGCTTGCCCATCAGCAGGTGGACCATGTAGGCCTGCTCGTTGACCCAGGTGCCGCGGGTGTGCTGGTTGAACCCCATGGTCCAGAAGGAGACCACCTTGCGCTCGGGGTCGGCGTAGTAGTCGGCGAGCTGGCGGAGCTTCTTCTTGAAGTCGTCCAGGCTCTCGTCCGGATCGCCCTTGGCGAGCGCCGCCACGAAGTCGAGGGTGTAGGGGGCGAGCCCTCGCTTGAAGTCGTCGAAGGAGATGCGCCAGTGCTTGCCGGCGGCGCCGGTGTCGTTCTGTGCCACGCGCAGGTCGCCGTCGGGGTCCTTGCGCTGGGCGATCGCCTCCGCCCGGGTCAGGACCACCTCGCGCTCGCGGCGCTGGGTGTCCTTCTCCGCCGGCTCGGCGTACTGGTCGGTGGCGCGCATGCCGTAACCGATGTCGGTCGGGCCGGTGGCGAAGATGCAGTGCTCCTCGACGAACGTCCGGTCCCAGGTCTCCCGCTCGACGATCTCCCGGGCGATGTAGTTCCAGATCGCGAGATCGGTCTGGGGCGTGATGACCAGCTCGAGGTCGGCCAGGTCGGACGTCCGGTTGTGGAAGGTGGTGAGGTTGACGATCCGGTAGTCGGGGTCGGCCAGGCGCTTGTCGCTCACCCGGGCCCAGAGCATGGGGTGCATCTCCGCCATGTTCGAGCCCCAGGTGACGACGGTATCGGTCTGCTCGATGTCGTCGTAGCACCCCGCCGGCTCGTCGATGCCGAAGGTCTGGATGAACCCCGCCACCGCCGAGGCCATGCAGTGGCGCGCGTTCGGGTCGATGTTGTTCGAGCGCCAGCCGGCCTTGACCAGCTTGACCGCGGCGTAGCCCTCCTGGATCGTGTACTGCCCCGATCCCATCACCCCCACGCCGGTGGGGCCGAGGGCCTTGTAGGCGCGCTTGAACTGGCGCTCCATCTCGTCGAACGCCCGCTCCCAGCTCACCTCGACGAAGTCGCCCCGCTTGTCGAACTCACCGTCCTTCATGCGCAGGAGCGGTCGGGTGAGCCGGTCGGCGCCGTAGTGGATGGCGGCGTTGGCGTACCCCTTCACGCACAGCAGCCCGCGGTTGACCGGGCTCGCCGGATCGCCCTTGACCGCCACGACCCGCTCGCCCTTGGTGGCGACCAGCAGGCCGCAGCCGACGCCGCAGAACCGGCAGACGCCCTTGTCCCAGCGCCAGTCCGGGTCGTCCTTGGCGGGCGAGGCCCAGGCGGGCAGCGGCAGGCCGACGGCCGCGGCGGCCGCCGCCGCGACGCTCGCCTTGACGAATTCACGTCGCGATACGTGGTGACTCATGCCCTCGCTCCTTCCCGGTCCGGATCGGCAGGCCCGATCTCGTCGATCTCCCCGCTCCTGTCGATGCGATGCTCGACCAGGGCCGCGGAGCGGACGGACGGCAGCGCCTGAATGCGCCGCAGCCCGTCCTGCTGCTCCTCGGCCGTCGCGGTCTCCTGGACGGCGATGATCCGGCCGCTGTCAGGGTAGAGAAAGTGGACCTCGATGCCGTCGAGGCGCTCCAGCTCCGCCCGGCAGAGGTCGAGATCCGCCGGCCTCGCGAGGACGAGAATGCCCGAGTAGTGCTGGTCCATCGTGTCCGCTCCCTTCATGCCCCTTCGCGCCCCTTCATGCCCCTTCAACTCAGGCTCAGTTGCCGTAGCGCTTCTTGAACTCCTCCTGAGCCTGCTTGCGCTTCGCCCGCTCCTCGTCGCTCATCTTGCCCGTAAACCAGGCGTGCTCCGGCTGCGCGAGGTGCTCGTCGATCGCCTGCTGGAGCTTCACCGCGGCCGCGGCACGACCGGCGTCGGGGGAGTCGAGGTTCTTCTCGGCGATCTCGCGGAGCTCAGGGATGAAGTCCGTGTACCAGTGCTTGGCGACCTCGTAGAGGCCGTGCCAGTGGGTGTAGTCGGGCGCCATCATCGACGCGCCGTGGCGTGCCACGCGGCCCTCGTGGTGCCAGATCTCCCACCAGGTCCATTCGACCGGCTCGTCGAACTGGGTCGGCGTCACCAGCCCGCCCTCGCTCAAGATCTTCATGAACTGGACCCCCGGCTTCGCGAACTTGCTGTCGTAGAGCTCGATCACGCCGTCGTACTGCTCGTAGAAGTTCTCGACGTAGGGCGTCGTGTGGCAGACGGTGCAGACCTGGACCATGTTGGCGCGCCGCTCCTGCCAGCCCACCGCCGCCATCTTCTCGAGGCCCAGCTTGGCGTCCGAGACCTCGGGGCGGATGGAGACCGGCGGGCGGTTGTTCCAACTGATCCGGAGGCCGACGTCGTGGGTCACCGGGACCAGCTTACCGTCCGCGGTGCGCACGGCCGACATGTGGCAGGTCGCGCAGGTCGGCGCCGCCGAGTAGTCCTCGCCCAGCACCCACTTGGGGCGGTCGAGCGCCATCTCGCTCTCGTGGGCGCGGTAGGCGATGCCGTGCTTCGACTCCTCGTAGATCTCCATCTGCGGGTGATCCGGCCCGAGGTGGCACTTGCCGCAGTTCTCGGGGCGCCGGGCCTGGGCCGCGGAGAAGGCGTGGCGCTGGTGGCAGGCCGTGCAGGCGCCGATCGAGCCGTCCGGGTTGACGCGGCCCATGCCGGTGTTCGGCCAGCCGGTCGCCGCCAGCGAACCGTCCTCGTTGACGTCGACCACCGTGCCGTGGCACTGCTGGCAGCCGCTCACCGCCAGGGCCGAGCCGCCGTGGAAGTTCGTGTCTCCCTCGACCACGTCCGCCAGGAAGTTGTCGAGCGAGCCGAGGATGAGGCCCGCCTTGGCATGGTGGCTCTCCTCGAACTCGGCGACCTCCTTGCCGTGGCAGCGCGAACAGTCCTTGGGCGAGACGATGATGCTGATCCGGTAGCCGTTGTGGTCGAAGGCGTCCGGATCGCCTTCGTCGGCGCGGTGGCACTCGTAGCAACCGACGTTGGCGCGGAAGTGCTTCGAGCCGCCCCACTCCTGGTAGATCGCCGGCGTCTGGTCGGCGTGGCAGTCGATGCACGCCTGGGTGGCCTCCGACATCTCCATCGGAGTGGACCTCTGCGATGTCTGTGCTGCCTGCGCTGCCTGCGCTGGGAAGGGCGCCGCGGCGACCAGCGCCGCGATTCCCAGGGCTCCAAACCATGTCGTCGTCTTCATTGCTGTCTCCCAGATCGACTAGATCGAGAAGCTCGTCCAGAGCATCCACTTGTCGGTATCGGTCCCGAGCTGGTCCGCGTCGTAGAGCGCCCCGGTCAGGCCGAAGGCCTGCCCCCACGACGCCTTGTAGAGCAGTTGCAGGTCGATCTCGCTGCCGTAGCTCAGGTCGCCGGTGGCGGAATCGAACTGGTGGTGGCTGAGGATCCAGCCGATGCCGGCGAGCTTGCCGCTCGCCCGGATCTCGAGGTCGGTGAGCCCCCGGGGCGGGGTGACGAGGAACTTGTCGGCCCAGCCGTTGAACTTGTGGAGCGTCGCCAGCGGCGTGTTGAACTGACCCCTGTCGGGGCTGCCGTCGAGCACTTCGTAGCTCCCTTGGATCCCCAGGCGCTCGGTGGAGTAGCCGAGCTTGACGAAGCCGTAGTCGGCGTCGATCCGCCCGGGGTTGTCCCCCGCGTCGCTCTGGTGCGCGAGCTCGAGCTCGTAGGCGAGCTTGCCGCGGGCGACCGGCCGGCCCCCGGTCCACTCCGCGCCGTAGGTCGCGCTCGAGAACCGCCGGCGCGACGGCGCGTCGTAGTCGAGCAGGTAGCCGTACATCGTGAGCCGCCCGGCGCCGCCGAGGTCGACCGCTACGTTGCCCAGATGACCGTTCAGGTCATCGGTGGAGCGGTTGATCTTGTGGACGGCGCTCAGGTAGCCGTAGAAGAGCTGGACGCGGTGGAGCGAGGTCGAACGGATGGTCACCGCGTCGAAGGACTGATGGTGCTGGCGCCAGCCGACGTTGCCGACGAACCGGTGGTCGCCCAGGGTGATCTCGTCGCGGCCGGCCTGGATGGCGAAGACCGGGCCCTGCCATTCGACGTTGGCCCGCAACAGCGCCGTGCCCGCCGGATCGGCGACCACCGGGCGGTCCGTGACGCCGTTGTTGCTCGCTCCCGCGCCGGCGTTGTTGTAGCGGTCCTCGCCGAGGACGCTGACGTTCTCGGCCTCGACCGCCAGGCGCAGGCCCTTCCACATCGCGCTCCGGTAGCCGACCACGGTGCGCAGGGTCGACGCGTCGGCGTCCTTGGCCCTCGTGGCGGGGGCGTCGTCGCTGACCTGTTCGAACCGGTAGCGCAGCTCGAGGACCGGCGCCCCCTGGCGGAGCGCGTCGATCAAGGTCGGGCCGGTCGGTGCCGCGCCGGGCTCGGCCGCGACCGCGGACGTCGCCGAGAAGCACGAGACGAGGAGGGCCATCGTGACCCCCCGTCGGATGTAGTTCATGGTGAATCTCCTCTCGAGTCGTCCCCGAAACCCATCGTAGAGAGAGCGCGTCGAGATCCCTATGACGAGCGTCATAAGGCGAGCCCGCGGGCCGCCCGGCGGGTAAGATCGAGATCCATGGACCAGCCGCCGCGGACCATGGTCCCCCGTCTCCTGCTGCTCTCCGCCGTCGTCCTCTGGGGCTGGACCTTCGTCGCCACGAAAATCTTGGTGGCGGAGATCGGGCCGCTTGAGATCCTGGCGCTCCGCCTGGCGATCGGCGTGCCGTTCCTGGGCTGCGTGCTGCTGGTCCGGCGCGTCCCCCTGCGCCTTCTGCGCTTTGGCCGCGCCGACTGGCTTCCCTTGCTCGTCGGGGGAGGCGTTTTCACGGCGCACTTCCTGGTGCAGATCGCGGGGATCGTCACCACGACCGCCAGCAACACCGGCTGGATCATCTCGGTCTCGCCGCTGGCCCTGGCGGTCCTGTCGTTCCTCTTTCTGCGCGAACGAATCGGCTGGAACGTGGCCGCCGGGATCGCCGTCGCCAGCGCGGGCATCCTGCTGCTCGTCTCCCGCGGGCGGCTCGCCGACCTCGGATGGCTCCACCACACCGGCGACTGGCTGGTCCTCCTGTCGGCCCACACGTGGGCGATCTACACGGTCGTGACGCGCAACCTGGTCCGCCGGCGCCACCCGCTCGCCGTCACCTTCACCGTCCTGCTCATCACCACCGCCCTGACGGCGATCCCCTTCGCGCTCTGGGGCGACCTCGCCGCCATCCGCGCCCTCTCGCCGCGCGGCATCGGGGCGCTGCTCTACCTCGGAATCGCCGGCATGGCCCTCGGCCAGTGGTTCTGGCAGGAAGGCGTCTCGCGGCTGGGCGCCGCCCGGGCCGGCCTCTACCTCTACCTGGAGCCGGTCGCCACCCTGGTCCTGGCCGTGCCGCTGCTGGGCGAGCCCTTCGGCCTCTTCGTCGCCCTCGGCGGGGGGCTGGTGCTGGCAGGGGTGGCGTTGGGGCAGAGGGAGCGGGCGGCAGCCGGTCGGGCAGCAGCAGGAAGCGGGCTGACCTGACAATCCTCCTTGGTGGCTTGTAGCACTTTGCTACACTCATCGTGAGGATCCAATCGACGAGGGAGGATCGCACCATGACGACCAAGACCAGCACGCCGGTTCGGATCGACACGGAGCTCTACGAGGAGGCTTCCAGTGCGGCCTCGGTGATGAGCCGTAGCACTGCTCAACAGGTTGCTCACTGGGCCCGGATCGGCCGGGAGCTCGAGGCGAGCGCCGGCGTGTCGATCGACGACGTGGCGCGAGTGCTCGCCGGGGAGCGCAGCTACGACGCGCTCGGAACCGAAGAGCAGGCGGTGGTCCGCGCCTTCTGGGCCGAGAGGATGACCGGTCTCGCCCGTAGCCTGCGCCTCGACCGGCGCTTCGAAGAGGAAGGCCGTCCCTACGTCGAGCTCGACGACGCGGGGCGGGTGGTGCGGCGCGATCCGGCGAGCTCGGCGCCGGCGAGCGGGGACAGGGCCGCCCGGACCGGCCGGGGAGCCGCCTAGTGCCGACCCCGGTCCTCCACCTCCTGGCTGGACCGAACGGCGCCGGCAAGACCACCTACTACGAGCAGATCCTCGGCCCGGCGACCCATCTCCCCTTCATCAACGCCGATCGCATTGCCCAGGAGCGCTGGCCGGACGATCCGGTGAGCCACGGGTACGACGCCTCCGCCCTCGCCGCCGAGGAGAGGAGCGTCGCCATCCGGGACGGGCGTTCCTTCATCTCGGAGACCGTCTTCTCCCATGGCTCGAAGCTGGACCTGCTGCGCGCCGCGGGCGAGGCGGGCTACCGCCGGTTCCTCCACGTGATCCTGATTCCCGAAGAGCTCGCCGTCCAGCGCGTCCTGGTCCGGGTCGAGACCGGCGGCCACGCGGTCCCCGAAGAGAAGATCCGAGCCAGGTTCCGGCGGCTCTGGCGGCTGGTCCGGGAGGCGATCACCCTCGCCGAGGAGGCCCAGGTGCTGGACAACAGCCGGGCGGCGAGACCGTTCCGGGTCGTGGCGCGCTATGCGAATGGGGGCCTCCTTGGCGCTCCAGACTGGCCAGGGTGGACGCCCGCGGAGCTCCGTTGACTGTCCGCGCTCGCTCTCCCTCGGCGGCGGGCGGCGCCCTATCCCTCGAGCGGTTCGCCGACGCTCGGGTGACCGAGGTCGATCGCGAGGGGGAGCAGGGCGAGGAGCGAGGCCTTGGCTTTCGGAGTCATCCAGTGGATCCTACTTCTTCGTCTCGCGCGCGAACCACGGCAGCTTCTTGGAGAAGTCGAGGGGCATCTCTTTGCGGATGCGGTCGAGCAGGGCGGGGGTGATCTCGGTGAGGCCTTCGCGCTGGGCGAGGGTTTCGACGCGCTTCATGACGACGGCCCGGACGAAGGAGGGGATGCGCTCGACGCGCTGGCGGGCGTCGGGGGTCCAGGTGAGGGTGGGCTCGGGCGTCGCGCCGTAGGAGGCCGCGGGCTCGGGGCGGAGGACGGGGACGTCGCCCGTGGGCTCGTAGGCGCAGGAGGCGTCTTCGCCCAGCAGGTCGCCGGTGGCGGCGTGGGCACGGGCGCGGCAGCCGCCGCAGACGTGGGCGTACTCGCAGCGGCCGCACTTGCCGCCGAGCTGCCCTTCGCCGGGGGCTCGGCGCAGCGCCCGGAAGACCTCGGATTCGTTCCAGACCTGGGCGAAGGACTGCTCTCGCAGGTTGCCGGCGACGGCCGGGGTGTAGGGGCAGGGGGTGACCTTGCCCTCGGGGGTGATCCGGCAGTACTGGACGCCGCACGGGCAGCGGGTGGCGTAGTGGAGGAGCGGTGAGCCCGGGTCCTTCTCGTGGAGGTGGCGCATGATCTGGGGCTGGCACTTGGAGCGCACCATCATGCGGCCCCGGTAGTCGCGTTGGAGCCCGACCAATTCGTCCAGAACCTCGTCGTTCTCGGCCGGCTCGAGGCCGTGCATGCCGGCGCCGCGGCCGGTCTCGACCAGGAAGTAGACGTTGAAGCAGACGGCGCCGGCGTAGGCGGCCCAGGCGGCGATCGACTTGAGCTCGGCCCGGTTGCCCCGGGTGAGCGACGTCTGGATGATGAAGTCGAGCCGGGCCTCGCCGAGGCGCTCGACCGCGGCCAGGGTCTCGCCCAGGGAGCCGGTGCCGTGGCGGAAGCGGTCGTGGTAGCGCTCGGTCAGCGAGTCGACGGAGATGGCCACGCCGGTGACGCCGGCCTCCTGGAGGGAGGCGATCCGCTCGTCCGTCAAGCCGGTGCCGTTGGTGCCCACCACGACGGTGGCGCCGCCGGCCTTGGCGTGGGCGGCGATGGCCTCGAGATCGTCGCGAAGCAGGGGCTCGCCGCCCGAGAGCACGAACATCGGCGCCGGGTTGATCGCCAGGATCTCGTTGGCGATCCGCCGCACCTCGTCCGTGGTCAGCTCGTCGCCGGCGCTCCGCCAGGGGCCGGCGGCGATGTAGCAGTGGGCGCAGGCCAGGTTGCAGCGCTCGGTCAGGTTCCAGGCGACGACGTGGGGGACCGCGTCGATTCCCGGGGCGGCGCCGGGGTCGTGCTCTCGGTCGCCGACCGGGTCGTCGCCAGGACGGCGGGGGAGCGCGAAGTCGTCGAGCGCGGCGGGCCGCGAGGCGGTCATCGAGCCCGGAGCTTCCGGTGGCGGCATGAATGGTTCATTTTGGGTATGGCTCGTGCGTTATAGCCTTCGAGCGGATCATTCGGCGCATGGCTCGCCGAGGTCGCCGGTCACATGCCGAACCGGCCGCGGGCCTGCTCCAGGATCTCCTCGTCGATCTCAGCCAGGCCGTGGGTGCGGGCGTAGTGCTCGATCCCCTGCTTGGCCATGGGGCGGACGAAGTCCGGGATGTTGTCGAGGCGGGCGAGGGCTTCGGCGGTCCAGCGCGGGCCGTCCGGCGCAGCGGCGGCCTGCATCTCGGCGACCATGCCGCTGAACGGGCAGCCGCTGGCCGTGGCCGCGCCGGTCTGCCCGGCGGCACCGTCTCCGGCAGAAGCCACCGGCGCCCCGGCGTCGTGCGCCGCGCCGGCACGGGCTGCCGCGCCGGCGTGATCGCTTCCGGCGCTCGCGGCTGCCACGGCCGCCGCCGCGCTCGGCCCGATCTTGACCCCCAGGGACTGGACCATCTCGGTCTCGTACGGGTTGGTCAGCATGGCGACCTTCTGCTCGCAGCGCGGGCAGCCGTAGAGGACGGACAGCGACCCGCCGCCCGAATCGTCGACACCCAGCAGCTTCATCGGTTCGTCGCAGGCGACGCACAGGAACTTCATCGGGGGGCCTCCTCGGGGACGGGCCGTGGGTCGGTTTCGGTGTGGGCCGCCAGCAGCCGGCGGGCGATCGTGTCGACGGCGTCCAGGGCGCCGGACAGGCCCCTACCCGCGGAGTCGGACGCGGAGTCGCCCGCGGAGTCGGGCAGCCCCTCCTCCGGCCACCCCCGGTCGCACAGGGCGGCCAGATCCGGGTCGAACGGGATCCGGCCGAGGCAGGGCGCGGCGAGCGGGACGGTCTCTCCGGGAGTCGCTTTGGGGAAGAGGGGGCGGACGGCGCCGCAGTCGTGGCAGAAGTAGCCGGCCATGTTCTCGACGTAGCCGAGGACGGCCGGCCCCCTCTCTGGTCGATCGTGTCGATCCGGCGGCTCGATCTCCCCCAGGGCCGAGAGCGTCCGGGCGACCACGCCGCGGGCGACGGCGGACGGGATGGTCACCATCACCAGCCCGATCCGGTCGGCCCGCCCGATCCCTCCGAGTGTCTGTGCGAACTGCACCGTCCGCTCCGTTCCCGGCGGCAGGTCGAGCAGCAGGACGTCGAGCTCCCCCCAGTCCGTGCCCGCCAGGATCTGGGCGAAGAGCGCCATCTCCCGGGTCCCCCGCCAGGTCTGCTGCTCGCCGGTAGAGACGGTCTCGAAGGAGAGCGGCGCGGCGTCGGGCAGCAGGCTCCCGACCGAGACCACGCCGATGCCGTCCGCCCGGCGCGGCGCCACCAGCCCGCGGTCGCCCGGCACCCAGGGCCGCCCCTCGAGGCCGGCCATGCGGGCCTGGGACGGGCCGTTCAGGTCGGCGTCCAGGATGGTCACGCGGCGGCCCTGCCGGGCGAGGGCGTGGGCGAGGGCCATGGTGACGGTGCTCTTGCCGACGCCCCCCTTGCCGGAGCCGACCGCGATCAGCCGCCGGACACCGGCCAGGGCGGTGTCGATCTGGCGGCCGAGGGCCTCGACCTGGCCGAGGACGTTGGAGCCGCCGTCACCCTGGATGTCGTGGTAGGTCTTCATCCTCGCCTGACTCGCCTCAGAGCGGTTTGGCCTCCGTGATCAGTCGATGGTAGCGCTCGGCCGGACGGAGGGCGAGGGAGGTGACGATCTCCTCCGGGACCTCGCCGCCCGAGGCCGGGCCTTCCGCGGTCTTGACCAGGCGGAGCCGTCGCGCGTCCTGGGTGCTCAGCAGGTGGCGGAGCAGGAGGGAGAGGAGGAGCGTCCGGCGGGAATGAGTCTCGGCCGGGGTCTCGGCCGGGGCCCCGGTCGTGCTTCCGATCGGGCTCCAGCCCCACGCGGCCACGTCGAGACCGCCGTCCGCCGGCTCCCACAGGACCCAGGCTTCGATCCGGTCGGGGGAGACGATGGCGGCGCCGCGCAGAACCTCCGCCCGGTCGCGCAGGCTCTCCGGGCGCCGTTCCCAGGCCAGCGGCGGGGCGACGCTCCCCGCGGCGGAGGGGGCAGCGGAGAGGACCGTGGACGGCGCCGTGGCGACTGACCCGCCGGCCGCGGCGCTCTCCGCCGACGGCCTCTCCGGCGCCGAGTGCCCGTCCACCTCCGCCACCGTGCCGGGGGCGAGCAGACCGGCGGCGTCGAGCTCGGCGACGGTGATCGCGCCGACCAGGCCGTCCGGCGGCGGCTCGACCGCGGCAGCGGCCGGGGGGGCACCGCCGTCCGCCGGCGCGGCGCTCTCCGGGGCCGGGACCGGAGCCAGGGCCGGCTCGGGGGCCGGAGACAGGGCCGAATCCGGGGCCAGCTCCCGGGTCAGATCGCGGGCCCGATCGCGGGTCGAGTCCCGCTCCAGGTCCAGATAGGTTCCGTCGTCCTCCCAGCCGAGCGCCCGGAAGAAGGCGCGGGCGCCGGGGAGGGAGGCGGGAACCTCGACCGCCAGCCGGGGCGGGCCGAGCACGGCGAGCTTCTGGCTGAGGGAGGTGATCAGGTGGCCGCCGTGGCCGTCACGTTCGGCGCCCGGCCGCACGCCGATCCGGGCGACCAGGGTCTCGTCCTCCCGCTTGGTCCCGGTCAGCACCGCGATCGGCCGGTCCCCTTCGGCGGCGATCAGGGAGCTCGACGGCCAGAGGTCGAGGTGCTTCATCTCCCGCCGGAAGCCGTCGACGGTGAGCGGCGGCCGGTCGGGAAAGTGGACGTCGAAGCACTCGTTGACCGCGCGGACCAGGAACGGGATGTCGTCGGGGCGACAGAAGCGGTAGGACGGCACGGTCTAGATCGCCCCGGTCGATTGGAGCTCCCCCCAATCCCTCGATTCCTTTCCCTCCCTCGCGGGGGGAAGGGGACGCCCCCACCCGGAGCAACCTCGCGAGAGAAAGGCCGGTGCGCGGAGCACCCGAGGCCGAATCAAGACCCGCCACCGCCCAGCCCGCGCCGCTGCCGCTCCATCTCGCTCATCACCGAGACCTCGTTGAGCGCCATGCGCGGGTGGTCGTTCCGATCGCCATCGCCGTCGCCATCGCCGCCAGCGGCCTCGACCTGAGCGGCCGCCTCGTCGCTCGCTTCGACGGGGCACTCCCCGTTGGCCGGCGAGCCGTTCGCACCGTGACCGTTGCCCTGAGCGCTGTGGGCGCCGTGGGCCTCCGCGCCCGCGGCCGCCGGCTTCTTGGCCGCCTCCTGCTGGCCGATCATCTCGGCCATCATGCGGCGGCCGTGCTCGATCCCCTCCTCGACCAGGGCGAGGTCGATGGCGGCCGCGCCCTTCTCGCCGGCCAGCTCCTCGATCCGCCGCTGGGTGCGGTCGCGCATGAAGCCGGCCGGCACCCGCAGCACCCGGCGGGCGGCGTCGTCGCTCCAGTCGAAGCGGGAGAGGAGCGGGTTGTTGGCGGCGTCCCGGGCGATCAGCCGCAGGCCGTCGTCGTCGGCCTCATGGATCGAGGCACCGTCCGCCGCGACCTCGTCCATCTCCTCCGGCTCGTCCACCTCGTCGGGGATCGCCGCCGCGTCGTAGAGCACGCCGGTCTCCTCCTCGATGAACCGCTTCGCCAGATCGAGGGTGATGGTCTCCATCTGCTGGCCGTGGGCCGCCTTCTCGATCCGCGCCTTGGCGCGGCGGCGCTGGTAGCGGTCGCCGATGGCCCGGAGCGACTTGCGCGCCTCCTGGGTCCAGGCGAGCTTGCGGCCATCGTAGGTGCGCTCCTCGGAGCTGCCGCCCTCGGACTCGACGATCCGGTCGATCACCTCCGGCGCGACGATCTCGAACTCGCTGCCGCCGCAGACCGTGCAGCGCACCGGGTCCGGCACCCGGGCGGCGACGCCGCACCCTTTGCACAGCGCCACCTCCTGGCGGCGCGCCTTCTCGAACGCCAGCGCCTCGGCCAGCTTCTCGGTCGCCTTGGCGCTGCCCTTGGGCATGAAGCGGTCCATGGCCTCGGTGACCAGGTCGGAGGAGACCACGCTGTGCCCCTTCTCGATCGCCAGGCGCAGGATCGCGGTGCGGGCGATCCCCTTGACCTGCTCCGGCACCCGGCCCATGCGCGCCTCGGCCTCCGGCGTCCAGTGGATCGACTCCGACGCCTTGAGGTCGAGCTCCGGCACCACCCGCCGGTTGGTCAGCAGCACGTCGCAGGGGACCAGCCGCAGGAGGTTCTCGGCGTTCGAGCCGATCGTCTCCTCGTCCTCGCCGGCATGGATGCCCAGCCGGCCCATGATCAGCACCCACGGCTCGGTCTTCCTGGCGTGGTCGAGCACCTTCTGGTACGCCTTGCCGTCGAGCAGGGTGACGATCGGCTCGACCTCGGCTTCGCGGGCCATGGCGGCGGCGACGTTGAGATGCGACTGGTAGATCTCCGCCAGCCCGGTGTCGATGATCTCCTCGTGGAGCTGGTTCTGCTCCTCGAAGCGGAACACCTTGGCCGCCCGGTCGGTCAGCACCTCGGCGATACCGCGGAAGGCGGCGTAGTGGAGGTAGGGGTCGTAGACCGCCACCAGCTCCAACTTCTTGCCGAACCGCTTGGACAGCTCGAGGCCGACCTGGAGCGCGCCGAAGGACTCCGGGCTGCCGTCGACGGCGACCAGGACCGTGTCGCGCTCCGGCTCGCCCTTCTCCGGCACGTGCTTGACCACCCAGGTGTCCTTGGTCGTCTCCCGCGCCACCCGGCCGCAGACGGAGCCGACCTGGCTGTCCTTGGTGCGGCCGATGCCGACGGCGCCCAGGATGACCAGGTCCACGTCCTCGGCGGCGGTCAGATCCTTGAGCAGCTCGGTCGAGTGCTTGCCGTCCATCATCCGGCGCTCGAGCTCCAGGCCGGCGCCCTGGGCCAGCTCCTCCAGGCGCTCGAGATAGCAGTCCGAGATCAGCTCCAGCCCCATGGTGATCAGCGAGTCGTGGATCTTGCGCTGCCGCGCCAGCTCGGACTCCACCAGGTACTCGTCCGGGAGAGTGAACTCCATCTGCTTGAAGCGGTAGTCGTGCATGCGTGCCGCGTAGACGTGGCAGCCGACGATCTTCGAGCCGTAGGACTTGCCGAGGGCGACCGCGCAGTCGGCGGCCCGGTTCGAGTGGCCGGAGTTGTCGACGGGAACGTAGATCGTCTCGTACATCATGGATCTCCAGGGTAGCCGGGGAGGTCGGTGAATCCTGATAGGGGGTGGAGGTTCATACGGTCTTCGCTTTCCGCCGGACGAGGCCGATGACCAGGAGCTCGACCAGCAGCACCCCGAGGCCGGCCTTGACCATGGGCGCCACCACCGCCGGCTCTTCGGAGGGCTCGACGTAGACGTGGAACCAGCGGGTCAGCCCACGCCGGGAGCCGCGCTCGCGGTAGAAGCCGTCCCAGACCGAGATGCTGATCGGCACGAAGCTCTCTTCGGCGAACGGGACGCCGGTGGTCGGCTTGCGCGGGCGCTTGAAGATCACCGCCCACTCGCCGTCGGAATAGCCGGAGAGCGCCAGCGGCGGCTCGGCGTCCGACGGCGTGAGCGCGCCGGTGCCGCGGCCCTCGTAGAGGACCGGCGTCGGGTGGCCGGCCGGCCGGCCCGCGGGGTGCCCCAGGTCGAGGTACCAGAGCTCCACCGGATAGGTCGGGTCGCCGAACAGGAAGTAGGGCTTCTCGACGCCCTTGCGCAGCTCGATGGGGAACTGGAGGGCGACCGCGTCCGAGAGCTCGTCGCTGCCCGCCGGGCGCCCCGGGGCGGCCGGTTCGGCGCCGCCGCCGAAGAAGTCCGAGGCGCCCTGGTCCCCAGAGTCAGAGTCGGAGTCGGAGGTGCCGCCGGTGCCCCAGAAGTCATCTCCGGAGCTGTCGGACGCTCCCGCGTCGTCAGAGCCGCCAGAGCCGCCAGAGCCGGCGGAGCCGCCCCCGGTGCCCCAGAAGTCGTCGGACGCGTCGGCGCTGCCGCCCTCCTCGGCGCCCACCGTCGTCTGGTCGTCGCCCGCTCCAGTCCCAGTCGGGCCGCTCTCCTCTTCGACGCCCTTCCTGAACGCCACGCCGTGCTGGCGGGGCACCTCGAGGTCCGGCGCGTTCGAGCCGGCGGTGTCGGCGGTCAGGTTGTGCCAGGTGACCAGGAACGCCACGTCGTCCGCGTCGTAGATCGCCTGGACGCCGACCGCCACCGTCCCCGGCCGGAAGTCGCGCCCCGGCTGGGTGACTTGGCCGAGGATGGGGAAGAGGGTCTTCGGGGCGTCCTCGAACAGTGACCGCGCCTCGCCGAGGTCGGCGCCGGCGGCGATGCCGTCGAGCCCTTCGAGGTGGGGCACCGCCCGCACCAGGGCGCCGTAGGGAGCCTTTCCCGGCTCCCGGTCCTCGCCGGACGTGCCGCCGGTCTCACGCGCCTGGGCGACGATCCAGTCGACGATCTGCCAGCGCTGCTCCTCGGTCAGGCCGTCGGCGAAGCCGGCCATCGGCGTGCCGTAGAGGCCGGTGGAGATCGACCGGTAGATGTCGCGCCGGGTGCCGCCGCCCCGGAAGTTCCAGGGCATGGAGAGGTCGGCCGGCGGGATGAAGTCGCCCCAGTCGTCGCGCAGGGTCGGCGCCGAGCTGCCGTCGCCGCGCCCCTTGTTGCCGTGACAGCGGGCACAGCCGACCTCGACGTAGGTCTTGAACCCGACCTCGAGCGAGTCTTCGGAGAACGGCGGCGGATCCGGGATCTCGATCGGATCGGTGTAGGCCTGGGGGTCCTTGAAATCGGCCGACAGGCTTTCGATGTAGTGGATGACGTCCTGGATCTGCTCGTCGCTCAGCACGTCGAACGACGGCATGCCGGTGCCGGGCAGACCGTGGCGGATCGAGTGCTCGAGGTCGGCCGGGGTCGGCAGATAGCCGGTCGGGGTCGAGCGGATCTTGTACTTGCCGGCGGTGAAGTCCCGCGGCGCGGGGCGCAGGAACGGCGCCGCGATCCCGTCGCCGGCGCCGTCGTCGCCGTGGCACTGGGAGCAGTACTTGTGGAACACCTCGCCACCCGCGGCGCGCTGGGCGTCGGTGCCCAGGTCGATCGGCGGCTTCTGGGCCGCGCCGTCCTGGCCGCGTGCGGGGACGCCCGCCACCGAGAGCAGCATCGCGACGGTCAGGGTGGCGGGCAGGACGGCGGCCAGGCCGGTGACGGTCGCGACCGATCCCAGCCGTCCCGGGCGTCCCACTCCTTCCACTCCGTCGGCGGCTCCATCGACGTCTCTTGGGACGTCTGTTGGAAGGGGCCACTTCGGCCCGGCCGAACGCTGGGGCCGCCGCGCCGTCCACCTCATGGCGTGCCCCCGTCCGCGCCGGCCTGGGCGCCCGAGTCGGCGCCCGCGGCCGTCTCCTCCGCGCCCTCCCGAGCGCGGGGCCGCCGGTCGGTGAAGTCGTAGAGGAAGAGGATCACGTCCCACATCTGCTCCCGGGACAGGAACTGTTCCCACACGGGCATCGCCGAATCCCAGGGAGCGCCGGCCGGCGGCATCCCCGGGCCGCCTTTCGAGATGCGCCAGAACAGGAACGACTCCTGGAGCTGCTCGATGGTGCCGGTGCTGGTGAAGTTGGTCGGGATCGGGTTGAGGTACTCGGCGTAGATGCCGTCACCGCGCATCAGGTCGCCGTGGCAGAAGAAGCAGTTCTGGTAGTAGACATGGCGGCCGGCCGCCACGTGCTCGGCGAACGCGTCCGGGTTCGTCTTCTCGAGCGCCCGGTAGGGGTTGGTCGAGGTGATCAGGCTGATCGTCTCGCCGTGGACCTCGATCTGCTCGGGCGGCTGCGGGTGGATGGTGCGCCCGAAGGCCGGCTCACTGGCCGGCGCGGTGATCTGGAAGTAGATCTTGGCCATCACCCCGGCGGGCAGGGCGAGCGCCACCACCACCAGGAACGGCAGGAACCGGCGCTCGGTCAGGAAGCCGACCACGGGGCGCTTGGCCCGCTGGAGCCGCTCCCGGTCCGAGGTCAGGTAGGCGAGCAGCGCCATGGTCGCGATGCCCATGTAGATCTTGACCACCGAGGCCGGCACCGGCACGACGAAGCCGAAGTCGAGCAGCACGTAGAGGGCGGCGAGCCAGAGCACGAACCAGCCGAGCGGCCCGGGGCCGAGGCGCCGGAGCGCCGGGACGCGGCGGGGGAGCACGAAGAGCGCCAGCAGCGCCAGCAGGACCGCGGCGAAGAGCCAGAGCCTCATGCGTCGTCCCTCCCACCGTCGGCGGCCGAGCCGGCCTGGGCTGGGGCTCCACCCGCCCCGTCCGCGTTCGCGTCTCCGGAAGCGGCAGACGCCTCCTCCGCCTTCATCTCCTCGGGCGAGGCACCGTTGGCCGCCTTCGAGTAGGGCAGGACGGTCGCCATGGTGATCGTCGCCTCACCGCCCTGGGTCTGGAGGAAGGCGATCACCGCCTTGATCTCGTCGTCGGTCAGGCCGACCGGCGGCTTGTCGATCTCCGGCATGCCCGGATTGAAGCCGGGGACGATGTAGGCGTTGGGCCGGTAGAGGGTCTGGGCGAAGTAGTCGAGCTGGCTCAGCCCCGGCACCCGGTCGGCGGCGCGCGTGGCGACCCCGTCCAGGTCCGGGAAGCGGAGCGCCGCGCCGCCGCCGCCGATCACGTGACAGGTCGAGCACAGCCCCTTGCCGTGGAAGATCCCGTCGCCGATCTTGACCATCTCGTCCGTGCTGACGTCCTGGGCGATCTCGACCACCTGGGGCGGCTGCACCTCTTTCTGGGGCACGAGCTGGCCGACCCAGGTGTAGAAGGCGGTGGCGCCGAGGGTGAGCGCTCCGATCTTGACGATGACCGGGACCCTCACGGCGCGGCCTCCGGCGCCGGGGTCGAGGCGGGCGCGGCCCCGGAGGCCGCACCGTCACCGCCCTCTTCGAGCTCGCCGTACGGCTCCACCTTCTTGCGGTGCGAGAGCGACGCGAGCCAGAAGACGAAGCCGATCTGGGCGAAGAACAGCAGCACGCACACGCTCACCACCTTGGTGGCGTAGCCGAGCGTCGGCGTGAACGCCCCCGGCGAGGTGTCGCGGATGACGCCGTAGACGTGCCAGTGCTGGCGCAGCCCGGAGCGGACGTAACCCATCAGCCCCATCAGCCAGGTGAAGGTCACGGCGAGGAAGATCAGCACGTACTGGGAGCGCTCCGGCATCCGGCCCCAGTGGGTCTCGGCGCTGCCGGCGCCACGCAGCATGAGGACGTCCAGGAAGGTCACCAGCAGCATGGCGAAGAGCACCGAGAGCACCTGGGGCACCGACAGGCCGATCCGCACCTGGGCCTCCACCCGGTAGCCGATGACGCCCAGGGAGATGACGATGGTCGCCGCCAGCAGCAGGATCACCACCTGCACCGCGCTCCCCACCTTGGCCCAGCCGACCCGCGGCGTCTTGCCGCTCCGGCGGTAGAGGATGAAGGAGACGAAGGTCGCCAGGATGGTGATGTTGACCGAGGTGTTCTTGGCCGACATGACGCCGAAGAAGCCGAGGATCGGGTGGGCGGCGCCGCCCAGGGCCGCGGTCTCGGCCGGCGTGGTGATCGGGTTGCGCGGCGTCGCCCAGACCATGAAGCCCAGGGTGATGATCCCCAGCAGCAGCGGGATCAGGGCGCGCTTCCTGTGCTCCGGGTCGACCCGGCCCATGCCCATCCACAGGTAGTAGTTGGCGGCCAGGAACAGGCAGCCGATCAGGATCGCCTGAATGATGAACAGCCAGGAGAAGGCGCCGCCCATCATGGTCAGGCCCATGGTCTGGGAGAAGGCGTAGATCTCCGAGGCCAGCCAGTAGCCGGCGAACGGCAGCGGCAGGAGGCCCGCGATGGCGACGAAGTTCGCCACGTAGCCCATCCAGTCGTAGTGGGCGCGCTCCTCCGGCGTCTTGGCGTTCAGGAACTGGTAGGCGGCGTAGGCGCCGGCGATCGAGCCGCCGTAGGCGAGGTTGGCGATCATCCGGTGGATGTTGATCGGCATCCACGTGTAGTTGTGGACCGCGTCCCAGACGGAGAGCACCGCCCCGTTCTCCGAGATGCCGTTGGGCGTGGTCATGAAGGTGAGCCAGGCGTTGGCGATGAACATGATGCCGGTGCCCACCAGGTTGAGCATCACGCCGAGGAAGAGGTGGGTCTTCTTGCCCACCTTCCCCCACGAGTAGTAGTAGGTGTAGAAGAACGCCGCCTCGGCGAACAGCAGGATCACGTACGGCAGGAAGGTCGGCGAGAACACCGACATCAGGTAGTTGGTGAACTTCGGGTACAGGATGATCAGCATGAAGGTGAGCACCCCGCCGAAGGCCGCCGTCAGGGCGAAGGCCGGCGACAGCAGGCTGACGAACTCGTAGGCCAGCCGGTCGTAGCGCACGTCCTTGGTGCGGAAGCCGATGAACTCGATGATCAGGGCGAACATCGGCACCGCCAGCACGAAAGCGGCGAACAGCAGCTTCACCTGGGCGACGATCCAGATCGCCGTCCGGCTGCCGATGACCGGGAACGCGCGGTACTCGGCCTCTTCGTACGGCTTCTTCTTCGCCTCTTCGCGTTCGCGCGCGGCCTGGGCGTCCAGGGCCTGCTGACGGGGTGTGGGCGGCTGCTGGTGGTCGACGCCGGTCCGGACCGCGAGCGGGGAGCGGAAGGCGAACGTCCGGTCGAGCCAGCGCGCTCCCTCGACCATGGCCACCAGGCCGAGGGCGACCACCACCAGGGCGAGGACGATGCGTTTTCCGGTCACGGCGCCTCCGTCTGCGTTCCGTCCGGGGCCGGCTCGAGCGGCTCTGACTGGCGTTGCAGCTCGCGGACGTGGGCGATGATCGCCCACCGGTCCACCACCGGGACCTGGTACGCGTAGGACGGCATCAGCCCGAGGCCGTGGCTGACGACGTCGAACAGGTAGCCGTCCGGAACCTCGCGCAGCCGCTCCTCCAGCAGGTTCGCGGTGGGCACGCCGGCGCGCTCGCGCAGCATGCTCTTGCCGTTGCCTTTCGAGCCGTGGCAGGGGCTGCAGTAGATCTGGTAGCGCTGGGCCCCGCGGGCGAGCAGGTGGTCGTCGATCGGCACCGGCGAGGTGGCGACCAGGTCGCCGTCGGGCCCCACGCCGGTGGCGACCGCTGGATCGGCTTCGAGATCGCCCCGGGCGACGGTCCCCGGCACGGGGCTGCGCATGACCTTGCCGTCGGCGAAGAAAGCGCTCGCCTCCTGGGCCTGGGCCTTCGGCTGGTCGTCCATGTTCGGGTTGAGGTGGATCGGCGGCCGGCTGGAGATGGAGCCGCGGGTGCAGCCGGTGGCCAGGACGCAGGCGAAGGCCAGCAGCCAGGCGCAGACGACCACCAGGCATTTGACGAGCTGGGCCGCGAAGGCGCTGTCCGCCGCCGCCGACGGCGTTCGCCGTCCGCCGCGGTCTATGCGGTCGCCCCCGAAGAGCAGGCTCGGCGCGTACCGGCTCATGCCTCCGCCTCCCCGCTCCGCTCCTCGGCCCGGTCGTCCTGCCACCGGGGGTTCGGGTTGCGGACCGCGGTGAGGTAGGTGGTCCGGGGCTGGTTGTTGAGCTCCCCGAGCAGGGCGTAGCCCCGCGGGTCGCGCTTGGCCCGGCTCACCCGGCTCTCGGGGTCGTTGATGTCGCCGAAGACGATCGCCTCCGCCGGGCAGCTCTGCTGGCAGGCGGTGACGATCTCGCCGTCGGCGAGGGGCCGTCCATCGCGCTTGGCCGCGCGCTTGCCCCGGTTGATTCGTTGGACGCAGTAGGTGCACTTCTCCATGACACCGCGGGAGCGCACGCTCACGTCGGGGTTCATGGCCAGCTTGACCAGCTCCGGCGTGTCCTTGGTGTAGTTGAAGAAGTTGAACCGCCGCACCTTGTAGGGGCAGTTGTTGGAGCAGTAGCGCGTGCCGATGCACCGGTTGTAGACCATGGCGTTCAGCCCCTCGCGGTCGTGGACCGTCGCCCCGACCGGGCAGACCTCCTCGCACGGGGCGTTCTCGCAGTGCATGCAGGGGACCGCCTGGAACGCCACGCTCGGTGCCGCCGACGGGCCGGAGAAGTAGCGGTCGACCCGCAGCCAGTGCATCTCCCGGCCGTTCGACACCTGCTCCTTGCCGACCACCGGGACGTTGTTCTCCGCCTGGCAGGCGGTGACGCAGGCGTTGCAGCCGACGCAGGCGCCCAGGTCGATGACCATGCCCCACTGGTGCCCGGCGCTGTAGTCCGGCTCCCGCCAGAGGCTGAGGTCGTTGTCGGGCAGCGCCTCGGAGGCCGTCAGCTCCCGGAGGCCCTCGGGCGTCGTCTCGCGGACGATGTCCCGGCCCTCCATGGCCCAGTGCTCCTGGGTCTGGGCGAGCTCGGCGGTGCGGCCGGTCGCCTCGATCCGGAAGCCGCCTGCGAAGAGGGCGCCGCCGAGGCCGCGCAGCCGGTAGGCGTCGGCGCCGACGCCGTCGCCCACCCGGCCGGCGGCGGTGCGGCCGAAGCCGAGCTCGATCGCCACGGAGCCGTCCGCCTGCCCCGGGGCGACCCAGACCGGCAGCTCGATCCCGGTGGCCCGGGCATCGCTGTCCCCGCCCTCTCCGCCCTCCCCGGCCGGCGCAGCGCCGCCGGAGGCGGGAGCGATCCGCACCACGTCGCCGGTCGCCAGGCCGAGGGCGTCGGCGGTTCCCGGCGACACCAGGGCGACGTTGTCCCAGGTGATCCGCGTGAGCGGATCGGGCTGCTCCTGGAGCCAGGCGTTGTTGGCGAAGCGGCCGTCGCGGACGGAGGGCGAGACCAGGAAGGCCACCTCGACCAGGTTCGGGTCGCCCTGGGCACCGGCCCCCCCGGTCGAGGTGTCCGCCGGTGCCGGCGCCCCGGTGGTGGCGACCGTCTCCGGCCGGTGCACGAGCACGGGGTCGCCCGGCGCCGGCCCGGCGAGGCCGACGGCTTCCGATAGGACGCCGTCGTGGAGCAGCCGGCGCCAGGGGGCTCCGGGTGCCGCGGGATCGGCGCCGCCGTCTGACGTCGCCACCCCCCAGGTGGTCTGCACCTGGGTCGCCCCCTGCCAGGCCGACTCGCCGGCCAGCGCCGCCAGCACCTCGATGGCGCTCCGGCTGTCGAACAGCGGCGCGATCAGCGGCTGGGCGACGCTCGGCGTGCCGTCGGCGGAGCGGGCGTCGCCCCAGGCCTCGAGGGCGTGGGAGCACGGCAGGTGCCAGGCGCAGCGGCGCGAGGTCTCGTCCAGGCGGTCCGAGAGGTGGGCCGCCTGGGGCACCGTCGCCAGGGCCTCGGCGAAGCCGATCGATCCGGGGGCGTCGTAGGCCGGGTTGCCGCCCAGGATGACCAGGGTCCGGACCTGGCCGGCGCGGATCGCCGCGGTCAGCTCGGCGAGATCGGCCACGCGGCCCCAGCCCACGTCGGCGAGGTCGTGGAGGGTGACCGTCGTGCCCACCGCCCCCAGGTGCTGGTTGATCCGGTGGACCAGGGCGTGGACGTGGCGCGGCTGGCGACGCCCGGCGGTCACCAGGGCCTGCGCGCCGGCGCCCTCCAGGTCGTCGGCGATCAGATCGAGCCGGGAGGCGACCGCCTCCGGCAGGTCGTCCGCCGCCGGATCGTCCGGGCTCGCCGCCACGCCGAGCCGCTTCGCCACGGCCGCCGCGACCGCGCCGATCCGGCCGCTCGTCACCGGGATGCGGTGATCCGCGTTGGCGCCGGTGAGCGACAGGGCGCTCTCGATCGCGTACAGCCGGGTCATGCCGCGCTCTGACCCGTCGGGGGCGTCCGGCCGGCGCCGGCGGGCGAAGCCGCGGGCGTTGGCCAGGGCGCCGGTCTCGGTCAACAGCGGATCGGCGTCGAGGGTGAGGACGGTCCGCGCCCGGTCGAGATGGAGCACCGGCCGCCGGGCGGTGCCGGTGGCTGCCTCGATGCCGGCGAAGAGCGTCTCGTCGCCGGCCGGCTCGTAGACCGCGAAGCGGGCCTGCGGGTAGCGCGCGGCGAACCGGCGGGCGAGTCGGGCCATGGTCGGCGAGGCGAAGCCGTCGGACAGGATCGCGAGCCCGCGCCCGCCCGGTGCCTTGGCCTCGGACGCCACGTCGGACCAGAAGACGTCGAAGTCCCCCCAGGTGGCCGCCGCGTGCTCGCCGTCGGGCTCCGTCCGGTGGCGGACGGTGCGCGAGCGGTCCGGGTCGTAGAGGCCGAGCACCGAGGCCTGCATCCAGGAGGAGGCGGCGCCGAGCGAGGCCGGGTGGAGCGTGTTGCCCTCGACCTTCGTCGGCCGCCCTTCATGGCTCTCGACCACCGCGCCCACCGCCTCGGTGCCGAAGGTGAGCGTCGTGGCGTAGCGCTTGGCGACGCCGGGGAGCATGCCCTCGGGCGCGTCGACGTACGGGACGATGTTCTCTACCGGCCGGCGGCAGGCGGTCAGCCCGGCGAGGCTGAAGGAGGCCCCCATCAGGCCGAGCATGGTGCGCCGGGAGAGCCCGGTCGGCGGGTGCGAGGCGCCGGTGGGGAACTCGTCCGCCCGCTCGGCGGGTACGCCGTCATGGGCGGAGGCGGCGAGCGCTCCGAGGGGCACGAAGTCGGCTGGGCCGTCCGGACGGGCGCTCTCGGTCGACTCCAGTGGCGCGGCGACGGACCCGGCGAGGGCGGGCGACTCCAAGAGCCGCTCCAGGCTCCTCCAATAGGTGACGCTCGTCCGGTCGTCCGTCATGGTCTCCCTCAACCCTTGGTCGATGCCCTGCCGCGCTACCGATGGCAGGTGGTGCAGTCCTCCGAGGTGTGGATCGAGCGCTCGGCCATGAAGCGTTCGCCGATCTCCCGCTGGTCGGGCGGCGGCACCCATGCGGTGTTGGTGATCTGGTCGTAGGGGCGCAGATAGGGCACCGGGTCCCGATGGCAGTCGATACACCACCCCATGGACAGCGGCTTCACCTGGTGCACCACGTCCATCGACGCGATGTCGCCGTGGCAGGTCGAGCAGCCGACGCCGGCGGCCAGGTGGGCGCTGTGGTCGAAGTAGGCGTAGTCCGGCAGGTCGTGCACGCGGACCCAGCGGATCGGCTCGCCCCGGGCGGCGCTCTGGCGCACCGGCTCGAGCGACGCCTTGTCCTGGCCGACCAGGCGGTGGCAGTTCATGCACACGTTGGTCGGCGGCACGGAGGCGACTCTCGAGCGCTCCACCGCCACGTGGCAGTAACGGCAGTCGATCTTCAGGTCGCCGGCGTGGAGGCGGTGGCTGTAGGGGACCGGCTGGACGGGCTGGTAGCCGACATCCGTGTACTCCGGCGAGAAGTAGTACCAGCCGAAGAGGGCCGCTCCGGCGCCGCCGAGGAGGACGGCGAGCCCGAGGAGCAGGGGTACGCGGTTGGACCGCTCTGGGAAGATTTGCGCCACAGCCGTTGATTCGTCGTCACGGACCGCGGGCGCTCTGGAACCTTCCCCGGTCCTCCACGAGCGACTACATGTAATACCTACCCGATTGAGTGGGACGGAGAATAGCGGCGCACCCCGGGGGTGTCAAGGAGGGCCTCCGCAGGAGCGCCTGCCCCCGCGGTTCTGTGGCGTTTCGGCGCGCGCCGGAGACTACCCGGCGGGGTGGGGAGGGGCGGAGGCGGTCAGCCGAGGAAGCCGTGCGCTTCCATCCACTCGTCGTTGAACAGGGTGGAGAGGTAGCGGTGCCCGGAGTCGGGGAAGACGGTGACCAGCCGGACCGGGCGGCCGTGCTCTTCGGTCCGGGCGGCGCCCTTGCGTTCCGCCGAGCGGCGGGCGACCTCCCGCACGCCCCAGAGGGCGGCACCGCTCGAGCCGCCGGCGAAGATCGCCTCGGTGCGGGCGAGGTCGCGGGCGGCCCGGAAGGCGGCGCCGTCGTCGACCTGGATCACGTCGTCCAGGAGCTCCATCTCCGGGCAGCCGATCAGCTCCTCGTCGCCGAGCCCTTCGAGCAGGTAGGGGTGGGGGCGCGGGGCGGTCCCGGTATGGAAGATGCCGGTGAAGACCGAGCCCTCGACGTCGACCGCCACCACCCGGATCGACGGGTCCTGCTCCTTGAGGTAGCGGGCCACGCCGGAGATCGTCCCGCCGGTTCCCATGCCGGCGACGAAGACGTCGATCCGCCCGTCCATCTGCTGCCAGATCTCCGGTCCGGTGGTGGCGTAGTGGGCCTCGTTGTTCTCTCGGTTGTTGTGCTGGTCCGGGCAGAACGCCCGCGGCGTCTCCGCCGCCACCTGCTTGGCCTTCTGGTTGTAGCTCTCCGGGTGCTCGGGCGGCAGCGTGCCGTCGACCAGCACCAGCTCCACTCCCATGGCGCGCAGGGCATCGAGCTTTTCCGCGCTGGTCTGGCGCCGCACCACCATCTTGCAGCGGAGGTCGTACAGGTTGGCCATCATCGCCAGGCCCATGGCGGTGTTGCCCGAGGAGTTCTCGACGATCACGTCGCCCGGGTGGAGGCGCCCGTCGGCCAGCGCCTTCTCGACGATGTGGCGGGCGATCCGGTCCTTGACGCTGCCCATCGGGTTCATGAACTCGATCTTGGCGAACGCCTCGCAGGGCAGGCCGGCGACGGAGCGGTCGAGCTGTACCAGGGGGGTCCAACCGACCGCGTCGGAGATGCGGCGGAGAGGGCGGCGGTCGGTCACGGCACCGGAGTATATCGACGAATCCGTGACCAGATGATTGCGTTCGGGCGGCAATGTCGCGTCCAGGGTCAGACGCCGGATCCGGCCGGCGCGCGCGGTTCCGTCGGGTACGCGGAAGCGGGCGCCTTGCCGACGGGTCCGAGATGTTCGAACCCGCGACCGGCCCTTCGTTGGCCGCGTCGCATGTCGTAAGGAGCAAAACATGAAGCTTCGTTTCGCCTACGCACTCCTCGCTCTTCTGGTTCTCGGCGCTGCCAGCGTCGCCTGGGCCGCCCAGCCGTCCACCGATCAGGCCACCGGCCAGGCCGAGGTCAACGCCCCGGCGGCCGACGCGCCGACCGTTACCGCGCCAGCCACCACACCGGGCGAGGGCGGCGAGATCATCCCCGCCGAGCTGCCCGGCCTGTTTCAGCAGCCGGTCGAGACCGACGCGTGCTGTTGGGCCGACTGCAGAACCTACCGCAACGAGTGCCTCGCTCTGTGCCCGGCTCTCGGCGAGCCCGATCCGACCGGCTGCCGGGACCAGTGCTACTCCGAGTTCGATACCTGCACGCAGTCCTGCTGACGCCTCCTGAACGGTCCGGCGGGGGGAGGTGTACCCACTCCCCCCGCCGGGTCGCCTTTTCCCGGGTTCCCGGGCACCCGAACGGAGGTCCGCCGTGAAGCGATTCCTCGCCCTCTTCGTGCTGGCGTGTGCCGGCTTCGTCCTGACGTCGGCGCTGGTCGGCAGCCGGATGCCGGAGCCGGACCTGGGCCAGGTCAGCGCCAAGCTCGCCTGGTACGAGCCCCACCGGGAGGACTACGACGTGGTCTTCTTCGGCTCGAGCCGGATCTACCGCGGCATCGTCCCGGCGGTGTTCGACCGGGAGATGGCGCGGCGGGGGCACCCGGTGCGTTCGTTCAACTTCGGCGTCGCCGGGATGGGCGGCCACGAGACGTCGGCGCTGATCCGCCGGGTCCTGCGGGACCCGCCGCGACGGCTGCGCTGGGTGGTGGTGGAGCTCACCGACTGGGACGCGTCGCTGCGGCCGGAGAACCGCTTCAAGCCCCGCATGGTCGCCTGGCACGACCTGCCGGAGACGGTGTCGGCCGTGCGCACGGTGTGGGACGGGGACGAGCCGGCCGCGGCGCGCCTCGGGCTGATCGGGAGCCATCTGTTGCACCTGGCCGCCCGCACCACGGCCGCCGGCCGGGGCCGGGCCCTGCTCGGCACGCTCCGCTCCGGCGATCCGCCGCGCGGGCGGCGGCGCGATGACCTCGGCGAGGCCGGGTTCGCGCCGTTCAGCCAGGCCGCCTACGCCACGCCGAGCGCCCACCCGTTCCGCCGCCGCTTCCTGACGATGCTCCCGGAGTACCGAACGGCGGTCCGTCGCCTGGACGACGCCAACCGGGCACCGGCCTCTCCGGACCCTGCCGCGGCGGAAGCGCTCGCCGAGCAGGTGGCGCTGATCCGGCGGGCCGGCGCCACGCCGATTCACCTGATCACGCCGACCGCCCGTCCGACACCGGCGCTCTATCGGTTGGCCGCGACCGGCCGGGTGCCCTGGCTGCTCGCCTTCAACGACCCGCAGCGCTACCCGGAGCTGTTCACCGTCGCGCACCGTTTCGACGCCGAGCACCTGACCACCGACGGGGCGCGCCTGTTCAGCATCGCCCTGGCCGAGCGCTTCGCGTGGCTTCTGGACGAGGGCGGGCGGGCTCCCCACCGGGCCGAGCCCGCCGGCGGGGCCGTCCGGCTGGCGGCGGCCGACTGAGAGGAGCACCGCATGCTGTTCACCGAACCGGTCTTCTTCCTCTTCTTCCCGGTCGTCTTCGCCGTCGCCTGGCTGCTGCCCCGTTCCGCCGCCGGCCACCGGCTGCGCAAGCTCTGGCTGCTGGCGGCGAGCTACCTCTTCTACGCCGCCTGGGACTGGCGCTTCCTGTCGCTGATCGCGACCTCCACCCTGATCGACTTCGGCGTCGGGCGGGCGCTCGAACGGACGGAGGCGTCCCGGCCGCGCCGGGCCTGGCTGGTGGTGAGCCTGATCCTGAACCTGGGCCTGCTCGGGGTGTTCAAGTACTACGGCTTCTTCGTCGAGTCGGCGCGCGGCCTGCTCGACGCGCTGGGGATCGCGCTCGACGCCCGGGTGCCGGCGATCGTCCTGCCGGTGGGGATCAGCTTCTACACCTTCCAGACGTTGAGCTACACGATCGACGTCTACCGGCGGCGGATCGAGCCGCTGCGCAGCCTGCCGGACTTCGCCCTGTTCGTCTCCTTCTTCCCTCAGCTCGTCGCCGGGCCGATCGTGCGCGCGAGCGACTTCCTGCCGCAGCTCGAACGGGCCCCGCGATGGGCCGGCGTCGCCGTGCGCAGGGCCCTGGTCCTCTTCCTGGTCGGGTTCGTCAAGAAGGCGTGCATCGCCGACGGCGTCGCGCCGGTGGTGGACCGCGTCTTCGGCCACCCCGGGGCCTATCCCGGCGTGTGGACCTCGTCGGCCGTGTGGATCGCGGTGCTGCTCTACGCGGTCCAGATCTACTGTGACTTCTCCGGCTACACCGACATGGCGATCGCCTGCGCCGAGCTCCTCGGCTTCCGGCTGGAGAGGAACTTCGACTTCCCCTACGTCTCGCGGAGCCTGACCGAGTTCTGGCGCCGCTGGCACATCTCCTTCTCCGGCTGGCTGCGCGACTACCTCTACTTCCCGCTCGGCGGCAACCGGGGAGGGCGGCTGGCCAACTACCGGAGCCTGATGGTGACCATGGTCCTGGGCGGCCTGTGGCACGGCGCCGCCTGGACGTTCGTCGTCTGTGGGGCGCTCCACGGCGTGGCGCTGTCCGCCCACAAGGAGTGGCGGCGATGGCTCGGGAACCGCTCCTGGCGGCTGCGCCTGCCGGGGCCGCTCGCCGGCGCCCTCGGCTGGGCCGCGACCCTCGCCTGGGTCTGCCTGAGCTGGATCTTCTTCCGTTCGCAGAGCTTCGCCGACGCGGCGGTGCTCCTGCGCTCCTTCGTCGGCTGGCCCGGCGCGGGGTCGCTCCATCTCGACCCATCCTGGCTCCTGCTGGTCGCCGTCCTCGGCGTCGTCCACTGGATGGGCGCTCGCGGGGGCACGGTCGAGCGCCTCGTCGAGGGCGTTCCCGACTGGGGGTTCGCCAGCGGCTACGGCGCCGCCGTGGCCCTCGCCCTGCTCTTCCTGCCGCTGCGCAGCGAGCCGTTCATCTACTTCCAGTTCTGACGGTCCTGTCCCCGGGCTGAAGATCCCTATTCCCTGGCTGAAGGCTCTCGGGCGTCCGGAGGCGGTGCGGGCGTGAGAGACTCGGTGCGTCCCAGCTCTCTGGAGGAATCGCTCGATGACGCTCGAAGACCTGCTCGCCGTCGCCCGCGGAGACCGCCCCGCGGACGTCGTCCTCACCAATGTCCGCCTCGTCGACGTGTTCAGCGGCGAGGTTCTCTCGACCGACCTCGCCCTGGCGGGCGGGAAAGTCGCCGGGTTCGCCGCCCACGGCCCTCACGGCCCTCACTGCGAGAGCGGCTACGACGGGAAGGAGATCGTCGACCTGGGCGGCCGCTACGTCGCCCCCGGCCTGATCGACGCCCACGTCCACATCGAGAGCTCCCTGGTGCGGCCGGCGGAGTTCGCCCGCGCGGTGGTGCCGGGCGGGGTGACGACGGTGGTCACCGACCCCCACGAGATCGCCAACGTCTGCGGCCTCGACGGCATGCGCTACATGCTGCGCGACGCGGCCGGCGTGCCGCTCGAGGTGTTCGTCAACGCGTCGTCCTGCGTGCCGGCGACCGACCTGAGCACCGCCGGGGCGGCGCTCGACGCCGAGGCCCTCGCCACGCTGCTCGACGAGCCCCGGGTCCTCGGCCTGGCCGAGGTGATGAACTTCCCCGGCGTGGTGCACGGCGATCCGGCGGTGCTGGCCAAGCTGCGCGCCTTCGCCGGCCGGCTGCTCGACGGCCATGCGCCCGGCCTCTCGGGCAAGGCGCTAAACGCTTACGCCTCCTCCGGCATCTCGTCGGACCACGAGGCGACGACGGAGGCGGAGGCGCGGGAGAAGCTCCGCCTCGGGATCACCGTCTTCCTGCGCGAGGCGACCAACGCCCACAACCTGCGCGACCTGCTGCCGCTGGTCGACCCGTGGACCGAGCCGTCGCTCTGCTTCGCCACCGACGACCGGGTGCCGGCCGACTTGCTCGACCAGGGCTCGATCGACCACATGGTGCGGGTCGCCGTGGAGGAGGGGATCGAGCCGATGGCGGCGCTCCGCATGGCGACGCTCAACCCGGCGCGCCACTACCGGCTGTCGGACCGGGGGGCGCTGGTGCCGGGCCGCCGGGCGGACCTGGTGGTGTTCTCCGATCTCGCCGCTTTCCGGGCCGAGGAGGTGTGGGTCGCTGGCGTCAAGGTGGCCGAAGGGGGGCGGGCGCTGTTCGCGGCGACGCCGTCGGACTCGTCGGTCGCCCGGGACACGGTCGACGTCGACATCGCGTCGCTCGACTTCCGGGTTCCGGCTGCGGAAGGCAGCGGGGACGCGGCCGGTGCGATCCGGGTCATCGGCGCGATCCCGGACCAGCTCCTCACCGAGCACCTGACGGTCGAGCCGAAGGTCGAGGACGGGTTCGTCGTCGCCGACCCGGAGCGCGACCTGCTGGAGATCGCCGTGGTCGAGCGCCATTCCGGCTCCGGGCGGACCGGCCTCGGCTTCATCCGCGGCTTCGGCCTGAAGCGAGGCGCGCTGGCCGGCACCTTCGCCCACGACCACCACAACCTGGTGGTGATCGGCGCCGACCGCGTCTCGATGGAGACGGCGGCCCGGGCGGTGGTCGAGGCCGGCGGCGGGCTGGCCGTGGCGGACGGGGAGCGGCTGGTGGAGCGGCTACCGCTGCCGGTGGCGGGCCTCATGTCCGAGGAGCCGGTGGAGCAGGTGCGCGCCACCATGGACCGCCTCCTCGCCGCGGCGCGGGAGCTCGGCTCGACCCTCCACGACCCGTTCATGGCCATGAGCTTCGTCACCCTCGAGGTGATCCCGTCGCTCAAGATCACCGACCGCGGCCTGGTCGACGTGGACCAGTTCGCGCTGGTGCCGCTCTTCGCCTGAGAACAGCCTTTCAGTGAGGCTTTGCCTCAACCTGGCAAGAGCGCCGGGCGGGGGCGCCCCCTACCTCCCCGCGAGGGGAGGAAAGGGGGTCGGGGGGTTTGGAGGGGCGGTCCAGAGGGGCGGTCCGGAGGCGCGATCCGGTCTACTCCGGATACCCCCAAGGGCCGTCCAGCCGTTCGAGGCCGGTGTTCTTCTCCAGCCCCTGGGCGACCATGCGGCGCGCCTCGATCACCCCGGGGACGAGCAGCGCCCGCCCCTGGGCGTCCCGGCGGTACTGGGCGCGGTACTCGTTGGCCGAGCCGAGCCGCAGGTCGAAGCGCTCCGCCTCGTGGGCGAGCCCCTGGAGCCAGGTCAGCAGCGCGATCAGGCCGCTGGTGGTGAAGTAGGTGTAGGGCTCGATCCGGCCGAGAGCCTCCCGGAACGCCTCTTCGGAGTGGAAGACCTGGACCTTCTTGCCGAGGTCTTCGGTCTCCGCGTGGGCCGTCACCAGCACCGCGCGGGGGCGCAGGTCGAGGAAGCCGCCGTTGGCGATGTGGAACTCGACGAAGTGGTCGTAGTCCTCGGCCGGGCCGTCGTAGTGCTCCCGGAAGCGGGTCTCGAAGAACCGTCCCAGCGAGTCGTGGTGGGTCACCGCCAGGTCGAGGGGGGCGACGTACGGGCCGGCGAGGACACGGGGGCGTCCTTCCTCGTCCTCCCACAGGATCGGGGTGCCGAGCGACGGGATCGCCCAGACGGCGTGGATGACCTCTCGGAGGACGCGATGGGCCGCCTCCTGGCGGTCGGGGTCCGGCTGGAAGAAGTGCTTGAGCGGCGCCAGGTCGCGCTCCTCCCGGGCACGGACCAGGGTGCGGAGGTCCCGCTCCATCCCCGGCAGGGTCCAGCCGAGCAGCCGTTCGAGCAGCAGCGGCCGCGAGTGCGCCTCGAAAAACGCCCGGGGATCGAGCTCCGACAGGTCGACGTGGCGCGGGATCGCGTCCAGGTCGAGGGTGCGCAGGCGGTGGAGGAGGATGAGCAGGCCGAGGGTGTGGAGCTCGCCCTGGTGCTTGGCCGACCCCAGGTCCTGGAGCGCCTTGGGGCTCAGGCCGGCGATCTGGTTGGCCACCAGGCGGGGGTGGTCGAGGAGGTCGAACACCTGGCGGCTGTAGTCGCTCTCCGTGTAGTAGCAGAGGTTGTCGGGGAACGACGGGGCCGCCGGGTCGTCGCCGAAGATGGCGGCGCGGGCGAGGAGCAGGCCGAGCTCGCCGGTGGTGGTGACCCGCATGACCCGGTAGAGCGCCTCCGTGTCGGAGACGGTGAAGAACCCGTTCTCGCCGCTCTTGAGGAGCGCCTCGGCGACCAGGTCGAAGCCGTGCCGGAACGCCGTCGGCTCGTGCTCCCCGGACAGGCCGATCTCGACCGGCTCGTAGACCTTGACGCCGCCGTCCAGGTCCGCCGCCGGCACGAGCTCGGAGCCGGCCGCCCGGGCCTTGCTCAGGATCAGCGAGATGCCCCGGTTCAGCGGCGGATTGCGATGGAAGCTCACCGCGTCGACGCCGATGGCGGCGGCGGTCACCAGCATCTTGATGCCGCTCTCGGCGTAGAGCCGGGCCAGCTCCTCGGCGAAGGCCTGCTTCTGGCGCAGCTTCTCCCCCAAGGAGCTGTGGGCGAAGCCGAGGCGGATGGTGCGATGGCCCTCGGTCTCCTCGTCGTACATGCCGCCGACGGCCGTCGTGTGGGCGACCAGCACGCCGTGGGTGGCCATCCGGTTGACCGCCGCCAGGTCGTCGCGGATCGCCATCAGGTAGGAGGTCTTGAGCTCCCCCATGCGCGGGCTCTCCGGCGCCAGCCCCATGGCCCCGGCGACCTCCTCCAGGTCGTTGAGCTTGTAGGTGGCGATGCTCGCCAGCGGAATGCCCACGACCACCGACGACAGCCAGCCCGCGCCGCCAGCCTGATCGGCCTGACCGGACCGGTCGGCGCCGCCGGATCGATCGGTGCTGTCGGCCTCACCGCCGGTTGCCGCCCCTTCCCGGTAGCGCTCCAGGAACTGGCTGAACGGCTGCTGCACCGTCTCCCGGACCAGGCGCTGCAGCAGGTCGATCTTGTCTTCGACAGGAGAGCTCTCGGGTAGCCCTTGGGCGGTGAGCAGCTCCCGGAGCATCTGCCGGCGCTCCTCCTCGTTCCGGCGTGCGAAGCCCTCGATCCCCGGGACGTGCGGGTCGACCCCGAAGACCAGGAGCTGAATCTCGACGCCCGCGACCGTCCGGTAGCCGACGCCTGGCACCCGAGACGGTTTGGCGCCGTCGTGGTCCCGTTGCTGGACGCTGAACAGCAGAGACGTGAACCGGCGGACCTCCTGGTGGCTCCGCCCCGTGACGACCAGCCGCGGGGCGGCTCTCATCTCGCCGGCTTCGGCGGCCCCGTGGGCGTCGGCGGAGCGGGACGCCGGGTGGCCGAGCGCCTCCTCCAGCGCGCCGATCATCTGGAGAGCGGTCGCGCCGCCGACGGCACCCGTGCCGCCGAACAGCACGTGGGTCTGGCGGAAGAAGCCCGGATCCTCCGCCGACCGGATCAGCAGAGGTCCCAGGCGGGTCTTTTTGAATCGCATGGCTCGTCGTCCGAGGTCTGTCGCTGAAGTTGCGACAGCACGATACCACTGGAGCCTCGCGCTGCCGGCCTGCGTACCGCGCTTCGCGAAGGCTGGAGGGATCCATCTGCCGGGTGAGGTCCACCCCACGGGTCGTTGCCGGGTGGCCCAGTTCATTTCGGTTCTGCCGGACAAGAGGAGGCGGAGGGTTTTCTCGCAGAAAGAGTGAATACCCTTGCGCTCGCCCCGGGAGTGTGATAAATACCGCTTAACTCTTTAGGTTCTATGTGGGCAATTGTTATGTGTGGCGTCACTTTATGGGTACCGAGGTGAAGAGCGATCAGGTTGGATCTCGAATGTGGGGTAGGTGACAAGAAGGGTAGGGGAGGCCGAGATGCATTCTCGTCAAAGACTACTGTCAAGCTTGACTTTGGGACTGACGATTGCAGGTTGGGTTTCTATGAGCTTCCCCGTCGAGGGACTGGTTCGGCAGTGTGGCGCCGTCAATCCTTACGACATCTCGTTCGTTGACGGCGCGAGTGCCGATCCGCAGCTTGTCAAGTGCAATGGATGGTATTGCTTCGAGGCGATCGAGCTTGCCGGGCCATGGATTCGATTGAAGGATCCGTCCTGTGATCCGACCGCCGGAGGGTGCACCATCCAGGTTGGGGTCGAGCTCGAGTTCCCCGGGAACGAACAAAACATCGCCATCTTCAATAGCGCCGGTCCCTGGATCTACTGGTATGACACGCAGAGCCCAAACCAGAGCTGCGTTCCTGGAGTGGCGGTCGACTGCGGCCAGATCGGTGCCTGCGGAGTGCCAGGGGCAAGCGCGACCATCACGACCGACACTGTAGAGACCTACGTCGAGATCGGCGGGGTGAGCTGTCAAGACACGTCGAGCGCGCTCCTGCAGATGTACTCCCTCACCGGTTTTTCCTGCTATTTCACCGACTCCTATTGTCGGGAGAGCCATCACGTCAGTGGAATCGACGCCACTCCGGGAGCGGTGAAGCGGGCACTCGGCTGCTCGATCCCTCCGACCCAGAGCTGCAACGGGGACGGCGGGACCTCCTGCCGGGAGTGCCTTGCGGGCGGCGTCGGCGTCGGCGGTGGAGGTCCGGGAGTAGGAGGAAGTGGCGGAGACGGCGACCCGGCGACCGGGCACGGCGCCTATCTCTACTACACCGCCGGCGGCCCGGGTCACTCGGGGCTTCCCGGCGCGACCGCGTGGCGGGTCACCCTGGGGCGTCACTGGAGCCACAGCTACGCCCAGCGCATCGTCCCCAGCCCGGACGAGAGTCACGTCTGGCTCATCACCCGATACGGCACCTTCCGGGAGTGGAGCGACCTCGACACGATGACCGGCGTCTACCAGAGCGTTGCACCGTCGAACGAGTACCGGACGCTCACCTGGACCGGTACGGGCTGGACGCTCGAAGAGCTCGACGGCACGGTTCACGCGTTCGACGCGAGCGGCCTCTGGTCGTCGACCACCTACCGAAACGCCAACGGGGGTCTCAACGCCAAGGTGGCCACGTATTCAGGTGGCTTGCTCACCCAGGTTCATTTCCCCGACGGTACACGGGAGGACTTCTCCTACTATCCGGGCGGCGACCCGTCCGCAGGCAAGCTCCAGTCGATCACCGTGGTCGGCGTGGACAACACGACCAGCCGGACGTGGGAGTACCACTGGACGGGGGACGACTTGACGCGGGTGGATCGCCCGGACGGGACGGCGGTCCTCTACACGTACGGCGACGGCCGGTTCCCCGGGTACCTGACGCGGATCGAGCTCGAAGGCACGGACGGTACGTCGACACGGGTCGAGCGGGCCTACGAGTACGACGCGGAGGGCAACGTGGTGGCAACGTGGGCGGGCGACGTGTCGAAGACCGGCGCGGACGCGGTGGATCTGTGGCAACTGTCGTTCGACGACCCGTCCCAGCCGACGGAGACGACGGTGACCGATCCTCTGAGCAGTCCGATCACGTACCAGATCGCCCGCGACACGGTGAGCGAGAACGTCAAGGTCACCTCGATCTCGGGCGACTGCCCGGTGTGCGGTCTGGGCCCGAACGTGACCCTGTCTTATGACGATGCGAGCCATCCACTCCTTCCGACGTCGACCACCGACGGCCGGGGGCTGACCACGGCGATGAGCTACGACGCCCATGGTCAGATCACCAGCCGGACCGAGGCGATGGGCGAGACAGAGGAGCGCACGACGACCTGGACCTACGACGCCACGTTCCCGGGCCTGGCCACCGCGATGGAGGTGCCGTCGGTGAGCGGCGGTGGGGCGACGCGGACGACCGAGTGGATCCGCGACGGCTCGGGCAACCCGACGACGCGCCGGATCACCGGAGCCGAAGGCGGGAGCGCATTCAGCTACGACACGGTGAGCACGTTCAACGGAGCGGGCCAGCCGCTGACGGTCGATCCGCCGGGCTACGGGACGGCGGACGAGACCTCGTTCACCTACGATCCGTCCCGGGGCGATCTGTTGGCGTCGAGCCGGACCGATCCGCTGCCCCCGTCAGGAACGATGACGACCAGCTACGGCTACGACCCGTTCAACCGCCAGAGCTCGGTCACCGACCCGAACGGCGTCGAGACGACGACCAGCTACGATCCGCTGGACCGTGTGACCGAGACCCGGCAGGTGGGCGCGACTCCAGGGGTCGACGACCTGGTGACGAGCCACACCTACACGGTCTTCGGGGATCTCTTCCGGACGACGTTGCCGGAGGGCAACCTGATCGAGTACGGCTACGACCCGAGCGGCCGCCTGATCTCGGTCGAGAGGCGGCCCGACGGCTCGAGCCACGGGGAGCGGACGCTCTACACGCTCGACGCTGCCGGCAACCGAACCCAGGGGAGCCTTCAGCGCTGGGATGCGACGTCGAGCATGTGGCAGACCGAATCGTCGACCAGCTACGTGTTTTCGACGCGCTGCCAGGCGGCGTCGATGTCCCGGGGTGGCAGCACCACGTCGTACGCCTACGACTGCGACGGCAACCTGCAGGACGTCTGGGACCCGAGCCGGGACGCGGGCGTCGACCCGCCGTCGAGCACCTACAGCTACGACGCGCTCAACCGGCTGACCTCGGTCGCCCAGCCCTTTGGCGGCACCGGCGGGGGGACGGTGACGACGAGCTACGGCTACGACGTCCAGGATCACCTGACGTCGGTGACCGATGGCGAAGGCAACACGACGAGCTACACGTACTCGGACCGGGACCTGCTGACGGCGGAGGTCTCCCCGGTCTCGGGGACGACGACCCACGGCTATAACGAGCACGGGGAGCTCACGACCTCGACGGACGCCCGGAGCGTGACGGTCGATCGGACAGTCGATGCGCTCGACCGGGTGACGCTGGTCGACTACACGGACAACACGCTCGATACGAGCTTCAGCTACGACACGGCGCCGGGGAGCTGTTCGGCGAGCTTCCCCGTCGGCCGCCTGGGATCGGTCGCCAGAAACGGCGAGAGCGTCGACTACTGCTACGACCGCTTCGGTCGGATGACGCAGGACGGTGCCCTCGGCTACGGCTACGACACCAACGGCAACCGGACCCAGATCAGCTATCCTGGCTCGGTGACAGCGACGTACGGATACGACTACGCCGATCGCCAGGAGAGCCTGACGGTCCAGGTGGGGTCCGGCCCGTCGGTGGCGGTCGCCTCGGGGGCGAGCTATGAGCCATCGGGCCCGCTGACGGACTTGACCCTGGGCAACGGCTTGACCGAGCTGCGGGCCTACGACGGGCGCTACGCGCCGGAGCGCTTCGGGGTGAGCGGCGGGCTCGACCGGAGCTGGATCTACACGACCGACGCGGTGGGCAACGTGCTCGAGATCGTCGAACGGGACGTCTGTCCGACGCCGCCTCTGGTGCTCGAGAACGAGACGGTGTCGACGACGGAGGTGATCGCACACTGCTCGACGATCGAGGCCGGCAACGGCTACACGGTCGACGGGACAGGGGACGTGACCTTCCAGGCCGGGGACACGATCGTGCTCGACGACGGCTTCTCGGTGCTCTCCGGTGGGAGCTTCACCGCGATCGCGGGCGGTGTCGCGGGGACGACTGAGGTGCTGCGCAGCTACACCTACCAGCCGGATCAGTACTACCTGACCTCGGCCTCCGGCCCCTGGGGAAGCCGGTCGTGGACCTACGACCGGATCGGCAACCGCCTCTCCGAGACCCGAGACGGCGCCAGCCCGGACACCTACGCCTACACCTCGAACGGTACCGGCAACACCCCCATCCTGGACCAAATCACCTTGGGGATCGGCGGCACCCGCGCCTACACCTGGGACGCCGCCGGCAACCTCGACCAGGTGGCCGCCGGCGCCAACGTGATCGACTTCACCTTCGACCAGGCCAGCCGCCTGGCCTCGTCGGACCGGATCGCCGCGGGATCGACGGCAGGCTTCCTCTACGACGGAAGAGGCTTCCTGCGCGAGTCGGCCCAGACCGCCGGTGGCACCGCCCTGGTCGACCCGGTCTACGACTCGAGCGGTCTCGTCCACGAGCTCGCGCGCCAGGCCTCACCCAGCGACCCGATCGAGCGGACGATCTACCTCTACCTCGCCGGCCGCCCGATCGCCCAGCTCGCGATCGACGGCACCGGAGCCACCACCTGGACCTACCTCACCGACGACCACCTGGGCACCCCGATCCTCGCCACCGACGCCACGGGCGCCGTCGTCTGGCAAGGTGGCTTCGAACCCTTCGGCGGCGACTACCAGGCCGGAACCGGCAACGGTGCGACTGACAACGGTATCTACCTGCGGCTGCCCGGGCAGTGGGACGACGGGACGTGGGGCGATGCGACCTCCGGGGCGGGGGTCTACTACAACGTCAACCGCTGGTACCAACCCGGGACGGGGAGGTACACGCGGCCTGATCCCATCGGTGAGATCCGGCGGGCGCGAGATGGGTTGTTCACAGCCAACCACTTGTACGTCTACGCCGCCGATAATCCTCTTACCTTCGTCGACCCTCTGGGCCTCGCAGCCTGGAGTTGTAATGTCGCCGAGGTCTCGGCGGGAGCCATTTTTGGCGGAGGTGTCTTCTTTGTCGAATGCACCAGCGGGTGCACGAATGGAACCAAGTTGGTTGCTGACTATGCGGTCGGTGGCTACGGTTTCACCGTAGGGGCGACGATACCGGTTGAGCTTGGGACCTGGGACCTCGAGGACGGGGCCTCGTCGTCGGATCCCCGCAATCTCGAAGGGCCCTTCTCCTACCGGGGTTGCTCGGTAACGCCTCTCATCGGTTTCTCCTACTCCGAAGTCAACCAAGGGAAGGGGCACGGCAGTTTCTCTTTCGCGCCGTCTGGTGGTGCTGGCATCGGCTGCTCAGTGATCTCTGGCGGGTCCAAGCTCATTCACACACAAAAGTCGTGTTGTTACGAGGGACCGGGACCGATTATCCGGGCGCGATGAAGAGCATGGACTTTCTTCGAGGTTTCGCGCTCACCACGCTCGTCATCGCTGCGTGGGTCGGACTGATTCTCAGTCTCGTGGTGGTCGTCGTGTTCTTGGCGCCGGTGGATCAGGGCAAGGTCGTTCGCCCTGGCCAAAGTGAGCTGTCCATGTTTCTACTCGACCATGTGAGGCTCTTCACCGCATCGTGCTGGGTCTTCGCCTGGGTGGGAGTCGTCGCTTCAGTGGGTCTCCTCAAAAGGAAGCCGTGGGCTCACATAGTCTGGGTAGTGCTCCTCGTGTTGGCTCTGCTCTGGGTCCTCGCTGTCATGGTGTCCGAGACCTGGAACGTCTTCACGCTGGCCACGTCGACCAACCATCCTGAGCAGACGCCTCGCTTCGAGGTGCTGTGGGTGGCGATGATCGTCCCGCTATGCCTCGTGATGAGCGCAGCGCTGGTCTTTCTACTTCGGAAGCTCTTTTCGGTCCGCGGCAAGCTCGTGGCCCGGCACACCAAGGGCTAACGGCACCGGGCACAGCAACAGACGGCCAATCTCTCCGGAGAGCTTTGCGCTGCCAGTGCGCTCGTCGACCAGCTAGGGAGGGTGTCTTCTGCCTACCGGGCGCTGAGCCCCTGGACCTTGCGCTTGAAATGATCGTGGTGATCAGCGCCTGGATTTGAGAGACGTGGAACTTGAGCCAACAGGCTCTTCAGCCCGTCTAAGGCTGCTCAATCTTCCTCAGGCTCTTCGCTCAACTCCTCGAGCCACTGGATGACGGTGGGCACTTGGTCGGGCTCCAGATAGATGCTGCACGTTGTGCCGTCTCCCTGCTCCTGCTCGAGTGAGATGTTTCCTGAGCTGTCTCTGCTTACCTCCAGAGCCGGCCGCGCATCCATTCTCTTCGTCGCCATCGATCCGTTCTCGTGAAATGTGGTGGCTGATTGCAGCTGCCCGCTTCTGAGAAGCGACTACGACGCCGCGGCTTGCACCTCGGCCAACGCCTCGGCCACAGTAGGCCGCTCGCCGCCGGCGAGCTGGCGGACTCTGCTCTTCAAGACCACGAGGTCCATGACGTCCTTGACGAGGGCGCGGTCGTGCTCGTCGAGGCGGTCGACCCTCTGCGCCTTCTCGAGGAGGTCGAGATCGGCGATCGCGCTCTGGGGTGAGGCGTGGGCGGAGAGCTGGGCGAGGTAGTCGAGGGAGACCCCGAAGGCCTCGGCCAGAGCGATGAAGGTCTGGCCGGACGGGACATTGGCTCCGCGCTCGTAGGAGGAGATCTGCTTCTGCTGGACGCCGACACGCTCGGCGAGCTGCTGCTGGGTCCACCCGCGCTTGGTGCGGAGCTCGCGGATCCTCTCGCCGAGCGCCGCTTTCGTGCCTGACATACCCCGTTGCTCAGTCATCGTCTGCCTATTCTAGGCGGTCTACCTCCTTTCGTCGAGAAATTCTAGCCCAAACTGGATTGACACGAAGTAGAATGACGGCTAGAATATCCATCAAATGACTGCGACCGAGGTGCCAGCAATCGAGCCGATTCGGTGCCTCTCCGTGGACCGGCGGGGGGTAGGCCTTCAGGAGGAGGACGCGATGAGAGAGCAGAAGATGACGATCTCGGGCCTGTACCGGCCGGGGTGGCACGCACTGCCCGAGCTGGGACAGATGCCGCTGCTGCAGCTGGCCGGCCGGTGGCTGGCCGAAGCCGGTCTGCCGATCGGAACGAAGGTCCGGGTCGAGGTGATCGAGGACGGCCGGGTGCTGATCACGCGGGTCGAGGCGTGGGAGGAGGAGCGCCGGGCGTGTGGTGAGGCACTGATCGAGGGCGAGCCGGAGCCGCTGCGGGAGGCCGTCCATGGCTAAGCGGCTGACGGTCTCGTACCTGGAGGATCGCCCGAGGGACGCCGTCTTCAGCAGCATCCCCCGGCACTGCACGGTGCCGTACCTGCGGATGCGGGGCCAGTGGCTCCGGCGGCTCGGCTTCACGATCGGGACGAAGCTCGCGGTCGAGGCGGAGCCGGGCCGGCTGGTGCTGACGGTGCTCCCCTCGCCCTCTCTGTCGAACTCGACGTCGCCGGCGCCGGCGGCCTCGGACGTCTGCGAAGCCGCGCCGGAGGACTGACCGATGGCCCGGGTCCCGGAGGCGGAGCTGGAACGGCTCAAGCGGGAGGTCTCGGTGGTGCGCCTGGCCGAGGCGCGGGGGGTGAAGCTCCGGCGCCGCGGCGAGGAGCTGCTGGGGCTTTGCCCCTTCCACGACGACAAGGAGCCGTCGCTGGTGATCAACCAGGCGAAGAACCTCTGGCACTGCCTGGGGGCCTGCGGCGAGGGCGGCTCGGTGATCGACTGGGTGATGAAGGCCGAGGGCGTCTCCTTCCGCCACGCGGTGGAGCTGCTGCGGGCGGATCTCCCGGCGTCGTCGGGCCAGGACGCCGAGCCGGTCCGTCAGTCGACGGTCCAGAAGCTGCCCTCGCCTCTGGACTTCGACGCCGAGGACCAGGAGCTCCTCCTCCAGGTCGTCGACTACTACCACGAGACCTTGAAGGGCTCGAAGAAGGCGATGAAGTACCTCGGCTCGCGGGGGATCGCCCGCCCGGAGGCGATCGAGCGCTTCCGGCTCGGCTACGCCAACCGGACCCTCGGCTACCGGCTACCGGCCAAGAACCGGAAGGCCGGCGGCGAGATCCGGGGGCGCTTGCGGGAGCTGGGCATCTACCGCGACAGCGGCCACGAGCACTTCAACGGCTGCCTGGTGATCCCGGTTTTCGACGAGGCGGGCCGGGTCGCCGAGATCTACGGTCGCAAGGTGACGCGAGCCCTCAAGAAGCGGGTGCCGCTCCACCTCTACCTGCCCGGTCCGCACCGCGGCGTCTGGAACGTCGAGGCCCTGGCCGAGTCGAAGGAGGTCATCCTCACCGAGTCTCTGATCGACGCTCTGACCTTCTGGTCCGCCGGCTTCCGCAACGTCACAGCGGCCTACGGGACGTCGGGCTTCACTGAGGAGCACCTCACAGCCTTCCGGCGCCACCAGGTCGAGCGGGTGCTCCTCGCCTTCGACCGGGACGACGCCGGCGAGAAGGCGGCCGCCAGGGTGGCCGAGCGCTTGGGGCGCGTCGGAATCGCCTGCTTCCGGGTGTGCTTCCCCCGCGGCATGGACGCCAACGAGTACGCCTTGAAGGTCGAGCCGGCGAAGAAGAGCCTGGGGCTCGTGCTGCGCAACGCCATCTACCTGGGCGAGGGTCCGGAGCCCAGCCGATCGCCTGACCAGGCGCCGGCGAAGCCGGAGCCGCCCGTCGCCAAGTCGGCGACGTCGCCGGCCTCCGCACCGACGAAGAGAGCGGCTAAAGAAGAGAAGGCGCCGGTGGGAGATCCCGAGGCGACCGAGCCGCCGGCAACGCCCGAAGAGCCGGCCACCGCTCCTCCTTTAGCCGCCGGGCGGGGGTCGGCCGAAGCCTCGCCGGCGGCCTCCCAGGCTCCGCTCTCGGCGCCGGCCGCGCCGACGCCGCCGGACGTCCCCACCGAGGTCAAGCCGGAGGAGGTGGTGATCCGCCTCGGCGACCGGCGCTACCGGGTACGGGGGCTGGCCAAGAACATGAGCTACGACGTGCTGCGGGTCAACCTCTTGGTGAGCCGTCCCGCGGCCGGCGGCGAGGCCTTCCACGTGGACACGCTCAACCTGTACGCAGCGCGCCAGCGCGCGGCGTTTCTCCGGCAGGCCTCGGACGAGCTGCACCTGGCGGAGCCGGCCCTCAAGGAGGACCTGGGCCGGGTGCTGCTGAAGCTCGAGGAGCTCCAGGACGCGCAGATCCGGCGAGCGCTCGAGACGGACGAGGAGCCGTCGGTGGTGCTCTCGCCCGAGGAGCGCTCGGAGGCACTCGCGCTGCTCGAGGACCCGCGGCTGATGGAGCGCATCCTCGAGGACTTCGAGCGCGCCGGCGTGGTGGGCGAAGAGACCAACAAGCTCGTCGGCTACCTGGCGGCCGTCAGCCGCAAGCTCGAGGACCCGCTGGCGGTGATCGTCCAGTCCTCCTCGGCCGCGGGCAAGTCCTCGCTCATGGAGGCGATTTTGGAGCTGGTGCCTGACGAGGAGCGGGTCTCCTACTCGGCGATGACCGGCCAGAGCCTCTTCTACATGGGGGAAACGGACCTCGCCCACAAGATCCTGGCCGTCGCCGAAGAAGAAGGCGCCGAGCGGGCGAGCTACGCCTTGAAGCTCCTCCAGTCCGAAGGGGAGCTGACCATCGCCTCGACCGGCAAGGACCCGCAGTCGGGGCGCCTGGTGACCCACGAGTACCGGGTCGAGGGGCCGGTGGCGATCTTTCTCACCACCACGGCGATCGACGTCGACGAGGAGCTTCTGAACCGGTGCCTGGTGCTCACCGTCAACGAGACCCGGGAGCAGACGCGGGCGATCCACCGGCGCCAGCGCGAAGCGCAGACGCTCGAGGGTCTCGTGGCCCGCCAGGAGCGCGACGCGATCGTGCGCCGGCACAAGAACGCCCAGCGGCTGCTCCGGCCGCTCCTGGTCGCCAACCCGTACGCCCGGGAGCTGACCTTCCTCGATGCCCGGACCCGGACGCGGCGCGATCACTTGAAGTACCTGACGCTCATCCGCACGATCGCGCTGCTCCACCAGTACCAGCGGGAGGTCAAAACGGTCGAGCGGCGAGCTGCGGGCGGCTCGATCGTGCTCGACTACATCGAGGTCACCCTGGAGGACATCGAGCGGGCGAACCAGCTCGCCGGCGAGGTCCTGGGGCGGACGCTGGATGAGATTCCGCCGCAGACGCGGCGCCTGCTCCTGCTCATTGAGGCGATGGTCGCCGAGGCGGCAGAGGCCGAGGGGATCGAGCGCTCCCGGGTCCGCTTCACCCGGCGCACCGTGCGCGAGGCGACCGGGTGGGGCAACACGCAGCTCAAGGTCCACCTCGGGCGTCTCGAGGACCTGGAGTACCTCCTGGTCCACCGCGGCGGCCGGGGAGAGGCCAAGGTCTACGAGCTGCTCTACGAAGGCCAGGGCCAGGACGGAGCGCCGTTTCTCCCGGGGCTGCTCGACGTCGAGGTCCTCCGGCGCCGTGGGTACGACCGCGACCGGTCGGGGTCCGGCGGGGACCGGTCGGGGCCATCGGCCAACCGGTCGGGGTCAAGTCGGCCCCAAGTCGGGGGGAGGTCGGGGGGTGGTCGGGGTACCGAATCCACCGGCACCTCCAAGCAAGACAAGAGCTTGCGCTCCCCGGACGCCGCCTCGGGCCGAAAATCGCAGTCTGAGCAGACCTCAACAACCCGCGGTCATACCCGTAGCCTCCCCCTGCCGTTTGCCGCCCGGGCGCTCGGGGGCGAGTCGTGATCCGCCGCCCGCGACGGCCCTCGACCCACCAGAGCCGCCGGGGACCGGTCGGCGATCTGTCGGACCCTCGGGGCTTGCCGGCGCGCACCTACGAGTACCTCTCCTGGCTCGCCGTCCACAACTACTCGCCGCAGACGATCGACACGCGGGAGAAGCACCTGGTGGCCTTCAACGAGTGGGCCGCCGAGCGGGAGATCACCCGGCCGGAGCAGGTGACGCTGCCGCTTCTCGAGCGCTACCAGCGCCGGCTCTACCACCACCGCAAGAAGGACGGCCAGCCGCTGTCGTTTCGTCACCAGCGCTCGCGGCTGTCGATCCTGCGCGGTTTCTTCAAGTGGCTGGTGCGCCACCGCTACCTGGTCTCGAACCCCGCCTCGGAGCTCGAGCTGCCGAAGCTCGAGAAGCGCTTGCCCAAGCACGTGCTGACCCGCGAGGAGGCCGAGCGCGTGCTCGCCGAGCCGGATCTTTCGAGCCCCTTCGGCCTGCGGGACCGGGCGATCCTCGAGACCTTCTACTCGACCGGGATCCGGCGCATGGAGCTTGCGGGCTTGAGGCTCTACGACGTCGACGTCGAGCGCGAGACGATCGTGGTGCGCCAGGGCAAGGGAAAGAAGGACCGCATGATCCCGATCGGCGCGCGGGCGCTCGCCTGGCTGGAGACTTACCTGGGCCAGGTGCGCTCGGAGCTCGTCGTCGAGCCGGACGAGGGCTTCGTCTTCCTCTCCCAATTCGGCGAGCCCTTCCGCCTGACGGCCCTGACCCAGCTCGTCAGCGCCTACGTCCGGCGCTCCGGGATCGGCAAGGGCGGCGCCTGCCACCTCTTCCGCCACACCATGGCGACGCTGATGCTCGAGGGCGGCGCCGACATCCGCTACATCCAGCAGATGCTCGGCCACACCGACCTGTCCTCGACCGAGGTCTACACCCAGGTCTCGATCCGCCAGCTCAAGGCGATCCACACCGCGACCCACCCCGGCGCCGAGCTGGCCCGCCGCACAGGCGGCACCGCCGGGGCGGAGGCCGAGCAGGCCGGCGACGACGTCCTCCACCGCGAGGAGCTCCTCGCCTCGCTCGACGCCGAGGCGGCCGAAGAAGACGACGAGCAAGGAGGTGACCCGGAGAGGAAGCCGGTAGGACCTTGACGGAGCGAACCCCTCAAAACCAGGCGGCCCGACGAGGTGGGCTAACACCGCCGCCGGGCCTTGCCACCCATGAAGGAGTCACTTCATGAGCGACCAGACGAAGTCTACTTCGACCCCCTACCCCGACCACTGGGAGTGCTGGCCTGCCATCCGCGAGCCGATGCTCCTGCACCTGCCGCCCGACGTCGCCGACTCGGTCCGCGAGCTCGGCCGTGTCGTCTACGAGCTGGTCGACCACCTCGGCCTCTACCGACCGCCCGGGAGCTGGACCGCGGCCCGGCTCGGCGCGACGGTCGCCGAGCTGCGCTTCCTGCGGCAGTACCTCGAGGAGCTCTCCGAGGCCCGCTTCGCGAGCTGCCTCGAGGAGCCGGATACGCGGCTCGCTGAGCGGGCCGAAGACTGGTCCGTGACACTCGACGAGCTGGCCGCGGAGATCGAGGCCGCGCTGCCGGCCGAGACGTCGGCCGAAGACTAGACGGCCGGGTCTCCGGGCGGGGCGCTGCGGCTGCAAGCATCCTCCGCTCGCCCCGCCCGGAGCCCCTTTCCCCGCGCCCCCGCCCGTCTCGATCTCCCCCGCCCCCGGGCCCCCAACTCCAGCCGATTCCGGGCGAGCCGGGTGAGCACCCTCGAGCCCCGACCCGGAGGGGGCGCAAGCCCTCCAGGTGCTCTCGACGTCAGGACCGCCCGCCCCAAGCGGCGTCGAGGGCGTCCGTCCCCTGGCGGGGCACGGGCCAGCCGCTCCGCACGCCGCGCGCCGGCGGGTCCCTCCCCGGCCCTCCCACCGTCACGCGGCGTGCTCTTGGTCGCTGTCCGAGAATGGCGCCATTCTCCGACCTGGCCCTCGGGCCGCCCCCGCCGCTCGGCCTCGCGGCTTGACATAACGCGGGGCGTTATGTGGCAACTTGGGGCGGGCTCCGGAGTGGCCTCCAGCCGTCCACGTCTCCGCCGGACCGGCCCCCTCCGGGAGTCCTCGGGAGCTGGACCGTCCCGGCTCCGAATCACCCGGCTCGCCCGGAGTCGGCCGGAATTGGGGTCCCTCCCGCCCCAGATAGGGAAGGCAGATCCTCCCTGCGCCTGCGGCTCCGCTCGGAACTGCCAGCCGAGATGGCCGCCGGCTCTGCGGCGCTGCGCGCGGGCTGCCTCCGGCATCCCGTGCTCGTCCCGCCGCAGCCCCGGCGGCCGAGATCTCCCCCGGACCACAGGCTCACCGCCCGTGGCCCTCGCCGCCCGCAAGCCCGGCAGCTTGACTCGGCGCCTCCGGCGCCACCGCCAAACTGCCGACTCCTGCGCCAGACGTACAGGTCGACGCTCCAGGTGTACCCATCGTGCTCCAGGCGTACATGCTGTGCCGGACCTACTCCTCTCCTTAGCCGCCTGGGAGGGGGGAGCCGCCGGCGGCTGAGGCGATCCGAGCACGAGACGGCGCAGCCGGCTCGCGCGCAGCGTCCGAAGACGCCGGCGGCATCACGATCGAAGCCAGTGTGAAGCGGAGCCGCCAGGCGGAGCGCCACTCTGGCTTCCTTGTCTGCGGGCGGGAGGGGCCGGACTGGCCCGGCGACATCGCCTCGGCGGAGCCGACGAGGCCCGGGGTGGGGCACGTGTCCAGCGCCCTCGACCCCTCAGCCACCGGCCCCGTGCCCGCCCCAAGTTTGCATAACTTCGTTATGTAGAGCCGCCAGGCCAAGGCGGGCGCGGGCGAGGGCAAGGTCTGATAAACGCGCGTTTATCGGACAGGCGACGGATGCACGGGGCGTGACGGCGGGTGGGGTGCGGGCCGGCGCGCACCGTGCCCCGGCGCCGGCTTGCCCGGTCTCGAAGAGCGACCGCTCCCGCCGCCGCTTGGGGCGGGCTCCGGCGAAGACGAGAGGCTTCAACCACGAAGCGCCCCACCCCGGGCCGACGCCCCGGTGATCGCCGGCGACCCGGTAGGGCAAAGGGCCGGTCTGGCCCCGGGGACGGGGGGAATCCGGATCAACCAGCACGGTGGCCGCAGGCCACGGTGCCCGCCGCCTCTCTGATCGGAAGAACGCCTCATATCGAGCTGTTTCGCTAGCTAGGAGGTCCGATATGGGTAAGAAGCACTGGGTAGATGACGATCATTACCGAGAGGTCTCGGACGATGGCCGGAAGTCCTGGCTTTACGAGGCAGATGGCGGCCTCTTGAGCCCGGACACCTGCGTCGAAGTCGCCGAGCATCATGAGGACGGGACCACCACAGCCTGGGAGAAGGACAGCAGTATCTTTGGCGAGCTCTTCTGGGGTGGCAAGGGCAAGAAGAAGTAGACCGGCAGGCTCTGTCGACGGCTCCTGCTAACCTGCCGTCGTGATCCACAGAGCAGCTAGAGAAGGAAGATCCCGGCCTCGCTGCCTGTCTGGCCGCCGGTGCACACTCGGCCGCCGCTGCTCCTGCACGCCGAAACCCGCGTCAGGGCATATCAGCCGCCAGCGCAGCCGGCATCAGGGGGTCAACCTATGCAAGTCCCTGAACGCACTGGGGATACCGGTCCGGGTACGACGCACCCGCGTCGGGTGCAAGGGTAGCTTCGAACCCTTCGGCACCGACTGGCAGGCCGAACACCATGACCGGCGCCTCCGAAAACGGCGTCTATTTGCGCTTCCCGGCCAGTGGGACGACGGGACCTGGGCCGATGCCACCTCGGGGGTTGGGGTCTACTACAACGTCAACCGCTGGTACCAACCTGCTACCGGCTGCTACACGCGGCCCGATCCGATCGGACTCCTGGGTGCAGTCAACCTCTATGGCTATGTGCGAGCCAATCCGCTACGTTGGTTTGATCCTCTCGGTCTTCGAAAGGTCTGTTGCCAGAAGTCCCCCGAAGAGCTTCTCGAGAGAGCCCAGGACGCATCGAATAGAGCTGACGATCTCCTGGCAGGTCATGGGATTGAAGTTCAGCCCGGAAGTGGTCCGATTGGCACCACGATTTGCGGTGCGCCCAGCATAGGCGTACCTGGAGACCCCACGACCTTCTTCGACCCAGATCGATTCCCTCCACTTTCCCCGTGTGAGAAGGAGTGCACGCGTGTGCATGAAGGCTCCCATGCCAGAACGTGTCGCAAGTTTGGCCTTCTCATCACCGTGAGAGCCAACAACCTCGACGAAGCCCTTGCTTATCGCACCGAAGCCGTCTGCCTCCTGCGCGCGGCGTCACAGAGGAGCATCGATGTGGACCAGGAGTTCCCGGATCTCCGGCCGATCCCAGTTCCTTAGAGCCGTCCTGATCCTCGGAGTGGTAGGGCTGGTCGCCTGCTCGACCAACGGGAAGCAACGTGCAGGAGCTGATGAGGTCAGCGAAAACGTTGGGGAACAGCAGCCGGCGCCGACTCCGGACTCGATCGCTCAGGCGCAGCAGGAAATGGAGGATTCTCGCCGCGAGCTTAAGGCACAGGTGCGACGAGATCGTGAGGAGCTGCCACAGCGCGAAGGCACGCTTCCTGGAGGGAAGCTGCGCGAGCTCGCACGAGAAGAGATGGCGAAAGCAGTCCAGCTTTGTCGTGCTGCTCCGCGACGGCTCGTTGAAGTAGAAGTGAGCCTCGACACGGAGGGAGAGGTCCAGGCTGTCGACCTACGAGCCGGATCAGGCGATGAGGCTTGTGACCAGGCGGTCGTCGGTGCTCTGCAGGCGTCCCGCTGGGTGCCGTGTCAGGATCTCGGCGAGCCGGCGCCCTGTCGAGTCACCTATGCGCTCACCCTTGGCTCACCGCTTCATTAGGGTCGCTACGAGGCGGCCTGCACCTCAGCCAGTGCCTCGGCCACAGTGCGACGCAGCAGAAATCCCCAGTGCTGCCCGCTGAGCTCGCGACCCAGGATCTCTCCGGGGGGGAGCGTTGTGATGTCCCTGCGGCACCCTGCGCTTTGGTTTGGGGTGTTCGCAGCAGCCAGCCGTCTGGTTCTTGGACTCATTGTGGCGGTGTGGTCGAGCATGAACCCTGAAGCCGATATGTTGGCGCTGTTCGATCTACCGACCCTGGGTGTCTACGCCTTGATCGCCAAACTCGGAGGTCAAGTCGAGATACGTGATGCCGGAGATCTTCGCTACCTGGCTGCTGGAGTCGTGGTCTGGTTTGCGCTCGCATACGTCGTAGCGCATCTGTTTCTCATGGTCCGGCGGGCTCGGTCGGGTAGCTAGGATAGCGGCTCCGCGCCGTCGGGTGGTGGCTACCAGCTGGCCGGGTCCATGGGATGCGATACGCGACCTGCTTCAACGGCCAGGGTGGTCTCTCTATCGGGCTGACAATCCCTGGACCTTGCGCTTGAAGAGGAAGGCCCCGAGGAAGGGCTTGACGAGTGCCTTGTCCTCGTCGGGTAGCTTCTGGACCTCCTGAAACTGCTCGAGGAGCTCGCGATCCTCGAAGCGGGCCTTGGCGGCCTCGTCGGTGACGCCTTCGAGCAGGTAGTCGCCGGTGACGGCGAGGGCGTCGGCGAGGCGCTTCAGGGTGTCGGCCGAGGGCCGGGGCGCGCGACAGCCCGACGAATTGACCCGTTGTCTCGGGTGTCGACGTTGTGCAACTGGCGACGAGCGATCAGCTATCCTGGCTCGGTGACGGCGACGTACGGATACGACTGCGCCGATCGCCAGGAGAGCCTGACGGTCCAGGTGGGGTCCGACCTGGCGATTCAGACGGAGGTGATCACGCACTGCTCGACGATCGAGGCCGGCAACGGCTACACGGTCGACGGGACAGGGGACGTGACCTTCCAGGCCGGGGACACGGTCGTGCTCGACGACGGCTTCTCGGTGCTCTCCGGTGGGAGCTTCACCGCGATCGACGACGGCGTGGCCGGCACCACGGAGGTGGTGCGCAGCTACATCTACCAGCCGGATCAGTACTACCTGACCTCGGCCTCCGGCCCCTGGGGAAGCCGGTCGTGGACCTACGACCGGATCGGCGCCAGCCCGGACACCTACGCCTACACCTCGAACGGCACCGGCAACACCCCCATCCTGGACCACGTCACCTTGGGAGTCGGCGGCACCCGCGCCTACACCTGGGACGCCGCCGGCAACCTCGACCAGGTGGCCGCCGGCGCCAACGTGATCGACTTCACCTTCGACCAGGCCAGCCGCCTGGCCTCGTCGGACCGGACCGCCGCGGGATCGACGGCAGGCTTCCTCTACGACGGAAGAGGCTTCCTCTCCGAGTCGGCCCAGACCGCCGGTGGCACCGCCCTCGTGGACCCGGTCTACGACTCGACCGGCCTCGTCCACGAGCTTGCACGCCAGGCCTCGCCGAGCGACCCGATCGAGCGGACCCTCTACCTCTACCTCGCCGGCCGCCCGATCGCCCAGCTCGGGATCGACGGCACCTGGGCCGACGCCACCTCGGGGGCTGGGGTCTACTACAACGTGAACCGCTGGTACCAACCCGCCACCGGCAGGTACACCCGGCCCGATCCCATCCGCCAGGTGGCTGGCCTGTTCTCAGGCCCAGCGCTCTACTCGAGGCCCCACTGAGCACCACCCGCAGAGCCTTGGAGGAGGCGTTGGCCCTGGCACAGAGATCCTTGCCGGAAGAGGCGCTCGAGCTCCTGGACAGAAATTTGGCGGATGCCCGAGAGGCGAAGGACTCTCATTCGGTTGCCGTCTTCGCCAAGAACGCCGCGGTCATCAGCTCGAATGTCGGAGACTCTCAACGTGCGGTCGACTACTACGCCGAGGCCATCGAGAGCCAACCCGGAGATGACGATCTTCTGATCGCCTGGGCGGACGAGTACGAGAGGCTGGGGCAGGAGAAGCGCGCACGTGAAATTCTGTCCAAGTGCTGCGAGATTGCCCTGCTGGAGGGGGACGAGGTTTTCACTTGGGACCTGACGTGTGAACGGCATTGCCTCGCATCCAGCGATTCTTTCTCCAGTAGAAACCTAGAGAGGATCCCCCTGCCGGTCTTGGCCGGGAAGAACCGGGCGCGGCTTCTCTCCTGGAGTCCGGCTTCGCCATGAGGATCGTGAGGGAGCCGCCACGCGGACCTACCCGCTCCACGATCACCTTTGCACGCCTCTACTTCGTGAAGTCTTGCGTGATCCACCAGGTGTCGCCCCGGCGGGCGGCACCGATGCCGATGCGGGTGAAGCGGGGGTCGAGGAGGTTGGCGCGGTGCTCGGCGCTGGCCAGGAAGCGGTCCTGGGCGTAGGCGGCGGGGTTGGGGGCGTTCTCGACCCGAATGAGGTTCTCGCCCGCGGCGGTGAACGGGATGCCCGCGGCCTGGAGGCGGCCGGCGACGTCCAGGCCCTGGGGATCGACGTGGGCGAAGTAGCCCAGGTCGCGCATCTCTTCGCTGTGCCGCCGGGCGACGTCGGCGATGTCCTGGTCGAAGGTGAGCGGGGCGAGGCTGGCGTCGGTTCGGGCCTGGTTGACGAGCTGGAAGGAGGTGGCCTCGACGCTCGCCGCGCTCTGGACGGTGGGGTCGGTGGGGCTGCCGCCGCCTGAGCCGCCGCCGCAGCCCGCGGACCAGAGCGGCAGGAGCAGGAGGAGTGCGAGGCTCGAGCGGAGGGGAGGGCGGACGTTCATAGATCCATTGAGCTTACTGCATCATCGGCCGGTGCGGGGCCTGGCCTCGGGGGGCCCGACCTCAGAAGGTGTAGCCGAGACCGATGGTGCCCCAGACGTGGTTGCCTTCCACCCCGGAGAGGTCGTGATCGGCAGTCTGGACGCCGACCGTCAGGGTCGCGGCGTCGGAGAGCTGGTAGGGGACGGTCACACCCAAGCCGTAGTAGGTGTAGTCGCTGCCGGCATCGGGTGCGACATGGCCGACCGTGGCCAGGAGGTCGATGGACGCCTTGTCGTTCACCGCGATGGAGTAGCCCAGGGCCTCCTGGGCGGTGAACGCCTTCAAGGTGACGTCGTAGAAGGCGTAGGTGTCCGTCGAGACGGGACCGAGGCTGCCGTTGAGGCCGAGAAAGCCCTCGTAGGTCTCTTTGTCGCCCGAGTCGAGCCGCGGATAGGTGTACGTCGTCAGGCCGACGTCGAGGCTCCAGGTGTCGTTCAGGGCGATGCCGTAGCCGGCGAAGTAGTCGATCTCGAGCTCGTACCCCGACTCGGTCGGCGCACTGGCCCAGGCCCCGACGTAGCCGTCGCCGACGGTCAGCTTGACCGACGGTTGAACCGCGCCCTCGGCCAGCTTCACGCCGCGGAAGACGTAGGCGCTCGCGTAGGTCAGGTCTGCCGAGACGGAGTAGGACTTTGCCGCCGCTGGGGCCGGAGCGGTCGTCTGGGCCCCGGCGGACAGTGCCCCGAGGATCAGGGCAACGGAGAAGAAGGGGAGCAGTCTCTTGTTCATGAGGGTCGGGGTCGGTGGGTCGTGGTGGCTTCGTCGATGGCCGGAACTTACCATCGGCGAACAGCGCTCCGACCCGCCCCGCCGGTCGCCCCGGCCAGCCCCTCCGGGTAGGCGCCCTGTCTCTTATACTGGAGAAGCACCTCCCGACGAAGAGCGGACGTTCTGCGCCGCGCTCACGAACCTTCATCCTCACGTTCAAGCCTTTGACCCGGAGAGGGTCTGCACAAGAGGGGTCCGAGATGATCATCGACACCGGAAACACCGCCTTCATGTTGCTTTGCGCCAGCTTGGTGATGCTCATGACACCGGGGTTGGCGTTCTTCTACGGCGGGCTGGTCGGCCGCAAGAACGTCTTGACGATCATGATCCAGAGCTTTGTCTCCATGGGGTGGACGACGGTCCTTTGGTGGGCCTTCGGGTTTTCTGCCTGCTTCAGTGGCGATCTCAAGAGCGGCACCGACTTCGCCGGCATCATCGGAAACTTCGACTGGGCGTTTCTCCGCGGCATCACTCTGGACACGCCGTCGCCGATCAATTCGACCATCCCCATGATTGTCTTCTGCGCTTACCAGATGATGTTCGCCATCATCACCCCGGCCCTGATCACCGGCGCGTTCGCCAATCGCGTCACCTTCAAGGCCTACATGCTGTTCCTGACCGCCTGGTTGATTCTGGTCTACTTCCCCTTCGTCCACATGATCTGGGGCGGCGGCCTGCTGGCCAGTTGGGGCGTGCTCGATTTCGCGGGTGGCATCGTCGTCCACAACATCGCCGGTCTCGCGGCGCTGGCCTCGGTCTTGTACGTGGGCAAGCGCAAGGTGCTGGACCGGGGTCCGCACTCGATCCCGCTGGTCGCCCTGGGGACGGGCCTGCTCTGGTTCGGCTGGTACGGCTTCAACGCCGGCAGCGAGTTTCGTGTCGACGCCGTCACCGCCGTCGCCTTCATCAATACCGACATCGCCGCCAGCTTCGCCGCCATCGCCTGGCTCTGCGTCGACTGGATGACGACGAGAAAGCCCAAGTTCCTGGGTCTGCTGACGGGCGCCGTCGCGGGTCTCGCGACGATCACGCCGGCCGCGGGATACGTCTCGCCCGCGACCGCCGCCCTGATCGGGCTCATCGCCGGGGTGGTCTGCTTCTACGCCGTGGCGCTCAAGAACCGGCTCGGCTGGGACGACGCGCTCGACGTCTGGGGCGTCCACGGCGTCGGCGGGCTCATCGGGATCATTCTGTGCGGCGTCTTCGCGACCACGGCGTTCAACCCGGCCGGGGTCGACGGACTGCTGCGCGGCAACCCGCACTTCTTCCTCGTCGAGTGCGCCGCGGTCTTGCTGTCGTCGGTCTGGGCCTTCGTCTTCACCTACGGCATGCTCTGGCTGATCGACCGGATCACGCCGGTCAAGGTCGACGAGGCCGGCGAGTCGGTCGGCCTGGACATGGCGTTGCACGGCGAGGCCGCCTACCTCGAAGGCGTCTGAGGGCGCTCCGGGCCTGGGGGCGACCTGTCGTTCCCGGGCCCGTCCCGTCGGCCGCCGTCGGTGCCGCCGGCGCGGCCGGCGGGAGCGTCGAGACGCGGCGCGAAGGGACTAGAAGAGGGAGGGGGAGCCGTCGCCGTTCGAGTCGTCGTCGGGCGCCTCGAGGTGCTCGTCCTCGGGCGGGCCGTCGTCGACCGGCAGGTAGACATGGCGGCCGAGGCCCCGCAGGTACTGGATCTCCTGCGGGCTCTTGCGGCGCTGGTTCCTGAACTGGTTGATCTTCGAGTCCAGGTCGTCGATGAAGTGGAGCACCAGCGCCTCGACGGTCATCGGCTCGACCGCCGCGCCGTACTCGCGCTTGCCCTGGTGGGAGAGGACCAGGTGCTCCAGGTGCAACGCCAGATCCTCGGGGAAGTCGGGGATCGCCGCGCACCGGTCGCGCACCATGTCGCGGCCGATCACCACGTGACCGACCAGCCGCCCGGGCAGGGTGTAGTCGTTGGCCGGCATGGCGCCCAGCTCGATCGTCTTGCCCAGGTCGTGGAAGAGGACGCCGACCAGCAGCAGGTCGCGGTCGATCTCCGGGTAGTGGTCGGCCATCTTGAGGGCCAGCTCCGCCATGGAGACGGTGTGCTCGAGCAGCCCACCCAGGTACGCGTGGTGCATCACCTTGGCCGCCGGGTGCTCGCGCAGGGCCCCGCCATGGATCGCCAGGGTCTCCTCGACCAGGCGGCGGAAGATCGGGCGCTCGATCTCGCTCGGATAGATCGCCTCCAGCCGGCGCCACAGGTCGCCGATGTCCTCGGGCGAGGACGGGATCAGCTTGGCCTCGTCGAAGCCGTACTCCCGGTCGGCATCGGTCGCCCGCCGGCACTTGTCGACGGAGATCTGGAGCTGGTCGCGGTAGCTCTTGACCAGCCCGGTGAAGGCGACGAAGTCGTGGGCCTCGTAGTCGCCGTCGATCGCCGGCGATCCGGACCAGACCTTGGCGGAGATCGAGCCGGAGCCGTCGGAGAGCTCCATGTCCAGGTAGTCCTTGCCGGTGCGGTCCTGGCGCCGCTCCTTGCGCGTGAGCAGCGCGAACCCCTGGACCTGGTCTCCGGCGTCCCACGTGGCGATCGGCTCGTTGACCTGTTTCTGCATCGGGCCATCGTACCTGAAGCCCCCAGCTCGGTGGGGTTCCGGTGGGGCAGCCGCGGGGGCGCCGTGGGGCCGCCTCGGGGGCCGGCCCGGCGAGGACGCGCCGCTGGCACTGGGGTTGCTTGGTCGCGGTAGAGTCATGCCCGTGCGCCCTGCCCGCCGTCCCCGCCGTTCCTGTCGTCCAGCGATGGCGTCCGTCCTCCAGGTCACGCTCCTTCTCGGTCTCGTCCTGGCGGGAGCGGGCTCGCTCGCCCTGCCGGCACCGGCCGGGGCGGCGACGCCGCCGGAGCTCTGGCCCGCCACCGAGCGCGCCTTCTTCTTCGACGGGCCCGCCTGGCTGCTGACCGACGAGCAGCGCGCCGATCTGGTCAAGATGTCGGACGCCGACCGCAGCGCCTTCATCGAGCGGTTCCTCTCCGCCGCCGACCTTCCCTCGGTCTCCGCCGGCGAGCTGGCGGAGGCGATCGACCGCCGGCGCCGCCTGATGCGCCAGACCATCCCGACGCCCCTCGACGTCCGTTCCCGGCTGCTGTTCCTGCACGGGCCGCCAGCCGAACGGTTGGTGGTCGACTGCGGCGAGACGTTCCACCCGCTCGAGGTCTGGCGCTACCCGAAGCCACGGCCCCGGGAAGAGGGGCAGCTCCAGGCGCTCCTGCCGTACCAGCCCGGGCCGGGCGAGCCGTGGCGGCTGTGGACGCCCTACGACTCGAAGAAGGCGCTCTACACGGAGGAGATGGCCTACTACCTGGAGCAGTGGCAAAAGCTCAACGGCCGGCTCTTCGACGCCAGGCGCTTCGACCTCCAGACCTGCGAGCAGACCCGCAAGATCGACGAGGCCACGGGCATCCGCGGCCTGGTCGGGTTCACCAAGCACCGTCCGACCGCGGAGGACATGGTCTCCTTCCTGGCACCCCCGGCCGACCTCGGCGCCTGGGTCCAGGAGGCGCTGCGCACGCCCGCTCCCCCGGAGCCGCCGCGGGTCCCGACGGGTGATCTGAAGCTCTACTTCCCGGACGCCAAGGGCCAGCGGCTGGTGACGCGCTACATGCTGCCGATCCCCGACACGTCGACGCTCTCGACGGCCCCGAACGATGCCGGTGACGGCACCGAGTACCGCCTGACCGTCGAAGGGCTGGTCGAGGAGGGCGGCAAGGTGTTCGACCAGTTCCGGGTCCGGTTCGTGCTGCCGGCGGGGGGCGGGGACGACGGGGAGACCGGCCGAACGCCCGGCGGACCGCCCGGAGGGGCCTCTGGCGAAGCGCCCGCCGGGACCGAAGAGGCCGCCGCGACCGCCGAGCCACAGACGACCGCCGCGGGCGGCCCCGCGGCGCCCGACGGGTTCGTCCTGGTCTGGAACGAGCTGCTCCGGCCGAACCAGGACTACGTGGTCCGGCTGCTGGTGCGCGACGAGGTGGGCGGGGCGGTGACCTACCTGTCCGACGGCTTCCGGGTGCCGTCGTCGGCACGGCCGGGCGACCTGCCGCCGGCGCCGGCGCGGGTGGCCGAGGCGGTCAACCGCTCACTCTCGGAGCAGCCGATCGCCGGCGAGGACAGCCTGGTCCTGGTACCGCCCGTGGACGACGTGGTGCTCGGTCTCTGGCGGGCCGAAGCGATCGTCAGCGGCAGCCGGATCGTCAAGGTGGCGTTCTCGGTCGACGGGGAGCTCCGCCTGACCGACACCCGGCCGCCCTACTCGGGCGAGGTGCGCCTGGCCCAGTTCCCGCGCGAGCAGGTGGTCCGTGCCGACGGGCTCGACGCCGCCGGCAACGTGGTGGCCCACGACGAGGTGGTGATCAACCAGCCTCGCGGCGCGTTCGCGGTGCACATCACCGATCCGCCCCAGGGGGCGGCCCTCACCGGTGAGGTCCAGGTGACGGCCCAGGTCGTCGTGCCCGAAGGGCGGCGGGTCGAGGACGTGGTCTACGAGGTGGCCGGTAAGGAGGTCGCGCGCCTCGAGCATCCGCCCTGGCAGGCCACGGTGCAGGTGCCCGAGGGCGGCGGCCTGACCTACCTCTCGGTGACCGCCAAGCTCGACGACGGCCGCACCGGCGAGGACGTGCGCCTGCTCAACGCGCCGGACTTCGTCGGCCAGGTCGACGTCGACCTGGTGGAGCTCTACGCCGCGGTCACCGACCACGACGGCCGCCCGATCCACGGCCTGAAGGCCGACGACTTCTCGGTCTTCGTCGGCGGCGAGCAGCTTCCGATCGACCGTTTCGAGACGGTCGACAACCTGCCGCTGACCGTCGGCATCACCATCGACTCCTCGGGCTCCATGGCCGACGCCCTCGCCGAAGCCCAGAAGGCGGCCCGCGACTTCCTCTCTCACGTGGTCGGCCTCCAGGACCACGCGTTCTCGGTCGGCTTCGCCAGCCAGCCGGTCCTGCTCATGCCGCCGACCGCGGACGTCGACGCGGTCGCCGACTCCCTGGGGCGGCTGCAGGCGGTCGGCGCCACCGCGCTCCACGACGCGGTGGTCACCAGCCTGTACTACTTCCGCGGCTTCCCGGGCCAGCGGGTGATGGTGCTGCTCTCGGACGGTGACGACACCACCAGCGCCTACTCCTTCGACGACGCCCTGGAGTACGCGCGCCGGAGCGGGGTCGCCATCTACAGCATCGGGCTCAAGATCGGCCGTGCCAGCCTGTCGGCCCGGAGTAAGCTCAAGACTCTGGCGGAGGAGACCGGCGGGCGCGCCTTCTTCATCTCCAAGGCAGAGGAGCTCGAAGGGGTCTACGGCGAGATCGAGCAAGAGCTGCGCAGCCGCTACATGCTCGCCGTCACCCCCAAGGACAAGGCGAGCGGGACGTACCAGGAGGTCGAGGTGAAAGTGGACCGGCGTGGGGCCAACGTGAGGACCGCCCGAGGGATCTACCAGTGAGGCCGGGGACGGCGCGGAGACACGGGGCGGCGCTCGTCGCGTTGCTGGCGGCGGCGCTGGCGGTCTGCGGTCCGTGGGCGGCCGCGGCCTCGCCGACCCCGTCGCCGGAGGCCCAGGCCTTCCGGTTCGGCAGCCTCAACCGCACCTACTCCATGAACGGTGCCACAGTCGCGCCAATCCGCCAGGGGCCGCTCACCATCCACCTCTCCTCGCCCCACAACGTGCTGGTGGTGCAGAAGAACCTCCTGGAGCTCCAGCCCCTGGGCGACGGCACCTACCGCTCCCACGTGAGCATCGACCTGCTCGGCAGCGGCGACCTGGTCGCCCGGTTCGACACCGGCACCGGCGCCGGTGAGCCGATGGACGACCGGGTCGTCCTGCCACCCCAGACCATCGACCTCGAAGGGCGGATCAAGTTCGACCGGGTTCCCGCCGGCTGGGAGGTGACCGCCCTCTCCCTGCCGCCACAGACCGAGGTCAAGATCCAGAGCCGCGTGGTCACCAGCCTGGTCAACCTCTGCGAGCAGCTCTCCGCCTTCCTCGGCCTCGAGTGCGGCGGCCTCCAGACCTCCCTCACCCAGGTCGCCGTACCGCTCCCGAAGCCGGGCAGCGTCTTCCTGCTCCAGGAGAGCGACCTGACGCCGGCGGAGGTTCAGGCGCTGGATGCCTACCTCGGCACGGGAATTCCCTAAACCCCTGCCCCCGTTCTAGTTCCCGCCACCGGGCGACCTTCGCCCACGCGATCGAGCCCGTCCGGTCCACCCAGCGGGCCCCGCCGGCTTCAGCCTGTCCGGCCGGGCCGCCAGCAGCGCACCCCCCGAGACCGCGACCGGACCACCACAGGATCAAGACCAGAGGACCGACTCCCACGATGAGCTCGCGCCGTAGCGTCAACCGTCTGTACTACTTCACCACCGAGGACGAGAGCATCCTCGCCGAGAACTTCCCGCGCATCGAAGAGAGCGTCTTCGCCGTGACCTACAAGGTCAAGGGCACGGACGACGTCTTCATCACCACCGCCGAGACCCGCGAGGCGATGGAGCGCCACGACATCGCCCACAACATCCTCGCCGAGGAGGACGGAGCCAAGATCGCGCTCTTCCACTCGCCGCTCTCGAAGGAGGAGCTGATCGACTTCGAGGACGCGCTCAAGGCGTTGACGCTCGCCCACCGGTCGATCGGCATGGCGTGTGTCGGGGTGAACGGCGAGGGGAACCTGGGGTTCGACCTGTCGAAGGGGACCCACCAGTTCACCTACTTCACCGCCCCTGCCGGCCACACCTTCATCTGGCGGCTGTTCACCGAGCGCGAGGAGGCGCACAACTTCCTGGCCAAGCTGACGATGAACGACAGGAAGGCGCTCGAGTGGGTGGAGTCGATGCCGCTGGACAACGCGGCCGATCTGAAGGGCTTCCACTAGACAGTAGATAGGGGGCGTTCGCCGGGAGCGCGTGGGGAGGCACGGCTCCGGGACGGCGTGTGCGGGGTCGCGCGGGGCGGGGCGAGGCGGGTCGGCCGGGGGACGCCCCCGCTGAGGACCGGCTCTCGCTTCGAAGAGTGATGAACCGGGTGCTCGCGCCTCGGTTCCGGCTCGCGGCGCGGAGGCCTGTGTGCGGTCACCGCCCGCTGCGCGCGCTCGCCTCCAACGCCCTCTGCGGGGGCGTCCCCCGACCGACCCTGGTGGCCCGAAGCGTTCTCTCTCTGTCCGGCGCCTCCCCCCCGCTCCACGATCGGACCGCCTGCCTCCTCCACCGACCGGCAATGGACTCCTGATTGAAGATCGTTCGGAGTGGGCGTCAGATCCACAGCGATCGAGCGTCAGGATGGGTTGAGGAAGGGGGGGCGTCAGCCCAGCGTTCTTAGACCTTTCCGGGACTGGAGAGGGGTTCTCCACGCATCCCCCTGGGTCCCGACAGGCCCCAACCTCGGGTACCGTGCGGGATTGATCCACCGCCGGGTTGCCCATACCCCCTCGATGCTCGACCAGCCCCACCGTTGAGTACCGCGGCGATCATCGTGGGGGAGGAGCGGGGCGGGAGGCCCGAGCTGGAGGGCGTTGAGGAGCGCGCCCGCGAGAGCGCCTGAGCAGACTGGCCAGCCCGGCGCGCTCCGAACCGAGCCATGCGTTGATCCCCCAACCGTCCAGCTCGCATGGCGTCCCGGAGGCCGGGCCTCCCGGTCCGCTCCCGGCGACCCCCTCGCCGAAGGACCTCCCCGCCGAAGGATCGCTGAAAGACCGCGACGCGAGCAGTACAATCAGCGGCCCATGGAGAACCTGACCCTCTTCGACGAGACCTACTCGGTCTCGGACCTGTGCGAGGAGATCAAGGGGTTCTTGTCGACCACCTTCTCGTCGATCTGGGTGGCCGGGGAGGTCCAGCGCGTCCGCGAGAGCCGGCGCGGGCACCTCTACTTCGAGCTGGTCGAAAAGGGCGCCGGCGACGACATCCTCGGCAAGCTCGACTGCGTCCTCTGGCGCACCGACCACCAGCGGGTCCAGCGCATGCTCTCCCAGAGCGACCAGCGGATCGCCGAAGGGCTCCAGATGCGTGTCCGCGGCGGCGTCGACTTCTACCCGCCGGGCGGCCGCCTGCAGTTCGTCGTCCGCGAGGTCGATCCGCTGTTCACCGTCGGCCTGCTCGCCCAGCGCCGCCAGCAGACGCTCGAGGCGCTCGCCAGGGCCGGCCTCATGGAGCGCAACAAAGGGCTCGAGCTGCCCGAGGTGCCGCTCCGCCTGGGGCTGGTCACCTCCCACGGCAGCGCCGCCTACCACGACTTCCTCCACACCCTCGGCGAGAGCGCCTACGGCTTCCGGGTGCTGTTCGTCCATGCCGCGGTGCAGGGCAAGGGGGCCGAGGGGGAGCTGGTTTCGGCGCTCGCCGCGCTGGCCGGGGCGCCGATCGACTGTGCCGTCCTGATCCGCGGCGGCGGCTCGAAGACCGACCTGGCTGTGTTCGACAGCCGGCCGGTGGCCGAGGCGGTGGCGACGGCGCCGTTCCCGGTGCTGACCGGCCTGGGGCACGAGATCGACCAGTCGATCGCCGACCTGGTCGCCCACACGGCGCTCAAGACGCCGACCCGGGTGGCCGAGCACCTGATCGACCGGGTGGCGCGGGCGGACCAGCGCCTCACCCTGGCCGTTCGCGATCTCAAGCGCGAGGCGGTCGAGCGGTTGCGGCGCGGGCGCGAGGCGCTGGGCAGCGCCGAACGGGGGGTGGAGCTGGCCCGCACGAAGGTGGCGGCCGCGGCCGGCCGTCTGGGTGAGCTCTCCCGGGCGCTGGGCCGCACGGGGCGGCTCCGCCTGGCCGGGGCCGCCGCCGGTGTGACGACGATCGCCCGGCGCCTGGGGGACGGGGCGCCCCGGCTGGTGGCCCGGCGCCGCGGTGCGCCGGATCAGCTCGCTCGCCGGCTGGTGGCGGTCGCCCGCGGGCGCCTGCGGGAGGCGCGGGCCACCGTCGACGGCCTCGACCGCCTGACCGGGGAGCTCGCCCCTCAACGCGCCCTCGAACGGGGCTTCAGCATCACGCGCAGCGCCGCCGGGCGCGCGCTCCGGCAGCCGTCCGAGGCGGCGGCCGGCGAACGGATCACGACGCAACTGGCCGGCGGAACGCTGATCAGCCGAGTAGAAGAGGAGACGACATGAGCGACGAGCGGACGATCGAGGACCTCAAGTTCGGTGAGGCGATGGAGGAGCTCGAGGCGATCCTGCGGCGGATCGAGGAGGAGGAGATCGACATCGACTCCCTCGCCGAGGAGCTCAAGCGGGCGACCGCCCTGCTCGAGCTGTGCCGCGGCAAGATCAGGAAGGCCGAGGTCGAGGTGACCCAGATCGTCCAGGGCCTGGAAGAGGAGGAGGCGGAGGGCTGACCCGGGTCGCCCCCCAATCCCTCGATCCCTTTCCCGCCCTCGCGGGGGGAAAGGGACGCCCCCGCCCGGGAGGGCACGTGGGATCTCGTTCGGTGGATCAGCCCGGCTTTCAGCCGCCGAAGGCGCGCTCCAGCTTCGCCAGCATCTCCTTCTCGGCGGAGGAGACCTTCCTGACGCCGAGGAACCCGCCGGCGGCCTCGGCCACATGGCGGGCGCGCGCCAGCAGGTCGTCGCGCAGCGTGTCGCGCTCGACCGGATCGAGCGTCGCCGAAAGCTCCTCCACGTAGGCCGTCCAGGCCGCGAGCAGGGCCGCCGGCGGCTTTTCGCTCAGCCACTCGTCGAGCAGCGTCCGCGCCGGGCTGTCCGGCTCGACGCCCGACTCCTCGGCGGCCCGGAGCACCGCGGCGTGCTCGTCCTCGTGGACGACCCGGTCGGCCCAGGCGACCTCGACCAGCGGCACCAGCCCGAGGGCGGCCACGGTCTCGGGCGACAGGCCGTGCTCGGCCAGCGTGTCGAGCACCGCGGGCTCGTGGATCCCGGACGCCGCCGCCAGCGCTTCCCGCATCGAGCGCTCCCGCGCCTTCTCCAGGAGCTTGCGTTCATGGTTGGCGAAAAACGCCTCTTCCAGGGCCCGGCCCCGGTTGCCCAGCGCTTGGGTCTTGCTTCGTCCGGCCATCGGTGATCCTCTCGGTGGTCGTTGGTGGTGGAGCCTGCGTGGCCCGGATTGTACTTGGATTCCCGTGATAGCGTCCGCTCCGTTCATCCGGTCCATCGACTGCACGGGAGGTGCCCTCATGACCGACGGTTCGTATCAGACTCCCCCGCCCCCGCCCCCTGGCCCGTCCTCCGCTCAGGGCGCTCCGCCGCCCGTTGCCCAACAGAAGAAGGGCCTGTCGCCGCTCGCCTGGATCGGCATCGGCTGTGGCGGCATCGTTCTGGTCGGCCTGATCGCCTTCGTCATCGTCGGCGGCTGGCTGTTCGGCAAGGCCAAGGACGCGGCCAAGGACTTCCAGGACAACCCGGCCATGGCCTCGGCCAAGACGATCGTCAAGCTGAACCCGGAGCTGGAGCTGGTCTCCTCCGACGACGACGCCGGCACGCTCACGGTCCGGAACAAGAAGACCGGCGAGGTGGCGACCGTCGATCTCAAGGACGTGGAGAAGGGGCAGATCTCCTTCAAGTCGGGCGACCAGGAGATGACCGTCGGCATGGACAAGGACGACAAAGGGGGTGGCGCCTTCACGGTCCGCGACAAGGAAGGCAAGCAGCGCTTCCGGATCGGATCGGGCGGCGGCGACCAGTTGCCGGCCTGGATCCCGAGCTATCCGGACCACGAGCCGGAGGGCACCTTCCTGTCGAGCTCCGATGGTCAGACCGCCGGCGGCTTCGGCTTCAAGACCGACGATGGCGTGGACGACGTCATCTCGTTCTACGAAGACACGCTCAAAGGAGACGGCTTCGAGATCAAAGGCCGCAACTCGATGCAGAGCGGCGACGCCGTGACCAAGACCATCAGCGCCCAGAAGGACGATCGCACGATCCAGGTGATCGTGAGCGCCGGCGGTTCGGACGACGGTGGAAGCCAGATCGCGGTGACCTTCTCGGACAAGACGGACGCCCAGTAGGCCCGGAGCTGGAACGGCGGGGTGGCGGGCCGGGATGGCGCCGCGCCCGGTCTAGCGATACCGCTCGCGGAGCGCCCGGATCTCCTTCGCCCCGCCGATCACCGTCAGCCGGTCGCCGGCCTCGAGCACCGTGGCGCCACGCGGAACCCTGAGCTCCCCGTGGCGCCGCACCAGCGCCACCAGCACGCCCTCGGGCAGCGAGACATCCCGGAGCGGGCGGCCGACGAGCTCCGCGCTCGGGCCGTCCGCCTGGAGCCGCAGCTTCATGTAGCGGTCCTCGTGCAGCAGGGTCTCCTTGAGCACCTGCTGGTTGCGGGCGCCGAGCCAGCTCTCCATGAACGTGTCGTCGTCCGCGTGCTCGGCGATCTGGGCCAGGATGCGCAGGTGCTGCTTCGGCGCTTCCTCCGGGGAGACCAGGAAGAAGAGGGCGTGGATCGGCTCGTCCGCGGCGTGGGCACCGTGGACGTCGATCACCTCGATCCGCACGCCGGCCTTCGCGCGCACCATGACCATCTCGGGCAGCTCCATGCCGAAGAGTCGGAGATGGGGGAGGGAGACCCCCTTGGCCACCGGCGTGACGCCGATCCGCGTGCCTTCCAGGAAGCCCTCGACGAGCTCCTTCTCGGACGCCGGCACCCGCGGCTCGAGCACCTTCGACACCTGCCAGACCAGGTCTTCGAACGCCACTTCGTCTGCGGAGCCCAGGTCGAGGACCGACGCCCGCGCCACCACCTCTTCGAACGGGTCCTCCTCCCGCAGGCCCTTCTCGCGCAGGATCTGGCGCAGCTCCGGGTCGAGGCCGGCGTCCAGCCGCTGCTGCCCGAGGCGGGCGAAGATGTGGAACAGCGCGCCGCTCCGCGCCACCCGGTAGCGGCCGTAGTAGGCAAACAGCGCGACCCCGGCGACGACGAACAGCGCCATGACGAGCATCGCCATGCCGCCCATCTCGGCGATCAGCAGCAGCGGGGTGACGATGCCGAGGATCTGCATCCACGGGTAGAACGGGCTGTGGTAGCCGGGGTCGTACGACTCGATGCGGCTCTCGCGCATGACGATCACCGCCAGGCAGATCAGGGCGAACATCAGGAGCTGGAAAGCGCTCGCCAGCTTGGCGATCTTCGTCGGATCGAGGAAGGCGAGGATCGCGACGATCGCCGCCACCGTGGTGACGATCGCCACCGTCGGGATGCGGGCGCCGGAGAGCCGGCGAAAGACGCGCGGGACCAGGTGGTCGCGGCTCATGGCGAGCGGATAGCGCGACGCGCTCATCGTGCCCGCGTTGGCCACCGACGTGAACGCCAGGAGCGCCGCGACGGAGACCACGATCACGCCCCACCGGCCGAAGAGATGATCCGCCGCCGTGGCGACCGGCGTCAGGTCGCCGCGTAGCGTCTCCATCGGCACCGTGCCGACCATCACCGCGGTACCCAGGCCGTAGACCACCATCGCCGTGCCCAGGGCGAGGAAGACGCCGAGCGGCAAGTTGCGCTCCGGGTCCTTCACCTCCTCGGACATGCTGGCGATGTGGGTCACCCCGACGTAGCTGATGTAGACCAGCCCGGCGGTCGAGAGCAGGGCGCTCGAGCCGGCGTCGAAGAACCCCTGGAAGTGCTCCGGGCGGATGCGCGGCACGCCGCCGCCGACGAACACCGCCAGGATCGCCATCAGGCCGAGCACCAGGAAGGTCTGGAGGCTGCCGCTCTTCTTCGCGCCGAACAGGTTCAGGGCGCCGAGGGCGATGGCCAGCCCGATCGCCAGCTCGGTGATCGGCAGGTCGGGGACGAACAGGCCGATGTAGGCGCCCATGCCGACCAGGGCGAAGGCGACCTTGAGCATCAGCGCCATCCAGGTACCGATCCCGCCGATGGTGCCGACCATCGGACCGAGGCTGCGGTCGAGGAAGTAGTAGACGCCGCCGGCCCGCGGCATCGCCGTGGCCAGCTCCGCGATGCTGAACATGGCCGGGATCAACGGCACCGCGGCGAGCATGTAGGCCAGCACCAGCCCGGGCCCCGCCTGCTCGGCGGCCAGCCCCGGGAGCAGGAAAAACCCCGCCGAGAGCGTCGTGCCGGTCGCGACGGCGTAGACGTCGAACAGGCCGAGCTCCTTCTTCAGCCGGCGTTTCTTGGAGATCTGGACCATGCCTCAGAGTCTCGAAAAGTTGCCGAACCCTATCAGAGGGCGATTGGCCCCGACGGGCGGAGGCGTCCCCTTCCCCCCGGAGGGTGGGAAGGGGATCGAGGGGATGGGGGGAGATCCAGTCGATGGGCCGATCCGATAGATTCGGACCCGCCATGCGAACAGCCATTCCCACTGTCCTCCTGGCGGCGGCCCTCGCCATCCCGGCGCCGGCCTCCGCCCAGGAAGGCTCCGCCGCCCTCTCGCCGCGCAACGCCTCCTACGACCTCGAGGTCCGCCTCGATCCGGAGGCGCGCACTCTCGACGGCCATCAGGTCCTCACCTGGACCAACATCACCGACACCCCGACGGACGAGCTCCGGTTCCACCTCTACTGGAACGCCTGGCGCAACGACCGCTCCACCTGGATGCGCGAGGCGCGGTTGACCCATCGCCTCGCGACCGACGTCCGCGAGGAGGACTGGGGCTGGATGAAGGTCGACCGCATCCGCCTGCTCGGTTCTCCTCCCGGTGTCGGAGGGGAGGGCCCCGCCGGCCCCGACGAGGTCGCGGAGGACCTCACCGGCGACGCCACCTACGCCGCGCCGGACGACGGCAACCCGGACGACCGGACGGTCCTGGTCGTGCCCCTGGGCCGGAGCGTGGCGCCGGGGGAGACGGTCCGCCTGGCCATGGACTGGCACTCGCAGGTGCCGCGCACCTTCGCCCGCACCGGCTACCGCGGCGACTTCTACCTGATCGCCCAGTGGTTTCCGAAGCTCGGCGTCTTCCAGGGGGCCGATGGCTGGAACTGCCACCAGTTCCACTCGAACACCGAGTTCTTCTCCGACTACGGTGTCTACCGGGTCGACATCACCCTGCCGAAGCGGTTCGTGGTCGGGGCGACCGGGGTCGAGACCGCCAGCGAGGACGCCGGGGAGGGCTTCGTCACCCACCGCTACGAGCAGGCGGACGTCCACGCCTTCACCTGGACCGCCTCGCCGGCCTACCTCGAGGCGACCGACCGGTTCGAGGTCGCGGGGCTGCCGCCGGTCGACCTGCGGCTGCTCTACCAGCCGGAGCACTCCGACCAGGTGGCGCGCCACTTCGCCGCCACCAAGACGGCCCTCGAGCTCTACGGCACCTGGTACGGCCCCTACCCGTACGACCACCTGACGATCATCGATCCGGCGTGGCAGAGCGGCGCCGGGGGGATGGAGTACCCGACGCTGTTCACCGCCGGCACCCGGCTGTTCAACCCGATGGGTAGCGGCGACCCGGAAGGGGTGACCATCCACGAGTGCGGGCATCAGTTCTGGTACGCCATCGTCGGCAACAACGAGACCGAGGACGCCTGGCTGGACGAGGGGCTCAACACCTTCTCGGACGGCCGCGCCGAGAAAGAGCGCTACGGCGACGAAGCCCTGGTCGAGCGCTACCTCGCGCCGCCCGGGACCGACTGGCGGGGCTTCCTGCCGGTGCTCTTCCCCGAGATCCAACAGAGTCTGCTGGTCGGACGGATGAATCGCTTCCGGCGCCACGCCGACTGGGACGTGCCGTCGACCCACACCTACCTCTACTACCCGGGGAGCCACGGTGACATCACCTACTCGAAGACCATGCTGTGGCTCTCGACCCTGGAGCGCTACCTCGGCTGGGACGCGCTCCAGGACATCCTCTCCACCTTCTTCACGCGCTACGCCTTCCACCACCCGACGCCGGACGACTTCTTCGCGGTAGCCAACGAGGTGGCGGCGCGGCGCTTCGGCAACCCTGATGGGGAGGCCGGGGCTGCCAGCGGAGGAGCCGCCGATCCACGCGCCGACCTCACCTGGTTCTTCGACCAGGTCTACCGGAGCTCGGTGACCTTCGACTACCAGGTGCTGCGGGCGGACAGCTTCGCCCTCGAGCCGCGGGGGTTCGAGGAGCAGGACGGCAAGATGGTCTACGTCGGCGACGCGGACGACGATCCGGACGACGAAGACGGCGGGACGACCTACCGTTCGGAGGTCGTCGTCCGTCACGACGGCCAGGGGGTCTTCCCGGTCGACGTCCAGATGGTGTTCGAGGATGGCTCCGAGATGCGCGAGCACTGGGACGGCCGCGCGCGCTGGCGGCTGTTCGTCCACGAGGGCCCGTCGAAGCTCGAGTACGCCGTGGTCGACCCGGACCGGGTGCTGCAGCTCGACCTCCACCCGTCGAACAACAGCCGCCTGGTGGAGGAGGGCTCGCACCTGGCCTCGGTCAAATGGGCCTCGAAGTGGATGCTCTGGCTCCAGGATTTCCTCGAGAGCGTCGCGTCCTTCGTCTGAACGGGAAGAGGAGCTTAGAGAGATGAGTCTGTTCCGCGCCATCCGTCAAGGCATCGTCCGCGCCGGCTCCGCGCCGGCCCTGCTCGCGCTCCTGTGGGCGCTCAACCTGCTGGTCGCCCTGCCGTTCGCCGCCACCCTCGCCGGCTCGATCGACGACTCGGTGAGCCACCGGCTCGTCCAACGTGATCTGGCCGAGGGGGCGGCCGGCGGTGCCCCGGAGTGGTTCGGCGAGCTCGAGGCCGGGTCCCCGGCCGGCGGCTTCGAGCAGACCTTCGGCCCGGGCATCGTCGGCGTCGGAGCGTTCCTCAAGAACCTCGACGCCTGGTGGAGCGGGCGCCTGTTCGAGCCCGGGTTCACCGGCGGCTGGGGGCTGCTCGCCGCGGGAGCGCTCTACGTCCTTGCCTGGTCGCTGCTCCTGGGCGGCGTGATCGACCGGCTGGCCGGGCGTGGCGGCCCGGCCTGGCGGTTGCCGTTGCGTGAGCTGCTGTCCGCCGGGGCCCGTTTCTTCTCGCGCTTCGTCCGCCTGGCCGTGCTCGCCGGCGTGCTCTACCTGCTGGTCTTCCTCGGCGCCCGCTGGCTGTTCGGGATGATCGAGGAGGCGGCCCGGGACGTGACCGTCGAGCGCACGGCGCTCCTCTGGACGCTGGCCGGCGTCGCCCTGGTCGTCCTGGTGCTGGCGGTGGTGCGGACCGCCTTCGACTACGCCAAGGTGGCGGTGGTCCTGGACGATCGCCGGAGCACCCTCGGCGCGGTGCTCTCCGGCTTCGGCTTCGTCGTCCGCCATCCGGCCAAGACCCTCGGGCTGTTCGCCGCCTTCGCCGTCGCCGGCCTGCTGCTGCTCTGGCTCTACGGTGTGATCGCCCCGACGGCCGGGCCGGCGAGCTGGGCCGGTGTCGCCGCGGCGTTCGTCTTCGGCCAGCTCGCCCTCGGTACGCGTCTCGCCCTGCGCCTGGCGACCCTCGGAGGCGAGACGGCGCTCTACGGCGCAGAGGGCGGTTCGGGCGGCACTACGTGACGCCGGAGCGCTGGCAACGGATCGAACAGCTCTTCGAGCACGGTCTGGAGGTCGAGCCCGACGCGCGGCCCAACTGGCTCGACTCGACCTGCGGGGAGGACGACGACCTGCGCCGGGAGGTCGCCTCCCTGCTGGAAGCCAACGCCGCCGCCGAGGGCTTCCTGGAGCGGCCGGTGGCCGGAGGGGGCCGAGCGACCACCGACGGCGGGGGCGGCGTGAACGCGGCTCTCGACTGGATCGGCCGCCGGTTCGGCGTCTATCGCGTGGTCGAAGCCGTCGGCGAGGGCGGCATGAGCACCGTCCTCCTGGCGGAGCGCGACGACGCCCAGTTCCGCGACCGGGTGGCGATCAAGGTGCTCCGGGGCGTCCCGGGGCCGCTGGCGGTCCAGCGTTTCGAGCGCGAGCGCCAGATTCTCGCCGACCTCGATCATCCGAACATCGCCCGTCTGCGCGACGGCGGGACTTTGGAAGAGGGTGTGCCCTACGTGGTCATGGACTACGTCGAGGGCGCGCCGATCGACAGCTACTGCGACCGGCAGGGTCTCGACCTCGCCGAGCGCCTGGAGCTGTTCCTGCGGGTGTGCGACGCGGTCCAGGCGGCCCACCGGAGCCTGATCGTCCACCGCGACCTGAAGCCGGCCAACATCCTGGTCACCGCGGAGGGGGAGCCCAAGCTGCTCGACTTCGGGATCGCCAAGCCGCTCGATCCGGAGGCCGGCCAGACGGTGACCCGGACCCTGTTCCGGGCCATGACGCCCCGCTATGCCAGCCCGGAGCAGGTGACCGGCAAGCCGATCACCACCGCGACGGACGTCTACTCCCTCGGGGTTCTCCTCTACGAGCTGCTGACCGGCCGGCCGCCCTACGAGATCGCCAACCTGTCCATGGTGGCCTGGCAGCGGGTGATCGCCGAGGTCGAGCCGCCCCGGGCGAGCCAGGTGGCGGAATCGCCGGGCACCGCTCGCCGGCTGCGCGGCGACCTGGATACGATCCTCCAGAGCGCCCTGCGCAAAGACCCTGCGCGGCGCTACGGCTCGGTCGAGGCGTTCGCCGACGACATCCGCCGTCACCTGCGGGATCTGCCCGTCCGTGCCCGGCCGGATACGTTCCGCTACCGGGTCGTCAAGCTGGTCCGCCGCAACCGGACGACCGCGGCGCTCGCGGCCGCGCTCTTCCTGCTGCTCTCCGGCTTCAGCGTGTTCACCGCCCTCCAGGCGCGGCGGCTGGCCGAGGAGCGGAGCAAGGCGGAGGAGTCGCTGGACTTCCTGGTCGACGTCTTCCGGGTGTCGGACCCGAGCTCCGGCGCCAGCTCGAAGAAGGCGGAGGAGATCTCTGCCAAGGAGATCCTGGACCAAGGTGCCCGGAGGGTCCGCTCCGAGCTGGCGGGGCGGCCGGAGATCCAGACCCGGCTGCTCCATGCGGTCGGCGAGGCGTACATCGGTCTCGGTGACCACGAGCAGGCGCTCGATCTCCTCCAACAGGCCTATGGGCAGAGCCGCCGCCTGCTGGGCCCCGAGGATCCCGAGACGGTGGAGATCCAGTTCCAGTTGGCCGGCGCTCAGGACGGGGTGGGGGACACGCACGCCGCGGTGGCGACGTATCGCACCGTCGTGGACGTCCGCCGCCGCCGGCTGGGGCTCGGCGACCCCAAGACCCTGGAGGCGATCTCCAACCTGGCCCTCGAGCTGGAATGGTCCGATAGGGTCCCCGAGGCGGAGGCGATGCTGCGCGAAGCGATCGAGGCTGTCCAGCGGCGGCGGGAGGGCGGCGCGACCCGGCTCGGCGACCTCTACTCCAGCCTGGCCCGGTGCCGCTTCCTCCAGGGAGATTACCCCCGGGCGGAGGCGCTCTACCGCCAGGCGCTGGACACTCTCGGGGCGAGCGATGGTGAGGAGAGCCTCGGGGTGGCGGCCACCTTCAGCAACCTGAGCATCGTCCTGATCCGCGAGGCGCGCTACGAGGAAGCGATCGCGGCCGAGGAGCAGGCGCGGGAGATCTGGACCCCGATCCTCGCTCCCGATCACCCGAAGCTCCTGGCGAGCCTGGTCACCACCAGCGCCGCCTTGCGCGAGCTCGGCCGCTACCAGGAGGCGGAGCAGTCCCTCCGTCACGTGCTGGAGGTCCGGCGCGAGCGCCTCGATCCGCTGAACCCCCGGCTCCTGACGACGGTCTACAACCTGGGGCAGGTGGTGGCGGACCAGGGGCGCTACGCGGAGGCGGAGCCCCTGCTACGCGAGGCCCTCGACGGCGCGGAGGAGGCGTTCGGCGAGCACGGCCGCTACGTGGCGACCGCCGCCAACAACCTGGGGGGCTGCGTGTTCCGGTTGGGCAGGCTGGACGAGGCCGAGGAGCTCGAACAGCGTTCGCTACGGGAGTTTCGCGCGCTCTACGGCGACGACAACCCGCGCACCAGTTGGCCGCTCCTGTGGCTCGGACGCATCGCCCTGGCCCGCGGCGACCTCGCGGAGGCCGAGGAGCGGGCGGCGGAGGCCGTGGCGATCCGCCGCAAGCTCCTGGCCCCGGATCACCCGGACGTGCGCGAGGCCGTGGAGCTGCTCGACGAGGTCCGGGCCCGGCGCGGTGAGTCGGCGGGCGCGGCGGTCGACGGGGAGCTGGACGGGGAGCGGGGGGCGCCGGCTTCCGACGGATAGAGCTTGCGGAACAGCCAGGCGCGGACGACCCGCCAGTGCCGGATCACGGTCGGCTCCGAGACGCCGAGCACCTGCGCCGTCTCGCGGACCGTGAACCCGGCGAAGAAGCGCAGCTCGACGATCGACTCCTTGAACGGGTCGAAGCCGGCCAGCTCGGTCAACGCTTCGTCCACGGCGAGAAGCTCCGGCGGGTGATGGATCGCCATCACGGTGGCGTTCTCGAGCGGCACCCGGACCTGTTCCCCGCCGCGCTTGACCCGGTTCTTCGAGCGCGCGTGGTCGACCAGGATGCGCCGCATCATGCGCGCGGCGATCGAGTAGAACTGCTCGCGGTTGTGCCACTCGACCCGGCGCTGCTCGCTGAGCCGCAGGTAGGTCTCGTGGACCAGCGCCGTGGCGTTCAGGGTGTGGTCCACGCGTTCGCGTCGCAGCGAACGGTTGGCGACCCGGCGTAGCTCGTCGTACACCAGGGTCATCAACTCGGAGGTCGCCCGGTCTTCGCCGCGGTGCCACGCCCGGAGCGCCGAGGTGACCTCGCCTTCGGTCTGGAGATCGGTCATGGGATGAGCGATTCTACCGGGATCGCTCATGCTCGTGGATGCTTGCGCGGCGAGCTTCTGATCTTCCTCAGAATCCTCATCTCGCGTCGCCCCGCGGCCGATTCTTGACACGTTGCGGCAACGGTCCCTAGCATGGTGGGGGAGCCGCTAGGGCTCCCATCCCTCCCCCGCGCGTCGCACGCCGCGGACACCCACCGGAAAGGACCGCCTCCATGCCCACCACCGCAGAACCTCCCGTCGAGAGCCCCTCCAGCAGTCCGGGCAAGGCCGAGACGCCGGGCCACCTGACGTTCGCCGACGGCATCGCCTGGCTCGTCCTCGACGACCCGGCCAAGAAGGTCAACACGCTGTCCTCGCGCATGATGGCGTGGTTCGAGGAGCAGCTCGCCCGGGTCGAGAGCGAGAGCCCCCGGGGGCTGGTGATCCTCTCCGGCAAGCCGGGGACGTTCGTCGCCGGCGCCGACATCGAAGAGCTCGAGGCGCTCGAAGACACCGACGAGGTACTGGCCCTGCTGCGCCGCGGCCACGCCCTGACCGCCCGTCTGTCGGCGCTGCCTCTGCCGACGGTGGCGGCGATCGACGGCACCTGCCTGGGCGGCGGCCTGGAGCTGACCCTGGCGTGCGACTCCCGCGTCGCCACGGAGACGGACGCCACCCGCCTCGGTCTGCCGGAAGTTCAGCTCGGCCTGATCCCCGGGCTGGGCGGCACCCAGCGCCTGCCCCGGCTGATCGGCGTGCCGGACGCCCTCGACCTGATCCTGACGGGCAAGCGGGTGGCGGCGAAAAAGGCGCTCCGCTTAGGGCTCGTCGACGCCGTCTGCCATCCGGCCGACCTGCGCGACGCGGCGGTGCGGCTGATCGAGCGGGGGAAGAAGGGCGAGTCCGCCACGAAGGGCGGTCCGAAGAAGCCGCTTGCCAAGCGGGTGGCGGACCTGGCCGCGCGCCTGCCGCTGGCCCGGAAGCTGGTCTACGGCAAGGCCCGCGAGACGGTGATGGCCAAGACCGGCGGCCTCTACCCGGCGCCGCTCACCGCCATCGAGATCGTCCACGACGGCATGGAGCTGCCGCTCGAGCGGGCCCTGGAGCTCGAGTCCGGCGCGTTCGTCGAGCTGGTCACCTCGGAGGTGGCCAAGAGCCTGATGGGCATCTTCTTCATGAAGAACGACGTCGACCGCCGAGCGAAGCGGCTCGCCGGCAAGGCGCGGGAGGTGGAGCGCATCGGGGTGCTCGGCGCCGGGCTCATGGGCTCCGGCATCGCCCAGGTGCTCGCCCAGAAGGGGCGCCAGGTGGTGATGAAGGACCGCGACGACGAGGCGGTCGCCCGGGGCATGAAGAGCGCCTCCAGAGTCTTCGAGGAGCGGGTCGCGCGCCGCCGCATGACGCCGGTCGAGAAGCGCACCGCCATGGCGCGCATCCACGGCACCTCGGACGACGAGCCCCTGGAGCGGGCCGACTTCGTCATCGAGGCGGTGTTCGAGGATCTCGGGGTCAAGCGCCAGGTGATCGCCGAGATGGAGGGGGTCTGCCCGGAGCGGATGATCTTCGCCTCCAACACCTCGACCATCCCGATCGCCGAGCTGGCCAAGGAGGCCGCGCGCCCGGAGCACGTGGTCGGCATGCACTTCTTCTCGCCGGTCCACAAGATGCCGCTGCTCGAGATCATCCGCCAGCCGAAGACCTCGGAAGAGACCCTCGCCACGACGGTCGGGGTCGGGCTCGAGATGGGCAAGACGGTGATCGTGGTCGACGACGGGCCGGGCTTTTTCACCAGCCGGGTGCTCGGACCGTTCGTCAACGAGGCGGCGTGGATCCTCTCCGAAGGCGTGCCGATCCGCCGCATCGACCAGGCCATGCGCCGCTGGGGCTGGCCGGTCGGTCCGCTCGAGCTGCTCGACGAGGTCGGCCTCGACATCGCCCACCACGCCGGCCAGGTGATGGCGCCCTACTTCGGCGACCGGATCGCCGCGCCGCCCGCCTTCCAGCGGATGATCGACGCCGGCCGCCTGGGCAGGAAGTCCGGCATGGGGTTCTACGACTACGCGGGGGACGAGAAGCAGCCGGACGAGCAGGTCTACGAGCTGCTCGGCTGGCAGGAGGCCCCGGCCGATCGGCCCGGCTCCGTCACCGACGAAGAGATCACCGAGCGCTGCTGGCTCCAGATGCTCAACGAGACCGCCCGGTGCATCGAGGACGGCGTGATCGAGAACCCCACCGACATCGACATCGGGGTGATCTTCGGCTTCGGCTTCCCGCCGTTCCGCGGCGGCATCCTGAAGCAGGCCGACCGCATGGGTCTCCCCGCCGTGGTCGAGGCGCTGGACGGCTACGCGAAACGCTACGGCAAACGGCTCGAACCGGCCGGGCTGCTCCGGCAGATGGCGGCGGCGGGGAAGGGGTTCCACTCCAAATGATCTTCGCCGCCACCCTGTTCATCGCCTTCACCATCCTCGCCACCGCGGGCCTCTGCTGGGTCCTCTGGTACCACTACGGCTGGAAAGTGGCGGCCATCTGGTCGACGCTCCTGTTCTTCGGCTTCGTCGTCCTCGGCTGGTTCGTCTGGTGGATCTTGAGCACCCAGGCGAGCGGGCTCTGACACGGCGACCAGTCCCCGGACGGAAACGGCCGGGCCCTCCGAAGAGGAGCCCGGCCGATGGATCGAAACTGTCAGCCCTCTAGGGGGCTGGCGGCACAGAGAGCGACTCCAGGAACTCGATCAGCAAGTCTTGCTCGGGGGTCGAGAGCGCCTGGAAGGCATTCACCTGCCCGATCGCCTCGCCATCGTTGTTGTTGCCGAGCGGGCCGTCGTGCATGAGGATGGCTTCCTCGAGGGTCCGCGCGCGGCCGTCGTGGAGCCACGGACCGTTGTCGGCCACGCCCCACAGCTTGGTGGTCAGCCACTTCTCGTTGGGGATGTCGTTGCCCCCGTCGTCGGCCTGGGCCGGCGCCACCTGCGCCAGGTACTTGCCCAGGTCGTGGCGCTTGAGGTCGCTGTAGAGCGGCACGTTGACCGACAAGTCCAGGTTGGCGGGGAGCCGCGGCCCGAACTCGGGCGGCAGCGTGCCCGGGTTGGTCAGGTCGATGCAGTAGAAGCCGCTCGGGCAGACCGCCAGGAGGCCCTTGGCCGCCGCGTCGGCCGTCTTCTGCGCGTCGATGGTCGCGAGCGCCGGATGCCGGGTGGCCTCCACCTCGGAGAAGCTACCCAGGCTCGGGGTGCTGCCGTAGATCGAGGTGTCCGGGCAGCCCTCCGCCGGATGGGCGAGCTGGATGCGGAACAGCGGCTGCGGCCGGGTCCTGAGGGCCGGGATGTGGCACTTCGCGCAGCCGATCTCCTTGAAGATCTCCGCACCCTTCGGAGCGGGGCCGGCGCTGGGCGTGACCGGTGGCCGCAGCATGCCGGTGAACGCCGTCAAGGCCGCCACGTTACCCAGCGACTGCTGGATCTGGAGGCTCTGCTCGTTGGCGGCGAAGGAGATGTTGTCCACCGCCATCTCGTTCCGGTAGGTGTCCAGGTCGCAGTCGGTGTTCATGCCCACGACCTCGACCGGCTGCATGCTGAAGTGGAAGTCGAGGGCGCTCTTGCAGAAGCTCCGGAGCGTCGCCGTCACGCCCTTGTGCTGGAACGGCCGGACGATCAGATCCTGGGAGATACCCACGACGTGGGTGACGTCGCGCACCGGGCTGTTGCAGTAGATGTCCGGGCAGGTGACGGTGAGGAAGCCGTAGTCGACCCCCTTGGCGACCAGGTGGGTCGTGATCGGAGTGCCCGGGTTCTGGACGGCAAGGGTCAGGGCGTCCGCCTCGAGCTGCTGGAGGATGCCGGTCATCTCGATGGCCAGCTCCTGCACGTAGCCGGTGCCGAAGGCCTTCGGCGGCACCCGCACGACGTGGGTGAGGCGCGCCTTGCTCACCTGGTCCTGGGTCAGGATGATCGCGCTCGGGAAGAACTGGTTGGACAAGAGGACGGAGGCGAAGTCCGCGGAGCCGCCGACGCCGCCCGGCTTCTGGGTGCGGTGCAGCTCCTCGGGTGGCACGTACGTACCGGCGGAGTTGTGGCAGCCGAAGCAGTCCTGGGAGTCGATGCCGTTGACCCGCAGGAACGGGATGTCGGTGCCCGGGCCGGTGACCGCGGAGGCCCACTGGGCCAGGCGCTGACCCGACCGGGGGCCGTTGACCCCCTCGCCGTGCCCGTCCTGGGTGATGTAGGCGGCGGCGAAGAACTGGCGGCCCGACTGAACCACCTCGTTCGGGGTGTAGGCGCCGAGGTCGAGCTGGTCCTGCTCGATGGAGACGGCGGAGGTGACCACCCGCTCCTGGGCGAGCGCCAAGCCGGCGGTGCCGAGGGCGATCACCAAGACGGCGAAGGCGATCAGGTACGGAGTGACGGTGTGACGGGAGGCGGATATGGGATGGGTTGTCGAGCGAGTCAAACCAGGCTCCTTTGTCACCGGAGTGAGGACTCGTGGAGCCGGGCCTGGGCCCAGTATACCCACCGTCCGGTGGAAGCCCACGAGGCCGGTAGGGGCTGTCGCCAACGGCAGCCCGAAGAACGGACTTTTCCTGATTAAGAAGAATAGACAGATCGAGCGGAATGTGTATGTCAACCAGACGTCACGACACGTGGACTCGTTGACATTTCGGCGCGAGGTCCGCCCTGCGCGCGATGCCCCACGACCACCCGGAAACCGATGGGACCCACGCTTCGGCTCCCGGGCGGGTGAGGAACGGGCGGGGAAGGCCCCCGCCCGGTACCCTCACGCGTCCGGGATCTCCGGCTCGACGAGTTGGGCGAGCTGGGCGAGCGACTCCTGCCAGCCCAGGTAGCACATTTCGACCGGGATCATCTCCGGCAGCCCCTCCTGGACGATGGTCAGCTCGGTGCCGCAGGAGACCTGCGCGAGCGTGATCTTCGTCTCCATCGTGCCGGGCAGGTTCGGGTCGTCGAACGCGTCGGTGTAGCGGATCGTCTCGTTCGGCACCAGCTCGAGGTACTCGCCGCCGAAGGAGTGTCCGTTGCCCGTCCCGAAATTGGAGAACGACATCCTGTACGTCCCGCCGACCCGGGCGTCCAGGTGGTGGACCGTGCAGGTGAATCCATACGGCGGCAGCCACTTGGCCATGGCGGCGGGCTCGAGGAACGCCCGGTAGACGCGCTCCGGGTTGGCTTTGAGGACACGGTGAAGTCGGACGGTTCCGGTAGGCATGGGGTGCTCTCCTTTCAGGGTCTTCCAGGGTTCGTCCCGCGGCGGATCACCGGCGTTCCGGCTCCGCTCGGCAGGCGGTTCTGTCCCTTGGTCGAACGCGGGGGCTCGAAATCGACATCGCGGCCCAGGACCTGACCGCGAGGTCGTCCTGAACGTCGACATCTTAGAGGCCGCGGATCCTGCTGGAGAGCCCGGAAGCCGAGCGCCGAGAGCTTGTCACCAAGACCAGGCACCAAGATCAACTGGGGCGAGCTCGTGGAGTACGCCGAGGAGCACGACCTCCCGTAGGAGTCTGCGCGGCAAGAACACATCGCCGCGCAGACTCCCGGCGGGCCGTACCACCGCGCCGGTGAGCGAGCGTTACGGCAGGAAGCCCTGCCGGTCGAAGAGTCCGGAGAGGTCACTGCTCTCCGGGGACGCCCCCTCGAGCCGGTAGTACTTCGCTGAAGCAGGTCGTCTCGTCGATGCACGCCGGTTCCGGTGTACCGGAGATCCCGAGACCCAGCGAGAAGGAGTTGGGTGGCAAGGCACCCAGGTCGAGCTCGAACCTGGCCTGGTTCCCGGAGCTCCAGCTCCCCCCGGCCTCCGGGAGGCGATCCAGGCGCGCGGCCCAGGCGAAGCTACCTGCGTCCGGATCGGTGAGCTGGAGGTTGATCGCGTCGTTCGTGCTCCCGGAACCGATGGCCCGCGCCCAGGTCGAACCGACTGTCACCGTCCAGGTCGAAGTCGGCGGCGACCACCGTCGTCGGCCCACCTCCCACGTTCACCGGCCTGGTGAACAGAAAGTCCACCTCCGTGGACGCCCGGAGGGCCGCGGGCACCGCCTGTGGGATAGCGCACCAACTACCCGACCGAGTGCCGCGGGGGGAGTAAGAAGTACGCGCGTTGAGTCTGGTACCGACACCACGGCGCCGTACGCGGGGCGAAGAGTGCGACACTGGGGCTGGAAGGAGAAACCCGTGGAGATGGAAGAGATCGAGGTCCGGTGCCCCACCTGCGGGGAGGTCAACCAGGTGGGGCTCGAGTGGAGCTTCAGCGGCGAGCTGGTCCAGGACTGCTGGGTCTGCTGCCGGCCGATCCACCTCAGGGTCTGGCGGGACGAGTGGGGCGACCCGCAGGTCCGGGCGGAGCGGGAGGACGGCTGAGGGCAGCGGCGTGTCCTCGGCACCGGTGAACGGGGAGGTGGGAATGCCCTGCCGGGTTCGTTCCGGATCGGCCATCGCGGGCAGCTTGCAGCAGGCGTCGAGAGCCTGAGTGGCACCAAGCGCGCGCGCTACCGCTCCTTGGGGTGCTGCGCACGCTGGCCCAGGTGGGCCTCGATCTCGGCGAAGACCTCCTCGGCGGGCCGACCCTCGCCCCGGTCGAGCGACGCGAATCCCGCGTCGATCATCTCGCGGAGGCGATCGAGCGTGCTATTTCGCGAGGAGTCCATCCCGTCTCCACCCGCTCAACAGGAACTCCCAGAAAGCTCGCCGGCGTCCGAGGCGGGGTGCGAGCTCCTCCCAGCGCCGCTCGACCTCCTCCGGTGTCGTGAACATCCACACCTCCGTGTCCCGTGCTTCCCGGAGGATCTTGGCGAGCAGGCGCGTGCGTTCCGCCTGGGACCCGGCCTCCAGCCGGCGGCGCAGCTCAGCCACCGTCATCGGCTCGTCCCAGAGGAAATACGGGACGGAGTCGGGATCTGTCAGATCGGAAGAGAGCGGACGGCTCTCGGTGGGCGCAGCTCCTCGCATCGTGGACCGCAGTACAGCGGTCGGTTTTCGCTGGGTTGCGTGGGAGCCCAACGCCAGGAGCCGGGCGCGAAGCCCTGCCAGCGAGGAAGCGGAGCAGGGGATCGCGGAGATTCAGGGGAGCCGCTGTTCGAGCCGCTCCCGCAGGCCCTCGGCGGGGAAGCGCGCCTTGTACCGCTCCCGGACCGCCTCGGCCACACGGTGTCGCCGTTCGAGGTAGTCCTCGATCTCCTCTCGGTGCCGGAGAGAGTAGGCGATGGCGGCGTAGACGTCGGCGAGCTGAAGGGCGGAGTAGTCCTGGGCGATCTGCTCGGGGGTCGAGCCGTGTCTGGACGCCGTCAGAACCGTATCCAGTGTGTGTGACCCGAGTCCCGCCGACGTGGATGACGCCGTCAGCGTCTTCGCTCAGGGGGATGGGCTCGGTTCTTGTCAGCGGTGCCATGCGGTTCTCCTCGACGAGCGTCTATCGATTGCAGCCGGCGCGGGCTTGACGAAAGCGGGCCCGGGGGCCGAGCGACACCATGGTGACGGAACTGTCCGCTACCGGGTGGCTGGAGCCGCCTGCTGGCTTCTACTGGTCGTCGAAGATCTTGGCCACCGGCAGCCGGAAGCCTGGGAGGACCGGCGCGCCGTCGAGGACATCGTCCTCCGACAGGTGACGGGGTTCGCCGTTGGGCCGGTGAACCGTCACCGTCCGCGTGCGCGGATCGATCACCCAGACCGCCCGGCCGCCGGCCCCGAAGTACTCCAGCACCTTCTCCTCGATCTCGCGCGCCGCGTTGCTCGGCGAAAGGACCTCCACCGCCAAGTCCGGTGCGCCTTCGAGGTACGGGCCGCGACGCCGTGCACGCTCGAGCCGCTCCGCCGAGACGAAGGCTGCGTCCGGCCCACGCACCGTGTCCGGGTCACTCTCCAGGACGAAGCCGGTCTCCGTGTAGACCTTCCCCAGTCGCCGACCGTGGACGAAGGCGAAGAGAAGGGCGACGAGGACGGTGGTGACCCCTCCGTGGACCTCTCCCGGTGGCGGCTCGCGGACCATCTCGCCACGGACGAGCTCGATCCGGTCGTCGTCGTCCGGCAGGAAGGGCAGATCCTCGGCACGGAGACGGGGAGAAAGGAGTGCTGTTTCGGGCATTTGTATCCTCAGTCGATGACTATAGCGCATTCCCCTGCTGGCGCTTCCGGAGAGTCAACGCCCCATCCGCCCGCTCCGCGACCTCACCCACCGGTCCGGTGAGCGCCGAGATCAGCGCACACGGCCCCCGGGGCTTCGTCTTCCGCCGCGGGCTCATCGGGTCACCTCCCCGGAACCGGCCGCCAGCTCGGAGAGAATTCTCCCCACCCGCGCCAACGTCTCATCCCCCACGGACAGCAGGTAATGAGCCAGCGCCAGCGGCCGCACCCGCAGCCCATCCAGCACCGTCAGCACAGCCGGCAGATCCTCGTTCCAGCCGAGGACCGTGCCGACGTCGACATGTCCATTTCCCCATCCGGAGACCAGGAGGTACAGATCCTCCTCCGCATCCAGATCCTCCACCAGCGCGAACCGCGGCGCCCGCCCGGTCAACGGCAACGCCGCAGCGGTCAGGTAGGCGAGATCCGGGTCGGCCAGACACGCCCGCCTACAGCATGAACAGGCTTGAGAGGGAGGTTCTCTGGTGTCACGCCTTCAAGGTGTCCCGCAGATCGGTCCACTCCATCGGAAATTCGAGGACGTCGTCCGTCTACTAGTGAGAGCCGCTTTACGAACTTACTGACGAGGTGCCGGAGAATGAACCGAAAATTGTCGAGGTATCTGCCGCTCGTGCTGCTGCTTGTTTGGACCCTACATATCTCGGAGGCCGCCATGGCTCAAGACCCCCCGCCCGCCGAAGATGACTCCACGGTGATCAATCCCGAGCTGAAGAACCTCCAGGATGAAGTCGATCGGCTCTCCCTCGAGCAGAAGAAAGCCGAGGCTCTCAAGGCGATTGCCGAGGCAAACAAGGCTGCGGTTGCGGCCAGTCTCCCGGCGACAGAGACGAAGGGCAAAACCGGCTCGGTGACGGTTGATGACAAGGCTGGCTACTTCGCCGAGTTGATGGCCTACAGCACCTTGTCGGACAGCGCCTGCAGTATCGATGAGATGTTGCAGAAGGAAGTCAAGGGCAAGACCGTGGTCGTGACCGCTCAGGTCGATCTTTCCCAGCAGGCTGCGCTTTGGGAGTTGGTTCATCTCAAGCTCGGCCGGTTCCAGGACGACTTCGACTACCTCATCTCCCAGTTCGACAAACAGGGGGAACCCGTGAAAAAGGAGTTTCAACCGGAGAGTGTGGGTGCTGCCGCAATTACGCTGACGTCACTCTTGGGGGCGGCTTCGGACATAGCCGCGTTCTTTCGGGTGGATCGAGAGCTGAAGGGTCGAGATGTGACTCTCTCGGAACGTGCGCTCGTGGCAGACGTCGCCGGGCAGCTCGAGGCTGAAGAGGTTCTCGTGCCCGACCTAGCCGTAGCCGGGGACAGACCTCTGGTCCACCAGATCGAAAGAGCGCAAGAAAGGAAGGCTGAAATCGCAGTCCGCCTCGATGCGATCAGCACTCGGCTTGCCGCGACAGAGGTGGACCGGGAACAGAAGAAGACTGAGTGGGAGAAGCTCAAGAAAGAGAAGGCCTCCGCGGACCAGGTCGCTCAGGCCAAGAAAGCATTCGAAGCTGCTGGGGGCACGGTCGAGAAGTTGAAGCGCCGGGAGACCCGTTTCGAGACGGTGATAACCGCTTTCGACAGCTTCATGAACGCGCTTGGTACAGCTCCGGCCGCGGGAGGGAAGTCTCCGCTGGAGATGGTTGCGGCCGTCGATCTGGTTCGAGGAAATGAGAACGCTCTGCTGTTGTATCTGGACATTGCCAGCCAGGGTGCGGAGCTCCATATCAGCAAGAGCGCCTGGCGATCCGGCCGAGTGTCGTACATCGGGGGGAGCGTGGCTGTGTTCTTCCTGGTCGACCAGAAGGGGCTTGTGAAGATGGCAGGCTCGATGCCGCGAAGCGCGACCTCCTCCTTCGAAGGTCGGGAAGGTAGTCAGAAGTTGCCGGAGATTGGATGGAAACCCCTATGTAACCCTTCAGACTAATCCAAAACGCCAACAGAATCTGAGGGAGAACCGTGAGCACACTGAGACGCTTCGAGGCAGAACTCAACCGGGAGCTGCGGGAGCGCGCCCATAGCCGGGATCTGCCGGAACTCCTCTTCGAGGCAGCAGGGCTGGAGGGGGAGGAGCTCGACGCTTCGATTCTACGGATCATCGACCTTGCCAACGATCCGGCCGTCGAGCTTCGCGGCGAGGACTTCCGCGTCGAGCGCATCGTCCGCGAGTTCCGGCGACCTACGCTCCTCGTGCGCGATGGATCGTTCGAGTCCGTCCTCAGTGAGGTTTGGACCAACACCCTGGAGATGCACCGGGCCGCGATCGAGGCTTCGCTTCCCGCGGTCGGGCGCATTGAGGTGAAGAACCACTCGAGATTCGCGTGGCTTGGGACCGGCTTTCTCATCGACTGTGACGTGCTCGTGACCAATCGACACGTCGCGGCGGAGTTCGCCCGTCGTGATGGAAACGGCTTTTCCTGGAAGCGGAACGATCGAGGGAAGCTCATCCACCCGAGGATCGACTTCCGTGAGGAGTATCAAGTCCCTGACGAGGAGGAATTCGAGATCGTCGATGTCCTTTTCCTGGCGCCGGAGGGCGGTCCTGATGTGGCACTCCTGCGGGTGGACGCGTCTGACCTTTCGACCACGCCGCTCAGCTTGCAGGACGACCTGAGCAGCGTCGACTTTGTGGGAGCAGTCGGCTACCCGTGGCGGGACTCCAGGGTCGAGCCTCACCTCGCTGACGCCATGGAGCGCTATTTCAAGGGCATCTTCGATGTCAAGCGATTCGCCCCCGGCAAGCTCGTGCCAGTAGACGGCGGAGACGTGGGCCATGACTGCACGACCCTGGGGGGGAGCTCCGGCTCGGCTGTGCTCGATCTCGCGACTGGCGGAGTTGTGGCTCTCCACTACGGTGGCTACAAGGACTACAACGTTGGGATTCCGGCGACTGTTCTCCGGGAGGCTGTGGGTTCGCTTTAGACCGTGGAGCGCGGCGCTGGCCGGTTCGACGCAAACGTCCGGGCGGTTGCGATCGATACCATGGCGAGGGACGCCGCCGCCATCACAGAGAAGACCCGAGCGGGAGCCACGCCCCCGCCCGGATCTTCGAGAGGGTCGCCTACAACGCCCGGATTACCAGCTCCCCGTCCTCCACCTCCACGGAGTAGCGCTGGCCGATCGGAAAGCCGCTCTCCTGGAGCCAGTTGCCTGACAGCCGGATCATGGGCAACACCTTCCCCCGCTCCGCCCCCTGCCCCGGCCGGTAGAGGGGGTGGATCCGCGCCAGCCGCCGCCCCTCCCGGTCGAACCGCGGCCGGCGCTTCCGGAGAGCCAACGCCCCGTCCGCCCGCTCCGCGACCTCACCCACCGGCCTGGTGAGCGCCGAGATCAGCGCACACGGCCCCCGGGGCTTCGTCTTCCGCCGCGGGCTCATCGGGTCACCTCCCCGGAACCGGCCGCCAGCTCGGAGAGAATCCTCCCCACCCGCGCCAACGTCTCATCCCCCACGGACAGCAGGAAATGAGCCAGCGCCAGCGGCCGCACCCGCAGCCCATCCAGCACCGTCAACACCTCTGGCAGATCCTCGTTCCAGCCGAGGACCGTGCCGACGTCGACATGTCCATTTCCCCATCCGGAGACCAGGAGGTACAGATCCTCCTCCGCATCCAGATCCTCCACCAGCGCGAACCGCGGAGCCCGGCCGGTCAAGGGCAACGCCGCCGCGGTCAGGTAGGCGAGATCGGGCTCGGCCAGGCACGCCCGCGGTGCCGACTCCCCGGCGCAGAGACACCTCCAGGGAAACGGCGGCGCCTCGCGTCGGCGGGACGGAGGGACGATCTCCGCTGGATGGACGGAGAAGGGCCCCGCGCTCGCAGCCTCCGGCGTGGCCGGATGGTCGTGCTTCCTGCGGAGTTGGTCGAGGAACTCGGGGGAGAAGGCGTTGGTGAGAGAAGGGCGGTCGGGACCGCCGGGAGGGGTGTTCGGGGTCTTGCTACACTGATCGTCAGATCGGCGCATTGGCTGTGCTCCTTTGCGTCGGTTCAGGGCGCGGCAGAGGGTCACAGCTCTGTCGCGTCCGTTTGAGGGTTCATGTGTTTGCTGCGTCGTCCACGGCCTGTGCGGCCTTGCGTCGTGGTTGCCGGGCGCCTCCTCTCGGTGTCGCGAGTGGTGGGTTACTGTGTCTCGTTGCGCCTAGTTTACGCGTTTCTGTGTGGCGCCGTCAAGATTACGCTTAGTTGCGACGACGCCCGCTGGTGATTAGGGTATCGGGCTCCAAGGTGGCCGTTTCAGTCCAGATCGAGAAGCACGACCGATGGATCGTTCTACCTTCGAACCTCGCGAGTTGGTCTTTCTCTGTGGCGCCGGTGTCTCTCTCGATCCGCCGTCGGGCTTTCCTATTGCGGCCACGATCATCGAGGATCTCGTTCGCGAGATCGCACCGAACCCCGCTGCACACGACCACCTCCTCCGGCTCTGCGATCCCGGGCGCGAAGACAAGCGTTCGCCCGGTGACTATCTTCGTTTCGAGATGCTGCTTGACATCTTGAGCGACTGGGTCGATCCCGAGCTTCGAATCCTGGACTTCATTCACGAATTTGAAACGCCGAACGATCTCCATCTGTCGATCGCGTCGTTGGCGCTTGAGGGTGCGACTGTTGTCACGACGAACTTCGATTCGCTGTTCGAGTTGGCGCTCCTAGGGTCGGGCGCCCAACCCATGACGCTCTGTACTGACGAGCACTTCAACAAGTGGCGAGAGCTTGCTTCCAGGGACCGCGTACCGATCTTTAAGATTCATGGGTCGTTCTGTCGTCATGACGGCCACTCCTGCGAGCCGGCCAAAGACTCGATTGAAGCGACCCTTAGTCAGATCTCTAGGGGTGTGACCGGACTCGTGCTGACTAAGCCCAAGGCCTCGTTTCTGGAACACGTTCTTGCCGGTCGGCATCTCGTCGTCGTCGGCTACTCGGGGAGTGACGACCTCGATTTGATGCCGACGCTTCTTCAGATGAAGTCGGTTTCCTTCACGTGGATCCAGCACGAAGAAGGCGAGCTTCGGGAGGTGAGTGAAGACGTGCTCACCCAAGCCCGGTCCACTCCCAAGGTATCCCGGAATGCGCGCTACAGCTTCTTCCTTCGCCATCTGAGCCGAGGGCCTTCAGGATGCGTCGTGGCGGGTCCGACGCGCCGGATCCTACGCGAATGGTTTGATGTTCCGGTCCCAGAACGGACCGAAGGCTCTGGCGGATTCTCGTTCCGCACATACGCCAAAGACTGGGGCGGCGAGACGCTTCGGCCGGTTGACCGGAGGCTTCTTCTCGCCGAGATCTACTTTCGCCTTTCCCGCTTCACCGAGGCTCTCCACCACCTAAATGGTGTTTTGGCGAGGGACAAGGAGGAACTGGGCGACGAACTGGCTCGCATCCTGTCCACGTATAGCAACGCCTTGGTCCAAGGCGGTCGCTTCGCGGAAGGACTAGAGGCGGCGAAGCGCAGTGTAGATTGCTTGTCGCCCGGAGCGTCGTCTAGAACGCGGATTCGCACTCGGCGACAACTGGCCTTCAGCTTGTTCCGAAGCGGCGAGCACGCTGAGGCCCTGCCGGTGTACGAGGACTGTCTGAGGCTGGCGCTCGACGAAGGTCTGGCAGACGAAGCAGGTGACGCGGCGTGAGCCTGATCACGATAGGCGGTGGTTCGGCGCCCCAATCTGATCAGATTGGGTGAGGGAGGGGGACAGTGGTCCCTTGAAGACCGTGATCAGGTCGTTGTTTGCTCGGCATCCTCCGCGCCCGGAGGGCGCGCGGGGTGGGAGGGGGCTGTGGATGGGGTGAAGGATGCCCCCCAGGGGGTTGACGTGCCCCCCGGAGGGCGTGTCTTCTTTCGGTGTCAAGCCAGAAAGGAGACCCCTTCCTTGTACCAGAGCCTGCTCGCCGACACCAGGTTTTTCTCGCTTCTTCTTCGCATCGACCGGGACCTGGCGCAGCAGGCCCATGCCGGCGGTTGCCCTTGGTGCGGCGGTGCACTGCACCGGGCGAGCTACCGGCGCAAGCCACGGGGCGGGGCGGGCCGGTTGGGCCCGGAGCACGCCGAGCGCTTCAGCTTCTGCTGCTCGGTGGAGGGGTGCCGGCGGCGGGTGACGCCGGCCTCGGTGCGGTTCCTCGGACGCAAGGTCTTCTTCGCCACTGTGGTGCTGCTGGTGCCGGTGCTGCGCGACGGTCCGAGTCCGGAGCGCCTCGGCCGGCTCGAGGAGCTTTTCGCGGTGGACCGCCGGACCTTGGGGCGCTGGCGGCTGTGGTGGCGCAGGGTCGTGCCGGCGACGCCCTTCTGGAGAGCGGCGCGCGGCCGGTTTCGCCGTCCGCTGGGGGAGGACGCCCTGCCAGGCAGCCTCTTGGCGGTGTTTCGGGGGGAGCGAGGGCTCGGGGCGCAGGTGCTCTCGGCCCTGGCATGGCTGGCGCCGCTGAGCGTGGGAACGGCGCTCGCCGGGAGCGCTTGGTGATGGGCGCGACGGACCCGCAGAAGATGCATCTCGACGGCGGCCGGGACGGCCCGTAGCGTCTCTTCGGCCGGCGAGCGACGGACGCCGCCGGGAAAGGAGACGCACATGGGGAAGGATCGCCGCTCCGGCGGGCTCGGGCGCTGGGCCGAGCTTCGCTTCTCGATCATCGGGCCGCTCTTGGCCTCACCGCCGTCGCGCGGCGAGCTCGCCGCCGAGCTCGCCCGCCTGGCGGAAAGGGAATGGCTCCACCCGCAGAGCGGGGAGCCGGTGCGCTTCGGGGTCTCGACCCTGGAGCGCTGGTACTACACGGCCCGCAACGCGCCGGACCCGGTGGCGGTGCTCGCCCGGGAGCCGCGCAAGGACCGGGGCCGCCCACGGGCCGTCACGCCCGCCCTGGGCGCCGTGGTGCGCGAGCAATCGGGCGAGCATCCGAGCTGGAGCTACCAGCTCCATCGCGACAATCTGGCGGCGGTGCTCGCCGAGCGCCCGGAGCTGGGGCCACTGCCCTCGTACTCGACCCTGCGCCGCTACCTCCTGGCCCAGGGCCTGATCCGCCAGCCCCGGCGGCCGGCCGGACGCCGGGGCGAGACCGAGCGCCGGGCCGGCGAGGCCCGCGAGCGGCGCGAGATGCGCAGCTTCGAGGCCGAGTACGTGAACGGGCTGTGGCACCTCGACTTCCACCACGGCTCGCGCAAGATCCCGACCCCGGCCGGCGAGTGGGTGCGGCCGCGGCTCCTCGCGGTGCTCGACGACCGCTCGCGCCTGGTCTGCCACGCCCAGTGGTACCTCGCCGAAACCGCCGAGACCCTGGTCCACGCCCTGACCCAGGCGATCTTGAAGCGCGGCCTGCCGCGGGCGCTGATGAGCGACAACGGCGGCCCGATGATCGCCGGCGAGACCCGCGAGGGCCTCGCCCGGCTGAGCATCCTCCACCACACGACGCTGCCGTACTGCCCGGCGCAAAACGGCAAGCAGGAGGTGCTGTGGGCCCAGGTCGAGGGCCGGCTCATGGCGATGCTCGAAGGCGAGCCCGACCTCTCGCTGGCGCGGCTCAACGAGGTCACCCAGGCGTGGGTGGAGATGGAGTACCAGCGCACGCGCCACTCCGAGACCGGCCAGACGCCGGTCGAACGCTGGCTCGCCGGCCCCGCGGTGCTGCGCCCGGCTCCCGACGTCGAGGAGCTCGCCCGGGCCTTCACCGTCCGCCAAGGGCGGGTCCCGAGGCGCAGCGACGGCACGGTGACCATCGCCAGCAAGCGCTTCGAGGTGCCGCAGCGCTTCGTCCACCTGCGCCGGCTCGAGCTGCGCTTCGCCTCCTGGGACCTGTCCCGGGTCTGGCTGATGGACGAGTCCGCCGGGGTCGTCCTCGCCCGCCTCTACCCGCTCGACCGTACCCGCAACGCCGACCGGGTCCGACGGCCGGTCACCCCGCCCGACCCATCGAGCACGCCAGCGAGCCGACCGTCGAGCCAGGCTCCCGGCATCGCTCCGCTCCTGCACCGCTACCTGGCCGACTACGCCGCCACCGGGCTGCCGCCCGCCTACCTGCCCCACCACTCTGACGACGACTCCGGAGACCCCGCATGAACCCCCCGAAGCTGCTCGCCCTCTACGGCCTGAAGTGGAATCCCTTCCATCCCGACGTCCCGGTCGACGCCCTGTGGCGCCCGCCCGAGCTCGATCACTTCTGCTGGCGCATCGAAAACCTCGCCCGCGACGGCGGCTTCGCCCTCGTCACCGGCGAGCCGGGCACCGGCAAGTCGGTGGCTCTGCGCCTCGTGGCCCACCACCTCAAGACTCTCCCGGACCTCGCCCCGGCGGTCCTGACCCGGCCCCAGAGCGGCGTCGCCGACTTCTACCGCGAGCTCGGTCAGCTCTTCGGCGTGCCGCTCAAACCCCACAACCGCTGGGCCGGCTTCCACGCCCTGCGCGAGACCTGGCTCGGCCACGTCGAGGCCACCCGTCTGCGTCCGGTGCTACTCGTCGACGAGGCCCAGGAGGTGCCCGCCGCCGTCCTGGCCGAGCTGCGCATCCTCGCCTCCACCGACTTCGACTCCCGCTCGCTGCTGACCACGGTCCTGTGCGGCGACCAACGCCTGACCCAGCACTTTCGCCACCAGGACCTGCTCCCCGTGGCCAGCCGCATCCGCACCCGCCTCGAGCTCGGCTACCGCACCCCGAAGCAACTCGCCGACTGGCTGGCCCACACCCTCGCCCAGGCCGGCCAGCCCCACCTGATGACCGAGGAGCTCGTCGTCACCCTCACCGAGCACGCCGCCGGAAACCTCCGCATCCTCGCCAACCTGGCCCAGGAGATGCTCGCCACCGCCGCCCACCGCGACCTGACCCACCTCGACCAGAAGCTCTACCTCGAGCTCTTCACCCCGCCGACCCAAGCCCGGCCCCGAAGCGCCGGCGAGCGACCGTGAGCTCCCCATGACCGCCTTCCCCGAGCGCCACGACTACATCCAGCGCCTCCTCGGCCTCTACCGCCGCACACCCGAGACCACCGGCGTCGTGCGTCGCGCCGACCGCCGCCTGGCCGGCCAGCTCTACGACCGACGCGTCCCCCTCGAGCTGCTCGACGTCGCCCTGCGCCTCACCATCGCCCGCCGCCAGCTCCGGCCTCCCGACGCCCCGCCCCTGACCACCATCCGCTCGCTCCACTACTTCCTCCCCGTCCTCGACGAGCTCGCCGACCCCACGATCGATCCCGACTACCTCGACTACCTCCGCCATCGGCTCACGCCAACTCAGCGCTCCTCGCCCGACCGCATCCCTTCCCATCGACGACCGTGAACACAGTGCCATCGATTAGCTTGATCACTCTCACGGCGCACGACCTGGCGCTGATTCATCTTGATCTTGGGAACCTAACAACTGCCGAATCGTTCTTCGAGCAGAGCATCGGCCTGAGCAGTCGCGCCGGCGATCTGCGACATGTCGGCTGGTCCCACTTCCAGCTCGGAATCCTGAGTTATGAGCGCGGTGATTTTCCGGTGGCCGAGGCCCGTTTCCGAGAGTCCGAGAGAATCGCTTCAACGGTAGGCGACGTAAATCATCTGGCCTTCGTCGATCACGAGTTAGGTCTTCTTCTTTTTCTGCAAGGTAAACTGAAGGCGGCAGCCAAGCGGTTTCTCTCTGCGCTGAGGACGGACCGACACACAGGCAGCGAGGCGTTCTCCGGCATGGACTACCAACACTTGGGGGTTGCCCTTCTCGAAGTCGGGCGATGGCGATGCGCGGAGCGCTTCCTCTCTCGCGCCCAGGAGATTTATGAACGCACGGGCGACCGCGAGACTCTTTCCGAACTCCGTAGCTACTTCGCACAGCTCTACCTCCTCCAAGGACGACTTGACGACGCCACCGACGCGGCGACCCGCGCGGTCGAGGAAGCGTCACAGCATGGCCTTCCACAGTTTCGACGAAGGGCGGCTTTCGTTCGCTCCCTCTGTCGGGTTGTGGCGGGGCGGGCTCGATCGGAATCCCTGCTCGGAGAAATCGACGACGCTGTCCGGGCGGAGCAGCTCCCGCTGATACTCGACGAGGTCTACCTCACATTCAAGAAGGGGTGGGGCAGCGTGTTGCTGAGGGAACGCCCCGAATTGGTCTCGCGCGTCCGCGGGATCTTCAAGAACCTTGGGAATACGCGCCGTTTGGCTAGAATCTCCCCTTCGTGACAGTTGTCAGGCTATGCGGACCAGGCCTGTTGACCCAAGGTGGGTTGTGCTTCGGGTGCACGGGTGGATGGCGTCAGTTGTCTTTCGCGAACGAAACAACCAGCCTGGCGTTGTCCAACCGGAACTCCAATCTCGCGAAGAGAAGGAGCCTAACCCATCTTCTACAGTCGCCGAGCCCTCCAAACGCGTAAGTCGTTTATTTCTGTAACTTGATCTGGCGGATTTTGGGGAAATCCCTGAATCCTGGTGCCAACTTTTTCCGGGATGCCTGTTGACGGGCAATGGATAGGGCGCTATTGTCTAGGTGTCAACCGGAGGCGCCAATGTTCTTCCGACAGAAGACGGTCAAGGGCTACACCTACCTCCAGATCGTCGAGAACCGCTGGGAGAAAGGCCGAAGCCGTCAGCGGGTGCTCGCCACCCTGGGCCGGCTCGACCAGCTCCGCGAAGAAGGGCGTCTGGAGGTTCTCCTCGAGTCTGGTGCTCGCTTTGCCGAGTCGATGCTGGTGCTCTCGGAAGTCCGCCGGGGCGAGCTCGCCACGAGTGCCTCTCGACGGATCGGCCCACCGAAGGTCTTCGAGCGGCTCTGGCACGAGACGGGCTGTGCCGAGGTGATCCGGAAGCTCCTCGCCGAGCGCGCCTTCGAGTTTCCCGTCGAGCGGGCGATCTTCCTCGAGGTGCTCCACCGCCTGGTGGCTCCCGGCTCCGACCGCGGCGGTGTCGAGTGGCGCCGGGCCTACGGGATCGACGGCGTCGAGGGCCTGGAGCTCCACCACGCCTACCGGGCCATGGCCTGGCTGGGCGAGCCGCTGGCCGAGGAGACCCCCGCCGGAGCGCTCGCTCCCCGCTGCACCAAAGACCGCATCGAGGAGGCCCTCTTCGCGCGGGACCAGGATCTCTTCTCCTCGCTCCAACTCGTCTTCTTCGACACGACCTCGATCTACTTCGAGGGTGAGGGTGGCCAGAGCCTCGGCCAGCACGGTCACAGCAAGGATCATCGGCCGGACCTGAAGCAAATGGTCGTGGGGATGGTCCTCGACCAGGAGGGTCGGCCGATCTCGTGCGAGCTGTGGCCCGGCAACACGAGCGACGTGACGACGCTCGTGCCGGTGGCCAAGCGGCTCCGGACGCGCTTCGGCATCGGCCGCGTTTGCTTGATCGCCGACCGGGGGATGATCCAGGCCAAGACTCTCCAAGCCCTGGAGGCCGAGGGCTGGGACTACATCGTCGGTGCCCGGATGCGGAGCCAGAAGGAAGTGCGTGACGAGGTCCTCGGCCGAGGCGGGCGCTTCCGCCAAGTCGTGGGACCGCGCAAGAGAGCCAAGGACCCCTCGCCACTCGAAGTCAAGGAGGTGTGGGTCGACGAGCGGCGCTACATCGTCTGCCGCAACGAGGAGCAGGCGAGGAAGGACGCCGCCGACCGGGAGGCGATCCTCGCCGCCCTCGAGAACAAGCTCCACGGCGGCGCGACATCGCTGGTCGGCAACCGCGGCTTCCGGCGCTACCTCTCGGCGAAGGGGAAGGGCTTCCAGATCGATCCGGGCAAGATCGAGCGCGACCGGCGCTACGACGGCAAGTGGGTGCTGCGCACCACCACCGACCTCGATGCGGCCGACGTCGCCTGGGCCTACAAGCAGCTCTGGACGGTCGAGGAGATCTTCCGCACCATGAAATCGTTGCTCGAGACCCGCCCGATCTGGCACCGCCTCGACGAGACGATCCGCGGCCACGTCTTCTGCTCGTTTCTGGCCCTGCGGCTGCGCTTCGAGCTCGAGAGCCGCCTCGCCGAGCGCGGTGAGAGCTTCGAATGGGCCTCCGTCCTCCGCGACCTCGACCAGGTCGAGGAGATCGAGGTGGAGAAGAAGGGCACCCGCTTCGTCCTACGCTCCGAGGCCCCGGGCTCGGCCGGCAAGGCCTTCCAGGCTGCCGGCGTCGCCCTGCCTCCCACGGTTCGGAAGGTGAGCTGAGCGAGGCTGACCGGCCGCAAACCTCGATTTCATGGTGCCAACGCCGAATTGCGCCTGCGTAAGTGGCGCAAGGTCAGTGAGTTACGATTGGGCACTGTAGAAGATGGGCTTGAGGGTGCCCTGGGGAGACACGGTGGCTGCGAGTGGACCGCGTCAGGCCAGATCGTGAGGTCAACCCTGGAACCCCAAGGGGTCCTTGTATGGCATGTACGCGAAACCTGTATCGAGAACCTCGCACCAAGCCCGGCTTGGCCGTTGGATCTTGCGGACCACAGCTTCCCCGTGCTCAGTACGCTAGGTCGTCAAAGAGGGTGGCGTGGCCGTCGTTGATGGGGGGGAGGACGACACGGGCCCCGTGACGGATGGGTTGGACAAGGGTGTGCTGCTGGACCCGCGCCAAGACTTCGTCAGATTCGATGCGCTTCCGGAGCCAGCGCTCTGTCCACCAGAGGGTGATCTCCTCGGTGGTACGTTCTGGCTCACTCATGTCAAAGAGATACTCTGGCTCAGTATCCATCCCGAGGAGAAACTCACGCAGATTCCTGACGAGCGGCACGCCGTAGACGATGCGCTGCCTTCCATGCTGGAGTAGGGCGTCGGCTGGCAGATTGAGCGCGTCGAGACCGGCTCGGACTTTACGGAGTTTCGGGCTTACGCCCTCACCGAATATGCTGTTGACCCTCTGGCCGTTGCTGGATTGCTGGACCAGGGAGACGAGAGCGTCGACTGTGTCCGAGCTGAATTGCGAGGTACCATAGGCTTCGGACTTACCAAGCTCGCGGAAAGCGATCCGCTCACCCTCGGCGCCATCAATGCGGTCGGCCGGAATGTGCAGCCTGTTGTATTGACTAGATCCGACTCCGTAGAGTGAGGTCGTCCCGAGAAATACCAACTCTGAGGGTCGAACAATAGGCTTACCCGCTATCGAAGACGCGATTTCGCTCTCCTGCTCAGCGTACTTCTTTCGATAGGCGGCGACCATTTGCGGGCTCACAGCCAACATAGAGACGAGTTTCCCACCGAGGATCGGGTTGTATGGAGCGACCGCACCGCAGACGGTGATATCGGCCATTGCGATCCCAACTCGGTCCGCCTTGGCTTTTCGGAGCACCTTCTTCACGATACGCTGTCCGTCTGCGGTCCCCAGCAGCGTGCGCACCTCATCTCGGGTTGGCGGCGAGGATAAGTACTCCTGGAGAACCATCCGCGAACGGAGCATGTCGGCCAGAGAGAGTGCGCGCTTGCTGCGATAGAGATGTGCTCGGGCGCGCATTCGCCAGTGAGCTTCGGTGCTGCCGGTTTGGTCGCGTTTCGCCGAGTGCTTCAAGTCTTGCGATCTAGCGAGCCGGTGGTGGAGTTCCCGCTGCTGCTCTCCGTGTTTGATGAGACGTTGAAGCGCTGCGAGCGTCGGAGCACGGAGTTCGGCTGGAGAGAGCAGTTCTTCCTCGAAGAAATCGTCGAGATGAATCTCCCCGATTGCTGTCTCCACCGTCTTGCGGAGCCAACTTCCGAGCTCTGCAGACGGTGCCTCGCTCACAAGTTCCATGAACGCTTCGGGGTGCCATCCAATCCAAGCGTCCCGTTCTCGGATCTGAACGATTGGGCTCCCTAGAGACCCGATCCCAATCACGGGGTGGTACTCGCGAGCTCGATCGCGGACAAGGAATGCCATCGAGCGTCCAGGTGTATTCGTGTATTGGTTCGTCCATGTATGACGAAAATACCGCCAAATGTCTTGGGTGCGGAGCCCGGTGTATTCGCAATACTCAACTTCATCTACGAACTGGATGTACGGGTTGATCACCGCCCTTAGTGCGCGGATGCGCCTATCTCCAGTTAGCGACCTCGCAGCGCGGAGCGACTCAGCAAGTTCGCGCCCGTCCCGGATTATTGAGTAGATCGAAACGAAGTGTCCATTGTGGACGGACCTCTTCTCCATCCCCTTGATGAACCTCCTCGTCGCGGCCTCTCGGAGCTGTTCATCGCGCTTGACAAGCTCCTGGGCTTTGATGCGCGCCTTCTCGCGCCCTGGGTCGAGCTGATCCCCTTCCGGGCGCTTTACCTCGACATCGCCGGCCTTGGTGACTTGGATCGACCAGCGCTGGCGAGCGAGGTCAGTCAGCACGCACAGCGCTGCGCGCAAAGCGGTCGCGCAGGCGTCAGGGCTACCGAGGCGCAATGATTCATTGAGCGCCTCGTCGAAGTTCTCACCGTCATCATTGTTGGTCAGCAACGCGGATAGCCGCGTGGCGTGGTTGCGGAAAGCCTGCTTTGCCGCGCTGCGCTCCGAGAACGGTGGAGAGAGCACAACCCAGTTGTTGTGTGCTTGACGGCCCATTGATCATCCGTTTAGGAAAGTAGCGAGCGTGTCGCTCCACCCGGCCCGCAGTTGCTCCGCGACCTCAAGCGTCTCCGTTCCCTCGAGCAGTGCCTCGGTACGCGCCGCCGCAAGCAGCAGTAGGTCGATCTGCGACCGCACCGTCTCGTCCCTGGGGTTCTCGGACTCGAGTAGTGGCTTGTACACAAGCTTGTAGAACGGGTGATCTGGGTTGAGGACGAGGACTAGCCGTCCCTTGTCTCGCGCATAGTTGAAAAAAGAGGTCTCGCTCAATGCGGTTGGGACGATCCGATACTCGGTCAAGGTGTCGTTGTCACTCCCTGAACGCGCTGTTGGGGGCAGCGTCTTTCCCAGTGCTCCGAGGATCCTCTTGTCGCGCAACCGCGGCTTCGGCGGCAGGGGAGCCAGCGTGTCGTCCTTCTCGCTCGCGCGGTTCTCAGACGAAGTGAATCGCTCCGCGATCTTCGCGTTGAGGTGAGCCTTCCTTGCGCGGCTGTTGAGTGCACGCGCTGTCGCCTCCATGTCGGCGCTCAGCGCCTCTACAAGGTGGGGGCGTGGCCGGATCTGTTGCTTGGTGTGCGTGATCCCAAACGCCTCGTCCAGGATCGGATCGAACATGATCTCGCAGCGCCACCAGTCGTCATAGTTCTCCCGCCGCTTCCCTCCGAGGAAGAACCAGCCGTAGTCCACTTCGCGACCACAACGGACGACAGAAACACCAGCGCCTTTGGCGATCCCACGGGCCCGCTTCTCTTTGTTGCTGAGCTTCGACCACTCGGCGACAGGCAACTCCGAGAACCGCACCTTGACGAACCCTGTCTTACTCAGGTCTTCGGGGTCGGTAGCAATCTCGTAGACCAACTCCTCCGCGAACTGGCTCGCACCGCTGTAGAGTGCGTCTGGGTGGAGAAAGAGGGGGTCGATGGGCTGGACTGCGTCACCGTTCACTGTGATAGTCGTCCCGCCCCACAAGAAGTGGCGGAATCGCCTTCCAAGAGCCACTAAGAGCTTCCGTGTAATGGTCGAGATGCGGCGGTTGTCCAGCCTGTCGCAACGACTCCAGGTCACCGCGGTGCCCGATCCGTATCCGTTGACGAACTCCGGCCTCCTGACCCGGCTCGGTTTGGGGACCTCGGTCAGTTTGCCGGACACGATCTCCTCGAGGTCGAGGTAGGAGGTGAGTACCTGGCCGCGTCCTGTGGTCCAGGTATGCACCGTCACCCGCTGGGCCTGGCTCAATGAGCTGTTGGGTAGGCCCATGCCATAACGCCCAAGGCCTCTTCGATCGTCGAAGCGAGTACTGCCGCCGAATCGGAGCGCGGTCCGCAAGGTTCGAGAGTCCATACCAGAGCCGTTGTCGATGACGGTGAGGATGAGCGGATGTTGATCCTCGTCCTCGTCCACCATGACCGACACTGCGATCGACGTAGCGCCCGCCTGTAGGGAGTTGTCGACAAGTTCGGCGACAGCGCTCGCCGTGCCCTTGTACCCTGAGTCGCGCGTAGCCTGGATGAACCTGTCGACCGCGACAATCGAGAAGTCCTGATCCCCGGATGCGTTCATTCGCCTGACTCCGTAGCTTCCTCGTTCGCCTTGCCCATCACCTTGACCTCCACTCGCTCCATCACCATGGACTGGCCGAGGTCAAGCTGCTCGACGTGCTTGACTACGGTATCCCACTTGGTCGGGCGGTGATCTCCACGCGCGCGATCTCCTCTCGTACTAACCTCTCGTAGGCTCTCACCGTGTCCACGACCTCCTGATCGCCGGGGTGCTCCATCCTCGTCGTCCGACAGCGAGGTAACCCGCTCAACCCGGAGAGCGAGAGTGTGGAGGAGGGTCGGCGGCGCTTCAGGCTCGGCTGCTTCTGGCAGGCGGCCGACCGCGTCCGGTTTTGTCCCCAGGTGGTGGTTCGGGAACATCGCCGACCGCCCCTCCGGCTCGAGATGCCTGGCGAGTTCCACGTGTCGGCCATGGTCGTGGAGAGGGTAGTCGGGATTCTTCGGCTTGTTCTTCGGGCGGTACGATCTGCGTAACGCCACGGCCGACGGCGGCCCAGAGCCTAAGGCTCCGGACTCGGCAGAAGAGACCGCTTCGGCTTCGGACGCGCGCCGCATGACCAGGGAGAGCCTACCCAAGGACAGGGCAGAGAAGATACTCCCCGACAAATCGAGCGGCTCGGCCCGTGACACTGGAGAAAGTGGTGGGTTCCCCCGCGCTTTGCCAGACGAAGCCAGCGGCGCCAGAGGCGAGGCTACGCCTGAGCCCGGGGTGGCGTCGGCGAGCGAACTGGAAGGGCTGGTTCGAAGAGGTGGGCTGCCTGTGGGGCGGCTGCTAGACTTCTCGTGGTTCTGCACGGAGCTATATCCTCCTTGCGGGATCGGGCCCGGGTGAGTTGCAGCTCGCCCGGGCCGCTTCTGGGATGGCCCTGGAGGTTAGACCCTAGGGCCAGCGTCTCAAAGAATAACGCTCTGATACCGCCATTCTAGGGCCTCGGAACGCAGAAGTCAAGCAGTTCGCGAATCTGGTCGCCTCCACGGCGTGTGCTCGGCGCCTTCCCCTCCAACCGTTTGGGGCGTTCGCCGTAGTCCCAACTCCGAAGCGGAGCCTCCGCTGACCGCTGCCTCAGAGCCCTTCCCTCCGGAGCTAGGATGCCTCGGAATGCGTGTCTACTTGGAGCCGAGAGTCCGACGACCCTCGCAAGAAGTCACCGCCGGGCGAGGCGAGGGGGTTATCGGATGTCGATGCGGTTGTGTGTATACTCCTGAACGGCAGGCGAGGTCCTCGCCCTAACCAGGCTCCGAAAAATGGGGCCTATAGGCAAAGGTCGAAGATCGTGCCACGGGAGAGCCTCTTCTGCTGCAACTGACGGACGAGCCGTCAGGATTGACAGAAGAGAGGCTCTCAATGAAGACGACGCAACCTGTTCTGTGCGCAACGTCGTCGGCGCACATCTCCCCCTCTAAATCCCGCCCCAACACGGAGGACGGAACCCTTGAGCGCTGGAACGACGACATCGTCCAGGCCTCCCGCGCGTGTGCTCGCAAACGTGGGCTGCAAGCCGACCACCCCTTTGCTGATGACGTCGCCCAAGAGGTGCGCTTGGCGCTCGTACTCGCCATCCGAAAGACAGGTATCAAGGACGAGCGGTACCTCCGGCGCGTAATCAGCAACAGTGCGAAGAATTCAACGCGACAGACGCTGGTCGTCACTCGGGAGGTCTCTGACGACTCCATTGAGGAACTCCCGCAGGAGCAGCCAGCGGTGCGCGACGTCCTCGCCGAGCGCCGTACCCGAGAGTGGCTTCACGACTTGCCGAGACAGCTCAAGGCAGTGTTCCACTTGCTGTATCGAAGAGGCCTGAGTCAGCGTGAGGCTGCCGTGTGCCTCGGGGTGAGCCAGCCTCGCGTAGCGAAGCTCCACCGACAGTTGCTCAGGTGCGGTGCAGATGGGCTGCGCGACCTGGCAGCCTGATTCGACCACGCCGCACGGACCGGTGGGCCACGCTCGTGCGATTTCAACTCGGCCCGATCTGGCGGCTCCCAAAAACGGGGCTGTCGCAATAGCAAGGAGAAGAACTATGACACAGCAGAAGATGACTACAGAGACCACGGAGCGGCAGCGCAAGTACGTGAACGAACAGAAGGCCAAGGGGCACGGCCTCGGAGTCGTGTTCGCAGATGCATTCCTTCGGGGGATGCGCGACATCGGGTACAAGGACCCCGCCTGGGCCCTCGCCGAGCAGATCGACAACGCCGTTCAGGCGGCCGCCAAGACGATTTCGCTCCGTTTCAGCTTCGACAAGAAGAACAAGAGTCAAGCCAAGCCCGACCAACTCGCGCTGGTCGACGACGGCAACGGCATGATCCCCGAAATGCTCGGCTACGCCGTTCGCTGGGGTGGGACGGATCGCGAGGGCGATCGGCAAGGATTTGGTCGCTATGGGTACGGGCTGCCGAGTTCTGCCGTCAGCATTGCCAAGCGGTACACGGTGTACTCGAAGACCTCCGAGTCGCCATGGCACTCGGTGACCGTCGACATCGACGAACTCGCATCGGCTGCCAGCGACATCAAGCGCACTGAGGAACTCCTTTCCGCTACGCCGGCGAAACTGCCGAAGTGGCTTGTCGAGGCTGAAGATCAGATCGATCTGGCGAAACTCGAGTCCGGGACGGTAGTCGTACTGGAGGACCTCGACCGCTTGCGGGCGACCAGTGGATGGAAGAAGGCCGACACGATCAAGACAAAGCTTCTTCAGCATTTCGGTGTGATCTACCGGCATTGGTTGGGGGAGCGGCGGATTTTCGTCCACGGGATCCGCACTCTGCCCGTCGACCCGCTTTTCCTAATGGAGCATGGGCGGTTTTTCGACGAGACCTCCATTCGAGCTATTGGTGTCCAGACCCGGACGTTCGAGATGGAGACCTCCCGGAAAACAAAGGGGACGGTTACCATTCGTGCCGCGCTGCTACCACCGAACTTCCAGTTGAAGACGCCGCCGGGACGCCTCAACTCGAATGGCGATATTGCCGGCCCGACTAACGACCGATTCAAGATCATGAAGGAGTTCAACGGGCTCCTTATTTGCCGGGAGCGCCGGCAGATCGACTGCGTCTCTCCGCGCTGGACGAAGTTCCAGAACTACGACGCGCACGTGAAGGTCGAGGTCGATTTCGACCCCGAACTGGACGAGTTCTTCGGCATTACTACTGCCAAGCAGCAGATTGTGATCGCGGATGAAATGTGGGAGAAACTGCAGCACAGCGGTCGCGGAGGTGGTGGACTAAAGGACTTGGTCAGGGACCTGCGTAAGCGGCTGGATGAACTGCGTGACGAACTCAAGGCGAAGCTCAAGTCCACCGAGGGAAAGGACGAGCCTCGCCCTAGCGCCATCGCGATGACTGAGACTGAGAAGTTCAAGGTCTCGACGACCGAGCCGACGCGGGAGCATCGTGAGGAGGCGGAGCGCAACCTCGACCGCGAAGCGAAGGAGCGCGCCGAGGCCACTGGAAAGCGCCACGAGGAGGTCGTGGAGGAACTCCGTCAAGAGATCTCCAAGCGCCGCTGGGAAGTGGAATTCGCGGCGATCCCGGAGGGACCTTTCTACTCGCCAAAGCGCCTCGGTGAGCAGAAGCGCATCGTCCTCAACACGGATCACCCCTTCTACTCGAAGGTCTATGAAATCGCGCCGGACGTGAGCGCCGCACTCGAGGTCTTGCTGTTTGTTCTCGCAGAGCGAGAGCTTGAGTCCTTTGGGGACGCGGAGATCTTCTACAAGGCCGAACGGCAGCGCTGGTCCGAGCGGCTACGCTATGCCCTCGACGTGCTCACGACAGACGAGGACCTCGCTGACCGTGCAGCGGCGATAGCGGAAGCCATGTACCTGAATGATGAAGCGACCCCGCCACCATCGATCGAGTAAGAGCTCGATCGCCTTTCGGTCCCGACAGATAGGGCAATCGAGGGCAGATGAGGCAGCGTCGGTGCCGACTCGTCGAGTGCCGGCCTGCCGCGGGGGGGGGGGGGGGGCAGATTCGCTCTCTGCGGGCGGCCTTCTATACACTGACACGTGAAGATGTTTGCACGTCCAGCAGGACGCAGTGCCAGGCGAGTAGAGCGGCTCTCCCACCAATCCCGGGTCACTCTTGTTGGTGACCGGCGACCAGTAGATCCCGGCTCGGGCGAGAGACAACGTAGCTGATCACGGAGGTTTCGACGTAGACGAGAGGTTTGATCGCGGGGCCACTCTAGCGCAAACACGGTGCGCTGCCCGGGCGGCGTGCCAGGCGATTGGAGCTGCCCCCGGCGGATCACGGCCTGCTAGGAGTCTGCGCGGCAGGAACCGGCGTGGGTAGAATGCCCCATGTCCACGACGTTCAGGCCGTACGAGCCGGACCAGAGCCTGCTTCTGCCACCGTCTCCTCGGGACTGGCTTCCTGAGGAGCATCTGGCGTACTTCATCTCGGACACGATTGAGGCGCTGGACCTGAGCGGGTTCTTCGCGCGCTACGAGGGGGACGGTCGTCGCAATCGTCCCTACCATCCGGAGATGATGGTGAAGATTCTGGTCTACGCCTATTCGACCGGGGTGTTCTCCTCGCGCAAGATCGCCAAGAAGCTCGAGGAGGACGTGGCGTTCCGGGTGCTCGGGGCGGGCAACTTTCCGGCGCACCGCACGATCTGCGACTTCCGGCACGACCACCTGGAGGAGTTCGGCAAGCTGTTCGTCCAGGTGGTGCGGGTGGCCCGCGAGTCGGGGATGGTGAAGCTGGGCACCGTGGGGGTGGACGGCTCGAAGGTCAAGGCCAACGCCAGCCGCCACAAGGCGATGAGCTACAAGAGGATGAAGCAGGAGGACAAGCGCCTTCGGCGCGAGATCGACGAGCTCTTGGGTCAGGCCGAAGACCAGGACGCCGAGGAGGATCGCCTCTACGGTCCGGACCGGCGGGGCGACGAGCTTCCGGAAGAGCTGCGGCGGCGCGAGGATCGGCTCAAGACGATCCAGGCCGCCAAGAAGCGCCTGGAGCAGCGCCAAGCTGAGGAGGACCGCAAGAAGGGGCGTCACGAGGGGGACGAGCGCAAGAGCCCTCGGGGTGGACCCCGCTTCGCCCGGGACTTCGGGGTGCCCGAGGACAAGGCCCAGGACAACTTCACCGATCCAGAGAGCCGGATCATGAAGACCTCCCGAGGCTTCGAGCAGTGCTACAACCCGCAGATCGCCGTCGACGACGAGCACCAGATCATCGTCGCGACCACCTTCACCAACAGTGCGAACGACATGAGGCAGCTCGAGCCCCTGGTCGACGCGATCGACCGGGTGACGGACCAACGGCCCAAGCGGCTGCTCGCGGACGCCGGCTATTGCTCGGAGGAGAACTTGAGCCGCCTGGAGAAGCATGGGATCGATGCCTACGTCTCGCTCGGCCGCGAAGGAAAGGAGGCGCCCGAGAAGGACCTCTCGGGCAAGCCCGCCACCGCACGGATGCGCGAGAAGCTGGCCACCGAGCAAGGCAGACGGCGCTACGCCAGGCGTAAGGCGATCCCGGAGCCGGTCTTCGGCTGGATCAAGAATGTCCTCGGCTTCCGGCAATTCAGTCTCCGGGGAGAGCGTAAGGCGGGCGGTGAATGGGATCTGGTCTGCCTCGCCACCAACCTGCGGCGCATGAGGAACCTCGCGAGGGCGGCCGGATGAGCCAACTCGGTCCAGCTCGCGGGCTCGGGCTCCTGCCAGGCGGCTGCGTCGCCTTCGCCGAGGTCCCGCTCACCGGACATCCGGTCGGCCCAACACCGGACCCGGCCTCGATTCGACGGCTCGGCCACCCGGCGAGGCGCGGGAACCACCGATTGCCGGGTCTACGCGCGTCCTGCCGCGCAGACTCCTAGCTCGGCGCCGCCACCAGTCGAGGATCTGGTCCTCGCCGATGGGGCGGTCGTCGGCGGGGATGCGGAGGCTTTCGCGGACCGCTCCCCAGGTTCCGCGGTCGACGGTCATCGCCACCGCGAAGGTGATCACCATGGCCAGGAGCGCGCCGAGGCCGGCGACGCCCATGTCCTTCTGGGCGTCCCAGACGTCTCCCTGGGCGCCGAGGAAGGCGAGGCCGCCAACCACCACCCACCAAGTTCCCGGCACCAACCCCGGCAGTCCCAGTCCCGGAGTCGCGGCGGCTCTCAGCCTTCCGTCTCGGCGACCAGCTCGACGGGGCGGGGCGGATGGGAGATATACCGGCGGCCGCTTGTTTCTTCGCGCCTCTTCAGCTCCTGGTAGATCCGGTCCAGGTCGTGTCCGAACCGGGAGGAGTGCTCTTCGCGGATCTTCCGAACTTCCTTGACGATCGGGTCTTCCCACATGAACTTACTCCTCCAGCAGATCTTCGGGGGTGCAGAGGATCGAGGGCTCGAAACCATTGTGACGGCAGATTCTGTCGATGGCGGCGCGCATGGCTGCATTCGCCAGGTGCTTGTGGTTCCAGGTCAACAGGAACTCCGCACCGTTGGTGACGGCGATCGCGATGTGCAGCGCGTCCTCGGCCGCCTTCTGGGGCAGCGGCCCGTCGTCGACGAGTTGCCGCGCGAGGGCGAGAGCGTCCTCGGAAATCGCCAAGAGCTCCAGATGCTCCAGGATCTCGAGCTGTTCGCGGGCTGCCTGCTCGTCTCCTTGCGAGGCCTCCTCGACGACCAGCTCCGATGCAGCGAGGCGAAAGGCGCTCCGTCGGTGTTCCCACCAATCCTGGGTCACCTGTTGATGACCGGCGACCAGTAGATCCCGGCTCGGGCGAGAGACGAGGTAGCTGATCACGGAGGTTTCGACGTAGACGAGAGGTTTGAGCACGAGGCCACTCTAGCGCAACCACGATGCTCCGCCCTGGCGGCAAGCCAGGCGATGAGAGCTGGCCCCGGCGGTCACGGCTTGTCGGCTTGGCGCCGCCGCCACCAGTCGAGGATCTGGTCCTCGCCGATGGGGCGGTCGTCGGCGGGGATGCGGAGGCTTTCGCGGACCGCTCCCCAGGTGCCGCGGTCGACGGTCATCGCCACGGCGAAGGTGATCGCCATGGCCAGGAGCGCGCCGAGGCCGGCGACGCCCATGTCCTTCTGGGCGTCCCAGACGTCGCCTTGGGCGCCGAGGAAGGCGAGGCCGGCTTCGGGGTTGACCTTCAGGTGGGCGACCAGGAACCCGAAGCAGAAGTGCACCAGCCGGTCGTACATGTTGCGGTCGGTGCCGGCCCAGCGCTGGAGGGTGAAGCCGAAGGGGACCGCCGGGTAGGTGTATCCGCGCCGCCTTCAACGCTCCCGCAAGAGCCCGAGTTGCGCGAGTCCGGACAGGAGCTCTATGGAGGTGTGGTCCCGTGAGGAAACGTCCTACCGGCGGGCGTTCACTTGAATAGGAGACCTATGGAGGGCATGACCATGCGACACCGATGGCTCCTCACCACCATGATCGTCGCCGCCATCGCGGCCGGCTCGGCTGTTTCGGCAAGAGCGGCTCGCGCCGCGGAGGCATCGCCGCTGGGCTTCTGGGAATCGACCGACACCTCGTCGGGCGGGATCGGAGTAGCTCTCGAGCTGCGGGCTGACGGCAGTCTGCGCCATTGCGCCGTGGTTCTCGTGGACTTCGACTACCGGCTCAAGGGGGACCAGGTCGTCCTGTCCGATCCCACCGGCGCTGACCAGGCGCCCGCGGCCACGCTCGGGGACAACGTCATGATCCTGACCGGTCCCGATGGCTCGACGCTCGAGAAGAAGAGATTCCGAGCGCCACCCGGGGGCAATTCGCCCATCCTCGGCGATTGGTCCTACGACTATTACGGCCAGGCGACCGCCTTCGAAAGGTACGCCGAAGACGGCAAGGTGCACTTCCGACTGCCGCTCCGCACCGAGACCGGCACCTACCGGCTCGACGGCGACCGGATCCGGGTGACGCTGGCCGGTCACCGAGAGAAGTGGCTCTGGAGCGTCGAGGGTGACGAGCTTCTCGTCGGCCCGCGCGGGGAACGGCGCCGGTACCGGAGGGTGCCGGGCGGGGCCTGGTACCTGGCGCCGGCCGATTGAGGGCGCGCCAGAGGGAGGCTCCACGCCCACAGCGGGTGGCTCCGGTGGCGCGGAGGTCCGTGCCCCGGCATGTGGCGCCGGCCCTCCGGTTCTGTGGCCGTTGCCGATTCATGGCACCGCTTGCCGATCGACGGCACGGGCTGCACGCAGGCCTCGGTGCCTGATCGAGGTCCTGTCCGCCGGGTGTCCATCGCCCCGATCCTGCCACCAGTCTCCACTGCCGCTTGCCGACGGCATGCAATTTGTCATACAATATCAATGACATTGGAGATACCGTGCGTACACTAAGCGTCAGGTTGCCCGATCCGCTCGATCGCAAGCTCGACCACGAGGCCCGCGACGAAGGGAAGAGTCGCTCGGAGCTGGCTCGTGAGGCGATCGCGGACTTCGTCGAGCGGCGGGAACGGGAGCGGTTCCTCGCCACGTTGGCGGAGGAGGCGCGAGGGGTCCGGGGTGCTCCCGAGAGCCAGCGCATCGCTGAGGAGTTTCTGGTCGCGGAGAACGAGGCCTTGAAGGTGGCGGAGGGAGGGGGCCAGGGGGATGATCCAGACGAGCGCTGGTGGGAGTGACCGATGAGGCGCGGCGAGGTCTGGGTGGCGAACCTGAATCCGAACCGCGGCGCGGAGATCGGGAAGATCCGGCCGGTCCTGGTCATCCAAGAGGACGCGCTCGGGCCGGAGGTCACGGAGACGGTGGTTGTCTTGCCGTTGACGTCGCAGGTCCGCGAGACGGTGCAGCACCTGCGATGCACCCTGCCGGCCCGGGATCGTCTACGGCGGCCGTGCCAGGTGCTGATCGATCAGCCGCGAACCCTCGACCGCAACCGAATCGGCGAAGGCCCCCTCACTCGTCTGACCGAGCAGGAGATGGCCGCCGTGGAGCGGACGCTCAAGGCCGTGCTCGGGCTGACGGAATAGGGATCGGGGGTGTAGCCAGCAGCGTTGGGTATCTCGACACCCCGCCGGTCACTCATTGAGGGCCTATTGTCTCTCCCAAGAGAAACCTTCGCACGGAGATCTTTTTCTCTCCTGGCGACTATTAGTTTCCACTTTATCGATAACCCAGGGACATATATCCTCTATATGGGTGCAACCATCCATTAAGTCGCTTGTTCGCAGTGGGTTAGCGCTTGCGTTGTCGCTCGGGCCGGTCTACCCTCCGGGCCATGGAGAGTCCGCACGAGGTTCCATCGCAGAAGCGGCGCAAGAAGAAAGCGTACGACGGCCGCCCGCTCGCGATCCTGCGGAGGATCCGGGGCTTGACCCAGCAGAGGCTCGCCGACGCGACCGGGATCGAGGCGCGGAACATCGGCAAGTTCGAGCGAAGCGAGTCGGTTCCTGACGAGGAACAGCTCGGGCAAATCGCCGACGCGTTGCGCGTCCCTGTCTTCGTCGTGGAGGAACTACGCGACATGGTTTCCCGGGTGGAACGGTTCGGGGAGCAGTCCAGCCTTTGGAGCGGTCGGATTAGTGCGGAAGGTCCTCAGCCGGAGATCGTTGGGGAGCCGGATCCCTTCGATCCGGAAGACACCACAAAGCAGGCCAGGCGCTTGAAAGATTCCCGTACGATAAGCCGGATGCAGCAGGCGATGGGCGAGACCCTCTGGCGTCTCATGCAGGGCTCTGACGACTCGCGGGGGTAGCGGGGTCTCCCGCTCGGGCCCATCCCCTCCGACTGTCCTCGGGCCTCTTGTCTGAGAAGCCGAAGTGTGGCTACAATGGCCACGGAGGCGCCCATGACCACCGTCAGCACCCGCAAGCTCAAGGACAGCCTGTCGGCCTATCTCCGCCGCGTCGAGCGCGGTGAGCAGATCGTCGTCATGCGGGGCAAGAAGGCTGTCGCGGCACTCGTCCCGTTCGAGGAGGCCGCCGGCCTGGACGAGGACGCCAAGTTGCGCCAGCTCGCCGCGCAGGACCTGATCGTGCTTCCCGAGGGTCCGACGCCAGAGGAACGCTTCACCGCTCCTCGCATCCCGGCCCGCGGCAAGTCCGCCTCGGAGATGGTGCTCGAGGACCGCCGGTGATCCTGTTTGTGGACACGAGCGCTCTGATCAAGCTGTACATCGAGGAAGACGGCAGTGAGGCCATGGCCGAGCGCGCTCGGGGCAGCCGGATCGCGCTGTCGGTGCTGGCCTACGCGGAGGTCTACTCCACGTTCGCCCGCCGTCTGCGCGAGGCCTTGCTCACCGAGGAGGAGCACGACGAGCTGGCCGATCGGTTCGAGCGCGACTGGCAGAGCGTGATCGCGGTCGCGGTCCGGCCGCCGCTCATCGGCCGGGTCCCGCGGCTGGTCAGAGAGCACCCCCTGCGGGGCGCTGATGCGGTCCACCTGGCCAGCGCGCTGGCGCTCCGGGAGGCCGGCGTGGACGTCACGTTCGCCGTCGCCGACGGACGGCTGGTGGACGCTGCCGCGCTCGAGGGCCTGCAAGTCTTCAATCCGTTGAATTGACGACGCACCACTCCGTGTTCGGCGCGCAGACGAGGCACCACGAGCTCAGAGGTGCGGACGACGTGCCCGGACGACGTGCCAGGCGAATGGAGGTTGGCAGATCGTGGAGTCGTACGGGCCACCTCTACTTGGCTGACACCTCGTCCGTCTCGTCGAGCCGGTCGAGGACGGCAGGATCCAGAAGCCGGAGCCGAGGAATTAGAAGGTCACGCGCCGGTTCCCGCTCACCTGGACCGCCCAGGTACCTTCGCGGCTTCCCGCGAGGGAAGAGCAGCAGCATCGGGGGCGCTCTCGGCCTTCAGCAGGAGCTTGACTAGCGCCGAATAGGGCGGTATTGTGGCGGTATGTATGACGAGCGCGAACACCTGTCACACCAGTTCGGTGGTGCTTGGACGGATCGCAAGCTGCAGGTCCTGGAGAGCTACCTCCAGGCATACACGACGGCTCTCAAAGACAAGCCGAGCCGGGACCGACCGTTCCGGAAGGCCTTCGTCGATGCGTTCGCGGGGACCGGCTACCGGGAGATCCGTCGGGCCGAGGACGATTCGGACCAACAGTCGCTGGAGTTCCCCGACCTGGCAGGTGAGGAGCCCCAGCAACTCCTCGACGGTTCCGCGAGAATTGCGCTCAGGACGGAGCCGTCCTTCGACACGTACATCTTCATCGAGCAGAGCGCGGCGCGGTGCGCTGAGCTCGAAGGTCTGAAGGAAGACTTCCCGCGCCGCGCTGACCGGATCAAGATTCGACAGGGCGATGCCAATGCCGAGATTCGGGCGCTGTGCCGCCGGAACTGGTCATCCCATCGTGCCGTGCTCTTCTTGGACCCGTACGGCATGCAAGTCGAATGGCAGACCATCGAAGCGGTCGCGGGAACCGAGGCCATTGACCTTTGGTTGCTGTTCCCGCTCGGAATCGGCGTGAATCGGCTGTTGACCAGGTCAGGCGACATTCCGCCCAGTTGGCGTCGTCGCCTGGACCTGCTGCTGGGGACGACGGACTGGTACGATGAGTTCTACCGAGTCGAGACAGAGCCAACGCTCTTCGGCGATGAGCAGCAGGTCATCAAGGCCAGGATGGAGACCGTGGGGCACTACTTCAACGAGCGGCTGAAGACGGTCTTCGCAGGCGTGGTCGATCAGCCCGGCATCCTCCGAAACTCGGCCAACAGCCCCCTCTATTTGTTCTGCTTCGCTGCCGGGAACCCGAGGGGCGCCCGAATCGCCGTGAAGATCGCGAAACACCTCCTCAAGGAGCTTCGGTGATGGCGCAAGGCTCCGGGATCGAGTGGACCGAGTCGACCTGGAATCCGGTCACCGGGTGCACGAAGGTGAGCCCCGGCTGCAAGCACTGCTATGCAAAGCGGATGGCGGAGCGGCTCCGGGCGATGGGGCAGGCGAACTACGCGAACGGGTTCGAGCTGACGCTCCAGCCCCACATGCTGGAGCTCCCCCTCCGGTGGAAGAAGCCGCAGACGGTCTTCGTCAACTCGATGAGCGACCTCTTCCACGACCGCGTGCCGATCGAGTACATCGAGCAGGTGTTCGACGTCATGGGGCGGGCCGACTGGCACCGGTTCCAGGTCCTCACCAAGCGGGCCGAGCGCCTGGCACGCCTGGCGCCGGAGCTTGACTGGGCCGAGAACATCTGGATGGGGGTGAGTGTCGAGACGGACCGCTACCGCCATCGGATCGACGCTCTTCGGGCGACCCCAGCGCGGGTCAAGTTTCTGTCGCTCGAGCCGTTGCTAGGGCCGCTCCATGATCTCGATCTCGAGGGAGTCGACTGGGTGATCGTCGGCGGGGAGTCGGGACCGAAGGCGCGGCCGATGGATGCCGCGTGGGTGACGGACCTCCGAGATCAGTGCCGGAGGGCCGGGGTGCCGTTCTTCTTCAAGCAATGGGGCGGGAGGAACAAGAAGAAGGCCGGCCGCCTTCTCCAGGGGCGGACCTGGAGCCAGATGCCCGTGAGCGACGCAACCTGTGGGGCAGCTCCGGCCTGAGGCGGACGCGGCCGGTCTGGGGGGCAGGCGGACGTGAACCAGGTGTCCGTGAACCAGGTGTCAGGTAAGTAGAGACCCCGCGCCAACTCTTGAGGACCGCTTCCTCTCGCGTGTTCTTGCGTGAAGCATCTTCTTTGATACTCCTCCTCCCTTGCTCCACCGACACGCTGGGCACGGCTCCGGCCCGAGCCCGAAAGGAGGACCGTCATGTTTCGACCCATCTCCCCGGCCGCCTCGCCCCCTCGTTCCGTTCCCGTCTACAGCCTCGCGATCGTCTCGGTGCTGGTAGCGCTTCTCCTGCCGTCCGCGGTCTCTGCTGCCAAGCTCCTGGTCAACGTGCTCAAGGCCTGCCCCGATTGCCGCTTGCCGGCCGCGCCGGCCTGCACGTCGGTCAAGGAGCACTGGGACCGGGCGGCGACCTGGACGCCGGAGGAGACGGTGCGTATCCACGCTGTCAGTATTCCGGAGCAGGCCGAGATCGCCCTCTACACCGATATCGAGGTCAGCACTGCGCCTCGTCCCCGGCTTCGTGGGTCTCGGCGGACCGTGCGATCTGTTCCATGAGGGATCGATTTTGAAGCACGTAGGCGGTCTCGTTCTCGCCCGGATCGAGCTTGCTCCGAGGAACTCCCTTCTCCGGCCAGACCGCCTCACAGAGCAAGTAGGAGAGCGAGAGTGCCGTGAAGGTCGCCGCCACCGAGCACAGGGTCAAGAGAGCGGTCTCGACCGGCTGCGGGAGATGGAACGCTCTGAAGAGAAACGGGAAGAGGATCAACCCTCCGCGTGCGAGGTTCAACGCGACGGCCAGAAAGATCGGCACCAGGAAGAGGATGATGCCCGCGATGCCCAGGACCTGACCGGTGGTGTACTGGCCGGTGTTGGCGTCGGCGCCCTGACCGGCTTCGTCGGCCCTCGCAGCTCGGGCCCGACGGCGCTTGATCACCCAGACGACGGTGAGGATGACTGCGGAGCTCAGGCTGATGAGCCCTGTTGCTTGATGACTCTCCATCGGTTTTCGGGTCTTCGGTAGCGACTCCGGCAGGTCCAACGTACTAGGTCACCGGAGGTCGCCTGTCGAGGCGCCTCAGCTCATGGTCACTCCGAAGCGCCGCCCCTGTAGCCGAGAACCTCGAGGCCGTCGATCCGGCGGAAGTGCTCCTCGTTGGCGGTGACGATCGGGAGCTGGAACCGGAGACTCGACGCACCGATCCAGAGGTCGTTGGTGCGGATGAGCAGGTCCCTTCCGCGCAGGTCGCGGACGAGCCCGGCGTAGATCAGGGCGGTCCTCTCGTCCACGGGGAGGGGCGTGTGCTGCTGCCGCACGATCCGGACGGTGGGGTGTTCGATGCTGGGGAAGCCCTCCGCGAGCTCGCCCAGGGCCACGGTGGAGAGGAACAGCTCGGCGTCCGGGGACCGCGCGAGGAAGCGATGGGCCGGTCCGTCTTCCTGGCCTCTGGACCGCTCCCGCTGGAGGTCGATGAGGAACGAAGTGTCGAGGCTCAGTCGGAGTGCCACGGGTCCTCCGGCGGCGCGTCGGAGCGCTGGGCCTCGTCCAGCCGGTCGAGGACGGCCGGAGCCAGCAGGGGGGCTTCTTCGAGGGCGCTCAAGAGTCCGGCCGCCGTCTTGCGCTCGTCCCGCCACCGGGCACGCTTGATCACCCGCGAGAAGGACTCGTCGGGCGTGAGCCTCGCGCGGCGCAACCGCTCATACGCTTCGAGGTCGACGGAGATGGTCTTGGTCGCCATGGTCTGTGTATGCGTGCATGGATCTGTGCAGTCAAGCACGGCGCCGCCAAGGCCATGGCACCCAGCCCCGCGTTCGCTGACCTCGATTGACCCGAGATTCCTTTGATACTAAACTGCCTGACAATGTCACGAAAGCTATCGCGTTCCCGTGAGATCGCGGCCGTTCCGATACGACGGGAGGCCCTGCTCGGATCGCCTACGGAAAGGAGCACTTGATGGCAGAACGCAGTGATACGGATGCGCTTACCGACTACGAGCGCCACCAGATCCTGGCGATGATCCACGCCGAGATCAGCCAACGGTTCGACGACTCGGTGCACACGGTCGGGGACCTCAAGAACCTCGCGATCGACAAGCTGTTGACGATCGAGAGGGGCTGAAGCCTCTCGCCGAGTCCGCGGGCGTTGGCCCGACCCGGTGAGCCCCGAAGGAAGACGAACCCTACCAACCTGCACGACACAAGGAGAGACGGCATGAGCCAGAAGAAGACCCAGGTCCGCATTCTCGAGAAGATCCGCCAAGAGGTGAAGCAGAGCTTCGAGCAGCAGAGCCGGAGGGAGGAGGACAACCCCGCGCCGGAGAAGCTGCTCTACATCCGTTAACCCCTCGACGGAAGGGCCTCCCGTCGCACCGGAAGAGCCACGACACGCGAACCCAGTCCGAGCCGAGGTGAGCACGATGTTCCGCGATGTCTTCGAAGGCATGTCCCACCCGTACGCCGCGCTCGAGGCGGAGGTGCTCGACGCCATTGCCGGCGAGCACGCCGCCCAGGTGGTCGCCTCCTTCACCGACCGCTTCTCCGTCCCGCTCGCCGAAGCGGGCGGAGGGCTCGCCTCCTATCTGGAGGGTTGGTCTGCCCACGAACCGAGGCTGGGCGACGTCTGGAACACCGCCTTCGGCGCCGCCGAGAACCTGGCGCGTGGCACGTCCGCCTCCGCGGGCGCCGTCCGCCGGCACGCGGTCGAGCTCGCTCTCGCCATGCAGGAGGCCGGTCGCGCTGGCGGCCTGCGTGTCGATCTCGACGCCGCCGTGCCGCTGCGCTTCGGCCGCTGGTGCCTTCCGCCTGCTACGCGGGTGGCGGTGGACGGCGACGGCGAGCGCGTTCGGATCGACTTCGACGGCGGCCTGAACGGCTCCTGCGCCGTCTTCGCCCGCGACGGCGAAGGCGCCTGGGCGCTCGAAGACGGCGCCGCCACGCCGCTGGCCCGGACGCCGGTGCGCGAGCGTGCACTCCACTTCCTGCCGCCGGCCCTGGCCGACGAGGACCGCGGGGAGGAGCTGGCCTACGAGGTGGTGCCGGCGGACGAACGCGTCGTCTCCGCCTGGGCCGCGGCGCTCGAGCTGATCGGGCGCGCCGAGCCGCGCTACCTCGGGTGGATCGATCGCGGCATCCGCGACATCGTTCCGCTCGACGTGCCGGGCGGCAAGATGGTCAGCGGCAGCCGCACCCGCCGCTGGGGGGAGGTCTTCATGACCGCCGTCCTCGAGCCGCTCCAGCTCTGCGAGATGCTGGTCCACGAGGTGAGCCACCAGCACTACTTCCTCGGCCTGATGGTCAGCCCGGTTCACGACGGCTCGGACGAGACCCTCTACTACTCGCCGCTCAAGCGCCGCGGCCGGCCGATCGACAAGATCTTGCTCGGCTACCACGCCTTCGCCAACGTGGTGCTCTTCTACCGCGCCTGCCGCGCTCGGGGCATCGAGACCCACGTCGAGGAGGCGAAGATCCTTCCCGAGCTCGCCGAGCTCGAGGCGCCGCTACGCGAGACCCGGGCGCTCACCGAGCTGGGCCGAGCGATCTGGGAGCCGCTGGCCGAACGCCTCGAAGCGACCCGCGACGCGGCGCCGCCCACACCCGGCCCGTCCGTCGCGGCCGCTCCCGCCGGCACGCTCTGATGGGTATCGCCGCCGTCGTCCTCAAGATCGCTTCGCGCTGCAACCTCAACTGCAGCTACTGCTACATGTACAACCACGAGGACCAGAGCTGGCGCCACCAGCCGAAGGTTCTCGCGGACGACGTCTTGGACGCCACGCTGGCGGCGATGCGCGCTGAGTGTGAGCGCCGCGGGACGCGCCACCGGATGACGCTCGCCCTCCACGGAGGGGAGCCGACGCTGGTCGGCACCCGGCGCTTCGCGGAGATCGCCGAACGGGCGCGCGCCGCCCTCGGCGACCGTCTCGCGGCGCTCACCGTGCAGACGAACGCGGTGCTGCTGACCCCGGAGTGGATCGACACCTTCCGAGCCCACGGCGTGCGGGTGAGCGTGAGCCTGGACGGGCCGCCGGAGATCCACGACGCGGCGCGCGTCGACCACCGCGGGCGAGGCAGCTACGCGCGCACGGTCGCCGGGCTCGACCTGCTGATCGACGGCGGGCTCGACCCGAAGGTGCTCTCGGTCGTCCACCCCGGCCGCTCGGGTGCCGCCGCCTACCGCCACCTGCGCGCGCTCGGCATCACGCGGATCGACTTCCTGCTACCGGACGTCACCCACGACAGCAAGGCGCGCCTCTACCCGCAGGCGGGGCCTCCCACCAGCTCGAGCGGGCCGACCGGAACCGGTCCCACCCCGGTGGCGGACTTCCTGGTCGGCGCCTTCGACGCCTGGATGGACGAGGACGACCCGGCGGTCGAGGTGCGGGTGTTCGCCGATCTGCTGCGCAGCATGCTCGGCGACGCTCCCGGCTCCGATGCTTTCGGCAACCCGCTGATGAGCTACCTGGTGGTCGACACCGACGGCTCGATCGAGGCGATGGATGCGCTGCGCGTCTGCCGGGAGGGCATCGTCGCCAGCGGGCTCAACGTCCTCACGCACGGCTTCGACGCGCTCGAGGAGGGGATGCCGCTCGTCCACCGCGCGGTCCACGAGGGCTTCCCGCTGGCCGAGACCTGCCGGCGCTGCCCGGAGCGCGGCGTGTGCGCCGGGGGCCACCTGCCGCACCGCTGGTCCGCCGCGCGTGGCTTCGACAACCCCTCGGCCTGGTGCGCGGACATCCGGGTGTTGCTCGCCCACATGCGCGCGCGCACCGGCATCGCCGAGCCGCTCTCCGAGGCGGTCTGAGGGAGGCTGCCCGGCATGCGTCCGTACCGCTTCACCGTCCCGCGGGCACGTCTTCCTGGTGGCGAGGCACCGCGCACCGCGCTGCTCGCGCGCACGTTCCAACGCCGCTTCGCGACGGCGCGGCGGTGCGCCGCCGGCTGGGAGGTTACTCTGCGCGCCCCCACCTCGGCCGCCAGCTTCGTCGATCCGAGGCTCGCCGAGGGCCTGGCCTGGTGGGGTGACGGCGTCACCGCCGCGACGCTCCCGCTCGCCGTGCGTCTCGACGCCGGGTTCCAGCTCGCCCTCGACGACTGCTGGACGCTCTTCGCCTGGAGCTGCCGCGGTGACGCCGGGCCGGTCGACGTGCTTCACCTCGACAGCCACGCCGACCTCGGAAGCCCGCGCCTCGGCCGTGCCGAGGGCGCCGGTCCCGGCGCCGGCTGGCGCGACCTGGTGACCGGCGAGCCGGTAGGTCTCGCCGCGCCCGAGTCGATCGCCGCGGCGATCGCCAGCGGGGCCATCGGCATCGGCAGCTTCTTCGCTCTCTTCCTCGCCGCGGCGCCCGCGACGCGCCTGGTGCACCTGGCTCCGGCCGGGCGGCTGCCACGGCCGGCCGGGGACTACCGCTGGCGGGTCGATGCCGCCGCGGACGACGGCGTGTTCGCGGGCGCCCTCCGGCCGCGGGTCGCGATCGAGCCGGCGAGCGATCGGGAGCAGGCCAACCTGCTCGTCCACCACGATCTCGCCGCCGCCCTGCCGCGGCTCGGATCGCGCCCCCTCTACCTCCACCTCGACATGGACTACTTCAACGACCGCTACGACCACCATCCCGACTGGGCGCGGCGGGACCACCACGACCCTCCGCCGGCCGCGGCGCTCGCCGCCGTCGACGCGCTGTTCGCCCGCCTCGCGGCGCACCCGGCCGGAGCGCGGGTGGTCGACGTCACGGTCGCGCTCTCGCCCGGCTTCTTCCCGGCCGAGCTCTGGGCCCCGGCGCTCGAGCGGGTGCGCGCCGGCGTCGCGCGCCTCGGGATCGCGGAGGCGGCGTGAGGGCGCGGCCGGACCGGGGCGGGGCGCGGCGGCCGGCGGCGATCTTCTCGAACGGCCTCGGCGACCACCTGCTCAACCTCCCGGCGGTCCGCGCGCTCGCCCACCTCTTCCCGCACCGCCTCGCCCTGCTCTGCCAGCCCGGCGCGGGGGAGACCTTCTTCCACGGACTGCCCCTGCGCGCCGTGGTCGAGACGCCGATGGCGGTCGAGGCGCGGGGCAAGCGCTTCGACCCGGAGGCCGCCGCCCGCGCTCTCGGTCCGACCGACCTGCTGCTGTCGCTCAACCCGTGGCACAGCGCGTCGGTCGACCGCCTGCTCGAGCTCCTGTCTCCGTCCCGCTCGATCGGCTTCCACCCCGGCTTCACCGAGGTGCTCGAGCGCGACTTCACGAAGCACTCCGCCGAGCTCGCCTTCGATGTCCCGCGCCGTGTCGCGCCGCACCTCGCCCTCGACGACTTCGCCGCCCCGCCGAGCTTTCCGCCGTCGGCCCACGCGGCGGCGGAGGCGGCTTGGCGCTCGCTTCCGCCCGGCGAGCGCACCCTGGTCGTCCACGCCGACAGCGACGAGCCGCGCAAGGGGTGGCCGGCCGCCGCCTTTCGCGAGGTGCTGCACGCGGCGCTGGAGCGCGACCCCGGGATGCGCGCCGTCGTGGTCGGGCTCAGCGACCTCGGCCTCGCCTCCGGCCGCCACGGCGCGCGGGTGGCGCTCCGGCTCGGCCTACCGGTGAGCGTCTCCGCGCTGCTGGTCGCCCGCTCGGACCTCTTCCTCGGCGTCGACTCGTGCTTCCTCCACGCCGCCGACCTTTTCCGCGTTCCCGGTGTGGCGCTTTTCGGCCCCACCGCCCCTCACGAGTGGGGCTTCCGCTTCGGCCCCGGCCGTGAGCTCGTCGGGCGCGGCGGCGACCTCGCGACGATTCCGCCGGCGGCCGTCGTCGAAACCCTCGGAGAGCTGCTCGGCCCCCCGTCCCGGCCGGCGCCGCGCAGACCCCTGCTCGAACCCCCCATCACCCGGACCGGAGGGATCGCCTGGTGAGCCGAAGCTCCGTGCACGACGTCGACTGGATCTCGCGAATCGGCCGGGCGCTGCGCCCGGCGCATGCGCTGATCGTGGTGCCCCCCTTCTCGCGGCTGATCTTCCCCTCGCTCGGCGCGCACCTGCTCCAGGCGTGCGCCCGTGAGCGGGGTTTCGACGTGCAGGTGCTCTACGCGAGCGCCGTGCTCGGTGGCATGCTGGGCGAGGACGCCTACCAGCGCATCGCGGAGGAGACCCTCTCGGTGATGCTCGGCGAGCGCTTCTTCGCGCGGCTCGCCCACGGCCTGCCGCCGCTCGGGCAGGTCTCGGACGGCCGGATCCTCACCCTGGAGCGCGACCTCGGGCCGGAGAAGGCGGCGCGCATCGACGTCGAGCTCGATGCCCGGCTCGCGATCGATCTCGAGGAGGTGCGCCGGCTGGAGGCCGAGCACGCGGACGCATGGCTCGAGGCGGTCACCGAGGCGATCCTCGCCTCCGGCTACCCGATCGTCGGCTGCACCTCGATGTTCCAGCAGACCGGCGCCGCGGTCGCCATCCTGCGGCGCCTCAAGGAGCGGCGCCCGGGCATTGTCACTCTGCTCGGGGGCGCCAACTGCGAGGGCGAGATGGCCGAGGGCGTGGTGAGCCTCGGGGCACCGATCGACCACGTCTTCTCCGGCGAGAGCGAGGAGACCTTCCCGGCCTTCCTGGCGGCGGCCGTCGCCGGCCGTCGGCCCGCGGCGCAAATCGTCCGCGGCACGCCGCTCACCGCGATGGACACGCTGCCGACGCCGGACTTCGAGGACTACTTCACCCAGCTCGACGCTTTCCTGGACGGCCGCGTAGCGCCGGAGCGCACGTGGGTGATGTACGAGACCAGCCGCGGTTGCTGGTGGGGGCAGAAGCAGCACTGTACCTTCTGCGGGCTCAACGGCCAGGGGATGACCTTTCGGCGCAAGTCCCCGCGGCGCGTGCTCGCCGAGCTGCGCGAGATCGGCGCGCGCTACTCCATCCGCAACGTCATGATGACCGACAACATCATGCCGTTCGACTATTTCAAGAGCCTGCTGCCGGCGCTCGCCGAGGAGGGCCTGGACCTGAACCTCTTCTACGAGCAGAAGGCGAACCTGAGCCTCGAGAAGGTCGTGGCGCTGGCGGCGGCCGGCATCCACTCGATCCAGCCCGGCATCGAAGCCCTCTCGACCCGGCTGCTCCGGCGCATGCGCAAGGGGGTCTCGGCCTACCAGAACCTCCAGCTCTTGCGCTACGGCCGCGCCGTCGGCACCTATCTTTCCTGGAACCTTCTCTGGGGCTTCCCCGGCGACGAGTTGGAGGCGTACACGGAGACCCTGGAGCTGTTGCCGCTGCTCTCGCACCTCCAGCCGCCCGGCGCGCTCGGCCACCTCGTCCTCGACCGCTTCAGCCCACACTTCTTCGACGCCGAGGCGTTCGGCATCGAGCGGGTCCGCCCGCTCGCCGCGTACGGCGACGTCTTCCCCGACGGCGCCGACCTCGCCCGGCTCGCTTACCACTTCGTGGGCGACTACGACTGCGGCGGCTACGCGGCGATCGACACGGTGCGTGCGCTGCGTGCCGCCGTCACCGCCTGGCAAGAGGGATGGGCGGCCGACCCGCGCCCCGACCTGCGGATCGGTCCATGGGATGACGGCTGGGCGCTGCTCGACACGCGCGGGCTGCCCGGCACCGAGGAGGTGCGCCTGCTCGACCGGGACGAGGCCGCCGCCCTCCTGGTCGCCCGGCCGGCCGACGGCCGTGACGGCGAGGACGAGGCTGTGGCGGCGAAGGTCGCCGTGCGCCTCGACGGCTGGCTCGTGCCTCTCGCGGTCGCCGAGCCGCAGGTGCTCCTCACCTTCGAGCGGGAGGCTCGCTCGGGCCGCGCGGGCGCTCAGCCCTCACCGCAGGCGCTGCACGGCGAGGAGCCCCAGCATCGACATCAGCACGAAGAGCCCCCAGGTTCCTAGCGTGGGGATGGTTTGCACGGCTAGCGCCACGACGGTGGGCGCGGAGTCGTTCTCCGGGTCCCCGTTGCCGTCGGCATCCGGCGATGTACCGTCGGTCGACGCGTCGGACACCTGGGCGCCGGACGGAGCGAAGGCGCTCGCGGTGACCTGGTTCGAGAACGGGCCGACGCCTCCCGAGAGGTCGGTGATCCGCACTTCGATCGTCAGCTCGACCGTTTCGCCGACGGCCAGGGTCGAGCCCGGCGCGAACAGCTCCACGTCGGAGCTCCCGTCGTACGCCGGATTGACCGAGACCGTTCCCGGCCCGGCCACCACGGTCGGCCCCTGGGTCAGGGTGTAGCTCCCGCCGCCGAACACCGCGTCGAGGTCCTCGGGCATGGAAAGGTCGGAGAGGTCGACGTTGCCGAAGTTCTGGACCCGGAAGTCGTAGACCACCTGGAAGCCGTCGATCGCGGCGCTCTTGGCCACGCCGAGCGAAGCGAACGCGTCGGAGAAGCCGAAGTCGGCGGTGGTGAGGTCCTCGCCGGCCGTCAGGGTGACGGCGAGGGGCTGGTTGTGGGTGGACAGCGCCAGGCCCGTCGGCACGGTGGTGGTGTCGACCCGCACGGTGTAGGAGCCGGCGGCGAGCCCGGTGAAGGTGTAGGCGCCGGTGCCGTCGGTGACCTGGGTCGGCTCCCCGCCGTCGGGCGTTCCGTTGCCGTTGGCGTCGAGGAAGACGGTCACGCCGGCCAGGCCGGGCTCGCCGGCATCGCGCACGCCGTCGCCGTCGAGGTCGTTCCAGACGAGATCGCCGAGCGACCCCTGGAGCGCGATCGGCGAGGGGTCGTTTTCGCCCGCGCCGCTCGGATCGCCGTCACCGTTGGGGTCCGCGTCCACCCCGTCGTCCGAGAGGTCGGACGCCGGCGTGTTGTCGGGGCTGGTGGCGCTGGCGAGTGCCTGGTTCAGGTAGACGCCCATCCCGTTTCCCTGATCGGTCACCGTGTCGACGCGCACGGCGAAGCGGATCTGGGCGGTGTCGCCGACCGCGAGCGTGCTGCCGGCAGGCGACAGGAGGTCGGTGTTGCCGGCGCTGCCGTCGAACCCGGCATTGAGCGTCAGGGTGCCCGGATCGGCGATCAACGCGGGCGGCGTGACGATCGTGTAGTTGCCGGCACCGAACACGCCGTCGAGGTCGTCGACCAGCGAAACCGCGTCGAGCGGCACGTTGCCGAACGCCTCGAGGTAGAGGTCGACGGTGACCGTCTTCCCGGTCACCGTCGCCGTCTTGGCGACGCCGAGGACCGGCTGCTGGGCCACGGTGAACAGCGTCGGGTCGTTCTCGCCCGCTTCGGTGGCGTCGCCGTTGCCGTTGGGGTCCGGGTTCGTGCCCGCGTCGGAGGCGTCGCTCAAGGCGCCCGAGGTGGCGGTGACCTGGTTGGAGTAGACCCCGAGGCCGCTGCCCGAGTCGATCAGCTTCGTCACGGCGACCTGGAGCTGGATGTGCTCGGTGTCGCCCAGGCCGAGGCCACCCGAGGCGACGAGATCGGTCTCGGAGCTGCCGTCGAAGCTCGGATTGACCACCAGGGCGCGCGGTGTCCCGATCAGGGTCGGGCCGCTCGTCACCGTGTAGTTGCCGGCCCCGAACACCGCGTCGAGGTCGTCGGGAAGGCTGACGTTCGCCAGCGTCGTGGTCCCCAGGTTCTCCACGTAGTAGTCGAAGGTCACCTGGTCGCCGTTGACGGTGGCCGCTTTCGCCGCGCCGATGGCGTTGTAGCCGACGCTGAACGTGGTCGGGTCGTCCTCGCCGGCATCGTTGGCGAATCCGTTACCGGTCGGGTCGGGGTCGGTGCCGTCGTCCGAGAGATCCATGGCGAGCGCACCGAGCGGAGTCGTGGCCGAAAGGACCACCTGGTTCGAGTAGTTACCGAACCCCGCCCCGCGGTCGACGACGTTGGTGACGTCGACGATGACGCGGATCTGGGCCGTCCCGCCCGCAGCCAGCGTGCTGCCCGCGCTCAAGATGGCAGTGTCCCCGCTACCGTCGAAGGAGCCATTGAGATTGAGAGTGCCCGGGTCGTCGATCAGCGTCGGTCCGGCGGTCAGGGTCCAGTTGCCGGCGCCGAAGACCGCGTCCAGATCCTCGGGCAAGAACAGGCTGTTCAGTGCATTGCCGCCCAAATTCTCCAGGTAGTAGTCGAAGGTCACCTGAGTGCCGCTGACGGAGGCCGTCTTCGCCACGCCGGGGTTGCCTTCGTCACCGATGGTCATCACGGTCGGATCGTCCTCGCCGGCGTCGTCGGCGACCCCGTTGCCGTTGGGGTCCGGGTCGTAGCCGTCGTCAGAGACGTCGCTCACGGTGTTGCCGGCCGGATCGTCGGCCGTCACGGTGACCTGGTTGTGATAGATGCCGAACCCGTACCCCACGTCGGAGACGGAGTTGACGTTGATCACCGTGCGGAAGCGTTCGGTTTCACCGGGCCTCAGGCTGCCTCCCAGGATGATCCTGGAAAAGATGTTGAAGCCGAAGTACTGCGGCGACAGGAGGAGAGTCCCCGGACCGGTCACCTGGAACGGTTGGGTCATGATGGAGTACTTGCCCGACCCGAAGACCGAGTTGAGCGGGTCGTCCATGAAGAAGTTGGTCAGGGTCACGTCGCCGAGGTTCTCGACGGTGAACTCGAAGGTCACCTGGGTGCCCTGCACCATGGCCTTCTTGGCGATCCCCACCGCCGGATGGCCTGCAATGGCAATGACCGTCGGATCGTCCTCCCCCGCGTCCCCCGGATTGCCGTTGCCGTTGGGGTCCGGATCGGTGCCGTCGTCTGATCGGTCCGTGAGCCGCACGAGATTCGCCTGCGTGCCGCCGGCCACGGCCTGGTTCGAGTAGACGCCGAAGCCGTTCCCCTGGTCGGACTCGGTGTCGACGCGGACGGCGAGCTCGATCTGCGCCGTGGCACCGCCGGCGAGGGTGCTCGAGGAATCCAGCAGATCGTCGTTCGCCGAGCCGTCGTAGGCGCCGTCGAGGGTCAGCGTGCCGGGGTCGGAGATCAGGCTCGGGGGCGTGATGATCGTGTAGTTGCCGGCGCCGAAGGTGGCGTCGAGATCCTCGACCAGGCTCACGTTGCTCAGGGTGCCGGCGCCGAGGTTCTCCAGGTACAGATCGATGGTGACGTCGAAGTCGGAGATCGCCGCCTGCTTGGCGACCCCGATCGGACTGTCGACCGCGAGCGAGAACGTGGTCGGGTCGTTCTCGCCCGACTCGCCCGGGTTGCCGTTGCCGTTGGGGTCGGGATCGGTGCCGAAATCGGACAGGTCCGTGACCACGGCGCCGCCGCCCACCGCCTGGGCGGTCACCTGGTTCGAGTAGTTGCCGAGGCCCAGGCCGACGTTCTGCACGTCGTCGACGTCGACCACCCAGCGGACCTGGGCCGTGTCGCCCGGCGCGAGCGTGCTGGTGGACGGCACCAGGAGCTCGTTGTTGGCCGGTGTCCCGTCATAGCTCGGGTTCAGCGCCACGGTGCCCGGATCGTCGACGAAGAAGGGCGGGGTGGCCAGGGTGTAGGTGCCGGCGCCGAAGACCAGGTCGAGGTTGTCGACGAAACTGATCCCCGAGAGCGGCAGCGAGCCGAGATTTTCGAGGTAGACGTCGAAGGTGACCTGGTTGCCCGAGACGGAGACGTCCTTGGCGGCACCGATCGCCGCGGTGGCGTTGACGTCGATCACCGTCGGCGACGACTCGCTCGGGTCGCCGTCCCCGTTGGGGTCCGGGTTGGCTCCGTCCACCGACAGGTCCGAAAGCTTCACGGCGGAAGGATCCTGTCCCTTGACGGTCACCTGATTGTGGTAGACGCCGATGCCGAAGCCCTGGTCGGTGATGTTGTTCACCCTCTCCTGGGTCTTGAACATCACGCTCTCCCCGGGATCGAGGTAGCTGCCTGCGTTCAGGAGATCCGGGTTGGTGTTGCCGTTGAAGGCCGCGTTGTAGTTGAGCGTCGTCGCGCCGGCGACTCTCGTGGGATCGATCTGGTGGGAGAAGTTGCCGGCGCCGAAGACGGCGTTCAGGTCGTCGGAGATCTCGATGTTCGAAATGCGCTGGTTGCCGTAGTTGACCAGGGTGAAATGGAGCTCGATCTGGGGGTTGGTTCCGCCGAGATTGACGTACTGCTTGGAGATGCCGATCGAGGCGATGGGCGGCACCGTAAACAGCGTCGGGTCGTCCTCGCCGGCGTCGGCCGGGTCGCCGTTGCCGTTGGGGTCGGGATCGGTGCCGTCGTCGGAGAGGTCCAGCGCCAGGCCGCCGCTCGGCGCCACGCCGCGTGCCGCCACCTGGTTCGAGTACGACCCCAGGCCGAGGCCGCGATCGGTCACCTCGATCACGTGCACGTCGAACTGAAGGTGGGCCGTATCCCCCGCGGCCAGGCTGCTCGTGGCCGGGTCCAGGAGCTCACGGTCGGTCTTGCCATCGTAGCCGGGGTTGAGGGTGAGCGTGCCGGGGTCGTCGATGAGCGTCGGGGCCGAGTCGACGACGAACTTTCCGGAGCCGAAGACGGTGTCGAGCTCGTCGGTGAGCGAGATGTCGTCCAGCGCGACGTTGCCGAGGTTCTCGAGGTACACGTCGAACGTGACCGTGCTCCCCGAGATCGTGGCCGTCTTCGCGACGCCGAGCGACGGTTGCTCCCCGATGGCGATCACCGTCGGGTCGTTCTCCCCGGCCTCGCCGGGATTGCCGTCGCCGTTGGGGTCCGGGTTCGTCCCGTCGTCCGAGAGGTCGCTGACCGTCGTCCCGTTCGGCGCCTCACCGCCCGCCGTCGCCTGGTTGGAGTACACGCCCAGCCCCAGTCCCTGGTCGGTGACGTTGGTGACGCCGACCACCAGGTGAATCGCCGCGGTGTCGCCCAGGGCGAGCGTTCCGCTGGCGATCAGACCGGTCTGGGCGCTGCCGTCGAACCCCCCGTTGAGGGTCAGGGTCCCGGGGTCGTCGACGAAGGACGGCGGGCTGGTGATCGAGTAGTTGCCGGCGCCGAACGTGGCGTCGAGATCGTCGGCCAGCGAAACGTTGGACAGGTCGACGTTGCCGTAGGTCTGGAGGTAGAAGTCGAGGGTGACCTGGTTCCCCGAGACATGCGCCCGCTTGGCCACACCGATCTGCGGGTTCTCGAGGATGGCGATGATCGTCGGGTCGTCCTCGCCGGCGTCGGCCGGGTCGCCGTTGCCGTTGGGGTCGGGATCGGTGCCGTCGTCGGAGAGGTCGCTGGTCGGAGTGCCCATCGCGTCCTCGCCGCTGGCGGTCACCTGGTTGCTGTAGGTGCCGACCCCCATCCCCAGGTCGGCGAGGGCGGTGATCTGGACCGCCATCGAGACCGTGGCAGAGGTCCCCACGGCCAGGGAGCCGGAGGAGAAGAGCTCCGTGTCGCTGCTGCCGTCGAAGGACGGGTTGAGCGTCAGCGTGCCCGGAGTCGCGTCGAAGGCCGGTGCGGAGGTGACCGTGTAGTTGCCGGCTCCGAACGCCGCGTCGAGGTTCTCGACCAGGCTCACGTTGACGAGGGCCTCGTCCCCGAGATTCTCGACCACGAAGCGCAGCGTCACGTCGCGCCCGAGATGGGACTCGCTCTTCGCCACGCCGATCACCGCGCCCGTACCCTGGGCCGCGGCCGGTGAGGCGAGCAAGGCCGCGGCGAGGGCGACCCAGGCCATGGCCACCAGGCTCTTCGCGGTGAGCCGGGTGAAGGGACCACAGTGCCCCATCGCCGACGAGGGAACCTGCCTGCCGGACATCGGAAAGCTCATCATCAAAGACTCCGAGAAATCTGTCGAGAAATCAGAAGAAGGCAGTGGCTCTTGTCGGCGCTCCGCCCCGCATCACTGCGGGCACGCCTGCAGGAGACCTCCGATGCCCAGGCTCCTGACAGGTGACCCGCCGGCACCTTACCACTTGCGAGCTATACGCCGGGTCCTCGTGGAGAGAGGTCTGGAGTAGGCGCCAGGTGGGAGAAGCCTCTTCGCGGCGTCGATTCCGCACGTGAAGAATCTCTTTGACCCTTGGGCAGCTCGGTCATAGAATGCGCTCGAAACCTTCAGTAATGAATCTGATCTGGACCGCGAAATCCGTCGCGTGGACCCGCGCGGTGGGAGACGGTGCCGTGGGATCAGAGAAGGAGAGCGGCATGGGACATCTGCGACCGGCCTCGACGATCTCGAACGGTGGACCGTGGAGCGCGGCACGACTCGGGGCGACGCTCCTTCTCGGGGCGGCTCTCGTGGCCCTGGGCTGCGGTACGTCCGGCGACTCGGCGTCCGACGACGGGGGTCAGGCGGAGGAGGCCACCGCGGACAGCGGCAGCCAGGCGGCGACCGCCCCGCCAGACGAGCTGATCCTCTACGCGCCGTCCAGCTTCCAGACGACCTACCTCGTCGACGCCTCCAACCAGCCCGTCCACCAGTGGACGAGCCAGTACAAGGCGGGGCAGTCGGCCTTCCTCCTCGACGACGGCAGCATCCTCCGGCCGGGCTCGATCAACGACGTGGCGCCCGACAACCGGTTCGTCGCCGGCTACCGCGAGGGCCACAACGACACCTTCAACATCGGCGGCATCTTCCAGCGGCTCTCGAAGGACAGTGAGGTTCTCTGGTCCTGGGAGCACTACGGCGACGACTACGCGCCCCACCACGTGGTGACGGTGCTGCCCAACGGCAACCTCCTTTTCCCCATGTGGAGGTACCACACCGAAGAGGAGTCCCTGGAGCTGGGCCGTGACCCGAAGCACCTGACCTCCGGCGGCCTGTGGATCGATTCTCTGGTGGAGATCCATCCGACCGAGGACGGGGCGCAGATCGTGTGGGAGTGGAAGGCGTCGGACCACCTGGTTCAGGACTACGACGAGGCCAAGGCCAACTACGGCGACCCGGCCGAGCACCCGCGCCATATCGACGTGAACTACGGCAAGGGATACAACATCCCGGAAGACTTCATGCACGTGAACTCCGCGTACTACCTGGAGGAGTACGACCAGATCGTGTTCACGTCGTACCACTACAGCGAGCTGTGGGTGATCGACCACTCCACCACCACCGAAGAGGCCGCGGGCAGCACCGGCGGTCGCTACGGCAAGGGCGGAGATCTGCTCTATCGGTGGGGCAACCCCGAGGCCTACGGCCACGACGAGTCGGACCAGTTCCAGCTCCACGCCACCCACGACCCGAAGTGGCTGCCGGAGTCGCGACACTTCATCATGTATGACAACAACGTCAGCCACGGCGACAGCATGGTGGTGGAGATCGCACCACCGATCCAGCTCGACGGGAGCTACACCCTGGACGGCGACGTCTTCGGGCCGTCGCAGCCCGTGCTGGCGGCCGACCTGGGCGTCGAGGCGACCTCGGTGGGAACCGCCCAGCGCCTGGCCGACGGCAACACCCTCTCGTGCGACTGCACCTCCAGCGAGGTGATCTGGGTCGATCCGAGCGGCGCCGTCGGCTCCACCTCGAACATCTGGCAAAACACCACCGGCGACGCCGACCAGGGCCAGGTCTTCCGCCTGGTGGGCTACGACCGGCAGAGCCCCGGCGTGGTGGCGCTGGGACTGGGAGGATCGCAATGATGCAACGTTGGAGCTTCGAGCCTGGCCACACGGCGGCGCATTTCCGGTCACGGCCCGCCGCGACCGGACGCCGACCCGGCGGAGAAGCACGACCGTCCAGCTACTTTCCCGTCAGCTCGTCCCAGACCGGTCTCACCTCCACCGTGGCCGCCGTCGCCATCGGGTGTCGACTCGCGATCTCGACCGCCGCCTCCAGGCTCGCGCAGTCGATGAGCTCATAGGCGCACATCTTCTCCTTCGAGTTTTCGAAAGGGCCTTCCGACCTTCGGACCTCACCCTCGCGAACTCGGACGGTCACGGCCTCACCAGCGGGCCGCAGGGGATTCCCGTAGACCCGCACTCCGCGCTGCTCCATCTCGCGGATCCAGGTGCCGATCTCCTCGAACAGGGTCTCGGTCGGTGTGAAGAAGTCGTCGTGACTGATGATCAGCAGGTAGTGCATGAATCGTCTCTCCCTCCTCGCGGTCTGGGTGCATATCATCGATCTGGCTGAAGCCTCATCGGCAGGACCCCGCCCGGAGCCCTCAAGCGTCCGGAATCTCCGGCTCGACGAGGTGGGCGAGCTGGGCGAGGCACTCCCGCCAGCCCAGATGGCACATCTCGACCGGGATCCTCTCAGGCAGCCACTGCGCCATCGCCTCGGGCTCGAGGAATGCCCGGTAGACGCGCTCCGGGCTGGTCTTGAGGGCGCGGTGCAGTCGGACGGTACCTGTTGGCATGGTGTGCTCTCCTTTTGTGGGTGTGCTTCCCAGGCGACCACCGGCCCTCCGTCCCGCCTGGACAGCGCTGTCTGACTCTAGGTCGAACGAGGGGGCTGGAAATCGACAACCGGAGCTCACGAGTTGGGCGCCACCGGTGAGGCGAAGCGGCCGGAATGACGACAGCAGGCGGAGCGCCGTCAGCGCGTAGACCTCGGCGCACTGGAGAAGCCTCTCGACCTCGCACGCCACGCCCCTCTCGATGGTGGTTCCGATCAGGGCGGTTGGTCGTGCGGGTTTTCCCGAAGCCGTGAGAGCTCTCCGTCACTTGCTTCGTTCCTTCCTCCATGGGGCGCGCGTGCCCCGGAACGTTCCGGGGCGTCGCAGGGCCCCGGAATCTCTAGGGAAGGAGATCGAGCCATGGGAGTCGGACGTTTGAACGTGTGGGTCAGCGATGTCGCCGACGCCTGCGGTACCTGGAGCGGCGCCGGCCGGATGACCATCTTCGACTGTGACGGAATCCTCCGGTGGCCGTGAGGTCGCTGGCGCACCGAGGGCATCGACTGGCAGGGATTGCCGGACGGCACGTACCGCAACCTGCCGTTCCGCTGCGGCCACCTGGAGGCGGAGCTTCCGCCGGGCTGTTACTGGGTGGTTGCCGGATCGGTCAGTCCGGGCCACGGCTTCATCCACCTCAACTACGCCACCGACGTCGGGATCGTGCAGGTGCGCTGCGACGAGACGTCCTGCGTGAAGCTCTACAACCCGAGCGCCCGCAAGTGCTGGAACTGGTCCTTGATCGGGCTCCGTGCGCTGGCCGCCCAGGGCGAGCTGGACGCTGGCTTGGTGGAGAGGGTGGAGAAGCTCGTCGAGCAGGAGCTCCTGGCCGACGTGCCGCGACGCCGGGGCGACGAGATCCTCGCCGAGGTCCGCGAGGACTTCCTCGAGACCGCCCGCATGAAGGAGGACGACCTCTTCCGAGACCTGGGCTAACACCCGCTCGAGGAGCACGGACAAGCTCGCCGAACGGGCGGGTGGCTGAGCACGGGCACCGCCCGAGAGGCTCAGCGGCCGATCCGGGCGAGGGCGGACGCCTTCTCCTCGGCGGTCTCCCGCACCGTTCGGGAGTGGGCGCGCTCGTGGGCTTCGAACCTCATCGTGCACCAGTTTAGCCGTCCGGTCCGCTCTGACCAGAAGTGCCGGAGCCACCGTTCGCACCGGTAGGATGAGAGCCATGAGGCTCCTCGCCGCTCTCTGCTTCGGCCTCCTCCTCGCCCCTGTGGCCGCGGCCAACGAGCCGATCTGGACCCGCGACCAGCGCCAGGCGCACCGGGATGCCGTGTTCGCAGGCCGGGTGGTGTCCACGACCCGGCTCTACGAGGCCGAGCAGTCGGAGCTCGCGGAGGGCTTTGAAGGGGAGTATCGAGAAGAGGTTTGGGACGCCCGGGTGGAGGTGCTGGACGTCCGCAAGGGGCATCCGCTCCTCGAGGTCCCTGTCGTGGATCTCTACTATGTCCGCCCCGCGGACGGGAAGACGATGGAGCGGGCCCCCGCCTACGTCGAGCTGTCCCCGGGAGACGAGCGGCTCTTTTTCGCTGAGGCCGCCCTCGATCCGGTCGGTGGTGGGGAGGCGCTCTTCGTCGAGCTCGGGAGTGACGCGATCGCCGGGATCTCCCCTTTGCCGGGGCCGGGGATCGGTCTCCGACTCGTGACCGGGGACTGGAGAGTCTGGTCCTGGTCCTTTGAAGAGCTTGTCGACGCAGGGTACGCGATCGAGTTCTCTCTGTCCGGCCGGGTGCAGACCGAGAGCCTGGCCCCCGCCGACCGTTGGCAGCTCACTGCCGACGGGACGCTCGAGCTCCTTTCCGAGGCGGGCACGGTCTCCTTCCGCTTCCGTCCGCAGGAGCGGCTCGTCTTCGCACATACCATCAGCGAAGGCATCATGGCGGGGAAGGTGATCTGGCTCGGTCCCGCAGGCTCCGACTTCGAGAAGCTCTCGCGCCGTCCCACGACGGATCAGATCTGGAAGATGCTCGAGGGGCGACCCCTCCCGAAGATCGTGACGGTTTCCGAGCTCCGTGTTCCGGTCCCGAAGATCGTCAAGCTCTACGCCTGGCACGGCATCCGCCTCGAGCCCTCATACGACGAGCAGGGCCAGTTCCGCGAGTACCGCGTGAGCGAACCCGCAACGCCGGGCTTCCACATCACGGTCCAGATCTGGAAGTTCCCCGAGGACTGGACCGAACGAGAGATCCAGGACTACCTGCTCCACAGCCAGCTGGGCCATGTGGTCCACGGCCGGTACGTCCTGTGGTGGTCGAGCGGCGAGAACGTGGACGAAGGCGAGGACCTCCTCTACAGGAACCTCCAATCTCAACTCGTGACGCTGTTCGAGGACATGGAGCTCTAACCCCTTGCAGTATCGCCGCGGGCGAGGAGTGCGACACTGGCCCTGGAAGGAGGAGGCGTGGAGTTGGAGGAGGTCGAGGTTCGGTGCCCCACGTGCGGCGAGGTCAACGAGGTGGGGTTCGAGTGGAACTTCAGCGGCGAGCTGACCCAGGATTGCTGGGCCTGCTGCCGGCCGATCCACCGGAGGGTGTGGCGGGACGAGCGGGGCGATCCGCCGATCCGCAGGTCTGGGCGGAGCCGCAACTACCAAGACCCTGGCACCACGCTCGGCAAGACCCACTTGGCGGCCGGGCTCGGAGTCAAAGCGATCCAGAACGGCTTCTCCGTCTCCTTCGCCTCGGCCGACGAGCTGATCGAGCAGCTCCGGCGCGACGAGGAGGCCGGACGAAGGATCCAGCGCCGGCGGGCCCTCTCCTCGGCCGTCCTGGTCCTCGACGAGCTCGGCTTCCAGGCCCTCGACCGGCGAGAGGCCCACCTGCTCTTCAAGGTGATCGCCTATCGCTACGAGCGCAGCGCCACGATCATCACCTCCAACAAGAGCGTGCAGGACTGGCCCGAAATGCTCGCCGGCGACGAGGTCCTCGCCACCGCCAGTCTCGACCGCCTGCTCCATCACTGCCACGTCGTCCAGATCGACGGCAAGAGCTTCCGGCTGCGCGAGATGGAAAAGAAGGCCTCGTGAACAAACCACGACAGACCGGCGCGACCGCCCCTTCCGGGGCTCCGGCCTGCCCCCGCCCCACCCCCGGCCTACGCCCCTGAAGGGGCCCGGCCCCGGGGGCCGGCAAGGACTGACCGATGAGCACCCGCCTCCCAGATCCTGGACACCCCTGGGGGAACTGCGGGAATCTGGGTGTCCACAAACCGCGGGAATCTGGGTGTCCACAAACCGCGGGAATCTGGGTGTCGATTGACAGCTACGGAAGAGTCGCCAGGACACCCGCCACCTTTTCGGTGACCGCCTTGAAGCCGCGTTTGGTCGGGTGAAGCTCGTTGGCCCACCAGTCGGTGTAGTCGTTCTCCGCGGTGGACAGGGTGTTGCGTAGGTCCACGTACCGGACGTGGGCGAACGCGGGCAGCACCACGAGCGACTGAAGCATGTCGTTGAAACGATCGATCAGATCCTCGGCGAGAGCGGTGCGGCGTAGGGACTCGGAGTCGCCGCCGAACCCCTTCTCGCGGAAACCGGGCTCCAGCCACGGTCCCGGTAGAGCGGACCAGCCGCCGAGAAAACCGCGGCCGTCTGGAACTGGGTGGTCGTAGCCGTGCACCAGGATCGGCAGGGGGTTGCCAAGCCGCTGCCGGCAGATCTCCGTCACGGCGCCGAGGATGGTCACATATGCGACTCGTACCCGCTCGTCGATTACTCCTTGCATCACCGATTCGTTGAGGCCGGCAATCGTCGAGCGGGAGTGGTTGAGGAGCATGCCGAATTCCTTCCCGGCGACGTCGTTGCCGCCGCCCGACAGGAGGAGGGCCTTGGGAGGCGTGCCACGCGCAATGAGCTTCTCGAGCAAGCGGCTAAGTCCCTCGAGTTGCCCGCCGGCATAGGCCATCTCCTCGACGCGGTCACCCTTGTGGGCCACCGACTCGACGCTGTAGCCATAGTCGTCCTCGAGCACCTTGAGGATGTCGTGGAAGGGGTAATCGAACCAGGAGTCCCCTTCAGCGACGAGGATGCCGCGAGCGGGCGCGGCGGCGGTGGTAGCGGCGAGACCGAACGCCTGCGCTCTGGCGGCAAGGATCTGATCCCGGCTGGCGACTACGCTCCGGGCTTCATTACGGCCGTTCTCGATGGCCCGTGTGAGGACTTCTTGCGGTAGTGGCTTCATCTCAACTCTCCTCTGGAAAATTGAACCTTGACCAGCTATCGACAGCGATTGGCGATCAGCACTCCGTGTCGGGCAGTGGGTAGTCGATCTCTTCAGCTACGGACCACTTGCGCAGCCGCCGACGTACCTCGGTGATCCCTTCTTCGGTGCCCTCGACGAGCAGCGCTCGCGGAATTTCGCTATCGATCACCTGGACTCCTTTGATACTCGCTAGCTCGGCGAGGTCACTCGGATCGGGGTCGTTACCCCTGTGGAGGAGGACGAACCGTTTCATATCTGTGCCGGGTCGGGTAGCCCGTATCCCTCGAATATGAGGCCTAGTCCTCTGCGTGTACAAGCGGTCTGCAGGAGCTTCTCAATGGCCGCGGAGCGAGCCGCGTCGCGTGCCATGCCGAACACTGCTGGGTTCTGAGAGAGCAGGCAGGCTGCCGTTCCTGCCACCACGGGTGCTGCCATCGAGGTTCCGCTGAGCGGGCCGAAGTGATCGTGCGGCAGGGTCGAGAGGGCGCCGACGCCCGGGGCTACCATGGCGATCTGGGGCCCGACGTTGGAGAAAGAGGCTAGGAATTCAAAACTATCGGCGGTGCTATATGGCGGACGCTGTACGTCGGCTTCACAGGCGGAGCCGCCAGGGTAGGTGGATTCGCGCCCTAGCGCCGCCACTGCCGTGGCGCCGCGGTATGCGGCGGGGTAGCTCACCGCCTTCCTGCCATCATTTCCTGCGGCGATCACCACCAGCATTCCTTGGTCGCGCGCATCAGCGATTGCCTCCTCCACGACGACATCGAAGGGACCGCCGCCTAGGCTCAGGTTGACGATGTCGCAACCATCCTCGGCCGCGAGGATCATAGCCTTGAGGATGGCGTAGTTGCTGGCGCCAGCACCGCCCTTGGCGAACACTCGGTAGGCATAGAGACTAATCCCGGGCGCGAGACCTCTCAAGCCACCACCGGTGTCGTTTGAGCCGACGAGACCGGCGACATGCGTCCCGTGGTAGTGGCCGTCTTCGAAATCGGTGCTCTGCTCACCGGTCACGGTGTTGCGCCCATGGACGACATTGAGATCGCGGTGTGGGCCGACTCCAGTATCGAGAATCCCTACCTTGACTCCCATGGTCGGATCGAACCGCGACGCACCGTAATAGTGGCGGACGCAGTCAACGAACGTGAGATCCACCGGCTCGAGGGGTACCGAAGTTGCGCCAGGCACTGCCACGCTTGCTCGGTAGGCGCCCCAGTAGCCGGCATCCCACTGCGGCAGGCAGAAGAGAGGCTGCGGTCCAGACGTAGGGAAGCCGACCGTCGCGTTGCCCGAAGCGTCGGTGATGGCGGCTGACAGCCGGTTGCCGATGCGGATCCCGGGCAGTGGAGCTCCTGTCTTCGCGTCAGTCACCGTCACCTGAAGCTGGTGCGTTCCGGCCAACGGTGACGCTGCAAGCAAGCTGCTCACTGGAGGGAGCGGGTGAGGCTGGGCCATCCCCCCGGTTCCCTCGCTCGATTCGGTGGGCGTAGCCATCGGCGCCAAGCCGAATGGCTCGGGTGGCCCATAGTAGACGACCGGTACCGCTCGGACAGGCTCAGTCGACCGGTTCAGCGCTTCGGCATCTTGCGGTTCAAGCTCGACGAGCTTGGGGCCATTCTCGTGCGTCGTGTCGATGATCTTCGCGGCGATGCCCATCGGAAGCTTCGCGGCCATGGACGGCCCGGTGCTACTCGCCACGGGCATGCTAGTGAGGACGGAGAAGGCGGGGTCTGACCCCTTCGCGTGGACGCCCCGCCGTGGGAGCAGAATGAAAGGCTCGCTCAACTCGACCTCCTTGGGACTGGTGCGGATTGGATGTCCGGCTTGTTCCTTGTCCTAAGTAGACGGACCTGGGAAGAGATTTCCTTCCCACCACGGCTTCAAGGTTTCGCTTAGATCGCTCAGCGCCCTGGGCTCGGTTCGTCGCAGGGATCTTCCGCCTGCCAAGGCTGTCATTGGCCGGCAAGTCTCGAATCAGGTCAGTCGTTGCCGACGCCATGAGCGAGGCCAGCGAAGAGAACGGCAACCCGACTGAATGCGCCTAAGTACGACTTCGATATCTAAGCGTGCTTTGGCATCGAGAGGTGAACCTGACTCGGCTATGCAAAGCTCCGCATAGCTGGGTCAACTCCAAGGTGTGACCTGGGTAGTCGGAAGATAGCCTCCGAGGGTCTCGCCGTGGCCTGCGCCGGTTCGGCCACCTCCCTGGCGATGCAGGCTGATTCCCCTGTAGTCGGCATCCGGCTTCCGAAAGCCCCGCACCGAGCCCGCAGAATCACAGCCCGGACAGAATGGCCTCAACATCCCGAGCGCCGTGCAGGACCCGTGAGACTTCCACCGCTTCTGGCGATGCGCGGTAGATGACCAGGTAGCGTCTGACAGGCCAGAAGCGGAACGGCTCGGACGTCAGGTCCTCCCGGGAGTGCCCGATCTCGGGCGTGTCCGTCAAGCGCTCCATGGCTTTGCGGATCTCCGCCAAGACCCGAATCGCCGCGTCCACGTTCTCGGAGGCGATGTACTCGGCGATCTCCTCGAGGTCGGCGGCCGCCTCGGGCGACAGGATCAGGGTTGCCACGCGCTACCGCTTCTTGGGGTGCCGGGCACGCCGCTCCAGGCTGGCCTCGAGATCGGCAAAGACCTTCTCAGCGACCACACCTTCGCCCCGATCGAGCGACGCGAAGCCCGCATCGATCTTCTCGCGGACTTGGTCGAGAGCCTCGCGCCGCAACCGGTCGCGCTCCTCCAGGAGCCGCAAACCATCACGGACGACCTCACTGGCGGAGAGGTAGCGCCCCGAAGCCACCTTGGCGCTGATCAGCTCTTCGAGCTCAGGGGTGAGAGAGACATTGAGAGTGCGTCGACTCATGGGATCACCAGAGTAGCACACTGTGCCACATCCCGGAGGGGAGCATGGGGAGAGAAGAAGGCCCGGGCGGAAGCCAGTCCTCCGCCCGGCCCTTCGATCCGGTCGCCTACAACGCCCGGATTACCAGCTCCCCGTCCTCCACCTCCACGGAGTAGCGCTGGCCGATCGGAAAGCCGCTCTCCTGGAGCCAGTTGCCTGACAGCCGGATCATGGGCAACACCTTCCCCCGCTCCGCCCCCTGCCCCGGCCGGTAGAGGGGGTGAATCCGCGCCAGCCGCCGCCCCTCCCGGTCGAACCGCGGCCGGCGCTTCCGAAGAGCCAACGCCCCGTCAGCCCGCTCCGCGACCTCACCCACCGGACCGGTGAGCGCCGAGATCAGCGCACACGGCCCCCGGGGCTTCGTCTTCCGCCGCGGGCCCATCGGGCCACCTCCCCGGAGCCGGCCGCCAGTTCGGAGAGAATCCTCCCCACCCGCGCCAACGTCTCATCCCCCACGGACAGCAGGTAGTGAGCCAGCGCCAGCGGCCGCACCCGCAGCCCGTCCAGCACCGTCAACACAGCCGGCAGGTCCTCGTTCCAGCCGAGGACCGTGCCGAGATCCCCATCAAGATCAGAGCGCCCGTCCCTCCATCCGGAGACCAGGAGGTACAGATCCTCCTCCGCATCCAGATCCTCCACCAGCGCGAACCGCGGCGCCCGCCCGGTCAACGGCAACGCCGTAGCGGTCAGGTACGCGAGATCCGGATCGGCCAGGCACGCCCGCGGCGCCGGCTCCCCGGCACAGAGACACCTCCAGGGGAATGGCGGCGCCTCGCGTCGGCGGGACGGAGGGACGATCTCCGCCGGCTGGACTGAAAGTAAGTCCTCGCCCCACCCCACCTGGACAGCCAGATCTTCCTGGTGTAGCCGGCCGGGGGCCGGCGTCTTCTCAGCCGAGCAGATCGCGAGGCAGGGTGACGGTGCCGGGGACGTCGAGGGCGGCCCACGTGGCCCGGGTGAGGTAGGCGCTGGGCTCGACACCGGCGAGCTTGGCGGACTCGAGGAGGCTGTAGAGGATGGCCGCCACTTCGGTCCCGCGCTTCGATCGCGAGCCGTAGTGATTCTTGCGGCCGACGACGATCCCGCGCAGCTCACGCTCGGCGAGGTTGTTGTCGAGCGGGATGTGGGGGTTGTCGAGGAAGCGAGTCAGCCCCGTCCAGTGCTCTTCGAGGTAGCCGATCGCCTTGCCAATGCCACTCTTGGGCAGCACGTCGTGCTTGGTGCTGTGGGCCCAGGCGCCGAGCTCGTCGACCAGGGGTTTGGAGTCCTCGGCGCGGAGCGCACGGCGCAGCTCGAGGACCTCGGGCGGCTCCGGCACCTCGACGCATGGGACTCTGCGCTCGACCTCGAAGAGCTTGCTCATCAGCTCAAGAGGCCGCTCGCACTCCTTCGGGTAGTTGGGCTCGGCTTCGACGAATTTCCTCCGTGCATGGGCCCAGCAGTGGGCCAGGCTCATGGTAGGACCGGCGCGGGAGGCGAGCGTCTGGTAGGCCTTGTACCCGTCGCACATCACCACGCCCTCGTAGCCGGAGAGGATCGACTGCGCGCCCTTGGCCGAGCGGGTTCCGCACAGCCGGTAGAAGACCGCTTCTCGGCTCGCGACGCTCCAGACCCACCACTTCGAGGTCCCCTGGCGCGTCATCAGTGGCCAGTGGGTCTCGTCGGCGTGGACCACCGGAGACGCGAGGATCAGCGGATGGAGCGCCCGGTAGCTCGGCTCAAGCACCCGGGCCAGGGCATCGATCTGGTCCCACAGCGTCTGGGAGGTGACCTCCAGGCCCTGGCGGGCCATGATCCGGCTCTGGCGCTCGAGCGGCAGGTGGTCGAGGTATTTGCCGACCGCCACCTCGACGGCGACTTCCGGCGCATAGCGCCCGCCCGGGATCAGCTTCGGCGGGGCCGGCGCGGTGACCACCGCGGCGTTGCACCGGCAGCGGTATTTCTGGCGCCGGCGCTTGACCAGCACGAAGTGGCGCTGGACGACGCTGATCTCCTCGGACTCCTCGGCCTGCTCACCCATCGGCTCGAGCGTGCCGCCGCAGACCGAGCAGTCCCGTCGATCTTCGGGAAGCTCGCACGTCTCTTCGACCACCGGAAGCTCCGGCTGAGCGGTCGGACCGTGGCCCGTCTGCGGTTTCGGATCGGGAGCCGGCCCTGGGCTTCTGCGGGGCCGCCTTTCTGAGGAGGCACTGAAGATCGTCCGCTCACGCCGCGCGAGCATCTCTTTGAGCTGATCGATCTCGAGCTGCAAGGTGGCCGCGTCGGTCCCCTTGAGCCGACCGAGCTCCAAGGTCAGCTTTTCGATTCGCTGGTGAAGGTGGTGATTCTCACGCTCGAGCAGCAGCGCGACCTGCCGCAAGACATCCGGTCGCTGCTCGTGCTCGATCGAAATCATCGAGGAGAATTAGATCACGAGCGGGCCTCGAAAGCAACCTTTTTCCGCGCGAAGATCGGCGGCGAAAGCTCGACCTTGCCGACCAGTTTGCTGCCCTCGAGAAACAACGCCAGCTCGCTCATCGTCAGCCGCAGACGAGCCCGTCCCGGCTCGCGCCAGAGACTGACGAAACGGCCCTGCTCGAGCCGCTTGCTGTAGATGCACAGCCCCGTCCCGTCCCACACCAGGACCTTCGCCAGCGTCCGCGACCGGTTGACGAATAGAAAGAGATCCCCCGACGTCGGACTGCGACCGAGCTCGCGCGTGACCAGCCCGGAGAGCCCGTCGAAACCCTTTCGAAGATCCGCCGGCGCACCGTAGGCGTAGACCCCGACCTGCCGGGTCGAACCGATCATCCCAGCGCCTCGAGCAGCACGGCTACCTCATCGAGCCCCAGGCCCTCCACCCGGTGCCCCGCTGCGGTCACCAGGACCAGACCGGCGCCAGGCGACGACATCTCGCTCCCGGGCTCCTCCGCTTCGATCAGCTCCACCGGGCGTAGATCCGTCCGCCGGCAAGACGCCGACAGCCCGGACTGCTCCTCCTGCTCGAGCCACCGCTCCAGGGTCCCGGAGGCGAGACCCAGCCGCCGCGCAGTCGAGCTCATCGGCCCGCCGCGGTTCAGTAGCTCCCGCCCGATCTCGATTGCTTCGCACCGAAGCTCCTCAGGGTACCGGGCTCCCCGGCCCGGCCGGCCACCGAAGTGCATCCCCACCTGCGTGCGGAACCACGTGATGCGCTCCTCCATCGTGCTGCCTCCTTTCCGCGAGGCAGCCTGCATCACCGGTCGCCGCTTGGCTAGACGGGGTAGGGCGAGGTGTTACCGAGCCCCTTGCGCAGAAACGGGCGCTGGACGTACAGCCGGACGAGCTGCGCGTCGACTTTGCCGGAGCTCGCCGCCTCCACCGGTGAGGGGCTACTCACTGTGACTTCGGCGAACGCCACCAGGTGGGGCTCGTCGCCCTTCTCTCCGGCGAAGCGCTCGGCCAGCAGGAAGGTGGTCGCCGGGTCGGCGAGGCGGTTCGCGAAGGCCTCCTGTGAATAGCCGGTGAGCACTTCGCGCGCGAGGTCGGGACGGATGCCGCCCTTGGCGTAGGTGTCGAGGAACACCTGGGTCGCCAGGACGGCGATGCACAGGGCGTCGTCCTCCCGGCCCCGGCGGATCGTGATGGTCTTGGGAGCCGTCATGGGGAGACCATCGTTGCGCCCTTCCGGTTCATGATCACTCCGAAGAGCGGTCCCGATAGCCGAGGACCTCGAGGCCGTCGATCCGGCGGATGTGCTGCTCTGAATTGCTTCTGCTGGAGATCGATGAGGAACGAGGTGTCCAGGCTCAATCGGACTGCCACGGGTCCTCCGGCGGAGCGTCGGAGCGCTGGGCTTCCTCCAGCCGGTCGAGGACGGACGAATCCGACAGGGGTGCTTCTTCGAGGGCGCTCAACAGTCCGGCCGCCGTCTTGCGCTCGTCCTGCCACCGAGCCCCCTTGATCACCCGCGAGAAGGACTCGTCGGACGGTAAGCCTCTCCCGGCTTCGTGGGTCTCGGCGGACCGGGCGATCTGTCGCATGAGGGATCGGTTCTGGAGCACGTACAGGGTCTCGCGATCACGCTCCCAATCTTCGGCGCCGACGACGACGAAGCTCTCTCCGTCGCGGCGGGTGACGCGGAGCGGCTCGTGATCCCGGAGAACATCGTCGACCGCCTCCCGGAGCTTGGTACGGAACGTCTCTACCGACATCTCGCGCATGATGTTCTCCTCAGCTCGGACGGTACGCAGTTCCCGGACAACCAGTCAAGGGCGGGCGCGTGGCGCGAGGTGATGGCCGAGAGGGTCGTCAGCAGGAGCCCCAGCGTGGGGTCTGGGCGTGGTACGCTGTCTGTACTACAGGTAGCCCAAGGCCATGACGACTGTCCGCCTCGACACAGAGCTCGAAACCACCCTGGAGCGCCTCGCGCGGCAGCGGGGGCAGACCAAGTCCGACGTGATCCGCGACGCGATCGAGCATCTCGCACGGGAGCAGGAGGCGAGCGGAGGTACCGCGCTCGAACGTCTGCGGCCGTTCATCGGGATCGCTGACAGCGGAGGGCGCCAGCTCTCCCGCCAGACCGGGCGGCGCTTCCGCGAGATGCTCGAGGAGAGGCGCCGTGCGGGCCGTTCTGATTGACGCCGGGCCTCTCGTTGCCCTCTTGGACCGGAGTGACGGCGAGCACCAGACGGTGATCTCGACTCTTGCGACGATCCGCGACCCGCTGGTCACCGTCTGGCCCGTCGTGGTCGAGGCGATGTACCTTCTCGGCTTCTCCTGGGCGGCGCAGGAGGGCCTCTGGGAGATGCTCGAGACGGGCGGCGTCACCCTCCTGCCGCTGGAGGACGAGGACTTCTCCCGCATGAAGAAGCTCATGGAGAAGTACCAGGACCTTCCCATGGACCTCGCCGACGCCGCCCTGGTCCGGGTCGCCGAGCGCGAGAACCTCTCACGGGTCTTCACCTTGGACCAGCGCGACTTCCGGGTCTACCGGCGCCAGCGGAAGGGCAGCTTCACCCTGCTTCCGTGACGGTCGCCCGGCGGGATTCGTCGCGTCCTATCTCGGCGTGGAGCCGCGGTAGAAGACTCGGGTGGATTCCACTGGAACGGAGCGATCAGATGGCATTTCCACAAGTTGCCCTCTTGCTGATACTTCTGACGGCTGCCGGACCCGCGACGGCCATGCCCCCGGATCTTTCCGGGCTCGAGGCTCTCGGCCGGGCTCTCTATGCAAAGGACCGGGCGGCCTGGCTTGCGACGGACCGCCTCCTGGAGTCGTACGGGCAGCAACCCGCGAACCTTCGGGGGTGGGTGACCGTTCCTTCGGGCGAGGGCTGGCGGGTGGACTTCGTGCAGGAAGAGGAGAACGGCGACGGCTACTGCAGCAAGCTGAGCGTTCCTGTCGACGGGGCTGAAGCTGGTTCCCTCCGCCGGCAGGACACTTGCGAGCCGTTGACGCCGGACCAGCGGGCGATGTTCCTGGCTCGCCAGACGGCGCTCTCGGCGCTGCGCACCCAGTGCACGAGCTCCTATAACACCGTCGTTCTGCCGCATCAGGGTCCGGAGGCCGCCTGGGCGGTCTACCTTCTGGCTGCCACGCAGGACCCCGGGGAGGTCGTCTTCGGCGGGCATGTTCGAGTGCTCGTCGCCGACGGGGGCACGCGGATCGTGGAGTACCAGAAATTGTCGAATGCCTGCCTGACACTCGACCTACCGCCCGCCGACCAAGGGCAGCCGGCTGCGCTGGTCGTCACTCACGTCCTCGATGACCATCCCATCGAAACGCATGTCTTCCTCAGTCTTGCCCACGGGCTGAAGCTCTACGTCCTCACCGAGTCCGCCATGTGGTCGGTGGACGAAGGCAAGATCCGCCTCCTCATGGACGGCGACGACTTCAAGGCGTACATGGAGAGGGCCAGGGACGCGGCGGACCAAAAGAAGAGCGCTGGCAAGAACGGGTGATCGGTCAAGGCAAGGTCGATCTTCTCTGTCGACCCACCCCTCTGCCGCCTCCGCAGGAGGACGCCGGTGTACGGATGGGCCACGGCGCGCCGGTTTCCAAACGCTGAGGACTCCGTTGAGGGAAGTTGCACTGGCGGCTCCGAGACCCTCGCCGAGGTACTGGTGTGCCCGGCATGCCGCGAGGCGAAGCGCAAGTGGCTGCGCGCCCATCCCGAGCTGCCGGCCAGGTACCGGTAGCGACCGTTCGGGCTCGAGAGCTCCGGGTCGATCGCGCGCCGGTCCGCGACCGAGCCGATCACGGCTTGCCGGTTCGCCGCCGCCACCAGTCGAGGATCTGGTCTTCGCCGATGGGGCGGTCGTCGGCGGGGATGCGGAGGCTCGCGCGGACCGCGCCCCAGGTGCCGCGGTCGACGGTCATCGCCACGGCGAAGGTGATCGCCATGGCCAGGAGCGCGCCGAGGCCGGCGACGCCCATGTCCTTCTGGGCGTCCCAGACGTCGCCCTGGGCGCCGAGGAAGGCGAGGCCGGCTTCGGGATTGACCTTCACCGCGGCCAGCCACTCGAGGATCTCGTAGATGGCTGAGAAGGCGAGGGTGAGCTCGACGGGCAGGTAGTAGTTCCAGAAGCCCTTCGCCCGCGAGATGCGGATGAACACTTCGCGCACCGGGTAGGCGACCAGGAATCCGAAGCAGAAGTGCACCAGCCGGTCGTACATGTTGCGGTCGGCGCCGACCCAGTGCTGGAGGGTGAACCCGAAGGGGACCTCCGCGTAGGTGTAGTGCGAGCCGATGACGTGGAGGATCATGAACAGGGTCAGCAGGGTGTAGGAGATGAGGGAGAGCCGGAACCAGCGGCCGAGGAGGAGGATCAGCGGCACGCCGGCGAAGACGAGGTAGTTCTCGAGCAGCCAGTCGTCGGGGAAGACCGGTCGGATGGCGGCCCACACCCAGACCGCGGCGAAGGCCAGGAACAGCCCCAGCAGATAGAGACCTCGGCGCATGGAACACCTCCGCTTCCGGGTTGTGTCGTGGTGCGGAGGAGTCTACCGTCTCGGCCATCGGGCCCCGGCGCCAGAGTGCCACGCCAGGTGAGGTGGGCGTCGACGGGCTAGTTCGTGCAGGCTGGCGCGGTGCCGGGCGAGTCGAGGTCGGCGCGGCTCGACTACCTCTCCCGGTCGCGACCGCGCCGACGGCTGAGCTCCCAGAACCCCCGCGGCGAGACCACGTCCAGATCCCGGACCGCGGAGTCGACCTCCAGGAGGTCCGGGTCGCCCGTGACGAGGACGTTGGCGCCCGCCTCGAGTGCCGAGGCCAGGACCCACGCGTCGTCCGGGTCCCGGACCTCGATCGATCCGAGGACCGGGCCGAGAGCCTCGCTCCGCGGCTGGACCGGATGCTCCCGAAGGAAGGCCAGGATTTCCGCCACGTCGGCCCGCGGCAGGCGGATCTTCTCGACCAGCACGCGCTCCAACTCGGCGAGGACCACTTCGCCCAGGACCAGCTCGTGTTCGGCCAGGACGACGCGAACGACCTCCGCGCACAGGCCCCGCGTCGCGTAGGCGCTGACCAGGACATTGGTGTCGAGGAAGACCCTCACGAGACGTCGCGGAAGACATCCTCGTCGGTGAGATACCCGCGCGCCTCGGCGAACGGCAGGACCCGCTCGCGCATCTCCTCGAACCGCATCACGGCGAGCTGGCGGCGAAGCGCCTCGCGCGCCAGCTCGCTCCGCGTCTTCCCGGAGCGATCAGCCAACTCTCGAAGGCTACGGTCGGTCTGTTCGTCGAGGCGGATGGTGAGGGCTGATTTCATCGGACGATCTCCGGTTCATGTATGACGATGTCATACATCCTACCCCTCTGACTTCGGTGCCGCAAATCCAGGGGACCCGGCGGCCGAAGGACTCAGGCGATCAAGCTGATCAGGCCCTTCACCTGTTGACTCTCCACGGGTCCTCCGGTGGAGCGTCGGCGCCTGTGCCCTTGTCGAGCTGATCGAGGGCGGCCGGATCCAGAGTCGGTGCTCTTTCGAGGGCGCTCAACAGCTCGGCGGCCGTCTTGGGCGCGTCGTGCCAGTGGGCCCGCTTGATGACCTGTGAGAAGGACTCGTCAGGCGTGAGTCTCGCTCGGCGCAGTCGCTCGTAGGCCTCGAGGTCGACAGTGATGGTCTTGGTCGCCATGGTCTGTGTGTACAGGTGCCGATCTGTGCGGTCACGTCCGGCACCGAGAGGACCATGACACTCCGCGTTCGGGAACACTGCATTCAGGGCATCTCACCCCGTTTGCCGCCTCCGCAGGAGGACACCGGTGTCCAGCCGCGCCGTCACGGGAGGCGGCGGTGTGTTGACCTCGCTACGCGGCCGCACGAGGGCCCCGTCCCCTACGCACACGGGGAGAGCTCACCAGCTTCGACAGATCCGCTGTCGGGCTTTCACGTTGGCACTTGCTGTGCTTTTGTAGTCACCAGATCACTCACGTGGCTCGGATGGCACGCTTTGCGTCCCATGGCCAACCTGTACGGAGACGAACTCGAGATCTCAAGATGAATCGACTCGCCATCGTCCTCGCAATGCTCCTCGCGGGCTCGGCCTCAGTCGCCGCCCAGGGCGAGCAGCCCGATCCACAGGCCGCCGACGGCGTCCGCTTCGCCGCCGTCCCCACCTATTTCCCCATCTGGGTCCAACGTCCCGATGGGGATGGTCTCTTCGTTGGGGAAGTCACCATCGATGTCGTCGCCGATTCCGAAGGCGCGGTCAAGGCGGCCACGGTCATCAGTGCACCAGACCTGGCGTTCATTCGTGGTCCTGCACGAGCGGCAGCCCTCGAGTGGCAGTTCGAGCCCACGCCAGGCTCCTGGTCACGCTCCTATCGACTCACCTTCTCGTTCGACGGGGAGAAGCTCTCGGACGCTCCTCGAGGTGTCCAGAGCGTCTACGAGAGCCCTCTCACACTCCACGTGGTCTACAACAGACCTTCTATCCGCCACCTCGATCGTTCTTCCTGGGGACCGGAAGCACCTCGCTGCCCCGTTCACGGCATCCCCATGGTCGTCGAGCTGCTCCCGATCCACTACGGAATGCCCAGAGGGACCTCGCCGAGCGATCCCGATTACGACATTCAGCTCAAGTACGGACGGGCCAGGGTCCGCCGGTTTCCAAACGCAGTGGACTCCGTTGGTGGGCCCTGCACACCCAGCTCCGAGACCGTCGCCGAGGTGCTGGTCTGCCCGGCATGCCGCGAGGCGAAGCGCAAGTGGCTGCGCGCCCATCCCGAGCTGCCGGCCAGGGACCGCTAGCGACCGTTCGGGTTAGAGAGCCTCAGGTCGATCGCGCGCCGGTCCGCGACCGAGCCGATCACGGCTTGCCGGTGCGCCGCCGCCACCAGCCGAGGATCTGGTCTTCGCCGAAGGGGCGGTCGTCGGCGGGGATGCGGAGGCTTTCGCGGACGGCTCCCCAGGTGCCGCGGTCGGGGGGGGCCGGGTTGATGGTGGTGGGTCACTCCGAAGGGCGTTCCCGAGAGCCGAGGATCTCGAGGCCGTCGATCTCCCCGCATCGCCCTGGCTCAAGGCTCTCCGAGCACCGTCTTTCCGATGAAGAAGGCGAACTCGTCGAGGTCCGTGACGTTCGTATTACTCAGAATAACGATTGTCAGATCATCGTCCAGGTAGTGCACCAGCACGGCATTGGCGCCCATGATGCTTCCCGGTCGGAGGGCGAAGCGGCGCTTGCGGCCAGCGATCTCGGTGCTGTCGATCCAGAGACCGTAGCCATAGTCGTCGAGTCCCGGCGTGAGCATCCGCTCGAGGGTCGCGGGCCGGAGGAGCCGATGCTGAGGGAATTCCCTCGGACCTCTCGTTCCCCCCGAGTACTCAACCGACACTCCGAGCCGGAATCGATGCGATCGCCGCGAGCGCGGAGTGTCAGGACTGCCAACGCTCTACAAAGGGAGATCGAGAATGAAGTCGAAGATCCTGACGTCGATGGCTCTGCTGACCGCGGTATGCCTCTTGGTGCCGGCCGGCGCACTCGCCCAGAACCTCCTACAGAATTCGGATTTCAGTCTGGAGAACAGCCAGGGGCCGAGCTCTTCTCACACTGCGAATCAAACGACGGCGAGTGGTGGCCAGTCGGGCGCCGAGTACTGGACGACCTGGGCCCCCCCTGGCGGCACCGTGTCGACCTACTCGATGCCTTCGTTCTTTCCTGGCACCAGCGGCAAGATGCTGGCCGTCGAGACCGACAGCGCCGGCGGTATCGTGCAGGCGTTCCTTCCTCCTCACGAGGGGCCCGACGAAGCGACGGGTTGCGTCTGGGTCTACCTGGAGACCGGGGCGGCGATCGGCGTCGGAATCGGTGACAGCGGTAACACGCACACCAGCGTGATCCTGACCGAGCAGGGCAAGTGGGAGCGGATCAGCCTGAGCAACGGCATCTCGCCGGCCAACGAGATCACCATCTACACGGCCGCGACGGGCGCCTCCTTCTATGTGGCCTACGCGGGCGTCTTCCCCGGCCCCCCCTGGGAGCAGGACGGGTGCTGTTCGCCTGCGGAGCTCAGCGCGGTCTACTGAGCGCCGACGTCGCGGACGAAAGCGCCCAACCGAGCTGCCGCCCGGTGCCGATCCAGCCGCAGGTCAGGCCGGTGACCAGCGCGACCAGGAGGGTGAAGCCGAGCACGCGTCCGTCCGGGGACAGGTCCAGCGACACCGGCACGTCCGCCGGCAGGGGCAGGTGCTCGAGGGCATCGGTCGCGAGCACGGCGAGCGCCGTGCCGCCGGCCGCTCGTGAACGCCCGGTACTCCTCCGGCTCGCCCGCGTCCGCGGCGTGGACGGCGGTGAGCGTGGCGAGCTCCCGGCTGGCCTGCTCGACGCTCACGCCGTCGCGGAGCCGGCCGAAGACCCGCAGCCAGGCCTGGGAGTCGTCGCCCAGGTCCCGCCGCGGCCGCAGCGCGGGCTGCATCGTCATCGGCGCCCACGCATCCGTGCGGAGCGGCGTGAAGGCCCCGCGGAACCCCTTGGGCGCCACGCCGATGAGGGTGAACGGGTGGCCGTTGACCTGGACAGTGCGGCCGACCGCCGACGGGTCCGCGCACAGGCGGGTGCGCTCGATCGACGCCAGGCGGTCCAGGGCCGTGGCTCCGGGCAACGGCTGGAAGAGGACGGCGTTCATGGCGCTGAAGATCGTCGTCACCGCGACGGTCCCGAGAGCGATGGCGAGCACGGCGACCGCGGTGAACAACGGGCTCTTGCGGAGCATCCGGCCGGCGAAGCGGAGATCGCTGACGAGGGTCTCGAGTCTGTGCATGGGGGGATCTTCGGAAGGGCGCCGCCTGGGTTTTCGTGAGGAGTCGAGACCTTTCCGCCGGTCAGTGCTCGCGCGGCCAGGACTTGTCCGGGAACGGCGGTTGCGGCGGCGGGGGGACAGGCTCTTCGGCGATCTCTTGCTGGAGCAGCTCGATGGCCGCTTCGAGCTGGGGGTCTTGCCCTTCGAAGGTCGCGTGCGGGGGGTTGTCGACCACGATGTCGGGGTCGACGCCGTGCCCTTCGATCAGCCAGTCGCCCTCGGGACCGTAGACTCCGAACTCGGCGGCCGTGGCGACACCGCCGTCCTTCAGGTAGTTGCTCGAAGTGAGCCAGATCTCGCCTCCCCAGGTGCGGGTGCCGAGAACCTTCCCCAGGCCGAGGCGCCTGAAGCCCTCGGTGAAGGCCTCGCCGTCCGAGGCGGTCCAGGCGTCGCACAGAACGACCATGTGGCCGCGGAAGCCGTACTGCATGTTCCACTGCGGGCTCTTGCCCACCGGTTGGGACCAGTACATCCACACCTTGCGCAGCAGGGCCGAGAGGATCCAGCTATCGATGTTGCCGCCCCGGTTGTGGCGCACGTCGACGATCAGGCCCTTGCGGTTGAACGCCGGGAAGTAGCCTTGAGCCCACTCGCTGAAGTTGCCTCCGCCCATGGCCCGGAGGTGGACGTAGCCGAGATCTCCCTGGCTCGCCTCCTCGACCTGGCGGCGGCGGCTCTGCTCCCACTCCGTGTAGCGCAGGTCGGCGGCCCGGTCGCTGTGAGATCGGCGTGGCGATGACGTCCTTCTCACCGCCGCCGGCTTGCCGGACGTGGAGCAGGACCTGGCGTCCGGCCTGGTTGCGCAGCAGGGCGCCGACCGCCGGCGCTGCCAGGGTGGGCCGACCGTTGATCAGGGTGATGACGTCCCCTTCGTGGACGTCCACCGCGGGCTGGGTGAGGGGGCTCCCGTCGCCGGGATGGTCGGGATCTCCCTGGAAGACGTGCTCCACACGCCAGCCGCCGGCCTCCCGGTCGAGGGCGAACCGGGCACCCAACGAGCCCACGGCGACCTCGTCCGGCCCGTGGCGCATCTCCCCTCCGCGCACGAAGGTGTGGAGAGCCGAGAGCTCCGAGACCATCTGTGCCACCAGGTCCGAGAGCTCGGCGCGCGAGGTGACCCGGGCGACCAGCGGCTCGTACTTCTCCCGCATCGCCGGCCAGTCGACCCCGTGCATGTGGCGGTCGTAGAAGTAGTCGCGCTCCAGGCGCCAGGCGTCGGTGAACATCTGCTGCCACTCCTCGCGGGGCTCGAGGGTGAGCTTCCAGCCGGAGAGGTCGAGCGCGGACTTGCCGAGATCCGCCTGGCCGGGATCGGTTCCGTCGGCGCCAGCCGGGCCCGCCGCCGCTCTCCTGCGGCTCGGCGTCGAGGACGAAGAGCTTCTTCTCGCGCCGAACCAGGAGCGCCGTGCCGTCGCCCGACAGCTCGAAGTCTTCGACCTTGGGGACGACGGTGTGCACCGCGCGGTCGCGGTTCTTGATCGGCAGCGCTTCGAGGTCCCAGGTCTCGTCGCCGGCGCTCTGCGAGAGGAAGTAGAGCGCCTTGCCGGCCACCGCCAACCCGCGGTAGTTGCCGGGATCCATCGGGACCTTCTGCAGCCGGCCGTCGAGACCGTCGAGGACGACCTCGACCTCCGGCGGCGGCGGGGCGTGCTTTGGGGCGGCACCCTGGCCGCCCTGGCCGCCCTGATCGGCGGTACCGTCCTTCTTCTCGCCCGCCTGCTCGCTCTTCTCGGTCTGATCGGTCTGCTCGGAAGGGGGGTGGAGCTCGTCGTCGGGTGCGAACGGGGAGCGCTCGCCGGGGGCCAGCGCCAGGGCGAAGATCTCGCTCTTCTTGTCGAGGAACGGCGCGGGAGCGTACGGACCCCACGGGCCCGGCACCACCGACTCGAGGTGGCGGTCGGAGAGCAGGTAGAGCCACTTGCCGTCCGGGCTCCACGCCGGGCTGTAGCTGTCGAAGCGGTCGGTGGTCACCAGCGTCGACTGGCCGGTCGTCACGCTGTAGAGCTTGATCTGGCTGAAGAAGTTGCCGGCGGTGGCGACGTAGGCCAGCCACTTGCCGTCGGGCGACCAGGCGAGGTCGGTGAACCGGTCGATCTCGTTGAAGTCGATCTGCCGGTTCCGTCCGGTCTCGGTGTCGTAGAGGAACAGGCGCTGGCCCTTGTCGTCGTGGGCGAGGTAGCGGCCATCCGGCGAGGGGACGGCCTCCCAGCGCAGGATGTCGCCATCGCTGGTCAGTTGCGCGGGGTCCCCCACGCCGTTGGCGGGGAGGCGCCAGAGCTCCACCTCCCCCGACTCGTCGGAGAGGACGACCAGTGCCTTGCCGTCGGGCAGGAAGCGGGCGTTTCTGTAGCGCACGCCGGGCCGCCGGCCGGCCTCGGTCAGGCGTCCCTGGTGCCGCGGCACGACGAAGACCTGGCCGCGGGCGGTGAGCGCCACCCGTTGGCCGTCGGCCGAGAGGTGCGCCGCGGTCAGGTACTCCAGGGGCTCGTCCACCCAGTGCTCCCGGGTCTGGTCGAGGTCGGAGCGGAGCGTGACGGGGATCTTCCGGTCCGACCCCGTGGCGGGGTCGTAGAGCCAGAGGTCGGCGCCGAACTGGTAGACGACCCGCCCGGCATCGAGGGAGGGATCATGGACGTCCCAGCCCTGATGGTGGGTGAGCTGCCGGAGATCGTCGCCGTCCGGGGCTCATGGACCACAGGTTCAGGGTCCCGTCGCGGTCGGAGACGAAGTAGATCCGGCCCTGCCACCACATGGGGTGGCGGCTGGTGCCCGGGAAGTCGGAGGTCAGCGGCGTTGCTTCCGCAGCGCCGCGGGGGAACTTCCAGATCGACTGCGCCGTGCCGCCCTGGTAGCGCTTGGTGTGGCTGGACTGCGCCGAGTAGCGGGTGAAGAACAGGGTCGTCCCCGAATCGTCGTAGCTGCCGTCGGCGGCGTCGAAGAGCGGCACGAAGTCGGGCTGTGTCGCGGTGCCGGAGAGGTTCAGCCGTGCCAGCTCGACGCCGGGCAGGGTGCTGTGCGCCGCGGTGGTGTAGAGCAGTTGGCCGTCGGGAGTCCAGCCGGTGGTGCGCAGGCCGCGGGAGCTCCCCCAGGTGCGGCGGGTGGGCAGGCCGCCGCCGACGGGCATGGTGTAGACCTCGCGGGGCCCTTCGTAGGTGGCGGTGAAGGCGACGGTCGTGCCGTCCGGCGAGATCACCGGGTCCTCCTCCTCGCCGGGGTGGGAGGTCAGCCGGACCGCCTCGCCGCCTGCGACCGGCACCTGCCACAGGTCGCCCTCGGCGACGAACACCACGGTGTCGCCGTGGAGAGCCGGCTGGCGGTAGTAGCCGACGGGGGCCTCGGCCGGTGTCGCGTGGGAGGCCGGAGGGATCGCCAGGAGCGTGAGGACGCAGAGAGAGAAGACCGTCACCCGAGAGTTGAGCCGCATGGTGCCTCCGGTACGAAGAGTAGGGCCGATGGTAACCCTTTGCGCACGAGGGCCGGGCTCAGTCTCTCGGCACGCCGGTGTGCCGGACCACCCGGCCGTCCTCCTCGTGGGTCACGACGCCCCAGATCTCCTTGGTCTGGAGACCGATCGCCTTGGGGCAGCGGATGCCGGGGAGCACCTGGACGTCGTAGAGCTCCCGGACGCCGCCGAGCTCGAGCCAGTGGGCGAGGCTGCCTTCGGCGAGCTCCACCACGGCCAGCCCGCACTTCGCTTCGGTGCCCTTGCTCAGGAGGCGCTCGTCGAGCTCGAGGCCGGAGAAGGTCCGTTCCTCCCGGCACTGGGACATGCCGACCACGGCGAAGCCGCGATGGAAGGCGAGGCCGCGGAGGTAGCCGGGGCAGAAGCAGACGGGCTCGAACCGGCCGTCGTCGAGGCCGATCACGCCCAGCTCCCCCGTGCCGGACTGGAGCACCCAGAGCTTGCCGTCGTGGAGCCGCGGGGAGTGGGGCATGGAGAGGCCGGAGGAGACCGTCTCGCCGCTCTCGACGTCGATCACCACGCCGCCGTTCCGCCGGTGGTCGCGCCACCCGGCCGCCACGTCGGTGCGGGCGACGGCGGTGACGAACCGGGGCTTGCCGTCCTCCATCGCCAGGCCGTTCAGGTGGCAGCGGTCCTCCGGCGCCAGCTTGCTGATGAAGGGCGGCTTCCAGAGCGGCCGGAAGCTGTGGGTCTCGTCCACCGTCGCCAGGCAGGAGAAGAGGCTGTTGACGAAGATCGGCCGCCCCGCGGGGTCGAACCCGATGTCGTGGACGTCGAGGTCCCCGGTGGTCCAGGAGCGGTGCGGCTTGTAGATCCGGTCGTAGGGTCCGTCGGTCTCGCCGGGGCGCAGCACGTTCTCGAGCTGCCAGAGCTGGAACCGCGTCGCCAGGTAGAGCCGCTCCGGCGAGGCGGCGAGCCCCATGGCCCGCTCGAACACCCGCTGGAAGACCGACAGGCGGCCGGGCTGCTTGAGCCCGAGCAGGAAGAGCCGGTTGCCGTGGTACGTGGTGACGGCCAGGCCGGCTTCGACGCCTTCCAGCCAGTCGGCGAAGTGGCGGGAGCCGGTGACCTCGAGGCCGGGGCCGCGGGCGGGCGTTGCGGAGGCTTCGTCCATCTCAGGGCTTCAAGGCGGAATCGATCTCGACGGTGAACGAGCCGCCCTGGATGCCGAAACCGCTGGCCAGATCGACCCGTTCGCCGGCCCGGAAGGTGACGGCGCCGGAGGCGATGACGAAGCCGCTCCCGGCCTGGAGCGTCGTTCCCGCCTCGCAGACCAGGTCGGCGGTCACGGTGCGGTTCGAGAGGTCGAGGTCGTACGGCGCTTTGCAGCTCGCGTCGGTGAGCGCCGTGTCGATCTTGCCGGTGACGGCATCGACGGCGTACTCGAGGGTCAGCGGGATGTCGTGGTCCGCGTCCTCCGCCGAGCTCGCCGGCGACGATTCGGTGAGGTGCTCGAGGGCGAACGCCCCCGGCGTCTGGCTCTCGGCATCAGCGGTCATCACCACCACCACGAAGAAGGTCTTCGGGGTGCCGTAGGCGACGCGGACGTTGGCGTCGCCGTCGGCGAAGGGAACGCTCACGACGCCGCTGCCGTCGGGCGTGACGCTGGTCACGGTCTCGACCAGGGTGTCCGCGCCGGCCTCGAAGCTGCCCGACCCGTCGTCGGCGTAGATCCGGAGCTCGGAAACGAGGGCCTGCGCCTCGGCCGGGGTCAGCGGAGTCCCGGCCCCGTCGGTCAGCGCGAGCTCCAGGCTCGCCAGCTCCAGGTCCGTGTCTCCGGCCCGGCCCCGGTGGGTCACCTCGATGGCGAACACGTCGTGGACCTCGGCGTTGCTGACCACCTGCTGCGCCAGGTCCGTGGTGGCGAGGGCGAGCTGGCCGCCCCGGTTCTCGTACCAGGTGACCGGAACGGTGCTGACCGATCCGGAGACCGCATCGAGATCTCCGTCACGGTCCAGGTCCGCCACGATCGCCTGGAAAGAGCTCGCGGCGGCGGTGGAGATCGTGTGGAGCGTCCAGGCGCTTCCCGAACCGTCGTTCTCGTACCACGCGATCTTGTCGTCGTCGTATGAGGTCGACAACGCGTCGACGTCCCCGTCGCCGTCGAGGTCCGCTGCGACCACCGACTCGGCGCCCATGGCGGTGGTGGAGATCGTGTGGATGGTCCAGGTGCCTCCCGTTCCGTCGTTCTCGTACCAGGCGATCTTGTCGTCGCGGAACGAAGCGGAGAGCGCGTCGACGTCGCCATCCCCGTCCATGTCCGCCGCGTACACCGAGCGGGCGCCGTTCGCGCCGGTGGTGATGTTGTGACGCGTCCAGGTGCTCCCCGAGCCGTCGTTTTCGTACCACGCGATCGTCTTGTCGGCGCCGGAGGCGGAGAGCACATCGACGTCGCCGTCGCCGTCCACGTCCGCCGTGAACACCGCGTAGGCCTTCGCCGCCGAGCCCGTGATGGTATGGAGGGTCCAGCCGCCGCCCGCGCCGTCGTTCTCGAACCACAGGACTGCGTCGTCGGTGTACGAGACGGAGAGCACGTCGACGTCGCCGTCACCGTCCACGTCCGCCGCATTCAGCGAGTAGACGGTGTAGGTCGCGGTCGTGATCGTGTGCGTTGTCCAGGTGCTTCCCGAGCCGTCGTTCTCGTGCCACGCGATCACGCCGTCGTAGGAACCGGAGAGCGCGTCGAGGTCGCCGTCGCCGTCCACGTCCGCCGCGTAGACCGAGACCGCGAAATTGACCGCGGTGGAGATGTCGTGTTGCTGCCACGAGCTCGCCGAGCCCTTGTTCTCGTACCACCCGATCGTGTTGGCGCCGGGTGCGCTATAGAGCACGTCGCCGTCGCCGTCGCCGTCCACGTCCGCGCCATCGAGCGAGTAGGCTTGGCCGCTCGGCGACGAGATGGCCGCCGGCTCCGGAAACGCCGCGCTCCGGTGGATCGTGTCGTTGCGGTACCAGGCGATCGTGTCGTCGTCGGCCGACGCGGAGAGCGCGTCGAGGTCGCCGTCGCCGTCCAGGTCGGCGGCGAAGACGGAGGTGGCGCCAGGGGCGGAGGTGGTGAGGGTGTGGACCGTCCATCCGCCACCGTCGCCGTCGTTCTCGTACCAGGCGACCTCGCCGACATCGTAGGAAGCGGCAAGCGTGTCGACGTCGCCGTCGAGGTCCACGTCGGCGGCGTACACGGCGTCGGCGCCGTAGGCCGTGGCGGTGACGGTGTGGACCGCCCAGCCGGCGCCGGTCCCGTCGTTCTCGTACCAGGCGACCGCGTCGCCGCTAGAGGAAGAGGCGAGGGCGTCGAGATCGCCGTCGCCGTCCACGTCGGCGGCGTAGACCGAGAAGGCGTCGGCGGTGGCGATGGTGTGAAGGGTCCAGCCGCCGCCCGCTCCGTCGTTCTCGTACCACACGACATCGTCGTGCAAGAGGCCCGACGCGAGGGCGTCGAGGTCGCCGTCGCCGTCCACGTCCCCGGCGTAGACGGAGCGCGCAACCTGTAAGGAGCTCGTGATGACGTGGCGGGTCCACCCGCTCCCGTCGCCGTTGTTCTCGTACCACGCGACCTCGCCGGAGAGCCCTGCGGAGAGGGCGTCGAGGTCGCCGTCGCCGTCGACGTCGGCCGCGAAGACGGACGCGACGTCGTTCGACGCGGTCGAGATGGTGTGGAGAGTCCAGCCAGCGCCGGCGCCGTCGTTCTCGTACCACGCGACCCGGTCGTTGTAGAACGAGGCGGAGAGCGCGTCGAGGTCACCGTCGCCGTCGACGTCGGCGGCGTAGACCGAGTAGGCGCCGTCGGCGCTGGTGGAGATGGTGTGGAGGGTCCAACCGCCTCCGTCGCCGTCGTTCTCGTACCAGGCGATCTTGTCGTCGTAGTAGGAGGCGGAGAGCGCGTCGAGATCACCGTCCCCGTCCACGTCCGCGGCGTAGACGGACTCCGCGGTGTCGGCGCTCGTCGAGATCGCCGGCGGGTCGGTGAAGGGGACGTCCCGCGCCGCGGCCGGGCCGGCGGCCACGCCGGCTCCGAAGATCACGATGAAGACCCAGGCCAGCCGGCGGCGTCGTCGGCTGGACATGGGACGGTCGTCTACCGCTCGAACGTGGGGCGTTCGTGGCATTCCAGACCCTCCGCATCCGGCTCGCCCACCGACGGCGGGCGAGCACTTAGAGTTACAAGCTAGCAGTCCTTCGGATCGCCCTCACGTTACCTGCTGGGCAAGCGTGGGGTCAAACGCTCGTCGCCTGGGTCAGACCGAGATCGGGGATCGGTCCCGGCGTCCACGCTCCTGCCACATCGCGAGGAACGCCCGTTCCAGGTGGCGGACGAAGGTCGCGGTGTCGAACAGGGGCCGGCGCCGCCGGCCGGCGCCGAGCGCCTCGCGGATCGCCGCGAGCTCCCGCGGATCGCTCGCCAGCCGCAGGGCCAACGCCTCGTACTGTGCGAGATCGCGGGTGGCCAGACCGGGCTGGCCGGCGGCGGTCAGCAGGCTCGCCGAGACCCGGGACGGGAAGGTCTCCCCGCGGCAGGTGACGACCGGCACGCCTGCCCACAGCGCGTCGCTGGTCGTCGTGTGGCCGTTGCAGAGAAGCGTATCGAGCGCCAGGTCGGCGAGCGTCAGGCGGGCGAGGTGGTCGGCCCGGGGCACGTGGGAGGCGAAGACGAGCCTGCCGGGGTCGACGCCCCGCCGCTCGGCCTCCCGGCGCAGGTTCGCCCGCCCCTCCCGCGTCTGATCCAGCAGCCAGAGGCAGCTCTCCGGTAGCCTCCCGAGCAGGCGCATCCAGACGTCGAAGATCGTCGGCTCGATCTTGGCGTGGGCGTTGAACGAGCAGAAGACGAACCCGTCCGGTGGTAACCCGAGGTCTTCCCGCCGGCCATTTGCCTCGGGGACGGGCTGCCGATGGTCGTTGACCTGGAAGCTGTCCGGTAGGAGCACCAGTCGCTCGCCGTACTCCTCGTGGGAGGCGGCCGGGGTGGCCACCGGGTCGCCCACCAGGTAGTCGTGGAACACGCCGCCCAGGCTCCCCGGATAGAGCCAGATCGCCTGCACCGGCGCCGGCCGCAGGGCCGGAATCTCCGGCCGGCCGCCGCCGGCCAGGCCGACGAGGTCGACCAGGAGATGGATCCTGTCGGAGTGGATCCGCCGGGCGGCGTCGGAATCGCTCGCCTCCCGGAGGTCGACGAACGCATCGCACCCAGCGGCGATCCGGCGGCGGTACTCGCTGCCGTCGTCGGGGCCGAGGGAGTAGCCGAAGACCTCGAACCGCTCGCGGTCGTGGAGCGCGTAGAGGCCTGCCGTCAGGTGGGCCAGCGCGTTGTTCCGGAAGTCGCTCGACAGGTAACCGATTCGCAGGCGGCCGTCCTCGAGCTCCCGGGGATGCCGGAAGGCGAGCGCGGCGCGGCGCGGCGCGACCCGGGCCGCGATCCGCTCCGCCCGCCGCCGGACGATCGCCAGGCGCTCGGACGGGGAGAACGGGAAGAAGAGGGCGCCGTGGGGGGAGACCGGGCTCCCCCGTCCTTGCGCCAGCTCTCGGGCGACGAGGCGGCGGAGGTCGCCCACGGTGCCGTCCCGGTTCTCCCAGTCGGCGGTCTCGGCACGGCACTGCTCCAGGTTCCCCTGAGCCGCGGCGTTCCCGGGATCGAGGCGGAGGATTTCGCGATAGGCCCCGGCCGCTTCCGCGAACCGGAAGGTGGAGAACAACGCCTGGGCCATCGCCAGCCGGGCGGGCAGGTGGTCCGGCGCGCGGCGCAGCACCTGCTCGAGGGGTTCGATCGCCTCGCGGTAGCGCTCCAGGCGGATGAGGAGCGACGCCCGGCCGACCCGCGCCTCCCGGTAGTCGGGACGGAGCACGAGCGCTCGCTCGTACGCGTCCAGCGCCTCTCGCAGCCGCCCCTCGTCGGCGAGCAGGTTGCCGAGGTTGTAGTGGGGCTTCGGGTACCGGGGAGCCGTGTCGATGCTCTTTCGAAACGCCTCCCGGGCCTCGCTCGGCCGGCCCAGCCGATGCAGGACCACGCCGAGGGCGTTCCAGGCCTGGGGGTAGCGGGGCTGGAGCTCGATCGCCCGGAGGAGAGCGGCCTCGGCCTCGTCGGGACGCCCGAGCCGGTCGAGCAGGGCGCCGAGGTTGTAGTGCGCCTTCTGGTAACCGGGATCGATCTCGACCGCCCGCTCGAAAGCGGCCAGGGCCTCCTCGGGTCGCCCGGCCGCCTGGAGCGCGAGCCCGAGGTTGTTGCGGATCGGAGCCGACCCGGGCTCGAGACCGGCCGCCGCCTCCCCCGCCTCGATCGCCCCTTCGGCGTCTCCCGCGGCCCGCAGCGCCTCGGCCAGGTGCGTGTGGATCTCGGCATCCTTCGGCGCGGACCGGGCCGCCGCGCGGAGAGCCCTCAGCGCGCCGTCGACGTCGCGCCGCCGGAGCGAGATCAGCCCCAGCATGTGGAGGGCTCCGGGGTGGCCGGGCTCCCGCTCCACCACCTTGCGGAAGCACTCCCGGGCTTGCTCCAGATTTCCCGCCTGCAACCATTGGCGGCCGAGACGAAGGTTGCGGTGGACGGTGCGGCTCACGGCCGACGGAGCCTACCGGATCGCGACGCCTCGGTCGGGCTCGTGCAAGTTGCTAGACTCGCGGAAACTCAAAGGGAGAGACTATCCATGCGTATTCGTTCGATCGCGGTCGTCCTGATCGCTTTTCTCGCCGGTGCAGGGTTCGCGGGCGTCGTGCTCGCCAAGAAGTCGTTCGACATGAACCTGTTCCTCGGCCAGTCACCGAAGGCGGCTGCGGACGACTTGCTCGGCGTGGCAAAGAAGCAGGCGGAGGACGGCAGTTGGGAGAACCTCGCGGTCGCCCGGATCGAGATCCTCGGTGGAGAGCGGGAGAAGGGCGAGGCCCTGTTGGCGAAGGTCACCGGCGGCAAGATGAAGGAGGAGGACTGGATGCGGGTCGGCCGGATCTACTGGGAGGCCGGGGACCGCGACAAGGCGTTCCAGGCCTTCGAGACGGCGATCTCGACCGACCCCAAGGACGCCGAGAACCTCTCCGAGGTCGGCGCGCGCTACAACCTGGTCGGCAACCGCGACAAGGCGGAGGAGTACTTCCAGCGCGCCTTCCGGGAGAAGCCGGACAACGTCTGGGTGACCGTGTCCGCCGCCGCCTCCTACCTCGGCGTCGAGCCGCAGTAGGAGACGGCGCCTTCCCTCCGTCCCGCCGTCCTCAGCGCTTGCGCAGGACGGCGGCCGAGACGATCGTCAGCACCAGGCCCATCGGCAGCGGCTCGAGGAGCGTCAGGGCGATGTTGCTCCACGGGTTGCGGAGCAGGTCCATCATCCGGTGGGCCTGCTGTGTCCTCTCGACGATCTCGGCGTCGCTGGCGTCGGAGCGGCGTGCCCGCTCGATCATGCACTCGGCGTAGGTCTCCTCGATGCCGGGGCGGAGCACGTAGAACAGGAACTGGGAGGTCGCGAGATAGAGGGTGCACGAGATGAGCGTGATGCCCACTCCGGCCACGAAGCCCTGGCGGAAGCTCAGCCGGCCGTCGCCGACGTTCTGGCGCACGGCGCGGATGCCGAAGAAGATGATCAGGCCCATGAGCACGATCGAGCTGTAGCCGAGGAAGTCGGAGATCGCCAGCCGTTTGGCCTCGATCAACGGGACGACGGTGAGCATCACGGCGGACGTCACCACGCCCGAGGCGAGTCCGTAGGTGAGGATGATCTTCTTCTTCGGGGTCACGGGGAATCCTCCTGTCTGGAAGTCTCTGGGTTCGGGTTCGATGGGCCGGAGGCTAGCCGGGGCGCCGTCTCCTGTCGTCACCCGTTCGAGTGAATTGCGCGCCCGGGGGGGAGACCGGGACGAAATCACCCGATCGGGTGACGGGCCCGACCCCCGCGACCCTTCGTCCGAACGAAGCGCTACGGGATGAGCCCGTTGGCCCGGCCGATCTTCACGGCCTGGGTGCGCCGCTTCGCCCCGAGCTTCGAGAACAGGCGGCTGGTGTGGGTCTTGACCGTGTTCTCGCTGACGAAGAGCTTGGCGGCGATCTCCCGGTTGCTGAGCCCGGCGGCGATGGTGGCCAGGATCTCGAGCTCGCGGGGCGTCACCCCGAGGGCGCTCAGGCGCTCCGCGTCGGGCACGAACGGGGCCGCGTCCGCGGCCGGCTCTCCCGTCGCACGGCCGGGGCGCTCCGTGCGTCGGAGCGAGGCGCCGAGCCAGATGCCGATGCCGGCGAACAGGCAGGCGACCAGGGCGCCGTAGACCCCGCGCGAGCTCCCCGCCAGCAGGAACCGCGCTTCGATGGCCTCGAGGGCGACGATCAGGAGGCCGCCGGCGAGACCGTAGAGGAGGATCTCGCGGAGGGCGCCGGCAAGGCGTGACGGGCGCTGTCTGCCGTCGGATTCCACGCCCACGATGATATGTGAGCGCTCCGCGGGCCCATCACGCCGCTCCGCGAACTTTCTGAGCGGTCCTGCGTAATAGATCGGCGGGTAGAGACGTTGAATCAGGTGGACGGCTTCTCTCCGCCCATCCCGCCCCCCACGACACCGCCGATCCGTCAGGAGATCGCCTTGAAGGACCGCATTCGAAGCACCAGAGCCACTCATCTCCTCCTCCTCGCCGCCTGGCTGTTGCCCGTCGTCGCCGGCGGGTTCCTCCTCTCCGGCTGCAGCCCCGACGACAGCCAGGCGAGCGAAGGCCGCTCCGACGCCGCGAAGGCGAACCCGGCCAAGGCGGAGGAGGAAAAGACCGTCCCGGTCGAGGTGGCCACCCTCGCCCGCGGCCCGATCGAGTCGGTGCTGCGCTTTTCGACCAACATCGAGGCCGAGCAGGCGGTCGCGGTGTACTCCCAGGCCGCCCGCCAGGTGGTCGAGCTGCGGGTGGAGGAGGGGGACCGGGTCAAGAAGGGGGAGGTGCTGGTGCGCCTCCAGGACGACGAGCAGAAGCTCCAGGTGGCCAAGGTCCAGGGCCAGCTCGACAAGGCCAAGCGCGAGTACGAGCGCCAGGAGCGCCTGTACAAAGACGAGCTGATCCCGGAGCAGGACTTCAACCAGGCGACCTACGAGCTCAAGCAGCTCGATCTCCAGCTCGAGGAGGCCGAGCGCCAGCTCTCCTACACCGAGGTCCGGGCGCCGATCGGCGGCACGATCACCCACCGGATGGTCAACCTGGGCGACCAGATCACGGTCAACCAGCATCTGTTCGACATCGTCGACTTCGACACGCTGGTCGCCCGGATCTACGTGCCGGAGAAAGAGCTCCGGCGGCTGACCGTGGGGCTGCCGGCGCGCATCACCGTGCCGGCCCTGGCCGGCGCCGGCTACCAGGGGAAGGTGATCCGCCTGGCGCCGATCGTCGACCCCAACAGCGGCACCCTCAAGGTGACGGTGGGCATTCCGGACTGGAAGGGCCTCCGCCCCGGCCTGTACGTCGACGTGGCGCTGGTCACCGACGTCCACGAGGCGGCGCTGCTGGTGCCCAAGCGGGCGCTGGTCTACGACCAGGACCAGGTCTTCGTCTACCGGCTGGTCGATCGGCCGGACGGCACCGATGAGCGGCCGACGGCCGGAGACGACAAGGGCGGTTTCCGCGACGAGGCGACGACGGTGGGCGAGGCGACCGCGGCGGACGCGACGCAGGAGCCGGCCGGTCCGGTGGTGGAGCGCCTGCGGCTCGTGCCACAGCTCGAGGACAAGCTCAACGTGGAGCCGTCCGGGACGACCCTGGCGCCGGGTGACCGGCTGGTGATCGCCGGCCAGGCGGGGCTCAAGGACGGCGTCCGGGTGCGGGTGCTCGACCGGAGCGCGGACGACGCCGCGGCGGGCGAGAAGGCGGCCGCCCAGGCGGAGGAGCCGGAGGCCGAGCGCGCCCTCGAAGAGGGAGCGAGCTCCGCCCCATGAGCGGCCCCCTGCGCGAGCGCCTGTCGAGCTTCGCCACCTCCCGCCCGGTGGCGGTGCTGATGGTCACCCTGGCGGCGGTGGTCTTCGGCGCCTTCTCCCTGGCGCGCCTGCCGGTGACGCTGATGCCGGAGCTCACCTATCCGACGCTGACCGTGCGCACCGAGTACCCCGGGGCGGCGCCGGAGGAGGTGGAGAACGACGTCTCCCGGCCGATCGAGGAGCAGCTCGGCGTGGTCGGCGGCCTGCGCCGGATCTCCTCGGTCTCCCGGGCCGGCCTCTCGGACGTGATTCTCGAGTTCGCCTGGGACGCCGATCTTTCGGACGCGACCCAGGACACCCTCGAGCGCCTCGACCAGGTGCTGCTGCCGGAGCAGGCCGAGCAGCCGCTGATCCTCCACTACGACCCGTCCCTCGACCCGGTGATGGAGCTGTCGCTGGCCGGGCTCGGCGACCGTTTCGAGGGCGAGGGGGGCTGCGCCGCCTGCGCCGGATCGCCGAGCTCCAGGTCAAGCGCGCCCTCGAGCCGATCAAGGGCGTGGCCGCGGTGCGCGTGCGCGGCGGCCTGGAGGAGGAGATCCACGTCCAGCTCGACGAGGAGAAGCTCCGCCAGACCGGCATCTCGCCGTCCCAGGTCATCGACCGCCTGCGCCAGGAGAACGTCAACGTCGCCGGCGGCACGATCGAGGAGGGGCGCACCGAGTACATGGTCCGCACCCTCAACGAGTACCAGGACCTGGACCAGATCGCGGACACGATCGTCGCCCGGGTCGAGCCGGCCGCCGGCACCTCGCGGGCCAGCGCCGCGGGCTCCTCCGGAATGGGGCCGGGCGGCTCGGACGCCTCGGGTGGGGGCGGGGCCGGCAGCGGCGCCCGCGACATCCGGGTGCGCGACCTGGGGCGGGTGGTGCGCTCCCAGAAGGACCGCCAGATCATCACCGAGACCGACGGCGCCGAGAGCGTCCAGCTCGACGTCTACAAGGAGGCGGACGCCAACATCGTCGCCCTCGCCCAGCGGGTCAAGACGGCGATCGGTGAGATCGAGACCCCTGAGGAGCGAGCGCAGAAGAGGCAGGCCGAGGAGAAGGCCAGGAGCCGGCACGGCAAGCCGGGCGGGCCGGGTGGAGCGGTGGGGGAGAAGGCCGGCCTCGCCCAGCGCCTGTTCGACGAGGAGAGCGTCAAGCTCGACGTCGTGGCGGACCGTTCGACGTTCATCGAAGGCTCGATCAAGGACGTCAAGGACGCGGCGATCTACGGCGGCCTGCTCGCCGTGCTGGTGCTCTTCCTCTTCCTGGCCAACGTCCGCACGACCGCGATCATCGCGGTGGCGATCCCGATCTCCCTGGCGGTGACCTTCGCGCCGCTCAACCTCTTCGGCGTGTCGCTCAACATCATGTCGCTGGGCGGCCTGGCCCTGGGCGTCGGCATGCTGGTCGACTCGTCGATCGTGGTGCTGGAGTCGATCTTCCGCTGCCACGAGGAGGGGGACGACGTCGAGACCGCGGCCGTCCGCGGCACGGCGGAGGTGCGGGGCGCGGTGACCGCCTCGACCCTGACCACCATCGCCGTCTTCTTCCCCATGGTGTTCGTCGAGGGGATCGCCGGCCAGGCGTTCGGCGACCTGGGGCTGGCGGTGGTGATCTCGCTGTTGGCCTCGCTCGCGGTGGCGGTCTTCCTCATCCCCATGCTCGCCAGCCGCAAGGGGGTCGACCTCGATGCGCTCGCCTCCGGGAAGCAGCGGGTCCGGCTCTCCCGCTTCGGCTCCTGGGGCGCCTTCATCGCCGACCTGCGCCGGCTGCCGCTGTGGGCGAAGATCACGCTGCTCGCGCCCGTCTATCTCGTGCTCCGCCTGGTCCTCGGCCTGCTGCTCGAGCTGCTCGGCAAGATCGTCCTGGCCGTGGTGATGCTGCTGACCCTGGTGTGGACCCGCCTGGTCTTGCCCGTGGGACGGGGCCTCCTGCTCGTGTCGACGCCCATGCTCCGCCGGACCGTCGGCGGCGTCGATCGGCTGCAGAACGCCTACCCCCGGTTCGCCCGCGCGGCGCTCGCCCACTCCGGGCTGGTGGTGGTGGCGACCGCGGCGATCCTGGCGGCCACCGTCTAGCTCTTCACCGGCCTCGGCACCGAGCTGCTGCCCGAGGTCCACCAGGGGGAGATCACCTTCGAGGTGTCGCTGCCCGTGGGCACCCCGGTCGAGCAGACCGAGGCCACCCTCGAGCCGGTGGCCGAGGCGGTGCGGGCGAACGTCGACCACATCAAGTCGCTGCTGGTCACCTTCGGGTTCGACGCCGCCAACACCAAGCGCTCGGACGAGGGGGAGCACAGCGCCCGCTTCAAGCTGCTGCTCGACACCTCCGACCCGCAGGTCGAGGAGGGCGTCATCGCCGACGTGCGCGAGCGCCTGGCCCAGGTGCCGGACGCCCAGGCGCGGGTGACCCGGCCGGTGCTGTTCTCGTCCAAGACGCCGATCGAGGTGGAGGTCCACGGCGACGACCTGGCCCGGCTCAAGACCGTGGCCGACCGGGTGCGCGCCGAGATGGCGGCCATGCCGGAGCTGGCCGACGTCGAGTCGACCCTGAAGAGCGGCGCGCCCGAGGTGCAGATCGTCTACGACCGCCAGCGGCTCAAGCGCTACGGCCTCAACCTGCGCCAGGTGGCCGAGCTGGTGAGGAACCAGGTCCAGGGGTACGAGGCGACCCGCTTCAACCGCACCGACCGGCGCATCCCGATCGTCGTCCGGCTCAAGGAGCAGGACCGGGAGACCGTGGGTGACGTCAAGGACCTGGTGATCAACCCGGGGGCGGCCCGGCCGATCCCGCTCTCCTCGGTCGCGAAGGTCGAGCTGGGCGAAGGGCCGAGCGAAGTGCGCCGGATCGACGGCCAGCGGGTCGCCGTGATCGGCGCCAACCTGGGCTCGGCCTCCCTCGGGGCGGCGGTCGCGGCGATCGACCGGCGGCTGTCCTCGCGCATCGACTGGCCGGACGACATGACCTTCTTCATCACCGGCCAGAACGAGGAGTGGCAGCGCAGCCGCGGTAGCCTGTGGCTCGCCATGGGGCTCGCCATCTTCCTGGTCTACGTGATCATGGCGGCCCAGTTCGAGAACCTGATCCACCCGCTGGTGATCCTGTTCACCATTCCGCTCGCCTTCTTCGGCACGGCGGTGGCGATCGACGCGCTCCACGTCTCGCTGTCGGTGGTGGTCTTCCTCGGCATGATCATGCTCGCCGGCATCGTGGTCAACAACGCCATCGTGCTGGTCGACTACATCAACGTGCTCCGGCGGCGCGGCGTGGCGGTGGACGAGGCGATCGTCACCGCCGGCCAGGTGCGGCTGCGGCCGATCCTGATGACCACCGCGACCACCGTGCTCGGTCTCCTGCCCATGGCCATGGGACCGCTCCTGGGCCAGTCCGACGGCGCCGAGATCCGCACCCCGATGGCGATCGCCGTGATCGGTGGGCTGGTGACCTCGACGCTCCTGACCCTGGTGGTGATCCCGGTCATGTACCGCCTGTTCGACCGGCTCCAGGCGCGGCTGTTCGGGGTCAGCGAGGCCGACGCGGCCGCCGCCGAGGAGCGGGAGGCGGAGGCCCACCCCGACGGCGAGGGCGTGCCCGGTCTCTCGGGGATCTCGGCCCGCATGCCGGAAGGCGAGGCCGAGGCGTGAGCCAAAGATCCGATCGTTGGGAGAGATTGCTGCCGAAGTTCTCCCTCGGCCGGCCGGTGACGGTCGTCGTGCTGCTGGCCGCCGCCCTGGTGGTCGGCCTGGTGGCGACCCAGCTCATCCCGCTCGAGCTCATCCCCCAGGGCTGGAGCTCGCCCCACCTGGCGATCCGGGTCCCGTGGCAGGACGCGCCGGCCCAGGAGGTGGTGGACAAGATCATCCTGCCGCTCGAGGAGGAGGTCTCCACCGTCCGCGGCCTCGACCGGATCAGCTCCTACGCCCGGAGCGGCTACGGCGGCGTCTACCTGCTGTTCAAGCAGGACACGGACATGGACATCGCCTACCGGGAGGTGCGCGACCGGGTGCAGCGGGCGCGGCTGCGCATGCCGGAGGATCTGGAGAGGGTCTTCATCCGCAAGGAGGACCCGAGCGGCATCCCGATCTTCATGGTCGGTGTGACGGTCGACCCGGACCTGACCGACGTCTACAACCTGATCGAGTACCAGGTCAAGCGGCCGCTCGAACGGATCGACGGCGTCGCCTCGGTGGAGATCCAGGGGCTCCAGGAGAAGGAGATCCTGATCGAGCTCGACCGCCAGGCGACCGAGGCGGCGGGCCTCAACATCTACCAGCTCGGCCAGGAGCTCTCGGGCGACAACTTCACCCTCGCCTCGGGGCACGTCGAGGCCGGCGGCAAGAAGCTGCTGCTGCGCTCGGTCGCCAAGTACGGCAGTCTCGAAGAGCTCGAGAACCGTCCGGTGACCGACACGGTGCGGCTGGGCGACATCGCCAAGATCACCTACGCCGAGCCCGAGCGCAACTTCATGGTGCGGGCCAACAGCCGGCCGGCCTACGCCCTGTTCGTCACCAAGGAGGGGCAGGCCAACACCATCGACGTGGCCCGGCGGGTGCGCGAGGCGGTCGAGGGCTTCCAGGACGACCCGCGGCTCGCGGGCGTTGGGGTCAAGGTGTTCTTCGACCAGGGGCAGGCGATCCTCGAGTCGCTCGGCACGCTGCTCAACAGCGGCAAGGTGGGGGCGCTGTTCGCCGTCGCGGTGCTCTTCTTCTTCCTGCGCCGGGTGCGGATGACGCTGATCATCACCCTGTCGATCCCGCTGTCGATCCTGCTCGGCCTGGCGGTGATGTACTTCGCCGGCGAGACGCTCAACATCTTCAGCCTGCTCGGGCTGATGATCTCGGTCGGCCTCCTGGTCGACAACTCGGTCGTGGTGGCGGAGAACATCTTCCGCCTGCACCAGGACGGCGTGCCACGCCGCGAGGCGTGCGTCCGCGGCGCCGGCGAGATGGCGCTCGCCATCACCATGGCGACGCTGACCACGGTGGCGGTGTTCGTGCCGGTCTCCCTGGTCCAGGGCGGCGGCCAGTTCCTGCTCCAGCGCCTGGCGATCCCGATCTCCGTCTCGCTCCTGGCGAGCCTGCTGGTCGCCCTGGTCATCATCCCGCTGGCGGTCTACGTGACCCTGCCCCATCGGAAGGGGCGGCGGGCGCCGAGCGAGGCCCGGCCGGCTGGCGCCCTCGCCACCCTCTCCCACGCCGTCGGCGCCCGGCTCCGCGCGCTCCTGCGGGTCGCCTACGACGTCACCTTCGGCTGGCTCAACCACGCCTACTCGAAGCTGCTGACGGTCTGCCTGGTTCGGCGGCTCGATCTGGCGATCGTCGTCGCCATCGTCTTCGTCGGCTCGCTGGCCCTGTTCTTCACCAAGCAAGTGCGGGTGGTGCCGGTGCAGGAGGACGAGGCGATGGCCTTCGAGCTCGACGTCGACCTGCCCAGGAACACCACCTACGAGGAGACCGAGGCCTACTTCCTCAAGGCCGAGAAGGTGCTCGAAGGGCTCCAGGACGAGCTCGGGCTCGACGGCTACCTGGTGGTCGCCGGGCGCTGGGGCGGCGGCGAGATCCAGGGCTGGTTCAAGAACCCCCGGGTGGTCGACGTGACGCCGCGCGAAGCCGCCGAGCGGGTGCGCGACGCGCTGCCCGAGCGGGCCGGCGTGACCTTCTACCTGGGCGACGAGAACGAGTCCGGCGAGGAGCAGGAAGACAAGACCCATACCGTCGTCCTCTCCGGCGACGACCCGGAGCAGCTCGAGAAGGTGGCGACCGATCTCGAGGAGCTGTTCCGCTCGGTGCCCGGCGTGCTCGGGGTCAAGCGCTCCGAAGAGGCCTCGCCAGACGAGCTCGCGGTGGTGGTCGACCGGGAGCGGGCGCAGCACCAGGGCGTCAACCCCCAGGCGGTGGCCGGCGTCGTCGGCTACGCCCTGCGCGGCCAGGCCCTGCCCCGCTACACCCGGGAGGGCCGGGAGATCCCGGTGCGGGTGCGGTTCGAGGAGAAGGACCGGAAGAGCGTCGACCAGCTCGCCGACTTCGGGGTTCCGAGCGCCGGCGGCGGCATCCTGCCGCTGACCGCGGTCACCAACGTCGAGTACCTGGACGCGCCGCGGAGCATCCGGCGCCGGGACAAGCGGACCTCGCGCACGATTACCCTGGAGCTCAAGCCGGGGCAGGAGGAGCAGACGCGGGAACGGCTGGTGGCCATGACCCAGGACATCGACCTGCCGGAAGGGGTCAGCTTCGGCGAGCTGGAGCGGCGCGAAGGCACCAGCGAGGACGTCAAGGGGCTGCTGTTCGCCGCCGGGCTCTCGATCGTCTTCATCTACCTCCTGATGGGCTTCCTGTTCGAGAGCTTCATCCTGCCGCTGTCGATCCTGCTCACCATCCCGCTCGCCTCGATCGGCGTCGCCTGGATCCACTTCGCCACCGGCAAGAGCCTGGACATCCTGGGCATCGTCGGCGCGGTGCTACTGATCGGCGTGGTGGTCAACAACGGCATCGTCCTGGTCGACTACGTTAACCGTCTCAGGAACGAAGGCCACGACCGCCACGAGGCGATCCTGCTGGCCTCCGAGCGCCGCTTCCGGCCGATCATGATGACCGCCCTGACCACCATCTGCGGCATGATCCCGCTGACCGTCGGCGGTGCCAGCTCGATCGGCCTCTCCTACACGAGCTTCGGCCTCACCCTGATCGGCGGCATGACCACCGCCACCCTGCTGACCCTGCTCGTCGTGCCGGTCTCCTACACCCTGATCGACGACGCCCGGGAGACCGCCCTCCAGGCGATCCGTACGGTGCGGAACCGGCGGCGGAAGGCGGTTGGGACTGCTGGTTGACCTGCAGGGTTCCAGACTGACCGGTCAGCCGCGTGAGGTTTACTCCTGCCGCAAGACGGATGCCAGCGGCAGTCTGGACGCCCGAAGGGCAGGCGTCCAGCTCGCCGCAACGGCGGTCAGGATCAAGAAGAGGCCCACCAGGCCGAAGGTCCAAGGGTCCGTAGCCTTCACCCCGTAGAGGAGCGACTGCAGCACCCTGGTGAACGGCACTGCTCCTGCGATCCCGAGCATCACTCCCGAGACCGCCAGCAGGACCGACTCCCGCAACACCATCCGCTGCACCTCGCCGCGCCGGGCCCCAAGCGCCATCCGCACCCCAAGCTCCGTCCGTTGGCGCTCGACCAGATACGACACGATGCCGTAGATGCCGACCGCGCTCAGGACGAAGGCGATGCCCGAGGCGGTGGCCATCAGCAGCGCGAAGAAGGACAGTCGGCTCATCGATCTCGCGACGACCCGGGAGAGCGGACGTGCCTCGCGCACCGGGATCTGCGGGTCCACCTCCGCCAGCAGACGACGAACTGTCGGTATCAAGTTGGCAGGATGGTCGGACTCCGTCCGGACGATGACCTGTACGATCTTCAGGGGCGGCCATAGCTGTGGCCCTGGAGGCGGGGTCATCGGAAGGTAGAGCGCCTCGGTGGCAGGCTTGTCCAGGCCATCTGCGTGGACATCTCCCGCGACACCGACCACCCTGAACGGATCGAGGTCCGGGCTGAGAGACACCTCCCGGTCGATTGGATCGACCCCGGGCCACAGGCGCTGGGCCAACGCCCGACTTACCACTGCCAGGGGCAGCCGTTGCTCGGCCTCCGCCCAATCCGGTTGGCGGCCACGCACATCGATCCCCATGGACTCGAAGTAACCCGGGGAGACAAGGAACAGGGGCACACAGGGCGGCTGCTCGCCGGCGGGAAGGCTCCGGTCGTCGACGAAGATGGACGAGCATCCGTCGAAGCCGGTCATCGGTAGCACCATCGCCACTGCCGCGTGCTCGATGCTCGTCGCCTCCTCGAGCCTGGTGGCGAGGGAACGATAGGCTGTGCCGACACGCGCGTAGGAGTCGTACCGCCCGTCCGGGAGGACGACCGAAAGGGTCAGTACTCCATCTGTCTCGAAACCCGGGTCGACATCCTGCAACGCTCGGAAGCTGCGGAACAAGAGTGTACCCCCCACCAGCAAGAGCAAGGACAGGGCGATCTGACCGACCACCAGGGCGCGCCGGACGATGCGGCCCCGAAAGGAGACGGTCCGGAGACTGCTCGATGCCCGAAGCTCCCGGATTCCATGGTGCCGTAGGGTCGGAAGCAGGCCGAAGAACAGGGAGGTGAGCAGGATCAGGACGACTGTGAGCGCCACCGCCGGGGTGTCCATGGCGATGGCATCCAACCGTGGCAATCCAGATGGCGCTTCGAGGTGCAGGACTCGCAGCGCTCCCATCGCAAGGAGAAAGCCGATCCCCCCCGCGACCGCCGCCACGAGGAACGACTCTGCCAGAAACCCTGCCACCAAGCGCCTGCGCCCGGCACCGAGCGCCGTTCGTATGGCCGTCTCCTGTGTGCTGGATTCCGCGCGGGCCAGGAACAAGCTCGTCACGTTCGCGCAGGCGATGAAGAGAACCAAGAGCACCGAGCCAAAGAGCATCCAGAGAGATCGGGTGACGTCCTCGCCCACCACGTCCTCGTGGAGTGGCACGAGCTCGGTTGCCAGTCCCGTCTTCTTCAAGTAGGCATCGCTGTAGGCCTCGGGAAGGGCGCCCGGCAAGCTTGCGGTCAGATGGTCCAGCTCTCTGGACGCTTCTTGGCGCGAGGTCCCTTCGGCGAGGCGACCGAGGGTGCGATACACGTGTTGCGGTACCGGTGGCTGGGCTGGATCGAGCCAGAGGGGCATCCAGAGACCGACCTCGATCTCCGATGTGGTCCACTCCTCCGGCAAGCGGGCGTCCGGCTCGAGGACGCCGGCCACTTCGACCGAGCGCCCGTCGATCGGGATCGGCGTTCCCACGACGTCCCGGCGCCCACCGAAACGCTCCCTCCATAGGTCGTGGCTCAGCCAGACCACCCTGGGCGTTTCCTCCAGGTTGTCCTCGGGAGTAGGCAGCCGGCCGAGGACGAGTCGGAAGCCGAGGGTGGAGAAGAGGTCGCTGCTTACCTCCGCCACGTCCACCGACCGGGCGGAATCGTTGCCTTCGGCCGACAGGGTGACCCTAGAGAACCGGTAGAGCGCCATCGAGTCCAGCGATACCGCCCTCTGTTGGAAGTACAGGAACTCGCCCTTGGCCAGACCCCACCGAGCCTGGGGGTCGATCCCTGGAACTTGGGTTTGAACGCGCACCAGTCGATCGGCATGGTCATAGGGCAACGGTTTCAAGACGACCGAGTCGACCACGACGAAGGCGGCGACGGCAGCTCCGATTCCGAGCGCCAGGGTGCAGATGGCCGGCAACGAGAAGGCCGGGTGGAGGGTCAGGCGGCGGGTGGCACGCCGCAGTTCCAGGAAGACCAGAGAAACCCACGAGAGGGCAGGCAGGTGGCTGCGGTGTTGCTCAAGGTCGTGAAGCGGCATGATCTCCCCCTTCGGTCAGCGCCAGGATGCGCCGGGCCACGAGGGAACAGTATACGCAGGAAATTGAGCGTCTGCTACAGGGCTGGGCCATGCCGGGCGTGCGATAGGTCTCTTGACAGGGGGCGATCTGCATGTAAGATACTTCTACGTTCTCGTCAGTGCTAGCCTTCATGCATACTGTAGAAGCATGGAGGTTGCGCTAACTCTGTCAGTCGTAGGAAGAAGGGAGAAGTGCGATGGACCGTATCCTCGATCTTCAGAAGCTCGCCACCACAGCGCAGTCGGACACCGTCGTCGCCGGCAGCTCCTCGAGCTGGGTCGGCTGCGCCTGCTCCACGAGCAGCGTGTCGGGCTGCAGTGCGCAGGAGATCTTCGTCGCGGTCTGACGGAGGCCATTCGCCGCTCCACCGCGGCCAAGAGGCCGGGGTGGAGCGGCCCCTGGAGACCTGCTGGGATGGTGTGAGGGCCGGCCGGATCTCGATGGGCTCTCATGCCGGGGTGGGTGGGCAAGGTGGACTGGCCAAAGGATGTAATAGAAGAGTTTTTCGATAAAAGATATAGAAATTGACGTCGTGTGCAGGTTGCCGTCGGCGACAGTCTCGGCAAGCAGGCTGGCCGAGGGGCGCGCACGGGCGTTCCTCCCTCTGTGAATCGGAGGCCGGATGCTAGTTGAGGAGAAGCTACCGTTTCTGATCGCTGACCGCGAGTACTATGAGCCCTTGTCGCGGTATTCGCCGGCGCGCAGAGACTTCCATGAGCCCCTGTCTCGCGTCCTGCCTGAATCCTGGCAGCTCGCGCACCGCAACGTGTGGTTCGACTGCTCCTGGCCCGGGGCGGTCCTGCGGCCCCAGGGATGGAAGATCCACCTGTCGGCAACGTTGGGGAATGCGCCGGCGATTCTGGTGACCGCTGCCAGAGTCCTGACCGAGGTGGGCGTTCCCTTCAAGTTCGTGGCCGATCGCACGCTGCTGCTGCTGATCAATGGCAAGCGATGGAACCGGGGCTCGGCGGGCAAGTTCCTGACGGCCTATCCCGCCGATACCGAACAGTGCGGCGAGATCCTCGAGATGCTCTACAAGGCTCTGATCGGGTATCAGGGGCCGCACGTTCTTTCAGACCGTCGATATCGGGACAGCCGCGTCGTCCACTACCGGTATGGGGGCATCCTGCCCATCAAGCGCGCCGATGTCGATGGAAAGCCGGTCTATGTCATCAACGATGGTCAGGGAGGCTACGTCGACGACGACCGGACGCCTTACTTCAGGCTGCCCGACGGGATGGAGGATCCATTCCTTCAGCCGGGGGCGCTCGAGGAGGACCAGGGGGAGGCCGGAACGCTCAAGGACGGGCGCTACGAGGTCCAGTCGGTCTTGTCATTCACCAATCCGGGGGGTGTGTACCTGGCTCTCGATCGCGAAACCTCGAAGCGGGTTGTGATCAAGGAAGCGCGGCCGTTCACCAATATCTCGGTTCGTGGGCTCGATGCGATCCGCCTGTTGAAAAAGGAGCAGAGGCTGCTCGAGGTGATCTCCGATACGGGAATGGCGCCGAAGCCGCTCGACTTCTTCTTCGACTGGGAGCATGCCTATCTGGTCGAGGAGTACTTCGAGGACAGCATCAATCTCCGCGGGTATCTCACGGGGCTGAGCCTGGCGCTACGCACTCGTGCAGACGCCGAGTACAGCCGCAGGTTCTTCCGCATCTACCGCTCGATTTTCCTCAAACTGACGAAGATGATCCGGGAGTTGCACGAGCGTCACATCATTTTCAGTGACCTCTCGTTCCTCAACGTGCTGGTGCTCGACGAGGAAGGGGAAGACCTGCGCCTGATCGATTTCGAGGGCGCGTACGAGGAGGGGGTGGACGTACCGACTCATCTCTTCACCCCAGGCTTCACCCCCGACGAGGCCATGGACCGGGGGATGGCCCGGCGGGAGGACGACTATTATGCCCTCGGCGGACTCTTGATGGCGGGCTTGTTCCCCATGAACGCGTTTCTCGTGCTCGACCGAACGGGCTACGAACGACACCTCAGAGCCTTCCAAGAGGATTTCGCTCTGCCCGAGGGCATCGCCGAGTTGATCCGGCGTCTCCTTGGTCCGGACGGTGACCGCCGGCCGCGACCGGAGGAGATCATCGAAGTACTCGAAGGCGACTTCGAGCCGGCGCCACCGTCGGTCGGCTCCCAGGAGCTCGACGAGGTCGACCTCGACCAGCTGACCGAGGAGATCCTGAGATACAACGATTCGGTCGCGGACTTCGAACGCGAGGATCGGTTGTATCCCGCGGATCCTGCGGTCTTCGACACCAATCCCCTCAGCGTGGGATACGGAGCTTGCGGCGTCGCCTATGTCGCGCATCGGATTCGGGGAAGGGTGGATCAAGAGGTGCTCGATTGGATCCGTGCACGGAAGGTTCAGCGAGAGGCGTACTCTCCGGGCCTCTATGTCGGTCTCGCCGGCATCGCCTGGGCCTTGCTCGAGATGGGTCTCGAAGACGAGGCGCACGAGATGCTGGAGAAGACGCGGGATCACCATCTGTTGTGGAGGTCCCCGGATCTCTTCTACGGGGTCGCTGGGTGGGGGATGGCTCAGCTCAGGTTCTTCCTCACTACCCAGGACGAGGCCCATCTCGACGCGGCGCGGGATGCCGGAGCGTTTCTGCTCGAGACGCGCAGGATCGACGAAGAGAAGAAAGGGCGCTGTTTCTGGGAGTCCCAGGACGGTGCCGTGGCCTCTCTGGCTCACGGCACGGCTGGGATCAGCTTGTTCCTCCTCTATCTGTCATTGGCCTCCGGGAGGGAGGAGCTTCTGAACGTGGGACGCCAGGGTCTCGAATGGGTCGCGGATCGAGGGAGTCGCAATCCTGACGGCGGGCTGACCTGGCTCGCGACCGAAGAGTCTCCGGCCTACACGCCCTATTGGCGTTGGGGCAGCTCGGGTATCGGCAGGGTGCTCCTGCGCTACTGGCATGCGACGGGCGAGGAGAGGTATGGCAACAGCCTCGACGTCATCCACATCGACTGTGATCGGAAATACGCCATCTTCCCGGGCTACTTCTTTGGTCTGGCCGGCCTGGGAGACATGTACCTGGACATGGCTCGGTTTCCGCGATGGAACGAGCTCGCAATCGAGACCACCCGCAAGCTGCTTGCCGGTTGTCTGCTCTATCGCCTCGACCGCGAGGCGGGGCTGGCGTTTCCGGGCGAGTCGCTCAGCCGGATCAGTTGCGACTTCGGAACCGGTAGCTCGGGAATCGCGATGGTCGCCCACCGTCTCCGAGCTCGATGCGGCTCATCCTTCATGCTGGATGAGCTGATCCCCGGTTGGCCCTTGGAGGATCGCCCGGTGCGAACCACCGAGATGTCGGCGGTCGCGACGACGGTCTGACCGGTCAAGTCCTCCGTTCTCGGTGGGTTCCTCAGGCCGGCTGTGGCTCGGCTCGGGTCTGTGTGAGCATCTTCTGATAGGTGCTCGCATGTGCGGTGAGTGATTCATGGGTGCCACGTTCGACGATCTCGCCGTCGACGAGCACAATCATCTGGTCGGCGTGATGAACCGTGAGCTGACGGTGCGCGATGACGAAGGTCGTCCGGTCAGCCTTGAGACGATTGATCGCCTCCTGGATGAGCGCTTCGGATGGCGAGTCCACGGACGACGTCGCTTCGTCCAGGATCAGAATGGGTGCATTCTTGAGGAGCGCCCTCGCGATCGAAACGCGTTGTCGTTGGCCGCCGCTGAGACGGACTCCCCGCTCGCCGACCTGTGTTTCGTAGCCGTCGGCGAGACCCTCGATGAACTCGTGAGCGTTGGCCGCTCGAGCGGCTGCCTCGACCTCCTCGTCCGTGGCGTCCAATCGACCGTACCGGATGTTCTCGCGCACCGTCGTGCCGAACAGGAAGACCTCCTGCGACACGATGGCCACCGAGTTCCTGAGTGAGCTCACCGTGTAATCGCGCACATCACGACCGTTGATGAGGACCGCACCCTCCGTGACGTCGTAGAAGCGGGGGATCAGCTTCAACAAGGTCGACTTGCCTGCACCGCTGGGTCCCACCAACGCAATGGTCTCGCCGGGGTTGGCGCGCAAGGAGACGTTCCGGAGGACCCGAGCCCCAGTACGGTAACTGAATCCGACGTCTTCGAACACCACCGTTGCCGTTTCTGCATTGAAGGATGTGGCTCCGGGTCGCTCCTGCACCTCCGGTTCGATGTCGAGGATCTCGAAGACCCTTTGCGAGGCACCGGCCGCCTGGCTGAACCCGGAGTAGTGCTGAGCCAGGCCGGCGATGCTCTGGCTGATGTTCTGTGAATAGAGCAGGAACGCCACCAGTGCGCCGGCGGTCAATCTGCGGTCGACCACCTCCAGGCCTCCGAACCAGAAGATTGCGATCGTCGACGACGAGGTCAAGAAGCTGACCAGGGCATTGAAGAAGGAGTCGACCCTTCTCGCCTCGATCGCTGCTCGGAGAAAGCGAGCCATCGATTCCCCGAAACGCTCGGTTTCGTGCAGTCCTCGAGCGAACGCCTTCGTGACCTGGATGGCGGCCAGCGACTCCTGTGCGACGGTCGTGGCGTGCGCCAGCTCATCCTGGATCCGAACTGACAGGCGTTGGAAAACCGGGCCGAAGAGCCTCGTGACGATCGTTGTCAGGGGGCCGACCGCGAGGACGATCAGCCCGAGCCGCCAGTTCATCGCCATCATGATCGAAGCAGCTCCCACGAGCTGAAACAGGTTCATCACGAGGCTGACGATGGAGTTGGTGACGACGTTGCGGATTGTCGCTACGTCGTTTGTCAGGCGCGATAGGAGATTGCCCACGCGTTGATCGTCGTGAAACCCGAGGCTGAGGGTGTGAAAGTGCTCGAAGAGGCGCTCGCGGAGCTCGACGATGATCCGGTCGCCGGTGACCTGGAGGAGGAGTTGACCGAAGAAGGAGAGTAGAGAGCGCACCACGAAGAGCAGGAGCAGCCCGCCAGCGACCAGGTGGATGAGCGAGGGTTCCCCGCTCACCAGCATTTGGTCGAAGAGCTTCCGGACGCCGAGCGGGAGAATCAACTGGACGCCGGTCGCGATCAGGATCAAGACCAAGCAGAGCGCGAGGCGACCGAAGTACGGGCGGGCGAGCGAGAAAATCCGGCGCAGTTGAGTCCAAAGGACGGGCGAGTCGGTGGTCGGGTGTCTCGTCATGTGAACGTCGACGTGCCAAGTATCGGCTGCGTGGGGCGGGGTGTTTGGTCTGTCAAGTAGAAAGAGCGAGTATACAGGAGCTCGACATCAAGCCGCCCGTTCACGGGACCACGAAGCGATCCTCTTGGCCTCCGAGCGCCGCTTCCGGCCGATCATGATGACCGCGCTGACCACCATCTGCGGCATGATCCCGCTGACCCTGGGCGGCGCCACCTCGATCGGCCTCCCCTACACCCTGATCGGCGACGCCCGGGAGACCGCCCTCCAGGCGATCCGTACGGTGCGGAACCGGCGGCGGGCGCGGCGCGAGCCGGCCGACGTCCCGGGTGAATGATCCACCTTCCGGGGGAGCGGGCGGTTGCCGCCTTCGACTTCGGCCTGCTCAGCGAAGATCTGGGAGGAGATGCTGTCCGAGGTGAGCCCGGACTCCGCTCAGATCCTCCTCGGACAGTCGTCCGGCCTTCCTGAGAACGAGACGGTTGTCCAGGGTAAAGAGCTTCATGCGCACGATGCACGGGCTTGGCAGTCCCGCCGACCCGAGGTCCTCGATCGGTTGATCCCCGGGCCACGGCGTGTGCGTCTTGGTCGTGATCATTGCGAGGATCGTGTGACCCGACTGGTTGAACGTCCGGACGCTGAGCACGAGGGCCGGCCGGCGTTTGCTGCCTTCCCGCTCTGAGAACGGGAACGGCACGACGGCGACGTCGCCGACATCACAGATCACGAAAGGCCTCTTCGTCTTCCGGTGAGGCCCATTCGTCGAGAGTCTCTGTCAGCGCGGCATGGTACGCGATGTCGAACGGCTCGGCACGGCGGAGGACCGCACGATCGTCCTCGATCTCGTAGATCACCGTGTCTCCGGGCTCGAGACGAAGCTTCTTCCGGATCTCCACCGGAATCGTGACCTGGCCCTTGGATGAGAGTCTGCTCTGGTTCGGCATTCGAAATCCTCGACTGGAACGTAGCACTCTTTACTCTTTACCTCAAGGATGGCGCCTCGGCGTCTCCTGGGTCCGTCCCTTCCCGGGCACCCACGCGATGCACTCGATCTCGGTTCGCGCCCCGAGGGCGAGGCCGCTGGCGCCGAAGGCTGGTTTCGAACAGGGCGCAGGCATGGGGGGCCTCCCGGGGTCGGATTCTCCGCAGTATGGCCGCCGGCGGGGACGGGCGACATCGTGCGCCAGTGCCGGGAGCTGGGTATCCCACGGGTCTGGATGCACCGGGGGATCGGGCCCGGGAGCGTCAGCGAGGCGGCGGTGGAGGAGGGAGGGCGCGACGGGCTCACCGTGCTCGCCGGCGGCTGCCCGATGATGTTCGTCCAGCCGGATCCGTTCCACCGCTACCTGCGCTGGTTCCTCGGCGCCACCGGCAAGCTGCCGGCGCCGAGGGCGTAGGGCCTGAACCGGCCTCCGCCGAGAGGTTTGCCGGTGCGGCCACGCGGCATCCCCCGGCGGGGGCCGATCCGAACGATCTACCGCTCGATCGGCTGCCCGATCAGGTTCCCGTACTCGGTCCAGCTCCCGTCGTAATTGCGCACGTCGTCGATCCCGAGCAGGTACTTGAGCACGAACCAGGTGTGGCTCGAGCGCTCGCCGATGCGGCAATAGGCGACGGTCGGGCGGCCCGGGTCGATGCCCTGGCCGTTCTGGTAGATGTGCTGGAGGTCGTCGGCGCTCTTGAAGGTGCCGTTCTCCCCCACGGCGCTCGACCAGGGGATGTTCTTCGCCCCCGGGATGTGGCCGCCGCGCTGGGCGGTCTCGCTCATGCCGGGCGGGGCGATCACCTTGCCGGTGAACTCGTCCGGGCTGCGCACGTCGACCAGGTTGTGGTCGCCCGCCTCGACGATCTTCAGGATGTCGGCGACCTTGGCCCGCAGCTCGGGGTGCTCGGCCCCGACCTGGTAGGTGGTCGGCGTGACCGTGGGGAGGTCGGCGGTCAGCTCCTTGTCGTCCTCGTTCAGCCACTTGACCCGGCCGCCGTCCATCAGCCGCACGTCCTCGTGGCCGTAGAGCTTGAGCAGCCAGAAGCCGTAGGCGGCGAACCAGTTGTTGTTGTCGCCGTAGACCACGATCGTGTCGTCGGGCGTGATGCCGGCCTCGCCGAGCAGGCGCTCGATCTCGCCCTTGGACGCGATGTCGCGCCGGACGGAGTCCTGGAGCTGGGTCTGCCAGTTGAAGCCGACCGCGCCGGGCACGTGGCCGGCGGCGTAGGCCTGGGTGTCGACGTCGATCTCGACCAGCTTGACGTTCGGGTCGTCCAGGTGCTGCTGGACCCAGTCGGTCGAGACCAGGACTTCGGGGTGTGCGTACTCGCTCATCGTTCTCCTCCGGGGTTCGTGGGGGTGGCCTGTGGGGCCTGGTTGGTCTGGTAGGCCGGTTCGGCCTGGCTCTGGTTGGGGGGTGTGGTGCCCTCGGCGAGGGCGGGGATGTGCTTGATCAGGTTGGACGTGTACTTGAAGACGTTGTCGGGGAAGAGCAGGACGCCCAGGCCGGTGCCGCCTCGCTCGACCACCCGGCGGGCGCCCTCGTGGATCAGCCCGGCGCTCGGGCCGGCGAGCAGCCCTTCGGTGCGGGCCAGCTCGACCGCCCGGGTGTAGGCGATCTCGTAGTCGATCTCGTGGATCTCGTCGATCAGCGACGGGTCGAACAGCTTCGAGACCTCGAGCTGGCGGACGTTGCGCAGGCCGGGCACGTCGTGGCCCTCGGTCGGCTGGACGGCGTGGATCCGGATCTCCGGGTTCTTCTCCTTGAGGAAGCGCCCGAGGCCGGTCACCGTGCCGCAGGTGCCGAGGGAGAGGAAGACGTGGGTGACCCGGCCGCCGGTCTGGCGCCAGATCTCCGGCCCGGTGGTCTCCACGTGCGCCCGGACGTTGGCCTCGTTCTCGTACTGGTTGGGCATGGTCCAGCGGTCCCGCTGGGCCTTGGCGTAGGTCTTGGCCAGGTTGATCGAGCCGTCGCCCATGCCCGGCGACGGGCAGAGGTCGTCGTTGACCACCTCGAGCTCGGCGCCGGCGAACTTGAGCAGCACCTTCTTCTCGAGCGGCACCTTGTTCGGCACCACGGCGAGCATCGGGTAGCCGCGGGCGCTCGCCAGGGTCGCCAGGCTGATGCCGGTGTTGCCGGAGGTCGGCTCGACGATGCCGCGCGGCCGGGGGCCGTTCGCTCCGTTCGATCGGGGGGGAGTGAGCTCACCCCGCTCTTCGAGGTCGCGCAGCAGGAAGGAGGCCGCCCGGTCCTTCACTGAGCCGAACGGGTTCATCCATTCCAGCTTGGCAAACAGGGGAAAGGTTTCGGGCGCCGGGCTCAGCCGGTTGAGCCGCACCATCGGCGAGGGGTTCTCCTCGCTGGGCAGGAGCTCCGTGATGTCGTCGTATACGCGGGTTCGGTGATCCATGGTCCATTCCTCGTCCGGGCCCGTCGGTGGGCCCATTCATTGCCGAGACACACTCCATGCGCCCTGCCGGACCGGCGGGAGGACTCGGGAGCGGACGGTGTCGAGGAAGGACTGTGAGACCCGCTCCGGAGGCTCCGGTGCGGGTGCTGCGGAAGGGCGCCGGCGTTACGCGGCGATCACGGGTTCCCGCACGGAGACCGTGGACGTGCGACAGATACAGGCGCAGGCCTCGGCGGGGTTCGCGTGACGTGGCGTCGTGCCGAACATGGGACGATACTTATAGACGGATTTCTTTGGACTGTCAAGCGCGGGTCCCTGCGCGGCGGTCGCGGCGTTCGCCCACCCGGCGAGGTATTGTAGAGAGCGACGGGACCCCGTAGCGTGGCGCCGAGGTCGGTTTCGCGCCTCGTGGATCAACGATCAGGAGAGCGTGACATGAAAGAGATCCGCAACACGACCCACAAGCCGATTCGTGTTCCTCTGCCCCAGGGGAAGACCCTCCACCTCGGTCCGTTGAAGGAGGGCCAGGTGACTGTCGCCACGCTGGATCACCCGCCGTTCAAGGCGATGGTCGAGTCGGGAGACCTCGAGGTGCTCGGCGACGGCCAGGTCGACACCCCGCATCCGTTCAAGGAGGAGAAGGCGTCCGGGACGGGCGGCCAGGGCCACGCCACGACGGCGGTCCACCCGTCCGGCGACCGCTGACGCTCGCTTTCCCGCGCCCATCCGCCGGGACGATCGCTCCGCCTTGACGGAGGAGCGCGGGGAGTAGACTCGGTGGAATGAGACCGAGGCGTCTGCGCGGCGGTACCGCCCTGGTGCTCCTGCTGGCTACCGCCGGCTGTGCCGGTCCGCCGGCGGAGCCGCTGACGGCGGCCTCGGTCGACGCCGCCCTCGCGCCGCCCGATCTGACCCAGATCCGGGCCCCGATCCGGGCCCAGATCCGCGTGCGCGCGCCGGTCGCCGTCCATCCGCTGCTCCCGCCCATTCCGTTCGACGAGCGCGACGGTCTGTCCGCCGACGAGGCGGCGATCGTCGCCGTGGTCGCCAACCCGGCGCTACGGGCGGCGCGCGACCGGCGGGGGATCGCGGCGGCCGAGCTGCTACGAGCCGGAATCCTGCCGAACCCTGAGCTTTCGGCCTCCGTCGGATGGCCGGTGGGCTCGGGAACCGGCGACACGATCACCGGCTTCGATCTCGGGCTCGACTGGAACCTCTCCGCGCTGATCGCCCGTGGCGCGCGTCTCGACGCCGCCCGGGAGCACGCCCACGCGGTCGACCTCGACGTCGCCTGGCAGGAGTGGCAGGTGGCCGAAGGGGCGAAGCTCCACCTCCAGCGGCTGGCCCTGGCCGAACGCCGGCTGGAAGCGGCGCGACAGGCCGCGTCCGCGGCCCGGGAGACGGTCGAGGCGACCCGCCGCGCGGTGGCCCTGGGAGTGCGGACCGGTCCGGACCTGGACGCCGCCCGCCTCGCCCTCGACGCGGCGCGGTCGCGAGTGGCCGAGGAGCACACGGCCCGGGTGCGGGAGCGTATCGCCCTCGATCGGGCGCTCGGCCTGCCGGCGGCACTGGACGAGGAGCATCCGGTCGAGGTCGAGAGAGGCTTCGACGCGCGCCTCACGGTGCTCCGCTCCCGCCCTCTGCCGCCGGTGGACGACCTGGTCTCGGAACTGGCCGACCGGCGCCTCGACCTGGCGGCTCTGCGCGCCGGCTACGCCAGCCAGGACGCGACCCAGCGGGCGGCCGTCCGCTCCCGCTTTCCGAGGATCGGGATCGGTCTCGACGCCGGGCGCGACCCGGAGGGGGTCGAGACCGCCGGCGGCGGGGTGCGGATCGAGCTGCCGCTGTTCGACCGCAACCAGGGGGCGATCGCCGTCGCCCGGGCGACCCGCCAGGAGCTGTTCGACGACTACGCGGCGCGCCTGGCCGATGCCCGCGCCGAGGTGGTGCGGATCGTCGCGGAGATCGACGGGGTTCGCCGGCGCCTGGCGGTCGCCGAGACGAGCGGGGCGGTGCAGGCCCGGCGGGCGCGTCTGGCCCATCGCGCGGCGACCCGGGGGACGGCGGACCGGTTCGACGCCCTGGGCGCCACGGCCGAGCGCGCGGCCGGCCGGCTGGCGCGCCTCGACCTCGACGGGCGGTTGGCCGACCTGGCGGTGGCGCTCGAGATCGCGTCCGGCCGCGTGCTGTTCAGTGAGGTCGCCGCGCCCGGCGAGGCCGCGGCACCGGAGGCGGCGCGATGAGCCGGGCGGCCCGGCGGCGGCGGGCGCTGGCCGGGGCGCTGATGGGCGTCCTGGCGCCGGTCCTCCTGCTGGCCGGCTGCTCCGGAGCGGAGCCGGCTGACGGCGCTCGCTCCGGACGGGGCACGGCCCAGGCACGACCGGCTCCCCTGCCCACCGTCCGCGCCGAGCGCCGCGACTTCGCGGAGACGCTGCCCTGGTTCGGCACCGCCGTCAGCCGGCAGGCGGTCACCGTGGTCGCCCTCCAGGCGGGCCGGATCGTGGCGGTGGAGGCGGACGACGGTGCCGCGGTGCACCGGGGCGACCTCCTCTTCCGCCTCGGCGGGCCGGCGGCGGCGCGACGGCGGGCGGCGCTCCAGGAGAAGGTGGCGGCGCTCGAGAAGCGGGCCCGGGCGGCGGGGAAGACGGTGGAGCTCCGGCGCCAGGCGCTCGCCGAACAGCTCGTCCGCCGCGACGAGCTGCTGGCCGCCGAGGGCGACCTGGCCGGCGTGCGGCAGGATCTGGCGGCCGCCCGCCAGGAACTGGCCGCGGAGGGCAGCGCCCTCGCCCTGCGCGCCCCGGCCGGCGGCACCTTCACCGGGCGGCGGGTATCGGTCGGCCAGGACGTGGCGGCCGGGGAGGATCTGGCCCGGATCGTCGACGCCACCAGCCTGCGCGTGGTCGCCTCGCTCCATCTGCCACCCGGGATCTCGTCCTGCGCCGGGCCGCCCGGCGGCGCCTCTCGCCAGGGCTCGTGTCTCGAGGGCGCGCCGGTGGTCTTCGACGATCCGGACGGTGGGGGCTCGGACGGTGAGGCTTCTGGCGGACCGGACGGATCGGGCGGACCGGGCGGACCGGACCGGGTGGGAGGCCGGATCGTCCGGGTGCTGCCGGACCGTAGCCCGACGGGCGCCGTCACGGTCTGGATCGACGGCGGGTCAGCGGTCTCCGGCCTGGGGCCGGGCGAGTCGGTCAGCGGCACGGTGCGGCTGGCGGTCCAAGCCGGCGCCGTGGCGGTCCCCGAGGGCGCCGTCGCCCGGGACGAGCAGGACCGCCCGTTCGTCTTCGTGCCGGGGCCGGCCGGCAGCGGAGGAGAGGAGACGCGCTACGAGCGGCGGGGGGTCACCACCGGCCTCGCGGCGGACGGCTGGGTGGAGGTGACCTCGGGGCTCGACGCCGGCACCGAGGTGGTCTCCGAGGGGGCCTACGAGCTCCTGTTCCGGGACTTCGGCGCCACCTACCGGGTGCCGGACTAGGATGCGCGCGCTCCTCGATTGGATCACCGGCCGCCCCCTGGTGACCGCCATCGTCGTCGCCGCCGTCTGCCTGCTCGGCCTGGACGCGGCCCTCCACTTGCCGGTCGACCTTTTCCCCCGCCTCGACGTGCCGGTGGTCAACGTGGTCACCCATCTCCAGGGGGCGGCGCCCGAGGACGTGGAGCTCCTGATCACCCGGCCGATCGAGGACGCCATGCGCGGCCTCCCGCGGGTCCGGAGGGTCCAGTCGACCTCGGCCGAAGGGATCTCCCAGGTCACTGTGGAGCTGGCCTGGGGGACCGACGTGGACGACGCCCGCCAGCTCGTCCGTTCGGCCCTCGATCGCCTCCGGGGGAGCCTGCCGCCGGCGGCCGAGCCGGCGCTCGAAACCCTCGGCACGACCCTCGAGGAGGTCTCCGCCTACGTCCTCTACGGCGGCGACCGGCCGGTCGATCCGGTGGCGCTCGCGACCGCCGTCCGCCACGACCTGGCGAGCCGGCTCCAGGGGATCGATGGGGTCGCCTCGGTGAACGTGTTCGGGGGGGAGCGCCGGGCGTTCTGGGTCGACCTGTCGCCGGCGGCACTGGCCCGTCTCCACCTGACGGTCGACGGCGTCGCCGCCCTGCTCGACCGCCAGAACACGGGGAGCGTCGCTGGCCTGCTTTCCCGCTCGGGGCGGGAGGCGGTGGTGCGGGGGGACGCCCGGCTGCGCGACCTCGACGACCTGCGCGCCGTCACCCTGCCGGCGGGTGGCGGCGAGGCGGTGCCGCTGACGGCGATCGCCGACGTCCATGCCGGCTACGCTCCCCGCCACGACGCGGTCCGCGGCGACGATCGGCCGGCGGTGGCGCTGGTCGTGCGCAAGCAGCCTGGGGCCGGCGCCGGCCAGGTGGTGGCGGCCGTCGACCGGGCGCTCGAGGATCTCTCCGGCCTGCTGCCACCGGGGACGACGGTGCGCAAGGTCTACGACCAGTCGGAGATCCTCCGCGACGCCCGGGACGAGATCCTCCTCGACGTCGGGCTCGGCGCGCTGCTGGCGGTGGTCGTGCTCTACGTCTTCCTCGGCGCGCTCCGGCCGACGCTGATCGTCGCGGCGACGATCCCGATCACCCTGCTCGCCACCCTGGCGGTCCTGCGGGTCGCCGGCCTCGGCTTCGACCTGGTGACCATGACCGCCCTGGCACTGGCCGTCGGCATGGTCGTCGACGACGCCATCGTCGTCGGCGAGTCGATCGAGCGGCACGGTCAGGGCGCCGGCCCCGGAGCGCCGGACGAGACCCCGGAGGGGCGACGGCGGGCCGCGGTCGCGGGTGCCGCCGAGATCGCCGTCCCCGACGCGACCGGCACCCTGACCACCGTCGCCGCCTTCCTGCCGTTGGCGATCGTCGGCGGCATCGCCGGGATCTTCCTGCGGCCGTTCGGGCTGACCGTGAGCGCCGCGCTGCTGGTCTCCCTGGTGCTCTCCCTGACCCTGGTGCCCGCCCTCTACGGCCGCGGGCGGCTGCGGGGGACACGGGGAGGCGGTGACGGAGGTGGGGGCGACGGGGGCGAAGAGGCGGGGGTCGGGGACGGCAGCGGGGCCGCGGACGACGCGGGGGTGACGGGGCGCCGGCGGCAGGCGCCGGGGCGGCGCCTGCTCGCCTTACTCGATCGGGCCCTCGCGCGGGTCCTGCGGGTCTGCCTGCGCCGTCCGGGCGTGGTGATCGGCGCGGCGCTGGTGGTCCTGGCCGTGGCGGCCGGCGCGGCCTTCCTGGTGCCGGTCTCGGTGCTGCCGCCGATCGACGAGGGGGCGCTCCTCATCGAGTACGTGCTGCCGCCCGGCACGTCGCTGGCCGAGAGCGACCGGGTCGGCCGGAACCTCGACCGCACGGCCCTCGCCGAGCCCGGGGTGACGGCGGTCTACCGGCGGACCGGCTCGCCCGAGACTGGCGTCCAGATCGAGGGGGTGGACCGGGGGGAGCTGCTGATCAAGCTCGCCCCCCGCGGGGTGCGCCGGCGCTCGGCCGACGAGATCACGGCGTCGCTCCGGCGCTCGTTCCAGGCGATCGACGGGGCGGTCTTCCTCTACCACCAGCCGACCCAGGAGAAGATCGACGAGAGCTTCTCCGGCCTGCCGGCGCTGTTCGGCGTGACCGTCTACGGGGAGGATCTGGAGGCGCTCACCGGGCTGGCCGGGCGGGTCGAGCAGGTGATGGCGGCGGACCCGGCGGTCGCCGGCGTGGTCAACAACACCAAGGTGCGCTCGACCGAGGTCGACGTCCGCCTCGACCGGCGGGCGCTCGCCCGCGCCGGTACCGAGCCGGCCGCGGTGCTGGCCGCCCTCGAAGCGTCCCGCCGCGGGGTCGAGGCGACCCGGATCGTGCGCCGGCGCGACACCGTCGGGGTCTGGCTCCGGCTCGCCGCGCCGGGCTCCGCCACCGCCGGGAGCGAGGACTGGACGCCGGAGACCCTCGGCCGTCTCCCGGTGCCGCTGGCGAGCGGTGAGGTGGTTCCCCTGGAACGCCTGGCGACGGTCCGGCTCCGGCCGACGCCGGCGGCGGTGACCCGGCTCGACGGCCAGCGCGAGATCACCCTGGTGGCCGAGGTCGACGGCAGCATTCCGGCCCTGGTGGGGCGGCTCGGCAAGCGCTTCCGGACCCTCGACCGGCCGCCCGGGACGAGCCTCGCCTTCACCGGCCAGTACCAGGTGCTGCTCGGCACCGGCGAGGAGCTGCTGTTCGCGGTCGGCGGCGCCGCCCTGCTGATCTACCTGATCCTGGTGCTGCAGTTCGGGTCGTGGCTCGAGCCGCTGGTGATCCTGGGCTCGGTCCCCCTCGCGCTGGCCGGGGGGGTGATCGCCCTGGCGGTGACCGGGCGGGGGCTGGACGTCTCGGTGGCGATGGGGGCGATGACCCTGATCGGCGTGGCGGTCAACAACTCGATCGTGCTGCTCGATTTCTCCCACCGGGTCGAAAAAAGGGGCCGCGCCGACGGCGCCACGGGGGATCCTGACGTGGCGGAGGGAACCGTCGGCCCGGCCGCAGCACTGCTCGAGGCCGCGTCGGTACGCCTGCGGCCGATCGTGCTGACCACGGCGACGACGGTGGCGGCCCTGGTGCCGGCGGCGATCGGGATCACCGCCGGCTCCAGCCTGTTCCAACCGTTTGCCGTGACCGTCATCGGCGGGCTGCTCGGAGCGCTGGCCGCCACGCTCCTGCTCACCCCGACGCTCGCGGCCCTGATCAGACGCTGATCAGGCGCCGATCAGTCGTCGTCCCCGGTCTCGCCGCCCGCCAGCCACGCCTCCTGTTGGGCTGGCGGGGTCGCCGGCATGAGGGCGTGGACCCCCTGCTCGTGGACCAGGCGGCCGCCGTTGTGGGCGGTGTTGGCCAGCAGCAGCGCGCCGACGGCGTAGAACGCCAGGTAGACCACCAGGAGCGACGCGCTGGCGGCGCGGCCGAGCTGGCGCCGGAGCATCGTCGGCACGAACAGGACGGCGGCGAAGATGGCGGTCAGGGCGGTGAAGACCAGCCGCACCGTCTCGGCCAGCTCTTCGTGCTGCTCCAGAATGGCGTTGACCGTCGGCGTGCGCTCGGCCAGGCGGCCGGCGGCCTCACCGGTCCCGACCGCGACCCAGGACGCGACCGTGCCCAGGACCATCAGCACGAGGGCGCCGACGAGCAGGCCGCGGCCCCGCTTCGGGTCGAGCACGAGGCCGAGCAGGATGAACACCGGCGCCACCAGCAGCAGGGCGACGGGGAAGTGGACGACGAGCGGGTGGAGGGCATCCCACGCGGGGATCGGCGGCAGGGCGATCATGGTGCGGCTCCTTTGTCCTCACGCGACGGCTTCGTACTTCTCCTTCGGGCTGAAGCAGGAGATGCACTTGGCGAAGTCGAGGTTGGTGGTGGTGTACCCGCAGACGGAGCAGACGTAGTAGGTCTGACCTTCGCCGCGCATGGAGTCCAGGTTGTCGAGCGCCTGCTGGTAGAGCATGGCGTGCTCCGCCTCGGCGCTCTTGGCGTAGTTGAAGGTCTCGATGGCGGCGGCGTTGCGCTCGTTGCGCGCGGTGGCCAGGAACTCCGGGTACATGGTGTCGCGCTCGTAGGACTCGCCGGCGATCGCCGCCTGGAGGTTCTCGGCGGTGGTCTTGACGTCGGGCGTCTCGATGGTCGCCTTCGGCTGGACCCCCATCGCCTTGATCACCCGGGCGTGGTTGGCGGCGTGGATCTCTTCGGCGCGGGCGGCGGCCCGGAACAGGCTCGCGGCCTTGCCGTAGCCCTCTTCGTCGGCCTTCGTGGCGAAGGCGAGGTAGCGGGCGTGGGCGTTCGACTCGCCGTTGAAGGCGGCCTGCAGGTTGTCGAGGGTCTTGCCCGGAGCGGGCTTGGCGGCGAACGCGCCGCTCGGCACCGCGAGCAGGACGAGAGCGATCACGGTGGCCAGGGAGACGAGGGACTTCCAGGACTTCGACATCGAATCTACCTCCAGCGTGTTGCGGTTCTTCGAGGTTCGTCGGGCGGACGGGATGTCCGCTGTCGGAAGGGGTGTTCCGCAAGCCCGATGCCACCGGGGAGGGGTGCCTGGAAGTCGAATGGAATCAGACGGTTGGCTAGATCGCCAGGCGGCGGCCCGGCGCCGGCCGTCAAAATCTTCGAACGCGCCGGGGGGTGCCTGTCGCAGATCTCATACGTCGCCGGTCTTCGGTCGGTCGAGCCCCAGCCGGCGGACCTTGTACGACATGTCGCTCCGCGAGATGCCGAGCCGCCGGGCCGCCTCCGCCTGGACGCCGTCGGCCTCGGCCAGCATCTGCTCGAGCAGGCGGCGCTCGATCCGCTCCAGGAGCTCGCGCAGGTCGACGCGTTCGGGCAGGGCGCCGACCAGCCGTTCGACCGGGTCGAGGGCGCCGGCGCCGCGGGCTCCGCCGGCTTCAGCGCGTCCAGTGTCTTCGGCGAGTGGGGTGCCGGCCAGGAGGTCGGGCAGGTCGTCGACGCCGATCGTCTCGCCGCGGGCGAGGATCGTCGCCCGCTCTACCAGGTTGCGCAGCTCGCGGGCGTTGCCGGGGAGCGGATAGCGGGTCAGGCGGGCCAGGGCCTCCGGCGTCACGGTGCGCGGCCGGACCTTGAGCTCCTTCGCCACCTGGCGGAGGAAGTGCTCGACCAGCGGCGGCACGTCCTCCGGGCGCTCGCGCAGGGGCGGCACGTGGATCGGCACCACCGCGATCCGGTAGTAGAGATCCTGGCGGAAGGTGCCGTCACGGACCCGCTGCTCGAGGTCCCGGTGGGTGGCGACGACGATCCGCACGTCGACCGTCCGCGGCTCGGTGGAGCCGACCCGGACGACGGAGCCGTCCATCAGCACGCGCAGCAGCTTGGCCTGGAGGGCGAGCGGCATCTCGCCGGCCTCGTCCAGGAAGAGGGTGCCCCGGTGGGCGGCCTCGAAGACCCCCGGGCGGGAGCGGTCGGCGCCGGTGAACGCGCCCTTCTCGTGGCCGAACAGCTCGCTGTCGAGCAGGGTCTCGGCGAAGGCGGCGCAGTTGACCGCGACGAACGGCCGCTGGCGCCGCGGGCTGGCGGAGTGGACCGCCCGGGCGACCAGCTCCTTGCCGGTGCCGGTCTCGCCGGTCACCAGGACGGTGGCGTCGGTCGGGCCGACCCGCTCGATCAGGTCGCGCACCCCGGCGAGGGCGCCGCTGGCACCGACCATCTCGGCGGTGGCCTGGTCGCGGACCTCGCGCCGCAGCCGGGCGTTCTCGCGCAGCAGCTCGACCCGCTCGGTCGCCCGGGCAACCACCGAGCGCACCTGGGTGGGGACGAACGGCTTGGTGATGAAGTCGAACGCTCCGCGGCGCATGGCGTCGACCGCCAGCTCGACGGTGGCGAAGGCGGTCAGGACCACGACCGGCAGCACCGGATCGGTCTCGTGGACCTTCTCCAGCAGGTCGAGCCCTTCGCCGTCGGGCATCTTCTGGTCGGTGATCACCAGGTCGAAGAGGCCGGTCGCCAGGGCGCGGCGCGCCTCGGCCACTCCGCCGGCGGCGACCACCTCGTGGCCGTCCTCCTCGAGCACGGAGGAGAGCACCCGCCGCATGGGCGCTTGGTCGTCGACGATCAACAGGCGGGACATGAGCGGGCGGGGGCAGTCAAGCGGGCGTCGAGGAGAGGGGCGACGGGGTAGCCGGAACGTCCGGGGGCGGGGCGGCGGCCGGCAGGAGGCAGTCGGGGAGGGCGATCTCCAGGCACACCCGGCCGGGGCGGTTGACGGCCAGCTCCAGGTCTCCGCCGTGGGCGCGGGCGACGTTCCGGGCGATGGTCAGCCCGAGGCCGGTGCCCGTCTCCTTGGTGGTGAAGAAGGGCTCGAAGATGCGCACGGCGAGACCCTCCGGGATCGCCGGGCCGTCGTCCGTGACCGTCAGCAGGACGCCGGCGCTGTGCGCGGGCTCGTTGGACCCGACGGGTCTAGTAGGAGCGGCGGGTGCGGCGGGTGCGGCGGCGAGGGTTACCGTCCCGCGCCGGGCGGCGGTCGGGGCCCGGCCTCGATCCGGGGTGCGATCGGGCGCATCCGCCGGCATCTGGGCCGACTCCAGGGCGAAAGCGTCGACGGCGTTGAGCACCAGGTTGAGCAGCGCCTGGTGGATCTGGAAGGCGTCGACCGAGGCGCGGAGGTCCGCCGGGCAGGCGACGGCGAGGGTGATCCCGGCCGCCGTCGCCCGGTCGCGGGCCAGGCTCGCCACGTACTCGAGGCTGTCGGCCAGCACCGTCGGGCGCCGCTCGGGCGGGCGCTGGCGCGCGGAGAGGAGGAAGTCCGAGGTCAGCTTCTCGAGCCTGGCGGCCTCCCCGGCGACGATCTCCTCGAGCTCGTCGGCCGCCAGGGTGCCGCGCCCCTCGCGGGCGAGTTGGAGCGAGCTGACGATCAGGCTCACCGGGTTGCGGATCTCGTGGGCGACCGAGCTCGCCAGCCGGCCGACGGCCGCCAGCTTCTCCTCCTGGACCAGCCGGTCGCGGGTGCGCTCGAGCTCCTCCAGGTTGCGCCGGAGCGCCGCCTGCTCGCTCCGCACCTGGCGGGCGAGAAACGACACGATCACCGCCACCACCACGTAGATCAGCATCACGTTGGTGGCCTCGAAGTACTCCGAGAGGCGCACGGCGCCGCGCCCCTGGTAGTAGAGCCAGACCTGGAGGAAGGTGAGGGTGACCGCCGCGGCCACCACCAGGGTGATGCCGCTCCAGCGGTAGCGGAAGGCGGCGGCGATCACCGGGATCACCATCAGGGCGACGTAGTGGCTGTCCTCGAAATGGGCCAGCCAGGCGATCAGGAAGGCGAAGCCGACGTTGAGCCAGATGGTGGTGTGGGCGTAGGCCGGCAGCAGGCGCTCGGCGAGCGATTCGGGTATCAGGTGGAGACCGAGCAGCTCGAGCACCTGCATGGCGAAGCGGCCGAAGACGACGGCGAAGAACAGGCGCGACGGGGCGCCGAGCGCTGGGGAGAACAGGACGTGCAGGCCGGAGAGGCCGGCGAGCACGGTGAGGTTGAGCAGGATCAGCCCTGACTCCTGGCGCCGGATCGATTCGGCGCGGGTCGGGGCCAGGAGGGGCCGGAAGGCCCGGGGCAGGGCCGGTGGCGGGGACTGCTGGGTTCGGGGGCGGGGCATCGGAAGCGCGGCCACGGCGCCCGGGTCGGTCCGGAGAGGGCCGGGCCGCGCCTCCGATTCTAGCTCGTGTGCGTTACGTCTTGACGTGGCAGTCGTTGCAGGAGGTCGGCCCCTTCTTCTCCTGCCGGTGGCAGTTGATGCAGACCATGTGGAAGGGGTTCTTCTTCATGCTCATCTGGGCCATGTCCGGGACGTCGGCCTTGGCCGGCTTCAGGTGGCACTCGGAGCACGCCTTGACGCCCTCGGCCGTGTCGGCCGTCAGGCCCGGGTTCTGGTGATGGCAGGTGTCGCAACTCTTGACCAGCTCGGTGGCGTGCTTGCCGTGGGGGAACGCCACGCCCGGCTTCTTGCTGGCCGCGGCGTTGATCATCACGTCTCCGGGGACTTCCTGCTTGGGGGCGGCCGTGACATAGGTCGCAACCAAGGCGAACACGAGAACGCCCAGCAAGCTCAACATCCTCTTCATCTCGTCGATCTCCCTTCCAGGGTTCGTTTCTCAGGCGACGCCTGACCAAGAGCATACCGGACGAACGCTCACGGGCCGTCGACCCGCTCCCGCGCCAGGCTGATCCCGCCGGTCTCTCCGAGCGTGCCGATCACGGTCGTGCCTTGTGATCTCTCCGATCGGCCGGTTCTTTCAAGTATACGGAACCGTTCCGTTCTGATGCGCCCTGCTAGCATGCCGGAGGCGGGGCGCTCCCGCGGGCGACCCCTTCCAGCCCGAAGCAACCGCGTCCTGGACACCCCTGGACGCCGGGTTCGACGACAACCGAAAAGATCGGGGAGACGGTATGAAGACAGAGCTGTCGAAGACGGTGTGGATCGGCTGTGCGACGGCGGTGCTCGCACTCCTGGCCGGGGTGGCCTTCGCAGCGCCCGCCCGGATGGGCGCGAAGGGTCAGAAGGCGCACGAGGGGGCTGCCGCCGCGGCCGAGACGGCGCAGATGACTGCCGACACCTTCGCCGGGCTGACGCTCCGCAACATCGGACCGTCGCTCGCCTCGGGACGGATCGCGGACATCGCGATCGATCCGGCGGACCGCGACACCTGGTACGTCGCGGTCGGCTCGGGCGGCGTCTGGAAGACCACCGACAAGGGCACCACCTGGACCCCCATCTTCGACGGCCAGGGCTCGTACTCGATCGGCTGCGTGACGATCGACCCCAACCACCACGACACGATCTGGGTCGGCACCGGCGAGAACGTCAGCGGGCGCCACGTCGGCTACGGTGACGGCGTCTACCGCAGCCTCGACGGCGGCAAGACCTGGAAGAACATGGGGCTCGAATCCTCGGAGCACATCGGCAAGATCGTCGTCGACCCGCGGGACTCGAACACCGTCTTCGTCGCCTCGGAGGGACCGCTGTGGAGCGAGGGCGGCCAGCGCGGTGTCTACAAGACGACCGACGGCGGCGCCACCTGGACCGAGTCGCTGGTGATCAGCCCGAAGACCGGCGTCACCGACCTGGAGATGGACCCGTCCGACCCGGACACCCTCTACGCGGCGGCCTACCAGCGGCGCCGGACCATCTGGGCGCTGCTGGCCGGCGGGCCGGAGTCGGGGATCTACAAGACGACCGACGGCGGCGCCACCTGGCGTGAGCTCTCGACCGGCCTGCCGTCGGGGGACCTGGGCAAGATCGGTCTGGCGGTCTCGCCGATCGATCCGAGGGTGGTCTACGCCTCGGTCGAGGCGAGTGAGGATCAGAAAGGCTTCTACCGCTCGTCCGACCGGGGCGAGAGCTGGGTCAAGCAGAGCGGCTACACCAGCGGCGGCACCGGCCCCCACTACTACCAGGAGATCTACGCCTCACCCCACGTCTTCGACCGGATCTACCAGATGGACGTCTGGATCCACGTCAGCGACGACGGCGGCAAGAGCTTCCACGAGCTGGGCGAGCAGTACAAGCACAGCGACAACCACGCGCTGGCGTTCGTCGCGGACGATCCCGGGTACCTGGTCGCCGGCTGTGACGGCGGCCTGTACGAGAGCTGGAACGGCGGCACCACCTGGAGCTTCGTCTCCAACCTGCCGGTGACCCAGATCTACAAGCTGGCGCTCGACGACGACCAGCCGTTCTACCACGTGGTCGGCGGCACCCAGGACAATGGCACGATCTACGGACCGACGGCGACCTCGTCGATCCACGGCATCACCAACCGCGACTGGAGCTTCCCGTTCGGCGCGGACGGCTACGACTGCGACATCGAGCCGGGGAACCCGGACATCCTGTACGTCACCTGGCAGGGCGGCAACATCCTGCGCTACGACCGCAAGACCGGCGAGGCGCTCGACGTCAAGCCGATGCCGGGCCCGGACGATCCCCCCGAGCGCTGGAACTGGGACGCGCCGCTGATGATCAGCCCCCACGACCCGGCGCGGGTCTACATCGCCTCCCAGCGGCTCTGGCGGAGCGACGACCGCGGCAACTCGTGGACCGCCCTGAGCGGCGACCTCACCCGGGGTGAGAACCGCTACGAGCTGCCGATGGACGGTGCGGTGCCCGGCACCACCGCGCTCTACGACACCGGCGCCATGTCGGTGTTCGCCACCAGCACCGCGCTCACCGAGTCGCCGGTGGTCGAAGGGCTGCTCTACCTCGGCACCGACGACGGCCTGATCCAGGTGACCGAGGACGGCGGTGGGACCTGGCGCAAGGTGGAGAGCCTCCCCGGGGTACCGGACGGCTACTTCGTCAACGACCTCGTCGCCTCGCGCCACGACGCGGACACGGTCTACGCCGTGCTCGACAATCACAAGACGGGCGACTACCAGCCCTACCTGATGAAGAGCACCGACCGGGGCCGGAGCTGGCACTCGATCAAGGGCGACCTGCCCGACCGGCAGATCCTCTGGGCTCTGGCCGAGGATCCGAAGGACCCCGATCTGCTGTTCCTGGGGGCCGAGTACGGCATCGAGCTCACGACCGACGGTGGCGCCCACTGGCTGCGGCTCTCGGGCGGCGTGCCCCGCGTGGCGTTTCGCGACCTGGCGGTCCAGGCCCAGGCGGACGACCTGGTGGGCGCCTCCTTCGGCCGCGGGTTCTTCGTCCTCGACGACCTGGCGCCGCTACGCCAGGTGAACGTGAAGGTGCTAGGCGAGGCGGCCCACCTCTTCCCGGTTCGCGACGCCGAGCTCTACGTGCCGTCGACCGAGCTCAGGGTGCGCGGCAAGGGCTACCAGGGGGCGTCCTTCTACACCGCGCCCAACCCGCCGTTCGGGGCGGTCTTCACCTACTACCTGCGCGACGACACCAAGACGCCGAAGGCCGCACGGACCGCCGAGGAGGCGGAGCTGCGCAAGCAGGGCAAGGACGTGCCGTTCCCCGGCTACGAGGCGCTGCGCGAAGAGGCCCGCGCCGACGAGTCCCAGATCGTCCTCACCGTCACCGACGCCGCGGGCCATGTCGTCCAGCGGGTCTCCGGGGAGGCGGGCAAGGGCTTCCACCGGGTCGCCTGGAACCTGCGCTATCCGTCGTCCGACCCGACCCGGCTCGAGACCGGCGAGGTGTCGCTCTGGTCCCAGCCGCCGGCCGGGCCGCTGGTCGCCCCGGGCAGCTACACGGTCCAGCTCGGGCGGATGAAAGACGGCAAGCTGGAGCCGCTGGGCGAGCCCCAGAGCTTCGCGGTCGACGCCCTCGGCAAGGGGACCCTGCCGCCGGCGGACCGCGGCGTCGTGGTCGCCTTCGAGCGCCGGGTCGAGGATCTCCAGCGGCGGGTCTCCGCGGCCTCCGAGGTGGTCGACGACACCGGCAAGCGGCTGGAGCTCGTCCGCAAGGCGCTGGTCGACACGCCGGCGGCGACGCCGGAGCTGATGACCCGGGCGCGCGACCTCCAGCTCCGGCTGGCCGACATCGCCCTCGAGCTGCAGTGGGACCCGGTGCGCGGGGAGCTCAACGAGCCGAGCGTGCCGACGATCGGTGAGCGGGTCGGCCGGGTGGTCGGCGGGCTCTGGTACACGACCAGCGGACCGACCGAGACCCAGCGCCGGAGCATCGAGGTCGCCAGCGGGCAGCTCGACGATCTCGAGGGGCGCCTCCGGACGCTCGTCGAGACCGACCTCGCCGGTCTCGAGGCGGACATGGAGGCCGCCGGCGCGCCCTGGACGCCGGGGCGCAAGCTGCCTCGGTAGGCGGCGGGGCGGTGCCCGGAGGGAGCGGGCACCAAGGTTCCGGACGGGGCGGTCGGCCGCGAGGCCGGCTGCCCCGTTTTCGTTGTAGTGAGCAATATAGCCATTTTTGACTAATTTTCACATCTGACCTGTTCAGCTCCTGTGCGTATTTACGTGAGTCCTTGTGTTTTCAGGGGTTTGTGGTATTATTGCGTCCTTGGCTTTTGCAGATTTACGGCAATCACTGCGACGGCTTCTTTGCCGGAAGCGGTAGCCGTTCTGTTGTTGGATGCTCGACTGGAAGACCTTGTAGAGCGTTTGTCTCTGCGACATTTCAACCCTCCGGAGGGCACCATGGCGAATCTCCCCCTCGCTTCGACCACGCGTCTCCGTCGAACGATCCTTCTGACCGGCCTGATGCTGTTGCTCGTGGCCGGCTCGGCCGTCGCGCAGGCGCCGAGCTTCAGCAAGTCGTTCTCCCCATCCACGATCGGACCCGGTAGCGTCAGCACGCTCTCGTTCGCCATTTCGAACGGGACCGCGGTGGGCGTCCGCGATCTGGCGTTCACGGACGCCCTGCCCGCCGGGGTGACCATCGCCTCACCGGCGAACGTCCAGAGCTCCTGCTTCGGCACGGTGACCGCGACCGACGGGGGGAGCTCCATCTCGCTCTCCGGCGGCGCCGTCGGTGCGTCGAGGAGCTGCTCGGTCACGGTCGACGTGACCGCTTCGGCGGCGGGCACCTACACGAACGTTTCGGGCGACCTGACGTCCGACGCCGGCAACAGCGGGAGTGCCACGGCCAACCTCACCGTGGCGACCGATCGGCCCGGCTTCTCCAAGTCGTTCTCGCCCAGCTCGGTCGCCTTTGGTGGACGCAGCACCTTGACCTTCACGATCGACAACACGGCGGACGCCAACGCCGCGTACAACATGATCTTCACGGACACCCTGCCGAGCGGCATGGTGGTGGCGAGCCCGTCCAACGCGACGACCGACTGCACCAGCAGCACGCTGACCGCGCCGGCGGGCGGCGACACGATCTCCCTCGGTCCCGCGGCGTTCAATCTCGCGACGGTCGCCGCCGGAGCGGCCTGCACGGTGTCGGTCGACGTGCTCGGCAACTCGGTCGGTTCTCTCGGCAACACGTCGGGCGATCTGTCGACCAGCCCACAGTTCGGCGCGCCCCGCTCGAGCGGCAAGGCCGCGGCCGTGCTGACGGTGACGGCCGACCGCCTGGCGCTGACCAAGTCGTTCGTCGACGACCCGGTGCCCCCGGGCAGCACGGTGACCCTGTCGTTCACCCTCTACAACCTGGATCGGAGCTCGTCGGCGACCTCGGTCGCCTTCACCGACGACCTCGACGCGACCCTGAGCGGGCTGACGGCGATCAGCACGCCGCTGTCCAACCCGTGCGGCGCGGGCTCCAGCCTGTCCGGGACCAGCGTCCTCAGCCTGACCGGGGGAAACCTCGGCGCCGAGGGCAGTTGCACCTTCAGCGTCACGCTCCAGGTTCCGGCCGGGGCGAGCGCCGGCACCTACCAGAACACCACCAGCCAGGTCACCGGCGATCTCGGCGGCCGGGCGACCACCGGCAGCCCGGCGTCCGACATCCTCTCGGTGGCGCCGGTGCCGATCCTGACCAAGACCTTCCTCGACAACCCGGTCGGTGCGGGAGGCTCGACGACCCTCGAGCTCACCATCACCAACACCAGCCAGACCTTCCCGGCGACCGACATCTCGTTCCAGGACGTCTTCGACACCAGCATGCCGACCGCGTCGGCGACCCCGGGGAGCGACTTCTGCGGTGTCGGCTCGACCGCCACCTTCAGCCCCCTGGTCAACACCCAGGGGAGCAGCAACCCGGCCAATCTGACCGTGTCGAACGCCAGCCTCGAGCCGGGCGAGTCGTGCACGTTCTCGATCACTCTGGACGTGGCGGTCGGTACGGCGACCGGGACTTACACCAATACCACCGGCACGATCAGCGCGACGGTCAACGGCCAGACGGTGACCGGCGGGGCGGCGACCGACGATCTCCAGGTCGTCGCGGCGCCGGCGCTGACCAAGGAGTTCACCGACGACCCGGTGGCCCCGGGCGGCACGGTGACCCTGCGGTTCACCCTCACCCACGACGAGAACGCTCCGGGTGACGCGACCGGCATCGCCTTCACCGACGACCTGGACGCCACCCTGTCCGGGCTGGTTGCCACCGGCCTGCCGCTCACCGACGTCTGCGGTGCCGGCTCCGAGATCAGCGGCACCAGCACCCTGTCGTTCTCGGGCGGCAGCCTGGCCCCCGGCGAGAGCTGTTCGTTCGACGTCACCCTCCAGGTGCCGTCGACGGCGACCGCCGGCAGCCACCCGAACGTGACCTCGACCGTCGTCGCGGACGTGCTCGGCGTGCCGACGATGGAGAATGCCGCGTCCGACGACCTCGAGATCGCCGGCCTGACCCTGAGCAAGGAGTTCGTCGACGATCCGGCGCTGCCGGGAGGTACGGTGACGCTCCGATTCACGATCGCCAACGTCAACCCGGTGGCGGACGCGACCGACATCTTCTTCCAGGACAAGCTGAGCGACGCCCTGTCCGGGCTGGCCGCGACCGGCCTGCCGCTCACCGACGTCTGCGGCACCGGCTCGTCGCTCAGCGGGACGAGCGGTAACACCAACCTGATCTTCCAGGGGGGCAGCCTGCCCTCCGGGACGTCGTGCTCGTTCGACGTGACGCTCGACGTTCCGGCCTCCGCGGAGGACGGGACCTACACCAACCGGACGAGCGGCTTCCGCGCCACGATCGACGGTAGCCTGGTGCTGTTCGACAACGCCACCGACGTATTGACGGTCGACAGCCAGTTCCTGACCATGACCAAGGAGTTCGTCGACGATCCGGTCGCCCCGGGCGGCATGGTGACCCTGCGGTTCTCGGTCGCCAACTCGAGCGCGACCGACGCGGTGTCCGACATCGCGTTCACCGACGACCTGGGCGCCGCCCTCTCCGGCCTGACGAGCGTCAGCGGGACGGTCAGCGACGTCTGCGGGGTTGGCTCGCAGGTGAGCGGCACGAGCGTCCTGTCGCTCACCGGCGGCAGTCTGCCGGCGGGTGGGTCGTGCACCTTCGACGTCACCCTGGCGGTGCCGTCGTCGGTCGAGCTCGGCGCCGAGGTCGTCAACACCACCAGCGCGGTCACCGGCACCGTCGGCGGCGCCACGGTCTACGGCCCCTCGGCGAGCGACACCCTGCACATCGACTTCATCAACTTCACCAAGAGCTTCGGCGGCGACACGTCGCCGGGCGGCACCGTCACCCTGACCTTCCACATCGAGAACCTGGCCGCCAGCGACTCGATCTCGCACCTGCGGTTCACCGACGACCTCTCGGCGGTGATCCCGGGTCTCACGGCGGTCGGCCTGCCGCTCGAGGACGTCTGCGGCGCGGGGTCGACCTTCGACGGCACCACGTTGCTCCAACTGAGCGAAGGCAGCCTGCTGCCGGGCGGCTCGTGCAGCTTCACCGTGACGCTCCAGGTGCCGGGGTCGGCGAGCGGCGGGACCTTCCTCAACACGACCAGCGAGCTGTTCTCGAACAACTCGCGGGTGGCCGATCCGGCGACCGACACGGTCACCGTGGTGGTCGTGGTCGACAGTGACGGTGACGGCGTCCTGGACGACGTCGACGTCTGCCCGGACACGGTCATCCCCGAAGGGGTGCCGACCGACAGCCTCGGGGTCAACCGCTTCGCCCTGGTCGACGGCGACTTCATCTTCGACACCACGCCGCCGAAGGGCAAGGGGCCGCAGGCCTCGTTCACTACCGACGACACCGCCGGCTGCTCGTGCGAGCAGATCATCGAAGCGCTGCACCTGGGCAAGGGGCACGAGAAGTTCGGCTGCAGCCTCGGCGCGATGCGCAACTGGGTCGACCTGGTCAACCCCTGACGCGCGTCGCACGACCCGGCCCGGGACCAGAGTCCGCTCTGCCCCGGGCCGGTAGCGCACTTCCTGAATCGACACTGATTGCACAGGGCCTCGGCGCGTGGCGCCGGGGCTTTTTTTGTTTATTATGGGCTTGTTGCGGTTCATTGCCGGAAAGAGGAAAATGAATGTCCGCGCTCTCAATGTGACAGGAACTAGAAGGCACTCCCCGGAAAGATTCAGCATGCGGTCCAGGCGTTTCATCCACGGCTTCGCTACGGTTCTCCTCGCGCTCGTCCTGGTTCAGGGTGCGGCGTACTCGTCCGAGTCTGCAGTCTCGAGCGAGGCGCTGGAGTCCACCGTCGTCGACCTGGCCGGACAGGTCGCCGTCAAGCTCGGGATCGACGTGCCGGCGGCGGTCCCGGACTCGGCCCGGCTTCGCTACGTCTCGTTCCGGCTCGCTCGTCTGCTCGACCGCGAACCCGGAAAGGGCGCCGACGGGTGGTTTCCGAGGCAACAGATCCGACACGCTCTCCTGATCGCGAGCCGCCTGGATGAGGATGCCCTACATGGCGGCACCACGATGACGGATTCCGCCCGGCGCCAGGGGTGGATGATGCTCCGGGAGACGCTCGAAGGCCTCGATGGCACGCTCGACCGGCTGGCGAGGCTGGGTGCCCCGCGGGTGCAGGCGGAAGCGGCGCCCGCGAACGACGACTGCTCTTCCTCCACCGCGGTCGGCAACGGCAGCTTCGCGGTCAGTACGGTCGGTGCGACGAACGATGGCTCCGCGTCGTGCGGTTCCTCGTCGACGTCGCCCGACGTCTGGTTCCGCTACGTCGCACCGGCGGACGGCCTGGTGCGGTTCGCGACCTCGGGCTCCGACTACACCCCGGCGCTCGCCCTGTTCGACGGCTGTCCGGCGGCCGGGGGAGCCGAGCTCGGCTGCGACGACGCCGGCGCGGTCTCGCTGGCCAACGAGACGTCGCTCGTGCTGACGGTCACCACGGGGGACGAGATCCTGGTCCGGGTGAGCGGATTCGTCGGCGACGAAGGGACCACGACCCTGACGATCGGTCCGACCGGAGGCATCGAGGGCACGGCGACCGACGCACTCTCCGGCGAACCGATCGCGGACGTACCGGTCGGAATCTACTCGAGCCCGCTCCAGACGTGGCCGCTCCGTTGGGTTCTCACGGACGAGAGCGGCGCCTTCCAGGCGATCGGGCTCGACGACGAGACCTACTATGCGGATGCGAGCGCTTCCGATTCCTTCTACGGGCGTCCGGCGTATGCGCGCGAGGTCTTCGAAGAGGTCTCCTGCGAGCTCGGTTGCGAGGCCTCCGACTGGACGCCGATCGCGGTGACCGCGGGGAGCGTGACCGGCGAGATCGACTTCACTCTCGATCCGCTCGGCTCGATCAGCGGGCACGTCGTCGACCGTGCTCCGGGCGGTCCACAGCCGATCGGAGAGGTGAGGATCTGGTCGAGCGACGGTGCCCTGGTGAGCGGGGCGATGATCGACGTGGACGGAAGCTACGTGGCGGACCGGCTTCTCGCCGGAACCTACTTTGTCACCACGGAGTCGTACACACACCTGGATCAGCTCTACGACGGAGAGAGTTGTCCCGACTCCGTGTGCGACGTGACGCAGGGGACGCCCGTCACGGTCGCTTCAGGGAAGACCACGTCGGGCATCGACTTCGCCCTCGACGAGCTGAGCCGGATCAGCGGCACGGTGACCTCGACCAGTCAGCCCGATCCAGGGTGCTCCAAAGTCTCTGCCCGTTCGGCCGACGGAGCGGTGCAGCGCTCTGGCCAGATCGCATTGGACGGTGCCTACGAGATCTCGCTCCTCCCACCCGGAGACTATTTCGTCTCGACCGACTGCTACGACTCGCTGGACGAGGTCTGGGACGACGTCCCGTGCCTCCCCGGCTGCGACGTGACCGTCGGCGACCCGGTGACGGTGCCCGTCGCCACCGACGTGACCGGCATCGACTTCACGGTCGATAGGCTGGGGAAGATCGAGGGGTCCGTGGTCTCGGTGGCGAGCGGGCTGCCGATCTCCAACAACCTGTGGGCCCAGATCAAGACTCCGGGCGGTGAGCTCGTCGCCGACCAGAAGCTGGACTCGCAGGGGCACTTCTCGATCGATCGGCTCCTTCCGGGGAGCTACGTGGTCCGGGTCGAGGACGAGTACGTGGTGCCGGAGCCGCCGATCTACCAGGACGAGGTCTACGACAACCTGCCGTGCAAGTACGGCTGCGACCTCGCCGGCGCGACCCTGGTGCCGGCGGTCCTCAACGCGACGACCACGGGCATCGACTTCGCGCTCAGCGAGTGTCCGTACCGGTCGCACGAATCGTGGACCGATGCGCTGACCGTGAACGTCTTCAGTCAAGCGTGCGAGGACATCGACGTCGGTCCTGACTTCACCATCTATTAGGGCGGAACAATGGAGCTTCTCGCCGGCCATCGGGTGGTCTTCCACAACGGCTTCGTGCTGGGCGACGGGGCGTCGCTCGAGGTTGTGATCGATCCCTCCCTGAGCACCGGCGACCAGTAGCACCGGCCTCTGGAAGGCACCGCCGACCCCGGCCAGCGCCCGGCGTTTCACCTGTCCGGGAGCGCTGCTCGCCCTTCGTGGCCTCCGTGGAACAGTATTCGTGTATGCTTGCCATTCTTTCAGGAGGTGAGTCATGCGGAGCCGGAGCGCCCTGTCGGGGTGGGTCGGGTGGTGTGTCCTCCTCGCCCTCGCCACCACCTCGTGCACGAAGAACGTCCAGTACCGGACCGACCTGACGCCGTGCGACGCACGGTCGAACGTCCGGAGCTGTGCCGAAAACTTCATCGAGGAGACGGACCAGTACATGCTCGGGTTCGTCGAGTTCGACGACCAGGGCTGGTTCTGGGATCGCCAGCAGATGTGGGGGGTGATCGACCGGTTCAGCGAGGTCGGGGCGAAGCAGGATCTCCTAATCGTGGTGTTCATCCACGGCTGGAAGCACAACGCACAAGTGTGCGACACCAACGTCACCTGCTTCCGTGAGACCCTCCGCCGCCTCGACAACCTGGAACGGGCGAGCGCGTCCATGGAGGGGCGCACTCCGCGGAGGATCGCCGGCGTCTACGTCGGCTGGCGCGGGCTGTCGGTCACCGCGCCGGTGCTCAAGGAGACGAGCTTCTACGGCCGCAAGTCGACCGCCCAGCGGGTCGGTGCCCGCGGCGTGACCGAGCTGCTGCTACGCCTCGACAGCCTCAGGACCTACCTGCGCAAGCGCGAGGGGAGCGACACGCGGCTGGTCTACGTCGGCCACAGCTTCGGCGGGGCGCTGCTCTACTCGGCGGTCTCCCAGCTCCTGATCGAGCGCTCGGTCGATCCCGAGGGCACGGGCGCTCCTCCGCGCACCCTCGGCGATCTGGTGGTGCTGGTCAACCCGGCGTTCGAGGCGGCCTTCTACCACCCGCTGTGGGAGATCGCGACCTCTCGGACCTACTTCTCCGACCAGCGGCCGGTCATCGCCATCCTCACGTCGGAAGGGGACGACGCCACCGGGGTCGCGTTCCCCCTGGGGCGCTCCCTGGCGACGATCTTCCAGCAGGACCGGGACCGGGCACAGGGGCGCGCCAACCGCATCGCCGTCGGCCACTACAAGCCGTTCTTCACCCACCGCCTCGAGGCCGACGGCCCGCAGCCCGCCGACGGACAGTACGGCACCGCCGACGCCTGCCAATGCCCCTACCTGCCGCCCGACCTGACGGACGAGGGGATGAGGGAGTACCTGCGCACGGTGAACGTGCCGTGGTCCCCGGGCCCGGACGCACCCAAGCCGCCGCCGGGCTGGGAGCTCCACTTCCCGGGCTCGGTGCTCCGCCACCTGGCCGACAGCGGCTACGACCCCCTGATCCCGTTCATGGTGGTCCAGGTCGACAACCGGATCATCGAAGGGCACAACCAGATCTACCGGCCGGTGTTCATCGACTTCCTGCGCTTCTTCATCAGCCTGACGGTGGAGACTCCGGAAGCGAGCGGCGCCCACCCATAGCGACCGGGGCCGCCGCTCAGGACGTGGGCGCCGAGCGTGGAGTGCGAGCGCACCCTATCGTTGGCACAACTGGTCCACCAGTGCCTCGGTCAACCCTTCCCGCCGACGGGTGCACTTCCGGATCAGTCGGAGGCATCTGGCGCGCGCGGCAACCCCCGCTGGGTGGCTCACGACGCCCTGCTGTGGCGACCCGTGGTTCAAGGGAGCAGACGAGGACGGCAGAGAATCCTCTTTCCCCATGATCCAGGTCTGGACGCCGATCGCCCGGTGCAGGCGCGCGTAGGCTTCCAGATCGTTGAGGTCTCTCCAGCGCTGCCACAGGCTCTCCATGCTGAGCTGTCCATTGCGACCGGATTCCGTGCCGATCATGCGGGTAAGGTACGCGCCGCACACCATCAGCTCCAACCACAGGTGGAGGAACTGGCGCAGCCTCGCGTCCTTCAGCAGGGTGGCGCGATCGCGGACCGAGACGTCTGGCAACATGATGTCCAGGCCCTGGCGGATGGCCCGGAGGCCGAGCCGGAGGTCGTTGAGCAGGGTGCCGATCTGGCGGCCTCGATGGTTGGTGGACCGCCTGGAGTCGGACGGCGGGTGGTGTGGAGGATCGCCGGTGATCCGGCGCCGGTGCTCTGGTTCCTGGGGAAGGCCGCCCGTGATCTGCAACAACAACCGCTGAACGTGGAGCTGTGCGCGGAGCTGGGCGAGCCAGGAGCTCCACTCCAGGTTGCGTAGGGCATCGTCCAGGTGGCGCTGGGCGAGCTTGAGCAGGTCCCAGGCGCTGGCCAGCCGCTGCCGGGCCGCGATGATGGTGTCGCCGAAGCGCTCCGGCTCGCCGTCCTCCAGGTACCGCTCGAGCCGGCGCCGTTCCCAGCGTTCCAGAGCGGCGAGATCGGTGAGCTTCCAGGAGACCAGGCACTTCTTCAGCTTGGGTGGGAGCTCGCGCGGAGGCGCTCCGCCCTTCCGCGGTTTGTGACATAGCGCTCGGCCGCACCAGGCGAGGATCCTCTCGTCGGCGCGAAGCATGAGCGCTTCGGCGTGGCACAGGTAGGAGACGGCGTGCGCCTGGGCCCGCGCTTCCCGGGCCCCTTCGCCTTTGGTTGCCGAGAGGGACGCGTGAGCCAGGTCGAACTCCCGAAAGGCCTGCCGGAACTCGGAGCCGAGGTAGTGGCCGCGTCCCTTGAGGGAGTGGAGGTAGGAGCGGAGCGTCCGGTCCTCCTCCTGGACCCATTCGAGAATGTCGAGCGCTCGATCGCAGAGCCGTACGGCAGTTGCCCCCTCGGTCTGCTGCTTCTTCAGGTCATAGGTCGGATCCACCTGGAGTTGCCACGGGGACAGGTCGTTGAGGGCGATCTCGGCTCGGTGGAGCTTGGGGTAGATCTTCGCGAAGTCTTCGTCGGATTTCTTGCCCGCCCTGCTCCAGTCGAGCTTGACGAGACGGTCCATCACGTGCAGAAGCTGCCTGGAGCGTTTCCGGTGGCCGGTCTTGCGGTAGGTGTTCGCGAGTTGGAAGAGGATTTTCTGGCTCTCGACGAGCGGGAAGCGCCGTCTCCGGTTGTCCTCTCCCAGGTGGACTTCCCAGGTTCTCTCCGAGAAGATCCAGGAGAGCCTCTTCTCCAATGGCTCGCCGGCGAGGCGGGGGGAGGCTTTCCCGAGCCGGCGAGCTAGCGCGGGCCCCCGCACCGTGAGCACACCCACGCTGTCGAGCCGTGCCTCGTGCACGTCGGCTTCGATCCGGTCCAGATCGTCCCAGAGCTCGCAGAGAACCGTCCGGATGTTCGCCGCGAGCCGGGCCGCTCCGTCCGCCGGCTCTTCCTCCTTCCCGAACAGCTCTGCCCGCACCTTCGCCTCGGGGTGCAAGGCGGTCCGCGCCATGAAGCGCCGGACATTCTCCCGGAGCGCTTCGGCCCAGCTCAGCAGGGTTAGCTCCGGCACCTCGCCGAGCAGCTTTTCCCGTTCACGCCAGAAGGTCCCTCGCAGCGCGCGAATCATCCGCCAGCGCATCAAGCGAAGTGCTTCCCGGTGCAGAGAGCCGTTGTCCTTGAGGAGTCCCACGTCCGGCACCAGGTCGCTCGCCCCGCTGTCGGCTTCGGAGCCCTGTTCTCGAGCGAGCCCGGGCTGGGGGAACAGTCGCTCCAGTCGCCGTGCCTTCCGGTCCTGGAGCTTCCTTCCTCCAAACGTCGGGCTCCAGGCGTCCAGCTTGGTCAGGTACCGAATTGAGGACACGCGATGGTAGAAGTGCTCGAGCAGGGCCGGGACCTCGCGGGAGGCCGCGTAGAGCTCTTGGTAGTACTCAGCGATGTCTTGATGGATCGCCGCGAGAGTCACCAACTCGTCCAGGGTCTCGAGCTGTTCCGGACCCGCAAGGCGGGTGGAGCAGGAGATCAAGTCCTGACGGAGCCCTTCGCTCAGGGTCCGTTTCTGTGCCTGGAAGTAGAGATCGTTACGGATGCGGCGTGCGATGGAGTAGTACCCGCCTTCGACCCGGATCATGAATCCGGAGGATTCGCACCGGGTGAGAAAGTCTTCGACGGACTGTTCGGCCGTCGGTTCGGAACCGTTCGCCATGGCGAGGTACTTCGGGAGCAGTCGGCGGAGGGCGACGAAGCTCCTGCGGCGTCGGAACGCGCAGAGCATGACGAGGGCGTCCGGCTCGGTGCCGACACCTGCGGAGCGCAGGAGGGATCTGCCCTTCGTCTTCCCCTCGGCCGGCTGCTGCTCCAGGTCCTTGGGGCAGAGCAGGTAGCGGCCGTCTTGCTGGTCCTCGAGCGGACGGACTCTTTGCTTTAGGTACCCCCAGAAGCTCGGTACCTCGACCAGGTCCTGTTTGCGCAGGCGTTGGAGGTCGACACTGAAGGCGAGGATCGAGTGCCCCAAGCCCTCGGTAGCCAGAAGTGTCCGGTCTTCAGACTGCGCGGTGCGCTCGTCATGGGCTTTGGAGACCAGCTCCAGCAGGAATTCCGTCCCCGCAGGTACGTTCTCCTCGTCGCCGCCGCCCGCCCCGCCTGGCTGCGGTTCTTCGGCGTCCGTTTCCAGGTCGCTCTGAAACCCATGGTGCTGCAACGGCGGCCGGCCGAACGATCCGACGCCGTCGAACGCGAGGATGTAACGTCCCCGGCGGAGCGTGTGGAAGAGACGGCGGATCGTCTTGTCGAAGCCCGGCCTTGTCTGCTCACCTCCCTGCCTCTGGTCGGCCGTCGTGTCCACGGTGAGAATCGCCGGCGGGAGCGAGGTGTCGTAGCGGCGGAGCTGGGCCGTGATGTCGGCGACGAGGTCGTCCAGCGTCGCCTTGCTCTCGAGATCGATCCAGACCGGGGAGTGGGTGCCGGCCTTGTCGGCGACGAATTTCGCGAGGCGCCGGGAACCACTCTCGTCGGAGCTGTCTTCTGCGAGGTCGACGAAGAACCGGATCGGGGCGTCCTCGCACGGGTCGGGCGGCGACCCATCGGCCGTGCCCGCGTCTTCGGGAATCGGGCGTTGGTCATAGGCCCGGTAGTGATGTCGGCTTGCCGGGTGCGCCTCCGTTCTGCGAGAGAACAGCTCCTTCAGGAAGGCCCCAGGATCCCGGACGCGGCAGTGGTGGAACCGGGGATTGCTCTTGGTCGGGTTTTCATCGTTGACCTGGAAGCGTCTCTTGACGTGGTCGTGCAAGCGCGTCTCGAAATGGAGCCAGAACAGGTCCCCACCGTTGTCTATCACCAGCTCCATCAGGTCGAGCACCCGGAGGTCCCAGCCCCCCATCCCCAGGACTAGCAAGACCGGCTTGTCGGGCAGGTAGGCGTGGAGGCGGGCTTTGCTCTCTTCGTCGAGGGGGCGGTCGAGCTGGTCGCCCACCAGGAGACCGAAGGCTCCGCCGTGGAGCTTGATCACGGAGAGCCCCTTGTGGACGAGGGAGGGGTGTGGGAGGGGATACCCCTCCAGCGCCTCGTAGACAGAGGGTTGGTACCCCTCCATCCGGAGAGCGTCCTCAAGGAGGGAGTCGAAGTTGGTCGTCAGGAAGACTCTCAGCCGCAAGACGCTGGTGAGGAACGCGAGGTACCGATGGGAGGTGGCCGGACGCCGTCCCTGTATGAGTTGCTGGAACAGGGTGTCTACATAGTCGGGGTCGGCCCGTGTCAGGTGGGAGAGCAGCCCCTTCCAGTAATTGCCGCGGAGATCCCAGGAGGACTGGCGCAGGAGGGCGGGAATCGTCTCATCGTAGGCGGCACCCGCGGCTTCCAAGGAGGAGGTGTGCCTCTGGAGAGCCTCCAGCTTCTCGGCGAAGGGTTGATCCAGCCGCTTGAAGTGCTCCAGGACCTCGCCCTGGACCAGGCGGTCCATCCACCGCTGGCGCCGGTCACCGAAGTGGTTCTTTGCCGCGCCTCCATTGGCCAGCCACATCCACAGGTCGGCTTCGAGCAGATTCCTGTCGGGCCAGCCGAAGTCTCGGATGTACTCGCTCGGCTCCCGTGCTTCTTTGCCCGATTCCTCCAGCTCCTCCTTCGGTCGGTACAGCCGTTTCCGGATGTAGAGCTGAACCTTCGCCAGGTAGCGGGTGAGCGCTCCCAACGAGGGGATGCCGGCCTCGATCGAGATGCCGGCACCGAGGAGTGGGACGATGCTCCGACCGTCCCTCGAGAGCTGGTTGAGCTCGTGGATGAGCTTGAGCTGGGAAGACATCGTCGATCGGGGGTCGTCAGCGTCAGACACACGTTCACCTTGGGCTGTCGGGAGAAGTCCGCACGAATATTCATGTAAAACGATAAATCTATATTAAGTATATCATGCCGATCCGAGTGTTCGCAGACGTTCTGAGCACTGAGGAGCGAGCCACAGGCCGGTCGTAGGGTCTCGTATACTGCCCGCTCGCGGCGGGCCGGCGCCGGCAGCCGCATCCGTCGCAGCGCCCTCCTTCCATGCCTCCCCGCGCCCTCATCGACTGCGATCGCCTGACCAAGGGGTTCGGCGGCGCGCCGCTCTTCGACGGCCTGTCGTTCACGCTCCACGAGGGCGATCACGTCGGGCTCGTCGGGCCGAACGGCACCGGCAAGTCGACCCTCCTGCGGGTCCTCGCCGGGCAGCTCGAGCCGGACGACGGTGAGGTGCGGCTGCGCAAGCACCTGCGGGTCGGCTACGTGCCCCAGGACCCGGTCTTCGCCCCCGGCCGCACGGTCGCCCAGGTGGTCGAGGAGGCGCTCGAGGGGCTGCCGGCGGCCGAGGCGGGGGAGAGCCGGCGGCGCCTGGCCATCGCCCTGGGCAAGGTCGGCTTCAGCGATCCGGGGGAGCGCACGGAGACCCTCTCCGGCGGCTGGCGCAAGCGCCTGGCGATCGCCCGCGAGCTGGCGCCGGAGCCGGACGTCCTGCTGCTGGACGAGCCGACCAACCACCTGGACATCGAGTCGATCGTCTGGCTCGAAGAGCTGTTGCGACGGGAGGCCAAGGCCTTTGTCGCGGTGAGCCACGACCGCTACTTCCTGGAGGCGGTCGCCCGCCGCGTCCTGGAGCTCGACCGCCGGTACGCGGAGGGCCTGTTCGTGGTCGACGGCGGCTACACCGACTTCCTGGAGGCCCGCGACGAGCGGTTGCGCCGGGACGAGGCGTACCGGGCGACCCTGGCCAACCTGGCCCGGCGCGAGGTGGCGTGGCTCCGGCGCGGCGCCAAGGCCCGGACCAGCAAGTCGAAGTCGCGGCTCGGCGCGGCTGACGAGCTGTTCGAGGAGCTCGACGCCGCCACGGCACGGAGCCGGAGCGCCACCGCCGGGATCGACTTCACCGGTTCGGGGCGCAAGACCAAGCGCCTCTGGGTCGGTCGCGGCCTGGCCAAGCGGTTCCCGTCCGGGACCGGCCCCGCTGGCCTTCCGGGCGGGGGCGAGCGGACGATCTTCGAGCACCTCGACCTCCTGCTCACCCCCGGCAAGCGGCTCGGCATCGTCGGCCGCAACGGCTCCGGCAAGACCACCCTGCTGCGGATCCTGGTGGGGGAGCTGCCGCCGGACGAGGGCACGATCCAGCAGGCGGACGACCTGCGGGTCGTCTACTTCGAGCAGAACCGGGAGAGCCTCGACCCGGCGCTGACCCTCGAGCAGACCCTCACCCTCGGCGGCCGGCGCACGGACCACGTCGAGTTCCAGGGGCAGTTCCTCCACGTCGCGTCGTGGGCGCGGCGCTTCCTGTTCCCGCCCGAGCGGCTGCGCAGCCCCGTCGGCCAGCTCTCCGGCGGCGAGAAGGCGCGCGTCGTCCTCGCCCGGCTGATGCTTCGCCCGGCCGACCTGCTGGTGCTCGACGAACCGACCAACGACCTCGACATCCCGACCCTCGACGTGCTCGAAGAGACCCTGCTCGAGTTCAAAGGCGCGCTCGTCCTGGTCACCCACGACCGCTTCCTGCTCGACCGGGTCTCGACCGAGATCCTCGCCCTGCCCGAAGGCGGCGGCACCCCCGAGCGCTACGCCGACCTCGCCCAGTGGCTGGAGGCACGGCAGCGCCGGCCCGAAGCGGGCGGCGAGGCCCGGGAGCCCAAGCCCGCCCGGGCCGAACGGGCGGCCCGCAAGGCGGGCTCGAAGAAGCTCTCCTACCACGAGCAGCGCGAGTGGGACGGCATGGAAGAGGCCGTCCTCGCGGCCGAGGAGCGACTCGAAGCGGCCCAGGAGGCCGTCGCCGACCCGGCCGTCGCCACCGACCCCCGGGCCCTCCAGGAGCGGACGCTCGAGCTCGACGCTGCCCGCCGCGAGGTCGAGCGCCTCTACGAGCGCTGGGCCGCGCTGGAAGAGAAGGTCACGTGACCGGGAGCGGGGCGGAGGACGGTCTTCCCGTCCCCGCCCCGACTCCATGCCGGCCCGGCGGTCAGCCGATCGCCCACGTCCGAGGCCTGACGTCCGTCATTCGCTGTCCGGCGGTCCCGGGATCGGACCGAAGCTGAAGCCGAGCTGGATCGCCACGAACCAGCCGGTGCGGTACTCCTGCGACGCCGTCAGCAGAGGGCTCTGCTCGGGCAAGGAGAGCACGCGATCGGAGTCGGGATCATCTGACGTTCCGCTCAGGCTGAACCCTGCCCCGCAGGTCACAGCGTTGCGGTGTTTCAGGCAGTCGTCGAGCCCCGGGTATCGCTCGACCGAGCGCAAAGCAAACCCGCCGGTGAGGCTCGCCAGACCGCGGTGTCCGAAGGTGCGCAGCCGCAGGCTCGGCCCGAAGTAGACCGATACGGGGCGGGAAGTGTCCGAGACGACTCCGAGCCCCAGGCCGTACCCCGGGTAGTTTCTCGGAACGAAGGAGAGCCAGAGCCCGGTCTCCTGTGTGTAGCTGCCGTCGTCCGTGACCTTCAAGATCTGGACTTTCGATGGGTCCTCCGCCGGCTGTTTGATGATCTTCCGGTCGGTGATCTTCGAGAAGGCGAGGAAGCCCCCGGTCTCGACGGACCAGCGCTGATAGCCGACCGGGATGGAGGCGCAGGCCGGAGCGAGCGCTTTCTGGTCGGAGGCACCTCGTGGTGCCACACACACCAGGACCTGGGAGGCTCCTCCCGAGACCAGGATCGAGAGGTTCAAACGGTGTCTCCGGTCCGCTGCAACGGTCCCGGAGCCGGTCGCGGCCAGGGGCGTTAGGCGGAGCTTGGCAAAGGCCGGGCGGGCGGCACCCTGCCTACCCATGAAGGAACCGTACTTGGGGAAGACTCTGCGGTTCTTGTAGACCGAGACGAAGGCCGCATCCGAGGCGCCGGCGGGAAGAGAGACCTGGTCACACGAGGGGTCGGTGATGCTGGAGAGCTTCTTTTCCGCCTTCTTCATCTCGAGCTTCGGGCACAGCGAGCCGTCCGCCACAGCCAACATGGAGCGGAGGTCGCTCCCGGGCGAGATCGAAGCCTGGTCCTCGGAAGAGACCGCGGTCACCGCGACCTCTCGGTCCGTCGGAAGCCCCCTCACGACGATCTCGGCGATGTCGGCGGCATTGACGAGAAGCCCCGGAGCACAGGTCAGGCCTGCGGGCTTCTCCGCCGCTCCCGTGTAGAGGCACCGGACGATGCGCGAGAAGCCGGTGTCCTTCTGCAGATCGTGGAGGAAGTCCTCTTCGGCTTGCGTTTGGAATCTCTCTTTTCTCGCCTCCAGTACTGCAGCCTCGGCGGAGAGGTTCTTCATCGTGTCTTTGCCGTCGCCGGAGTCCATCCCCGCCTGCGTCCCCGTCGTCTGCCCCGCCCCCTCTCCCGCCGCCTTGTCCGCTGCTTTGTCCTTCGGCGACATCTTCTGCGCGGTCTTGTCGCCGGTCGCGTCGCGGTACTTCGCCACGATGTCGTTGGTGGCGGCCGCCCAGCGTGCCGCGAACGTGGTCCCCAGGTCGTTTGCGAGGGTGGAGAGCGTCTTGGTGCCCGTGGCTTTCGCACCTGGTGCGCTCGGGTCGACGCCGGCGAGTCGCTCGGGTACCTCGCCTCCCACCCAGCCTCTCAGGCTTGCGAGAACCGAGTCTTCGTGCGCGTGCAAGGCGACGTAGAGCGCGGTGTTCCCCGCGGCCTGGTCGTTGATCGCCAGCCGGCTCCTGCCGAGCCGAAAGCCGAGGGCGGAGAGCGCTCCGTCGAGCTCGTGAAGCCAGCTCTTCACCAACTGGGCACGGAAGGCGGCCTTTTCGGGCTCCTGCCAGGTCTTGTCCTTGCCGATCGTGTCCGCGACGGCCTTGTCCCACAGCGCGCCGCTCTTCGACTGCGCCGTCTCGAGGGTCTCCCGCAAGACGCCCTGCCCGTCGAGGCGCGCATCCTCCAGGAGGTCGGAAAGCTTTTCCGGTTTCAGCGACGGTTGTGCACTCGGCTTCGCCGCTTGCTCGCCTGCCGGTCGTGCCCGGGCCGCGGGTGCGGTGGCCAAGACGACCAGCATGCCGATCGTCAGGGCAAGGGTCGAGGGTCGAAGCCAGGGGAGGGTCTGCTTGCCGCTCATGGTCCACGCTCCGTTCAGTAGGTTGATGACTTACTGAGACGGACCCGCAGAGTGGCTTTCCCGGCTCGCGCTTATCGGTTCCGGCCCTCCTTCTCGCTTACCGGGTTGGAGGGCGGGTGCGCCGTCCTCCTCTGTCGCCTTCTTCCAATTCGTGGAGGACTGCCATGAGAAGAGACCGAGCCCTGACTCCCAACCCCGTCGGCCTGGCGAGCGTTCTGTGCGTCGCCCTGGCAGGCGCCGTGCTGCTCGGAGCGCCGGCTCCTGCCGGAGCCCAAGGCCTGCAAGACCAGCCGATCCAGCCGGTCCAGAAAGCCCAGATCGACCCGATCACGCCGGTTCCCGACTACTGCGCCGCGATCATCGATCCCCAGCCGTCCGGGATCACCGTCCGGCCGCCGCACAACTTCACCACCTACCCCGACTACAACTTCGTCCATTCCTCGACCCATCTGTCGGGCAAGCGGGCGACGGAGAAGTTCGCCCCGGGTCTCTACTGGAACCCGCCGGTGCCGGTCGAGCTCTCCGGCATGAAGAGCTCGGTCAAGGTCACCAACCCGGACCCGACGGCGACCCTGACCGCCAATGTGGAGTTCTACGACCAGGGTGGCGTGCTCGTGGGTGTCGTGCCGGTCACCCTGGCGGGCGATGCGTCCGCCACCGTCCCGGCGTCGGCGCTCGCGGGCGGGACGCCGGCCGGCCTCGGGTCTGCCCGTGTCGTGTCGACCAACGGGGTCGCCCTGGTGGGCGAGACGATCCACCACACCCCGTCGTTCGACCTCAGCGCCTTCGGCGGGCCCGTCGTGACCGATCCGGACCCGTTCAACCCCGGTGCCTCGTCGCTCCAGCAGCTTCAAGCCCGCCAGAGTGGCAAGCAGATCCTCTACATGGGGCCGTTCCCGACCTCGGACCAGAGCCCGCTCGACATCCTGAACGGCAACACGCCGCTGTTCTGGGTGCAGAACCCGAACCCGACCCCGGCGTCGGTCAGCGTGACGGTGCTCTCGCGCCTCGGCGTGACTTTCGGCACCACGTCGACCACGCTCCAGCCCTATGCCTCGCTGCTCGACCTGCGGCTCTGGAACGCCGCCTGGCCGCTGTACCTCACCGGCTCGATCAACTACGACGACGACTTCTTGATCGTGGTGACCGCGGACCAGGGGATCCTCGGCGAGTTCCTGATGACCGACCTGTTCCAGAACGGCACCGGCCCCGGCGACAACCTACGCCTGGGCGGGCGGTTCCGCATGGCATCCGGCATGCTGTCCAACTCGCCGGCGCTGCGGGTGATCAACCCGGAGTTCACCTACGAGCCGACCAACATCGGCGTCGAGACGGTGATGGGTGTGCTCAACGCGGGGAGCCAGGACATCGGGCAGGTCAACGTCCAGTACCGCGACCGCAACGGCAACGTGATCACGAACTACAGCGTCGCCAGCCTGCCGCGCGGCGCGATGCTCCGCTTCGGTCCGGGGATCAGCCCGTATCCGGGTGCGACCTTCGACGGGTGGGTCCGGATCACCGCCTGCAAGCCGGGATTGGTGGGCTGGACCATGCGCACCGCCGGTGATTCGCCCGACGCCGAGCCGCCGCCGTTCAAGAAGGTGTGGGGCGAGGTCCTGGCCGGGGCCAACGGCGCCGAGCCGGGCGACGGCTTCACGGTCACCGTCGGCGGTCAGAGCTGGGTGCGCAAGGTGGGGTCGTTCGACCGCGTCGATCCGACCTTCTACTGGCCGGGCTACACCGCCTTCGTCAACCACGCCTCGTCGAACATCGGAACCTACTGGTACCGCTACTTCCTGGACAATGGGACGGACGTCACCAACACGGCCGGCCAGCCGTTCGGCGGTCTACGGTTCGCGGATACGGCCTTCAGCTTCGAGGACCCGTACGCCAACGTCTTCGGCGCCACCAACGTGAGCGAGCGGGTGGACCGGGCCAGCGGCAAGATCCAGGGGATTCACGTGATCGGTGATCCGCTCGACGAGTGGGGCATCTTCAACCAGGTGGTCGGAGCCGGCACGTCCGGCACGGCCGGCACGAACGGGGCCACCGACCACTGAGACCCGGTCGGCCGACCGGACAGTCAGATGTACCTCGCCGGGCCCGGAGGGCGCTCGAGCCTTCCCGGGCCTGGCGTTTTGGATCTGTCGGCCGCGAGGACGCGGACTACGAGTAGGCCTGCTTCTCGGTCGGAACTCCCAGCCAGATGATCGAGCTCGTCTTGAGCCCCCACTTGCCGAACTGGTTCCTGAAGCGCACGGTGCGAACGGGCTCGGGGTCGGGTTGCACGAGGGTGTAGACATCGAGGTGGAAGTTGGGGTCGGTGATGCCGGTGCCGCCTCCGGGCACCGACTTCTTCACCGGGTTGGCGAAGTGGGTGAGCTTCTGGAGATCGGCCTTGATCCCCGAGGTCTCGAACTGGCCGGTGAGGATGACGGAGAAGTCCGCCGGCTGGGAATCGACGCGGTAGAACAGGAAGTGGTTGAGGGGGTCTTGCGCGGCGAGGGTGGAGGCCGCGGCGAGGGTGACCAGCAGACAGCAGAGCCAGACGATGCGACTTCGGGTCATGGCCAGCTCCTTTCGGGGATGCCCGGACGGAAGGTCTGGGTATTACTTTGTCAAGTGCGAAAGTATTGTATGAAATCGAGCTGGATGTAAAGAGGCAGTGTGGGAGGGAGAGGGGAGGGAGCCGGCGCCGGTCGAGGGGGGCTCAGGATCTCGGGTGACAGCTCTTCTCCGGGGCGAGCGTGCACCGGTCGGAGAGGGTCGTCAGCCGCCAGTGCCCGGGGCGCCAGGTCGCGGAAGGCCGGGTCAGGCCCGGGAGATCACGCAGGGTCTCGGGAGCCGCGGTGAGGAACGGGCCCCAGACCGTTTTGAAGAGTCCGGGCAGGACGTGGTCTTCGAAGAACTGGCTGTGGCCGAAGTCCTTCGCGGGGCGGTTCAGGACCGCGGGATCGTCGAAACCTCTCCGGCCGGAGGGACCGGAGCAAGGGATGAAGCGCTGGGCGATCCGGACCCAGCCGTCCGCCGTACCGTGGTGGTTGAGGACCGCCTGCACCTGTCCGCGCTTGATCAGGGAGCTCCAGTCGAAGTCCGGACGGAGGATGGAACCGAGTAGGATCACCCGGCCGACGCGGAGCTTGGGGTACGCCGTGAGGGCGTGCCCGAGAAGCCAGGTCCCGAAGCTGTGGGCGAGGACGTCGGGCCGGTCGCCGAACCCCGAGGTGCTGGTCTCGCCGGCGAGGCGTCGGATGCGCTCGATCAGCCCTGCCATGATGCGGCGTTGGCGAAACCGGAGGACGGCCCCGGGCAGGATCTTCCCGTACTTGTAGATGGCCACGGGCACCATCCGTCCATAGGTCATGGAGACTCGCCAGTTGAGCTCTTCCTGCCACGCCCCGCGGGTGTTCATCCCGTGGAGCGCCAGGACCCACGGCACGTCGCGCGTCGGCGGCGCGTCGTGGACGAAGAAGGTCGTCCTCTCGACCGGGGTCTGGGAGAAGGCGATCTCCGGATGGTTGGGACAGACCGGCCCGGCGGCTTCCTCCTCGGTGAGCTCCTCGCCGCCTTCCGGGCAGGTGAGCTCCGTCTCCTCCCGCAGCCAGACGGTGAGCAGCGGATCGCGGAGGAGGGCGCGAGCGGCCTTCGCCTCCTCCGACGTGGGCGCTGCCAGCTCGGCGTCGGTCAACCGGAACGGTCCGCCCCGGTCGGCGAAGCTCCGGAGCTGTCGGACGAGCGCTTTCGGATGCCGCGCCCTCAACTCTCTCCATACGGCGGGCGCGATCACTGGAAGCTCCTCAGGGTGTCGAGGATCGCCCAGACCTCCGCGGCGGTGAGCTGCTTCCAGATCCGCACCCGCCGATCGGTCCCGTAGAGCTGGATCTTGACATCGCGGCTGAGGCCGTTCGAGGGATGCTTCAGGAACTCGAGCGAACCGTTCGATCCGGTGAACTGTGCGAGCTGCGGACCCCGCATCGCGCGGCGCCATTCGCGGACCGGCCCCGAGCTGCGGTAGTCCTCGTGGTGCGAGGTCGAGGCGAACTCGACGTACGAGCCGCCGCTCAGGAAGCGGGTCGATTGGGCGGTGACGTGGGGGCCGCCACCGCCGGGAGCCAGCCCCGCCTGGTCGAGCTTCGTGATGACGTTGGCGATCGGGACGGGCTGGCGTTGGAGCGCCCGGAAGTCGGCGAGGGCCGTGAGACGGCCCAGGGTTCTCGCCACCTGCTCCTGGAGCGCTTCGTGCTCCGGCGAGTTGAAGGCGATGGGGATGAGCAGGGCGGCGGCCCAGGTCGCCGGGTCGCTGGTGCCGGTCCTCAGGACGAAGCGCGTGACCGCGCGCTTGGCCCGGTAGCGGTACGCCCGGAACTCATAGAGGTCGCCGTCGATCGACTCGCGGGAGTCGCGCTCCGTCTCGCGGACCCAGGATTCCGCTCCGCGGTGCCAGGTCAGGGTGAAGGTGCTCTCCGAGAAGGAGATCCCGGTGAGGGTCATCTCCTCGGGAAACTCGAGCGAGGTGCTGACGTTCCAGTACCTGCCGTAGTCGGCCTCCTCGATGCGCCGCTTGACCAGGTCGCCGTCGCTCCAGACCGGGTCCCGGACCCACTCGCTCGGCACGTTGTAGAGATAGATGTGCTGGTCGCCCCAGCCCTCGACCCGATCCAGCCACTCGTCGACGTCCGCGCGGGTGAGCCGGCCGTCGCCGATCGCCTCGAGAAGATTCCGTTCGAAGTCGGCCTTGGTCGTCCCGATTCGGATCCCCCGCTCGCGCAGGAGCTCCTTGACGAAGTCGTTTCCCTGGGCGACGACGATCCCCTTCACCAGCCGTTCGAGATCGTCGCGTTCCTCCGGGCCCGGAGGGGTCGGTTCCCGCTGCGCTCCCTCGTGCTCTTCAGGCATGACGAGCCTCCATCTAGAAGTGACAATGGGCGACGGAGTCTTTCCCGGGCTCCGCCCTCAGAGCTGGCTGCGGATGAACGGTGCCAAGAGCTGGAGCATGCGGAGGCGGCAGATCTTGCCTCGGGAGACGCCGGGGAACGGGCCGTCGGCGCCTTCGGGCCAGCCGCGGGCGCCGATCCGGCGGGAGTGCTGCAAGTGGCCGCCGAGGAAGGCGCCGACCTCCCGGGCGAGGGGCTCGGAGTCGAGGGCGACGGCCACCTCGGTGTTGAGCCACGCCGAGCGCGGGTCGAGGTTGAACGAGCCGACGATCACGGTGCGGCCGTCCAGGACGCCCGCTTTGGTGTGGATCAGCTCCGGACCGGCGTACTCCCAGAGCTCGATTCCCATGGCGACCAGCCGCTCGCGAAGCCCGACGTACCCGGCCTGGGCCCACAGGTTGTCGGTGGTCGCGAGCGAGTTGGTGACGATGCGGACGTGGACCCCGCGGGCGATCGCGGCGGCGAGGCCGTCGCGGAGCTCGCGGGTCGGGATGAGGTACGGGCTCTCGAGGAGGGCACTCTCCCGGGCCTGGTCGAGCAGTTCGAGCAGCGAGCTGCCGACCCCGGCACCGGAGCCCTTGCCGCGCGGCGGGTCGTGGAGGAAGCGGACGGTTTCGACCGGGACCTCGACCGGGACCTCGACCGGAGCTTGGATCGGAGCGTGGATCGGCGCTTCGGCCGGAAGAGGGAGCGGTCGCGTGCCCTGGCCGTGGGCGCGGCCGGCGGCCGGCGGCCGGCTCTCGGTCCCGGCGGTCCCGGCGGTCGGGTCGCGCAGGTCGATCACCGGGGCCGTGCCGACCCGCGCCTCGATCCGGGAGCGGAGCCAGGCCATGTGGCGGTCGAGCTCGGCCTCGGCAGCGCGCTGGTCGTCCTCGGGGACCCTGGCGTGGCTGGGCGCCGTGTGCCGGCCGTTCCAGACCGCCAGGTAGTACTCCCGCGCCTGCCGGGCGACGTCCCCGGTCACCAGCAGATCGAGGTCCACGTAGTTGCGTCGCCGAAGCTGCCGGCCGAAGCCGAAGTAGGGGCTCTCGATGTTCCTGCCGCCGACGACGAGGCTCCGGCCGTCGACGATCAGCAGCTTGTCGTGGAGGCGCTTGGTCAGCCAGAGCGGGTGGCGCAGGCGGAACGGATGAAAGTGCCGGATCTTCACCCCCTCCGCCACCAGGTGCGCCTCGACCGCTTTCGGCATCTGGTTCCACTGGGCGTCGACCAGCAGACGGACGTCGAGGCCGCGGCGCGCGGCGTCCCGAAGCAGCGCGAGAGCGGTCATGGAGAACGGCTCGTCGCCGACGATGAAGGTGGAGACGAAGACCTCGTCGCGGGCCGCCAGGACGGCGGCCACCCGCGCCTCCGCGGCGGAGACCTCGTCGCCCAGGACGGCGACCCGCTCGGCCGCCGCGGGCCCGGGCTGAGCCAGCCGGGCCAGCGCCAGCGCCAGGGACAGCACCAGGACCGCTCGGGCGAGCGGACGGTGGAGTTGGTGGAAGCGAAGCACGCGGCGAGTCTACTGGCACTGGGCGTGCGAACTGCTTGATCCTATGTGTTGTCCCGAGTCGACTCAGCCATGGTCTTCAGTCGCAGAGAGAGGCGAAGCCTCATTCCGTGGAGTCGGAGGTACCCTTCGAGGAGCTGACGCGAGCCGTCCGGCGAGCAGTCCCCTTCTTTGTCAGCTCTTCGAGAATTGCCTCGGCTGGTTTCCTGACCTCTGGGGCGACACGGCGAAGATAGTCCGGATTGTCCTGAGCCAGGGACTCGAGGGCCTCTCTCAAGGGGCGCCACCGTTCTCCGAGATTCATTGAATCGAGGAGGGCAATCGCCTGCTGGATTCGCTGTGCGGCCACAGCTTCGCTGAAAAACGAGAGGATCTCGGGCCAGTTCGGGGCAGGTGCTGGCTCTGTCCGACCCTCCAGGGAGTACCTCATCGCTTCCTCTGCGATCGACCAGCTTCCCCGACGGGCAAGAATCGTGGCAAGAGTCTGCGCCATGGATGGGATGATTCTCTCCGATAGATCCGCTTGCGACGCAGGCTGCGCCGCCTCCGCGATGTCTCCTCGATCTGGGAGCGTCATCCTCCCTGCGCTGTTCTTCGAAAGTGTGCTCTCCGAGGACTCTTCGATCGCCTCGCTGACGGTGTCGTCGTTTCGTCGCGGTGGGCCTTGATGGCGTAGAAGGATTTCGAGGAATGTCCTCGGCCAGTTGTTTTCTGGATCTCGTTCGGTCGCCCCTTGCAGAGTCCGCTTCGCCTCTTCGTGTCGGCCCTGCTGCATGAGGAAGATCGCCAAGTCGATCGAGACCAGTGGATCGGATGGGTGCACTTGAACCATGTCGCGGAGAGTCTGCTCTGCTTCGTCGATCCGGCCCTGCCGCTCCAAGAGGTCTGCAAGCTCGCGGCGATGCTGGGTGCTGGCCGGATTGAGCTCGATCACCTTGCGCAGGGCCTGCTCTAGCTCACGTTCCTTCCGGCGGTACCGCAAGATGCTCGCGAGGCTTTCCCAGGCGGCATTGTTGCTCGCATCGATCTCGACTGCCCTGCGGACAGCCTGCTCCGCTTCGTCCGCTCGTTCAAATTCCGTGCACAGAGTGAGTCCGAAACCGATGAGAATGCCGCTTGCCTCAGAGGGCAAGCGAGCGATCTGGTCGATCGCCCATTCGAGGCGGTCTCGTGCCGCGGTCTTTCCGATGAGTAGGAGCCAAACCAGCCAGGGCAAGAGGAGCGTGGCTTCCGGGAGAGCACTCTCAAGAGTCGCCATGGATTCCTCGCTCCGACCGGAAGGCTCAAGAGCTCGAACCGTAACGGCGCGAGCCGCTGCTGCAATGGCCACGAGGCCGTGTAGGTTGTCAATCTGCTCGGCGACTCTTGCTCCCTCAAGGTCATCGAGCGCTGTCATGTGTTCCCTTTCCAGCGCCTTCAGAAGAGCTTCCCTGTAGTGAAGGGGCTCGACGCTACCAAGTAACCGCTCTGTTGTGTTTGCAAACATTCTCGCCAGCTCCTCGACCTTTGCCGTAGGGGCGTCCAGAAGAAGCCTGACGCAGTCCTCCTTCCAATCCAGCGGTACCGGTGCGCGAAGCAGCTTCTCCGCGCGTTGTCGGTCGAGCAACCCACCACTGCTCTGACACAACTCGTAGACGCGTTCTCGCAATGCCCCGAAGCGTTCGAGGTACTCCGCTCTGGTGCGGAATTCGGTGTCTTTCGTCTCGAGGTCCACTAGTTCGGAAAGATGTCGCCGAAGATCCTTCTGGCTTGCAAGCATCTGTAGGGCGCTGTGTTCGAGGGTTCGCCGTGAGGACTCGTCATCGGATGCTGCCGCCAGGGCGAAGAGGAACTCGGCGTCTTGAAGCCGATCGCGGGGGGCGAGGCTCGACGCGATCTCGAAGAGGTGTCGTGCCTGCTGGCGGAGTTCCTCCTGGTCGTAAAACATCCGGAGGAACTCGACGAGCCAGACCAGTCGCCGCCTGACCCGCCGGCTGGCACGCATCAGGTACCAGATGTTGAAGAACCGTTCGGCGATCTGGAACCCGGTCTTGGTCGCCGGTTCGTACGGCACTTTTTCGACGATTCCCATCTGGGTCAACCGGTTGAGCTGCGCCGAGACGGCGTTCACCTTGAGCCGGAGGCCTTTGGCGAGCTCGCCCGCGGGGGTCGGGTCCCAGCGGAGGGCCAGGGCGTCGACGATCTGCTGCGCCTGGGCCGGGAGCGCCTCGAAGCGGGCTTTGTAGAGGGGTGTGCATTGATCGAGGAGTCGTTCCAGGTCGGTTCGTACGTTTCCGTCAGGCCCCTGCGTGAAGATGTTGAAAAGCAAGGCCAAGGTCCGCGGGTTTCCGCCGGTCAGCGTGTGGAGGGTTCGGACGCGGCCGGTCTCATGCTCGATGAGCTTTGCGACGTCCTCGCGGCCTTCGAGCGTCGCGTACTGGCGGAGAAGGTTGCGGGTTTCATCGATGGACAGCCCGGAGAGATTGTGGATTCGGAAGAAGTCGTAGAAGGCCTTGTCGTACTGGTACGTGGACTCGATCGTCGCGGCGCTGGCACCGAGGAACGTGACAGCAGGTTGGGAGGAAAGAGCCTCGCGGAGAGACCATTCCTGGTCGCCGATCCGGTCGAGCACGAGATCGGCGTTGTCTACCAGCAGCAGGAAGCGCCGGTGGAGCTTCTGGGCCGTTCCAATGAGCTCGTCGAGGGCGCGACGGGCCCGTTCGTCCTCGGGCAGGTGGTTGAAGGCGTCCACCGCGCGGTCGAGGCGTTCGGTGCTGCCACCATGTCCGAGGCGGTCGAGCGTGTCCGAGAGGGCGTCGAGGCAGTTCAACCAGAAGTCGGACAGTCCGGCCACGTTGTACTGCTCTTCCGGGAACGAGAGGGCGAGCCAGGTCTCTCTGAGGTCAGGATCGTCCTCGACTGCAAATTGGAGCCGCCGCAAGAGCATGGTCTTTCCCATGCCTCTCTGCCCCACGACCAAGTGGTGCTGGGCCGACTCGCCGTCGGGCGTGGATCGGAGGTCCGCCAGCAACTCGTCGAGGAGGGCCTGGCGTGCGCTGAAGAGGCCGAGGAGTTCCTCTTTGCTCAGGAGGTGAGGGTTGTAGAGGGCGGGTCCGTTCAAGGGAAGGTCGAGGTCACTCATGGCAGAACCCGTCTGACCCAGAACTCGCGGACGAGCGGTGACCTGAACCGGAGACGATCAGCGTCCGAGACCAGGTAGCCGTCGCCTTCCAGCACGTCGAGGAGGTAGCGGAGCTTTTCGTTCCGATCGAACGGCTCCTCGACCTGCTCGGAAAGGACTCCTTGGAGGGTGCTGTGTGTAGCGCCGGTCTCGTCTTTTGCGATGGCAGCCAGTAAAGCGAGGGCGAAGCTCGCATCCGGCTTTCCCAATTCGTCATGGAGGCGCTGGCGCCAGTAGTCGAAGTAGCTCTTGTGTGCAGGGGAGAGGAGCGCCTCGTAGGACGCGTCCACGGCCTCGATCGACGGCATGCATTCTTCGTCACGGCAGTGGCCTCTGAGCTGTCCGAACAGGAGCTGGAGATGGTACGGGATCAGCCAGCCGATCCGCCGGAGCATGTGGCCTCGCACGTCGTCCGACAGGGGTAACTCATAGGTGCTCCCCAGTTGGCGGAGAAGACCGTCTCCATCGGCCCTGGAGAACGGGCCCAGATGGTAGATGTGGAGATCGTTGATGGTATCTCCGAGGTTGAGCCGGGCGGTGACGGCGTCCAGCCCGATCGATCCGGCCAGAAGCCAACGCACTCCGCCGTCGAGATCCGACCGTTGTCGGAGGCCACGGAACCATTCGAGAAACTCTCGCGCCCGGTCGCCATCTGGTGCGAGGCGGAGGAGTCTGAGCACGAACATCGGAAGCTCGTCGACGAGAAGAAGCCACTGACCGCTCTAGCGCCCGAGGGCCGCCGTCAATGCTTCTCCAATCGGAGCCCAGTCCGCTTCGCTCGAGTCGAGCTCGAAACCGAACCCTGGTAGGTCGACCCTCTTGACTCTTCTCAAGACCTTGCCGACGGGGCTCTTCTTCAAGGTGTGCAGTGCACTCATCCCAGCGTCCACCTGCGCAATCGAGGTGAGCAGAAGCTCGATGAACCGCAACTCGTCCCGGGCGTCGGCCGCGCTGCAGTACACGGCGTGCACTCCTTTGTTCGGGCCGTCAGCGGCGAGCCGACGCATCAACGAGGTCTTGCCGACTCTCCTGGGCGCCAGCATGAGAACGTGGTCTCTGTGCAAGAAGTCCCATAGCTCTTGCTGTTCATGGGAGCGATCGAAGAAATCCGCGCCCTTGACCGGTGAGCCGATGAGGTTCCTGACCATGACGTTCATCCTCTTGTCTGTTACAGGGCTATCGTGCAACGGATTTGTTGTGCAACAGATCTATTGTATGCGCTCGACCAGGTCTGTCAAGGTTTGGTCTCTCGAGCGACCGGAATTTCAGCCCTCGGAACTTTCGCAGCTTGACCCGCGCACCAAATTGTATACAGTATGCAGATCGTGCGAGTGATCGAACGAGCCAACCTGGCGGAAGACGTGGTGGTCGCGGTCCGGGACCTGATCCTCGACGGCGAGGTGAGGGACGGGGAGCGGCTGAACGAGGTCCAACTGGCCGAGCGTCTCGGAGTCAGCCGGACCCCGCTGCGGGAAGCCCTGCAACGGCTGGTCTCCGACGGCTTCGTCGCCCAGATTCCGCGGCGCGGCTTCTTCGTCCGGTCGTTGACCGCCGGCGAGGCGGAGCAGATCTACCCGATCCGGGCGATCCTCGATCCGGAGGCCCTGGCCCTCGCGGGCCTGCCGTCCGCGCCGACGATCAAGGCCCTGGAGCGTCTCAACCGGCGGGTCGTCGAGGCCAGCCGCTCCACGGGCTACCCGGAGCCGGTCGATCCCCTCGAGGTCATCGCCCTCGACGAGGCGTGGCACCGCCAGCTCCTCGGCCACTGTCCGAACCAGGTGCTCCTCGAGCTCATCGAGGGCTTCATGGCCCGGACGCGCCGCTACGAGGTCGCCTACTTCCGTGAGACGGAACACGTCGAGATCGCCGGCGAGGAACACCGCCGCATCCTGGAGTCGCTCGAGGCGGGCGATCTCGACGCCGCCTGTCGGAGGTTGCGCCAGAACATGCAATCCGCGGTCGGTCCGATCCTCTCGTGGCTCGGTCGGCGGCATCTCCATGGAGACTCTCGATGAACCGTTCTTTCCGATCCTCCGGTCTCAACCTCGCCCTCGCGTTCTCTTGCCTCGCCCTGCTCCTCTGTCCGGCCGCCTCGTCGGCCGCGGCCGAGCAGGCCCCGTCTGCCTCTCCCGCGGCGCCCGCCAGCGATCCGGCTGACCCCGCGGAGGCGCTCCGGGACGCGCTCCACTCGGGCGACCTGGGGGCGATCACCAGCGTCCTGGTCTCCAAGGACGGCAAGGTGGTGTTCGAGGAGTACCTGGACGGCGACGCGCAGACGCTGCGCAACACCCGGTCGGCGACCAAGACGGTGGTCAGTATCCTGCTGGGCATCGCCATCGACCGGGGAGCCCTCTCCGGCGTCGACGCCAAGGCGCTCGCCCTCCTCGACCAGAAGCCGAGACAGAACCTCGATCCGCGCAAGCAGGCGATCACGGTGGAGGATCTGCTCACCATGTCGTCCCTGCTCGAGTGCGACGACTGGAACCAGTTCTCCCGCGGCAACGAGGAGCGCATGTACATCATCGAGGACTGGCTCCAGTTCGCCCTCGACCTGCCGATCAAGGGATTTCCCGCCTGGCAACCGAAGCCCGAGGACTCCCCCTACGGCCGCGCGTTCAGCTACTGCACGGCGGGGGTGTTCGTGCTCGGCCGGGTGCTGGCCGCGGCCACCGGCGCCTCGGTGGAAGATTTCGCCAGGACGAACCTCTGGCAGCCGCTCGGCATCGACAAGGCCGAGTGGCAGCGCTCACCGCCTCCGGGCACGCCCGGTCGTTCGCCATGGCGGGCGCGGGCGGCAACCGGATGATCGTCGTCCCCGACCTCGGCATGGTCGCCGTCGTCACCAGCGAGAACTTCAACCGCCACGACGCCCAGCAGATCACCGACGACCTGATCGACCAGAAGATCGTTCCGCTCGCCGAGTCCCTGGTGCAGTGACCGGCGCTGACGCTGGTCAGCGAGGACGCCTTTACGACTCGCCGGGCGTGCTCACGGCCGCGTGTTCCTTGGCCACCCTCCGGTCCAGGGCGTCGGCGGCGCCGTCGGCGTAGGCGCGGCAGGCGTCGGGGTCGACGAACGGGTTGGGTCCGGTCTCCTGGCGGCCCGCGAGCTTCTGGTCCACGGCGAGGAAGGTTGGATGGGGGGCGAGCAGGATGTCGCACGGAAGCGCCGCGACCGTCTCGATCGAGTGGCGGAAGAGGGCCTCGATCCCCGGATCGGAGTCGACGGCGGAGAAGTGGAAGCCGGGGGCGGAGACGGCGGTCAGGCTGTCGGCGTAGACCACGTCCAGGCAGCGCCCGTCCTCGCAGGAGCGCCAGCTCCAGGTGGTCCCGCCGGGGGTGTGGCCCGGGGTGCGGTGGGCGGTGATCTCGAGTGCGCCGAGCCGGACGACGTCGCCGTCCTCGACGGTGCGGACGCGCGCCACCGCGGGGAAACGGGTGCTCTCCGAGCCGAACCCGACCTGGGGATCGTCGGGGAGGAGGTCGCCCCTCTCCAGCGCGGCGGCGGCGGGGCCGCTCGCGACAACCTGGGCGCCGCTCGCCCGCGCCAGGGCGGCGATTCCGCCGGCGTGGTCGAAGTGGGCGTGGGAGAGGAGGATGAAGCGCACGTCGTCCAGGCGGAAGCCCAGGGTCGTCAGGTTGTCAGCGATCACCGGCGCCGACTGGGGAAGCCCGCCGTCGAGCAGGACCAGTCCGTCGGCGGAGGTGATCAGGATGGAGGAGAGCCCGGTGGTGCCGACGTAGTAGGTGTTTCCGAACACCCGGAACGGCTGGTGGGGTGCGGCCCAGCCGGCGCAGGCCTCGCACTCGATCGGCGGGTCCGGCGCCAGGGTCACGGCGGCGGACTGAGTGGACGGAGCCGCTTCCAGGGCGACGAGCAGGGCAACCAGGCAGATCGGGCGTCGTGTCACGCCGTGGTCCTCGCGTGGTGGGTCGGCTGAGTGTCGGCCGATTCGATGCGGGCCGCGACGAACCTCCCGATCGCGGCCCAGGCCTCGTCGGGGGCGATCTGGAGCAGCATGTGGGGTGCTTCGATCTCCGCCACCTCGGTCTCGGGGCGGACGGCGAGGATGGCGCGGAGCGATCGCCTCCGGACGAGCCCGTCGCGGGTCCCGTGGAGGGCGAGCACCGGCACGGGCACCCGGGCGAACGCGTCGCGGGCGTCGACCGTGAGGGTCTCTCGGAGACGCTTCGCCATGACCTCGGGCGCCACCTTGCGGTCGACCGCGCGCACGGTCCGGACGATCTCGGGGGTCGTCCAGCGCCCGGCCAGGCGGCGGCGGACGACGTTGCGCGGCACCGGCCGGCGGAACAGCCACTCCCACGGCAGGTGGCGGAAGCCGGACCAGTTGGGCGCGCGGACGAAGGTGTTGCACAGGATCAGTCCGGCGAGGCCGGGCGGCGCCTCGGCCGCCAGCCAGACGGAGAGCGGCCCGCCGAAGGATTCGCCCAGGAGCAGGAACGGGCCGTCGGCCGGCAGGTGCCGGCGGGCGATCTCCAGGTGCTCGGCATAGTCGAGCTGCCGGTCCGGTGGGTACGAGACGGTCTCCACCACGAACCCGTCCGGAGCGCTCCGGACGAACGGCTCGAAGAGGTCGGCGGTGCCGTCGAGGCCTGGCAGGGCGAGGATCTTCATGGGGTCCGATTATCCCCTGGCGAGCGGTCGACGAGGTCGACCCCCTCCTGACACCACGCTGTCAGGAGGGGGTGGGCAGACTCTCCTCAGACCTCGGCGGGAGGCGTTCCACCGACCCCGTCGAACCCGATGACCGTGACCGAGGAGAGTCCGATGCCGACTGTTGAGACCGTTCACTATCGTTTCCGCCCGGAGATCGACGAGAGCTCCCGAGCCGCGGCGCTGGCCGCGTCGTCCCAGTTCCTCGCCGAACAGCCCGGCTTCCGCCGCCGTCTCGTCGCCCGCCGCGACGGCGGTGACTGGGTCGACCTCGTCGAGTGGGAGACCCGTCACGATGCGCTGGTCGCGGCGGCCGCCTTCTCGTCCGCGGAGGTCGCCGGTCCGTTCAACCAGAGTCTCGACTCCGGCTCGGTGACCATGGAGCACCTCGACGTGGTGCACCACCACGACCGCTGGGCGCTGGCCGACCTGCTGGTGCGGGACCTGGAGACCGCACGCGTCTTCTTCGAGCGCACCACCTCGGTGCTCACCGACGAGCACGAAGGGTTCCGGCCGTGCGAAGGGATGTACACCGTCGCCCAGCAGGTCGCCCACACCGCGTCGACCGTCGACTGGCTGATCGAGGGAGCGTTCTCGGACGACGGCTTCGACATGGACTTCGAGGCCCACAACCGCTGGCTGGCGGAGCAGAGCTCCCTGGCAGCCGCCCGCCGTCACCTGGTGGAGGCGTTCGAGCGGGCGAAGGAGCGCTTCCGCTCCGCCACGGTCGAGGAGATCCTCCAGCCGCTGCCGCCGGGACCGGTGATGGGAGGCAAGCCCCGCCGGGCGGTGGTCTCCGGCGTCGAGGATCACACGGCCCACCACCGGGGCTCACTGGCGATCTACGCCCGGCTCCTCGGCCTCGTACCGCCGATGCCGTACAGCGAGGGGTAGGGGCTCCTCTATCATCACCCGGTGCGCCGCGCCGACCGCCTGTTCCAGATCGTCCAGCTCCTGGTCCGCCACCGCCGCCTCACCGCGCGGGCGCTGGCGGACCGGCTGGAGGTCTCCGAGCGGACGATCTACCGGGACATTGCCGACCTCGCCCTCTCCGGCGTGCCGGTGGTCGGCGAGGCCGGGGTCGGCTACACGCTGCTCGACTACGAGCTTCCGCCGCTGATGTTCGATCGGTCGGAGGTCGAGGCCGTGGTGCTGGGACTGCGGATCGTCGAGACCTGGGGCGACTCGGAGCTGGGCCGGAGCGCCGCCACCGCGCTGGCCAAGGTGGAGGCGGCGCTGCCCGGCACCCGTCGGGAGATGGTCCGCGAGACGCGGCTGTTCGCCCCGACCTCTTTCCGGCAGCCTCCCATCGGCGTCGACCTGGCGGTGGTGCGCCGCGCGCTCCGGGAGGAGCTCAAGCTCCGGCTCGACTACCGGGACGCCGACGACCGGCCGACCCTGCGCACGGTCCGCCCCCTCGGCCTCGCCTTCTTCGGCACCGTGTGGGTGCTCTCCGCCTGGTGCGAGCTGCGCGACGACTTCCGCAATTTCCGCCCCGACCGGATCGCCCGGCTCGAGCTCCTGGACGAGCGGTTCGTTCCAGAGCCCGGCAAGACCCTGGAGGACTTCATCCGCCGGATGAACTCCGAGAAGTGAGCGCCTGGGTCCGGGGCTGGGGCGGCTCGGCCAACCACCCATCCGGCATGACGAAGCTCTGCCGGGCGCGGTCGCTCGCCAGGGTCTCCCGGCGGTAGTAGCGCGGCAGGATCGACGGCCGGTACGTGAGCAGGTCCGCGTTGTGCTCCGCGAACTGGTGCCAGCGGTGAGCCGCCGGCATCTCCGTCAGCCGATCCTGGATCAGCAGCAGGTAGGCCCAGGTGATCGTCTCGTGGTAGAGCCGGTCGGCGCCTTGGTGCGCGGCGAACGCCTTGAGCAGTCGGATGAACCGCGGCGCGGCCTCGGCCAGCGGCGCTTGGCGTAGGCAGATCCAGGCCAGGCGCACGTGTTCTTCGTGGTGGAAGGCGTCGCCGGCGACCCGGCAGCGTTCGAAGTCGCGGGCGAACGCCAGGTCGTCGTCGGTGAGACCGGGCGGAGCTGGTGCCGCCCGGGCCGGGCCGGCGGCCGGGAGCGGCGCACCCTTCACGCCTCCTCCAGGTGGTGGCTGTCTCCGCTGTCGAGATCGAGCCCGTAGATGTCCTTGAGCCCGGCGATCACCTCCAGGCTCTTGTCGCCGAAGGGCGCCTTGCCCTCGAAGGCGTGGAGGACGATCCCTTCGAGCAGGTCGCCGAGGGTGATGTCGTGGTATTCGGCGAGCCCCTTGAGCACCTTGAGGATCCGCTGCTCGATGCGGACGCCGGTCTGGACGCGGTGGATCTTCTTCTTGGTCGGTTCGTTCGGCATGGCGCGCTCCTGTCGTTGAATGGGTCAGTGAGCTATCTAGGTACCAATGTATCAAGATACAGCAAGGAGCGCAAGGTTTGGGGGTGGAATCTGGGCTGACGGGCGCGTGTCGGTAGCGGAGAATTTGCTGTTATGACATAATCGGTGATCCAGAACATCCCGTTCCACTCCGCAAAGGAGAGCTACTCCGTGCCCTGGTCACCGAGCAAGTCCCGTCTTCTCCAGATCGCCGCGGTCGTCGTCCTCGTGCTGGCTCCGTCCGCCGGGCGCTCCCAGACGTCGCCGTACCTCGAGCCGCACCTGGTGGCCGACGTCGCGCCGGGGTTCCCCGGATCGTCCATCGAGTACCTGTGCCCGATCCGGGAGGGCTCCGGCGGAGGGGCGGGGCAGGTCGCGAACCGGCTGCTGTTCACCAGCGGCGGCGATGCTGCGCTGTACCCGCTGACCCTCTGGGTCACCGACGGGACGCCGGGCGGAACCGCTCTCCTCGGGCCACCGGGCGGGAGCGCCCTCCTGTTCGCCCGCTGTCTCGACCACGGTGCATTCTTCCGGGGAACGCACGACTCCTACGTCGACGATGCCCTCTGGTGGACCGACGGGACGCCCGACGGTACCGTGTCCCTGATCGATCTGGCGTTCTCGGTCGTCTCCGAGGAGCTGCCGGACGGGCGGTTCCTGGTCACCGGCCAGGCGAAGGGGTCGGAGACGCGCGGGCTGTGGGTGACCGACCGTACCCCGGACGGGACCCTGCCGCTGCCCCTGGCGCTGCCGGGGCCGGAACGGCCGCTGGCTTCTTCCGGTACGGTCAAGCTCGGCGATCGGGCCTTGATCTATGGCCTCGCCCCGGAGAGCGGCGATCTGCCCGAGACCATCCTGCTCTGGGTCAGCGACGGCACGGTCGCGGGCACCAGCTTCGTCAGAGAGCTCGGTTCCGGGCCCAAAAGGCTGCGGGCGATCGTGCGGGTCGGTGACCGGGTGCTGATCCTGGTCCAGAGCGTGGCGGAGAGCCCGTGGACGAACGAGCTGTGGGTGAGCGACGGCACTCCCGGGGGGACGACCCAGGTACCGGTCGACCTGCCCGAGAACACGATCAGCTCCTTCACTCAGGTGGTCTCGACGCCGGCGGGGGAGCGCTTGGTGTTCGTCACCCACACGGGCACGAGCGAACAGGCCCGCGAGCAGCTCTGGGTGAGCGACGGGACGGCCGCGGGGACCGTGATGTTGCTCGAGAACCCGCAGGTCCGTCCCGGGGCGGTAGCGATCAACCGGGCTATTCCCCTGGTCGAGCGGGACGGGCTGTTCTACTTCACGCACGATGACGACGTGCACGGCGCCGAGCTCTGGGCCACCGACCTGACGCCGGAGGGGACGGGCCTGGTGATGGATCTGTGCGCCGGTCCTTGCTCGTCCGACGCGCGCCTCCTCCGGCCCTACGGCGACCGGACCCTGCTCGAGGCGCGGGCACCCGGAGCCGGCGATGAGCTGTGGATCTCGGACCTGACCGTCGCCGGCACGCGGATGCTGTCCGACCTCTGCCCGGGCTCGTGCTCGTCCGAGCCCCACGACTTCCTGGAGCCTCAGGGCGCCGGCGGGGGGGTGCTGTTCGCTGCCCGTCCCGGGCCCCAGACCGAGGTCCGCGAGCAGCTCTGGCGGCTGCCGCCGCCCGACCCCGACCGCTCGCCCCTGGAGTGGCCGCCGCCGCCCCGCGCCACCACCGCCTTCACGGGCGGCGGCTTCCATGCCCGGCGTCCGATGGGTCCGTTCGCGGAGCTCGACCACCAGATCCTGTTCGTCCACGGAACCGACGTCTACGGCAGCGAGCTGTGGAGCCTGCCGCTCCAAGGCTTCCTGCCGGAGTTGCCCGCGGGTCCGTTCCTGGAGAGCGCCAGGGTGCCGGGCTTCCGGTTCAAGGTCCGGATCAAGCCGAACGCCGGCACCGACGCGATTTCGGGGCAGCCAGAAGGGACGTGCATCCCGGAGACCGTCTGCGCCTCCGGCGCGGTCGCCGGTCGCTCCGAGGTCTTCCTGCGCGTGGTCGGTCCCAAGCCCAACGGCTACCTCTGGCCGACTCTGGTCAAGTTCTCCACCTCGGCCGTCGAGGTGTGGGTCGAGCAGAAGGCGACCGGAACCACCCGCTGGTACCTGCTGCCCGGTGCGGCGCCCGGAGTCGACGAGCTGCCGGGCCTCTTCGACCGGTTCGGCTTCATCCCCTGATCGGCCTCGACCGGGCCCGCTGCCGGAGCGCGGCAGGATTTTGCAAGAGTCTGCGCGCATCGAGCTCACGCCATGGCGTTTCGGTCTCCTACCATGGTTCCCTGCGGCGAGGAGACCGTTCCCGGCCGCCGCTGACCTTGTTCGATCTGAGCCGGGAGCCATGAACCCTGACAGGAGGCGCAGCGCATGAAGACACGCAGATTGGGAACCGACGGCCCCGAGATCTCGGCCATCGGGCTCGGGTGCATGGGGATGAGCGAGTTCTACGGATCGGCCGACGAGGCGCGGTCCCTGCAGGTAATCGACCGGGCGCTGGAGATCGGCATCAACTTCCTGGACACGGCCGACATGTACGGCGTCGGCACCAACGAGGAGCTGCTCGGCCGGGCGCTCCGCGGCCGGCGGGATCGCGCGGTGCTGGCGACCAAGTTCGGCAACGTACGCGGCGACGACGGGGCGTTCCTGGGCGTCGACGGCCGGCCCGAGTACGTGCGCAAGGCGTGCGATGCGAGCCTACGGCGCCTCGGTGTCGACACCATCGACCTCTACTACCAGCACCGGGTCGACCCGAAGACGCCGATCGAGGACACCGTCGGGGTGATGGCCGAGCTCGTCCAGGAGGGCAAGGTCCGCCACCTGGGGCTCTCCGAGGCCGCTCCGGAGACGATCCGCCGGGCCTATGCGGTGCATCCGATCTCAGCTCTCCAGACCGAGTACTCCCTCTGGTCGCGGGACCCGGAGGACGAGCTCCTCGCCCTCTGCGACGAGCTGGGGATCACCTTCGTCGCCTACAGCCCCCTCGGGCGCGGGTTCCTCACCGGAGCGATTCGCAGCATCGACGATCTGGACGTAGACGACTGGCGGCGGAACAACCCCCGGTTCCAGGGCGAGAACTTCCAGAAGAACCTGGAGCTGGTCGACGCGGTCCGTGCGCTCGCCGGAGAGAAGGGGGTCACGCCCGCCCAGCTCGCCCTCGCCTGGATCCTGGTGCGGGAGGAGGGGATCGTGCCGATCCCGGGGACCCGTCGGATCGAACGGCTCGAGCAGAACGCCGCGGCGACGGAGATCGATCTGACGCCCGAGGAGCTCGAGCGGCTCGACCGCATTGCCCCCCGGGGAGTCGCCGCCGGGACCCGCTACCCGGAGGGCGGCATGCGGGCCGTCGACCTCTAGTCGACCGCCAGGAGTTCAGGATGAGACCGCGCGGGCCGCTGGGGGCCTGGCGATCTCCGGGCCTCCGGCTGGACATCCAGACTTGCGCATATTATAATCTTCTTCCCGTCGCGATGGAGATGGCAGCCCAACGCTGCCCGTCGAACGTTCGTTCAATCCATGGCTCCATTCATGACCGAAGGGAAGAGTTCCTCCATGACCTGTAGAACTGTGCGCGCAAAGCGCATTGCCCTCACCCTGCTCCTGATCGTTCCACTCCTCACCCTGGCCGTCGGACCGGCGGCCGCTCAGGGCGCCGGGATCGCCTCGGCGCCGCTCGCACCCGCCACTCCTTCCGCCCCGACCGCTCCTGCGGCTTCTGCCGACGGGGGTCTCCGTCTCCAGGTGCGCGACGCCTGGACCGGCATGGCCGTTCACGGGGCGCTTGCCGAGACAGGCGGCGAGACCGCGGACGCCACGCCCCGGGTCCGGGTCAAGGCCAGCGCGGCCGGCCTGATCGAGCTGTCGACCACGCCCGAGCGCCTGACCGTCTCGGCTCCCGGCTACCACTCGATGACCTTCCTCCCGGTCCAGACGGCGGCGGAGAAGGCCGCGCTCGCCACCGCCCCGGACGGCCGGTCGGCGGTGTGGCTTCTGCCCGACACGCGGCCGGAGGTGCTCCGGATCGACTCGATCCGGGCGCGCACCGTGCCCGGTACCACCATGCTCCACGGCCACGTCGTCGACGTCGCCCGGGGCACGCCGGTCGTCGGCGCGACTGTGCGCATCGCCGGCACGGACACCACCACGACGACGAACGACGACGGCTACTTCCTGCTCTACGCCGAAGGCACCAAGATCTTCAAGGAAGGTGAAGTGCCCGAGTTCGCCGACCTGCTGATCTCCGCCGACGGCTTCAAGACCGACCGGCTGGCCTACATCGCCCTGCTCGAGGACGACCAGCACTTCGTGGTCGACATGAAGCGTGGCCACGGTGAGGTCGTCCGCGACGTGAGCCACAAGATGTTCCCCCAGGGCAAGTCGATCTTCGACCAGACCGGCGCCCAGGCGAGCGTCTCCGAAGACACGGTCCAGGCAGTCCGGGACGTCGCCCCGAGCGACGTCGAGCCCCGGGCCACGCTCTCGACCAAGGCCACCTTCGGCGGCCTCCAGGTGGTCAATCCACCGGACCAGATCTACGTCAGCGGCTACGGCTACATCCCGCTCGAGGTCTACCTGTCGAAAGGTCTTTGCGGCGAGTGGATCTCGTCCTGGGGGCAGGAGTCGCTCAACGCCGGCTCGATCGCCTACCGCTCCTACGCCGCCTGGTACCAGCTCAACTACGGCTACATCTGCACGACCACCTCGTGCCAGGTCTACAACAACTCGTACAACTCGAAGTGCGACCTGGCGGCCCAGAAGACCTCTGGCATCCTGCTCGAGCTCGGTGGCTCGGTCGCCCGCTCCGAGTACTCGGCCGAGAACGACAGCTACTCGTGCTCGGGCTACTCGTGCGTCAACTCGGACCTGTCCTGTGGCTACCCGTACGCCGGCTCGCCGTCGGCCAACTGGTCGTGCCTCTACGACAGCCACGGCTTCACCGGGGGCCCCGGGGTCTGCTGCTTCGGCCACGGCCGCGGCATGTGCCAGTGGGGGACCTACGACTGGGCCAAGCAGGGCCGGATCTGGAACTGGATGGTCAACCACTACTTCAACGACAACGGCTCCGGCTCGGGCTCGCGGACCATGGACATGACGACGCCGCTCGACATCGTCACGGCCAGCCCGTCGACCTCGAGCGCCGCCCGCGGCAGCACGATCTCGCTCAGCATGACCGTGCGCAACTTCGCCGACTGGGGCCACAGCAACCTGATGTTCGGGGCGTCTCTGATCGGTCCGACCAGCCACTCGGACCCGTCCCACGACACGGTGTTCACGGCGCCGGCGCGCTCCGGCTACGGCACGTCCTACAAGGACACGACCACCAGTCGGTACTTCACCATCAGCTCGAGCGCCGGCACGGGCAGCTACGACCTGCTGGTGGCGATCTGGAAGGACACCAACGGCAACAACCAGATCGACAGCTCCGACCTGGTGCTGCGCACCGGCCGGTTCTACGGCGTGCTCAACGTTTACTGAAGGATCGACCCGAAGGGATCGACCGGCGCCTGTTTCGGCCGGCCGCCCCGCTTCACTCGCCCCGGCTCGGGATGCTCCCGGCCGGGGCGTTTTCGTCGGAGCGCTCAGCCTTCGGTTAGGATGGCCCAAACGCCGTACCGACGAGAGGAGCAGAACCATGCGCAACACCCTTTGGCTGTGCTGTGCCGTCTTCTGTGCTCTGCTGGTGGGCGGCTTGCCCGCCCTTCCCGCTGCCGCCGCGCCGCTCCAGGAGCCCCAGCAGGACCAGGGCGCCCAGGAGGAGATCTCCGCCGAAGACGCCGCGACGATGCAGGCGATGATGGACTCGATGACCCCGGGTCCGGAGCACGCGGCGCTCGCCGAGATGGCCGGTGTCTACGACATGAGCGTCACGATGTGGGGCCCGTCCTCACCGGAGCCCTTGACCACGACCGGTACCGCCGAGCGCGCCATGATCCTCGGGGGCCGGGTCCTCCAGGAGAAGGTCACGGCCGAGTTCATGGGCCTGCCGTTCGAGGGCGAGGCCCGGACCGGCTACGACAACGTCACGGACACCTACTGGAGCACCTGGATCGACAACATGTCGACCGGCCTCAACTCGTCCACCGGCAAGAAGCTCGACGACGGCACCATGGAGTTCGTCGGCGAGGCGCCGAACCCGATGGCGGGCGGGATGGTCAAGCAGAAGAGCGTCATCCAACGGCACGAGGACGGCTCCGAGGTCGACACGATGTACGAGCAGCACGACGGCGCGTGGGTCAAGACGATGGAGATCGTCTACACGCCGAAGTAGGGCGACGCCCGACGACTGAGGGCCGCCGGGGCTCAACGCCCGGCGGCGTTCAGGCTCCAGTCGTAGTCCATGAGCTCGAGCGGCACGTCGCCGCCGTGCTGGTCGATGAACGCCTTGACCTCCGGGCGCGAGTAGCGGGCGATGAACTCCGGGATGGTGTCCGCCCGCGGCTTCCAGCCCTCGTGGGTGAAGTCGCCGCCGTACCAGTCGAAGTACTTGGACACCCGCAGCTTGTCGCCGTCGATCTGGACGTTGCGCGGCGAGGAGAGGAAGGCGTGGGCCCGGCGGTCGAGCTGGTCGTCGAGCTGCGATCCGTCGAACGCCCAGGAGGGCAGCGGCGCGCACGACCGCGAGGCGCAGTTGACCGCGAAATGGATGCGCGGGTCCTTCCAGAACGGCCGGAGCAGGTGGTGCTCGATGGCGTCCAGGGTCAGCTCCTGGCCGCCGACGGTGTGGGTGGCGTCCGACCAGACGCCGTCGATGTCGCGGATCGAACCGACCGGCCAGTGGTCGAGGATCGAACGCACGGTCAGCGCGTTGTAGGCGTTGATCAGCAGGGCCTCGAGCTCGGCCGGCGCCAGCGAGGCGAGGTCGGCCCGGGCGACCCGGTCGAGGTACCCGTCGAGCTCGGCGCGGTGATCCATCATGTAGCCGTAGTCGACCAGGCCGTCGTGGGTGCCTTCGGCGAGCAGCCGGTTCCAGGCGGTGTGGTCGAACGTCTGGGTGCCCGAGGCGAACGACGCCTGGACCTGGTCGGCGATCGGCCCTTCGGCCGGCGTGCTCTTCGGTGCGAAGCACGACGCGGCGGAGAAGACGAGCCAGAAGGCGACCAGCGGCAGGCGGCGGGTAGTACGGGTGGTGAACCATTTCATGGTGGCGCGCTCCTTCCTCTCGTCCACCTTATCCGGTGCCGGCCCGGGAACGGTTCATCGCGCTGGTAAGCTCCCCGCCATGCGCCGACTCTGCGTCTTCTGCGGCTCGAGCGACGGCGAGCGCCCGCTCTTTCTGGAGCTCGCCCGGGAGGTCGGCCGGACGCTGGCCGGGCGTGGGTTGGAGACGGTGTACGGCGGCGGCAACGTCGGCCTGATGGGGGCGGTGGCCGACGCGGCGATGGCCGTCGGCGGGCGGGTGATCGGGGTGATCCCCGACGGCCTGCTCGCCCGCGAGCGGGGTCACCGGGGGATCTCGGAGCTGGAGATCGTCGGCTCCATGCACGAGCGCAAGGCCCGCATGGCGAAGCTCTCCGACGGCTTCATCGCCCTCCCCGGCGGCCTGGGGACGCTCGAAGAGCTGGCCGAGGCGCTGACCTGGTCCCAGCTCGGCCTCCATCGCAAGCCGTGCGGCGTGATCAACCTGGACGGCTACTTCGATCCCCTGATCGCGTTCTTCGACCGGGCGGTGGACGAGGGGTTCATGGCTGCAGAAAGCCGCCGCATGCTCGTCGTCGCCGACGGCCCCGCGGCCCTGCTCGATGCGTTCGAGGGCTACCGGGCGCCGGCGGTGCGCCGCTGGCTCGAGCCCGACGAAGCCTGACTCTTCCCGCCTCCGTCCAGACGGCGCCCACCCTTCGGGGTGGACCTTCCCCAACCCTTCCGCGTTTCAGCCTGCCACCCGTCCGGGCGGAGAGTATCTTCCGGGTCGGCTATATGGTCATATCGCTATACATTTCTTTGAGGCGGAGAGACAAGCTCGCATCCTTCAATGCTGGATTCCGGACCCATGGAGATGATCCCGATGACTCAGCGTTTACGACGGTCCCGATGGTGTTTCTCCGCTTTGATCCTGATTGCCCTGTGCGCGGCTCCCCGCGCGGCGGTCGCGCGCCCGAGCGCCGCGGACGGGGTGGCGCTCTCGGCGGTTCAAAGTATCGACCGCGCCACCCTCGACACGCGCGACCACCACTCCCGCGACGACGACGGGGAGGAGGGCGAACGGCCGCACCGCCCCCGCCCGACCGATCCGGTTCCTCCCGGCGACGGGGGCGGCGGCTCGGGTGACGGCGGCGGCTCCGGCAGTGGCGGCGGTTCGGGTGACGGCGCCGCGGCCCATGCCGGGCTCACCTGGAAGGGCGCCGCGACCTGCCTGGGGTGCCACCGGAACGAGGCGCAGGAGATGCACGCCTCGGTCCACTACCAGTGGGAAGGGGACGCGCTGTTCATGGTCGACGGCCCCGCGCGTCAGGGCAAGAACGCCGGCGCGGTCAACAGCTACTGCATCAACATCACCGGCAACTGGAACGGTTGCAGCACCTGTCACGTCGGCCGGGGCGCCCTGCCCACGCCGGACATGACCCGGGCGCAGCTCAAGAACATCGACTGCCTCATCTGCCACCAGCAGGGGTACAAGCGGGTCAAGAGGAACGGCGTCTTCGTGCCGGACACGGCCACCATGTCGATCACGATGGACCAGGCGGTGCAGACCGTGCACGAGCCCAACCGGGCGACCTGCCTGCAGTGCCACGCCAAGGGCGGCGGCGGCGACAACTTCAAGCGCGGCGATCTCGCCCTGGCCCAGGCCAACACCACCGACAAGAGCTTCGACGTCCACATGGCGACGACCGGTGCCGACCTCGTCTGCCAGGACTGCCACGCCACCGACGCGCACCGGATGGCCGGTCGCGGCTCCGACCTGCGGGTGACCGAGAACCTGGCCGAGATCGGCTGCGCGACGGCGGAGTGCCACACCTCGATGGCTTCGCGTGGACACGGGTCGCGGACGATCGACCGCCACGTGGCGCGCGTCGCCTGCCAGACCTGCCACATCCCGCGCTATGCACGAGATGCCGCCGACACCCCGGCCACCGAGGCGACCGAGGTCTTCCGCACCTGGCTCGAGGGGCACCAGACCGCCTCGGGGGCGATCCATCCGGCGAACCTGATGGCCAACGACCTGACGCCGGCCTACCGGTTTTGGAACGGCACCAGCTTCGCTTACAACCTGGGAGATCCGGCGGTGATCGATCCGGCCACCGGTCGCTACCCGACCTCGCGGCCGATCGGTGGGATCAACGATCGGGACAGCAAGCTCTTCCCGTTCAAGTACAAGACCGCCGAGCAGCCGCTGGCGACCGACCTGGACCTCCTGATCGCGGTCGACACGAGCGTCTTCTTCGCCACCGGCGACGCGGTCGCGGCCACCGAGCAGGGCCTGGTGAACATGGGCTACAGCGCCGCCGAGCCGTACTCGTGGGTCGAGACCGACACCTTCCAACTGTTGAGCCACGAGGTGGCGCCGGGCGACGACGCCCTCGGGTGCAGCGCGTGCCACGGACCGAGCGCGCAAATGAACCTGGCGCAGCTCGGCTACCGGTTGAAGGGACCGAAGTCGACGGTCTGCACCCAGTGCCACGGCCGGGAGGACGAGGAGGAAGAGGGTGGCGGCTACCGCTGGATCCACGACGAGCACGTCGGCTCGAAGCACTTCGACTGCTCCTGGTGCCACAACTTCTCGCGCCCGGAGAGGGGACTGCGGATGCCCTGACCGGACGGGCAGCACACCGACAGGGCCGGCCGCCGTCGTGGTGGCCGGCCCTCGCGTCTTCAGGCGACGACCAGGACCGCCGCTCCTTCCAACCGCCCCTGCCGCAGGTCGTCGAGCGCCCGGTTCGCCTCTTCGAGCGGGTACGGCACGGTAGTCGTGGTGAGCGGCACCCGCGGCGCGATCTCCAGCAGCTCGCGGGCGTCCCGGCGGGTCAGGTTGGCGACCGAGCGGATCACCCGCTCCTCCCAGAGGTCCCGGTAGGGGAACGAGGGGATGTCGCTCATGTGGATGCCGCCGGAGACCACCACGCCCCCCTTGCGCACGTCCCGGAGCGCCTTGGGCACCAGCGCACCGACCGGGGCGAAGATCAGGGCGGCGTCGAGCGGCTCCGGCGGCTGCTCGTCCGAGCCGCCGGCCCAGCTCGCGCCGTGGGCGTAGGCGAACTCCTGGCTCGCCGTGTCCCCCGGGCGGGTGAAGGCGTAGACGGCGCGCTGCTGGTGGACGATCACCTGGGCGACCAGGTGGGCCGCCGCGCCGAAGCCGTAGAGGCCGAGGCGCCGAGCCTCGCCGCCCGCCGCTTCGACAGTCTCGATCGCCATGCGCAGCGTCCGGTAGCCGATCAGCCCGGCGCACAGCAGCGGCGCGGCGGCGACGTCGTCGTAGGAGTCCGGGACGGGGAAGGCGAAGCGGTAGTCGGCGACGGTGTACTCGGCGTAGCCGCCGTCCAGGTGGTAGCCGGTGAAGCGGGCCCGGTCGCACAGGTTCTCGCGGCCGCTCAGGCAGTACTCGCACTCCATGCAGGTGCTGCCGAGCCAGGGGACGCCGACCCGGTCGCCCGGGGCGAAGCCGTCGACCCGCTCTCCCACCGCCGCCACCCGGCCGACGATTTCGTGGCCCAGGACCAGCGGCAGCTTGGGGTCGGGCAGGTCGCCGTCGACCACGTGCAGGTCGGTGCGGCAGACCGCGCAGGCGGCGACGCGGAGCAGCACCTCCTCCGGCCCGGGCTCCGGCACCGGGATCTCGGCGCGCTCCAGCGGGTCGCCCTGCCTTCGCAACACCATCGCGCGCATGGTGGGACGTTCGCTCATGGTCTCCTCCCGCGATCCATTCTAGGGGCTCTTCCGTGGCCCTCTCTCCACCCCCACGGGGTAGGCCGAACGCCCTCCGACGGAGCGTTGCGGGCCGGCTTCCGAATCGGTCAAATCAGTGGGAGGAGGTCGTTCCTCTCAACACTCCCGGAGGTGCCCGATGACCCGTATCCGTAGAATCCTCTGCTCTGTCGATCTGACCCCGGTGTCGCGTCAAGAAGTGGCGCTCGCGGTCGAGCTGGCCCGCGCTTTCGGCGCCCGGCTGGTGCTTCATCACAACCTTCCCGCCACCGGCTACGGCATGGCCAAGGCCTGGGAGTGGAAGCAGAACCATCCGCGGGAGGGCGCTCAGCGGCCGGCCGAGGAGCGGATGGATGAGCTGGCGGCTTCCGTCCCCGCCGGGCTCGAGGTGGAGACGCTGATCACCAGCGGGCCGCTGGCGCTCGGCATCGCGGGCCTGTGCGACGAGATGTCCGCCGACCTCCTGGTGCTCGGCTGCCACGGCTGCAGCACCGAGGAGCACTCCTCGCTGACCGAGAACCTGATGCGCTGGTGCGAGTGCCCGATCCTGGCCCTGCACGAGGGGCAGGACAAGGAGTGGACTCTGCACCTCGAGCCCTCCGCGGAGGGCGCGCGCCGGAAGCCGCTCCGCTTCCTGGTGCCGACCGACTTCTCGCCGGCGGCGGGGGAGGCGGTGCGCTGGGCGTTCTGGCTCGGGCAGAAGCTTTCGGCGGAGATCCACCTGCTCCACGTGCTCGGCGTGACGTCGCCGGCGGTTCGGCCGGTCGAGTCGGTGGCACCGGTCGGCTCGTCGCGCTACTACCGGGAGGCGGTGCAGGCGGAGGCGCGGGAGCGCCTGGAGGGGCTGGTGCCGCCCGAGCTCTCGGACCGCGTGACGCTGCACATCGAGCCGGGGAAGACGGAGGACGTGATCGTCGAGAACGCGGAGGAGCTGCGGCCGGACCTGATCCTCATGGGCGAGCACGCCCGGGACCTGCTGCACCGCTTCTTCACCCACGACAACGCCCAGGGCGTCCTCCACCGGGCCACCTGTCCGGTCTGGTTCGCCCCGCCGCCGCAGGTCGCGGCCTAGAGTCCCGACGGTCCTTCGGCGGGAGGTCTGCCGGAGCGGCCACGCGATATCCCTCGGCGGCGAGACGACAGCCGTCGAGGGATACCGCGAACGTCCACTCCCCACCCGGAACGATCCCCACCGTACCGACCGCCGGGGATCGTCGAGCTGTCTACCCCCCGTTCTTGAGCACCCGGTACAGGGCGCCGTCGGTGGACAGGACCAGCGTGGTGCTCGGGTCGGCGGTCTGCTCGTAGGTCTCGAGCGTCTTCATGAAGCCGTAGAAGGCCCGCGACTCGGCGTTCTGGTCGTAGGCCTTGGCGTAGACGCTCGTCGCCTGGGCGTCCGCCTTGCCGCGTACCTCCTGGGCCTGCTTGTAGGCCTCGGACTGGATGCGCTTGAGCTCGAGGTCGCGCTGGCCGCGGATGCGGGCCGCTTCGCCCTCACCCTCGGAGCGGTAGCGGGTGGCGATGCGCTGGCGCTCGGCGGTCATCCGGTCGTAGACCTTGCGCCGCACGTCCTCGGTGTAGTTGATGCGCTTCAGGCGCACGTCGAGGATCTCGATCCCCAGGTCGGCGGTGCGCGAGCGGGCGGCGGCGAGGATCTCCTTGCGGATCTTCTCGCGGCCGAACTCGATCTGCTGGAACTCGGCGACCTCTTCGTTGGCCAGGGACGGATCGCGCTCCGGTTCCCGGTTCGAGGTGCGGACGATCTCGACCAGCTCGTGGTTGGCGACGGCGTTGCGCGTCTCGCCGTCCAGGATGTCGTCGAGCCGGCTCTGGGCGCCGCGCTCGTCGCGTAGCCGCTGGAAGAAGAGCAGCGGATCGGAGATCTGCCAGCGGGCCATGGTGTCGACGAAGATGAACCGCTTGTCCCGGGTGGTGAACTCGTCGGCGTTGCCGTCCCACTCGAGGAAGCGCTTGTCGAACCGGTTGACCTTCTGGATGAATGGCACCTTGAGGTGCAGGCCGGGGTGGTCGACGGTGCCGCCGACCGGCTCGCCGAACTGGGTGATGATCACCTGCTCGGTCTCGTTGACCACGTAGAGGGCGGACAGGGCGACGATCGCCAGGACGATGGCGACCAGGGCGAGGAGGGTGCGTATCACTGGTTCCCTCCCTGTCCGTTCGACGTGGACGGTGAGATCACGGGTCCGCCGCTCAGGTTGAGCAGCGGCAGGATGCCGCGGGCGTCCTCGTCGACCACCACCTTCTGGCCGATCTTGGGCATGATCCGGCTCATGGTCTCGAGGTACAGCCGCGTGCGGGTCACCTCCGGTGCCCGGCGGTACTCGGTGTAGAGCGAGTCGAAGCGGGCCGCCTCGCCCTCGGCGCGGTTGACCCGGTCGAGGGCGTAGCCCTGGGCCTGGGCGATGGTCTGCTGGGCCTCGCCCTTGGCCCGCGGGATGACCTTGTTGTACTCGCTCTGGGCGGAGTTGATCTTCTGCTCGCGCTCCTGCTCGGCCTCGTTGACCTCGTTGAACGACGGCTTGACCGGGTCCGGCGGGTTGACGCTCTGGAGCACCACCTGTTCGACGTGGAGGCCGGTCTCGTATGCGTCGAGCAGATCCTGGAGCTCCGTCTGGACGACGTTGGCGGTCTCCTGGCGGCCGACGGTGAGGACCTCGTCCACCGTCCGGTCACCGACCGCCTGGCGCATGACCGCCTCCGAGAGGTCGCGCAAGGTGTCCTGCGGGTTGCGGACCCGGAACAGGAACGCCTCCGGGTCGAGCACGCGGTACTGGACCACCCACTCGACCTCGGCGACGTTGAGGTCGCCGGTGAGCATCAGCGACTCGTCGGTCAGGTCGGCCTGGGAGTAGACGGTGCGCACGCCGGCCTTCTCGGTGCGGTAGCCGAACTCCTCCTTGAGCTGGCGCTGGGTGGGGACCTTGATCACCTGGTCGACCACGGGGATCTTCCAGTGCAGGCCCGGGTCGGTGGTGCCGGAGTAGCGGCCGAAGCGCAGGACGACGCCCTGCTCCTCCGGCTCGACGGTGTAAAACGAGCTGAAGGCGACCAGGACGATCACGAGCGCCAACAGGATCTTGAACAGCGGAAGTTTCTTGAGGCGTTCGATCTCGGGCGGGACGTTGAAACCACCAGCGCCGCCGCCGGGCCGAACCCCGAAAGGGTGAGTGTTGGGCATGATGGGGGCAGGCTACCGCGGGCGGCGAAGGCTGGCAAACTCTGCTTGCCCTTACAATAGGCGTTCGAGCTCGCGCTCCGGTCGTCGGCAGCGGGCGGCCGGGAGCGAGACCTGTCTCATCGAGAGCCGGACGTCAGGAGGTAGAGGACGGTGCAGGAAGCCCACACGACGAAGCCACACGCCATCTTTTTCGCGAGTGCCGCTCTCGGGCTTCTGCTCGTTTTCGCCGGCTGTAGCGCGTCGCCGTCGGCCAAGACCGCCGCCGGCACGACGCGGGCCGGCGCTTCCCAGGTGAAGGTCTCCTACCAGCCGATCGAGTCGGAGGACGCCGCGGCGGCCGACGAGGCGGACGCCACAGACGCGGTGGGCGAGCCGGCGGCCGACGAGCCCGCGCCGTCCGAGATCGCCGAGGCGGTGACCCCCGATCAGCCGCAGGTGACCGACCCGGCTGCCGAGCCGCCACCGGGGCAGCCGACCGATGACCCGTCCGACATGCTCCAGGCCTCCCTCCAGGCCTACGAGTCCGCCGAGGTGTTCTGGCAGCAAGGCGATTTCGACGACGCCTTCGCCGCCCTCGACGAGGCGTTCGAGCTGATGGCCTCGGCGCCGGTCAACGGCGACGACCCGACGCTGGCCCAACAGAAGGAAGACCTGCGCGGCCTGATCTCCAAGCGGATCGTCGAGATCTACGCCTCGCGCCAGACCGCCGTCGGCGACATGGACCGGGAGATCCCGGTGACCATCAACGACGACGTGGAGCGGGAGATCCGCAGCTTTCAGACCGGCGAGCGCGACGACTTCATCGACGCCTACCGGCGCTCCGGCCTCTACCGGCCGATGATCGTCGAGAAGCTGAAGAAGGCCGGCCTGCCGGAGCAGCTCTCGTGGATGCCGATGGTCGAGAGCTGGTTCAAGGTGCGCGCCCTGTCCCGGGCCCGCGCCCTCGGCATGTGGCAGTTCATCTCGTCGACCGGCTACCGCTACGGCCTCGAGCGCACCTGGTGGGTCGACGAGCGCATGGACCCGGTGAAGTCGACCGAGGCGGCGATCGCCTACCTGACCGACCTGCACAACCTGTTCGGCGACTGGCTGACCGCCCTCGCCGCCTACAACTCGGGCGAGGGCCGGGTGCTGCGCGAGATCAACCGCCAGCGGATCGGCTACTTCGACCGCTTCTGGGACCTCTACCAGCGGCTGCCCGGCGAGACCCGGCGCTACGTCCCCCGCTTCCTGGCGACCCTCGCCATCGTCGACGATCCGGGCCGTTTCGGCTTCGACCTTCCGAAACCCCTGCCGCGGCTCGACTTCCGGGTCGTCCAGGTGAACCGCGCGGCCGGCCTGGAGGGGCTGGAGAAGACCCTCGGGCTCGCCGACGGCACGCTCATCGCCCTGAACCCGGAGCTGCGCCAGGGCGCCATCCCGGACAAGACCTACTCGCTGCGCGTGCCGTCGGCGATCGCCGGCCAGGTGGGCACCAAGATCGCCTCGCTGCCGGAGTGGAAAGCGCCCGCCGGCACCGGCGTCCACCGGGTGCGCCGGGGCGAGACCCTGTCGGGGATCGCCTCGCGCTACGGCACCAGCGTCCGGGAGCTGATGGCGCTCAACCGCCTGCGCAGCGCCCACCGGATCTGGCCGGGGCAGCAGCTCCAGGTTCCCGGCGGTCCGGGCGGCTCGCTGCCGCCGGGGACCGAGATCACCCACCGCGTCCAGCGCGGCGACAGCCTCTGGCTGCTCGCCTCGCGCTACGGCACCACCGTCTCCCGCATCCGGAGCGACAACGGTCTGCACAGCTCGGTCCTGCGCCCGGGCCAGGTGCTGCGCATCAACTCGGGAGCGGGCGGCGGCCGGGGCAGCACCTACGTCGTCCGCCGGGGCGACACCCTGGGGGCGATCGCCCGCCGCCAGGGTGTGAGTCTCAGCCGTCTCCTCTCGGCCAACCGCCTGTCGAGCCGGAGCACCATCTACCCCGGCCAGCAGCTCGTCATCCCCCGCTGACCCGCTCTCTCCTCTTCGCTCTCGGACCCTTCTCGAGCCATGGGACTGTTCGACGGCCTGTTCCGGAAAGACCCGACCCGGGAGCTGAACCGGGCCGAGGAGATGCTCGACGACGGGCGCCCGTACCCGGCGCTCCAGGTCGTCCAGCGGGTGAAGGAGCGCGGGGCGCTGCCGGAGCGGGTGGCGGCGCTGGAGCGGCGGTGTCACGAGGCCCTGGGGGAGGCGGCGCTGGCCGAAGCCGACTTCATGGAGACCGAGGGCGATTTCGCCGACGCCTCCGAGTGGGTGCGCTCGGCGATCCGCCAACTCGGCGACGACCACGAGCGGCTGCCGGAGCTGCGCCGCCGGCTCAAGACGCTGCGCGCGCGGGCCAGGGAGGCGGAGACCAAGAACGCCATGACCGGCTTCATCCGGGTCGGCGGGGAGGACGAGCCCGACGGGCCGGACCCGCTGACCACCGAGATGCATTTCGGCGCCCTGGTGGGGACGCTGCGCGACGACGTGGCCGATCTCTACCTCAGCCGGCCGCTCGCCTTTCAGCAGGCGTGTGTGGATCTCAGCAACGGCCGGTTCGACGAGGCGCGGTCCGCCTTCGATCAGTTGCTCGTCGCCGAGCCGGACGATCCGATCTTCCGCCTGGAGCGCGGCCGGTGCCGCCTGATGGCCGGCGAGCCGGTCGGCGCGCGTGAAGACCTGGAGGCCGTGTGGCCGGCCCTGGGGGACGAGCCGCTCGACCAGGCGGAGGAGCTCTCCGTGCCGCTGCTGTGGGCCGAGGCGTGCCTGGATCTGGACGATCCGGAGGCGGTGATCCAGGGCCTCACCGACCTGGCCGGCTTCGCCCACGGGACGGACCCGGTGAGCGAGCCCGCGGCTCTCGTCTTCGGGCGCGCCCTGCTGGCGGCGGGGCGGCTGGAGGAGGCGGTGGACTATCTCCAGGACGCGGTCGACGTCTTCGGCATCCCGTCGGCGGTGACCCGCCTGCTCGCCGACGCCCTGGTCCGGACCGGGCAGGTCGATCAGGCGATCGACCTGCTGCAGCAGAAGATCGCACCGAGCTGCGTCTCCGGCTCCTGCGGGGCGCCGCGCCTGGACGTCGCGGCGGCGCGCACCCTGGCCACGCTGTACCTCGACCAGACGCCCGACGGCGAGGAGCCGACCGAGCTGGTCGGCGGGCTGATCGCACGCATCAGCCAGGTCCAGGGCGGGCTGGTCCGCGAGGACCTCCCAATCGTCGCCCGCTACCAGCGGATGAGCGGCCAGGACGAGGCGGCCGGTCAGACCGAGGCGGAGATCGAACGCCTCGACAGGGCGGAGTAGGGCCGCACCGGTCGGGCCGCGCCCCGGCCGAGCTTCGACCGGTCTCCGACCGCGCTCCGGCCGAGCTGGGGGTGGCCCGCGTGTTAGCCTGCCGCCGTAGCCGTACTCCCCCTCATTCAGCCCAAGGAGGATCGAGCATGCGTTCCGTCCGTCTCCGCTCTCCCCGCCTCCACCGCGCCCGCCCCGGGCGCCTGCGGACCGCGCGAGCTTCTGCCGTGGCCGCCGCCGTCGCGTTCGCCGTCCTCGCGCTCCTCGCGGGTGCGGCCGCCGTCCCGGCCGGCGCCCAGGGGCGGACCAACAAGCCGGTGCTCCACGGCAAGCACTGGGTGGCGATCACCGGCAAGCCGCTCGGCGCCACCGCCGGCGCCATGATGTTCCAGCAGGGGGGCAACGCGGTCGACGCCGCCTGCGCCATGCTCGCCGCCACCACCACCATGTGGGACACCCTCGGCTGGGGCGGCGAGACCCAGGCGCTGATCTACAACCCCCACACCGGCGAGGTGATCGGCGTCGACGCCCTCGGCGTGGCCCCGACCGGCGCCACCGCCGACTTCTTCCGCGAGAAGGGGCTCGAGTACCCGCCGTCGTGGGGTCCGCTGGCGGCGGTGACGCCGGGGACTCCGGGCGGGCTGATGACCATGCTGGCGGAGTGGGGGACGAAGTCCCTCGCCGAGGTGCTGGAGCCGGCGATCCAGATGGCCCGCGGCTACCCGATCGAGGCCCAGGCCGCCGACCGGATGGAGTCGACCCGCGACCAGATCGAGGAGTGGCCCTACTCGAAGGCGGTCTTTCTTCCCCACTGGATGGAGACGGCCGCGGGTGCGAAACCGGAGCGGGCCGCACCCTACCCGGGCGAGCTGTTCGAGCAGCCGGACCTGGCGCGGACCCTCGAGAAGCTGGTGGAGGCGGAGCGCTCGGCGCTCGACGCCGGCAAGAGCCGCAAGGAGGCGATCTACGCCGCCTACGACCGGTTCTACAAGGGCGACATCGCCGAGGAGCTCGTCCGCGGAACCCGGGAGCAGGGCGGCCTGATCACCCGCGACGACCTGGCCCACTGGCAGGTGAAGATCGAAAAGCCGGTGACCACCGACTACCACGGCTACCGGGTCCACAAGCTGACCACCTGGACCCAGGGGCCGGTGCTGCTCCAGGTGCTCAACCTGCTCGAGGGGTTCGATCTCGAATCCATGGGCTACAACAGCGCCCGCTACATCCACACGCTCTACCAGGCGATGAACCTGGCCTACGCCGACCGGGACTTCTACTACGGTGACCCGTACGTGCCACCGGAGGAGCCGGTGGCCGGGCTGCTGTCGAAGGACTACGCCGAGGCCCGGGCCGCGACGATCGACCCGGACGAGAACGATCCGGACATCGCCCCCGGCGATCCGTACGCCTTCCAGGCGGGGGACAACCCCTACCGGAAGTTCCTCGACATGTGGCCGGCCCAGCTCGAGGACGACCAGGCCGGCTCGAAGGGGGTCGGGCACGGAGGCCCGGCGATGGCGTCGCTCGCGCGGGAACGGAGCGCCCTGCCCCGCGGCAACGTCTCCGACCCGCCCGGCCGGGAGGCCTTCTACGCCGGGACCACCTCGATCCAGGCGGCGGACGAGGAGGGCTGGGTGGTGTCGGTGACGCCGAGCGGCGCCTGGGTGCCGTCGGTGATCGCCGGCAAGACCGGCATCGGCCTGTCCCAGCGCATGCAGAGCTTCGTGGTCGACGAGGCCGAGAATCCGTACAACGTGGTCAGGCCGGGGCAGAGGCCGCGGGTGACGCTGACCCCGACCCTCGTCACCAAGGACGGCAAGCCCTGGGTCTCGGTAGCCGTTCAGGGCGGCGACACCCAGGATCAGAACATCCTCCAGTTCCTGCTCGACATGATCCATTTCCACATGAACGTCCAGGAGGCGACCGAGGCGGCCAACTTCACCAGCTTCCAGATGGTCAGCTCGTTCGGCGAGCACGAGCGCGATCCGGGGGCGCTGCTGCTCAACGCCGCAACGCCGCCGTGGGTGCGGAGCGACCTCGTGCGCAGGGGCTACCACCTGAGCTTCGGGGAGCGCACCTCCGGGCCGCTCAACGCGATCTGGTTCGACCGGGACCACGGCACCCTGTGGGGCGGCAGCTCCGACTACGGCGAGGACTACGGCATCTGCTGGTGAGGGCCGCGGCCGGCCGGCCGGTCGGCTGCCGATGGGGGGGATTCGGGGGGCGACGATCTCTCGGGTTTGTCGACTCTTGTGAATATTGCAATGAACAAGAGGGCGACTTCGGTGCGCTTCGACGTACTCTCCCGGGTGAATTTCTCATATACTTGAGAAAACCCGGCCCGGCGGAGCGGAACTACGTCGAACCCGTGGGCGACGTGCGGGGACCCGTACGGCGCAACGAAAGGAGAGATCCTTGCCTGGAAAGAAAAGTCTGACGATCGCGTGTGTCGTCCTCGCAGTGATGGTGGCGGGCGGTATGGCGCTGCTCGCCGCCCAGGGAGCCGCCGCAAAGCCCCCGGTTTCGAAGCAGACGGGGACCATCACTTTCAACCCCAAGACCGGTGAGGTCGGTGCCAAGCCGGACAGCTACGAGGTGCCGGTCGGCCACCAGCTCGAGCTGACCCTGACCCTCGAGGTCCAGGGCAAGGGCGAGGCGACGTTCGCCAACCCGCCGGTGACCTTCCCCCACGGCGAGCCCCCGGCCTTCCACGCGAAGGACAAGAGCCCCACCGAGATCGTCCTGACCGAGATCAACGACAACCAGAAGCCCGGCGAGGACGACACGTACTACTTCAAGGCGCGCGTGGGCTCCGGCGGCAAGATCTACCAGTCGCCCGATCCGACGATCGTCAACGTCGGCCCCCCTCCGGGCGGTTAGCTCCGCGAAGCGGCCCCGAGCAGCGGCGCGAGCTCGGGGTCGTCGCGGATCGAGTCGAACCAGGGGAACCGGAACCAGACCGGTGCATAGCCCAGGCGGAGAGCCCGCTCGCTGTTGACCAGCGCCGAGCGGCGCTCTCCCGCCAGGCTGTAGACCAACGCGGCCTCGAACGCGGCCTGGGAGTTGTCCGGCGCCGCCTGCAGGGCACGCTGGGTCAGCGCGACCGCTTCCGTGGAGCGATCCAGGTGGGCCAGCGCCTGGGCGCGGATGGTGAGGATCTGCCATCCGGTACCGCCGGGGTCGGCCGCGGTGCGGTCGAGGACCTGGTGATACAGCGCCTCGGCCCGTTCGGTGCGTCCCGACAGGAGCTCGGCGTCCGCCAGGTTGAGCACCGCGAACGGCGGCGGGTCGTCCTCTGCCTCCAGGACCCGGCTGAACGCGTCGGACGCGGCGTCGTAGCGGGCCTGGAGGAGGTATGCGAGCCCCAGGTTGGTCCACATCGGGCTGTTGGGAGAGCGGCGCACCAACTCCCGGTAGAGCTCGGCCGCCCGGGCCGGACTGCCGCCGACCAGCTCGATCTGGGCGAGGAGCGCCCGGCCGACGAACGAGTCGGGCGCACGCTCCAGGAGATCCGTGAGGTGTTTCCGCGCGGGCTCCATCTCGCCCTGCTGCACCTCGATCTTCGCCAGCCGGATCAGGTTCTGCTCGGACGGCCGCTGCTCGACGGCGGAGCGCATCAGCCTCAGCCCTTCGGCGGCCCGGCCGCGGTGGACGAGGACGATCGCCCTCTGGATCTGGACCTGGACGCCCCCCGGCTCCAGCGATTCCAGCTCCTCGAGGGCCTCGTCGGCACGGTCGAACTGATCGGCGGCGAGAGCCGTGTCCACCAGCGCGAACAGCGGTTGCGGATCGTGAGGCACCAGGCTGCGCGCCTGCTGGATCGCGTCGTAGGCCCGGTTCAGATCCTCCGGCTGGCGGGTCTCCTCGGAGAACCGGGTCCTGGCGATCTGCGCTTCGAGCAGGTAGGCCGGGACGAACCGGGGAGAGCTCCTCCGGATGGTCGCGAGGCGCTCCAGCAGTTGCCCGAGGTCGGCGTTCTCCAGGCGGGTGCGGAACGCCTCGCGGACTCGCAGGTAGGCCTCGTAGTCGGGCCCCTTGACGTCGAGCCGGTCGCTGCCGCCCCGGCTCCGTAGATTGCGGTCGGCGTAGGCCTGCCGGATACGGTTGCCCATGCCGTCGGACAGGCGGAGCAGGTCGTCGCTGGGGACCTCGAAGATCTGGGTCCAGAGCAGGGCGCCGTCGGTGCCGCGGATGCGGCTCAAGGTGGCGCGACACGAGCTGCCGTGGCAGTCGAGCCGCGCCATGATCACCTCGTCGGCCGCCAGCGCCCGCGCCAGGTCGACCGACGAGGCGCTGCGGACGGCGTCGACCTGGTCGGGGGCGAGAGTCGTCACGCCGTCGAGCGACAACAGCTCCTGGAGGACCGCGACCCGCGCCGCCGAGGGCAGGAGATCGCGGGATGGGACGTGATCGTCGGCGGTGACCGTCGGTGTCGGGACGGCGACGTAGATGCCGTCGCCGCGGGCGTGGGCGACGAAGGCGATTCCCGCCGTGACCAGGACCGCGACGAGGGCCGCGGCGAGGAGCCAGCGGGTCCGGCGCTTGCGGCCGGCGGTCACCGATCCTCCCGCCCCGGCGGACGCATCGGCATAGGCCGGTCGCGGCAACGCCAGCAGGGTCGGCTCCGTGTTCACCCCGGAACCGGTGCCGTCTCCCGCCCACATGCCGTGGCGGCCGCCGAGGGCGGCGGAGGCTCCGTCCTCGTCTCCCGGGTCGGCCAGGAGGTGTTCCAAGTGCCGGAGGACCTCCGCGACTTGGCCGGCGGTCTCGGGCCGGAGCTCCGGGTCCTTCTCCAGCAGGTGCTCGATCAGCCCGGAGAGCAGTTGGGGGCAGTCGGGGACGACCTGGTGGGCGGGCGTCGGGTCGCGGGTGCAGACCCAGGTCAGGGTCTGGGCGAGCGCCTGGCGGCGGAACGGCGCCTGCCCGGTGACGAGCTCGTAGAGCAGGCTGCCGAAGGAGAAGAGGTCCGAGCGGTGGTCGATGTCCAGGCCCTGGGCCTGCTCCGGCGACATGGCGTGGCTCGTGCCGAGGATCTTGCCGTGGCCGGAGAGCGTGACGTCGTGGATCTCGGAGCCGACGCGCTTGGCGAGGCCGAAGTCGAGGATCTTGGCCCGGCCGTCGGCGGTGATCATGACGTTCTCCGCCTTGAGGTCCCGGTGGATCACCCCCTTGGAGTGGGCTGCCGAGAGCGCCTCGGCGATCTCCCGGGCGAGCGGCACGACCCGGCCGAGGGAGAGCCGACGCCGGCGGATGACCTGGGCGAGGGTCTCTCCCTCGACCAGCTCCATGACGATGCAGTCGCCCTCCGCCCGCTCCAGGATGTCGTGGATCTGGACGATCCCGGGGTGGGACAGGCCGGCGGCGGCACGGGCCTCGCGCCGGAAGCGCTCCAGCGCAGCCGCGTGGTGCTCCGGGTCCTCGCCGTCGTCGGGGCGCACCACCTTGATCGCCACCCAGCGCTCGAGGCGGCGGTCGTAGGCGCGGAAAACCTCGCCCATGCCGCCGGCTCCGAGACGCTCGTGGATCCGGTACGGCCCGATGTCGGAGGGGAGCACGATGGCGGGAGTATACGGAGTTTTAGCTACCGGCATGGGCCGGTGCGTTTCGCGGTAAGGTAGCGTAGCCATGCTGAGGCGACAACGCACCGGTTCCGTCGTCTGCCGCTCGTGCGGACAGCTCGTCGGCGTCAACGACGCGGCGTGCTACAACTGCGGTGCCCGCTACCCCGGGCTGTTCGGCTGGGCGCCGCTGCTCAGGCGCCTCGGCGGCGACGACCTGGGCTTTGTCAAGATCACCATCGGCGCCTGCGCCGTGCTCTACCTGATCTCGCTGCTCCTGACCGTGCGCTGGCAGCGGGACGCGCTCTTCGGCGGCGGTTTCCTCAACATCCTCGGCATCGGCCAGATCCCCCTCTTTCTGCTCGGCTCCGCCGGGATCAGGCCGGTCTGGACGGCCCACCGCTGGTGGACCATCCTGTCCGCCGGATGGCTCCACGGCAGCCTGCTCCACATCTTCTTCAACATGTACTGGGTGCGCATCCTCGCCCCGCCGGTCGCCAAGCTCTACGGCGCGGGGCGCATGGTGATCATCTACACCGTGGCCTCGATCGTCGGCTTCTTCATGTCGTCGTGCGCTCTGGTGCTGCTGTCGTTCGTGCTGCCGGACATCGTGATCTCCGGTCTGGGCCACTTCCTGGGCGTGGCCCAGTTCACGGTCGGCGCGTCGGCGGCGCTCATGGGGCTGCTCGGTGCGCTGGTCCACTACGGACGCCGGGGCGGCTCGAACGAGGTCGCGCGCTGGGCCTGGGGCTACGTGATCCTCTTCTTCGTCTTCGGCCTGATCGTTCCGGGCGTCGACAACTGGGCCCACCTGGGCGGCTTCCTGGGCGGCTGGGCGATGGCCCGGGTGCTCGATCCGCTCAAGCCCGAGCGTCTGGACCACCTCGTCGGCGCCCTCGTCTGCCTGGTGGCGGCCTTCCTCTCCGTGGTCGCGTCGGTGATCACCGGCCTGCCGCTGGTCCTGCGCTGAGGCGGCCCGGAGGCTGATGAGCACCACCGCCCAGACCACGTTGAGCATCTCCGTCCGCCACCTCCACGCCGTGGAGCACCACGCCGCCAGGACCTACCCGGCCGAGTGCTGCGGGTTCCTGCTGGGGGACCCCGGAGCGTCCGGGCGAGTGCGGGTCCACCGGGCGCTTCCGGCGCGCAACGAGCGCCGGGGCGCGGTGGCCGGCTCGAGCTACCTGATCGCCCCGGAGACGGTGCTCGCGGCCCAGCGGGAGGCGCGCGGCCTCGGCTTCGAGGTGGTGGGCTACTACCACTCCCACCCCGACCGTCCCGCGGAGCCGAGTGCGACCGACCGTGAGGATGCCTGGCCGGGGATGAGCTACCTGATCGTGTCGGTGGAGAACGGCCACCCGGTCGCCGTCCGGAGCTGGCGGCTGCGGCCGGACGGGGAGGAGCTCATGGAAGAGGCGATCGAAGCGGTCGGACACTCAACAGCGCCGGTCGGATCGGGTGACTCGACCAGATCGAACGGGTCGAGATCCGTTCGCGGAGTCGGGGTGTGAGCGACGACCGGCACCCTCGCGAGCGCGCCTTCCGCGATCTGCTCGACGGCCGGGAGCAGCCCGAGCTCTCGTCCGAGGAGATCCGGCGCTACGGGCGCCACCTGACCCTTCCGGAGGTCGGCGTCGAGGGGCAGAAGCGGCTCAAGGCGGCGCGGGTCCTGGTGGTCGGTGCCGGCGGTCTCGGCTCGCCCCTGGCGCTCTATCTGGCGGCCGCGGGCGTCGGCACCCTCGGGCTGGTCGACTTCGACACGGTCGACATCTCGAACCTCCAGCGGCAGATCCTCTACGGCGCCTCGGACGTCGGGCGGCCGAAGCTCGACGTGGCGGTCGAACGGCTCCGGGAGATCAACCCCCACGTCGAGGTGGTGCCGCACCGGGTGCGCCTCGACGCCGGCAACGCCCTCGACATCATCGGCGGCTACGACCTGGTGGTCGACGGCTCGGACAACTTCCCGACCCGCTACCTGGTCAACGACGCCTGTGTGCTGGCGGGCAAGCCGAACGTCTACGGCTCGATCTTCCGGTTCGAGGGGCAGGTGGCGGTCTTCTGGGGCGCCGAAGGACCCTGCTACCGGTGCCTGTTCGCCGAGCCGCCGCCGCCCGGCCTGGTGCCGTCGTGCGCGGAGGGCGGGGTGCTCGGGATCCTGCCCGGCGTCATCGGGGCCCTCCAGGCCAACGAGGCGGTCAAGCTGCTGCTCGCCCCGGTCGCCGGCGGCGTCGAGCCGGCGATCGGACGGCTGGTGACCTTCGACGCCCTCCGTTTGCGGTTCCGGGAGCTACGGTTGGCGAAGAATCCCGACTGCCCGGTCTGCTCGGCGCACCCGACGGTCACCGAGCTGATCGACTACGAAGCGTTCTGCGGCGTCGGGAGCGAGGAGGGCGAACCGGAGAGCGGTGAAACGGGTGGAATCGGTGAGAGCGGGGCCCCGGCCGGTCCGGCAGGGGAGGCCGAAGACCCCGTAGAGCTGCCGTTCCAGATCGGTCCGCCGGAGCTCGCCCGCTGGCGCGACGAGGGGCGCGACCTCGTCCTCCTCGACGTCCGGACGCCGATGGAGGTCGCCATCTGCCGGATCGACGGCTCCCGCTTCATCCCGCTCCACGAGCTCCCCGACCGCTTCGGCGAGCTGGCCGAGCTCGAGGCGGGGCGGACCGTGGTCGCCGTCTGTCATCACGGCGCACGTTCCGCCGCCGCCGTCCAGCTCCTCCGGGGTCACGGCTTCCGGGCCGTCAACCTGGCCGGCGGGATCGACGCGTGGAGCGCGCTGGTCGATCCGTCCGTACCCCGCTACTGACGGCAGGGCGACCGCTGGCGGCCGGGTGAGGGCGTCCTCTTCCCCGCCCAGGCCGGCCTTCGTCGGCCGTTCTGGCTGATTGGGTGAAGGGACGTCAGGGGATGGGGGGAGATCCGGTCAGCCTTCTTCGAGCAGCCCTTCGAGCTTCGAGGTGAGGCTCTCGACCCGGCGACGGATCTCCTGACGCTCTTCCTGCCAGGCCGCCGTCGCGTCCTCGCCCGCGCCGTCGCTCGCCTCGCCGTCCCCGGAGCGGGCCAGGGCGAGCTCCTCTTCGAGCGACTCGATGCGCTCCGCGAGCTCCTGGTTCCGGCTGCGCAGCGTGCCGATCGTCTCCGTCGCCTCGTGGACCGTCTGTTCCAGGTGTGCCAGCCAGTCGTCGCTCACGAGGCTCCCTCCTCCGGTCCGTGGCCCGCGGAGGCCTGGCCGAGGCCGAACCGCTCTTCGAGCACGGCGGCCAGGGAGGTCTGGGCCGCGTTGACCTCGTCCTGGGTGAGCTGGCGCTCTCCCCCGTGGTAGTGGAAGGCGATGGTGGTGTTGACCGCGCCTTGGGGCACGCCCTTGCCGGTGTAGCGGTCCTTGAGGCGGAAGCGGACCAGGTCCGGGGTCTTGCGCTCGTCGATGACCTGCTCGATCTCGGACCAGGGGGTCGCCAGGGCGTGGGTGAACGTCAGGTCGACGTCGATCCCCGGCAGGCGGGGCGGCGCGTCGACCTCACGGGCCGCGGCCCGCTCCTCGGCGCTGCTGGAGAGGGCGTCGAGCTCGAGCTCGGCGACGAACAGCGGGAAGCCGACCTCTTCACCGGCCACGTGACCGAGGACGCCGGCCCGACGGCCATCGAAGTAGAGCTCCGCCGAGGCGCCCGGCAGCAGCCCGGGAAGACCGTCGGCCGGACGGGCCTCGAGCCGCTTGCCGGCGACGAAGGCCAGCTCCTCGAGCACGCCCTTGAGGTCGAACAGGTCGATCTCGATCCGGTGCTCCCACGGCGTGCCGAGGGTTCCGCCGGCCACCAGCGCCAGGCTCTCGCGCTCGACCACGGTGCCGTCCCCCGAGCCGTTCTCGGTGGGCGATCCGGCCGGATCGAGGGCGCGGCCGAAAGTATGCCCGAGCTCGAACAGGCGGACCGAGCCGACCCCCCGGCGGGCGTTGTAGTGGGCGTTGGCCACCAGGCCGGGGAGGAGCGAGCGACGCATCACCGAGTAGAGCTCGGACAGCGGGTTGGCCAGGGCGACCGGCCCCTCATCGGCGGCGCCCTCGCCCAGCGGCGGCAGGCTCGCGGCCTCCTCGGGCGAGTGGAACGCCCAGTTGATCGCCTCGGCGAAGCCGCAGCCGGAGAGCTCCCGGCGCAGGCGGCGGCGCAGCTCCTGGCGCGGGGTCGGCGGTGCGTCCGGCCTGCCCAGGTCGGGCAGGGTCGACGGAATCGCGTCGAACCCGTGAATCCGCAGAGCTTCTTCGTAGAGGTCGGCCGGCTCTTCCAGGTCGAACAGGCGCCACGAGGGGACGGTGACGGCGAGGGTCCGCGGGCCGGTGGTCTCGACCGAACAGCCGAGGCCGGTCAGCCACTCCTCCGCCTTGCCCTCCGGGATCTCGATGCCGCCGAACTCGTCCAGGCGGTCGAGGTCGAGGGCGATGGTGCGCGCCCGGCACCGCTCCTCGTGCTCGGGAGCGACCGCGTCGACCACGCCGGCGAGGACCGTGCCGCCGCCGAGCTCGGCGATCAGCGCGGCCGCCCGCGTGGTCGCGCGGGCCTGGAGCTCCGGGTCGACGCCCCGTTCGAAGCGGTGGGAGGCGTCCGTGTGCATGCCCAGGCGCTTGGCGGTCCGGCGCACCGACTGGGGGTCGAACCAGGCGCTCTCGAGCAGGATGTCGTGGGTGGAGGAGACGACCTCGCTGTCCTCGCCGCCCATGACGCCGGCCAGGGCCACCGCCCGCGCGCCGTCGGCGATCACCAGCATGTCGGAGGCGAGCTCGCGCTCGGCTCCGTCCAGGGTGGTGAGGATCTCGCCCTCATGGGCCCTGCGCACGACGATCGACGGGGTCGCGGCGTCCGGGACCGGGCTGATCTTGTCCAGGTCGAACGCGTGGAGCGGCTGGCCCATCTCCCACATCACGTAGTTGGTGACGTCGACCACGTTGTTGATCGGGCGCAGACCGATGGCGCGCAGGCGCCGGGCCATCCAGTCCGGCGACGGGCCGATGCTGACGCCGCGGACGACCCGGGCGGCATAGCGGGAGCACAGGGTCGGCGCGTCGAGCTCCACCCGCACGGCGTCGGCCGTCAGCTCGTCGGACTCGTCCGGCTCGCCTGCCGAGTCGCCGGGCTCGCGGAGCGGCGCGCCGGTGAGGACCGCCACCTCGCGGGCCAGCCCCAGGTGGTTCATGGCGTCGACCCGGTTGGTCGTGACGTCGATGTCGAAGACCGTGTCGCCGTCGTCGCTCTGATCGATCAGCTCGACGGCGAACCCGGCCGCGGTCAGTCGCCGGGCGAGATCCTCCCGGTCGTCGGGAAGGTCGACGTAGGCGGAGAGCCAGTCGCAGGAGAAGAGCATGGCTATCTCACCTGCCGGAGCATGCGCTCGTCGTTGTCGAAGAGCTGGCGGATGTTGGGGATGCCGTAGCGGATCATCGCCACCCGGTCGACGCCGAGGCCGAAGGCGTAGCCGCTGTAGATCTCCGGGTCGATACCGCATTCGCGCAGCACCCGGGGATCGACCATGCCGGAGCCGAGGATCTCCATCCAGCCGGTGCCGGAGCAGGTGGCGCAGCCGTTGCCCTGGCAGAACGGGCAGGTGATGTCGACCTCGGCCGACGGCTCGGTGAACGGGAAGAAGCTCGGCCGGAGGCGGACGCCCGTGTCGGCCGAGAACAGCCGTTGGATGAACGCCTCGAGCGTCCCCTTGAGGTCGCCCAGGGTCAGGCCCTCGGCCACCGCCAGGCACTCCACCTGGTGGAACATGGGGGAGTGGCGCAGGTCGTTGTCGTTGCGGTAGACGCGGCCCGGGCAGATCACCCGGATCGGCGGCTTGCGGCTCAGCATGGTCCGGATCTGGACCGGCGAGGTGTGGGTCCGGAGCAGGCCGCCGCCCTCGACGAAGAAGGTGTCCTGGGTGTCGCGGGCCGGGTGGCCCTCGGGCATGTTGAGAGCGGTGAAGTTGTGGTAGTCGTCCTCCACCTCGGGACCCTCGGCCACGCTGTAGCCGAGGGCGGCGAAGATCTCGGTGATCTCCTGGACGACCAGGGTCACCGGGTGGAGGGTGCCCAGGTGCGGGCGGCGCCCGGGCAGCGTGACGTCGACCCGGGCCGCCTCGGCGCCGGCCGCGGCCTCCCGGTCGGCGATCTCCAGCTCGAGGCTCTCGAGGCGTTGCTCGACCGCCTGGCGCAGTCGGTTGACCGCCTGGCCGAACTCCTTGCGCTCCTCGGGAGGCACCTCGCCGATGCGGGCGAGGAGGGTGCGGACGGTGCCCTGCTTGCGGCCGGTCCAGCGAAGCCGCAGGGCGTCGAAGCCGGCGCGGTCTCGGACCTCGCCGGCCTCGGACGTGAACCGGTCGATCAGCTCGTCCGGACTGGGCTTCCCGGTCACTCCGGCCTCACTCCGACAGGGCGCGAACCCAGTCGGCCTTGACCACGTTGCCGTTGGCGCCGGAGCCCTCGACGTCGCTCTCGGCGAGGCCGCGCTTGTCGGCCAGCGCCTTGAGGTCGGCCACCGTCATCTTCTCGAGCTCGGCCTTGGCCGGCCCGGCCGCGGCCTTCTCGGCCTTCTCGGCCTTCTCGGCTTTCTCAGCCTTGGCTGGAGCCTTGGCCGGCTTCGCCTCGTCCTTCTTCGGGGCCTTCTTCGCCGTCTCGGCCTTGGGCGCGGCGCTCTCTTCTTCCTCGGCGGGAGCCTTCTTGGCCGGCGTCTTCGGAGCGGACACCGTCACCTTCGACGGGGCGGGCTCCGGGCGCGGCGCCGGCGCCTCCATCTCCAGACCCTCCTTGGCGATCTCGACGATCGCCGCGAAGCCTTCGGCGTCGTGGACCGCGATGTCGGCCAGAACCTTGCGGTTCAGGTCGAGCCCGGCCCGGTTGAGGCCGTTGATCAGCCGGTTGTAGGAGAGGCCGTTCTGGCGGGAGGCGGCGTTGATGCGGACGATCCAGAGCTTGCGCAGTTGGCGCTTCTTCTGGCGGCGGTCCCGGTAGGCGAACTTGAGCGCCCGATCGACCGCCTGCTTGGCGATCCGGTAGGCGTTCTTCTTCTTGCCGTAGTAGCCCTTGGCGAGCTTGAGTACTCTCTTGCGCTTCTCTTTGCGGTGGGGACCGCGCTTGACACGTGCCATGTCAGAACCTCGTTTCTGCTCCCGGGGGGGGAGCGGTCGGCGCCGGGCTCAAGGCGTCGTCGGAAGAGCCCGGCAAAGCCGCGGAGGACAGGTCCGTTCCCCCTGGCGGCTAGGTGATCAGTCTGAGAAAGCCAGAGAGCGATTGCCTCCGATGGTTCAACTCGGTGGCTCAGCCTCTCTGGTCAACCGTGTTCAATTGGCGCGTCTGGAGCCGTAGCGTGCGTCAGATCGTGCCACCCGCAGTGCCGACCGAGTGAGGCGTACGTCCGTACGCCGCAGCGAGGGAGAAGCGAGGACGGTACGAGATGGCGTGCGATCCGGCTCCAGTCGCGTCAATTGTGGAGCATGTCCTTGATCAGCTTTCCAAACGTCGGATGCGCCAGGGCGCTCTTGCGGAGCTTGCGCTTCCGCTTCGTGCTCTTCTTGGTCAGGATGTGGCTGCGCATGGAGTGGCCACGCTTGACCTTGCCCTTGGCCGTGACCTTGAAGCGCTTCGCGGCGCCCCGGTGGGTCTTCTGTTTCGGCATTGTCGATCTTCCTCTTCGATGGTCTGAGCGTCGCTGTGCGTACTCGTCACAGGCGCGCTTCGCGCGAGCTGCCGATGATAACGGAGCGCGTCTGGTCTCGCAAGGGGGATGGCCCCCGCGCGGGGTCAAAGCTCCTGGCTGCGGCTCCTCGCGCGCTCGGTGATCCGTTCGGCCAGGGCGGCGACCTCCATGCCCCCCAGGTCCTCTTCGGTGCGCAGGCGGACCGACACCGTGCCGGACTCGGCCTCGCGGCCGCCGACGATCAGCATGTAGGGCACCTTCTGGAGCTGGGCCTCGCGGATCTTGAAGCCGAGCTTCTCGTCCCGGGTGTCGAGCTCGGCCCGCAGGCCGGCCGCCTGGAGCTGTCCGAGGACGTCCTCGCCGTAGGCGACGAACTTCTCCGACACCGGCAGGATCACCGCCTGGACCGGCGCCAGCCAGGACGGGAACGCGCCGGCGGTGTGCTCCACCAGGATGCCGAGGAAGCGCTCGATCGAGCCGAGCATGGCGCGGTGGATCATCACCGGCCGGTGCTCGGAGCCGTCGGCCCCGATGTAGCTCAGGCCGAAGCGCTCCGGCATCTGGTAGTCGAGCTGCACCGTGCCGAGCTGCCACTGGCGGCCGAGGGCGTCGTGGACCTGGAAGTCGATCTTCGGGCCGTAGAAGGCGCCGTCGCCCTCGTTGATCTGGTACTCGATGCCGCGGCTTTCGAGCGCCCGCTCGAGGGCGCCCTCGGCCTGCTCCCACATCTCGTCGGTGCCGAGCGACTTCTCCGGCCGGGTGGAGATCTCGATCTCCACCTCGGAGAAGCCGAAGTCCTCGTAGATCCCGAGGATCGTCCGCACCACCGCCATGACCTCCTCTTCCACCTGGTCGTCGGTGCAGAAGATGTGGGCGTCGTCCTGGCAGAAGGTGCGCACGCGGGTCAGGCCCGCGGTGACGCCGGAGCGCTCGTTCCTGTGCAGGCGGCCGAAGTCGGCGTAGCGGATCGGCAGGTCCCGGTAGGAGCGCAGCCGGGTGCCGAAGATCAGGCAGTGGGTCGGGCAGTTCATCGGCTTGACCGCCAGCTCCCGGCCCTCCGACTCGGTGAAGAACATGGCGTCCTTGTAGTTCGCCCAGTGGCCGGAGGTGTGCCACAGCTCGACGTCGAGGATCTGCGGCGTGATCACCTCGCCGTAGCCCGAGGTCTCGTACTTTTCCCGGATGTAGTCGACCAGGCCGTTGTAGAGCACCGCGCCCTTCGGGTGGAAGAAGGGGGACGCCGGGGCGTGGGCGTTGAAGCTGAACAGATCGAGCTCCTGGCCGAGCTTGCGGTGGTCCCGGGCGCGCGCCTGCTCCTGGCGCTCCAGGTACTCGTCGAGCTCCTTCTGGGTGCGGAAGGCCGTGCCGTAGATCCGCTGGAGCATCTCGTTCGACTCGTCGCCCCGGAAGTAGGCGCCCGAGGTCGAGAGCAGCTTGACCGCGCCGATCTGCTCGGTCGAGCGCACGTGGGGACCGCGGCACAGGTCCTGGAAGGCGCCGTGGCGGAAGACGGTGATCGTCGCGTCCTCGGGGATGTCGCCCAGGCGGTCGACCTTGAGCGTCTCGCCCATCTCCCGGAACATCCGCGCGGCCTCCTCGCGGGAGACCTCGATGCGCTCGAACGGCTCCTTCTCCTCGAGGATCTCGCGCATCTTGTCCTCGATCGTCTCGAGATCCTCGGGGGTGAAGGCGCGCGGGAAGCGGAAGTCGTACTGGAACTTCTCCGAGTGGTCCTGGCGGCCGACGTCGATCTCCACCTCGGGCCACAGGCGCTTGACCGCGTCGGCCAGCACGTGCTCCGCGCTGTGGCGGATGAAGTCGCCCGCCTCGTCGTTCTTGACGGTGATGATCCTGAACGCGCCGTCGGCCTCGAGCGGCTGGCGCAGGTCGACCATCCGGCCGTCGACGGCGGCGCCCACCGCGGCCTTGGCCAGGCCGGGTCCGATCGAGGTGGCGACGTCCAGCGGGGTGGTGCCGCGCTCGACCTCGCGGACCGATCCGTCGGGCAGGCTGAGGCTGATGGTCTCTCGACTCATGGTGAATTTCCCCCGAGAACGACGGGGCTCAGTAGATGGTGGGGGTGAGGGTGAGCGGGAGGACGATCTGGTAGGCGCGAGCGGACTCGAACCGCTGACCTCTACCGTGTGAAGGTAGCGCTCTAACCAACTGAGCTACGCGCCTGCTCATCAGGTCCGTCCTCGATCCGTCCGCGCGCCGCTCGCGGGGCGCGGCGGGTGGAGATTTGGTAGGCCCGAGCGGACTCGAACCGCTGACCTCTACGATGTCAACGTAGCGCTCTAACCAACTGAGCTACGGGCCTACCGGACGGCCGCGAGGGCCGTCTGAGGAAGACGAAAGTTAGCAGACGGGCCGAAGGGGTGTCAACGCCCGTTGCCGCCCTCGTAGAGCGCCGCCACCTGGTCCGCCCACCGGCGCGCCACCACCGGCCGCTTGATCGACATCTTCGGCGTCAGCTCGCCGGTCTCCTGGGAGAAGTCCCGGTCGAGCAGCAAGATCTTCTTGATCGTCTCGTAGGAGGCGAGGCGCCGGTTGAGGGTCTCGATCTCGGCCTCGATCAACCGCTTGACCTCCGGGTTGGCCGCCAGGTCCGCGTAGTCCGCGTAGCCGATCCCCTGCTCCCGGGCCCAGGCGCCGACGGTCTCCTCGTTGATCGTCACCAGGGCGACGCAGTAGGGCTTCCTGTCGCCCAGCATTACCACCTGGGAGACGTAGCTGGTCTGGGCCTTGAGCAGGTTCTCGATGTACTGGGGCGCGATGTTCTTGCCGCCGGCGGTGACGATGATGTCCTTCTTGCGGTCGGTGATCTTGAGGAACTCGTCCCCGTCGACCTCGCCGATGTCGCCGGTGTGGAGCCAGCCGTCGGCGTCCAGGGCGGCGGCGCTTTCGTCCGGCAGGTGGTGGTAGCCGCGCATGATGCCGCGGCCGCGGATCAGGATCTCGCCGTCGTCGGCGATCCTGACCTCGGTGCCCGGCACGGGCGGCCCGACGGTACCGAACTTGTAGTGGTGGGGCCGGTTGACGAAGCTGGCCGCCGACGACTCGGTCAGCCCGTAGCCTTCGAGCACCAGCATGCCGGCGGCGTGGAAGAACTCGGCGATCTCCCGCGACAGCGGCGCGCCGCCGGAGACGAAGTAGCGGATGCGGCCGCCGAAGCGGGCCTTGAGCTTGGAGAAGACCAGCTTGTCGGCGATCCGTCCCTTGAGCGCCAGCAGCCCGGTCGGCTCCTCGCCGTCCTGGACCAGCACCGACACCTGGCGTCCGACGCCCAGGGCCCACTCGAAGATCTTGAGCTTGAGGCCGCCGGCCGAGCGGGCGCCGTCGACCACCTTGTTGTAGACCTTCTCGAAGATCCGCGGCACCGCCGGCATGACCGTCGGCCGGGCGGCGGCCACGTTGTCGATCAGCTCGTCCAGGTTGCCGTCGACCGCCGTCGGCACCCCGGCCCGGATGAAGCCGACCTCGAGCACCTTGGCGAAGGAGTGGGCGAGCGGCAGGAAGAGGTACTGCTTGTCCTGGGCGGTCAGCACCTCCATCTCCTGGATCGCCCCCGCCTCGTAGACCCAGTTGTCGTGGGTCAGCACCACGCCCTTCGGCTTGCCGGTGGTGCCGGAGGTGTAGATCAGGGTGGCGATGTCGTCCGGGCCGACGGCGTTGGAGCGCTCGTCGTACCCGCCCGGATTCTCCGCGTCCCAGGCCTCGCCCAGCCGTTCTAGCTCCTCCAGGGTGAGCAGCCAGTCGTCGTCCGGGCCTGCGCCGCGCACGGCGGCGGCGGCCCCTTCCATCAGGACGACCCGCCGCAGCTTGGGCAGGCCGGCGCGCACCTCGAGCAGCTTGGCCGCCTGCTCGGGGGTTTCGGCGAAGCACACCACCGACTCCGAGTCCGACAGGATGTGGGCGCACTCGTCGGGCGTGTTGGAGGTGTAGACCGTGGTGGTGGCGCCGCCGGCCGCGAGGATGCCCAGGTCGATGATCACCCAGGGCGGGCTGGTCGTCGCCAGGATGGCCACCCGTTCGCCCGACGCCAGCCCCAGGGACGACAGGCCGCACGCCACCTTGCGGACGCGCGCGGCCGTGTCCGACCAGGTCAGGTGGTACCACCCCTTTCCGGGCCGGAGACGGCCCGACATGGCCTCGGCGTCGGGAGTCATCTCGACGCGGTGGTGGAACATCTCGACGATGGACCGGTACTCGCCTTCGCCCATGGCGTGCCTCCCTGGTTCGGTGCCCTTGGATCGCGCGTGCGGCAGACGGGATGTGGCAGGCATTCTACCGGACCGGAAACCGTTCGGGACGAGAGTCTCATCCAATGCTAGTGTTCTGTGAATGACGCGAACGAAACGCGGTTGGATCTTGGTGATCTTGCTGGCCGGGCTGCTCCCGGCCCTCTGCTCCGTAGCACGAGCTCAGGACGATCCCGAGCCCGATCAGTCGCGCCCCCGAGGGCGGGCGAAGGGGGTCGTGCTGGACGACGACGGCGGGCCGCTGGCCGGCGCCACCATCAAGCTGGTGCCGGTCCCCGGACGGGGGGTCGAGCCCGGTCCGGGGGTCGAGGATCCGCGGTCGGTTCCGCGACCGGTATCCACTGACAAGAAGGGACGCTGGTCGATGGCCTTCCTGGAGCCCGGCGTCTTCTGGATCTCGGTCGAGGCCGAAGGGTTCCGTCCGGGCCAGGGATGGATCGAGGTGTCGGACGAGGGCCCGGGCGACGCCGTGACCGTGCAGCTCCAGGACCTGGACGTGGTCTCGCCGGAGTACGCCGAGGGGAACCCGCGGCAGTCGGTCGACGACTGGTTGAAGAAGGGTGACGCCCTGCTGGCTCAGGGGCAACCCGGCCAGGCGCGGGCCGAGTACCAGAAGGTGCTCGACACCCCGGGAGTGCTCGGCGACGCCGAGCGGGGCCAGGTGCTGGAGACGGTCGCCCGGACCTACTACCTGGAGGGCAACGCCCAGGCGGCGGTGCGCGCCCTCGAGGCGGCGCTGGTGCTGGCGCCGGACAACCAGCGCACGCGCCAGCTTCTGACCGTCCTGCTGGACGGCCAGGGGCGCAAGGGAGAGGCCGCGCAAGTTCCTCGACCGGCTGGCGAAGGACCCCGACGGCGTCTCCAAGGAGCTCGCCGACCTGGTCGGAGTGCACGAGGCGGACAAGGGAGAGGCGATCCCCGACGAGCCGGTGCTCCAGCCGCAGGCCGACCGGGTGGGGCGCTACCGGGTCGCGTTCACCGGCCACGCGCCGCTCGGCGACGTCGAGACGTTCATCGACCGCTACGGGGCCGACCGGGGGGCGCTCGAGGCGTCCGACCCGTCGAAGAAGGACGGCGGGGAGGTCGACCTGTCCGCCGAGACCTTCCAGGTCTACGTGCCGGACGAGTACGCGAGCCAGGCGCGGGGGACGCCGGTGGGGCGTGGGGGCTGGTGGTCTGGGTCAGCCCGGGGCCGTACGGTGCCACCCGCCGCACCGACGTCAGCGACGTGCTGCGCAAGCACCACATGCTGTGGGTCGGCGCCAACAACAGCGGCAACGACCGCTTCACCTGGGACCGGGTCGTCCTCGCCCTGGACGCGGCCTACAACATGAACGCGCTCTACTCGATCGACCCGAACCGGATCTACGTCGCGGGGTACTCGGGCGGCGGCCGCATGGCCAGCGCCCTGTCGATCCTCTTCCCCGAGGTATTCCGTGGCAGCCTGATGGCGGTCGGTTGCGACAGCTACGGCCGATCGCGATCCCCGACCGTCCGGGAACCCACTGGCCGCCGTCGTTCAAGGAGCCTCCGAAGGATCGGCTGGACCGGGCGCGGCGCGACAGCCGCTTCGTCATGCTGACCGGCACCAAGGACTTCAACCGCGCCCAGTGCCGGGCGATTTACCACGCCATGAAGGACGACGGCTTCAGCCACGTGACCTACCTGGAGGTCCCGGACGGCAGCCACTACATGGGTCTGCTGCCGGAGTGGCTGGACAAGGCGCTGACGGCGTTGGACGGGAGTTAGGTATCGTCGGCAAGGCGGCGCGGTGCCGTCGCTCCGTCGGGAGCCCGTGCCGTACCTGATGGAAGAAGGGCTTCGAAGGTCTGTGTTGAGTCCCGTGTGGAGAGTGCTGTGAAGAGGGTCCGGCCGGCCCGGCCGTGTCCAGGTGCGGGCCGCCGTCTGCGGTGTCGTGGCGCTCGCCCTGCTGGCCGGGTGCGGCGGGCCGTCTGGCCCGTCCGGGCCGGCGGCGAGGAGGTCCCCGCGGCGACCTCGAAGGGCGCTTCCACGTCCTCCGGCGGCCGCGGGGGCAGCGCCCAGAACGTCGTCCTGATCACGGTCGACACCCTCCGGGCCGACGCCCTCGGCTTCGCCGGCAACCAGAAGGTGTCGACGCCGGCCCTCGACCGGCTGGCCGCCGCGGGCCGGGTGTTCACCGACGCCCATGCCCAGAACGTGGTCACCCTGCCTTCCCACACCAACATCCTGACCGGCCTCTACCCCTACCAGCACGGGGTGCGCAACAACGGCGGCTTCACGCTGCGGGCCGGACGTGCCGACCCTGGCGACGGTGCTCCACCGAGCCGGTTTCGCCACCGCCGCGTTCGTCGCCGCGTTCGTCCTCGATTCGCGCTACGGCCTCGACCGCGGGCTTCGACGTCTACGACGACGACCTGGGGGGCGCGGTCGAAGGGCAGGGCGAGCACCTGTTCACCTACCCCGAGCGGTCGGGCGACGAGGTGGTGGAGCGGGCCCGCCGCTGGTGGCAGGAGAACCAGGGCCACCGCCGCTTCGTCTGGCTGCACCTGTTCGAGCCCCACGCGCCCTACACGCCGCCCGCGGCCTTCGCCGGCGACGGGTCGGAGCCCTATCTGGGCGAGGTCTCGGCGGTCGACTCCTATCTCGCGCCGCTGCTCGACGAGCTCCTCTCCGGACGCGAGCCGCCCACCCTGGTGGTCTTCACCGCCGACCACGGCGAGGCGCTCGGCGAGCACGGCGAGCTGACCCATAGCTTCTTCGCCTACGAGCCGACCCTGAAGGTGCCGCTGGTGCTGTGGGGCCCCGGGGTCGAGCCCGGGCGCGACGGCCGGGCGGCCCAGCACGTCGACATCATGCCCACGGCGCTCGGCCTGCTGGGGGTCGACCCGCCCGCGGACCTGCCGGGGCGGTCGCTCGTCGGGGCGCCGCCGGACCCGTCGCGCGTCTCCTACTTCGAGTCGCTCTCGCCGAACCTGGAGTACGGCGCCGCTCCGCTGCGCGGGGTGATCGGCCACGGGATGAAGCTGATCGAGCTGCCGATCCCCGAGCTCTACGACCTGAAGGCGGACCCCGGGGAGACCCACAACCTCATCCACGAACGGCGGCGGGAGGCCCGGGAGCTGGCCGCGGCGCTGCCCGAAGAGTCCCAGTGGCCGCCCGAGGCCGGAGACGATCGCGCCGGAGGAGGCGGAGAAGCTCAGGAGCCTCGGCTACCTGGGGGGGCTCGACCGGTAGAGGGGCCGCGAAGAAGGCCTCCTACGGCCCGGAGGACGATCCGAAGAACCTGATCGGCCTCGACCGCAAGCTCAACTCGATGGTCCAGCTCTACACCGCGGGGCGCTACGACCGGGCGGTCGCGCTGGGGCGTGAGATCGTCGCGGCCCGGCCGACGATGACGGTCGCCTACGAGTACCTCACGCGCATCCTGCTCGAGCGCAACGACAACGCGGCGGTGCTCGATCTGCTCGAGGCGGCGCGGCGTGCCGGGGCCGCCAACGGGGCGCTGCTCCAGCAGCTCGGGCTGAGCCTGGTGCGCGCCGGACGGCCCGCGGAGGCGGTGAAGGTGCTCGAGACGCTCGACCCGGACGCGTCCGGCGCGGATACCCTGAACGGCCTCGGCCTGGCATACTCGGCCCTCGGACGCTACGACGACGCGGCCGCCGTGCTCGAGCGGGCGGCGGCGGCCCGGCCGGACGACCCGCGGCCGCTCGAGACCCTGTCGTTCGTGGCCATCCAGCGGCAGCGCTATGCGGAGGCCCGCGACTACGCCCGCCGGGCGTTGAAGATCGAAGGGCGGCGGCCCGATGCCTGGAACAACCTGGGGATCGCCTACTACAACCTCGGCGACGCCAAGACCGCGGTGGAGGCCTGGAAGCGGGCCGCGACGCTCGACCCGGGCAACCTCGACGTGCTGTTCAACCTGGGCACGGTGGCGGCCCGGATCGGCGATGCCGGCACCGCCCGCAAGGCGCTCGGCGCCTTCCTGGCGGCCGCGCCGGCCTCCGGCTACGCCGACGAGCGGCGCCAGGCGCAGAGGATCCTCGACGGTGGCGCATCCTAGGGCATCGAACGGCGGCGGGCCCGCTTCCCGGTCGCTCGCCTGGCTCGCCTGCCTGGCGCTCGGTACGTCCGCGTTCGCCCCGCCGTCGGCGGGCGGCGCCGCCGAGCTGTTCGTCGACCGGGCGGCCGAGACCGGCCTCGACTTCGTCCACTTCAACGGCATGGACGGCGACCTCAACTTCGCCGAGATGATGGGCCAGGGGGCGGGGCTGATCGACTACGACAACGACGGCGATCTGGACGTCTACATGGTCCAGGGAACCGTGCTCGGGGAGGGCAAGACGGTGGCGGACGCCGTCTTCCCGCCCAAGTATCCTCAGCCCTTGACCGATCGCCTCTACCGCAACGACAGCTCGCGCGGTCCAGACGGCAAGATGGTGGTGCGCTTCACCGACGTCACCGACCGGAGCGGCGACCTGGGGACCGGCTACGGCATGGGGGTGATCGCGGGCGACTACGACAACGACGGCTGGGTGGACCTCTACATCACCAACCTGGGCTCCAACCAACTGCTCCACAACCGGGGCGACGGCACGTTCGAGGAGGTGACCGCCGCGTCCGGCACCGACGACCCCCGCTGGAGCGTCCCCGCGTTCTTCTTCGACTACGACCGGGACGGCTGGCTCGACCTCTACGTCGGCAACTACGTGGACTTCCGCGCCGCGACCAACAAGCCGTGCACCACCCCCGGGGGCGCCCGCGACTACTGCGGCCCTTCTGCGTTCAACCCGGAGCCCGACCGCCTGTTCCACAACCGGGGCGACGGCACCTTCGAGGACGTGACGGTGGCCTCCAAGCTGTCGACCGAGTACGGTGCGGCCCTGGGAGCCACGGCCGCCGATTTCGATGGCGACGGCTGGGTCGACCTCTACGTGGCCAACGACGGCCTGCCCAACCAGCTCTGGCTCAATCAGCACGACGGGACGTTCGAGAACGGCGCCCTGCTCGGCGGCTGTGCGGTCAACGCCATGGGCCAGCCGGAGGCGAGCATGGGGGTCGTCACCGGCGATCTCGACGGCAACGGCACCGAAGACCTGTTCATGACTCACCTCGAGCGGGAGACCAACACCATCTACCTGAACGACGGCACCGGGATCTTCGAGGACCGTTCCCAGGAGAGCGGCCTCGGTGTGCCGAGCTGGCGCTACACCGGCTTCGGCACCGCCCTGATCGATTACGACAACGACGGTCTGCCCGACCTGTTCGTGGCCAACGGTGCGGTGACGCTGCTGTGGGACGAGGTCCGGGCGGGCGACGTCTACGCCCTCCACCAGACCAACAGCCTCTACCACAACCTGGGCGGCGCCCGGTTCAAGGAGGTGACGGCCGAGGCGGGCAAGGTGTTCGAGCTTTCGGAGGTCAGCCGCGGTGTCGCCATGGGCGACGTCGATCAGGACGGCGACTCGGATCTGCTGTTCTCGAACAGCGCCGGGCCGGCCCGCCTGCTGTTCGACCAGGTCGGTCAGGATCAGCCCTGGCTCGGCCTGCGCCTGGTCGGCGACCCGACGGGGCACGGGCCGCCGCGGGAGATGCTCGGCGCGCGGGCGATCCTCACGCGCCACGGCGCACCGACCCTCTATCGGGAGGCTCGGACCTGGGGCAGTTACGCCTCGTCGAACGACCCGCGGATCCTCTTCGGCCTCGGCGGCGGCACCGACCTGGAGACGCTCCGCGTCCAGTGGCCGGACGGCCGCACCGAGGAGTGGCGCGGGCTCGAGCCCGGGCACTACGCGACGCTCGTCGAGGGGGGCGGGAGGGAGGCGCCATGAGGAGGCTCTTCCCACTTCCCGGGCTGCACGCGGCGGCCCGGGCCGTGCTCGCCGCGCTGCAGGCCGCCCTCCTGGCGGCCCTGGTTCTGCCCACGCCGCCCGCATGGGGCGCGCCGTCCGCCGCGCAGCAGCCTCCCGGACAAGCTCCCGGAGTCGCCTCCGGGGACGCTCCGTCCGCCCCATCGGCGGAAGCCGGGACCGACCTCGCGCCGCCGCGCCCGGACCTGGTCGCGGTGCCGGCGCCGCCGATCGCAAACCTGGAGCCGGGAGACCAGGAGCAGCTCAGCGACGAGCGGGCGGCCGTGGCCGAGCTGATCGCCGACAGGAGCGCCTCCGACGCGAAGCTGGCGGCGGCCTACGGACGGCTGGGCAGCCTCTATCTCCTCTACGACCTGTCGGAGGCCGCCGAACCGGCGCTGATCGATGCTCGCACCCTGCAGCCCGACGAGCTCGCCTGGCCGTACTACCTGGGCGTGCTCTACCAGCGCGACGGGCGCCTGACCGAGGCCGAGGCGAGCCTCGCCAGGGCCCACGACCTGAAGCCGGACGACCTACCGACCATGATCCGCCTGGGGCAGGTGCGGCTCGCCGCGGGCGACCTCGACGGCGCGCAGACGATCTTCTCGACGGTCTACGAGCGCGAGCCGCGCTCCGCGGCGGCCCTCGAAGGGCTGGGAACGATCGACGTCCGCCAGAAGCGCCCCCAGCAGGCGATCGAACGCTTCCAGCGGGCGCTCGAGCTCCAGCCGGGGGCTGACATTCTCCATCACCAGCTCGGGCTCGCCTACCGCGACCTGGGAGACCTGGACAAGGCCAAGGAGCACCTCGCCCTGAACAAGGGCGGCCGCGTCCGCTTCTTCGACCCGCTGATGGACGGCCTGACCGGTCTGCTCCGCGGGGCCTCGATCCACCTGAAGCGCGGCAACAACGCTCTCAAGGACGGGCTGGTGGATGTGGCGATCCGGGAGTACCGCCAGGCCGTCGCGATCGACCCGAAGGACCCCAAGAACCAGTACAACTTGGGCTTCGCGCTGGTCAAGGCGGGGCAGCGCGACGAGGCGATCGGCTACTTCGAGAAGGCGATCGAGCTCGACCCGGGGTACCGCGACGCTCACTACAACCTGGCCGCCGCGCTGGCCGAAGAGGACCGGTGGGATGAGGCCGTCGGGCACTACGCCAAGGCGGTCGAGATCGATCCCCTCGACCACGCCGCCCACCTGGAGTGGGCCCAGGCGCTGCTCCGGGTCGGCAAGAGCGATCGCGCGGCCGAGGAGCTCGAGGCGTTGCTCGGCCAGCTCCACGGCGACGAGGTGAAGCTCGCCGGCCAGGTGCACCTCGAGCTCGCCCGCCTCCGGCAGAAGGCCGGTGACGAGGAGGGCGCGCTGGACCACTTCCGGAAAGCCGCGTCGAGCCTGCCCGACTCCCGCGCCGCCCACGAGGAGCTGGCGAAGCTGCTGGGCCGGAGCGGTCAGTTCGGCGAGGCGGCGGGGCAGCTCGACCGGGTGGTGGAGCTCGCGCCCCGGGAGGTCGACCCGCGGTTCGGCCGGGCCATGGCCCTGATCCTGGGCGGCGAGTACCGGCGCGCCCGCGAGAACCTGGAGGCCGATCTCGACGTGCTGCCCGGCAACCCGGTCCTCTCCGACCTGCTGGCCCGGCTGCTGGCGACGGCACCCGACCCGGCTGCCCGCGACGGCGCCCGGGCGGTCGCCATGGCCGAGGCGGCCTTCCGCCGCCAGGCCAACCTGGAGCGGGCGGAGACGGTAGGCATGGCCTATGCTGAGGCGGGACGGTTCGACGACGCGGTCACCTGGCAGCGGCGGGTGCTCGGCCAGGTGGAGCCCAAGGGGCGGCCCGAGGTGATCGCGCGCAACCGGCGGTACCTGGCGCTCTACGAGGAGGGGAAGCCGGTGCGGAGCCCCTGGAGCCCGCCGCGAGGAGGAGACGCGAAATGACGCGATGGAGGAGACGGCGTGGTGGGGCCGCTCGCCGAGAGTGGACCCGCGCCCTGGTGCTGAGCGGCCTGCTGGTCTCGGGAGCGCTCTGGGCGGCGGCACCGGCCCGCGGAGCCCAGATCCGCTTCAAGGAGGTCTCGAAGGACTGGGGGCTCGCCTTCCGCCACCACCACGGTGGCAGCGGCGAGCTCTACATGGTCGAGACCATGGGCTCCGGCGTCGCCGTCTTCGACTACGACGGCGACGGCGACGACGACGTCTTCTTCGTCGACAGCGGAACGCTTCCGGGATACCACGGAGAGGAGCCGCACTCGGCCCTGTTCCGCAACGACGGCGGGCACTTCGTCGACGTCACCCGCGCGGCGGGGGTCAAGATCAAGGTCTACGGCCAGGGCGCGGTCGCCGCCGACGTCGACGGGGACGGCGAGCTCGACCTCTACGTCACCGGCTTCGGGCCGAACCAGCTTTTCCACAACCGGGGCGACGGCACCTTCGAGGAGGTGCCCGACGCCGGCGGCGCCGCGGACCCGGGCGTCGGGGCGTCGGCCAGCTTCGCCGACGTCGACGGCGACGGCGACCTGGACCTCTACAGCGCCAACTACGTCGATTTCGACCTCGACCACAACGTCGTCTGCGGCAACAAGGAGCGGGGCATCCGGACCTACTGCCATCCGGACGCCTACGACGGCATGGCGGACCACTTCTACCGCAACCAGGGCGACGGCACGTTCGTCGAGGACACCGCCGCGGCCGGCCTCGAGGCCACCATGTCCGACGGGCCCGGGAAGGGGCTGGGGGTGCTGTGGACCGACATCGACGATGACGGCTGGCCGGACCTCTACGTGGCCAACGACATGACTGAGAACCTGCTGTTCCGCAACCGCGGCGACGGCACGTTCGAGGAGCTGGGCATGCTCGCGGGCACGGCCTTCAGCGACCGCGGCGATCCGGAGGCGAGCATGGGGGTGGACGCCGGCGACCTGGACGGCGACGGCATGCCCGAGATCATGCTGACCCACATCGACGGCCAGACCAACGCCGTCTACAGCTACAAGGGGTCGTGGATCTTCACCGACAGCCGCTACACAGTGCGCCTGGCGGAGCCGTCGGTGGGCAAGGTCGGCTTCGGCGTGCTGTTCGCCGACTTCGACCAGGACGCCGACCTCGACGTGGCAGTGGCCAACGGCCACATCATCGACAACATCGACCTGTTCGACAAGACGACCACCTACAAGCAGCCGCAACCAGGTGTTCGAGAACCTCGGCAACGGGCGGTTCTCGGAAGACGAGCACTCCGGCCTCGACGTGATCCGCGCCAGCCGCGGCTCGGCGGTCGGCGACCTCGACCTCGACGGCGACCTCGACCTGCTGATCAACAACTCGAACGACTGGTGCGAGGTCTACGAGAACGTGACCCCGAACGCCGGCGCCTGGCTCCAGGTCGACCTGGTGCAGGACCGCGGCAACCGGTGGGCGATCGGCGGGCGGGTGACGGTCGACGCCGAAGGGCTCGCGCTCCCAGTGGCGCGAGGTGCGGACCGGCTCGTCCTACCTCTCCCAGAGCGCGTCGACGCTGCACTTCGGGCTGGGCGCGGCCAAGAGGGTCGACCGGCTGCTCGCCCGCTGGCCGGGCGGTGAGCAGCGGATCGTCGAAGGCCTCGGCACCCGCGTCCGCGTGCGTCTGTTCAAGAACTGATCCGGGCCAGCGTCTGCCGGGCCATGCGGTTGCCCGGCTGCACCTCGAGCAGGTGCTCGAGCAGCGGCCGCGCCTCGTCCTTGCGCCCCTCGCTCAGCAGCAGCACCGCCAGGTCGTTGAGGGCCGCCGGGTGGTCGGGGGCCAGCTCCAGCGCCTTCCTCAGGTGCTGCTCGGCCGTCTCGAGGTTCTTCTGTCCCCATGGCGATCGCCCCGGCCTGGTACTGGACGTCCGGGTTGTCGGGCAGGGCGCGGAGCAGCGCGTCGGACTCCTTCTGCCGCCTCGTCGAGCCGGTGGCCGAACAGCAGGGCGCGGACCTTGAGCAGTCGAAGCCGCGGCTTGTCCGGGGACTCGTCGATCGCGGCGTCGAGGTAGAGCAGGCCGTCGTCCAGGTCGCCGAGCTCCAGGGCGAGCTGGGCCATCGGCTGGGCGAGCCCGGGCGCGCCGTTCGACAGGTCGAAGGCCTTCTTGTACGCATCGAGCGCGTTGCGGCGCTGGCCGAGGTTCTGGAGCGTCAGGCCGAGGAACTGCCAGGCGTCCATCGACTTCGGGATCTGCGCGGTCGCCTGGCGCAGCCGGGGGAGGGCCTCCTGGTAGTCGCCGCGCTGGACGATCTCGATCGCCACCCGCAGGTTCTCGAGCGCCGCCAGCTCGTCCTTCGGGTTGACCGAGGTGTCCTCGGAGCCGGCCGTCCCGCCCAGGTAGCCGAGCGAGGTCAACGCCTCCCGGGTCTCCGAGCTCTCCTCGAACGGCTTTTCGAAGTGGGGCTCGATCGCCTCGATCGCGTCGCGCATCCGGGCATAGACGCGGCGCTCCCGGCGGATCCGGTCGGTCCTCTCCGCCGGGTCCTGCTCGACGTCGTAGAGCTCGGAGCGGGGGCTCTGGATGTAGTGGTAGTGGCCGTCGATCAGCGACCGGAGCTCACTCCAGCCGAAGCGTATCCGCGGGTGGTAGGTCTCGCTGTAGATCGCGCGGGGCGCGGTCAGCGACTCGACGTCGAGCAGCGACATGCCGTCGAGCCGCTCGGGGGCGGGCGCCCCGGCGATGGCGAGCAGCGTCGGCATGACGTCGGCCAGCCCGACGGGGGCCGCCACACTGGTGCCGGCACGGCGCCGGCCGGGCAGCTTGAGGATCAGCGGCACCTGGATCGCCTCGCGGTAGAGCAGCACGCCGTGCTCGTCCTCGCCGTGGTCGCCGAGCCCCTCGCCGTGGTCCGAGAGCAGGACGATGGTCGAGTCGTCGTAGAGGCCCCGCTGCCTGGAGCGCCTTCACCAGGTCGCCGACGATCTGGTCGCTCTCCGCGATCTCGCCGTCGTACGGGGAGGCGTAGCGGGAGGCGAACGGCTCGGGCGGATCGTACGGCGCGTGGGGCTCGTAGATGTGGAAGAAGAGGAAGAACGGCCGGTCGGCGTCCCGGCCCGGGCGGTCGTCGAGCCAGGCGAGCGCCGCCTTCAGGGTGGCCGGGCCGGGGCGCTGGATCTGGGCGATGGTGGCGCGCCGGGAGTCCGCCTGGAAGTCGTCGTCGTAGGTGTCGAAGCCGCGGGAGATGCCGGTCTGGTGGCGCAGCACGAAGGCGGAGACCGCCCCGCCGGTGGCGTAGCCGGCCTGCTCCAGGACCTCGGCCAGGGTCGGCGGCCCGTCCGCGGCCAGGCGGTAGCCGGCGTTGTCGCGCACGCCGTGGTCGGGCGGCAGCAGGCCGGTGAAGAGCGAGGTGTGGGACGGCAGGGTCAGCGGCACCGGGCTGTAGGCGTGCTCGAACAGGATGCCGTCGGCGCGCAGGGCGTCGATCGCCGGCGTCTCGGCCGCCGCCTCGCCGTAGACGTCGAGGTGGTCGGAGCGCAGGGTGTCGATCGAGATCAGGACGATCGGCCGGCCGGCCGGGATCGCTCCGCTCCGGAGCCGGCGCTGCAGCCGAGGAAGGCGGTGAGGGCGACCGACGTAGCCAGGGCGGCCAGGGCGGCCACAGCGGCCAGGGCTCTCGGGACAGGGAGGGCGGCGAGGCCGCTGACGACGGGGCGGAAGGCGCGGCTCATGGGGCGAGCATGCTACCAGCTCGCCCGGCCGGCTTCCCTCGGCCGGCGGCGTGCCCGGGGCGGGCCCGGACCCCGACTCGGACTCCGGCCCGGGTCCCGGTCTACGGTGTCTCCCGGGCCGCGGACGTCCCGTCCTCCGGCGGCCGGTCGGGCCCCCGGTACCCCTCGCACAGGAACAGGCGGAACCGGCGCACGAGTCTTGCCCCGGTGGCGGATCTCGATCGGCGGCAGCTCCCGCACCGAGGCGAAGTACTGGCGCACCTGGCCGAGGTAGCGCTCGGTCTTGCTCGTTGGGCCGGAGCTTCGGACTGGGTGCGGACGAACAGGGCGTCGCGGCCGGCGAGGCGTCCGCGGGTCCTCGCCGATGTACTCGAGCTCGAGGGCGTTCCAGCCGATCACGTTCATGCCGTAGACCTCGAGGTCCGAGTAGAACCGGAGCTCGGCGGTGGTCTTGTAGTTGTCGGCCGAGAAGACGAAGAGCTCGGGGTGGCTGCCGGCGAGGGCGTCGGCCCGGGCCTCGACGTCGCGGGCCAGCTCCTGCCAGCCGAACCAGGTGTCGTCGGAGTGGACCGGCACCGGGTAGAGGACGAGCTGGACCGCCAGCAGCAGGTGGAGCAGCACGGCGCTCACCAGGTGCCAGCGCACGGCCCGGCGGCCGATCTCCAGGGCGACCAGGAGGGTGGCGGCCACGTAGGCCGGCATCGGCCAGTTCGCCTTGACCCAGGTGAGCGTCGACAGGGCGATGCAGGTGGCGAAGACCGGCACCGAGAAGGCGAGCAGGAACAGCCGCGTGGTGCGCTCGGGCGGCGCGCCGAGGCGTTCGAGGCGGAGCGGGCTCCGCGCCGCCCGCCAGAGGTCGCGGCCGGCGATCCACAGGAAGAGGCCGAGCGGGATCGGCAGGAAGACCACCGCCTGGCTGGCGAGAAAGCCGAGGGTCTCGCCCGGGTCGATGCCGCGCACCGTCTTCGGCGCGTCCGACCGACTGGAAGAGGAACGAGACCCAGCCGTGGCGGGCGTTCCAGACGTAGACCGGCAGGGCGACGACGTGGGTCGCGACCAGGGCGAGCCACGGTCCGGGCGTGCGCAGCAGCCGCCGGTGGTCCGGCGAGCAGAGGAGGAAGAGGATCAGCCCGCCCTGGAGGAAGACGGCGGTGTACTTGCTGAGCAGCGCCAGCCCCATGAGCGCCCCGACCAGCAGCCAGGGGCCCCAGGCGCTCCACGCACTCGAAGGGAGCGCGTTCGGCTGCATCGGCTGCATCGGCTGCCGATGCAGCAGCAGCCGGGCGAGGGCCCACAGCGCGAGGGTCCAGAACAGCAGCAGCGGCACGTCGGGGACCGCGATCCACGACAGCAGGGTGACGACCAGGGTGGTCGAGAAGACCGCCAGGGCGGAGAGCTGGCGCGGATCGGCCGGGCCCGCAGAGTCGGCCGGGTGGGCGGCGCGGCTGGGCAGGAGCTGCCGTGCCAGGCCGAAGAACGCGAGCTGGGTGGCCAGAGTCGTGGTGAACGTGGCCAGGCGCACCGCGAGCGTGCTCTTGCCGAGCAGGGTGATCCAGGGCCAGAGCAGCCACCCGATCATCGGCGGGTGGTCGAAGTAGGAGAGCGCCGGGTGCTGGGCGTAGATCGAGTAGTACGCGCTCTGGGGCATCAGGTCGAACGCCCCCAGGAGCGCCGCCCGCAGCAGCGAGGCCGCGGCGAAGACGAGGAACGCGGTCCGGGGTTTCAGGGCTCGGACGAGTCGGCGCCGGCCAGCAGGTGCCGCTCGCCCGGCTCGGGGGCCGGACGCGGCAGCAGGCGGAGGCGCAGCAGGTGGTAGGCGGCCTTGAACACTTCGGTCGCCGAGATCTTCGACCGCCCCCCCTCGCGGTCGCAGAAGACGATCGGCACCTCGGCGATGGAGAGCGCCAGCCGGTCGGCGAGGAAGGCGATCTCCTCGAGGAACGAGTAGCCGGAGCTGCGGATCGAGGCGAGCGGCAGCCGGGCCAGCGTGCTCGCCCGGTAGACCCGGAAGCCGGAGGTCACGTCGCGCACCGGCAGGCGGAGCACCGTGCGCGCCAGCAGGTTGGCGTTGCGCGACAGCAGCCGGCGGTGGAGGCCCCAGTTCTCGATCCCGCCGCCGTCGACGTAGCGTGAGCCGATGACCAGGTCGGCGTTCTCGACGGCCGCCAGCAGCGCCGGCAGGTGGGCCGGATCGTGGCTCAGGTCGGCGTCCATGGTGACGATCGGGTCGAACCCGCCGTCGAGCCCGGCCGCGAAGCCGGCGAGGTAGGCGGTGCCCAGGCCGAGCTTGGCCGGCCGGGGCAGCAGGCGGATGCGTTCGTCGTCGCGCGCCGAGGGAGCGGACCCGCTCGGCGGTGCCGTCGGGCGAGGCGTCGTCGACGAACAGGACCGTGGCGCCGGGGGCGTGCTCCAGGATGCGGCGCGCGAGAGGGCCGACGTTGTCGGCCTCGTCGAAGGTGGGGACGACGATCAGCGGGCGTCTCTCGGGGTCGGGACGTCGCGAGGCGGGTGCGATGACCACCGGGTGAGGGTAGCATGGCGATCGGCGAAAACAGAGCTGCTGCCGAGGGGCCGGCCCGGCCCGCGGGGGCGCTCGCAGGGCACGGGAGGTACCGGTTGCGCCAGCAGGTCGAACAGGACGGACGCCACCGCGGGGCGGGGAGCGCGCCGCGGCGTTGGAGGGCGGCCCGGATCGTGCTCGGGGCCGCCATCCGAGCTGTCATCCGAGCTGTCATCCGGACGGGGACCCCTTGCGGGTCGATCGGGTTGGGGGTGCTGGCCGTTCTGGCCGGTCTGGCCGCTCTGCCGGGGGCCGTCCCGGCGCGGGCCGAGGGCATCCGCCTGCGCGAGGTCTCGAAGGAGTGGGGCCTGGTGTTCCGCCACCACCACGGCGGCTCCGGCAAGCGCTACATGCCGGAGAGCGTGGTCGGAGGGGTGGTCATCTTCGACTACGATTCCGACGGCGACCCGGACGTCTTCTTCGTCGACGGCGCGCCGCTGCCCGGCTACACCGGCGAGACCCCGAAATCGCGCCTGTTTCGCAACGACGGCGGCGGCCGGTTCGTCGACGTGACCGACGCCGCGGGCATCGACGTCGACGCCTACGGGGCCGGCGGCGCGGCCGGAGACATCGACGGCGACGGCGACCTGGACCTCTACGTGACGGCGTTCGGCCCCAACCGGCTGTTCCGCAACGACGGCGACGGGACCTTCACGGAGATCGGCGCCGCGGCCGGGGTCGACGATCCGGATTGGAGCGAGTCGACCACCTTCTTCGACGCCGACCGGGACGGCGACCTCGACCTCTACGTGGTCAACTACGTCGACTTCACGCTCGCGACCCACAAGTTCTGCGGCGATCCGGTGAACGGCATCCAGGGCTACTGCCATCCCGACGCCTACGACGGGGTTCCGGACCGCTTCTACCGCAACCGGGGGGACGGCACCTTCGAGGACGCGACCGCCGAGGCCGGGCTCGCGGTCGAGGGGCGCGCCGGCCTGGGCGTGGCCGCCGGCGACCTGGACGGCGACGGCTGGCCCGACCTCTACGTCGCCAACGATGCGGAGCCCAATTACCAGTTCCTCAACCGCGGCGACGGCACCTTCGAGGAGGTGGCCCTGCTCTCCGGCACGGCGACCAACGACCGCGGCGGGTCCGAGGGGAGCATGGGGGTGGCGCTCGGCGACGTCGACGGCGACGGCGGTCTCGACATCATGGTCACCAACTTCGAGTTCGAGTCCGATGCGCTGTACCGCAACGCCGGCTCGGGGATGTTCGTCGACGGCCGCTACACGACCAAGGTGGCGGAGCCGTCGCTGCCGATGCTCGCCTTCGGCATCGTGCTCGTCGACCTCGACCAGGACGGGGATCTGGACGCGGCGATCGGCGACGGGCACATCCTGGACAACGCGGAGGTGTTCAACCCGATGAGCCGCCACGCCCAGCCCAACCGCATCCTGGAGAACCGGGGCAAGGGGCGCTTCGAGCAGCTCACCGGCACCGGCTTCGAGGAGCCGGTGAAGGTCACGCGCGCCGTCGCCGCGGGCGACCTCGACGGCGACGGCGACCCCGACCTGGTGGTGGTCAACGCCAACGACCTGGCGAGCGTCTACGAGAACCTGTCACCCGGCGCCGACGACGGCTGGCTGCAGGTGGATCTCCGGGGCAGCCGGAGCGACGCCTTCGGCATCGGGACCCGGCTCGAGCTCTCCGCCCCTCCTGGCACTGGCGGCACCGGCGAGCCTGCGGTCGAGGTCCGCGAGGTGGAGACCGGGTCGTCCTACCTCGCCCAGAGCTCGATCACCGCCCAGTTCGGGCTCGGCTCTGCGGCCGAGGTCGACCGCCTGCGGGTGCTCTGGCCGAGCGGCACCCGGCAGGAGATCCGCGACCTGCCGCCCGACCGCCGCCTGGTCGTCTACGAGGGCGCCGCCCAAGGCGATCCCGCCCCGGGCGGGACGCGTTAGCGGGTCCCGCCACCTCGAAGGGGCGACCCCCGGGCGGGGGCGTCCCCTTTGCTTCCGGAGGCCTACGACTTGGAGCTCTTCTCCAGGCGGTCCAGGTTCGCCTTCGCCTGCGGATCGTCCGGCCGGATCTCCAGGACCTTCTTCGAGCAGGGTCCGGGCTTCGTCCTTCTCTCCCTTGACCAGCAGCACCACCGCCAGGTCGTTGAGCGCCGGCACGTGGTCGGGCGCGAGCTCGATGGCGTGGCGCAGGGCGGCCTCGGCGGCGCCGAAGTCCTTCTGCGCCATCTTGACCGTGCCCAACTGGTAGACCGCGTTCGGGTCGTTCGGCGCCAGCGCCAGGGCCTTCTGGGCCTGGTCGAGCGCTTCGTCGGGGCGCCCCAGGATGAGCAGCGCCCGGGAGGCCAGCAACCGGGGGCGGAGGTCGTTCGGTGCCAGCTCGATCTCCCCCTCCATCAGCTTGAGCGCCTCCTCGGTCTGCCCCTGGGCGAGCATTGCCCGCGCGCGGTCGACCTTCGCCCCCGTCGGATCGTCCCGCGCCTCGCGGATGCGGTTGATGCGGTCGGTCTCGTTGCCCTCCGCCTTGGCCACCTCCTGGAACTTCTGGAGCGCCTCTCGCGCCTCGTCGCGCTTGCCGGTCGCCGCCAGGGCCTGGCCGTAGGCCTGCCAGGCCTCCTTGTCGCGGGGGTGCACCTGGGTGGCCAGGTGCAGGTAGGGCACGGCGTCGGCAGGCCGGCCGGCGGCCAGGAGCCAACGGCCGAAGTCCTGGACGATGTCGGACGGCGACCGGCCAGCGCGGGTTGTTCTCGTCGGGCGAGTGGGCGAGCACCGGCTCGGCGAACGGCTGGAGCGTCTCGATCGCCTTCTGGACGTCCCCGTTCTGGTAGTAGGCCCGTCCCAGTTGCAGGTGGCCGGCGGGGCCGATGGCGTGGCCCTCGAGGATGCCGATCACCTCCTCCGCCTTGCCGATCTGGAGATAGGCGTCGGCCAGGAGGTTGCGGGCGTCGTTGGTCATCTGCGGTGGGATCTCGTCCGACTCGTCGAGCAGGGGGCGCAGCGTCGCCACCGCGCCCGGCGGATCGTTCTTGAGCAGCAGCAGGTTGCCCCAGGCCAGACGGACCTGGGGGTCGGTCTGGGGCAGATCGGACAGGAGCTCCTCGGCGTCCGGCGGCCGGTTCAGGCGGATCGCCGCGAAGGCCGCGGCCAGCCGGGCGTCCTTGTCGTCCGGGTGGGTCTTCGCCCAGGGCATCAGCAGGGTCAGCGCCTCGCGATAGCGGTTCTCCTGGCCGCGGAGGAGCCCGAGCTCCCGGGAGGCGGGCGTTCCCGGCTGGAGCTTGACCGACCGCTCGAAGAACTTCTCGGCCTTGAGCACCTTGCCGATCTTGAGCGCCGCGCGCCCGGCGTTGTAGAGCACGGCGGCGTTGGCGTCGGGCGCCTCGGCCATCGGCCCCAGCAGGTCGTAGGCATCGCCGAGGCGGTTCGCCTGGATGTAGAGCACGCCGAGGGTCGCCAGTACCTGGGGCGGGGTGTCGGCGCGGTCCTTGAGCGGTTCGAGCAGCGCGATGCCCGCCTCCGGGTGGTCGTCGCCGGCGCGGTCGAGGGCCTCCCGCAGGAGGGCCATCGGATCCTGCGCGGACGGTTCAGCCGGCGGCGTCTGCTGGGAGACCGCGACGGCCGGCGCGCCGAGGCAGAGGGTGAGGAGGAGCGGGAGAGCGAGGGTCGTTCGGTTCATGACGGGTGCTTCTCGGGGTCGTGGGCGTGGGGGGTGACGGGTCGGTGCGCTCCCAGCGTGATGCGTCGCTGCTCGACGGGTTCGAGCCGGGGGCGCCCTTCGACTACTCGATAGTAGCGGTTCGGGGCGACGTTTTCGAAGCTCTGGCGTGTGCCGCTGCCGGGCCAGGCGATGGTGACGCGCTCGATGGCGTCGGCCGGGCCGAGCCCGATCTCCTGTTGCAGGCTCGAGCCGCCGAACGAGCCGCCGGTGCCGGCGACGACGTGGACCGAGCGGGTCGTCTCTCCCTGCCGGACCCGGACCTCGATGCGCGCCCCGACGCCGAACCGGTTGGCCCTGCGCCCTTCGAGGCGGAGCACGATCCAGGCGTTGTCCGAGCCCGGGTTCTCCCACAGCGCGTTGCGGAAGCCGTCGTAGGGGAAGGCGCCGCCGAGCTGCTCGAAGAGGTCCTGGTCGCCGTCGCCGTCGAGGTCGCCGAAGGCCACGCCGTGGCCCTTCTGGAGCTGGCCGAAGCCGCCGGAGAAGGTGACGTCCTGGAACCGGCGCCCGCCGTCGTTGCGGTACATCACGTTGGGCATGATCGACTGGAAGTCGGGCACCCCGGTGCCGAGGTAGACGTCCGGGTAGCCGTCGTTGTCCAGGTCGCCGTAGTTCGTGCCCATGGGGAGGCTCGGACGGTGGAGGCCCATGGCGGCGGAGACGTCGGTGAAGGTGCCGTCGCCGTCGTTGCGGTAGAGCACCGGTGCCGCATCCGCGGTGGGGAGGCCGAGGTAGGAGGCGAGCACCTGGGCCACCGGCGCGTCGTAGCGGTTGACCCAGAGGTCGAGGTCGCCGTCGTCGTCGAAGTCGAAGAACCAGCTCCCGAAGCTGCCTCGGGCGGGCTCGGTGACGCCGAGCGCGGGCGCCACGTCGGTGAAGGTGCCGTCGCCGTTGTTGCGGTAGAGCCGGTTCGGGCCGATGTTCGAGACGTAGAGGTCCGGGTCGCCGTCGCCGTCGTAGTCGCCCCAGGCGACGCTCTTGGCGAAGCGCAGGTTGGTGACGCCGGCTGCCCGGGCGACGTCGGTGAAGGTGCCGTCGCCGTTGTTGCGGAAGAGCTGGGAGGGGTAGGGGCGGCCGGTCCGGCCGTGGAGCGAGGTCGGTTGGGTCGTGCCGACCGGCGACTCGTTGCCGATCGCCAGGTCGAGGTCGCCGTCGCCGTCGTAGTCGGCCCACGACGCCGCCTGGGTCGGGTAGGCGGGGTAGGCCAGTCCGGCCGCCGCCGTGACGTCGACGAAGCGCCCGGCGTCCCGTTTCAGATCGTTGCGCAGCAGGGAGTTGCGCATCCTGCCGTCCTCGCCCAGCCAGGCGCCGCGCATCACCAGCAGGTCCGGCATGCCGTCGTTGTCGAAATCGGCCTGCACCAGGTTGAGGCCGCCGAGCTGGGAGTCGAGCCCCCAGGAGTGGGTGACGTCCTCGAACCCGCCCTGTCCGTCGTTGCGCCAGGCCTTCATCGGCGTGCACGGGTCCCACGACGAGGTCACGATGTCGAGCAGGCCGTCGCCGTCGAAGTCCTCCATGGCGGCGCCCCCGGACAGGTCCACTCCCTCGATGCCGACGGCGGCAGAGACGTCGGTCCAGTGAGGGAACGGGGCCTCGGGGTCGAGGGCTCCGGGCGCCGGCCGGAGCGGCGCGGGCACGCCATCGGGGAACTGGCCCGTGAGCATGCGCGAGAGGTTGAGCAGCCAGCGTGACGCGATGTCGTCCGGCTGGTCGCCGAGTGCCGCCAGGAACAGGTCGCCGGCCTTCTGTGCCTCCTCGGGGCGGCGGTGCACGGCCTCGGGGGAGAGCGGGAGGATGCAACTGGACGGCGTGTTGAGGTCGAGGCAGTTCTGGTCCTCGGCGAGCTGGAAGTGGGCCATGGCGAGGGTCGCCAGCACCCGGAAGCGGAGCTCGTGGTCGTCGGCCAGGTCGTCCTGTTCGAGCAGGCGGCGCGCGTCTTCGAGGCGGTCGATCGCATCGTCGAACCGTCCGAGGCGGATCAGCTCGTAGGCCAGGCGGCCCAGGCGGATGACCTTGCGCCGCGGGTCGTGCTCGGCCTCCGCCGCAGCCTCGGCCTGCTCGGCCGGCAGGCGTCCGAAGTAGGGGTTGTCGCTCGCCTGGAGACGCTGGCAGATCGCCTCGAGCTCGAGCTTGGTCGCCTCGGGGCTCGGGTACGGGCTCTCTTCGGCGCGACACGGACGGTTCAGGGCCCCGACGAGGGCGGCCAGGGCGAGGAGGCCGAGTGCCGCCAGGGCGAGCCGGGTACCGTCCATGGGCTGGAGCCGGGAACCCGGGCGGCTTCCCGGGTCGCCGCTCATCTCCCAGGAAGCCGGAAGAGGAGGAAGTAGTAGCGCTTGTTGCGGCGGAACTCGTCGCTGTCCACCAGCTTCTTGAGCTCGAGGAACTTGGCGATCCGCCCGCGGAGCAGCCAGCGGGCGGCGCGTGCCATGTGCGGGTGGCGCGAGGCGAAGGTGTCGGACGCCATGCTCAGGCACGGCTCGACATAGCTCTCGAGCCAGCTCTGGGCCAGGGCGAGGGTGGGCACGACCGCCTCGGTCACGTCCTCGCTCCGCTCGAGGTGTAGCTCCGAGGCCTCGGCCTTCTCCAGGAAGTCGTCGAGGGGGTGGCCGCTCTTGGCCAGCGTGCCGCGGCAGCCGTTGACCGTGAAGTAGTCGGCCACCAGGAGGTACCCGCCCGGCGTGCCGGAGCGCCGGACCGAGGGGAAGATCCGGTCCAGCCAGATGTACTGGGCCGACTCGCTCATCAGCACCAGGTCGTAGGAGCCGGTCGGCTCGAACTCCTGGAACCGGTTCAGGTGGAACGGCTCGGCCACCCGGCGGGCGAAGACGTCCCGGTGGTAGGGGTCGGGCGACAGGCCCTCGACCCGGTAGCCGGCCTCCTTGAGCAGCAGGGCGGTGGAGCCGGTGCCGCAGCCGACGTCGAGGACGCTCCGGACCCCGTCCGGAATCCACTCGCGCAGGTGGGACGAGAACCGGTTCTGGGCGGCCTTGAGCCCCGCCAGGTTGCGCGGCTCGCCGTTCCACAGGCCGTAGTGCAGGTGATCGAGCCCCAGGACCTCGTGGTAGAAGCGAAGGGCCGCGTTGACCTTCACCTTGCGGGGGCTCTCCCGCAGGATCAGACGGCGGAGCAGCCCCGGCGGCGAGACGCTGGGGGACGCTTTCGCTCGGCGCGGTACGCCCTCGCGGACCTTCGTCGAGGACCGTCTGATCACTCACAGTGGCTTCGTGCACGGACGGATCTTAGCAGTCCGGGGCTCGCGGCGCGAACCGGCCTCAGGCCCCGCCGTCCGCTCCTTTCGGGCGTTTCGAGCGCCGGGTCCGCACTGGTTCGCGCACCTGGTTCGAGGCGCAGCGATAGCCTCCGTTGTGGATCACGCTGCCCACTAGCGGGGGCAGCAGATCGAGTCGCGTCCCCATCGCCTGGAACCGCTCGCGGGCGAGGCGGTCGCCGGCGCGGAATCCGGGAGGCGAAGCCTTCGGCCCGCGGCTCGCCGTTCCGGACGTCGAGCACGACGTTGTTCCAGCCGAGGACGAAGTCCGGGTAGTCGAGCGCGTCCGGTCACCGTCGAGCAGGGCGACCGGGACCAGGAGCAGCGGCAGGCGCCCGACGGTGAGCCCGGCGCCCTCCAGGTGCTCCGCGATCAGGTCGAGGAAGCCTTCGAGGCCGGTGGCGCGGGCGCCCTTCTGGTAGGCGAGGAGCCGGGAGGTGAGCTCGCTGCCACCGGCGCCCAGATGGTAGGTCTCGCGGAGCGCCAGCAGGTCCTCGGGGCCGAGGTCCGCGAGCAGCCGCCTGCCGCCGTCGACGTCGCCGACCAGGGCGCTGAGGCCACCGTCCTTGCCCGGCAGCAGGGTGACGAGGGAGTCGAGGTCGTAGCCGGCGCCGCCGCCGATCCGGGCCATAGACCGCGGCACGCTCCGTGGCGGGGCCGCTCTCCGGCAGGGCGTGCACCAGGTGGACCGGCTTGCCGTAGAAGCGCGCCATCTCGTCCATCGCCCGGTGGGCGGCCGCCAGGTACCGGTCGATCCCGGCGGTGGTACCGAACGTCTCGGACGGCACCCGATCGACCCCCAGATCGCCGAGGATCTGTTGTTCCAGGGAGTGGAGCGACAGCCACACTACGCCGTCGGCGCTCAGGATCTGCCCGGTGTGGAAGCGGATCGGGGCGGTGCTCCAGACCGGCCGGCCCCAGCGTCGATCGAGCGCCTCGGGCAGGTTCTGGACGATCTCCCGGGCCATGAAGAAGTCCTCCTCCCGCCCGGCCTGCCGGAACGGCCGGTCGACCAGCTCGAGCCCGCCGTCGTGCCGGAGCGCGACGTTGAACGGATCGCGCGGCCACGGGGAGTAGGCGCGGCCGTAGGTCTCGAGCAGGGTCAGCCCGAGGTTGCTGGCCGTGGGTTCGAGACTTCGGGTCATGGGCAGGTCGGTCAGGGCGACGAGCGCGCGCTCCGGAGCCAGGGCGTGGACCGCGGCGAGGAGCCGCCGGGCGTCGTCGGCGTCGACGTAGTTCGAAGGGCAAGGAGTAGATCGACGCCCGGACCGGGTCGGCGAGGTCGTCCGGGAAGGTCAGCTCCTCCGGGTGCATCGAAGCCTCGCGGGCGGCGCTCGACCGGGGAGCGGCCGACCAGGCGAGCTCGAGCGCTTCGGACTCGGCGAACGAGAGCCCGCCCACCTCGACGTAGAGGCTGTAGAGGATGCGGTCGCGGAGGGCGGGTGCCGTGCCGGGCGCCAGGCCGTGGGTGAGCAGGGGGACGACGTGCCGGCGGAAGTCCGGATCGGCGGCGAACCGGTCGGGGTCGCCGAGCAGCAGGAGGAGCACGCTCCGGGCGTCCGCGGTGGTCCACGGCCCGCCCCGGCGAGTCAGGCGCAGGCAGCGGGCCCGGGAGAGGGCGGTGAGCCGGTCGGCCGCCGCGTCGCGGGCCCCCGCGTCGGCGCCGGTGAGGCCGGCGAGCAGCGGGGCCAGCGCCTCGGCCCGGAGCTCGGGATGGCGGGCGAGGTGCTGCTCCAACCCGGCCGGATCGACAGGGCCGGCCGGGCTGGTGGCCCCGACGCCCTCCGCGCTCGTGGCCGGCGGCCCCAGGAGGGCCAGGATCGTCAGACCGAAGAGCAGGCCCAGGAGCCTCTGCGCGCCGGCACCTCGGCTCAACGCGCCGTCTCCCGGAGCGCCGGGGCGTTCGGCCACCGGTTCCGGGCCACCTGGAGCAGGCGCTCGGCCGAGCCCGGGTCGCCCAGGAGCCTCATGGCCTGCGCCGCCTCGGCGTAGGCGGTGGGAGTCTGGTTGGTCTCGACGAGCTGGCGCAGCACCGCGCCGGCCTGCGGGCCCTGGCCCGAGAGGGCGTAGACCACGGCGAGCCGGGTGTAGGCGGCCAGCTCCGCGGGATAGAGCTCGATCTCGTGGCGGAAGGCGGCGATCGCCTCCTGGGCCTGACCGAGCTGGGCCAGGGACTCTCCCTGGATGTAGTAGAGACCGCGGATGAACTCCTGATCGTAGCCCTCCTTCTCGACGTCGGCCTCGACCTCGCGGGTGAGGCCGAGCGCCTTCTGGGGCTCACCCCGCTTGAGCAGGAGCTGGGCCTTCGTGATGCGTACCGACGGCTGCTCGTTGCCGGCGGCGATCGCCTTCTCGACGTAGTCGGCGGCGCTGGTCGAGGTCGCCCTGGCGGATGGCGATCTGCGCCAGCAGGTCGAACGCCTGGTCGTACTCCTTGGACGCCACCAGGGCGAGGCGCTTGGCCTCGTCGAGCCGGCCGAGCCGCACCAGGCAGCCGGCCATGGTCAGCGACGCGTAGGGCGAGCCGCCGGTGAGCTTCATCTGGTGGTCGAAGGCTTTCAGCGCCTCGCGCGGCCGTCCCAGGCGCAGCAGGCTGTTGCCCATGTACTCCCAGGCGTCGACGAGCTGGGGCTCCTGGTCGAGGATCTGCTGGTAGACGCCGACAGCCTGCTCGTACTGGCCGGCCTCGGCCAGGTCGAGCGCCTTGCCCAGGAGGTTCAGCACCTCGAGCTTGGTCTTCGGATCGGCCAGGGACTCCTCGCCCCGGTTGCCGACCGAGCCGACGTAGCCGAGCGCCTCGAGCTGCTTGCGCACCTCCGGGTCCTCGGTCTGGTCCGGCTCCTGGAACGAGCCGTCATACCTCTCGAGGGCGTCGCGGAGCCCGGCGTAGGTTCGGCGCTGTTCCTGGATGATGTTGTGCTCCTCGCCCGGGTCCTTCTCCAGGTCGTAGAGCTCGCGGTCCGGCCCCTGGATCAGGTGGTACGGGTACTCGATGACCGAGGTGAGCTCGCTCCAGCCGAAGTGGATGCGGGGGAACTGGGTCTCGCCGTAGATCGGCCGCTGCTGAGCCTCGTCCAGGGTCAGGAGAGACTGGCCCTCGAGCTCCTCCGGCTGGTCGATGCCGAGCAGCGAGAGCACGGTCGGCACCAGGTCGGTGAGCTGCGCCGGGGCGTCGCTGGTGGTGCCGCCGCGCTGGTTGCCGGGGAGCTTCACCACCAGCGGGACCTGGAGGACGTCGCGGTAGAGCAGCGGGCCGTGCTCCTGGAAGCCGTGGTCGCCCAGCCCCTCGCCGTGGTCGGAGACGAAGAAGACGAGCGCCTTGTCGTAGACCCCGAGGCGCTCGAGCTCGGCGATCAGCCGGCCGATGAGGTCGTCCGCCGAGGCGATCTCGCCGTCGTAGGCGAGGGTGTAGCGCGAGGCGAACGGCTCCGGCGGGTCCCAGGGGCGGTGCGGCTCGTAGAGGTGGAAAAAGAGGAAGAACGGGGAGCCCTTGACCGACTCGAGCCACGGCTCCACCGCCGCCAGGGTCTGGTCCCCCTTGCGCTGGGCGCTGCCCATCTTCCACGTCCGCTGGAGGATGTTGTCGTCGTAGAAGTCGAAGTCCGACGACATGCCGGTGGCGGCGCGCAGGACGAAGGCGGAGACCGCGGCGCCGGTCTTGTAGCCGTGCTGCTTCAGGATGCGCGGCAGCCACGGGTGGTTGGCGGCGTCCAGGTGATACCCGAGGTTGCCGCGGACGCCGTGGTCGGCCGGGCGCAGGCCGGTCAGCATGGACGAGTGCGAGGGCAGGGTGAGCGGGACGTGGCTGTAGGCGTGGCGGTAGAGGATTCCGTCCTGCCGTAGGCGGTCGAGGTGCGGCGTCTCGACCTTCTGGTACCCGTACATGGGCAGATGGTCGGAGCGCAGGGTGTCGACCGAGATCAGGATGACGGGGGTGCCGGGAGCGGCGTGGATCTCCGGCGCGGCCCCCTTCTCCTCGCCTCCGCAGGAGGCTCCGAGGATCAGGGTGCCCGCCAGCAGAACCAGGCCGAGACGGTGGGTCCAGGTCGACGTCTTCATTCACTGCTCCGTTGCCCCAGCCGTGCCAGGGTGGCCCGGGCCTTGGCGAGGTCCGGGCCGTACTGCGCGGGGTCGGCGACGGCCACGAACTGCTCGAGCGCCTTGCGCGCCCGCGACGTCTCGCCGGCTTCCGCCGCGACGAGCCCCAGGTTGAAGAGGAGATCCGCGTTGCGGGGCTGGAGGGCGACGGCCCGGTCCCAGGCGTCGAGGCTGTCGTGGACCTGGCCCAGGTTGTAGAGCGCGACCCCGAGGTAGTTCCACGCTCTCGGCAACTGGTCGTTGAGCGCGAGGGCCTTGCGGGCCTCCGAGCGCGCGTCCTCCCAGTGCTGTGTGCGCAGGGCGACGAGAGCGAGGTTCTGGTGGGCGACCGGATTGCGCGGGTCCTGCTTGAACACCTGCTCGAACGCGGCCCGTGCCTCGTCCTGCAAGCCCCCGGTGGTCAGGGCGACGCCCATTGCGTTGAGCGCGTCGGGATCTCCCGTCGCGGCGAGCGGCTGGAGGACGATGATCGCCTCGCGGGGGTTCCCGAGCTCGGCGAGCAGGAGGCCGAGCTGGCGGTCCGCGGACGCCGTCGACACGTGCCGGTCGTGGGCGTCCTGGAGGACCTTGAGCGCCTGGCGGTCGAGCCCCTGCTGGAGCAGGACCTGGGCGTAGTAGTTGTAGGCGATCCCCATGTCCGGCCGCGCCGCGACGATCTTCTCGATGAGGGCGGTCGCTTCCTTCAGCTTGTTGGCCTGGTACAGGTCGATGAAGTGGTGGAAGTCCCGGTCGATCCCCACCAGGTTCTTCGGGTCGTCGGCCGCGGTGTAGTGGGTCTTGTGGTCGGCGCTGCCGGCGAGGTAGCCGAGGCTCTGGAGCGCGGCGGCCTCCTTGCCGGAGAGCGCGCCCGCGGGCGGCGGCCACACGGACTCTTTCGGCAGCAGGTCGGCCAGTCGGCGGGCGCGCCGCCGGTCCTTGTCGAACAGGTTGTTCGTCTCGCCGGGATCGGCCTCGAGGTCGTAGAGCTCGGGAACCGGCAGGGCGATGAGCTTGTAGCCCCCCGCGATGACCCCGCGCAGCGGCGCCCAGCCACGGCTCATGTTCGCCGACAGGGCTTCGAAGTACGACGCGCCGGCCTCCGGGCTCTTCGGCGCGGGCCCGAGCAGGCTCCGGCCGGGGAGATCGGCCGGCACGGGCAGTCCGGCGGCGTCGAGCACGGTCGGCAGGATGTCGATGTGACGCACCAGCCCGGTCGAGGTGCCGGAGCGCACGTCGGGCCCCCAGAGGACGAGCGGGATGTGGAGGGTGGCCTCGTAGGTGAAGAGGCTGTGGGTGGTCTCTCCGTGATCGCCCAAGGCCTCGCCGTGATCGCCGGTGAAGACGATCAGGGTGGCCCCCTCCTTGCCGTCGAGGAACGGCTGGAGCAGGGGAGTGAGGTCGTGATCGACCGCCGCGACTTCGCCCAGGTACGGTTCGGAGGCGTAGCGCGAGGCGTACGGCTCCGGCGGGGCGTACGGCGCGTGGGGGTCGTAGAGGTGGATCCAGAGGAACCGCTTGCGGTTCCGGTGGGCGTCCCACCAGGCCTTGCCGCGGGCCACGACCTCGTTGCCCGGCCGTTCCAGCTCGCGGAACTGGTTCTCTTCGGCGCCTTCGCCGTACTGGTCGTCGTAGAGGTCGAATCCCCGGTCGAGACCGAAGCGTCCGTCGAGCGGGAACGCGCCGACGACGGCGGCGGTGGCGAAGCCCACGTCGTGGAGCCGGGTCGCCACGGTGGGGACGTCGTCCCGGAGGACGAACCCGCCGTTGTCCCGGACGCCGTGCTGGTAGGGGTAGAGACCGGTCAGGATGTTGGTGTGGGACGGCAAGGTCACCACGTTCTGGGCGTGGGCCTCGGAGAAGACCCGTCCCGCGGCCGCGAACCGGTCGAGGAGAGGCGTCTTGACCCGGTCGTTGCCGGTGAAGCCGAGGGCGTCGGCCCGTAGCGTGTCCACCGTGATCAGCAGGACGTTCTCGATCGGCTTTTCGGAGGTCCGGATCGGCTCGTCGGCCTCGCCGGGTGTGGCGGTCCCGGCTGCCGCGGGTCCGGCTTCGGTGGCGGCGGGTCCGGCTTCGGTGGCCGCGGGTCCGGCTTCGGTGGCCGCGGGCGCTACCTCGGCGGTCGGTCGTCGGCTCTCGGCCGCTCCGTTCGAGCCGCCATTACAGCTCCACACCGCGGCGCCGGCTGCCAGGAGGCAGCCGGCGAGCAGTGCCTGGAGTGAGGCGCGCGTCACTTCGACGGCGACTCCAGATACTTGAGGAACTCCTTGGCGTCCTTGGCGTACTGGCTGTCCGGGGCGAGCTCCAGGAGCTTCTCGAAGTCCGCCTTGGCGTGCTCGTTGTCACCCCCGTTGAGGTAGACCAGCCCGCGGTAGTAGTAGGCGTCCGCCATCTTCGGATCCTGGCGGATGACGCGCTGGAAGTTCTCCATCGCCATCTTCAGCTTGTCCTGGCTCCCCTCCTTCGTCGACTCGTTGTAGAACCGGATGCCCTGGTTCAACAGCATGTCGGGCGGCAGCTCCGCCGTCTCGGGGATGCGGTCGAGGTAGGTCTGGGCCTCCTCCTCCTTGCCCTCGCGGCTCAGCAGGTCCGCGATGAGCTGGAGCGCCTGGATGTTGTCGGGCGACGCGTCGAGGATCCGCTTGACCGACGCGATCGCCTGCTCGCGGTTGCCCTCCTGGTCGTAGCTGCGGGCGATGGCGAGGAGCACCTGGGTCTGGCTCTCCGGCGGCAGCCCCGCCAGGCTCTGCTCGTAGACCTCGCGCGCCTTGGCCGACTCGCCCTGCTGGGCGTACGAGTCACCGAGACGCAGCAGGACGCCGGTCTTCTCGGAGTCCTCGAGGCCGGGAAGCGCCTTCTCGTACTCGCTGCGCGCCTGCTCGAAGCTCTTCTGGGCGTAGTAGGTGGTACCGATCAGCGCGTGAACCTGCGCCTTCTGGTGGTCGTCCATGTCGGACAGGACCGCCTGGAACTTGGTCCGGGCCTCGTCGTACTTGCCCTGGTCGATCAGGTCCTGACCCTGCTGGATGACGTCGAAGGGGTTCTTCTCGAGCTGGATGACCACCGGCTTCGAAGGGTGGAACTCGTCGACCTTGAAGGTTCCCTCGGAGTCCTTGTATCCCTCGGCCTGGATGACGACTGTCCAGACGCCGCCGGTCAGGCCCAGGTAGCTCCAGCGGCCCCTCTTGTCGGTCGTGAGCGGTGGGGGGCCGGCATCCGGGCGACCGGGGAGGTGCAGGGTGATCTTGGCGCCCGCGATGGGGGAGTTGCTCTGGTCGGTGACGCGGCCGTTCGCCCGCCCTCGTCCGACCCAATCCTGTGCGGTCGCCGGCAGGGCCGCGAGCATCAGGACGAGGGCCGCGAAGAGGGGCGTCTTCCAATTCTTGACGTGCATCGTGCACTCCTTGTGGGGATCGTCAAACAGGACGCCGAACCTCGCGTACGGTCCGGCGCTCGGGTCCTTCAACCTTCTGGAGGCAGGGATTATGCCGACGGCCGGGCGCAGTCGCGCCCAAAGAAAAACCGCCGGGGGGTTGCCCCCCCGGCGGTCGAGACTACCGAATGTGTCGACCTAGCGCCAGTTCAGGCGGAAGCCGAGACGGTAGATCCGCGGCGACAGCGACTCGGTGACGAAGTTCGCCGTCGGCGCCTGCAGGCTACGGTCGCGCTGCAGGATGTAGTTCTCGTTGGTCACGTTGAACGCGTCCAGCGAGAGCACGCCGCTGAGGTTGTCGGTGAACGCCATGTCCTTCTCCACGCGGAGGTCCAACGTGTAGACGTTGTCCGCGCGGAACTGGTCGACGCTGCTCACCACACCGGCGGCGAGCTGCGAGGCAGCGCGGTTGGTGACCGCCGTCTGGTAGGTGTACGGCAGCGGGTAGCCCTCGCGAGCGAAGAAGTTGCCCGCGACGTTGAAGCCCCACGGCTTGTCCGGAGCGACCTGGTAGAGGCCGTTGATGTTGGCCGACCAGGTCGACTGGATCAGGACGTCGGTGAACGGACCGGAGCCACCGGACTGGACGGTGTAGAGCGCGCCGTCCTTGTCCGACAGATCCTGGGCCTGCGTCGGGTCGTCGAAGCGAAGCGTCTCGGAACCGACGTTCCACTTGGAATCGCCGTACTGGAAGTAGCCGCGAGCCATCCACCGGTTCGCCAGACGCTTGGTCAGCGTCAGGCCGGCGCCCTTGTACTCGACCGAGGAGTCACCGTTGGTCAGGTACGAGCCACCGGCCGGCGAGAGGCCCGGAGCGAAGGAGTAGAAGTCCGCCGACCACGGCGTGCCGTCCGGCAGGTTCGGCGCGGTGCAGCCGGCGCCGTTGCCGATCGAGCAGACCGTGTGGTCGAGGACGTAGTCGTTACGGGTCGCGACCCGCTTGACACCGTTCCCGTCGATGATGAACTCACGGGTCTCGAGCAGGTCGGACGTCTTACGGTAGGTGAGGTCGAGGCCGACGACGAACTCAGGCAGGAACGCGTGCTCCACGCTCGCCAGGAGCTCGTCCGTGACGGACGGCTTGAGGTCCGGATCGGTCTCGTTCGGGTTCTCGAGGGCCGTGGGGTTGGCCGGATCGAAGCCGCCGAAGCCGGCCAGGTCGAAGGGCTCGCCCACGTCGTAGTAGTCGTTGCCGTTCGTGTCGTTGAAAGCGACGGTGATGTTGGCGTAACCCAGGGGGTTGAGCCGGGTGATGTTACCGGTCTGGAGCTGCTCGGCGAACCGGGAGTAGCTGGCCCGCAGCAGGGTCTTGCGCTCGGCACCGAGGGCGTAGGTCACGCCGACGCGCGGCGAGAAGGTATTCCAGGTGAACGGAGCGTCGGCGCCCTGGTAGTTGAGCGTCGGCAGGATGTTCGAGAACACCGGGTTCGACTCGACGGTGGCAGCGGCGTTCTTGCCCTCCTGCTTGTCGTAGCGAAGACCGGCGTTGATCGTCCAGCTACCGGTGGTGATGGTGTCCTGCAGCCAGCCGGCGGTGTACTTCTGGGTCGATTGCGGGCCCGCCGAGCCACGGACCGCGATGGCGAGGTCGTCGCCCACGTAGCCGAAGCTGGTGAGGACGCCGCACAGGCCCTGGGACTCGCAGGTCAGGTTGGCGATGTTCCGGCCGCCGACCCAACCGAAGGCGGAGACGGCGTCGAACTTCCGGTAAGAGACACCGAACTTCAGCTCGTGGTTGAGGTTGCCGGTGTTGAAGAAGTAGGAACCGTCGACCTGGTAGTTGTCGGTGTTCCGGTCGGTGCTACCGCTGTACCAGCCGTTGTGCCAGATACCGTCGGTGCCTTCCACGGACTCGCCCTGGGCGATCGCGGTCGCCGTGTCGGCGGTCCGGCCGCCGGGGAACTGACCGCCCTTGGACTGCAGGGCGAAGCCACCGTCGACGTAGGAGTACAGGCCGGTGAGGTAGAGGTCGGCCGAGAACACGTGGGTGTCCTCGATCTTCCAGATCTCGGTCGGGCCGGTCTGGTTCCAGGAGGCGTCGATGTCGCGGTTGGAAACGGAGGTCCGCCCTTCCTTGATCTTGTCGCCACGGTTCCAGGAACCGACGATCGAGTTGTTCGACAGGGGCTGGCCGTTGAACTTCACCGCGCTGTTCTCGAGCACGGTGTTGTCCGGGGAGCCGTCCTGCTTGAACTGCTTGATGTCGTTCTTGCCCCAGGAGCCCCAGACCCACAGCCGGTCGCGAACGATCGGGCCGCCGGCCTCGAAGCCGAAGTCGTCGATCTCGTTGATGTTGTTGCCAGGCGTGCTGGCAGCCGTCTGCTGGTTGAAGCCGCCGTTGCCGTCGCCGTTCTCGAGCTCGCCGGCCAGGTCGCTCTTGCCCTGCTTGAAGACGTCGAACTGCTTGGACGCGTCGGTCTTCAGGAAGCGGGCGGAGCCGCGCGGGTTGTTCGAGCCACGCTTGGTAACCAGGTTGAGGGAGGCGCCGGACGAGATCTTCTCGACGTCGGTGCCGCCGGTGGAGACCTGAATCTCCTCGAACTGGTCGAAGTCGTAGTAGGTCGGCGACGAACCGATCGCCGCCATGTCGGTGATGACGACACCGTCGACCGCGAAGCTGTTCTCGTTGTCGGACACGCCAGGAGCGGTGAACACGGCCTGCTGGCCGGAGTTGTTACCGCCGACGTTGATCCGGTCGGAGAGCACGCCCGGGGTCTGGGTGACGATCGACCACGGGTCACGGGCCGTCGGGATCTTCTCCAGCTCGATCTGGGAGACCGTCGTGCCGGCGCTGACCTTGCGCTCGTCGAGAAGCGGGCTCTCGGAGGTCACGGTGATGACCTCTTCCACCGCCGGCGAGAGCTTGATCGCCAGGGTGGTGTTCCGACCGACCCGGATGTTGACGTTCGGGTACTCGACGGTCGAGAACCCTTCCAGGCTCGCGCTCAGAGCGTAGTTGCCCGGGTCGAGGTTCAGGAAGCGGAACTGCCCCTGAGGACCGGTGAACTGAGTGCGCGGCGCACCGATCCCGCTGAGCTCGACGCGGACACCGGGGAGGGCACCGCCCTGGTTGTCCGTGACGGACCCGTAGAGGTTACCGGTCTGCTGCTGAGCGAACAGACTGCCCGTGCTCGCCAGTAGCAGCACCGCGGCGACGACGAGAATGCGTCGCCAATTCGTAAATCGACTCATTTGTTCTTCTCCTCCTAGCAGGGTTCTGCACGTTGCAGAGTTCCGACCGCCCAGGATGGGACGGCCGCCGAAGCGCTTCGCCTGCGCTCCCCGCGGCATCGCGCGGCGCGAAAGCACGGCGAATAGGCTGAATGAACGTGCCGTGAACGGCTTAGAGTGTAGCGATACCACGCATGGGGGTCAAGCAAGCCACCTGCCACCCTGGGCGTTCTCGGGGGCTGTCGGGTAAGTGTCTGCGGGACAGTAGATTACGAGATCCGTTCAACCGGCCGGCCTGGGCCGGGAGGCCGCCGATCCAAAGTCTTGAGGCGGCGCGATCCAAGGGATTGGATTTCGCGCCGTCGCCGGCCTCCTCCCGCGGACGGTCCGGGCGGCGCGAACGGCCGGCGGCCGTTCTCCGGGTCGCCTGGAAGCGCCGCGATGCCCTGCACTTGGCGCCGGGCTCGGCACGGTATCGGACGGAATAGGGGTGGTGTCGGCCGTGTTGGGCTGGCAATGAGTATGAAACATGCAAGCGACGTCTCGGTACACTCAGCGGCAAAGGTGTCCGAGGGGCCGGGATGACTGGGAGACGAGAGGAGAGCGACGACCGCCTGAGCGTGCGACGAGCACGCTCCCTCGTCGCTCGCGGGGCCGGCTGCTGTCTTCTGGCCGCGATCCTCTCCTCGTGCCATCCTCTCCCCGGTCCGCGCACGTTCAGCTCCGTCGACTACGTCCGCCGCGCCTATGCCCAACGGGTCGGCGATGAGGTCGCCTCGTCGATGGTCGTCCCCTTCGAGCTGTCCGACGAGATCCGGGCCGACGTCGCCGCTCACCTCAATCCCGCAGTCAGCGAACGCCGGAGGGTCGAACAGGTCGTCGATTATATCTTCGGCTACCTCGACCTCCAGTACTCCCTCGATCCGACGCGGACCGCGGCCGAGACCTTCAAGGCCCGCTCCGGTAACTGCCTGTCGTTCGTCAACCTCTTCGTCGGCGTCGCCCGCCAGCTCCGGCTGAACCCCTTCTACGTCGAGGTCGAGGACTACCAGCGGTGGAAGGTCAGCCACGGATCGGTGGTCAGCCACGGTCACATCGTGGCCGGCGTGCGGATCGACGGCAAGCTCGAGACCTACGATTTCCTTCCCTATAAGGCGAAGTCGTACCGTGACTTCCAGCCGATCGACGACATCAAGGCGACGGCCCACTACTACAACAACCTCGGCGCCGAGGCGCTGCTCTCCGGCGACCTGGACCGGGCACAGGAGCTGATCGAGGTCGCCACCCAGCTCGCGCCCGAGTTCACCAAGGCGATCAACAACTTCGGGGTCGTGACCCTCCGCCGGCGCGGCGCCGAGGATGCGCTGGCGGTCTACCAGCGCGGCCTTGAGATCGACCCGAACGACGTCGCCCTGCTGACCAACCAGGCTCGGGCCCTCCAGGATCTGGGGCGCAAGGACGAGGCCAACGAGACCCTGGCACGGCTCGAGGAGCTCAACGCGGCCAACCCGTTCTTCTATGTGTATCGCGGCGAGCTGGCGCTCGCCGACGGCGATCTGGATGGTGCCCTCGCGCTGATGAAGAAGGCGTACCAGCGCGACAGCGACCTGCCCGAGGTCCACCTCGGGCTGGTCAAGGTGTACCTGGCGCTCGGCGACCGGCAGAAGGCCCTCCACCACCTGGAGCGGGCCCTCAAGCTGGACGCGACCAACGAAGAAGCGCGCAAGTACGCCGCCATGCTGACCACCACCGCGTCGGGGGGGCGCTGAGTATGGCGGCACCGCCCCTCCGGTGCGAAGCAGACCTGATGTCCCGGGGGCCGATTCCGGCCCACGGCGCTCGATCCCTGGAGGTGTTCCGATGACCCCCCCGTCCCCCCCACTCCGGCGTCTCCTCCCCTCCCTGCTTTCGACGGCGGTCGCCTGCGCGGTCCTCGTCGCCGCGGCGCAGCCGAGCGCGGCGCCCGCGCAGGTCTACGAAGGCACCGCCAACGTGGTCGAGGTCCAGGTCCCGGTCAACGTCACCACGCGCAATGGCGAGCCGGTCCGGGGCCTGACGGCGGACGACTTCACGGTGCTCGACCGCGGCAAGCCCCAAAAGCTGACCGGCTTCCAGGTCGTCGATCTGGAGACGCTCAGACCGACCGAAGCGCAGACCCGGTCGGAGCAGGTGGCCGACCTGGTCCCCGCCGTGGCCCGACGGCACTTCTTCCTGCTCTTCGACCTGACCTTCGCCTCGCCGGCTGCGGTCGTCAAGGCCCGCCGGGCGGCCGAGGACTTCGTGCTCAACGAGCTCCATCCGACCGACCTCGCCGCCGTGGCGACCTTTTCCATGGACGTCGGCCCGCGGCTGATCGTCACCTTCACTCCGGACCGGGCCCAGCTCGCGCGTGCTATCGACACGCTCGGTGCACCGCGCTTGACCGAAAGCCGGTCGGGGGTGGATCCTCTCCGCTTCATGATCGTCGATCCCGAGAAAGCGACCATGAGCAGCACGTTCAACCAGGAGACCGGACCGCAGAACTCACTCCGGCCGGGCGACCATGCCCAGGAGGTCCAGTCCTACCTGAATGTCATCGCCAAGGAGATGGAGAAGTCCGAGAAGAGCTACCAGCGGGGCCGTGTGGCGTCCTGGATGAGCACCCTGGGCGACATGGCGCACACGCTGGCCAGCGTCGAGGGGCGCAAGCACGTGGTCCTGTTCTCGGAGGGCTTCGACGGCCGCCTGATGCTCGGTCGCGGGCCGGACCCCTTCGACCGCAAGGCGAAGCAGGACCAGATGGCGCTCGAGTTCGGTCAGCATTGGATGGTCGATCCGGACGACATCTACGGCAACACGGCGCTCCAGAACCACGTCACCCGGATGCTCGATGAGTTCCGCCGCGCGGACTGCACCATCGAGGCGGTCGACATCTCCGGCCTGGGTGACGACACGGCCGAGCAGCGGCGCGCCCACACCGTGGGCCAGGACGCCCTGTTCTACATGGCCAACGAGACCGGCGGCCGGCTGTTCGAGGACGCCAACGACCTGGGCAAGGAGCTCGACGACATGCTCGAGCAGCTCGTCGGTCACCTACATCCTGTCGTTCGATCCGGCCGAGCTGAAGCCGGACGGGAGCTACCACCGTCTGCAGGTGGAGCTGAACGGCGACGGCCACCGGAGCGACCGACGTCTCCTACCGTTCCGGGTACTACGCGCCGCGTCCGTTCGGCGACCTCGACCCGCTCGAGAAGAGCCTGCTCGCCTCCGACGCGATCGCCAGCGCTGCGCCCCGCAAGGACGTCGGGATCGACGTGCTCGCGGCGCCGTTCCGGGCCAGCGGCAAGTCCGCGTACGTCCCCGTGATCATCGAGATCGACGGCAAGACGCTGCTCGCCGACGACCCCCAGGACCACCTTGCCACGGAGCTCTACGCGTACGCGAGCGACGACCACGGAGAGATGAAGGACTTCTTCACCCAGGTGGTGACCTTGAACCTCAACGGCCAGGGGCGCGAGGCGATGCGCGGCGGCGGTCTCAAGTACTACGGACACATGGACCTGGCCCCGGGCAAGTATCTGCTCCGCGTGCTCGTGCGCAACGCGAGCACCGGCCGCACCGGCGTCCAGAGCGTCAAGCTGACCGTCCCCGAGTACCGGCAGGAGCAGCCGGAGCTGCTGCCGCCGTTCTTCGTCGAGCAACCCGGCCGATGGGTCCTGGTGCGCGAGAAGGCGGCACAGGGCAAGCAGACCGTGGTCTACCCCTTCACCGTCAACGGCGATCCGTACGTTCCGTCGGCCAAGCCGGTCGTCCGGCCCGGACAGCCTTCGGAGCTGGTCCTGGTCGCGTACAACCTCCAACGGGGTAACCTGGAGCTGAAAGGAACCGTGGTGACGGAGGACGGACGCGAGCTCGACAACATCGGCGACCTCCAACTGGTCGAGCGTACGCCCACCGGAATCGGCGGCCTGGACAAACTCCTCGCACGGTTCCGCGTAGACGATCTGAGAACAGGCAACTACACGCTCAAGGTGGCGCTGAGCCAACGGGGTGCCGGGGGGATCCAGGTCAACTCGATCCCGTTCAGCGTGCCAAACTGAGAATCGATCGAGCTCGGTCGATGCCGACCGATCCCCCGCTCGAGCAACCGGGAGAGCACTCATGAGCAACAGCCAGCGATTTCATCTCGTCGCGGCGGCACTGGCGATCGTCCTCGTCGCCACGACCCTGCTGGCCGCACCGTCGAAGAAGTTCGGCGAGACCCTCGACGTCGTCACGGTCGAGGTGCCGGTCCAGGTCCTCCTGGACGGCCAGCCGGTCCGCGGCCTGACCGCGGACAACTTCAAGATCATCGACGGCCGGAAGGAGCGGCAGATCACCGGGTTCGAGGTGGCGGACGTCAGCAAGACCGAGGTCAAGGCGCCCGAGACCGTCCCGCAGACGACGGTCTCGGCGCGGCGCCACTTCCTGCTTCTCTTCGACCTGAGCTTCGCCGACCCGACCGCGGTCACGCGGGCGCGCCACGCCGCGGAGGATCTGGTGGCCAAGAGCCTGCACCCCACCGACCTGGTCGGCGTGGCCACCTACAGCATCGAGAAGGGCCCCCAGCTCATCCTCGGCTTCACCCCCGACCGCCGGCAGATCGAGCTGGCGATCGAGACCCTCGGGCTGCCCAAGCTGATCGATCAGCACCAGGATCCCCTCTCGTTCGTCCTCGCCGACGCCGACGGGCCGCAGCCCTTCGAGGGATCCAAGAGCGGTGACCGCCAAGCGAAGAGCGGCGGCGACGCGGAGTTCCAGGCGAACCTGACGGACCTCAACATCGGCTTCCAGCGGGCCAGCCGGGGCGAGCAGCAGGGGCGGGTCATGGCCCTGACCACCGGCATGGAGGACCTGGCAGACGCCTTGAACGACGTCAGCGGGCGCAAGTACGTAGTGCTCCTCTCCGAAGGCTTCGACGCCTCCGTCTACCAGGGGACGTCCGACGCCAAGCGCCAGATGGAGCTCGCCAACCAGGCGGCGTTCGGCGAGGGGTACAAGGGCGACGCCGAAGAGCGCTACGGCTCGACCGGCGTGCTCAACGCGATCAACAGCATGCTCGAGGAGTTCCGGCGGGCCGACTGCGCCATCGAAGCGGTGGACATCGGCGGCCTCCGGGCCGGCAGGGACGCCCAGGGGCAGACGGGAACTCAGGACAGCCTGTTCATGATGGCGAACGAGACCGGCGGCGAGTTCATTCGCAACTACAACGACCTGTCGGCCGCCATGGGCGAGGTGCTCGAGCGCACCTCCGTGACCTACGTGCTCTCGTTCCAGCCGGAGAACCTGAAGCTCGACGGCGACTACCACCGCCTGAAGGTCGAGCTGGTCGACCTGCCGCGCGGGGCAAGGGTGGTCCACCGCCCCGGCTACTACGCGCCCAAGCCGTTCGGGGAGCGCAGCGGCATCGAGCGCAAGCTGGAGGCCGCCTCCAAGATCATGTCGGGGGTCGACTCCGGCACTCTGACCGGCTCGGTGGTGGCGGCGGCGTTCAAAGGCACGGGCGACCGGGCCTACGTGCCCGTCGTGATCGAGATCGACGGCCCGAGCCTGCTCGCCGGGCTGAGCGGCTCGACCGCCGCGCTCGAGATCTACGCCTACGCCATCAACGGCGACGGCACGGTCGGCGGCTACCTGAGCCAGTCGATGAAGCTCGACGTCGACAAGATCCGCCCGGCCCTCGAGAGCAAGGGCATCAAGTTCTTCGGCGACCTCAACTTACCGGCGGGCGACTACACGTTGCGCGTGCTGGTCCGTGACGGCGAGAACGGCCGGTCGCTCACCCGGACCGTTCCGATGACCGTCCCGACTTTCGGCGACGGGCACCTGGCGATCGCGACGCCGCTGTTCCCCGAGACCTCCCAGGACTGGTTGGTCGTCCAGGAGGCATCGGGCGCCGACGAGCGCAAGGCGCGGGCCTTCCCGTTCATGCTGGGAGGCAACCCGTACCTGCCGTCGGCCAAGCCGGTGGTCTCCGCCGACGGGCAGGCGCAGTTCGTGCTGATGGCCTACAACATGGGCGATGCCGGCGCGCCGCTCTCGACCGAGTTCATCAAGCCCGACGGCGAGCGGGTGACCGGGCCGAAGGTCTCCTTCGTCCAGCGGGAGAACACCGGCGACCCGTCGATCACCCAGCTCGTCCTGTCGCTCGATCCCAACGGCCTGCCGGCCGGGGAGTACCGCATGGTCACCAGCCTCCAGCCGCCGAGCGGGGGAGACTCGGTGACCGCGTCCATCCCCTTCGTCGTCGCCGGCTCCTGACCGGCCGGAGCCGGTCCGGCGAGCCCGCCGGGCGGGGCCTCGACGCTCCGCCCGGACGGCTCCGCCGGCACTCTCCGCCACCTCGTCGTATGCTATAGTCCGTCCAGGCAAGTTCCTGGCAGCCTTGCACTTGGCATTCCGGCGAGGCGCCGGGGACGGGAGCCCTGCACCATGAGCGACGGAAGCGAAACGACCCAGGTCGAGATCTTCGGCGCCGTCTATCCCGTGCGGGGAAACGACGATCCCGAGTACCTCCAGGAGCTGGCGGCGACCGTCGACCGCACCATGCGCGAGATCGCAGAGCAGGTTGCGACGGTCGACACCGCCAAGATCGCGATCCTGGCGGCCTTGAACTTGGCGGACGAGTTACACCGCGCCAAGAGCTTGCAGGAAGGGGAACGGGTCGAGATCCAGGAGAAGGTGGTGGCGTTGACCGGGGAATTGGCCGGTGTGCTCAACGGTTGACTCAGCAACGAGAACGCGCCACTGTCAAGATATGAAGTTTGAAGAGTACGCATCCCCTGTGTGGTTTGTGATGGGTCAACCCATTGTAGAACCAACACTCATCACTAGGGAGTCTTCACCCGCCGGCCTGTGCAAGCCCCGCTCGAACGGGGAGCTAATGGCCGGCGGCGCGGACACCCACTTGGCGCTTAGGTTCTAAGCGCGGAAACCCACACGGCTTCGCGGGGGATGCCTCTTCGTTCCCCCTCTCACGACTGAGGGGTGCTCCGGACCCGACCACCCCCCTCCCGATGGCTCTTTGCAGCTATAGGGGGTGGCACGTTGAACACTGAGATCATCCTGGCGATCGAGATCCTTCTCGGGATCGCGATTCCGGTGGTGTGGTGGCTGATTCTGCGCCGTCAGACCAAGCGGGTGACCGCGCGGGCGCGCCGGCAGGCGACCAAGGTCCTGGAAGAGGCCGAACGCACCGGCGACGCAAAGCTCCGGGAAGCCGATCTGCTCGCCAAGGAGAAGCTCCTCCAGGCGCGGACCGAGTTCGAGCGCGCTTCCCAGAAGCGCCGGGTCGAGCTCGAGGCCCTCGAGCGCCGCCTCACCCAGAAAGAGGACTCCCTCGACAAGCGGTTCGACCAGCTCGAGACGCGGGACAAGGAGGTCGTCTCCCGCGAGCGCGAGGTCGCCGACCGCGACCGCATGACCGCCCGCAAGCAGGAGGAGGTCGACGCCCTGCTGGCGCAGGAGCGGGGCAAGCTGGAGCAGATCGCCGGCCTCACCGCCCAGCAGGCGAAGGACGAGCTGGTGCGGGTGATCGAGAACGAGGCCCGCATGGACGCGGCCCACGCGGTCAAGCGGATCGAGGACGAGGCCCGCGAGCAGGCCCAGAAACAGGCCCAGCGGATCATCGGCATTGCCATCCAGCGCTCGGCGTCCGACTACGTCTCGGAGACCACGGTCTCCGTGGTGGTGCTGCCGTCCGACGAGATGAAGGGGCGGATCATCGGCCGCGAGGGGCGCAACATCCGCGCCCTCGAGGCGGCCACAGGGGTCGACCTGATCGTCGACGACACGCCCGAGGCGGTGATCCTCTCCGGCTTCGACCCGTACCGGCGCGAGGTCGCCCGGGTCGCCCTCGAGCGCCTGATCGCCGACGGCCGCATCCACCCGGCGCGCATCGAAGAGGTGGTGGAGAAGGTCAAGGCGGAGTACGAGGCGCTGATCGTCGAGGAGGGGGAGTCGGCCCTGCTCGAGCTCAACATCCCCGACGTCCACCCGGAGCTGGTCAAGCTGCTCGGGCGGCTGCGCTTCCGCACCTCCTACGGCCAGAACGTGCTCCAGCACTCCCGCGAGGTGGCCTTCCTCTCCGGCACCATGGCGGGGGAGCTCAAGGCCGACGTCCACGTGGCGCGTCGCGCGGGTCTCTTCCACGACATCGGCAAAGCGGTCGACCGGGAGATGGACGGCACCCACCTCGAGATCGGCATCGACCTGCTGCGGCGCTACGGAGAGAACGAGGCGGTGGTCCACGCCATGGCCTGTCACCACGGCGACTACGACCCGGAGACGGTCGAGGCGATCCTGGTCACCGCCGCCGACGCCCTCTCGGCCGCCCGTCCCGGCGCCCGCCGCGAGGTGCTCGAGACCTACGTCAAGCGGCTGGAGAAGCTCGAGGAGATCGCCGCCGGCTTCCAGGGTGTGCAGAAGACCTACGCCATCCAGGCCGGCCGGGAAGTGCGGATCATCGTCGATAGCGGCCGGATCAGCGACGAGGAGGCGATCATGCTGTCGAAGGACGTGGCCAAGAAGATCGAGTCCGAGCTCACCTACCCCGGGCAGATCAAGGTCAACGTCATCCGCGAGACCCGCTCGATCGAGTACGCCCGATGAAGGTCCTGTTCGTCGGCGACGTCATCGGCAAGCCGGGCCGGCGGGTGCTCGCCCGGCTGCTGCCACGGCTGATCGACCAGCACCGGGCGGACTACGTCATCGTCAACATCGAGAACGCGGCCGGCGGCTTCGGCGTCACCGCCGGCGTGCTGGCCGAGCTCGACGACCTGCCGATCGACTGCTACAGCTCCGGCAACCACATCTGGGACAAGAAGGAGGTCCACGACCTCCTGCCGCCGCGCCCCGGGGACCGGCCGCTGCTGCGCCCGGCCAACTACCCGCCAGGCAACCCGGGCGTCGGCCTCCACGTGGGCGAGACCCCGGCCGGCGTCCCGGTGGCGGTGCTCAACCTCCAGGGACGGGTCTTCATGGACCCGCTCGACAACCCGTTCGTCATCGCCGACCGGCTGCTCGAAGACCTGTCCGAGCGCCACCCGGAGTGCAAGGTGGTGATCGTCGACTTCCACGCCGAGGCGACCAGCGAGAAGCAGGCGATCGCCTTCCACCTGGACGGCCGCGTGTCGGCCGTCTTCGGCACCCACACCCACGTGCCGACCGCCGACGAGCGCATCCTCCCGGGCGGCACGGTCCTGATCACCGACGTCGGCATGACCGGTCCCTACGAGTCGGTCATCGGCATGCGCCACGACAAGGTGCTCCACCGGTTTCTGTTCGGCACTCCGGCCGCCTTCCAGGTGGCGAAGCGGGACGTGCGCCTGGCCGCGGCGGTGGTCGACGTGGACGAGGCCACGGGCAAGGCCCGCGCGGTCGAGCGGTTGCTGCTGCCGGACCCCGAGGAGTGACCTGATCTCCCCCTAGCCCCTCGATCCCTGGCCTCGGTTCGTTGTTGAGGTGGGGGCTCAGTCGGGGTCGGTCATCAGGATGTAGCCGTCCTTGCGGTCGGCGTCGCGGGCCACCTCGACCAGCCCCAGCGGGGGATCCAGCTTCGCCAGGTCGTCGCGCTCGATCAGCAGCCACTTGCGCCCGGGGCGGGCGACGAACCGGCGCAGGTCCTGCTCGCTGTCGAGCTCGACCGAGAACCGGCGGGTGTAGAAGAGGACCGGCGCGTCGAGGCGCGGGTAGATGGCATAGGGCTCGCCCGGCGCCATCTTCTCGACCAGGACGTGCGACAGGCCGCGGGCCGACTTGACCACGTCGAACCGTGGTAGCACGAGGAGGAAGACCCCCAGGCCGAACAGGGCGGAGCCGGAGGCCAGGGCGGCGGTGGCGCGGCGCACCCGGCCGCGGCGGGCGAAGACCCACGCCGCGACCGCTCCCAGAGCGAGGATCACGGCCAGGGTCACGATCCGTGGGATCAGGCCCGGTCCGATCGGCTCGAGCATGCGCGCCTGGCGCCGGGCGACGAACGGGGCGGCGATCGGCAGGAGCAGGGTGAGCGCCGCCAACAGGGCGAGGGGCCAGACCAGCCATCGACGGCCGGCCTCGCCCGGCCCCGGCGCCGGTCGCGCTTCCGGCCGCGAGGCCCACCAGGAGAGGGCCAGGCCGACCAGCAGCGCCATGGCCGGGTACATGGTCAGGATGTAGACCGTCCGCTTGGCCGGCGAGATGCTGAAGAAGACGACGGTCACCACCATCCAGCAGAGGGCGAAGAGGTAGGCCTTGTGCCAGGCCGTCCGGTCGCCCGGCCCGTCGCCGTCCGGTGCGGCGGCCCTGCTCCGGAACCGGCGCCAGCCGACCACCAGGGCGCTCGGCAGCAGGAACGACCAGGGAAAGAAGTCGCCCGGGATGACCGTCAGGTAGTACCAGGGCGGCTGAAAGTGGTGCCACGGGTCGGCATAGCGGGTCACGTTCTGCTTGTAGACGATCGCCTGGAGGTAGGGCCAGCCGGCGTCGAACCCGGCCGGCACCAGCCAGGCGAGGACCGGCAGCGCCCACAGCAGCAGCCCGGTCGGGATCTTCATCCGGCGGATCTCGCTCCGCTCCCCGGCCAGGACCAGGTACGCCACCACCGACAGGAGCGGTGGCAGCAGCCCCACCGGCCCTTTGGCGAGGGTGGCGAAGCCGGTGGCCAGGAAGAACAGGCGGTAGAAGCCGGGGCGCCCCTCGGTGTAGCCGCGGACCCAGAACCAGACCGCCAGGGCGACCAGGGCGGAGAGCAGCATGTCGATCTGCCCGACGTGCCCCTGCCAGAGGATTTTGACGGAAGAGCCGTAGACCGCCGCGGCCAGCCAGGCGAGGCGGCGCGCGATCCGTTCCGGCGCCAGCCGCTCCGCGATCAGGAAGGTGAGCAGGATCGCCGCCACCGCCGCCAGGGCCGACGGCAGCCGTGCCGACCACTCGGTCACCTCGCCGCCGGTGACCAGCGACGAGAGATCGATCAGCCAGAACAGCAGCGGCGGTTTCTGGGAGTAGATCGCGCCGTTGACGTGGGGCACGAACCAGTCGCCCTCGACGCGCATCTCCCGCGCCACCTCGGCATAGCGGGGCTCGTCCGGGTTCCACAGGTCGCGGCTGCCGAGGCCGGGGAGGAAGATCGCGAGGGCCAGGAGGACCAGCAGGATCCGGTCCCGCCGGCGCGTCGTCGCGTCGGTCATGGCGCCTCAGCCCCGCGGGTCGCCCGGCGCCGACGGCGGACGGGCGTCCGGCTCCGCCGTCCGCTCGGCGGGCGTCAGCTCCGTGATGGTGCGGTCGCCGACCCACCGGCGCTGGAGCCAGCGGACGCCGAAGAGGTCCGCGATGCCCCGCCACAGGCGGTTCTGGATGCCGTACTTGGGCGTGCCGAAGCGGCGCGGACGATGACGGACCGGGATCTCGGTGATGCGGGCGCCGGCCATCTCGAGCAACGCCGGCAGGAAACGGTGCGTGCCGTTGAACACCGGCACCTTGCACAGCGGTTCGATGCGGCAGACGCGGAGGGTACAGCCGACGTCCGTGACCGAGTCGCCGGTCACGCGGCTCCGCACCTTGTTGGCGATCCTCGACGAGATCCGCCGCACCCAGGTGTCCTTGCGGTCGACCCGGACGCCGCAGACCACGTCCCACTCCGTCAGGAGCTCGAGCAGGCGGGGGATGTCCGCGGGATCGTTCTGGAGGTCGGCGTCCAGGGTCACCACCACCGGCGTGCGGGCGGCGTTCCAGCCCGAGGCGAGGGCGGCCGACTGGCCCCGGTTGGGCGTCTGGTGGAGGATGCGGACCCGCGGGTCCGCCGTGGCGATCTCGGCCAGTACCTCGGGAGTCCGGTCGGTCGAGCCGTCGTCGACGAAGAGCAGCTCGAACGGGATCGCGGCGCCGTCGAGCGCCTCGGCGATCTCGCGGTAGAGGATCGCGACGCTCTCCTCCTCGTTGTACGCCGGCACCACAACGGAGACGGTGGGCACGGACACGGTGGGGACCGACACCGCGGGTTCACCCGCCGGCGGCTCGGCCGGGTGGGCGGAGGGACTCTGTTCGGGGGAGTGGGGATCGGATCGGCTCACGGTCGGCTCCACGCGCCGGCAGTGTACTCGATTCGTCTTCCCGATCCCGTGGCGGGGTAGAGTGCCGCGGACGGAGAGCCCATGGAGACGCGCGACGAGACAGGCACCGGCCGCCACGACGACGACCACGCCAGAGAGTCGGTGCGGGCGCTGGCGGCGCCGTTGGCCCTGCCGTTGGGTCTGCTGGGCGTGCTGGCGGCGGTGACCCTGGTGGCCCGGACGGCGATCCCGATCGACGAGACCCGCTACCTCTCGGTCGCCTGGGAGATGTGGCGCTCCGGCGACTTCCTGGTGCCCCATCTCAACGGGGCCGCCTACTCCCACAAGCCGCCGCTCCTGTTCTGGCTGATCGATGGCGGCTGGGCTCTGTTCGGCGTCACCGACTGGTGGCCGCGCCTGCTGCCGGCGCTGAGCGTCGCCGGTTCCCTGCTGCTGACCGCCGCCCTCGGTCGCGAGCTCTGGCCCGGCCGGCGCGACCTGCCCCGGCGCGGCGCGACCCTCCTGATGGGCACGTTCCTGGTGGCGATCCTGGCTACCTATCTGCTGTTCGATCCGCTCCTCATGGTCTGCGCGCTGCTCGGTCTGCTCGGCCTGGCGAAGGCCGCCCGGAGCATGCAGGCCGGGAGGGACGGCAGCCGGCGAAACGGCGGCGCGCGGGTCGGGTCGCTGCCGCGAGTCGGGTCGCTGCCGCGAATCTGGTCGCTGCCGCGGGCTTGGGGCCTGGTCGGGCTGGGGATCGGGCTGGGCATCCTGACCAAGGGTCCGGTCATCCTGCTCCACGTGCTGCCCGTCGCGCTGGCCGGGCCGTTCTGGATCGCCGGCCGGAGGGCGCCGGAGCGTGCTGCCCCGGTCGCCACCGCCGACAGCGCCGGGGCGTCCGGCCCCGTTCCCCGCCTTCGCCCGGGTCGCTGGTACGGCGGCGTCGCCCTGGCGGTGCTGCTGGGCGCGGCGATCGGGCTCGCCTGGGCGATCCCCGCGGCGCTGGCCGGCGGAGCCGAGTACGCCCGTGCGATCTTCCTGGGCCAGACGACGGGACGCCTGACCGAGTCGTTCGCCCACCGCCGGCCGGTCTGGTGGTACCTGCCTCTCTTGCCGGTGCTCGTCTACCCGTACGGTTTCTGGCCGCCGCTCTACCGGGCGGTCTTCCGGACGGGGGGCCGGCTCCGCTCGATCCTCGGCGAGCCCGGGGTGCGCTTCGCCCTCGCCCAGGTGGTGCCGGCGCTGGTCGTCTTCTCCCTGATCAGCGGCAAGCAGCCCCAGTACCTGGCGCCGCTCCTGCCGGCCGTCGCCCTGCTCGTCGCCCGGCTCCTGGAGCTGGCGCCGCGCCCCCGGCGGTGGGAGGTCGTGATGCCGTTTCTCCTCCCCATGGTGGTCGCGGTGGCGCTCTTCCTGCTGCCGCTGGCGGCGTTCCGGGAGGATGTGCCGGATTGGGCGCGCCTGGTGTCGCCCGGCGCCGGCGCCCTGCTGGCCGTGGCGCTGATCCTGACACTGGTGCGCGCCCTCCGCCGGGCGTCGTCCTCCACCGGCGGAGCCGGTGCTCTCGAGCGCCCTCTGTCCGTCCTGAGCGTCGCCCTGGTGGCCACCCTCTACCTGGGTCTCGCGCCGATGTTCTCCGCCCGCTACGACCTCGAACCCATGGCGCGCTTCGTCCGGGTGGTGGAGGAGCGCGGCGGGGCGATCGCCCACGTCGGCGAGTACCGGGGTGAGCTCCACTTCCTCGGCCGTCTCCAGCGGCCGATCGAAGAGATCGAGAGCACCGAGGCCCCCGCCTGGCTCGCCGCGCATCCGGGCGGCGCCGTGCTGGCTCACTACGACCAGCCGAGCGCGCGTGCCGGCGCCGGATCTGACGATCGATCTGGCGCCCAATCTGGCGCCCAATCTGGCAAGGCGACCAGGCACGCGGACCGGGCGGTCGATCTCTCGGGCGCCGCCTTCGTCCAGCCGATCCGCAGCAAGATCCTGGCGGTCTGGACCCGGGGCGACGACTACCGAAGCCCGTGAGTGAGATTCACGCTCCGCCGGATCCTGTCGGCGGTCGCGGGTGCGCGGCGGCCGGGGGTCTTCCCGGCAACCGGTGCTCAGCCCCTGGTGGGCCCGGGGTGAGCAGGGGCTGAACCGGCGGCGGGCAGGGGGTACACTCTCAGGGTCCGGGCACCGCCTTCGGATACCAGAAGACCGACAGCCCCGCCGGTTTCCGACCGGCCATCGAGGCGTTCCGACCTTCTCGGAGGGGAATTCTTTGGTTCGACGAGCTAGCGCGATCGTCCCGCTCCTGCTGACCCTCTTCTGCGTCGTCCCGACCGCGGCGACGGCCGGCCCCGCCGGGCTCGCGGCCGCCGCGGTGTGGGCGGGGCGGTTCGACGTGCTCGAGAACGACGGCACCGACGAGATCGGTGGGGAGCTCCGGTTCATCCCGGTGAGCGCCGGCGAGGTTCCCGTGCCCTGGACCATCTCGCCGGCGATCGGCGCCATGCGGACATCGGACCACGCCACGTTCGTCCATGTCGGCTTCCGCCTCGACCTGCCGGTCACCGACCGGTTCACCCTGACCCCGCAGCTCGGCGCGGGTCGCTACCGCCCCGGGAACGGCAAGATCCTGGGCGGCCACTTCCACTTCCGCTCCGGGATCGAGGCGTCGTTCCGGCTGGGCGCGCGCACCTGCATCGGGCTGCTCTTCTACCACCTGTCGAACTCCGGCATCCGCCACCACAATCCCGGTGAAGAGTCGCTCGTGGTCCAGTGGGCGGTGAGCTTCTGAGCGCGTTCGAGGCGCTCGCCCCTGTGCTAGCCTGAGCGTTCATCGCAAGGAGCTCGCCCCATGGCCGTCGACCCGGATCTGCTGGAAATTCTCGTCTGTCCCAAGACCAAGGGCGAGCTGGAGCTCGTCGACCTGCCCGAGGAGACCCGGGCCGGCTTGGTGGAGAAGTACCGAGAGCACTTCCGCGACGAGGAGCCGGCGGTGGAGCAGGGGCTCTACTCACCCGATTCAGGGCTCGTCTACCCGATCGTCTCCGACATCCCCATCATGCTGGTCGACGAGGCGCTCCCCGGGACCGTCATCGGCCGCGAGGGACCGGATAACCCACGATCCTAGAAGATCTTAGGCTGCGCTATACTCGGCCGGGCGGCCTGGCCCCGGGGTGAGCCCGGTCCGGCCCGCCGGACAGGAATCTGCCTTGGCCGTGCGACTCGACCAGCTTCTTCATCAGCGGGGGCTCTTCCCCAGTCGCGAACGCGCCCGCCGGGCGGTGATGGCCGGCATCGTCGAGGTCGAAGGGCGCCGGGTCGACAAGCCCGGTACGAAGATCGCCGAAGGCTCCCGCCTGGAGGTGATCGAGCGCGGCGAGCCCTACGTCTCGCGCGCCGGCCGCAAGCTCGCGGCCGCCCTCGACCACTTCCGCCTCGACCCGAAGGGCTGGGTCTGCCTGGACGCCGGCGCCTCGACCGGCGGCTTCACCGACTGCCTGCTCCAGCGAGGCGCCGCGCGCGTCTACGCCGTCGACGTCGGCTACGGCCAGCTCGACTACTCCCTGCGCACCGACCCCCGGGTGACCGTGATGGAGAGACTCAACGTGCGCTACCTCGCTCCCGACGCCGTGCCCGAGCCTTGCGACCTGATCACGGTCGACGTCTCGTTCATCTCCCTGACCAAGGTGGTGCCGGCGCTGGTGCCCCACCTGCGGCGCCCGGGCGGGCTGCTGCTGACCCTGGTCAAGCCCCAGTTCGAGGCCGGGCGTGGACAGGTGGGCAAGGGCGGGATCGTCCGCGACCAGGAGGTCCGGCGCGAGGTCATCGAGCGGACGGCCACGGCGATCCTGACGGCCACTGCGTCCCCGGTCGACCCGTCCCTGGTCGACCCCAGCGAGAGCGAGCCGTCCGCGCAAGGGCCGGAGCACCCTGTCCTGGAACACCTGGGCACCGTCGATTCCGAGGTGCCGGGGGTCGGCGGCAACCGGGAGGCGTTCGCCCTCTTCCGCCGTCTCGCCTCCGCGGGGGCGGCCGGCGCCGGTCGCTCGTCCGCCGGGTCACCCGAACCGGTGGGAGGTGCCTCGTGAGCGGTGTCCGCCGGGTCGGCGTGGTGGCCAAGGCGACCAGCCGCGAGGCCGTCCAGACCGCCCACGAGCTGGCCGAGTGGCTGCAGCGCCGCGGGCTCGAGGTGGCGCTCGACGGGGCGGCGCTCCGGGCGCGGGCGCCGCGCGGGGTCGACACCTTCGACCCGGAGGACCGCTACGACCTGGTCGTCGTGCTCGGCGGCGACGGCACGATGCTGTCGGTGGCGCGGAGCCTCCACGAGAGCGTGCCGATCATGGGCGTCAACCTCGGGCACCTGGGCTTCCTCACCGAGGTCGGGCGGGGGGAGCTCTATCCCAACCTGGTGCGGGTCCTGTCCGACGACTACCGGATCGAGCGCCGCTGGCTGTTCGACATCGAGCTGCGCCGGGCCGGCGGCGGCGTCTCCTCCTACCAGGTGCTCAACGACGCCGTGATCGCCAAGAGCGCCTTGGCCCGCATCATCGAGATGGACGTCACGGTCGACGGCATGAGCGTCGCTCGCTACCGGGCGGACGGGCTGATCATCTCGACCCCGACCGGCTCGACCGCCTACAACCTCTCCGCCGGCGGCCCGATCATCTACCCGTTGCTGCCCGTGGCCGTGGTCACCCCCATCTGCCCCCACACTCTCTCCCAGCGGCCGGTCGTGGTGCCGGACGACGAGCGCATCGGGATCGTGCTCGAGACGCCGCGCGAGGAGGTCTACCTGACCCTGGACGGCCAGGAGGGAACCACGATGGGCTACCGCGACACGGTCTCGGTCTTCCGCTCCGAGCGCCACGTGCGGCTGGTCAAGACCACCGGACGCTCGTTCTACGACAGCCTGCGCGGCAAGCTGCGCTGGGGCGGTCTCTCCGGCGAGCCGCCGGCCCGCCGGGCGGCGCGCGACGGGGAGCCGGCCGAGGAGGACGCTGCGGAAGGCGACGCCTCCTGATGAGCGAAGACGAACGTCGCGACGAGTCTGCCGAGGAGACCGAACCCGCCCCGCCGGCCGATCCGGTCGAGCCGGACGACCAGGACCGGGAAGCTCCCGCGGCGCGGCGCAAGAGCGTCCGGCGCCAGGGGTGTGGCTGCCTCCTGCGGCTGCCGATCTACCTGATCGTCCTGGTGGTGCTGGCGGTGTCCGGTCTCTGGCTGTGGGGCCAGAGCCCGTCCGCCCACGACGCCGCCCGGCGGATGGTCTCCGCGCGCCTGTCGGAGTACTTCGGCCGCGACGTCCACGTGGGGCGGGTCGGCTGGACCGTCGCCCCGCTGAGCGTCGAGGTCGAGGACCTGGAGATCCCCGGCACGCCGGACGGAGCCGCCGGCGACGACGACGCGTTCGCGGTGGTGCCCTCCCTGAGCGTTCAGTTGAAGATCGAGCGGTGGGCGAGCTGGCGCCGGCCGGTGATCGACGTCGAGCGGGTGGCGATCCAGTCCCCGCGGGTCCACCTGGTGCTGCGCGAGGACGGCACCAACAACCTGCCCCGCTTCGGCCGGGGGGAGGAGAGCAGCGGTGGCCACCTCGAGGTGCGCCTCGGCGCGCTGGTGGTGGAGGACGGGCTGTTCCGGCTCAACGACCTGGACGTCCCCCTCGACCTCGACGCCCGCGGGGTCGTCGCCCGGCTGGTCGGCGAGCGCGCCGAGGACGGCGGCCTGGTGCTCGACGGCCGGGCGACCGCCCAGCAGGTCGAGGTCACCCTGCCCGACGGCAAGCCGTACCGGTTCGCGCTCTCGGCCCGGACGCGCATCGGCGCCAGCTCGGTCGAGCTCCAACAGGTCGACCTGAGCGGCCCGGACCTCGACGCCCACGTGCGCGGCGAGCTGGCGATCCCGGAGGAGGACCGCCGGCTGGATCTCTCGATCAGTGCCCGGGGCGCGGTGGCGCTCGCCGAGCACCTGGGGTACCTCGATCCGGAGATCCCGCTCTCCGGCCCGTTCAAGTTCGACGGGTCGTTCCTGTGGCGCCCGGAGGGCTGGTCGGCCGAAGGGGTGCTCGACTCGGACCGCCTGGTCTACGAGACCCGGGTGCTCACCGACGTCCAGGGCTCGCTGCGGGTGGTGCCGGACGCCCTGCGCTACAGCCTCGACCGGGCGTCCTACGCGGACGGCGTCGTCAGCGGCGTGGTGCGCGGCGAGCTGGGGGTCGATCGGCCCGACTACCAGGTCGACCTGCACCTGGAGCGCCTCGCCCTCCAGACGATCGCCCGCGACCAGGAGCTGCCCCTCGAAGGGATCCACGGCCGGGTCGGCGGCGAGGTGAGCTACCGCTTCACCACCGATGAGCCGACCGCCGGCAGCGGCTGGGCCGACCTGTCGGTCCAGGGCGGGCGAACGCCGCCCCTGATGAGCCAGGGCGGGCGAACGCCGCCCCTGATGAGCAAGACCGCGCGAACGCCGCCCCTGGCGGGTCAAGCCGCGCGAACGCCGGCCGCCGGGGGAGCCGAGGACGGTCTGACGGTCTCCGGGCAGGTCCCGATCGAGATCGACCGCGGGACGGTGCGCATCCGCGGGACGCGGCTCGCCGCCCAGGACGGTGCGCAGCTCCTGGAGCTGGACGGCTCCTACGACCTGACCGCGAGCACGGGGCGCTTCGACTACCGGCTGTCGAGCCAGGACGTGGCGCCGCTGTTCGCCCTGATCCCGCTCGACGAGGGCGGGGACGGCGCGGAGGCGAGCGGCCCGCCGGCCTGGGTGCCGTCCGCCGGTCGTGGGGAGGCCCGCGGCGTCTTCCGCCTCGGCCCGGCGGGCTTTACGGTCCGCTCCACCTTCGACCTCACCGGCGTGGAGGCGCCCGGGCTGGTGGCGGACCGGCTCAACGGCTCGCTCCGGCTGACGCCCGACGGGCTCGACGACCTGCGGCTCGAAGCGACGCGGCAGCAGGGCGCGCTGATGGTGCTCGGTGCGATCCCGTTCGGTGACAGCGGAGGCGGAGGCGACGCCGCTGACGCCGGGACGGGCGCCGCGAGCGGGTTTCACCTGACGATCGACGCCGCGTCCTGGCCGGGGGACGAGCGGCTGGCCGTCTGGCTGCCGTTCGAGCTGCCGCTCTCCGGTCCGGTCTCCGGTCACCTCCAACTGGCCGGCGATCCGGACGCGCTGTCCGGCAGCGCCCACCTGGAGGTCGAGCCGGCCACCGTCGGCGATCTCGAGCTGGATCTGGTCATCGCCGAGCTCCGGTTCGATCCGGAGACCGTGACGGTCGATCGGGCGGTGCTGCGCAGCGGCGGCGGCGAGCTGACCGTCGGCGGCACGGTCGCGATCGCCGGCGGCGCCCTCGACCTCCACGCCGAGGCGCCGGACCTGGACCTGGATGCGGAGCCGTTCGCGTCGGCCCTGCCGGGCGACGTGTCGGGGCACGTGGCCCTGAGCGCCGACGCACGGGGCACGCTGGATCGGCCCGAGGTCACCGCCGTCGTCACCGGCACCGGCCTGGTCCTCGCCGGCTACGAGGTGGGAGGCGACGGCTCCGCCCGCCTGACGGTCTCCTGGCGCGACGAGACGTTGTCGGTCGAGGGGGGGATTCCGGAGGTGCTGGCGATCTCCGGCGGCGGTCCGCTGACCACCGAGCGGGCGGACCTCGAGCTCCATCTGGAGAGCGACCGCCTCGGCGACGCCGTCCGCGCCTTGGCGCCCCGGGTGCCGGACAGCTTCCAGGGCGGCTTCTCCGGCACCCTCACCGTCTCCGGCGACTTCGCTCATCCGGAGGATCTGCTCGTGCGGCTGCAGGCTCCGGAGCTGAACCTCAGCCTGGAGGGGCATTCGCTCCAGGCGGTGGAGCCGGTGGTCCTCCGCGCCACCGGCGACGGCATCGCGGTCGACTCCCTGTTCGTCCGGGAGGAGGACGGCTCGAGCGAGCTGTTCGTCCAGGGCTCGGTCAGCTTCGACGGGGAGATGCCGATCGACCTGCGGACCCAGGGGTCGATCTCCACCGCCTGGGTCAAGCTCCTCCTTCCGGACCTCGACGTCGAAGGCACCTTCGACCTGCTGGCCACCGTCGGCGGGACGCTCTCCGCGCCGCGGATCAACGGCCAGGGCGAGCTGCGCGACGGCGAGGTCATCGTCCCCGACTTTCCCCAGGCGTTCGAGAACCTGGACGCGGTGGTGCTGTTCTACCCGGACCAGATCGTCCTCGACCGCTTCCAGGGCGACGTCGGCGGCGGCTCGGTCCGGGCCTCCGGCCGGCTGTCGCTGTACGGCGATCAGGGTCCGGACTACCGCTTCCAGGCGTCGGCCCAGAACGTCACCCTGCGCTTCCCGGAGGGCATCTGGTTCCGTTCCGACGCCGCCCTCAACCTGCAGTCGACGCCGGACGGCCGCCTGGTCCGGGGGACGGTCACCCTCGACCGGGCGTTCTACGTCCAGGACATCGAGACCAGCCTGCTGCAGATCTTGAGCCGCGCCCTGCGTAGCGAGCGTCTGCAGGTGGCCGACATCGACGAGGTCTCCGCCTCCACCCAGCTCAGCCTGTCGGTCCAGGCGCCGGGGACGCTGCGGGTGCGAAACAACCTGGCCGACCTGCGCGGCTCGGCCGACCTGACGGTCCGTGGGACGGCGGCCCGGCCGGTGGTATTCGGCACGATCGAGTTCGACCCGGGCGGCACGCTGGTCTACCAGGACACCCGGTTCGAGGTCGAGCGTGCCCGCCTGACCTTCGCCAACCCGGCGCGGATCGAGCCGGTGATCGACCTGGTGGCGAGCGCCGAGATCCGCGAGTACGACGTCAGCCTCGACCTCTCCGGCAAGGTGGACAATCTCCAGGTGCACGTCGCCTCCGATCCGCCGCTCTCGGACCTGGACGTGCTCTCGCTCCTGGCGACCGGCCAGGCGCCGGCCCGCTCCGGCCTCGGGACGACCCGGGAAGCCGACCAGGGGTTCAGCGCCGGCGGCTTCCTCGCCGGCCAGGCGGCGTCGGCGGTGACCGAGCGGGTCGGCACCCTGTTCGGTTTCGACCGCTTCCGCATCACCCCGCCGGAAGGCGGTGCCGGCGGCGCCGGCGTGACGGTCGGCAAGCGCCTGTCGAAGGACGTGGTGGTGACCTACACCGAGCGGTCGGCCACCGCCGAGGAGAGCCTGCTGCGGGTCGAGTGGCAGGTCGACCAGCACCTCACCCTGGTGTTCAGCTCGAGCGACAAGAACGCCTTCCGCGTGGATGCCCGATGGGACAAGCGATTCTGATCCCGGCGGTGGACCGCGGCCTCGCGTCGAGGCCGGGCGCCCCGGTGGGCGCGCTCGGAGCCCCTCGCCTGCTCAGCGTGCCGACCCTGCTCGTCCTGCTTTTCGTGCTCTTGCTGGGCGGCGGGCCGGATCCGGCCCGGGCCCAGTCGCCGTCCGATCAGCCGCCGCCCGATCAGTCCGGCCGGACGGGGCTCCCACCGTCGTCCGCGGAGCCCGCCGCCGACGAGGAGACCCTCCCCACCGAGACGGTCACGTCGCCGCCGGAGCTGGCGGCGGTCGACCAGCCGGAGGAGGTGCCGCTACGCGAGGGCTCGCTGGAGGGCTCCGACGGGCCGCCGGTGGCGCGGATCGAGGTGCGGAGCGACGCACCGGTCGACGACACCGACGAGCTGCGCGACCTGATCACCGTCACGGTGGGCGAGCGCCTGACCGAGGGCGACGTCCGCCAGACCCTGCGGAACCTCCAGGCGACCGGCGCCGCCTACGAGGTGGAGCTCTACACCCGGCCGGCGGCCGCCCAGGAGCTCGCTTCGCCGACGAGCCCACAGGGTGGAGCGCCGGGTGACGGACAGACGGCGGGACAGACGGCGGGACAGGCGGCGGGGGAGGAGGCCGAACCGGGCAGCGCGGAGGCCGGCGCGGGCGGTGCCCCGGCCGTTGCGGGTGCAGAAGGCGCGCCGGTGGTCGTGGTCATCGCGATCCGGGCCGCCGTACGGGTCGAGTCGGTACGGATCGAGGGCGAGCTGGGGATCGACCGGCGGACCCTGGAGGGGCGGCTGCTGGTCTCCAGGGGGCAGCCGCTGATCGAGAGCCGGGTCCTGCGCAGCGTCTACCAGCTCCAGGAGCTGTACGAGAACCGCGGCTATTTCGACGCCACCGTCCGCCTGTCGGTCGACACCGACGACGCCCGCAAGCTGGCCGCGATCACCTTCCGGGTCGACGCCGGCCAGCGGTCGGACATCGGCAAGATCCGGTTCGACGGCGATCTCGGGTCGTTCACCGACGCCCAGCTCGCCGAGCACCTGCGCCTCGATCCGGGCGACCCGTATCGCCGCGAGACCGTCCGCGACGCCGCCGACCACCTCCAGCAGTGGCTGGTGGAGCAGAAGTATCGCAAGGCCGAGGTCGATACGCCGCGAGTCGCGGTCGAGGAGCCGGCGGAGGGGGCGGATCAGGCCCAGGGCCAGGACCAGGTGCGGGAGGGCAAGCCGGCCGGGGCGGCGAGCGGCGGCGGGCGCCGGGCGGTCGACCTGGTCTATCCGGTGCGGGTCGGACCGCTGGTCGAGGTGGAGATCGTCGGCGCCGACCGCAAAGAGCTGCGCAAGAAGGACCTGCTGCCGTTCCTCTCCGACGAGGGGTACGACGAGGCGCTGGTCCTCCAGGCGGTCGACCGGGTCCGCCGCTACTTCCAGGAGCAGGGCCACTGGAAGGTCGACGTGACCTGGGACGAGAAGCGCGAGGACGGCGCCATCCGGCTGGTCTTCACCATCGACCCCGGGCCGGCCTACACGCTCCAGGAGGTGCGGTTCGACGGCAACGAGCAGGTCTCCGACGGCAAGCTGTTCGAGCTGATGGAGACCGCGCCCAAGCGCCTGCTGACCCTCGGCAGCGGTCGCCTGGTCACCTCGACCCTGGACGAAGACCTCCAGAACATCCGCTCGTACTACGCCCTCCAGGGGTACGTCGGCTCCAAGATCGGGCCGGCCGAGCCGCGCGTCGACGGCCGGGACATCACCCTGGTCATCCCGATCGAGGAGGGCCATCGCCGGCAGGTGGTCGATCTCGACATCGAGGGCATGGAGCACCTCGACGAGGCCGACGTACGCCGGAAGATCCCCCTGGCCTCGGGCGGCCCGTTCCACCCGCTGCTGCTCGAGGACACCCTGGGGATCATTCGCGGCCTCTACGAGGAGAAGGGCTTCCCCGACGCCCAGGTCTCCTCGAAGGAGGACTGGAACAGCGCCGGCGATCTGGTCGACGTCACGGTCCAGGTGATCGAAGGCCCGCGCACCGTCGTCGACCGGGTGATCCTGCGCGGCAACTACCGCACCGCCGACGCGGTGATCGAGCGGGCCGTCGACCTCGCGCCGGGCGATCCGGTCAGCCGGTCGAGCCTGCTCGAGGTGGAGCGTCGCCTCTACAGCCTCGGCCTGTTCTCGCGGGTGCAGGTCGACCTCGGGCCGGCGGACCTCTCCGAGCGCACCCGGGACGTCATCGTGCGGGTCGAGGAAGGGCACACCCACCGGGTCAGCTACGGTCTCGGCTACGGCACCGACGACGGCTTCGCCGGGCTGTTCGGCTACACCCACCGCAACCTCTGGGGGCGCGCGGTGACCCTCCAGACCGACCTGCGCTACGGCCAGAAGCAGCGCCTGGCGCGCATCGTCTTCGACCAGCCGAACGTCACCCGGTGGAACCTGCCGTTCCTCTACACCGTCGCCCTCCAGTCGGAGGAGCGGCCGAGCTACCAGGTGGACCGGGCGGTCAGCCAGGTGGAGGCGGTCTACCAGAAGGGGAGCTGGCGCTACGGCCTGGCGTTCGACTACCGGATCGTCAACTCGACCCTGGACTCCTCGGTGGTCGACCTCGAAGGGCTCGATCCGCTCGAGCGCCGAGACCAGGACGTGCGGATCTCGAGCGTCATCCCGAACCTCTTCGTCGACCGCCGCGACGATCCCCTGGAGCCCACCAACGGCTGGACGGCGAACCTGCGCTTCCAGTACGCGTTCCCCCTGGGCAGCTACACCGACGCCCACTTCATCAAGACCTTCGTCCAGGGCACCCGCTACTTCCACCTCGCCTTCGGCCACGTGGCCGGAAGCGTGCGCCTCGGCTTCATCGAGCCGCTGGCCGACGCCACCAAGGACCCGACCCTGCCCGCCGGGACCCCGGCCTCGCCCGAGCCGGAGAACCTCAAGATCCCGATCGACGAGCGCCTGTTCGCCGGCGGCGACTACTCCCACCGGGCGTACGGCAAGGACGCCCTCGGCATCCCGGACCAGACCCTGTTCGCCGACGGCGAGGGGCGCGGCGGCAACGGCCTGGCGCTGATCAACCTGGACTACCGCTTCCCGATCTGGGGCGCCCTCGCCGGGGTCGTGTTCTACGACGCCGGCAACGTCTGGCCCGACTGGCAACAGATCGACCCGCGGGAGCTCAAGAGCGGCATCGGCGTGGCGCTGCGCTACATCACGCCGATCGGCCCGCTGCGCGCCGGCGTCGCCTACAAGCTCGATCCCGAGCCGGGGCTCGACGAAAGCGACTGGCGCTTCTTCGTCGCCGTCGGCAACCCGTTCTAGTCGCCTCGCGGTCCGTTTCCGGTGCGCGCTCGGGGTGGGCTTGCGTCCTGTCGAGTTCTGTTACCATCGACGTAACGAATTGCCGAAAAGAATGAGGTCTGCGGGTGGGGGCCGGCTGCCGGTGCCGCCTCGCCGGGACCGTTTGGCGACATGGCTCCAGCCCCCTCCATCGACTACCGTCGCGATCCCCTCGGTGCCCTGGACCACCATCTCCTGACGGGCGACGAGACCTTCTGGGTGACGCCGTCGATGGTGTGCGTCTCGGAGCCGACGGCCGCCAAGTGGGTCCTGGCGAACCCGGACTGCCGGTTCCGTGAGCACTCGGACTTCTTCCACACGCGGGGAGGGCCGTTCGGCCCCCGGTCGCTGCAGCTCGCCCTCGGCCGCGGCGCGCGCGCGCTGCTGACGGAGCACGTGCGAGAGCGGTCCGCGGCGTTGCCGGAGACGATCGAGCGTGAGCTCGGCACCGAGAGCGACTGGCCGAACGCCGGCAACTTCCTGATCTACCGCCACCTGGCGTCGGTGCTGGTGGCGCCGGAGCGCCGCGAGGCGATCGGGGCGACGGTCGACCAGGTGGTCGAGCTGGCGGTGCTGGCGGGTGTTCGCGAGAGCCGCTCGCGGTGGCGCCGGGCGCTGTTTCGCCTGCGGGTCTTCCGCGCCCTGACCCGGGAGATCGAGCAGCGGCGGCGGGAGCTCGTGCCGGGGGAGGCGCGGGCGCCGCGCGACCTGTTCGACGTGCTGGTAAGCGCCGCCGGGCCCGAGGTGCTCGCCGAGGATCTGGGCGAGCTCTATCTGCCGTTTCTCTTCGCCGTCGTCGGGTCGGTCGGGTTCACCCTCGGCTGGTCGGTCTACCTGCTCGGCACCCACCGCGCGGAGGACGTGGAGCCGGGCTGGATCGTCCGCGAGGCGTTGCGCCTGTGGCCGATCGCCTGGAACCTGGTCCGCTACCCGGCGGAGAGCCAGGACCTGGCGGGCGTCGAGGTGACCCCGGAGCACCAGGTGCTGGTCTCTCCCTACGTCACCCAAAGGCATCCGGCCTACTGGAAGGAGCCGGGGCGTTTCCGTCCCGAGCGCTGGGCCGAAACGCCCAATCCACCCGCGTTCCTGCCCTTCGGCTGGGGGCCGCACACCTGTGCGGCGGCCTCTCTGACCCTGGAGCTGGTGGCGCAGGTGCTCGCGGTCCTGTTGCGGAGCCACCGTCTGGAGGTTTCGCCGCGGTCCGATCGACCGTTCACGGGGCCCTCGTTGGCACCGCCGCGCTTTCGACTCGCGGTGGCGCCCAGAGCCTCGTAGATCCATGGGGAAGGAGGTGATCGACGTGAAGAAGCTCAAGAAGGCGGTGCGAATCATGCTGTCTCTCCGGGCGGCTGGTTGCCCTGAGGGCTCTCAGTTCTGGCGGCTGTACAGCGAGCTGTAGGCCGGAAGCGCTTCGGCGCTCGCCGTGGGGAGCGGCCCCTTGCCGCTCTCCACGGCCTTCCTGCCCACGTCTTCCCCGGAAACCGGATGCTGGAGGTGGAATGAAGGTCGAGGTACGCGAAGTCGAGGCGATTCGTGAGCTGCGCACCAGGCGTGCCACCGAAGGGCCCGTCTTCCGGACCGACGACGGGCTCGCGGTGCTCGATCCGCAGTGGGCGCGCGAGGCGAACGCGGCCAACTTCGCGGAGCGCCCCATGGACGACCGCCTGGCCGACCTGGTGCGGGGGAGGACGAGCGCGGAAGCCGATTGGGCCGACCTGCGCTCGGTCTGGGCCGGCCGGGTGGCGGAGCTCGCCGCGCCGGACCGGGTCGCGGCCCTCGAGGCGCGCCTGACCGCCGAGATCGAGGCGCGCCGCGGAGGCGAGACCGACCTCGGCCGCGCGATCCACGAGAGCTTCTCCCGGGCGTTGATCCCGCTGGTGCTCGCCGATCTGCGGCCCGGCGAGCTGGCCCGGGTGGTCGCGGAGCAGACCCAGAGGATCCTGATTCCCCGGGGGGACGACCGCCTGGCGGGGACCTGGCGCGGCGCGGTGCGCGGGGCGTGGGTCCAGATCCGGGCCGCGCGCGCCGTGCGCCGCGTCCTGCGGGAGCGGTCCGCCGGACGCCGTCCACGCCAGGTCGACCTCGCCGATTCGGTGGTGGACGCCCTGCCGACCCTGGGCATGGACCGGGCGGTTTTCGCGGTCACCTCCGTCCTGACCGCGATCGCCAGCCCGCCGGGCTCCGTCGCCGCCTGCATGGTGCTGGAGCTGATCCGCCGCCCCGCCTGGGCGGAGCGCATCCACGACGAGCTCGCCGCCCTGCCCCGGGACCGGTTCCTCGCCGCGCCCCGCCGGGCCGCTCCGATCACCCACCGGTTCGTCAAGGAGACCCTCCGCCGCTGGAGCGCTCCCACGGCCCTGACCCGGACGGTCCGGGTCCCGCTGTGCGTCGACGGTCACCGTCTGGAGCCCGGCGACCAGTTCCACGTCAGCCCCTACTTCCTCCACCACGACGCCGCCGAATGGCCGGACCCGGAGCGCTTCGATCCCGACCGGTGGCTGCCGGACACGGGGCGGGGTCCGGCCCACGCCTGCGCCTACGCCCCGTTCGGCTGGTCCTCGACCTCCTGCATCGGCGCGAACCTCGGCACGATCGAGCTGATGCTCCTCGCCTCCCTGTTCACCCGCGTCTACCGGCTCGACCTGGTCGAGACCGTCGAGACCGTCGAGACCGACGAGACCGACGAGACCGACGAGACCGACGAGACCGACGAGCCCGAGCGGGTGGAGGTCGTGCTGGGGTCGGTGCCGACGCTCCTCGGGCTGCGGGGGACGATCGTGCGCCGGGCAGCCGGCTGACGGCGGGTGTCTGCCGGCGCGCCTGCCGCTCCGGGCAGGGCGTGGGGGTCCCCGGCGGTGTACAATGGCCGAGGCGCTCGTGCGCCCTTTCCTCCGGCGTCCCGCCGTTCACCGCTTCGACAATCGAGGAAGATGTCCGATACATCACCCTTCGCCCCGATCGAGGAGGCGATTCACGAGTTTCAGGCCGGCCGCCTGGTCATCATCGTCGACGACGAGGACCGGGAGAACGAGGGCGACCTGTCGATCCCGGCGGAGCTGGTCACGCCGGAGCACATCAACTTCATGGCCAAGCACGGCCGCGGGCTGATCTGCCTGTCGATGACCGAGGAGCGCTGCGACCAGCTCGAGCTGCCGCTGATGGTGCGGGACAACACCTCTCCTTACGGGACCGCGTTCACCGTCTCGATCGAGGCCAAGGGCAAGATCTCGACCGGCATCTCGGCCGCGGACCGGGCGGCGACCATCCGCACCGCGGTCGATCCGCGCACCGTCGCCGAGGATCTGCTCCGCCCGGGGCACGTCTTCCCGCTACGCGCCGTCCAAGGCGGCGTCTTGAAGCGCACCGGCCAGACCGAGGCCTCCGTCGACCTGGCGACTCTGGCGGGCTTCACGCCGGCGGCGGTGATCTGCGAGGTGATGAACGACGACGGCACCATGGCGCGGGTGCCGGAGTTGGCCCGGTTCGCCGCCGAGCACGGCCTCAAGATGATCACCGTGGCCGACCTGATCCGCTACCGCCTGTCGACCGAGACCCTGGTCGAGCGGGTCGCCTCACCCCAACTGCCGACGGTCTACGGCGACTTCCAGGTCCACGCCTACCGCTCGAAGGTCACCGGCGAAGAGCACCTCGCCCTGGTCATGGGGGACGTCGTCGACCGCGACGAGCCGGTGCTGGTGCGTGTCCACAGCCAGTGCCTGACCGGCGACATCTTCGGCTCCCAGCGGTGCGACTGCGGCCACCAGCTCCACGGCGCGCTCGAGGCGATCGCCGAGCAGGGGCGGGGCGTGCTGCTCTACCTGCTCCAGGAAGGGCGCGGCATCGGCCTGCTCAACAAGCTGCGCGCCTACGAGCTCCAGGAGCAGGGCCACGACACGGTCGAGGCGAACGAGAAGCTCGGCTTCCGCCCGGACCAGCGCGACTACGGCATCGGCGCCCAGATCCTGCGCGATCTGGGGGTGCGCCGCATGCGCCTGATGACCAACAACCCCCACAAGTTCATCGGGCTCTCCGGCTACGGGCTGGAGATCGTCGAGCGGGTCCCGATCGAGATCCCGCCCACTGAGACCAGCCAGGCGTACCTGAAGACGAAGCGGGACAAGCTGGGGCACCTGTTGAAGCTGGTCTGATCCGGCTGCGGCCTTGCGCGTCCTGCTCGCCGTCTCCCGCTACCCCTGGCCGCCGCGGCGCGGGGACCAGCTCCGCACCCTCCAGACGGTCGAGGCGCTCGCCCCCGACCACCGCCTGACGGTTCTGCTGCCCGAGGCGCCGCCGGGCGCGCCGCCGCCGCCGGAGAACTGGCCGGCGACGGTCGCGACCTACCGCCGTCCGGGTGTCGCCGGCCGGGCGGTCGGCTCGGCCCGCGCGGCGCTCGGTGCGCTGCGCGGCAGGAACCCGCTCCAGAGCCTCCTCTTCACCTCACCCGATCTCGACCGGGCGCTCGAACGGCTCGCCCCGGCGGCCGACGTGGTGATCCTCCAACTGGTCCGACTGGCCCCGTCGGCGGGCGCCTTCGGCGACACGCCGACGGTGGTCGATCTGATCGACAGTCTGGCGCTCTCGACCGCGCGGCGGGCGCTGTTCGATCGCTCGTGGCTGGCCCTCGCCCTCCGCCTCGAGGCGCGCTTGCTGACCCGCGCGGAAGACCGGCTGGTGGCGCGGAGCGCCTGTGCGCTGGTCGTCTCCGAGCGGGACCGGGTGGCGGTGGCGGCCCGGCTGGCGCCGGCGGAGGCGGAGCGGCTGCGGGTGGTGCCGGTGGCCGTGGAGAGGCCGGATCGGCCCGAGGTCGAGCCCGAGAACGGGGTGGAGCCGGACCGGGCGACCGCGCCGGTCCTTGCGCTGACCGGCAACCTGGGCTACTTCCCGACCCGGGACGGCGCCCGCTGGTGGCTCCGGCGGGTCTGGCCGCGCCTGCGCGCCGTGCTCCCGGACGCCCGCCTGGTGCTCGCCGGCAGCCGCATCCCGGCGGGTCTCGGTCGGCTGGCGCGCCGCGCCGGCGCCGAGGTGGTCGCCGATCCTGCCGACCTGGCGGCGGTCCTGGCGGGGGCGCGAATCGCCCTGGCCCCCATGCGGGCCGGCGCCGGCCAGCCGCTCAAGGTGATGGAGGCGTGGGCCGCGGGGGTGCCGGTGGTCGCCACCCGCTGGGCCGCCGCCGGAACCTCCGGCCGGATCGGGAGCGGCGGCGGCGAGGGGGTGGAGGATCTGGTGGTGGCGGACGACGCCGCCGAGTGGGTGGAGGCGATCCGCGCCCTCTGGGACGACCCGGCACGCCGGCGGCGGATCGCGGCCGCGGCCCGGAGCCGGCTGGCGCGGGACTACTCCGCGTCGACGGTCCGGAGGGCGTGGACGGAGTGCGTCGAGGCGGCGGCCTCGGCGGCCTCGGCAGTCAAGCGGCGGGCCCGCTCCACGTCGCCCCCTTCGTGGAAGTGATGGGCCAGAACCTCGTGCGGCACGCCGTCCGGCGCGCCGATCCGTAGCTCCAACGCCGCCGCCACCTTGGCGTGGAGGGCGCTTCGCCGCACCGGATCGAGGGCCTGGTAGACGCACCGCCGGAGCGCACCGTGGGAGAACTCGAAGGTTCCCCGGCGGGCTCCGCCGGCCCAGATCACCATGTCCCGGTCGCGCCGGCTGTCGGCCCAGTAGCCCAGGGAGAGGCGGACCAGCCAGCGCTCGAGAAGCGTCCGCAGCGAGGCCTCGACCACCACCGCTTCCTCGCCCTCGATGTCGCCGAGCAGGGCGGGCTCGAAGCGCGGTCCCGCCACCGCCGCCAGGGTCAGCAGCCGGCGGGCGCTCGGCGGCAGGAGGGCGGTCCGGGCGCGGGCCAGGGCGTCGAACCCGCCGTCCGGCAGCTCCACCTCCCGCGGGTCGTCGCTCAGGTGCCAGCCGCCGTCCTCGACCGGCTCCACCACGCCCAGGTCCCACAGCAGGTTGACCAGGGTGCTGGCCTGGAGGACGTTGCCGCCGGTCCGCCGCTCCAGCAGGTCGGTCAGCATCTCCGCCTCGGTCGGTCCGACCAGGCTGGAAGACAGGGCGTGGAGGTCGTCCCGGGCCAGCGGCTCGAGCTGGACGACGTCGGTCACTGGCAGCCCCCCCAGCAGGTCGAGGGCGTCCGCCTCCGGTCGGACCGTCGCCACGACCCAGACCGGGAGCTGGGCGAGGCGGGGGGCGAGGTCGGCCAGCAGCGCGAGGCTGGGCCGGTCGGCCCAGTGCAGGTCCTCGAGAAACAGGATCGCCGGGGCGGTCGTTCCGCCCGGCTCGCCCGTGGCCGCGATCAGCGCCAGCGCCCGCGCGACCGCCTGGACGATGCGCTTGCGGACGGCGGCCTCGGTCGGGAGGTCCTCCTTGCGGCCGGTCCGGTCGGATCGTCCGGTGCGCGCCACCTGGATCCGCGGGGCGCCTTCGGTCCGGGCGAGGCGGGGGACCAGCCGTGCCAGGTCGGCCAGCTCCCGGGCGGAGGCCCCTTCGAGCAGCCGCTCGACCGCGTCGAGCTCGTGGGCGAGGAGGTCGTCCAGGGCGTCGTGGATGCCGCGGAACGGGACCGGCGGCTCGATCTCGAACCAGGCCCCCTGGAGCACCGTCGCCCCCACGGCTGACACCCGCTCGTGGAGAAAGGTCTTGACCAGGCGGGTCTTGCCGATCCCCTCGTCGCCGGTCACCAGGGTGACGCGGCCGTGGCCTTCGAGGATCGCGCGCCACGGCGTCTCCAGGGCGTCCAGGGCCTCCTCGCGGCCGACCAGCGGCAGCACCGGGCCGGTCGGCTCCGGCACCACCGGCAGCTCGGTGGCCGGCACGTCGCCGTCGCGGACCGAGCGGTACAGCTCGGTCGTCTCTTCGAGCGGCTCGACGCCGAGCTCCCGGTCGAGCAGGCTCGCCAGGTCCTCGTAGTGGGCCAGCGCCCGGCCGCGGCGGCCGGACAGCGCGTACAGGCGGATCAGCTTGCGGTGGGCCTCCTCGGACAGGGGGTCGATCCGGACCAGGCGGCGTGCGTACCGGATGCCGGTCTCGTAGTCGCCGGTGGTCAGCGCGTGGTCGACCAGCTCGCGCAGGGCGCGCAGCACCGCATCGCGATAGCGCTCCTGCTCGCCCAGGAGCCACTCCTCGTAGTTGAGGCTCGGTGGCACGACCCCGTCGAGGAACTCCCCGCGGTAGAGGCGCACGGCGCCGGCCAGCTCGCGCGGGTCGGCGGCGCTCGGCCCCTCCTCGTCCAGCAGCATGCGCTCGAACGGATCGAGGTCGATCCAGTCGCTCGGGTGGGCATTGAACTGGACGCTGCGGCCGTCGACGACGAAGCAGGGCGGTCCGTCGCTCTCGAGGGTGGAGCGCAGGTTGTAGAGCGCCTGGCGGAGGTTGCGGCGGGCGGACGTGTCCGGCCGGTCGGGCCACAGCAGCGACGCCAGGTGGTCCCGGGAAAGGCTCTGGCGGCGGTGGGCGATCAGGTAGGCGGCGAGGGCCTCGACCTTGCGCGACTCGAGCTCGGTCAGGCGACGGTCGCCCCGCCGGATCTCGAATCCGCCGAACGTGTGGATCTCCAGTCGTCGCATCGGGCGATCCCCGGCTGCGGGCGGGAATGGCCCGGTTTCCGGGGGTATTCCCGCCAGACTACCAGAGGCTCTGGTGCCCTGGTGCGAGCGTCCCCTCCGGCCTGACGGTTTCCTGACGCCACCATCGGACAATCGCGCCGACCGTTGTAGGAAAAACACCGACACGAGATGCGAACCGTTCTGACCAGTCCACTTCCATCTGTGCACCACTCGGCCTTGGCGCCGAATCGTCGAGCAGAGCGGAGATCGAGAGAGACGATGGCACCTGTCAAGCATTCAGAGACCGATTCGGCGATCCGCCGTCATCCCGGCGGCGACCGTGCCGCGGGCTCGTTCCTGGTCCGCGTTTGGTACGAGTCGCGCGAGACGCCGAGCGGCCGGCCGTCGTTCCGCGGGTACGTCCGCAATCTACAGACCGGGGAAGAACGGTTCGTCCGCGACCCGGAGACGGTCACCGAACAGATCGTCCGCCAGATGGAGGCAGAGGGAGCGCCCGCGGCCGGACGGATGCCCGAGAGGAGGGCAGCTCGATGAGAACGAAGGTCCGAGGCATCTTGACCCTGGCGGCGGTCGCCGCCACGCTCTGTCTGTTCGTGGCCCCGGCGGGAGCCATCATCACCGGCGGCGGCTGCGTCGACGACGTGTCCGGAGCCAACAACAACTGCACCGCCAACGACGTCACCTTCGTGGTCGTCGGTCTCGGCATCCAGGACGACGGCTGCGTCAGCCCGTCCGACACGGTGAGCATCTTCCTCGGCGGTGTGCTGCGCAACTCGAGCGCCCAGACGCGCTACGACGTCGGCCTCTACATCGCCACCGACGGCGATCCCAACGGCGACGGCGCCAAGTCCGGCGTCTGCGCCCGCGACAGCCTGCAGCCGGTGGGGACCATGGGCGTGAGCACCTGCGGCCCCGGTTCGCTCGACCTCTCCCGGACGCGCGACGACTACGCGCCGTTCGACGGGTTGGCCGACAACGGCCCCTATCTCAACACCGACGGCGACGCCTGCGGCGACCTGTACTCGACCGGTCACAGCGGCTGCGACGAGAACGGCGACGGCCAGTGGGACGACACGGTGGTCCGCTTCACCCAGGCGCTGACCTTCCCGTGCGACGACGCGGACTCGAACGGCTTCGTCGAGATCCCGACCTGCGCCACCTGGGGCCAGCAGATCGACGAGGTCGGCGGTGCCAACGGCTCGTGCGACTCCGAGGCGGAGGTCGTGCCGGGCACCAAGGCCAAGTGCCGCTGCGAGATCGTCAACTCGACCATCCCGGCGCCCAACCTGGGCCTGTCGTGCAACTCCCCGGCGATGACCCTCAGCCAGGGCCAGACCGGCACCTTCTCGGTCGGCTACACGAACGCCAACACCTGCACGCCCATGACCACCACGCCGGAGCGCGAAGAGTGCGGCACGGCGAGCTACGTCTTCTACGTCATCGACTACGACCAGACCAAGGGGACGGTGTCGAACATCAACGCCGGTACCGGGACCTACACCCAGGACACGGTCAACGGCACGATCACCTGGATTCCGGCGAGCAGCCGGCACAGCACCTCCGGCATCATCGGTCCGAGCGACACCGGCACCCTGACCTACGACTTCACCTACACCGGCAACACCGCCGGCGACACGATCTCGGCGTCGACCACCACCTACTGGACCAACGACCCGGCCGACCTGGGGGACCCGACCGCCGCGAGCGTCACCTCGCAGACGAGCGTCTCCTGCAACTCGTCGGTGACCGCCACCCCGGTCACCCTGTCGTCGGTCGAGGTCGACCGCTCGAGCGGCGCGCCCGTGCTGCGCTGGACGACGGCGACCGAGGCGGCGAACCTCGGCTTCAACGTCTACGCCCGGACGGCGGCCGGCTGGCGGCGGATCAACGACGAGACCGTCGTCTCGCCGGTGATCGACTCCACCGTCCCCCAGAGTTACTCCTTCGACGCCTCCGCGACGGGCGCCAAGCGCTTCATGATCGAGGACGTCGCTCTCGACGGGAAGACAGAGCTCCACGGTCCGTACGTCGCCGGCCGCGTCTACGGCCACCGGCCGGTCGCCAAGGCGGTCGACTGGCGGGCGGCGCGGGAAGCGGTGCGGGCGGCCGCTCCGGCCGGACCCGCCAACAGGCGGTCGGGCCTCGCGTCCGGCCTCTCCCTGGCCAAGGGCGGCAACGGCTCGGCGGGCGGCGGCGCTGCCGCGGCGGACCCGGCCGTGCGGCTGCTGGTCGACACCGACGGTGTCCAGCGGGTCACCTACGAGGACCTGCTGGCGGCCGGCTTCGACTTCTCGGGTGTTCCGGCGAGCCAGCTCGCCCTCTCCAGCGGCGGCCATCCGGTGCCGATACGGGTCGAGTCCTCCGGCGGTACCTTCGGCCCGGGCGGCTTCGTCGAGTTCCTCGGTGAGGCCCTCGACACGCTCTACACGCGGACCAACGTCTACGACCTGACCCGCGACCCCCAGAACGCCGTGCGCATCCCCGAGGACCGCACCAAGGCCCACGGCGGCACGCCGGTGGCGACCTACCAGGAGACCCTGAAGGTCGAGCACGACAACACCTACAGCTTCGCCTCTCCGGGCGACGATCCGTGGTACGACACCCGCATGATCGTGGTCGGCACCGCCGGCCGGAGCTACCCGTTCTCGGTCGACCTCGACGACTACGTCGGCGGCCCCGTCGACCTGGCGGTCGACCTGTGGGGCGTGACCACCTGGGCCGAGCCGGGCGAGCACCACGTGGTGGCGCTGTGGAACGGCGTCCAGGTGGGCGAGGCGATTTGGGACGACCAGACCCCGGGCCGGTTGACGGCGCGGGTGCCCGCCGACCTGGTCACGGCGAGCGGCAACGAGCTGACCCTCCAGACGGTCGGCGACCGGGGCGTGCCCTGGGACGTGGTCGACCTCGAGAGCTACTCGGTCACCTACCCGCGGGCCTTCGACGCCCAGAACGGCGGCCTCGACTTCAGCGCGGCGGGCGGCCTGTTCGCGGTGCACCACCTGGCCGATGCGTCGCCGGTCGTCTACCGGGTGTCGGGCTCCGGTCCGGAGCTGGTCACCGGGGTGACGGCGGCGCCGGACGGCGCGGGCGTCACGGTCACCTTCCCCGGGTCCGCGGCCAGCGCCAGCTACCAGGTGACGACGGCCGTGTCGGTGGTCCATCCGGGCATCGAGGCCCTGAATGTCCCGACCGGCCTGACCGACGTGAGCGGCGGCCCGGCCGAGTACCTCGTCATCTCCCACCGGGCGTTCCTCGACGGCCTGGGGCCGCTGGTCGACGCACGGCGCGCCCAGGGACTGTCGGTCAAGGTGGTCGACGTCCAGGACATCTACGACCGCTACTCCGACGGCGTGGTCGACCCGGAGGCGATCCACCAGTACATCACCTACGCCGCCCACGAGATGGGCACCCACTACGTGCTGCTGGTCGGTGGCGACACCTACGACTACCACGACACCCTGGGCCTGGGCTCGGTGAGCTTCATCCCGTCGCTCTACGCGCCGACCGGCTCGATCGTGCGCTATGCGCCGGTCGACCCCCTGTACGCCGACGTCGACGGCGACCGGGTGCCCGACCTGCCGATCGGCCGTCTGCCGGTCCGGACGCGGCCCGAGCTCGACGCCGTGATCGCCAAGATCCTCCAGTACCAGCACCGCGGCTACGGTGGCACCGCCCTGGTGGTGACCGACGCGCGCGACTCCGCCTCCGGCTTCTCGTTCAGCCAGGCGGGCGACCAGTTCGGCACGGCCCTCGGCTCCGGCTGGAGCGTCCAGCGGGCCGCGATCGACACCATCGGTGCCGCCGCGGCGCGGGAGAAGCTCTTCCACGAGCTCGACCAGGGCGTCGCGCTGACCACCTTCATCGGTCACTCGGGCCTCACCCACTGGAGCTTCGACGGCCTGTTCGGCGCCGACGACGTGGCGACCCTGACCAACAGCGGCTCGCCGACCGTGGTCATGCAGTGGGGTTGCTGGAACACCTATCACGTCGACCCCCACTTCAACACCCTCGGCCACCGGCTGCTGCTGACCCCCGACCGGGGCGCGGCGACGGTGCTCGGCTCGGCGACCCTGCTCGAGACCTCCTCGGCCGACGCGTTGTCGAAGCGTCTCGCGCCGCTCCTCACCCAGCGCGGCCTGAGCCTGGGCGATGCGGTGACCGAGGCCAAGCAGGAGCTGGCGGCGAGCGAGCCGGACCGGGTGGACGCCATCCTGGGCTGGACGCTGCTCGGCGATCCGGCCCTGGCCCTGGAGCCATAGTGCCGGCGCGAGGGGTGTGGTACACAAGCGGGGGTCGATGCCCGGCTTCGTCCTGATCCTCCACCGGGACGGCACGGCCGCCCCGGTGCACGCCGTAGAGCGCCTCGAGCGCTGCCTCCGGCCGGCGGGGGCGCGCGAGGCGTCTGCGTCTTCGTCCGGGGGGACGATCCTGCGCGGGCCCCTGGGCGACGCGGGACCGCCCTACGTGTTGCTCACCGGCGCCGGCACCGGAGTCTGTCGGGAGGGCGGCGTCACCCTGGCGCTCGACGGCCGGATCGACAACCGGGACGACGTCACCCGGGCGCTCGGCGAACAGCCGCGGAGGGGGCCCTCCGAGCGCACACCAGCAGCCGACGCGGTCCTGGTCCACGCCGCCTACCGCCGGTGGGGCGACGGCTGCTTCGAGCACCTGCTCGGCCCTTTCGCGGTCGTCGTGATCGACAGCGCCGAGCGGCGGATCGTCTGCGGCCGGGACGCCCTGGGCGACCGCTCGGTGCTCTACCGCCTGAGCGCCGGACGGCTGCTGGTGGCCACCCACGAGGAGCTGCTGCTCGAGCATCCGGAGGTCTCCCGCGACGTGGACGAGGGAACCGTCGCGCGGTTCTTCGCCATGGAGGCGGCGGCCCCGGGGCGCACCTTCTTCGCCGATCTGCGGGAGCTCGGCCCCGGCTCCGCAATGAGTCTCCGCGTCGAGCGGCTCGGTTCCGGGCTCTGCGGCCGCCCGCCCCGCTTCTGGACCCACTGGAGCCCGCGGACGGACGACAGCATCCGCTACCGGCGCGAGGCGGAGTACGCCGAGCATTTCCGGGAGCTCCTCGGCCGGGCGGTGCGGGACCGCCTGCCGGACGGGGACGACGGCCTGGAGGCGACGGTGCTGATGAGCGGCGGCGTCGATTCGACGGCGGTCGCCGCCCTGGCGGCCGAGGTCCAGGCCGAGCGGGGCGGACGTCTGCGCACCATCTCCTGGGTCTTCGACGAGCTGCCGCGGGCCGACGAACGGGAGTTCATGGAGCCGACCGTCGAGGCTCTCGGCGCGGAGGCGACCTGGATCCTGGGCGATGACGCCTGGCCCCTGGGCGGGTGCCTCGACCGACCGGAGCGACACCTGGGGGTGGGCAGCCCGTACGCCGCCGTCTACCGCCGCCTGCGCGACCGCTCGTACCGCTCGATGGCGGCGCGGGGCAGCCGCGTGCTCCTGACCGGCGAGTCCGGCGATCAGCTCTTCATCGGGGCGGAGACCTGGCTGCGCGACCTGCTCGCCGAGGGGCGGTTCATCACCGCCGCCCGGGAGCTCGCCCGCGCCGTGCTTCGCGCCGGGAGAGAGGACCGGTTCGGCCTGCGCACCACGGTGGCCTCGGTGCTGCGGGCCCCGGCGCCGCGCCCTCGGGAGCGGTGGACGGACCGCCCCTGGCTCACGGACGAGGTGCTCGATCTCCTCGGCGACGCTCCGATGGTGGATCGGGGTCCGGACGGCGGCCGGGCGCGGCGGCCGTCCCAGGCGGCGTCGGTGCTCGATCCGCGGGTCGCCACCGCGATCCGCCAGGAGTCGTGGCGCGCCGCCGAGGCCGGCATCGAAGTTCGCCGGCCGTACCGCGACCGGCGCCTGGTGGAGTGGGCCCTGGCGGTTCCGGCCCACCAGCTCTACCGTCCCGGCTGGCCGAAGCGGCTGACCCGCCGGGCCATGCGCGGCCTCCTGCCGGAGGTCGTTCGCCGGCGGCGCCGGCGCAGCTCGCTCTTCCCGCTCTTCCGGCGTGGGGTCGCGGAGCGTGAGGGCCGGGCCGTCGATGCTCTGCTAGACTCGCCCCAGGCTTGGTGGCCGCGCTACGTGCGGTCGTCTTGGCTACGGGGCTTCTATCCGGAACAGGTTTCGGCCGAAGTCGACGGAGCAGGAGCGCTGGCACTCTGGCGGTGCCTGACGTTCGAGCTCTGGCGCCGACGGCTCGACGGCTTGTCCCGGCAAACCCAGGGAGATCTGAGTCGGTGCTCACTCGCCGGCTGATGATCGCGAGTCCCGAGAAAGCCTGGACGCTACCGGCGAACCTGGCGAGACGACCGAACCGAAGAGGCTGACCAGACAATGGCATCGAACACTCCCCTGAGCTCTCCTCAGTCCGATCGTTCATCGGTAGACGGGGCGGATGACGCCTCGTGCCGTGAGCGGCGTGCCTACGTCACCCCTCGCCTGGAGACCCTGGGCGACATCCGAGACCTGACCCTCGGAGCGACCCTGGGCGTGGGCGACAGCACGCCGATGAACACGCAGCCCTTCTGACGAGCCCGGTCCGACCGAGGCCACGAGCACACGGGCGATGATCGAGCTCGTCGGCGGCCCACCGGATCGAGCCACCGCCACCGCGCCGCCCGAACGTTCGGTCTATCGGCTCGCCGGCCACCGCGTGACTGTCAGCCCGCCCCTGCCCGAGATCGAAGGCTTTCGCGACCCCCTTCCCGCCCCCCCGCCAGTGGTCGACCGGCCGCCGCACCTCGCCGGTCCCGAGGCCGGAACACCGGTCTACCGTGGACCTGCCTGGATCGGCCAGCGCGAGCGCACGGTCACCTGCCGGCGCGCCGCGCACGGCCTGCGGGTCGACATCGAAGGCATCGGCCGCCTGGAGGTGGCCGGTGACGGCCGGCACGCCGCCCTCGTCGACCCGGCGCCCGCGTCGGCCTCGGACGCCGACGCCGGCCTCCGGGCGGAGGCGCTCCTGGGACCGGCGCTGATCCTCGCCCTTGCCTTCCGGGGCACCTTCTGCTTCCACGCGTCGGCCCTCGCCGTCCCGTCCGTCTCCGACGGCCCCTCGGCGTCCTCGGAGGCCGCGGAGGCCGCGGAGGCCACGGATGGGCTGGCCCTGGTCGCCTTCCTGGGGCCGAGCGGCGCCGGCAAGTCGACCCTCGCCCGCCTCCTCGACGGTGCCCGACCCGGGTGGCACCGCGCCGCGGACGACGTGCTGCCCCTGGCCTGGGAGTGGGCGGCCGGCGGCGCGCCCACCGCCTACCCCCGGTTCCCCCAGCTCAAGCTGGACCCCGCCGCCCAGCCGGGCGCGCGCCTGCCCGAGGCGATCCCGCTCGCCGCCCTGTTCGTGCTCGCGCCCGGGCCGGCGGAGAGGCCAGCGGAGAGGGCGGTGGAGGGAGCGCCGGACGGCCCGCCGGGGCGGCCCGGACAGAGCGGACAGCCGGTCGTCCGCCGCTTGAAGCGGGCCGAGGCGGCCCTGGCGCTGGTCCGCCACACCGCCTCCGCCCGCCTGTTCGACCGCGTGCTCCTGGCCCGCCACCTCGAGCTTTGCTCCGCCCTCGCCGAGCGCCTGCCGGTCGCGGAGCTGACCTACCCGTGGCGCGGCGCCCTGGTGCCCGGTCTCGCCGACGCCGTCGCCTCCGCCCTGGAGGCGGCTTGACGCGGCGGGCCGCGCGACCCCCCGGAGACGTCCGGCGCCTGGCGCGGCGGCCGGGCGTCCTGTGCCGGCAGCTCGACGGGGAGACCATCCTGCTCGACCCGGTGCCGGGCACCTACTACGCCCTCAACGAGGTCGGCTCCCGGGTGTGGGAGCTGGCCGCGGAGCGCTTGACCGTGGGGACGATCCTCGATCGCCTGGAGGGCGAGTACGCCGTCGACCGGGCGACCCTGGAGAGGGACTTGGAGGCCCTGGTGGAGCGGCTCGTCGCCGAGGATCTGCTCGAGGTCGTCACGCCCTCCGGGGAGGATCCCGGTGACACCGAGGGCTGAGGCGGGGTCCGGCCGGACTCGGGGGAGCGATGCGGGCCGCCTTCCGAGCCGCTTGGGCACCGCCCTCGCCCTGTTGGCCGTCGACGCCGGCCTCCGGGTGCTCGGGTTCGCGCGCATGGACGCCCTGCTCGGCGGCGATCGAGCCGAGCCCGGCCTTTCCACCGAAGCCGATGCCGAAGCCGACGCGGTCCGTGCGCTCGGCCGGACCCTGGCCGGCCGCATCGAGCGCGCCGCGTGCTTGAGGGTCTACCGCGTGCCCTGCCTGCCACGGGCCCTGCTCCTCCGGCGCTGGTTGCTCGCCCGCGGCCTGCCGGCGGCGCTGCGCATCGGTGCCCGCCGCGAGGGGCCGCGCTTCCGGGCCCACGCCTGGGTCGAGCTCGCCGGCGCGACGCTCGATCCCGACCCGCGAGTAGGGGAGCGGTTCCCGCCGCTCCAGGGTTGACAGTCCCCGGGGGTCTCACTACACTGTTAGCACTCGATGGGGGTGAGTGCTAACACTCCTTCCCGATGATTCGGGCCCACCTTCCCATCGAGCCTCAAAACTCAAGATACGACCCGTCTTCCCAAGGAGGAATCGAACCGTGAACATTCGTCCGCTGCACGATCGAGTTCTGGTCAAGCGCATCGAGCAGGAGGAGCAGGTCCGGGGCGGCATCATCATCCCGGACACCGCGAAGGAGAAGCCGCAGGAGGCCGAGGTGGTCGCCGTGGGTCCGGGCAAGACCCAGGACGACGGCAGCCGCTCGCCGATGGACGTCAAGAAGGGTGACCGCATCCTGGTCGGCAAGTACTCCGGCAGCGAGGTCAAGCTCGACGGTGAGGACTTCGTCATCCTGCGCGAGGACGAGATCCTGGCCGTGATCGAAGGCTGAAGGGTCTCATCCAGAGGCTGAAGGCTCTCCCCACACACCCGATTGCGAACGATCTCAGTATTCACTGATTGAAGCTTCAGGAGGTATCCGAGTATGGCCAAGAAGATCACCTACAGCGAGGAGGCGCGTACCGCCATCCTCAAGGGGGTGAACAAGCTCGCCGACGCGGTCAAGGTGACCCTGGGCCCGAAGGGCCGCAACGTGGTCATCGAGAAGAAGTTCGGCTCCCCCACGATCACCAAGGACGGCGTCACCGTCGCCAAGGAGATCGAGCTCAAGGACCCGCTCGAGAACATGGGTGCCCAGATGGTCCGCGAGGTCGCGTCGAAGACCTCCGACGTGGCCGGCGACGGCACCACCACCGCCACCGTGCTCGCCCAGGCGATCTACCGCGAGGGCTCGAAGAACGTCACCGCCGGCGCCAACCCGATGGAGATCAAGCGGGGCATCGACCAGGCGGTCAAGGCGGCCGTCGAGGCGATCCACAACCTCTCCAAGCCGGTCGAGGGCTCCGACATCGCCCACGTCGGCACCATCTCCGCCAACAACGACCGTGAGATCGGCCAGATCATCGCCGAGGCGATGGGGAAGGTCGGCAAGGACGGTGTCATCACCGTCGAGGAGGCCAAGGGCCTCGAGACCACCCTCGAGGTGGTCGAGGGCATGCAGTTCGACCGCGGCTACCTCTCGCCCTACTTCGTGACCGACCCCGAGCGCATGGAGACGGTCATCGAGAGCCCGAAGATCCTTCTCCACGAGAAGAAGATCAGCAACATGAAGGACCTGCTGCCGATCCTGGAGCAGGTGGCCAAGCAGGGCCGCCCCTTCCTGATCATCTCCGAGGACGTGGAGGGCGAGGCGCTGGCCACCCTGGTGGTCAACAAGCTGCGCGGCACGCTCAACGTCGCCGCCGTCAAGGCCCCGGGCTTCGGCGACCGGCGCAAGGCCATGCTCCAGGACATCGCGACGCTGACCGGCGGCACGGTCATCTCCGAGGACCTGGGCGTCAAGCTCGAGAGCGTCAAGTGGGACGACCTGGGCGACGCCAAGAAGGTGGTCATCACGAAGGACGACACCACCATCGTCACCGACTCCGACGACAAGGAGCGCCGTGAGGCGATCGCCGGCCGGGTCAAGCAGATCCGGACCCAGATCGAGGAGACCACCTCGGACTACGACCGGGAGAAGCTCCAGGAGCGTCTCGCCAAGCTGGTCGGCGGCGTCGCGGTGATCCGCGTCGGCGCGGCCACCGAGACCGAGATGAAGGAGAAGAAGGCGCGCGTCGAGGACGCCATGCACGCCACCAAGGCGGCTGTCGAAGAGGGCATCGTCCCCGGCGGCGGCGTCGCCCTGCTGCGGGCCATCCCGGCGGTCGAGAAGCTGGAGCTCGAGGGCGACGCCCAGATCGGCGTCAACATCGTGCGCCGCGCGCTCGAGGAGCCGACCCGCCAGATCGCCAACAACGCCGGTGAAGAGGGCTCGATCGTCGTCCGCGAGGTGCTGGGCGCCAAGGGCTCGAACGGCTTCAACGCCGCCATCGGCAAGATGGAAGACCTGCTCAAGGCGGGCGTGATGGATCCGGCCAAGGTCGCCAAGACCGCGCTGGTCAACGCCTCGTCCATCGCCGGCCTGATGCTGACCACTGAAGCGCTCGTCTCCGAGATCAAGGAAGACAAGGACGACGAGGGCGGCGGCGGCATGCCAGGCGGCATGGGCGGCATGGGCGGGATGTACTGAGGCCGGTCCAACCCACCATCCTCGTTACAATCGGCCGGGCGGCTTCCCTGAGCGGGAAGCCCCCGGCTGTTTTTTCATCATGGCCTCATGGCTCGACGTCACCTGTCTCAACGACACGCGGAGGAAATCCAGATGCTCGCCAGCGACAACTTGATCACCAAGCTCAACGAACAGGTCGGGAACGAGCTCGGTGCGTCTCACCAGTACCTGTCCATCGCCAGCTACTTCGATCGGGAGAACCTGCCGGAGCTGTCCCGCTTCTTCTTCCGTCAGGCCGAGGAGGAGCGTGAGCACGCGCTGCGCTTCGTCGGCTTCATCAACGATCTCGGCGGGCTGCTCGAGGTGCCGGCGGTGCCGGCGCCGAAGGCCGACTACGCCTCGGCGGTCGAGGCGGTCCAGCTCGCCCTCGACTGGGAGCACGAGGTCACCGAGCAGGTCTACGCCCTGGTCGAGGTCGCCAAGGCCGACAACAATCTCATCGCCCAGAGCTTCCTCGACTGGTTCGTCAACGAGCAGCTCGAGGAGGTCAACACCATGTCGACCCTGCTCGGCATCATCCAGCGGGCCGGCGAAGACCGGCTGCTCCACGTAGAGGACTACCTGGCCAGAGAGGGCGCCAACATGGTCGCGGACAGCGAGTAGGAGATTACTCCCTTGCATAACTAGTTATCGAGGGATATAATCTCCTTCAGGCGTAAAGCCTACCCCTTGTCAGGGGTCCGCTCCTTGCGAAGAGCGCCTCATGCGCTCTCTCTCACCCGGGGCGTCGGCCGGAGGGGGCCGGCGCCCCGATTTTTCGTTTCGGAGAGATCTCGGTGCTGTCGGAGAGCGCTTCTCAGTTGACCCAGGGGCCGCCCCGGCCGTTCTCGTCGCGTCCGCCGTTCCCCTTCGTCTCGCCGTTCGCCCCGAAGTCCCCTCGCCGGCCGCCGTCGATCACCTTCAGCTTGCGCCGCCTGCGCTCCCGGTCGAGCTCCTGCTGAAGCCGCCAGCGCTCGGCCCGGAGACGCCACTCGCGCAGCATCCGCCGCGGGCCGCCCGCCGACAGCGACCCCCAGGTCATCAGCACGGCCGTGGTGATCCCCAGGAAACCGGGGAAGTCGTGGCTACCGAGGAAGGCGATGAAGGCGAACAGCACCTCGAGCCAGAGGAACCAGGAGGCCTGGATTGGCAGGACGAAGAAGAGCAGGATGGTGGCGTTGCGGTTGAGGGTGGCGAAGGCGGCGATGAAGATTGCCAGCAGCACCCGCTGGCCCTGCATGATGACGAACGCCGCCGGCAAGGGAGACCCGGTGACCAGCTCCGTCAGCAGGTAGGTCACCTCCGCCACCACGCCGGCAGTCAGCGCCGAGACCATCACGGTGGTCCAGAACCGCCGCCGTCCCAGCCGGAAGTACACGTCCCGCCCGAACCAGTAGAGGATCAGCAGCTCCAGCAGGATCCAGAAGCTCGCGCCGCCGACGCCGATGAACGGGTAGGTGGCGAGCTGCCACAGGAACCCTGCCCAGACGGCCGGCGTCAGGTGGAGGAGCGCCGGCAGGATGCGGGTCGACTGGAAGAACTGGAGCGAGAAGGTGACGAATACCGTGGCGACGATGACCACCAGGTCGGTCGGCGCGGGGGTGAAGGCGGGGAGCCCGCCTCCGGTGCTCCAGGGGCCGCGGGGTGTGGAACGTCGGTTCATCGCCCGCCGATCATATCGAGAGGCTCGGCGGTCCCGCCCGGCGCCTCAGAGGAGAGCGAAGGTGACCGTCGCCTTGGCCACCGGCTTGCCGTCTTGGGTGACGGTTCCCTCGGCGACGGCCAGCCGGCCGCCGCGCCGGACGAGGGTGCCGCGGCTCTCCAGGCGCCCGGGCCGGGCCCGGGAGAGGAGGTGGAGCGACACCTGGGCGGGCACCACCGAGGCGCCGACGCTCTCCGCCGCCGCCACCTCCGCCAGGGTCGCCAGGACGGCGAAATGCACCGTCCCGGGGATCACTTCGTGCTCCGGGCGGGTGTCGAGGATCACCGTCTCGCCGTCCGCGCCGCGCTGCATTCCGAGCTCTGCGTTGAATCCGGCCATGGGCCGATTCTAGCGGGGAGAGTCTACGGAGCCGGGTCGACGCAGGCCGCGGCCGCCCGGATCCGGTCTCCCAGCTCCTGCCAGTGTGCGCGGAGATCCTTCCAGGCGGCGAGCTCGTCCGGACGCTCCTCGCCGAGGGCTTTGAGGGCCTCGGCAGCCCGGTCGCGGTACCAGGCGGCGGTGTCGGGAGCGCCAAGGTCGAGGGCGGACTCGGCCGCCGCCTCCAGGTGGGGCAGGGCGCGGGCCCAGGAGCGGCCGAGGGCGTAGTGGAAGCCGAGGATCTCGCTGGGCCGGCCCCCGGCGCCGAGCGGCAGGCGGTCTTCGAACGCCTCGGCCACCCGGCGGTGGAGCAGGGCGCGCCGCTCCGGATCGAGGGCGCCGTAGACGATCTCGCGCAGCAACGGGTGGGCGAACTCGAAGGTTCGGCGGCGCGTGCCGCTGGTCCACAGGCTGACGTCGCGCTCCCGCCGGCTGTCGGCCCAGTAGCCGAGGCGCAGGCGCCCCATCCAGCGCTCCAGCAGGACCCGGATGCCGGTATCCACCACCACGCCGTGCTCGCGCTCCGCCGCCTCGAGCAGGGCGGCGTCGACCTCCGGTCCGGCGACGGCCGCCAGGGTGAACAGGCGCCGGGTGGAGGTGGGGAGCTCGGCCAGGCGCGCCTGGACGATCGCCTCCAGGGTGGTCGGAACCGCCTCCGGCGTCGGCACCGTCTCCAGGCTCCATTCGCCGCCCTGGTGCTCCCGCAGGAGGCCCTCGTCCCACAGCCAGTTGATCGTCTCGGTGACCGCCAGCGGCAGCCCGTCGCAGGCGGCGAGCAGGGAGGCGAGCTCCCGGTGACGCTTCGGCACCAGCCCTTCGGCGACCGCCAGGAGATCCTCGCTGCTCAGGCGCTCGAGGGCGATGGTGTCGTCGACGGCATCGGGCGGCGCAGGGGAGGTGGCGCCGGGAGGGGCCACTCCCTGGACCACCTCTTCGGCGCTTCGCGCGGACCAGGTGCCGAGCATCCAGACCGGGTCGTGGCGCAGGAGCTCCCGCAGGTCGCCGAGCAGCCGGAGCGTCGCCCGGTCGCCCGCCTGGAGGTCGTCGAGGAAGAGGATCGCCGGCCGGCGTGAGCCCTCCGCCCCCGGGGCGCCGTAGGTCAGGGCGACCAGGGCCGCGGCGACCGCCTCCGCGAGGGCGCCCGGCGCCTGGGCCGTGACCCGGGGCAGGGCGTCGTCCGGCCGGAGCTCCCGCAACGCCGGAACCAGCTTCGAGAGGACGGCGAGGCGCGCCGGCGCGAGCCTCTCGAGCAGCCGCTCGGCGACCTCCATCTCGTGGGTCACGGCGTCGTTCAGAGCCTGGGCGAGGCCGGCGTAGGGGACCGGCGGTACCCGCTCCTGTCCGCGCCCCTGGAGCACCAGCGCCGCGCTCTCCGAGGTCGCCCGGTGGAGGAACGTCTTGACCAGGCGCGTCTTGCCGATCCCGGGCTCGCCGGTGACCAGGGTCAGGCGGCCGCTGCCGGCGCACACGGTGCGCCAGCACGCGGCGAGGTGCTCCAGGGCCTCGTGCCTCCCCGCCAGGGGGACGAGCGGGCCGACCGGCTCGGCGAGCTCGCGCACCGCGGTGCCCGGGATCTCCTCGGCGACGATCGCCTGGTAGAGCGCCCGGGTCTCCTCCAGCGGCTCGACGCCGAGCTCGTCGGCCAGCAGCCGTTCGAGCGCCTGGTAGTCGGCGATCGCCCGGCTCCGCCGTCCGGCGAACGCGTGCAGGCGCATGAGCTTGCGGTGGGCGGTCTCCGACAGCGGGTCGATCTCGAGCAGCTTGTGGCCGTACTCGACCCCGAGGGTGTACGTGCCGGCGTCCATGTGCAGGTCCATCAGCCGGACCAGGGCGTCGATGGCGGCCTCCCGCAGACGCTCCTGCTCGGCCAGGAGCCACTCCTGGAACGGGCTGCTGTCGCCGACGTGGAAGCCGGCCAGCAGGTCGCCCCTGTAGAGCCGGGCGGCGCCGGCCAGGGAGCGCTCGACCCCCGGGTCGTGGCGTGGCTCGTCCCGGGAGAGCGCCCGTGCCTGGCTCAGGTGGTCGTCGAGCTCGTCGACGTCGAGCCACAGGCGGTTGCCGGACGCCAGGCAGACGCTCTGGCGGGAGACGTCGAGCAGCGGCTCCGCCCCCGGGTCCGGGTCGACGATCTGGCGCAGGTTGTAGATCGCCTGGCGCAGGTTGCGGCGGGCGGCGTCCTCGTCGCCGTCGGGCCACAGCAGCGCCGCCAGGTGGTCGCGGCTGAACGTGTGGTCGCGGGCGAGGGCGAGGTACGCCAGGAGCCCTCGCACCTTCTGCGATTCGAAGCCGGTCACGGTCTCCCCGTGCCGGCGGGCGTGGAACCCCCCGAGCAGGCGGAGCTCGAGGACTGCGTTGGCCGTGTCGTCGATCGGCGGACTCCTGGCGCTGACGTTGTGCTGACGATGATAGCGGAGGCTTCCCGAAGAGTTCGTTCCCCGCCCTCCAGAACGGCCGGCAGCCGCCCCGCACGGGCGGCCGGAACGACCATCTGCCCCCCGATTGGAGGTCTCCGATGATCCGAAGGACGAGCCACCGCTTCCGCTCCCCCCGCGTCCACGCGCTTCCCGTCGCGGTTCCTGTCGCCTGCGCCGTCCTGGTGAGCCTCGCGCTCGGTGTTTTCGCGGCGGGACCGGCCGCGGCCCAGAGTATCCAGCTCCTGCCGCAGTCCTGGGGCCTCGACCGGATCGATCAGCATCCCACGACGCTCGACGGGCAGTACCACTACGCCGCCACCGGCGCCGGGGTGCACGTTTTCGTGGTCGACAGCGGCATCCGCAGCACCCATGTCGACCTGGCCGGCCGCGTCGACACCGCCAACGCCTTCACCACCATCACCGACGGCCTCGGCACCGAGGACTGCACCGGTCACGGCACGGCGGTCGCGGCCGCCGTCGGCGGTGTGCTCTCCGGCGTCGCCAAGGGAGTGGTCCTCCACCCGGTGCGGGTCAAGGGTTGCTCCGGCGATCCGACCAGCGCCGACCTGGCGGCGGCGGTCGACTGGGTCACGGAGACCTTCCTGGCTCACCAGAAGGGCAAGGCCTCGGGGCGCTGGAAGGCGGTCGGCGTGCTGAGCACCAACCTGTCCACGACCATGCCCCGGGTGATCCTGAACCAGGCCCTGACCCGCTCGATCGAGGCGGGCCTGACCTGGGTCGCCCCGGCCGGTGACCGGGCGACCGACGCCTGCGGCATGCTCCAGCCGGTGCTCGCCCTGCCCGCCGTGATCGTGGTCGGCGCGACCGACCTCGGCGACCGGCTGGCCACGTTCTCGAACACCGGCTCGTGCGTCGACCTGGTCGCCCCGGGCGTCGGCCTGAACCTGCCGTCGGCGGCCTCCGACACCGCCAGGTCGCCCGCCGACGGAACCGCCCTGGCGGCGGCGCACGTCGCCGGGACCGCCGCCCTCCTGCTCGAGCAGTTCCCGGACGCCACCCCCGGGCAGGTCGAGCGGACGCTCACCGCGTGGAGCACGGACACCGCCGCCGGGCACCTGGTCTACTCCTACTTCGTCGGCGATGGCCTCGACCGCCCGCCGGTGCCGTGGCTGGTCGCCACTTGCCGGCTCCAGCAGCGCGACTGCGTGTTCGACGCCTCCGGGTCGTTCGACGACCACGCGATGGTTTCCTACGACTGGGACTTCGGCGACGGCGACACGACCACCCACAAGGGCGACTCGATTCACCACAAGTACGGTCCGGAAGCGGATACCTTCACGGTGACGTTGACGGTTACCGACGATGCCGGGCAGACGGCCAGCCGGTCGGTGAACGTGGTGCTGGGGTATTAGGAGTCTGCGCTACAGGCGCACCGGGCCGCGCCAGCGGCCGCGGAGGCGGCTCGCGGCGGCCGTGAGCAGGCGGAGGCCGAGGTCGGCGGGGCGGACCAGGCGACGCCACACCAGGCCCCAGCGGCTCCGCCAGGGGCCGTAGAGGGCCGCCAGCTCGGCGGGCGGGGGGATCAGGGCCCGGCCGGCCGCTGCCCACAGGGTCCGGGCGCGCCCCGGCCGGGGTGCGGCGGCCCGATCGTTCGATGGATCGTCCAGGCCCGCGGGGCGCCGGCCGCCGGTGCCGGCGGCCGGCAGGAGCCGGTCGAGGCGTAGCGACCGGCGGTAGCTCGGGTCGAGCGGGCCGGCCAGCAGGTGGCGCCCGAGGACGGCCGCCGGCCGCTCTGTGCCGGTCAGCGCCTCGGGCCGTCCCGCGACGAGCAGGGCACAGAGCCCGTGGGCGGCCTCCGCGTCGTCGGCCGACAGGGCGCCGCCCAGCCAGGCCGACGCGGCGGCGAGCAGCGCGTCCCCCTGGTCCCCCCCGAGCCCCAGGTCGATCCAGTCGGAGACCCCCCGCCACGGCGGGTAGGACCGTGGCGCCAGGCCGTGCTGGGCCAGTCCGTGGACCAGGGCGTGGGCCAGCAGGACCGGCCGCGACGGCACGCGCAGCGTGTCGGCCGGCCCGGTCTCCGCTCCGGCCAGTCGCACGGGCCGAGGGTGCCTGCCCCCTCCAACTCGTCGTAGCCCAGGGCGTCGTCCCCGAGGGTCTCGTCGCCCGGGGTGTCCTCGCCGCGTGCGGTGGAGCCGCCCGATCCGGCGTTCCGGCGATCCGCCCGGAGCCCGGGCAGCCGGTCGTGGATCTCGACCTCACCGAGCGCAGGGTGGTGGAGGGCCGGCAGGTGGTGCTCCCAGCCCGGCAGGCCGGAGGGACGCCAGCCGCGGGCGAGGAGCGCATCGAACAGCACCGGTCCGTCGTCCGGGCGGGTCAGCAGGTCGACGTCCGCCGCCAGCCGGCCGGCCGGCGGCAGGGCCCCCGAGGCCCGGAGGGCGCAGTACTTGAGCAGGGCGACCGGCACCCCCGCCTCCGTCGCGATCCGGGCGACCGCGGCCGCATGGGCTTCGAGCTGGGCGTCCCGTGCCGCCGCCGCTCGCCGGGCGCCCCGGAATCGCTCCGCCTCCTCCGGGCCCACCTCCCGCTGGAGCCGATCGCCGCCGAGGGCGGCCGCCCGCGAGGCGATCCGGACGGTGAGCGACAGGCGGTCGGCGCGCTCGAAGGCCCCATGCGGATCGAGACCCGGATCGAGCTCCGGCTCGGGGACCGAGCCGGCTGCCGGGCGCCGCGCGATCGTGTCCAGGGGGCCGAACGCCCAGAGCAGCACCCAACGGGTCGTGGCCGACAGCCGGACCGGCGGGGGCGAAAACCGCAGGCCGGCCAGGTCAGAGCCCTCCGTCGGCACCCTCTCCCGCCGCCTCCGCCGGAGCGGGCGTCGCGGCGCGGGGGGCGATCTGCTGGGCGATCTCGTCGCGGTGCTGGCGTGAGATCTTGTGCGCCTCGGCCCGCAGGCCGAGCACCCGCATGCCGGCGATCACCGCCAGCTCCACCGGCAGCAGCACGATGCCGAGCATGGGGTTGCGGGTGACCGCCACCAGGATCGCCAGGAGGCAGAAGGCGATCACCGTCGAGTAGATCCCCAGCACCACCCGCCGCCGGCTGCCGCTCATGTGGAGCAGCAGGTGGTGGAGGTGGTTGCGGTCGGCGTGGAACATGCGCAGGAAGCGCCCGGTCACCCGCCCCTTCGGCCGGTCGAGGAAGCGCATCAGCATCACCAGCAGGGTGTCGATCACCGGCACGCCGAGCGCCAGCAGCGGCACCAGAATCGCCACGGCCGCCGGCGCCTTGATCGAGGAGTGGAGGCTCATCGCGGCCAGCAGGAAGCCGAGGGTGAGGGAGCCGGAGTCCCCCATGAAGATGCGGGCCGGCTCCCAGTTGTGGCGCAGGAAGCCGGCGCAGGAGCCGACCACGGCGGCCATCAGGAAGACCGTGCCCAGGTTGCCGAGCAGCAGGGCGTAGATCAGCAGGCTGGAGGCGATGATCGCCACCACGCCGCCGGCCAGGCCGTCGAGGCCGTCGAGCAGGTTGACGGCGTTGGTGACGCCGACCAGCCAGAGGATCGCCACGGCCGGCCCCAGCACACCCAGGTTCACGTGGGTCCCGCCGGGGATCGAGACCGCGCCGACCGTCCAGCCGGTCTCGATCAGCAGGGCCGCAGCCGCCACCTCCACCAGCAGCTTCTTCCAGGCGGAGACGCCGATCAGGTCGTCGATCAGGCCGACCAGGAAGACCATGCCCGTCGCCAGCACCAGGGCGATGGCCGCGGTGCGCGAGATCTCGGACGACACCGGCACCCACTGGCTCAGGAGCCCGCCGATGCCGGCCGCGCCGAGGCCGGCGACGATCGCCACGCCGCCGAGCCGGGGGACCGGGTGGCTGTGCTCCTTGCGCTCCTCCGGCTGGTCGAGCGCCTTGATCGCCACCGCCAGCCGCCGGACCAGCGGGACCAGCGTGTTGGTCACCAGCGCCGCGATACAGGCGGTGACGGCGGCCAGGATCAGGGTGTGGGTCATGGGAACCGGATCAGCTTACGAGGTCGGCGGGCGCCGTGCAATCGGCGTTTCCGCGAAGGCGCGATCCAGCACGTCCCCGAAGCGGCCGCACAGGCGCTCCTCGGTGAACTCCTCGGCGGCGGCCGCGGCGGCCGCACCGACACGTCGCAACGCCTCCCGGTCGAGCCGCAGGAGGGAGCGTATCCGCGCCTCCAGGGCGTCGACGTCGGCCGGATCGACCTGCCAGCCGGCCCGCGAGGTGCGCAGGATCTCGCCGACGTGGCTCGCGGCCGGGCCGACGAAGAGCACCGGCCGGGCCACGCGGAGCGCGCCGTAGACCTTGCACGGGTGGACCACGCCGACCATGGCGGCGCCCATGGTCACCAGGTGGACGTCGGCCGCCGACAGGCTGAAGCGCAAGGTCTCGAGCGGCTGGTAGGGGAGCAGCTCGACGTTGTCCAGGTGGAGCCGGGCCACCGCCTCCTCGACCTCGGCACGGCCGGCACCGCCGCCGATGAAGACGAAGCGCAGCCGGGGCTCGTCGCCCAGGCGCCGGGCCGCCTGGAGGATCGGCGCCACCGGGTGCACCGGGCTGATGTTGCCCGAGTACATGAGCACGACCGTCTCGGGGCCCCAGCCGCGCTCGGCGCGGAACGGGTTCTCCTCGTGGGGGACCGGCTCCAGGTGACTGTCGTGGGACCAGGGCGGCAGGATCGTCGCCGCCTCGCCCGGCTGCCATCGATTCCGCAGGCGCCCGGCCATGAAGCGGTCGAGCAGGATCACGGCGGCGCTCCTCCGGGCCGCCGCCCGGTTCGAGGCCTCGAGCAGGCGCGCCGGCAGGGAGCGCCGGCTGACCGCGCCCGAGATCACCGCCTGGTCCGGGTTGACATCCATCACCCAGAAGGCGAGTGGCACCCGCCGGAGCCGGGAGAGAGCGACCCCGGCGGCCGACGCCATGGGCGGCGACGTCGACACCAGCACCCCGGCCAGGTGTCGGGTGAAGAGTGCCCGGAGCGTCGCCTGGGCGAGGAAGGAGAGGCCGCCGATCAGCCGGGCGCGCAGGCTCCCCTTGCCGAAGGAGGCGAGCGGCAGCCGGCGGATCTCGACCCCGTCGCGGATCTCCCGCCGAGGGTAGCGGAGCGACGGCTCGTCGTAGCCCCGGGCCGAGGCGTAGACCAGCACCCGGTAGCCGCGCCGCGCCATCTCCCGGGCCGCGTCGTGGACGTGCTGACCGACGCTCGCCGGGTCGGGGACGTAGACCTGCGAAAGGATCAGAACGGTCGGCCGGCGGCCCGTGGCCGCGGAGCTCGAGGAGCCCGTGGAGCCCATAGGGCTTAGCGGAGGCACGCCGCGGCGGTCCCGGAGCTCAGGTGGTGAGGACGGTGCGCCGCTCGCCGTACTTGGCGACGTACTCGTCCCAGATCCAGGCGTAGGTGCGCTCCATGCCGTCGCGCAAGCGCGTCGACGGCGCCCAGCCGAGCAGCTCCTGGATCTTGGTGTTGTCGCTGTTCCGGCCGTTGACACCCTTGGGTTTGGTGGTGTCGTAGTGACGGTCGAGCGTGATGCCGGCGATCTCCTCGACGATCGACACCAGGCCGTCGATCGTCACCAGCTCCGACGATCCGACGTTCAGCGGCTCCAGGACGTCGCTGTCCATCAGCCGCCGCGTCCCCTCGAGGCAGTCGTCGATGTAGGTGAACGAGCGGGTCTGCTTGCCGTCGCCCCAGATCTCGATCGAGTGGTCGCCGCCGATCTTGGCCTGGATCACCTTGCGGCAGATCGCCGCCGGCGCCTTCTCCCGGCCGCCCTCCCAGGTGCCGTGGGGGCCGTAGATGTTGTGGTAGCGGGAGACGCGGGTCTCGATCCCGAAGTCCTCGCGGAAGTGGCGGCACATGCGCTCGGAGAAGAGCTTCTCCCAGCCGTAGCCGTCCTCCGGCATGGCCGGGTAGGCGTCGGCCTCCTTGAGCGGCACCACGTTCGGGTCCTTCTGCTTCTCGGCGTTGTAGACGCAGGCGGACGACGAGAAGAAGAAGCGCTCGACGCCGGCCTCCTGGGCCGCCATCAGCAGGTGGGTGTTGATCAGCACCGACAGCATGCACAGCGCCTTGTTGTTCTCGATGAACCCCATGCCGCCCATGTCGGCGGCCAGGTTGTAGACCGCCTGCGCCCCGTCGAGGGCGCTGTTGCACGCCTCGCGCTCCTGGAGATCGAGGATGCGGTTCTCGGCCCCGTCGTGGCGCTGGTACCATTCTCCGAACGGCTTGACGTCAACAGAGCGCACGGCGTGGCCTCGCGCGAGGAGGTCCCCCACCAGGTGTCCTCCGATGAAGCCCCCACCTCCCGCCACAACGACTACACCTTGACTCATGACGTTCCTCTCCTGTTCTCCCGGTGACGCCGTGCGGACGGCGCTCGCGTGGGCCGAGTGTACCCCGAGGCAGGCTCCGGAGTGACGATCGTACGGAGCCTCCTGGGCCGTGAGCAGGTGGAGATGGCGCTCGCCTGCCTCGGGAGCCTGCGACAGTGCTCCGCGGTGCCGGTCCGCCTGATCCTTCACGACGACGGCACTCTGGACGAAGAGTCCCGCGCCCGGCTGGCCGACAGCCTGGGCGGGGCGCGGGTCGTCACGCGCGAGGAGGCGGACGATCGGCTGGCTCCGCTGCTCTCGCGGGCGCCGACGGTCCGTGCCTATCGGGAGGCCCATCCGCTCGGGTGCAAGCTGGTCGACGTGCCGCTGTTGGCGGAGGAGCCGGTCGTCCAGTACTGCGACGCCGACATCCTCTTTCTCCGCCGCTACCGCGGGCTCTTCGACGGCCTGGCCGCGACCTGCGACGCCCGCTTCATGACCGACTACCAGTGTGCTTACTCGCTACGGGCCCTGGACCTCGTGCGCGAACGGGCGCTCCGGCCGGCCTACCGGGTCAACACGGGGATCGTCCAGATCCGCCGGGCGGCGGTCGGCATGGACACGATCGAGCGCTCGTTCGGCCGCGCTCGGAGCCACCGGACCCCTCAGTGGGCCGAGCAGACCTGCTGGGCCCTGATCGCCGAGGAGCTCCGGACCGAGCTGTTGGACCCGGAGCAGTTCCGGTTCCCGTTCGCGGAACCCCCGGAGCGACCCGGAACGATCGCCCTCCACTTCATCGGGCCGCTGCGCGGCCGGCTGGATCGTTGGCTGCGGGCCGCGCGGGCCGCCGAGCCGCCGTCGCGGCCGGAGCCGGTGGTCTCCCGGCCGGCGAGGGGGAGCACGCCGCTCGATCTGGCGCTCACCGAAGCCGCCCGGTGGCGTGCGCGCCGTCGCGGCCGGCGCTGACCTCGGGCTCCCTGGGGCCGGGCTCTCTCACCCCACCCGGCGGAGCTCGACCATGCCGTGGTCCCGCAGTGGGTCCCGCTGGCCGGTGAGCGGCACCGGGCGCAGGCCCAGCTCGGCCAGCAGCCGCTCGGTGCGGTCGAGGTCGTAGTCGCACAGGTGCCAACTGTCGGGGTGCATCTCGACCACCAGGGAGAGGCCCGGCGTCCCCTGGATCAGCGCGCGGGCACCGGCGAGGGCCGCCGGCTCGAACCCTTCGATGTCCATGATCAGCCAGTCCGGGGCTCGTTCGGCGTCGCGCCAGTAGTCGTCGAGGGTCACGACGTCGACCTCGTCGCTGTGGGTGGGCGCCCCGTCGAGCCGCGGGTTGGGCCCCGCCAGGCGGCTCATGCCGTCGCTCCCCGACCGCCAGAACGTCGCCCGCCCACTGGCGCCGCCGACGGCCGCCTCCTCCACCACGACACGATCTTCGACACGGTTCATTTCCAGATGGCGCCGAAGGAGTGCGCGCGCCTCGGGGTTGGGCTCGAAGGCGATGATCCGGCCGTCCGGTGCGGTCCAGGCGGCCGCCTGGAGGACGTAGACGCCGAGGTTTGCGCCGACGTTGACCACGAGCTGGCCGGGACGCATCTGCCGAGCCAGGTGGGCGGCGACCGGCGGGTCGTAGAGCGGACCCATCCGAAGACGGGTCTCCGGCGTCACCCGTACAGCGAGGTCGTTGATCGTCCAGGGCATGCCGTCGCGGTGGTAGCGCCAGCCGATCCATCGGTCGCGCAGGTGGCGCAGGGTGCCGATCAGGGGGGCCGGCAACCGGCGGACGAAAGGGCGGTTGGACGAGTCAGGGTTCATGGAGGCCTCGGGTGTCGGGCGGAGCGGGCCGGTGCCTTCAGGGCGCGGCCGGGCGTCGGGCGAGGAGAGCATCGCGCCAGAACAGGTGGCGCACGGTCTGGACATAGTGACGGGCCGTCGGGCGGTCCCGAGACCTCTGGGGCAGCAGGCAGGTCGCGTCGTCGAGGATCGTCGACACTGCGGACGCCGGGATCGGCACCCCGCTCAGCCGATGGGAGATCTCCGCGATGATCGTCTGCTCGGTCCGGGGGATCCCCTGGTCGGCTGCGAAGTCGAGCAGCGGCCCGATCCCGGGAGTGGCGAGCAGGTCGCCCTGGGCCCAGACCAGGCCGGCGCAGAGGAAGGGCGGCGCGGCCAGGTGGGGCAGGCGCTCGGGGACCAGGCGGTCGTCGTAGGAGCGTTCCGGATCGATGGACACGCGGATCGCCGGCTCGCGGACTCCGGAGCCGGCCGGTCCGTCGGCTGCCTGTTCGTCGAGCCAGTGCGGGTGGCCGAACCACAAGATATCGGTGTCCGAGTAGACCACCGGCCCCTGCCGGGCGAGGGCGACGATGGCGGTGAGCTTCCTGCCCATCGGCTCGCGCTCGGCGAAGCGGTCGAGGGCGCGGCTCCGGGAGTCGCTGCCCAGCGGCGAGAGCTCGTGCCAGTCGAAGACGTCGAGCGGTCCGGGCCACCAGGCGAGGGTACGCCGGAGGGCGGACGGATCGGCGGTGCCGTCGGAGACGACGGTCAGTCGAGGCAGCCGGTACCAGCTCCGGCAGACCGAGAGCAGCGACTCGCGCAGCAGGGGGCGCTGGTCCTCGCCGCTGAACAGCAGGAGGGCGACGTCGGCCGGCGGCCGCTGCGCCTGGCGCGCGGGTCGCCGCAGGCCGAGGAGGCGCTGGTAGAGCCTGGGCAGACGGTAGGCGAGGCTGGCCTTGGGGCGCGAGAGGATCACCGGTCCGCCCCCCGGCGCTGTTGGCGTTCGATCGCCCGTTCGATCAGGTCGGCCACCCGCTCACCGACGGCCTCCCAGGTGCGCCCCGCCACGTCCTCGCGTGCCCGCTCGCCGAGGCGGGTCCGGAGGGCCGGATCGTCGACCGCCCGGGCCACCGCGTCCGCCAGCGCCTCGGCGTCTCCAGGCGGCACCAGCAGGCCGTTCTCGTCGTGGCGCAGCAGGTCCCGCTGGCCGCAGGTCTCGGTGGCGATGGAGCACCGCCCGGCCGCCATCGCCTGAAGCAACGCCAACGGCTGCCCCTCGAACAGGCTGGGCAGGACGAAGAGATCCGCCCTGGCGAAGAGTGCCGCCTCTCGGGAGGGATCGAAGCGGGGGATCACTTCGAGGCGGCCGTGGAGCGCCGCCGGCCACTGGGCGCGGACGCGCGGCTCGTCCACTCCGGTGCCGGCCAGCAGCCACCGGACGGCGACCCCGCGCCGCGCGAGCAGAGTCGCCGCCTCCACCAGGACCCCCGTGCCTTTACGCGGCAGATAGCTGCCCAGGACCAGGGCCGTCGGAGCACGGTCCTCCGGCGCCGGCCCCACGCCGCCGGTACCCGGGTCTCGGTCCGCCGCTGGATCGGTGCCGTTTTCGTAGAGGTGGGTTCGTTCCGGTGCGCGACCGTACCGGGTGAGCGCCGCCTCCCGATCCTCCCGGTTCAGCACCAGCACGTCCGGCGCCCAGCGCAGCGCCAGCTCGGACGGCAGGATGCGCCAGAGCGGGTAGAGGACCCGCGATCGGAGGGCGATCTCGCCGCCTGGCTCACCGGCGAGGCGCTTGGCGACCTCCCAGCCACGCCGCTCGAGCCCGTGGCTGAAGACGATCGTCGGCACCCGCGGGCGCCACGGTCCGACGAAAGGGAACGCGGCGGGCTCGTGGACGAGGATCGCCGCCGGCCGGCGCGGCAGCCGGGCGACCTCGCGGCGGGCCCACCACGGGAACCGGGCCGGATGCAGCGAGTGCCCCGGCGGTCCGGGCCCCAGGTGGAGCGGCCGGTAGCCGCGCCCCTCGAGCGCCCGCAGCCAGCTCCACGCGACCCGGCCCATGCCGGTGGACCGGTCGACCTCGATCTGGGCGATGTGAACGATGCTGGGGCGAGAGGGCGCGCCGTTCGCGTCGGTCAGCATCGCGCGTCGGATCTCACGCCGTCTCCGGCGTCGCGCGGCGGCGCAGGAGGCGTTTCATCCGCTCGAGGGCCGTCCGCAGGGGCAGGGTGCCGAGAAGCAGGCCGCGCAGGTGGGCGCGGGTCCGCAGATCGAGTCCCATGCGCCGTTCGTGGAGCGCGAGGACGTCCAGGTGGTTGCCGAACGGCTTGGAGACCGAGAGGACGAGGAACCCGGTGTCGCGGAGCCGCCGCAGGATCCGGTCGATCGCTTCCCCCGCTTCGTAGCCGGGGATGAAATCGTGGAACTCGACCGTGATCTGGTCGATCCGGTCGAGGACGCTGTCCGAGATGCCGAGCAGGAGGCCGATCTCCGCCCCCTCGATGTCGATCTTCAGCAGGTCGACGTGGTCGATGCCGTGCTCGGCGCGGAGCTCGTCGAAGGTGATCGCCCGCACCTCGACCGAGCGCGACGAACCGTGGACCCGGGCGAGGACCGGGTCGAGCGTGTTGCCCTCGGGATTGTCGGCGAAGTGCAGGCGCACCGTGCCGCCACGGTCGTGGATCGCCGCGTTGACCCGGACCACCCCGTCGCGCTCCGGAATGCGGGCGAACAGGTCGGGCGCCGGCTCGACGGCGATGCAGCGGCAGCCGAAGCGGCGGTTGAGCTCCGAGGAGAACTCCCCCAGGTGGGCTCCCAGGTCGACGACCGTCGAGCCCTCGTCCAGGTGGCGGGTCAGGAAGCTGTGATCCCGGAGCGACTCGAACCCCGAGGCCCGGAGCTGATGCCGGAGGACGGCGTCGACCGACCGTTGGACGGCGGTTCCGAGGAAGATCAGGGGAGACTGGAGCACGCGGAGCAGGCGCAAGGGTGAGTTCTCATGGGCAGGTGGGCGGAAGCCTCGGCCGGAGTATACCGACTGGTTCCGACCGGTTTGGGGCCGAGGAGGCCGCCCACGGGTGGCCGGCGGGGTCCGCCGAGGCGCTCGGCTAGCCGGATTCCTCCTGGCGGGTCCGGACCGTTCGGCGGTCCTCCTCCGGCACGGCCAGGGTGTTCCAGGCCGGACCCTCCAGGCGGGGACGGTCGGGACCCTCGGCGCGGGCGTCGTAGAGACGGTATCGCTGCTCCTCGAGCAGGCGGGCGGCCGCCTCCGCGTTCTGGGAGTGGATCTCACACAGCAGGATCGGCCGCACCTCGCCGAGCAGGCGCGTCGCGCCCTCGAAACAGGACAGCTCGGCTCCTTCGACGTCGATCTTGACCAGGTCGGGCGCCGGAAAGCGCTCGAGCAGCCAGTCGAGGGTGACGGTGATCACCGGCCGCCGGCCACGGGCTCCGCCGGTTTGGGTCGAGCCGCCGGCGGCGAGCAGGTGATTGCCCGCCCGGCCGCGGCGGGCGATGGAGAGCTCCGCCACCTCGAGAGCACCGGAGACCGCGGCGGTCAGGACGTCGACCGGCGCCGCATCGTCGGGCCCCCGCTCCGCCGAGCGGCGCATCAGACTGGTCAGCCAGTCGTCGGCCTCGATCGCGAGCACCCGGCCCGAAGGGCCGGCCCGATGGGCTGCGGCGAACGTGAACAGGCCGACGTTGGCCCCCACGTCCCAGACGGTCGCTCCCGGGGTGGCGAGCTCTTCGGCCCACCGCAGCAGGTCCGGGTCGACCCGGCCGAGACCGGGCATCCAGTAGCGGAGCGCCGCGTCCGGGCTGACGTAGAGGCGGGCGCCGCCGAGCCGCGCGGGCAGGCGGCGGCGGACCACCCGGTTCCGGCTCAGCCGCTCGACCAGCTCGCGGAGCACCTGCTCAGCCCTCGCGGCGCGAGAGCACCACGTCGCCCATCACCAGCCGGTCCATCTTCGTCCGCAGGAAGCAGTCGAGGGCCTCGGCCGGGGTGTTGACGATCGGCTCGTTCTCGTTGAACGAGGTGTTGAGCACGATCGGCACGCCGGTCTCCCGCTCGAAGGCCTCGATCAGCCGGTGGTAGCGGGGGTTGGCGCGGGCGGAGACGGTCTGCAGCCGGCCGGTGCCGTCGACGTGGGTGACCGCCGGGATCTCGGCCCGCCGCTCCGGCCGGATCGGGTAGACCTTGATCATGAACGGGTCCGGGTAGCTCTCGGCGAACCAGTCGCCGGTGCGCTCCTCGAGAATCGACGGGGCGAACGGCCGGAACGACTCGCGCCGCTTGATCTTGAGGTTCAGGATGTCCTTCATGTCGGCCCGCCGCGGATCGCCGAGGATCGAGCGGTTGCCGAGCGCCCGCGGACCCCACTCGGAACGCCCCTGGTACCAGCCGACGACGTTGCCGCGGGCGATCGCCGCGGCGGTCTCGGCAGCCAGGCGATCCTCGTCCTCGACCTGCTCGATCTTGATCGTGGCACCTCCGGCCGACACGACGTTCGTCCAGGTGCCGTCGACGCCGTCCGAGTCGCTCACCGCGTCGGCGATCGCCCGCCGCACGGCGGTCCGGTCGTACTCCGGGCCCCAGTAGGCGTGCTCCATCAGGAAGTCCCGCGGCGCGCCGAAGATGGCGTGCTGGACGTAGAGCGCGGCGCCCAGGGCGGTGCCCGCGTCGCCGGCGGCGGCCTGGATCCAGACGTCCTCGACGTCCGTTTCCGCGAACAGCTTGCCGTTGGCCACCGAGTTCATGGCGCAGCCGCCGGAGAGCGTCAGCTTGGTGAGGCCGGTGCGTGCCTGGAGGCTCCTCACCAGGGCGAAGAAGCGCTCCTCGTAGACCGCCTGGAGGGAGTGGGCGAGGTCCATGTGGCGCTGGCCGATCTCCTCGTCCGGCCGGCGGGCCGGGCCGAGCAGCTCTTCGAGGGACGCCGCCCAGACCGGGCCGAGGCGGGGCTCGCCGTCGTCCCAGGTCATGTCGACCCCTTCGGCCAGGTGGCGGAAGTAGGTCAGGTCGAGGCGGAAGCTCCCGTCGCCGTACGCCGGCACGAGCTTGCGGAGCTGCCGGACGAAGGTCGGCTCGCCGTAGGCGGCCAGGCCCATCACCTTGTACTCGTCGCCGTACTTGGGGAAGCCGAGGAACTGGGTCAGCGCCTGGTAGAAGAGGCCGAGGGAGTGGGGGAAGGTGACCCGGTCGAGCACCTCGATCTTGTTGCCCCGGCCGACGCCGCGCATGGTCGAGACGAAGTCGCCGAAGCCGTCGACCGACAGGCACATGGCCTCGTCGAACGGGCAGCAGTAGAAGGCCGACGCCAGGTGGGCCAGGTGGTGCTCCACGGGGTAGACCGGCGGCGGCGCCGCGCCGTCGGTCGGGAAGGCGGCGGCGAGCCGCTCTTCGAGGCTCGCCACCTGCTTCAGGTTGCGCACCCGCGAGAGCGCCCGCGGCAGGCTCCGCGGGTGGGTGAGCGCCAGGGCCGCCTTGCGCGCGAGGTACGCCCGCGGCTTGCGCGAGACGCCGACCGCCCGCAGCCTGCGCAAGGCGCCCTCGGCCGCCTCGTCCAGGCAGTAGCCGATGGCCCGCTCCGGGAAGCCCGCCCAGTGCTTGACCCGGCGGAAGCGCTCCTCCTCGACGGCGGCGGCCAGCCGGCCCTCGCGCAGGATGGCCGCCGAGGCGTCGCCGTGAAACGCGTTGATGCCGAGGATCGGGCTCACGATCGGGTCTCCTCCCGCAGCAGCTCTTCGAGCCGGATGTCGACCACCAGGCGGAACCAGAACGCCTGGAGGAAGTGGAAGACGAAGCCCCGCTTGCCGTCGAGCACGCCCAGCCGGAGCACGTAGCGGTAGACGAAGTAGACGAACGGGCGCACGTAGAGCGGGGCGCCGTAGTAGGCGCGCTTGAGCCACAGCACCCGCTGGTCGGGGGTGCCGAAGAGCCGCGGCTCGGCTTTGAACGGGGTGCCGTCACGGCGGCGCGCGAGCTCCTCGCGGGCGAAGGCCTCGGCGTAGCGCAGGTGCTTCTCGAGGTAGAAGAGGATCGCGTCCTCCTTCTTGTTCCACTCCTCGAGCGGCGCGCGCAGGCGCTCGACGCGGCCGTCGACGTACACCCGGGTGTCCTGCTCCAGGGGGTCGAGCTGGCTCTTCGAGCGCCGGAAGAGCTTCAGGAGGTACTTGTTGCCGTAGCCGCCCCAGCGGATCCACTTGCCGCGGAAGATCTGCTTGCGGCGGATGTAGAAGCCGTCCGGGGCGATCGCCTCCGGGCTCTCGAACAGCCGGCCGAGCTCGGCGTGGAGCTCCGTCGTCACCGCCTGGTCGGCCTCCAGGATCAGCACCCACTCGTTGCGGATCGGCAGGTGGTCGAGCCCCCACTGGAAGATCCACGGGATGATCCGGCCGTGCTCGTACTCCAGGTTCACTACCTCGTCGGCGAAGCGCTCGGCGATCTCGACCGTTCGGTCGGTGCTCTCCGAGTCGAGCACGAAGAGCTGGTCGACGCGGCCGTGGACGCTCTCGAGCGTGCGGCCGATGTTGACCTCCTCGTTGCGGGTGGTGACGAGGACGGTGATCGGGAGGGGAGTCGGGGCGGTCATGCGGCGTCGGGGAGATCGTCCGGGTCAGGGGATCCGGCCAGGAACTGCAGGTCGTAGAGCCCTCGAATCCTCGGCAGGAGGGCCGGGGTGACGGCGGTGAAGCCGCTCGGATCGAGCTCCGGGACCACCACGCCGCGGCAAGTGTAGCCGAGGTCGAGCAGGCGCTCCGCCACGGCGCGTGCGACCGGCGCGCCGTGGAGCTCGACCAGCAGGCGCGGCCGGTGCGTTTCCAGGACGTGGAGGCCGCCGGCCAGGACCATCTCCTCGGCCCCTTCCACGTCCACCTTCATCAAGTCCGGCGGCGGTACCTCACCCGCGGCCACCAGCGAGTCGAGGGTCCGGCAGACGACCCGCTCGGTCTTCGGAGCCAAGCCGAGGTTGCGCCGCCCCTCCGAGGCGGCGCCGCCGGTGACCCGATCCAGGGTTCCCGAGGTGGACTGCATGTCGTCGACCTGGAACGTCCCCTCCTCGTTCCGGTCGCTCAGCGCCAGCGGCAGGCACCGGACACGCTCCCCAACGCCCCCGAGGGCGACGTTCCGGCGGTAGAGGGAGAGGTTCGACGCCACCGGCTCGAAGGCGACGATCTCGCCGGCGCCGAGGGTCGCCATCAGCCGGGTGTAGAGGCCGATGTTGGCACCCACGTCGTAGACCACGTCCCCCGGCCGCGTCATGGACCGGAGAATCGCGAACGGTTCGCGCTCGGTGACCAGCGGGTCGCGGAGCCAGTAGTAGCGGTGCTGGCGCAGGCGGATCAGGAACCGTCCGATCTCCGGGATGCGGATCTCGATCACGGGGTTCGGAAGCATCCGAAGGGCGATCCGCCCCAGCAGCGGGCGCGTGCGGAGGCGGTAGGCGATCGGCCGCAGCAGCCGGGCCAGCGGGTGCTGGTGTGGGAGCGGCGAGATGGAGGGGCTCTGGTCGTTCGGCATGGCTGCGCTCGTCCCGGGGCGGGGCCCGGTCGGCTGGTCGACTCAGGGGGCAGACGGAGGATAGCGCGCTCCGCCGATGCGGGACGCGGCCTCGACCAGGCCCTGCCAGGTGCTCTGGTAGTCGTGGGTGGCGAGGAGCGTCCGGTTGTGGGCGGCGACCGCGGCCGGCTCCAGGCGGAGCGCTTCCTCGAGCACCCGCGCCAGCTCCGGTGCGTCGCCGGCCGGGTAGAGGGCGCCGTTCCCCCCCTGGAAGACCAGGTCGTGGGCGGCGCCGACACGCGACGAGGCGACCACCGGAAGGCCGGCCGCCAGGGCCTCGGCGACCGACACGCCCCAGCGCTCCTCGGCCGCCGGGTGGACGAAGAGGTCGGAGATGCCGTAAAGGGCCGGGAGGTCGGGGTAGGGGATGTAGCCGGGGAAGAGCACCCGGCCCGTCTCCCGGCCGTCCGCCGTGCCGGCCTCGTGGCGCTGTGCGTAGTCCTCGAGCGCCGCCCGCTCCGGCCCGTCGCCGCCCAGGACCAGGCGGAGATCCTCCCCCGGCAGGGAGCAGAAGGCCCGCAGCAGGTCCCACGGCGCCTCCCGGGCACTGAACTTGGCGAGCGCCAGGACGGTCCGGGCGGTCTCCGGGATGCCGAGCTCGTCCCGCCGCCGTCGCCGCTCCTCCGGCGAGAGCGCCGCGCCCGCCCGGAAGTGCTCCACGTCGACGGCGTAGGGGAAGAGGCCGATCCGCTCCGGCGGCACGCCGCAGGCTTCGAGGTAGCGGCGGCCCAGGGTGCCGGTGGTCAGGAACAGCCGGAACAGGCCCGCCAGCGGAAACCGGACGATCAGCCGCTTGGCGAAGGCCGGCCGCCCGTCGCCGGGGAACAGGACCGAGTCGATGCGGAGCGCCGCCGGAATCCCGGCCAGCCGCGCGGCGAGCGCCGCCGCCAGGTACTCGCGCTGCGTGTAGCCGTTGACGATCACCAGGTCGGGCCGCCGCCGGCGCACCTCCCGCGCCACCCAGCGGGCACGGTCCCAGACGCCCATCTCGATCGATCCCGCACCCGCCGGGGCCGGGTGGGTGGCGTCCCCTTCCCCCCGCGCGGGGGGGAAGGGGATCGAGGGGTCAGGGGGGCGATCGGTAGATGGGGTGGCGTCCCCTTCCCCCCGCGCGGGGGGGAAGGGGATCGAGGGGTCAGGGGGGCGATCGGTAGATGGGGTGGCGTCCCCTTCCCCCCGCGCGGGGGGGAAGGGGATCGAGGGGTCAGGGGGGCGATCAAGGACAGGCGCGGCCCAGGAGTACCCGGAGGTCAGGTCGATCCCCCAGGAGACCGTCCTCCCCAGCTCCGGATCGTGCACCGAGCCCCCCGGTGCCGGCCGGGTGAACAGCACCTCGAAGCTGTGCTCCGGATCGGCCGCGGCGACGCGGAAGAACGGCGCCTCGAACTGGGTCGGACGCTCGACGACGAACAGGATCTTCATCGCCACCTCCCGCCGCGGCGCTCGATCACCTCCTGGTAGACCGCCTCCATGCGCTCGGCGACGCTCGTCCAGGCGAAGGCCCGGGCCGCCTCGGCGCCCCGCGCACCCATGGCCCGGGCGCCCTCGGGGTCGTCGAGGAGGCCCGACACCGCGGCCGCGAGCGCCTCGGGGCTGCCGTCGACCACCAGGCCCGCACCGGCGCGCTCGACCGCCGGCGCCAGGCCGACCCGCGGCGTGACCACCACCGGGGTCGCCGCGGCCATGGCCTCGAGCACGGCGTTGGCGAAGTTCTCGTGGTGGGAGGGCAGGGCGAGGGCGACGGCGTGCCGCAGCAGGGCGATCTTGTCGGCCCCGTCGACCGAGCCGGTGAAGCGGAGCCGCCCGCCGACGCCGAGCGCGGCGGCCAGGGTCTCGAGCTCGGCGCGGTGGCCGTCCTCGTCCGGGCCGGCGAGGACCAGGAGCGGTGCGGCGTCCTCGGCGCCCGCTTCCGCCGCGGGGACCGCCGGCAGCACGGCCAGGGCGCGCACCAGGCGGTCGAGCCCCTTCTTCCAGCTCAGGCGGCCGAGGGCGAGGAGATAGGGCGGGCCGTCGACGATCGCCCGCACGGCGTCGCCGAGGCCGCGATCCTCGTCGGGTTCGGCGGTCTGGCTCTGGGCGGGATCGGACTGGAACGGCGCCAGGTCGATGCCGTTGGGCACCACCCGCACCGGCGGCAGACGGAGGCCGAAGCGTTCCAGCGTCCCGGGCCTCGAGCTCGGTGGTCACGTGGAGGGCCGCCGCATGCTCGATCGTGCGCCGCTCGACCAGGCGCAGCCAGAGGCTCTTGCGCAGGCGTCCGCGCTCGGCGATGAGCTCCGGCACCAGCATCCCCCGCGGCGCGAGCAGGTAGGGCACCTGGTGGCGCTCGGCCGCCCGGGCCGCGGCCGTGGTCGGCCAGAGGAAGACCGAGTGCAGGTGGACCAGGTCGGGCCCCGGATCTCCACCCGGGGTCCTGCCCAGAGCCTTTCTCAGAGCCCTTCCCATCGCGGGGGAGCGGTAGAGCCGGCCCAGCGGGCCGCGCCGGGGGACCGGGAAGTAGCGCACCTCGACGCCGTCGCGGTCGACCGGCTCACCGAGGGGGACGTCGAGGCGCCCGTCGCCGTGGACGTCGGTGGTGAAGACGCTCACCCGGTGACCGCGGCGGACCAGGGCGCGGCAGAGGCCGTGGACCGAGACGATCGGGCCGCCGTGGCGCAACGCCGGCAGGTAGGTGGGGACGACGTGGAGCAGGTGCATCATGGCAGCAGGCGCTCGATGAGGGCGGCGAAGCGCAGGTAGTAGGACTCCCAGGTGGCGGTCTCCGCGGCCCGGCGGGCGGCGCCGGCCAGGGAGCGGAGCGCCTCGGGGTCCCGGGCGCAGGCGAGCATGCGCTCGGCCAGGGCCTCGGCGTCCTCGACCGGCACCGTCCAGCCGCAGGCCCCCTCGCCCTCGGTCGGGCGGAGCAGATCCTTGGCGCCGACCATGGTGGAGACGATCACCGGCGTTCCCGACGCCAGGGCCTCCGCCACCACCATGCCGAAGGAGTCGTTGCGCGACGGCAGCACCAGGCAGTCGGCCGAGCGCAGCTCCACAGCCAGGGCGGCCTGGGGGACCGGGCCGACCGCCTCGACCCCCTCCCCCGCGCGCTCGAGCAGGGGGGACGAATCGCCCGGCGGACCGACGAGGCGCAGCCGCGCCCCCGGCACCGCGCGGTGGACCCGGGCGAACGCGTCGAGCAGCAGGTCGAACCCCTTGCGATGGATGGCGGCGCCGGCGAACAGGAACAGGGGCTCGCCCAGGGCGTCCGGCCGCCGGGGACCGTCCGGGGTGAACAGCTCGAGGTCCGCACCCAGCGAGACGGCGTGCACGCGGTCCGGGTCGACCCCGGCGTCGAGGTAGGTGGAGCGAGCCAGCTCCGAGACCGTCAGGATGTGGTCCGCGGCCTCGATCTCCGCCTCCTTGACCGCCACGATCCGCCGGTGGAGCGCCGGCGATTCGGTGAAGCCGTGGAGCCGGTCCTGGGCGGCATGGTGGAACGACGGCGCGTCGAGCAGGGTGGCCCAGCCGCGCCGGCGAGCCTCCCGGAAGGTGGTGAGCGCCGAGATCTCGCAGGCGATCACCGCGCCGGCGTTGACCGTGCCCAGGCGGCCGGCCGCCCAGCGGTCGAACACCCGGCAGGCGGCGAAGTCGACGCGGTCGGCCAGCCACCCGGTCACGCTCCCGGTCAGGGCAGAGCGCAACAGCAGGTCGCCGGCCCGGCGCAGCACCGGCGGATGGGCCGCCCAGCGCGCCCGGGCCGGGTCGAGGTCGACCGGCGGGTAGCGGATGAAGCGGCCGAGCAGCCGCCCCTTGAGCGTCTCCAGGTGCGCCGCGACGCTCGGCACGCCGGACCAGTAGCCGGCCAGCCTGCCCGCCCGCTCGAGCGCCAGGGCCTCCTGGTGGGAGTGCTGGCGCCCGGGGTGGGTGACCAGCACGTGACGCGGGGCGCCCGTCATCGGCCGTCCGTGAGGCCGGAGGGGCCCGAGGAGACCAACGCGGTCGCGGCACCCGACGGCACCGTCCGGCCGCCCCGGCCGGGCAGCGGTCTCCGGCCGTGGGCGACGGCCGGCGCCGCCTCGGTCTGGCGGTCGAGCCGGGCGACCAGGAAGAGCATGCCGCCGAAGAACCAGAAGTAGAGGCTGGCCGTGACGTTGAAGATGATGCCGGTCGGCAGGTGGGTCAGGAAGAAGAGCAGGCAGGCGACGGCGACCGACCGGCAGAACCGGTCGTGCATGTGCACGGCCATGCGGAAGGCGACCAGCACCAGGTAGAGCCGCAGACCGTAGACCGCGAGGAAGCCCAGGATGCCCGTCTCGATCATCACCCGGCCGCTCTCGTCCTCGACGATCAGCCCGGGCAGCCAGCTCACCGGCTCGTCGCCTGTGTCGACCAGCAGGCTCGCCGCCTGGTGGGTGGCGCCGATGCCGTAGCCGAGCACCCCCGCGTCGCCGGCCAGCTCGAACGGCTGGAGGAACGGCGACAGGATGCGCCCACTGGCGTCGTGGGCCGAGGCGGCGCGGCCGTAGAAGGCGTCGACGATGTCGTCCGCGGCGTAGGCCATGACCAGGGCGAAGATGCCGACCACGACCAGCACCCGGGTGATCGCCAGGAAGTTCTGCCGGTCCCGGCCGGTGGTCATCCACCAGTAGAGCGGGAACGTGACGGCGAACATCAGCACCGGCGCGCGCGAGCCGCTCACCAGCATGCCGATCAGGGTCAGCCCGAAGGCGCCGTAGAGGATGTAGTAGCGCTTGAAGTGCCACTGAATCGTCGACAGCAGCGACAGGATCATCAACGCCGTGGCGAACAGGTACGAGACGTAGCCGGTGATGTAGGAGAAGGTGGAGGTCACCCGCACGTAGGAGCTGCTGCCGAAGGTCGAGATCGGCCGTGGTGGAGCCGCCGGTCCGGGCGTAGGTGTTGAGCGCGCTCGACGCCGGGCTGCCGAACTGGAGCAGGGCGAGCAGGCCGAGGGGGATCGCCAGCAGGGCGTACAGGTAGAGGAAGCGCCAGAGCTCCGCGCGGCTGTCGAAGGACGCCGGCAGCACCCAGAGCAGGGGCACGTAGAGGAAGTACGCCTTGAACCCGAGCAGGCCCACCAGGAGGTTCGGCAGGTCGGGGTTGAAGATCTCGATCGCGCCGATCAAGACGGAGAAGCCGAGCAGGACGATCAGCAGCGGATCGCGCACGACGCCCCGGGCCCGGCGCGAGCCGTCCGAGGCCAGGAAGCCGGCATAGGCCGCTGCCAGGAGACCGTCCTTGGCGAAGTAGATCAGGTCCTGGGCGCCGGGCAGTACCCACTTGCGCAGGGCGCCCTCGACCACCAGCAGCACCAGGGCGAGCTGAATCGTCCGGCGCCAGTGGCGGAACGCCCACAGGCCGGCCGCCAGGCAGATCAGGACGAACAGGATGCGGCTGCTCATCGGCCTGCCTCATCGGCCTGACGGTCGCGCCGGGGCGTGGAGCGGACCGCTCTTTCCAACACCTCCAGATAGCGCGCGGCGACCCGTGGCGCGGTGCGCTCCTCCAGGTGCCGGGCGACCGCCGCGGGGTCCGGCGGCGGCAGCTCGCCGCGCAGTGCCGCGGCCAGGGTCCGGGCGAGGTCGTGGGGGTCGCCGTTGGCCACCGTCCAGCCGCCCGGACCGACCGCCTGCCGGAGCCCTCCACCGCGGGTCGCGACCACGGCGCAGCCGCACGCCATTCCTTCGAGCGCCACGATGCCGAACGGCTCGTCGTAGCGGGACGGCACCACCAGCAGACGGTGGCGGTTGAAGGTCTCGGCCAGCTGTTCGCCGCGTTCCAGGCCGGCCAGCTCGACCCGGTCCGACAGTCCGAGGCGTTCGGCTCGGGCGCGGAGCGCGGCCTCCTCGGGGCCGATGCCGACGATCGTCAGGCCGGGGCGCAGGCCCTCCGCCTCCAGCTCCGCCAGGGCGTCGAGCAGCACGTCGCACCCCTTGTCCGAGACCAGGCGCCCGACGAACAGCAGGTCGCCGCATGCGCTCGATCTCCGGCCTGGGGAAGAAGAGATCCTGCCGATAGGGGTTGCCGATCACCGTCGTCGGCGTCTCCAGGTGCTCGGCGACCGACTCGCTGGCGGCGATCGAGGCCGCCGCCCAGCGGAGGACCCGCTGCTTGAGCCGCTCCCGCCAGGTGACCCGGCCGCTCGCATGGCGGTACCAACTGTTGTGGGAGACGACCCACGGCCTGCGCACCAGGAGCAGTGGCCACAAGCCCTTGAGGCTCACGTTGGCCTGGAAGAAGACGTCGCCCAGCGGACCAGCCGCAGCAGGTGGAGCGGGCCCGGGCTCCGGGCCACGCCGAACGGGAACTGCTCGGGCCGTACCGTCCGCCGGCGTCGTCGTCACCACCGTCACCGCATGCCCTGCTCGGTGGAGCTCCGTGGCGACGATCTCGACCACCTCTTCGAGCCCGCCGACGCTCGGAGAAAACGCGGGAGAGTAGAGGAGGATCTTCATCCCTGGAGGAGCTCGACAAGCCGCGCCGTCTGGCGACGGAGATCGTGGTCAGCGTACCAGGCGCGGGCCCGTCTGGAGGCGCTCGCCAGGTCGTCGGGGGCGAGATCCGGCAGGGACTCCGGGTGGAGCCAGGGAGGCTGTCCTCCGTCGGGGGGGGCCGGCCCGACGCCCTTCCAGGCGCAGATCGGCACCGTGCCGTGGCAACAGAGCGCGGCGAAGACGGTCGACTTGCCGAGGAACGGCGGCGGATAGGGGAGGAACCCGGCGACCGCGAGGGCGAGGACCCGGCGGACCTCGTCGTCGGGCACGATCCCCAAGGCGTCGACCGGCACGCCGGCCACCGACGGCGGCAGTCCGTCGATCGGCGGCCCGACGTCGACGATCCGGCGGATGCCGAGGCTCCGGCAGACGCTTCGCAAGGCGGGCTCCTGGGGCCCGTAGGCCCGGCGGCGGGTGCCGGGGCCGCCGAAGACGACGATCCACGGCTGCCGCTGCGACGCGGACGGAACCTCGCCCGGTTCACCGACGGTCGAGAACACCGGCGTGACCTCGATCGGTGCCGTGGCGCCCAGGCGGCGCAGCAGGTGCTCGTAGCGCGTCAGGCTGGTGGTCAGGGCGGCGCTGGCCCGGGCCACCCGTCCGGCGATGCGGCGCTGGAGCGGGTGGAGCCAGAACGAGCTCCGCCACGGCGGCCCCGACGCGACGACCTCGTGGAAGATGGTCACCAGGCGGCGTCCTCCGGCGCCGGCGGCCCACCGCTCCAGCCCGGTGGCGAGCCAGTCGGGGCAGCCGCGGGGCTGGTAGCCGTAGTTGACGTAGTGGAGCAGGACGGTGAGAGGAGATGACTCTCGTCCGCCGGCCGTGGTTTCGACGGCCCGGACCAGGGCCTCCGGTGTACGTGTGGCCACCGACCGGACTGGGGGGGCGAGGGCGGCGTCGCCCGGCGAGCCGCTCAGCAGGGCACAGTCGACGCCGTGGCCCTCCGCCAGGGCCGTGGCCAGGCTTCGGGCGTGGGCGCCGACCCCTTCGGCCCGGTGACCGAGCCCCGGGACGATCTGCAGCACCCTCATGACGCCTCTCCCCGTCCGGATCGTTCAGGCGGTCCGGACGCTTCCGGCCGTTTCGGCTCGGGGCCGTCAAGGACGTCGGACTCGTAGCGTTCGGCGATCCGGTCCCAGGTGAACCGCTGGAGGTATGCGGTGAGATCGCCGGCGGCGGGGAGCGTCCGGGGCGAGAGGGTGTTCGGCGGCGGAAAGGGGAAGAGGCACCCGCGGGTCCAGCCGGCCAGGTCCACGGCGGCGCCGGCCGGCGTTGCATAGACCGGCATGCCGGACTCGATCATCTCGTTCAGGGTCAGCCCCCAACCCTCGACCCGGCTGGTGAAGAGACCGACGTCGTGCTCGGCGAGCAGGTGGGCGAGCCGTGCGCGGTCGAAGTGGGGAACCCAGCGGATCGTGCCGCGCTCGAGCAGGTCCGCGGGCAGGCCGCGGGCCGCTTCGTCGCCGCTGCCGGCGATGGTGAAGCGGTCGTCGGGATGGGTCTTCGACCGGCGGACGATGTAGCGCACCAGTCGCCGGGTCCCCTTGTGGGCCGTCCAGCGCCCGATCCACAGGAAACGTAGACCGGCGCCCACCGGTGGCGTGCGGCCGTGGCGGACGGTGGCCAGCTCCTGCTGGCGGAGCCCGGACGGAGCGCAGCCGTAGGTCCGGATCTTGGCGGCGAGCCATGGAAAGCGTCGCCGGAGCCAGCGCTCTTCGAGAACCCCGAGTGCGAGCACCCGGTCGGCCCGCTGCCAGCCGCCGATGGTCGCGCCGACGAAGGTCAGGTCGTAGGTGACGTGGAAGGGGAACCGCGCCGACGGCGGCCAGCGCAGGGCTTCGCTCCGCAGCGTGCTCCAGCGGTAGCGCAGGTCGGGTTGCAGGCTGCGGGCGACCGTCCGTGCGGCCGAGGCGACGCGGCGGCTGATGGACACGGCCGGCAGGTCGACGACGTCGAACGGTCCGGCGCGCTCCAGGTGGCCTTCGATCGCGCGCCGCTGCCGCTGCCAGAGCTCCCACCAGCGGGCGCCGTCGAGAGACCCGGGCGACCAGGCCTCCACCGTGTGTCCGCGGCGGCGCAGGGCCTCGGCCAGGTTGAGGGTCACCTGCGCCGCGCCCAGCTCTGCCAGCAGCGGTACGTGGCTGACGAGGAGGAGCCTCATCGCGACGGTCGGTCCGATCGTGGTGACGGGGACGGCAGGGGCTGCGGGGGCGACGAGGGTGACGAGGGCGGCGGGGGCGAGTCGGCGGCTGAGGCGAGGCCGTAGGCGGCCAGGCACCGGTCGACCACCCGAGGCCAGGTGAACCGTCCGGTCGCCGTTTCGAGGGCGCCTCGTGACAGGCGCTGCCACAGGGCCGGGTCCGCCCGGAGCGTCTCGATCGCCCGCCCGATCGCGCCCGGGTCGTTGGGCGGCACGAGCAGCCCGTTGACGCCGTCCTCGACGATCTCGGGCAGGGGGCCGACGGCGGAGGCCACCACCGGGCAGCCGCAGGCCATCGCCTCGACCAGGGCCAGGCCGAACAGCTCGTTGACGCCCGGCGAGCCGTCGTCGTCGACCGGCGTCGGATGGACCAGCACCATCGCCTTCTGCAGGCGGCCGATGACGGCGGCATCGTCCAGGCCGTGGAGGAACCGGACCCGCTTGCCCTCGGCCAGGCGGCGCAGCCGCTCGAGATAGCTCGCGTCGGAGACCGTGCCGATGACCTGGACGTCGACGTCGTCGGGGGCCCCGTCGATCAGCAGGTGGATCCCTTTGTGCTCCAGGATCCTGCCGAGGAAGACCACCGAGCCGTCGTGCTCCGCCCCGGTCCGGGGAAGGAATCGCTCGACGTCGGCGCCGCCGTAGATGATCGACGAGCACCGGTTGGCTCCCTCGACCAGGGCCGCGGCGTAGCGTGAGATCGGCAGGTGGGCGGTGATCAGCCGCGACTGGTCGATGTGGAAGGCCGGCGTCCACGAGCCGCCGCCCAGGTCGGAGACGAAGACCGGAATGCCGCGTAGCTTGCCGTAGAGCGCCGCCAGGAAGGTGGTCAGCACGTAGTACTGGTGGCAGTGGATGACGTCGGCACCGCGCAGGGTACGGAAGAGCTTGGTCGAGACCGGCACGCCCGTGAACGGGGAGCGGTCCTTCAGGATGATCCGCTCGAACCCCGGGGAGATCCTCTCTCGCCGTGCGTCCGAGCCGAAGCAGACCAGACGGACCTCCACCCGCCGCGCCATGAACCGGGCCAGCTCCTCGGCGAACCGCTCGCCCCCGCCGACCACGCCCCCGGCACGACCGAAATGGGTCGGGCTCAGGTGGCAGACGAGGGGCCGCCCGGCGTTCATGTCCATCGGACCCAGTGGGGACGGTAGAAGCCCAGGAGGTTCAACGTCACCTGGGTCACCAGGCCGACCGAGGCGGTCAGCAGATTGAAGGTTAGCACCCCGGCGGTGGTTCCCAGGGGCAGGAAGGCGACCATCAGCGCCTGGGCGACGACCAGCACGCCGACCGCGGCGCCCTGCCACCGGTTCCACGACCGGGCGAGGTTGATGGCGACCGCGTAGCCCCCCAGCAGCGTCAGCCCGGAGCCAGCGACAATGAGGACGAGCTCGCGGTGAAGGCCCGAGTAGCTGGGGCCGAGCACGAACAGGAAGAGCTCCGGGACCACCAGCGCCGCCGCCAGCAGGGCGCCGGCGACCAGGCCGAGGAAGGCGCCGAACTGGAGGTACCGGCGCAGGTAGATCCGCTCGTCGGTGACCGCGGCGAGCCGCGGCATGAAGACCGTGCCGATGAGGCCGGAGAACAGGCCGACGACCATCCCCAGACGGGCCAGGGCGCCGACCTCGGCGATGTTCTCGGTTCGGCCGAAGACGGCGGCCAGCCAGACGATCAACGGCCCCTGGATCGAGAAGTAGAGCGAGCTGGGCAGGGTCGGCAGCAGGTAGCGGACCAGCCGACGGCGCTCGGGGGTGAGGTCGCGGCCGTCGACGGTCGTCGGCACCTGCCGCCCCGCCCGGATCGACACCGTGGCCGACGCGGCGGCGGCGGTGAGGATGCCCAGCCAGGCGCGCAGCAGCGAGAGGGCGACCAGGCCGCCCGCCAGGGAGAGGCGGACGACGCCGCCGGCCAGCTCGGCCCAGTAGGAGCGGGCGTAACGGTCCTCCAGCCGGAGTACCAGCAGGCGGATCGACGAGACGAGCTGGAACCAGACCGTGAGCACGACCGCGGCCGTAGACGCCAGGACGTCGCCGAGCGAGAAGCCCCGGTCGGCGGCGAACAGCGGGAAGCCGACCAGCACCCCCGTCCCCGCCAGCAGGAACAGCCAGCGGCGCATCGACAGGACGGCCGCGACGTAGGCGCCGAAGTCTTCGCCCTGCTCGATCGCCCGCCGCCGGAAGTAGACCAGCGAGCTGGTGGAGCCCAGGTCGGTGACGAAATGGAAGAAGGAGACGACCGAAAACGCCAAGGTGTAGAGGGCGAACTCCTGCACCGGCATGAAGTTGATGAACAGCAGGCCGGCGCCGATGCCCAGGAGCTGGGCCACCGTCTGGGCGGAAAAGTACGCCGAGAAGATCTTGGTCCACTGAAGCAGGCGAAACGCCAGGCGCTCCCGGAGGGCTCCGGCCCGGCCGGTCCCGGCGGTCGGATCGGCCTGGTCGGCCCGGGCGGCGGCCCGATCGGAGGTCGGGGGCGTGGGGTCGGGGCCGGGTGGTTTCACGGAGACGCGCTCGGTGGGGCATGGGGGGCGGGAGGGCGACCGATGACCGACAGCGAGTCGACCGTGTCGACGAGCCTCCACCCTTCGAACTGTCCGGCGGCGATCTCGGCCGACAGGCGCACCGGCCCGGCCGAGGGTCCGAGGTCGGGACGGGCGTCACAGACCCGGCTGTCGTGGAGGGCGATCAGGCCGTCGGCGGCGAGCTTCGGCGCCCAGGCGAGGAAGTCGTTCCGGACCGCGTCGTAGGAGTGGTCGGCATCGATGAACACGAGGTCGATCGGCGCGCCGAACGGCAGCTCTGCCGCCGCCAGCGACGTTCGCCGGACGAACCGGGTTCGCTGCGCCCAGGGCCGTACCGTCCGCCGGGCGATCAGGCGGCTGCACGAGAAGCCCAGGAGGCGCTCGATCTTGAGCGCGGGCTCGTACGGGTCGACCAGGTTGAGCACCCCCTCCGGGTGCATCGAGCGGCACAGGATCCGGCTGGTCGCGCCTTCGTACACCCCGACCTCGACGATCGTCCGCCGGCCGGCGGCGACCGACCCGATGAGGTCGAGCTCCGCGGCGGTCAAAGACGTCCGAGCGTCGCGCAGTCCCAGGAGGAAGCGCAGGAACTGGAAGGTCTCGGACATGGTCGTCTGGTGGGGCGCCGCAAGGCCCTGTTCTCCCTCGGATGGAGCAGGCGATCTTACCCTACCGGCCGGGCGTTCGCCCCCTGGCGACGGCGTGCTCGTCCGGCGCCGTCAGGTCGATTCCCCGTGCGGCGAGGACCGCCAGCGCCAGGCGGCGCGCGTCCCGGCCCAGGCCCCGGCGCGCGCTCCGAACCCCCTCGCGCCGAGTCTCCGGCGCCTGGGGTGCGAGCCAGTCCATCACCGGGACGTAGAACCCGGTCTTGGGCCGTGCCCAGAGCGCGGCCGGCAGCTCGGGGGCGACCCGGCGGAGCAGCGCGGCCTTGGAGCTGGTGCGGGCCAGCCGGCGGGCGTCGCCGGAGAGCTCTCCGCGGAGCCAGGCGTCGACGAACGGAACCCGCAGCTCCAGCGAGTGGGCCATGGAGGCCCAGTCGGAGTCCCGGAGGAGCTGGTTGCGCAGGTAGAGGGAGGTTTCGAGCGTCTGGACGGCGTCCCAGGGGGACGTCCGGCCGTCGTCGGCGGCCGGGCCCGCCGGGTTCGCGAGGGCCCGGCGGGCGGCGTCGACCGGGTCGCAGGCGGTGAGAGCCTCGCGGGCAGTCTCGGCCCCGAGGAGGGCGGGCAGCTCCTCCGGCAGGAAGAGGCCGCGGCGTAGTACGTAGGCGGCGGGGAGACCGCCGCCGCGGGCCAGCAGCCCGGGCAGGCCCGCCAGCTTGGGGCTGCCCGGCCGCAGGCGCCGGGCCAGGGCCGCCCAGGCCGGTCGGGCGCCGGGCAGCCGGGCGAACGGCCGGGCGAGCCGTCCGAGGCGCGCGATGCGGGGCACGTCGGTGAACGACGGATAGCTCCCCAGGAGCTCGTCGCCGCCGAGGCCGGAGAGCACCACCTTGAGGCCGGCGGCAGCAGCCGCGTGGCTGACCACGTAGGTGTTGAACCCGTCGATCGACGGCTGGTCCATCGCCGCGAGGGCGTCGTCCCAGAGAGCGTGGAAGTCGCCCTGCCCGACGATCCGCTCGACGTGCCGGGTGCCGAGGAGGCGCGCCGTCTCGGCCGCCAGGGGGCCTTCGTCGTGGTCGGTTCCGAGGGTCGGCTCGAAGCGCACGGTGAAAGTGGTCGGCGGCTCCGGCAGGTGGCGCGTGGCGAGGGCCGCCAGGGTCGCCGAGTCGAGGCCGGAGGAGAGGAAGACCGCCACCGGCACGTCGGAGACCAGGTGGGCGCGGAGGGAGTCGTCGATCGCCTCGGGCCAGTCGCGGCTGGCAGGGGCGTCCACACGGGGCCGGATCGGCTGCGGGTCGCCGAGAGCCCCGGCTGAAGCCCCGGAGCCGTCGCCGCCCGTCCGGACGCGGAGCCAGCTCCCCGCCGGCAGGGCGCGGACCGCGCGGCGGATCGTCCCGGGCTCGGGGACGCTCCCCCAGAGCAGGAAGCCGGCGAGGCCGACCGGGTCGACCGCGCCGGACACCGCGCCGGAGGCGTCGAGCGCCCGGACCTGGGAGGCGAAGCGGAGCACTCCGGCTTGCCGGTCGTGGGCGTAGTAGAGCGGCTTGATGCCGAACGGGTCGCGCGCCAGCACCAGGGAGCCGGCCTCCTCGTCCCAGAGCGCCAGGGCGTACATGCCCCGCAGGCGCTCGAACGCCGCCGGTCCGTGGCGGGCGTAGAGGGCGAGGACGACCTCCGTGTCGCCGGTCGAGCGGACTTCGTAGCCGTCCTCCTCGAGCTCGGTGCGCAGGGCGCGGAAGTTGTAGATCTCGCCGTTGAAGACGATCCGGTAGCGGCCGTCCGCGCTTGCCATCGGCTGGGCCGCGGCCGCCGAGAGGTCGAGGATCGCCAGGCGCCGGTGGCCGAGGCCGAGACGGCCGGCGGGGTCGAGCCACAGCCCGGCCCCGTCGGGTCCCCGATGGGCGAGGGCGTCGCGGGTGCGGAGGAGCTCCTCCCGGTCGACGGGCGGGGCGTCGGGAGAGAGCCGCAGGATGCCGTTGATGCCGCACATCGGTTCAGGCCGGCTTGCCGTCGCCCGGTCGCGTGAGCGTGTCGAGGTGGTGGAACAGGCCCTCGCGGAAGCGCTCCGCGGAGAAGCACCGCAGCCAGCGCTCGTGGCCGGCGGCGCCCAACGCCCGGGCCCGTGCCGGGTCGCCCAGCAGGTCGCTCAGGGCCTCCGCGAGCGCCCGGACCGGATCGTCCGGCGGGACCAGCAGCCCGGTCTCCCCCGGCACGACGATCTCGGCCGCGGCCGTCCCGTCCAGGGCCACGACCGGCAGGCCGGCGCGCATCGCCTCGAGGTAGACCAGCCCGAACCCTTCGCCGCGGCTCGGCATGGCGAAGACGGCGGCCCGGCGGTAGAGCTCCGCCAGGGCCGCCTCGGAGACGAAGCCGGTGAAGTGCGTCCGGCCGGCGACGCCGATCTCCGCCGCCCTGGCCTCGAGCCGCGGCCGGTCGTCGCCGCCGCCGGCGATCACCAGGCGCGCCCCCGGCACGGCGCGGGCGACGGCCGGCAGCGCCTCGAGCAGCTCGTCGTGCCCCTTGTAGCGCTCCGTCGACCCCATGCGTCCGACGATCAGGACGAACCCCTCCCCCGCCCGCGCCGCCCTCGACCGGGCGTCCCGCTCTGCCGACCCGGTCGAGTCGGGCGACCCGGCCGAATGGGCCGATCCGGCGGGCGCACGCTCCTCGAGCGCCAGGGGCAGCAGGTCGACCTCGTCGCACGGGACCGGCAGGAACGGCGCCGCCCGGTCGAGGGCGGCGCGGGAGATGGCGCACCGGACGTTCGCCTGGTGGATCGCCCGCTGGCGGAACGGGTCGAGGGGGCGCCAGATCTCGATGCCGTAGAGAGTCAAGAGGTAGGGCGAGCGCCACCCCGGCGGCAGCACCGCCTGGAGCCGGGCGAGGCCGAGCAGGTCGAACAGCAGCGCCGGCCGCCGGGAGGGGCGTGAGGCGATCTGTGCCCCCCAGGCCGCGCGCGCCAGCCGGGCCCGGCTGCCACCGGCCGTCCAGACCCGCGCGCCGCGCTCCCGGAGCTCCGCTGCCAACGGCTCCGGCGCCCCGTCGCCCAGGTCGAGCACCCGGAAACCGACGCCGGCCGCCGCCGCCCACTCGGCCCCGGCCCGCGCCAGCAACCGCCCGACCACCGCCCGCCCGCCGCCATCGAGGCCGAGCCCGGCGGTGACGAGGATCAGATCGCGGCGTTCGGGCATGGAGTGATCATCTGGCGGATGAGCCGTACGTTCCGGGACGCGGACAGTACAGGTAGCCCACGGCTCGCGCACCGCGCCGGTCGCGGCCCGGCCGGGGGAACCGCCATTCTACGGAATCGGGGGGAGGGAGGGGGTGTCCCTTTCCCCCCGCGCGGGGGGAAAGGGATCGAGGGTTCAGGGGGGCGAACCCCTAACGCGCCCGCGTTACGGGTTGATGCCGATGTACCCCTGCTTCTCCAGGTACAGGATGATCTTCTGCACCGCTTCCTCGGGCGACATGTCCGAGGTGTCGAGGAACATCTCCGGGTCCTTGGGCGCCTCGTACGGGTCCGAGATGCCGGTGAACTCCTTGATGATGCCCTCGCGCGCCTTGGCGTAGAGGCCCTTGCGGTCGCGGTCCTCGCACACCTCGAGCGGCGTCGAGACGTGGACCAGGACGAAGCCGCCGCCGGAGGAGACCAGCTCGCGGACCTCCTTGCGCACCTTCTCGTACGGGGCGATCGGGGCGCACAGGGCGATGCCGCCGTTCTTGGTGATCTCCGATGCCACGAAGCCGATGCGGCGGATGTTGATGTCCCGGTGCTCCTTCGAGAAGCCGAGCTCCGAGGAGAGGTTCTTGCGCACGATGTCGCCGTCGAGCAGCGTCACCGGCCGGCCGCCCATCTCGAGCAGCTTGACCAGCAGTACGTTGGCCAGGGTCGACTTGCCGGCGCCCGAGAGGCCGGTGAAGAAGACCGTGAAGCCCTGCTTCGAGCGCGGCGGATGGGTCCGGCGCAGCTCCTCCGCCACCTCGGGGAAGGTGAACCACTCCGGGATCTCGCGGCCGTCGGCGAGGCGGGCGCGCAGCTCGGTGCCGGAGATCGACAGGGTCTTCTTGCCCTCGGGCACCTCGTCGATCGGCATGTAGGTGTCGTCGTCCTCGAGGTAGACCATCAGCTTGAACGGCACCATCTCGACCCCGAGCTCTTCCTCGTGCTTCTTGAACAGCTCCTGGGCGTCGTACGGGCCGTAGAACGGCTTGCCGTTGGCGTCGTTGCCCGGGCCGGCGTGGTCGCGGCCGACCACCAGGTGGGTGCAGCCGTAGTTCTTGCGGATGATGGCGTGCCAGAGCGCCTCGCGCGGGCCGCCCATGCGCATGGCGAGCGGCAGCAGCGAGAGGTCGACCGTCTGCAGGGGGTAGTGCTCGAGCAGCGCCTGGTAGCAGCGCACCCGGGTGTAGTGGTCCACGTCGCCCGGCTTGGTCATGCCGACGACTGGGTGGATCAGCAGGTTCGCCTCGAGGTCGCGGGCGGCCCGCAGGGTGAGCTCGAAGTGGGCCCGGTGCATGGGGTTCCTGGTCTGGAAGGCGACGATCTTGTTCCAGCCCAGCTTGGCGAAGCGGGCCCGCAGCTCACGCGGGGTGCGGCGGAGCGTCCGGAAGTCGTAGTGGGACGGGAGCTGCAGCCCCTCGAGCCGGCCGCCGACGGCCACGTTGTGGGTGCGCTGGAAGATGTGGGCGACGCCCGGGTGGGTCTGGTCGGTGGTACCGAAGACCGACTGGGCCATGGCTTCCCGGTCGATCGTCCACTTGTCCTCGACATGGAGGACGGCGAGCATCACGCCTTCCTCGTCGCGCAGGGCCAGCTTGCCGCCCTCGGACAGGCCCTCGGCCACCTCGTCGGTGACGTCGAGGAGGATCGGCATCGGCCACAGGGTGCCGTCGGCCAGGCGCATCGACTCCGCGACCGAGTCGAAGTCGGCGCGGGTCATGAAGCCGGTCAGCGGCGAGAAGCCGCCGTTCAAGATCAGCTCGAGGTCGCAGAGCTGGCGCGGCGTCAGGTCCCACGACGGCCAGTCGCGGGAGAGGGTCTTGAGCTTAGCCGTACGGTCGGCGTCGACCATCAGGTCGACGAGCTTGCCGCCGTGAGGGGTGATCAGGTGGTCTTCGGAGGTGGCTTGACCGGCGGAGGCCGGGTCGCGGAACGGCAGCGGTTCGGATGGAGACGCAGTCATCGGGTCGACAGCTCCCAGGTGGTTTCGCTTCAGCGGGGCTTGAGCGGGGTTTTGGGGTTCGGGATTTCGGCGGGGCCCCGGGCGGCGGTCAGGCAGCGGCGCGGGGACTCGGCTCTACGGCCGACCTGCCGGAGATACGCGGCGCGGCCATAGAGGGAAGGGGCGGAAGGCACACGCCTCCCACCACCGGCGGCCGAGTATCGCAGGTCCCGTCAGGGATTGCAAAACGGCTGTGCCTCGCCCGCCTGTGCGGCCCGGGTGGGGGCGTCCTCTTCCCCCCGGAAGGAGGGAAGGGGAGCTCATCCGTTCTTACGGCCGCGACGGCGAGGCTTCGATGTCGGTGATCACCGTCCCACCGCCCAGCAGCACCGCCGCCGGCACCAGCGCCTCCGGCTTGTCCCACCAGGCGACGATGCACCGGCGGCAGATGCTGTCGGCCCGCAGCACGCCGTTCGAGCCGATGCGCGAGATGATCCCGTCGCACAGGAACCCCATGACCTCTTCGCCGGTCTGGTCTTCGGTGGTCTCGCCGACGATCAGGTTCTCGGCGTAGCCGCGCTGGACGTCGTCCAGGACCACCGGGCAGTCGCTCGTGACGTCGGTCTTGAGGGTGTCGGAGCGCCCCACCACCGTCTCGTCGGCGTCGACCACGGCAGCGTAGTACTCGATCTGCTTGTTCTGGTCCGTCGGCTTCGGCGGGGTGGCCCACCAGGTGCCGTCCGGCAGCGCCTCCATGACCACGTAGTAGAAGTCACCGTGGCCGTCCCAGCGGAAGTAGAGCCGGGTCTCGGTGCCGCCCGGAGGGTTTTGCACCGTCGCGCGGATCAGGCCGTTGTCGTTGTTGGGGACGCAGGGCGTCTTCACGGCCGTGACCTGGACCTGCCCCTGGGCGGCGACGCTCAGGGCCAGCGGGGCGACGAGAAGCAGGACGGCGACCGGGGCGATCCGGCGGAGCGGCCGGGTCGACAGAATCCGCTCGAAGAGGGAGCGCACGCCGGAGCGGGTGCGGACGGTCGTCGCGAATCGGTGCATCGGGGTTTCCTCCTGGGGGGTCATTGTATCCCAGCGCCTCCGGACCGGCCGGCGTCGTCGTCCGGTCCGAGGATGCGATCCCGGTACCGCTTGACGAACGGGGTCGCTTCGAGATGGGGCAGGCAGCGACGCAGGGCGTCCGCCGCGGCTTCGGTGTCACCGGACTCGTAGAGCGAGACCGCGTAGTAGAACAGACTCTCGGCGTTGTCGGTTCCCGGATCGCCGCCGCGCTGGAAGTAGCGGACCGCCTCCTGCCAGCGCGAGGCGCGGTAGGCGATCACCGCCGCCAGGTGCTGGGCCTCGCGGGAGCCGGGGTTGGCGTCCGCGATCCGCCGCGCGAGCGTCAGCGGCTCGTCGAGGTCGCTGCGCCGGCTGGCGGCGGCGAGCAGCCGGCGGGCGCGGTCCAGGTCCTGCCGATCGGCCGCCGACAGCGGGGTCTCCGGGGTCGTCGCCGCCGCGTTCCGGTCGGTGTCCGCGCGGCTCTCCGAGCGAGGCCGGGGTCGGCTCCCGGACGATGGTGCGTCCCGGTCGGTGTCGGTCGTGCCGGCCGTCCGGGGGCCCGGCGGCGGGCCGGTCGTGGCCGGCCGGCCGGTCGATCCCCGCCGGGTCGTATCTCCGCCGTCGCCACCCTTCTCTTCCCCTTCGGGAGTCTGGGCATCCCCCGCTTCCCCGGCCTGATCCGCCTCCGGCTGGGTGGCCAGGCGGGCGAACACCGAGCTGTACTCGAGGGCCTTCTGGGGGATGCGGGCGGCGATCTCGGCCTCGAAATCGGTGCGCTCCTCGGGGGAGACGTCCGCCACCTTATAGGCGCCGAAGCGTTCCTCGATCTCGACCACCCGGCGGAAGGTCTCGCGGAAACCCTCGTCGTCGCCGGTGTCCGCCTGGGCCAGACCGAGGCGGACCAGGCACTGGGCCAGCAACGGGGGTTCGTCGAGGAAGCCGAAACAGGCCAGGCGCAGGTCCCGCACCGCCGCCGCCGCCTCGCCGCGCTCGAGGGCGAAGGTGCCCTGGCGCAGCAGCCGCAGGTAGTGGGGGTGGGCCGCCCGGGCGGACCCGGTGGCCAGGGGCAGGAGCGCCGGGACGAGGGCCAGCACGATCAGGACCAGCGGCAGCGCGCGGACGGGGCCGCGACCGGAGTCGGGGCGGGAGGGGGGGGCGGGGTGTTTCATCGTGTCCATCGTGTCCATCGGGTCAGGGGATCCGGCTTTCGAGCAGGGTCTCGTCGGGCGACGGCAGGGGCTGGTCTTCGATCACGGCGCGGGGGTTGGTCTCGGTCAGCAGCGTCGCCACGGACTCGCCCCACCGAAGGGCGACCTCCCGGCGCGCGGCGCTCAACCCCGGCGGACGTTGGTCCAGGTTGTGGGCGTCGCTGGCCAGGAAATGGACCAGACCGGCATCGAGGAGGCGCCGGGCCCGCTCCTGGCGCGGCCGGCCGTAGACGCCGGTGAGGCTCGCGCCGGTGACCTGGATCGTCGCCCCGAGGGAGACCATGTGGCCCACCGTCTCCAGGTCGTCCACCAGCCAGCGGATCTCCTCCAGGTGGGCGAGGACCGGCACCCGGCCGGCGACCGCCAGCTCGTGAACCAGGCCGACCGGATCGGGCTCGGGGACGAAGCGGCTGAACTCGGTCAGCAGGTAGCGGGAGCCGGCGAGGGGCTGGATGCCGCCCTCCGCGCCCCGGTCGATCGCCTCCAACAGCCCGTCGCCGACCCGGATCTCGGCCCCCAGGTGGATGCGCGGCCCACTTCCGGGATCGCCGCCCGTCTCCTGGTCCGCCCGCTGGTCGACCGCCTCCTGGAGCTGGTGCGCCAGGGTCCTCAGCCGGTCCAGGTCGTCGTTCCACCACAGGTCGTGGCGCTGGTGCGGTGTCGCCACCAGGTCGGTGCAGCCGTCGTCGGCCGCCCGCCGGCACATGGCGGCGGCGGCGTCGAGGGACTCGGGGCCGTCGTCGATCCCCGGCAGCAGGTGGATGTGGAGATCGATCATCAGGCCGCCGAGCCGTGCTCCTCTTCGTCCTGGGAGTACGCCTCGTAGTAGTAGTACTTGCGACCGGAGGACGAGCCTTCCCGGTGCCGGTTGAGCACCGAGCCGAGAACCTTGACGTCGGCCATCACCAGCCGGTCGCGGCAGGTGCGGGCGTCCTCGCGCAGCACCTTGCCGGCGCGCAGGCAGAGCACCACGCCGTCGGTCATCGAGCCGATGATCGTGGCGTCGGTCACCGCCAGCACCGGCGGCGTGTCGACGATGACGAAGTCGAAGCGGCCGCGGGCGCGGCGGAGCAGCTCGCGCATGCGGTCGGAGGACAGCAGCTCGGACGGGTTCGGCGGGATCGGGCCGGACGTGATGATGTTCAGGTTGGGTACGCCGACGGTGGCGAGCACCTCGCTCGGGTCGTCGCCGCCGGCCAGCACGTTGACCAGGCCGGTCCGGTTCGAGATCCGGAAGACCTCGTGCAGGCGCGGCTTGCGCAGGTCGCCGTCGATCAGCAGCACCCGGCGGCCGAGCTGGGCCATGACCACCGCCAGGTTGGTGGAGGTGGCGGTCTTGCCCTCGCCGGAGCCGGCGGAGGTGAGCGCCACCACCTTGAGCTCCTGGGCGCTCGACAGGAGCAGCGCCGTGCGCAGCCCGCGATAGGCCTCGGAGACCGACAGCCGCGGGCGCTCGTGGGGCACCAGCTCGATGTGGTCCAGCGGCGAGGTCCCGTCCTTACGATCCCCGGCCTTGCGCACGCCGGAGAGCTTGCCGCGCTTCTTGCGGACGCCCCGGCCGTACCCGTAGCCGTAGCCGGCGGAGCCGTACACCCGGCCGGACGCGGACCCGACGTCCGGAATCACGGCCAGGTTGGCGACCCCCAGCCGCCGCTCGACCTCCTCCGGCGTCTTGATCGTCCGGTCCATGTACTCGAGCAGGAAGACGCAGCCCAGGCCGAGCATCAGGCCGAGCCCGAGGCCCATGGTGACGTTCTGGCGCAGCGACGGCCGGAACGGGCCGCCGGGGACCAGGGCCCGGTCGATGATCCGGATGTTCGACTCCCGGGTGCCCTGGAGGCGCGCCGCCACCTCGGTCTCCGACTGCTGGCGGAGCAGCTTGTCGAGCAGGTCCCGGCTGCTCGAGATCTCCACCTGGAGGTTGGTCAGCTCGACCGCGTCGGAGCTCTGGTCGAGCAGCTCGCTCTTGGCCTGCTCGATCTCCTTCGAGAGGGTCTTCTCCTGGCGCAGCGCCGTCTGGTAGTCGGCGTAGGCGGCCTGGCGGGCGCTCTCGACGTTTTCCGAGATCGCCTTGTTGACGTTCTCCCGTCCCTGCTCGATCTCGGCCTGTAGCTCGACCATCGCCGGCCATTCGGGCTTGTAGGTCTGGAGCTTGGTCTCGTACTCCCGCTCCAGCTTGAGCTGGTCGCGCATCAGGTCGCCGATGGTGCCGTCCGAGTAGGTGTCGGCCACGTCCTTGCTCGGGCTCTCGAGCAGCTCCTTGTACCGTGCCTCCTTCTTGATCCGGTCGGCCTTGGCCTCGGTGTAGTCGGTATTGAGGGCCTGGAGGCGCTGGAGGACGACGTTCGAGTCCCGGTCGAGGGAGATGAGGTCGCTCTGGCGGCTGAAGCTCTGGAGCTTGGACTCCTTGTCCTGGATCTCCCGCTTCAATGCGTCGATCTGAGAGGCGAGGAACGACGAGGCGCGCCCGGCGGTGGTGGTGCGGGTGGAGATCCCCCAGTCGATGAACGCGTCGGCGAAGCCGTTGGCCACCCGCGACGCGAACTCGGGCGAGGAGGCCTGGTAGGAGATGTCGACGAGCTGGGTGTTGCGCACCGGCTCGACCTGGAGCCCGCCGAGCAGCCGGGCGGCCAGGTGGCCGAGCACCACGGCGTCGGCGCCCTCCGGGTCGAGGTCGTCGGCCGAGGCCTTGGAGATCGCCTCACCGCCCGGGTTGAAGTAGGCGTCGTCGGCCAGCCCCAGGTCGACCACCACCCGCTCGGCCAGGCCGCGGCTCTCGAGCAGCTTGTACTGGGTGGGGTAGTACTCCATGTTCCACCAGTTCTCGAGCCACGGGTTCTGGCTGCCGCCGATCGGCGACAGGCTCTTGCGCTCGATCTGGATGCGGGCGGTCGCCCGGAACTCCTTCGGCGTCATGGCGTACTTGACCGAAGCGCCGGCCACGCACACCAGCACCATCGCGACCACCAGCTTCCAGCGGCGGGCGATCTTCTGCAGGTAGTCGGAGAGGTGGAACTCCGGCTCCTCCGGCTGGCGCGCCGGCGACGCGCTGACGACCTCCGGGCCGTCGGGGAAGGGGGGCGGGGTCAGCGGACCGAGCGGCTTCAAAAGAACGACTCCTTGACGATCACCACGTCTCCCTGGTGGAGGTCGGGGTCCGGCTCGTGGCCGGCGATGATCTGCTTGTAGCTCACCCAGACCTCCTGCGGCTCGCCCGACGTGCTCTGGCGGCGGATCAGGATCTTCTTCGACGCCCGGTCGGTCAGGCCCCCGGCGCGGGCGATGGCGGCGAGCAGGGTGATGTGCTCGGTGCTCTGGAAGGTGAGGGCGCCGGGGGTGGTGACCTCGCCCAGGCAGTAGACCGTCACCTCGACCGCCGCCGGCACGTTGATCAGGTCGTTGGCGAAGATCGGGATGTTGACGTCCGGGTCGGCCCGCACCAGCAGGTCGTTGATCGAGATCGAGACCTGGTCGGTGAGGCCGTTGGTGGCGCGGCGCAGGACGTACACCGAGTCGCCGTGGTTCTCCGCCAGGCCGCCGGCGGCGGTGAGCGCCTCGAGCAGGGTCAGGCGGCCGGAGAAGTTGAGACTGCCGGGCTGGCGCACGGCGCCGAGCACCGAGATCGGCCGCGACCGGAACTCGGTGACCTCGACCGACACCGAGGCCCGCTGGAGCAGGTCGGACTCCAGGATCTTCTTGAGCTTGGCGGCGAGCTCGTTCTCCGTCAGGCCTTCGGCCGGGACGTTGCCGACCAGGGGTAGGCGGATGCTGCCGTCTTCGTTGACCCGCACGTCGACGTTGAGCTCCGGCTCCTCGAAGACGCGGATGGCGACCAGGTCGCGCGGCCCGATGTGGTACTCGCTGCTGCGGTCGGACGGCGTGCCCTGGGAGGGTTGGGCGGCGGCGCCGGTCCGGGGCGGCGTGCTCGGCCGCTGGGCGGACGCTACGACCGGCAGAAACGCGAGGAGCCCCAGGACGATCGCCAGGGTCCGGGCGATCCGGGGCTCCGTAGCGCTCGCAGAGATAGAGGCATTGCTACGTATCCTGCACATCCGGAACATGTTAGCTCACCGTGGCGCACCCCGTCCACCACGGTTCCGAGCCCTTCCCGGAGCCGCCGCTCTCTACTCGTCCGACGGGGCTCGCTGGTGGGGGTGCCCCGTTTCCCCCGAAAGGCCGCCCGGTTACACCCAGGGACTCTCACCGCCGATGCCGAAGCTGATGCCGGCCCGGACCGTGGTCAGGGTCCGATCCAGGCCCGGCAGGTTGGAGTCGAACGTGCTCTCGGAGCCGCCCAGGTGGAGCCGCGCCGAGCGCCACAGGGTCATGGTCAGCTCGCCGCCGTAGGAGTTGACGTCGTCCTGGCGGCTCGGGACACCCGGGCGCGCGGGCTCGAAGTCCTCCTGGCCGGTCTCGGCGAACACCTGGAACGTCGTCCGGCGCCCCAGGTCGGCCGATGCGGTGACGCCGACGAGATCGGTCTGGAAATGGGTGTAGTCGTCCGCCAGCGCGAAGGAGAGGGTCCGCCGGCCGTAGACCGAGACCGACAGTCGGGTGCCCTTGGCGAGGAGCTCGCCCGAGTAGGTGGTGACGTCGGTGTCGACGAACTCCGAGCCGTCCGCGGCCTCCAGCTTGCGCCGCTGGGCCTCGACCGAGGCGGTCACCTTCGGCCCCTGGTACCGGATGCCGAACAGCGGCGCCGTGCCGGTGTTGGAGAGGTCCCGCGAGTCGGCGTCGAACTTGGCCTCGGTCCATTCGACGCCCGCCCGGAGCTGCCAGCGGGGGCGGGGCTCGTAGGTCAGACCGGTGCGCAAGCGGCGCTCGTCGCGGTTCAGGAGCTGGAGCTGGGGGCCGCTCTCGCGCTCCGTCTTGTCCAGCAGGTTCTCGGTCTTGGCGGTCGAGACCTCGGCGAACAGCCCGGTCGAGAAGCCGAGCTTCAGGGTCGAGCCCACCGACCCCTCGGCGCGCCGGGAGTTGGCCAGCTCCGGAAACTCGGAGGTGATGATGCCGAGCTGCTCGGCGAGGGTCCCGGAGGCCTGGAACGAGAGCCGGTTGAAGTAGGCGAAGACGCCGGCGCCGTAGCGTCCGTTGAGGCGGTTGCGGTCGGTCTGCTTGTCCCACCAGACGTACTCGGGCAGGGCATAGGCGGCCCAGGTGACGTCCGGGCCGGTGGGCAGGTAGGCCCGCAGGCCGGCGCCGCCGACGGCGTTGACGTCCGAGTCCGCCCCGGAGGCGGAGTCGGGCTGCCCGGCCGGGTTCTTGACCCAGGAGACGTTGCGCAGCGCGGCCCAGGGGTCGACCCGCAGCCCGCCGAGGTGCCAGCGGGCGTTGGCCACGGCCTCCGCGAGGTCTTCGCGCGTGACGTTGTTGCCACCAGGGGTCGGGGTGCCCGGTTGCGTATACTGCGCAAACTGTCCATATACGGCGCCGGCCGTCCCCAGGGCGGCGGCGAAAGCGATGACCAGGGTCTTTCGGATCAGATCTCGTTCCAGGCGCATTCTCCCCCCGTGAGCGCGCCGCGATCGTACTCTCTCGGGGCCGGTGGCTCCGGCCCCGGGCACGCCGCGGTGGAGCTCGGTCGTGGCGTTTCGGGCCGGTCGATCATACGGCATGTCGTGCCCGCCGGACTGCTGGGCGCGGCCCTCTGGTGGGCGCCCTGGCCGTTCGGCAGCGTCGTGCCCTGGGCCGCCGGTGTGGTCGCCGCCCTCGGCGCCCTGTCGCTGGCGGTGGCGCTCGTCGCCCGCGTGGGGATGGGCCGCTCGACGCGACCGTTGTGGCCGTCGCTGCGCCCGGTAGCGGTTCCCGTGGCGGCCCTCGCCGTGTTGGCCGGGCTCGGTGTGCTGCAGGCCGTCTCCTGGCCGGTCACGGTGGCCGGCGCCCTGTCGCCCGAGCACGCCCGCCTGGCCGGAGACGCGTCGGCGGCGCTGGCGGGGGAAGGGTTCGCCGAAGGCGCTTCATCCGGCGTTTCGTCCGGCACTTCATCGAGTCAGGGGAGCGTGCCGCTGAGCCTGGCGCCGGCGGTCAGCCGGCGCACGGCCCTGCTTGTGGCCTGCCTGGCCGCGGCGCTGGCGGCGGCGGCGCTGGCCGGGCGCGGTCGTCTGGGCCGCCGCGTGCTGGGCGCCTCGGTGGTCACGGTGGCGCTCGCCCAGGTGCTCTACGGCGCGCCGCGCTGGCTCGCCCGGAGCCCGACCCTCTGGGGCGTGCCGATCCCGGGCAGCGAGCGCCTGCGCGGAACCTACGTCAACCCGAACCATTTCGCCCTGCTGCTCGAGATGGCCCTGGCGATCGCGTTCGCCTGGGGGTGGTGGGGGTTGACGCGAGCGCGGCGCGAGCCGTCGGCCGAGCGCCGGCTCGCGCTGGTCGCCCCGCCGGCCCTGGTCTGGCTGACTCTGTTCGTCGCCCTGGCCTTCAGCGGGTCGCGGGCCGGTCTGCTGGCGGCGGTCGCCGGGCTGGTGACCCAGGGGGCGGCGCTGGCGATGATCGGGCTGCGGCGCTCCCCACACCCGGGGCGGTCCGGACACTCTCGGCACTCCGACCGGGCGCCCCGGAAGCGCCTCCGCGGGTGGCTGGCGGCCGTCGGATGGGTGGCCGCGGCGGTGGCCCTCGTCCTGGCGGTGGGCGTCGGCGCGGTGCTGATGACCGGCGGCGAGGCCGGGTTCTCCCGTTTCACGGTCAACGCCAGCTACGACCTGGGCTCCGACGTGCGGGTGGCGGTCGGTCGGGCGACGTGGCACCTGTGGGGGCGGTTCCCCTGGACCGGAACCGGCCTGGGGACGTTCCTCGAGGCCTATCCCCTGGCGGACGGACCGGATCTCGGGCTGACCTGGTGGCACGCCCACAGCGACCCTTTGGAGCTGCTCGCCACCACCGGAGTCGCCGGCCTCGCCCTGCTGGTCGTCGGGGTCGGCGCGTTGGCGCTCCGCCTGGTGGGGCGCCTGCTGCGGGTGCGCCATACCGAGGAGCGCGCGGCCCTGCTCGCCGGCCTGGGGGCTCTGGTGGCGGTCGGGCTACACGAGCTGGTCGATTTCGGCCTGACCATGCCGGCCAACGCACTCGTGCTGGTCGTGGTGCTGGGGGCGGCGGCCGCGGCACGGACACCGCGGCGGCGTCAACTGCCGTCGGACGGGCCGGCCAGCTCCACCGAACCGGGCCAGACCTGGCCTCCCGCGAGGGTGCGCAGCGTCAGGCGGTGAAGGCCGGGGGCGACCGCCGAGGAGATCTCCACCGTCTCTCCGGAGCGCACCGGCCGGCAGTCGGCTACCGCGCCGTCGAAGGTGAGCTCGATGGCGGCCCCTTCGGGCGGTGCGTCGGCGATGGCCAGACGCAGGCCGGAGGCCGAGCTGCCCGGGGCGACCAGCACGCTGAGGATCGCCCGGGGGCCGTCCCAGGACCATTCGGTGCCGCGCCAGGAGCGGCCGGCGAGATGGGCCAGCGCATCGATGGCGGCGTCACCCTCCTCGGTGTCCCTCCACCGGCGCCCCGACGACTCCTGGTACTCGTGAATGGCCAGCCAGTAGAGCGGGTGCTCGCGCCACGAGGGGTGGACCCGCTCGAGGGTGTCCCGCGCCTCGTCGAACCGGCCCGCCGCGATCAGGGTGCGCGCCTTGTCGATGAAGAAGTGGGCCCATTGCGGGCTCCACGGTGCGTCGGCGCGGCGCTCGATGCGGTCGGCCCGGACCAGCGGGCTGGCGCCGTCGCTGGGCGTGGCGAGGGCGGCGCGGGCGGCGAGCGGCAGATCCTCCTGCGCCGCGCGGCCGGGGAAGGCGGCGGAGCGCAGCCGGGCGACGGCGGCGGGCGAGAGGCCGGTGCGTGCCTGTCCGGACGCCTGTTCAGGGGCCTGTCCAGGAGTCGCCCCGGGCCCCTGATCCAGGGGGTGGCCGGCGCCCGAGTCGAGCTGCCAGTGGAGCCAGGCGCGCAGCGCGGGCACGACGTCGCGGCCGGCCGGCCCCGGGGGCACGGCACGCAACGCCCGGTCGACGACGGGGGCGAAGCGCAGGTCGGGCGGCGCGTCGGCGACGACCTCGAACAGATCCTTGCGGGCGGCCAGCAGCTCTCCGCCCTCGGCCAGCCGCCGGCCTTCGGCCAACCGTTCCTCCAGGTCTTGCGCCAGGGCGTCGAGGGCGCGGGCGTGGGCGGCGCAGTACCCTTGCCAGTCCTGCTCTCGGGCCAGGGTGCCGGCCAGGTGCTTCCACGCCCAGGGCTGGTTCGGGATCGCCGCCAGGGCATCCGGGCCGGTACCGGCGACGGCCAGCCAGGAGTCGGCCAGCCGATCGAAGGTCGCGCGGTCGCTGAAGGCGCGGGCGGCGAGCTCCCGCGTCCGTTCGCGCTTGGCGGGCGAGAGCGCGGGCCAGAGCTCCAGGTAGGCGCCGACCAGGGCACGCACCGGCTCGTCGCGCTGTGGCGCCAGGCGGCGGGCCAAGAGCAGCGGTGCCTCCCAGCGGCGATACTCCTGGAGCAGGCGCGGGTCGTGGGCGCGGGACCAGGCGAGGTAGGTGGCGGTGCCCGCGACCGTCGCCGCCTGCCACGAGGCCGGGCGACGGGCCAGCACCGCCTCCGCCAGGGCGCGGGCCGTCTCGAGCCGGCCGCGGGCGATCTCCGGGTCGGTGGCCGGCTGGACGTGGTCCGCGCCGCCGCCGAGCTCGGCCGCCAGCAGGCCGCGGGCGAGGACGAGCCGGGCGCGCTCGCCGTCGCCGGCATGGGCGATGGCGCCGAGCAGCGACGGCGTGTCGACGCCGAGCTCGCGGGCCGTCTGCTCCAGGTGGGCGTGGTCGGCCCGCAGCAGGGCGACGGCGGCGATGGCTCCGGCCACCAGCAGCAGGCTGGCGGCGGTCACCAGCGCCGGCACCAGGCGGGCTGCCGCGGCGGGCCGGAGGCTCGAGGGGCTTCGGTCGGGATCGGCCATGACAGATGTCTTCCCAGCGGAGCTTCGGTATCGTAGCGCGCTCGGCGCCCAAGGAGAGGCCGATGTTTCGTAAGTCCGGAACTCTGATCCACCGAATCGTCCGACCCCGCTCCGCGGCCATCCTCTGGTCGTTGGTGGTCCTGTCTCTGCTCGTCGCTCCGGTACCCGCCGGCGGCGAAGGGTGGTTCCTGGCGGTCGAGTGGCTCGGAGTAGACAAGCTCGTCCACCTGAGCCTGTTCGGCGCCGAGGGGTTCCTCGTCCACCGCTGGCTGCGGTCGGCCGGCGTACGGTCGCCCGGGGTGTGGGCGGTCGGCCTCACGGTTGTCTTCGGCGCCCTCACCGAGCTGATCCAGGTGCCGTTGCCGGATCGCCAGGGCGACGTCTGGGACCTGGCCGCCGACAGCGTCGGCGCGGTCCTGGCCGTGCTGGCCGGCGGTCTCTGGGTCTGGATCTACCGACGGCGCGCCGGGCGGACGCTCTGCTAGACTTCCCGCCCTTCGGCCCCCATCGCCCGAGCTCTCCGACCGATCCCGCACACCATTCCCTCCGTGGCCAAGCGTTCCAAGACCGCCCCCCGTTCCGCCCCGAAAGCCGGCTCAGTGCCCGCAAAGCCCACGAAGAGCGCCCCGGTCGCGTCGAACGGCGGCGTGCGCGGCGGCCTGTCGACGGTCGGCTACCTGCTGGTCTGGGGCGTGGTGCTCGCCGTGCCGCTGGTGCTCTCGCCGACCGCGGTCGACAGCTTCCGCCTGCCCAAACGGATGTTCGGCGAATGGCTCGGCCTGGCCTCGCTGTTGGCCTTCGCCCTGGCGGCCGCCCTGGCCCCGGCGTGGCAGCGCCTGGTCGGCGAGGCGGCGGCACGAGCGGCCCGTCCGGCCTGGTGGCGGGGCGCTTTCGCCGCCGTCGCGCCCCTGACCCTGGTGGCGACCCTCGGCCTGCTGGTCACCGACCATCCGGAGCACGTCCACAGCGCGCTGGTCGACCTGTGGATCGGCGTCGCCTGCCTGGTCGGCTGGAGCCTGGCCCTGGACTCGGACCGGTTCGAGCGCCTGCTCGCCGGGCTCGGCCTGCCGGGAGTGCTCCTGTCGGTGCTCGCCATCCTCCAGTACCACGACATCTACCGCCCCTTCGCCTTCAGCCGGGGCGAGGAGGCGGCCCGCCTGGGGGTGACCTCGCTCGCCGGCAACACCGGCGACCTGGCGGCGTTCCTGGTGCTGCCGGTGCTGGTGGCCCAGTGGCGCCTGGCCGGTGGCGGGCGGCGCAAGCGAGGGGGCCGGGGGAGGCAGATCCTCTGGGCCGTGCTGCTGGCCGTCTGCCTCTACGCCCTCGCCCTCACCCAGACGCTGACCGCCCTGGCGGCGGTGGGCGCCGGCAGTGCGCTGTTCTGGCTGGCGCGGCTGCCGCGGCGCAAGGCGCTGGCGGCGGCCGGCGGTGCGGCGGTGCTGGCGGTCGTCCTCGTCCTGAGCGTGGCGCCGCTCCGCCACCGGGTCACCGCCGGCGTCGACGCGTTCGAAGGCGGACGGATCAACCAGGCGCTCTCGGGCCGGCTCGACGGCTGGCGGGCGGCCTGGTGGATGCTCGAGCAGCACCCGCTGCTGGGCGTCGGCCAGGGCGCCTACCGGGCCGAGTTCTCGCCGGCCAAGCTCGCCCTGATCGAGCGCGGCGTGCCGTTCTACCGCGGCCACGTCGACCCGTTCTTCGCCAACGCGCACAACGAGATCCTCGAGGCGGGAGCGGAGTGGGGCCTCGCCGGCTGGCTGGCGCTCGCCTGGGGTCTCTGGTGCCTGGGCCGGGCGGTCGTCCGGGGGTTCGGCCCGCGGTCCGGCGACGGGGTGCGCGACGGCCCCGCCCTGGCCGAGCTGGCCGAGCTGGCCGGTCTGGCCGACCGGTCGCTGGCCTGGGGCGCCCTGGCGGCGCTCGCCGTGCTGTCGATCGGTCAGTTCCCGTTCCGCATCGCCCTGGTCGCCTTCCCGGCGCTCCTGTTGATGGCCTGGATTTTCCACCGGGCGCGCCAGCGGGCGCTCGCCGAGGCGCTCACGGTGTGGCAGGACGACGAGACGGCCGATGCGGCTGAGACGGGGAGTGAGGCGGCCGGTTCGTCCGTGGTCTCGTCCGGCGGCGGTCTCGGCCGGTCGCTGTGCTGGGGTGCCGCCGTGCTCTTGGGGCTCGCCCTGGTCTGGCAGACCGGGCAGGTGCGGGATCGGATCGGCGCCAGCAAGCGGCTGCGGGTGGTCGACGCGGTCACCGCCAAGGCGGTGTCGTCGGGCGGTCGCGTGCCGCCCCAGTTGATCGGCGGCAGCATCCGGCTCCTGCACCAGGCGGAGCGGCTCGACCCGTCCAACGTCGCCATCGAGACCGCCCTGGCCGGCCAGTACCTGCTCGCGGACAGGCCGCAGCGGGCCGAAGAGGCGTTCCGCCAGGCCCTCGCCCTCGAGCCCCGGCCGGAGATCTACCTGAACCTGGCCCGGACGCTGCTGACCAAGGGCGACCGGAAGGCGGCGATCCAGGCGTACGAGAACGCCGTCCGCCTCGCCCCCCGCCTGATCCAGCAGGTCCCCGGCACCATGCGCCCAGCGATCCGCCGCGCCACCCGTCCGCCGGCGGACGGCTCCTGATCACCCCTCAGACCCCGCGCGAGGTCAGGACGATCTTGACCGTCCGCACCAGGATCGACAGGTCCAGCCACAGGTTGTAGTTGGCGATGTACGCCAGGTCGTAGCGCAGCTTGTTGCGGGCGCTCGAATGGTACTCGCCGTTGATCTGGGCCAGACCCGTGAGGCCGGGGGCGACCGAGAAGCGCTCGGCGTACCCTGGCACCTCCTCGAGATAGCGCAGGACGAAGCCGGGGCGCTCCGGCCGCGGTCCCACCAGGCTCATGGTGCCGCCGAGGACGTTGAAGAGCTGGGGCAGCTCGTCCAAGCGGTAGCGGCGCAGGACCGCGCCGACCGGCGTCAGCCGGGGGTCGTCTAGGGCGGCCAGCATCTCGCGGCTCTCCGGCTCGGCGTCGGTCCTCATGGTACGGAGCTTCCACAGGGTGAAGCGCTCGAAGCCGCGGCCGACGCGCTCCTGGCGGTAGAACACCGGCCCGCTGGAGGTGAGCTTGACCAGCACCGCGCAGAGGCAGATCACCGGTGTCGACAGCAGCAGGAGGAGGGTGCCGGCGATCAGGTCGACCGCCCGCTTGAACGGCCGGAGGATGCGCCACTCGCTGTCTCGGACCACCTCGATCAGCGGCAGGTCGCGGACCCACCGGTAGCGCATCCGGCCGATCATGCTCTCGAAGGCCCCCGGCAGGACCAGCACGTTGCCCCGGGCGCCGTAGGCGGCCGACGCCAGCGTGTCGAGCAGGCGGCTCTTCCAGTGGGAGTCCTCGTCGGCGATCACCACGTCGTCGATCGCGCCGGAGCGGATCAGGTCGGGGAGGTCGTCGACCGTCCCCAGGCAGGGGCCGAGGGCGGACTGGTCCCCGTCGGCGTCATCGGCCGCGGCTCTCGGCCCGGCGTCATCGACCCGCCGGACCCAGCCGACGAGCTCCATCTCCGGGAACGGCTCCCGCTGGAGCGTCGAGGCCAGCTCCTCGGCCGCGGCGCCGACGCCGACCAGGGCGACCCGGTGGACCCGGTGGCGCTGGCGGGCGCCGATCAGGGCGCGCCACGCGCCGAGGATCACCAGATCGACGACCGCGAAGACCACCAGCACCGAGCGCGGGAACGTCCGTTCCGCCAGGAAGAAGAAGGCACCGAGGGCGAGGACGAGGAAGACCACCGCAGGCAGCAGCCGCCGGGCCCGCTCGAGGGCCTCGCGGGGCTGCGGGACGTCGTAGAGGCCGAAGAAGTAGAGCGCCGCCGCCTGGGCCAGAGCGACCAGCGGCCAGTAGCCGGCGAAGAACGCGATCCGGTCCGCCGGCAGCAGGTCGTCGGTGAGCGGCAGCGGCAGGTGCATGCGCAGCCGGAACGCCACGTAGAAGGCGGCCACGCCCACCGCCAGGTCGCCGACCAGGCGGACCCTGTGGCGCAGGCGGGCGGCGGGCCGAGGCATTCCGGGATGTTACCCCGGACGCTTCCAGGGAGACTCGATAGACTCTGCGTCTCATGAAGGTCATCGAGCACCTCGACCGGGCGTCCGCCCCGCTGATCAGCTTCGAGATCATCCCCCCCGTGCGGGGCGGCAACGTCGGCGAGCTGCTGGCGCTGATCGACGACCTGGTCCAGTACCGGCCGCCGTTCATCGACATCACCTCCCACGCGGCCGAGGTGATCTTCGAAGAGACCGCCCAGGGTTTCCAGCGCCGGGTCAAGCGCAAGCGCCCCGGCACCCTCGGCGTCTGCGCCCTGATCCAGAACAAGTGGGACGGCGTGGACGCGGTGCCCCACATCCTCTGCCAGGGGTTCACCCGGGAAGAGACCGAAGACTTCCTGATCGAGCTGCGCTACCTGGGGATCGACAACGTCCTCGCCGTGCGCGGCGACGACAGCGGCTACAAGAAGCAGCTCCAGTTCGGCCGCAGCGCCAACGACTTCGCCGCCGAGCTGGTCCACCAGATCGCCGACATGAACCGGGGCAAGTACCTGGAGGACGACCTCCTGGACGCCGACGCGTCGGACTTCTGCATCGGCGTCGGCGGCTACCCGGAAAAGCACTTCGAGGCGCCGAACCTGGCGACCGACGTCCGGCACACCAAGGAGAAGGTCGAGGCCGGCGCCGACTACATCGTGACCCAGATGTTCTTCGACAACGCGCGCTACTTCGCGTACGTCGACGCCTGCCGGGCCGAGGGGATCGAGGTGCCGATCATCCCGGGGATCAAGATCCTCAGCTCGGCGCGCCAGCTCACCACCATCCCGCGGGTCTTCCACGTCGACATCCCGGAGGCGCTCTCCCGCGAGGTCGAGGCCCTCGGGGACGAGAAGCCCGAACGGGTCGAGGAGGTGGGCGTCGAGTGGGCACTCCAGCAGTCCCGGGACCTGCTCGACCGGGGGGTGCCGTCGATCCACTTCTACGTCATGCAGAGCTCGCGCGCCATCGGCAAGCTGATGAGCCGGCTCGACACCGTCTGACGGGCCGCGGATTGACACCGCGGCGCGACCTTCGTTAGGTTCACCCCCGCATCACGAGCGACCCGGGCCCCTTCGCGTGGAAGGAGCCGCGGGCGCGGCAACCTGGGATCGGACGCCCAAGGTGCCTTCTCGCTCCGGCCCCTCACCTCGCGGCACCCCGCGGCGAGGTGAGGGGCCGGCGCGAGGATGTGGCCCTCCCCGCGGAATCGGCGGAGCGGCAATCGACCCGTCCGGGAGACGACGACCCGTTCTCGTGATGCAGAGGACGGGTCGTCGTGCGTTGAGAGTGAGCCCATGACGACTCTTGTCTCCGCCCTCGCTTCGACCGAGCTTCCGCCCCGCCCCGACGACCTGGACACGCGGCGCGCGGCGCTCGAAACCGCCCTCGCCGCGCGCATCCTGGTGCTCGACGGCGCCACCGGCACGGCGCTCCAGGGCGCGGCCCTCACCGCCGAGGACTTCGGCGGCGCGGCGCTCGAAGGGTGCAACGAGAACCTCTGCCTGACCCGTCCCGACGTGGTCGACGGCATCCACGCCACCTACCTGGCGGCCGGCGCCGACGTGGTCGAGACCGACACCTTCGGCGCCACGCCCCTGGTGCTCGCCGAGTACGGCCTCGAGGCAGGGGCGTTCGAGATCAACCGGCGGGCCGCCGAGATCGCCCGCGCCGCCTGCGCCCGGGTGGCTATGCCTGAGCGCCCGCGCTTCGTCTGCGGCTCCATGGGGCCGACGACCAAGGCGATCTCGGTCACCGGCGGCGTCACCTTCGAGGAGCTCCAGGAGCATTTCCGCATCCAGGCACTGGGGCTGATGGCGGGCGGCGCCGACTACCTGCTGCTCGAGACCTGCCAGGACACCCGGAACATCAAGGCGGGTTTGCTGGGCATCGGGCGCGCCTTCGCGGAGGCCGGCTGGCGCCTGCCGGTGGCGGTCTCGGCGACCATCGAGCCGACCGGCACCATGCTCGCCGGCCAGGACGCCGAGGCGCTGGCCGTCTCCCTGGCCCATCTCGACGGGGAGGAGCTGCTCTACCTGGGGCTCAACTGCGCCACCGGCCCCGACCTCATGACCGACCACGTCCGCACCCTGGCGGAGCTCGCCAGGACCCGGGTCGCCTGCGTGCCGAACGCCGGCCTGCCCGACGAGGAGGGGCGCTACACCCTGACGCCCGAGGCGATGGCGACCACCGTCGGCAGCTTCGTCGAGCGCGGCTGGGTCAACCTGGTCGGCGGCTGCTGCGGGACGACCGCGGACCACGTCGCGGCCCTGGCCGCGCGGGTCGCCGGGGCGGCGCCGCGGAGCGTTCCCCACCACCACCGGGCGTTCGTCTCCGGTCTCGAGGCGGTGGAGCTGACCGACGACAACCGGCCGCTGCTGGTCGGCGAGCGGACCAACGTCCTGGGCAGCCGCAAGTTCAAGCGCCTGATCGCCGAGGGCGCGTTCGAAGAGGCGGCCGAGGTGGGCCGGGCCCAGGTGCGGGCCGGCGCCCAGGTGATCGACGTCTGCCTCCAGGACCCGGACCGGGACGAGGTGGCGGACGCGGAGGCGTTCCTCGACAAGATCACCCGCCTGGTCAAGGTCCCGCTGATGCTCGACTCGACCGACCCGGAGGTGATGGAGCGCGGCCTCACCTGGTGCCAGGGCAAGGCGATCCTGAACTCGATCAACCTGGAGGACGGCCGGGCGCGGTTCGAGCAGGTGGTGCCGCTCGCCCGGCGCTACGGCGCGGCCCTGGTGGTCGGGACGATCGACGAGCAGGGGATGGCGGTGACCGTGGAGCGCAAGCTCGAGGTGGCCCGCCGGAGCTTCCGGATCCTGGTCGACGAGATGGGGGTCCGCCCCGAGGACATCTGGTGGGACGCCCTGGTCTTTCCGTGCGGCACCGGCGACGCGGCCTACCTGGGCTCGGCGGCCGCCACCATCGAAGGGGTGCGCCGGCTGCACGAGGAGTTCCCCGAGAGCAAGACCATCCTCGGCGTCTCGAACGTCAGCTTCGGCCTGCCGCCGGCCGGCCGCGAGGTGCTCAACTCGCTCTTCCTCCACCATGCGACCAAGGCCGGGCTGGACGCGGCGATCGTCAACTCCGAGCGCCTGGCCCGCTACGCCGAGATCCCCGAGGAGGAGCGCCGCCTGGCCCAGGCGCTGATCGACCTCGCCCCCGGTGACGTGGCGGCGGGCGAGCGGGCGGTCGAGGCGTTCGCCGCCCACTTCCGGGACCGGGAGACGGCGCTCGAGGTGCGGCCCCGGGAGAGCCTGCCGCTCGAGGAGCGTCTGGCCCGGGCGGTGGTCGAAGGCTCGAAGGTCGGGCTCGAGGAGGATCTGGCGGAGGCGCTGGACGATCCCCGCTGGCCGGAGCCGCTCGACATCATCAACGGCCCCCTGATGAGCGGCATGGCCGAGGTCGGCCGCCTGTTCAACGACAACCAGCTCATCGTCGCCGAGGTGCTCCAGAGCGCCGAGGTGATGAAGAAGGCGGTGGCGTTCCTGGAGCCCCACATGGAGCGGGCCGAGGGGGCGGACGCCGAATCCTCCAGGCGGCGCGGTCGGGGCCGTGTGCTCCTGGCCACGGTCAAGGGGGACGTCCACGACATCGGCAAGAACCTGGTCGACATCATCCTCACCAACAACGGCTACGAGGTGATCAACCTGGGCATCAAGGTGCCGAGCGAGGTGCTGATCCAGGCGGCGCGGGAGCACCGGCCGGACGTCATCGGCCTGTCGGGGCTGCTGGTCAAGAGTGCCCAGCAGATGGTGGCGACCGCCGGCGACCTGGCGACCGCCGGGGTGGCCGTGCCGATCCTGGTCGGCGGGGCGGCGCTCACCCGCCGCTTCACCCACCGCAAGATCGCACCGGCCTACGGCGGCGCGTTCTGCTCCTACGCCAAGGACGCCATGAACGGCCTCTCCCTGGTCGAGCGGCTGTGCGACGCGGCGGCCCGGCCGGCGCTCGAACGGGAGGTGGAGGAGGCGGCCGTCCGCGACCGGCAGCGCGAGGCGCCCGGGAGCGCGGGCAAGGCGCGGCCGGCCGGCCCGGCGCCCTCCGGCCCGTCGCCGACGGTCCGCCGCGACCTCGAGCCGCCGCCGCCGCCCGACCTCGAGCGCCACGAGGAGGAGCTGCCGCTGGCGGAGGTCTGGGAGCTGGTCAATCCCCAGATGCTCTACGGCAAGCACCTCGGGCTCAAAGGCCCGATCGCCCGGCTGGAGGAGGCGGGGGACGCCAAGCTCGCCGCCCTGCGCGACGTGATCCACGAGCTCCAGGAGGAGGCGATCGCGCACGGGGCCAAGGCGCGGGCGGTGTGGCGGTTCTTCCCGGCCCGGGTCGACCCGGCGCGATCCACCGGGAGCCGGGACCGCATCGTGCTGCTCGATCCGGCCGGCTCCGATGGTGAGGAGGGACGGGAGGCGGCCGCGTGGACCTTCCCCCGCCAGGCGGCCGGCGACCGGCTCTGCCTGGCCGACTACGTCCTGCCCGGGGACCACGTGGCGCTCTTCGTCACCAGCTTCGGCGGCCCGACCCCGACCGCGGTCCAGGAGCAGGCCGAGCGTTGGAAGCGCCAGGGGGAGTACCTGAAGAGCCACGCCTACGCCGCCCTGGCCCTCGAGACCGCGGAGGCCGCCGCCGAGCACCTCCACCGGAGCCTCCGGGCGCGCTGGGGCTTCCCGGATGCGGACGGGCTCGACCGGCGCGACCTGTTCGCCGCCCGCTACCGCGGCAAGCGCTACAGCTTCGGCTATCCGGCCTGCCCGGACCTGGGCGGCCAGCGCGCGCTGTTCGCCGCGCTGCGCCCGGAGGAGATCGGCGTCACCCTGACCGAAGGCGACATGATGGAGCCGGAGGCGTCCGTCTCGGCGCTGGTCTTCCACCACCCCGACGCGCGCTACTTCGGCGCCTAGTGGACCGCGCGGTCCTGTCGAGCAGACTCCCTGAGGGGACGGCCCCGTCCTCGATTCCGAACGGCCCGAGGGGCCGAGTGGGGAACGCCGGTCTGGCGGCCCGCAGCCTCGGCGCGGGTACGGACCTTGCTCAGTCTGACAAGATCAGACCGTCGTCGAAACGACTCGCGCCAGCGAGAGCCTGCGGCCCCGGCCCCCCTTTCATGGGGGAGTCGAGCCGCCAGGGTCAGGAGGTCGCCATGCAGCACGTTCGAAAGTCTGTCGTCGGACACCTGGGGATCGGTCTGCTCCTCTTCTCTTCGGTCGCGCTCGCTGTACCCGGCCGGGCCGCGGAGGCGCAAGTGAACGCGCAGCCGGGGGCCGCGCAGGGCGATCAGGGCGACCAGGCCGGGCCTGCCGCGACCGGCACCTCGGGCGACGCGGCCCCCGCCTCGTCCGGCGGCTGGGAGCCGGTCGGCGCCTTCGGCGAGGAGATCTCCGTCGACGTGGTCAACGTCGAGGTCTGGGTCAGCGACGAGCACGGGCGGCCGGTGACCGGGCTCACCAAGGACGACTTCGAGCTGCTCGAGGACGGGCAGCCGCGCGACATCGTCAACTTCGCGGCCTATGAAGGGGCGGCAGACCTCGCGACGGATGCCGAGGCGGCCCCCTGGGGGAAGGCCGCCGAGCGCCCGTCCGTTCCGAGGCCGACGCCGTCCGCGGCTCCGGCCCCAACCCCGGCCCAGTCCGCGGCGCCTGCCGCCGCGGCTCCCACGAAAGCCCCGCTCCACCTGGTCGTGCTGGTCGACAACTGGAACCTGCGGCCGGAGAGCCGCTCCCGGGTGTTCACCGACCTGCGCCAGTTCATCGCCTCGAGCCTCGCTCCGGGCGACCGGGTGGCGGTGATGGTCCACGACCGGGCGCTGGAGCTGGTCCAGGGTTTCACGGACGATCCGCGCCAGGTGGCGGCGGCCCTCGACCGGGTCGAGAAGGTGGCGCCGAGCGGGATCCAGATGCGCAACGAGCGCAAGAGCGCTCTGTCCGCCATCGAGCAGGCCTACCGCGAGTGGAACGAAACCAACTCGCGGGCCCAGGGCGGGCCGTGCCAGGCGGGCTGGGCCCAGATGCAGAACGCCGCGACCCAGTTCGCGGCGTCCGTCCAGGGCCACGTCCAGCGGTCCGGCGGCGCGCTCGTCTCGGTCGCGGATCTGCTCGCCGGTCTGCCCGACGGTCAGAGGCTGGTGGTCTACGTCGGCGACGGCCTCGCCCAGACCCCCGGCCTGGAGCTCTTCCAGTACCTCAGCGAGCTCTGCCCCGAGCAGCGGTCGGATCTCGCGTTCTTCCAGCGTGATTACGACATGACCTGGCTGTACCAGGAGGTCGCCAAGCACGCGAACGCCGGTGGGGTCACCTTCTTCACCATCGAAGCAGAGACCCCGGCGACGGACCTGGAGCTCGACTCGTTCGGCCCCGGCGGGCAGTCGTCCCCCTTCCAGCTCCGGGGTCGGAGCACGCCCGGGTCTCCGACCAAGCCGTTTTCGAAGCCCGGCGGAGGAACTTCCGCCGCCGGCACGATAGCGACCGGACGGGGGCAGGGTCGGAACCCGAACTTCCGCCCGTCCGCGACGGCGAAGAGCATTCGGAGCCAGGACACCGAAGGCTCGTTGGTGCTCATCGCCCGCGAGACCGGAGGTCGCTCGTTCCTCAACAACGCCGGCGATTTCAAGAGCGACTTCGACCGGCTCGCCGTCGACCTGCGCAACTACTACTCGCTGGGCTTCAACCCGGCAGCTCCGGGGGACGGCGGCCTGCACCCGATCACGGTGCGCCTCGAGGGGAACAAGCACTATCGCCTCCGTCACCGGGCGCAGTACCAGGACAAGACGCTCGAGGCGCGCATGGTCGAGCGGGTGCGGGGAGTGGCCCAGTTCGGGGGGGACGAGAACCCCCTCGGCGTGCGCATCGAGATCGGCCAGGCGGTGCCCGAAGAGCTGGCTTTCCGCGTGCCGGTCCAGATCTGGGTGCCGCTCGCCAAGCTGACCCTGGCTCCCGAGGGCGGTGAAGGGGGCGCGCTTCACGGCCGTCTCCTGGTGCTGATGACCGCCACCACCGCCAGCGGCGAGCTCCAGCCGGTGCGCCAAAAGCTGGTACCGGTCACCGTCCGGGGAGGGGCCGAGGGGCGCGCCGGCGAGAAGCTCATCGCGGTCGACGTCGAGCTGCCGCCGGGCCAGCAGAGTGTCGCCCTGGCGGTGCGGGACGGCCTCGGCGGGACCACCTCCTACCTCCGCCACCAGTTCCGGGTCGCTTCGGGGTCGGTGGAGGCGTCGGTCCATGAGGATGGATGAGGGTGGCGTTGCCGGGCGGCCGGAGCGAGGGGGGTGAGCGGGTACCCCGTGCCGTCCTGTCGCCGTTCGTGCTGTCGCTTCTGCTGGTCGCGCTGTCGGTGCCGGCGGCCCGGAGCGCCGAACAGCCGACGGAGGAGCCGTCGGCGTCGGCGACCGGCTTCTCCGAGAGCGTCGACGTCGACGTGGTCGAGGTCGAGGTCCGGGTCACCGACCGCAAAGGGCGGCCGGTGGGCGGCCTCGACCGGGACGACTTCGAGCTCCTGATCGATCGCCGCCCGGTCGAGGTGAAGTACTTCCGCCCCGTCGGGTTCGGCGGGGAGGGCCTCGGGGGTGCCGCGGCGGACGACGCGTCCGCGCGGGGAGCAACGGGTCAGAAGGAGACGGCGGCGGCCGGGGGCGGCCCGCCGGAGCAGTCCCTGGTGCTCTTCCTGGACGAGGCCCACCTCACCACGCCCGGTCGCCGCCGGCTGGTCGAGGCCCTGGGACCGTTCCTCGGGCGCTCGGTCGGTGCGGAGATCCCGGTGATGGTCGTCTCGAGCGCCGGGGGGCTGCGGGTGCTCCAGCCGCTGACCCGCGATCGGCACGAGGTTCTCACTGCCCTCGGCGCCGACGCCCGGTCGCCGCTGGGCGGCATCCCCGAGCACCTGGCCCAGAACCGGGCGGTGCGCGAGCTGCGGCAGATCCTGGAGGCGAACGCCGACTGCCCACAGGGCGACCCGTGCGATTGCGCCCTCTCCCAGTTGCTGGCCACGGCGAGCGGCCGGAGCTCCGAGGCCGCCGGCCGGGTCGAGGAGACCCTGTCGGCGCTCGATGCGCTGACCGCCGCCCTCCGCGGGCTGCCGGGCTCGAAGACGGTTCTGATCGCGAGCGACGGGCTCGACTTCTGGCCCGGGCTGGACCTCTACCAGATGGTCGCGGACCTCTGCCCGATCCAGGAGCTGGAGGTCACCCGGGCGACCCGGAGCTACGACCTGCTGTCGGTCTACCAGCGGGTCACCGCCCACGCCTCGGCCAACCGGGTCACCTTCTACACCCTCGACACGGCGGGGATCGCCCCGGCCGGCGGCGGCGTCGACGACCTGGCGACGGAGACCCGGCGCGCCCGGCGGGCCCGGGAGACGAGCCTCGAGCACTCGCTGTTCGTGCTGGCGGACGACACCGGTGGACAGGCGGTGTTCAACACGAACCGGCTCGACGACCGGCTCGAAGACCTCGCCCGGGACGTCAGCGCCTACTACAGCCTCGGGTTCACGCCGGATCACCCGGGCGACGACCGGGTGCACACCATCGACGTGAAGGTCGCCGGCTCTCACCGCGACGTGCGCTACCGGAGGGCGTTCCGGCACCTCTCCCTGGACGGACGGATCGCCGAGCGCATGCTCGGCACGCTGCTGTTCGGAGTCGAGCAGAACCCCCTCGCGGTGTCGGTGACGGTCCAGGTCCCGGCGGCCGCGGCGGATCACCCGAGCGCTGGGCCGACGGAGGACGGCCAGAACGTCTCGGTCCTTGTCCATCTGCCCCTCGCGGGATTCACGCTGACTCCCCGGGCGCAGGAGGCGGTCGGCGTCTCACGCCTGGTGATGAGCATCCAGGACGTCGACGGCGACTGGCGCCCGATCCGCCAGGAACGGGTCCCCCTACGCCTCACCTCCGGTCAGGTCGCGGCGTCGGCGGCCCGTGACGTCTCGGTCGAGACGACCCTCGCCCCGGGGGAGTACCTCCTCGCCGTCGGCGTGCGCGACGAGATCGGCGGCACCACCTCGTATCTGCGGAAAACCTTCACGGTGCCCCCGCGTATCTGAGCGGACAGGCTGTCCGTGCAGTGGGGGCTCGGCGCCCCGGATCGGTTGATCGCCGACCGGGCGCAAGGTAGTCTGCGCCTGCTGCCGCGTTACGGCCCGATTGCGCCGCGTCCCCGACGAGGGCGGAGCACCGCCCCGACCTTCCGGATTTCCCAGGAGCTCCCCAGATGCAGCCGCACCCGGTCCATCGGATGACTGCCCTCGACGCGCAACCCGGCCCAGTGGGTGTGCCGGGACGGTCCCGGGGCTCCGTCGGCACGCTCCGACCGTTCCCGCAGTCGCTCTCGAACCGATCGGCGGGGCTCGCGTCCGGACGCCGGCGGGGCGTCGGGCCGTCGCTCTGCCTGGCGATCGCGCTCCTGGCGCTCCTGGCGCACGTGGCCGGAGCCCGCGGCGCGGCCGCGGCGCCGCCCCCAGAGCCGCCCCCGGTCAGGGCGGGCGATCCGCCGGCCGCCCCGCCGCTCACCGAGCAGAAGCCGGCTGACGAGAAGCCGTTCCTGGTCGACCGCATCCCCGGTCTACGGGAGGTACCGACCCGGGTGGCGCCGCCGAGCGACACCAGGCTGGCGCTGGTCCCGGAAGGCCCGATTACCCTCGATCTCGCCCGGGCCGTCGCCCTCGCCCTCGAGCGCAACCCGATGCTCAAGGCGGCCGAGGAGCGGATCGACGAGATCGCCGGTGGGGTCGAAGAGGCCCGGGCCGACGCCCTGCCCCAGCTCACTGCCACCGCCTCGTGGAGCCGCTCGCGCAACCCGGCGTTCCTCAACAACCCCGACTTCGAGGACATCGTCAGCCAGTTCCCGGGCGGCGACTTCCGGCCCTCGGAGCAGGAGCTCTGGTCCACGGCGATCGAGCTCAGCCAGCCGATCTTCACCTTCGGCAAGCTCCGGGCGGCCATCGATCTCGCCCGCCTCGCCGGCGGCGTGGTCGACGCCCAGATCGGCGCGGCCCGGCTGGAGACGGCGCTCGCCGCCGCCGAGGCCTACTACGGGCTGCTCGCCGCGCAGCAGGCGGTGGCCGTGGTCGAAGCACAGCAGACGGCGCGCAAGAGCGCCCTCGACGTGGTCGAGGCCCGCTACGAGATCGGCGAGGCGACCCGGCTCGAGCTGCTCCGTTCCCGCTCGGCCCTGGCCGAGCTGGCGCCGGAGCTCGCCACCCGCCGCGGCAACGTCGACGTGGCCGAGGCGCGGCTGCGCGGCGTCCTCGGCCTGCCGACCGGCACCCGGCTGATGACCGAGGCGTCCGACGCCGACCTGCACGAGCCGCGAGCGCTCGACCCGCTGCTCGCCCTGGCTTTCGACACGCGGCCCGAGCTGACCGATCTGCGCACCCAGCGCCAGACCCTGGAGAAGCGCCAGCAGATCACCCGCTCCGAAGGGCTGCCCCAGATCGACTTCAACGGCCGCTACGGCCGCCAGGTGCGGCTGCCCGAGAACGTCACCGATTCGCTCTTCGCCGACTGGAGCGTCGCCGTCGGGCTGCGCTGGGAGCTCTTCGATGGCGGCCGGCGTAAGGGCAAGATCGCCCAGCTCGAGAGCCAGAGCGAGCAGCTCGCCTGGCAGCTCCGGGACCTGGAGAGCCAGATCGTGCTCGACATCGAGACCGCCCTGTCGAGCTACCGGGCCGCCCTCGAGCGGCTCCAGGCCGCCCAGATCGCGGCCGAGACCGCCCGCGAGGCGGCCCGGGTCGCGGCCGAGACCTACCAGGAGGGGGTGACCCTCCAGGCGGACCTGCTCGACGCCCAGCAGGAGGAGGTCCGCGCCGAGATCGAGCGGGTCGACGCCGTCTTCCAGGCCCGCACCGAGGCCGCCCGCCTGGCGCGGGCCATTGGGCAGTACCCCACGGACACCGGATGGGCCGGGCCCGACACCGTTCCGGTCGACCCCCCAGAGACCACGGATACGCCGACCACGGATACGCCATGAGATCGCTGACTCGCTTGTCGTTGCTCGTCCCCGTCTCGGGGCTGCTGCTCGCCCTCGCCACCGGCTGTGGCGGTGACCGCGCCGACACCGGTGCGCCGGCCGCCAAAGAAGAGAGCCGGGCCGTCCCCGTCCGTACCGTCACCGTCCAGCCGGAATCGGTGGTCGACACCCTCGACCTGCCGGCGGACCTCGAGCCCGACCGGCGGGCGGTGCTCGCCGCGGAGGTCTCCGGAACGGTCGAGAGCCTGACCGTCGGCGAAGGGGACCGGGTGTCGAAAGGTCAGCTCCTGGCCACGGTCGACACCCGCGCGCTGCACCAGGACGTGGCGGAGACCCAGGCGGTCTTCGACCGCGCACAGGACGACTTCGACCGCGCCCAGGCGCTGTTCGAGAAGCGCGCCATCACCCGCAGCGACCTGGTGGCCGCTCGCACCGACAAGGACGTGGCCGCCGCCCGCATGGCCTCGGCGAAGCTGCGGCTCGCCAAGTCCTCGCTCGAGGCGCCGTGGTCCGGCCGGGTGGCCGCCAAGCGGGTCGAGGTGGGCGACTACGTGGTGCCGGGGCAGGCGATGATCGAGCTGGTCGACGTCGATCCGCTCAAGGTCAAGGCGCCCGTGCCGGCGTCCGACGTGCCGTTCGTCGAGGTCGGCGCCCCGGTCACCATCCGGGTCTCGAGCCTCGGCGACCAGGAGCTGTCCGGCAAGGTGGTGCGCCTGGGCGCGGAGCTCGACACGGGCGCGCGGACCCTCGACCTGGAGGCGGAGATCCCCAACCCGGACGGGCGCCTGCGCCCGGGCATGCTGGCGCGCATGCGCATTCCGCGCCGCCACCTCGACGGCGCGCTGCTGGTGCCGCTCCAGTCGCTGATCGATCTCGAGGACCGCAAGGTGGTCTACGTGGTCGAAGGCTCGGCCGCCGCGCGGCGCACGGTCACCCTGGGGCCGACGGTCGGCGACCGGATCGTGATCGAGGAGGGGCTCAACGCCGGCGACCGGGTGATCGTCGAAGGCCAGGACCGGGTGGCCCCCGGCGAGAGGGTCGAGCCGGTCGAGTCGAGTGAGCCGGTCGAGTCGAGTGAGCCGGTCGAGCCGGCCCAGCCGGATTCGGACGCCGGAGACAGCGGCGGAGGCGCGCCGTGAGGATCATCGACTTCTCGATCGCCAAGCGCGCGACCGTCTTCTTCCTGATGGCGGCGGCCGCCGTGGCGGGGATCAACGCCTACCTGAGCCTGCCGCGGGAAGCCTTCCCGGACATCGACATCCCCCAGGTGATCGTCTACGTCCGCTATCCCGGTGCGGCGCCGGAGGACGTGGAGAGCCAGATCACCGACCCGTTGGAGCGTGAGCTCCAGGGCCTGGACGGCCTGGACACGCTGACCTCGACCTCCGAGGAGAGCGTGTCCGTGATCACCGTCGAGTTCGTCTCCGGCACCGACATCGACGACGCGCTCCAGAAGGTGCGCGACCGGGTCGACCGGGCCAAGTCGGACTTCCCCGAAGAGGCCAAGGAGCCCGTGCTCCAGGAGATCCAGTTCTCCGACATCCCGATCGTCCAGGTGAACCTGGCGGGCGACGTCGGGCCGGCCGTGCTCAAGCAGCTCGGCGAGGATCTCCAGGACGCGATCGAGGCGACGCCGGGCGTGCTGCGCGCCAACCTGATCGGCGGCCTCGAGCGGGAGGTCAAGGTCGACGTCGACCCGGAGCGCCTGCGGCTCTACGACCTGTCGCTCCAGAACGTGATCGACGCCGTCGGCAAGGAGAACGTGTCGATTCCGGGCGGCGACATGGACCTGGGGGACCGGAGCTACGCCGTGCGCGTGCCGGGCGAGGTGGAGGACCCGCTCGCCATCGGGAACTTCGTCGTCAAGACCCGGAGCGGCTCGCCGATCTACGTCAAGGACGTGGCCAAGGTGAGCTACGGCTTCAAGGACCGCACCTCCTACGCCCGCATCAACGGCAAGGAGGCGGTCGCCCTGACGATCCAGAAGCGCCAGGGGACCAACGTGGTCGACGTGGTCCAGCGGGTGCGCCAGGTCGTGGCCAAGAAGACCGCCGACTGGCCGGACAGCGTCCAGGTGGTCTTCCTGGCGGATCTCTCGAAGGACGTGGCCACCATGGTCCACGACCTGGAGAACAACATCCTCTCCGGCCTGGTGCTGGTGGTCCTGGTTCTGATGTTCGCCCTCGGCTTCCGCAACTCGCTGTTCGTCGGCGTGGCGATCCCGTTCTCCATGATGATCGCCTTCTTCATCCTCCAGCTCGCCGGCATCACGCTCAACAACGTGGTGCTGTTCTCGCTGGTGCTGGCGGTCGGTATGCTGGTCGACAACGCGGTGGTGGTGATCGAGAACAACTACCGCCACATGCAGGAGGGCCGGTCGAAGAGCTGGGCGGCGCGCATCGGCACCCACGAGGTCGGCGCGGCGATCCTGGTCTCGACGCTGACCACCGTCGCCGCCTTCGGCCCGTTGCTCTTCTGGCCCGGAGTGGTCGGCGACTTCATGGTCTACATGCCGATCACCGTCTCGATCGTGCTGCTGGCCTCACTGCTGGTGGCGCTGACCGTCAACCCGGTGCTGTCGGCGACCTTCATGCGGCTGACGGCGCGTGAGCGGGAGCGGCTCGATCAGCTCGGCGGGGTGCCCTCCAGCGCCGGGGACGACGTCGACGTCGCCCCGGAGGCCGGGCCGGCACGGCTGCTCCACGGGTTCGGCACCGGCCTGAACCGGATGTACGCTTCGAGCCTGGCCTGGGCGCTCCGTCACCGGCTGCTGGTGATCGGCGGGACCCTGGCTTCGTTCGTGGTGATCGTCTTCCTCTTCGGCCTGTTCAACCACGGCATCGAGTTCTTCCCGGAGACCGAGCCGCGGCAGATCTTCGTCGACATCGACATGCCGCCGGGCACCCGGGTGCAGCGGACCGACGAAGTGGTCCGGGAGATCGAGCGGCGCCTCACCGGCACGCCCGATCTCAAGACCATGGCGGCCTCGGCCGGCGCCGGCAGCCAGGCGGAGTTCGGCGCCGGGTCCCGCGGCGACGTCACCCAAGGCCGGATCACCCTCGACCTCCTCGACCGCGAAGAGCGGAGCCAGAGCTCGTTCGCGACCATGGACTGGGTGCGCAAGCAGTGCGAAGGCATCCCGGGGGCCGAGATCGACGTCCGGCGGCCGGACGAAGGTCCCCCCGTGGGCAAGCCGCTCGAGATCGAGGTCTCCGGCGACGACTTCGCGACCCTGGGCAAGATCGCCGACCGCATCAAGACGCGGATTGCCGACATCCCGGGCCTGGTCTCCCTCGGCACCGACTTCGACGTGGCCAAGCCGGAGGTGATCGTCGACATCGACCGCACCCAGGCCTCTCGGCTCGGCCTGACCACCGAGGACATCGCGTCGACCGTGCGCACCGCGGTCACCGGCACCGAAGCCTCCACCTACCGCAAGGGAACCGAGGACGACGACGTGGACATCACCGTCCGCCTGGCGGAAGGTGCGCGCCGTTCGCTCGAGGACCTGGCCCAGCTCACCGTGCGCACCGACGACGGCGCCCAGGTGCCGATCGCCTCGATCGCCACCATCCGGCGCGGCTCGGCCCTGACCTCGATCAAGCACAAGGACAACAACCGGGTGGTGACGGTCTCGGGCGACGTCACGTCGCCGGAGCTGGCGGAGCCGGTGCGCCAGGAGGCCCAGGCGCGGATCGCGGAGATGAAGGATCTGCTGCCGCGCGGCTACAGCCTGTCGTCCGGCGGCCAGAGCGAAGAGGAAGAGGACGCCAAGCGGTTCCTGACCCAGGCGTTCCTCTACGGGGTCCTGCTGGTGCTGGCCCTCATGGTGGCGAAGTTCGACTCGATGATGATCCCGCTGATCATCACCACCTCCGTGCTGATGTCGATGATCGGCGTCCTCACCGGGCTGCTGGTGACCGGCCTGCCGTTCGGCATCATCATGACCGGCCTCGGCGTGATCTCGCTCGCCGGCATCGTGGTGAACAACGCCATCGTGCTGCTCGACTACGGCGAGCAGCTCCGCGAGCAGGGTGTGCCGCGCAAAGAGCTGGTGCCCCTGACCGGCGCCCGGCGCATGCGCCCCGTGTTGCTGACCGCGATCACCACCATCCTCGGCCTCATTCCGCTCACCACCGGCGTAGAGTTCGACTTCGTCGACCTCCGCCTCGCCACCGGCGGCGAAAGCTCCCAGTGGTGGAAAGGCATGGGCGTCGCCGTCATCTTCGGCCTCGCCTTCGCCACCTTCCTCACCCTCATCCTCGTGCCCGTCCTCTACGACCTCCTGCTTCAGCTCCGGGACTGGTGGGGGAGGAAGCGGGGGAAGGGGGGCGAGGCGGGGGTCGGCGAGGGGGCTGACGCGGACAGGTCCGGCGTGGGCGAGGGCGGCGAGTTCGAGGACACCGGGGCGGACACCGCCGCGGCGGGCCACCGGGTTGCCGGCTGAGCGGGCCGCTCAGGCCCTGCCCAGCCTCCTGACAGGTCAGAGTTTCGATCGTAGATCTGTCAGGTGTCCGCGTGGCACTGGGAGAGACCCAACCCGGAACCGCGGCACCCCGCGGACAGGACGAGAGCCGCTGCGCAAGAATCCTTCAACTGACTGCGCAGCGACCGCGCCGGATCTTGCACCTCGCCGGCCACCGGCCAGCCGCGTTGACGCTGTCCGGAGTCAGTGTTATAGGTCTTGAGGGCCGGTCGAAGAAACAGGTAACACCGAAACGAAGTCGCCCGCGGGGCTACTAGACGAATGAAGGCCGGTCGCAATGCCTCAAGCCTCTGAATTGGCTACGGGCACTTCGGCGTCCAGTGAAGGGAGACTCCGATGCGATGGGGAGACTGGACTTTCGATCCAGAGAAATTGACCCTCGAATATTCTCCGAAGAACTACGAGATTGACTTGGAAGAGATCCAGTCCAGCGCTGCGATCCTTGACTGGATATTCCAGGTACATGGAAAGTCCTGGGCTGGTTCGAGGGCTCTTTACGATCTCCTGCAAGCGTTCGATGACATACTTGCTCCGCAAGCGAACTACTGCTCGTTCGAGCAGGATCTTCGTGCGGATGGTGGGGAGCTTGCCAGGGATTTCGCCTCGCGCCAGACTGACTTAAAGGCTTGTGGCCTTGGCTTCACCGGAGCGCGGAATCCCTCGCTGGTGCGGGCGGCTGAGGCCGCTCCACAGCTCCATCCGGTTGGGCGAAGGCGAGGCGTACGACAATCAATCCGATTGGGAAGGATTAGGTAATGTCAAGAACGTTCCACGCCATGACCTTTGGATTCCTCGTACTCTGTGCAGGCCTTGTTGGCTGCGCATCGACCGGGAAGGCCGTGGCCGAGCTGGAGCCAGGAATGACCAAGGCCGAGGTCCTGAACATCCTAGGGCCCCCAGCCGATCGTTCCTTTCGTGGCGACGACGAGGCGTGGCAGTATCAGGAGATCGCAGGCTTCGGTCAGTGCAAATACACAACGGTTTGGATTGCTAACGGTAAGCTCGTCGGTGTCTCAAGCCGGCGAGGAGCGAGCGTAGCGGGCTGCGGTCTCGGATCGGAGGAGGTGGATTGGAGCGAGATGCCTCACGCTGAAGCGGGGCAGTGAAATTCGCCCGAGGCGCTCCACCGGTCGTCGTGAGCCGCGGCACGAGCGGCGAGATGCTGTTGCGGTACGCAGCGCCACCAGCATGGGCGAATTGGGGCGCGACGACGGCGCCGGTGAGCTCAATCCTCGTCCGACACCTTCCCTGGCACAGCCGTGGAAAAACGATGAAAGTATTCCTCGACACATTCGATCTGATCAACCTGCTTGAGAAGGAGGAGCCGGGCGCAGTTGAGGAGTTCAATGAGGTTCTTCAGTTGCTCAAAGCCACTTTGGTCGTTTGTCCTAGGCATCTTGAGGAGTTGGCTGCTCCCCTCACGGCGGGGGATGGAAGGTCCTCAACCATGGCGACTCTGAACAAGCTGGAATGCCTTCCACTCATGTTCGCGAACGAAGTGAAGATTCCAATTCTTGAGCTTGCAGAGGCCATAAGAGCCTTTGGCGATGGCCGAGAGGTAGAGCCGGTAGATCCATTCGTCGCTCGATTGGATGCTGCCGTTCCATTGGTTGGCCGAAGCCCTACGGAGAGGTTCTTGAACTATCCGCTGGCGGAGATCGCCTTCGATCTCTGGCAGAATAGCCCAGATGTGCTGCGCCGTCATCCTGAACATGCGGCGAAGCTACGCGGCGCGGTGCAGCATTGGCGAACAACCACCAAAGCCGGCGGAAATCGCTCTGACTTTGTTGCGACGGTCAGCGAACTCGCTATGAGAAACGCGCAATTCGGCCTGCGATTGGAGGGTGTGGATGTCAAGGGCCTGGGCAGGTGGTTGTGGGATAGCCCCAGGCGTAGTCCGGGGATCTCATTGTGGTACCGCGCGCGCAACCACGTTGTCCGCAACAGGAACTACCAGATCAGGGATTCTGATGTGGCCGATTTGTCCTGGATGTGGCTGCTGCCGTACGTTGACGTTGCGACACTTGACCGACGGATGAAGGACTATCTCCGGAGAGTGCTGAGCGAGGAAGATGAGGTACTCTGCGCAGAAGTCCATGGCTCGCTACACGATGTTCTGGAGTCGCTGAAGACGGAGGGTGGCCTCAACAGGTCGCCGAACAACTCGCTGGAGCAGGCGGCGAAGACCCCGCCGCTCAGCTCATGAGCCGTACGGCTGACTCAAGACTCACGACACCTTGAAGCTCGATATGAAGAATGTTCTCCTGATCGCCGCGCTTCTTGTCGCCCACCCCGTGGCCGCGCAGGTTTTCTTCTACCCGGTCGGGCCTGCACCGCGATCAGTCTCGACCAGTGCGGAGGTGACTCTCTACGTTCCCGCACACCGAGTCTCCTTCACGGTCTCGATCAGCGAGAAGGCGCCGACCGCGGCCGAAGCCGGCGCGAGACACGCCGAGAAGATGTCCGCTCTTGTTCACGCTCTCAGCGAGATGGGACTGGCCGACGACTCCCTTCCCGCAAGCAGCTACTCGATCTCCCGGGACGAGGACTATGACACGGGGGAGCTCGTCGGCTATGAGGCTAGCTCGAGCATGACCTTGGAGTATGACAAACCCGACAAGCTAGGCTCGGTCGTCGACAAGCTCCTGAAGTCGGGCGCATCGCAGATCTCCGGGATCTCCTTCCTTGCAGAGGAGCCCGACTCTGCCCGTGACGAGGCCATACAGCAGGCCTTCGCGGCCGCCAAGAAAGAGGCCCTGGCCCTTGCGACTCTGTCCGATGCGACTCTCGGAGAGGTTCTCAGTGTATCGACGACCGATCGGGGCAATCGTAAGATCTCGGCAGGTACCATCAGCAGCGGAAGAGCCGAAGGTGCGTTTATCCCGGTCCCTCAGGTCAAGATCTCAGCGACCGTGAGTGCACGATGGGAGCTGAAGTCGCCGGTCTCGGACGGAAAGTGAGCAGGCCAACGCGGTGAAGCTCGCCCCGTCGTCCTACCCCCCCATTGGACTTCGAATGGACTCCAGAGAAGACTCGCCGCAATCGGCAGATGCCTCGCAAGATGGCGCGGCGCGAGAGACTGGCGTATGGAGATCGGGGACGCCTGAACCGCGAACACTCCGCTCTGCCCAGAGAGGGTGATTTCTCAGCGAGGACGAAGCAGGAGGCACCTTGATGAGTCGCAGACTCCCAACCATCGCCGCAGCCGCGGCCGTCGCGCTGTCCGTGCTCGGTTGCGCGTCCGCCAGGACCGACAGGGGTGCCCCCGGACATGAGATCGCCCGAGGGGAGGACGGAATGAAGGTCCATTACCTGGAAATCGTGACGCCGGAGGTCGACGAGGTCTGCGCCGTGTACGCGGCGGCGAACGGCCTGGAGTTCGGCGATCCCGTGCCGGAGCTCGGCAACGCCCGCACGGCGTCTCTGCCCGGCGGGGGACTGGTCGGTGTGCGGGCGCCGCTGCGCCCGGACGAGGAGCCGGTGGTCCGGCCCTATTGGCTGGTGGACGACATCGAGGCGGCGGTCGCCGCCGCGGAGGAGGCGGGCGCCATGATCGCCCATCCGCCGCTGGAGATCCCCGGCTACGGCACGTTCGCGATCTACATCGTGGGCGGGGTCCAGCACGGCCTGTGGCAGTTGGAGTGACGCCCGCATCTCGGTCATGAGCGGGGGAGCATGACGGGTCCATCTGGAGCATGGAGTGTGCGTCTAGAGATACGAAGCGATCATCTGGCGCATGAGCGGCGGAGGGTCCGATTCGGCGATGCGGTTGTCTTGATCTCCTTTGACCTCTGAATGATGGGGCGGTAGTATGGCGTAACCGCCCCGGGGGTCGGCCCCTGGAGAACTGGGCCCACCTGATTCATGACCATGCCTGCTACGAGCCGCAATTGCACGCGATCTCGAGGCATGCTCGCTCCTCGCTCCCGCAGCGTAGCTCGGCTACGCTTTGGTCGGTCGTCGCTGCGGCTCGCCTCGATCTCACGCACACTTGCGGCTCTCGCGACGGCATGGCCATGAATCAGGTGGGCTGAAACGGCCCGAGCGAGGGGCAAGCTCGCCCGGGCCAGGTCCACAAGGAGACAGAACCTCCGTGCAGACCATGAAGCAGGGTACCACCCGCCCGTCCACCCGCACGCAGTCCACTGCATCCCGCCCGATCGAGAGCGCTTTCAGCGCGCACTTCCTGGAGAGGGCCCGCCGTCGGGAGGAGGCTCCGGAGCTGGGCGCATCGCCCCTGGCGGTCCAGGCGCACCACCAGGGTCCGTGGGAGATCGAGCCCGTTCCGGTCGGCGGCGGATGGATGCACGCCGTGGTCCGCCGGACGGAGCCGGCGCGCGACGGCGGCGGCGCACGGCTGGTCTTCCGCCGGCGCCAGAACGCGCTGCTCGCGGCCGCCAGCCTCGCCGCCCTGGCGACACCGAACCACCTGCGGATGAACCCGAACCGGCGGGGCAGCCGGCCCCGCGCCATCGGTCACCCGATCCACGACGGCGGCCATCACATCGGCCACATGGCGTCCGGCCTGCTGGAGGCGAGCGACGCCTTCCTGGCCCACTTCCACGCCGTCCGCTGCCTGGCCGCCGACCCGGACGCCGCGGCCCTCTACATCGAAGCCCTCGACACAGAGACCCTCGCCATCCTCGGCCGCGCCGCCATGCGCAGGCTCGGCTGACGAGAAGGCAAAGTCCCCCGGCCGGCGGCGGTCCCACGCCGCCGCCGGCTTCGTCGGCCAAGCAATCTCACCGATGGCGAGCTCGAGCCCGTCGAGCCGGTGACGGCTCACTGTGCTCCGGCGGGGACAGGATCGGCTCCGACGACTTCTCCTCCAACTCCTTGATCTCTCGGTAGAAAGCGTCGAAATCGAACTTCAGACGCTCCATCTCCTCCGCCCGCTGTCGATGGAGCTCCTCGATGATGGGGTCTTTGGTCATTGTGCCTCTACTGACATCTTCCGGCGTGCAGACGTGGCGTCGGACCGGGCCGAAGGCGCGCCTCATGGATTCGGAGAAGATTTGTTGTTCCTTGTAGACTAGGTCGAGGTTATATTATGTCGGCAAAGGATGAAGAGCGAGTCGGAAGGAGAAGACGAATTTCCAGCGAGGACGACCAGGAGCCGGCGGACACGAAGGGCGCCATCGTCGACCGGCTTGGGCTGCCCGAGGGAGTGGAGGATGCAGAGCTCGAGATCCCACGGCGCAAGGACCGCCCACGCCCTTTCGGCGAGAAGACGACGAAAGCCCGTGCGATGGCGTCTGCGGAATCCGTCCTTTCCAGTAGAGGCCCGGAGCCCTCGGCGTGGATTCGGACGGGAGGGACAGGCTCACCTGGCTTGCTCTTGATGGACTGCGTGGCGAGCTTTGGGCCCATCTGTCGAGCTGATGGACGATCAAGAGACTGGTCGAAGGGAGAAACCGAATGGACCATCCGGAAATCACAGGTCGCGGCCTCCGCGCCGAGGAGTTCGCAGCCCTGCCCGAGGTCGATGCGCGGGAAGAGCTTGTTCGCGGCGACGTCGTGCGCGAGCCGCTTCCCGCCTTCGGGCACGGCATGGTGGCCGCGCGCATCGGCACGATCCTCCACACCTGGGTGCACCGCCCGAATCCCGACCCCAGCTCGGGCCAGAGCTCCGACCCGGGCTCAGGGCAGACCGGCGCGGGCAGCCCGGGGTGGGTCGTCGACCACTGCGGATTCGTTCTCGCCCGGGACCCGGACACGGTCCGCGGTCCGGACGTCGCCTACGTGTCCGGTGAACGCCTCGCCACCTGCGTCACCGACGGTCCGTACTTCGAAGGCGCCCCGGACTTGGCGGTCGAGATCCTCTCGTCATCGAACCGTCCGCGGGAGATCGCGGAGAAGATCCGCGAGTACCTGGGGGCCGGCGGCTGCCGGGTCTGGGTCGTTGACCCGGAGCGGAAGACGGTGACCGCCCACGGTCCAGATCGGACTCTCCACACCCTCGGATCCGGAGACGTGCTGGACGGCGAGGAGGTCCTCCCGGGATTCACCGTGCCGGTGGCGGAGCTGTTCGAATGAGGAAAGAATACGACTTTGGACAGGCCAAGCGTGGGTCGGTCGTACCGCTCCCCAAGGGCAAGACGCGCATCACGATCCGCCTGGACGAGGACGTGGTGGAGTGGTTCAAGCAGCAAGTCCATGCGGCGGGCGGAGGGAACTACCAAACCCTCATCAACGCGGCGCTCCGGAAGTTCATCGACGAGAGACGAGAGCCTCTCGAGGAGACGCTACGGCGTGTGATTCGAGAGGAGCTCGAAGTCTGCGTGACGAGCGGCTGACCCAGTGCGGGAGGCACCGGGGATCGGCTCACTACGTGCCGAGTTGCTCCCGTAGCCAGTCCGGGAAACTCCGACCAGGGAACGGCGAGGTTGCCATAGGCCAGGAGTTTCCGCTCGGGGAACAGGCAGACCACGATTCCTTCCTCCGCTGCGGCGGATCCGGCCAGCCGCTTGAACCGCTCCAGGGGTCGGAGGTGGCGTATGGTCGGGGTGCCGGTGAGCTTGATCTCGATGGGGATCAGGCGGGTGCCGGCGCGGAGCAGTAGGTCGACCTCCAGGCCGTCGTGGGAGCGCCAGAAGTAGAGCTCCGGGCGCTTGCCCTCGGCGGCGAGTGTCTTGATCGCCTCGGCGACGAGCCAGCCTTCGAAGAGCACCCCGCCCATCGGTCCGGCCAGCGCCGCTTCCCCGCCGGGCTGTCGGGTCAGGGTGCAGGCGAGCCCTGAGTCCAGGAAGTAGAGCTTCGGGCTCTTGACGATCCGCTTGCCGAAGCTCTCGAAGTAGGGGGGCAGGAGGTGGACCAGGTAGGCGGCCTCCAAGGCGCCGAGCCAGGACTTGACCGTCGGCTGGGAGATGCCGACGTCCCGGGAGAGGGAGGCCATGTTGACCTCCTGGCCGTGGCGGGCGGCGCAGAGCGCCAGGAACGTCGTGAACGTCCCCAGGTCCTGGACGATCAGGAGCTGGCGCAGGTCCCGCTCGACGTAGGTCCGGACGTAGCTGTTCATCCAGTGATCCCGGCTCTCCGGGTTCAGCCGCGGCTCTGGGTAGCCACCGAGCCAGATCTCCTCGTCCAGGCCTTTCTGGTCGGCGGCGGGCAGCTCGAGGTGGCTGAGGGGGAGGAGCTCCAGGACCGCCATCCGTCCGGCGAGCGACTCCGTCACCTGGGCCATCCGTCCGAGCTGCTGCGAGCTGGTCAGGAGCCACCGTCCGGCCCGCCCGCGGTCGCGATCGATCCGCATCTTGAGGTGCTGGAAGAGCTCCGGGACGTGCTGGACCTCGTCCAAGAGCGCGCGGCCCTTGCCGAAGCGGTCGAGGAACCCTTCCGGATCGGCCCGGGCGAGCTCCCGCTCCAGCGCGTCATCGAACGTCACGTATCCGGCGCCCGTGCTGAGCTCCTCCCGCAAGAGGGTGGTCTTGCCAGACTGGCGCGGCCCAGTGATCAGGACGGCCGGGAAGGTGTCGAGCGCGCGCTCGAGGGAGGCCTGAAGACGTCGGGGAAGGTAGCCGCGCATCTGACAAAACTAAGGTCCGATTTTATTTTTGTCAAGATTCTTCGGCTAATACCTCTGCCAGATCGAAGATTGAACTGACAATCAGCGGAGCTCATGGCTCCGCCCAAACTGCCACGTGGGCAAGGCGCCGTCGCTCTCGAGGAAAGGGGGTGGTGACGCCGGCTAATTGTCAATTCAACTGACAATCAGCGAAGACGGCTGCCGAAGGGACTGGGGGCCGCTCTCGGTCTTTCCAGCGGGCCCGCCCCGGTCTCGACTTGCCCGCCGGACCGGGACCGGCGATGATCTGGACGCGGTACTGCGCGGCCGGGCGCCTGGCGCCCACAACCTGGAGGAGGGGGGATCCATGGACGCCCGAATGGAAGTCGAGTCCCTCGATCTGAAGACTCTCGGCTGGGACGAGTGGTTCGCCGAGCGGACGGACTGCGGGCCGGGGGAGTCGGTCGCCCGAGTCGCGGCGGTCGATCGGGAGTTGCTCTTGCTCGTGGACGAGGGCGGGCTGTTCCGGGCGAAGCTCTCCGGTGCGTTCTTGCACCGTCATCGCTCGGCTCGGGAGCTGCCGTGCGTCGGCGATTGGGTGTGTGTCGAGAAACCGCCGGGTCCATCGGGTCAACTGGGTCGGGACTCCAGGTCGGTCCACACGGTCCGCTCGCTCCTGGAGCGGCGGACGGCGCTCCGCCGGAAGGTCGCGGGGGCGGACGTCGAGTACCAGATGATCGCGGCGAACGTGGACGTCGTGGTCATCGTCCAGTCGTGCCACTTCGACTTCAACCTGAACCGGCTGGAGCGGTATCTGGTGATGGTGCGGGACGGCGGGGCGGAGCCCCTGGTTGTGCTCACCAAGACGGATCTCGTGTCCGCCGAGGAGCTGGAGGCGCAGATCTCCGCGATCCGGTCCGCGGGGATCACGGTTCCGATCCTGACCCTCAGCAACGTCACCCAGCAGGGGGTCGAGGAGCTCGAGGCGCTCCTCTCGCCGGGGAGGACTTACTGCTTCGTCGGCTCGTCGGGGGTCGGCAAGAGCACGTTGATCAACCGGCTCGTCGGTCGTGCGCAGCAGGAGACCCAGACCGTCAGCGGCACCGGGGAGGGGAGGCATACGACGGTGCGCCGCGAGCTGATGCTCCTGCCGGAGGGAGCCCTGGTGATCGACAACCCCGGGATGCGCGAGCTCGGCATCCTGGGGGCGGACGACGGGCTGAGCGACAGCTTCGGGGACGTCTCCTCCCTGGCGTCGGCCTGCCGCTTCAGGGACTGCACCCATGTCAGCGAGCCGGGCTGTGCGGTGCTCGAGGCACTGGAGTCGGGTGAGCTCTCCCAGGCGCAGTACGACAACTACAGGAAGCTCAAGAGTGAGTCGGACTTCTACCAGACGTCGTACGCCGAACGGCGCAAGAAGGAGCGTGTGCTCGGCCGGTACTACAAGTCCGTGAAGCAGGATCTGTCACGCGAGTAGGGCGCTCCGAGACCGCCCCGAGGCCGGCCCGATCGGGGTCGACTGCCGGGCCCCCGGCCGCCCGTCATCTCAGCACCGGCGGCAGGGTCAGCCAGGCGGCGTCGCTCTCGAACGGGCCCTGGGTGACCGGAGGGTCCCGGTCGTCGTAGTAGGTCACCCGGTAGTGGAAGACGGTCGGCGTGCCCACGGGCACCTGGTAGGTGTAGAACTGGGGTGGGGGCGAGGTGACCACGCCGCGGAAGTCGATCAGCTCGAAGGCTTGGGTCTCCAGGTTGATCTCCTGGCCCTCCCCGTTCACCTGGAACAGGTCGACCTTGACCAGTTGAACGACCGACCAGTCGACGGCGCTCGGGTCGACCCCGACGCTGGCCGCGGTGTACCGCGGGTCGAGGATGAGGAAGGCTTTCTGGGAGTAGAGCGCCTCGATCGACCGGTTGGGCCCGCCGGCGATGACGATCCGGCCGTCGTAGCGGATGACCGCGTTCCGCGGCACGCCGGTGACCTCCAGGCGCCACGGCTCGGCGACGAACAGGCCGTGGCCGCCCTCCACGAGGAGCCACCAGACGTGGCGGGCCTGCTCCTGGTGGAGCGGGTCCTCGTAGCACGCCTCGATCTCGACGCGGCGGATCCACGGCATCTCGGACGGGTTGAACACCGAGAGGTAGATCAGTCGCTCGACTGCCAGGACCGGGGCCGGCCGTGGCGGGCGCCGGGTCCGGCTCCTCATCCGGCCAGCTCGTCGGGCGAGAGTGTCGGCGGCAGGGCCCGCCAGGCCTGCTCACTCGACGGGAGCTCGCGGCTCAGCGCCTCGCCGGTCACGGTGCGGTAGGTGTAGGCGCACGGGTACCTCGGGTCGTCTCCCGGGATCGGCGGTTCCGCATCCAGGGCGGACTCTGCGGTGACGGGACTCGTGTGCTGCGTCGTGGTCATGGGATGAGCTCCTCGGTGCTTCGCTGTCGGATCGGGTTCGTCGGGTTCGTCGGGTTCGTCAGATCCGGGGGACGGCGCCGGCCGGTGGGCCTGTGGGGCCGGAGTGGCCGGCGCCGTCTCGCAGTGGCTTGCGCGGGTCGAACGCGCCTCGGTCCGGCTCAGGCCGGCAGGGCCATGGGGGCGAGCCGCCGGCCGGCGACCTCGGCCTGCGCGTCGTCCTTGTTTCCGAGGACGAGCAGCAGGGTGATCGCCGGGTAGGTGAAGACGACGAGCACGATGAGGGCGGCCGGGACGACCGCGCCGTACTCGGTCTTCGCCCACTCGGGAAGGGCCGCGAAGCGCAGCATCTGGGGCGCGAAGGTGGTGAGCGAGTTGGCCACCGCCTGGATGGTCTTGCTGCTCCCCTCGGCCACGGCCAGGGCGACGACCATGCCGAAGTGGGCCATCCCCCACAGGGTCAGGGTCAGGTCGCTCACCCGTCCGGCCCCCTTGAAGCCCTTCCAGGCGGACGCCACCAGCAGGGCGCCGCGGGTCGGCCCGAGGAAGACCTGGAGGACCCAGATCATGTTGTTGAACTGCTGCGGCTCGTCCTGGGAGGCGCAGGAGATCCCGCCCGCGTTCGAGTCGAGCAGCCAGGGCGTCGAGAAGAAGGCGCTCGCGAACCGTCCGATGACGTTGATCGTGCCGAGCGACTTGCCCAGGGTTCCCGGGTCCTCGGCGAACGCCGCGACGCCGATCTGGAACGGCTCGACGATGCCGCGGATGGCCCAGGTAACGGCGCCGAAGGTGATCCAGATGTCCTTGCTGCCCTCGACCACCGCGGTCATGGAGGCGAGGTCGGTGGCGGCGAGCTGCTTGCGCTCCGGCACCTGGATCCCGGACTGGTTGATCAGCCACTGGACCGTGAAGGCGTTCTCGAACTCCTCGACGCTGGCGTCGGTCGGGAAGGGTGCCTTGCCGGAGACCGCCTTGTAGGCCACCGTGCCGGGGACGGAGAGGATCGTGGTCGTGAGGTCGATCGGCTTGAAGGTCAGGGCGTGACCGGTGATCAGCTTCCAGAGCTGGGAGACGAACGGGATCTCCCACTCGGCGTTGAGGAGCTGCCGGATCGCGTCCAGCAGGTCGGCCACCAGGTCGATGATCGAGAGCACCACGCCTTCGGCGGCCTCGACCGCGAACAGCACCACCGACTCCATCAGCCGGACCGCCGCGCTCAGGCCGAGCTGGAGGATCTGGTCCGGGTTGTCACCGATCTGGGTGATGTAGTCGACCGCCTGGTCGAACGCCTCCTTGCCGTCACCGAACTGGAAGTTGTCGGCCAGCTTGGTGAGCTCCTGGACCAGGTTGTCGAGCGGCCCGTCCTCGACCCCCTTGAGGAAGTCCTCGGGCGCCTGGACCTTGGTGCCGCCGGCGTTGTCGAGGGTGGCGTTGAGCAGCGGGTCGTGGCCGTTGGCGGCGAGGGTCTGGGGGTCGGGCTCCCCCTGGGACGTGGCGAAGCTGCCCAGGGTCGCCTCCGGGTTGATCGCCGCGATGAACTCGTCGGCGGCCCGCTTGATCACGGCTTCGATGTTGTCGAAGCCCTGTTGGATCGGCTGCTTCAGCGACCGGATGGCGATGGCGCCGAACTCGAGCCCCGTGTTGACGGTGTGGCGCATGGCCCGGGCCGAGCGCTGGATGTCGTCCCACTGGAACAGGAAGGCGAGCCAGGCGAACAGATCCTCGAACGTCGCCTTGAGCTTCTCCCACAGGCCCTGGACGATGTCGAACGCCTGCTGGAAGAACTCGATGGTCGACTCCCACAGGTACTCGGCGCCGTCGATGATCAGAGTGAAGACGGTCTTGATCGCCTTGACCAGCCCGGTCGCCACGTCGACGATGGTGGTGACGATGAAGTCCTTGATGCCGCCGAAGATGGTGGCGACGCCCTCCTTGATGGCGTTCCAGATGTCGCCCCACTCGATGCCGAAGATGCCGGCGTCGCTGGTGGTTCGGAGCGTCGCGTGCTTGCTTTCGAGCAGCCGGGCGACCTCCTCGCGCTCGAAGCGGTGGAAGCGCACCCCGCCGCCGGAGAAGTCGACCTGCCAGTGCTGCTCTTCGACCTGGGACGGGTCGAGCCGGAACGGCGATCCCTGGGAGCCGCGCGGATGGTGGCGGAGCCCCGTGGTCACCCGGTTGAGCTTCAGGTACTCGAGGCTCTTCGGGGCGGCGCCCGGTGCCGGCTTCCCGAGCGACATCGACTGGCGCATGATCTCGGCGATCGCCTCGGCGTTCTCCGGCGTCCGGTCGTCTCCCTGGAGCAGGTACTGGCCGTCGGCGCCCTTGGCGTTCCAGACGTCGTCGGTGGTCGTCTCGTACATCGAGTCCTGGAGCTGGGCGTTGGGCTCGATCGTCACCCCTTCGCCGTCGACCATGAACTCGGTGGCGACGAACAGCGTCGGTGCCGCCAGGGTGTTGGTGATGTACTCGATCTTGATCATGCCGGTGGGGTCGGCGGTGATCTCCCGGGTGGTGAACTCGCTGATCACGTAGTTGAGGCCGTTGATCTTGAGCGACACCAGGTTGGACGTCTTGAGCATCGCCTTGGCGCCCGCCTTGGGGATCGCCTCGTTGTCCGTGACCTGGACCACGGCGCTGTGGACCGACACGGTCTCCATCTCGGTCGGCTGGGGGATCGGGATGCGGGCGTTGTACCACTGGGTGGTGTTCGGGTCCTGCCAGAAGTGGTAGAGCTGGTCGTCACGGGTGATGCTGAAGGTCTCCGAGTAGCCGCCCGCGTTCTTGCCGACGGAGAAGACCGACGACGGCACCGGGTTGCCCAGGGGGAAGAGCGTGCCCCAGCCGCTCGGCTTGCCCTTGGAGTCGGCGATCTGACGGGTGTGGTAGAGGATGCCGTCGCGGCCGATGCCGAACACCTCGAGCAGGCCCTCGGCGTTGACCACGGCGCGGACGCCGTCGAGGGCGATCGAGCTGTTGATCTGGACCCAGTCGTCCCACTGGACGTCGGTGCCGGAGTAGAACTGCTTTTCCCGCTTCTGCCACAGGAAGCCGTCCTGGTCGGCGGCGAAGATGTTGAGCCGCTCCTCCTCGTCCTCGACCACCGTGATCGCCGTCGCCAGCAGCGAGCCGAGCTTCTCCCAGTAGGAGAACCGGAAGCGGTTGTTCGAGAACAGCACCCGCTGGTCGAGGCCGATGCCGTAGAGCGGGATCTGGACCGGGTTGTTCCAGCACAGCGCGATGCGCGCGGCGGTGCCGTTCTGGTCCGAGCCTTCCGCCTCCTTGATCGGCACCCAGTCACGCGACTGCCAGGTGCCGTCCGCGGTGTAGAAGCTGGTGGCGACCACGTCGTTGTCGAGGATGACGTTGACGTAGACGTTGCCGTAGGCCTGGGTCGCCTTCATCTGCTTGATCTTCCGGGCCGCGTCCGGCGGCTGGAAGACCGCCTGCTGGTAGGCGCCCCGGGCGGCGTCGTAGGTCGACAGGGTGAGCTGGCCGACGCTGTTCAGGCCGAGGATGTTCGGGTTGTCCCGGTCGAGCCCCTCGGGATAGAGGCTGAGCTGAAACGCCTCGATGCCGAGATCGGTCTCGCCGTAGCCGCTCTTGCCGCCGACCTCGGGGCGGAAGCGGAAGACCCGGTTGTTGGTGCCGACGGTGTAGACGTCGAGGTCGCCGGCGTTGTTCTGGAACGGCGTCAGGTCCCGACCGCCGTTGACCGGCTGGATCAGGTCGTAGCTCTCCATGAACCGGGTGCTGACGATGAGCTGCCCCGGCTCGGGTTCGTTCGTCCGCGGAGCGGCGAATTGGGTGGCTTCAGTCATGACAGGGTTCCTCTCGCAATCGAGCAGTGGGTGGAAACGTCGTGCGGCCGGAGAGCGCCGGCCTCTCCGGCGATCTCGCGGACGAACTGGAGCACCGGGGCTACCCAGTGCACCCGGCCGTCGGCCGAGGAGCACACGGGGCGGTCCCGGAAGGGGGTGGAGTGGCGGATCGCCCCGTCCCGCGCCTCGGGAGGCTCCGGGACGAAGAGATCCGAGACCTCGTCGACGCCGGCCCGGTGGGCCCGCACGACGGCGTGGCGGAGCTCGGCCAGGTCGGGGTAGAACGGGGTGATCGACCGGGCGTGGGCCGGCGAGTCGCCCGCCCAGGCGACACCGCGCCGGACCGTGGCGACGGCGGCCGCGTAGGCCGGATGGTCGCGGAGCCCGAGCCGCGCCAGGAGCGCCGCGGCGTTGGCGTTGACCGTGCAGTCGACCGGGTTCGGCTTCGCCTTCGGGTCGAGCCAGGTGCGGTAGGCGCCCGCCTCGACCCAGGGCCAGCGGGCGGCGGCGGCCCGGTCGTGGAGCCGGTGTGGCTCGAGGACCCGCTCGACCAGGTCGCACGCTTCAGCCGGTTCCATGCGGCCGGCGGTGAGCAGGACGCCCGTGCAGAGCACCGTGTCGTCGACGTCGGGGGCGAGCCGGGTCTGCATCCACTCGGGCCGGTCGCCCTCCGGGTAGAAGCGGAATGCGCCGGCCACGTCCCGCCCCCAGCCGCGGGGCCGGTCGGCGGTTCCACCGGTTGCGGCCGGGACCCGGCACCGTTCGAGGAAGCCCAGGGCCCGGTCGATCGCCTCGACCGTCTCGTCAGTCCGGCCGGCGGCCCGGAGGAGAGGGCACGGCAGCTCGAGCAGATGGTGGAGGACCAGCGCGGTGACGAAGGCGTTGCAGTCCGGCGCCTCGATGCCGCGCCGCCGGTCGAGCAGCACCCGGGAGGGGAACGCCCCGTCCGGCCGTTGGCTCGCCAGGACCCGGCCGAGGAGACGTGGGAAGCGCTCGCCGGGTGGGCGTCGCTCCAGGACCGCGGCCACGGGGTCCTGGACCCGCACGGCGCTCGCGGGCAGAGGGCTCATCGCCGGCCTCCCGCCGCTGCGGCCAGGGGAGCTCCGTCCAGCCGCATGGGCCGTGTAGGCCGGGCGGGCCGTGCCGGATCGATGGACTCCGACAGGTCCTCCTTCCGGACCGCCGGCGGAGCCAGCCCCCAGGTGGCCACCGGCGGCCGTGCCCGGTCGGCCGTCACGGTGGCGCCGAAGACGCCGTGGCTGGTGACGAACCCGCGGCGGGAGGCCAGCGGCTCACTGATCCGTTCGTAGAGCGCGAGGCTCCAGCCTCGGCTGCGACCGAGGGCGAGGATCGCGCGGCGGATCTTGCCGTCGCCGCCGAACAGGGCATTGGCGAAGGTGTAGAGGGTGAAGGCGACCGGCCGCGCAAGGGGTGCTCCGGTGCCGCTAGCGGGCTCCACCTCCAGGGCGTAGCTGAAGCCCCAGTCGCAGCGGGCCGGGAGCTCGTGCCGGAGCGGCAGGCAGGTCGCCTCGCGCAGCAGGTCGAGGATCTCCGATGTCCGGTCGGCGAGCCCGACGCGCTCGGCCAGCAGCGCCACCTCGCTCGGGTGGAGGGAGGTGAGGTCGTAGTAGAGCTCGATCCGGCCTACCGGGCCCAGCGGGTCGGCCGCGCCGGTCAGATCGAGCCCGACCATGCGCAGGGTCGGGACGCGGGTCGGCAGGGGCGCCGGCCGGTCCAGCAGGGTGCCCTCCCAGGGGCGCCAGAGCGACGCGCTGCCGGGCGGCACCTCGGTATAGAGCTTGAACCGGGTCCGGTCGGCGGTGTGGCGGCCGGAGAGCCAGGCGCCGTAGCGGAGCGCCTCCCGGGCGCCGGTCTGGATGCGCCGGAGCGGATCGAGCAGCGTGGTGGCGAGCTCCGGCGGCACGGCCGCGCCCAGGCCGCGGGCGGCGCCGAGGGTGCGGTGCCAGCGGTCGGCGTCGCCTGGGAGCTCCGCGGTGTAACGCACCCCCGGGACGCCCGGCACGAAGCCGAGCTCGACCGGATAGCCGTCCCGGGACAGCACGCTGCCGCTCCAGGAGTCCGCCGGGCTGCCGTGGTCGTCCCGGTCGTTTCCCCAGCCGAAGAGGGTGCCGAGGGTGGCGGCGGCCGCGTGGGCGGCGGCCGGTTCGCACGCGGCGGCGACGGCGAGGGCCCGTTCGAGCCGTACCCGTCCGCACGTCATCTCGTCCCCCGGCCGGGATCGCCTTCCGAAGGGGCTTTGGCCTGGACCGTCTCGTGATCCGGTGCGCCGGTGCCCGTGCGGGTGTTTGTCCTGTCGGTGGAGGGGGGCAGCCGGGCGGGCAGCACTGCCTGGTGGCTGGTCTCGGTGGCTTCGGCGGTCCAGCCGAACGAGCCGTCGAGGCGCACGTAGCGCGCCTGCCAGACGAAGGTTCCCGACCGGCCCAGAGGCACCTGGAAGCTCCAGTAGCGGGACGGCACGCCCCGCCAGAAGAACTGCAGGGCCTCCGACGGCTCGACGGCATGGACCGAGCGCAGCTCGACCACCACCAGTGCGTAGGTGTGCCAGTCGACCAGGCCGGGATCGACCTCCACCGTCCACCAGAGCGGCGCGTCGCCGATCCCGATGGTGGCTTCGGGGACCAGGGTCTCCGGAATCCGCTCCTGGTTGCCGTTGGTGAAGACCGTGATGCCCTGGTAGCGGGTCAGTGCCCGGGCCGGGTCGATGGCGTCGAAGGTGAAGCTGTGGCTCGGCTGGGTGCTCGAGAGGGTGGTGGTGCCGGACTCGCCTTCGATCCGCCAGCCGACGCCGTCCTCCAGGTGCCCCACCGTGAGCTGCACGACCTGAACGGGTCCGGCAGCATCAGAGGTCTCGGCAGGTTGGGCCGGCCGGCCTGTCCCCGCCTGGCCCTCCTGGGCGAGCCCGACGGCCTCGAACGTCACCGTCTTGCGGACGAGCGGGTCGGCCACCGGGATGAGAATGCTGTCGGCCGAGAGCTTCGGGGAGCGGTAGTTGCCGTCGGTGAGCCGGTAGTCGAGGGTGAAGTCGATCGGCTCGCCGGTGGGGTAGTCCTCGCCGGCGTAGACGATGAAGAAGGGGGTGGCCTTGGTCAGCCGGAAGCTCTTGGGGTTGCCGGAGACGTCGACGAACGCCCCGTCAACGGCCGTGATCGTCTGGTATGGCAGGGAGTGGCCGTCGAACAGCCGCGCCCCGAGATCGATCGACTGGCTCAGGTCGATCGGCTCGGTCGAACCGTTCGACTTCGCCGGGTCGGCGCTCTCGGGCACCGGGATCGGCGGTGAGTCGAACGGTGGGCGCTCGCCCTCGAAGACGGTGCGCAGGCGGAGGCTGCGGCCCTCCCCGGCGGGCTCCGGCGTCCAGGTGAGCGCACCCGGCTCGAAGACGTGGTCCGGCCGCCGTTCGGCGTCCGCGTGGTGCTCGATGCCCTCGGGCTTCCCCGGCGGGGCCGAGGCGTGGGGGTGAACCCACGCCTCGACCCGCAGAACGGGGAGTTGCTCGAAGGTCGAGCGGTCGATGGTGAAGGTCGCCATGGACGCTCCTCGGATCGATCGCGTCGATCGATCGAGTCACGCAACGGCCGGAGCGGCCATTTCGACGCGCAGGATCGTCGGAGCCGGCGAGCTCGTCAGCCCGTCGGTGCCGGCGTTCGAGGGCAGCACCACGCGCTGGGAGTCGCCTTCGACCTGCTGGACGTCCGCGGTCGAGCCGTCGGAGTAGTAGTAGGTCGCCCGGTAGTAGTAGACCGCCTGGCCGCTGACCGGGTAGTTGAAGTTGTAGTACTGGACCGGGATCTCGGCGGTCGTGACGTTGCCGTCCTCGTCCGTGGCCGGCCGGAAGACGAAGGTCTCGAGCTGAGTCCGGTTCTCGGAGGCCGCCACCAAGTCCTCGGACGGGTCACCCTCGATCCTGTACATGTCGACCTTGACCTGCTGGATCTTGTTGGCCTCCCACTGGACCTGAGACGGGTCGATGACGACGCTGAAGACCTCGTCCGCGGCGCTCAGGTTGAGGAAGGGGTTCTGCTGGACGAAGATGTTGGACAGACGGCGCTGCTTGCCCGCGCTGGTGATCAGGAAGCCGTTGTAGCGGACCGAGCTTCCGTTCGGGTTGCCGACGACGGACAGGATCCAGTTGGTGCCCTGCTCGAACGCCAGGTTCGTGTCCGGTGCGAAGTTCCAGGTGTTGGCGTCGTTGAGGTCGTTGGTGTTGTCGTCGTAGGTGCCTTCGAGCTGGACCTGGACGATCTTCTCCGTGGCGTTGGCCGGGTTGAGCACCGCCACGTAGAGCGTCCGGTTCTGGAACGGCGAGGTGACGGTGACCGCCGCCCGGTTGTTCGGCGGGAAGGCCGTGATCGGGTCGACCCGGTAGCGCACACCGTTCTTCATCACGTAGGTGAGCGCGTAGTTGTACTCGTTCGTGCTCGGCAAGAACGTCGTGCTCTTGAAGACGATCTGCGACGCGTTGTCGGTCATCCGCTTCTGCTGCGCGACGTTGGGCTGATCGCCGGGCGTGGCGAAGTAGAAGTCGATCAGCACGAAGTCGACCTCGGCGAAGTCGATGTTGCTGCCGACGAAGGTGGCCTTCTGGGTGCCGAGGGCGGCGACCGGCAGGACGACCTCGGTGGCGGCCGACGGGATCGGGTCGGAGGTGAAGGTCTTGGTCGGCTCGTCGGTAAACTTGACGACGTAGCGGTACTCGTAGTCGGGATCGAAGGTGCCGCCGGAGACGGCGCCGTCCACGTCCAGGGTCCAGCTCGACGGCTGGCCGGACTCGAACAGGTGGGACTTGGTCGAGCCGTCGTACATCACGTCGACCTGGACCGAGTCGATGGCGTTGGCCCCGAGGTCGTCCAGGATGTTGAAGTTGACGATCAGGCGGCGGTTGTCCACCTCGCTGTAGTGGAGCTTCCACTCCTCCTGGGTGAACTTGGGCAGGAACTGGGTCGGAGTGAACGCCCAGGCGATCACCTGGTTCTCGGTGTAGGTGCGCTCGAACGAGGCGGTGGCGGAGAGGGAGAACTGGTCGGCGTTGTTGTCGCCGATCGAGCGCATGGCGTCGTCGACCGCCTTGTTGACCAGGCTCTCGAGGGTCACCCAGGCCCAGTCGTTGACCCGCTGCTGGAGCTCGCCCGACGGCTTCGAGATGCCCCAGGTCAGCTCGACGTCACCGGCGCCCGACTGCCGCAGCTCCTGCTTGATCGTCTCGCGGCGCGAGGTGACCTTGCCCCAGACGTTCTTGTCGACGTCGACTTCCTTTTCGTACTCGAAGGCGAGCTGGGAGTTGTAGGTCACCTTCGCGGTCACCGCCCGCAGGCGGGCGAGCGCGGTGACGTCGAAGTCGATCCGGAAGGGGGAGACCGAGCCGCTGTCGGGGCCGAACGCGTTCTTGAAGGTGTTGACCTCTTCCTGGGTCGCGAGGGTGATGACGAACGCCGAGCGGTTGGTGCCGGCGAGCGACGGGGTGACGTTGAGGACCTTCTCCTCGCCGGAGAGCTGGTAGTAGAAGTAGGCCTCCGCCATCTGCCAGTCGAGCTGGCCGAGCGCGATGTCGCGGCCGAGGTTCTGGTAGACCGCCTCGAGCGCCTCCGGCGAGACGATCAGCTCCGCGGTGAAGGTGCAGGTGCCGGCGGCGCCCTGCTGGGTCTTGTACTGGACGAGGGTGAACTCGGCGACGGACTGGCCGTCGACGATGGTCCGGGCGAAGCGCGGCTCCGGGACGATGTACCACTTGTTGAGGTCTTCGTCGTCCTGGTAGACGGTGACCTCTTTGCGGTTGTCGTCGTACTTGAAGACGCGCGACTCGAGCATGTTGAGCATCGGGCTACTCCCCTGGCCGGCGTTCGACCGGCCGATCGAAATGGTTCGAGGTGGACGGCGGAGCCCGTGCTCGGCTCCCCGGGTCCCTGTCCGACCGGGGGTCGAGGGCGGGGGCGAGTGGGAGGCTCCGGGCGACTCCCTTTCGGTTCACCCTCGCTAGTGGAACGAGGGCGCGCGCTATCGCACCCCGATCGCGAATCGGTTGCGAATCGGCGACCGGCCGAGGGTCCGGCCGGGCCGGACGGTCACGGGGGGAGGGGAGGTGCGGAGTCTGGCGGAGGAGTCGGGGGAGACGACGTCAGGCGACGTCGAAGGGGTAGCTCTCGAGGGGGACGGCGTCGCCCTCCGCCGTCAGGCCGACGACGTGCAGGTCGTAGGAGCCGGGCGGGAAGAAGGTCGGCGGGAAGGTGGCCATGAGCGCCTCGAAGGCGTTCGGTACGAGGCCGGAGCGCTGCCAGGTCACCGTGCCGTCGGCGGCGATCACCTGGATCCGATAGCTGGTGAAGCGTGGGTCGTCCAGGATGTAGACGGCGAGGGCGAACGGGCCGTCGAGGCTGGAGGAGTCGATCGCCGGCCGGGTCGCCTCGCCCGATCCGGAGGGGCCGCGGACCTCGGAGAGGAGGACCACCGAGCCGACGGCGGCCGGCAGGGACCGTTCGAGGGCGGCGATGCGGTCGGTCTCGCGGACGTCGTCCGTCACCGCTCCGACCCGGGTGCCGGGATGCGTTTGCGTGCCGGCTCCGCCGGATTCATCGGCCGGCGAGGTCGCGGCGAGGGTGGCGCGGAGGGCGCGGTTCTCCGAGGCGAGCCAGACGGCGTAGCCGGCGAGGAGCCCGGTGACCACCAGCAACACGGCGGCGGCGGCCCAGGCCCGGCGGGCCGTCGACCGCCCGGCGGCCGGGCCGGCGCCCGGCGAGGCGGCCGGCCGGAACCGCGCGACCGAGCTCTTGCGGGTCGCGATCCGCGCCGCCTCTTCGCTCGCCACCTGGCGCACCCCGCGGGCGAGACCGCGAATCGCCACCAGGTCGTCCTGGCAGGCGGCGCAGTCGACGACGTGCTCCTCGAGCTCCTCCTCCGTGGCCTGCGGCAGGCTGCCCTGCACGTAGCGCTCGAGGAGGGCGTCCCGCTCGATCAGTGGGTGATCCATGGATGTCCTCGCGTTCATGCTTACCACGAATCGAACAGACACGCGATCGTCGTCAAGGTGAGAAGGAGCACGACGCTCAGTACCTTCCGAGCCGTCGAGCCGTTGCTCGGCCGTGGGTCGGGAAGGTGTTCGAGCCGCTCCTCGTAGAGCACGCGGTAGCGCTGGCGGGCACGGTAGAGCACCCGGTTGAGCTGCAGGTTGTCGAGCCCCAGGTCTTCGGCGATCCGGCCCCGGTCCTCCTCCGCCAGGTAGAACCGGAAGAGGACCTCCCGGTCCCGGTCGTTGGCGAGGTCGGCGAGCACCCGGCGCACCAGGGTCGCGTTCTCACGTTGGAGCAGGGTGCCGAGGGGGCTGGTGCGTCGCTCGACCGCCCGGTCGACAGCGTCCGTGTTCGGCTCGGTCTTGCGCCGGCCCCGCTTGCGCCGGGCGTCGAGGCTCAGGTTGCGCGCGATCTGCGCCAGGAAGGCCGGCAGCTTGGCGTGCTCCCGGAGCTCGCCCCGCCGCAGCTTCTCGATCGCCAGCCGGAAGGTCTCCTGGAACAGGTCGTCGACCTCGCCACGCCAGGAGCTGTGGCGGTCGAGGACCAGGGCGATGCCGCGGCCGTAGCGGTCGACCAGATCCTCCTCGGCCTGGCGGTCGCCGGCCTCGATCCGCCGGACCAGCCGCGCCTCGGGGCACGCCTCCTCCGGCGGCTGGATCGCCGCGCCGGACGCTCCGGTGCCCGCGACCGGGGTCGCACCCTGGGACTTGGAAAACATGGCGATCGGTGGGCTCTCTCTTCTACCCCCAGGGGACCGGGTCCGGCTCGTCCGGGTTGTCGTCCGCTCCCCAGGCACCGACCTGATCCGGATCGCCGACCACCACGAGGCCGTAAGGGGCCCGGTAGAGGGTGCCGTTCGTGCGCCGGGTCTGGTAGAGCGAGAGCACGATGGTCATCTTCACGCCGTCGACATCGCGCGACTCGAACTCGAGCCGTCCGCCACGGAAGTGGAAGTAGGCCGGTTCTTCGATGGCGGGAAACCGCCGGGTGCCGTCCTCGGCGAAGATCGAGACCCCGACCCGGTCCCCGTCGACCGGCGGCGCGAAATGGTGCCCGGTGCCGATGTACAGGGTGTCGCCGGAGCGCACGACGTCGCCCACGCCGCTGCCGTTGCGGATCGTGTAGTGGCCGACGAAGGAGTGGATGCTCTTGCCACCTGAATCGATCATGGACTGGTCTCCCGTTGTTGCTCGTCCGTGGTGCTGCCGCGTGTTCGAAGACGCGATTCGGTCTGAGAGCTTGTCACATCCACTCACCCTGGAGCACGAACGCCGCCCAGTACCAGGGGTCCTGGAAGCGGGGGTCGCGGCGCACGGCGAGCTTCGCCCGGCGGAGCGCCGCCGCCGGCCGCTCGCCCCGCTGCCAGAGGCCGCGGTAGAGCGCGACCATCAACCGCGCGGTCGCCTGGTCGTCGACCTGCCAGAGGCTCGCGATCACCCGTGGGCTGCCGGCGTACATGAATCCGCGGGCGAGCCCGACGAGGCCTTCGCCCCGCAAGCTCTTGCCGGAGGCGGTGCGGCAGCCGGAGAGCACCACCAGGTCGGCGCCGAGGTGGAGGCCGTAGATGTCGCGCAGGCTCAGGAAGCCGCCCGGGTCGGGGCGGCCGTGGCGATCGACCAGCGACAGGGCGAGGCCGGAGGCGGCCGGGCGTTCGGTGTCGAGCACGCCGTGGGTGGCGAAGTGGACGATCCGGTAGGAGGCCAGGTGCTCGACCGCCCGGTGGTCGGCGTCGAGACCGAGCGCCAGGAGAACCCGGCCCGGCGGCGCCAGGGAGGCGATGATCTCGGCCTCGCGGCCGCTGGAGCGGAGGCGGGGGAAGGTGCTGCTCACCCGATCCAACGGGGCGGCCGCCGCCGGCGGGTCGAGCCGCGGGTCGCTCGCCGAGAACACCGGGTCCGCCAGGATCGCCAGGGGGTCGGGGGCGGGGGCGCGCCCGGCGAGGCCCCGGCGGAGCGTCGCCAGCACGGAGACCGACGGCAGGTACGAGACCTCGAACCGGTCGATCAGCAGCTCCCGGGCGGCGGGCACGGCCGGTCGCGCCGAGGCCGGTCGACCGGTGGCGGCGTGGTGGAGTGGCTGCGCCGAGGGAGCTCGATCCGCTCCGGGTCGTGAACCGGGGGGGCGCCGAGGGAAGGGCAGGGCCTCGAACGGGATGAAATGGAGGGAGCCGTCGGCCACGACGACCAGCCGCTGGGGAGCGTGGTCGTCGTCGGGTCGTGACGCGAGCAGGCCGGCGACCGGCCCGAGCAGCGCGTCGGAGAGGTCCGCCGCCAGGCGCCGTTGCTCCGGGCGGAGCGCCGGATCGAACCGGCTCAGATCGGCATGAAGCCTCCGGGCGAGATCCTCGATCCGTGCCCGGGGCGGCAGCTCGGCGCTCTCGAACCGGTCCGCTCCCAGCACCCAGAGGAAGCTCCGCTCCTCGCCGAGCTGGTAGGAGAGGATCAGGGTCCGGTCGTCGAGCAGGGCGCGGGCCGTCGCGGGATCGACCGGCTGGGGCACGGCGAGGTCGCCGTAGCTCGGGTTGGCGCGCCGGATCTCTGCCTCGACCAGGTCGAGGGCGCGCAGGATCTCTTCGGTCGAGCGGCGGTCGTCGTCCTGGCGCCGCTGCCCGGCGGAGGCCTCGGCCGTCACCCGAAGCTGGCGGAGCAGCCGTCGCCGGCGGTCGGTCAGCTTCGCCACCTGCGCTGCTTTCGCCTCCTCAGATTGCGCCGGGGAAGGCGAAGATGTCGAGCCGGCCGAGCGGGTGGTGGCCGCGGCCGGCCCCGCCAGGACGCCGGCCCGGGAGATCACGTCGAGCAGGGTCCGCGCGCGGGCGCGCTCGGCGGCGACGAAGGCGCGCTCCGCCCACGGGCCGTCCGACCGATCTCGAGAATGGCGCCGGTGCTCGGCCATGAGCAGCTCGACCTCGAGCTGGTAGAGGTCGTGGCGCCGGCTGCCGAAAGTCGTCTCGAGATCGGTCGACTCGATCTGGCCGCGCAGGCGCTCGACCAGGGCGACTCCGTCGGCGGCGTGCCGGCGTGCCGCCTCCAGGCGTCCGGCCCGGTCCTCGGCGTGGGCCAGCGTGCTGAGGACGTTCATCTCGACAGGGGCCCGACCGGCGTCCCGCGCCAGGGTGAGCGCCCGTTCGAGCGCCGGGATCGCACGGTCCGTGCTCCCCAGGAGAGACAGGGCGTCGCCGGTCGTCGCCAGGCAGAGAGCCTCGCCCGTCGCGTCCCCCAGCTCGTGGAACGCGGCGGCGGCCGCCCGGAGCGGCTCGAGGGCGCCCCGGGGATCGCCGCGCCGGATTCGCAGGCGCCCGACCTGGCGCAGGGTCACCGCCTCCTGCTGCCGGTCACCGGTGGCCCGGGCGAGCTCCAGGGCCTGCCGGTAGAGGTCGACGGCACGGTCGAGGGCCTGCGGGGAGTCGTCACCGGCGGCGGCCTCGCGGGAGGCGAGGAGGCCGAGACTGGTCAGGGTCGAGGCCTCGCCCCGGCGGTCGCCGACCTCGCGCCAGAGGGGCAGCGCCTGCTCCAGGCTGAGGCGGGACTTGGCGAGGTCTCCCACGTAGCCGTAGAGCAGCCCCAAGTTGTTGAGCACCCGCGCCTGCCAGCGCCGGTCGTCGAGGGCGCGGAAGACGTCGAGCGCCTGGCTGTAGCGGGCCAGCGCCTCCGAGATCTCGCCCAGGCGGCGGTGGAGGACCCCCAGGTTGTTGAGCACCCGGGCCTCCCCCTGGCGGTCGCCCACCTGGCGGACGAGATCGAGGGCTCGCCGGTAGTCGTCGAGGGCGTCCTGGGGATGGCCGAGGATGTCGTGGACCCGGCCGGTGTTCGACGTGGCGGTCGCCTCGAGCGCCAGCGCCCGGACGGCGTGAAGGCGCGCGATCGCCCCCTGGTAGCAGGCCAGGCCGGCGCGCAGGTCGCCGGCGTCGAGGTCCATCAGGCAGAGGTTGGCCGAGGAGACGGCGGCACCGTAGGCGTCGTGGCTCGACTCCTGGAGAGCGCGCGCCTGCGTGAAGCTCGTTCGTGCCGCCTGCCGGTCGCCGGAGAGCCAGGACGAGAGGCCGACCTCGTTCCACGCGGCCGCCTCCCAGGTCGCGGCGCCGAGGGCGTTCCACCGCTCGCGAGCCTCCTTTCCGGTGACCAGAGCGCGGGGCACGTCGTCCACCAGCCGGGAGAGCACCGCGACCGCGTAGAGCGCTTCGGCCTCGCGGCGGGCCTCCCTCCCCACCCCCAGTGGAGCCCTTCGGGGAGCCCCGCCCGCGGCGTGCCACAGCTCCGCCGCCCGGGCGAAGCCGTCGCGGGCCGCCGCCAGGCTCTGCGGATCGCCCCGGTGATAGGCCGCAGCGGCCTCGGACTCCAGCCGCTCGGCCCGGTTCGTGCTCGGACCCCCCGCCCGGCCCTCGATCACGCCCTGGCCCAGGGTGGCCGGAGTGGCCGGGGGGCCCGGGGTAGCCGAGGAGCCCGACGAAATCGACGAGATCGGGCCGGGCAGGGCCCGGAGCGAGACGAGGCAGCTTCCCTCGGGCGCCCCCGGCTCGCGGGCGACGATCCGCAGCCGGTCGGCCGTGCGGCCTGCCCGGGCGCCGTCTCCCAGGCCGGGACCGATCCACAGCCGCTCGGTCCCCATGCGGTCGAACGGCCGATCCACCGCGGTCCGCGTCGTCCCGTCCGGTCCGACCAGCTCGAGCACCACGTCGACCCCCCGCTGCACCGCCTCGACCAGGTAGGCAGTGCCGTCCTCCGGCGGGTCGTCGGGGAGGTCGAGCGCCAGCACCACCGCCTCGCCGGCCTGGAGCGTCACCGTCCGCTCCTCCCCCGGCGCGAGCGTCTCCGCCCGCGGCCGCTGGACCGACCACCACCAGGCGCCCGCGGCCGCGAGCGCCGCCGCCGCGGCCAGGGCGGCCAGGGCGACCGCGGCGCGCCGGAGTCGATCCCGGCGGCCGGTCAGCGAAAGGTTGCGTGGCAGGCTCGGCATCAGGGAGAAGACATCTGTTCAGCGATCTCCGGAGTCTTTCACGGGTGATCGGCGGCCGAGCCGGCGGCGTGGAGAAGACGTTGCGAGCGGGGAACCGGAGGAGGTGTGTCCGTCGCATGGTGCAAAGCACAGGTCCCAGGGCCACTGTCGACGCCCTGGACGGGCTTCCAACGAGCCGGAATCCTTCCCGAGCTCCGTGACAGGTCGCGCTCTCGGAGAAGGGTCCCGAGGAGCCGTGGCATGGACACGCAAGAACGCACCCGGTCGATCCTCCCGATCTCGGCGGTGATCCTGATCATGGGAGTTGGCGGATATCTCCTCTACGAACAGCCGTTCGTCAGTCTGCGGCCGGATCCGGAGGTGTCCTATCGTCGTCAGATGCCGGGGCTCGAGGACGTGGAGACCCGCTTGTGGGAAGACCCGTTCAAAGCGGTCGCGTTCGAGAGAGCTCAGGGCTCGTCGGGAGCGCCGCAGACGGCGGGGCTCACGGTCGAATCGACGGGGGTGCCGGATCACCACTCGATCACGGCTCTGGCGGCCGAGGTCCGCCGAAAGCTCGACGCCTCCTCGGCGCGGTCCGGGACGGTCACCGGCGCAATGAAGACCCGCGGCTCGTTGGTGGTGATGCCGGCCATGGTCCCGGGCGAACCTTACGTCGAGCAGGGGGAGAATCGCCGCAGGATTCGCGTGGCGGTGGTCTCCGGCCTCGCGGCAGCGGGTTACGTACCGACCGACGGCGATTCGATCGGCTACGTTCGCTTCACTTGCTCTCCGTGTCGGAAGGGCCAGAACAGCGGGGGGGCGACCTCCGACACGACAGCGGTCCCTTTCGAATGGTTCGAACGCGATCCGCTCCGTCCGATCGGCCAGCGGGGCCGGGCCGAGTCCGTCCTGATCCTGTGGCTCGACGAGGGGGCGTTCCGGGACGATCCCCTCCGGCAGATCGACCGCCTCTTGCAGGCCGTCTTCCCGGAGACGGGCGGTCCGCTGGCCGGTGGAGGCCTGATCCGTGTCGCCGGTTCTCGGGGGTCCGAGACCCTGGCCGGGGTCGATCTGCGGCTGCTCGGCCCCGCCACTTCCGGCGAGCTGCGGCGCATCGTCGAGAAGGCGAGCGCCCCGGGCTCGTGCTCCGGCGCGGCAACTGGTCCGTGGGATGCCGGTCGCGTCGAGCCCCGGCTGCTGCCCGAGACCGGGAGGCAGGCCGTCGAAGCGTCGCGAAGTTTCCTGGACCGCCTCGAGATCTTCTCGTCCCGGGCCACTGCCACGTCGAGCCTGCTCCTGGCGGGGGCCCAGGAGATCCATAGCGGCGAGACCGACGACCTGGCTCTGCGCCGGATCATCAAGGAGGGATACGGCGCCACCTTCATCTCGACCGTCGCGACCGACGACCGCATCATCTGGGCCCTGGTCCGGGAGCTCGAGCGGCGGGGTGTCGACTTGTGCAGCCAGAACGGCAAGGCCCACGTCGCCCTCCTCGGCGAATGGGACACCTTCTACGGCCGGGCGCTTCCCTTGGTGTTCGAGGCCGCGGTGGAGACCTGTCGGGCGAAGGGCGACTTTCGGGCGCTGCTGCCGACCATCCGGGCTCGGTTGGGCGACCTGCCGAGCCCTGCCAAGATCCACCGCTTCACCTACCTCCGCGGGCTGGACGGCTCCCTCCCCGGCGGTCTGCGGACGGCCGATCTCCAGGGCACGACCCGGTCGGAGGACCGGAACGAGGCGCAACCCCTGTCCGATCGGCTCAGGGGGGCGGTGTTCGACCGATTGGTCAGCCACGGTGGGCTGGAGCGGGCGGCGGGCCCGAGGCGCTACGACTACATGCGCCGGGTCGCGCAGCAGCTCAGCGATCTCGAGGACAAGCTCAGCGGCCACGGCGAGCGCATCCAGGCGATCGGAGTGGTGGGCTCGGACGTCTATGACAAGCTGCTGGTGCTCCAGGCCTTACGCCGCCGCTTTCCCGATGCTCAGTTCTTCACCACCGATCTCGACGCCCGGCTGTTCCATCCCGAGGACTACAGTTGGAACCGGAACCTGATCGTCGGATCGACCTACGGCCTGGAGCTCGGCACCGAATTTCAGGAGTACGCGCCGCCGTTCCGTGACGCCTACCAGACGGCGACCTTCTTCGCGGTCCAGGCGGCGCTCGCCGACGCCGGGGGAGATCCGGCGGACGCGGACGAGCGCCGGCGCCATCTGCTCTCCGCCCGGCGGGCGGCCGACGGACTCGGCCCCCATCTCTGGACCGAGCCGCGGATCTTCGAGGTCGCCCGGAGCGGGGCCTACGACGTGACGCCTCCGGAGCAGGCGCTCGCGATCCCGAGCCTGACCATTCAGCAGGTCCGAACCGCTCTGGCTCCGCTCTACTCCGAGCAGCGCAGGGCGCTCCCTCACGCCTCGACGATGAAGAACCTCGCCAAGCTGGGGGTGCTGACCTTCCTGCTCATGGTCCCGGTCTTCCCGCGCCTGCGGGCCTACGCCATCGAACGCTGGGGAGAGAGCGACCGGTACGCGGCGCGGGCCATGATCGCTACCGACCTCTACCTCGTGCTCGCTGCGGCGGCCGCAGCGTTCCTGATCCACGCCGTCCTCCGCGGCGGGCTGCTCCGGGGCGGCGAGCCGTTCGAGCTGGCCGAAGGGATCAGCGTCTGGCCGACGGAGATCCTGCGGGCGCTCTCAGCGCTTCTGAGTGTAGGTCTCATCGTGCGGGCGGCCGTGCTCATCGAGGAGAGCGACCGGGAGCTGACCGGCCGTTACGTGCTCCGGCCCGACCCCTTCGAGCCGCGGCCGCTCACCTTCTGGGACGGCTGGTGGCAGGGGCGGAGACAGGCTCGGCAGAACCGGCGTAGCCAGCGGGCGGCGGTGGCGCGGGCTGGGTTGGGCGAGGGGAACAGGAGCGAGATACCGACCCACTTCAGCATCTTGAAAGCCGTCTGGAACTGGCTCCGGGACCTGGCGGCCTTCTGGTGGTCCGAGCGCCGGAGGATCAGCATCAACGAGTGGCGCCGAGAGACCCGGAACGCGCAACCCGTACCGGCTGATGCGGTCTGGAGCGGCTACCTGTACCGGGGAAGGTTCAGTCACCGCCTGACTCGGTTCGTGCCGGTCGCGGTCGTCTACTGGCTGCTCGCAGGGACTATCGTCAACCAGTTCGGGCGCCCGTTCAAGCCGATCCGAGGGATCTTGGCCGTGGAGACGGACCGACAGGTGTTGCTCGCTTCCGTCTTCGCGATCATCGGCCTGACCTTCTTCGTCGTCGATGCGAGCCGGCTGTGCGAGACCTTCCTCGAGCGGCTGAGCGCCCACGCTACCCAGTGGCCGAACGAGGCGCTGGCGCGGATCGCGGTGCGCCGGTCACTGGTCGTCGAAGAAGACGCCAGCGACCTCCTGGACGCCCAGTTGATCGCCGACCGGACCGAGGTGGTGGGCAAGCTGATCGTTTACCCGTTTTTCGTCCTGGCGATCCTCATGATCGCCCGGGTCGGATTCTTCGACCACTGGCACTGGCCCCTCTCCCTGGTGATCATCTTCGGCATCATGTCGTCATACGCCCTGGCCTGTGCCGTGATCATGCGTCGGGCCGGGGAGAACGCACGCCAGAAGATCCTGGAACGCCTTCAGGAGAAGCTTTCCCAGGCGCACGCCGGCCATGTCCAGGAGCGCCGGGAAGGGGACGGCGGGACGGAGGCTGCGAGCGACGAGAGCATGCTGGGCGAACAACAGGCGGAGGAGCGTCGGCGGGTTCGGGTCGACCAGATCCGGCTCCTGATCGAAGAGGTCAAGGGGTTGCAGCGAGGCGCGTTCGCCCCTTGGTCCCGGCATCCGATTGTCAAGGCGGTGCTGCTGCCCTTCGGCGGTCTCGGAGCGGTGCTGTTGCTGGACATGATGGGCTCGATCGGGCTCTGAGCGGAGCGGGGAGGGACGCTGCCTGTGCTAGCTTCGCCTGGAACGCTTCCGGAAGAACCCGCGAGTCTCCCCCGAGCCCGAGATGACCGCCGATGCCCACCGATGACCGCCAGCTCCTGCGCCGCGTGCCCCAGGTCGACCGCCTGCTGGCGGCGGCGGCGCTGGCGCCGTTGCTCGCGGAGGACCCGCGGCCGGTGGTGCTGTCGGAGCTGCGCGGGCTGCTCGACGATCTGCGCCGGGAGATCCGGCGTGGGGAGGCGGGCGAGGATGCCTTGGGCGAGGAGGCGATCGCGCTACGCCTGGGCCGGCGCCTGGCGCGGCGGCGGCGGCCGGTTTATCGCCGGGTGATCAACGCCACCGGCGTCATCCTCCACACCGGCCTGGGCCGGGCGGTGCTGGCGCCCGAGGTGGCGGACGCCGTGGGGGCGCTGGCGCGGGGACCCCAGCGGCTGGAGATCGAGCTCGACTCCGGCGAGCGGGGCGGCCGGGATCGGGGTTGCGCGGAGCTGCTCTGCCGGCTGACCGGCGCCGAGGCGGCGACGGTGGTGAACAACAACGCCGCGGCCACGCTGCTGATCCTGGCAGCCCTCGCCCGCGGCCGCAGGGTGATCCTCTCCCGCGGCGAGATGGTGGAGATCGGCGGCTCCTACCGCATTCCGGACGTGATGGAGGAGAGCGGCGCGGTCCTCCACGGGGTCGGCACGACCAATCGGACCCACCTGCGGGACTACGAGCGAGCGATTGCCGGGAGCGGTCGAGAGGGCGAGCCGCCGGCGGGGATGCTGCTCAAGGTCCACACGTCGAACTTCCGGGTGGTGGGCTTCACGAACGAGGTGCCCCTGCCGGAGCTGGTCGCCCTCGGCCGCGACCACGGCCTGCCGGTGGTCCACGACCTGGGCTCCGGCTGCATGGTCGACCTGGCGTCGGTGCTGGCCGGCGGCGCCGGGGGCGGAGGAGTGGGCGAGACCCGGGTGCGGGACTCGGTCGCCGCGGGGGCGGACCTGGTCTGCTTCAGCGGCGACAAGCTGCTGGGCGGTCCCCAGGCCGGGCTCATCGTCGGCAAGGCCGAGGCCGTCGAGCGCTGCCGTCGGCATCCTCTCTTCCGGGCGCTCCGCCCGGGGCGCATGATCTACACGGCGCTCGAGGCGACGCTCCGGATCTACGAGGCGGGGGAGGAGGAGGCGCTGGCGCGCATCCCGGCGCTCCGCCGGCTGGCCGAGGACGAGGCGGAGCTGCGCAAGCGTGCCCGGCGCTGGTCAAAGCGCTGGTCGAAACGATGGGCAGATGATGGCGGTCTCGAGATCGAACCGATCCCCTGCGGCTCCCAGGCGGGGAGCGGGTCGCTGCCGGCCCGGGAGATCCCGAGCTGGGGGCTCCGGGTGGCGATGGCGGGGCGCTCGGCGGAGGCGCTCGCCCGGGAGCTGCGCACCGGCGATCCGGCGATCCTGCCGCGGGTGATGGACGACGCGGTGGTCCTCGACCTCAGGACCCTGGACGACGGGGAGCTCGAAGAGATCGGCGAACGGCTGGAGGAGATCGGGCGACGGGGCGGCCTGTTGCGCGCCCCGTAGCCCGAGGTCTCGAACGGTACGTCCTGTCAAGGACGCGGGGTGGTCATCCCCGCGCGGGGATCAGCGAAACTCAGGGACACCCGCAGTAGGAGATGCAAAAGGCCTTGCGTCCGCCCTGACCGACGCAGTCACACCAGCACTCCTGCTGGGCCGTGGTCAGGCAAGCGCCCTGGGCTGCGATGGTGAGGGTGCAGGAGGCGTAGACGACACCGAACGGGGTGGCTGTCGGCAGGGCCGGCGAAGGCCGTCAGGGTTCGGCGAGGGGCTCTCCCGCGCGGCAGGCGCCTTGACCGTCGGTGCACGACGCCTGGGAGCTTCCGCGGGAAACGGATCTGGCGCCGCCGACACAAGGGCACAGAAGAGCCATCGCAGGCTTGGACGGGCTTTCCGCCTGTCACTCCCCGAACCGCGGCGCGAGACGATCCTCAGCCGCTCGTCAGGAAAGGTGTACCTCTCACCATGGACCAGGAACCGAAGGTGAACACGACGCAGCAGCCCACCCCCGAGGAGCTCCAGCAACTGACCATGGACAGGCAGATGGACGTGCAGGAGCTCTACCGCGCCATGGCGGAGCAGAACAAACCGATCGATCGCGATGCGTTCGTCGTCGTTCTGGGAGTCATGACCGTGGTGGCGATGCCGGGAGTTCCCAACTCGTCGCTCGTCAGGGTCAAAGTGGCGTTCCCCACGGGCGATCGGCACTTCGTAGGACAAGGGACAGGGATCGGCGTTTCGGTCAACCTCTACAGCCTCTTCGGATCCTTCGGCACGACGCCAGCCTCGCAAGAGACCGACCAGTTCCAACTCACGATCACGGGTGGGTTCCCATCCTCTGCACTCTTGATCGATTGGTACCAGGGCAAATCAATGCGCGGAACCATGGTGGGAGCAGGCGGCGGATTCAGCACATTCAACCCCATCGTCGGCAGCGGCCAGTGGGACTGATCCCGTGAAGTCGGGGGACTCGGTCGCACGCGCCACGACCGCACCTCGGCCGAGGTGAAGACCGGGAGACACGGCCCTCGTCGCCCTTGCGGTCAGCTCGGTGGATCGTATCGGCGGCGAGGGCCACCTTCTCGGGCGTTCACCAGGAGCTGCTAGCGCTCAGAGTCGGGCACGAGCGGCTCCTCTTCGCGCCAGGCGGCTTCGCCGTCGGCGTAGTGCTCCCGCTTCCAGATCGGTACCTCGTGCTTGAGCCGTTCGAGGGCGGTGCGGCTCGCCTCATAGGCGGCGGCCCGGTGGGGGGAGGCGCAGGCGATGACGACGCTGGCTTCTCCCACCGGCACCTCGCCCAGGCGGTGGACGATCGCCGCGCGCAGGTCGTCGGCCGAGGCTTCGAGGTCGGTCACGATGCGGCGCAGGCGCTGCTCGGCCATCGACCGGTAGGCGCTGTAGGTGAGGCGCTCGACGCGCCGGCCCCGGTGGGCGTCGCGGACCGTGCCGAGGAAGAGGAGCACCGCGCCGCGGGTCGCCCCGGCCACGGCCGCGGTCACCCGGGCGACGTCGATCGCCTCGTCGGTCAGCTCCGCCAGGGGCGCCCGTGCCGCGGTTGCGGCCGGCTCCGCCACCTCCGGGCGCCCGCCGGAGACCGGCGGCAACAGGGCGACCTCGGCGCCGTCCGGGATCGCCGTCTCGCCCCGGGCGATCTCCCCGTCGACCGCCACCGCGAGGCGCGGCCAGAGCGGCGCCAGGTCCGGATGCTCCGCCTCCAGGATGCGCCGCAGGTCGGCGACCCGGGTACCGTCGGGGAGCTCCATCTCCCGCTCCGGTGCGCCGAGGGCGTCGGCGGCGGTGGCGAAGGAGACGACGCGGATCTTCATGGGCCGATGCTACCCCGGCTCGTCCCGGACCGGCTGCTATGATTCCGGCCGCCCCAGCGGATCTTTACGCCCCCAGGAGGAAACCCACCTTGGCAGTCATCGAGAGTCGGATCGAGAAGGACGAGACGTTCGCGCGCCGCGACGAGCACTGGCGTCGCGAGGTGGAGCGCATGCGCGCCGAGGAGGCCGCGATCGAGCTCGGCGGCGGCGAGCGGGCGCGCGAGCGCCATCACAAGCGGGGCAAGATGCTCGCCCGGGAGCGGATCGAGGCGCTGTGCGACCCGGGGACGTCGTTCCTCGAGATCGGCCTCTGGGCCGCCCACGACATGTACCAGGAGTGGGGCGGCGCGCCGGCGGCGGGCGTCGTGGCCGGCATCGGCACGGTCGCCGGCCGGGAGGTGGTGATCGTCGCCAACGACGCCACGGTCAAGGCGGGCGCCTGGTTCCCCATGACCTGCAAGAAGGTGCTCCGCGCCCAGGAGGTGTCGCTGGAGAACCGGCTGCCGATCGTCTACCTGGTCGATTCGGCCGGCGTCTTCCTGCCCATGCAGGAGGAGATCTTCCCGGACAAGGAGCACTTCGGCCGCGTGTTCTACAACAACGCCCGCATGTCGGCGGCCGGCGTCTTCCAGATGGCCGCGATCATGGGCTCGTGCGTGGCCGGCGGGGCGTACCTGCCGATCATGAGCGACGAGAGCCACATCGTCGAGGGCACCGGCTCGATCTTCCTCGCCGGCTCCCACCTGGTGAAGGCGGCGATCGGCGAGGTGATCGACAACGAGGAGCTGGGTGGCGCCGTCGTCCAGGCCGACATCTCCGGCGTGGTCGACCACCGCCACCCGGACGATGCCTCGTGCATCGCGAAGATCCGTAGCCAGTTCGCCCAGCTCGCCGACCCCGAGCGGGCGCCGTTCGCGCGCCGGGAGGCGGTCGAGCCGCTCTATCCCGTCGAGGAGCTCTACGGCGTCATGCCGACGAGCCGCGCCAAGCCGTACGACACCAAGGAGATCCTGGCGCGCGTCCTCGACGGCTCCGAATTCGACGAGTTCAAGGAGACCTACGGCCGGACGCTGCTCTGCGGCACCGGCTGGATCGGCGGCTGGCCGGTGGGAATCGTCGCCAACCAGCGCTCGGTCACCCAGCAGAAGACCGGCACCGGGCCGGGGGACAAAGAGCTCCAGATCGGCGGCGTCATCTACTCCGAGGCCGCCGACAAGGGTGCCCGGTTCGTCCAGATCTGCAACCAGAAGAAGATCCCGCTCGTGTTCGTCCAGGACGTCACCGGCTTCATGGTCGGCAGCCGGGCCGAGCAGGGCGGGATCATCAAGGACGGCGCCAAGATGGTCAACGCGGTGGCCAACTCGACGGTGCCCAAGATCACGCTCTTCGCCGGCAACTCCTTCGGTGCCGGCAACTACGCCATGTGCGGCAAGGCTTACGGGGCGCGGCTCTCGTGGGGCTGGCCGTCGGCGACGATCGCGGTCATGGGCGGCGAGCAGGCGTCGAAGACCCTGCTGTCGATCCAGCTCAGGAACCGCGACGACGTCACCGAGGAGGAGAAGAAGGAGCGGCTGGCCGACATCCAGGCCCGCTACGAGGCGACCGAGAACCCGCGCTACGCGGCGGCCCGCCTGTGGCTCGACGGCCTGATCGACCCGGCGGAGACCCGCACCGTCCTGGCCCGCTCGATCGCCGCGGCGGCGATGAACCCGGAGATCCCGGAGTTCAGGACCGGCGTACTGCAAACCTGATCGGATCTCCTCCCGCCTCCTCGGTCCTCTTTCGGGAGCACCGAGGACCGAGGGGCGATTCGCCGGAGGTGCCGCGCTGCGGCGCCCCGTGCTAACCTCTGCGCGCTTATGAAAACTGTACGAATCGGCAACGGCCAAGGCTTCTGGGGCGACAACGTCGACGCCCCGGTGGAGCTCCTTCGGGGCGGTCCCATCGACTACATCGGCATGGACTACCTCGCGGAGGTGACCCTGTCGATCATGATGCGCCAGAAGCTCAAGCGGCCGGAGCTCGGCTACGCCACCGACTTCATCGGCTTCATCCGCCGGGTGCTGCCGGAGCTCAAGGAGAGGAACGTCCGCGTCCTGACCAACGCCGGCGGTCTCAACCCCCGCGCCTGCCGCGAGAAGATCTTCGAGGTCGCCCGCGAGCTGGGTGTCTCCGGCGTCCGCGTCGGCGTGGTCGAGGGGGACGACATCCTCGAGCGACTGCCGGAGCTGGTCGCCGCCGGCCACGAGATGCGCAACATGGACACCGGCGAGCCGATCGAGCCGCTGCTCGAGAAGTTCACCAGCGCCAACGCCTACCTGGGCGCCCAGCCGGTGGTCGAGGCGCTGGACCAGGACGCGCTGATCGTCCTCTGCGGCCGGGTCACCGACACGGCGCTCGCCCTCGCGCCGGCGATCCACGAGCTCGGCTGGGCCGAGGACGACTGGGACCGCCTCGCCGCCGGCACCATCGCCGGCCACATCCTGGAGTGCGGACCCCAGTCCACCGGCGGCAACTTCACCCGCTTCTGGGAGGTCCCCGAGCTCTGGAACATCGGCTACCCGATCGCCGAGATGCGCGAGGACGGGGAGTTCGTCGTCACCAAGCACGAGGGGACCGGCGGCATGGTGACGGTCGATACGGTCTCCGAGCAACTGCTCTACGAGATGGGCGACCCGAACGAGTACATCACCCCGGACGTGGTCGCCGATTTCACCTCGATCCACCTCGAGCAGGTGGGCGAGGACCGGGTCCGGGTCCACGGCATCCAGGGCCGGCCGAACACGCCGTTCCTCAAGCTCTCGGCGTCGTATCTCGCCGGCTACAAGGGATCGGGGCAGATCACCATCTCCGGCCCCCAGGCGGTGAGGAAGGCAAAGCTGGCCGCCGAGACGATCTGGAAGCGGCTCGAGCGCTCCGACATCCGCTTCCCGGAGGACTCTCGCAACGTCGAGCTGCTCGGTCAGGGCTCGGTGCTGCCGGGGATCTGGGAGACCCAGGAGGAGCCGCCGGAGGTGGTGTTGCGGCTGGCCGTGCGGGACACGGACCGGGGCAAGGTGGAGCGCTTCGGCAAGGAGATCGCGCCGCTGGTCACCGCCGGCCCGCCGGGAGTCACCGGCTTCGCCGGCGGCAGGCCCAAGCCGCAAGAGGTGGTGGCCTACTGGCCGGCGCTCCTGGCCCGCGAAGAGGTCGAGGGCCGTCTCGAGGTCACCGTCGAAGAGGTCTGAGGCGATGGCCGCGTGGCGGACCACGCTCCTGCTGCTGATCACGCCGCTCCTGGTCGGCTCCTTCGCCGCCAGCGCCCTGGCCAACCGCTGGATCTTCGCCGCCTGGGGCCTGGCCGCGGCGGTGGCGACCGCGCTCGCCCTGCGCCGGGCGGTCGAGGTGTGGCGGGGGCGGCCGGCGGCGCGGGCCCGGATCGCGGTGCGCCTCGCGGCGGTGCTCGCCCCGGCCCTGGCGCTCTTCGCCTGGCTGGTGGCGCGGCACCAGGAGATCCTCGACCTCGGATTGCGGGCCGTCTGGCCCGCCCTGTACACGCCGGTCGCCACGCGGCCGGCAACCTATTTCGTCGCGGCCGCCCTCGTCGCCGTCGCCGGTTCGGCCGGCTGGGTGGCGGCCGTTCGCACAGCCCGGGCGCACCGGTCACTCCGACCGGGCACGCCGGGCTCGCACCCGACCGGAGGCAACCATGGCTAGAGTCCCCCTTTCCCGGATCGCCCACGCCCGGAGCGGCGACAAGGGCGACGCCAGCAACATCGGCCTGATCGCCAACCGCCACGCCCTCTACGAGACGATCCGCGACCAGGTCACGGAGGAGCGGGTCAAGCGCCACTTCGCCGGTATCTGCCGGGGCCGGGTGGAGCGCTTCGAGGTGCCCAACCTGGGCGCCCTCAACTTCATCCTCCACGATTCGCTCGGCGGCGGCGGCACCGAGAGCCTGCTGACCGACGCCCAGGGCAAGACCCACGGCCAGGGGCTGCTGATGATGGAGATCGACGTGCCGGACGAGCTGCTCGCCGGGTCTGATGAGAAGCAAGAGGAGCAGGGGCGTGGCTGATCCCTCCACCGCCCGCTACGAGCTGCTCCGGGTCCGCCGGGAGGACGACCTCCTGTTCGTGACCCTGGACAACCCGGACAAGGCCAACGCCCTGTCGCCGCCGCTGCTGGCGGAGCTGACCGCCCTCTACCGGGAAGACCTGCTGGCCGAAGGGGTCCGGGCGGTGATCCTCGACGGCGAGGGCAAGCACTTCTCGGCCGGCGCCGACCTCGGCCACCTGCGGTCGCTCCAGGACGCCTCGGCAGAGGACCACCGGCGCGACAGCGAGGCCCTGCGCGGGCTGTTCGAGGCGGTGCTCCGCCAGCGGGCCCTGACCATCGCCCTGGTCCACGGCGCCTGCATCGCCGGCGGTTGCGGGCTGGCGACGGCCCACGACTTCGTGGTCGCGGCCGAGGACGCCAAGTTCATGTACAGCGAGGTGCGGATCGGCTTCGTCGCCGCCCTCGTCGCCACCTACCTGCCGCTCCGGCTCAGAGGGGCGGACATCCGCGAGGTGCTGCTGAACCCGGAGCTGTTCGACGCCGAGCGGGCGCTGGGGATGGGGCTGGTGAACCGCGTGGTGCCGGCCGCGGAGCTGGCGGCGTCGGGTCGGGAGCTGGCGACGGGGGTCCTGTCGCGGGCCAGCTCTCAGTCGATCGCCCTGACCAAGGGCCTCCTCCTCGACCTGGTCGGCCGCCCCCTGGGCGAGGCGTTCGACCGGGCGGCCGAGGTCAACGCCGCGGCCCGCTCGACCGACGATTGCAAGCACGGCATCGCCCACTTCCTGGAGCACAAGAAGGCGCCGAGCTGGCGGTAGGGTGAAGGCGGCCGGTAGGGAGGGTTCGCCGGAGCGGGTCGGGGCGCGCGGTTCAGGGCGGCGGAGGATTGGTCGCGCGGGTCAGGCCGGTCAGCATAGAAGCCAGGGCTCCGGTCTCGAGGGCGTGCTCGGCCGGGTGCCGCACCCGGGCCCAGAGGGTGCCCGGGTCGACCGGTCGATCAGAGGAGGGCTGGTACGGTGGTGCGGCCTGGTCCGGGCGGTCCACGCGGCCGATCGTGCCGTCTGCGCCGCTCGGGCTCTCCGGCTGCCTGCGCTGCCTGCGCTGTCTGCACTGTCTGTGCTGTCTGTAGAATGCCCGCCGTGCGGCTCCTTCTCTTCGACGTCGACGGAACCCTCTTGCGGTGCGGCCCTCAGGTGCGGCCGATCTTCGCCGAGGCCATGGTGGCGGTCTACGGCACCTCGGGCGACCTGGACCGCTACGACTTCTCGGGCAAGACGGATCAGCAGATCGTGATCGAGCTGCTGTCCGGCACCGGGCTGGGACCGGCCGACGTGCTGGCCTCGCTGCCGCGCATGCAGTCGCTCTACCTGGCGTCGCTGGAGCGGCGTCTGGACCGCGCGGGGATGGAGATCCTGCCGGGGGTGGAGGCGCTCCTGACCGAGCTCGACGCCCGGGAGGACGTGGTCCTCGGCCTGCTCACCGGCAACTGGCGGCGGGGCGCGGAGATCAAGCTCTCCCGCTTCGCCCTCGATCGGTTCTTCCGCTTCGGCGCCTTCGGTGACGACGGGATCGAGCGCACCGAGCTGCCGCCGGTGGCGCTGGCACGGGCGGCGGAGCTGCTCGGTGGCCGCTTCGAGGCGGGCGACGCGCTGATCGTCGGTGACAGCATCCGCGACGTGGAGTGCGCCCGGGCCCACGGCGTCCCGGTGGTGGGGGTGACGACCGGTTGGACGCCGGCCGAGCGACTGTGGAAGGCCGGGGCGGACCGGGTGGTCGAGAGCCTCGCGGGGCTGGCCGAGACCCTGGCGTCGTGGCCGCACGGTCCTGCCGAGCAGTCGAGGGACGCACTCGTCACGAGCTGATTTCTTCCAGGTTCCGCTTCAGCCACCCCTGCGTCGCGTTCAGCGCCCGGGTGAGCTGAGGCGTCGGGCCGGCGAACGGATGGACCGCACCGAAGGTGTGGCCGGCCTCCGGGACCGTTTCGAGCTCCACCGCCGGCCCGCCGAGCCCCGGGCTCTCGTCCGCCTGCGGGGGCCCGGCCGCGGCGTAGAGCCGGCGGGCCTCGCGCACCGGGACCGTCTCGTCGGCCTCGCCGTGGACGATCAGCCACGGCGCCCCGACCCGGCCCGCCGCCTTGGTGACGTCCAGGGCCTCGCGGTGCGCCTCCAGGTCGTCGAGCACCACGACCCCGATGGGCAGCTCCTGGCCGGTGCGGCTGTTGACGACCGTGATCTGTCCGTCCCGCCGCCAGGCCGCACGCTCCTCGCCGCTGACCCGGTCCAAGGTGGCGATGGCCGACCAGGTCACGAGGGCGCCGATCCTGTCCCGCCACTCCGGGCTGCCGGCGGTGAGGATCGCCGCCGCGCCGCCGCGGCTGTGACCGAACAGCCCGAGGCGCTCGGGGTCCGCACGGCCGGGCGCGAGGGTTGTGCCGACGGCGCCGAGAATCGTCCGCAGGTCGGCCTGCTCGCGGCTGAAGGTGTTGGTCCGGAACCCCTCCAGGTCGCTCACCCGGTCCTCGCCGCTCACCATTCCGGAGCCGGAGAAGTTGAACCGCACGACGACGAAGCCGCGCTGGACCAACAGCTCGGCCAGGGGCGGGTAGAAGCCCCACTCCATGAAGGCCTTGAACCCGTGGCAGATGACCACCGCCGGTCGCTCGCCGGGGCGGTCGGGGAGGTCGACGATTCCGTGGAGACGTCCCGCGACGGGGCCGGCCAGGTCGAAGCGTTCGGTTGTCGGCATGGGGCGCGAGTGTAGCGCGCTGGTAGACTGCCGACGATGGATGAGATGGACACCGTCGAAGCCCCTCCCCTGCCCGAGTCGCCCCTTGCGGACCTCCACCGAGAGCTCGGTGCCCGCCTGACAGAACGACGGGGAGCGATCGTTCCCACGCACTACGGATCTCTGGCCGACGAGGTCGATCTGTTGCGGGAGGGGTGTGGGCTGGTCGACCGTTCGTCCGTAGACCGGCTGGTGATGAGCGGGCCGGACCGGGAGCGGTTCCTCTCCGGCATGGTCACCTGCGAGGTGCGCGGCCTGGGCGACGGCGGGGGCACCTACGGCTTCTTCACCACGCGCAAGGGGGGCGTGCTCTCCGACTTCGTCCTGCTGGCGCTGCCCGAGCGCTTCCTGCTCGAGCTGCCTCCGGGGCGGGCCGAGGCGGTCGCCGGCCACCTGCGGACCTACATCCTGGCCGACCGGGTGGAGGTCGAGCGGGTCGCCGATCCGGTGCCCCTGGCGGTGGTGGGGCCGGAGGCGAAGCGGCTGCTCCGGGACCTCTTGGAAGAGGCGTTTCCGGCGGCGGCCGAAGCGCGGTGGGGGCACGGCGACGCCACGCTCGCGGGGGTGACGGTGCGGCTGGCCTCGCGACCGCACCTGGGGGTCGACGCCTGGACCGTCTGGGCGCCGGCCGACGGTGCGGAGGCGGTGGCCCGGGCGCTGCTCGACGCCGGTGCCCGCCCGGCCGGACGGGACGCGCTGGATGCGGTGCGGATCGAGGCCGGCATCCCGCTCTGGGGCGAGGACTACGACGAGACGAACCTGCCCCAGGAGGTCGGCCCGGACGAGGCCCTGAACTTCACCAAGGGGTGCTACCTGGGGCAGGAGGTGGTGGCCCGCATCCACTACCGCGGCGGGGTCAACCGCCGGCTGGTGGGGCTGGAGTTCGACGGCGACGAGCCGCCTGCCAAGGGGACCGAGCTACTGCTCGAGGGGCGCCCGGTCGGCGCGGTGGGGAGTGTGACGATCTCACCGATCCTCGAAGGGCCGATCGGCCTGGCCGTGGTGCACAAGAAGGCCGCGGAGCCCGGCACCCGCCTGGACGTGGCGGGCGACGGTGAGGCGGAGGTCGCCGAGCTGCCGTTCGTCGGCTGAGCGCGGCGGCTCAGACCGCGAACGACGAGCCGCAGCCGCAGCTCCCGACCGCTTTCGGGTTGTCGAACTTGAACCCCGCGCCCTGGGCGCCCATCACGTAGTCGATGGTCGTCCCTTCGAGGTAGCGGGCGCTCAGGGCGTCGACGTAGACCGTCAGCTCGCCCTGCTGGTAGACGAAGTCGTTCTCCCGGGCCTCGGTCTCGAAATCCAGGGCGTACTCGAACCCGCTGCAGCCGCCGCCGCGCACGGCGACACGCAGGCCGGCCGCCGGATCGAGCCCTTCCTCTTCACGGGTGAGCTGGACCATCCGCACGGCCTTGGGGCTCAGCGCGACCGGCGTGTCGGGTCCGGTGGTCGGAGCCTGGACGGCGTCGAGCTCGGCTCCGGTCTGCGCGTTCGGCATGGTCTGGCTGGTCTCTGGCATCGGCTTGGGTTCCCCGTTCACCGTCGGTTCGACGGTCGGTGAGTTGAAGGATGGCGATCACCACCACAGAACGCCACAGATCGGGTGGCAATTCCTTCCCGCGGTATCATCCGGCGCCATGGTACGGGGCGTCCTGTTCGATTTCAACGGCGTGTTGGTGGACGACGAGCCGGTGCACCTGCGCCTGCTCCGGCGGGTGCTGGAGGAGGAGGGGATCGACGCCGACGCCGTGCTGCCGGAGGGCGATTACTGGAGCCACTTCGTCGGCCTCGACGACCGCGCCTGTTTCGGTGAGCTGCTGGGGCGGGCGCGCGGTGGCGCGGAAGGCGCCGGCGGCTCCACGGCGGGGGAGGGGCGGATCGTCCGGCTGATCGCCCGCAAGTCGGCCTACTACCAGGCGTTCATCCGCTCCGAAGGCTATCCGTTCTTTCCCGGCGCCGTGGCCCTGGTCCGCGGCCTGGCCGGGGCCGGGCTGCCGCTGGGGATCGTCAGCGGGGGGCTCCGGGACGAGGTCGAAGGGGCGCTCCGGCAGGAGGGGCTCCGCGACTGCTTCAACGTGCTGGTGACCGCGGACGACGTCGCCTCCAGCAAGCCGGACCCGGAGGGCTACCGGCGGGGCATCTCCGAGCTCAACAGTGTGCCGCCGCTGCCCGAGAGGCTGGTCCATCCCCACGAGATCGTGGCGATCGAGGACACGGCGGCCGGGGTCGCGGCCGCCCGCGGCGCCGGCCTCACCGTGGTCGCCGTCGCCCACACCTACCCGGCAGAGGATCTGGCGGATGCCGACCGGGTGGTGGAGCGGATCGGCGACCTGACGGTCGAGCAGCTCGTCGGCGCTTCCGGGGCGTGAGCCGCCGTCGCCGCTCTGCCGCGCGGCCGCCTGGCCCTGCGGTAAGATCGCCGGCTATGTCGAGCACGATCCGATCAGACGACCGCCCGCGCGGGCGAGTGGAAGTGATCACCGGGGGCATGTTCTCGGGCAAGAGCGAGGAGCTGGTGCGGCGCCTGCGCCGCGCGACCATCGCCCGCCAGCACGTCCAGGTCTTCAAGCCGGTGACCGACACCCGCGGCCCGTCCGAACGGCTGGTGACGCGCGACAACCGGGAGCTCGACGCCCTCACCGTGGCCGACGCGGACGAGCTGCTCGACCGGCTCGAGGCGGACGTCGAGGTCGTCGGCATCGACGAGGCCCAGTTCTTCGACGCCCGGATCGTCGCCACCGTCGACACCCTGGCCGACCGCGGCGTCCGGGTGGTGGTCGCCGGGCTCGATCTCGACTATCTGCGCCGGCCGTTCGGGCCGATGCCCCAGTTGATGGCCCGTGCCGAGTTCGTCGACAAGATGCACGCCGTGTGCGTGTGCTGCGGGGCCACGGCCCACTACAGCCAGCGCACGGCCGGCGGCGGCGAGCAGATCCAGGTGGGCGACGGCGAGGCCTACGAGGCCCGGTGCCGCTCCTGCTACGAGGAGTTCCCCGGCGCCGAGTCCGCGCCGGCATTCGAAGCCCCCTCCGCGGCCCGCGCGAGCGGCGTCGGCTGACCGTTGTCGTCGACGTTGACGTAGACCACCTCGGCCTCCGTCACCGCCACCTTCCCGGCGCCCTTGCGCCGCTCCGCCTCCACCGCCACCCGCACGGTCACCGACGTGGTGCCGATGCGCACCGTCTCGGTGAAGAAGCTCACCAGGTCGCCGACGAAGACCGGCGAGAGGAACTCGACCTCGCGCATGGCGACGGTCACCAACCTCCCGGAGACGTGCCGATGGGCCTCCACCGCCCCCGCCTGGTCGATGTGGGAGAGGATGATGCCGCCGAAGATCGTGCCGTAGGCGTTGGTGTGCTTCGGCATCATGATCACCCGGATGGCGGGCTGGCTCGGCCCCGGTCCCGGGCGGGGGGCGTCACGGCGTGGAGCGGATTTGTCTGCGGTCGGGGCTGCGGTCATGGTGGGGTCCTCCGGAGGTGCTCGCGGGGTCGGTCGGGTGGGGCGAGGGGTGGGACGGACCGCTCGGGGGTCGTCCGCGGCATGGTATCGTAAGGGCACTTTTCCGGTTTCCTCTCTGGGTGAGCCGATCTCCACACCGCCCCTCGATGGACTCATCGACCCCCACGCAGACCCTCCAGGCGCAGGACGACCGCATCCTGGTCGCCGAGATGGCGGACGGCCGTCAGGAGGCGATGGCGGAGCTCTACGACCGCTTCGCGCCGATGCTCCTGGGCCTGGCGCGCAAGGTGCTCAAGAACCAGGAGGACGCGGAAGAGGTGCTCCAGGAGGCCCTGGTGCACGCGTGGAACCGGGCGGCGAGCTACGACCCGGCACGCTCCTCGGTCTCCACCTGGCTGGTCATGATCACCCGCAGCCGTGCCATCGATCGGCTCCGGTCCCGCAACGTCAGTGATCGGACCGCCAACGAAGTCCAGCGCGAAACCCACAGCCTTCATGCATCCGCGGAGGGCACCTCGCGCGTACTCCATGACGAGCGACGCCGGAGGATTCGCGAGGAGCTGTCCCGCATCCCCGACGAGCAACGGGAGATTCTGGAGCTGGCCTTCTTCCGCGGCCTGACCCAGCGGGAAATCGCCGACGAGACCGGCATCCCACTCGGGACGGTCAAGACCCGGACTCTCCTGGCAATGAAGAAGCTGCGTGTTGCACTGAGGGACGAAATCAGGGAGCTGCTGTGAACGACCGGTTCCAGGACGAAGACCGCGCCATCGAGGAAGCCCTGGAGGCTTTCTCCGCTCCCGGTGCGCAGGTGGACGGGGCCGACGAGACCCTGGGGCGGCTCTATACCGAGACGCTCGGTCTGCTGGCCTACGACGCGGAGCCGGTGGCTCCGTCGGCGGGAGCGAAGGAGCGTCTGCTGGCGGCGCTGTCGGCGCCGGCCGGCCAGGCGGTCGCTTCCGGTTCGGCCGCGGGCTCCGCGGCGGCAGCCGATCCCGACCCGGTGGTGGTGACCTTCGGCCGGCGTCCCGACGAGCCCGACGCGACGCCTCCGGTCGAGACGGTCGCCGGCGCGCCGTCCCGTGCATCCAACTGGAGCGCCTGGGCCAGTCTGGTGGCGGCGCTCTTCGCCATCGCGGCCATCGGTCTGGCCGGGTTCCTCTGGCGCGAGCTCGATCACTCCCGCGAGGCCCTGGCCCGCCTGGAGCAGCAGCAGCAGCAGCTCGTCGATCAGCTCACCTCCGAGACCCAGGCCCAGCGCATCCTGGCGGACCGGACCGGCCGCCTGGGGAACCTGATCTCCGTGGTCTCGACCCCCGGCGTCGAGATCTGCCCGATGCGTCCCGTGGGCGACTCGCCCACGGCGCCGGGCAGCTTCGCGGTCCTCTACATGCCGCCCGGCCAAGAGTCCTGGTACCTGGTGGTCTCCAACCTCCGCCCCGCCGCCCACGGGGTCTACAAGGTCTGGCTCACCACGGCCGACGGCGTCGTGCCTGCCGGAGAGATCGACATGGCCGACCAGGTGGACGGCCGGGTGACGCTGCGCATCCCGCCCGGGGTGCTCGAGGACGGGGACGTGCTCGGCGGCAAGATGCGCTCGGCGACCGTCACGCTCGAGCCGGCGGCCGGCTCCGAGTCGCCGAGCGGGCCGACGGTGCTGTTCGGCAACACCAAGATGCAGGTCCTGTAGCGGAGGAGGGCGTTCAGGCAGCGAGCTCCTACTTCTTCGGCGGGCTCGTCGGGCGGAGCTCGATGCGGCTCGCCAGGGCGCGGCCGGGGTAGGCCAGCACGTCCGCACAGGCGCGGGCAACGTCCTCGGGGGCCAGCATCCAGGAGGTGTCGTCCCGATGCCGCTGGTGGAACTCCGTCTCGACGCTTCCCGGCAGGATCGCCGCCACCCGCACGCCGTCGTGGCGCAGGTCGAGCATGGCCGCGTCCGACATCCCGAGCAGGCCGAACTTGCTGGCGTTGTAGGCCGCTCCTCCGGCGAACGGGTTGCGGGCGGCGAGCGAGGCGACGTTGAGGATCGTGCCGCCGCCCCCGCGCTTCATCACCGGCGCGACGGCGCGCAGGAAGTAGAAGCAGCCGTCCAGGTTGGTCCGGAGCGTCTCGCGCCAGGCGTCGCCGGACAGCTCGTCGACCGGCGCGAAGCGGCCGAGCCCGGCGTTGTTGACCAGGCAGTCGATCCGCCCGGCCTCCTCGGCGACCCAGGCGACGAAGGCGTCGACCTCCTGCTGCTCGCGCACGTCGACGGCGCGGCCGTCGACCCGGTCGCCGAAGCGGCCGCGGAAGTCGGTGAGCGCGCCGTCGACCGACCCCCGACTCTTGCTGCAGAAGTAGACCGTCCAGCCGTCGTCCGCCAGCGTCTCCACGACGGCCCGGCCGATGCCGCGGCTGCCTCCGGTCACGATCGCTGTCTTGTCGTCGCTCATCGAGAGTCTCCTCCGTCTGGTCTTGATGGTCGTCCTCGTCCCCGTCCCGGTCGCGTCCAGCCCTGTCGGACCCCGCCCGATCGAGCCAGGAGGGGCCGGGATGCTCACGGTGCGAGGCTACACCGGATGCAACATGCGCTCCGGGGCGCCGTAGGAGACGGCGAGGGAGGCGCGTCCGCCGTGCGGGGCCGGCGGCCCGTCCGGCGGCCGGCCCGGCGGCGCTTCCGGCCAGGAATTGATCGTCCTCCGCTCAGGTTTTGACCGGCTGGAAGGAGTACCACGAGACCATGTTCTTCGACCCCACGTACCTGCTCTTCATCCTCCCCGCGCTCGCCCTCTCTCTGTGGGCGAGCTGGCGGGTCAAGTCCGCCTTCAAGAAGTACTCCCGCGTCCGCGCCATGAGCGGCATGACCGGTGCCCAGGCGGCCCGGGCCATGCTCGACCGCGCCGGGCTCTCGGAGGTCAAGATCACCCGCACCAGCGGCACGCTCTCGGACCACTACAACCCGGCCAACAAGACCCTGGCTCTGTCGGAGCCGGTCTACGACTCGCCGTCGGTGGCCGCCATCGGCGTCGCCTGCCACGAGGCGGGGCACGCCGTCCAGCACGCCCACCACTACAAGCCGCTCTGGCTGCGCTCGGCGCTGGTGCCGACCGCCAACATCGGCTCGCGCCTGGGCTACTACGTCATGCTGGGCGGCCTGTTCCTGATGTTCCTGGCCAGCCGCCAGCTCGGGGTGGCCGTGGTGCTCATCGGCGCGGCGCTGTTCTCGGCGGTGCTGCTGTTCCAGGTGGTCACCCTGCCGGTGGAGTTCGACGCCACGCGCCGGGCCAAGAAGCTGTCGGTCGAGTACGGCATCATCGCCGCCCAGGAGCGCCAGGGGATGGACAAGGTGCTCGACGCCGCGGCGCTGACCTATGTGGCCGCGGTGGTGTCGACGCTGATGACCCTGCTCTACTTCTTGCTCCGCGCCGGCCTCCTCGGCGGCCGCCGCTGAGGGCCTCACCCGGCTAGCGCCGACGGGAGGGGGCGTCCCCTGCCCCCTCCCAGGCCGACTTCTGTCGGCCGTTCTTGTCGATTGGCGGGAAGGGGATCGAGTCGTTGGGGGGCGATCCGGTCACACCGGCTCGCCCAGAAGCTCCACCAGCTCGGCCTTGCGCCGCTCCATCTCCTCCGCCGTGTCCGCCTCGAGCACCAGCCGCAGGAACGGCTCCGTGTTCGACGGGCGCACGTTGGCCCACCAGGTGGGGTAGCTGACCGTGATCCCGTCCAGCCAGTCGATCTCTGCGTCGGCGTAGCGCGCGGCGAGGGCGTCGATCATGCCCTTCTTGTCCTCGACCTCGAAGTTGATCTCCTGGGTCTTGTGGTAGTGCAGCAGCGGCGCCACCAGCTCGGACATGGAGCCGCCCTGCTTCCACAGCAGGTCGAGGATCTCGATCACCGCCAGCACGGCGCAGTCGGCGAAGTAGTTGTCCCGGAAGTAGTAGTGGCCGGCGAGCTCGCCGCCGAAGACGCCGTCATTCTCCCGTAGGGTCGCCTTCATGAACGAGTGGCCGACCCGCTCGCGCACCGGCACGCCGCCCGCCTCGCGCACGTGCTCGGCGACCGCGCGCGAGGAGCGCAGGTCGTAGATCACCGCCTTGCCCGGGTGCCGGGTGAGCAGCTCTCCGGCGATCAGCGCGGTGGCGAGATCGCTTCCCACCGGCTCGCCCCGCTCGTCGACGAAGGCGGCCCGGTCGGCATCGCCGTCGAAGGAGACCCCCAGGTCGCACCCCTCGTCGCGGACCACCTTGCACAGGTCTTCCAGGTTCTCGTACTTGAGCGGGTTGGCCTCGTGGTTGGGGAAGGTGCCGTCGAGCTCGAAGTAGAGCGGCACCAGCTCGATGCCGGTGGCCTCGAGGATCGGCCGGTAGATCGAGCCCATGCCGTTGGCGCAGTCGACGGCAACCTTCAGGGGGCGCGCGTCCGCCGGGCGGTGGAGGAACGACAGGACGTGCCGGCTGTAGGCGTCGAAGACCGTCGCCGTGCGGCGCTCGCCGCGGCGGCTCGACGGGGGGAAGTCGCCGGAGCGGACCGCCTCCTCGATGGTCGGGATGCCGTGGGTGCCGGAGACCGGCCGCGCCTCGCGCCGGCTGAACTTGAACCCGTTGTAGCGCGCCGGGTTGTGGGACGCGGTCACCGCGATGCCGCCGTCCGTGCCCAGGTGGCCGACGGCGAAGTAGTTCATCGGCGTGGTCGCGAGGCCGATGTCGACGACATCGAGACCGGAGGCGAGAAGCCCCTCGATCAGCGCCTCGGCCAGCGGCTCGCTGTGGGAGCGCATGTCGCGGGAGACAACCACCGTGCCGCCGCTGCCGTCATCGACGTCGTCGAGCACGACCCGGAAGGCGCGGCCGATCTTTTCCGCCACGGTCTCGTCGACCTGGTCGGGGTAGGTGCCGCGGACGTCGTATGCCTTGAAGATGCCTGCCATCGGTTCGGTCCTCGCTGGGGGTTGCTCGGGAGCGGTTCAGGAGTCGGGGTCGATCGCGAAGGAGAAGGTGTGCTCGTCGACCGGCGCCGACGTGAGCCCGTCGCCCGCACCGGTCTCGCCGCCGTCGCCGTCCAAGCGCGCGATCTCGAGCGCCAGGGTCTCACGGGCGATCCAGTCGCGGTGGGCGTCGATCGCCGTCTCCAGCGCGTCGTCGGCCCGGTAGCGGACCCGGATGCGGTCGGCGTAGTCGAGGTCCGCGTCCTTGCGCGCCGTCTGGATGCGGTTGACCACCTCCCGCGCCAGCCCCTCGGCGACGAGCGCCGGGGTGAGCTCGGTGTCGAGGGCGACCAGCAGCTCCCGGTCGCCCTGGGCGGCGATCCCTTCGCGCTCGTCGAGCCGCACCTCGAGCTCCTCGGCCGACAGCTCCACCGCCTCGCCGCCGACGTCGAGGGTGACCTTGCCGTCGGCCTCGAGCGCCTCGGCCAGCCGGTCGCCGTCGGCCTCGCGGAGCGCCGCGGCGACCTCCTTCATCCGCTTGCCGAAGCGGGGGCCGGTCTTCGGGTAGTGGGGCTTGACCTCGTGACGGACGTAGTCGGAGCGTTCCGCCGCCCAGTCGATCCGGTGGACGTTGAGCTCGTCGGCCACCAGCGCTTCGTAGGGTGCGAGCAGCTCCGGCAGGTCGGCCTCGGCCGCCACCAGGGTGACCGCGGCCAGCGGCTGCCGGGTCTTGAGCCCGTGAGTGTTTCGGGCGGCGTGGCCCAGGCGAACGATCCGCTGGGCCGCCGCCATCGCCCGTTCGAGGGCCGGCTCCCGGCGCTCGGGGGAGGCCTGGGGCCAGCTCTCGAGGTGCACGCTTTCGGCGGCCTCACCTGTCTGGCCGACCTCCAGCCGGTCGTGCAGCTCCTCGGCGACGAACGGTGTGAACGGCGCGGTCAGCCGCGCGACCGTCGTCAGCACCTCGTAGAGGGTCTGGTAGGCGGACTCCTTGGCTGCCCCGGCCTGCTCCGCGCTGGTTCCCGCGGGAGCCTCCGACCAGAAGCGGTCGCGCGAGCGGCGGATGTACCAGTTGGTCAGGTCGTCGACGAACGCCTCGAGCACACGGGCCGCGTCGACGATCCGGTAGCCGTCCAGGTGGCCGGTCACCCCGTCGATCACCCGGTCGAGCCGGAGCAGGACCCAGCGGTCGAGGGCCGGCCGCTCGGCGAACGGGATCGGCGCCGCCGTGCCCGGGCGCCAGCCGTCCAGGTTGGCGTAGATGGTGAAGAACGACAGGGCGTTCCAGAGCGGGATGAGGTAGTTCTGGGCCGACTCGCGCACCAGCCGCTCGCCGAAGCGCGAGGTCAGCTCCGGGTTCGCGATGCACAGGTACCAGCGGAGCGCATCGGCGCCGGTCTTGGCGATCACCGCCATCGGCTCGAGCACGTTGCCCAGGCGCTTCGACATCTTGCGCCCGTCCTCGTCGTTGATGTGGCCGAGGACGATGCAGTTCTTGTAGGCGACCGAGTCGAACAGCAGCCCTCCCAGGGCGTGGAGCGTGTAGAACCAGCCGCGGGTCTGGTCGACCCCTTCGGCGATGAGGTCGGCCGGGAACTGCTGCTCGAACAGATCCTCGTTCTCGAACGGGTAGTGGTGCTGGGCGTAGGGCATGGAGCCCGAGTCGAACCAGGCGTCGATCACCTCGTCGACCCGCCGGAAGGTGCCGCCGCTCGAATCGGCCGCGTCGGCTGCGTCGGTCGTGGCGGCGCACGCCTCGCAGGCCCAGGTCATCTCGTCGATGTACGGCCGGTGGGGGTTGAGCTGCTCCGGGTCGTAGGGGTCCTCCGGCAGCGGCCGGCCGGCGAGCTCGAACAGCCGCTCGTACGAGCCGGGCACGACCGTCTTGCCGCAGGCGTCGCACTCCCACACCGGCAGCGGCGTGCCCCAGTAGCGCCGGCGGGACAGCGCCCAGTCGACCATGTTCTCCAGCCAGTTGCCGAAGCGCCCCTCCCCGACGTGCTCGGGATGCCAGCCGATGGTCCGGTTGAGCTCGATCAGGCGCTCCTTCTTCCGGGTCGTGTTCACGAACCAGCTCTCGGTGGCGAAGTAGAGGAGCGGCCGGTCGCAGCGCCAGCAGAACGGGTAGTTGTGGCGGTAGCGCTCGGTGTGGAGGAGGAAGCCGCGCTCCTTGAGATCCCGGATGATCGCCGGGTCCGCCGCCTTGAAGTCGGTGCCGGTGAACGGTGCCAGCCCGGGCAGGTCGGTGACCTGGCCCTCGTCGTCGATCGTCCGCAGCAGGGGCAGGCCGTACTTGAGCCCGGTCTTGTAGTCGTCCTCGCCGAAGCGGGGCGCCGTGTGGACCAGGCCGGTGCCCTCGTCGGCGGTGACGTAGTCGCCGGTCACCACCAGGAAGCCGCTCTCGTCGTCCGGCCCGTCGTAGGTTTCGCCGCGGGCGTCGAGCTCCTCCTTCCACCCGTCGAGCGACACCCGGTAGGGGCGGTCGTAGCGCAGGCCTTCGAGCTCCGCGCCCCGGATGCGGGCGACCGGCTCGAGCTCGCGCAGGTCGAGGCGCTTGCGTTTGCCGTCCTCCTTCCCATCCTGGACGTCGTCCTTGACGTCGAGGGGGACCGGCTGGGCGATGTCGTCGCCGAAGAGCAGAAAGCGCTCCGGGTCCCGGGGGTCGGCGACCACCCGGTAGACCAGGTCCGGGTGGACGGCCAGGCCGACGTGGGCGAGGACCGTCCAGGGGGTGGTGGTCCAGGCGACCAGGCGCAGGCCGCCGGGGGTGGACCACGCGCCGCCGTCGGCCGTCTGGAGGGTCTGGCCTTCCCGGACCGGGAAGAGCACCCAGATCGACGGGTCGTCGACGTCCTTGTAGTTCTGGGCGACCTCGTGGCTCGACAGCGTCGTGCCGCAGCGGGCGCAGTAGGGCTGGATCTTGTAGCCCTTCGACAGCAGGTTCTGCTCGTGGAGCTGGGACAGGGCCCACCAGACCGACTCGATGTACTTGTTGGTGAAGGTGAAGTAGGCGTGGTCCAGGTCGGTCCAGTAGCCGAGGCGCTCGGTCATGGCGCGCCACTCGCGCTCGTAGGTGCGCACGCTCTCGAGGCACGCCCGGTTGAACTCGGCGATGCCGTACTTCTCGATCTCCTCCTTGCCCGAGAAGCCGAGGCGCTTCTCGACCTCGATCTCCACGGGGAGCCCGTGGGTGTCCCAGCCGGCCTTGCGGGCCACGTGGTAGCCCTGCATGGTCCGGAACCGGGGGAAGAGGTCCTTGGTCACCCGGGACGGGACGTGTCCGACGTGGGGCACGTTGTTGGCGGTCGGCGGGCCTTCGTAGAGGACGAACTCGCCCCGCGGGGCGGGCTGGGCCATGGACTTCTCGAAGATCTCGCCTTCGGCCCAGCGCTTGAGGATCTTCTTCTCGAGCTCGGGGAAGGGGTAGCCGGTCGGGACGTCTGGGAAGCGTGATTCGCTCATGGAGTCGGTCTGAGTCGGTGATCGGTGCCGGTGGTCGGAGCCGGGGCGCGGGGCGGATGCGGGACGAAAGGGCGTGAGGCACGCTGCCCCGGGGAAAGCGTATTGTACCCGGCCCCCTCGGCGCGTCGACAGGGCGGCGAGCGCGGAGGCGGTCACGGCGGCAGGGGGTCTGCCGGGAGCGGGCCGGAAGGCCTGTCCTCCGGGACGGCGGCCGAGCTGGACGGCTGGGAGATCAACGGCCGCCTCGGTTCGGGGCGCGCCGGACCTGGCAGTCCGCTCACACGCTCAGGAGAGCGCGCCCCTCAACGCCCTCCGGACCAGGCCTTCCGACCCGCTCCACTGCCGGAACGCTCGTCTCCCCCCGCCCCGAACGACGAGAGGTCGAGGAGACCTTCCGCGGGCGGTGGAGTCCCGTTTCCTCCGCGAGAGGAAGAGGGACCGAGGAAGCCGAGCGGATCTCGAGCACGCTCGCTCCCGCAGGTCCTTCCATGGAGTACAACCGAATCCAATTCCCGCGATCTCTGACGACAGGCGTCCAGCCGGAGTCTGCATGATCCGGCGACCGCGAGTCGCGATTTCGCCCGATCTCGGGCGTGCTCGCTCTTGGCTCCTTGCTCTTCGCCAAGCTGCCCCGGTTTCACGCACACTCGCGATTCTCGCCACGTCGTCTCACGAAGGGTACAAGGTCTTTGGGGCCTTTCGACTGGAGCCCTCGAGACGGCAGGCTCCTCCTCCTACCCGTCAGCAGCACTTGGCGGTTGGGGACGCAAGAACCGGCAGACGATCCGTGGAGGAGCGGGTGGGGAGGCGAGGGAGAGGGCGTCGAGGGACGCGCCCGCGAGGTCGCCTGAGCAGCCATCGAGGCCCGGCGCGGCCCGAGCCGAGCCGCGCGTTGATCACCCAACCGTCCAGTTCGCGCGGCGTCCCGGAGCCCTCGCCTCCCCGCCCGCTCCCGGCGAGCCCCCCGCCCTAGCCTTCGGCCATCCTGTGAAGCTCTCGCCCATCCTGTAAGGTACCCCCCTCATGGCCCGGGAGTACCTCATCGTGTGGGCCGGGCGGCACCGGCGGGACGTCTGGGAGTCGCTCTGCGCCGACTACCGGCAGCGCATGGAGCGCTGGGTGCCGGTGCGCGAGCTCGCGGTCAAGGTCAAGCCGACCGGCGACGAACGCTCCCGCCTGGCGGCGGAAGGGGAAGCCCTCCTCGCCGCCCTGCCCGACCCGTGCTGGCTCGTCGCCCTCGACCGCCGCGGCAACGAGCTCTCCACCCTGGATCTGGCCGCCCGCCTCGCCAAGGTCCGCCGCCAGTGGCCGCACCCGGTCGCCTTCGTCATCGGCTCCGACCTCGGCCTCGACCGCACGGTCCTCGACGCGGCGCGCCTCCGGCTCTCGCTCTCCAAGCTCACGCTTCCCCACGAGCTGGCCCGCCTGCTTCTCCACGAGCAGCTCTACCGGGTTCTTTCCATCGACGCGGGAATCAAGTACCATCGGCAACCAATTTGACGGCCTCCCACTGTTTAGGCCTTTGCTGCTGACCTGAGAAAAGGAGACCACACCGTGGCGAGCAACGGAAACGGGCGAACCACCGGGGACATCCTGAAGCCGAAAGAAGTCGAGACGCTCCGCGAGCGCCTCCTCGAGGAGAAGCAGCGGATCCTGGACATGTACCAGCAGGACATCAAGGCGGGGCAGGAGTCCACCGACTACGGCACCGAGGATCTGGTCGACCAGGCCAACGCCGCCTGGAACCGGGAGTTCAACTTCGCCCTGTCGGACGGCGAGCGCAAGCAGCTCCTGCTGATCGACGCGGCCCTCCAGCGCATGGAGGAGAAGACCTACGGCTTCTGCCTCCACTCGGGCGAGCCGATCGCCTACCCGCGTCTCCACGCCGTGCCGTGGGCGCGCTACACCGTCGACGTTCAGGAGAAGATCGAGAAGGGCATCCTCGAGCCCGAAGAGGAGATCTGACGCTGGCCCGTTCGCTCGACAAGCCGCTCGAGGCTCTGCTCGAGCGCGCGCGGACGGGCGACCCTTCCCCCGTGTACGTGGTCGAGGGCGACCGCGTGCTCGCCGAGCCCGCAGCCACCCGCGTCGCCCAGACCCTGGCCGAGCGCGCCGGCTGCTCGGTCGAGACCCACGTTCGTCCCGCCCGCCTCTCCCCGATCCTGGGCGACCTGCGCACCTTCGCCCTGTTCGCCTCCGCCAAGGTGGTCCTGGTCGTCGAGACCGGGGCCCTGGCCGACCGGAGCGCCGCCGCCGCGTTCGTCGACGAGGCGGTGGAGGTGGTGCCGCTCGGCGACCGGGCGGAGGCGTCGGAGCTTTCCCCCGGCGAGCGCCGCGGGGCGCTGGCCCTGCTCCAGGCGGTCCGCCTGTTCGAGGTCGATCCCCTGGTGGGCGACCCGGAGCAGATCCTCGGCGACCTGCCCGACTGGGTGTTCGAGGGCGCTCGCAAGGGAGGGCGCAAGCGGGGCAAGAAGAAGGTGGAGAGCCTGCGCCAGGATCTCGCGGCTCTTCTGGCCGGCGCGCGCGCGGCCGGCCTCCACGGGTTCGGCGAGGACGAGGTCTCGGAGCTCGCCGCGGTGGTGCGCGACGGCCTCCCCCCCGGCCACACCCTGGTGCTGGCCGAGACGTCGGTGGCCAAGGACCATCCGCTGGTCGCGCCGCTCGAGGAGCGCAAGGCCTTGCTGCGGGTCGGCCGGGTGGAGGCGGACCGGCGGGGGTGGAGCGGCCTCGACGAGCTCTCCGACGAGCTCGCCCGGCAGACCGGGGTCCGGGCCGAGCCGGCGGCGCTCGCCGAGCTCGCCCGGCGGACGCTGCGCAAGGAGGGGGACGGCCGGGGGCGGGGTGGCGACGGGGCGGCGTCGGCCACTACCGACCGCTTCGCCGCCGAGTACCGCAAGCTCGCCAACCTCGCCCACGGCGAGGGGAGCGACACGATCGACCGGGAGATGGTGGCCGAGGCGGTCGAGGACCGGGGGCAGGAGGACGTCTTCGCGATCCTCGACGCGGTCTCCGCCGGGCGTCCGGCCGAGGCGCTCGACCGGCTGGGGCGGTATCTCGCGTCGTCGTCCGACGCCCTGGCGGCGCGGCTCTCGTTCTTCGCCCTGTTCGCCGGCTACTGCCGCAACCTGGTGGCGGTGCGCGGCATGATGGAGGTGGCCGGGGTGCGCCCCGGGGAGCGCAACTACGGCCGGTTCAAGGCCTCCCTGGCGCCCCGGCTCCAGGGCGAGCTGGCCGGCGCCAAGAGCCCGGCCGCCGGCATTCACCCGTTCCCGCTCCACAAGGCGTACCAGATGGTGCCGCGGATGCCGGCGGAGCTGTTGGCGCGCCTGCCCTGGCGGGTGCTGGAGACGGAGCTCGCCCTCAAGGGGCAGAGCGGGCGGCCGGACGCGGCGCTGGCGGAGCTGATCGCCGAGGTCGCGGGGGCTGTGCGGTAGCGGGGGACGGGGGGTCTGTCGCGAGCGGGAGGTCTGCCGGGAGCGGGCCGGGAGGCCCCGCTTCCGGGACGGCGCACGAACTGGACGGTTGGGGGCTCATCGTGCGCCTCGGCTCGGAGCGCGCCGGGCCAGGCTGCCCGCTCGAAGGCCTTCGCGGGCACGCTCCTCGACGCCCTTCAGCGGGGCCTCCCGACCCGCTCCGTCCGCGCACCGTTCGCCTTCCCCCGCTCCGGATCACGAGGCGGGGGGGAGAGGAGCTGTCGACACAGCCAGGGGCGTCTATGAGCAGATCGGGTGGGGGCGTCCCTTCCTCCCCTGGAGGGAGGGGAAGGGATCGAGGGATGGTGGGGGTGATCCAGAGGATGATCAAGGTTGATCGGGACTCAATGAACCACACCACCGCGTGTTCACTCGACGCGGCTTAGCCTTGTCCCCGTCCCCTTGCGGGATCCCGGAAGGGAACGAGGGATGGTAGGGGTGATCCGGCCGATGCCTCTCAGGCGGAGGAAGGGTCGCAACCCCGCCGAGAGGTGGACCGCAAGGAAGGAAATCTGGGCGGAGTGTCTCCGAGCCGAGGCGTCGGCTTGAAAGCCATCGTTACCGTACAATTCTTCCTTCATGCCTGAGCTACCCGAGGTAGAGGTCCTGCGGCGGAGTCTGGAGCCGCACCTGGTGGGGGAGACGATCCGGCGGGTGGAGGTGCGCAGTCCGGCGCTCCGGGAGCCGCTGGACGGGGCGACGCTCGAGGAGCGGTTGACCGGGCGGCGGGTGGAGCGGCTCGGGCGGCGGGCGAAGTACTTGCTGGTCGAGGTGACGGGGGGCTCGACCCTGGCGGTCCACCTGGGGATGAGCGGCCGGCTGACCCTCGCTCCGCCCGAGGCGCCTCTCGAGCCCCACGAGCACCTGGCCTTCCACCTCGCGGACGGCCGGCGCCTCCGGCTGCGCGACCCCCGGCGCTTCGGCAACGTGTTCGTCCTGCCGACGGCCGACCTGCCCGGGGACCGCCATTTCGTCCATCTCGGGATCGAGCCTCTCTCCGGGGAGCTCACCGGCGAGCGGCTCCACGCGCTCGCCGCCGGCCGGCGCGGGCCGGTCAAGTCGTTCCTCATGGATGCCCGCCTGGTGGTCGGCGTGGGCAACATCTACGCCTCCGAGGCGCTCTACCGCGCCGGGGTCCATCCGGCCCGCTCGGTGGCCCGGATCTCGCAAGGTCGTTGGGAGCGGCTGGCCGGGACGGTGGTCTCTGTCCTGTCGGACGCCATCACCGAAGGGGGGACGACCTTGAACGATTTCCGCAACGGCGACGGAGAGAGCGGCTACTTCCAGGTGTCGCTGGCGGTCTACGGCCGCGAGGGCGAGCCGTGTCCGGCCTGTGGCACACCGATCCGGCGCATCGTGCAGTCCAACCGCGGCACGTTCTACTGCCCCCGTTGCCAGAGATGACGGGGCTGCGATGAGCGAGCTCGACCGAGTGGAACGAGACGGGGAGCGCGAGCCCGGCGCGCCGCGGAGGCCCACGGAGTCCGAAGACGAGGCGGAGGGCGATCGTCGGGACGACCTGCGGCCGGCCGCTCCGCCCGCCGCACCGGACGGTGTGCGCTCGGACGTGGAGAGGGACCCCGGCGAGGATCCGGACGACAGGAAGAACCCTCTGGACGACGAGCCGGAGATCCGGGCGGTCCTGCTCGACCTGGGCGGGGTGATTCTCGACCTGGGCGAGGCCCGGGGTCTGCCCTGGGGCGCGCTCGACCACCAGGGACGCCAGGCACTGGTCGAGCGCGTTCGGGAGGCGGGCGGAGTGGCGGACGAGGCGGATCTCGACCGCTGGCTGTTCGAGCCGTGGCGCCGCGGCTACGCACGGCGCAACCGGCGCGGGTTCGAAGAGCGTTGGGGACCCCACCTGGCGCGGCTCCAGCGCCGCTCCGGCTGCCGGGCCACCCGCGGCAGCCTCCTGGGGGCCTGGGCGGGGCCCTATCTCGGCGGCATCCGGCCGGTCTCCGGGGCCCAGGAGGCGCTCGAGCGCCTGGCCTCCGCGGGCCTGCTCCTGGGGTTGACGTCGAACGTGCCGCTGCCCGGAAGCCTTTACACGCGGGTGCTGGAGCGCGAAGGGGTCGCGCCCCTCTTCGGCACCCTGCGCTTCAGCTACGACCGGCGGGCCCGCAAGCCGGGGCCGAACCTCCTGTTCGGGGCGCTCGAGGCGCTCGACGTCGATCCCGAGGAGGCGGTCATGGTCGGCGACCGGCGCTCGACCGACGTGGCGGCGGGCCGTGCGGCCGGCCTGCGGACGATCCAGGTGACCGGCTCCGGCGGTGACGGCGACGGCCCCGCGCCGGACGCCACGGTCGGCTCCCTGGTCGATCTTCCCGCGCGTCTGGGTCTTTGATGGGTCTGTGAAGGGTCTCTGAGCCTCTGTGGTAGGGTCCGCGCTCAAAGCGGCCCATGCAGAGGAGGATCCGAGTGCAGACTACGTGCAGGCGCACCGCCCTGTTCGCGGTGCCGGCCATCGCCCTGCTCTTTGCGACCGCCCTGTTCCCTCACGCGGCGAGGGCGCAGGAACCCGTCACGGGCGACGAGGGAGAGGCGGCCGACGGGACCGACCTCCAGCTCGACTTCGGCATCGAAGCCAAGACCCACTTCCGGCACAGCGAGGACAACCGCTTCCCGGTCAACTTCCCGTTCACTCCCGAGATGCTGCCGCCGGGGGAGAGCCGGGGGTCGATCGCCACGGTCGATCCGGGGGACCACCTGGAGCTGTCGGTGTTCACCCTGTACGCCGACGCGCGGTGGGGTAGGGCGGTACACGCCCACGCCAAGGTCGACGTCTTCGACCTCTACGACCGCAACCCCACCTCCGGCGACCGCAAGGTCGACGTCGACGAGGCGTGGATCCTGTTCGGCCGGGAGAGCCTGCCGGCGGTTCCGGCGACAGGGCTCGGCGGCTACGTGAAGGTCGGCAAGTTCGCCAAGATGGAGCGCCAGAACGACCGGCACTTGGAGTCCTACGGTGTCGTCTCGACCGCCTTCAACCGGTTCGAGGATCTCGGGATCGAGGTCGGTGTCGATCTGGGCCCGTACGTCTACGTCAAGGGATCGCTCACCCAGGGCAACCCGCTCTTCTTCCGCGATCCGAACGCCCTGGCCGGCGACAACGGCACGGACGCCTTCCTGCGCCCCCACCCGGACCCGCAGCTCGAGAGCGGCATCCCGGTGATCTACGACGCGGAGATCGAAGGCCTGGACGCGGACGGCAACCTCGAAACCGGTGCCGCCGCCGGGGTGCGCTGGGAGGACGCGGACGGGAGCAACGCGTTCGACCTCATGGCTTACGGCTACCGCCGCAAGCTCGCCGACACGGTCGAGCTCGAGGGGACGTTCTACGGCGGCGACCTGGACTTCCTGCGCGGCCCCGAGAACCAGCACCCTTACCCGCAGCTCTCCGGCGACGACAAGGAGGAGTACGGCGCGAACCTGTGGCTCTACCTGGGGCCGGTGTCGGTGTTCGGCCAGTACGTGGATCAGACGGTGGCGTCGCTGCCGCGCACCGGCTACGAGGCGGAGGTCGCCTGGTCGATCGACCTGCCCCTGCGCTGGGCGGTCGGCGGCCGGCAGCTCTTCCCCTATCTCCAGCCCGCGGTGCGCTACTCGAAGCTCGAGAACGACTTCGCCAACCCCGCCGTCACCCCCTTCCCGAGCGGCGCCTGGGACTGGGAGAAGGTGGACGTCGGGCTGCGCCTCGGCATCCTCCCCGGGATCGACCTGACCGCCGAGCATGCCGCCAATACCTTCCAGCGTGCGAACGGCGACGGAACCAACGACGAGACGCTGGTGACGCTGCGCTGGTCCCGGTGATGGGGACGACGGCGCCGGCTGCGGGGGAGCGACGCGGCACGAGCCGGCGGAGGGCGCTCGCCGCGTCCGGTTCCCGGAAGGCCGCCGGTCCGACCGTGCTGGCCGGCGCCTTCGCCGGGCTGGCCGCCCTCGCCACCTTCATCTCCACCGTCGTGGCCGCTCCGGCCGCCACCCCCGCTCCGGCCGCCGCGGCCGCGACGGCCGAGAAGGCCGAGCTGACCGGCCGGGTCGAGGCGCTCTCCCACGGCCGGAGCATTCCCGGCGAGGCGGAGCAGGCGATCGTCTCCTTCCGGCCGGACGCGCCGGTCGCCATGGAGCGGCCGGCACAGCCGTACCGGATGTCGACGCGGGACAAGGCGTTCGACCCGCGGGTCCTGGCGGTGCCCAGGGGCGCCACCGTCGCCTTTCCCAACCGCGACCCGATCCTCCACAACGTCTTCTCGGTGTCGGAGCCGTCCCGGTTCGATCTCGGGCTCTACGGCGAAGGGCACGCCGAGACCGTGACCTTCGACCATCCGGGAGTGGTTCGCGTCTTCTGCAACGTCCACCACGGCATGGTCGGCTACGTCGTGGTGCTCGACACGCCCTTCTACACCTCGCCGGACGCCGGGGGCCGGTTTCGGCTGGGCGCCCTGCCGCCGGGGCCCGGCACGCTCACCGTCTGGCACGAGCAGGCCGAGCCGTGGAGCCGCCACGTCGAGGTCGCCGCCGGCTCCGGGCAGGACGTGCAGGTGACGATCGAGCTCAGCAAGCCGCGCATCCCTCCCCACCTGAACAAGTTCGGGCGTTCGTACCGGCGCTCGAGGCGGGGCCGCTACCGTGGCCACTGACGACGTCCCGACGCTCCGGGCGCCGACGCCTCCGACGCTGAATCCGGCCTCGCCACCGGCCCCGATCGCGGAGACGGCGGGCGAGGCGGGCGAGCCGGCGCCGCCCGATCGCCCGGCCCGCGCCGCCGCGCGCCGCCGGGGGCGCCTCTCCCTCGCGGCGCGCATCTTCCTGATCAGCGGCCTCCTGATCCTGCTGGCCGTCGCCCTGGCGGTGGCGGTGACCGCATGGCTCGGTCTGCGCATCGCCGAGCAGGACGCGGCCGCCGAGCTCGCGCGGACCTCGGCGCTCCAGGAGTCGTTCCGCGACGAGCGCTACCAACGGCTGTGGCTCATCTCCGACCAGTTCTCTCTCGACCCGTATCTCTCCGCCTACATCGCCGAGGCCGCCGAAAGCGACGACACGGGGTCGATCCTCGACCTGATGCGCCAGGACCAGGCGGACCTCGAGTTCGACCTGGGCCTGGTCCTGACCCCCGAGGGCCGGGTCCTGGCCGACACCCAGGGGGTCCAGGCGGCGGGCGACGACCTTTCCGGGCGCCCGCTCGTCGCCGCCGCCTTGTCGGACTTCGGCGGCGCCGGCGTCTGGCGCCAGGGGGACGCACTCTACGACGCGGTGACGGTCCCGGCGAGCCGCGGCGGCGAGCTCAACGGCTTCCTGGTGATCGGCTACCGGATCGACGACGCCCTCGCCAAGCGGGTGCAGGGTGTGAGCCGGGGCGAGGTGGTCTACTTCGCGCTCGCCGACGGCGCCCTCCGGCCGGTGGGCGGGACGATCGATGGGCGGCTGCTCGGACCGCTGGCCGACCAACTCGTCGCGGCCGCGGGCGGGGTCGACCGGCTGTTCGCGGGGTCGGTGTCTTCAGCGGCCGGGGAGGGTGGGACGGGGCGGGGCAAGACGCTTCCCGGAGGCGCGGCGGGATCGGCCGGTGCGGCCGGCGCGGCCACTGCTTCCGCTGCTTCTACCGTGGCCGGGGCGGCCCGGGCGCCCGACGGTCCGGGCCGCGGCGATCCCGCCGGCGCCGGGGGGCTCGAGATCGAGCTGGCCGGCACCCCGTGGCTCGCCCGCGCGACGCCGCTCCTCGACGCCGCCGGCCACCCCGTGGGCGGCGCGGTGACCCTCACCTCCCTGGCCGAGCAGCTCGCCACCTTCCGCGAGCTCCAGTGGCTGCTCCTGGGAAGCGGCGGTGCCGCGGTGCTGCTCGCCCTGGCGCTCTCCTACCCGCTGGCCCGGCGGGCCTTGCGCCCGCTGCGCACCCTGGCGCGCGCGGCCGAGCTGGCGCGGGAGGGGGAGTACGACCAGAAGATCGAAACCGGCGGCCGCGACGAGGTGGGGCGCCTTGCCGGGGCGTTCGGCGATCTGCTGTCCGCGCTGCGCCAGAAACGGGACTTCGAGCTCTACATGGGACAGCTCGCGTTGACGGTGCCGGACGACCGGGAGACCGCCCCGGCGGTGACCGAGGAGCACGTCGAAGCGACCCTGGTGGCGGTCGAGCTGTTGGCCTACGCGGTCCCGGTGCGCGATCCGATCGCGGTGATGGCGGCCCTGCGGCAGGACGTCGGGCTGGTCCAGCAGATCGCGTCGGCCCGGGACGGCCGGCTGGAGTCGGTGGCGGGGCATCGCCTGTTCGTCTCGTTCGCGGGCGACGGCGCGGCCCGGCGAGCCCTGGTCGCCGTCGGCGAGATCCTCGGGGCGCTTCGAGAGGCCGGCGGTCGGGCCGAGGGCGTCGCTCCGTCGGTGGCGATGGTCGACGGACCGTTCGTCCGCGGCGGGGTCGCCTGGACCGGCGGCAGCGGGGAGGCGCTCGTCGGGTTGCCGGTCCGCCTGGTGGAGGCGCTGCTCCGGGAGGCCGCGCCGGGCGAGGTGCTGCTTTCCGAGAACGTCCTGGGATCGCTCGGGGAGATCTTCGCGTCGATGGACCTCATCCCCCGTCTCCAGGCCTCCTTGCTGAGCAACCGCAAGCTCTTCGCCCTCGACCCCCACCAGGCGCACCGGCTGGCCGACGAATACTGGACGGGCGCCACGCTGGTGGTGCCGTCGCCCGCCGAGGCGGGCCCGGCGCCCGATGAGCTGAGCCGGCTCGGGGTCGGCACGGTCCTGGGCGGCCGCTTCCAGATCGACGCGGTGCTCGGTTCCGGCGGCGTCGGCGTCGTCTTCCGGGCGCGCGACCGGGAGCTGGGCGAAACCGTCGCCCTCAAGGTGCTCCGCCACCGCTTCTGGAACGACCCGTCGTTCCTGGCGCGCCTCAAGGAAGAGCTCAAGCTGGCCCGGCGGGTGACCCACGCCCACGTGCTGCGCACCTACGACTTCGGCGAGCTCGACGGCGTGCCGTTCGTCTCCATGGAGTACGTCAAAGGGGTGACGCTGCGCACGCTCCTCGACCGGGCGTCGAGCCGCCTGCCGTTCACCGCCGGCCTCTCCCTGTCGCGCCAGATCTGCTCGGGGCTCGGTGCCGCCCACCAGCTCGGCGTCATCCACCGGGACGTCAAGCCGGAGAACATCATCCTGGACGCCGCCGGCAACGCCAAGCTGATGGATTTCGGCCTGGCGCGGCCGGTGGCCGACACCGGCGACGGCCTGACCAAGGCCGGGGAGGTGGTCGGAACGCCCCGCTACATGGCGCCGGAGCGGTTCGGCGGCGGCGAGATCGACGCGCGCTCCGACGTCTACTCGTGCGGCATCGTGCTCTACGAGATCTTCACCACTGCGGCCCCCTACCGCGGCGGTACGGTGATCGAGACCATCGCCCAGCACCTCCACGAGTCGCCGGTGCCACCCCGGGAGCGCTGGCCGGAGATCCCGGCCGACCTGGAGACGATCCTCCTGCGCTGCCTGGCGAAAGATCCGGCGGAACGCTTCGCGGACGCGGGGACGCTGGTGCGCGCGCTCGACCGGGTGCGGGTCTGACCGCCACCCGGCGTCTCGAAGCCCTTTACTCCGTCGGAACGATCGGCTCTGTGGCGCCGAGGAGCTTCTCGACCCGCGCGATCACCATGTCCAGGGCGACCTGGTTCTCTCCTCCCTCCGGGATGATCACGTCGGCCCAGCGTTTCGACGGCTCGACGAACTCGAGGTGCATCGGCCGCACCGTCTGCTCGTACTGGAGGAGGATGTCTTCGGTGGTGCGGGCGCGCTCCGCGATGTCGCGCCGCAGCCGGCGGATCAGGCGGACGTCCGGGTCCGTGTCGACGTAGATCTTGAAGTCGAGCAGGGAGCGGATCCCCGGTTCGGCCAGCAGGTGGAGCCCTTCGAGGAGGACCACCGGACGGGCCGGGATGTGGATCGTCTCGGTGGTGCGGCGGTGGACCGTGAAGTCGTAGACCGGGCACTCGATCGGCCGGCCGGCCTCGAGGTCGCGCAGGTGGTCGACCAGGAGCTCGTGGTCGATGGCGTCCAGGTGGTCGAAGTTGTGGTCGGTGGGGGCGTGGTCCGGTCCCCACGCGATGTCGCGGTAGTAGCTGTCCTGCTCGAGGAAGGCGATCTGTTCCGGGCCGACCGAGGCGAGGATCGCGCGGGCGACGGTGGTCTTGCCGGAGCCGGAGCCGCCGGCGACGCCGAGGAAGAAGGGGCGGTTCATCCGGGTCCGAAGCGTAGCAGGTCCGGGGGCTCCGGCGGGGGTTGGGGCTGGGACCGCGAGGGGCTGGGACGGCGAGAGGGTGGGACGGCGAGAGGGTTGCCAGAGCGGTCCGGGGGGTGACGGCTCCGGGACGCTACGCGAACTGGAGGGTTGGGGGCTCAACGCGTAGCTCGACATGGTCCGCGTCGGGCTTGGCAGGCACGCCAAAGCCGTCGCGGACGCGGCCCATGACGCCCTCCACCGTTCACCCCCCGGACCGCTCCCCATCCGCTGCGTTCGCCGCAGCAGCGAACGTCGGGGTATCGGACTCACGGGAGAGGGCTGGCTGACAGGGGGCGGATCGCTGCGGAGGGGATGGGGCCGTGGGGAGTAGAACCTGGAGGAGCAGCTCGGCCGGGAGGGAGGGGCGCGAAGATCGTCTCGGAGAAGACGGGTGGGGGCGTCCCTTCCTCCCCTTGAGGGAGGGGAAGGGATCGAGGGATGGTGGGGGTGATCCAGTCGATGCATCTCAGGCGGAGGGAACGTCGCAACCGCGCCCGGAGGCTGACCGGAAGGAAGGATCTCTGGCGCAGTGTCACCGAGCGGATGCTGGCCCCTGACAGGTCCGCAGCCCTTGAGGCCGCTCGCCTCCGGCTCGCAGTCTCCTCACAACGGCCAGATCAGCGGGATCAGGATGCTCGTCGCGAGCCACATGAGCACGGTCAGCGGGGTGCCGACTTTGACGTAGTCGATGAACCGGTAGCCGCCGGGGCCGAGGACCATGGTGTTGGTCTGGTAGCCGGTCGGGGTGGCGAAGCTCATGGAGGCGGCGAAGGCGACGCCCATGAGGAACGGTTTCGGGTCGACGCCGAGCTGGTGGGCGATGGGGATGACGATCGGCACCATGAGCACGGCGGCCGAGTTGTTGGTGATGAACGAGGTCAGGATCGACGTCACGAGGATCACCAGCGAGAGCACCACCACCGGTCCGAACGGCGCTCCGGTCTCGACCAGCCCTTTGCCGATCATTCTCGCCAGACCGGTCGATTCCATCGCCGTTCCCAGCGGCAGGATGGCGACGAGCAGGAAGATCACGGTCCAGTCGATCGCGGTGTAGGCCTGCTGGATGCGTAGCGTCCGCGTCGCGAGCAGGAAGACCACGCCGAGGATCGCGCTCTCGAGGATCGGCATGACCCCGGTCGCCGCCAGGAGGACCACGAGCGGGATGGTCAGCGCGCCGACCCACCACCGCTTGGTCAGCCTGAGCCGGACGGACACCTCCTTGAGCGGGAAGAAGTCCGCCAGGCTCTGGAGGCCTTCGACCCGCTGGCGGGGGCCGAAGACCAGGAGCGTGTCCCACGGCTTGAGCGGCACCCAGGCGAGCTTTTCGCGGATCACCTCGCCGGTGCGGTTGAGCGCCAGGACGAAGCAGCCGTAGCGCTTGCGGAAGTCGAGCACGTTGAGGGTTTCGCCGACCAGGCGGGAGGTCGGCGAGAGCTGGAGCTCGGCCAGGATGTTGTTGGCGTCCGCCAGGTCGGAGTCGTCGAGCTTGGTGTCCGAGAGCAGCAAGAGGCCGCGCTGCTCTTTGAACGCCATGATGTCTTCCATGGCGCCGCGGACGATCAGCGTGTCCTGGGGCTCGAGCGGGCTGTGGCGGATGTCGCTCGCGATGCGCTGGTTGCCGCGGATGATCTCGATGACGTTGATCCGGTAGCGGTCGCTGATCTGCTCGGAGAGCACCGTGCGGCCGACGAGGTCGGACCCCGACGGGATCTTGACCTCGGTCAGGTAGCTCGCCATCTCGTACTTGCGGGTCAGGCTGGGCTGGTCGATGCGCCCCGGCAGGAAGCGCATCACCACCAGGTGGTTGTAGATCATGCCGATGACGAACAGGATGCCGCCCAGGTAGAAGAACTCGAACATCCCGAACCCCGAGACGCCGTGCTCGGCCGAGAGGGAGCTGACCAGCAGGTTGGTCGAGGTGCCGATCAGCGTGCAGGTGCCGCCGAAGATCGCCGCGTAGGACAGCGGCATGAGCAGCCGCGACGGGCTGATCCGGTAGTGCTCGGAGAGCCCCGTGCCCACCGGGATGAAGATCGACACGGCGGCGGTGTTGTTGATGAACGCGGAGATGAAGCCGGTCAGGATCAGCAGGAAGCTCGCAGCGCGGGTGCTCGACCCCCGGGCGTAGCGGGCGATCCGGTAGCCGATGCGGCGCACCAGGCCGCTCTGGACGAGCCCCTCGCTCAGGATGAACATCATCAGGACGGTGACGACGGCGGGGTTGCTGAAGCCGGCGATCGCCTGCTCGGGCGTGATCAGGTTGCACACCAGCAGCAGGCCGAGGGAGATCAGCGCCGTGGCGTCGAGCGGGAGCCACTCGAACACGAACGACGTGAGGGTAAAGACGATGATGCCCAGGAGCAGGGCGATATCGAGCGTCATGGGACGACAGAGTGTAGCAAGGTGCGGCCTCCTTCCCCCGATGGCCGATGCCACGGGTACAATCGTCCGCGATGTCCTACGTCTTGCGTGTGCGGGAACGATTCGAGGCGGCCCACCACCTGACCTCGTACAGGGGCCGGCCGGAGCCGAGCCACGGCCATAGCTGGCAGGTGGAGGCGGTCCTCGAGGCGTCGGAGCTGGACGACGACGGCCTCGGCTTCGACTTCGTCGAGGTGCGTGGCGCCCTGCGGGAGCTCGCCGGCCGATTCGACCACCGCGACGTCAACACCGTCCCGCCGTTCGATCGCACGAGCCCCACCACCGAGCGCCTCGCCGCCTGGTTCTTCGACGAGCTCGTCCCCCGCCTGCCGGGGGCGCACCTGGTCGAGGTGACGGTGTGGGAAGGGCCGGACTGCTCGGCCACGTACCGGCCCCCGGCCCGCCCCAGGCGCCGGTGAACGCGGCCGGCGAGAAAGGAACCCGATGATGTCGAAGCCCGCTCTCTCCACACTGCCTGCCCACTTCTCCGAGCGCCTGCCGGCGCTCCTGGCCGCCGCCTGTCTGCTGGCCGGCCTCTCGGTCCTGACCGGATGCGGCGGGGCGGACGGCAAGCCGGTGGCGCGGCTCCAGGTCGATCCCCAGGAGATCACCTTGGCCCACTCCACCTACGAGGAGGTGCGGCTCGACTGGTCCATGACCTCCGAGCTGTCCGGGGTGAGCGGACCGCTCCGGGTGTTCGTCCACCTGCTCGACGACCAGGGGCGCCTGACCCGCACCTTCGACCACGCCATGCCGGGCGGCTGGGCGGTGGGCGAGGAGCGGCGGGACGTGGTGCGGCTGGTCCAGTCGGCGCTGGCGCCGCCGCTGCCGCCGGGCAACTACCGCCTGAGCGTCGGGCTCTACGACGGCGGGGGGCACCGCTGGCCGATCGACGTCGAGGGCGAGCGGGTCGATTCCGGCGAGTACGTGGTCGCGGACGTGGTCGTGCCGTCGACCCCGGCGGCGGTGCCGCTGTTCAGCTTCTCGCCCACCTGGAGCCCGACGCTGGCCGGCGGCGACCGCCAGATCCTCGCCGTCCGCTGGCTGACCGGCGACGGCACCATCCTGCTCGAGGAGGTTCCCGGCCCGGGCAAGCTGTGGCTGAGGATCCGGATCCCCGAGGAGGGGGTCGGCGACGCCCACCGCGTCATGCTGCCGGACCACTCGGGGCCGGCGGAGCCGAGCGTTCTCGTGGGGGCGCCGTGCGCCGGCTTCCAGGTGTCGGTCTCCGGCGAGGGCTCCCACGACGTGGAGGTGCCGGTGACCACCGACGACGGCTCGTGCGCCATCCGGCTGCGGCCGAACTACTCGATGGTGTCCGAAGGCGCGGAGCAGCAGTCGATGCTGCTGGAGTCGATCGCCTGGCGGGCGACCGGCGCCTCCGAGCCCTCTGAGCCTTCTGAATAGGGCCGCGCTCGGGGCGGGGAGGGTCGCTACTTCTTCTTGAGGGTGACGACGGTCTTGGCCGAGACCGGAAGGCCGGCGACGGGCTCTTCGAGCGTCCACACCTCGACGCCCTTCTCCTCGCCGGTCTTGAGCCACCGCGCCTCGCGCAGGGAGACCTCCACCGTCATCTTGCCGTCGGCGGGCGCCGGGCGCCCGGTCTCGCTGGTCCAGAAGTTGTAGAGGTCGAGATCGAGGGTTTCGCCGGCGCCGAGGGACTTCAGGAAGAGCTGGTTGTCGTAGACCGGCAGCGGGTGGCCGGCCACCGTCACGTCGAAGCCGAAGGCGCTCATCGGTCGATCGCCCAGGTTGTGCAGGGTGATCTTCAGGCGGCAAAGGGTCTCGGTGCCCGGCGCGTCGGGCGACACCTTGACGGCGTCGATCGAGATCGGCGCCTTGGCCGCCTCTTTCGGTGCGTCGTCCTGGGCGCCGGCGGGGGCCGCGCCCCAGGGCACGAGAGCGGTGAGCAGGAGGGCTGTGGCGAGGGCGCTGGGTCGGGGTCTCATCGAATTCACCTCGGAAGGGGGATTGTACCTGGAAGTGGCCGGCGCACCGTGCGGTACCATGCCGCGCGATGAAAGACCGCACCGGTGCCATCCTCCGCCCCGAGCAGGAACGCTACCTGGAACGCCTTCAACCACCCCGCGACCCGCTGCTCACCGAGATCGAGGGCGTCGCCGCCGACGAGGGCGTGCCGATCTCCGACCCGGAGGTCGGCCGGCTGCTCCAACTCCTGGCCCGGAGCCACCGGGCGACCCGGATTCTCGAGCTCGGCACGGCGCTCGGCTACGGCACCCTGCTGCTCGCGCGGGGCGCGTCCGAGGCCCGGTTGGTGACCGTCGACCGCGACCCGCAGATGCAGGAGCGGGCCCGCGGGTATCTGGAGCGGGGCGGGGTGCTCGACCGGGTCGAGCTGGTCACCGGCGAGGCGCTCGCCACCCTCGACCGGCTGGAGGGTCCGTTCGACCTGGTCTACGTGGACGCCCAGAAGACCGACTACCGGCGCTACCTCGACCGGATCCTGATGTTGATGCCGGTCGGCGGCGTGGTGATCTTCGACAACCTGCTGTGGAAGGGGCGGGTGGCCGAGATTCCGGAGGAGGACGACCCGTCGGCCGACGCGATCCGTGCGTTCAACGGCTACATGATGATCCATCCGCAGCTCGTGGCGCAGGTGTTGCCGCTGGGGGACGGGGTGGGGCTGGCGGTGAAAGCGAAGCCGCTGATGACCGATCTCGGCGGGCCCTACTGATCTCCCCCCAATCCTCCGATCCCTTTCCCGCCCTCCGGGGGGAAAGGGACGCCCCCTCCCGGATCGCGGGCACGGTGACTCCTGGCGGGTTCCAGGCGGAATAGGAGCGGTTGAGCGATCGGTTGTTGGGAACAACCATGGACCTGACGGCCGGAGAGGCTGACGACCGCACCGTCCGGGACGGCTCCCGACAGGCGACCGACCAGGGCGGGGCGGCGGAGCGCGCCGAGAGCAGGGGGCCCCGTTTCGCGGGCGCCGTGCCGTGGATCGCCGCCTTCCTGGGCGGCGTCGGCGGGCTCGGGGCGCTCGGCTACCTGCGCGGCCGCTATCAACACAACTCCGTCTTCATGCCGGACGAGGCGCCGGACGCCGGCTGGCAGCCGGACGAGCGGATCGCCTCCGAGGACGTCTGGTTCGACGCCCCCGACGGCCCGCGCCTCCACGGCTGGTGGATGGCCCATCCCAAGGCCCAGGGGACGGTGCTCTACTGCCACGGCTCGAGCGGCTCGATGCAGCACCGCGTCGGCGTCTTCCGGACGCTCGGCGAGATCCGGCTCAACATCTTCGCCTTCGACTACCGCGGCTACGGCGAGAGTACCGGCGAGCCGAGCGAGCGCGGCCTGTTCACCGACGTGCGCGCCGCCTACGACCACCTGGTCGGCCCGATGGGGCGCTCCCCCGAGGAGATCGTCCTGTTCGGCCACTCCCTGGGCGGGGCCGTGGCGATCGACGGCGCCCGCGAGCGTTCGGTCGCCGGGTTGGTGGTCGAGGCCTCGTTCACCGATCTCAAGGACATGGCGCGTGCCCTGTACCCCCAGGTCCCTCTCCACCTGATCACTCGCAACGGGTTCCGCTCGATCGACAAGGTGGGGCAGTTGACCATGCCGAAGCTGTTCATCCAGGGCACGGCGGACGAGACCGTCCCGCCGGAGGTCGGAGAGCGGCTCTACGAGGCGGCCGCCGAGCCCAAGGAGCGGCTGATCGTCGAGGGCGCGGGGCACAACGATCTGTATCTGCTCGGCGGCGCCAGGTACCGCCGCGCGCTCGCCCGGTTCCATCGGAGGTGCTTGCGCGGGTGACCGGTCCGGACACCGAGCATCCGGCGGCGAGCGGTGTCGACCTTCCGCGTCAGTACTTGACCGAGCAGCCGTAGGGTTTGGTGGCCGCGGGGTCGACCGGCTTGCCTTGCGCGTGGGCCTGGAGCGCGAGGTCGACGTAGTTCGTCCGCTGCGCCGGCTTCTCCCGCCCCAGGGGATCGTCGTCGATCGCCCCTTCGTAGATCAGGGTCCCCGCTTCGTCGATGACGAACAGATGGGGGGTCGTCTTGGCGCCGTACATCTTGCCCACCTCGCTGGTCGCGTCGACCAGGACCGGGTAGTCGATGCCGTTCTTACGCTTGTAGTCCATCTGCTGGGCGGCTTGCATGAAGTCGCTGTGGCCGGTGCGCGTGCTGTTGATCCCCAGCCAGACCACGTCGGGGTGTTGGTCGGCCAGGTGGGCCATGGTCTTCTCGCGCGCGTGGCGAGCGGAGAACGGGCAGTTGGGGTTCATCCACTCCAGGACCACGACCTTGCCCCGGTACTGCTCCAACGAGTGGCTCTGGCCCGCGAGGTCGCGCAGGGTGAAGTCGGGCGCGCGGTCGCCGACCGTGGCGGCGGTGGCCGCGCCGCAGGCCGCGGCGGCGAGGGCCACGGCCACCGCGAGGGTGGTGGCCGCTCCGCGGAGGGCTCGAACGAGGTGGCGGGCGGGTCGCGTGGGGAGGGGAGACGGCGTCGGCCGGGTCGAAGCGATGGCAACCATGGGAACGAACCTCCTCGTGTCGGTTGAAGGAGCGGATTATCCCACGCCGGGTGTCCGCGCGGCGGGCGTCGCGGAGGGCAACTGCTCGCCGGCGCGGCGGAGCGGGGTTTCGGGCGCGCCGAGCCGTGCCCGCAGGCGGCCGTGGTCGGCCAGCCAGAGGGTGGTCGCGGCGAGCGCCAGGATCGCCAGGGTCGAGACGGCGCGCACCGGCTTCCGACGGCTCCGCTGTCGCAGCCAGGCGACCAGGGCGACGGCCAGGAGCGAGAGCTCGATGAACGCCAGGTACTCGTTGCGGACGCTCGCCGCGAGCAGGTAGACCAGCCAGAGGATCGGCGCCGCCGCCAGGAAGCCGAGCAGCTCTCGCGCCCTGGCCGTCCCGGCCGCTTTCCCGGCCACTTCCCCGGCCGAGACCGCCCGGTGCGGGCCGTCTCCGGCCGTCTCCGGGACCGGGCGCCGTCCGGCGAGCCGTGCCGCGACGATCCACGGAAGCCCCAGGCCGAGGCCGACGGCGGCCGCGGTGGTCAGCAGGAGCAAGGCGCCGCCCCCTCCGGAGGCGCTCGCCCGGGCGATGGCGGCCGGCGCCGGTGGCACGGGCCAGGGGAGAGCCAGCAGGGTGGCGCAGGCACCGGCCAGGGCGGCCGGACCGGCGCCGAGCCGGCCGTGGGGCCCGTGGGCTCGAGGCGTCAGGCGGCCGGAGGCGTCGCCGAGCAACCCCCAGAACCAGAGGGTGACCGCCAGCGTGAGCAGGGTGAGGGCCGTGACCACCGTCGGCTCCGCCAGGTGGGCCCGCCAAGGGCCGGAAAGGGCGCCAGCGGCTGACGGCGCCTGGGTCCGACCGGCGACCGCCAGGGTCGCCAAGGCCGTCAGAGCGAGTGCCGTGCCGAGCGCGCCGGCGCAGGCGGCGAGCCCGAGGCCGAGGGGGCGCCCTCCGGCCGCCGCCGCCCGGCGGAAGCCGCCCACGAAGGCGAGCAGCAGGGCCAGGGCGCCCGGTGTGGCTGCCAGGAGCAGGCCGCCGGCGAAGCCTCGCGCGACGGCGGCGAGGGGCGATCCTGGCGGGCCTTGCGCACCTTGCGTGCCCTGCGCACTCGGCGCACCCATCGGATGGGGGCCGGCGGTGCTCGGCGGAGCCGCGGGCGCGGAGCCGTCGTGCACCGCGACGGTCCGGCGGGCTTCGATCGACCCGGGGCCTCCGCGATCGGAGCCGCCCAGGCCGGTCACCGTCCAGGCGAAGTCGCTGGCCGGCGGCGCGGCGTCGAGGTGGCGCCGGGCCTGGAGCGGGACGCGGAAGAGCAGCCGGTCGGGCGTGCGTTCGAGGGTCGGTTTGCCGAGCTCGAACAGCGCGTGGCTCTCGAAGAAGATCTGGGGCGTCGTGTCCGGCGGCGGGGTCGCTCCGTCGGCGGTGCCGACGGTGACCAGCAGGACCGGCGCGGCGAGGTCGGAGGCGTCGACGATGGCGCCGGTGGTGACGTCCGCCACCTCGTCCACCGGCCGGGCCAGCCGCGCGCGCCACCGATCGAGGAGCGGTGCCGTCTCCGGGTCGGGGACCGCCTCGGCGGCGACCGGCTGCGTCACGGTCAGCGTGTACTGGTAGGGCACGCAGTCGACCTCACACACCAGGTAGCCCAGGTCGAGGGAGATCTCGACGGCGTCCGCCGCCGGCGCGGCCATCCTCGCCTCGACCGGATAGACGACCTCCGTGTCGTAGCCGAAGGCGACCAGATCCCCGGGCAGCTCGTAGCGGTTGGGCGCCGGGTAGCGGAGCGTCGCCTCGCGCAGCGCGGGGGTCGCGGTGAAGTCGATCTCGGGGGGGAAGCCGGCGTCGCCGCTGTTCTTCCAGTAGACGTGCCAGCCGGGCGAGAGCGCGAGCTGGAGGCCGAGCCAGACCGGGCCGCTCTCCGGCGCGGTCCGGTAGGGGGTGATCAGCCGGACCTTGGACTGCGGGTTCTCCTGCCAGGACGAGGCGAGCGCCGAAGCCGGCCGTGGGCCTGTGGCGATCGATCCCAGCAGGCAGAGCAGGGCGACCGTGATCAGCCGGTTCGGCCGCGTCGGCCGGCCGGACCCGTTCGCGCCGGACCGGAAGGGCTCCGGACGGTGGTGGGCGCGGGACGGGGAGCGGGCCATGGCTTGATGGCGGGGTCGTTCCTACTCGACGGTCGTGCCCAGCCAGGCGGCCAGGTGGGCGCGCTGGGCGTCGGTCGCGTCCGGGGCGACCTCGAGCTCCCAGGTCTCCTCCGGCTCGTCCCCGAAGGTCACGTCGAGCTCGAGGAGCCGTTCGCGCCGCGCCACCAGGAGGGTCGACTTCTGTCCCGGACGGAAGGCCTCCAGCCGTTCGTCGAGGCCGCGGGGAGGGACCCGGAACCCGCCGATGGCCACCAGCTCGTCGCCCGGCGACAGGCCGGCGTCGTAGGCCGGCGTGCCCCGCGGTACCGAGGTGATCTCGAGCAGGCCGTCCTCGACCCGGCTCTCGGCGCCGAGCCAGGCGGCGGGCTCCTTCTTGTCGTCGTCGCCCGGGTCGCCGTGCTCGGCGGCCTCGTCGGCCCGGTCGGCCTGGTCGGCCCTGCCGGTCGAATCGGCCCGATCCGCCGCTCCTGCCGCGCTGTGATGGGCGTCGTCCGGATCGGTCGGCGTCGCCTCGCCGTCCGCGGCCGGTTTCTCGTGGTCCTTCGGCGGCTTGAACCGCAGCCCGAACCACTCCAGGGCGCGGTCGTAGTCGAGCTCGTCGGTCGAGGTCAGCGCCTGGTTGAGCAGCCCGTCGAGCGAACGGCCGGCGGTCTCGGCGAGGATGCGGCTCAGCGCCTGCTCGGTGAAGCGCTCGCCGTCGGGGTGCTCCGCCTTGGCGCCGCCGTCCTTGCCGTAGCGGCTCCAGGCGAGGCGCAGGGCGTCGTCGAGGCTCCGCTGGCCGTCGGTGTAGCGCCGGATGGCGGCGTCGAGGAGGAACGCCACCACCGCCCCCTTGGTGTAGTAGCTGACCGCGCTGTTGATCGTGTCCTCGTCCGGTCGGTAGAGCTTGATCCAGGCGTCGAAGGAAGACCCTTCGAGGGTCTGGACCTTGCGCCCCGGCGTCGTCTGGAGCCGTTTGATCAGCTTCGAGAGGCTCTCGAGCCACTCCTTGCGCGTCGACAGGCCGGCCCGGTGCACCAGCAGGTCGCCGTAGTAGGAGGTGAACCCTTCGGCGATCCAGAGCTGGCGGGTGTAGTTCTCCTGCTCGTAGTCGAAGCTCACGAGCGCGGCCGGGCGGAGCCGCTTGACGTTCCAGGCGTGGAACAGCTCGTGGGCCACCAGGCCGAGCCAGGAGAGGTACCCCTCGCGGGTGCCCATCTTCCAGCGGCTGGTCATCAAGACCGACGAGTCGGCGTGCTCGAGGCCGCCCCGGCCTTCGACGATCAGGTTGATGAACAGGTACTTCTGGTAGGGCAGCTCGCCCCAGAACGCCCGCTCGGCACGGACGATCTTGGCCATGTCCGAGACCGCCTTCTCGCCCTCCCAGGGGCCGCTCTCGCCGTGGGCCAGCACCTGGTGGGGCACGCCGTCGACCTCGAGGTCGTAGAGGTGACCGTTGCCGGCGTAGATCGGCGCGTCGACCAGGGTGTCGAAGTCGGGCGCCTGGTAGGCATGGGGCGCGGGCTCGCCGGCCGGATCGAGCAGCGGGTCGAGGCTGGTGGCCGTCCGCTGCCAGCCGTCGGGGAGCTCGACGCGCACCCGGTACGGCCCGGGCGCCGGGCCGTCGGGCGTGGCCGGAACCAGGTAGGTGGCGGCGCCGTTGAGCAGGGCGAAGTCCGGGTCGACGAAGTTGGTCCGGACCGTCAGCTCGTGGCAGTAGAGGGTGTAGCGCACCACGACCGGCGTGCCTCCCTCGGTGTCGGGGACGGCGATCCGCCAGCGGTTCTTGGTCACCTTGACCGCTGCCAGCGCAGTGCCGTCCTCGGTCGCCGCCTGGAGCGACTCGACGTGCCGGGCGTACTCGCGGACCAGGTAGGAGCCCGGCGTCCAGACCGCCATCATCAGCTCCAGGCTGCCGCCGTGGGTCGCCTGGGCGGGGATGTGCGCCTCCACTCTCACCTGGTGGGTGGCGGGCGCGGGGATGTGGAGGATGTACTCGACGCTCGGCCGGCCGGGCCGGGCGGATGGGCCGGGTGCGATCGCTGGGGACATGGCGTAGAGGGCGTCGGCCGCCGGTGGAACCCACCCGAGAAAGGCGAGCACGGCGAGGACCGCTGGCAGGGGGAGTCGTCGGAGGAGCGCCGGGAGTGCGCCACTGGGGCCTGCGCGGTGCATGCCCGATGAACCTTACCGTATTCCGGACCCGGTCGAGGCGGTAGACTTCGCACCCGGAGGGTATGTATGACTGACCAGGTTTCGTCCCCGGCCGAAGAGCTGAACCGAACGATCGAAGAGGCCTCGCCGGCCCTGCACGCGGCGCTGTCGCCGCTGGGGCTGCGCGCGGTCTTCCCCCTGGACATCCCGTTCCAGGCGGGGCAGGCCCGCGGCAAGAGGTTCAACGGCACGATCGGCCAGATCACCGACGGCCGCGGCGGCGCGGTGCCTCTACCGTCGATGGCGGCGGCCCTGGGAGGGATGGAGCCGGAGGACCGCAACCGGGCGCTCCTCTACTCGCCGGTCCAGGGCATCGCCGACGTGCGGTCGCTGTGGCGGAGCTGGCAGCGGCGCGGGCTGGACGACGACGCCGGCGGAGACGGCTGGGAGTCGACCCTCCCGAACGTCACGGTCGGCCTGACCCACGGGCTCTCCCTGGTGGCCGATCTGTTCGCCGGTGCGCCGAATGGGCGCGCCCGCACCGTGGCCGTGCCCTATCCGTTCTGGGGGAACTACCGCCAGGCGTTCGCCCTCCGGACCGGCGCTCGCATCGTGACGGCGCCGGCCTACCGGCACGGACGGTTCAACCCCCGGGCGCTCGGCGAGGCGCTGGAGGCGGCGGAGCTCGCCCCGGGGGAGCCGGCGATCGCCATCGCCAACTTCCCGTCGAACCCGGGCGGCTACTCGCCGACCGCCGCGGAGCGGGACGAGGTGGTGGAGTCGCTGGTGGAGGCGGCCGACGAGCGGCCGCTGGTGGTGGTCTGCGACGACGCCTACGCCGGCCTGGTGTACGAGGACGGCGCCCCGTCCCGATCGATGTTCTGGGATCTCCAGGGGATCCACCCCGACCTGGTGCCGGTCAAGGTCGACGGAGCCACCAAGGAGTTCTCGTTCTTCGGCGGGCGGGTCGGCTTCATCACCTTCCCGTTCGCCCCGGACAGCCCTGTGGCCGAGGCGCTCGAGAGCAAGGTCAAGTGCCTGGTGCGCGCAGCGGTCGGCTCGCCGGTGGCGGCCAGCCAGGCGGTGCTCCTGGCGGCGCTCCGGAGCGACGACGCGGCCGGGCAGGTGGAGGCGGTGCGGCGGCTGCTCGCGGGCCGGTACCGCGTGCTCCGCGACGCCCTGGCCGCGGTCGATCGGGACCTGCTCCAGCCGCTGCCGTTCAACTCCGGCTGCTTCGCCCTGGTCGAGCTGGGCGAGCGCGCCCGCCAGGCGGGCCTGCTGGCCGACGCGGTGCGCCGCCACCTACTCGAGAGCGAGGACACCGGGCTGGTCTCGATCGGCGAGAGCTTCCTGCGCATCGCCCACTGCTCGGTCGAGGAGGGCAGCCTGCCGGAGCTGGTCGAGCGCCTGGAACGCGGCGTTCGGGAGCTCTGCGGATGACCCCTCCGATCCTGACGGTGCTGCTCTACAGCAGCATCGCCGCCGCCCTGTCCATCGCCGGGGTGGTGCCGCTGATCGTGCGCGACCGCCTGCCGCTCGCCTGGATGGGCTGGGCCAACGCGCTCGCCGGCGGGGTGATGATCGGCGCCGCCTACGCCCTGACCGCCCACGTCGACCAGGCGCCCGAGCTGGCCGCCGGGGCGTTTCTGGGGATTCTCTTCATCCACTGGACCCACATCGGGGCGGGCGCCGCCGAGCTCGACCTCAACCGGGTGGACCAGATGGAGCCGGCGTACGGCTACCGGGTGATGCTCCTGACCGTGCTCCACTCCGGCTGGGAAGGGGTGGCGATCGGCGCCGCGGCGGTGGTCGATCTCTCCTTCGGCATCTTCCTCGCCCTGGCGCTGGCGGTCCACAACGTGCCGGAGGCGACGGTGCTGGCCGCGGTGCTGCGGGGGCAGGGGGTGCGGCCCCGGTCGGTAGCCGCCCTGACCGTGGCGGTCAACGTGCCCCAGGTGCTGCTCGCCGTGTCGGTCTTCGGGGTCGTCTCCGCGGCCCCGGCGGCGCTGCCGTGGGTGGTCGGGTTCGCGGTCGGCGCGCTGCTCGACCTGGTGTTCGTCGAGCTGCTGTCCGAGTCCTACCGCCAGGCGGGCAAGATCAGCATCGCCGTGGTGGCGGCGGTGTCCATGGGCATCGTCGTGCTGGTCGAGTCCGTTCTCGTGAAGGAGGGCACCATGGCGGAGTGGCTGATCGTCGGGTTCTACGGCCTCCTGACCGCCCTGGCCACCGGCCTGGGCGCGATCCCGTTCCTGTTCGTCCGCAAGCTCTCCGGGCGGACCCTCGCCTACGCCAACGCCATTGCCGCCGGCCTGATGCTCGGCGCCTGCTTCGGCCTGATCCGCGAGGGCACCTCCTACGGCGGGTGGCAGACCATGACCGGCGCCGTCGTCGGTCTGGTCTTCATCCTGGCGACCGAGCGCTGGCTCGACCGCTTCAACGTCTCGTTCGGCGACGTCGCCGGAGCCAACGCCAAGAAGATGACGCTGATCGTCATCGTCATGACCGTCCATTCGGTCGCCGAGGGCGTGGCGGTCGGTGCATCGTTCGGCGGCGGCATGACCCTGGCGGCGGTGATCACCATCGCCATCGCCGTCCACAACATCCCGGAAGGCGTGGCGATCACCGCCGTGCTCCGTCCCGAAGGGGTGAGCGTCGCCCGGTGCGCGTGGTGGAGCGTCTTCAGCTCGCTGCCCCAGCCGCTGCTGGCGGTGCCGGCGTTCCTGTTCGTCGAGGCGTTCCAGCCGGGCCTGCCCTACAGCATCGGCTTCGCCGCCGGGGCGATGGTCTTCATGGTGTTCATGGAGCTGTTGCCGGAGGCGTTCGAGGAGGCGCCGCGGGCGGGGATCGGGCTGGTGACGAGCGTGACGCTGGTGGCGATGGTGCTGTTCCAGCGGTTCCTCTGAGTTTCCTCACCCTCGACCTGGTCGACATCCGTCAGGTGGCGGCCAGGGCGACGTGGTCGGTGGGGTGGTCGCCACCGGCGAGGAGTGGGCGCGGACTCTGCGCCCGGTGCGCGTGGCGAGCGGAGCCATCCTTCACCCCCTGGCCGGCTATCTCCTGCTCCGGGGTCTGCCGACTCTGCCCATGCGCGCCGAGCGGGCCTGGGAGACGGCGATCGCCCTGGCTCGCCGCCTGGAGTCCCACCCGGCCGGCGAGCGGGCGCTCTACCCCGGGCTGGGGCGCGGAGCGGACCTGGTCGGAACCCAGATGGCCGGTCCGGGGGCGATCCTCGCGTTCGAGCCGGTCGGCGGCTGCCTGACCGCCTTCGGCGGTTGAGGGCGGGTTGGACGATTTTGTGGTCCTCACGGCGCGTAGTACGATGCGTCGACGTTTCGTATATCCAAAATATCCGCAGAACTGGAAACGGAGGACTCCTTGAAGATCGTCGCTCTGGTCTCGATTCTCCTTCTGGCGCCGGTGGCCCTGTCGGCCGCCGAGGCGCCGGCACCGGTCCCGGCTGCGCCGGATCACGTCGATGCGCAGCTCCCCGTCCAGCCCGCGGAGGCGGTGCCTTCGACGGACGCTCTCTCTTCGACGGAGGTGCTGCCGTCGGCGGCGGTGCTCCCCTCGGACGCTCCGCTCCAGTGGACGCCCGCTCCCGTCCCCCAGTCTCTCAACTGCGCCTACTTCAGCGACAGCTACTGCACCTACAAGTGGAACAAGTTCGCCTTCTGCTGTGACGTGGTCTGGGCCGCGCCGAACGCCTACTGCCCCAGAATCTGTGAGTGAGGCCGGGAGGTCGGGAACGAGAAAGCCCGCCGCCCGCCGTGCGCCGCCGTCAGGCGCGACCGGGAACGCCGTCGAAGAAGTCGACCTCTCCGGTCTCGAGGGAGCACTCGGCGCCGACGACCAGCAGCTCGTCGGTCTCGATCAGCTCTTCCAGCACCTGGGAGCCGTGGCGCAGGTGGTTGGCGGAGGCGCGCACGTTGGCTCGGACGGCGTGGTGGACGAGCGCCTGCCGGTCCTTCTCGCCGGTACCGAGCCGGCCGGCGACGAACCGGCGGTTCCCTTCTCGTAGGCGCTCCAACGCTTCGACTGCCGAGATCACGACGCTCGCTCTCCTTTCCGGTGGTTTTCTGCCGAGCCTCTTGGGGGGCGGCCCAGCCCTGATCGGTCCGGATCGGCCCGGACCGATCGAGCGTACCCCGATCCGTGGAGAGACTTGACGCAGAGAATCGTTTAATGCATAATCATCGATGAGCTCAAATGAGGTGCACCTGTTCGTGTGAAGCACGGCCACAGAGCCGAAACGAGCACGGGCGCACCGCAGGAAAGCGGCGCGTCCGAGGATTCAGTACACAAGGAGTAGAGCAGAATGCATCGTACGGTAGTTCTCAGCCTCATGGTGATGGTCGCGTTCCTGGGGTTCGCGGCGACCGCGTCCGCGAACTGCACCAACCCGCCGGTCGCTCACGACGACGTCTACAACATGTCGATGAACGGCACCATCAACATCTATTTCGCGGATCTCGCTTCGAACGACACCGACGCGGACGGCGACAGCCTGAGCGCCTACGTGAGCGGCGCTCCGTCCACCGGGTCCTTCTGCGGCATCGCTCCGACCGGCGTCTGCTACCAGCCGCCCACGGGCTTCACTGGCCTGGTCTCCATTCCCTACGAAGTGACCGACGGTTGCAACACCGACGGTGGGGATGTGTTCATCTTCGTCCAGTAGGAGCGGTCTTCCGCGACGATCCCCGGGCGGCCGATCCTCCCCGGATCCGCCGTTCCGGGGCTCGTCGCCACCACCTCGACACCTCGACAGGCCGGCCGCGTCCGGGCCTGCCGCGCCGCCGCTCTGCCCCGAGGCAGCGGCTCAGGCGCGCCGGCTCAGACGCGCCGGCCGACTTCGTCGTACTCGTAGACCCCGCGACCGACCTTCCTGCCCAGGCGGCCGGCCTGGACGTACTGGACCAGCAGGCGGCTCGGGCGGTAGGTTTCGCCCAGGGTCTGGTGGAGGTGCCCAGGCTCACGCGGCGAGCGTCGCCGGCGCCGCGGACCCTACTCCAAGGAGCCGCTGCGTCCAGAGCTTGACCGCGTCGTTGAACAGGATGATGCGGATGGTCTCGGCGATGCGGAAGAGCGCGTAGCTCTTCATGCGCTCGAACGTGATCCGCGCTTGCTTCACGGCCTCGTTGATGACCCCCAGGCCTGGTGAGGTCAGGACGATGTCGGCCGCCGCCCGCGCCGCATCCGTGGCGTTCGAGACGGCGATGCCGCAGTCGGCTTTCTTGAGCGCCGGCGCGTCCTTGACTCCGTCGCCGGTCGTGCCGACGATGCGGAACTTGGTGTGGCAGCCGGTGTTGATCACCACCGCCAGCATCTCCCCCTGCTTGACGATCGTGTTGGCATAGGCCACGTCGTCGGCCTTCTTGCTCACGGGCAGGGACTCACCGGCGAGGGCGGACTGGTCGAGCAGGAGCTAGTCGCCGTCCAGCAGCTGCACGTCGGCCGGGACGATGTTTCCGAGCCGCAGCTTCACGACGTCGCCGGGAACGAGCTCGCGGGCGGGAATCGTGGCGAACGCGCCGTCACGGCGCACGGCGACCTCGTTGGCCAGGCGCTGCTTGAGGGCGTTGAGGGCGTTGAGCGCCCGGTGCTCCTGGAAGAAGTCGAGACCCGCGTTCACCAGGAGCATCACCAGGATGATCGAGAAGTCCTCCCACTTGCCGACCACCGCGGAGAGGATCGCCGCGACCTCGATCATCCAGGGGATCGGCCCCCAGAAGCGCCGGGCGAAGCGGTGCCAGAGCGGCTCTTCCTTCTCCTCGATCTCGTTGGGGCCGAAGCGTGCCAACCGCCCTTGTGCCTCGGACTGGCCCAGGCCCCGGTCGGCGACCACGCCGAGGTGTTCCAGGGTCATCTCGACGCTCTGGCCGGCGTAGTCGTCGGTGCGTTGCAGGGAATCCCGGCAGATCATCGGCTGGAAGGTCCATCGGCGAGCCCTTCGTTCTGCCGTCCGCGGTCCATTCCGCGACCACCTGGAGTCCATGATACTCCCGAGGGGCCGGCTCCCGAGCGGTCGTCGACGGGGTATCCTTCGTCCGCCGGAGGAGGTGCGGTGGGCGGCTCCGGCGTCTCGGACGCTTCGAACCCAGAAAGGAAGGCGATCATGATCTCGGCACGGGAAGCACTCGAACGACTTCAGGAGGGGAACCGGCGGTTCGTGGCCGGGCGGTTGGACCTCGGCGCCGCGGCCGACGAGGCCCGGCGGAGCGAGCTGGTCGAAGGGCAGGAGCCGTTCGCCGCCATCCTCGGCTGCTCGGACTCCCGCGTACCGGCGGAGATCGTCTTCGATCAGGGCCTGGGGGATCTCTTCGTGATTCGCGTGGCCGGCAACATCGTCGCGCCGTCGCTGGTCGGCAGCGTCGAGTTCGCCGCGGACAAGCTCGGCACTCGCCTGGTGGTGGTCATGGGCCACTCCGGCTGCGGTGCGGTTCAGGCGACGCTCGACGAGCTCGAGCGGCCATCCGGAGAGCCGCTCCCCCAACCTGCACTCGATCGTCGAGCGGATCCGACCCTCGGTCCAGCCCCTGCTCGAAACCGAGCTCAAGAGCGACCGGCCGGCCCTCGTCCACCACGCCGTCCGGGCGAACGTCCGCGCCTCCGCCAACCACCTGCGTCACGGCTCCGAGGTTCTGGAGCGGTTGATCGACACCGAGGGTCTCCTCGTCGTCGGTGCCGAGTACTCCCTCGAAACCGGCGAGGTCGACTTCTTCGACGGGGTGGACAAGCTCTCGTAGGAGAGCCTGCTCTCCGACGTGCAGGTGGCGACGGAGAGGCGGGAGGTCTTCGAAAGAGAGCTCGATCGGCTCGAAGCCGAGGTCGCAAAGCTGGAGAGGGTGCTCCCCTCCCACCCTGTGCCGGGATTCCTCACCGAGCGCATCGAACGGCTCGCCGAAGCCGGCGGTTTCACTCTCGAGAGCGTGAGTGCCGAAACGACGACGGAGGAGGAGTTCTTCTGGGAGACGACGGTCTCCTGCCGTGTGGCAGAGAATCGCAAGAGCCTTCGAGGGCTGGCGATCGGCATCGAGCGACTCAAGCCCCGGCTGCGCCTCGTCGGGCTCGACTTCGACATGCAGGCCCGGGGGCACTTCCGGGGGACGGCTTCGGTCTCTCTGAACGGCTACCTCCGAAGATAGACGCCGAGCGCCCTCTCTGCGAGCCAGGCACGAGCCACCTGGCCAACTCCACGGACGGGGGCCGGACCCCGATCTGTCAACCCGGCCCCCGTCGAAGTGCCTTCGGCTCAGGGAACGTTGAACATGAACACGAGGAACGAGCCGATGGGACCGTTGTTCTGGCCCTGGACGTAGTCGTGGGTGCAGCTTGTTCCCGGCTTGAGCGACATGGTCGTGTCGACCAGCGTGCAGTTGCTCGGGAAGGCGGCCAGGCACTCCCACTGGTCGTTGACCGAGTAGCCGCAGAACGCGCTCGACAGGCCGGCTGACGTCATCTCCGAAACCAGCTCGTCGCCGATGTCGTCGCCGTCACACGAGGACGCGGAGACGACAACCGTCGACAGCGAGCAGTTGGTGCCGGAGAACACCCACTCGAGGGTCACCGTGTGCTGGGCCGAGGCGGCGGCGGGACCGGCGAAGGCGAGCAGGAGCAGGCAGAAGGAGAGGGCTGCGAGGGACAGTACGACACAACGATTCATGGGGTTCCTCCCAAACGAATCGGTTCCAAGACGACCGGAGCACGGCGCCCCGGCATGCAGCAGGTCTCGGGAGTCGTCAGGAGTATATCAAGACCGCAACTAAGCGCAAGGCGAAACTACGCAATAACTCAGCCTTCGCGGATCCGCTTCCCGACTTCGTCGTACTCGTAGACCCCGCGACCGACCTTCCTGCCCAGGCGGCCTGCCTGGACGTACTGGACCAGCAGGCGGCTCGGGCGGTAGGTCTCGCCCAGGGTCTGGTGGAGGTAGCGCAGGATCGACAGGCGGACGTCGAGGCCGACCAGGTCGATCATCTCGAACGGGCCCATGGGATGGTTGAGGCCGAGCTTGAGCGCCGTGTCGATGTCCTCGGGTGAGGCGACGCCCTGCTCGAGCATGCGGAAGGCCTCGTTGCCGATCATGGCGTTGATCCGGCTGGTGACGAAGCCGGGCGCCTCGTTGATGGTCACCACCTTCTTGCCCATGGCGTGGGCGACCTGGGTCACGATCTCGAGGGTCGCGTCCGAGGTCTCGAGGCCGCGGACCAGCTCCACCAGCTTCATGATGTGGACCGGGTTGAAGAAGTGCATCCCGGCGAAGCGCTCCGGCCGCTTCGTGGCGGCGGCGATCTCGGTCACCGACAGGCTGGAGGTGTTGGAGGCGAAGAGGGCGTGATCCGGTGCCGCGGCCTCGACGGCGCGGAACGTCTCGACCTTGAGCTGGATGTCTTCGGGGATCGCCTCGATCACCAGGTCGGCGCCGGCGACGGACTCGGCCAGGTCGGTGTGGAGCGACAGGCGGCCGAGGGCGGCCTCGGCGTCGTCAGCCTCGACCTTGCCCAGGCTGATGCCCTTGTCCAGGTTCTTCTCGATGGACCGGCGGGCGGCGTCCAGGACCTCCTGGCCGACGTCGCGCAGGCGCGTGGTGTATCCGGCGAGGGCGGCGACATGGGCGATCCCTCGCCCCATCGTCCCCGCACCGAGGACGGTCATGGTCTCGATCGATGGGCTCATGGTGGGTCTACCGGGTGAATCGATGGGGAAGTGACCTGACCGCGCGCGGCACCTTACGACACCGGCAAGGTGTCCACGCCGGTCGACTTCACGGCCAGGCTCTTGAGCTCGTCGGCGATCGCCAGGGTGGAGTGGACGGCGGCGGTCACCGCCTCCTGTGCCTCCGGCGTGGTCGCGTAGCGCTCGAGGTAGCGGCGGCCTTCCTCGTGGTGATGGACCTCTTCGGGCTGGATCACCTCTTCGTAGAGGCGTGCGGTCTCTTCGTCGCCCGCCGCGCGGCAGAAGGCGATGAACTGCCAGTTGCGCGCCCGGGCGATCGCCTCGCAGGTGAATGGGCCCGCGGCGGCCCGCTCGATGGTGGTGCGCAGGCCCTTGAGGTAGTGGTAGAGGGGGCTGTAGCCCTCGCTCGACGGCTCCACCTCCTCGTCCGGGCCGAGCTGGCCGAGAGCCCGCAGGCGGTCGCGGATGAGCTGGTAGTGGCGCATCTCGTCGCCGCACTGGAGGGCGAAGAGCATCTTGCCGTCGACCTCGTCGGTCTGCGGCATCCACGAGCCGGCGAGCTCCGCCGCCTCGAGCTCGCTCTGGAGGGCGAGCCGGAGCAGGGTGGCCACGTCCTTCTGTCCGCCCGACTCCGCCTCGAGGATCTCCTCCTCGCCGAGCTGGGAGAACAGGGCTTCCAGCTCCTCGACCAGGCCGCGGACGAACTCCCTCGAATCCATGGCCAGAACCTATCACGCAGCCCGGAGCCGGCTCGCCCGGAGACGGTCTACTCGGAGTCCTCGTCCGCGGCGACGGAGCCGCTCCGATAGAGCCGGATCTCCACCTTCTCGAGGGTCGCCAGGCCTTCCTTGATCGCGTCGTCGATCTCGGGCAGGAAGGCCTCGATCTTCTCCCGGGTGTCGACGATCTCGATGACGATCGGCAGGTCGGTCGAAAGCCGGAGCACCTTGGCGGTATGGATGCGGCTGTGGGCGCCGAAGCCTTCCAGGCCGCGGAGCACCGTGGAGCCGGCCAGACCGCGCGCGCGGGCCCGGCGGACGATCCACTCGAAGAGCGGCATGCCTTCGTAGCGGTCGGCCTCACCGATGAAGATGCGGAGCAGGTGTCCCTGTTCTGGCAGGACCATCGTCAACCTCCGTAGAAGAACCGCACCACCGAGTAGCCGGCCCAGGCGGCGGCCAGCCCGAGCACCACCTGCAGGCCGGCGTTGGCCGCCGCGCGCAGCCACTCGGCGTCCTGGGCCAGGGTGAAGGTCTCGTAGCTGAACGACGAGAAGGTGGTGAAGCCGCCGAGAAGGCCGATCATGAGGAAGAGGCGGGCGCTCGGTCCGAGAGCGTTGCGCACGTCGATCAGTCCGCCGAGCACGCCGATCACCAGGCAGCCGACCAGGTTGACCGTGAAGGTGCCGACCGGGAACGAGGTCCCCGGCAGCGCCCGGTGGACCCAGCCACCGACCAGGAAGCGCAGCGCCGAGCCGACGAACCCGCCGAGGCCGACGATCGCCGCCCGCAGGAGGAGGGACACGCTCACGACGCCGGCTCGCTCCGGTCGGGCTCGTTCCCGTCGTGTCGATCGGAGGCGCCGGGACCCAGCCGTTCCCGGGCCGCCTCGGCGAACCGGCGCACGATCTCCCCGGCCGGCTCGATTGCCGACACCCCGGCGACGCTCTTGCCGGCCTGCCAGTAGTCCTTCGCACCGGACTCGTCGAGCGAGGCGCGCTTGAGCTGCCAGAGCGCCTTCAGGGCGTAGATCGTCCGCATCAGGTGCTTGCGCTTCCTGCCGCGGAGCATCCAGCGGGCCAGCGGGCCGGCCTCGGTGCCCATGCGCTCGATGTAGGGGGTCTTGATCACCGACACCGGCACGCCGGTGATCCGCTCCGACAGGACGATGTCCGCCTCCTCGGCGTCGACGATCGCCCGCTTGTAGGCGTCGGCGGCCCGGCACTCGGTGGTGGCGATGAAGCGGGTGCCCATCTGGACCCCGGCGTAGCCGAGCTCGATCGCCCGGACGAAGTCGCCGGCCGCGCCGATCCCGCCGGCGCAGACCACCGGCGCCCCCAGGTCGCCGAGCTCGTCGATCAGCTCCTCCGTGCCCTTCGGCCCCGCGTGGCCGCCGGCGCGGCGGTTGACCGCGATCAGCCCGTCGACGCCCGCGTCGAGCCCCTTCTCGGCCCACTTGCGCTCGGTGGCGTCGTGGTAGACCTTGCCGCCGACGGCGTGGACCCGCTCGACCACCCAGCGGGGGTTGCCGAGGGAGGTGACGAAGAAGCGCACCCCCTCTTCGAGCGCCGTGTCGACCCATCCCTCCATGCGCTGGCGGTAGGTCTTCGACGACTGCTCGACCAGGGCGTTCATGCCGATCGGCCGGTCGGTGAGCGAGCGGATCAGCCGCAGCCCTTCGCGGAAGCCGTGGCCGTGGACGTAGGTCAGGGAGATCGGCTGGACGATGCCGATGCCGCCGGCGGCGGAGACCGCGGCCACCAGCTCCGGGTTGGAGCACGGGTACATGGCGCCGCAGATGAGCGGCACCTCGATGCCGGTGTCGCGGCTCAACGGCGTGCTCAACGGGGGGGCGGGGGCGTGGCTCACGGGGACGGTTCCCTCCCGGCGGCGGCCGTCTCCTGGTGGTCCTGCTGCTGCTGATAGGGCTCGAAGCGCTCCTTGTCGGTGGCCTTGAGATAGGCGTCCCGAGCGCCGATCCTGTCGTCCTGGAGGAGGGCTTCGAGCGCGTCGTCCATGAGCTGCATCCCCCGTCCGCGGCCGCCCTGGATGACGTTGCGGAGCATCGGCGTGTTGCCTTCGCGGATGATGTTCGGCAGGCCGGTCGTCCGGAGCAGGATCTCGTGGGCGGCCACCCGGCCGGAGCCGTCCGCCGTCGGCAGGAGCTGCTGGGAGACGACCGCCGCCAGGGTCTCGGCCAGGGTCAGCCGGACCTGGGCCTGCTGGTCGGACGGAAAGGCGTCGATCAGCCGGTCGATGGTGTTGGCGGCGCCGTTGGTGTGGAGCGTGCCGAAGACCAGGGCGCCGGTCTCGGCGGCGGTGATCGCCAGCGAGATGGTCTCGAGGTCGCGCATCTCGCCCACCAGGATGACGTCGGCGTCCTGGCGCAGGGACGAGCGCAGGGCGCCGCCGAAGCTGTCGGTGTCGGTGCCGACCTCGCGCTGGGAGAGGACCGAGCGGGCCGGCCGGTGGATGAACTCCACCGGCTCCTCGATGGTCACGATGTGGCGGCTCGACGTCTGGTTGATCTCGTGGATCACCGCCGCCAGGGTGGTCGACTTGCCCGATCCGGTCGGGCCGGTCACCAGCACCAGGCCGCGGGTGAGCTGGGTCAGCTCGCGGACCGCCTGGGGCAGCCCGAGCTGCTCGGCGGTCAGGATGTCCTGGGGGATCACCCGGAAGACGGCGCTCGGCCCGTTCTCCTGGCGCATGTAGTTGCAGCGGAAGCGGGCGATCTGGTCGAGGCTGTAGGCGAAGTCGAGGTCGCCGGTGTCGACGAAGGTGCTCCACTGGGCGGGCGACGCCAGCTCCTTCAACATCTCGTCGATCTGCTCCGGCGACAGGATCTGGTGGCCGTCGACCGGCTGAAGCTCGCCGTTGACGCGGATCCGCGGCTCGATCCCGGAGGCCAGGTGGAGGTCGGATCCGCCGCGCTCGTGACAGGCGGCGAGGAGCTGCTCCAGGCGGTTCATCGGTGCGCCCTCTCCGTGCTTTCGGCCGGTTGCGGCGGTGGCGCCAGGAAGCGGTCAGGGTTCTCCGCCTGGCGCCGGGCCTCCTCGCGCCTGATCACGCCCGCGTCCACCAGCTCGGCGAGCGAGGCGTCGAGCTCGCGCATGCCGCGGGTGGCGCCGGTCTGGAGCACCGAGCGGATCTGGAAGGTCTTGTTGTCGCGGATCAGGTTGCTCACCGCCTTGGTCACCACCAGGATCTCGAGCGCCGCCACCCGCCCGGGTGCGTCCGCGCGCGGCACCAGGCGCTGGCAGACCACGGCCCGCAGCGACTCGGCCGCCATGGTGCGGATCTGGGGCTGCTGGGCCGGAGGGAAGACGCCGACCAGGCGGTTGATCGTGCTGATCGCGCTGGTGGTGTGGAGCGTCGCCAGCACCAGGTGACCGGTCTCGGCGGCGGTCAGGGCGAGGGAGATGGTTTCGAGGTCGCGCAGCTCGCCGACCACGATCACGTCCGGGTCCTCGCGCAGGGCGGCGCGCAGCGCGCGGGCGAACGACTCCGTGTGGCGGCCGACCTGGCGCTGGTTGACGATCGACCGGTCGGAGCGGTGGACGGTCTCCACCGGGTCCTCGATGGTGATCACGTGGTGGGAGCGCTCGCGGTTGACGATGCCGACCAGGGCGGCCAGGGTCGACGACTTGCCGCAGCCGGCGGGGCCGGTGACCAGCACGAGGCCCTGGTGGAAGTTGGCGAAGCGGGCGAGGTCGAGGGGGAGCCCCAGGTCCGAGAGGGTGGGCGGCTCCGCCGGCAGCAGGCGGAAGATGCCGTCGAGGCCGTGCTGCTGGCGGTAGACGCTGCCGCGGAAGCGGCCGACGGCCGGCACCGTCCGGGCGAGGTCGACCTGGCCCGTGGTGTCGAGGATCTCCCGCTCCTCGGAGTCGAGGGCGTCGCGCAGGAGCGACTCGGTGGCCTCGATGGACAGCGGCGTCTCGCCGGCGCGGGTCAGCTCGCCGTGGACGCGGACCTGGACCGCCTGGCCGGCGTGGATGTGGAGGTCGCTCGCCCCGCGGGCGGCGGCGAGCCGGAGCCAGCCGGCGAGGGAGTGCTGCTCGTCGCCGGAGGGCTCGGCGGTTCCCGTCGCGTCCTCCGCCTCGTCTCCGGCCTCGCCCGCTTCCTCGCCCGCAGCCTCCTCCCGCGGGACGGTCGCAGCGCTCGGGGCCGCGTCGTCCTGCTCCGGTGCCGCCGCCGGGGCGCCCGCCTCCCCGGAGCCGCGCAGGCGCTCGTGGTACTGGCGCTGGACGGCGAGGAGCTGCTCGAAGCGCTCCCGGGTCAGCCAGCCGCGCTCGATGAGGATCTCGCCGACCTTGCGGTCGCCGCCCTCGCGCCCCTGCTGGCGGAGCGCCTCGTTGATCTGTTCTCGGGTGACCAGCTTGTAGTGCAGGGCCAGCCGGCCGAAGAGGTGGTCTTCCTTCGAAACGGTCAAGGGATCTCTACTGCCTTTCGTACTCTTGGACCACGTCCTCGATCACGTCGAGCGTGACGCCGGCCTGGGCGAGGATCTCCCGGCTGTCGCCACCGGCGTGGTAGCGGCGCTTGGCGACCACCCGGGCGATGCCGACGGAAGCGATCAGCATGGCGCACACGCGGCACGGCTCCATGGTGCAGTAGAGGGTCGTGCCGGCGAGCGGCAGGCCGTGGCGGGCCGCCTGGCAGATGGCGTTCTGCTCGGCGTGAACCGTGCGCACGCAGTGCTGGCGCTCGGTGCCGTCCTCGTCGATCATGCGTTTGAAATCGTGGCCGGCCTCGTCGCAGTGGGGCAGGCCGGAGGGGGAGCCGACGTAGCCGGTGCAGATGATGCGCTTGTCGCGCACCACGACGCAGCCGCTCCGCCCGCGGTCACAGGTCGCGCGCGCCGCCACGTGGTCCACCAGATCGAGGAAGTAGTCGTCCCAGCCCGGTCGGCCCATGGCGGGCTAGCTTAGTACATCGGGACGGCGAAGCCCGGGCGTCTCATGAAGAGTGCAGGCTAGAGCCACCCCTTGCGCCGCGCGATCCGCGCCGCCTCCACCCGGTTGGCGGCGTCGAGCTTGCTGATCGCCTCGGAGAGGTAGTTGCGCACCGTCCCTTCGGAGAGGTGGAGGCCGGCGGCGATGGCGGCGGTCGGCTTCCCCTCGCCGGCCTGGCGCAGCACCTGGCGCTCCCGGTCGGTGAGCGGGTCCTCCTCGCCCCAGGCCTCGGCCGCCAGCTCCGGATCGATCACCCGCCCGCCGCCCTGGACCCGGCGGACCGCCTCGGCCAGCTCCTCGGCCGGCGCGTCCTTGAGCAGGTAGCCGGAGACGCCGGCGTCGAGCGCCCGGCGCAGGTAGCCCGGCCGGGCGAAGGTGGTGACGATGATCACCCGCGGCCGCGGCTGGAGCTCGCGCAGGGCGCCGGCGAGCTCGAGGCCGGTGGTGCCGGGCATCTCGATGTCGGTGACCACCACGTCCGGCCGCACCTCGCGCGCGAGCGCCAGGGCCTCGGTGCCGTTCCGCGCGCGGGCCACGACGCTGAGGTCGGGCTCGATGTCGAGCAGTTGGGCGAGGGCGCCGAGCACCATCGCCTGGTCTTCGGCGATCAGCACGCGGATCGTGCCCGGGCTGCCGGCCGATCCCCCGGGCTCGTTCACGAGGCCGCCCCGACGGCGGCCCCCGGCAGATCGTCCTCCGCGGGGTCGGTGCGCTCCTCCGGCCCGCTGAGCGGCAGCTCGACGGTCAGGCTCGTGCCGCCGGTGTCCGGGTGGCCATCGAGGGTCAGCCGGCCGCCCAGCCGCTCGACCCGCTCGCGCATGCCGCCCAGGCCGTTGCCCTCGGCCTGCCGGGCGCGGGAGCCGCCGCGGCCGTCGTCGATGATCTGGAGCCGGGCGGTGCCGAGGCTCCCGGGGCGCTCGCTCCGTCCGGCCGGGCCGATCGGATTGGTCCGGCCGGACGTGTCGTGCCGGTCGCCTCGGCCGGGCGCCCCCGGCGGCCCGACCCGCTCGAAACGGATCTCGCAGCGGCTCGCGCGGGCGTGGCGCAGCACGTTGGTCGCCGCCTCCCGCAGGGCGAAGGCCAGCGCCTCCTCCTTCTCGGCCGTCAGCGCGCCGTCGCCGGCGTGGATCAGCTCCTCCGGCGAACCCTCGACCCGGAGCGCCAGGCCGCCGGCGGCGAGGCTCGCGCGCACGGTCTCGAGCTCGTGGCGCAGACCGCCGGTGCCGCCCTCTCGGTAGCCGCGGACCGCCCGGCGGACCTCGGCCAGGGCGGTGCGGGCGGTGCGGTGGACCTCGGCCATCTCGGCGCGGGCCCGGTCGGGGTCGAGCGCCGAGAGCTTGACCGCCAGGTCGCTCTTGACCGAGATCAGGGTCAGCGTGTGGCCGAGCAGGTCGTGGAGGTCGCGGGCGATGCGCTCGCGTTCGGCCACCTTGGCCAGCCGTTCCACCTCCTCGCGCGCCCGTTGCAGTCCCCGGTTCTTCCGCTGGACCTCGGAGTAGTGGAGGCTCGACAGGCCGATCAGGGCGGAGAAGGTGATCCCCGGAATCCAGGTCCCGGGATGGAGCTGGAACAGCCAGGCTTCGAGGCCGAAAGCCGCGAGAATCGCGCAGAGCACCGAGAAGGCCAGCCGCCGGTTGACCGCCCAGCCGACGAACGCCGCGGCGTAGACGAAGAAGACCAGGCCGCCGCTGTTGAGCGGCGTGTAGAGCGCCCCGAGGGCCGTGATGGCGGCGATGATGGCGAGCAGGCGCCGGCCGGTCGACCAGTAGCCCCAGAAGTAGAGCGGGAGGAAGCACGCTTCCACCACCACCGCCAGGACCCAATCCAGAGGACGGCTTCCGCCCAGGATCAGGACCAGGAACGGCGACAGCAGGTAGATCAGCCAGAGGAACGGCGTCCAGCCGATCTCGTTGTTGTCCGGCAGGACCAGGTACCGGCTGCGGCGTCGCCCGCTCGTGCAACTCATGGGGTGAGTCTAGCGCCGTCCGGCTCGCCCGAGCTCGCGGGAAGCCGCTTGCGGGACAGGGCGGAAGTTCGATATACAGGCGATTCGCATTTCATGAGTCGCTTCTATGCATGTGCGTCCATCCGTGTGTGGAGCGCTCCCCGTTCACCTCGATGCAGAGAGGAGCTCTCGATGAAGAACACTTTGGTCATCGCCTTTGCCGGTCTGGCTCTCGTTGCGATGGGTAGTACGCTCGCCGCCGGTCCCGCCCAGGTCCCGGGCCCGCTGTTCACCAGCCCCCTCTTCGCGGCGCTACAGATCGGCCAGAGCCCGGTCTCTGCCGCCAGCGGTTGCACGGCGCAGGTGACCTGCCTCAGCGGCGCCAGGATCTCCTGCCAGGGCTCGGTCTGCGACGAGTACGACGGGTGCTGGATTCAATGCGATGAGCAGACGATCCTCTGCCCGGGTTTCAATACCAGCCCGCCCTACTGTCCAGAGCCGCGGTACTGAGTCAGTGACTTGGTGCGGCCCGGCCGGCGTCGAGCGCCGTCCGGGTCGCACCTTCCCACCACGTTCCTTTCCCCACCCTTCATCCGTACGTCACCTCGTCCCCGCGTCCGCCCAGCCAGGCCAGCCCCAGGCCGATCGCCGTCACCGCCGCCAGGGCCGCCACGTGGAAGGCGACCGGCTGTCCCAGGTCCCCTCCGACCACCTTCAGGGCGAGCTGACCCAAGTGGTACGGCGGCATCCACGGCGCCAGCTTCTGGAGGAACCCCGGCAGGAGCTGGACGGGGATCCAGAGACCGGAAGCGAACGCCATGGGCAGGTAGACCAGGTTGAGCACGGCGGGCGCGGAGTTCGGCCCGCACAGGGTGCCGAAGGCGAGCCCCATGGCGCAGAAGGGGAGCGTACCGAGCACCAGCACCGTTCCCAGCCCGAGCCACCGGCCCGCCGCCAGGTGCACGCCGCCGAGGGTCGCGCCGGCGATCGACAGCACGGTCACGATCACCGTGGCGAAGGCCATGCTCATGGCGATCTTGGCGAAGAAGTAGGCGCCGGCCGGCATCGGGCTCGCCCGCTTGAGCAGCATCCACCCCTGGGCGCGCTCGACCGCGACGCCGACACCGAAGCCGAAGAGGGCGGCGCCGATGACGCCGAAGGCGCCGTAGGTGGCGAGCATGGAGGTGGTCGCGCCGATGCCGCCGACCGTCTTGCCCTTGTTGAAGGTGACCGCGAACAGGATGTAGAAGAGCAGCGGGAAGCCGATCGTCGGCAGGGCGAAGGCGGGCAGGCGGATCAGCTTGAACAGCTCGCACCGGGCCTCCAGCAGGTAGATGCGGAGCGTGCTCGGGCGCGTTCGCACGGGGTCCGAGGACCGGAGCGTGGGGGTGGTTCCCCCGATGGGGTCCGCGCGATCAGGGCCATCGGGGCGTTGCGCGTCGGTCGTGGTCACGGAGCGGATCATCGGGTGGCTCCTTCCTCGTGGGTCCCGTCCTCGTGGGTTCCGGTCGCTCCCTCTCCCGGGGAGCCGCCCGTCAAGAGGAGGAAGGCCTCCTCCAGGCTGGCGGCGGCCACCTCGAGCTCGGAGACCGTCTGGTCGCGTTCCAAGAGCGCCCGCACGGCGGTCACGGCCTCGGTGGCGTAGGCCTCGACCGTGGGGCCGTGCCAGCGCGCGGTGGTCACGCCGGGCAGCGCGCCGACCTCCTCGGGCGTCAGGCGGGTCAGGCAACGGATGCGCCGGCCGGCGACGCGGGTCTTGATCTGGTGCGGCGTGCCCTCGGCGAGCACGCGGCCGTGGTCGAGGACGACGATCCGGTCCGCCAGGGCGTCGGCCTCCTCCAGGTAGTGGGTGGTCAGCAGCACCGAGCGCTGATGGCCGACGAACTCCCGGACCTCGCGCCACAGGCCGCGGCGTGCTTCGACGTCCAGCCCGACCGTCGGCTCGTCGAGCACCAGCAGATCCGGGTTGCCGGACAGGGCGAGAGCGAAGAGCAGGCGCCTCCGCTCGCCGCCGGACAGCTTGCCGAACGGCCGGTCCGCCAGGTGCTCGATGCCGGCGATCCTCAGGGTCTCGGCGACCGGTCGCGGCATCGGGTAGTAGCTCGAGAACAGCTCGACGTGCTCCCGGGCCGAGAGCGTCTCCGGCACGTTGGCGATCTGGAGCATGGTGCCGAGCCGCCAGCGGATGCGCCGGTCGCGCGGGTCGCCGCCGAACAGCCGCGCCGAGCCGGCGTCCGGCCGTGTGATGCCCAGCAGCAGCTTGACCGCGGTCGTCTTGCCGGCGCCGTTCGGCCCCAGCAGGGCGACCGTCTCGCCCGGGCGGATGGTCAGGTCGAGCCCGTCGAGGGCGGTGATCTCGCCGTAACGCTTGACCGCCCCGCGGATGGCGGCCGGAAGCGTCGGATCGGGTACGAGAGCGGGTCCGGGCCCGCCTTCGGCTCGGGGCTGAGGCTCGGGGGGATCGACGGGCTCGACCGCTCGGAGCGGCGCGCCCGCCGCGGCGGGGTTCGGATTTGGGTTCGAGTTCGGGAGTCTCCGTTCCATGGTGACCCCAGTCTCGGCCACGAGACGGAGCCGCCGGTAGTGCGGGAGGTCAGGAATCCGGGGTGACAGATGTCAGGCGCGTCACCTGAGCGGCACGACGGCCACGGTCTCGATCTCGAGCAGCAGGTCGGGGTTGGCCAGGGCGGCGACGTGGAGCAGGTTGACCATCGGGGGGTTGGGGCGGCCGTTCCAGGCGGTCTGGTAGGCCTGGAGGACCGGGCCCGGGTTCTCGCCGGCCGCCAGGTAGAACGTCCAGCCGATGACGTGGCCCAGGTCGGCGCCGGCGGCCGCCAGGGCGGTCCGGATGTTGGCGAAGACCTGGGCCGCCTGGGCCGCCATGTCTCCCTTGCCGACCACGGCGCCGCCGGCGTCGACGGAGACCTGGCCGGCGACGCGGACGGTCCGGACGGGGCCGGAGACGCTGACGACCTGGGTGAAGTGAGGGTTGGTGTAGAGGCCCTCCGGGTTGATGTGGCGGATGTCGCTCCGCTCGGGGTCGTTTGCGGACGGGCTCATGGGCTCTCCTCGAGGTCGATCTCCAGGCCACCGACCGTGCCGGCGATGACGTTGTACACGAGGCCCACCAACAGGCCGACGATCGTCCCGAGGATGCCATAGAAGATCGGCAGGGCGATGACCGCCCCGGCGCCCAGCAGGACCGGACCCCAGGTCGCCCCCAGGCCGTGGCCGAAGCTCCAACTGGAGGCGGCGGCGAAGACGGAGAACAGGGAGAACAGGGCGCCCGCGACCAACCCGATGCAGGCGTAGATCAGGCCCAGAACCTTGGCCAGGGACACGATACGGACCCGACGGATGATCATGATCGACCTCCTCCTCGAAGGCGTCGTTACCGGTGAACCGGGTTGTCGAAAGCGCCCGGCGAGCCGTGCTGCGATCCGCGCTGCGATCCGCCTTGCGATCCGCCTTGCGATCCGCCCTGCGATCTGGATCGCTGGTCCGCCCTCGGTGCACGGGTCGCTTCTGATTGCTGGTACGCTTTTCGGACCGACCTATTCCCGCGAGACCCCTGCCATGACCGCCGGCCGCCTCCTCGATCGCCGTTCGTACGCACTGTTCAGCAGCGTCGCATTCCTGGTCGTCCTCGCCGAGACCTTGTTGGTCCGTTCGGTGGCCTTCGCCCGCGATCCGGACCTGCTGGCGCTCGCCGTCACCTTCGACTTCGTGGTGACCGTGCCGCTGCTCTTCTACCTGCTCGTGGTCCGGCGTGGCGACGCGCCGTGGCCCGCCCTCGTGCCGGTCGTCGTCCTCTCCTGGCTGGCGGCCAGCCGGGTCCTGCCCGCGGGGCACCACCAGCCCCTCCGGGCGGTGGAGCTCCTGTTCCCGCTGGTCGAGCTGGCGCTGTTCGCGGTCCTGGCGATCCGTATCCGCCGCGTCGTGCGGGCGGTGCGCCGCGCCGGCAAGGGCGACCTGTTGACGGCGCTGCGCGCCGGGTTCGCCGAGGGGCTGGGGGATCACGTGGGCTCCCGGGTCCTGGCCGACGAGCTGGCGACCTGGGGCTACGCCTTCTCGTTCCGCCGCGCACCGGGTGCCCGGGTCTCTCGAGAGCTGGATGGTGCCGAGCGCTTCACCTACCACCGGACCGCCGCCTGGGGTGGGATTCTCCTGTTTCTCCTGGTGATGACCGGCTCCGAGGGGCTGGCGGTCCACTTCTTCATCGCCCGCTGGAGCGTGCGGGCCGCCTGGCTGCTCTCGGCCCTCACCGCCTACGGGCTGGTCTGGCTGATCGGCGACTACCGGGCCATGGCGCGCAGGACGATCGACCTCGAAGGCGATCTGCTCCGCATCCGCCTCGGGCTGCGCTGGACCGTGGACCTGCCGGTCGAGCGCATCGCCGCTGTCGAGCGCCGGCCGACCCCGCCGGCGCGCAAGAGCCCCGGCTACCTGCGGGTCACGCCGCTCGACGCTCCCGACCTGCTCCTGCGCCTGGAGTCGCCGGTCACCGTCCACGGGCCGTTCGGTATCCGCAAGGTCGCCGACCGCATCGGCCTCGCAGCGGACGAGCCCGATCGGCTGGCAACTCAACTGGAACGGGCGGTCGGCGAGCGGGCACCCTCCGCCGGCTCCTGACGCGCCGACGGCGCGCACCCCGGGCGTAGAGAGCCCGGTGAGATCCCGGCCCGAGCCATGAATCGGCGCAATTGCGCCGTCTCCGGCGAGCGGATACGATGGTCAGCCACTCCGCGGGCCTCTTCGAACGATCCGACACCCGGTAGGCCCCGGAGCCAGCCGTCCCCCAGGGACCCCAGCAATCAGCGATCCGGAGCCCCCAGCCCATGCTCACCATCGAGAAGCCGACCACCGCCTCGGGCGTCGAGACTCCTTCCGGCCCCGACTTCTCCCTGACCGAGGAGCAGCGGGCCATTCAGCAGCTCGCCCGCGAGTTCGCCCGCAACGAGGTCGACCCGATCGTCGAGGAGATCGACGAGGCCCAGCGGTTCCCGCGGGAGGTCATCCAGAAGGCGGCGGAGCTCGGCTTCCTGGGCATCATCTTCCCGGAAGAGCTGGGCGGCGCCGGCCTCGGCTACACCGAGTACGTGCTGGTGGTGACCGAGCTGTCCAAGGTCGATCCGTCGGTCGGCATCTCGGTGGCGGCGCACAACTCCCTGTGCACGAACCACATCTTCAAGTTCGGCTCCGAGGAGCAGAAGGAGCGCTGGGTCCGGCCGCTGGCTACGGGGCAGAAGATCGGCGCCTGGAGCCTGACCGAGCCCGGCGCCGGCTCCGACGCCGGCGGCACCCGCACCCGGGCCGAGAAGGTGGACGGCGGCTGGCTGCTCAACGGTGCCAAGACCTTCACCACCCACGGCTCGGTGGGCGAGATCTGCGTGGTGATGGCGGTGACCGACCCGGACGGCCAGAAGGGGCGCAACGTCTCCGCCTTCGTGCTCGAGAAGGGCATGGACGGGTTCCGCCCGGGCAAGAAGGAGAACAAGCTCGGCATCCGCGCCTCCGACACCGCCGAGGTGGTGATGGAGAACTGCTTCGTCCCGGACGATCACCTGCTCGGCAACGAGGGCGAGGGCTTCAAGCAGGCCCTGGCGATCCTCGACGGTGGCCGGATCTCGATCGCGGCCCTCGGCCTGGGCACCGCCATCGGCGCGTTCGAGACCGCCCGCGACTACGCCAAGGAGCGCGAGCAGTTCGGCAAGCCGATCGCCAGCTTCCAGGCGATCCAGTTCCACCTGGCGGAGATGGCGACCCGCATCGCCGCCGCCGAGGCGCTGACCTTCGCCGCCTGCGACGCCATGGACCGGGGCGTGCCGGTGACCCGGCTCTCGGCCGAGGCCAAGCTGACCACCGGCGAGGCGGCGGTCTTCTGCTCCGAGCGGGGGGTCCAGATCCTCGGCGGCTACGGCTTCATCAAGGACTACCGTGCCGAGAAGTACTACCGCGACGCCAAGATCTGCACCATCGGCGAGGGCACGAGCGAGATCCAGCGCCTGGTGATCGGCCGCCAGGTCCTCCGCTGAGTCCGGCCGCGGGAGCCGCGAGCCTCCGCCCATGCCTGCACCCTCTTCCTCGTCGTCCCCGCCGTCCCCGTCCTCCCCGTCCTCGTCCGGGAAGACATCCCTCGACGACCTCCTGCCCGCCATCGTCGAGCGGCGCGATCCGCGCGCCCTCGGACGGGCGATCTCCCTGCTCGAACGGGGCGGCCGGGGAGAGGGGGCGGTGGAGGAGCTGATCCGGCGCCTCCGTCCTCACACCGGCCGTGCGCGGCTGATCGGCATCACCGGCCCGCCCGGCTCCGGCAAGAGCACCCTGGTCGAGGGCCTGGTGCGCACCCTGCGCGCCGGCGGCGAGACCGTCGCCGTGCTGGCGATCGACCCGACCAGCCCGTTCACCGGCGGTGCGCTCCTGGGGGACCGGGTGCGCATGCAGTCGCTGGCCACCGACCCGGGGGTGTTCATCCGCTCCATGGCGACCCGCGGCGCCCTCGGCGGCCTGGCGGCGGCGGCCCACGACGCCGTCGACGTGCTCGATGCCGCCGGCTTCGACGTGGTCATCGTCGAGACCGTCGGCGTCGGCCAGGACGAGGTCGACGTGGTGCGGAGCGTCGACACGGTCGCGGTCGTGGTGATCCCCGGCATGGGCGACGAGATCCAGGCGGTCAAGGCCGGGCTGCTCGAGATCGCCGACGTCTTCGTGCTCAACAAGGCGGATCGGGAGGGGGCGGACCGGACCTACAAGGATCTGCTGTTCATGCTCCACTCCGCCCAGCCGGGGCCCGGCGACCAGGTGGCCGGCCGGGCCGGCGGAGCTGGCGACGAGGACGGGGGCGCCGATCGCCTGCCGCCGGTGGTGCGCACCGTGGCCCACCGCGGCGAAGGGCTGGAGGAGCTGGCCGGCGCGCTGGCCGAGCACCGGCGTTGGCTCGGCGGGCGGGGGCTCCTGGCCGAGCGCCGCCGGCGCCGCCTCGAGCTGCGCATCGAAGAGGCCCTCAAGCGCCACGTGCTGGCCGCCGCCTCGCGGGCCGACCGCCTGGCACGGGAGGTCGACCGGGCGGAGCGGGAAGGGCTCGACCCCTATGCCGCGGCCGACCAGCTTCTCGGCGAGCTCGGCCTCGGCTCCGGGACCGGTGCTGGGGCCGCCGCGGACCCTGAGGCGGAGACTCTCACCGACGACGATTCGCTGGATCGGCAGGAGCAGGAGGACGTTTCATGATCGACAAGATCGACCACGTGGGGATCGCCGTGCGCTCCATCGAGGAGGCGCGAGGCTTCTACGAGGCCCTCGGCCTCGAGGTGGAGGAGATCGAGGAGGTGCCGCAGGAAGGGGTGCGGGTGGCGATGATCCCGTGCGGCGGCAGCCGGATCGAGCTGCTCGAGCCGACGCGAGAGGACTCCGCCATCGCCAAGTTCCTCGAGCGCCAGGGGCCGGGCATCCATCATCTCTGCTTCGCCTCGGACGACGTCGAGGCGGACGACGGCACCCTGCGCGGAGGCGGCTACCGGTTGATCCGCGACCAGCCGACCCGAGGCGCCGGTGGGTCGCGTGTCCAGTTCGTCCACCCGAAGAGCGCCGGCGGTGTGCTGGTCGAGCTGGCCCAGCCGGCCCAGCCAGCCCAGCCGGCCGAGGCGGGGCCGCCGGCGGGGGAGGACGAGTGACCGGCGGCGGACACGGCGGGACGAGGGTGGCGGCGCCGGCCATCGCGCCCGGCTCGGCGGTGATCGTCAACCTGATCAACCCGAGCGAGAAGTACTGGGGGATCGTCGGCGAGGTCGGCGTCGCCGGTGTCATCCTGCGCGGCATCGGGGTCGAGACCTTCGACGACTGGATGGCCCAGGCGGCGCGGGGCGAGGAACGCACCCTCGACCTCGCCACCATGTTCTTCCCCCTCTTCCGGATCGAGCGGATCTTCCTCGACGAGCCGGTGGGGTTGGTGGAGAGCTACGGCGAACGGTTCTACCGCCGGGTCGGCCGGCCGGTGGAGGAGTATGTCGGGCTGCGGATCGAGGCCGTTGGCGACGACGGCGAGGTGCCGTCCTAGAACTGGACGTGCTGGACGAAGAACTGGGCGACCTCGACGTGGTCGCCGACCAGATCCTGGGCCAGGTCGCGGGTGAGGACGAACTGGCCAGCCCGCTCGCGCTCGGGGGTGGCGAGGAGCAGCTCGAGGGCGCTCACCTTGTCCGGGTGGTCCTGCTCGACGGCGAGCAGCGCCTCGGCGGCGATCTGTAGGGCGCGGAAGACGGACGCCTCGGAGTTGGTGGTGATCTCGGCGAACGGGCGCGAGCTCTCTGTGCCCTGGTAGAGCTCCACGTTGTCGATGCCCTGGCCGCGGAAGAAGCGCTGCATCTCGCCGGCCAGCTCGACGTCGCGGAACGGGCGCCGCGGCAGGCTCTGGAGGTCGATGAACCCGGCCGGGGTCTTGACCGTCTTGGTGGCGGGGTTCGCCGGCTGCTCCCGGCGGTAGGGCTCCAGGCGGACCTTGCCGCCGCGGCTGGCGGCCAGGTCGGCCAGGCTCTTGCCCTCCTCGGGCTGTTCGTTGTCGGCGTTGGTGCGCGCCCGCGCATCGCCGCCGTCGATCACCAGCGCCTTGCCGTATCCCGCCTCGTTCGCCTTGCGGGTGGCCTCGACGTCGATCTCGTTCGGGTCCATCGACGTGACCACGCCGTTGGGCAGCTCGATGATCGCCTTGCCGTTCTCGATCTTGTACTCCTTGGCGACCACCATCTGGTCGCCGCTCTTGAGCACGATGACGTAGGCCGCCGCCGGCCCGGCGAGGATCAGGGCGGCGAGTGCTGCGAGGAGGGCGGTGCGAACGAGGTGCTTCATGGTGGCTCCCGGAGCGGTGGGCGATCGATGATCGACTTGCTATCATACCCGAACCCCCGAGCCCGGGCGGACCGCGCCACCGGCTTCGGACGTCTCCAGGCGTCCCCCCAGGCGTCCCCAGAGGACCCCGGCCAGTGGCCAGCGGAGCACGGGATCGACCAGACGAGCAGGGACCGGCCGGCGCCGGCAGCGGAGCGGCGGGCCAGTCGACACGGATCGCAGCCGATCCAGGAGAGAGACCGACGTCATGTTGATCGTCATGAAGATGGATGCGTCCCCGGCCCAGGTCGAGAAGGTCGTGTCCGCCGTCGAGGAGCGGGGCCTCAAGGCCCACGCGATCCCCGGCGCGCAGCGCACCGCCATCGGCATCACCGGCAACCTGGGCATCGTCGAGCCGGTCCATTTCGAGTCCCTCGACGGCGTGCTCGAGGTCATCCCGGTCAGCCATCCCTACAAGCTCGTCTCCCGGGAGTTCAAGGCGAGCAACACGGTGGTCGACGTCTCCGGCGTCAAGATCGGCGGCTCCGAGCTGGCCGTGATCGCCGGCCCCTGCTCGGTCGAGAGCTACGACCAGACGCTGCGCATCGCCCGCGCCGTCAAGGCCGCCGGGGCGCACATCCTGCGCGGCGGCGCCTACAAGCCGCGCACCAGCCCGTACAGCTTCCAGGGCCTGGGGCGCGAAGGGCTCGAGATCCTCGCCCGGGTGCGCGAAGAGACCGGCCTGCCGGTGGTCACCGAGGCGACGGACATCGACGTCCTCGACCAGGTGGCGGAGTACGCCGACATGGTCCAGATCGGCGCCCGCAACATGCAGAACTACACCCTGCTCAAGCGGGCCGGCCGCTGCGGCCGGCCGGTGCTCCTGAAGCGCGGCATGAACGCCACGATCACCGAGCTGCTGCTCGCCGCCGAGTACCTGCTCGACCAGGGCAACCGCGACGTCGTCCTGTGCGAGCGCGGCATCCGCACCTTCGCCGACCACACCCGCAACACCCTGGACGTCTCGGCGGTGCCGGCGGTGCAGCGGATCAGCCACCTGCCGATCCTGTGCGACCCGAGCCACGCCTCGGGCAAGCGCCACAAGGTGCTGCCGCTGGCCCGTGCGGCGGTCGCCGTCGGCGCCAACGGCATCATGGTCGAAGTCCACGACCGGCCGGCGGAAGCGCTCTCCGACGGCCCGCAGGCGATCCTGCCCGACCAGTTCGAGCAACTCGTCGAGCAGCTCCGGGCGCTGGCTCCGATGGTCGATCGCACCTTCCCGGCGTTGGTTTGAGACGGTGCCCGCGGAGCCGGGGAGGTAGATGACCATTCGAAGCGCTGACGGCACTGGCCTGCTGGTCCTCGAGGACGGCTCGGTCTTCGAAGGGCGGGCCGTGGCCCCCGGCACCCGGTTCGGCGAGGTGGTGTTCAACACCTCGATGACCGGCTACCAGGAGATCCTGACCGATCCGTCCTACCACGGGCAGATCGTGGTCATGACCCAGCCCCACATCGGCAACTACGGGGTCGGCCAGGGCGCCGCCGAGTCGGGCCGTCCCTGGGTCGAGGGGTTCGTCGTCCGCAAGCTCACCCGGGTGCCGTCCGGCGAGGCGTCGGAGCGCGACCTGGGCGCCCTGCCGCCATATCTCGAAGAGCACGGCATCCCGGCGCTCGACGGCATCGACACGCGGGCGGTGGTCCGGCGCTTGCGGGAGCACGGTGCGCTCCGCGGCGTGGTGACGACCGAGCGCTCCGACGTCGACGCGCTCGAGGCCGAGCTGGCGGACTTTCCCTCCATGGTCGGCCGGGCGCTGGTCGACGACGTGACCTGCGCGGCGCCCTACGAGCTGGCGCCGGAAGGGGGCGGCGACGGGGAGAGCCCCCGCTCCGATCTCCACCTGGCGGTCTACGACTTCGGCGCCAAGCGCAACATCCTGCGCTCGCTGACCGCGCGCGGCGCCCGGGTGACGGTGCTGCCGGCGCGCGCCCCGGCGGCCGAGTGCCTGGCGCTCGGTGCCGACGGCGTGCTGCTGTCGAACGGCCCCGGCGACCCGGAGCCGCTGGCCGGGATCGTCGAGGAGGTCCGCACCCTGGCCCACTCGGGCATGCCGGTCTTCGGCATCTGCCTCGGCCACCAGCTCCTCGGCCTCGCCCTCGGCGGGACCACCTTCAAGCTCAAGTTCGGTCACCACGGCGGCAACCAGCCGGTCCGCGACGTCGCCACCGGCAAGGTGGCGATCACCAGCCAGAACCACGGCTTCGCGGTCGATCCCGACAGCCTGCCGCCGGAGGTCCACGCCACCCAGGTCAACCTGAACGACGGGACGCTCGAGGGGCTGGAGATGGCCGGACGCCCGGTCTTCGCGGCCCAGTACCACCCGGAGGCGGCGCCCGGCCCCCACGAGGGCGCGGCCCTCTTCGACCGGTTCCTGGACTCGATCCGCCGCTAGGCTCCTAGGCGGCAGGCCCTCCCCGGCGCCCCCCCCCCCATCCCCCCATCTCCCCATGGCCCGAGAGCCCTCGACCGGTCCGGAGTCTCCGCCCGCGTCCCAGCCCGACGCGAAGCAGAGCGCGCGGACCGGGCCCCAGCCGTTGCGGGGCCCGGTGCCGTGGGTCGTCGCCTGGCGCTTCCTCCGTCACCGGCGGAGCCGGCTGCTCAACGGCACCGCCCGGGCCGCCCTCGCCGCCACCACCCTCGGCGTCATGGCCATGGTCATCGCCATGGCGCTGATGACCGGCTACCGGGAGGATCTCGAGGCCAAGCTCCTGTCGGGCAACGCCGCCATCCTCGCCTATCCGCTGTCGCCGGCCGGCTCCACCGACGGGGCGCTGCAGCCGAGCCGCTCCGCCATGGATCGGCTGACGGCGATTCCCGGGGTCGAGCGGGCGAGCCGGGTGGCGTACGGCCAGGGGACGCTGTCCGCGCCGGAGCGGCGACCGGGCGATCGAGCGACCGCCGACGAGGACGGCGGGGCGACAGGCAGACGCGAGGCCGATCGCCAGGTGGAGGTGACGCTGCGCGGGATCGAGCCCGGCGGCGGGCTCCTCTCCGGCACCGCCGAGCAGCTCGGGACCGGTGACGGCGGCATCCCCGGGGCGGTCCTGGGCGTCGAGCTGGCGCGGACCCTGGGCGCCCGGAAGGGCGACGTGCTGCGGCTGGTCGTGCTCGGCTTCGTTCACGGCGACCCGCGGTTCCGCTACGCCTCGGTCCGCGTCTCGGGCACCTTCGAGAGCGGCTTCGCCGAGTTCGACCGGAGCTGGGTGGCCCTGGACCGGGCGGTGGTCCGGCGCCTCACCGGCGGCGGCAGCGGTACGGGCGGCGGCTCGGGGGGCGACAGCGGCGCCACCGACCTGGTGGAGATCGCCGTGACGCCGTCGACGACGGTGTCGGACGTGGTCGCGGCGGCCCAGGAGGTGCTCGGCTCCGACTACCTGGTGACCGACACGCGGGAGCTCAACAAGCCGCTCTTCACCGCGCTGGCCCTCCAGCAGACCATGCTCTTCCTGGTCCTGGGGCTGATCGTCTGTGTGGCGACCTTCAACACCGCCTCGACTCTGGTCGTCCTGGTGCGCGAGCGGATGCGCGACATCGGCGTGCTCGCCACCCTCGGGCTGGCGCCGTCGGGACTGCGCCGGATCTTCCTGCTCTACGGCGGTCTGCTCGGCGGTGCGGGCACACTGCTCGGCGTCGCCCTCGGCTGCGGTGTCTCCTGGGCGATCACCACCTTCCACCTCATCCGCTTCGATCCGGACGTGGCGGCGATCTACTTCCTGTCGTCGGTGTCGTTCCGGGTCGAGCCGCTCGACCTGGCGGCGGTGGTGGCGTTCACCCTCGGGATCACCCTCGCCGCCTGCGCCGTGCCGGCCTGGTTCGCCGCCCGGGTCGATCCCTCGGCGGCTCTCCGCTACGAGTAGGTCGGGGAGGCGCTGGGGGCGAGGGGCAGGATGCGGCGGAGCGAGCTCTCGAGTGTCCGGCGCCCCTGCCAGTTCCGCGGATAGCCGAACGAGACCTCCTCGAACGGCACGCCGTCGACCGTCTGGGTGCGCGGGATGTGCAGGTGGCCGTGGACGACGGCCCGGGCGTTGAACCGCAGGTGCCAGTCCTCGGTCCGGCGTGTGCCGCACCAGACCACGAAGCGGGGGACCGCCGGCAGGATGGTGACGTCCCGGCGCAGCGGCCAGTGGCCGACCAGGACGGTCGACGAGCCGTCGGCGGTGACCGTCGCCAGCCGTTCCTCGGTCTGCCGGCAGCGGGCGGCGCACCAGTCAGGGCGCGAGGGGAACGGGTCCGGCTTGAGCAGGGCCTCGTCCGCGCACAGGATGTCCGCCTCCATCGCCCACGCGACCGCCCGCTCGGGTGTCACGTCATCGGGGCCGAAGGTGTAGTCGTAGAGCAGGAACAGGAGGGCGATGCGTATCGGGTCGTCGGTGCCGGCCGACGGCGGCCAGAGCGGATACGGATCCTCGGGGGTCACGACCGCGCGCTGGCGGCAGACCTCGACCAGCCGGCGGTACTTGGCCTCGCCCACCGGCCCGTCGCTCCGCGCCGGCATCGACCACAGGTCGTGGTTCCCCGGCACCCAGAGCAGGCGGGCGAAGCGGGGCGCCAGGAGGTCGATGGCGAAGCGCAGGTGATCCTCGGTCTCGCCCACGTCGCCGGCCAGGATCAGCCAGTCGTCCGGCCGCGGCGCCAGGCGGGCGAGGGCCTCGCGGTTGGCCTCGTGGTGCAGGTGGAGGTCGGAGACGGCCCAGAGGTTCATGGAGTCGGAGGGCGGGGTGGGCTCACTCGGGCAGGGCGGCGTCCGCGGCGATCCGCCCCTCGGCCCGCAGGTGGCGCAGGTGGGCGATGATCTGGCGCCGGGCCAGCGGCCAGGCCTGGCGCGGGGCGTCGTCGTAGACCTCCGGCAGCATCGCCTCCGGGTCGTGGGCGCCGGCGTTCCAGGCGGCGAGCACCTTCTCCTCGCGCCAGTGGCGGTGCTCGATGAGCTCCTCGAGCTTGCCCGCGGCATCCAGAATCGCCGGGCCGTGCCCCGGGAACAGCATGCTCGGACCGGCCTCGTGGACCCGGCGAAGGGAGGCCAGGTAGTCGGCCATGTCGCCCTCGGGCGGGTCGACCACGATGGTCGAGACGGCGGAGACCAGGTCGCCCGCCAGGAGCGAGCCGAGCCGCTGCTCGTGGAAGCAGAGATGGCCGCGGGCGTGGCCAGGGGTGTGGAGGACGCGGACCGTCATCCCGTCCGCGAGCTCGATCGTCTCCCCGTCGGCCAGCTCCCGGTCGACCGGAATACCCCGTGCCCGCAGGCGCTCGGCGGTCAGCGGGTGGGCGGCGACCGGCACGCCGAGGCTCTCGCGGAGCCGGGCGACGGCGCCGACGTGGTCCGGGTGATGGTGGGTCAGCCAGATGGCGGTGACCCGCCGTCCGAACCGTTCCGGAAGCTCGGCCAGGGCCGCCTCCAGGCGGTCGATCTCCTCCTCCCACGGGGTGCCGGGGTCGACCAGCACGGCCTCGCTGTTGCCCAGCACGTAGGCGTTGGTGTGGGCGGCGGGCGGCAGGGTCGGGGTCGGCAGGGGGAAGAGCAGGACACCGGGGCGGAGCTCGATCGCCCGGTGCGGCCCGAGGTTGGCGTCGGTCGGCTCCCGGAGGAGCGGCAGAACACTCAGCGGGTCGCCGCCGCCGCCCTCGGTGGTGGCGAGAGTCTTGAGGATGTGGACGATCGGCGGCGCCGCCGTGACCTCGCCGCGCTGCCAGGCGGCGACGGCGTCGGCGGGGCGGATCCAGCCGGCCGCGGCGGCCTCGCCTCCGGCCCGCGGCGTGCCGTCCTCCGGCCGGTGCTCCATCAGGAAGAACCGGTTGTCGAAACGGATCGGGGCGAACGCGGGGGTCAGCCAGCGGCCGGCGAAGACCAGCCGGGAGGCGTCGAGGCGGACACCCTGGCCCGAGGCGCCCGAGCCCCACTGGGCCAGCAGCTCGCCGAAGTCGGCCTCCTTCTGCTCGACCGCGTTGCGGGCGTCGTCGAGCCGTTCGGCCGGCAGCGTGCCGGAGCCCTCGGCCAGCGGCAGCACGCCGGATTCCTCGAACAGCTCTCGCAGGGTGGCGGCGACCAGGCCGTCGATGGCGTCGGGCGGCAGCGGGTCGAGGCCGGCGGTGAGCGCCGGCGGCAGGGCGCCGCTGACCCGGTCGTTGGCGAGCCCCTGGGGGCGGCCGACGATCCAGCGGGCGTGCTCGAGCGCCGGGTCGTCCCGCGAGACGGTACCGCCGAGAAAGGCATGCCAGCCGCCCATGAAGCGCATCGCCGGGGCACGCCGGACCCAGAAGACCTCGAGCTCGCCATCAGGATGGGATGGATCGGGTGGCCGGCGGCGCCAGAGGATGATCGCCGAAGAGGCCCGGACCTTCTCCGGCGGGGGCGTGAACCCGCCCTGCCCGACCACGCGTTCGTAGAGGTTCCCGTCGCTCATAGGCCGGCCATCTTATCCGGGGACGTCGTACCGCTCGGGGGTGGTGAGGACGTCGATGCCCGGCGAGGGCGGTCAATGAGGTTTGGTCGCAGGTTGAACGGGCACGGCAGCCATCCAGGAGGTCGCGTTGAGGGAGATGAGGAATCGCCCCTGTGCTCCCAGCTCCTGAGCGGTAGCTTGTGGTGACCGCTCGGTCGATCCGGCGGGAAAGGTCATCAAGCCGCGCGCCTTGTCGAGTCGGAAGAGGCCTCGTAGGGGATGGCGGAGGTACGTGTTTCCTCCCTGATGGAGGGCCACGCAAAGGAGCAGCACGTCATATCGAAGGGTCCCCGTCGATGCCACGTACTGAGCATCCTCTGGCCGGGAACCGAGGACCTCGGCGGCTTGCTGCTCGGTCGCGTCGAGATCCATCACCGGCTTCGGGAGACTCTGCCACTCACTCTCCAGGGGGCGATGGATCAGCGAGTGCACGAGACCGGACTGGCTGACCGCGATGCGGGTGATCTCGATCCCTGTGTTCTGGTCGGTGACGCTCAGCAGGAAGTAGAACGCCTGTTCTCGGTCAGGTCCGCAGCGAGTCGGCGACCAGTTGACCACGCGGCGGCCCGTCACCTGGGCCCGACCTCCGTCGACGGCCTCGAAGAAGCGGCGCTCAGTCGGTGGGAGCTCTGAAGGCGTCGTCGCCGCAAAAGCCCGTCGGTGGTAGACGAGAAAGTCCTCCCACGCCTCGGAGACGGAGGAGGGGAAGGGGTGCGGCACGTACTCGGGATCTCGAGGATCCTCGATTGCTCTGAGTCTCTTCTCGAACTGGTGCCAGGCGTCTCGGTTCTCATGGGAGCACGGAGCTTCGTCCCAGGCTTGAGAAGCCTGGGGCAGGCCGAGCAAGAGAAGGCAGCAGAGAGGGACGAGTACGCAACGGGGCAGGTCTGGACTCCTCCTCGGCGTGTTCATCAATAGGATGGAGGGTCGCCGCCTGGGCGTTCGCGGCCACCGCCGACCACGACGGCCTGACCGTAGAGGTTGTAGTTGTTGTACCAGCCGCCGGTCGCGGAGCTGGAGATGATCTGCTCGCAGGAATCTCCCGAGAAGGAACACATCTCGTTGAGCCATTCACCGGCATCGTAGTAGCGGTCGGGGCCGATGAGGGGGTCGTGGAAGTACACGTAGTCCCATGCATTCATGCCGCCCGTGCCAGGGATCTCATGATGGTGGCCGCCGTCGACGACGCCAGCATGAAAGCTCCCTGCGATTGCCAGTGCTGGGATCGAGGTATCGATCGAGGTGATCTGGCGGGCGATGAAGTAGCCCAGGTTGTCGTAGTCGTCAGCGTCCCAGATGGCATCAGAGCCGCTGACGGTGAACGCACTGACTCCATCCGCGATTCTGTACGAAAACGTGCCGCAGGCGTCGGTCGTACCCGACGGACGGAGTGGATCAGGTAAAGAGGCGATGTCGAGACCAACCGGTTGGTCGTCATGGCTCGATTGATTGTATCGCAATCAGTGGAATACTTAGGTTTCAAGAGGCCGGAGGCATGATCTCCAGCCTTTCGCCTCAGCTTGAAGCAGTCGATTTCGTGTTGAGCTTGAGGAAACCCCCCTCCCCGGAGATCCGGAGAGGGGGGCGAGGGGTTGAGGTTGGATCTGTGACGTGAGCGGGTCGATGGGTCCGGCCCGCCGTGGGTCTCCGATGACCGGGGCGTGGACACGCTCCGGGGAGGCCCGGGGGGTTGGGGAGCGATCGAGTCGTCCCCCTGTTGCTATGAGTGTATACGGATCTCGGCATGAATTGGTTTACGGTGCGACCCGATCGGGCTGAATTCGGTGGTTTTCGTCCGATTTCACCTGAGCTCGCCTGATCTCGAGAGGGATCGGCCCTGCCCGGTCGGAATCGTCCGCGCTCGTCGGCGTCCCCGGGCCTGATAGATTTTGCCGACGATGCCCTTCCGCGCCCCCGCGCTCGTGCGCCGGTTTCGGGAATGGCGCAGCTCGGCCGAGTTCGCCCTGGCGCGGAAGTTCGGCCTGGCGACGCGCGAGGATCGGCTGTTCCTGCTGGCGATCGGGGTGGTGGGAGTCCTCTCCGGCATCCTCGGCGTCACGGTCCATCGGCTGATCGACGCCCTCCAGATCCTGCTCTGGGGCTCGCCCGACCTGCTGGCGGCGGCGCTGCAGGTGCCGCCCTGGCGGGCGTTGGCGGCGCCGGTGGTGGGCGGCCTGCTGATCGCCGTGATCGTGCGGATCAACCGGGCGCCGGCGGAAGGGCCGGGGATGGGCATCTTGATCGAGTCGGTGGCGCTGCGCGGCGGCCGGGTGCCACCCCGGCCGATCGTGGTCAGCTCCCTGGCCGCCATCGTCACGGTCGGCAGTGGCGGCTCCCTCGGCCGCGAGGGGCCGATGATCCGGCTGGGCGCGATGATCTCGTCGTGGCTCGGCAGCCGCTTCCGCCTGCCACCCCACCGGGTCAAGATCCTCGTCGGCTGCGGGGCGGCGGCAGGCCTGGCGGCGGCCTACAACATCCCGATCGGCGGGGCGCTCTTCGCCATGGAGGTGATCCTCGGCAACTTCGCCCTCCAGATCTTCGGGCCGATCGTCGCCTCCTCCGTGCTCTCGACCCTGATCGCCAGGGCATTCGAGGGCGACGTCCATCGCTTCGCGGTCCCCGGATACCAGCTCGAAAGCCACTGGGAGGTGCTGGCCTATGCCGGGCTGGGCGTGATCTGCGCGCTCGCCTCGATCGTCTTCGTCCTGGGGGTGCGGCGCCTGTCCCGCCGGATCTCCCGGCTCGGACTGCCGGACTGGCTGCGCCCGATCCTCGGCATGGCTCTGTTCGGCGTGGTGGCGCTCCAGGTGCCCCACATCCTGGAAGGCGGGCAGGAGACGACCAACGCGGTGATCCTGGGGCGGCTGCCGCCGATCTCCGGCATCGCCGGGGGGGTGGACTGGCACCTGAGCTTCCCCATGCTGCTCCTGGCGCTCGCCGGCATCAAGGTGGTCGCCGTGGCGCTCACCGACGGCTGCGGCGGGGTGGGCGGGAAGTTCACGCCTTCGCTCCTGGTCGGCGCGCTGGTCGGCGCCGCGTACGGCACCGGCATCAACGCCGTCTGGCCGACCGGCACCTCCGACTACCCCGCCTATGCGGCTGTCGGCATGGCGGCGATCGCGGCCGGCACCAGCCACGCGCCGATCAGCGCCATCCTCATCCTGTTCGAGTTCACCGGCAACTACGACCTGATCCTGCCGCTGATGGTGGCGTCGATCATCTCGACCGTCATCTCGCGCAAGCTCTACCCGTACTCGATCTACACCGAGACGCTGCAACGGGCCGGGGTCGACCTCAACATGCGTCTCGAGGAGGCGGTGCTCGCCGGGGTGACGGTGCGCGACCTGATGCGCCGGGACCCGGAGACGCTCCGCCCGGCGGACGACTACCCGACGGTCGTCGACCGCTTCTTCTCGGCGCACCGCCACCGCCTGTTCGTGGTCGGCGACGAGCGGGCGTTCCGGGGGGAGGTGTCGCTCCACGACATCAAGCACGTGCTCGAAGACCCGGCGCAGCTCACGGCGGTGCTCGCCCACGACCTGACGACCCCGTCGGTCCACCGCCTGCGGCCGGACGAGCGCCTGGACCGGGCGGCGGAGGTGTTCGCCCACTCGGACTACGAGCGCCTGCCGGTGATCGACGCAGAGGACCGCTTCCTGGGGGTGCTGACCAAGCGGGACCTGCTGGCGGTCTACGCCCAGGAGGTGCTCGGCCGCCAGGCGATGCTCGCCACGTTCGTCTCCGACGCCGACGAGGAGGAGACGCGGGACTTCGTCGAGCTGCCGCCGGACTTCACCCTGCGCCTGGTGCCGGTCGGAGCGCCGATGGTCGGGCAGACCCTGGCGGAGGCCCAGCTCCCCCGGTTGTACGGGGTCCGGGTGATCGAGATCAAGCGCGGCGAGGGGCTGCGCGAGGACCGGGTGATCCCCGGAGGGGAGACGGTGTTCGAGGCCGGGGACCGGCTGATCGTGCTCGGTCCGACCGAGGAGGTCGAGCGGTTGGAGCGCGACGCCGGCGCGTCCGGTCCGGCAGCGAAGGGCGCGACGGAGGCCGACGCGATGCGGGAGATCGACTGACGGCGCGGCCCCCGCAGGATGGGCTGGACGGGGCCGGTGAGAGCGGCGAGATCGCCGAGAGCGGGGCGCGCTGGGCGTAGTGGACGCGCTGAGCGAGGTAGGCTCGGCGGCCGATGGAGGCCAAGGGAGGCTGATCGAGATGACGCGACGGGACGACGGAGACGGGGCGCCGGGAGGCGGTGGCGGCGGTGGCGGCGGTGACGGCGGAAGGGGCGGAAGCGGGCAGGAGGCGCTCGCCGCGCTGGGTGCCCCGGCGGGCCTGTGCGCCGCCTGCCGCCACGCCTCGGTCTTGTCGTCGAGGTCGAGCACCTTCCTGCGCTGCGGCATGGCGGAGATCGACCCGTCGTTCCCGAAGTACCCCGGGCTGCCGGTCGTCTCCTGCCGTGGCTACGATCCCGTCCCGGGCGGGGCGGGAGGGGCCATCCCCGCCTGACACCGAGAACGACCCTCGACCGCCGCGCAACGAGTGGTGGTTTGCTCCAGGGCGCCACGAGTCCACCATCCCACTGCCCTACCGGTACTTGGACAAGAACCGCCGGTCGATCCGGTCCTTGAGCTTCCAGGCCCAGCGCCCGTGGGCCACGAAGCCCCGCCAGCGCAGCAGCGCCTTGCCGTCGGCGGTGTTGAGGATCGACAGGAACTCCCGCTGCGGCCGGTAGGCGGGGAAGCGGGAGCTCCCGTCGAGCGCGGCACGCAGGCTCTGCCACAGGAGCGGCGCCTGGCGGACCGCGAAGACGCCGGCCTTGGGCGTCTCCGGCCGGTCGGCGAGGCTGACGCAGTCGCCGGCGCCGAAGATGCGCTCGTCGGCGGGGGAGCGGAGGGTCTCGTCCACCAGCAGGAAGCCGCGCTCGTCGGTCGGCCGGTCGATGGTGGCGAGGAGCGGCGGCGGCGCGGCGCCGGTGACCCAGACCGTCAGGCCGGCGGGCAGGGTGGACGCGCGGCCGAGGGCTTCGATCTCGACCCCGTCGGCGGTGACCGCCGTGACTCTCGTGCGGCAGCGGATGTCGATGCCGCGCTCTTCGAGCACCGTGCGCGCCCGGTCGTGGACCTTGGACGACTCGCCGGGGAGGATGCGCGGCCCGGCCTCGATCAGGGTCACCGCGTCCTCGTCCGCCACCCGGGGCCGTGCCCGGTCGAGGGCGGTGGCGACGGCGCAGGTGACCTCGACCCCGGCCGCGCCGCCGCCGACGATCACAGCCCGCCGCCCTTCCACCCCTTGCGCGGTGCGCTCGGCCGGTCGCGCGGCCAGGGCGTCGATCCGGTGGCGGAGCGTCCGCGCCTCCTGGATCGGCTTGACCACCGCCGCGTGGTCGAGGACGCCGGGCGTGTCCTCCCCCAGGGTCCGGGAGCCGACGTTGAGCGAGACCAGGTCGTAGGGGATGCGTTCGGTCGATCCTCCCGGAGCGCTTCCGGGCTCGGCTCCGGCCTCGACCACGACCTCCCGGCGGTCGCTCTCGACCGCGGTCGCCCGCCCCGGGACCAGCCGCCCACCGGCCCGCTCGACCAGGGGCGCCACCTCGACCGCGATCTCGTCCTCCCGGTAGGCGCCGTAGAGATAGCCCGGGACCATGCCGGAGTAGAGCTGGCGCCGGGAGGCGGAGACCACCGTCAGGTCGACCGGCGGATGGTTCTCTTCCGCGAGGCGCCGGAGCACCTCCAGGTGGGCGTGGCCCGCGCCGACCAGGACGAGGCGACAGGGGGTGGGCATCGCCCCTGAGTATAGACACGCTGGGCGGTCGCGGCGGGATAGACTCGCCGCGCCGTGCCGAAACGAACCGACATCTCGTCCATCCTCGTCATCGGCTCCGGGCCCATCGTCATCGGCCAGGCCTGCGAGTTCGACTACTCCGGGACCCAGGCCTGCCGGGTGCTCCGCCAGCAGGGCTACCGCGTCGTGCTGGTGAACTCGAACCCGGCGACGATCATGACCGACCCGGAGTTCTCCGACGCCACCTACATCGAACCGCTGACGCCGGAGATCCTCGCCCGGATCATCGAGAAGGAGCGGCCGGACGCGCTGCTGCCGACGGTGGGAGGGCAGACCGGCATCAACCTGGCGGTCGCCCTCGACGCCGCCGGTGTGCTGGAGCGCTTCGGCGTCGAGGTTCTCGGCGCGTCGATCGAGTCGCTCCAGCTCGGCGAGGACCGCCAGCTCTTCAAGGCGGCGATGCAGGAGATCGGCATCGCGGTGCCCAAGAGCGGCCTCGCCCACAGTCTGGCCGAGGCACGGTCGGTGATCGACGAGATCGGCTTCCCGGTCATCGTGCGTCCGAGCTTCACCCTCGGCGGCGAGGGCGGCGGCGTGGCCTACAACCGGGACGAGCTCACGGAGGTGATCCGCTCCGCCCTGTCGGCCAGCCCCAACCACCAGGCGCTGCTCGAGCAGTCGGTGCTCGGCTGGAAGGAGTTCGAGCTCGAGGTGATCCGCGACTGCGCGGACAACGCCATCGTCGTCTGCTCGGTGGAGAACGTCGACGCCATGGGGGTCCACACCGGCGACTCGATCACCGTCGCTCCCCAGCAGACCCTCTCCGACCGCGAGTACCAGGCCATGCGCGACGAGGGCTTCCGGGTGATCCGGCGGGTCGGCGTCGCCACCGGCGGCTCGAACATCCAGTTCGCCGTCGATCCGGAGACCGGCGCGCGGGTGGTGATCGAGATGAACCCCCGGGTGTCGCGGAGCTCGGCGCTGGCGTCGAAGGCTACCGGCTTCCCGATCGCCAAGATCGCGGCCCTGCTGGCGGTCGGCTACACCCTCGACGAGGTGCCCAACGACATCACCGGCGAGACCTTCGCCGCCTTCGAGCCGAGCCTCGACTACACGGTGGTCAAGATCCCGCGCTGGGCGTTCGAGAAGTTCCCCGCCTCGCCGCCCCACCTGGGCACGTCGATGAAGTCGGTGGGCGAGGTGATGGCGATCGGCGGCACCTTCGCCGAAGCCCTGATCAAGGGGCTCAATGCCCTGGAGCTCGAAGGGACCCTGCTCAACCGGGAGCGCCGGAACTCCGACCCGGTGCGCCTGGCCGACCGCCTCGCCCAGCCCAACTGGGAGCGGCTGTTCTCGGTGTTCGCGGCGCTGCGCCAGGGGTGGACGGTCGAGGAGGTCCACCGGATCACCCACATCGACCCCTGGTTCCTGCGCGAGATCCGCGAGATCGTCGAGATCGAGACCGAGCTCGGCTGCTGGGACCTCGCTTCAGTGCCGACCGAGCTGCTGACCCGGGCCAAGCAGGCCGGGCACTCGGACGCCGGCATCGCCCGCATCCTGGTCTCGACACCGGAGGAGATCGCCACGGAGCGCAAGCGCCGCGGCGTGCGCCGGGTCTACAAGCGGGTCGACACCTGCGCCGCGGAGTTCCCGGCGCAGACGCCCTACCTCTACTCGACCTTCGGCACAGAGGACGAGGCGACGCCGACCGAGCGCAAGAAGGTGGTCATCCTCGGCTCCGGCCCGAACCGGATCGGCCAGGGGATCGAGTTCGACTACTGCTGCGTCCACGCGGCGTTCGCCCTGCGCGATGCCGGCTTCGAGACCATCATGGTCAACTGCAACCCGGAGACGGTCTCGACCGACTACGACACGTCGGACCGGCTCTACTTCGAGCCGCTGACCACGGAGCACGTGCTGGCGATCCTGGAGCGCGAGCGCCCGGACGGGGTGATCGTCCAGCTCGGCGGCCAGACGCCGCTCAAGCTCGCGCGGCCGCTCGAGGCCGCCGGCGCGCCGATCTGGGGCACGTCGCCGGACGCGATCGACCTGGCGGAGGACCGGCGGCGCTTCGGCGCTCTGCTGGCCGAGGAGGGCATCCTCCAGCCGGAGGGCGGCTCGGCGACCTCCCTCGACGAGGCGCGGGAGATCGCCCGGCGGATCGACTTCCCGGTGCTGGTGCGTCCGAGCTACGTGCTCGGTGGCCGGGCGATGGCGATCTGCTACGACGAGACGAGCCTCGCGACCTACATGAAAGAGGCGGCGGAGGTCTCTCCGGGCGCGCCGGTGCTGCTGGACCGGTTCCTGGACGACGCCATCGAGCTCGACGTCGACCTGCTCGCCGACGGGCGGACGGCGGTGGTCGCCGGCATCCTCCGGCACATCGAGGAGGCGGGGATCCACTCGGGCGACTCGGCGGCGGTGCTGCCCCCCCTGGGCGCCGGCGCCGGCGGCCTGACGCCGGAGCTGATCGACGAGATGCGGCGGATCGGCCGCCGGCTGGCGCTCCGCCTGGGCGTGGTCGGCCTGATGAACGTCCAGTTCGCCGTCCACGAGGGGCAGGTCTACGTCATCGAGGCCAACCCCCGCGCCTCGCGGACCGTGCCGTTCATCGCCAAGGCGGTGGGCGTGCCGCTGGCCGGGCTGGCGGCGCGGGTCATGGCCGGGGCGACGCTCGAGGAGCTCGGCTTCACCGAGGAGCCCGCGGTGCCGGGGATCTTCATCAAGGCGCCGGTCTTCCCGTTCCGGCGCTTCCCCGGCGTCGACCCGGTGCTCGGCCCGGAGATGAAGTCGACCGGCGAGGTGATGGGGGTCTCCACCGACTTCGGCGTCGCCTTCGCCAAGGCGTGGATCGCCGCCGGCAACCGCCTGCCGACCGAAGGCACGGCCTTCCTCTCCGTCCACGACCGGGACAAGGAGGCGCTGCTGCCGGTCGCCCGCGGCCTCGCCGCGAAAGGGTTCGAGCTGGTCGCCACCAGCGGCACCGCCGAGTACCTCGCCGAGCAGGGGCTCGCCCCGCGCACAGTGCGCAAGGTCCACGAGGGGCGGCCGAACGTGGTCGACGAGCTGATCAACGGCGGCATCGACCTGGTGGTCAACACCCCGATCGGCCGGGACAGCCACGTCGACGACGCCTACATCCGCCGGACCGCCCTCAAGCACGGCGTGCCCTGCATCACCACCCTCTCCGGCGCCCGCGCCGCGGTCGAGGGGATCGAGGCGCTGCGCCGCCAGCGCTTCTCGGTCTCCAGCCTCCAAGACCTTCACGCCGCTGGGCGCGCTTGACCCCGACAACTTGACGCGACCCCCGGACAGGGGGGTCTGCCGACCCCCGCCCCACGGGGCGGAGGCACCGGTTCGCACACCTGATTAGAATGGACTCGGTGTGTCGTGTGCGTTCGATCCGTGCCCGGCTCACGTCCTCATGCTCTGCTTCAGACCGACACCGGGAGGGATTCCATGACCGACACCAGGATCGAAAAAGACAGCCTCGGCGAGATCGAGGTTCCCGCGGATTCGTACTACGGCGCCCAGACCGAACGGGCACGCCAGAACTTCCCCGTCTCCGGCCTCCGCTTTCCCCGCCGGTTCATCGCCGCCATGGGGATGATCAAGCGTGAGGCGGCGGTGATCAACGCCGAGACCGGCATCGTCGAGCAGCACATCGCCGACGCCATCGTCCAGGCGGCCGAGGAGGTGATCGCCGGCAAGCACGACAAGGACTTCGTCGTCGACATCTTCCAGACCGGCTCCGGCACCTCGACCAACATGAACACCAACGAGGTGATCGGCAACCGGGCGATCGAGATCCTCGGCGGCACGGTCGGCTCGAAGAGCCCGGTCCACCCGAACGACCACGTCAACGCCGGCCAGTCCTCGAACGACTCGATCCCGACCGCGATCCACGTCTCCGCCTACACCGCGATCGCCGACGACCTCGAGCCGGCTCTCGAGGTGCTGGCGGCCTCGCTCGAGCGCAAGGCGAGCGAGTTCGACGACGTGGTCAAGATCGGCCGCACCCACCTCCAGGACGCGGTGCCCGTGCGGCTGGGCCAGGAGTTCTCGGGCTACGCCCAGCAGGTCAGGAACGGCATCGCCCGCCTCGAGTCGGCGCGGGTCCGCCTGGCCGAGCTGGCCCTCGGCGGCACGGCCGTCGGCACCGGCCTCAACGCCCGCCCCGGCTTCGCCGACGGCGTCATCGCCCGCCTCGCCGAGCGCACCGGCTACCCCTTCAAGCCGGCGCCCAACAAGTTCGAGGCCCTGGCCGCCAAAGACGCCTGCGTCGAGGCCTCCGGCGCGCTCAAGACCGTCGCCGCCTCGCTCCGCAAGATCGCCAACGACATCCGCTGGCTCGGCTCCGGCCCCCGCTGCGGCATCGGCGAGATCAGCCTGCCCGCGCTCCAGCCGGGAAGCTCCATCATGCCGGGCAAGGTCAACCCCGTCATCGCCGAGTCGGTGATCATGGTCGCCGCCCAGGTCATGGGCAACGACACGACCATCGGCATCTCCGGCATGCTCGGCAACTTCGAGCTCAACGTCATGATGCCGGTGCTCGCCTACAACCTGCTCCAGTCGGTCGACATCCTCGCCAACGCCTCGCGCATGCTGGCCGAGAAATGCGTCGACGGCCTCGAAGCGGACCGGAACCGGGCCGAAGAGCTGGTCGAGCAGTCCCTCGCCCTGGTCACCTCCCTGGCGCCGAAGATCGGCTACGACAAGGCCGCCAAAGTCGCCAAGACCGCCTACGCCGAAGGCCGTACAGTGCGCGAGGTGTGCGAGGAGATGAACGTCCTGCCGAAGGACGAGCTCGACGAGGTTCTCGATGCCCGGAAGATGACCGAGGGGGGGATTCTGTAGGGGTAGACATTGCGCTCGGCAGGTCCGGCAGACGGCAGGTCCAGCAAAGGACAGCGCTGCTCGGATGGCCCTTTGAGGGGCGGCCACTCAGTCGAGGCAATGCTAGTGAGGAGTGGAGGGAGCGCTATCGGGCCGAGGACAGTACCGCTGGCCTCGGCCCGGAACAGAGAGAGGGCCTAGTACGAAGACGGGTCTGCGGGGGGATCGTCCGACTCGGCGATGGGCTCGCTCGGTTCTTCCTCTTCGATCTTCAAGGTTGTCGGGTCGAGGGGTTGGTCCTCGGTCGAGGTTCCAGTGGCGTTGGGAGTGTCACTTGAGGTCCCGTCGTTCGTGATGTCTGTCTTGGGCATAGCTTCCTCCTGCTGAGATCGGGTTACCGATTTCCGGGGTCTCACTTTCTTATGACACAGAAGGTCGGGCCGTTGCAAGTAGCCCGACGACAAACCGTAGTCCCCGTTGGAGGAAATTTCTATAATTCGACGTTATCTCTTAATGTAAAATTCGTAAGTGAGCATATCTGGCGATTTTTGATTGTTGTCGCCGGTGATCTCGACTCGGTAGGCGCCTGGTTGCAGAACGGGTTCCGGGAGCGTCACGGGTACCATGCCGTCTTGCTCGATGAAGACCGGGGTGAGGTCGGCTTGCTTCCAGATCACGAGGCCACTCTTACCACCTCCGGCTGATGAGATTCGGTACACCGTCGCAGTCAGGTTGGCTTCCGGATGACGCCTGTCGAGGTCGAGTTGGAGCGCGACCCCTCCCGGGGCGGGGAGTGAAATCGTGGTCGGCGTCTCGTTGCCCCGCGTGGCGAACGCGAGGAAGACGATCTTGGCGGCGGGGGAGTCTCCAGCCGCCACCGGGTGGTGTTCCGCCACCTTCGGAGCCTTTTCGAGCTCCTCGGTACGCTGCTCGAGTGCGGCGATCTTCTCGCGGCTCTCGGCCAGCTCTTTCTGTAGAGCCAGCGTGTCGGCTGCCTCTGAGCTGGCCCGGACCACGGTATCGCTCAGCGCGCTTGCCTCCTGTTCGGCTGCGGTTGCGCGAGCGGTCGCGATCTGTTGCTGCTGCATGGCACGTTGCAAGCCGCGCTGGAGCCGGACGTCGACCAGGCCGAGGACTCCGGCGCCGACCGTAGCGACCAGGCAGGCAGCCCAGGCGAGCCTTGTCGTCAGAGGACGACGGGGTCGGTTCGCCCTCTGGAACGGTGAGACCCGCTCGCTCTCGGCGTCTGTCCGTCGACTGTCCAGATCGCGACTCGAGTAGCTCTCGGTCAGGCGGGCGAGGCCTCGGGCAAAGGCGACCCGTTCTCTGATTCGGAGCAAGGGAAGCAGTCGCAGCTCGAAGCGGCTTCGGTCTCCAGGGGAGAGCTCACCGTGGACGTAGCGGTCGACCAGGTCGTCCTCGAGGGCTTCCACCTGGGCGAACAGGTCGCGGTGCTCGAGGAGCCGGCCCTCGATCGTGTGAAGCTCGGTCTCCGGGAGGTCTCCCAGGAGGTAGCGCTCGAGCTGCGCGGTCTCTTGTTCGTCGATGTAAGTCATCATTCGCTCCGCGGGCGTTGCTTTCCAGGAACCGCCTGCCTCCCGGCGCGCCCCCAGGCGACTCCGGGGTGCAACGGCGCCGCTTCACTTTAGATTGGCACCTAGTGCGAAAGTATTTCGTCCCCCGTTTGGCCGTCTTCCTAGGAGAGACGCTCATTCGACCCGGAGATTTGCTCGTGCACACACCCTTCGAGCTTGGCTCGAATCCGGTGGACCCGAATTCGTAGCGCGTTCAGAGGCACGTCCAGTCGTTGGGCGATCTTCCGTCGGTTCTCGATCCTGTCTCTCCCGTCTCCCTGGTGGTAGTCGAGGAGCAGTCGCCTCTGCTGTTCGGAGAGCTTCGCGAGGCAGGACTGAAGGATCTCCATTCGAGGGTCGTCGTCTGGCTCGCTCGGCTCTGGCGCCGGAGGCCAACTCGCCGGGTCCTGAAGGTTGCGCTCGCGGCGTCGCTCTCGGAGAACCTCTTTGAACACCATGTGGGCGACGCCGCAGAAGTAGCGGTAGGGGTCGTCGGAGTGGATCTCGACACCCTCGTCGAGGCGGCGAGCCACACGCGAGATCGTTTCGTCGACCAGATCTTCCGGGAAGCGGCAGCCACGCCACTCGAACAGACGGGTCAGTCTCTGGCGGAGCTTGGCGAACTCGCGAGCGGCTTTCGCGGGCTCCGGGTCGAGCAGCGCGAGTAGGCGTTCGAGAGCCTCGCGCCCGGGCTCGGACCGTTTGTCCGGGCGTTCCAACCTACTACCTCCAGTCGCCTTGGAGGACGAACCCGGCCCAGTAGTAGGGGAAGGCGTAGCGGCCGTCATCATCAGCCAGCATAGCGAGCTGGGCTCGGCGCAGGGCATCGGCCGGGTTGCGGTGCTCTTCGAGAAGCCCTTTGTAGAACCGAGCCATCAGCCTAGCAGTGGCCTCGTCTTGGACCCGCCAGAGACTCGCGACGACCCGCTGTGCTCCCGCGAACATGAAGCCTCGAGCTAGCCCGATTAGGCCTTCGCCGCGGACCTCCTGGCCCAGGGCGGTGTCACACGCCGAAAGAACCACCATCTGGGCGTTCAGGTGCATGTCGTAGATATCGTGAAGACGCAACGCCCCGTCCGCGACAGGTCGTCCCTCTCCATCTACTTGCGAGAGTACCAGCCGAGACAAGGCAGGGTAGTCGGTGTCGATGACCCCATGGACCGCGAAGTGGATGTAGAGGTAGTCGGAGAGACGGGAGCCCACCACCGACTCCTTGGCCGCTTCTGGCCCCAGCTTGACCATGGTCTCTTCTGGCGGAGTGAGCGCGGCAATCGCCTTCGCTTCTTCTGAAGCGTAGGGCAGCCGGGAGTAGTGTCCCGAGTCAAGGGAATCACGGAATGTCTCGGAACGCTCTGCCCGTGACTCGATCCTCTCGTCGTCCGGGTCGTAGAGAGGATCCGCAATGACGGCCAGGATTCCGTGAGGGATCGCCTGTGGGTGTGTCTGCGAGCGTTGGAATTCGAGCACTGAGGCCGACGGCAGAGACGCCAGCTCATGGCGAGCGACCAGGGGTTCGCGTGTTCCCGGCTCGGGAAGGGCGGCGAAAGGGACGTATTCGAGAGCGCCGTCGGCAACGACGGCGAGTCGCCTGCCCTCGAGGAGGCCTGAGCGAAAAGCCTTCCCGAGGAGCTGTCTAGAAAGCATCGAGGCACGTTCCTGAAAGGCTTCCTCGAGCAGACGCCGCTGCCGGGCTCGCTTGTGGAACGGGTCCAGACCGGACAACCGTTCGAGCTCCTGGTACCGAGAACCGAGGCAAATGGTCCGGTCGTGGTCGGACTCGCCGTTCGCCTCGATGTTCGACTGCGAGAAGGCGGCCAAGAGCCAGTGGATGCATCGGGCGTCTTCTTCGAGCGCTGAGCGTTCAGGGAGCTCGAACGTCTGGAAATCCTGTGGAGTCACGAGGAAGAGGAAGCTCCGCTCCTCTCCAAGTCGGAACTCGAGTAGGGCGGTGTCATGGTCTAGAAGAGCTTTCTGGGTTTCCTGGACCGTCACCGGTGCCGGTCCCGTTAGCACGTCGTATCGTGGGCTGGCGGACCGGAGCTCGCGCTCGACTTCGTTCAGTTTGGTCACGAGACTGTCCAACTCGACCTTGGTCTGGAAGATCTCGTCTGGATTGGCGCTTTCCGCCTGGCTCTTGGATGCCGCATCCCACCGTCGCTCCGCGATTGCGAGACTGCGTCGCAGTGCGTCCCGCCTTTCGAGCATCTCTGGAGGAGCGTCTTGCGCGGTGTCCAGATCCGCGGAAGACAGAACTTCGATAAGGCTCCGCGCCCGGGCGCGCTCGGCGGCACGGAACGCGGACGCGGCATTGCCGTGACCGGGCTCCTTGGTTTCCAGATCCATCAACAGATCGATGTAGAACCCTGGGTACTCCTGCTGCGTGGCACCAACCAGAGAGCGAACCTCTTCAGTGTCTATCTGCGTCCGAGCCTGATCCGCCACTTGGATCGCCCGCTCGATCCGTTGGCGCGAAGTGTCGAGATCACCCCGGCTGCGGTAGATCTTCGCCATCTGGTAGTAGTTGTCCGCGAGGTTGCGCCAGTTACCGGTTGCGTCGTTGACGCCGACCGCCACTTCAAGAGTGGCGAGAGCCTCGTCGACTCGGTCCATTTTCAGTTGCGCCGAGGCGAGATGAGTCAGTAGCTGTGACTCTTGCCAGCGGTTCTGGATCTGGCGCGCCATGGCCAGCGCTTCCTTGATGAGACCGAGGGCCTCTTCGGGGCGATCCTCCGCGAGCAGCAGGAATGCCATTCTGCGGAGCGCAACCACCAGAAGAGGCTTGGAGCCGGATTCGCGGCTCAGCTTGAGAGCTCGACTCATCGGCTCCACTGCCAGGGCCGTCTCCCCTCTGAGCGCGTGGACCCAGCCGATCCCGAGCAATGTGTAGACGAGGTCGTCGGTCGTATCGAACTGTTCTTGCAGGTTTCGAGCGCGTAGGTAGTACCTCAGCGTTGTATCGAGGTCTCCTACTCGTTGGTAGACAGTTCCGATGCTGTAATACCTTGCCGCAGTCTCCGGGACGTTCTCCTGATCCCGGTACATGTCCAAGGAGGTTTGAAATTCGACCAAGGCTTTCTGGAACTCTCCCATGCTGTAGTAGAGAGTGCCGAGGTTGTTGTGGGTGCTCGCTTCCAGGCTCGGGTCCGGATTCTTCTTCACGATGGCGAGAATTCTCTGGTAGGCGGACTTGGCGAGCTCGAATTCGCCCTTCTTTCGGTAGATCAACCCGAGCTGATTCAGGCAAGCCTTCGTGTCGGAAATGTCGCCGACTCCTTCGAGGAATGCCATCGCTTGGTGACAGGTCTCGATCGCTTCGGTTACGTCTCCTCGCGCACGCTGCAGCATGCAGAGGCCAGTGAGAACAGTGCCAGGGGACTCCGGGACCAATGAATGTGGCGCGAGTGCCGTTGCTCGCTGCAAGGCCGTTTCGGCTGACGTCCACCGGTGACGTTCCGTTTCGACATTGGCCAGCAGGACCAAGTTGCTGGTAGCTCCAGCTACGTCTCCAGCTTGGTCCCAAAGCTCGATCGCTTCTCGAAAGTGGGCCGCGGCCTCGTTCAGGTGGTCAGTACGAAGCAGGCACCTACCAATTCGTCCGTGGGTGGCAGCGACTCCTCGCAGGTAGTCGGCCTTTTTCCAGGCCTCGAGGGCGGGGGACAGGTGTCCCAGCGCTTCATCGAACCGTCCCTTGGCCTTGGCAGCGACGCCGAGCTCCCACTCGTGCTCCCCTGCCTGACGAGCCTTCTCTGCGTCGCCCGCGGAATGCAGCTCCACGATGGTGATCCGGTAAGGCCCCGGCTCTCCGCGCGCGAGGAGTCGCCCCGTCAAGCGGTAGTCGCCGGATTCCTGGGCCACTCCCCAGAGAGTCTCGCCGGCCAGGTCGAGTGCGGGCTCTCCCCAGCCGATGTCCTTGTGCTTCAGGTCGCTGTCGGGTGTCCACAAGACGAAGTCCACCTTGTAGCTGTCGCGGTCCAGGTAGGCTTCCAGGTAGTCCCCCGCCTCCAGGTGCACCGTGTGGACGACGGTCTCTCCTTTCCGGAGCACACCGCTGGCGGTGGCGCCGGCGCGGGGCGGGATCGCGCTCGGGGTCTTTGGCGGAGGGGGGGTGTGGTGGGACGTCCCGGGAGTGTGGGCAGCTGGCGCTGGGCCGGTGGCGGTGCAGGACCCCAGGACGAGCGCGGTGGCGAGGAGCGCAGGGAACGCCAGGAACAGGCCCGGGACGCGCCGGGCGCGCGGATCGGTCGGGCGGCCGGGCCTCACCGGTTCGCCGATCGCCGGGGCTCTGGGGCTTTCGTGGAGCGTGCCTTGCGGGGCAATCGACCGCTTGCCATCATCCTCTCACCAATCGAATCGAGCAATTCCGAAGCACGGGGAGTACGTCGATTCTACCGCGAGTCCTCTGCCGGCGGCGTTCCGGTGGGCCGGAGGGGGTGGTGCCGCCGGTATGATCAGGGTGATGCCCGACGCGGGAGCGGTGCGGCGGATCCTCCACTGCGACCTGGATTGTTTCTACGCCGCGGTCCACATGCGCGACGACCCGTCGCTTCGCGGGCGGCCGGTGGTGGTCGGCGGCCGCCCGGAGGGGCGTGGCGTGGTGGCGGCCGCGAGCTACGAGGCGCGGCGCTTCGGTGTGCACTCGGCGATGCCGGCGGCGTGGGCGGTGCGCCTGTGCCCGGGCGCGGTGTTCTTGAAGCCGGACTTCCCCCGCTACCGCCGCGAGTCGGAGAAGGTGTTCGCGATCTACCGGGAGCTGACGCCGCTGGTCCAGGCGGTGTCGATCGACGAGGCCTACCTCGACGTGACCGACTACCTGGAGCCGCTGGGCAGTGCCACCGCGGTGGCGACGGAGATCCGGCGGCGGGTGCTGGAGGAGCGGGGGCTGACGGTGTCGATCGGGGTGGCGCCCAACAAGCTGCTGGCCAAGATCGCGTCCGACTTCGACAAGCCGGACGGCCTGACGGTCGTCCGGCCGGAGCAGGTGGCGGCGTTTCTCGAGCCTCTCGCGGTGCGCGCGCTCCACGGCGTCGGGCCGGCGACCGAGGAGGCCCTGGGCCGGCTCGGCGTACGGACCGTGGCCGACCTCCGCCGCGTCCCCCTGGAGCGGCTGGTGGAGCGTTTCGGGCGTCACGGCCGGGCGCTCTGGGAGCACGCCCGGGGGATCGACGAGCGACCGGTCCGGACCCACCGGGAGCGCAAGAGCCTGGGCAAGGAGACCACCTTCAGCGAGGATCTCGACGAGCTGGCGGCGATGGAGGAGGTGATCGACGAGCTGGCCGCCGACGTGGCGGAGTCGCTCGCCCGCCGCGACATCGCCGGCTGTACGGTCACCCTCAAGGTGCGCTACGACGACTTCACCACGGTGACCCGTTCGGAGACGCGGTCGCTGCCGGTGGTGGGGGGCGAGGAGCTCGCACACATCGCCAAGGGCCTGCTCGGCAAGACCGCGGCGGCCCGGCGCCCGGTCCGGCTTCTCGGGGTCACCGCCTCGAAGCTGGTCCGGACCGACCGGGGGCAGCTCCGCCTGTTCTGAGGGGGTGCGCCGGCTCTGTCTCGCCGGTTCCGCCTCCGAGGGTGCCCGCCTGCACACCGGCCCTCGCAACCGACGGGCTTCGCTCGTCGTATGAGAAGATACGGCGCCGAAACCGATGGCCAGTCTCAACCTGAAACGACCCGACCCGGCGGTCCTGCGCCTGATCGTGTTCGGTGGCGCCCTCGTCATCGTCACGGTGCTGCTGATCGTCTTCAGCGACATCTTCCTGCCGCTTCTGCTCGGCCTGGGTGTGGCCTACCTGCTCGATCCCGTGGTCTCCTGGCTCGAGCGCAAGGGGTGGAGCCGGTTGTGGGCCGTGGTCGCCCTCACTCTGGTGCTGGTGCTGGCGATCACCGGGTTCTTCCTCTACCTGGTCCCGGCCATGGGCGAGGAGTTCCAGCGCCTGGGCAACCGCCTGCCGGCCTACACCCAACGCCTCCGCGGCCAGGTGCAGCCGCTGCTCGAGCGAGCGCGCGCCCGCTACCCGGAGGAGTTCGTCCAGATCCGCGACCGGGCGATCGAGACGGCGCGGGAGAACCTGCCGCGGCTGGCCGGATCGGTGGGCCGCTGGCTGTCGAAGATCTTCGACAGCGTCCGGGCGTTCATCCTCTTCCTGCTCAACCTGGTGTTCGTGCCGGTGTTCGCCTTCTACCTGCTGGTCGACTTCCCGCAGGTCAAACGGGGCATTCGCGACCTCATCCCCTTGCCGTACCGGGAGATCGTCCTGGCTCGGATCCACGAGGTCGACCAGGCGGTGTCGAGCTTCCTGCGCGGCCAGCTCACCATCGCCCTGATCCTCGCCTTCATCAATGCCACCGGGATGGTCCTCATCGACGTTCCCCTCGGCCTGGTGATCGGCATCACCGCCGGGCTGGCGAACATGATCCCGTACATGGCCCTGATCGTCGGCCTCCTGCCCGCGGTCTTGCTGTGCTGGGCGGAGCACGCGAGCCTGGTGCGGGTGATCCTGGTGATCGCGGTTTTCAGCGGCGCCCAGATGCTCGAAGGCATGGTGTTGAGCCCGCGCATCTTGGGCAAGAGCGTCAACCTCCACCCGGTCTGGGTGCTGCTCGCGATCATCATCGGCGGCTCGCTGTTCGGCATCTTCGGCATGCTCATCGCGGTGCCCGCGGCGGCGGCGATCCACGTCTTCCTGCGTCACTGGATCGAGAGCTACCGGGCGTCGAAGATCTATCGGGGTGCCGGGGAGTCACCGCCGGGCCCGGCGGGATGAGCGGCGCCGCCGTTCGGATACCTGGCAGGAGGCTTGCGTAGCTCGAGGGCCGTCAGTACGTGAGCCGAACCAGACCGGCCGACCCCGGTCCCTGCGGATCGGCGGCAGTCGAATCTCTGTTGCCGACCGGGTCTGACCCTGAGAGCTTTGGAAGGAGACCCCTATGTTGAGATGGGCCTTGATCTTTCTCGTCATCGCGCTGGTGGCAGCGCTTCTCGGATTCGGTGGCGTCGCGGGAGCGGCGGCCGGCATCGCCAAGATCCTCTTCTTCGTCTTCCTGGTGGTGTTCGTGATCTCGCTGATCATGCACTTGGCGAGGCGGGTTTGATGGGGCCGTTGCCCCGGGCGCTCGTCGCGAACCCTCTCCGGTCAGTTTCGTGACCGCCGGCTCCTCCGATCGTTCCGAGCGCTCCGGAGAGGAGGCCCCCGACGGGGGGTCTCCGGCCTCCGGGGCCTCGGGGCGCCACTCCCATGCGGCCGCCCTGTGGGGCCTGTTCACCCTGGCCCTGCTGGGCGCCCTCTACGTGGCGCGAACGGTGGTTTTGCCGATCGTGCTGGCGGTTCTCGTCAGCCTGTTGCTGGCGCCGGTCGTCCGGTTCCTCGAACGGCTGAAGATCCCGCGCTGGCTCGGTGCCGCCCTGCTCGTCGCCGGGTTGGTGGCGGCGGTGGGCGGCGGCGTCTACTCCCTGGCCGGACCCGCGTCCGACTGGCTCAGCCGGGCGCCGACCACGCTGCGTCGCGCCGAGGCCAAGCTCAAGCGGATCAAGGAGCCGGTGGAGAAGGTCAGCCGCGCCACCGAGCAGATGGAGCGGATGGCCGACGTCGACGGGCAGAAGACCCAGCAGGTGGAGGTGGCCCGGCGGTCGCTCTCCGGCAACCTGATGAACCTGACCCTGAGCGTCTCCGGCGCCGTGGCGGTGTCGCTGATCCTGCTCTACTTCCTGCTGGCGTCCGGGGATCACTTCGTCCGCCGGGTGGCTGCCCTGCTCCCCGGTGCCGGGTCGAGGGACCGGACCGTGGAGCTCGCCCAGAAGCTCGAGCGCAGCATCTCCACCTACTTGCTGACCATCACGGTGATCAACACCGCCCTGGGCATGGCGGTGGGCGGCCTGCTCTGGCTCCTCGACGTCCCCAGCCCGATGCTCTGGGGGGCCCTGGCTGGGCTGCTCAACTTCATCCCGTACCTGGGCGCGATGATCGGCGTGGCGGTGGTCTCCGTGGTCGCCCTGCTGACGTTCGACTCGGTGACCGCGATCCTGGCGCCGCCGGCCGTCTACTTCGCCCTCACCGCCATCGAGGGGTCGTTCATCACTCCGACCATCCTCGGGCGCCGCCTGCGTATGAACCCCCTGGTCGTCTTCGTCGCGATCATCTTCTGGAGCTGGATGTGGGGCGCCGCCGGCGCCCTGCTGGCCGTGCCGCTGGTGGCGACGGCAAAGATCATCTGCGACCACGTGGAGTCTCTCCGGCCGATCGGGGCCCTGTTGGAGCGCTAGGGGTCTACGCGGCCGCTCAGTAGGGCATCTGGTCTTCATCCATGCCGAAGAAGTGACCGAGCTCGTGGACGACGGTCTTCTTGATCTCGTCCACGGCCTCGCGCGGGTCGTCGAAGGTGCGGTTGATCGGCCCGGCGTAGATGACGACCCGATCCGGCAGGGCGTCGTAGTAGGTGTTGCGCTCGGTCAGCGGCACGCCTTGGTAGAGGCCGAACAGCTCGCCGCGGCCGCGCTCCATGCCGACGCTCTCGAGCTCCTCGTCGCTCGGCTCCTCCTCGACCATCACCACGACGTTGTCGAGCAGCGCGGCGAAGTGCTCGGGCAGCTCGTCGAGGGCCTGGCCGACCAGCTCTTCGACGCGGGCGAGGGAGAAGGGCATGGTCGGCGAAGTATACGGCCGGGTTCCCGATAGACTCCCCCCGATGGACGTTCGCTTGGACAAGTGGCTTCAGGTGGCGCGGATGTACAAGACGCGCAGCCAGGCGACCCGTGCGTGCACCCTGTCGCGGGTCAGGGTCAACGGGTTGCCGGCCAAACCCCACAAGAGCCTCGCCGTCGGCGACCGGATCGAGATCGAGCGCGACGACAACTGGGTCCAGGTGGTCGAGGTCCGCGAGCTGCGCGACAAGCCGGTGCGCAAGGATCTGGCGGCCGGTCTCTACGAGGACCACAGCCCGCCGCGCCCGACGCTGACGGCGGCCGAGCGGTTGATGAAGGCGCCGCCGGTCAGGCGCGAGCGGGGCAAGGGCCGCCCGACGAAGAAGGACCGGCGCGAGATCGAGCGCTGGCACGACGGCTGAGGCCCCTCCGCGCCCAGTCCGAAACGACCCCGAGAGACCGCACCGTGAGAAACCCCCGACGACGGCTCCTGGCGCTCATCCTCTCCGTGCCGATCCTGGTGGTCGCCTCGGCGTGGGTCTACCAGGCCGGTATGGCGATGCTCGAGGGCCAGCGCCGCACCTTCTGGCAGGCGCTCGAGTTCACCGCGGAGACCCTCACCACCACGGGCTACGGGGCCGACCATGCCTGGAACAGCCCCTGGATGGTGGTCTTCATCATCGTCCTCCAGTTCGCCGGGGTCTTCCTGGTCTTCCTGATCTTCCCGATCTTCCTCATCCCGTTCCTGGAAGAGCGGTTCGAGGCGCGGCTGCCCGCGGCGGTCGACGAGGAGCTGACCGACCACCTGGTGGTCTACGGCTACGGTCCGGCCGTGGCGACCCTGATCGCCCAGACCGAGACGGCGGGGTTGACGACCCTGGTGGTGGAGGAGGACGAGGCGGTGGCGCGCCGGCTGCTCGAATCGGGCCATCGGGTCGTCTTCTCGCGTCTCGACGACGGCGCCCTCGACGGCGCCCGGCTCGGCCACGCCCGGGCGCTGATCGCCAACTCGAGCGACGACGTCAACGCGGCGGTCATCCTGGCGGCGCGGCAGTCCGGGTTCTCCGGGGAGATCCTGGCCCTGGTCGAAGAGCCGCTCCACCGCCGGCCGCTGATCCTGGCCGGCGCCACCGGCGTCTTCACCCCCCGGCACGTGCTCGGGGCCGCCCTGGCCGCCCGGGCGAGCGGCCGGATCAGCCCCGGCGTGGCGGGGATCCAGAAGATCGGCCGGTTGCAGGTCTACCAGGTGCGGGTGCAGCCGACCAGCGTCCTGGCCGACCAGACCCTCCAGGAGGCGGCGATCGGCGCGCGGACCGGCTCCGTGGTCATCGGCCAGTGGGTCGGGGGCGAGCTACGGGTGGCGCCGACCGCGTCGACCCGCATCGAGCCCGGCGGCATCCTGGTGATCGCCGGCACCGACGAGAGCGTGGCGCGGCTGTCGGAGCTGTGCAGCGGTGCGGTGCCGCTGTCCCGGAACGGGCCGTTCGTGGTCGGCGGCTACGGCGAGGTCGGCCGCAAGGTCGTCCAGCTCCTCCTGGACGCGGGCGAGACGGTGGTGGTGGTCGATCGCAAGGCGTCCGATGGGGTCGACGTGGTCGGCGACATGCTCGATCCGACGGTGGTCGAGCGCCTCGAAGCCGACCGGGCCCAGGCGCTGATCCTGGCCCTCGACACGGACACGGCGACCCTCTTCGCCACCGTGATCGCCAAAGAGCTGGCTCCCGCCGTGCCGGTGATCGCCCGGGTCAACCGGGCCGAGAACGTCGAGCGCATCCACCGGGCCGGGGCGGACTTCGCGCTGTCGATCAGCCAGGTCTCCGGCCAGATCCTCGCCCGCCGCCTGCTGCGCGAAGAGGCGGTGTCCGTCGACCCCCAGCTCAAGCTCCTGCGGGTGACCTCCGAGCGCATGGCCGGCCACCACCCGGCGGAGCTGGCCATCCGGGAGCGCACCGGGGTGTCGGTCGTGGCGGTCGAGCGGGGTGACGACGTGGTGGTCGAGCTCGGGCCGGAGTTCCGCTTCGAGCCGGGCGACGCGGTCTACGTCTGCGGTCCGCCGGCCGGCGTTCAGAGCTTCGTCGAGCAGTTCGGCGGGGCGTGAAGGGAGAGGCGGAGCGCCCGGTACCCCAGTGCGAGGGGTGGCCGGGCGCTCCGACTGCGAGATCCTCGGAGCTTCCGTTAGAGCTCTTGCCCCGTTGAAGAGCAGACGAAGCCGTCCGGGCAGGCCCTGAGGAAGTCGTAGCAAGGCTCGCCGGCCGCGCAGTTCGACGTCCCGCGTGGGCTGCACCGGTGGGACTGTGAGTAGTAGGCGCAGTCCTGGGTGTCGTTGCCGGGATCCGGGTCGCTCAGGCCGTGCGCGTCGCACTGGGAGACGACTCCGTTCCAGGTACTGCAGAAGAAGGTCTCGCTGTCGCGGCCGTTGCAGTCTCCTGCGATGCCGGCCGCGCAGTTCGAGGTGCCTCGCGGGCGACACTTGTCCGACGTCACGTAGTAGGCGCAGTCCTGGGTATCGTTGCCGGGGTCCGGGTCGCTCAGGCCGTGCGCGTCGCAGCCGGCCAGATCGCCGTCCCAGGTGGCGCAGGCGAGGTTCTCGTCGTTGGGGAAGTACGGGCAGACCCCCGGCAGCGTACCGCTCGAGCTCCCTCCCACCTTGCCGACGATCGACCCCTCGCCCCAGACGGGGATTCCGGCCTGGGGAAACCCTTCGCACGCTCCCTGGTAGCAGGAGGAGCCCTGCTCGTTGGCGAGCTCCATGTGGATGTGGGGCCCTCCCCAGCAAGTTCCGACGATGCCTCCTTCGAACGCCGTTCCGATGCGGATGTCGGTCGGGTCATCGATCCACTTGCCGCGCGGGTAGACACGGTTGTCGATGTGGGCGATGGTCAACGACCCGAGCATGACTTCGGTTCCTGCGTAGGTGGCATAGATATCGAAGGTCTGCTGGTAGCCCCCTTCTTGGTAGATGCCATCTCGGCAAGCGGGCTGGCTTCGCGAGACGTACGCGCGCACCTTGTCGGGCACCGTCCCCTCTGCCATGGTGCTCGGCGAGAGGCGCAAGTAGACGTCCTTCCCGCCGGTTACGTTGGGGTATGAGGGGTCCCGCGGGTTATTGTTGTCGGCCCAGATGTCGAACGCGAGCTGGCCGCCGAAAGGAGTGTGGTGTTCGGGTGCGCACCACTGTGAGGACGAATGGGTCTCCGCCGGCACATGGAAGGGTGTCCGGATGTCCACCGCGAGGAGCCCCGGGTTGGCGGTGGCGGCGGAAGCGCGCGTCGATGCCGCGATGGCGGCGATCGCGATGACGGCGACGACGAGCCGCCAGGTTCGATGAGTACGGTTGTGGTCGTGCATGGTCTTCTCCTTGCCTCGGTCGGGCGCCCCGAGCCCGGAGACCCGGGGGCGCCGGAAGGTCTAGTTGCAGGAGCCCCCGTGGTAGCCGTACTGGGTGGCGTTCATCTCGTGGAACCGCCAGGTGATCGAGGGGTTGCCACCGATCGAGTCGGTGATCAGGCACCCGTTCCACCAATCGGAGCAGTAGCCGGTTTGGCTCGAGGTTCGCGAGCCGCTGGTGGTCTGGAAGAAGGCCCACCAGCTTCCGAAGACCCTGAAGCTCGCGGTGACGCCCGCTCCCGCGCCGCAGCTGTAGAAGACGTAGCTCGGAGTCTGGTTCTTGGCGCTGAGCTTCGGTTCGGAGGGTGCTGCCAGGGCGGTCTTGATCATCGCGGCGGGCAACGACGCTTCGATGTCGGCGATGGCGTCGGCGTCGCCGGCGGCGTAGGCGGCGCGGATCGCCACCGCGCGCTGCCGGTCTTTCAGGGAGGACAGCGTCGCCTCGTCGTAGCCTGCGCCGCGGAGGAATTCGTCGAACACCAGGCCGTCACCGACCCGGAGCTGTCGGTCGGCGGATTGGGCCGGCTGGGCAACAGGGCCGGATGTGCTCGTCCCGGACGGCGCGAGGATCGGCGCCGCGGAGTCGGCGGCGAAGGCCGTGCCCGTGCCCACGCCGCCGGCGAGCAGGACAGTGAGGAGGAGCAGGGAGAGGAGGGTTCGAGAGACGGTTCGCATGGCGAATCTCCTTCGGTTTGCGGTGCCGGTCGGCAACGCGTCGTTCTTGGGTCCGGTCGACGATGCCGGATATTCTTTGTTGCGAAAGAATGAAGAAGATCACCTCACCGAGCACCTTCCGGCGAGTCGTCTCGAGGGCTTCGTCACCCTGGTGAGGGGTTTTGGCGGCGTCCTACGCAGGCTTTACTGAATGATGGGAAACACTGCTTCCGGAGAGAGAGGGGCGATCACGCGCCTGTTGGGCGCCTGGCACGACGGGGATCCGCGAGCTCTCGACGCGCTCGTGCCGCTGGTCTTCGACGATCTCCGCCGCCTGGCGCGCCACTACTTCGGGCGTGAGGCCTGCAGCTCGACGTTGCAGCCGACGGCCGTCGTTCACGAGGTCTACCTGCGTTTGCTGCGGGGAAAGCTCGTGCGGATCGAGAGCCGCGCCCACTTCTTCGGCATTGCCGCGCGACTGATCCGCCAGGTCCTTATCGACCACGCCCGCCTTCGGTGTGCCGACAAACGAGGAGCCGGTGTCGAGGCGGAGCCGTTGTCTGATCGCCTGCCGGTGCAGGCACCGGACCTCGGCATCGAGACGCTGCTGAGCGTGCACCAGGCGCTCGAAGCTCTGGCGGCCCGCGACGAGCGAAGGCGCGGCTAGTCGAGTTGCGTATTACTGCGGCCTGACGTTGACGGAGGCGGCCGAGGTGTTGGGGGTTTCCCGCGCCACCGCGGAACGGGACTGGGCATTTTCGCGGCGATGGCTCGCGCGTGAGATCGCAGGTCGACGGGCGCCGCACGGCGCGGATCGACCGGGGTGACTTGGCCAGTACCCGCGGCCGGGGCAGGGCCGGGGCGTCAAGAAGCGCTGTCCGCGGGGGCCACGGACCGCGTGTCGCTCTGGCGTTGCCTGGCTAGGACACGTTCGAGCCTCTCGACCCGTGCGGCGGCCTCACGCGCGGCGCGCGCCCGGTCTACAACCTGGGCTTTGATCGTCCGGAGGCTCGGGACGAGCAGCGCTTCGGCTTCGGAGACCAGGCCTCGGTCGAGAAGGCACTCCCCCAGCAGGCTCTCGGCCTCGGCACCGCGCCAATGGTCGGACGACTGGCTGCGGCGATAGATCATCGCCGCCTGGCGCAGAAGCGGGGAGGCGGCGTCCGGTCCTTCCCGGGTGAGCCGGATCCGGGCGAGCAGGATCTCGCAGCGGGCCAAGGCGACATGCTGTTCACCGAGGAACCGGCGTGCCATGGCGACGGCTTCCAGCGGACTGTTCCGCTTCGCCGAGTCGACTGGTCGTAGAGGGTCTGCGCCAGGCTGTGGAGGACCATCCACAGGGCGGGCTTGGGCGGCTTCCCTTCGTAGAGGGAGAGGACCTCGCGCGTGAGCGACTCCGCAGCGTCGAGGTCGCCGCCTTCGCGCATGGCGGCGGCCAGGTTGAGCTTGGCGGCACACACCTGGCCGTCGCTCTCGGGCCTGCGCTTGCGCATCCCCTCGAGCACTTCGCCGAATAGCTGCCGCGCTTCTCGGTATCGCCCACGGTAGAAGAGGGCAATCCCCAGATTTCCTGCGATCGCCGCGACGCTGGGGTGTTCGTCGCCGTACTCGCGCCGCCTCGCCTCGAGGGCGCACCGAAACAGCGGTTCGGCCTCACGGTAGCGACCCTGATCCAGAAGTACGGCGGCCAGAGCGTTCCACAGGCTGGGGATGGCGGGGTCGGCGGTGCCCGAGAGCGTCTGTCTGATCGACAGAGCTTCACGTAGGCCTGCTCGGCATCCACCTCGCCCCTGCTCGGCGGGCAACCAGGCCAGGTCGTCAGACTGTCGGCTACTTTGACGTGCTCGTTGCCGTAGAGCGACCGGCGAAGCGACAGGGCGTTCACCAGGATGGGCTCCGCCTCGGAGCGGAGCCGCAAGCTCAGGTACCCCCGCCCGACGGCAGCCATGAGGTCGGCTCGCAGGTCCGGCTGGTCATCAGGTCGGAGAAGGTCGCCACGCCAAGGTACAGCACCTCTCGCGGCACGACAGCCCGCGCGTCCTCCGCGGCCTGCGGGACAACAGGAAGAGCTCGGCCAGGTAGGTCGCCGCGGCCTTGGCCTTCTCGCGAGCCCGTTCGGTGCGCCGTCCCTGGAACTCCCGGTCCACCACCAACCGGCCAACAGCACGGCGAGCACACAGCCGACGGCGACCGACTTGGCCTTCTCCGCAAGAGCTTGACGAAGCGGTCGGGCAAGGTCCCGCGGCGAGACCGGACCCTCAACCGCGAGATGAGTCGAGATCTCGCGCCGGCGTTCCTCGTGCCGTATCGGTGTTCGGGCTCCTTGCGGAGCACCTTGAGCACGATCGAGTCCAGATCACCGGAGAGCCTCCGGACCCGCGACCGGTCGCCGTCTGGCATGCGCTGCCCTGCCAGTCGGCGGCGGAGCACCGCGCTCGGCCGTTCCGGTGCCTGTTCGCAGATGAGCCCGCAGGAGTGGGCATCCAGGATCGAGCCGAGCCGAGAGGGCGGCTCGCCGCACAGTAGCTCGTACAGGATGAGCCCGAGGCTGTAGACGTCGGTCGCGGTGGTGATCGGCCGCCCCTGCAACTGTTCCGGGCTCGCGTACTGGGGCGTCATCGGCGGCGCGCCCGGGTGGTCAGGGTCATCGAGCTCGACGCCTCTGAATCGAGAATCTGTCGATCCGAATCGGCGCTTGGGTTCGCCCTCCGGTCGACCGGAGTTGCCCGGCTTGAGATCGCGGTGGACCACCAAGTTCCGGTGGGCGACCTCGACGGCCGCCCAGACCTTGGTGAAGCCCTCGACACGCGCGGACGGGTAAGTCTCGGTTCGTGGAGACGTCGATCGGCTAGCCCGTCGACGAAAGCCAGTGACAGGTGGGTCGTGGCCCGAAGTGGTTCCGCACCGTACGACTTGCGCGAGTTCGGGTGGTCGAGGTCTGGCGAGGATCTGGCTCGGCGCGGAAACGCAGGAGGGCAACGGACTTGACGTCGTAGCGGACGACCTTGATCGCCACTCGCTTGCGGTACTCCCCGTCGATGCGTTCCGGAGTGAAGACCATCCGGTTCCGCCGCGGCGAGCTCGCGAACGATCTCGTAGGGGCCGAAGTGCGATTCCCGGCGTTCGTCGAGTGGTGCCAGCAACTCGACCCGCGGGGTGTCCAGGTGGTCGATAAGGTTCGTGTCGGCCGCCAGGAGGGACCGGACCTCCCGCCGCAGATCTTCGTTATCGCCCGCGCGGCGGTCGATGAGCTCCTCGCGCTCGCCAGGGGGGCGCTCGAGGGCTTTGTTGAGCGGTGGGCCGCCTGGTGCAGAGGGTCGAAGGACATCGTCGACCATATTATAGGATATCAACTATTGTTGAATGTTTTGAGGAGCCCGGCTGGCCGCAGGAGTCGGGCCTGCCAGAGGGCATCCGTCGACTGGATGCCGCCTTCAGCCCCGGAGCTTGGCGATCTCCCGGTCGCGGCTCGATTCGATCCGCTCCCGGTCGGTCCGGTACTCCTCTTCCTCCTGCTGGCGGGCGACCGGGTCGTGCATGGCGCGGAGGCGGTCGCGGTGGAGGATTTCGAGCTCGGCGAGGTGGGCTTCGGCCTTGGAACGCGCTTCGGCGATCTTGGCCTTGACCTCGTCGGTCAGGGACTGTTCGCGGGGGCGCTCGATGCCCTGGGCTTCGAGCCGCTCGAGGGCGGCTTCGTAGGCCGATTTCATGCCCGGGCTCTTGCCGGGCGCGCTCTTGTAGCTATCCTGGTCGGCCATGGGGCGAGAATATCACCGGATTCTGTTGCTTTTCGCCGACGGGGTGGGCCTGGGGCCGGCGTCGGAGGGGAACCCGTTCCACACGACGCCGACACCGGCGATCGACGCCCTGCTGGGCACATCGCTCACCGCCGAGGCGCTCGGCGCCGTCCGTCCGCGGCAGGTCGTGCTCACCGCCCTCGACGCCGCCCTCGGGGTCGAGGGGTTGCCCCAGAGCGCCACCGGCCAGACGGCTCTCTTCACCGGGGTCAACGCCCCGGCCGCCCTCGGGCGCCACGTGACGGCGTTTCCCGGTGCCCGGCTCAAGGAGATCCTGGCCGAGCACAGCGTGCTTCGCGCCGCCGCGGCGCGGGGGCTCGACGTGACCTTCGCCAACCCGTACACGCCGGGCTACTTCCGTCGGGTGGAGGAGGGGCGCCAGCGGCATTCGGCGAGCACGCTGGCGGTGCTGGCGGCCGAGGTCGGCTTCCGCGACCTGGACGACCTGCGCGCGGGGCGGGCGGTGGCCTGGGACGTCGAGCGCGATCTCTTCGGCTCCCACCTCGTGCGCGGCGGCACGGAGGTGGGGCCGATCGAGCGGGTCGCGGCCCGCGAGGCCGGCCGGCACCTGGGGGCGCTCGCCGCCGCGCACCACCTGACCCTCTACGAGACCTTCTACACCGACCTCGCCGGCCACCGGCGCTGGGGGATCGAGCCGGAGGAGGCGGTGCGCCGGCTCGACGGCCTGGTCGGTGGCCTGGCCGACGCGCTCGCCGGGGGCTCCGAGCCGGTCACCGTGCTCCTCACCAGCGACCACGGCAATCTCGAGGACGGCGAGGGAACGCTCCACACCCGCAACCCGGTGCCGCTCCTGGCGTTCGGTCCGGCGGCGGGGCGCTTCGCCGATCTGACCCGGCTCGACCAGGTGGCCGGCCGCATCCTGACCGTTCTCGGCCCTCCCGCACACGCCGAAATGGCATGACGGTGCCGCCGGCGGCGCGGCCGGCGCGGCCCGCACCGAGCGGAACCCGGACGATCCCGGCCCCGAGGGCCCCTGATTTGCCCGAACCGGCGCTGATCAGACCCGATTTCACCCTCTCGGGACGGGCCGGCAGAGGTTTTGCTAAGAGTCCCCGATCGGAATGAACCAGAGAGGAGCTCGAACGGATGATCGAAGCTCATGAGCTGACCCGGCGCTACGGTCCCGCCACCGCCGTCGACGGTCTCTCGTTCGCCGTGGGCGAGCACGAGATCGTCGGCATCTTGGGACCGAACGGCGCCGGGAAGACGACCACCCTGCGCATGATCACCGGCTTCCTGCCCCCCAACGAGGGCCGGGTGTCGGTGGCCGGTTACGACCTGTTCGAAGAGCCGCGGCGTGCGCGGCGCGAGATCGGGTACCTGCCGGAGAACGTCGCCCTCTACCCGGAGATGCGGGTCGAGGAGTACCTGTCCTACCGGGCGCGCCTCGAGGGGCTCGACCGGGCCACCGCCCGCCGGGCGATCGGCGAGAGCCTGGAGCGCTGCCTGATCGACGACGTGCGCCGCAAGACCATCGGCACCCTGTCGAAGGGCTATCGCCAGCGCGTCGGCCTGGCCCAGGCGATCCTCCACGACCCCCGGGTGCTGGTGCTGGATGAGCCCACCGTCGGGCTCGACCCGAAACAGATCATCGCCATCCGCGACCTGATCCGCGAGCTCGGCCAGGAGCGCGCCCTGCTGCTGTCGACCCACATCCTGCCGGAGGTGGAGCTGATCTGCGACCGGGTGCTGATCATCGATCGCGGACGGATCGTCGGCGAGGGCACGCCGGAGGACCTCCGGACCCGGCTCCAGGGCAGCCCGATCCTGCGGGTCGAGCTCAAGGGCGGGCCGGACGGCGCCGCGGAGGCGCTCGCCGCCCTCGACGGCGTCGTCGGCGTCCGGCCCGATCCGGTGAGCCCGGAGCGGCTGCTGGTCGAAGGCGAGACCGGCGCCGATCCGCGCGAGGCGATCTTCCACACCGCCGTCGAGCACGGCTGGGTGCTGCTCGGGCTGGAGGAGGAGCGGGCGTCTCTCGAGGACGTCTTCATCCGCCTGACCACCCACGAGGCGGACCGGGCCGCCGGCCGGCGAGCCGGTGCGGCCCCGTCCGGTCCGGAGTCCGGGCAGGAGCCGGCCGCGTTCGACGGGGGGGCTGACGAAGCCGACGACGTGGGCGAGGGCTTCCCCGGAGGAGACGGGGCGCCGGACGCGCATGAGGAGGCCGACGAGGCCGACGAGACCGACGGAACCGACGACCGGGAGGTGGAGCGATGAACGGCATTCTGGCGACCCTCCAGCGGGAGCTCAAGGCGTACTTCTACTCGCCCCTGGCCTACGTGGTGCTGTGCTTCCTGCTGGTGGTCAACGGCATCGTCTTCGCCCTCATCCTGTCCTTCCTGAACGACCCGATGAGCCCGGCGGGACGGCCGCTCGACCTGTTCTTCGGCGGCACCTTCTTCTTCTGGCTGGTGGTGGTCTTCGCCGCGCCGGTCCTGACCATGCGCCTGCTGGCCGAGGAGCGGCGGAGCGGCTCGATCGAGGTGCTCATGACAGCGCCGGTGAGCGAGGGCCAGGTGGTGGCCGGCAAGTACCTGGCGGCGCTCGCCTTCTACGCGTTCCTGTGGCTGCCCACCCTGGCCTACGCCGGCATCGTGGCCTACAACAGTGAGATCGACTGGGGTGTGGTCGCCTCGGGCTACCTGGGGATCCTGCTGGTCGGGGCGCTCTTCCTGGCGGTCGGCACCTTCGCTTCGGCGATGACCTCGAACCAGATCATCGCCGCGGTCATGGCCTTCGCCATCCTGCTCGGGCTGTTCGCCTTCTCGCTGGTCCAGTACCTGGCGAACGCGCCGGCGCTCAAGGACGCCCTAGCCTATCTCAGCATCCCGCAGCACATGGAGGAATTCGCCAAGGGGGTCGTCGACACGCGACGGCTGGTGTTCTACGTCACCTCCACCCTGTTCTTCCTGTTCCTGACCGCGCGGGCGCTCGAAGCCCGGAAGTGGAGGTAGCGCCATGTCCGAGAAGAACGAGGTGACCCGAAGCGCCGAGGAGCTGACCGAACGCGACGGGACCGCGCCCAAGGGCGGTCCCCGCGGCGCGGTCGTCCGCGGCTCCCTGCTCGGCGCCGGGGTGATCCTGGTCGCCGCCCTGGTCGTGCTGGTCAACTACGTCGGGTGGAAGTACCACCACCGCTTCGACTGGACCCAGAGCGACTTCTACACCCTCTCAGAGCAGACCGAGAACGTCCTCCAGCATCTCGACGACACCGGCCGGGACGTCGACGTGGTGGTGTTCATGGCCCCGAGCGGCGATCTCTACGACCGGGTCCACGAGCTGCTCAGCCGCTACGAGGCGGCGTCGTCCCACCTGTCGATCCGCTGGCTCGACCCGGAGCGCAACCCGGCCGAGGTGCAGAAGCTGGTCGACCAGTACGGGGTGACCAAGCGGAGCGTGGTCTTCTCCTCCGGCGACGCGCGCCGGACCGTGACCGCCGACGAGCTCCAGGACATCGACTACTCCTCCATGCAGCAGGGCGGTCAGCCGGAGATCTCCGCGTTCAAGGGCGAGCAGCTCTTCACCAACGCGCTGGCGGCCCTGAGCGCGGGCAAGGTGCCCAAGGTGCTGTTCACCACCGGCCACGGCGAGCTGCCCCTCGACCGCACGGCCGACCGCAACCTCTCCGGCCTGGTCGACGTGCTCGGCGAGGGCAACTTCGACCTCCAGGAGTGGCAGAGCCGGACCGCCACGTCCGTGCCGGACGGCACCGACCTGGTGGTCATCGCCGGTCCGACCAACGCCTTCCTGCCGTCGGAGATCGACGTCCTCGACCGCTACATGCGCTCCGGCGGCCGGCTGCTGGTGATGATCGATCCGGTGTTCTCGCCCTCCGGCGACGGCCTGGTTCCGACCGGGCTCGAGCCGTGGCTCAAGGGCTACGGCGTCGACGTCGCCGACGACCTGGTGCTCGATCCGACCAACCAGGTGCCGGCGTACGGAGCGGAGACCCTGTTCGCCACCAACTTCACGTCCCATCCGGTGACCGGCTCCCTGGGCAAGCGGCAGATCCCGGTGATCCTGAGCGTCGCCCGCTCCGTGAGCACTGGCACGGCACCCGCAGGGGCGACCACGACCGAGCTCTTCCGGACCAGCTCCGACGCCTGGGGAGAGACCGATTTCAAGAACCTCCAGGAGGCGGCGAACGACGGGGCCGACCTGGCCGGTCCGCTGCCGCTGGCGGTGGCGGTCGAAGGGAAGGCGTCGGCGCCTGAAGCGTCGAAGGACGGAGCGTCGAAGGACGCGGCGTCGGCCCAGGGTGACGAGGACGGCTCGGCGAAGGCGGCGGATGCCGGCTCGAAGGACGACGCCGGCTCGACCGGCGGCGGCATGCGGCTGGTGGTCTTCGGCGACTCGGACATCGCGTCCGGCCTGTTGATGACCAACCCCGGCCTGGGCAACGCCACGCTGCTCAACAACGCCTTCAACTGGCTGGTCGATCGCCAGAGCCTGCTGGGCATCCCGCCCAAGCGGCCGGAGCAGGTCCGCCTGTCGATGACGCCGAGCGTGCTGCGTTGGTCGGTGATCCTGGTGACCATCCTGATGCCCGGCCTGGCGATCGTCGCCGGCATCTGGGTCTGGTCGCGGCGGCGGAGGGTGTCGTGACGCCGCGCACCGTCCTCGTGCTGGCGGCGCTGGTCGCCGCCCTCGCGGCCTTCCTCTGGTTCGTCGACCGCGACCTGCCGTCGAGCGAGGAGCGGGCCGAGCAGAGCAAGAAGATCCTGCCGATCGACGCGCAGAAGGTGGGCGCGGTGACCGTCGAGTGGCAGGGCAAGAGCGTCCGGATGGTGAAGGGCGCACCGCCCGGGGCCGCCAAGCCATCCGGGGCCGCCAAGCCATCCGGGGCTTCCGAGCCCTCCGGGGCCGGCCGGTCGAAAGAGACCGGCGACCAGGCAGGAGAGGGCGCCGCGCCGTCCGCCGACGCCGCCAAGAGCTGGCACATCGTCGCGCCGCTCGAGGCGCGCGCCGACGGCAGCCAGGTCGACCGGCTGCTCGAAGCGCTCGGCGCCCTCGAGCAGAGCCGCACCCTGGAGGACGCCGATCCGGCGGCCGTCGGCCTCGACACGCCGCGCGGCCAGGTCACCCTGAAGCTGGCAGAGACCGATGGAAAGGGAGGCGGAGAGCGGACGCTGCGCGTAGGCGACGGCGTTCCGACGAGCGACGACGTGCTGGTCTCGGTGAGCGCGGGCGACGGGCCGGCCACGACCTACGTCACCACCGGGTCGTTCCTCTCCCAGCTCCAGCGGGCGCCGGGGGACTGGCGGGACAAGGACGTCTTCACCGCCACCCGCAACGCCGTCGAGCGGCTGACCCTGACGGCCGCCGGAACCGCCGGGGCCTCGCCGATCGTGCTGGCGCGGCGGGACGAACAGTTCCGGATCGAGCAGCCGGTCTCCGACGTCGCCGACCCGAAACGGATGGACGACCTGCTCTCCGGCCTGGTCTCGCTGCGGGTCAAGAGCTTCCTCGATCCGCCGGCCGGCGGATCGCCCGATGCGCCCGATGCGGCCGATCGGGCCGATCTCTCCGCGAAGGGTCTCGACCCGCCCCGCCAGAGCCTCGAGGCGAGTCTCCAGGGAGGCAAGACCTTCCGGCTCGACCTCGGGAACCCGGTGCCGGATCAGGGCTCGTCGCCGACCGCCGGGGCCGGCACGGGAACCACCACCGTCTTCGCCAAGGTCGGCGACCAGGTGTTCACCGCCGCCACCGACCTGCCCGCGACCCTCGGCCTGTCCGCCGCGGCCTGGCGCTCTCCCGAGTGGACCGCGGTCAAGACGTTCCAGATCGAGCGTCTCGGCGTCACGCGTGGGACGACCTCTTTCGACCTCCGGCGCGACGGCGTCGACTGGAAGCGGGGCGACGACACCATTCCGTTCGAGAAGGCGAGCGATCTGCTGAGCGCGGTCAGCGGCGCCGAAGGCGAGGTGGTGGACGGCGCCAAGCCCGACAAGCCGCTCTTGACCTTGGAGCTGACGCCCCAGGAGGGCGATCCGGTGACGTTGTCGCTCTATCCGCCGGCGGCGGACGGCTCGTACCTGGCCGGCTGCTCCGACCGGACGGCCCTCGTCCGCCTGTCGAAGGAGACCGCGACCGGCATCCTCGACGCCGTCACCGCGGTGCGCGACGCCAAACCGGAGAAGGCCCCGGAGGCTCCGGCGACCGGGGCGACCGGGGCGGACGCCAAGGCGGACGGGGCCTCGACCGCGTCCGGCGCGACGACGGAGACGCCGGAGAAGCCCGCCCGACTGTAGGGTGCCGACCCGGCCGCCGGGGCTCGACCCCCTCCTCCGCGGCACGCCCGTCCGGTTCCGGGACAGCACGTCCCGTCACCGGACGGGCGTGCACTGATAGACCGAGCGCGGCCGGGCGCGCCAGCCGCCGTGCGGCGGGGCTTTTCCGCCCGCCGCCCCCGTTGGCATGCTCGGTGCTATTTGCCGGCTGCGGAAAGGAGTCTTGCACCCATGGGTATGGACGTCGAACGGAAGGACTTCAAGAAGAAGCGCCGTCAGAAGCGCATCATCTGGGGAACGATCATCGCCGCCGCCGTGATCGGTCTGACCTTTGCCATCGCGCATCTCGAACCGGCGGCGAAGAGCGTGTCGCGCCAGAGCGTCTGGGTGGAGAAGGTGGAGCGCGGCTCCATGGTCCGCCGGGTCCGTGGCCCGGGCTCGTTGGTGCCCGAGGAGATCCGCTGGATCACCTCGTCGGTCGACGGCCGCGTCGAGCAGAGGCTGCTCGAGCCGGGCGTCGAGGTGGAGCCGGACACGGTCATCCTCGAGCTCACCAACCCGGAGCTCGAGCAGCGCCTCGAGGACGCCCGCCTGGACCTCCGGGCCGCCCAGGCTCAGCTCGCCGACCTCAAGGTCCAGCTCGAAAACGACCTCCTGACCCAAAAGTCGCAGGCGGCCCAGGTCGAGTCCGACTTCGAAGAGGCGCGGCTCCAGGTCGAGGCCAACGAGGCCCTGGACAAGGACGGCCTGATCCCGGAGATCGATCTCAAGACCAGCCGGATCCGCGAGCAGCAGCTCCAGAAGCGGGTCGATCTCGAGAAGCAGCGCCTGGACAAGGCCCAGGAGTCGGTCGAGTCCCGGCTCGACTCCCAGCGGGCGCAGCTCGCCCAGGCCCAGGCCCTGCTCCGGCTCCGCCAGCAGGAGCTGGACGCCCTCACCGTGCGCGCCGGCATCTCCGGCGTCCTCCAGGAGGTGCCCGTCGAGGTCGGCGAGCGCGTCCAGCCCGGCACCGTGTGCGCCCGGGTCGCGAAGCCGGACGAGCTCAAGGCCGAGCTGCGCATCGCCGAGACCCAGGCCAAGGACATCCAGATCGGCCTGCCGGCCGAGATCGACACCCGCAACGGCGTCATCCCCGGCAAGGTCTCGCGTATCGATCCCGCGGTCCAGGAGGGCACGGTCACCGTCGATGTCGAGCTGACCGGGAAGCTGCCCCAGGGGGCGCGGCCCGACCTGTCGGTCGACGGCACCATTCAGATCGAGAAGCTGGACGACGTGCTCTACGTCGGCCGGCCCACCTACGGCCAGGCCAACAGCCGAGTGGAGCTGTTCAAGCTGACCGACGACGGCAAGATGGCGGTGCGGGTGCCGGTGCAGCTCGGCCGCGCCTCCGTCGACACGATCGAGATCGTCGAAGGGTTGAAGGAGGGGGATTCGGTGATCCTCTCCGACACCTCCCAGTTCGACGACGTGGACAAGATCCGTCTCGAGTAGCCTGGACGAAACGGACTATATTTGCGAGGATACGCGGAAGCGAAACCGACATCTGCTGAAACCTCCGCCAGGGTGAGACCGTAACGGAGAGTGACGCGAAGCGATCACGAACCGACCCCTCCCCGAAACGAGGCTGACGCAGGAAGCAGGAGACCCGACCATGAGCGACAACAGAGCCCTGATCCATCTCGACGGCATTTCCAAGGTGTTCTTCACCGAAGAGGTCGAGACCCACGCGCTGTCCAGTATCCACCTGGAGATCAACGAAGGCGAGTACGTCTCGATCGCCGGCCCGTCGGGCTGCGGCAAGACGACCCTGCTGTCGATCCTCGGCCTGCTCGACACGCCGACCGACGGCGAGTACTGGCTGAACGGCAAGCAGGTGGCCAACCTCTCCTTCTCCGACCGCGCCCGGATCAGGAATCGTGAGATCGGCTTCATCTTCCAGGCCTTCAACCTGATCGGCGACCTGACGGTGTTCGAGAACGTCGAGCTGCCGCTGGTCTACCGCGGCGTCTCCTCCGGCGAGCGCAAGAAGCGGGCGATCGAGGCCCTGGAGCGGGTCGGCATGGCCCACCGGACGAAGCACTATCCGTCCCAGCTCTCCGGCGGTCAGCAGCAGCGTGTCGCCGTCGCCCGCGCGGTGGTCGGCCGGCCGTCGATCCTGCTCGCCGACGAGCCGACCGGAAACCTCGACTCGAAGAACTCCGACGCGGTCATGGGGCTGCTCGACGAGCTCCACTCCGACGGCGCGACGATCTGCAGCGTGACCCACGATCCGCGCTACGCCAAGCACGCGGAGCGGGTAGTGCACCTGTTCGACGGCCGGGTGGTCGAGGAGCAGGAGGCGGCGGCGCGGGCGGAGGCGGAGTTGCGCGAAGCGGGCTATGAGGTGAGCTGAGAGCGCTCATAGCACCACATCTCGCGGCGTCCTCGCGGTACGGCTCCCTGCGGCGTACGGCCTGAGCGGGCCCAGAGCACGGCATCTCGCGGCGTCCTCGCTTCACGGCTTCCTGCGGCGTACGGACGTACGCCTCGGTCGCCACTCCGCTGCGGTGCCACGATCTACCGCACTCTGAGCCCGCTCAGGAGGTGTCGTGGGGGCGGCGGCGCGGCGTCGCTTCGCTCGCCGAGTGCGGGTGCCTTCGCTTCGCTTGGCACATCTGGGGAAGGCTTTGAACGCGGGTCGCTTCCTTTTGGGGAGCGGCCCGTTTTTGCTGTCTGGCCTACCGGCTGGAGGGGTCGCTCCGAGGGGGCGGCTGCTTGCCACGTAGAATCGCCTCATGAGCCCGAGCCTGCCGCCACGCGTTCTCATCGCCGACGATCAGCAGGACGTCCTCGATGCCTTGCGCCTGTTGCTCAAGGGGGAGGGGTACACGGTGGAGACGGCGACGTCGCCCGCGCTGGTCCTGGAGGCGGTGTCGTCCCGTGAGCTGGATGCGGTTCTGATCGATCTCAACTACACGCGCGACACGACGTCCGGCCGGGAAGGGCTGGACCTGTTGGAGAAGCTCAAAGCGCTCGATCCGACGCTGCCGGTGGTGGTGATGACCGCCTGGGCGAGTGTCGACGTGGCGGTCGAGGCGATGCGCCGGGGGGCCCGCGATTTCGTCGAGAAGCCGTGGGACAACGCCCGGCTGGTGTCGATCCTGGCGACCCAGGTGGAGCTTTCCCGCGCCCTGCGCAAGGGGCAGCGCCTGGAGGCCGAGAACCGGATGCTCCGCGAGCCGGGGTTCGACCGGTCGGCTTCGCTGGGAGGGGTGCCGGGCGGGGCGGGCGGGGCCGGGCGATCGGGCCGGCTGGTGGCCGAGTCCGCGGCCATGCGGCCGGTGATGGAGCTGGTGGAGCGGATCGCGCCGTCGGAGGCCAACGTCCTGATCACCGGCGAGCACGGTACCGGCAAGAGCCTGATGGCCCAGGTGATCCACGAGCTGTCGCCCCGGGCCGGCGAGGCGCTGGTGACGGTCAACACCGGCGCGCTCTCCGGCACGGTGTTCGAGAGCGAGCTGTTCGGGCACGTGCGCGGTGCCTTCACCGACGCCAAGGAGGAGCGGGTGGGGCGCTTCGAGCTGGCCCACCGCGGGACCCTGTTCCTCGACGAGATCGCCAACATCACGCCGTCCCAGCAGGCCAAGCTGCTGCGGGTCGTCGAGACCGGCGAGCTCGAGCGGGTCGGCTCGTCCCGGACCCGGCGGATCGACGTGCGGATCCTCTCGGCGACCAACGCCGACCTCCAGGCGGAGGTGGAGGCCGGGCAGTTCCGCCAGGATCTCCTCTTCCGCCTCAACACGGTGACCATCCACCTGCCGCCGCTGCGCGATCGGCGCGAGGACGTGGGGCTGCTGGCCGCCCGGTTCCTGGCCCGGCACGCCGAGCGCTACAGGAAGCGCCTCGACGGCTTCGAGCCGGACGCCATGAAGGCGCTCCTCGCCTATCCGTGGCCGGGCAACGTGCGGGAGCTCGACCACGTGGTCGAGCGCGGCGTCCTGATGGCGCGGGGGGCGACCCTGGCCGAGGAGGATCTCGGCCTGTCCGCCGCCGCCGCCGCGTCGGTGGCGCCGCGGCTCGAGGAGATGACCCTGGAGGAGGCGGAGCGGGTGATGATCCAGCGGGCGCTCGAGCGCCACGACGGCAACGTCACCGAGGCGGCCCGGGCCCTCGGCCTCTCCCGGAGCGCGCTCTACCGGCGGCTGGAGAAGTACGACGTCGAGGCGTGATCGTCGCGACCCGCCATGACTGCTGACGAACGCCCGCCGCAGACCCCGTTCCGGACCGGACCGGCGGGTTCTGCGGGTTCTGCGGGTTCTACGGGTTCTACGGACTCTACGGATTCTGCGAATAGGGCGGCTTCGGCCGAGCGTGCCGGCCCGGCGCACCCGGGCGGCCCGGGCCGGCCGGCCGATGGGGGACGGCCCGGCGAGCTGTCCGGGGTCCGGCGCCTGCTGCGGCTGTCGTTCGAGGGGCGGCTCATGGCCCTGGGGCTCGGCGCCGGCGTGCCGGCGGCGACCGTCGCTGCAACCCTGCTCTGGCTCCGCTATCCGGGGCCGCCGGCACTCGCCGCGACCGTCGTCCTGGCGGCCGCGGCGATCGGCCTGCCGCTCCTCGCCCACCGCCGCCTCTCCTACACCCTGAACACCCTCTCCAACCTGCTCGAGGCGCTGCGCGAGGGCGATTTCTCCCTGCGCGCCCGGACCACCTTCGGCGGCGGCTCGATGGAAGACGTGATGACCGAGGTCAACGCGGTCGGCACCATCGTCCGGGAGCAGCGGCTGGGGGCGGTGGAGGCGACGGTCCTGCTGCGCAAGGTGATCGACGCCATTGACGTGGCGGTGTTCGCCTTCTCCCAGGACGGGGTGCTGCAGTTGGTCAACCGGGCCGGTGCCCGCCTGCTCGCCGCGCCGGCCGCGCGGCTGCTCGGACGGAGCGCGGCCGGGCTGGGGCTCGACGAGTTCCTCCGCGGGCCGGCCAACCGGCTGGTCGACCGGGCGTTCCCCGGCCGCGCCGCGCGCTGGGACGTGCGCCGGAGCGGCTTCCGCAAGGACGGCCTGCCGGTGCGCCTGATCGTCCTCTCCGACCTCTCCCGGCCGCTGCGCGAGGAGGAGCGCCAGGCCTGGAAGCGGCTGATCCGGGTGCTCGGCCACGAGCTCAACAACTCGCTGGCGCCGATCAAGTCGACGGCGGAGACGCTGGCCAACCTGCTCGACCGGGAGCCCCGGCCGGCGGACTGGGACGACGACGCCCGCTCCGCCCTGCGCATGATCTCCCAGCGCTCGGAGGCCCTGTCGCGGTTCCTGGCCGCCTACTCCCGCCTGGCGCGGTTGCCGCCGCCGACCATCCGGGAGACCGAGGTGGCGCCGATCGTCCGGCGGGTGGCGGCGCTCGAATCGCGGGTGCCGGTGTCCGTGGTCGCCGGTCCGGACCTGGCGGTGCCCGCGGACCCGGACCAGGTGGAGCAGGCGCTGATCAACCTGGTGCAGAACGCCGCCGAGGCGTCGCTCGAGGCCGCCGGGACGCGCGCCGGTGGAGCCGGTGCCCTGCGTGGAGACGGCGAAGCCGGCACCCAGGGCAGCGCGGACGGCACGGTGCGCGTCGGCTGGCGGCCGGCGGGCGGCGGCCTGGAGCTGTGGGTCGAGGACTCCGGCCCGGGGCTGTCCAACCCGGAGAACCTGTTCGTGCCGTTCTACACCACCAAGCCCCAGGGCTCCGGCATCGGCCTGGTTCTGGCGCGCCAGATCGCCGAGGCCCACGGCGGCACGGTGACCCTCGAGGAGCGCCCCGGGGAGCGCGGCTGTGTCGCCCGCATGTGGCTGGGGGTCGGGCTGTGGGAGGACTGAAAAAGAGTGGGCCCGACCGGCTCAGAGTGGCCGGCCGAGCCCGCTCCACTGCATCGGGGAACCGCCCCGATCAGCTCTGACTGAGGGCGAACGCCGCCTGGTCGGTCCCTTCCAGGCCGTCCAGGGTGGTGCTGCCGTTGAACGTCTTGACGTGGGTCCTGCTCCGCAGGCCGAAGCTGCACGCCGACTGCGTGCCGAGCAGGGTGCCGATGGACAGCGGCTGGCTCTGTCCCGGCGAGCCCGACTGGCCGATGTTGACCACCGACTCGTTGGGCACGGTCGCCGGATCGTCCAGCGGCCAGCTCTGGAGCGCACTGCCGATCCCCTTCCACCAGTACAGCACGTGGTTGAGCTGGAAGCGCTGCTCCGGGTGGTAGGCCCGGTAGTGGACCCGGATCGGGGTCGTCGCCGTCCCCTCGATGAACTGGCAGGTCGGCGTCCCGGTCGCGGTGCCGCCGCTGACGCCGGTGATCTCGGACACCGAGCGCCGGTTGTCCCACCAGAACAGATGGGGCATGGCGTTCGTGGTCACCGCCGGGAACGGCGCGTCCTTGGCCACCCAGCGGCGGAAGGTGAAGCCGTCGGCGGTCGGAGTCACCCGATTGCCCGCGGCCCCGAAGAGCTCCAGGATCACCAGGTAGGGACCTTCGGGGAGGGCGGTCGTGTCCAGGTAGGCGTGGTAGCGCCCGCCGACCCACGGCCCGTCCGCGAAGTAGGGGATCGTGAACAGGCCGTCGCCGTCCGGCCCCAGCGGGACCGCGACCGTCGCCACCTGGCCCGGGGCCGGGGTGACGTAGCGGCGCCAGGTGACCGCGCCGTTGAGCGGCTTGGGCGTGCCGGCGGCCGTGCCGTCCGGGTTGGCGGCGACGACGCTCACCCGGTAGCGGGTCGCGACGTCCTTCAGGCTCTCGCTGAAGAAGAAGTAGAGCGGTAGCGTGCCGCCCCAGTTGCGGTTCTGGTACTGACCCGCCGCGTCGCCGGCGACCGGGAACGCCAGGCCGCCGTTGGGTCCCGGCATGTTGACGCTGTTTTCGCTCGCCGGCAGCGGGCTGTCCAGGTTGTAGCTGTCGGTGTCGCCGATGCGCTCGAGCACGGCGAACCGGGTGCCGTCGTCTTCGATGCCGGGCCGGTCGCAGCCGATCGCGTCGGGGTGGTAGGAGACCAGGTCGATGTCGTCGTCGGCGTGGAACCAGCGCCCCGCCGACAGGCCGTCGTAGATCGTCACCTCCTGGCCGTCGATCACCTGCTTGACCACGAAGGAGTACTCCAGGTGGCAGCCGAGGCGGAGCAGGACGAGGGGGGTCTGCCAGCAGACGGTGAACTCGCCGTTGAGGTGGACGAAGCCCTGGCCCACCCGGCGCGGCTCGCCGCAGCGGCGGAAGCAGAGCAGGTACGGCCGGGCGTTGACGTACTCGACCTGAGCCAGCGAATCGAGCTCCCGGAGCGCCGCCAGGTCGCGGGCCGCGTTCAGGCGCAAGGGGTCGAGCGTGCCGCTCTTGAGGAACGACAGCTCACGGATCGGAGGCGGATCGGGACGGGGCGGCCGCGGCGGCAGCTCGCGGACGAGATCCTCGAGGTGGACGATCAGATCGTCGAAGCGGGGGTCGCGGACGATCCACGGCTTGCAGCAGCAGGTGCGCTCGTAGACCTCGACGATGCCCTCGCAGACCGGTTCGCACCGCCGCAGGACCAGGGTCGGATCGATCGACGGCTGGACCCGGATCGGATCGACCAGGGTCAGACGGGGGAGCGCCGTCACGGTCGTCGCCGTCCGGGCGGTGCCGGTCGAGGGGGCCTGGGCGAGGCGGAGGAAGTCCGTGATCACCCAGGGGTACGGGATGCAGTGACGGACCTTGCCGCCGACGCACCGGCGGATGCCGAGCCAGGTGATCCAGCGGCTGCGGTCGATGTCCAGCAGGCCGCCCGACTCGAGGATCGCGCGCAGGGTGGCCGGCCGGTAGGCGGAAAGCTGCTCTTTGGGGATGGTGCTCAGGTCGTCCGCGGCGGGTGCGACGTAGATCCGGGCCGCCTTGTCCGCCGCGGCACCGGGGATCTCGAACCGTCCGTCCTCGCCGACCTCGGCGCGGTGGAGCAGCTTGCCGTCGGCATCGACCGCGAAGAGGGCGACCTTCGGGCGGCTGTCCTCGTCCGGCCGGAGATCTGACAGGGAGAGCGTTCCTTTGAGGGGGTTTGCCATGGAGTATCTCCTCGAAACAGGGTTTGTCGCGTCGGCACGGAGGGAGGGGGCACCGGCCAGCTTGGCTGAGGACTTGAACGACTACCGGGGCACGACTCCCTCACCGGGGGTCGAGAGCGCGGAGAGAGCGGGTCGGGTTGATAGGATGCCGGCCGCCCTGACGCACACCGAGAGCCCACGAAGAAGGGACGAATCCATGCTCGCCGATCAGATCGAAACCATCCAGCAGGCCCTCGCCGACGAAGGCGTCGACGGGTGGCTGTTCGCCTGTTTCCAGCAGAACGACCCGGTGAGCCTGGCGCTCCTCGGCCTGACCGGCGACCACCTGGTCACCCGCCGGTGCTACTACCTGGTGCCGCGCTCGGGCGAGCCGCGCAAGCTGGTGCACGACCTGGAGCCGACCATGCTCGACCACCTGCCGGGCGCCAAGGACCGCTACCTGCGCTGGCAGGAGCACCGCGACGGCGTCGCCCGCCTGGTCCAGGGGATCGGCCGCCTGGCGGTCCAGTACAGCCCCGAGGCCGGCCTGCCGAGCGTCTCCCGTCTCGACCTGGGGACCGCCGACCTGCTCGAGGCGGGCGGCTGCGAGCTGGTGTCCTCGGCGGAGCTGGTGCAGCGCTTCGCCGCCACCTGGAGCCCGAAGCAGCTCGACGGGCACCGCCGGGCCAACACCCACCTCCACCGCATCGTCCTCGCCGCCTTCGACCGGGTGCGCGACACCTTGGCGGCGGGCCAGACGACGGACGAGTACGCCGTCCAGCAGTTCATCCTCGAGCAGTTCGAGGCCGCCGGGCTGACCACCGAGTCGGCGCCGATCGTCGCCATCGACGCCCACGCCGCGGACCCCCACTACCAGCCGGGTCCCGGCCACTCCTCGACCATCGCACCCGGCCATTTCCTGCTCATCGACCTGTGGGCGAAGGAGAAGGCGCCGGGCTCGATCTACGCCGACATCACCTGGACCGGCGTCTGCGCGCCCTCCCCGGAGGACAAGCACCAGAAGATCTTCGACATCGTCACCCGCGCCCGCGACGCCGCCCTGGAGCTGGTCCGGAGCCGCTATCCGGGGCAGGACGTGCGCGGCTACGAGATGGACGACGCCGCCCGCAACGTCATCGCCGAGGCCGGCTACGGCGACCGGTTCATCCACCGCCTGGGGCACTCGATCGACACCTCCGACCACGGCCAGGGGGCGAACCTGGACAACCTGGAGACCCACGACACCCGGCGCCTGATCCCGATGACCGGCTTCTCGATCGAGCCGGGGATCTACCTGCCGGGCGACTTCGGCGTGCGCACGGAGATCAACGTCGCGCTGACTCCCGACGAGGCCGAGGTGACGGGGGCCGAGCCGCAGCACGAGCTGCTGCGGTTGATGTAGACGAGCCCGCGGACAGCGAGATGGCACGAGGCGACGCGGAGACGGCCGAGGATACGCTCGGCCCCTTCGCCCCCGCCTTGCGCCTGCTCCCCGCCATGGAGCGGGAGCGGGCCCTCGCCCTCACCGCCTACGCCGGGGCCCTGTTCGACCGGGCGCGGAGCGGCGACGGCCGCCAGGACGGCGCCAACCGCTCGGCGCGGGTCGACAGCATCGACCGGCTCGCCGCCGAGCTGGACCGGTGCCTGGAGGCCGACCCCCCTCCGGAGGCGGCCCCCGGCCTGACTCCCATGCCGACCCCGATGCCGACTCCGATGTCGGCCCCGATCGTGGGCATGGTCACCGCCCACCGCCGCCGGCCCTGGCCGCCGGAAGCCCTCGACGAGATCGCCACGACCGCCCGCCGCCGGGCGGTGACGCCACGTCCGGAGACCCGCCGGGAGGGCTTCGCCAGCGCGCTCCGCCTGGGGGCGGCGCTGGCCTGCGCCCAGCTCGGCGCGCCCCAGCCGCCGGCGGTCGCCCGCTTCGCCGGCGCCCTCCTGCGGCTGTCGATGATCCAGCGCCTCGGGGCGGAGATGGAGGCCGGCCGCTGCTGCCTGTCGCTCGAAGACCTGGCGGACGACCTGGCCGTCGGCTCGGCCAAGCCCGACCTGCGGGCCGTCGTCCGGGCCGTGCGGGGCCAGTGCCAGCGCATGCGCCCCGACCTGCTGGCGATCGGAAAGGCCCTGGCGGACCTGCCCACCGCCTACCGCCAGCCGGTCTCCTACCTGCTGCTGGCGAGCCTCCGCCTGCTGGCCGAGCTCGAAGACACCGACTCCCTCTTCCTCGTCCGCCCGCCGACCCTCGGCCGCCTCACCCGCCTGCGCCTCCTGCTCCGCGCCCGCCGGGGCGGCGTCGCCTCGCTCGCAGACTAGGCATCGACACGGACTGCTCCCTTCCACCGGCCCCCTATAATCCGTCCATGTCCAGCACCAAGACCAGCTCCCCGGACACCGCGGACCGCGCCGGCTTCGAAACCTCCTCCGGCATCGAGATCCGCCCCTCCTATCGCCCGGACGACACGGCCGGCCTCGACTACCCCGGCCAGATCGGCGAGCCCGGCGCGCCGCCGTTCACCCGCGGCCTCTACCCGGACATGTACCGCAAGCGCCTCTGGACCATGCGCCAGTACGCCGGCTACGCCGATGCCGAGGAGTCCAACCGCCGCTACCGCTACCTCCTCGAGCAGGGCACCACCGGCCTCTCCGTGGCGTTCGACCTGCCGACCCAGATCGGCTACGACTCCGACCACTCCATGGCCGCCGGCGAGGTAGGGCGGGTCGGTGTGGCGATCGACACGATCGACGACATGCGGCGCCTGTTCGACCGCATCCCGCTCGACCGGGTCACCACCTCGATGACCATCAACTCCACCGCCGCCATCCTGCTCGCCCTCTACCTGGTGGTGGCCGAGGAGCAGGGGGTGGCCTGGGAGAAGGTCGGCGGCACGGTCCAGAACGACATCCTCAAGGAGTACGCCGCCCGCGGCACCTACATCTACCCGCCCCGGCCGTCGATGAAGCTGGTGACCGACGTCATCGCCTTCTGCGCCGACCGGGTGCCGCGCTGGAACACCATCTCGATCTCCGGCTACCACATGCGCGAGGCCGGCTCGACCGCCGTCCAGGAGGTCGCCTTCACCCTCGCCAACGGCCTCGCTTACGTCCAGGCCGCCGTCGACCGGGGGCTCGACGTGGACGACTTCGCGCCCCGGCTGTCGTTCTTCTTCAACGCCCACAGCAACTTCCTCGAAGAGGTCGCCAAGTTCCGGGCGGCCCGCCGCCTGTGGGCCGAGCTGATGACCGAGCGCCACGCGCCGAAGAACGAGCGCTCGCTCTGGCTGCGCTTCCACACCCAGACCGCCGGCTCGACGCTGACCGCCCAGCAGCCGAAGAACAACGTCGTCCGCACCACCATCCAGGCGCTGGCGGCGGTCTGTGGCGGCACCCAGTCGCTCCACACCAATTCTCTCGACGAGGCCCTGGGGCTGCCGACCGAGGAGAACGCCCGGCTGGCGCTGCGCACCCAGCAGGTGGTCGCCCACGAGAGCGGCGTCGCCGAGGTCGCCGATCCGCTGGGCGGAAGCTGGCTGATCGAATCGTGGACCGACCAGATCGTCGCCCGGGCGCGCGAGTACATCGAGCAGATCGACGAGCTGGGGGGAGCGCTCCCCGCCATCGAGCGCGGCTTCCAGCAGCGGGAGATCGCCGACGCCGCGTACCGGGCCCAGCGGGCGATCGAGACCGGCGACGCCAAGGTCGTCGGGGTCAACGTCTACCGGGAGGACGAGGAGGCGCCCGAGGAGATCCTGACCATCGATCCGGCGTCCGAGCAACACCAGATCGAGCGCCTGGAGGCGTTCCGGGCCGGGCGCGACGCCAGCGGCGCGGGCCGCTCCGAGAAGGCCCTCGACGCCCTCGAGACGGCCGCCCGGGAGGACCAGAACCTGATGCCGCCGATCCTCGACGCCGTCCGCGCCGAGGCGACCCTGGGCGAGATCTCCGACCGGCTCCGCCGGGTCTACGGCGAGCACCGGGAGGGCGACCTGGGGTAGGAAGCGATGCCGCTAACCCTCACCCGACTCGACGACCGGGACGACGGCCGGGGCAGCGCCCTCTACCTCCCGGACGAAGCCCTGGCCTGGCTCGGCGCCGTGGCGGAGATCCACCTGGTGACGATCCGCCAAGGGGCCGTGCGGGGCAACCACGTCCACCGGCGGCGGCGCGAGCTGATCCTGATCCGGGCGCCAGGCCCGTGGGAGCTCGCCTGGCGAGAGCCGCAGGGCGAGACGGTCCGGCGGCGCTTCGACGGGCCGGACGCCGTCCTCCTGGCGGTCGAGCCCGGGGTCGCCCACGCGATCAAGAACCTGGCGCAGGCCGAGCTCCTCATCACCTCCTGCTCCAACGGCCGCTTCGACCCGGACGACCCGGACACCGAGCGGGTCGAGCTGCTGCGGTAGCGAATCCCCGGAAAGAGCAGAAACCCCTGCGTGCTAGCATGAATCGGCCATGAGCACCGTCTTCGCGCCCATCAAGCTGACCTATGAGGACTACGTCCACTTTCCGGAAGACGGGAGACGTCACGAGCTCCTCGAGGGGGAGCATGTCGTGACACCTGCACCGAGCACACGCCACCAGATCATCCTCTCGAACCTCTTCCGGATCCTCGGGGCGTTCGTCCACGAGCGGAGCCTCGGCCACGTGCTGACGGCTCCGACCGACGTGGTCCTCTCCGAGCACGACGTCGTCCAGCCGGACCTCCTGTTCGTCGCCCGTGAGCATCGGGATCGGATCGGCGAGGCGTCGCTCGAAGGCGCACCCGACCTGGTGGTGGAGATCGTCTCCGAGTCGACCCGGCGCCGCGACGAGGTGCTCAAGCGGCACCTCTACGAGCGCCACGGGGTCGGCGAGTACTGGGTCGTCGATCCGGCGGTGGAGTCGGTGAAGATCTACCGCCGGACGGAGCAGGGGGCGTTCCGGCGGGAGGCCGAGGCGAGCCTGGAGGCGGGCGACGCGGTGACCTCGCCCCTGTTCGCGGGGCTCACGATCGCCCTGACCCAGCTCTTCGACTGAGCCCGGGTCGCCCGTTCACCCGCCGCGCCGTGGACGATCCGCCGGACCCCCAACCGCTGAGGAGCGATTCCATGTCCGATTCCGCCACCGACCTGCATCTCTCCACGATCGGCCAGATCGCCGTCACCGTCGAGGACGTCGACCGGGCGACCGCGTTCTACCGCGACACCCTCGGCGTCACGCACCTTTTCAGCGCTCCGGGGATGGCCTTCTTCGACTGCGACGGCGTCCGGCTGATGCTGTCGCTGCCCCAGGGGACCGAGCCGGGGGCGTCGTCGATCCTCTACTTCCGGGTCGACGACATCCGGTCGGCCATGGCGACCCTGAAGGAGCGCGAGGTTCACATCGAGCGCGAGCCGGAGCTGGTCCAGAAGACCGAGACGTCGGAGCTCTGGATGGGCTTCTTCCGCGACTCCGAGGGGAATCTGATGGCGTTGATGCAGGAGGGTTGAGGGGGCGGACGGTACTGCCCTCTGAGACGTGGGCTTCGGCGGGAGGTTCGCCGGGAGCGGCCCGAGGGACCAGGGCTCCGGGACGCGGCGCGTCCGTTGCCGGATGGTCGCTCAACGCGCCGCTCGGCATGGCCCGCGCGTGTCCGGGGTCGGGTGGTCAACGCCGCCGCGGGCGCGGTCCATGACGCCCTCTGCCCTGGTCCCTCGGGCCGCTCCACCGTCGATCGCTCGTTGCACCCTCGACCCGGTGGGGGCTGTGGTCCCTCTGAGAGCGACTTCCGGGGGATTCTGTGATCTGGTGGGTCCACCCTCGACCCGGTGAAGGAGTGGGGAGTCGACGCTTCGGGGAGTCAAGGACGGAGAAGTCTCCGTGTCCTGAGCGGTCCTGTTTTGGTGTCCACTCGAGGCCTGCATCGCGGCGGCGTTTGGGCTCCCGATACCATCTCCGCCGAACCCGCGGGGGTCGTTAGACTCTGCGCGTCCTAACCTCGTCAAAGATGGCGCGGATTGACAGTAGGAAGGCGTGCTGGCCTTCGGACCTGTCGGAAAGGGGAACCGTAGCGACCGCCCAGGCAACCCCACGGTCAGTACGCCAGCAGCCAGTGGGCAAGAGGAGCGGCCGGCCGGGAGGGACTCCAGGGGTGCTCGGCGACCGCGCCCACGAGACCCTTCCGGAGTGAAGCGCGGCCCGTCGCGGTCGTCCGTGCAGGCGAGGAACCCACCCCGGAGCCATCCATCCGAGCCGGCCCCTGGAGTCCCTCCCGGCCGGCCGCTCCCGGCGACCCCCTCGCCGAAGGATCTCAACCTTCCCGTGGCTCTTCGGTAGCAGTCCTCTCAGTGCCCTCTGGAGGCCGTCCGATCCCCCTCTGGCCCGGGCCACTCCCGCGTCAACCACTTGGCGGCGAAGTCCCCCCGATCCGGCTCGGCCGACTCGTCCATGGTCGGCCCATAGGTCCCCATCCCCCGGAACGGCAACGGCAGGCTTCCGCGGTCGACCGCGTAGGTGTTGCGGTCGAAATCCTTGTCCCAGCCGTGGCTCTCCAGGAACAGGGTCCGGGTCCAGCCCTTGGGCGGCGCGGGCAGCGCCGACGTGTCGAACAGCAGATCGATCTCGTCGCCGGAGCCCATCACCACCGGCCGGTCGTCCGAGCGCGCCAGCAGCTCCCGCACGTCGCCGTACCGGGTGTACGGGCCGGCGGTCGGCTCCCAGGGGGAGCGGGTGGAGGTCCGTGCGTAGTCGAAGCCGTGGGGCCCGTTCGGCGCCTTGCGCTCGACCTTGGAGAAGCCGCGGTAGCGCAGCTCCGCCGTCGTCGGCAGCAGCCGTCCGGCGACCCGCACCGCGTCGTCGGCCGGCGCCCGGCTCCAGGCGATCCGGTCCCACGAGATCCACTGGTTGGTGACGATGCGCAGCCGCCGCGCCCCTTCCGGCAGGGGCGGCGTGTCGACCACCATGGTCTTGGTCTTGCCGGCCGGGTGGCCCATGTGCGGCATCAGCACCCGCCAGCCGCCGGCGGTCTCGACCTCCAGCCGCGGCGGCTCGGGGGCGAGGTCGTCGCGCTGGGCGATGGCGAGGTTGAGGCTGGCGTCGGCGGGGAAGATCCAGCCGTCCAGGAGCAGCCGCACCGGGCCGCCGCCGGGACGGGCCGCCGCCTCCGGCCCGAGGTCGAAGGTGAAGCTCCACGGCGCGGCGGCCAGCCCCTGGTAGGCGCTCGGCGTGAAGCCGTCGGCGTAGACGTCGTCCCGGGCGGCGACCCGGCCGGTGACGTCGCGGCCCCGGCCGTCGGTCGCCGACACCACCGGGTGGACGGCGCGGGCGGCCAGCAGGTGGTCGCCGGGCGGACGCTCCGCCGCCGGCACCGGGCCGGGGACGATGCGCAGGCTGGAGGCCACCTCGACGTCCGCCGGGTGGTCGACCACCCACAGGCGGACGTGGTCGAAGTAGGCCGCCTCCCAGAGCTCCTCGGTGATGCGCAGGTCGTAGACCCCGGGGCGGCCCGGCAGACTGCGGGCGCCGCGCACCTCGACCAGCTCGTCCGGATCGGCCGGCACGTAGACGCCCGGCGCCGCCGGCAGGCCGGCGGGGGCGTTCCACAGCAGGTCGGTAACGAAGCCGATCCCCTGGCCCGAGCCGCCGCCGGCTCCCGTCCCGGCGCCCTCTCCCGTGTAGGTGTAGAGGAACGGGCAGCTCCCCTTGAGCACCTGCTCCTCGACGATCGCCTGGTTGCCGGAGACCTCGACCCGGTCCTGGGGCACGCCGTTGGTCCAGACGATGCGCACCGCGTCCGCCGTGCCCTGGCGGCCGAGCCCGAAATGGCTCGCTCGCCCGTCGTGCTCGCGGAACTGGTAGGCGCTGCCGACCTTGACCTCGACGCTCGAGCCGACGCCGCGCAGGTTGTTCTTGCTGTTGCCCTGGACCAGGCCGCGCAGGCGGACCGCGAGCCAGCCGTTGGCGTCGCCGCCCTGGTTGGTCAGCCGGTCCAGGCCCTGCGGCCCGGCGGCCAGCAGGTCCAGGTCGCCGTCGCCGTCCAGGTCGGCGCCGTCGACGGCGGACACCGCTCCGGAACCGGCAGCCCCGGTCTCGATCGGCAGGGCGCGGAAGGCGCCGACGCCGGCGGCCGCGACCTGCTGACCGAACGCGCTGACGCCGTCCGGGCCGGCCGCCGCCAGGTCGAGGCGGCCGTCGTTGTCCAGGTCGAGGGCGACCACGTCGCGCAGTGCACCCGACGACGGCAGGCCCCGGACGGCGGCCTTCTCGAACCGGCTCGCTCCGGAGGGCTCCGCCCGGTTGATCCAGACGCCGATCCCGTCCCCGGCGGTGACGATCTCCGGCCGGCCGTCGTTGTCCAGGTCGGCGGCGACCACGGCCACCGCGGCGGGCGCGCCGGACAGGCCGGCCTCCTCCGTCCGGTCGGCGAAGCGCCCCTGACGCAGATTGTCGAGCAGCCGGAGGCCGCCCCCTCCGCTCGAAGCATTTGCTGAGTGGCCGGCCAGCAGCAGGTCCGTGTCGCCGTCCCGGTCCAGGTCGGCGGCGACCGCGTCCTCGGTGACGAACCCGGAGAGGTCGGGCAGGACCTTGGCGCCGACCGCCTCGAGCGGCCCTTCCAGGTTGTTGCGGTAGAGCTCGACCGGCGCCCCGCCGCCGCCCAGCAGCAGGTCGAGGTCGCCCTCGATGTCGTAGTCGAGGACCGTCGCCGCCGTGCCGGCGGCGTCCGGCTTGTCGGTCAGCGCGGTCGGCCCGGTCGGCGCGGTGGACCCGGTCTTGGGAGCCTGGTTGTCCGCACTCTTCTCGGCAGCCGCCGCGCCGAGGCGCTCCAGGGAGTAGGCGCCATCGTTCAGGGTGCCGTTCCAGAAGGCCGTGCCGTCGGCGCCGTAGGCCAGGAGGTCGATGCCGCCGTCGTTGAACAGGTCGACCGCCAGCAGCCGGGTCGCCGCGGGTGCGGGGAGCAGGAGCAGCGCCTCCCGGCCCGAGGGGGTCGACGACAGGTGGACCTCCAGGCGGGCTGCCTGTCCGGCCTCCTTGCCTCCGTCCGGACCCTCGATGATCCGCGCCCAGTCGGTCGCTCCGTCGCCGTCGAAGTCGGCCAGGGCCAGGGCGCCGCCGACGGTCGCCCCGTCCGCCAGGTGCTCGCCGGTGAACCGGATGTCGAGCGGCTTGCCGAGCTCCATGGTCGGCGGCGCGGTGGCGAAGCGGCGGATCGGCACCGCCTGGATGCCGCTCGAGAGCGCCCGCAGGCTCTCCCGGTACATGGGGGTCACCTTGAGGACGTTTTCGAGCCGCGCCGCCGGTACCCGGGCGGCCTGGGCGATCGGCGTCTCCCCCTGGTCGAGGGCCTCGAGCACGCCGTCGAGCGCCTTGCCGGCCACGGGCGGAGCCTGCCAGAGCAGCTCGCGGATGCGCAGAAAGGTCTGGCTGGCCGCGCTCCGGTCGTTCGCCTGGATCGCCCGCTTGCCGTGCTCGATCAGGACGACGAAGTTCTCCGGCCGCACCTCGACCAGGTGGTCGAGGGCCCGGTCGGCGGTCTCGTCGTCGCCCAGGGAGATCGCCTGCCGGTACAGGGTGTAGAGCACCTCCGGCGAGTCCGGGGCGGCGTCGAGGGCGTCGCGGTAGGCCGCGAGCGCTTCGTCGGACTTGCCCACCCAGTCGAGGATCGCGCCCTTGATGGCGAACAGCTCGCCGCGCAGCGGGGCGTCGCTGACCGCCTTCTCCTTGTCGAGGGCCGTGGTGACCGCGGCGAGCGCGTCGTCGGTCTTCTGCTGGCGCAGCAGGCAGACGGCCAGGTTCCCCCAGGGCATCGGGTCGTCCGGCACCAGCTCCGCCAGCTCGCGATACGAGGCCTCCGCCTCGGCCGGCTTCTCGTTCTCCAGCGCGGCGAAGCCGACGTTCTGGAGCTGGGTGGCACGGGCCCACGGCGCCGGCAGCGACTCGACGGGCTCGGTTGCCCCGTTCGGGCCGCCCCCGGGAGCGCAGACGGTGACCAGGAGCAGGGCGAGAGGAGCGGCGACGAGGGTGGCTCGGAGCATTCGGAGCATGGTGAAGCGATTCTACCGGCGACCCGGCCCGCGGTTGCTCACCTCTTGCGCTTGGACGACCCGCCGGGACGGAACACCCGGATCAGGCCGAGGAAGATCACCGCGCCCAGGACCGCGATCGCCATGCTCCGCAGATCGAAGCTCCGAACTCCGCCAAAGCCGAGGTAGGTGGAGATCATTCCACCGACGACGGCGCCGACGATGCCGATCACCGTGGTGACGATGCAGCCGCCCGGGTCCTCTCCCGGCAGCAGCATCTTGGCGATGATCCCGGCGATCAGGCCGAGCACGATCCAGGCGATGATTCCCATGAAGTCTCCTTGTCTCGCCCCAATTCCTCAACCCCTTTCCCACCCTCCGGGGGGAAGGGGACGCCGCCTCTCGATCTCTCGGCGGTCATCTGGGTGGCTTGCACTTTACAATGCCACAGCATGGCTGACGAGACGACCACCGACCGCACGCCCCGCCTCTACCTGATCGACGGCTACTCGAACATCTTCCGGGCGTTCTACGCCATCCGCAACCTGTCGAGCTCCCGCGGCGAGCCGACCAACGCGGTCTACGGCTTCGTCCAGATGCTCAGGAAGCTCCTCCGTGAAGAGCAGCCGGAGCTGATCGGCGTCGCCCTGGACGTCTCGTCGGACACGGTACGCAAGGAGCGCTACGAGGACTACAAGGCCCACCGCAAGCCGATGCCCGAGGATCTGAGGCCCCAGATCCCATGGATCCGCAAGGCGCTCGAGGCGTACCGGATCCCGATCCTGGAGATGGAGCGCTACGAGGCGGACGACGTCCTCGGCACCCTGGCCAAGAAGGCCTCCGCCGAGGGTTACGACGTGATCCTGGTCTCGGCCGACAAGGACCTGATGCAGCTCGTCGGCCCCCGCGTCTCGCTCATGCACACCGGCCGCGACAAGGTCTACGACCCGGCCCTGGTGGAGGAGGACTTCGGCGTGCCGCCGGAGCAGGTGGTCGACGTCCTGGCGCTGATGGGCGACACGGCGGACAACGTGCCCGGCGTCCCCGGGATCGGCGCCAAAGGGGCCCAGAAGCTGATCCAGGAGCACGGCACGCTCGAGGCGCTGCTCGACAACGCGGGCGCGATCTCCCGCAAGAGCTACCGCGAAGGGCTGGAGCAGAACCGGGACCAGGCGCTGCTGTCGAAGGAGCTGGTCACCATCCACACCGACCTGGACGTCGACTTCGACCCGGACGACCTGCACCACGACCCGCCCGACCTCGAGGCGCTGCGAGAGCTGTTCGCGGCGATGGAGTTCTTCAGCCTGCTCGACGAGCTGAAGGCGGACGCGGCGGCGGAGGAGGAGGCCGTCGAGGGGGAGGAGATCACCGACCCCGCCGCCTGGGCCGAGCGGGTCGCGGGCTTCGCCTCGCCGGTGCTGGTGGCACGGCTCGGCGCGGACGAGGCCCTGGGGTTGGCGGTCGGCCAGCCCGGACAGAGGCCACCGGTCTACGCCGACTTCCGGCGGGACGGGATGCGGGAGGCGGCGCTGGCGAGCTTGGCGCGATGGGCTGACATCGAGGACGGCGCGGCCGAGCCGAAGTGGGAGCTGGTGGGGCACGACCTCAAGGAGATCCTCCGCCTGATCCCCGGCGGGCCGGAGACCTCCGCCCACCTGGTGGACGCGATGCTCGCCTCCTACCTCATCCGGCCAGCGCTCCACGGCCACAGCTTCGAGGAGATGGCGCTCGAGCGCCTCGGGCGGCGGGCGCTGACCGGCAAGGACGTGGGCTGGGACAAGGAGGGGCCGCCGGCGGTGGGCGACGAGCGCCTGGCGCGCTTCGCCGGGGAACGGATCGACCTGCTCGACCGTCTGGCCGAGGGCGTCCGCCGAGAGCTCGAGGAGGGCGACGGCGGCGCCCTGGCCAAGGTCTACGAGGAGATCGAGGCGCCGCTCCTGCCCGTGCTCCTGGGCATGGAGGAGCGGGGCGTGCTCCTCGACACGGAGTTCCTGGCCGCCATGTCCGAGGAGCTGGGCGCCGAGGTCGGCCAGCTCGAAGGGCAGATCTACGCGGTCGCCGGCGAGGAGCTCAACATCAACTCCTCCCAGCAGCTCGGCGCGGTGATGTTCGAGCGGCTCGGCTACCCGGTGATCAAGCGCACCCGGAAGACCAAGACCCCCTCGACCGGCGCCGACGTGCTGGAGGAGCTGGCTCGCCGGGGCTACGAGCTGCCGGTGCTGATCCTGCGCTACCGGGAGCTGACCAAGCTCAAGTCGACCTACGTCGACGCCCTGCCGGCCCTGGTGGCCGCGGACGGTCGCCTCCACACCACCTTCTATCAAGCGGTGGCGGCGACCGGCCGGCTGTCCTCCGCCAACCCGAACCTCCAGAACATCCCCGTTCGCACCGAGCTCGGCCAGCGCATCCGCAAGGCGTTCGTCGCCGAGGAGGGGTCGGTCCTGCTGGCCGCCGACTACAGCCAGGTGGAGCTCCGCGTGCTCGCCCACATCGCCGGCGAGGAGGCCCTGATCGAGGCGTTCCGCCGGGGCGAGGACATCCACACCGCCACCGCCGCGGCGGTCCTCGGCATCGCGCCGGAGCTGGTCAGCGCGGAGCAGCGCCGGGCCGCCAAGACGATCAACTTCGGCATCATGTACGGCATGAGCGCCTACGGCCTGGCCCAGAACCTGGGGATCGGCCGGGCGGAGGCCCAGGAGTTCATCGACGCCTACTTGGCGCGCTATCCGAAGGTCAAACGCTACCGGGAAGAGACCCTGGCGACGGCCCACGCCGAGGGCAAGGTGGCGACCCTCTACGGCCGCGTCCGCTACCTGGCGGACATCGAGAGCAAGAACCGGGCGCTGCGCGAGAACGCCGAGCGCATGGCGATCAACGCGCCGATCCAGGGCACCGCGGCCGACCTGATGAAGCTCGCCATGATCCGGCTCGACCGCAGGCTGCGGGCGGAGCGTCCCGGCTCCCACCTGCTCCTGACCGTCCACGACGAGCTGGTGCTCGAGGTGCCGGCAGGGGAGGTGGAAGAGGTCGCGGCCGTCTGCCGCCAGGAGATGGAAGGGGTGGCCGAGCTGGCCGTGCCGCTGGCGGTCGACGTCGGCTGGGGCCGGACCTGGTACGAAGCCAAGTAGGCGCCGCTCACTTGCGCTTGGCCAGGCCGGCGAGGAGAGAGCGGCGGTTGGCCGCGGGCAGGTACCCCTCCTCGGCCGAGCGCACGTCGGTCACCGAGATGAACGCCTTCGGGCTGTGGTTGCGCACCAGCCGCAGGATCTGCGGCAGGCTCTTGCGCTTGGCGACCGTGAAGATCAGCCGCACCCGCCCCTGGATCCCCCGGGCGCCGACCTGGGTCACCCCGAACGCCGCCTTCGCCAGCGCGTCGACCAGGCTGCGGGCGTCGTCTTTGGTGATGATCCGCACCACCACCACGCCGAGGGCGACCCGCCGCTCGAGCAGCACGCCGAGCCCGGTGCCGGCGCCGTAGCCGCCGGCGTAGGCGACGTAGTTGATCGGCCGGTCCAGGTGCTGGAACACCTGGGACAGGGCGAGCAACCAGATCAGGCTCTCGAAGAAGCCGGTCAGCGCGGCCCAGCGGCTCATGCCGCGCGAGATCAGGATGATCCGGAACGTCCCCAGGCTGACGTCGCTCAGCCGGGCGCAGAAGATGAGCAGGGGCGCGAGCCAGAGCCCGTGCCCGATGAGGAAGGACGGTAGCGCCACGGAGCGGTCCCCTGGCGAGCCCTATTGCCCGAGCAGGAGCAGGATGCCGGCGACCAGGGCGAGCAGCCCCTGGAGCAGTCCCAGCCCGTTGAAGTGCAGTCCGAGCAGAGAGATCAGCCCGACGAGGACGAGGTAGACGGCGAGGAGGACGATGCCGAGGCGGTGCTTGCTCTTCATGGGGGTGTTCCTTCGAGTTGTCGCTCCGTTCCCATTCTTACCCGGGGACGGAACGATCGTTCAACAGGTATAGACCAGGTGAAGGGGGCAGGTCGACGCGCGCGTGGGGGCGTCGAAGACAGCGAGGACCGAAAAAAGTGGAGGCCGCGGAGACGGCTGCCCGGCGGGGGACTGGGTACCGGGGGGAGCCGCCGTTCCGCGGCCTCCAGGTGCTGTGGGCCCCGACCGCGATCGGCCGGGAGAACAACACGCCCCGGGGATTTTGCAAAGGGTATGCCGGGTCCGGCCCGACGGCTCCATCCCCGCCCCCTCCACGGTCATCTGCCGCCGGCGAGCATGCGCTCGTCGCCCAGCCGGCGGGTGAAGCCGGTCGAGTCCAGGTGTTCGAGCAGGGGGATGGTCCATTTGCGCGACAGGCCGAAGCGGTCCTTGAAGTCGGCGACGGTGAAACGCTCCCAGCCGGTCGCGGCGAGCTCCTGCTGGAGGCCGTCGACCGACGAGGCGGCGAGGATCAATCCCCCGGGCAACCGGACAAGCTTTCCCCGCTCGGTCAGGTAGCGGACGACCCCGTCGAGAATCTGGGGCTTGGCGGAGAGCTGCCGGCTGATCTCGGCCGGCGAGGGCGGGGTCAGCCCGCCCGCCGCGAAGCGCTCGAGCACCGCCTTGGCGAGGTCGGACTCCTCGTCGGTCAGCGCCGCCTCCCGGCCGGGGAGGGTGACCAGGTCGCCCGCGACCCGCAGCACGTCCTGCTTTTCGAGCCAGGAGAGGTAGGTGTCGGCCAGGGCCGCCGCCGGGCCGGGGAAGATCCGCTCGACCGCCTCGGCCTTCGGCATCCCCCGGGCCAGGCGGTCGCGGACGAAGAAGGCTTCGACCTCGGAGCGCGCCCGCTCGACGATCCGGCGGTAGGCGTCGGGCGCGATCCAGCGCCGGTCCCGGCCGCCGCCTTTGCCGGCGCCTTGTCCGGCGCCTTGGGGGACGGCCAGCAGCTTGCCGTGCTCGGCCAGAGCGCGCAACGCCGCGTCCGGGCGTTCCGGCGGCTCGCCCAGGCGGCGGGCCGCCTGGGCCGTCGTCAGGCCGGCCGGGCCGGCCTCGCGCGCCCAGTGGAGGAGCACCATCGCCGCCTCGCCGCTCGCCAGGCTGTCCGCACCGGCGGCGGCTTCGAGATCGCGCAGCCGGCGGGCGTGGGGCTGGGGGTCGAGCACCTCGCCGCCGCCGAGGGTGAGCTCGGGCGACGGGCGGCGGATGATCAGCCGGTCGCCGCGGATCGCCACCACCGGCTCGCTCAGGCGGATCTCCACCACCCCCTCGTCGCCCGGGGCGAGCAGGGCACGGCCGCTCTTGCCGTGCTCGGGGCTCTCCTCGCCGGCTCCCCGCTCCACCGGCCGGAGCTTGCCCAGGACCTCGGAGGAGAGCAGGTGGACCCGCACCGGGGTGAAGCCTCTCAACGGCTCGGGCGCGTCGGGCAGCAGCCGGACCCGTGCGAGCAGCCGCCGGGTGGTCTCGAAGCGCTCGGGCGTCACCGCCTCGCTGCCGCGCTCGACCTGCGCCAGGTCGATGCCGCCGAGCTGGAGCGCGGTCCGCTCGCCGGCGACGGCATGCTCCCGGGAGGCGCCGTGGACCTGGACGCTCCGCACGCGGGCGGTAGCCGGCGCGGCGGCCGGCGGCCCGGGCAGGATCTCCAGCGTGTCGCCGACCGCGATCTCGCCGCTCGCCAGGGTGCCGGTGACGATCACGCCGAGGCCCTTGAGATGGAACGCCCGGTCGATCGGCAACCGCGCCGGGAGCTGCCGGTCGGGCTCGACCGCCCAGGCGGTCGCGAGCCGCACCAGCTCGGCGTCGAGCGCGTCGATCCCCTGGCCGGTGGTCGACGAGACGGCGAGCACCGGGGCGTCGCGGTACGGGGAGGCTTCGAGCAACTCCTCGACCTCGAGCCGGGCCAGCTCCAGCAGGTCCGGCTCCACCAGGTCGGCCTTGGTCAGGACGGCGAGGCCGGCCGGGATGCCGAGCAGGGAGCAGATCGCCAGGTGCTCCCGGGTCTGGGGCTTGACCCCTTCGTCGGCCGCGACCACCAGCAGCATGATGCGGATGCCGCCGAGGCCGGCGAGGGCGTTGCGCAGGAACTTCTCGTGGCCGGGGACGTCGACGAAGCCGAGCTGGAGGGTGCCGCCGTCGGGGAGCTCCTTCTCCAGGTGGGCGAAGCCGAGGTCGATGGTGATCCCCCGCTCCTTCTCCTCCGCCCAGCGGTCGCAGTCGATGCCGGTGAGGGCTTCGACCAGCCGGGTCTTGCCGTGGTCGATGTGGCCGGCGGTGCCGACGACGACCCGGGACAGGGGACGCTCAGTCACGAGCCGGCTCACTCACGGGCCTGGAGGACCGCCCGGGCGACCTTGCTGACCACGGCGTTGTCGGCCAGGCCCTCGAAGCGCTCGATCATGGCCGGCATGATCCGGCCCATGGCGCTCATGCCCGAGAGATCGTTCTCGGTGACGAACGCCTCGACCGCCCGGCGGATCTCGTCCTCGCTCGGCCCCTTGGGCAGGTACTCCTCCTGGAGATAGGCGGCCTCGTCGCGCTCCTTGGCGGCGAGCTCCGGCCGGTTGCCCTTGTCGTACTGGGAGGCGGACTCCTCGCGCTGCTTGATCATCTTGCGGAGGATGGCGAGGAAGCCGGGCTCGTCGACGTCGGCGCCGCGGCGGATGCGCTCGTTCTTGATCTCGGCGAGAAGCATGCGGAGCGTGCCGACCTGGTCCTTCCGGCCGGCTTTCATGGCCGTCTTGAGGTCGGATTCGATGCGTTGCTGGGGGGTCTGTTCAGCCATGGCTGGATTATACGGGCGCGGGATCTTCACCGTCCGCCGCGGCATGCGGTACGGTCAAGGCGATGGAACCGCGCAGCGCAACGAGCCCTCAGACCAAGAAAGGCAGGCACCGATGGCCGGTCGGCTGACGATCGAATACTGCGGCATGTGAAATTACGGACCGGCGGCCGCCAGGTTGGCGGCCTCGATTCGGCAGGAGCAGGAGCTGGAGCCCGAGCTGATCGAGAGCTCGGGGGGTGTGTTCGAGGTCGAGCTCGACGGCGAGCTGATCTTCTCGAAGAAGCGACTCCGACGGTTTCCGGAAGACGGCGAGGTCGAGGCGCTGATCGAGCGGCGGCTGGCAGGCTAGGCGTCAGACCTGGCGCGGGATGTCCTGGATCCGGTCGACGGCGGCCGAGTAGGCGCAGCTCTGCCCCGGGGTCTCCTCGACCTCGACCGTCAGCCGGTCGACCGTGTCGATCCGGGCGTCCGCCAGCGTGCGGGCGAGCTCGTGCCACAGCCTTTGCGCCAGGAGCTCGATCGAGATGTTGGCCAGGGGGAGCAGGACCACGTCGCTCATGGGGAAGGAGTAGAAGCGGTCGCGGAACCGCACCTCGACGGTGGCGTCCCGCCGGGTGACGGTGAGCCGGTCGGTGCCGGTGGGGATCAGGGTCCGTTCGTCGAGGGCGGCGCAGCGCTCGCGGATCGCCCGCTTGATCAGGCTGACGTCGAACAGCAGCCCGACCTCCCCGAGGCAGCGGCCGGTCAGCTCCAGCCGCACCCGGTAGTTGTGGCCGTGGAGGAGCTCGGCGCAGCCGTCGGGGAAGAGGGTGAAGTGGGCGGCCGAGAACTTGAAGTCCTCCTTGGCCAGGCGGATCGAGAACTCCGGCACGCTCATCCGCGCCTCCCGCACACGGCGCCGGTCGTGATCCGCGGATAAAAGTCACGCAGCACCCGGATGTCGGGGACCACCTCGACGGTCTCGAAGCCGACCCGCTCCAGGTTGGCGACCCACAGCTCCGGGGTCATGAACCCCGGGTGAGGCCGGAGCTCCGGGTCCAGCTCCACCTCGCGGAATCCCTCGAGCAGCAGGAACGGCAGCTCCGCCGCCACCGGCTGGCCCGGGCGCGGGCGCAGGCACTCGCCGGCGATCAGCCAGCCGCCGGGGGCGAGGGTGGCGTGGGCCTCGCGCAGGGTCGCCTCCAGGTTCCGCGCCACGTGGAAGACGTTGACCCCGTAGACCAGATCGATCGTCCCCGGGTCGATCCCCTGCTCCGACCACGGCCGGTCGATGTCCAGGTCGCCGAAGGTCAGCTCGACGCCCGTCGCGGCCGGCGGCCACCGTTCGGGGAGCGACCGGCCGGCGCGCCGCCGGAGCAGGGCGGCCGGCTCGGTGATCGTGAAGCGGGCCACGCGGCCGAAAGCGTCGCAGGCGTCGAGCCGTTCGAGCAGCGCGGCGCTGCCGCTGCCGGCGCCGGCCCCGACCTCCAGCAGGTGGGCTCCGGCGCCCGGAGCCTCCTCGTCCGCCGGCGGCAGCCGGTGGGCCGCCGCCACCGCGGCCAGGCGGTTGTTGACCGCGTAGACCGGGTTGTCGTTGGAGAAGTAGCGCGCCCAACGGCCGATCCCCGAGGCGCCGAGCAGAGCCGCCTCGCCGGTGCACTCGCCGCGGGCGATGCGGGGCAGCGCCTCGCCCGCGGCGTCGATGAGGTCGAGGAACGGCTCGTTGTCCGGGTGGTGGTCGAGCGTGGCCTCGCGAATGCCCAGGCGTTGGCTGGGACGGAGCGCCGCCGCCGGTCGGAAGCGCCGCTCGCCGGTCGCGCCGGCCGTCCCGACCGCGTAGAGCAGGCCGGCGGCCGTGAGCTGCTCGAACAGCCAGGCGACCGCGGACTCGAGCCCCGGCTCGATCTCGCTCCGGGCGACCGCCGCCGCCGCCGTGGCGCCGGCGTCACCGGCGGCCTCGAGGACCCGCCACAGGCCGAGGGTGCCGACCAGGTCGACCGCCCACTCCCGGCCGTAGCGCTCGACCAGCTCGGCGCTCCAGTAGAGCCGGTCGTCGAACAGCTCCCAGGGGATCTCTCCCAGGTGATCGTAGAAACGGGGGTCGAGGACGTCGGCCGGTGCGCGGGAGACCATGACGGCGCACATTGTAGAATACGGCTTCTTCACTCCGAGGGCGTTGGCGGTCTCCCCGTCCGTCTCCCGCGGGGTGGCCGGGAGACCCCCATGAGCCTCGACCTCGATTCAGACTCGGACCGTCTCGCCGGCCTCGACCCGGCGACCCGCGACAAGGTCCGGCGGGTGGCCGGCCACGTGCGGAACCTCCTCGTCGAGCTCGGCCTCGACATCACCGACGCCAACCTTCGCGACACCGACATCCGGGTCGCGAAGATGTATTTGGAGATGTTCCACGGCCTGCTCGAAGGCACGGAGCCGGACGTCACCACCTTCCCCAACGACGAGGGGTACGCGGCGATGGTCATGGAGAAGGAGATCCCCTTCTACTCCATGTGCTCCCATCACCTGGTGCCGTTCTACGGCCACGCCCACATCGCCTACATCCCGCGGGACCGGATCATCGGCCTGTCCAAGATGGCGCGCATCGTGGAGTTCTACGCCAAGCGCCCCCAGCTCCAGGAGCGGCTCACCGAGCAGGTGGTCAGCTTCCTCCAGGAGAAGCTCGATCCCCAGGGCGCCATGGTGGTGGTCGAGGCCCGGCACCTGTGCGTGGAGATGCGCGGGGTCAAGAAGCCGGGCGCGGTGACGGTGACGTCGGCGATCCGCGGCACCTTCTACCAAAAAGAGGTCCGCGAAGAGTTCCTCGACCTGCTGAGGCGCAGAGAGGCCTGATGCCATGAGCGACCGAGGCCGGAGCCCCCGCAGTCCCTCCGCCGCCGTGGCGGGGGCGATCGCTCTCCTCGCGCTCGGGATCGGCCTGGCCGTCTGGGGCGGCTGCGCGGGCGCCGCCGGCCCGGTGAACGCGGCGTCGATGACCAACCCCCAGCTCGGCCCGGCCTACGCCCAGTGGCTGGTCGGTGCAGCCGGCCGGATGGCGACCCCTGAGGAGGCGCGGCAGTTCATGGCGCTCTCCGACGACTTCGCCGCCGCGGACTTCGTCGAGAGCTTCTGGGACCGCCGGGACCCCGACCCGCAGACGCCGGGCAACCCGGTGCGCGCGACCTTCGAACGGCGCACGGAGGAGGCGGATCGCAAGTTCACGGAGGCCGGAGTCTCCGGTCACAAGACGGCGCGTGGAACGATCTATGTCCTCTATGGCGAGCCGGCACGCACGGACTATGAGGTGTCGCGACGCACCGGTGCGGCGATCGAGGTCTGGTTCTACGCCGCCGACGGAGCACCGGGCCTCGACGGACGGCCTCCGGACGGCGCCTACCGGTTCCAGAAGGTCGGGGACGTGACGACGCTGTACCGGCCCGGTGGCCCCCCGCCCCGGCCCGGCGTCCGGCATCGCTGAGATCCCGAGGGAGCCCGCGCTCCGGCCGCCCGGCCGGGCGCCGCGATCCGCCATCGAATCGAACCAGCCAAGGAGAGTCCAGCCATGAGCCGACCACGCGCCCAGTTCGCCGGCAGCGGTATCGCCGTCCCTCCCATCTGCGTCGACAACCACCGCCTGGCCCGCATCCTCGACACCAACGACCAGTGGATCCAGGAGCGCAGCGGCATCGTCACCCGGTACTTCGTGGAGCGGGGCACGGGATCGGCCGATCTGGGGACCGAGGCGGCGAAGGCGGCGCTCGACGACGCCGGCATCGACCCGTCCGAGGTCGACTACCTGGTGTGCGCGACCATGACCCCCGACCACTACTTCCCGGGCACCGGGCCGCTGATCCAGGAGCGCCTGGGGATCGACGCCCTGCCGGCCCTCGACATCCGCCAGCAGTGCGCCGGCTTCGCCTACGGCCTGCAACTGGTCGACGCCCTGATCGGCAGCGGCGCGGCGAAGACGGTGCTCCTGGTCGGCACCGACGTCCACACGTCGCTCATGCCGTTCACCGACAACACCTGGGAGGTGCTGCTCGACGGCGGCGAGGTGACCCAGGAGGAGTACGAGTGGAACTCCCGGTTCCGCCACCTGGTGGTGCTGTTCGGGGACGGCGCCGGGGCGATGGTCTTCCGCGCCGGCGACGGGGGCGGGGAGGAGAAGGGTATCCTCGGCTCACGGCTCTACGCCGACGGCAACCACAAGGACATCCTCTACGTTCCGGGCGGCGGCTCGGCCAGCCGGCCGTTCATCACCGAGGAGATGGTGCGGCAGGGCGGCACGGTGCCGGTCATGGACGGGCGCCAGGTGTTCAAGCTGGCGGTCCAGCGGATGCCGGAGGTGACCGCCGAGCTGCTGGCGGAGACCGGCTACACCGTTGGTGATGTCGATCTGATCATCATGCACCAGGCCAACCTGCGCATCAACGAGGCGGCGCGCAAGGTTCTCGACGTGCCGGAAGAGCGGGTGTTCAACAACATCCAGCGCTACGGCAACACGACCTCGGCGACCCTGCCGATCGCCTTCCACGAGGCGCGGATGGAGGGCAAGGCGGAGCCCGGCTCGCTGGTGGCCTTCACCGCCCTGGGCGCGGGGCTCAACTGGGGAGCGGTGCTGCTCCGGCTGTAGACTCGGAGCACCATGACCCGATTTCTCAAACGACTCGTCTTCGCTCTGCTGACCCTGGGGCTGGGAGCACTGGCCTACGCCCTGCTGCGCGCCGAAGGGGAGCGGAGCTTCCGCCCGGTCCGCCCCGATGAGGCCGATGAGGCCGATGAGGCCGGCGGGGCCCCGCCGCCGGAGGATCGCGAGCCGGTGACCGCGGCGCCCGAGGCGGCAGACCCGGAGCCCGCCGAACCGGCCGCCGCGCCGCGCCAATGCGCCGGCCACACCAAGAGCGGCAAGCGCTGCGCCCGCGCGGCCGAGCCCGGCTCGGACTACTGCTGGCAGCACGCCGGCTAGGTTTCGAAAAGCTCCGATGTCGTGACGGCGGGGTGGGCTGGCTTGGACCGCCGGTCGCGCCGCCCCGATCGACCTGGATGATCCACTGGATCTCCCCCTATCCCCTCGATCCCCTTCCCACCCTCCGGGGGGAAGGGGACAATCTACCGGATCTCCCCCCATCCCCTCGATCCCCTTCCCACCCTCCGGGGGGAAGGGAACAATCTACCGGATCTCCCCCCATCCCCTCGATCCCCTTCCCACCCTCGCGGGGGGAAGGGGACGCCCCCGCCCTACGTCGGTGCTTGGACGTACGGTTTCTTGGAGCGTCCTACTTCTTGGGCTCGGTGATGTCGAAGACCTGGTCGGCGGCGACGTTGTCGAACGTCTGCTCCGCGCCGGACGGCCAGTGGACGACGACCTTGTCCGCCTTCTTCGCCGGCCCGAGGCCGATGAGCGGGTCGACCTGGCTCTGGGACAGGTAGCTGCCGCCGGCCCGGACCAGCCAGCGCTGGGTCTCGCCGCCGACGGTCACCTCGACCCGCGAGCCGATGCCCTGGCGGTCGCTCTTCGTGCCGTGGAGGTCGAGCTGGAGCCAGTGGCCCTCTTTCGACCGGTTCTCGAACACGGCCGCCTTGCCGCCGTTGGTGGTCAGCACGATGTCCGGGTCGCCGTCCCGGTCGAAGTCTCCCCAGGCGGCGCCGCGGGCGACCCGGGGCGGTGAGGCGAGGGCGGAGATCCCGTCGCCTTCGACCTCGACGAAGCGCCCCTTGCCCTCGTTGTGGAAGAGCTGGGCCGGCTGGGCGTAGGTGACCCGCGGCTGGATGCGCTCGACGTCGGGGTCCAGGTGGCCGTTGGCCAGGAACAGGTCGAGCCAGCCGTCCAGGTCGTAGTCGAAGTAGAACGCGCCGAAGGTCAGGTTGAGCAGGGTCTTGCGCCCGACGTGGGAGGTCGGGGCGACGTCGACGAAGAGCTGGTTGCCCTCGTTCCTGTAGAGGGCGACCATCTCGTTGGCGAAGTTGCCGATGACGATCGACGGCCGGCCGCTGTGGTCGTAGTCGGCGGCGTCGATGCCCATGCCGCCGCGGGCGACGCCGGCCTCGGAGAACGCCATGCCGGAGGCGACCCCGATCTCCTCGAACACGCCCTTGCCCTTGTTGCGGTAGAGCAGGTTCGGCTGGGTGTCGTTGGCCACCGCCATGTCCTCCCAGCCGTCGCCGTCCAGGTCGAGCACGGTGACGCCGAGCGACTTGGCGGTCGGCTTGTAGAGCCCCGCCTCCTTGGTCCGGTCCTCGAGCTTGATGGTGCCGCCCTCCGAGACGTTCTTGTAGAAGCGCGGCGACGCCCCCTCGTAGGACTCCGGCGTGCAGTAGGCCTTGGACTCGCCGTCGAGGGTGCAGAACAGGTCGTTCTTCTCCGTCCAGGTGACGTAGCGGGTGGCGTAGATGTCGAGCCGGCCGTCGTGGTCGGCGTCGAGCATCGCCACGGAGACGCCGAACTCGTAGTCCTGGGTCAGCCCCGCCTGCCGGCTGATGTCGACGAACTTGCCGCCCCGGTTCTCGAACAGGTGGTCCTGGCCGAGGCAGGAGATGTAGAGGTCGGCGTCGCCGTCCTTGTCCAGGTCGCCGGCGGCCCCGCCCATGCAGTAGGCGTGGAGCCCGAGGCCGCTGCCGGCGGTGCCGTCAAGGAAGCGGATCGGGCCGCCCTTCTCGGAGCGGTTGAGGTAGAGCTTCTGGGTCGCGGAGCGGCCGGGCGAGCCCTTGGCGCCGGGGAAGTCGCGGCCGTTCAGGAACAGCAGGTCGAGCCGCCCGTCGCCGTCGGCATCGAAGACGACGACGCCCGAGCCCATGGTCTCGGGCAGCCACTTCTTGCCGAAGCCGCCGGTCTGGTGGGTGAAGTCGACCCCGGAGGCCGCCGTCACGTCGACGAACTGGGCCCCGTCGTCGGCGGCGGCCGGGACGGCCGCGCCGGCCAGGAGCAGGAGGGTGGCTGGGAGGAGGCGGAGGAGGACGGTGGGGAGTGCGCGTCGCATCATCATCGCTTTCGCTGCTGGTCGGTCTCGGGTTTCCGGACGTGCCGCATCACGGGGCTCATCCGCCGGCGGGCGTGCCGATCGTATCCGGGCCGTCGTGGTGCTCGAGGAACGCATCGATCGCCTTGCGGCTGACGCCGTCGTGCTCGTGGACCGCCTGGCGCTCGTTGTTGTCGTGGGGGTGCTCCTCGCGGTAGTCGCGGGTCAGCTCCTGGGACGGCTCGTAGGCCTTGAACCGCTCGTAGAGCTGCTGGTGGCGCTTGGACTGCTCCATGTCGCCCAGGCCCCGGTAGGCGAGCATGGCCGTGTAGTGGCCCATCAGGTCCTCCGGGTCGATGGCGAAGACGTGGTCGAGCTGGTCGACCGCGGCCTGGTAGTTGCGCTCCAGGAAGTAGATCCGGGCCATCTGGTTGCGCACCACGCGGTCCTTCGGGTACTGCTCCGCCGCGGCCTGGAGGTGCTCCAAGGCCTCGTCGTACCGGCCGTTCTCCTTGTCGACCAGGCCGCGGAAGAAGTGGGCACGGGCCAGGTTCGGATCGATCTCGAGCGCCTTGTCGAGCACCCGGGTGGCCTCGTCGAGCGCCCCCTCGGCGACCGCCACGCGGCCCAGGTTGACCCAGCCGTCGACATAGTCCGGCTCGAGCTCGGTGACCTGCTCGAACGCCTTCCGGGCGGCCTTCAGGTCACCCTGGAGGAAGAGGCCGATGCCGTAGTCGTTCCAGCGCTCCCGGTCGACCGACGGGTCGGTCGCGGGCTGGCTCATGTCGGGCAGCGGCTGGCCGGGGTCGACCACGTTCAGCGTCTTCTTGTCCTCGGCCATGACCACGATCGGCAGGGTCGGGACCTCCTTGGTCGGGCCCGAGACGTCTGAAGTGTCTCCCGTCATCACCCACTCGCGATCGTCGAAATGCTCGTTGTAGAGCGACTTCGGGTCGACGCCCGGCGGCGGCGGGGCGGGCTCGCCGGCGTAGGCGAAGTGGGTGTTGTACCAGGAGAACTTGCGGTAGTTGAGCCGCGCCGTGAGCGTGATGTCGCCCACCGCGTCTTCGGGCACCTTCATCCGGAAGTGCACCGTGTCGGCCGCCCCCGGCGGGATCAGCCGGACGTAGACGAGCGCCCGGGTCTGGTAGGCGTTGCGCTTGTCGATCGGGTTGCCGTGCTCATCGATCATCAGCGCGCGGTAGAAGTGGGCGCCGGGATCGACCGGGCTGTTCTCGTCCGCCATGCCGCTCCAGTAGATCGTCTTGCCGGCGGAATCGACCGCCCGCAGCTCGAGCCAGCAGTCGTAGGCGTCGACGGTGCCGCCCGGGAAGAAGTGGCCGACGCCGCGGGTGCGCACGACGACGTCGATGCGGGTCGACTCGCCCCGGCGCACGGTGGCCGGAATCCGGTCGAGCGGCGCGTAGACCGTCTCCTCCGGTCCGGTCGTGGCGGCGGCGCCGGTGCCGACGGCCATGCCCGACTCCTCGCCGACGGCGAAGCTGGTCGACAGCGCCGGCCCCTCGGTGGCGAGACCGGTGGACTCCTTGGCCTGCTCCCGGCCCTCGGTCATGGCGAAGATGTCGACCGTCACCTGGCGGGCCTGGAGGAAGCCGATCACCTGCTGGAGCTGCTCGTCGTCCTTGTAGGCGGTCGGCAGCGCCGTGTTGGCGACGGCGAACCGGTGCGAGCGGATCATGCCGTCCTTGGACGCCGGGTCGTCGGACGGCACCTTCGGCATGTGGCAGTCGATGCAGTTCTTGGGCGACGGCGGGTAGTAGAACGAGCGCGCACCGTAGCCGGAGACGCCGCTCGCCTGCCAGTTGTCGTACTCGTTGAAGCCCCGGATCCAGCGGTAGTGGTTGACCGGCTTGTCCAGGTGCACCTTGTGGCAGGCAGAGCACAGGGCCGGCGAGTCGACGCCGCGGAAGAAGGTCTTGATGAAGGTGCGCCGGTGCGGCTCCGGGTCCATGCGGACGAGGAAGTCGTGGACGCCGCTGAGCAGCGGGTTGTCGCTCGTCGCCAGGTCGTGGAGGGCGGGGATGTGGATCTTGTAGTCCCCGTTGCCCATGGTGCTCTCGACCTGGGTGATCATGTGGCAGGCGGTGCAGGTGATGCCGGCCTGGGCCTCCTCGGTGTGGACGACCTCCTGGATCGGCCGGTCCATCAGGCCGGACTGGAGCAGCGCCGGGTCGTGGCAGCCACCGCACCACTTCGACGACGTGATGCCGGCGGTCTGCTGCATCTCCACGATCGCCTTGCGGTACCACTGGTTGTTGAAGCTGCCCCGGTGGTGGACCGAGCTCTCCCACTGCTTGAGCACGTCGACGTGGCAGCCGGAGCGGCCGCAGCTCTGCGGGTCGAGGTAGATCGACGACGGCACCAGCCCCTCGTGCTCGTTCGACACCGACGACGGGAAGAACGGCCCGTCCGGGCCGCCCATGGCCTCGTCGTTCATGGTCAGCGGTGCCGGCGGGTTGGACACGAAGTTGGTCGGGTCCGGATGGGTGTGCTGCCAGTAGAGCGCCCCGGCCGGCAGCACGATGGCCGCCGCGAGGGCGAGCGCGGCCAGCGTCCAGCCCCGGCGGGCGGAGGAGGCGCTGGCGGCCCGGCGCAGGCCGTCGGCCACCAGGGCGGCGAGGCCGGCGACGGCGATCCAGGTGTGGACCGGCACCATCCAGTAGGTGGGCCGCTCGTTGCCGACCGCCAACAGCACCACGGCGACCGCGGCGGAGAGCAGTAGCAGGACGCCTCCCGCCATCACCAGCGGACGGCCCTTGCGCCGCCACCACCAGGGCAGGAAGAGCACCGCCGCGAGCAGTCCCAACCCCAAGTGAGCCAGCAAGCTGGCGAAGTAGAACATCCAGGGATCGCCGGCGGCGGCCAGGTAGGCGCTGTTGGCTACCAGCAGAGCACCGACAATAGCGAGGAGGCGGGGAGAATTTAGCTTGATTCGTGACATGGCGTCTCGGATGGCCGTGATCAGATCATCGATCGGATGCGAGTCGGACTAGTTTAGCGGGACCCGGGCGACCATACCAGGGCACCAGGGCCGGCGCTCGGTTACCGAGCTGCCCCCGGAGTGGGCCGCCGCTCCACCAGGAGGATCCTGATCTCCCGGAAAATCTCGTCGGTGCGCTGGGTCCACGCCTCCGGGGCGAACGCGTCGGGCGCCGCGGACAGGTGAACCGTCGCGCTCGCACCCTCACCGCGACCCTGGCTCTTCCCCTGACCCGGCGCCGGGCTCGGGCCGGGTGAGATCTTCACCCGCAGCCGGTCGCCGTGGATCACGGCCCAGCCCGGGGCGACCTCGACCCGCGGATCGAACGGCTCGCTCAGGGTGCGCAGGGCGGCCAGCACCGCCGACAGCAGCGGCCCGTTGCCGCCGTCGTACTTCGCGTCGAACTGCTGGGCCGCCTGGCGGTACCCGGCGGGCGGCGTGTAGCTGTCGGTCTCGAGGAGCGCGGAGAGCTCCGGGCTCTCGGCGATCGGTCCGAACGCCGGATCGGTGCGGGCGAGCAGGCGGTAGCGCTCGTCCAGGTCGACGGCGTGGCGGAGGTTCTCCACCGCCAGGCGGGCGTAGCCCCGGCCGGCGTAGTTCTTGGCCACCAGGAAGTAGGCGTCCGGGCGGTCGCCGGCCGCCTCCAGGTAGCGCTCGAAGTGCTCGGTGGCCTCGCTGATCTTGCCCTGGAGCAGGAGGACGGCGCCCAGGTTGAGGTGGTTGTCCTCGGCGTTCGGGTCGAGGCGCCGGGCGTGCTCCAGGGCGTCGAGGGCCGCGTCGTAGTCCTGCCCCGCGATGTCGAGGCCCGCCCGGTTGAGCCACCCCTGGCGCTGGTCCGGGTCGAGCTCGAGCGAGCGGTCGAGGTCGGCCCGGCCCTCGTCCTGGTGGCCGAGCATGAACTCGGCCGTCGAGCGCAGCAGCAGGGCGCGGGCCTTGCCGGAGCGCTCACGGGGGAGAGAGCCGAGCAGGGCGAGGGCCCCGTCGGCATCGCCCTGGTCGAGCAGCGACTGGGCCCGGTCGAGGGTCGCGTTCGGCGACTGGGGGGCTGCGTTCGCCGGCCGGGACGGTCCGGCGAGACCGAGCGACAGGGCGGCGACGAGGGGGACGAGGGGAAGGACGCCCGCGAAGCGCGCGAGTGACCTCCGATGTCTCCGATGTCTCCGATGTCTCCGATGTCCCCGATGGACCCGGCGGCCCTCACGGGACGAGAGGGACGAACGGGACGACCAGGCCGGGCGGAACGAGCGGGACGGACGGCTAGGGATGCGGCGGACCATGAGTACCGGTCAATGTATCCGAAGCTCCGGCTCGCGACAACGGCGCCCGGGACACAGGTCGTCTCCAGGATGCAGGCGGTCTCGGCGTCACCGAGGATCGAAGGGCTCGCGTCTTCCTGGACCCTCGGCTCGACGCGGTAGCCGGGGATCTCCGGGTCTTCGAGCCACGTCCCTGGCAGCACCGGCGACGAGGGCGGCCACGAGAACCGCCGCGAGGCGAGCGCGGAGTGTGACGATCGTTTCCAGGGGATCGTAAACCGTTCGGGAAAGCGTGGACGCAAAATGCAGGAGAACGACCCGAGACGACCCTGCTGTCCGAGCTGTTCCCCGATGGCTCCGCGATGCGCCGTGCCGCACGGTCGCGCGGCCAGCCCCCCTCAGGAGACTGTGTAAGGATCGGCCCATGTCGGAAACCGAAACCCCGTCCTCCGTCCGCCCCTCGTCCTCGTCGACCGCCGGGGGCGAGCGAGCCCTCCCCACGCCGGTCGAGATCGCCGAGGCCCTCAGCCGCCGGGTGATCGGCCAGCACCGGGCGATCCGCGAGATGGCGATCGCCCTGGCCAAGTACCTGGCGGGCGCCGCCACCGGCAACATCCTGATGATCGGCGCCTCTGGCACCGGCAAGACGACCCTGATGCGGGCGGTGGAGGCCTACCTGGACGAGCGCCCCGACCTGGCCGAACGGTCGACGGTGATCCGGGTGCACGCCAACGTCCTCGGTGAGGAGGCCCGCCAGGGGCGCCCGGGGCAGGCGATCATCAGCCGCCTGCTCGACGAGGCGCGGCGCGAGCTCGGCCCCGAGGTGGTGGACAAGAACCCGGAGCTGGCCTTCGCCCGGGCCGCCCGCGGCCTGGTCTTCGTCGACGAGGTGGACAAGATCCGCTCGATGGTCGGCGACCGGCCGAACGTCGAGGGCATCCGCGCCCAGGAGGCCCTGCTCACCCTGATCGAGAACGAGGCGGTGCCGGTCGAGCTGCCGGCGTGGGCGGGCGGCGGCACCACGCGCTTCGACTCCCACGAGCTGCTGTTCGTCTGCGCCGGCGCCTTCGAGGGGCTCTTCGATGCGGTCTACGACCGGGTGACCATCGGTCGCGACAAGGGGGCCCTCCAGCCGACCACGGTGGTCGAGGGCGGCCAGGTGCGCCAGCGGGTGGTGTTCCGGCTGCGCGACTGGCTCAAGAACGGCGACCTGTTCGATTACGGCATGACGCCCCAGTTCCTGTCCCGGTTCGACGCGGTGGTGCTGCTCGAAGACCTGGGGGTCGACAACCTGATCAAGATCTTCCTCGAGAGTCCGGAGTCGGGCCTGCGCCAGAGCAAGTCCTACTTCGCCAGCCGCGGGGTGCGCCTGACCCTCTCACCGGACGCGGTGCGGCGGATCGCCGAGGAGGCCGCCCGCGAGCCGCGTCTCGGCGCCCGGGCGCTCAAAGAGGTCTTCCGCCGGGTCATCCGCGAGTACGAGTTCGACCCCGAGGCCGCCGGTGCCGTCGCCGGCCAGGCCCTCCTGCTCGACATCGCCCAGGTCGACGAAGCGCTCGAATAGGCCAGCGGCTCCCCACCGCCGCCCTCGGGCGGGGGCGTCCCTTTCCCTCCGCCCAGGCCGGCTCTCGCCGGCCGTCTTGGTGAGCTGGGTGAGGGGACGTCAGGGATTGGGGGGAGATCCGGTTACCTTCCCAGCCGCCGCCGCCGCTCCCGGATCTCCCGGTAGCGCCGTCGCCTGCTCAGCTTGCCCAGCAGGTTGGGCAGGAACGACAGGGTCAGCAGCCCGACCACCGCCACCCCCATGCGCAGCAGGATGGCGGTCCGGTCGCCGCCGACCGCGTCGATCATCGCGGCCGCGAAGTAGGTGAAGACGATGTTGGCCGGGATCAGCCCGATGCCGGTGGCGATGAGGAAGAGCGCCGCCGGCACGCCCGAGAGCGCCGCGCCGTAGTTGACCACCGGGAACGGGATCGGCACGAAGCGGATGCGCACCCAGGTCCAGAAGCCTCGCCGCGCGATCATCCTCTCGACCCGTTGGAGCCGTTCGCCGAGCACGTGGGTGACGAAGTCGCGGCCGAGGGAGCGCGCCAGGTAGAAGCTCGCGGCGGCGCCCAGGAAGGTGCCGACGATGTTGAGCGCCGAGCCGACGACGATGCCGAAGATCGCGCCGCCGGCGAGCATCAGCGGGCTCACCGGCGCGCCGAGGGGCGCCAGGACGGCGTAGGCGAGGATCAGCGCCGGCGCGGTCCACCAGTGGGAGCGGAGGCTGGCGCGGAGCTCGGTCAGCCGCTCCTGGTCCAGGAGCTCGTTGAGCCGCGCGCCCAGGGGGGTGAGGTGGAGCACCGCCACGCCGGCGGCGATCAGGGCGACCAGCAGCACGAACCGCCAGACGACCCAGCGCGGAACGGCGCGGGCGGCGGGGATCTCGGGCGGCGAGGTCAGGGCGTCGGCCGGGTCGGCCGGGATCGCCGCCCGCAGCCGGTCGACGTCCACCCCCAGGACCCGGTCGGGCAGCGCGCCGAGGCGGTCACGGAGGTCGGCCAGCAGCTCGGCGGCGGTCTGCTCCCGCCCCAGGTCTTCCCGCTCCAGGGCGCCGGCGAGGTCGGCGAGCGCCGACAGTAGGCCGTGGCGGTCGCCGGAGGTTCGGGCGGCGGCGTGCTCCCAGGCGGCGTGGGCCGCGTGGTACCGGGCCGCCCGGTAGGCGTCGAGGCCCTGCTGGAGCTCTGGGTCGATCGCCACGGGAGGTCGTCCGGGAAGGGGTCGGTGGAGGCGCGGAGTCGGTCGGTTGCTCGACGGGGTCGGGCCGGGTCGCTGGAGGACGGGAGTGCGAGTGAACGGGAGCGGGAGCCGCCGTCCGCCGTCCGTCTTCCGATCGGCTGCGCGGCTAGCGGCCTGACTCGCCGGAGGGTTCCGTCTCGCCGCTCTTCTCGTCGGCGGCGCCGGGCGCGGGCAGGTAGAAGAAGTCCCGGATCTGCTGGGCGAGCACGTCCATCGACTTCGGGTCCATGAAGTCGAGGCGCAGCTCGTTGATCACCATGACCTCCATCTTCTGCCACTCCGTCCAGCAGTCGGCACAGGCGTTGGCGACGAGCTGGCGGCCCAGCTCACCCGGATACGGCGGCCGGTCGAGGGCCGGGCCGGTCTGGCCGCAGCGGCTGCACTCCACGGTCTCGGGCATGAGCGGAGTCTAGCAGTCCGTCGTCCCGTCGGTCTGCTCGGACAGGAGGCTCCGGAAGTAGGCGACGGTGCTCTCGAGGCCCTCTTCCAGCGCCACCCGCGGCTCCCAGCCGAGCCGGGTGCGGGCACGGGTGATGTCCGGCTGGCGGACCTTCGGATCGTCGACCGGTAGCGGGTGAAACGAGAGGGTGCTGGTGCTGCCGGTGACCCGGATGACGGTCTCGGCGAACTCGCGGATGGTCATCTCGGTCGGGTTGCCGATGTTCACCGGCTCCTCGACGTCGCTCCTCAGCAGCCGCACGATGCCGTCGATCAGGTCCGAGACGTAGCAGAACGAGCGGGTCTGGCTGCCGTCGCCGAAGATGCTCAGCGGCTCTCCCTGGATCGCCTGCTGGACGAAGGCGGGCACCACCCGGCCGTCCCGCGGGCGCATGCGCGGGCCGTAGGTGTTGAAGATGCGCACGATCCGCACCTCCAGCCCGTGGACCCGGTGGTAGGCCATCGCCATCGCCTCGGCGAACCGCTTGGCCTCGTCGTAGACGCCGCGGGGGCCGACCGGATTGACGTTGCCCCAGTACTCCTCCGACTGGGGGTGGACCAGGGGGTCGCCGTAGACCTCGGAGGTCGAGGCGAGCAGGAACCGGGCGCCCTTCTCCTTGGCCAGGCCGAGGCTGTTGTGGGTGCCGAGGGAGCCGACCTTGAGGGTCTGGATCGGCAGCTCCAGGTAGTCGATCGGCGACGCCGGCGAGGCGAAGTGGAGCACCTGGTCCACCGGCTCGTCGATCCACAGGGGGGTCGAGATGTCGTGCTCGATGAACCGGAAGCCGGTGCTCTCGCCCGCTTCGGCCGCTTCGGGCCGGTCGAGGAGGTGGGCCAGGTTCGACCGCTTGCCGGTCACCAGGTTGTCGACGCACAGCACCCGGTGCCCCTCCCGGGTCAGCCGGTCGCACAGGTGAGAGCCGAGGAAGCCGGCGCCGCCGGTGACGAGGGAGGTGGTCATCCGTGGGCTTTCCCGGCCGATTCGACCGAGTCGGGGCGCCCGATGGAGACGTAGCGGTATCCGGCTTCGGCCATCCGCTCGGGGTCGTACAGGTTGCGCAGGTCGACCACCAGGGGGCGGGAGAGGAGCGTCCGCAGGCGGCCCCACTCCAGGCTGCGGAACTGGTTCCACTCGGTGAGGATCGCCACCCCGTCGGCGCCCTCGGCCGCGTCGTAGGCGTTGTCGCAGTAGACGAGGTCGGGCAGCTCCTTCTTCGCCTCCTCCATCGCCGCCGGATCGAACGCCCGGACGGTGGCGCCGCGCTCGATCAGGCCGCGGGCGATCGGGATCGCCGGCGACTCGCGCATGTCGTCGGTGTTCGGCTTGAACGACAGGCCGAGCATGGCGACCGTGCGCCCACGGAGCCCGTCGAACGCCTGGTCGATCTTGTCGACCATGCGCAGCTTGGTGGCCTCGTTGACCTCGAGCACCGCCTCGATGATGCGGAAGCTGAGCCCCTGGTCGCGGGCGATCTGGGCGACCGCCTGGGTGTCCTTGGGGAAGCAGGAGCCGCCGAACCCCGGGCCGGTCTGGAGGAACTTCGGCCCGATCCGGTTGTCCAGCCCCATGCCGCGGGAGACGGTCTCGACGTCGGCGCCGAGCTTCTCGCACAGGATGGCGATCTCGTTGATGAACGAGATCTTGGTCGCCAGGAAGCCGTTCGAGGCGTACTTGATCAGCTCGGCGGTCTCCACGTTCGAGACGACGAACGGCACGTCGGCGTTGTGGAGCGGCGCGTAGATGTCCTCCATCACCTCGATCGCCCGCCGGTCGCGGCTACCGATGACCACCCGGTCGGGGTTCATGAAGTCGTCGATCGCCGAGCCCTCGCGCAGGAACTCCGGGTTCGAGACGATGGCGAAGTCGTCGTCGTGGCCGTGGGACCGGGCGGTGTCGCGGATGAGCTGCTCGATCTTGCTGCCCGTGCCGGTGGGCACGGTGCTCTTGGTGACCACCACCTTGAAGCCGTTCAGGTGCTCGCCGATCGACCGGGCGACCTCCTTGATGAACTTCAGGTCGGCCTTGCCGTTCGGCAGGGGCGGCGTGCCGACGGCGATGAACACCGCCCGCGACTCTTCGATCGCCGGGCCCAGGTCGGTGGTGAACGACAGCCGACCCTCCTTCATGTTCTTGGTCACCAGGGTCTCGAGGCCCGGCTCGTAGATCGGGATCTCACCGCGCCGGAGGGTTTCGACCTTGGAGCGGTCCTTGTCCACTCCGACGACGTGCATTCCGAAGTCGGCCAGGCAGGCACCGGTCACCAGACCGACGTATCCGCTGCCGACGACGCAGACCTTCATTGCATGTGCTCCTGGGGTTACCTGATTCAAAGGCGGCTCACGAGCGCTGGCGCTCGAGGTACCAGGCGACGAACCGGGCGAGCCCCTCGCGGATGGGGACTTTCGGTGAGTACCCCAGCAGGCGACCCGCCTTGGTGACGTCGGCATAGGTGATCGGCACGTCGCCGGGCTGGTCGGGAAGCGAGTCGATCTTCGGCTCGACGGCGAGCTCGGCGGCGATCCAGTTGACCAGGTCCGCGAGGGCGGTGGTCTCGGCACCGCCCAGGTTGAGGATTTCGAAGCCGAGCTCGGCGTCGAGGCTGGCGACCACGCCGTCGACGATGTCACTGATGTAGGTGTAGTCGCGGCGGCTGGAGCCGTCGCCGAACAGCGGGATGCTCTCGCCGCGGTAGAGCAGGTCGGTGAACTTGTGGATCGCCATCTCCGGGCGCTGGCGCGGGCCGTAGACGGTGAAGAAGCGCAGGCAGGAGATCTTGAGCCCGTGGAGGTGATGGTAGTTGTAGCAGAGCAGCTCGCCCGTGCGCTTGGTGGTGGCGTAGGGGCTGATCGGCTGGTCGACCCGGTCGGTTTCGGCGAAGGGGACCTTCTTGTTGATGCCGTAGACCGACGACGACGAGCCGAAGATGAACACCTCGGGGCCGTGGCGCCGCGCCGCATCGAGCAGCCGGAGCGTGCCGATGCAGTTGACGTCCTCGTAGAGGATCGGCTCGCTCAGGCTGGGGCGCACCCCCGCGCGGGCGGCCAGGTGGATCACGCCGTCCAGGTCGCCCCGGGCGAAGATCCCTTCGACTAGCGCCTCGTCCCGGATGTCGCCCTCGACCAGGCGGTAGCGATCGCCGTGCTCGGCGAGGAAGGCGGCGACGTTCTCCCGCTTGCGGGCCGGGTCGTAGAAGTCGTTGAAGTCGTCCAGGACCGTCACCCGGTCGCCCCGGTCGAGCAGTCGCCGGGTCAGGCTGGAGCCGATGAAGCCGGCGCCGCCGGTGATCAAGATGTGCTTGCTCATGGTCGAGGCACCCCCGAGCCGCCGTCCGGGGAAGTCCCCGGCGAGGCCTCGTGGGCCTCGTCGTAGCGTTGTTCGATCCCCTTCTTCTGGCGATTGCGGATCAGCCAGCGCAGCAGGGCCGATTGGTTGACGCCGACGATGACGTCGTTGACCGCCTGGTAGACGGACGGGTCGTTGATCAGCATTCCGGCGGTTCCTTCTCCTTCGTCGAGCTTGCGGGTGAGCGAGTCGATGCGTTCGAGGATGGTCTCGATCTCGGTCCGTACCTGGTTCCCGAGATCCTCGTCGTCGATCAGCATCGGCAGCAGGCCCTTGCCGTTGCGCAGGTCGTTCGAGACCGCCTGCAGGTCCTCGGCGGTGGAGCGGAGCTGCTCCAGGGTGGCCTGGAAGTCCTGCTTGGTGGTCGGATCCTTGAGCAGCGCCGGGAGCAGGCCGTCCCCGTCCTCCACCTCGGCGAGGATGCGGTCGAGCCGGTCGACCGAGGAGGCCATGCGGTCGGCCAGCTCCCGGTCCTGGATCAGCCGCGGGATCAGGCCGTCTCCGTCCTCGATCTTCTTGGCCGCCCGGCGGACCGTCTCCATGGTCTCGACGATGGCGTCGGTCACCCGCTCGCCGGTCTCGGACTCGGTCGTCAGCTCGCCGAGCAGCCCCTCGCCCCGCTCCATCCGGCGCAGGATGTCACGCAGGTCGGCCGAGATCTGGACCACGTTGTCCATTACGTCCTCGCCGGAGGCGACCAGCTTGTCGACGTTGGTCGGCGGGGCGGCCGGGATGACGCCACCCGGCGGGATCGGCGCCGTGTCGGTCGAGCCGGTGGTCAGCTCGACGTACTTGTCGCCGAGCAGCCCCAGCGTCTTGATCCGCGCCATCGAATCCTGGCGGATGCGGGCGGCATAGCGCTCGTCGACCTCGATCACCACCTTGATCTCGGTGGCCTCGGCCGAGGTCGGCAGGACGACGTCCTTGACCGTCCCCACCTCGACGCCGTTGAGCTGCACCGGGCTGCCCTGGTTGAGGCCGCCGACGGAACGGAAGTAGCTGACGTAGCGGTTCTTGGTCGAGAACAGGTTGCTCTGCTCGCCGATCAGGAAGACGCCGAGACCGAGCAGGCCGAGGGCGAGGATGATCAGCAGGCCGACCTTCCACTCGAGGCCCTCCTTACGCCGCATGGTCCACCTCCTCGCGGCCGGCGAGGAACGCGGCGAAGAGATCGTCGTCGGTGGCGTTCGCGGCCTCCCAGTCGCCCAGGAAGCGGAACTGCCCGTCGGCGAGGAAGGCGACCCGATCGCCGACGGTGCGCGCCAGCGGGATGTCGTGGGTCACCACCACCGAGGTCACCCCCAGCTCGGTCTGGATGTTGCGGATCAGCCGGGCGATGGTGGCGGAGGTCATGGGGTCGAGGCCGGTGGTCGGTTCGTCGAACAGGACGGCTTCCGGGTCGAGGGCGAGGGAGCGCGCCAGGGCCACCCGCTTCCTCATGCCGCCGGACAGGTCGGCCGGCATCTTCTGCTCGATCTCCGACAGCCGGACCGTGGCCAGCTTGGCGGTGACCCGCTCGGCGATGGCTTCCTCCGACAGGTCGGTGTGCTCGCGCAGAGGGAAGGCGATGTTCTCGAACACGGTCATGGAGTCGAACAGCGCTCCCTGCTGGAAAAGCATCGCGACGCGCCGGCGCACGGGGAACAGATCATACTCGGAGAGGGTGGTGAGATCGGTCCCTTCGAACACCACCTCGCCGGCGTCGGGCACTTCGAGGCCGTTCAGGTGGCGCAGCAGCACGCTCTTGCCGGTGCCCGAGCGGCCGAGGACCACCAGGCACTCGCCGAACGCGAGGTCGAAGTCGATGCCGTCCAGGACGCACAGCGTGCCGAACGACTTGACCAACCCCCGGACGCGGATCATCGGTTCGGATCGCGAGCCGGGGCGCGTGTTCCGAAGGTCCCGAGAGTCGCCGGGGTGGCTCGCTGGAGGGTCGGTCATGGAAGCGTCGCGGCCCATCGAGTCAGGCGTCAAATCAACAGGTAGAACAGCTTGGTCAGGAAGAAATCGGAGACCAGGATCAGAATCGAGGCCTGGACCACGGTGTTGGTGGTCGCTCTGCCGACGCCGTCGGCGCCACCCGAGGCGTTCAAGCCATTGTAGCAGCCGATCATGGCGATGAAGTAGGCGAAGAAGAACGACTTGCCGAGGCCGCTGAAGACGTCGCCGAGGGTCAGCGCGGCGAGCACGTCGTTGATGTAGAAGCCGGCGGTGACGTCGAGCTGGAAGACCGCGATCAGCAGGCCGCCCAGGACGCCGAGGAAGTCGCCGATGACCGCCAGGATGGGCAGCATCACCAGGCTCGCCGCGAGCTTCGGCACCACCAGCTTCTTGACCGGGTCGGCCGCCATCGAGCGCAGCGCGTCGATCTGCTCGGTCACCTTCATGGTGCCGAGCTCGGCGGTCATGCCGGAGCCGATCCGGCCACCGACGATCAGCGCCACCAGCACCGGGCCGAGCTCGCGGACGAGCGACTTCGAGACCACCGTGCCGATGTAGTACTTGACCCCCAGAGACGGCAGGCTGTAGGCGGTCTGGAGCGCCAGGACCATGCCGGTGAAGATCGTGGTGATGCAGGCCACGCCGAGGGAGCGGACCCCGATCTGTTGCATCTCGGCGGTCCAGGCCGACAGCTCGTAGGGCGGCTTGAGCAGCGCGAGGAAGGCGCGCCAGGTCAGGATGCCGAGGGCTCCGGCCTGGCGGACGAAATCGAAGGGCTCGTTCATCGGGGCGTCAGGCTCGCAGGGGGACCCAGGTGGCGGCGTGGACCAGCCCGAGGGTCGCTTCGATCGCCGCGGTCGGCCACCGGCAGAGCCCGCCGGCTCCGGAGATCGCGCGCGGCAGCGCCGCCGGCGCGACGGCCAGCGCCACGGCCGTTGCCAGGTCGATCACGGCGCCCACGGCCAGGCTCGTCCGCAGCAGGCCGAGCAGGCGGACGCGGCGCGCGAAGTGACGGGTCACCCTCATGGGACGGGAGTCTATCGCGGCGTTCCGGGGCGGCCGTCCGGAGGGCGGCAGGAGCGGGCCCCGTCGGATGGGGACCGGCGGCTGGTGTCTCCGCGTTGTGGTTCGTGCGCCGAGCGGGGAGAATGGGCGCCATGCCGGAGGACGGGTTCCAGGACGGAGAGGGCCGAGCGGGCGAGGTGTCCGAGGTGTCTCTGGTGTCCGCGGGGGTGTCCGCGGGCGAGGCGCCCGCGGAGGCGCGCCGGGTCCGCCTGCCCGGCTGGTGGACGACCGTCACCGGCAACCTCTACCTGGTCCTCGGCACGCTCGTCTTCGGCCTGCTGGCGCTGCCCGCCGGGCCGCTCCCGCCACGGGGCGACTGGGTGTTCTCCATGTCCAAGCTCTGGTCGTGGGGGCTGCTCGCCGCGAGCGGCGTCCGGGTGCGCAGGAGCTTCCGGCAACGGCTTGCGCCGGAGGGCGGCTACATCTTCCTGGCCAACCACCAGAGCATGTTCGACATCCCCCTGATGATCGCCACCGTGCCGGTGCAGCTCCGGTTTGCCGCCAAGCGGAGCCTCTTCCGCATCCCGGTGTTCGGCTGGGCGATCCGTGCCGGTGGCTTCATCCCCGTCGACCGCGGCGACCGGCAGAAGGCGCGCAACGCCCTCGGCGCCGCCCAGGAGCGCCTCGGCCGGGGCACGTCGGTGCTGCTCTTCCCGGAGGGCAGCCGGTCGCTCGACGGCCTGATCCACCCGTTCCAGCGCGGCGGCCTCCTGCTGGCGCTCAAGACCGGCCTGCCGATCGTGCCGGTCGGCATCCGCGGCACCCTCGGCCGCCAGCGTCGGGGGAGCTTCAAGATCCGCGGCGGCGGCGTCGAGGCGCACTACGGCACGCCGATCGACCCGGCGGACTACGGCGTTCGCGGCCGGCGCGAGATGGAGGCGGAGCTGCGGCGACAGATCGAGGAGCTGGCTGGGACCGAGAGCTCGGACGTCGAGATCGAGTGACAGGCTCTCCCACCAACTCCTCGATCTCTTTTCCACCCGATGGCCGTCCGCCGGCGAGGCGCGGTGGGATCGGGAATCCGCGGCCCCGTGGTACGTTTTCCATTCTCGGAGAGGCGCCGTGTCTCTCTGCTTCTCCTTCCCCGTGCACCGAACTCTCCGGACCCGATCATGGCGAACGATCTCGAAGACCGTATCTGGCAATCGCTCAAGGGCGTGAAGTTCCCCGGCATGAGCCGGGACATCGTCTCCTTCGGCTTCGTCGAGCGTGTGGCGGCCGACGGCGGTCGCGCCACGGTCACTCTGCGCATGACCACCCACAACGAGGACGCCGTCGGCCAGGTGCGCGACCAGGTCGAGCGGGCCGTCGCCGCGGTCGACGGGGTCGACTCCGCCCAGGTCGAGCTCAAGATCTCCCAGCCCGCCGGGCCGCCGGGAGCGAGCGGCGCGGGTGCCGCCGCCCAGCGCGCGGTCTCCCAGGGCCAGGGCCTGCTGCCCGGCGTCGAGCACGTGGTCGCCGTCGCCTCCGGCAAGGGCGGGGTCGGCAAGTCGACCGTGGCCGCCAACCTGGCGGTCGCCCTGGCGCGCCAGGGCAAGCGGGTGGGGCTGCTGGACGCCGACATCTACGGCCCGTCGGTACCGATGATGTTCGGCATCACCGAGCGCCCGCGGATCGAAGGGGACCGGGTCGTGCCGTTTCAGCGCTACGGCGTCAAGGTGATGTCGCTCGGCTTCATCCTGGAGACCGATACGCCGGTGATCTGGCGCGGTCCCATGGTGATGAAGGCGCTCGAGCAGATGCTCGGCGACGTCGAGTGGGGCGAGCTCGACTACATGATCGTCGACCTGCCGCCCGGCACCGGCGACGCCCAGCTCACCATCACCCAGAAGGTGCCGCTGTCCGGCGCGGTGGTGGTGACGACGCCCCAGGACGTGGCGCTGATCGATGCGCGCAAGGGGCTGGCCATGTTCCGCAAGGTCAACGTGCCGGTAGTCGGCATCGTCGAGAACATGGGCACCTTCATCTGCCCCCACTGCGGCGAGGCGACCGACATCTTCAAGCGCGGCGGCGGCGAGCGCACGGCCGACCTGCTGGGCACCGCCTTCCTGGGCAGCATCCCGCTCGATCCCGCGGTGGTGCGCTCCGGCGACGACGGCCGGCCGATCGTCGACGCGGCACCGGACGGGCCGCACGCTGCGGCGTTCGCCAAGGTGGCCGCGGCGGTGATGGAGGAGGCGGCGAAGCAGGCCGGCGAGCGCCCCAAGATGTCGATCGTCTGATGGGCGAGCGTGTGGCGGTGGTCGCCGACGCCCACCTGGGCGGTCCGGGCGGGCCGGCGGAGCCTCTCGTCGAGCAACTGCTCCGGCTGCCGGAGGAGGGCTGCGGCCACCTGCTCCTGATGGGCGACCTGTTCCAGCTCTGGATCGGCGACCGGCGCTACGAGACCGACGACATCGTCCAGGTGGTCGAGGCGCTCGGCGAGCTCCGGCGCGCGGGTCTCGGGATCGACTACATCGAGGGCAACCGCGACTTTTTCATCGGCCGCAGCCCCTACGCCCACGTCTTCGACCGGGTCACCGACGAGGTCTCCCTGCAGAGCGACGGCGTCCGCTACGTCGCGGTCCACGGCGACGGGCTCGACCGGCGCGACTGGAAGTACCGGTTCTGGCGGGCGCTGTCGAAGAGCGCGCCGAGCCGCCTGGTGGCCCAGAACATGCCACGCCGGATCGCCGCCGCCATGGCCCACGGCACCGAGCGCCGGCTGTCCGAGACCAACCAGAAGCATAAGCGCTTCATCCCGGAGGACGTGCTGCGCGACTACGGCACCCGGCGCCTGGCCGAGGGCTTCGACGTCCTCTTGCTCGGCCATTTCCACGAAGAGCGCTTCCTCGACGTCGAGGGCGGAACGGTCTGGCTGATCGACGCCTGGTGCAACAGCCGGCGGATCGAGTGGTTGGACGAGCGGGCCACCGCCGAGTCGGCGAGGCGGTGACATGGGGAGCCCGCCCGAGAACCCCCGGGGAGCCGGCGCCGGGGCGCCGCTGCCGATCCCGTCGGGACGGACGGTCCACGGCCGGGTCACGCCGCCGCCGTCCAAGAGCGTCACCCATCGGGCGTTCAACCTGACCCTGCTCTCCGGCCGTCCGGCGGTCGTCGAGCGGCCGCTGCTGGCCGAGGACACCCGCCTGTTCCTGGGCGCCCTGGCGGCGCTCGGGTGGTCGGTCGAGCACGGCCACGACGGCGGCGGGGCGGTGCGCCTGGCGCCTCCGCCCATCTCACCCGGGACCGCGGCGCCCTCGTCTCCCTCCTCGTCCTCCCCGTCTGGGCGCCAGCCGTCCGCCGATCCTCCGAGCCTCTTCTGCGGCAACGCCGGGACCATGTTCCGGTTCCTCGCCGCGACCCTGACGACCGCCGCCGGGGCCGGCGGTGCGAACGCCCGGCCCGTGGTCCTCGACGGGACGCCGCGCCTACGGGAGCGGCCGGTGGGGCCGCTGCTCGACGCCCTGGGCGGCCTGGGCGGCCGGATCACCTGTCGACAGGCCGAGGGGCACGCGCCGCTCGCGATCGAGCCGGGGAGCCTGCGCGGCGGCCGGGTGCGGCTCGACGCCGGGGAGTCGAGCCAGTACCTGTCCGCCCTCCTGATGGCCTGCCTGCGGGCGCCGGAGCCGACCGCGATCGAGGTCCCGGCGCTCACCTCCGCGCCCTACGTCGAGATCACCCGCGAGGCGATCCGCCGGGTCTGCCGGGTGCGTCCGGCGGAAGGCGCGGGCGATCTGTCGCCGGCTCCGCCCTTCGATCCGGTCACCGAGCGGGAGGAGGGCGAGGGGCGGGTCTTCACCGTGAGCCCGGCCCGCCCGGAGGTCGGGCGGTTCCGGGTCGAGGCGGATCTCTCCGCCGCCTGCTACCCGGCGGCGGCCGCGGCGCTCACCGGCGGGCGGGTCGAGATCCTCGGCGTGCGCCCCGACGCGGCCCAGGGGGACCGGAAGCTGATCGATCTGCTGGCGCGGATGGGGGCCGAGGTCGCCTGGGGGGCGGACTCCGTGGTGGTCCGCGGAACCGGGGCGCTGGTCGCTCCCGGGGCCGTCGACCTCTCGGACCTTCCCGACCAGGTGCCGACCCTGGCGGCGGTGGCGCCGTTCGCCCGGGGCACGACCCGGATCGAGAACGTCGCCCACCTGCGGATCAAGGAGAGCGACCGGCTGCGGGCGATGGCGGACGGGCTGGCGCGGCTGGGGGTGCCGGTCGAGGAGCGCCCGGACGGGCTGGTGATCGAAGGGTGCTGGGCCGAGGAGGAGCCGCCCGCCGATCCGGCCGATCCGGTGGTCCTCGATCCGTCCGACGACCATCGGATCGCCATGAGCTTCGCCCTCGTCGGCCTGCGCCGGCCCGGGGTCACGATCGACCATCCGGAGGTGGTGGCGAAGTCCTACCCCGCGTTCTGGGACGACCTCCTCTCCCTGCTCGGCGTCTGACCGTCCCTGTCCCGGTGTCGCATCTCTGCACACTAGAACTCGCGGAACCAAGAAACACGACTGTGGAGTGAGATCTCGGTGAGCCCTCGGCTGGGGGCGGCCGTGGGGCGGCTCCGCCTTGACGGAGCACGCGCGACCATGACCGACGCCGGGACCTCGACCGACCGCGACCCGCGGCGGCTGTGCGCCGAGGACCCGCCGGCGTGGGTCTCCCACCTGAGCGACGGCGATCGCCTCGCCCTGCTGCTGGCCGGCGCCCGGACCCTGGCCCGGCTCGAAGCCGCCGGGCGTCACCTGGCGGACGGATGGGCGGGGGCGGAGCCCGGCCCGCATCGATCGAACGGATCGAACGGATCGAACGGGTCGCGCGGGTCGCTCGAAACCGCGCCCCGATCGGCCGCTCTGGTCGGCCTCGCCGAGGCCCCGGGGCACGACCGCGTCCTGGCCCAGGAGCGGCTCCGCGACCTGGTCGGGGTGCTCTTCGGCTCCCCGGACGCGGTGGCCGGTCGCGGCCGGGTGCGCCGGGTGGTGCGGCACCTGCTCGACGGCTGGCGCCAGTCCCTGGCTCCGCTGCCGGCACGCCGGGCAGTGCGCCAGATCCTCCGCGAGGCACCGTTCCTGGAGGAGGAAGAGGGCGACGGCGGCGGCGACGATGGCGACGGCGCAGAGCCTGCGGACACGCGGGAACGCGGCGAGGAGACGGCGCCCCCAGATCGGCTGAACCGGCTGAACCGGCCGGATCGGCTGGAGCGGGCCCGCGCGCTGTTCGCTGGCGGCCGCTTCCACGCGGCGCTCGACCTGCTCTCAGATGTTGTCCGGTCCCGCCGGTCGGACGCCTCGTCCGCCGACCCGGAGCCAGAGATCCTGGCCCTTCGCTGCCGACTGCTGCTCGGCGACCTGCGGGCGGTCTCCCGGCGTCTCAAGATCCTGGAAAGCCGCTCCCTGGCGATGTGCTGGACGGTGGCCTGCGCGGAGCTGGCGGTGCGGGTGGCCGCCAACCGCCACCGGCCGAAGCTCGCCGACCGCTGGCTCGAGCGGGCGCGCACGGAGACCGAGGCCGGTCCGGAGGAGGCGCCGGAACGGGCCCAGGTGCTGCTGCTGCGGGCGGAGTCCGCCTGGGACCGGGGCGACCAGGAGGCGGTCGCCGCCCTGCTCGACGAGGCCGGGCGCTTCCCGCTCGACCGGCACCCCGGGCTCGCCTGGCGCTGGCACCAGGTGCGCGGCCTGCGGGCCTTGGCCGACGGCGACGGACCGGCAATGGTCGAGGCCCTGACCCGGGCGCTGGCGGTCGACCGGCGAAGCCTCTGTCGCCACGAGGCCGGCGGGTTGTGGAGCGACCTGGGCGTCGGGCGCGCCCGGGCCGGCGACCTGGCCGGGGCCGAGCGTGCCTTCCTCCACGCCCAGCGCCTGCTCGGTGGCTGTGACGGCACCCGCCAGACGACGCTGGCGCTCTACAACCTGGCGGAGATCAGGCTGCGTCGCGGCCGGGTCCGGGGCGTCGAGCAGATCCTGCGCAGCTCGCTCGAAGAGAACCGGCTGGCCGGCAACGTGCGCGGCCTGCTCCAGGATCTCGCGCTCTGGGCCCGGTTCGAGATCGTCCAGGGGCGCCCGGCGGCGGCCCTCGACCACATCGCCGCCGCCCGTGAGCTGGCGGGCAAGCGCCGCACAGGCTGGCACCGGCTGGAGCTGCGCCTGCTGGAAGGGCGCGCCCTCGGCCTGCTGCGCCGGATCGAGGCGGCGGCGGAGGCCGTCACCGGTCTGCCCGGCAGGATCCTCACCGAGCTCGAGCCGGAAGAGCACGCCGGGCTCTTCGCCCTGGCGGGGCGCACGGAGCGGGCGCTGGCCGAGGTCGCCGGCACGCCGTTCGAGCCGTTGTGGCGGGCGCTCCTCGAGGGAAGCGCGTCGGAGGAGGGCCGGGATGAAGCGCGGGAATCGGTCCGAACCCCGGCCTCCTCGCTCTGGGAGCCGCTCGCCGCCCTGGAGGCGGAGCGTGCCGCCCGGGTGGTGCTGGACGCGGAGACCGCCGTTCCCGGCTGCGCCCCGCCGTCGCTCCGGCGCCGGGCGGTTGCCGTCTTCCGGCGGATCGGGGCGGTGGAGTACGCCGATCGGCTCGACCGGATCGACGGCGGTCCCTGGCTGGCGTTGGCCGGCTACCTCGACGGGGGGCGTGACGGCGGTGAAGGAGGGGAGGAGACGGGGGGTGGCGGGCCGCCGAGCCGACCGCGGCCGGGGGAGCCGGACCCGGCCGCGCTACGGCGGCTGCTCGAGCAGACCGGCTACCCGGAGGGGCGGATCGAGCGCTGGCGGCCCGGGGAGCCCGCACCGGAGATCCTGGTGGGCGGGGAGGGCGGCCCGGAGGAGCTCACCGCGCCGCTCGAGGGCGGGCGGCTGGTGCTGCGGGCGCGGCGGGTCGATCCGCTGCTCCGGGCGATCTTCGCCCTCGCCCGGCGCGAGCTCGACCCGGCCCGCGCCACCGCTGTCTCCGGGTCCTTCGGGGACGACTCGCTCGGCGCCCGGGCGGCCAGGAGCGGCTCCCGCAAGGCCTTCGTCGGCGAGAGCCCGGCCCTGTTGGCGGCCCTCGATCGGATCGAGCGCCTCGCCACCGGCGACCTCCCGGTGCTGATCCTGGGGGAGAGCGGCACCGGCAAGGAGCTCGCCGCCCGTCACCTCCACCGGGCGAGCCGGCGGCGGGACGCACGCTTCGTGGCGGTCAACTGCGCGGCCCTGAGCGACGACCTGCTGCTGTCGGACCTTTTCGGCCACGCCCGCGGTGCCTTCACCGGCGCCGAGCGGGATCGCGCCGGGGTGTTCGAGACGGCCGAAGGCGGCACCGTCTTCCTCGACGAGATCGGCGATCTGCCGGCTCCTGCCCAGGGCATGTTGCTGCGGGTGCTCCAGGAGGGCGAGGTGCGGCGCCTCGGCGAGAGCCTGCCCCGGTCGGTCGACGTCCGGGTCGTGGCGGCGACCCACCGCGACCTTCGTGGCATGGTCGGGGACGGCGACTTCCGCCAGGACCTGTACTACCGGCTGGGCGTGGGGACGGTCGAGCTGCCGCCACTGCGGGACCGGGGCCGGGACCCGGTGCTGTTGGCCGAGCACTTCCTCGCCGGCTTCGGCGGCGAAGGCGGTCCGTCCGCATCGGCCGGTTCGGTTACTCGTGCCGCGGGAGGGCGCCTGGGCGCCGAGGCCCGCTCCGTGCTTCTCGCCCACTCCTGGCCGGGCAACGTGCGCGAGCTGGAGAACGTGGTCCGGCTGGCGGCGACCCTCGCCGGTGGGGCGCCGATCGGCGTCGAGCACTTGGAGCTGCCGGATCGGCCAGAAGGGCCGGCTCGGCCGGATCGGCCGGGCCGATCCGGCCAAGCCGTGGGCACCGCCTCCGGCCGCCGTCTACGGGGCGACTATCACGCGCAGGTGGAGGCCTTCCGCAGGGGGTTGATCGAGGACGCTCTCGCCGCCAGCGGGGGGAACAAGGCGCAGGCTGCCCGGATGCTGGGCCTGACCCGGCAGGCCCTGTCCTATCTGACCAAGGAGATGCGGATCACGTGAGCGGGTCGAACGAGCGCGCGATCCGCGCTGCGATCGCCTCGAGCCCCGCCACGTCAGCCTCTGTGAACGCCGCCGGTCGATGAGAATCCACGTCCAGGACCGCCACCAGCCCGCCGCTCTCCGCGACCACCGGCACCACCACCTCGGAGCGGGCCGCGGCGTCGCAGGCGATGTGCCCCGGGAACGCGTTCACGTCCGGGACGAGCTGGCTTCGGAGCTCCCGCGCGGCGGCGCCGCAGACGCCGCGGCCGAACTGGATCTCCAGGCAACCGACCGGCCCCTGGTAGGGCCCGACCCGGAGCAGATCCGGGCCGACGACTCGATAGAAACCGGTCCAACTGGCATAGGGAAAGTGCCCGTGGACGATCGACGCGGCGGTCGCCATGGCGGTGATCGGATCGCCGCAGCCTTCGAGCACTGCGTCGATCTCGCGAAGGGCGGAACGGTAGGTTTCGTTGCGTTCGACGTCGTTCATTTAGGCGGTGCGCTCAAAGTGGATTCGTGGGCATGTGTCGGCGGATGGCCGGCTGAACGGACCCTCCGGCCGACCTGTTGGTGCCCTGGGGAGTTGACTTGGCAAACATTACCTTTATAATAGCGGAGATTGGTGCAGCGGAAGCTCAGCACTCTCTCATCCAATTCGATTTCAGGAGGCACGGGACATGGCAAACGAGCAGGCGACCCAGAAAACGGACGGGGCGCAACACGAAGCGGAGAAGAAACTCTATACGCTGACGGAGATCTCGGAGAGAACGAACATCTCCATGCCGACCCTCCAGCGGTACAAGAAGGGATACCAGGATCGTATTCCTTCGGTCGGCAAAGGGCGCAAGCAGCGCTATCCCGAAGAGGCTCTGCCGGTCTTCGAGCAGATCAAGAAGGAAAACATCAAGCGGCGGGGACGGCCGCGCAAGAGCGGCGCGCCGGCCAGGCCGTCGACGGGGCCCAAGAAGAAGACGCCCGATACGTCGGGCCTGTTGACCCTGACCAAGATCGCCGAAGAGACCGGCATCTCCTACCCGACCCTGGTCCGCTACGTGAAGCTCTACAAGGACCGGATTCCGCATCGTGGCTCGGGCCGCGCGCGCCGCTTCCTGCCGGAGGCGGTCGAGGTGTTCAAGGAGATCCGTTCGGAGAGCCCGCGCGGCCGGCGCAAGAAGAAGGTGGCCGTGGCCGGTGGCGTGCCTCGCCAGGTGGCTGCCGGCGAGCCGGGTCTGAGCCGTCGGGTGGCCGCGCTGGAGCGGTCGAGCGCCGATCTCGAAAAGCAGATCAAGGAGCTGATCCGCCAGCTCAAGAAGCCGCTCAAGGTCACCATCAAGCGGTAGCTCTGGCGGTTGCGGCAGCCCTGGGAGAGGGGCCGTGAGCCCCTCTCCTCAGAGTCTCTCCAGGTGGTCCCAGCCGACGCGCGGCCAGGCTTCGCGGTGCTCCTCCCGGAGCAGCGCCAGCTCGTCGCCCGCGGTGACCGTGCCGATCGCCCGGCAGCCGAGCCGCTCCGGCGCCTCGATGCCGGGCGGCAGGGTGAACAGGATCACGTAGTCCTCGCCCCCTCCGAGCGCCAGGTCGAGGGGGTCCTGGCCGAGCGCTTCACACAGCTCCAGGAACCCGTCGGTCAGCGGGATGGCACCGCAGTCGAGCTCGGCGCCGACGCCGCTCGCGCGCGCCAGCCGTGGCAGGTCGCGCCCCAGGCCGTCCGACAGGTCGAGGGCCGCGATCCGTTCCGTCTGGGCGCGCTCCCCCAGCCAGGCGCCGAGCTCGAGCTGTGCCGAGGGCCGCAGGTGGCGGCGTACCGCCGAGCGTGCCGCCTCGGCCACCGTTTCGACCTTCCGGACGTCGCCCGGCAGAAAGACGTGGGCACGCTCGCCGTGGGCGGTCAGCCGCGCTCCCCGGCGGAGCAGGCGCAGGCCGGCGCCCGATTCGCCGACGGTTCCCCCCAGCCAGAGCCGGTCGCCCGCCCGGGCACCGCCCCGGCGGATCGGCCGCCAGTCGCTCGGCCGGTGGGCGATCAGGGTCATGGTGACGGTGAGCGTGGGGCTCGACGCCAGGTCGCCGCCGGCGAGGGCGACCCCGACCGGTGCGCTCTCCGCCAGCAGGATCGAGAAGAAGTGGCGGTAGTCGAAGAACTCCGGCGCGGCGATCGTCACCAGGGCGTGGCACCAGGGTGCGGGCGCCGCGGCCGTGTTCGCGGCGGCCGGCGGCTCGGGGTCCGCCGACTCGCCCGGCTCGGCCGGGTCGTCTGGATCGGCCGGATCGTCCGGATCGGGAGGAGCGCCCGGATCGGCGGCCGTGGCGAGCTCGGCCAGTTCGGCTGAGTCCTCCAGGCCGGGCGGCGGCGCGCCCATGGCCGCCAGGTCCGACAGGTTGACGTGCAGCAGCCGCCGGGCCAGCAGGCCGGCGTCGAGCTCGGCCGGCACGTGCACGCCGGCGATCTGGGAATCGACGGTCGCCACCGCCGTGTCGCCGACGCCGACGAGGAGCGCCGCGTCGTCCCCGATCAGGTCGGTCCCCGGCTGGCTCCGCAGCCACTCGATCAGCCGGTCCTCGCCGCGTTCGGCCCTGGTGCTCATGACGAAGCCCCCCCCTTCTCTCGCTTGGCCGGTTTGCGGCGCCGGCGCGTCGCTCCTGCCGCGGCGGCCTCCGGCTCTGGTTCCGGTCTCGTGGCCGTCTCGTCCAGCAGGGCCAGCCCGAGCACCTCGTCGACCGAGTCGACCAGGTGAAAGGTCACGCCCTCCTTGAGGTGGTCGGGGATCTCGGCCAGGTCCCGTTCGTTCAGCCGCGGCAGGATCACCGCCTCGACGCCAGCGCCCCGGGCGGCCAGGACCTTCTCCTTGAGGCCGCCGATCGGCAGCACGTCGCCGCGCAGGGTGATCTCTCCGGTCATCGCCACCCGCCGGTTGACCGGCCGCCCGGTGAGCACCGAGAGCAGGGCGGTCGCGATGGTGATGCCGGCCGACGGCCCGTCCTTCGGGATCGAGCCGGCCGGCACGTGGATGTGGATGTCGTGCTCGGCGAAGAAGCGGCGCCGCTCGGGCGGCACCGTCGGCTTGCCGGCTGGGCCCGTCTCGCCGTCGTCGGCCCCGGACTCCGACCAGGCGCGGGCGAACGACAGTGCCGCCTGGCCGGACTCCTTCATCACGTCGCCGAGCTGGCCGGTCAGCCGGAGCTTGCCGGTCCCGGAGACGGCGGCCACCTCGATGAACATCAGGTCGCCGCCCGCCGCGGTCCAGGCGAGCCCGGTGGACACGCCGATGCGGTCGCGGCCGAGGAGCTCCTCGCTGAAGTGGCGCGCCGGCCCGAGCATGGTCTCGACCGCCGTCCGGTCGATCGTCCGGGGGGCGTCGTCCTCGGACAGCTCGCCGCGGGCGACCGCCACGGCCACCTTGCGGAAGACGGACGCCAGCTCGCGCTCCAGGTTCCTGAGGCCCGCCTCCTTGGTGTAGCTGGCGATCAGGGTGCGCAGGGCGTCCTCGGTCACCTCCACCTGCTCGGCGGACAGGCCGTTTGCCTGGAGCTGCTTGGGGATCAGGTGCCGCCGTGCGATCACCACCTTCTCCTCCTCGGTGTAGCCGGACAGGCGGAGCACCTCCATGCGGTCGCGGAACGCCGGCTGGATCGGCTCGAGCAGGTTGGCGGTGGCGATGAACAGCACCCGGGACAGGTCGTACTCGACCCCGAGGTAGTGGTCGCGGAAGGTGCCGTTCTGCTCCGGGTCGAGAACCTCGAGCAGGGCCGACGACGGATCCCCGCGGAAGTCGGCGCCCAGCTTGTCGATCTCGTCGAGCATGAACACCGGGTTCGAGGTGCCGGCCTGGTGGATGCCCTGGACGATCCGGCCGGGCAGGGCGCCGACGTAGGTCCGCCGGTGGCCCCGGATCTCCGCCTCGTCGCGCACGCCGCCGAGGGAGATCCGGACGAACTGGCGGCCGACCGCGCGGGCGATCGAGCGGCCGAGGGAGGTCTTGCCGACGCCGGGCGGGCCGACGAAGCAGAGGATCGGGCCGCGCGTGTCCTCCTTGAGCTTGCGCACGGCCAGGTACTCGATGATCCGCTCCTTGACCTTCTCGAGGTCGTAGTGGTCCTCGTCGAGGACCTCCTGGGCGTGGTCGAGGTCCAGGTTGTCCTCGGATTCGGTGATCCAGGGCAGGCCGGTGAGCCAGTCGAGGTAGGTGCGGATGATGGCGCTCTCGGCGCTGTCCGGATGGCTCCGCTCGAGCCGCCGGATCTGCCGCTCGAGCTCGTCGGCCGCCTCGCCGTCGAGCCCCTTGGCCTCGGCCGTCTCCCGGTAGCCGGCGATCTCCTGGGCCAGCTCGTCGCCCTCGCCGAGCTCGTCCTGGATCGCCTTGAGCTGTTGGCGCAGGAAGTACTCCCGCTGGGTCCGGTCCATCTCGCCCCGGGCCTGGGACGAGATCTCCTGCTGCATGGTCAGCACCTGGACCTCGCGCCCGAGCAGCTCACCCACCCGGTCGAGGCGCTCGATGGCGCCGACGGTTTCGAGGATGCGCTGGGACTCTTCGAGCGGCAGGTCGAGGTTGCTCGCCGCCAGGTCGGCCAGCCGGCCCGGGTCCTCCAGGTTGGCGGCGATCACCATCACCTCGGGCGAGATCGCCTTGCCGAGGGTGGCGACCCGGTCGAGGCCGTCCTTGACGTTGCGCACCCGGGCCTCGACGGCGAGGGTGCGGTCCGGGTCCGGCTCCTCGCCCGTGGCGGCTCCGCCGCCCTCCTCCCGCAGCACTTCGACCTTGGCCTGGAGGAACGGCTCGGTCTGGGAGAGGTGCTGGATGCGGACCCGGGCCAGCCCCTGGACCAGGATGCGGATGCGCCCGTCCGGGAGCTTCAGCATGCGCATGATCACGCCGGCGGTTCCGGTCCGGAACAGGTCGGCGTCCTCGGGGTCCTCGAGCGACGCGTCCTTCTGGGCGACCAGCAGGATCATCCGGTTGTCGGCCAGGGCTCGGTCGACCGCCAGCACGCTCGGCTCCCGGCTGATCGACAGGGGCAGGATGATGTACGGGAAGACCACCGTGTCCCGGAGCGGCAGGACCGGCAGCACGTCAGGGATCTTGATCGACTCCTCCGGCGGATCGAACCCCGGGTCGTGGGGCGCGTTCCCCGACCGGCCGCGCTCCCGCTTCTCGTCGTCGTGCTCTTGCTCGCCGTCGCGGCGCTCCCGCTCGGCGTCCTTGGTCCGGCTCACGGCGTCTCCTCCCCGTCCGCTTCGACCACCAGGATCTGCTTGCGCTCGCGCCGTTCGTGGATCTTGGGGAACTCGACGGTCAGCACCCCGCCGCGCAGCCGGGCGACCCCCCGGTGGGTGTTGACCGGTCCGGCCAGCTCGATGGTGCGCTCGAAGGAGCCCCGGCCCCGCTCCATGCGGTGGAACCGGGCCTGCCGGTCGGGGGACGTCGGCTGCTTGCGGCCGGTCACGGTGACCAGCGGACCCTCGACCTCGACCCGCAGGTCGTCGGTTCCGATGCCGGGCACCTCGACCAGCACCTGCACCGTCTCGGAGGTCTCGACGACATCGATCGCCGGCTCCCAACGGCCGGCCTCCGGCGGTGTGCCGGCGAGGCCGAGGGCCTCGCGGAACAGCCGGTCGAGCTCGTCCCGGAAGCGGACGGCGGACAGGGGAGGGCGGTGGGACGGGGGCATCGGTCGAAGGCTCCGGTGGTGGGCTCGCTCAGTCCTCGGACGCCGCGGCGCCGGCCTTGGTGGCGCCGGCCTTGGTGGCCGCGGTCACGCGTTCGCCGTCCTCTTCCTCGCGCGCCTCCTTCTCCAGCAGGGCGGTCAGGACGTCGGTGAATGCCTCGATGTCCTCGAAGCGGCGATAGACGGAGGCGAAGCGTACGTAGGCCACCTGGTCGAGGGGGTAGAGGCGGTCCATCAGGATCGAGCCGATCTCCCGCGACGAGATCTCCCGGTCCTCGCGGTCGTGGAGCCGGGCCTCGACCTGATCGGCCAGCTCCTCGAGCCGGCGCGGCGGCACCGGCCGCTTCTCGCAGGCCCGGTGGAGGCCGTTGAGCAGCTTGTTGCGGCTGAACGCCTCCCGCCGGCCATCGCGCTTGACCACCATGTAGGCGATCGATTCGATCTGCTCGTACGAGGTGAAGCGCCGGCCGCAGGCGAGACACTCGCGCCGCCGACGGATGGTCGCCCCGTCGCGGCTCTCCCGGGAGTCGACGACGCGATCCCGGTTCTCGGAGCAGTAGGGGCACTTCATGGGATGACCGGAATCAGAGCGCGCTGTCTGGAAGGGGAAGGTCCGAGCCGGGCACCGGCCCGGGATCACTTGGCGGCCAGCGCGATGTTGAGGCGGAGCAGGAGCTTCTCGACGCTCTCGGTGTCGTGGAGGTCGACGCGGAGGTTGCGGATCGATTCGACCACCTGCTGGTCCTCGTCCTCCACCTCGAGGGTGACCGAAAAGCGTCGGGCCCGGCGGAAGTCGGCGCGCGTCAGGGTGAGCTGGATGTCGCGCCGCAGCTCGCCGCCGCCGTTGCGGCCGGCCGCGGCGCGGGACGGTGAGCGCGTCGTCGCGGGCCCCGCCATCGCCTCCTGGCGGAGCCGCTCGAGCTCTTCGAGCACGTTGCGGTTCGAGGTCTTGCGGACGTGAGCCTCGGGCGGTGGCTGGGTGGCCGCGGGGGTGCTCCGGCTCTTGGCGGCGACCGCCGGCTGCTGCTTGGGAGCGGCCGGCTTGGGGGCCGCGGCAGGCTTGGGAGCCGCGGCCGCCGGTTTGGCCGGAGCCGCGGCGGGCTTTGGCGCGGCGGGTGCGGGTGCGGCCGGGTTTGCCGCGGGCGCTCGGGTTGCCGCGGGCGCCGGGCTTGCCGCGGGCGCTGGGGTTGCCGCGGGCGCGGGCTTTTCGGTCGTCACCTGCTCGCGGTCGCCGGTGAGCCGCTTCTTGAGCGCCAGGAGGGTCACCTTGGAGACCCCTTTGAGGGTCTCGAAGACGCCGTCGCCGTGGAGCGCCGACGCCTCGAACGTAGGCCACTTGCTCCAGTTGAGGGCGTTGTCGAGCTCCTCGACGGAGCAGATGTCGTCCAGGTCCCGCTTGTTGTACTGGAGCACCAGCGGCATGTCCATCAGGTCGAGCCCCATCTCCGCCAGGTTCTCCCGCAAGTTCTCGAGCGAGTCGACGTTGGCCTGGAGCATGGCGCGCTGGGAGTCGGCCACGAAGACGACGCCGTCGACGCCCTTGAGCACGAGCTTACGGGTCGTGTTGTAGAAGACCTGGCCGGGCACCGTGTAGAGCTGGATCCGGGTGTTGAAGCCGGCGATCTGGCCGACGTCGATCGGCAGAAGGTCGAAGAACAGGGTCCGGTCGGTCTCGGTCTCGAGGGAGACCATCTCGCCCCGGCACTCGGAGGAGGTCTGGCTGTAGATGTGGTGGAGGTTCGTGGTCTTGCCGCACAAGCCGGGGCCGTAGAAAACGACCTTGGCCGCCATCTGCATCGTGCTGTAGTTGAAGAAGACCATCCCCTGAACCTCGCAAATCCCTGAAATAGAAGGGAAGAAAGACTAGCACCCGGCCCCTGGGGGGTCAAGGAACTGCGCCGTCCTCCAAAGGCCGCCTCAGGCCTGTTCGTCCGGGCGTTCCCGGCCCGCTCGGAGGGGTGCGAGACCGGCGTTCCGGAGCGCATCCTCGAGCTGTCGCCGACGGTGACCGGCGGGGCGCTCTGCCCCCTCGTCGTGCGGCGCCCCTGTGAGGCGCGCGGTCTCCAGTGCCAGGAGGGTGAACAACGCGCGGCGATCGCGATCTGTTCCGGCCGCCCCGTGCGGATCGGCGACCGCGCGGAGCGCCTCGATCTGGTGGACGAACGTGGCGTCGTCGCCGCGCGCCACCGGCCCGGTGATCGCCGCGCCGAGGGCCGGGACCAGGGGCCGCCCGGTCGCTTCCGCCGCCTCGGCCGCCGCGGCGAGCTTGGCCAGCGCGCCGGCTCCGAGCGTCAGGTAGCCGCGGCCGACGGCGTCCGGCAGGCCGAGGGAGCGGGCGAGGTCCGCCGCCGCCGTGACCAGGGTGGCGACGCCCCCCGCGGCGACGCTCGCCGCCAGGTGGTAGAGCGTCCGGAGCTGCTCCGGCACGACCTCGGCGGTGCCGCCGAAGGCCTCGGCGAGCCGACGCCCCATCGCCAGGGCGGCAGGCGGTCCGTCGAGGGCGAAGAAGGTGCCGGCCGCTTCGCCCGGGTCGGTGAGCGGCGCCGGGAAGGCCTTGAGCGGGTGGAACGAGCCGGCCACCCCGGCCGCCCCGGCCCTCGTGGAGGGGGAGGCGAGAGGGTCCAGGGCGGAGGCGCCGCGGCTGCCGGCGGTGTGGAGGGCCACCGGCGCCTGGGGCCGGCGGGCGAGCTCCGCCGCCACGGCGTCGAGGGCGTCGTCGGCGACCGCCACGAGCAGCAGGTCGCAGTCGTCCGAGGAGAGGGTGGCGACGGTCTCCGCACGGGCTCCGAGGGCGGCCGCCAGAGCGGTGGTCGACGCGCCGGGTCCGTCCTTTCCGGTCGCCGGTCCGGTCCCGCCTGCCCCGGCGGGCCGTCCCGCCACCGCCACGAGGGTCGCGCCGGCCGCACGGGCCCACCAGGCCAGGCTGGTGCCGACGCGTCCGGGCCCGGCCAGGGCCACGCGCAACCCCGCGAGCGGCTGGTGGTTCGCGACCATGTCCACAAAGGATATCCGAGACCGTCGAGGTCTTCGGGCGGACGCGGGGAAGCCTCGGTAACGTGATTCTTTTCAGTGAGTTATGGAGAGCGTCTCTTGACTCTTCGATCGCTCTCGGCTACTCTGGCCTGGCACTCTCGGTCTGAGAGTGCCAATCTGTCCGGGCCGTGGGGCGGGACCCGTGCGTTGTGCCGATCGGGCCGATCGGGCCGATCGAGCCCATGAGGCCGATCGAGTCAGATTGCGACGAACGACGACTGGATGACCGAGATGAGTGAAGGAGTGGACATGGCAAGTCTCTCCGCCCGCGAGCGGGAGATCCTCAGGGACGTCATCTTGATGCACATCCTGAGCGCCGAGCCGATCAGCTCGCGGTCGGTGGCCAAGCAGGGGCGCCACGGCCTCTCGGCCGCCTCCATCCGCAACATCATGGCCGACCTCGAAGAGCTCGGCTACCTGCGCCAGCCCCACACCTCGGCCGGCCGGGTGCCGACCGGCGCGGGCTATCACCTGTTCGTCGAGTCCCTGATGGGCAGCCGGACGGTTCCGGCCCGCGTGCGCCGCTACATCGACGAGCACCTGCGCGGCACGCCCGACGACGCCGAGGCGGTGATCTCGGTCACCTCCCATCTGCTCTCGGAGCTCTCCCAGCAGGTGGGGATCGTGGTCACGCCCGCCATGGGCGACACCGTGCTCCGGGCGATCGACTTCGTCCCGCTGTCCGGGTCCCGGGTGCTGGTGGTGGTCGTCGCCGAGAGCGGCTTCGTCGACAACAAGGTGATCGAGACCGACCAGCAGCTCCCGCGTGAAGACCTGATCCGGATCTCCAACTACCTGACCCAGAACTTCTCCGGCAAGACGCTGCGCGAGATCCGCGACCGGCTTCTCTCCATGATGGCGGAGGAGCGGGCCCAGGTCGACCAGATCCTGGGGACGACCCTGGAGCTCGCCAAGCGCAGCCTCGACCAGGTGGCGCAGCGGGAGGTCCTGGTGGACGGCACGTCGATGATCCTCGGCCAGCCGGAGCTCTCCGACGTCGTCCGGGTACGGCGCCTGATCGAGACCTTCACCGACAAGGCGCGGCTGGTTCAGATGCTCAACGCCTGCGTCCAGAGCGAGGGCGTGCGGGTGGTCATCGGCGAGGACAGCGACCTGACCTCGGAGCTCGACTTCAGCCTGGTGGCGACCCGTTACGGCGTCGGCGAGCGGCACCTGGGGACGCTGGGGATCTTCGGCCCGTCCCGGATGGAATATCAGAGGGTCATCCCCCTGGTTCACTACCTCGGGAAGGCCCTCAGCGAGGTGCTGTCCGGCGGCCCCGCCGGCGACCCCGGCGAGGACGACCCGCCCTGCGCTTGAACTAGAATCGCAAGCGATCATCGATAGAATGGCGGTTCGCCTACGGGACGAGCCGATGTCCGTCCATCGACGCACGGATCGCGAGACACCAGATCCGATCGGAGTCCGAGACACCATGGGGAAGCAAGACCACCCGCTCGACGACGAGCACCGTGACCCGCAAGATCGAGCCGTCGCGCCCGAACGGGACGAGGAAGACGTCGACGTCATCGATCTGGACGACCAGGGCGACGACCTGGAGGAGGTGATGCGCGAAGCGACCGCCGCGGTCGAGAGCGCGGAGAGCCACCGCAAGGTCGACGTGGCCCGCCTGGAGCAGGAGCTCGCCGATCTGAGGGACCGCTCCATGCGGACCCTGGCCGACTTCGACAACTACCGCAAGCGGGCCGAGCGGGAGCGCCAGGAGGCCCGGCGCTTCGCCCTGCTCGAGCCGATGCGGGACCTCCTGGAGGTGGTCGACAACCTCCAGCGGGCGGTCTCCGCCGGCGGGTCGGCCGACGACCTCAAGAAAGGGATCGAGATGATCGTCCGCCAGCTCGACGAGCTGCTCAAGCGCCACGGGGTGGTGCCGGTCGAGGCCGAAGGGCAGCCGTTCGATCCGACGGTGCACGAGGCGGTGGCCCGGACCGAGTCGGCGGACGTCCACGAGCCGATCGTCGGCGAGGAGTACCAGAAGGGCTACATGCTCCACGACCGCCTGGTCCGCCCGGCCCGGGTCGTGGTCACCGTGCCGGCTGCTCCCTCTACGGACGACGGGGAGGGCTCGCCGGTCTCCTAGGCCGGGAACCGCGACCCATGGGCCGGATCATCGGGATCGACCTGGGGACCACCAATAGCTGCGCCGCAGCGGTGGATGCCCTGACACCGGAGGTCCTGACCAACCGGGAGGGGAGCCGCACGACCGCGTCGATCGTCGCCTTCACCGAGGACGGCGACCGGCTGGTCGGCCAGATCGCCAAGCGCCAGGCGATCACCAACCCGGAGAACACGGTCTTCGCGGTCAAGCGCCTGATCGGGCGCAAGTTCGAGGACGCGCAGGTCTCGCGCGCCGCGGGCGTCCTGCCCTACACCCTGACCCGCGCCACCAACGGCGACGTCAAGCTCGAGATCCGCGGGCGCGAGTACAGCCCGCAGGAGATCTCCGCCTTCATCCTCCAGGAGATCCGGGAGTTCGCGGAGGAGGCCCTGGGCGAAAAGGTGACTGAGGCGGTGCTGACGGTGCCGGCCTACTTCGACGATTCCCAGCGCCAGGCGACCAAGGACGCCGGCAAGATCGCCGGGCTCGAGGTCTCGCGGATCATCAACGAGCCGACCGCGGCGGCGCTGGCGTACGGCCTCCAGGACCAGGGCAGCTCGAAGATGATCGCGGTCTACGACCTGGGCGGCGGCACCTTCGACATCTCGATCCTCCAGCTCACCGAAGGGGTCTTCGAGGTCCGCTCGACGGCCGGCGACTCGTTCCTCGGCGGCGAGGACTTCGACAACCGGATCATGGACTGGCTGATCGAGCAGTTCCAGGAGGAGGCCGGGGTCGACCTGCGGACCGACCGGATGGCGCTCCAGCGGCTCAAGGAGGCGGCAGAGCGGGCCAAGTGCGAGCTCTCCACGGAGCAGACGGCGGAGATCAACCTGCCGTTCATCTCGGCCGACGACTCGGGGCCGCGCCACCTGTCGCGGAGCCTCTCCCGGGACGCCTTCGAAGAGCTGGTGCGCGACCTGGTGGAGGCGACCGAGGCGCCGTGCCGGGACGCGCTCGACCAGGCGGGGCTGCGCGCCGACCAGATCGACGAGGTGCTGCTGGTCGGCGGCCAGACCCGCACGCCGCTGGTCCATCAGGGGGTGGAGCGGATCTTCGGCCGGGAGCCGAACCGCCGGATCAACCCGGACGAGGTGGTGGCGATGGGCGCCGCCATCCAGGGGGGCATCCTGCGGGGCGACATCAAAGACCTGGTGCTGCTCGACGTCACCCCGCTGTCGCTCGGCATCGAGACCCACGGCGGGCTGTTCACCAAGCTGATCCCGCGCAACTCGACCATCCCGACCAAGAACACCCAGGTGTTCACCACCGTCGTCGACAACCAGGACGCGGTGGAGGTCCACGTGCTCCAGGGCGAGCGCGAGTTTTCCAAGGAGAACAAGTCGCTGGGCCGGTTCGACCTGGTCGGAATCCCGCCGGCGCCGCGCGGTGTTCCCCAGGTCGAAGTGACGTTCGCCATCGACTCGAACGGCATCGTCAACGTGTCGGCGCGCGACGTGGCGACCGACAAGTCCCAGTCGATCGAGATCACGCCGGCCGGCGGGCTGTCCGAGACCGAGATCGAGCAGCTCGTCGAGGAGGCCGAGGCTCACCGGACGAGCGACGTCGAGCGCAAGGAGCTGCGCCGGCTCAAGAACCGCCTGGAAGGGCTCGTCTACACCAACGAGCGGGTGTTCGGCCAGTTCAAGGACATGGTCGAAGACGGCGAGCGCCAGAAGATCCACGAGAAGCTCCTCTCGGCGCGCATGGCCCTGGTGTCCGACGACAAGGCGGACCTCGAAGCCGCCGTCTACGACCTCAACTCGATCTCGGCGAAGCTGTCCGACCTGATGTTGAACCGGGGCGCCTCCTAGGCCGCCGCAGACTTCCCCCTCGAGCTTTTCGATATGCCTGTCAAGCGCGACTATTACGAAGTCCTGGGCGTCTCCCGCGACGCCGACGGGACGACGATCAAATCCGCCTACCGCAAGCTGGCGATCCAGTACCACCCCGACCGCAACCCCGGTGACGCCGAGGCGGAAGAGAAGTTCAAGGAGGCGGCCGAGGCCTACGCCGTCCTCTCGGACACCGACAAGCGCGGCCGCTACGACCGGTTCGGCCACCAGGGGGTGGGTGGGGCGGCCGGCAGCCCGTTCAGCGGCGGCGGGTTCGACCCGTCGACCTTCGGCGACTTCGCCGACATCCTGGGCGACCTGTTCGGCTTCGGGTTCGGCGGCGGCCGGCGGCGCGGCGGGCGCGCGCCCGCGCGCGGCGCGGACCTGCGCTACGACCTGACGATCGAGTTCGAGGAGGCGGCCTTCGGGGTGGAGAAGGCGCTCAAGATCCCGCGCCTCGAGCGCTGCGATGCCTGCGGCGGCAGCGGCAGCGCCGGCGACGAGCCGCCGGCGCCGTGCAGCGCCTGCGGCGGCCGGGGCCAGGTGCGTTTCACCCAGGGCTTTTTCACCGTCGCGCGGACCTGCCCCCAGTGCCAGGGCCAGGGGACGGTGATCAAGGATCCGTGCGCGGAGTGCGGCGGCGACGGCCGGGTGGAGAGGGAGCGCAAGATCGAGGTCAAGATCCCGGCGGGCGTGGACACGGGGGCGCGGTTGCGCCTCCAGGGCGAGGGGGAGCACGGGCCGTTCAACGGTCCTCCCGGCGACCTGTACGTGGTCCTCCGGGTCGAGGCCCACGAGAGCTTCTTGCGCGAGGGGCCGCACGTCTACTCCGAGGTCGAGGTGAGCTACGCCCAGGCGGTGCTGGGGGCGACGCTGGAGGTGGCGACGCTCCACGGCAACGAGACGGTCGAGATTCCGCCGGGGACGGAGCCGGGGCAGCAGTTCCGGCTGCGCGGCAAGGGGATTCAGCGGATCGACGGGCACGGGCGCGGCGACCACCGGGTGTCGGCGAAGCTGATCATTCCGCGGCCGGGGGATCTGGACGAGGAGCGGGTGGAGATGTTGCGGCGGTTGGCGGAGATCGAGGGGCGGCCGGTGCGGGAGAGCATGATCGAGAAGGTCAAGAAGATGTTCCACTGAGGGGCGCGGCCGGTTCGAACCTGGAGCGGTCCAGATGGGGCGGGGTCGCGCGGGTCGAGGAGCTGGAGAGGGCGAGCGGTAGGCCCCCCGCCGGAGGACCGGCTCTCGCTTTCTGGAGGGATGGACCGGGTGCTCGCGCCTCGGTTCCGGCTCGCGTCGAGAGGTCGTCAGGAAGGTCCCCGTTCGTTGCGCGCGCTCGCCTCCAACGCCCTCCGGCGGGGGCCTACCGCTCGCCCCCTCCCCTGTCGGTTTCGCCGTCGGTTGCCTCGGTTGAGAAGCTCTCGGTTGAGAAGCCGTCTGGGTTGAGGAGTTTCTTCGGCGGAGTGATCCGCCTGGGTGAGAGGATCGTTTCGAGGTAGGCAGAGATCTTCTCGGTGAGGCTGGTGGGGGAGGGGTCTGAGGGTGAGCGGGGTGATTCGGTGGACCGCCTGGGTGGTTCGGTCGATCTCCTGGGTTGACCGCGGATCGCTGTGCGCTGATTTTGCGACGGCGCGTCTTGGTCGCCTACAGCTCTGATCCCCCCGGCCAGTCCTCTTACGCCAAGGAAGCCGAATCTGATGACCACTGTGCGCCTGACTTACGAAGCCCCCGCGGAGCGCGAGGACGACGCGGTGGCAGCGCTGTGGGACCTGGGGACGCTCGGGGTGGAGGTCGTGGCGGGCGGCCCGGGGCTTGTGCGGTTGGAGAGCTATTTCGAGGAACCGGTACCGGGAGGGGCGTTGGAGGCTGGGGCGCTGGGGCCCGGTGCCGTCCTGGTCGGGCGGTCGGAGGTGCCGGCGACGGATTGGCTGGCGCCGTATCGGGAGCTGGCGCAGCCGGAGGCGATCGGGGAGCGGTTGCTGATCGATCCGCGGGAGCCAGAGGTGGAGGCTGCTTCTGCCGGGGGGCGGATGACGCTGCGGATTCCGGTGCGGGCGGCGTTCGGTACGGGGTCGCACGAGTCGACGCGCCTGCTGCTGGAGCTGCTCGAGGGGATCGACCTGAAGGGCCGGCGGGTGCTCGACGTGGGGTGTGGGACCGGGATCTTGTCGTTCGCGGCGGTGCGGTTCGGCGCGGCGTACGCCCTGGCGTTCGACCTCGATCCGGCGGCGCCGTTCCATGCTCGGGTCAACCGGTCGCTCAACGGAATCGGTCCGGACCGGGTGGGGCTGGTCGCGGCGACGCTCGACGCGCTGTCGCTCGGCGGACGGTCCGAAAGCTTCTCCGAAGAAGGAAGAACGACCTCGTCGCCTGCGCCGCCCCCATCGGTCGAGCCGTTCGACCTCGCCCTGGTCAATGTCATCCCGGAGCAGATCCTGCCGGAGCTGGGCGGGCTGGGGAGGCTGCTGGCGCCCGGGGCGGAGGCGCTCTTCTCGGGCATCCTGGCCGCGACCGGCGACCGCGTGGCGGCCGCGCTGGTGCCTCTCGGTTTCGAGACCTATGCCACTCGCGAGGCGGGGGAGTGGGTGTCGCTGCGGACCCGGTGGGTGGGTGGAGGCCCGTCGTGAGCGCCACCGTAGTGCTCGATCCGTCGCGGCTGGCGGCGGACGAGGTGACGGTCGAAGGGGACGCCTACCGGCACCTGTTCCGGGCGCGGCGGCTGGCCGTGGGCGATCGCCTGCGGGCGGTCGACGGCGCCGGCGCGGCCCGCTGGGCGGAAGTGGTGTCGGTCGACCGGCGCACGGGGACGCTCCGGCTGCTCGACCCGGCGCCGGCGCGCGAGCCGGCCTATCGGCTGGAGCTGCTGGTCGGAACGCCGAAGAAGGACCGCGCGGCGACCCTGGTGGAGAAGGCGACCGAGGTCGGGGTGGCGGCGGTCCGGTTCGTCGCCACGGAGCGGAGCCCGCGGGACTTCGGCGCGGGGACGCTGGAGCGGCTCGCCCGGGTGGCCGTCGCGGCGGTGGAGCAGTGCGGGCGCTCGCGGGTTCCGGAGCTCTCCGGGGTCCACGGCTGGGACGAGCTCCCGGATCTCCTGGCGGCGGCGCCCGACCGCTGGCTGCTCGACACCGATCCGGGAGCCGGTTCGATCGCTGGTCACGAGCAGGGCGCCGGCTCGGGCCCCGGTCCGGAGGCCTGGCCCGCGGCAGGGGCCGGCGAAGCTGCCGCTGAAGGCCGCGGGGTGGCTCGCCCCTCCGGCGCTCCGGAGCTCGCGCCCTGGCGGACGACCGGCGACGCCGGGGCGGTGCTGATCGGTCCGGAGGGGGGCTGGAGCGGGGCCGAGGTCGAGGAGCTCCGGGGTCACGGCTGCCGCTCGGTCTGGCTCGGCGAGCGGGTGCTGCGAGTGGAGACGGCGGCGGTCGTCGCCTCGGCGGCGGTCCTCCTGCTCTGAGTCGCCGGTGGGCCGCCCCCTGAGTCGTGCTGACTCGTACCAGCGGCTTCCATGCATCGTCTGGTATACGATGGAAGTTCTTCGATGCCCACTAGACCGCTGCGTGCCAGTCGTCGGAGCTCGCCATGAACATCAACGACCTCCTCAAGATCGCCGTCGAGCGCAAGGCCTCGGACATCCACCTCAAGGTGGGGTCGCACCCGATCATCCGGGTCGACGGCCAGCTCGATCCGCTCCAGGACCTGAAGCGCCTGATGCAGGAAGACACGGTGGCGATGGCGTTCTCGATCATGAACGCCCGCCAGAAGCAGCGCTTCAAGGAGGAGCTGGAGATCGACATCGCCTACTCGGTGCCCGGTCTCGGCCGGTTCCGTTGCGCGATCTTCCAGCAGCGGGGCAGCGTCGGCCTGGTGCTCCGTGTCATCCCGGCGCGCATCTTTTCGATCCGGGAGCTGATGCTGCCGTCAGTGCTCGAGAAGATCTCGAACGAGTCCCGCGGCCTGGTGCTGTGCACCGGCACCACCGGCTCGGGCAAGTCGACCACGCTGGCGGCGATGATCGACTACATCAACGCGAACCGCTCCGAGCACGTGATCACGGTCGAGGACCCGATCGAGTTCCTCCACCGCGACAAGCGCTCGCTGGTCAACCAGCGGGAGATCGACGTCGACACCCGCGGCTTCGCCGGGGCGCTCCGTTCGGCCCTCCGGCAGGATCCCGACGTCATCCTGGTCGGCGAGATGCGCGACTTCGAGACCATCGAGACGGCGCTTCTGGCAGCCGAGACCGGCCACCTGGTCTTCTCCACGCTCCACACCCTGGACGCCACGGAGACCATCAACCGGATCATCTCCGTCTTCCCGCCCCACCACCAGAAGCAGATCCGCATCCAGCTCTCCCAGGTGCTCAAGGCGATCGTCTCCCTGCGCCTGGTGCCGCGCGCCGACGGCATCGGCCGGGTGCCGGCGGTCGAGGTGCTGATCACGACGCCGTACATCCGCGAGTGCATCGAGAACAAGGAGAAGACCAAGTTCATCCGCGAGCAGATCGCGCTCGGCACCAGCCAGTACGGCATGCAGACCTTCGACCAGAGCCTGTTCCAGCTCTACAAGAACGGCCTGATCACCCTGGACGAGGCCCTGCGCCGGGCGACCAATCCGGACGAGTTCCGGCTCAAGATCCAGGGCGTCCAGTTCACCGCCGACGCGGCGCGCGAGCAGATGGAAGAGCAGCTCCAGGGCGCCGGGGCGGAGGACGATCTGCTCACCGGCGGCGAGCAGTTCGAGATTTGATCCGGGAGATGACCGTGATGGTGACGGCGGGACCGCACTCTTCGATCCGCCGAGCCCGCCGCTCCGATCGACCTTGATGATCCTCCGGATCCCCCCCTACAACCCCCCGTCCCCCTTCTCTCCCCCCGAGGGGGAGAAGGGGGCGCCCCCGCCCATCTGCTCACGGGCGGGGTTCGTTCGCGCTCGTACCCGGAGCGAGCTTCGATTCCGATCTGGCGGGATCTCCCCATCGTCGCCAACTGCTCTTCGAGAGCTCATTGGCCGCTTCCATTCGGTGTGTTCCTCGCCGGGTCCCGGCCCATTTCACCGGCGCCACGACCCCCGACGTTCAGTACCGCGGCGATCGTTGCGGATGGGGAGCGGTCCGGGGGGTGAGCGGTGGAGGGCGTCATGGACCGCGTCCGCGACAGCCTTCGCGTGGCAACCGGGCCCGACGCGGGCCATGTCGAGACGCGCGCTTGTCCCCCAACAACCCGTAACGCGCGGCGTCCCGGAGCCGTCACCCCCCGGACCGCTCCGGCAAACCCCTCGCCGGAGCCCGGCCTCCAACTCGCGAGGAACCTGACGTGAACCGTCCCTCGGCCTACGACCAGGCAGTCAAGCTCCTCGCTCGCCGCACCCACTTTCGCCGCGAGCTCGAGCAGAAGCTCGTCCAGCGCCGCTATCCCTCCGACGAGATCGACGAAGCCCTGGATCGCCTCGAAGGGCGCCGCTATCTGAACGACGAGGACGCCTCCCGGCAGTTCGTCGAAGGGCGCCTCTCCTCCGGCGCCTACGGCCGGACGCGGCTGGCGGCGGAGCTGGCCGCCCGCGGCGTCGACAGCGGGGTGGCGTCCGCCGTGCTCGACGAGCTGCTGCCGGAGGACGAGCTGCCCGCCGCGCGGGAGGAGGCGGCGCGCTGGGCCGGGCGCTCCGGCAAGGGCGATCCGGCGGCTCTGGCGCGGCGGCTCGAGCGCCGCGGCTTCGGGGCGGGCACGATCGCGACGGTCCTCCGGGAGCACGGCCGCGAGTCCGACGACTGACCCGAAGCGCCCCCCCCCCCCCAAAAAAAACGGGAAGGATCGCTTGCCGGACCCCGTTGTAAATCCTCCGTCGAACCCTCTCCTCGCCGAGTTACACTCCCGAGACGCCATGAACAGCCGAGACATCCGCCAGAGCTTCCTCGACTTCTTCAGCGACCGTGGGCACAAGCCGCATCCGAGCGCGCCGCTCGTGCCCCACGGCGATCCGACCCTGCTGTTCACCAACGCCGGCATGGTCCAGTTCAAGAACGCCTTCCTCGGACGGGAGGAGCCGCCGGCGCCACGGGTGGTCACCGCCCAGAAGTGCCTCCGGGTCTCGGGCAAGCACAACGACCTCGAGAGCGTCGGGCCGTCGCCGCGGCACCACACGTTCTTCGAGATGCTGGGCAACTTCTCGTTCGGCGACTACTTCAAGGAGGACGCGATCCGCTTCGCCTGGGAGCTGGTCACCGAGGCCTGGGGGTTGCCGGTCGAGCACCTCTACGCCACCGTCTTCCGGGACGACGACGAGGCCTACGACCTGTGGGCGAAGATCTCGGGGCTGCCGACGTCGCGCATCCTCCGCTGCGGCGAGAAGGACAACTTCTGGGCCATGGGGGACCTGGGTCCGTGCGGTCCGTGCAGCGAGGTCCACATCGATCTCTATCCGGACCGGCCGGCGGTCGACTGGGAGGAGGGCACCGAGTCCGGTCGCTACCTCGAGCTGTGGAACCTGGTCTTCATGCAGTACGACCGGGACGAGTCCGGCACGCTCAACCCCTTGCCCAACCCGTCGATCGACACCGGCGCCGGCCTCGAGCGGCTCGCCGCGGTGCTCCAGGGGGTGGAGTCCAACTACGACACCGACCTCTTCCGGCCGATCCTCGACGCGGCCGGCACGGTCGCCGAGGTGCCTTATGGCAGCTCGGATGAGCAGGACACGTCGCTGCGGGTGATCGCCGACCACCTGCGGAGCGTCACCTTCCTCCTCGCCGACGGCGTCATCCCGGGCAACGAGGGGCGGAGCTACGTCCTGCGCCGGATCCTGCGCCGGGCGGTGCGCCACGGCATGCGCCTGGGGCTCGAAGAGCCGTTTCTCCATCGCCTCGTGCCGGTGCTCGGCGAGGTGATGGGCGACGCCTACCCGGAGCTCGCGGCGACCCGGGACGCGTCGGTCGCGACCATCCGCACCGAAGAGGAGAAGTTTCTCGCGACCCTGGCCGCCGGCTCGCGGCAGGTCCAGGAGGAGATCGAGGCGGCGCGGGCGAACGGACAGGAGGTACTGCCGGGCGAGCGTGCCTTCTGGCTCTACGAGACCCACGGACTGCCGGTCGAGACGATCGCCGAGATCGCCGAAGAGGAGCGCATGGGCTTCGACCGGGCCGGCTTCGACGAGGCGCTGCGTCGCCAGCAGGAGCGCTCCCGCCAGAGCGCCGGCGAGGGCAAGAAGCGCTTCGCCGCGCTGATCCGCACCCTGCTGGAGGAGGGGGTCGAGGAGACCCGGTTCGAGGGCTACGACCACTTCTCCATGCAGGGCGCTCGGGTGCTGCGCCTGGCCAAGGAGGAGGGCGGGAAGGCGCTCGCCGCCGCGACGCTGGGGACGGGGGAGTCCGGGATGGCGGTGCTCGACGCGACCGTCTTCTACGCCGAGTCCGGCGGCCAGGTGGCCGACGGCGGGACGATCACCTGGGACGGCGGCCGGGCCCGGGTCAGCGACGTGCAGAAGGAGGCGGGGGTCTTCCTCCACCGGGTCGAGGTGGAGGAGGGGACGCTCCGTCAGGGGGAGACGGTCGCTCTCGAGGTCGACTCCCGGTCCCGCCTCCGGACTCAGGGCAATCACACCGCCACCCATCTCCTCCACGCGGCGCTCCGCGAAGAGCTGGGAGAGGGCGTGCGCCAGGCCGGCTCGCTGGTCGCCCCGGACCGCCTGCGCTTCGACTTCACCTTCCACCGGCCGGTCGAGGACGAGGAGCTGCGCCGGATCGAGGACCGGGTCGACGAGTGGGTGCTGCGGGCGGTGCCGACCCGCATCCGGGAGATGGGCTACCAGGAGGCGGTGGCCGAGGGGGCGATGGCGCTGTTCGGCGAGAAGTACGGCGACCGGGTCCGGACCGTCGAGGTGCCCGGTTTCAGCATGGAGCTTTGCGGCGGCTGTCACGTGACCAACACCGGCGAGATCGGCCTGTTCGTGATCACCGCCGAGCGTGGCATCGCTTCGGGCGTGCGCCGGATCGAGGCGCTGACCGGTCAGGGCGCGATCGCCTGGGCGCGGGAGCGCGACGCGCGGCTGTCGGCGGTCGAGGCGGCCCTGGGGACGACCGCCGACCGGGCGGTCGAGGAGATCGACTCCCTGCGCGCGGCGCTCAAGGAGCGCGACAAGGAGCTCGCCGCCCTGCGCATGAAGATGGTCGCCGGCGCTGTCCAGGGGGAGGGCGCCGACGACGGGGGCGGCCCGACGGAGGTGGACGGGGTCAAGGTGCTGGTGCGCGAGGTGCCGCCCGCGCCGGCGGGCGAGCTGCGCAACATGGCCGACGCGCTGCGCTCGAAGCTCGGCTCCGGGGTCGTGGTGCTCGGCGCCCGGGAGGACGGCAAGGTCTCCCTGGTGGCGGCGGTGACCAAGGACCTGACCGGGCGGGTCAAGGCCGGTGCCCTGGTGCGCGACCTGGCGGGGCTCGTCGGGGGCGGCGGCGGTGGCCGGCCCGATTTCGCCCAGGCCGGCGGCAAGGAGCCGGACAAGCTGCCGGCGGCGCTGGACGCGGTGCCGGAGGCCGTGCGCAAGCAGCTCGGCTAGCTCCTGTGGTCCCCTTTCCGGCTCGAGCGGGGAGTCGGCCGGCGGAGCGGGTGTCTGAGCGGTTCTCGACGGGTCTCTGGTAAACTGTCAGACCGTTTCCCGCGAGCTGTCATGAGCCGCCTTCTCACCATCGCCCTCGTGGCCGGACTGTCGGCCGCGCCGCTGTCGGCGGAGGTGTTCGTGCGCCCCAGCACGGCCGGGCGCCCCGAGATCACCAACGTCGGGCCCGGAGCGGGCACGCGGACGCGGTCCCAGACCCGATCCCAGACCCCGCTCGTGCGCGAGAGCGCGCCGTCCCGGCGGAGCGCCGCCATCGTGCCGGCGACCCGCCGCCTGTCGCGGGTCGAGCTCGCCGACACCATCCGTGCCGCGGCCGGCCGGAACGCGGTCGACCCGGCGCTGATCGAAGCGATGATCGAGGCCGAGTCGGCGTGGGACGCCCGGGCGGTGTCGCGGACCGGCGCCCAGGGGCTGATGCAGATCATGCCGGCCACGGCCCGTGACCTCGCCCTGACGCGGCCGTTCGATCCGATCGAGAACGTGCGGGCCGGAACGGCCTACCTTCGCCAGATGCTCGATCAGTTCGAGGGGCGCGTGGCGCTGGCGCTCGCCGCCTACAACGCCGGGCCTTCGACGGTGATGGCCTACGGCGGTGTGCCGCCCTACCCGGAGACGGTCGCCTACGTGCGCCGCGTGCTCGGCCTGTGGCTCGGTGACGCCGCGCCTGCCGTGGTGCCGGCGTCCCGTCGCCTCCCGGGTGCGGTTCACTCCGCCTCGCCCACCCGGCCCGTGCGGTGGAGCCGGGACGGGAAGCGCCCCCACTTGACCAACGTGAAGTAGGCGCGGCCGGCCCGGGCCTTCCTCGATCCCTCCTCGATCGGGGTTCGAAGCCTGCGCCGGTGTGCACGGCGGCTCCGGTCACGTACAATGCCCGCTCGGCGTCAAGGTCGACGCCCCTGGAGCGCGCTCGCCATGCTCAACCTTCCCAATCTCCTGACGCTCTTCCGCATCCTGTTGGTGCCGCTTCTCGTGGTGGCGCTGTTGACCCGCTTCGAGGGGAAGGAGTACGTGGCCCTGGGGATCTTCCTGGTCGCCGCCGCGACCGACGTGCTCGACGGCTACCTCGCGCGCCGCAAGCGCCAGATCACCCGCCTGGGCAAGCTGCTCGACCCGGCCGCCGACAAGATCCTCATGTCCGCCGCGTTCATCTCCCTGGTGGAGCTCAACGTCGCGCCGGCCTGGATGGTGGTGGTGATCGTCGCCCGGGAGTTCGCGGTCTCGGCGCTGCGGAGCTTCGCCGCCTCGGACAACGTGGTGATCGCGGCGGATCTCTCGGGCAAGGTGAAGACCGCCATCCACACCGTGACCGTCGCGGTCTGTATCATCCACGAGCGCCTGGTCGATCTGGGAGCCCAGGCGCCGGAGTGGCTGGTGCCGATGGTGCTCTGGGCGGCGGTGGCGATCAGCGTCATCTCCTGGATCGATTACTTCGTCCGCTACGGCAAGTTGGTGCTCGACCGCGCCTGAAGGCCCGGTCGCCTCCCCATCGATCGCGCCCATGAGCTTCCGTTTTCTGGAGAGACTCGCCCTCGCTTCGGCACGCCGCTACCGGACGGTGTTCGTCGTCACCCTGACCCTCAGCCTGGTGGCGGGGTTCCTGACGACGCGGCTGCACTTCGATACCGACGTCCTCAACCTGCTGCCGAAGGACGACCCGAAGATCCATCACTTCCTGGAGGCGATGGACCGCTTCGGCGGTACCGACTACCTACTGGTCGGGGTGCGGGTGCCGGAGGGCCAGGTGGCGGAGCCGTACGAGCTGCTGGTCGACCGGCTCGGCGAGCGGCTCGAGACGCTGGACGAGATCAAGAAGGTCGACTACCGGATCGGCGCGCCCGAGGAGCTGATCGAGCAGGTCTACCCGCGGGCCCTGTTGTTCCTCGACGCCCAGGGGCGGCAGGTGCTGGACCACCGCCTGAGCACCCAGGGGATCCACGAGCGGGTCCGTGAGCTGCGCCGCCTGCTGACCACCCCGCAGAGCCTGGCGCTCAAGGACCTCGTCAAGCTCGACCCGTTCGGGCTGGCCCAGATCTTCCTCGACAAGTTCGAGACCAACCGGGGGCAGCTCGCGGTCGACTGGACCTCCGGCTACTACCTGTCCAAGGACCACCGCATGGTCCTGATCCTGGCGCGGCCGATCCTGCCGCCCCAGGCGACGGAGTTCGACGTCCGGCTGGTCGACTCGGTCCAGGCGAAGGTGGACGAAACCCTGAGCGAGTGGCACGACATCGTCGGACCGGACGCCGGGGCGACGACTCCGCCGGCTCCCGAGGTGGTCCTCGGCGGCTCCTATCTGACCGCCCTCGACGACTACAAGCTCATCCGCGGCGACATGATCCGCAACATCGTCACGTCGACCGTGCTGGTGCTGCTGCTCTTCCTGCTCGCCTTCCACCGGCTCGGACCGCTGCTCTACGCGACCCTGCCGCTGGCCTGCGGCCTGGTCTGGACCTTCGGCTTCTCGGCGATCACCGTCGGGTCGCTGTCGTCGGCCACCAGCGGCACGGCCGCCCTGCTCATCGGCCTGGGGATCGATTTCGTCATCGTCTCCTACGGCCGGTACGTGGAGGAGCGGCGCAAAGGGCTGGAGATGGAGCCCGCCCTGGCGCTGATGGCGGGGAGCTCGGGGCGGGCCGTCGTGGTCGGCGCCGTGACCACCGCCGCCACCTTCTTCGCCTTCCTGGTCACCGACTTCACCGGGCTCCGTCAGATGGGCTTCCTGACCGGCACCGGCATCCTGTTCTGCATGATCGCCGTGCTGGTGCTGCTGCCGGCCCTGATCTCCTGGGGCGAGCATCGCCACCGCCGGCGCGACACCCAGCCCAACCTCTACCTCCACAGCTTCGGCACCGGCCCGCTCATGCGCGGCGCCGCCCGCTACCCGCGGGCCGCCCTCGTCATCGGCGGGCTGCTCACCGTGGCGGCGCTCTGGGCGGCCTTCGGGCTCCAGTTCGAAGAGGGGATGAAGTCGATGCGCCCGGAAAAGGGCAACCGGGGAATCGAGGTCGGCAAGGAGGTCGCCGAGCACTTCGACTCCGGCTTCGACTCCATGATGCTGATGGTCAAGGGCGACACGCTGGACGAGATCTTCGACCGTTCGGAGAAGGCCGCCGAAGGCGCCCAGAAGCTGGCTGACGAGGGCGTGATCCTGGGCTACTCGGGGCTGACCTCCCTGATCCCGCCGCCGAGCCGCCAGCGGGCGTCGCTCGCCTGGCTGGAGAAAGGGCGAGAGAGCGGCCTGCTCGACCCCGACCGGATCGCCGCCGACTTCCACTCGGCGCTCGCGGACGAGGGGATGCGGGCGGCGCCGTTCGAACGCGGCCTCGCGCTCTTCCGCCAGGCGCTGATGGTCGACCAACCCCTGTCGCTCGACGACGTCTCCGGGACCGACCAGACCGGCCAGCTCCTGGACCGCTACCTCCAGCGGATCGAGCCCGCTTCGGGCCAGGACGGCACCGGCACCTCCTCGGGCGGCGTGGAGCTCGAGGAAGACGAGCATCCGGGCGGCTGGGTCAGCGTGGTCTACCTCTATCCTCCCCACAACCGCTGGCGGCGCCGGCCGCCGCCACAGGCGGTGGAGCTGGCCGACCAGCTCGGACCCCACGTCGTGCTGACCGGCCCGAACGTGGTCAACGAGCGGATGCGCCAGCGGGTGCGGGTCGACGCGGTGGTGGCGGCGGTCCTCGGCTTCCTCCTGGTCTCGGTGCTGCTGTGGATCGACTTCGGGCGCCTGCGTGACGCCGCCCTCGCCCTGACGCCGCTGCTGGTGGGGATCATCTGGATGCTCGGAGGGATGGACGCCCTCGGCATCAAGATGAACTTCATGAACGTCTTCGTCACCACCATGATCATCGGGATCGGCGTCGACTACGGCATTCACGCCGTCCACCGGTACAAGGAGAACGCCGGTAACGGCAACGGCCTCCTCAGCCGCGGCCTGGTCGAGACCGGCAAGGCGATCGTCGTGGCCTCCCTGTCGACCGTCGTCGGCTTCGGCTCCCTGGCCACCTCCCGGTACCCCGGGCTGCGCTCCACCGGCTACGTGGCGATCCTCGGCGCCCTCGCGACGGCCCTCGTCGCCATCACCCTACTGCCCGCCTTCCTCGGCCTCCTCGAGGCCCGCCGCACCCGTTCGCGGCCCGACGCGGACGGTCGCTGACCCCCGCGAATCCGTGGCTGTAAAGGGCGCTTGGGCCGCTCGATCCATGCGTGAATAGTTCTTTCTGCATTCTTCTATAAGTAATAAGGTTGTCCCTTGAGGGGCAAAGTTCTCTCTTCGTGTCCCGGTTTCGTCCCGACGCGCACTAAACTCGGTGAAAGGGAAGGTACCGGGCGTAAGAGGTGTGTACCGACCGATTGGAAGGAGATCCGATATCATGTGGAGGACGCGAGCGATTCGAAGGGTGTCTGCGCTGGTCCTGGTGGCCGGCCTGCTCATCGCCCCCGCGGCGTGGGCCGGACAGGGTCAAGGGACCGACCGGGAAGGTTCTCAGAGCTTCTCGGTTTTGGTAGGGCAGTGGTGGCAGAGCGTAGTCTCCGAAGTCACCGGCTGGTTCGGCGTCAGTTACGGCAAGACGAAGAGCGACCCGGGCACGACCGACCCCGGAACGATCGGGCCGATCGACATCGGGCCGGTGACGTTGGATGGTGGCGGTGGGGGTACTGGTTGCACGGAAGGAGGCCCGACGGCCGATCCGATTGGAGGTTGTAGTACCTAAGTTCAACTAAGCAGGCTCCGGCGTAGCACGCAAGCGGGCGTTGAGCACACTCTGTTTGTCAAACCATGAATAAGCACTTCAGTCCTCAATCCCTCGATCGGCTGATGGCCACTGATACTTCAGAGGCTGAGATTCTGGAGGCCGCTTCGCATCTCAGTAATTGCAGGTCGTGCGGATTAGCTCTCGACCGGGCTTCGGATGAAACGCAAGGTTTCTTTCGCGCGCTTCAGGGAGAGGTGGCCTTGCCTCCGAGGTACGATCCATGCGTTTACTCTGCGGCTCTCGAAACGGTGATGGATCGTCTCTCGGAGGAGAGTTCGAGGCTCGATGGAGAGCGAATCACGGCTCCGCGTCTGCTCGAAGAACTCGAAAAGTACCCACCGAGTCGGCAGCATCTGATAGTGAGGAACTCGAGGAGATTCCAGAACTGGGGGTTTGCAGAGAATCTCCTGGAAGAGTGTCAGCGACTGTGGGCCGAAGAACCGGAGCGAGGTGAGAATTTCGGTCTGCTGGCCTGTGAGGTTGTCGAGAGCCTGCGGGTGAACGGGTTCCGGGAGAAGGTGGCTAATGACCTCAAGTCGGAGGCCTGGACCTACATAGCGAACTGTCGACGACTCCGGGGAGATGCTGGTGCCGCGCTTCAGGCGTTGGATCGCGCGGAAGGGTTCTTGCTGGCGGGTACCGGAGATGCGCTGGAACGTGCGCGGTTCTCGGAGTTCAAGGCAGCTCTCTTACGACAACAAGAGCGGTTCTCGGATGCGAGACGATTGCTCGAACTTGCCGTGTCCATCTACCACGCGGCCGGTGAGAAGCACCTTGAAGCCAGAGCTTTGCTTGGATTCGGCAAGCTATATGGTGATATGGGAGAGGCAGATGCCTATTTGCCGGTTGTTGAGCGAGCGATCAGGCTTCTTCGTGAAGATGGCGATCACCACTTAGGATTGATCGCGCAAATGCAATTGCTGCACTATCTTACGGAATGCGACCGGTTGGCAGAGGCTAGTGCACTGTTGCCAAGTTTGAGAGTCCAGGTCTCGAGCTATGGGACCCGCTTAGACCAGCTTCGGCTGTTTTGGAACGAGGGGCGCCTGTGCCAAGCGTTGCAGCAGTTTGGGTTGGCCGAGGAACTGCTAAAGCAATCTCGTGAAGGTTTCGCTACGGCAGGGAAGGCCTACGATGTAGCACTCGTGTCGATGGATCTTGCCGCTGTCTATTTGGAGACTGGTCGTACCAAAGAAGTTAAGGAAATGGCCTGCGAGGTAGTACCCCAGTTCATTGTTCAGCAAATTCACGGCGATGCCCTTGCCGCGATCGCCCTGTTCGAACAAGCCGCGCGGAAGGAGCGGGCGACGCTCGCCTTGGTACAAGAAGTTGCCTCCAAGGTCCGCGACTGCCAGGGTCGAAGAGCGCCCAGCAAGGGCTAGGTCTCGGCTCCCCCCTTCCCCCCCCCTACCCCTCCAACCGATGCACCCGCATCAGGTTGGTCAGCGGTTTCTCCACGATCGGATCACCCATCAGGATGACGATGGTTTCGCCGGGGTCGGCGAGGCCGGCGTCGAGGAGCTGTCGCTCGACGAGGTCGACGACTTCGTCGTGGTGCTCGGCTTCGGCTTGCATGAGCAGGGGGCGGACGCCCCAGACGAGCTGGATGCGGCGGGCGACCTGGGCGTCGGTGGTGAAGACGAGGATGGGCGCGCCGGGTCGGCTCCTGGAGATCATCCGCGCGGTGAAGCCGCCCTGGCTGAAGGCGACGATCTGGCGGACGGGGAGGCGGTCGGCGGCGTAGACGGCGGCGGCGGAGACGACTTCGGCGATCGCCAGCGGCTCCATCGCCTGGTGCGCCGGCTGTTGCCCCCGGATCTCGCTGCGGATCTCGCCGCGGCCCGCCTGGGGCTCGGGCCTTTCTTCCTCGGCATTCCCGGCTGAACGCTCGCTCTCGGCGGGCTGGCCGACAGGGCCGAGCTCGGGCGCTTCCCACGGCCGGCTCTTGCCACTCATGGGGCCGGAGCGCTGTGCGTACTCTTCGGCCGAGTCGATGATCCGGGCCATGACCCGCACCGCGTCGACGGGGTAGTCGCCGGCGGCGGTTTCGCCAGAAAGCATGAGGGCGTCGGCGCCGTCGAAGACCGCGTTGGCCACGTCGGAGGCTTCGGCACGGGTCGGCCGGGGCTGGGTCATCATCGATTCGAGCATCTGGGTGGCGACGATGACCGGCTTCCCCTTCCGCCGGCCGGCGGCGATGATCTCCTTCTGGAGTACCGGCACCCGGTAGAGCGGCACTTCGACCCCCAGATCGCCGCGCGCCACCATGAGGGCGTCGGCCCCCTCGACCAGCTCGGGCAGGTGGTCGATCGACCCCTGGCGCTCGAGCTTGGCGATCAGCGGCAGCTCGGCGCCGGCCTCCCGTGCGATCGCCCGGAGCGCTTCCAGGTCGTCGGCGCGCTGGACGTAGCTGGCCGCCAGGTAGTCGAGCCCTTCGGCCACGGCGAAGGCGATGTCGTCTCGGTCTTTGTCGGAGATCTCGAACGGCAGGTCGCTGTCCGGCAGGTTGATCCCTTTGCGGCTCGAGACGCTGCCGCCCTGGAGGACCCGGGCGACGACTCCTCCACCCGCCGCCTTCTCCGAACGCTCGGTCACCTCGAGCTCGATCAGGCCGGAGTCGATCAGCACCCGGTCGCCCGGGTGGAGCAGCTCGACCAGCTCGGCCCGGCCCAGGGGGAGGTCGTCGGCGCGCTGGGGTTCGGCGACCAGGCGGAGGGTCTGGCCGCGGTCCAGGTGACGGCTGCCGTCCGGCAGGTCGCCCAGGCGATAGCGCGGGCCCATGAGGTCGAGGACGATCGGGATGAAGCGGCCCTGCTCGGCGGCCTGGCGCCGGACGATGCGGATCAGCTTGCGGTGGCTTTCGTGGCTACCGTGGGAGAGGTTGAGGCGGACCACGTCGAGGCCGGCGTCGAGCATCTCCGAGATGACTTCGTCGCTGGAGCTCGCGGGGCCGAGCGTGGCCATGATCTTGGCGCGTCGTTCCATGGGGGCAGAGTCTATCGGTGGGAGTCGGCGGTTCGTGGCCACCCCGATGGCGTTCGGGCGGCGCCCCGGCTTCGGCCTGTCGGAAGGAGCGAAGCAAGAGCCTTGCCGGCACGTTGCCCGCCGGGGTGTCCGGCCGGCTCCTTGAGGGAGAAGATCACCCGCTGGACGCCCGTCGCCTCCGGGTTGTCGGCGGAAGGTTCCGCCCGCTGGGCGTGTTAGCATCCTCGGGCCGGCGCGGGGCCTTCCGACGATCTTGTCGGTCCGGGCTCCGCCACCGCTCCCCGCCGCGTCGCCGTCCCGCTCGCGAGCGTTCACCGAGATCGAAGCTCCCCCCAGGGGTCGCAGGAGTCGCCAGATGTTCGACGGTCTACAGACCAAGCTCCAGGATGTCTTTCGCCAGATCAAGGGCGAGGGACGGGTCACCGAGGAGAGCCTGACCGCGGCTCTGCGCCAGATCCGTCTCGCCCTGCTCGAAGCCGACGTCCACTTCCGGGTGGTCAAGCCGTTCATCACCCGGGTCAAGGAGCGCGCGCTGGGCCAGGAGGTGTTGCAGAGCCTCACCCCCGCCCAGCAGGTGGTCAAGATCGTCCGTGACGAGCTCACCGCCCTGCTCGGCGAGGAGGGCAAGGAGCTCGAGCTCACCAGCCGCCCGGCGGTCGTCCTCCTGTGCGGCCTCCAGGGCTCGGGCAAGACGACCACCTCCGGCAAGCTGGCCCTGCGGCTCAAGAAGAAGGGGCGTCACCCGGTGCTGGTCGCGGCCGACCTCCAGCGGGCGGCGGCGGTCGAGCAGCTCGTCCAGGTAGGCGGCCAGGTCGACGTTCCCGTGATCACCCCGGAGACCGGCGGCGGCAAGACCGAAGACGTCCAGCACCTGGTGCGCCGGGCGATCAAGGAGGCCAAGGACCGGGGCTGGGACACGGTCCTGGTCGACACGGCCGGCCGTCTGCACGTCGACGAGGCGCTGATGGAGGAGCTGCGCGGCGTCGCCCGGATCCTCGAGCCGGACGAGACCCTGTTCGTCGCCGACTCGATGACCGGTCAGGACGCGGTCAAGAGCGCCGAGCAGTTCGCCGGCTCGATGGAGCTGACCGGCGTCATCCTGACCAAGCTCGACGGCGACTCCCGGGGCGGCGCGGCGCTCTCGATCCGCACCGTCGCCAAGGTGCCGATCCGGTTCGTCGGCGTCGGCGAGAAGCTCTCGGAGCTCGAGCTGTTTTATCCGGAGCGCATGTCGTCCCGGATGATCGGCATGGGCGACGTCATGTCGCTGATCGAGCAGGCCGAGGAGAAGCTCGACAAGGACGAGGCCGAGCGGCTGGCCCGCCGCATGGTCGACGAGCAGTTCACCCTCGAAGACCTGCGCGACCAGCTCCGCCAGCTTCGGCGCATGGGGCCGATGTCCCAGCTCCTCGAGATGCTGCCCAAGGCGGGCCCGCTCAAGGGGCTCCAGGGGGCCAACGTGGACGAGGGCGAGCTGCGCAAGATCGAGGCGATCATCAACTCGATGACGCCGCTCGAGCGCCGCCGCCCGAAGGTGCTCAACGGCAGCCGCAGGAAGCGCATCGCCACCGGCTCCGGCACCAAGGTCCAGGACGTCAACCGCCTGCTCAAGCAGTACCGGAGCATGCGGAAGATGATGAAGTCGATGAAGGGGTCCGGCCTGCTCAAGCGGGCGCTGGGCGGCGGCTTCGGAGGTGGGGGCGGCGGCCTGGGCGGCGCCCTCGGAGGCGGAAAGGGCGGCGGAATGCCCTTCGGCGGTGGGTTCTGACCCGGCCGCGACCCGACTCCGGCAGAGAGGGGCTTTGCAAGCCACGTGTTCCTTGCTACACTCACCGCCTTTGTGTGGCCCGCCGGGCCCGCGAGGTGCTCGTGTGCACACTTTCGGCGGGACTTCGCGCCGAGCGACGATTCAATCTGGAGGTATAGGACGATGCTGAAAATTCGGCTCCGCCGGATGGGGAAGCGCCACCGCCCGTTCTATCGGGTGGTCGTCTCCGACTCCCGGTCCGTGCCGACGGCACCCGCGGTCGAAGAGATCGGCCACTACGACCCGATGGCACGGCCGCCGGCGGTCAAGATCGACGTCGACCGGGCCGCGCACTGGGTCGACCAGGGCGCGCTGATGTCGCCCACGGTCAAGAAGCTGGTCAAGCAGGTCCGCACCGGCCGTGCCGAGGCGGCTGCCGCGGAGGCCGCAGAGGCCAAGAAGACGACGAAGAAGGCCGCTCCGGCCGCTTCGGCGGAGACTCCGGAAGCTGCCGAGGAGGCCCCCGCCCAGGCGGAGGTGACCGAGGAGCCGAAGGCCGCCGCCGCGGAAGACGTGGCCGCCGAGACCGATGCGAAGGACGAAGCCGCCGAGGAGGCGGGGTCGGAGGACGCACCGGACAAGGCTGCCGAGGCGAAGGACGACAAGGAGTCCTGACGTGCCACCGGTCAGCGAAGAGCTCGAGGATCTCGTCCGCACCATGGTCGACTACCCCGACGAGGTGGAGGTCTACGAGGTGCCCGACGGCGGAACGGTCCGCCTGGAGCTCGCCGTGGACCCGGACGACCTGGGCAAAGTGATCGGCCGTCAGGGTCGCACCGCCAGGGCGGTCCGGTCTCTGCTCGACGTTCGCGGGGCCCGCGACGGGGCCCGCTATGAGCTCAAGATCCTCGAAGAAGACGAGCTCTGAGCGCTCCGGCGCCGGAACGCAGGCCCCGGCGGCTTCGGCGGCTTCGGCTGTCGACGTCGGCCGGGTCCTGGGGCCTCACGGCGTGCGCGGTGAGATGGCGGTGGAGTCCTTCTCGGACGTCCCCGACCGTTTCGCTCCCGGGCGCGGCGTGCGGCTGGTTCCGCGGAGCGGTCCAGCGCGGCGGCTGACCGTCGCGTCGGTCCGGCCGCACCGGGGCGCTCTGCTGGTCCGTTTCGACGGGATCGGCGACCGCGACGAGGTCGAGCCTCTGCGCGGCGCGCGGATCGAGGTCGGCCGGGACGAGGTCCCGGCGCCGCCCGAGGGCACCTACTACTTCTTCCAGCTCATCGGCTGCCGCGTCCAGGACGTCCGCGAGGGCGACCTGGGCGAGGTGGTGGACGTGGTGGAGGACGGCGGCGGGGTCCTGCTGGTGGTCGGCCGGGGCGAGCAGAAGGTGCCGATCCCGTTCGTCCGGGAGATGGTCCGCCGGGTCGTGCCCGGAGCGGACGGCGCGGCGACACCGGAGGCACTGGGGGTCGAGCCGGGCCTGATCGAGCTCGAGCTGCCGGAAGGACTTCTCGAGGCATGCGCGTCCAGGTCCTGACGATCTTCCCCGAGCTGTTCGAGCCGTTCCTGCGCACGAGTCTCGTGGGCAGGGCGGTAGAGCAGGGGCTGCTGTCGGTGGAGGTCCACGACCTGCGCTCGTTCTCGGAGGACCGCCACCGGAGCGTCGACGACGAGCCGTACGGCGGCGGGGGTGGCATGGTGATGACGGCCCCGGTCTGGGTCCGGGCGGTGCGCGCGATCGCGCCGGCTGAGCCGACCGCGCCGACAGGGGACGGCGAGCCGCCGGCCCGGCCCTGGCGCGTCCTGATGTCGCCCCAGGGGCGGCGGCTGGACGACGGGGTGGTGCGGCAGATCGCCGACGAGCACGACGACCTGGTGCTCTTGTGCGGTCGCTACGAAGGGATCGACGAGCGGGTGCGGGACCTGGTGGTCGACGAGGAGCTGTCGATCGGCGACTACGTCCTCTCTGGCGGCGAGCTGCCGGCGATGGTTTTGATCGAGGCGCTGTCGCGCCAGGTGCCGGGCGTGGTCGGCCTGCCCAAGAGCGTGCGGGAGGACAGCTTCCGCCGCGGGCTGCTCGACCACCCGCACTACACGCGGCCGCCCGAGGTCGAGGGATTGGCGGTGCCGGAGGTGCTGCTGTCCGGCGATCACGCGGCGATCGAACGCTGGCGCGAGCGGCAGGCGCTGCTGGCCACGTGGGAGAAACGGCCGGATCTGCTCGACGATCCGGAGCAGGCTGTGGAGCTGACCGCGGAGCAGCGGCGTGAGCTCGAGCGGTTGCGGCGCCCTTAGTGTTTGTAAATAATAGACCTTCGCCCTTCGCACAGGGTGGTTCAGAGAGAGGATGAGAGCCATGAATCAGCTCCAGGACGTCGAACGCCAATACCTCCGCCAGGACACGCTGCCGGAGTTCCGGCCGGGCGACACCGTCCGCGTGCATGTCCGCGTCATCGAAGGGGAGAAGTCCCGGATCCAGGTCTTCCAGGGCGTGGTGATCGGGCGCCGCGGCGGCGGCACGCGCGAGACCTTCACCGTGCGCAAGATCAGCGGCGGCATCGGCGTCGAGCGCGTCTTCCCGCTCCATTCACCCAACGTCGACAAGGTCGAGGTCGTTCGCCGCGGCAAGGTGCGCCGCGCGAAGCTCTACTACCTGCGTGGCCGTCGGGGCAAGGCCGCCCGGATCGAAGAGCGCCGTCGGGAGCAGCCGAACGCCTGACCCTGGTTCCGGACCGGAGATCGTGACGCAGGGTGTGACGGGCTACCAGAGTCGAGCCGGCCGGCAGCCGGCCGGTCGGAGTGCGCCCCCGGCCCATCGAGACGCCCATCGAGACCCCCCCGTCCCCTCCGGCTGGTCCGCTCACCTCCTCTGGAGCCCGCCGGTCCGTCCGGCGGTCACCGCCCCGCTCGGCTCCGTGCCGCCGCGGGGCCGTCGTGTCTCTGGGCCCGAGTGGCCGATCACGGGAGGTCCACGATGCTGAAGACCTCCCGCGAGAAGGTCGTCCAGAACGCGGAGAAGTACGTCTCCCGCGGCAAGATCGAGTCGGGGATCAAGGAGTACCGCAAGCTCCTCGACGAGAACCCGAACGACATCTCCACCCTCAACCGGGTCGGAGACCTCTACGCCCGCATCAACCGCAACAGCGAGGCGATCGAGCTGTTCCACCAGATCGCGGAGCAGTACGCCGAAGACGGCTTCCTCGTCAAGGCGATCGCGATCTACAAGAAGATCATCAAGCTCGACCCGACCCTGCTCGAGATCTACGAGCAGCTCGCCGACCTCTACCACCGCCAGGGCCTGGTCAACGAGGCCCGCACCCAGTACCAGGTCCTCGCCGACTACTACGTCAAGCACGACAAGCCGGCCTCCGCCATCCACGTCTACGAGCGGATGGTGGCGCTGGAGGCCGACAACCCGAGCCACCACGTCAAGCTCGCCGAGCTCTACCAGAAGCAGGACATGCTGGAGCAGGCGATGGGCGAGTACCGGGCCATCGCCGAGCTGATGCTGGAGCACGGACGGGGTGAAGAGGCGGCGCAGGTCTACGAGCGGGGCCTGACGGTGACCGCCGAGGACATCGGCTTCATCACCGACGGCGTGCTCAAGCTGAAGGAAGCCGGGCACGTGGCCGCCGCGGCGCGCTTCCTGGCGCTGGCGGTCGAGCGCAACCCCCAGGCGGAGCGGGTGGCCCGGATCGCCGGGCTGAAGGAGCGGCCCTCCTCCGAGCTGACCGGAACCGGCACGGCCCATGCCGCCGAGGAGCCGGAGGCCGCCGCCGAGGAGGGCGAGGCGCCGGCGCTCAGCTCCGTGGACAGCGCCCTGGGCGACGCGCCGGACGAGGACGGGATCCTGGAGACCGGCGTCGGTGGCGTGACCGGACCCGGCGCGCTCGTCGTCCCTGAGGATGAAGCGCCCGAGGAGGACGCCTCGGGAGAGCTCGACCTCGGCGCGAGCGCGGACCTGGTGGCCGAGGCGGCCGCGCCGGAGCTGGTGCAGGAAGACCTCTCCGACCTGGAGCTCGACCTGGACGACGACGAGCCGTCGAGCCTGGTCCAGCCGCCGCCCGACATGCTCGAGGACCGGGACCGTCGCGGCGCCGCCTGGGGCGGTGCCGACGAGGTCCGGGAGAGCGCGCCCGAGCCGCCGAGCGCCCTCGAGGACACCGGCACCTCCGCGGGGACCGGGACCGGCACCTTCGAGTTCGAGCTCGACCTGGACGCCGACGGCGACGAGCTCCTCGGGCTGGCTCCCGACGAGGACGAGACCCCGGGAGCTGACGAGGTCGCCGAGGAGGTCGTCGCCCCGGAGAGCATCGAGGTGCCGGAAGAGCTCCTCGTCGTCTCCGACGATCAGGACACGACGATCGACATCGACCACGACCTCCTGGAGCGCACCGCGGCGGAGGTCCAGCCCGAGCCGACCAGCGGTCCGGAGGACCTCTTCACCGAGGCCGAGGTCTTGTCGAAGTACGGCATCCAGGAGAAGGCCCTGGAGCGCCTCGCCGAGCTCCTCCAGCGCGACCCCCACCACCTGCCGGGCTACGCCCTGATGGTCGGCATCCACCTGGATGCCGGGCGCCACGACCGGGCCGCGGCGGTGGCGGGCTCCATGCTGGAGGTCGCGGCGGAGCTGGGCGATCAGGACCACTGGCCGGAGATCGCGGGACGGCTCGAAGCCGCGGGGCACCGCATCGAAGGGCTCCAGGTGACGCCTCCCGAAGGCGCCGGCAAGGACGACGAGTCGACCAAGCCGACCGAGCTGGAGGTCGAGCCGTCCGGCCTGGAGGAGGCGGCGAGCTCCGTCGAGCTGGGGTTCGAGGCCGAGGCGCTCGAGGCGCCCACGGAGGAGGCCGCTCCCGCAGAGATCGAGTCTCCCTTCCTGGAGTCGGTGGAAGAGGTCGACGTCGGCGCGGTCGAGATCGAGCTCGACGAGGAGCGCTTCGAGCTGCCCGAACTGCCGGAGCCGGAAGAGGTCGAAGAGCCCGAAGAGCCGGCCCCGTCGCTCGAGGCCACCACGCCGGACGAGCCGCCCGCCGTGGCCGGCGACGAACCGCCCGCGGCGCGCCACCGGCGGGTCTCGAAGGTCGACGCCGCGCTCGAAGAGCTGGCCGGCCTGGCCGGCAAGATGTCCCGGCGTCGGCGTTCGCGCACGACCGAGCTGGCGCCGCCAGTCGAGCCCACGGCGCCGGCCGAGCCTGCGCCGTCCCAGCAAGCGCCTCCCGCCCAGGCGTCTCCGGCGCAGACGCCGCCGACGGCCGACATCTCGGAGCCCGTCCCGCCGGTCGAGGCTTCGCCTGCCGCTCCACCTGCCGCCGCGACGCCGATCGCCGCGTCGGGCGAGGCGGCCGGCGGGGTCGACCCGCTCCGCGCCCTCGGCGACAGCCTGCGCGAGGAGATCGACCTCGGCGCCGAAGGCCAGGCTCCGGAGCTCGCCGCGTCAGACACGCTGGCGCCGGCAGGCGACGACGCGGCGAGCCTGGACGACACCGGCATGAGCTGGCTCGACGAGGTCCCCGAGCCGGCACAGGAGGAGGATCTCTTCGCCGGCGAGGACGACTTCTTCGACCTCGGCGCCGAGCTGGAGCAGGAGCTCACCGCCGAGGAGTCGCTCGAGGCCGAGGACGACCTGCTGCTCAGCAACAACGAGCAGTCGCTCGAAGACATCGTGGAGGGGTTCAAGCGCGGCGTCGCCGAGAACCTCTCGTCCGAGGATTACGACACGCACTTCAACCTGGGCATCGCCTACCGCGAGATGGGCCTGCTGGACGAGGCGATCGGCGAGTTCCAGCTCGCGTCGAAGCACCCCGACTACCTGATCTCGTGCGCTTCCATGCTCGGGCTCTGCTTCCTGGAGAAGGGGCTGCCGGAGCTGGCCGTCAAGTGGTACGCGCGCGGGCTGGAGGCGCCGGATCTCAAGGAGGAGGACCAGCTCGGCCTGCTCTACGATCTCGGCAACGCCCAGGCGGCCGCCGGCGATGCCGAGACCGCCTACCACACCTTCGTCGACCTCTACGGCATCAACACCAACTATCGCGACGTGGTCGCGCGGCTCGCCGAGCTCGAGCCGCGATGACCTGATCAGTTCCAACCTGCCCGACCTGTCAGGGCCTCCCGAGAGCGCCGGCCGAGCGCTCGGCGGCGGTACGCGCCAAGGTCCCTGAGCGCCGGACGCCCGGCTCCGGAGAGTCGCCATCATGGACACGTCCCCCACCCCCGATCCGTCGAAGCGCATCATCCGCACCGTCATCGTCGCCGCCGTCGTGATTCTGGCCGCCGTCCTGTTCTGGCCGCAGGCCAAGGAGACCTTCGAACCGAAGCCGACCGCGGCCGACGTCGCCATCCTGCCGGCCGGGGCCGAGCGCGCGGTGGTCGGGCCGGTGAAGATCGCTCCGGGCACCGCCTTCACCCTCTACGCCGTCCTCGAAGCCGAGACGCGGGGCGGGGACCGGGTCTACTACACGGAGGCGCCCGGCCTGGAGATCGACGGTCAGGCGGTGCCGTCCGACGCGCTCCGGCAGTGGGACCGGCCCCAACGGGTCAAGGTGTTCTGGTTCTCCGTCGAAGGGCCGGCGCCGTTCCTCCAGCTCAAGGCACCGGAGCAGTTGGACCGGTTCAAGTTCACCGAGTTCTTCCGCTCGGACTGGCCGGCGACCTGGTCGACGCCGGGGCGTCTCGACTCCAGCTTCGCCCAGAACCTCTCGCGCGACGACGAGGGAGACCGGAAGGGCCTGGAGGGGAGCCGCCCGTTCGGCACCCAGCGGTTCCAGGTGCGGATCGAGCTGTTCGACCACGAGAAGGACATCACGCCGGCCGAGCGCTTCATCTCCCCTGGAGGCGCCGCCCTGCCGGACGCCCTCGATACCTTCCCGACCGTCTACGCCGCCTACCCCGGCGCCGCCGGTCCGGCGTCGCTCGCCTTCGGCCTGACCGAGATCGAGCCGCCACCCGACGGCGGTGCCGCCCTCCAGGCCCGGCTCTCCGACCTCACCGAGCGTCACCTGGCGTTCGCCCGCGTGCCGCTGATCCGCCGGGTGATCGCCGCCGCCGGTACCACGTCGGACGCGCTCGACTGGCAGGAGATCGACCTGTCCCAGGGTGCGGGGCCGGTGTGGCACGAAGTGGGGGACGAGGGCGGAGGGGACGGCGTCGCCCGGGGCGATCTGCTCCGGGCGGGTGGCCGGATCGTCGTGTTGTACGAAGATCGCGGGGTTCCCGGTCGGCTCGACCGGGACGACCTGTGTTTCGATTTCGAGCAGGGCGCCCAAGTCCTGCCCCTCTCCGAGGTGTTCGTCGGCGAGGGTCTCTTGGAGCTTGCACGTCTGTAGAGGAGGCAGTCCATCATGAGTCGCACCATCACGCTGATCCCGGGAGACGGGATCGGCCCCGAAGTGACCGAAGCCACGCGCCGGGTGCTCGACGCCGCCGGAGCGGATCTCGAATATGACGTCCAGACCGCCGGAACCGACGCGCTCGCGCGCTGCGGCGACCCGCTGCCCAACGAAGTCGTCGACTCCATCCGGCGCCACGGTGTCGCCCTCAAGGGGCCGGTGACCACGCCGGTCGGCAGGGGGTTCCAGTCGATCAACGTCCGCCTGCGCCAGGCGCTCGAGCTGTACGCCAACGTGCGGCCGGTCCGCACCCTGCCCGGGGTGCCGGCGCGCTTCGAAGGCGTCGACATGGTCGTCGTCCGCGAGAACACCGAAGGGCTCTACAGCGGCCTCGAGCACGAGGTCGTCTCCGGCGTGGTCGAGAGCCTCAAGATCATCACCGAGCGCGCCTCGCTCCGGATCGCCCGCTACGCCTTCGAGTTCGCCAAGAAGCACGGCCGCCGGCGGGTCACCGCGGTCCACAAGGCCAACATCATGAAGCTCTCCGACGGCCTGTTCCTCGAATGCTTCCGCCGGGTGGCCGAGGAGTACCCGGAGATCGAGTCCGACGACCGGATCATCGACAACCTGTGCATGCAGCTCGTCCTGCGCCCCGAGGACTACGACATGCTGCTGCTCGAGAACCTCTACGGCGACATCGTCTCCGACCTGGCCGCCGGGCTGGTCGGCGGCCTCGGGGTGGTCGCCGGCGCCAACATCGGCGAGCGCGGCATGATGTTCGAGGCGGTCCACGGCAGCGCGCCGGACATCGCCGGCCGCAACGTCGCCAACCCGCTGGCCCTGATGCGCTCGGCGATCATGATGCTCGAGGCCATCGACAAGGACGACGCGGCGAACCGGATCCGCCGGGCGCTGCGCTACGTGGTCATCGAGCGCGGCGTCCGCACCGCCGACCTGGGCGGCGAGGCGAGCACCTCCGGCTTCGCCGATGCCGTGGTCGACGCGCTGGAGGCGGGCGTTCCGACCCACCGGCCGGAGACCGATTGAACCCCTGATGGCCACCCTGTTCGACGACCAGGTTCCCCCGACGGACCCGCCGCGAGGCGGAGGCGCGCCGGGCTCCGGAGCGCCTTCAGGCGGAGCGTCCGCCGAACGGGGCGCCGAGGGGACGCCGCTCGCCGAGAGGATGCGTCCGCGCACTCTCGACGAGGTCGTCGGACAGGAGCGGGTGGCGGGCGAGGGCGCCTTCCTGCGCCAGGCGGTGGCCTCCGGCCGGGTGCCCTCGCTGATCTTCTGGGGGCCGCCCGGCACCGGCAAGACGACCGTCGCCCGGATCATCGCCGCCGCGACCAAGCTCCATTTCGTCCCGTTCAGCGCCGTCACCTCCGGCATCAAGGAGGTCAAGGCGGTGATGGCGGACGCCGCCCGCCTGCGCAAGTCCACCGGCCGCCGGACGCTGCTGTTCGTCGACGAGATCCACCGCTTCAACCGGGCCCAGCAGGACGCCTTCCTGCCCTACGTGGAGCACGGCGACATCGTGCTGGTCGGAGCGACCACCGAGAACCCGTCGTTCGAGCTCAACGGCGCGCTCCTGTCGCGCTGCCGGGTGGTCGTGCTGGAGCCGCTCGGCCCCGACGCGCTGGTGGAGATCCTCCGGCGGGCGCTGCGCGACCCGGAGCGGGGGCTGGCCGAGCCGGCCGAGGACGCGCGGGCCGAGGACGCGCCGGCGCTCGCCTCCGTCGAGGCGGACGACGACGCCCTCGAAGACATCGCCCAGCTCGCCTCCGGCGACGCCCGCCGCGCCCTCAACCTCCTCGAGCTGGCCGTGGCCGACGCCCGCGACCGGCACGCGGGGGAGGAGGAGGGCACCCAAGTAGCGGACGGCGTGCCGCGGCTCACGCGCGTAACCGTTCGCCGGGTCGAGCACAAGAAGACCCTGCTCTACGACAAGGGCGGGGAAGAGCACTTCAACCTGATCTCGGCGCTCCACAAGTCGCTCCGCGAAAGCGACGCGGACGCCGCCCTCTACTGGCTGGAGCGCATGCTCGTGGCCGGCGAAGACCCGCTCTACATCGCCCGCCGCCTGGTCCGTTTCGCCAGCGAGGACGTCGGCCTGGCCGATCCCCGGGCCCTGCCCCAGGCCCTCGCCGGCTGGGACGCCTACCACCGCCTGGGCAGCCCCGAGGGCGACCTGGCCCTGGCCCAGGTCTGCGTCTACCTGGCCCTGGCGCCGAAATCGAACGCCCTCTACGCCGGCTCGAAAAAAGCCCGCCGGACCATCCAGGAGCGCCCCGCCGACCCGGTCCCCAAGGTCATCCGCAACGCCCCCACCCGCCTGATGGAGCAAGAAGGCTACGGCAAAGGCTACGTCTACGCCCACGACACCGAAGAGGGCGTCGGCGGCATCGACTGCCTGCCCGACGCCCTCCAGGGGGAGCATTTCTTCCAGCCCACCGACCGCGGCTTCGAATCCCGCCTCCGCGAACGCCTGGAAGAGATCCGGAAGCTCAAGGACAAGGTCCGGGGCCGGTAGCGTCGGCCCGGATCAGTGGCCGGCGGTCGCCGTCTCCCGCCGGGGCATGCGTCCCAGCGCCCAGCCCAGAATGAGCGAGCCGAGGAGGCCGACCGCGGCCCACCCTCCGATCCACGCAACCGTGAACGGCACCCCCGCGACCATCGACACCATGCTGCCGGTGAGCCCGAGGGCGCCGGCAATCGGCCAGGCCACGATGTTGGCCGGCGCCCAGAACCGGGTCTTCTCCCGCGTCCGCCGCAAGACGGCCCACTGGAGAGTGCCCACGATCAGCCCGACCGCCGAGAGGCCGAAATACCCCGGCGTCTCGACGGCCTGAAAGAGCGACCAGACCGACCACCCGAGGACGCTGGCGGCGGCCCAGAACGGCCCGATCTCCTCATCTCGCCGCAGGACGATCCACTGGGCGAGCCCGACCGCCGCGCCGAAGACCAGCCAGATCCCGACGCCCCCCGACGAGTGGAGCCCGGCCAGCCCGAGCCATCCACCGACCGCCCCGGCGATCGCCCCGGCGACCGCATGGGCGATGCACCAGCGCCTCCAGGGAAACGCCGGTGCCGGCTCATCGCCGTCCGCCGCCGGCCTCCGGTCGATCCTGTCCAGCACCGGTTCGAGGAGCTTGGCGACGCCCCAGGCCAGCGCCGCACCTACCGCTCCGGGAACTGCTTGGATGAGCCACATAGCAGGTCAGTCCGCGGAGAGCTCGCTGATCGTGACGTAGTACCCGTCCGGATCGCGCACCGAGAGCTCCCGGGTGCCGGTGTTCGGATTCACGTGGGGCTCCTCCTCGAACCGGGCGACGAGAGCGCGTGCCCGCTGAAGCGCCAGGTCGAAGTCGTCGACCCGGAAGAAGAGGAGGAGGCCGTTGCCGGGCGTCGCCTCGTCGGGGCTCGTCAGGGGAGGGTGCTCGTGGGCGCCCCACGCGTGGAGGCAGAGCAGGACCGTTCCGTCGTCGTCGAGGATCTGCCCGAAATGGTCGTGGGCGGGGCGCGTCGCCGGCTGCCCGAACAGCGCCTGGTACCACCGGAAGCTGGCCGGCACGTCGCCCACCCCGAGGATCGTCCACGTCCGTTTCATCAGTCTCCCTCGTCGGATCGGCGGCTCGAGTACAGGTCGGTCGACAGGTACTTGAGGCCCGAGTCGCACAAGACGGTGACGACGGTGTGGCCGGGGCCGAGCCGCTCCGCCAGGCGCAGTGCGGCCACCACGTTCGCACCCGAGGAGGTGCCGGCACACAGCCCCTCCCGCTTCGCCAGCTCCCGGGTCATCTGCTGGGCCTCGGAGGACGAGACCGCCTCGATCCCGTCGACCAGGCTCGCTTCCCAAAGGGGAGGAACGAACCCGGGTCCCACGCCCTCGATGTCGTGGGCGCCGGGGTCGCCGCCCGTGTACTCGACCACCGTGCCTGACGGCTCCAGCCGGCCGTGCTTCATCCTTGCGCGTCCGGACCCACGCCAGACTAGACGATCCACGGAACGAAGCGCTTGGTCCGAGCGCAGTAGGAGGCATACGCGGGGCCGAGAGCGTCGAGCAGGGCCCGCTCCTCCTTGGCGACGCGGTAGACCACTCCCAGCGTGATCGGCACGAGCAGCGCGACGAGGCTGATCCAGTTGCCGAAGAAGACGCCGACTCCAAGGAAGACGATCAGAAGGCCGGTGTACGAGGGATGGCGCATGAAGCGGTAAAGACCGGACTCGACGACGGCGTGCTCCGAGTGGACGGCCACGTCGACGGTGAAATACCTGCCGAGCGCGAGGATCGCCGTCCACCGAAGGACAAGGCCACCGGCCATCAAGCCCAGCGCCACCGGTTCGAGGACCGAGCGAGCCACCGGGATCTGGGCTGGCCCGAATCGCAGCGCGCCGACTGCCAGGAAGACTCCGAGGCCGATGAGGAACCAGATCAGGATCATCGAACCCCGGTCCTTGCGCTCGGCTCCACTGCCCCGGGAGTGCTTGACGACTGCCAGCACCATCTCCGACAGCGGGAAGAGAGGGATGACGACGCCGAGGATGTGCCGAATCATCGCTTCCTGAGCCGAGGAGTCTGCGCGGCAGGACCACGTGACCGCGTTGCGAGCGCCGCAGGCTCGGATGCAAGGCGCTCGCGACGTAGGCGATGCTACAGCATCGCTTCCTCGTCGCGCCTCGGATCTGCACGCGCAAGACCCGCGCGCGCGGCCGCGCGGTCCTGCCGCGCAGACTCCTAGCGGATCACCGACCAGGCCAGTTGGTCCTTCCTACTCCCGGTCGGATCCTGCCCCTCGACCCTCCCGTTCTCAGGCGGTGCGCGGGTCGACCTCCTTCGCGATCTCATCCGCGGAAGCGACCTCCGCGACGCGAGATCGTTGTCTTCTTGACGGCTATACTGCTCTCGATGTCCGTGGATCGACAGCTCTTGGACGCTCTTCGCCCGGCGCTCGAGCGCCATCCGGAGGTGCGCCTCGTCCTCCTCTTCGGCTCCCGGGCGCGCAATGTCGCGGGACCGGACGCGGACCTCGACCTGGCGGTCGAGCGGTTCCGCGGCCAAGGGCTCGACCGGCTCGGCCTGATGTCGGAGATCCGAAAGGCCACGGGCCTCGACGCAGACGTGGTGGACATCACCCCGGGCCGGAGCATCGGCTACCCCCTCCTCAATGCGCTCAACCGGGACGGCATCGCGATCTACGAAGCCGAGCGCCACGCCGAGGCCGAATTCCGCACCCGAGCCCTCCTCCAGCTCTCCCTCGATCGCCCGTGGTACGAGCGGATGCGCGACGGGTACCTCGCTCACCTGGCGGCCGAGCGAGCGGCAGGCGCCGATGGTTGACGCCGACGTCATCGCGGCCAAGCTCGCCGAGCTGGCAGACCGGATCGACCGGATTCGCACCCACCGCCCGGCGAATGCCGAAGTCTTCGCCGACGACCGGGACATCCTCGACCTCGTCTCCTTCAACTTGATGCTCGCGGTCCAGGCGTGCACCGACATCTCCAGCCACCTGATCGCCGACGAAGGCTGGCCCCCGGCCAAGGATCTGGCCGACGCCTTCCACCGCCTCCACGAGCACGGCGTGATCGCCGAGGAGACGAGCCAGGCCCTGGCCCGGGCGACCGGCCTGCGCAACATCGTCGCCCACGTCTACGCCCAGGCCGACCCGGACCTCGTCTTCTGCGCCGCCACCTCAGGGTTGGACGACCTGGAGCGCTTCAGCCGCCAGGTGGCGGGATGGGTCCGGGAGCAGGGGCGTCGTTGACGGCTGGCGGCTCTGAGGAAAAGGCGGGCAGGCTGGATGCCCTGGCCGACGAAGCCCTCGCTGTGGATGCCAAGGCGCGGTCCAGGCCCCTGAGAAGAATCATAAAGACACTGGGAAGCCCGGTCCCAGAAAGACCATGGACAAGGCCGAAGCGACCGCGGCAACGGCGATCCAGCTCCATGACCGAGAAAGCGCGGGTGCCTTCTCGTCGGAGGGGTGGGGCGGAGACCACGCGCGCGGTGCGAAGAGGAGCCCGGCAGAGAGTAAGAGCGACTGCGGCGCCGCATGCTGCACGATGGCCGCGAACGGATGAGGATCGAATGCCGCGGTCGCGCAGGCGATGACGCCTGCGGCAATCCAGGCGCACGTCACGACGGACCTGGCTCCGCTCCGCGAGGGGCAGTCCAGGCGAGTACCGATGATGCGCACGGTGAGCCAGTAGGCCAGCGCGCCGAGCACGATCATCCCGTAGCGGGCGAGGTCGCCGATTCCGTAGGAGTGGATCGCCCAGGCCCAGTCGTCGGTCCGCGTTGCCGCGCTGAAGACAAGCTGCATCTCGAACCAGAAGAGGTTGAATCCCGCCACGAGCACCAGAAACAGGCTCACCGATCGCGGAAGACGGCGGCGCCAGGCGACGGCCGCCAGCGCGACGACCCCGAGCAGGAGGTTTGCCGCCGGCCCCGCCAGATCGATCGTCGGAGACTCGAGGGTACAGTCCAGGAAGATGGACGACAGAGCGTTGATCCCGCCACCCAGGGCAAGGCACCCGACTCCGTGGCCGAGAGCATGGTGGGCCACGTCGGCCGTCAGGTAGGCAAGCAAGCCGATCGCCGCCGCGGTGGGAAGGTCCACCCGACTTCGGGGAGCCGTCACCGTGCTGCCCGACGGCCTCTCCGTTCCAGGCCTCTCCCTCAGCTCGGTCACGATGACCTACGCTACCTCACGCGGCATGTGGGTCGACCTCCTTCGCGATCTTGTCCGATGCGCGGCGCCGGTACGCGCAGGGCGACGCCCAAGGCGTGCGCGCTCATGCCGAGCGGCGCCAGAAACTCCTCCCGCAGGATCTCGCCAGGGTGGATCGGTCGCATTTCGTTCTTCATTCCCGCTTCCCGAGCAGGTCCTCGAGCGCCGACTCGACGTCGGGGAAGTGAAATTCGAAACCCTCCTCTGCGAGCCGCCGAGACCTGCAATAGCGGCCGTAGAGCGCGAGCTCCGGGTCCGTCTTCATGACCAGCGGAGCCCCGATCCGCACCAGCGGCGCCGGCGCCGGCAACCCGATGCGCACGCCAAGGGCTCGCCGGAGGGCGCGCATGAACGCGGCATTCGACACTGGAGTAGGCGCCGTGGCGATGTAGGCACCGGTCATCGACGGATCCTCGATCGCCCGGAGGAAGAGCCGGTTCATGTCCTCTTCGTGAATCCAACTGATCCCCTGGCGCCCGTGGCCGACCCTGCCACCCAGGCGCCACCGGGCCAGCTTGGCCAACCGGGGTAGCGCACCCCCGGAGGTGCCGAGGACGAACGTGGTCCGGAGAACGATGGTCCGGATGCCTGGATCGGAGGGATTGGGGAACCCGAGGGGCTCCAGGGCGTCGAGCGCCCGGGCGAGCTCCTCCTCCCAGGCCCTCCCTACGAAGGGCGCCAGGCCGTAGCCGAACGCCGAGTCCTCGTCGCACCACACCTCGGGCGGGTCGCCGTAGAGATGAGCCGTCGACATCTGCACCCAGACCGGAGGCCGCCGTTCGACGGTGCGCAGCGCGGCGCCGAGAACCCGCGTCGCCTCGACCCGAGAGCGGAGGATTTCGTCGCAATGATCCGGCGTCTTGACGCAGTCGACCGTCCGCCCCGCGAGGTTAACCAGCGCGGTCGCACCCTCCAGGTGACGCGCCCACGGCCCGACGGTCCGCCCGTCCCAGAGAGCATGCTCCCAGGGAAGCTCCCCGTCGGGTGAATCGGGCGCGTGGCGCGACAGGGTGATGACGGAGTACCCCTGCCGGGTCAGAAACTCCGCCAGAGACGTGCCGAGGAACCCGGTTCCCCCTGCGATGACGACGCGCTCGCGCTGATTCATGCGTGGCCTCTTTCGTTGACGACCCGAGCCGTCTGAGCTCGGGTTAGCCAGCGCCTCGTTCCACGGATCGAGTGAGAGCCCGGGCGCACCGCCTGTACCTCAAGATCTCCGACCCGACGAAAACTGCCATCAGCAGGACCACCAGCGGCACAAGGAACAGGTTCGGATCGAGCCCCTTGAAGGACGTGAGGAGGGTGGCCGTCGATCGGTTCGCAGCGTGCACCGCCGAGACTAGAGGAGCCGACAAGAGGACAAGAGCAACGCCGACTCATCTCCTTCCACGACATGAGAGCACCTTCTTCGGTGCTGCATCGTCTGTCGGGAGAGTGTCACCCATGTGCCCGGTTCGTACCCTGCCCTGCCTCTTCCCCGAGCCCAGCGACTAATTGAACCGCTCGATCGCAAAGAGCGACGATCCGACGGAGTCGACTCTTTGAGTGGGACGGCATGCGGGGACAGATGTGCTTCTTGGACGGGTAGGAGACTCTCCCTCCCAGCCACCGCAACGCGGCGACCCGGTCCTGAATAGGTTTTTGGTGCAGGCAGTCGCTTCTTCACCCTCCGAAGCCGAAGTCAAGGACGACGCTCTCTCTTCGAGCTTGCGGGCTTCAGCTTCTCCCTCCTGGCTGATCACGAAACTCTTTACGTTTGACAACCCTGGGCCTCGTAGGGGTTAGGCACCGCCTCCCCCGCGCGATGCGTTACAGAACCGGTGCGCCAGCCTGGCATTCTCCGGCACGGTCTTCCCACCCCGCCAATAGTGAGTGTCGTGGTCAAGCACAGCATCACTGATGAGCTTAATCTCTTGGCCGCACAGCGCACACGTCCTTGACTGCTCGAACATCTCCTTCTTCAACTGCCGCGAGAACTGCCGCTGGCCGTCGTTTGGATCGGTGCCCTTGAGCGCCTGCCGAAGACGAGTATTCCAGGTGTCAAAGACATATTCGATCCGGCCAGTCTCGCCAGTTGCGCGACGTACATAATCGCGCCACTTCTCGTCGGTAGAAACGAGATCCACGAACTCCTCGTGAATTGCGTCAGCGGACCTCGTGAGTTGCCCGAGATCGTACCGCGTGAACGAAGTGCTGATCACCTGAAAGACCGCAGCGTTGGGGCGGGTCGCCCATTCTCCGGTCACAACAACGCCATCCCGCCATTCCCTCTTCAGCCGGAAAGCGTCGCTGCCAAAGATCGTTACGGCGGCCTTCATAGACTTGCGGAACTGCTCTTCGAATTCCTTGATCTTGGCCGGAGAAGGGTTTCGATAAATTTCAAGGAACTCGTTAAGAAAGCGCTTGAGCCCGCTACGTAGCTTGGTGTGAGTCCGCTCGTAGAAGGCGAGGAAGCGTAGGACGAGAGCCCGATCCTGCATTCGGCGGGAGAGGTTGCGTTGGTTGAGCGCCGTGTTGAAGTTCTCGTCTTGGGCCAGTCGTTTGATGAGCTCGTTGAGTTGCCCACGGAACAAGGAGTTTCGGATCTCCATATCGTTCAAGGCAATGCCGCCCGTGTTTAGGCGCTCAAAAATTAGAAACATGAAATCCTTTGGAGTTTGCTCCGCAAGTTCGAATGTTCGCAAGGTGTAGTCGTTGAGTTTATTTTGATATTTCTCGGGAAGGTCGCGGTAGTACTTCCTGTCGAGACTACGCACGATCTCAAGACCGCTGAGGGAGTACTCGTTGTCGAAGTAGCGGAAGACTGACGTTAGTCTCTGAAGGCCGTCTATCACCTCGTAGCGGCCGCCATCGCACTTGGCGAGATAGATAACCGGAATCGGGACATCGATCAGAATAGACTCGATAAGTTTAGACGCTCGCCGTCGGTCCCATACATACTGCCGTTGCCACTCAGGATCGACGATCAGACGGCCGGTCTTGTACCACCTCTGGAACTCGGCCAAGCTCCGATCGTTCTTCTCGATGATGATCCCAGGCGGGCGCAGATCAACTTGAAGATCTCCTTCGTCTGCGGCGTCCGGCGTATCGTCCTCTTCAATTTCGGCAGACGCGGAACTGGTCTCCTCTTCGACCAGTTCCGCGCTGTCATTTTCAAGTTCCATGGCATCCTTCTCCACTAGTCCTGACTGACCGCATCTCTCCGAGTCGCCGCCAAAACTTCAAGGTTCAGGGTTCACCTTGTGAGTGACCGAATGCAGCATCTGGCTACGCGGCCAGACGTAGGTGGGATAGTGGGCATTGGCGGTCGTCCGAAAGTGCTTTGAATCGTTGAAGATCTGTGATTTCGGAAATCTAGCAAGGGTCTGGGTGTCTGTCAAACTGAGCGGAAAGGAGGAGAAGAGAGGCGTTCGGGGCGTTCGCAATGGTGGAGGGCTGGTGGCTGGTTGGAGGGTAGGCGGCAGACGGGGATCGTCTTGAGCCGTTCGTCCCGCGAGCGTACATGTCGTAGGACGGTCGCCGTGATGGGCTCGGTTCGGGCGGAGGTCGGTCCGGCCGGCTGGTGGAGAGGACTTGGTGCGGAGGAGATCGTGCCCCTCAGAACCGGATCACCAACTCCGCGCCGCCCTCCGGGCGGTTGCGGAGGTCATGCT
>CAWJLS010000003.1:0-296229 GCA_963843755.1 uncultured Acidobacteriota bacterium
ATCGGGCCGAACAGGGGAGCCCCCTCCCACGTAGACGACGAGCTCCTCGAGCACTGGTGCGCCGCCGCGCTCGACGCCTCTCCGGACGCCGCCGGCGCCCTGGTCGACCTCGTCACCCTCCGCCTGGCCCTCCTCGACGACACCCCCGCCGTCCTCACAGAAGGCTTCCGCCGCCTCCAGGCCTCCCCCTACAGGATGACCCTCCAGCACGGCCTGCGCTGGAAAACCTCGACCTCCCCGTCCTCCGCGCCATCGCCACCGCCGTCGTCCGCGCCGGCCGCCCAGAGGCCGCTACAGTCGAGCAGCTCCTCGCCGAAGCCGGTCGCCGCGCAAGCGAGCGGCCGACTTGGTGCGCGACGAGCGCCGATTCGACCTGGTGCGCAACGAGCGCTTCCTGGCCGCCCCCCTCGAGCGCCCCCTGCCGGACGCCATGGACCTCCGCGACCTCACCGGCCGCGCCACCCTCCGCGCCGTCTGGCCCGAAACCACCTTCGAGATCCCGATCTCCGGCGAGAGCGACCTCACCCTCGGCCTCACCGCCCGCCTCCCCCCCATCCCCACCGCCGACCCGTCCGACCCCCTCGCCACCGCCCGCACCGGCCAGGCCGAGATCGTCCTCCAGCCCACCGCTCGCCACGACGCCGCCCCCGCAAGTCCGAGCACCGTCGCCCGCCCGACCCTCACCGCCGCCTGGACCCACACCACCCTCCACCTCCCCACCGACCGCCTCCCCCCAGGCCTCCACCGCCTCACCATCCGCTGGCCCCCGCTCCCCCCTCTCGGCACCGAGGCCCTCCAGGCCGCCCGCCACCGCCTCGAGATCGGCGCCGAAGCCGACCTGCACCCGATCTTCGGGGAGGTCGCGTCGCTCCGTCTCCGGCCGTGATCCGGCCGCGATCTCACAACATGAGCTGCGCGTCGAACGCACAGGTTGTACGTTTCGATGCTCGAGCTGATCGTTCGGCCTACCGGTCGGTCGGCGACCCACTCCCCGCCCTCTCCATCGCTGTCTCAACGACTATGCGATCATGACGACGAACCCGGACCTCCCCGCCATGGCACGCGCCGAGACCATCTCTTTCGACCTGGCCACGATCCGGCGGCTCGTCGAACAGGTCGTCGCCGACGACTCCCGAGTCCTCGCCGTCTACCTCTTCGGCTCCCGGGCACGCGGTGAGGCGCTCGAAGGCTCCGACCTCGACCTGGCCGTCCTCCTCGCCGAGCCCTTCGGCGTCATGGAGCTCCTCGCCCTCGAAGATCGCCTCGAGCGCGCCCTCGGCGTGCCGACCGACCTGATCGACCTGGGCAAGGCCAGCGCCTTCCTCGCCCTCGACGTCATCCGCGGCGAACGCATCTACTGCACCGACTCGACGCGTTGCGACGAGTTCGACCTCTACGTCCTCCGCCGTGCCGGCGACCTCGAGCCCTTCGAGCGCGAGCGCCGCCGCCTGGCGCTCGGCTTCGAGCCGGGCTCAACTGACCGGACCGAGGAGCCGGAATGAGTCCCGACAAGATCGATCCCAAAGTCGTCACGGCGAAGACCGAGGCGATCCGCAAGATGCTCGCCGGCATCGCTGACCTCCCCCTGGGCTCCTACGAAGAATGGACCGACGACCCGCGCATGGTCGCTGCCGGCGAGTCCTACCTCCGCCGCGCCCTCGAAGCCCTGCTCGACCTCTCCCGCCACCTCCTCGCCAAAGGCTTCGGCCGCGCCGTCCCCGAGTACGCCGCCATCGCCGACGCACTCCAAGAGGAAACCGCCCTGTCTCCCGAGCTCGCCTCCAAGCTCCGCCTCATGGCCCGCTATCGCAATCGCATGGTGCACTTCTACGACGACATCTCGACCCAGGAGCTGTTCGAGATCCTCACCGAGCACCTGAGCGATATCCCGGCGACTCTGGAAGCCCTCAACCAGTGGTTCGACTCCCACCCGGACCGCGTCCGCGGAGACCTGTGAGGATGAAGGTCGTCTACAGGATCACCTACCCCAACGGAAAGATCTACGTCGGAAAGGATCTCACCGACACGCTCAACTACTTCGGAAGCGCTTCGAGCAACGTGATCGAACAGGACTTCACTCGTGACGAAATGCGGGACTTCACAATTCGAAAGGAGATCCTCTGGGAGTCCGAAACTGCGACTGATGAAGAGGTCAGCCGCAAGGAAGTGGAGCTCATCACTCGGCTTCGAGCGAACGATCCTTCCGTGGGCTACAACCGCTGGCCGAAGCTCAAGGCCCGGTAGGCAAGGCCCTCGACGACCGCCCCGATCGTGGAGCGGGTCGTGAGGCCCGGGCTGGAGGGCGTCGAGGAGCGCGCCCGCGTCGTCGGCTGAGCAGCCAGGCCGGCCCGGCGCGCTCCGAGCCGAGGCGAGCGCTGGTCTCCCAACCGCCCGTGACGCTCGCCGTCCCGGAGGCCCGGGCCTCCCGGCGCGCTCCCGGCAGACCGATCGGATCGCCCCCCAAACCCTCTGATCCCTTTCCCACTCTCGCGAGGGGAAAGGGACGCCCCCTCCCGTCCGGCTCTGGGTCCGGCCCGTGCCCCTGCCCTACGGCAGCAGCTTTCTCTCCTTCGCCGCCCGCACCAGGTCGTCCTGGAACGCCGGGTCGGCGATGGCGATGAGCGCTTCGGCCCGCTCGCGCAGGTTCTTGCCGAAGAGGTTCGCCACGCCGTGCTCGGTGACCACGTAGTGCACGTCCGCCCGGCTGGTCACCACGCCCGCGCCCTCCTTCAAGAACGGCACGATCCGCGACATGGTCCCCTTCTTGGCGCTCGACGGCAGGGCGATGATCGGCCGGCCGCCGGCCGAGCGGGCGGCGCCGCGGATGAAGTCGACCTGGCCGCCGAACCCGGAGTAGATGTACGACCCGATCGAGTCCGAGCACACCTGCCCCGTGAGGTCGACCTCGATCGCCGAGTTGATCGCCACCAGCCGGTCGTTCTGGCTGGAGACGAACGGATCGTTGACGTAGTCGACCGGGTGCCCTTCGATGAACGGGTTGTTGTTGATGAACTCGTAGAGCCGCTCGCTGCCCAGGGCGAAGGTGATCACCGCCTTGCCCTGATGGAGCGTCTTCTTGTTCCCCGTCACCACCCCGCGCTCGATCGCCCGCATGGCGCCGTCCGAGATCATCTCGGTGTGGATGCCCAGCTCCAGCGGCCCGTCCAGGTACTCGAGCACCGCGTCCGGGATGCCGCCGATGCCGAGCTGCACGGTCGCGCCGGGCTCGATCAGCTTCACCACGTGCCGGCCGATCGCCTTCTCCACCTCGGTCGCCGGCGGCAGGCTGAGCGTCGGCAGCGGCTCGGTCGCCTCGACGATGGCGTCCACCCGGTTGACGTGGATGAACGAGTCGCCGAGCACTCGCGGCATCTTTTCGTTGACCTGGGCGATCACGGTGCCGGCCATCTGGCAGGCGGCCTTCGAGGCCAGCACTTCGACGCCGAGGCTCATGAAGCCGTGCTCGTCCGGCGGCGAGACCTGGATCATGGCCACGTCGAGCGGCACGATCCGCTCGTGGAACAGGCGCGGGATCTGGTAGAGGAAGATCGGCACGTAGTCCGCCCGCCCCTCGTTGACCGCCTTGCGGTCGGCCGGGCCGACGAACAGCGAGTTGTGGCGGAAATGGCCGGCAGCCCGGGGGTCGGACAGCGGGTCGTCGCCGATCAGCAGGACGTGGTTGAGCTGCACGTCCTCGAGCTCGTCGCGCCGGTCCGAGAGCGCCCGGACCAGGGTCTGGGGGATCGCCGCGTTGCCGCCGTAGTAGACCCGCTGGCCGCTGCCGATGCGGGAGACCGCCTCGGCCGGCGTCGAGAGCTTCGCCCGGTAGTCGGTCTGCCAGCTCATGAGGCCACCCCCTCTCCCAGCAGGCCGCCCAGAGGCTCGTACGGTACCCCGTGGGCCTCGGCGACCCGCGGATGGACCAGCTTGCCCCGGTAGAGGTAAACGCCGCGCGCCAGCGCGGGGTCCTCTCGGAGGGCGCCGTCCAGCCCCAGCTCGGCCAGGCGTCCGAGGTGCGGCAACGCCGCGCTCGCCAGGGCCCGCGAGGCGGTGCGGGCGATGTTCGCGGTCATGTTCGGCACGCAGTAGTGGGTCACCCCGTGGACCTTGAAGGTCGGGTCGCCGAGGGTCGTCGGCCGGCTGGTTTCGACGCAGCCCCCCTGGTCGATCGCCACGTCGATGATCACGCTCCCCTCCTTCATCGCCCGGACCATCTCTTCGGTGACCAGGAACGGCGCCCGGCCGCCCGGGACCAGCACGGCGCCGATCACGACGTCGGCGATCGCCGTGAACCGCTCCAGGCGGTCGAGGCCGGAGACCGCCGTCACCACGCCGGGAACGGCCTCGCTCAGCCGGCGCAGGCGGCGGAGCTCGGCATCGACCACGATGACGTGGGCGCCGGCACCGACGGCCTGGCGGGCGGCCGAGGTGCCGGCCGCGCCGGCCCCGAGGATCAGCACGGTCGGCGGCGGGACTCCCGGAACGTCGCCCAGCAGGATGCCGCGCCCGCCCAGCTCGCTCTGGAGCAGGTGGGCAGCGGTGTGGACGGCCATCTTGCCGGCCATCTCGCTGAACGGGATCAGCACGGGCAAGCTGCCGTCTTCGTCGGCCACCACCTCGTAGCCGATCAGGGTCAGCTCCAGCGCCATCAGGCGCTCGAGCACGTCCTTCGGCGTCACCGCCAGGTGGTGGAAGGCGCACAGGGTCGAGCCCGGGCGGAGCAGCTCCAGGTCCTCGTGGTCGACCGCCCCGACCCGGCAGACCAGCTCGGCCCGCCGGTACGCCTCCTCCCGGCTGTAGACGATTTGCGCGCCGGCGCGCTCGTAGTCGTGATCGGCGAAGTGGGCTCCGCCGCCCGTCTGGCGTTCGATGACCACGGTGCTTCCGCGGCGGGTCAGCCGCGCCACGGCGGACGGCGTCAGCCCGGCACGATGCTCGTGACGATGGGTCTCTCTCGGTACTCCGATGATCATTCCGACCTCCTCCGGAACCGGAGCGTAACAGCCCAGGGAAGCCCCGCGACCCGCCCGGCGGTACGGAACCGAACCCGCTCCGCAAGGCTGCGACGCAGGCCTCGGAGACTGCTAGACTGGGAGTTCGTGGCACCTTCCGAAACGCTTCGAGACGGCCAGACCGCCTGGATCACCGGCGCCTCGTCCGGTAGCTGCCGTCGATGATCGCCGCCGGCTCCGGGCGCACCGTGGTGGTCTCGAGCCTGGTGGGCAAGCTCGGGACGCCGCTGCGCTCGTCCTGCTCCGCCGCCAAGCACGCCCTCCACGGGTTCTTCGAGTCGCTGGCCGCCGAGGCCTGGGAGGACGGCGTCCGGGTGACCATGGTCTGCCCCGGCTTCGTCCGCACCGCCCTCCCCCTGCACGCCCTGACCGCCGATGGCGCGCCCCAGGGGACCATGGACCGCGCCCAGCAGCAGGGCATGTCGCCGGAGGTGTGCGCCGCCCGGATCGTCCGTGCCGTCGACCGTGGCCGGGCGGAGGTGCTGATCGGTGGCAAGGAGCGGTTCGCGGTCTACCTGGAGCGCTTCGCGCCCGGCCTCTTCCGCCGGATCATCCGCCGCGTGCGCGTGACCCGAGCCGCCCGGCGCCGCGCCAGCGGACCCGCTCCGGTCAACCGGCCGAGCGGTAGCGCCGGCCGTCGAGCGACTCGAAGGCGAGGGTCTCGGCCTCCTCGGGCAGCACCGGCTCCGAGAAGTAGAACCCCTGGGCCAGCGGGCAGCGCAGGTGGCGGAGCAGGCCGAGCTGCTCCGGCGTCTCGACCCCTTCGGCGATGACGTCGATCTCCAGGTTGCTCGCCAGCGTGATGATCGACTCGACGATCTCCACGTTGCCGGTGCCCTCGCCGAGGCCGGCGATGAACGACCGGTCGATCTTGAGCGCCTGGATGGCGAAGCGGTGGAGGTAGGAGAGCGACGAGTAGCCGGTGCCGAAATCGTCGATGTGGACGTTGATGCCCATCTCCTGGAGCCCCGACACCAGCTCGACGTGGCGCTCGGCGCCTTCCATCAGCGCGCTCTCGGTGATCTCGAGGTTGAGCCGGCGGAGCGCCTGCCCGTCCAGGCCGTGGACCGCGGCCAGGTCGCCCAGGCGGGAGAGGAAGTCCGTCTGCCGGAACTGCCGCGCCGAAAGGTTGACGCTGATGAACGGAGCCTCGGCACCGTGGAGCTCGACCCAATGAGCGAGGCGCTCGAACGCCTGGAGCAGGACCTGCTCCCCCACCTCGACGATCAGCCCGGTCTCCTCCGCCGCGCTGATGAACTCCACCGGCGGGACCAACCCGCGCGACGGGTGGTCCCAGCGCACCAGCGCCTCGAAGCCGGCGACCCGGCCGGAGAGGAGGTCGACGACCGGCTGGTAGACGACCCGGAACTCCTTGCGCTCCAGGGCTCGCCGCAGGTCGGTCTCGAGCCGCAAACGGGCGACCGCCGCCGCATGCATCGCCGGATCGAACACCCGGCAGGTGCCGCCCCCGTCCTCCTTGGTCCGGTACATGGCGATGTCGGCGTCGCGCAGGATCTCCTCCGCGGTGTCGTAGCGCTCGTCGGCCATGACGATGCCGACGCCCGCCGTCAGCACCACCTCCTGGCCGTCCACGTCGAGCGGCTCCCGCAGGGCCTCCTGGATGCGCTCGGCGATCTGGACCGCCGCCCCGACCTCCGCCACCCGGTCGAGGTAGATGGTGAACTCGTCGCCGGCCAGCCGCGCCACGCCGTCGCCGGCCCGCAGGCAACTGCGCAGGCGCCGTCCGACCGCCTCGAGCACCCGGTCGCCGGCGAGGTGCCCGAGGCTGTCGTTGACCAGCTTGAACCGGTCGAGGTCGAGGAACAGGACGGCGAACGAGTGCTCCGGGTCGATCTCACGGCGCTGGAACGCCCGCTCCAGCGTCTCGCTGAACAGCGCCCGGTTCGGCAGACCGGTCAGGCCGTCGTGGAGGGCGGCGTGGCGGAGCTGCTCCTCGGCCAGCTTGCGCTCGGTGACCTCGATCTGCGAGCCGGCCAGACGGTACGCCTCGCCGTTCTCGTTGCGGACCGCCGTACCGCGGACCAGCATCCACGGGTAGGTCCCGTTGCGGTGCAGGATCCGGTGCTCGGTCTCGAAATGGGCCGAGCCGCCGGCCACGTGGTCGAGTAGCGCGCCCTCCAGCCGCGCCCGGTCCTCGGGGTGCACCCGGCTGAGCCATTCGGTCGGGCTCGAGCCGATCTCCTCGTCGGTGTGCCCGAGCATCTCCTTCCACCGCGGCGAGAAGTAGATGCGGTCCTCGATCAGGTCCCAGTCCCACAGCCCGGCGCCGGCCCCCGACGCCGCCAGGGCGTAGCGCTGCTCGCTCCGGCGGAGGGCGTCCTCGGCCTGCTTGCGGACCGTGATGTCGCGGTAGATGCCGTAGAGCGCCACCTGCCCGTCCTCGGTACGGATCGGGGTTCCGAGGATCGAGACCTGCACCACGGAGCCGTCCTTGCGCCGGCGCTCGGTCTCGACGTGGATGGTCTCGCCGCTCGCCGCCCGGAAGGAGAGCTCCGAAGCCTCCTCCCGCCGGTCGTCGGGTGCGATCAGGTCGTTGATCGTCCGGCCCACGGCCTCTTCGGCGCTGTAGCCGTACATGCGCTCGAACTCCGGGTTGACGCGCTGGACGATCTCCCGGTTGTCGAGCAGCACGACCGCCTCCGGGGCGGCGGTAAAGAGCTGCTCGAGGTAGGCCTTCTCCAGGCGCAGCTCGCGCTGGGAGCTCAGGCGCAGGGCGAGCGACCGGCCGGCGAAGATCACCGCCAGCAGCACCAGCACACTGACCAGGAGGCCGCTCAGCTCCTCCCCCAGGTGGACGACCGAGTCCCCGTCGTGGCGCACCAGGTCGGTCAGCATCAACAACTGATGGGTAGCGAGGGCGGCCGGCAGGGCCGAGAGGAAGGCGAGGCGCCAATCCCGGAAACGGCGAACGAGGACGATCGACCAGACGGCGGCGGCCAGATCGGCCGTGAGGGCGAGAGTGGGAAGCAGGCTCATCCGGGGTCCGAGCTTGCGCCAGCCGACCTGTCGATCGACAGGCACAGCGACGCTCCTGGGCTGACGAACTCGTAGGGACCCTACCACAGGAAACGCCTTCCCCGGTCAGACCGGAGGAGGCGTTCGGGCGGTTCGTCCGGCGGCTCGACCGGCGTCGGGCTGCCCGTGCGCCGCCGTCTCGGGACCGGGAACGACGGTAGGATCGAGGACCGATGCCGACCGGCCGACTCCTCACCTCCCGACGGTTCGCCTTCGGGCTGTCTCTCGCGGGGCTCGCCGGCGCGCTGGCGCTCGGTTGCGGCCGCTCCGAGGGACCGCCCCGCGCCGCGCTCTCGGTGGCGGAGACGCTCTCCGGCGACACGGCCGGATACGACCGCGCCGACGTTCCCAGGGAGCCGGTCTTCCCCCGCGACCACGGGCCCCACCCCCGGTTCCGGACCGAGTGGTGGTACTTCACCGGCAACCTCGACGGCCCCTCCGCCGGAGACGAACCGCAGGGCCCGGGGGGCCTGAGGGGCTCGGCGGGCCCGAGGGGCGCGGCGGGCGCGGCGGGCTCGAAGATTCCGGCGGGCCGGCGCTTCGGCTACCAGCTCACCTTCTTCCGCAACTCCCTGGCCCCGCCGGAGAACGCCGACTCCCCCACAGCCGCGCCGGCCGCCGGAGCCGCCACGACCGGCCGCACGTCGCGCTGGGAGACGCGCCAGGCCTGGCTGGCCCACTTCGCCCTCACCGACGTTGCCGGAAGCCGCTTCTACGCCGACCAGCGCCTCGCCCGCGGCGGTGCCATCGGGCTCGCCGGGGGGTCGTCCACCCCGGACGGCCTGCACCTCCACGTCGACGACTGGTCGATCGCCTCGGAGCCGGCCCCGGGGGGCACGACGGAGCCGGCGGGTCGGGCCGCCGGCGGACTTCTCCCCCTCCGCCTGGAGGCCGCCCAGAGACCCTCGGCCGGGCCGGGTGCCGTGGCGATCGACCTCACCCTGGGGCCGGGCAAGCCGATCGTCCTCCAAGGCGACCGCGGCCTGTCGATCAAGGGTCGCGACGCCGCCACCGGCGCGGTCAGCGCGTCCTACTACTACTCCTTGACCCGCCTGCCGACCACGGGCACGGTGACGGTGGATGGACGGACCGTCGCGGTCTCCGGCTCGTCGTGGATGGACCGGGAGTGGAGCACCAGCTCCCTGACCGGAGACCAGGAGGGGTGGGACTGGTTCGCCCTCCAGCTCGGCGACGGGCGCGACCTGATGGTCTACGCGCTCCGGCGGAAGGGCGCGGCCGGCGGCGGTATCGACCCGGCCTCGTCCGGAACCCTCGTCGCGACGGACGGTAGTGCCCGGCACCTGGAGCGCGACGACTTCTCGATCACCGTCCTCGACCGCTGGACCAGCCCGCGCACCGGCGCCATCTACCCCTCGGGCTGGCGGCTGGCGGTTCCGGACGCCGGGATCGACGTCGAAATCCGGCCGGTCCTTCGGGACCAGGAGCTGGACGTCGGGTTCCGCTACTGGGAGGGCGCGGTCGATGTGCGCGCCGCCGGAACCGGAGAGGCCCCCGGGGCCGACGCCGGGGCCAGCACGGGGATCGACTCCGGAATCGACTCCGGGATCGACTCCAGAACAGGAAGCTCGGCGACCGGCCGCGGCTACGTCGAGCTGACCGGCTACGGCCCGCCCGCCGGCCGACCGGCTCACGACGAGCGGTGAGATAACTTCTCAGCCGATCTAGCGTACTTTGTTGGCGGACTGACTGTGACCCTCCGGACTCCGATTCGCAATCCACCCGAGGAGCTCTCTCTGATGACACCGAAGCGACCCCACGCCACGATCGCGCCGATGCTGGCCGCCGCGTTTCTCCTGCTGGTCCCCTTGGCCGGCTGCCAGCCGGCGACGACCAACCCCGAGACCCCGGCCGCCGTGCCCGAGTACTCGATTGCCCAGTTCATGGGCAACACCGCGCTCAGCGGGCTCTCCTTCTCCCCCGATGGGCAGAAGCTCCTGGTGTCGAGCGACGCCTCCGGCATCTTCAACCTCTATGCCTTCCCGGTCGACGGCGGCGAGCCGACCCGGCTCACCTCCGCCGACGACGCCCGGTTCGCCATCGGCTACTTCCCCGACGGCAAGCGCTTCCTGGCGACCGGCGACCAGGGGGGCAACGAGCTCGACCACCTGTTCGCCTATGCGGCCGACGGCACGGTGACCGACCTGACCCCGGGCGACGGGCACAAGGCGGTCTTCTACGGCTGGACGCCGGACAAGAGCGCCTTCTTCTTCGGCACCAACGAGCGCGACAAGCGCTACTTCGACGTCTACGAGATGAGCTCGACCGACTTCGAGCGGACGCCGCTCTACACCGACAACGAGGGTCTCCAGGTGGCCGACGTCTCGTCCGATCTCCGCTACATCGCCTTCACCAAGGCGATCTCGACCTCGGACAGCGACGTCTACCTGCTCGACCGGACCACCGGCGAGATGCACAACCTCACCGACCACGACAGCTTCGAGGCCAACCAGGCCATCACGTTCGACCCGGCCGCCAAGACCCTCCTCTACGTCACCGACCGGAACGACGAGTTCAGCTACCTGGTCGCCTACGACCTCGCCACGGGCGAGACGAAGCAGCTCGTCCACCCGGCCTGGGACGTGGTCGGCGCCCACTACTCGACCAGCGGCGACCACCTCTCGGTGTGGATCAACAACGACGCCCGCACCGAGGTGCAGGTCTACAACAGCGCCGACATGAGCCGGGTCGAGCTGCCCGAGCTGCCCGAGGCCGAGATCACCAGCGTCGAGTTCTCGCCGGACGAGAGCCGCATCGCCTTCTACGCCTCGACCGCCCGCTCGCCGCGCGACCTCTACGTCTCGGAGCTCGGCGGCGGCCCGGACGATGCCGGCGGAGTGCACCAGATCAGCCACACGCTCAACCCGGAGATCGATCCGAACAACCTGGTCGCTCCCGAGGTGGTGCGCTTCGCCTCCTACGACGGCGTCGAGATCCCCGGCCTGCTCTACCGTCCCCACCAGGCCTCGGCCGACCACAAGGTGCCGGCGCTGGTCTGGATCCACGGCGGACCGGGCGGCCAGTCGCGGATCGGCTACAGCGAAAGCCTCCAGTTCCTGGTCAACCACGGCTACGCCGTCTACGCGATCAACAACCGCGGATCGAGCGGCTACGGCAAGACCTTCTTCCGCATGGACGACCGCAAGCACGGTGAGGCCGACCTCGACGACGTGGTGGCGGCCAAGGGGATGCTGATCGACACCGGCTGGATCGAGCCGGCCAAGATCGGCGTCCTCGGCGGCAGCTACGGCGGCTACCTGACCCTGGCCGCGATCACCTTCCGGCCGGAAGAGTTCGCCGTCGGTGTCGACCTCTTCGGCATCTCCAACTGGGTCCGGACCCTGGAGAGCATTCCGCCGTGGTGGGAGTCGTTCCGCGACGCCCTCTACCAGGAGATGGGCGACCCGGCCCAGGACGGCGAGCGGCTGCGCCGCATCTCGCCGCTCTTCCACGCCGACCAGATCCGCCGGCCGCTGATGGTGCTCCAGGGTGCCAACGACCCGCGCGTCCTCAAGGTCGAGTCGGACGAGATCGTGGCGGCGGCGAAGGCCCACGGGGTGCCGGTGGAGTACCTGGTGTTCGACGACGAGGGCCACGGGTTCGTCAACAAGGCCAACCGCCAGGAGGCCTACGAGAAGATCCTCGAGTTCCTCGACACCTACCTTGCAGGCGACGGGGCGAACCATGGAGCGGCCGACGGCGCCGCTCCGGCGGACTCGGCCGCCCCCGGCCAGGAGACCGCCGCGCCGGCCGGGGAGAAGGCGGCCTGAGGCACCCCGTGCCGCCTCAGACCGTCCTGATCGCCGGCTGCGGCTACGTCGGGACCGCCCTGGGCAGCCTTCTGGCTCTCCTGGCCGGTCCCGCCCCGCGCCGCGTCTGGGGGCTCAGGCGGCACCCGGACGGCCTGCCCGCGGGAGTCGAGCCGCTGGCCGCCGACGTCGGCGACCCGCGGTCGCTGGACGCCGCGCTCGCGACCCTGCCCGCGGCACCCGACGCCGTGGTCTACGCGGTCGCGGCCTCCGGCTTCTCGGACGAGGCCTACCGCCTGGCCTACGTCGACGGCCCCGGCAACCTGCTGGACGCCCTCGGACGGACGGAGCGCCTGCCCGGGCGCTTCGTCTTCGTCTCGAGCACCGCCGTCTACGGCGACGCCGACGGCGGCTGGGTCGACGAGACCACCCCGCCGGCGCCGGAGGGCTTCTCCGGCCGCCGGGTGCTCGAAGGCGAACGGCTGCTGTTCGAACGGGCCGCCGCACTGGGCCCTCCGGCCGGCTCGCGCGTCGGCCCGCTGGTCGTCCGCTTCGGCGGGATCTACGGACCGGAGAGGACGCGGCTGATCGACCAGGTCCGCTCCGGCGAGGCGCGATGCCCCGACGGGCCACCGCTCTGGACCAACCGGATCCACCGGGACGACTGCGCGGGCGTCCTCGCCCACCTGCTCGACCTGCCGGAGGTGGGCGACTCCGACGCCGTCTACGTCGGGGTCGACACCGAGCCGGCCCCGCTCTGCGGGGTGCTCGACTGGATCGCCGCCCGGCTGGGGGTCGAGGCGCCGCGGCGCGTTCCCGCCGACCAGGCGCCGAAGCGCCGGCGCGGGGCCAAGCGCTGCAGCAGCGCCCGCCTCCAGGCGACGGGCTTCCGCTTCCGCTTCCCCACCTTCCGCGAAGGCTACGGCGACCTGATCGCTCGCACCCCCTGAGCCGTCCGAGAGCCCGGGCTCGCCGACTCGCCCGCCGAACCCGCGCTCGCCACGGCCTCGAGCAGAGCTTCTGGCCGGGCGCAGAGATGCGCCCTCCAGAGCGCCGGAGATCAGTCCTCTCGCAGGATCTCGGCAGGGTCGATGCCGCGGATGCCGAGCGCGGCCGCGAGGGTCGCGAGCAGGGCGCTCCCGACGACGACGGCCGACGCGGGCACCAAGACCTTCGGATCCCACCAGGTGGCATCGAACAGGAGGGGGGTGAGCCATGGAGCGACCGCGGCGCAGCCGACCAGGCCCAACGCGGTACTACCCCCGGCGACTCCCACCCGGCGCAAGAGGAGCGACCGGGTCAAGTGACCGGCGGAGGCTCCGAGCGCCATGTGCACACCGAGCTGGCGACGCCGCTGCCCCAGGTCGTACGCGGTCACCGTGTAGACACCGAACAGGGCGAGCAGCAGGGCGAGGCCGCCGAAGGCGCCCAGCACCCGGGCCCCCACCTCCCACGGCCGGACCAGAGGCTCGATGACACCGCTCAGCGGCCGTACATGCACCGCCAGCGCTTCGGGCTCGGACGCCTCGATCTCCTGGCGCACCGGCTCCAAGAGCGACTCCGGTGCGGCTGTCGCCCGGATCAGGAGGGCGCGCGCGCCGATCCATGCAGGGCCCTGCTCGATCGGGACGTAGATCTGGGCGGCGGGACGATCGCGCAGCGTCTGCCGGGCCGTGTCCTCCACGACCCCGATGACGGTCGCGCAAGGGGCGGTCTCGTCGTCTCCGATCTCGAGGCAGCGGCCCAGGGCCTTGCGGTGCGGCCAGAAATGCCGGGCGGCGGTCTCGTTGACCACCGCCACGGGAGGGCCGCCCGACGAGGGCAGACCCTCGAAGCCCCGGCCGTGAAGAACCGCGACGCCCGCGGTGCGGAAGAACCCCTCACCCACCGGGCTCAGGTAGGGCCCTCCGCCGGCAAGCTCCGGCGGGGCGCCCTCTCCGGGAAGCCGGACGCTGACACCGAACACGCTCTCGAGCGGCACCCCGGAGATGACGCTCGCCCGGTCCACGACCGACTCCTGCTCCAGTCGCCGGCGCACCCGCTCGAGACCCGCGGTGACGGCCTCCGCCCGTGGCGCCTTCGGCCCGAAGTCCATCGTGGCCACGAGGACGTTGCGCGGATCGATCCCGAGATCGACCGAGAACGCTCGCTCCAGGCTCGAGAGGAACATCCCCGCCCCAACGAGCAGCAAGAGGGTGAGCACGATCTGCCCCGACACCAGCGCCAGCCGTGCCCGCACCTCCGCCGGCCCGCCGGCGGCCGCGCCCTCCCCGAACAGAACCGCGGAGCCCGGGCGCCAGCTCCGGAGCGCCAAGAAGGCCCCGCAGAGGAGAGCCGCCACCACAGACAGGGCCATCATCAACCACACGAGTCGCAGGTCGGTCGAGGTGGCCGGCGCCAGGTCACCGGGCAAGAAGAGGCGCCGCAGTGGACCCCCGGCGACGGTCAGCAGCAGGAGGGCACCGAAGCCGCCAGCAACCGCCAGGATCGTCGACTCGGTCGCCGCCTCCCGCGCGAGGCGCCACCGGGAGGCGCCGAGCGCGACGCGGACGGCCGCGTGCCGCTGCCTTCCCAACGCCCTGGTGAGCAGCAAGTTCGCCGCGTTCATGCATGCGATGAGGAGCACCATCAGGGCCAGGCCCGCCACCCACAGGGAGAGTTCGAACCTCGCGGTCGCTCAGCTCCCGTGCCGGGACCACCGGCAGAGCCTGCAGGGTCGCCTTCGAGTAGAAGGGGTGTGAGGCGTGACCGCGGCGGAACACGGCTCCGCCCACCTCGGCCGCGACCTCCGCCGTCACGTCTCGCCGGAGGCGGCCGATCAGCTCGAAGGAGCGCGCGCCCCGGTCCCCTCGCCAGCCCGGGCCGAGCAGCGGGCCGGCCGCGGCGGTCGGCAGCCAGAGATCCTCGGTCTCGAGGCCCACGCCCCGGAAGCCCTCCGGGGCGACGCCGATCACGCGGTAGGGCTCGCCGGCCACCTCGATCGACCGGCCCACGGCGGCCGAGTCCCCCCCGTACCAGCGGTGCCATGCAGCGTAGGAGAGAACGGCCGGACGTTCGCCGGCTTCCTCCTCCGCATCCTGGCCGTCGAACAACACCCCGGTCTCCGGCACCACGCCGAGGAGGGCAAAAAAGTCGCCGCTGACGATCGCCGCCCGGCCCTGCCGTGCGCCCTCTCCGCGGCCGACCACTACCGGCTGGTGGGCGACCGCCGCGATTCCCTCGAAGCGATCGCAACCCGCTCGGAGGTCGAGCAGGTCCGAGAACGAAAACGTGCTCGACGTGACCTCGCCGGCACCGGGAATCTGAAAGGAGACCGCCAGGCGCCGCACCTGCTCCGGTCGCACCACGTGGGGCGGCGGCCTGAACAGAAGGGCGTCTACGACGCCGAGCACCGTACCGGTGACTCCAATCCCCAGGGCCAGAGACACGACAACCGAGAGACTGAACCCGAGATGTGTGCGCCTGACCGAGCGAAAGCCACTACGCAGATCGGTAAGCATTCCGTCCATGGAAAGCTGTCTCCTCGTAGATAGTGAGAGATACCGTAAACGATCGATCCTGAGAACGCAAGCCTCGGACCTTGGGCTTCGCGGGTCTTCGCCGAGGGCGTGCCCCACCGCCGAGCCGAAATTTCGCCGCCGTGCGACGGCGAGGCGGCTCTCTCCCTACCTGGCAGTTTCTTGACTCTCATATTTACTTCGACGTATCCTATCGCCTGCGCTTATCTCATTAGCATCCCAATGAACCGGCCTCGCGATCGAGCGATGAGCCGTAAAGGAGTCGGTAGATGGACCGGCCTCTCAGATGGTTTTCTTGCTTCTGCCTCTGTTGCGCTCTGGCACCGACGACGATGGGCTTCGCGGCAGATTCCGGCCAGCATCCGCCCCACTGGACAGGCGCGCTCGCCCTGACTCCGGCGTTCGGGGACCTGGCGGTCGCCCCCGCATCCCTCGCGTGGGATGGGGTCCGCTATCTCTTTTCCGACCTGGACACCGACTCCGTGGTCCTACTCGATCCGACGCTCCAACGGCCGGAGGGGCTTGCTCCTGCAGGCGACTCGGATGGCCGTCGGCTCTTCGACCGGATCGGGCAGATCAGCCTCGACGCCGGCGGCGGCCTGGCGGTCGCGGACCGGGACAATCGCCGGATCACGTTGTTGGACGCGAAGGGCACGCTCGTCGGGCGATTCTCCTTGCCCAAGTTCTCGAGCTTCGCGGTCTCCGCCTCGTCCGGCAATCTCTATGTCGCGGCGGGGACGTCGGGAAAGCTGATCAGCGTCTATGGGAGGGACGGCCGGGTCGTGGGGAGCTTCGGAGAGCTCAAGAGCTTCGCCGACCTCTACGGGGGAATCGACAAGGTCTCCCAGGACGCCGCGGTCCTGGCCTTCCTCGACAAGGTCGACCTCGCTTCGACGCCCGACGGTGGGGTCATCGCAGCCTACCGCTTCGCCCCCCTGGTGGAGCGCTACGGCCCGACCGGCGATCTGCTCTGGCGGTGCCGGCTCGAGGGACCCGACGTCGACCAGCTCACCGAGATGTTCCTCGACGACGGTGCCGGACACGGCGAGAAGTACGTCCGCGTCCGGAGCGCCGATGGACAGATCGCCAACTTCGTCACCATGGCGGTCTCCTACGAGCCGGCCAGCCGGCGGATCTTCGTGCTCTTGCCCAGTCAGAAGATCGTCGTCCTCAGCTCCGAAGGCCATCAGGCGGGAACACTTCGGCTATCCGGCGGGTCGTCGGAAGCAGCCGCGCCCTTCGCGTTCTCGCTCGTGTCCGGCAGGCCGGGAGAGCTGCTGCTCTTCAACCCCCTCTCGCGGGAGATCTGGCGAGCGCGGCTCGCGGGCCAACCCGGCGACCCGCCACCATAGGCCTCCGGCTCACAGTTTCCCTCCGTTCTCGGGTGACGCCGCCCCGTTTCCTCGTCCAACCAACCTCAACCAGACAGGAGAGATCATGAAGAAGCTACTTTTCGCACTGTCCGTGGTCACCATGCTCACGGTTCCAGTCGTTGTGATTGCGGCAACCTGCCAGGACAGCCACGGCACCGTCAGTGGGGATGTCTGCGGGCACATCGCCGGAGAGTGTGTCTGCTACGACAAGCCCAAGACATGACCTGACGCGTCTCGGGAGATCGGCCCAGCTGCGGGTGCGCCCCTCGGAGGGGCCACACCCGCCTGGGCCAATCGGGACGGATCGGCGGCCGGAGGGGCACTCCCCCGGGTGGCGTCACCCGGGGAGCAGTCTGGCCCTTTTCGTCCTTTCGGTCGGCCGGTTCCGGGTCAGGTGCCGGCGCCGTCCCGGCTCACTCGCCGGTCCAGCGGGCCAGCCAGCCGAGCACCGTGTCGTGCCACAGGATGCTGTTGGCCGGGCTGAGCACCCAGTGGCTCTCCTCCGGGAAGTACAGGAGCTCGCTCGGGATGCCCCGGCGCTGGAGGGCGGTGAATGCGCCCAGGCCCTGGCTCTCCGGGATGCGGTAGTCGTGGCCGCCGTGGATCACCAGCATCGGCGTCTGCCAACGGTCGACGAAGTCCACCGGGTTGACCTTTTCGTAGGTCTCCGGCGTCTTCCAGTAGGGCCCGCCGAACTCCCACTCCGGGAACCAGAGCTCTTCGGTCGAGTAGTACATCATCCGCTGGTCGAAGACCCCGTCGTGGTTGACCAGGCAATCGAACCGGTCCGGCCAGTTACCGGCGATCCAGTTGATCATGAAGCCGCCGTAGGAGGCGCCGAGGGCGCAGATGCGCTGCCCGTCCATGTAGGGGAACTGCTCGAGCGCCGCCGCCAGCCCCTTCTGGAGGTCGACCAGCGGCTTGCCTCCCCAGTCGCCGCTGATCGAGTCGGTGAACGCCTGGCCGTAGCCGGTCGAGCCGTGGAAGTCGATCATCACCGCGGCGTACCCGGCGCCGGCGTAGATCTCCGGGTTCCAGCGGTAGTGGAAGTGGTTGCTGAACGAGCCCTGGGGTCCGCCGTGGATCAGGAAGGCGATCGGATAGCTGACCTTCGGGTCGAAATCGACCGGCGCCACCACGTAGCCGTGCACCGGCTCCCCGTTCCAGCCCGGGAAGCTGAACTGCTTGAAGGATCCGAAGCGGATGTGGGCGAGGCGGTCGGCGTTGACCTCGGTCAGGCGCTCCGGGTCGCCACCGCCGAGATCGAGCCGGTAGAGGTCGGCCGGCGCGTCCAGGGTGTCCCGCGCGAAGACCACCGTCCCCACGCCCGCCATCTGGGCCGAGCTCAGGTGGCCGTCGGAGACCAGCTCGCGTACCGAGCCGTCCGCGGGGTCGATGGCGAACAGGCCGACCTGGCCGAGGTTCTCGGCCGTGGCGTAGAGCGTTCCGCCGTCCGGCGCCCAGAAGATCGAGCCGGGCGAACGGTCCCACTCCTCGGTCAGCACCCGTGGCGGCCCGGCCGGCCCGCTCTCACCCCACGGCATCAGGACGACGCGGAAGCGGTCCGCCTCGAAGCGCGGCCGCGCCATGGCCAGGTAGGCCAGCGTCTTGCCGTCCGGCGAGAACACCGGCTGGGTGTCCCAGGCGCGGTTCCGGGTCGGTCACCTTGGTCGGCTGCGCGGAGCCATCGGCCGGCGCCAGGTAGAGGTCGAAATCGGTCGACCAGGCCTCTTCGGCTCCGACCACGCGGGAGGCGAAGACGAGCCCGTGACCATCCGGAGTCCAGGACACCTCCTCCATGCCGCCGAACGGCTTCGACGGCACGTCGCCGTCGAGACCGCGGCTGACCCAGATCGCGTCGCCGGCGCCCGCCTTCGGCTTCGCCGGCACGACGAAGAGCTGACCCCGGCGGCCGTCGCCCCAGGTGTCCCAATGGCGAACGAACAGCCCCTTGTAGAGGTGCGCATCCGCCTTGCTGTCCGCCTGCGCCGCCAGCCGGTCGGCCGTGCACTGGACGTCCTGGCAGTCGATGAAGACGTCGAGGCTGACCGCCAGCCGCGTGCCGTCCGGTGACAGGACGAAGCCGGCCACGTCGAGCGGCAGGCCGGTCACCTGCTGGGCCTCCCCGCCCGCCAGCGGCAGGCGCCAGACCTGGGACGAGCCGCTCCGGCCCGACAGGAAGTAGATCCACGCGCCGTCCGGCGACCAGCGGGGCGAGCTGTCTCCCGCCGGGTCCGTGGTCAACTGCCGCGGCTCTCCGCCGGCGAGCGGCACCATCCAGAGATCGGTCCTCCCCCGATCGGCGTCCAGGTCGGTGGTCCGCAGAACATAGGCCACGGACCGGCCGTCCGGTGAGACCTGCGGATCGGACACCCGGGCCATGGTGACCAGGTCGTGGACGTTGAACGGATGGGAGTCGTCGGCGGCGTGGACCGGCAGCGCGGCGAACGCCAGGGCGGCGAGCACGACGCATCGGACGGTCAGGGAGCCGGTGATCGATCGGGGACGAGAACGCATCGGAATCTCCTGGTGGCTGATGGGCTGGAAGCTGATGGGACCGCGCGTCGGGGCGCGGCGTCGACGCGGGAGCGGCGCCGGCATTATCTCACTGCATCTCCCTGCCCGCGCTGCCGCGCAGGCTCCCGGGCACGGCCACGCAGGCTCCCGGGCACCGCCGCGCAGGCACCCGGGTCAGAGATATCCGAGGGCGTGGAGCGACTCGCGAAGCCGCTTGCCCGCCCGTTCGCGCACCATCGCCCTGGCGACGATCGACCGGGCCCGGACACCGCGCATGGCATGGCGCAGCCGCCGGAGCCGGTCGGGGTGCTCGGCGGACAGGTTGTGTTGCTCGCCCGGATCGTCCAGCAGGTCGTAGAGCCGGGGCTTCTTACCGCCGGACCAGATCGCCTTCCAGCGGCCGCGCCGGACGGAGATCTGGCGCAGCCCCTGGCTGACCACGAGGCGGGTCGTGTCGTCCAGCAGGTCGATGCCGTCGGTCGTGACCTCGTGGCCGAGGTCGTCCAACCCGAGCAGGTCGAGGGCGGTGGGCAGGACGTCGACCGTCGACACCGGCCGGTCGAGGACCACCCCGCGGGGACAGCCGGGGCAGCGGATCATCAGGGGCACGTGGATCTGGTCCGCCGTCTGGCCGTTGTCGTGGCTGAAGTAGAAGCCGTGGTCCGCTTCGAGCGCCTCGCCGTGATCGGCGGTCAGGATGAGCAGGCTGGCGTCCAGCAGGCCCCGCTCGCGCAGGCCCCGGATCAGGCGGCCGACCTCCCGGTCGAGAAACCGGACCTCGGCGGCGTAGCGGCCCAGGTAGTCGCGGGCGTCCTCCGAAGGCCTGCGGAACCCAGCCTGCTGGTAGCCGGCCACGCCCCCCTTGCCCGACTGGTCGCCCCGGTCGAGGAGCGGCACCGGCCGGGGGGTGCTGCCGAACCGGTCGTCCGGGAACATCTCTCGGAACTCCTTCGGCGGCCGGTACGGCCCATGGGGGTCCAGGTAGTGGACCCAGAGGAACAGCCGCCCGCCCGCCTCCAGGCTCCCGAGATCCCGGTCGACCGCGTGCAACGCCGCCTCGGTCATCGAATCGGCGTGGACCTTGACCCTCTTGCCCAACGGATCGAGCAACCGGTACTTGTCGAAGCCGTGCTCGAAGCCGTTGCCCGGCGAGAGCACCGGGTTGGCGACCAGGGCCCGGGTGTGGAACCCCTCCGCCTGGAGCAGGGTCGCCAGCGTCGGCAGGGCCGGCGGCAGCACGTGGTTGTTGACCAGCACGCCGGAGCGGTGCGGCACGAGGCCGCTCAGAAAGCCGGTGACCCCGGGCGTGGTCTCGTCGGCCACCGAGCTGGCCTGGCTGAACCGGGTCGACTCCGCGGCCAGCTCCTCCAGCCTCGGCGTCAACGGCACCCCGACCCGCTCGGTGAACGAATGATCGGCGCGCCAGGTGTCGACGGTGACCAGGATCAGGTGCCGGGCGGCAGGCAGGCGGTCGAGCCGTCCGCACCCGAGGGCGAGCAGTGTCGACGCTCCGAGCAGCAGGCTCAGAAAGGCTTGCGCGCGGCGCCACCGGCCCCGTCCATGCTTTCGTGACATCTTCACCATAAGAGGATACAGTCCCGGCGACGGAAACCCCAAGAACCCTGGAGCACAAGCCTTACCCCATGTCGGAACGCGTCATCGTCGTCATGCCGGCCTACAACGCGGCAGCCACCCTCGAGCAGACCCTCGCCCGGCTGCCGAACGACTGCTGTGACGAGGTGATCGTCGTCGACGACGCCAGCACCGACGCCACGATCGAGGTCGCCGAGCGCCTGCCGGTCACCCTGATCCGCCACGAGCAGAACCTGGGGTACGGCGGCAACCAGAAGACCTGCTACCGCGAGGCGCTCGCCCGCGGTGCCGATTTCGTGGCGATGGTCCACCCGGACGATCAGTACGACCCGCGGCTGGTGCCGGCCGCGGTCCAGATCCTCCGCCTCGGGGTGCTCGACCTGGTCCTGGGCAACCGGATCCGCACCCGGGCCGAGGCGCTCTCCGGCGGCATGCCCCGGATCAAGTACCTGGCCAACCGCGGCCTGACCATCCTGGAGAACGTCCTCACCGGCCAGAACCTGGGCGAATGGCACAGCGGCTTCCGCGCCTACTCCCGCGCCCTGCTCGAGTCGATCCCGTTCCAGCGCAACTCGAACGACTTCGTCTTCGACTCCCAGCTCCTGCTCCAGGCGGTCCACTTCGGCTTCCGTCTCGGAGACGTCCCCATGCCGGTCCGCTACTTCAAGAACGCCTCGAGCATCAGCGTCCGCCGCGCCGGCTCCTACGCGCTGGAGACCCTCGGCTCGCTCAGCGCCTGGTACCTGCACCGCCTGCGGTTGCGCCGGAGCCCGCTGTTCGAGCCGCTCTGAGCGCCGCCGCGCGCTTCGCGGACCGCGCGCCGCGCACAACCGCCAGGTCCCACACCAGAACGGTACCGGAGGTGAGCTGGGGCGGCCCCCAGGCAGCCCGCAGCGAGTGATCCAGCCGCCGACCGGCAGTGAGCCGGGCGTGCCGCTGCTCGGCGCTCTCCGGCTGCGGAGCACGCCCTCGCAGCACCTCCTCCTCCACCTCCCAGCGTCTCCGCCGGTCGAGGTCGAGCGCCACGAACCGGGCACTCGAGCCGAGCAGGTCGGCCGGCTTCGCGCCCACTCGGGTCGAGAACGCCAACCGCGGGTCGAAGATCCACGGCTCCAGCGTCCCCAGGACCAGAGGGCGACGGTGAACCCGCCAGAGGGCGATCTCGAGGCGGGCGCTGCCGTTGTACGGCTTGGGCTGAATGGCGACCACCGCCCCAGCCCCCGGCTCGCGCCGTAGCATCCGGTAGGCAGCGGGCACCATCTGGTCGGGAAGCAGCGGGCTCGGGAGGTCAAAGCCGATCGCCGCGTCGCTGGCGGCGCACGGCCCGAGCCGGAGTGCCGGATCGCTCAGGTAGGGGTTGGTGACCACGAGCGCAGCCACCACACCGGCGCCGAGCACCGCTCCGGCCCACCGGACCCCCGAGCGACCGCCCTCCCCTGCCGGCCGCCCGCTCCCGAAGCCGTCCCAGAGCCGGACAAGACCAAAGGAGAACCAGAGGAGGTAGCTCGGCAGCGCGATCAGCAGGTAGCGCCCACAAATGACCGGTACCCGGACCCCGTACGGCTCCATGACCAGGAGAGCGGCCACCAGCGCCAGCACCGGACACAGCGTGAACAGCGCCAGCCGGCGGCGCCGGCGCCACAGTAACGCCAGCCCGGCGCCGGTGATCAGCCAGAAGCAGATGGCGATCCACGGCGACGGGGTTCCGGCGAACAGGAGGCCGACGCCATCCGCAGTCTCGAGGACGATCGGCCGCCCATCCGCCTTCTTCCGCAGAACCTCCAGGAAGGTCCCTGCCGCCGGCACCAGAAAGGCGGCGAAGCAGAGTCCCAGCAGAGTCCCCGCGGCCACCAGGCGGGCGAGGCCGGGACGCCGGGTTCCGCTGCCGCCATGCCCGCACCGGCTGCCCGCCAGGCGGCGGGCGCCCAGGTCCCCCGCCGCGTAAGCCAGCGGCGCGGCGACGAACGGTCCCGCCCCGGGATGGAACCAGGCCGCCGCCGCCGCGGAGACGGCGTAGCCGATCACCCAACCCCAATCTCTTCGACGGGAGCCGACCTCGCCCTCCCACCAGCGCCAGAAGCAGACCAGCGCGAGCTGCCCGAGCAGGGCGACGACCGCGTACGGCCGGGCGATCCGGCTGTAGAAGGCCAGCGACGGCGAGAGTGCGATCGCCCAGGCGAAGACCAGAGCGCTCCGCCGGCCGACCGCCCTGGCCGCGACCGGCGGGACGGCGACGAGCGTGACCAGGCCGGCGACGATGCTCGGCAGACGCACGGCGAGCTCGGTCAGAGGCCGGCCTGTGAGAACCAGCAGCCGGAGGTAGGCCGTCAACGGGATGCAATTGTCCGTGACGCGGTAGGTCGTGAGGATCTTCGGCAGGTCCCAGGCGAGGGCCGTCCGCACCGCATGGACCTCGTCCCCCCAGATCACCTGGCCGCCGAGCCCCCAGAAGCGGAGGACCATACCCACGACGATCGGCGGCAGCAGCACGAGGAGCCAGCGCGCCCACCGGCGGCGAGCGGCTGCATCCCCACCCCGAGCGGGTCGGTCCTCGTCCAGCGATCGAGTCGACTGTTCAGGCATCGTGTCTCCCGGGCGGCAGTTGGATCGGACGGCGGGTGTCCCGGAGTTCGGACGGCGGCGACACGTTATGCCAAACGAGCATGCCCTGCTAGTATCGCAGAGGACTTGGAAATCCTGGTGCCCGGCCCGGCCCGGGACGCTCCGAGAACCGGGTGGTCTCCTTGCACGGACCCACCCGTGGGAGAATCTTGTTCCGGACGGACAGACCGACGTACTATCCGACCGTTTCCGAGCTCCCGCCTGCCGATGCGCCCGAACCGACGACACCTTCCCGTGCTCCTGGGGGGCTTGCTGGTGTCGATCCTCGGGATCTGGAGTTGCCGGCCGGCGGAGCCACCGCGAACGGTCGTCCTGGTCGCCATCGACACCCTCCGCGCCGATCACCTCCCGAGCTACGACTACCCCCGTTTCATCACGCCGTTCCTGTCGGCGCTCGCCGAGAACGGCACGCTGTTCGAGATTGCCACCTCGTCCTGCTCCCACAAGGCACCGAGCCACGCCTCGATCTTCACCGGCCTCCATCCTCCGCAGCACCGCCTGCTCGAGAACGGCCAGCCGATCGCACCCGATTACACCGATAAGCTGAAGGCACTGGGGTACCTGTGAGCCGAGCCGAGACAACCCTTCTCCAACCGTGTTCGCCCGAGGCCACGCACGCGCCGGCCTCACACCTGGCCTCGTTCCTCCCGGCCGTGCTCCTGTCGGTCTCCCTGCTCCTCACCGGGTGCGGCGGCTCCGGGCGCTCCCCCGGCGGCGGCTCCGAGGCCTCGCCCAACGTCATCCTGATCCTGGTCGACACGCTCCGTGCGCAGGATCTGGGGCTCTACGGCTACGACCGGGAGACCAGCCCGAACCTCGCCCGCCTGGTCCGGGACGGGGCCCTGTTCGAAGACGCGCGGTCGCAGGCGCCCTGCACCTACCCGTCGGCCAACTCGATCCTGACGGGGCGCCACCCGGTGCGGTTCCTCGGCCAGAAGAACGGGGCCATGGGAATCCCGCCGCAGATCCCCTCGCTGGCGGAGATCCTCGGCGCGAAGGGCTACGCAACCGTCGCGGTCACCGCCAGCCCGATCGTCCGCAAGAACCCGACCAAGTACAACCCCACGGGCGGCTTCTCCCGCGGGTTCGACATCTTCGACGAGCGCTGCCTCTGGGACCACGCCGCCTGTCTGAACGGCTTCGCCCTCGACTACGCCAAGATCCTCCGGCAACCGTTCTTCCTCTACCTCCACTACATGGACCCGCACAGCCCGCTCAAGATCCCCGAGGACTGGCCTCGACGGATCGCCACGACGCCGTACCACGGCAAGTGGTTCGTCGAGAAGGGCCTGCTGGCACCGATCGCCGAGCAGCTCTACGGCCCGAAGAAGAACATTCCGGTCGACTCCCGCGACATACGCCACCTCGTCGACCTCTACGACGAGGAGATCGCCTATTTCGACCATCAGCTCGGGCTCCTCCTGGACGGCCTGAACGACCGGGGCCTGCTAGAGACCACGCTGATCGTCCTGGTCGCCGATCACGGCGAGGAGTTCCTCGAGCACGGACACATCAAGCACTGCCACAGCCTGTTCGACACGGAGATCAAGACGCCGCTGCTGATCCGCCCGCCCGGACCGCTCTCTGCCGACACCGGCGCCTCGGACCGCGCGCCCCGCCGGATCAACGCCGAGGTCGCCAACCTGGACGTCGCGCCCACCATTGTCGACTACGCCGGCATCGACCCCGCCGAGCTCGGCCTGGAGGCGCCCAGCCTCCGCCCGGTGATCGAGGGCGGTCCGCCGCCCGACGCGATTCAGGTGTCGAGCTGGGGACCCTTGCGGGCGGCCAAGCAGGGGCGCTTCAAGCTCATCCTCAACCTCTCCGACGGCTCGATGCAGCTCTACGACGTGGTCGCCGACCCGGGCGAGACCGCCGACGTCCAGAAAGACCACCCGGACGCGGTCCGCTCGCTGCGCTCGATCATCCGTACCTGGGTGAGCACCGCCGGCAAAGGCTCCGAGCAGCAGATCCACGAAGGGACCGAGGCGCAGGAGCGGCTCAAGGCGCTGGGGTATCTCCAGTGACCCGCCACACCCCCCTCTGCCGACCCCGGCTGCCTGCCCGCGGCGCCCTGGCGATCACGGTGCTCGCCCTGGCCCTCGTCACCACCGGGTGCTCCCGAGACGACGCCGCCGACGGTTCGCACTGGAACGTGGTCTTCGTGATGGTCGACACCCTGCGCGCCGACCACCTCTCCCTTTTCGGCTACGACCGGGAGACCAGTCCGGGCCTCGAACGGCTCGCGGATTCGTCCTACGTCTTCCCGACCGCGACCAGCCAGGCCGGCTGCACCTACCCTTCGGTCAACTCGCTGCTGACCTCGAAGTACGCCAGCCACTTCGAGGTTCCCGGCAAGCAAATCTCCTTCGTCATCCCGCCGGAGATCCCGTCGATCGCCGAGATCCTCAGCGACTACGGCTACGACACGACCGCCATCTCGGCCTCACCGATCGTGCGGGCGACGCCGTCGCGAGCGAACCGCCACGGAGGGTTCGGCCGCGGGTTCAGCGTGTTCGACGAGGAGTGCCTGGAGAAAGACGCCTCCTGCGTGGACGCCCGTGCGGAAACCCTGCTCAGCTCGCTCGAGGAGCCCTTCTTCCTCTACCTCCACTACTTCGACCCCCACGGCCCCTACCACCCGCCGCTTTTCCACGTGCGCGCCTTTCCCGACGCCGGCCCGATCTCGCGGCGCTTCATCGCCAACGGCAACCTCTGGCCCATCGTTCGGATGATCTACCACGGCGCCCCGGACCTCGGCCTGACCGACACGGAGATCGCCCAGCTCCGCACCCTCTACGACGAAGAGATCGTCCACTGGGACTGGACCTTCTCCAAGTTCCTCCACCGCCTCGAGACCCAAGGTCTGCTCGACCACACGATCCTGGTCCTGGTCGCCGACCACGGCGAGGAGATCCTCGACCACGGCTACATCTCCCACTGCCGGGACCTGGCCTTCCAGACCCTGATCCACACCCCCATGCTCTGGCGCATCCCCGGCCTCCCCGGCGGCGTCCGCCAGGCCCGGGTCGAGAACCTGGACGTGGTGCCGACCCTGCTCGACTACCTGGGCATCCCGACCGACGGGCTCGGCCTCGAAGGCAAGAGCCTCCGGCCGGTGATCGAGCACGACCGCCAGATCCACCGCTACGTGTTTGCTGCCCAGGGCAAGAGCCGCGTCGTCTCCGACGGGCGGTGGAAGCTGCTCTACAACATCGAGTCGGCGACCGGAGAGCTGTTCGACCTGGCGAACGACCCGGGGGAGACCCGGGACCTGGCGGCCGAACACCCGGAGGAAGCGGGGCGGCTCCGGGAGGTGCTGTTCCGCTGGATCCACCACCTGGAGGGGGCGGTCGGCTCCGACGAGGCGCTCCGCCGCGCCCAGGACACGGAGAACGCGCTCAAGGCGGTCGGGTACCTGTAGGAGCCCCGCAGAGGCCGACCTCGTGACGGCTGAGGCCCGTCTCCCGGACCCCCGGCGTCGCCGTTCCGATCGACCTGGATGATCCGCAGGTTCTCCCCAACAGCTCCCCCGCCTCCTCCCGGACCCGGCCTCGATCGATTCACGGCAGGGCGTCGTTGAGGTCTCAGCGCGTGGCAGCGAGCTCCGGCTCGGGGGCGACCAGGGACTCCCAGGTGGGGCCGAAGGAGGCCGCCGGGGAGTCTTCGTCGAACAGGCGGTCGTGGATGCGGCGGACCAGCTTGTCGGCCGAGCTCTCGTTGACCAGGAAGTTCAGTGACAGGTCGTTGGCCGCCTGGGAGACCATGTAGACGTCTTCGTCCTCGAATACGTCGAGGATGGTCGCCCACTGGTGAAGCACGGCGCGGATGCCGGTCCCGACCAGGCTGACCGTGGCGGTCGGGCGGATGACGCGCGGCTCGGAGATCTCGGCCAGGTCGGTCAGCACCGGCTCCAGCGCCTCGTCCTCCAGGTGGTTGGCCCGCGGGTCGAGGGCGACGGTGAGGTTGGTCTGGGACGACGCCAGGAGGTCGATCGAGAGGCCGTGGTCCTTGAAGCAGGCGGTGATGTCGGCGATCACGCCGATCCCTTGCCAGTCCCCTTCGACGGCCATCGACACCAGCACGATGCCGGTGCGCTCGGAGACCGCCTTGACCTGGGGCCGCTGCGACGGTGCGGTGCGCGAGATCACGGTGCCGATGAGGTCGGGCTCGGGCGTGCAGCGGACGTGGATCGGCACGTCGTACTTCTCGGCGGCGCGGATGCATCGGGGATGGAGCACCTTGGCGCCCTTGGAGGCCAGCTCCCCCGCTTCGGCGTAGCCCAGGTGCAGCAGGAGCCGTGCGTCGGGGACGTCGTGGGGATTGGCCGTGAACATGCCCGGCACGTCGGTCCAGATCTCCAGGTGCCGGGCGCCCAGCTTGGTGGCGAAGTAGGCCGCCGCCGTGTCCGAGCCGCCCCGCCCGAGCAGCACCGTGTCACCGTTGGCCAACCGGGCGACGAAGCCCTGGGTCAGGACGACGTCGGCGTCGAGGGCGGCCAGCCGGCCCTGGAGCTCGGGGTCCGGCGCATGGTGGCAGGTGGCGGAGAGGAACTGGCGCTCGGGCGGCACCTGGGGCTCGATCTCCGCTTCGAGCAGCTCCCGGGCGTCCTGCCACGAGGTCGCGATCCCCTGGCTCGACAGCCAGGCGGCGCCCAGACGGGTCGACAGCATCTCGCCGGCCGACATCACCCGGGCGCGCAGCCGCGGCGTCACCTCGCCGGTCAGGCGGATGCCTTCGAGCACCTGGTGCAGCTCGTCGAGGGTCTCGCCCAGGTGCTGCTCCACGTCCACGCCCATCTCCGCGGCCAACGTTTCGTGGTCGCGCTGCAGGCTCTCGAGCCCCGGCGCCACGCCCTCGCCTTCGCCGGCGGCCGCCAGGAGCGCTTCGAGCCGGTTCGAGACCTGGGAGAGCGCCGAGCAGACGACGAACGGCCGGGCGCCCCGCGCGAGGCGCGAGCGCAGGGTCGACGCGATCGTCCGCCAGCGCTCGAGGGTCGACACGCTGGTGCCGCCGAACTTGAGCACCAGCCAGTCGGACGGAGCGGACGAACGGTCGGGTCGATCGGGGGGGTCCACCGCGCCCTGGGCGCTGTCGGTGGAACGGTTCGAGGTGTTACGGCTTGCGTGCATGGTCTGGTCACTCCAGTTTGGTCGTCGTGGGGCGTCGGCGTCGGCAGTCGGTGCGGAAGATCCTTCAGGCCTCCAGGACGGTGTCGAGGAACTCGCGAGTCCGCGCCTCCTCGGGCGCGGAGAAGATCTGCTCGGGCGGACCGGCCTCGACGATCCGGCCGCCGTCGAGGAACAGCACCCGGTCGGCGATGTCCTCGGCGAAATGCATCTGGTGGGTGACGATGAGCATGGTCATCGATTCCTCGTGCGCCAGGTCGCGCAGGACGTTGAGCACCTCCCCCACCCACTCGGGGTCGAGCCCGGAGGTGACCTCGTCGAACAGCATGATCCCGGGCTTCATGGCCAACGCCCGGGCGATCGCCACCCGCTGCTGCTGGCCGCCGGAGAGCTGCGCCGGGTGGGAGCCCTCCTTGCCGGAGAGGCCGACCCGCTCGAGGAGCTCCCGGGCCCGCTCCTCGGCCTCGTCCCTCGACAGGCCGAGCACCCGCACCGGCGCCTCCGTGATGTTGCGCAGAGCCGTCATGTGGGGGAAGAGGTTGAAGTGCTGGAAGACGATGCCGACCCGCTCGCGGAGCTTGCGCTTGTGGGCCTCGTCCGCCGGCACCTCCCCGGCCGATCCGTGGTGGCCTCCCTTGCCGCCCTTGGCGCCACCTGGGGCCGGCATGGAGAAGAGCGACCGGCCGTCGATCTCGACCCGCCCCTCGTCGATCCCTTCGAGGGCGATGGTGATGCGCAGGATGGTCGACTTGCCCGAGCCGCTCGAGCCGATGATCGCCACCTTCTGGCCTCGGGGAACGTCCAGGTCCAGGTGGTCGAGGATCACCTCGTCGCCGAAGCGCTTGGTGACGTCGACCATCCGGACGATCGGCCGTTCGCCTCCATCGGCCCCGGTTCCCGCCTTGCCTTCAGGCTGCTTGCTCACTCCACACCTCCAGGAAACGGACGAACCGCGACGAGATCAGCGACAGGATCAGGAAGATCACCCCGACCAGGGTCAGCGGCTCGAGGTAGCGGAAGCTCTCGGCCCCCAACAGCTTGGCCTGCTGCAACAGCTCGGTGACCGTGATCACGGCCAGGAGCGACGAGTCCTTGAAGATGGCGATCAGCCGGTTGCCCAGCGCCGGGAGGACCGGCGGGATCGCCTGGGGCAGCACGATGCGCCAGAAGGTCGTGCGCCGGGTGAGGCCGAGCGCGGTGGCCGCGTCCCACTGGCCGCGCGGCACGGCGTCGATCCCCGAGCGGTAGATCTCCGCCGCGTAGGCGCTGTAGTGGAGGCCGAGACCGAGAACGCCGGCCACCAGGGGCGAAAGCACCAGCCCCCATTGCGGCAGCACGTAGTAGATGAAGAACAGTTGCACCAGCAGCGGCGTCGACCGGATGAATTCCACCGCCCAGACCACGATCGTCCGGAGCGGGCCCGGCGCGCCGCGCCGGATCACCGCCCAGACCATGCCGGCGACCAGTGCGAAGGCGAAGCCGAGGAAGGTCGCCTCGAGGGTCACCACGAGCCCCTGGAGGAGGGTCGGCAGGATGCGCCAGGTGTAGGCCCAGTCCCAGGCCATCACGCCCCTCCCCTCTCGGGGTAGGACGCGCGGCCGATCGCCAGCCGGCGCTCGGCGCGCCGCATGCCGAAGCTGACCACTTGGGCGAGCACGAAGTAGAGCAGCAGGGCGACGGTGAAGATCTCCGCCGTATCGAGCGTCTCGGAGCGCAGCGCCTGGGCGCGGAAGGTGATCTCGGTGAGGCCGATGGTGAGTGCCAGGGCGGTGTTCTTGAGCAGCTCGATCAGCAGGTTGCCCGCCGGCGGGATCATCCGGATCGCCGCCTGGGGCAGGACGACCCGGCGCATGGCCTGGCCGCGGGTGAAGCCGAGCGCCGTCGCCGCCTCCCACTGCCCCTTGGGCACCGCCTGGATCGCGCCGCGCACCACCTCCGCGCCGTAGGAGCCGGTGTTGAGGCCCAGCACCAGGATGCCGACGGTCATCGCCGGCAGGGTCACCCCGAGCCGGGGCAGGGCGAAGTAGAACCAGAAGAGCTGGACCAGGGCCGACGTGCCGCGAAACGCCTCGACGTAGGCGGTCGAGGCCCAGCGCCAGAGGGCGACCCGCGACACCCGGCCGAGGCCCGCCGTCAACCCTGCCACGACGGCGACCACCGAGCCCCCGGCCATGATCGCCAGGGTCACCGGCAGCCCTTCTGCGACCAGGACCCGGAGCACGCCCCAGGAGGTGGTGAGGAAACTCACGAGATCCCCTTCGCTACCCGGCCCCGCCGCACAGACCGGCGGCCGTCACGCCGCCGGGCAGGTCGTCCTTCGTGAAGCCGAACGGACGGACCAGGTCGAGGTGCTCGGGGCTGCCGAGGAAGCCGTGAAGCTGCTCGCCGAAGGCCGTGCGGAAGGCGTCGTCGTCCGGCCGGAAGCCGAAGGCGCCGCACCCCTGGGTGGGCTTGCCGTCGATCACCGGATTGGTGAACGGCTCGGCCACCTCGAGTCCCGGGTCGTCGGCCTTGGCCAGCAGGTCGCGGACGGTCAGGATCGTGCCGGCGTAGGCGTCCACCCGGCCGGACTGGACCCCGGCGACGGCGCTCGGCGCGTCCGGGAAGACGACGATGCGATCACGCGGGATGCCGACCGCCTGGGCGTAGCCGAGCTCGACGGCGCCGGCGACGACGCCGATGCGCGCGTCCTCGTTCGCGCGAGCGTCCTCGTAGGAGTGGAGCCCGAGCGGGTTGCCCGCCTTGACCAGGTACCCTTCGCCGATGCAGTAGGTCGGGTCCGAGAAGTCGATCTCGCGGCAGCGGGCCGGCGTGACGTACATGCCGGCGGCGATCAGGTCGAAGCGCCCGGCCTTGAGCCCCGGGATCAGGGCGCCGAACTCGGTCAGCACGCCCTCGATCTTCGGCACGCCCATCCGTCCGAGGACCGCCCGGGCGATCTCCGGCGCCTCCCCGGTCAACCGATCGCCGGAGCTGTCGAGGTAGGCGTACGGCGCCTCGTTGGCGTAGCCGACCCGGACGACGCCGGTGCGGTGAATGCGATCCAGGGTGGTCTCGCCGGGGCGCGACCCTTCCGGGCCGCCGCAGCTCACCGCGGCCAGGGAGAGGCCCAGCGTGAGGCCCAGGGTGAGGCTCACCGAGAGGGTGCGGGCGAGGACGCTGCGCAACGGTACGCGGGCTGCGCGGATGGTACCGATCTCGGCGGGCGGCTGCTGCCGGGGCCCCCGGCGGGGGGTCCGGCTCTCGAATCGTGGCACGGTCTCTCCGTCTCTTTCCGTTCGGCCGTCGGCAGGCCGATCGTTACTCGGCAACGACCGCCTCGCCCTCGGTCTCGCGGTCGATCTCCAGCAGCGGGTAGGCGCCGTCCTCGTCGTGGACCTCGTCCCCGGTCAGCGCCGGGCTGAAGACGCACATCATGCGCAGGTCGGTCGTCGCCCGCAGGTAGTGGCGCTCGTGACCGTCGAGGGCGTAGAAGGTCCCGGGCCGGATCGGGTGGGTCACCCCGTTGTCCAGGTCCTCGAGCTCCCCCTCGCCGCCCATGCAGTAGACCGCTTCGAGGTGGTTCTTGTACCAGATGTAGGTCTCGGTGCCGGCGTAGAGCACGGTGTCGTGGAACGAGAAGCCGAGCCCGTCCTGCTTGAGCAGGAAGCGCCGGCTGGCGAAGGTCTCCGCCGTGACGTCCCGGTCCGTCCCTTCGATCTCTTCGAGTCTCCGTACGATCATGCCAACTCCTCGGCCAGCGTCTCGCGGCCTGCCGCCTCGGCCTCTGGGGCGCCCTCGCGGGCGTCTCCGGAGAGCACCGCGGCGACCGCGGGTTCGATGATGTCGAGCCCTTCGGCGAGGGCTTCCTTCGTGATGGTGAGCGGCGGTAGGAGCTTGAGCACCTCGCCCTGCCGGCCGGCTGTCTCGATGATCAGTCCGTGCTCGAAGCAGCGCTGCGAAACCTGGGCCGTGTCGTCCGAATCGGGGAAGACCAACCCCTGGATCAGGCCGCGCCCCCGCACGGACAGCCCGGCGTCCGGATGGCTCGCGGCGATCCGCTCCAGCCGATCGAGTGCCATCGCCGCCTTGGACCCGACCTCCCGGGTGAGCGCGTCGTCCTCCCAGTAGGAGAGCGCCTCGACGGCGGTGACGAACGCCGGGTTGTGGCCCCGGAACGTTCCGTTGTGCTCGCCCGGATCCCAGACGTCGAGGTGGGGCTTGATCAGGTCGACGGCGAACGGCAGGCCGTAGCCCGAGAGCGACTTCGAAAGGCAGACGATGTCCGGCTGGATGCCGGCCGGCTCGAAGCTGAAGAACGGCCCGGTGCGGCCGCAGCCGACCTGGATGTCGTCGACGATCAGCAGCACGCCGTGCTCGGCGACCAGGGCCGCCAGGCGCCTGAGCCACTCGAAGCGGGCGACGTTGACGCCACCTTCGGCCTGGACGGTCTCGACGATCACCGCCGCCGGCTTGTCGAGGCCGCTCGAGGTGTCCTCCAGGAACCGGGCCAGGACCTCGATGGTGTCGACCTCGGCCCCCAGGTAGCCGTCGAACGGCATGGAGGTGGCGTGGCCCAGGGGAACGCCGGCGCCGGCCCGCTTGACCGCGTTGCCGGTGGCCGCGAGCGAGCCCAGGGTCATGCCGTGGAACGCGTCGGTGAAGGCGACCACGTTCTGGCGCCCGGTCACCTTGCGCGCCAGCTTGAGCGCCGCCTCGACCGAGTTGGTGCCGGTCGGGCCCGGGAACTGGATCTTGTAGTCGAGCCCGCGCGGCTGGAGGATCACCTCGTCGAAGCGCTCCAGGAAGCGGCGCTTGGCGACGCTCGCCATGTCGAGGGTGTGGACGACGCCGTCGCCCTCCACGTACTCGACGAGCGCCCGCTTCAGGCGCGGGTTGTTGTGGCCGTAGTTGAGCACGCCGGCGCCGGCGAAGAAGTCGATGTAGCGGTTGCCGTCCTCGTCGGTCAGCGTGTGCCCCTTGGCCGTCTCGAAGACGGTGGGAAAGGAGCGGACGTAGCCGCGGACTTCGGACTCCAGGCGGTCGAAGGTCGCTAGGTCGGTCATCTCGGATCGTCTCTCTCGTGATGGTTCTGGGTGGCGGCGCGCCGGGCGCACTCTTACGTGGATAGGGCGTGGATAGGGCGTGGATTTCGCGTGCGTCGGGGATCGCTCAGGAGCCGGTTGCGAACGGGCCGATGCGGAACAGCTCCTCCGCCTCGTGGCCGGCCTCCGGGAACATCTCGGCGGTGAGGTAGGGGCCGACCTCGACCGCGGCACCCAGGCCCCGGCCGAAGGATCGGAAGAGCGCCCGCGACGGCGCGTTGGACGGGGTCACGGTGGTCTCCATGTGGGTGACGCCGGCGCACCCGGGCAGGGCGACGAGCTCACGGAGCAGCCGGCCGGCCAGGCCCCGGCCACGCATCGAGGCGTCGACACCCACCTGCCAGACGAAGATCACCTCCGGCTGCTCCGGCGGGCGAAAGCCGGTGACGAAGCCGACGACGTCGCCACCGAGCTCGGCCACCATACTGGTGGAGCCGAACTGGCGACACCAGAGCAGGTAGGCGTAAGAGGAGTTCTCGTCCAGGACGCCGGAGTCCCGGACCAGCCGCCAGACGGCGCCGCCGTCACCGGGCGCCATGGCACGGATCGTCGGCTCACCGTCCGGACCCGGTCCAGCGTCTCCGGTGGCGCCGGGCCGGCGGTCCGCGGCCGACCCGGTCTCGGTGCCCGTCTCGACCTCGGTTTCGGCCTCGCTTTCGACCTCGGTCTGGGGCTCGGTCTCGGTCGGGGTCTCGCTCGCTGTCATCGTCGCTCCAGGTGGTCGATGGATGGGATGGGATCGGCCACCGTGCCGACCGGAGTGTCCGACGGGTGCTCGTCGAGACTCGGCTCGGCGGCCAGCACCGGCGCCGCCTCCACCCGCTCGGCCTCCATCATCTCGACGATCAAACGCAGCATCCGGTCGATCTCGTCGCGCTCCTCCTCGGAGCGCTCGGCCAGGCGGAGCATGAACCGCTCGTGGAGCGGCGGCGGCGAGGTCGCGACCGCGTCGCGCCCCGCCTCGTTCAGCTCGATCACCACCCGGCGCCGGTCCCGCGAGTCCCGTTCGCGGGTCACCAGGCCCCGCCGCTCGAGCCGGTCGACGATGCCGGTGATGGTCGCCTGGCTGACGGAGACGGAGCGGGCCAGCTCGCCGGCGCTCAACGCGCCCTGGCGCCCGAGCTGGCGCAGCGTGGCGAGCTGGGGTGCGGTGAGATTGCGGCGGCGCAGTAGCTCGCGGCTGTACAGGCCGACCGCGCGGATGATCCGCCGAAGCGACCTGACGATGCTCTGCTCGACGGTGTCGGACTCCCAGCGGAGGGCGTCCCCGTCGGTCGGGTCGGTCGGGTCGCCGGAAGCCGGCCCCGGACCGTGCGAACGGTCCGGTCCGATCGCTCCCATCCCGGAGTCGGAACGGAGCTCTGTGGGGGTCGTCGTCACGTGGGTATCCCTCCTCCGCTCGTCCCAACACGATTTGCGCACGAATATTTCGTGCCGTAAACTTTCGCGCAGAAAATACCAACCGGGAGCCGTGGGAAGCGGTACGATGGACGTGTTCCGCCCCACCCCTTCCCGCGCATGCCAGGGAGACGACATGAGCTATCGCGTAGCGGTCCTCGGCGCCACGGGTCTCGTGGGCCGCACCTTTCTCGACATCCTCGAACAGCGCTCGTTCCCCGTGGACGAGCTGATTCCACTGGCCTCGGAGCGGAGCGCCGGCGCCACCATCACTTTCCGCGGCGAACCGCTGACGGTGGGCCTCGCCACCCCCGATGCCTTCGAGGGCGTGGACATCGTGCTCTCCTCCGCCGGCGGCTCGGTGAGCGAGCGCCTGCTCCCCGAGGCGGCCGCCCGGGGCGCGGTGTCGGTCGACAACACCTCGGCCTTCCGCATGGACCCCGACGTGCCGCTGGTGGTCCCGGAGTGCAACGGCGTGCGGATCGCCGACTACATCCGCAAGGGGATCATCGCCAACCCCAACTGTTCGACGATCCAACTGGTCGTGGCGCTCAAGCCGCTCCACGAGGCGTTCGGTCTGCGGAGCGTCCGGGTCGCCACCTACCAGAGCGTCTCCGGCGCCGGCGCGGGCGCGGTCCGCGAGCTCCTCGACGAAACCCGCCACCTGCTGGACAATCCGGAGAGCGACTTCGAGCACCGCGCGTTCCCGAAGCAGATCTCGTTCAACGCGCTCCCCCACATCGACGTCTTCCGGGACGACGGCGACACCAAGGAAGAGTGGAAAATGCGCGTCGAGACGCCCAAGATCCTCGAGATCCCGGTGCGCGTCCACGCCACCTGCGTGCGGATTCCGGTCATGGGCGGCCACAGCGAGGCGGTGTGGATCGAGACCGAGCGGCCGATCACGCCGGGCGCGGCCCGGGAGGCTCTGGCCGCCGCTCCCGGCCTCCAGGTCGTGGACGATCCGGCCGCCGGTGCCTACCCGACCGCGGCCGAGGCCGAAGGAACCGACCCGGTCTACGTCGGCCGCATCCGCCGCGACCCGACCACGGACAACGGCCTGGCGTTTTGGTGCGTCGCCGACAACCTGCGCAAAGGCGCGGCGCTCAACGCCGTCCAGATCGCCGAAGGCCTGGTCGCGCTGTGGGAGAAGGAAGGGCGCCCGCCCGCCGAGCCAGCCGAGCCCGCCGAGGCGGCCGAGGCGGAGACGGCAACGCCCTGACTCGACCTGCCTACATCGAGATCGAGCCCTTGCGGAAGGCGGTCGTGCCGATCTGGGCGTTGATCACCACCGGGTGGCCCTCCGCGTGGGCGGCCTGGGCGGCCTCCAGCACCTGCCGGACCTGGGACGCCTCGGTGATCTCGAAGCCCTTGCCGCCGTACCCCTCGGCCACCTGGTGGTAGGCGGTGCGGCGCAGTGTGACGCCTATGTCGTCGCCCAGGATCTCCACCTGCTCCCGGGCGATCTGGGTCCAGCCGGCGTCGTTGCCGATGACGGCGATCACCGGCAGGCCGTGACGGACGAAGGTGTCGATCTCGGCCAGGCTGTAGCCGGCGCTGCCGTCGCCGTAGAGCAGCCAGACCTCCGCTTCGGGGCGGCTGAGCTTGGCGCCGAGGGCGAAGCCGCCGCCGACGCCTAGGGTTCCGAAGGGGCCCGGGTCGAGCCACCGGAGCGGGCCCCGCGGCGACAGGATGTAGGAGGCGGTGGCGACGAAGTCCCCGCCGTCGGCCACCAGCACGGAGTCGTCCGGCAGCACCGCCTCGATCTCGCGCAGCAGGAACAGCGGATTCACCGGGTCGACGGGCTCGGCGGCGGTGGCGGCGATCTCCGCCTCCCGCTCCGCGTCCCGCGCGGCGAGCGTCTCGAACCAGCCGCTCGAGTCACCCCGCTTGCCGGCGCGCTCCTCCGCCGCCTCGGCCAGGCGTCGCAGGAAGAGCCCGGCGTCGCCCCGAGCCACCACGTCCGGCGTCCGGTTCTTGGTCAGCAGCTCCTCGTCCCGCCCGGCCGCCACCAGCGTCGCCTTGCGGTGGATCTTCCGTCCGTAGTCGAGCCGGAAGTCGATCGGGAACCCGGCCAGGATGACCAGGTCGGCCTCCCGTAGCGCCTGAGTCCTCTGGTGCCGGCGCTGGAGCGGATGGTCCTTGCCGAGCAGGCCCCGCGCCATGCCCGCCAGAAAGACCGGCAGGCCGAGCGACTCGACCGCTCGCGCGACGTCCACGGCCTGGGTCGGGTCGGTGAGAGCGCCGCTCCCCACCACCAGCACCGGCCGCCTCGCCTTGGCCGACAGCCGGGCGACCTTCCTGACCGCCGACCACTCCGGCGGCTTCTGCGCGACCTCCACCCGCGGCGCCACCTCCTGCTCTGCGGCCCCGGCGAAGAGCCGCCTGGCGTGGCGGCGCAGGTAGAGTCCCAGCAACCTTCCCTTGATCCCCTTGCCCCCTTTGGCGCCGTACCACTGACGCACCACGGACTCGTCGTAGAGCAGGTCGACCGGGCACTGCACGAACACCGGCCCGGGAACCCCCTCCCGGGCGACGCGGAAGGCGCGCTCGAGCGCCGGCACCAGGTCGCGGACCCGCTCGACGGCGACCGCCTCCTTACACAGCGGCTCCATCAGCGGGAGCTGCGGGATGTCCTGGAGCGCGCCCCGCCCTTTGAGCAGCGTCGCGGTGGCCCCGCCCAGCAGGACGAGAGGGCTTTCCGCCATCTGAGCGTTCTTGAGCGCGGTCACCGTGTTGGTGACGCCGGGGCCCGCCGTGACGACCGCCACGCCCGGGACGCCGGTCAGGCGGGCGACCGCGTCCGCGGCGAACACCGCGCTCGCCTCGTCCCGCACGTCGATCACCGCAAGGCCGCGGCGTTTCGCCTCGACCAGGATCGGCGAGATGTGCCCACCGCAGAGCGTAAAGACGTGCCGGACACCCTGCCGCTCGAGGACCCGCGCCACCAGCGCGCCGCCGTTCATCGTTCGGCTCCTTTCCCGTCCCCCGCTTCTGACGTGCGGCGGCCGGCCAGAACGTGTCCGTCGAGAACCGCGCACCGGAGGACGCCGGAGAGCACCGTGCGCTCCCCGACCACGGCCACGACCTCGACCTCTTCGCGCGGTGGCCGATGGGGCCGGTCGGGCCGCTCCGCCTGGTCCGGAGGCCTCGCCGCTCCCTCGGCCCCGTCCGGCGCCCCTTCCCGGTCACCGCGGACCGTCGCCCGGGCCACCACCCGGTCTCCCACAGCCACCGGCGCCAGAAACCGCACGTCGGCGCCCGCCAGCACGACGTAGGGGTCGTTGACCGCGAGCATGGCCGCGTGATCGACGGCGCCGAAGACGAACCCTCCGTGGACCAACCCCTCGGCGTCCACCACCATGGCCGAGGTCGTCTCCAGAACGACCTCGGCCCGGCCCGGCTCCACGGACGACGGGCGGCCGCAGAGGGCGGAATCGATCTGTCGGTGGGTGCGGATCTCCATAGGCGTCGACCTCCTCGGCCGTGGGTCGTGAGTATAGCCAGCAGAGGCGAGCCGCAGGAGTCGATCGGAAGCGATCCCTCTCCGCCAGTTTACGCCCCCATTGCGCTTCCGCCCGATTTACGCTACGCTCACCCTCTGCACGACGGGGGGTAGGCGTCGACCGAGCGACAGCAACTCCGGCAGGTTCCCATCGGGCCGCCGGCATCAACCGCGGAAGGACGACGGACGACGCACCATGGGCACGCTGGAACGATACGTCGGCGCGGCACTGCGCCATCTGCGGCTCCACGGAGGACCGGAGCCGCGCAAGCAACTCGACGTCGCGGCGGAAGCAGGGGTGACCCGCGGCATGCTCTCCTCCTACGAGCGCGGCCGGCAGGAGCCGAGCCTCAAGAACCTCGACCGAGTCCTCGACGCCCTGGGCGCCGACCTCACCCAACTCCACTGGGCGCTGCGGATCGTCCAGGCCTCGCCGGAGCGACCGAGCGGCGGCGCACGCCAGGGCGCGGGGGGCCCGGGCGCGGACGCACCGGACGATCGTTGGGAGACCGCTCCCCCGCCGCCGGCGGAGATCCGGGAACCGGGAGCCGTCTACCGGGCGGTCCACCTGCCCGAGCCCCTGTCGGTCGACGAAGAGGCGGCGCTCGGGCAGGTGCTCTCCGGCTTCCTGGCCTGGCTCCGCTACACGCGCGGCCGTGCAGACGGCCCAGGCTGAGGCGGCGCCCCCCGACCCCGCCTCGGCCTGGGCGGGGGGCGCCCTGTTCCGTCGTGAGCCGCGCCCTACTTCTCGCCCATGAACGGATAGGAAAACTCGGTCGGCGGAACGAACGACTCCTTCATCGACCGCATCGACACCCAGCGCACCAGGTTGAAGATCGACCCGGCCTTGTCGTTGGTCCCCGAGGCCCGGGCACCGCCGAACGGCTGCTGGCTGACCACGGCGCCGGTCGGCTTGTCGTTGACGTAGAAGTTGCCGGCCGCATGGCGGAGCCGCTTCGCCAGGTCGGCGACCACGCCCCGGTCACGGGCGAAGATGGCACCGGTCAGGCCGTACGGGCTGGTCGAGTCGACGAGCTCGACGGTCTTGTCGAGGTCGACGTCGTCGTAGACGTAGATCGTCAGCACCGGGCCGAAGATCTCCTCCTCCATGAGCTTGAAGTGCGGGTCGGTGGTGACCACGACGGTCGGCTCGATGAAGTAGCCCTTCGACTTGTCCCGGCCGCCGCCCAGCACGATCTCGGCGTCGTCCGCACCCTCGGCGTACTCGATGTAGCCCGCGATGGTGTCGAAGGCCGGCTCGTCGATCACCGCCGCCATGAAGTTGCGGAAGTCGAGCGGCGAGCCCATCTCGATCCGCCCCACCTGCTCCTCCAGCCCCGAGCGGACGTCGGCCCAGAGCGACTTCGGGATGTAGGCCCGCGACGCCGCCGAGCACTTCTGTCCCTGGAACTCGAAGGCGCCACGCACCAGCGCCGTCACCAGCGACGGGACGTCGGCCGACGGGTGGGCGAAGACGAAGTCCTTGCCGCCGGTCTCGCCGACGATCCGCGGATAGGTCTTGTACTGGCCCAGGTTGCCGGCGATCGTCCGCCACATGCCCTGGAACGTGTCGGTCGAGCCGGTGAAGTGAAGGCCGGCGAAGTCGGCGCCGGCGAGCGCCGGGTCGCCCACCTGACGGCCGGAGCCCGGCACGAAGTTGATCACCCCGTCGGGCAGGCCCGCCTCCTGGAGCACCTTCATGAGCTGGTAGCAGACGTAGACGACGCTCGAAGCCGGCTTCCACAGGGCGACGTTGCCCATCATGGCCGGGGCGGTCGGCAGGTTGCCGCTGATCGAAGCGAAGTTGAACGGCGTGACCGCGAAGACGTAGCCCTCGAGCGGCCGGTACTCGACGGAGTTCCACAGCCCGGCGACCGACCGCGGCTGCATCTCGTAGAGCTGGCGCATGTAGGACGGGTTGAAGCGCCAGAAGTCGATCAGCTCGCAGGCGACGTCGATCTCCGCCTGGTGGACGGTCTTCGACTGGTCGAGCATCGAGGCGGCGTTGGCCAGGTCGCGGTAGGGCCCGGCCAGTAGGTCCGCGGCCTTGAGGAAGACCGCCGCCCGCGCCTCCCAGTCCATCTCGGACCAGGTGGCCCAGGCCTTCTGGGACGCGGCGATGGCCCGCTCGACCTCCTTCGCGCCGGCCTTGTGGTAGGTGCCGAGGACGTGGCCGTGGTCGTGGGGGCAGACGCACGGAGCGACGTCACCGGTCTTGACCTCTTCCCCGCCGATGATCAGCGGGATCTCGATCTCCTGGTCGAGCAGACGGTCGATGGCCTTCTTCAGGCTCGCCTTCTCGGCCGAGCCCGGCGCGTAGGCGCGGACCGGCTCGTTCTGGGGCACGGGCGTGCTGGTGACGGCATTCGCCATGAAGCTCCTCCTGTGGGTGTGGTGGATGCAATCGCGCGGTGTCTCGCGGGATGTGAGTGGCTGGGCCGGGACGCGGAACCCGCCCCGGCGAAGACGGCCTCATGGTAGCCCGAGGCCCGCGCCGCCGCAACGTCGGCGGAGGCCGGTCTCGCCGCGAGGTAGGGGTAGCGCCATTGGTGACCGTGATGATAGCCTTTGACTCATACTTGCCTTAGGCAATACCTATGGGAGCCGACTTGGGCTCCTGATTTGATGTCGTGCCCGTGTGCCGGGTCGCCAATCGAGGCACAAGGGCCGATCTGATTTCAACCAACGGGAGGTTTGACATGCGACACCCCTGGCAACGGGGAGCGGTGAGGTTGTACCTCGCGACGCTCCTCCTCCTTGTAATCCCCGCGGCCGGCGTCTTCGCTGCCGGCGACGACGGCCCGATCACCGAAGCCCACCGAGAAGCCGCCGAGGCCTACTGGCTGATGATGAGCCAGATGCAGGGCCTGTCCGGCTCAGAATCGCCGGTCATCAAGGCGATCGAACAGCACGGCGTCCAGCCGGCGCCGATGCTCGAGCGCAACCTCGGTGAAGGCGGGGGCGAGGGCGGCGCCATGCACCACGGACAAGGTGGTGACGCGGCCCGCCAGGGCGGAGAGACCAGGATCTGGACCGAGTCCGAGTACCTGTCCTTCTATAGCCGGATCGGCACCACACCACCCCCCAACGGCTACCAGGAGTACCTGCGCCGCCAGGGCGTGCTCGACGACGGCGGATCGCCCGGCAGCCACACACCGGGGCTCGACACGCCGGAGAAAGAAGCGCAGGCCGCGGCCCAGCTCGGCTTCCACGGCGGCAAGGTCAAGCGCGGCCGAGACCACAAGGCCCCCGCGGTCGAGATCAGCGTCAGCCGGGCGGGCCGGGCGATGCCCACCCTCCCCCCGACCCTGCCGGCTCGCGCGGGTGCGTCGGTCCGTGACTACCACGTGGTCGCCATCCCCAAGGACATCTACTACACCCGCTTCGGCGACCACGACCCGGAGGGGATGCTCTACGTCCTCCAGGAGGACAAGGCCCGGGTCGAGGCGTGCGAAGGCTTCGAGTGCGGCCACGATCCGCTGTTCTTCGGCTCCCGCGCCAAAGACGGGGCGGCGCTATCGCCCCAGCCGCTGGTGATCCGCGCCAACGTCGGCGACACGGTGCGCATCCACTTCACCAACCAGATCGAGCGGCGCGCCTCGCTCCACGTTCACAAGGCGTTCTACCGGGCGGCCGACTCCGCCGGCACCGATGCCGGCCACAACCCGGACACCACCGTCGCCCCGGGCGAGTCGATCACCTACACCTGGGAGATCCCGAACGAGGAGTGGGCCGAAGGGATCTACTACTTCTACAGTCACGCCGATCCGCGCTACCAGGTCGCCCACGGCCTGTTCGGTGCGCTGATCGTCGAGCCCGCCGGCAGCCGCTACCTGGACACCGAGACCGGACAGCCCCTGTCCGCCGGCTGGGGCGCGATCGTCGACAACGTCGACCCGGACGTCCGCGCCTTCCGCGAGTACGCCGTCTTCTTCCAGGACCGGATCAAGCTCGAGACGCCCAACGGCGAGCGGCCGGTCGACTTCTGGACCGGCGTGCCCGATCCGGGTGGCAAAGGGATCAGCTACCGAACGGCGCCGTTCTTCAACATGATGAACCTGTTCCTCGACGAGTCGATGGCCTACTCGGCCTACGCCTTCGGCGACTACTCCACCCCGCACCCGCGCTGGTACGTCGGCGATCCGATGCGCATGCGCGTGATCCACGGCGGCTCGGGCGAGCACCACGTCTACCACAACCACGCCCACCGCTGGCGGGTCAACCCGCTCGAGGAGGACGACAACCTGACCCTGCCGTCGAAGGCCGGCGAGCACGACAAGATCCTCTCTCAGTCGACCCGCATCGACTCCCAGACCATGGGACCGGGTGAGGTCTTCGACGTCGAGATGGAGGGCGGAGCCGGTGGCGTCCAACGGACCGTCGGCGACGTCCTCTACCACTGCCACATCATCGAGCACGTGGTCGAAGGGATGTGGAGCTACCACCGCATCTTCAACACCCTCCAGGACGACCTGGCGCCGCTGCCGGACCGCCAGGCGCCGCCGCGGGCGGTCGATTCGATCGAGCTGCTCCGCCGCGCCCGCGCGGGGCACCCGGCGATCGTCCAGGCCGGCGGAGAGTTCTACGGCCAGGCGATCACCGCGGACAATTTCCAGGACTGGCTCGCGTGGCTGCTGCCGCCGGCGGGCGTGCCCGACGAGGAGCTGATCGTCGACCCGGAGCACGGCAACCGGACCCAGAACAAGGCTGACAAGTGGGACTGGATCGTCGCCCAGACCGCCGACGGACCCCTGGCCCTGGGCGAGCCCTTCGACTGGTTCTTCGGCCAGGGTTGGCCGGCCGAGGGCGAAGGCGTCGGCTGCTGCGGCACGCCGGACGAGCGGCCCAAGCTGCTGTTCAACCCGGACGACGGGCGCCTCGCCTTCCCCCAGATCCTGCCGCACCTGGGCCGCCGGCCGCCGTTCGCGCCGATCCGGGGGAACGATCCGGACACCCAGGGAACCGCCTACCTCGGCGAGACCCTGCCTGCGGACGCTGCGAGCGAGTCCGGCACGACCTACGGCAGCGGCCTGATCCCGGAGGTCAAGGGATCGACCCTGCGCGGCGCCGGTCAGCCGACCAACGTGCGCCACTACGACGTGACGGCGATCCAACTACCGATCCGCTACAACGAGTACAACGACACCGACCCCAACGGCATGATCTTCGCTCTCGCCGGTGACGTGCAGGCGATCCGCGCCGGCGACAAGCCGCCGGAGCCGCTGATCTTGCGCTCCCGGGTCGGTGAAGGCGTCCAGATCACCCTACGCTCGGCGCTACCGGACGCCATCGGCGTCGACCACCACTCCAAGGTCGGCATGCACATCCACCTGGTCCAGTACGACGTCCAGTCGTCGGACGGCGCGGTCGCCGGGCTCAACTACGAGACCTCGGTGCGGCCGTCGATGGACGCCAACGGTGAGCCGATCGAGGGCCGCCGGGCCTGTGGGGTCTGGGACCCGACCGACTGCGGCCCCCTGACCCGCCAGGACGAGGTCGTCCACACCACCTGGTTCTCCGATGTCGAGCTGGGCACGGTCTACTGGCACGACCACTCGAAGCTGATCGTCTCCCTCCCCCACGGCCTGTTCGGTGCCCTGATCGTCGAGCCCGAAGGCGCCGAGTTCCGGGACCGGGAGACCGGCGAGGACAAGTACGTGGCCGACGGCGAGGGGCACTACTCCTCGACCAACGGCCGCACCGGCACCCGCATGGCCGACATCGTCGTCCCGGACGACGTCATCGACCCGCGGACCGGCTCCAAGCGCCAGGACTTCCGCGAGTTCTTCTTCGGCCAGAGCGACGCGCTGCGGCTCCACGGCGCGGGGCTCTCCTTCTCAGCCCTCGAGCACGGCGAAAGCCGCAAGAACCCTGAGAAGGGCTTCCCCTACATCAACAACCAGTCGCAGCCGTTCAGCAACCGGCTGGCCGAACGGCCGGACGAGTCGCTGGTCTACTCGAGCTTCGTCCACGGCGATCCGGCGCCGGAGGATCAGATGTTCCGCGCCTACGTCGGCGACCCGGTGTCGCTGCGGATCGAGGCCGGGGGCACCAGCTCGATCCACCCGTTCCAGCTCCACGGCCACCGCTGGCTCTTCCAGCGCGGCGACACCCACACCTCGCCCTACCGCGACTTCGTGGTCAACGGCCAGTCCGAAGCGTTCAGCTTCGACCTCGAGGGCGGCGCCGGCGGCCTGACCGGTCACGAAGGCGACTACCTCTACTTCGACGCCGACATGGACCACCGCCGCGAGGGCGCGTGGAACATCTTCCGCGTCCACGACACCCGCCAGGCGGACATTCAGCCGCTGCCCGACCGGCAGGCGCCGCCCGAAGGTGTGGGTTTCCCGGAGACGATGATCGCCCGCGGCATGGAGAACGGACGGCCGCCGAAGCCCGACGGTCCGGGCGACCCGGGACCGCCGGGGGCGCCGGTACGCCGCTACCACGTGGTGGCGATCGAACAGCCGATCCCGTACGACTCGTACGCCACGCCGGACCGCCTGGGCAAGATGTACGTGCTCGCCAAGGACGAAGCCGCGGTGCGGAGCGGCCACAAGCCGACCGAGCCGCTGTGCATCCGGGCCAACGCCGGCGAGGTGGTGGAGATCCGGCTGACCAACAAGCTCTCCACCGCCTACGCCGGGCTCCACGCCTCGATGGTCGCCTACGACGTCTTCGGCTCCGACGGCGCCGCGGTCGGCTACAACCCGGACTCGACGGTGGCTCCCGGCAAGACCATCACCTACCGCTGGTACGCCGATGCGCCGCTCGGTACGGTCTACCTCTACGACCCGGCGAGCCTCGATCACACCCGGCACGGCCTGTTCGGCGGCCTGTTCGTCGAGCCTGCCGACAGCAGTTGGAGCGACCCGGTGACCGGCGGCCCGCTGGCCTCGGGCTGCGCGGCCGACGTCACCCCCGGCGACGGCACCGAGCCCTACCGGGAGTTCGGCATCTTCTTCCACGACGGCGTCGACCAGATCCGGTACCGGGTGGCGGTCAACTACCGCACCGCCCGCCGCAAGGGGGCCAACGAGGTCCTGCCGGGCGGGCCGGGCAACGCGGTCCAGGACGATCGGGAGCTCACCGTCCACGACTCCGACGTCTGGGGTGACCCGGTGACGCCGGTCTTCCGCGCCTACGAGGGGGACCGGGTGATCGTGCGCCTGCTCCAGCCGGCGTATGAGGACCACCACGTCTTCCACCTCCACGGCCACTCCTGGTTCCTGGAGCCGGGCGACCCGACAAGCCAGCGGCTGTCGAACATCACGCTGTCCGTGGGAACCACCTACGACCTGGAGCTGATCGGCGGCGCCCGCGCCGGCGACCACCCGTTCCACTGCCACATCATGGACCACAAGAAGATGGGCATGTGGGGCCTGTTCCGAGTCTACGACCGGCACCAGCCGGACCTCATGCCGCTGCCGGAAGCCCGCCCGGTACCTCCCGAATCGGGCGCGCCGCAGCCATCCCCGATCACCACCGTCGCGGCGTCACGCTGAGCCGGAGACCGACATGAGACAGAACCAGCTCATGAGCCCTCACCGTCACGGCGTGCTCGCCGCGCGCCTTCTCACACAGTTCGTCGTTTGCGCCCTGGTCGCCGCCCTCGGCGCTCCCGCCCCGGTCCGGGCGGAAGCCGCCGCGGGCACCGCGCCAACAGCTCAAACGGAACCCCAGCCGGCGCCTCGTGCCGGCTCCACCGGCCCCGCCAATCCGGACGACGCCCGGGTCTACATGGAATGGGAAGAGAAGATTCTCCGCGAAGGCGGCGGCGACGCCAACGACCCCGGCATCGAAGAACCGATGTTGTCCGCGATCTTCGGCCGGACGCTACGCATCCCCCACACCGACCAGGTGACCCAGCCCGGGGTCAACGCCAACGTGCTGTCGATCGAGCAGCACTTTGCCGACGACCCATCGTTCGAGTCACTGAGCTCGACCGGACACGTGATCACCCCTGACGGCGTGATCGACCCGCAACGGGTGCTGGGCTTCGCGGTCGGCAAGATGTCCGACGCCTCGGGGCGCGGCGACGTGGCCTTGATGCGCGAAGGCGCCGAGGAGGCCCTCGACGTCCTCCTGGGCCGCACCCAGGGGAAGATCTTCGACGGCTTCCCGCTGCTCAACTTCAACCGCTGGAACAGCTCCGAGGTCGATGCCGCGGACTTCTCGCCCGACAGCGTGCCGGGCGAGTACAAGATGAAGAAGATCCGGCCGGTGCTCGATCCGGCCTCGGGCGAGCAGCTCACGGAGCCCTCCTGGAAGCAGGACGGCACCACGGTCCACGTGTGGCAGATCGACGTCGACCACCTCTGGTACAACCAGCAGTTCGACTCGGACACGTTCCTGCTGGCGGTACCGCTCGAAGTCGAGGTCAACGGCAAGATGGTGCCGGTCAGCGGTGACGATGTGCTGCGCATCAACTGGACCATCTACAGCCTGGTCGAGGAGGACTTCGCCCCGACCCAGGTGATGCGCGACGCCCTGGTCGACGGCGACGTGCCCGGCCCCAAACGAGGCGGCACCGTGCGCTTCCCCTACAAAGGCGAGGACACGGTCTGGGTGCGGATGCTGGCCGGGTCGGTCAACCGGCTCACGGTCCAGCACACCGCGCTCCGCTTCATCCGCGGCATCTACACCTGGGGCTGGAACGTCCATCCGCCACGCATCCAGTTCATCCAGCCGGTCTTCGAGTACCGGGACCCGGACACGGGCCAGGCGGCGTGGGACTGGCAAGCCCAGTCGTTCGTCACCAGGAACCGCGAGGACCTGACCATCGACGCCATTTCGGACGCCGCGCCGGAGAAGAAGATCTACCGGGTCGCGGAGGCCGCCCTGGCCGATGGCGCCGACCCGGCGACGATCCACGCCATGCTCAACGACCCGGACGTCGGCCCCGGCTACGGTACCTGGCACGACTGGCTCTCGCTCATGTCGAACCAGCGCCAGCTCCCGCCGGAGGCGCGCGAAATCCTCGCCGCCCGGGGCGAGACGATCGCCGACTACGATTTCGTCACCGTCTACATGAACAACGAGATGTACGGCGAGGGGACCCTCGGCCACACCATCCGGCTCTGGTCCCAGGGCGAGGTCATGCGGGCCGGGCTGCTGAACCTGGACCGCCACACCCACTACTTCCGCAACGTCGGCTTCGGCGCTCCGCTCCACCGGGATCTGGCGCGCAACTTCGACGACGGCATCTTCAGCTTCGAGATCATGAACTTCAAGCCGCTCCACGGGGCGCCGAAGGTGGCGGAGATGCAGTACCGGGCGGGCTGGGGCTTCCGGCCCCACTATGGCGTGGTTCAGCAGGAAGGGGTCTACCCGCGCGCTTCGGACCAGCGCCGGCTACGACCCTACCTGGCGCCGCTGGTCGGCCTGCCGCTCGACGCCGAAGGCAACACGCTCGGCCCCAAAGACGCTCGCCGGATCTACTGGGGCTACCAGTTCCGGAACGCCGACACCGAGCCGTTCCCCTTCAACCCGCCGCCGTTCATCGTCAGCACGGTGAACGATCCGGCGTTCGACGGGCTGCGCGACCTCGCCGCCGCACCGCACCACGAGGAGGGCGGAAACCTGGTCTACCGCGGGCTCTTCACGAACCGGGCGCGGGACAACCCGGACCAGTTCCTGGGCAAGATGGACCGCGGCGGCCATCCGCTGGTCCAGAACGGTCTGGTCATCGGCCAGCGCACCGAGGGCTGGGGCCGGGCGGAGTTTTGCCCGACGTTCCCCCTAGGGCAGTTCTGCCCCGAGGATCTCTCGGGGAACCACCCGCTCCACCTCAAGAACTGGCCGGCTCCCAACGACCCGACGGTTCCGAAGACGGAGCTCCGCTTCCCGCCCTTCCTGCGCAACCCCTGCCAGGAGGGCAACGGAGTCTGCGGCGACATCATCCCGCCGACGTCCGCCTGGGAGCCGTTCCTCTTCCTCAACCCCCACAACGGGACGCTCTACAACGACCCGGCCGATCCGTCGGCCGGCTACTGGACCGACTACACCTACGCCCACGGCCGGACCATCCGCTCAGGGCAGTTCATCGACGCGCGGATCGAGATGCCCCGCGCCGGAGCGCAGCTCTTCTACCAGTTCGACGACCTGTTCCACGACAACGCGATCTTCTCGCCGCATCCGATCCTGGATACGTCATTGATCGATGCGCTGATGGGTCCGACGGCAGGAGCGAGTGCCGGTGAGACGCCGGCCGCCGAGCGAACGGTCGACGAATAGCGCAACCGGTCGCGATCCGTCGCGACCTTTCGGAGAGCTCGGCCGGGGACGCCTCGTGGCGCCCCGGCCGTTTTTTCAGATGGATGTCGCCTAGAAGCGCCAGGCGCCCAGGGCGAGAAGGAGGAAGCCGGCGATCAAGAGCAAGCCGCCGAGCGGTGTGACCGCGCCGAGCCAGCGCGGGCCACCCAGGGCGAGGACGAAGACGGTACCGGAGAAGATCGCCGTGCCCGCGATCAGGCACCAGCCGGCGGAGGTGACCGAGCGCACTGGGGCATGAAGCGCCACCAGCCCGGCCGCGAGCGTCCCGAGCCCGCCGTACATGAGGTAGCGCGCGGCGGTCTCCCAGAGCTCGAGGGCGTGGGCCGAGAGCCGTCCGGAGAGGCCGTGCGCGCCGAACGCGCCGGCTCCCACGGAGAAGGCGCAGGCGAGCGCGCCGAGAGAGATCAGCAGACGAACCATCGGACGTCCCTTTCTGGGGTCATGCAGCAGATGCCGTCAGCTCAGGTCGCCCAAGCGCCGGATCGACGCCACCCGCCCCCGCGGCAGGACCACCCGCTTGTGGCGCGGCCAGATGCCGAAGCGCACCGCCTTCGCCAGCCATTCGTCCCGGCCGCCGCCGGCTCCCCCACTGCCGTCACCGGCCTGGGTGTGGACGTCGGCGTCGAGCAGGATTACCCGCTCGTCGTCCTCGTCGTCGCAGCGGCCGATCCAGAGCTCGTCGCCCTCGGTCTCGACCGCGACGGTGATGCCGTGGAGGGGTGAGGCGTGGTCGTGGAAGGTTCCCACCGGGCGCCTCCCCTCAGCCCACGTGCTCGTCGAAGACCTCGACCAGGTCGTTGGCCACGTCCTCGGCCCGCCGGTTCTCGATCCGGTGGCGGGGCATGAAGTAGACCAGCTCCCCATCCTTGAAGACGGCGATCGACGGGCTCGACGGCGGGATGTCGGGGAAGTAGGAGCGAGCCTTCTGCGTGGCGTCGACGTCCTGTCCGGCGAACACCGAGACCGAACGGTCCGGGACCTTGGCGTGCTGGAGCGCCAGCCGCACACCCGGGCGAGCCATGCCGGCGGCGCAACCGCAGACGGAGTTGACGACCAGCATCGAGGTGCCGGTGCCGGCCTCCTTCATGAACGCATCGACGTCTTCGGGGGTCGTGAGCTCGCGGACGCCCACGGCGACGAGCTCTTGACGCATCGGCTTCACCAGGAGTGGACTGTAGGGCAAGGTGCCTCCTCGGGATCTATGGACTCTGGACGGCGACGGTGGTGGATGTGCTGCCGCCGGCGCCGGTATTCTCGGTTGCAATCGACGACCAAGGGCCAATCAAGTGCCGAATCGCCGGCCCCGCGCTCTCCAACACGGCGGGCGCGCGGACCCATTCCAGGAGCGACCGAGCGCCGTCACGGAACCGGCCGCGACCCCGGCCGCCGAACCGTTGCTAGACTGGCGCCTCCCCCGGCGGAGCGGCGCCGGTCCACGCAACCACCGTCCGCGCCGCTCGACGCGAGAGGATCACCCCGAGGAGGTCATCGATGCTCGGCAGCACCCCTACCCCATCGCTTCGCCAGACCCGGTTCCTGGCCTCGAGCCTCGCCGTCTGCCTTCTCGTGGCCGGCTCCGCCGCCGCCGCTGACACCCCGCCGAACCCCGACGACCTTCCTCCGCAGCGGACGCTGACGGCGGCGATCCTGGTGGTCGACGGGGTCTACAACTCCGAGATGATCGCGCCCTACGACGTCCTCCAGCACACGCGGTTTCACACCGACCCGTGGATCGACGTTTTCACCGTGTCTCCGGACGGCAAGCCGATCACCACGGCCGAGGGGCTCCGGGTCACTCCGGACCACGGCTTCGACGACGCGCCGCCGATCGACGTGCTCATCGTACCGAGCGCAGAGGGCAGCATGACGACCGATCTGGAGAACGAACGGATGATCGACTGGGTCCGCCGGACCGGCGAGCGCGCCCGCTACGTCATGTCGCTGTGCGACGGCGCCTTCGTGCTCGCCCGCGCCGGCCTGCTGGACGGCCGCTCCGCCACCACCTTCCCCACCGACTATCAGCCGTTCGTGGACCGCTTTCCCGCCGTCGACCTCAAGATCAACGTCAGCTTCGTCCAGGACGGCCGCTTCCTGACTTCACAGGGGGGTGCCAAGAGCTACGACGCCGCCATGCACCTGGTCGCCCAGCTCTACGGCGACGAGGTCGCGGCCGGCATCGGCCGCGGGCTGCTCATCCCCTGGCCGCCGAAACCGACGACCATGCCGAGCATCGTGGTCGACTCGGGGGTCAGCCGACCGCCGCAACCGGATCAGCCACATCAGGAACCGCCGCCGGGACGCTGACTCCTCCGTCCTCCTGAGGCGCCCGCAGGCGGAGCTTCGCCGTCACAGGGAAGTGGTCGGACGGCCCGGTGCGCAGCACCCGCGACTCGACCGCGTCCCAGGCCCGGCAGGTGCAGATGTAGTCGATCCGCTGGCGCATGAACCGGTGGGTCGACTCCTCCGGGCTGCCACAGATCTGGACCTCGCCATCGGCCAGGAAGCTGCCCAGCTCCGGCGCGCTCGGCGGCGCGTTGAAGTCGCCGACCAGCACGGTGGGAGCGCTCGCCTCGGCGAGACGGCGGCGGATGAACTCCGCCTGGCGGCTCCGGGAGGTCCGGGCGAGGCGACCCCAGGCGGCCAGGTGGGTGACCATGAAGTCGAGCTTGACGTCGTCGAGCTCCACCCGGCAGGTGAGCAGTGAGCGGCGCTCCATGCGCCCGGGCAGCACGGTGACCTCGCCCCCCAGGATCTTGCCGCGGCTGAGCACCGCATTGCCGTGATCGCCGGTGCCGAGGCTGACCGTGGTCCCGAACCAGGGCTCCATGCCGGTCCGCCGGGCGAGCTCTTCGACCTGATCCTCGAAGCGGGCGGGCCAGGTTCCCCGGTGGACCTCCTGGAGGCCGACCAGGTCCGGCTGCACGCGCTCGATCACCCGCGTGACCGCGTCGAGGTAGCGCCGGCTGACCAGGGCGCCGGCACCCTGGATGTTGTAGGTCAGCACGGTCACCGGCAGCGCGGCGCTCCGGCCGGCCGCGGCCTGGGCGGCCGTGACCTGCCCGGCGACCCCCGGCGGGAGCGCCTGGAGCGCGGAGGGCTGCCGGCCGGCGCTCGAGCGCCGGCGTTTCCGTCGATCGTGGCGACTCAAGAGTCGCCCCCGACGACCTTCGAAAACCCCGTGTGAGTAGTCTGGAAGAGGAAGCTGACAGGTGGCACGGTCGGATCGGGCGCATCATGCATCACGCCTGGTAAAACGTCCGAGAGATCGACCGGCATTCCGGGCCGGTCCGTCTTCGAGCGCGATCTCCCGACCCGCCCCGACCCGGCCCCGGTCCCAGGCTCGCGCCAGGCCCGCAGGGGCGATGAGGCGCCGGGGCTTGACCGCGCCCGAGGCAGCGGGCAGAGTGGGCGCCGTGCTGGGTTTGCTCATCCTCCTCTTTACGACCGTCCCCCTCCTCGAGCTGGTCCTGCTGCTCTGGATCGGCAGCCACGTCGGCGTGCTGCCGACCCTCGCCCTCATCCTCACCACCGGCGTGCTCGGCGCCGCCCTGGCGCGCCACCAGGGCCTCGCCACCTGGCAGCGCTTCCGGGAGGCCCTCGGCCAGGGGCGATTGCCCGACGGAGAGCTGGTCGAGGGGCTCCTGATCCTGGTCGCCGCCGCCGTGCTGCTGACGCCCGGCATCCTCACGGATCTCACCGGCTTCCTGCTGCTCGTGCCGCCGATTCGCCGCCTGGCGGCCGCGCGGATCGGACGGGCGGCGCGGCGCCGGATCGTGGTGATGTCGCCTGGACGGGCGGCAACCGGCAGCGGACCGCGATTCGCCCGCGATGTCCGCACTGAGCGCCCGAGACGCACAAAGCCAGGGGGTCCCTCCGACAGTGGAACGGACCCGGCCGACAGGGCTGCCGGCGACGTGATCGACGCGGAGTTCGAAGTCCTCGATGGAGACCGTCGGACGCCTTGAGGCCCGCCGCCCCCTCGCGCCGTGCCTTCGATCGCCCCGGCGAGGTCGCCCGGGGCCGCCGGAGAGTCTTCTCAGGCTGTATAATGCAAGGAATCGCGATGCTTCGCATTCTTTGCCATTTTGTGACGGGAGCTCCCCCGCCGCCCCGCCGGCCGGACGAGCTGAACATGGAAGCGGAAAGGAGAAACCGATGCTTCTGCACCACCGACGCAGCCACGCCCCAGGCGGCGCCGACAGGGCCCTTCGGCTCGCCCTCGCCGGTGCCGCCCTCGCCGTAGTGCTCGCGCTGTTCGTGTCCGGACCGGGATACGCTCTCCCCCAGGCATCGACCCGCACGCCCGACGTGGCGCCCACACCGAGCGCCTGGACCGCCTGGACCGTCACGGTTCGCGCCGAGCTGAGCGCCGCCTGGACGACGGTCTGGTCGCCGATCGGCCAGCTCTTCAGCGCCACGGCGACGGACGGAACGAGCTCGACGGACGGCGGCTACCCGTCCGACGGATCGGGCGTCTTCGACCCGGGTGGGGGCGGATCGTACGTCGATCCCAATGGAGCGTTTTGAATCAGGGGGTCGAGACGTGAGTAGAATCCTCGCGTATTCGCTCTTGCTCTGATGTTGAATATATCGTAGGCTGTGGACCAGCCCATCCGCCCGGCGCTCGGGCTGAATCCCAGGGTCGGGACCGGCCCGAGCGGAACTGGCATCTGGACTGCGGAAATGACGATCGACCACGAGATGATCTACGAAAGCCCATCAGAGCGAGTCGACTCCAGAGCGCCGATCGACGAGGACTTCGCGGCGCTGGATCTTCTCGATCGGCTCTCCCCGCCGGCGGCGGCGAGCTCGCCCACCTGGTTCGCAGAGAGCCGGCTCCTCGGCATCGTGGCCGCCGCGGAGCGTCTCAAGACCGCACAAGAGGAGGAGCGACTCGCCGCTCCTTATCTCGCGACACAGCTCGAGCGGCACCCTGAGACCCGGGCGAGAATCCTGATCAACAACCGCCCCCGGTTTCACACCTGGGGCCTCGCCGAGGAGCTCATCGACCGGGCGCTCGGATCGATCTTCGCCAACGACCCCTGCCGCTCGGTCCGCTTGAGCCGGCTGGCCGTCGTCGTGACAGATCACCTGGAACCGGCACACTATCCGCAGTCGCTTGCCGCCGACCTTCGGGCACGGGCTTGGGGCAACCTTGGGAACTCCTATCGTTGTGCTGGCCAGCTTCGGAGTGCAGCCTCCGCCCTGCAGCAAGCGGAGGAGATCCTCCTCCAGGGGACCGGCGATCCCCTCGAAGAGGCGACGCTCCTCAGCTTCGCCGCCTCGCTCGAGACGGACTCCGGCCAGTACGCAACGGCGATCGAGCTCCTCGAACGCACCTGTTCGATCTACCGCGAGCTCGGTGAACAGTCCCGCCTCGCAAGGACCCTCGTCCAGCTCGTGATTCCGATGCAGTTCCAGAATCCCGGAAGCGGCGTCGAGATCGCTCGGTCGGCGGAACGCCTCCTCGATCCGGACAAGGACGCCGAGCTCTTCCTCCACGCTCGGCACAACCACGTCACCGCGCTCGTCGATTCGAACCGCCCGGAACAGGCGGCGATGCTGCTGGAGGCAAGCCGCAGGTTCTACCGCCGGAGTGCAAGCCCGTGGGCCGAGCTCAACCTGGCCTGGACCGAGGCGCGGCTCTCGGCAGCCCTGGGCGACCTCGAGGAAGCCGAGGCCGGCTACGAGGTGCTCTTGCAAGAGGTCTTGGAGAGCGACCGCCGCCTGGAAGGCGCCCTGGTCGCGCTCGACCTCGCCGCCTGCCGCCTCAGTCTCGGCAAGACCCGAGAAGCCGCCGAGCTCGCGGCCTCGATGTCCGGCTCGCTACAGAGCTGGGGGGCGAACGCCAAGGCGCGAGAGGCCTGGGCCCTGCTCCAGCACTCCCTGCGGGTCGAACGCGCCTCGGTGGAGCTGGTCCACGAGGTCGCGCAGTTCCTCCGGAAGGCGTGGCAGAACCCCGACCTGCCGCTGTCGAAGAGCCTCGCCGCCCGGCGCGAGGGCGCCTGAAGCGCCGTCGCACCTCGCGTTCGGCCGGCCCGCGTCCGCCCCGGGCCTGGTCTTGGCCCGAACCCGCCGAAGCTCTTGCAGGTCGGCTGTCGTCCTGTCGGTCGAGCGCTTGACCGTTCTCGGGCGTTCGGGTAACGTCCCATTCGCTTCGTCCAAGGCAAAACCACCGCGAGGTGGTGACGCAAAGCCCTGGGGCCTCCCTCCAGGGAGGTAGCCCGGCTGCCGGAGTGGGACTCGCCTATCTACGTTCGTCAGATTTTTCGCAAGGAGACCGATCCAGATGATTCGCAAGTCTACGCTCCTGGGGTGCGCCCTCGCCGGCATCCTCGCCCTCTCTCTCGCCCTGTTGGCGCCGGCGGCCGCGACCGCGCAGGCAAGCACCAACTACGTTCTGACGGCTTCCCACTGGGGCGCCAAGCAGACCGCCGCCGTCGAGGCCGCGGGCGGCACCGTGGTCTGGAGCCACGGCGGCTCCGGCATCGGCATGGTGTCGTCCAGCAGCTCGAGCTTCCTCGACGACGTCGACGCGAGCAACGCGTTCAAGACCGCCGCCGCCGACGTGATGGTCCAGTGGCAGCCGGCCCCGGTCGAGACGTCCACGATCACTCCGAACGACGAGACCTACTTCCCGTACCAGTGGAACCTGCAGGCGATCGACGCACCGGACGCCTGGGCCTCCGGCTGCACCGGCGCCGGCGTCCGGGTGGCCGTGCTCGATGGCGGCATCTGGGATCAGCACCAGGATCTCGACGACAACCTGGACACCGCCTGCTCGGTCTCCTTCGTCCCGGGCCAGGCGTTCAACACCGACACCGGGACCTTCTGGCACGGTACCCACGTCGCCGGCATCATCGCCGCCGAGGACAACGGCCTCGGCACCATCGGCGTCGCCCCCGAGGCCACGATCATGGGCGTCAAGGTGCTCCACGGCGGAACCGGTAGCTTCGGCTGGGTCATCGGCGGCCTGCTCTACGCCGCCGACCCGGCGTCCTTCGGCCTGCCGGGGTGCCAGCGTGCGGACATCGTCAACATGAGCCTCGGCGCCCTCTTCCCGAAGAACGCCACCGGCGGCGGCCCCCTCGTCGCGGCGCTCAACAAGGCGGTCAACTTCGCCGGCAGCAAGGGCGTTCTGGTGATCTCCGCCGCGGCCAACGACGGTCTCGACCTCGGTCAGCTCCAGAACTACACGGTCGTCCCGGCGCAGTCGGGCTCGGGCATCGCCGTCTCGGCGACCGGTCCGGTCGACTTCGCCAACGGCGGCTCCAACTACCGCCGTATCTCGTCCTACACCAACTACGGCGAGGATCTCGTCTACGTGGCCGGTCCGGGTGGTGACTTCACCCTCTATCCGAACGGCCTCTGGTATCTCGACATGGTGCTGAGCACGAGCCGTGGATCCGGCACCTCCACCACCTCGTACACCTGGGCCGCCGGTACCAGCCAGGCGACGCCCGCCGTGGCCGGCGTCGCGGCGCTGATCCTGGGCTCCCACCCCGGCATGTCGCTGGGGGCGCTCAAGACCAAGCTCGCCCAGACCGCGGACGACGAGGGCAAGGTCGGCAAGGACCAGTTCTACGGTCACGGCTTCGTCAACGCCTACCGCGCCTGCACCGAGTAGTCGCGAGACACTCAGCTCGATGGCTGGAACCGGGGGAGGCCTTTCGAGGCCTCCCCTTTTTCGTCTCGGCCGGTCTCGACGGCGAAAGCGCGACGATTCCTCCCCTTCCGCGGTTGCCATCGCTCCGCCCACCGCCCACCCCGCCCCACCCCTTCCCTTGACCTCCTCCGAAGCTCGCCTATAATTCCTCCAAGGCTTCAAGAAGCTTCGCCAAGGGCAAACCCGCCGCAAGGCGGGGACGCAAAGCCGCCGGACCTCCGCCCCAGGAGGTGGCCAGGCTGCCGAAGCATCCCTTCGAACCTCTTCCACGGAGGAACCCGATGATGGGACCCATGGCCCTTCCTCTCCGCCGCGGTACGACGCTCGCGGCACTCGTCACCACCCTGCTCCTGCTTCCCGCCGCCGCGTCGGCAGCCGGCTTCCTCGTCCAGGTCAACGGACAGCTCCCGTCCGACCTCGCCGATCGGGTGGCCGCCGCCGGTGGAACGCTGGAGCGGGTCTACCCGGAGATCGGCTACGCCTACGCCGTCTCCGACGCTCCGGACTTCGCCGCCACCCTCGCCGCCGATCAGTCGATCCGGAGCACGACCCAGGACCTCGTCCTCCAGTGGACGCCGCAGTCGGACGGCTTCGCGGCCCTCGACGGACCGGCCGGCCAGGGCATCGGCTTCGACCCGACCGACGCGAGCTTCTACCCCTGTCAGTGGAACATGCGCAACATCGAGGCGGAAGGGGCCTGGGCCCTCGGCCAGTTCGGTGACCCGAACGTCAAGGTCGCCGTCCTCGACACCGGCATCGACCCGACCCACCAGGATCTGGCGGGCAAGGTCGACCTCGCCCAGAGCGCCAGCTTCCTCAGCGCCGGGTCGTCACCGTGCAACGCCATCCTCGGCCTGCCGGACGAAGAGACGATCTACGACTTCCGGTTCCACGGAACGTTCGTCGCCAACCAGATCACCACCAACGGCATCGGCACCGCCGCGGTCGCACCGGCCAGCAACATCGTGGCGGTCAAGGTGCTCAACTGCAACGGCAGCGGCAGCTTCGGCGACATCATCGCCGGCATCCTCTACGCCGCAAGCCTGCCGGACGTGGCGGTCATCAACATGAGCCTCGGCGTGCCGGGCGGCGTCCCGAAGAACCTGACCGGCGCAGGCTCGCTGATCGCGGCGCTCAACAAGGCGGTGAACTACGCCGAGAGCCAGGGCAAGCTGGTGGTCTCCGCCTCGGGCAACGACGGCCTGGACATGGATCACAGCGGCAACGCGGCCTTCGTGCCCGCGGAGTCCGGCAGCGGCATCGCGATCTACGCCACCGCCTGGGACGACTCCCTGGCGAGCTACTCCAACTATGGGGTCTCGGGAACCTGGGTCGGCGCGCCGGGCGGCGCCGGCATCGACCCGCCGCCGCTCGCCGGCTGCACGGTCAGCCCGACCTCCCAGGGCGGCGTGATCGGCGCCTGCTCGAGCTTCAGCGTCTTCTTCGGCTGCGCCGGCGGCACCTTCTACCTGGTCGGCGGCTCCGGCACCAGCTTCGCCACCCCGATTGCCGCCGGTGTCGCGGCCCTGATTGACGGCAAAGCAGGCGGCGCGCTCAACGGCCACCAGTTGGCCACCGCGCTCGCCCACTCAGCCGACGACCTCGGCACCCCCGGCACCGACCTCTACTTCAGCCACGGGCGGGTCAACGCCCGAAAGGCCGTCGAGTAGGATCGGGCAGCGGCCCCAGCGAGCCGGCCGCGCACCGGCACACCCCTGCGAGGCGGGGCCACCGGGCCCCGCCTCGACTCGGTCGAGGTTCGCACGAATCCATCGCCCGAAAGCGGAAGAACTCCCCTCCGCCCTGTGTTAATCTCACCGCACCCGGCACCCCGCCGTGGCGTGTCCCCATCGTCTAGCCAGGTCAGGACTCCAGCCTTTCAAGCTGGCAACACGGGTTCGAATCCCGTTGGGGACACCATTGTTTTCAATGGGTTACGGCACATCACCCCTCCCCGCCAGGGGTCCGCACCTAACCTGCACCTGACTTCTGCCTCCAGAACTCGGCCCCTCGAGGCCTCCCTCGTGGCCCTCGCCGCTTCTCCCTGGCCTTGCTCCAGGGCTGTCTCCCGCACGCCCCGGCCGACGATGTCCACCAACGCCTACCACTGACCTCGGAACCTCTACCGGCGCCAGGTAGAGCTCGACGGAGAACCTGACGGCCGCCCAGGAGCTCTACACGGAAGCCCGGCAACGCGCCTTCGACCGGGGTATTGCCTGGGACGCGAGGCTGGTGGGCCTGGAGCTGGCCCTGGTCCACCTGGTTCAGGGCCGGACAGCCCAGGTCCGCAAGCTCGCCCACGAGGCGCTCGAGATCCTCGCCGAGCAGGAGGTGGAACGCGAGGTCCGGGCGGCTCTCGATCTCCTCGCCGCCGCCGCCCGCCGCGACGCCATCACCCGCAAGCTGCTGGAGCAGTCGATCGCCGCCGTCGAAAGCACCTCCCACGGCCGGCCGGCTGCCGCGAATCCATAAGCCCGACCACCGGCTGGCACCGATCTGGATATCCACCAGACCGTGGGATGCGACCGCCGAGAGACCGACAGCGACCAAGGCTGTGGGCATCGGGTCTTGCCAGCAACCCTCCTGACGATTGAACGCCCGACGGCGCGTCAGAGGACGACTCTCAGAACAGCAACAGACGGAGGGGGTCCTCACGGCCTCCGGGTCGCTACGTCCGGTCCATCTCCTCGGCCGCCCAGGACAGACGGGCGGCCTGTGGGGATTCCCCTCCCATCGCTGACCTGGGGGGTGGTTGGGGCGTGCTCGGCTGATCCCACCGTGGTGCTCAGGGCAGTTCCGAGGTCCGGTGAGCTGGTGCAGGACGTGGCGGAGCTGGTCAGTCGCAATCCCACCGTGTAGCTCAGGGCAATTCCGAGGGCAATGGCTCTAGCCAGCTTACCTTCAGCGACCAAAAAGCACTCCCGCCGTTACCTCCTCTGAGCGGCCTCTCCGAGCCCCCCCAGAAACCCTCCTCGGCACCTCTCATCGTTCCGTATCCCTCTGATGTCAAAGACCTTACCGTCCCCGCCGTTCTCGTGGCCGTTTTCCGCCCTTCGGCGCTGGCATGATCTTTGTCCTAAACCACCGTCTCGGTCCGTCCTTTCGTGCTTTCACCGAACTTCCTCATGAGAGATCGACATCCGCGGCTTCGCGCCGCCCCCCGGCCCATCATGTCCATTCACTCCTGCCACACCCGTCCACCAACTCTTCGTGTCCGCCCTCTTTGAGATCGTCCCTCGACTATCTCGGCCACGGCAGCGAGCCAAGTCCTCCACCCTACCCCGGCTGTCTTCGACGACGCGACCATTGCCTGCCAGTGGGGAGGCAACCTCGGCCAACAGATCCGGCCCAGCCAGCGGCGGTTGAAGAAGGCGGTCACTCACCGGAGTCGGTGTCCTCGACGCGAAAGAAGACATCGACGATCCGGCCCACCCGAAACCGCTGCTCGGACTTCCGACGAACCTGCTGGACGAACGAACCTTCGTAGGCCCACAGGTTCCCGTTTCCGTCGAGCTGATTGAGTGGCGTGTAGTTGAGATCGATGGCCCAGACCCCTTCCCGGGCCAGCGGTGAAATCTCGGAAGGCTCCGAGATCCCATTGCGGTTCTCATCGACCCAGAGGAGGAGGTCACGCCAGCCGAGATCCTCGCTGTCCAAGATGCCATCCCCGTTTCCTCCGGCGTCCGGGGCATCGAGACTTGCCAGCGCCTGGAAACCGTTCTCCGCACGCGTGCCGTCAGGCAGCAGCGTGGCTGTCCCGAACAGCTCGGTGCCGTCATCCACGGTGCGGTTGCCGTCGTTGTCCCTCCACAGGAAGGCATCCCTGCCGATGCCGGTCCAACTGATTCTCTCCGCGAGCCCGTCCCCATCGATGTCGAAGTCCACTCCGGTTCTCGGGCTCCACACGAGGATGCCGTCGCTTTCGAGATCTAGGATCAGCGGGCTGGTACAAGGGTGAGTCGCCCTTGCCGTAGGAACGACGATCACCCCCTGGAGCAGGGTGAGCGTCAAGATCAAGAGGGTGCGCTTGTCTGGCATCTGGATTCCTCGCGATCTAGTAGGGCACGAACACGCATGGATGAGGGATCGTTCCACCGCCGCCGCTGGAGGGGTCGTCGTCAAACGAGGTGTTGAAGTTCGAGTCGACCTGTTCGCACTCCATGCCATTGATGCCGACCGCGCCGGTCAAGGTCCCCATGATGTAGTTCGTGCAGCCGGAACTCACGTCGTTCAACCCAAACGCATGTCCAAATTCATGCGTTGCCACGCCGGTCCAGTGCGCAGTGCAATCTCCGCCGGTGCTGGTCCGCTGCCAAATGCGGATCAACCCACTCACGGGGTGGCCGTTCGAGTAGGTGATGAACGCGCACCCACAGCGGTTGGACCCGCAGTTGTCGCCGGCGTACTCTCCCGTGTTCGCGCCCTGAAAGAAGACATCCACGGTCATCGAGGACGCTCCAGATGGTGCCGATGCCACTGCGTGGGGAATATCGTAGCTTGAACACACGGTGTTCCACGCATTGCGGGCGTTGGCGACCGCCTGGTCACACGTTGTGCATTTTGGGCTCCCGTCCGCTCCCGCAGGATAGGTACCCTCCTCATAGGACGCCCTGAAGACGACGTTGTCGACCGTCGAGGCGCTCGTTGAGCGAGTCTGCACACAGGAGCCGGTCGCCGCCTCCACCATTGAATAGGTGTCCCCCATGAGTGCCAGGAGCAGGGAGGTAGCCTCAGAAGGTGTGTAAATAGGCCAAAGGCGGCGTACCCTTCGTGTCGACCAAGACACCCGGGCAATGAAGCTCGGGAAGAAGGAGACGCCGCCATGGGTGAGAAGAGCACCGAAGAGAGGTTTGGGTCAAGAGGGATCTGGGAGAGCCTGGAGGAGTTGGCTCGTGAGCGGATCCAGGAGTTCGTCCAGGGGCTCCTGGAGGAGGAGGTCACGGCACTGGTGGGTCGCAAGAAGAGCGAGCGGCGCCCGTTGGTGGGTGAGGGAGCGACGGTCTACCGCAACGGGTACGGCAAGCCGCGGCGGCTGTCGATGAGCTGCGGCACGGTCGAGGTGCGACGGCCACGGGTTCGAGGGCTCGAGGAACGGTTCGAGAGCCAGGTGCTGCCGCTGTTCAAGCGTCGTAGCGAGCAGATCGGCGAGTTGCTGCCCCAGCTCTACCTGCACGGCCTGGCTCAGGGGGATTTCGAGCTGGCGCTGCGTGGTCTTCTGGGGGACGGGGCGCCCCTTTCGGCGAGCTCGATCGAGCGTCTGCGAGGCAAGTGGGTGGCCGAGTACGAGGCCTGGAGACGCCGGTCGTTGAGCGGCCTGGAGCCGGTCTACCTGTGGGCCGACGGGATCTACGTCAAGGCCGGTCTCGAGAAGGACAAGGCCGCCCTGCTCGTCGTCCTCGCGGGTCTGCGCGACGGACGCAAGGTGATCTTGGCCATCGAGCCGGGACCTCGAGAGTCCCATGCCGCGTGGGGCGACCTCCTGCGCGGCCTGCGCCAGCGGGGCCTGAGACCTCCTCGACTCCTCATCGCCGACGGTCACCTCGGCATCTGGGCCGCCGTGGCCGACGTCTTTCCCGAGATCGGCGAGCAGCGGTGCTGGAACCATCGGATGCGCAACGTCCTGGATCGATTGCCGAAGCGTCTCCAGGCCGAGGCGCGGGCCCTGCTGCGACAGATGCCCTACGCCGAGACGCGAGCGGACTGCGAGCGGCTGCGGGACCAATTCGTCGAGCGCTTCGGTGCCGAGCATCCCGCCGCCGCCGAGACGCTCCTCCGGGACTGGGAGCGGATGGTGGCCTTCTACGACTTCCCCAAGGAGCACTGGAAGCACATCCGCACGACCAACCCCGTCGAATCGCCCTTCGCCTCCGTGCGCCTGCGGACCGACGCCGGAAAACGCTTCAAGAAGGTCGTCAACGCCACCGCGCTCATCTGGCGCCTGCTCATGGTCGCCGAACGGACCTTCCGCCGGCTCGATCACCCCGAGCTCCTGCCAGAGGTCGCCATGGGAGCCCGCTTCGTCGACGGAGTCAGAGTCCTCGACGAGCAACCACAATTCGCCGACACGGAGGCCGTCGCCTGAGGACGTTTACACACTTCTTGACGTGACCTCGGAGCAGGAGGATCGCAACAGCTCCTAGAAGCGTCTGCCGGGGCGTCATTGCGTCGCCCCACCGACCACCCCGGCGACGAACTGGTCCCAAGGCGTCTGCTCGAGCGTTTGCTGATCACCCGGCTCTGAGGTGTAGCCGCTGCTCGTCTCGAAAAAGAGGTTCCTGTCGAGGCCGTGAATCAAGGGAGGCTCCGAGAGGATCAGGTTCTCGGCCAAGACCAAGAGCCCTTTCCCTACGCCAGGGGCCGCCGGAAACCGCTCTCCTTGGGAACACAGGACCGCTCCGGCGACGATGACAGAGCCCTCGTAGCGCAGCACGTAAACCGTGGTGGGCTCGGCAAGGTCCGGCGGCCAGCCGAGAACTTGGTCGACCGACACCTCGTAGAGCGTGGCCGGCGTTCCGTGGGCCAGGCCTTCTTCGCTGCTCACCACGTGGCCGAGGAGCGCGTACTTCGCTTTCCTGAGAGCCGTTTGTGGATCGACGGGCTCCGATGTGCCCGGGGACTTTCCGACGACATCACAGGCCGCCGGATCCTCCGCCGGCTCCACGGCCGCTCCCCGGAGCATGGCCTCCGCGGCGAGCCGATCGCCCTGGGGTAGCGCTTCGATTGCCGCTTCGCCTTGCTGCGAGAGCTCGTCTTGAGAGAGCCAAGCCAGACGAGCGGTGATCTCCTCCGGTAGCGCGCCGGCATGCGCCGCCCCGCCGAGAAGGGTCAACCCGAGCAAGCTCCAACACACCAGTTTCGCTCTCATGAATCCTCCTGCGTTTGAGGCTGGCGACTCTCCACACCGGTCGGTCCGTTCTCCTCTATCGAGGAAGGGGACCTGTCGACCAGAGGGCACAAAGACGCCGCTTGTGGTCCGAGAACTTCAGCGCCTCCGCCGGGGTTGCCAATTTTTTTCTTCCGCATCGCTTCAAGACATTAGGTTATTCTATTGCCGAGATCAAGCCCATTGTCTACGTTTCTCGAGCCCCCGGACCGCATAAGCCCATTGTCTCCAACTTGACATCCTGACGCCTCCGCCGCCGCTACCTGGCGAGAACGATTGAAGGCGAGGCCGGCGGGTCTGAGGGTTCGGAACCTTTTCCGTCCGCTTTCGGCCGCGCCGTGCTGGGTTCTGACCGTCCTCGCGGGACTTCCGCTCCGGTAGCGCTCCGCTACCGCCACGACCAGAACTGATCCATCATGGGGTCCCCTCCGGCCTGGCGGCCTCCGGTCGCTACCTCCGGTCCATCTCCTCGGCCGCCCGGGACAGACGGGTGGCCTGTGGGGATTCCCCTGCCATCGCTGACCTGGCGGCCACTCCGAGCCCCTCCAGAGCCCCTTCTCGGCACCGTACATCGATCCGTATCCCCCTGATGTCAAAGATCTTACCGTCCCCGCCGCTCTCCTGGCCGTTTTCGGCCCTCTCGGCGCAGGCATGATTCTTGTTCGACACCACCGTCTCGGCAATTCCTTTTGTGCTTTCACCCAACCTATCTCACGCGAGATCGACATCGGCGGCATCGATCCGCACGCTCTGGACGACGATGTCCTTTCACTCCTTCCACTGAACTAGGCGAACCTCTGCCGGCGCCAGGCCGAGGTCGTCATGGACTTGCCCGTGGCGGGCTGAGACCTGGATCGAACCCGGAAAGATGAGCTAGCGGCGTCTTGGGATGGTGGCGTGACAGTGCAGGGAGGGTGCCGAGCACGTTCGCGCCCGGCACCCCTTCGAGCCTCTCGACTCGAAACCCCTCCTCAGAGGGACGCGACGATAAGATTGACGAGAAGCCCAGCGAGTGTGATCAGCAGAACCACCCCTGCCCACTTCAGGAAGGGGAGCTCTGACCGCCACCACCGACGCGTCGCCGGGTAGAGCACCAGGAGACTGCACGGAATCGCGATGGCGAGCGCGAAGGGCTGAGCCAGCCCGGCGCGTTGGAGCACCGCCGCAAGGAGTACGACGGTCAGGACGGCCGCGCCGCTGATCGCGATGTCGAAGAGACCGAACCGGTGTGTCATCTCAGTACCTCACTTCCAGAGAGTGCCGTACGTGCAACCGATCGCGCCCGCGACGCATCCGATCCCGGTGCACGGCAACCAGCCGATCTCTCCATCGATCGCGTTGCCCACGGCGCAACCGGCGGCCGCCCCCACACACCAGGCGCCCGTACACTTCGCCCAGTCGCCCCAACCGCCGAGCCACCCGCGGGTAGAGAACATTGCGTCCTTGCTCGCCAGGTCCCCAGTGCTGCCTCCCTTGAGGCCCAGGCTCGACCCGTTTGCATCTCCCGGCTCGGTGTGGACCTTCACGAAGACTCTCGCTCACGCCGACGGCAGGCACCTGTTCAGGGGCCAACCCGCCGACGAGCTCATGATGGAAACTCAACACCGCGATTGAAAGTACCTCGCTTCTCCGCAACTATGCAAGTGCGAGATCTTGGCGGGCTCGTGTTCACCGTTTCAAAGGCCTCCGGCTGGCCCGATAGACACAGCGCCTCTTCGACCGAGGCTCTCGACCCAGCGACACCCCTCCGCCTCGCCCTCCAGCTCCCCCATCCAGACCACCCACCTCAAGCGTCCGGCGCGATCAGATCATCGCCTCCCCCGGGTCCTTCCCCGCCGGAGAGCCTGTCGTCCGGAGGAGCGATTCCGGACTCCTGAGGCACGACGCCCTCCGGACCGCACGGGTTGACCGCTCCGCCGTCGCGGCAGACGATGAGGTTGATGCGAGGTCCCCCGCCCAGGCGGACGACCATGGCCTCGCCTTCGTCGCCGACAACCGAGAGCGTCATCTTGTAGACCGGTGCTGCTGGCGTGTTCGGAGAGGTCGAGTAGACATCGAAGTCGACGACCGGCGGCGCCTTGCGCGTCTCGGCCCGCTCGGCAAGGCGGCCGGCGCTCGGCTGCGCGAAGTGCAGGCAGGCCCACCCACCGAATCCCGAACCAGCGACGAAGCAGACGCACCCGACGACGACGTGCCATCGAGAGCGCCTCATGACAGCGCCGCCTCGAGCTCGCGAGCTGCGGTCTGAACTGCCTGGAGAGCCAGCGTCACACCGGCCTGGAGCTTCGACGGCGCCCCGTCGCCTTCTCCCCAGTGCACCAACACGTCCCGCAAGTGAATCTCCAGCGCCCAGAGATCCGGCACCGCGGCGCGGCTCATGGTCACGTTGTGGGGTACCGGACCCTCCGGCGCCGGCATGCTCTCCAACACCGCGCTCTCCAGCAGGTCGACGAACCGCGAGAGGTTCTCGACGGCATCCGGGTGAATGTGGGCCAGGAACGTGCAGCGCAGCGGCTGCGAAGCGAGGGCGCGCAGCTCTTCCTCGTCCTGGGTCACAGGTCGCCCCTCGCGGCCTTCTGAGCCTTCGCGGCGTTGCCCCCGGCCCCACGCCGGACGAGCCGCGGTCCGGCGTCGCGGAGGGCCCGTGGCCGCCGCTCCTCGGCCTCGGCCAGCGTCCTGGCCAGCCGTGCTTCCGCCTGCCGAAGGAGCGACAGAACCTCGGTCAGGTCGTCGCGGTATCGGTGCTCCTGGACCGTCTCCCCGGAGCCGTCCGCGAGGTCGCCCAGGTGGCGGACCAGGGCTTCCAAGTCGACGAGCGCGGCCCGGCCGAACAGGATGTCGAACGGGATGTTGCTCGGCGCGGCGCCGAAGGCCTCATAAAGCGCCGCTTCGGTGAACTCGCCGGCCTGTTGGAGGGCGGCGGCGACTTCCGGCTTGAGCCCCGCCAGGAACACCTCGCGGTACGGACCGGCGACGGCCAGCTCTTCGGCGGGGGTCAACGGCACCATGCTGGCCGGCCCTTCGGCGGCCGGGGGAGCACCGGCTCCGGGTTGCGAACAGTCTGTGGTCGGTCGTTCAAGGCGTTGGCTCCTGTTCGGTCGCGAGAGTCCGTTCACCGGCCTGCTGCATGGACGGACCCCCTCCTCTTCGGGGCCGCGGGCGTGCACCACCCGGGGCGGCCCGCAGGCCGTTCGTTGATGCGAGAAGACTAGAAAGACGCGAGAGCCGTTCCAAGGCCCCGATCTGAGCCTCTGGATCGGCCAATTGTCGGGTCGTTTGTGGGGGCTGAGACCGCTCAATTGGGGGGTCAGTTCGGCGTCTGGAGAGCCCCGAATCGGCGAGTTGGTGCACGATGGGGGCGGGAGCGGACGGCGCCGGCCTGCCGCCGGCGGCCCGGTGCTGCTCCCGGAAGGAGGCTCCATGCACACCATCCGACCGCGGAGGGTCGCCGTCCTCCTGGCCGTCCTGGCCCTGCTCTTCGCTGCCTGGCCGGCGGCAGCGGCACCGCACCAGCAACCTGCAGCCCGGGCAGCCGCCAACGACGCCGGCGTGGTCGGCCCGCTCTTCCACGGCCTCGCCACCTGGCTCAACGCGCTGTGGCCGGGGATCGGTGGGCCGGCGGCGCCGGAGGCCACCTGGGGAGCCACCGGTGGCGAGCTCGACCCCAACGGAGCGCCGCAGTCTGCCTGGGAGGAGTTGGGTTCGGGTCTCGACCCCTACGGATCGCCGCAACCCCAAAGCGACGTCCCAGCGTCCACGCCCCAACTCGGGTCGGGCGCCGATCCTTACGGCTAGTGGCCGGCCCCCCGGCGTCGGTGGATCGCTTCGCCGGCGCTGGGGGTTCTCTGTTGCGGTGTGCCGGTTCTTCCGCAAGGAGCACCGCTCGGGGTAGACTCGCAACATCGGAACCCGCGCACTTGCTGGAGGAATGAATGCATCCGCCCCTGTACCTCTATGAAGCCGTCGCCCGGGGCAAAGTCCCCCGGGAGTTCCTGGAAGAGATCGAGCGAGAGCACCTCAAAGCCTGCTGCTCGGCCTGTGCCCACACGATTGCGCAGGACGACGTGCGCCGGAGCCGGCCGGGCACCCCGAGCTGGGAGCCTCCCCGGGACCGGCTGGACCCGTTGCGCGACGCGCTGCGCGAACGCGACCTGAACGTCCGCACCATCGAGCGGAAGGCCCGCTCCTGGGTCCGGCGGGCGCTCAAGCTCCCCCGGGAGGTGCGCCGGGACAAGGTCGCCGCCGCCTATACCCGCTACCAGGGTCCGATCTTCTGCCAGCTCCTGTTGGCGGAGGCGCGGCGGCGGATTCCGGGGGAGCCTGCCGAGGCCGAGTCCCTGGCCGACGCCGCGCTCGCCGCGAACCGCGAGACCGCCATGTACCAGTCGAACACGGAGGTCGAGGCGGCGGGGCTCGCCATCCGGGGCAACGCCCGGCGCGCCCTGGGCCGGCTGGTGCTCGCCGCCAACGACCTGGCGGCGGCCAGACGGCTGCTCGACCGCCCCGACGTCAAGGATCCGGAGACTGCGCCCGAGGTCTTCGCTTACCTGGGGGCACTGCGCAAGGACCAGGGCCACTTCGCGGAAGCCGCCAGCCACATGCACCGCGCAGCGACCCTCTACGCGCTCCTGCGCCACCGGGAGCAAGCAGCACGCAACCTCCTGAACATCGGGCTGATCCACCACGCGTGCCACGATCTCGGGGCCGCCGTGAGCGTGACCGAGGACGCCCTCAGGCTACTCGACGCGGACGCGGAGGACTGGCTCCGAGCCTACGCCCACTACAACCTCGCGCATCACCTCCACGCGGCGGGAGAGGTCGACCGAGCCGAAGCAGAGCTTGGGTCAAACGAGGAGCTTCTAGCCGCCTGCGGAGAGGAAGTAACCCAGCACGTGATCTGGCTCCGAGCCCGGATCGCCTGGAGCCGAGAGGACCTGACGACCGCCCAGAAGCTCTACGCGGAGGCCCGGCAACGCGCCTTCGACCGGGGCATCGCCTGGGACGCGGGGCTGGTGGGCCTGGAGCTCGCACTGGTCCACCTGGCCCGGGGCCGGACCGCCCAGGTCCGCAAGCTCGCCCATGAAGCCTTGGAGATCTTCGCCGAGCAGGAGGTGGAGCGCGAGGTCCGGGCGGCCCTCGATCTCCTCGCCGCCGCCGCCCGCCGCGACGCCATCACCCGCAAGCTGCTGGAGCAGGCGATCGCCGCCGTCGAAAGCACCTCCCACGGCCGGCCGGCCGCCGCGAATCCATAAGCTCGGCCACTGGCTGGCACCGATCTGGATGTCTACCAGACCGTCGGATGCGACCGCCGAGAGACCGACCGCGACCAGGGCTGTGGGCATCGAGTCTTGCCAGCAACCCTCCTGACGATTGAACGCCCGACGGCGCGTGAGAGGACGCCTCTCAGAACAGCAACAGCCGGAGGGGGTCCCCCTCCGGCCTCACGGCCTCCGGGTCGCTACGTCCAGTCCATCTCCTCGGCCGCCCCTCCCAGAAGGTGCACCGCGGGAGTTGTGGAGCACGGACCCGGCCAAGTTCGCGACCGATCTGGAGCAGTGGAAGCTGTTTGACGACTGACGTTACCGGCACGCAAGAGCGAATCTTTCGAACCGCGTCCCTCCCTCGTGTCATCTCACATCGCCACCCTTCTTCAATGACGATGAAAAGACCCGGGACGCCGTCGCGGCGCCCCGGGAAGATCTGGTTGTGGGCCGCGGTCGCCTGGGATGATGGTTCGAAGCATCACGCGCCACCATGCTCGGCGGTCTCGATCGCCTCTTCCGTCGCTTGAACGACATACTTCAGGCTGACGGGCTCCCCCGACGGCGTCAATAGCTCACCGAAGTGCACAGGCAAGGACGTAGTCCCGTCGGGAAGCGTGAAGAAGATGTCGTCGTCGGTCGGCGTCAAGATCACCTTCCCCGTCACCGGAACCCTCGTCGTGCTGAAGACGAGCACTTCCTGACCGACCTCGGGACGCGCAGGATGCCGCGGACCCTCCGCGCCAACGCAGATGTCCCCGAGGTGCATCTGGACGTCTGGATAGGCCACCAGGAGCGTCTTCAGAGCTGGACCCGATGCACCGTGAAGAAGAACCTTGTCGACACGCACCCGCAGAAGAGCGCGCGGGACTCCTCGCAGGAGACCGGCACGCTCCGTGATGACCGTGCCCAGGTAGATCCCGGTCGACTTCTCAGCCAGCCCATCATGGGTGCTGGTGCCCGACGAGCCACTGCCGTCGAACGAAACAACGGAGATACACGCGTCCTCCGGGCTCCCCTGCTCCGGGGCCGACCGGTAGCGCTCCAGCTCGCTTCGGCCGTTCTCCAGCATCGTCTCCACCTTCGAGACCTCGATCGGATCGAAGAGACCCCGCTGAAGCTCACCTCCGCGGAGGACCTGGTCGGCACTCACCCACTCGGGCGCCTGCCGTCCAGGGATGACAGAGGCCACGCGGTCCGGAATGGCTTGGGGCCGGTCTTGCGCACCCACTGCAACAGCAACGCTGGCCGCGCCACACAAGAGCACGCTGGCCACCACAATCGCCTTCGACACCTTCATGTCCGGGCCCTCCTTGGGGCCACGCTTCGTTCAAGTTCCGCGCGGTTGCCTCGCGTCGTGTGAGACTAACCGTCAGCTCACGGACGTGAGCCCGAGCGATCTTCCAGCTCCCTCTGGGTGGCCGGCGACCGCCAGAGACGACCTCTACGGCCACCTCCTCCTCACGGAGACCGGTCGCCCCGCGCGCGACGATCACGACCAGGAGGCCCGCGCCGCCGATCATGATGGTGAACGCGAACGCGAAGGGGTTTGAGGATGGCCGGGACAGGCCGAGCGCTGACGATTCGCGCGCGCCTTCCGCTCCAGGCGCGCTCCGTTTCCGCCACAGCAACTCCTGAGAGATGAGGGGGTCCCCTCCGGCCTGGCGGCCTCCGGTCGCTACGTCCGGTCCATCTCCTCGGCCGCCCGGGACAGACGGGCGGCCTGTGGTGATTCCCCTGCCATCGCTGACCTGGGGGGTGGCTGAGGCGTGCTCGGCTGATCCCTCCGTGGTGCTCAGGGCAGTTCCTAGTCAAGGGTGAGACCAGCATCCATGTCATGAGGCGGGAGGTCGCAATTTCACCGTGTAGCTCAGGGCAATTCCGAGGACCTGTTCTTGGCTACTTGGCAAGAAGTCCTCAAGGCTGAGAAGTCGCAATCCCACCGTGTAGCTCAGGGCAATTCCGAGTCGAGCGAGCCCTCGACATCAACGGGCGGATGGTGAGCCAGTCGCAATCCCACCGTGTAGCTCAGGGCAATTCCGAGCGAACGAATTCACCGGCACATCCAGGGCCACGCTCAGGGTCGCAATCCCACCGTGTAGCTCAGGGCAATTCCGAGGACGAAGAGCTGGCTCTTCCGCCGGCCGGAAAGGACGACTGAGTCGCAATCCCACCGTGTAGCTCAGGGCAATTCCGAGGCTCTGGACCTGGCTTCTCACCGGCCCACTGACGACGAGTCGCAATCCCACCGTGTAGCTCAGGGCAATTCCGAGTGGCCATCGACGGCAACGAGGTTCTGGTGGAGTACGAACTGGTCGCAATCCCACCGTGTAGCTCAGGGCAATTCCGAGCGCAGCCTGCAACTACCCCGAACGGCGGCAAAGAAAGGTCGCAATCCCACCGTGTAGCTCAGGGCAATTCCGAGCTCGGATCATGCAGCATCAATCCGTTCGGAACGGGCCCGGTCGCAATCCCACCGTGTAGCTCAGGGCAATTCCGAGCTAATCATCGCGGGTCTAACGTACTTCGCGAAGCCGGGTCGCAATCCCACCGTGTAGCTCAGGGCAATTCCGAGGCAGTGGCGACAGTGGTTGACCGACATGCTGAGGCTACGTCGCAATCCCACCGTGTAGCTCAGGGCAATTCCGAGGATCACGGCATGGACCCCCGCCGGGTCCCTGGCACCCCGCGTCGCAATCCCACCGTGTAGCTCAGGGCAATTCCGAGACCTTCGTCGGCCGCTGGCAGCTCGAGGACAAGCTCAGTCGCAATCCCACCGTGTAGCTCAGGGCAATTCCGAGGGCAATAGCTCTAACCAGCCTACCCTCAGCGACTTACAAGCACTCCGGCCGTTATCCCCTCTGAGCGGCCTCTCCGAGGCCTCCCAGAGACCCTTCCCGACGCCTCTCATCGACCCGTATCCCTCTGATGTCAAAGACTTTACCGGCTCCGCCGTTTTCGTGGCCGTTTTCGGCCCTTTCGGCGCTGGCATGATTCTTGCCCAGGCGTACCGCTCCTGGCTCGAATCTGGCTCTTCTGCCGTCATCTTACCTCACACGATGTACACCTCTGGATCCTCGCTCCGCACTCCCCGGCCGACGATCTCCACACGCTCCTCGCACGAGGCGCAGAGCCGGTAGATCCGCACCGTGTCCTCCTCCTCGTCGACCAGTCGGACGATTCCGGCACTTCATGCGCTCGGCCTGCTTCTCTTCCAGCAGGCACTCGAAGACAGAGAGCTGAACCCGCTTGCCGAAGTTCTCCAGGTGCTCGGCGAGCTTCGTCCGCCGGCGGTCGTCCGGGATGTCGTAGGCCACGGCGATCAACATGGAAACCGAAACGCCTCGTACGGTTCACCGTCCTGGAGGGCCCGGGCCAGCCGGCCCGCCTGGAGCCGGAAGACCTCGCGAAAGCTCACCTCCTCCTCGCCTATGTGAGCGGCGGTTGAAAGCCGCGTGATCCTGGCGGTTGGACGCGCAAATCCCTTCAGGCAGACGTCGTCATCATCGTTGCGCGCGGAGCGCGCGGCCGGTGGTGGTGTGCGCGGATTGCTTCGGGGAGAATCGGGGAAACAAATAAACACGCGGGAGACGGTGAATGTGTCTGTGGCAAGACCCCCGTCGCCCGCGTGAGCCTGGAGCTGACGCTCCTAGCAGGAGAATCATCGCCGGTTTCGGCATCGGTGTCCAGGCCCTGGAGGCCTGGCCCTGCGTCCCGATTGCCGGCGGTTTGTCTGCGACCTGTGCGGCACGGCGGCGTACCTGTGCTCGTGGTGCGACCGGGGCAATCGCTACTGCGGGTCGGCGTGCAGTGAAGCGGCTCGGCGCCGGAGCGTGCGGGAGGCGGGCCGGCGCTACCAGCAGACACGCCGAGGCCGCGAGCGCCATGCCGCGCGCCAGGCCGCCTACCGTCAGCGCAAGGCGCTCGAGCGCGGGAGCGTGACGCATCAGGGTACCCCAGCGGCGTCGGGCCCTGTCAGCGTTGGGGCATGCGAAGCCACCGCGAGCTGTCCGCCATCCTCCGACCCCCGGCGCCGGGTGCGTGCCGGGCTTTTGCACTGTTTCTTGTGCCACCAGCCGTGCCGGCGCATCATCCGGCACGATTTCTTGCGTCGTCGGCGCCGCGACGAGGGGCGCAGCCGTGATTTCGCCGCGTCTCGAGGCCGAGATCCGGCGCCTGGCCACGGTTGAGGGCTGGCGCCGGGGCACGATCGCCCGTCACCTGGGCGTGCACCACAGCACGGTGCGCCGGGCTCTGGCCCGGGCTGGTGGGGAGTCCTCGCGCGCGCCGGCCCAGCGGCCGTCCATGCTCGATGCCTTCGTGCCGTGGATCCAGAAGGTCCTCGAGCGCTACCCGAAGCTGCCGGCGACCCAGCTCCACGAGATGGCTCGGCGCCGTGGCTACCCGGGCGGCCCGGACCATTTCCGCCACCGGATCGCCGAGCTGGGCCTGCGGCCCGATCAGCCTCCGGAGGCCTTCTTCGCGCTGCGCACGCTGCCCGGCGAGCAGGCCCAGGTCGACTGGGCGGACTTCGGCAAGCGCCAGGTCGAGGGCGGCCACCGGCGGCTCTTCGCTTTCGTGATGGTGCTGTCGTACTCCCGCATGCTCTTCGTGCGCTTCTTCCATGACGCGCGTCTGCCGAGCTTCCTCGCCGGCCACGTCGAGGGCTTTACCTTCTTCGGCGGGGTGGCCCGCTGCCTTCTGTACGACAATTTGAAGAGCGCCGTGCTCGAGCGCGTCAACGACGCGATCCGCTTCCATCCCCGGCTGCTCGAGCTGGCCGACGTCTACGGCTACGAGCCCCGACCGGTCGCTCCCCGGCGGGGCAACGAAAAAGGCCGGGTCGAGCGGGCCATCCGCTACCTGCGCGGCTCCTTCTTCCCCCTGCGCAGCCACCTGGAGCTGGTCGCCCTCAACCGGGAAGCCGAGCGCTGGTGTCGCGAGACGGCCGCGGCGCGTCCGTGGCCCCAGGATCGCCGGCGCACGGTCGAGCAGGCCTGGCACCAGGAGCGATCTCTGCTCCTGCCGCTGCCGGCGGACCCCTTCCCCTGCCACGAAACGGTCGACGTGGTGGTCCGGCGCACGCCCTACGTGGCCTTCGACGCCAACCGCTACTCGGTGCCCCATGAGCGCATCGCCCGGACCCTCACCGTCGCCGCCGACCTCGACCAGGTCCGGGTCTTCGATCGTCAGGAGCTCGTCGCCAGCCACCGGCGCTCGTGGGACAAGGGGCAGGTGGTCGAAGAGCCGGCCCATTTCGAGGCGCTGCGAAGGGCCAAGCGCAAGGCGCGCGTCCACCGGGGGCAGGAGCGGCTACTGCGGGCCGTCCCCGGGGCCGAGGCTCTGCTCAGTGCCCTCGGCCAGCGCCAGCGTCACCTCGCCACCGCCGTCGACCGGCTGCTGCGGATGCTCGACGAGCACGGACGCGAGGAGCTCACCGCAGCCGTCGCCGAGGCCCTGGCCGCCGGCTCACCCCATCCGGAGACCGTGCGCCTGGTCCTCGACCGCCGGCGCCGGCAGCGCCAGCTGGCCCCACCCGTGCCGGTCGCCCTCCCGGACGATCCCCGGGTGCGCAACCTCGTCGTCATCCCGCACCGACTCGCCGACTACGACCCGGAGAACTTCGATGACTGAGCTCGAAGAGCAACTGCGCGCCTTGAAGCTCCCCGGCCTGCTGGCCCACCTCGACGAGATCCGCGATGAGCCCTGGCTGCCCCAGCTCCTCGCCTGGGAAGAGGAGGAGCGGGCCCGCCGAGGCCTCGAGCGCCGCATCAAGCGCGCCCGGATCGGCAGCTACAAGCCGATGGCCGACTTCGACTGGAGCTGGCCCAAGGAGATCGACCGCGAGCAGATCGAGGACCTCTTCCGGCTCGACTGGCTCACCAGCGCCACCAACGTCGTCCTCGTCGGGCCCAATGGCGTCGGCAAGACCATGATCGCCCGAAACCTCACCCACCAGGCCGTGCTCGCCGGAGCCACCGTGCGCACGCTGACCGCCTCGGAGCTGCTCAACACCCTGGCCGAGCAGGCCACCTCCCACAGCCTGCAGCGAAAGATCGGCCTGTTCTGCCGGCCGAGCCTGCTCTACATCGACGAGCTCGGCTACCTCTCCTACGACACGCGCCACGCCGACCTGCTCTTCGAGGTCATCTCCCGCCGCTACCTCCAGAGACCCATCCTGATGACCACCAACAAGGCTTTCGGAGAGTGGAACGAAGTCTTCCCCAACGCGAGCTCCGTCGTCACCCTCGTTGATCGCCTCGTCCACCGCTCCGAGGTCGTCGTCATTGATGGCGACTCCTACCGACTCAAGGAGTCCAAGGAGGAGGCCCGCCGACGTGCCCACAAGCGCGCCGCCCGCCGCAAGAAGAAATGACCGATCGCCGCAGCTACCTCGCTGCCGCCATCCGCCTCTACCTCGACTCGCCCGGCGCGCCCCGCCGGGCCTCCCGATCTGACTGGGCCGTCGCCACCACCCTCCACCACCGGGGCGTCCCCCTGGAGATCCTCGCCCACGTCGTCCGGCTCGCCACCCTGCGCCGACACCGACCCGGAGCCGCCCTCGAATCCATCCACTCCCTCGCCTACTACCGCCGCGTCCTCGACCACCTCACGCCGGAGGCGCTCGAACCCGGATACGTCGACTATGTCGCTCGAAGCTACGAGGCTCTCTTCGGAGAAGCCGCCACCCGCTCAAGCCAGGGCGCGGTTTCTCACCGCCAGAATCCCGCGGTTTCTGACCGCCGGTAACAGCCTACGGAGAAGGGACTCGTCAGCTCCCGCTCCCAGGCCGCGAAGAAGGCTCGCTTCCCCTCCAGCCCCAGGAAGACCCAGGTAGACCCCGCCCTGGGATGAGGAGACGAAGTCCTCGGCTTTGAGCGTTCCTTTGACCCGACCCCTGGAAGTTCTCGTGCGCGTGCCCACTCTCGGTGCGACGGGCAGCGCTCGTCACCGCTTCACAAACCTCCACCCCTTCCGCCCGAACCACGTTAGCGCCGCAACGCCTACGAGCGGGAGCCAGACCCAGCAGACTTCGGACCACAACACCTCGAGTCCCCGGGCCGAAAAGAACCGTCCGGGATGGACCGAGGCCGTCTCGATCGGGCGCCAGGGGAAGAAGAACCGCTCGTTCGAGAACGGAAGGAAGAACCCGATCCCCAGCCCGGCGTCGGTCAGGGCATCCAGCAGGCCGTGGGATGCGACCGCCAAGAAGCCGACCGCGGTCAGGGCCCCGGCGTGTCGCCGCGCAGCTCTGCGATCCCAGGTGGCCAACAGTGCGACCGCTGCGCCGAGCACCGCCGCCGCCAAGAGGGAATGAGACAACCCGCGGTGCCCCCAGGGGTGGCCATACGGAATGCCCAGCTTGAATGCCACCACGTCGAGATCTGGAGCTGCAGCCGCCAACCCCAGGGCCCACGCAATGCGCCACCGCGGCAGCTCGCGGGGCAGGACCCGGGCGGTCGCACCGCCGACCAGGACATGGGTGAAGGCTGTGGGCATCGGGTTTCGCTGGCAACTCCCCTGACGGGTGAACGCTCGACGGCCCGTCCGGGAACGCCTCTCAGCACAGCAAGAGATGGAGGGGGTCCCCCTCCGGCCTCATGGCCTTCGGGTCGCTACGTCCGGTCCATCTCCTCGGCCGCCCGCGACGGACGGGCGGCCTGTGGGGATTCCCCTGCCATCGCTGACCTGGGGGTGGTTGAGTGTGCTCGGATGATCCCACCGTGGCGCTCAGGGCGATGCCGAGGGCTTCAACCAGTTTTGCTACTACATCGACTCTGGCTAGTCGCAATCCCACCGTGTAGCTCAGGGCAATTCCGAGGATCATCGGCTCGAGCTACGGAGAGGTCTTCAAGCAAGCCGACGGGTCGCAATCCCACCGTGTAGCTCAGGGCAATTCCGAGGAGAAGGGAAACCCAGGATGACCGATCAAGAGAAGACGTCGCAATCCCACCGTGTAGCTCAGGGCAATTCCGAGCTCTTCGGCGCCGTGTCGATCCAGCACGTCGAGGGGGCGGAGGGTCGCAATCCCACCGTGTAGCTCAGGGCAATTCCGAGGTTTTCTTCCAAGGTGAAACTTGAGATATCATCGTGAACGTGAAGAGTCGCAATCCCACCGTGTAGCTCAGGGCAATTCCGAGTCCCGCTGGCCGCGACCACGGAGACCTGCGGTGTCTGTCAGTCGCAATCCCACCGTGTAGCTCAGGGCAATTCCGAGCTTTTTGATCGCCCGCTGAACGGGGGTTTTCGGGGATGTCGCAATCCCACCGTGTAGCTCAGGGCAATTCCGAGCGCTCGTCGAGAAGAGAGTGAGCCAGTACCGGGACGCAGAGTCGCAATCCCACCGTGTAGCTCAGGGCAATTCCGAGGGTCCAGGCGTGGGTCGAGCGAATCGAGCCGACTCTCGGTCGCAATCCCACCGTGTAGCTCAGGGCAATTCCGAGGATCTCAGCGAATGGCAGTTTATCGGGATCATCGCGATCAGGTCGCAATCCCACCGTGTAGCTCAGGGCAATTCCGAGATCATTACGGCCTTGATTGTACCTGGATGCGGTCCAGGATGTCGCAATCCCACCGTGTAGCTCAGGGCAATTCCGAGGGCAATAGCTCTAACCAGCCTACCCTCAGCGACTTACAAGCACTCCGGCCGTTATCCCCTCTGAGCGGCCTCTCCGAGACCTCCCAGAGACCCTTCCCGACGCCTCTCATCGATCCGTATCCCTCTGATGTCAAAGACTTTACCGGCTCCGCCGTTTTCGTGGCCGTTTTCGGCCCTTTCGGCGCTGGCATGATTCTTGTCCAGGCTTACCGCTCCTGGCTCGAATCTGGCTCTTCTGCCGTCATCTTACCTCACACGATGTACACCTCTGGATCTTCGCTCCGCACTCCCCGGCCGACGATCTCCACCCGCTCCTCGCACGAGACGCACAGCCGGTAGATCCGCACCGTGTCCTCCTCCTCGTCGACCAGTCGACCGATCCCGGCCTTCATGCGCTCGGCTTGCTTCTCTTCCAGCAGGCACTCGAAGACCGAGAGCTGAACCCGCTGGCCGAAGTTCTCCAGGTGCTCGGCGAGCTTCGTCCGCCGGCGGTCGTCCGGGATGTCATAGGCCACGGCGATCAACATGGGTACCGGAACGCCTCGTACGGTTCACCGTCCTGGACGGCCCGGGCCAGCCGGCCCGCCTGGAGCCGGAAGACCTCGCGGAAGCTCATCTTCTCCTCGCCTACGGCGAAGGGACTCGTCAGCTCCCGCTCCCAGGCCGCGAAGAAGGTTCGCTTGCCCTCCTGCCCCAGGTAGACACCGCCCTGGGGTGAGGAGACGAAGTCCTCGGCCTTGAGCGTCCCCTTGTTGAGGACCTTCACAGCGAACCGGTCGACGAGCGGCGCGCGCAGATCTTCGAGCAGGTCGAGCGCCAGCGACGGCCGGCCGTAGTCGAGCTGGTGGTAGAAGCCGATGTACGGGTCAAAGCCCATGGCGTCCAGGAGCGACTGGAGCTCGTTGCCCACCAGGACGTAGCCGAAGGACAGCAGGGAGTTGACCGGATCGCGTGGCGGCCGGCGGCTCCGGCCCTGGAAGGCAAGCTCCTCCGGCACCGTGGCGGCCAGCAGCTTGAGGTAGGCGGCTGCCGCGGAGCCTTCGATGCCGCGCAGGCTGTCGATCGAAGCAGCCGCCTGCGCCTCCTGGGCCGCTCGGTCGAGAGGAGCGAGCGCCTCCTCGTCGATCGCCTCCGGGTGGTTCGCGCGGTATCGGCGCAGCACCGCCACCGAATTCTCGATCTTGGCGGAGACGATCTCCCGGGCGATCGCCAGACAACGCTCCTCGGACCGCGCCAGGTCGTACTGGCCCATCCGCAGGTAGACGTTCTTCGCCTTGGGCGGCGTGAGCTGGCCCCGGAGCCGGCCGTTCATGGACAGCATCGCCATTTCGATCCCGTGGTCGAGCATCTCTGCCGCCGCCTGGGTCGTGAACTGGACGTTGCCGAACAGAAGCACCGTGTCCAGTTTGAGGCACGGCACCTCGAGCAGGACCTCGTCGTCCTTCTCGATGATCAGCCGGTCGCCGGTCTTTCGCAGGATCGCGTTCTGTTCGGTGACGTAGAGGGTCGGCATGGTGCCTCGGTGGCGGCCTTGAGCTCGAGATAGGAGCGCAGATCGAGCGGTGGTGGCAGGGTGGGTGTGGCGCTGGAGAGGCATCTTCCGAGTGCCACTCGGCGTAGGGCTGTCTCATTCCCCCGCGGATAACCTCGAGCTTCGCCGTTGCGGTCCACTCTGAGATCTCTAGACCCGTCGCCACTTGAAAAGGCTGATCCGCAGAGCCAATCCCACCCTGTAGCTCAGAGCAACTCCGACCGCAACCACTCCACCCCGCCCTCCCGGCCGTCACGCTGACCGACAAGTTGGTACGCCACTCGCCTTCAGGTCACCTCCCAGCCGCCCCCACCCCATGCGGCGAGCTGGGAGCCAGCCACTCCCCCGTCACCAGCCAGAGCTCGTAGAAGTAGAGCCAGAGGGCAGACCAGGCGATAATCGTTTCCGGCAGGGATTCTCCCGCCGTCCACCACCACTGCTTCGGCCAGTAGAGACAGAGCGCTCCGCCCTCGTACAGGTGGCGGCACCGTGGATCGAGCCAGTGGCTGTCGACGTAGACCCGGGGAGGGCCCTGGGCGTTGTGGATCACCCGAACGCTGTACTTCGGAGATTCGGGGGTCGGCTGCAAGGTCCCTCTCCACGTGACGCCGCCCACCGCGTTCGGCCTCGCGTGGAACCCAGGGAACGTCCTCGCCATCGGCTCGAGCTGTTCGAGGGGGCGATCCGTCCTCGGAATGCGGATGGGTGCCGGGAATCGCCTCCCGCCATGGAAACGGGTCGGACGGGACGTGACGACCGGCGCTGCGCAGCCGACGACACGTCCGGCTCGGCCGATCCTCGCGACGCCGGTCTGGTGGGCTGCCGCCTCGCGCCGAGCCTCGGCCTTGACGTCGTCGTCTTCCGGCCAGTGCTCTCCGAACAGCTTCGCCCACTCCTCAGCGGCGCTTTCGTCGTCCTCCTGGCAGTTGGCCCGGAGTGCGATCTTCTTCGCCTTTTCCACTCTCCGGATGAACGTCTCGAACGAGCGCCGCTCCCAGGGTGTCGAGCTCTCCGTGTCGAGATGCTGGTCCTCGATCTGCGGCAAGGCATCCTCTTGCTCCAGCAGATCGCCGTACTCGTCGTGCCAGTGGACGAAGAGGTCTTCGAGGATCTGAGGCCAGGAGCGACCGTCGAGCACGAGCGTTCCGTCCTCGACCAACTGCACGATCATGATCTCGAGGACGTAGCTCCGAGGCCGGTTGTTGATCATCTGAACGTCCCGCCATGCCTTGACCAGCTTGATCAACCGCTTGACCTTCCCGTTGTGGTCTTTGTTCAGCCTCGACAGGCGATCCATGTACTCGAAGGGGAGGCTGACGATCCACTCCTGCTGTGGGCGGTCAGGGATCTGGAGCGGTCCCGGGTAGCCGTCCTCCGCGACGCACGGGACGATGTCGAGGGAGAGGTCGTGGTCGACGAAGTGAAGGCGAACCGATCGCCTTTGCGGCCGGACCTCGACGATCGCACCTGGGTAGTCCTCGAGGACGTTCTTCAGCTCCAGCACGACCGCGTTCGGCGTCCGATCGAGATCGGAGGCCGGCCGGAAGAGAAACGTGTCCACGTCGTGGATGTCGAGGGTCGCCGTCGAGCGCATGTACGAGCCGCCCAGCCTCGTGTGCGGCCATTCGGTCTCCAACTCGTGCTCTTTGAGCCAGTCGCGGAGATCCCCGGGCAGGGCCGCAGCAAGATCTTTGCGCTCCTGAGAGGGTTCGATGTTGGCGAGGAGGAGGCGGAAGTGGAGGGGAAGGGACTGCATGGAGCACTCCTTTTAGAGCAGATCCTCGAAGGACCGGAACTTGACGCGGAAGTTGTTGTCGGCGAGCACGATCTTCGCGTGATCGGCATCCGCGACACTCCAGTACGCCTCGCGGATGCCGAGGACGAACAAGCCGACGGTGTTGAGGAGGCGGCCTTCACCGAGATGCTCCAGGGCCCTCCGGCGGAAGACGCGCTTTTCGTCGCAGGCGACGATCCATCCCTCCTCGATGGCCACAGCCAGGCAGGCGGACTCCCCCGGGTCCATCTCCTGGAGGAATCCGGCTCGGCGCTCGAGGACGGCGGGGCTGGTCAGCTCCCAGACGTGCAGGTGCTCCTGCCGCGATCGCGGCGTCCACGCGCCGGCGCTGGTCTGGACGCTTGATCTCTTCAAGGGCGTCCAGTGGAACGACGAAGCGGTACCGGTCGATGGCGGCCAGCAGGTCGAGCTGGTCGACGGTGGCGAGGTTGATCAGGACCGAGGCATCGATCGCGACCGCCTTCTCCTCGCCACCGGGCACCGTCAGTCTCCGGGGAGGAGGACCTCGTCCTCCTCGTCGTCCTCCAGGCCCGAGGCCCGGAGGAGTTGGTCGAGATCCGAGGAGGCGAGGTCGACGAGCGCCGCCAGGGTGCGGAGCTTGCCGCGGGTGATCTTCTCGCGCCGGTAGGCTTCGAGAGCGAGAGTGAGGAACCGGGTATGGAAGTCGCGCTGGGGCGCGCGTGCGGTCCGCCCGGAGGGCTCCTCCCCGCTTTCGGCATCGTCGGCCTCCCCGTCCGGCAGCCTCAGGGACCGCTCGAGCTGCCAGCCCTGCACCCGCTCCTGCTCGAGGAGCGCTTCGAGCTCGGCCTGGTTGAGGAGGCCGACGTTCTTCAGGCGGTAGAGCGCCATGGTGCGGCTGACGCCGTACCGGTGGGCCAGGAGGATCACGTCGTAGAGCTGGATCTGCTGGGAGCCGGGCTCGCTGCGGCCTTCGGCCGGCAGGGCATCCGGCGAGTCGCTCTCGTCATAGACGTCCCAGCGCTGGCGGCTTCCCCGCCCCTTCCCCAGCTCCTCGACGAAGGCGTGGGCGCCGTCCTCGGGGAGCAGGAAGGCGGCGGCGAAGGAGTTCGCCCGGACCTCGGCGAGTGCGCTTCGCTCCGAGACGCGGCTGACGGTCCCCCGGAGCTTCCGGTCGAACAGGATGTGGGCGTACTCGTGCACCCAGGAGAAGCGCCGCCGGGTGACCTTGTGGTCCTGGTTGGCGACGACGAAAAAGCTGAGACTCGGCTCCATCAGGGTCAGGCCGGAGACGTCGTCCGGCAGCTCCAAGAGCGCGGTCCGGACCCCCTGGCTCTCCAGCAGGTCGGCGACGTCGCCCAGCGGCCGGTCCCCCAGCTCCAGCCGCCTGCGCTCCGCCTCCGCCGCCTGCACCCCCTGCTGCACCGCCTGCCACTTCGAGCGCGGCGCGGAGCCCGGATACTCCGGTGCCTGGACCCGGCCCCGGTCGATCTCCAGGCGCTCCTCCAGGTTCGCCAGCTCCCGGGCCAGCTCGATGCACCAGCGGACCTTCTCCGCCACGCCGTCGTCCTCTTCCGCGGCGGCTTCGGCGCGGAAGACGGCGACCAGGGACTCCGCCGGATCGAACGCCTCGGCGAAGAAGTCCCGGAGATCCCGGCCGTAGAGCCGCGCGAGCCGGTCCAGCTCCAGGCTCGATACCGACCGATTGCCCAGCTCCATCTGGGCGACCGACGACCGCGAGAGACCCAGCTCCGCGGCCACCTCTTCCTGGCTGAAACCGGTTGCCTCACGCGCGGCGCGGAGGCGGGAAGCCAGCTCCTTCTGGGTGATGGTCATGGGTCGGCTCCTGGGTCGGTGGTCGTGGTGTGATTATCCACGATCGAACGTCTTTCGTCAAATTTCAACGTATGTCGTTTGATTTTCCGACGATCCCCAGAACACCGATCCCGTGTGCGATCTTCGAAGCAGGTCGCGGACGGGTGCCGCAGGCCACCGCTCGGGGCGGTGAACGGGTGGCGCTGTCAGACCAGGCAGAGGCGAATGGGCAACGGCTCGGTTCGGTGAGCCGGCAGGAGCGAGAGGCCCAGGGGCTGGAATCCCACCGTGTAGCCCAGGGCAATTCCGAGGACTCAACCCGGCGCACTTCGCACCCTACGTTCCGAGAGTCGCAATCCCACCGCTTTTCTCAGGGCAATTCCGAGGGGGAGATGTACTGGTCGTTGATATGACCGGCATAACTGGGTCGCAATCCCACCGTGTAGCTCAGGGCAATTCCAGAGCTCCGGGATTCGAATTCCAGGTGCGGATCTCGTCCTCGACGTCGCAATCCCACCGTGTAGCTCAGGGCAATTCCGAGTTTTCTGCAGCTTCGACACCCTCCTCTCGGCTCATCAGAGTCGCAATCCCACCGTGTAGCTCAGGGCAATTCCGAGTCGACGGGGAAGTTCGAGTACTACGTGGCTCCTGGGACCTGTCGCAATCCCACCGTGTAGCTCAGGGCAATTCCGAGACCGCTAGCCAGCTCTACCGCGGGATCAACTGGGACGGTCGCAATCCCACCGTGTAGCTCAGGGCAATTCCGAGGAGGAAGAGGGACTGATCACCGCCCGCCACATCTTCAGTCGCAATCCCACCGTGTAGCTCAGGGCAATTCCGAGGGCAGCAACTCTAACTCACCTACCCTCAGCGACTTCCAAGCGGTTCGGCCGTTATCCCCTCCGAGCGGCCTCTCCGAGACCCTCCGGAGACCCGTGTCAGCACCTCTCATCGATCCGTATCCCTGAGATGTCAAAGACCTTACCGGCTCCGCCGTTCTCATGGCCGTTTTCGGCCGTTTTCGCGCTGGCATGATTCTTGTCCGGCACCATGGCCAGTCCACTCAACCCCCTCCTTATTCCGCCTCTTCTCTGCCGTCCCCCGCACCGAACCGCCGCAGCCACTCCAGGCGCTTCGCCCGTTTCTCGCTGACCTTGCCTTTCTCCAGGCTCTTCTCCCACTTCCGAATGATCTTCCCATACTGGCGGAGAGCCAACCGAGCGATCTCCTCTTGCTCCTCCGTGCTCTCCGATCCCATTGCTTCACCGAGTACCGTCGCCAACTCACCGGCGCGCGAGCCCCAACAGGAGCGCCTCGAGCCGGTTTCCTCCCCAAGGTCTCCCAAGTCACACCGCCCGACAGCTCCTCAACCTCACGCCTCCCATCGGCGCCTGCGAGCGCCCGAGACGGCCTCTTGAGCCACCACTGCGATTCATGATATCCAAGTCTTCGGGCATTCTAGCCCAATCTCGATTCGCGCCATGGTCACCCTTTCTCTGATTCCTGGTGTCTCTCGTTCTGGAGACACTCGACGACAGGGGACCGAAATTCATCGCGCTCACAGGACACCACTCTCTGGACACTCCGTCGACGAACAGGATCTGGCATGAGACGAGCCACCCTTGAGCTGGCGATCACCACTCCCTGCTTCCTCAGTGGCTCGGACCAGACCAAGCCAGAGTGGAGGACCGCTTCGATTCGCGGTCAACTTCGCTGGTGGTTCCGGGCCGTAGCGGGTGGAGTTTTCGGAAGAGATCTGGCGGCCACCAGGCGGGCCGAGGAGACCGTCTTCGGTTCCACTGCGCAGAAATCTTCCCTCGCGGTCAGAGTCCTAACATCCCCCGGGTATTGGAAGGCCGGTCTCAAATGGCCGCTCGACCTGCCCTCGCTCAAGCTCTCGGCTGCGGACCTTGCCAAGGCCTGGGGTGCAGAGGGCGATCCGGCAACCATCCAGCGCCTCCAGCTCACCAAACCCAACGGTGACGAGTTCCCGACCGACCCGCTGCAGTACCTCGCCTACGGCTGCATTGAGTACCGTTCCAAGAAGGACCACCCGGACAACTGGGGCCTCTTCCTGAGCCGACCTTGCTTCGCACCCGAAGAGAAGTCCCGCGTCCAGCTCGACTGGCTCTTTCGCGGTCGAGATGCCGAAGAAGACGAGGCGGAACGGATGCTGACCCGTGCGGTCTCAGCTTGGCTTCTCCTGGGAGGACTCGGTTCCAAAGCAAGGAACGGCTTCGGTTCTCTCCGGGTCATCCACTTCGCGGGGAATCTGGCTTCGGATTCGGACGCCAACGGGACTCCTCGCAATCGGGAGGACCTCCACGAGCGGATCCGCCTCCTCCTGGAAACCGCCCAAACCACTGTCCCGCGCGCGAGGTCCTGGGCTCACCTGGGACCGAGCGCATCGATCTACCTGGGTGCGGTCGCTCATGACTCCTGGTACGGCGCCCTCGCTCTCGCCGGGGGTTGGATCATGGCCTACCGGAGGCGCTACGGCTATCCCGGAGACTCGCGCCAGCGGAACGGTTCGTCGATCGCCAACAGGGACTACACCTGGGCGAAGCCACACGCCAAGAATCCCCGAGGCGGTCTCCCGGACCGGGCTGGCCTCGGCCTGCCATTGCCCTTCGTCAAGAAGGGACCATCCGGCAAGGAGGGGGAGACAGCGACCTGGTGGCAGGGGGAGACCCAGGAACCTGTCGACAAGCGCCGAGCATCCCCCCTTCACCTTCACATCGCGCACGTCGCCGAGGGGTACATCCCGGTGTTCGCCCACCTGCCGTCTCAATTCCTCCCGGACGGCGCCGAGCTGGCCTACACAGGGCATACTTCCCCAGCGCAGCGCCCGAAGGCCGCTCAGCTCGGAATTGTCGATGACTTCCTGGCCGATCTCTCCTCCAAGAACCTCGTCCAGCAGGTCACGCCGTGAGCCGCCCGGCCGCCCTCCTGACCTTCTCGATCGGTCCGGTTCACAGTTTCATCTCCCAAGCTCGGCGGGTTGCCGACGTTTGGGCAGGAAGTGACCTCCTTTCCCACCTGATGGGCACCGCGATCGGCGCTCTGCACGACCGTGGAGGAGAGACCGTGTTCCCGGCCTTTGGCGACGACTTGACGGCGAGCGGGCTCCCCAACCGCGTGGTCTGTCGAGTGCCCCGCGACTCGGTCCAAGACACCGCGGAGGCCATGGAGAAGGCCGTTCTGGACGAGTGGGACCGGCAGGTCGTGGAAGCGGTGCGTGTCCTCCAGGGCGTGGGTCTCCGGCCGCACCCGCGACTTTGGAGCCCAACCGCGTCGCGCGGAGAGCGCCAGACTGACCACGTCTTCGACATCGCCTGGTCCTGGGTTCCAGAGGCACCGAGCTATGCAGAGGCTGCGTGCAAAGGGGCATCCCGCTACGCGGCCTCGCGGGTCTTCCGGCCCTTCCAGACCATCCACGAACACGACGAGAAGTGTGCCCTCTGCGGCGTCCGAACGGCACTTCCTGATGGCGACCGGGACCGAGTGCGGCAGGCCTGGGCCGACGCGGAGACTGAAGCCGACGGCACTGCCGACCAGATCTTCTTCCGGTTCGGCCAGGGACGCCTCTGCCTCGTCTGTGCGACCAAGCGGCTCTACACCCGGTCCGGAGCCAAGCGTGCGCTCTTCTACGCCCTCGACGCGTTCCACACGGCCCAGGCCCGAGAAGACGAGGATCGCCCTCCAGAGAACCCACCCTATGTTGCGCTCGTCGCCTGCGACGGCGACCGGATGGGCGAGGTGCTCTCCTGGGGAGTAGATCGCGTCCAGGGCCAGATTTCCGAGTTCCACAAGGCCCTCTCCAATGCGCTCTCGCGCTTCGCGCGCTCCCTCCGGTCGGCTGAGCCCGGCAACCTGACCCATCTGAACCTCGAGACTCTAGGCCACACGTCCAGCGCGGTTCACCCCCAGCTCATCTACGCAGGAGGCGACGACGTTCTCGTCGTGTGTGCTCCCGAGGACGCTCTCCCGGTCGCCAGGAAGATCAACGACCACTACCGCAAGACTCTCCAAGTGCTCGCCGAGTATCTGGCGCCCGAGAACCTGCAGCTCCTCTCCTTGTCCGGAGCAATCCTCTACGGCCATGGGCGAAATCCCGCCGGCCTTCTCTTCCGGGAGGTCGAACGCCTCCTCCACGACCGGGCCAAGGAGCACGCAGGCCGCGATGCCCTGGCGATTCGCCTCGAGAAGCGCTCCGGCAAGCCGATCGAGGTCGCGTTCAAGTGGGCCAAACCGGTGGGTAGCGACACCACCCTGACCTGGCCCGAAGCGCTGGACGACCTCGTCGACCACATCCGCGAAGGCGCGCTTTCTTCCACCCAGACCTTCAACCTCCGAAGAGAAGAGGAGGTCCTGACCGAGGTCTTCGAGCCAGAGCATTGGGAGCCTTGGCTCGCGGACCGCCTCAGCCGGAGCGAGCGGAGCACAGCCGGTGCCACCGGCCTGGCCGAGCGCATCGCCCCGTTCTTCATCCACCGGAAGACTCCCGCCCTTCGAATTGCCCGCTTCTTGGGCCGGGAGGTGACCCGATGACCGGACCGTGGCGAGCCTTCCGGGTGATCCCGGAGGATGTCCTCTTCTTTCGCGATGGCCGGCCCAGCACCCGAGGGTCCGACCACTTCCTGAAGTCGATCTTCCCTCCTCACCCGTCGACCCTCTACGGCGCCATCCGGACGCGCAGGCTCATCGATGAGGGTATCTCTCTGGCTGAGCTCCGGCGCAAGAAGACGGCGGTCTGGGCGACGCTGGCAGACAGCCTTCGGCAAGAGCTGGGCGAATGGGGCGAGTTCGGATCGCTCGAGCTCCGGGGCCCCTGGCTCGTGCGCGGTGAAGAGGTCCTCATGCCGGCGCCCGCCGACCTCGGCGTTCGGATCGACCAGGAGAGCGCCAGCGTGGACGAGGACGCTGCTCCTCGCATCAAAGAGATCGTGCGCTTCCGCGAGATCCCCGAGAGAGAGGGCGGGCACTCTCATCCCCTTGGTCTTCTCGCCCCCTTCGTGCGCTCCAACGGAGCCTGGAAGCGCTGGCCCGGGACCGCAGCCCGAGCCCCCCAACCCGTGACCCGGTGGTTTCTCACTCCTCGAGGCTATGTCCGATGGGCTGCAGGAGGCCTGCCCTCCCCGGACGACTTCGTCCATCCCGCGGACCTCTGGGTCGACGAGCTGAGAGTGGGACTCGGAATGGACGGGGGCCGACGCACCGGCGAGGCCGGCATGCTCTACACCTTCGGCTTCATTCGGCTCCTGCCCGGAGTGTCCCTCGGATTCGAGATCCGCGGGGGGAGCCTTGCTCCAGGACGGAGAATTCGACTTGGCGGAGAAGGCCGAACGGCCTGGCTCGACGACGGCCCGGCGTTCCCCCAGTGCTCGGCCCCCTCGGCGTCCCGCCTGAGGCTCGCCTTCGCCACGCCGGCTCTCTCCGAATCCGGGGCCTACCCTCCTCCGTTCGGCCCCGATACCCGAATTGCCGACCTCCAGAAGACACGTCTACGGCTCCTCGGCGCCTCGGTTTCCGGCCATCAACCAGTCGGTGGTTGGGATCTCGCTGAGAACCGCGCCAAGCCTCTCCGGCAGGCGATCCCCGCCGGATCCGTCTTCATCTTCGATTCCCCCGAGGCAAGCTCTCTCACGCCGTCCACCTTCCACGGCCTCAACCTCTCGGGCTTCGACGGCGAGAACCTGGCCCGCCAGGGCTTCGGTCTCGTGCTCGCCGGAGCCGATCCCCAGGAGACATGACATGGGACGAAAGACCATGGACGCCTTGGGCGTCCTCGGCCTCTACACCGAAACCCCGCTCCACTGCGGAGCCGAGAGCGCGACGGGCTATCTCGACCTCCCCATCCAGCGCGAGCGCCATACCGGCTATCCGGTCATTCCGGGCTCGACCCTCAAGGGCGTTCTCAAGGACGACATGGGAGGCGAAGGGCGCCTCAGCTCCGAGGAGATCCAGTTCTACTTCGGCGCCGACTCCGGAGCCGGAGAAGACCCCAGCCCCGGGAGGGTCTCCTTCGGCGACGGCCAGCTCCTGGCCTTCCCCATCCGCTCCTCCGGCGCACCCTTCCACTGGGTGACCTGCCCCTTCGTCCTGGAGAGGTTTGCCCGCGCCTTGGACATCGGAGCGCTGGGGGTCCAGCCACCCGAGGAAGGCATTGCTTGGGCGGCCGACGGTACAGGTGACGTCCTCCTCGAGGAGCTCCGCCTCGACAGGAAGGAGAACCCGGCGTTCTTCGACGCCACCAAGAAGAGCTCCGGGCTCGGCCGCGTGCTTTCGCTCCTCCCGGGAGAGTCACAGGGGTTCGCGCACACGCGCTCGATCCTCCCCCAGCGCTTGCTCATCGTGAGCGACCAGGACTTCAAGGAGCTGGTCGAGGTCGGTACCGAAGTGCTGACGCGGATCAAGCTCAACTCTCTGGGCACCACCCAAACCTACAGCGAAGAGGACGCCGAGACGCTCGGAATCGAGGACCGCCAGGGCAACCTCTTCGTCGAGGAGGTCGTTCCCCCGGAGGCGCTCTTCTTCTGTGCACTCCGAGCGGTCAAGGCCGAGAGCACGCGGTTCGTCACCGTCCTCCAGGCTCTCGAGCTGACCAGGATCGGGGGCGACGAGACCATCGGCCGTGGCCTGACCCATACGACTTGGCTCGAGCGTGGAGAGGAGGGCTGAGCCGTGCCGACTCTCGAACAGGACCGGGCCAAGTTTGCGCTTGCGCGGATCCAGTCCGTTAGGGACCTCTCGACCTCGGGCAAGTTCAAGACGAACTTGCTCAAGCTCCCCGCCCGCCTCCACAACAACGGTCTCGGCCAGACCGTCGCCTTCTACCTGGCCGCTGGAGCCGACGAGCCAGAGGCCGAGATCTGTAGGTGGCTAGGCGAGTGGCTGAGCTCAACCGGTCAACCCTACGCCGATCTCCGAGGTAACGGCTCCTTCATCGAGTGGATCACCGGGAGCCTCTCCGTTTTCGAACAGGGAGCTGACGCCGAGGTGCTCTATCGGCGCGCCTCCGCCGAAGCCCGCGCTCTGGCGACCTGGCTCAAGCGCTTCGCCGAGGCGTTCATCGAGGGGTCCGCGACGGATGACTGACCATCTGCTCCCGCTTCCCCCGCCACTCCAGGTCCACGTACGGCTCACCGGACCGGCCAACCGGTCCCTGGTGTTCGATCGCGGGTTCGACCGTTTCGAGCGCGGGGGCGACACCGGCTGCCGGTTCATCAAGGCAGATCCGAACGCAGAGCGGCCGGACGGAAAGACCTCCTTCCTTCAGCGCTTCGGCTCACCAGGCACCTTTTCCGTACCTGATGACTATGCGCCGGTGACCGTGCGCCGCAGGAAGGCGCTCGAGAGTGCAGGTGCTCGGCCTGTTTCTCGCGTCTCGCAGACACGGCTTGTCATCGGACTCGGCCTTCCCCACCCGACGGAGACCGCACTCCTCCTCGACCGGCTCACCGGCTGCCCGTACATTCCAGGCTCGAGCATCAAGGGAGTCCTGCGCCGGGCCGCAGAGCTTCTCCAGCGAGGCGACCTCGAGGAAGATGGGAGCCCACCGTCCCGGTACTCAGAAAGCGAAATTGCCCGGCTCTTCGGTCCACCCGCGGACTCCGAGCTACGAGCCAAGGGCGACCTCGTCTTCTACGACGCGTTCCCCGACGTCTGGCCCGCTCTCGAAGTCGACGGCCTCACTCCCCACTACCAGCCGTACTACGGGGACGCTGCCGAACCGCCCACCCTACCGCCTGCCGACTGGTACGACCCGAACCCCGTGGCCTTCCTCACGATCGCAGCGGGAACTGCCTTCACCTTCTGGATCGGCCAGCGCACTCCGGCGACCGACAAGACCCCGCTCGACCGCATCGAGACCCTTCTCAAGGCGGCCCTGGCGCAGTTGGGCATCGGCGGCAAGACCTCGACGGGATACGGGATCTTCGGCTCCGACGCCCCGAACCCGCCCCGGGCCGTGGAACCTCCCGAGTTTGAACCCTTGGCGGAGCCACCCACACCGCTCGGACCAAACCGGGCCCTGTGGGAGGGAGCCGACCTCTTTCTCAAGCACATGCGCCCGACGGTCCGTGGCCCTGGCGGACAAATAGCTCAGGGCTATAGGTCCAGCCTCCCGCCTGCCGTTTTCAACCAGCTTCAGCAGGGCGTGATCCTCGACGCCGACGTCGTGGTCGAGAAGCGCGATCGAGGGGCTTGGTCTATCGTGCGTATCGAGGCCCTGAACGACTGACAGGAGCGAACCGTTGACCTCGTCCGCGCCGACCGACCCCACCGGGCGGTCTTTCCTCAGCTACCGCCGGAGTCGCCTCCAAGAGGCGACGCTCCTGGTCCAGGTTCAGCACGAGCTCGGGATCCCCACCTGGCAAGACCTCGACGACCTGGACGAAGACCACACCGAGACCCAACTCCACGCAATCCTCGAGGATCCCGCCACCGCCAACACGGTTCTCTGGCTGACGTCGGATGTTGCCGACTCCCCTACCATTCAGAGGGTCGAAGCACCTGAAAGCGTCCGGCGTGCGCAACGCGGAGATGCCTTCTTCCTGATCCCCGTGGCCGCCGGCGGCCTCGACTACGACCAAGCCGCCAAAGTTGCCGGCGATCGCCTTGGAATCCACGACCTGTCTAGCTGGAACCTCCGCCGCGTGGTTCATGATCCGGCGACGCGGGAAGACGTCTTCAAGATCGCCGGCCGCGTTCTCCGACGGCGACTGCGCGCCCTGCACGAAGCCCTTCCTGAGGACGAACCCTTCCGGGTTCGCCTGATGACCAGGCGCCAGCCCGGCTTCGAAACCGGATGGGCGCTCTCGGTCGACTGGTCACACCAGTTCACTGTCCGCAACGCCAAGCCCGGGGCCTGGCAACAGGCGCTGGTCCCGGCTCTGCGGACCATCCGCGAGACTCTCCGAAGTCGGGCGCCGCGTCGGAGTGTCGAGGCCAGCGGCGGAGCGACGCTCAGCGCCGGCCTGGCGTTCGGCCGAGCCTTTCTCGCCCTGGACCGGGACTTCGACCTCTCCTGGCGGCAGGAGGCCGAAAACAGGCCAGATCAGATCTGGAGCCTCAACGCGCCTCCCGTGGATGTGCCACTTGACGTGGACCTCCAGGCCCTCCGGACCGACGGCGACGCGCTCGCGGTGCTCCTCTCGATCACCCAGAATGTGGAGCCGGCATTCGGAGTGACCCGGCCAACGCTGCCTACGTTCAGGGCAGCGGTCACCGTGCGGCCTCCTGGCGATCCGTTCAAGAGGCTAGACCTCGAGACAGCTGGTCAGGCGGTCCAGATCGTCGACCGGACCGTCGAAGCCATCCGCCGTGCCCGGGCCGAGTTGGGGACCACCAGTACCCATATCTTCGGCGCCATACCTGTCGGACTCGCGGTGCTCCTGGGCCAACGCCTCAACACGCTCGGTCCCGTCCAAACCTATGAGCACAACCCGGCAACCGGCACCTACCAACCCGAGGTGCTGCTCCCCGAGGACATCTGAGCCGTGAGCGCGTTCCTCCGACTCTCCCCATCCGACGACGAGCATCTGAGGCGCGCACTTCGAATGTACGAAGTCCCACTGGCCGGCCTGAAGAAGCTCGATGTCCCTGCAGCTTTTCTCTCCGCCGAGATCGGGGGCTGGGCTGGCGACTCTCTACGCGAGATTTCCCGCTCAGGCTCCTTCGCCAAGGGCACGGCGATCAGCGGCGGCACGGACCTTGATCTCTTCCTCTCGTTCCATCCGCTTCGAACGGGGGCTCTCGAGGAAATCTACAACGACGTTTTCGATCTGCTGAAGCGACAAGGGTACACGGCCCGCCGACAGAACGTCTCGATCGGTGTCCAACTGAACGGGCTGAAGATCGATCTCGTTCCAGGACGCCAGATCCGCGGTACGGAGCATGCCTTGTACGTGCGGAAGCGCGATACCTGGATCAAGACCGACATCACCAAACACATACGAACGGTACAGGCTTCGGGCCGCCAAGACGAAATCCGCCTGATGAAGGTCTGGCGCCGCGCTCACGATCTGGAGTTTCCCTCGTTCTGTCTCGAGCTCGCCGTCCTTCGTGCGCTTCAGCTTCGGAACCGAGACCAGCTCGCCCAGAACATGATCCACATCCTCCAGTTCCTGGCCGGTTCGTTCGTCGATGTCAGCTTGGTCGATCCAGCCAATAGGAACAACATCGTCTCCGATGATCTCTCCCGAGACGAAAAGCGAGCGATCGCCCGCTCAGCGGAACACTCGTTGGGGAAGAGCTCTTGGCACCAGGTCTTGGTCTGAAGGACCAAGTGCCATCCCTGACACTGACCCCTCTGCGCCTCACCACCCCCCTCAGACACCTACGCGGAAAAATCGGGTGAACCGGGTCCCATCGACGGTTCCCACCTCACTCCCGCCCAGTAGTCGCCCAGCTCCCCGCCGACCAGCCCGTCGTACTCGTAGACCTGCACCTGCCCCAAGAGCGGCGCGAGCTGGCCCAGGTAGACGAGGAGGGCATTGGGCGCAGCGGCGAAGAGGTACACCGTCCCCTTCCGCTCCTCGAGCGGACGCCCCCGCAGCCGCCGTGCGAGGGTCTGGGCCAGGCGCAGGGCGTGGGCACCGTCCCGGACCGAGGTGTTCGAAGCGCCGCCCTGGATCGTTGCATCGAGCACCCGCCGGACGCCCGGCTCCGCCTGCTCGGACTGCTCGGGCCGGTCGAGGTAGCGCAGGACCTCCTCCAGGACCGGATGCGTGACGCTCACCGCGGCGGCCACGTCCCGGGCGTCCGGATCCCGCTCGACGTCCTTCGCCTCCGGGTTCCACACCGGCTCTTCGACCACCTCTCCGGGCTTTGGGGCAAGCCAAATATCTCGTCCCCTCTGCCCCCGTTGAACGACTCCCAGGTTGACGCCGCTCTTCGCTTCGAGGAGCGCTCCGCCCAGGAACGCGATGCTGTAGTGCGCCGCCAGGTCGAGGATGACCGGGCGGTCCGTGGTGCGAGCCTCGGCCAGGAAGTCGCGGAGCGCCGGCAGGATCGCCTCGGTCCAGAGGGACGCGTCGCGAATCCTCCGCCCGTCGAAGTGCTCGACCAGCGACAGGGTCCGGTCTGCGGCCCCCTCGAGCCCCTCGCCGAGGCCGACGAGGCTACGGACACCGAGTCGGAGCGGGCGAGGCTCCTCCTGCCGCTCCCCCCGCCGAGCGGCCGCCCCCGAGCTCCCACCCGGACCGGCGAACAGTTCGCCGCGCTGTCCCCTGAGGTAGACCACGGGGGTGATCCACTCGGCCGCGCACTTGCGCTCACCGAGCACCGCCAGGCGGCCTTCGGTCACCGCGGCCTCGATCGGGTCGCCGGCCGCGAGCCGGCGGTAGAGCGCCGCCGAGAACTGGATCGCGGCCGTATCGGACACCGGGAACTGCATCGCCACCACCGCTGGGATGCCCAGCATGGCCACACTCGCCGCCGTCGCTGTGAACGGGTCCCGGCCCCCGTTCCGCGGGAACGCGCCGCTGTCGCAGGCGTTGAGGACGACGAGCTTCAACTTTTCGAAACTCCCGAGGTTCACCGCGAACGTCTCCGCCGGCACGGCCTTCGGCCGGCGGATCTCGTCCTCGAAGTAGAGCACTCCCTCGCCTTCGGGCGTCAGGCCGCCGTGCCCCATGAAATGGACCACGTGCACCACCTCGGAGAGGAGGAAGTCCCGGAGAACGCCCAGCTCTGCGCTCGGCAGCGTCAGGATCTCGACCTCGTCCACCCACGCCTGGAGCGACTCCCCGATCAGGCGACGCTCCCGGCCGACGTCGAGGCGCTGGGCCCCTACCGGCGAGGACTCGATCAGCAGGACGCGGAGCTTCTCGTCGACAGCGACCGGACGCACCGGCCGCGGCACGTCCAGGCAACGCACCACCGGCGTCCGCCGGTCCTGCGCCAGGAACTCCCGCGTCTCTGGCCGGAAGAGAAGCTCCCAGGGGACCACGCTCCAGGGGGTGAGGTCCGGATTCTCCGGATCGAACACGAACCGGATGCGAAGCCCCCGCGGCTCCCCGTCGCCGTCCCGCCGATCCTCGATCCGGGCCCAAGCCCGATCGAAGGTCCGAACCGTCGCCTCCGAAAAGAGAGCCCGGAAGAGCCCGTCGCCCACCTCCCGCGGGTCAACTGGCGGGCCGTTCTCCTCCGCCTCCGACCCGGGCTCCGCCGGACGCACATGCCGAAGCCCGCGCTCCAGCGCGGACAGCACATCTCCGACCGCGTCCAGAGCGAAGGGCAAGCGCACCGGCCCGGAGCTCCGGCCGTAGCTCGACGAGTGCACGGCGACGACCGGCTCCCCTTCGCTGAAGGAACGGATTTCGATCGCCAGCTCGTCGTAGTTCATGGCTGATCTCTCGCCTCCACTGCGTCACCCGGACAGGTAGACACCGTCCTGGAAGACAAGGGTGAGGCTCGGAAGATCCCACCGTGTCGCTCAGGGCAATTCCGAGAAGGGCGACGTCAACGGGGGTTTCTGCGCTGCTACCGGCAGTCCATGTCGCAATCCCACCGTGTAGCTCAGGGCAATTCCGAGAGTCGGACGGGGTCATCTACGACTCGGGCACCTGGCAGTCGCAATCCCACCGTGTAGCTCAGGGCAATTCCGAGGGCAGCAACTCTAACCATCCTACCCTCAGCGACTTACAAGCACTCCGGCCGTTATCCCCTCTGAGCGGCCTCTCCGAGACCCCCCAGAGACCCTTCTCGGCACCTCTCATCGATCTGTATCCCTCTGATGTCAAATACCTTACAGCCCCCGCCGTTCTCCTGGCCGTTTTCGGCCGACTCCAGCCTGGCATGATTCTTGTCAGCACTCGCCGAACTTCCGCCCGCCTCCCGCCTCTTCCGCCCAGGTCAACAGCGTTCGCTCGCACCCTACCACCCGTCACCCCACCTCCACCCGCCCCAGCCCGAACGTCGCCCCCTTCCCCAGGTGCAGCACCTCCGCCGTCGCCAGCAGCTCGGCAAACGGCGCCAGCTCCCCCTCCAGCCGCAGCCGCCCCACGTGCCCCCCAAACCGCATCGACCTAGCCTGCCGGTTCGACCACCGCTCCCAGTCGTACCACTCGAGGTCCCGCTCGATGATCCGCACCCGGCTCGCCGCCTCGAGCAGCGGCCGAAACTCCCAGTCGAGCTCCGCCGAGTGCCCGTCGACGCCGTGGAAGTGCGCCACCTCCAGCGCCCGCCGGACCGCCAGGAAGACCAGCTTGCGGAAGTTGAACGGCGCGTCCGCCCGGCCGTCGCTCTTGATCCGGAGCGGCGTCAGCAACCGCAGCTCCACCGCGCCGCTAGGAGCGTGTACGGGATACCGCGGAGCGAGATCCCGCCGGGCCGCTGGCGTCGAAGTGGCGGTGCGGTGGAGCTGGGTTGCTTGAATCGACTCGAGGTCGAAGCGTTGGCGGCTCGGGAGCCGCTGTTGGGCCTGTGGGCAGTCAATGTCGCCGGGCGAGGGGCAGACAGCCTGCGCCTGGTGGGCCGTCAGGCCTGGACGCAGGTGGCCCGGTAGAGCTTCAAGACGTTGTGGCCGGTGCAGACCAGGGACCACTGCCCGCTGACGGCGTGGAGACCTCGCAGGAGGAAGCGCCGGAATCCGCGCGCTTCCTTGATCTGGCCGTTGACCGGCTCGACGACCGCCTTGCGCCGCGCGTAGATCGCCCGGCCCTCGGGCGTAGAGAGCTTCGCTCGCATGAGGTCTTTGGCTGTGGGCTCTTGCTCTGATTTCGGTGTAGGTGGATCGAGCTCGGCGCCGTGCCGGCGGCGATCGGGAGCGACGTAGACCGCGCTACCCCGCCGCTGGCCTTGTGCGTCGACCTCGGCAAACCAGTAGCCCGCGTCCGCCGTGACCGTCTTCGGACTCGCGTCGCAGTGCTCCTGTACCTGGTCGAGCAGGGGCAGGAGGTTGCCGTTGTCCGGCGACTGATTGGTCACCGCCTGGGCCACGATGATCTGGTGCTCCTCGTCGACCGCGAGCTGGCAGTTGTAGCCCTGGAGGAAGCTCCCCCCGCTCTCCTGGATGCGACTGTCGGGATCGACGAAGTTGCGCTGGGCTTTCGGGTGGGGCGTCCCGTCAGGCAGGGCTCGGACCCGGTGCTTCGGCAGACCCTCCTCGGTGAGGAAGCTCTCTGCCTCCGCGCCCTCATCCTTCTCCGGGTCCGAGAGAACCTCGGCCTGCTCTTCGCGCTGGCGGGCTCGGGTCGCGTCGCTCTTGCGCGCCTTTTGGTTGCGCTCCTCGTCCGCGGCCCGCTCGACGCGCCCGCTCGGCCTGGTCCCGAAGCTCGGCGGCGCGGCTCGCCCGGGCGTCGGCCTCGAGCTGCGCCTTGGCCTGTTGGATGCGCTCCAGACGCCCCTCGCTCCGACGCAGCTCCTCCGGCAGATCCTCGTCTCGCTGACCTTCGCCGAAACGCGCGTCCTCTTCCTGGTCCACCGCTTCGGCACGGGCCAGAAGCTCGTCCACCCGGGCCCGTAGACGAGCCTCCTCCTCGCTCATGCGTCGGTAGCTCATCGCCTTGTGCTTGCTCGCGGCAGCCTGCACCTTCGTGCCGTCCACCGCCACGTGGGCCAGCTTCACCAGGCCCGCCCTGCGGCACAACTGAAGCACCTGGACGAACAGCCCAGCCAGCGCATCCAGGTGCGTCTTGCGAAACTCGTTGATCGTCGTGAAGAACGGATGCTGGCCCGCCGCCAACACCCGAAACGCCACGTCCTCGTACGTCGCCCGCTCGATCTTGCGCGAGGAGTACACCCCCACGCAGTAGGCGTACACCAGAAGCGCCACCATCATCCCCGGCGAGTACGGACGCGTCCCCCGCGAGTCCTTCGCCTGGATCGCCCGCTCGATCTCACCCAGATCCAGCTCCGCCACCAGCTCCAGGATGAAGTACGCCAGGTGGCCCTCCGGAAGCCAGTCCAACGGCGATGGCGGCAGCAGGAATCCCTGCTTCGGGCTCCACGGCCGGTACTGTTTGTCTCCCATGGGCCGATCTTCTCCCAGGGCAAGACCTTGCGCTACCCCTGCGCTCAACACGCGGCGGAAGGATCTATGCGGTACACGCTCCTAGCCAGCACCGGCGCGAGCGCCTCCGGATCGGGCACCGCCGCCGGCACCGGCTCCTGCCACGTCCGCTCCCCGCGCACAAACCCCGCCCGCCACCGTTCTCCGCTTTCAGGAGGCGCGGGAGACTCCACCCGTTCCAGCACGAACCGCTGCCGCCGCCGGCCCAGCCCCGCCTCGGCCATCCGCTCGATCGCCAGCAGCGCATACGCCTGAAGCTCCACCGCCCGGCCGAACAGCAACAGATCGAACGACAGCGTCTCCCCGGCCGCCACCTCCCGCCGCCCCATCTCCTCCTGCGCAGGCTCGAAGACGTACGGCCGCGGCGCCGTCGGCACCCCCTTCAAGAACGGCGGCGGCTCCCCCTCGATCAGCGTCTCGAACAGCCGCGGATACACACACTCCCGCCGCAACGCACAGCTCGCGCACGCCTGCTTCGGCCCCATCGCACACACCGCCCGCCGGAGCGCATGCCCGAACGCCCCCCGCAACATCGACCCCTTGTACCCCGGCAGCAACGCCCGCTCCTCCGCCCGCAACGTCACCCGCAGACGCAGGTACGGGATCGCAGGCAGGTGGTAGGAGATCTCCGGCATCAGTGCGGCTCAGGACGATCCAGAGGGTGCGCACCAAGCCTACAGCGTTCACAGTGGTTGCGCGAAGGGCGCCACTTCAATCGCACCGTGTCGATCAGGGCAGTTTCGAGGGACCAGATCTTCAAGGCACCTAAGAAGGCCTACCGGCTGTCGCAATCCCACCGTCTAGCTCAGGGCAATTCCGAGGACATGGTACTCGTGCGCTTGGATGGTGAGGTTGACATTGAGTCGCAATCCCACCGTCTAGCTCAGGGCAATTCCGAGCAGGAGCCGCCGCTAACAGACAGCGAGGGGCCGAGCAACTGCTAGTCGCAATCCCACCGTCTAGCTCAGGGCAATTCCGAGGAATGAAGAACACCAACCACGGGAGGGGTCCGGATAGCGGTCGCAATCCCACCGTCTAGCTCAGGGCAATTCCGAGAAGAACCCGCGGATGGAGCTCAAGCTCGCCAAGGACGTCGCAATCCCACCGTCTAGCTCAGGGCAATTCCGAGGGCAAGCCCCGCACGGTCACCTACAAAGAGCAGGCGGTCGCAATCCCACCGTCTAGCTCAGGGCAATTCCGAGGGTCTGCATGTTGTATCCCAGTTGCAGCTGTGGCGAACCCGATGCTGTCGCAATCCCACCGTCTAGCTCAGGGCAATTCCGAGAGCCGTACGACTACGTCGCTAACGAGATCCGCCAAGCCGAGAGTCGCAATCCCACCGTCTAGCTCAGGGCAATTCCGAGTATCAAGGAGCTGTCGATACAAGAGAGAGTCCTAACGCAGTCGCAATCCCACCGTCTAGCTCAGGGCAATTCCGAGCTGGAACCGGTGCGTCTGGCCGGACAGTGGGTTGCCCATGTCGCAATCCCACCGTCTAGCTCAGGGCAATTCCGAGGGCAGCAACTCTAACTCTCCTACCCTCAGCGACTTACAAGCACTCCCGCCGTTATCCCTTCCGAGCGGCCTCTCCGAGGCACCCAAGCACCCTTCTCGGCACCTCTCATCGATCCGTATCCCTCTGATGTCAAAGACCTTACCGGCTCCGCCGTTCTGGTGGCCGTTTTCGGCCCTCTTGGCGCTGGCATAAATCTTCTCCAACCGACTCGAATAGATGCCACGCCCAACGATCCTTCGGCATCTTAGCGTATCCAGCCGGGCGCCGGCCCTGGCCAGGCGCAGCGATCCTCGACCTCTCACCTCGCCTACGCCGCAACCTTCCCTGAGCTACGCGCGGATGCGCAAAGAAGAGAAGTGGCTGCCACGCAAACACGGGATGGGCTCAATCCGTCCTGCCGCGCAGGCTGCTAGCCGCCGGGTTCCCCGGAGGCCCGGAAGGCCTCGACCTCTGCGTGAATGCCGCCGTTCTCGCGTACGGCCCGCGCCAGGCGTCCGTCGCAGGTCACCAGCACGGCGCCGAGCGCTTCGGCGAGGACGAGGTAGGCGGCGTCGTAGGCGGTGACGTTCTCTCGCAGCTCCCAGGCTCGCTCGAGGAGCGCTCCGTGCGGGTAGCGCTCGATCGCGAAGTCTTCGAGGTCGGCCAGAGCCTCGCGCCCCCTCGTTTCGTCGATCTGTCCGCTGAGTGCGTAGCGGCGCAGGATCTGGAGCGCCTCGACGTCCAGCAAGAACGGTGCGTGGAGAGACTCGGCCGGATCGAAGAGCCGCTCGGCGATGGGCGGCGCGGCGGGTGTCTGGAGCAGAACTTCCAGGAGCGCAGAGGCGTCGACGACGATCACCGCGATGCGCGCTCTTCGGCCAGTGCCTCTACCGGCGAGGGGTGCGGCTCGACCGGGCGCCGGCTCTCGATCCTCCGGCGAAGCTCGTCCGGGGTCGGACGCTCCGCGGTCCGCCGCAGCTCGCGCAGCACGTAGTCCGAGAGCGACATGCCGGCCAGCGCCGCCCGGGCTTTGAGGATCCGGTGGAGTGCGTCGGGGACGTTGCGCACCTGGAGCATCTTGGGCATGTGCCCAAGCTACTTGCATGCGATGAGCATGTCAAGCACCACTGGACAGGATCGAGTCAGCCGACGCCAACCTCACTCCGAGCGCCTGACGCAGGAGATGGAGATCGGAGCCGCCACGCCCTGACCAAGCCCTGTCCGCCGCAGGCTCTCAGGGAAGATCCTGCCGGAGTCAACCCGGCTCCCCCGTCAGGCGTGGGCGGAGGCCTGGATAGACGGACGATCTACTTCCCTATTCCTTGAAGTTGCGCGAGCTCCGGGTCCTCGGCGGCGAGTCTCGCTTCAACCCACCCGAAGCCCTCGCTGACGAGGGCAGGTTGCCGCGTCCCCGGCTCCAGGGTGGCTTGCATCCCTCGCCACCCCTTCGCGCGAACCTGGGTCACCGAGACACGCCGTGCATCCGATGCGACTTCGTACAAGAGGACCGCCCGGTCCAGGATCCAGGTGCTCCCTTCCCCTTCGAACACCGTGCACGGCGTCAGTCGACCGCAGTGCAGAGGCAGCCCGTCGATGGCAGCGTACTGTGCGCGGTGCGCCGGGAGCTTTCGTCCGAGCATCCGGGCGACCTTGCCGGCGACATCAGAGGGAGCCACGAGCCCCCGCCTTGCCACCGTGGTGATCTGCGCAGACTCACCCAAGAGGCCCGCAGGCAGAACCGAGGCGCGCGCCACCTCCTCGCCTTGGGGGTTGAAGAGCCGGACCAAGTGATAGAAAGGCATCTCATGAGCCGGGTCGCAACGGGTGACCGACCAGTTCTCGACGCGATCGACCCGCAGGCCGAGATGGTTCTCCTGAAGGCCTTCGTAGATGGCTTGCTCCCCAGGGTTGAGCTCGGCAGGACCGTTGTCGAAGAGTTTCTGGAAGTAGACGTAGAGGAAGTCGTCGATCACCTCGTCCGTGGTCTTCGGCTCCGGGTGCGGGGCATAGTAGGTGTCACCGGGCTTGGCCTCGTGCACCATTCGAAGGTGGTTTGCCCACTGGTTCTGGACCTCTTGGGGGCTATTGCCGCCCACCAGGGAGGCGACCTCTGCCATCCGAGCTCCGCAGTCAACCGGCACCCATGCGGCAACAGGGAGGGAACCGGTCGTGAGGAGGATGGCCACGATCAGTCTGTACGCATTGCGCATTCCTTTTCTCCTCTCTCAAAGCCAGCAAACTCAGTACTTCGGAGGTCCGCACTGGCTTGGTAGGCACCCTCCTCCCCCACCGTAGACGGCGACGCTGTTCCCATCGGTAGAGTAGTTGCTGCTCCAGGCTCCTGCCGCACTGCCGGAGAGGGGCCACCGCCTCGGAGCTTCCCTGGTGCCATATGCGACAGACTCGCTATCCTCCACCGCAGCCCAGAGTTCCGCATCGGCCTGGAGGAGGCCAACCCCCGCAGCGCTCGCCGGCCGCCGACAGCGCCGCGGTGACCGGCCAGCCAAGCTCGAAACCACGGTGTTCAGCACCCACCAGCCCCTGACGCCCCAGACCGCCGCCGGAGCCCGAGCGGCCGGCACCCCACAGCCCCTGACACGAATGGAAGGACGAGGGGGTCCCCCTCCGGCCTCCCGGCCTCCGGGTCGCTACGTCCGGTCCATCTCCTCGCCCGTCCCTTCAAGAAGGGCCGGCCTGTGGGGATTCCCCTCCCATCGCTGACCTGGGCTGGTCGAAGCACTCTCGGCTGATCCCGCTGGGGAGCTCAGGGCAAGTCCGAGCGCAGCAACCCCAGACCCGCCTGCCCTCTGCGACTTCCAGACACTCCGGCCCCACCTTCTCTCCGAGCGGCACTTCCGAGACCCTCATCTCGACGCAGGTCCGCTGACCTCAGCCGGGCAGGTCACTCCCTGCTCCGGTGCTTTCCAGCTCAGGCTTGGGCGAGAAAGAGCTACCGGAGCTCACCGAGGTCGGTCTCGCCGCCACCGCTCACGGATGCCGTCGCCAGTGTCCGGCCGGCAGCCTGGAGCGCGTAGACGCCGTCAGGAAGGAAAGGCACACGAATCTGTGCGCCCGCTCGGACGGAGACCTCAGCGGCCTTCCGTCCGGTGGCAATGTTGACAAGCACCAGAGGGAGTGGCTCCGCGCCGGTTCCTGAGGCCCCTAGATCTTGCGGCAGCTGCGCGGTCACGACACCGGTCGGCGCCTCCACCAGTGTGGGATCGTCGGCATCTTCGGGCAACGTGCCGACCTCGATCGTCTCGCCATCGCCCAGGAGAGAGAGGACTGCGCCCCCTGCCGGACGCCGGACGGTCGCACTCCCCGAAGCGTCGATTTCGTAGACGTGGAGGGCTCCGGAGGCTTCCCGGACCAGCAGCCGCCATGCAGCGTACTCGAGTGGCGGCGAGAGCACGACCTGCAGCGTCTCCTTCGGGTCTCCAAACCGGACCTCGGCCGTCATGCCCGCGGTCACGGTCACGGTGCGAACGTCGTCGCCGCCGCTTCGGGTGACCACGGTCCCGTAACCCTGGATTCGAGCGAGGCTCGCATTCCATGTCCCGGGCGCCAAGGCCTCCGACCGGGCCGTGCCCGAGGAGTCGGTGCTCAGACTCTGGGCTGGGCCGCTTCCGGCAAGCTCGATTTGGCAGCCTGCGCACGGACCTCCGGTCTTCTCGTCCCAAACGTGGGCTTCGACCCAGCCGCCCCGGTAAAGGGAGATCTCGAAGGGCGGCGCGTTCAGGCTGCGAACCGACTCCGGCACCGCCACGCGGTGGGGTGCGAAGCCCGGAGCCCGAACGTCGAGGGTCAGGGGCCCGCTGGCCGGGCCCTCGAGCTGCGCCTCTCCCTCGGTGTCTGTCGTGGCCGGAAGGAGAGACCCTTGCGGAGAGACGGCGCTCAATGTGGCTCCTGCAATGGGAGCGGGTTCGTCCTCGCTTTCGGAACCATCCACAACCCGGCACCTCCACTCGCTACCCGGTTCCAGGAGAATGTCACCCAGGTTTCGCGTTTCGCCTGCCTCGAGTGCCAAAGGAAGGCTCTTCGCGGCCCGTCCCGGGCTCGCCGCCGACAACTGGAAGCTGGCCGGCTCCAGGCCCTCGAACGCGAAGTGCCCCCTATCCTTGGCGCCGACGACGGCGGCCTCGACCGCACCCGAGCCGAAGCCGGAGCCGCCAGCCAGGGTCACGCGACCCTTCGCTAGGGGTTCTCCGTCCTCATCCACCAGCCGCCCCGCGATCCGCGCCAGGGGAGCGACGCGACAATCCACTGAAACCGGCGGCTCATCGAATTCCTGACGCCAGAAATCGTAGCCCGGCGCCTGGCAAGTGACGACCGCGCGAAGGTCAGGAGCCAGGCCATCGAGCACCGCGACGCCATCTCCTCCTGCGTTCACACTGAAGAGGGTCATGTCTCCCGGGTGTTCTTCTCCCTCAGGCGAGGGCTGTGCGGCTCCGGCTTGAGCTCCTGGAATCGGCGTGCCATTCAAGTCGGTGACCGCCACAGTCAGCCGTAGCCCAACGGGAAAGTCGAGTGTTCCCAGATCCTGAGGCTTGGTAGAGGCAGAGCTGGGCGAGCGCCTATGTGAAGACGTGTTGGGAGGAGGTGTCACCTTGAAGGTGGTGCTGTGGTCCATCCGACCACCGGACAGGCGAACGAGCAGCCGATACTCACCTGCCGCTAGCTCCGGTAGGGTGAATCGGCCGTCTCGATCGGTGGCAATCTGCCGGATCGGCTCCTTGGACCCCTTCGGCCAGGCGAGGGGAAGGACGATGAGCCGTGTGGTCCGGAGGCTCGCGGGCACCACGGAGACCGCCGCGCCGCTGACGGCGGCGCCGCCGAGACTAACGCGGCCAGTCACCGCTCGCCCGGTGCTGCTGGCGTCGTTCTTGAGGTCCAAACTCTGTGGGGCATCGGTGTCCGAATCGAGCCAGAGCTCAGTACAGCCGACCGCCCGGTCCTCGCCACCCATGCAGAGGAGAACGGACCCCGGTGCCATCTTGCGGACCCGCGCGGCAACCGAGCCCGGCTCGGCGCCGGCAGGGAACCATTGGCGAACCGTCGGGGGATAGGAGCTCTGCCGAGATCTAGGATCACCGCGCAGCGACAAGGGCGTTCCTTCCAGCCAGAAGGACCCCGTCTGCAGTGACCTGACAGGGGGTCGGGGGACGCTGGCGAAGCAGCCTGGCTGGCCTTGCGTGGCGGACCGGGCAAAGACGAGGCTGTCCCCCCAGGGCACGGCGTGAAGTGAGCAGCACGGGGTCTCGACCGCGAAGCGATGCTCGGCGCCCTCAGCGTCCACGGCGAGGAGATGTGCGGAACCGCCAGATGTCTTGGTTTCGTCTCCCGCCGGGTCGCACCTCTCCACGAACCAGGCATCGCCGTGCGAGTCCAGGCCCTCTAAGAACCGCCAGATGCTCGCGCCCTGAAACTGTCCCTGCGCAACGAGCTGTCGGTCGGTCTGGGCGATGAACGCGTCGTACTTTCCCTTGGCCCGGTCGTCGATCTGGGCTTTGATCCGAGGCTCGGCCGCCCGGCCCGGCGTGGGCTTTGAGAGGTCGTACACCCGGTAGCTACCGGTGAAAGCGTCCAACAGGTGAAGCCGGTGGCGCTCTGGATCCCAACAGAGCTCGGTGGAACGCAGGGGCCGGTACCCTGGCGCCTCCGAGATCCGCGGGACCGCTCCGACTCCCTGAAGGAGCTCGCCCGACTCGACATCCCAGATCTCGACGAGATGGTCGCCGTTCTTGGGACTCACCGCCAGTCGTCGCTCGTCCAGCCAGACGGCTCGGCCCAACTCGTGTCCGATGTCGAGGGTGCGCCGGGTCCCGTCCGGCCGACGGACCTCCACCTTGCGGTTGCCGTCCGTGAAGAACGCCTGGCTTCCCCCTGAGGAGACCGCAAGCTGCTGGGAGTTCTCCGGGCCGTCGATCTTCGCGATGACCTCGCGGTCGGGAGAATCTCCCAGCACATAGCCTTCGCTCGTTTGCGCGTCCCAGGCGATGAGCTTCCCGGGCTTCCCAGGCTCTCCGGGGGGAGCGACCACCAACTCGTCCGTCAGGCCCCTCTCTGCCAGGGTCTGAGCCGTGGTCGGAGGATGGCGCGAAGCGGTCTCTGGGGACTGGATAGCCCCCAGAGAGCTCGCCCCCAAGATCGCCACTACGAGGATGACGGAGGTCATATGTGGCAGTCGATGTTGTCGCAGGTGTGCTTGCAGTCGATACTGCTGCAGCTGCACGAGTAGACGAGCGTGCAATACGGAATCTGGAAGCAGCCGCAAAGCGGTTCGTCACACCACCGGCAAGGTAAAAGACTGTCCGACAGAAGCTGCTCAGGCCCAATCGGAAGCAACTGTTGGAGCTGAGGCGAGCTCGCGGCAGACGAACCACACGCCGGAGAAGCTTCCGTCGTACAGGAGTTCTGTTGGGCAGATGCACTCAACGGAAAGCACAATACCAACAACAGGGCCAGGAGAACCACGGTCGAATGCAGTGGCTCGGCAACTCGATGAGTCCAACGCAGCATGGACCTGTGCATTTCTTGGCTTCCTCCAATCTTCTCCAGTGAACCTGGTGGCCGCTCTGGCAAAGCTGCCGGAGCGGCGTAGGACTTAATGTATAAATACGCTATCCTGTCCTTTAGAAAACGTCAACTTCCTTTGATTGAATGTAACGCAACGGCGGTCTCCTCGGCCCGCTGCATTCGTCGCCACCTCGGGCTCGCCGCATCTGACCCTCCAGTCGAGCACTTGACGCTTTCTCTGCACGACGCCTCCGCCCAGCCCTATCCACCCCACGCCGCCCACCGCCTCGGATCGCCTCCTGCCCCGGACCTGCCTTTATTGCCATGTGCAACAGATTCGCTATCCTCTGGCGCAGCCCTGAGCTTCTAGCAGCCACCAGCCCCTGACGCTCAAGACCTCCGCCTGATCTCAGCCCCACCGTCCACCGATCCCGCCTCCCGATGCCTCTCCTTCCGCGCACCGCCCGGCAGCCAACCTCTCCTTCCTCCGCGCCACCCCCGTCCCCCCACACCGACCGCAACACCGCCATCGTCACCCTCGTCGAGGAGCTCCGCCCCGGCCTCCTGACCATCCTCCGCCACTTCCAGATCCCGCCCGCCGACTCCGAGGACATCCTCCAGGACGCGCTCCTCCTCCTGGTCCGGCGCTGGGACAGCCTCCAGGCCCCCGCCTGGTGGCTCCGCGGCACGCTTGCCAACCGCTGCCGCCTCTACTGGCGCGCCCGCCGGAGCCCGAGCGGCCGGTTCATCCAGCTCGTCGACGACGAGACCCTCAATCTCCTCGCCGGCACCGTCCCTCCGCCCCAGGCCACCACACCGCTCCGCCTGGCCCTCGGCCCGATCCTCCGCCGCCTCCGCCCCCGCGACCGCACACTCCTCCTGGCCAACGCCGCCGGCCACACCCCCCGCCAGCTCGGTGAACGCACCGGCTACGCCGCCGACACCATCCGTGGCCACCTCCGGCGCGCCCGTCGCACGATCCGCCAAGCCCTCGGCGCCGGCGCCAGCTCCTCGCCCAACCCCTAGCAGGAGCCAGCGCCCCTACTCCGCCCCCCCCGCCTGCCGCGCCTCCACCGCCCGCTCGACCTCCCCCAGGAATCGCTCCACCGCCACCCCGACCTCGCGGAGTGCCCGCTGTCGCCCTGCCCAGGAGGGTTCCGCCCCGGGAGCCTCCCCCTCTCCTTCCCCCTCCCGCAGCCGCGACGCCGACCGGTCGGCCTCCTGGAGCGCTGACGCCAGGTCGAAGATGTCGGCCCCCAGGGCCATCATGATCTTCTCGAGCGAGTCCAGCGTCGGGCGTTGCCGTCCACACTCATAGTTCGACACCTGGGCCCTGGTGACGCCCGCGGCCCGCGCCAGCTCGCTCTGCCGAAACCCGGCTCGCGCGCGGAGAACCGTGATCGCGGTCCCGATGTGCTCGAACGGTGCCCTGCCTCCCATGCCGCCCTCCTCTCGGCTGCGCCCCTCCGAACCCGGAACGACGGCTCGCCTTCAGTCCCCGGATGAGGGACGCTCTGCGTCTGTTACCTCGAATGAGAGCGCCCATTCTACCGAGGCTCGACCTCCTCGGTGGCTCCGCACCCAGGCGCGGCAACGGCCCCGCCGCTCCCACGCTGCCCCGTTTCTCTCCACTGCAATCCGCTACGTCGTTATCTCTCCACCCGACAGAGGCATCGGTTGAGGTAACACTTCAGCATCGATGCAACATGACGCCGTCCCGTCCCGCCCCGATGCGCCACACTTTGAGGATGCGGACACCGGGCACAGGCCGGCAATGGTGCAGGTGCGCGTCCCGGTTCCTCAGGAGGATGGACCCATGGTTCGACGCCACCTCGTACTCGTCGCCCTTCTCGCCGCGACATTGGCGCCCACTGCACTCTTGGCCCAGGATCTCCCCGAGCCACCGTCTCTTCTCGGAACGATCGACCCGAATGGGTTCACGTCCACCGGATCGATCCAGGAGGCACAATCCATGACGTCAGCTCTCGGCGCGAATCCGGTCACGCCCGAAACTCTCGGAACGATCGACCCAAACGGTGCTGCGGCTACGCTCGCACCGGTGCCTTCCCTGGCCAACTTGATCACTTGGTTTCGGATGCTACTCCCGCTGTAGGGTTTACCCGGCGGACTCCGCCTGAACCGTTCTCCAAGCTTGGGAACGGTCCAGGCGGAGTCTTCGTCCTCCAGGGGAATTCTGCCGTTCTCCGCGGGTCACCATGTGCTACAGTTCGCGATCAAATGAGGAGAGCGGAACTGAGCGGGTCCCACCGACACCGGTCTGTCTCGGACTGGGTGTTGCTGTTCGAGAGCCTGGACGACGAAGGGTCCCTTCTTGCAGCCTGTCTCCAGTCGCGAAGAGCATGGAGCCAAGGACTGGCGGCATGGACCCAGCACGTCGCGACCTGCCCCCACTGCCGCGCGCTCGCACAAGCCCAGGAGAGGCTGGCAGACGAGGAGTTCCTTGGCTGCCCAACCTGTCGCGATGCTCTTTCCGTGGTCTACGACCTCGTCGACGAAGCGGAGCACTACGAGCCCTCGGTCGTCTGGGAGCTGCAGCGGGCCGACCGCTTCGTGGACGAGCTGGCCGGACTCGATCCCGGCGAGCGTCTGACACGAGTCCGGGCAGAGCCGACTTTCCAGCAGTGGGGATTCGCGCAGCGTCTTCTTTTTGATGCCCGCGGCGCGTGGCGCCGCGACCCCGAGCTGGCGCTCGAGCGCTCTGTGCTGGCTCTTGCGGTCGCCCAGAAGCTCGACCCCACCTCCTACGGCGCCGAATGGATCGCCGACCTCCAGGCGAAGGCCCACGCATTCGTCGGCAACGCCTACCGCATCCTCGGCCACTTCCCCGCCGCGGAAGAGGAGTTCGTAGAGGCTGAGGCCTGTCTCCGCCGTGGCGTTCGCTCCGGCCAGGCCGAGGCGCGGATCTTCTCCCTGAAGGCCTCGCTCCTCAAGGACCAGCATCGCCACGGAGAGGCCCTTGCGCTCCTCGCCCAGGTCGAGCGGCTCCACGAGGTGCATGGTGATCGCCACGAGGTCGGCCGCGTCGCCCTCCAGCGGTCGACGATCTTCGACGCGCTCTCCGAGCCGGGTCGAGCAGCCGAAGAGTGCACGCGTGCCGCTCTGGCGCTTGACCCTGCACGCGAGCCGGATCTTCCACTGATCGCTCGCAACAACGCCATCAACTACCTGGTGACCGCGGGCGAAATCGAGCGGGCCCGCGCCCTCTTCGATGACTTGCCTCCGATGCCTGAACCGCTCGCGGAGCTCGAGCGCCAGTGGCTCGAGGGCAACCTCCTCCGGGCGGAAGCACGCTACGACGCGGCGCGTGCAGCCTACGAGCGGGTCCGCAACGGCTTCGCCGAGGCCGGAATCTTCTACCGTGCAGCGGTGGCCTCCCTCGATCTCGCCGTCACCGCCTTCCAACAAGCCGGCAACCTCAGCGAGATCCGCCGCATGGCGGAAGAGGCCGCAGCGCACTTGACGCTGGCCGGCGCCAAGCGCGAGGCCTTCGGCGCCCTGCGCCTGATCCTCCAGGCAGTTCGCCAAAACGCCCTCAGCCTCGCAGTGCTCCAAAGCGCCCGGCAGCGCCTCGTTGCCGTCCAGCCCTCCTCTTAGGCGCTTTAGGCCTTCTCAGCCGGCGTTCCGGCGAAGTCCACTCTTCCACGGTCCCGACCGAGTGGCAGCGAGCACTGCCTCCCGCTCGGCTCGCCATCCGCAGCGCCCGCCTCTGGCGTCCCGTCCATCGTCAGCCTTGCTGGACAACATTGCTCATCCCACCGTTCAGCCGCGCCACCCGAACTCCAACGAGAAGCAAGGAGAGGGGGAGAAATCAGGGTGAAGGACCGGCAGCAAGGCCGGTCCCGGCGGGTCGCAAGCGCTGATCGAGCGATTGAGGCCTCAATTGACAGCTCGCGGCAGGCTTCGTAAAATAGGCGTAAGTCGACAGCTCACCGACGCCGCCCAAAGGCATCGGCGACAGCCTTCCGTCAGGAAGTTCTGTCAGAGCGCCACGACAGAAGGGAGGACGACGACAGGCAACGACCGGGCAGCAACCGCAACACCTGCCTGAACACGGAGCCGCCAGGTTCCGACAATCAACCGAAACGGGCACGGCAGAGGTGATCAGACCTCCACCGCGCCCTGAACCACGCTCAAGGAGTGACCCCTCATGCGTGATCTAGTCGCGAAGTCTACCAATCCGGAGTCCGCGCAGCCGGGCTCGATCCCCTCTCCCCCTCCCGACGTTCGAAGCGCCGAGCCGAACCAGGCTCCCGGCGTCACTCCCGCCGCCGGCGCCGGACACTCCCCCGAGCCACCTACGTCTCTCGCCGAGCCGGCCGCGGCACCAGCGAGCTACCTCGTCGACGCCCAGCCGTTCGCCGGGTCACCGGAGATCGTTCCGGGACCGACGCGGCTCCATCTCGTCGCGCCGCTCATCGACAAGCGCGGGCCGCGCATCGATGAAGCCGGACGCCGCCTCGCCCACATCCACACCCTCTTCCGGGCGCCGAGCGGCTGCAAGTACCTCGACCGCCGCCCTCTCCTCCGGCTCTCCGGGACCTGGCTCCACGAAGCCGGCTTCCCCGCCGGCCAACCGATCGCCGTCCGGATCGAGCCCGGCCGCCTGGTGATCGAACGGTCTGAGAAGGACCCTCCGTTCCCCGCGATCCCTGCGGGCCGGCCGGCCCTCGGTCGACTGGCCCGCAGGCTCGCGCCCCCAAGACCAAGCGGCCCGGCGCCGTGGTGGAAACACGAGCGCCGGGCCTCATCACCCACGGAGACTGAAGCTCCATGAACGACTTCCCGCAGTCTACTCACCGCCCAGCCGCCCATGGTCCAGTGATCCCACTGACCGACGTGTTCCTCGCCGACGGTCCGTGCGCCCCGAGCCTCTTGGCCGAACCCCTCGGCGAGGCAAGCTTCGTCAGCGGAGGGCCAGAGCCACCCCACTCCGAGGACTGGCTCGTCTTCCGCGAATCCTTCCTCGCCTACTTCGAGCCCGTGGCCCGGGCCACCCTCCGTGCCGCCGGCGACGCCCTCTACACCCGGCTGATCTCCGGCGACATGCCCCGCGAGAGCGAACCCTGGACCCACGCGCGCCTCCGCGCCGTCGCCCTCGACCTCCGCTTCCTCGCCCAGCTCCTCACCGAGCTCGCCGACGAGCCCGACCAGAGCGACTTCAGCGACCCCGAAGAGGTCCGCCTCCAGCGAGAGTGTCCGCTCTGGACCCAAGCGGCCCGCGAGATCGTGCTGGCGATCCAGGAGGCCCTGGGACCTGCGGGCGACCGCCCCTGAGAGCCCGCCCCCCAGACGGCACGCGGCGAGGATTTGGACCCAGGTCCGGGCTCCTCGCCGATCGGCAAGCTGGACCCGGACCTCACGCACGCTTCCGGGTCCAGCTTGCCAGCTCATCTCCCGCGCCGGCGCCGACGAGCAGGCCGGTCACTCCAGCCGGCCCTCCCCCCGGAGAGAGCGCGCCGTGACCTACCCGAATTCTCGTGTTATCGTATTTCCGACCACTGAACGATTGACTCAAGGAGAATTCATGCCCTTCACTTGGAAGAAGGCCCCGGGGGTGCTCTACGCCCTCCCCGCAGTCCTCGCTCTCGCGTGCGTCCTGAGCACATCATCGAGCGCCCAGGCCGCCGAGCCATCGGTCGCGTTCTCCGCCGACGGCATCGTTCAATCGAACAGCGGTGGATTCATGTTCCCGGACGGCACCCTCCAAGAAACCGCAGCCGGCGCCGCGACAACGCAAGACCTCCTCGACGCGATCCGCCATCAGAGCGTCAACCAAGGCATCTACGACAACCGAATTTCCGACTTCACCCACGACCGGGCCTTCGTCGAGATCTGCTTCAAGGCCGGAACCATGAAGGTCGACGAAGACGACGCCGACACCAGCACCACCGGCGGCAACTGCGACCCCGGAGACGTCGGCTGGGTCATCGAGCGCACCGAGCGGACGACAGCCACCTGGACCGACGCCAAGGCAACCTGCCTCGAGATGGGCATGCGTCTCCCGGAGCCGTTCGAGTACCAACTGACCTGCGACAACGCGGCCATGATCGGAATCATCGACATGACCGACAACTACGAGTGGGCCTCGAACTCCTCGATTGCGAACTACTTGAACCAGAACCGTTCCTTCGCCGCGACCCTCGGTGGAGGGTCATGCAACTACGGGTCAACAGGCGCAGTCGCCGGGATTGACGGCACCCGAACCTCAAAAGCCTATCGTTGCGGCCTCTAGCACCGCGCGTTGGCGCGCCCGTCAGCTCTACCGCGTCCGGCCACCTTCTGGATACCGAGGGGGCCACCCCAGGGCGTGCCTCCCGGCCGCTGGCGCGTCCGGCGGTCGGGCTTCCCCTCCATCTCCTCGCTCCACCGCCTGGCTGACGCCCGGCGGCTCCACTGTGGGGATTCCGGTACGATCCCTCACGCGCGCCCGCCGCCTGCCGGCAGCGGGCTTGCCCCCTCCCAAGACGGTCGACAGCTCTCCACTCCGCGGCCGCCAGACCCCCACCCCGCTCCGCTCCGAACTGCCTCCTGACCTCGCCTGAGCCGAACAAGCTGACCGACGAAACCGCTGCCGGCAACTGCCCGAACCCGAGCCGTCCCACCATGAGCGACGCAATCGACTTCATCGAAGCCCACGACGCCGAGATCGCCTCGATCGCCTTCTCACCCGATGGCCGCTGCACGATCGCCTTTTCTCACGTCGCCGTCTACTTCCCGACAGCGACAAAGCCCGGCGAAGACGAGGCCTTCGAGATCTGGAGCTACCCGGCTCGTCTGGTCGTCGACGGCGTCACGCAGCTCCGGTGCAACGGCTCGTTCACCGGTGAGCGCGTGATGGACGGTGAGATCTTCGCGCCGGAGGGCTCAGCCGTCGCCTGGGCGCGCCTTCGAGATCATTCGGCCGTGAAGCGCCTCGAGCTCCAGCTCTTCGGCGGGACCGAGATCGCCATCTCCTGTGAGGGTGCGCAGCTCACCCTGGGCGAGCGGGGCGAGTACCTCGAGAGGTGGTCAGGACCGCTCTGAGGTCCAGAGGAACGACCGCGAGAGAAGTTGTCGCCTTCCCTTGGCAGAGGATCCGAAGCTCCCCAGGCCTCGGAGGATATGTGAAGGTGCTGGCGCGGCCTCGCTTTGAGGCCGAGTGGGCGGCCAAGCCCGGCGAGGTTGCATAGCCCATCCGCCCAACCTGGGGGCGCTCGCCGAAGCGGGCGCCCCCTCCAGCCTCGCCGCGGTCCTCCCGCATGCCATGAACGGGGACTGGCTTCCTTCTCCACCTTGGGCATCGTCAGCTCGCCGAGGCGAGCCAATGGACCGGTTCGCTCGACATGGACCTCCACCCACCTGAGCCACTCGGCCAGCTCGCTCCCCGGCTCTATCCTCCCGGCCGCCTCCCGTAGAGCTCCTAGCCTGGATAATTCGTGAGGGAGGATGGCAGAAGGGGGTGGTCTGCGGTTAAACTCTAGTGTGTCTGGCACTTAGAGTGAATCAACCGAGGCCACCCCCGATGACAGAGTGTATCGCACCGATCCGCGTTTGCCGACCACGTCAGCTCCCCCTGCTGGTGGAGTTCGACGCTCCTGAGATCAGCTCCGACGCAGGCTGGGTCCTGCTGCGCCAGCTCGACGAGCGGCTGGGCGTGACGGCGGGGTTTGCGGCGTGCCTGCGAGATCAACGCAAGGCCGGCCGGGTCCGGCATAGTCGCTGTGAGCAAGTGCGGCAGCGGGTCTTCCAGATCGCCGCGGGGTATGAGGACTGCAACGACGCCGATCGGCTGCGGCAGGACCCACTGCTGAAGACGGTCTGCGAGCGGACGCCGCACGATGCCGAAGGGCTGTCGTCGCAACCGACGCTGTCACGGTTGGAGAACAGTGCCGACGGGCCGACGTTGCGGCGCCTGCTGCGGCACCACGAGACGCGCTATGTCGCTTCCTTGCCGGTCGATCAGGAGGTGGTGATTCTGGACATCGACTCCACCGCCGATGCGACCTACGGCGCTCAGCAGCTCTCGTTCTTCAACGCCCACTACGATGAGCACATCTACCACCCTCTCCTGGTCTTCGATGGGGAGACCGGTGAGCTGATCACGGCTCGGCTACGGCCGGGCAACGCCGGGGCGAGCCGGGGTGCCGCCGGCATCCTGCGCCGTCTGATCCGCAAGATCCGCCGGCGTTGCCCGCAGGCGCAGATCGTGGTGCGCGGTGATGCCGGCTTCTGCGTGCCCAAGCTCCTGCGGGTTCTCGACCGACTCAACACCACGCTCGGCGGGGTCGACTATCTGCTGGGCATGGCCAAGAACTCCCGGCTGCTGCGCCAGCTCGAGACCACCCAGGAGCTGGCTCGCGAGGTGTCCAACCGACAGGGCGGCGAGACGGTGGCCCGCTTCACCAGCTTCGCCTATGCCGCCCGCTCGTGGAAGCGGACTCGACGCTTGATCGGCAAGGCCGAGCACTCCCGGCTCGGTGCCAATCCTCGCTTCGTCGTCACCTCGATCGAGGAGTTCGACCCCGAAACGCTCTACCGGGCCTACGGACAGAGGGGCCGATGCGAGCTCTATATCAAGGACTTCAAGAATGCCCTCCAGGCCGACCGGCTCTCCTGCTCGGCCTTCCGCGCCAACTTCTTCCGGCTCCTGCTCCATGCCGCCGCCTATCAGCTCATGCAAGCCCTGCGTCGTGAGGTCGCCTCCGAGGCCCCCACGCTGGGCCGAGCGCAGTTCGACACCCTGCGCCTGCGCTTGCTCAAGGTGGCTGCCCTGGTCCACCAGAACACCCGCCGCATCCGTATCCAGTTGCCCCGCGCCTACCCCCAGGCCGCGGCCTTCCGCAATCTCCTCGCCCACCTGAGTCGCGCACCCGCCCCCACCTGACACGGAAGTCTCCGAGACCTTCCACCCGGCGAGACCTCGTCTCGTCTCGGCGAGACCTCGTCTCGTCCCGGCGCAAGCTCGCCCCGCGGCCGCTGAACTTGCTCCTTGGATCCCCGCTGTGGCGCCGCCACCGCCAGATCGAGCCGCAATCCAGGGGTTCACGTCCGCATACCGCCTCCCCCCGCGTACCCGACCTACGGCTGCGGCCAACGTCATGAATAGTTCAGGCTAGGGAGTGCCGAGCCTCTCGGTTCGCACGCCACGCTTCGACTTGCCGCGTCAGCTCATCGATCCGTGCCTGCTCCTCTCGCTCTCTCCGGGCTCTCTCCGCCGCCAGGCGCCGCTCGACTTCGCGTCGACGCGCTGCCTCTTCTTCTTCAAGCAGTACGACCCTCCTTCTCTCGGCCGCAGCAACCAACCCCACGATGAACCGATTGAGTCACGCTTCCACTCGCTGGCGCTTCCCGTCTGCCCATGTGCGCCGAAGCCGTCCCGCCCTCCGTGACAGGATGCGCAGTGCCAGCTCTCCGGTGGCTTCTCTCCTGCGTCTCGGATACGACCACGGGGAGCCCTTGGGCGGCGGGACTTCCACCTGCCGAAATCTCTCGTCCGGACGGATCGCGATGCCCGTTTCATCGATCTGCACCCGCGTCCCGTGCTCCCCCACCTGAGCTGAAAAGCCCCGCCTCTCCAAGGCCTTGATGAGCGTGTCCATGACTCGAAGGGCACGCAAATCGACTTCGAGTCGACCTCGACATCGAGTCGGGACGCCCCGCTGCCCCCTGAGCGAAGCGCCTTCCGTGTCTGACGAACCAACGGGTGGTATCGAGCAATTGTCTCGGGCACCGTGATCTGGTTGTCGAGGCGCTCCTCGAGCTCTCGTCGCTGTTCGACGACTCCCTGCTCCTTCGAGGACTTCCGGGAGACCCACAGTTGCACCGAGGCGAGCTCTTCTTCGTCGACGCGGAGCCGAGGCAGCTTCTTCCGCGTGACCCTTCTGCCGGCCTCGAGCCTCTGCCAGTACCCCCTCCCGGGCAGGGGGATCCGGTGGCGGTTACAGAGCTTCGCAAGACCTCGGTCCGAGAGGCCGAGCCGCTTGTGCACCGAGAGGACCAGGTCGCCGCCCGGCGACTCCCGAGGACGCGGACCGGGTCAGATCCCTGATCGACGCCGGGGCGTCCTCGGGCTGAGGCGGCAGGACGGTCTTCGTCCTTTGGGTGGTGCTCGAGATCCGCCGGACCGCCACAGATCGCTTGCCACCGCCCAACCATTTGTTATCCTTCGAAGGAAAATCTGGAGATCGACTGACCAGGAATGCAGGCCTGGGGCAGCCTGCTGCGGAGGCTTCTCGTCGCCGGTCCCCCTCTCACCGGCTTCCTCCTTTCGACCGACCGTCGAGCCTGACCGCGATGGGCCGCAACGAACAGATCGTCCGCCTGGTCGAGGAGCTCGCTCCGCAGCTCCGGGGCATTCTGCGCCAGTTCCAGATCCCGCCAGCCGATCGTGACGACGTGCTGCAGGAGGCGCTGCTGTCGCTGGTTCGGCGCTGGGACGAGGTCCAGCATCCGCAGTACTGGCTGGTGGGGACGGTGGTCAACCTCTGCCGGCTCTACTGGCGCGCCCGCCGGCGGCCGAGCGGCCGCTTCGTCCAGTCGGTGGACGACGAGACCCTCGAGGCCCTCGCGGGTACAATCCATCCCGTGCAGTCCGCGACCCCGCTCCGCCTCGCCCTCTCGCCGATCGTGGGCCGCCTCGACGACCGCGGCCGGAGGTTCCTGGTGGCGAACATGGCCGGCCACACGCCACGGGAGCTGGGCGAGCGCACCGGCTACGCCGCCGACACGGTGCGCGGCGTGCTGCGCCGGGCCCGCGCGACGATCCGCCGAGCCCTGACCGGCGACCAGGTGGACACCGCAGCCCGCCGTCCGATAGAACCGCCCGAACCCAGGAGCAGACCATGAACTACCTCTGCCTCGTCTACGCCGACGAGGAGATTCTCCACTCGATCCCCGACCAGGAGTGCGTCGCCTACGACACGGGGCTCCGCACGGACGGCCGTTGCGTGGCGTCGGAAGCGCTCGAGCCGGTGGCGACCGCCAGAACCGTGCGGGTGCGGGACGACCAGGTCTCGGTCACCGACGGCCCGTTCGCCGAAACCAAGGAGCAGCTCGCCGGGTTCTACATGGTCGACGCGGAGTCGATGGACGAGGCGATCGAGATCGCCTCCCGGATTCCACCGGCGCGGGTCGGCAGCATCGAGGTGCGCCCGGTCCGGCCGATCCGTGAGACCGTGCGCGCCGCGGCGGAGGCCGCAGGAGCGGCCGGATCGAACGCCGCCGAGTGAGGCGGAGCGGCCCGCCGGCAGCGCGCAGGCGCCACCGGCGGGTCTCCCCCGATCAGCCCTGAGCCCGCGACCGGTTCCGGCGACGCCGCCGTCCCGCCGGCGCGGACGGCTCGCGCTTGGAGCCTCTCCCCGCCGGCTGCCCGCCCTGTCCCTTGCGCTCCGCCTTGGCGCGGGCACGCGCCCGCTCCTCCGCCTTGCGCGTCCGGATCGCCGCGATCCGCTCACCGACCGGAATCTCGAACCGCCCCTCGGGCTGGGCGTCGTAGTCGAAGCCGTCCAGGCGGCGGCGCGGAATGCTCTTGCCCACCGCCCGCTCGATCGCGGCCAGCTCCTTGCGCTCCTCGGGCGCCGCGAAGGTCAGGGCGTCACCGGTCGCCCGGGCCCGGGCGGTGCGCCCGACCCGATGGATGTAGTCCTCCGGCTGGCCGGGCACGTCGAAGTTGATGACGTGCGGCAACGCCTCGACATCGATGCCCCGTGACGCGATGTCGGTCGCCACGAGCACCGACAGGTCGCCGCTCTTGAACGCCGCGAGCGCCGACTCCCGCTGGCGTTGGCTCCTGTTGCCGTGGATCCGGTCACAGGCCACGCCACACTTGCCCAGGTACTCGGCCAGCCGGTTGGCCCGGTGCTTGGTGCGGGTGAAGACCAGCGCCGTCTCGACCTCGCCTCGGCGCAGCATCTCGAGCAGCAGCGCGGGCTTGAGCCGCGACGGGACGGGAAGGATCTGCTGGTCGACGCCGGTCGCCGGGGCGGCGGGCCGTTCCACGTCGAGGCGCACCGGGTCGTGGAGCATTTCGCGCGCCAGCGCGACGATCGGCTTCGGCAGCGTCGCAGAGAAGAACAGGGTCTGACGCTGGCGCGGCAGGCTCGCCAGGATGCGCCGAACGTCGGGCAGGAAGCCCATGTCGAGCATCCGGTCGGCCTCGTCGAGGATCAGTATTTCGAGGTCGTCGAACCGGGCGTGGCCGCCGCGCAGGTGATCGAGCAGGCGCCCCGGAGTGGCCACGACCACGTCGACGCCGGAGCGCAGGGCCTTCTCCTGTGGGCGCGGGTTGACCCCGCCGAAGACGGTCGCCGAGCGCACCCGCGTGTGGCGGCCGAGGGAGGAGAAGTGCTCCTCGACCTGGGACGCCAGCTCGCGGGTCGGCGTGAGCACCAGGGCGCGGGTGCCGGTCCCTGCCGCGCGCGACTGGGCCAGGCGCTGGAGAGTCGGCAGGGCGAAGGCGGCGGTCTTGCCGCTGCCGGTCATGGCACAGGCCAGGACGTCGCGGCCGGCCAGTGCCGGCGGCAGGGCCTGCTGTTGGATCGGAGTGGGGCTGGTGAACCCGAGATCGGCGATGCCGCGCTGAAGCGCCGCATCGAGGTCGAAGGTACGAAAGTTCATCTAGGAAGATCTCGTCTCTGCAGACGAACGAACGCCGTCGCGGCGTTCCGCCTGCGGGTACCGGCTGAGCTGTAGGGGAAAAACGGGAGACTTGCCGGGAGGCTGCCGTTCGGGCCGTGGGGCCTCGAGTAAGTGCACCCGGCAGGCCGTTGTGGGCAGCCGTCGTCCGGGGGAAGGGGGATCGTCTCATGGAACGCCGATCCTGGCAAGTCGGCCGAGCTACAATTCCCGGCGGAGGTACCCCTTGATCAAGGTCAGAGCCAGAGTCAGAGCCCGTGCCAGAGCCAGAGCCGGCGCCCGCCCGTTCACCACGGTTCTTCTCTCCCTCGTCGTCGCCGGCCTCGCCTGTCTCGGCCCCGGCGCCGTCGCGTTCGCCCAGGCCGGCCGGAGCGCGACCGACGACCAGGCGGCGGTCACCGTCCTCGTGCCCGACCGCGTGTTCGACGGCGAGTCGCTCCACGACGGCTGGGTGGTCGTCGTCCAGGGCGACCGGATCGCCGCCGCCGGGCCCGCCGACTCGGTGGCGGTCCCGGGTTCCAGCGATCGGACCGGGCGGGTCGAGCGGATCGAGCTGCCCGGCACCACCCTCCTCCCCGGCCTGATCGAGGGTCACTCGCACCTCTTCCTCCACCCCTACGACGAGACCTCGTGGAACGACCAGGTGCTCAAGGAGCCGCTCGCCCTGCGAACGGCCCGGGCCACGGTCCACGCCCGCCGTACCCTGCTCGCCGGATTCACGTCGGAGCGGGATCTCGGTACTGAGGGTGCCGGCTACGCCGACGTCGGCCTCAAGCAGGCGATCGACGAGGGGATCATTCCGGGTCCGCGTCTCCAGGTGGCCACCCGGGCGATCGTCGCCACCGGCAGCTACGGCCCCAAGGGGTTCGATCCGCGGTTCGAGCCGATCCTCGGCGCCGAGCCGGCCGACGGCTGGGACGACCTGGTGCGGACGGTGCGCGACCAGATCGGCAAGGGGGCAGACGTGGTCAAGGTCTACGCCGACTACCGCTGGGGTGTGCACGGCGAGGCGCGGCCGACCTTCCTCCAGGACGAGCTGGAGCGGGTCGTCGAGACCGCGGCCTCGAGCGGCCGGCCGACCGCGGCCCATGCCGCGACCGCCGAAGGGATGCGACGGGCGGTCCTGGCCGGCGTCGAGACGGTCGAGCACGGCACCGGCGGCACGCCGGAGGTCTTCCGCCTGATGGCCGAGCACGGGGTCGCGCTCTGCCCGACGCTCGCCGCCTCGGAGGCGATCGCGCGCTACCAGGGGTGGGACCCCACCGCGGGCGGACCGGAGCCGGAGCGGGTGCGCGAGAGTCGTGAGAGCTTCCGCGCGGCGCTGGCGGCCGGCGTCACCATCCTGATGGGAGGCGACGTGGGCGTCTTCACCCACGGCGAGAACGCCCGCGAGATGGAGCTGATGGCCGCCTACGGCATGGCACCGCTCGACGTCCTCCGCTCGGCCACCTCGGTCAACGCGCGGGTCTTCCACATGGACGACCGGGGGCGGATCGAGCCCGGCCTGCTGGCGGACCTGGTGGCGGTCGGCGGCAACCCGGCCGAGGAGATCGCGGCGGTCCGGGACGTCGAGCTGGTGATGAAAGGCGGCGTGATCTATCGCCGTCCCTGAGCGCAGGAGGGGCGCCGTCAGCTACTGAGCAGCTCCCCGATGGCGGCGTCGAAGAGCTCCTGGTCGTCCGCCGGCATTCCGACGATCTCGACGCCGATCTCGGCGCGCGGGCGCCCCTCGGCGGGCTCGATCTGATGGACGTAGGCGGTCCGCAGCTCGGCATGGAGCACCCGGTTCCCGATCCGGAGCTCGGCCTCCAGCGGTTCGTCGGTCCCCGGCACGTACTCGCTCTCGATCAGCATGCCGGAGCGGCTGAGCTTGCGCACCAGGAACTCGGGGGTCGTCTCCAGCACCAGCCCCTGCTCGTCGCGCAGGGTGAAGTGGCCGAACGCCTCGCGCTCGACGTGAGTGATGCCGCGATCGACGATCAGTCGGAGAACCTCCTCCGCCTGTTCGCTCATCACGTCCTCGAACTCGATCCCGGCTTCGTAAACCGGTGCCGCCTCGCCGCCCAGTCCCGGACCGGCCAGACGACAGCGCGCCACCGTGCCGGTGAGCGAAATCTCACGATCGCCGGCGACCAGCTTCAGGGTGTAGCTGCGCCCCGGGCTGAGCCAGCTCTCCGTGCGCAGCGCCATCCCCCGGACGCTGAGATTGAAGACCTCCCCTTCGAGCGTCGCCCGGAGGCGACCCCGGACATCGTCCACTTCGTAGCGGGGATGGCGGCGCTTGTCGGAGTCTGACGGCACGTTCCCATCATAGTACGGAGGAACGTGGCGCGCCGGTCATGTCAGAGCGAGAGCCAGTTCCTGATCGATCATGCGGTAGTACGCCGCGCGATCCTCGTCCGAAATCTCGAGAATCTCGACGCCGATGTCCGCCCTCGGTGCCCCGCCGTCAGCACCGCTCGGCTCGGCGGGCTCGATCCGGTGGACGTAGACGACCCTCAGCTCCGCCTCGAGAGTCTGGTCGTGCATCCGGATCTCCGCCGACAGGCGCTGTTCGGGAACCGGGATGTACTCGCTCTGGATGAGCATCCCGGACCGGCTGAGCTTGCGGACGACGAACTCCGGCGTGTCCTCGAGGATCACCCCGTCGTCGTCGCGGAGCGTGAAGCGGCCGAAGGCGTCGCGCTCGACATGGGAGATGCCCCGCTCGACGATCATCCGCTGGAGCTGCTCCGCCTGATCGATCATGACGTCCTCGAACCGGATGCCCGCTTCGTACACCGGACCGTCGGCCCCGACCATGCCGGTCAGGCGACAGCGCGCGACCGTCCCCAGGAGGGCCACCTCGCGCTCGTCGGAGATCAGCCGCAACGGATACCTCCGGCCCGGGCTGAGCCAGCTCCTGGTCCGGAGCCCCAGACCTTCCAGGCTCAGGTCGAGAACCTCCCCGTCCAGGGTCGTCCGGAGCCGGCCGTGGACGTCATCGACTTCATAGCGGGTGTGTCGGCGTCGTTCGGAGGGATTGAGCACGAACGGAGCTTAGTCCGGCGCGACCAGGCACACCCTCCGAGAACGGACCACTCTCGTGTCCGAGGGCCTCTGACGTTGGTGTCGGTCCCCGTCCTGCACCGCGCCCCGAGACGGTGGCGCCCTCGCCGCCTCAGGGCAGGTCCGGGAGCTCGTCGAGGAAACGATCGATCGTCGATGCGCGCAGCGATCCGGCGGCGATCTCCGGCCCCAGCGCTCCGAGGGCGCGGTCGCGGAGCGCCGCCCGGACGAGCACGGGGCGGGGATCGAGGTGGCCGGAGTCGAGCAGGAACGCCTCGAGATCGGCGGCCTTCTGCGCCCGGAAGCCTTTCGCCCGATCGTCGCTGCGCTCCCTGAGAGCCGCCAGCAGGGCGCCGGCCGCTCCGTCGAGATCGGCGGCCAGGGAGCTGACCGGATCGAGGAAGGTCTCCTCCGCGACCGCGCCCGAGCTCCGGAGCACCTCTCGATCGACCGGCTCTCCGCGGCCGATCCGCCAGCCGTCGAACAGGGTGTCCAGGCAGCGGGCTCGGGCGACGACCCGGTCCCAGGCGTCCGCAGGGGCCCCGGCGCCCGCCAGGAGCTCGCGCGCCGGCGCCTCGCCGAGCGCGTCGAGCTGCCCCCAACGCACCAGGTCGCGCGCCAGCAGCGCCCGGAGAGGCTCCAGCCCCTCCACCAGGTACCAGAGGTGGACCGCCCCCACGCCGGCACGGGGATCGAGCCCCGGCACGCCGAGGGCGCGAGCGTACTCGACAGGGCTCATGCCGGCCGGCGACGGCGGCGGCTCGTGGCGCGCGGTCGCCACCGCACGAAACGGCCGGTCGCGGCGCTCTTCGAGGCTCCTGATCCGCGCCAGGTCGAGCAGGGTCCAGTCCGGGCCGTCCCCCTCCTCCAGGGCGTCACGCCACTTGGCTATCTCGTCCCGCTGGGCGGTGAAATAGAACACCTGGCGGCCGGCCCGGGCCAGGTCGAGCACCGCGGCGATGATCGCGTCCGCCGCCCAGTCGTCGGAGTTCGCCAGGGTCTCGTCCAGGACCAGCGGCAGGCGGGTCCCCCGCTCCTGGTCCTCGATGAACCCGAGACGCACGGCGAGGAGGAGCTGCAACCGCGTCCCGCTCGAAAGCTCCGAGAGGGCGCGCCCCAGCCCGCTGCCGGTCTCCAGGGCGCGGAGCTCCGGCGCGTCGCCGGTCGGATCGATCAACGTGAACCTCCCCCGGGTGAACCGGCGGAAGAGGAGGGCGGCACGCTCCATCACCGCCGGCCGCCGCCGGCCGGACAGTTGCTCGCGCAGCCACCGGCCCAGCTCGTCGGCCACGACGCCGTCGGCGTCGCGCTCCCGCTCGGCCCGGAGACCCTCGCGGGCGGCGTCGAGGCGGACCAGGGCGTCCTCCACCGCGTGCCGTGCCCGCGCCTGCTCGATCCGGTCTTCGGTGACGTCGATCTCGCGCCGGAGATCCACTCCCCCCGCCGCCCGTTCGGCCAGCTCGTCGCGCAGGGCGCGCAGCTCGGCCTCCGGCCGGTCCAGCAGGTCCCCGAGGCGCTCCTCGTCCGGCAGATCGCCCTGCCGTTCGTCGAGGGCGGCGCGTGCATCGCGGACCCGCTCGACCTGTTCCCGGTAGGCCGGCAGCTCGTCGAGCAGGCGGCGGAGCCCGGCGCGGTCGCCGGGCGGCAGGCCGAGGGTCTCGAACAGATCCTCGCGCTTCTTCCGCACGGTGTCGAGCTTTCTCCGCAGGCCCTCGACCCGGCCGCCGGCACCGAGCGCCGTGTCGAGTACCTCCTGGGCCGCCGCCCGGACCCGCTCGCGGGCTTCCAGGTCGTCGAGCAGCCCACCCAGCGCGTCGGCGTCCCGCGGCGGCTCCCCCCCGAAGGGACGGAGCGCCTCGGCCGCCTGCCGCAGAATGTCGTCGCCCTCCGCGCGCCACCGGTCGAGCCGCGCCTCCCGGTCGCGGACCTCGGCGTCGGCCTCGCGCCAAGCTCCAAGGTCTCCCACGAACGCCGCCAGCGGCGCCGCATCGAGATCGGCGACCAGCTTCGGGGCGACGCCCGCGCGCTCCAGCAGCTCCGCCCGCAGGGCGCGGAGCTCCTCGCCCTCCGCCTCCAGACGCCGGCGGCGCTCGGAAAGCCGCGCTCTTCGCGCCGCCCTCTCCATCGCGGCGAGGGTGTCGTGCAGCCGGGTTTCGAGACCGCGCAAGAGCGCCTCGACCGGCTCCGGCTGCCAGCGCTCGGGCTCCTCCAGGCCGAGCCCCCGGTACTCCCGCTCGGCGCCGTGCCGCGCGCTGCCCGCGCGCCCGATCTCGACTACCGCCCACGCCGCCAGCAGCCCGCCGAAGGCGGCCAGGAACCACCCGCGCGGGTCGACCGTCAGCGCCGCCGCCGCGGCGCCGGCCGCCAGCGCCAGGGCCGCGACCAGCCCGACCGCCGCCCCGCGCCGGCCGCCGCTGCCGGAGCGCAGCCAGCGGCGCAACCGGCCGATCCCCTGGCGCAGGATCTCGGCCTCTTCGGGCCGCTCCCCGTCCGCCCCCTCGGCGGGCCGGCCCAGCCGCTCCAGCTCTTCCGACAGGTGGGCGGAGCGTGCCCGCCACCGTTCGCTCCGCTCGGCGAAGTCGGTGAACGCCTCCCAGCCGGCGCCCCCGAAGGCCCGGAGCCGCGACGCGCCCGGTGCGGGCTCGTCCCGCAGGGGCTCGGCCGGTCCCGCCCCACCTCGTCGGGCTTCGCTCGGGCGGGTCCCGCTCGGTCCGGCCTCCCGCGGGTCTGCCTCCTTCAGCTCGTCCTCGACACCGCGCCGCCCGAGCCTCGCCGCGGCGTCGTCCCGACGCCGGCGCAGGCCCGCGAGCACGCTGTCGGATTCGGCGATCCGTGAGGCGAGCTTGCCGAGCGCCTCGTGACGGCGGCGCAGAGTCTCGAGCAGCGCCGGCGGCAGGCCGCCCGCCGGCAGCGCGGCGCGGGCCAGCTCCCCCTCGGCGCGACGGGCCCGCGTCTCGGTCTCCGCGAGATCTCGCTCGAGGTCCGCGATCTCCGTGTCGAGGTTCTGGAGGGTCTCCCCCTCCCCACCTCCCAGATGCTCGAGAGCGTCGGGAAGGGCTTCGAGCGCGCGGGTCTCGACTTCCAGCCGTTCGCGCCGCAGGCGGACTTCGAGGACCCGCTCGATCTCCTCCTTCCGGCGGTCCGCGGACTCGGCCTCGGACAGCGCGTCGCGCAGCCGGTCGAGCTGTCGCTGGCGCCGGTCCAGCTCCGCCTGCTCCTCACGGGCGCTCCGCACCGCCCCGTGAGCCTCCTCCAGGTCCCGCACCGGGTTGCGCAGCCGGCGCCCCCTCTCCTGCGCCCCGACCGCGTCGAGGGCGCGCTGGAGGTCGAAGCCGCCGGCGATCTCCCGGGCGATGAGGTGAGCGAACGCCCGGTCGTCGGCACCCGCCTGGAGCAGGTCGTGGAGGGAGAGCGAATAGCGGTCGGCCAGGTCGCTCCCCGGCGTCGGCAACCGTTCCTCGGGCTGCCCGTCCCGCTGGTACCGCGGCCGCCCGTGGTCGGCGTCCACCTCCCAGACCTCGCCGCCCAGCCGCACCCGCGCCGCCACGGAGCGCTCGCGCCACGACCGGCCGGAGGGCCAGAGCAGCCACTCGACGAACCGCGCGACGGTCGACTTCCCCGCCGCCTGGGGCCCCAGGACCAGGTTGATGCCGGGAGAGATCTCTTCGAGACGGAATCCGCGCCGCTCGAAGCCGGGCGCACGCCGGATCTCGATCCGCTCGAAGGTCAGCGAGCGGTCGCCCGGCTCACTCAACCGGACCTCCGTCGCGGCCACCGTCCGCCGCCGGCCCGGAACGCTCCGCCCGGGGCTCCCCGGCGAGCGCCTTCTGCTCCAGCAGGGCATCGACCAGGGCCCAGCCGACCCGAGCAGCGCGCTCGCGCTCCCGCACCGGATCGATCGACGCCCCACCGCCGAGACCGACGTAGGCCCGCTGCTCGTAGACCGCCCGTACCCGCTCGTTGAGCCGAGAGAGCACGGCGGGCTGCTCGCCGGACTCGATCGCCCCGGCCAGCTCGGCCAGCAGCCCCGGGGGCTCGTCGTCGGACAGGCTCTCCGGATCGAGCGGCAGGCGGGTGTGGACCTCGATCTCCGGCACCAGCACCCGTACGTCCTCCACCGTGAAGTCGACCGGATCGTCCTGCCGCTCGCGGATCAGCGCCTCGAGATCCCGGTGGGCGGCCGTCCGCCCCTCGAACCGCGCCCGCAGGAGGAGGTAGCGGAGCCCGTCTCCGGCGCCGGACAGCAGCTCCTCGGCGAACCGCCACGCCCGGGCCGCCAACCGGTCGCGCGCCTCGGCCCCGTCCACGGCGTCCGCCAGGTCGACGGCGAGCGTCTCCCAGCGGAGCGTCGCCAGCGGGACCATCTCCGGGGCTCCGAGGCGGCCGTCGACGACCTCCACGAGCCACGCCCCGTGCGGACCCTCCTCGGTCGGATCGAGCGGCTGGGGCGACCCCGGATAGAGCGCCCATCGGCCCCCTCCGAGTTCGAACCGCTGCGGCGTGTGGAGGTGGCCGAGCACCCAGGCGTCGACCGCGGCCCGCTCGAGCGCGGCGAGGGAGAGCGGCGCGTTGGTCGACCGGGCCCGGTTCAGGTCGCCGTGGACCAGGCCGAGCACCGGCGCCCCGTCGGCCGGGGGCGCCAGGGCGTGCTCGGCGGTCGGGTCGTCGCGCACGTCGCGGCGCGGAAAGGACCAGCCGTCGACGTGCAGGAGCGGCGCGCGGCCGGCGGAGCCGCCCGCGCCGTGGAGCGTGAACCGCTCCCACCGCCCGCCGGCGCCGAGAAGGTGGAAGCGGTCGCTCGAAACCAGCTCGGCCAGCCGGGGGAACACTTCGAAGTCGTGATTGCCGGAGACGGCACAGACCTCGACGCCGGCCTCGGCCAGGCGCCGAATCCCCTCCTCCAGGGGACTCCTCGCTTCGAAGTAGCGGTTGTCCCGGTCGACCACGTCTCCCGACAGGAGCACCAGGTCGACCTCCCGCTCGATCGCCGCGTCCACCGCCCGCAGCCAGACGTTCGCGGTCGACACGGCCCGGCGCTCCTCGTCAGAGCCCGACGCCTCGGCCGGCAGCCGGCTCGGCGGCCGCCCCAGGTGCAGATCACCCAGGCAGAAAATGCGGGTTCGGGACATCGCCCGGATTGTACCCTCCACCCGCCGGGGCGATGAGCTACAACGTCTTCTCCATCAACCCCGCCACAGCCTGGTTGAACCGCGCCGCCTCCGGCATCTCCGATCCCTCGGCCAGGCAGGCGTAGCCGAACAGCAGGTGCGCGTAATCGGCGACCGGCAGCGAGTCCGGATCGCTCTCGAAATACTCGCGCATCTTGGCCACCGCCGGGTGCGAAGGGTTGAGCTCGAGGATGCGGCGCTGCTTGGGGCCGCCCCCCTTGCCCTTCTGGAGGAGCTTCTCGAGCTGGGGGCTGTAGTCGTGTTCGGCCCCGACCAGGCAGGCCGGCGAGGTGGTCAGACGCCCGGAGAGGCGGACGTGCTTGACATGCTCGTCGAGCTCCTTCTGGAGCCGCTCCATCAGCCCCTTGAACTGCTCTTCCTTCTCCTCGAGCTCCTTCTTGCGCTCTTCCTTCTCCTCCTCGCCGCCGAGGTCGACCTCGCCCTTGCCCGCCGACTTGAGCCGCTTGCCGTCGTACTCGGTGAGGTACTGGACCAGCAGCTCGTCGACCGGATCGGTCAGGTAGAGCACCTCGATGCCCTTGTCCCGGAACGCCTCGAGATGGGGCGAGGCCGCCACCTGCTCGCGCGACTCGCCGGTCAGGTAGAAGATCTGCGTCTGGCCGTCCTTCATGCGCGAGACGTAGTCGGCGAGGGTGGTCATCTGCTCCCCGTCGCCTTCCTCGTCGCCGTCCTCGTTAAAGTGGGACGACTGGAAGAGCAGCAGCTCGGTGAGCTTGTCCTTGTTGTCGAAGTCCTCGCCGATCCCTTCCTTGATCGCCCGGCCGAACTGGTCCCAGAAGGTGCGGTAGCGCTCCGCCTCACCGTTCTTGAGCTCGGCCAGCCGGTCGAGCACCTTCTTGACCAGGCCCTTCTTCATCGCCCGGATCAGCCGGTCGCTCTGGAGCATCTCGCGGGAGACGTTGAGCGGCAGGTCGGGCGACTCGACCACGCCCTTGACGAAGCGGAGGTAGCGCGGCAGGAGCGTCTCGCAGCGCTCCATGATCATCACCCGCTTGACGTAGAGCTGGAGCCCCGGCTCGAAGCCGACGTAGAACAGGTCGTAGGGCGCCTGGGACGGGATGAACAGCAGCGCCTGGTACTCGAACCGCCCCTCGGCCCGGAGCGTGATGTGCTCCATCGGGTCGTTCCAGTCGTGGGCGATGTGCTTGTAGAACTCGGCGTACTCCTCGTCGGTGACGTCGGCCTCGGGCTTGGTCCAGACCGGAGTGCGGGAGTTGACCGTGGTCTCCTCCACCACCCGCTTCTTGACCTCCGGATCCTTGGGCACGCCGTTCTCGTCGCGCTCGATCTCCTCGTGCTCGGTCTTCAAGACGATCGGGTAGGTGACGAAGTCGGAGTAGCGCTTGATCACCCGCTTGAGGACGAACTCGTCGGTGAAGTCGTCGATGCCGGCCTCTTCGTCCACCGGCTTGAGGTGGAGGGTGATCGTGGTGCCGCGCGACGCGCGTTCCGCGTCCGACACGGTGTACTCGCCGAGGCCCTCGGACTGCCACCGGGTGGCGGCCTCCTCGCCGGCGCGCCGGGTCACCAGGTCGACCCGGTCGGCGGCCATGAAGGCGGAGTAGAAGCCGACGCCGAACTGGCCGATGAGCTGGAGCAGGGAGTCCTCGGTCTGGCCCTTCTTCAGGCTCTGGACCAGCTCCTGGCTGCCGGAGCGGGCGATCGTGCCGATGTTGTCGATCACCTCCTGCCGGCTCATGCCGATGCCGTTGTCGTAGACCGTCAGCGTGCGCGCCGTCGGGTCGGCCTCGACGTGGATCTCGAGCGGCTCCTCCCCCACCTCGGGACCGTTCTCGCGCAGCGACTCGAACCGCAGCCGGTCGAGGGCGTCGGACGCGTTCGAGATCAGCTCCCGGAGGAAGATCTCCTTGTGGGAGTAGAGGGAATGGATCATCAGGTCGAGCAGCTTGCGCGTCTCGGCCTGGAACTGGCGGGTTTCCGCCTCGTGGGTCTCGGTGCTCTTCGTTGTCGCTTCGCTCATGATAGATACCTCACTCCGTTCAATCGTTCAGAACACGGAGCGAATGACAAATCTGGGATGGGGAATTATTCCACCCGGCCGGGCCCGGGGGGTGGGCCGGCCGGGGGATCGGCGCCCGAGAGGGGCTCGACCGGGGCTCGATCAGGGGTAGTCGTCGAGCTCCTGGAACGGCAGGCCGCAGGGGTAGAACAGGTTGAACACCGGCTGCTCGATCACCTCGGCGAAGCCAAGCATCAGCGGACCGTAGACCTCGATCGGCGAGTCGCCCGATTCGACCTTGGCGTACTCCTCCTCGGAGATCCCGACCGCGTCCGCCAGGTCCTTGGGGCTCTTCTCCCGGCGCTCCCGGTGACCCTTGATCAGGCCGCCCGCCTGGCCCTTCTCGGTATCGGCGAACCGACCGCTCTCGGCGAGCAGGCGTGAAGTCGGGGTCTCCAGCGCGATCGCGATCTGGGCCAGGTGCGGTCCCCACTGCTCAGCCGGGGATTCGCCGGCCTCGATGGCGCCGTACTCCTTCTCCTCGATGCCGAGCTTCTCCGCCACCTCGGCCGTCGAGAGGCCCTTCTTCTCGCGCTCCTTCTTCAGCACGTCTCCGAGCTTCATCTCCTGTGGTCTCCCTCCTCCCGCGATCCGAACGGGAAGGCGTATCGTCGGTTCCTATCGGGGGTTCGATCCGGGCAGCGAGCGCAGGCGTGGCACCGCCGCTCTCGGGGCATCGTACTCAGAGTGCAGCGCGCGGCCGGGATTGAGACAGCCTCGCCGAGGAGCGCTCCGGGCGCCCGATCGGGAGGCCGGGCCGGCGCCGGCTCAGGCCGGTCCGACGACCTGGTTGCGCCCTCCCTGCTTCGCCTCGTAGAGCCGCCGGTCGGCACGCTCCAGGACGGCCCGGGGGGACTCGCCGTCGCCCGGGAACAGGGCGACGCCGATCGAGACGGTGAGCCGGGCGGGCTCCGGCCAACCGGCGAGAGGGATCTCTTGGGTTTCGATCCGCCGGCGGATGCGCTCGAACAGCGGCCGGGCCTGCTCGACGCCGACCTGGCGCAGGAGGACGCAGAACTCCTCGCCGCCGTAGCGGGCCACCGCGTCGGTGTCGCGGAACGAGCCTCTCAGGATGTTCGAGACCCGGCGGAGCGCCTCGTCACCGCCCGCGTGACCGTAGGTGTCGTTGAACCGCTTGAAGTGGTCGATGTCGATCATCGCCACCGCGAAGCCACCGCCGACCGCCAGGGCGTAGTCGGTCTCGCTGCGCAGGCGCTCGTCCAGGGTCGTCCGGTTCAGCAGGCCGGTGAACCGGTCCCGCGACGACATGGTGCGCAGCTCGCGCGCACGGACGACGCTGGTCGCGGCGAGCGCCGTCGCCACCGCGAGCGCCACCAGGCGGGCGATCTGGACGTCCCACGAGAACATGCCGTGGCGAAACGGCGCGAACGACGGGTCCGCCAGGTCCCAGAAGTGCTGCGCCAGGTAGACGATGCAGCCGTACTCGGCGACGGCCAGGGAGCCGGTCACCAGACAGACCCGCGAGTCGTAGCGCAGGGCGGTGGCGGCGATCGCCAGGAAGTAGGCCGGGAAGATGATCGCGTTGTTGACCGCCTCGTGGGGGCGATCGAGGATCAAGAAGACTGCCAGCAGGCCGCTCACCAGCGTGACGTCGAGCATGCTGCTGGCGAAGCCGATCCAGGAGCGGCCCCAGTTGCGGTTGACCGCCGAGTAGACCAGCAGCGATCCGACCAGGGCCGCCACCGCGGCGGTCAGCAGGGCGCGGGGATCGCGGTGGGTGGCGCCGACTTCGAAGCCCTTCCCGAGGTACTCGTTCGCCGGAATGTAGACCAGGATCACGACCACCAACAGCCGGACCCCGGCGACGAGCATCTCGCCGTGGAAGCCGGCGTCGCTGAGCTGAGGCTCGGGGCGGTTCCAGAGCCGTGCCCACAGGCCGTGCGGGTCGGAGCGGTCGACGGTCGGACCGTTAGAGGCACTCACGGGAGGGCGCATGGTGCCACACCGGTCGGGCCGCCGCAACGCACGGATGCGCGAATCTCTCTGCGCCTATTTGCCGGTCCTCTTCAAGTACAGCTTGAGCGCCGCCTTTCTGAGATCTTCCCGGGCCTCTCCCGTCCGGGCCAGCGCCTGGAGCACCGGCGTCGGCAGCCCCGGCAGAATCCGGATCGCGAGCGGCGTCGGTGTCTGCGGGTTGCGCACCAGCGCCTGGCGCACGTCGGGGCTGGACAGCCAGCGCCGGTCGCCGGCGACCCGCTTGAGCACCCCACCCGGCGTGTAGGGCGACTTGACGATCTGGACCACGTCGTCCGCCTCGAGATGGGGATTGGTGAGCAGGGCCATGGTCACCTGGGGAGACGTCTCGCGCAGCAGGATCTGGCGCTCCGTCCGGTTCGCCTTGCGCGCGAGCCGGGCCTTCTCCGGCGGCGTCATCTTCTGGATGCGGAAGATCGGCGACGCGCCCAGCGACTCCCCCTGGGCACCGTCGCCGTCCGCCGTGTCGCCGCGCGCGGCCTCCAGCTTGCGCCGTGCCTCGGCGTCCTTGGCCGGCCCCCAGTCGGTCCGCTGGAGGGCGGCCGTCACCTCGCCGTCGCTGCCCACCGGACCGAAGACGTGGAGGACGGAGGCGTGGAACGACATCTCGAACCCGCCGGCCGCCTCGAGCGCCACCGTCAGCTCGCGGCCGCGGCCCAGGGCGGCCGCCTCGCCCGGCAACTGCGCCAGGAACCCTTCCTGACTCTTTGCGCTCTCCAGGAAAGCCGTCACCGCCTCGATGTCGACGAAGGCCAGGACCAGCCTCTCGCCCGCGCTCTCGAACCGGGTGTGCATCGCCGCGCCAGTGTATCGGGACTCCCCCCTCCGCGAGCCGGTCGATCCGGCACGTGGGCGCGCGGAGCGAGGCGCGTGGGACGATAGGCGCGATGCCGCTCGCCCCCCTGCCCGTCGACTCCGTCCTCGGCGACCTCGCCGACGCCCTCGACCGACGCGGGGCGGCCGTGCTCCGCGCGCCGACCGGGTCGGGCAAGACCACCCGCGTGCCGCCGGCCCTGCTCGCGGCCCGCCACCGCCGCGCCCCGGACGGCGAGCGCCAGGTGGTGGTGCTCGAGCCGCGCCGCCTCGCCGCCCGGGCCGCCGCCCAGCGGATCGCCGACGAGCGCGGCTGGACCCTGGGCGGCGAGGTCGGCTACCACGTCCGCCTCGACCGCAAGGCGAGCCGCCGCACCCGGCTGCTGTTCGTCACCGAGGGCATCCTGATCCAGCGGCTCCAGGCCGACCCGTTCCTCGAAGAGGTCGCCCTGGTGATCTTCGACGAGTTCCACGAGCGGAGCCTCCAGGCCGACCTCGCCCTCGGGATGCTCCAGCGGGTCCGGCGCGAAGTCCGGGACGACCTCGACGTGCTGCTGATGTCGGCGACCCTCGACCCGGAGGCGGCGGCCCGCTACCTGGCCCGCTCGGCCCGCCTCGGCGAGTCGAACGGCACGGACGACCCGGGCGACCGGGACAAGCCCGTGCCGGTGATCGAGACCGGCAGCCGCCTCCACCCGGTCACCGTCCGCTACGCCGCCGGGTCGCCGACGCGAGGCGGTCCGGCCGGTGCGCCAGCCCGGGGGCCCCGCGAGATCGCCCGGGCGGCGGCGGCCGGCGTCGAGAGCCTGCTGCCGGAGACCGCCGGCGACCTGCTGGTCTTCCTGCCCGGGGTCGGAGAGATCGCCCGCACCGAGGAGGAGCTGCGCCCGCTCGCGGCCAGGGCGGGCATCGACCTCGTCCGGCTCCACGGCTCGCTCCCCCTGGGCGAGCAGGACGCGGCGCTCCGGCGGTCGGACCCGGCGCGGGGACGCCGCAAGGTGGTCCTCGCCACCAACGTCGCGGAGAGCTCGGTGACGGTCGAGGGGATCGCCGCGGTGGTCGACACCGGCCTCGCCCGGCGGATGGTCCACGACCCGGGCTCGGGGCTCAACCGGCTGGAGCTGGCCCGCATCAGCCGCGCCTCGGCCGACCAGCGGGCCGGCCGCGCCGGCCGGGAGCAGCCGGGGGTCTGCCTGCGCCTCTGGCCCGAGGTCGAGCACGCGACCCTGGCCGCCGAGGACCGGCCGGAGGTTCTGCGGGTAGAGCTCTCCGGCGCGGTGCTCGAGCTGCTCGCCTGGGGCGAGACCGACCTCGCGGCCTTCTCCTGGTTCGACCGGCCGCCGGACGAGGTGCTGTCGGCGGCGCGGGCCCTGCTCGGCCGGCTCGGCGCCCTGGACGAGCACGGCCTGACCTCCCTCGGCCGGGCCATGGCCCGCCTGCCGGTCCACCCACGCCTGGCCCGCCTGCTGATCGCCGGCCACCGGCGGGGCCGGACCGGGAGCGCCGCCCTGGCCGCCGCCATGCTCTCCGAACGGCCCCCCTTCCGGCGGCTCGACGGGGACGGCCGCGGCACCGACAGGGGCCCGGTCCACGCCACCCGCTCCGACCTCCTCGACCGCCTGGAGGTGCTCGAGGCGTTCGCCCGCACCGGCCGCGAGCCGTGGGGGCACCCGCTGCTCGAACGCTTCCGCCTGCGTCCGGCGGCCGCCCGGTTCGTCCTCGCCGTGCGCGACCGGCTGGTGTCGCTCGCCTCGACGGCGCTGGCCGGCGAAGCGATCGCCGCCGCCGGCCGGAAGAAGCCCGAGGCACCCGACAGCGACGGTGCGGAGGGTGAGACGGCGCTGCTCGAGGCGATCTTCGCCGCCCACCCGGACCGCCTGGTCCGCCGGCGGGCGCCGGGAGGGCGCCAGGGCGTGATGGTCGGCGGCCGGGGCGTCGTCCTGGCGCCCGAGAGCGGAGTCCTCCATCCGGAGCTGTTCGTGGCGGTCGATCTCGACGCCGGCCGTCCCGGGGTCCATGCGGAGGCGCTGGTGCGGCTCGCCTCCGGGGTCGAGCGCGGCTGGCTGCCGGCGGACCGGGTGACGACCGAGACCACCGTGCGCTTCGACGGCGACCGGCAGCGGGTGGTGGCGGCGCGCATCACCCGCTTCGAGGACCTGGTGCTCGACGAGCGGGAGGTTCCGGTGGCCGACGACGGCGCGGCGGCGGCCGTCCTGGCCGAGGCGGCGGAGGAGGATCTGGACGCCGCCCTGCCGTTGGACGACCCTGCCGTCGCCGGCTTCCTGGCGCGGATCCGCTTCCTCCGTCACCGGCACCCGGAGCTCGGCCTGCCGGCGATGGACGACGGGGCGCTCCGGGACCTGCTGCCGGCGCTCGCCGCGGGCCGGCGCTCGTTCGCCGAGCTCCGCCGGGCGCCGCTCCTCGACGTCCTGCGAGGCACGCTGAGCCACCGGCTCCTGGCCGCCCTCGAGCACGAAGCGCCGGAGCGCATCGAGGTGCCGTCGGGGAGCAAGATCCGCCTGCGCTACGACGGCGAGGAGCCGCCGGTCCTGGCGGTGCGCATCCAGGAGATGTACGGGTTGGGCGAGACCCCGCGGGTGGCCGGCGGGCGGGTGCCCGTGCTGCTCCACCTGCTGGCACCCAACATGCGCCCGCAGCAGGTGACCGACGACCTGGCCGGCTTCTGGGAGCGGACCTACCGCGAGATCAGGAAGGAGCTGGCCGGGCGCTACCCCAAGCACGCCTGGCCCGACGACCCCGCCCACGCCACCCCCGAGCGGCGCCCGCGGCGCAGGAGATGACCCGGCCGATGAGGTCCGGTCCCGGCAAGCTCAGCGGGGCGGTCGCGACGCGCGCCGCCTACAGCTTGCGCCGGATCTTCTTCTTCCCCTTCTTCAGGTCGCCCATGGGGCGCCGGGTGCGGAGCTCCTTGTAGGCCTCCACCCCGGCCGCCTCCAGGCGTGGAAGCTGCTCGCCGAGCGCCTTCTCGATCTCCCGGATCAGCGGCTTGTCCCGCCAGGTGGCGATCGACGAGACCGCCCCCTCCGCCGTGCCGCGGGCCGTCCGCCCGGCGCGGTGGATGTAATCCTCGACGCTCTCCGGCATGTCGAAGTTGATGATGTGCTCGATCACCGGGATGTCGATCCCCCGGGCGGCCACGTCGGTCGCCACCAGGATCCGGTGGTCGCCCTGGCGCAGGCCGGAGAGGGCCTTGACCCGCTGCTTCTGGGAGAGGTCGCCGTGGATCCGCTCGACCTCGAAGTCTTCGCGCTCGAGCGCCTTCGACAGCCACTCGGCGTCGATCTTGCGCCGGGTGAAGACCAGGGTGCTGCCGGTCTCCTGCCGGAGCAGCGCCATCACCAGGTCCTTCTTGTCGTCGGAATCGATCAGGTAGAGCCGGTGCTCGATCCCCTGGGCGGCGCGCGTCCCCGGGCGCAGGTCGACGCGGATCGGGTCGTGGAGGAAGTGGTTGGCGAGGCGCTCGACCGGCTCCGGCATGGTGGCCGAGAACAGCATCGTCCGCCGGTCCCGCGGCAGCCGCTCGAGCACCCGCTGGACCTGGGGCAGGAAGCCCAAGTCGAGCATGTGGTCGGCCTCGTCGATCACCAGCTCCTGGACGCCGTCCAGCCGCACGGTGCGCCGCTCCTCGTGATCGAGCAGGCGGCCCGGCGTGGCGACGACGATGTCCGGCTTGGCGCGCAGCTCGTCGAGCTGGGGACCGTACTTGACCCCGCCGATCAGGCAGGCGCTCTTGAGGTGGCGATCCTCCCCGAGCAGGTCGAGGAAGGCCTTGGTCTGGAGGGCGATCTCGCGGGTGGGAGAGAGGATCAGCCCGTGGATCCCCCCGCCGTGGCGCAGGCGCTCGACCATCGGCAGCACGAACGCCGCGGTCTTGCCCGAGCCGGTCTGGGCGAGGCCGACGATGTCACGGCCGGTCAGGGCGTCCGGGATCACGTCCGCCTGGATCGGCGTCGGGTGCTCGAAACCGATCCGGTCGAGAGTCTCGACGAGCGGCCCGCTCAGGCCGAGGGTTCTGAAGGAGACTTCGGTGGTTTCGACTGCGTGTTGGGGAATCGCTCCGGTATGCATCGTTCCCCATTATCCCATGGAGACCGCGGAGACGGTGGGCTACCATATCCGGACCATGCCTCAGCTCCTCCCGTTCGACCTCCCCGGCGGCCCCCTCGTCGCCCTGCTCTTCGGCCTCTCCCTCCTGCTGGCCGGCCGGCGAATCTTCTGGCTCGTGGTCGGCGTCTTCGGCTTCCTGTTCGCCTATCAGCTCGCCGAGCGCTACCTGGGAGCGCAGACCGAGGGGCTGGAGCTGATCGTGGCCGTGCTGGCCGGCCTCGCCGGCATCGTGCTGGCGATCTTCCTGCAGAGGGTGGCCGTCGGCCTGGCCGGCTTCCTGTTCGGCTGCTACGTGGCGATCGGCACCGTCAGCGGCAGCGGCTCGGTGTCCGCGCCGGGGCTCGTGCTGGTGCTGATCGCCGGCGTCCTCTGCTCGGTGCTCGCCCTGTGGCTGTTCGAGACCGCCCTGATCGTGCTCTCGTCGCTCGTCGGTGCCGCCCTGATCTCCGAAGGGCTCCACCTGGAGCCCAACACCTCGCTCCTCGCCTTCGTCATCCTGGTGATCGTCGGCATCGCCGTCCAGGCGGGCATCGGCCCCCGCCGGCGCAGACGCAGGCGGCACCGCGACGACGACTGACGACGACTGACGACGACTGAACCCGCCCACCGAGCGGCGACAGACACCCGGAAAAGGACAGGGCCCGCGGGCGCGCCGGCGGCCTCAGCGGTCGGAGTGAGCCCGGCCGGCCGCGGCCGGCAGCAGCGGCGCCACCGGCACCTTGGCCGGCGCCCCGGGGACCTCGCGCACCAGCTTCGGCACGAGATACCCGGAGAGACGCGCCGCCAGCTCCCCCACCAGCGACCGCGCCCGCGCCTCCGGCACCTCGAACTGGGCCGCCCCGGCGACCCGGTCGAGCAGGTGGAGGTAGTACGGCAGGACGCCGGCGGCGAACAGCGCGCGAGAGAGCTCCTCCAGCGCCTCGACCGAGTCGTTCACCCCGGCCAGGAGCACCGACTGGTTGAGCACGGTCACCCCGGCCGCGCGCAGGCGGTCCAAGGCCTCGGCCACCGCGCCGTCGATCTCCCGGGCGTGGTTGGCGTGAACGACCACGACCGGGTCGAGCCGGCGCGACGGTCCGCCCCGTCCCGAGCCGGCCGGCGGCGCGAGCCAGGCCAGGAGCCGGTCGTCGATCCGTTCGGGCAGGACGATCGGGTTGCGCGAGTGGACCCGGAGGCGGCGCACGTGGGGGATCGCGGCGATGCCGCGCGCCAGCTCCTCCAGCCGCTCGTCGGAGACCGCCAGCGGATCGCCGCCGGAGAGGATCACCTCCTCCACCGTCGGGTCGGCGGCGAGGGCGTCGAGCGCCGCGCCCCAGCCCGCCCGGCCGTCCCGCCGCCCGCCGGCCCCGGCGATGGCGGCGGCGGCGGATGCGCCGGGGCGGTTCTCCCCGTACGGGAAGTGGCGCCGGAAGCAGTACCGGCAGTGGATCGCGCAGGCACCGGTCACCACCAGGAGCGCCCGGCCCCGGTACTTGCGCAGCACCCCCGGCTCCGCGGTGGCGGCCGCCTCGGCCAGGGGGTCGGTCGTGAACCCCACCGCCGGCTCGGCCTCGACCCCCAGCGGTAGCACCTGGCGCAGCAGGGGGTCGTCCGGGTCGCCGGGGCGCATGCGCCCGACGTAGCCCCGGGGGACCCGCAGCCCGAACAGCGCCGCCGCCCGCCGGGCCCCGGCCGCGCCGCCGGGCAGACGCTCCGGGTCGAGCCCGAGCAGCCCGAGCAGCTCCTCCGGGTCGGTCACCGCCTCCGCGAGAGCGCGCTGCCACGGCGCCACGGCGGAGCCGCCGTCCGCCGACGCGTCCCCGGCCGACGAACGGCCGGGCGCCGGCCCGGACGCCGAAGCCGGTCCGGAAGACGTTGAATTCGGGGCGGGGGCACGCGATATCATCTGGGTTCGAGTCTCACAGCAAGAGTCTGCACTTTCAAGGCACCAGCGAGGACATCCATGGCAAGCTACAGCATGAACCAGCTCAAGCACGGACTGAAGATCCTGCTCGACGGCGACCCCCACAACATCGTCGATCTCGATTTCGTCAAGCCGGGCAAGGGCCAGGCATTCGTCCGGGTCAAGGCGAAAGACCTGCTGGACGGGCGCGTCCAGGAGGTCACGTTCAAGTCGAGCGACAGCATCGAGGGCGCCGACGTCCACGAGACGGAGATGCAGTACCTCTACAGCGACGGCGAGAACTGGCACTTCATGGACCCGGAGAGCTTCGAGCAGCACGCGATCGGCGAGAGCGCGATGGGCGATGCGGCCAAGTGGATCAAGGAGCAGGACACGGTCTCGGTCACCCTCTGGAACGGCCGCCCGATCTCGGTCGAGCCGCCGAACCACGTCATCCTGACCATCGTCGAGACCGACCCGGGCGTGCGTGGCGACACCTCGAGCGGCGGCTCGAAGCCGGCGACCCTGGAGACCGGCGCGGTCGTCAAGGTGCCCCTGTTCATCGCCGAGGGCGAGCTGATCAAGGTGGACACGCGCACCGGCGAGTACATCTCCCGCGCCAAAGAGTAGGTGGGCGATTCGACCCGGGCCGCGGGGTCCGGCCGGCCCTGGCGCCTCTGGCAGCCGACAGCGAGCCCGGAGGCGTTGCGCGTGCGGGCCGCCCTGCTCGCCGCGACCCGCGCCTTCTTCGCCGAACGCGGCGTCCTCGAAGTAGAGACCCCCTGCCTCGCGGGCGCCGCGGCCACCGACCCCCACCTCGCCTCCCTGGCGACCCGTTGCGGCGACCGCGCCCTCTACCTCCAGACCTCGCCCGAGTACGCCATGAAGCGGCTGCTGGCGGCCGGCTCCGGGGCGATCTACCAGCTCGCTCGGGCCTTCCGCGACGGTGAATCCGGCCGCCGGCACAACCCGGAGTTCACGCTCCTCGAGTGGTACCGGCCCGGGTTCGACCACCACCGGCTGATGGACGAGGTCGAAGCGCTGATCGCAACCACCCTGGGCCGCCAGGAGAGACCGGCCGAGCGGCTGACCTACCGGGACGCCTTCCGGCGCTACGCGGGGGTCGATCCGCTGACCGATCCCGTCGAGCGCCTCGCCGAGGCGGCCCGGGAGGCGGCGTCGGCTTCGCTGCCCGACCTGGGGGACGACCGGGACGCCTGGCTCGACCTGCTGATGGTGACGGCGGTCCAGGAGCGGCTCGGCTCCGGCGGCCTCACCTTCCTGCTCGACTACCCCGCCAGCCAGGCAGCCCTCGCCCGGGTCCGCCGGGAACCGGACGGCACCGCCGTCGCCGAGCGCTTCGAGCTGTTCATCGACGGCGTCGAGCTGGCCAACGGCTTCCACGAGCTGACCGACCCCGCCGAGCAGCGGCGCCGCTTCGAGCACGACCTGGCGCTACGAAGGGAGCGGGGACTCCCCGAGCCGCCGATCGACGAGCATCTGCTGGCGGCATTGGAGGCGGGGATGCCCGACTGCGCCGGTGTGGCGCTCGGGTTCGACCGGCTGGTCATGCTCGCCGCGGGGGCGGAGTCGATCGACGAGGTGTTGGCCTTCCCGGTCGATCGGGCTTGAGTCGATCGGGCTGGAGAGGTTAGCCGCCCTCTCGCAGCCTGGTGCGCCAGCGCTCGATCTCGTCGGTCGGGTACGGCTCCAGATCGACGGGGACTTCGCCCTCGACGACGACCTCCTCGACCGTGTTGGTGACGGTGAGCGCCCGGAAGCGGACTCCTTCGGCGGCGACACGGCGGGCGGTGGCGGCGAAGGTCGGGTCGTGGAGGTCGCTCGGGCGGACCGCCTCGACCGGGCCGGTCTGGCAGACGAAGAGGACCTCCGCCCGGTGGCCGGCGCGGGCCACGGCGGCGAGCTCTTCGAGGTGCTTGGCGGCGCGGGCAGAGACGGCGTCGGGGAAGTAGGCGCGGCCGTCGGGGTAGACGAGGTGGCAGTTCTTGACCTCAAGGAAGGTCTCCGTCCGGCCGCTCCGGAGCCAGAAGTCGATCCGCGAGCGCTCCCCGTACCGCCGCTCCGGGACCAGCTCGTCGGGCGGCTCCGGCCAGCCCAGCATCCGGTTCAGGTGCCCCTCCTCCAGGAGCCGCCGGACCAGGCGGTTGGGCACGCCGGTGTGGGCACCGAAGATGCGGCCGCCGAGCTCCGCGGGGCCTTCGGCCAGCTCCCAGTCCCAGGCGAGCTTGCGCTGGGGGTTGGTGGCGCGGGCAATCCAGACCCGGAGACCGGGGCGGGTCAGCCCTTCCATGGCACCGGTGTTGGCGCAGTGGGCGGTGACGACCTCGCTCGACGGGCCGGAGCCGATCCGGACGTCGGCGAGGAAGCGCTTGTACCGGCGTACCAGGCGGCCTTCGATCAGCTCCCTCCGGCGCGCGTAGCGCACGGGCAGAAGGCCCGACGACGAAGGCGAGGCGGCGACCGAGGCGGAGGCGGTAGGGGCGAGGTTCGGGCTCATCGGTCTCGATCCTACCCGGCCCTCCCCCACCGTGGCCTCGCCCCGGGCTCGGGCCTCCGGACTTGATAGTCTCGCGCGGTTCGCCCGTCCGCACCGACCCCCGACCCACCGTGCCCAGCACCGGCTTCAAAACCCTCCGCACCGTCTTCCGCACCCGCTCCGGACGCCGGTTCACCGACCCGGAGACCTCGCGCCGGGAGCTCGAGGCGTTCGTCGGCATCCTCCCGGAGCCGGGGCCGTTCCGGACCGAGCCGGCCCTCGTCGGCGGTGTGCCGTGCGAGTGGGTCCGCTCCGGGGAGGCCGAGGAGACGGCGCCCGCCGCGGACGCTCAGGGCGCCGAGAGGACCCTGGTCTTCTTCCACGGCGGCGGCTACGTCAGCGGCTCGCTGGCGAGCCACCGGCCGCTCGCGGCCCGCCTGGCGGCCGCCGCCGGGGCCCGGGTGCTCCAGGTCGACTACCGGCGCGCCCCCGAGCACCCCTTCCCCGCGGCGTTCGACGACGCCCGGGCGGTCCTCGCCGCCGTGCTGGGCGGCTCGGCCACGCCGGCCGGCCCGAGCGGCTCCACGTCCGGGGTCGCCCCCCCCGTGGAGGCCGGACGCGTCGCGGTGATCGGCGACTCGGCCGGCGGCGGGCTCGCCCTGGCGGCGCTCGCGGCCCTGGCTTCGCCGTCCGCCGGCCGCGCGGCCGGCGCCGGCTCTCCCGAGGCCTTCCGTCCCGATGCGCGCCGGCTCGAGACCGGCCGGATCGCCCCCCCCGGCCCGCCGCCCTGGTCTGCCTCTCCCCCTGGACCGACCTGGCGTGCACCGGCGAGAGCCTCGACACCCGCGCCGCCGCCGACCCGCTGTTCGACCGGCGGACCCTGGAGGAGATGGCCGGCCTCTACGCCGACGGCGCGGACCTGGTCGACCCGCGCCTGTCACCGCTCTACGCCGACCTCCGCCCCCTGCCGCCGACCCTGATCCAGGTGGGCGACGCGGAGGTGCTCCTGTCCGATGCGACCCGGCTGGCCGAGCGCCTGGAGACGGCGGGCGTGCCGGTGGAGCTCGAGGTCTGGCCGGAGATGGTCCACGGCTGGCAGATGTTCGCCGGCATGGTGCCCGAGGGCGACGAGGCGATCGAGCGGGTCGGCCGCTTCCTCCGTGACGCGCTCGGCCCGGGCGCCGCTCTCCACCACGCCCCCGAGACCCGGGCCACTCGATCTTCCCCGACGGAGCCCACCGAGCCATGATCGACCGCACCGCCTGCCTCGACCGCGACCGCCGGGACCCGCTCGGCGCCTTCCGGGACCGGTTCGACCTGCCCGAGGGGCTCGTCTACCTGGACGGCAACTCCCTCGGCCCCCTGCCGCGGGCCGTGCGCGAGCGCCTGGCCGACGTCGTCGACCGCCAGTGGGGCCGCGACCTGATCCGCTCCTGGAACGTCCACGGCTGGATCGACCTGCCGCTCCGGGTGGGCGACAAGATCGCGCCGCTGATCGGTGCCGAGCCGGGCGAGGTGGCGGTGGCCGACTCGACCTCGGTCGACCTGTTCAAGCTCCTGGCGGGCGCCCTCGAGCTCCGCCCCGGACGGAACGTCATCGTCTCCGAGCGCGACAACTTCCCCACCGACCTCTACGTGGCCGACGGCCTGGCGCGCCTGCGCGAGAGCGCCGGCACCGGCACCCGGATGCGCCGGATCGAAGCGCCCGACCCGGCCGACCTGGGCTCCCTGGAACGGGCGCTCGACGACGACGTGGCGGTGGTCATGCTGACCCAGGTCGACTACCGGACCGGCGCGCGCCACGACCTGGCCCGCGTGACCGAGAGGGTGCACGCCGCCGGGGCCCTGATGCTGTGGGACCTGGCCCACTCGACCGGGGCGTTCGAGGTCGACCTGGGCGGCGCGGGCGCCGATCTCGCCGTCGGCTGCGGCTACAAGTACCTGAACGGCGGGCCGGGGGCACCCGCGTTCGTCTACGTCGCGCGGCGCCACCAGCAGGCGATCCGCTCCCCCCTCCAGGGCTGGCTCGGCCACGCGGAGCCGTTCGCCTTCTCGCCCGACTACCGGCCGGCGGACGGCATCGCCCGCTTCCTCTGCGGCACGCCGCCGGTCCTCTCCCTCGCCGCCCTCGACACCGCCCTCGACCTGTTCGCCGACGTGGAGCTGTCGGCGCTCCGGGAGAAGTCGGTCGCCCTCGGGCAGCTCTTCCTCGACCTGGTCGAGCAGGAGTGTGCGCCCTGGCTAGACGACGGTGGGCTGAAGGACGGTGGGCTCGAGGTCGCCTGCCCGCGGGAGGCCGGCCGCCGCGGCAGCCAGGTTTCGCTCCGCCACCCGGAGGGCTACGCCATCGTCCAGGCGCTGATCGCCCGCGACGTCATCGGCGACTTCCGGGCCCCGGACGTGCTCCGCTTCGGCCTGGCGCCGCTCTACCTGCGGTTCGTCGACATCTGGGACGCGGTCGCCCACCTGCGCGAGATCCTCGCCGAAGAGGAGTGGCGGCGGCCGGAGTTTGGCAGGCGGTCGGCGGTCACCTGAGAGGTCGGGAGCCGGGACGCGGCTCAGCCGGGGAGCTCCCCCCGGATCACGAAACGGAGCAGATCGACCACCTGCTCTGGCTCCTCGGCCACGGCCCGGGCGGCGCCGTATTCTCAGCCGGGTCAGGGCGGCCCAGGGAAGGCCAAGAAAGGCCGGCCGCGGCCCGCCGGCCCCCTCACCTTAGCAGCAGCGGCCCCTCCTGAGACGCCCCCGCAGCCCCGGCCACAGCCCCAGCCACAGCCCCGTCGCCCGGCCGCGCGAGCCGTTGCTCCAGGAGCCGGCCACCCCACCAGAGGGCCGCCGCGCCGACCGCGACCACCGCCCACAGCAGGCTCCGCGGCACCGGCAGGAGGCGGGTGGCCAGCACCGGGCTGCGGTACGGCCCCGGCAGCACCGTCGACCCCGAGGGCGCGCCCCGGCGGGCGGCGGCCTCGATCCGGGCGTGCATCGCCGGCGACCAGCGGTTGGGGTCTCCGGTCTCGAACGAGTGGAGCGCCAGGTACGGCGTGTACCAGCGCTCGAGGATCCGGTTCTCGAACAGCGCTTGGCGCGCCGCCCCGGACGCCGCCGCCCGGTCGCGGGTCGCCTTGTGGAAGCCCGCCTCGGTCAGGAAGTCGTCCTGGAGGCCGAGCGGGCGAAACGGCCCGGGCGGAGCGGTCCGCCACCGCCGGGCGCGCTCGTCCCGGACTTCCAGCAGCTCCGCCGGCCTGTAGGTGGAGACGAACACCCCGGCCCGCGGATCGTGGATCACGGTGCCCACGCCGATTCGGGAGAAGAGCGCGGCGCCGGCGACCAGGACGACCAGAGCCAGCCGGCGCAACGCTCGGACCGACGCCGGCCGCGGCCGGAGAGCGAAATGCCGCGGAGGCGCCAGCGCGAGGGCGAAGAGCGCTCCGATCGCCGCCGCCCAGCCGTTCAGCAGCACGTCCCGCATGTCGCCGACCCGCACCGGGCTGATCGACTGGATCGTCTCGTCGGCCATCCCGACCAGGGTCGCGGCCAGGATCGCCAGCAGCGGCAGAGCGAAGTCGCGGACCCGCGCCTCGAACGCCTTGGAGTAGAGCAGCGCGATCGCGGCGTACTCGACCAGGTGGACCCGCTCGACCAGGTCGATCCTCCGGATGCCCTCCCCCCAGAGGAGCGTCTCCAGGGCGACCAGCGCCAGCGCCGCCGCCAGCAGCCCGTAGCGCACGGCCCGCCGGGTCCGGATCGACGCCACCGCGACCACGAACGCCGCGCCGCCCACCGCGATCAGCCCGATCGCCAGGGCGTCCGCGTACGAGCCTCCGAGCCGGGTTTCGAGGAGGGCGCGGGCGGTGCCGAGCCAGGGCGAAGCGACGGGCACGGCGACCGAGGCCGCCAGGGCCGCGATCCACCACCCCTCCTGCCGTCGCACCACCGTTCGCCTCGGATGGGTCAACTCAGCTCCACCGCTTGGGGAAGAGGCTCCGGAGCGAGCCGCCGCCGCCCTCCGCGGGCCGGAACCAGCCGACGCCCAGCGTCGCGCCGGCCCAGCGCACCAGGGCGTAGCCGGCGCCGGTCATCGCCTCCGCCTCCCGCGGGGAGACGGTCAGGTCGCCCCGCGCCACGTACGCCTCCGCCCTCTGCCGCCCGGTTGCGTCGTCGAGGCTCTCGCCGAGGTCGAGGACGTTGCGCCGCGCCCGGCCACCGAGCGCCATGGCGGCGGCGGTGGTCAGCTTCGGGTCGCGCATGCCGGCGTGGAGCACGGCCAGCCCGTAGGAGACGGGCGCGGGTTGGGCCGGCGGCGCGAGATCCGCGGACACCAGGGCCAGCGTCTTGGCGCCGTGGCGTACCAGGCGCAGGCCGTCGAACGTCTCGTCGAGGAAGCCGAACCGTTCGATCAGCGGGCCGAGCCAGCGCTCCCGGTCGACCTCCTCGAAGGCGTAGACTCTCCCGCCGCCGGGATCGCGTTCGGCCGCCTCCGATCCGCCAGGGCGGGCTGCTCCGCCAGCGCCGCCGCGCTCGAGGACCGCGACGAAGAAGCCACCGGTGTCGTGGAGGTGGGGCCAGACCCGCAGGCAGCCGGCGAGCGACGGGTCGAACCGGACACCGTCCCAGGCGGTCAGCCCCGGCGCGCCGGCAAACCCCGCGACCCGCGCCTCGATCACCCGGAGAGCGTCGTCCCCCCGGCGTCCCTCCGCCGCGCGGACCTCCCGGAGCACCGCGTCGACCACCGCCTCGTTCTCCTCCGGCGCGTAGGTGCAGGTCGAGTAGACGATCCGGCCGCCGGGGCGGCACAGGCGGACCGCCTTGCGCAGGATCGCGGTCTGGACGGCCGCCGTCCGGCGCCGCTCCTCGTCCCCGCCCCAGGCGAGCACGCCGCTGTTCTTGCGCGAGGTCCCTTCGCAGGTGCACGGCACGTCGGCCAGCACCCGGTCGTAGAGGCCGCCGCCCTCGGGGAAGTTGGCGGCATCCCAGGCGGTGGTGGCGACGTTCACCAGGCCGATCCGGTCGAGGTTGCGGCCGACCGCGATCAGGCGGCGCCAGTCGACGTCGTTCGCCACCACCGTGCCCCGGTTCTCCATCGCCACCGCGAGCCCCGCGGTCTTGCCCCCCGGCGCCGCGCACAGGTCGAGCACCCGCTCCCCCGGCCGGGGGTCGAGGAGCACCACCGGCAAGAGGGAGACCTCTTCCTGGATGTGGTAGATGCCGGTCAGGCCCAGCAGGCCCCGCCCCGGGCTGTCCGAGGCCAGGCGGAAGGCGCCGCGGTTCCACGCCAGCGGAGTCGGCCCGTGGCCCGCGGCCGCCAGCAGCTCGCGCGCTCGCTCCGGCGTCGTCCGCAGCGTGTTGGTCCAGACCGTCGTCGGCAGCGCCCTGGCCAGGACCGAGGTGAAGGCCGGCCAGTCCTCCACCAGCGGCCGGTAGCGTTCGAGCGACGGGTGGGGCGCGGGGAGGGCCGGCGGGGTCACACCCCGCTCCGGCCGGATCGTGGGGGTGTCGCGCCCGCGCCCGGCGCGGGCCGCTCGTCCAGCACCTCGGCCGGCACCTGCGCGGCGGCCTCGAGCAGCACCCGCGGGGACGCGTCCTGCGCGCGCGACGCTTCGCTCAGGTGGCGGCGCCAGGCGCGCGCCCCCGGCCGGCCGGCGAACAGGCCGAGCATGTGCCGGGCCAGGTGATGGAGAGACTGCCCCTCGGCCAGCACCCGTTCGGCATAGGGAACCATCGCCTCGATCACCTCGCGGCGCGACGGCGGGGCGGAAGTGACGGTGCCGAAGACCTCCCGGTCGACCCGCACCAGCAGGTACGGATCGTCGTACGCGGCCCGGCCGATCATGACCCCGTCGACGCCCCGGCGCAGGTGCTCGCCGACCTCCTCGACCGTGCGGATGCCGCCGTTGATCTCGATCTCGAGCAGCGGCCGCTCGGCCTTGAGCCGGTAGACCGCGTCGTGGCGCAGCGGCGGCACGTTGCGGTTCTCTTTCGGGCTGAGCCCGCGCAACCAGGCCTTGCGGGCATGGACCGTGAACCGGTCGCAGCCGGCGGCGGCGACCCGGTCGACGAAACGCAGCATGTCCTCGTAGCCGTCCCGATCGTCGTAGCCGATCCGGTGCTTGACGGTCACCGGGATCGACACCGCCCGGCGCATGGCGGCGACCGCCTCCGCGACCCGGTCGGGCTGCCCCATGAGCCGGACGCCGAAGTTGCCCTGCTGGACGCGCTCGCTCGGGCATCCGACGTTGAGGTTGACCTCGTCGTAGCCCAGATCCTCGGCGCGCCGGGCGCACGCGGCGAGCAGCACCGGATCGTCGCCGCCGAGCTGGAGCGCCAGCGGCCGCTCCTCCGGCGCGTAGGCGAGCAGCCGGTCGCCGTCCCCGTGCGCCAGGGCCCAGACCGGGATCATCTCCGTGTAGAGCAGGCTCCGCCGGGTGATCCGGCGCAGGAACGCCCGGAAGTGGCGATCGGTCCGGTCCATCATCGGCGCCACCGACAGCGGCGGCGTCGGGGCGCGCGGCGTCGCCCGGACGGCCTCGCTCGGCGTGGAGCTCGGCACGGTCGTCGGCGCGGCGGTCGGATCGGTCGTCGAAACGGTCATGCTCGTCGGTCCCCACCCCTCAACGCGCGGGGCCTGCGGCCCCTTCCCGGTGCGGTAGGCTAGCCGGCCCATGAGCCGCTCCATCCGCCGCGCGATCGCCCTGCTCGCCCTGACCCCGGCCCTCCTGCTGACCGCCTGCAACAGCTTCGGCTCCCACGCCGTGCGTTCGGCCCGGTTCCCGTACAACGAGGCCCTGGCCCGCACCTCCAACGAACAGCTCCTGCTCAACCTGGTGCGGCTGCGCTACCGGGACACGCCGTACTTCCTGCAGGAGACCAGCCTGACCACCCAGTACCACCTCTCGGGCGCCGCGAGCAGCGCGGTGACGGTGGTCCGGGGAGGAAAGAACGAGGCCTCGGCCGGCGGCGGCGTCGGCATCTCCGAGACGCCGACGGTCAATTACATCCCGCTCCAGGGCGAGGAGTTCGTCAAGCAGCTCATGGGGCGCATCCGGCTGGAGGACGTGATGCTGCTGCCCCAGTCGGGCTGGAGCATCGAGCGTGTGCTCCGCCTGACGGTCGACCGCATGGTCGGCATCCCGAACGCGCCCAGCACGACCGGACCGACCCCCGCCTACCGCCCCCACTTCCGCGACTTCAACAACCTCGCCTGCCGGCTCCGCCGCCTCCAAGTCCAGGGCCGCCTGGAGCTCGAGGCGGTGCGGTTCGAGGGTGACGGCTCCCACGACCCCCACCGGGCGTCGGACGACGACGAGTACCTCTACTTCCTGGAGCTGGTCTCCCACCCGCGCTACGGCCGGCCGGCCGCCGAGATCCACATCGACTGCGGCACCGGCGACTCCCCCTGGTCGAAGGTGACGGACGACGCCGAGGCCGTGCTCCAGGCGTTCGCCGTCCCGGCCGAAGGGGCCGAGGCCGAAGCCGAGGCGGAGGCGAAGGCCCGGGGGACGGCCGGCCACGCCGTCCGCCTGCTGCTCGATGGCGACGAGCCCGGCCCGGCCGCCGGCCACGGCCTGCCCCTCGTCACCCGCTCGCTGATGGGCATCCTCTACTACCTCTCCCAGGGGGTCGAGGTGCCGGACGAGGATCTCACCCGCCACCTGGCGGTCGCCACCTCCGCGCCGGTCGACGGTGGCGACCCGGGACGGACCGAGAGCTGGGGCAACGAGCTCTACGACGGCTTCTTCCGGGTGCGGGTGGCCGACGAGCGGCCGCCCGACGGCGACGTCTTCCTCGAAGTTCCCTACCGCGGGCACTGGTTCTACATCCCGGACGACGACCTCGAGACCAAGAGCACCTGGGGCCTGCTCGCCCAGCTCGTCTCGCTCCAGGCCGGCGGTGACGCCAGGGGCCTGGTGCCGGCGCTCACCCTCAGCGCGGGGAGCTGACCTCCCGCGGCGGCGGCTGGCCGACCTCCCAGTCCGGGTCCCACCGCTGCTCGAGCGTGGCCGCCACCTCCCCACCGGCGAGCATCGCCAGCGCCGTCAGGTAGAGCCACACCAGCAGCACCATGATGCCGCCGAAGATGCCGTAGGTCCGGTCGTAGCTGCCGAAGTGGCGGACGTACACCTGGAACCCCCAGGTGGCGAGGAGCCAGAGCCCGGTGCCGACCCCCGCGCCGATCAGCGCCGGCAGCGCCGCCCCCCGCTGCTTGCGGTCCGGCAGCAGCCAGAAGACCACCCACATCAGAAGCACCAGCAGGACCGTCGCGAGCGGCCACCGGAGGATCCTCCAGGCATCACCCAGCCCGACCAGGTCCAGCAGCCGCGGGCCGGAGAGCAGGGCGACGGCGTTGCCCACCAGCAGCACGGAGCTGGCGAGGACAGCCACCAGCGCGAGCAGGCGGCGCAGCCACCAGGGCCGGCTCTCCTCGATGTCGAACATGCGGTTGAGCCCGTCGGTGACCGCCACGAAGACGTTCGACGAGGACCAGAAGGTGAACAGGATGCTGAACGAAAGGATGCCCGGCCGGGTCTCCCCCGTCACCTCGCGGACGAAACGCTGGAGGTAGCTCGCCGCGTCGCCCGGCAGGAGCACGCGGAGCTGGCCGGTGATCCACTCGAAGGCCCGGTCGCCGCCGAAGATCCCGGTCAGGGCGAAGATCGCCAGCAGGGCCGGGAAGAGCGACAGGAAGAAGTAGTACGCCGCGCGCGCCGCCTCCGCGGTCAGGCGGTCGGCGATCGCCTCGCGGACGATGGTGCGGAGGATCTCCCAGAGGGTTTCGAGGCTCTTCATCACGTCTGCTCCAGCCCGATGCACAGCGAGTGCCGGCGCGCGCGAATCCCGAGGCCCGGATCCGCCGCGGTTCGATAGACTCACCCGCGCGAATGCGCCCCTCCGCCCTCCTCGCCCGCACCGACCGGCTCCTGCGTCCCGTGGTCGTTCGGCTGCCCGGAGGCCTCGCCACGCGGCTCTACTCGGCCGGGCGCGACCGCTTCCTGAAGCAGCTCGTCGCCGAAGGGGCGGCGCTCGCGCCGAGCGCGCCGCCGCCGGAGCTCGCCCGGACCCTCTGGGGCATCCGCTTCCGCTCCCCCCTGGGCAACGCCGCCGGAATGTTCAAGAACGGCCAGGGGTACCGGCTCTGCGCCAACCAGGGCGCGGGCTACTACCTCGCCGGCACCACCACCGCCCACCCGCGGCCGGGCAACCACGAGGCCGGGGTCACCCGCCCCTTCGCCCCCTACCCCCGCTCCGGCGCCGCCTCCAACTGGCTCGGCCTGCCCAACGACGGCCACGCCGCGGTCGCCGAGCGGCTGGCGCGGGTGGTCCGGGACGAACGGGTCGACGGCTGCCCGATCGGCGCCAGCCTGGCGGCCTCCCCCGGCGAGGACGAGGCGGACCAGATCGCCGGCCTGCTCGACGGCCTGAAGCGCTACGCCGACGCCGGCGTCGACTTCCTCGAGATCAACGAGAGCTGCCCCAATACAGAGAATCCGGAGGACGCGGCGGTCCAGGCCGGGGCCGGCCGGAGCGGCGCCGACCCGCTCACCGGCCTGCGGCGGCGCCTGGAACGGATCGCCGAAGGCTTCCTGGCCTCTTCAGGGTCGGCAGGACCGGCCCGAACGGGATCGGCCGAGACGGGATCAGCCGAGACAGGCTCGGGTAAGGGCCGCCCGCCGGTCCTCGTCAAGCTCTCCGTCGACACCGACCCGGGCCAGATCCCCCACCTGGTCGCCCTCCTCCGCGAGCTCGGCTACGCCGGCGTCGACTTCGGCAACACCTCCACCGCCTACGCCGCCCTGCGCCCCGCCATCGCCCCCGCCGAGCGCCGCCTCTACGACCGCTTCACCGGCAGCTTCGGCGGCGGCGTCAGCGGCCGGCCGCTCAAGCAGACCTCCCTCGCCCTCGCGCGCGCCGCGGCGCAGGCGGCCGAGGCGTCCGGCCGAGCCGGAGCGGCCGGGGAGCTCCACGTCCTCCGCACCGGCGGTATCGAGACCGCCGCCGACCTCGCCGCCTCCGAGCGCGCCGGCATCGCCCTCGACGGCTGGTTCACCGGCTACTTCGAAGCCTTCAGCGAGCACGGGCACGGGGTGTACCGGGTGCTCTACGAGGAGTGGCTGGGCGCTTCGCGCTGAGACGGCTGACAGTCTCTGTCGGGATCTGGCGGGATTCCGAGCAAGGTCCGGCCGCTCGAGTCCCCCGGGATCACGGCGGCTGCCGGGACTCGAGCTTCTTGTAGACCTCGGAGCGATGACCGATTCGCAGCACCCACAGCTCGTGCTGACGCATGGTGAAGACGACCCGCCAGGGGCCGACCCGAAGAGACCAGAGGCCGGCGCGGGTGTAGGCGAGAGGTTTGGCGAGCTGCTCGGGCTGCTCCGTCAGCATGCGCTCGATGGACGCGCGGATGCGGCGCCGCGTCGGCGGATCGAGCCTCGGAATGTCCTCGCTGACGACCTTGGGGTGGTAGGTGAGAGCGAAGCCGGGCACAGGCGCTCAGCCTATTTCCACGCGTCGTCGTGAGACACGGCGCGCGACCGGTCGAAGCTCTCCAACCGCTCCTCCCCTTCCGCCGCCCAGAAGCGCTCCTCGTCTTCCGCGTACTGCTTGGCCAGGATCTCCCTGACCACGAGGGATACGGAACGTCCCTCCTGCTCAGAGCGGCGCCGCAGCCAGGCGGCAAGCTCTTCGTCGACAACGGCGCTGATGCGTGGGTTGGTCGCGGGCATGGCAGGCCTCCAGTCCGAGTGTAGCACTAGTGCAGCACGTTGGGCAGGGCGAACCGCCGGGGCCTGGATGGGGTGCGCGGGCGGGACCACCGGTCGGTCGGCGGGACCGGGGGCCCCGGGGGTGCTCGACGCCCGCGCCCACGTCGGCCACGCGTGGTGCCGATCGTCGGTCGCGGGCGCTCGGGCAGGCGAGCACCCCGCCCCGGAGTCGTTTCATGGGAGCCGGCCCCCGGGGCACCGGCCCCGCCGACCGCTCGCGGCTTCCGCCACCCGTCCCTCCCTGCCTCCGCCTACCCGGAGACTCTCTCCACCGGCGGCGGCCCTGAGTCCACCGGAGCGGGCGCCCCCTGCTCCGCCACCGACCCGACAGCTCCGGAGAGCAGGAGGAACCTGGACGCGGAGCCGGCGGCCAGCCCGAGGAGCGAGAGCCAGTAGCCGGCCCCGAACTCCAGCACGATGAGGCTGTTGCCCTGCTGGGCGGCGTCGTTCCGCAGCTTCAACTGGAGGAGCAGCAGGAAGACGAACGCCATGCTACCCATCAGGCCCGCGGCGAACGAGCCCTGCCGCGTCTTGTTGAAGCTCACGGCCAGGGAGATCGCCGCCGCCACGAACGCCAGCACCGCCATCAGCGAGAAGCCGACCGCCTGCCCCTGCACCTCGGTCCCCGTGACGAGCTGGACGCCGGTGAGCGTGGCACGGCCGCCCGGACACGACATGGTGACGAAGGGGAGGAAGAAGCAGAACAGGGCGAAGCCGAAGAGCGCCGGCGAGAGCTTCTTGATCGGGTGGTTCATCGTTCCCTGCCTTTCGATGGTTGGGGTGAGCTGCCTGAAGGAACAGACACCCCCGACCGGAAAAGGTTCAGGAACGGTTGAGCAACACCTGAAGCTGGCCGACCGCGACGGCGACCGCGGCCTCGCTGGTCAGGATCCACGGGCCGAGGGAGACGGGACGGAAGCCGGCGCGGTCGAAGCTGCCGAGCTCGTCCTCGATCCAGCCACCCTCGGGGCCGATGGCGAGGAGCGGGCGTCCGTCTTGAGCCGACGGTGGCGGCGGTGGCGGCGCCCCCGTCGACCCCGGCTCTGCCACTTGGCCGTCGTCCGAGCCGGTCGAGGCACCGACCCACGCGGAGAGGGCCGAGGGACCGAGCGGCGACGCGCCGGGCTGGGCCAGCAGGCGGGGGCGAACTGGCGGCTCCGAGTCGAACCGTTCGAGGAACGGCACGAACAGGCGGTGCACCGCGACCTCCGGCAGGCGGCTGGTGCCTCCCTGCTCGGCGCCGAGGCGGAGCTCGCGCTCGATCGCCGCCGGCTCGAGGACCGGCGAGGAGAAGTAGCTCTTCTCCACCCGCCAGGCGTTGACCAGGTCGAGCCGGCCGACGCCGAGAGCAGCGCAGAGGCGGAGGATGCGGCGGAGAGCTTTCGGTCGCGGGAGAGCCAGGATCAGGTCGGCAAGCGGGGGCGAGGGGGTGGTCCAGGGACCTTCGAGGATCAGATCGACCCTCTCTCCGCCGACCCCATCGACTCCGCCGACCGCGGTCACCCGGGCGGTGCCGATCCCCCGGCCGAGCACTCCGGCCCGGAGCCGGCGCCCGGCAGCGACGCTCAACACCCGCCGCAGGTGGTCCGCCCGGCGGCCGGTCAGGCGCACCGAGCCGCCGGCTCCGACCTCGCCCGGATCGAGCAGGAGGAGGTTCACGGCATCCCAACCTCGGAGTCGGGCCCGGAGCCAGCCCCGGAGTCGGCCCCGGCCAGGACCGAGCGCTCGGCCTCCAGCCGGGCCTCGGAGGCGGCGATCAGCTCCTCGAAGCCCTGGCGCCGGAGCGCCGAGACCGCGACGCCGTCGTAGCGCGCGGCCAGCGCCTCGGCCTGTCCGGGCGGCAGCAGGTCGGCCTTGTTGATCACCACCAGGCGGGGGATCTCCGACAGGTCCAGATCGTCGAGCAGAGAGGTCACCGCCCCGAGCTTCTGGTCCAGGTGCTCGTCGGCGCCGTCGACGATGTGGAGCAGCAGGTCCGCGTCCCCCAGCTCTTCGAGAGTCGCCCGGAAGGCGGTCACCAGGTCCTTGGGCAGGTCGGCGATGAAGCCCACCGTGTCGGTGATGATCACCTCGCCCTCGCGCGGGAAGCGCAGCCGCCGGCTGGTCGGGTCGAGGGTCATGAAGAGCTGGTCGGCCGCTTCGACCTCGCTCTCGGTCATGGCGTTGAGCAACGTCGACTTACCGGCGTTCGTGTAGCCGACGATCGAGAGCACCGGCAGCGAGGACTCCCGCCGACGCCTCCGCCGCACGTCCCGGCTTTTCGAAAGCTGCTCGATCTGCTTCTCGAGCTTGCGGATCCGGTCGTCGATCCGCCGGCGGCCGATCTCGAGCACGGTCTCGCCCGGGCCCCGGCCGCCGATGCCGCCGGTCAGCCGGGAGAGGCCTTCGTCGCGGGCGGTGAGCCGCGGCAGGGAGTACTTGAGCTGCGCCAGCTCCACCTGGAGCTTGCCGTCGCGGCTGCGGGCACGCTGGGCGAAGATGTCGAGGATGAGCTGGGTGCGGTCGATCGCCTTGAGACCCGTGCCGTCCTCGAACGAGCGCGCCTGGCCGGGCTTGAGGTCGATGTCGAAGATCGCCACCGTGGCGCGCCGGCGCATCCCTTCGAGGACGATCTCCTGGAGCTTGCCCTTCCCCACAACGGTCTTGGGATGGACCTGGAAGCGCTTCTGGCGCATGGAGCCGGCGACCTCGACGCCGGCCGCGTGAACCAGCTCCACCGTCTCCTCGAACCGCTCGTCGTCCGGCACGACCCCGATCACCAGGGCCCGCTCCTTGCCGCCGCTGGCGCCCGCCCGGGTCGCCCGGGAGAGCTCCGCCTCGAGCGCGTGGATCGTCTCCTGGAAATCGAGGTCGAGCCGGTGGACGTCCGGCGCCTCGACCCGGATGAACGGATCGCCGGCCGTCTCGCCCTCGTCGTGCTCGCGGGAGACCTCCGCCGGGTCGAGATAGGCGACCTCGACGCGGCCGGTGCCCCCCTCTTGCGTCGCCTCGACCATCGCCACCAGGTCGAGCCGCAGGAGCGCCAGGTCGTTCAGGTCGTCCCGGGTCAGCGGCTCGCCGCGCAGGTGGGTGTGGACCAGGCGCAGCCCGCGGAAGCGGCCGGTGCCGCCGCGCAGGCGGCCGATGTCCGGCAGGACGAGCTGGTGGGCGTCGCCGACGATCACCTCTTCGACCGAGCCCTGGCGTGACAGCAGCACGCCGACCTGGCGCCCCAGGTCGCGGGAGGTTTCGGCCAGGTGTCGGGCGAGCTCGGGGGAGACGACGTCGCGGGGAGAGACGCGCCGGCGGAACGTCCGCTCGAGCGCCTTGCGCTGAGAGGTCTTGATGCCGTGGGTGTTGCCTTCGATCTTCTGGGAGATGGGTTTGCGCTCCTGATCGGTGGGATCGATGCGCCCCTCAGCCGTCCATCCGAAACGGATCAAGCAGGAAAGCTGACGGGACTCCTTCTCCTCTAGAACGGCCGCCTGACCTCGTCGCTTCCCGGAAGGGGAGCGAGCGCGGGACCTCCGGTCGATCGGAAGGACCGGGGGCCTCGGGGGCCGGCTCGTGTGAACACACTCCGGGGGGGCTGCACTCGCCTGCCCGAGCGCCCGCGACGGGCTGGACGTTCACTCCGCACGGCCCCAGTGGGCGCGGGCGCCGAGCACCCGCCGAGGCCCCCGGTCCTTCCGATCGACCTCCCTGCCCCGGCGAAACGGCCTCGACCGCCGGATCGCTTTACCCCCTCCCCCGAAATGCCAGGCGCTCCGTCCTTCAGAAGGGGGTGCTTCGCCCCTCAGAACGGCGTGCTTCGCCGAAGGGTTCGTCGGGAGCGATCCAGGTGGCAAGCCATGGCGATGCGTCTCGGCAGGGAGGCCGGGTGGCGGGACCGGGGCTCCCGGCGGGTGCTCGACGCCCGCGCCCACGATGACCCTTCGGAGGGGAGGACGGTCTGTCGCGGGCGCTCGCGCAGGCGAGCACCACGCCCCGCAGCCGAGCCATGCGAGCCGGCCCCCGGGAGCCCCGGTCCCGCCACCCGGCCGGTGTTCCCTACCGCGACGGCCCTTTCAACATCTCCCGCAGCTCGTGGAGCAAGTTCAACGCGTCGAGCGGCGTCATCCGCTCGATCGGCGCCGCGCGCAGCTTCTCCGCCGCCAGCTCCTCGGCCGCCGTGAACAGCCCGAGCTGCCCTTGCCGGCTCGCCTCCTTGGGCCCCCGCTTGCCGCGGGCGATCCGCGGCTTGCCGGCCAGGTCGTACTCCTGGGCTTCGAGATTCCCCAGCACCTCGTCCGCCCGGTCCAGCACCTTGGGCGGCAGGCCGGCCAGCCGGGCCACCTGGATGCCGTACGACTTGTCCGCGCTCCCCGGCACCACCCGCCGCAGGAAGACGATCCGGTCGTCCCACTCCTTGACCGACAGGGTCCGGTTGACCACTCGCGACAGCAGCGCCGCCAGCTCGGTCAGCTCGTGGTAGTGGGTCGCGAACAGCGTCTTCGGGCGCCCCAGGCCCTCCTGCCCATCCGCGGAGCGGCCTTCATGCAAGTACTCGACGATCGCCCACGCCAGCGACAGGCCGTCGAAGGTCGCCGTCCCCCGGCCGACCTCGTCCAGGATCACCAGGCTCTGGGAGGTGGCGTGGTGGAGGATGTTGGCGGTCTCGATCATCTCCACCATGAAGGTCGACTCGCCCCGGGCCAGGTCGTCGCTCGCCCCGACGCGGGTGAAGATCCGGTCGACGACGCCGATCTCCGCGGCGTCGGCCGGCACGAAGCTCCCCGCCTGGGCCATCAGGACGATCAGCGCCACCTGCCGCAGGTAGGTCGACTTGCCGCCCATGTTCGGGCCGGTCAGCACCACGATCTGGGCCTCGTCGCCGTCCAGGTCGGTGTCGTTGGGGACGAACGCGTCCGAGGTGGCCGACTCGACCACCGGGTGGCGCCCTTCGTCGATCCGGATCGGCCCGCCTTCGGCACCCATGGTCGGCTCGACGTAGCGGTTGCGGACCGCCACCTCGGCGAACGAGCCGAGGGCGTCGAGGGTGCCGATGGCGGCGGCGGCGGCGGAGAGGCCCGCCCCGGTGGCCACCACCTCGGCCACCAGCCGGCGGAAGTGCAGCTCTTCGAGGGCGAGCTGGCGCTCTTCGGCCGACAGCACCCGCTCCTCCAGCTCCTTGATCTCCGGCGTGATGTAGCGCTCGGCGTTGACCAGGGTCTGCTTGCGGATGTAGTGGTCCGGCACCAGGCCGGCGTTCGCCTTGGTGACCTCGACGTAGTAGCCGAAGACCTTGTTGTAGCGGATCTTGAGCGAGCCGATGCCGGTCGCCTGCCGCTCCCGCTCCTCCATCGCCAGGATGTGGCGCTTCGAGTCGTGGGCCAGCGACCGGTTCTCGTCGAGCTCCGGGTCGACCCCCTCGGCGATGACGCCGCCGTCCGAGAGCTTGGCCGACGGCTCCTCCTGGAGCACCCGCCCGAGCTCGGCGGCGAGGCCGGCCACCGGGTCCGCCCCGGCCAGCCCGGCCAGCAGCTCCGAAGCCTCCGACGCGGCACCGCCGAGCTCGGCGAACAGGGCGGGCAGCTCGCCCAGGCTGTCGCGGAGCGTCGCCGCCTCCCGCGGCGTGAGGCTTCCCAGGACGGCGCGCGACAAGAGGCGCTCGAGGTCGCCGACCCGGCCCAGGCGCTCCCGCAGGCGCTCCCGCAGCGGGCCGTCCTCGACCAGCACCCGCACCGCCCGGTGGCGCCGGGCGATCGCCTCGGGGTCGCGCAGGGGGCGGCGCAGCCAGTCGCGGAGCGTCCGCCCACCAGGCGCGGTGGCCGTCCGGTCGAGCACCGCCGCCAGGGTGCCCTTCTTGCCGCCCTCCCGCAGGGTCCGGAAGATCTCCAGGTTCGCCAGGGTGGTCGGGTCGAGCACCAGGCGCTCGCCCTGGTCGCGCACGGCGAGCCGGCGCACGTGGTCGAGCTCGCTGTGCTGGGTGTCGCGGGCGTAGGCCAGGGCCGCGGCGGCCGCCTCGACCGCGGGCTCCCCCTCGGTCAGGCCGAACCCGCGCAGGGTGGAGACCCCGAGCTGGCGCTCCAGGAGGTCGGCCGCGCGGCGGGCGTCCGGCCAGCGCTCGGGCCCGACGGAGGAGAGGCAGGGGCCGCGGCGCTCCGCCCCGGTGGCGAACCCGCCCAGCCACTGGTCGATCTCGGCCGGCAGACCGGCGTCGGAGGAGCCGTCCTCGGCCGCCCGGTAGATCACTTCCCGCGGCGACAGCACCCGCAGGTCGTCGACCGCCTCCTTGGGGTCGTGCCAGCGCCGGACGAAGAACTGCCCGGTCGAGACGTCGAGGAAGGCGCCGGCCCCCGCCCCGGCCTCGGCACCGTCTCCGGAGCCCCCCTCCTCGCGCCAGACGACGCTCGCCAGGAGGTTGTCCTCCTTCCCCTCCAGCAGCGTCGGCTCCGACAGCGTCCCCGGGGTGACCACCCGGGTGACCTCCCGCTTGACCAGCCCCTTCGCCTCGGCCGGGTCCTCCACCTGGTCGCAGATCGCCACCTTGTAGCCGGCCTCGAGCGCCTTCCCGAGATAGGTCTGGAGGGCGTGGTGCGGCACGCCGCACATCGGAACCTCGCTCTCCTTCCCCTTGTGGCGCGCGGTGAGCGTCACCTCGAGCACCGGCGCGGCGGTGCGTGCGTCGTCGAAGAAGAGCTCGTAGAAGTCGCCCATCCGGTAGAAGACGAGCGCGTCCGGATGCTCCTCCTTGACCTCCAAATAGTGGCGGAGCATGGGGGTGAGCTCGACTGTCGCGGCTTTCGGCATGAGCGCGAAAGTATACTGCCCGGGTGAGCCCCTCCCCCCCTCCAGGCCCCGGCGCGCTCCTCCTCGCCATGGACACCGCGTCGCCGACGGTGAGCGTCGCGGTCGGCCGTGGCGGCGAGGCGTTGGCGGTCCGCTCGGTCGAGCTCCGACGCTCCTCCGAGGCGCTGTTGCGGCTGGTCGACGAGGCGCTCGAAGAGGCCGGCGCCGGGCTCCGCGATCTGGACGGAATCCTCGCCCTGCGCGGACCGGGGAGCTTCACCGGGCTCCGGGTCGGCCTGGCGACCGCCTTCGGTCTGCACCAGGCGCTCGGAACCCCGGCCACCGCGGTCCCCACGCTCGAGGTGCTGGTGTCCGCGGCCCAGGCGGTCCAAGCGGTCCGGGCCGCCCGGGCCGAAGACACCGGGGGAACCGTCCAGGATGGGGCCCGCAGCAAGGTCACCTCTGGCGACACTGGCGGCACTGGCGGAACCGTCAGCCGGACTGCGGCCGTCGTCGACGCGCTCCGCGGCCAGTGGTTCACCCAGCTCTTCACCGACGGTGACGGAGCGGGCGAGGCGGCGATCCTCGATCCGGCCCAGGTCGCGGCCCATCGGCCGGCCGTCGTCGTCGGCCACGGAGCGGCCCGGCTCGCCGACGCCCCGGAGGGCCCGCGCGGCGCCGAGGTTCTCGACCTGGCCGACCCCGCCTGGTCCGGCCCGACCCTGGCGGAGGCCGCCCTGCTCTATCGCCCCCGCTCCTGGGACCCGGACACCCTCACTCACCCGCTCTACCTGCGGGCCCCGGCAGTGACCCTGCCCAAGCGACGCCCGGTCCCCCTGCCTCCGGCGGCGGAAGCCGATGAGGCCGATCAGGACGGGCGATGACCCCCGGTCGCGGCGGGCGCCGGACGATCCGCTACGCCCGCTCCGCCGACCTCCTCGCCCTCGTCGCCCTCGAACGCGCGGCGTTCGCCTCCCCCTGGTCGGAGACCCTGCTGCGCCAGGAGCTCGAGGCGGCCAACGGGCACCGGGTGGCCGACGCCCCCGGCCCCCACGGGGCGTTCGTCCTGGTCGCGGAGGGTCCGTGCTCGAGCGCCGGCCTCCCGGAGATCTCGCCCGACCTCCCGCCCGCCGTTCCAGCCGACGCCCGGCCCGAAGGATCGACCGAAGCTCCGGCCGCAGATTCGACCGGCCTCGAGCAGGGAGAGCCGGGCCCCAGGCTTCTCGGCTACGCGGCCTTCCGCACGGTGCTCGACGAGTCCGAGCTCCTGCGGGTGGCGGTCGCCCCGGCCAGCCGCCGGAGCGGCCTCGGACGAACCCTGGTCGAGAGCGGCCTGCGGGAGGCGGCGCGACGGGGGGCGGCCCGCTGCCTGCTCGAGGTGCGGAGCGACAACGCCGCCGCCATCGCCCTCTACCGGTCCCTCGGCTTCGCCGCCTGCGGTGAGCGCGCCGGCTACTATCCGGACGGCCGGGACGCCCTGCTGATGGCCCGCGGCCTGGAGCCGCCGCCGCGAGAGCCCTGAGCGCCCGTCGCTCCGCCAGGGGAGCACCGCTCTGCCAGAAGGCCACCGGCACCGGCTCCCGAGGCGCCGTCGCCGAGTCTCCGGAGCCTGCCTCACCGGTCCCTCATCTCTCCCTCACTTGCCCGTCACGCCCCCGTCGGCGGGCCGTCGCGCAATCTTGATACCGGTCGCGGGCGATGGTATGGTGAGCGCACCGCGAGGACCATGAAGCTCCTTCCGGAACATCCCTCAGACCAGTCGAACCAGGCGGCGGGTGCGTGTATCCCGGCCGGAGTCGGTGCGCGTTGAGCGTCCGGCGCTCAGCTCCGTCTTCGAGCCCCTGCCGTCTTCTCTATGCACCCGCCCACCCGCGGACGGTCCGCCGACCGGATCGGCCGCCGGGCTCGCCGGACTCCGCCCGACCCGTACCCGATCGCCGGGAGGGTCGTGCCTTCTCCTACCCGCAACCGTAAGGAGGACGATCGATGACCACCGAAGACCACGATGCGCTGGCTCGCGAGCTTCTGGAGACCGACGGCGAGTTTCGCCGGCTCTACGACGACCACCAGGAGTGCGAGCGGCGCCTCGACGAGCTCAACGCCAAGTCCCTCCTCTCTCAGGACGACGAGATCGAGGAGAAGAAGCTCAAGATCCACAAGCTCGCCTTGAAGGACCGCATGGAGCAGCTCGTCCGCTCCCACGAGGACCTGCGCGCCACGGCCTGAGCCGGGCCGTCGCCTCGCGGCCGGCTTCCGCGGCCGGCCGCCCACTGACCCCTCCGGTTCCCCGGTAGACTCCGGGGGAACAACCGGAGGGGTCGGTTCGTTCTGACCGGCGAGCTCCACCCCCTCGAACCCGCGCCGCGCGGCCACCGCCGCGGCGAAACACCGACCGACCGAGACATCGATTGATGCGATTCGCCCGCGAGGCCCGCCCCTTCGTCCTGCCCTTCGTCCTGCTGACCGCCCTGCTGGTCGTCTTCGGCTACCCCTGGTGGTCGGTGGCCGCCGCGCTCGCGGCCGTCGCGGTGCTGCTCTTCTTCCGCGACCCCCGGCGGGTTCCGGGAGGCGACGAGCGCGACGTGCTCGCCGCCGCCGACGGCCTGATCACCCGCGTCGAGGAGGTCGAAGACCCGGAGGTCGGCCCGGGCCGGCTCCGACGCGTGGTGACCTTCCTGTCGGTCTTCGACGTCCACGTCCAGAAGATCCCGGTCGCCGGCCGGGTGGTCGCGTCCCGCTACAGGGCGGGGCGCAAGGTCGCCGCGTTCCGGGAGGACGCCGGGGAGGTCAACGAGCAGCACCTGACGGTGGTCGAGCGTCCCGGGGGCGAGCGGATCGGGGTGCGGCAGATCGCCGGCCTGCTGGCGCGGCGGGTGGTCTGCAAGGTCGGCGAAGGGGACGTGCTCACGCGGGCCCAACCGATGGGCCTGATCAAGTTCGGCTCCCGGGTCGACGTGCTGGTGCCGGCGTCCTACCGGGTGACCGTGGCGAAGGGAGACCGCGTGAAGAACGGTGAGACGGTGATCGCCCAGCCGCCGACGGTACCGGAAGCGCCTGGACAGCCGGCGGCCGGCGAGGCGGACGGCTGATGGGCTCGCACGACCACGGCGAGCGCACCGGCCGGAGCGAGCGGAAGCACCCGCGGGAGCGCAAGGGGCTCCGCCGCGGCGCCTACCTGCTGCCCAGCCTGTTCACCATCGGCAACATGCTGCTCGGCTTCTACGCCGTCGTGATGGCGATCCGCGGGAGCCGGATGGTGGTGACCGAGGCGGCCGACGCCTACTTCGTCCGGGCCGCCCTGGCGGTGTTCATCGCCGGCGTCCTGGACACCCTCGACGGCCGCATCGCGCGCATGACCGGCACCGACAGCGATTTCGGGCGTGAGTACGACTCGCTCGCGGACCTCTTTACCTTCGGCGCCGCGCCGGCGCTCATGACCCACGTCTGGGGGTTGGCCTCGTTCGGCCGGATCGGCTGGCTGGTGCCGCTCTACTACATGGTCTGCACCGCCACCCGGCTGGCCCGGTTCAACGTCCAGACCAAGTCGGTCGACAGCCGCTACTTCGTCGGCCTGCCGTCGCCGGCGGCGGCCGGCTCCGTCTGCTCGCTGCTGTTCTTCGTTCCCGGCCCCGAGTGGCGCGACCTGTGGGGCGTGCTGGTGTTCGGCTCCCTGATCGTCGCCGGCACCCTCGAGGTGACGACCTTCCGCTACTGGAGCCTGAAGCAGATCGACTTCCGGCGCCGCTGGAGCTACCGCGCCGCCCTGCCGCTGGCGCTGATCATCCTGGTCGTCGCCCTCGAGCCCCGCGCCTTCTTCTTGGTGCTGGCGGTGGTCTACGCGAGCTCCGGCCCGATCGCCTGGCTCGTCGGCCGCCTCCGCCGCGGCGGCGAGGACGAAGCGGACGCCGGCGCGAGCGAGAGGCCCGGGGAGGCGCCGAGCCCGCCCGCACCGGAACCCGTCTCGGGACCCGACCGCCCGACCCCGGAGGAACCATGAGTCGAGCCGCCGTTCTGAGCCCCACCACCCTGCTCGGCCGCGAGGTCCGTGACCTGCTCCACGCCCGGCACACCACCTGGACGGAGATCGCCCTGCTGTCTACGGACGAGGCGGAGGTCGGAACGGTCACAGAGGCCGGCGGCTCGGCGACCCTGGTCTCGAAGGCGGACGCCGGCTCGTTCGAAGGGATCGACGTCGTGTTCGCCTGCGGCGACCTGGCGGACGCGCTTCCCCTGATCGAGAAGCGGCCGGCGGGGACCACCGCGATCGTGCTGTCGCCGGAAGCCACCGTGGCGACCGGCCGCCCGGTGGTCGCCGGCGTCAACCCCGGCGATGCCGCGGCGGGCGGTCTGCTCCTCTCTCCCCACCCGGCGGCGATCGCCCTCGCCTACCTGCTCGCCCCCCTGGCCGGGAGCGGAGCGGGGATCGAGGTCGACGCGGCGGCCGCGACCGTGATCCAGCCGGTCTCGATGCTCGGTGACAAGGGGCTCGAGGACCTGCTCGACCAGACCCGCGACATCCTGGCGATGACCGGCGAGCGCCGCGACTCGGTCTTCGAGCGCCAGCTCGCCTTCAACCTCTACCCGACCCGGCCCCGCGCCGGGGAAGCGGCGGGGACCGAAGTGGAGGCGCTGGCGGCGCTGGTCCGGGGCGCGGTCGGCGGGGAGGTTCCCCTGGCCATCCAGTCGCTCCAGGGGGCGGTCTTCCACGGCCTGGCGGCGAGCCTGTTCGTCCACTTCGCCTCGGCCGCTGAAGCCGACGCCCCGGACGAGGCCGCGATCCGCCAGCGGCTGGCGGCGCAGGAGCACGTCACCGTGGCGATGGGCGAGGTCGGCGGGCCGGACCCGGGACCGATCGACGCCGCGGCCCGGGAGGACGTGATCGTCGGCAGCGTGCGCTCGGACCCGGGAGCACCCGGCGGCTACTGGATCTGGGCGGTGATGGACAACCTGACCCGGGGCGGCGCGCTCAACGCCGTCGAGGTGGCCGAGCGCGCGCTCGGCGCCTGACCCCGCCGAGGAGTCTGCGCGGCATCACGCCCGATCGGCCGTCGTGGGCCGCCACTTGCGCAGCCGGAGACTGTTGGACACGACGGTGACGCTCGACATCGCCATGGCGAAGCTGGCGATGACCGGCGACAGCAGCACCCCAAAGGCCGGGTAGAGCACGCCGGCGGCGATCGGGATGCCGAGGACGTTGTAGACGAAGGCGCCGACGAAGTTCTGGTGAATGGTCTTGAGCGTCGCCCGGGAGAGAGCGATCGACTCGGCCACGCCGTCGAGCCGGTCGCCGACCAGGGTCACGTCCGACGCCTCGATCGCCACGTCGGTGCCGGTCCCCAGGGCCACGCCCAGATCGGCCTGGGCGAGCGCCGGCGCGTCGTTGACCCCGTCGCCCACCATGCCGACGACCTCGCCGGCCGCCTGGAGTCGCCGGATTTCGGCCGACTTCTCCCCCGGCAGGACGCCGCCGATCACCCGCTCGACGCCGAGCGAGGAGGCCATGGCCCGGACCGCCTCCGGCCGGTCGCCGGAGAGCATGACCAGGTCGAGCCCCATCTCCCGCAGCCGCGCCAAGGCCGCCGCGGCCCCCGGCTTGGGCGGATCGGTGACGGTGAGCAGGCCGACCGGCTCGCCGTCCGTGGCGATCCAGATCGTCGTCTGCCCCTCGGCCGCCGCGACCGAAGCCTTGGCGGCCAGCGGCGCGGTGTCGACGCCGTGGTCCGCCAGCCACTCCTCCTTGCCGACCAGCACGGTCCGGCCGTCGACCGTCCCCCGGACGCCCCGCCCCGGGGACGAGTCGAAGCCCTCGACCGGCGGAACCAGCACGCCCCGCTCCTCCGCCGCGGCGAGCACGGCCCGGGCGAGGGGGTGCTCGGAGCGCTGCTCGACCGCCGCCGCCCAGCGGAGCACCGTCCAGTCCTCCGGCCCGTCCCCGCCCTCGTCCGCGCCCTCGGCACCCGCGCCACCCTTCCCGCCGAGGCGCTCCGGCAGCAGGATCTCGCCGACCGTCGGCTGGCCCAACGTGACGGTCCCCGTCTTGTCGAACACCACCGTGGTCAGCTTGCCGGCGATCTCGAGCGCCTCGCCGCCCTTGATCAGGATGCCGTGCTCCGCGCCCAGCCCGGTGCCGACCATGATCGCCGTCGGCGTGGCCAGGCCGAGGGCGCACGGGCAGGCGATGATCAGCACGGTCACCGCCGCCACCATGGCGTAGAGCACCGCCGGGTCCGGCCCCCAAAGCATCCAGGCGGCGAAGGTCAGCACCGCGACGCCGACCACCACCGGCACGAAGACCGCCGAGATGCGGTCGGCCAGCCGCTGGATCGGCGCCCGCGATCCCTGGGCCTCCTCGACCATCCGGACGATCTGGGCGAGCACCGTGTCGCGCCCGACCCGGGTCGCCTCCATGCGGAAGGCGCCGGTGGTGTTGATCGTCGCCCCCACCACCTCGTCGCCCGGTCCCTTGTCGACCGGCAACGGCTCGCCGGTCAGCATCGACTCGTCGAGCGCCGAGGCGCCTTCGACCAACCGGCCGTCGACGGGAACCTTCTCCCCCGGCCGCACCACCAGCAGATCGCCGACCCGGATCTCCTCGACCGGAACCTCGATCTCGTCGCCGTCACGCACCACGTGAGCGGTGCGGGCGCCCATCTCGAGCAGCCGCCGGATCGCCGAGGAAGTCCGCCCCATCGCCTTGGCCTCGAACACCTTGCCCAGGAGGACCAGGGCCAGGATCCAGGCCACCGCCTCGTAGTAGACGTCGGCCGGCAGGCCCGCGGCCCGGAACATGCCGGGCAGGAAGGTCGCCGCGGCGCTGAACAGGAACGCCGCCCCGGTACCGAGGGCGATCAGCGTGTTCATGTTGGCGGCGCCGTGGCGCAGGCTCCGCCAGGCACCGGCGTAGAACGTGCCGCCGCCGACCACCATCACCGCGACGGTGAGCACGAAGAGGCCGATCTCGAGCGCCGTCGGATCGATCGTAGCGAGCGCCGGCACCAGCCTCTCGAGCCCGCGGGCCAACGGACGGAGCACGGCCATCATCGGGTCGGCCGCGGCCAGCGCCCCGTGCCCGTCCATCAAAGGCAACGACAGCACCATGACCACGAGCGCGGAGGTGATCGAGAACCAGAACCGGGCGAGCGTCGCTCGATAGCGCCGCTCCTCCCGCGACTCCCCTTCGGCCCGCCCCGCGGCCGTCGCGATCGCGCCGCTCGCGGCCTCCCCCGACGCTTCGGCCAGCGCGGCGTCGAGCGCGCCGTCCGGCACGATGTAGCCCGCGGACTGGATCGCCGCCACCAGGTCGGGGGGCGCCACCCGGTCGGGGTCGTACTCGATCGTCGCCTTGGAGGTCGCCAGGTTGACGTTGGCGCCGACGACCCCGTCCAGATCTTCGAGCCGGGAGCGCACGGCCGCCGAGCAGCCGGCGCAGCTCATGCCGTCGACCGGCAGGGTGAGCGAGCGCACGGCGGCCACGGACGGGAAAGCAGCTCCGGATGTCGAGGTCGGCGGAGTCGCCGGTGTGGGGGCGCTCCGGGACTCCTGGAGCTCCGGGGTGCGCGCGGTGTCTTCTCCGGTGGTGTCGGTGATCATCTCGGTCGCAGACCTCCTGCGCTCAAAAACCGGGCGCACCCCGCCGGTCTTCCCGGACCGCCCCTGGCCGGTGGCGCCGGTGGCCGCGTCCCCAGGCCGGGCAGACCCGCCCGGAGCGAACGGAAGCCGGCGACTTTTCGAGCGGGCATGGCGCGCGACCATAGCCACCGATCCGAGAGCTCTTCAGCCGCTCCTGCCGCTGCTCGGCCTCAGACCGCCCCGAGCGGCTTCGCCCCTTCCCTCCCAACGACTTCGCGCCGGACCGGGATCGACGGACCGGGACCGGCCACCCCGGCGTCCCCCGCATGCACGACATCGCTAAATGTCGCATACCCATCACCTCGCCAGGCATTCCCAAGTCCGCCGGGGGCGGGCCCAAACCCTTGAGAACCCTGTGGCTTGACACGTATGAGAGCACCGGTACAATACGCTGCGTCGTGTAAACACGCCGGTCCCGAAAAACCTGTCCGATTTCCCGACGACCATACGATGGCGATCAAGTACCACACTGTCATCCTGGTCCCGCACGCCCGCGCCAAGCTGCGCAAGTGGCGGGTCAGCAATCTCCAGATCGCCGCACTCGCCACCTTGGTCGTGGTCGTCACCTTCATCGCCAGCTTCGTTCTCTGGTCGTTCGTCTCCGAGGGGGTCAACTCCTCGAAGCTGGACAAGCTGCGCAAGCAGAACGCGGAGCTCCGCGAAGCGAACCAGACGTTCGAGGAGAGCCTGGCCAAGCTCCAGACCAAGATCGGTGACTACGAGACCCGCACCCGGGAGCTCGCCATCGTCGCCGGTCTCGACAGCCTGGACGGTGAGGAGGCCGGCATCGGCGGCGAGGGCTCCGGCACCTCGTCCGACCTCGACTTCATGCGCTACCGGGCCGAGCGCCTCTCCGGCCGGCTCGACCAGGTGGCCGACAAGCTCCAGAAGCGGGTCGAGTGGTTCGCGTCCACGCCGTCGGTGGCCCCGGTCAAGGGCATCATGACCAGCGGCTTCGGCCGGCGGCGCGACCCGATCACCGGCCGCCAGGCGTACCACCCCGCCCTCGACATCGCCGCGCCCGCCGGTCGTGAAGTCCACGCTCCGGCCGACGGCATCGTCACCCGGGCCGGCCGGATCGGCGGCCTGGGCAACGCGGTCTACATCTCCCACGGCTTCGGCGTCAACACCCGCTATGGCCACATGTCGAAGCTGGCGGTCAAGCCGGGGCAGCACGTCCACCGCGGCGACCTGATCGGCTACGTCGGCAACACCGGTCGTGCGACCGGCTACCACCTGCACTACGAAGTACGCGTCGACGGCAAGCCGATCAACCCCCTGGCCTACATGTTGGATCGGCCGTCCGGCCGCGGCTAGGCGAGCCGCCCCCTCCCCCTCTGATCCCTCTCCCGCCCACCAGATGGGCCAGGAGCTCGCTCACACCTGGCGGGGAACGGCAAACGGTTCGGCGGGGCGAGCCGGGATGGGTGGAGGCTCCCCTCCGCCCGCCCCGACCCGCCCCGGCTCACCCCGAGCTGCCGAGGAATCTTCTGTTAAAGTGCCCGGTTGTTGACCTCGCCGTTCGCACGCACCCCCAACCTGACTCGACCCCCCTGCCGACTGCCTGATGATCAACAAGCTCCTCACGACCGTTTTCGGATCCCAGCACGAGCGCGACATCAAGAAGCTCCAGCCCACGATCGCCGCGATCAACGAGCTCGAGCCGACGATCCAGAAGCTCTCCGACGAACAGCTCCGCGGCAAGACCGTGGAGTTCCGCCAGCGCCTCTCTGACGGTGAGACCCTCGACGACCTGCTGGTCGAGGCCTTCGCCGTCGTCCGCGAGGCGGCCCTGCGCTCGATCGGCATGCGCCCGTACGACGTGCAGCTCGTCGGCGGCATGGTGCTCCACCACGGCAAGATCGCCGAGATGAAGACCGGCGAGGGCAAGACGCTCGTCGCCACCATGCCGCTCTACCTGAACGCCCTCGAGGGCAAGGGCGCCCAGCTCGTCACGGTCAATGACTACCTGGCTCGCCGTGACGCCGAGTGGATGGGCAGGGTCTACGAGTTCCTCGGCATGACCGTCGGCATCATCCAGTCCGACATGCCGGAGGACGAGCGCCAGAAGGCGTACCAGAGCGACATCACCTACGCCACCAACAACGAGCTCGGCTTCGACTACCTGCGCGACAACATGAAGTTCGACCTCGAGCGGCGGGTCCAGCGCGGCCACCACTACGCCATCGTCGACGAGGTCGACTCGATCCTGATCGACGAGGCGCGGACGCCGCTGATCATCTCCGGCCCGTCGGAAGAGTCGATCGACAAGTACTACAAGGTCAACGGCATCATCCCGCGGCTCGAGCGCGGCGAGGAGATCGAGGAGCCCGACGGCTCGAAGTACACCACCGGCGACTTCCTGGTCGACGAGAAGGCCAAGTCCGCCACCCTGACCGAGGAAGGCGTCGGCAAGGTCGAGCACCTCCTCGGGATCGAGAACCTCTACGACCCGATCAACATCGACCTGCTCCACGGCACCAACCAGGCCCTGCGCGCCCACCACCTCTACAAGCTCGACGTCGACTACCTGATCAAGGACGGCAAGGTGGTGATCGTCGACGAGTTCACCGGCCGCATGATGACCGGCCGGCGTTGGTCCGACGGCCTCCACCAGGCGGTCGAGGCCAAAGAGGGCGTGCGCATCGAGCGCGAGAACCAGACGCTGGCCACGATCACCTTCCAGAACTACTTCCGGATGTACGACAAGCTGTCCGGCATGACCGGAACGGCCGACACCGAGGCGGCCGAGTTCGGCGAGATCTACGAGCTCGACGTCACCGTCATCCCGACCAACCGCCCGGTGGCTCGCGACGACCGCGCCGACCTGGTCTACCGGACCGTGGAAGAGAAGTGGGAGGCGGTGATCGAGGAGATCCAGGAGTGCCACGAGAGCGGCCAGCCGGTGCTCGTCGGCACGGCCTCGATCGAGAACTCCGAGCTGGTGTCGAAGCGGCTCAAGGGCAAGCGCATCCCCCACGTGGTCCTGAACGCCAAGTTCCACGAGAAGGAGTCGTCGATCGTCGCCCAGGCGGGCCGCAAGGGTGCCGTGACCATCGCCACCAACATGGCCGGCCGCGGCACCGACATCGTGCTCGGCGGCAACCCGGATGGGCTGGCCCACGCCGAGGCCGATGCCGAGACCGAGCCGGAGGAGTTCGCCGCGGCGCTCGAGCGCTACAAGCGGACCTGCAAGGACGAGCGCCTGGAGGTGCTCGAGGCGGGCGGTCTCCACATCCTCGGCACCGAGCGCCACGAGTCGCGGCGGATCGACAACCAGCTCCGCGGCCGCTCCGGCCGGCAGGGCGACCCGGGCTCGTCGCGCTTCTTCCTGTCGCTCGAAGACGACCTGATGCGGATCTTCGGCTCCGACCGGATCCAGGGCCTGATGGGCCGTTTGGGGATGGAGCACGGCGAGCCGATCGAGCACAGCATGGTCTCGAAGGCGATCGAGCGCGCCCAGAAGCAGGTCGAGGCGCGCAACTTCGAGACCCGCAAGCACCTGCTCGAGTACGACGACGTGATGAACAAGCAGCGCACCGAGGTCTACGCGCTGCGCGAGGACATCCTGGCCGGCGAGGCGGCGAGCCGCGAGTACGTCCTCAACGTCGCCCGCGACGTCCTCGAGTACACCATCGACGAGCACTGCCCGGAGAAGCTCGACCCCCAGGACTGGACGATCTCCGAGCTGGCCACCGACATCCTCGGCTACTACGACATCGACGCCAACGCCCTCGGCCTCGATCTCGACGAGATGGGGATCGACGAGCTGCGCGACGAGCTCTGGAAGGTGATCGAGGCCAAGTACGACGCCAAGGAGGAGCGCTTCGGCAAGGAGCTCATGCGGGCCGTCGAGCGCGACCTCATGCTGCGCGTGGTCGATCACGCCTGGAAGGAGCACCTGCTCGCCCTCGACCACCTGAAGGAGGGCATCGGCCTGCGCGGCTACGGCCAGCGCGACCCGCTCCAGGAGTACAAGGTCGAGAGCTTCGAGCTGTTCCAGGCGATGAAGGAGCGGATCGAGGACACGATCATCCGCAACCTCTTCCGGGTCGAGCCGGCGAGCGAAGAGCAGATGGCGGAGCAGCGGCGCCTGCGCGAGCGCCAGGCCGCCGCCTCGAAGATGCGGTTCTCGGCACCCGAGAAAGTGACGCCGAACCGCACCGCCCCGCCCAAGCAGGTCGTCCGCTCCGGCGACAAGGTCGGGCGCAACGACCCCTGTCCCTGCGGGTCGGGCAAGAAGTACAAGAAGTGCTGTGGCGCCGCCCACGCCGCCGCCTCCTGATCTCCCCTCCCCCGCCGCGCCGGCGGCCGTCGCCGGCGCGTGATATCTTGCCCCCCGAAATTCCGGTCGGACCGATCGGCTCGGCCGCTTCGACCCGTCGACCGAACAGGGGGCGCGCCGCCCCTCAACCTCTACCCTCCCAGGACGGCCTATGAAGGATCATCAAATCCCCCCGTTGGCGCTCACCTTCGACGACGTCCTGATCCTGCCCGGGATGTCCGAGGTCCACCCCAACGGGGTCTCGCTGCGTACCCGCCTGTGTCGCGGCATCGAGATGAACATCCCGCTGGTCTCGGCCGCGATGGACACGGTCACCGAGGCGCGGCTGGCGATCTCCCTGGCCCAGGAGGGCGGCATCGGCATTCTGCACAAGAACCTGTCGATCCAGTCCCAGGCAGACGAGGTGGACAAGGTGAAGCGCTCCGAGGCGGGGATGATCGTCGACCCGGTGACCATCCAGCCGGACCAGAAGATCCGCGAGGCTCTCGACGTCATGGCGCGCTACAAGATCTCCGGCGTGCCGGTGACCGACGCCGATGGCCACCTGGTCGGCATTCTCACCAACCGCGACCTGCGGTTCGAGACCGACCTCGAGAAGCCGATCGACGCCTTGATGACCAAGGAGAACCTGGTCACCGTGCCCGAGGGAACCACTCTCGAGGAGGCCAAGTCGAAGCTCCACGAGCACCGGATCGAGAAGCTCCTGGTGGTCGACGGCGACGGCAACCTCAAGGGCCTGATCACGGTCAAGGACATCCAGAAGCAGATCGAGTTCCCCCACGCCTCCAAGGACTCCCTCGGTCGGCTCCGCGTCGGCGGCGCGGTCGGCGCCTCGGGCGACTACCTCGAGCGCGCCGGCGCCCTGGTCGCGGAGAACGCCGACGTCCTGGTGCTCGACTCCTCCCACGCCCACAGCCGCGGCGTGCTCGACGCCGCCGAGACGCTCCGCGAGCGCTTCCCCGACACGCCGCTGATCGTCGGCAACGTCGCCACGGCCGCCGGCACGATCGCCCTGATCGAGCGCGGCGCGGACGCGGTCAAGGTCGGCATCGGCCCGGGCTCGATCTGCACCACCCGCGTGGTCACCGGCGCCGGCGTCCCCCAGGTCACGGCGATCCAGGAGTGCGCCCGCGCCGCCGCCGAGCACGACGTCCCGATCATCGCCGACGGCGGCATCAAGTTCTCGGGCGACGTCACCAAGGCGTTGGCGGCCGGCGCCGACGCGGTGATGATCGGCTCACTGTTCGCTGGAACGGAGGAGAGCCCGGGCGAGACCATCCTCTACCAGGGCCGAAGCTACAAGGCCTACCGCGGCATGGGGTCGCTCTCGGCCATGGCCAAGGGCAGCGCCGACCGTTACTTCCAGGAGGGCGACGGATCGCTCTCCAAGCTGGTGCCGGAAGGAATCGAGGGGATGGTGCCCTACAAGGGCACGGTGCACAACATGCTGCTGCAGCTCACCGGCGGCCTGCGCTCGGGCATGGGGCTCGCCGGCTGCGGCTCGATCGGCGACCTCCGCGAGACGGTGCGCCTGATCCGCGTCTCCTCTGCGGGTCTCAAGGAGGGCCACGCCCACGACGTGGTGATCACCAAAGAGGCGCCGAACTACTGGGTCGAGAAGTAACTCGCGCTCACTTCGGGTATCATTCGCAAAAAGGCCCCGGCCTGACCCTCCCGCGTGCGGAGAGCGCGGCCGAGGCGACTCCAGCAGTTCACCCTAGCAACGCCTTAGACCTCTTCCCCCCGCCCACGGTGCTCTGTGCCTTGGGCGGGGGGTCGTAGGTCGATCTTTGTCTGGATTACCAGGAGCGGCGCAGGGACAGCCGGAAGGTCCGCGACGGCAGCAGGTAGTACTGCGCGTCACCCAGCTCGCTCTCGGCCACCGGATCGCGCTCGTCGCTCAGGTTGCGACCGTCCACCCGGACCTCCCAGTCGGCCCAGCGGTAGCCGAGCCCGGCGGAGAGGACCGTGTACGGATCGGCCTCGACCCGGTTGCGCTTGTCCAGGAAGCGGCTGCCGACGTACTCGGCCGTGGCATCGGCGCGCCATCCGGTCGCCGGCGCCCAGATCAGACCGATCGAGGCCAGCTCCTTGGCCGAAAGCTCCAGGCGGTTGCCGTCGAGACGGAACGGTACGCCGTCGAAGAGCCGCTCGTAGCTCTGGAAGGTCGCGTCGTGGTAGCTGCCCGCGAAGCGCGCGAGGAAGTCCGAGGTGACCCGGTAGGAGGTCTCGAGCTCGACGCCTTCGAAGCGCTCTTCACCGGCGTTGACCAGCCGCGGCAGGCCGTTGACCGCCGCCGGCAGGACCAGGTTCGAGAAGTCCATGCGGAAGACCGACAGGTCCCAGTCGAGGCGGTCGGCGGCCGCGTGCCCCTTGAGGCCGACCTCGTAGCTCTCCGCCGTCTCGGGATCCAGGATGCCGCCCTCGGCCTCGGGGCCGAAGTCGACGGCTGCCGGCTTGAAGGTGTTGCGGTAGTTGGCGTAGGCCCAGAGCGGCCGCTCCGGGTTCGTGCCGAGCAGGTAGTTGACGCCGACGAAGCCGCTGCCGCGGGTGGTCTCGAGGCTATCGTCGAACGCCTCGTCGCCGCCGCCGTCCTCTTCGTCGCCGATCGGCTCGGCCTCGGCCTCCCGGTCCTCCTGCGTGTGGTTGAGCCGGGCACCGAGCTCGATCCGCCAGCGCGGCTGGGGGGTCCAGGTCGCCTGGGCGTAGAGGCCGGTGAAGTTGCGCTCGTCCTCGAAGTCGATCCTCTCGAAGCGGTCGACCTCGTCGGCACCCGGGGCGTCGCCGCCGTCGAGCTCGATCTCGTAGGCGAAGTTCTCGCTGTCCGCCTTGCCCTTGCCGTAGAGGTGATCGATGCCGGCGACCACGTGGAACGTGTCGCTCGCCTGCCAGTTGTAGTGGCTGTCGAAGTAGATGTCGGTGACGTCACGGTCCTGGCTGAAGCCGCGCGCGTTGTCAGGGCCTTCGTCGACCTCGAACAGGAAGCCGCGGAAGATGTCGAAGCTCGACTGCGCGACCGACAGAGTCGTCGACCAGGCGCCGCGCTCGTAGCGGCCGGTGGCCTGGATCCGGTTCTGGTCGATCTTGGCGCCTTCCGGGTTGTGGTTCGAGTCGATCGGCACCTCGTCCGGGAAGACGGTGCCGGTCCGGGGGCGCGGGCTCGCCGGGTCCTGGTCGAGGATGGTGCCCTCGAGGTCGAAGCTCCAGGCGCCGGAGGTCTTCTTGTCGCCGACCGCCGCCCGGTAGAGGAAGCTGCCGCGGCGGAAGCCCGCGCGGTCGTCCTTGAAGCTGCGATCGTCGTAGCTCGCGCTCAGACTGTGGCGGAAGCCGGTGGTGCCGCCGCCGGAGAGCGGCAGCTCGACGCTGGCCGCCCCGGAGCCGAAGCTGCCGCCGGAGAGCGCCACGGTCCGCGGACCCTCGCCCGGGGCGTAATGGATCACGTGGATGACGCCGACGAACGACGTGGCGCCGTAGAGCACGGGCGCCGCGCCGCGGAGGATCTCGATCCGCTCGACACCGGTCAGGTCGACCGTGCCGGTGTCCGGGTTGAACGCACCGCCGCGCGGCACGCCGTCGACCACCAACAGGTAGGCGTCGGCCTCGCGCAGGCCCCAGAGCTCGGGCACGGAGCTCGCCGGCCCGTTGTCGCTCCCGGGGTTGACGGTGATGCCGGCGGCCAGGCTGAGCGCCTCCGACAGGTCGCGGGCGCCGCGGTCGCGGATCTCGTCACCGGAAACGACGGTGATCGAAACGGGCACGACCTCGACGTCCTCGGGCAGCCGCGTCGCGGTGACCTGGACGGTCTCGTGGACCACCTTCCCGGAGGTCATCCCCCCGTCCTTCGACATCGAGTCCTCGGCCATCATGGAGTCGTTGCCGGACTTCATCGTGTGGTCCTGCATCTGGTCCTGGACCACGTCCGGACCCGGGGCGGCACCGGCGGCTTGCACCGGCATCAGGCACAGCGCAACGGCGGTGACCGCCGTCAGAGCAAGCGTGTGCGCAGACAGCTTCTGCATGGAGAAATCCTCCTGGAAACATTGACTATCGATCGGTTCGACAAAGGGGTACAGAAGGCTCGGAAGCCCGCCGTATCACTCGTCGAGGCGTTCGATAGACAGGAGGATGGCCCGGGACCCTGGAGGGGCCGAGCGGGGGCGCGGACTCTCGGTGCGCGGTGTAGGAACCGCCGCGACCGCAGAGGTCCGTGCATGCGGGAAGAGCTCGTGGATGGGCGGATCGGGCTCGGCGCCGATCGGAAAGTGATCGAGCGACACCAAGTGGACGCCGTTCCAGCCGCTCCCGAGCGGCAAGGCAATCGCCGTCTCGAAGCCGCCGCCCTGGCGCGTCCCTTCGACCCAGGCGATGACGCCGGCGCTGCCGGGCAGCGCTGACTCGCCGGACTCGTACCGAATGGACGCGGCGGGCAGGATCGTGCTCGGCCGAGCGACGATCGAGAACCTCCCCGGCACCATGAACGGCATCTCTTGCCGTTCGTCGCCGATCCGGAGCAGCAGCCGCACGTCGTCCGACGGTACGGCCGGGACCGGAAAGCTCACTCGGCGCAGGGCGAGGTCGAGATGGGGGGTGATACGAATCGGCCAGGAGGAACCGCCGTCGAGTGACAGGAAGGCTTCCCATTCCTCGACACCTTCGACCGACATCCCTGGACCGGGTTCCCAGGCCAGGGTCACCGTCGAGCCACCGGAAAGCACCGTCCCGGCGGCCGGCTCGAGCAGCCGGACCGCGGCCGGGGCGATCGGAGCGTCCACCTCCGACTCGCCGTTTCGACCGGCGGGATAGGCCCGCACCGCCGACGGCAGGGTCACGAACGCGACCGCTGCGACAGCGAGCAGAGCCCAGCCCTTTCGCCCGAAGGGGTGCATAACCACGTGAGTGTACCTTACTACCGGATTCGGGACACCTCCGATCGACGATCGGTCGACGAGGAGGCGGAACGGAGCTGGCTGAGCGGCCGCGCGGTCTACCAGGCCATGGGATCGAGGGCGTACGGCAACGGCGTGAGGTCCTCGGCGATACCGTCCTCCCCCACCACCACCAGGTCCTCCAGCCGCACTCCCCAACCCGCGTCCGGGTCGTAGAGACCTGGCTCGAGAGCGATCACGTCGCCCGCACCGAGGACCCCTTCGGGGCCCGACGCCTTGCGGAAGCTCGGGTACTCGTGGAGCTCGTGCCCGACCCCGTGCCCCAGGTTGTGGACGTAGCCGGTTTCGGTCCCCGGAGCGGAGATCGGTGTCGGGAAGCCCGCCTCGCCGAGCTGCGCACAGGTCGCCTCCTGGAGGCTCCACCCCCGGACCCCGGAGCGAACGGCCTCGCGCGCTCTCCGGAGGGCGGAGAGCACCAGCGCGTGGGCGCGAGCGAGGGCTGGCGGCGGCGCGCCGACGCAGAAGGTCCGCGTGCAGTCGGCGAACAGGCGGCCCCGCGGGAAGAGGTCGACCACCAGCGACTCCCCCGCCCGGAGCCGGCGCTCGTCGGTGCCGGTCGAATGGGGGACGGCGCTCTCGTTGCCGGGCGCGATGATGTTGCCCTCCGGCTGCTCCAGGCCGTGGCCTGCCAGCACCTCGAAGACCTCCCGGCGCAGACGGCCGACGGTCAGCGGTTCGCCGTCCGCCCAGAGGCCGCCATCGCCGTCGATCCGGGCGCCGGCCAGCACCCCGGCCACCCGCCGGAAAGCGGCGACGGTGCCGCGGGCGGCCTGCCGGACTTCCACGATCTCTTCCGGCCGCTTGCGCTGGCGCAGGCGCCGGACGATCTCATGGCCGTCGACGGTCCGGTAACCCGCCGCCTCCAGGTCGCGGGCGAGCTCCACCGCCAGGCCGGAACCCAGATGGCCGGCCAGCGCCAGGCGCCCCGGCGGCACGGCGCGCAGCGCGAGGGCACGGACCAGCACCGCCCCCCAGAAGCGCGCCGGTTCGGGGCGCTCTTCGAGCAGGCGGTCGACGCCGAGGGCCGACGGGGTCATCAGGTCGAGACCGGTCCGCGCCGCCTCCTCACGCTCCATCGGCGTCAGGAAGCCGAGGACGCCGGACGCACCGGCGCCCCCGTCCGCGCGCTCGGAGAGGGGCAGAACGAGAAAGGCCCGGCCGAGATGGACCGGGCCGACGAAGGGAGCGAGGTCGGGGTCGCGAGCCGACGCCGCCACGATCAGGAGCGCCTGGCACCCCCGATCGTTCAGCTCCCGCTGGAGAACCGCGGCGGACGCCGGGTCCAACCTCTCAGCTCGCGTTGCGCGCGATGAAGCTCTCGAAGGAGGCCTTCGGCATCGCTCCCATCATCCGATCCGCCACCTGCCCGCCCTTGAACAGGATGAAGGTCGGAATGCTCGAGACCTGGAAGCGGTGGGCGAGCTCCTGCTCGTGGTCGACATTGATCTTGGCGATCTGAATCTTGTCGGTCTCCTCGGCGATCTGCTCGAGCGTCGGAGCCACCATGCGGCACGGTCCGCACCACTCGGCCCAGAAGTCGACGAGCACCGGCTTGTCCGACTTGAGCACGTCGTCGTCGAAGTTCTGCGCGGTCACGTTGAGGATCTTGTCGCTAGCCATGCTTCGAATCTCCTTGGGAGTGTCGGGAAGTGCGGACGCCGTTCGAGGTCGCTCACGGGGTGGTGACGATGATGAGATCCCGGAGTGGGTCAGACCTCTCCGGACGCCGTCTGATCTTCCAAGTGACGACGCGCGGCGAAGTATTCCCGGGTCAGCTCCACGTCCCTGCGGATCTGCGCCGAGAGGTCCATCACCGTCGGAAAGATCCGCTCCTCCCGCAGTCGCTTGAGGAAGCGGAGCTCGATCGTCTCGCCGTAGACGTCGGCCGAGAAGTCGAGGATGTGGCTCTCCACCACGCGCTGGTAGTTTTCATAGACGGTCGGCCGCGTGCCGACGTTGGTGACGCAATCGAAGGTCGCCGGGAACGACGGGAAGTAGACCCGGCAGACGTAGACGCCGTCGAGCGGAATGAGCTCGGTCCTGGGCGCCAGGTTGATCGTCGGCCAGCCGAGACGCCGGCCCATGCGGTCGCCCTTGGCCACGTCTCCCGACAGGGCGTAGGGGCGGCCGAGCATCTCGCTCGCCTCGTCCATCCGCCCTTCGCGGACGGCGCGGCGGATGCGGGTGGACGAGATCCGCTCGCCCCGGTAGTGCACCTCCTCGACCTGGTAGGCGCCGAAGCCGCGCGCCGCGCCCATCTCCCGCATCAGCTCCAGGTTGCCTTCGCGCCGGCGGCCGAAGGTGAAGCCTTCACCGACGTGGATCTCGCGCACCTCCAGCTTGCCGTGGAGGTAGTCGTCGACGAAGTCGGCCGCCGAGGTGGCGGCCAGCTCCTCGTTGAACTCGATCTCGAGCAGGGTGTCGACCCCGGCCTCGGCGAGCAGCTCCCGCTTGGCCTCGGCCGTGGTCAGCCGGGGTGGCGCCTCGCCGGGGCGCAGGACACCCAGGGGATGGGGCTCGAAGGTCAGGACCACCGGCGGCACGTCGAGCGCCCGGGCGCGCTCGACCACCCGGTCGACGATCGCGCGCTGGCCCCGGTGCAGGCCGTCGAAGTTGCCGATCGTGGCCACGACTCCCCGTGGGAGATCGCCCGCATGGAAGGCATCGCGAATGACCTGCATGGTGTCCGGTGGCGGAGGATGGCGTCCGGTGAGAAAGGGGTCAGGAGAGCGCCGCGGAGGCGTCGGCGACCTCGGTGACACCGGGCGCGGGGACGACGCCGGGCACGCCCGCCGGGCCGACGATCCGGCCGACCAAGTCGTCGGCGTAGGCCTTGGTCACCTCGACCTCGACCAGCGTCCCGGCCGGGGCGAGGCCGTCGTTGATCAGGATCCGCCCGTCGATCTCCGGTGCCTGCCCCCGGTGGCGCCCCTGGAGCAGGTGCTCGGTCTCCTCGTGGGTCCCTTCCACCAGGACCTCCAGGCGCCGCCCCTCGAACCGCCGGCGCTGCTCGAGCGCGATCGGCTGCTGGATCTCCATCAGCCGCTCCCGGCGCCGCGCCGCCACGCGCCGCGGCACCCGGCCGGCGATCTCCGCCGCCGGCGTGTCCGGCTCCGGGCTGAAGACGAACGCTCCCAGGTGATCGAGCCGCGCCTCCTCGACGAACCGGGCGAGATCGGCGAAGCGCTCTTCGGTCTCGCCGGGAAAGCCGACGATGAAGGTCGAGCGCAGGCTGACGTCCGGCACCAGCTCGCGGGCGCGATCGAGCAGGCGGAGGTAGCGCTCCCGCCTGCCGCCCCGGCGCATCGCCTTGAGGATCTCCGGATCGCTGTGCTGGAGCGGCATGTCCAGGTAGGAGCAGAACCGCTCCTCCGACCCCATCAGCGAGAGGAGCTCGTCGTCGAGCGTCGTCGGGTAGGCGTAGAGGAAGCGCACCCACGGGATCTCGGTCCCCGCCAGGATCGCTTCGACCAGGCGGGTCAGCCCGTGCTTGCCGGCCCCCAAGTCCTCGCCGAAGCGGGTGGTGTCCTGGGCGATCAGGCAGAGCTCGCGGATGCCCGTCTCCTCCAGGCTCCGGGCCTCGGCCACCAGGCTCTCGATCGTCCGGCTGCGGAAGCGCCCGCGCCACTGGGGGATCGCGCAGAAGGTGCAGGGGTTGTTACACCCCTCGGCCACCTTGAGATAGGCGTAGCCGCGGGTGGTCAGCGTCCGGGGTGCGGTGTGGTCGAACACCAGGTGAGCCGGCGCCGGCGCCTCTGGAGCCGCCGCGCCGAGCTGGACCACGTCGCCCACCCGGCGCAGGTCGTCGAGGCCGATGAAGCCGTCGATCTCCGGGATCTCCCGGGCGAGCTCCGAGCCGTAGCGGTTGACCATGCAGCCGGCGACCAGCAGCCGCTTGCCGCTCCCCTTCGACTCCGCGACCTCCAGGATGGCGTCGATCGACTCCTGCTTGGCCTCCTCGATGAAGCCGCAGGTGTTGACGATCACCGTGTCCGCGTCGTCGGCGTCGCTGACGATCTCGTGCCCCTGGGCGCGCAGCTCGCCGAGCATGATCTCGCTGTCGACCAGGTTCTTCGGGCAACCGAGGCTGATCATGCCGACACGGCGCGGCTTGGGCTGGGAGCTGGGTCTATCCATCGTCACGACCGCGAGACTGTACCAAAGGAAGGGTGGGAGGCCTGCGGCCCCCGGGGGGCCCGGGGAGGGGGCCGGCAACGCCCGGTTCAACCGCCCCGCTCAGCCGAAGATTCCCCGCCCGGTCAGGACGGTCACCGCCCCGCCGCCCAGCCGGACGCGCTCCCCGTCGAGCACGGTCCGCACCACACCGCTCCTGCGGCTCACCTGGATGCCGGTCAGGCGGTCGCGCCCCAGGCGACCGCTCCACCACGGCGCCAGGACGCAGTGGGCCGAGCCGGTCACCGGGTCCTCCGGCACGCCGACGCGGGGGGCGAAGAACCGGGAGACGAAGTCGTGCGCCGCTCCCTCCGCCGCCGGGCGGGCCGCCGCGGTGACGATGATGCCGCGCGCCTCGACCGCCTCCAGCCCCGCCATGTCGGGCTGGAGGGCCCGCACCGCCTCCTCCGCCCCCAGCTCGACCAGCAGGTCGAACTGGCTGCGGGCGATCCGCGCGATCCCTCCCTGCGGCCGTCCCAGAGCGGGCCCCAGCACCGCCTCCAGGGAGCGACGCTCCGCGCCGCTCAGCTCCGTCGCCGGCTTGGCCGGGAAGTCCATCCAGATGAGCGCCCCCTCCCCCTCCGGGCCGGCGGCCTCCCGCACACACGTGAGGGTGCCGCTCGCCGTCTCGAACCGGATCGGGGCCGACGCCGGCACGTGGCCGCCCTGCCAGAGGAAGTGGGCGCTCGCCAGGGTCGCGTGGCCGCACAGCGCGACCTCGGTCGCCGGGGTGAACCAGCGCAGGCCGAAGGTGGCGCCGTCGCCGTCCGCGAGCGGCCGCAGAAAGGCGGTTTCGGACAGGTTCATCTCGGCCGCGACCGCCTGGAGCCAAGCATCCGGGCGGTCGTCGGAGGGTGAGGCGAGCAGGCAGACGGCGGCCGGGTTGCCTTCGAACGGACCTGTCGCGAAGGCGTCGATCTGGGCGACCGGAAAGGCGGCGGGAGTCGGAGCGCTCATGGTCGGACGAGTCTACTCTTGCCGACCCGCGCCATCGCCCCGGGAGGGCCGGGGCGTGACACCGTTTGCGCGTTTCCCGGCTTGACGGAACGGATCGCCTCTGCGATGTTCCCGACGTTCGTCTCTGGATCGAGTCCCCGGAACCGGCTGGGCAGCCCCCCGCGGAGGCCGCCTCACCCGATGTGATGGAGGGTTGTCCCATGAAGAGCTCGCCCCCGCCCCGCTGCCACGGCGCCCTTGTCCTGACCGCCCTCGTGCTCGCCGCCTGCGCCTGTCTCGCCCTTCCGGGCCTGGTGGCCGCCGACGCCCCCGCCGTCCACGCCCTCACCGGCGTACGGATCGTGGTGGCGCCGGGGAAGGTCGTCGAGCACGGCACGGTGGTCGTCCGCGACGGCCTGATCGAGGCCGCCGGCGCCGACGTCGAGCCGCCGCCGGACGCGCGCATCTGGGACCTCGAGGGGCTCACCGTCTATCCCGGCCTGATCGAGAGCTACGCCGAGCGTCCGTGGCCCGACGAGGCGGCCGGCGAGGGCGGTCCCAGCGGAGGAGGCGGTGGGGGACGCCGTGGACGTCCGGGCGGCGCCGCGACGCAACCCGACACTGGCAGCGGCAACCCGAACCCGGCGGTCCACGCCGAGCGCGAGATGACCGACCACGCCGAGGATGCGGCGGCCGCCCGCCAGCTCCGCGAGGCCGGTTTCACGGTCGCCGTGATCGCGCCCAAGGGCGGCGTCCTGCGTGGCCAGAGCGTCCTGATCGACCTGGGCGACGGGCCGGTGCGCGAGCGCATCCTCGAGCCCCGGGTGGCCCAGAACGTCACCCTCTCCGCCTCCGCCCCCCACGGCTACCCCCGGTCGCTCATGGGCTCGATCGCCCTGACGCGCCAGACCTTCCTCGACGCCGGCTGGTACCGGCGGGCATGGAGCGCGTTCGACGCCCGGCCGACCCAGCGCCGGCCGCCCTACGACGCGGCCCTCGAAGCGCTCGGCGACGCCGCGGCCGGCGATCAGCCGGTGGTGTTCGAGAACGACGACCTGCCGGGGGAGGTCCGGGCGGCGCACCTGGCCGACGAGCTCGGCCTCGACGCCTGGTTCGTCGGCAGCGGCGAGGAGTACCAGCGCCTGGACGAGGTGCGGCAGATCCTGGCCGGCCACGGGCATCCGCGGCCGGTGCTGCTGCCGGTCGCCTTCCCCGAGCCGCCGGCCGGCTCGTCCGGGCCGCTGTCGATCGAGCTCGACGCCCTCCGGCACTGGAAGCGGGCGCCGGAGAACCCGGCCGCCCTGGTCGGCACCGGCGCCACGGTGGCCCTGACCACCTTCGGCCTCGACCGCCCGGCCGACATCCACGAGCGGCTGGCCCGGGCGATCGCCGCCGGGCTGTCGCCGGACGACGCCCTCGCCGGCGTGACCACGATCCCGGCCCGCCTGCTCGGCATCTCCGCCCAGCGCGGGACGATCGAGCCCGGCAAGGCGGCCGACCTGGTGGTGGTCGACGGCGACCTGTTCACCGAAAAGACCAAGGTCCGGGAGGTGTGGATCGACGGCAAGCGCTACGAGATCAAGAAGAGCGCACCGCCGGAGGTCGAGCCGGCCGGCACCTGGGATCTGCGGATCGACGCGGGCGGCGAGACCGTCACCAGCCGCCTGGACCTGGTCGGCGACGCACCCAGCCTCACCGGCACGCTCGAGGCCCAGGGGGCCGAGATCACGCTCGACAGCGCCGAGGTCTCGGGCAGCACCGTCGAGATCGCCTTCGACGGCGCCTCGTTCGGCATGCCCGGGCCGTTCACCCTGACGCTCGAGATCACCGGTGACAGCGCCCGGGGCTCGGGGTCCGGACCGCCCGGACCGTTCACCCTGACCGGAACCAGAGTCTCCGCCCCTCCGGAGGTGCTGCGATGAACCGCCCCGCCTGCCCCGCCGCCCATCTCCGATCGCCTGCTCTGCGCGACGCACGCGGATCGCTCAAGTCGCTGGTCGCCCCGCTGGCGCTCGCCGCCTTCGCGATGCTCGCCTCCGGCCCCGGCGTGAGCCCCACCGCCTCCGCCTCGACCTGGGACCCGTCCTCCTGGAACGTCGGGACGCCGGACCAGCCCGAGGCGGTGATCGTCCGCCACGCCACGATCTGGACGTCGGGGCCCGCCGGCCGCCTCGAGGACGCCGACCTGCTGATCCGCGAGGGCAAGATCGTCGCCGTCGGCCACGACCTCGACGCCCCGGCCGGAGCGGTCGAGATCGACGCGACCGGCAAGCACGTCACGCCGGGACTGATCGACGCCCACTCCCACACCGCCATCAGCGGCGGCGTCAACGAGGGGACCGACATCGTCACCCCCGAGGTGCGGATCGCGGACGTCCTCGATCCCCGCGACGTCGACGATCTACCACGAGCTCGCCGGCGGGCTCACCATGGCCAACGTCCTCCACGGCTCGGCCAACGCCATCGGCGGGCAGAACGCGGTCATCAAGCTGCGCTGGGGCGCGACCGCCGACGAGCTGCTGTTCGACGGCCGCCGCCCCGGGGTCAAGTTCGCCCTCGGCGAGAACCCCAAGCAGAGCAACTGGCGGACCGACAATCCGCGCTACCCCCAGACCCGTATGGGCGTCGAGCAGGCGATCGTCGAGGCGTTCGAAGGGGCGCTCGACTACCGGCGCGAGCTGGAGCGTGCCGCGGCGGCCCACGACCCCTCCGCCGTGCCGCCCCGGCGCGACCTGCGCAAGGAGGCGTTGCTCGAGATCCTGGACGGCAAGCGCCACGTCCACGCCCACGCCTACCGCGCCGACGAGATGCTCATGCTGCTCGGCCTCTCCGACCGCTACGGCTTCGACATCGCCGCCTTCCAGCACGGCCTGGAGGCGTACAAGATCGCCGACGAGATCGCCGCCCACGGGGTCGGCGTCTCGACCTTCTCCGACTGGTGGGCCTACAAGTACGAGGTGGTGGACGCCATCCCGTACAACGGCCCGATCCTGCTCGACCACGGCGTCGTCACCTCCTACAACTCCGATGACGACGAGCTCGCCCGGCGGCTCAACACCGAGGCGGCCAAGGCGGTGCGCTACGGCAACGTGAGTGAGGAGCAGGCCCTCGGGCTGGTGACCATCGGCCCGGCGACCCAGCTCGGGATCGACGGCCGGGTCGGCTCGCTCGAGAAGGGCAAGGACGCCGACTTCGTCGTCTGGAACGGCAACCCCCTGTCGCCCTACTCGCTGGCCGAGCAGACCTGGATCGACGGCCGGCGCTACTTCGACCGCGACGAGGACCTGGCCCGGCGCCAGGAGCTGACGGCCGAGCGCGACGAGCTCCTGGCCGAGGCCGAGGCGGCCCACAGCGGCGCCGCAGAGGCCGGCTCCGAGGAGGCGGATGACCAGGCCACCGCGGCCACCGAGGACGCGGCGCCGATGGACTCCACGACGCACGCTCCGGCCCTGCCCGCCCCCGCCGCCGAACCCGCGGCTCCGACCAGACCCGCGGCGACGCCCGCGGAGACCGCGGCCCCGACCGGCCCCGCGGTCGCCTTCGTCGGCGGCACGGTCCACCCGGTGAGCTCGCCGCCGATCGAGGACGCCACCCTGGTGCTCCGCGGCGACCGGATCGTCGCCGTGGGCCACGACGTGACAGTGCCCGACGACGCCCGGGTGATCGACGCCACCGGCAAGCACCTCTACCCCGGCTTCATCCATCCGAAGACCACTCTCGGGCTGGTCGAGGTCGACAGCGTCCGCGGCACCGACGACACCCGGGAGATCGGCCAGGTGAACTCGAACCTCCGGGCGGAGGTGGCGTTCAACGGCGACTCGTTCCGCCTGCCGCCGACCGTCGCCGGCGGCGTCACCTCGGCGCTCATCGTCCCCGAAGGCGGGGTCTTCACCGGCACCTCGGCGGTGATGCGCCTGGCGGGCTGGAACTGGCGCGACATGACCGTCCGGGCGCCGGTCGGCATGCACCTCCAGTGGCCCCACACCACCGCCAGGCCGTGGGACGACGAGAAGAAGCTCGAGGAGCAGCGCAAGAAGGACCTCGAGCTGATCGACACCACCGTCGCCGCGGCCCGCGCCTACGCCAAGGCGCGCCACGCGAGCGCCGCCGGCGAGGCGCCGAAGCCGCCGTTCGACCCACGGCTCGACGCCCTGGTGCCGGTGGTCGAGGGCGCGCTGCCGCTGTTCATCCACGCCGAGACCGAGAGCGAGATCGAGTCCGCCCTCGACTGGGCGGACGAGAACGGGTTCGGCAACCTCGTGCTCGTGGCCTCCTACGACGTGGCCAAGATCGCCGACCGGGTCGCCGCCGCCGGGATCCCGGTGATCCTGGACACGATCCACCGGGTGCCGCTGCGCGCCTGGGAGCCCTACGACGCGCCGTTCACCGCCGCCGCCCGTCTCTACCAGGCGGGTGTCCGCTTCGCCATCGCGGCCGGCGGCGGCGACGCCGGCGGCTACAACGCCCGCGACCTGCCGTTCGAAGCCGGCACGGCCGTCGCCTTCGGCCTGCCCAAGGACGAGGCGCTCGCCGCCATCACGCTCCACGCCGCCCAGATCCTCGGGGTCGACGACCGCCTGGGCTCGCTCGAGCCGGGCAAGGAGGCGACTCTGCTGGTCACCGATGGAGACCCGCTCGAGATCCGCACGCACATCGACGCGGTCTGGATCGACGGGCGCGAAACCGATCGCAGCGACGACCGCCAGTGGCGCCTCGACCAGAAGTACGCCCGGCGGTCCGAGAGCGACACCGTGCCGGCGGAGACTCCATGACACATTCGTGACAGAAGCGGTTCGCAATTCGCGTGACGTCCTGCTAGACTGCGCTCGATTGGCCGCCGTCCGCGGCGGCCTGTAGCACAAGGGACGACGAACCGGTGCTCCTCTCCGCCCGCAAGATCCTGCTGATCCACTTCCTGATGCGGTTGCCGGACTTCGTGCGTCCGGCGGTGGACGCGGCGGATCGGTTCGTCCAACGGCTCGTCAAGAGCAAGTTCTTCGGCTCCGTGGCCTGCACCGCGCTGGTCAAGAGCCCGATTCCCCCGCGGCGCCGCCACCCCCGCGGCCGCGGCCGCATGCCCCAGCGCCTGCCCCGCTCCAAAACGCAAGAGGGCTGACCGCCCCCTCCCCCAAAGCCTCGCTCCGTCCGGTCCGTGTGCGGTCCGGGCGGCTCTGCACACCCTGGTTTCCTGTTGGTCTCTGACGAGCGACCGCGAAGCGCGACCATGCCGACCCTCCCCAACACCGAGCCCGCGCCGCCCACCGGCGGTCCGGGCGGCGGCTCGACCACCAGCCGCGACGCGGACGAGACGTTCCGTGCGGCGCTGGACGCCTTCCGCCGGCGCCTGGACGACGCCCTCGCGGAGTGGATCGAGGCGCGCCGCCGCGAAGCCGCCGCCGAGGCCGCCCAGTCAGCCGAGCTGGCCGCGGAGGTGGGGCGCCTGGTCGCCGGCGGCGGCAAGCGGTTGCGGCCGGCCCTGGTCGACGCCGCCTACCGCGCCTGCGGCGGTCGCTCGGACGAGGCGGTCCTCGCCCTGGCGATGGCCACCGAGCTGCTCCACACCTACCTGCTGATCCACGACGACATCATGGATCACGCCGCCGTCCGCCGCGGGGAGCCGACGGCCCACGAGGTGTTCGCCGCCCGTCACCGCGAGCGCTCCTGGCCCGGCGACGCCGCCGACTACGGCCGCTCGGTGGCGATCCTGGTCGGTGACCTGGCCCACACCTGGGCGGCCATGCTGTCGCGCACGTCTTCCGGAGCGGAGGGCGGCGCCGAGGGCGACCCACGGGCGGTGGCGGCCAGCTTCGACGCCATGTCCCGGGAGGTGATCGGCGGCCAGTACCTGGAGATGACCCTGCCGTTCCGACTCGGCGGCGACCCTCGGAAGAAGGCGGACCGCCCCACGGCGGACGAGCTGCTGCGGGCGCTCCGGCTCAAGTCGGGGCGCTACAGCATCGAGCGCCCGCTGGAGCTCGGCGCCCTGCTGGCGGGGGCCGCGCCCGAAATCGTCGCGGGCCTGCGCTCCTACGGTGAGGCGGTCGGCGACGCGTTCCAGCTCCAGGACGACGTCCTCGGCACGTTCGGCGAGGCGACGGCGGTCGGCAAACCGGTCGCCTCCGACCTCGAAGAGGGCAAGTACACGTTCCTCATCCACCACACCCTGGCCGGCGCCGATCCGGCCGACGGCCGATGGCTGAGCGAAACGCTGGTGCGGGGCGGCCTGACCGCCGAGGAGGTCGCGAGGGCGCGCCGGGTGATCCGCGGCTCGGGCGGCCTGGCCGCGGTCGAGGCGATGATCGACGAGCGCCTCGACCGGGGACGGCAGATCCTCTCCCAGCTCCCCTTCTCCGAGGAGCATGCGGAGCTCTTCCTCGGCCTGATCGACTACCTCGCCCGGAGGGACCGGTGAGCGCCTCCCGCGCCGCGACCGACCCGGCCCGGGCCGCCGGCGCCTTCGGGTCCGCCGAAAAGACAGCGGAGACAGCGGACGCCGGGCAGCCCGAGCGCGACCGCCGCGACCGTAAAGCGGAGCACATCGAGCTGGCGCTCGACCGCCGGACCCAGGCCGACCACCGGAGCTTCGACGACTGGGTCTTCGGGCACGAGGCGGCGCCGGAGGTCGACCTCGCGGCGATCGACACGTCGGTCGAGTTTCTCGGCAAGCGGCTGGACGCACCGCTCCTGGTCTCGTGCATGACCGGCGGCACCGGGGTCGCCAACCGGATCAACACGCACCTGGCCGAGGCGGCCGAGCGGCGGCGGATCGCGGTCGGCGTGGGCTCCCAGCGCAAGGCCCTGGAGGAGGGAAGCCACGTCGAGACGTTCCAGGTCCGCGAGGTGGCGCCGACCGTGCCGCTGCTGGCGAACCTCGGGGCCGTGCAGCTCAACTACGGGTTCGGGCTGGAGCAGTGCCAGGCGGCGGTCGACATGATCACGGCCGACGCCCTGGTCTTCCACCTCAACCCGCTCCAGGAGGCGATCCAGCCCGAAGGGCAGACCGACTTCTCCGGACTGATCGACAAGATGGGTGCCGTCGCCGCCGGCCTCGACGTGCCGGTGATCGCCAAGGAGGTGGGCTCCGGAATCTCCGAGGCGACCGCCCGCGCCCTGGCCGGGGTCGGCATCCGGATCATCGATACGGCGGGCCAGGGCGGCACGAGCTGGGCCCGCATCGAGGCGCACCGCGCCGGGGACCTCGACCTGGGCGAGCTGTTCGCCGACTGGGGCATTCCGACCCCTCGAGTCGATCCAGGCCGTCGCCCGGGTTCCCGAGGTGACCGTCATCGGCTCCGGCGGGCTGCGCAGCGGCCTCGACGTTGCCAAGGCGATCGCCCTCGGAGCCGATCTGGCAGGGCTCGCCCAACCGTTTCTCCAGGCGGCGACCGAGTCGCCTGACCGCGTGGTCGAACGGATCGACCGCATCGTCCAGGAGCTCAGGATCGTCATGCTCTGCGTGGGGGCAGAGACGATCGCAGACCTCAAACGGACCACGCTGACCCGAAGGCCGAGACGATGAGCAAGATGAATCAGGTGATCCGCGCCCGCAGCCGACGGGACGAGTTGATCCAGGCCCTGGTGGAGCGGCAGATCGGGTTCCACCAGGTACCGAGCGACCTGCCGGCGGACGAGGCGGCCGAGATCCGGCGCACCGCCCTCGAGGAGCTCACCGGAGCCTCCCTCGCCAAGAGCGGTGCGTACGTCCTGGACGCCAAACGGGCTGCGTGCCGCAACTGCGAGAACTTCTTCGGCGCCGTCCAGATCCCGCTCGGGATCGTCGGCCCGATCCTGGTGCGCGGAGAGGAGATCGACGGCGAGGTCTACGTGCCGCTGGGCACCTCCGAGGCCGCCCTCGTGGCGAGCACCAACCGGGGCTGCTCGGCGATCCGCAAGGCGGGCGGCGCCACCGTCCGGGTCGAGGAGGTGGGCATGACCCGGGCGCCGGTCTTCCGGACCGACGGCATCGACGACACCCGCCGGTTTGTCGCCTGGATCCGGGAGCACGAGGACGAGCTGCGCGAGATCACCGAGCGCACCAGCCAGTACCTCGAGCTGATCGACATCCGCCCCTACACCTTCGGCACCACGATCTTCTTGCGCTTCCGCTTCACCTCCGGCGACGCCATGGGCATGAACATGGCGACCATCGCCTGCGACCGGGCGGTGCGCGAGTTCATCGAGCCCCAGACCGGCGTCGAGTGCGTGGCCCTGTCGGGCAACTACTGCGTCGACAAGAAGCCGGCGGCGATCAACTTCCACGAGGGCCGCGGCAAGCGGGTGTTCGCGGAGATCGTGCTGCCGGCCGAAGTTCTGGAGAAGACCCTCAAGACCACCGCCAAGGGGCTGCTGGAGGTCCAGTACCGCAAGAACCTGCTCGGCTCGATCGCCTCCGGCTCGGCCGGCTTCAACGCCCACTTCGCCAACGTCCTGGCGGGCTTCTTCATCGCCACGGGACAGGACCTGGCCCACGTGGTCGAAGGCTCCATGGGCGTGACCTGTGTGGAGGAGCGCCCCGACGGCGCGGTCTACGTCTCGATCTACCTGCCGGCGGTGCCGATCGGCGCGGTCGGCGGCGGGACGGCGCTCGACACTCAGGCCGAGGCGTTGGCGATGATGGGGATCGAGGTCGATCCGGAGCGCTCCGGCGCCGCCGCCCGCCGGCTGGCGGAGATCCTCGGCGCCACGGTCCTGGCCGGCGAGCTTTCGCTGCTCTCCGCCTTCACCTCGAACGACCTCGCGCGAGCCCACGAGCGGCTGAGCCGCGGGCCGCTGCCGCCGGGACCGGTCGGGCGCTGAGGCGCCCCCCTGCCGGCCCTGCCGGTCCGCGAGCGCCGAGCCCCCGAACCGAGCGCGACCCCGAACCGAGCCGCCAACGACCCGCCTGCCGCGTGCCGTCCGTCACCGCCTCCGCCCCCGGCAAGGTCATCCTGCTGGGTGAGCACGCCGCCGTCTACGGCAGGCCGGCGCTGGTGACCGGCGCCGGCCTGCGGCTGCGCGCCACCATCGAGACCGTCGAGACCATCGAGACCGAAAACGACGGCGTCCACCTGCGGGTCCCCTCCTCCGGCTACGAGGAGACCACCACCTGGCGGGAAGTTCTGGCGACCGCCCGCGCGGCGCGGGCCGCCTGGGAAGGCTACGCCGCCGCACCGTCCGCCGCGGCGTTCCGGGAGGTCGCCAAGATCGGCCGGGACGCCCGGGACGGTGCCGACGCGCCCGGAGCGGGCTCCTCGGCCGGCCGCCTGCTGCGCATCGCCCTGGGCGAAGCGGCCGACAGCCTGGACCGAGGCGCGGCGGCGGACGCAGGCGAGCTGGAGCCGATCGTCCTGACCGTCCGCTCCGAGATCCCCGTCGGCTCGGGCTTCGGCAGCTCGGCCGCGGCGGCGGTGGCGGTGATCCTCGCCTACCTGGCCTCCCGCGGCGCCTCCCCGTCTCCCGACGATCTCCAGAGGCTCTCGCTCGAGGTCGAACGCCGTCAGCACGGAACGCCGTCCGGGGTCGACAACGCGACCGTCATCCACGGCGGCGTGCTCGAGGCCCGGCGCACGGACGGCGGTACGGTCGAGCTGCGCCCCGTGCCGGTGCAACCCGATCGGCTGCGCCACTTCCGGATCGTCGGCTCCGGGCCGCCGGCCGAAGGGACCGGAACGGTGGTCGCCGCGGTGCGCGACCTGCGCGAGCGCGACCCCGCCGCGGTCGACGCCCGGTTCGACCGCCTGGCCGCCCTCACGGCGACCCTCCGCGACGCCCTCTGCCGGAACGAGGAGCGGCCGGAGACGATCGTCGACACCGTCCGCGAGGCCCATCGCTGCCTGGTCGCCCTCGGGGTCGTGCCGCCGCCGGTGGTCGCCCTGATCGAGCAGGTCGAGGCGCGCGGCGGCGCGGCCAAGATCTCGGGCGCCGGCTCCCTGGCCGGGCCCGGGGCCGGCAACGTCCTGCTCTACCATCCGCACCCCGGCGAGCTCGACCGCTTGCTGACCGAGTGGACCGAACGGGCCGCGGACGCGGCGCCGGGAGGCGGTCGGCCGCTCCACGTCTACGACGTCGACCTTGGCGCCGACGGCGCGCGCCTCGAACAGGAGACCCCATGACTCGCCGCGCCACCGTCTCGGCCCCCGCCAACATCGCGATCGTCAAGTACTGGGGCGCCAAGGACCCGGAGCGGGTCGTGCCGTTCAACCCGTCGATCTCCATGACCCTCGAGGTCTGCCGGAGCACGACCACCGTGGAACCGATCGAGCCTCTCGGGGCGGAGACGGGAGCCGCGAGCGACGAGGTCTGGCTGGTCGAGGAGGGGCGGCGCCTGCCGGCCCCCGAGGCCTTTGCCGCCCGGGTCCGTGGCCACCTCGACGTGCTGCGCCGCCGGCTCGGTACCCCGAGCGGACGCGGCCGGATCGGCGGCTTCCGGGTGGCGACCCGCAACAGCTTCCCCGCCGCCGCCGGCCTCGCCTCCTCGGCCTCCGGCTTCTCCGCCCTCGCCTGCGCCGTCGTCGCCGCCCTGGAGGTGCCGACCGCGGCCCTCGCCGGCGCGGGGGCCGATCCGGACCTGGACCTGTCCGTCCTCGCCCGGCTCTCCGGCTCCGGCTCGGCCGCGCGCTCGGTCCTCGGCGGCTACGTCGAGTGGCCCGCCGGACCGGACGGCGACGCGCCGGCACGACAGCTCGCCCCGGCCACCCACTGGGATCTGCGCGACGTCATCGCCCTGGTCCAGTCCGGGGAGAAGTCGGTCTCTTCGCTCGAGGGTCACCGGCGGGCGCCGACCAGTCCCCACTTCGCGCGCCGCCTGGAGCTGCTGCCGCAGCGGCTCGCCGCGGTCCGCCGGGCGATCGACGGCCGCGACGCGGAGTCGCTCGGCCGGCTGCTCGAGCAGGACGCCATCGACCTCCACGCCATCGCCATGACCTCCGAGCCACCGATCTTCTACTGGCAGCCGGCGACCCTGGCGGTGCTCGAGACGGTGCGCGACCTGCGCCGGAACGGGGTCGCCGCCTGGTACACCATGGACGCCGGCGCCAACGTCCACGTCCTCTGCACCCCGGAGGCGGACGAGGCGGTGGCCGCGCGCCTGGCGTCGGTGCCCGGGGTCCTCGGAGTGATCCGGGACCGGGTCGGCACCGGGCCACGCGAAGAAGGCGAGGAAGGCGAGGACCTGCTGGCCCTGCCCGAGATCGGCGCCGCGTCCGGAGGCGGCCGGTGACCGAGCTGGTCCTCCTCAAGCTGGGCGGCAGCCTGATCACCGACAAGCGCCGTCCGGACACGGTCCGGCAGGAGGTTCTCGAGCGCCTCGCCCGGGAGATCAGCCTCGCCGTGAGGGCCGTCGCGGAAACCGAAGGGGCCGTCACCGGCCAGGCCCGCGAGAGCTCGGGCGGCCGCCTGCTCATCGTCGGCCACGGCAGCGGCTCGTTCGGCCATGCCGCCGCGGCCCGGGCGGGGGTGCACGAAGGGTTGGGCCCGGTCGGAGCCGGGGCCGGGGCCGGAGCCGGAGTCGGGCCCGGAGCCGGAGTCGGAGCCGCCTCTGATGCCGCGGCCCACCGGCGTGCGCGCCTCGCCGGCGTGTCGGAGACCCAGGAGCGTGCCGCCGCCCTCCACCGGCTCGTGCTCGACGCCCTGCGTGGCGCCGGGCTCACCCCGTTCTCCGTCGCGCCCTCGAGCGCCCTGGTGGCAGCCGGCGGCCGGCCGGAGCATCTCGCCGCCGAGCCGGTCGCCCTCGCCCTCTCCGCCGGGCTGCTGCCGGTCGTCTTCGGCGACGTGGTCATGGACCGCGAGCAGGGGTGCGCCATCTGCTCCACGGAGAGCGTGTTCCTGGCGCTCGAGCGGGCGCTGTCGGCCGGCGGCTCCGAGAGCGAGAGCCCCGGCACGTCGTCTCCAACCCACCTGCATGCCGGTCCATCCCATGATCGTGCCGCCTCCGGCTGGCGGGTCCGGCATGCCCTCTGGGCCGGAGCGACCCCGGGGGTGCTCGACGCCGACGGCCAACCCATCGAAAGCCTGACGCCGAGCGCTGCCGACGCCGCCCGCACCGCCGCCCGGGGGGCCGCCGGCACCGACGTCACCGGCGGCATGCTCCACCGGATCGAGGCGGCGGTGGAGCTCGCGCGGCGGGGCGTCGACTCGCTGATCTTCGACGGCCGGGTTCCGGGGGCGCTCGCCACGGCGCTCGCCACCGCGCTTCGGGAGCCCACGTCCGACGGGGCGCCTGGGACAGCACCCGATCCGGTCCCGGGAACGCGTGTCCTGCCCGACACTCCTCCCCCGCCCGCCTGACCCCATCCGGTCGGAGCCGGCCGGGCACCCCGCCTCCCCACCCGCCGACACTGCGCTCCGTCCGGCCCGCCGCCACCGAACCCACGCCGCGGACCACCGCGGCCAGAGGTGCGGCCGAAGCCGCCGGCCGCCGTTTTCCAGCAACCGCTCCTCTGATACCCTGCTCCATCTCAGGACCGACCGACCCCGACCGACTCCGCTCGACCGATGGCCGACCTCGACGACCTCCTCCTCCGGACCAGCCGGACCTTCGCGCTGTCCATTCCGCGCCTGCCGGAGCCGACCTGCACCGAGGTCACGGTCGCCTACCTGCTCTTCCGCATCGCCGACACCTTCGAGGACGCCGCCGGCTGGCCGAAGCGCCGCCGCCTGGAGGCCCTGGAGGAGTTCGAGCGACTGGTCGCGGCCCACGGGTCAGAGCCCGGGGAGCACGACCGGCAGGAGGCCCGGACGAGCGCGGCCGCCTGGACCGACGGCACCCCGCCGGTGGGTCACGAAGGCTACCTGGACCTCCTGGCGGCTTCGCCGGAGGTGCTCGACGCCTTCGCCGCCCTGGCTCCGGCCGCCCGGACCGCGGTCGCCAAGCACACCCGGCGCACGGCGCAAGGAATGGCCGGGTTCGTCGCCCGCCACGACGCGGAGGGGCGCCTGCAGCTCACCGACCTGGACGACCTGCGCCGGTACTGCTACGTGGTCGCGGGGATCGTCGGCGAGATGCTGACCGAGCTCTTCCTGCTCGACGCGCCGTGCCTGGCTGCCGAGGCCGACGCCCTCGGCCGGCGAGCCGCCCGCTTCGGCGAGGCGCTCCAGTTGGTCAACATCTTGAAGGATGCCGCGTCCGACGCCCAGGAAGGGCGACGCTACCTGCCGGAGTCGATCGACCACGCCACGGTCTTCGCCCTGGCGCGCGACGACCTGCGGGTGGCCACCGAGTACGTCGAGGCGCTCGAGCGCGGCGGGGCGGACCGGGGGTTGCTCGCCTTTACCGCCCTGCCGGTACAGCTCGCCTGGGACACCCTGGCGCGCGTCGAGGAGAAGGGCCCGGGGGCCAAGCTCACCCGCCAGGAGGTGGTCGCCAGCGTCGCCGCCCTCGACACCCGCCTCGAAGCCGGCCAACCCGCCCTCACCGTCCCCCGCCAGCCCTCCCTGGCAGCCGACTCTCCGTAGGAGCCCGCGCGCGTCTCAGGGTGCGGCCTACCTGACCAGGTACCGCGCGATCACCAGCCGCTGCATCTCGCTGGTGCCCTCGTAGATCGTCGTCACCCGCACGTCGCGGTAGAGGCGGGCGATCTCGTACTCCTCGGAGCAGCCGTTGCCGCCGTGGATCTGCTGCGCCTGCCAGACCGCCCGGTTGGCGGCCTCGGTCGCCGTCACCTTGGCCTCGGAGGCGAGACGTCCGGCGTCCGGGGCGACCTCGGCCACCGACGCGGCGTAGTGCGTCAGGGTGCGGGCCGCGGCGAGCGACGTGGCGATCTCGGCGATGGCGAACTGGATCGCCTGGTGGCGGGCGATCGGCACGCCGAACTGGACCCGGTCGCGGGCGTACTGGACGGCCAGCTCCAGGGCTCGCTGGTGCATGCCCAGCGCCTGGGCGGCGATGCCGAGGCGGGAGTGGTCGAGGGTCGACAGGGCGATCTTCAGCCCCTCCCCTTCCGCGCCGAGCAGGTTCTCGGCCGGGATCCGGCAGCCGTCGAAGACCAGCGGCGCGGTCAGCGACGAGCGCAACCCCAGCTTGTCCTCGGGCGTCCCGACCGCGAGGCCCGGTGCGTCCGCCGGGACGACGAAGGCGGAGAGCCCCCGCTTGCCGGCCTCCGGGTCGGTGCGGGCGACGGCGACGAAGTAGCGCGCCCGGCCGGCGTTGGTGATCCACGCCTTCTCGCCGTCGAGCACCCAGTGATCGCCGTCGCGGACCGCCCGGGTGGTGAGACTGCCGGCGTCGCTGCCGGAGCCGGGCTCGGTCAGGGCGAAGCCGCCGAGCGCCTCGCCGGTGGCCAGCGCGGGCAGGACGCGCCCCTTGAGCTCGTCGCTGCCGAAGCGCGAGATCGGCCAGCAGCAGACCGAGTTGCTGACGCTCATGGTGACGCCGATCGACGGCGACACCCGGGAAAGCTCCTCGACCGCCACCAGGTAGGTCAGGGCGTCGACACCGGCGCCGCCGTACTCCTCGGGCACCATCATGCCGAGCAGGCCGAGCTCGCCGAGCTCGGCGATCAGCTCCGCCGGGAACTCGTGGGCCTTGTCCCGCTCCGCCTCGCCCGGAGCGATGCGCTCCTCGGCGAACCGCCGGACCGTCTCCTGGATGAGCTGCTGATCTTCGGTCAGGGAGAAGTCGACCGTGAGCCCTGCGCTGGTGTCTGCCATCGCCCTACTGCCGGTTGATCATCCAGTCGGCGACGACCATCTTCTGGATCTCGCTCGTCCCCTCGTAGATCTCGGTGATCCGAGCGTCCCGGAAGTAGCGCTCCACGTTGTAGTCGCGGGTGTAGCCGTAGCCGCCGTGGATCTGGAGCGCCTTGCTGGTCACCTTCTGCGCCATCTCGGCGGTGTAGAGCTTGGCCTGGGCGGCCTCCAGCGTGTAGCGCTTCTGGTGCATCTTGGCCCACGCGGCCTTCCAGGTGAGCAGCCGGCCGGCGTCGATCTCCGTCGCCATGTCGGCGAGGTAGAACTGGATCGCCTGGAGAGCGGCGAGCGGACGGCCGAACTGCTCGCGCTCCTTGGCGTAGGCGATGGCGTCCTCGTAGGCGCCGCGGGCGATGCCGACCGCCTGGGCCGAGATGCCGATGCGGCCGCCGTCGAGGGTGGCCATGGCGATCTTGAACCCCTGCCCCTCCTCGCCCAGGCGGCGGGAGGCGGGCACACGCATGTCCTCGAACGCCAGCTCGGTGGTGCCGGAGGCGTTGACGCCCAGCTTCTCTTCGTGCTCGCCGTGGCTGTAGCCCGGGGTGTCCGTGTCGACCAGGAAGGCGGTGATGCCCTTGTGCTCGAGCTCCGGGTCGATGGTGGCGAAGACCAGCGCCACGTCGGCGTGGGTGCCGTTGGTGATGAACACCTTGTTGCCGTTGAGCACGTAGTCGTCGCCGTCGCGCCGCGCGGTGGTGCGAAGAGCCGCCGCGTCGCTGCCGGCGCCCGGCTCGGTGAGGGCGAAGCAGCCGAGCTTCTTGCCGCTGGCCAGAGGCGTCAGGACCTCGTGCTTCTGCTCCTCGCTGCCGAAGCTGAGGATCGCGTCGCACACCAGGGAGTTGTTGACCGACAGGATGACGCCGCTGGTGGCGCACTCGCGGCTGATCTCCTCGATCGCCACGCAGTAGGAGATGACATCCATGCCGGCGCCGCCGTACTCCTCGGGCACCGCCACCCCGGCGAGGCCGAGCGCGCCGGCCTGGTCGAAGAAGTCGCGCGGGAACTCCCCGCTGACGTCGATCTCTTTGGCCCGCGGGCGGACCACTTCCGCGGCGAACCGCCGGACGGTTTCCTGGAGAAGCTTCTGCTCGTCGCTGAGCTCGATGCGCATGAACTATGGTCCCTCTGGAGAAGATCGATCGGTGTCTGTCTGAGAGCGGGTTCGAAGCCGGACGGTGCTCGTCGGCGGGCCCTGGAGCCGGGGTCTGGAGGCGTGCGAAGCCGGACGGCTCGCGCCCCGTGGGACTCCGCGGAGCCCGTGCTGACCCGCACGGGATCGTAGCAGATCGGCGGCCGGCCCGACGGATCGAGGCGGCGGGGTTCCCTTCACCGCCCCGGCTGGGCGAGAATAGGGCGCCATGACCGACTTCGCACCATTCGACTACACCGACGACGAGCTACGCAGCTATCTTCCGTCCGGCTGGACCCTGGTCGAGCACGACCGGGGCGAGGTCGACGCGACGTGGAATCCGAAGAAGCGAACCTGGACGACCCGGGTCGAGGACACGGCCGACATGCGCTGGGACCTGGCCGTGCGCCAGGAGGAGGTCGACAAGGAGGGCCGGATGCCCGCTCTCAAGCGGGCGATGGACCGGCTCTACACCGACCGCCTGGGCAAGCGGACCCGGGGGCTCGGCATCTGACCGGATCTGCCCCCGATCCCATCTCGATCCCTTTCCCGCCCGCCAGGGGGAACGGGACACCCCCACCCGGGGGTGCGGCGGCTCGTGGGATGGGTCTCAGCCGCCCGGGCGGCTGCCGGGCTTGATCGCTCTCCCGCCTTCCGCGCACAGCGGGCACTCGTCGGCCGGCCAGGTCGGCAGGTCGAGGCCCAGGAGGGCGAAGTAGGGCACGTCGAACGGGTTCTCGCCGCCGGACCGGTTGATGATCGAGCCGACCGCGATCACCTCGCCGCCCGCCTCCTCCACCACCGCCGCCGCCTCCCGGGTCGAGCGGCCCGTGGTCACCACGTCCTCGACGATCACCACCCGTTCGCCGTCGGCGAGCCGGAACCCGCGGCGCATCTCCATCACCCCCTGGCGGCGCTCCGTGAACCGGAACGGCAGGTCGAGGGCGGCGGCGACCTCGTGGCCGATCAGCAGGCCGCCCATGGCCGGCGCCACGATCGACCGGGGTCGCAGCGACGCCACCAGCCGCGCGAGGGCGGCACCGACCCGGCGCGCCCGCGTCGGCCGTTCGAGCAGTAGGGCGCACTGGACGTAGGCGGGCGAGTGGCGGCCCGACGACAGCTCGAAGTGTCCTTCTGCAAGGGCGCCGCTCTCCTCGAGCAGCGCCCGCACGTCGCCTTCGGTCATCCCCTCCAAGCTCATCGGTGATCCTCCCGCCGGATGTCGTACTGGTCCATCTTCTTGTAGAGGTTGCTCCGCGGCGTCTCGATCTCGGTGGCGGTCTGGGTGACGTTCCAGTCGTTCTCCTCCAGCTTCTGGAGCAGGAACAGCCGCTCGGCCGCCTCGCGGAACTCCCGCAGGGTCTTCAAGGCGGTGAGGCTCGACGACAGCTCGGGGCGTGAGCCGCCGGTGGCACGGAAGACGTCCTCGCGGGTGATCTCGCTGCCCGGCGCCAGGATCAGCAGGCGCTCGACCAGGTTCTTGAGCTCGCGGACGTTCCCCTTCCACGGCAGGGTCGCCAGGTGCGCCAGGGCGTCGTCGTCGAACTCCTTTGCCAGGTAGTTGCTCTGCTCGGAGTACCGGCGGACGAAGTAGTCGACCAGGATCGGCAGGTCGTCCAGGTGCTCGCGCAGCGGCGGCGTGCGCACCGGGATGACGTTCAGGCGGTAGAAGAGATCCTCCCGGAACCGCCCTTCGGCGATCTCGTCCTCGAGGTCCCGGTGGGTCGCCGCCACCACCCGCACGTCGACCCGCACGGTCTTCTCAGCCCCGACCGGCTCCACCTCGCCGTTCTGCAGCACGCGCAGCACCTTGGCCTGGGTCCGGGCCGACATGTCGCCGATCTCGTCCAGGAAGATGGTGCCGCCGTCGGCGGCGACGAACTTTCCGGTCTGCTTGCGCACCGCGCCGGTGAACGAGCCCTTCTCGTGGCCGAACAGCTCGGACTCGATCAGCTCGTCCGGGATGGCGGCGCAGTTGACCTGGATGAACGCGCGGTCGCGCCGCGGGCTGAGCTCGTGGATGGCGCGGGCGACCAGCTCCTTGCCGGTGCCGCTCTCACCGGTCACCAGCACGGTGGCCGGCGTCGGCGCCGCCTTCTCCACCGTCTCGCGCAGCCGGCGCATCATCGCCGAGGAGCCGATCATCTCGTCGGGCTCGTGGCGCAGCGACCGGTTCTCCGCCCGCAGCCGGTGGCTCTCGATGGCGTTGCGCAGGCTCACCAACACCCGCTCCCGCGGCAGCGGCTTCTCCAGGAAGTCGAAGGCGCCGCGGCGGGTGGCCTCGACGGCGGTGGTCACGTCGCCGTGCCCGGTGATGATGATCACCGGCATCTCGTAGCCGCGCTCGCGGATCGACGCGAGCAGGTCGAGACCGTCGATCTCGGGCATCTTGATGTCGAGGAGGACGGCGTCCGGGGGCCGGTCGGCCAGGCGCGCCAGCGCCGCCTTGCCGCCGGCCGCCTCCTCGACCCGGTAGCCCTCGTACTCGAGGATCATCCGCAGGCTCTCGCGGATCGAGGCCTCGTCGTCGACCACCAGCACCGTGGCAGTGGAGCTCTGGTCCTTGGCCATGGCCGCTTTATACCAGGGACCGAGCCCGCCGGGGAGTCTGTAGAGAGCAGCCGGCGAGTCTGCCGGAGCGTCCGGAAGGGAGGGCTCGAAGGGGACGGCGCTCGAACTGGACGGCTGGGAGCTCAACGAGCGCCTCGTTGACGGCCGCGTCGGCCCGGGCAGGAGGCTCAGAAGCCGTCGCGGACGCGGCCGCCAGCGCCCCTTGACGCCCTCCCTTCCGGACGCTCCCCCGCGAACCGTTCATCCCCCCCACCCCCGGACCACGAGAAGGTACGGAAGACCTGGGAGGGAGGGGGTCGGGGGGTGGTCGGGAGGATCGGATCACGGCACCCGCGGAAACACGAACCGCGGCGGCAGCTCCTGCCCGCGATGGAACTGGCGCACGTAGAGCCGCAGACGCGAGCCGGACGGGGCGGCGCCGACCGCCTGCTCGAACTCCTGGACGCTCGCCACCGGCTGGCCGTTGACCTCTGTGACCACGTACAGGATGCCGTCGTTGCGCACCCCTTCGTCCCACAGCGGGCTGGTCGGCTCGACGTTGGTCAGCCAGACGCCGGCCACGCCCTCCGGGATGCCGTGGGTCTGGCGGCTCCCCGGGGTCAGGTCCTGGTAGCGCACGCCCAGCCAGTCGATGCCCCGGTCTTCGGGTACGGCCTGGGCCACCTGCTGCTCGTCCCGGGTCGGCCGCTCGATGAGCTTGACGGTCTTGGTGACCCGGTCGCCGCCGTGGAGGATCGTCAGGTCGACCGTCTCGCCGGGCCCCTTGGCCGAGACGTAGTCGATCAAGAAGCGGGCGCTGTCGACCTTCTGGCCGTCCGCCTCCAGCACGATGTCGCCGTGGACGACCCCGGCCTTGGCCGCCGGCTCCCCGGGCAGGACTTGGGTGACCAGCACGCCGTGGGGCTCCTTCATGCCGAACGCCTGGGCGATGTCGAAGTCGACGTCGTTGATCATGATCCCCAAGTAGCCGCGGCTGACGGTGCCGGTGTCCTCGAGCTGGGGCAGGATCTGCTTGAGGGTGTTGACCGGCACGGCGAAGCCGATGTTCTCCGCGCCCCAGTTGATCGCGCTGTTGATCCCGATCACCTCGCCCTTGACGTTGATCAACGGGCCGCCGGAGTTGCCGAAGTTGATCGCGGCGTCGGTCTGGATGAAGTTCTCGAACGAGCTCTCGTTGCTGATGTTGATCTGGCGTCCCTTGGCGCTCACCACGCCGACCGTTACCGTCTGATCGAGGCCGAGCGGGTCGCCGATCGCCATCACCCAGTCGCCGGGGCGCAGGGCATCGCTGTCGCCCAGAGCGAGGTACGAGAGCTCGTGCCCGACGTCGACCTTGAGCAGCGCCAGGTCGGTCGGCGGGTCGGTCCCGACCACCTTCGCCTCGTACTCGCGCCCGAGCAGCCGCACCGTCACCTCGTCCGCATCCTCGACCACGTGGTAGTTGGTCACGATCAGGCCGTCGGAGCGGACCACGAAGCCGCTACCGCCACCCTCAGAGCGGAAGCGCTCCGGCTGCTGGTCGCCCTGGCCGTCCTCGCGGTCGCGGGGTCCGAAGAAGTAGTGGAACTGGTCCGAGCCGCGCGGCCGCTCCCGGATGGTCGAGGTCTGCACCGAAGCGACCGCCGGCTCCACCGCCTCGGCCAGGTTGGCGAAGCTCGGCAGGCCGCCGAGCGCCTCGGAGCCGACGACGCCCTGCGGAACGATCGGATCGGAGCCCTGGGCGGACGTGACGGACGTGAGATTCAGCCCTCCGGCGAGGACCATCCCGAAGGCGACGGCTCCCAGGAGGAGGGCGAAGGAAACGAGTTGACGCTGCTTGGTGCTCATGGCGCTACGGGCTCCTTCCGTGCTCGTGTCGTACCGACGGCGAGATCCGCCATCTTCGCACGTTTCGGTCTCCGGCAGGCCGGAAGCGGAATGAGAGGCCACCGGGTGCTGTTAACATTCTGCGGGGCGGCGAGAGCACGCCTGCTCGGGTTCGCCGTCGGCGCCTCCTGGAGGCGTCGGAACGCGGGCCTGCTATCATCTGGTCGAGTGCGGCGGAGCCGCCCGAGGTCGAATTGCGTTCGGCCCCGGGGAAGGTTATACTTGAGGCTGTCGACTTGCCTCGACCCAGAAGGGAGTGGGCATAACGCCCACTTTTTTTGTTGGTGGCAACGAAGACGTGGCGACCCGCCCTGCGGGGCCCGGAGGACGGGCTTCCTTGGAGGGGCGCGTCCGCGCGCAGAGCACTGCTGTCGAGAGCGCTCCTGCGAGGGGACGACGAGGCAGTGGAACGACGAGGAGACGAGACGAGACCGATGGCGAGCCAGCGAGCCGAACGATCCGAGAGCGCCAACCGCGCGTCCCACGGGGTAGCCACCCCGCGGGCGACCGGTGCGCTCTCCCCGAGCTCGAGCACGAGCTCGAGGCGATCGCCGACTCCAACGGCTGCGAGCTGGTCCACGCCGAGTTCAAGGGGGGCCTGCTGCGGCTCTTCATCGACCGGCCGGACGCCGGCGGCGTCGACCTGAGCGACTGCGAGGTCGTCTCCAAGCAGGTCTCCGCCCTCCTCGACGTCGTCGACTTCGGCACCGGGCACTACACGCTCGAGGTCAGCTCGCCCGGCCTCGACCGGCAGCTCTACCGGCCGCGGGACTACCGGCGCTTCGTCGGCAGCCTGGCGAAGGTGACGTTCCGGGAGCCGGAGACCGGCGCGAAGCGCACCGTGATCGGCCGCTTGAACGAGTACCGGGACGACGGTCCGCAGGGACCGGAGGTCACCGTGGACCTGACCGAGCGGGAGGAGAGGCTGACGCTCCCCCTCGACGCGATCGAGGTGGCCCGGCTCGAGATCGAACTATAGGAATCGAAGAACGCGATGGCCCAAGCACAGACCACCGAGAAGCTCAACCTGAACCTCCTCCTGCAGCAGGTCGCGCGGGAGAAGGACGTCGACATCGATCGATGGATCGGCGCCCTCGAGGACGCGATGGCCTCCGCGGCCAAGAAGCAGCACCGCATCAAGGAGCCGGTCCGCGCGTCCCTCGACCGGGAGACCGGCGAGTTCAAGGCGTTCATCGTCAAGCAGGTCGTGGAAGAGGTCGAGGATCCGCTCGCCGAGTGGTCGGTCGAGGAGGCGCGCGAGCACAAGGACGGACGCCGAGCTCGGCGACGAGATCCTGATCCCGGTCTCGACCGAGGGGCTGGGCCGGATCGCCGCCCAGTCGGCCAAGCAGGTGCTCTACCAGCGCATCCGCGAGGCCGAGCGCGAGAACGTCTACAACGAGTTCATCGACCGCGTCGGCGAGGTGGTCAACGGCACCGTCAAGCGCTTCGAGCGCGGCGACATCATCGTCGACCTCGGCCGCACCGAGGCGGTGGTCCCCCGCACCGAGCAGGCGCGCCACGAGCGCTACAGCCAGGGCGAGCGCATCCGCGGCGTGATCATCGACGTCCACACCCAGCCCAAGGGCCCGCAGATCGTCATGTCGCGGACCGACCCGCGGCTGCTGGTCAAGCTGTTCGAGATGGAGGTGCCGGAGATCTACGACGGCACCGTGGTGATCAAGAACGCCGTCCGCGCGCCCGGCGAGCGGGCCAAGGTGGCGGTCTTCAGCCGCGAGCGCGACGTCGACCCGGTCGGCGCCTGCGTCGGCATGAAGGGCTCGCGCGTGCAGTCGATCATCCGCGAGCTGCGCGGCGAGAAGATCGACATCGTCGAGTACTCCGACGACCTGGTGACCTTCGCCCAGGCGGCGCTGGCGCCGGCCCGGATCACCCGCGTGTCGGTCACCCACCACGGCGAGACGCCCGCACCTGGACGTGATCGTCGAGGACGAGCAGCTCTCCCTGGCCATCGGCCGGCGCGGCCAGAACGTGCGCCTGGCCTCCGAGCTGATCGGCTCGCGCATCGACATCAAGAGCGAGAGCGACGTCAAGGACGAGGTCGCCGACGCCCTGGCCAAGATGCTCCAGACCGCCATGTCGGAGGGCGGCGAGGGAGAGGCGGCCGCGACGCCGACGCCGGTCGACCTCACCGAGGCGCCCGGCATCGGCGAGAAGACGGCCGCGGCCCTGGCCGAGGCCGGGTTCGACACCCTCGACGCGCTGCTCGAGGCCTCGGAAGAGGACCTGGAGGCGGTCGAAGGGCTGGGGCCGAAGACGGCCGCCAACCTGCGCGCCTGGGCGACCGAGAAGGCCGAAGAGCTCGCCGCCGCGCGGCGGCGAGGCCGAGGCCGGCGAGGAGGAGATCTTCGAGGAGGGCTTCGGCGAGGCCGCCGAGGTGCCGTCGACCATGGACGACCAGGACTTCATGGCCGCCCTCTCCAAGGCGTTCCAGGAGAGCGAGGCGCTGCACGGCGCGGACGAGGAGCGAAGAGGCCGGCGCAGGCGACGAGGCGGAGGCCGCCGGGACCGAGAGACCGGGGAGTGACGGCGACGCCCGACCGATGAGCCCCGATGAGATCTGATAGACAGGCCGGACGGGTGGGCGATCGCGAGCGGCCGGCCGGGCCGAGGCAGGAACGAGAGCAGGTACGAGAGAGAAGCGAGAGGAGTCGCGTAACCGATATGGGAAAGATTCGGGTCCAAGACCTGGCGAAGATGATGAACCTCCCGAGCCAGGACCTCATCTTCAAGTTGAAGTCCATCGGGGTACGGGTCGAAGGCGACGACGCCCACATCGACACCGACACGCTGCAGGCGATCTTGAAGGGGAAGCAGCTCCCCCACCCGCGCGAGGTCATCCTGCGGGACGAGGAGGCGCAGGCGACCGCGCCGAAGCCGTCGCGCCGCGCTCCCCGCCGCCGGCCGCCGACCAGCCCGCTGCGCCCCAACCGCCCGCGCACGGTGATCCGCAAGGTCGACTCCAAGATCGAGGCGATCCCGACCCGCGAGAAGGAAGAGCCGAAGAAGGCGCCGGAGGTGAAGGAGGCACCGCCCGGCCGAGGAGGCGGCCAAGCCGGCCGAAGCCCGCGGCCGAGGAGCCGGGCGGAGGCCGCCGCCGAAGCCGCGCCGAACAAGGCCGCGGAAGGCCCCGCCAAGGCCGCCGAAGCCAAAGCCGCGACCGAGAAGCCGGCCGCGGCCGCCAGGCCGCGAAGCGGCCGCCGAGGCGAAAGCCAAGGAGAAGCCGAAGGCCGCGGCCGAAAAGCCGGCCAAGAAGAAGGCCGACGACGAAGGTCGCGACGAGCCCGAGGAGGACGCCGGCCAAGCGCGGCGAAGAAGAAGCGCCCCGCCCGCGCCGAGGAGGACGAGGACCTGGCCGCGTTCCGCGGCAAGATCGAAGAGGACGAGCTCGAAGAGGAGATCGCCGGACCGGCGGCCGCCAAGGCGGCCCAGCCGAGCCGCGCCCAGCGGCGCAAGAAGCGCAAGGAGAAGCGCGTGGAGGGGAAGGTCCTCCCGTTCAAGGAGAAGAAGCCGGAGGGGCCCGTGATCGTCTCCGAGGCGATGACCGTCCGCGAGTTCGCCGAGAAGCTCGGCGTCAAGGCCAAAGACCTGATCCAGCTCCTGTTCAAGAAGGGGGTCATGGCCAACATCAACCACGTGCTCGCTCCGGAGACGGCCCTCGAGCTGGCCGAAGAGCTCGGCGTGGAGGCCATGGAGGTGAGCTTCGAGGAGGCCCAGCAGCTCGAGCAGGAAGAGGCGCTCGGCGACGAAGCGGGCACCAAGGAGCCGCGCGCCCCGGTGGTCACCGTCATGGGCCACGTCGACCACGGCAAGACCTCGCTCCTCGACCAGATCCGCAAGACCAAGGTGGCCGAGGGCGAGGCCGGCGGCATCACCCAGCACATCGGCGCCTACGAGGCGCGGCATGGACGACGGCCGCAAGGTCGTCTTCCTCGACACCCCGGGCCACGAGGCGTTCACCATGATGCGCGCCCGCGGCTCCAAGGTGACCGACATCGTCGTCCTGGTGGTGGCCGCCGACGACGGCGTGATGCCCCAGACCATCGAGGCGATCGACCACGCCAAGGCGGCCGGCGTGCCGATCGTCGTCGCGATCAACAAGATGGACAAGGCCAACGCCAACCCCGACCGGGTCAAGAAGGAGCTGGCCGACCACGAGCTGCTGGTCGAGGACTGGGGCGGCGACATCGTCGCCGTGCCGATCTCCGCCCTCAAGGGCGAGGGCATCGACGAGCTGATGGAGATGCTCGTCCTCACCGCCGACCTGCTGGAGCTCAAGGCGGCGCCCGACGTTCCCGGCCAGGGCGCCGTGCTCGAGGCGCGCAAGGAGATCGGCCGCGGCACCGTCGCCACGGTGCTGGTCCAGAACGGCACGCTGCGAGTCGGCGACTCGTTCGTCTGCGGCGCCACCTACGGCCGCGTGCGCTCGATGGTCAACGACGTCCGCGAGCGGCTCCAGGAGGCCGGCCCGGCGACGCCGGTCGAGGTCGCCGGCTTCTCCGACGTGCCGGAGGCGGGCGACCTGCTCCAGGTCGTCGCCGACGAGTCGAAGGCGCGCGAGATCGCCGAGCACCGCCAGGAGCAGGTCCGCAAGCGCGAGCTCCAGCCGACCACCGGCAAGCTCTCCCTCGACCAGCTCTTCGACCGCATCCAGGAGGGCGAGGTCAAGGAGCTGCCGGTGGTGGTCAAGGCCGACGTCCAGGGCTCCGTCGAGGTGCTCAAGGACGCCCTGGTCAAGCTCAGCACCGAGAAGGTCCGGGTCGAGGTCATCCACTCGGCCGTCGGCGCCATCTCCAGCAACGACGTGCTCCTCGCCTCCGCGTCCGACGCGATCATCATCGGCTTCAACGTCCGGCCCGAGCGCAAGGCCACCGAGCTGGCCGAGAAGGAGGACGTCGAGATCCGCCTCCACACCGTGATCTACGAGCTCACCGACGAGCTCAAGAAGGCGATGCTCGGCCTGCTCGAGCCGGAGTTCAAGGAGGTCACCCGCGGCCGCGCCGAGGTGCGCGAGATCTTCAAGGTGCCGCGGATCGGCACCGTCGCCGGCTGCCACGTGGTCGACGGCGTCATCTCCCGCAACGCCTCCGTCCGCCTGCTGCGCGACAACGTGGTGGTCTTCACCGGCAGGATCTCCTCGCTCAAGCGGTTCAAGGACGACGCCTCCGAGGTCCGGAGCGGCTTCGACTGCGGCATCTCGCTCGAGGGCTACCAGGACATCAAGCCGGGCGACGAGATCGAAGCCTTCGAGAAGGAGGAAGTGGCTCAGACCCTGTGACGCCGCCCCGCGCGGTGTCGCCGGAGCCGGTGCGTCCGACGCACGCGGCCGCGCTACGTCATCATGGTCGTCGGGATCTCCATCTTCGAGCTGCACCTGCCCGCCTGCCGCAGCCTCAAGGCCAAGCGGAAGGTGGTCAAGGGGCTGGTGGACCGGATCCACGCCCGCTTCCGGGTGTCGGTCGCCGAGACCGGCTTCCACGACCTGCACCAGCGCGCCGAGATCTCCCTCGCCATCGTCTCCCAGAGCGAGAGCGAAGCGCTCCACATGATGGACGAGATCCGCACCCTCATCGACGGCGTCGAGCCGGACGCGTTCCTCACCCGCTGGGAGCCCGAGATCCTGGAGGCCGCCCGATGAGCCGCCGCACCGACAGGGTCGGCGACCTGGTGCGCGCCGAGCTCTCGCGCCTGATCGCGCCAGGAGATGAACGATCCCCGGATCCACCTCGCGTCGGTGAGCACGGTCGACGTCAGCCCCGACCTGCACCACGCCCAGATCTCGATCTCGGTGCTCGGCACCGAAGGTCGCGACGAAGCGATCGAGGCGCTCCAGGGCGCCCGCGGCTTCCTCCGCTCCCGGCTGGCCCGGGAGCTCCGTCTGAAGAACGTCCCGGAGCTCGAGTTCCATCTCGACCGGGGCGCCGAGCACAGTCAGCGAATCTCCGACCTCCTGGAGACCCTCCATGTCGACGACGAAAGCACCTGAAGCTCTGCTCACCAAGATCCGCCAGGGCAACCGGTTCCTGATCACCGGCCACGTCAGCCCCGACGGCGACTCGCTCGGCTCCTCTCTCGGCCTGGCGCGTCTCCTGCGCAGCATGGGCAAAGGCGCGCTGATCTGGTTCCGCGACCCGGTGGCCAGCGTCTACGCCTCGGTCCCCGGGGTCGAGCGCATCCACCAGGGCACCGAGAACCCGGCCGGCTTCCCGGAGCGGTTCGACGCCATCATCGCCATCGAGTGCCCGAGCCTCGAGCGCTCCGGCCTGGTCGAGGAGCTGACCGCTCCCGAGCTGCCGATCCTGAACATCGACCACCACCTGGGCAACCAGCACTACGCCCAGGTCAACTGGGTCGACTCGGCGGCGCCGTCGGCGGGCGAGATGATCTACCGGCTGGCCAAGAGCATGAACGCGCCGCTCGATCCCGAGACCGCCAACGTGCTCTACATGACCATCCTCACCGACACCGGCGGCTTCCGCTTCTCGAACGCCACCGAGGCGGCGTTCGAGGCGAGCGCCAGCCTGGTCCGCGAGGGCGCGCGGCCCGAGATGGTCTCCCAGTGGGTCTACGAGAACCGGCCGCTGGCGGTGCTGCGGCTGCTGACCGAGATGCTCGAGAGCCTGGAGCTCCACGTCGACGGCCGGCTCGCCACCGTGCTGCTGACCGCCGAGATGATGCAGCGCGCCGGCGCCACCGCCGCCGACACCGAGGGGCTGGTCGACTACCCCCGCACCATCTCCGGCGTCGAAGGCGTCGCCCTGCTGCGCGAGCGCGAAGACGGCAAGACCAAGGTGTCGCTGCGCAGCCGCGGCGAGGTCGACGTGGAGAAGGTCGCCCGGCGCTACGGCGGCGGCGGCCACAAGAACGCCGCCGGATGCGTCCTCGACCAGGGACCCGCGGCGGCCCGCGACGAGGTGGTCGCCGCCCTCTCCGAGGTGCTCGAGCTAGACTCACCGAGACCTGTCGTCGAACGATGCGAGACGGACTGCTACTGATCGACAAGGGCGCGGGGTTCACCTCCCACGACGCCGTGCAGCGGGCGCGCCGCCTGCTGCGCCAGAAGAAGATCGGCCACTGCGGCACGCTGGACCCGAACGCCACCGGCCTGCTCCTCCTGACCCTGGGCAAGGCGACCCGGCTGACCCGGTTCCTCATCCGCGCGCCCAAGGTCTACGAGGGCACGATCCACTTCGGCCGCGCCACCGACACCTACGACTCCACCGGCACCACCACCGAGGAGCACCCGACCGAGGGGCTGACCCGGGAACGGATCGCCGAGCGGATGGCCACCTTCGAAGGCACCATCGAGCACGTCGTCGCCCCCCTACTCCGCCAAGAAGGTCAAGGGCAAGAAGCTCTACGAGCTGGCGCGGGTGGGCGAGGAGGTGCCGCGGGAGACCAAGCAGGTCACGGTCTACGAGCTCAGCCCGGTCGGGGAGCTCGAGCACCGGCAGGAGCCGATCCCCGGCCCCCGGCTCCGCTTCCGGCTCGGCTGCGGGTCCGGGACCTACGCCCGCACCCTGGCCCACGACCTGGGGCAGGAGCTCGGCTGCGGGGCGAACCTCGAGACCCTGCGCCGGATCAAGATCGGGCCGTTCGAGCTGACCGACGCGCTGACCCTCGAGCAGCTCGCCGAGCGCGCCGAGGGTCCCGACGGCGCTCCAGCGGCCGAAGCAGGCGATCTGGAGGAGGCCCTGGGCAGCGCCTGGGTCCCCTTCGACCGCATCCCCCTCCCCTTCCAGCAGATCACCGCCGATCACCAGCAGGAAGAGCGGTTGCTGCACGGCCAGACCGTGCTGGTGCGCGATCTGGGCGGAGAGGAGGGCGACTGGATCAAGTTGATGAACCGACGCGAGCAGCTCATCGCGATCGGCACCGTGGTCGAACGAATCGGCGAGCGCGGCGTGGGCATCATCCAGCCGCGGGTCGTCTTCAAGTGATCGAGAGGGCTCCGGAGTTGCGGAGCCGCGTGGTAGACTTGCGCGGATAAGAAGAACGAGGAGAAGGATTTGGAAACCCAAGAGAAGCAGCAGATCATCGAAGAGTACAAGGTCCACGACAACGACACCGGCTCGCCCGAGGTGCAGGTCGCGATCCTGACCCAGCGGATCAACGAGCTGACCGAGCACTTCAAGGTCCACAAGCAGGACCACCACAGCCGGCGCGGCCTGCTGAAGCTGGTCGGACGCCGGCGCCGCCTGCTGGACTACCTCAAGCGGAAGGACCTCGAGCGCTACAAGACGACGATCGAGCGCCTCGGAATCCGCAAGTAGCGGCCTGCCACCCGCAGCTCCGCTCCACCCGCCCGCCCCATCGGCCCCTTCCGCGCGTCGCGGCGGCCCGGGAAGAGGCTCCTTCCCGGTCGGCCCGCAGCGCTCCCGGCACCTGACGTGCCCCACCCCCTGCCGGCTCATGCCGGCGCCAGCCGGCCTGTGCCGATCCGATCCGTCGCGATCCGATCGCGGCCCGGGCCGGGGGCGCAGACGACGTGTCCTTTGCCGCGGAAGCTCCTGACGACAGAAACAGAAGAAGAGACGATTGCAAGCAGACAGAGAGAAGAGAGCGAAATGACACTCAGACGAGAGATCACCGTCGGCGACGGGACCCTGACCTTCGAGTCGGGCCGCATGGCCAAGCAGGCCAACGGCTCCTGCACCGTCCGCCTGGGCGACACCGTCGTGCTCGCCACCGCCACCTACGACGCGTCCCGGACCAACCCCCACTTCCTGCCTCTCACCGTCGACTACCGTGAGGGCACCTACGCCGGCGGCCGGATCCCGGGCGGCTTCTTCAAGCGCGAGGGCCGTCCCTCCGAGAAGGAGATCATCACCTCCCGGCTGATCGACCGGCCGCTGCGCCCGCTGTTCCCCGACGGCTACCGGCACGAGACCCAGATCATCAGCCTGGTGCTCTCCGCCGACGGCGAGAACGATCCGGACATCCTGGCCATCAACGGCGCCTCGATGGCCCTCGCTCTCTCCGACATCCCGTTCTTCGAAGAGGTCGGCGCCGTGCGCGTCGGCATGATCGAGGGCGAGATGATCTTCAACCCGACCAACAGCCAGCGCGACGTCTCCGAGCTCGACCTGGTGGTCGTCGGCACCGAGAAGGCCATCGTCATGGTCGAGGCGGGTGCCAACCAGCTCAGCGAGGACGAGATCCTCGACTGCATCTTCGCCGCCCACGAGGAGATCAAGGAGATCGTCCACGCCCAGCGGGAGATGGCGAAGGACAAGGGCGTCGTCAAGCCCGCGTGGGAGGCGCCCGAGGCCTACTCCGCAGGAGCTCTACGACCAACTGGTCAAGCGGACCTCTAGGAGCAGCTCACCGAAGCGCTCCACACCAAGGGCAAGTTCGAGCGCCGCGACGCCGTCAAGGCGGTGCGCGACGGCTACCTCGAGGAGGCCTTCGGCGACGACGACGAGGAGCGCCGAGCAGCGCGAGCAGGCCAAGAAGGCCTTCACCGTCCTGGAGGAGGCGATCCTCCGCAAGCCGATGCTCAACAAGCGCAAGCGCTTCGACGACCGGGCCCTCGACGAGATCCGCCCGATCACCATCGAGGTCGGCATCCTGCCGCGGACCCACGGCTCGGCGCTCTTCACCCGCGGCGAGACCCAGGCCCTGGTCACCGCGACCCTGGGCACCTCCCGCGACGCCCAGATCATCGAGGAGTACGAGGGCGAGACCCTCCAGAAGTTCCTCCTCCACTACAACTTCCCGCCCTTCTCCGTCGGCGAGGTCAAGTTCCTGCGCGGCCCGTCCCGCCGCGAGATCGGCCACGGCGTGCTGGCCCGCCGGGCGCTGACGCCGCTCCTCCCCCACGAGGACGACTTCCCGTACACCGTGCGCGTGGTCTCCGACATCCTGGAGTCGAACGGCTCCTCGTCCATGGCCACGGTCTGCGGCGGCTCGCTGGCGCTGTTCGACGCCGGCGTGCCGATGCTGGCGCCGGTCGCCGGCGTGGCGATGGGCCTGATCCAGGGCGACGGCGACTTCGCCGTCCTCTCCGACATCGCCGGCCAGGAGGACCACTACGGCGACATGGACTTCAAGGTCGCCGGCACCGACGAGGGCATCACCGCCCTCCAGATGGACATCAAGATCACCGGCGTCACCCGCGAGATCATGGGCACGGCCCTCGAGCAGGCCCGCCGCGGCCGGCTGCACATCCTGGACAAGATGAACGCAGGTGATCGGCGAGCCCCGCAGCGAGCTGTCCGAGTTCGCGCCGCGGCTCTACACCATGCAGGTGCCGAAGGACAAGATCCGCGACGTCATCGGACCCGGCGGCAAGACCATCCGCTCGATCACCGAGGAGACCGGCTGCCAGATCGAGATCCAGGACGACGGCACGGTGATCATCGCCTCGCCGGACGAGCCGGCGGCCAGCCGCGCGATCGAGATCATCGAGCGCCTCACCGAGACGCCCGAGGTCGGCAAGGTCTACACCGGCCCGGTCCGCCGGGTCGAGGCCTACGGCGCCTTCGTCGAGATCATGCCGGGCACCGACGGGCTCGTGCACATCAGCGAGCTCGCCCCGTACCACGTGCGCGAGACGACCGACATCTGCAAGGAAGGCGACGAGATGACCGTCAAGGTCATCAACATCGACGAGCAGGGCAAGGTCCGCCTGTCGCGCAAGGCCGTGATCATGGAGAGCCCGGACTACAACCCGGCCGACTACGAAGGCATGGGTGGTGGCGGACGACCGGGGCGGTGATCGGGGCGGCGACCGGGGCGGCGGGGTCGCGGACGGGGCCGTGGCGGCGACCGCGGACGCGGTGGGGATCGTGGCCGGGGCGGTGACCGCGGGCGCAGTGGCGACCGGGGCCGGAGCGGCGACCGGGGACGCGGCGGCGATCGCGGCCGTGGCCGCGGCGGCCGGGGCCGCGACTGACGCTCGGCCGGCTCCAGCAGGACTCATCGCAGGGCGGGCTCCCTCGTGGGCCCGCCCTGTCTGTTTCCGTGTCCCGCGGCGGCCTGAGGCGCCGCCGATCAGACGGTCCCGGCCCGAGCGACCCCTTCGGTAGAATCGCACCATGCCCGACGGACACGACCCGCGCCCCTCGATCGACCGCGACCACCTGGTCCGCTACCTGGACGAGTACCTCGCTGCCCACGACGGCAAGGACTACGGCCCCAACGGGCTCCAGGTCCAGGGGCGAGGCCAGATCCGGAACGTGGTCACCGGCGTCTCCGCCTGCCTCGAGCTCTTCCAGAAGGCTCGCGAGCGCGACGCCGACGCGATCATCGTCCACCACGGCATCTTCTGGGACTGGCAGTCGCCACGGCTCACCGGCATGCACTACGACAGGGTGGCGGAGCTGATCTACCACGGGGTCAACCTGCTCGCCTACCACCTCCCCCTCGACCGCCACGACAAGGTGGGCAACAACGCCGTCGCCGCCCGCGCCCTCGGCCTGGGTGACCTCCAGCCCTTCGGCGACGCCTACGGCCTGCCGGTCGGCTTCCACGGCCGCTTCCCCGAGCCGATCCCGGCCGACGAGCTCATCGCCCGGGCCGGCGACTTCTACGGCCGGGAGCCCCTCGCCTTCCCCGCCGGCCCGGACCCGGTCGAAACCGTCGGCATCATCAGCGGCGGCGCCCAGAAGGAGCTCACCACCGCCATCGACCTGGGGCTCGACGCCTACATCACCGGCGAGGTCAGCGAGTGGGTGATGAACACGGCCCGCGAGAGCAAGACCCACTTCCTCGCCTGCGGCCACTACCACACCGAAAAGTGCGGCATCCAGGCGGTCGGCGACCTGATCGCCGAGCGCTTCGGGCTCGACGTCGAGTTCATCGACGTGCCGAACCCGGTGTAGCTGCCGGGCTCGCCGGGGGCGCCCTCCGCCCTCGCACTCCTCCCCCTGCATTCGCTGGCCGGCCTACGAGCTCGTCAGCGGCGCGGCGCCCGCTTCCCGCGCAATCCGGCTTCGGTGCGCGTCCACACCGCCGACCGTCGGAATCACTCCAGAATATCGTCTTTTCGCAACAACGATGTTGCGCATTGCCGACAGACCAACCACCCTAGGCCTCGTGGCCACGGTAGACGCGATGCCTCCGACGCCCGGCTCAGGGTTCCCTCGACCCCACGGCGGTGGGCACGCACAGGGCCGTTCCGGGGCGAGCTCCCCAGGAGATCACCAGATGGGCCTCCACGAAGCGATCGACAGCGAACTCTCCCCGAGCCCGGTCCCCGACGCCCAGGCCGGCCCCTGGAAGGAGCTCGTCCGTCACCGCCGCGAAGCGAGGCTCTTCATCCACCGCCTGCCGGTCACCCGATCCGAAGGTCGCATCATCTTCGTTCCCACCTCCGAGATCGACTGGCTCGAAGCGGCGAACCAGTACGTTCGCGTGCACTCGGGCAAGAACACCTACCTGGTTCGAGGCCCGATGAGCCAGATCGTGGCGCTGCTCGATCCGAACCGGTTCTGCCGCGTCCACCGCTCGGCGACCGTGAGCGTCCAGAACGTCGAGCAGCTCCAGGTAGAGGGGCGGGACCATTGGTTGATCCTGAAGACCGGTCACCGCCTCAGAGTGAGCGCGGCTCGTTGGGAAACGCTCAAGGAAAGGTTGATCTGGACGTGAGCACAGGGCTTCTGCGCACCGCCTTCGGCCTGGCCGGCGCGTGGATCCTGGGGCGTCGGGCCGTCTCGCCATCCAGCCCCGATCCACAGCTCAGTCCGGTACCTCGAGTCGATTCCACTCGGGGACCGATCCATACCAGCTCCGATTCCCGGACCTGGTACTTCACAAGAAGGAGACGAATATGCCGACGATCACCTTGGTTCAGGCGGCGAACACCGATGCCAACGGGATCCACCAGATGACCGCGCAGCCGATGGGCGTGGTCCTGACCAACCTGACGGGTGGCGCCATCCAGTTCCGGTGCACGAACGCCCTGGCGACGATCCAGGCAGCCCGGGAGGCGCAGATCACCTACGATGCGGCCCACGGCGGGCACCAGCAGACCATCCAGGTGAGCAGCGTCATCGCCTGAGCGAACCTCCCGCCGGCGACGAGCTCCTGACGCACGCCGGCGGGGGCGGTGATTCCCGGTCCGGGCCGGAGACCACAGCGGTCTGCGGCCGGGCCGGGGCACCTGCGCCGCGGTGACCTCCCCAACGGCAGCCCGCCGAGGTCCGTGGCGCGCGACGATCTAGGCTCCCGGCCGTGCCTTGTCGAACAGGCGGAAGAAGTTCTCGGTGGTGCGCGCGCAGAGGGTCTCGTAGCTCTCGCCCCGCTCCTCGGCCAGACGTTCGGTGATCTCGACCACGTACTCCGGTCGGTTCTCTTTGCCCCGGTGGGGGACCGGAGCCAGGTAGGGGGTGTCGGTCTCGACCAGCTCGCGCTCGCGCGGCAGGAGAGGGATCACCTCGCGCACGTTGTCCGCCCGCTTGAAGGTGATCATGCCGGTGAACCCGAGGTAGAACCCCCGCGCGATCAGCTCTTCTGCCATCGCCTTGCCGCCGGCGAACGAATGGAAGTCCGCCCGCAGCCCGGCGAACTCCTCCTCCGCCACCACCGCCAGCATGCGCTCGTTCGAGTCCCGATTGTGTACCACCGCCGGCAGGCGGAGCTCGACGGCCAGGCGCCAGTGGTGCCGCAGCACCTCCTCCTGGACCTCCCGGGGCGAGTGGTCGTAGTGGAAGTCGAGACCGCACTCCCCTACCGCCACCGCCTTGGGGTCGGCGAGCAGCTCGGCCAGCCGGCGTTCGTCGCCCGGCTTCCAGGTGGAGGCGTCGTGGGGGTGGACGCCGAGGGCGCACCAGACGTCGTCGTGCCGATGGGCCAGCGCCAGTAGCTCGTCGGCGTCGGAGAGCTTGATCGCCGGCACCAGGAAGCCGCGGACGCCGCGCTCCCGGGCGGCGTCGAGCGCCTCTTCCCGGGCGTCGGGCGCCAGGGACTGCAGGTGGCAGTGGGAGTCGATCGGCCCCGTCGACGGGCTGGGGGACACCGGAGCCATCCGACTAGCGGACCCGGGTGCCGTTGGGCACCTCGGTGTCCGGGTGCAGCAGCACCGGCGCGCCGTCGACGTCCGCCGCCAGGACCATGCCCTGGGACTCGATCCCCATCAGCTTGGCCGGCTGCAGGTTCGCCACCACCACCACCTGGCGCCCGGGAAGCTCCTCGGGCTGGTACTGCTTGCCGATCCCGGCGACCACCGTGCGCGGGGCGTCCTCTCCCAGGTCGACGGTCAGCTTGACCAGCTTGTTCGACTTCGGCACCGCCTCCGCCGCGGTCACCGTGCCGGTGCGCAGCTCCGTCTCGAAGAACTGTTCAATGTCGATCATGGACCTCTCGCTCTCCTTCTCGTCCTCGGTTGCCTTCTTCTTCTGGGTACCCGCCGCCCCCCGGGACGACGTCTCGACCGGTCCCGCCGACGCCTGGAGCTCCTCGAGAAACGCCTCCTTGTCGACCCGCGGGAAGAGCGGCTCCGGGGCGGGCAGCGCGGCGCCCTCCGCGAGCCGTCCCCAGGTCAGCGCGTCGAGCGACGCGGGAGCGCCGTCGTCCGGGCCTTCTGCCGGATGGAGGGCGCCGATCGCCCGCAGCACGGCCTCCGCCTTGTCCGGCATCACCGGCAGCAGGCCGGTGGCGACCACTCGCACCGCCTCCAGGCCGCTCCACAGCACGGCACCGGCCTCGCCGCGGCGGGCGGGGTCCTTGAGCGCCTTCCAGGGCTCGTTCTCCACCAGGTAGCCGTTCGCCTGGGACAGGAGCTTCCAGAGCGCCTCGAGCGCCCGGTGGAAAGCGAAGTCCTCCATCGCCGCGCGGTAGTCGGACACCGCCACCCGGGCCGGCGCGGCCAGCGGGCTCTCGTCCGGTCCGCCCGGCGGGCCCGGCGGCACGGCGCCATCGAAGTTCTTGCTCGACAGGGTCACCAGCCGGCTGACCGTGTTGCCCAGGTCGTTGGCCAGGTCGCTGTTGTAACGCTCGACGAACGCCTGGTCGGAGAACGACGCATCCTGGCCGAAGTTCATCTCGCGCACCAGGAAGTAGCGCAGGCTGTCGCCGCCGAAGCGCTCGACCAGGTGGTCCGGCCGGACGATGTTGCCGACCGACTTCGACATCTTCTTCTCGTCCCGCAGCCACCAGCCGTGCGCCCAGACCGTCGACGGGAGCGGCAGCCCGGCCGACATCAGGAACGCGGGCCAGTAGACCGCGTGGAAGCGCAGGATGTCCTTGCCGACCAGGTGCACCTTGGTCGCCGTCTCACCGCCGTCGCCGCCGTCGCCGCCCTCGCTCCCTTCCCAGAACGTCCGGTAGAGGGCGTCGTCGGCGGCGCCGAAGCCGAGGGCGCTGAGGTAGTTGGTCAGGGCGTCGAGCCAGACGTAGACCGTCTGCCCCGGCTGGCCGGGAAACGGGATGCCCCACTCCAGGCTCGCCCGGCTCACCGAGAGATCCCGCAGGCCGGTCTCGACGAACGATCGCACCTCGTTGAGCCGGGTCTCCGGGCGCACCGCCCGCGGGCTGTCCCGGTACCAGGCCAGCAGCGGCTCGGTGTACTTGGACAGCCGGAAGAAGACGTTCTCCTCGGACTTCCACTCGGTCGGCGTGCCGTGGTCGGGGCAGAGCTTGTCGTCCCCCTCGAGCTCCTTCTCGGTGTAGAAGGTCTCGCACGCCGTGCAGTACCACCCTTCGTGGCGGTCGACGTAGAAGTCTCCGGCCGCCGCGATCCGCTCGATGATCGCCCGCACGCCCTGCTCGTGGCGCTCCTCGGTGGTGCGGATGAAGTCGTCGTGGGAGATGCCGAGCTCCTTCCAGAGCTCGTGGTACCGCGACACCACCCGGTCCGCCAGGGCGATCGGCTCGATCCCCGCCTGGGCCGCGGCGCGCTCGATCTTCTGACCGTGCTCGTCGGTGCCGGTGAGGAACCGGACCTGCTCCCCGGACAGGCGGTGATACCGGGCGATCACGTCCGCCATCACCGTCGTGTAGATATGACCGATGTGCGGTAGATCGTTGACGTAGTAGATCGGCGTGGTGACGTAGTAAGAGCTCATAGGAGGGGAATCGCCGTGTCAGTGGGGGACTCGGAGTCCGGTGGTTCGGGCTCGGGAGACGGCCCGCGTGGAAGGGGGATTGTAGCAAAGGGTTGCCACCGGCTCGTGCCCCTCACCACCCACCCCGCTCCCGCAGCGACACCCACCGGCCGGAGCCGCCCAGGATCATGTGGTCGATCAGGCGCACCCCGACCACGTCGGCGGCGGCGGACATCCGCCGGGTGAACGACAGGTCTTCGGGCGAGGGCGACGGGTCGCCGCTCGGGTGGGTGTGGAACAGGACGACCCCGGAGGCGCCCCGCCGGAGCGCCTCCTTGAGCACCTCCCGCGGCTCGACCGCCGCCCGCGACAGGGTCCCCCGGTAGAGCTCCCTGTCGGCGATGTGATTGCCGCGCACGTCGACGAACAGGGCCCCCATCACCTCCTGGTCGCGCAGCCGATAGCGCAGCGTCAGGTAGCGGGCGACGTCGGCCGGGCGGCCGAGGGGATCGCGCTGGGGAAGATCCTCCTTCGACAGGCGCCGGGCCAGCTCGACCGCCGCCAGCAGGGTCGCGGCCTTGGCATCCCCGAGACCCTCGCGGCGCAAGTCCCGCGGGTGGAGGCCCACCAGCCCGGCCAGCCCGCCGGTCTCGGCCAGGATCTCCCGGGCCATGGAGATCACCGACTGGCCGCGCTTGCCGGTGCGCAGCATCACCGCGACCAGCTCCGTGTCGTTGAGGGCGTCGGCGCCGTTGTCCAGCAGACGCTCCCGCGGGCGCTCGGTGTCCGGCAGGTCGGCGATCATGGAGGGTGGCGTAGGGGTCGTCCGGACGGGTTCCATGGCGGTTCCTCTCCCTGGGGTAGACGGTCGTCTCTCGTGCCGGCGGTGCTCCCGCGTCGCGGCGGCGGCTCTCACCCGAATAGACGGAAACCGTCCCCGCCGTCGCACGCCGCCGGTACAATCCGCGCCATGCCTTACCTGCCGACCAACTTCGGCCTCCTCGCCGACGAGGACAGCCGCTACGACGACGCCCGCGCGGTCATCCTGCCGCTCCCCTTCGAACGCACCACCTCCTACGGCAAGGGGACGGTCGACGGCCCGGCGGCGATCGTCCGCGCCTCCCAGGCGATGGAGATCTACGACGAGGAGCTCCGCTCGGAGCCCTATCGCATGGGGATCGCCACGCTGCCGCCGTTCACCCCCCACGCCCACGACCTGGGGGAGGCCCTGGACGAGATCCGGGCCGAAGCCCGGCGGCACCTGGAGCGGGGAAAGTTCCTGGTCTCCCTGGGCGGCGAGCACAGCCTGACCTCCGCCCTGGTGTTCGCGGCGCGCGACGCTCTCGAGGCCGGCAGCGGATCGAGTGCCGGCAGCGGATCGGGCGCCGCCGCCGGGCTCGGGATCGTCCAGTTCGACGCCCACGCCGACCTGCGCGAGGAGTTCGAGGGCACCCGGTGGAGCCACGCCGCGGTGATGCGCCGGATCGTCGAGGAGGGGGTGCCGAGCCTGGCCGTCGGCATTCGCTCGCTGTCCGCCCCCGAGGCCCGTTTCCTCGACGAGCGGCGCCTGCCGACCCTCTGGGGACACGAGCTCGACGACCCGGACCTGCCGGAGCGCTTCGAGCACGCCCTCGACGCCCTGCCGGAGCGGATCTACCTCACCTTCGACATCGACTTCTTCGACCCGAGCCTGGTGCCGGGAACCGGCACGCCCGAGCCGGGCGGCGGGCGGTGGTACCCGACGCTCCGCCTCCTGCGGACGCTGTTCGAGCGCAAGACGGTGGTGGCGGTGGACCTGGTGGAGCTGGCGCCGATCGGCGGCCAGCCGGCCGCTGACTTCCTGGCCGCCAAGCTGGTCTACAAGTGCCTGGCCTACCTCCAGGCGGCCGAGCGGCCGGAGCCCCGCTAAAGGGCTCTCGGCCGCCCTCGGTGGCTAGCGGCGGCCGTCCCGCTCCTGCCGCTGCTTCTCGCGCCACGCCTGGTGGGCGATCCGGTTGCTCTCCCACGGCCGCGTGGCGAAGTAGTTGCGGGTCAGCTCTGCCACCTTGGGCGACAGCAGGATCAGGGCGAGCAGGTTCGGGAAGATGACCACGCCGAGCGCCACGTCTCCCAGGGTCCAGATGCTCTGGAGCGCCAGCACCGCGCCGACGAAGTGCATGACCACGAAGAGCAGCTTGTACGGCAGCACCGCCTTCTGCCCGAACAGGTAGTTGGCGCAGCGGTCGCCGTAGTAGCTCCACGAGATCGCCGTCGACAGGGCGAAGAGCGCCACCGACAGCAGGACGATGTAGCCGCCCCATCCGCCGAACTGTCTGAGCCCCTTCTCGAAGGCGAGCTTGGTCAGCGGCGCGCCGCTCTCGGCCGCGTCACCGTACAGGGAGGTGTAGGCCGTGCCGGACGCGGCGGTCGCCGTGCCTTTCGTCGGGTCGATCGTACCGGTGAACGGCAGCGTCTGCTCCTGGTCGACGAACAGCCGCTCGACCGGCGTCTCGTGCCAGCGGAGCTTCGGGCCGCCGGCCGGCGGCATCTCCGGCACGCCGTCGTCCACCTGGATCGTGGTGGCCGGCGAGGCGCCCGGCTCCGTCCCCTGGACCGTCACGTAGGAGACGTCGCCGCCGCCGAGGGTGATCTCGGTCGGGATGCGGACGTTCCAGACGCCGGTGATCAGGATCACCAGGCCGGTCATCGAGCAGATCACGATGGTGTCGATGAACGGCTCGAGCAGGGCGACCACGCCTTCGGAGACCGGCTCGTCGGTCTTCGCCGCGGCGTGGGCGATCGGGGCCGAGCCCTGGCCCGCCTCGTTCGAGAACAGGCCGCGTCTGACGCCCCACATCATCGTGACGAGGAAGGCTCCCACCCCCGATCCCGCCACCCCCGCGGACGGGTTGAACGCTTCCTTGAAGATGGTGCCGAAGGTGGGAAGGATCTCGTCGGCGTTCATCGCCAGCACGGTCAGCGCCCCGAGCACGTAGATCGTCGCCATCACCGGCGCCAGCACGCCGGTCACGGCGCCGATGCGGCGGATGCCGCCGAGGATCACCAGGCCGACCAGGGACGCGGTCACCAGGCCGGTGATCCACTTGGCGAGGCCGAACTCGTCCTGCATCGCGTCGGCGACCGTGTTCGCCTGGACGCCGTTGCCGGTCAGGAACGAGGTCAGGACCAGGAACGACGCGAAGAACATCGCCAGCGGCTTCCACTTCTTCCCCAGGCCCTTCTCGATGTAGTACATCGGACCGCCGGAGACCGAGCCCTCCCAGCGGCGCGGGTCGGTGTCCGGGAACTCGATCTTGCGGTAGTGCTGGGCCAGGGTCACCTCGGAGTACTTGACCGCCATGCCCAGCAGCGCGGTCATCCACATCCAGAACAGCGCTCCGGGGCCGCCCCAGTGGATCGCCAGGGCGACGCCGGCGATGTTGCCGATGCCGACGGTCGCCGACAGCGCCGTGGTCAGCGCCTGGAAGTGGCTGACGTCGCCCGGCTCGTCCGGGTCGTCGTAGATGCCGGACGCGACGGCGAAGCCGTGCGGCAGGCGCCGAAGCTGGATGAAGCCGAGGCGGATGGTGAGATAGAAGCCGGTTCCGAGGAGTGCGATCACCACGATGGGGATCGTCTCGTCTCCCACCGGGATACCCCAGTTCCAGACAAGCTCTCCGAGTCTCGAGACGATGTTCTCGAACACGTGGACGTCCCCCTTCGCGTCAGTTCAAGTCAGGGTCTTGCGGGCCAAAACGAGGTGGATGGTACCACGCGGTGCCGCCGGCCGATGCAGAGCCGACCGGGGCCACGAGGCGGTCCTCTGGTGTACCGTAGGAGTGCGGTTGCCGGAGTGACCGCCGGCCGACCGGCTCCGCGCACCCCTTCCATCGACGACGCAGCGCACCACCAGGCGCGGCGCGTGATCCCGTGCTCGGCGCGGGCACTGATCTGGCAAGGACTCTCCGCTCATGACGCACCATCGCACCCACCGGTCTCCAGGACGGTCGACGCGGCTCGGCCTGCCTCCCCGGCCGGTCCTGCTCCTTCTGCTGCTGCCCATCGGGTTCGCACCGCCGCCGCTCCACGCCCGCGCAGCCGGCGCGGAGGGACGCCCGGACGCCGTCCAGGCGCCCCGTCCGGAGGCGACGACCGCTCCTGCCACCCCGGCCGGTCAGACCGCTCCGGCCGCTCCGGCCCCACAGGACCTCGAGTCGGCGTCCCGGGGCTCGCTGGCCCTCTCCCTCGACCAGGCCATCACCCGCGGCCTCGACCACAACCTGCACGTGCTGCTGGCGCAGGCGGGTCAGGACATCGCCCGCGGCCGCCGCTGGCAGAGCCTGGCGAGCCTTCGCCCGTCGGTCGCCGGGAGCGTTTCGGAGGATCGCCAGAAGCTCAACCTGGCGGCGTTCGGGCTGCCGGTCGCCGAGGGCGAGTCGCCGCTGGTCGGTCCGTTCGACGTGTTCGACGCCCGGTTCTCGGTCCACCAGGCGCTGTTCGACCGCCCCGCCAGCCAGCACGCCCACGCGGCCAGCGCGACGCTCGCCTCGGCCCGCGACGACGTACGCGACGCCCGGGACCTGGTGGTGCTGGTGGTCGCCCGGCTCTACCTGGGGGTCCTCGCCGACCGGGCGCGGCTGGAGGCGGCAGATGCGGAGGTAGCCACCGCCCAGGCGCTCGCCGACCTCGCCCACGACCAGTTGCAGGCCGGTACCGTGGCGAAGATCGACGTCCTGCGCTCGCAGGTCGAGCTCGATACGCGGCGCCAGCAGCGGATCGTCGCCGCCAACGACCTGGAGAAGGACAAGCTGGCGCTCGCCCGGGCCATCGGCCTGCCCCTCGACCGGCCGATCGACCTGACCGACCCGCTCCCCGACACCCCGGCGGCGCCCCTCGAGGTGGCGGCCGCGGTACAGCAGGCGCAGGCCCGGCGCGCGGACCTGGCGTCCGCCCGCTCCCGCCTGGAGGCGGCCCGGGCGGAGGTCGCCGCGGCACGGGGCGAGCGCCTGCCCTCGGTGGCCCTCCGGGCCGACTGGGGCACCATCGGTCCGAGACCGTCCAGCGCGCTCACCACCTACGACCTCGGCGCCGTCGTCTCGGTCCCGCTCTCCCTCGGCGGACGGATCCACGGTGAGGTCCTGGAGGCCGAGGCGCAGGTCCGGCAGGAGCAGGAGCGGCTCGACGACCTCGAGCGCCGGATCGAGTACGAGGTCCGTGGCGCCCTGCTCGACCTCGACGCCGCCCGGCACCGGGTGACCACGGCCGAGGCCGCCCGCGACCTGGCCGACGAACAGCTCACCGAAGCCCGCGACCGCTTCCGCGCCGGCGTCAGCGACAGCCTGGAGGTCGTCCAGGCCCAGCAGGCGGTGGCCGCGGCACACGAGAGCTATATCGCGAGCCTCTACGCCTTCAACCTGGCGAAAGTCACGCTCGCCCGCGCCCTCGGCGTGGCCGAGGAACGGACCGTGGAACTGCTGGAGGGAGCTCGATGAACCGGATCTGGGGCAGCCAGCGGGCACGCTGGCTCCTGCTCGCCGCGCTCGCGCTGCTGACCGTGGCGGGGGTGCTGGCCTGGCGCCATCTCGCCAGCCGTGAAACGACCGACGACGCGCAGATCGACGGCACCATCCTGTCGATCGCGCCGCGCATCGGCGGCATGGTCACCGCCGTCGACGTGCACGAGAACCAGCGGGTCGAGGACGGCGCGGTGCTGGTGACGCTCGACCCCGAGGACTATCGGATCGCGGTCGAGCGTGCCGAGGCGGAGTACGAGGCCGCGCAGGGAGCGCTCGAAGGGGCGCGCGCCGGTGTGCCGCTGACCTCGAAGACGGCTAGCAGCGGACTGGCGGCGGCCCGCGCCGACCTGGCCAGCGCCCGCTCGGCCGAGACGTCGGCCACGCGGGAGACCGCCGCCGCCCGGGCGCGGCTCGACGCCGCGACGGCCCGCGCCCAGCAGGCGAAGGACGACCTCGCCCGGCTCGGCCAGTTGGTCGCCAAGCAGGAGGTCGCCCAGCAGCAGTACGACACCGCCCGGAGCCGGGCCACCGCCGCCGACGCGGCCGTCACCGAGGCGGAGCAGCAGGTGGCGATCGCCGAGAGTCACGAGCACCAGGCCGCGAGCGCCGTCCAGAGCGCCATGGCGGCCGTCGACAAGGCCGAGGCCGGCCCCCAGGAGGTGACCGCCTCCAAGGGACGCCGAACCTCCGCCGAGGCCCAGGTCAAGCAGGCGAAGGCGGCGCTCGACAAGGCCCGCCTCGACCTCGCGCGGACCCGGATCACGGCGCCCGCCGCCGGCGTGATCAGCAAGAGGTCGGTCGAGGTCGGCGAGATCGTCCGCCCCGAGCAGCCCCTGATGGCCCTGGTGCCCCTGGGCGACGTCTGGGTGACCGCGAACTTCAAGGAGACCCAGCTCCGCATGATGCGGCCCGGCCAGCGCGCCGAGGTGTCGGTGGACGCCTACGGCCACACCTACACCGGCCGGGTCGAGAGCATCGCGCCCGCCACCGGCTCCAAGTTCAGCCTGCTGCCGCCGGAGAACGCCAGCGGCAACTTCGTCAAGGTGGTCCAGCGGGTGCCGGTCCGGATCGTCCTCGACGCGGGTCAGGACCCGGACCACCTTCTCCGCCCCGGCATGTCGGTCGAGGCCACCGTCCTGGTCCGCTAGGCACCCGGCGCCCGATCCACGATGTCCACACTCGCCGCAGAGGCCGACGAACGCCCCGCCGTCAACCGCTGGCTGATCGCCATCGCTGTGATGGCCGGCACCTTCATGGTGGTGCTCGACACCACGGTGGTCAACGTCTCCCTGCCCCACATCGCCGGCAGCCTCTCCGCGACCACCGACGAGGCGACCTGGGCGCTGACCTCGTACCTCACTGCCAACGCGGTGATCCTGCCGATGACCGGCTGGCTGGCCAACTTCTTCGGCCGCAAACGCCTTCTGATGGTGGCGGTCGCCGGGTTCACGATCGCCTCGTCTCTCTGCGGCCTGGCGCCGACGCTGCCGATCCTCATCGGTTTCCGCATCATCCAGGGGCTGACCGGCGGCGTCATGCAGCCGCTCTCCCAGGCGGTGCTGCTGGAGGCCTTCCCGCCCCACGAGCGGGGCAAGGCGATGGGCTTCTGGGGGCTCGGCATCGTCGTCGCGCCGATCATCGGCCCGGTGCTGGGCGGCTGGCTGACCGCCGACTACTCCTGGCGGTGGATCTTCTACATCAACATCCCCGTCGGCCTGGCGGCGCTGGTCATGATGCAGCTCTTCATCTTCGATCCACCCTACATCCAGCGGGGGACGGCGCGGATCGACTACTGGGGGATCGGCCTGCTGGCGGTCGGCTTCGGCTCTCTCCAGATCGCCCTCGACAAGGGGCAGGAGGAGGACTGGCTCGCGTCGCACCTGATCGTCATCCTGCTGGTGCTCGCCGCGGTCACCATCACCTGGATGATCGTCCACGAGCTACGCGCGCGCTCGCCGGTGGTCGACCTGCTGGTCTTCCGCAACCGCACCTACAGCTTCGGCGTGATCCTTGTGTTCCTCGTCGGCTTCGTGCTCTACGGCAGCCTGGTGCTGCTGCCGTTGCTGCTCCAGACGCTCATGGGATACCCGCCGCTGGCGGCCGGCATCGCCTTGGCGCCGCGCGGCCTGGGCTCATTCATCGCCATGCCGCTGGTCGGGGCGGTCATGAGCAAGGTCGACCCGCGCAAGCTCCTGCTCGCCGGCGTCGTGCTCTCGGCGTTCACTCTCTTCTGGTTCAGTTGGCTGAACCTGGACGCGGGCTACTGGGACCTGTTCTGGCCCCAGGTCATCCAGGGGGCTGCCCTGGGGCTGCTGTTCGTGCCGCTGACCACCATCACCATGGACGCCGTGCCCAACGCCGGCATGGGCAACGCGACCAGCCTGTACAACCTGACCCGCAACATCGGCTCGAGCATGGGGATCGCCCTCGCCGAGACCGTGGTGGCGCGCCACCTCCAGGTCCACACCAACGTCCTCGGCGCCCGGATCAACGCCTACGACAAGGTGCCGACCGTGCTCTACCAGCGGCTCGAGCAGGGCTTCATCGCCCGGGGGTCGGACGCGGTCACCGCCGGGCACCAGGCGCTCGCCGCCCTCGCAGGCATGGTGCGCCAGCAGGCGGCTCTGCTCTCCTACCTGGACGCCTTCCGCTGGCTGGGTTGGCTGAGCGTGGTGATCGTGCCGCTGGTCTTCTTCATGCGCCGGCCCCGCCACAAGGCGGAAGGACCGGTCACGATCGAGTAGGCAGACTCCTACCCGACGAGGACCGCGCCGCCGTTGACGTTGAGGATCTCGCCGGTGATGTGGCGGGCGAGCGGCGAGGCGAGGAAGACCACCGAGCCGGCGACGTCCTCGGCGGTCGCCACCCGGCGGAGCGGGATGCCCGCCTCGATCGCCTCCCGCCCGGAGCCGGCGAGGGCACCCTCGGCCATCTCGGTGTCGACCCAGCCGGGCGCCACCGAGTTGACCCGAATCTCCGGCGCCAGCTCGCTCGACCACGCCTTGGTGGCGGAGATCATCGCCCCCTTGCTGGCGGCGTAGGGGCTGTAGCTCGCCTCGCCCCGCTGGCCGGCGGTCGAGGTGATGTTGACCACGCTGGCGTCGTCCGAGGCGCGCAGCAGGGGAAGGGCGTGGACCATGCAGAGGAACGAGCCGGTGACGTTGACCTCCATCGTCCGCCGGTAGCGCTCCAGGTCGAACGTCTCCAGGGGGTTCTCCTCCCAGACGCCGGCGTTGTTGACCAGGCAGTCGAGACCGCCCCACGCCGCCTCCACCTCCGCCACCAGCCGCTCGACGTCCGCCTCGCGGGTCAGGTCCGCCCGGAACGTGCCGTGGGACCCCTCGGAGATCGCCTGGATCTCGTCCAGCAGCCGGTCCGCGTCTTCGTCCCGCGAGCGGTAGACCGCCATGACGCTGGCGCCGGCGCGGGCAAACAGGCGGCAGCACGCGGCACCGACGCCGCGGCTGCCACCGGTCACGACCACCCGGAGCCCCGAGAGGTCGAGCAGCCCTTCGCTCACCCCACGGTCTCCACGACGATGGCGATGCCCTGGCCGCCACCGATGCAAGCCGAGGCCACGCCGACACCGCCGCCGCGGCGCTGGAGCTCCTTGAGCAGGGTCAGGGTGATGCGGGTGCCGGTCGCCCCCAGCGGATGGCCGATGGCGATGGCGCCACCGTTGACGTTGAGCTTTTCGGTGTCGAGCTCCAGCTCCTTGACGCAGGCCAGGATCTGGCCGGCGAACGCCTCGTTGATCTCGATCAGGTCCATGTCGTCCAGGCTCTTGCCGACCTTCTCGAGGGCGCTCCGGATCGCCGGCGCCGGACCGATCCCCATGCGCGACGGGTCGACCCCGACCACCGACCAGCCGAGGATGCGGCCGAGCGGCGTCCAGCCCTCGCCCTTCGCCCGGTCCGCGGTGGTCAGCAGCATCATGGCCGCGCCGTCGACGATGCCGGAGGCGTTGCCGGCGGTGACGAAGCCGTCCTTGTCGAACGCCGGCGGCAGCTTGGCGAGCCCTTCCATGGTGTTCTCCGGCCGCAGGTGCTCGTCGCGCTCCACCGTCTTGACCCGCTTGCCCTTGCCGACCTCGATCGGCACGACCTCCTCGGCCAGGCGACCGCTCTCCCACCCCTCGGACGCCCGCCGGTGGCTCATCAGGGCGAACTCGTCCTGCTCCCGGCGGCTGATGTCGTAGTCGCGGGCCAGGTTGTCGCTGGTCTGGGCCATGTAGCAGCCGCAGTAGGGGTCCATCAGCGAGGCCATCAGGTAGTCGTCGAGCTGCGCGTGGCCCAGCCGGTAGCCCTGGCGCGCCTTCCACAGGATGTGGGGCGCCTGGGTCATGTTCTCCATGCCGCCGACCAGACAGAGGCCGGCCTCGCCGACCAGGATCATGTGGGCGCCGGAGACGATCGCCTGGATGCCGGAGCCGCACAGGCGGTTGACCGTCAGGGCGGGCACGTCCTGGGGCACCCCCGCGCGCAGCGCTACGTGGCGGGCGCCGTAGATGGCGTCCGGCGACGTCTGGAGCGCGTTGCCGACGATGGTGTGGTCGATGGCGTCCGGGTCGACGCCGACCTTCTCGATCAGCGCCTTGGCGGCATGGGCGCCCAGCTCGATGGCGGACGTATTGGTGAACGAGCCGTTGAACGAACCCATCGGGGTCCGGAGGCCGTCGACGAGGACCAGGTCACGGATTTCCATGGAGAGAACCTCCTGTCGGAGTGTCGGTTTCGAGAGTCCGGAGAGTGAAATCAGGCTCGGGGCGGGATCGATCCCACCCGAGGCGGAGGGCGTCAGAGTACCATGGCGCCGTGCGCATCGACGCCACCACCGGCCGCCTCCGGGACGCCGCCCCCCTGCGCCACGTCGACTCCCCCAACCAAGACGAGCGCCCCGCGGGAGCCGCCCCCGAGCTGATCGTCGTCCACGGCATCACCCTGCCCCCGGGCGAGCACGGTGGCCCGTGGATCGACCGCCTGTTCACCAACACCCTCGACCCGCAGGCCCACCCCTTCTTCGCCGAGATCGCCCACCTCACCGTCTCCGCCCACGCCCTGATCCGGCGCGACGGCGAGATCGTCCAGTACGTCCCCTTCCCGCGCCGCGCCTGGCACGCCGGCGTCTCGTGCTGGGAGGGACGGGACAGGGTCAACGACTTCTCCATCGGCATCGAGCTCGAGGGCACCGACACCACCCCCTACACGCCCGTCCAGTACCGGCGCCTCGCCGTGCTCGTCCGGACCCTCTGCGACGCCTACCCCACCCTCGCACCGGACCGGATCGCCGGCCACGCCGACGTCGCCCCGGGGCGCAAGACCGACCCCGGGGAGAGCTTCGACTGGGACGAGCTTCGGCGACTACTGGAGGACGGCCCGTCCGATCACTCGCCGCCCAGGGCGTAGTGGAAGGTGTAGCCGTGGACGCCGTCGGCGATGACGATCTCCATCGTGCCGGTCAGGCCCGTCAGCTCGCCGGTCCCCGAGTCGGGGACGACGGTCACGCCCCAGTCGGTGGTCTCGCCGTGGACCATCAGGCCGTGGTGCAGCAGCACGAAGCTGCCGCGGCGACCGTTCAGAGTCCCGGTCACCTGCTCCAGGGCCGTGTAGCCGCCCGATCCTTCCGCCTCCGTCCGGAAGGCCAGCATCTGGCCCCGGCTGATAGCGTCCAGGGCGCCGTGGTAGGTCTTGTCCAGCAGAAACCGGCCGAACGGGCCGGCGGCCTCACCGTCCGGATCTTGGGGAATCACCTCGACGTCGAACTGGCCTCGAGCGGTCATGGTCGCCTCCTTGGCAACAACGCGATTGGTTGGGGGGTCGGATGGAGTGTCGCCCATGGCGCTGCCGGCCGGGGCCAGAATCATCACGATGGACAAGAAACGCACGTCGCCTCCTCGGAAGTGAGTGTCTCTTGAAACGGCGCGATGATACGGACTCTGCCACGCGCCGTCTTGAAAAAACGCGACGCCCGACGCTCCGTCCCAAGGCCGATCCTCCGCGCGGCGTGCTGAAGGTCGCCCCGGACCCGGAAGCCCGCATCCTCCATCACCGTTTCGAGCCTCCCGACGACCTGGCGCCCTGGGTCGAGCACTACTGGACCGTCGCGTGGGATTTCGCCGGCCTGGCGCCGCATCCGGTGGCGAGCCTTCCCCACCCGAGCGTCCACATGGTGTTCGAGGCGGACGGCCGAGGCGGCGTGGCGGGACCCGCCCGGGCTCGCTTCACGCGCCTGCTCGAAGGCCGGGGCGACGTGTTCGCGGTGAAGTTCGTGCCCGGCGGCTTCCGGGCGTTCTCCACCGGGCCGATCTCCCGGCTGGCGGACCGGGTCGAGCCGCTGGCCACGCAGTTCGGCGAGCCGGGCGCTCGCCTGGAGGAGGGCGTGCTGGCGGCGAGCGAGACGGCGGTCCGGGTCAGGCTGGTCGAAGACTTCCTGCGGGCTCGCCAGCCGGAGCCCGATCCCCGCGCGGTCCGGACAGCCGAGCTCGTCGCCCGGACCGCCCGCGAGCCGGGGATCGTCAAGGTGGCCGACCTGGCGGACGGAGCCGGCCTCAGCCCCCGCTCTCTCCAACGCCTGTTCGCCGAGTACGTCGGCGTCGGGCCCAAGTGGGTGATCCAGCGCTACCGCCTGCACGAGGCCGCAGAGCGCCTGGCGGCCGGCCCCGTCGACCAGGCGAGCCTCGCCTGCGAGATCGGCTACAGCGACCAGGCCCACTTCATCCGCGACTTCAAAGCGATGGTGGGGATGACACCGGCGGCCTACGCGCAGCACGCCGGGCACGGAACGCCGCCGTCCGAAACCGCCCCGCGAGATTCATCGTCGTCTCGATTTCGCCTATAAGCGAACTAAGAGAGTGGTAGGCCCGAGATTCCCTCGGCCTCGACGAACCCACGGAGGATCAAATGAAGCTTGGAGCTACTCTGCTCGTGGCCGGCGTCTTGATGGCGTCGGCATCCATTGCCAGCGCGGCCGGCACTCCGGCGACTCCCCAACTCACCCAGCCGACCCAGACCCCTCAGGTAGCCGCCTCGCAGGCGCAGACCCTGCCCCCGGCGCAACCGGCGGTCCAGACACCGGCCGTCGCCAGCCCGGACTGCGCCGCCCAGGCCGCGTCGGCCCCGCTCCTCGCGGACAGCGTCCTGGGCGCGGTCATGCAGTCCCAGTTCAACATCTGCGGCTCCTGTAGCGGAGGCTGTGCCGGAGCCGGCCTTTACTCGCTGTGCGCCCTCCCACCCCGGATCGGGGGTACCGGATACTGCAAGCCCCTGACCGGCAACCTCTGCCCGAGCGGCGACGGCCTCGCCTGCCGGTGCACGAACGGCGCGCTCTTCTGATCTGACCGTTTGACGATCCACCCGGGCGCCGATCTCCCCCGAGATCCGGCGCCCGGTTTCCAGGTAACGAGTATCGATCGGCCAACGGAGCCGCCGGCCTCCGGCCGCCGAGCTACAGGGCCCACGACTCGATCCTGCGCTTCATCTCCTCGCGAGAGATCGTCCGCCCTTGGATGTTTCGGTGATCGGCCCAGCCGCCACAGCACGAGCAGTTTCACGATGGCATGTACATCTGAGTCGCCGAACGGTACAAGCGCAGCATGGGTCGCGGGTCCAACACTGACCGCGACCCAGGGCGAGGGAGGGCCAGCGTCTCAGACTCAAGACGTCCGGGAGGGAGTGTCCTCCGGCCGGCCACCACCTATCTCTCCAGGCACGTCGCTCGCGCCAGGCTCGCGGTCTTCGGAAGCCAACGGCGCAGCCCGACCGCAAGTGAGAATTCGGGGTTAGCGACATACTAGCGCTGGACCGAGGAGCGATCATGAGCCTGCCAGCAACCACCTTCGCAAGTCCCTTGCGAACCGATGAGTCCGGCGTGATCCGGATCGGTTCTTCCCGGGTGATGCTCGAGAGGGTCGTCCACGCATTTGACGCCGGCGCCTCCGCCGAGGAAATTGTCGCCAGCTACCCGACCCTCGACCTGGGCGATGTCTACGCCACCCTCGCATTCATCTTGAAGAACCGGGACGAGGTCGACGCCTACCTCGCGAACTGCGAAGCCGAGGCAGAGCGCACCCACCGGAAGTGGGAAGCGAAGTACCCGACAGACGACCTGCGGCGCCGTATCCGCGAGCGCGCTGCAGCAGGTCGCTGAGCCCCGGTTCCGTCGTGCTTCGGCTCCTCGCAGACGAGAACCTCAAAGAGCAGATCGTCAACGGTCTCCGGCGACGGCTCCCCGGTGTCGACATCGTCACCGCTCGCGACGCTGGCCTGCTCGGAGACGAGGATCCTGACTTACTGGACTGGGCTGGCCGGAAAGGCCGGGTGATCGTCACACACGACATCCGCACGATGAAGGACTTCGCCTACGCTCGGGTCGAAACCGGGGCGCCCATGCCGGGCGTGCTGGAAGTTCCGGACTAGTTGCCAATCGGCAGAGCGATTGAAGAGCTCATTCTCGTCGTGAAGCTCATCGAGCCGGAAGAGATTCGGGATCGGGCTCTACGTCTACCGATCTGAGCGAGTCCAGCCACGATCAGCCTCTATCCCGCACCTCGCAGCAGATTGGACGAAACGAGCGGCCATCGCCGCACGGTGCCCAACTCACGCAGCGAGTTGACCCGATCGGAAGCGAGGCGCACACAGCACCCAGTTGCCTGACACCTCGTCCCACCAGCAGTGCACTTGGACTCCGTTTCTCAGATCTTCGCATCAGGGACCTACGGTCACGTTGGCGAGAGGCGACAGGTTCTCCCACCCGGCTTGACCAGTCATTCTTGCATGAGTATACTGCAATGCATGACCCGTTCACGAGTGGACCTCGCCGAAACCAGGAAGGCCCAAGGCCTCAGTCAGGCAGAGTTGGCAGAGGTCGTCGGTGTATCCCAAGCCACGATCTCCCGCCTTGAGAAGGAAGAGTACGAACCAAGCCTCCAGCTCTTGGCCAAGATCGCCAAGGCGCTAGATCTCGAACTCCGGGATGTTGTTCCGGCGGGCGAACTGGCCGCTCTCCTCGGTCAGAGAGGCCTTGAGCAGTTCTACTGCTTCTGTCCCAACCCACTATGCGACGGGAATGAGATCCTCAAGAAGGACGGGAACGCCAAGGTACTCTGGCGATCGGGAGCCTTCTACCCAACAGACCGGTTCGAAGAGGTCAACTTTTGCACCCGTTGCGGAGAGGAACTCGCCAAGGACTGTCCAGGCTGTGGCCGCCGTCTGGAGGACAAAGGGTCCAGGTTCTGCATTAGCTGCGGCACTGAGATTGTCGGACGCCCGACAGAGGATGAGTGGCAGGAGATCACCGCGATTCTAAGCAAGCGGGAGATGGAAAATGACGACATCCCTTTCTAGCTTCGTTTCCAAGGTATCGGTATATTGCGATGGCGCCTATTGCAAGGCAACAGGCTCTTCGGCGGTTGGTCTCGTCCTATATGACCAAGACTTCAATGAGCTCGATCGGATCTCCAGGATCCTGAATACTCCGACTTCAAACGCGGCGGAGTATGAGGCCGTCATCATCGGCCTGGATCAGGCCGCCAGGCACACGCGGCGACGGGTCGACTGCTTCTCTGACAGTGAGGTGTCTGCGTCAGCGAGAACATCCTGCGCGGCGGGAAGTCTTCGAGGTCCGCAATCCCCTGCTGACCACCGAGCGAGACGACCGGTTCGGCTGTGGAGCGGGCCGGGAGGCCCCGTCCGGAGGGCGTCATGGACCGCGTCCGCGAGGGCGCTCATGCGCCGAGCCGGTCCGACGCGGGCCATGCCGAGGCGCGAGTTTGCCGCGCCAGCCATCCAGTTCTCGCGCCGTCCCGGAGACGGGGCCTCCCGGCCCGCTCCCGGCAGACGCCTCCTACCCCCTTCTCCCGCTGCCGCTCCCGCTACGGCCGCCAGCCGTAGTTCCCCGGGTGCCCGGTCTGGAAGACGACGACCCGCTCTCCCGCTCCGATCGCCCCCTCCCCCACCAGATCCTCCACCGCCGCCAGGCAGGCCGCCCCTTCCGGCCCGACCAGCAGCCCTTCCTCCTCCGCCACCCGCCGCGCCACGCCGGTCAGCCGCTCCTCCTCGACCGCCACCGCCCGTCCACCGGTCTCCGTAGAGCGCCCGCAGGATGAGGAAGTCCCCCACGGCTTTCGGTACCCGGAGGCCGTAGACCTCGGTCGCCGGGTCGTCCCACGGCTCGGCAGCCTCGTCGCCGCGCTCGAAGGCCCGCACGATCGGTGCGCAGCCGGTCATCTGGACGGAGACGAACCGGGGCCGCTCGGAGCCGACCAGGCCGAGGCGCTCTAGCTCGTCGAACGCCTTGTGCATGCCGACGATGCCGGTGCCGCCGCCGGTCGGGTAGACGATCCAGTCCGGCAGCCGCCAGCCGAGCTGCTCGGCCAGCTTCGAGGCCCATGGTCTTCTTCCCTCGACCCGGTACGGCTCCTTGAGGGTCGACAGGTTCCAGAAGCCGGACGGGGACTCCGCCAGCCGCTCCCCGGCCTCGACCAGGGTGCGGCCGCCGGAGAGCACCTCCGCGCCGTGGAGGCGGCAGCGCTCGGCGATCACGGGCGGCGTGTCTTCGGGGAGGGCGAGCCGTGCCGGCAGGCCGTTGGCGGCGGCGTAGGCCGAGAGCGCCAGGGCGGCGTTGCCGGCGCTCGGCAGCTCCACCCCCGGGGCGCCCAGCTCCCGCGCCCGGGCCACCGCCATGGCCAGCCCCCGCGCCTTGAACGAGCCGGTCGGGTTGCCGCCCTCCTCCTTGACCATCAGCTCGACGCCGGCCTTGTGCGCCGGCTCGGTGCGACGGAGGCGGATGAGCGGCGTGCCGCCCTCTCCCAGGGTCGCCACGGCGTCCGGGTCGATGACCGGCAGCAGCTCGCGGTAGCGCCACAGGTCCCACGGGCGGCCGGCCAGGGCGTCGGCCCAGGCCCGCCCCCGGTCGGGCGCGAGCGCGTACTCCACCAGGTACGGCTTGCCGGCCTCGGAGAGGAACGCCGGCTGGTCGAGCGGCGCCTCCTCGCCGGTCGCCGAGCAGACCAGGCGCCGGGCCCAGCGCTCGCCGAGCGCCGTCGAGGTCGGGTCGTCGTGGGGGGCGCGGTCGTTCGGGTTCGTCGGGCACATGGGGGGAGACCTCCTGGGAAGGATTCTTGCCGGCCCGCCCGGACGCGCCGGACGCACGGCTCGGGAGAGATGGGGATCAGGTACCGACGGACGCCGTGGCCCGCTCGGCGATCTCCTCGCCGATGGCCAGCGCCGCGGTCGCCGCCGGGGACGGCGCGTTGAGCACGTGGACCTGGTGCTCCGCTTCGGCGAAGCGGAAGTCGTCGATCAGGCGGCCCTCCCGGTCGAGGGCCTGGGCGCGCACGCCGGCGCCACCGCGCCGGAAGTCGCCGCGCCCGAGGCCGGGCATCAGGCGCCGGACCGAGGCGACGAACAGCCGCTCGCTCCTCGAACGGGCCATCTCGCGCAGGCCGAAGCGCCAGTGGGCCGCCGCCAGCTTCCAGAAGCCGGGCCAGCGAAAGGTCTCGGCCAGGTCGCCGAGCGAGACGGTCCCGCGGGTGTAGCCGTGGCGATGGAGGGCGAGGACCGCGTTCGGCCCCGCCTCGGCGCCGCCGTGGATCGACGGCGTGAGGTGGACCTCGAGGAACGGGAAGCGCGGATCGGGCACCGGGTAGATCGGCACCGACACCGCCGTCCGGGCGCTGCCGGCGAGCTCGTAGTACTCGCCGCGGAACGGAACGATGCGCACGTCGGGGCGGAGCCCCGCGAGCCGGGCCACCCGGTCGCTCTGGAGGCCGGCGCAGTTGACCAGCACCGCCCCGTCCAGGCGCTCGCCGCCGGCGACCACCTCGACCGCCCGGCCGGACCGCCCGATCCGGGTCACCGGGGCGCCGGTGCGGACCGTGCCGCCGGCCGCCTCCAGCCGTCGCACCAGGGCCGCGACGACCGCCCGGTAGTCGACGATGCCGGTCTGGGGCACCCACAGGGCGTCGATGCCGGCGACCCGTCCACGGTGGTCCCCGTCCAGGCGGCCGAACCGCTCGTCGAGCGCCGCCCGATCGATCCGTTCGAGCCCGGCGAGGCCGTTCTCCCGCCCGCGCCGCTCCAGCTCGTCGAGCCGCGGCACCTCGTCGGCCTCCACCGCCACGACCACCTTGCCGCAGCGCCGGTGGGCGATCCCCTCCTCCTCGCACAGCCGGTAGAGCGCCTCGCGCCCGGCGGTGCACAGCCGGGCCTTGTGGGAGCCGGGCCGGTAGTAGAGCCCGGAGTGAATGACGCCGCTGTTGTGGCCGGTCTGGTGGGAGGCGACCCGGCGCTCGGCCTCCAGCACGGTCGGCCGGAGGCCGCGCTCGGCCAGGGCGACGGCCGTGGCCAGGCCGACGATGCCGCCGCCGACGATGAGGGCGCGATCAGACATGCACGACTCTCGACGCCGCCCCGCCCGCGCGGGAGGGGACGTCCCGTTCCCCCCGCCCCAGGCCGACTCCAGTCGGCCGTTCAGACCGATCGGGGGAAGGGACGTCGAGGGATCGGGGGGGAGAGCCTGTCACCGAACCGTCTCTTTCACCGAGTACGAGTCGCGCCGCCGGAAGTCGGAGTGCGCGATCATCTCGGCCAGCAGCCCGGTGGTCAGCACCTGCACCCCCATGACCATCAGCAGCACCCCCAGGAAGAGCAGCGGGCGCCGGGACAGCGCCTCGCCGCCGAGCCAGAGGATCGCCAGGTAGAGGTTGACGCCGAAGCCGGCGGCCAGGAAACCGAGCCCGACCAGGCCGAAGAGGTGGAGCGGGCGGGGCGTGTAGCGGGTGATGAAGAGGACGGTGATGAGGTCGAGCAGACCCTTGTAGAAGCGGTCCCAGCCGTACTTGCTCACGCCGTGGCGGCGCGGCATGTGGTGGACCTCGATCTCCCCCACCCGGAACCCCTTGCGGCTCGCCAGCACCGGAATGTAGCGGTGCAGCTCGCCGTAGATCGCCACCTGCTCGAGCACCTCCCGCCGGTAGGCCTTGAAGCCGCAGTTGAAGTCGTGGAGGTCGACCTGGGCCAGGGTGCGGGTCGCCCAGTTGAAGATCTTCGAGGTGTGGCGCTTGACCGGACGGTCCTTGCGCTGGCGCTTCCAGCCGGAGACCAGGTCGAGGCCGCCCTGACCGCCGCCCTCCCCGCCACCCTCGAGGGCTTCGAGGAAGCGCGGGATCTCGCCCGGATCGTCCTGGAGGTCGCCGTCCATGGTGATGACGATCCGGCCGCGGCTGTGGTCGAGCCCGGCGGTCAGGGCGGCGGCCTTGCCGAAGTTGCGCCGCAGACGCACCAGCTTGACCCGCTCGTCGCTCTCGTGGGCGGCCTTGATCCGCTCCGGGGTAGCGTCGCGGGAGCCGTCGTCGACGAACACGATCTCGAACGTACGGCCGAGGCCGTCGATCACTTCGGCCACCTGCCGGGAGAGCTCCTCGACCGTGCCCTCCTCGTCGAGGACCGGAACGAGCACGCTGATCTCCGGCGCCGGCTCGTCGACACCCGAATGCGGATCTGGTAGAACGGAAAGTGGCGCGTCCACGGAGCGGGATTGTAACGTAGGCGCACCGACCGAGACGTGGACCCGGAGGCGGACCGGGGTCTGGACCCTCGGCACGATGCACGGTACCGATCTCCACCACCGATCAAGGACCCGAGCGAGCCACTCACCCATGAGCGATCCCCGTGTGCCTCTGTCAGACATCCCCGTGGTCATCCTGTGCGGCGGCAAGGGAACCCGCCTGCGCGAGGAGACCGAGTACCGACCGAAGCCGATGGTCGAGGTGGGCGACCGCCCGATCCTCTGGCACATCATGAAGCTCTACGGCACCTACGGCGTGCGGCGCTTCATCCTCTGCCTCGGCTACAAGGGCTGGTCGATCAAGCAGTACTTCCTGCGCTTCCAGGAGTACGAACGAGACTTCACCGTCACCATGGACGGCAGCCGGCCGCTCCAGTTCCACAACGACGTCGGCGGCGAGCCGTGGCAGGTGACCTGCGCCGAGACCGGCGACGAGACCGGCACCGGCGGCCGCCTGTGGCGGGTGCGCCACTACATCGACACGCCGACCTTCTTCTTCACCTACGGCGACGCGGTGGGCAACATCGACATCCCCGGCCTGCTCGACTTCCACTACGCCCAGGGGCGCACCGCCACCGTCACCGGCGTCCACCCGACCTCGCGCTACGGCGAGATGCAGACCGACGACGGCCGGGTGATCGAGTTCAACGAGAAGCCGACGGTCGCCGAAGGGTGCGTCTCCGGCGGCTTCTTCGTCTTCCAGCGCGAGGTCTTCGACTACCTGAACGACGACCCGCCCCTGCTGCTCGAGCACGAGCCGCTGCGCAACCTGGCCCGCGACGGCGAGCTGTCGGTCCACCTGCACGAGGACTTCTGGCACCCCATGGACACCTACCGCGACTACCTGCACCTGAACGGCCTGTGGAAGCAGCCGTCGCCTCCCTGGAAGATCTGGTCTTGAGTCATCCCTCCTGCCGTTTCTGTGGCGCGCCCCTGGAGCGCACGTTCGTCGACCTGGGGCTCTCGCCGCTCGCCAACTCCTACGTCGAGCCGGAGGATCTCCAGGCGCCGGAGACGTTCTTCCCGCTCCACGTCTTCGTCTGCGAGCGCTGCCTGCTGGTCCAGCTCCCCGAGGCCGCCCGGCCGGAGGAGATCTTCAGCGACTACGCCTACTTCTCCTCGGTCTCGTCGAGCTGGGTCGAGCACGCCCGGCGCTACGCCGAGGCGATGATCGAGCGGTTCGGCCTGGGTCCGGAGCACCAGGTGGTGGAGATCGCCAGCAACGACGGCTACCTGCTGCGCCACTTCCGGGAGCGCCCGCAGGATCAGCGGGTGCCGGTGCTGGGGATCGAGCCGGCGGCCAACATCGCCGAGGCGGCGCGCGAGGCCGGCATCCCGACCGAGTGCGCGTTCTTCTCCACCGCCAAGGCGGAGGAGCTGGCCGGCCGGGGGGTGCGGGCGGATCTGCTGGTGGGCAACAACGTCCTCGCCCACGTGCCGGCGCTCAACGACTTCGTCGCCGGGCTCGCCACCCTGCTCGCCGACGACGGCGTCGTGACCATGGAGTTCCCCCACCTGCTGCGGCTGATGGAGGAGAACCAGTTCGACACGATCTACCACGAGCACTTCTCCTACTTCTCGTTCACCGTCGCGCGCAAGGTGTTCGCCGCCCACCGCCTGGAGCTGTTCGACGTCGACGAGCTGCCGACCCACGGCGGGTCGCTGCGCATCTACGGGCGCCACGGCGGGAGCCGGGCGGAGGAGCCGGTCAGCGAGCGGGTGGGCGAGCTGCTCGCCCGGGAGGAGGCGGCCGGCCTGCTCGACCCGGCGACCTACGACGGCTTCGGCGAGCAGGTGCGGCAGACCAAGCGGGCGCTCCTCCGCTTCCTGCTCGACGCCAAGCGGGACGGCAAGCGGATCGCCGGCTACGGCGCGCCGGCCAAGGGCAACACGCTGCTCAACTACTGCGGCGTGCGCACCGACTTCCTCGACTTCACGGTCGACCGCAGCCCCCACAAGCAGGGGCGGTTCCTGCCCGGCACCCGCATCCCGATCCTCGCCCCCGAAGCGCTCCGGGAGGCGCGCCCCGACTACGTCCTGATCCTGCCCTGGAACCTCAAGGACGAGATCGTCGAGCAGATGGCCGACGTGCGCTCCTGGGGCGGGCGGTTCGTGGTCGCCATCCCAGAGGTCGAGGTCCTGCCGTGATCCTGCGCGAGCTCCCGGTCGAGGGCCCCCGCCTGATCGAGCTCGAGCGCCACGAGGACGACCGCGGCTTCTTCGCCCGCACCTACTGCCGCGAGGAGCTGGCCGCGGCCGGGATCGACTTCCCCGTCGTCCAGGCCAACCTTTCGTACAACCGGCGCGCGGGGACCCTGCGCGGCATGCACTACCAGACCGCGCCGTGCGAGGAGGCGAAGATCGTCCGCTGCGTCCGCGGCTCGATCCACGACGTGGTCGTCGACTTGCGGCCCAGCTCCCCCACCCTCGGCCGCCACGCCACGGCCGACCTCACCGCCGACAACCGCCTCGCGCTCTACGTGCCGCCCGGGTTCGCCCACGGCTTCCAGACCCTGGAGCCGAACAGCGACGTCTCGTACCTGATGTCGAGCGCCTACGCCCCCGGCCACGCCGCCGGCTTCCGCTACGACGACCCGGACGTGGCGATCCGGTGGCCGCTCGACGTGGCGGCGATCTCGGACAACGACCTGGCTCTGCCCTCCTTTCGGGAGCGTGCCCTGTGAGCGAACGGGACGGATCGACCGGCGGCGGGCAGCCCAGCCCGATCCACGAGATTGGCGAGATCGGCGAGATGGGCGCGATGGGCGAGATCGGCCCGATCGGCCCGATCGGGCGGATCGACGAAGCGGCGGCGGGCGAGGCGATGCACGCCCTGGCCCGGCGGCTCTACCCGATCCTGCGCTCGATCACCGGCGACGGGGTCCGCGAGACCCTTTCGATCCTCCAGGAGCTGGTGCCGCTCGAGGTCCACGAGGTGCCCAGCGGCACGCCGGTGCTCGACTGGACCGTGCCGCCGGAGTGGCGGGTGCGGGAGGCCTGGATCAAGGGGCCGGACGGCCGGACGGTGGTCGACGTCCGCGACCACACGCTCCACCTGCTGAGCTACAGCGTCCCGGTCCATCGGACGATGCCGCTGGCGGAGCTGCGCGGGCACCTGTTCACCCTCCCCGACCAGCCGGACCGCATCCCCTACCGCACCTCCTACTACGCCGAGGCCTGGGGCTTCTGCCTGCGCCACCGGACGCTCGAAGGCCTGCCCGAGGGGGACTACGAGATCCTGGTCGACTCGGAGCTGGACCCCGGCGGGTCGCTCACCTACGGCGAGCTGGTCGTCCCCGGAGAGAGCGAGCGCGAGGTCCTGATCTCGACCCACACCTGCCACCCGTCGCTCGCCAACGACAACCTCTCCGGCCTGGCGGTGACCGCCTTCCTGGCCCGGCACCTGCTCGCCCTCGCCGCGGACGGTGCCGGGGCCGGACGACGCCTTCGCTACACCTACCGCTTCCTCTGGATCCCCGGCACCATCGGCTCGATCACCTGGCTGGCGCGCAACGAGGACGCCGCCCGCCGGGTCGTGGCCGGCCTGGTGGCGGCCAACCTGGGCGACACGGGCACGTTCCACTACAAGCGCAGCCGGCGTGGCGACGCGCTCGTCGACCGGGCGGTCGGGCACCTGCTCGAAACCCAAACCGGGGCGGCCGGGGCGACCGGCGAGCCGGCGGCGATCGAGGACTTCGTCCCGTTCGGCTACGACGAGCGCCAGTACTGCTCCCCCGGGTTCGACCTGCCCGTGGGCTCGCTCACCCGCACCCCGTGGGGCCGCTACCCCGAGTACCACACCTCCGGCGACGACCTGGACTTCCTCCGCCCGGAGCGGCTCGGCGGCTCGCTGGCCCTCTACGCCCAGGTGGTCGCCCTGTTGGAGGCGAACCGGACCTACCGGAACCTCTGTCCCAAGGGGGAGCCCCAGCTCGGGCGGCGCGGCCTGTACGCCTCGATCGGCGGCGGCACCGCCGGCAAAGAGCGCCAGCTCGCCCTGCTCTGGGTGCTCAACCTCTCGGACGGCGGCCACACCCTGCTCGACGTCGCCGAGCGCTCCGGGATGGCGTTCGCCCGCATCCGCGAGGCCGCCGGCGCCCTGGTCGACGCCGGCCTGCTGGAGCCGGTCGAGGGCGCGGACGCCGCCGGTTCGTGAGCTTCCGGCGCCCCTCTCCGGGTGGCTCACGGCGACACCCGCGGCGGAGCGTGTAGCATTCGGGAAACAGCGGGAGGCGATCGGGAGACGACTCGCCCCCGATTCCGTGCCCACGGCGAAAGGGAGACCACCTTGTACGGTTACGGCATCGACGCGGAGACCACCGACGACGGCAGCAGCAACCGGGTGATCAAGCTGCAGGGAAGCCGCCTGCTCGAATCGGGCGGCATCGCGACCCTCTCCGGCGGGGTCACCCTCGGACCGGATGCGGCCCCGGGCGAATGGAGCGAGCTGGCCACAGCCGTGGCCGCCGAGCTCGACGAGAAGGGAATCCACCCGGTCGGCATCAACTGTCCCCTGACCCTGGCGATGCCGGGAGACGGGCGCGGCCGGCCGTTCGAGAACCTGGTCCAGGCCCCCATCCCGACCCCCGCGACCTTCGAGAGCTGGCCGTCGGGCACGTCGGCCTCCCGCGCGGTGCTCGCCCGGCTGTGGAGCGAGACGGCGCGCAAGCTGGTCGAAAAGTACGGCTGGACCCTGTGGGCCGGAGAGCAGCGGATCGTCGGCTCGAAGCTCCTGGTCGAGGTCTTCTCCCGCACCACCTGGACCGCCCTGGCGGCCGCCCGCCGTGTGCCGGTGGTCAAGGAGTACAGCCGCAGCGTCCAGCTCCGCGACGACGTGCTCCAGGCGCTCGGCGTCGGTTTCGCCAGCGACGTCCGGGTCAACGAGGCGCTACGCGACGCGGCCGCCTGTGCCATCACCGCCGGCAAGGTGGCGACCCGCACCGCGGGCTACCTCGGCACCGAGCTCGACGAGCACCCGAGCCTGCCCTGCTTCGTCGGCGGTGGGATCGCCGTGCCCTGGCTGCGGTAGCGGCGCCCCGCGAAGTCCTACAGCCAGTCTTTCCGCTTGAAGTACCAGAGCAGCCCGAGGGTGGTGGTCACGCTCACGGCCCAGAAGGCCGGGTACGCCCACACCTTGTCGAGCTCGGGCATGTGCTTGAAGTTCATGCCGTAGACGCCGGCCAGGAAGGTGATCGGGATGAAGATCGTCGCCATGATGGTGAGCACCTTCATCACCTCGTTCATCCGGTTCGAAACGCTCGACAGGTAGATCTCGAGCAGCCCGGAGGCCAGGTCGCGGTAGGTCTCCACCATGTCCATGATCTGGACCGCGTGGTCGTAGGCGTCGCGCAGGAAGACCCGGGTCTCGCGGCTGATCCGCTCCGATTCGAAGCGCTCCATGGCCGCCAGCACCTCCCGCTGGGGCCAGGCGGCGCGCCGGAGCATGAGCAGGTCTTTGCGGATGGCGTGGATCTGCTCGACCGTATCGCGCTGCGGATCGCTCATCACCTCGTCCTCGAGATCCTCGATCCCCTCACCCAGCGTCTCGATCACCGGGAAGAAGTGGTCGACCAGGGAGTCGATCAGTGCGTAGGCCAGGTAGTCTGCGCCCCGCGAGCGGATCCGGCCGCGGGCGTTGCGGAGCCGGTCCCGGACGCCGTCGAAGACGCTCTCCGGCAGCTCCTGGAAGGTGATCACGTAGCCGTCGCCGAGGAAGAGCGAGATCTGCTCGCTCTCCAGACCCTCGGAGAGGGCGTGGAAGAGGCGCAGGACGATGAAGTAGTGATCTTCGTACTCGTCGGCCTTCGGCCGCTGGCCGACGCTCAGCACGTCCTCGAGCGCCAGGGGATGGAGGTGGAAGTGCTCGCCGAGCCGGCTTACCACGCCGACGTCGTGGAGACCGACCACGTCGATCCAGGTCACCCCGGACGGACGGCAGACGGCCAACGCCTCCTCCACCGTGGACACGGCCCGCTCCTCCAGCCTCTCGGCGTCGAAGTCCATGACCGTGATCGAGACCGACTCGACCCGGCGGATCTCCGGAGCGGTGAGCGTGCCCGGGGCGGTGCCGGGCTTGGAGAAGCGCTTCCCGAAATGAACTGAACGCAGGGGTCGCATGGCGGAAAGTCTACCCCGCTCCATTTGGGGCCCGAAGAAAGGAAGGCCCCGGCACCGCGTCGCGCGGCACCGGGGCCTCCCGGTCTGCTTCTGGTGGCGTGGGGTCCCCTGCGGGGAACCGCAGCTCCGCGCCACGTGGCGTGGAAGACTCCCCTAGAGGGTCGCCACCTCCGTCAAACCTTGATTCACTGGACCACCTCCTTTCTGGGCGTCTCCGTCTTCGGCGGGTCCCACCCCGCCCGGCTCCTCAGGCCGCCCGAGCCTTCTTTGGAGCCGCCGCGCATCCCGGGCCGAATCGACATGGGGCGAACCGGGTCGTCCGACCGGCGGGGCGCGGAGAGGAAACTGGATTCATGGTGTGGCAGGAGGCGGCACTTTGTCAAACCGGCTCCGAGGCGCCCCCCCGAACGGACGGCGCGGGCGCGCCGGGCCGGCGGTACCCTCGGCCCATGATGGACGCCGCCTCCTACACCGCCCACGAACGCACCCGGGAGGGCGCGCCGTTCTCGATCCGGGCGATCCGGCCGGACGACAAGGAGCGCCTGCTCGAGAACTTCGGGCGGCTGAGCGAACGCACGGTCTACTACCGGTTCATGGAGCCCAAGCACGAGCTCACCGCGGCCGACCTGCGCCACCTGACCGAGCCCGATTTCGACAGCCACGTGGCGCTGGTGGCGGTGGCCCCGGACGAGGAGGACGGGCACGAGCGGATCCTGGGCGTCGGCCGCTACTACACCGGCACGACCCCGTCCGGCGATCTGGTGGCCGAGGTCGCCTTCGCCGTCGACGACGCCTTCCAGGGGCAGGGGATCGGCACCCACCTCCTCCACCACCTGGGGACCGTCGCCATGGCGCGCGGCATCCGCCACTTCGAGGCGTTCGTCCACCCGGACAACCGGCGCATGCTGGAGGTCTTCCAGAACAGCGGCTACGGGGTCCGCGAGCAGGCCGACACCGACCTGGTGCACGTCCAGATGGATCTCGAGGAGAGCCCCGAGACCCGGCGCCGGACGGTCCAGGCCGACCGGCTTCAGCAGCCGAGGACCCGCGCGGCCTCCTCGAAGTCCTCCGGCCGGACGTAGAGCACGCAGCCGTAGCCCCCGCGCCCGTCGGCCACGCCGGTCGAGGCGTAGACACCGACCTTCGCGTCGTAGAGCTTGCCGTGGATCTCCGCCAGGGCGCCCGGCTGGTCGTCGCCCTGGATCAGGAACGCCGGCGACGGCCCGGTGAGGACCAGGCCTTCGCGCTGCGCCGCCCGGAGCAGGGTCTCGCCGTTCTCCGGGAAGAGCGTCATCTGCACGGTCACCGGGCCGACCGGGACCGCGCTGAAAGCGAGGAGCTGGACACCGTGGCGGGCGAGCTCCGAAAGGACGTGGTACCCCTCGCCCGGACGGTCGCGGACCGTGGCGTGGAAGTATTCGGCGCGACGGATCTTCTGGGCCATACTGGAGCCTCCTTGGACAGGCGGTGATCGCGGAGCGCTCCTCCGATTCTAGACCCACCGCCCCCGGGCCTCCCCGTCCGCCCGGGTGGCAGCGCCCATCTCACCCCCCGGCGGGAGTGTCCGACGCCTGTTCAGGACCCGACTCCGAGACCGGCTCCGAGACCGGTTCCGGAGCCTCCTTCGAGGCGCTCCCCGGTCCGAGGCACCAGGGCACGGCGAGCAGGAAGAGCACGAAGCGCTGGACCTCCGTGTCACCCCAGTTGTCCTCGAACAGACCGGCGATGCTGAAGGCGATCAGGGCCAGCACGACCCCGACCAGGATGTCGGCCTGGGGGCCGGCGAACCCGTCCTCGTCGAGGAAGCGGCGCCAGGCGGTCCGGCAGACCAGCAGCAGGAGGGCGACGAACACCGCCAGCTCCGGCAGACCGCACTCCGCCGCGAGCTGGATGAACGCGTTGTGGAGGTGCGGGATCTCGGCCCGGACCGCGGTCGACACCCGGTAGTGGGGGTACTCCTCCTCCACCAGGTCGGGTCCGAGACCGGTCAGCGGATGGTCGGCGATCATCGCCGCGCCGGCCTCCGCCATCGACAGGCGATCGATGTTCGACGGGTTCTGGAGATCGACGATCGAGCAGACCCGGTCGAGCACCGGCCGGGGCGCCAGCAAAACGACGAGGACCGCCACCACCGGGTAGGCGAGCAGCCACCGGGGCGCCCGCACCACCACCAGGAAGGTCGCCGCCACCACCAGGCCGACCCAGGCGCTGCGGGTGTAGCTGCCGATCAGCGCCGCGTTGATGATCACCAGGGCGGCCCAGCGCCAGGAGCTCTTCCAGCCGCGAGCCCCCCAGCCGGTGGCGAGCTGGGCGATCAGCAGCAGGTCGGCGACCAGCAGGACGCCCGAGAAGGTCATGTAGTGGGAGAACGAGGCCCGGATGCGGTGGTCGAGCCCGCCGTAGCCGTTCAGGAACTGCCCCAGCCCGAGGGCCCCGGACCCGGTGGCGACCACGATCATGCCGTTGATCAGGCGCCGGACCTGGTGCTCGCCGCGCACCAGCACCAGGGCGATCGGCAGCGGCAGCAGGTTGAACGGCACCGACAGGGCGCGCAGGCTACGCTCGACGTCGAGCGACGACGCCAGGGAGATGGCGAACAGCCCCAGGTAGGCAGCCAGGACCAGCAGCAGGGGGCGGGCCCGGTGCCAGGTCTCGCGCCAGCGCCCCTTGCCGACCCACGGGCTGGCGAGGAAGGTGATGGCCAGCAGCGAGTTCGACAGGGCGATGCCGAAGACGGCCCAGAGCTGCGCCGCGTAGAGCCAGAACCCGGCGCGGTGGGAGACGGTCTCCTCGGTCACGGGGCGGGGTGTCTGCCTGGCGTGGGTGTTCACTGGCGGCGAAGCGGCGGAGCGGCAGTGGGGCTGCGAGTCTGAACAGATGGGCGCCGTGTCCGCGCCGCGCGTGGCCGGTGGTCCGCCCCTCCGAGCGGCGGCAAGTCTAGCAGAGCTACCCGCCGGACCGGGCCCCCTCGTCGGGGACCTCGTAGACCGTCCCCTCGACCGGCAGAACGACCTCCGCCGTGGTGCCGCGGGCGAGCTCCGCGGCGAGCGCCTCCAGGTCCTCGGTGGTGTGCTGGGGGTTGTGGTGAATCGGCATCAGCCGGCGCACCCCCGCCCTGTCCGCCAGGTGGGCGACCGCCTCGGCCGTCGAATGGCCGTGGGCCGCCTGCCCGTCGCCCCCCTTCCAGACCTCGTGGAGGAGCAGGTCGGTGCCGGCGGCGAGCTCCACCGTCGACGGGTCGGGCACCGTGTCGGTGACATAGGCCAGGGCGTCCCCGAGCCGGATGCCGATCGATCCTCCGGGGTGTTCCTGGGGCCGTACGCGCACCGTCAGGCCGTCGAGGTCGAAGCTGTCGCCGGCGATCCGCTCCACCTCGACCCGCATCGGCAGCTCGGGTAGGGAGACCGGGAAGAGCGGCGGCTGGATCAGCCGGCAGAGCGCCTCCGCCGGGTCGGCGTCGACCAGGGGCCGCGCCGGCGCCCAGATCCGTACCGGCTTGTCCGGCCAGACCCCCGGCAGGTAGGAGACACCGACCACGTGGTCCAGGTGGTAGTGGCTGAGCACCAGGTCGAGGGCCGCCACGCCGTCGAGCAGCGTACGCACCGCCGGCTCCAGGAGCCTGGCGACGCCGGTGCCGGCGTCGAGCAGGATGGCCCGGTCGCCCGCGCGCACCAGGAAGCACATGGTCTGGCGCCCGTGGGTCGGGATGTAGCCGTTGGTGCCGAGGGGGACGAGGCGCATGCGCTGATCTCCGCGGGTCGCTGGCTGGATGGGATCGACTCCATCCGAGTCTAGCGTAGCGCGGCCCCAGCGGGGATCGGTCTGGGGATTCGTGCGGGGCTCGGAACGGAGCTTCGGGTAGACTCCGGTCGCTCCGGAGGACGACAGGTTGAGCCCACTCGACGGACAGACGGCCCTGATCACCGGGGCGAGCGGCGGAATCGGCGGCGCGGTCGCCGAAGCGCTCGCCGCGGCCGGCGTGCGCGTGGTGCTCTCCGGGCGGAGCCGGCGGCGGCTGGACGAGACGGCGGACCGGGTCCGCGCGGCCGGGTCGGAGGCGCTGGTGGTAGCGGCGGACCTCGCCGAGGCGGAGGACGCCGTGGACCGCCTGGTCCGGGACGCGCGCGCCTTCGGCGACGGAGCGGTGGCGATCCTGGTCCACGCCCTCGGCACCTACGCCGCCGGACCGATCGCCGCGACCCCGGCGGGCGAGCTCGAGCGACAGCTCCGGGTGAACGTCACCCTCCCCTACCGGCTCACCCGCCGGCTGCTGCCCTCCCTGGTCGAGCACCGGGGCCAGGTCGTCTTCGTCAGCTCGAGCGCGGCGCTCCACCCCCGCGGCACGGTCGGCCCGTACGCCGCGTCCAAGGCGGCTCTCACCGCCCTCGCCACGGCGCTCCGCGACGAGGTCAACCCGGACGGAGTGCGGGTGCTGACGGTCTACCCGGGGCGGACGGCGAGCGCCATGCAGGAGCAGGCGCACGCGCTCGAAGGCAAGCCCTACGATCCCGGCCGGCTGCTCCAGCCGGCGGCGGTGGCGCGGTCGATCGTCCAGGCGCTGGAGCTACCGCGGACGGCCGAGGTGACGGACCTGCACATCCGGCCGGCCTACCCGCCGCCTTGAACCGGATCCCCCCCAATCCCTCGATCCCTTCGGGCACGCGCCGGAACCGGGCTCGGAGACCCGGCAGGTTCCTCGCGCAGCAGAGGTTCGCCGGGCCGCGATCGACCTGGATGATCCACTGGATCTCCCCCCAATCCCTCGATCCCTTTCCCGCCCTCCGGGGGGAAAGGGACGCCCCCTCCCAGGCTACGGAGTCGCGAGCTTCTTGGGTTCCTTGGGTTCCTTGGGTTCTCGGGGGATGATCTGCACCCCGGCGGCGCTGAGCACCCGGCTGCCGTCCGGCACGTCGTCGGTGACGATCGCGTTCGGCCCGACCACCACGTCGTCGCCCACGGTCACGCCGCCGACGATCTTGGCGCCGGCGCCGAGGAACGCCCGGTCGCCGATCACCGGCATGGTGTCGACCCGGCTCGGCGACAGCGACCCGACGGTCACGCCGTGAAGGACCAGCGCGTCCTCGCCGATGCGGGCGGCGCCGCCGATCACCAGGCCGGTGCCGTGGCTGATCAGGAGCCCCGGACCGATCTCGGCCGTCGGGTTGATGTCGACCCCGGTCAGCAGCAGGTTGAGCCGGGCGACCGCCGGGCCGAGGACCGGGACCCCGTGGGCCTTGAACCAGCGGGCGATCCGGTAGAGGACGACCGCCTGGAGCCCGTTGTTCAGCAGCAGCCCTTCGACCACCGCGCGCGCCCGCTTGCCGTCATAGGTGAGCCGGGCCACACGGTCGAGGTCCCGCCGGAAGTTAGCGAGCATCCGGCGCCTCCTCTGGTCCGGCTTCTGACCCGGCCGCTGCCTCGGCTTCTGGACCGGCAAGGGGCATGGGCGGCGGCTCGGTCAGCCGGGTGTGGAAGAAGCCGTCCAGGAAGCCACGGATCTTCCCTCGCACCGCCGTCACGTTGCCCCGTGGCAGCTCGCGGACGAACGCCACCGGCAGGGAGGCGAGGATCATCGCCACCGCCCCGAGCCACTGGAACGGCCCGGCGTAGCGGCGGATGAAGACCGCCGTCGAGCGCGCCGTGTGGTAGGTCCGGGACTCCTTGTAGCCGCCCGCGGTCACCGACACCATGTGCCAGAGCCTGGCCCGGTGGGCGAACCAGCAGCGCCAGCCGGCCCGGCGCGCCCGCATGCAGAAGTCGGCGTCCTCGAACGACAGGTGGAAGAGCGGGTCCCAGAGCCCGATCTGCTCGAACACCGCCCGCTTGACGAGCTGGGCGCAGCCGTTGACGTAGCCGATCTCCTCGTCCCGGTCGTACTGGCCCCGGTCGAGCTCGCCGATCCCCCGCTCCTTGGTCGCCGCCTCGCGGAAGGTCATCCGCCCGCCGGCCGACCAGATCCGCTCCCGGTCCCAGTAGTAGTAGGACTTCGGACCCACGATGCCGATCTCCGGAGCGGACTCGGCCAGGCGCACCATCTCGGTCAGGAGGTCCCGCGCCACCTCGATGTCGTTGTTGAGGATCAGGACGTAGTCGTAGCTCCGGTGCAGGGCGTAGCGCAGCCCCAGGTTGGCGCCGCCGGCCGGCCCCAGGTTGTCCTCCGTGCGCACCTGGACGACGTCGGGAAACCGCTCGGCGATCGCCTCGTACGACCCGTCGCTCGACCCGTTGTCGACCACGATCAGGTCGTAGGCCGGGTACTCCATGCTTGTCAGGCTGCCGAGGGCTTCGAGCGTCACCTCGCGCCCGTTGTAGTTGAGCACCACGCAGGCGACCGACGGCGCCGGCTCCGCCGCTCCGGGAGCCGTGCCCGCGGTGACGGACGCGGTGGCACCCAATGTCGCTCGATCGGGTGTCGCTCGATCCGGTGTCGTCGTCCCCGCCCCAGTCATCCAGTCATCCCGTCATCCGGTCGTCCGCTCGCGGCTCCCGTCGCGAGGTTCGTCAAAGGTTGCGTTCGGCCCAACGATAGAACACGAGCACGCGCCACAAGGCGGTCGAGGCGTCGACCCTCCCCGCCCGGTGGGCGCCGAGCCGGCGCCGGGCCTCGCCCCGGTCGAGGAAGTCCCAGGCCGGGCTGGCGGCGTCCGCCACCGCCTCCTCGGCGAGCGGCGCCAGGGGGCCGCGGAGCCAGGCGCGGAGCGGCGGCGTGAACCCCTGCTTGGGCCGGTCGAGCACCTCCCGCGGCACGTAGCGGGCGGCGAGGCGGCGGAGCAGGATCTTCTGGCTGCGCCGCCCCACCTGGCGCTCGGCCGGCATGCGGGCGGCCAGCGCCATCACCTCCTGGTCGAGCAGCGGGCAGCGCACCTCCAGCGAGTGGTGCATCGACGCCCGGTCGACCTTGACCAGGATCTGGTCCGGCAGGTAGGTCTCGAGGTCCATCACCTGGCAGCGCTGGAGAAAGCTCAGGGTGACGCCGCGCCGGAACGCCTCGGCCGCGGGGGTTTCGCCGGCCGGGCCGAGCGCGCCGCGGATCTCCGGCGCCAGCAGGGTGTCGTAGACCCGGGAGAAGCCCAGGGCGTGGTGGTAGAGATCGAACCCCCGGTAGGAGACCCGGTCGAGGCCGCGGCCGACGAACGAGTCGAGCGGCAGGAGCCGGGAGGCGCCGCGGGCGAGCGCCCGGCCGACCGGGGTGATCCAGCCGGCGAGATGCTGGAGGGTCGAGGACTCCAGGTGGCGGGTGTAGCCCATGAACAGCTCGTCGCCGCCGTCGCCGGAGAGCGCCACCGTGACGTGCCGCCGGGTCTCCCGGCAGACGTAGTAGGTGGGGATGATCGACGGGTCGGCGAACGGCTCGTCGTGGAGCGCCACCAGCTCCGGCAGGATCGCCGCCGCGTCGGGCGTGACGATCTCGGCCTGGTGGTCGGTCCCCAGGTGGGCGGCGACGGCCCGGGCGTGCTCGGTCTCGTCCCAGCGCGCCTCGTCGAAGCCGATGCTGAAGGTGCGCACCTTCCCCGGCGAATGGCGGACCATGTAGGCGACAATCAGGCTCGAGTCGACGCCGCCCGAGAGGAACGCCCCGAGCGGAACGTCGGAGATCATGCGCAGCCGGACCGCCTCGTCCAGGGTCTGGTCGAGCTCCTCGAGCCACTCCTCCTCGTCGATCGTCTCCTCCGGCGCCGGCCGGTAGCGCCAGTAGCGGGCGATGGCCGGCTCCGCCGCCTCACCGGTGTCCAGCGTCAGCGTGTGGCCGGGCAGGAGCGCCTGGACCCCCCGGTAGATGGTCCGCGTGCCGACGGTGTTGCCGTAGACCGTGTACTCCCCCACCGCCCGCGGGTCGAGCTCGCGTCCGACGTCCGGGTGGGCGAGCAGCGCCTTGATCTCCGAGCCGAAGACGAAGCCGCCGGCGGTCCGAGCCCAGAACAGCGGCTTCTTGCCGACCCGGTCCCGGGCCAGGAACAGGCGCTCGGCGGTCAGGTCGTAGAGGGCGAAGGCGAACATGCCCCGCAGCCGGTGGACCATCTCCGGCCCCCACTCCTCCCAACCGTGGAGGAGGACTTCGGTGTCCGAGCGGGTGGCGAACCGGTGGCCGGCGGCCTCGAGCTCCGGGCGCAGCTCCTGGAAGTTGTAGATCTCGCCGTTGAAGATCACCGCCACCGAGCGGTCCTCGTTGAACAGCGGCTGGTCGGCCGCCGAGGAGGTGTCGATGATGGTCAGGCGCCGGTGGCCGAGGCCGACGTTGGCGTGGACCCAGACGCCGTCGGCGTCCGGTCCGCGGTGGCGGAGGGTGTCGGCCATGCGGCGCACCAGGTCGCGGTCCGGCCGGCGGCCGGGGGGCGTCACCAGCCCGACGATGCCGCACATCTCAGCCGCCCTCCCCTTCGGCGTCGCCGGCTCCTGCCGGCACGCTCCGGCCGTCCGCGGACCGGCCGAGAACCTCCTCGATCGCCGCCTCCCAGCGGGGCACCACGGCGTCGAGCCCGAAGCGCTCCCGGGCCAGGACGCGCGCCGCCTCCCCCATCCGCCGCCGGCGCTCCCCGTCGCCCGCCAGGGTGACCACCGCCGCGGCCAGGGCTTCGGCGCCGCCGACCGGGACGAGCAGACCGCTCACGCCGTCGTCGACGATCTCGTCCGGGCCGAACGGGCAGCGGGTGGCGACCGCCGGCAGCCCCAGGCCCTGCGCCTCGATCAGGGCGTTCGGGAGCCCTTCGAAATCGCTGGTCGAGAGGAAGAGGTCGGCGTCGGCCATGGCGGATGAAGGGTGTTCGACGAACCCGGCGAGCTCGACGGCGTCCCCCAGCCCGAGCTCCTCGATACGCCGGACGAGCCGCGGCCGGAGGGAGCCCTCGCCGCACAGCCGCAGATGCAGCCGCGGGCGCGGCCCGTCGGCCTCGCGGCCGGACTCGTCCATCCGGCGGAGCCGCGCCATCACCTCGAGCGCCAGGTCCGGCCGCTTCTGGGGCTCGAGCCGGCCCATCCAGAGCACCTGGAGCGGCTCGTCTCCACCGCTCCGGTCCCGGCCGGGCCGGGCTTCACCGGAGACCTCGCCCGAGACCTCGCCGGGGACCTCGCCGGACAGCCCGTCGGACCGGCCGCGAGCCGCCCGCTCCAGGGCGTCGAAGTCGGTCGGGTTGGGGATCGCCCGAGCCCTCTCCGCGGCCCCGGGATAGTAGCGCAGGAACGCCTGTTCGAGACCCCGGGAGTTGGCCACGACCAGGTCGGCCCGCGGGTAGACCCGGCGCCCCCAGAGGCGCTGGAGCCACGGGTCGCCGTGCTCCGGCGAGTTGGCGGCCCGGGCGATCCACCGCGGTCCGGTGCGCCGGCCGCCCCGTCGTCCCAGGGCTGCGCCGGTCAGGCAGTTGGTCGACAGCACGTTCGACAGCACCAGGTCGGGTGCCGCGGCGGCGATCGCCCGGCGCAGCCTGAAGACGGTCCGCGGCAGGCTCGGGACGCCGCTGTAGCCGAGGGTGGTGACCGGCACGTCGTCGGGCACCGGATAGGTGGCACGCGCGGTCGCGGCGACCAGCGCCGGGGCGAAGCGGCGCCGGTCCAGGTGGTTCGCCAGGGTCGCGGAGAAACGTTCCGCACCGCCGCCGGAGAGCGAGTGGGTGACCAGCAGGATGCGCGCCGGCCCGCGGCTCATTCGGCGCTCGGCTCCTCCGGCCCGATTTCGTCCGGCACGGCCTGCCCCCCCTGGGCCCCGGCCCGCGGCGCCACCACCGCCACCGCCGTCCGGTAGGGCTCCACCCCGCGGCGGGAGAACCAGGAGACCTGCTCGAACACCGGGTCGAGGACCAGCTCGTAGCGCCCCGGCTCGACCGGCGCGCGGATCTCCTGGAGCACCTCGACCGACTCCCCCGCCGCGACCGGCAAGGGCAGGTGGGTGCGCAGGCCGTCGAACTCCACCAGGTCGCCCGCTTCCGGGGCCGATGCCTGCGCCGGTACCCCGTCATCGCCACTGCCAGCCTCGGAGGTCGGCCCAGCAGTGCTCGCCGTGCCAGGGCCCGCCTCGGCGCCGCCGGCGGCCCGATACCAGTGATAGCTCAGGTGAACCTCCGCCGCGGCGCCGGGCGTCCACGGCTGGCCAGAGGTGTTGGTCAGGCCGACCCGGGCGTAGAAGGTCTGCCCTGCCAGGACCCGGTCGCGCAGGGTGACCTTGTTCCAGGCGACGCCGAAGACGTCCCGGTCCATGGCGTCGCCGGTCCCCAGCAGAACCAGCTCGGCACCTACGGGGAAGTTGTCTTCCAGCGTGTCGTAGAACGCGAAGCCCGAGCCGGGGCAGCTCGGCGGCGGGAAGTGCCGGGTCCAGAGCCGGGAGCGGCCGTGCTCTGCGGTGACGGTCAGGGTGTAGACCGGGATCGGCTCGGGCGGCTCTCCCCGGTGGGTGAAGCGGCTCGGGCCGCCGGGATCGAGGCTCACCCGGGCTTCGGGCCCCTGGACGGTGGCCGCGCCCAGCTCGACGGTCTCGTCCGCGTCGCCCATCTGCAGCCGGATCCGGTTGCGCGGCGCGTCGCTCCGGACCAGGAGCTGGAACGGCCCGTCCACCGGCTTCGGCGCCAGGATCTCGATCTCCACCGGCTGGCCGGCGGCGATCCACAGCCTGCCCGCCTGTGGCAGCACCACATCTTTGCGCGCGACCACCTGGAGCGAACCGATCGGGACCGAGACGTAGCCCGGAACCTCCCGCAGGGTCAGCTCCCGGGGGAACAGGCGAAACGGCGGGTTGCGCACGTGGGACTGGAGGGTCGGCTCCGGGACGTCGGCCCCGAACGGCGTCAGAACGATGGTGCCGAGGAAGACCCCCGCGACGGTGAAGGTCGCCGGCACCGTCCAGCGCGGCCGGATGCGCGTCACCAGGAAGAGGAACGCCGGGTAGACGTTGACGTAGTACCGGTTGCCGATGAACCCGCCGCCGCCCTGCCAGTTGGCCGGGATGAAGACCAGGAAGAAGAGCGCCACCAGCCCGAGCCCGCCGAGCAGGCCCCAGCGCCAGGCCTGCTCTCCCGGCGGGCGCCGCCGGTGGACCAGGAAAAGAATCAGCGCCAACAGGCTGAACGGGAAGTACAGGAACAGGCCGGTATGGCGGCCGGCCAGGAAGTAGAGGACGTTCTCCCCCAGCCGGCCGAGATGGACGTCCGGAATGCGGAAGATCCAGCTCCACGCGCCGCCGGTCGGACGCTCCTCGGTGCCCTTCTCCCCGGCCGTCGCCGCGGTGGTCCGGTTGATCGGCAGGACGTCGGGAGAACAGACCACCACCCCCTGGCGCTCGACCCCCAGGTAGGGCGTGGCGTGACCGGTGAGCGCCACGGCGAGGCCGGTGGCGAGGCCGAGCGACACGGCGGCGCCGGCGATCCACAGCGCGATCAGTCTCCACCGCCGGCGCACGGCCAGGGCCGCGAGCGGCGCCAGGGCGAGGGCCGCGATCACCGGCTTGTTGTAGACCGCCAGGGAGAGCGCCGCGCCGGAGAGGACCGCCGCCGTCGCCGGCCAGGCGCGGCGCCGGCGGCTCCGGGCGCGACCGTCCTCCGGCGCCGTCGGCTCCCCGGGGGCGTCCTGCCGGTCGAGCGCCGGCCCCAGGCCGAGGAACAGGCAGGCCGCCACGGCGGCCATGTTGAACACCTCCGGGTGGAGCCAGAAGACGTAGGAGAACCCGGCGCTGGCGATGAAGAAGCCCGCGGCGAAGACCGCCGCCGTCCCGTCGGTGTTGAACCGCGCCAGGTAGGCGGCCCCCATCCAGATCATCGCGACCAGCAGGAGCATGTTGAACAGCAGCATGCCGTCCGCCCCGGCCACCCTGGCGAAAGGCGCCGCGAACAGGGAGTAGAGGTACGGCTTGCCGAAGTAGACCGACCGCCACCCGTCGTCCGTCATCAGGATCAGGTTGGACACCGGCCTGTAGGGGAACTCGTCGAACAGCCGCTCGAGGTCGCCGGTGTCGACCGAGAGATCGCCGTCGTGGGCGATCGACTCCGCCATCAGGAAGTAGGCGGGCTCGTCCGACTTGAGGGTCGGCGGCAGCCCCGGCTTGCCGACCGTCAGAGGCAGCGCGAGGAGGAACAGGGAGGCGGAGAGGAGGCCCAGGCGTGCGCGGCGGGTCACGGCGGTCGAAGTCTACTCCAGGGGGACGCGGCAGATGGCGGTCGTGGGGCACGGCCGCGGTGCGCCCGGCAGAAGCCAGAGGGCACCGGGCCTGAGCCGGCCGATGCTATCATCGCCTGCCGCGCACCGCCGGCCTCGCGCACGCCCACGAGCACGGGGCCCGCCCCAGGAATGCACCACCCCTTCCGCGCCTTTTCTTTCGAGACCATGACGATGAAGCAGATCGCCCGCCGCCCGTCCGCCCGCCCCTCACGGCCCGCCGCCCGCACCCTTTCCCCGCTGACCGCGCTCACCGCGCTGATCGCGCTCGGCGCGCTCGGCGCGGCCACCCTCACCGGCTGCGCCACCGAGCCGGGCTCGCGGACAGCCTCCGGCGAGACGCCGCGCCACGTCTTCCTGATCACCGTCGACACCCTGCGCGCCGACCACCTCAGCCAGTACGGCTACCACCGTGACACCAGCCCGTCGCTCCAGCGCCTGGCCGACCCCGGCGTGGTGTTCGAGGACGCGGTCTCCCAGTGGCCGAAGACCGGCCCGTCGTTCGCCTCGATCTTCACCGGCCAGTACCCCCAGAGCACCGGCCTGACCCACAACGCCGCCCTCGACCTGCCCGCCGCCTACCTGACCCTGCCGGAGCTCATGAAGCAGCAGGGTTACACCACCCTGGGCGTGGTCTCGAACGGCGTCCTGGCGCAGACCATGGGCTGGAACCAGGGGTTCGACAGCTATCTCGAGACCTGGAAGCTCGCCCCGGAGCCGTCCGACGACCCGGTCGAGTACCGCAAGTACCTGAACGCCCGGCGGGTCAACCAGCTCGCCCTGCCGCTGCTCGAGCGCCACAAGGACGACGCCAAGCTGTTCGTCTGGCTCCACTACTCCGACCCCCACGGCCCGTACCTGCTACCCGCGGACGTGGAGAACCCGTTCCTGGGGGACCGGTACGACACCCGGGACCAGAAGGCCCCGGTCGACCGCTCCCGGGCCGTCGCCCTCGGCGACCACGACGAGCTGAGCTACTACGTGGCCTCCTACGACGGCAACGTCCACTTCGCCGACCAGAACATCGGCGCGGTGCTCGACCGGGCCCAGGAGCTGGGGCTGCTCGACGACGCCCTGGTGGTGTTCACCGCCGACCACGGCGAGAGCCTCGGCGAGCACGACTACTACTTCGGCCACGGCCGCCTGCCTTACCAGCCGGGCGCCCACGTGCCGCTGATCGTCTCCTGGCCCGGCCACCTCGACGGCGGGCGCCGGGTGTCGGGGCCGGTGGAGCTGGTCGACCTCTACCCCACCCTCCGCGACCTGGCCGCGCCGGGAATCGACATTCCGGGGCTCGAGGGGCACAGCCTGGTGCCGCTGCTCGAAGACGAGGGCTCCCAACCTGGTCAACCCGGCCAGCCCGGGAAGGCGAGCACCGAGATGGCCGAGTCGACGAAGGCGGGGGCGCGGGGCGACAATCCGTTCCGCTACGCCTTCGCCGAGGCCGGCGGCGGCTCGCCGACCACCCACTTCCGCTGGGTGCGCGACGACCGCTGGAAGCTGATCTACCACCCCCCGCTCGGCCAGCGCCCCCGGACCTGGGAGCTCTACGACCTGGAGACCGACCCGGGCGAGACCAAGAACCTGGTCGAAGGCGACACGCACCCGTACCAGCGTCTCCGCAGCGTCCTGGCCGGCTGGATGAAGGGGAGCGAATGGATCCGCAAGCCCCAGAGCGAGGTCCAGGTCCGGTCGGACGAAACCGAGAAGGCGCTCAAGGCGCTGGGTTACATCAACTAGGAGTCGGCGCGGCAGTCGGCGCCGCGGTCACTGCACGTAGCCCAAGGCCTTGAGCTGGCGGACCGACTCGGAGTCGAGCTTGATCCGCCCGACCGCCTCGGTGCGGGCCTCGACCGCGTGGTGGGCGACAGCGAGCAGGCGCGCCGGCTCGGGGCGGTCGAAGGCGCCGTCCTCGCCGGCCAGGTCGTGGTGCTCCCCCGGGTCGGCGGTCAGGTCGTAGAGCTCGAGCTTGCCGTCGCCGTGCAGGATGACCTTCCAGGCGGCGGTGCGGACCGCGATGGTCGGCTCCTCGCCCTCGGCCGCGATCTCGGTGACCGACGTGCGGCAGCGGTCCGGACGCCGGTCGGCACCCGCGCCGTCCTGGCCGGCGCCCGTGCCCGCGTCACCGCCCGCGGCGTCTCCGCTCGCCGCCTGGCGGCTCGCAAGGCGGCTCTCACCCACCGTGCCGGCAACGCCGGCCTCGTCGATCAGAGGCAGCAGGCTGCAGCCGGACACGTCGTCCGGCACCGGCGAGTGGACCAGATCGAGGATCGTCGGTACCAGGTCGATCAGGCGCACCTGCTCGGTCACCTCCGTGCCGGCGTGGCGCCCCTGATCGAAGGACCGGGGCAGCTTGACGATCAGCGGGACCCGGACGAGCTCGTCGTAGGGCGTCGTGCTGTGGGCGATGAACCCGTGCTCCATGAAGCCGTCGCCGTGGTCGGCGGTGACGACGATCATGCTGCCGTCGTAGCGCCCGGTGCGGCGCAGGGTGTCGAGCAGCCGGCCGATCTGGTCGTCGACCGAGCGGATCTGCCCGTCGTAGGCCATCTTCATGGCCTCCAGCCGCTCGGGGGAGACGCTCTCCTTCCCCTCGCGGATCGCCTCCAGGTGCTCGCCCCAGTCGGCCAGGTCGATCCCGGCGTACGGATCGTCGTACCGGCCGAACTGGGTGTCGTAGGGGGGCTGCGGCCGGTACGGGTCGTGGACGTCGATGTAGTGGATGTAGGCGAAGGTGCGGTAGCGCCGCCCCGGCCCGCCGAACCAGTCGGTCGCCAGCCGGGTGATGCGCGCGGCGTCCCCCGCCTGGTCCCGGAAGAGGTCGAACCCCTGGCCGAACCCCATGAACTTCCGCAGGTGGGAGTTGTGCACCCAGGCGGCGGTGAACAGCCCCCGGTGGCTGAGCATCTCCGCGAGGGTCCGCTCCTTGTCCGGCAGCACGTCCGAGGTCACCGCCCCGGGAAACTCCGGGTCGGCCGTCCGGCTGCCCCAGTAGACACCGTGCTGGTACGGGTAGCGGCCGGTGAAGAGCGACGAGATGCTGGTCTTGGTGAAGGTGCTCTGGCTGATCGCCTGGCGGAACACCACGCCGTCATCCGCCAGGGCGTCGATCGCCGGGGTCGTTTCCCGCTCGTGACCGTAGACGCCGACGTGGTCCGCGCGGAGGGCGTCGATCAGGATGATCAGGACGTCGGGGGCGCTCGGCCGGGCGCCGGCCATGCGCGGCGGCCCGGCGAAGACGACCGCGGCGGCGCCATGGACCAGCGCCAGGAGGGCCACGGAGACGAGCGCCGCCTTCAGACCCCTGGCTGGCGAGCCGTCGGAGCCCACCGAGCCCGCCGCCCCGCTCGCGCCGGCCGGCGCGTCCCTGCGCACCAGCCAGAGCACCAGCACCACCAGGACCACCAAAGCCACCGCCAGGTACGCCGCGTTGAGCTTCAGGGGGTAGGAGGCGAACAGCTCCGACGGGCGGATCCCCGCCGTCCGGTTGAGCCGGTAACCGCCGGCCGCCACCGCCGGCGCCAGGGCGACGGCCGCGGCGAACGGCACGCCGATCCACGGCCTCCAGCGGCGTGCGACGACCCCGCGCAGGAGGGCGTAGAGCACCAGGAAGAGCGCCGCCCCCGCCAGCGCCCAGTCGAGCTCGGTGCGGACGGTGTCGAGGAGCAGCATCGGAAAGCCTTGCGCCGCCTCGCCCCACCCGCGGGCCAGGCCGACCGCCAGGGCGACCAGGACCGAAAGCGTGAGAACCGGCGCCGCGGCACGGCGGATCGCGTCGACCATCACCTATCCTCCTCACCCCGATCGCCGACCGCCTTCCGGTAGAGCCGGTCGTGGGTCTCGGCCACCGCGTCCCAGTTGAGCTCGGTCTCCACTCGCTGGCGCGCCGCCTCGCCGAGCGCCCGGGCGCGCTCCGGCGCCGCCAGCAGATCGAGCACCGCCCCGGCGACGGCCCCGTCGTCGCGCTCCGGGATCAGCAGGCCGGTGCGCTCGTGCTCGATCGCCATCGGGATGCCAGAAACGTCCGTCGCCACCACCGGCCGGCCGGCCGCCATCGCCTCGAGCACGACGATCGGCAGGCCGTCGACGTTGCCCCGCGGGTCCCGGACCGAGGGCATCACCACCACCTCGGCCGCCGCCAGCAGGCCGAGCACCTGGTCGTGGGAGAGGCCGCCGGTGAAGAGCACCCGCTCCTCCACCCCGAGCTCACGCGCCCGACGGCGGAGCAGCGACTCGAGCGGACCGCCGCCGCCGATGACGATCCGCGCCTCCGGCACCCGCTCCAGGATGCGGGGCGCGGCGTCGACCAGGTGGACGAACCCTTTCTTGTCCACCAGCCGCCCGACGGCGACGATCGGCCGGGCGTCCGGCGGCAGGTCGAGCCCCAGCGACGCCAGGAACCCCGGGGCAGCCGGCGGGGCCGACGGGGTCGGGGCGGCCGGCGGGGTCGGGGCGGTCGCGGAGCCCGCCGGGGCGCCGGTCACGGCCGGCTCGCCGAGGGGGCGCGTGCCGTTGGGGACCAGCAGCACCTTGTCGGCGTGCTCCTCCCCGCCGAGCCGCAGCAGCCGGGTGCGCAGCTCGCCGCTGCACGAGGTGACGTGGGCGGCCCCGGCCAGCGCCTTGCGGGCCAGCGCCGAGAACAGCGGGTTGCGCTCCGCCATGAACACGTCCGAGCCGTGTAGGGTGGCGGCGTACGGCACGCCGGTGGCGCGGGAGACCTGGGAGGCGACGTACCCGTTCGGCAGGATCCAGTGGGCATGGATCATCTCGATCCCCTCCCGCCGTACCAGCCGCTCGAGCGCTCGCCGGGCGGCCAGGAAGTAGAGCGGCGACTCGAGGTACGCCCAGAGCTTCATGCCGATGTCGCGGCTCAGGGTCCGCGAGTAGCCCAGCAGGTGCAGGCGGTCCGGCCAGACATAGCGGAAGCCGCGGATCGTCAGCGGCGAGTCCCGCTCCTCCTGGAGCTGCGGGTCGAACGGCACCAGCGCCCAGACCTGGTGCCCGCGGCGGGCCAGCGCCTCCGAAAGGTCCTGGACGAACGGACCGTGGGTGTCGCCCGGAAAGCGGGGGAAGCTGTGAGCAAGGACCGCGACCTTCATGCAGCCCTACCGGCTCAGAAGCTCGACTGCCCGAAGTTGGCGGCCAGAATCGATAGGTCGCCGCCGTCGATGATCCCGTTGCTGTTGATGTCCGCCTCCGAGCTGTAGCGCAGGTCGCCGCGGGTGGCACCGAAGTGGCGGGCCAGCTCGATCAGGTCGAGGCCGTCGACCCGTCCGGACAGATCGATGTCGCCCTGGAGGATGTCGGTGCCGGCGACGCTGAACTCGCTGACCACGGTGTCGCCGCTGTTGGCGGGGCTGGCGAGATCGCTCGAGCGCAGGCCGACCCGCACCACCCCGGAGAGCGGCGCGGCCGGGTGGTAGCGGAACTGGAGGCGCTTCTGGCTACCGTCACCGCTCAGCCCGACCGACGCGCCGTTGATCGTCAGCTCGGTGTTCGACAGGTCGATGCCGGCGCCGAAGTCCCACACTTCGACCTCGATCGTCGTCGAGGGCGAGACGTTCGGCGAGCCGTAGCGCGGGGTGACGATGCCGGAGACCGGCGGCACGCTGTCGGTCCCGGTGAGGACGTCGAAGAAGGTCCGCGCCATGACGTCGTAGCCGGCCGCATTCGGGTGGCCGACGTGGTCGTCCGCCTCCATCAGGTAGTAGTTGTCGAACAGCCCGGGAAGCTGGCTGAAGTCGTAGAAGTTGTCCACCAGGTCGCGGTTGGAGGTTCCCGCCAGGTTTCGGATGCGGCCGTTCAGGTCCCGGTTGGAGATGTTGTCCGGATCGGTGGTGGCGTTCGGGATGCGCGGAATGACCGTGGCGTGGACCACGTCGATGCCGCGGTCCTCCGCCCGCTGTGCCATCTGGTCGAGGTCGAAGATGGTCGTCTCGAGCGAGATGTTGCGGGAGATGTCGTTGCTCCCCTCCATGAGCAGCAGGACGTCTCCCCCTTCGTCGAGCACCTGGTCGATGCGCGAAAGCCCCTCCGGGGTCTTCTCGCCGCCGACGCCGCGGTTCAACACCGTTGCGTTGCGGCCGGCGCCCTGGAGCAGCTCCTCGAGCCGGGGCGGGTAGCCGGTCTCCGCGCGCTGGGGGTTGTCCCCCACGCCCGCGGTGATGCTGTCGCCGAATGCGATGTAGACGGTCTGGCCGCTCGCCGGTCGCGCCCCCGGGCCCCAGAGGGCCAGGATGCAGGCAAGGCACACGACGGCAGCCAGGGATCGAAATGCTCCCCACATGCGGGGTATCGTAACAGGTCGTGAGCCCTCCGCAGAACCCTGTTCAGCCCACCGGCGAGCCCGTGCCCGGAGCCCTCCGGGAGCCTTCCCCTCCGGACGGCACGATCGGCCTCGTCCCGGCCGCCGGCACCGCCCGGCGGCTCGGTCCCCTGCCATGCAGCAAGGAGCTCCTGCCGATCGCCGTCGACCGCCCGGAGCGCGACCAGCCCGGAGACCGGCCCGGAGACCGGCTCGGAGAACCGCCACACGAAGCCCGACGGGTCCGGGTCGTCGCCGATCCGCTGCTCAGGGCGTTCGGCCGGGCGGGCATCGAACGCGCCCTGCTGGTGATCGACCGGGACAAGATGGACATCCCGCGTCATTTCGCCGACCGCAACGCCCGGCGCTGGCGGCCCCGCTTTGCCGCCGAAGACGCGCCGACCGGGACCGAGACGGCCGGACAGCCCGGCGAGAAAGGCGAGGCCGCGCCGGCCGGACCGGCCTTGGCGTTCGTCCCCGTCGCCGACTCGCCGAGCGTCCCCCACAGCCTCGCCGCCGCCCTGCCGTTCCTCGGCGCCTCGCCGGTCGCCCTCGGGTTTCCCGACGTCCTGTTCACGCCGGAGGACGCGTTCTCTCGCATCGAGGCCCACCGGCGCCGGAGCGGCGCGGCCGTGGTGCTCGGGCTCTTCCCGGCGCCCGATCCGACGAGCACCGACATGGTCGAGGTCGACGACCGCGGCCGGGTGCTGCGCATCGAGGTCCGCCCCCGCCGGAGCACGCTCCGGCTCAACTGGCTGATCGCGGTGTGGGACCGTCGGTTCACCGCCTGGCTCGCCGGGCGCATGGCCGCGGACGAGCCGGGCCCCCCCGCCGGCCGTGGCGAGCTCCAGCTCGGCGCCCTCCTGGCCGAGGCCCTGGCGGACGGCCTGCCGATCGAGGGCGTGCCGTTTCCCGACGGCGCGTACCTGGACATCGGCACCCCCGCCGGCTACGCCCGGGCCCTGGCCACGGGCGGCCTGCCGCTGTCCGAACCCCCGGGCTGAGCTTCCACAAGCACGCGCACCGCCCGGAATCCGCGGTCATGCCGTAGCACCATCACGCCGATTCATGAGCTTCGCGCCGCCGCCCCGATCTCGGGATTGCGGAATAACCCTGAGATCATCTATAGTTATGGGCGCAAGATTCGGAGTCACACGAGCCCGGATCGCGCCCTACCGGGGCGGCCGGGAGAGATTGAAACACACGCGAGGTATGTCGAGATGAAAAGAAGGAGCTCTCATCACCTTCTGCGGGGAGCAGTTTTCGGGGCCTGCACCCTCTCCCTGCTCGCCCTGTTCGCCGTCCCGGCTCAGGCAGGCACCGTCTACGTCCCCCTCACCGTCGACGGTGATCTTGCGGGGATCGGCCTCAGAACCGACGTCTGGATCGCCAACACGACCAACAAGGCGGTGGAGTTCACCTCCTACTTCATCCCGACCCTCCACGACGGGACGGACCGGCCGGAGGACACCCAGGCCGACTCGATCCAACTCGCGGCCCGTGGCACCTTGCGCTACCAGGGCATCGCGCCGGCGGACTCGATCGGCATCATGGAGCTCAAGCTCCCCGAGGGAGTCGTCGCGACGGCCCGCTTGGTGACCATCGATCCGCAGCTCGGTGAGTCGCTCGGCACCGAGATCCCGGTCATTTCGGCCGAGAACCTGATCCCTGCCGGCACCACCGCTCACGTGCAGGGCTGGGAGCGCGAGGTGGGGCACCGCCTGACCGACTTCGGCGCGGTCAACCTCTCCTCGGCGACCGCCCAGTGCCAGGTCTCGGTCTACCGCGGCAACGGTCAGCAGATCTCCACGACCGCGACCTTCCCGATCCAGCCCCTGTCGAGCGTCCACTTCCCCGCGGCCCTCGGTATCCTGGGGCAGGGCGACGTGCCGATCGCCCGGGCGGCGGTGACCTGCGACCAGGATGCCTACGCCTACGCGGTGGTCAACGACATCGAGACCGGCCAGGCCATCTTCACCGGGCCGTCGGCCCGCGGTGAGGACGGGCTGGAAGGGCCGGCTCCCCCACCGGGGACTTCCGAGTGCCCGCAGAACGCCGTCTGCTACAGCAAGGCCGGCACGTTCTTCATTCCGTCGGTGCGCGACGACTACCGCCGCGAGAACATCGCGGTGCCCGCTGGCACCTACTCCTCACTCCATTTCAGCGTCGAGGTGGTCAACGGCGGTTGGGCGCAGCCCACTTCCGGCCTCAACCTGATGTTCTGGCTGGCCCGCAACGGCCGCCACTTCAACCTGTTCGGGTTCGCCGGCTTCAAGGGCCCGAACCGCAACACCGTCCTGTTCCGCCACGGCATCGGCATGGTCGCGGGTGACAAGCCGAAGTTCGAGAGCAACTTCGTCTCGCAGATCGGCAAGTCCTACATCTTCGACTACACCTACAACCCGGCGCAGGGGTTCCTCGATCTCAAGATTCTCGACAAGTCGGGCAACATCCTCTGGCGGGCGACCGACAAGCCGAACGTCAAGAACATCGTCATCCCCGAGGGCGAGCTGATCACCGCCGACTTCAGCAACCGGCTCGGCGCCAACGCGGCGGAGCCGCCGAGCTACGGCTGGCAGTACCGCAACCTGCAGTTCGAGCTGTACAAGTAGGCGCGCGGTTCGCGCCCTCGGTTCCGACGGGCCAGCGCTCCGGCGCTGGCCCGTTCTGTTTTCAGGCCTCGGCGGAGACCGGCGCGTCGGCCGCGCGGTCGGCGAGGAAGCTCTGCACCGGGCGCCAGAACCGCCAGGCCAGCAGGGCGAAGGTCGCGAGCGCGGCGACGATCGAGACCGCCAGCCGCCACCAGCTCCCCGACGGCAGCAGCAACGCGGTGCCACCCAGGAGTGGCAGGGGCACCAGGTAGATCAGCACCATGTCGCCCAGCAGGTGGAGGAAGGTGCCGCGAAAGATCCGCGCCATGCGCCACGCCATCAGCACGTTGCCCACCAGGAAGAAGTTCGCGAAGGCCATGCCCATGGCGCCGTGGTGGTAGGTCAGGTAGAGGCCGACCCCCAGCAGGGAGGCCAGATTGGTGACCATGATCACCAGCCAGAGCCGGTCCTCGTGGCGCACCTTGAGCACCTCGCCCCCCAGCTCCGAGAAGACGTCGAGGAACGGCACGAAGCACAGGATACGCAGCAGGGGAACGGCGGCCGACCACTGGTCGCCGAGCATGACCTCGACCACCTTCTCGGCGTTGAAGAACAGGAAGTAGCCGGCGGTGACCTCGCAGGTCATGAGGAAGACCGTCGTCACCCGGAACGCGGCGCGGAAGCGCTCGCGGTCGAAGCGATACTCCACCAGCGCCGGCACCAGGGCCCTCGGGAAGACGATCTGGCGCACCAGGAACGCGATCATGTAGGCGCGGGAGTACTGCCCCACCAGGGCGGTGTCGGCGGTGACCCCTTCGACGATGAAGACGTCGATGTAGGTGACCAGTTGGAACGTCACCCAGATCAGGAACAGCCCCCGGCTCTGCCGCAGCAGGTCGCCGAGCAGGCTCCGATCGAACGACAGCGGGATCTTCCCCCAGGCGCGGACCCAGACCAGGGCGGCGAACAGCCCGGTGGCGAACAGGTCGCCGATGATGAAGCTCCAGACGCCGGCGCCGAGCCAGGCGAGGCCGATCGACACGGTCGCCATCACCAGGCCGCGGGCGATCTCCGGCGCCACCAGCCGGCCGATCCGCAGCTCGCGCTCGAAGAAGGTCCGCGGCACGGCGGCCAGCCCGTCGAGCAGCACCCAGAAGGAGAACACCCGCAGCACCGTCGGCAGCCGCGGGTCGAGCCAGCCGCCCAGGGGCGCCCCGATCAGCAGGCCCAGGGTGACCAGAACCCCGGACGAGAGGCTGAAGCCGAGGACCGTGCCGTAGGGCCGGCGCTCGTCGCGGATCAGGTGGAAGATCAGCCCGAGATCGCGCACGGCGCTGGCGATCGTCACGATGCGCAGCGCCAGCTCGTAGAGCCCGTGGGCGTCGGGCATCAGCAGGTGGGCCAGCACCACCCGCGCACCGAAGCCGACCACCAGGCGAACCCCGAGGCTCCAGTAGCTCGCCAGGGAGGAGGCGAGAAAGCGCCGCGGGGTCGAGGACTCGATCTCGGATTCGGTCACGGCACCAGGCCGGCCCAGCGGGCCCAGCGCTCGGTCATCTCGGCGCCGGCGGCCAGGTCCCAGGCCGGCCGGTAGCCGAGCACCTTGCGCGCCTTGTCGATCCGCACCCGGGTCCGGGCCTGGAGGAAGGTGATCTCACCGGGGCTCACAGGGTGGACCGGCAGCTCGGCGTCGTCCGCCGCGGTCCCGGCGGAGCCCGGGCGGCGGCCGCGGGAGATCCAGGCCTTGATCCGTTGCTGGGTGGGCTCCGGCAGCAGGGTGCTGGCGAGCTCCCGCAGCACCACCAGCTCCCGGGTGGCGAACAGCCGGTCGCGCAGCTCCTGGTCGCCGCGCACCGCGCCCACCAGGGTGGGCAGCGCCCACGGCCGGGCCTGCCGGTGGCGCCGCCACACGGAGCGGGCCTCCTCGGCGCTCATCGATACCGTGCGCCGGGCACCGAGCATGCGCTCGAACGCGCCGTAGAACTCCTCCCAGGTGGCCGGCTCCTCGCTCGACACCAGGAACGCCTCCCCCACCGCCGCCGGCTCGACCGCCGCCAGCAGCATGGCGCTGACCAGGTCGTCGACGTAGACGTGGTTGGCGAGGCCCCGGCCGCCGTCGACCAGGATCACCCGGCCGCTCGAAAGCGACGCGAGCACCCGCTCCGTCCAGACCCCGCCGTAGGGGCCGTAGACCGCGGTCGGCTGGAGCACCGTCGCCGGCACCTTGCCGGCCCGCGCCAGGTCGAGGGCCGTGCGCTCGGCGATCCGCTTGCTGTCGGCGTACACGTTGCCCAGGCGCCGGCGCGGCGCCACCTCGGTCAGGTCGCCGTCCGGCGTTTCGCCGTAGACCATCAGGGTCGAAAGGTGGACCACCCGGCGCGCCCCGGCCCGGCCGGCGGCCTCGAGCACGTTGCGGGTGCCCTCCCGATTGACCTTGCCCCGCAGGCGCTGGCTGCCGCTGGTGCCGTACGCGCAGTGGAAGACCACGTCGCACCCTTCGGCGGCCGCCGCCACGTCCGCCCGCTCGGTGACGTCGCCCCGGACGACCGTCACCGGGAAGCGGGCCAGGCGGACGGCGCCGGCGACGCGGCGGGAGAGGGCGCGGACCTCGGCGCCGCACTCGAGCACCAGCCGCTCCACCAGCCGCCCGCCGATGAAGCCGCCCGCGCCGGTCACCAGGATCTTCCTCCCGGCGAGCTCCTCCGTGGCGGTCCGAAGGTCGAGGGTCATCCGTCCTCCCCGTCCGAGGTCGTGGCCGAGGGCGAGGCCGCGCTCGACGCCGGCCTCGCCTCCGGCGCCCTGACCGGCCCAGGGGCCGAACGCTCGACCCAGGGCAGCACCAGGGGCTCGCGCGCCGCGTAGCAGGCCTCGATCAGCGCCACCGGACGGCGGGCCTCGACCGCCGTGACGAACGGCTCCCGCCCCGCGGCCACCGCCGCCGCCAGGTCGTCGATCTGGCGCAGGAAGGCGCCGTTGAAGTCGAGCGCCTCCCCCGTCCGCCGGCGGGCACGGCCGACCAGGTCGACCTCCTTCCCGTCCAGCAGCAGGCGGATCGGCGGGTCCGGGTCCCAGATCCCGACCTCGAGCCGGGCCCGTGGACCGGTGAAGACGCAGGTGTTGGCGAGGTTGCGGGTACGGCTGATCTCGACGCCGCCGGAGACGCCGGAGGAGAACGTGAGGTCGAGCTCGCAGTCTGACTCGACACCGCCCCGGGCGTCGTCCCGGTAGCGCAGCTCCGTCCACTCGCCCAGCCAGACGAGCAGCAGGTCGAGCACGTGGACCCCGTAGTCGACCAGCACGCCGCCGCCCGCCGTCTCCTTGCGCAGCATGAAGTCGCTGGCGAACGGCCAGTTGGAGATCACGCCCAGGCGCAGCTCGAAGCGCTCCAGCGGCCCGAGCAGCCCGCTCGCCAGCAGGTCGCCGACCAGGCGGGTCGAGTCGAAGAACCGGAACTGGAGCCCGACGGTCAGGCGGGCGCCACCGGCCTCGGCCGCCTCGATCATCGCGTCGCACTCGGCCGGGGTGAGGGCCATCGGCTTCTCCACCAGCACGTGGACGCCGGCGCGGAGAAGGTCGATCGCCACCGGCGCGTGGAGGTGGTTCGGCAGGGCGACGACCGCTGCATCGGCCGTCCCCGGCACCTCCCGGTGGTCGGTCGCCGCCGCCACGCCCCAGCGTTCGCCGGCCGCCCGGGCGCGCGCGACGTCCCGCTCGACCACCAGCACGGTCTCGGCCTGCCGGCTGGCGGCGAGGACGGGCAGGTAGTGGTTGCTTGCGACGGCACCGCAGCCGACGACGGCCACGGAGAGGGTGGAATCACGCAACGGTGGAACGCCTCCGGTGCGGGGTAGGGAACGGGCGGAGAGGCATCACGGGTCGCGGGCGATGATAGCTCACGCCCCACCGTCGTCCCAACCGAGGGCGCTCCCCGGCGCGGGGCGAGCGCACGAGCCGGTCGCGCCGGCCGGCCAGGCCGCCCGGGGGTCCGCCCCCCGCCCCCGCAACCCCCGCGCCCTCCGCACCCCTATGCTACGTTCTGCGCTCCGATGGCCTCCCTTCTCCACCGCGCCGCCCGCAGGCTCGTGCGCCGTCCGCTGGCGCTCTACGACCGCCTCCTGGGCGGGCGCGCCTTCCCAGGGGCCGCAATCCTCGATCGCCAGGTCAACCGCCTCCAGACCTGGGCCGGCGGCGGCACGGTACCGCTGTCCAAGGAGCAATGGGAGGAGGAGTACGACGGCGGCGTCTGGGACTACCTGGCCGGCGACGAGGAGGCGGCCCGCTACCGGGCGATCCTCGAGCTGATCGACGACGCGCTCGCTCAGCCCGGCCGGCCCGCCCGGGCCGATGCGAGCGGCCCCGCGGACCGCGCCGTCCTCGACGTCGGCTGCGGCGAGGGCGTGCTGGTCGACTTCCTACGCGCGGCCGGCGGGAGGGAGCCCCTCCGCTACACCGGTCTCGACCTGTCCGAGCGGGCGATCGAGACCGCGCGGGCGGCGCGTGGAGGCGACCGGACCCGGTTCCTGATCGCCGACGCCGAGCGCTGGGCGCCCGCGCCCGCCCCGCCGGCCGATCCGGCGAGCACCCCGGAGCGCTACGACGCGATCGTGCTCAACGAGTGCCTCTACTACTTCCACGAGCCGCTGAAGACCCTCCGGCGCTACCTGGGCGCCCTCACCCCGGGCGGGGTCGTGGTCGTCTCCATGTACGAGGCACCGCGGACGATCGCCCTGGCCCGGGCTCTCGACCGCCACCTGCCGCCGCTGCGCACGGCCCGGGTGGCCGGCCCGCCCGGCGCCTGGCGGATCAGCGTGCACCGCCGCGACGCCTGAACGAACGGCACCGGACGGGCACCTGGTACCACTTCGACGACCTCTACGACACGGCCGCCCGGAGCCTCCGCCTGGTCGTCCCGCCTGGTCGTCTCCACCGGCAATCGCGAGGTCGCCCGGCTCACCGGCCGGACGAACGTTCGGCTCAAGGCGCCCAGATGCGGTAGCGAAGGCAGCCGCGGAGCCGCCCGAGCCGCCAGCCGAGCTGGGCCAACCAGGCCGCGCGCCGGCTCGGCTGGAAGAGCTGATACCCGGTCAGCAGCAGCTTGAGCCACCGCGCCGGACCGGCCAGCGGCGACAGCCGGCCCATCCCTCGATCCCGGTAGCGCTTGCACATCAAGACGTTGTAGATGCCGAAGCGGTAGCTCTGGCGCGCCAGCGCCCCGGTGCCGGCGCGATAGCGGATGTGGACCACGGCGTCCGGCACCGAGACGAGCTCGGTGCCGGCGAGCTGGATACGCCAGCAGTAGTCGGTGTCCTCGAGCGCCGGCAGGCCTTCGTCGTACCCCCCGATCGCCTGGTGGAGCAGCCGGCGCACGCCCAGGCTGCTCCCTCCCGCATGGGGCCGGAAGCGCGGGTAGGTGTACGGGATCAGTCCGTCGCGCTGCGGGTTGTTTCGGGCGGCGGCGACGTCCGGCGGGTTGAGCAGCTCGGCATCGTAGCGGGCGGCGACGAAGTCGTGCCGCTCGAGCGCCTCCCCCATCGCCCTGAGCCACCCCTCCCCGACCCGATCGTCGGCGTCCGTGAACAGCAGCGCCTCGCCAGACGCCACCTCCGCCGCCCGGTTCTTGGCGTGGCCGGGCCCCCGGCGGTCGGACGCGTCGAGCACCCGCAGCGCCGGCAGACGGCCGCGGAAGCGCTCCGCCACCTCCCGGCTGGCGTCGGTCGAGCCGTTGTCAGCGACGATCACCTCCCACGGTCCGTCCCAGGACTGGCTCGCGAGCGCTTCGAGCTGCTCGCCGAGGGTCGCCTCGGCGTCGAAGCACGGGATGATCACGCTCAACGAGAGCGGGGGGGGGTTCGAGGCGGCGGACATGGGCGGCGCAAAGGTTAGCAACCTCCCGGCGGATCGCGCCAGCAGTGCCGCGACCGGTCGGCTCGGGCCCTGCCACGCCCGCTTGGCCGCCGTCGTCCGCCGCGTGCCGCCTCACCGCGGGCACTCCCGACTCACGAGACTCGCGCGACTCGGCGATCCACCCCCGAGTCGCGGCACAAAGCCCCTCGATGCCCCTGTGTGCTCCTCTATGCCCCTTGGAGCCCCTCTATGCTAGGTTCCCCGAGCCGGTCGTCCCGCCCGATACCCGACGACCGGCGTCCCGACAACCGCCTCGCCTTCGCAACCGATCGCGAACGACCGCAGACGCCCATGACCGCGACGCGCTCACTCCCCCGGTGGTTGGCCAAGGGCTCGCCCCTCCGGGAGCGGGTCAAGGACTGGGTAGCGGCGAGCGCGCGTCCCCCGTTCCTGGGCACCCTGGTGCGGGTCGAGACCGAGGTGCCGGCGGTCGCCCTGACCTTCGACGACGGCCCGAACCCGGAAGCCACGCCGCGGCTGCTCGACCTGTTCGCGGCCCACGGCGCCCGCGCCACCTTCTTCATGGTCGGCAAGTCGGCCCGCCGCCACGCCGACCTGGCCGAGAGGGCCGCAGCGGAAGGCCACGCCCTGGGCAACCACACCTGGGACCACCAGTCGATGCCGCTCCTCTCCCGCCGGGGCCGCCGGACCCAGCTCCGCTGGTGCCAGGAGGCGCTGCCGGTCCCCTCGCCGCCGGACGGCGTGGGCACCGGCCCGCCCCGCCTCTTCCGGCCGCCCTGGGGACACCAGAGCCTCGCCAGCCGGCTCGACGCCGCGCGCCTCGGCTTCCAGGTCATCGCCTGGGACGTGATGGCGGAGGACTGGCGCGGCGACGGTGCCGACACCCTGGCCGAGCGCATGGAGGCGAAGATTCGGCCGGGGAGCATCGTCGTCCTCCACGACGCCCTCTACGCCACCGACGCCGAGGCGCACCGCGACCGGGAGCCGGTGATCGCGGCGGTGGCCCGCCTGCTCGAACGCCTGGGCGAGCGCTACCGGTTCGTCACCGTGCCGGAGCTGATGACGCTCGGGCGCCCGCGCTACTGGCACTGGTACAAACCGTCGGACCTGGACTGGCTCCACCGCCAGATCTGAGGCCACCGAAGCCCTTCTCCCCCCCACGCTGTGACCACACCCGATCCGACGACCGCGCCGCGCCCCGGGGCCCCGCGTCTCAACCAGAAGCCGGACCGGGAGCCGGGCCAGAAACCGGACCGGGCGCCGGACCGGGAGTCGCCGCCCACGAGACCCCGGAGCGCCTGGCTGTCCCGGCTCTCCTGGCTCGTGCTGGGCGCCCTGCTCGCGGCGACCCTGGCCGGCACTCTGACGTTCGACCGCGGCACCTGGCCCGGCCTGGTCGGCGACGAGGCGACCTACCTGATGCAGGCCCAGAGCCTGGCGTTCGACGGCGACCTGCACTACGACGCCGGCGACTACCGGCGTTTCGTCGGCCTGTGGCACACACCGCCCGAAGGGCTGATCCTCCAGAGCGACGACGACGGCGCCACCATCTCGTTCGGCAAGCCGTCGTTCTACGCCATCGCGATCGCGCCGTTCGTCCGCCTCGCCCCGGTGCGCGGTCCGTTCGTCGCCAACGCCCTGCTGCTCGCCCTGGCCGGGGTGGCGGCTGCCCTGGCGCTCCGCCGCCGGATCGGGCCCGCCGCGCCGCTCTGGGTCGCCGCCTTCCTCTTCGCGTCGGTGACCTTCGCCTACGTCTTCTGGGCCCATGCGGACCTCTTCCTGATGGTCCTGGCGGCGCTCGCCCTGGCCCTGGCGTTCGGCGAACGGCCCGGCGAGGCGGGCGCCGGTTCGGGCTCCCGTGAGGGTTCCCCGGAGGGCCTCGACTGGAGCCTGCTCCGCTGGGCGGGCGCCGGCGCCCTGCTCGCGCCGATCGCCCTGTCGCGACCGTTCTACGCCACCCTCTACCTGCCGGTCGCCCTGCGCGCCGCCGCCTCCCTGCGCGGCGCGCCCGGACGGCGTCGGTGGCCCCGCGTCGCCGCCCTGGCCGCCGGCGCGGCGCTGGTCGCGCTGCCGGCAGTCGGAATCAGCCTGACCCTCCACGGCCACTGGACCAGCTACAGCGGTGAGCGGATGGGCTTCTACTCCTACACGGGGTTCCCCGGCGTCGACTTTCCCGCCGCCGAGTGGGCCGGCCGGCTGGCCCAGCGGGGCGGCGCGGGCTCCTGGGCCGCGGCCCGGAGCTTCAAGATCCCCGTGCTACCGCGGGTCACCGCCTGGAACGCGCTCTACTTCCTCGCCGGCCGGGACGTGGGGTTGCTGCCGTACTACCTGCCCCTTCTCCTGGGGCTGGCCGCCTTCCGCCCCGGCCGGGGACGGTGGGCGCTGCTGGTGGCCATCGCCGCCACCGCCGCCTGCTTCCTCTACGTCCGTCCGTTCAACTTCTACGGCGGCGGCGGCTCGATCGCCAACCGCTACGTCCTGCCGGTCTACCCGGCGTTCTGGTTCCTGGCCGCGGCGGTCGAGGGTCGCTGGAGGCGATCGTGGGCCGTCGCCGCGCCCGTGGTGGTCGCGCTGGCGGCGGCCCCCTTCCTGCTCCCCCTGTGGAGCGCCCCCCGGGCCTACCCCCACCTGCCGGGCGGCGGCTACCGGTACCTGTCGCCGGCGGCCCGCTGGCTGCTCCCGTACGAGACCACCCTCGACCACCTCAAGCCGTCGGGCCACGAGGACGTGCGCCGCGACGGCCTGTGGATCAAGAGCCTCGGCCCGGAGCTCGACCCGGACGCCCCGGGAGGCTGGCTCGCGATGAGCCCCGGCCCCCACGGGGGAGCGACCGGCGAGCTGCTGGTGGGGTCGCCCCGCCGGCTGCGCCTCCTGCGGATCGAGTTCGCCCCGCCCGGCCCGGAGCGGGTCGAGGTCGAGGGCTGCTCCGTGGAGCCGGCGGTCCTGCCGTCGGCGGGCGGCAGCGCCTTCCTGCTGACCCCTGCGGCGCCCCGCGCCCGCCACCGCATGTGGTGGACCGACCGGCCGGTCTGGCTCTATCGCTGGGTGATCGCCGTCCCGCCGGGCCAGGTCTCCTCCGGCGAGCCGGTGCGCTTCCGCCTGGTGCCGTCGCCGCCGGCCGAGTGACGCCTGGCAAGGCCTCCCGGCTCCCCGGTCGGGAGGCTTTCCCCGCGGAGGGGGGAAAGGGATCGAAGTTTCTTTGGGGGGGAGATCAGGGACCGATTCGGCGGTACCAGATCGACCCGGCGTGGGTGTCGTAGTCCGACGACGCCACCGGCCGGTAGTCGGGCATGGTCCGCGCCAGGAACGGCTCGTCCTCGTGGCGGAGGATCGACGGCGCCAGCAAGATCTCGAACTCCCGGTTGAAGGCCAGGAAAGCCTGGAGCAGCATCGCCTCGGTCCACACCATGGGCCACTTGGCCCGGACCACGTACTCCTCGGCCGGGAACGGCGTGTTGTAGGGGAAGTGGATGTCGTGGCTGTGGACGACGACCCCGGGGGCGACGCGCGGCAGCAGCTCGAGGTAGAGGTGGGGTACGTCGCCGCCGACCTTGACCACGTGGGTCGAGTCGATGAACAGCAGGTCGCCGTCCTCGAGCCGCTCCACCTCCGCCGGGTCGAGATCCTGGACCTCCCGCCGCAGCACCGACACCCCGGGCAGGCCGGCCACCCGGTCGCCGGAGTACGGGTCGACGCAGGTGATCTCCCCGGGCGAGCCGTCGGACCGGTTCCGCTCGAGCGCCCGGGTCATGTAGAAGGTCGAGAGGCCGGAGCCGACCTCCAGGATGCGCCGCGGCCCGAACTCACGCACGGAGAGATAGAGCAGCCGGGCGTCCAGGTGGGTGAACCCGGGGCCGTACCCCAGCCCTTTGGCCTCCTCGTAGGGGGGCAGGTCGGCGAGCTCGGCGCCGTGGGCCGCGACCAGTCGTTCGAGGCGCGCCCGCATGGCCGCGCTGTCCCACTTCACCCCCGCCATGGCGCTCGGCCGGTCCCAGCGCTCCCGGGTGCGCAGCAGCTCGGCGCGGACCGGCAGGGGCGAGTAGTAGTCCCGGCTGCGGGCGACGTTCGCGCCGACGGCGGCCGTAGCGTCGAGCGCCATCCGGTGGAGCCGGCGGTAGAGCCGGCGCAGGGGGTTCTTGGTCGCGGGCACGCGGGCAGCCTCAGCCGGCGGTGGCGGCCGCCTGCCAGCGCAGGTCGCGCGACAGGCGGTCGGCCGCCAGCAGGCGCTGGATGGTGGCGAGCCGCTTGTAGGACGGGCCGTCGAAGTCCTCACGGCTCAGCCCGATGCGGCAGTAGGCCTCGTAGAGCTCCCGGGCGGTCCGGCGGACCGTCCAGCGGGCGGCGAACCCGGGCAGCCCGCGCTCGATCTTGCCGAAGTCGACCCGGTAGGTGCGCTTGTCCGGCCCCGCGCCCTCGGCGATCTCCACCTCGCAGCCGGGCACCGTCTCCGCGACGATCTCGGCCAGCTCGCGGATGCGGAAGTTCTCGTCCGTCCGGCCGACGTTGAACGCCTGGTCGTGAATGGTCTCCCGCGGCGCGGCGAGAACCGCGAGGAAGGCCTGCGAGATGTCCTCGATGTGAACCAGCGGACGCCACGGGCTGCCGTCCGAGAGCAGCCGGACCTTGCCGGTGGTGTGGGCCCAGCCGACCAGGTTGTTGAGCACCAGGTCGAGGCGCAGGCGGGGCGAGACGCCGCAGGCGGTGGCGTTGCGCAGGTAGGTCGGGCTGAACCCGTCGTCGGCCATCGCTCCGAGCGCCTCCTCCATCCGCACCTTGGAGCGGCCGTAGGGGGTGACCGGGTTGAACGCCGCGGTTTCGTCGAGCAGGGCGTCGCCGGCGGCCCCGTAGGTGCTGCACGAGGAGGCGAAGACGAACCGCTCGACCCCGGCCTCCTTGGCCAACCGGGCGAAACGGATCGAGGCGCGCTCGTTGATCTCCACCGTCAGGTCCGGGTCGATGTCGCCCAGCGGGTCGTTCGACAGCCCGGCCAGGTGGATCACCGCGTCGATCCCTTCGAGGTCGTCGAAGTCGGCGCGCTCCACGTCGCGCAGATCCTTCTCCACCTCCCGGACCCGCCCCCTGCCTTCGGCCTGGAAGTCGAGCGGCGGACCGAAATCGCAGCCGGCGAAGAGGTCGGTGTCGAGGCCGACGACCTCGTGCTCCGTCTCGAGCAGCATGGGGATGAGCACGGCGCCGATGTAGCCGCGGTGTCCGGTGACCAGAACGCGCATGGGAATCTCCTGGGTGGATCGTGCGGGAGCCTCGCCCGCCTCGTTGGGGCGGAGGCTAGCGCATCGACCCCGTTCGAACAAGGCGGCCCTCAGCCGCGCTCGATCATCAGCCGGTGGTACTCGTCCGCCGTCTCCGGCATCGGCTCGATGCCCAGCTCGGTCCGCAGGAGGAGGCTCAGGCGCTCGTACTGGCGGCGCACCAGGTCACGGCGGCCGCGGGCCGCGTAGAGGCCCATGAGGGCGACGTGGACCTTCTCCTCGAGCGGATCGTCCACCAGCAGGGCGCGGTAGGCGTCGAGCGCCTCGTCGGCCCGTCCCAGGCGTTCGGAGGTGCGGCCCAGGTCGAGCAGAAACCCCAGGTGGCGACGCTGGATCCGCTCGCGGCGACGGACCGCCCACGGGTCGTATGTGCCTTCGAGCAGCGGCCCCCGGTAGAGCCGCCACGCCGCCTGCCATCGCTCCACCGCCTCCGCGTCCCGGCCGGCGGTCGCGAGCGCCTCCCCCTCCTCCACCAGGCGCACCAGCTCCTCCCCGTCGATCCACCACTCCACCCGCGGATCGAGGGTGTAGAGGCCGTCGTGGTAGAGCAGCAGCTCGGCCCGGTCGTCCCTGCCCCTCCCCACCGTGGCGCCCCCCCGCAGGTTGCGCCGCAGGTGGCTGAGGGTCGGGTGGAAGTTGCGCTCGATGACCTCCCGGTCCTCTTCCGGCCAGACCGCCTCCACCAGCTCCTCGCGCAGAGCGCTCCGCTCCGCCGAGGTCGCCAGGTAGGCGAGCATCCGGAGCCCCCGCTTGAGGGTGAAGCGGACCGGCTGCCAGGTGCCGTCCTCATCCAGGCGGTCGACCTCCGGGTGGCCGAGGAGCCGGAGACGGAAGCGCGCGACCGGCGCCTCCTCGCTCCTGGCGGAACCGGTGGGGCCGGCGGAACTCGCGGGCGTGGTGAGCCCGGCCGGAGCCTGCCGTCGGACCCCGGTCCGCCCGCGCGCCGACTGCCGCTCCCGCGCCAGGAGAGCGGCGAGCGGCGCCGGCGGCCGGAGCCTGCCGTCCGTCCCGTCGAGCAGCAGGCCACGGCCCTCGGTGAGGCGCCACACCACGTCCGCGGGAGCGCCCGCAAGGTCGGCGAGGGCGGCGCGCTCCTCCTCGCCGAGCTCGGCCAGCACCTCCAAGCGCAGGAAGTCGGCGACCGCTGGAATCTCTATCAGCGACGCGACCCCGTCAGGGCTCACTGGGCCTCCATCCGTCGCCGCCCTGGCGGCCAGGACGAGCACCCGCCACCACCCGTCGCTCCACTCGGCCCAGCGACGAACCTCCTCGGGAGAGAGCTCTCCCCCCGTCTCCTCCCGCCAGAGCGCCGCGACCTCGTCCGGACGGAGGGCCAGCTCTCGCGGCGTGACGAGGGCGCGCAGGACGTTCCCCGCGGCAGGCCGCTCCGCCGTCGCCACCACCAGCCTGGCGCCCGCCGGCACCGCCTCTGTCAGCGCCCGGAGGACCTTGTCCGCCTCCTTCCCCTCGAGAGGCCCTCCCCGGCCACGACCCGGGCAGACAAGGAGCACACCGCCGTCTCGTCCGGCCGGCGCTCGGGCCGGCGCTCGCACCGCGGCGCGGACCGCCTCCCCCGCCGCGGCCTCGCTCGCCAACGCCTCCGGCGCCAGCCCCACCGCCGTATCGCGGTCGAGCAGCGCCGCGAGCAACGCCGCCCGTCCGCTCCCCGGCCACCCCAACACCTCGACCACCGGAGCCTCGAGCTCGTCGATCAAGCGGAGCAGGCGCGGGATCTGTGGCGCGGCAGGCACAGACCGACTCTACTGGAAGCTTCCAGGCTGCACCGGTCCGATCCCCCTGCCGTTGGACCCGACGAAGGCCCTCGACCGGGCGTGGGGGCGCTGCCGGCGAAGCGACGACCGATCGGCCCAGGCGAGGAGGGCCGGACGGGAATCGAACGCTCTCCGATCTTGGTATAAAGAGGCGGGGTGCGGGGTGACGCGGTCGGTCGCGCCTACCTCAGCCGCAGCCCCGGACCGGCACCGGCCGCGCGCCGCGCCGTCCGACGCGATCACGACCCGATCGAACCTGCATGACAGAAAGCTCCCACGAGTCAGGACCCTCCGACAAACCCGGCGGCCGCATGGGCCTGGGGATCGCCATCGGCGTCGCCCTCGGCGCAGGCATCGGCGTCATCACCGGCACCATGGCGGTGGCCGTCGCCAGCGGCGTCGCCCTGGGTGTCGGCCTCGGCGTCCTGCTCAGCAAGAACCCGACCCGCAGACGCCAGAGCGTGTAGCCGGATCGCCCCCCCATCCCCGCGATCCGCTCCCCGCAGGGGATCGCGAGGACGGTTGGAGTGCGTCAGCCGAGGGTGACGACGACCTTGCCGGTGACGCCGCCCTGCTCGAGGGCGCCGTAGGCGTCGGCGATCCGATCGAACGGCAGCACCCGGTCGATCACCGGGCGGATGCGCCCGGCGGCCAGCCGATCGCCCGCGGACCCGGAGGACCCGGCCGACCCAGCCAACCCGGCCGAACCGGCGAACCGGGCGAACCCCGCCACCAGCTCCGCCTTCTCCGCCCGCGACCGTGCCCTGAGCACGGACCCGACAACGATCAGCCGGCGCCGGAGCACCTGGCCGAGGTCGACCTGGGCACGGCTGCCCGCCATCAGGCCGACCAGGACAAGCCGGCCGCGGTTCTTGAGCGCCCCCAGGTGCTGGTCGATGAGGGCGCCGCCGACCAGGTCGAACACCAGGTCGACGCCCCGGCCGCGGGTCAGGTCGCGCGCGTCGGAGCCCAGGCCGTCTCCGTCGACCAGCAGGGCGTCGGCGCCGAGGGCGCGGAGCGGCTCCAGCCGGTCGAGGCTCCGTCCGGCGGCCAGGACGCGGGCGCCGAGCTCGGCGGCGATCTGGACGGTGAGTGTCCCGACGCCGCCGTTGGCGCCGGTGACGAGGACCGTCGGCCGCGGGCCCGGCTCTCGGCTTCCGTGGCCTTCCTCCCCCCGGGCCGGCCGAACCCCTCGGGATCGAGACCGCCCTCGACGACCAGGTTGGTCCAGGCGGTCAGGCAGGACTCCGGCAGCGCCGCCCCCTGCTCGAACGACATCCCGTCGGGGAGCGCCATGAGCTGTCCCACCGGAACCGCCACTCGCTCCCCATGGCCGCCGCCCCCCAGCAGCGCCATCACCCGGTCGCCCGGGCTCCACCCCTCCACCCCGTCGCCGACGCGCTCGATGGTGCCCGCGCACTCGAGACCCGGAACGTCGCTCTCGCCCGGCGGCGGAGGATAGAGGCCGCGGAGCTGGAGCAGGTCGGCGCGGTTGATCGCCGTGGCCCGGACCCGGACCAGCACCTCCCCAGACGAACAACCCGGCTCGGGAACCTCTCCGAGCCGGGCGGTCGGACGCCCGCCCTCGGCGGGGCGGGCGTCGGGAAGAACGGCGAGCACGGTGCGAACGGCCGGGAGGCCTCAGTTGGCGACCGGCTCCGGCTGGTGCGGCACGTCGGACAGCGGCGGCTCCAGGTCCTCGGCGGCGCCGACCAGCTTCATGGTGCCCTCCTCGAGCCAGGTGTGATCGCCGTCCAGGATGCGCAGGGCGACCTTGTACTTGAGCTGGTCGTCGTTGTGCCACAGGTCGTAGAAGAGCTGCCTGATCCGGCGGCGGCTCATGCGGCAGAAGAGGTCGGCGATCTCGACCGCCCGGTAGGCCTCGGCCTCGCCGCGCTCGATCATCGCCTGGGCGCGGCTGATCGAGGCCGCCATGGAGAACAGCTCGTTGGCCACGTCGACCAGCCGGAAGAGGAACGCCTGCTTGTTCTGGAGCTTCGGGCCGTAGACCACCATGCCGTGGAAGATCTCGCGGCCGAGACGGCGGGAGGTCTTCTCGACGTAGCGCAGGTGGCCGCCGAGCTCGCCGAACTCCGAGTACTTGGGCGGCAAGCTCCAGCCGAACCAGAGCGCCGGGTACCAGCTCAAGTAGAAGGCGGCCATCTTGGGCAGGGCGGCCAGCTTCTCCGACGGCGTCTTCTTCGGGTCGATCAGGTCGCCCGCCACCTGCAGGTGCTTGTCCACGGCCTCGCGCGCCATGAACAGGTGCATGATCTCCGTCGAGCCCTCGAAGATCTTGTTGATCCGGTAGTCGCGCATCATGCGCTCGACCGGCAAGGGCTCCTCGCCGCGGGCGGCCAGCGACCACTCGGTCTCGTAGCCGCGGCCGCCGACCACCTGCATGGTCTCGTCGACGATCTCCCAGCCGCGCGCCGTGTTCCACTCCTTGCAGGCGGCGGCCTCCAGGCGGATGTCGTAGCCCGCGTCGTCGGCCATGGAGGTCGCCAGGTTGGCGATCGACTCCATGGCGTAGGTGTAGCCGGCCATGTCGGCGATCTTGTGGGAGATCGCCTCGTGCTTGCCGACCGGCTTGCCCCACTGGACGCGGGTCGACGCCCACTTGCGCACGATCTCGAGGCACGCCTTGCCGACACCGACGGTGCCGTTGGGGATCGACAGCCGGCCGTCGTTGAGGGTCGTCAGGGCGATCTTGAGCCCCTTGCCCTCTTCGCCGATCAGGTTCTCGGCCGGGATCTTGACGTTCTCGAACCGGATCTGCCCGTTGGCGATCGCCCGGAGGCCCATGAAGTGGCAGCGGTGCTCGACGGTGATGCCGGGGCTGTTCATCTCGACCACGAAGGCGCTGATCTTCTTCGTTCCGGGGTCGCGTGCCATGACCACGATCAGGTCCGCGATGGTGCCGTTGGTGCACCAGAGCTTCTCGCCGTTGATGACGTAGTGCTCGCCGTCGGCGGTCTTCTCGGCGGTGGTCATGAGCCGTGCCGGGTCGGAGCCGACCTGGGTCTCGGTCAGGGCGAAGGCCGAGATCTCGCCCTTGGCGCAGCGCGGCAGGAACTTGCGCTTCTGCTCCTCCGTCCCGAACAGCTTGAGCGGGTTCGGAACGCCGATCGACTGGTGGGCCGAGAGCAGCGCCGAGAGGTTCCCGTCATAGGTCCCCAGAAGTTGCATCACCTTCTGGTACTCGGTGTTGGTGAAGCCGAGGCCGCCGTACTTCTTGGGGATCTTCATGCCGAAGGCACCCAGCTTCTTCAGCCCGTCGACCACGTGCTCCGGGTATTCGCCGGCCTGGTCGATGGCGCCGGGGTCGACCTCGTCGCGCAGGAACTCCCGGAGCGCGTTGTAGAAGGCACTGAACTCGGGCCGTTCCCTGCCGTTGCCGACCGGGTACGGGTGGATCAGATCCAGGCGGAGGTTCCCGAGAAAGAGCTCCCGCATGAAGCTCGGCTTCTTCCACTCCTTCTCGCGGGAGGCCTCTGCGACCTCCATCGATTCCTGTTCGCTGACGTGACGACGATCGCTCATGGGAGCCTCCTTGGTCTGGGTGACACGCGGCCCTCGCAGCCCGTCACGTGCCCGGGAGTGGGATGGTGCAATGCACGGGCCGGCCACCGATCATCCTAGCATCCGCCGCAGTGCAGCACAAACGGTTTCCGCTGCGCGGCAAGAGGGCCCGAAAGCCCCCTCCCCCCGGTCATCCCGCGGCCCTCAGCGCTCCGCCGCCGCGCGGCGTCGGCCGGCGTTCGAGACCGTGATGCCGACCCCCCCGACCACCAGCAGAGCGCCGGCCACCACCCGGACGGTGAGCGTCTCGTCGAGCAGCAGGGAGCCGATCAGCACCGCCACCACCGGCGAGACGTAGTTGGTCAGGGCCACCCGGGTCGCCGGCATCCGCTCCATCAGCCAGAAGTAGCAGTAGAAGGTGAACGCCGAGCCGGCCAACGCCAGGTAGAGCACCGTGCCCGCAGCGAGCGGCGTGAAGACCACCGGCCGGCCGCGCTCGACCAGCAGCGAGACACCCCCCATCACCACCGCCGAGATCGCCATCGGCACGGCGGTCAGCGAGATCGGGTGGATCCCCTTGCCCCAGCGCTTGACCGCCACGCTGGCCGCCGCCGCGGACAGGGACGCCACCAGCAGGACGGCCGCGGCGGACGGCGCCCCGGGCTCGGCGATCGCGCCGAGGTCTTCCGAGAAGATCACCGCCACGCCGACGAAGCCGAGCACGATGCCGATGCCCGAGCGGAGCGTGAACCGCTCCTCCGGCAGCACAATCTGGGCGAGCAGAGCGACGAACAGGGGGAAGGTGGCGAAGAGCACCGCCGTCAGGCCGGACGGCACCCGCTGCTCGGCCCAGTAGACGACGCCGTAGCTGCCGACGAAGACCAGCAGGCCGTTGACCCACCACAGGGCGACCTCCCGCCGGCTCTTGCCCAGGCCGATCCCCAGCACCCGCGCCAGGACGAACAGCACCAGCGCCGCGACGGCGAAGCGCATCGACACCCCGGCGAACGGCGGGATGTCGTGAAGGCCGATCCGGATCGCCGCCCAGGTCGACCCCCAGACCAGGGTCATGGCGGACAGGGCGGCCACCACTTTGAGACGGTCAGACATCAGGAGAGCTCACTCAGAGAGCGGACCTCCGCCGGGCCCTTCTCCGGAGCGGACACCCGCTCCCCGTCCGCAACGATCCTCGCAGTACCTACCGACAGGAACACGACACACCTCGGAGAAGAGCGGGCGGGGGCGCCCCCTTCTCCCCCCACCGGGGGTGAGAAGGGGGTCGGGGAGTTGTAGGGGGGATCTTGAGGATCATTCTCAGTCGATCGGAGCGGCGGCCCCGCTGACCTTCCGCCTCGTCGCTGAATCGTAATGTGCTCGTTGCCTCGAAATCACGGATAGATCTTGTACAGCATGCGCGGGTACGGAATCGTCTCCCGCAGGTGCGGCACGCCGCACATCCAGGCGACGAAACGCTCGATCCCCATGCCGAAGCCGCTGTGGGGGAAGGTGCCGTACCTCCGCACGTCGAGGTACCACTGGAAAGCCGCGCGCGGCAGCTCGTGCTGGTCGATCCGCTCGAGCAGCAGGTCGTGGTCGTGGATGCGCTGGCTGCCGCCGACGATCTCGCCGTACCCCTCCGGCGCCAGCAGGTCGACCGCCAGCGCCAGATCCGGGTTCTCCGGGTCGGGCTGCATGTAGAACGCCTTCGTCTCCGCCGGGTAGTGGGTGACCATCACCGGCCGGTCGTAGAGGTTGGCCAGCTCGGTCTCCTCGTCGCCGCCGAAGTCGTCGCCCCACTCCACCTCGTAGCCGCGCTCGCGGAGCGTCTCGACCGCCTCGGTGTAGGTGATCCGGGGGAACGGAGCCGTCACCTTCTCGAGCTTCGACACGTCGCGTTCGAGGGTGTCGAGCTCCGGCCGCGCCCGCTCGATCACCCGTCCGGCGACGTAGGAGACGAACTCCTCGGTCAGCGCGCACAGCCCGTCGAACTCCAGGAAGGCCACCTCCGGCTCGACCATCCAGAACTCCATCAGGTGCCGCCGGGTCTTCGACTTCTCCGCCCGGAAGGTCGGGCCGAAGCAGTAGACCTTGCCGAAGGCGGCCGCCGCCGGCTCGAGATAGAGCTGGCCGGACTGGGACAGGTATGCCGGGTCGCCGAAGTAGTCGGTCTCGAACAGCGTCGACGTCCCCTCGCAGGCCGCCGGGGTGAGGATCGGCGAGTCGATCAGCACGAACTCGCGCTCGTAGAAGAAGTCCCGGATCGCCTGGGCGACCTCGTTCCTCACCCGCAGCACCGCCCGCTGCTTCGAGGAGCGCAGCCAGAGGTGGCGGTGCTCCATCAGGAAGGCGGTGCCGTGCTCCTTGGGGGTAATCGGGTAGTCGGCCGTGAGGCTGAGCACGCGGAAGTCCGAGACGTGGAGCTCGTAGCCGCCGGGCGCCCGGTCGTCGGCGTTGACCTTGCCGGTGACCGCGACCGTCGACTCCTGAGTCACGCGGACGGCGTCCTCCCAGGCCTCCTCGGAGACCTGTTTCTTGCTCACCACGCCCTGGACCGTGCCGGAGCCGTCCCGGATCATCAGGAAGGCGATCTTGCCGCTCGAGCGCTGAGTCTCCAGCCAGCCGAGGATCTCGACCTCCTGGTCGACGTGCTCGGAAAGGTGGCTGATGGAGACGGGGCCCCGAGCAGCGGCGGATTCAGCGGTGGATTCAGTCATGGCGCTCCTGGGTTCGTAGAACGCCAAAGACTAGACCAGCGCCCTCGGGGGGTCAAACCGAGGGGCGGTCCACTCCCTGATGCGATCTCCGATCCGATCCGTCCTGGAGCGCATCGATCGCTTCGGCGGCCGCCCGCTGCTCGGCCAGCTTCTTCGACCGCCCGGCGCCCCGGCCGGCGGCATCCCCCCGGACCAGAACCTCGACGGTGAACCGCTTGGCGTGATCCGGCCCCGTCTCGTCGACCACCCGGTAGTCCGGCAGATCCCAGCCGCGGGCCTGGACCGCCTCCTGGAGCCGCGTCTTCGCGTCCTCCTCGTGGACCCGGGGGCGCTCCGAGAGCACGTCGTCCAGCAGCGGGACGACCACCTTGCGCACCGGCTCCAGCCCGCCGTCCAGGTAGATGGCGCCGAACAGCGCTTCGAGCGCGTCCGACAGGAGCGACGGCTTGGCCCGGCCGCCCGAGCGCTCCTCCCCCACCCCGAGCCGCAGCTCCCGTCCGACGCCCAGCTCGGTCGAGAACCCGGCCAGGGCCGGCGCGCTCACCAGGTAGGCCTTGAGCTTCGACAGGTCCCCTTCGGGCAGCTCCGGATGCTCGGTGTAGAGCCACTGGGCGGCGATCAGGCCGAGCACCGCGTCGCCCAGGAACTCCAGGCGCTCGTTGTGGTAGTCGAGGTTCTGTTCGTTGGCGTAGGAGCGATGGGTCAGCGCGAGCTCCAGCAGGTCCGGGTCGCGAAACCGATACCCCAATGAGCGTTCCAGCAGGGTCTTTTCACGGCGTCCGAGCACGGACGGATGGTACCAGAGGGGCTCGGGCCGTCCTGTCTGCCAGGGTGTTGCGTTCCGGCACCAATCACGGTCTACTCGGCGCGCTCCGTTGCGCGCTCGAGACCGGCGGACGGAGAGATCGAGCTCTCTTCCATCGACAACCGTCCAACGGGAGGCAGTGGCATCTCGTGCCGCCGGCCGGTCCCTTCCATGAGGAGAAGCCCTGTGGCGTCCAGAGGAGCTGTCACCCTGTTGCTGGCCATCGCCTCGATGGCACCGTGCCACCGCGCGTCGGCCGAGATGTGCACCATCGACCCGGTTCCCGCCGCGACCCTGCTGCTGCCCTACTTCGAGGTCGACCTCGGGCCGTCGTGCACCATCTCCACCCTGTTCGCCGTGGGCAACGCGTCGGCCACCCCGACGATCGCCCACGTCACGGTCTGGTCCGACTTCTCCGTGCCGGTCCTCGACTTCAACATCGCGCTGACCGGATACGACGTCCAGACCGTCAACCTGCGTGACGTCCTGCTCGACGGCAACCTGCCGTTGACCGGATCGCTCGCCGGCCAGCAGAACCCGGTGATCAGCGATCCGCTGCTACGCCAACACTTCCAGACCTCCCTCACCGGCGACCCGTCACCGCTCACCGGCGACTGCGCGGGCTTCCCGTTCGGTGACGGCATCGCCCGCGGCTACGTGACGATCGACGACGCCAACCAGGAGAGCACGGAGTTCCCCGGAGATCCGGGCTACTTCGCCCCGAACGGCACCGGGATCGCGTCGAACGACAATCAACTGTGGGGGGACTTCTTCTTCTACGAGCCTGCCCAGAGCTCGGCCCAGGGCGGCCAACTGGTTCACATCGAAGCCGAAGACGACTTCCTCGGCGGAGCGAACGGCTACACCTTCTACGGCCGCTACGCCTTGGGCGGCATCCCGGCCGACAATCGCGAGCCCCTGCCGACGAGCTTCGCCGTGCGCTACCTGACCGGCGGAGCGTTCACCGGCGGAACCGACCTCGTCGTCTGGCGGGACAGCACGCGCTCCGGCGCCTCCCGGCTGGCTTGCGGCTCCACACCCGCCTGGTTCCCCCTCAGCCAGACCGGGATCGTCGCCTTCGACGAGGAAGAGAACCCCGTCGTCCAGGACTCTCCCCCGGTCTCGGGCGTGCCCGACGGGCAGGAGGTCGTCCCCTTCCCCCTGGAGACCCAGCGGGTCAGCGTCGGGGGACCCGACCTGCCGATCCCGTTCACCAGCGGCTGGATCAGCCTCGACCTGAACCAAGGGCCGAACCCCTTCGCCGTCGATCCGTTTTCGTCCCAGAGCTGGGTTTTCGCCATCTTCAATGCCAACGACCGGTTCAGCGTCGGCCTGGACGCCATCAGCCTCGACAGCGCCTGCAACCTGCCGCTGATCTGAGGCGAAAGCGGCCCCGATCGAAATTTTTTCTCCGAGTGGGAATGGCCGCGCTTTCCTACTGGTTAGAAGATGCGCCGTACTCGGTTTCCGGGCACAGGGTCCGGTCGCGATGCACGCGGCGATCAACCAGGGGGATTGACCCCCAAGCACACCGAACGTCGGATGGTACGCAATTCCACTCTCCGACCCCAGGTCTGCAGCAAACGTACAGGAGCAGGAAATGAGTACCACCGGTACCGTGAAGTGGTTCAACGACACGAAGGGCTTCGGCTTCATCACCCCCGAGGACGGCGGCAAGGATTGCTTCGTCCACCACTCGGCCATCCAGGGCAGCGGCTTCAAGAGCCTCTCCGAGGGTGATCGCGTGGAGTTCGACACGGTCCAGGGCCAAAAGGGCCCGGCCGCGGAGAACGTCCGCAAGATCTGAGCCACTGACAACAAGAGAAGAATGCTAGAAGGCCGCTCCGGGCAACCGGGGCGGCCTTTTTCTTTGCCGGCTCAACCGCCCCGGTCCGGGCCCTCGTCCGGTTCGGTGATCAACCGGGTCCCCCGTCCACGGGTGACGTAGCTCTGGGCCCAGCGCACAAGCACCATCACCCGGTTGGCGAAGCCGACCAGGTACATGATGTGGATGAACAGCCAGAGGAACCAGGCCACGACGCCGGAGAAGCGGAGGCGGCCCAGGTCGGCGACCGCCGCGGCACGGCCGATCACCGCCAGGCTGCCCTTGTCGCGGTAGCGGAACGGCGACGGCCGCCGGCCGGCCAGGCGGTCCCGGATCAGACGCGCGGCGTAGCGGCCCTGCTGCATGGCCACGGGTGCCACGCCGGGCAGCGGATCGCCGTCCCCGTCCCTCAGATACGCCAGATCGCCCAGCACCAGGATCTCCGGATGGCCCGAGATCGACAGGTCGGGCTCGACATGGATCTGGCCGCTCTTCTCGGTCTCAGCACCGGTGGCCCGCGCCAGGGACTCGGCGAACGGCACCGCCGAAACTCCGGCCGCCCAGAGGGCCGTCCCCACCGGCTGCTGCCAGCGCTCGTCCCCCCGTTCGAGAGTCACCCGGCCCTCTCCCAGGGCCGACACCATGGTGCCGGTGAGGACCTCGACCCCGAGCCTCTTCAGCGACCGAGCGGCCGCGGCGGAGAGCGCCGGCGGATAGACCGACAGCACACGGTCGCGCCCCTCCACCAACAGGATCCGCGCCTCCGCCGGGTCGTGCCGGCGGAAGTTGTCCGGCAGCGTATGGTGGGCCAGCTCGCCGATCGCCCCGGCGAGCTCGACCCCCGTGGGTCCGCCGCCGACCACCAAGAAGGTCAGGAGCCGCCGGCGCTCCTCCCCGTCGTCGACGAGCTCCGCCTCCTCGAAGCTCCGCAGGATCCGGCCGCGGATGGTCGTGGCGTCCTCCACCGTCTTGAGGCCGGGCGCCCGCGCTTCCCATTCCGAGTGGCCGAAGTAGTGGTCACTCACCCCCGCGGCGACGATCAGCGTGTCGTAGGGAATGGTCTCCCGGGCACACAGCAAGCGCCGACCGCCCGGGTCGACGTCGACCGCCTCGTCCAGGAGCACAGTCGTGTTGTCCTGCCCTTTCAGGACGGCCCGCAGCGGCGCGGTGATGTCCCCCGGCGACAAGCCGCCGGTGGCGACCTGGTAGAGGAGCGGCTGGAACAGGTGGAAGTTCCGGCGGTCGACCAGGGTGAGCTCCACGGGCGCCTTTCCCAGGCGCCGCGCGGCGTTCAGCCCGGCGAAGCCACCGCCAACGATCACGACGCGGTGGAGAGACTCCGAAGCCATCAGCGGAGCGAGGAGGAAGGTAGCGAGCGGATGCGACGGACGATCAAGGGATCAACGACAAGTGAGCGCATGCTCCCGAGCTTAACGCAGCTCCCGTGGGAAGAGAGTCCGCACCCGCCGCGTCGGGCGGCCACCCCGGCCCGGCCGTAGGTCCGAGCCCGTGATCTCTCCCGGCCCGCTCGGCCCGCCCGGCCCGAGATGCTGGCCGGCTGCTTCGCCTACGAGTGCCTGCCCAGCAGCCGCGCACCGAGCCCGAACACCAGGCCGCTCGCCACGCCGAGCGCCAGGGCGAACAAGAGCGCGTGCTGATGATGCTCCGGCCGGACGATCAGCGGAATGACGAACCCGATGACCAGGCCGGCCAGGGCGCTCTTGAGGACTCTGCGGTGCTCAGTGGTCATCGACATGGGATCGGCCGGTTCGGTTCGATGGGCTCGATGGGCTCGATGGAAAGATCACGGAGGCGGCCCCTCCGGCGGGCGCTGCCCCGCCTGCGGCCCCCCAGGGACCGGAGGGCGGGTTCCGTTCCCAGGTGGCGGGCGGCGCCCCATCCCCGGGTGCGGACCGGGCCGCGGGAACGGTGTCCCACCGAGACCCGGACGCCCGTCTTGGGAACCGGGCGCCGCCTCCCGGCCGAAACCGGCCCCGGCCTCCATCCCCTGAGGCCTTTCGGCCCGCATCCCCTCGGGCGGCACGAAGTAGCCGTCCTCGATCACCAGATCGTCCACGCTCTCCGCGACCCTGTCCGGCCCGACAGACCGCAGGCGGTAGTGGTCCCCCTGCTCCGCCTCGTAGAGGATCGGCTGACCCCACGCATCCTCCAGTGCCTGGGGACGGATCTCGTCCCCCTCGGCGAGCGCGTCCAGGTCGGCCGGCAGGCTCCCCCTCTCGGAGAGATAGGCCTCGACCAGGTTCGACAGGTTGCGCAGGTTGGCCTGCGTCCCGAGCACCAGCCCCCGCGCCAAGGCTTCATTCGGTGGGCCGGCCCGCCGGCCGGCCGCGGGGAGATCCGGCGGGTCCGGATCCGAGCGATCGGCCGGCTCCGAGTCCGCCGGGTCCTCGCGCGCGGTGGCCGCGACCGTACCGGGCGCCGGGGCCGAGGGCCCTGATCGGGCAGAGCCCGGCGAGCCCTCCTGCTGGGTCGCCTTCCCCGGCTGCGCCGAGGCAGGCGGGGCCTCGCCGCCACCGGGCCCCCGGATCATCAGGGCGATCGCCCCGGCCCCGAGAACCGCCAACGCGATCCATCCGAGGGGAATCCGTCGCTCCGTACCGGAAGCGTTGAAGACCGGAGCCACGTCCGGCGGACCGGCGCCTCCACCCTGCACCCGGACGAGGTCGTCGATCAGGCTGCGGTAGTCCTGGTAGCGATCCTCCGGCCGCTTCGCCATCATCCGGCCGATGATGGAGCCGACCGACGGCGGCACCCGCGGGTTGCGCACACTGAGCGGCGTCAGCGGCTCATCCACGTGCTGCCTGCTGACCGCGATCAGGTGCTCGCCGGCAAACGGCGGCTCACCGGCGAACAGGTGGTAGAAGGTCGCGCCGAGCGAGTAGATGTCGGCCCGGTGGTCGGCGCTCTGGTCGAGGATCTGCTCCGGCGCCATGTAGCGCGGCGTCCCGAGGATCGCCAGCGGGTGAGTCAGCGAGCTGTCCTCCCCCAGCCTGCGGGCGATCCCGAAGTCGACCACCTTGAGAGTTCCGGACGCGTCGACCATCAGGTTGGCCGGCTTGACGTCGCGGTGCACGATGCCCTTCGCCAGCGCCGCGTCCAGGCCGCGCGCCGCATCGATCAGATACGAGAGGCACCGCCGCCCCGCGAGCCGCTGTCCCTCCTGCAGAACCCCGGCCAGCGACTCGCCCTCGATCAGCTCCATGACGTAGTACGTCAAGCCGCGGTACGACCCCGCGGAGTAGATCTGCGCGACATTGGGATGGTTCACCGCCGCGAGAGTCTCGACCTCCCGCCGGAACCGGGCCAGCGCATTGTCGTCGGGATGCCCGAGCCCCCCCATCACCTTGATCGCCACGCGCCGCCCGAGCCGCGGGTCGAACCCCTCGTACACCCGCCCCATCCCGCCCTGCCCCAGCGGCCGGACCACGCGATACCCATCCAGCTCGACGCCGGTCAGCTCGTCCTCCGGCGCCACCCCCGCCCGGAGAGGCCGGGTCGGGTCGTCGGGGAAGCTCATGAGGGGGCTCTCGAAGATCGTCGGAATGGACGCCTGAGCGTATCACCGCGCCCACCGAGCACCCTTTCAAGTATGCTCGCAATAGAGCCGTACATCAGAGAGAACAGGGAGAAGCCGCGATGAACGACGAGTCTCTCGACATCATGCGCTGCCCGGAGTGCGACGGCGAGTTCCGGCCGGGAATCATCGAGTGCCCAGACTGCGAGGTATTCCTCGTCCCCGCGTCGTCCCTGCTGCCCCGGCGCACGCCCCACCCCCCGGCCTACACCCTGGTCCCGGTGCTCGAGACCGGTAACCCCGCCCTGCTGGCGGTCGCCCAGTCCCTCCTGACCGGCTCCGGGATCGACTACGAAACGGCAGGCGACGCCCTCCAGGACTTCTTCGCCATGGGCCGCCTCGGTGCTGGCTTCAACCCCGTCGTAGGCGGAGCGAAGCTCCTCGTTCGCGACCACGACGCCGAAGCCGCCCGCGAGCTCCTCTCCGAGCTAGAGGACGAACCCGACCGGGACTGGGAGTCCCTCGGAGACGACTGAGCCCGGGAGCCTTCCGGCACTCAGCGTCGGCTCGACGTTCCTGTGATCCAGCAGGTCCCGGATGGGGCGCAGTCTTTGCTCAAACCGGCCGCGGTGCCAAGCGACTCGCGACCAGACGCGGCCGGTGCTGTCGCAGGCGGAGCTCCTCCATGCTGGAAGAAACCGCCCTCGACACGCAACGTGGCGAGCCTGGAATCGGACGTCGAAGCTGCTACTGCCTGACGAAGTACGGAATCGCCGCCAGCACGACACCGACCGCCACGAGAAGCAGAGTGCTCGAGATGAAGTACGGCACTGCCATGAGACCGAGCCCGCAGAGGAGCGGCGCAGCAGATTGCTGCTTCTTGCCGTGGACGAAAAAGCCGAGCCCGACTGCGCTGAAGACGACGCCCCAAAGAAGCTGCGAAGCGCTCAACGGTGCGCCTCGTCGGGCCTGGAGCCCCGCCCAACGAAGCGCGACAGAATCCGGGAAAGGTGCCGCCGGGAAAGGTGCCACCCCATTTTCAAGCTCCCATCCGCAAGACCCGGCCCGTCGTCTTACGTCCTCGTCAGTAGGATGGCAAGGAAGCTACGATACGTCCCAACCGACGGGTTGGTGGAGGTCACCGCCAAGACGATCCAAGGCCGGTATCTGCTCCGGCCCGGTCCGGAAATGAACCGGCGCTTCATCGGCATCGTGGCAAAGGCGAAATCCCTCTACGGGGTCAAGGTCCATGCCCTCTCGTGCCTGTCGAATCACTGGCACGGCCTGGTCAGCCCGGGCGATGCTCAAAGGCTCGCCCGGTTCATGAACTACGTCCAGGGAAATCTCGCCCGCGAGGCCGGCGACCTCCACAACTGGACCGGACCATTCTGGCACGACCGCTACCATTCGGTCCTGGTCAGCGAGGAACCTGAGGCGCAGCTCCGGAGGCTTGCCTACTGCCTGGCTCAGGGAACCAAGGAGGGACTGGTCGCACTGCCCGAGCTGTGGCCCGGGGTGCATTCGGTCCACGCGTTGAGGACTGGCGCGCCTCTCCATGGCGTGTGGTACGACCGCACCGCCCGTTGCCTCGCCGGGCGACGAAAGGACGATGGCGGCCGTCTCGAAGAGTTCGCCACCGAAGAGACCCTGCACTTGGATCCGCTGCCCTGCTGGGACAACCAGGGGCTCTCCGCCGACGAGAGGCAGAGCCTCGTCGCGGAGATGGTCAATTGCATTGCCGAGGAGGCCGCAGCGCAGCACCGAGCCGAGGGAACCCGCCCCTCGAACCCCAGCGCCTTTCTTCGAGTCGATCCGCACCAGCGTCCGCGGAGGACCAAGCGTTCACCGCGGCCCTTCGTACACGCCGCCTCCCGTGAGGTCAGGGAGCGCTTCCGAGAGGCCTATCGAGTCTTCTCGACCGCCTACAACGAAGCCGTCGAGCTCCTCCGGGCCGGAGATCGCACCGCCTCCTTCCCCGAGGGCAGCTTCCCGCCGGCAGCACCGTTCATCCCTCTCCTCGAGCCCGGATAGCGGATCGCGCAGCCACATCCTGCCCTACCGTCCCCCATGGAGCACTCCACGCGCCACTCGTCGTCTCCGTCGCTCCGCTGACGAGGACGCCAGAAGTCCATCTGATCCATCTGCTCGCGACCGCTCGCGGCTGTTGGCAACTCCAATAGAGAGCTAACGCTCGACAGCAAGCTGACGCTCGACCAATCTCTCGGCGGGACGGCTGCGGAGTGCTCTTTCCCCCTACTCGGCCTACCCAAAGCTCTCAACCAGCTCTCAACCAGCTCACTTCTGCCGACTCCAGAAGAGGTCTCCTCGAAAAGCGGGTGGCACCTTCTTCGCGTTGCACCAAGCGCCCTGTCGGTGATCCGTTGCACCAAGCGCCCTGTCGGTGATCTGCACCAAGCGCCCGGCCGGGTCGTAGGCAAACCTCATCTCGTTGCCGGTCGGCGTGGTTCCGCCGCTGCCGTCGGAGTCCCGGACGGCGTCGGCGACCGCCACCAACCGCCCGTACCGGTCGAACCGCATCTGGTCCTTGTGCGACCCGATCCACACCCACCCCGCGGCGGTCTTGGTCAGGACGACGAAGCGGCCCGCCGGGCTCGTGTAGCTCCCCTCGTCAGGGTTGTCGACCTCGAAGGTCTCCCGCCGTCCCCGCCCGTCGTAGTACTCGACGTCTCTATACGACCCGACGCAAGTCACCCGCCAGAAGAGGAGGTATCCCGTTGCGGTTTCTGGACTTGCGGCCGTTTCGCCGGACGCGTGTTCGGGGAAATTTTCCGATACCCCCCAGACGCGGTTTTTCGGATAGAGGCGGAGCGCTTCGAGCGGGGACGAGGCGGCCAGCAGGAGGCCCAGGACCGCCGCGAGAACGGCGCCGAGCCGTCCTTTCTTAGCCGCTTTCGGGGACACTGCGGCAGCGTAGCAGCTAAGGAGAAAAGGCGGCTCAGCCGAGGTAGCGGGTGGCGTCGGCGACCGTGTGCCGGGTCAGGAGGGGAGGTCCTCGCCTTCGTCTGCTCCCACAGAGCGGCCAGGTCGCGGGCGCTGTGGACCACGGTGACGATGAAGATCTCGTCGTCCTCGATCCGGTAGATGATGCGGTAGGGATCGAAGGCGAGCTCGCGCTGCCGGCCGTCGCCTTCGGGCACGACACGGCCCATCTTCGGAAAGCCAGCCAGGGGCTCGGCCGCGGCAATGAGTCTCTGGACGAAGCGGTCCGCGCGGCCGGGAGCGTCGCGGCTGATGTAGTCGTGGATCGCTTCGAGGTTGGAAATGGCGGGACGGGACCAGGTGATCCTCATTCGCGGGGGAAGAGCTTCTTGACCTCGTCGTGCGGCACGGTGCGGCCCTCGGAGATCGCGCGCTCCCCTTCCTCGATCTGCTCCCGGACGTGGAGCTCATAGCGCACCTGCTCCCACGTGGCGTTCTCCGGCAGCTTCTCGGCGATCTGTCGGACCTGTTCCTTGACCGTGCTCATCGATCTCCTCCGCGACGCCTCCATTGTAGCTCGACGTAGCCCTACTCGTCCCACGACTCGACCTCGCGGCGCACATCCTCGTGGCTCACCGTGCGTCAATCGTCGACGTCTGCGAGGCCCCGTTCGATCACACGGGCGAAGGCCAACTCGCGGAGGATCTCGTCGAAGGAGCTGTTCTCCGCCTGGGCTTCGACGATCTGGACCATCTGCTCCTTGACGTTGGATCGCGAGCTCGCCATGGTCAAATCCTCCAGTCCCTTGCGATCGTAGCGAGCCTTGCGGCCACCGTTGCGAATCGTCTGGCGCTCCGCCCGACTCCTGAGGCACCTCGTCGAATCATGACCTTGCTCCTCCTCGTCTTCATCCTGCTCCTACTGAGCTTCGCTGCGCGGCTCGTCATTCCACAACGGCCCCACCGGACAAGGAAGTGTTCTCGGCCGCGTTCTGCGACCTCCGAGCCTCTTCCGGCTCCCGTCCACCGCGTCCAGCCACCGAAGCCGCCCTGGGTGCGCCACGAGGTGCTCCGGCTCAAGGCTCTGATGCCCGAGGCGGGATGCCGCCGGATCGCCCACACCTTCAACCGCCTCCACCAGCACCAGAGCCCGAGGACCATGACCGTCGGCAAGACCTTCGTGGCCGGCGTGCTCCGCAATCACGGCGAAGAGATTCTCCGCATGCGACGAGAGATCAAGCACCGGAAGCCGCGACCGCTTCGCCGCAACGTGGTCTGGGCACTCGACTGGACCTGGGTGCAAGGAGCCGGTGGAGATTCGAGACCGGTTCTTGGCGTGCTCGACCACGGCTCTCGGGCCTGTCTCGAGCTGTGTCCCGTCGAAAGCCGGAGAACCGTCACCCTCCTCCGCCGGCTCCTCGAGCTCTTCGAGCGTTTCGGCACGCCCAAGGTGCTCCGCACCGACAACGAACCGGCCGTGCGGTCCCTGCTCTTCCGCGTCGTCCTGCGCATACTCGGCATCCGCCATCAGCGCAGCGAGCCGTTCGCACCCTGGCAGAATGGCCGCATCGAACGACTCTTCCGGACGGTCAAAGAAGTGATTCGGCAGAGAGACGCGATGACTGGGTCGGAGGCAGTCAGGACCGACGACCTTGCCCGGATCCGCACCTGGTACAACCACCTCCGTCCCCACCAACACCTGGAGGGCGTACCCCTGCCGAAGTCTGGAGCGGCAAAGGACCCGATCGACGAAGGCCCGCTCGTTGGTTGTCCGCGTGGGGCGGGCTCCTTGCTGGCTGCTACTGGCCCGAATAGAACGGCGCATCCCACCGACACAGAGACCACACCGACTGTCCGCAGGAGAGGTGCGCCGTGCCGGCGCCACTCCGCACCGGGAGGAGATCAAGCACACGAGGCGAGGCAAGAACCGAGGACGAATCGCGCGCAATTTCGCCCGTTGACGAGTAATTCGGCTCGAATTCCGCCCAGAATCGCCTCAATCCCCCTGCGGACACTGCGGACGGGACACCGGGGCGCGGCAGTCGAGATGCACCGAGGCCCGGCGACGAAGCCGGGCCTTTAGTGGGAGACGACCTGTGCGGGAAAGGAACGGTCATGACGGACGAAGGGTGCGTTTAAGCTTGTCGACGCCCTGGCGAAGCGGTATGTGCGCCTCGGTCGGATGGAGATCTGTACCCAGAGGGATCGGGCTACATTCACGACCTGATCGAGCGCTCCGCATCGCTGGCACGCTTTGCTCGGGTCGTCAGCGAGCGGCCGGACAAGGTCGCCTTCTACCAGGCCGCTAGAGCCAGGAGCAAGCCAACGTCGACTATTTCGGCGAAACTCGTCGCGTGCTCGCTGCCTCGGAGTCTGGATGCGCTGGAGCGAGTACACCGACGAGGTGTTCGGTCGACTCGATACGCTGAAGCCCCGCGGATTGGCGAGGGGCCGGCACCGAGGAAGGGCGGAACGCAATCCCCGACTGCAACGACATTGTCCCTGCTCTTCCCGAAGCCGTGCTCGAGGCCCTCTTCCAGGTTTCAGCGAGATCCACGAAGCCAATGCCGGCGAAGTCCCGAGAAGGGACACGCCGAGCGCCTGCGCGAGACTTCGTCGTCGCAATCCGCTGCGGATCTAGACTGCCGAACGTTGGTTCTCATCTCACCTGCCGGTCCGGCTCTGGGTCTCGGCCGAACCTGATGAAGTCGGTCGCACCGCGCCGTCGGCCGCCGATAGTCCGTTGGCAAAATGCCCGGATCGAAGATCTGGCCTTCGCCTAGCTTACGAGGCCCATCTTGATGTCGAAACGGGACCCGCCTTCAAGTAGTAGCTCTCGCTCGGGTAGGCGTGGTCACACGAGCTTCGCATTCATCCCGGCAGGGCTTCCTGTCGATCCACGAAAGTGAAGGACCCGTCGGTGTAGAGGTCACCAAAGCGGATGTTGGGCCGGTACCCCGTCCGGACGAAGGACTTGCGACCGCCCTCAGAGGTCGGCGATAGCCTGATTCGGCGACAACGTCGAGCATCACGGAGGCAGTAGCGGTGAGTAGTTCAATCGACGGACCCGGGCCGCTGCATTGAATTCCTGGAGAAGAGCCGGGTCCAGTGCAACCGTGGGTTTGCCGTCCGCCGTAAAGCGGAGGAGGCGGGATGCAAGGCTCTCGGGCACCTCGACATCCAGGATCGTCAACGGCTTGTTGTCCAGTGGGTAAAGGACATTCCGCGCAAAGAAGGACGCATCCTCAGCCGACGTGGCGAAAAGCTTGGTCTCCATGGCGCCGGGCCCTGGTCGGAAACCAAACTGCGTTACGTCATCGAGGCTGAGCCTGGCTCACCGCCCGGTAGAGCCTGGTTGTTCCCCTCGGTATGGCGAACCGCGGCGTCAACTCTGCGATTCCCTCGGCCGCGCCTTCCCGCACCCCTAAGACCGTCGCATCCTCTACTACATCATCAAACCACCGTAGCGGATTTACCTTGCGCGAGAGGGACCGGAACCATCCTGTGGACTCAATGCCACCGACTGCCTCCGCTTCGACCATTCCCAACGGGTTTGCCAAGCCGATCACACTACCCTCGGCCTGCGCAACGATCTCTTCACTGCTTGTAGGCAGAGGGCCTGCAAGAATGGAGTCGACTAGCCCTGCGACAAGCCGTCCCTCCAGGTGTTGACCGTTTAGGTCCGCCGCTTGTTCAATGGCGAGTTGCACCTGAAGGCGCGATTGCGCGTTCTTCTCGGCGGTTTCCCGAGAGAGAGAAACGTACAGCCCGGTCGAGTCGCGGAAGTTCGATGGACTGTTCAGCGCGTACTGGTAGAGGTTCGGCCCGTCGACGTACCCCATCGGGTCGGCCTGGATGAAGCGCCCCAGCTCCGGGTCGTAGTACCGGTGCCTGGCGTAGACGAAGCCGGTGACGGCGTCGTGGGGGAGGCCGTGGAAGCCCATGTGGTTGCCGACGGCCGAGGCGGAGGTGAAGCCCGGGAAGGGCTCGCTGAAGACCAGCTTCTCCGGACTGGTGGCGGAGACCGTGAAGGTCTCGCTCCAGGTCGAGGCCAGGCCGAGGCCGGCCAGGTCGAGCGGGTCGGTGCCGACCGCGAGGGTATGGCTGCCGGCGGTGAGGGCCGCGTCCGTCCGGAGGGTGTAGCCGTCCGGACCGAGGCTCCAGCTCGCCGGCGCGCCGTCGAGGGTGACGACGCTGTCGACCTGGGGCAGGTCCGGCATCTCCGAAAGGGTGACCTCGAGGAAGCCACTGCTCGTCACGCAGACCTGCTCGATCTTGGGCGCCGTGGTGTCCTCGACCAGCAGGTCCTCGCCCGCGGCGGGCCAGGTGATCGAGTCGCCCGCCCCGGCCGCGGCGACGTTGCCGAAGAGGTCCCGGAAGGCGCCCGCCGGGAGCACCAGATCGAGCGGCGCTCCCTCGGCCGGCGCCTCGTCCGGCGTCAGCAGGATCCGGCGACCCGGCCGGCGGCTGGACAGGAGGGGCTGGCTGGCGGTGAGCCCGATCGCCGCCGGCTGACCGGGATCGGTCTGATCCGTCAGCGTCAGCTCCCCGGCCGCGATGGCCTGCTCGATCTTCGAGAGCAGGACCTCTTCGGAGACCTCGAGCACGATCGAGCCTTCCGAGATCCGCACCTGCTCGATGGCCGGCGGCGTCGAGTCCACCAGGATCGAGCGCTCGCCGTAGGGCGAGTACTCGTAGCGCTCGATCGGCTTGCCCGCCGTATCCGTGAGCAGCACCAGGGAGCCGCTCGCGTCGTAGAACGGCAGGTACTCCTGGTCGAGCGTGCCGTCGCCGTCGAGGTCGACCTCCAGGCTGACCACCTCGTCGAGGCCGGCGCCGTAGGTCCGGTGCTGGAAGAGGATGCCGTCGCGCAGCTCCTCGATCGGCTGCCAATCGGCCCAGACGGTCTGGGTGGTCTCGCCACCCACCACTTCCCGCACGCGCCGGCCGAAGGCGTCGTAGTCGTAGCGGGCGAGCTCCGTGTCGTCCGCCGCGAGGACTCTGGTCAGGCGGTTGTTGGCGTCGTAGACGAGCTGCCGGCCTCCCTTGGCCGTCAAGTTGCCGGCGGCGTCCCAGCCGAGCGCGGTCGTCTCCACCGCGCCGGGGCGGTTGCGGCCGGAGCCGTCGAGCGGCAGGGAGGACTGGTCGGTCTCACAAGCCTGGTCGCTCGTCTTGCCGAGGAGGTTCTCGGCCGCATCGTAGCTGAAGCCGTAGTGCTCCGGGAGCGTGGCGAAGGACCGCGACAGCGGTGAGCCCGGGTCCTCGCCCCCGACCCGTGCGGACTCGGTCAGCCGTCCGGCCGGATCGTAGGTGAAGCCGAAGCCTGCGCCGTTCAGGTCGGTGCGGAGCTGCGCCGTCTTCAAGGACCGCGGGCTCCAGGCGATCAACTCGCCGAAGACGGTGTCGTTCGGCCCGGTGGTGTAGCTCGATCGGGTCAGCCTTCGGGCGCTGTCGAAGGTCATGGTCCCCGCGACTCCGGCTGATCCGTTGCCCAGGGTCTTTGCAGCGACGAGACCTTGACCGCGGTACCCATACGAGGCCTTGGTCAGGGCTGAGCCGCCGCCCGAGTCCCAGCCCACCTGCTCCGGTCGGTTCAGGCTGTCTGGCGTGATCGCGACGACGCGCCCGGAGGGATAGCTCAAGCTGGTGAGGTTGCCGATCCCGTCGTAGCCGAAGCCGACCATGCGGCCGAGCGTCTCGTCCGAGACCAGGCGCGAGAGCGAGTCGTACGCCCGGTGGGTCGTGACCGTCCCGGAGGTGGCCTGCGTGACGCGGTTCAGCCCGTCGTAGGTGAAGGTCTCGACGCTCGGCCCTTCGACGCCGGCCGGAAGCGCGAAGCTCCGGTCGGTCAAGCGATTCGCGAGGTCGAAGCTCTGCGAGATGGAAACGCCCCGCGGATCGGTGATCCCGGTCCGGTTGCTGTTGGCGTCGTAGCTCGAGTACTCGACCGCACCGTCCGGATAAGTCACGAAAGTCTTTCGCCCCAGGGCGTCATACGACCACTGCGTCGAGTTTCCGAGAGCGTCGGTGAGCGCCACGAGCCGCGAGCTGCGGTCGTAGCTGTAGTCGAGGGAGATCCCCCCTGGCCGCGTCGTCCGGACCTCCCGGTCCAGGCCGTCGTAGCGGTGCTCGGTGAGGTTCCCCTCCGGGTCGACCGCGGCGATGACGTTGCCGCGGGCGTCGACGAAGAGCTGGGTCTTGTTTCCGGCGCCGTCGGTCGCCGCCACCTGGCGTCCCAGGGCGTCGTACTCGAACAGCTCCGAGACCTGGACCGTGCCGGTCGGGCTCGCCTCGTGCGCCGAGGCGATCACCACGTTCCCGGCGCTGTCGCGCTGGAAGACGGTCCGGTTGCCGGCCGCATCGAGGCTCTGCTTCAGCCGCTCGGCGCCATCGTAGGTGTAGCTCGTCTCCCGGCCGAGCGGGTCGGTGACCTTCACCAGGTTCGAGCCGGGGTCATAGGCTCGCGCGGTGGTCAGGACACCGGAACCGCTCGGA
>CAWJLS010000004.1:0-410000 GCA_963843755.1 uncultured Acidobacteriota bacterium
GCCACGGTCCGCGAGAATCGTGACGCAGACGGTCTCCAGCAATCCTCGGCAGTGCGTAAATGCAATTCCTGGTTCATCCCAAATCGTACGCTCGATGACTTCGACTGCAGGCCGCAGCGACGAAGAACCTGGATAGAGCTCAAAGAGCTGCCGACAACTGTGGAGCTCGAAAGGCCGGTCAGGACTCATTTCTGGCCTCTCCATCTACCTGTACCCTCACCTCACCTGACAAAAGCTTCGGCAGGAGCAAATCGCGCATCTCCCCCAGCGTCCGTGATTCGATCATCACCTGGGCGTACAGGTCGTAGAGTGGCCCGATCACTTTGTGCGCTTCGCTAAAAACCTCATGCGGCGGAACGACCACTTTCGCTTCTTGCAGATGTCCTCGCTTGATGTGACCCATCGTCGTAGCTTTGCTTGACGCGACTGCCCGGAACCACGGCAAGTGCTGACGGATCCAGAGAAGGAAATACCACTGAGGGAAGCGAGATGATGTCACCTTGAAGAGATGCTGGTTCAAAGCACCTCGGCCGCCGAACCACAGCTCCGCCTCCAGGGTGCCCGACCAAGAGAAGAGCAGGTCGCGGTCTCTGACGATGTACTGGTCAGGGACATCGCCATTTGCCCAGTCCGCACCTTCGGTGGACCCTTTGCGGAGCTGAGCGATCTTGATCACCGGAAGATCTCGGCCGTCCCCCTGCGGCGGATACTTCTGCAAAGCCAACCCGTTCAGGAACGTGGCGATCTGCGAGATCGCCTTCACCTCCCACCCCTCCGGCACGGGGCCGATGGGGGAATCGACGAAGCGGGTGGGCAGGGCGTCGAAGACGGCCTGGGGCATGGAGGGGAAGGCGGTGGCACCTTCGGCCTTGGCCTTGACCGGCTCGAAGTCCACGAACCATGCCCGGAAGATCGCTCGCGCCAGCCGCTCCAGCGCCCGCGCCGTCCGCCGGTTTTGCTCGATCTTGTCGTCCAGCGCGCCGAGGACACTGGCGATGGCGCGTTGTTCATCCTCAGGGGGAAGCCGGAGCTTCATCGCACTGTAGCACGCGTCTGAAGCCGGCCGGTGCCGTGAGATGCTGCTGGACCACCGCCGCAAGTGGGCTGCAACATGTGGGCGAGCAACCATGTTGAGCGTAGTAAACCAGCGTGTCAGCACGAGTGGATTCCGCGAATCGGACTTCACATCCTGGTCTGTACGCCATCGGTCTCGTGGCGATACCGATCAGGAACATCATCGAGCAAGAGCCGAGTTCCCCGGTGCGAGCAATCACGAATGTCGCCCTGGCGGTCAGGCGCGCTCCATTGGCGACCGCGGCTTCGGTCACGCGACCTCGGCAGCTGTGCAGGTCAAAAGCTCTTGATGGATTCGCGGGACAACCATGCGGAGCGTACCGCCCAAGAATCGGGGTAACTCTTCGATCGTGTACCACCGGACATCCACTCCGCTGACGGCGCCAAGTGTCGTTGACCGCCATTCGGCTGCATCGTTTTGATCCGGTCCCATCACACTCACTCGACGCCTCTCCAAATCTTCGAGAAAGCCCCCGGCTGACTGCCGACCGCAATTATCAAGCGCTCGCCCTTCTCCAAAGCACGCCTCCAACTCCGCCTATAGGCGCGGGTACCTCTCGCGAAACAGCTCGCTCGTCCCACTGGGCAAGGCGTAGGCGATGCGGGCGAAGACCGAAATCACGCAGGTCACCTCTCATTCGCATGGAGCATCGGTCAGGCACGCCATCATTCTCCGGCCCTCTTCGGCTTGCGCTTCCGGGGCGTCTTCTCTGCCCTCTGCTTGCGGGCCCCAGGCGCCGATTTCGGCGTGTCGTCCGCCTCCAGCCGCTTCACCTTCTTCGACAGCCCGATCGAAATCACTGGTCGGCTGCGCGGCTTCGAGCCGGCGGCGTTCGGCCTCGAACTGCTCGAACTGGGCGTGGGCGTGCTGCTCGGCGAGCTGCGTGCGAGACCGCGCCCGCGTGGGTCAGGATGTTGCGCTCGTTGAACTGCAGGAAGGCGTCGAGCCGCTCGATCCAGTCGGCCATGTGCATCGGCTTCTTGCGCCGCGCCTGGTCCTCGGCGAAGTCGAGGTACATGGTGACGACGCGGTTGAGCTCGGTGATCTCCTCGGCCGAGAGGTAGTTCTTGGCGACGCGGACATCGGCCTTGCGGATGGGGCCGCCGGGTGCGTTCTTCCAGGTGGTCAGGCCCATGTGCGGCTGGGAGGCATCGGCGCGGCGCTGGATGACCTCGGCGGCGGTGTGGCCATGGATGGCGAAGTGCAGCTTGTTCTGGACGGTGGCGAAGAAGGTCTGGCTGACCGGGTGGGTCGGGTCGTAGTCGATACTGGTGGCGTAGATGTCCGTGATCTTCTGGTAGAACATCCGCTCCGAGGCGCGGATGTCGCGGATGCGCTCGAGCAGCTCGTCGAAGTAGTCGGCGCCCAGTGTGCGGCCTTCCTTGAGGCGCTCGTCGTCCAGCGTGAAGCCTTTGACCAGCAGCTCGGACAGGCGCGCGGAGGCCCACTGGCGAAACGCGGTGCCACGGGCGGAGCGGACGCGGTAGCCGACGGCGAGGATGGCGTCGAGGTTGTAGTGATCGATGGCGCGCGAGACCTGGCGAGTGCCCTCGGTCTGAACTATTCGGAAACTCCGAAGAGTTGCCTCGGGGTCGAGCTCCCGGTCGGTGTAAATGTTGGCCAGATGCTCGCTGACGGTGGGAACCGAGACCTGGAACAGCTCGGCGATGAGGCGTTGGGACAGCCAGACCGTGCGCCCTTCGAGGCGGACCTGGAGGCGGGTGGCGCCGTCCCGGTAGATCAGGAGCTGGCCGGCCGGCCCTTCTGGTTGCGCCGGCTTCGGCGGGTTCGGCCTATCCGGCATCGTCCACGCCTTTCAACTGCTCGCGAACCACGGCCATCAAGCGTTCGCCCTCCCCGAAGCAGGCCTCCAGCTCCGCCAGCAGGCGCGGGTACTTCTCCGCGAACGGCTCGCCGTCGTCTTCCTGCTCCTCGGCGCCGACGTAGCGTCCGGGTGTGAGCACGAACCCGTGCTTGCCGATGCCTTCAATCGTCTCGGCCTTGCAGAAGCCGGGGACGTCGCGGTAGGCCCACTCTCCGTGCTCCTCCGCGTCCCACCAGTCGGGAGCGGGCTCGTCGCGCCACTGGCGGAAGGCGTAGACGATGCGGCCGATGTCGGAGTCGGGCATTGGGTCGCCCATTCCGTCTTCCTCTAGCGTCTCGCCGTCATCGCCGCCGGTCAGCACGCGGAGCGTCCGGGTCTGCAGGGTGCCGAGCTTGCGCGCGTCGATGAACAGCGTCTTGCCTTGGCGGTCACGTCCGCCGTTCTTGAGGTTCTTGCCCGTCTTGTCGCGGGTGAGGAACCAGAGGCAGGCAGGGATGCCTGTGGTGAGGAAGAGCTGGGCCGGCAGCGCGACGATGCAGTCCACCAGGTCGGCCTCGACGATGCGCTGGCGAATCTCGCCCTCGCCGCCCGACTGGGTGGAGAGCGAGCCGTTGGCCATGACGAAGCCGGCGACCCCGCCGCCGTGGCCGTTCGGGGGTGCGAGGTGATGGATGAAGTGCTGGATCCAGGCGTAGTTTGCGTTGCCGGTGGGCGGCGTGCCGTAGCGCCAGCGCACGTCGTCGGCCAGCAGCTTGCCCGACCAATCCGAGATGTTGAACGGCGGATTGGCGAGGATGTAGTCGGCCTTGAGGTCCGGGTGCAGGTTGCGCAGGAAGCTGTCGGCGGGCTGGCTGCCGAGGTTGGCCTCGATGCCGCGGATGGCGAGGTTCATGTGCGCCAAGCGCCAGGTGGTGGGGTTGGACTCCTGGCCGAAGATGGAGATGTCGGTGGTCTGCCCGCCGTGGGCCTCGACGAAGCGTTCGGACTGCACGAACATGCCCGCCGAGCCGCAGCAGGGGTCGTAGACGCGACCCTCGTAGGGTTCGAGCATCTCGACCAGCAAGCGCACGATGCAGCGCGGCGTGAAGAACTCGCCGCCGAGCTTGCCCTCGGCCTGGGCGAACTTGCCGAGAAAGTACTCGTAGACGCGGCCGAGTGCGTCGCGTGCCTTGGCGCGGTCGTCCTTGAAGCCGATGTCGGCGATCAGGTCGATCAGCCCCTTCATCTTCTCGGGCGCGATGCCACGGCGGGCATAGTCGCGCGGCAGCTTGCCCTTGAGGTTCGGGTTGTCGCGCTCGACCGCGAGGATGGCGTCGTCGATCAGTGTGGCGATGTCCGCGCGCGCGGCCTGATTCTGGAGGTTCTGCCAGCGCGCCTCAGGCGGCACCCAGAACACCCGCTCGGCGGTGTATTCGTCGCGGTTCTCGAGCAGGCTTTCGAGCTGCGGGCCGGTGATGCCGTCGGCCTTCAGCTCCTCCTGGAGCTCGTCGCGCCGGGCCTCGAAGGAGTCGGAGATGTACTTCAGGAAGAGCAGCCCGAGGACGACGTGCTTGTACTCGGCCGCGTCGACCTGGCCGCGGAGCGCGTCGGCCGACTTCCAGAGGGTGTCGGCGTAGTCGAGGTCGGTGTTCTTCGTGTCAGTGGTCGCCATCAGGACTCCAGCTCAGTTTCGGTCGTGGCGCCGCATCCGGCGGACTCTCTTGCCGCTGTTCGGGAGGCCTGACGGGGTTGAAGCTTACCGCCGCCGCCCTCGACATCCCAGACGCGGATGCAACGGACGGCCTCTGCCCGGCAACGCGTCGACCGCTTTGCGGAGACAGCCCGTGGCGACCGGTGGAGCGCCGTCGGGCGGCGACGCTCCTCAGGGAATGAACCTCCTCGCTTCCGGACGCGCTGCTCGATGGTAGCCCATGACAGCATCCTTGTGGATCTCGCAAACGAAGCCAGACTCTTGGCCATCATGGGTGCCGAGGATCGAATGATCCCTGACGCAGTCAGCAAGGTTGAACGCTCTTCGCAGGGCCTCAGCGGGCAAGAAGCAATCAAAGTGGACCCACTCTCCACAATTCTGCGACCAAGCGGCCCCACGAAATCTCTCGTTGAAGCCAGCGTTGGCGATGGCCCGCTCCAGTGCGATCAGATGCTCACAGGTCATCTCGCGTCCCCACAACGTCGTTGCTCGACTTTCGGTCCCGGACGACCTCCGCTCTCTGCGCCATCTGGGCGCGGGCTCCTCGAATCGAGCCAGGCCGCCTCCGCCGCACTCACCACCCGGACCACCTCCCGATCCTCGTCCACGAGCCGCACCGGGAGCACCGCCCCCGCCGCCCGGGCGAGCTTCGCCATGGTCTTCAGGGTGTAGTTGGTCGAGCCGTTGAGGACCTTGGACACGAACGCCGGTGAGACGCCGGCTGCCTCGGCCAGCTCGGTCCGGTTGATCCCGGCGCGCTCCATCAGCCGGTGGAGGTCTTCCTCGAAGCCGACCCGCGCCAGGATCGTCCTTGTCGTCGGGGGCTAAGCGTAGTGGGCTGGCGACCGGGGGCGTCTTCTCCAAGCCTCACCACCACCATTTACGTCCCATTTGGGACTGCGGCGTCAGTGCGCCAGGCCGTCCATGGAAAAGTAGGCCCTGTACTCCGGCGGGCTGACCCCGCCGCGCAGAACCGGCTCCGGATAGGCTTCGAAGTTCACATAGATCCTCCTGTCACTCCGGAGGAATCTTCGCGGCACGCTGAAGAGAACCGTTCGCCCCGATGGAAGGAACGAGATGCCGTAGTGGTCACCGAAGGCATGGAGGCCTTGGAATGAGACGAATAGCACGGCGGCCTCAGCTCCGTCGGCCAGAGCCAGCATCTTCTTGTCCGGACCGATCTGGACGAGCTCGGCTGGCTGGGTAAAGTTCATGCTCTGTGTGGCGAACGAGATCGTAAACGGAGAGCCGTTGTGTAGCGCGAGCCAGTAGTCGTGGCCGGGACGGGCGGAGTTGTGCGCTTCACCGAACTCGGCAATCCGCTGCTGAGACAGGTCGACCCCTGCCCCCTGATGGTCGAACGTGATTTGGACTCCGTCGAGGTTCGGTGGAGGCGGAGGCTCGGACGGGACCGTGGCGCACCTGAGGAGCACTACGGCCAGCGGTACAAGGAGGACGACAAGGCGCTTGCGCCCCTGGGTGAGAATCATCGGTGGCTCCCGACCAGCTCAACACGGCCCGCTTGACCAACACCTTCGGGCCTCTGGGCGTCCTCGACGGGAACCTCTCTAGAGTGTGTGGCCGAAGTCAGCCCACGATCATCCAACCAAGCCGCCTCCTCCGGGCGCACCACTCGCACGACCTCCCGGTCCTCGTCGACCAGCCGCACCTGAAGCACCGCCCCGACTGCCCGGGCAAGCTTGGCCATGGTCTTGAGGGTGTAGTTGTTGGAGCCGTTGAGCACCTTGGACACGAATGCCGGCGAGACGCCGGCTGCCTCGGCCAGCTCGGCTCGGTTGATGCCGGCGCGCTCCATCAGCCGGTGGAGATCCTCCTCGAACCCGACCCGCGCCACGTCGATCCAGAACTCCAACGGCTCCTGCTGTGAATCGGCTGCCATGTCTTCGACCTCCGTTGAGCGCCTCGATCAGGGAGCGACAATCTCGACCGCGCCGCGAGCCTTGGCGCGGAAGTAGCGCGCCTTCCAGACCACGGCCCGGTCGATCTCCTCCGGCACGGCCTCGCGCTTCCAGACCGCGTGGGTGCAGATCACCATCCTCCCGGTCTCGTAGAAGTAGAACACCCGGAGCTTGGGGCCCTTCTTCGGGCCCTGCCGGAGCTCAAAGATCCCGTCGCGGAGCGGCTTGGACTTCCGCGGGTCGTGGGGCGGGCCGTCGCGCGCGGTGTGATGGAGGAGTGCTCGCATCTTCCGGGCGTGGCGGTCCGGATCCTCGACCAACTGGTCCCAGACGGTCCGGCCTCTCCGGTCCGCGATCGCCACCACGTCCCAGACCACTCGCTTGATCCAGACCAGCCGCATGTTAACTCTTGGGTTAATCGCCGTCAACGTCCTAGGCCCCGGCGCCCCGGTCTCGAATCTCCTGCTCCTGGCGGGCGGCAGCGGCTGTCACCTGGGCGCCCTCCACGAGGAACTCCCCCAGGGACGCGCCGGCTTCGATCTCGTCGCGGAGCCAGACCGGGATGAAGCCGGTGCCGGCCCAGGTCAGCTTCGGCTCGTCAGGATGTCGGTACTTCGGCTTGCGACGTCGCCGGGGCGGTTGAGGTGGTGCTGCCGAGGAGAGGATGTACCGGCCTTTGCGGATCGAGGCGTAGCGCGGGGCGTCACCGAGGACGAGGAAGTCCTCGACGCGAAGGCCGAGCAGGTCCGCCGCTGCCTCCATCCTCCGGGAGAAGTCGACGTCCTCAGGGCTCGGCCGCGGGTCTCCGGACGGGTGCGCATGGAAGAGGATCAGCTTGGCCGCGTGGGCCAGGATCGCGGACACCAGGAGAGGACGCGGTCCCACCTTGCAGCTCGCGATGGTTCCCCGGAAGGGGATGGTGTGGCCGATCGGCCGACCCCGGACCGTGAGGAAGAGGGCGCCGAGGATTTCGAAGGGCTCGGCCTCGAGGAGCCGGTGCAGGTAGGGCACGGCGTCGGCGGTTCGTTCGAGCGCGGGGGCGCCGCTGTAGGGCAGGTCGGGCTCGTGCCTGACGAGGGCGAGTGAGAACTGGGAGTAGGTGCGGCCGTCCTGGAATGGGACGACCGCGCCGGTGGATGCCGGGGAGGTGAGGGACGAGCCCGGGGTTGACGGCGCCATCAGCAGTCACCCGGGAGGTTCGTGTCGCCCAGCAGGTTGGCGGCCTGTTCAGCTTCGCCCAGGCCCCGGCGGATGTCGAGGACGAGGTGGGCGAGCCGGCTCGCCCATTCGGTGGCACTTGCTGAGAGGGCTTCGGCGACCGTATCGAGCTCGGAGCCGATGCGCTCGTCGGCAACCTCCTCGAGATAGCCCACAAGGTGGTCCAAGTCGTCGCAGGCGGCCAGGACCTCGCCGTAGGTCAGCGGCAGGGTACTTCTCGGTCCCCAGGCGCCGGCTTCGTTGAGGACATCCACGAGGGCGTCTCCAGCGAGCCGGAAGGCCTCGGCGATCACGGTGCTCGGGAACCGTTGAAGGTACGTCTCCCGGAAGGCCTGCTGGCGCGGTGGCGTCTCCCGACGGGGAACGGGAGGGCTCGTGGCCCCGACCCGGGGTGAGTGGGTGGACTGCGGCTGCGGGTTAGACTGCGCTTGGCTGCTCATGAGGCTCGTTCCTCTTGAGTTGCTAGGCTCCGGTGGGTGTCTCTAGCACCTGCCGGGGCCGCTCCGATGACTAGGTCCAGGTCCGGGTCACACACCCGGGCCTGGGTCTTCCGCTCAGGTGATGCTAGGTGGTGACGCCCTCCGGTCCGATCGCCCGTTGAGCTACCCCGCCGGTCCCGCCAAGGGGCCTTGGAGTGCTCGGTCGCCCAACGAATTTCGAAGCCGAGCCTCGGGCCAGCCCGAGGGATTTCTCGGAGAGAGTCCGAGGTTGCCTCACGACACGCTCACGACACACAGCCGTTGCTTTTCGGCATAAGCGGCCGGCGCGCTTGTCGCCGCAACGATTCAGTAACCTCTTTGGAGGCAAGTCTTTACGCGTCTCTGGGCGATTTGCTCTTTGCGGCACTTTTTACCTCTTGCGAGACTACGGATCAGAAGGTTGGGGGTTCGAATCCTCCTGGGCGCACCACTTCAAGTCCTTTTTCCACAGACAGTTAGAAGAAATAGAGTTCCGGCTATGAGTCGGCCGGGAGAGCTGTCGTTGCTCTATCGTTGCAGCTGAGCACGCGGTAGGGGGTGGTTGAGGAGGGGTGTGCTCGTAAGTGACTGACGGGTAGCGACTTCGAATTCATAGCCCGGGATGCATTTTCGCTTCGCTTCAAAATAGGAGTGTATCAGGGCGTCTCACCCGATCTCATTTCCAGGGCGGTTGGAGAGGGCAATCTCCGGGTAGGGCAGTTAGTTCGGGACCCAACCTTCTGATCGGAGGTCAGGGGACACCTCCCTGCGGAGGGGCTCCGAAACTGTGTGCGAGCGGGATACCGCTGACCCGTACGTCCGGTGCGACGAGCGGAACGCGAAACGGAGACACGAAGCGAATCAGGGCACGGGCACTCACCCAGAGGCGCCGACAAAAGAAACCTCCACGGCTCACAGCCATCGCTCCCGCTCTCAACTCTGGGGGCGTATCTTCTGGAGGGCGAGCCCAAGACTGGAATGGCAGAGAATCTCCACGTCGGGTAACGCCGGCCTTCTCATTCCACATCCGATAGTCTGTCGCGGACGGAGGAGAATCTCAGGCTATGTGGGGCGCTCATCGCCACGCCTTCATCCTGCTCCAGCTGTATAGGGTGCTCGGACTACTTGCGCCTATGTAGCCAGACCATGCCGAAGACGACAAGCCTTCTGTTATGAACCGATACGACATACCACCTCCTCATCTCTGGGAGGACTTCGAGAATCTCTGCCGAGACTTGTGGGCCTCGCTTTGGGAGGACCCGCATACCCGAAGGCACGGGCGCCAAGGGCAGCCGCAAGCAGGAGTCGATATCTACGGTCGGCCTCTTTGGAGTTCCGGGTGGCATGGAGTCCAGTGCAAGGTCAAGAGCCAGATCTCGAACGCCCGGCTAACTAAAGCTGAGATTGTCACGGAGGTCAAGAAAGCGAGAGCCTTCAGCCCCCCTCTAGCGAGCTTCACTATTGCCACCACCGGCTCGCGCGACGTACACGTCGAAGAGCTGGTTCGCCAGATCTCAGACGAACAGGTCCGCCGAGGGTCGTTTCCTGTCACAGTCTCCTTTTGGGAAGACATCCTCGAAGCTCTGCAGGCCCATCCGGAACTTCTCCGGAAGCACTATCGCACGTGGCAACGAGGAGGAGCCCAGCGACCCGTCGTCTTCATCGGGAAGCTCCCCCCCAGTGGTGAGAACTTCGTTGGCCGAGAAGAGGAACTCCACCAACTCGACAAAGCCTGGGCCGAAGGTACCAACGTTATCGTCTTCTCTGCGATCGGAGGGGCCGGCAAATCAGCCTTAATAAATCAGTGGCTTGACCGACTCAAGGAGGACAAGTGGCGAGCTGCTCATCGAGTTCTAGGCTGGACATTTAGCCCGCAGGGGACCGAATCTCCCGGCGCATTAGTTGAGGAATTCGTCGAACACACTCTCGACTGGCTCGGATCTGGCCCTGAAACGAGCGCATCGCCCTGGAAAAGGGGAGAGCGATTGGCCACGCTGCTTCGCGAGGAGCGAAGCCTCCTAGTCCTCGATGGTTTCCAATCCCTGCAGTATCCGCCCGGACCGAGAGGGGGGAAGATCAAGGACCCTGTGGCCGAAGCCCTTGTGAAGGAGCTAGCTGCGGACAACCCGGGACTCTGCGTCATCACGACTCACCTAGATGTAAGCGACATAGCCGGCCGAAGGGGCGTGACGACGATTACACTAGAGAGACTCTCCGCGGAGACCGGAGCCGAGCTCTTGCAACAGCTCGGGGTGCAAGGGCCGATGAGGGAACTTCGAGCTGTAGCTGACAAACTCGCCGGCCACGGCCTCGCCCTCACCCTCATGGGAACCTTTCTCCGAGATATTTGCGATGGGGACATCCGCCGCTGGAACGAAGTTGCAGTTTTGGATGAAGGGCTTAGGCTTGAGGGGAGTAGCCAAGCCCGACAGGTCATCGCCGGCTACGAGAGGTGGTTTGGGCCTAGCCCGGAGATTCAAGTTCTCTACCTGTTAGGCCTCTTCGACGGGCCTGCCGACCCAGGGCCAATCGCCGCCCTTAGAGCACAACCGGGTATCCCACGGCTTACGGAAGGCATCGACGACAGGCAGTCGAACGCCTGGAAGGCAGCCCTGGCTCGGTTGCGGGACGCGCACCTCGTGGCGCCTGCACAACTTTCCGCAGGAGGATCCCAGGACCTCTCGGATGGTCAAGTGTTAGGTGCGCATCCGCTCGTGATCGAGTACTTCGGTGAGCGACTAAAGGTAACGAATCCAGAGGCATGGCACCAAGGCCATGATCGCCTATATCAATATTACAAGCGACGTGCACCGGAGTATCCAGAGAGCTTCGACGAGATGCTTCCCCTATACCGTGCAGTAGTTCACGGATGCTCGGCTGGGAAGGTCCAAGAGACGTGCGACGAGGTACTCAAAAAGAGAATTCTGCGAGGTAAGGAGTTTTTTAGCTGGCGGAAACTCGGAACCTTTGGCGCAGAACTCACAGCACTCGCAGCCTTCTTTGATCGCCGATGGAACAGTCCATCTTGTCGACTCCGCTTGTCGGACCGCCTGTGGCTCTTGGCCTTGGTCGGGTTCCATCTGCGGGCGGTGGGAAGGCTGGAGGATGCAGTACAACCAACAGTCCTTGCCCTCGAAGGACGCACAAGAGAACAAGACTGGGAAAACGCCGCTGTATCAGCAAGCGCCTTGTGCACGCTCAAACTCCTTCTGGGCGATGTATCCGGCGGTGTGGGGACAGCTAAGCACAGTGTCGATCTCGCGGACCGGAGCAAGAGTCTTGTGAGCCGCGGCCTACGATTAACCACGCTTGCCAATGCGGAGCATCAAGCAGGTCATTTCCAGCGGAGTAAACTTCTGTTTGAGCGGGCTGAGGCGATGGAGGTACAGCAGGGACATCGACAGCTCCACTCTCTTCCGGGTTACAGATATTGCGATCTAATTCTGAGTCTAGGAGAGCCAGGGGATGGCAGCGGGCTGGAGAGCGCGGAACCGACGTACCATGTAGCTTGTCTAGAGGTACGACGACGGGCGGCTGTTGCACTTGAAATCGCGGAGGAAGACCACGACTTGCTCAATATCTCGCTTGCCAAGCTCTGCCAGGCGCGTTCGAGCCTAGGCCTATCTGTGACCTTACGCCCCGCGGCGCAGTACTTGACCAGAGCCAAGGAAGAGTTTGCAGACACCTTAGATACTCTTCGCGAAGCTGGCCGCGAGGACTACATAGCTATTGGCCTTCTCAGCCGTGCTGCCTTCCATCGGTTAGCAGGCAACTCGAAGGCCTCTGCAGCTGACCTCGGGGAGGCAGAAGAGATTGCAAAGCGCGGCTCCATGCGTCTTTTGGAAGCTGACATACAGCTTGGCTGGACACGCCATCACCTGAAAAACGGTGACCCTGGTGCTGCTCGCCAGCACCTAGCACGCACAAAGAGCCTCGTGTCGGCTTGTGGGTACGGGCGCCGTCAGCGCGAAGTTGCCTGGCTAGAGAACCTGCCTCTCCTGGACGAAGGCGCCACAGAATAGGAGATCTTTGGAGTTTCTTGCTCAGAGTCCGGGCCTCGCCAAGGCTGCCGGGAAGGAATCCTCAAGGGAGAGTTCCTCGTGTCTTCTCGACTGCATGGATGTTCTATTTTTGAAGGTCCAGTTAGGCGGTCTGTCAAGACTCTATAAGCGTACCACCAGAGCCTGGCGTCCAGGTAGGTCTAAGAACATCACCGAGACGGGTACATACACTTACCCTTCTTCATGACCCTAAAGCCGAGGTGCAATACAGACGAAGGGCCGGCGACCCGTGTCCGATCCTCTCAGGCCGCCGACCCCTTGAAAGCGCCTTCCTACTTGCAACCGCAAAGGTGGTCGACGCAGCACTCTCCCTTTGCCACCATGCTCGCTACCACCTCGTTGACGTTCGCATCCTTCTGCGTAGGGGCTACAACCTTCTCATGCCCCCACGGCCTCTTCACGGCCTTCACTTGAATCACCTCCCTTCTCTTGTGAGGTAGAGGATTCGCTGATTCCGTGGTTAGATCATCGATTCCACGGCTTGGTCCAGACGCCCAAATGCAACTTGCTTCAGAATGTAGCTCGCGTTTGTGGGCGCCAGAGAACACGCTCTCGTCGAAGTGGATGTGTGCCTAAGCTTCCTGCAACCACCCATGCAGAGCGGCAAGAAGACACAGTCGCTACAAGGCTCTGGGAAGCTGGCCGGTTTCTCCACCCAACGTCTCCACGCCGTTGCATCCTTCACCAACTGACCATCTTCATCTAGATACCCTACTCGATCGTTACCTTCGAACCTTGTGACGCTGCACTTGAAGATGTCGCCGTTGGGAGCAACGATCAGCTGGTGCTCTCGCTCTGCATAGCAATAGACTAGTCTTCCCGGCCGAATGGTGTTGTTGCTGAAGGTGATGTCGTATCCCAGCGCCTCGGCCGTTCGATAGTGAGAAGCAAGCTGGTCGCCGATCACCTCGGGAGCAAGGTTAACCATGGCGCTCTGGTCAAACGTCCCAAAAACTGGTTCCAGGACCACGCGGAGTTGTGAACGTACATCCTGCGGGAAATGTTGGAGGAGTGCTGGCACTGCATCAATGTTTGTATGGTTGAAGTTGATTCGGAGAGACACCTTGATTTTGTCGGAGCTTCGCACGAGCCGTACCACCCCCGCATACACCCTATCCCACGTTGGTCCTCCGCTTCGCAAGACTCGCAGACGATCGTGAGTTTCTGCCGGGCCATCCATGGTGACCTGGAAGCTATAGATGCCTCCGCTGACCAGCCGATCAACTGTACGTGGATTGAGTAGATAGCCATTGGTTGTCACGTGGGGGATCAACAGTTGATCACAGCCGGTAGCGAGCGATTTGGCGTAACTTGTAATCCTAAGCAATTGGTCGGTTCTGATCAGGGGCTCCCCGCCAAACCAATGAAGCATGACAAGCTTGTAAGCGGCCAGATTCCTCGCCATCCATCGGCAAAGCCGCCGTTCGGTCTCCTGCGTCATCAACTCATTTCGGTGATCTTCGTAGCAGTAGGTGCATGAGAAATTGCAGTTCAGGGTTGGCAACAATATTAAGTCTAGTCGGTTCGGATCCTCTATCCCTGCTGCCTTGCGAGCATGAAGTTCGGCGAGTTCGTCGAGATCGTCCTCGATCAGGTGACGTTGAGCTAGAAGCTGCTCGCCAATGGCTGTCAGACTAACTCTCTTCCGTCCATGAGAGGCAGTTCCTTGCAGCAGTTCCTCGGCCGGCTTCCTCTCGTGCTTGTCCAGCACTGTGAGACTTCCGAAGAGGGTATTGTAGACAATGAGCCCTCCAGACGGGAGGTTCACGGTGAAGTTGTACTTCGACGGCCGCATTGGGAGCCTCCTAGCAAGAACCGGACGCTGCGGAATTGCGAAAACGTTACCGCGTGAAATCACAGCCGTCACCACCCTATCGGGCGGGTTGCAGGAGTTTTGCTGGAACTGAAGGTCCGTGCCTAGACAAGGCCATCGACGAAGGCCAGACCAAGACCTTGGAGTACTCTGCTCGCCGCCCCAAGCGGAACGAGGTGCGCGAGCACGCTCTCAGTCAGGCCGTAGGCGTGGTTGCCCGAGGCAGGCCGCCCCGTTGACACCCACCCCCGTTCCTCTGTAGCCACCAGCCTCCGCGGCCCGGCCCTCCTGGTCGGGCTGACAGCCAACGGAGGAACGACGATGACCGAGAGCCGAAGCCCCGAGCAGACATCCCGTCCACCTGAATCTGGCCCCTCTGGAGTCCAAGGCAGCCCAGACCCCGACCAACCCTCTCCCCTCGAACAGCAGGCCTTCCGCGCCACCTTCCTCTGGCGGTTCCATCGCCCGGAGGTGATCGCCGCCTTCCGCGTTGTCGGCGACGCCTTATGCGATCTCCAGAACGAGGCGGGTGCTTGGGGACCGAAAGGCGACACTCCGATCACCTGGGGAGAGCTCCAGGCGGCGAGCGAAGATCTCGACCACCTCGTAACCTACCTGGACGAGGTGGCGGGTGACCGAACCGCTGCCGAGCTGGATGAGGTCTCAGAGGCTCTCGCTGTGGATACCGCGCGATGGGCAGGTCAGTTGGCCCGGCTGGTGCTCGACATGCGCCGAAGTCTTGACAGGGCCGCGGAGGCTCTGGCCCACGAAGCGAACGATGCGGACTCCGGGACGGAGTAGCGGCCAATGGACCAATCCGACCGCCCCCTCCAAGAGCCCATCCGGCTCGACTCACCAACCCGCCGCACCGACACTTCGACCACCAACGCAACGGTGACCCCGATCGATCCCGGGTGCGCCTACTCCCGGTTCTCTCTCGCCCTGGTTCGACACCCACCTGAGCCGCCCTACACCGGCGACCGCACCGTGGACAGTCCAGCGGCGGTGGTTCCCTACCTCCACCTCCTCCTCCAGGACGAGCCCGCAGAGTGCCTCGGTGCGCTCTTCCTGACCGTCCGGAACCACCCGATCGGGCACGCGATCCCGTTCCGGGGGACGCTCTCATCCTGCAAGGTCGAGCCCCGCCCTCTGCTCGTCATGGCCCTGGCTGTGAATGCCGCGCGTCTGGCCTTGTTCCATGGCCATCCCAGCGGGGACCCATCCCCGAGCCCGGAGGACCGGGCCTTCGCACGGCGGTTCCGCGAGGCGGGGGATGTCGTCGGGGTAACGCTGTTCGACTTCATCGTGCTGGGGGAGCCGCCGTCGTACTACTCGTTCCGGGAGGGGCGGCAGGTCGATCCGAGGCCCTCACGTCCTGAGACTGCCCGCCCTTTCCTTCGCCAGATTCGCCGACGCGAGCCGAAGTACCGTCATCCCGACGAACCAGAACTCACCTGGGCGGGCACCGGGTTCATGCCCGTTTGGTTGCGCGAGGAGATCGAAGGCGGGGCGTGCCTCAAAGACTTCCTCGTCAAGGGCGCGAGGATCACCAAGGGACCGGCCCGACAGGAGCAGGAGGCGAAGGACCGGGCACGGCTCCGCGAGGTGGCGGACCGGGACGCCGAAGGGGACACCCCATGAGCATCCGGCACTCGCTGCTGTGGCGGTTCGAGGACCCGACCGACGCCCAGGCGGTTGAACGGCTCGGGTTGCTGCTCCGCGAGTACGTGGAGGGCACAGAGCAGTGCGGACCTGACCCGAACCGGGATGAGACCGTGGCGGCGATCGAGGCCGCGTCTGCTGACTTACAGGAGACCGCGCGGGAGTTCCGGGCCATCGCCAAGCGCCGGGAGAAGACCTTCCGTCCGGAGGTGCTGCGGCTTTGCCGGTTGGCGGATGGGTGGGCGGAGAAGACAAACGGGCTGGTGCAGGAGGTGTGGTCCGTGCTCGAAGGAGACCGGGGCGATCCACCGAGGTACGGTCGTAACCGGTAGGGTGGAAGTCGATCGGCGGGTCGGCCATGACTCGGCGGCGCACTAGAAGATCCGCCAGGGCCGCTCACGTACTCCGCTCCAACGTACGCACCCACCAGCATTCCCTTGCACCCTGTAGACTCCGGACCGGCGCGGCGTAGGGTCGCACTAACTCAGGAGGGGGGATGAGGTGTCAGCAATTTCGAAGCGGATCACATGGGCGCTTGCATTGGCGGGCTTTTCTGTGACGGCGATCTTCGGAGCTGTCGCAGTGAGTGACACCCCTTGGGCAATGCCGTTGCTGTGGACGACGGGAGCACTGTTCCTCGTTGCCTCGGCCGTACTCTTCTTGTGGCCCCTCGTGAAGCGAGCCATATTCGCCATTGCCGATCGACTTGAGCAGGATGAACTTGCTGGCGGTGAAGGCTACACGGGAATTCAGTTCGCTATTGAGCCACGTGTTATTCAGGGAATGGACATCTGGATCTCGGAAGTTGCCCTCGGAGGTGATGGGAAAATAGATAATAGGGAATTTCGCGACTGTAGAATCTTGGGACCTGGCATCCTTGCGCTTACCGATAGACATACCTCCTTCCACGAATGCGACCGCGTGAATGAGCCGTTTGATCAAGTGGTCTGGCCGACAAGTGGCAAGAAACCCGCTGGTTGTATCTGGCTTCACTCCTGCACCTTCTACCGCTGCACATTTGCAAATGTTGGCTTTGCCGTTCCAGAGGATAGTCTTGAGGAGTGGAGGGATTACTTCGCCGAGTCGACGCCGCCAGCAGATACGCCGCCCACCACGGCGGGCGGCTGAGCCCCGTTGCTGTCGCCGGGGTCATGCGGATGCTGATGCTCCGGTGCATCTTGGCGGAGCCCTGACGCGTCGGGAAGGCGGTGCTGGCGCCCTGTGGTGGCAGGCTTCCTGCCGAGGGCGTCGGTCAATTGGGTGAACTGGCGGCGGTGCTCGCGCCTCCCGTCGGGCCACTTCGGTAGTTGGGACTCGCCCTCCGGATTCGAGGCGCCGGAGCTGCTGCGCCCCCACGGGCGCCCGCTCACCGAACAGTCCCAGAACAGGATCGACCTCTGCCCGCAGGGTGCGCTCCTGGAATCGCCCTCCGCGAAAACGCACCGCACCTCTGGCTGGCGGCCCTGCGCCCCTTGTCTTCGGCCCCCTACCCTCTGTGGCCCTCGTCCATCTGTCGCCGGCGGTCCCGGGCTCCGTGCACGAAGGGAGGAGCGTGAGGTCCAGAGAGCCAGGTCCAGAGCATCCAATCCCTCCGCTCTTCCTCGTTGACCAACCGTCGCGATCCGCCGTACTCCTGGGCCATGCCTTGCTACTACGGAATCGCCCGCCGCCCTGACGGCACGATCGGACAGGTGTGGGTCGAAGCCGGCGGGGGCCGCCTCATCCGGCAGTCCTGGACCGGCGTCAGCTACGCCAGCGACCGGGGGGCCGGCGAAGACATCGGCCGCCTGAACCAGCAGAGCCCGATCCCGACCCCAGGCGGTCCGCTCGAGGAGATCGACCTCGCCGCGTCCATTCGGCGGGCTCTCCAGAGCTGACCCCGGGGGATCTGACCGGGCCGACCATCCCTTCCCCTCGCTCGTTGTCTGCCCTCGTGGCGTGCCCCCGCCAGCCCTCCAGACCCACCCCTCACGACCCCGAAAATCCCTCGAAATTCCTGCTCTCAACTGGTTGACCACCCGTCGCGAACCTCCGTACTCCTAGGGCCATCGAGATCGCCGGGGCGCTGATGCCCCCACCGATGACCCGACCAGGAGGTTCAAGATGACCAGCAACGGATTCGACTTCTTCGAAGGTGCCCGGACCGAGACCAAGGCCCCCCAGATCACCGTCCGTCGGAGTGGACAGATGGTGCTGACGAGCGCGGCCATGACTCTGCTGGGCGACGGAGTGACCCACGTGCAGTTCGGATTCGACACCAAGACCGGCGCCGTGGCGCTCCGTGCCGCGACCGAGGAGACCAAGGGCCACTACCGGCTCCGCGAGCAGGCGAACGGATCGAGCCTGGTGGACGGCCGGCGGTTCCTCGGTCACCACGGCTTGAAGCTGGACAAGGCCCAGCGGTTCGAAGCTGAGGCGTTCGGCGACGGCATGGTGGGGTTCCACCTGCCCGAGGGGGGTTCTGCCTCCGACGGCGACACGGGGAAGTCGACCAAGGACGCGGGCCAGACCGCCAAGGGGAAGACCGCCCGGACCGCCAAGCAGAAGGTCGCAGCCACCGCGTGACCACGACCCAGGGGCAGGGGCCAGGGGACGTGTCGCCCGAACGGTGACCGTCCCCGGCCCGGGCCTCTCCCGCCTGTCTCGACCCGTCCCGTCCTCTCTCGACCCTCTCCCGCCTTTCTGGACCCCTTCCACCCCCACGACCGCCCCTCACCCTTTTGACATCCCGGCCCCTCTTGTCCCCCGGTCGCTGGTTGACTCCCAGCCGGCGGACCCCGTAGTGGTGGGGCATGTCCAGAGACCCAGACCCGGGGACCTCACCCGATCGACAAGCCCCGGCCAGGAGGGACCGTGCCCGTGCCGCCTTCGCGCTCCGGACCCTCCGGGAGTACCGGGGCCTGACCCAGAAGGGCCTGGCTGACCGGTCCGGGGTCCACAACGCGACGATCAGCGCCTACGAGCGGGGGCGGCGCTCCATCGGGTCCGACAATCTCACCGCCCTACTCACCGGCCTCGGGATACCGGAACGGGCGTGGGAGGCGACGGTCCGGCACCTCCGGTGGCTCGACTTCTTCACACAGGCGAAGCGGGGCGCCGACGAGCCGGTCACCGATGCCGACTTCGACCTCTTCGCAGAAACCGTCGGCCGGGATGTTGAGCAAGCGGCGCTGGACCTCCTGAGGTTGCTCCGGGCACCGTTTCGAGTCGACCGGGGCCGTTGAGCCGGGAGCACCGATGAACGAGCGCGAAATCTCCGCCCGGACGCTCGAAATCCTGCGCACCTACCGGCAGATGACCCAGCGCCGCCTCTCTGAGCTGTCCGGCATCAACAAGGCGACCATCAGCGCCTACGAACGGGGCCGCATGGCGATCGGCTCGGACAGGCTGGCGGCTCTGCTCGGGGCACTTGGCCTGTCCACCCGAGCATGGGAGACGACACTGCGGCACGTCCAGTGGCTCAACTACCTAGCGGAGAGGGGCCAGCGCCCCGAGCAGACCCCGACCGACGAAGACCTCGACCTCTTCACCGAGAGCCTCGGGCGCGATCTCGAACGGGCGGCGACAGACCTGCTGAAGCTCCTGCGGGTGCGGTCTCGGGAAGAGTCGAAAGGATGACGCCGACTCCCGTCGACGGCCCCCGTTGACCACGGGCCCCGGACCGCCGTACTGGTGGCCCATGACAGCCACCGACACCCTCACCGCCCCGATCTACCGCCAGAACTACCAGCGCCTCGAAGACCTTCTCGGCCGGCCCATCCCGGACCTTCGCTCGGGCGTCGTCTACCGGCTTCGGGCCGCGGGGTTCATGGATCTGGTCGTTGAGGTTCTGCCCCAGGACCAGGGCACGGGCGCCATAGACCTCTCCCTCTGCCACTACTTCGAGATGAATGGGGACCTCTGCCAGGACCCCGAGATGGTGGTGCGGGCGTTCCCTCCCCGAGGTGACCGCCCCGGGTTGGTGGAGGCCTTGGTCTTCCAACAGGCGATTCCGCCCGTCTACCAGGTGGTCTATCCGGAGCCGGGCAAGGTGGTTCCCCGGTTGAAGCGGGAGCTGAACGCCTTCCTCGCCACCTGGCTCCAGAACCTCAAGGCGCAGGGGCATCGGCTGATTCCTCGGCGCGAATGAGATTGTCCCGAAGGGGTGCCTCCCACCAGGGGGTATCTCTGGACGCCGCCCCTTGCCCCGCGGTGGCGCTCTCCTGGCGCTGTATGCTCGCTGCCTACCTAGACTCGACTCAGGAGGCTCCCGATGCGAATCGTCGCACTGGCACTGGCAGTCATTCTTGCCGGAGCGTGTATGCCGTCTCACCTCAAGGTCTTTCCGGCACCGCCACCCGGAAGCTCAGCCGCTACCGACCCCGCGGCTGACGAGTACCCGAAAGGCGCCGATGGCGCGATCTACCACCTGGGCAGCCACAAGCGCCAGGTCGCCGCGGCCTACCGGGAGATCCGCGCCTACTGTGGCGGACCCTTCACGGTGCTCGAGGAGCGGGAGCGGCGCGTCATGACCCCGCTGTCCTTCCCGATCCCCGAGTTGCGGCACTACATCTACTTCCGGTGCGGAGTGGGCGCAGACGAGCCACAGGGGTAGGGTCTGATTGACGGCGTGTTCAGCTCGTTTCCCGAAATCTGCTCCCCAAAGAGAGCGCCCCCTCTGGCCACCGTTGGCACTCTCCTGGTCTTCACCCGGGGTGGAAGGCCACGGGCCGATTGTGCCATCCGGTAGCCCCCTACTACCGGCGCGTTTTCTGTCGTCTCGTCGTTGACTTCACTGGCTAGAACCACGTACTGGTGGTGGCCCATGGAGGCCGGCACCCCCTCAGCGACGGCCAGATCCCGGGGCACCCGCACCAGGTGCCCTCACTGGAGGCCCTCGAACCCGACTCCAGGCCCTGGGAGGCCGCCAGAGGCGAGGACCAGGGGAGAGACAACCCCAGCCGCCCGCGAGGCAGGGAGAGGTCCTCAGCGGCCCGCGGACAGACCCGCCAGGGCCGGGGAGACGCGCACCTTCACCGCCAACCGTCGCAGGTGTCGCAGTCGCAGGCGGAGCGATGCCCCGATCACCTCGACACCTGACAGGAGGACCGACCGATGACCCTTCCTCTCGAGCTCGAACCACAGAACCCCGCCGTCGTCTACCTCGAATCGCTGTCCAAGGGCAGCTACTGGGCCGTCCGTCACTCTCTGGAGACCATCGCCGAGATCCTCGCCGGTGAGGACGCCGACCCGTGGACCTTCCCATGGGAAGAGCTTCGCTACCAGCACACGGCCCGGGTCCGGCGGCAGCTCGTCGACCGGTACGCCCCGGCCACGGTGAACAAGATGCTGTCGGCGCTTCGGGGGGTCTTGAAGAACGCCTGGCGGCTCGGCTTGATGGACGCCGACACCTACAGCCGGGCCGTGGCGGTCGAGAACGTGCGCGCCAAGGTGCAGCCGAAGGGGAGGGCGGTGAGTCGGGACGAGGTGGAGGCGCTCTTCCGGGTGTGCGCTGAGGATCGGTCGCCGGCGGGGCGGCGGGACTTGGCCATGTTCGCGGTGCTCTACGGCGGTGGGCTGAGACGGGCGGAGCTGTGCGGGCTGGATCTCGCCGACTTCGATCCGGAGGACTGCTCTCTGCTGGTGCGGGCCGGCAAGGGGAGGAGGGACCGGACGGTCTACCTACCCGAGTCGGTGTGCGAGCACCTCAAGGCATGGGTGGAGATCCGGGAGGACGAGCCGGGGCCGCTGTTCTGTCCGGTGAGGTCAACGGGCGAAGTGCCGATCAGCCGGCTCCGGGGGGAGACGGTCTGGTACATCCTCAAGCGGCGGCAGAGGGCGGCGGGGCTGGAGGGGATCACGCCCCACGGAATGAGGCGGAGCTACGTGAGCCAGCTGCTGGAGGCGGGGGTGGATCTCCTCACGGTGCAGGAGCTCGTCGGGCATGCTGATGCGGTGACCACGGCTCGGTACGATCAGCGAGGAGAGGGTGCCAGGCAGCGGGCCGCGAGCCGCCTCTCACTCCCCTTTGTTGCCGTCGAGTGAGACCTGGGCGCCGACTTGGCCAGGTCCCCTCATTCGCGCGGCTCTTAGATCGGCTCCTACGCTCTTCCTCTGAGTCATCTCTGTGCAGTAAGATCCGTATTGGCCCAACCGCCGATCTAGGGAGCATGAATAGACGATGGGACTTCCGCCTCGGGAGCCGCTCGAGGAGATGGGTCAATCTGATTCCTTACCCGCGGTGCGCCCCCGGCGCCTTCAACCTCTAAGACCATGAGGGGCTTGGAGCCTACCGACCATGAACCTCCAGACTCTATTTAACGCTTTCTCCCGCCGCCAAATGCGGCACAACCCCCGACGCCACAAGATTACTCGGTCCTTTCGGTCGCGCTTCTTCACGCTACTCCTTGAGCGACTTGACTCATCACCCAATGAGGAGAGGCTGCCGGATTTCTTCCCCGAACTGGCCAAGAGACTCCAGCTTCTGCATGGCAGGTTCTGGCTATCTACCTGGGCGCAGTTAGGGGTCTTCTTCTCCGTATTCCAATCAGAAGAGGCCAAGAAGGAAAAGAATCTTGTCCTGCCTCCGGCGGTAGATGCGCTCGCCTACCTTTTAGAGGCCAAGGGCGAGGCGCTCCTCGATGTTCTTGAGCAACTCTTCCAAGTAGACTCGTACTTGTACATCTTTGACAAACCCAATGAGCTGGTCAATGACATCAACGTGATGTTCGCCGAGGACAACTTGCCGTACTATCTGACGGACTTCATCTGGGAGGAACCGTCTGGTCCAGCTGATGACCGTAGAAGAGTGTCCGCCTATCCTCAGATAATCTATCGTGAGGACGAACCTCTCCACGTGAACGCCATTGAACCGGCTCTTCAGCTCCTAGGTTCGCGGAAGATGGACACAGCGAACCAAGAATACCGCGAGGCACTGAGGGAATATCGCAACCAGAATTATAGAGGGTGTCTCACGAAATGCGGAAGTGCGCTGGAGAGCACGCTGAAGCTTGTATGCGTTAGGCGACACTGGCCCTTCTCATCCACCGACAACTGTTCAAGACTCTTGAAGGTTTACTTTGACCACAGCGGACTCGATCGATTCTTTGAGCAACCAATCCTTTTGATCGCCACGATCAGGAACAGGCTGAGTGACGCTCACGGCGCAGGTCCCTCCAGCCGTAGCGTCCCTCAGCACGTCGCGAAGTATGCCCTAAATGCGACAGCGTCAGCGATGCTCCTCTTGGTGGAAGAGGCTTGGTGACTCGCCGGGCTGCACACGACCGAACCCGCTACCTCGACTGCCTTTTCCAGGAAGCACCTGTCACGGCAACTTCGCACTCTCTCGGGCACTCGACAGGCCATCGATCGGGACCACCGATTCCACCCAATCAACTCCGCTCGGGAGCGGGGCACCGGGCGCTCCTACCTAGAGATCCCGTTCTAGTAAGTGCTCTGCATCCCCGAAGTCTCCAATCTGACTCCTCGCAAAGCTTCACGGTCGAGTCTATCTGGACGCTCGGTTCTGTCTATTGCTGGCGCCAGGTGCCTACGGACTCAACACCGACCACCTCCGGCCGCTATCGGGTTCGGTCCTTCATTCACTCCCCGGTTCGCCGTGTTGCAGCGAGCCGCGGGGTCGGTCCGTTCGACCGTCTGGCTGCTGGTCGCGGAGATGCGGCTATCGTACACGGCGTTGTGTCAGGGTACGACACCGGCGGCTTCGGCGCTGGTATCGCCGAGGTAGGGCGTCACCTCTGCCACCGCCGGCTCGCCTTGAGCACGTCGGCGCCGCGGTCGATCCCTTCCCCCGACTTGACTCTTTCGGCGAGGCGCCGGCGACCCTCCTTGCGCTTCTGCTCCCGGGCCCACGCGATGTCCTCGCGCTGGAACTGCTCCTGAAGCTCAAAGCGATGGCGACCGAGGAGCTCGGCCAGGGCGAGACGGACGATCTCGTCCTCGCTGGTGAACCAACCCGCCTTCACCAGCTCCGCGAGTTTCTCGGCCAGGGCATCCGGCAGTTCGATCTCGAGCGTCTTCATCAGGGTCCTCCGCGGTCGCTACGGACTCAGTCTACGTCACGCGCGTGTCAAGGCACGCGAGCGTCTACGACCTCAGCGGACGTGTAGTTCTACGACCCCTTCCAGTTCGATCCATCGTCGCCGGAGCCGTGGTCCTGACGCCCGGGGTCGCGAGCACTTCATCGATTGCGCCACTCCGTCAAAGACGGTATGATGGCGTAACAAGTCCAAAGGACGGCGAGCGCTTCGAAGCGACATTTCGACCCGCCGCCCTCCGAAACGCAAACGGCCCGAGCGAGGTGGTGCTCGCCCGGGCCCGACCCGCAAAGGAGAGCCAAGCTCCAATGCAGATCACGAAGCAGGATAGCACCCGCAATCTCACCCGCCCGGAGCAGTCCAAGTCCCGCCCGTCCGGTCCGTCCGACCGTTACGATCGATCCGACCACCCCGACCGCCCCGACCGGTCAGACCAGGCCAGCCAGTCCGCCCGGCCGGCACCCTCCCGTCCCGCCGCCGTGGACGCCGCGCCGAAGCCGTCCCCGCGCCCGGTTTCGTCTCCCGCCCGGCTACCCCGGCAGAACGCGTTCAGCGCCCACTTCCTCGACGTCGCCCGGCGGCGTTCGGGGGCCCGGGGCCTTGTCGAGTCGCTCGCGGAGTCGCCGCTCGCGGTGGCGGCTCACGCGGCCGGGCCGTTCGAGGTGGAGCGGATCGGCCGGGGCTCGTCGGGGGACGGGGTGTTCGCCGTCGTGCGCCGGAGCGAGCCGGCCCGCCAGGGCGGGGGCGCGAGGCTGGCGTTCGTCCGCCGGCAGGAGGCGCTGCTGGCCGCGGCGGCGCTCTCGGCGCTGGCGGTGCCGGACCGGCTGTCGCTGAACGCGGACAAGCAGAGCGGCCGCCGGAGCCGGCTCGGGTTCCCGCTTCACGACGGCGGCCGGCGGTGGCCGCCAGTTGGGCCACGCGTCGCCCGCCCTGGTGGCGGAGCTCGCGGCCTTGCGGCCGACGAGCGGACAGGCCTGCTGCCGCGCCGGCGCGCCGTTCCTCGACCACTACCACGGCCTGCGGAATCTATTTAGATAGGGGCCTCCACGCCGGCCGCGGTGGCCCTGTTCGTCGAAGCGCTGGACCCGGAGACGCTCGCCCTGGTCGGCCGGGAGATCATGCGCCGCCTGGCGCCCCGGGGCTGACGGAGGCTGAGCCCTCGAGAACGTCACCCACTCCACGCCCCGCGGCCGGGGGCAGGCCGCGGGGCGGTTTCTTTCCAACGCAGGACACGATCTTTCGGGAGGTCTCGATGACCGTTTCAGCATCCAAACGCCTTGCTCGAGCATCCGAGAACGGGCCGGACGGCCCATCGACGCGGTGCTATTCTTTCCGTATGACGCTCAAGGCACGAGTTCGCAGTGGACGGCTCGTCGTGGACGAGCCCACAGATCTCCCCGAAGGAACAGAGGTCGATCTGCTGCCTCTCGATCCTGGGGATTGGCTGGACCCAGCCGACCGCGCCGCCCTGCACGAAGCCCTCCTCGCGTCCGAGGAAGACGTGAAGGCCGGTCGCCTCGTCGACGCCGAAGAGGTGCTGAAAGCGCTCCGCGCCTCGTGAAGCGACGAACCGTCCGTTTCACGGCCACCGCCCGCGAGCACGTGCAGAAGCTCGAGCGCTGGTGGCAAGAGAATTCCCCGCGTCCTGAGATTCTCGCCAAGAATCTGCAGGAAGCTCTCGATCTCCTGTCTGCGTTTCCGGGCATCGGGTCACCGTACAAGCTGTCGCCGCTTCCTGGCGTCCGACGCCTCTACCTCGAGCGGCTCATGTCTCATCTCTACTACACCGCCGACGACCGCGAGTTGATCGTGCGTGCCCCTCTGGCACGCGCGGCGGGGCTCGGGTCCGGATTTGGGCGCCTCTCGGTCGTGAGCCCGCTGCCGAAGCGGGTCGAGGAGGGGCAGGCAGTGCGTCTGCCCGATGCGTACCGGTTCGAGGGGCAAGAGGAGGTTCTGATCTACCGGCAGGGTCAGAGAATCATCCTGGAGCTGGAGCGGCACGGATGGTCGCGACGCTTCCTCGCCCTCGCCGGATCGGCGCCGGACTTTCCAGATCCGGACGAGCCTCCGCCCGCAGAAGCCGGCCCGGACTTCGACTGAGTGGAGTCTCTGCTCGAAGGTCTACTCGATCTCGGCCTGGAGCGTCTCCTGAGCGTTCCAAAGGTCGTGGGCATGCTGCATCCGGAGCCAGAGGTCCGGGCTGTTGCCGCAGAACCGGCCCAGGCGGAGCGCCATCTCGGGCGTCACGGCGGAGCGCCCCGAGAGGATGCGGTGCAGCGTCTGGCGCGTCACCCGGAGTTGCCGAGCGGTCTCTGCGACGGAGAGGTGCAGGGCCGGAAGGACATCCTCCCGGAGAACCTCCCCCGGATGGGTGGGCTGACGTCTGCGGACCGGCCGCGGTGTGGTCTTCTCCGGCATCGTTCGACTCCTGGTGATACTGCTCCAGGTTCACTCGCAGAGCCTCCCCCTCGTGCCACTCGAAGGTGACGGCCCAGGGACCGTTCACGTGCAGACTGTACCTTCTCGGCTTGCCTCGGAGCGGGTGGAAGTTGAAACCCGGGATGTTGAGGGCTTCCAGGGCCTCGGCCTCCTCCAGGACGTCGAGCCTGCGCAACGCCCGTCCTTGGAGATCCTGTCGCCCCTTCTGGTGGATCGAGGAGTTTCTTGCGATTGACGACTGGGGGCCTCATCGAGGTTCGATGCGCTCTTTCGATTTGACAGCAAGGATGTGAGCCGTCTCAAAACCTTCGAGTGTCGTCACTTGCACCAAGGGATCGCGGCAGCCTGCGGCTTCTAGGTGAGCGAGGACGCGTGAGATCGGGTACGGGTTCATCTGCATATAGGGCGTTCCCGCTGCCCGCCCACATGCAACATTGACGGCCCAATTCACCGGAGGAATTGTCGCTCGGAGCCACCGCGCCAGTGCCAACCCTGGCATGGTGTCGGAGCGCTTGCAGAGAACGTCGAAGGCGATCGCCCCGCCTGGCTGCAGGGCGGAGAACAGCCGATCGAGAATTCGGAAGCCAATGCGTCGGGGTATGTGCTGAAGAACCAGGGAGGAGTTGATGAAGTCGAACGAGGTCGAGGATGGTATCGACGCATCGAATGACACATTCGTGAGCCCACGGCACGCGCAGTTGGATCGTGCCAGCTCGAGCATCGTCGGTGAGGCATCTACACCCAATGCCGTACCGGAAACCTGGGCGATCGGAATGAGTAACCGGCCTACGCCGCAGCCGAAGTCGAGGGCTCGTCTAGGGCGGAGGTCCAGTCCGAAGTGATTGGCAAGGAGGTCAGCTATCGACTGAAAGTAGTTCCTGCCCGAGGTCCAGAAGACATCGCGGGCCTCGTCGGTGAAGTTCTCAGCCTTGAACTTCTGGTCCGTCAGGACCGCGAAGTATGGGTCGGTCCGAGCGAGGGCTTCCCAGGCGCGAGCGGACGTGCTGGTGATCTTCATACGGAACGATGCTCCTGGGGCCGTCTTCTCTGTCTCCGTCCGTGTCAACCCGACCATCGAACGGGCGGCCTGAGGAATGCGGAGTCGGCGCCAGAGCAGGCAGCTCACTCCAGTCCTCTGTTGGCGAGGCGATCTTTGGACCACAAGCTTAACTGACTTCGCGGCTGGACAGAGCCGCGTAGGCCGCTTCGAGGGGCAAGACGAGGTCCTGATCTGTCGGCAGGGCCAGAGGATCATCCTGGAGCCGGAGCGGCACGGATGGTCGCTACGTTTCCTCGCCCTCGCCGGAGAGGTGCAGGGCCGGTAGGGAGAGGGCCGCCAGGTGCGCCGCCTCGTCGGTGAGCCCGTGCTCTGTGAGGCCCGAGATCAGCTCGGGGAGTGTGGTGGGCTCCGCCGAGGCGAGCGCCTGCTTCGCGTCGTCGAGCCGGCCGAGCCGCGCAAGCAGCTCGATCTGCAATGCGCGCCAGCGGAGGCGGTCTCCCTCGGGGACCTCGGGCGTTGCGGTGAAGGTGGGGGCCGCCAGCTCGACGTGGTGCAGCGCCTCGTCGAGTCGCTTCTGATTGTGCAGGAGCGTCGCGAGCTCGAGCTGCATTCGCGCGGTCTCCGGGTGGTGACGTCCGAGCCGCGCTTCGAGGATCGCCAGGGCTCGGCGCTGGCGTCTCTCGGCGGAGTCGACGAAACCCAGCTTCACCTCGGCGCGCGCCAGGACTCCCAGGGACTCGGCCACCGAGGGATGCTCGCTCCCCAAGGTCGTCGAGCGGATCGCGAGGGAACGCTCGAGGAGGGGCCTCGCCGCGCCGGCATGGCCCTGACTGAGCTCGACACGACCGAGATTGAACAGGCTCTGGGCGACCTCGGGGTGGTCGGGGCCGACGGTCCGCCGGCGGATCTCGAGCGCCCGGCGGTGGGTTTTCGTGGCGCTCTCCCACTCCTGCTGGTCCTCGAGAGCCACACCGAGGTTGTTCAGCAGGTGCGCCACCTCGCGATCGTCGGGTCCGAGCGCGCTCTCGAGCAGGTGGCGCGCCCGGCGGTAGTAGCCCTCGGCAGCCGCCGGCTCCCCGCGGACCAGCCGCAGGTTTCCCTCGAGCATCAGGCAGCGCCCGGCGGCCAGCGGCTCGACCGTCTCGCCTTCGCGGACCAGGGCGAGAGCCCGTTCCAGGACCGTCTCGGCCTCGGAGTAGCGAATCTGGCGCCAGAAGGTGGCGGCGAGGCCGTGAAGGGCCGGCAGCAGGCCGGGCGCGTCACGGCCCTGAGCCGCCTCGCGGATCGCCAGGGCGCCCGAGAACTGTTGCTCGGCGCGGTTCAGGAGCCGCTGGCCGAGGTAGACGGCGCCGATCGTCTCCATGAGTCGCGCCCGGGTCAGCGGCTGGTCCTCCAGGTCCCCCGCGAGCCGGGCGGCGCCCGCGTCGAGGAGCTGCTCGGCCGTCACCTCCTGGATCGGTGTCCGCTCGAGCTCGGTGGGGCGGAACAGGCCGACCACGAAGTCGGCCACTTCGCGCGCCTCGGCGCCGAGCTGCCGGGCCCGGTCCCGTTCGCGGCGCGCCTCCTGGGCCGCGACCCGCGCCCTGTCTCGCTCGGCGGCCGCGACCCGGGCCTGCCAGGCGGTCCCGGCGAGCCCCAGGATCAGGGCCAGCAGGAGGGCGGCACCCAGGGCGACGCCGGCACGGTGCCGGTTGACGAACTTGGCTGTGCGGTAGAGCGAGCCGGGCGGGCGAGCCTGCACCGGCTCGCCGGAGAGATGGCGGCGCAGATCCTCGGCCAACGCCTCGACCGAGGAGTACCTGCGGTCCGGCTCTTTGGCCAGCGCTTTGGAGAGGACCGCGTCGAGGTCGCCGCGCAGGCGGCGGGCCAGGCGCTCGGCGTCCTCGGCCCCGGACCGCTTGGCGGCGGTGGAGGCCGGGAGCGGCTCGGTGTCGCAGACCGCGCGGACGATCTCTTCGGACGTTCGACTCTTCACCTCGCACGGCAGCCGGCCGGCGAGCAGCTCGAAGAGCACCACGCCCAGACCGTAGACGTCGGAGGCCGTGCTCACCGGCTCGCCACGCACCTGCTCGGGTGACGCGTACTCCGGGGTCAACGGGCGCATCCCGAGGCGGGTCAGGGCGCCCGTCTCCGCTGCGCCCCCGGTCTCGAGCACCTTGGCGATGCCGAAGTCGACCAGCTTGGCCCGGCCCTCGCCGGTCACCAGGATGTTGGACGGCTTGAGATCACGGTGCACCACCAGGTTCCGGTGGGCCACCTGGACGGCGTCGCAGACCTGGAGGAACAGCCGAAGGCGGTCCGTGACGTCGAGGCCCTCCCGGGCGGCGTAGGTGGTGATCGGCTCGCCTTCGACGTACTCCATCGCGAAGTAGGGGCGCCCGTCCTCCGACATCCCGCCGTCGAGGAGGCGCGCGATGCCGGAGTGCTCGAGGCGCGCGAGGATCCGGCGCTCCTCGCGGAAGCGCCCGACGATCGCCTCGGAGTCCATCCCCTTCTTGACCAGCTTGAGGGCGACCTGCTGTTCGAACCCGCCCTCGATCCGCTCCGCGAGGAAGACCGTCCCCATCCCTCCCTGGCCCAGGGTCTCTACGACCCGGTACGGACCGATCGTCCGCGTCTCGTCGCCCGGGTCGCAGGCGCGCAGCAGCTCCGCGGCGCGCACCGGGTCGAGGGGCGCCAGCGCCTCGGCGCCGTCAGCGAGGGCGAGCAGCGACGCTACGTCCTCGTGGAGCTCCGGCTCGCCCGCGCACTCCCGGGCGAGCATGGCCTCCCTCTCCTCGCCGGCGAGCGCGCGGCCGCGGGCGAACAGCTCCTCGATCCGCAGTGGGTCCGGCCTCCCAGGGGTCGGCGCGTCGGTCAACCAGGACTCCCCGCAGCCGTTTCGAGCCCGTCGGCTCCGCCTCCGAGCTCGCGCCGGAGCCACGCCTGAGCGAAGGCGAGATCCCGGTTCACGGTCCGGCGGCCCAGGTCGAGCGCCGCGGCGGTCTCGTCCACGCTCAGGCCGCCGAAGTAGCGGCACTCGACGACTCTGGCGGGCCGCGGATGGGCCTCGGCCAGCCGGGCCAGCGCCTGGTCCAGCGCGACCAGCTCGTCAGCGACCGCGTCGACCCCGACGGCCTCCTCGTTCAGGGGGATCGCCGCCACGCCCCCACCGCGCTTGTGCCGCTGGCGCTTGCGGGCGGCGTCGACGAGGACCTGGCGCATGGCCCGTGCGGCGGCACCGAAGAAGTACGCGCGGCTCTTGACCGGCGCCTGCTCGGAGTCGACCAGCTTGACGTAGGCCTCGTGCACCAGGCCGGTGGTGTCGAGGGTGAGTCTGCGGCCGTCGCCGCGGAGCTGAGCACGCGCCATGCGCCGGAGCTCGTCATAGACCAGCGGCACGAGGCGGTCGAGCACTCGCCGGTCCGAGACGTCCGGCCGGTCCGCTTCGACCAGCACGGCAGTGATTCGATCTCGTCGATCTCGCAACATGTTCCGGCTCAGGAGGGTCTTCATCCTACCGGCGGGCTCCGGGGGCCGCAACGAAGCCCCGTTCCGTGCCGCCCTCTGGTTCCGGGTCCTGGTGCGGCGGGCTCGAGCGTCCCCACGACGACACGAAGGCATCTCGCCACCATGGCGCATTTCACACCGCGATGACGCACGGGAAGGCAGCCATCATCGCGCCGACTCGGCCCTCGGGTGTCCGGGGGCGTCAGAGGGCATCACCGGTCAACCATGGGAGAACCCCTGTCCATGTCGTTTCGATTCTCATTGCTCGTCGCCCTCGCCCTCGTCGCCCTGGCGCTGATCCCGGCGTCGCCCCTGGCCGCCCAGGCCGACTGCCTTGTGGTGCCGCTCACGAACAATGGCGGCAACTCCTTCAGGCCCAGCGTCGCCGGCGGCTCCGTCGCCTTCGCCTCGGACTCCGACCTGACAGGAGGAAACCCCGACCTCAACCAGGAGATCTTCCTCTGGGACGGCGCCACCATCACCCAGATCACCGACACCACCTCCGGGAGCTCTGTGGACCCCAGTCTCGACGGCGGAGAGATCGCCTTCGCCTCGACCGCCGACCTGACGGGGGGCAATCCCGACGCAAACTCGGAGATCTTCCTCTGGGACGGCGCCGCCTTCACCCAGGTCACCGACACCAGCGCGAGCGCCTGCGCGCTTCCCAGTCTCGAGGCCGGCTCCATCGCCTTCCAGTCGAGCGCGGACATCACCGGCGGCAACGCCGATGGGAGCGTCGAGATCTTCTTCTGGGACGGCGCCATGACCACGCAGATCACCGCCTCGACCGGTAGCTCGTCAGCTCCGAGCCTCGACGGCGGTTCCATCGCCTTCCAGTCGAACGCAGACCTCACCGGTGCCAACCCCGACGGGGGCGTGGAGATCTTCCTCTGGGACGGCTCGACCACCACCCAGATCACCGACTCGTCCAGTCCGGTTCCCGCGTCGCTGGTTCCGAGCCTCGACGGGGGGGAGATCGCCTGGTACTCGAACGCAGATCTGACCGGCGGCAACCCCGACAACAACTACGAGATCTTCCTCTACGACGGCACCATCACCCAGGTCACGACCTCCGCCGGTGCGACCTCGACCCGGCCCAGCCTCTCCGGCGGCGCCATCGCTTTCTCCTCCAACGCCGACTTCACGGGAGGCAACCCGGATGGCACCTACGAGATCTACTACTTCGACGGCGCGAGCCTGCAGCAGGTCACGAGCCAGCCTGTCGGAGGCGCGATCGAGGCCAGCCTCGACGGCACGAACCTCGCCTACGCCGCCAACAGCAATCCGCAGGGTGAGGGCGACCTCCAGGTCTTCGCGGCATCCTGTCTTCCCGACCCGCTCCCAGAGGACGTCCCCGCCGGGGGAGCGCCCGTCCTGATCACCCTCGCGCTGCTCGTGGCGCTCGCCGGGGTGACCGTCCTGCGGAGGTAGGTTCTCCACCCCGCGCCTGCTCCAGCCGACGTCAGATGATCAGCCGCACCCCGCCGAGCTCCTCCAGGCGATAGGGGAAGTGGTCCCCGGGGGAGGCGATGAACATGAAGTTCTTGGCGATGCCCCACTCCTTGGACAGCTCGTCGATGATCTCGGGCCCGAAGCGGCCGTGCCGGACGACGAGATCCACGTCCATCATCGGGTAGGCCTGGTCGAGGATCTCGAGGTCGGGGCGCAGGCGCTCGGGCAGCTCCTCCCCCTCGTCGAGCACGGTGACCACCTTGAGGTTGTTCGTGTGCTCGTTGCGCAGCACGTAGAGGATCGCCTGGTTGAGTGAGGCGACGTTGTCGCCGCGGCTGAAGAAGACGAACTGCTGGGCGCTGATTCCGTCGATGTGCGAGCGGATCGTCGTCGAGGCGCGCGACGCGTAGGAGCTGATCTTCTCGGAGATCGAGCGGATGAAGAAGAGGCAGGCCCGCAGGATGGCGATACGGCCGAGCATGACGCCGACGACCAGTACGGTGGGGATGAAGTAGGCGAGAAAGACCCTCACGTACCAGGGATTGAGCAGGGCGTTGCCGACGAGACCGGCGAGAACGGCGCCGATCCCGAGGAGCACGCCCGGCCACGAGGCGATGGTCGGCCGTGGGAGGCGGGCGCGGCGGACCTTGAGGAGCACGTTGCCCAGCCCGAAGAGCGCCATCACCGCCAGGAACGAGAGGGTGTAGACCCCGGCCAGGGCGCCGAGCTCACCGCCAGTGATGAGCAGGATCGACACGCACAGCAGGAAGAAGGCGACGATGATCCGGTGGGTCGTGCCCCGGCGGTTGGTCTTGAGCAGCCCCTGTGGGAGACAGCGGTCGAGGGTCATGCGGCGCACCAGGCCGGTGACGCCGACGAACGAGGTCAGGACGGCGCCGCTCAAGACCAGCGCCGCGTCCACCGAGATCACCGTGGCGAGCCACGGTCCGCCCGATACCTCTCCGAGGTGGGCCAGAAGCGCCTCGCGGTGGCCGGCGACGGCCGCGATCGGGACCAGGGCGAGGGCGAGCAGCGCGATCCCCGGGTTGAAGACCCCGACGGCGACCCACATGTTGCGCAGGGTCTTGGGGAACACGCCGGGCGCCTGCTCCTCGACGAAGTTGGCCGAGCTCTCGAAGCCGGAGATGCCGAGCATTGCCGCCGCGAAGCCGAAGAAGAGGCTCCGCGGCAGGCTCCTGGGAGTGGGGGTCGAAAAGTTGGCGACCAAGGTGGCGGACCCATGCTGCAGCAGCCACCAGCCGCCGACAGCGATGAGCAGCACCAGCGTCGTGATGTGGATCACGAAGATGACCACCGCGACCTTGGCGGACTCGCCGATCCCGGCGATGCTGAGCGCCATGAAGACGGCGAGGAGGGTGATGGTGGCGGCGGTCACCGGCAGCGGGGACCACATCGAGCGCACGTAGTGCATCGCCTCCGAGGCCGAGATCACCGCGGTGGCGACGTACGACAGCAGGGTCAGGCAAGCGGCCAGCGAGGCCACCCGCTTGCTGGTGGTGTTGAGCAGCGCGTTGTAGGCGCCGCCGTTGAGCGGCAGAGCGCCCACCACCTCGCCGTAGATCCGCCGGTAGAGGAAGAGCACGGCGGTGACCATGAGGAGGACGACCCACGCCCAGGCGCCGGCCTGGAGGATCGCGAGCGCCGACACGTAGAGGCAGGACGAGGTGATGTCGTTGCCACAGATCGCGGTGGCCTCGAGCTGGCCGAGGTCACGTGCCTCGTGGCTGCTTGTCTCTGTCATGGTCTCGAATCTTGGCTGGGGAGGGGTGTACCGTCGAGCGCTCGGGCGGCGCCGATGATGTCACGCAGAACGGGAGCCTAGGGTTCCCCCGCCCTGAAGAACGCCCACCACCAGATCGCCCCCCCGGCCGCGAGAATCCCGATCGCAATCAGCAGCAGGACCATCCGGTCCTCGGCCAAGGCCGTGATCAAGTAGAGGAGACCCACCGCGAAGAAGGGAAGCGCCAAGAGCGCGACGACCCGACTGCCCATGGAAGAGGCCATGGATGCAACCTACCATTCTGAGGCCGGCACGCCGGCCGTGCGTCCGCTGGCCGCAGAGGCGCCGGAGGCCTTCGCATTCAGTCTTCACAGGACTGCTCGATCGAACCACGCTCGAGGAGAGGATCGGCGTGTTGCTCCACTGATGGTGGACGCGGCCTGCCGGTCGGTCAGGCGCGAGATGCTTGGCCTCGCGACCGTCGGATTCGACTCGGCTGTTACTCCCTACCACTCTCCGGGGGTCCGGCGGACTCACTGAGAGCAGAGCGCAGCAGGCGGTGCCCCTCGAATACGGAGAGAATCTCGACGGAGGCGTCTCCCACGAGGTAGACGATGCGGTAGCCGCGCACGATCACCTCGCGAATGTCGTCCCGATCGAGCTCAGGGACAACCCTTCCTGCCATGGGATGCTCTCCGGCCTCGACCGCGCGTCGTCGTAGCATCTCGACCCAGCGTCGGGCGACGTGAGGTCTGTCGCGGGCGATGAAGCGGCCGATTTCGACCAACTGCTGTTCCGCACGGCGGGTCCAGCGGATACTCATTCGGGCTCGAAGGCTCCGAAGAGATCGTCCAGGCGCTCTCCCAGCTCTGCGTCCGTGATGACCCGTCCCGCTTCGGCGTCGGCGAGGCCTTGATGGACGGATTCGATAAACCGCTCGCGTTCGCGGAGTCGGTCGTAGTCTTCTGGCGAGACGAGGACTCCAGCGGCTCGTCCGTGGTAGGTGATCACCACCGGGCGGCCGTCTTCGCGGAGGCGCCGGAGGACGCGCCCCGCGTGGGTCTTGAGCTCACCGACGGGCAGAATGTCTTCAGAGACGTGTAGGGTCTTAGGCATTGCGGGTCGACCTCATAGTTCTTTCTTCGTCCTGAATATAGACCGATCTTCCGGTCGTTTCAACGCCCCAAGCCCCGGCGGCCCCGGTGGTCCCGGCCTTCGTCTCGATGTCCCGGGGGATGGTAGCCTTCCAGTTGAACCGTCAGAGAGTCCATTCCGTCAGAAGAGAAAGGCGCTCGAGGCTGCCATTCCCGCCACGTTCTCCCGCGGTCGTTCACGGTGTCTTCGTGTTCGCCGACACGGAGGCCGCGGTGGGGGTGTTCCTGGCCGAGGCACGGCGCCGTGACCGGTTGGGCGACGAGACGATGGTGGTGCTCCTCTCCATCTCGCTGCTGGTTCTGACCGTCGTGGTCGCGCTCTCCGAGATCGCCTTCGGTCTGGCGCTTCGGAAGGGAGAGAACCGGTGGCTCGGGCTGGTTCTGCTGTTCGGCATCGGCTTCACAGCCGCCCTCGCCGTCCCGCTGATCTTGGTGGGGACCTGCATCGGTACCATGGTGCCGGGAGGGAGCTGAGATGGGCGGAACCGGCGACACCGGGCTCCCGCTGCGCAGCGCGCAGGTGCTGCGCTACGTCCGCGCCTGGCGCGCGGGGCTGCGCCGCTCGAGCTGCCTGCTGGGGGACCCGCGCTGGGTGATCACCTACCTCGGGCTGGCCGCCGTCGCCGGCATCGCGTGGACCGTTCACGACGGCTACCTGGGGTTGGTGGCGCTCCGCCACTGGCTCGGCTGGGGCGCCTGAGCCACGCACCGGGCGACCCCGTCGCCCGGCCCGGCCCCGTCTGGCTGGGCCGGGCTGGGCCGGGCCGACGAACCTCGAACCCTAAGGCAGCGGCAAGATCTCGCCGAAGATGTGGCTGTGACCGTTGCCGTTGGCGTCGCCCAGCGGGTTCCCCTGGTGGCAGTCGAAGCAGTTGCTCCCCTGGGCGAACGTCTCCATCGTGGTGTTGGCGAGCTTGTTGGTGCCCACGCCCGGCCCCGACAGGGCGCCGAACGGCCGCCATGTCGCCCCGGTCATGATGTAGTTGCCACGAATGTCACCTGCGGCGAGCTGCGAGAGCACGGCGTGGTTGGTGGCGATGACCTGCGTGTTCGAGGAGGTGTTCGTGCCCAGCGTGCCCCAGGGGAACAGCCGCTGGACGTCGGTCGGCCCGATCGTCTTTCCCGAGAGGGCTTCGATCTGCGCCGGCATGGTTCCGGAGTTGTAGAACATGCGGCTCTGGATGGGCGTGGCCGGCGTGTTGGTCGACGACAGGAGCCACGGGCCCGTCTCGGTCGGCCCGGCCATGTTCGGCGACGTGCCGTTGTAGGTGTAGCTCGTCGTCGGCGCGTTGCAGCGGTGCTCGAAGGTCGCCCAGATCAGCTCCGGATGACCCTTGGTGCTCCCCACGACGTGCATGCCGATCATCGCGAGCGTCGCCACCCGGGTGCCGGTCTGCGGCCAGACCTTCTTCATGGGGTCGCTGGTGTCGTAGTCCGGGATCTTGGCCTTGAGCGTGATGTAGTCGCAGCTCGCGGGCAGGTTCTTCGCCTCGACCCACGCGGTCTTGAGCTCCACGGCCAGCGCCTCCGGATCGGGGATCGAGCTCACGCCCTTGGTCATGGCGTAGGAGAGGATCGGCGCCTCGTCGCCCGCCGAGACCGGGAAATGGGTGGCGGAGAGCGAGCCCGAGCTCACCCCGGAGGCGAGGTAGCCGAAGACGTCGTTGACCTCGATGGTGTAGTAGACGAGTGAGTCGTTCTGGGCCATCAAGACGCTGAGGTCGGCCTCGGCCTGCTCGGCCGGAAGGAAGTCGCCGAAGAGCGAGACGAACACCGTCTTGTCGGCGAGCACGAACCTCTGAATCGGAGTGATCGCCGGGCGTTCCTCCCCCTTCTCCATCCGCCGGATGAACTCGATCGGGTTGCCCTCGGGTCCGAACAACCGCGGCACTCCCTGTTGATCGACGTCCAGCCGCTGGACCTCCACCAGCTCTCCCTGGAGGTCCTTGATCATCGGCAGCCCGCGCTCGCTCACGGGGGTCGGCTCCAGCTCGAACATCCGCCCGGACTTGAGATCTCGAACGATCGGCAGCTCGTGGGGGCCGAGCTGCGCCTGGCGAAGCTGGAAGTCGAGCGGCAGGCTCGCCTGGTGGGCGATCAACGTGCGGTGGTGGTTCGAGTCGGCGGGCGAGACGTCGAAGAAGGCCGGGGAGTTGAAGATCCGCCCTCCGCCCCCGCCATAGGTCGCAGGTGTCGGCGAGGTCAGCCACAGGAACATGCGCTCCGACCAGGTGTAGAAGGTGCAGTTGGGAATGTCGGGAAAATTGATGCTGTCGGCGGGCGTCACCTCGCCGTCGAGGGTCACCGACCCCGACTTGAACCAGGAGGCGAAGGTGGCAGGCGGTACCGAGCAGGTCGGTACGTTGGTCACGTCGGCGGGCACCTTGCTGCCCCCGCCGGCACAGGCACCGGTCCAGACCATCAGGACCGCCACCAGGGCGGTCCTGGTCAGGTTTCTCAGGAACGGCTGTCGGGGAGTGCGCATTCTCGGTTCTCCTTTTTGTAAGGGATGTTCTGGAAAGGAACGTCCAGCCCGTGTTCAATCCCTCAACTGCCGAATTTGAGGGGCAGCTCAGTGGACGGGGGAGGAGGGTCGTCCCGGGAGGAGTCCTTCAGCACACTTCCATTCCTGGAAGAGCAATCACAGCGACATCGCGAGCCGGGGCCGGGTCACGGCTTCTTCCGAGGGCTCGCCGGGTGTCGTGCGGCACCGGGAGGCGAATTGTCTGATTCCAGGACTCTGCGCGTGGGGCTCCTCGCCCCGGTTCACGACCTCGATCCACAGACCGGCAGAGATTTCGTCGGCGCCACGATCATCGAGCAGGTGTTCGAGACGCCCCTGGAACCGGCGGAGAAGATCAGCCAACCGGCCCGCCCGGTCCTGTTCTCCGAAGGCCTGGCGAGCGAGAACGGCGGCCGAACGTTTTCCGCTCCGGTCCGCGACGGCGTGCGCTTCTCCGACGGGACGCCTCTCACCGCCGAGCTGATGGCCAGGATCTTGGCGGACGCGAGCCGGCTCGCCGACCAGGCGCGGGTGGAGGCCCGGGACCACCGCGTCCTGTTCCACCTCGACCATCCGGCGTCGCGGTTCGACCACGTCCTCACCCACCGCTACTGCGAGATCGGGCTCCGCCGGAACGGGGAGATCCTGGGCACCGGGCCCTACCGCGTGGCCGCGGACTCGACCCCCGAGCGCATCCACCTGGTGACGAACCCGGAGCGCCCGACGCCGCCCGAGATCGGGGAGGTGCTGTTCGTGGCCTACCCGCCGGACGACGACGGCGTGCCCACGGCTCTGCTGCAGGCGATCGAGGCTGGCGAGGTCGAGCTCTCGAACGTCCTCTCCCGCGAGCACATCGCCGGGCTCAAGGGGGTGCGCAAGTGGCTCGAGCCCGGGATCGCCACGGCCAGCCTCTACTTCAACACCGAGCGTCCGGCGCTCCAGGACGTCCGCGTGCGGCGGGCCCTGGCCCAGGCCATCGACCGCGCCGAGGTTACGCGGATCTCCTACAGCAACCCCATGGTCTTCACCGCCACCGGGCTGCTGCCACCCTTGATGGGAACCTGGCGGGACGGCGTCTGTCACGACCCCAAGCGGGCCGCGGCGCTCCTCGCGGAGGCAGGGGACGCGCGCCCGACCCACCTGTCGATGCTCCTGATCTACGGCCCGCGCCCCTACCTGCCCCATCCACGGCCGGTGGCGGACCACCTGGTGGCGGTGCTCGAGACGCTGGGGATCGAGGTGACGGTGCGCCAGGCGGAGAGCATGAGCCACTTCTTCCGCGAGATCGAACGGGGCGACTACGACCTGGCGCTCTCCGGCTGGGTCGCCGACACGGCCGATCCGGCGGACTTCCTCTATGCGCTCCTCTCCCCGAAGGCGATCCCCTGCGCCGACCGCCGAATTGTGATCGACGGCAACCTCTCGCGGTGGCGGCACGACGGGGTCGAGGAGGCCCTCGAGCAGTACCGCCGCGATCCGAGCGAGAAGAACAAGGCGGCCGTGCTCGAGCCGGTGGCCAAGGAGATGCCGCTCCTGCCGCTCATGTACGGCCCGACGATCTACGTCTACTCGCTCCGCGTCTCCGGGTTCAAGCCGTCACCCCTCGGCATTCCGCGCATCGCCGACCTCTCCCTGGAGGAGTAGGCGGGGCGGGGGCTCACCTTCGAGGCGGCCGGGTGGGGACCGAGCCCGCGTCGCCCGAACCGTCCTCCGTCTCCTCGTAGAGGACCCAGCTCAGCTCCAGATCGAAGCCGCATCGCTCGATCCGGACTTTCCCCAGCCGTCCCTCTCGGGTGCGGACGGCCAGGACCGTGCCCCTCCGCAGGCCTCCTTCCGGGGACGTGGGCCCCTTGATCGACGCTTCGTTGCACGCCTCGCTCGCCAGGAGGGGCGTGTCGTCGAAGGAGACGTCCCTGAGGTCTTCGCGTGTCAGGGTGTCGAAATCCGCGTCCAGGACCGCCAGGCGGGCGCTCTGTTTCGCGGCGAGCTCCATCCCGCCACGGGGCGCGTACCAGCCGAGGTCCCAGGCTCCTGGCGCATCGCCCGGCCGAGGGCCCACGACGCCGCTGTCGAGATCGAGGCTGCTGTTGGTCATCGAGCTCGCTCTGAGGCTCTCCCGGCCGCACCAGCGCACCCCGTCGGCCGGGCACGGACCGGGAGCGAGCCGGATCGTCTCGGTCACTTCGCCGGCCTGTTGGTTGGGCCCGTAGACCTTGTCCCAGTAGCCGCTCGCAACCACAGAGACGAGGTCCGGTCGCCCGCCGAGCTTCGACACGACCGTCTCGCCCCGGGCATCGGTGACGGCGGAGACGGAGCCGGGCTGGTAGGTGATCCGGGCGCCGCCGACGGGGCTCCCGCTCTGTTCGTCGACGACGTGATGGACGGTGTCCACCGTCCTGGCCCGGTCGAGCGTGAGGACGTTCGCGACCGGATCGACGCCGGCTACCTGGAAGAAGGTGTCACCCCAAGGGATGGCGCTCGGCAGGCGCCAGCTCTCCCGGCCCTCGGGGCTGCCGTCGAGCCTGCCGTCGCCGTCGGCGTCGAACGCCACGAGGTCGTCGTCGTCATACATCCCGTTCGAGTTGTCGTCGACGATCGCGATCCTGCGGCCTGCGACCGTCCCGACCAGTGCCGATGCACGCCAGTACCAGAGGTAGGAGTGACCGCTGAGGTCGAAGTACCGCAGGGTGACGGCGTACGGGGCGGTGCCGCCGTCGTAGCGGGCTTCGAACCGGAGCGGGCCGCAGGAATGGTCTCGGAAGCACCGAATGGGGGGGTCGTCGGCCAGGTCGTCATTCTGATTGAGGTCCGCCCGGACGAGGATCGGGCTCCCGGACGACGGAGGCTCGTCGAGATCCTCGATCGACAGCAGGATCCGCGAGCGGGCGATCTCGAGGACGTGAAACACGCGCCCCGTTCCCTTCGGCGGTGGGACGGTTCCGAAGGTCTCCGGAGGCTCGCTGTCCAGCGACTTGACCGCGCAGCACGAGCCCATCCAGAACAGGTCGAGCTCCCTCGACGGGTCGTTCGAGATCGTCAACGAGATCCGCGCCGGCAGGCGGAGTCCCGCTCCGTTCGGGTCGCCAGCTCTACCCGCGGCGGGCGTCGCGGCGGCGAACGCGAGCAGTGCGCCGAGCGCGAGCGCCGACGCCAGCGCGGATCTTGATCCGGTCATCTCTCCTCCTCGGCCTGGTCGCCGGAGTTGTCCGAGCACTCGACGCGTGTCGCGTCCGGCTCCTGGAGCTCGAGGCCGGTGACCGAGTGACCGTTCTTCACCACGACCGGCTCCGGGAAGGGCCAAGGGCGCCAGGCAGCGTCGCAGACGAAGGTCTCCAGACGGTAGGTTCCGTCGGCGACTCCGCGAAAACGGAACGAGCCGTCGGACGCGGTGACCGTCTGCCGGCCCGTCGAGACCAGCAACTCGCTTCCCGGCTCCAGGATCTGGACGGTTCGCGCCGGCGCCGAGGTGCCGTCGGGTGCCAGGAGGACGCCACCGACCTCGGCCGTCGGCAGCGAGATCTCCACCGGGGGCCCTCCCGGGGTGAGCTCGGTCGTCCGGATGATCGACAGAAACCCCTCCCGGTCGACCTCGATCTCCACCGTCCCCGACGGCACGTCCGGGATGGAGAAGCGCCCCTCGTCGTCCGAGGTCGCGACCTGGGAGCCGGAACGGGCCCAGACCCGGGCAGCCTGGACGGGCTTCCCCTCGGGGTCGAGGAGCCGGCCGCTGAGCACGAAGCCTTGCCGCAGGACGATCTCTACCCCGTCGCGTCGCTCCCCCGGGGCGAGGTCCAGCTCCAGCGGGACGGACTTGGCGTGGCCGCGCGCCGCGGCCTGGAGGCAGAGGTGGCCCGGCGGGGCGTCGGGGATCTCGAAGCTCCCGGCCTGGTCGGTGGCGACCCAGTGGAACTGCTCGCCGTCGCAGTGGAAGCTCATGGGCGAAACGGTGGCGACGACCGGCCGGCCCGCCTCGTCGAGCACGCGCCCCGCGATCCGTCCGACCGGCTGGAGCTCGACCTCGAGCGGCTCTCCGTTCCGGCTCGACTGGGCCCACACCTCCTGCGGCCCGAAGCCGGCCTTGGTGATCCGCAAGAGGACGGGCTCCTCCGAAGCGAACCTCCCCAGGAAGAAGGAGCCGTCGGCGCCGGTGACCGCTTTCCCCTCCTCCGTCCGGTACGGGATCAGGAGCTCGCGCAGCCAGGAGGCGCTGGAGGCGACGCCCTCCCGCACGTCCGCCCCCGCCACCGGCCGGTGGTTCGTATCGACCACCCGCCCCCGGACCAACGCCTCGAGCTCGAGAGCGATCTCGCCGAGGTCGGTTGCGGCTGCGTCGGCAGAGGGCTCGACGTCGGGCACGACGCGGGTTGCGAACCCGGGTGCCACCACCGCGAGGAGCGAGGGGACCGGCGGCGGGTTCTCCAAGGCGAACCGGCCCTCGCTGTCGGTCCTCGCCGTGAGCTGAGAGAGGAACTGCCGGAGGTCCGGGTCTCCGAGGCGGTCCCTGGGGATCAGGGCGACCCGGGCGCTGCCGAGCGGCTGGTCGTTGTCGAAGACCACCCGGCCGGTCAGTCTCCGGGAGCCCTCCAAGACCAGTTGGAGAGCAGGCGGCGGCACCGGGCGTCCATCCTCCCCGCGTGGTGCCGGGGGCAGCTCGGCGGCGGCGACCGCATAGCCCTCCTTGGAGGCCCAGGCCCGGTAGCCGTGCTCCGAGTCCAGCCCTTCGAGCAGGAAGTGGCCGCGGGGCCCCGTCCAGGCGACGAAGTGCGGCGCCCGGTTCCCCGCCCCCGAGGCGCCGGACGCGTTCAACCCCACCCGGGCCCCCGCCACGGGCCGACCATCGGCGTCGACGACCGTCCCCTGGAGCCATGTCGTGGGCTCGATCTGAAGCAGGACCTTTCGGGGAACCGTGCCGTCCGGGTGACCGGATGGGTGGCCCTCGATGCGGAACCCGGAGGCCGCCGCCCGGAGATCGGACAGGGAGGAGACCGACGCGACGCGCAGGTGAAACACACCGTCGGAATCGCTACGGACGGCGCTGCCGGCCTCTGCGTTCGCCCACACCAGCGCGCCGGGGACGGGCCGGCCGCTCTGGCGCCCCACCACGCGGCCGGTGATCTCTTGAGGAGGCTGGAGGGTGAGATAGAGCGGACTGTCCGACGCCTTGCCGGTCGGGTGGATGACGACCGAAGTGGTCAGCCCCTCGTCCGTGGCGACCTGCAGACGGTGCGAGCCCGGCGCTGTCATCGGCACGTCGACGCGCCCGTCGGCGTCGGTGCGCCCCAGCGGCCGCCAGATCGTCCAGGCCAGCGCGCCCTGCGCCGGACGTCCGTCCGGAGCCGCCACGCGGGCGGGGCGCGTGGGCTGCCGCACGAGAGTCAGCCGGATGGGGCCGACCCGGGCGGCCTCGTCGAGAGCGAGCCCCCCCTGCAGCGCGCCGACTCCCCCCAACAGCGTCACCTTCCCGGTCGTGGCCGCGGGCGCCTGCAGGCGGCCGTCGGGGCCGGCGGTCCCCAGCGACCTGACCGGCCACCATCCCCGGGGGAAGAGCGCGTTCCCGTCCTCCCCGAAGGTCGGGTTGGACACCTGGACCACCGCCCCCTTCACCGCGTTCCCGTCCTCGTCCACGACCTGGATCTCCAGCGACGTGGCAGGCGGGAGTCGAACCGGCGGGAGCTCGCGCTCCGCCACGCCGGGCGCGGCGCCGGGAAGCTCGACCAGCGGGCTCAGCCGATACCCCAGCGGAAGCCGTCCGTCCGCCCGCACGACGACCGTCCAGAAGCCGGGAGCCGGGGCCTCGAGCCGATAACGGCCGTCCTGATCGGTCGTGGTGCGCGCACCCGGGCTCGCGTGGTCCCGTCCCTCCAGCGCGAGCGCCATCGTCCGCCGGTCCGGTACCACCGGGTGAAGCGCCACCGTCACCCCTTGCAGCGGGGCGCCGCTCTGGTCCAGCACGGTGCCGGCGACGGGAATCGCCCGGGCCGCTCCGGTCGTCGGGGCGAGGAAGGCCAACACCAGGCACAGCCCGGCGAGCCACAGATTCCGGCGGCGAAGGCTCCGCGTCGGACGAGGGTTCACTCCTGCACCTCCATCCCGATCCCTTCTCTCGTAGGGTTTCGCACGTCCCCGGGGGGCTTGTTCCGATTCTCCGATTCGACCTTGCGATGGTACCGCAGGCACTCGAGAGCTGCAGTTCGAGAGCCTTGGCAAGGGCCGGGAATCGGCGTCGGATGACGACCCCGTTCGGCGGTGGCCGACTCGTCGGCGCTACGCTGCGTCCCGCGGAGCGACCAACAAGACCGCGACCTGCTTGGCCAGGGCCAGGAGGTGCATGGTGATCGTCGCCGGTGTCGCCTGTGCGTCGACGATCGCCACCAGGGTCGCGTCGTCGGTCACCGGGGTGACGAAGATCTGGCGGTCGCGGCCGACGAAGTGGGCGCCGTACATGGGGCCCATCTCGAAGTCCCCCTGGGCCCGGGAGAGCGCCATCGAGATGGAGCAGCAAAACGCCGACATCGTCTCTTCGAGCACTCCGGGCCCGAGGCTCGAGACCAGGGGCAGGCCCTGTGCGTCGACGAGGGACAGGGCACGGATCTCTCTCACCCGGACAGCCAGCGACAGCAGGCAGTCCTTGAGCACGTCGGCTTGCGATTCCACGGGCTCAGATCATCCTGGCGAGCGCCGCGGCGGCCCGCTTCATGTCGAGGAGGACCATGCCGAGCTTCGCGCCGCTGCCGGCGATCGCCTCCAGCATGTTCTCGGAGCCCGCGTTCATCAGCACGATGTAGCCATTGGTTCCCTTGACGTAGACCTGCTCGAGATCGCCCCGGGCCAGCTCCTTGGCTGTGCGCTCCCCGAGCGAGAGCATCGCGGCCGCCATCGCGGAGACGCGATCCTCGTCGGTGCCGGCGGACAGGGCCGAGGCCACCACCAGGCCGTCGGCACTCACCACGGCCGCCCCTTCCACGTCCGGAGTGCTGGACACGAGATCTCTCAAGATGGTCTGGATTTCGATGGCGCGATTCGACATGGTTCTTGGTTTCCTCTCAGCAAGATGAAGGGATCATTCCCCCGCGAGCAGCCGGCGGATCACGGCCTGCACCAGGCCGATCTTGGTGTTCCGCTCGGCGACCACGCTGAGCACCAGACGGGGATCTCGCGCGAGTCGTTGGAAGACGTGAATGAACCGGGCCGAGCGGACGATCACCTCCTCGATCTTCCGATCGGCGTGTTCCCCGGAGGCTTCTTCGAGCACTGCCTGGATCGTCCGAACCGAGTCGCCTTCGAAGTAGGTCTTCGTGGCGGCTGCCAGGTAGGCCAGAAAGTCCTGCGGGTGGGGGCCGATCGTCTCGAGCGCGACGAACTCCCCCTGTGCGAGGTCGACGAAGCCGACCCCGACGACGCCGGGGATCTGGGCGAACGCCTCCTTGACCAGGCGTTGGAGGTCGAGCCTCTGCCCGGGGTCTGCCACCGGCGGGATGCTGCGAAACGGCAGCGGCGTCGCCTCATTGGCCATGGACGCACCCTCCGAGCTGACCGTCGATCTTCTTGATGTGGCCCACCAGCCAGTCCGTCAAGGTCGTGTACATACGGCGCGCGATCTCATCCGAGCCGCCGCTCGCCCGGTACTCCTGCTGAAACCCCTCGAACGTCTCGATGAAATAGGCGTGGGCCTTGATGTTGGTCTCCGCTGCCGGACAACGGAAGCGCTCCATGCATTGCTCCTCGCGACCGAAATGCCACTCGGCGTAGTACTTGATGAGGTTGAGGATCTTGCCGAGCGCGGAGGCGGCCTGGCCGGATTCGATGGCGTCCGCGAGCTCGTTGATGATGTCGATGAGGTACTTGTGCTGAACGTCGACGGCCCGATCGCCTGTCAGCAAGGAGTCGTCCCAGGAGAGTCTCAACGAGCCCACGGAAGTACCTCCTTGAATTCCCTAAAAGATATCTAGTAAACGATATATATTGGCTTCTTGGTCAAGTTTCTCCGCCGACTGGACGCTAGCAGGAGAATGATGACCTGTCCCTCTCTGGTGGGGTGGGGCCGGCGCCGCCTGTTCGGACAGCGACAGAACCGCGTACTGCGCACCGGGCGGCGAAAGTCCAGCACCGCAACCTCTCGGCCGTACGACACCGCCACGCGATCCCCCGGGGACCGATGCCGTCGCCGGACGATATGCTCGCGCCCAACAAGGGAGGTCGCGAGTGAACCAGTGCCTGTGGGGGCTCGAAGCGCCCCATCGAAGCAGGGTCGTGCCGGAAGGTCTCGTGCCGTCGGTCGGGGATCGGGCGGTGGGTCGGTGACGCATCTGCCCGGCAAGAAGCCTGGCAAGACGCAAGGCCCCTTGGCGACCGCCTCGTGGGCGCTCTACGACTTCGGGAACTCCGCCTTCACCACCCTGGTGGTGACCTTCATCTACGCTACCTACTTCACCCGGGGGATCGCCCCGGACGAGACGCTGGGGACGGCGCTCTGGTCGCGGGGGGTCACGGTCACCGCCGTCGCGGTGGCGGTGCTGTCGCCGATCCTCGGCGCGGTGGCGGACCGGGGCGGCTACCGCCGGCTCTTGCTGGTGCTCTCGACGGCCGTCTGCATCGGCGCCACCTGTGTCCTCTACTTCGCCCTGCCGGGGCAGGTGGGCCAGGCGCTCACCTGGTTCGTCGTCGCCAACATCGCCTTCGAGATGGGCGGCGTGTTCTACAACGCCTTCCTGCCGGACGTCGCCCCGCCGGATCGGATCGGACGGGTGTCGGGCTACGGCTGGGGCCTGGGGTACGTCGGCGGCCTCCTGTGCATGGTGGTCGCCCTCTTCGGCTTCGTCCAGCCTGCGGTGCCGTGGCTCGGTTTCTCCACCGCGGCGGGCGAGAACATCCGGGCCACGAACCTGCTGGTGGCGGCCTGGTTCGCCGTCTTCAGCCTGCCGATGATCTTCCTGGTCAAGGAGGACAAGTCGCGGGTCTCGCCGCCAGGCACGCCGATCGTCCGCACCGCCGTCCGCCAGCTCTACGACACCTTCCACGAGGTCCGGCGCTATCGCGAGGTCGTCCGCCTGCTCGTCGCCCGCCTGTTCTACAACGACGGCCTGGTGACCATCTTCGCGTTCGGCGCCATCTACGCCCAGGGGACGTTCGGCTTCACCACCGAGGAGATCCTGGTCTTCGGCATTGTGCTCAACGTCACCGCCGGGCTCGGCGCTTTCGCCATGGGCTTCCTCGACGACGTGATCGGCGGCAAGCGGACCATCCAGATCTCCCTGGTCGGCCTCTTCGCCGCCTCGCTCCTGGCGGTCGTGTCGCCGTCGAAGACGATCTTCTGGATCGCCGGCATCCTGGTGGGGATCTTCTCCGGCCCGAACCAGGCCGCGAGCCGCTCGCTCCTGGGGCGCTTCGTGCCGCCGACGAAAGAGAACGAGTTCTTCGGCTTCTTCGCCTTCTCCGGCAAGGCCACCGCCTTCCTCGGCCCGTTCTCGCTCGGCGTCCTCACCACGATGTTCGCCACCCAGCGGGCCGGCATCGCCGTCGTCCTGGTCTTCTTCGCCCTCGGCGGGGCGATCCTGACCACGGTCGACGAGGCCGCCGGCATCGAGCTGGCCGGGCGCGAGCAGGAGACGCCTGCCACGGCCGATTCGAACTAAGCCGGGGCGAATCCTTCTGAGCCGTCGCCGTTCAGGCGGTCGGCGCCTCCGCTGACTGGAGTGACTTCCGCCAAGTGCGGTAGGTCTCGTGGTAGTCGCTCTGATTGGCGATCTCTTCGATCTGTCGAATGAGATCGGCGCCTTCGAATTCGAGGACGCCATATCGGCGTCGCGTAGAGAGGCGCGAGTGCACCGCCCAGAGAACCGCCAGGGGAGCCATCAGGACCAGGCGCCCGATCTCGATGAGATTCTCCACTTCCGCGAATGGTGCGTCGTGTTTCTCGGCGATCGACTCGATCCTCTCTCGGTATTGCTCCGGTTGGGTTTTCATCATGGCGCAAGACTCGTCCATCGACGTCTTTGCGCGCCTCTTGAGCTCGGTCCAGTACGTCAGCGGGAGCAAGCTGTCCGCCGTGCTCTCGAGAGCGCCCACCACCAGATCGGTCACTCTCGCAACCGTCAGTCGCAGTTGTGGAGTGGGAACCGCCTCAGGGACGAGATCCCGTGTCTCGATGCTGTGGGACAACCAGCCGATGATCTCCTTCTGTAACGCAGACCAGGGCTCTTGCGCGCCGTTACCCGGCTGGCGGTTGATCGCCGAGAACCAGGACGAAAGCTCCTGGGCACGGTCCACCGAGTCGGCGTCAACCAGGGCATCCGTATAGAACGTGAGAAGCGTGAGCTCGCACATGTAGAGGATTTCGAGCTTCTTTGCACGAGCATCGGCCTGCTGCTCCTCTCCGTGCTCAGGACTCCACCAGGGACCAGAAGCGCCGGGGGCGCGATCGTGCGACCTGTCGTGCCCGGGCGGCGAGCCTTCCGAACACGTTTCGTCCTCTGCAGTGAGACCGCGTCGGAGCCGTTCGTCGAACATGCCCTGGAAGACGAAGACCGCAGAGCTCTCCTGGTCGACCCGCCCATCGAATGCCTTCTCCGTCTCCCAGACGGCGCCGATGGTGACGACCTTGACGGGAGCCTTGGGTTCGGTCACCCGGATTTCGTGCCAGTTCTTGCGGTCCTTCCAGAGGCCGATGACGTTCGCTCCTTTCCGGGCGTTCTCGAGGTCTTCTTCGGAGACGTGGCCCGGAATCGTGGACCGGTGGCTCATTCCGAAGGAGGTCAAGGTCAGCACAGAGGAGCCCGGATCGTCCGCGAAGACGCTCGCATAGCGGGCCGACCACCTGGACTTGAGTTGCGGTCCGTCCAGCAGCAACGCCGTAAGGAGCGTCGGGCCGATCCCGCGGACCAGCTCAGACACCGGGTCTAAGCGCGCGAGATCCTCGCAGATGAGGGGACAGACGGTGAGCCAGGAGTTGGCCGCCAACACGGACAGGCGCCGACGGAAGATCTGGATCGCTTCCCACCAGTGTCGCGTGCCGGAGAGCATGCCTCCCAAGCTGTACTGTTCGATCTGTGCCTGATTGAGCTTCCAACGGTGATGCTTGTCCTGGAGGACATCGTGCCATTTGCCGGCATAGTAGAGGGAGAGGACGACACGGTTGTAGCCGGCGGCATGCTCTCCGGGTGTGAAGTGATCTTGGTCCTTGCGGTGCTCGGCTCCCTCTCCAGGTTCCGGCTCCGCCCTTCGTCCGCCGTTGGACTCTTCCCCCTTGAGCTTGTAGGGCGCGCTTAGACCGGTCACGATCATCGGAATCTCGAGAGGAGGCAGCTCCTCGAGGGCCTCCTTGAGTGCCGAGAGCTCCGGGGGGCGGAGAGCCATCTCGGGGAAGACCAGCATGTGGACCCGACGGACCTCCTTGTTGGCGCGCCGGAGAGTGTCGACCAGCGCCGTGACGTCGAGGCTGTTCTCGGCGTCGGGCTCATAGTGAAAATATCGATCGGGTCCGAGCTGGCTCTGGGCTTTCGGATGAGGAATCGGTCTGAAGGAGCGTCCCGGAACCTCGAATGGCCACGGAACAATCATCAAGTTGACCGTGTTCTCGTCCGAGTTGAACCAGGGAAAGCTGCGCCAGGCCACGTCCACTTCGGTCTGATGAAACGTCAGGTTGTTGGAGAACGATCGAAGGGTGAGCCCCGTCTGCGGCGTGCGAGCCTTCGGGAGGACGATTCCTCTGAACTTGGGCATGCGTGACAACGAGCCTCGAAGGGTCAATAGGAAGTTTGCCTGCAGATAGAAGAACGAAATATTCTCCCCCACGTGCTGGCCTTCTTTGACGAGTTCCAAGGTTGCCCGAGGAGCGAAGAAGATTCCGACGCCCCGCATGGTCTCGTCCGCGATGCTGAGCAGTTCCAGGAGGACAACGCAAAGGTCCCACGAGTCCGCGGCGATGGGATCGTAGAGATCATCGACCTCGACGTTGCTCAGCGCCTCCAGTCGACTCTTGTACTCGGCGACGGCAGGGGGGAAGTCCTCCGTGGCAGCACCGTTCGCGACCCACTCTCTCCAGATCTCGGCAGTGTCTTGCGCCTTCCTGGGCCATCCCGGCTTGGGCCAATGTTCGTCCTGCGGCGCAACGGCCCGACGGTACGCTCCACTACAGGCGAGGACGAGCGATGCCAAGGCGAACACATCCGGCGGCCACCGAAACCACTCGGTGAGCTGCATCTCGGTGCGAGAGTTCCAGGAGATGGGTTGCGCCTGGGCGACGAACTCATTGAACAGGGTGGACTTGGTGCTCGGATTGTTGGACATCGATCGAAAGACTCCCTCTGCCGAGAGGCGAAAGAACCTCTCGGCAATCGTGCGTCATGAACGAGTTGGCGAAAGTCTGTCAAGACTTTAGCATGCGCTGATTTTTCGGGTCTCAGATTGCGTCTCGCGGCTCTGGCCACCGGGCGTGGGTCGGCAGACATCGTCCGGTGAGTGCTCGTGGGATTCGACTTCGGAGAGCAGGAAGTCGTCGGCGAAGCGGAGGGAGCGGACCACTGCCGGCCGTGCTTCGGGCTCTCGAAGGCGAGGTGGAGGTGCGCCGGGACGTGGTGGTTCGGGGGGAGGGTCCGGTGCGGATGGTAAGGAAGCCGAAGCGGCCATCGGCGACCATGCCGAGCCGGAGCTCCGCTCTTGCGGCCCGGCTCAGGGTGAGAAGCCCGCCCGGTCTTGGAGGCGGAAGCCCGGGACCTGGGGCGACTCGATCCAGGTGTCGAAGGGCGGCGGGGGCGACGGCGGCTCGGAGACGTCGACGGCCCGGAGCTCGCGGCCGAGCTCCTTGGTCTCGGCCGGGAAGAAGATGCGGGTGCCCACCTGGGCGACGGACCGAGGGCGTCCGTCGCGGAACCTCGGGGTCGGTCCCGGAACCACGTCGCCGAGCGGAACTGTATGCCGTGACGTGCCGTCGGTGAGCTACAGCTCGCGGCCATGATCGGGCGTCGCCGCCGGTATCATGGCCGCGATGAGCGCACAGGCTCCAGTGGCGGCCGAGGTGGCGAACCGGCTGAGCGAGATGGTCCACGGGGCCGTCGGGGTCGCTCCGGACACCCAGCTCAAGATCCTGTTGAGCGTCCTGACGGTCGTGGCGCTCTGGCTCGTCCGGCGCCTGGTCCTCCGGATGGCGGGCCGGAGGATCGAGGACCCGCGCGCCCGCTACCAGTGGTCGAAGAGCTCCGGCTACGCCGCCTTCATCCTGGGGCTCCTCCTGCTGGGCCAGATCTGGCTCGATGCGGTCCGCAACATGGGCACCTTCCTCGGCCTGCTGTCGGCCGGCCTGGCGATCGCCCTGCGCGACCTGGTCGCCAACACGGCCGGCTGGGCGTTCATCCTCCTACGTCACCCCTTCACCGTCGGCGACCGCATCCAGGTCGGTGAGCACCGGGGCGACGTGGTGGACATCCGCCTGTTCCAGTTCACCCTGCTCGAGATCGGCGGCTGGGTCGACGCGGACCAGAGCACCGGCCGGGTGATCCACGTGCCCAATGCCAGGGTCTTCTCCGACCCCCTGGCCAACTACACGGCCGAGTTCCCCTACATCTGGCACGAGATCCCCGTGCTCGTCACCTTCGAGAGCGACTGGCGGCGGGCCAAGAAGATCCTGCGGGCGGTGGTCGAGGAGCAGGCGGGCAGCGTGGTCGACGAGGCCCGGGCCGCGGTCCATCGCGCGTCGCGGAAGTTCCTGATCTTCTACCGCCTGCTCACGCCGACCGTCTATACCAGCGTCGAAGACAGCGGCGTGCTCCTGACCCTGCGCTTCATCTCACCGGTGCGCGAGCGCCGCGGGCTCACCGAGCGCATCTGGGAAGCGGTCCTCGACGCCTTCGCCCAAGAGGACCGGATCGACCTCGCCTATCCGACCCGGCGGCTCTACGCGAACCCGCTCGAAGGCAAGCCGGGGGCGCGGGCGGAGCTGCCGTTCGAGCCCGGGCGAGACGATCCACAGGACCCGGAAGCGGCGGACTGACGCGCTGATCGACCGGCCCCGGCGCCTCAGGTGGGGCGCTGTTTCGAGAGGTGGTTTGCCAGCGTTCGGAAGACCCCCGCATCTCGCCAGCGGTCACGATTGCCGATGACATAGAGCCGTCGCTTGGCACGGCTCACGGCAACGTTCAGGAGATTGGGTCCGCTGCCCGCCCAGTAGCGTGCACCCGCCGCCTGCAGCGACGGGGCGCCGAGCACCAGGACCACAGCCTCAGCCTCCTTGCCCTGAAACGTGTGAATCGTGCCGACGTTCTCGTGGACCCACGGCCACGCCGGCAGGCTCGTGTGTTCCTTCACGACCCTGTGCAGGCGGTTGCGCAGATTGGCCCGGACGAGGCGAAATGGGGTGATGAAGAAGATGTCCGGTGCCAGGATGCCCGCTTCGAGCACGCGAGTGAGGAGCCGAGCCGCCAGCTCTCCCTCGGCCGGGGACCAGTGACCTGGCTGCTTTCCCTCGACGTGGAACCAGGCGCTCTCTCCCAGCACTGAGCCGATCGGACTCCGATCGGGAGGCGTCGCCTGGACCATCAGCCCGTCGTAGGCAATCTGGTTGGAGATCCGGAACATCGGCCGTTGACAGCGGCGGTGGACGCGGAGCGGCGAGCCCACCCACACGTCGCCTCCTTCTTGGAGCAACGTGGTTCCGAACCAGCTCGCCCGGTCGGCCAGTGACTGGACGGACGCGCGAGGCGCAGCCCAGGCGTCCGGGTCGATTCTGTACTCGGCCATGATCGCGTTCGTCAGCCGCTGTGGCATGGTCACCACCGGAGGAATCTGCATCGGATCACCGATACCGATCACCCTGCGCGCTCGCCAGATGGCACCGACAGCCGCCTGCGGGACGGCCTGTCCTGCTTCGTCGATCAGCAACCATCCGAGCTGCTCACGCCCGAGCGGCCCAAACATGCGCGACACGGATGCGAACGTCGTGGAGATCACCGGAACCACGAAGAACAAGCTCGCCCAGATCGACCTCCTCGCCGGCTCCTGCCGTTCGGAGAGCTTCCGGCCTTTGAGCAGCATCATGGCGGCACCCAGGTTGTGGCGGAGGCGCGGCGCCGCGGCGTCGATGAAGGAGCGGTGGAGCGCGAAGCAGGCACAGAAGAGATCGTCGCGAGCATCCTGGAACCGTTGGCTGAGCCAGGGTGAGAGCTTCTGGCGCTCCTCTTCGGGGAGGGACCAGAAGCGCTGGTCGGGCAAGTGTGCGCCGAGATCCTCCCGGGCTTCAACGAGGACGGCCCGAATCTCTTCGAGCCGTCGCCTGAGAGCCTCTCGATGGTTCTCTTGTTGCCGTAGCGAACGCTCCAGATGATCCCGCTCGGCGCAGATTGCCTGCCATGCGTCCTCGGCAGCCAGTTCAGTGTCCCGAGCCTTCTGCGTCGCGGCCACCGCTGCCGCCATGCGCTCTCGCCACTCCGTGAACGAGCGGGTTCGAAAGAGACGGGCGAAGAACCCGGGTCGCAAGCTCTGGCAAGCATCGCGATCTCCCGCGGCCTCTCGGCTCCGTTGGCGTGCCTTCTGGAGCTTCTGGTCGAGCGATGTCTCGCGATCGATCACCTCGCCGAGCCGTCCTCGGAGGGACTCGATTGCGGCGCCGCTCTGTTCGAGGGAGCGCTCGACGCCCGACCGCTCCAGGAGAGCCTTCCTCGCGGTCTCGAGTCGGCCTCTTTCTTCCTTTGCTCGCGCCAGGGCAGCTCGAAAACGGCTCCTGGCTGCATGCCAGCGGACCAGTGCTTCGGCACGGTCTCTGGGAGCTTCCTCGAGGACGAGGACCTCCGGCGGACCCCCCTCTTCGCCGTCTCCATCAGCCTCTTCGGGTTGCTGCTCCCCAGATAGCCGCTCAGGTGCCTCGGGTTCCCAGCCATCAATGATGCCCCGCAGGTAGGAGTGCATACTCCTCTCCTGGTCCCACCAGAAGGCATCGATGAAGTCCCGGCGGTTGGCCGAGTTTCCCAAGACCGCAGCGGCCAACCCCCAGGCGAGGCCGGTTTCCGTCGGCTTGCGGCTCTTGCCTCCCTGGAGCACGCGATCTGCAATGCTTGCGAAGTAACGTAGCGGTGGGTCGAGCTCATCCGTGATGGCATCGATCCCCGGGATCTCGCGACTGATGTTTTCGACCGCCTTGTTGTTGCTGGAGGCCACGACGATCTCATGTCCCAAGAGGCACTCGTCGAGTCGGTAAAGGTGGAGGAAGCGATGGCCGGCGGCGATCGGGGCTACGTGGGTGAAGGCCTCCTCGGGGTCGTCGTAGCCCGCCATGGTGATCGCTCGGTCCAGGACGACCTTGGCGACGACGTCCCGTAGAAGCGTTGTCTTGCCGGTCCCCGGCGGCCCGTTGATGCCGACCAGTCCATGTTCGGAAAGCTCGTGGGTCGCGTGATTGACTGCCGCCTGCTGCATCAGGACCAGCGGGTAGCGGCCACGGACCGGCCAGCGAGAGAGTGGAATGCGCTCCGGGGAGACCGTTTCGTCGATGATCGCGGGGTCGCGAACGACGTCTACTCGCTCTCTTCGTGGCCGAGCGTTCAGAAAGGCGGTCAAGGCTTGCCCCGAATCACCTGACCGAAGAGCAGCCCGGACGCGACTGAGGTCGTCCAGGAAGAAGCTGTTGAGGAGCTCGGGCTCGGGTGCATCGAAGGTGCGTCCCCAGATGGGCACGCGCACGGAGACTGGAGCAAACCTGACCTCTTCGGCTGGCAACCGGAGACGATTCACCATCCAGTGGGTGGCGCGGGCCAAGTCATCGGCGCCGGCCGGCAAGATTTCTCCGTCCTCGTTCATCCGTAGGAGGTGGCGCTCCAGCTCTTCACCGATGAGCTGCTCCTCCTCCCGGAAGTCCGCCAAACCGTGAAGCTCGCCGGCCCGGACCATCCCGTAGCCCCAGGCGAAGCTCGACACAAAGGTCTTGCCCTCGACAGGTCGGCCCGCTTGGTCCAGGACCACGACGGCCAGCGGAGCCGTGCCGCGGATCGGTCGTGGTTTCTCCGGGCTTTCATCCGGAAACAGCTCGAGCAGCCTGTGCGTCACCTTCGAGAGGTCGAGCTCTCCGAGGTGGACGAACCAGTAGACAGCTCGTTGCCGCCCTTTCGGACCGTACTTCGCTTCCATCCACGGTTCGGCGTGCTCGTCGGCCCGGACCATCTGACGGCCCACAGCTTCCAGCTCCTGCGGTGTCGGGAGAGCCTGAGGCTCCAGAACCTCCAGCGTGATCCACGCCGCCAACAGAGCATCGGCATCCGCTGCCGACGCCGGCGTGCTCAATGTGCTCGAGGCTCTCTTTGGCTGGAGCGGAACCGGCATGGCAGGAGTTTCTGGTTCTTTGGCCACGGGCATGAGAGGTGAGGGCGGCTTCGTCACCCGGGACGAAGTCTTCGGCCTCAGTGGACGGGCCCTGGGTTCTCGTTTCTCCGCCTCAATATCCTGCTTTCCTGATCCCGATGATGCCTTCTCGAGGGCGAGCTTCACTCTCTCGGACAGGGCAACCGCTCGGCGAGTTGACCGGTGTGCCAGCTCTTGCTGAAGAGTCGTGAGCGTGTGGCGGTCACCCCTGGCGCCCGCAAAGATCTCTTCGAGCTCGTGGATGCGCTTCTTGAAGTACGGCCGGGGCATCGTGAACCTTGAACCAGTCTATCTGCCGCATCGCCCCGGGGGATGCAGCGCCCGATCGTTTTCTACGGGCGTCGGTAGCTCGTTGCAAGTCTCCGCGCGGCATCCGGGAGGTCGTCCAGCCCCCAGATCTGAATCGCTCCCAGCACCACAACTACGGCGACCGCTGCGTCGGGCGAGGCGGGGAGTAGGCGCCCTTCTCGAACGCCCTTCGGTAGCGTGAACCGCCCGTCGGCGCCGATGCGGACGCTCCAGCTCAACCTCAGATGGAGAGCCCTGGCGAGGTCCTCTGATGCCAGGAGCTCCGGCGTCAAGGGGCCCATCTCTTCCAACTGCTTGAGGTCGGCGTCCCGTTCGTTCTTCGCATCCGGTGACAGGACGATCAGCCCGCCGTGCGGGCTCGGCATGGCGAGGGCGTCGCACTCCTTGCCCGCGCGGTACCAGGGGAGGAGATCCGAGATCTCTTTCGGCAGATGGATCCGGTGCCGGTCCATCCTGTAGATCCTGAAGCCTTCGAAGGGCAAGGTCATGGGGAAAGTCGCCCACTAAGTTCGACAAGAGCCAATGACTCTAGCACTTTGTCCTTGATTCGAAGTGCGATGACGGGTAAAATTACCCATCCATGTCGGCTCCAGCTCCAACGTCCCTCATCGATGTCGTCGATGACTACGACCGTCCTGTCGGCACGATTGAACGGGGCCGGGCTCTCGAAGAAGGGAAGAGCTTTCGGGTTGCCCACGTGTGGCTCCTCTCGGGCCGAGGCCTTCTCCTTCAGCAGCTTGGACACCACCGGAAGCGGCACCCGTTGCAATGGGGGTCGTCGGTGGCCGCCTACCTGTACAGTGGTGAGACCTACGAGGCCGCCGCGACGCGCAGGCTGCTCGAGGAGCTCGGACTGGGCTTGGCGCTCGAGCGCTTCACGGTGACGAGGATGCGGGACGGAGAGAGCACCAAGTTCATCGCCCTCTTTCTCTGTCGAATCGAACAGACCGATCTGCCGGAGATTTGCGAGCCGGACCATGTCGAGGCGCTTCGCTACTGGCATCGAGACGAGATTGACCGGGCTTTGGCGGAAGCCCCTGACACGTTCACCGGGACGTTTCGTCACCTGTACGGTCTCTACAGAGGTCAGGTGACCTCGGGCGCGGCGCTACACTAGGCGCCGTGTCCGAAGATCGTCAGGACCGCGAGCTCGCGAAGGACCCCTCCGACGACAAGCAGCCACTGCCCACAGACCGGCAAGAGCTGCTAGCGCTTCACCAAGTCCACGTCGCCGAGTACCGTTTCCAGGTCGAGCTGAACTGGAAGCGCAGCCAGTACTTCTTGGCACTCAATCTGGCCGTCCTCGTCGCGGGTGGAAGCCTCCTTGGCCGGTCTTCGTCGACGGCCGCACAGATCGTCGCAAGCGCAGTCTTCGGAGCTGGCATCGTGACGGCATGGCTTGGGCACCGCATCATCTCGTCGCAGCACGAGTACTACCGGAACGCGCGAGAGAGCCTGCGCCGCGTCCAGGCTGCGCTCGGCCTGGGCGCGCGGGGGCTCCATACGACGGCGGCCATGGGTGGGACCAATATCCCGCGGAGCAAGGTGACGGTGATGCTCCGACGGACCGTCGCCGTGCTCGGAGTGCTCGACGGTGTGGCGTTCCTGATGGTGCTTCTCCAGCTCCTTTGCCTCTGGCGGCCAACAGGATCCTAGTCTCGATCCACCAGCCGTCAGCGGACCTCCTGGCATCGAAGTGAGTTGACAGGTTCTCCTGGACATTGCCTCCCACCCGGAGTATTGTGCATATGCACGAAACAGGAGCCCTGATCCGATGCCCCGACCAACCAAACCCCGCCGCTGCCGTCGCTTTCGAGGCGATCGGGTCTTCAAGCCGCGCAGCCTACCCATGAGCCGTCTCGAGACGATCCGGCTGCGACTGGACGAGCTGGAAGCGATGAGGCTGTGCGACCAGGAAGGCCTGGATCAGATGACTGCGGGAACGCGGATGGGTGTTTCGCGGGGTACGGTGCAGAGGCTCCTCAAGTCCGGACGAGCCAAGGTGGTCGGCGCGCTGCTGTCGTCGTCCGCCCTGCTCATCGCCGAAGGAGATCACCATGAGACTGTGTATCCCCACGCTGGATGACCGCGAGCTCGCGGCCGCCTTGTCCCCTCACTTCGGAAGCGCCCCGTTCTTCACCGTCGTCGACACGGAGAGCGGCCGGTGCGAGACCGTCGGGAACGACCACGCGCACCACCAGCCCGGACGGTGCGACGCGGCCCGTCAGCTCGATCCGCTGGCGGCCGACGCGGTCCTGTGCTCTGGCCTCGGGCGCCGCGCCCTCGCTCGCCTGGCGGATCAGGGCCTCGAAGTCTTCCTCGCCGCGGTCCCGGACGTCGCCGCGGCTCTGGAGACGTACCGCTCCGGCGAGCTCGAGCCGATGACCGATGAGCTCACCTGCCACCACCAGCGCAGGGTGTGCGAGTAGGTCCCCGTCTTCGAACTGGTGATCCGCTTGCCGCGCTTTCTCGATCGTCTGCTCCGCCGGAGTACCCGGCCCTCTGAGCGGGCCGAGCCGACCGCCGAGCACCGGTGGCGCGGCGGCGGCGGGCTCGAGGTCGCCCTGTTCGTCGGAGAGCTCACCGAGGCTCCCGCGGAAGCGATCGCGACGTCCACCAACCCCCGGCTCAGCATGGGGGGTGGGACGGGTCGCTCGGTGCTGGCGGAGACCGGCTGGGGGCTCAGACGACAGCTCGAGGCGATCGCCGCCGAGGAGGCAGAGAGGACGGGCGAGAGCGACCTACCGGTCGGCTTCGTCTGTGCGACCCCCGGCGGCGAGCCGCCCCACCGGCTGATCATCCACTGCGTGGCGAGCGATCGGCTGCACCACGCGACGGCCGAGGCGGTACGGCTCTCTGTGGAGGGCGCCCTGCGCGAGGCCGACCGGGCAGGCTGCGCGAGCCTGGCACTGCCCGTCTTCGGCACCGGTCACGCCGACCTCCCCTACGATCGGTCGCTCCACGCCATGGCCGAGGCGCTCCGCGATGCGGAACCGGGCGCCGTCCGGACCATCCTCGTCGTCCTCCTTCTGCCCGACCGGGTTCCGATCGCCCGGCAGATCCTCGATCGGGTGTTGGTGCCGGGGTGACGATCACTTCTTCTTCGAGTACAGCATGACGGTCCCCTGCACCTTGGGAAGCTCGGCGCCTCCGCGGAGGGTCACCGTCAGGTTGTGGGAGCTTTCGAGGAACTTGGTGCGCTCTTCATCCTTCACCTCGGAGCCGTCCTTCTTGGTCAGCTCGAGATGCAGGTGGAGCAGCCGGTTCTTGTCGTCCTTTGCGTCGCCCTTCGGAAAATCCGTGGGCTTCGTGTTCTCGAACGACAGCGTGTAGGCGCCGAGTGAATCGGTCTCGATCCCGAAGGTCGCCTTGCCGCTGTGGAGGTCGGGGTAGGCGATGTCGTAGCGATATGGCAGCAAGAGATCGATCGTGTCGAGAACCTTGAGGCTCGTGGTCTTCACCTGAATCTGCGCCTCCTCCTCCATCTCGTAGAAGACGAGCTTCCCGTCGACCGGATAGCGCTTACCTTCCGCTCTGGGCGCCGGCGTGACCACGAACGAGATCTGCAGCGTGTCGCCCGTCTCGAGATCCAGCATGCTCAGGTCGAGAGGGCCCTTGACCACGTGCACGGTCTTGTCGCCGGCCTTCTCTTCATCAGGCGTCGCCGTCTTGTCGACCTTGGGGCTCCACTCGCGCATCGCACCATCGGTGAGCGGCTTGGTGGGCCGGGCAAAGATGCCCAGGTGGTAATAGCCCGGGGGCAAGGCACCTTGGATGATCCGCACCGCGGCCTCCCCGGTCGTCTTCGGTCCCGCGTCGCCGCCCTTCTTGTCCTTCTTGTTTTTCGTGCCCTTTCCGTTACCCGTTGCGCTTCTCTCAGGCCCAATGAGCGCATGCCGGGCGAGGGCGAGCTTCAGGCCCGACTTCTCCGGCTGACCGCAGGCGAGCCCGGCGGCCTTCGGGTCGACCACGGTGACCTCCTTGGACGAAGCACCGTTGCGTGTCCAGAGGGTGAGGCGGGCCTTTCCACCGGCGCTGGGGATTTGTGGCAGTCCCTTCTTGAGGCCGGTGAAAGTCACCGCGACCCCGGCCATGTCCGGGAGCACGCGGATCGGTCCCGATTCGAGACCGTTGAGATAGGCCACCGAGCTACGCCAGACGTTGGTACCGTAAACAAGGAAGGTCACGTCGTCACGGCAGGTCGTGATGGACTTCGGAGACACAGCGGCGATGGAGGTGTAGGGCAGAGCGCCGCCGACCGTCTTCTGGGCGAGGTACTCGGTCAGTCCGTCCAGGTCGGCGCGGTTGAGTGGCAGGTAGACGGGGAAGTGGGTAATTCTGGTGCCCGACTTGTTTCCGACCGACGCGATGACGTCTCCGGCATGCCAGTTCGCGACCCAAGCGGTTTCCAGGATGAGCCGGACCCGGGGCCACCAACCAGGGATCGACAGGTCGACGGTGACCGGATAGTTGACCACCGGCCGGCGGAGCCGGAGGCTCCGTTGGTTGCCATCGAGGGTCGCCTGGGGCCCGAAGACCCAGCCGAACTGGGGGTCTTCACTGGCCGGCCAGGGTTCTAGCAACGGGTCGACTCTGTTGTCGGGATCTTTGGCGACCGTGTTGCGCTTTTCGCAGGAGTGCCGACGGGCGCAGGGCTTGTTCGTGTTGCGTTCATGCTTGTAGGGAGCCGGCGGACGCGTCCGGCGCTCGGCGAAGCCGACCACCAGGGGCAGGCGTTCGAGCGCTTCGATGTCCGACCGGGTCGCGCGGAGGCGCTTGAGCGACGCCGCGGCCTTGAGGCCACGGGTCGGAAGGGATGCGGCGAGTGCCACCGCGGACTCGAACGAGCGGACCGCGCTCGACGTGGTCGAGATCTGCTGCGCCAGCTCGACCGGTGCCGTGGCATAGACGTCGGCACCGCCGTGGGCCACGCCCAGAGGTTGCTTGACGATGCCGGGCGCCAGCGGCCGGCAGTGCGCCTTGGCGTCGGCGCACGGCCTCACGACGGCCTCTCGGAACGACTTGGGTACTGCGGCGGCCTGCGAGGAGGTGGACGCTGCGCTGCCGAGCCCCTCCCGGCAGTCACGGCAGGATTCGAGGAACCGATACCTGAGCCGGTCGAGGGTGTCGGCACCATCGACGATCTGTTTGATCAGCTCCCTCATGTAGCTCGCGGTCTCGGTGTCGATCGAGCCGAGATCCCCGAGCCCCCGCAGGCTGGCGGACATGAACGGCTCGATTGCGGCTAGGTCCTGGAGCAACTGCCAGTGCTTGTGGGCTTCTGAGCAGCGGTGCGGCTCACAGCGCGCGCCGAGCGCGGGGAGCTTCCGGCTGTCCTCTTCGACCGCGCGGACGAACCGTAGAGCCCGATCGATCTTGTCCTTGATGACCTCGAGATCCGGGCAGTCCTCCGCCGCGCCGGGTCGGAGACAGGTGCAGGCCTTCGGCGCATTCGGGTTGGTCGGCATGCCCGGGGCGGTGCAGGTTCTCTCGGTCACCTGCTTCCACTCTGCGTAGATGCTCGGCGGCAGGGCGACGAACACATCAGGGTCTCCCTCGCGGACCTTCAGATTGGTCGAGTGAAACAGCGAACGTTCCAAGCCCATGCCCATGAGGAGATACGACTGATCGTGCTGGAGGGAACCGGCAGCCGGCTGGTTCAGGCGGTAGGTGACGTGCCCGAGCCAGGTCTTGTAGAGCTCGAGGACGTCGTCCTGACTCAGCTCCGGCGGCTCGAGGGTCAGCCGCGCGACGCCCATCTGGCGCTGGTGCGCCCCCGGCAGGACGGTTGCGTGGAACTGGAGCCGATAGAGGGAGTTTTGCCCCAGGTCGTGGGCGTCGTCGAGCTCCACCTCTGCCAGGGCGTTGCGTAGCTCTGCCCGATAGGCTTGGCGATCACGGAAATCCTCCCGCGGGGTCGCTTTCACATTGGCCTGGCGGATATCCGTGGTCTTCAGGAGTGAATCGACAAGCGTCTGGAGCGAGGTGACATTCACCCGGAGCTTCTTGAGGTCGAAATCGTCCTCTGTAGGCGTGGACATATCGTCGCCATTGCCCCCCGAGCCATCGTCGCTCATGGTCGTGCTCTGCTCCCCACCCTGGTCGGCGGTCTGGTCCGTCCCGGTGCTCTGGTCACCGCCGTTTCCCTGACCTGTTTGATCCGACGCCGCACCGGCCACGATCGCCGCCTGCTCGTGCTGCTCGATCTCGTCGAGGCGTTACTTCGCCTCGATCAGCTCCGCTTGCGCCTCGGCGAGCATCTTCATCTGCTTCGCCACCTCGGTCTGCTGCTTGAGGTCGTCCAACTCGTCCTCGCGTGTTGCCTGACGCCCGGCGAGTGGGTCGTAGGCGGCCTGGAGGGCGACCACCGTCGAGGTGAGAAGGCGCAGGTCCCGTTTGATCTGGGGCTCGAAGGTGGCGTCCTTGCTTGCGGTGATGAGCGTGGAGAGGTATTCGGCCTCTCGCTTGCGGTCGTTGACCAGTGTTTCCCTCGAGTAGATCTGCGGATCGCTCAAGGTGATTGCCGCGGCAGCCTGATCTGACCTTTCGTCGATGTCGTCGGCCGTCAGGGCCTTGTACGAGCACAAGCTGAAGCCACAGCAGCCCTGTAGCGTGGCTCCGAGGAAGCCGGCGAGAAACAGCACGGCGCAGAGAGGGCGGGCGGTCCGAGGGGTACGGCACAGGTCCATGGCGATCTCCCGGGTTGAATCGGTCGATGGGTACCGGGTGCGACGGACCTGTGCCGGCGATTTCCCACCCCCTCCGCCGCCCCCGTCGTCGGGCTTCTTCGTCGATCCGGCCTACCCCGATTTCCAGCTCCGAGTCACCATCGGCAACCCCGGAGCCGACCATCGCCGGGGTGCGTCAACTCAACTGCCAGCCGGAGACGGTCTGCATGAGTGGGTGCGGTGCCGGGACGCTCGGAGCTGTTCCTCCGGATTCTCGGCCCGCGCCCGAACGGGCACCTGTGGCCGACGATCGTCCGCTTCACTCTGTCGCGGGTGGTGGTGGAGATCCAGCAGTTGAGCACCGGCGAGCTGGAGACCTACGAGTTGGACGCGGTGCCCGCGGGCACGGACGATCTGTCCGGGCGTCAGGACCGGACAGGCTTCCTGCCGTAGAACTCCGTAGCACCGTCGGTTGTAAACGCTCCGGTGCGGCTCGCGTCACCGGAGCGCCTCACCGGAGCTTCGGTCTGCCTGCCCGGCAGGCCTTCGATCGGGCGCTGGCGCCGGGGTGAGCTCGCTCGTCCTACTCGCGCAGCACGTCGATCGGCTCGACGGCGGCGGCGCGGGTGGCGGGGAGGAGGGCCGCGCCGAGGGCGGTGGCCGCCAGGACGGCGGCGGCGACGGCGAGGGTGAGCGGGTCGGTCGCCTCGACGCCGTAGAGGAAGGTCGCGAGGAGGCGGGTCGTCGCCAGCGCCAGCACGGCGCCGAGGGCGAGGCCGCCCAGGATCAGGAGGCCGGCCTCGGAGAAGACCATGCGGATCACCTCCCGCGCCGTCGCCCCGAGCGCCATGCGCACGCCGATCTCGCCCCGGCGGCTGGTGACGGCGTAGGAGAGGGTGCCGTAGAGGCCGATCACCGCCAGCAGCAGGGCGAGGCCGCCGAAGAACCCGGAGAGGGTGGCGAGCAGGCGTGCGCGGGTGAGCGACGAGGAGAGCTGATCGGACAGGGGCTTGACCTCGAGGGTGATCCCGGCGTTGATCCGCGCCGCCGCGTCCTTGATCGCACCGAGCAGGGCAGCGGGCGGTGCGCTGGTGCGGAGTGCGTACGTCCGGCGGGTGCCGAAGACGTCGCCCTGGCCGAAGGGTAGGTAGACTGTCGGGGGTGGGTCCTCGGTCAGCGACGTGTATTTCGCGTTGCCGACCACGCCGACCACTGTCACCGGGTCGTTCGTCGTGTCGCCGGACCGGGTGGCGAAGGTCTTGCCGAGCGGGCTCGCGCCGCCGAAGAACCTGTCGGCGAACGCCTGGTTGACCACGGCGACCCGCGGCGCGGCGTCGTCGTCGGTCGTGGTCAGGTCGCGCCCGGTGAGGAGCGGGGTCCCGAGGGTCTCGAAGTAGTCGTCGCTGACGGTGTTGAAGTAGGCCAGGGGCTCGTCGCGGTCCTTGGGAGTGAAGCCGTCCGTCACCACGTCCTCGTTCCACATGATGCCGCTCACCGGCGTGATCATCGACACGCTGGCCGACTCCACCTCCGGCAGGGCGCGCAGCGCGTCGAGCATGGCGCCGCGCGCGACGGTCCGTTGCGCGTCGTCGAAGCCGGTGTTGGTGAAGTCGGCGTTGACCAGCAGGACGCCGTCGCGGCGGAATCCCGGGTCGAGGGTGGAAAGGGTCCGGAAGCTGCCGACCAGCAGCCCGGCAGCGGTCACCAGCACCAGCGAAAGGGCCACCTGCCCCAGCACCAGCAGCTTGCCGGCGCGGTGCCGGGTGCCCCCTCGGATCCGGCCGCGGGAGGCGGAGCGGGTGGTCGTGCCGGGGTCGGCGCCGGCCGCCAGCCAGGCCGGGGCGAGGCCGAACAGGATGCCGGTCACCACGGCCACGGCGAGGGTGAAGGCGAGCACCCGGCCGTCGGGCGAGAGGTCGAGCCAGATCGGCCGCTCGCCGGTCGAGAGGAAGCTCACCAGCAGCCGGCTGGCCCAGCCGGCGAAGAGCGCTCCCAGCACCGCGCCGAGCAGCGACAGGACCACCGTCTCGGTCAGGAGCTGCCGGACCAGGCGGGCCCGGCCTGCGCCCAGGGCCTGCCGGATGGCGCTCTCCTCGCGCCGGGAGGCCGCCCGGGCCAGCAGCAGGTTGGCGATGTTGGCGCAGGCGATCAGGAGCACCAGGGCGACCACGCCCATCAGGATCGCCAGCGCCCGGCCGTAGCGGCTCCGCACGTCGGAGAGGCCGGTCGCCGCGGGTCGCGCGTCCAGGGTCCGCTCCAGGTAGCGCGCCTGGCTGTCCTTGCTCCAGCGCTCCGGCAGGGTCGCGCGGAGGACCGCGGGCGCCACCGCGCCGAGCTGCGCCTTGGCCTGGTCCGGCGTCACGCCGTCCTTCAAGCGCCCGAGCAGGCTCAGGTACCACGTGGAGCGTTCCTGGAGGATCTCCGGCTTGCCTTCCAACAGGGGCACGGTGCAAAGGGGCACGTAGACGTCCATCCGCGCGCCGACGCTGACCCCGGTGAACGACGGCTCGATGACGCCCACCACCGGGAAGGATTGCCCGTCGAGTGACAGGGTCCGCCCGACCGCGCCGGCGCCGCCGTACTCGCGCCGGGCGAAGCTGTCGCTGACCACGGCCACGGCCGGGCACCCGGCGACGTCGTCCGACGAATCGAGCAGGCGTCCGGCCTCGGGCACGACGCCCAGGGTCGGGAAGAAGCCGCCGCTGACCATGGCCCCGGCGGCGCGCCGGACCAGGCCGCCGGTGGTCAGGTTGAACGCCCGTTGGCCGTAGGCGAACGCCCCCGAGAACACCGTCTGCCGATCCCGGATCTCCTCCCACAGCGGGTTGGTGAACGTCTCGCCGCCGTCGCCGAAGGTGATCTGCATCAGCGCGTCCGGCTCCCGGACCGGCAGCGTGCGGAGCAACAGCGCGTTGGTCAGGCTGAAGATCGCCGTGTTGGCGCCGATCCCCAGGGCCAGCGAGAGCACCGCCACGAGGGTGAAGACCGGGCTGCGGCGCAGGCCGCGGAGGGCGTAGCGCACGTCGGCCACGAGCGACTCGAGCCAGACGAACACGTCGACGTCGCGCGTGCGGTCCTTCTGGAGCATGGGGTTGCCGAAGCGCCGCGCGGCCTCGCGCGCCGCCTCCTCCGGAGCCATCCCCTGGGCGATCAGCTCATCGGTCCGCTCGGCCAGGTGGAACTCGATCTCGCGGTCCAGCTCCTGCGAGTGCCGCTCGGGGCGGACGACGTTCCAGACGCGGTGATACCAGGCCATGGCTCTCTCCTCAGGGTCCGTCGAAGGCCAGCACGCGGCCGACGCCTTCGGTCAGCCGCGCCCAGGTCTCTTGTTCGGTGGCGAGCTGCTTGCGGCCGGCGTCCGTCAGCACGTAGAAGCGCGCCTGCCGGTTCTTCTCGGTCGTCCCCCAGGAGCTCTTCAGCCACCCCTCCTGCTCCATGCGGTGGAGCGCCGGGTAGAGCGACCCTTCCTCGACCCGCAGCAGATCGTCCGAGACCTGCTGGATGTGCTGGGTGATGGCGTAGCCGTGGAGCGCCTCGCACACGGAGAGGGTCTTCAAGACGAGCATCGCCAGCGTTCCCTGGAGGATGTCGTTGCGCTTGCGTCTGCCGCGTCTCGTCATCTTGCCGCCCTCTCGGATCTCGTCATCGGATCTTTCCCGACCTAGCTATGCATAACTAGCTAGGGAAATGATCGTCCGTTCGCCCGCGCGTGTCAAGGGCTCGGGTTGGTCGTTCCCGAAGCGGAGCCGGGAAGGCGCGTGGCGAAGGGCTCAGCGGGGGACCCGAGGGCCGGGCAGGGAGAGCTGGTAGCCGTAGTGGGATGGGTCGCAGGCCGACGGCAGGGCGACAGGCTCGGCGGAGCGGCCGACCGTGATGCCCGGGGCGATGTAGACGAACGGCCCCTGGACTTCCTGGAAGCGGTGGACGGAGCCGTCGTAGGTCCAGACTGGCAGCCGGCCGCGGAGCACCTGGAGGTGGAACCCGAGGGGGGCTTCGGCCGGGATCAGGGAGTGGGCCTGGACCCAGAACCGGTAGCGGCCGGCCGGCGCGCTGCCCAGCGGCCAGAAGACGTTTTCGATCGGCCGCTCGCACATCCGGTCGGTGCCGCCGTTGCAGTCCACGTCGAGCACGCCGCCCGTCGCGGAGCTCCGCTGGCCGTAGAAGGTGCAGGCGCCGGACGGATCTTCGACGAACAGGTCCAGGTCCGAGCTCCCGTTCCACACCAGCCGGAAGGCGACGTCGCCGGTGCCCGCCGCGCGGTGGATGCTACAGGCGGCGAGGACCAGGCAGCAGGCGGCGAGGAGCGCCAGCGGCGCGCAGAAAGCGCCCGGGGCGGAGGGGGTGCGGGTCGGTGGCTGGCCGCTCGGGCGCATCGCTCGCTCTCCTGACGGGGTGCCCCGAAGCGACGGCGGGGGTGCGGTCGTCCGGGCGCCTCGAACGGTAAGAGCCGCGCCGGGGCCGGAGCGTGTACAGGGGGCGCCGCGGGAGGGCGGCCGATGTCAGGTTCGGCGGGGTGGATCGGCCGGCCGGGTGCCGGCCACGTCGGTCGGGGACCACTGGCCCGCGGTGCGCACGGGCGGGTCGCCGAGCCCGCGGGCGCGGAGCGAGTGGAAGCCCGGCTCCTGCCGGCGGTAGTGGTGCTTGCGAAGCCCCTGCTCTTCGTCCACCCGGAAGCTCCCGGCGTCGTACTCCGCGGGTGCACCCCGGCGAGCGAGCCATCCGCGGACCGCGTCCCAGGCCTCGATCAGGGCGAAGAGGCCGAGCACCCCGGCGCTGACACCGGCCACCCACCAGGCCAGTTGGGCGGGATCGATCGTGTCGTGGGGTCCGAACATGCCGGGTAGGCTCCTGGGAGACCCGGTGACGTCGCGTGGGGTGTCCGACGCCGCCGCGTCTGTTAGATTTCTCTACATACTTCATTCTAGCGCACTCCGGAAGGGGACGTCATGACACGGAGACGACCGCGCCCCATGGGCGTTCGGATCTTGGCCCTCTTGACCGCTCTCGGCAGCCTGGCGTTGGCGGGCTCCCTCCTCGGTGAGCTCGAGGTCCGCGGTGGCAAGACGGTCGAGGTCGGCAAGGACCAGGTGGTGACAGACGACCTCTACGCCACCGGCGAGACGATTCGGATCGACGGCACCGTGCGGGGAGACCTGGTGGCCGCAGGCCGCGAGATCGTGATCAGCGGCGTGGTCGAGGGAGACGTGCTGGCCGCTGCCCAGAGCGTGACCATCACCGGGACGGTGGGCGACGACGTGCGGATCGCCGGCCAGGTGCTGCACGTCGGGCCGAACGCGCGCCTCGGAGACGACCTGATGGGCGCCGGCTTCAGCCTGGAGACCGAGCCGGGAAGCGGGGTGGGCGGCACCGTGCGCTTCTTCGGCTACCAGGCGCTGCTCGCCGGCGAGGTGGGCGAGGGAGTGAGCGGCTCGATGGCCGCGCTGCGCCTCGCCGGCACGGTCCACGACGGCGTCGACGTCGAGGTCGGAGCCCGCGGCGCGAGCCCGCCGCCGATGGCCTGGCCGACGCCGATTCCGGTTCCGTCCGTCGCGCCCGGTCTCGCCGTGACCGACTCCGCACGGATCGCCGGCAAGCTGCGTTACCAGTCGCCGACCGAGGGCGCGATCGCCCCCGCCGCGGCGATCGAAGGCGGGGTCGACTTCCAGCAGAAGCCGACCTCCGGCAGTGCCGAGCCCAGCCTGCTCGAACGGCTCGCCAAGCGGGTGCGGCGGCTGATCGCGCTGCTCCTGGTCGGCGCGCTGATGCTCTGGCTGGCGCCACGGTGGAGCGCCGAGCTGGCCGCCACGATCCGGAGCCGTCCCTTGCCGAGCCTCGGCTGGGGAGTCGTGTCCTTCGCCGCGGCGGCCCTCGCCGCAGTGGCGCTCGGCCTGGTGGTGGCCCTGGTGGCGGCGCTGCTCGGCCTCGCCACCCTGAGCGGCCTGATGGCGGCGGTGATCGGCGGCGGGGTCCTGGCCGAGATCGCCCTGGCGCTGCTGGTGTTGGTCGCCTTCGTCTACCTGGCCCCGGTGGCCGTCGCCCTGGCCGGCGGCGGGGCGGCCGTCGGTCTCGGCGGGTCCGGGGGAGCTCCGGCCGGTGGACGCCGCTTCGTCGCCCTGGTCCTCGGCCTGGTGGTCCTGGGACTGCTGGTGGCGATTCCGTACCTCGGCCTTGTGGTGGCCATCGCTGCCGCGGTCCTCGGGATGGGCAGCCTCTGGCTCTGGCTCGTGGACCGGTTCCGGAGGGCGCCGGCGACTTCCCCTTGACTTCTTAGGGGAGGAGGTCTACTCTTCCCCTGGACTTCTTAGGGGAGACCGATGGCGACCACCGACACCCAGCCGACGACCAGCCCGCGCGCCGCGGAGGATCTGGAGCTTCTCCGCGGCACGCTCGACCTGTTGATCCTCAAGACCCTGACCTGGGGGCCGCTCCACGGCTACGCCATCACGGAGTCGATCCGCCAGCGCACCGAGGACGCGATCCTGGTGGAGGAGGGGGCGCTCTACCCGGCGCTCCACCGGCTCGAGAAGCGCGGCTGGGTCGAGGCCGAGTGGGGGCGCTCGGAGAACAACCGGCGGGCGAAGTTCTATCGCCTCTCGGTCGAGGGACGGGGCCAGCTCCGGGTCCGGGAAGAGACCTGGGGGCGCTATACCGAAGCGGTCGCCAAGGTTCTGGGCACGGTGACGTCGTGAAGCTGCCCTACGGCGTCCGGCGGGCGTTCCGCCTCCTGGTGCCCGGCGGCTACCAGGACGAGGTGGACGACGAGATCCGGTTCCACCTGGAGTGCCGGATCGATGCGCTCGTCGAGGCCGGGCTGGAGCCGGCAGAGGCGCGCCGCGAGGCGCTCCGGCGGTTCGGCGATCCGGAGGGGGTGGCGCGCTCGTGCCGGTCGATCGCCCGCTCCCGCGAGGCTGCCGAGCGCCGCGCCGGGCTGCGCCACGAGCTCGGCCAGGATCTGCGGTGGGCGCTCCGGCGGCTGGTCCGCGAGCCCGGCTTCGCCCTGGCCCTGGTGGCGATCCTCGCCCTCGGGGTCGGCTCGGCCACGGCGCTCTTCAGCGTCGCCGACGCGGTCGTCTTCCGGCCGCTGCCGTTCGCGCACCCCGACCGGCTGGTCTGGGTCGACGAGTCCACCCCCGAAGGCGACCGCTTCTCGGTCTCCCTGCCGAACGCCCTCGACTGGCGCCGCTCGAGCAGCGCGTTCTCCGGCCTGGCCGCGTTCGAGCTGCGAAACGCCGCCCTCGACCCCGACGCGAAGGGCGGCGGCGAGCCGCGGAGGGTGCTGCTGGCGCCGGTGACGGAGGACTTCTTCTCCGTGCTGGGAGTGCAGCCCGCCCTCGGCCACCTGCTCCCCGCGGAGTCGTTCGTGCCGGGGAGCGACGCCGGCTGGGCGGTCCTCTCGGACACGCTCTGGCGCCAGGAGCTCGGGGCCGACCCGGACGTGATCGGCCGCACCGTGCTGCTCGACGGGCGGGCGACCGTGATCGCCGGCGTCATGCCCCCGGGGATCGTCTTCCCGGAGGGGACGGAGCTGTGGACGCCGCTCCAGGCCCTGCCGGCGCACGAGCGCAACGACAAGGACTTCGCGGTGGTCGCCCGTCTCGCCCCCGGCGTCTCGATCGAGGGAGCGACGGCCGACCTCGGCGCGGTCGCCGGGCGGCTGGCCGAGCTCTACCCGGACGCCAACCGGGGCTGGGGCGTGAAGCTCCGGCCGCTCCAGAGCGCGCTGGTCGGGCCCCAGGTGGAGCGGGCGCTCCTGGTCCTGCTGGGCTCGGTCGGCCTCCTCCTGCTGATCGCCTGCGTCAACGTCTCCAGCCTGCTGGTGGCGCGGGGCGCCGGTCGCAGCCGGGAGATGGCGGTGCGGACGTCGCTCGGTGCACCGCGGCCGCGGCTGATCCGCCAGCTCCTGGTGGAGGCGACGGCGATCGGCCTGGCCGGCGGCCTGGCCGGCCTGTTCCTGGCGGCGATGGCGATCGAGGCGGTGCGCCAGTGGGGGCCGGCGGAGGTGCCGCGCCTGGCGACCGCGGCGATCGATGGCCGGGTGCTGGCGTTCTCGGTCGCGGCGGCCCTCGTGTCGACGGTCTTCTTCGGCCTGCTGCCCGCGCTCCGCACCTCCCGGACGAGCCCCGGCCAGGATCTGCGCGCCGGCGGCCGGACGACGGTCGCGGGCACGGCGCGCGTGCGGGCCTTGCTGGTCGTCGCCCAGCTCGCCCTGGCGGTGATGCTGCTGGTCGGCGCCGGGCTCACCGCGCGCAGCTATCTGCGGCTCCTCGGGGTCGACCTCGGGTTCGACGCCAGCGACGTGCTGGCCGTGCGCATCGACCTGCCCGAGGGCGAGTTCCCGCCCGAGCGCCGCCAGGCCCTGGCCGTGCAGGTGCGCCAGGAGCTCTCGGCCCTGCCGGGGGTGGCGAACGCGGCGGCGTCGGTCGGCTCTCCCTACGCCGGCTTCTACACCGCCAACGCGGTGGTGGTGCCGGGCCGGGCGCCGGACGCGTCGGGCGGCTACCCCATCGCCCAGTGGCGAAGCGTCACCCCGGGCTATTTCGACACCCTCGACATTCCGCTCCTGCGTGGCCGCACGATCACGGCGCAGGATCGGGAAGACAGCCGCGCGGTGGTGGTGAGCCGGGCGTTCGCCGACCAGTTCTGGCCCGGCGAGGACGCCGTCGGCAAGCAGATGCGCTTCGGCGGTCCGGACGGTGACCCGCTCACCGTCGTCGGCGTCGTCGGCGACGTGCGGGACGCCGCCCTGGACGAGCCGCCGCGGCCGACCGTCTTCCTGCCGTACCAGGCGATCCCGTGGGTGCATCAGACCTGGCTGGTGGAGACCGCGGCCGAGCCGGCGGTCGTCGCACGGGAGGTCCACGCCGCGCTCCGTCGCCTGGTCCCCGGGGTGCCGGTACCCACGGTGGCGCCACTGGCCGACAACCTGGCCGGCGCACGCACCAACCCGCGCTTCCAGGCGCTGCTGATGGCCGCCTTCGCCCTCGCCGCGCTGATCCTGGCGGCCTCCGGGATCTACGGCCTGATGGCCTTCTCGGTCAGCCGGCGCACGCGGGAGATCGGCGTCCGCATGGCGCTCGGCGCCCGTCCCGGCACGGTGGTCTCCCTGGTGGCGCGCCAGGGGGCGGTGCTGGTGGTCTCCGGCCTGGTGGCCGGCCTCGCCGGCTCCTGGCTCCTCGCCCGGGTCCTGGGCAGCCTGCTCTACCGGACGCTGCCGTCGGACGGCCTGGCCTACGGCGCGGCGCTCGTGGTCCTGGCGGCGGTCGGCCTGCTGGCGGCGTACCTCCCGGCGCGCCGGGCGGCACGCATCGACCCGACCGTGGCGCTCACGGCCGAGTAGCGGGTCGCCGCACTCTTTGGGCTCATCGCTAGACCAGTGTTAACTCTGGTTTCAGGAAGAGCGTCTACAGTGGAACGTCAAAAGGAGGGGCAACACATCACGGCTTCACGAGGCCATTCGCTGTTCCAATTCGCGGCACAGTTTGTCGAAGGACGGGCAACGATCTCGGCAGAGCTGAAGGTCCATCAAGGCGGTCAATTTCGGTTGGTCGACTGTCTCACTGTAAGTATCTAGGCAGTCTTCAATCCACTTCTTCTTTGAGCCCGCGGACTCAGGTGCTTCCGGCGGTACCTCCCTGCGACTCAGGTCCAGAAAGTCGCTCAGAGACTGTGCGGCTCCAACGAACCAGGTTTCATATTCCGGGTTTGCTATGACGCACGCAAAATCCACTTCAGCTTCCGCCTTCTTGACGATATCGATCAACACCGGAGCGAGCCGGCATGGAACATCTTCATCTGCATCGATGAGGAGTAAGACCAGGTCGTGGGACTCTAGAGTCAGATGACCCGGGCCTCCCTGGTGCAGTTTTAGTTTCGCGAGCTTCACTGCGCGTAGAAGCTCATCAGGCTTTACAACTCTATACCTTGGCTGTCTAATTGGCTGCAGAACTTCTAGTGACTCTCCTCCGAGGAGCTCATACCAAGTACGTTCTAGGAGCACTCTGACTGCTGCTACTTCTCCGTGCCCTTCCACTATCGGGACAATCCTTAGTTTCGTCACGCCGCCTCGACGGGAATCTTGAACAGATCAAGGCTTAGCTGTAAGTAGAGATTCTCTCGGTCCGGCTGCAGTTGATCCATTCTAAGAAGCTCGCCTGGAGGGTAGAGGTGTTGGCGGATTGCATCTAGGCTCGCAGAGTCTGCAGGCGCAATCTTTGTCGTTCCCTCTTCTGAGATTACGACCAGGAGTCCGTCTTCGCCAATGTTGATCTGATCTAGGAGGTCCGGGCTATGGGTTGTCAGGAGAACTTGTGTGCGGCGGGCGGCTTCTCTGAGCGCTCCCATCAAGGCACCTGCGGCTGCTGGGTGAAGGGCCGTTTCCGGCTCCTCGATTCCGACCAATCGGACGGGCTGCTTTCGATCTGCCAATTGGGTGACAGCAACGAGTGCACCTAAAGCTCTGAGTGTTCCGTCCGACATACTCGAAGCGAAAAATTTCCAAGGATGTGTAGAGCCCTTCACCTTCTGCCAGAACTGCAAGGTCTCGCGTGGGCCCAGAGCGACGCGGTCGACTTCGGTGATCTCGGGAACGATCTTCTCCAGGTAGTCTCGAATCCTTCCCATCACCGACGGTTCGCTCTTAGTTAATCGCGCAATGACGCTGGCGAGGTTGGCTCCATCGGGATGAAGTAGCTCACCCGCATCCGGCTGCTGAAGTTCTTTCATTACGTCAGGGCTTAGGTTGTAGAAACCCATGGCCAATAGTTGATCGTATACTTCGCGGAAGGAGGGTAGCCCCGCGGCGTTTACCAGGTAGAGCCGATCCTCAAGAACTGGCGGCATGCTATCGACACTCGCACTACGTACTTTCAGCTCCTCCCTGAAGTAGTGCTCTTGGAGGGTGCTGTCCTTCCCCAGGATCTCTAACCGCTCCCACTTGACAGCGAACGCGCCGTCCTTGCGGGCTGCGACCTCAAACCCGTAGCTGGCGACTCGATGACTGGGTAGAGATACCTGGAGCTCGATTGAGAAATTTCGAGGATGCCCCGTGCTTCGGCGACGCACGTCGTCGATTCCTCCTCGGTCGCGAATGGCATGATCTAGGGATGTGCGAAGAGCGTCGACGACAAAGCGGATGGCATCAAGAAAGTTACTCTTTCCTGCGCCGTTTCTCCCTACGAGGAGAGTGAGCGGACGGAGCTCCACATGACATTCATCGATGCTCTTGAAGTTCCGGAGCTTGACGCGACGAAGAAAGCACCCGAGGAGAGGGTTCATGTCAGTCCCTGGTCGGTTCGGCATTGGGGAATGCTATCGCGGCTAATCCGATGGAGCTTCAGATGCCACACCTAAGAGAGTACCTAATCGGGTACCTCACGCATCTGAGATGGGCTCAACCGGAGACCGCTCCAGCACACTGATCCTGCAACTACTCCGGCTGGAAGCCGGTGCGGTCGAAGAGGCCCGGCAGCGTGTCGCTGCCCGGGCTGGCGCCTTCGAGCAGGTAGTACTGGGTCAGGCCGGTCTCCTGCTGCTCGATCCAGACCTCGACCGTCGAGGTGCTGAACTTGACCAGGGTCGGCCAGAGGTAGCCGTTCGGCTTCGGACCGACGACCCGGACGAAGACCTCCGGGCGGTCGGGCAGGGCGCCGCTCACGCACAGGGTCTCCGGGATGCAGACCGGTGAGGAGCTGCCGAGGATCACTGCGCCGAGCTGGGGGGTGATCTTCACCCAGACGTCGAACCCGGGCACGGCGTTCGAGGTCAGCGGCGGCGCGTCCGGCGGCGAGGGCGCGGTCTCCCGGGGGAGGAGCCCGAGGCCGAGCGGTCCGGACCAGGTGCCGTCGCCTTCACCGGCAAGCACCGGTGACGCTCCCAGGACGAGGAGCATGATCGTAGAGAGGAGTATCAGTCGTCGAGTGTCAAGCATGGTCGAACCCTCCGGCCGGTGAGTTCTCTCGACGATACAGCGCCAGCGAAAGCATGTCCATGTGCGGGAACCTGCGGGAGCGGATGGTGCCGGGGCCCGAAAACAGATTGGGCCGGGCGGGAGAGACTCCACACCCGGCCCACAGGCCTCCATTTCGGCCGCCCGCTCGGACGAGACGACCGAATTCACTAGGGTCATTCCGCGGGGACGAGCTCCTCCATGAGGGCGTCGATCTCGATCCCCGGCGCCTCGGCAACCCGCTGGCCGTCATCCGGGTTCGCCGTCAGGGCCCGCCGCTCGGCGGTCGGCGTGCCGGTCGATTGCGTCAGCTCGAGGTGTCTGTGGTCGGTCATCGAGTAGCTCCTGACCCGAGAAGCTCGGGGGAGTGGGCGCTGATGTGGCTTCACTGTACGCCTCCGCTGCATAGGCGTCCAATATTTCTTTCCGACCGGGTGTATAGTTCATGACTATGGAGATGCATCAGCTCAGGTATTTCGTCGCGATCGCCGAGGCCGGTAGCTTCAGCCGCGCCGCCGAGCGCTGCCGGGTGGCCCAGCCGTCGCTCAGCCAGCAGATCAAGAAACTGGAGCGCGGCCTCGGGCACGAGCTGTTCGACCGCCTGCCCCAGGGCACGGTGCTGACCGAGGCGGGACAGGCGCTGCTGCCGCGGGCGCGGCGCATCTTGGCCGAGGTGCGCGAGGCCCAGAGCGAGCTCGAGCACGACCTCGACGACGGGCGCCTGCCGCTCGCGGTCGGCGCGATCCCCACCATGGCGCCCTACCTGCTGCCGCCGGTGCTGCAGCGCCTGTCCGCCGAGTTCCCCCTGTGCGAGCTGACCGTCCGCGAAGACCTCACCGAGCGGCTGGTCGAGGCGCTCGTCGACCTCGACCTCGACTGCGCGATCATGAGCACGCCGATCGACCACCGCCTGGTCGAGGTGGAGGTGCTCGGCAGCGAGCGGCTGCTGTTGGTCGCGCATCGCGACCTGGCCCTGCCGCAGGGTGCCGAGGCGGCCCTGGACATGCTGCGCGACGAGCCGTCGATCGTCCTCCACGAGATGCACTGCCTCGGCCAGCAGATTCGGAGCTTCTGCGACGCTTCCGACCTGGCGCACCGGATCGTCTGCCGCACGACCCAGATCGAGACGGTCCAGCGGCTGGTCGCCCTCGGGCTGGGGATCTCGCTGGTGCCCGAGATGGCGGCCCCGTCCGGGGGACGGCGGCACAAGGCGGAGGACGCGGGCGCCGCCGAGACCTCCGCCGGAACCTCCTCGGGGACCCCCTCTGCCGCAGGGCGCGACGGCCTGCTCCGTTACATGCCGGTCCCCGGGCTGTCGGTGGAGCGGGAGATCGCCGTCGTCTGGCGCCACGACCGGAGCCGCGGACGCCTCGCACGGCGCTTCGCGGAGATGGTCCGGGAGGATCTCGAGGCGGGGCTCCACCGCCACCCCTCGGCGCAGTGAGCGGGCGCGGTAGACTCTCTCCAAACCCGATCGAGCCGTAGGACCGGAGAAGGTCTGCGAGATGAGAGTCGAAGCCGCACTCCCGGAGGACCGCGGCGCCGCGCCGGAGGTCGAGGCCCCGTCCCAGGCGGGCCAGGCGGATCAGGCGCGCCAGGTGCCCCAGTCGTTCCGGTCAGCCTCCCGCCCCACCCCCGGTGGGGACCAGGTGTCCTCCCCCGCCGCGCTCCCCGGAGCGTCTCGCCCGGTGACGGTCTTCCTGCGCCGGCTGCTCCGCTTCTTCTTCCATCGCATCGAGGTGGCCGGCGTCGACAACGTGCCGCGGGACCGGGGCGGGGTGCTGATCGCCTGGCACCCCAACGGGCTGCTCGACCCCGGGCTGATCCTCGCCCACTTCCCGCGCCGGGTGGTGTTCGGCGCCCGCCACGGGCTGCTGCACTGGCCGCTCCTCGGGTGGTTCCTGCGCAAGATCGGCACGGTGCCGATCTACCGGCCCCAGGACCTGGGCGGGCCGCGCGACGAGGAGGCGCGGCGCGCCGCCAACCGGCGGAGCCTCGACGCCCTCGCCTCGGAGGTCGCCGCCGGCTCGTTCGCGGCGCTGTTCCCGGAGGGCGACAGCCATGACGAGCCCCACCTGCTCGACCTGCGCCCCGGGGCCGCCCGCCTGCTGCTGCGAGCGCGCGAGCTCACCCCGGAGGGGGCCCCGCCGCCGGTTCTGTTGCCCGTGGGCCTGCACTACGACCGCAAGAACCTGTTCGGCTCGACCGCCCTGGTGGAGTTCCATCCGCCGGTCGACCTGCCGGATGAGCTGATCGAGCCCTCCGCCCCCGAGGCGGTGGACGCGGTGGACGCCCCGGACGAGGCGGGCGCGGTGGACGCGGTGGACGCGGGGCTCCGCGCCCGGGTCGGGGGGCTCACCCGGCTGATCCGGACGGTGCTGGTCGAGGTGGTCCAGGCGACCGAGAGCTGGGAGACCCACCACCTCATGCACCGGCTGCGCAAGCTCATGCGCGCCGAGCGGGCCGCCCGCGCCGGGGCGCGCCCGGGGCCGCCGTCGCTGCGCGAGCGGGTGCTCGGACTGGCCCGGGTCTGGCACGGGTACCTCACCTGCCGGGCGAGCCGCCCGGAGGAGACCGCCCGCCTCGAGGCCCGGGTCCGCCGCTACCATGCGGTGCTCGAAGGGCTGGGCCTCCACGACCACGAGCTCGACGTCGAGGCCGACCTGGTCTCGCCCTGGCGGCTCGCCGTCCTGCTCGCTCAGGCGGTGGTCGTCTACCTCCTCCTGCCGCCGTTGCTGGTGCTGGGGTACCTGGTCAACACGCCGATCGCCCTGGCTCTCGGGGTCGCCGGCCGGCGCCTGGGTGCCCGGGTCAAGGACGAGGCGACCATCAAGCTGCTGCTCGGCGCCTCCGTCTTCCCGCTCACCTGGCTGGCGCTGTCGCTGCTGGTCGGCTGGGGCGTGATCAACCTGCACGGGATCTACCCGCAGATCCCGGATCGGCCGTGGCTCGCCGGCACGGTGACCTTCCTGCTCTGCTCGGTGGGGGGATGGTTGGCGGTGCGGTATGCGCGCATCGCGGCCGAGACCTACCGGGCGCTCCACGTCCGCCTGACCCGGGCCCGGCGGCGCCGCTTCGTCGAGCGCCTGGCGCGCGAGCGGGCCGCCCTGTTCGAGGCCGCCACGGCGCTGTCGGACGGGCTGGACCTGCCGGGAGCGGTCGCCCCCGACGGTCGCATTGTGGCTGACTCCCAGTAAACGTTTGCCTCAACCCGCCGAAGCTCTAGGCCGAGCGGATGTGGTGCCGCTCCTCGGCCGCGGCCGCCTCTTCCGCCTCGCGTAAGGCGGCCTCCTCGTCCTCCGCGCCCGCCTCGCGCCGGTGGGAGAGCCAGGGGAGGCTGCGCCGCAGCCAGCCCTGGAAGTGCTCCATGTAGACGTAGAAGACCGGCGTGATGTAGAGGGTCAGGAGCTGGGAGAAGAGCAGACCGCCGACCACCGCGAGGCCGAGCGGGCGGCGCGATTCGGCGCCGGCGCCCAGCCCCAAGGCGATCGGCAGGGTGCCCACCAGGGCGGCCATGGTGGTCATCATGATCGGCCGGAACCGGACCACCGACGCCTCGTGGATCGCCTCCACCTCGCCCAGCCCTTCGTTGCGCCGCTCGATGGCGAAGTCGACCATCATGATGCCGTTCTTCTTCACCAGGCCGACCAGCATGATGATGCCGACGAAGGCGTAGAGCGACAGCTCCTCGTGGAAGATGAGCAGCGTCGCCAGGGCGCCGAAGCCGGCCAGCGGCAGGGCGGAGAGGATCGTCAACGGGTGGATGAACGACTCGTAGAGGATGCCCAGCACCAGGTAGATCACCAGCACCGCCATGCCCAGCAGCAGGCCCATGCCCTGGAGCGACGAGCGGAACGCTTCGGCCGTGCCCTGGAAGCTGGTGGTGATGTCCGCCGGCAGCACCTCCCGGGCCAGCCGGTCGACCGCCGCGGTGCCCTCGCTCAGGGCGGTGCCCGGCGCCAGGTTGAACGACAGGGTCACCGACGGGAGCTGGCCGGAATGGGTGACCGACAGCGGCCCCACCTCGTGGGCGACGTGGGAGACCGCGTTGAGCGGCACCAGCTTGCCGGAGCTCGAACGGACGTAGAGCTTGTCCAGGTCGGCCGGCCCCTGCTGGAAGCGGGGATCGAGCTCCAGGATGACGTCGTACTCGTTGTCCGGGGCGTAGATGGTCGAGATCCGGCGTGAGCCGTAGGCGCTGTAGAGCGCCTCCTCGATCTGGCGCGCGGAGAGGCCGTAGGAGGCGGCGCGGTCGCGGTCGATGCGCACCGCCGCGTGGGGGTTCTTGAGCTGGAGGTCGCTGGTCACGTCCTGGAAGCCGGGCTCCTGGCGCAGGCGTGCGAGCAGCCGCTCCGAGTAGTCGTAGAGCCGGTCGGTGTCCGACGCCTGGAGCGTGAACTGGTACTGGCTCTTCGTCAGGTGCCCGCCGATCCGGATCGGCGGCGGGATCTGCATGAAGGCCTGGATGCCCGGCACCTGGGCCAGCTTGGGGCGCAGCTCCTGGAGCACCTGGCCGGCGGAGAGCTCGCGCTGCTCGCGGGGCTTGAGCCGGATGAAGATGATGCCGCTGTTGGCGGCCGCCGCCTGGGAGCCGCGGGCGCCGACGAACGACATGAACTGCTCGACGTTCGGGTCGGCCTGGACGATCTTCATCAGCTCGAGCTGGTGGGCCTTCATCGACTCGAACGAGATCCCCTCGGCGCCCTCGGTGAAGGTGAAGATCGAGCCGTTGTCCTCGGTCGGCAGGAAGCCCTTGGGCACCTCCCGGAAGAGGAAGACCGTCGCCGCCAGGACCGCGACCAGCACGACCATGGCGGCCAGGCGGTGGCGGAGCACCGCTGAGAGTGTCCGGTCGTAGAACCCGAGGGCGCCGTCGAAGATGCGCTCCGACCAGCGGAACAGCCGGCCGTGATGCACCTTCTCCGGCGGCACCAGGAAGCGGCTGCAGAGCATCGGCGTGAGCGACAGGGAGACGAAGCCGGAGATCAGCACCGCCGTGCCGATGGTCACCGCGAACTCATGGAACAGCCGCCCCAGAATGCCGCCCATGAACAGGATCGGGATGAACACCGCCGCCAGCGAAAGGGTCATGGAGACGATGGTGAAGCCGATCTGCCGCGCCCCCAGGAGCGCCGCGGTGAACGGCTTCTCCCCCAGCTCCATGTGGCGGACGATGTTCTCCAGCATGACGATCGCGTCGTCGACGACGAACCCGACCGACAGCGTCAGCGCCATCAGCGACAGGTTGTCCAGGCTGTAGCCGAGCTTGAACATGACGGCGAAGGTGCCGACGATCGACATGGGCAGCGCGAGCGCCGGGATCACCGTCGCCGAGACGTTCCTCAGGAAGAGGAAGATCACCAGGATGACCAGGCAGAGCGCCAGGAACAGGGTGAACTTGACGTCGGAGACCGACTCCTTGATCGTCTCGGAGCGGTCGTAGAGGACGTCGAGCCCCACCGCCGCCGGGAGCTGGGAGCGGAACGTCGGCAGCAGGCGCCGCACCGCGCTCGCCACCTCGACCGTGTTGGTCCCGGGCTGGCGCTGGATCGCCAGCACCACCGAGCGCTGGTCGATGAACCAGGCCGCGGTCTTGTCGTTCTGGACGCTGTCGATCACCCGGCCGAGCTGGTCGAGCCGCACCGGGGCGCCGTCTCGGTAGGCGACGACGATCGGCCGGTAGGCGGCGGCGTCCTCGAGCTGGCCGTTCGCCTCCACCGTGAACGCCTTGTCCGGGCCGTAGAGGGTGCCGCTGGGGAGGTTGACGTTGGCACCCTGGACCGCCTGGGTGACCTCGTCGACGCCGAGCCCCCGGGAAGACAGGGCGTCCGGGTCGAGCTGGATGCGCACGGCGTACTTCTGGGAGCCGTAGACCAGCACCTGGGCGACGCCCGAGACGGTCGAGATGCGCTGGGCCATCATCGTCTCGCCGTACTCGTCGAGCTGGGACAGGGGCAGGGTCGGCGAGGTCAGCGCGAGGTAGAGGATCGGCGAGTCGGCCGGGTTGACCTTCTGGTAGGTGGGCGGCGACGGCATGTCCGTCGGGAGCTGGCGCTGGGCCGCGGCGATCGCCGCCTGGACGTCCTGGGCCGCCGCGTCCAGGTCCCGCTCCAGGCTGAACTGGAGGGTGACCGAGGTCGCCCCGATGAACGAGGTCGAGCTCATGGAGTCGAGCCCGGCGATGGTCGAGAACTGGCGCTCGAGCGGCGTCGCCACGGACGAGGCCATGGTCTCCGGGCTCGCGCCGGGCAGCGCCGCGGTGACCTGGATGGTCGGGAAGTCGACGTTCGGCAGGTCGGAGACCGGCAGCAGCCGGTAGCCCATGACGCCGAAGAGCACGATGGCCAGCATGACCAGGGTGGTCATGACCGGCCGTTTGATGAACAGGCCCGAGATGTTCATGCGCCCTCCCCGGCAGGCATGCCAGCGTCGTCGGTTCCACCGTCATCAGCGCCGCCGTCCGTCGAGGCGGCGCCCGCGCCGGCCCCCTTCTTGACCTCGATCCGCGTGCCCGGCGCGAGCCGGAGCTGGCCGTCGGTGACCACCGTCTCGCCCGGCTGGAGACCCTCCGCGATCACCGCCTTGTCGCCGATCGTCCGTCCGACCCGGACCGGGCGGGACGACACGGTCTGGTCTTCGCCGACGACGAACACGTAGTCGCCCTGCTGGCCGGTCTGGATCGCCGCCGCCGGGGCCACCACCGCGTCGTTCTCGGTCGCCAGGTCGAGGGTCACGTTGGCGAACTGCCCCGGCCAGAGCGCCCGGTCGTGGTTGGGGAAGGTCGCCTTGAGCTGGATCGTTCCGGTCGACGGGTCGACGGCGTTGTCGATGAAGGAGAGCTCCCCCTGGTGGGCCTCGCCGCCGGACGGGGTCGCCCGGACGGCCAGCGTGCCGGCGGCGGAGCGCGCCCGGATCTCGTCGAGGAAGGTCTGGGGGACCGAGAACGAGACGTCGACCGGCTCGATCTGCTGGATCACCACCAGGGCGAGGTCGTTGGCCTTGATCACGTTGCCCCCGTGGACCAGGAGCTGCCCGGTCCGGCCGGTCACCGGCGAGGTGATGGTGGTCCAGGAGAGCTCGAGCTTGGCCCGGTCGAGCGCCGCGTCGTCCGCCGCCACGGTCGCCTTCTTCGACGCCGCGTCGGTGCGGATCTGCTCATACTGCTCCTGGGTGACGTAGTCCTTCTTCACCAGGCCGGCGTAGCGCTCGACGTCGCGGGCGGCGTTCTCGGCCATGGCCCGGTCCCGCGCCAGGGCCGCCTCGGCCTGCTGGACCGCGGCCCGGTACGGGCGCGGATCGATGGTGAAGAGCGCCTGGCCCTTCTTGACGTCCTCGCCTTCGCGGAAGTGGACCTCGGTGATCTCGCCGCCGACCTGGGCCTTGACCTGGACGGTCGAACGGGAGGCGACCGTGCCGATGCCGTGGACCTGGACCGGCACCTGCTCGCGGTCGACCCGGCCGATGGTGACCGGGACGGCGGGCGCCTGCACGGCGGGCCCGGCCTTGCCGGCACCGTCCTGCCCGCCGGAGCAGCCGGCCGCGAGCCCCAAGAGGAGCGGCAGTGCCAGGAGCGGCGAGGCGATCCGGCGGCCCCTTCTGAGAAGGGCGGAGAGGGCGGGGATCGAAACGGGTTCAGTGTGCGTCATGGCTCGGCTCGTCTCCGTCGGACAGGGTCCCGATCAGGTGGTTCAGGCTGCTGGCGTCTCCTCCGGACACACCGGCTCCCAGGTTGCCGAGCGCGCCCGTGTCGCGGGCGAGCCGGGTCAGGGTCAGGAACCAGGCGGCGCGCGCCTGCACCTCCTGGGCGCGGGCCCGGGCGAGAGCGCTCTGGGCGGTGAGCAGGTCGAGGACGCTCCCCACCCCCGCCTTGTACCGGCCGGCGGCCACGTCGGCCGACTGGCTGGCGCTGGCCAGCAGGTCGCGGCTCGATGCGACCCGCGCGGCGGCGGTCTCGACGTCGTAGTAGCTGGTCCACACCTCGAGGCTGATCCGCTGGCTGAGGTCGTCGACCCGGGCCTGGGCGGCCTCGGCGTCCGCCCTCGCCTGGGCCAGGTCGTGGCGGTTGCGATAGCCGGTGAACAGCGGGTAGCGCACCAGCAGTTGGGCCGAGTAGTTGTCGGCAGGGTCCGCGCCGGGGATGTCGTAGTAGACGCGGCTGGCAGAGCCGCCGACCGAGATCGTCGGCAGCCCGTCGGCGCGGGTCTTCTTCACCTTCTCCTGGGCCGCGGCAGTGCGCGCCCGGGCCGCCGCCAGGTCCGGGCGCTCGGACAGCGCCTTGCCCAGCAGATCCTGGATCGACACGGAGAGCCGGTCGATCGGCACCTCGTCGGGCAGGGCGCCGGCCTCGACCGGTACGTCCGGCGAGACGCCGATCGCCGTCGCCAGGGCGCCGCGGGTGGCCTGGAGATCGCCCTTCACCTGTTGCAGGTCGAGCTCCGCCTGGGAGCGCGCGGTCTTGGCCTGGAGCACGTCGGCGATGGTCGCCACCCCGGCCTCGTGCCGCTCCTGGGCGGCCTCGAGGTTGGTCTCGGCGGTGTCGAGATCGCTCTGGGCCGCCTCGAGCAGGGCCTTCTCGCCCAGGTAGGTGTAGTAGGCCTGGGTGACGGCCAGCACCACCTGCTGGACGGCGGCGTTGTGGTCCCAGTCGGCGGCGGCCAGATCCTGGCGGGCCTGCTCCACGTCGGCCTTCCTGCCGCCGAAGGAGAACAGCAGGTAGGAGAGGTCGAGCGACGGTCCGTACTGGGTGATCTGGAAGGTGAACCGGCCGCCGACGGCCGACTGGTGCAGCCGGTCCAGGCTGGCCGACGCGTCGAGCTGGGGGTAGTACGCGGCGGCGCGGGAGCCGACCTCCTCGGCGGCCGAGCGCGCCGCCGCCCAGGTCTCCCGCGTCTGCGGGCTGGTCCGGAGCGCCAGGTCGACCAGCGTCGGCAGGTCGACCGTCGCGCCGGCCTCGGCGATCGCGGCGAGGCGCTCGGCGGAGACGTCGGCCGGGGCGTTCGGCGGGGTGGCGCGGGCCGCCTCCCGGTCGCGGGCGACCAGCTCCGGCGGCGGCGTCCACGGAACCGACGGAGACTCCGGGAACGATGGGTAGGTGGCGCTCTCCGCCCGGCCCGGGAGCCGCGCCGTGGAGCAGCCGGTGAGGACTGCCGCCAGGAGGAGCGCCCCCGCGATTCCCGCCACCGCCTGGTCTTTCGTTTCGCTCAGGGTCATCCTCGCCTCGTCTCGAGGCCCGCCGCCGGCCGGGCGAGCGCCCGGATGCCTGCGGCCGAGAAGCGGACCGTGTGAGCCACCATCTGGGGCAGATCGAACCGGAAGGGGTTGCGGGCGCCGTCCTCCCGGGCGAAGTAGTTTGTCAGGTGCACGATGTGGCTGAGCTGACCGACCAGGGACTGGGTGGCGAGCTCGGCGTCGTCGCGCGAGAGCCCGGGACAGATCGCGCGCAGGGCGTCGACCAGGGCGTCGCGCACCGGGTCGATGATCTCGCGTTGGAACACCTCCGGCGACAGGTGCGGGTCGAGCAGCTCGCGGCTCATCAACGCCACCCACTGCCGCCCCATGCTCTCCTCGACCAGGGGCTCGAGGAACGTCGTCGTGAAGGTACGGAGCAGCAGCTCCAGGGTTGCGTCGTCGCCCGCCTCCTCGAGCACCCGCCGGACGCTGGCGATGCGGCGCTCGCGCAGGGCCGTCAGCCGGCGCCGGAAGACCTCGCGGTAGAGCGCCTCCTTGCCGCCGAAGTAGTAGTTCACCCCCGCCACGTTGCAGCCGGCCTCCAGGGTGATCTGGCGCACGCCTACCCGGAAACCCTTCTCGGCGAACAGGCGCTCGGCGGCGTCGAGCAGCCGCTCACGGGCCGAGGCCTGGCACGGGTCTTCGTCGAGCCGGTCGCGGGGCACGGCGGGATGGGAGGCGGAGGGCGGCATTCGGGGGGAGGAGGGGAGCGGGGCGAAACAGGAGTATCAAACAGTCGTTTCAAGCTGTCAAGAGACCTCCTGGCGCCGTGAGGCGGGAGGTCTCGCCGCCGTCTCGGCGTGGCCCGCCGCCGGGCGGTGCGGGAGGCCGCCTACGCCTACCCGGCGGGGCGTTTCGCCGGCCGGTCCGCTCTGGTAGCAACGTCTCCGGGGGTGGCACACAGGTGATCCGCGGCCGCATCTTCAACGTCCAGAGGTTCTCGGTCCACGACGGGCCGGGGATCCGCACGACCGTCTTCCTGAAGGGCTGCCCCCTGCGCTGCGCCTGGTGCCACAACCCGGAGAGCCTGCGCGGCGAGGCCGAGCTGACGGTGGCGGAGAGCCGCTGCATCCACTGCGGCGCGTGCATCGAGGCCTGTCCGACCGGCCGGCTGGGGGTGCTCGGGGAGGGAGGCCCGTCTCACTGGGCGCCCGAGGCGCTCCGCGCGGCTCCCGAATGCACCCTCTGCGGCACCTGCGTCGCCGCCTGCCCGACCGAGGCCCGGCAGCTCGTCGGGCGGCTCGTGGGCGTCGACGAGCTGGTGGCCGACCTGCTCGAGGACCGCCTGTTCTTCGACGAGTCGGGCGGCGGCGTCACCTTCTCGGGCGGCGAGCCCCTGGCCCAGCCCGAGTTCCTGGCCGCGGCCCTCGACGCCTGCCGCCGCCAGGGGCTGCGTACGGCGGTCGACACTTCGGGCTTTTGCCGGCGCGAGGATCTGCTCGACATGGCCGGCCGCACGGACCTGTTCCTGTACGACCTCAAGCACATGGACGAGGACCGCCACCGGGAGCTGACCGGGGTGTCGAACCGGCGAATCCTGGACAACCTCCGGGCTCTGGCCCACGTCCGGGCCCACGCCCTGATCGGGAGCCGGGCCCGAGACCGGGATCTACCTCTGGTGAAAGCCCGGGACGCGGCCCACGACGCGATCTGGATCCGGGTGCCGTTGATCCCGGGGGTCAACGACGACGCCGCCAACCTGGAGGCGACCGCCCGCTTCGTCCGCTCGCTGCCGGGCGTCCACCGCCTCCACCTGCTGCCCTACCACGTCCACGGAATCGACAAGCGCGACCGCTTGACGGAGCCTCTCGCGCCGGAGCGCCGGATCGGCTCGGCCAACCCGGCCGGGGCGGCCGAGTCGGCCGACGCCGGCGATCGGTCCCGGCAGACGGCCCTCGACCTCGCCGCCCGGCGGCTGACGGCGGCCGGCCTGGAGGTCCACCTGGGCGGTTGACCGCCGCCCGTCCGCGGTGTCTTCCGAAGCTTCCGAAGCCGCCGACTCGACCCGATCTGAACGCGACCACCGACGCAGCCGACCCCGCAGGAGACCCCGCCGATGACGCCCCGAACCGAGAGACTGCGCCGCGAAAGCCTCGATGCCGTCCCCTCCCTCTCCGCCGAGCGGGCCGAGCTCCTGACCGACGTCTACGAGGCCGAGCTGGGGCGCCACTCGGTGCCGGTGCTGCGCGCCCTCGCCTTCCGGCACCTGTGCGCCGAGAAGACCCTGTGGATGGGTCAGGGGGAGCTGATCGTCGGCGAGCGCGGCCCGGCGCCCAAGGCGGTGCCGACCTTCCCGGAGCTCACCTGCCACAGCCTGGACGATCTCGAGATCCTCGACTCCCGGCCCAAGACCAGCTACCGGGTGCCCCGGGCGTGCCGGGAGGCCTACGAGCGCCGGGTCATCCCGTTCTGGCGAGGCCGCTCGCTCCGCGACCGGATCTTCGCCGCGCTGCCCGAGGAGTGGCACGCCGCCTACGAGGCCGGGATCTTCACCGAGTTCATGGAGCAGAGGGCCCCGGGGCACACGGTGCTCGACGACAAGATCTACCGCCGCGGCCTGCGCGACGTCCAGGCGGAGATCGCCGCCTCGATCGCCGCCCTCGACTTCGCCGCCGACCCGGACGCCTACGACAGGCGCGAGCAGCTCCGGGCGATGGCCATCGCCTGCGAGGCGGTGATCGTGTTCGCCGGGCGCCACGCCGCGCTCGCCCGGGAGCGGGCCGAGGGTCCCGAGGGTGCGGCGGACCCGGAGCGCCGGGCCGAGCTGCTCGAGATCGCCCGCGTCTGCTCCCGCGTGCCGGCCGAGGCGCCCGAGACCTTCCACGAGGCGCTCCAGGCCTACTGGTTCTGCCACCTGGCGGTCATCACCGAGCTCAACGGCTGGGACGCCTTCAACCCGGGGCATCTCGACCAGCACCTGCTGCCCTTCTACGAGCGCGGCCTGGCCGACGGCAGCCTGACCCACGAGCGGGCGCGCGAGCTGCTCGAGGCCTTCTTCGTCAAGTTCAACAACCACCCGGCGCCGCCCAAGGTGGGCGTCACGGCGGCCGAGAGCGGCACCTACACCGACTTCGCCAACATCAACATCGGCGGCCTGCTGATCGACGGCTCCGACGGCTCGAACGAGCTCTCCCACCTGCTGCTCGACATCGTCGACGAGATGCACCTGCTCCAGCCGAGCACCAACGTCCAGGTGTCGAAGAAGACGCCGGACGCGGTGCTCGAGCACGCGCTCCGGGTGATCCGCAAGGGCTACGGCTTCCCGTCGCTGTTCAACACGGACGCCGTGGTCGAGGAACAGGTGCGCCAGGGCAAGACTCTCGAAGACGCCCGGGCCGGCGGCTGCAGCGGCTGCGTCGAGACCGGCGCCTTCGGCAAGGAGGCGTTCATCCTCACCGGCTACTTCAACCTGGCCAAGGTGCTGGAGCTGACCCTCCACGACGGCGTCGACCCGAGAACCGGCTCGCAGCTCGGACCCCCAATCGGAGCTCCGGCCGGATCACAGGACGGGTTCCAGCCCGGATCGACCGCCGGCGCCGCGGAACCGTTCGCCACCTTCGACGACCTGTTCGCGGCCTACCGGCGCCAGCTCGCCCACTTCCTCGACATCAAGATCCGCGGCAACCAGCTCATCGAACGGATCTACGCCGAGGAGATGCCGGCGCCGTTCCTCTCGGTGCTGATCGACGACTGCGTCGCCCGGGGGAAGGACTACAACGCCGGTGGCGCCCGCTACAACAACAGCTTCGTCCAGGCGGTGGGGATCGGCACGGTCACCGACAGCCTGGCGGCGCTGCGGCAGGCGGTGTTCGAGGACGGGACCCTGGAGCTTCCCGAGATGGTGGCGGCCCTCGACGACGACTTCCGGGACGCCGAGCCGCTCCGCCAGCGCCTGCTGCACCGCTCGCCCAAGTACGGCAACGACGACGACGCGGCCGACGAGCTCATGGTGCGCACCTTCCGGGCGCTGTTCGAGCTGATCGACGGCCGTCCGACCACCAAGGGCGGTCACTACCGGCTGGAGATGCTCCCGACCACCTCCCACATCTACTTCGGCTCCGTCACCGGCGCGACGCCCGACGGCCGCCACGCCGGCCAGCCGCTCTCCGAAGGCATCAGCCCGGTCCAGGGCGCCGACCGGCGGGGGCCGACGGCGGTGCTGCGCTCCGCCGGCAAGATGGACCACGTGAAGACCGGCGGCACCCTGCTCAACATGAAGCTCACTCCGCCGCTCCTCGAAGGCGACGGCGGCATCCGCAACCTCGCCTACCTGGTGCGGAGCTACTTCAAGATGGACGGCCACCACGTCCAGTTCAACGTCGTCCGCGCCGACACCCTGCGCGAAGCCCAGCGCGACCCGTCCTCCCACCGCGACCTGATCGTCCGCGTGGCCGGCTACAGCGACTACTTCTGCGACCTCTCGACCGCGCTCCAGGACGAGATCATCGCCCGCACCGAGCACGAGAGCTTGTAGCGCCTTCGTATCCGTCGGACTACCGCGGCGGGTGACCAGGTAGAGTGCGTCGATACGATCAGCGCTCACCTGAAAGGAACCCCCATGCGGAAGCACGTTGCCAGAACCCCGATCCTCCTCGCCTTCCTCGTCCTCCTCGCGGCCGGCCCCGCCGGGGCGCAGCCGCCGATGGGGGGCCAGCACCAGAGCGCGTCGGACGACGCCAAGGACCTCGTGCACGCCAACCCCGCCCAGTGGGACGTGCGCAAGGAGCTGGTCGACGACGTCACCTCGGTCACCCACCACTCCTCCACCATCGCCGGACAGAAGATCGACTACACCGCCACCGCCGGCACCATGATCCTGCGGGACGAGGCTGGCAAGCCGAAGGGCTCGATCTTCTACGTCGCCTACACCCGCGACGGCATCGACGACCTGGACGCGCGGCCGGTGACCTTCTCCTACAACGGCGGTCCCGGCTCCGCCGCCGTCTGGGTCCACCTGGGCGCCTTCGGCCCGAAGCGGGCCGCCCTCGACCCGGAGGGCATGCCGTCCGGTCCGCCGCCGGGCCACCTGGTCGACAACGAGGACTCGGTCCTCGACGCCACCGACCTGGTGTTCATCGACCCGATCTCCACCGGCTACAGCCGCTCGGCGCCCGGCGAGGACGCCGACCAGTTCCACGGCTTCGAGAACGACGTCCAGTCGGTCGGCGAGTTCATCCGGCTCTGGCTGACCCGCAACGAGCGCTGGGCCTCGCCCAAGTTCCTGGCCGGGGAGAGCTACGGCACGACCCGCTCGGCCGGCCTCGCCGGCTACCTCCAGGAGCGCTACGGGATGTACCTGAACGGCATCGCCCTGATCTCGTCGGTGCTCGATTTCCAGACCATCACGTTCAGCGAGAGCAACGACCTGCCCTACATCCTCTACCTGCCGACCTACGCGGCCACCGCGTGGTATCACCACAAGCTGCCGGAGCGGCTCTCCGGCGACCTCCAGGCGACCCTCGACGAGGTCGAGCAGTTCGCCCGCGGGGAGTACGCCACGGCGCTCCTCATGGGCAGCGACCTGGGCGACTCCGAGCGTGCCACGATCGTCGACAAGCTGGCCGACTACACCGGGCTGTCCAAGGACTACATCCGCCAGAGCAACCTGCGCATCCGGGACGACCGGTTCTTCAAGGAGCTGCTGCGCGACGAGGGGAAGACCACCGGCCGGCTGGACTCACGCTTCACCGGCTACGACCGGGACGCCGCCGGCGAGCGGCCCGAGTACGATCCGGCGGGCGTCGCGGTGGACGCCTACTTCGTCTCCCTGCTCAACGACTACCTGCGCACCGACCTCGGATTCAAGAGCGACCTGCCGTTCGACTACAGCGCCATGGTCTGGCCGTGGGAGTTCCGGTGGCGGGGCCAGCGGGGCTGGGTGCCCGGCTACCTCAACGTGGCCGAGATCCTGCGCCAGGCGATGACCCAGAACCCGAAGCTGCAGGTGCTCATCATGAGCGGCCACTACGATCTGGCCACCCCCTTCTTCGGCTCCGACTACACCATCGACCACATGTCGCTGCCCAAGGATCTCCAGGGCAACATCCGGGCGACCTACTACGACGCGGGCCACATGTTCTACATCCGCAGGGCCGACCACGACAAGATGCGCCGGGACTTCCTCGACCTCATCCAGCGGGCGACCGCGAAGTAGGCCGACCCCGCCGTTCACGTATCCCAACCGCCGGCCGTCGTGACTCGACGGCCGGCGGTTGCTCCTTCTCGTCCCTGCTCCCCTCTGCGGTCGGCCCGGAGTCTCGGGTTCGGCCGACTGGTCAGGGCGCTTGGCCCGTTCCTTTGTCCTTCCCCTTGCCGTCGAAGCTCCAGCGCAGACCGAGGTTGGCCGACAGCTCATGGTCGACCTCGCCGAGGTATTCGGGCTTGTCCGCGTAGACGGCGGAGATCGACAGCACCGAGCTGTCGGACATCTTCTGGCTCACGGTCGCCGTCGCGACGAAACGATCCTGGCGCATCGCGTCGCCGGTCGCATCGTCGTACTTGACCTCCAGGTCGAACCGGGCGTTGTCGGTGGGAACGATGTTCGACGTGCCCTTGACCGCCCCGACGAGATTCGGAAGCTGGAAGTTGGTGAAGTAGAAACCGCCGGTCAACGAAGCCGTCCAGACCTGTGTCCCCGCGAGGTCGAACCGGAAGTCGCTCTCCGGGTCCTCGAAGTGGAGCGGGTCGGTGTCGGTGTACTTCGCTTCGATCGCCAGGCGGAAGCCGTGGTCGATCGCCTTGGATTCGCTGAGGCCCATGGCGGACGAGCTCCTCTTGTACTCCTGGTAGCACGCGTAGGAGTAGCCGGTGCCCTGTTTCTCGCAAGGTCTCTTCCCATCTTGTGCGTTCGCCCAGGAGAGGAAGTCGTTGAAGTTCCCGGACATGCCGATCTCGTAGCGGAACATCGCCGACCAACCGTCCGGGCCGGTCCAGTTCGCCCGCTCGTTGTAGGCACCCTCGAGGACGAGCTGGGGCTGGTTGGTGATTAGCTGGCCGACCTCTTTGGCCAGCGCGCTCATCTCGGTTCCGAGCTGTCGACGGGTCGTCTCCATGCCGGTGGCGGCGCGGATCGCGCCGGCTTCGAGGACGGCGGCCGTCTCCGGAAGCTCCTTGCGCACGTCTTCGAGAGGCGCCTCGAGCAGGGCAGGGTTCCGGTCTTTGCCCCAACGTTCCTCCGCGCCGAGGACTTCTTGCGAGTGAACCCACTGATCGAGAGGTGTCCTCCGCGCCTTGACCAGTTCGACATGGGCGCTCGAGAAGAGCTCCCCCGTCAGATCCTGGTAGCTGGCCGGGTCGCGCCCGAACCGATGCTCTCCGGTGTCTTTGTGCCAGGTCATCGCGAGCCGGAAGTCGGTCTTGTCGAAGTCGCCGATCTTCTCTTGCAGATCAGAGAGGAGGGTCTCGCTGCCGTCCTCAGGTAGTGCTTTCTTGAGCGGCTCGAAGACGTCTGCATCTCGGAAGGAGGTTGCACCGAGATCAAGGCGGAGGCTCTTGTTCAGTAGTGGAAAGGTCTTGTCAAAGGAAAAGCCTTCGTCGGTTTGGTTGAGGCCGCTGATTCCGAGCGCGCCGAAGAAAGAGGGGAGCAGGTCGGTCACTGCCTGACTCGTTCCCTCGGTCGCAGAGGTCACGGCACGCTTCTTGGCCGACGCTGTGCTCATGTCCTCGGCCTCGGAAACTGCGCGGTTGGAACCGGCTTCCACCATCGAATTGACCGCCTCGTCCTGTGTTGTTTCTTTCTTCTCCTCCTTGGCCTTCGCTGCTCGGTCAAAGAGATCTCTCAGGCGGTTGTAGCACCGGACGAGGCTCTCGTTTCCATGACAGCTCGGGGCCGGTGGGGGTGGTGAGTCCTCCGCGTCGCCGACGCGCGGCGCGAGCATGCTCAAGACGGCGACGAGGACGAGGGGGAGGGCAAACGATTTCCGCATGGTCTTCTCCTTGCGTGGTCTACTGCTGGGACGTGACGATGAAGAAGGCCCGGTCGTCTTCGGTCCCCTTCGCGGCGGTCACGCTGCAGCGGATCGGGGTCGAGCCGTGCAGGTCCGGGCCGGTGGAGCCGGCCGGCTTGACGATGCGAGCCTCCAGAGTCACCGTGGTCTTCTCCAGGAAGCTGGTCCACAGGGTGATGAGGTACCGGGTGGACGGGCCGAGCGGCACCTGGGCCTTGGTCGTCGTGCCGGGCGCGCGATAGAGCTTGTCGTGCGGCAGGGTCACGCGCTCGGTGTCGGTGCCGGTGCTGATCGTCAGGACCGAGTCGAAGGCGCCCGCCTCACCTTCGACCCAGATCTCGAACGTCGAGCCACCGGGGACGCGGTAGAAGTCGTAGAGCCGCTTGTCACATGGTTTGGCTTTCTGCTGATCGAGCATGGTTTCGCTCCTCTCGAAAACGTGTGTGGTCACCCTACGTTCAGGCCGTGGGACGGACTCACCCCTGAGCTTTCTCTCGATCCTGGCTTCGAGCATCAATCGCTTGCAGGCTGAGAAGTTCCTCTCTCCAGTCCGTCCTGTCAGTTGGGACCTCGGGAGGGGGCGCATGGGCGCAGACCGGGGTCGGGTCCTGAAAGGAGAGGCAGCGTTGACGACAATCGAGGGCTTCCAATCGACCGGGGACGTTCGCGAGCTCCGCCTAGGGCTGGTCTGCTACGGCGGTGTTTCGCTCGCGATCTACATGCACGGCATCACCAGCGAGCTCCACAAGCTGGTGGTCGCCTCGCGGGCTCTGGAGGAGGATTCCGAGAAGAATCCGTTCGACGAAGCCTCGACAGAGCACCACTACTGGGCGGCGCTCGCCAAGGCGCGGGACGAGGCCGGAGGGGTGACCACCCGCGTCGTCGTGGACACGATTTCCGGGACGTCCGCCGGAGGGATCAACGGCATCTTCCTGGCGAAGGCGCTCGCGCACGATCTGACGCAGGAGGAGCTCCGCGGGCTGTGGATGGAGCGGGCGGACAAGAAGCAGTTGGCGGGTGGAAAGATCAAGATCGCAGCGAAGGTGCTGGGCCTCCTCGCTGGCAGCCTCGTGCCATTTGTCAAGGCAAAGCCTCCGCTCAAGGGAGACGCCATGCTCGGCTGGTTGCTGGGAGCGCTCGAGGGAATGCGCCCGCGCCCGCGGTCAGGAGAAGGTGATCGGACGAGCTGTCTCTTGCCCGACGACCATGAGCTCCGGCTCTTCGTCACCACCACCGACTTCTTCGGATACGCCCGCCGCATCCCGATCGCCGACCCGAAGGAGATCCGAGAGACACGGCATCGGCACGTGATGGAGTTCGGCCATCGACAGGCCGGGCAAACGGTGAGTCGAGATCAGCTCGGAACCTCGCACGACACGGCTCTCGCCTTTGCCGCACGCGCGACCTCGAGCTTCCCGGGTGCTTTCCCGCCGGTCAGCCTCGAGGACGTCAATCGGCGCCTTCGGGACATCGGACGGCCGGAAATCTCCCTCGATCCGGTGGTGCACGAGCTCTTCCGCGAGTACGAGCTCGAAGCGGCGGATCCTCGCCGGACGCACTTCGTGGACGGCGGTGTTCTCGACAACGCACCTTTCGGGCACACTATCCGGGCGATCTTCGAGCGGCCAGCCGGAGTGGAAGTGGACCGTCGGCTGCTCTACATCCAGCCCGACCCACGGTTCGAGCCACCGAACCCGAAAGAAGCCCCACCAGGCTGGGCGAAGACGATTTGGGGTGGGCTCTCGACGATCGCCGGATACCAACCGATCCTGGACGATCTGCTCGAGATCCGGGCGTTCAACGAGCGGGTGCGGCGCATTCGGCAGATGATCGATCGCAGGGAAGAAGAGGTCGGAACCCTCTTGGCCGGGGCATTCGAGGGGCTCGAGGACTTCCATCTCGACCAAGGCCTTCCATCCGACGTGCCCCGGGAGCGCCTCGAGGGGCTCCGCGATCTCGTCCACCACAGAGCGCGGGACGCGGCCGGCTTTCTCTACGAGTCCTACTTCCAGCTCAAGGTCCACACGGTGGTCGGGCAGTTCGGGCGGGTGATCGCCCGGCTTTGCGAATACCCTCCGGAGTCGACCCAGGCCGACCTGGTGGCCCGGGTTGCGTACTGTTGGGCCGAAGAGCAGGGGCTGATCGGCCCGACGGCGGACCCCGACGGACAGCGCAGCCGCCAGCGGACCTTCCTCCAGACCTTCGATCTCGGGTATACGCGGCGACGGGTGCGGTTCGTCATCATGGCGGTCAACGAGATGTACGGGGACCTCTCCGCAGACGGAGACCGGCCGAATCGGGCCGACCTGGACCAGGCGAAGCGTGCTCTCTACCACCAGGGAGCCCGGCTCTCCGGAGTCATCCGGGGCGAGGCGCTGTCGGAGGAGATCAGGAGCTCCGTCCAGGACTGCTTCGGAGCCGACAAGCTGTCCCAGGAGGCCCTCTGGGAGGCTGGCGCTCTCGACGAGCTGGCGCTCGCCCTCTGTGAGCGTCATCGAGATCAGCTCGATGACCTCGAGGTCCGGCTCGGAAACGAGATTCAAGCGGTCCGGGAAGGCTTCCGGAGCGACCTCTACGAGACCTTCCGTGAGCTGACCGCGTCGTGGAGCTCCGACAAGCGCCGGCGTGTCGTGGTGCGCTACCTCGGCTTCCCCTTCTGGGATGCGCTGATCTACCCGCTCCAGCGACTGTCGGACGTCGGAGAGCTGGACGAGGTCGACGTCGTGCGGATCAGCCCGTTGGACGCGGTCGCCCTCGCCGGCGCCGACACCTCGCCGGACGACCTCGTGACGGGGAAGGTCAAGGGAGTCGGGACAGGTCACTTCGCAGCGTTCCTCAAGCGCTGGTATCGCGAGAACGACTTCCTGTGGGGGCGCCTCGACGGAGTTGAGCGCTTGCTGACGGTCGTCCTCGGTCGCCGTCCGACCGCTGCGGAGATCAAGCCGGCCCTTTCGGCGATCCTCGACGAGGAGCGCGGCTTGGCGACGGAGGGGAAGACGAGGAAGCAGATGAAGAAGATCCGGAAGAAGATCGCGGCGCTCTAGAGCCGGCCGGTCCGAGTCGATACCGACGGAGTCATGGAGCACCTTCTGTCGTGGTTGCGTCGGTCAGGTCGGGGCGACGGCTCAGCGCCGCCGGTTCTCGGACCAGTAGAGCCTGCCCGCGAGGCGGTCGATGGGCAGGCGGAGGAGGCCGGCGAGCCAGAGGGCGATGTCGAGGGCGAAGATGCGCAGGACGCCGCCGTCCTCGAAGCGGCGGGCCGAAGCGGTGACCGGCAGCGGGACGAGGGCGAGCCGGCCGAGGCGCTTGAGGCGCCGGCAGAGCTGGGCGGATTCGAGGATGCGGGCGCCGCGGAAGCCGCCGACGCGGTGCCACGCCTCCGCCCGGACGAAGAGGCCCTGGTCGCCGTAGAAGAGCCGGCTCCACCGGTAGCGGATGCGGTCGACGACCTCGATCAGGCGCAGGCGCCAGCCGGGGCCGTCCCGGCCGGCCCCGTCCCCGCCGGCTTCGCCGAAGCGCAGCTCGAAGCCGCCGCCGACCACCGCCGGATCGGCGAGCGCCTCCGCGACGGCCAGGTCCCAGCCCTCGGGCAGCCCGCAGTCGGCGTCGAGGAAGAGGAGCACGTCGCCTTCGGCCTCCTGGCCGCCGGCGTCCGCCGCCGCGCCCCGGCTATCGAGGGCGGGGTCGACGACCACCCGGCACCCGAGCGCTCGTGCCACCTCCGCCGTTCGGTCCGCCGACCCGCAGTCCGCCACGACGATCTCGGAGGCGCCACCTCCCCGCGCTCCCTCCCGGGCCGAGGCCACCGCCGCCGGCAGCCAGCGCTCTTCGTTCAGGGTCGGGATGACGATCGAAGTCCGCACGACGACAGGTTAGCGTCCGCGCGAGATGCTGGCCTGCACTCTGCATGAGACGCCGTAGCGAGAGCCGCCAGTGCGTGTGAGATCAGGGCGCACACAGCGATGCGCGACGCAGGCGTACTGTACGGTACGTCGAGGAGCAAAGAGCGAGTACGCCCTGAGATTGCGTGCAATGGCCGCTCGCAGTAGGTGGCTCATGAAGAGTGCAGGCCAGGATCTCCGCGTGACCGCTTCGGCGGCCCTACTACCGTGAGGACTGGATAAGCTTCCGGGGTGAGCGCCACCGAACCGACCGGCCCTTCGCGGGGCGACCTCGTGCTTGTCCCGGTGCCGGGCCTCACCGTGCGTCCGCTGCCCGACGGGCGGCTGTTCGTCGCGGTGAGCGGCGGCGCGGCCCCGGGGCGCATGCTCGCGCTGGGCGGCGTCTCGGAGGCCGACCTGCGGTTCGTGCTCGACCGTCTCGACGGCCGCAGGAGCGTCGACCAGGTGCTCGACCGGGTGGCGGCCACCGAGGAGGAGCGGGTCGCGGTGCGCGGCCTGCTGGCGCTGCTGGCAGGGCGGGGGCTCCTTTTCGAGCCCGTCGAGCCCGTCGAGCCTGTCGATCCTGTCGATCTTGTCGATCTTGTCAGGGCGACCGCCGGCCCGCCGGCAGGCGGCGGCGGAGGTGGGGCCGAGTCGCTTGCGAGAGCCGGGCAGCGGCGGGCCCACCCACCGGAGGTCTCCGACCTCGGCACCAAGCCGCGAACCGTCGGCATCGTCGGTGGCGGGACCGCCGGGTACCTGGCTGCGCTGGCGCTCCGCCGGGTCCACCCGGAGATCGCGGTCACCCTCATCGAGTCGCCCGACGTGCCGGTGATCGGGGTCGGCGAGGCGACCACGCCGCTCCTGCTCCAGTTCCTCCACGCCGACCTGGGGCTCGACGTCCACCGGCTCTTCCGGGAGGTCGCCCCGACCCTGAAGCTCGGCATCCGCTTCGCCTGGGGGTCGGGCGACGGCTTCTCCTACCCGTTCGGGGCGCTCGACCTGGCGCCGTTCGTCCCGCGGGCTGGGGAGGAGGGGCCGCCGCCGCTGGACGAGTGCTCGCTCGGCGCCGCGCTGATGGCGGCGCGGCGTCTTCCGATCTTCCGATCCCGCCGGTTCTGCCGGCTCAGCCGGGTCGGCCGGAGGACGGGGCCTCCTCCGGGGCCCTGCGCTCGATGCTGGGCACCGAGGTCGCCTACCACCTGGACAGCCGGCGGTTCACGAGCTACCTCGTCGGCCGGGCGGAGGCGGCGGGTGTCACCCGGCTGCGGGCGACGGTCGGTGAGGTGGAGTGGGTCGAGGGGGCGGCCGGCGGTCGCGAGGTCGCCGCGCTTCACCTGACCGACGGCCGGCGCCTGGCGTTCGACCTCTATCTCGACTGCTCCGGCTTCCGGTCGTTGCTGGTGGGGGCGGGCTCGGACGGGCAGGCCGCGCCGTTTCTCGGCTACCAGCGGTCGCTGTTCACCGACGGCGCGGTCATCGGCTGCGTGCCCCGGTCCGACCGGCACGGGGAGACGGTGCGGTCGGATCGTCCGCTCCGACCGCTCCGACCCCATACCGTCGCGACCACCCGCGAGGCCGGCTGGTCGTGGTTCATTCCCCAGATGGAGGAGGACCACGTCGGCTCGGTGTTCTGCTCGGCGTACACGACGCCGGAGCGGGTCGAGGCCGAGCTGCGGGCCGCCCACCCGGGGCTCACCGCCGCGCGAACTCTCCGCTTCCGCTCGGGCCGGCGGGACTGGTTCTGGCGTGGCAACGTGGTCGCCCTCGGCAACGCCTACGGCTTCGTCGAGCCGCTCGAGTCGACCGCCATCCACCTGGCGATCCGCCAGATCCTGCTGCTGATCGACCACCTGCCCCTGCCCCCCGCCGAGACGGAGGACGGGACCGGGACCGGGACTGGGACTGGGACTGGGACCGGTGGCGCGCGGAGGGCGCTCCTGGAGCGGCTGAACCGCCGCGTGGCCGACCACTGGGACTACGTCGCCTGGTTCCTGGCCCTCCACTTCAAGTTCAACCGCCGGCTGGACACCCCCTTCTGGCGCGCCTGCCGGGAGGAGGTGGACGTCTCCCGGCACGAAGAGCTGATCGAGGCGTTCCACACGCGCGGCCTGCTGTCCGGCCCCGCGCCCGGCGCCGCCGGGTCGCCCGACCCGGCGAGCTCCTTCGCCTACCCCGACCCGCTCTGGGGACCGGAAGGGATCGACGTCCTCCTGCTCGGCCAGGGCGTTCCCTGCCCCGCTCCGGACTGGCCGGCCGCGACCGCGTCCCCGGGCGGCCGATCGCCGAGCCGTCGGGCCGCCCGCCGCGTCCTGGTGGATGAAGCCCTGCCGGCCGCCGACGCCCTCGGCCTGCTCCGCACGCGGCCCGAGCTGCTCGAAAGCCTGGCGGAAGCGTTCCGCCGCCACGGCCCGGCGTCCGCCGTTCTGGCGGAGCGGGCGGAGCGGGCCGAGCGGGCAGACCAACGATAGGCCCGTCCCCGATCCAGTTCCTCCGAAAACTCGACGCCCGCGACACCGTACACTCCTAGCAGCCCGACCTCACCATTCGAAAAGGAACCCCCATGCACCTACGAAGCTCGTCCGTCCGTCCCCGTGTGCCTGCAGCCGGTAAGGCCAGGCCGACCACCGGCCCGTGGTCCGTGCTCCCGCTCCTGCTGGCCGCGCTGCTCGCCGTCGGCGCCCTGCCGGCGGCCGCCGCCGAGGCGGTGCCGACCGATGCCAGCCTCACCCGGTTGCTCCGCTACCCGGACATCGAGGGCGACACGATCGTCTTCGTCTACGCCGGCGACATCTGGACGGTCGGTGCGAAGGGCGGCATCGCCCGGCGCCTGACCTCCGACGACGGGCTGGAGCTCTTCCCGAAGCTCTCCCCGGACGGCCGCTGGGTCGCCTTCACCGGTGAGTACAGCGGCACGCCCCAGGTCTACGTCATCTCGATCGACGGTGGCCAGCCGCGCCAGATCACCTTCCGCAACGACGTCGGCCCGCTGCCGGCCCGCGGCGGCGTCGACAACCGGGTGATCGACTGGACGCCGGACGGCAAGCGCATCGTCTACCTGCCCCACCGGACGCCGTGGAGCGATCGGCTGGGGGTGCCGTACTCGGTGCCGGCCGCGGGTGGCATGGAAGAGCCGCTCGGCCCGCCCCGCGGCGGCGGCGGCATGCTCTCGCCCGACGGCACCAAGCTCGTCTACACGCCGATCGAGCGCGAGTTCCGGACCTGGAAGCGCTACCACGGTGGCCAGGCCCAGGACGTGTGGATCTACGACTTCGACGGCCCGTCGGCGAAGCGCCTGACCGACTACGACGGCACCGACAACCAGCCGGTCTGGATCGGCGACACGATCTACTTCGCCTCGGACCGCAACGGCGGCAAGCTGAACCTCTTCGCCCTGCCGGCCGACGCTCCCGAGGGGGCGACGCCGCGCCAGGTGACCCATCACGACACCTGGGACGTGCTCTGGGTGAGCGCCGGCAGCCACGCCGCGGTCTACGAGGCGGGCGGCTGGATCTGGCGCTTCGACCCGGCGACGGAGACCACCGCGCCGGTGCCGATCAAGGTCTTCGGCGACTTCAAGGCCACTCTGCCCCACTTCATGAACGTCAAGGACGACATCCAGGGCGGCGACATCTCGCCGAGCGGCGCGCGGGCCCTGTTCGCCGCCCGGGGGGATCTGTTCACCGTGCCGGCCGAGCACGGCTCGATCCGCAACCTCACCCGCAGCCAGGGCGTCCGCGAGCGCGACCCGGTCTGGTCGCCGGACGGCCGCCAGGTCGCCTACTGGAGCGACCGCACCGGCGAGTACGAGCTCTACGTGCGGCCGGCCGACGGCAGCGGCGAGGAGCGCCGGGTGACCGACGACGGCACCGACGTGACCACCTGGCGCTACCAGGCGGTCTGGTCGCCGGACAGCACCAAGCTCGCCTACGGCGACCGGAAGGCCCGGCTGCGGGTGATCGACGTCGCGAGCGGTGCGATCACCGACGTCGACCGCGACCCGAACGAGGACATCACCGACTACACCTGGTCGCCGGACAGCCGCTGGCTGGCCTACTCGAAGACGGGTGACAACCACCTGCCGAGCATCTGGGTCGCCTCGCTGGCCGACGGCGCCACCCACCAGCTCACCGGCGACGCCACCGGCGACAGCTCGCCGGCCTGGGACCCCAAGGGCCGGTACCTCTACTTCCTGTCCAACCGCGACTACAACCTGACCTTCAGCGGCTACGAGTTCGACTTCCTCTACACCCACCCGACCCGGGTCTACGTCGGCCTGCTGACCGACGACTCGCCGGCGCTCTTCCTGCCGAAGGACGACGAGGAGCCGGCCGGCGCCGACGAGAAGAAGATGGCCGACAAGGGCGACGGCAACGGCAAGGCCGCCGGCAAGAAGGGCGACGCCACGCTCAAGAACGGGGAGAAGGGCGAGAAGGAGGAGATGAAGATCGCCGTCGACCCGAACGGCTTCGACCGGCGGGTCCGGGCCCTTCCCGGCTCGGCGGGCGACTACCGCTCGCTGGCCGGCGTCGGGGCAGGGGTCCTCTATCTCGAGGGCCAGGGTCCGGCCGCCAAGCTCCAGCTCTTCGACCTGGAGGCCCAGGAGGCGAAGACGATTCTCGACGGCGTGGCGGCGTACCAGCTCGCCGCCGGCGGCGAGAAGGTCGGCTACGTCGCCTTCGGTCCGGGCGGCCAGACTTACGGCATCGCGCCGATCCAGCCGGGCCAGAAGGTCGACGCCACCAAGCTCGACCTCTCCGGCATGGAGATGCAGATCGATCCGCGCGCCGAGTGGCACCAGGAGCTCGTCGACGCCTGGCGCATCCTGCGGGACTGGTTCTACAGCCCCGGCATGAACGGCGTCGACTGGCAGGCCAAGCGGGAGCAGTACGAGCCGCTGGTCGACTCCCTGGCGCACCGGAGCGACCTGGACTACATCCTCGGCGAGCTGGGGGGGAGCTCTCTGCCGGCCACGTCTACGTCCAGCCGAACGACGACTGGCAGGTGCCGCGGCAGGAGAACGCCCTGCTCGGCGCGGACTTCGAGGCCGACCCGTCCGGCTACTTCCGGGTGCAGAAGATCTACCCCGGCGAGAACTGGGACGACGACTTCCGGTCGCCGCTCACCGAGCCGGGGGTCAACGTCCACGAGGGCGACCTGATCCTGGCGATCGACGGCGTCTCGACCAAGGGCGTGGCCAACGTCTTCAGCCTGCTCCAGGCCAAGGGCGGCCAGATGGTCTCGCTCGAGGTCGCCTCGGACGCCTCCGGCAAGGACTCCCATGTCGAGCGGGTCCACCCGATCACGCGGGAGACGAACCTGCGCTACCTCGACTGGGTCAAGTCGCGCCAGGAGTACGTGCGGAAGAAGTCGGGCGGCCGGATCGGCTACATCCACCTGCCGGACACCGCCTTCGCGGGCACCCGCGAGCTGTGGAAGGGCTTCTACGCCCAGTCGAACAAGGACGCGCTGATCCTCGACGACCGCTACAACGGCGGCGGCTTCATCCCGTTCGGCATGATCCAACTGCTCGAGCGCCCGTTCATGTCCTACTGGGTGCGCCGCAACGTCGCGCCGAACACCACGCCGGGCTTCGTCCACCGCGGCCCGAAGGCGATGCTGACCAACGGCAACGCCGGCTCCGGCGGCGACGCCCTGCCGTTCTACTTCCGGCAGCAGAAGCTGGGGCCGGTGATCGGCACCCGCACCTGGGGCGGCCTGATCGGGCTCTCCGGCAACCCGCCCCTGGTCGACGGCGGCACGGTGACGGCGCCGAGCTTCCGCTTCGTCACCCCCGACGGCATGTTCGCGGTCGAGGGCCACGGCGTGGCGCCGGACATCGAGGTGATCGACCGGCCCGACCTGGTGGCCAAGGGCATCGATCCGTCGCTCGACAAGGCGATCGAGGTTCTGCTCGAGAAGCTGAAGGAGAACCCGCCGAAGCCGCTGGTCGTGCCGGAGTCGCCGGGCAACTAGGCGCAGGGCACCTGGTCGGCGAGAGAGTGAGGCTGGCCGCACGCCTCCCCGGGGTCCGGTGGGTTCCGGGGAGGCGTGGTCGTCTTCGCCAGGTTTGCCGGGAGCGGACCGAGAGCCCCCGGCTTCAGGACGCCGCGCGTAGGCTGCACTGACGGGGAACAGCGCGCGGCTCGACATGGACCGCGCCGGGCCGTGTGGCCGCGCGGACGGTCCCGCGAGCGCGGTCCATGACGCCTTCCACCGGGGGCTCTCGGTCCGCTCCACCATCCGAGGCGCTCGTTGCCGTGACTGGGTTGAGGGATCGATGGATGGTCCCGGGGACGACCTCCTCCGCCGGTCAGCGGACGCCCGAGACGCTGGGCGAGCTCTCGGCGAAGGGAGCTGGCTGAAGGAGCAGGGATGATGCCTGAGACGAGCGTGATCTTCTGCGGGATTCTGTTGATCGTTGCGGTGGCGGCTCTTGTGCTTTCGGAGGCACGGGGGTGGCGGGCCGGGGTGTGGCTGGCGAAGCCGGCGGCGAGCACGGTGTTCGTGGGTCTGGCGGTGGCGTCCGGGGCGCTGGAGTCTGTGTACGGGCGGCTGGTGCTCCTCGCCTTGGTGCTCTCCTGGTTCGGAGACGTGCTGTTGATCCCCAAGAGCCGGGGGAGCTTCCTCGCGGGTCTCGGGAGCTTCCTTCTTGCCCATCTGGCGTTCGGTGCCGCGTTCCTGGCGAAGCCCCAGAGCGCTCTCCCCCTGGTCATCGGAGCGATCGCGATGGTGCTCGTCGGGATCGGGGTGCTCCGCTGGCTCTGGCCGCACCTTTCCGGCGCGCTCCGGCCGGCGGTCGCTGCCTACGTCGGCGCGATCTCGCTGATGGTGGCCCTCGCGGCGGGGACGGCGGGGATGTCGAGGGGTGGGTTGCTCGTCGTGGCAGCGGTCGCGTTCGCCGCCTCGGACGTCTTCGTCGCTCGGCACCGGTTCGTCATGCCGTCGATCGTCAACAAGGCGGTCGGTCTACCGCTCTACTACGCGGCGCAACTGGCTTTTGCCTTGAGTGTTTCGGCCTGGAGTGTCTCGGCCGGCTGAGCTCTGGGTCATCGCGTTCTTGGCGAGGAGGTTGGCTGGCGCGGGTTCCTGGTGCCGGAGCTCCGCCGGGCCACGACGTCGACCCGGGCGGCGGTCTGAGGCCGGGGTCGGATCGTCCGCCCGCGCCGCCCGCGCCGCCCGCCCGGGGGGGTGTTGCGCCGTCGCGGCGGCCGGGCCAGACTGGAGTGGGGCGCGGGACCGGCGCCGCCGGCCCGCGACCCTCCTTCGGGCATCCCTTTCAGCGCCGCGCCGCCCCTGCCTGCGTCACCAGCTCCTCGAGCACCTCGTAGGGTTGCGCGCCGACCACGGCGAAGCCGGCGGCAGCGTAGGTGGGAACGCCGGTGACGCCCAGGTCGCGGGAGCGCTGCCAGTCCCGGTCCACCGCGTCGCGGAAGCTCCGCTCCTCGAGCACCCGGCGGGCCTCGTCCTCGGGGAGGCCGACGCCTCGCACCACCTCCAGCAGCACATCGATCAGCGAAATGTCCCGCGCTTCGGCGAAATAGGCGCGGAAGAGAGCGTCGTGGATCGCCGCCCCGCCGTCGACCGTCTCCGCCCATTTGCCCAGCTCCTGGGCCAGGCGGCTGTTGAAGGTGTGGGTGCGCTCGGCGTAGGGCAGGCCCGCCTCGGCGCAGAGCCGGGCCAGCCGCTCGTGCATCTCGGCGAACATCGCCTCCCGGCCGGCGAACAGCTCGGCGAGGGCGACGCCTTCCGGCGGCGTCTCCGGGTGGAGCGGGAAGTGGGTCAGCCGGGTGGCCAGGTCGTACTGCTCGACCAGTCGGTCGGTACGCACGGTACCGAGATAGCACCACGGTCAGACGTAGTCGGAGAAGATCTCCAGCTCGACGGCTCGGGTCTCGTCACTCATCGGCTCTCCTCGGAGCGACCGTATCACCCGGCCGGCCCCGCCATGACCGGTCATGAGCCGCCAGTGGCCGCCATCGGTCGCCAGCAGCCGCCAGCAGTGCAATGGTCCCCGGGGCGCCTGCGCTACGATCCTCCGACCCACCCATGACCGGAACCCCACGGACACGCCCCGTCTGCGCCTTCCTGTCCACCGACGACCTGGACGGCTTCTTTACCTACGACCGGCTCACGATCCCCTGCTTCGAGGAGCTGGGCTGGGCGGTGGAGGAGGTGCCGTGGCGCGCGGAGGCCCGGGGAACGGTCGACTGGTCGCGCTTTGCGGTCGTCGTCATCCGCACCCCCTGGGACTACCAGTCCGATCCGGCGGCGTTCATGGCGGTCCTCGAACGGATCGACGCGGCGACCCGGCTGGAGAACAGCCTGGCGCTCTGCCGCTGGAACCTGGAGAAGACCTATCTGCGGGACCTCGAGCAGCGGGGCGTCGAGATCGTTCCGACACTCTGGCGCCCTCCGGGCGCGCCGCTCGACCCGTCGGTCTTCGCCGCGCTGGACGCTCTCGACGCCCTCGATGGGAGGGGGCCGGTCGCCGAGATCGTGGTCAAGCCGGTCCTGAGCGCCAACGCCGACCGGACCCACCGGCTCGGACGCGGCGATCTCCCCCGATCCGGGCAGAGGCCCGGGCAGGGCTTCGGGCAGGGCTTCGGGCAGGGCTCTGAGCAGGGCTCCGGGCAGAGCTTGGGCCAGGGCTTGGGCCAGGACTCGGGCCAGAGCTCGGGGGCGGCGTGGGCCGCGGCCGCGGCCGACCTGGCCGGCCGGGCGGCCATGATCCAGCCGTTTCTGCCCGCGATCGTCACCGAGGGCGAGTACTCCGTCTTCGTCTTCGACGGCGTGCCGAGCCACGCCGTTCTCAAGACCCCCGGCCCCGGCGACTTCCGGGTCCAGGAGGAGCACGGTGGGCAGATCCGCACCGTCACCCCGGAGCCCGCGCTCGTCGCCGCCGGAGAGAGCGTCCTCGCCGCCCTCGAAGAGACCCCGCTCTACGCCCGGGCCGACTTCGTCCGTCACCGCGGCCGCTTCCTGCTCATGGAGCTCGAGCTGATCGAACCCTCCCTTTACTTCCCCTACGATCCGGCCTCCCCGCGGCGCTTCGCCGAGGCGACCGTACGCCGGGCGGGCTGAGGAGTCGTCTCGGTCGATGTGGTAGCATCTGATGCATGCGCACCACGCTGAACATCGCCGACGACGTCCTGATCGCCGTCAAGGAGCGGGCGCGCCGCGAGAGGCGGCCGGCCGGCGAGGTGCTGTCGGACCTGGCGCGGGAAGCGCTCACCGGCGGTCCGCGGCCCGGCCGCGGCCCGTTCGCCGACGAGATCGCCGAGCGGGAGAGCTTCTTCGGCTTCGAGCCGCTACCGCACCGGGGGCCGGCGGTGTCGAACGATCTGATCGACCGCCTGCGCGAGGACGAGCCGGAGTGATGCGCGCCCTTCTGGACGTCAACGTGCTCATCGCGCTCCTGGACGCCGACCACATCGATCACTGGCGAGCTCGCGACTGGCTCGGAGCGGAGATCGGCCACGGCTGGGCCTCGTGCGCCATCACCCAGAACGGCGCGGTGCGCATCCTCAGCCAGCCGCAGTACCCGAGCCCGGTTCCGGTAGCCGAGGCCGCCGATCGCCTCCACCGCGCTACGGCGAGCTCGCACCACGAGTTCTGGTCGTCCGAGGTGAGCTTTCTGGATCGAGGCCTGGTCGACAGATCCCGGGTTCACGGGCCGCGCCAGGTCACCGATGTCTATCTCTTGGCGCTCGCCGTCCACCAGGGTGGCCGGTTCGTGACGTTCGACGGCCGGATCTCCCTGGAGGCCGTGCCCGGTGCCGAGCCTCGGCACCTGCTGGTGCTGTAGGAGTCTGGGGCACCCCCCGCAGACGCTGACACCCCCTTTCCGTCCAGAGAGAGCCCGCGGGCCCGCGTCGGCTGTCACACTCTTCCGTTCCCGTCCGTCTTCCTTCCCGCGGGCCTCCGGCCCCATGGAGGAGAATCGGACGAGCGATGGACGAAACGGCGACACTGTTCGAGGCAGAGCGGCCGCGGCTGTTCGGGGCGGCCTACCGGATGGTCGGCTCCCGGGTGGAGGCCGAGGATCTGGTGCAGGAGGCCTTCCTCCGCTGGCAGCGGGCCGAGCCCGGCCAGGTGCGCAACCCCCAGGCGTGGTTGGTGACCGCGGTGACCCGGCTGGCGATCGATCGCCTCCGCTCGCTCAAGACGGAGCGGGAGGCGTACCGCGGCCCCTGGCTGCCCGAGCCGCTGATCGGCCACGAGGCGCCGGCGCCCGACCGGCGGATCGAGCTGCGCGACGACCTCTCCATGGCCTTCCTGGCCCTGCTCGAACGCCTCGGTCCGGAGGAGCGGGCGATCTTCCTGCTGCGGGACGTCTTCGAGCTGGACTACCCGGTGATCGCCGACGCCCTCGGCCGGAGCGTCGAGGCGTGCCGCCAGGCGGTCCACCGGGCGCGGGGCCGCGTGGCGAGCGAGCGCAAGCGCTTCGAGGTCACCGAGGGCGAGCGGCTCCGGCTGCTCGAACGCTTCCAGGAGGCCGTCGCGACCCGCGACGAGGACCGCCTGCTCGACCTCTTCGCCCCGGACGCCGAGTGGACGTCCGACGGTGGCGATCAGGTCCAGGCGGCGCGCCGGGTGATCCACGGGGCGGACCGGATCTCCCGTCTGGTCCTCGGGGTGACGAAGAAGTTCTGCGTCCCCGGGGTCACCCGCCGCCTGGGGTCCGTCAACGGTCAGGCGGCGCTGCTGCTCGAGCTCGACGGCCGGATCGTCGGTGCCCTGTCGGTCGCGACCGACGGTGAGCGCATCGTGCGCGTCGACCACGTGCTCAACCCGGACAAGCTCGGCGCTCCTCCCGGCGGGGCTGTCACGGACGCGGGGCCTCCTCCGTCTACCCGGTGAGACCGCGCGGGCGACGATGCCCGGGCGGACGAACCGAAACCCTGACAGAGGAGATCCCCCATGGATCCACGCATCAAGGTCGCCGACTTCCAGAGCGCCGCCACCACGCAAGCCATGTTCGCCCTCGAACAGGCGGTCCGCACGAGTGGGCTCGAGCACTCCCTGCTCGAGCTGGTCAAGATCCGTGCCTCGCAGATCAACGGCTGCGCCTACTGCATCGACATGCACACCAAGGACGCCCGGGCCGCGGGCGAGACCGAGCAGCGGATCTACGCCCTGAGCGCCTGGCGCGAGACCCCGTTCTTCACCGACCGCGAGCGCGCGGCCCTCGCCTGGGCCGAGGCGGTGACGCGGCTCGGCGAGGACGGCGTGTCCGACGCCCTCTACGACGAGGCCTGCGGCGCCTTCGAAGAGGGCGAGCTGGTCTCGCTGACCTTCGCGGTCATGGCGATCAACTCCTGGAACCGCCTGTCGATCGCGTTCCGCGCCGTTGCCGGAACCTACCGGGTCGCGGCCTGACGTCCACCCTCTTGGTTCCTCCGCACTGCCGGGTATCGGGTGTCCGGCAGCGCGGTCATCGCGGAAGGGCGCTCGTCACCGCCCGTTCCTGTCCCGCAGCCTCCCGCAGCCGCTCGTAGCCGGACGCGATCTCGATCAGCGTCGGCTCGGACAGGGCCGGGCCGAAGATCGACAGGCCGACCGGAAGGCCGTGGACGGTGCCCATGGGAAGCGTCAGGTTGGGGTAGCCGGCGACGGCCGGGAAGGTCGAGCTGCCGCCGACGAAGTGGTCGCCGTCGATCAGGTCGATCTTCCAGGCCGGCGCGCCGGTCGGGGCGATCAGGGCGTCGAGCCCGTGCTCGCGGACCAGCCGGTCGATGCCGTCCTCGCGGGTCGCCTTCCGGACGAGGGCCAGCGCCTTCCGGTAGGTCTCGGAGTCGAGGCCGTCGGTCTCCTGGGCCTGCTCGAAGATGTCCTGGCCGAACCAGGGCATCTCCAGCTCGGGATGGCTCCGATTGAACAGGATCAGTTGATCCAGGGTGAACCGGGCGAGGTCCTCGCTCGGCAAGGAGGCGAAGTAGGTGTCGAGGTCCGCCTTGAGCTCGTAGAGCAGGACGTCGAAGCTCGCCTTGCCGAACCCTTCCGGCCGCTCGAAGGCCAGGTTGTCGACGATCGTCGCGCCGCCCCGCTTCAGATCGTCGATCGCCTGGTCGAACAGGACGTCGACCTCGGAGTGGTAGCCGGCCAGGGAACGGACCACGCCGATCCGCTTGCCGCGCACCCCGTCCGGCCCGAGATGGGCCGCGAGGTCGCGGTCGAAGGCGTCGGGTGCCTGCTCGCCGAGGGCGACCGTGGCCGGGTCCGCGGGGTCCGGTCCGGCCATCGCCTCGAGCAGGGTGACCGCGTCGGCCAGCGTGCGCCCCAGGGCGCCGGCGGTGTCCTGGGAGTGGGAGATCGGCACGATGTAGGTGCGGCTGACCAGTCCCACCGTCGGCTTGATCCCGACCACGCCGTTGACCGACGCGGGGCAGACCACCGAGCCGTTGGTCTCGGTGCCGACCGCGATGGGGACGTAGCCGGCAGCGATCCCGGCCGCCGAGCCGGAGCTCGACCCACAGGGGCTGCGGGTCGGGTCGAGAGGATTGCGGGTCTGACCGCCGACGGCGCTCCAGCCGCTCGACGAGCGGTCCGAGCGGATGTTGGCCCACTCGCTGAGGTTCGCCTTGCCCAGGATCACCGCCCCGGCGTCGCGCAGCCGGGCGACCAGCGGTGCGTCCCGGCCGGTGATGTTGTCCGTCAGGGCGAGGGAGCCGGCGGTGGTCGGCTGGTCGGCGGTCTCGATGTTGTCCTTGATCAGGACCGGGATGCCCAAGAGCGGCCGGCGCGGCGGGTGGGGTCGATTCGGCCGGTCCGCGGTGCCCGGGTCGTCGGAACCGCCCCCGGTTTCGGGATCGGCGGGACCGGCGGGACCGGCGGAACCGGCGGAACCGGCGAGCTCCCGGTCGATCCGCCGTGCCTGGTCGAGCGCCGTCGGGTCGACCGCGATCACCGCGTGGAGCTGGCCGTCCAGGGCCGCGATCCGGTCGAGGGCGGCCCGGGTCAGCGCCTCGGCGCTCAGGTCGCCCGAGCGGATCAGCTCCTCGAGTGCCGCCACGTCGCCGTGGGCCAGCCACCAGGCGGCGCCGTGGACACTCCGCTCCCGCTGATCCCCCGCTTCCCGCTGGCTCTCCTTACCCGGAGGCGCCGCCGTGCCAACCGCGTCGGCCGCACCGGTCGCAGAGAGACCCGGGTAGGCGAGCATCGCGAGGGCGATGACCGCGGCGAGTCGCCGGCTGCGTCCGCGCCTTGCGCGGACCGATCTCCTCTCCGAACCCATGGCAGCTCCTTTCCGGTTGGTGGCGGAGCGGATTCTACCGGCCGCGCGATGGGCTCCTTCTCCGGCGCGAGCTCTTCGAGTGCACCGTGTCTGCGGGGGGCGTAAAATAGATGGATGCAAATCTCCTGGTCCTCGGGCTCGGCCGGGAGCCGGCCGGACGGGAGGGTGTCGGGAGTCCTCCTCCTGGGCCTGCTCGGTTCCGTGGCTGTCGCTCTTCTCGGAGTGGCCGGCGATCCGGCGCTCGCCCAGGGGCTGGCCGTCTCGCCGGTGGACGTGACCGGCGGTCTCACCCGGCCGGTGGCGATCGCCGCGCCCGACGACGGCTCGGGCCGTCTGTTCATCGCCCAGCAGACCGGCGAGATCGTGATCCTGGACGGCGGCACGCTCCTGCCGACCCCGTTCCTCGATCTCTCGTCGCGGGTCACCTACGGCGGAGAGCGCGGCCTGCTCGGCCTCGCCTTCCACCCGGACTACGCGTCCAACGGTGAGCTCTTCGTCGACTTCACCGAGACCGTCGGCGGACAGCTACGCACCGTGGTGGCCCGCTACACCGTCTCGGCCGGCGATCCGGACGTGGCCGATCCGGCGTCCGAAGAGGTGTTGGTTCCGATCGACCAGCCGGCGACCAACCACAACGGCGGCCAGCTCGCCTTCGGCCCGGACGGCTACCTCTACATCGGCACCGGCGATGGCGGAGGCTCGGGCGACCCGAACGAGAACGGCCAGAACACCGGCGCGCTCCTCGGCAAGGTCTTGCGGATCGACGTCGACGGGACCGACCCCGGGCTGGCCTACGCGGTGCCGGTGGACAACCCGTTCGTCGGCATGGCCGGGGCGCGCGACGAGATCTGGGCCTACGGCCTGCGCAACCCGTGGCGCTTCTCCTTCGACCGCGACGCGGGCGACCTGTGGATCGCCGACGTCGGCCAGTCGGCCTGGGAGGAGGTCGACCTCCAGCCGGCCGGCGACCCGGGGGGCGAGAACTACGGCTGGGACTGCCGCGAAGGCGCGCACCTCTACAACGATCCCAACGGCGACCACAACGCCACCTGCCCGGCGAGCGGCTTCGTCGACCCGATCCTCGAGTACGGCCACAGCGCGGGGCGCTGCTCGATCACCGGTGGCTACCGCTACCGGGGAAGCGCCGAGCCCCGGCTGCGCGGCGTCTACCTCTTCGCCGACTACTGCACCGGCGAGATCTTCGGCACGATTCCCCGCTGCCCGGGCGAGACGCCGCAGTGGGAGAGCCGGGTGCTCTACGACGCGCCGTACAACATCACCGCGTTCGGCCAGGACGCGGCCGGCGAGCTCTATGTCACCCAGTTCGCCGGTGGCGATCCTCCGCCGGCCACCAGCCGGCTCCATCTCCTGGCGCTCGCCCCGGGCTCCGGCGGCCCGGACCTGATGCCGGCGCCGGCGGCGCTCGACTTCGGCACCGTCGAAGTCGGCGACACGGTCTCCGTCCAGCTCATCCTGACCAACGACAACCTCGGGCCGGAGGCGGCGGCGGTCAGCGCGGCGGTGCTCTCGGACACCGGCCGGTTCTCGATCGATCCAGACAGTCCGAACGGAGGCGCCGCGCCCTGTCACACCGACCGCCCCTGCCTGCCGGCCGGTGCGAGCTGCACCGTCGCCGTCGCGCTCCAGGCGCCGTCGACCGGCTCTGTCGCCGAGAGCCTGAGCTTCGACGGCAACTTCGCCGGCGAGATCGTCCAGCTCACGGCGAACGTCGTCCCGTGCTCCGGCGACGGGGTCGATGTCACCCTGGCGGCCGGGACGATCAGCGGCAGCGAGACCCACCGCGCCTGCGACACCCTCACGGCCGGCGCCGGCGTGGTGGTCGGCGCGACCGGTGACCTCACCCTCCGCGCCGGCACTCGCATCGTCCTCGGCGACGGCTTCCGGGTCGAGTCGGGCGGCAGGCTCGTCGCCGAGATCTTCTGACGGTGAGCGGCTCCGGCCGGCCGTGCGTCCGGACGGAGTCTCGCGCCTCTCGCGCCCGTCGAGTACTCTGGGCCGGTGACCGTCCGACCGTCTGCCGTCGCCCTCGTGCGCACGCTGGAGGAGACGCTCCGCGCCCGGGGCACCGCGGAGCGCGCCGAGGGTGGAAAGGCCTATCTCAAGAGCGACCTCGACTTTCTCGGGGTCGATACGCCGACCTTGCGCAAGGCGGTCAAGGCTCTGCTGCGGGAGAATTCCGATCTGGGCCGGGAGGCGGTCGTCGAGCTGGTCGAGGCACTCTGGCGGCGCGAGGTCTTCGAGCTCCGGGCGGCGGCCGTCGAGGTCCTGATCGCCCGGGTCGGCCTGCTCGAGCCGTCGGACCTCGAGCTTCTCGAGCGTCTGCTCCGGGAGTCCCACACCTGGGCGCTGGTCGACGGCATCGCGCCGCGGGTGGTCGGGCCGCTCGTCGCGCGCCACCCGGAGCTCGAAGCGACTCTCGACCGCTGGGCCCGGGACGACGACTTCTGGCTCCGCCGCGCGGCCCTTCTCTTCGACCTGATCCCGCTCGGCCACGGTGAGGGCGACTGGCGGCGATTCACCCGCTACGCGGACCGGATGCTCGACGAGAAGGAGTTCTTCATCCGCAAGGCGATCGGCTGGGTGCTCCGCTCGGTCGGCAAGACCCGCCCCCGGCTGGTGACCGAGTGGCTTCTGGGCTCTGCTCGGGTACCCATCCAGACCCCCAGCCGAGCGCCCACTGGGGCACAAGTGCCCCGCGCCGCCCGCGCCTCCGGGGTCACCCTCCGAGAGGCGGTCAAGTACCTTCCGGAGGCCGACCGCGAGGCCATCCGCCGGGCCGTCCAAGGGGCGGGCCGAGGGGTTGGGGGCTGAGCGATGACGGTTCGGCCAGGCGTGACGTTCTCCGCTCCGCCATCCTCACCCCTGCGGGTCGGCGAGCTCGCAGAGCGCACCGGCCTGACGGTCCGTACCCTCCACCACTACGACCAGATCGGTCTGCTCACCCCCGCCGGGCGCTCGGCGTCCGGCTACCGGCTCTACGACGCCGGCGACGTCGAGCGGCTGACCAAAATCCTGCTGCTCAAGCACCTCGGCCTCGCCCTCGAAGAGATCCGCGACCTGCTCGACGGCAGCGACGACGGCGGACCCACCCTCGGCGAGACCCTGGCGCTCCAGGTCGAGCGCCTGCGCGAGGCCATCGCGCAACAGACCCGCCTGCTGCGTCGTCTCGAAGGCCTGGCCGAACGGTTCGCGCGGCAGGAGAGCGATCTCCAAGTCGAGGCGGAGCTCGAGGCCGGGGCCGATCCAGGGGTCGATCCAGGGGTCGATCAGACGCCCGCGACCACGCCCGCCGGCAAGCGCCAGTCCGCCTCCCGGCACCTGTCCGTCGACGACCTCACCGAAACCCTCGAGCTCCTGTCCGCCGTCGAGCCCCACTTCACCGCCGAGCAGCTCGATGCCCTCGCCCGCCGGCGCCAAGTCCTCGGCGAGGAGGCCCTCCGGAAGGCCGAGTCGGAGTGGCCGGAGCTGATCGCAAACGTCCGCGCTGCCATGGCGCGGGGCGACGACCCGGAGAGCCCGTCCGTCCAGCGCCTCGCCGCCCGCTGGCGCAGGCTGGTCGAGCAGTTCACCGGCGGCGACCCGGATCTCGCCGACTCCGTCCGCTCCGTCTACCGCCACGAACCGGCCGCCCGCCGCCAGACCGGCCTCGACCCGGAGATCTTCGACTACGTCGCCCGGGCGAACGCGGCGGCGCGGGAGGGGTGAGGGCGGCGGTTCACCGCCCCGGATCGAGCGCCTCGATCAGGTCGCAGGTCTCCGTCACCGGGTCGGTGGAGCGCATGCGCTCGGCGGCGGCGCGGCAGGCGGCGTGGATCTGTTCGGAGCCCAGGAGCCGGGCCAGGGCGTCGGCGGCCCGGTCGGGTCGGAAGCGCGGCGCGGGGAGGGTGGCGCCGAAGCCGAGGCGCTCGACGCGGGCGCCGTTGTCGTACTGGTCGTGGGCCCAGGGGACGATGAGCTGGGGTGCCGCCGCGGCGAACGCCTGGGCCATGGTGCCGACGCCGCCGTGATGGACGACCGCCGCGGCGCGCGGGAAGACGGCGCCGAACGGGGCGTAAGGCCGGTGGAGCACCGTTTGCGGTAGCGGGTCGGGGACCGTCTCGGGGGCCGGTGAGACGAGGAGGGCCCGTCGGCCGAGGCGCCGGGAGGCCTCGACCGCGGCGGCGAAGAAGTCGGCCGCGTGGTGCTGGGCGCTGCCGGCGGTCCAGACGATCGGCGGCTCTCCGGCGGCCATCCAGTCGAGCAGATCGTCGTCCGCCGGGCGGTCGGCGGCGGCGTCGAAGAGCGGGAAGCCGGTCAGCACCGTGGACTCCGGCCAGTCGGGCTGGAGCGGTGCGAACCACGCGGGGAAGAGGCCGATCACCCGGTCGGGCGAGCTCCACCAGTCGAGCAGCGACTCCTGCTGGGGCGGCAGGCCGAGCCGCGCCCGCTCGCGGTCGAGGGCGGGCTGGGCGATCGATCCCAGCGCCCGGCCCGCCAGCCGCCAGAAGAGGCGCTTGAGCCATCGCGGCGCCCAGCGGGGCAGGTTGCCGGCCGGCATGCGCGGCATTTCGTAGGCCGACGGCAGGACGCTCGGCTGGAGGTGGACGGTCGCCAGGGGGACGCCGTCCGCCTCCCGGACCAGCCGCGCTCCGAGGGCGAGGGTCGAGCCGGCCATCACCGTCTCCCCCGGCACCACGTGCTCGCGCAGGGTGTTCACGGCCTCCCGCAGGTGCTCGACGGTGGTGCCGAAGACGAGCTTCGCGCCGTGACGGGGGTGGAAGAGGTTCGGATCGCCGGTCAGCCGGTGGTAGGTCTCCGCGTCACCGGCCTGGGCGAACGCGACCCCCGGAACCCCTTCGACCACCTGCCGGAAGACTTCGTTGGCGAACAGCGTCACCCGGTGCCCGCGCGCCGAGAGGGTCTTGGCGACAGGCAGGAACGGGTAGACGTCCCCGGCGCTGCCGAGGGCGACGATCAGGAGGTTCACGACGACGGCGGCTCGCTGAGTGCCGCGATCCGCTGCTCGAGCGGCGGGTGGGAGTCGTAGAGCACCACGTGGAGCGGGTGGGGCGTCAGGTTCGTGAGGTGGTCGGCGGTGAGCTTCTCGAGGCCGGAGATCAGCGCCTCCGGCCGGCCGGTCGTCTCCGCGGCGTAGCGGTCGGCTTCGAGCTCGTGGCGGCGCATGATCGCCTGGATCCCCAGGCCGAGGACCCGTTCGAGCGGCGTCATCAGCAGGCCGAAGAAGAGCAGGCCGGCGTAGATCGGCGTCCCGTCGACCCCGAAGGCCCGGTAGAGGCCCGGCCGGCCGAGCACGAGGGAGAGCAGGAAGAGCACCGCCCCCTGGTGGATCACGCCGAGGAGGATCCCCCGGGTGACGTGGCCGCGCTTGAAGTGCCCCATCTCGTGGGCCACCACCGCCACCACCTCGGGCACGGAGAGCTTCTCCACCAGGGTGTCGAACAGGGTCAGCTTCTTGCTGCGGCCGAAGCCGGTGAAGAAGGCGTTGGCCTTCGACGAGCGGCGCGAGGCGTCCATCACCGTGACGCCGTCGAGGTCGTAGCCCTCCCCCCGGGCGTAGCCGACGACGGCCTCGCGCAGGGGGCCCTCCTCGAGCGGCTCGAAGCGGTTGAACAGCGGCAGCAGGAAGCGTGGCCCGAGCCACTGGACGATCAGGGTATAGGCGCTCGCCACGGCCCAGCAGACCAACCAGGCCAGGTGGTCGAGGCGGTCGAACAGCCAGAGCACCGAGGCCAGGAGCGGCGCACCGACGACCACGCTCAGCACCAGCCCTTTGACCAGGTCGCCCACGAACGTCCTGACCGTCGTCCGGTTGAAGCCGAAGCGCTCCTCGATGACGAAGGTCGAGTAGGCGGTGAACGGCAGGGAGAGGGCGCCGGCAGCCAGAGCCAGGACGCCGAGGTAGACGAGGCCGAGGCCGACCGGCCCCCGGCCGTCGAACAGCGCGATCCCGCGGAGGCGCCGGTCGAGCGCGCCGAACCCGCCCGCGGCCCAGAAGCCGAGGAGCGCCACCAGGCTGGCGGCGGCGGAGACCATGCCGAGACGGGTGCGGACCCGCGTGTACTCCTGGGAGCGGCGGTAGGTCTCCGGGTCGTAGAGGCCGGCCAGCGCGCGCGGCGGCGGCTGGCGGAGCGCCTTCAGGTTCAACAGCTCCGCCGTCCGCTCGAGGCAGAAGTCCGCCAGGAGCGCGATCAGGACGATGAGTGCGTAGAGGTTGAACGCTGGCACGGTCGGGTCCCGGCCGAAAATCCTACCGGTGCGCGGCGCAGGATGCCAGAACGCGTCAGCGATCCCTTCAGGCGGGCGCCGCCCCGCGGCCCCGCCGCCGCGCCCAGGCGAGGAGCGCCTGGGGCAGCACCAGGACCGACAGGACCAGCGAGGTGGCGACGCCGAGCCCGGCGGCGGCACCGAACGAGGCGAGGCCCCGGTGGCCGGCGAAGGCGAGGACGCCGAACGCTGCCAGGCTGGTGAGCGAGGTCAGCACCACGCTCCGGCCGGTGCCGCGGAGAGTCGCCGCCAGGTCGCCGCCCTCGGCGACGAACCGGTGGACGATGTGGACCCCGTCGTCGACCGCGATCCCCAGGACCAGGGGCAGGGCCATGACGTCGAGCGGGTTGAAGGCGACGCCGAGCACCCCCATCAGGGCGAGCATGGCGGCGGCGCCGAGGACGGTCGGCACGACCGCGAGCAGGGCGAGCAACGGGTCGCGCAGGTCGACCAGGGCCCAGGCGAGGATGGCGAGGCCGGCCAGGACGCCGGTCAGCGCCAGGGCCCGGTGGGAGCGCTCGATCATGAACCGCCCCAGCACGGGGAGGCCGGTGACGCCGGGGTCGATCGCCTCCATGTGGGCGAGGAACCGGTCGCCCGCCGGCTCGCGCCAGATGTCGTCCTTGGGGTAGGCGTAGACCGCGTAGCGGCCATCGGCGCCGACGAAGCGCCGGCGGAGCGAGCGCATCTCCGGGCTGTCGGCGCGGGCGCCGAGGGCGGCGAGCAGGTCGAGGTCGGCCGCCGAGTGGACCTCGCCCACGGTCGGGTCGCGGGACAGGCGCGCGGCGAGCGCGTCGGAACGCTGCCGCGAGCCGGCGACGAAGGCGGCGAACTGGGGCGAGTAGGGCGAGCGGCGGACCATCTCCCGCTCCCAGTGGACCGCCTCGGAGCCGGCCGGCTCCAGGTTGAGGTAATCGGAATCGAACCCCGGCCGGACGAGCAGCGGGCCGGCGATCGCGGCGACGGCCAGGGCGAGGGCCAGGAGCGGGCTCTGGAGACGGCCCAGCCAGGCGCCGAGGCGCCGGCTCCCGGAGCGGTTGAACCGGCTCCGCCGCGTGCCGGCGGCCGGGAGCAGGACGAGCAGCGCCGGCAGCACGGTCACCATGGCGAGCAGGCAGAGCGGCACCCCGGCGCCGGCGATCGCGCCCAGCTCGGTGAACCCCCGGAAGCCGGAGAACGCCATGACGGCGAAGGCGGAGGCGGTGGTCGCCGCGCCGGTGGTGAGGGCCGGGGCGAGGGAGGCCACGGCCGTGACCACCGCCGCGCCCTCGCCGGTGCTCCCTCCGGCCCCACCGTCCACCCCGTCCTCCGCCCCGCCGTCCGCCAGGAGCTCCTCCGTCCGGTCGACGATGTGGATGCCGAAGTCGACGCCGAGCCCGAACAGGACCGAGCCGAAGAAGGCGGACAGCAGGGTCAGGTGGCCGGGCCAGACCGACGCCAGCCCGAGGGTGACCGCGACCCCGGCCAGCAGCGCCACCATCACCGCCAGGGGGCGCCGGAGGGCGGTGAACGCCGCCACGAAGAGCAGCAGGATCAGGACGAAGGAGACCGGCGAGAGCAGGGTCAGGTCGTGCCGCACCGCGTCCCGGTCGTCGATAGCGTACTGGGGAAGGCCGGTGAGCCCCGCCCGGACCGCGCCCGGGCCGCCGCGCAGCCCCTGCGCCTCGAGCACCCGGCGCACCCCCGCGACCCACGGTGCGATCGTCTCGGCCCGGGACTCGGCGTCCGCGGGCTGGACGAACAGGAACGCCAGCTCGGTCCCGGGGCTCGACACCGTCGTCCCGTCGGTCGCCCCGCCCTCGTCCGCCCGTGGCTCGGGGCGCGAGGTGAGGTAGGGGTCGACCCCCATCCGCAGCATCGTCGCCGGGTCACCGGGCAGGCGCCCGAAGACGCTGCGGGTGCCGTCGACCGCGGCCAGGAGCGGCGTCAGGCGGTCGACCGTGCGGCGCAGCACGGCCGGGTCGGAGCCTTCGAGCACCACCACCAGAGAGTTGGGCGTGCCGAAGGTTCGTGCCAAGTCGCGGAAGGCGGCGACCGGCGGCAGGTCGGGGTCGATCAGGTCGAGGTTCGAGGTGCGCAGCTCCAGGTGGGTCGCGGCCCAGGCGATCGACAGGGCCGAGAGCAGGGCGGCGACCAAGACCACGGTCCAGGGCCGCCGCACCGACAGGGCGGCGAGCTGCCGCAGGGCGCGCGTCGGCCCCGGTCCCGCTGGCCGCCCCGGTCGCCCCGGTCCCGCCGGCCACCCTTGGCGATCGACTCCCGGGCCGTCGGGGCTCCGGCCGAGCCGCCCCGTGCGCGGACCCCGGGCGGCGCCGGCTGGCATCTCAGGCGTCGGCATCGGTCCCAGGGGCTCGGTCGGACGGCGTCAGCAGGCGGGGCATCGCCCAGTCGACCCCGGCGCGCCGCGCGGCGCGGGCGAAGCGCGGCAGGGCCGTGGTCGTCCGGTCGAGGGCGAGGACGAAGGTGCCGAAGTGGCAGGGCACGACCAGCGGCGCCCCGGCGTCGCCTCCCAGCTCCCGGGCCGCGGTCACCGCCCGCTCGGGCGAGAGGTGGAGGCGGCCGATCGGCACCGGGGGCGAAAAGGCGCCGATCGGCAGGACGGCGAGCTGTGGACGGAAGCGGGCACCGATGGTGGCGAAGTGGGGGCCCGCGCCGGTGTCGCCGGCGAAGTAGAGCGCCGTCTCGCCCGCCCGGACGACGTAGCCCACGGCCAGACGCCGGCTGGCCAGCGGGTGGAAGCGGTTGCCGTTGTGGCGAGCGGGGACGGCGAAGACGTCGAGCGCGCCGATTCGATGGGGCTGATGGGGCCGATCCGGCAGGTCCGGCGTGAGCCCGACCACCGGCACGCCCCCGGCCACGGTCGGTCCGTGGGCGCCCGCCCGGGGGGCGACGTACTCCTCGCTCCCCGCCGGCACGACGATCTCCCCCGGCTCCGGCACCGCGGCCAGGGTCGGCAGGTCGAGGTGGTCGTAGTGGCCGTGGCTGATCAGGACCGCGTCGATCGGCCCGAGGGTCGGGGGATCGGCGGCCGGCTCCAGCAGGCGGGGCGACACGGTGCACCGGTCCCGAGTATTGGGGTCGATCAGCAGGCGGGTGCCGCGCCAGGAGAGCAGGAAGCCGGAGTGCCCCAGCCAGTGCAGCTCGATGGGCTCCGGGTGCGCGGGCGATCCCAACGTGAAGCGGGCGCCAGGCGCCCCCGGGCGAAGCGCCGGGTCGATCCGGTCCCAGCCGGTCGCCCGCTGCCAGGGGCGCGGGATCGGCTCCCCGAGCCAGCCTCCCAGCCAACCCAAGTGCCCGGCGAGGGCCGCCGCCGGCGCCGCGAGGCCCAGCCCGGCGAGCGCCCAGCGCGTCCGGGGTCTCACGAACCCACCTCGCCGCCGGGCGTCTCGACCGGACCGGCGGCGGGCGCCGCGGCCGGGGGAGCCGCCCCCCGCCGGTCACGGCCCCGGCGCGCCAGCGCCTCGACGTAGGCCACCAGGTCGCGCACCTCGGTGTCGGTCAGCATCTCGTGGCCGGGCATGGGCGTGCCCGGGACGCCGAAGCGGACCGTCCGGGCGAGGTCGGCCTCCAGCGGCTCGCTCTCCGGGCTCCACGAGACGGTCCAGAACGTCCCCTTGGTCAGGTCCATGGTGCGCGCCAGGTCGCCGTCGGGGTCGGCACCGCGAATGGTCGCGGCCAGCGGGCCGTCACCCCGCCCGGAGAGGCCGTGGCAGGGGGCGCAGTAGCCGGCGAAGAGCTCGCGCCCGGCGGCGACGGAGCCGGCCCGCCCCGGGACCGGTACCCGAGCGATGATGGCGCGGTGGGCGGCGGCGGTCTCCCGGCCGAGCGACTGGAGGTAGGCCACCAGGTCCGCCCCCCGTCCGCCGTCGCCGGCGAAGAGACGGGCGTAGGACGGCATACGCGAGTCGGGCACAAGCGAGCGCGGGTCGATCAGGTGCAGGCGCTCCCAGGCCGCCGTGTGGCGGGTACCGACGTTGGTCAGGTCGGGCCCCTGGCGGCGGACCCCGATCAGCGGCGGCTTGCCCTGCGCTCCGTGCTGGCGGTGAGGCCCCCAGAGGATCTCGTCGCGGGTGCCGGGCCGGACGTACTCCGAGTGGCAGTGGATGCACCCCTCGGCGATGTAGACACGCCGGCCGCGGGCGGCCGCCGCTGCGCCCGCGCCGGTGCCGGGCGTCGGCTCGGACGGCCCTGGTGGCGCGGTCAGCCCGGCCGATCCGGTCGATCCGATCAGAACGCCCGCCGTGGCGCTCGCCGGCCCGCCGGCCGCCGGGCCGCGGGCGACCGTCGCGAGGACCGGCAGGCAGCCGAGGACGGTCAGGAGCAGGGTCGCCCCGCCCATGGCGCCGCCTCCCCCCTTGCCCGGCCGCGCGGCACTCCGCCGCTCCACCTGGTCCCGTCGCCCCTGCCGCCCCCGCCGCCCCGGGGAGACCGCGCTCCAGACCACGACCAGGACCACCAGGACCACCACCGGTACCGCCCGGGGGACCCGATGGAGATCCTGGGCCATGCCGACGCCGAGGGCCGAGCCGAGCCAGCCGGAGAGGCCGTAGACCAGGGCCGAACGCCAGCGGGTGGGGACGCCGCTCGCCCCGCCGCCCGGGTAGAGCACCAGGGCGACCGAGTAGGCGGAGATGCCGACCGCGTAGAGGACCCCGCCGGCTGCGGCCAGGTGGATCGAACCGGTCGCGCCGATTGGGCCGATCGGGCCCGCCGCCCCCGCACCGAGCCCGCCGAGCAGGGCGAAGCCGGCGGTGAACAGGACCCCGGTGCCGACCAGGACCGGTGCGAACAGCGCGCCGCCGGCCAGGTCGAGCAGGGCGCCGACGGCCACGGCGGCGACCAGGTGGACCGTGCCCTGGAGCAGGGTGCGGCCGCCGCTTCCCCAGGTCGCCGCGGCGAGCTCCGGCGTCTGGTGGATGTGGGCGAAGACCGCCGAGTCGAGGCCGATCAGCAGCGCGAAGGAGAGCACCGCCGCGGCAAGGCCGGCGACGGTGTAGAGCCGCGCGGGCAGGCTCCAGCCGGCGTTCTCGCGGGACGTGTCCCCGGCCGCGTTGTCGGCCGCGCCATCGACCGGGTCATCGATCCCGGCAAGGGCCGCCGCGGCGACCAGGCAGAGGACCGCGACGGTCACCGCCTGGACCGTGGGTGCGGCGTGGAACAGGCCGGGGAGGTTGCACAGGAAGTAGGCGAGGCCCGTCGCCGTGCCCACCGCCAGCCCCAGGCGGCGGACCGGCAGGAGCGTGCGCAGGTGGGCGGCGAGCGACACGGTGAGAAACGCCGTCGCGCCTCCGACCAGCGCCGCCGCCGCGACGAAGGCGGAGAGAGAGCGGCAGGCGAGGCAGGCCAGAGGAGCGACGGCGGAAAGCAGCAGGCCGACGACCACCGAGAGGCGGGCCCCCGCGGCGCGGCCGGTGCGCCCGGGTCCGCGGCCGGGCCGCCCGCGCCGCCCGACAGCGCCCAGGAGCGGGGCGGTCGCCAGGCTGACCACCAGCCCGGTGATCCCCATCGACGCCATCACCAAGCGGACAGCGCCGGACGCCCCGCCGCCGGCCCCACCCCCGGTTCCGCCGAGGCGGGCACCGAGCAGCTCCAGGAACCCGAACTGGGCCCAGAGGAGGAACGAGACGTAGGTCGCGGTCACCGCCAGCAGGCCGGCGACGGTCCGCGCGGCCCGTTGCGGCCCCCCGATCGGCTCGCTCCGCTCAGGCACGGCCGAACGCCCCCCGCCCGAGCAGCCAGAGCTGGAGCGCGGCCAGTGCCGCATCGGTCCCGGCGACGGAGAGCCACGCCGCCGCCAGGGCGCCGGTCACGACGGCGACGGTGACGAACAGCGCCACCCCGGTGCGCACCAGGGCCGTCACCTCGATCACCGCCGGCAGGCGGCCGGGCCGCGCGGCCGTCGCGCCGGCGCGCAGGGAGTCGAGCAGCAGCGGAAGGAGGTAGGAGGCGCCGACCCCGGCGACGAACGTGCCGATGAACCGCAGGTAGACCGACGCCGCTCCCGGAACCGCCACGATCCCCATCCAGGCGAGGACCCGCTCCGGAGCCGCGATCAGGCCCAGCCCGGTGGCCAGGTCGCAGCCGCCGGCGAGCAGGCAGAAGAGACGCCCGATCGGCCGCACCCGGCCGGTTCCCGGGTTCCGGTGGCCGGTCACACCGCCTCCTCCGCCAGCCGTCGCCGCGCGCCGGCCCACCAGGCCACCGAGGCGCCCAGCATCAGCGCGCCGGCCAACCAGCGAAAGGCGTAGAGACCGGTCGAGGTCGGTCCGCCGCGCATCACGATGCCCGGGTCGATCCCCTCGAGCGTTCCCAGCATCAGCATGGAGACCACGTAGATCAGGCAGCCGAAGTGCCACAGGGCGAACGGCCCCGGCGCCGCCAGCACGCCGGCCAGCGGCGTGCCGCGGCCCAGGGCGATCAGCACCAGGGCGACGAAGCTGGTCATCATGCCGGCCATGGCCAGGTGGGCGTGGGCCACCAGGGCGTTGGTGAACTTCCAGCGCTCCAGCACCCCGGGCAGGAAGCTGACGAAGGCGGTCACCACCAGCAGGCTCCCCCAGGCGCCGAACGCCCCGAGCCAGCGGCCGGCGCCGTCGGGGTAACGAAAGCGCCCCAGGTGGGCCCACAGGATCGCCGGCCACGGCAGGAGCGACAGCAGGGCGATCACCTGGAGCGCGTCGTGGTGGGATCGGTCGCCGCCCTGGAAGAGGTCGAGGGCGAGGAAGGCGACCGTGTGCAGCCCGGCGAGAGCGATGGTGAGGGCGGCGACGGTGCGGTTCGCCTGGCGCCGTTCCGGGGCGCGCGCCGGCAGGCGGAGGACCAGGGGGAAGAGGATGAACAGCCAGACGATGCCGAGGGTGCTGCCGAGCAGGCTGGTGCCGGTCGGGCCGCCGCTGTCCGGGTTGATCGGCGGGTAGACGCGGGGGCTGGTGGCGACGGCCATGGCGACCGGCACCGACGCCAGCGCGACCAGGAAGGCGGAGCGTCCCCGCCCGCCCCAGCGGCTCCAGGTCCCGTCGCGCAGCCCACGGACGAGGGCCGTGGCGAGCACTGCCTCCAGGAAGGCGAGGTCGGCGACCAGCAGCCAGCGGGCCGCCCCCGACCACTCCAGGAACGGCTTGCCGCTGGTCAGGCCGGCGAGCCAGGAGACGCAGCCGACGGCCAGGGTCGCCGTCCAGGCCGCCACCGCCCAGCGCTCCAGCGATCGCACGGTGGCCAGCGCCGGCCGGGAGGGCGTCGCGGACCCGGAGCCGCTCCGTGCCACGATCCCGGCGGGGTCGGGCCCGGGGTCGTAGATCCGCAGCAGCAGGCCGACCAGGGGCAGGGCGAGCCAGCCGTAGAGCTGGGCGTTCCAGTGCACCGGCATCCAGCGGCCGTAGGTCAAGGGGCCGAGGACGGAGCCGGCCGCCGGCGCCAGCAGCAGGGTGGCCAGCAGCAGGCCGACCGCGTTGCCCGCCACCAGCCAGCCGAGGGCGTGGACCGTCACCACGGTCTCGGCGAGCGGCCCCGGACCGTCGGGGGCGCTCGATCGGTCCGATCGGCGAGACCGCCCGGCGAAGGTCATCCGAGGCGCAGGCGGGCGGCCACGCGGAGCCGCTCGCCGTCGAGAAACGCCTGGAGGCGCCCGAGCCGGCCGGTGGGGTCGGTCTGCTCGCCGGCGGTCGCCAGGCCGTCGAGCGCCGCGCGGGCGGCGTCCGACAGCTCCTCCAGCCGCTCCATGGCGGCCCGGGGGCCGATCGCGGCCGGCAGGTTGGGGCGTCCCAGGACGCCGTCGCGGGCGGTCGACTTGCCCGTCTCCCGGCGGCTCATCAGGCCGTCCTTGAAGTCGTCGAGGATCTGGTAGGCGAGGCCCCAGGCGTAGGACAGCTCCTCGAGCCGGTCGAGGGCGGCCTCGGAGGCGCCGCCGGCGAGGGCCGGCAGGACCAGGGAGAGCCGGATCAGCGGCACGGTCTTGCCCTCGGCGACCCGCACGACGTCAGCGCCTGCGGCCTGGTGACGACCCGGGTCGAACCGCAGGTCGCGCGCCTGCCCGTCGAGGATGCCCGCGGCGCCGAGGCATTCGTCCACCAGGGCGCCGGCCCGCGCGCGGCGCGGACCGTCCAGACCGCCCAGAACCTCCCAGAGCAGCGCGTAGGCACGGGTGATCAGCGCCAGCGCCCCGAGGGTGGCCGACGCCTCGCCGTGGGTCCGGTGGGGGCAGGGCCGGCCGCGGCGCTCCCGGGCGTCGTCCATGGACGGCATGTCGTCGAACACCAGCGAGGCGGAGTGGAAGTACTCGACCGCGATCGCCAGGCGCCGGGCCTGCTCGTGCAGCCACCGCCGTTCGCCGTCGTCGCGGTGCTCCCCCGGGCAGCAGTCGGTCATCACGCCGTAGGCGAGCTGGGCGCGTGCCAGGCTCCCCGGGTGCTCCAGCAGGTCGGCGAGCACCGCCCGCAGGCTCGGCTCCATCCGCTCCGGCAGCGGCAGCAGGGTCCGGAACCCGTCCAGCAGGTCGGCGATCTCCTCCTCGGCGAGCAGCCGGAGCGGGGTCCGCCGGTCGGCGACCGGCCGCAGCAGCGGCCGGCGGCGGGCCGGATGCCCAGCGCGCTCGGCGCGGCCGGCCCGGCCGGCCCGGTCGGCACGGCCGGCCTCGTCGGGCACGGACGTCTCGAGCGGCGGACGACGGATCGGCTCAGCGACCACCCCGGCCCGCTCCCTTCGTCCCGGCCTTGGCCATCGCCCCGGAGCCGTCCATCGCCGCGCCCTGATCCATCGCCCCGGCGCTCGTCAGGTGCCCTTCGGTCTCGACCGTCACCGCCACGTTCTTGTCCACCCGCAGGAAGAGCACGCTCGGGTCGTGCATTCCCCAGTCGACGAACGGGATGTCGAAGTGGGTCGTGGCGTGGACTGTGTCGCCGGTGCGCTCGATCTCGGCCGGCATGGTCAGCGGGTGCTTGTCGCCGTGGATCTCCATGGTGCCCTCGAGCTGGAGCGAGCCCTTGCCCGCCTCGGGCAGGGTGCCTTCGACCTTCTCGACGTGGAAGACGATCCGGGGGAACTGATCGCTCTCCAAGACCTTGCCGTGCATCGTCTTGTCGCGGCTGTCGTTGCCGGTCTCGGCGGCGGTGGCGTCGACCACCAGCTCGCCGCTCGCCGCGCCCGTCGCCGGGTCGAAGCGGATCGTGCCCTGGTCGAAGCCGAAGGTCCCGTGGACGTCGTGGGCGGTGGCGCCGAGGACGAAGCTGACCTCGGTGGCCTCCGGGTCGAGCTGGACGACCGTCTCGCCCGCGACCGCCGGGGCGGCCGCGGCAAAGGAAAGAGTCGAGGCGAGGAGCAGGGGAAGCGCGGCGAGAGCGGGGATGCGTCGGATCATCTGTGGTTTCCCTCCGTCGATGTCGGGTGCCGGCCGGGTGCCTCCGGGGAACCATCCCCGGGCGCTCCCCGACGGGCGCGCTGGTATACCGTAGGCACTGTGGATGAACGGTCCATGAACACCTCGCGCCCGAGAGGCTCTGAGTGAAGCGGCACCTCCAAGTACCGAGAACAGAGGGAGGGGGCGTCCCTTTCCCCAGGCCGAAAGGCACGGCATGAAACTCCTGGTGGTGGAGGACGACGAGCTCCTGGCGACGGGGCTGGCGGAGGCTCTCGAAGGTGAGAGCTATGCCGTCGACCTGGCGACCAACGGTGCCGACGCCGACGAGCTGATGGCCGGCGGCGAGTACGACCTGGTGGTCCTCGACTGGAGCATCCCGCCGCCGAGCGGCCTGGAGCTGCTGCGCGTCTGGCGCGAGCACGGCTACGGCATGCCGGTGCTGATGCTCACCGGCCGGGGCGGGGTCGAGGACCGGGTGAGCGGCCTCGACAGCGGCGCCGACGACTACCTGACCAAGCCGTTCGCCCTCGAAGAGCTCCTGGCCCGGGTACGGAGCCTGCTGCGCCGCCGGCCGAAGCCGCTCCAGCCGCTCGCCGCCGGCGACCTGGTGATGGACCGGGCGGCGCGGGAGGTGCGGGTGGCCGACGCGCCGGTCCGGCTGACGCCGAAGGAGTTCGGCGTGCTCGAGTACCTGCTGGCCCGCTCGGACCAGGTGGTGACCCGCCAGGAGCTCACGGAGCACGTCTGGGACCATGCCTTCGACCCGGCGAGCAACACCCTGGACGTGATCGTCTACCGGGTGCGCAAGAAGATCGACGGCGACCGCGACGAGCGCCTGCTGCACACCGTCACCGGCATCGGCTACCGCCTCTCCTCCGAGCGCCGGGCCCAAGGAGAGTCGGCGGAGCCGGCCCAGCCGGCCCAGCCGGCCGAGTCGATGGACTCGATGGAGTCGACCGTTCCTCCGGGGGCGGACGGGTCGTGAGCCGGCCGGGCCGGCCGACTCGACCGGTAGGCGTCCGGGCACCGTGGGCCCTGCCCCTGCTCGCCGTGCTCCTCGGCCTCGGGGCGGCGGCGCTCCTGCTCGAGATCGGCGGCCTGCGCCTGCCGCCGGCCGCGGTGCTGGTGTGGGCGGTGCTCCTGGTCGTGGCCGCGGCGCTCACCTGGTGGCTCGGCCGGCGCCGGCAGGCGGCCGACCGGACGGTGGCCCAGAGCCAGGAGCGGCTGCGCCAGGCTCAGAAGATGGACGCGGTCGGGCGGCTGGCCGGCGGCATCGCCCACGACATCAACAACTACCTGGCCGGCATCCGCACCCACTGCGAGCTGCTGCTCGCCGCCGCCCGCCGCGGCGCGCTCGACGCCGAGGCGACCGCCCGGCGGCTGGAGGCGATCATCGCCACGGTGCTCAAGGCGTCGTCGCTGATCGAGCGGCTGCTCACCTTCGGCCGGCGCCAGGCGGGGCGCCCCGAAGTGGTCGACCTGAACGAGGTCGTGGAGACCTTCGCCGCCGGGCTCGGCGGCGGGCTGGGGCGCGGGGTGACCCTCGAAACTCGCCTGGAGCCCGGGCTGTGGCCGGTGGAGATCGACCTCTCCCAGGTCGAGCAGGCGCTGGCCAACCTGGTGGTCAACGCCCGCGACGCGCTGGCCGCGGCCCGCACCGGCGCAACGGGGGGCGGCCCTGGAGACGGCCGGATCGTCGTCACCACCGCCAACGTGCCGGCGGATACAGCCCGCCCGTCCGGCGCCGGTTCCGGTACGAGCCGCCGCGAGCGGGTCGCCCTCACCGTCTCGGACGACGGGCCCGGCATCCCGCCGGCGATCCGCGACCAGGTGTTCGACCCGTTCTTCACCACCAAGGAGACGACCGGTGCGAGCGGCCTCGGCCTGGCCACGGTCTACGCCGTGGTCGAGGAGGCCGGCGGCACGATCGAGATCGACAGCCGCACGGCCGGCGAACCGGCCGATGGTTCATCCATCATCGGCGGCGGCGGCATCGGCGGCGCCGGCGGCGGCCGTGAGTTGCCGGGAACCACGGTCCGCATCCTCCTGCCGCGGGCGGCGCCCCACTCCCCAAGCCGCTCGACCCGCTCGACCCGCTCGGCCCGCTCGGCCGGACGGGGAGGCGCCGGGAAGGGCTCCGCGGAGACCGCGACCGGCGGCGAGCGGATCTTGCTGGTGGACGACGAGCCGGAGGTGCGCCTGGCGACCCGGGAGCTGCTGTCGGCCAGCGGCTACCGGGTGGAGGCGGTCACCGCCCCCGAAGAGGCGCTCGCGGCGGCGGCGGTGGCCCGGGAGGAGGGCGCCCCGTTCGCGCTCGTGGTGACCGACGTACGCCTCGGCGCCCAGGCGGGGCCGGATCTCGTCGCGCGGTTGCGCGAGCAGGGCCCGGTCCGGGCGCTCTACATGTCCGGCTACACCGACCGCATCGCCCTGCGCACGGGCCCCGGCCGCGGCGACGCCTTCTTCCTCAAGAAGCCGTTCTCGGGCGACGGTCTGCTGCGCATGGTGCGCGAGCTCCTGGACGAGCCGGCGCCCTGACCCAAGGTCGGGACGCCGGCTGGGGCACCGGTCGGTCAGACGTCCGGGCTAGAATCACCGCGATGCTCCCCCGCCCAGGCACCCCGTCCGCGTCGGCGCTCCTCGCCCCAGGCGGACCCCGCTCCGCCGCGGGGTCCTTCCGCGCCGCGCGGCGCGTGCTGGCCGCGGTCCCGGTCCCCGTCCTGATCCCCGTCCTGCTTTGGGTCCTGATCCTGGTGGCGGTGCCGCCGCGCCCCGCCGGTGCACAGACCACCGAGCCGGGCCAGGCGGCGCCGTCGCTCGACGCCTTCGGCCTGCTGGTGGCCGAACAGTCCCGGCCGTCGTTCTCGGTCGTCGGCGCCGGCGCCCGGGCGGCCGGCATGGGCGGCGCGTTCACCGCCGTGGCCGACGACGCGTCGGCGGCGTCGTTCAACCCGGCCGGCCTGGCGTTGCTGGTCCGCCCGGAGGCGTCCGCGGTGCTCGACGGCCGCCGCCACCACGACGCCTACGACGCGTTCACCGACTTCGAAGACGGGGCGCTCGAGACCTACGGTGCGTCGAGCTCGTCGTTCAATACCGGCAGCCTCAACTTCGCCTCGTTCACCTACCCGGTCCTGGTGGCGGACCGCAACCTGACCTTCCAGCTCTCGTTCCATCGGCTGATCGATTTCGACTTCCAGGGCGACCGGATCTTCGACGAGACCAGCGCCGGCACCGGCCGCGTCGCCACTCTCGACCAGCGCGTCGACCAGGACGGCGACGTCTCGACCCTGTCGCTGGCCGCCGCCTACCAGCTCACACAGCGCCTGTCGCTCGGCATCACGCTGTCGCGCTGGATCGGCAAGTGGTCGTTCAGCACGCGGACCCGGGAGACGGCGCTCGCCGGGGACGAGCCGACGACGACGCTGCGCTACTCCCAGGACAACGCGTGGAGCGGCTGGAACAGCACCCTGGGGATGCTGCTGCGCTACCGGTACCTCAACGTCGGCGCCACCGTCCGCACCCCGTTCGACGGCGACTTCCAGGTGGACTCCCGGCTCGACACCAGCTTCGAGTCGCCGTTCGAGCCGACCTCCCACTTCTCCGGCACCCTGTCGTGGCCGAGCTCGTTCACCGCCGGCCTGGCGATCAAGCCGCTCGAAACCTGGTTCCTGACCGCCGACTACGCCGAGTTCGACTGGGACGACCTCGAGATCCGCGGCCTGGCCGACGAGCCGGTCAACTTCTTCGACCTCCAGCCCAAGCAGCAGACGGCGGCCCGGCACAGCGGCGAATGGCGGTTCGGCACGGAGGTCACCCTGTTCCCCCACGACGAGGTGATCGGCCTCCGTGCCGGCTACTTCCGCGTGCCGCGGCCGGTGCCCATGGCGCCGCCGGGCGAGAGCGACGCGACCGTCGGCTACAGCCTCGGCGCCGGGTGGAAGCACGGACCGCTGACGTTCGACGTCGCCTACCAGCGCTCGGAGCTGAGCTCGGTCGTGCGCCAGTTCGTCGACCCGGAGACGGTCGCCAGCGGGGCCGTCGAGGCCCAGGCCGAAGGCACTACCGAGACCTCTGAAGAGCGCGTGTTCGTCTCCGTCCTCTACCAGTTCGACTCGCGCGCCAGCCTGCGCCGCCTCGGCCACTTCCTGTTCGTCGGGCCGCTCGATCGCTCGGGCTCCAAGGAGAAGAGCGAGAAGGGAGAGAAGGGGGAGAAGCAGACGGCGGGCACGGACTCCGGAGCGGGCACCGGCCGGTGACGAGCGAGCCCAGGGCGATCCCCCGCCGGAGGCCGCTGCTGCTGCCGGCCTTGCTGGCGGCCCTGGCCGTGGCCGGCCTGCTGGCGACGGCCACCCCCGCCCGGGCGCTCCAGTGGTACGAGCACTACGAGGCGGGGCTCGCGTCCGAGGCGCGCGGCGCCTGGCAGGAGGCCCTCGCAAGCTTCCAGGAGGCGGAGCGCTTCCGCCCGGACCCGGCCGAGCGCGTTCGCACTTACGGCAACCGGTTCCTGTTCGGCTACGACCCGCCGTTCCACGCCGCCCGCTGCCTGGTGGAGCTGGGGCGGGGGGACGAGGCCCGGGCGGCCCTGGCCCGGAGCACAGCGGCCGGGGTCACGCCCGAGGCGGCGCGCGCGGCCCTCGCGGCGCGGATCGACTCCCTGGCCCGCCGCAAGCCGGACGGGCAGCCAGCCGCCACGGCATCCCCGTCCGGGCCGAGCGGATCGAATCAGGCCGTCGGCCCCCCGGCGACGCCCTCCGCGGCCGCGGTCGACCGGACGGCCGGAGAGCCCGGCTCTGCCGACGCCCGCGCCCGCCTGGTGGTCGAGTCGACCCCGCCGGGGGCGTCGGTGACGGTCGACGGCCGGCCGGTCGGACGCACCCCGATCGACGGCGTCGAGGTCGCGCCGGGGGATCGCCGCATCCGGGTCTCCGGGGCGGTGCTGGGGGAGGGTTGGGGGTCGTGGGAGCAGACCCTCGACGCCCAGCCCGGGGAGCGCATCCACGTCGACGTCGCCCTGTCCCGCCCGCCGCCGCCCTCGGCGGCACCGTCGAGCCAGGAGGGGGCGGGCGCTCCGGCCGCGGGCGGCGGGACCGGTGGAACGAGCGGGGGCAGGACCGACGCCGGTGAAGCCCGAGACCAGGGTGAGGCCGGCGCGGGCGTCCCGGAGCGCCCGAACGGCGAGGCGGGACCGGCTCCTCCCGAGCCTCCGGCCGCGGCCGGTGCGGGTGGCGGCGATCCGCCCTCGGCCTCCCCGTCGGATCTGACCGATGACGGGGCCGATGGTGGAACCGATGGTGGGGCCGGCGCCGACGGAGCGGGCACCCTGCGCCGCGCGGCCGACGAGAACGCCGGCTCCGGCGCTGGAGAGCCCGGGGCGACGGGCGAGTCTGGGCCCACGGAGCCCACGGCGTCGGACGCGGGCTCGGGCCGCTCTCCGGAGCCCGCGGACGGCGGCGCGGCGGCGTTCCCGGGCCGGCCGGTCCTGGCCGCCGCCGCGGTGGTCACCCTGCTGGTGGTGGCGGTCGTGGCCTGGTGGCTCGGGCGGGGGCGCCGGCCCAGGGGAGGCGCCCCGGCGGGCCGGGGTACTGGGGGTACTGGCGGCATCGGCCAGCAGGTCGGCGGCTACCGGATCGAGGCCGTGCTCGGGCGCGGCGGCATGGCGACCACCTACCGGGCCGAGCGGCTCAGCGACCGGCGCGCGGTGGCGCTCAAGATCCCCCACGAGACCGGCGATCCGACCTATCTCGAACGCTTCCTGCGCGAAGGGCGGTTGGGCGAGACGCTCCACCATCCGGGGATCGTGCGCATCATCGAGGCCGGAACGACCGGCGACGGCGAGCGTGGCGCCGCGAGCGGTGCCGCCGATTCCGATACCGGGGGCGCCGGGCCGGCGGCGCCCCGTGCGGAGATTCTGGGCGGTGAGCGGCCGTTCCTGGCCATGGAGCTGCTGCCGGGCCGCACCCTCCGCGAGGCGCTCGACGAGGCCGCCGCCGCGGGCGAGCCGCTGGCCATCGAGCGGTGCCTGGAGATCGTGGTCGAGATCGCCGAGGCGCTCGACTACGCCCACGGCAAGGGCGTGATCCACCGGGACCTGAAGCCCGAGAACGTCATGGTGCTGCCGGACGGCGGCCTCAAGGTCATGGACTTCGGTGTCGCGCGGGTCGAGGGGCAGCCCGGGTTGACCACCTCGCGCTTCTTCTTCGGCTCCCCGGTCTACGCGGCGCCCGAGCTGGTCGATCCGAAGAGCATCGACCGAAGGTCCGATCTCTACTCCCTCGGCGTGCTGCTCTACGAGCTGCTCGAGGGCGAGCCGCCGTTCGTCCACGAGTCGATCTTCAAGCTGCTCGAGATGCACCAGAACGCGCCGCTGCCGGCCCCCGGCGAGCTGCCGCGAGCGCTCCCCCCGTCCCTCTGGCAGGTGGTCGCCCGCCTGCTGGCGAAGGATCGGGAGGAGCGCTTCGGCTCGGCGCAGGAGCTGCTGGTGGAGCTCCACCGCCTGGTGTCGGCGCCTACTTCGCCTTCTTGACCAGCACGTCGCCGTTGAAGGTCTGCATGCGGATCTCCGGCCCGCCGCCGTTGATCGAGCCGCGGACCTCCTGCTTGATCTCCACCCGGTAGCGGCCGTGAGAGCTGTCCTTTCGGACGTTCGGCTTGTCGTGGGCGGCGGCGAAGTCGAAGTCGGTGTAGATGTCCCCGTTGGTCGTCTGCAGCCGCAGGTCGGCGCCGAACCCTGCCGGCAGGGTGATCGACACATCGCCGTTCAAGGTGACCAGCGACATCGGCTTGCCCGGGTCCGCGCGGTCGATCGATACGTCGACTCCGCCGTTGGTGGTGTGGGCGACCACCGAGCCCGAGACGTGCTCGGCGTGGATCGCGCCGTTGACGTTCGACAGCTCGTGCTCGCCGTCGACGCCGCGCACCGTCAGGTCGCCGCCGTTGACCGTGCTGACGGTGACCGAGGTGTGGCGCGGGACCAGGAGGTGGAGGGTCTGGGCGTCCGCCCCCTCGACGCGCACGTCGACGTGGTTGTCGGCCTCCTCGGCGCTCAGGCCGAAGCTGCGGTTGGGGATCTTGTGCATGCCGGGGGGCGGCGCCTCGTGGCCGGAGTCGTGGTCGTCCTTGTCCTCGTCGCGCGACGCCGCGGACTCGATGCGTACCTCGCGGCCGTCGTAGCCCTCGACGGTGACCGTGCCGAAGACCGCCTTGACCGCCACCGAGGCCGGCTGGTCTGGCTGGGAGAGGGGAACGGTGAGCTCCTCCGCCGCGGTCGGGGCTGCGCCGGCGACCAAGACCAGCGCCAGGGCGCCGGCGGCGAGGATCGGGATCAGGGTTTTTCGTGTCATGGCTCGTCTCCTCTGTCGAACAGTCTGAGTTTGGATGTTCAGCGCTTGTGAATCGTGATGTTGCCGTTGACGGTCTGGACGCTGTGCTCCGGCCCGCCGCCACCACCGATGGCGACCGCCGTGTTCCAGCGCTTGCGGATGCGGTAGCGCCCCTTGGAGTGCTCACTCCGCCCTCCGCCGTCGCGGTCGACCGTCTCGACCAGAGGCTTCATGTCGAAGGGGAAGTCGGTGTAGATCTCCCCGTTCAGGGTCTGGAAGCGGAACGAGGCGGCCAGGTCGTCCGGGAACGTCAGGTCGATGGCCCCGTTGACCGAGTGGAAGTTGCACGCCTCCCGCGGCGCCTCGGCGAAGGAGACGCGCACCGCCCCGTTGACCGCCGACGCGCTGCCGGCGCCGACCAGGCCTTCGGCGGTGACGCCGCCGTTGACGTTGGCGAGCTCGAACGGCCCGCGGTGGCCGGTCAGCCGGACCTCGCCCTGGTTGACCGTCCGCAGCTCGGTGCGCACGCCCTGGGGCACCTCGATCTCCAGCTCGTGGATCGCCTCCCAGCGGTCGTCGCGGGACCGGTGGTTCCAGCCTCGCTCCCCTTCGCACGGCCCGCCGACGGAGACCTCGATGACGTTGCCGTGGTGGGCGATCTCGAGCGGCATGACCTCCTTGGCACGCGCCACGGAGGCGGCGCTCGGGCCGCGGAAGGTGGCCCGGTCGACCAGGCGGCCGGCGTGCCCGGAGACGCCGCGGGCGATGACCGACCCCTGGATGTTGCAGACGCGCAGGACGGGCTCGCCGGTGCCGTTCCAGGCGAGCGCCTCGGTGCGGGTACCCGAGTCCTCGACGGCGTGGGCCGCCGGGACGAAGGCGAGCAGGGCCGCCGCCAGGGTCAGGACGAGGGCCCGGCTCAGGCCCCGGCTCGGGGTCCGGGTCGGAACCGGAGCCGTCGAGCCGGCCGAAGAAGGGCGTGAAGCGGGCGGTATGTCGTTCGGGAACGGGTGCATGGTCGTCTCCTTTCAGGCCGCTCGGGCCTCCTGGATCGAGTCAGATGCTTCTGCCCAGACGCTGTCCCAGGTAGCTGCGGACCTCCGGGCGGAGAGTCGGGTCGTCGAGCAGCGAGGTGACCGCTCTGCGGGCGTCGTCGCCCTGGGCGTCGCCGCCGTGGTCGAGCAGCAGGTCCGCCAGGGCGATCTGGACCGTCGGCGCATCCTGATGCGGCAGGGCGCGGATCAGGGCCTCGCGCACCATCGGGTCGGTGGCGACCGGCGCCAGGGCGTCGATCGCGGCCAGGCGGACGTTGACGTTCGGGTCGCGGACCACGGCGTCGACCAGCGCCGCCACCACCGGCCGGTCCGGGTGATCGAGCCGCGCTCCGAAGCTCACTCCGCGCAGGCGATCGGTGGCCATCGGCTGTTCGAGGAGCGACAGGGCCACCATCTCGTGGAGCGACCGCACCTCGGCCCGGAGCGACTCGAGGTCCCCGCCGGAGCCTCCCCCGCGGCCGAGCCACCAGCCGACGGTCACGGCACCGGCCAGGATCGCCACCAGCACGCTCGCAGCCGCCGCGAGCTGGCCGAGTCGGGTGACCTCGGAGCCGACGAGGCGTCGCGGCCAGGCCAGGAGCCGGCCCGGCCGAGACCGATCAGCCGCGCCCGGCGCCGCCACCCGGTCCGCGCCACGGCCCGCCGGGTGCGCGCTCCGGTCGGCCGCGTCGGTGCCGTCGAGCTCCGCCTTCGCACCGGCGAGCATGGAGTAGAAGCGGGCCCGGAGCTCGGTCGACGGCACGCCGCCCTCCGGCTCCTCGAGCACCCCCAGCCGCTGCCAGAGCGCCCGGGTCTGCCCGGCCTCCTCTCGGCAGCGGGGGCAGCGTTCCAGGTGCCGCTCCAGGGCCCGGTCTTCGGCCGCGTCCGCCGCCCCCGCCGCCCCCTCGTGGTGGGAGGCACCGGTCTCGGCCGCTAGACGGGCGGTGAGCGTCTCCATCGCCTGATCGCAGGTCAGCTCGTCGGTCATGAGGCCACCTCGTCGGCCATCGTCGAGTAGATCTCGCGCAGCTCGCGCACGGCCCGGTGCACCCGCACCTTGACCGCGCTCACCGTGCAGCCAAGGGCCTCGGCGATCTCGGTGTAGGGCATGGAGCCGAAGCGGGCCAGGAGCAAGGTCTCGCGCTTCTCCACCGAGAGCCGCGCGAGCGCCCGCTCGAGCAGCCGGACCTCCTCGCGCCGGGTGGCGCGCTCGGTCGGCAGCGGCTCGGGCGACGGGCGCTCCGGGGCGTTCTCGTCCTCGGGAACCTCGCGCGGCCGGCTGCGGAAGTGGTCCACGCAGACGTTCCGGGCCAGGCGGTACATCCAGGCCAGGAAAGCCCCCTGCTCGCGGTAGGTCTCGCGGTACTTGAGCATGCGGACGAAGGTCTCCTGGACCATGTCGCCCGCGGTCTCACGATTCCCCGTCATGCGCAGGCAGAAGGAGAACAGGCGGCCGTGATGGCGCTCGAACAGGATGCCGAGCTCGTCGACCTCCCCGCTCCTCACGCGCATCATGACCTCCTCGTCGGATCGCTGGTCCACCGTCTGCCGGTCTCCGCGGCTCGTGTCTCGGTTCGCTTCCGCGGGGCCCGACGACCGGGCCCCGCCTTCATGCATCAATACCGAAGTCCACCAGGGAGGTTACAACCGAGCGAGGATGCGAGCTGGCAACTCCGAGGCGACCGTTGGCCGCGGGGGAAGGTGCGAAAGGGAGCGAAGGGTGATGGTCCAACTGACGAGACCTTCGAGCTGTGAGAGGGGTCCGGGTGCGGGAGGGGCGGCACCAGGGGCGCTGGCGGCCGCGTCCGCGACGTCGCTGGAGTCGTCCGCGCGGTCCGACGCGGACGCCAACGAGGCGCACGTTGAGCCCCCAGCCGTCCAGTTCGTGCGCCGTCCCCTGCCGCCGCCCCTCCCGCACCCGGACCCCGGACCCCGCCGGCCCGACCTACTCGTACCGCAGCGCTTCGATCGGGTCGAGCCCGGCGGCCCGGCGGGCCGGCCAGAGGCCGAAGAAGATCCCCACCGCCGCCGAGAATCCGAACGCCAAGACCACGGCCTGGGGCGACACGGCGACGTTCCAGCCGGCGAGACGGTGGAGGAGCGCCGATCCGGCCGCCCCCAGCCCCAGGCCGAGGGCGCCACCGGCCAGGCAGAGCACCATCGCCTCGATCAGGAACTGCAGCAGGATGTCGCGCTTCTTGGCACCGACCGCCTTGCGCAGGCCGATCTCCCGGGTGCGCTCGGTGACCGACACCAGCATGATGTTCATGATGCCGATGCCGCCCACCAGCAGCGAGATGGCTGCGATACCGGCGAGCAGGAAGGAGAAGGTCTGGGTGGTCTCCTGGAAGGTGGACAGCAGGGTCGCCTGGTCGCGGACGTTGAAGTCCGGGTCCGCGCCGGGGGCGATCCGGTGCTCGCGGCGCAGCACCTGGTCGATCTCGACCATGGCCTCGCCCATCGCCTGCTCGCTGATCGCCTGGACACCGATCGAGCGCAAGGCGTCGGTGCCCACGACCCGGAGCTGGGCGGTGCCGAGGGGGATGTAGACGCTCTCGTCCGGGTTGAAGAAGCCGGCGGAGCCTTTCTCGGCCAGCACGCCGATGACCGCGAACGGCACCCCGCGGATGCGGATCGTCTGACCGAGCAGCGCGGCCGAGGAGGTGCCCAGGGAGTCGCCGGCCAGGGCGCCGAGCACCGCCACCCGCCGCCGTCCGCGGTCCTCGGGCGGCGTGAACAGGCGGCCCGAGGCGAGGTGGAAGTTCTGCACCTCGAAGTAGCTCGGCCAGGTGCCCATGATCGAGAGGTTTGCGTTCTCCGTGCCGTACTCGACCTGGAAGCGGGACTCGAGCTCGGGCGCCACGGCCAGGATGGAGCCGCCGTGGTCGCGGAGCGCCTCGGCGTCGTCGATGGTGAGCTTGGCCTGGCCGCGGCCGAGGCCGCCGAAGAACGACTGGCCCGGGCGCACGGTCAGCAGGTTGATGCCGAGGCCGGCGAGACGGTCCTGGACCGCCTGCTGAGCCCCCTCGCCGAGGGCGACCATGGTGATCACCGCGGCGATGCCGATCACCACCCCGAGGGCGGTGAGCAGCGAGCGCATCTTGTTGGCCAGGATCGAGGTCAGGGCGACCCGGAGGATCTCGAGCAGGAGCATGGCTTACGGCCTCCGTCCGCCGCCGCCGCCGCTGCCGCCGCCGCGAGACCCGCCGCTCCGGTTGTTGTTGCTGCTCCCGGTGCCGAGCGGACCGCCGAAGCGCTGGCGCACCCGCTCGGCCATCTCCTGCTGCTGGCGCTGGAGCTGGGCGGCGGAGACCAGCACCACCCGGGCGCCGGCGTCGATCCCCTCGGCGACCTCGGTGTACTCCCAGTCGCTCAGGCCGTAGACCACCCGGTGCGGCACGACCGTGCCGTCGGCGGACTCGACGAACAGCACCCCCGGGCGGGTCTCCTCGGCCCCGGCCTGGGCCGACGGAGCCCCGGCGGAGCGGCCCGCCTGCCGGCCGCCGCCCCGTCCGCCGCGGGCCGCCTGGAACTGCTCCCGGCACTGGCGGAGCGTCGCCTGCTCGTCGTCGCTCAGGCTGCCCGGTCCGCCGCCGGAGCGGACCTTCTGGATCAGCTCGAAGCAGCGGTCCCGGCCGACCTGGCCGCCGCCGGCCGCCTGCGCTGAGCCCGCGCCGTCGCCCGATCCCTCCGGGCCGCCCGGTGCGCCGGCGGAGAGCGCCCGCTCCAGCGTGGCGCTGTCGACCCCCAAGACCTCGGCCGCCGTGCGCGCGTCCTTCAGCCCGACCACCGCCGCGTTGGGCACCGCCACCACGTCGGTCCGGCGCGCCACCTCGAAGGTCACCTCGCCGTTCATCCCGACCTTGAGCAGCCCCTCGGGGTTGTCCAGCCGGACGAGCACCGGGAACATGGTGACGTTCTGCTCCACCACCGCCTGGGGCTCGATCTTCGCCACCGTGCCGACGAACGTGTGGTTCGGGTAGGCCTCGACCGTCACCCGGGCTTGCTGGCCGGGGTGGACGGTGCCGATGTCGACCTCGTCGACCTTGGCGCGCACCTGCATGGTCGACAGATCCGCCATGCGGAAGAGCGTCGTGCCGCCGGAAACGTTGGACGTGGCCGAGGCGATGATCTGGCCCGGCTCGGCGTTGCGCTCGAGGATCGTCCCGTCGGTGGGCGCCCGGATGGTCACGTCCTGGCGCTTCTCCCGGGCCAGCCGGAGGGCGGTCTCCGCGCGCACCAGGGTGGCCCGGGCCGACGCCGTCGCCTCCTTCGTCGCGTCGACCTCCTGCTCGGAGAGGATGCCCTCGTCGAGCAGCCGCTCGGAGCGTCTCTGCTCCGCCTCGGCGATCGCCAGGCGTACCTTCGCCGACTCCTCGTCGGCCTGGGTCTGGTCGACGGCGCTCTGGACGTCGCGCGGATCGATCTCGGCCAGCAGCGTGCCCTTGGTGACCCGGTCACCGGTCTCGGCGTGGACGCCCAGCAGCGCGCCGGAGGCGTTGGACTTGACCTCCACCACCTGCACCGGCTCCACCAGCCCGGCGGCCTCCGCCACCACCTCGATGTCCCGCCGCTCGGCCGCCGCCGTGGCCAGCGTCTGCTCGGCGCTCTCGGCCGCGCCACGGCGCTGCCAGAGCCACCAGCCCCCGAACCCCACCGCGGCGAGCACCACGAGCATCACGACCGTCGTCTTGATCCGCTTCATCCCGACCTCTCCGTCTGATCCATCTCCATGCGGAAGGAGGCGCCCCGCGCGTCGGGGCCGCCACGAGGCGCGGTCTCCGCGTCCCGACTCCCGCACGGTTCAGGCTAGGAGGTCGCGGCGCGCCGTGCATGAGGACGGCGCAAGGTCGTTGTCAGGAATGTCAAGCCGGCCGTGGACCGGTGCGTCACGAACCCGAACGCAGCTCCACCGTCACCATGAAGTAGACCGGGACCGGCTCGCCGTCGAGGCGGGCGGGCTCGAAGCGCCATCGCCTGAGAGCCGCGACCAGGGCGTCGGTCAGGCCCGGGAGGTCCGGGGCGCGCACGACCTGCATCCGGGCGATGGTTCCGTTGGCTGACACCACGACCTGGACGATCGCGATCCCGATCCGCGCGTCCGGTGGGGTCGACGAGGCCGGCGAGGCCGTGGTCGCGAGGCGCGCGGGAACGCGGGCGAGCAACACTGGAGCCTTCGGCCCCTGGTGGTAGATCGTCCGGCCCTCCGTCCGGCGGCTGGCGTCGGCGTCCACCTCGACCCACGGCCCGGGCTGGACGGGAGGCGGCGCGCGGTGCTCTGCGGAGTCTGCGGTTCCCGGACGCTGCGCCGGGGTGGCTGGTGGACGCCCTCCGGTTTCCGGCCTCGGACAGCTAGCCAGCGCCGTCAGAGCCACCAGGAGCAGGAGCGCCCCACCCAGCTCTCGGGCGCGACGCGGGTGGTTGGTTCGGATTCGGTGAGTCATGACCTGGTCTTCGGCAGGAGCGGCGCGGTCCGCGGAGATCGACCACCGCGGACCGCTTCGACGGGTCGGGTCGTTACCGCCCGGTCGATGCTTCGACCGGGACGACGCGACGGAAGAGATCAGCTCCGACTGACAAAAGACCTTGGCCACGTCCCTTCACGTCTAGAAGGACTTGCTGGCGCTTCGCCGGTGTCAGGTCCTTGGACAGAGAGATCCCGGGACCGTCGGTCTCGAACCGAAAGACCGTGCGTTGTGGACCTCGAGTGACGAACGTCTGCTTGGCATCTCGGAACGCGACGCACGGGCTGACCTCGTCGCAGCCGGGCGTTCCCCAGGTCGAGATGTACTCGGCGTTCGTCGGCTTCAGGCCGGTTCGGGCACGGACAGACGCAACGGTCTGCGCAAGTGAGGGAATCGGGCTCAGCGGCCGATCGGCCGGCACATGCCGCAGCCGGGCGACATGCCCCGCGTCATCTACCGAGGCACGGGCGAGCTCTTCGCCGGTCGCCCGGTCGAAGATGCGAATCACGTGGAACAGCTTGCGGGCTTTGCGCTCGCCGCACCGCAGCGGGGTCCAGTTGGAAACGTCGAAGACCTCGAAGCGGGCGTCTCCGCGCTTGACCACGTCGAAAAGGCGGAGATCGGCTTCAGGGATGTGGTCGGCCGGAGTCTGCGAGAAAGCGCGCTGGTGGTAGTCGAGAAAGTCCTCGATCACCTGGTTGTCGGTCGTCGGGTATGGGTGGGGTGTGTAGAGAGGCGTGTCGGGAGCGGCGCTCTCCACCTGGGCGCGGTACTTCGCGCGGGATTGAGCGGCGGCGCCGTCGTTCGAGCAAGGCTGGAGGCTCCAAGGCTGGGCTACGGCACTGCTCGAAACAGCGACGAGCACGCCGAAGACGAGAATGAACGCTTTCATCGTGTAGGTTCCCCTGTCGTCATTGCGAAGTCTATCGTCGTCATCCTGTGCCGTTTCACTTCGGGAGCGGTCCGCCGTGTCCGCCGCCACCCCCGCCGCCGAGGACCACGTCGCCGCCGTAGGTCGAGTAGTTATAGGACCATGCGCCAACTGCGCTCGAGGAGGCAACCTGTTCGCAAGCACTACCGGTCGGACAGTTCGAATCCTTCCAGAAATCGCCGGTGTAGTAGTCGTTCGCGACGGTCAGTGGGTCGTGGAAGTAGACGTAGTCCCACTGGTATTCGTTGTTGGCGTTCTCATGCCAGAGGCCGCCGTTGACGACGCCGGCGTGGAGACCGCCGTTGATGATCGCGATCACCGGAACTCCGCTGTCGATAGACGTGATCTGTCGGCTGAAGAACTGCTCGTACTCGACGTCCCCGGCGAGGTCTACGAAGGCGTCGTAGGTTGCCGTGAAGTGGTTGACGCCATCGGCAATGGCGTTCGGTGTGACACCACAACTCGTTCCGCCGAGGTAGCTGGCGATCGTCGACTGGGAGATCTCAGAAAGGCCGTCGTAGAGGCGCCACATCAGGATGGAAGCCGGCCCGCAGTCGAACGAGCTCGGATCCTGAGCTCGGTACGGCACACCGAGCTTGACGTCGGGGTCACTGCCGACTTCGCCACAGGCGGTTGCGAGCAGCGTGATCACCACCAGCGCCACGCCACCCAAAGTTGTTCTGGACATGTTTCTGTGCATAGAGAATCCCACTCTCGGCGGCCGGGGTTCGCTGGCGGGCGCGAACCCCGAGTCTCGGTCCCGCTCTGTCGGCCACCGGAGAACGGGCAGAATCGAAACTCAGGAGCCCAAGCTTTTCTGCGAAACAACATATTCCAAAATATGGACTAGCGCAAGTACTTGCTCCCGGTCAGGCTATGAGGCACACGTTTGACATTCCTGACAGAGTCGTTGCCCCGGCGTGATGGCAGGCGCGGCCGGGCGGCCGCTAGACTGCATCCGATGAGCTCCCCGTCCCAGCGGCTCCGTTCGTCGCGCCCGGTCCGGGTCGCCGGGGGCTCGCGCCTGCCCTGGGTGGCGGGCGGGGTGCTGGTGCTGCTGCTGGTGCTCCTCGCCCTGCTCCAGCTCCGCTGGCTGGGCGAGGTGGCCCAGGCGGACCGGCAGCGGGTGGACGCCGGCGTGGCCGCCGCGCTCCACGGTCTCCGCCTCGAGGTCGACCGGGAGATCTCGCGCGCATGGCTCGGCTTCCGCGCGCCACAGGACGATCGAGCGTTCACTCCGCGGGAGGTGGTGGCCCTCTGGCAGCGGTGGCGCGAGACCGCTCCGGTGCCGCGCCTGGTGGGCTCCCTCTGGCTGGTGACGGAGGCCGGCCCCGCGGGGGCGCGCCGGTGGAACGGGCGGGGGTGGGTGCCGCCGGGCGAAGCCGCGGCCACGCCGTTCTCGGCCGCCCAGTGGGCGGTCATCGAGCGCGACCTGAGCTGGGGCCGGCGCTGGGGGCGGGGCCGGGGCGGCGACCGGTCGGAGCACCGGGACCGCTCTCCGGGCGGCCTGCCGTTTCTCCACGCGGAGCTTCCCGGCCTGGTCGTGCCGGTCGATCCCTTGGGGTCAGACGGGTCGGCGGCCCTGGCCGGCTCGGACGATGCGGCGGCTCCCCAACGCGGGGTCGTCGTCCTGTTCGACCGCGGCTACCTGGTGGGCGACCTCCTGCCGGCGCTGGCGGAGCGGTCGCTCGGTCCCGTGCTCGGGGGCGACGTCCGCCTCCGGGTGAGCACGCGGCGGGAGGACGGTACGCCCGGGGACTTGATCGACACCGCGACCGACGCCGCGACCGGCACCGCGACCGGCACCGCGACCGAGGCCGTGACCGAGGCCAGGGCGCCGAACGGCTCTGCGCGGGGCGGGGCGCTCCCGTCCGGCGAAGCGCGCTCCGCGGAACCCGCCGCCGCCGAGGAGCCGTTCCCGTGGCAGGTGCCGGTGTTCGGGCTGCTGCCGCCCGACGAGCTGCTGCGGCTCGGCCTGTCGACCGGGGCGCTGACGGAGGAGCTGCCGGCGGACGGGGATCAGGGGGCGGGGCGGGTGGCCGCGAGCTCGACCGGCGCCGGGGCCGATCGAGCCTCCGCCCCGGCCTCGGAGCCCCCCTCGGACGGCGACACGGCGCGCCGGGAGCGCCGCATGGCCGCCCTGGCCTCGATCCTGGGAGGGCCGCCCGGCTGGCTGCTCGAGGTGCGTCCGGCCGGCGGCGGCCTCGACTCCGCCCTCGGGCGGGCCCGCTGGGGCAACGCGGCGCTCTCCTTCGGCATCCTCTTGCTGCTGGCCCTCGCCGCCGGCGCGCTGGCGGTCTCGGCCCGGCGCGCCCAGGAGACCGCCCGCCGGCAGCTCGAGTTCACCGCCTCCGTCTCCCACGAGCTGCGCACGCCGCTCGCCGCCATCCGCTCCCTGGCCGAGAACCTGGCGGACGGGGTGGTGCGCGACGGCGCCCAGGCACGACGCTACGGCGAGGAGATCAACCGCCAGGGCGAGCGGCTCTCGGACATGGTCGAGCAGGTTCTCGCTCTGAGCGCCCTGAGCGCGAACGCGGGAGGCCGGCCCCGGAACCTGCGGCCGGTGGATCCGGCAAGGCTGGTAGCCGAGGCGGTGGCCGAGTCCCGCGCCGTGGTGCCCGATGCCCGGGTCGAGGTCGACCTCCCGGCTTCCACCGGCGGGACCGACACGGCGGACGGCGCGGGCGGCCTGCCGGAGATCGTCGGCGACCCGACGGCCCTCCGCCGGGCGCTCCAGAACCTCGTGGCCAACGCCTTGAAGCACGGCGGTGAGCCCCCCTGGGCGGCGGTGCGGGCGTCCGTCGACCGGGGCGAGGGGACGCTCCGCATCGGCGTCACCGATCGCGGGCCCGGCATCCCGGCGGCCGAGCGCGAGCGCATCTTCGAGCCGTTCGTCCGCGGCCAGCGCGCCCAGGAGGGGCAGCTTCCCGGCACCGGCCTCGGCCTCCACCTGGTGCGGCGGACGGCGGCCGGCCACGGCGGGCGGGTCGAGGTCTGCTCGGCCCCGGGCGAGGGCAGCACCTTCACCCTGGTCCTGCCGCTCCGCTCGCCGTTCGGCGGCGGCCCTTCGGGCGCCACGGCCGCCGCCACGCCCGGCCGGACCCACGGGGCCGGAGAGCCGCTGGATCGGGCGGAGCGGGAGACCCACCAATGACCGCCCGCCGCCGGGTCCTGGTGGTCGAGGACGAGCCGGCCCTCCGGCTCAGCCTCTCCGACCGGCTGGAGAGCGAGGGCTACGCGGTCGACCTGGCGGCCGACGGGGACCGGGGCTACGAGCGGGCGCGCCAGGAGCCGTACGACCTCATCCTCTTGGACGTCATGCTGCCCGGCCGGAGCGGCTTCGACCTCTGCCGGGACCTGCGCCAGGAAGGGATCTCGACGCCGATCCTCATGCTCACCGCCCGCGGCGAAGTGCTCGACCGGGTCCTCGGCCTGAAGCTGGGCGCCGACGACTACCTGATCAAGCCGTTCGAGGCCGTCGAGCTGCTCGCCCGCATCGAGGCCCTGCTCCGCCGCGCCCAGCCGGACACCGAGAGCGGCACCTACGCCTTCGGCGACGTGCGCGTCGACTTCCGCCGGGTCGAGGTCACCCGTGGCGGCGAGTCCGTCGACCTCTCCGCCCTCGAGTTCCGCCTGCTCCGCTACCTGATCGAGCACCGGGGCGAAGTCCTCTCCCGCGACCGCCTCCTGGACGAAGTCTGGGGCTACGGCGCCGACGTCTACTCGCGCACCGTCGACCAGCACGTGGCGACCCTGCGCCGCAAGATCGAAACCGACTCCCGCCGCCCCCGCCACCTGCTCACCGTCCACGGCATGGGCTACAAGTTCGTGCCGTAGGGGGGCTCAGAGCCGCGGATCGACCGGCTCGCTCTCCAGAGCCAGGACCCCGAACACGCATTCGTGAACTCGCCGTAGCGGTTCGCGGGCGACGAAGCGATACAAGCCTTCGAGCCCCAGGGCGAGCTCGCGCAACGCCAGCGAGCGTTTTCGCCCGACCGAACGCTTGCGAAGGCGCGCGAGATGCTCCTCCGCCGTGTACTCGGGGCCGTAGATGATCCGCAGGTACTCGCGCCCCCGGCATTGAGCGCGGGCTGCGCCGAGCCCCTTGCGCCCCCTGGCGAGGAAGGTCGACGGCTTGACCACCATTCCCTCGCCACCCCCTCGAGTGAGATCGGACCACCAGGCGATCGCGCGCTCACGGCTCGCGCCGCTCCTGCACGTCGACCGAGACCGTCGCGGTGCGGGTCAAGAGCTCGGAGTCTTCCGCACACACGCGCGCGATCACCTCCAGGTGCCAGGCGTGCTCGCGGTCGCTGTGGACCGCACCCTCCGAGGCCATCACGTGGAACGGTGCGAGCTCGAGATCGCTCAGGGAGTCGACGCTCCAGCAGTAGCGCCTGTAGGAGTCGATGTATCCCTCGACCATCGACCGGCGTTTTCGGAGCTGTTCTTCCAGGTCGGAGAGATCGACTGCCTCGTTGGACGAGGTGGAGACCAGGTGCAGGGCGGCTTCCAGGCTTGCCGCCGCCGCCGAACCGACGGGTGCGTACTGCTTTCGGAGGAGCTCTCCGGCCTTGGCGGACCAGGGCATGAGCTCGCAGTCGAAACAGATCCAGTCGGTCCCCAGCTCGTCCCAGAGGCCCGGCTGCTCCCACCGCTCGGCGCAATGCGGTCGAGCAGCGACGCACTCGTCCCCGTCGTCGGAGAAGAACGCCCTCCCTGTGAGGGTGTGAGGACCGGGTATTCGCTCGCGACCCCGAACCGCCTGGCGGCGGCGTCCTCGTTCCGGCAGACGACCACGACCGCCCGCGAGCCCATGTGCTTTTCCTGGCAGACCACGTGCTGGATGCCGAGCTTCTGGTAGTAGTCGAACGCCTCGGACGGGTGCTCGAGCAGGTCTGAGTGCTCGCTGGTCTCGGTCGGCGCCATCGTGGGCGGTAGGTAGATCAGCCAGCGCGGATCGGCCGCGAACCGGCTCATCGCTTCCAGGCCCGCCGCGGCGTTCTCCTCGCGGATCGCGAAGGTCCCGCGGGCGGGTGGCGAGATCGCCTGCCAGTCACCTCGATGGGGAGCAGTCGTCGTGGTCCTGTTGTCCGCTCTTCTCCGGGCTCTCCGGACGGCTCAAGGGGCGCACGGGCTCGCTGTAGGTCGCTCGCGCCGGCACGGAGACCAGCTCCTTCTCCGGATACCGCAACGCGGTCAGGCGTCCGCCGAAGACGCAGCCGGTGTCGATGTAGATCGTTCGGTTGAGCCACTCCGGTTCGGGGATCGGGGTGTGCCCGAAGACGACCATCGAGGCCCTCGAGCCGAGCGCCCAGTAGAGCACTCGGGGAGCCCGGCTCGCGGTTTCCCCCGGCGTCGCCCACAGAGCGAAGGAAATCGGAGAGGACGAAGCGCGGCCCTGGCATCTCTCCCTCATTCCGGCGTGGGCCACGACCAGGCGTCCGTCGTCGAGCTCGAAGTGGCTCACCAGTCCATCGAGGAAGTCGATCACCCGGCGGCGGAAGGACTCGTCTTCGCCTTCGAGCTGCTCGAGGGAGCGCTCCAGCCCGTGGGCGATCTTGACCTGCTTGCCACGGAGCTGACTTGACCAGCTTGACGGCGTGGTTTCCCGGCACGCACAGGGCGTGGCCGTCTTCCACGGCACTCATGGCGAGGCGGAGAACCTCGGGGGTCTCGGGTCCTCGGTCGACCAGGTCGCCGAGAAAGATCAGCTTCGTCCGGGTGGCTAGGCGATACGGAGATGCTTCCAGGCGGAGCCTCTACGGTCCACGAGCGTCTCCAGCAGGTCGAGAGTCGTCGGTGCACCGTGGCGTCGCGGACGGTGTCACGGGCCGAGCTCGGGCCTGGTCGGCAGGTTCTGTCGCACGCGGGCGCCGCGACATCCGCCGGAAGTCGAGCAGGGTGTAGAGAAGCGAAACCCCTCCCGGCCGAGCTTCCTGATCGACTTGCGCAGGGCGAGTGCCTGGTTGCGGACGACGTGGTGACCGAAATCGCGGTCGGCGCGATCCCGGTTCCTCTGCTGACAGATCGCCGGACCAGGTCGAGGAGATCGCGACCGCAGGTATGGTCCTGGCGAGCGAGGGCGACGAACCAGAGCGAGCATGTTGCTCGGACGTGGCGGCGTCGACGACGGGGAGTCGGGTGGCAGCCGCTTGCCGGCGACGTAGTAGAGCGCGTCGAACGCGTCCTGGGTCGCCGCCTGGTCTGTCTCGTCGTCCGAAACCAGGCCGCGGAAGGTGTCCGAGGAGAGCACCTCCGTCGCGGCGAAGTCTCGCCCGGGAACGTCGACTGCCGGAGCCCGAAGCTCCGACCAGGGCGATGAGTGAGAATTCGGGGATTTTCAGTCGCATCGCTCGAAATGTGCCATCTGCGTGGGGGCTCCGAGGTCCGGGTCCTCGGGCCCGATCGTCCCGAAGCTCACCGTGTAGCCGAAGCGCTCCGCGACTCCGTTGGCCCACGTGGCGAGCTCTTCCCGCGTCCACTCGAAGCGGTGATCGCGATGCCGGAAGGCACCGGCCGGCAGATTCTCGAACCGGCTGTTGAACTCGCGGTTGGGCGTCGTCACCAAAACGAGGCCAGGCCTGGCGTGCCAGACCGCCAGCTCGCCGACGGCAAGGGGCGTGATCGAGGTCCTCGCTGACCCCGACCAGGACCGCCGCGTCGAAGCCTTCGAGGCGCGCGTCCCGATACGTGATGCGAGCCGGGAGCAGCCCGAGCCGCTCGCAAGGGCGTGTCAGCGGCCAGAGCGTGACGTAGGTGGCGCGGGGATCGGACGGCGAGCGTAGTCCGAGATTCGTTCAACGAGCGGAGCGGAGCAGGGAGGAGGTTGATGCCGAGCCAGGTGAGCAACAACCGGCGCCGGGTCGCCGAGGGGTGATCACCGACGCGCAGGAGGCGTTGCTCGTGCAGCCTCGAGCGGGGTTTCGAGCTGGGCCTCCTCCGACGGCATCGCGAGCCTCGTGTTCCTCGGCCGAGTCCATTTCCTCCTCCTCGGTGAGCCGATCGAGGGCCTCGTCGCGTCAGGGGCGACCGGTGCTTGAGGTAGCGCGCGAGGATGAGATCGCGCTCTGGGTGGTCCCCGAGCCAGCCCTCTCCCCGATGAAGGAGCTTTTCGATCTCCTGTTCCCCGACCCAGTAGTGCTTCCGGTCATCGAGGACCGGGATCAGGACGTAGAGGTGGCGGAGCAGATCCCGCAGCCGGGTCTCGGCTTCGAGAAGGACCCGGTGAGTAGGGCGCCTCGCCCCACTCCGGGAATCGTGGATCGAGTGCATGGCGCTCGGCGTCGACTCGGTAGCCCAGCGGTGCGAACAGCCGATCGATCAGCTCCGTGCTTCCGCGACAGGGCAGGGTCGGCATCTCCGCGCGCAAGGGGATCGCCTCGTCCGCGAGAGCCAGGCGCTCCTTCGAGCGGCCGGAGAGCGCCGTGCCGAAGGTCCTGCGGCGATGGCCACGCTCATGAACGAGGACACGGCGTAGGGCCGGTCGTTGACGAAATCCTCCAGAGCTGCCGCTCCAGGCGACCCCGGGCGAGCGCGGTCGGATCGAGCGCGAGCAACAGCGCGGCGGTGCATCGGTCCTCGGATGCCTGTGGATAGAACACCCGAGCGGTTCCGAAGGCGAGGTCGACCGACTGGACCAGCGACGGATTCTTGTGCAGCAGATACCCCAGATCGGTGGCGGGCCGATGTGATGTCGAGATGGTCAGAAGCATGGTCGAAGCCCTGTGGAACGGGGAGAATCACCGATTCTACGATGGAGCCGGGGGAGAATCGCCTCAGACTCCGGGGCTGAATCGGATGAGGCCGGCTGGCGTGCCGATGGAGGTAGTGCGAATCGTTCACGGCGTGGACGATTATCGTTCATGCCGTGAACGATTTGCAGGGAAGGTCCCTCGATCAACGCGTTGAGCTGGAGCTCGATCCAGTCGCCGACCGGTTCGCGGAGCTGCCGACGGCGGTGGAGACCGCCAGCCCTGCCACGAGCAGGATCAGCAGCGCCAGGGGGATCCAGCCGTCGATCATGTCCTTGCCGCCCCACCACGCGACCGCCCGTTCGGAGGCGCCCGCCGGGTCCACGTGCACCCAGCGGCGGATGACCTGGGCGGTCCACACCCAGCCGGCGTGGAGGCCCATGGCCGGGTAGAGGCTGCGGCCGCGGACGAACACCAGGCAGAGGATCAGCCCGGCGACCGCCAGGGCGAGGAAGGCGTCCACGTCCAGGTGGCGGACCATGGAGGCGACCGACCACCAGGCGACGGTGAAGCCGGTCCCCGGTCCGACCGCAGCGTCGGCGGGCCACAGGCTCCCCGGCACCCGCTGGAAGTGGAGGATGGCGAAGAAGAGCGATGCCACCACCGCGGCCGGGAGGAGGGGGAGGGTCGCCTCGGCGAGCTGGAAGACGACGCCGCGGAAGACCAGCTCCTCGAAGAAGGCGATCAGGGCGGCGGCGAGGAGCGCGACGGCGACGCCCGCGGCCAGGGCGGTGGCGGTCGGGGGCGGGCGGAGGGTGGCGATGCCGGTGGCGAGCTGGCCGGCGGCGATCAGTGCCACCATGGCAGTGCCGGCGGCGAACCAGGCGGCGGCCCGGACGACGGTCGGGCGCGCGGCTCCGCCCACGGCGCGCAGGCCGAGGGTGGTGGCGCCGGTCAACCCGGAGCGCCGGCAGAGCCACGGCAGGCCGAGCAGGACGAACAGCCAGCGGATGCGGTCGAAGTAGCGCGGGAAGTCCTTGCGCGCGAGGTACGCCAGGAGGTCGGACGAGGAGTGCGCGGCCCACGCGCGCACTCCCCAGTAGAGCAGCGGGGTGACGACCGCCGCCGCGAGCAGCGTCGCCAGGTAGAGCCCGAGCAGCAGCCAGAGCCCGCGCGGGTCGACGCCGGAGGAAGAAGTGGTCCTGGTCAAGATCCCCGGAGCTTACCCCGGAGCTGGCGCAGGGCGAGGAGTCTGCCGGGAGCGCAAAAAACCTCGGCCCCGCCCGGAGCTGAAAGGGGACGGCGAAGTGCTCCGGACGGGGCCGAGGAGAGGAAGCCTCTCGCGTGGTGTGCGGGCTCAGATGCCGGCAGCCGGCAGCGGGCCGTAGGTGGTGCGGTTGCGGCGGTTGGCGAAGTAGCCGACGGTGAGGAACGCGGCCTCCAGGGCGCCGATCAGGGCCATCCACTGGACCACTCCGCCGCTGCCGAAGCCGTAGGAGTGGAGGCCGGAGGAGAGCACGAAGTTGACCCCGATGTAGGTCATCAGCACGGTCCAGAAGGCGACGATCGAGGCCGCCGCGACGCCGAACGCGTGGATCTGGCGGTCGAACCGGGCGTGCAGGATGCCCATGTAGGCCAGGAAGGCGATCAGCGACCAGACCTCTTTCGGGTCCCAGCCCCAGTAGCGCCCCCACGACGTGGCCGCCCAGATCGAGCCGGTGATGATGCCCGCCACCAGCAGCAGCGAGCCGACGTGCATGTACCAGTAGAGGAGGTCGTTCATCCGGCCGGCCGCCTCGCGCGCCTTGGGCCGGAAGATCTCGATCCCCACCTGCATGTGGGCGATCAGCACGCCGAGCGCCAGGACCGAGTAGCTGACCATGATGATCGGCACGTGGATCGCCAGCCACGGGGTGCCGGAGAGGACCGGCGCCATGGGGTGGACGAACGGGTCGATCGGCAGCAGGTCGACCAGGGCCATGGTCAGGAGCGACATGGCGGCGGCGTTGAAGATGACCAGCCGGTTGCGCATCACCGCCGCGGCGAGCAGGGCGAACAGTCCGACGCCCCAGCCGAGGAAGAGCATCGACTCGTACATGTTCGACGCCGGGATGTGCCCTTCCACCCCCCAGCGCATGACGATGCCCCAGGTCATGATGCCGACACCGGCGAGCAGCGCCACCACGGCGATCACGTCCTTGAGGCGGCTCGGGCTGCGGAGGGCGGCGAGCGCCGCGAGGCTGGCGATCGCCAGGACGATCCAGGCCAGCCGGGTCGAGTGGGCTTCGTTGTACTGCACCTCCCGCGCCATCGACTTGGCCGAGGGGTAGCCGGCCGGCGGCGACGCCTGCTGGCGTCCGTACCAGTCCGCCAGGGTTTCGGCCGAGGTCACCGACGCCGGCAGCATGCCCCAGCGGGCGTTCGAGTCGCCGGCGATCGGCACGGTGCGGAGCATGTCGCGGCTGAGGAAGCTCTGCATCCGCAGCAGCCGGCTCTCGAGCTTCTGGGCGGCGGCGAGCCGGGGCGGCAGCTTGCCGTTGCCGCCGGACTGCTGGCGCGCCTGGTCGAACAGGGCGTGGAGCGCGTTGCTGCCGGCCAGTTGAGCGAACGAGGCGTGGCTGGTGCCCGCGGGCAGGCCGGCCGCCGCGGCGAGATCGGCACCGCCGACCTCGACGATCGGCTGCCGGGTCCAGCTCTGGGCGTCGAACGACCAGCCCAGGACCACCGCGACCGGGTCGATGCCCTGCCAGTCCCGGCGCTCACGCGCCACGTTCCAGAGCGCCTCCCGGGACACGGTGTCGAGCGGCATCACCCGGCCGTCGTGCTGGATCGGCAGGGTGCGGACCGCTTCGACCACGGCCGGGGCCGGCACGGACGGGGCGGCCACCGGGGCCTGCTGGGCCGAGAGCGCCATCGGTGCCAGCAGGGCGGCGGCGAGCGGCAGGGCGATCATCGCCGGCGCCGCCTTGGCCACCTTGCGGCCACCGGGCTTGTGCGGTTTGCCGCCCTTCCTGGCTGAAGGCCCCGCCGGGCTCGTCTTGCCGGCCTTCTCCGCCTTTTCGGCGAAATAGCGAGCCGCGGCCCGCCGCTGGACGATGCGCGTGCCGAGGACGGTCGACATGCCGCCCAGCAGCAGGAAGTAGCCCAGGTAGACGATGACCCGCCCCGGGTCTTTGGAGACGGTGAGGATGGACATCTCCCGCCCGCCCTGCTGCTGGTAGCTGCTCTGGAAGAGCTTCCAGCCGCGGTAGGTGAGCTCGTCGTTCATCTGGATCACCGCCGGGAAGGTGATGCCGGCCTGCTGGTCGATGACCGTGACCCGGCTACGGAACTGGGCCGGCCGCATGGTCCCCGGGTAGTGCTCGATCTCGAACGAGTCGAGCCTCACCGTAAACGGGATGGAGGCCTGGGCGTCCTGGGCGTCGGCCATCCGGTCCCAGTAGACGTTGCCCTGCTGGCCCTCCCAGAGCGCCAGCGAGCCCTCCTTCTTGAACTGCTCGCTGACCAGGGCGCCCAGCAGGATGACCACCATGGCCAGGTGGGTGACCAGGAAGCCGATCCGGTGGTTGTTGATCGGCCACCGCTCGGCGATGGCGAAGAAGGTGTTGAGGCCGAGCACCGCGAGCAGGACGCGGAACCAGAACGCGTGGTAGACGAGCTGGCCCGCGGCGTCGGTGCCCCGGGCGGACTCGACGATGGTGCCGGCCGCAAGCGCCACGACGGTGACGACCAGCAGGATCACGGCGAGCTTGAGTGAGCCGAGGGTCTTGATCAACTTGTTCACAGTTATCCCCTTTCGCCGGAAACCCTAACGAGCCTCCGACTCGGCCGCGCCGTCAACCGAGGGGGGTTCGGTCCCACCCCTGTGGGTGAGTCACCCGCCAACCCGCCCACGTTCGCCCCGCCACCCACCCGGGTGTAGGGGGGCAAGCGCGTCTGCGGGAGCCTTTCGCCAGCGAGACGCCCACACCAACAAGGGAGTTCGTCCTACAAGAGGGCGGGTCGCCGTGAGTTGTCGAGTTGATCGCAAACATCAGAAAACACGAGGTTCAGACCACGACGGTCGACGTCCTCTGAGAAGCCGGCCCTTCGATCTGAACCCTCGAGACCATCAAGTGAGCAAGGAGGTTCGACGGCATCGCGTAGACGCTTTCAAAACCCCGGCTTGTGACGCTTTTCACAAGCCGTTTCGCCTTGAACCGAACTGTAGGAAAACGACACACCCGATCGCAGCACCGAACCCCTGGGCGGGAAGCCCGGATCCCGACCCCAACATCGTCTGAGGAGATCTCCCATGAAGACGGCGACACAGCTTTTCACCATCCTGACCGTAGTCGCCGTGGTCGCGATCTTTGCCGCTCCGGCGGCCGCGTTCCACGACGGTGGCGTAGCCCATTGCAACGGCTGCCACACCATGCACAACAGCCAAGGCGGCGCGATCATGGCCGACGGCGGCAGCCCCGGCCAGGGCATCAGCAACTACCTGCTGCTGGGTGCCACCCCGTCCGACACCTGCCTGCGTTGCCACGCGGGCGACGGCGGCAGCTATCACGTGCTGGCCACCGATCCGCTGGTTCCGACCGATGAGCGCGGCGCCGGTGACTTCGTCTTCCTGCTCGAGGACAACATCAACGACGGCCACGCCGGCGCGTCGAACCCGATCCTCGGCTACGCCGCGGGGCACAACATCGTCGCTCCGGGCCACGGCATCTCCGCCGACCCGGTCCTGACCACCGCCCCGGGTGGCACCTTCCCGGCCGCCGACCTGGCGTGCTCGAGCTGCCACGACCCGCACGGCACGGACTCCTTCCGTCTGCTCTACGGCGCCAACCGCATCGTGAAGACGGACGGCAGCAGCTACCTGTTCCCGAACGACGCGCCGCAGGCCGTCGGCCTGGCCCTGTTCGGTGCGGTCGAGACCAACTCCAGCCACACCGCCTACCTGTCCGGCATGAGCGCCTGGTGCGGCAACTGCCACGGTGACTTCCACAACAACGCCGCGGCCCTGATCCACCCGTCGGGCGTGCCACTCGGCAGCGACATCGCGTCGGCCTACAACGCCTACAACGGCACCACCGACTGCGTGAACAACCCGGGTACCGCCGGCCTGCCCTGTGGCACCGGCACCCAGGCGACCGCCTACCTGGCCGAGGTTCCGTTCGAGGATCCCTCCGCCACCACCACGTCGACCGCCGGCCCGTCCTCGGGCAGCGTCGTCATGTGCCTGACCTGCCACCGTGCCCACGCCACGTCCGCCCCGGACGCCGGCCGCTGGGACTTCAACGTCACCCTGATGGACGAGGACGGCTTGGAATCCGGTGCCTACGCGATCCCCAACCCGTACGACGCCAACCAGCGGTCGCTGTGCAACAAGTGCCACTCGAAGGACGAGTTCGACGAGCTGCCGGTTCCGTAACCACGAGCTGAGCACTTCCGTCCGAGCTTTTCGGACAGCCGACGCGCCCGGGACCTGGAGGTTCCGGGCGCTTTGGTATTCGCAGGTGAGATCCGCGCGCCCCGCCCTTCGGGGTGGGGCGCGACCCTCTGCGGGGACTGACGATCCCACCCGGCTACATGGCGAATGGCCAGTCAGATCTTGACCAAAATGGTGACGGATGGGCGGGTGGCCTCGCGAGGCTCGTTCGGAGCCTCCGTTTCAACCTCGCCGCGGACTCGTACAGACCGTTTCGAGACAGCGGACCCAGATGGTGAGTCAGACGGCAGCAACCCAGGTGGGCGGCAGGTGGCCGTCCGCATCGACCAGCGCGTTGGTGCTGGCCTTGGGCCTGTCGTGCGCGCTGCCGGCCGCCGCGGTCGACCTCTCCGGGAGCGCCGAGATCGCCACGGGCTCGAGCGACATCGACGGCACCGACACCACGATCCTCGACCAGAGCTACCGCCTCGACCTGCGCCAGGTGTTGACCGAGTACCTCCAGCTCCGCTTCGGCTACAACTACCTGGACATCAGCCGGGACACGGCCGACGACGGGTTCGACCGGCGGGACCGCCGCCCCCGGCTGGAGCTGACCTACCAGCGCCCCCGGCTGTCCGGCTCGTTGGCGCTCGAGCAGCAGCGCTCGAGCGGCACCGGCGGCGACCTCTCCCTCGACTCGATCCTCGGGCGGCTCTCCTGGCGTGCGACCGAGAAGATCGCCGTCAATCTCCATCTGCGTGACGAGACCCGCGCCTCGGACGTCGCCCTGTTCGGCCGGGACGCCAAGAGCCGGGAGGCGACCCTCGAGGCGGTGCGGCGCTCGCGCTGGTGGTCGGTCGGCACCTCCTTCGAGCGGCGCGAGCTGTCCAACGACCTCACCGGCCTCGATACCACGCAGGACCGCTACGAAGGGCGCCTGGACGCGGCCCACAGCTTCCTCGGCGGCAAGCTGGCGCTGGCCTTCGACTCGCGGATCAGCCGGGTGGAGCGGAGCTTCGACATCCCGGCGGGCGCGGTGCTCGCCGAGCCGCTGCCGGCGGTCGAGGGGCTCTCGGCGGTCGACGTGAGCCCGGAGGATGGGGCGCTCGACGCGACCCCGGAGCTGATCGACGGCGAGCTCGACACGCCCAGCGCCCCGCCGGTCGACATCGGCGGCGCGTTCACCTTCCGCAACGTCGGCGTCGACGTCGGGCTGCTGCGGCCGGCCGACCAGCTCGAGATCACGGTCGACGCTCCGTCGGACCCGGGCCTCGTCTGGCGGGTCTACCACAGCGTGGACAACGTCCTCTGGCAGGAGATCCCGGACGTGACGGTGGTCTGGGACGGCGACCTGCTGCGCTACGTCCTCCACTTCGCCCAGACCGCGGACCGCTACTTCAAGGCGGTCAACGTGACGGTCAACAGCGCCCCCGACGTCCAGGTGACCGAGATCCGGGCGCTGCTCACCACCGACAGCGCCGCCGCGCTCGCCGTCGACCGGGAGTCGACCTTCTACCAGGTGGACACGTCGATCCGGCTGCATCCCCATCCCCGGGTCTCGGCCGCGGTCACCGTGGGCACCGTCCACGACGAGGGGCAGGCGGGCTTCGTGCGCCAGCGCGACTACACCGACGACCACGCCGACGCCCAGGTCCAGGTCGACCTGCCGGCGCACTTCCGCGTCGACGCCCGCTACCGGTACCTCGACTTCGAGGATCGCATCGAGCCGTCCCTGGTGCGCACCGAGGAGACCACGACCGGCCGGCTCGGCTGGAGCCCGCTCGAGACGCTCTCCGCCGACCTGACCTACACCGTCCGGGACGAGAGCGACGAGAGCACGCTGCTGCGCTCCACCGAGACGCTCCGCTTCCACGTCGACAGCGAGCTGCTGCCGGGCCTGCGGCTCGACTCCCAGGTCGAGACGGCGACCCTCGACGAGCCGTTCTTCGACCGCAAGCGGGAAATCCTGTCGTGGCACGAGCTGGTCGAGGCCCAGGCGACCGCGAACCTGCTGGTCGCCGGCGGAATCTCCTACCAGCGCTACGACGGCGCCGACGGGGAGACGCTCTACGAGTCCCGCGACCTACGGCTCCGCACCACCTGGCGGGCGACTCCCTACCTGGTGCTCGGCGGCGACTGGAGCGTCAACGAGAACCTCGACAAGAACACCGTGCGCCAGAGCTACAACCTCTCCTACAGCCCCGGGACGCGCCTGACCCTGAACGCCGCCTACCAGGAGCTTGAGGACCGGGATCTGCGCACGATCCAAACCGGTGTCGGCAGTGCGACCTATCGCCTGAACGATCACTTCAACCTGTTCGCCAGCTACACCACTTCCAGCCTCGACGAGATCGCTGGCGACGGCCGGACGATCAAGACGCTGCGCATGGGCATCCGGCTGTTCTTCTGATGCGGCTCGGAGGAGGATCATGAAACTGACACACCACCGCGGTCTGCTCTCTCTGGCGTGCCTGGCCTGTGTCCTCGCGGTCGCCGGCTGCCGCAGCACGGCGCCGCCGGCGACCGAGTTCACCAACCCCAAGTTCAACTTCGGCTTCGTCGAGCGGGTGGCGGTGCTGCCGTTCGAGAACCTGTCGACCGACCGGCAGGCCGGAGCCCGCGCGACGCGGCTGACGATCACGGAGCTGCTGGCGACCGGCGCGGTCGACGTGGTCGAGCCGGGCGAGGTGCAGGCGGCCCTCGGCGAGTTCGGCACCCGGGTCACCGAGCCGAGCGTCGCCCAGGCGGTCACCCTCGGCAAGACGCTCAACGTCCAGGCGCTGATCCTGGGGACCGTCACCGAATCGAGCACGCAGCGCTCGGGCGGCGTGGTGATCCCGGTCGTCAGCCTGGACGTGCGCATGGTGGAGACCGAGACCGGCGCCACCGTCTGGGCCGGCAGCGCGACCGAGAAGGGCGCGTCGATGGCCGCCCGGGTCCTCGGAACCACCGGCGAGCCGGTCACCGAAACCACGCGGCGCGCCGTGCGCACCGTCCTCGACACCTTGATCCACTAGCCGATCGACCGTTCCCGGAGCTCACCGTGCCGCGCCGCCGCCCACTCGCCACTCTCCTGGCCCCGAGTCTCGTTCCGCTCTTGGTCGGGACCCTGGCCGGAGCCTTCGCCGTGGTCGCCGCCCCGGCGGCGGCAGCCTTGGCGCAGGCGCGGCTCGCCGTGGCGCCGGTCCAGGACCGGGTCGGCGACCCCACGGCGGTGGCCGCCGTGAGCGAGCCGCTTCGCCAGGTGCTGGCGGCGGAGTACGACCTGGTCGACGCCTCCACCCTGCGCGACGCCCTGCGCGCCGGCCGCCTGCGGGAGGTCGACGCGGCGACCCCGGAGGAGCTGGCCCGCGTCGGCCGGGCCACCGGCGCCGAGCTGCTGCTCTCGACCACCCTCCACCGGGTGTACGACACGCCGCCGCCCCGCCTGGCGCTCTCGGCCCGCCTCTACTCCCTGGCCGACGGCCGGCTGGTGTGGAGCGGGTTCGCGGCCGCCAGCGGCCTCGATCACCGGGGCGTGCTCGAGCTCGGGGTGATCGATGCGCTCGACCCGCTGGCCGCGCGCCTGGTGCGCCGGCTCCTGGGGACCCTGTCCGAGGCCGGCGCGGACGGCGTCCACTCCGGGGCGGCCCGCAGGACCCGCCCGCATGCTCGGGCCGCCGGGCTCGGCACGGTCGCCCTCGTGCCGCTGTCGAGCGTCACGGAGCGCGCCGGCACCGCGGCGGCGGCCGAGGTCACCGAGATCGTCCGGGCCGAGCTCTTCCGCCAGGGCGTCGCCACGGTGTCGCCCGGGGCGGTCACCGACACTCTGCGCCGGCACCGGCTGTTCGCCTGGGGCGGCGTCGACGGCGCCAGCCGCGACGCCCTGGGACGGGCGACCGGCGCGCGCTTCGTCCTGACCGGTTCGGTGGAGTCTTACGAGGTCGGCGGCGTCGCCCTCGAGCCGGAGCCCCACGTGACGGTCGCGCTCCGCCTGATCGATTGCCAGACCGGCCGCATCGTCTGGACCGGCGCACGCGACCGGCGGGGCTGGGACGGTCTGGACCTCTTCCACCTCGGCAGGACCTACACGCGGGCTCAGCTCGCGCAACAGATCACTCATCGCCTGGTCACCCGGCTGCTCGACGAACAGGACGAGCAGCGGGGCTCCCGGACGTTTCGCTTGGAAGGCAGAACACCATGAGCCACCTCGCCCTGTCCCTCCATCGGTCATTCCGCGCGTCGTTTCGCCGGTCTTCGGCCGCGGGCCTCACCCTTCTGCTCGTCGCGCTCCTGGCGCCGTTCGGCGGTAGAGCCCAAGCCGCCGAGGCGACCGCGGCGCGGTCGGCGCCCTCCTCGAACGCGTCGGATGCCGTCCTCGCCGAGGTCAACGGCCAGCCGGTCTACGTCGAGATGCTGGAGCGCCGGCTCGGCGCGATGCACAGCGGCATCTCCAAGGCGCAGCGTTCGGTGCCGAACCTCGACCAGCTCATGTTCCGGCTGGTCAACGACACCCTGCTCGCCCAGGAAGCGCGGGCCCTCGGCATGGACCAGGACGACTCGATCCGCTCCCAGATCGAGACCGAGCGGCGCCGGCTGGCGACCAAACAGCTCGAGCGCGACGAGATCTGGAAACCGGCCGTCGCCACGGAGCAGGAGATCCGGTCGGCCTACGCCCAGGAGTACCGCCGGGTCACGCTGCGGGTGATCACGGTCTACAAGGAGGACGAGGCCAAGGATCTCCTCGCCAAGCTCCAGGGCGGCGCCGACTTCGCCGCCGTGGCCAAGGAGAGCTCGGTCGACCCCTACAAGCTCCGGGGCGGGCTGGTGGAGGATCTGCCGAAGATCGACCTCCAGCGCGAGATCGCCGACGTGGCGTTCGACCAGCAGCCCGGCAAGGTGTTCGGGCCGGTGCGGACCGACATCGGCTGGTCGGTGATCCGTGTCGAGAGCTTCCAGGCGGCGGACCAGTCCAAGCTCGACGAGCGCGAGAGCGACATCCGCGACATGGTGCGGGTGCGCAAGGCCGAGAGTCTGCGCGCCGCCCTGGCGACGAAGCTCCGGCAGAAGCACCCGGTGACCATCGACCGGGAGGCTCTCGCCTCGATCGTGCCCGAGCGCCAGACCGACGGCCGGCTGCTGCCGAAGGTGGCGAAGCCGGGCGCCGCCGTCGTCCGCATCGGCACCGGTGGGAACGAGGTGATCACCGCCGGCGAGCTCGCCGGCGACCTCAAGTTCCGCTGGAAGGGCATCCGCAACGAGGAGGTGGCCACCGCCGCCATGCCGATCCTGCTCGAGAAGAAGATCGAGGAGCGGCTGGTCCAGGTCGAGGCCCTGGCCCGCGGCCTCGGCGACACGCCGGTGGTCCAGCGCGAGCTCGACGCCCTCGAGACCGAGAAGCTGGTCAGCCGCTACCTCAAGGAGGTGGTGGCCAAGGAGGTGAAGATCGAGCCCGACGAGATCCGCGCCTACTACGACCAGCACCCGGACCGCTTCCGCCGCCCACCGCGCGTCCACGTGAGCCAGCTCACCGTCGCGGACGAGAAGACCGCCGAGGATCTCAAGAAGATGCTCGCCCAGGGCGCCGACTTCACCTGGCTGGCGCGCCAGCACTCGATCGACCGGTTCAAGGACCAGGGCGGCGAGCGCGGCTGGCTCTACCCGCGGCCGGACACCGACTCCCTGAGCGACCAGCTCCTGGCGGCCTCGTCCGGCGACGTGCTCGGCCCCTTGGGCGGCGCCGGCAACTGGACCCTGGTCAGGATCAACAGCAAGGAGAGCCAGGACCCGTACCCGTTCGACCAGGTCTCCGGCAACGTGCGGGCCACCCTGTTCCAGGAAAAGTTCTCCAAGGTGCTCGACCGGTTCATCACGACCCTGCGGAGCCGCTCGGAGATCACCATCCACGAAGACGTCCTGGGGAGCCTGCGGATCACCGGCAGGCGGGACGAGTCGGAGGCTTCGGAGACGCCGGCCGGCTCGACCGGTCATGGCGGCCATCCGGGTTGAGAGGGGGGACGGTGCGATGAAGACCATGCTCAGATGGATCGGGTCTCGCGGACGGCGGCTGCCGGTGCTGGCGGGCCTGCTGCTGCTGGTGGCGATCGTCTGTTTCGTCACGGCGTCGAGCGCCCAGCTCCAGCGCGGCGGCCGGTTCGAGCGCGGAAGCCGCTGCCTCGACTGCCACGAAGGGGTCGGGCAGGGGGTCTCCGTGCCCCACGAGCCGCTGGTTCAAGGCGACTGCACGGCGTGCCACAAGCCCCACGGCCTGGTCGGCGCGCTGCGGCTCCAGAAGGAGGAGCCGGCGCTGTGCTACGACTGCCACGACCGGGCGAAGCTCGGCCTGTCGGCGGAGGGCGGGGAGGCCCACCGGCATCCGGGGGTCGAGAAGTGCTCGTCGTGCCACGACCCCCACGGCTCGAACCACCCGGCGATTCTGTCCGAGGCGCAGCCGGCGCTCTGCCTGCAGTGCCACAAGGGGTCGGAGTTCGAAGGCAAGGTGGCCCACCAGCCGGCGACCGGTGACTGCACGAGCTGCCACCAGCCCCACGCCGCGGCCCAGCCGGCCCTGCTGGCCCAGCCCCAGGCCGCGCTCTGCGCCACCTGCCACGACGGCTCGAACGGCTTCGCCGACGAGCACGAAGGCCTGTCGGTGGCCGGCGCCGACTGCAGCCGGTGCCATCAGCCGCACACCGCGCCGAGCCCGAAGCTGCTCCAGGCGTCGGTCCACCCGGAGCTCGAGTGCGCGGTCTGCCACGACACCGGCAAGCCCGCCGCGGCCCCGGCGGGAGGCGCGGAGGTCTGCCTCCAGTGCCACGAGAAGCCGTCGGGCGACGAGGCCTCGGTCCACCCGCCGGTGGCCGAGGGCGCATGCCTCGACTGCCACGATCCCCACACCTCGGCCAACCGGCCGTTGCTGGTCGCCCCGGAGCGCGAGCTCTGCACGACCTGCCACGACGACGTCGGCAAGAGCTTGGCGATGCCCAACGCCCACCCGGCGGCGACCGAGGCGTGCACCAACTGCCACCAGGGCCACGCGAGCGACCACAAGATGCTCCTCTCCGCCGAGCCGCGCGCGCTGTGCGTCACCTGTCACGACGACCCGGCCGACAGCGGCGCCCAGGTGATCCACGAACCGGCGACCATGGACTGCACCGCCTGCCACCAGCCCCACGGCACCGGCCGGCCGGCGATGCTCCTGGCCCGCCAGGACGAGCTGTGCGGCCAGTGCCACCCCGGCGTCGGCGCCCGCTCCGGCCTGCCGGTGGTCCACGCGCCGGTCGCCCAGGGCCGCTGCTCGAGCTGCCACGAGCCCCACGCCGGCGCCAAGGAGCTGCTCAAGGCGGCGGAGCCCGAGCTGTGCGCCCAGTGCCACGGACCGATGCTCGCGTCCGCCGCGAAGCTGCCGCAGCACGAGCCGTTCAAGGACGGTGAGTGCTCGACCTGCCACGTGCCCCACGCCTCGGCCCAGCCCGGGCTGCTGTCGGCCCCGACCGGTGAGGTCTGTGCCCAGTGCCACGACGTGCCGACGGCCGCGCCGGCGGGCGGCTCGAGCCATCCACCGGCCGCGAAGGGCGACTGCACCGCCTGCCATCAGCCCCACGCGTCGGAGAACCAGCCCTTCCTGCGGGCGCCGCTCCGGGCGCTGTGCACGAGCTGCCACCCCGCGATCGAGACGCAGCTCACCACCGAGAACCCCCACGGCCCCGCCGTGGAGCCGGACGGCTGCATCACCTGTCACGGCGCCCACATGACCCGCAACCACGACCTGCTCCAGCAGCCGGTCGCCGACACCTGCCTGACGTGCCACGACGGGGACTCCAAGGAGTTCGCCGCCAAGCACCTGGGGCTGCCGGCGAAGACCCTCGACTGCGCGAGCTGCCACGATCCCCACGCCTCGAAGCTGGCCGGGATGCTCCTGCCACAGGTTCATCCGCCCTTCGCCGAAGGCGATTGCACCGTCTGCCACCAGGCGCCCGTCTCCAAGGGAGGTGCCCAGTGAGTCCGTCCAAGAGGAGTCCGGCCCCGCTCGGGAGCGATCCCCGCCGGGTCTTTCCCTGGAGCAGCACCGCGCTGGTGGCGCTGGCCCTCGGCGCCCTGCTGATCCTGCTGCTCGTCCTGGCCCGCAGGGCCGGCGCCGAGCTACCCCCGGACCAGCAGGTCGACCAGCTCCAGGCCTGCCTCCAGTGCCACGACCTGTCGGACGCGATGACGGCGGAGCACCAGCATCCGCCGGTCGTCTCCGGTGAGTGCACCGCGTGCCACAACCCGCACGTGTCGCGCTTCGATGCGCTGCTCCAGGACCGCCCCGGTCCGCTGTGCGGCAAGTGCCACGAGGACGTGGCCGAGCAGCTCGCCATGCCGGTCGTCCACCAGCCGGTGGCGGAGGGGCGCTGCGCCGAGTGCCATCAGCCCCACGGCTCGAAGCTGCCCGGCCTGCTCCGCGCCAGCGGCGAGGCGCTGTGCGTGACCTGCCACCAGGAGGTCAAGACCTGGCGCGCCCGGCCGGTCCAGCATCCGCCGTTCGCCACCGGCGCCTGTGCCAAGTGCCACGAGCCCCACGCCTCGGAGCGCCCGGGGCTGCTCAAGGGCACCGGCGCCGAGCTCTGCTTCCAGTGTCACGACCGCGGTCCGGCCTTCCGCAAGGTCCACGCCGGCTACCCGGTGGAGAAGGCGGCCTGCCAACAGTGCCACGACCCGCACGCGTCGGAGGAGAAGGGGCTGTTCCGCGAGACCTCCCACCCGCCGTTCGAAAGCGGCGACTGCGAGACCTGCCACAACGGACCCCAGGACAAGGACCCGTTCGGCCTGACCATGCCGGTCGGCGAGCTCTGTGCCCAGTGCCACGAGGACGTGGTCGAGGCGGCCGAGAAGGCGCCGTTCCCCCATGTTCCCGCCGGCGGCGGCAACTGCGTGTCGTGCCACAACCCCCACACCGGGAGCGGCGCGGCGATGCTCAAGGCCGACCAGCAGGAGCTCTGCCTGTCGTGCCACGACCCGGGCGGCGCCAAGTCCGGGCAGGAGGGGCGCCACGTGACCCACGGCGGCGACCTGGACTGCACCACCTGTCACCAGGGGCACGGCGGCGACCGGCCGGTGCTGCTCAAGAAGAACCCGATCGAGCTGTGCAGCGACTGCCACTCGCACCAGCACGCGGCGACCCATCCGCTGGGCGAAGACACCCGCGATCCGCGGACCGGGCAGCCGATGGACTGCCGCTCGTGCCACAGCATGCACGACGGGCCGTACGAGTTCCTGTTGCACCGCTCGGGCGACCGCGAGCTCTGCCTCGGTTGCCACAAGGACATCGGTGGAGGTGGGCGATGAACCGCTCTCGAATCCTCTCGCTTCTCTGGACGGTGATGCTCGTCGGGGCCGCGGCGGCGCCGCTGGCGGCGCAGGCCCCGGCGCGGGGCATGCTGGCCTTCGACCAGGTGGTCGACGGGCCCGACGACCAGGAGATCCGGTGGCCGTCCGCGGTCGCCGTGAACGAAGCCGGGAACCTGGCGGTGGCCGACGCCTGGACGCCCCGCGTGCTGCTGTTCACCCGAAAGGGCGCCGAGTGGCAGCTCGAGAAGGCGGTCGGCCTGCCCGGGGCGCCCGTCGCCATGGCGTGGGACGGCGGGCGCTTCGTCGTCTCGCTGCGCGGCGGCCAGGGCCTCGTCGCCCTCGAAGGCGACCAGCTCCTGCAACGCAAGCTCCCCCTGCCGGCCGGTGCCGTGCCGGGGCCGGTGGCTCCGGCGGCCGGCGGCGGCGTCCTGCTCTACGACCTGGGCCGCGGCCACGTGCTGCACCTGGACGGCGGCGGCCGGGTGGTCTCCGACGTCGCGGTCGATGGGCTGGTGACCGCCCTGGCGGACGCGCCCGCGGATGCCTTCTACACCGCGGTGGCGGACCGCGCCGCGATCCGGCGCCACGGGGCGGACGGCGCGGTCGAGGAGACCTGGACGCTGCCCGGCGACGGTCCACAGCCCGCCTGGCCGGTGGGCATCGCGGTCGAGGCCGGCGGCGACCTGATGGTGCTCGACCGGCACACCGACCGGGTGCTCGTGCTCGACCCCACCGGAACGGTCAAGGGCTTCGGCGCGCGGCGCGGCTGGGAGCCGGGGCTGCTGCTCTTCCCGGCCGGCATCGCCGTCTTCCCCGACGGGCGCGTGGTGGTCGCCGACCAGGGCAACGGCCGGGCGCAGATCTTCGAGCGCCTCCAGGAGGCGAAGGCGCCATGACGCTTGCCAGGGTCCGAGGCAGGACCCGCGTCGTGGCTCGCCGCAGGACCGGTGCGAGCCGCTCCCGTCGGCCCACTCTTCCCGCCCGGCTCCGGGGGGTCGAGGTGGCGGCCCTGGCGCTCTCGGCGATGGCGGTGCTCGCGCTGGCCGGCGGACCGCTCCGCGCCCAGCCCCCCGCCGCGCAACCCGCGGCGCCTCAACCCCCGGCCGGAGCGGCGGCCGAGATGCACCCCGTCTACGCCGAGCGCCTCGACCTGCCGGTCGCCACCGACTCGATCCAGATGCCCCGCGGCGTGACCGCCGACCTCCACACCGGCGAGGTGTTCGTCTGCGACGCCTTCCGCAATCGGGTCGTGATCTTCGGGCCGGACGGCACCTTCCGCTACCAGATCGTCGGCGGCGAGGTGTTCACCACGCCGCGGGACGTGGCGGTCGATCCGGACGGCTACCTGGTCCTGGTCGCCACCGACCCGGAGCTCCGCACCACGCTGCTCGAGCTCGATTTCGACGGTCTCTTCCTGCGTAAGGTGCCGCTGTCGAACCTGCCCGACGGCGTCCAGGACCCCTTCCCCGTCTCCGTGGCCCTGAGCCCGGACGGCACCCGCCTCTACGTCCTCGACCTGGCCAACCGGTCGGTGTGGCTCGCCGACCGGGACGGCGCGGTCTCCGGCCGGATCGACCTCGGCGCCGAGTTTCCGGAGAAACGCCGCCGCGAGCTCGAGCTGACCAAGGTCGACGTCTACGGCGACCTGGTCCTCGTGCCGATGCCGAAGGAGGGCCAGATCTGGACCTACGACCTGAACGGCCACCCCCGCCGCCGGGTCGGCCTCCTGGGCACCGCCCCCTGCCAGCTCGCCTTCCCGGTGGCCGGTGCCCTGACCGAAAGCGGCGACATGGTCATCCTCGACCAGCAGCGGATGATGTTCCTGACCTGGGTGCCGCTGGGCAACCGCTGCCTGGGGGAGCACTACGGCTTCGGCGGCAATCCCGGCTACTTCTACTTCCCGCTCGACATGGCCCTCGGCCCGAACGGCCGCCTCTACGTCAGCCAGGGTTTCGAAGGGCGGGTCCAGGTCTACGAGGGACTGGCGCCGGCGCCGGTCGGCTCGGGGGTGAAGAGCCAGGATGGACGATGAGCCGGCGGGGCGATCGCTCGCCCCACCGGCCCACCGACCCCGTCGCCGTGCAGCCTGTTACGGCGCGGTCGAGACGACCCGGGTCATCACCCGGCCCGAGAGGGCGTCGTACACCGAAACCACCAGGTCGTTGCGCTCCCGGCGCAGCAGCAGATCGCTCTCCCAGTGGAGCGACCCCGCCGGCGCCTTCTGGTCGGCCAGGGTGAGCTTGAGCGGCACGGTCGCCACCTCGGAGAGGGCGCCGTCCCGGTCGCGGGCGGCGACCCGGATCTCCAGGTGACCGGCGGAGCCGCCCTTGGCCGGCAGGACCGTGATCTGGTTCCACGGCACGTCGATGGAGAGCGGCACCTTCATGGTCTGCCGGGGCCGCCGCTGGGGCGTGCCGAGGCTGACGGAGAGCGCCTCCGGGGTCGGAGCCGGCGCGGCGTTCGGCGCGGCCGACTCGAGCGGGCTGCCGCCGAACTGGAGGGCGCTCTGGGTCAGCATGTCGAGCTCGGTGGCGCGGGAGAAGTCGCGGTAGCCGTCGCGGGCGCGGACGCGCAGGTGGCCGGAGCCGGCGGTCGGGCGGACCTCGACACGGATGTCGTGATAGACGTCGTCGTGGTCGAGCCCCGGGGTGATGCCGAGGGAGTAGTAGGTCCGCGTGTCCGCCATCACCTGGGCCAGGCTGTTTTCCCGATCGCCGGCCAGCAGCGCGCGGCCACCCGTGCCGTCGGCGAGCTTCCGGAGGGTCCCCTGGCGGTAGATCTCACCGCTCAGGGGCGCCGGCCGGTAGCCGTTCACGTCCGCCGGGTAGACGGTGTAGCCGAGCAGGTTGGCGGTGTCGATCACCGGCTGGATCATCGCCAGGTCGTCGAGCGGCGCGGTCCGGCCGTAACCCCGGGGCAGCGAGAGCAGGCTTCCCCGCTCGCCGGGACGGAGCACCTCGTTCGACAAAGAGCCGTCCGGCCAGCCGCCGGCCAGCAGGAAGAGGACCCGGCGCCCCTCGGGCCGCGGCATCAAGCGGAGCGTCGCCTGGAGCGCCGTCAGCTCGCGGGAAAGCTCCAGATCCTGGGCCCAGATGTCGTGGAACGGATCGGTCAGGTGGCGGTCGGTGTCGGCGACCGGCCCCGTGACCAACGCCGCGGTCTGGAGCGGCACGCCGAACCGGTCCCGGTCGGCAATCCCGGCGGCGTGCGCGTTGAACGGCGCCCGCGTCGGAGCGAACTCCCGGCGCTGCCACTCGTTGGACCGGAGCAGCCCTCCCGCGGGCCGGTCCTTGGCGGCGAGCAGGACCTGGCGAAGCTCCGAGCGCTTGCTCGACCAGTCGGCCAGCACCTGCACCCGGTCACCGTCATAGGCCAGCACCGCCACCCGGTCCTGGGGCGGCAGCGCGTCGATCTGCTCGGCCACCCGATCGAGCATCCAATCGCGGCGCGCGCCGACGCCGAAGTAGTCGTCGATGAAGATCAGGTAGTTGGTGGCGACCGGTGCGGCCGGCTCCGGCTGCGTCTCCATGGCCCCGGTCTGACCGGCCTCATCGAGGCTGCTCACCGAGGCCGCCTGGCCATCGCGCACCTCGGCGAAGTACTTCACCGGCACCTCCTGCCCGTCGACCAGCAGCCGGAAGTCGTCCGACGTGAGCCCCGGGACCCGGTGACCCTGACCGTCCGTCACCACCGCCTCCACCTCCAGGACCACCACATCGACACTCTCGCCGAAGCTCCCCGCTGCGGCGGCAGACCCCGAGCCGTCCTCCTGGGAGGACGCCGGTGGCACGATCAGGAAGCAGGCGAGGACAGACAGCAGAAGCACCGACCACCGGTGCGGACCTCGAAAAATCCTAGAAACTGCGGGCATCGTCGTTCCCCTCTTTAGGTCGTTCGTGATGGCTGCGCCCCTGGGAAATGCAAGGGCCGGGCCCGGGGTGGGAGTGGGAACCCAGGCGCTAGAGGAGCGCGACTCACTGATGGTGGCGTGAAGGGCAGTGCGGAGTCTGAAGTCTGGCCGTGGCTATGAGTTGGAGAGCGGTTGGCCGAGTGAGTTGGTGGCTTGCATCGTCTACTTGCCAAGATCCAGGGCTAGCTCGTCGCCTGCAGACAGGAAACCCTGAGTGCAGGAGGTCCCAGTCGGCACTCCCACGCCACCAAAGACGGCCAGGGCTTCCTCTGTAGTGACCTTGCAGAAAGCGTAGGAACCCGGAGGCATGCCTGGGACGATCAATGACCCCGCTGGAGGCTTGGTTGCTCCATTGAGGAGAGCCCAGGAATCAAGCCGGAACGTGCTCACTGGTTTTCCTTCAACCAGGACCAGTCCGATCTCGCCAGCATGCAACTCGCTACCATCGAGGCGAAGAGTGCCCATTGCCCGTGACAGAGAGATTTGGAGATCTTGTCCTTCTGTTACTGATCCTAGGTACAAGGCGTATCCGGGCGCCATGACCATCAACCGGACCACTGCACTGCTCCCAGGAATAGATAGCTCGAATTGGCCCTTCGCGTCGGTCTTGGTCGCGGCCATCCTCATGCTGGCGGGTCGACCGGCACTATTGAAGGGGATTGCAATAACGCGGGCTGCAAGGACGGGTCCGGTGTCCGAGACAACAGTCCCGGCCATCTTCTTCTGGCGCTGTATTACGAGTCGGACGGTCACAGCTTGCCCCTCTGCTACCTGTCGGATCTCAGGCTCGGACCTTCCCCCAGGAGAGCTTGCCTCGATCGAAAACTGGCCAGGTTGCATACCCCGGAGGTCGAACCGTCCAGACGGGTCGGCATCTGCGTTGAGGACTCCTCTCCAATCACCATAGGATTGAAACTGGATGTCGGCTGACTGAACCGGAAGGCCGGCATCATCGACTACCTCTCCCTCGATTCTCGTATCGGGGACTTCGATGACGGTGGTCGCCGTCCTGAGACTCTCGTCAGCTTCGATCTCTACCTGGAGGCCACGGCTCATTACGGGTGGGCTGTCAGCTTCTACATCAACACGCCAGGCGCCGTCTCTCGGCAAGACCGCGTAGAACTCACCATCTTCGTCAGTCTCGGTTTCAACTCTTTCCTCGCCGGTCTTTCCTCCGAACCAGACCGTTGAAGGCAACGGATCGTCGCCGAGCTCTACTCGCCCGTCGAGGTATACGATCGGCAAATCCACCGCAAAGAAGTCGGTGCCCTCCTCCAAGTCGACATCCCACCAACCGAGACTGTTTCCCCGTTGATCCAGGAGCTGGAGCGAATAGGGACCCGTTGGTAGAGATGGTGACTTCCAGGAGCCATTCGGGTCGAGGGTGCCGCTTGCCACTTGCTTCATCGTGCTTGCTTCTATCTCTCGGTGGAGGTTCGCCTTCCAGACCTCACCGAATGGATCTGTGGAAGGACTGACTTGAACTGTCAGATGTAACAGCTCATCGAGGACCATCGGGTCCTCAAGTCGTGTTTCCTTCGCATCTCGGACCAAGACCGCGGAGCTCACGGCAGGAGAGAAGTCCTCTTGTCGGACTTCCACGTGATAAAGCCCCGGCGGCACACCCACGAACTGAAAATCGCCCCACTGACCAAGGTCAGCTCTGCGTCGGAGTTGAGCGAGTTGCTGCTTGGTCGAGGGGTTGATCTCGCCTGGGTCGATCACGGGCTGGAGCTCCACGACGGCCTTCTTGGGGTCTAGTGGGCCAAGGGTGCTGAGCGCGCGACCGACAATCGAACCTCCTCTCCTCAGCACCACACGATCTAGGTTGTACTCAATGGACGGAGTCAGCAGGACGTCCCAGGCGTAGTAGGGGGAATAGTCACCAGAATCGATCCGTAGATTCCACCTTCCTTCTGGGACCGTGCACTCGTCCAGTTGACGGCGCTCAACACGGCAATCAACCCAATGCGAGCCATCTGGTTGGCGGAGTTGCGGGTCAACTGTCTCGGTTGGTGCAAGACGAATTTTCGCAACTGTCGGAACCGTTCCGTCCTTCGGCGGAACAAGTCGCGCTTTCAGCGTCGTGGCTGGCCACAACGATAGAGCCAGCACGGTCCGAGAATTCGTCGAGCCCGGAGACGTGCGCGCCTCCGGGCTCCAGTACCCTTCGACCGATGCTCGAGCAATCCAAGCCCTGCTGAGATCGACAGCCAAACTGGCCGAGCCAACCTTACCCTCGAGGGGTACAGTAACTACGACGGGAGAGACATTACCTTCATCCTCCGGACGAAGAAGAATCTCGGCTTCCGTGGGGAGAGAGTCAATCGCGCCGTGGATTGTGACCGTGATATCGAGGGACGAAGTTCTTGGTTGATTCGGTGTTGGGTCGGCGAAACTCGCAGACACAAGAAGAAGAGCTGCAAAGAGCAGTGTGAAGCATAGGGTCAGAGTTGATCTTGCTCGGAGCATGGTCGTGCGAGGGGCTTCTAGCTAAAGGCGTAGACTAGTAGGCTTGATGCCCGCACGAGAAGCATTCGGCAGGGCAAAAGCCGCCGGCAGTCGTCGAACAACTTCCGTCGCCTCCGCTGCTGGACCCACCTCCAGAACCGTTGTCGGAGGAACCAACGCACGCCGTGCCGGAGGTGTGGCAGCCATCCGTGTCGGTGCAGATAGCCATCCCGGCTTCGCCCGGAGCCACGACTTGGCAGACTTTCGGGAGGAGAAACAGGGGGTTCCCTCCTCCATCACACTTCTGGCAGGAGGCCGTTGCAGGTTGCGCGAGGACGGCTGTCAACGTGGCAATTCCAGCGGCGAGAAGCAAGATCCTGAGAGAAGTACCGAGGTTGCCAGGACGCACGAAAAGCTCCTTTCGATTGTAGAGAATTAATGGCGAAATGTATGACTTGCGACACGTCGAATGGTAAGGCCATGGACTGAAGCCTGTCAAGGGACATGGCTGCCAGGGTGGCTCAGTTTCTCTATCTGGGCGAGATCCGGTTGGCGCCGATGCCACCGTCTGGACTTGGTCGAGCTGAAGAGTGAAGTGTCAGTCCGCGAGAACGTGGTTGGTTGAAGTCTTGATTTCTAGCCGTTCCTCACGCGATCATCGGCCCTTCCGGGTCGAGCGTCGTCTTGATCCCGTGGTGCTCGACCCGGCGGCGCCACTGCTTGCCGAGAAAGTAGAAGCGCAGACTGTCCTCTCCCGGGTCGTAGAGCTCGAGCAGCTTGTGGCGCAGGACCGCCCACTCGGCCGGATCGATCAGGCACTCGAAGACCGAGTTCTGAACCCGCTGACCGTAGTTCTCGCATTGCTTGGCAACCTTGCGCAAGCGGCGCCTGCCTTTGGCATCGACAGTCGAGACGTCGTAGGTCACCAAGACGACCATCGTTCGCGATCGTCCGTGCGGCTACTGCACGACATACGGCGGGTAGGCGTCCAGATCGCCGCGCAGGAAGCGGGCGAACAGACGGGCCTGGATCTGGAAGAGCAGGCCGAAGGAGATCTTCTCGTCGAGGAAGGGGTGTGTCAGCTCGTCCTGCTTGCGCTTCTGATAGGCGACCAGGACCGCCTTGCGGGTGGCGTCGCTCATCGTGACTCCGCCGGTCTCGTCCCGGGTGAAGCCGTCCGGCGCCACCTGTCGGCGGTTGATCAGCGTCAGGGCCAACCGGTCGGCCAGCGGCACGCGCAGCTCCTCCATCAGGTCGAGTGCGAGGCCTGGGCGGCCGGGGCGGTCCCGGTGGAGGAAGCCGACCTGCGGATCGAGACCGGTCGCTTCGAGGGCTGACGTCACGTCATGCCGGATCAGCGCGTAGAGGAAGGAGAGGAGCGAGTTGACCGGGTCGGTCGGCGGCCGGCGGTTGCGGACGGTGAAGCGGAAGGCCGGATCGTCGTGGGTGATCAGTCCATCGAACGCCTCGAAGTACGCCCGGCCCGCCGTCCCCTCGAAACCGCGCACACGGTCGAGATCGCTCGCGGAGTCGAGCTCCGTGAGCAGTGCGCCGAGAGCCCGGACGGACTCCTCGCGACGGTCCGGCTGCCCCTTGCTCTCGTTGCTCTCGTTGCTCTCGTTACTCTCGTCGCTCTCGGGCTTCCCGGGATGATCGCGGAGCGAGCGCTGGACGATGCGCCGCGCGTTGATCACCTTCGCCGTCACGATCGCGCGAGCGACCTCCGCGCTCCCTTCCGGATCGTCCGCGCGCCGGTACTGGGTGCGCCGGAGCAAGACATTGCCCGAGGCCTCGCCGACCGAACGCGCCAAGAAGCGTCCCCGCTCGCTCAGGAACGACAACGTCACGCCGTTCTTGCCACACGCCCCCATCAAGAACGGGCTGGCGCCGACATTCCCGAAGCAGACGATTCCGTCGAGGTTGAGCAGCGGCACCCGGAGCTTCGTCTCCCCCTCGACTCGTACCGAGACCGTCTCGCCGTCCTTGGCCAGGTACGCCCCCTGCGTGGTGACGTAGAGCGTGTTGAGGTGCCGTTTCATCCGGACCCCTCCTCCGTGAGTGCCGTGCTCCGGGCCTTCTCCAGGTAACCGCGGGCCGAATGCCGTGGCGCAAAGGGAAGGCAGATGTCGAGCAACGAGCAGCGGGTGCACCGCTCGTCCGCCACCGGTGGAGGGACGGTTCCGTCTTCCACCAGCCTTCGCACCCGCGCCGCCGCCTGCTCGGTCTCTTCCCGCAGAGCCCTGTCGAAGGCCACCCGCGTGCGCCGCCGGGTCTTGCCGTAGAAGAGCACCCCCTCCGGAATTGCCACGCCCAGCATCTCCTCCAGGCAGAGCGCCTGGGCGCAGAGCTGGACCTCGTCGCAATGCCGGTCCTTCGGTCGCCCCCGCTTGTACTCCACCGGCACCGGCCGCCAGCGTCCCTCCACCCCGGGGAGCTCCGCTCCGGCCGCCGCGCTCCCGTCACCGTCCTCGACCCGGTGGAGCTCCACCACGTCCGCCCGGCCGATCAGCCCGAGCCGCGCGCACCGCAACCCCAGCCCCCGAGCGATCCGCACATCTCCCCGGCTCTCCGTCCCCACGGCGTCCGCCCGCTCGTGCAGCAACCGCCCCTCCGCCGTGTACCGGTTCTCCACCCACTCCCGCTCCACGTGGATCAGAGCGCACTGCCGCTCGCAGTAGAGCAGGTGCTGGAGGGCGGAGAGGGGGACGGGGTCGGGGGTCATGGTTGCTGGATCAGCTCGACCCCGGCCGGCAGCTTGTCCTCGTGGACCGTCACGTCGTAGTCGCCGAAGCTCCGGGGCGGCCCATCGAGACCGTCCTTCGCCTGGACCTCGACGAGATCGAACAACCGGTGCGCCGGGGCACAGCCCAACATCGCCTGACGCTGCCGCTGGCCGTTGTCGCTATCGGTCCCGACGTGCTTGAACACGAACAGCTTGCGCGTCGCCATGAGCCCCTTGCTGGCGGAGCGGTCGTGCTCATACATGTTGAGCAGTGCCTCCCACAGCAGGGCGAGATCGTCTTCCGAGAAACCGGTCTCCTGCGCCAGGTGAGCGCTGACGAAGCCCTTGCCGACGAACAGGCCATAAGGGATCAACGACTTGCGGCCCATGGTGCGCAGCTTGTCTTCCGGTTGCTCCTCCTCCCACTTGAGGTAGTCGGCAGAGGTGACGAGGCCCTTGCCCTCGTCTGCGACCGCCATCCGGGTGATCGAGACATCCAGGGGCAAGACACGGTCCACCGACTGGGCGAAGGCGATCTGGACAGGCCCTCTCACCTGGCCGGCGTTCGCTCCGGTGCTCATCACGGCACCGAACGTCCGAACGTCATAGAAGTTGTCGCACAGCCACTGCTTCGCCTGCTGAACCTTGCCCCGCGTCGCCTTCTTCTTTTCCGGGATCTCGCCCGTCTCCTCATGGGCGCGAGCGATCTTCCGGTTCAAGTTCGACGCGTGCTCGACGAAGATCGCGTTGGGCATCTCGTTGCCGCGGGCGAGTTGGACGTAGTTGCGGATGCGCCGCTTGAGCGCCACGTCCGAGACCAATCCCTTCAGGGTCTCCGGGTCGACACGCGGCGCGTTGCCCGAGTCCGGATCCCCGTTGGGGTTGCCGTTCTCGCAATCGAAGAGGAACAGGAACTCGTACCGGTTCTGGATCGGGTCGGACATCACGCGGTCTCCTCAGAGGTCTCGGTTTCGCTGGGGGTGTCGGCTTCTTCCGCGCCGTTCTTCGGCGGACGGTAGGCCTTCTGGTGGTAGTAGCCGAGGGCGAACAGGCTCTGCTCCTGGAGCGACAGCGGCGGAGGGAAGCCGTCGTGAAGCTGCCCCATCACTTGCCCGATGCGGTACTCGAAGCTCCGGCGCTCCGCCGGCTCGAGCTTGCCCAGGTGGAACTGCGCCACGCGCAGCAGGCGGCCCAAGACCAGGCCGGGCGTGGCGCTCGCCGCGGCGTAGTAGCGCTGCACCACGCCGGCGCCGACGTCGCCCAGGGCGCGGTACTGGAGGTAGTCGAGCACCGCCATCAGCCGTCCGCAGTGGTACGCGGGGTTGGGGTGCTCCTCGTTCAATCCTGGAGTCATCTCGGGGTCTCCATGGGTATCCGGCGAGCGGCGCAGAAATGCCTTGAGCAGGCCGACGCCAGCGGTTCGTACGGGTTGATCGGTGACCGTGGCGATACGGAAACGGGCGAGGGCACGGGCTGCTGCCTGCGTGGGAATCGCTTCGCCACGGATCGCGACGCGCCACATGCGGGCCTCCAGGGGCTCCGGGATCTCCTTGAGCTCCCTCACCAGGGCGCCGAGGATGGCCCAAAGCTTCGGCGGCTGGGTCAGGGCGGTGCCGTCGCGCTTCACGACCTGCAGGTCGTCGAACCAGCGCGTGATGTTCGCGACAAGCTCTTCGAACGACCCCTCCATCCAGTCGCGCAGCACAACGCGCCCGCTGTTCGCCGACAGGGTGAGCGCGTAGTACCGGTTGTTCTTGAGATCTGGCCGTTCGCCGTCGCGGATGGCTGCGAGGAGCTTCCGCGCTCGGCCAAGGGCGGCACCCTCCGTGGTCTCCGGCGGCTCCACCAGCCAGTTGAACACGTTGTCCTGTTCGTCCTGGAGCGGTTCCCGGAACCAGAAGAGGATGCGCGTGCCGTTCAGTTTGACGCTCTGCTCGCGGATCAGCCGGTTGAGCGCGGCTGTGTAGCTCGCCACGACCTCCGGAGACATGGCGCTGTTGGCTGCCTGCTCCAGGCCGTAGGAGCGAAACGACTCCTGCTTGAAGGCGGGCAGGACGTCACCCATGGACAGGCCGCCGACGTCCGAAAGCCCGCGAATCTTGGAGTGGGTCGCCACGGGCTCCACCAACTCCCCGGAGACCACGCACCGCATGGCCGGGCCCGAGCGCTCCGGCTGAAGGCCTGCCCGGAACGCCTGGTACCAGTCGTGCCAGGAATCATCCCGGACGATCAGGTCCGGGTCCGCTCCCCGCACCTCGACGGTCGCGTTCTCGGTCGGCGCGGCGCCCTTGCCTTCGAGCTCCGCCCGGATTGCGGCGAGAGCGTTCGGGTCGCCGAGGGTCTCGGCGACAAGACCGAGGGCCGGGACGACCTCGGCGGCGCTCGCCAGCAGGCCGACGAAGGCCTCGTGCTTGGCGTGGATCTTCTCGTCGTCCTCCTCGGCGCCGACCAGGGCGAGAACCTGCGTGTTGTCCACCAGAAAGTGGCGGGTGCCCGAGCCGCCGCGTTTCATCTCCCCCAGTTCCAGGTTCGGGCAGAGGAGATGGCGGCCACGGTTCCTCTTCGCCTCCACGTCGCCCAGCTCCCGGACGAGTTGGAAGCGCCCCTGAGCGTCGAAAACCAGCGCCCAGCGGACCGGCTTGACCTTGAAGCCGGGCGGGACGACCAGGTCGTGGCGATGTGCCCAGCCGATGACCTCGTTCAGCATCGTGGAGCTACCTGCTCGAAGTTGCCCATCTGCTCGTTCATCAACTGGCCTCCAGGGGGACCTTCAGTACCGCCGGATCGTCCCACGCCGGGACCTCCATCACCCCCGCCTCGACGCGAGCAGGGAAGAGGGAGATGGCGGCTCGGTCGTCCGGGCTTCCGGGACGGGAAAGGTCGAAGACGTCGTAGACCATGTAGCCCAGGTCCAGATCGAGATGGGGCAGTGCCTCGTTCTTCTCGGTACCTTCGTCGACCAGCTCGAAGTACGCCGGGAACTCGCGGCATCCCAGGTAAGGCTGGTGGAAGCACTTGCCCTGGCGCGCCCGCCGCTCGAACTGCCGTTCCAGCGAGACGAGACGCTCCTCGTGACCGGGCCACGGCACGATCCGCGCCGAGATCCGGAACCGGGGCTCGCGAAGGGCCAGGGTCTGGCGCTGGGTCCTCCCCTTCTCGTCCGAGCGCGTCAGCTCCCGGTCGCCGTCGGCCCAGATCGGCTCGGGGTCGTCCGTGCCGACCATCCAGCGGGCGATGGCGTTGACGTTGGCCTTCTCCTTGACCTCGTTGCGCCGCAGGGCGATGAAGGCGGGCGGGTGAAGCACCTCGATTCGGGTGACCTGCCAGCGGAACTCCGGCGGCTTGACGAAGATCGCGTCGAAGACCCCCCGTGCCGCAGACGGCGTGATCACCGGATAGCTGAAGCGCTCGCCCTTCGCCTCCGGCCGGGTGAAGCAGGCGAAATCGCCCCAGACCAGGAGCGTGAAGTCGGTTGAAGTCATCGTTGCAGGAACCTCCTCTCCCTACTACGCGGAATGTCTATGCGGATCAGGCCATGAGCAGCGCCGGCGGATCACCCAGTCCGAAGTCCTCGTCATAGATCTCTCCGTCCTGGAGGAAGTACCAGTCCTCTGAGCGTTGCTCCGGCCGGTAGGCGCCGAGCGGTGCGGCGAGCAGCACGCCGAGGTAGTCATCGAGCCGTCTGCGAGGAAGGCTCACCGAGTGCACCTGGGCCTCGCGGAGCCAGTCGGCCTTGATCCATGGAGTCTTCTCGGACGATCGCCGCAACCGCTCGACCGCCTCGCCATCCCACGGCACCACCACCTGGACGCTGTCGTCCGGCATCAACCGGTAGAGCCGCGCCACTTCTTCGAAGTCGCGCGACTCCATCGCCTGGGTGAGCTCCCGCTCCCGCTTGCGCTCCCCCTTACCGAGGCCGCTCAGGTCGTAGAGCAACCGGTACCACCGGTCATAGAGCTCCGGGCTCTCCAGGTTCCACTGCTCTCGCGGGATCGCGAGGAGCACCTCCCGGGTCACATCCGCCGCCTGCCGGTAGTCGCCTCCCGGGTAGGCGCTCTTCTCCTCCTCGTCGGCCAGGAAGACAACCAGCAGGCCACCTCCGGGGAGCCGCCCGTTGCGGTTGCACCGCCCGGCCGCCTGGGCGATCGCGTCCAGCGGCGCGAAGGCCCGGTAGACGACGGGGAAGTCCACGTCGACTCCCGCTTCCACGCACTGAGTCGAGATCAGTCTGCAGGGCTCACCCGCCGCGAGCCGACGGGCCACCTCCTCGAGCTTGGCACGCCGGTGGGTGGGGCACATGCTGGTCGAGAGGTGGATCAACCCTTCGACTCCACGCGCCTTGAGCTGCTTCGCCAGGTCGCGCGCGTGGCGCTTCAAGTTGACGATGCACAGAACCTGCTCGTGCCCGGCGAGCTCGTCGCCGAGCGCGTCCCACGGCAGCCGATCCTCTGAGGACCACGTCCCGACGCGCCACTCCACGTTGATCCTGCGGACTCTGCCGAAGAGCTTCAGCTTCGGGTCGACGATCTCGGTCGGTTGCCAACCCGCGGCGCACCAGCACCGCACCGGCTCGTCGAGCGACTCGAACGCGGGCTGGGTCGCCGTCGAGAAGACCACCGACGCCCCGTAGCGCTCTGACAGTCGCGACAGCGTCGCCAGCGTCGGGACTGCGAGCAACCGGGGGAGGCTCTGGACTTCGTCGAACAGCACCACGCTCTTCGCCAGCCGGTGCAGCTTGCGACATGGCCGGGGCCGGTTGGCGAACAGAGATTCGAGGAGCTGCACGCTGGTGGTGACCACGAGCGGCGCATCCCAGTTCTCGGCCTGTCGACGGCGCAGCACCTCGGCCGGGCTCGGACCTTGCTCGTCATCCTTCGGGTCTCCGTCCCGCAGGCCGGCGAGGCTGTGATGCTCCAGCACGTAGCCCTCGCCGAAGTCGGGCTCCAGCAGTGCACGGTACACCTTGGCCGTCTGCTCCAGGATGGAGAGATACGGGATCGCCATGACCACCCGCCGGAGCCCGTGAAGGTGTGCGTGGCGGAGGGCGAAGGCGAGCATGGAGAGAGTCTTGCCGGCGCCGGTCGGGGCGGAGAGGGTGAACAGGCCGGGCTCCCGTTCGGCGGCCGCGTAGCACGTGCCGAAGAGATCGGAACGTAGGCTCTGGACGGCCTGCGATGAGCGGGACCGGTTCGTCCACGCCAATCGCTCGATCTCCTTCTCGACGAGGGCGAGCGCCTTGCCCGGTGCCAGCTCCGGCGCAGGAGGTCGATATCGGCGATCCCCTTGCTCATCGCGGTCGAAGTGCGCCTCTGTCTCCAGGAAGTCCGCATCCACGAGGGCGGAGAAGAGCATCCGGATGTCGAGGAGAGCCGATCCATGAAGGGAGCCTTGGTCGAATAGCGAGCCGTCCAACTCCGGGAGATCGATCCCTTCCTGGATCAGTCTGGCCGGCAGGATGTCGGGATCGTCGGTCGTCGGCGTGCGACCGCAGGCGGACTCGCCGTTGTAGAGGCTCTTGAGGGCTTCGACGGACGCCTGGGCGAGACCCAGGTGGTGGCCCTGGATTGCCAGTGCCGCGGCGATCCCGTGCTGCTTGTATCGGCGGAGCGCCAGAGCGGCGCCCGGTGTCCAGTGGTCGAGACCTGACGCCTTTCCCCGGAGGCGCAGTGCGAACAGTTCCGTCGCCTTGCCGGCGTCGTGGAGGAGACCGGCTGCCTGGCCTTCGGCGCCGACGCCGAAGGGAGCGCAGGAGGACTCTGTTCGTCGACCGACGAGAGACCCGTGCTCGCCCAGGGGCTCGGGCTCACCGCCGTCCGGCGCGCTGTGAGCGTAGTAGCGGGGTTCGTCTTTCGACATCGACTCTCACCATCTTCGAAGAATATCCCGTCCTCGACAACGCGAGGCGAGCCCCGACTGCTGTGCTCCGAGCTCAGGCGCTCGCCGAGATCGGCGCTCCGGGCGAGGGCGACCCCGCGAGGAGTCCTTCCGTGCTCAGATCCTCGTCGACGTCGGGCCAGTGAATTCCGAAGCCACCGCCGGCGATTTCCCAGTTCTCGCGCTGCTTGGGCGTCGCATTCAGAAGCCGCGGATACCAGACCAGCGGTGCAGAGATCGTCCGTCCATCGACAAGTTCCACGATCAGCTCGTTGTCCGTACAACGTACATTCTTGACGCGACTGCCCGGATTAAGGGGAGAGGTGGTCATTCCAAGCCTCCAGTAGAGCGTCTTGATGGTCCTCGGTCAAGCGCTGGAGTCGCCGAAGCTCGTGCGGGCTGAACCCAAGATTCCTCGACAGCCGGACGGGGCGGAGCCAGAACTTCGCCGACTGCTCGTCCCGGTCGACATGGACATGGGGCGGCTCGTGGAGATCGTGGCTGTAGAAGTAGAAGCGATAAGGGCCGTGTCTGAGAACTGTCGGCATCTCGAGGCATCTGATCTCCGGAAACTCCCAAACAAGAAGGGCCGGCTTCGGCAGCAGTCTATCGAACGGCCATCATCATGCTAGTGGACCGTCTCGGAAGTCCCTGCGGTATTCGCCCGCCGCTGCATCCGCCCCGCCGGCGTTGCACTCCCTGCGACAGAGCTCGGCTCTGCCTCAGTCGTGCGCCTTGGCAGGACGGCGCCTCGGCGGCCTCGATACTGGGCAGGACTGTCGAGACGGGCCACTAGAGCTCTGAGTGTCGCCTGGAGACGATCGCTCTTCATCCTGCGTCGCGAAACCATGCCTGGCAATGCATCCCTCACGGATCAGCGACCTGGCGCTGGGATCGGTTCACGCTTCAGCGTGGGAGGCGCCTGGCCGCACCCAACCCGCACCGGGCAATCGCCTGGTTTCAATCCACGCCTCCGCGCGAGAGGCGACTGCACGCGGAGGTCCTTCTTCACCGTGTAGGTCGAGTTTCAATCCACGCCTCCGCGCAGGAGGCGACAGAGCGATCTCGACGACGCCCTTCCGACGCTCACTGTTTCAATCCACGCCTCCGCGCAGGAGGCGACACGGCGGCAGCATCGATCTCTCCAGCCCCAGGTTGTTTCAATCCACGCCTCCGCGCAGGAGGCGACGCAAGCAAGCCAAGCGCTCGACGATGGACACCCGTTTCAATCCACGCCTCCGCGCAGGAGGCGACATGACCCGCTTGACCGATTGCTCGAGGCTGACCTGTTTCAATCCACGCCTCCGCGCAGGAGGCGACGCGAGCGAGACGCTGGTCACCCTGCCCGAGGCCAGGTTTCAATCCACGCCTCCGCGCAGGAGGCGACGCGAATGGCGACCAGGTCGTCCCTGACCTCCGAGCGGTTTCAATCCACGCCTCCGCGCAGGAGGCGACTTGTCGCGGCGGTGGCGATCGATTCGGCTGATCGCGTTTCAATCCACGCCTCCGCGCAGGAGGCGACTCGGCCTCATCCGTCACGGAGGCGATGCCCTGGCTGTTTCAATCCACGCCTCCGCGCAGGAGGCGACAGACGAGATGACAACCGCAACCGCCATCACAGAAGGTTTCAATCCACGCCTCCGCGCAGGAGGCGACCACCCTTCCTCCCTTGGCTACGACGGGCGCCCGATGTTTCAATCCACGCCTCCGCGCAGGAGGCGACCGAGGGAGCTCGCATACTCCTCCCCTGGCGCGATGTTTCAATCCACGCCTCCGCGCAGGAGGCGACCAGCTAGACGATTACGGCGCACCAAAATTCAGCCTGTTTCAATCCACGCCTCCGCGCAGGAGGCGACACCCCCGGACATCCGCCCTGGCGCCTCTGGGACTACCAGTTTCAATCCACGCCTCCGCGCAGGAGGCGACACGTCGTCTCTTTGCAACAGGCCTGATGGGACGGCGTTTCAATCCACGCCTCCGCGCAGGAGGCGACCTGTGCACCATCCGCGGCAACGTCTTCATCCCGGGGTTTCAATCCACGCCTCCGCGCAGGAGGCGACTCTTCGACCAAGAGATTGTTGTTCCCGACAGGGATGTTTCAATCCACGCCTCCGCGCAGGAGGCGACCCCCACCGACAGTCCGCCCCAACCACCGCCCCAGCGTTTCAATCCACGCCTCCGCGCAGGAGGCGACCCGCCGCCTGTTCGACTGGCTCGCCGAGTGGGGCGTTTCAATCCACGCCTCCGCGCAGGAGGCGACCGAACCACCAGCCGGCGAACGGACCGGGGCGGGTGTTTCAATCCACGCCTCCGCGCAGGAGGCGACCCAAGGCCTGGCCTCGAGGTTGGCGCCGACCCACTCGTTTCAATCCACGCCTCCGCGCAGGAGGCGACCAGGATGTAGAGGGCGTACGCGACGTGGACTGACGTTTCAATCCACGCCTCCGCGCAGGAGGCGACCTTGATGCGCGGCAGAGGGTGCGCCCAGCGCTCGAGTTTCAATCCACGCCTCCGCGCAGGAGGCGACTTGCACGGATACATCGACAGCGGTAAATGCGCATGTTTCAATCCACGCCTCCGCGCAGGAGGCGACCCCGCCTCCGCGCGGCCGCGGCCGGCCGCGGCTGGTTTCAATCCACGCCTCCGCGCAGGAGGCGACTCGCCGCCACTGTGTGGTCCTTTTTGTTGTGCCCGTTTCAATCCACGCCTCCGCGCAGGAGGCGACGCGTGGCCGGACCGCAGGGTCGCCGTAGAGATCCAGGTTTCAATCCACGCCTCCGCGCAGGAGGCGACGACAAGGAGTAGGCGATGAGCAACCCTGCCCGCGGTTTCAATCCACGCCTCCGCGCAGGAGGCGACTCGTCGGCCGCCAGCGTGATCTCGGGCAGGCCTGGTTTCAATCCACGCCTCCGCGCAGGAGGCGACAGCCCTCGTCGCGGTCCACGTCCTCGACCCAGAGGTTTCAATCCACGCCTCCGCGCAGGAGGCGACTGCTTGGAGCGCCACCAATTTAAGCGTCATGGAGAGTCGTTTCAATCCACGCCTCCGCGCAGGAGGCGACGGCAGAGCGACGCCGTTCTGCTGGATGCGATCGTGTTTCAATCCACGCCTCCGCGCAGGAGGCGACGGCATGGCGTTCCGTGACCGCGTCGCCGGACTCATGTTTCAATCCACGCCTCCGCGCAGGAGGCGACTCGAGCGAGCTGTACATCCACGTACCCACTGACTACGTTTCAATCCACGCCTCCGCGCAGGAGGCGACTGCGTGATGATAACCCCTCTGTCCTGAGTGGGTTGGAAGGCTGTTTCCGCGAACCTTGCTGCTGGGTGGGGCTCTGGCGGCGGAGCGGGTCGCGGGGCTGGGGCGAAGTGCTTATAGATCAGCGGGTTGGAGGGATCGCGAATCTCCCGGGGATTTTCTGGGCGCTCGAGGTTCGCGGTGGGTGCCCCTACTCGGGCTCGACCCAGCTATCGCCGGCGCAGGCGATGTCGTCGAAACGTACTTCGCCTTTGACGGTGGGGGTGCTCGCGAGGATGCCGAGGTGCACTGCCGTCACCAGGCCGGTCTGCTCGATGCCGGTCAGCTCCCAGCCGCTTCCGCAGGGCTGGGTGGGCGGGCCGCAGCCGTCGATCCACAGGTCGAGCCGGCTCTGGTCGGTCGATGTCTTCTGCCACTGCACTTCGAGGGTCGCGGCGCCCTCGGCGAGGGGGATCCACGGCGTGGCTCCATTCAGGTGAGCGCCCGGGCCGACGAGCCGCACTTGGCGCTCCAGGCCCTGCTGCCGGACCTGGAGGCGTGCGTAGTCGCGGGCCGCCGGGTCCGGCTGTGATTCGTCTCGAAAGGCGAGCACGGTCGCGCGGCCGGTGCCGTCTTCCTGGTCTCTCAGCGAGGTGAGGTCGAGGGCGATCCGGCAGGTCATGGCGACGCGGGGAACTTCGAGATTCCGCGCCAGGTAGTCGGGCCCCACTACGGCCGCCTTGTCCAGGCTGGCGATCAGTGTTCCGTCGCCGTCACGTTCGGGCCTCACGAGCCGTTTGGACCCCAACCTGAGAGCGCCGGCCGTAGGCGGGGTCCATTCCTCGGCCCACTCCGGGGCGTCGAAGTCGTCGACCACGACGACCTGCCGCGCCAGGTCGATGCTGCCTCGCGCGACGCGCAGGTCGTCGAGCCCGATGGCGTTTCCCTCGCTGCGATCCCCCAGGTTGCCGAAGCGGTGCCAGGTGCGGTCCAGCCCGAACGCGGGCGGCATGGCCAGGTTGCGCACGGTCTCGCCCCCGGCCGCGGTGAGGCCGAGCGTCACCTCGCCGGCGTAGGAGGAGAGGTCGATGCCGACCTCGGGTCCTTGGGGCACCGGGATGAAGGTACGGGCCGCCTGGCCGGTGCCCGAGGTCAGCACCGCCTCGAAGCGGTACCCCTCGTTCCACGGCTGGAGCCACAGCTCCCAGAGGTCATCTCCGCTGCCTCCCTGGTACACCAGCATGGAGGTCGGTACGGTGAAGGGGGTGTTCGGCGGCGGTGGGCGCAGGGTCACGGAGGAACCGGACCCGCTCTGCGCGCCGTGCCCGGTCATGTCGAACGTCCACGCGGTCACGTCGTCACGCAGGAAGTCGAACGCGAGCTCCCCACTGCCCGCCACGACGTACGAGCCGGCGGCGGGGTCCCACGCCGCGGCTCCGGCCAGGTCCCACCCGGGGTCGGACACCGCCGTGTCGCCGGCATGGGCGACGAGCTCGCGGGGGAAGTCGGACTCGGCCCGCACCATCGCCATGTTGAGCAAGGTCGCCCCTCTCTGGTCCCCGACCCGTAACAGGTCGAAGTCGGTCAGCGAGAACCTGGCACGGTCCGGCAGGTAGAAGACTTGAGAACCGTCGCGGTCGAGGGTGCCGCGCAAGGCACCGGTGAGCGTCGCGGTGGCCGGATCGATGCCGAGCTCTGCCAGGGGGAGCGGGATCGGACCCCAGGCGCCGTTGATCCGGGCGGCCGGAACCACGACCGTCGGCGGCACGGCGTGCGCGGCTGCGGACCCCAGCAGGATGGCGATCGAGAGACTGAAGAACTTGTACACGAGACCTCCTCTCGCCCGTTGTGGGCTCGTCGTTCGTGGCGTCCAGCGGACGCTCATCAGGTACGGCGGAAGCGGACGAAAAGTTGTGTCGCGCACGCCCCGCGAACCGACCGGTCACGCACGGGGCTCCTGTATCGTCTCGTGCATGGGGAACCCCCTCGATCCGGCCCGGTGGCGGCGAATTCGCGAGGTGCTCGACGAGATTCTCGCCGCGCCCGAGGCCGATCGTGAAGCTCTGCTCCGCGAGCGCTGCGGTGACGACGCGGACCTCGCCGTGGAGGTGCGCTCGTTCGTCCGCGCCCACGACGAGGCCGGCAGCTTCATCGAGGGCCCGGCCGGGGCGCCCTCGGACGTGATCTCGGCGCCGGAGATCGATCGCTACCGCATCATCGGTGAGCTCGACCGCGGCGGGATGGGTGTGGTCTACCTGGCCGTGCGCGACGACGGGGCCTACCGCCAGACCGTCGCCGTCAAGGTGCTCAGGCACGGGCTCGGGAGCGCCGCGCTGGTCGCGCGATTCCGGGCCGAGCGCCAGATCCTCGCCCGGCTCGACCATCCGAACATCGCCCGCCTCCTGGACGGCGGCACCACGCGCGACGGCCGGCCGTTCCTGGTCATGGAGCACGTGGTCGGCTTGTCCATCGACGTCTTCTGCGAACGGCAGGGTGTCGACACCGACGCGCGCATCCGGCTGTTCCAGAAGGTCTGCGCGGCGGTCCAGTTCGCCCACCGGCACCTGGTCGTCCACCGGGACCTGAAGCCGGAGAACATCCTGGTGACTCCGGACGGCGAGCCCAAGCTTCTCGACTTCGGCATCGCCAAGCTGCTCGATCCCCACTCCCTGGACCATACCGTCGCTTACACCCGCACCGGGGCCTTCGGCCCGATGACGCCCGCCTACGCTTCGCCCGAGCAGGCGCGCGGCCAGGAGGTCACCACCAGCTCGGACGTCTACAGTCTCGGCGTCGTGCTTTACGAGCTGCTGACCGGCCACCGGCCGTACGACACCGACGCCGAGGAGCCGCTCGAGGCGCTCGAGAAGATCGCCCGGGCCGAGCCGGAGCGCCCGTCGCGCAGGGTCTCCCGGGGAGCCGGCCAGGCCGGGGGCCGCGTCGGCGGCCGGACCGGGGGAGGGCGTGCGGGCCGAAGCGTGGGCCAAGCTGGGGGCCAAGCTGGGGGCCGGACGGGGGGCCAGTCGAGGGGCCAGACGGGCGCCCGGGGTGGCCCCGGTGGGCGTGGCACCGCCGCCGCGCTGCGCCGGCGCCTGCGCGGCGACCTGGACACCATCCTGCTCAAGGCGCTGCGCAAGGAGCCGGAGCGTCGCTACGCCTCCGCGCAGGCGCTCTCGGACGACCTCGACCGCCACCTCCGGGGCCTCCCGGTGGAGGCCAGGCCGGATACCTTCCGCTACCGGGCCGCGAAGTTCACCCGGCGTCACGCGGTGGCGGTGGCCGCCTCCGTGGCGCTGCTGGCGGTGCTCGTGACCTCGCTGCTCGTCCTCCTCGTGCAACGCCGCACCATCCTCGCCGAGCGCGACGAGGCCCGGCGGGTCTCCTCGTTCCTGACCGAGCTCTTCGCCGTGCCCGACCCGACCCGCTCGCGCGGGGAGACGGTCACCGCCCGGGAGATCCTCGACCGGGGCGCGCGGTCGATCGCCGAGGGTCTCGACCGGAGCCCGGCCACCCAGGGCGCGCTGATGCTGACCATGGGCCGGTCGTACAAGAACCTCGGACTGCTCCGGGAGGCCGACGACCTCCTGTCCCGGGCCGAGGGACGGCTCGAGGACGCGCACGGGCACCGGGGGACCGACGTGGCCTCGGCCCTCCACGAGCAGGGCGACGTGGCGCTCGCGCTGGGCCGCTACCCCGAGGCCGTGGCGCGCTTCGAGGAGGCCCTGGCGCTGCGCCGCGAGGCCCTGGGCGAGGACGACCCGGCCGTCGCCGAGACCCGCTTCCGGCTCGGCCGCGCGCTCACCGAGTCGGGGGACTGGGACCGCGCCGAGACCGAGCTCGCGGCCGCCCTCCGCATCGCGCGGGACACCGGCGCCGAAGCGCTGTCGGCGGAGATCCTCCAGCGCTGGGCCTCGGTGGCCGCGGAGCGCGGTCGCCTCGACGAGGCGGAGCGGCGCTACCGCCTGGCGCTCGAGACCCTCCAGCGGATCCACGGCGAGCGCCACCCGTCGGTGGTCCTGGCGCTCAACGACCTGGCCGACCTGGAGCGCCGCCGCGAGCACTGGAGCGAGGCCCGGGCGCATCTCGAGGAGGCCCGCACCCTCGCCCACGCCCTGTTCGAGGGGGACCACCCCTACCTCGCCATCACCGTCGGCAACCTCGGCCTGGTGCAGCTCGAGTCCGGAGACCTCCCGGGGGCGGCGGAGACCTTTGCCGAGGCGTTGCGGCTCCACCGCGCGGTGTTCCCTCCGGACCACCCGCGCCTCGCCATCCTGCTCAACAACCTCGCCCTCCTCCGCCGCGCCCAGGGGGACATCGAGGGGGCGGCCGGCGTCCTGCGGGAGAGCCTCCAGATCCTGGAGGCGGGGCTCGGTCCCGACCACCCGGAGACCGCGAACGCCGCCAACAACCTGGCCGAGCTCTACCTGGGCATGGGGCGGCTCGACGACGCGGAGCCGTTGCTCTCCCACGCCGTCGAGGTCCTCGAGCGCACCCATCCACACGGGCATCCGCGCCTGGCCATCGCCCTGGCCAACCGGGCGGACCTCCTGCAGCAGCGGGGCGACCTCGAGCAGGCGGCGGCGGTCTACGCCCGGGCGATCGAGATGATCCGCTCCGGGCCCGACCCGGAGAGCGCCCGCCTCGCCCACCTCCTGTCCAACTCCGGCACCGTGCTCCAGGCGCTGGGCGACGCCGACGGCGCGGTGGCGCGCTACGAGGAGGCGCTCGCCCTCGCGCGCCGCGGCGACGGGACGGACGACGGGCCGGACGACGTGGTCGCGGGCACCGCGACCCGCCTCGCCCTCCTCGAGCTCGAGCGCGAGCACTGGGCACGCACCGTCGAGCTCGCCGGCTTCGCCCTGGAGCACTTCCCCGACGAGATGCCGTGGCGGCTCCAGTGGGTCGCGAGCGCCACCAACGCGCTCGCCAAGGCGCACCTCGCCCTGGGTGAGGCGGACGCGGCGGCGGCCGCCCTGGGCCCGGTCCTCGACGAGGCGCGAGCGAGCCTCGGCGACGACGACGAGACCACCCGCGCCCTCGCTGCCACTCTCGATCGGCTCGACCGGCTCGGCCGGGCCGACCAGGCGGGCCGGGCCGGCGCCTCACCGCCGCCGCCCTGATCTCCCGGGCCCCACGATCCGTGGCGGAGGCACCCGGCCGCTTGGTAAATTCTGGAACGATGGCCGATCCGCACGACGTCACGTCCCTGCTCCTCGCCTGGAGCCACGGCGACGCCGCCGCGCGCGACGACCTGATGCCGCTGGTCAACGGCAAGCTGCACGACCTCGCCCGCCACTACCTGCGGGGCGAGCGGCGGGAGCACACGCTCCAGCCGACGGCCCTGGTCAACGAGGTCTACCTCCGCCTGGTCGACCGGAACCGGGTGTCTTGGAGCGACCGGGCCCACTTCTTCGCCTTCGCGGCCAGCTCCATGCGGCGCGTCCTGGTCGACCACGCGCGCACCAGGAGGAGCGAGAAGCGCGGCGGGAGCGCCCGCCGGGTGACCCTCGGCGAGGCCGAGGCCATCACCGGTCGCAACGAGGTCGACGTGATCGACCTCGATCGTGCCCTGACCGCCCTGGGTGAGCTCGACGAGCGCCAAGCGCGGCTGGTCGAGCTCCGATACTTCGGCGGCCTGACCATCCGCGAGACCGCCGAGGTGCTCGGCGTCGGCACGGCGACCGTGAACCGCGACTGGGTGACGGCCAAGGCCTTTCTCTACCGCCAGTTGTCCGGCTAGCCGCCGGACTTCCGCCGGGCATCGACCGGGCATCGACCGGACATCGGCCGGACATCGGCCGGACATCCGCCGGCCGGTCGAACGCCGGTGATACAGAGTTTCCCTCGTTGCCGCCTTCCCTCACGAGGCCGTTCCGTCGAACGGCCCGTGAGGTCAACCAAGGAGGCGCAATGAGACCCACTACGACATCGAGATGGACCTGCAGCCTGCTCGTCGTCGTCGCCCTGCTGGCCCTGGCGACGCCGGCCGCGGCACAGATCAAACCCGGAATCGGCGATCCCTACGCCCCGAAGGTGATGGCCAAGGGCAAGGGCTGGAAGCTGCTGGAGACCTACGACCCGACCCTGGGGGAGAAGCAGGAAGGGACCCTGGTCTGGATGGTCATGGGGGCCGGCATCGCCAACCTGCCGGTCTCCCAGTTCCAGCGCGACGCCCTCGAAGAGTCGATGGCCGGCCTGGCCGACGCCGACAGCTCCGAGGTCTTCTTCGTGAGCTACGACGGCCTGAACCAGCTCGAGGACGGCACGCTGGGCCCGGACCCGAACGACGACGGCGCGACCCGCGCCCACTGCGGCTGGCGGACCAGGACCAAGGACAAGAACTACAACTTCTCCGACTACTCGCACTCGAGCATGTTCACCCTCGGCAGCGTGAACGGGACCTACTCGGTCAACGTCCCGCTCTCCGGCCAGGCCAACCTCCACTTCGAGTACGAGGAGTGGCGGCCGAACCTCCTCTTCTTCTGCGGGCCGCCGCTCTGGTGGCGGTTCAAGATGGCGCACGTCGACGGCAACGTCGCGGTCAGCGGCGACGGCGATCTCTCCGCCTCCGCGTCGATCGGCGACAGCTACTCGAAGGAGTGGCTGCTGTTCGATCCGACGCTGGGCGAGTTCACCTTCTACGTCGGCGTCATCCCGGTGCGGGTCAAGGTGACCTTGCCGACCTACGTCGGCGCATCGCTGACCTGGAAGCTGACCGCCACCGTCGGCGTCGACGCGGACTTCGGCGCCTCCGGCACCTTCAACTACGACTGCACGAAGAACGGCTGTACCGGTACCAACACCTTCACCGACAACTTCGACCTCGACGACGCCACCGCCAGCCTGGAGGCGGAGGTCGATGCCGAGCTCAACGCCCGGGTGATGGCCCGGGTCGCGCTCTACGACGACGACGTCGCCTACGTCGAAGCCGGCGTCAAGGGCCTGCTCACCGGCGAGCTGTGGGCCTACTACGGCAACACCTGCGGCGACGCCGACGGCGACGGGCACAACGAGACGGTCAAAGCGCTGGCGGTCGATCTCGGCTGGGGCTACGACATCGTCTACGGCATCGGAGGCTTCTTCCTGTCGGATCGCACCTGGACCCACATGGGGCCGCGCTATCCCCTCGGCTGGTACGACCTCCTCGGCCCGGGCGGATCGACGGCGCTCTCGCCGATGCTGCTCGGCCCGGACACGGTCACCCAGGGCACGGGCGGGCACTACACGGTCAAGATGCGGCCCTGCTACCACTACCCGGACCAGGTGAACTTCACCATCACGCCGGGGACCTGGAACGGTGACAAGTTCATCCCCATGCCGAAGTCGAGCAACGCGAGCGAGAACAGCAGCCAGGTCTCGCGCGGCTTCAACTCGGTCGGTACTCCGACCTTGGTGGTGACCAACACCACGGACGGCGACGGCCGCGACATCAACGTGTCGTACGCGCGCACCATCAGCGTCGTCCCCGCCTGCACCGACCACACCCCGCCGACGGTCTCGGTGACCTCGCCGGCCTCCGGCCAGCGGATCTGGGGCAACGCGACCCTGGCCGCCGACGCGGCGGACAACACCGGCGTGACCCGGGTCGACTTCAAGATCAACGGCGCCACCCAGTGCAGCGACACCACGGCGCCGTTCAGTTGCGCGGCCAACGTCGACGGCTACGCGACCGGTGAGTACACCGTCACGGCCGTCGCCCACGACACCTGCGACAACACCACGACCTCGGCGCCGGTCACCGCCCGCATCGTGAGCAACCCGGAGCTGTTCCTCGAGGAGCCGGCGGCGGGCCAGACGGTGTCCGGGAGCTCGGTGCAGGTGCGTGGTTGGGCGACGGACCCGAACGGCATCGGCTCGGTGACCGTGACCATCGACGGCCAGACCACCCTGCCGGTGACCTACGGCACGCCGCGTGCGGACGTCTGCTCGGCGGTGCCGGTCGGCGACCCGAGCTGCCCGAACGTCGGCTTCGTCACGACCCTGGACTCGACCCTGTTCGGCCCCGGTGCCCACTCGATCGAGGTCGTCGCCCGGGATACGCAGAACAAGACGACCACCGTCGACCGGTCGTTCAACGTCGACAATCCGACGGTCGCCTGCACACCGGACGCGACGACGCTCTGCCTGCGCAACAACCGCTTCAAGGTCCAGGCGCAGTACGTCAACGGCGGCGGCTTCGGCGCGGCGCGCGCGGTTCCCTACTCGGACCTGAGCGGGTTCTTCTGGTTCTTCGGCGCGACCAACATCGAGGCCGAGGTGAAGGTCATCGGGCCGGCGAACGGCTACTACTGGGTGTTCACCGGCGCCGCGACGGACCGGGAGTTCACCCTGGCGGTGACCGACACCCAGACCGGCGCGGTGCAGACCTACGTCAAGCCGGCCGGGTCGTTCTGCGGCACGCCGGACAGCCAGGCCTTCCCGGACGGCGGGGCCTTCGCGTTCCCGGGTGGCGGCTCGGTGATGAGCTTCAGCGACCCGGCGACCTTCGACGAGGTGGGCAAGGTCAGCCTGATCGACCCGAACCAGTCGCTGACCAACTGCACGCCCTCGTCGACGGCGGTCTGCCTCCAGGCCGATCGCTTCAAGGTCGAGGTGCTGCGCGGCGGCGTGCCCCAGGCGGGGAACGAGCTGACCTCCGAGACCGGGACCTTCTGGTTCTTCGGCTCGAGCAACCAGGAGGTGTTCGTCAAGGTGCTCGACGGCACCGGCTACAACGGCCACTACTGGGTCTTCTACGGTGCGACGTCGAACGTCGACTACACCGTCCGGGTGACCGACACCGAGAGCGGCCAGGTGGTGACCTACGACAACCCGTCAGGGAACTACTGCGGCAACGGCGACATCGGCGCCTTCCCGGGATCTTGATGGGCCCTGACGACTCCTGACGGATCGTTTCGACCGATCCTCTCGGCGCGGCGGCCTGGCGGTCGCCGCGCCTTTCTTGTTCAGGACGCCTACGTCGTGGGCGGCCCGTGGTACAACGGCCGGAGGAACGACCCACAGGAGATCCGCCATGCCTCGCCGCCCCCGCCGCTCTGCCCTGCTCCTCTCCCTCCTGCTCTCCGCCACCATCGCCGGTCTGTTTGCCGGGGGCGTGCGCTCCAGCCACGCGGCCCAGGCGGCGGCGCCGCCGGGAGCCGGGCAAGCTGTCGCTCCAAGTGGTCGTCCTGCCGCCGGCAGCATCGACCTGTCGCGTATCTGGTGGAACCGCCCGGACTACGTGAAGGCCCTCGATCTCACCGCGACGCAGCGGGCGGCGATGGACCAGCTCATGACCGAGCAGCTCGCGTCGCGTCGCAGCCGCGCCCGGGACTACGTCGAGCTCCGCCAGACCCTCGGCGACCAGCTCGCGGCCGGCGACTGGGACGCGGCGGAGGCGACGGCCGCCACCATCGGCGAGCGGGTCGGCGCCATCGCCCGGGGCGAGGGCGAGCTGGCCCTGGGGGTGACACGCCTGCTGGCGCCCGCCCAGCGCCAGAAGCTCGCCAGCGACTACCCCGCCCTCCTGCACCGCCCCTGGCTCCGCGGCGGCACCGCCGGTCGCCGATCGTTCGCCCGGCCCGACGGAGCCCGACAGCCCTCGGGGAAGGGCCCGGGAGGGGCAGAGGGGCGCTGATCGGGCCGGTTCAGGGAACGGTCTGCGGCCGCAGGCCGGCCACGCCGAGGCGCCAGGACAGGGTAGCGGACCAGTCCGGGGCGGCGTCGTCCAGTCCGGCGGTGACGCTCAGGCCGAAGGAGCGGGTGGCACGGAACAGGCGGCCCGCCCAGACCCCGACCTCGGCAGAGCTGCCGGCTCCGCCGACCACCTCGGTCGCGCCTTGGGTCAGGGCGGCAAAGGCCCAGCGGCCGCTGGCCAGGCGCCGGGAGAGGACGGCCCGCCAGGCGATCGGGTCGGAGAGCTCGTAGGCGTCCGGATCGCCGAGGGCCCAGTAGCCGACCTCGACGTAGACGTCGGTCAGCAGGCCGGTGCGCCAGGCGAAGACGCCGGCGCCGGCGTCCCACTCCTCGGTCCCCAGGTCCGCGTCCGCGAGCGGGATCTTCACCGCGCCGAACAGCCCGAGGCGGGTGCCGGCACCGAGCACCCCCGGAAGGGCGACGTCCAGGCGGAGGACCGGGTCGCCGAGCCCGGTGCGGTTCGTGGACCGGCGCTTCGGAGTGCTCGGTTCGGTCGGGTCGCCCGCCGGGCTCGCGGCCTGCTCGACGGTCCGCCCGGCAGCCTGCCCGACAGCTTGGACGGAGGGCTGGGTGAGGACGTTGCCCCCACCGTTTCCTCCGCCGCTCCCGTCACCTCCGCCGTCGCCCGAGCCTCCGTCACCGCCTCCGCTGTCGCCGTTCCCGTTCCCCCCGTCGCCCGTGCTTTCGTCGTTCCCGCTCCCCCCACCGTCGTCGTCGGACGCGGTGCCCGGGTCGCTGCTCGGCGGGCCCTGCGGGGTCACCCCGGGGCCGACCCGGATCAGCTCACCGACGCTCTGGCGCAGGAGCGGCACGGTCAGCGACAGGCTCCAGCGAGAGGTGCGCCAGGCGAGGGACGGGGCCAGGGTGGTGGCGTCGCCCGTGGGGTAGCCGGACTGTTCGAGAGTCCCCTCGAAGACGAGGACGCCGGCCAGGGCGACCGGGGCGCTCGAGAGGGCGAGGAGCAGCGTGAAGAGCGCTGCGAGACGGGGTTGCGAAGGTCGCAAAACACCCATGGTCACGAAAGTGTACGCGTGCAGAGCGTCGGACGCCCCGCCCAAAGCGGCGGGGCGTGAGAAAACCGATCGGGCCGGGCGGGAGGCGGAGGGGCGGGAAAGACCTCCCACCCGGCCACGATCGGGGGGGCTCGTCCGTCAGGGCTCAGTTGCCCGAGCCGCCGGGGCCGGGCCCGTATCCGAAGCCGGGACCGAAGCCGCCGCCACCGCCGGTGACCGGGTAACCGGTCTCCGGGTCGCGGAGCTGGACGGTCAGGCCGGAGGCCGGATCGGTCACGGCCAGGGCCACCAGCACCTCCTCGTCGCCGGCGATCGTCCACGGGGCGTAGGTGATCTGGAGCGTCATGCCGGGCTCGATGAGGAAGCCTGCCGCGGCCAGCGGTGCGTACGGCGCGAGCAGGATCTCGATCTCCTCGCCGCCGAGGTCGAGGACGACCGACGGCCGGGGCTCATGGAAGCCCACCTCGAGCGACACGACGGTGCCGGTGACGGTCGTCACCAGGGTCATGTCCGGGCCGGTCCACTGGCACTGGCCACCGGAGGCGGTGCCGGGGCCCGGACCGTTGCCGGAGCCGGGATCGTCCTGCGGCCCGGGGCCGTTGCCGCCGTTGGAGCCGGAGCCCTGGTTCCCGCCCTGGTTTTGGTTGCCACCCTGGTTGGCGGAGCCGTTGCCGCCATTGCCGCTGCCGCCGTTGCCGTTACCACTGCCGTTCTGCTGAGCGGCCTGGGTCTGGGTCTGGTTCTGACTCTGGGCCTGCTGGCCTGCGCAGAACCCGCGGCCACCGCCTGTGCCGTTGCCCGCGATCCAGAGCGGGACGCCGGAGTCGTCGCGCAGGACGACGGAGGTGCCGTTGGTGGTGTTGTCGACCCAGAAGGCGACGGTCGCGGCCGCGCAGAGGTCGCAGGAGACTACCAGGGCCTCCACCGTGTCTCCGACCGCGGCCGCGAAGCCGGCGTCCTGGAGGAACCAGAGCGGCCCGAGGCCGATCTCGACGGAGCCGAGGGCGGGATCGTCCACGACCAGCATCGGCATGCCGGAGCCGAGGGCCGCGGTGAAGGCGGTGACGTCGCCGGAGACGCTGAACGCCTCGCTGGGATCGAAGGCCGGTCCGGTGCCGTTCCTGGCAGCGGCCGGCAGGGCGATCAGGGTGAGGGCCGCGGCGAGTGCCAGGGCGCGTGGGAAGGTGATCGGTTTCATGGGTGTACCTCCTCGGGTTTCGATGGCGTCGGCGCTGTTCGTCAGCGCCTGTGCCCGGGGAGATTGCACCGCCGGTGCCACCCGCAGCCGGTGTGCCGAAGTCTCCGGGAAGCCCTGTCAGGACGGGCCTTTTCGGGGTTTGGAGGAGGGGTGGGTCGAGGGGTGAGGAGAGGGCGCGGGTCGCTCCGACCCGGCCGCTGGGTCGGAGCGACCCGCGGGGGGAGCCGGCGCCGGGTCCGACGGTGGCGTCGCGGCCGGGCCCGCCGGAGGGCCACTCGCCGTGGGGCTGCCTGCCGGGCCGGGCGGCGGACCTTGCTGTGCTTGGATCTGTGCCTGGCCCTGCACCGTTTCGGCCCCCGCCGCTCCTGTGCCAGCGCCAGCTCCTGTGCCAGCGCCTGCTCCGAAGCCAGCGCCTGCACCGGTCGCCGATCCAACACCCGTGGACCCCCCGGGTCCACTCCCTGCGCCGTGGCCCGGACCGCGCCCCGTGCCCTGTCCCCCATCCTGGCCAGCCGGCGCGCCCGGGCCGGCCCCCGGCGGAGCGCTCATGGCCGGCATGCCTCCCCGGTCCCAGCTCCGTGGGGTCAGGTTGTGATGGCGCGGCGGTGTCGGCGGGCGGTCGCGGCGCAGGTGGATCGCCTCGCCTGCGCGCACCAGGAGAGGGCCTGCCGGGGCGCCGGGGCCGGCGAAGGTAGGGGTGACCTCGACCACCCCCTCGAAGACCACCAGCGTCGTGGCGCCGGACCGGCCGACCGCGACGCCGTACTCGGTGCCGCGGACGGCGAGGATCGCCGCCGGCGTCTGGATCCGCCGGCCACTCTCCTCGCCGCCGACCAGCTCGCCGAGCTTGTCGAACAGGGCGCGCAGCCGCCCCCGCTCGAGCACCAGGAGGATCGACGGATCGTCCACGCCGAGGACGGCGTGGGTCCGGCTTTCGAGGTGGAACCGGGCCGCGGCGCGCGGCACCGCGAGGTCGGCCGACGACAGCCAGCCCGTGCGCACCTCGGCACCACCGACCAGCCGGTCGCCCGGCTCGAGCCGGGCGCTTCCCCCTGTCGGCGGGTGCAGCAGATGATGGAGGCGCCCGTCGACGGCGGTGACCTCGTAGACCACCGGGTCGGCGTCGGCGGCCGGGCCGAGCCCGCTCTGGGCGCTCGCCGGCATGGTCAGGGTCGAGCAGGTGAGCGCGAGCAGGGTCGCCAGGGCAAAGGCGGCCGGGCCGGGCCGGCGCGTGGTCGTGGTCGGGTACCGCGTCATGGCTCGTCTCCTTCGTCCGGGGGCGCCAGGCCCAGGTCGATACCCAGCCGGCGCGCCTTGCGGTAGAGCGACTTGCGTTCGATCCCGAGGATCTCGGCCGCCCGGGCCTTGGTGCCGCCGCAGCGGGCGAGGACCGCCTCGATGTGGAGCCGTTCGAGCTCCTCCAGGGTCAGGTCGTCGCCGATCGCCGGGGTGGCAGGGCCGGTCGTGGCGTCACCCGTGCCGGCACCCTCTCTGTCCGCGCCCCCGGCGGCGGCGTCCATCTCGTCGAGGATCCGCGCGAGGCCCGCCGCGTCCGACAGTCCTCCCAGGTCGACCAGGGCGCGCTGGACCAGGTTCTCGAGCTCGCGCACGTTGCCCGGCCAGCGCCTCGACCCGAGCAGGCGGAGCGCTTCTTCGCCGGCGGGCTCGGCGCGGGGCAGGCCGAAGCGCTCTCCGGCGCGGCGCCTGAAGTGCTCGATCAGGGCGGGGATGTCGCCGGGGCGCTGGCGCAGCGGCGGCAGGACGATCTCGTAGGCGGTGAGCCGGTAGTAGAAGTCCTCGCGGAAGCGTCCCGCGTCCACCTCCCGGCGCAGGTCCTTGTGGGTCGCCGCCACCACCCGGACCGGGACCTCGATGCTGCGCTCGGCGCCGACCGGGCGGATCTCGCCCTCCTGGAGGAAGCGCAGGAGCTTGACCTGGAGCATGGCGGGAAGCTCGCCGACCTCGTCGAGCAGCAGCGTGCCGCCGCGGGCGGACTCGATCGCCCCCCGGTGGTCGCGTACGGCACCGGTGAACGCGCCCTTCTTGTGGCCGAAGAGCTCGCTTTCGAGCAGCGTTTCCGGGATCGCGCCGCAGTTGACTGCGACCCAGGGTCCGTCCGGGTGGGCGCCGAAGCGGTGGAGCGCCCGGGCCACCAGCTCCTTGCCGGTGCCGGTCTCGCCCCGCAGCAGCACGGGGACCGGCAGCGGCGCCACCCGCGCCACCGCCTTGTAGACCTCGACGGTGGCCGGATCGCTGCCGATGATCATCGACTCGGGGCCCAGCGGCGGGGCCGCGGTCTGCCGGCGGCGGCGTCCCGACGTGGCGAGCGCGGCCTCGACCCGCTCGACCAGGGCGTCGATCTGAAACGGCTTGGCCAGGTAGTCGAAGACGCCGGCCTCGCGGGCCGCCGCGACCGTCTCCACCGTCCCCTGGGCGGTGATCAGGATGACCGGCGCGCCGGGGTTGGTCTCCTTCACCCGGGAGAGCAGGTCGAGCGCGGTGCCGTCGCCCAGGTAGATGTCGCTGACCACCAGGTCGAAGCGGTCGCCGTTCAGGACGCGCTCGACCGCGGCGGCGTCTGCCACGGCGGTCACGTCGTAGCCCTCCTTGGTGAGGGCGAGGCCCATCATCTCGCGCAGGGCGAGATCGTCGTCCGCGACCAGGATGCGGCTCGGCGCCTTCGTCACGATCGGTTCCCCTCCCTATCGGCCGGGTCGTAGGCCGGCAGCCGGACGGTGAACACGCTCCCCCGACCGGCCTCGCTCTCTACGGTGACGCAACCGCCGTGCCATGCGCAGATCTCCCGGACGAGCGCCAGGCCGAGCCCGGAGCCGCCGGCGCTTCCGGCTCCGCCTCCGCCGCCGAACCCGCCGGCATCTGCGCCGGTGCCGTCGTCGGAGCGGCTGGCGGCCGGCACCCGGTAGAACCGGTCGAACAGCCGGGGAAGCGCCTCTGCCGGGATGCCCGGACCGTCGTCGGCGACCGTCAGCGCCACGGTGCCGTCGGCCGCGCGGACGCCGAGGCGGATCGTGCCGCCCGGCGGGGTGTACTTGATGGCGTTGCCGGCGAGGTTGTCGATCACCCGGGCCAGCAGGGCCGGGTCGCCCGCGACCAGGCACGCTCTGCCGGTTTTGTCAGCTTCGCCGCCGGCCGGCCCGGTCGCCGCTCCGACCGCTTCCAGGGGCGCGTCCCGGTCCGGCTCCAGGCGGAGAGCGAGGTCGCGGGCCGCCGCCGCGCCCGCCAGCAGCTCGTGGCGCTCGCGCACCAGGGCCGCCACGTCCACGGGCGTCCGCTGGCCGGCCCAGCGGCCGCTGCCGATCCGTTCGAGGTCCAGGAAGGTGGTCACCATCTCGAGCAGCCGCTCGGACTCGCCGCGGATCAGGCCGGCGATGCGGGCGAGCTCCTCGTCGGAGAGCTGGTAGCGCTCGAGCATGCTGCCGAAGCTGGCGATCGACGACAGCGGCGTCTTGAGCTCGTGGGAGACCAGCCGCTGCATCTCGCGGCGCCGGTCCTCGAGCTCGTGCTCGGCGGTGACGTCGCGGAGCACGCCGAGGGCGCCGCCGTCGTCGAGCGGTCGGACCAGCACCTGGATCCGGCGCCCGTCGCGCTGGAGCAGGGCCTCGGTCTCCCTGGTGGGCGGGGCCCCGTTCGGAGCTGGGCCCTCGCGGGACGCGCCGTCCGGGTGCGCCTCGGCAGCCGCCATCAGCTCCTCCCGTCCGGGGACACTCCCGGTCGTCGCTGGACGGTCGTGCCGTCCGCCGTTCCAGAGGGTCGACGCGGCCGCGTTGGCCAGCACGACGCGTCCCGCCCGGTCCCAGCGGATCACGCCGTCCTCCAGGGAGTCGAGCAGGGCGCGGCGCAGGTCCCGGTCCCGGATCAGCCGGCCCTGGAGCTCGCGGGCGAGGGCCAGGCGACCCGTGGCGCCGCGCGGGGCGGACGGTGGCGCCGGCTCCCCAGACCTCGCGTCGGACCTCACGTCGGGAGAATCCGCAGCGACCAACCGTCGGAGCAGGCGCCCGGTCTCCCGCTGGGCCCGGGCCGACTCGGTCGCCTCACGCAGCAGAGCCGAGGCGCCGAAGGCGGCGGCCAGGGTGACCAGGGGGAGCTGGATCCCGGCCGTCCAGAGGGCGAGAACGCCGGCGCCGGCCAGGGCGAGGCCGGTCATCGCGAAGTGCAGCAGGCGAAGCCGCCCGGCGCGGGCGCGGGCGAGCTGGGCGAGGAGGGCGAGGGTGAGGCAGGCGGCGACGAGGGCCGCCGGGCCGAGGGGGCGGAGCAGGGCGTGGGCGCCCGGTGGGGCGAGGAGCGACGCGGCGGCGGAGGCGTGGATCAGCACCCCCGGCGTGGGGCCGCCGCCGGCCGGCACCAGGAATTGGTCGGTGGCCGCAGTGGCCGTGGTGCCGAGGAAGACCAGACGACCGTCCAGGACCGGCGGGAAGGCCGACGGATCCTCGCCGCTTTGGCCGAAAGGGCCGAGCAGGTCGAGGGCGCTGACGGTTGGTACCCGGCGCGGGGCGAGGCGGAAATCGGGATGGAGCGCCGCGCCCGGGGTCACCGGGATCGCCGGCCGAATCAGGCGGGCGGCGGCCAGAGACAGGGCGGGCAAGGCGAGCCCGGCGCGCTGCTTCGTGGCGAGGATCGTGCGCACCACGCCGTCCGGCCCCACCTCGCCCTCGGCGTGGGCCGCCCGGTGGGCCCCACCGAAGGCTTCGAGCGGCAGAAGCCAGCCGCCGTCGGCGCGGAGCGCTGCGGCCAGCACGACCGGCCGGTCGTCGAGCGTCGCGGCGAGCGCCCGGTCTCCCTCCGGCATGGCGGCCAGGGCGTCGAGCCGCGCGGGCTCCTCCGTCCAGCCGGTGTCGGAGAGGACCAGGTCGATCGCCAGGGCGCGGGCGCCGTGGTCGAAGGCGCGCTCGACCAGGGCGGCGACCCGCCGGCGGTTCCAGGGCAGCGGCCCGAGGGTCTCGAACGAGCGGTCGTCGAGGACGATCGCCGCCACGGGGGCGGTCGCCGGGTCCGTCTCCGGCCGCATCCGGAGCAGCAGGTCGCCGACCGGTGGATCGAACGAGCCGAACACGCCGAACAGGGAGAGGACCGCGACCAGGCTCCCGCCGGCGACGGTCGAGAGCAGGGGGACGAACGAGGCGACAAACCGGCCCATGCTGACGCCATCATACGCAGGCACGGAGCGGTCGGGCACACCCGCCGGAGTGGGGCTTGGGTCGCCCTGGAAGAGGGCCGATCAGCGCGCTCGGGCGGGGAGATCCTGCCTAGTGCACCCGCGCAGGCGCGTGCGGGCTCTCCTGCACGTCGTAACCGTGGACCAGGACGAAGAAGTAGGCCGTGTACCGGTCGCTCTCCGTCTCCGAGATCAGCTCGAACTGGAACTCCCCCTCCTGGTCGCCGGCCGCCCCCTGGACATAGGAGACCGACTCCGGCTCCAGGAACAGCTCGCCCGTTGGCCGCTTGCCGCGGAGCACCTGGACGAGCAGCGTGTCGCGGCTTTCGACGGCGAACACCCAGTGCAGGTCCTCGGCGTCGTAGAGGATCGTCTCCGGTGTGCCGGCGCGGACGATGCAGTCCGGGTGGCTGATCAACCAGTTCCAGAAGGTTTCGAAGGGGAGCGTGACCGGTTCGTCCATAGGACCATCGATCCTACCCGAAGGCCGCAGGCGGGCGTTCCGGTCACGCTCCGGGAGGTCAGCGGCCGGACGCGGCGCCCGCGGCCTCGTCCTTCGGCGCCTGGTAGACCGCCTCGATGTTCACCTGGACGTCGACGTCGTCGCCGAGCAGGTAGCCGCCCTGGTCGAGCGCCTTGTTCCAGTTGACGCCGTAGGCCTGGCGGTCGAGGGTGGTCTCGGTGGAGAAGCCGGCGCGGGTGTTGCCCCACGGGTCGGTGCCGACGCCGAGGAGCTCGACCGGCAAGGTGATCTTCTTCGAGACGCCGCGCATGGTCAGGGTGCCGGTGACGTCGAAGCTCGACTTGCCGGTCTTGGTGACCGAGTCGCTGACGAAGGTGATCTCGGGGTACTTCTTGACGAAGAAGAAGTCCTCCGACCGGAGGTGGCCGTCGCGCTGGTCGTTCTCGGTGTTGATGCTCGCCGCCTCGATGGTGAGCTGGACCTTCGACGCCTCCAGGTTGTCCGGGTCCATCTCGATGGTGCCGGTGAAGGTGTTGAACCGGCCGCGGACCTGGGTGAACAGGTGGCGGATCTGGAACGACGCTTCGGAGTGGGCCGGGTCGATCTTGAAGGTCTGCTGGGCGGCGGCGGCCGGTGCGGCCGTCAGCAGCGGGGCGATGAGCAGGGCGCCCGCGAGCAGGGCGAAGGTCAGGGTCCGGTGGATCTGGTGGGTCGGTGTGGACTGTCGAGTCATGGGGTCGTCTCCTCTGGGTCTCTCTGGCGGCCGGCCGCGTGGGCCGACCGGGTCGATGGTGTGGATGGTGTTGATGGGGCGATGGCCGGGGCGCGACGGGCTGAGCCCGGGCCGAAGCGGGTTGGCGCCATGGTCGTCGTCGGTCTACGCGCCGGTCTGGACGCTGGCGCGGACGGTGTCGAGCAGCTCGATCAGCCGTTCGAGATCCGCGGTCTCCATGGTGGCGAGCGCTTCGCCCTCGGCCTGGGCGATCGGCCCGTCGAGGGCGCCGAGCAGCTCGCGCCCGTCGGCGGAGATCCAGCACAGCATCTGCCGCCGGTCCTCCTGGCAGCGCTGGCGGCGGACCAGGCCCTTTTTCTCCAGCCGGTCGAGCAGGCGGGTGATGCCGGGCGAGCGCTCGATCATGCGCTCGGCGATCTCGAGCGTCGGCAGCCCGGCCTCGCCCGCTCCCCGCAGGATGCGCAGCACGTTGTACTGCTGCAGCGTGATGCCGCGGGGCGAGACCAGCTCGGTCAGCCGATGGCGCAGCTCGTCGGCCGTGCGCAGGATCCCGAGCACCGCCTCCTGCCCGAGCGACAGGAACGGTTTCGACTGACGGATCTCCTGCTGCAGGTTGCCGGGGCGCCGTGCCATGAAAATACTCTACGGGACAATAGTTGACCTGTCAAGTATCTTGCGCAGGTCGCAACCACGAAACATCGTGCACCGGCCCGGCGTAGGGAGGTCGAGAACCAGTTACCGGAGGACTCGACCGATGGGCTCGATCGCACAAGACATCCGCTACGCGCTCCGCTCGCTCAAGAAGACGCCGGGGATCACCGCCCTGGTGGTGCTGTCGCTGGCGCTGGCGATCGCCGGCAACACGACGGTGTTCAGCCTGATCAACGGCATCCTCTACCGGCCCATGCCGTATCAGGAGCCGGAGCAGATCGCCCTGGTCGGCACCTACCAGGACCCGGTGCTCGCCGGCCAGATCAACGGCGCCTCGGTCGCCAACCTGCTGGACTGGCGTGAGCGCCAGCGGGTGTTCGACGGCATGGCGGGCTACCTGTCCCGGATGGTCAACATCGGCCCGGCGGAGTCCGCCCAGCCGGCGAGCGCCGCGGAGGTGACCCCCGGCTTCCTGTCGCTGCTCGGGGTCGCCCCGAAGCTCGGCCGCGGCTTCCTGGCCGACGAGGGGCACCCAGGCGCCGGGCGGGTAGCGGTGCTGGACTACAGCTTCTGGCAGGAGCGGTTCGGCGGCGACCCGCAGGTGCTCGGCCGGACGATCACCGTCGACGGCGAGACCCGCACCATCGTCGGCGTGCTGCCGGAGCGCTTCGAGTTCCTCGACCCCCAGGTGAAGCTGTGGCTGCCGCTGGCGATCGATCCGTCGACGGCGCGCAAGGAGCGCCGAGGTGTCGTGGTGGTCGCGCGCCTCCGGGACGGGGTCGGCACCGCCGAGGCGGACGCGGCGCTCAAGGCGATCAGCGAGGGGCTGGCGTCCGAGTACCCGGAGGACTATCGCGGCCGGGTGACCGAGGTGCTCAACCTGCGCGAGAGCGTGCCGTCGCCCCAGGACCGCCTTCTCCTCGCCCTGATCCAGGGGGCGCTGGTGTTCGTCCTGCTGATCGCCTGCGCCAACATCGCCAACCTGCTCCTCGCCCGCACCCAGGGCCGGATCACCGAGCTGGCGGTGCGCTCCAGCCTGGGCGCCGGCCGCTGGCGGATCGCGCGCCAGCTCGCCATCGAGTCGCTGGTGGCGTCGGTCCTCGGCGGGCTGCTCGGGCTCGGTGGCGGCGTGCTGGCGACCGGTGCCGTGGCCGACGCCTTCGCGGCCCGCCTGCCGCGGTTCTGGCTGCCGACCGTCGACCTGCGCGTGGTGCTGTTCACCGCCGGGGTGACCGTGCTCGCCGGCCTGGCGGTCGGTCTGCTGCCGGCGCTCCAGACGATGCGGCTGAACGTCCAGTCGGCGCTCAAGGAGGGGGGAGGAGCGTCAGCCTCGGCGGCCGGCGCCGCCTGGTGACCAAGGCGCTGGTGGTGGCGGAGATCGCCCTGGCGCTGATCCTGCTCGGCGGCGGCTCGGTGCTGATCCGGAGCTTCCTCGACATCCAGAAGCGGGACCCGGGTTTCGAGACCGCCGACCTGGCGACCCTCCGCGTGACCCTGCCGGAGGCGCGCTATGGCACCCCCGGTGAGCGGGCCACGGCCTACGGCGAGATCGTCGAGCGGCTGACCGCGCTGCCCGGGGTCGCGGCGGCCGCGGTCTCCGAGGTCCGGGTGCGTACGCCGATCCTGCCCAGCGAGCCGTTCACCCTCGACGGCGAGCAGACGCCGGATGGGCAGGCGCCGCCGACCGCGGCGGTGATGGCGGTCGGCCCGGAGCTTTTCGGCACGCTCCAGGTGCCGTTGGTCGAAGGGCGCGGCTTCCGGGCGACCGACGGCCCGGACGGGGCGCCCGTGGCGCTGGTCAACCGGAGCTTCGCCGCGCACCAGTGGCCGGACGGCGATCCGTTCGGTCACCAGATCACGGTTCGCGACCAGTCGCGGCGCGTCGTCGGCGTCGTGGCGGACGTCGTCCACTCGGTCTTCTTCGAGCGCGACGCCCAGCCCGCCATCTACCTCCCCCTGGCCCAGGCGGCACCGGTGTCGGCGGCGGTGACGCTCCGCGCGGCCGCCGATCCGCACGGTCCGGGCGATCCCGCCTCCCTGGCCAACCCGGTGCGCGAGGCGCTCACCGCCTTCGATCCGGGCGTCGTCCTCACCGACGTACAGTCGCTCGACGACTTCACCGCCCAGTTCTTCGTCGGCATGCGGGTGATCACGACGATCCTCGCCGCGTTCGGCATCCTGGCCCTGGCGCTCGCGGCCCTCGGCACTTACGGCGTGCTCGCCTACTCGGTCAGCCAGCGGACCCACGAGATCGGCGTGCGCATGGCGCTCGGCGCCGAGAGCGGCAAGCTCCGGCGCATGGTCACCCGCCAGGGCCTCGTGCTGGCAGGGATCGGCATCGCCATCGGCGTGCCGGGGGTGATCCTGGTCACCCGGGCGATCGGCAGCGCCATGGAGAACCTGGGGAAGGTCCAGCCGCTGACCGTGCTGGTCGTGGCCGTGGTCCTCGCCGTGGTCACGGTGCTGGCGAGCTGGATGCCCGCCCGCCGCGCCGCGAAAGTCGATCCCCTCGTCGCCCTCCGCGGCGATTAGGGCGCGGGAGGGGTCTGCCTGGAGCGTCCGGGAGGGAGGGTCGGCAGGGGACGGCGCTCGAGCTGGACGGCTGGGAGCTCAACGAGCACCTCGTTGGCGTCCGCGTCGGACGGCCCGGGTCACCCGGACGCTTTCGCGGACGCGGCCGCCAGCGCCCCTGCCGATCCTCCCTCCCGGACGCTCCCCCGCGCAACGCTCGTCCCCCCCACACACATTCACACATCGAGCCACGGAATGAGGGGGAAGAGGTTCTGCCGACATCGACGCTCTCCGAACCGCTCCACCCGCGCACCGGTTTCTCTACACCCCGGGTTACGAAACTTGTGGGAGAAGTCCTGCTGAAGTTGCCGTGCGCGGGTCAGAGAAGATGGGTGGGGGCGCCCCCTTCTCCCCCTGGGGGAGAGAAGGGGGTCGGGGGGTTGTAGGGGGGATCCGGCGGATCATCCAGGTCGATCGGCGGAGTCAGGCAGGTGCCCTGGACGATCTCGCGTCGAGGCCCTACTCACTCTTCTTCGAGTAATACCCGTCGAACAGCGTCGCCCAGGTCTTTCCGCCGTCCTTCGACGCCCGCCAGTGCTGCCGGACGCGGCCGTCGTCGAGCGGCGTCCAGCGGACCTCGTGGAGCACCTCGACCGACGGGTCCTTGTCGGACGGGCGGCGCCCGCGGAGCACCATGTCCTTGCCGTCCAGGCCGCCCTCGATCACCAGCAGGCCGGCCTCGCCGTCGACCCAGGTCTGGTGCCAGACGCCGCGGGGCGCGTCGTAGAGGCTGAAGCTGGTGCCGACGTAGCCGCCCGTGCCCTGCCAGTGCTCCTGGAGGATGCAGCCGCCGTAAAGGGTGGTGATGTTGTTGGTGCCCTGGAACTTCCCTTCGGCGTTGTGGACCTCCCAGTCACCGATCCAGAAATCGAACTGGTGGTGCTCGGGCGAGGCGCAGGGATCGGCCTTGGGCCCCTCGGCGCTCGCCGGCTGGTCGGCCGCCGTGGCCGGCTGCTCCATCTCCTGACCTGACTGGCCCTGCGCGGCCGCGGTCGTCTGCCCGGCGTCCTGTGCCGCATGGGCCGGGCTCGGCATGCCGGTCAGGGCGAGTGGGACGGTCGCCGCGATCACGGCGAGGGACCGGGCGCCGAGGCGCCTCCAGGGCCGGGACGGACAGGAGCGGGAGAGCACGGCGGTGTGGTGGGCGGGAGCGCGGTGGCGGCGCATCGGTTTCCTCCTCGAAGCGGGTCAGTAGTTGCGGTGTTGCGGTCGGGCGGATCGCCCGGACTCTATCGTGCCCGGGCTGAAACCTCGCGGACCCGCGTTACGTCGGAGGTGAGAGGAGGTCAGTTGTCATGTCTGAATTGTCGAGAAAGTCCGCCACCGACCGCTCGGGAGGGTTGCCCGGGCCCGAGGCCCTCGTCCGCAGCCTGCGTCATGCCGTGCGCGCCCTGGCCCGCGGGCGGGGGTTCACCGTCACCGTGCTGCTCACCCTGACTCTGTGCATGGGCGCGGCGGTGGCGGCGTTCTCGGTCTTCGAGTCGGTGGTGCTCGAGCCGTTGCCGTTCCCCCACTCCGACCGGTTGGTCAAGCTGACCAACAGCTACCCCGGCGCCGGGGTCGAGCGGGCCTCGAACGGGGTGCCGGACTACTACGATCGGCAGCAGGACGTGAAGGCGCTCGCCGACCTGGCGATCTACCGGGGGAGCGGGCGGACGCTGCTCCACGACCAGGTGCCGGAGCGGCTGGACGCGATGATCGCCACGCCGACGCTGTTCTCCGTGCTCGGCGTGCGCGCGGAGCGTGGCCGGCTGTTCACCGCCGAGGACGGTGAGCCGGGGCACGAGATGAAGGTGCTGCTGACCCACGAGCTCTGGCAGCGGCTGTTCGGCGGCGACGACTCGGTCCTCGGGACCGACCTGCGGCTGGACGGCAAGCCGTACACGATCGTCGGCGTCCTGCCGCCGCACTTCACGGCCCCGCCCTACGAGCCCGCGCTGGTGGTGCCGGCGGCGTTCAGCCCCGAGGACAAGGCCGACGACAAGCGGCACTCGAACTCCTGGCAGATGGTCGGCCGCCTGGCGCCGGGCGCCTCGCTGGCCCAGGTCCAGGCCCAGGTCGACGCGCTCAACGCCCGCAACCTGGAGCGCTTCCCGGCCCTCAAGCCGCTCCTGATCGACGCCAAGTTCCACACCCTCGCCCTCGACTTCCAGGGCGACCTGATCCGCGACATCAAGCCGAAGCTCGCGCTGCTCCTTGGCGGGGCGCTGTTCGTGCTGCTGATCGGCTGCGTCAACATCGCCAACCTGGTGCTGGTGCGCAACACCGCGCGCTACAAGGAGCTGGCGACCCGCTGTGCCCTCGGTGCCGGCCGCGCCCGGCTGGCCGGTCAGCTCGTGCTCGAGAACGTCGTGCTGGCCCTGGCCGGCGGCGGCCTCGGGCTGGCCGCCGGCGCCGGTGCCCTGCGGCTGCTCACCGCCTACGGCGCGGACCGCATCCCCCGCGGCTCCGAGATCGGAATCGACGGCGGCGTGGTGCTGCTGACCTTCGCCGCGGCGCTGGTCGTCGGCTTCGTGCTCGGGGCGATCCCGGTGGTCCAGATCCTCCGGCGGGACCTCTCCGCGATCTTCCGCGAGGAGGGGCGCACCGGCAGCTCCGGGCGCGGCGCGGTGGTGACCCGCAACCTCCTGGTCGGCGCCCAGGTGGCGTTCGCCTTCGTCCTGCTGATCGGCGCCGGCTTCCTGTTGGCGAGCTTCGTCCAGATGCTCCGGGTCGACCTCGGGTTCGTGCCGGACGGGGTGATCACCGCCAACGTCTCGCTGCCGGAGGCGCGCTATCCCGACGAGGCGGCTCGGCGGGCGTTCGACGCGCGGCTGCTCGAGCAGGTGCGCGCGCTGCCCGGCGTGGCCGCCGCCGGCCTGACCGACAGCCTGCCGTTCTCCCACAACACCAGCTCCAGTGTGATTACGGTCGAGGGGTACGAGCTCGAGCCGGGCGAGTCCGTGCGCTCGCCGTACCGCCGTACCGCCAGCCCGGGCTACTTCCAAACCCTGGGGATCAAGCTGCTTCGCGGCCGGACGTTCGACGCCCGCGACACGGCGGACTCCCAGAAGGTGGTGATCGTCGACCGCTGGCTGGCGGACAAGTACTGGCCGGGCCGCGATCCGATCGGCGGGCGGCTCTATCTCGGCGTGCCGCAGATGATGCACGGCGACGACAAGCAGCCGACCTGGCGAACGGTCGTCGGCGTGGTCGACGAGATCCGCATCACCGACCCGACCGAGGACCAGACCGACGGCGCCTACTACTTCCCGGAGACCCAGGAGCCGGACAGCTACGTCAGCCTGGCCGCGTCGGTCGAGAGCGGCGATCCGACGGCGCTCGTCCCGGAGCTGCGCAAGGTGCTGCGCGGGATCGACCCGGAGCTGCCGCTCGACGACGCCCAGACCATGACGCACCGGATCGACGAGCAGATGGCGGCGACCGAGCTGCCGATGCTCCTGGCCATGGGCTTCGCCGGGATCGCGCTCTTCCTGGCCGCGATCGGGATCTACGGCGTGCTGGCCTACACGGTGTTGCAGCGCACCCGGGAGCTGGGCATCCGGGTGGCGCTGGGCTCGACCTCCGGCGAGGTGTTCCGGCTGGTGCTCGGGCAGGGGGTGGCGATCCTGGCGCTGGGGCTGGCCGCCGGGTTGGCGGGAGCGTTCTTCCTGACCCGGTGGATGGCGAGCCTGCTCTACGGCGTGAGCCCGTTCGACCCGGTCGTCTTCCTCGCCGTCGGCGGGGTGCTCACGGTCGTCGCGCTGATCGCCACCGGCGTCCCGGCGCTACGGGCGACCCGGGTCGATCCGGTGGTGGCCCTCTCCTCGGAATAGGCCTCGGAGTAGGGCCGTCAGGCGCCGAGGACATCGAGGGCCCGGTCGACGTCCTCGGCCGTGTTGTCGAGGTGGGGGCTCAGGTGGAGCCGCCCCCGGCGCGGCGCGGCAGCACGCCCTGGTGGGCCGTGTTCAGCCAGACCCTCTCGTCGAGGGAGTCGAGCTCCCGCCCGCCGAAGACGCCGCCGGTCTGCAGGGGATCTTCGGGCATCGGACAGATCATTTCTCGTTTCCGCCTTCTGGACAACCGGACCCGCGGGTGCCCCGAGCGGCTGCCTGAGAGCGCCTCTTGCTTCGGTAGATGTTCGAAACATCTGAATTGTGGTACACTTCCAGCAAATTTCCTGAGCAGGCTCCCCTGGCCTGGCCCTCCGCGAAAGGAGGCAGGTATGCGAGTGACGAGGAGGAGTTTCCTCCAGGTCTCGGCTCTCGGGGCTGGGACCGCTGCGCTCGGTCTCGACCTGACGCCCGCCTACGCCGCCGCCCGGCGGCTCAAGATCCAGGACGCTCGCGAGTACAAGACCCTGTGCCCTTACTGTGCCGTGGGGTGCGGGACGATCGCGTACGTCCACGGGTCGGGCGGGCTGAACACGGTCGGGTCGATCATTCACGTCGAAGGGGACCCGGACAGCCCGATCAACGGCGGGACCCTCTGTCCGAAGGGCGCCTCCCAGATGCAGCTCGCCATGAGCCCGCGGCTCCAGGAGTCGCCGCTGGTGCGCGAGCCGGGCTCGAGCGAGTGGAAGGAGATCGGCTGGGACGAGGCCATGGACCGGCTGGTGAGCCGGTTCAAGGAGTCCCGCGACCGGACCTTCGTCGAGACGGACGCGGAGGGCCGCACGGTCAACCGCTGCGACGGCATCGCCTGGGTGGGCAGCGCCACCGTCGCCAACGAGGACGCCTACCTGATCACCAAGCTGGCGAGGGGCCTGGGACTGGTCTACATCGACCACCAGGCCCGTATATGACATAGCCCCACGGTGGCCAGTTTGGCCGCCACGTTCGGTCGGGGCGCGATGACCAACCACTGGAAGGACATCAAGAACGCCGACGTCGTCCTGGTGATGGGGGCGAACCCGGCGGAGAACCACCCGTGCGGCTTCAAGTGGGCCGTCGAGGCCCGTGAGCGGCGCGGCGCGAAGATCGTCACCGTCGATCCACGCTTCACCCGCACGTCGGCGGTCGCCGACAAGCACCTCCAGATCCGCCCCGGGTCGGACATCGCGGTGCTCGGCGGGTTCATCCACTACATGCTCGACAACGGCCTCGAGCACACCGACTACGTCAAGCTGCACACCAACGCCTCGTTCCTCGTCCGCGACGACTTCGGCTTCGAGGACGGCCTGTTCACCGGCTACGACGAGGCGGCCGGCGGTTACGACAAGACCACCTGGGACTACCAGCGCGGCGCCGATGGCTTCGTCCGCCGGGACACGACGCTCCAGGACCCCCGGTGCGTCTACCAACTGCTCAAGAGCCACTACAGCCGCTACACGCCGGAGGTGGTGGCGCGGATCGCCGGCTGCACTCCGGACGCGTTCGTCGAGATGGCGAAGATCGTCTGCTCGACGGGGCGGCCGGAGCGGGTCGGCACGATCATGTACGCGGTCGGCTGGACCATGCACACGGTCGGTAGCCAGATCATCCGCACCGCAGCGATCATGCAGCTCCTGCTGGGCAACATCGGCCGGCCGGGCGGCGGCATCAACGCGCTGCGCGGCCACGCCAACGTCCAGGGCGCGACCGATCACGCGATCGTCGCCGGCATCACGCCCGGCTACCTCAAGGTGCCGACGCCTGGGCAGACCAGCCTGGCAGTGCATCTCGAGCAGTCGACGCCGAAGCCGCTGACCGCGGACACGGTCAACTACTGGGGCAACTACCCGAAGTTCTTCGTCTCCCAGCTCAAGACCTGGTACGGCGACAAGGCGACGGCGGACAACGAGTACGGTTACCACTACCTCGGCAAGCAGGACGGCGACGCCACCTGGCTGTCGATCTGGGACCGGGCCTACCGGGGGAAGATGGAAGGGCTCATCACCCTCGGCTTCAACCCGATCCTGGCCGGACCGGACACCGGGCGGCTGTTCGAGGCCCTCGGGCGCCTCCAGTGGTTCGTCGTCATCGACCCGTTCATGCTCGACTCCGCCGAGTTCTGGAAGGCGCCGGGGGCGGACAGCAGCAAGATCGACACCGAGGTCCTCTACCTGCCGAGCACCCACTGGATCGAGCGCGACGGCTCGTTCACCAACAGCGGCCGCTGGGCCCAGTGGAAGCACAAGGCGGTCGATCCGCCTCCGGGCGTGCGGTCGGACACCTGGATCCTCTCCGAGCTGTTCTGGGGCCTGAAGGAGCGCTACCAGAAGGAGGGCGGGGTCTACGACGAAGGAATCCAGGCGATGACCTGGAGCTACGTCGAGCCCCGGCACCCGACGCTCGAGGAGCTGGCCCAGGAGATCAACGGCTACGACCTGACCACCGGCAAACTGCTGTCGTCGTTCGGCCAGCTCGAGGACGACGGCACCACCACCTCGGGCAACTGGCTCTACTGCGGCAGCTTCACCGAGGAGGGCAACCAGATGGCCCGGCGCGACACCGCCGACCCGACCGGCTTGGGCTTCCACCACGGCTGGTCGTGGAACTGGCCGCTCAACCGCCGGGTGCTCTACAACCGGGCGTCGGCGGACGCCGAAGGCAAGCCGTGGGACCCGGAGCGGCCCGGCATCTGGTGGAACGGCTCGCGCTGGATCGGCGACGTGCCGGACTACGGGGCGACCACGCCGCCGGACGCCAAGGGCGCCTTCATCATGACCGAGGAGGGGGTGGCCCGGCTGTTCACCCGGGGCCTGAAGGACGGCCCGTTCTCCGAGCACTACGAGCCGGTCGAGAGCCCGACGGTCAACGTCCTCCACGAGAAGGTCGCCAACAACCCGGCGGTCACCTGGTACGAGGGGGTCAAGGAGACCCTGGCCGCCAGCGGCGGCGACGGCGAGTTCCCTTATCCCTGCTGCATCTACCGCGTGGTCGAGCGCGAGCACTTCGTGACCAGCAACGTGCCGTACCTGGTCGAGGCGATGCCCGACTTCTTCGTCGAGCTGCCCGAGGCGCTGGCCGCGGAGAAGGGGATCGCCAACGGCGGCAAGGTGCGGGTCTGGTCGAAGCGCGGCGAGGTGCAGGGGACGGCGATCGTCACCAAACGCATCAAGCCGCTCACCGTCGACGGCAAGCCCACGTACACCATCGGCGTTCCGGTGCACTGGGGCTTCGTCGGCATCACCCAAGGCTCGATGGCGAACGCGCTGACGCCGTTCATCGGGGACGCGAACACCCGCTGCCCCGAGTTCAAGGCGTTCCTCGTCAACGTCGAGAAGGCTTGAAGGAGACTCCGCCATGGCAACACTCGACGTCAAACGGATCTCCGCCGGCACCTCGCCCGCGCCCGCCATCCGCGAAGAGACACCCGACTACGCCAAGCTGGTCGACGTGTCGCGGTGCATCGGGTGCAAGGGGTGCGAGGTCGCCTGCAAAGAGTGGAACGACCTCGGGGTCGAGCCGACCGCGAACTTCGGCAGCTACCAGAGCCACAAGGACCTGACCCCCAGCACCTGGCTGCTGATGCGCTTCAACGAGGTCGAGGTCGACGGCGACTTCCGCTGGCTGATCACCAAGAGCGCCTGCCTGCACTGCGAGGAGCCGGGCTGCCTCGAGGCCTGCCCGTCCCCCGGCGCGGTGGTCCAGTACACCAACGGCGTCGTCGACTTCAACCAGGACGAGTGCATCGGCTGTCAGTTCTGCGTCACCGGCTGCCCGTTCGACATCCCGCGCTTCGACGACGCGACCCGCAAGGTCTACAAGTGCAACCTGTGCGTCGACCGGGTGGAGGCCGGCCTCGAGCCGGCGTGTGTCAAGACCTGCCCGACCCAGGCGATCACCTGGGGCACCAAGGACGCCATGCGGCGCCTCGGCGACAGCAAGGTGGAGGGGCTCAAGGCGCGCGGCTTCGAGCACGCGACGCTCTACGACCCGGAGGGCGTCGGCGGGACGCACATGATGTACGTGCTACCCCACGGTGACCGGCCCGAGGACTACGGCCTGCCGGCGGCGCCCGTCGCCCAGGCCGGCGCCCTGTCCGGCCTGTCGTGGCTCCGGGGCGCCGGCGCCTGGCTGTTCGGCTTCGGCGCGGTGGCGACCCTGCTCCACTACCTGACCTACGGCCCGCTGCCGCCGGACGCGGTGGACGAGGGCCACCCACCCACGGAGGAGCGGCCATGAGACCCGAACGCAGAGAGATCGTTCCGCGGTTCAGTGCCCCGCAGCGGGTGATCCACTGGACGGTCGGGATCTCGTTCTCCGGCCTCCTGCTGAGCGGCATCGCCCTGGCCTACCCGTCGTTCTTCTGGCTGACGCTGCTCTTCGGCGGCGGCGCGTCCGCCCGCGTCCTCCACCCGTGGATCGGCGTGGTCTACACCGTCGCCATCGCGGCCATGGCCGTCTCCTGGGCGCGGGACATGTTCCTCGACGGCAACGACCGGCGCTGGCTCGCGGAGGTGCCGGCCTACGCCACCCACCGCACCGAGAAGGTGCCCGACGCGGGCAAGTACAACGCCGGCCAGAAGCTCTACTTCTGGATCTCGCTCCTGCTGTGCGCCGTGTTCGTGGTCACCGGCCTGCCGATGTGGTTCCCGGCGAGCTTCGGTGCGGGCCTGCTGCGGTGGGCGCGGGTGCTCCACTTCCTGGCGACGGTGGGCGGTGGCCTGCTGCTGCTGATGCACGTCTATCTCAGCACCATCGCCTTCCCCGGCACCGCCCGGGGCATGGTCTACGGCGGCGTCGGCCGCAAGTGGGCCCTGCTCCACCATCCCGCCTGGCTGCGGGACCAGGAGCGGGATTGACCGGCGCCGTGGCGGTCGCCGTCCAGACGGCCTACCGGGCGCGCGCGGAACGGGCCGCTCACCTCGCCGGTGAGCGGCCCCACGCGGGCGAGATCCTCGCCCTCTACCGGCAGGTGCTGGCGCTCCAGGAGCCGCTTTTCGGCCGGGCGCCGGAGCTCGGCGCACCGCAGCAGGGACGCCCGTCGATCGGCCGGCTCCCGTTCGCCCGGCTCGACGGCCTGTTCGTCGGCTTCGTCGCCGACCTGGCGGCGGACGCCAACGACGAGCTCTCCGAGGTCGGTAGCGCCATCCTGAGGGCGCCGGCCGGGCTCCGCACGGACCTGCTGCGCCTGACCGCCGTCCAGGGGGACCTGGTCCCGCTCGGCCGCGGCCTGAGCGTCCCGGTGCCGGAGCTGGCCTTCTTCTCGCGGGCGTTCCTCCAACCGTTCGCCGAGGTGCTGATGGGGGCGGCCGAGCCCGCTCTATCGGGCGAGGGGCCGGACGCGGTCTGCCCGCGGTGCGGATGGCCGCCCCAGGTGGCGGTCCTGCGCGACGACGGCGAGACCCAGGGGCGGCGAACGCTCGTCTGTGGACTGTGCGCCACCGAGTGGCCGTACCCGCGGGTGCGCTGCCCGAGCTGCGGTGAGGTCGAGGCCGGCAAGCTCGCGCTGCACGAGGCGGAGGGCGTCCCGGCCCTGCGGCTGGCCGAGTGCGAGTCCTGCCAGGCCTACCTCAAGGAGGTCGACCTGCGCCTCGACGGCCACGCCGTGCCGGTGGTCGACGACCTGGCGACGCCGGAGCTCGACGTCTGGGCGGGGGAGCGCGGGCTGTGGAAGATCTGTAGGAACCTCATGGGGCTGTAGGTCTGTGGACGGCCTCGTCGGTGACGACGACGGTCATCGGCAGGTCGTGGGGCTCGTCCGGGAGCCGGTCGGCGAGCTGCAGCTCGTAGGCCAGCCCGACCGACGCCAGCGGGTGCGCGGCGAAGAACCGGTCGAAGTAGCCGCTGCCGTGGCCGAGGCGGATGCCGCGCCGGTCGAAGGCGAGGCCGAGGACGAGCACCAGGTCGACGGTCGTGTCGATCTCGTCCACGGGCACTTCCGGGTCGCCCCGGCGCGGCTGACGGAGCCCGAACGACAGCGTTTCCAGGTCACAGGGGTAGCGGTGGACGTGGAGCATCCGGTCGCGCGGGTCGGCCCGCGGCACGTAGACCTCGCGGCCGGAGGCGAGCAGCCGCTCGACCAGGTTGTGGGTGTCGATCTCCTCGCCGAAGGAGAGGCAGGCGAGCACCCGCCGGGCACGCACCATCTCCGGCAGCTCGAGCAGGCGGTCGGTCATGCGGGCGGCGGCGCCCCGGGCCGTCTCCGGGTCGATGGCGGCGAGACGTTCCAGGATCTGCCGGCGGGCGGCCTGTTTGAGGCTCTTGGGGTCGGTCTCGGTGGGGCGGCGGTCGTCCATCTCGTCCATGGGGCCGAGCTTCGGCGAGCGCCGCGGGGCGTGTCAAGGGGAGAGACACCGAAGGCCGGGACCCTCGCGGACCCCGGCCTCCGGATCAGGTACTGCGGAACGACGAGACCTTACTTACAGGTCTTCGCGCCCGGCTTGCCCTTACAACTGTTCGAGCAGCAGTCGGCGTTGACGGTGCAGGAATCGCCCGCCTGGCCGAGGGAGCAGCCGCCGCCGCCGCAGGCCGGATCGCCCGAGCAGTCGGAGTCGGCGCAGTCGATCTGGCCGTCACAGTCGTTGTCCTGGCCGTCGGTGCAGCTCACCTCCGGCGACTCGGTGACGGTGCAGCCGCCGCCCGAGCAGCTCGGACCGGCGAACGCGCCGATGCGCGTCTTGAAGTCGAAGCTGTTGGTGTTCTCGTAGTACTCCTCGGTGAACCAGAAGGTGCAGCCGTCGACCGGGTCGACGCTCATCGTGGAGTAGTCGCCCCAGCGGTTGCTGGAGGAGGTCTGGGAGCCGGCGCCGGCCACCATCTCCACCTCACCGCCCGGCAGCACGCCCAGCGCGTCCGTGGCGGCGCGCGTCGTGTAGCGGACCGACGGGAAGGTGCTGGTGCTGGAGACGCTGTAGCCGACCGCGATGTCGCCGTAGTCGTTCATCGCGGCGGAGCCCATCCACCGGTTCTCTCCGTCCGCCGGGGCGTAGGTGCCCTCCTGGTGGACGCTCCAGCCGCTGCCGGAGTTGCGCAGCTCGGCCCAGTGCACGCCGGCGGTGTCGCTGCCGTCCGCGTCGACGCTCGTGTTGAGCACGATCGAGTCGTAGCCGCTGAAGTGCCGGTACTGGGAGCGGTACATCTGGAGCTCGTCGGACGGGTCCAGGCGCTCGCCGCCGCCCCGCTTCGGCTGCGGGATGCAGCCGCGCTGGAAGAAGCCGCAGAGCTGCGAGTCCCAGCCGCTGGCGCTGGCCACGAACGGCAACTCCGCGAAGGTGGAGCTCCCCGGGTTGGCGAAGTCCGGCTGCATGGCCCACATGCGGTAGCCGTCGGAGCCGGTCAGCGGGCCGTCGAAGTCGTCGTCCCAGGCGCGGGTGAACAGGCCGGGCGTACCGGCGGCCGGCGCGGGGCCTTCGAGGTGCGGCGGCTGGACGCCGTCCGGGCAGTCGCCGCTGTTGCACGGCAGGTTGAACTTGACGAAGGTCGGGTTCGCGTTGCCGGCCAGCATCGCGTTGCGGTCGAACGCCGCGAAGCCGGCGAAGGTGCCGTCGTTCGACGGGAAGTCACGCGTCGTCAGGTAGTAGGCGTCCGGCATCAGACCCATCTTCGGGTAGTCGTTCTGCTCGCCGGGGGAGACCACGAAGGCCCACCGGTCGTAGGAGCCGGTCGGGTCGCTGGTCTGGGAGATGGCGATGCACTGCACGCCCTCGTTGATCGAGAACTGGCTGACCAGCCAGCGGCCGGCGAGGTGATCGTAGAGCACGATCGGGTCGCCGTTGTTGTTGTTGCGGCAGGCGTCGGCGGCGGCGCTGCCGGTGAAGCCGGCCCAGAACACGTTGCCGGCCTTCGGGAACCCGGGGGCCATGGTGGCGGAGATCGGTGCGCCGCTCGAGTCGCGGTTGACGTTCCAGACGCCGACGATCAGGTTGATCCACTGCATGTAGTGGTCCGGGCCGATGTCGCCCTCGGTGTCCGGCGGCACGATCCGGCCGCCGATGATCGCCGAGTTGTCGTCATCGGAGAGGCCGGGGAAGTTCAGGCTCGGCTGGGCCGTGGCCGCGGCGCCGGGGATCGGCTGGGCGGCTGTCTGACGCAGCGGGTCCGGACCCTTCGCGGTGGTCGGACGGCCACGATCCGGCGGCACGTGGAGCGGAACCTCGACCCGGAACCCTTGCGGGTAGCGGGGCGGAACGGTCACGTCGCGGATCGGCTGCGAGACGTCGTGGGCCACGGCGTGCCCGGACTGGGGGGCGGCCACGCCCGCCGGAGCGGCGAGGGCGGGAGCGCCGGTGCTCACGACGGCCAGACACAGCGCCGCCACGAGCACAGGGGTGTGGATCTTCATCGAGCATCCTCCTTGCTAGGGTCGTTCTCTTGCAGACGGTTTCAGCCTGCGGTGAAAAAAGAGACAAAAAAGGAGAACAACAGAGCCGGGGAGGGATGAAGAGCGGCGTCAGAGCGCCGGGCACCCGCACACCCGCGTCGAGCGGATCGTCGAGTCAGCTTTGTCCTGATCAGACCATTACTAGTACCACAGTGCGAGATCACTTGGGAAGCGGGACGGGGCGGTCGCGCCCGGGGACCGAAGCCGGGGACCGAAGCCGGGACCGGCCGCCCGTCGGGTCGGGTCGGGTAGGATCGGCGCATGCTCAGAGCCAAGGCAGGTCTCGCGTCGCTCCTCACGCTCGCCCTGGTGGCCCCGTTCTCGGCCGCCTGCACGGGCGCCGGCACCCCCGCACCGGCCACGGCCCGCTCCGGCTCCCCGGCCTCGGCCGCTTCGGCCGGCTCGGCCACCTCGACCGCTGTCGGCGACGACGGCGAGATGGAGAGGGAGCACGAGCCGCTCGACCACCGGCGGGAGGAGGAGCGCGAGTCGCCGGAGGAGGCGGCGACCAACCGGGCAATGGAGCACGCCATCGAGCGGGCGCTCTCCCATCCGGAGGCGCGGGGCGACCTCCACCTGCTCACCGAGTGCACCGGCGACGGCGGCTTCCGCCAGGTCGAGGTCTACGGCAACGGCGTGACCATCTGGAACCGGGCGCGCCAGTACGGGCTCGAGCAGCAGCGGGTGGGGGCGTTGCTCGAGGCGCTCGACCACGCCGGGTTCGCCGACATGGAGCCGATGTACGGCCAGGAGGAGCTCGACGCCGCGATGCGGGTGATCTGCCGGGTGATGGTGACCCTGGACGGCGTCACCAAGCAGTCCGGCCAGCTCGACGAAGGGCCCCAGAACCAGCAGCTCAAGGAGCTGGCGCGCACCCTCCTCGACAGCGCCTTCGAGCCGCCCGACGTCGGCATCACCGCCGACGACCTGAACGACGGCCTGACCAAGCTCGCCGACGGCCGCCTGGCGCCGGAAGCGTTCCACGTCCTGGTCAACCGCAAGCCGGACGACTACGCCCTGTCCCAGGGCGAGCCCGGCTACCTGCTGCGGATCGACGGCCGGCGGGCGGCGGTGCAGCGGTTCTCGGCCCGCGACGGCTACGCGGACCCGGTCGAGCACACCCTGGACGACGACGAGCTGAGCGGGCTGGCGAAGCTCCTGGCCGGGCAGCGGGCCGGCGACCTGCCGGGGAACCTCTACGCGGTCCACTACACCGACCTGGTGGTCGAGGTGCTCGACCGGAGCCAGCGCATCCAGGCGCGCCAGTTCGCCAACACCACCCACGCGACCCACGGCGAGGCCCAGGAGCGGTTCGACAAGATCCTGAGCGGCCTCTCCGAGCTCGCGCTGCGCATCCTCGGCGAGGCCTGAGCGGCCGGCAGGCCCGCCTCCCCACCCGAACAGAACGGGCGTCTCACCCGTTCGGGCGTTGTTCCCGCGGCTCTTTGGGCGTATTAGCTAGGGGTAGGTTTCCCCCCTGGTCGATCAACCGGAGAGCCCAGCCATGATTCGAGACGAAGAAGCCCTGGAGTACCACGAGCGAGGCCGCAAGGGAAAGCTCGAGGTGGTGCCCAGCAAGCCGTGTATCACCCAACGAGATCTGTCCCTCGCCTACACCCCCGGAGTCGCCGTTCCGTGCCTCCGGATCGAAGCCGACCCGGACGAGGCGTACCGCTTCACCGGTAAGGGGAACCTGGTCGCCGTGGTGTCGAACGGCACCGCGGTCTTGGGGCTCGGCGACATCGGCGCCCTGGCCGGCAAGCCGGTGATGGAGGGCAAGGGCGTCCTGTTCAAGCGCTTCGCCGACATCGACGTGTTCGACATCGAGGTCGACAGCCACGACGCCGAAGAGATCATCAACACCGTCAGGCTGCTCGAGCCGACGTTCGGCGGCATCAACCTGGAGGACATCAAGGCGCCCGAGTGCTTCGAGATCGAGGAGCGCCTGAAGGCGGAGCTCGACATCCCGGTCTTCCACGACGATCAGCACGGCACGGCGATCATCTCGGGCGCCGCCCTGCTCAACGCCCTGGAGGTGGCCGGCAAGGCGATCGGCGACGTGCGGGTGGTGTTCAACGGCGCCGGCGCGTCCGGCGTCGCCTGCGCCAACTACTACATCTCCCTCGGCGTCTCGCCGGAGAACCTCATGCTGTGCGACTCCAAGGGGGTCATCTACAAGGGGCGCACCGAGGGGATGAACCCGTACAAGGAGCGCCTGGCCGCGGACACCGACGCCCGGACGCTGGCCGACGCCCTGGTCGGCGCGGACGTCTTCGTCGGTCTCTCGACCAAGGACGTGGTGACCCGCGACATGGTCCGCTCGATGGCCCAGGACCCGATCGTCTTCGCCATGGCGAACCCCGATCCGGAGATCACCTACGAGGAGGCAAAGGCCGCCCGCCCGGACGTGATCATGGCGACCGGCCGCTCCGACTTCCCGAACCAGGTCAACAACGTGCTCGGCTTTCCGTTCATCTTCCGCGGTGCCCTCGACGTGCGGGCCACCGCCATCAACGAGGAGATGAAGCGGGCGGCGACCCGGGCGCTGGCCGACCTGGCCAAGGAGGACGTGCCGGACGCGGTGATGAAGGCCTATGGCCTGGAGCGGCTCCAGTTCGGCCGCGAGTACCTGATCCCCAAGCCGTTCGACGATCGGGTGCTGATCTGGGAGGCGGCGGCCGTGGCCCAGGCGGCCATGGACACCGGCGTCGCCCGCCGGCCGCTCGACATCGACCAGTACAAGGTCGACCTCGAGCGGCGCCTGGGCAAGGCCCGCCACACCATGCGCACGATGATGAACTGGGCCAAGCGGGCGCCCAAGCGGGTGGTCTTCCCCGAGGGGACGAACGAGAAGGTGCTGCGCGCCGCCCACGTCATCGTCGACGAAGGGTTCGCGCGGCCGATCCTGCTGGGCGAGCGGGACGCGATCATGCGCCGCGTCGCGGAGCTCGGGATCGACCTGGCCGGCGTGACGATCGTCGAGCCGGGGCATCCGGACGAGGTCGAGCGCTACGCCCGCGAGCTCTTCCGCCTGCGCCAGCGCAAGGGGATGACCCGGGCCGACGCCCGCGCCGCCATGAGCGACGCGGCGACCTGGGGCGCGCTGATGGTCCACCTGGGGGATGCGGATGCCCTGGTCCACGGCGTCGGCAAGCACTTCCCCGACGCGATCCGCCCGGCGCTCAAGGTGATCGGCAAGCGTTCCGACGTCTCGCGCGTGGCCAGCCTCTACATGCTGATCGCCCGCGACCAGGTCTACTTCTTCGCCGACCCGACGGTCAACATCGACCCGACCGCCTCCGAGCTCGCCGACATCGCGATCATGGCGGCCGAGGTGGCGCGCCGGTTCAACCAGGAGCCGCGGGTCGCCATGCTGTCGTTCTCGAACTTCGGCAGCGTCGACCATCCGTTCGTACGCAAGGTCCAGGAGGCGACGCGGCTCGTCCGCGAGCGCTGCCCGGGCCTGATGGTCGACGGCGAGATGCAGGCCGACACCGCCGTCGCCGAGGGGCTGATCGACGAGCTGTTCCCGTTCAGCACCCTCGAAGGCGGCGCCAACGTGCTGGTGTTCCCGGACCTCCAGAGCGCCAACGTGGCCTACAAGCTGGTGCAGCGCCTGGGCAACGCCGAGGCGGTCGGCCCGATCCTCATGGGCATGAAGAAGCCGGTCCACGTCATGCAGCAGGGGTGTGAGACCCAGGACGTGGTCAACATGGCGGCGATCGCCGTCATCGACGCCCAGGAGGCCGAGCTCCAGGAGGCCGGGCTGGAGGCGGAGCGGCCGGAGATCGTCGGCGCGGTTCCGGCCTGATCCCTCCCTGGGCTCAGCCAGCGCCGAACGTCACATCGAGGCCTCGGTGCCGCCTCCGCGGTGCCGGGGCCTCGTTGCGTTCGGACGTGCGCGACTACCTGTCGCGCCGCGCCCTCATTCCAGATACGATGGGGTGTCTCGCAACAGAGAAGTCGGAGCCGCTCTGACGGCCCGATGCCAGTTGACGCCCGGTTCGAGCAGACGAACCGGTCGCGCCGGGGAGACGCCGCAAAGCCCGCAGTTGCTCGACAAGACTGGTGGGGTGGGCCCGCGGTCGCTGGCGCGCTTCCGATGAGCACCCACCGCAGTCCAGGGAGGAAGTACTACATGACGACTGACCGTCCAGCCCGACGAACCCCGATCGCCCTGGGAGTCGCGGCGCTCGCCGTCGCGTGCTTCGGGGTTCTCGCCCTGCTCGCCGCGACGCCGGCGACAGCGGCCGACCAGACCCAGGCAACGCCCAGCAACGGCGTGGTGATCCGTTGGAACCTCGCCAACCAGCAGTTCGAGGCGCCGTCGGCCGAGCAGTCCGCCCGGCTCTACGCCGAGCTGCAGCGCCGGCTCGCGGGCGACGTCTCCGCGAAGGCCGGCTTCGCCTCCGGTCCGATGTCGGTCGAGACCCTGCCTAACGGCATGGTCCGCGCCCGCCTGCCCTTCGACCTGCTGAACCTGTCGATCGTCCGGGTCGGCACCGACGGCTCGTTCGCGGAGAGCTGCACCCAGGGTTCGCCGGAGGGCGTCGACCTGACGACCGCCGCGAAGACCACCGCGACGCGTTGGGAGGAGCGGTAATGACCCTGCGTAGCCGTTCGTTCCTCGCCGCCTTCGCCCTCCTGACCCTGACCGCGAGCGTCGCCGGCGCCCAGGTCACCGGGGAGATCCTGGTCGACCAGAACCGCCAGGCCGGGACGCACCGCGAGAGCGGCAAGCTCCTGATGTACACGCCGGACCCGGACCAGCCCGGCTCGAGCGTCAGCCACTGGGACACCAGCGCCACGCCGAGCCTGCTGATGGAGCCGGCGATCACCAGCAGCCTCGGGTTCCTCGATCTCGACATCACCCCCGGGCTGATGAAGGACATCGGCTGGCCGCTGACCGGTGACCAGAACGCCCCCGGCCCGGTCACCTTCAACATCTTCTCTCTCGACCCACCGGGCGTCGGGTTCACCGATCCGCGGCCGTTCGCCGGCGCGCCGGGCAACCCGGCGACGACCCTGGGCGAAGCCCGGGTCAACCTGATCAGCGCCGTGCTCGACGCATGGGGCACCGCCCTCGCCAGCGACGTGCCGGTCGACGTCCTGGTCACCTGGCAGCCGCTGCCGTGTTCGCCGACCGGGGGCGCGGTGCTCGCCGCCGCCGGGCCGCTGTTCGTCTTCTTCGACAACCAGGGCAACTTCCCCGTCGACAACACCTGGTACCCGGGCCCGCTCGCCGAGGCGCTGGCCGGCCAGGACCTGACCGGGGCCCCGGCGGACAACGGCGGCGACATCATCGTCTTCGTCAACTCCAGCCTGGACGAGGAGTGCCTGGGCGCGGGGACCGGGTACTACTACGGCCTGGACGGCAACCAGCCGTCGAACGAGATCGACCTGGCGCCGGTGGTGCTCCACGAGCTCGGCCACGGGCTCGGGTTCACCACCTTCACCGACGACGAGACCGGCCAGGAGCTCCAGAACAATTCCGGCACCGGTCTCCCGTCGATCTACGACACGTTCCTGCGCGACGAGGAGCAGAAGAAGTCCTGGCCGGACATGACCGACGATCAGCGGCGCCAGTCGGCGATCAACTTCCGCGATCTGACCTGGACCGGCCCGGACGCCAACGCGATGGCGGCTTCGTACCTCGAGTACGGCGTGCCGGAGCTCCAGGTGTCGTCGCCGGCCTCGGTCGCCGGCAGCTACGACATCGGGTCGGCGGCCTTCGGCGGCGACATCCCGGCCGGCGGCCTCGCCGGCGACATCGCCTGCCTGATCGACGCGCCGGATCTGCCGGACGGTGGCGGCACCGGAACTATCCTGGACGGCTGCTCCGAGGCTGAGAACCCGGGCGAGCTGGCCGGCCGGATCGCCCTGATCGACCGCGGCGGCTGCTCGTTCGCCGACAAGGCGCTCCACGCCCAGGAGGCCGGCGCCATCGGCGCGGTGATCGTCAACAACCAGGGGAACACGCCCCCGGGCCTCGGCGGCACCGGCCCGACGGTGACCATTCCGGTGGTCAGCCTCGGAGCCGACGACGGCAACCGCATCCGCCAGGCGGCCTGTCCGAGCCAGTCGGCCTACCTCCACGACCGCTTCCAGGTCACCGTCCGCTGGAACCGCCAGCGGCCGGGCCTGCCGGCGGACATGGGCGACGGCCACGGGGTGCAGATCACCAACAACACCGCGTGGTTCTACTTCGATCGCCCCGACAACCCGCAGCTCCTGGTCAAGATCATCAACGGCTGCGGCCTGCCGAACCACTCCTGGTGGGTCTTCTCCGGCGGCGTCACCAACCAGGAGGTCTACATCACCGTCGAGGACAAGCAGGCGGGCGTCAGCACGACGTATCACAACCCCGCGGGCGTCCCGTACCGGACCATCCTCGACACCGACGCGTTCGCGACCTGCCCCTAGGGCCGGCCGCCGACGCTCCGTTTCATCCTTTCTTGACGGCGGGCGGCTCAGGCCGCCCGCCGTCGTCGTTCGGTTTCTCCCTCACCGGTCGCTGACCGCGCGCGATATGATCTGGGCCATCTTCCGCCCATGATGCGTTTTCGCTTGCCGTTCGGACTCTCGTTCGGGCGCCGGGGATTGACCGGCGCCCGCTCCTCGGACGCTTCGTCCACAGCCTCCTCGCCGGCCCCCTCGTCTCGGGACGGCGGGTTCGTCGAGCCGGTCGCCCAGCGCAAGACGCCCGGCCAGGTGGCCGGCTGCGGCGCCGCCTTCTTCGGCGTCTTCCTGCTGGCCGGTCTCGGCTTCCTCGCCTTCTTCCTGATCCCGGCGGTGCACGTCGTCCAGGCCTACGACTGGCAGGCCGTGCCGTGCGAGATCGTGTCGAGCTCGGTCGCCTCCCACCCGGGCGACGACGGCGCCACCTACAGCGTCGAGGTGGTCTACCGCTACCGGGTCGGCGGGCGCGACTACACCTCCGACCGGTACCGCTTCCTGGGCGGCTCGTCCAGCGGCTCCGAAGGCAAGCAGGCCGTGGTCGACTCCCTGCCGCCCGGCACGAAGACCACCTGCTGGGTCGACCCCGACGATCCGTCCGAGGCGGTCCTCGACCGCGGGTTCACCTGGGAGTACCTGCTCGCCCTGCTGCCGCTCGTCTTCGTCGCGGTCGGGGCCGGCGGGATCTTCTTCTCGCTGAGAAAGGCCCGCAAGCTGAGCGCGACGGGGGGCTCCGAGGCGCCCCGCTGGATGCCCGACGAGCTGGGCGATCAGGTCCGGTCCGCCCGCCGCCGGGGGAAGGTCGACCGCTTCGGCAACGTCTCCGGAGGCTCGGCCGGCTTCGAGACGTCGTCGTTCGGCTTCGACGAGCCGCCGGGCGCCTCGGCGGTGCTCGAGCCCAGCGTCTCACCGCTCGGCAGGCTGGCGGTCATCATCGGGCTCGCGCTGTTCTGGAACGGCATCGTCAGCGTCTTCGTCTGGCAGCTCTGGAAGACCTGGAAGGCGGGCAGTCCGGACGGCTGCCTGGCCCTCTTCCTGGTGCCGTTCGTCCTGGTCGGGCTGTGCCTGCTGCTGGCCATCCCCTACCAGTTCCTCGCCCTGTTCAACCCGCGGCCCCGGGTCGTGCTGACGCCCGGACGGCTGACCCTGGGGGGCTCGGCAGATCTCTCCTGGAGCTTCATCGGCGCCACGGGCCGGATCAGCCGGCTGGAGATCGAGCTCGAAGGGCGCGAGGAGGCGGACTATACCCGCGGCACCGACCGGGTTACGGCCAAAGAGGTCTTCGCCACGATCCCCCTGGTCGACGTCGCCCTGCGTTCGTCCATCGCCAGCGGCTCGACGCGTATCGAGGTGCCGGCCGGAACCATGCACTCGTTCGACGCCGACGACAACCGGATCGTCTGGGTCCTCAAGCTCAAGGGCACGATCCGCCGCTGGCCCGACGTCAACGAGCAGTTGCCGGTGGTGATCGCGCCGCCGTCGCCGGGGGAGCGGCCCGACCCAGCGTGACCCGGCGTGACCAGAAAAGAGGAAGGTAGACCGATGAGCTGGATCTCCATCGAGCTCGACGAAGGACGGACCGCCTACCGGCCCGGCGAGGAGGTGAGCGGCGCGGTCCTGTGGGTGATCGACCAGGAGGGTGACGAGGGCGGTCAGGGCGGCGGCGCGCCGGCGATCGAGAGCGCCGAGGTGCGCCTGATCTGGTTCACCCGCGGGCGCGGCGACCGGAATTCGGGCATCGTCGCGGCCGAGGAGCTCCCCGGCCCCCAGCCGACCGATCGCCGCACCTTCCGCTTCCAGCTCCCGGCCGGCCCCTACAGCGTCTCCGGCAAGCTGGTTTCGGTGATCTGGGCGATCGAGGCGGTGCTCGAGCCGGGCAGCCGGGCGGCGCGCACCGAGATCACCGTCTCGCCCACCGGGAGGGAGATCGCCCTCTATCCGGACCTCGAAGGGGGAGCCCCCGGCCGGGGCGGCAAGGGCGGCAACGGCGGCAACGGGGGCAGCGGAGGGATCGGCGGCGGCGGCAACGGCAGCCCCTGGGGTGGGGTCGCGTGACGGCCACCGCCCGGCGCCCCCGGGACAACCCGTTCCGCACCGAGCGGCTGGACGGAGTCGCGTTCCGGCACGCGACGACCGGCGTCCCGGCCGGCCGGGACGACCTGTGCGCCCTGGTCGAGCGCTTCGAGGCGCTGGGTCGCCATGCCGCCGTGATCGGGCCCGAAGGGTCCGGCAAGACGACCCTGCTCGACGCCCTGGAGCCTTCGTTCGCCGCGCGTGGGTTCGAGGTGCTCCGCCTGCGGGCGGTGCCCGGCGGCGGCGCGATCCGGCCGCTGGACCCCGGACGGGGGCTCAGGGAGGCCGACTGGAGGACGCTCCTGGTGGTCGACGGCATCGACCGCCTGCCGGTCGTCAGCCGGTGGCGCGTCCGGCAGGCGGCGCGAGGGGCGGCCGGCCTGCTGGTCACCGCCCACCAGCCGCTCCGCATGCCGACCTTGATCGAGTGCACTACCACCCCGGCGCTGCTCGCCGCGCTGGTGGCGGATCTGACCTCCGGCCGGGCCGACGAACCGTCGGCCTCGACCGCCGCCTCGACCGCCGAAGGACCCGCCGGCCGGTCGTCTTCTCCGTTCCCGCCGCTTTCGGTAGCGGCACTGCCGTCGGCCGAGGCGCTCCATGCGCGCCATCGGGGCAATCTGCGGACCGCCCTGCTCGAGCTCTTCGACCTCTGCGCCGGACGCTGAGGCCCGGCCCTGCTCGTCGCGGGGTCGGGGGCAGCTTCCCGGCCGGCGGGCAGCAGGATCGCGCACGAACCGCCCTGGCACGCTTCGCCTTTTGCTATAACAGGAGGTCTTGATCGTGACCCCTTCGGCGCGGCGCCCCGGGTCCGGAACGCTTCGCGCCACCGGTCGTTGTTCTGACTCCTGGAGGCCAGGCTCATGGCGAAACGCACCATTCCTACCATCGACCTTTCCGACTACACCGCCGGCACCGCCGCCGAGCGCGAACGCCTGGTGGCGACCCTGGGGGACGGCCTGCGGGAGTTCGGGTTCCTCAACGTCGAGGGCCACCGGATCGACCCGACGCTGATCCGCTCCGCCTACGACGGCTGGCAGCGCTTCTTCGCCCTGCCCGGCGACATCAAGTCCCGCTACTCCGGCGTCGAGGGCGGCGCCCGCGGCTTCACGGCGTTCGGCGTCGAGCACGCCAAGGGCCGCACCACCGGGGATCTCAAGGAGTTCTGGCACGTGGGCCAGGACGACCCGCCGCCGGGCGTGGCCCCTGGGGTCTACCCGCCCAACGTCTGGCCCGAGGACGAGGTGCCTGGGATCACGGAGCCGACCCTGCGGCTCTACACGGCGCTCGAGTCGGTGGCCGAGACCCTGCTCGCCGCCCTCGCCGACCACTTCGGCCTTGGCCAGGCCACCTTCGCCGGCATGATGACCCACGGCCAGTCGATCCTGCGGATCATCCACTACCCCGCCGTCGAAGGGGAGGTCGAGGCGGGCGCCGTGCGCGCCGCCGAGCACGAGGACATCAACCTGATCACCCTGCTCTGCGAGGCGACCGAGCCGGGGCTCGAGATCCTGAGCCGTGACGGCGAGTGGCTGCCGGTGGTCGCCGGCGAAGGGCAGATCGTGGTCGACGCGGGCGACATGCTCTCCCGGTGCACCAACGAGGTCGTCCCGGCCACCACCCACCGGGTGGTCAACCCGCCCGACGCCGAGAACCGCGACCGCTTCTCGATGCCGTTCTTCGTCCACCCCCGGCCGGAGGTGGATCTGACGGTCATGGACCGGTTCACGGACGTGGAGAACCCGCCCAAGTACCCGCCGATCACCGCAGGGGAGTTCCTGCGGCAGCGGCTGGCGGAGATCGGGTTGACGAAGTAGACCGGATCACCTCCCAACCCCTCGATCCCCTTCCCGGGGTCTCGCCGGCAGGACCCTTCCCGGGGAGTCCCCGGCGTGATGTCCCCTTCACGTTTGCGGACGCCGGCCTGACGAGACGTGCTACTCGCCGTCGCCGAGGAGCTTGTCGACCTGGGCGCGGGACTGGTCGAAGAGCTGGCGCTGGGGCTCGGTCGGGGCGCGGTCGGCGCCTTCGAGATCGGTCGCCAGGGTGGCCAGGATGCCGCCGACCCTCCGCAGCGCGCTCTGCCGGTCCGCCTCGGCCGCATCGGCCTCATCAGGTGACGTGCCGCCTTCGGCCTCTCCTGCGTGGTAGGCCTCGGTGACCCGGGCCAGTGTGGTCTCGACCTCTTTCTGGAACGCGAGGAGCGCCTCCAGGTCGGCTTGCGAGGTGTCGATGCGCGGGTCCTTGCCGACTTCGAGCGGCTCCGTGAGCGTCTTGCCGCCGGCGGTGAGCTCGACCCGGTAGGTTCCCGGCAGGACGAAGGCGCCCTGGGGCAGGGCCGCGCTCCCCAGGTCGGGCACGGCGGCGATCGAGTAGTCGTAGGAGATCGCCTCAGGCCGCGGGTAGCGCAGGTCCCAGACGAAGCGGTTGTGCCCCGGATGGGCCGGCAGGACGGTGAGCGGCTCGAGCCAGTCGTCGGTGAAGTACTGCTCGGCCGGCGGTCGCACCGGGGTGTCGTCGCTGCGGAAGGTGCGCACCGCCTGGCCCGACGGGTCGAAGATCTCGAGGGTCACGGGGCCCGCGGTGGCCGGGTCGAAGCTGTTCGGCAGCAGGTAGTCGATCACCGCGCCGACCGGGCCGTTGGGCGTGGTCGGCTCTTCGGCCGGCAGCGGCGTGTCCTTGTTGACGTTGGAGCGCAGGCGCACCGCCGGTGCCGGCCGCACCAGGAAGGGGCCGCCGGCACCGGCGGCCGGGTCGCGGGCGAGCTGGCGCAGCGGCGTCACGTCGTCGAGCACCCACAGGCCGCGCCCCTCGGTGGCGGCGACCAGGTCCTGGCCGTGCACGGTCAGGTCGTTGACGCCGGTGGTCGGCAGGTCGTTCTGGAGCGGTTGCCAGAGGCCGCCGTCGTCGAACGAGACGAACGCGCCCCGGCTGGTGCCGGCGTAGAGCAGGGTCGGCGCCTTCGGGTCCTGGCGCACCACGCTCACCCAGCCCTCCCGCGGCAGTCCGTTGGTGACCCGCTCCCAGGTGGCGCCGAAGTCGTGGGTGCGGACGATGTAAGGCGTCTGGTCGTCCAGGCGGTGGCGATCGACCGCCGCGTAGGCGGTCGCCGAGTCGGTCGGCGAGGCGTCGATCTGGGAGATGCGGCTCCAGTCGCCGATCGACGGCGGCGTCACGTCCTGCCACGTCGCGCCGCCGTCGCGGGTCCGCTGGATGCGGCCGTTGTCGGTGCCCACCCAGACGACGTCGGCGTCCGCCGGCGACGGCGCGATGGTCATGATGACGCCGTAGCCGCACTCGGTTGCGCGGGCCTTCGGCTGATCGGGGGCGCACTCGGGAGAGGAGGCCTTCGCCGGGTCGGCACCGGAGAGGTCCGGGCTCGCCACGTCCCAGCTCTGGCCGCCGTCGGTCGAGCGGAAGAGCACCTGGGCGCCCTGGTAGATGGCATGGGGCGCGACGGCTGAGATGGCGATCGGGGTGATCCAGGTGTAGCGGTAGCGCACGGTGTTGGGGCGCGCACCGTAGGTCGAGACCGGCCACGGGGAGACGTTCTGCACCTGCCCCGTCGCGGCGTCCCAGCGCGACAGGCGCCCGCCGAGGCCGCTGCCGTAGACCACGCCCGGGTTCCCCGGGAACGGGATGTCGTAGTCCCGCTCGTCGGCGCCGACCGGATGCCAGTCGCGGAAAGTGAGCTGGCCGTAGTCGCTGCGGCTGGCCGCGCCGACGGTGCCGTTGTCCTGCTGGCCGGCGTAGATCCAGTACGGGAAGCGGTCGTCGGTGGCCACGTGGTAGAGCTGCCCGGTCGGCTGGTTGTACCAGGAGCTCCAGGTGGCGCCGCCGTTGACCGAGACCGTCGTGCCCTGGTCGGTGGCGAGGATCATGCGCTCCGGAGCGGTCGGGTCGATCCACAGGAAGTGGTAGTCGTCGCCCCCGGGCGAGCCGCGGAAGACGTCGAGGGTCCGGCCGCCGTCGGTCGAGCGCAGCAGCGAGCGCCCCATCACCCACACCGTGTCCGGGTCGCGGGGGTCGGCGGTCACACGGCCGTAGTACCAGTCGGCCACGTCGCCATCGTTGACCTGCTCCCAGGTGGCGCCGCCGTCGTCGCTGCGGTAGAGGCCGCCGTCCTGGCGCGCGGTGATCGTGGCGTAGACCCGCCGGCCGCCGCTCCCCGGGGCGACCGCCAGGCCGATCCGCCCGAGGGGGCTCGCGGGCAGGCCGTCACCGCCGACCGGGGCCCAGGTGGCGCCGCCGTCGGCCGACTTGTAGATGCCGCTCCCCGGTCCGTCCGCCGGGGTGAAGTAGGCCTGCCACGGGTAGCGCCGGAGCTGCCAAAGCGCGGCGTAGACCGTGTCCGGCACCGCCGGGTCGCTCGCCAGGTCGACCGCGCCGGTGTCCGCGTCCCGGTAGAGCACCTTCTGCCAGGTCGCCCCGCCGTCGGTCGAGCGGAAGACGCCCCGCTGCTCGTTCGGGCCGAAGACGTGACCGAGGGCGGCGACCAGGAGGGTGTCCGGGTCCCGCGGATCGACCAGGATGCGGCCGATGTGGCGGCTGTCCGCCAGGCCCATCCTCTGCCAGGTCGCGCCGCCGTCGCCGGAGCGGTAGAGCCCGTCGCCGGACGCGATGTCCCAGCGCGGCGCCACCTGCCCGGTGCCGACGTAGAGCACCGACGGATCGCTCGGCGCCACCGCCAGGGCGCCGACCGAGGCCGTCCCCTGGTCGTCGAACAGCGACTCCCAGGTGCGGCCGTTGTCCGTGGTCTTCCAGACGCCGCCGTCGGCGCCGCCGAAGTAGAACAGCCCGGGCGTCCCGGGCACACCCTCGGCGCAGGTCGACCAGCCGGCCCGGAACGGGCCGACCAGGCGCCACGAAAGATCGCGGTAGGCGGATTGGGGCACGGCCGAGGTGGCGGGGCCGGCACCGAGCGCGGCCGCCGCGCACAGAATGGACGCGAGGGACAGCAGGCGAATTCTCTTCATGGGGGAGCCCTCCTGGACGCCGGCGAGCATACCGCAGGGGTCTCCCCCTTCCGGGCCGAGCTGGACCGAGCCGGCGGACGCGCAACGCTCTCCGGCCCAGGTGGCCTGCGACGGCAACCGGCTCCTCGGCCTGCTCGAGCGCACGAGCCTCGACGCCCCGGGCAGCTCCCGGGCCGGCCTCGCCCTGACGCTGGCCCCGTCGGGAGCCCTCCAGGGGGTGGCGCACGCTGCCGGCGCGGCCCCTCTCCCTGTCGATCGATCCCACTCTGTTGCCCGACCCGGATCCGAGTACCCAGATCGTCCTGGACAACCGGACGGTGGCGGCCGGTGAGGCGATCGCCCGGCCGGGTCGTGGCCTCGATTCCCTGGTCGCGCCGTGCCACGGTCCGCTCTCGGATGCCGAGATCCAGGTTCTCCGGGTGCTCGCGCGCACCGTCCGCGTCACGGGGCTCGGCGCATCGCCCGGGGCGTTCGTGGCGATCTATCCCGGGGAAGGCGCGGACGAGGTGCGGATCGACGCCTATCGGAGAGACGGCAACGGCCCTCTTGGGATGGCGTCCCGCCTGTCCGCGCGCATCCGGGTCACGCGGGACGGGGCCGGGCGGCTGCTCGGTGGCACGTTGCGGGCCCTGGCGGCCTGTCCGGCGGGCGAGAGCGGTTGGGCCTGCTCCACCGCTCCGGTCGGTGCGGCGCTCACTCTGCGGCCGCCCACCTTCCGCGAGCCGGCGCCGGCGGACGGACCGACCGCCGGCGTCGCCGCCGTCGGCGAAGGAGGGGAGGAGCAGGTCCCCATCGACTGGACCGGACTCCTCGGCGCATCCACCTGGCGGGCGCCGCTCACGCGGCCCGCCCCGTCCCTCGCCCTGGAGCTGGCCGCCGGGCCACTCGTCATCCTCACCGCCCACCCGGACGACGAGGTCCTGTTGGCGCCCCTGCTGGGGGAGGCCTGCGTCGAGCTCGAAGGCCGTTGCACCCTGGTCGAGAGCCTGTCGACGATCGATCCCTCCGCTCGGCGTGTCTGGCTCTCACCGCTCGCATCGGGCGGCGAGTAGCTCTCACGTCCGCTCACGCCCGGCCGCGCCGCCCTCCCCGAAGGGGTGTGCAACCCGTGGCGGGTCCTTCCGTAGAATGCGCCAGGCCCTCCCCGCGCCTGCTCGCGGCTCATCCGATGCCGGGCCGCGGCGACATCTTCGACTCTGAGGAGGACGACTCCGTGCGTACGACTCTCAGCCTTGCAGCCACCCTCACGCTCGCGGCGCTTCTCGGCGCCAGCGTCGCCTGTGTCGGGTACCATGCCAGCCCCGGAACGGCCGAGCCACCCATGACCGCACCGGCCGCCGACAACACCATGTCCGACACCACGCCAGCCGCCGAAGCCCCGCCAGCCAACCCGAGCGACAACGTCCTCCTCCAGGAATGGACCGGGCCGTACAACGGTGTACCGGCCTTCGACCGCATGGACCTGGCGGACCTCGAGCCCGCCTTCGACGCCGCCATCGCCGAGAACCTCGCCGAGCTCGACGCGATCGCCGAGAGCCCGGAGCCGCCGACGTTCGAGAACACGATCGTGGCCATGGAGCGGGCCGGCAACACCCTCGCCCGCGTCTACCCCTACTACTCGATCTGGAGCTCGAACCTCTCCTCGCCCGAGTTCCGGAAGATCCAGGGGCGGATCACCCCCAAGCTGGCCGAGCTGCGCTCGAAGATCGTCCAGAACCGCAAGCTGTTCGAGCGGGTCGCGGCGGTCCACGGCAGCGACGAGGTGGCGGCCCTCCGTCCGGACCAGCAGCGCCTGGTGCAGCTCGCCTACGACGAGTTCGCCCGCAACGGCGCCACCCTCACGGGCGCGGCCGAGGAGCGCTATGCGGCGATCAACCAGCGCCTGGCCGAGCTCTACACCGGCTTCGCCAACAACGTCCTCGCCGACGAAGAGGGCTACGTCCTCTACCTGAGTTCGAGCCAGCTCGGCGGCCTGCCGGCGTCGTTCGTCGAGGCCGCCGCGGCGGCGGCCGAGGAGCGCGGCCACCCGGGCGAGTCCGCGGTCACCAACACGCGCTCGTCCATGGACCCGTTCCTCACCTACTCCGACGAGCGCGCCCTGCGGGAGACGGTCTGGCGGACCTACTACAGCCGCGGGGACAACGGCGGCGAGCACGACAACAACGCGCTCATCACCGAGATCCTGAAGCTGCGCGACGAGCGGGTCGGGCTGCTCGGCTACGACAACTTCGCCCAGTGGCGTCTCGAAGACCGGATGGCCAAGACGCCGGAGCGGGCGCTGGAGCTGATGAAGGCGGTCTGGCCGGCCGCCCTGGCGCGGGCCGACGAGGAGGTCGCCGACATGCAGGCGGTGGCGGACCGGGAGGGCGCGGGCATCGAGATCGCGCCCTGGGACTACCGCTACTACGCCGAGAAAGTGCGGAAGGCCAAGTACGACCTGGACTCCGACGAGGTCAAGCAGTACCTCCAGCTCGACAAGCTGCGCCAGGCGATGTTCTTCGTCGCCGGGGAGCTGTTCGGGTTCGAGATCACGCCGGTCGAGGATGGCAGCGTGCCGGTCTACCACCCGGACGTCACCGCCTGGAAGGTCACCGACCGGGATTCGGGCCGCCTGGTCGGCGTCTGGTACCTCGACCCGTTCGCCCGTACCGGCAAGCGCTCCGGCGCCTGGGCCAGCACCTACCGCGGGCACGAGAGCTTCGACCGCGCGGTGGGCGAGGTGACGGTGGTCGTCTCGAACAACGCCAACTTCATCAAGGGCGCCCCGGGGGAGCCGGTGCTGGTCTCCTGGGACGACGCCGAGACCCTGTTCCACGAGTTCGGCCACGCCCTCCACGCGCTGTCGTCGAACGTCGCCTACCCGACCCTCAACGGCGGCGTGCGCGACTACACCGAGTTCCAGTCCCAGCTCCTCGAGCACTGGCTGCTGACCGACCCGGTGCTCGACCGCTACCTGGTCCACTACCGGACCGGCGAGCCGATTCCGGCGGCGCTGGTGGCCAAGATCAAGAAGGCCAAGACCTTCAACGAGGGCTTCGCCACCACCGAGTACCTGGCGTCGGCGCTGGTCGACATGGAGCTCCACACTAGCGACCCGGACGGGCTCGACCCCGACGCCTTCGAGCGCCAGACCCTGGCGCGCCTCCACATGCCGCCGCAGATCGTCATGCGCCACCGGACGCCGCAGTTCGGGCACGTCTTCTCCGGTGAGGGCTACGCGGCCGGCTACTACGGCTACCTCTGGGCCGACGTGCTGACCGCCGACGCGGCCGAGGCGTTCGCCGAGGCGCCGGGCGGCTTCTACGACAAGGCGCTCGCCAAGCGGTTGGTGGAGAACCTGTTCGCGCCGAGGAACGCCATCGATCCGGCGGAGGCCTACCGTGCCTTCCGGGGCCGCGACGCCAGGATCGAGGCCCTCATGCGCGACCGCGGCTTCCCGGTGCCGGGAGAGGCCGGGCAGGCCGGTGTCTCGGCCGACTGACCCGGGCCCGATCAGAAACCCGGGAGCCCGACCGAACGGCCGGGAGGGAGGGTGTCCCGGGGAGGCCGGCCGCCACGTGGCGGCCGGCCTCCCCGGAACGAAACGCTCTCAGGGACCGTCCCTGACTACTTCTGCGTCGCCACCAACTTGAAGTCGAAGTCGAAGTTGGTGCTCTGCGTCCAGGTGACGCCGTCGGTCGACAGGAAGGACCGGAGCACGGTGGCCGGCCCGGTCAGGCCGATCACCGGCGGGATGCCGCTGACTCCGGGGAACGAAGCGCTGTTCGGAATCCGCAGCACCAGGAACAGATCCGTGATCGAGCCGTTGTCGATGCCCTTGAGGATCTTCCGCCCCAGCCGGTTCGAGTTGCCGAAGTAGAACGGCGCGAAGTCGGTGTCCTGACCGATGAACCCGGTGGTCTTGGCGAGCGGGTGGGCCAGGTCGACCGTGACCCCGCCGGAGACCGAGCCGGTGGTCAGGGTCGCCTCGGCGAAGGTGGGCACCACCGAGGCGTCGACCACGGCGGTGAAGAACTCGCCGGAGTTGACGTAGATCCCGTTGCCGGCGTCCAGGGCCGCCACGTCGGCCGCCGGGATGCGGACGGCGTAGTAGGTGCCCGGCGCGGCGCCGGTGAAGCCGATGTTGGTCAGCGGCGCCGCGGCGCCGGAGGCCTCCACCTGGACGTTGGTCACGAAGTCGTAGCCGCTCCCCGTGACCGACGGCAGGCCGAACACCGGGAACGCCTGTCCGGGGGAGCGCTCGAACGCGCCCTCCTGGCTGCCGTTCCAGCGCTCCTCGTTGAAGTTGAGCTGGCCGAAGATCGAGCCGATCTGGGCGCTCAGGCTAATGCTGCTCGCCGGCACCGGCGTCCCGTCGGTCGCCTCCATGGTCAGGGTGTAGAGGCCGAGGCGCACCGGGAACCGGTAGTGGCCGTCGACGATGTTGAAGCTCGGGGAGACCAGGTAGATGCTGCCCGTCCCCGGGTCGTAGGAGAGCTGCGTCGAGCCGGAAAAGCCCGCCGCCTCGATCCGCCCGGTGAACAGGTTGGTCGCCGCCACGCTGGCGCCGGCCACCGGCTCGCCGAGGGCGCCGTGGGTCACGTCCCCCTCCAGCACGCCGTAGATCAGGTTGAACGGCAGGTCGCCGAACTGGAGCGCCGCCGGGCCGCTGGAGGCCGTGCCCTCCGGGTAGAGGAACGAGGACCACGCCTTGTCGTCCTCGGCCAGGGTCCGCTGGGCGAGCTCGGCGGCCGGGTCGGAGGTGTCGATGAACGGGTACATGGTCGTCGCGGTGCCGTCGGAGCTCGAGAGCTGGTTCTCCAGCACGTGGGAGAGGCCGTGGGAGTGGCCCTCCTCGTGGACCGCGATCGCCTGGAGGTCGGTCGACGCGCTGTTGGTGTCGACGTCGGCGTCGTTGACCGTGAAGCGCAGGCCGGCGGCGTTGAACTGGATGTCGTTGTCCAGGATCGTGCCGGCCAGGTAGTGGCCCTCGGGGAACTCGATGTCGCCGTCGCCGTCCACGTCCTGGCAGGTCGTGATGGTGGCGGAGACGTCCGAGTCGCCGTCACCGTCCAGGTCCATGCCGTCGACGAAGTCGGTGTCCGCGATCAGGCTCGTCGAGGGCGAGGACGCGATCGCGCCGAAGCCCGACGGCGTGCGGAAGGTCAGCTCGTTGACCATGTCGAAGCCGGCCACGCCGGGGTTCGAGGTGGTCGACTCGATCTCCATGTCGATGTAGGAGGTCGGCAGGGCGTTCCACTCGTCGAACGAATTCTGGAGCACCGCCTCGGCGTCGGCGAGGGAGACCACCGGACCGCCCAGCGGATTGGGGATCGGGTCCAGGGTGGTGTTCATGGCGTAGGGCGCCGGGATGCACCGGGCGTCCCAGAAGATCTTGGTCAGCGGTGCGGCGATCTGGCCGGGGATGGGGGACGGAGCCCCCGCCGTGATGTCGATGGTTTCGAGGACTCCGCCGCACCAGGCAGGCAGCGGCAGAAGGAGGAGAGTGAGGACTGTCGAGCAAATCTTGAGTTTCATGAGAGAAATCTCCTGCAAAGAAAAGGGTCAGCGATTCTGGACGTCGGAGTTGCCGGCGGCGCCTTCGCGCACCAGGCCGCGGACCCGATCCTTGAAGTCTTCCAGGTAGTAGGAGTAGGCGGCGGGGGCGGCGCCCTCCGGGCCGACGGTGTCGACAGCCGGGGCACGAACCACCTTGTAGCCGCGGGCGTCGGTCAGCACGTCGACCTTGCCCTGGGAGAACCCGACCACCTGAAAGGCCGGGTCGTTGGCCTGGCCGCGGGTGAAGAACAGGACCGCCTCTTCCCCGACGACGAGCTTGGGGGCGCCGGGGTAGACGATCGCCACCGGCACGGGGTTGTTCGGGACCACGCCGCCGGGGAGGGCAACGGTCACCTTGCGGGTGGTGTTTCCCTTGAGGGTGTCGGCGACCTCGATGGTCGCCATGGTGACCACCGAGCGGCCGACCCGCTGCGGATGCAGGCCGACGCACGTCCCGTGGACGATCACGTCGGCGTCGACGGCCATGTCACGGAGCGACATGGGGGTCAGGGTCGTCGCGTGGAGCGTTGTCGCGGCCAGGACCGCGACGGCGAAGACTGTGGTGAGTTTCCAGCTTCTGCTCATTCGAGCTTCTCCTCGGTGCCGGCGCTCCCGCGGGAGGCCGGCGGGTCGGGTGGCAGCGCTCCTCCCGAGGAGGCGCGCAGCCTGGGTTCAAGTGAAACGACTTTGTATTTACAGATGTGCGGCTGGGCTCGGTGATGTGACTGGGAGGGCTGTCCGGGTGTTACGCTGGCGCCGCTCTTGACGGCGGACGTCAGGACCAGGGAGGAAGCGCTCCTGAAGCTCTCGGTCATCATCCCGGCCTACAACGAGGCAGCGACGATCGAGGAGGTCGTGCGTCGGGTCGGCGCGGTCGAGCTGCCCGGCGTCGCGCTCGAGATCATCGCCGTCGACGACGCCTCCTCGGACGGCACCCGCGATCTCCTGGAGCGCCTGGCCGCCGAGCTGGACGCGCTCCGGGTCCTCGGTCACGACACCAACCGGGGCAAGGGCGCGGCGCTCGCCACCGGGTTCGGCGCCGCCACCGGCGACGTCGTCCTGATCCAGGACGCCGACCTCGAGTACGACCCGCGCGAGTACCCCAAGCTGCTCGCGCCGATCCTCGAAGACCGGGCAGACGTGGTCTTCGGCTCCCGCTTCGCCGGCAGCGAGGCCCACCGCGTGCTCTACTTCTGGCACTTCGTCGGCAACCGGCTCCTGACCCTGCTGTCCAACGCCTTCACCAACCTCAACCTCTCGGACATGGAGACCTGCTTCAAGGTCTTCCGCCGCGAAGTGCTCGCCGGGCTGACCGTCGAGGAGCGGCGCTTCGGGGTCGAGCCGGAGCTCACCGCCAAGGTGGCCGCCGGCCGTTGGCGGATCTACGAGGTCGGCATCTCCTACCACGGCCGGACCTACGCCGAGGGCAAGAAGATCGGCTGGAAAGACGGGGTCCGCGCCGCCTGGTGCATCGTCAAGTACAACGTCGGCCGCCGGCGCCTCCCGGAGCGTTAGGGCCGGTGCGTTAGAGTTTGCTGCATGTTTCGGCTCCCTCGCGGTTCCCGTCCGTGCGGTCTGTGCGGTCTGCGCCGTCTGGCCGTGGCGGGTCTGATGATCACGTTGCTTACCGCGGCGAGCGGTGCCCGGGCGGACGCTTCCGCCGAGACCAGGGCCGATGGTGCGCCGCCGGACTCGCCGCCCGTGCTGCTGCGCGACAGCCTGCTGCTCACCCCCATCGAGGCGGCCGGTTCCGGAGTGGCGCCGGAGGTCGACGTCCGGCTGACGGTGGATCGCCAGGGACGGGTCGCGCGGGTCGAGGTCCTGTCGATCAAGCCGTCGAGCGCCTACGACGACGCGTTCCGCCAGGCGGTGGAGGAGACCCTCGGGAGCTGGCGCTACGCGCCGGCGTGGAAGGACGGCGAGACGGTCGAGTCGACCCTCCGCTGGACCATCAAGTTCCAGGAGAAGGCGGGACTTCCGCCGAGCGGGACCTCCGATCTCGGGCCGATGTTCGAGAGCGCGTCGAGCCTGGAGCAGATCTTCACGCTGCCGTTCGACCAGCAGGCCAAGTACCTCAAACACCTGGCGAGCCTGGCCGAGCCGTACCTCGACACCAGCCACCGCCGCCGGGCGGACTCCGCGCGGTTCGTGGTCATCAGCGACGCGCCGGATGCCGGGACCGCCGAGACCCTGGCCCGCAACCTGGAAGCGGTCTTCACCCTCCTGGATCAGACGTTTCAGCCCGACGTCCCGCCCTATCCGGACCACTACAAGCTGGTGGTCTACGTCTACTGGAAGAGCGCGTCGTTCTCGGCCCTGGTCTCCCAGGTGGGCGCGGCAGAGTGGGCGAACGGCTTCTACGCCGCGCCGGGGTTCCTCGCCTTCCACCTGGAGACCGGCGACGTCGACGACCTGCTCGGCCTCATGGTCCACGAGGCGGTCCACGCCTACATGGACCGCTACCTGGATCGTCCGGGGTTTCGTCCTCCACCTTGGCTCGCCGAGGGCTTCGCCTCGTACTTCGGCAAGTCGGAGATCCACAAGGGACACCTGGTCCTCGGGAGCGTCCGGGAAGGCAAGTACGTCATCGATCAGCGGCTGCGTGGGGCCTTCCGTTGGAAGACCCAGGCCGGTTGGACCCTCGGCGACGTGCGACTGGCGGTCCGGAAGGGCACCGTGGCGACCCCCGCCGATCTCCTCGCCATGAACCGGGAGACGTTCTACGGGGGCGACGTCACCCTGCACTACGCCCTGTCGTGGCTCCTGGTGCACTTCCTCCGCCACGGCGAGCCGGGCTGGGCCGACGAGCAGTTCCCGACCCTGGTTCTCTATCTCACCGAGGGATACCCGGCGGCGGCGGCGCTCGAAACCGTCTACGGCCTCTCGCCGCAGGAGCTGAACCGCCCCTTCCAGGAGTACGTCAGGACCTTCTGACAGCGGAGGAGGATCAGCCGGAGCTCGCCGCTTCGTAGAGCTTGCGGTGCCGTTCCGCCAGGTCCGGGCGGCCCAGGGTCCGATAGCACTCGGCGAGATAGTAGTGGGCCTGCGTCCTGCCCGGGTCGAGCTCCAGCGCCTTCTCGAGCGCCGCGACCGCGTCGCCGCAGCGGTCGAGATGGGTCAGCGCGACGCCGCGGAAGAAGAAGGAGGCCGCCCGCTCCGGGTTGAGCTCGGCGGCGCGCTGGAGCGCCGTGTCCACCTGGGTCCAGCTCTCCAGCCGGTAGGCGGCCATGCCCAGGTTGAACCAGGGCGCCTCGGTCCGCGGGAACTGTGGCGCGGCCCGGGCCAGCAGGTCCACGGCGCCCTCGGCGTCACCCGCCGCGAGCCGTTGGGTTCCCTCGTCGAGGAGCGCCTGCGGGTCGCGCTCCTCTTTCCAGGCCCGGGCCACCTCCTCGGCCTGCGCCTGCCGTTCCTCGCCGCTCGAGTAGAGGTGCAGAAGAATCGCCTCCAGGTGCGGGTCGTCCGGTTTCCGGGCCAGGGCGCGGCGAAAGAGCTTCTCCGCTTCGGCGTCGTCTCCGGCGTCCCGGAAGCTCCAGGCGAGATCCTCGATCGTCCGCACCGCCGCGGTGTTCGCATAGCTGTCCGCACCATCGTTCACGTCCAGCGCCGCGGTGTCTTCGCCGGTGGCGTCCGAGGCCCCGTCCTCTGCGTCAGCGTCGAGCTTCTGGAGGTAACGATCGACCAGCGCCAGGGCCTCGTCCGTGCGGCCGGCTCTGGCGAGCAGGTGGAGGTGGGTCGACCAGAGGCCCTCCTGCAGATCCTCGTGCTTCTCCAGGATCTCCAGCGCCTCGGGCCAGCGCTCCAGCTCGAGGTCGAGCCGGAAGAGGTTCCACGCCGTCGCCTCGTCGCCGGTCCGCCGCCACAGGCGCCCGAGAGTCCGGGCCGCATCCTGGTCGCGCCCCAGGCGGTGTTGGAGCTCGGCCTGGAAGGCGAGCAGCGAGTCGGGCGCATCGCCCCCGTCCGCGGGCACCCGCTTCTCGAGGTTGGTCTCGATCTGGCGGATCAGCTCGATGCTGGTCTCGGGATCGCGGGCGACCTGCCGGAGGATCGACGTCGGCAGCGGGCGGTCGAGATCGGCGAGGGTCCTCTCCAGCTCCGCCTCGAGCCGGGGGCGCTCCTCGTGCGGCAGGCCGTGATCGCGGTCATAGGCCAGCAGGGCGTAGATCGGTGCGATTTCGCCGGGGAACGCCTTGGCCGCTGCATGGAGCGACTCGAGCTCGGCCGCCGTGTCGCCCGCGATGTGGGCGATACGTGCCGAGCGCAACATCCGGACGCACGCCGCAGGGGGCAGGGGCTCCCGGGGCGCCGCACTCTCGGCGAAGAGCCTTTCCGCGCCGGCCAGATCGCCGGCCAGGGTGGCGACCAGGGCGAAGCCGAGCCAGATTGTGGCGAGCCGTCTCATCGTCGGTTCCTCCGATCTCTCGACCATTGTAGGCTTTGGTCAAGGATCGGACGATCGGTCGAGCGCCGACCGCCGTCCACCGTCTCCCGTCTCGACCGGGCCAACGTCCGCGGTGGCGGCTCCGGTCCGGGCGGTGGTCCGTTCAGGACTTTCGGCGCCAGAAGGTGTCCGGCGTGGTGAGCTTGCGGCGGTGTCCGTCGAACCGGCAGGTGATGTCGGTGTTCGGGCCCGCGTCTTCCTCGTCGGTCGCTTGGCCGTCGGCGCCCAGGCTGGTCACTTCGAAGCCGCGGAAGCAGACTCCCTTCTCCGCCGGGTCCAGCGGCTTGTAGGCCAGGGGCCGTCCCCAGCCGTCGCGGGAGGTGACCAGCCAGGCCGGCGCCGTGACGGGGAAGCAGTTGGACTTTCCCTCGGTCCGCTCGGGTGCCTCGCTGATGGTGCGGCAGACCTCGTCGAGGCGAGCGATCGACGCCTCGATCCTCCCTCGGACGTGCTTGAAGGCCGGGTCCAGCGTCTGACCGGTCTCTGGCGAAGCGAGGACGGCGACCACCGCCAGCGCGGAGGCGTAGTCGTACTGGCCTTCGCCGAGCGCGGTGCGGAGTGGAACCAGAAAGGTGTTCTGGATGACCTCCGGGTCCACCTTTCGTTCGACGAGGCCGGCCGTCACCTGGACGGCGCCCATCGGTCCACTGCTCGCCGCCATGGACCCCGGGTTGCTCTTCCCATCGACGCCGGCCGACAGCACGCAGCGACGGATGGCGTCTTGCATATCGGCGAGCACGGCGTCTCGAAAATCGTCGCCCAGGGCGTCCGTCTGGTCGTAGTACGCGAGGAGACGATCGGGGGCGCAGACGCGAGAGCGGATCGATGCATCGATCGCCTGGTCCAGGTCGGGGTCGAGCTCGTCCAGCAGGTCGGCATCCTCCTCACGCAGGCGGTCCCGCAGCTTGGCGGTTCGTGACAGGTCCTCGAGCCGAACGGTTGCCCGCGAGGACAGAAAGAGGCCACCTTCGTCGTGCGGGTGCTCGGCGAGGAACTGGTTGAGGATCGTGTCCGCCTGCTGGATCTTCTCGTTCTGCCCGAGCTCGATCGCCTGGCGCGCCACCCGGAGGGCCTTGGGCTCGCGCAGGAAGGCCACGCACGCGACCAGCAGGAACCAGGCGAGGCCGACGGCGGTCACCGCCTGCCAGGCGACGTCCTGCCAGGCGGGGCGTTCGCGCGGGGCCAGCAGGCCTTCCATCATCCGGGATCGTCCACAGCCGGAGCAGTACGGAGCCCCCGGTGCGACGAGGTGTTGGCAGTGTTGACAGCGGTCCATCGTTCGTCCTCCGAATCGGTGCGGGATCACGCCTCTCCGTGGCGGATCGTCTGGTCGCGGGGCGGCTCTTTCTCGCTGCGCCTTCGGGTGTTCTGTTCGATCGCCAGGAAGATCTCGATGGCGTTCGCCAGGCCGTAGAAGAAGAAGAGCCCGAGGATCGAGCCGAGGGCGACCCACAGGAGGCCCCCTGCGCCGAGCCAGGCAACGGCCGTGGAAAGGCTGTCGTCCAGCCCACCGAGCGAGGCTCCCGCCGCGAGCGTCGCGGGCCAGGATGGGGGCGGCATCAAGAACAATCGGAACGTCGCGGCGACCGAGAAGACCAGCCCCAGCTCGGCGGTCATGCGCAGCAGGATCGGCACCGAGCGGAGGGCGACGAGCGGCTCCTGAGGAAGGTGCCGGAGGTGGTTGATTCGCAGCCAGGCGACGCGGACGAAGACGTAGACGAGTGCCAGGAACATGAAGTGAACGAGCGTGGCGATGACGAGTCGCCAGCGCTCGTAGTCCTGGAAGATGGAGATCCACCAGGAGAGCCAGAGTGCCCCGACGATGGCGGCTCCGGCGCACAGAGCCGCCCGCGCCAGGTACGGCAGCGTCTGGGTGAAGATCTCTCCTCCGTGGAGGTAGGCCAGGAACCGTTCGACCGGGGGGACCCAGGTGGACTGCTCGCGCCTGGACAGAATCGTGAAGTTCTTCATCACGTCCATCAAGAGCTCCTCGTAGGGTTTTCGGGGATCGGGCTCACTGCATCAGCGGTAGACACGGGAGGCGGCGCTTCGGGGGATGGACGGATGATCCCGATCTCGCCTCACCCGTCCGCGGGGTCGGCGTGTCTAGGTCGCTCGGGGAGAGCGACCGTGCACTACGAAGACTTCATCGTCGAGCTGGGGCCCGAGACCGCCGAGGGCATCCAGGTCAAAGGCCGATGCGTCCTGGCCGGGGAGGCGCGGAGCCGGCTGGAGCTGCCGTGCCCCCCGCAGGTGATCGCCGAGCGGTTCGCGGTGCTGGCGCGTGGCGGGGCGGCTCCACACCTCGTCGGAACCGAGCGTCATCTGGCCGGGGAGCCGTTCCGGTCGTCTTCTGGCGTCGACGGGTGGGGCGAGGAGGAGCTGGGCACCGCCCTGTTCGATGCGATCTTTTCGGGCGACGTTCTGCGTCTCTGGGACTCCTGCCGCGGAGCGCTGAGCCGCGCGGAGGTCCAGGGCCTTCGGATCAAGATCAAGCTCGACCTCGGCGATCCCGTGCAGGTGGGTCTCCACGCCCTGCCGTGGGAGCTGCTCTACCAGGCGCAGACCGGCGACCGTCTGGGGCTGAGCCGCAAGACGCCCGTGGTCCGGCACCTGGAGCTCGCCCGCGCGATCACGCCGGTTCAGATCCCCAAGGAGCTGCGCGTGCTCGTGGTGGCGCCTCGACCGCGGGGCGTTCCGCCGCTGAGCCTGGAGACGGAGTGCGAGAACCTGATCTCCCTCGGCCACTCGATGTCCGGTCTCGACGTGCAGCCGGTGCAGCCGGCGACCCTGGGGGCGCTTCGGCGAGCGCTGCTCGAGCGTGAAACCCACGTCGTCCACTTCATGGGGCACGGGCAGGTCGAGGCGACGACTGGCCGGGGCGTCCTCGCCTTCGAGGCGACGGACGGCGGACTCGATCCCGTGACGGCCGACTCCCTGGCCGCCGTGCTCAAGGACTTCCCCTCCGTGCGGCTGGTCGTGCTGAACGCGTGCGAGACGGCCCGCGCGGGTGGCGACGGTGCGAGGCGCCCCTACGCGGGGCTGGCTCCGGCCCTGGCGCAGGGCGGAATCGCGGGGGTGCTCGCGATGCAGCTCCCGATCTTGGACGCCGCCGCGATCGACCTGAGCCAGACGTTCTACGAGCGCCTGGTCGCCGGGGACCCGGTGGACGCCGCCGCGGCCGAGGGGCGCCACGCGATGCGGGCGGGCGGGCAGGGCTCGGTTCAGTGGGCGGTCCCTGTCCTCTTCCTCCGGGTGCCCGACGGCGGGCTGTTTCAGCTCCGCAAGAGCCGTTCGGAGCAGGCGAGCGAGGTCTGTACCAGGACTCTTGCGCAGGTCCGGGCGGGGAGCTACGACGACGCCGTGACCGGGCTCCGCCAGGAGCTTTCGGAGGCGCCGGAGCGCGGTCTCGTCGGCGTCGCCCTCGGCATCGCCCTCGCGCGTGGGCGGAGCCTCCGCCGGTTGCCGTTCCAGACCGCCCAGGAGATGCACCGGCTGTTCGCCGCGGCGCTGTCGACGGAGGACGGAAAGGCCTTGGCGGTTGCGGCGCTCCTGGTGCTCAAGGCCGACTACTTTCAACCGGGCTCCGTGCGCGAGCCGCCGCCGTCCGGCGCGGAGCTCGCCGGCCTGCTCGAGGACGCTTCGCTGAGCGCCGCCGAAGCGCAGCTCCTCGCCTGTCTGAACCCCGGCGACCGGGGCCGGCGGGCGCTCGCGGAGGCGGGGATCAAGGAAGAGGGGACCTGATGACCGACGACACCAAGCGCAAGACGATTCGAGAGTTCTTCACCGTTCCGCGGCCCGTGCTCCATCCACGGACCGTCGTGGTCGGAGGCTGCCTGGTCTTCCTGGGCCTGCTTTCCAGCGTGGCGGGCGAGCTCGGGGCCGGCGCCCTCGCGGCGGCGGCCGGGGCCGCGATTCTGCTCTTGCTTCCGACCAGGGCGCGCGCCGTGCCGGGCGAGCCGATGAACGAGGCCCAGTACCTCAACCTCCTCCGCTACCCGTCCGCCCGGCGGAGCTTCGAGGGCCGGGTCGACGCCGAAGTGATCGACGGCTGGCTGAAGGACGACCTGCAGCGAATCCAGGTGCGATCGAGCGAGGCTCTCGGGCTGGACGAGACCACCCGTGATCCGCTCTGCGTCGTCGGCCCTCTCTACAGCGAGACGGTGACGGGCATCGATCCCGCCCTCGTCCTCCGCCGGCGGGTGGCCGACGGCTATCTCTACTCCACCTACTCCGTCTCGGTCTTCCAGTTCACCGACCGCTTCCTGGCCTACTACCAGGTCCACCTCAACCTGATCACCGGCACCACGGCGGCGGAGCGGATGGGGGAGCTCTTCTACCGGGACGTGGTGGCCGTTCGCACCCTGACCGAGTCCACCGGTGTGACGCTCAAGAGCGGCGACACCCTCGAAGGATCGACGATCTTCTCGCTGGCGGCCAAGGGGGGCGAGCGGGTCCAGGTGATCCTCGATGCCCCCGCGATCCGCTCGGGCGAGCAGATCCGCTCGTTGGGAGAGGCCGCGGTCGACAACATCCGCGCGATGGTTCGGCAGTACAAGGAGGTGTTGCCCGGCTGAGCGTCGCCGGAGGCTTCCCTCTCGGAGCGAGCGCTGTATACTTTCCGGTAGTTTTCCTGACCACTCCTCCAAGGAGGCCTCCCATGAAATCGGCTGCACGTGTCGTCGCCCTCGTCACCGTCTGGACCCTCGCCTGCCTGCCGCTCGCGGCCCAGTCCCCAGACCTCTCCGGCAACTGGTCACTCCAGGTCACCGCCTACCTCGTCGAGGCCAGCACGCCGTGCGTGTTCGAAGGGACGCTCCACCTGTCTCCAGGCCTCAACGATCAGTGGACCGGACCCGCGTCGCTGACGCTGCTCTCCGGCCCGGGGGGCTGCCCGGCCGAGATGATGGCGCAGGTCACCGGGGGGTTCGACGGCCCCACCTTCTACGGTACGCTGGATGGAGGGGAGCTGTACGGCACGGCCTCCTTCACCGCGACCGACACGGCCCTCGCTGCGAGTCAGGGCTCGGTCGGCGGCGGCTCTGCTGAGGCCGGTTCGAAGGCGGCCCTGGCGCCCAAGGCGGCCACCAGCTATGGCGGCCCGTTCACCGCCGACTCCGGGCCCTTCAACGGCGCCGCCGGAGACTTCGTCGCCGCCCGGCAGTCGATTCTCGAGATCCCGACCCTGACGGAGACCGGGCTGGCGGTGATGACGCTCCTGCTGCTGGCGACGGCGACGTTCTTCCTGATGCGGGGACGGCGCCAGGGGGTCTAGCCGGCTCGTTCCGATCCGGCCTGCCGGTCGAGGAACGCGGTCGGCACGGCGTCGACCGCGTCCGGCTCCTCGATCGTGCACCGATGGCCGCCTCGGGGGATCACCTCGAGGCGGGCTCAGGGGATTCTCCGCCACGCGAGGCTGGGCAACGCCGCGACCGGGTTGGCGCTGCTCGCGTCGATCGATCCGAGCCAGCTCAAGGGCTTGAGAAGGCTCAGCGCCTTCGAAGGATTCGAGAGCGGCATGGTCGATACCCTCGACCTCTTCCGCCGCTCCGGCGGGCTCGACTGATCCCGCCCCCCGGTCCGTGACGCCCCCTCGTCCTCCCCTCCCGCCATGCGGTAGATTCAGCGGTGTCCCGGGGGGCGTTTGCCCGGGCCACCACGACTGACGATCCCACGCCCGCACGGCCGACCTGGAGGGCGCCAGGTCGCCGTGCGGCATCACGAACGACCGGAAGGGCTACCGACCATGCCGCAGACTCTGACCACCCCGCTCGACCTCGACGATGTCGTCATCAACGGCAAGGCGCTCAGGGACTGGACGATCCAGGACCACAACTACGCGCTCGACACGCTGGGGGCGCACATCTACGAGCCGTTCGACGGCGTGCTGGTCAAGGGGGCCGGCTCGAAGCCCTACATGCTCAAGATCGTCAAAGACACCGACGCCGGTCCGGTCGAGACGGAGGTGGTCGACGGTCTCGCCTGCTACTCGGCCGTGCCTTTCGGCCACAACGACCCGGTGATCGTCCCGGCGGTGCAGGGGTTCCTGGAGCGGATGGCGACCATCCCCCGGTCGATCTCCCACACCTACCTCGGTCCGTGGCTCGAGAAGCTCAAGGACTTCACCAAGATGGACATGTTCCTGCCCAAGAACGGCGGCACCGAGGCCGTCGAGGCGGCGATCAAGGTGATGCGCAAGTGGAGCCACCAGCACGGCGGTCCGGAGGGGAAGGGGATCCGCGGCACGCCGATCATCATCTCGGCGGAGAAGGCCTTTCACGGCCGTGCCCTCGGAGCTACCAGCCTGATGGACGACCCGGCGTCGCGCGAGGGGCTGGAGCCGCTCATGCCGGGGGCCGTGCACGTGCCGTTCAACGACCTGGCCGCCATGGAGCAGGCGTTCGAGGAGAATCACGGCAACGTCGCCGGCGTGATCCTGGAGCCGATCCAGGCGGAGGCGGGCGTCATCGTCCCGGCGGACGAGTACCTGGGCGCCGTCCAGGAGCTGGCGCGCAAGAACAACGCCCTCTTCGTCCTCGACGAGATCCAGACCGGCTACGGCCGCACCGGCGCCAACTTCGCCTGGCAGCGGCTGGGCCTCGAGCGGCCGGATCTCATCACCCTGGGCAAGGCCATGGGCGGCGGCATCCTGCCGATCAGTTGCCTGTGCGGCAAGCAGGAGTTGATGGAGGTCTTCGTGCCCCACAGCGAGGGCAGCACCTTCGGCGGCTACCCGCTGGCGGCGTTCGTCGGGCTCCTGACCATCGTCGAGTTCGAGCGGCGCGGCATGGCGGAGCAGTCCAAGGAGAAGGGCTTCTACCTGCAGAAGGCGCTGCGCGACGTCGCCGCGCGCCACCCGGACAAGGTCAAGGAGGTCCGCGGCCGCGGCATGCTGATCGGTGTCGAGGTCCGTCGGGGCGTCGACGGCCATTCCCTGAGCGAGCGCATGCTCGGCCACGGCGTCTACGCCAAGGAGACCCACCACACCAACCTCCGCATCGCCCCGCCGATCGTGATCGACCACGTCGGCATGGACACGATCGCCCGGGCACTCGATCAGAGCCTGGCCGAGATGAGCTGAGCCCGGCCGGGTTCTTCCCTCCCGTCCGTGAGACGCGGGGCGGCCTCGAGGCCGGCGCTTCAGACGGCTTGTGGGCCGCCGGCCGCGACGGTCAGAACCGGTAGCGGAGCCCGAGGGTGACGCCGGTGGCGTGGAGGTCGGCGCGGGTGCCGGCGATGTCGAGGTCGAAGGTCTCCGCGGCGCGGAGGATCCGGGCCGTGCCGGAGTCGGTGCGGACCTCGCCCAGGTCGGTGAAGCGGGCCGCAAGCTCCAGCGACGCGGTGTCGTTCAGGCGGAAGGAGAGACCGGCCGCGGCGGTCCAGGCGAAGTCGGTGTGGGTGCCGCCCTGGACGACGGTGGCGGCATCGAGCCCGAGGCCGGGGAAGTCGTAGCGCACCGAGTCGACGGTGTTGCGCGCCGCGCCGGCGCCGGCGGCGACGAACGGCTGGAACCGCCAGCCGGGCCGGCTGAGGTCGACCGCGCCGATCACGAAGGCGGCCAGGGAGTCGGCGTCGGCCGAGACCGGCTGGTCGCCGGAGACCCCGAGGAAGTTGGCGTTCGCGTCCAGGGTGAAGCCGGGCCGGCTCTGGAGCGCCAGCTCGACCCGCGTCCGCCGCCCCAGCTCGACCCCGACTCCCAGCTCGAGCGCCGCGGTGTCGCCGAAGTCCCCCCGCGCCCCGAGCGGCTTCCCGTCGACCCCTGCGCCACACCCGAACAGCGCCGGCGGTGTCGTGCTCGCGCAGTCGAGATCCTTGACGGTCGTGTCCCGGCTCTGCTCCCAGCCGACCGCGCCACGGAGATAGACCCGCGGCGCCGCTTGGCCGAAGGTGGGGGCCACGCCGAGGACGCCGAGGACGGCGAGCGCGAGCAGGACGACGCAGCGAGCGAGAAGGGACGAGGACGGAATGGGTGTCGGGCTCATGAGAGCCGATCCTATCCCTCCGCGGAGGCCGCCGTCGCGAAGCGGCGGCGAGCAACGACAGCTCACCGGCCGTGCCGCGCGTGGAGGTTGCGGTCGAGCTCTCGGAGGCCCGCGGGCCGCCACGGAGTGGCCTCGATCTCCTCGACCAGCTCCCGGGCCCGCGCCGTGTCGCCGAGGGTCGCGCAGACCTGGGCGAGCAGCAGCTTCGAGTCCGCGTTCGGCCGGAGCGCGACGTTGCGTTCGGCGAGCGGCAGGAGATCCGGCCCGATCGGCCGCCGGCTGAGCAAGACCTGGAGGTAGTGGCCGAGGGCGGCCTCCGGGAAGAGTGCGTAGCGCTCCGCGAAGAGGGCGTCTGCCCGGCCGTAGAGCGCCTCCGCCTCGGCCGGGTCGCCGGCCGCCACCAGGTTCGCCAACGCCGCCACGTACTCGGGGTTGCCGGTCTCGTCGGCGACCCGGCGATAGAGCGCGATGGCCTCCTCGGAGCGCCCCAGGCGGGCCAGCACCTGCGCGATGTGCTCCTCGATCACCCAGTAGCCCGAGTAGGCGCGCTCGGCCCGGCGGTAGTGGGCGAGGGCGTCCCGGTAGCGGCCACGGTCGAAGTCGATCAGCCCGCGCTGGACCTCGACCCACGCGAACGAGCGCATCTGCTTGACCGTCAGATCCTCCTGGGCTTCGGCGTACAGGGCGTCGGCTCGCTTCGGGTGGCCGGTCTTCCACTCGAAGTAGGCGACCCGGGTGAGGTGGTCCCAGCTCCGCTCTTCGGCGAGCAGGGCCTGGTAGGCGCGCGAGGCCTCTTCGTAGCGCCCCTCCTGGAGCGCGATGTCGGCGGTGAGCTGGCGGGCGTAGGAGAGCCCCGCCAGGCGGTCGAGGGCGCCGAGGGCCCGCTCGGCGGCGGCGAGCCGGTGCAGGTGGAAGTCGAGGGTCGCCCGGAACAGGAGCAGCTCCTCCGGCGGGGCTCCGGTCGGGTCGTGCCAGGTGGCCGCTCCGGTCGACTCGGCGAACGCCCGCTGGACCTCCTCGTCGGCACGGGCGAAGTCGCCGAAGTCGCCGGTCAGGGTGGCCCGGGCGTAGCGTGCGTAGACCAGGCGGCCGGGCTCCGCGGCGGCGATGTCACGGTCGAGGCGGGCGAGATCTTCCTGATAGGCGCTGGGGTGGGCCGTCTGCTCGGCGCGGACGGGGGCGGCCAGGGCGGGCGGCACCGCCGCCGTCAGCAGCGCCGCCCCGATCGCCGCGACCACTCCGATCACTCCGGCCCCTCTGGTCACTTCGAGAAGGGACCCCGCGGGCCGCCGCCGCGCCGGTCTCAATGGGCCTCCGCCAGGTAGGGGAACTCGGCGAGGAACGGCACGTCGTTCTCGAGCGGGTTGGGCGGCGTCTTGGGCTCGATCGGCGCGCTGTCCCACAGCGCCTGGTCGCCCAGCGTCTCGAGCGTGCACGGCCCGCCGCCGCAGCCCGCCGCCTGGTCGAGGAAGATCGACAGGAAGCGCGTCGCCACCTGGTCCTCCGGGCGACGGCCGAACGGCCAGGTGCCGGTGGTGTCCATGTCGATCGAGTTGACGTTCGGGATGAAGACCTCGAACGGCCGCCGGAGCTTGATGTCGAGCTTCTTGGGGTTCCAGGAGTCGTCCGGCATGTTGAGCTCCTGGAAGAAGCACTTCTTGACCCGCGGGAACGCCTCCGTGGCAAGCTTGTAGTTGCGCACCACGGAGATCGGCGAGCTGTCGTGGTCGAAGCAGGTGCCGAGGCCGAGGGCGGAGATCGACGGCCCGAACCCCCAGCCCAGGTGGCCGAAGCGGATCACGAAGTGGCGCGCCAGCTTGATGTTGTCGGCGCCGAGCTGGCGGCTGTCCTCGCGCTCGCTCAAGGCGGCGTCGGCGAACGGCAGGCCGTCGGTGTCGACCCGCTTGTAGAGGCTCAGCTCGGCCGCCAGCTCGTCGTCTGCCGACGGGTGGTGGAACCACGACTTGATCGTCCCCCAGAAGCCGCGCCGCTGCTGGTCGGGGATCGTCTCGATCTTGCTCGACGCCTTGAGCACCCAGCTCTCGCCCCAGGCGTTGACGATGCGGTCGCGCTCCGGGTTCTTGGTGACGAAGCCCAAGGGCATCTCGACGATGATGGCGTTGATGTTGCGGCCCGCCTGGGCGTCGCGGCCGCTGTAGACGAAGCGGTAGTTGCCGTTTTCGTCCTTCTTGAAGCGGTCGCCGCTCCAGGTGTACGGCCCCGGCGGCAGGTCTTCCTTGACACCCTGGCCGAGGAGCGGTTTCGCCGGGTCGAAGTTGAACAGCCTGTTGCCCTCGAGCTCGATCAGGGTCTTCGGGATGGGCAGCTCGCGCTTGTCCGCCCAGGCCAGCGGCACGTGGTAGAACTGCGGCGCGTAATTGATCGAGCGGAAGAACCCGGGCAGGTCGTTGAAGAACGCGTCGTCGCGACCGCCGATGTAGAGCTTCACCTCCTGGCCGCCGGGCGCGCCCACCGTGACCACCCGGTTGGTGTCGACCACCTGGGTGATGTCGCCGCCGGCGAAGCCCCGGAAGTGGACGTGGGCGCGGCCGTCCGCGTCGACGGTGACGCGGATCTCGCCCGCGTGCTCGGAGTTGTACTTCTTCTCCACCGCCTTGGCGTAGGAGAGCAGCGCCTTGAGCGTGTGCTCGCCCTCGGCGCCCAGGGGCCGGCCGACCCGCGGCGCCGGATAGACCAGGATCCGGTAGAGCATGTCGTGGTCGAGCTCCCCGGCCCGGGGGATCGACGCGAAGGTCAGCGCCAGCACCACCTTGTCGCCGTCGCTCCGGTCGTCGGCGGGCCAGCCGAACATGTCGTAGAGGTCGGCGGCGCTGGGCGGGATGTCGGAGAAGATCGAGTTGACCGAGTTGGGATCGTTGTGATCGGCGGCGGGTGCCGAGCCGGCGGCTGCCAGCAGGAGCGCGACGAACGCCGAGACCGCCAGGAACGGGCGACTCCGGTAGGGCTTTCCGGGCATGGCTGACCTCCTGTCGTTGAGGGCACGGCGGAGGGCCTCGTCGCCTCGGAGAGGACAGCCTGCAACTGGGCGGAGACGGGGCCGCTCGGGTACCGGCCTTCGCCATTTGTTACTGAAACCAGGTTGGCTAAGCTACTTAATCAATATAGCACAAGCGGCGGAGAAGGGTGATGGCACGAGGCGGAGGACGCGTTAGCATCGGCCTCATGGGAACCACGATGCGAGCAGTCCGCTACCACGAGGCCGGCGGCCCGGCGGTCTTCCGGGTCGAGGAGATCCACCAGGCCGAGCGGCTGCTGCCCCTGCCCGAAGGCGTCGGCTTCGAGGCCGGCGCCACCCTGCCGCTCCAGCCCTGAGCAGCGCCGGGACGGCGGCGCGGACCGGGGTTTTCGATCCGCGCCGCGCGCCCCGGGTGGTCACATCTCGGGCTCCGGCTCCGCTTCCACCGGCGCCTCCATCATTCCGGGCACCATCCCCGGAACCGCCGCCGCCGGGGCTCCGCCGTCCAGCCGTAGCCCGAGCTCGCGCCGGACCAGCAGCAGCGAGATGGTCATCTGGAGCAGCACCGTCGCCACGGACAGGTACCAGAGGTGGCGCAGCTCGAAGCCGGGCCGGGTCGAGAGCCAGAGCGCCGGGACGGCGAAGCTCACGATGCGCGAGGCGCTGCTCAGCAGGGACGGGATCGTGTTGCCCAGGGCCTGGAACATGCCCGAGCAGGTGAAGATGATCCCGGAGGCGACGAAGTTCCACGAGATGATCGCCAGGAACTCGCCACCGACCGCGAGCACGTCCGGGTCCGTGCTGAACGCCCGCACCAGGAGCTCCGGCCGGATGTGGCAGAGCAGGCTCAAGACGAGCATCACCGAGGCGCCGATCAGGGCCGCGGAACGGAAGGTCTTCTTCACCCGGTCCTGGTGCCCGGCGCCGACGTTCTGGCCCGCCACCGGCGCGACCGCGAACGCGATCGCCATCGCCGGCATGAAGATCGCCTGCATGACCCGCGATCCGATGCCGAAGCCGGCCTGGGCGGACGCACCGAAGTGGCGGATCACCCAGTAGATGACTCCCAGGTAGACGAACATCAGCGCGAACTCGCCGCCCGGCGGCAGGCCGATCCGGAGCATCCGCCACCAGACCGCGAGGCGGGGCCGGAGCAGGTGCCGGTGGAAGCCGACGTACTTCTCGAGCCGCCGGAAGTAGATCGTCATCAGCACCACGCCGACCGCGATCGAGAACGAGGTCGCCACCGCGGCGCCCACGACTCCGAGCGGATGGCCGGTCCCCCAGCCGACGATCAGGATCGGCGACAGGATCGCGTTCAGGACCACCACGATGATCTGGACCACCATCGTCGGCGCCTGGATGCCGGTGCCGCGCAGCGCCGAGCCCATCGACACCAGGGCGAACTGGAGCGCCATCCCCGGCACGAACCAGCGCAGGTACGCGGTGCCGGCCGCCACGGTCGCGGCGTCGGCGCCCAGGGTGCGCATGTACGGCCCGATCAGCAGGTAGCCGCCGATCAGCGTCGCCCCGCCGCAGAGCGCGGCGAGCGCCAGGCTCTGGTTGAACACGAGGTTGGCGTCGTCGGGGTCGCGGCGGCCGACCGCGTGGGCGATCAGCGTCATGGTGCCGACACCCAGCACCTGGGTCAGGGCGATGGTGATGAACTGGAGGTTGCCGGCGGTGCTGACGCCGGCGATCGCCGCCTCCCCCAAGCGGGAGACGAAGTAGAGGTCGACCAGGTAGTAGAGGGTCTGAAACATCATCCCCGCGGCGATCGGCGCCGCCAGGCGGAGAAGGTGCTTCGGGATGGAGCCTTCGGTCATGTCACGCATGGTCTTCGGTCCTCGCGCTCAGGGGAGCGCAGCGAGGGTGTCGGGGAATCGGGGGTCCATCTCTCGTCAGAGCCCGGTTTTTCAGTGTCAGGTTGCATGAGGGCCGGGCAGGCGAAGGAGCCTCGCCCGGTTCGTCAGGCGGTTCGTCAGGCGGTTCGTCAGGCGGTCTCGGAAAACGCTCCGGCGGCCAGCCCGAGGGCGTACTCGCGCACGTCCGCGGGCCAACCCTCGGTCTCCCGCTCGAGCTTCGGGCGATCGCCCGCAAAGAGCGCCCGGGTCGCCTCCTCGAAGCCGGGCAGGTCGCCGGCCATCGCCGACATGAAGCGGTAGGCGACCTCCCGGGCGCGGCGCACCCGGTCGGCCTGGGCGCCCTTCTTGCGCGCTGCCTCCACCAACTTGCGCAGGGTCACCGACGCGCCGCCGGGCTGCGAGCCCAGCCAGTCCCAATGACGCGGCAGGAGCGTTACTTCTCTCCCCACCACGCCCAGCTTCGGGCGGCCGGGGCCGCGGCGCCTGGCCGGCTCGGGCGGTGCCTTCGGGCCCTCGGTGGTCTGTTTGGGCGTCGCCTCGGCGGCATAGCGCGCGGCGACCTCCTCGGCCGAGCCGACCAGGTACAGGTCGACCACCCGGCCGGTGGCGTCGTCGAACACCAAGACGTCATGGGGCCGCTGTCCCTCGGTCGTTTCCTTGACGACCAGCGCCACCTCGGCCAGCGGGCCGGAGGCGATGCGGCAGTGGGCGTCGAACGCGGTGTACGAGCTCGTCTCCATGGCGGCAGATTTTTACCCGGGCAATATTCGCGTGTCAAGGGGGGCCCTACGCTGCACGATCCTCTCCGGCGGCGCCATCGCGCTCCAGACCGAGGAGGTCCGGGCGTGTGACTGTGCTTCCCAGAAGACGCACACCGACCCGTTCGAGGGACGGCTTCGGAGAACGTGGGGTATAGTGCATTGCGGAAATTCACTGAAATCGTCCCGAGGCAATTCTCACGTTCTGAGTGGGCGGCAGCGGGGGGATTGCGGGCTCTTGTAATTTTTGCCCGTCATTGAGTACCGAAGAGATGGAGGGGGAGCATGAGATTGTCCAGTGTCATCGTCCGGGCGGGGTCCGTCCTTGTATTGCTTTGCACATCTGCCGTGTCGTCCGTGGTCGCCCAGGATGGAAGCTCTACCCTGCTTCAACCCCCTGACCGCCAAGTCGAGACGACATTCGAAGAGGCCATGACGATGACGCTGCCAGGCGGGGTCGACGCGGCCCCCGCAGGGGGCGAGCTCGGCGAGGCAGATCCTCCGAAAAGCTCGGCCGGAGCCCACGCTCAGGCGACACCCGGTTGGACGACCATTCTGTTCGAGGACGTCGAGGGGAGCTTTCCCGACGACAACGGATGGGTGGTCTACGACAACAACTCCGCCAGTGGAGACGACTACTGGGACGACCTGAGCTGCCGGTCCTACAGCGGATCGTGGTCGGCCTGGTCGGCCGACGTCGGTGATCAGCCGGACTGCGGGAACTACGACAACGACATGACGAGCTGGATGATTTTCGGCCCGTTCGATCTCTCCGATGCCTCCGAGGCCCGCGCGGAGTTCGAGGTCTGGAGCGAGACAGAGCGTCCGGACATCCCGTACGACTACTTCTTCTGGGGAGCCTCGAGCGACGGCTCGAACTTCAACGGCTATCGCTTGACCCAGAACACCGACTGGAGTCTGCGCGAGCTCGACCTCACCAACGTTCCCACCGTGGGAGATCTCACCGGGGATTCGAGCGTCTGGTTCGCTTTCGTTTTCGTCAGCGATTCGTCGGTGAATAATTACGAGGGGAGTTACGTCGACGACATTTTGATCGAGAAGCTGGTTCCGAGCCAGACCGATCTCGTCGCGACCGACGTCTTCTTCCGGGATCAGCCGGACAATGCGGGGAACATCATCGACAACCCGACGTCCACCGACGTCCTCTACCCCCACTTCACCTTCTCGATCGACGGCACGGCCGACGTCACCGGCAAGATCTGGCAGCTCGAGATCAACGGTTCGACGATTCTCTGCTCGTCGACCACGACGCTCTCCCCCGGCTCGTGGGTCGGGTCGTGCAACTCCTCGATCACCCTGGCGCCGGGGCTCCACACCCTCCACGGTGAGCTGGACCCGAACGGTACCGTCACCGAAGCCAACGAAAGCAACAACGACGCGTACCACAACTATGACGTCCCGGGAGACGGTCCACCGGGCAGCTTCACGCTGTCGAACGAAACCCCGGTCTGCGACACCGATCCTCCCGGTCCCTCGCCCGCTGTGCGCCTCGACTGGACGAGCTCGAGCGGCGCCACCAGCTACGACGTCTACCGGGACAGCGCTCTGTACGCGTCCGGGATCACCGGCACCACCTTCTACAACTCGGCCGGTCTGGTAGCAGGCCAGAGCTACTCGTACTACGTCCGGGCCAACAACTCCTCCGGCAGCACGGACTCGAACACCATCATCGTCTCGATCCCGAGCACGATCTGCGACCCGGACATCCGCATCCAGCCGTTGACCCTGACGTTCGATGCGCCGGTCGCGACGGGCGTACAGGCTTCCGCCGGCTCGCCGGGTCTCCACGGGGGAGCGGGGCAGGGAAAGCCGCGGATCGACGGCCAGGGCTACGACGCCTTCTTCGCGGAGCAGGCGCAAAGGGCCGGCTATGAGGGTCATGTCGTCGGCGCTGACGGGGAGCCGCTGAGCGGGAGCTTTCCCGTCGAGATCACCTACTTCGACGACGACGAGCCGCTCTTTACCGAGAGGTTTCCGGAGGTCGCGATTGCCGGAGGAGACTTTCGGGTCACCCTCGGAGCGGGTGAGCCCCGGGGCGGCGAGCGCTACTCCTCGGTGGCGGAGCTGTTCGCGGCCCGGTCCGAACCGACGATGGAGGTCACGGTCGCCGGCACGAACTATGGGCCGCGGCTCGGCATCCTGCCGGCCGGTCACTCTCTGGAATCGCGCATGGTGGCCGCGGGGCTGCGCAAGCCAGACGACGGGAACCGCCACTGGGAGGGGTACAGGAGCCGGAACGGCGCCACCGCGATCCAGGAAGCCGTGCTCTCGCCCCCGGGATCGGACGCTCGCCCCACGAGCGCTGGAGGCGGCGACGGGGTCCGCCGCGGCCCGTACACGTTGCCGGTCGTCGGTCCCGTGTCGAGCACGGCGGTGACGGCACTTCCGGTCATCCGGGCCAAGGCGAGCAGGGAGGTCGGCGAGGTGAACCCGCCTCGCCACGAGACGGTGGTCGACGAGAACGGCCACCGCTATGGCACGACGACCCCCAAGGTCGACGACCCTCTGGCGGGGAGGCGAGGTCCGACGACGAGCACGCCGTCGCCCAACCTGACCTTCGAGGGGATCGGCAACGTCCAGGGGGTCCTGCCACCGGACACCGAGGGCGCCGTCGGCCCCAACCACTACGTCCAGGTGGTGAACGATTCGTTCGCGATCTACGACAAGGCGGGCAGCCTCCTCGCCGGACCGGTGGTCACCAACACGCTCTGGTCCGGGTTCGGCGGCCCTTGCGAGACCGACAACTCCGGCGACGCCATCTTCCTCTACGACCAGCAGGCGGACCGGTTCGTCCTGACGCAGTTTGCCGTGGCTTCGAACCACCAATCCGTCTGCTTCGCGGTGTCACAGACCGCGGACCCCACCGGCTCCTACTACCTCTACGAGGTCGTGACCCCGCGCTTCCCCGACTACTACAAGGTCGGCGTCTGGCCCGAAGCGAACAACAATGCGTACTTTTTCGGAACCAACTCCGGGCTCAAGGGGCAGTACGACGTGTTCGCGCTCGACCGGGCCAACATGCTGATCGGTGCGTCTGCTCGGCCGGTTCAGTTCTTCCAGAGCTTCGACAACCTGATGATGCCCGCCGACGTGGACGGAGCGACCGGTCCTCCAGCGGGCAGCCCCGGGCTCTTCTACACGTTCCGTGACGGCGGCGAGCCGTACTTCAACTCGCCACCCACGGACTCGCTCGACCTCTGGGAGTTCGACGTCGACTGGACGACCCCCGCCAACTCCACCTTCACTATGGCCCAGTCGTTCACCCCCGCGGGTGGCCTTGCGGAGTTCAACTGGACGGTCTGTGGCTTCTTCGTCTCGAACTGCATTCCCCAGCCGGGGACGAGCCAGGGGATCGACAGTGCCTCCTGGTGGCCGATGCAGCGCCTGGTCTACCGCAACGATGGCGACCACGAGGCCCTGGTCGGCTCCTGGACCGTCAACGTGTCCTCTTCCGGCATCCGAGCGGCACCGCGCTGGTTCGAGCTCCGAAACACCGGGAGCGGTTGGTCGCTCTACCAGCAGGGAACCCAGTCACCGGACGCCATCGACCGCTGGATGCCGAGCGTCGCGTTGGACGGCTCCGGCGGCCTCGCCATCGGGTACAGCCGAGGGGATGGTACTCACTATCCCTCGATCTACTACGCCGCGCGGAGTGCCGGCGACACCCTCGGCACCCTCCAGACCGAAGAGCTGCTCTACGCCGGCACCGGTTCACAGACCCACAGCGCGGCGCGTTGGGGAGACTACTCCTCGATGGAGATCGACCCGGCGGACGACTGCACCTTCTGGTATACGACCGAGTACCTTCCGACCACGAGCAGCGCCAACTGGCACACGCGGGTGGGGACGTTCACCCTCCCCGGCTGCAGCCCCTCGTCCAACGGCTCCCAAAGCTTCACCATCTACAACGACGGCGGCTCGGAGCTGCAGGTCAGCTCGATGGCTCTCGACTCCTCGGGTGCATGGATCTCCTGGTCGCCGGACGCTCCGTTCTCGGTCGCAGCGGGAGGCTCTCAGCAGGTGACCGTCTCCGTGGACTTCGACCTGGCGCCCACGGGGCAGTCGACTCGCAGGCTGCTCGTCTCTTCCGACGATCCGGACGAGAGCCCGTACCCCGGCGGTGTGTATATCGTCGTCAACAAGGACTCGTCCTGCTATGCACTGACCCTCGGTCACTCCGGTTCGGGAGCGGACCCGGTTGCCAACCCGGCGAGCTCGTCAGGCTGCTCATCCGGGAGCTACCACTCTGGGGAGAGCATCGGTCTCACCGCGAGCCCGGACAGCGGGTGGCAGGTCAGCGGCTGGAGCGGCACGAGCAACGACGGCAGCACGTCGACCTCGAACGCCCTGGTCATGCCCGCCAGCGCGCACTCAGCCTCCGTGACCTACGTCCAGTCCGGCGGCGGTCCGCCGACCGACCTGGTCCTGGCGAACGAGACCTTGAGCGCGGCGGCGACCTATGAGGCCTGCAACTCGATCACGGTGGGGCCGAATCTCTTCTTCAGCGCGGGCGGTGCCGGCGTCGTCGTGCGGGCGCCGCGGATCATCTTCATCCCGGAGGTGGGCACGCTCACGGGCGCGGTGACGGTCTTCGACGGAACGAAGCCGGCGGGCTGTCCGTGACTCCTCGGCCCGCCAGGGACGCGCGGTGAGGGCGTTCCTGGTGGGCCGGTGGATCGCCGGCGACCTCCGGGTCGACGGCAAGCTGGTCTCGGAAGCCGCCTCCGGGCCGCCGCTCGAGGTCGCATCCTCCGAGCGCGTCGACAATCTGAACGCCGACCGGCTGGACGGCTTCGACGCGGCCGCCTTCGCCCCGGCTGGTAGACGTGGCGGTCCGAGCAACCGCTGACTGCAACGATCCGGAGATCAACTACGGCGTGACCGGTCTTCATACGATCGGCGGCGCCTCCCCCACCATCGAGCGGGTCTCCGTCGAGGCCCGGGTCACCGGTTCCCAGGCGGCTGGAATCTGCAACGCTGAGGCCTTCATCCGCTTGTCCCTCTTCCGAAGGCCAGTCGGGCCGGGTGGACAGGACGTGTCACCTGAGCCCATCGGCGGTGCGCAAGCCCTTGCCCGGAATCGATCGAGAGGGTGGTCTTGACGCGGCGCATCGTCGAGAGGGGTCGAGAGGGGAAGCCGGCTTCAGTCTGATCTCAGGCAGGTCGAGGCTCCACCTGACGATCGATCTCTTGGGCGAGCTGCCGCTGGGCCTGACGCAGGTCATACTCTGCCTGAAGGCCAATCCACAAGTCCGGGCTGGTCCGGAAATATCGTGCCAGCCGCAGAGCGGTGTCGGGTGTGATCGAGCGCCGTCCCCGCACGATCTCTCCGATCCGTGTCGCCGGCACCCGCAGCGCCATCGCCAGCGCGTGAGCACTCAGGTCGAGAGGCTTCATGAACTCCTCGCGAAGGATCTCGCCCGGATGAATCGGTTCTAGCCGTTGTGCTGCCATCACCATCTCCACCTCAGTGGTAGTCGACGATCTCCACGTCGTAGGCGTCGCCCTCCCGCCACACGAAGCAGATCCGCCACTGTTGGTCGATCCGGATGTTGTGCTGCCCCGCCCGGTCGCCCTTCAGCGATTCCAGGCGGTTGCCGGGTAGTGCAGCCAGGTCCCCAAGGTCCTTGGCGCGATGCAAGAGGAGGAGCTTGCGACGCGCCGGGCGTTCGAAGGCCCTGAAGGCCGGTACGACCTCGAAAGAGCTTCTCGGTCCGCTTGGACCGGAACGACTTGACTATCCGAAGATCGTAGAATGCAACGCGTACAACGTCAAGCGGATCGACCGGGCGGAGGCTCACCCCCGCCTCCAGGTCCTCCACCAGCTCGAGCGCGCTTTGGAGGTGATACAATCAATGCATTGTGAGCGCGGCTTCCTTCGAGAGCATCATCCAGCTTCCGGCATCGGCGCTCGACGAGGGGGCCGGCGTGGATGAGATCCAGGTGGAGGATCTTCGAGTCAAGGTCCTCGCTCCTGAAGCGGTTCTGGTCGACCGCTTGGCGGCCTGGGTGCACTGGAAGTCGAGCGTCGACGGGGCGGCCGCCTTTCTCCTGCACCGCCAGTTGGGCGACAGATTGAGCTCGGCGACGCTCCGAGCCCTGGCCTCCAGCAGTGAGGTCTCAGAGGGCCTCGAACGGCTTCAGCAGTTCGTCCACGAGTTGGGCGACCGCGAGCCGAGCACCGAAGAGATCGAAGGATGGTCCCGCGAGATTCCGACATGAGAACCTTCGTCGCACCCCCGGAGCGAGAGCCTCCAAAGCTCCCGGCGACCGTCCGCCGCACCCGGCCGCGCGACTACATCGAGTGGGCCGCCCTGCGCCGTTGGGGACGGCTCCCTTCGTGGGAAGACTCCCCCGCCGGCTACCTTCTCCGCGAGGCGCGCGAGCGGGCGAAGCTGACCCAGGCAGAGCTCGCTGAGCGGCTGGGCTGCTCACAACAGGCCGTCGCCCAGGCCGAGCGCTGGGACGCCAACCCCACCGTCCGCTTCCTGCGCCGCTGGGCTGCCGTCACCGGCTTGCGGCTCGAGATCTCTCTGGGTCGCTGACGAGAGGGCGCGGGCGTGGGAGGACTTCAGAGATCGGCCAGGCGGAGGTCGGGGACGCGGTCGAAGTGCTTCCTGTTGCGGGTCAGGAGCGGGAGGCTACGGCTGACCGCGACGCCGGCGATGAGGTAGTCACCCATCCCGATAGGCTCTCCGGCCGCTTCGAGCTTCTGGCGAATGTCGGCCGCCGCGTGCGCGGCATCGAGATCGAACGGGATGACGCGCATTGGGGCGAGCAGGGCCGCGATCGCCTGGACCTGCTTGTCACTCCGTGCGCCGGAGCTCAGCTCGAACGCCGAGATCGTGGTCGTCGCCAGACCATCCTGGCGCAGGCCGTCGGCTACGCGCGTCCGGGCCGGGTCGCGTCCCTTGAGCGCGTCGATCAGAACGTCTGTGTCGACCAGGATCACCGCCAGCTCCGCCGGAGCTCGCGTATCTCCTGCTCGAGCCGATCCGCTTCAGCCGGCTCGAAGCTCCCGAGGGCCGCCAACGCCCGGTCGACCTTCGCGGCTCGCTCCTCTTCGGCCCGAAAGTACTCCTCCAGCGCTTCCTGGACGATTGCAGAAAACCCCTTCTCGCCGCGCCGTGCCGCGAGCTCCAGGAGCTTGGCCCGGGTTCTGTCCGGGATCTCGATCGTGGTTCTCATGCAAGAATCTTGACATGCATGCACGTGCATGGCAAATGACGAGTCTTCATGGCAGGTGGTCGCTTGTGCCGAGAGCTGGACGCAAACCAACCGTTCGGTGCCTGTCCCGTGACCATGGACGGTACGTCTAGCGTATGGCAAGCACCTCTATGGCCCTGGTCTGTTCACTTAGCATAGGAGCTGGCATCCGCAGTGGGGGAGTCTCGGTTCACAGCGGGACCGCTTCGCCCAGAACCTGGTTCCGCAGGTGCGGGGAGAGGGAGCGTTCGGTCACGATGTCCACGGGCCGGCCGAGAGCGGACGCGAGGTCCTGCTTGAGCTCCACCAGGTCCAGCAAGGACCGGCCGTCTTCGAGGGAGATCAGGAGATCCAGATCGCTCTCCGCGCCCGCGTCACTCCGGGCGATCGAGCCGAAGACACGGATATTGCGGGCGCCGTGTCGGGACGCAATCTCCTGGATCTGCTCGCATTGCTCGTCGATGAAGGCGGACGGCATGGCAAGACTCGAGCAGGTCGGCGCGTTGGTGATGGTGGCCTGGGCGGAGCCTCCCAGTTCGCGCGCCGTCGCACTATCTGGTGGGGCGCCGTCATCCCCGCACGGCTCTCGGCAGACGCCTCGGCTCTCGCTCGGCAGACTCCCCGCGGCCGTTCTCCGTATCGCTCGTCCTCGGCCTTTCGCTCCGCTCAGGCCTCGTCGAGCGGGGGCTCGCCCAGGTTCTCACCGCGCAACGAGATGATGCCTCCGATCAGCCCACCCGCGGCCCCGAGCCCCGCCAGAAGGAGCAGCTCCTCGACGCTCGGCGGCTTCGCCAAGGCCAGCGAGCCGAGCAGGGCCCCCTCCATTCGCGCCGCCGCCACCTGAAACGCCACCCACAGCCCCCCGGCCGCTACCGTCCCGCCGAGAAGCCCCTGGATCAACCCCTCGGTGTAGAACGGCCCGCGAATGAAGAACTCGGTCGCACCGACCAGCCGCATGATCGTGATCTCCTCCTCGTAGAGGTAGGTCGTCAGGCGGATCACGCTGCCGATGGTGAACACCGCCGCGCCGAGGAGGATGCCGCCGAGGGCGAGGCCGAGCCCCCGAACCACTGCCACCAACGCCCGGAGCTGGCTGATCCACTCCCGGTCGTCGTCGACCATGGAGACGCCGGACGCCTGGTGGAGGGTCTCTTCCCACGCGGCGTAGCCCGGGGCGGAGGCCGCGTCGGGCGCCAGGGAGATCTCGACCGACGGTGGCAGTGCTTCGCTGTCACGCTCGAGCAGCCCCGCCAGCCCGGGAAAGATCTCCACGAAGCGCTTGCGGGCCTCGTCGGCGGAGACCAGGGTGGTGCCGCGGACCCAGGGGTGGGTCGCGGCTTCTTTCGCCAGCACCTCCATGGCCTCGGTCTGATCGGTGGTACCGGAATCTTCGGTGGAGGACCCGGTGGAAGCCGGGGCCGGCTCGAAGTAGACCACCACCCGCACGTCCTGGCGGGCGCGCTCGGCGACCTGGGAGAGGTTGCCGCCTACCACCAGGAAGACGCCGCCGACGAACAGGCTGACTGCGATCGTCGCGACCGCGACCAGGCTCACCTTCCAGCTTCGCACGAGGCCGGTCGTCGCCTCGCGGAAGAAGTAGAGCAGTGCGCGGCGGAAGGTCACGGGGTACCCTCCGGCGCGCGGGTGTCCGGCTCCGCCGGCGTGTCGTCGCGTTCGTCGGCGCCTGCGCTCTCACCCCGGTCCTCGCCGCCGCGCGGCTCCGCCGGGTAGGACGGCGCGATCTCCGACACCTCCAGGGTCGGCGGCGTGGTCCCCTCCAGGGCCACGTCCCGCTGCAGGCGTCCGGAGTCGAGGGTCAGCACCCGGCCGCCGACCCGCTCGATGGTCGCCCGGTCGTGGGTCGCGAGGAGCACTGTCGTCCCGCGCAGGTTGATCTCCAGGAACAGGCGGACGATCTCCCAGGAGAGATCGGGGTCCAGGTTGCCGGTCGGCTCGTCGGCGATCAGGATCTCCGGCTGGAGCACGACCGCCCGGGCGATCGCCACGCGCTGCTGCTCGCCGCCCGAGAGCTGGGGCGGGAAGGCGCTGAGCCGGTGGGCGAGGCCGACCCGCCCCAGGGCCTCGAGCGCCGCCCGGCGCTGCTCGGTCCGGTCGGCGCCCAGGATCCGGGGTAGGTAGGAGACGTTCTCGAACACCGTCTTGCGGTCGATCAGGCGGAAGTTCTGGAACACCACGCCGAGGGTGCGACGCAGGTAGGGGATCTTGTTGCGCGGCAGCGATGAGACGTTGCGCCCGTTGACCAGGATGCGCCCCGACGTCGGCACCTCGCCGCGGTAGATCAGGCGGAGCAGCGTGGTCTTGCCGGCGCCGCTGGCCCCGGTCAGGAAGGCGAACTCGCCCCGGAGCATGGAGAAGGTGACGTCGTCGAGCGCCGTCTGCCCACCGGGATAGTGCTTGGAGACGTGGAAGAACTGGATCACGGCGGGGAGGGGGGTCGGATCTCGTGGTTCGGGGGGGACGAAGGGACGACGGGCTCGGACAGGTTCGATACGGTCTCGGAGGCGGAGAGCTCGGGATCAGTGGGAAAGCGCCGGCTCCGTGCGGCGGGCGTCCAGGGCACGGTCGAGGAGCTCGCGCACCCGGTGCGGCTCGGCGCGCCCCGCGGAGCGGGCCATCACCCGGCCGACGAAGAACTCGGCGAGGCCGGTCTTGCCGTCCAGGTACCGGGCCACCTTGTCCGGGTGCGCGGCCAGGACTTCCTCTACCCAAGTGCCGAGCCGCGCCGGATCGTCCACGCGCTCGAGCTCGAGACGTGTCAACGCCGCCGCCGGGGCCTCGTCGGCGCCCCAGGTCGCGGCCAGCACCTCCTTGGCCGCCGAGTGGGACACCCGGCCGCCGAGCACCAGGTCGACCAGGGCGGCCAGGTGCCGGGCGGGGAGCAGGCCTTCGAGCGCCTCAGGGGGCTGCCCCAGCCTGCCGAGAACCTCGGACCGGAGCCAGGCGGCGATCGCCCGAGGCCGGGAACCGGTGGCGTCGCCGGGAGACTCCCCGGGCCGGTGCCCGCGCTCTCCGGTCTCCCGCGGGGCGGCCGGCTCCGTACCGAGCGCCCGCTCCAGGTAGTCCGCCAGGGCCCGGCTCTCGGTCAGCACGACCGCGTCGGCGAGCGGCAGGCCGTGGGCGGCGACCAGGCGTGCCCGCCGCCGCCAGGGCAGCTCCGGCAGTGCGGCGGCGAGCGCCGCCCGGCGGTCGGCGGACACCTCGAGCGGCGGCAGATCCGGCTCCGGGAAGTAGCGGTAGTCGGCGCTCGCCTCCTTGTCGCGCAGGGGATGGGTCGTTCCGGTCGCGGCGTCGAAGCCCCGGGTCTCCGCCACCACCTGCCCGCCGTCAGCCAGCACCTCCGCCTGGCGCGCGGCCTCGTAGGCCAGGGCCTGGGCGACGTGGCGGAAGGAGTTGAGGTTCTTGACCTCGACCTTGGTGCCGAGCCCGGCCGGGGACGACGGGCCGCCGCGCGGGCGCAGAGACAGGTTGGCGTCGCACCGCAGGCTCCCTTCCTCCATCGAGCCGTCGCTCACCCCGAGCCAGCGGAGCAGGTGTCGCAGCGTCCGGAGCAGCTCCCGGGCCTCCTCCGGCGAGCGGAGCTCCGGGCGGGTGACGATCTCGACCAGCGGCACGCCGCACCGGTTGAAGTCGATGAGCGTCGCCGGCTCGTCCGATGCGCCGTGCGGCGGACCGGGGTCGTGGATCAGCTTGCCGGCGTCCTCCTCCAGGTGGAGCCGGGCCAGCCCGATCGTCCGCGGCGGCCTCGGGGCGGCGTCGCCGGGCCCGTCCGCCCTGGCTGGGACCGGGGTCGCCGCCGGGGCGAGGGGGATCGCGCCGCCGGTGGCCAGCGGGTGGTCGAGCTGGGTGATCTGGTAGCCCTTGGGCAGGTCCGGGTAGACGTAGCTCTTGCGGTCGAAGGCCGAGCGTTCGTGGACCGTGGCGCCGAGCGCCAGGGCGAGGGTGACGGCGAGGTCGACGGCGCGGCGGTTGGGCACCGGCAGGGCGCCGGGGTAGCCGAGGCAGACGGGGCAGGTCCGGGTGTTGGCCGGGGCGCCGTAGCGGTAGGCGCAGCGGCAGAACATCTTGGTGCGGGTGGCGAGCTGGACGTGGATTTCGAGGCCGATCACCGGGATGACCGGTCCGAAGCGGGCGTCTGACCCGTGGACCAAATGATCCTCGCCCAGCGGTCCGCCGCGGGCCGGGGCGCCGCTGGTTGGAGACTCGGACCGGCCTGGGGGCATGACCGGTCGAGTCTAACGCAGGGGCGGGGGCGGGGAGTCCTTCGGCTGGGGGTCTGCCGGGAGCGTCCGGGAGAGAGGGGCTCGAAGGGGACGGCGGGAGAACTGGAGGGCTGGGGGGCAAACTCCCGCCTCGTTGGCGTCCCCGTCGGACTGGCCTGGCTGCTCGAGGGACATTGCGGACGCGGCCGCCAGCGCCCCTTGACGCCCCTCTCTCTCGGACGCTCCTCGTGCGGACCGTTCGTCTCCCCGCCCCCGGTTGACAGGGTGGTGGGAGGTTTCGTCTCCTGCTTTCCCTCTGGCCGGAGCTCGGAATGATGGGATGAGATGGGAGTGGGGTGGCACTTCTCGCATCTCTGGTTGGTGGTATTCGCCTTCTTCGGCCCCGGTTCGGGCTAGGAACTGTGGGGAGAAGGCCGGGGACCGGTAGTCCCGCACCGTTGGTCGGGACCTCGCGACTTGTGCGTGCCCGCATCGTCGGTACCCCTGATCCGGACTGCGGGAGATCAGTGACCGCAGGCCGAACCCTCCGGCTCCGTTCCGCTGCCTCGTCCGATCCTCAGGTGGCCACGAAACGAAGGCTCACCGGAGGTCGTCCATTCCCACCGTTTCCACCAGGAGGACGCCGACCGAGGGGGGGGCAGGCGGTTGTCGGGGGAGCGGGTGGGGAGGCGACCGCGGAGGGCGTTGAGGAGCGCGCCCGCGAGGTCGTTGGAGCTACCGGTGAGGCCCGGCGCGCTCCGAACCGAGCCGCGCGGTAGGCTCCCAACCCTCCAGTTCGCGCGGCGTCCCGGAGGCGGCGCCTCCCCGCCCGCTCCCGGCGAACCCCTCCTACAACGCGTCGTGCCCTCCTCCCGCCCTCGCCCTACAGCGGCAGGTTCCCGTGCTTTTTCGGCGGCAGCTTCTGGCGCTTGCCGGCGAGCTGCCTGAGCGCGCGGACGATCTGGGGGCGGGTCTCGCGGGGCTCGATGATGCCGTCCAGGAAGCCGAGCTCGGCCGCGATGTACGGGTTCGAGAACCGCTCCCGGTACTCGGAGACCTTCTTCTCGCGCACCGCCTCCGCCCGGTCGCCGGCCTCTTTGAGGTCGCGCCGGTACAGGATGTTGACGGCGCCTTCCGGGCCCATGACGGCGATCTCGGCGGTCGGGTAGGCCAGGTTCACGTCGGTGCGGATGTGCTTCGAAGCCATGACGCAGTAGGCGCCGCCGTACGCCTTGCGGGTGATGACCGTGATCTTGGGCACGGTCGCCTCGGCGAACGCGTAGAGGAGCTTGGCGCCGTGCTTGATGATGCCGCCGAACTCCTGCTGGGTGCCGGGGAGGAAGCCCGGCACGTCCTCGAAGGTGACCAGCGGGATGTTGAACGCGTCGCAGAAGCGGACGAAGCGGGCGCCCTTGAGCGAGGCGTCGATGTCGAGCACGCCGGCGAGGTACGCCGGCTGGTTGGCGACGACGCCGACGCTCTTGCCGCCGAAGCGGGCGAAGCCGACGACGAGGTTCTTGGCGTAGGCGCCGTGGATCTCGAAGAAGTCGCCGTCGTCGACGACCGCCTCGATGAGCTGCTTGATGTCGTACGGCTTGTTGGGGTCGGCCGGGATCAGCTCGTCCAGGCGCTCCTCCTGGCGGTCCGGCGGATCGTCGGTGGGGCGATCGGGCGGGTCGTCCAGGTTGTTCGAGGGCAGGTAGCCGAGCAGCTTGCGGATCGCCGCCAGGCAGGCGGCGTCGTTGGGCACGGTGACGTGGCAGACGCCGCTCTTGGCGCTGTGGGTCGCCGCCCCGCCCAGCTCCTCTTTGGTCACCTCCTCGTGGGTGACCGTCTTGATCACGTCCGGGCCGGTGACGAACATGTAGCTGGTCTGCTCGACCATGAAGATGAAGTCGGTGATCGCCGGCGAGTAGACGGCGCCGCCGGCACACGGTCCGAGGATGGCGCTGATCTGGGGGACGACGCCGGAGGCCAGGGTGTTGCGCAGGAAGATGTCGGCGTAGCCGCCGAGGGAGGCGACCCCCTCCTGGATCCGCGCGCCGCCGGAGTCGTTGAGGCCGATGAGCGGCGCGCCGTTCTCCATCGCCAGGTCCATGAGCTTGACGATCTTGCGCGCGTTGGTCTCCGAGAGCGACCCGCCGAAGACGGTGAAGTCCTGGGCGAAGACGTAGACCAGGCGGCCGTCGATGGTGCCGTAGCCCGCGACCACGCCGTCGCCCGGGATGGTCTTCTCGTCCATGCCGAAGTGCCGGCACCGATGGGTGACGAGGGCGTCGAGCTCGACGAACGAGCCGGGGTCGAGCAGCAGGTCGGTGCGCTCGCGGGCGGTCAGCTTGCCGGCCTCGTGCTGGCGGGCGATACGCTCGGGGCCGCCGCCCTGGCGGGCCGCTTCACGGCGCCGCTCGAGCTCGTGCAGCTTCTCCTCGCGGCGGCTCGGCTTCCTGGTCGCGGCAGGGGACGAGGTGGTGCTGGTGGGGTCGCTCATGGTGGGGTCATCCTCCTCCTCGTGGGTGCTGCGCAAGTGTCTCACAGACCGTCGCCAAGGGCGGCCGACGATCGGGCTCCAGGGGCGGCGCGCGCGGCGCTCCGGCACCGGCCCGGGGAGCCTATGCATGTGGGAGAATTCGTTTCCCGTGGCTCTCGAATCCCTCGACACCTCCGCCGTCGCCCGCACGCTCTCCCAGGTCGCCGATCGCCCGGACGATCTCGCCGACGCCTACTTCGAACGGATCGAGGAGGTGGAGCTGCCGCCCGAAGGGGAGGCTCCCGGCTTTCGGGTACGCCGGGAGGAGGGGTTCGCCGTGCGCCTGGTCCGGGGACCGGAGACCTGGTTGGCGGCCCGGGACGGGATCACCCCGGCGGATCTGGCCGACGCGGTGCGCCAGGTGGCGCGGGCCCTGCCGCCGGCGGCCTATCCGGAGCCGGCGGTCGAGGTCGGACCGTGGCCGCAAGCGCCCGGGCCGGCGGAGCTGGCCGACGTCCCCCTGGCGGTCTCCCGCGCGATCCGGGCGCGTCACGCCGCATTTCCCCTGCGCCTGGGGGTCCGCCGCCACCGGCGCGAGATCCAGGTGGTGGGGTCGACCGTGGTGCCGAAGGAGGAACGGGAGAGCTTCCTGAGCCTCGCCGGGGAGCTGCCGTGGGGGCGGTGGGGGATGCTCGCACCCGATCCGTCCGCAGACGCGCCTCCCGCGGGCGAGGCGGACCTCGGGCGTTCGCGCCGCCGGATGGACGCGGCGGTCAAGGCCCTGGCGGAGACCGCGGCCGACGCCCTGGTCGAACGCTTCCGGTGCCGCCAGGCGCCGGCGCCGGCGGCCCGGCGCTGCGCCGTCGTCCTCGGGCCCCACGCCGCGGCGGTCTTCCTTCACGAGGCGGTCGCCCACGCCCTGGAGGTCGACACCCTGGGCCTGGTCGGGCGGCCCGAGGGAGCCCTCGGCCTGGCCATGGGGCCGGAGATCCTGAGCGTGCTCGACGACCCGTCGACGGCGCCCGCCTCGGTGCGCCGCGCCACCGACGACGAGGGCGCGCCGGTGGTCCGGCGCTGGCTGCTGCGCCAGGGGGTGGTCGAGCAGCCCCTGGCCGACCGTCTCTGGGCCCGGATCTCGGACGCCTTCGAGCCCGGCGCCGGCCGCCGGGCGAGCCGCCACGAGCCACCCGGTCCCCGCTCCACCCATCTCGAGCTGGTGCCGGGCGAGGCCTCCGAGGAAGACCTGCTCACCGGGGCGGACGGCGGCCTGTGGGTCGCGGAAGCCGACCGTGGACGTCTCGACCCCCTGACCGGCCGGTTCGTCCTCGAGGTGCCCTGCGCCCGCCGCATCCGCTCCGGTGGCAAGGCCGACCCGATCGGCCGCTTCGCCCTGGTCGGCACGGTGGCGGAGCTGGTCGAGCGGGTGGCGGCGGTGGGCCGTGACGCGGTCTTCGCCGGCGCCGGTTGGTGCGCCAAGGGCGGCCGCCGGCTGCCGGTCTGGGCGACGGCGCCGGGGCTGTTGCTGGACGGCGTCGAGGTGCGGCCGTGCTGAGCCGGGTGCTGGAGGCCCTCGACGGGCGCGGCTTGCCCATGGCGGAGGTCTTCGCCAAGCGCGGCCGCTCGCGTTCGGTGGAGCTCACCGCCCGCGGGACGCTCGCCTCGATCCACCGGGAGGAGGGCTGGGCGGTCCGCGCCGGGGACGACCGCCGGTCGCTGATGGCGGCGGCCACCGGCCGTCCCGACCCGCACGGCCCGCCCGGCGGCTGGCCGGAGGCCGATGGCGACGCCCTGGAGCTGCCGGGTCCGGAGCGGGTGCGGTCGGCCGGGCGGTCGCCGTGGCGCATGCCGGCCGACCTCGAAGCCCCCCTGGTGGGCGAGCGCGAGGCGGTCCAGATCCTGGCAGTGCTGGCGACCTCCCTGGAGGAGGAGCTGCCCGGAGCCCGCCTGCTCAAGGCGACCCTGACCGACGGCGCCAGCGAGGTCGAGGTTGCCAACAGCCTGGGGGTCGAGGCCGCGTACCGGACCCGGGCGGCGTTCCTGCGGGCCGAGGCGGCGATCCCCGGAGGAGTCGGCGGTTCCGGCCGGGCGGTGGCCGCGGCGGTCGAGACCGTGGTCCGGGAGGCGCGGCGGATCGAGCCCCGCGCCCTGGCGCGGCGCCTGGCCGACCGTCTGCTCGTCGGACGCGACGGCCGGCCGCCGGAGCGGGATCGGGTGGCGATGATGTTGGCGCCGGCGGTGGTCGTCCGGCTGCTGGAGGGGTTGCTCCCCCTGTTCGTCGGGCCCCAGGGGACGGAGCTCGCCGCCCGCCAGGAGGACCGCCAGGGGCGGTTCGCCTCGGTCCGGCTGACGGTGCGCGACGACGGGCGGTTCGAAGGCGGTCCGCTGGTCGCGCCGGCCGACGGCGAGGGGGTGCCGACGGGCGAGATCACCCTGGTCGAGGCCGGTTCCTATCGTCAGCCGCTCCTGGCCTGGAACCAGTGCCGCCCCGGCGGGCGCTCCGGCGGCGGCGGGCGGCGGCGGGGCGACGGCGATGGGGGGCGGGACCGGGCGAGCGCCGAACGTCCGCGCGCCATCGGCTGCAGCCGGCGCGCGAGCTGGCGGGATCGGCCCTCCCCGGCGCCGAGCCATCTCTACGTGGCCCCCGCTCCGGACGTGCCGGTGCGCTCCCTGCTCGCCGGGCTGGCGCGTGGCCTCTACCTGCTGGACGCCGACGGCGCCGGCCGCTTCGACTTCGAGGGTGGCCGCTTCGAGCTGCCGGTGGTCGGGTTTGCCGTCGACGGCGGGGCGGCCAGCCACCCGGTGGCCGGCGCCCGGCTGACGGGATCGATCGGCGCCCTGCTGCGCGGCATCGAAGGGGTCGGCCGGGACCTGACCTTTCTGCCGGTGGGCGGCGGGCTGCTCGGCGCTCCCACCCTGCTGGTCACCGACCTCGAGATTCTCCCCGGATAGCGGCGACCCGGGCGCAGACGCCCCGCTCCTCCCGTTCCGGCCGCCGGACAGCGGCCGGAACGGGCGATGGGGACAAGGGATGCCGAAGGACCGGGCCCCGCGACCGGACTGGTCGGCTGGACTAGCCGGCCGGGGTCGCGGTCGCGTCCGCCGGGTCGCTCGATCCGGGCAGCAGCTCCATGTCGAGGCGGCCGGTGCTCGGGAGACCGGGGATGAAGCGCCGGAGGGAGCCGGGCCGCGTCTGCTGGCCGGTCGAGGGCTGTGCGGTCCGGGGGTTGGTGTTGGTTCCGGTGCGGCCCTGGGACGGCGAGGTCGGCGGCCGGTAGTAGCTCCGTGGCGTCGTGTTGCGGACGCCGCCCTGGGGCTGGTAGTAGGTGCCGCTATCGGCGCCGGTGGGGGAGGCCTGGTTGAGGCCGCTGCCCTTTTCCAGGTCCCCCGGGCGGAGCACCTTGCCGGAGCCGCCGTCGTCACCACCGTTCTCCTCTCCCTCGTCCTCGTTGGCCGAGGGGAGGGAGGGCCGCGGTCCGATGCCCTGGGCGTTTCTCGCCGCGCTCCCCTCGGCCATGGCACCGCCCGCCGCGTCGGACTCGGGCATCGCCCCCATCTCACCCATCGCCTGGTCGGCGCTCTGTTGGTCGCTGTCCTGGACCATCAGCGAGACGATGCGTGACGGCTGCTCGTAGGTCTTCGGCGCCTCGGCGGCGGCCGGCTGGTCCCGGTAGGCGACCAGCAACGCCTCGGTGACGTGCTCGTTGTCGATCACGCTGGGGTTGATCTCGGGGAAGGCGAGCTGGGGGTCGAGCCGGAACGCCTTGGCGTACTCGCGGATGGCGCGCTTCTCGGACCCTTTGGCGTCGTAGATCGCCCCGAGCTGGTAGTGGGCCCAGGCGTGGTCGGGGTTCGCCTCCAGCACCGTCTCGAACTGCGCGGCGGCCTCTTTGCGCTCGCCCTTCTGGGCCAGCAGCAGGCCCAGGTTGTAGTGGGCGGACGTCAGGTCCGGAGCCAGCTCGAGGGCGTTGCGGTAGGCCGCCTCCGCCTCGGCGCTGCGGCCGTCGAGGACCAGCAGGTTGCCGAGGTCGTTGCGCGCCTGGGCGTCGGACGGGTTCTCGGCCACTTGTGCCTGCTGCGCCGCGATGGCGCGGCCGAGGTTGGGGGGAGGCGTGGGCGGTGTGCTCAGCGCGGCGAAGCCGGTGGCGGCTAGACCGGTGACGAGGAGGGCGAGAATGGTGGTGCGCACGGCGGACTCCTGACGGTGCGGCGGCGGTTGCCGCCTGTGGGTCACCCCTCCTGGTCCTCCAGGAGGGGGCGGGCCTTGAGCTTCATCTTGCCTTGTTCTTCGGCGATCCGGAAGACCACGCGCCGGGCTCCGGTCTTCTCCCGGATCGCGCCGAGCTGTCGGTCGAGGTAGGACCGGAAGCTCTCGAGATCGAACCGGGGCCGGTTGCCGGCGGCCTGGTGCAGGCGCTGGTAGAGGGCTTCGACCGCGCCCGGCGAGCTCGTGTCGTCCATCACCACGCCCCTCTGTGGGTCGTGGCGCACGCGCGGCTCCGGGCGGACGGCCGTTCCCCGCCCCTCTTCCTGGGCGCGGATGCGTCGGCCGGACAGCTCGTTGAGACTGTTGAGCTTCGCCTCCAGGTTCGACAGACGGAAGTTGTCTTCGACCCCTTTGAGGTTGGCGTTGCGCAGTCGCCTGAGCTCCACCTGGATCTCGGTGCGCAACGCTTCGGGCGGCAGATCGAGGGCGCCGTTGAAGAAGCGCTCGTACTCGATGCGCAGGTCACGGACCATCCGCTCGAGCTGATCGATGCTGGCCGAGGCGTTCACGAAGGCGATTTCCCGATGCGTCTAGAATGCTCACGAGACGATGGAGAGCCCCCCGCGACGCCCCGACCGACCTCCGGTAGCGCCAACGGTTCGACGCTTGCGGAGCGGTGCGGACCGCCGGGCGTGCTCTCCGGGTCACTGCACACGATTATACGGAGCTGCAAGGCGCCGGGTCCAAGCGACGGAGGCCGGCCGGTGAGCGAGCGCCACGTCCTGGTGGTCGAGGACCGGGACACGCTCCGCCGCATGCTGGGGCGCGCCCTGACCTCGGACGGGTACCGGGTAAGTGCCGTCGCCGACGGCGAGTCGGCGGTCGAGCGGCTCGAGGGCGGCGGCGGCGACGGCGGCGAAGGCGGCTTCGACCTGGTGCTCACCGACCTGCGCCTGCCGGGGATCTCCGGCATGGACGTGCTGCGTGCCGCCCGCGCGCGGCGGCCGGCGGTGCCGGTGATCGTCCTCACCGGCTTCGGCAACGTGCCGACGGCGGTCGAGGCGATGCGTCTCGGGGCCTACCACTTCCTGGAGAAGCCGGTCGATGTCGACGACCTGTCGCGGCTGGTCGCCGAGGCTCTCGGTGACCTGGAGCCGGGCGGGCCGGCGGCCGAAGGGCTCGTGGTCGACGGCGGGCCGACCATCGTCGGCCGCCACCCGCGGCTGCGGGCGGCGCTTCGGCTGCTCGAGCGGGTGGCGCCGACCGAGAGCACCGTGCTGCTGACCGGTGAGAGCGGCACCGGCAAGGAGCTCTTCGCCCGGGCGATCCACCGGCTCTCGCCGCGGCGCGCAGGGCCGTTCGTCGCGGTCAACTGCGCCGCGATCCCCGAAGGGCTGGTGGAGAACGAGCTGTTCGGTCACGAGAAGGGTGCGTTCACCGGTGCCGACCGGCGCCAATTCGGGCGCTTCGAGAAGGCCGACGGCGGCACGCTCTTCCTCGACGAGGTCGGCGAGCTGGGGGCGGCGGTCCAGGGGAAGGTGCTGCGGGCGCTCGAGGAGCGCCGGTTCGAGCGCGTCGGTGGCGGCAGCACCCTGTCGGTCGACGTGCGGCTGGTCGCCGCCACCAACCGCGATCTCGAGGCGATGGTGGCCGACGGGACGTTCCGCTCCGACCTCTACTTCCGCCTGGCGGTCTTCCCCGTCGAGCTACCGCCCCTGCGCGAGCGTTCCTCGGACATCCCGCTGCTGGCGCGCCACCTGCTACGCCGCATCGCCGAGCGCCACGGGCGCGCCGCGCCCGTGCCGAGCGAGCAGGCGTTCGAGATGCTGGTCGAGCGGCCGTGGTCCGGCAACGTACGCGAGCTCGCCAACGTGCTCGAGCGGGCGGTGATTCTGACGGAAGGGCCGCGGATCGAGGCGAGCGATCTCGAGCCGCTGCTGGCGCCGCTCGACGACGCGGGCGAGCGCGACCGGATCAAGCGGGCCCTCGAGCAGGCGGCCGGCGACCGCGACCGGGCAGCGGAGATCCTCGGGATCAGCCGCCGGACCCTGTTGCGCCGGATCGGGCGTCACGACCTGGGCGGCTACCCGGAGTACCGCGACTAGCGGCCGCCGGATTCGCCGGATTCGCCCGCGGTCTCGGGGGCCGCCTGGTCGCCGCCTTCGTTCGTTTCGAGCATCGTGCCCTCGATATCGAAATCGGCGCGGGCGTAGTAGTAGACGCCCGGGAAGCTGGCGCGGAACCCACCGCTACCGCCGGACGGCAAGGCGTTGGAGGTCAGCACCGCCTGGGTCGACTCGATCGGCTTGTTCTCCTGGTCGTAGAGCTTGACGGTCAGCGTCACCCCGACCGCCATGTTCTCGGTCGGGTTGCGCACCTGGCCGACGAACAGCAGTCCCGGCGCGTCGGTGTGCGTGTCCTCGTGCCAGTTCGAGACCATCAGCCCGGACGGCGACTGTTGGCGCCGTTCCTGGTCCTTGGCCGCAGCCTTGGCGGGCTCCTGGGTCTCCGCCTGGGCGGACTTGCCCACGGGCGGCAGATCTTTGTCGGTCAGCCGGGCGATCGGCTCCCGCCGCGTTTCGGTGGCCTGGGGGCGGGGCGAAGTCCGTGCGCGCTCGGCCTCCTCGGCCGCCGCCTTGGTGACCCGCCGGCTCTCGTCCAGGTCGACGGCCGACAGTCGCATGGAGGCGTAGCTACCGTCCGGCCGCTCGAACACGACCAGCCGGCTCTTCACCTGCCACGGGCCGTCGGTCTCGACCCTGTCACCGCTCTTCGTCACCAGCCAATCGGCCCTGGCGGGCAGGGCCACGGCGAGCGCCGCCAGGAACACGCCGACGGTCGCCTGGGTGAGGCGGTTTCGTGTCACTGGTTGATCTCCTTCCAGTTCTTCTCGATGATGCAGATCGGCACCGGCGCGATCCGTTCGAGCTTGGTGTCGTCGCGAATCACCTTCACGTCGATCCTCTGGTTGCCGAACTTGCACTTGTCCGGGAACAGCGCCATCAGCTTCTCCATCAGCTTCTGCTCGGTCTCGGAGAGCGGCGTGTCCTGGGTCGTGGTCGGATCGCTCGGATCGCCCGTCACAGAGCTTCCCACAACTTGCTCCGTAAAGGGGCTGGTGACGAAGCTCCCCTCGATCTTGAAGTAGCGCTTCAGGACGCCGGCGTCGTCGATGAACGCGTCGGCATCGGTGGTCCCGACCACGTACACACGGCTGTCGCCGGTCAGCGAGCAGAGGGGATTGGTGCAACTGTTGCTGGTGATGGCACAGGTCGGTTCGGGATCGTTCGGCAGGTAGGTGGCGAAGAATGCGACGCCGGAGAAGGCGAAGGGATCGCCGATCAGGCGCTCGCTGTCTCCCAGGGGGATGTACCACCCGCGGTGGCCGACCGCGATGCTCGTATCGGTCAGCAGGTCCGAGTGGTCACCGCTGTCCAGGGCGACCTGCGTGAAGCGGTCCTCGACCAGCGGCAGGTCGCTCGAAGCGAGCTGCTCGGTCTCGTCGACGAAGACGTAGAACCTGCCGTTTCCACCGTTCAGCGAGGTGAGGTCGTCGCGGTCTCCGGTGCCGAACGCCAGGGCGTACTCGCCCAGGTTCGAGACGAAGATGACCGCCGGCGGGAAGTAGATCGGTCGCCGCTGCGCCACGCCGTCGGTCACCGTCACCGTGTCGAAGATCAGCTTCGGCTGCCAGAGCCGCGGGGTCCCCGACCCGCGCTCGAACCGGGTGACGCCGCTGTGGTAGAGGCCGTCGATCCCTTTCACCTGCAAGCTGGTGGTCAGCGTCGGGTAGACCGTGTTCCCGTCGCTGTCGGTCGCCGTCAGGTCGAGGCGGTAGAGGTAGCCGGCGGTGGTGCCGATGTAGACGCGGTCGATGAAGCTGTCCTGGTTGGTGTCGACCGCGGCCGGATCGCTCGCCGCCGAGCCGATGAGCTTGCGCTTGTAGATCGTCTCCCCGGTCTCGATGTCGACCATGTAGAGGAAGTTGCCACGCGAATCCCCCTTGGCCGGGTCGAGGCCGCCGCCGAAGATCGCCACGTATTTGTTGACCACGGCGCCGCCCTGGATGACCTTGATCCGGCCGATGTCCGGGGCCGACCAGGTCTCGGCGAGGTCGACGAAGCCGTTGTCGTCCTCGTCGAGGGCGATCCACTCCCGCTTCGTGGAGTCCCAGACCTCGTCGTTGAACTCCCAGAGCGGAGCCGGGTACAGGACGTCCTCGTCGCAGCCGAGGTCGCCGTCACCGTTGGCCGCGCTGCACCCCGGAACGATCGACGTGGTCGAAGGGATCAGGACGTCGCGCTGGGCGTCGCTGGTCTCGATCGGCCCGATCTTGGCCTCCTTGAGCGGGTCGGGCTGGGTGATGTCCAGGGCGTAGTAGCCGCTGCCACCCTCGCGCAGGCCTCCGACCAGGACCGTCCGCCACTCGCGGTTGTCCGGGTCGGGCGTCCCGGAGTGGTGCGGGTCGATGTAGGCGTCGCCGACGACCGGCGGCCCGTCGACCATCCAGCGGTGGGTCTTCGGGTTCTCGGCCAGCTCCTTGACCGTCGGCAGGACGTTGCGCGGGATGTAGGAGAAGAGCTCGCGGCCCGAGCCGTCGTTGTACTGGACCTCCTTGCGGTCGATGCCGAACTGGTCGGTGAAGGTGACGATCGCCGGGCGGCCGGCGTCGAAGGCGTGCAACATGCCGTCGTTGGCGCCGGCGAAGACCACCTTGCGCCGGTTTTCGTTCCGGTTGAAGAAGTCCTGGTAGCCGGTCCCCACCTGCTTGCCGTCGGAATCGAGCGTCTCCTCGGCGTCGAGGGCGAAGTAGAGGGTGTTCGGCGGGCTGTCGACGATCACCGGGTCCGAGTGGAAGATGTCGCCGAGGATGTAGGGATCGAGCGGCGTTCCGGTCACGGTCGGGTCGTCGGCGGCCGGGTTGTGCTTCTCGATCAGGACGTTCTCGACGATCGAGTTGGCACGCGCCCGTGCATGCTCGACGGAATCGGGGTCGTTGCTGTCGAACGGGATCTGCAGGCCGTTCCAGAAGTCGGGCTCGACGGGCGTGATCGGCGTCGTCTGGCCGGGCAGGTCGCTGGTCCGGTCGAAGAGCTGACGGTTGTCGGGCCAACTGTCGAGCGCGCTCTTGTCGGGGATGCGCTGCTCCGCGTAGTAGACCCGCCGCTGGTTCTGACTGATCCCGAGCTGGAGGTCGACCCCGCTCAGGTCCGGCGGGTTGCCGTCGACCGACGGCGGCATGTCCGGGGCCTGTGCCAGGAGCTCGACCGCCGCGTCCCAGTTGAAGTTCGGATCGGTCGGACCCGGCGGCGAAACGGTGATCGGCCGCACGAAGGACTGGAGGTGCCCCTCCCAGGTGCCGACCTTGCTCAGCGGCCGGAAGTTGGTCAGGTAGATGTTGTTGCCCGAGGTCGACTGAATCGACGGGACAGCCGCCGAGGCGAAGGTCCGTGCCTGGTCCTGTTGGATCTCGCCGACGATCTTCTCCAGCTTCATCTTGAAGTCTTCGCCGTCGGTGATCGGGATGTACTCGCCCTTGCCGGGACCGACGATCGAGTTCACGGTGTTCGTCTTGTTGAAGGCGAAGACGAAGGTCCGGATCCCGGCCTCGCTGAAGAACGAGGCGACGTCCGCGCTCTCGTCCTCACCGCTAGCGTTGCTCTCGCCGTCGGTGACGACCAGCAGGTAGGGGACGCGGCACTTGAACCAGAGATCGTTCTGCTCGAACAGGCTGTTCCACCCGTCTTCGAACTGGGGGCCTTTGCACTTGCCCTTGGCGTCCGCCCCCAGGGCCCAGCAGCGGAAGTCGTTGAGCGCACGCGCCAGCGGGCTCTGGCCGAACGTGATCAGCGGCCGCTCCCGTTCGTCCTTGAGCTGCAGGATGCCGCTCGCGTTCGGAGTGTCCTGGAAGTAGCCGGCCTCGCCGAAGTAGCGCGTGACCGCCTTCGCGTAGCTTGGCTTGGTCTTGTTTGCTTCGGCGGTGGCTTCGGCGTCGTACTCCGGGTGGCGCGGGTTGAGGCGCTTCAGGAACTCCTCCCGGTAGTCGACCGACCAGTCCAACGGGATCTGGTCGCCGTAGTCGAGCTCCGGGTACTTCGGATGCAGGGAGGTCGGGAACTTCGTGTCGTAGCACTGGACGCCGGCCGGAAGGTCGTCGAGGCTGGTGATGCCGGTCAGGTCCAGGCACTGGCCCGGCAAGAGCGGGTTGATGCAGCACTGGTCGAGGAAGTCGTAGCTCGCCCGGGCGCCAGAGTCGGTGTTCTCCTCACCGCCTCGCCCCGTGAACGGGCCGCTCGCGTTGGAGCCGCAGGTGCCGTCGGCCAGGACGTCGGTGACGTTCCAGGAGCCGTCGAGCTCTTCCGAGTCGGAGCAGTCGCCCGAGGCGGTCAGGTCGACGGGGTTGTTCGCGTCGATCTCGGTCATCAGGAAGTCGGTGATCTTGCTGAACACCACCGTGGCGGTCGCCGTCTTGTCCGCGACGACGGGGAGGCAACTGGTCACCAGGTCGGTCGTGATCTTGACCTCGATGAAGTCGCTGCCCAGGGTGTTGGGCACGGTTCTCACCGGGTCGCTCCCCGGGACGGTCACCGTCGCCTGGTCGCTCCGGGCGACGGTCACGCGGTAGGTCTTGCCCTTGTCCGAGATCCAGAGGACGGTCGCCGCCGCGCCCAGCTTGGCGAAGCGGTCGAGCCTCGTCTGGTCGGTCCCCAGGGAGAGGGGGCTGGAGCAGGACCCTGCCGTCGCCAGGAGGTTGAGCTTCGGGCCGAACACCCACTGGTCATTCTTCGCGACCGGGTAGGTCAGCTTGAGCGCGCCGTTTTCGAAGAGCGTCGGCCCGGGCGCGCTGTAGAGCCAGTGCTTGCCACGGACCCGCAGGTGATCCTGGTTGTAGCTCAGGAAGCCGAAGTGGACGTTCTCGACGTCCCTGAACACCTCGTAGAGCGCCTTCTTGACCTGGACGATCTTCGACCCCGGGTCGTCGGCGTTGGCGGCGAGGGCGTCGCCGAAGTCCTTGCCGCCCTTGTCCGGAGTGGACAGGGTCATCGAGCTCGACGTGTCCAGGAGGACCATGACGAACGGTGTGCCTCCCTGCTCACGCAGGAGGTCGGTATCGTCGGCAGCCTGCAGCGGGCCGCCTGACGGCAGCACGGCGAGCAGAGCCGCGGCGAGACACCCGGCGGTGACGAGGACGCGGTGAACGGTCGGTCGGTTGATTCGTGCCATGGTGCCTCTCCTCAGAACTTGATCCGGGCCAGTTGCGATGGGTCCTCGATGGCGAGGAGCGACGAAGGCGTCAGCTCCCAGGGCTGAAACTCGACCATCGCCGTGACGCTCTGCTCGGCGAGCTTCGCGCCGCCTCCGGCGACCTCGCGGACGGCGGTCGACGTGACCGCGTGGTTGGCGCGCTGGTAGTTCTTCGCGCCGTACTGCCCCGCGTTGTTGATGTCGCACAGGTTGCAGGGCGCGCTGCCGATCGGGTAGAAGGGCGAGACGTCGATCTCGTGCTCGATGAGCGAGTTCTCCGGGTCGGGGAGCCGCTGGATCTCGCTCCAGGCCGGCCGCCGCGTGACCAGGGTCCTCGCCGTGGCCAGGGAGATCCCGGAATCGGCGGCGTAGAACGCGCGCTGGATGGTCTTCTCGTTGGCGCCGATCTGCATCTCCGTCTGCGTCACCAGCGACAGCGAGAGTCCGATGATGGTCAAGAGGACGAGGACGATGAGCGCTGCCAGGTAGGCGCTCCCGCGCTCGTGGGAACCTCCCGAAACGGGCGGTGCAGGGTGTGCTTGGTTCATGTCAGGTTCCTCAGGTCGACCACGGTGTTCAGGACTCTTCGCCGGTAGCTGCGGTCGAGGAGCTCGGCCTTGGTCGGTTGGTCCGGCTCGTCGTAGGTGTGGTCTTCGATCGCCTGGATCGGCGGGGAGACGTAATCGCTCTCGGGCCGGTCGGTCCGTGCGAGGGTCGTGATCCGGACGTAGTAGAGCGGTCGGGCGGGATCGTTCCAGTACGACGTGTTCGCCAGCGTCGTCGCGTCCTTTTCGGCGTTGAACAGCCAGTCGTCGGTCTCGTCGCCCTTGTCGGTGACCACCTGGTCGCCGTCGCGATCGATACCCAGGGCCACCTGCAGATCGAGGATGTTGTCGGCGATGTCGACGTGGAGGTTCTGGTTGTCGTTGCGGTACGCCGTGTTCGTCCCCGGGTAGAGGCGGGCCCGCGACAGCCGGGGCGCCGGCTCCGCCTTGCGTGCGTAGTAGCGGTACTCCTCCAGGACACCGATCGAGCTGACCGACTTCAGGCCCTCGGGGAACTCGCCGTTGGGCGACAGCTTGAGGTAGTCGTCGGTGTGAGTGCCGCCGGTGATGCGGAAGTTCAGGACCGCCACGTCTTCCGACCAGGTGCCGCCGTTCGCCTCGACGACCGCCTGGATCTCGTCGCTGCCCGAGCTCACCAGCAGGATCGCCTCCGGCTCGGTCCCCTTGATCATCTGCTTGAGCGGCTCGAGATCCTGAGGGACGCCGACGGAGCTGATCCGCCGGATGGTGAGGGTGCCCGAGCCGGAGTCCCTGGCACCTTCGATCGCGCCGTCGTTGCCGGAGTTGATCTGGTAGAGCGGCGTCGTGAGAACCCCACGGACGGTCAGCACGTCGGTGCCCTCGACGACCGTCGCCATGTCGTCGCCTCCGAGCTTGATCGAGGAACCCACGTTGTCGTCGACGGCGATCGAAGGGCCGGTCGGCAGGTACATCCCCGCGTAGTCGGTGCCGAATGCCGGGCGGAACACCGGCAGACCGCCGCGCCCGGCCATGCGCACATTGCGCACCATGCCGTTCTGGGCGATGCGCAGGGACTGCTGGAGGTCCGCGACGTTGACCTGGCTCTTGGCGATGTGGTTGTTGATATCGAACAGCGCCAGAACGCCGAGCAGAATCACGACCGAGAGGACGAGCGCGACGACCATCTCGAGCAGGGTGAAGCCGGCCTCGGCGCTCGCTGCGTCGGGTCGTCGCCGGGCCGGTTCGCGGGTCATCTTCGTCGGGTTCATCGCGTTCGTCCTCATTCGGATTTGTAGGTCCGCACGGTGATGCTCTTCGCCGTGCCGAATCGCTGGCCGATCCCGAGCCCGTCGATGGTCACGGTGATCTCCTTGAGCTGGATCGCCGCCGGGGTCGCCCCGCCCGGCAGGGGGGTGTTGAGATCGTCGACCGCGAACTGCCGGACCTGGGTGGTGCGGGTGTAGAGCGCGACGTCGCCGGTGTCGACGGTGTCCACCCACTTGTCGAGCTTCTCGGAGTAGTAGTCGATCACCTCCCGCACGTCCTTGCCGACGTCGAGGGTCAGCGGCGGGCTGTTGAACGGATACTGGAGGAACTCCTCGGCCCGGGACCTGGCGAAGTTGGCGACTTCGGTGCTCTGGAAGCCCTCCACGTTGCTGGTGATGGCCCGGGTGAACAGGGGGACCATCCCGAGGGAGATGACCAACAGGATGAGGGCGGCGATCAGGACCTCGACCAGCGAGAACCCGGCCTCGCCGGTCGTCGATCGTTCAGGTGTCTTCATCACTTCCACTCCCACACGACGCGGTCTGGGTCCTCGGGGTCGCCGGGGGCGTACCAGGCGGGAGTCGCGGCGTCGGCGATCCACATGCGGAGCTCGACCCGGGCGGTGGCTGCCGGGGCGATACGGATCTCGAGATGGTTGCCGCGCAGGTCCGCGATCCGAAAGGCGCCCTCGGCATCGACGGAGCCGTTCGGTTCGATGATCACGCCGCGGTCCTCGGTTCCGACCTTGGAGAGGCCGTCGATCGAGGCGAGCCCGGAGCTCGACTTCTCGTCCTCGAAGCCGATGTACTCCGGCGTGTCGATCCGGTTCACCTCGAAGTCGGCGTCGCCCTTCGGCTTGCTCGTGTCGGGCGTGAACATGCCGTCGCGGTCGACGTCGACGAACGCCGCGATCTGGTTCTTGCTCTTGTCGAAGTAGACGATCGCCGGGCGGTTGCGCCGGATCGCCTCGAGCCGGGCGTGCTGGATCAGGCTCGAGACTTCGTGCGCGTAGCCCTCGGTGCGGCTACGCACGACCATGTTCTGGAACGCCGGCAGACCGATCGCCAGGGCGAGGCCGGCGATCGCCAGGACCACCAGCAGCTCCAGGAGGGTGAAGCCGTTCGCACCTGGGTGCGGCCGGCGGGTCGGAGAGCCTCCGGCGCGGGCGGCCGCGGTGCCGGGGCGGCGGGTACACAGCGGTTGTCTGGTCACGGCGTGGACCAGAGCAAGGCCAGTGCCACGCCGGTGGGGAGGCTGGTAACCTACTGTGTTGTCGAGGCTTAGGGTGCTTCGTTCAGGCTAATGCTGCGGGGGTTGGCTTGTTCGGGAGGCTCGATTTGTTTCTTTCGGTAACGATCCCGCCAACACAGCTCGACGGTGCCAGACCCTCCGGTAGGGGGCGTCCCCTTCCCACCTCCGAGGTGGGAAGGGGAATGAGGGGATGGGGGGTGATCCAGAGGACTGTCCCCTTCCCACCGTGAGGGTGGGAAGGGGATCGAGGCAACTTCCTAGAACTTCGCCCAGTTCTGCTCCTCGAAGCACACCGGCACCGGCGCGATGCACACCAGACCCCGGTCCGAGCGGATGGTCTGGATGTCGAGGGTGTAGTTGGCGAAGCGGCAGCTCGACGGGAAGAGCGCCTTGAGCTGCTGGGTCAGCCCCGCCTGGTCGCGGCACAGGTCGTCCGCGTGCCCGGGAAGCCCGCCTCCGTCGTCCCCTCCGGTGCCGCTGACCGGGTCGTTCTTGGTCGAGCTGAGGGTGGCGAACGGGTCGGTGACGAACTCGCGCACCAGCCGCGCACGCGTCAAGGTACCGTCGATCGAAGCGAGCGCGTTGGCGTTGGTGGCGAAGACGGTGAACACGCGGCTGGTGCCGGTGCGGGCACAGACCGGATCGCCGGCGTTGCGTCCGTTGCCGTTGCCGCCCGTGGTCGTCCCGGTCGGACCCTGGGTCGGTTGGTAGGAGGTGAAGAAGAGCACCCCCGACAGGGCGAACGGCTTGGTGATCAGCCGCTCCTGGGCGTCGAGCTCCAGGTACCAGCCGGCGGTCAGCACGCCGGACGTCGGCACCAGCAGGTTGTCGGCCGAGTCCAGGTTCAGGTCGTCGACGCCGATCTGCTGGAGGTCGTTGACGGTCACGGGTAGCCGCGCGTCGCCGCGGGCGAGGTCGTTGTCGAGGAAGGTGTAGAAACGGCCGGCCTGGGGGTCGTCCGACCACAGGTCGTCCCGGTCGCCGGTGCCGAAGGCGACGGCGAACTTCGACTGGTCGGCGACGTAGATCGCCGCCGGCGGGAAGAAGATCGGCCGCCCGCCGGTGTCGAAGATCTTGAACGGACGCCACTCCGGGTCGTCGCCGTCGGCGGTGCTGATCCGCTGGACGGTGACCTGGGGCTGGCTCGGTCCGGGCGAGACCTGGACGTCGCGCAGACGCGGAGTCTTGCGCAGGTCGACCTTGTAGAGCGACCCGGCGGTGGTTCCGATGTAGATCCGGTCGAGGTACCCGTCCAGGTCGGTGTCGACCACGGCCGGGTCGCTCGGCACCATGCCGTCGAGCTCCTGCTTGTAGATCGTCTCGCCGCTGGACAGGTCGACCATGTAGAGGAAGCGTCCGGCGGCCGCGCCGGAGAAGGCGGCGTCCTCGTCGAAGCCGCCGCCGAAGATCGCCACCCAGCGGTCTTCGATGTCGTTGTCGGTGGCTGTCGGATCACAGTTCGTGCCGGTGCAGACCCGGATGCGTCCGAGCGCCGGGATCGACCAGGTGTCGCCCAGGTCGGGCTTGCCGTCCAGGTCCTCGTCCCAGTGGTCCTCGAGCTCCCAGAGGATGGTCGGGAACGTGCGCGGTCCGCAGCCGCTGACCGGCGAGTCGCCGGATGCCGGGTCGCCCAGGCACGAGGGCACGTAGCCGTCGCCGGCCGGGGCGTCGACGGCGGTGGAGCGCTCGACGCCGTCCCGGGTGCAGATGCTCTGCTCGACGATCCGGTCCGGCTGGGTGATGTCGAGGGCGTAGTAGCCGCGTCCGCCGCGCCGGAGCCCGCCGACCGCGACGGTCCGCCAACTGCTGACGTAGTCCGGGCGGCCGGGTCGGGTGACGGTCTCCTCGGGGCCGATGTTGGCATCGCCGACCGCCACCGAGCTGTCGACGCTGTAGCGGTGCTTGGTGCTCTTCGGCAGCTTCGACAGGTTGTTCATCGAGGAGCGCGGCACGAACGAGAACAGCTCGTAGCCGGTGCCGTTGTCGAACTGCTCGTCGGCGATCACCGGCACCGGATCGATCCGGTCCCCGGCGTCGTCGAAGCAGGAGAAGTAGTCGGGGTCGTCGCGGGTGAGGTCGTCGAGGGTGGCGTGGTAGCGGCCGGCGTCGAAGACGTGGAGCTGGCCGTCGTTGCTGCCGACCAGGACCATCTTGCGGCGGACCCGTTGGCGCAGGGCGAACTCCTGGTAGCCGCCCACCTCGACCGGCTCGCCGTTCACCTGGATGGTGTGGTTGCCGGCGTCCTGGAGGAAGTAGGTGACGTTGTCCGGGCTACCCAGCGCCACCGGGTTGGAGTGGAAGATGTCGCCCAGCACGAAGGTGACGTATTCGGGCGTTGCGGCGTTCGGGTCGACCTTCTGCACCGTCTTGATGCTCAGGACGTTGTCGATCGCCTCCTTGGCTTCGCTGATGGCGCCCGGGGAGGTCGGCGAGATGCCGAGGCCGGTCATCAGCTCGATCCAGTCCGCACCGAAGGTCGCCGGGTTCGACGGATCGGTCGGGTCCGCCGGCGGCACGAACAGCCGGCGGTGCTTGGGCACCGGGTTGAGCGCGTCGTAGCTGCCGTAGAAGACCCGGCGTTCGAGGGCCCCGGTTCCCATGCCGTAGTCGGGCGGCGTGGCGGTGAGATCGAGGGCGGCGGCCTGGTCGAGGAGCTGCTCGCCCGCGTCCCAGGCGAGGCAGCCGGAGGTGAGGGAGGACGAGCAGCGCTGGCTGCGGTCCGGGCTGCCGGCCTCCGGGCCGGCCTGGATCAGCGGCAGCGGCTTGAGGAACGAGTCGAGGTGGCCGTCCCACAGCGACGACCGGTTGAGCGGCGTGAAGTGGCTCAGGTAGATCTTGTCCTCGACCGACGCCTGCACGGTCGGCACCGCCGCCGAAGCGAACGAGCGCGCCTCCTCTTGAATCTCACTGAAGATGTCGGTCAGGGCGTCGACGAGCTGCTGCTTGTTCTCCGGGTAGATCGGGTCGCCGGAGCCGCCGTTGGCCGCCATGCAGTTCAGGCGGTTGCCGGAGGTGTTCTGGACGCCGAAGGCGACGACGTAGGTCTTGACGTCCTCCTGGGCGAACAGGCTCGCCGTGCCGGAGCAGGCGTCGGCTCCCTTGCAGGTGTCATCGCCGTCGGTGATCACCAGCAGGTAGACCTTGCGGCAGCCCCAGTCCGGGTCGTTGGCCTCGGCCAGGTCGCGCCAGCCGGTGGAGTGGGGGCAGGAGCCCTGGGCGCAGCCGGCGTACCAGGTCCGGAAGTCGCGGATCGAGTTGCCCAGGGGGGTCGAGCCGTTGGCGATCAGCGGCTTGACGCCGCTGACGGCGGGCTCCAGCAACCCGTTGCCGCCGGGCTGGTCGTCCAGGTACCGGGCGATGGAGAAGTCGGGCGTGCTCTCGCCGAGCTTCCGGTTCGGCGCCAGCCGGTCGAGGATGCGGCTCCGGTTGTCCGAGGTCCAGTCGAGGGGGATCACGTCGCCCCGGTCGAGCAGCGGGGAGATCGAGCTGTTGGTGGTGTCGAAGCGCAGGTCGACGTTGTTGTACTTGTCGTTGTTCGTGTCGTCGTTGCCGTCCCAGCCGGCGCAGGTGTTCGAGGCGGAGGAGTCGGAGGCGTAGCTCTGGGCGAAGTAGCCGAGCTGGCCGTTGGTCCGCTTGGTCGCCAGGTCCCACGAGATGAACTGGTCGATCCGGTCGAAGATCACGGTCTCGGTGTCGACGCGGTCGTTGCAGTAGTAGTTGTGGCCGTACCGGCGGCACTTGTCGACGCTGATCTGGAAGGTGATCGAGGAGTCGCCCAGGTTGCCGCTGAGCGGGGTGTAGGTGACCTCGTAGGTGGTGCCGCCGGTCTGGACGTAGACCTGGCGCGTCTGGTTCATGCCGTTGCCGCCCTTGGGCAGCCGGCGGACCCGCTCGAGCTCCCAGGTGTCGGTCAGGCTGGCCGGGTCCTGGGGGCGGCAGCCGATGTTGTTGTCGCCGCCGCCGGTGTCGCAGGACCACTGGGCGCCGAACACCTCCTCGGAGCCGGTGGCGGGGAACGGCGTGCCGTCGAGGTCCACGCCGGCTTCCCGGGCCTTGTACAACCAGTGCTTCGAAGTCACCCGGAGCTCGTCCTGGTTGTAGGTGGCGAGGCCGAAGTCGACGTTGTCGGTCGCCTCGATGACGTCGTAGAGGGCGGCCTTCGCCTGGTAGAACTTCGAGCTCGGATCGTCGCCGTTGCGCGGTACGAAGCAGTCGCCGGTCGGACAGAGGTAGTCGCAGTCGCCGGCGGCGAGCTGGGCGGAGGTGCACTTGGGGCTCCAGTGCATCGACCCGGACGTATCGAACAGGATGAACACGTACGGCTTGGCCGAGCCCCGGCGCAACAGGTCGCGGTCGTCGGCGTGGGCGGACGACCCCGGTAGGGCGAGGAGCGCCAGTTGGGCCAGCGTCAGCAGGACGAGCGCCACGCGGTGCGGCGCCTGTGTCGTACGGATCGGAAGTACTCCATCATGCATCATTTTGAGTCCCCCTCTTCGAAATCCCCCGGGAGGTCGTTTCGAGAGCAGAGCGTTTCGGAGCGGCGCGTTTCGAACGTCCCTCGCGGGCTACTTGAAGCTGCCGTCGAGGCGTTCCCCCAATCGTTTGCCGCTGCGCTTGTCGAGGCCGAGAAAGTCTCCGGGGCCGCGCTCGGGCTGGATCGACACTTCGCTACGCACCGCCTGGCGGGCCAGCGGGTGGCGGTTGCCCCCCTTGGAATCCCCGGTGCCGTAGCGGGTCGACTCGCTCACCGCCAGGTAGTCGATACGGAAGTACTCGCTGCCGGAATTGGCCGTGCAGAGATTGCAGTAGCCGGGGCGCACCGGGAAGAAGTTGTCGACCCGGACTTCGTCGCCCCGGCGCCAGGTCCCGACACCCAGGGTGTTCATCTGGAACTGGAACGGGCCGGAGCCGCCGCTCATCTTGCGCGCCACGGCGACGGCGATGCCGCTGTCCGCCGAATAGAACGTGCGGTGGATGGTCCGCTCGGTCGTGCCGATCTCCGATTCCACCTGGGTGACCAGGACCAGCGACAGGCCGACGATCGAAAGCACGACCAGCACCAGCAGCACGAGCAGGTACGCGCTGCCGCGCTCGGTGTCGGCCCGATCGCTGGGCGCGGGGTGCGGGGTGAGGCCGTCAAGTCGGTTCGTGGGCATCACAGGTTCCTCAGGTCGAAGGTCGTGGTCACCAACCAGCGGCGGAACTGGCGCTGGTCCGCCGAGTCCAGGTCGTCCGCGCTGGAGCTGCCGTAGGTGCGGTCCTCGAGGGAGCCCAGGAGGGGCGCCTCGTAGCCGAGCTGGGGCTGAAGCGCCCGCCCGACGGTGTCGACCCGCACGTAGAACAGGCGGGCGCGCAGCCACGGGCGGCTCAGGATCGCGGAGCCCGGGCGCGCCCAGACCGCGTTCTCCGGATCGTCGTCGGAGCTGTTGAACAGCCAGTCGTCGGCCTTGCCGTCGGCGCTCTCGGCCAGCGGCAGGTTGGCCGCGGTGCCGTCCTCGATCGCGCCGCCACCCTGGCTGCTGTCGAGGCCGAGGCTGACCTGGAAGTCGATCAGGTTGTCGGCGATGTCGACCGCAGCGTTCTCGGTCTGCTCCGCGGAAGTCCATCCCCAGGGCTCGCCTGTGTTCGGGTAGAGGCGTGCACGGGAGAAGCGGGGCAGGAGCCGGCTGGTTCCGTCGGTGTCGACCTCCCGGACCTCTCGCAGGTAGTAGCGGTACTCCTCGAGCAGGCCGGCGAACGAGACGCTGGTCAGGCTCGACGGCAGCCCGACGGCCGTCGACGAGAGCTCTTTGTACTTGTCGGCGCGCGCGCCGTCACCGCTGACGATGAACGAGATCGTCACGCCCGCGTTGGCGTCGGACGGATCGCACAGGGCGGAGGTCTTCGATGAGGTCGAGGTGTCGATCCGGACGACGCCGTAGTCGCCGGCATCGGCGCTCGACGCCAGGACGAGCGCCTCGTCCGACTTGTGCTCGATGGCGTCGCGCAGCGGGACGACGTCCTGGGGGAAGCCGGACGGGCTGCGGCTGCAGATCTGGATCTCGCCCGAGCGGGCCTGGGGCGGGTCGGCGGTGACATTGCCCGAGGCGTCGCGCAGGACGAGGTAGTTGCGCGATGCGTCGTTGCTGTAGGTCTGGTAGATCGGGTTGGAGATGATGCCGCGCACGGTGAGGATGTCGGTGCTCTTGACCGCCTCGGGGCTGTCGGCCATCGTCGGCGCCACCTCGCGGTCCGCGCCGGTCACGTTGTCGGCGACCTCGATCGTCGCGCCGAGGTCGGGGCGGGCCTTGGCGGGCGTGCTCTGGTAGAGACCGCCCCGGCCGGCGACCCGCAGCCGGTCGCCGAGCTCCAGGTGGACCGCGCGCACCGACTGCTGCATCTGGGTCATCGCCGTCTGCACCGACGCCAGTTGGCTGTTGAACCGGAACGTGCTGAGCACGGCGGCGATCAGGCCGACGGTGATCGCCAGGGCGACCAGCATCTCGAGCAGGGTGAAGCCGGCCTGTCCGCCGGCGCTGCCGTGGTCGCTCGGGTGAGTCGGTTCTTGGGTCATGCCGTCACTCCAGTGGTCACCGCTCGTCGTCCGTCGTCGATCCATCGCGGAGATCCCGTCTAGAACGCCTTGATCACCCGGACCGTCAGCTCCTCGCCCGCCTGCAGCGCCCCGGCCTCCCGGTTCGACGTGACGGCGACCTCGATCTCCTTGAGCTGGATCGAGCGCGGGTTGGTGCCGCCGGGCAGCGGCACGTCGAGCGAGTCGCCATCGCCGTTCGTGTCGCCGTCCAGCAGGTCGCCGCTGCCGAACTGGCGGACGTGGGTCGTCCGGACCCAGGCCGCGCTGTCCTTGGCCGCGTCGTCGGTCGTCCACTCCTTGCTGCCGAGGGGCAGATACTCGATCGTCTCGAGCTCGCTCTTGCTGGCCGGAACGGTGAGGTCCGGGTGATCGAACGGAAGCTCCAGGAGCGTCTCGGCGCGCGTCCGGGCGTAGCTGCCGACGGTGGTCGCCTCGAGCCCGGACTGGCGGTTGGACATCGAGCGCAGGAAGAGGGGGATGATGCCGAGCAGGATGATCACGAGGATGACGGAGGCGACCAGCACCTCGATGAGCGAGAAGCCGGCCTCACGGGCCGGCCTGCCCGGGCCGCGCGTTCCGGTCCCTGCCACGATCGGCGACACGGTCAGCGGACGTACCATTCCCACGGGATCCCTCCTTCGCGCCGGCCGAGCCATGCGGTCTTGTCGCGGTTCCATTTGCGGATCTCGATCCGCCCGGTTCCGGCCGGCTCGATCCGCACTTCGAGGAAGTTGAGGCCTGCCGGGTCGGCGAAGCGCATGCCGCCGACGCTCGCCGCCGCCCCGGTCGGCTCGAAGACGGCCACTCGGTGACCTTTCGGGTCGACCGAGAGGCCGTCGACCGCCGGCTGCGCCCCGGGCCCCGCCATCTGCACCCGACCGCTCAGCTCGACCGTCCGGATCTTGTAGTCCGTGTCGCGGGAGAGCTCGCTCGCGACCGGGTTGAGCAAGAGATCCGGCGGGTCGTCGGCGGTGACCCCGTCGACATCGGCGAAGGCCGTCACGGTTCCCGCCGTGGGGTCGGCCAGCACCACGGTCTGCACCCGCCGTTTGATCGCCTCGAGGCGGGCCCGCTGGAGGAGGGTCGCCGTCTCTCGGGCGTTGGCCGTCAGCTTGGCGCGGGTGATCATGCGCGAGAGGGCGGGCAGGCCGATGGTCAGGGCGATGCCGAGAATGGCGAGGACGACGAGCACCTCGAGGAGGGTGAACCCCTTGGCGCGTTTCCCTGGTTCGCTGCGATTCATGACGTCGTGGTGGGATACGGCTATTCGACTTCGTCGATATAACAGCAGAAACCTTGCCAGGCGGAGGAGCAGCATTGTTCGCCTCCAGTGGCCCCTGTTCGCTCGACAAGTGTCACAACTTGTCGAGTCGAGTATCAATTTGTGTCAGTCGCGGGACCGCTCGTCGAGTGTCCGAGGAAACATAGCACGGGCAAGGGTTCCACCGCTACCCCGGGGGTCGAGGGAGAGGGTCGCGCCGTGCAGGGTGAGGATGCGATGGGTCAACGCTAGACCCAGTCCGACCCCGTCGGAACGACCGGTGGCAAAGGGCTGGTAGAGCCGCTCGCGCAGCGCGGGGGGGATGCCGGGGCCGCGGTCGGCGATGGTCACCGCGACCCCCGTGGGGAGCGGCTCGACCGTCACGTGGACGCGGCGGTCTCCGGTCTCGCGGCCGGCCGCGGCGGCGTTGTGCAGGAGGTTGCGTAGCGCCCGTTCGAGGAGCTGGCGGTCGCCGGAGATGGTCGTCCGCTCGCCGTCGTCCGGCGTGTCGATCTCGATCACCGGACCGTCGCCGGCCTCGTCGTCTCCATCGCCCGCGCGCAGGGTCGGATCGGCGGCGGCGCGTTCGACCACCAGGCGCAGGTCGATCGGCTCGAGGCGGACCGAGCCGGGACGGGCGAAGGAGAGGAAGTCCTCCAGCACCCGGTGCAGGTGCTCGGCCTCCCGTCCGATCTCGTGCAGGGAGTCCTCGATGCCCGGAGGCAACGTCCGGGCGCCGTCCTCGGCGGACCGGGTCTCGCGCCCGATCAGCGTCAGGTAGCCCTTGATCGTCGCCAGGCTGTTGCGCAGCTCGTGGGCGATGCCGGCGGACAGCTCGCCGAGCTGGCGCAGGCTCTCGGCGAGCTGGGCCTGCTCGCGTTGCCGGCGGACTTCGGTGAGGTCGACGAAGAGCACCAGGAAGCCGCGCGGCGCAGCGCCGTGTGAGTCGTCGTCGCGGCGCAGCACGTGGACCGTCAGGCCGAGCGTGCGCTCGATGGTCCGCTCGCCCTCCGCCCCGGTCTCCTCGGCTCCTCCGGTTCGGTCACCCGGAACCTCGATCCGGCACTCTTCGCGCCGGACCTCACGGCCCCGGGCGAGCGCCTCCGAGATCAGGGTGGCCGGGGTGGCGAGCCCGGGCCGTTCCGCGAACAGGGCTTCGACCGGGGTACCCGGCGCCGGACGGTCGACGCCGAGCAGCTCCACGCCGGTCTCGTTCAGGGCCAGCACGGCGCCGGTTCGGTCGAGCAGCAGCACGCCGCTCTCGAGGCTGACACCCAGCGTCCGCTGGAGGATCGCGATGTCGTCCTCCGTCCCCCCGTCGCGGCGGGACAACCCTTCGAGCGCCCGCTCGAAGGTCTCGAGCAGGAACGCCACCTCGTCCTCGGTGCCGTCGGGGGTGGCGCCGGCGCTACGGGCCCGCTCGAGCAGGGTCTCGTAGGGGGCCAGCATGTGGCCGAGGAAGAGCAGCACCAGCAGGGAGAGGGAGACGTCGACGCCGAGCACGACCCAGGTGAGGAGCGTCAGGCTGCGCTGCTGGGACGCGAGGGTGGAGGCGTCGAGGTCGACGCGCAGCCAGCCGGCCGCCCGCTCACCCCGTTGACGGCCGATCGGCACGAAGGCGGCGATCGCCCCGTCCAGGCCGTCCTCGGGGCCGAGCACGTGGGAGACCGGATCGGGATCGGCGCCGAGCGGGATGAGCAGCGAGCCGTCGGGCAGCGAGCCGATGCGTGCGCGGGCCGTGCCGTCGGGGGCGACCAGGGCGGTCCCCCGGAACGACGACGGCAGCGTCGCGGCGAGCGCCTGCAGGTGGCCGGCGGGATCGGAGTGGTTCGAGATCTGGCCGGCCAGCCGGCGGGCGAGCCCGATGGCTTCGGCCCGCTGCTCCTCGATCAGCAGGGAGACCGCGTTGCGGTACGACAGGAGGGTGAAGACCGACAGCAGGATGACCAGGTAGAGCGACGCCGGCACCAGGATCAACACCTCCCGGCGCAGCCCGATCCGCCGCCACCTCTGGCGCTTGCCGCTCATCGCATCGGCAGGAATCCGAGCGGCCCGAGGGCCGTCCGCAGGTAGATGGAGACGAGCTCCGGCCCGAAGAAGAGCGCCACCACGCCGCCCACTGCCAAGAAGGTGCCGAACGGAAGCTGGGACCTCATCCCGCCGCGGCCGGCCGCCATCATGGAAAGGCCCAGAAAGGCGCCGGAGAACGCGCCGAGGAGCAGCGCCACCACCACGCCGCGCCAGCCGAGGAACGCGCCGATCAGGGCGAGCATCTTGACGTCGCCGAGGCCGAGCCCTTCCTCCCGGCGGATCAGCCACCAGGCGCCGTAGGCGGCGAGCAGGATCGCCGCGCCGACGGCCGCTCCGAGGAGCGCGCCCAGCGGGCCGGGCCACGGAGACTCCGGCGTGACCGGGAGCAACGGCTGGACGGCGATGCCGACCACGATGCCCGGGAGGGTGATCTTGTCCGGCAGCAGGAAGTGCTCGGCGTCGATCAGTGCCAGGGCGATCATCAGGCAGCAGAAGAGCGCCGCGACGGCGCTCGACAGCGAGAAGGAGAACCGCTCGGCGCAGACGACGAAGAGTGCCGCGGTGAGCGCCTCGATGACCGGGTAGCGAGGCGAGATCGGGGCCCGGCAGTCGCGGCACCGCCCCCGGAGCAGCAGCCACGAGATCACCGGCAGATTGTCCAGGGCGCGGATCGGCCGCCCGCAGGCGGGGCAGCGGGAACGGGGTCGCACGGGCGAGAGACCGCGCGGTAGCCGGTAGATGACGACGTTGAGGAAGCTGCCGGTCACCAGGCCGACCAGGAGAGCGTAGACGTCGAGCAGCAGGCGCAGGCCGGTGAACATCGGGTCATTCTAGACCGGCGGCCGCTCCGTTCCCGGCGCCGCCTCGGACCGCGCAGGCCGCGACGATGTCCTTCATCCTCGCGACCCCCCGATCGAGCTCCGCCAGGGGGATCGACTCGTCCGGCCCATGGATCCCGAGGAAGTCGCGCGATTCGAGCAGGAAGGGCGAGACGCCGTAGGCCGCCGTGCCGCGCTCGCGGAAGAAGCGTGAGTCGGTGAAGCCGGGAATGAAGGCGGGGACCACCGGCCCCTCCTCGCCCAGGACTCGGGCGACCGCACGGTAGATCGGCGAGTCGATCGGCGACGGCGGCGCGGGCGGGGCGCTCAGCAGGACGTCGAAGCGGACGCCCGGGCCGGCGGCCTTCTGAATACGCCGGAGGAAGGCCTTGCCGTCGGTGTCCGGGAGCAGGCGCACGTCGAGCTCGGCGGTGGCCGTTTCCGGGATGACGTTGATCCGCTCGCCCGCGCGCAGCACCGTGAGCTGGACGCTGTCGAGCAGCAGGTTGTAGATCCCCGGGCCGACGGCGGTGTCGGGGCCGTTCGGGCCGACGTGGTGATCCAGGTCGGCCAGCACCTTGCCGACGCTCGGGCCGTGGAGCGGCGCCAGGGCCTTGGCGTAGATCCGGACGGGCTCGGTGACCCGCGGCTCGTGGGGCAGCGCGAGCACGCTGGCCAGGCCCTGGGTCAGGCGTTGCGGGGCGCTCGACAAGATCGCCGAGGCGCCGTGGCCGCCCCGTCCGTGGGCCGTCGCCCGGAGCCACAGGGGGCGCTTCTGGGCGATCTCGATGCCGGCCCAGAGCAGGCGACCGTCGAGGGTCTTGTTGAGCCCGCCCTCGCCGAGGACGGCCGCCGTGTCGGCGAGCAGGTCGCCGTGCTGCTCCAGGATCCAGCCGGTCCCCTGGAGTCCGCCTCGCTCTTCGTCGGCCACGGCCAGGAAGACCACGTCGCGGGTCAGGGGCAGGTGGCGGCGCTTCAGGTCGAGGAACGCCTCCAGGTGCGCGATCCCCAGGCTCTTGATGTCGATGGCGCCGCGCCCCCAGAGCCGTCCCTTGCTCACCAGGCCGGCGAACGGCTCGACCGTCCAGTCCGCCTCCGCGGGGACCACGTCGAGGTGGTGGAGCAGCACCAGGGCGCCGGCGCCGGGCGTGGGGGACGTCGCTTCGATTCGGGCGTAGAGGCTGGTGCGCCCCTCGGGAGAGACCAGCAGCCGCGTCGCGATCCCTTCGCGGTGGAGGATCTCCGCCAGGTAGGACGCGGCCGACGCTTCACCCCGTGGGGTGGTGGAATCGATCCGCAGGTAGTCGCGGAGCCAGCGGCCGGCTTCGGAGAGGTTCGGTTCCTGGCCTGCGGCTGGTGGCGGCGCCGCCGCGGGGGCGGTCGGGGTGCCGAGCAGGACGAGGAGCGCCAGTGCGCCGAGCAGTCTGCGAGGAGTCATGCCGCCACGAGGATAGTCCAAAAAGAGAACCGCCCGCCGAGGTGGCGGGCGGTTCGGGTCGTTCGCCGGATCTGAAGCTCAGATCAGGGAAGAGCCTTCTTCGGATAGCGGATGAACTGACCGTCGGCCCAGACCAGGTCCTGCGCGTAGTCGGTCGGATCGAAGGTGGTGAGGGTGACGGTCGAGCCACCGGAGATGCTGCTGTCGAAATCGCCCACTCGGCCGGCGCCCGCCATGGCGATCGATGCCGTTCCGGCGGCCGTCTTCATGACGTCGGTGAGGTTACCCTCCTGGAAGAACATATAGGAGGTGCCCCATGCGTCGAGGCTGTCGAGCGTCTGGAGGTACTGGGGAACGAGCTCCGCCTTGAGGCTGCTGTAGCTGATCTCGGCGGGCATGGTGATCGTCTGCTGGCCGGCCGCGGCCGCGCCGGCGAACAGGTCGGTGTACCACGAGAACCAGGCCTCGCCCGAGTTCCGCATGGTCGACATGTCCTTCTTCTGCTTCGCCTTGTTGAGGGCGTCGAGGAAGTTGGGGATGAGCAGGGCGGCGATGATGCCGATGATCGCGATCACGATCAGCAGCTCGATCAGGGTGAAGCCACCCTGCCTCCGCCGATTCAGGAACTTTCGCATCAGGTGTCCTCCAGTTCGTCAGTTGAGCGGGTCACACGCATTCGCGGGTTACCACTGCAGGGTGTGTGCCACGGTTGAGATCCCCTGTCCTTGTTGCCCTTCGGTCTGCGGTCGCCGGCTTCGTTGACGGCGGTCGTCAACTGAAGTTGCCAAGAATTGTCAGGTGGCCAGCTCTCGAAGGAGCCGCTTGTAGATACGGACGCCGGCGACGTATCCGGGCAGGCCGATCCTCTCGTTCGCACTGTTGACCCGCAGCACGTCGGTGATCATGAACGGGAACGGCGAGAAGCCGTAGCTGGGGATGCCCGCGGCCCGGAAGAAGCGGGAGTCGGTGGCGGTCCAGGGCAGGAACATGGGGCCGACCGGAACGTCAGGGTAACTCTCTCGGACCGCTTGCTTGATCGCCTCCAGCACCGGCCCGTCCAGCGGGCTGCCGAGGCCGGTCGCGGGCTCGTCGTAGACGACGGTATCGACCCCGAAGAACAGCCAGTCCGGGAGGATCTTCCTACGGACGTCGTCGAGCGCGACCCCCGGCAGCAGGTGGATCTTGGCCTGGAGCTCCCAGCCGCCGTCCTCCACCCGGTGGATGTAGAGGGGGTGGATCTCGTTGCGGAACATCGCCTGGACGAACCCGGGCATGGTCTCGAACAGGGAGCGATCCCGGACCAGCTTCTCCGGATCCGCCAGGGCCTCGCGCAGCCGCGGCGCGTCCCGGGTCGGTGCGTATCCCTCCAGGTACTGCTTGACCGGAGCGATGAGCTGGAGGTCGGGATCGAGCTCCGTGCCGTAGTCGTCCAGATCCTGCCGGAGCTGCTCGAGCCGCTCGCGGGAGTCGCTGCAGGCCACCAGCGTCCAGTAGCGCTTCTGGCCGAACTCGATGCCGTAGTACTTGAGGTTGTCGATGTCCCGCGCCTCGACCACTCCGCCCTCGGTGAGCACCAGGTCGAACCGCTTGACCAACTCCGGGTGGGTCCTGAGGATCCACTGCGTCCCGTAGGCGCTACCGATCTCCTCGCTGCTGGTCGCCAGGAAGATGATCGACTTGCGCGGCCGGACTCCGGAGCGAACCAGATCGCGGAGCGCCAGGAACTGGGCGATCGCAACGCTCTTCATGTCGTAAGTACCACGTCCGTAAAGCCATGGCGGGCGGACGTGGGCCTCGAACGGGGGAAAGAGCCACCTGTTCCGCTGCTCGATGTCGTTGACGTCGATGTGGCTGTGGAGGACGATCGCGCCGGGCTCCTTGCCCTCGACGATCGCCCACAGATTGACGTTCCGGTCGCCGACCCGTTCCATGTGCACCGGAATGCCCTCGGCCTTGAACAGACCCGCCAGGAAGCGGGCGCCGTCGAGCACGTTGCCGGTCTTGTTGGAGGTGTCGATCTGCACGTACTTCTGGAGGAGCTGGACCTCCTCGAGAGACTTGTAGTCGACGTCCGCCCAGGTGACGTTGATCGCGGGGCGCAGCGGATCACGGCTGGCGTAGAGAAGCAGGCCGCCGAGCGCCGCGGCGACCACCAGGCTCGTGTAGAGCGCGACGCGGGAGATCATCCGCAGCCGTTGGACGAGGGGACTCCGGCTCATGACGTTCGAAGCTCTCTTGTAGGGAGGCGATCGGGTTCGATGGGGAGGTCGGGGGGACGTCGGCCTCTGCAGCGCGCGGGGCCGGTCGTGTCTCCGCGGGCGCCGACCTGCCTCGACGGTCAAGGCCGAGACTGTAACAAAGCCGTCAGGCGCGCTCCGTCTCCTACCTCCCCGCCGAGCGACCTCCGGCCCGTTCGGCCGGTATATCCTTGCCGCCCAGCCACAGCCCGTTCGGCCCATGCCCGAGACCTCCACACACAACCGCCGCGGCCCGCTCCGTCTTCCCGCGATGCCGCTCCTGCTGGCGCTGGCCGCCGTGCTCGGCGCCGTCCCCTGGATCGCCGAGGCCTATCTGCTCGACGGCTCCCGGGGCTTCCCCCTGGACGACTCCTGGATCCACCTTGCCTTCGCCCGGAACCTGGCGGCCGGGGGCGGCCTCTCGATCAATCCCGGGGAGCTGGTCGCGGGGACCACCGGACCGCTGTGGACGGCGCTCGTCTCCCTGGGCGTCTCGCTGCCGGTCGGCGACCTGGCGTTCATGAAGCTTCTGGGGCTGGCGTTCTTCCTCGGCGGCGTGGCGCTCGTCCCGGTCCTGGGTCGACAGCTCGGTCTGGGTCGAGGGCTCTGCCTGCTCGCGACGGGCCTGACCCTCGGCACCGGGTGGCTGGCCTGGTCCGCGGTCTCGGGGATGGAGATCTCCCTCTTCGTCTTCCTGTCGCTCGCCGGCATGGTGCTCCACCTGCGCGAGCGGGACGATCCGTCGCGGCCGCCGCTGTCGTTCGCGCTCTTCGGCCTTTCGGTGCTCGCCCGTCCGGAGGGGCTCGCCTTGGTGCTCGCGGCGGTGGCCGACCGGGCCCTCCGTTGGCGGCGCCTGCCCGGAGGCGAGCTGGCGCTGGGCGGCTCCGGGGCGTCGTCATGGAAGCGGCTGGCGGCGGGGCTCGGCCTCGCCGGGCTGGGGTTCGTCCCGGTCGCCCTCTTCTACCAGTGGATCGGCGGCTCCCCGCTGCCCACGACCTTCGCCGCGAAGGCGGGCAGCGCCGCCGGCGCCCACCTCCCCCAGTTGCGCTACCTCCACCTGGCGTCCGGCGTCCTGTTCCGCGCCCAGCCCTGGATGACCGTGCTCGCCCCGGTGGGGGTGGTCGAGATGGTCCGCCGGCTCGGTACCGATCGCGACCGGGGGCTGCTGCCGGTCTTCTGGCTCGCCGGGCTGCCGCTCGCCTACTCCTGCCTGACGCCGGACGCCAACCCGCTCCTGGGCAACTTCGGGCGCTACGTCTTCCCGCTGCTGCCGGTCCTGGTGGTGGTCGGCTGCCTCGGCCTCCAGCCGCTGGTGCCGCTGCTGGCGCCGGGCGGTGGGGGCGCCGGCCGCAGGTGGCTGGCGCTGGCGGCGGTCCTGGTGCTGGTCGTTCCGACCCTGTCGTCGTACGTCCAGGCGGTCACCCTCTACGAGCACAACGTCGCGGACGTCGAGTCGGGCGACGTGGCGATGGCCCGGTGGCTGGGTCCGAGGCTGCCCCCCGGCGCGGTGATCGCCACCATGGACATCGGCGCCCTGGGGGCCCTGCTACCCAATCGGATCGTCGACCTGGCGGGCATCGCCGACCCGGAAGTTCACGGCTACATCGGGCGGGCCGAGGCGGCCGGCGGCACTTGGCAGGACGGCGTGCTGGCGTTCATCCGGGACCGCAAGCCGGACTACCTGGTGGTCTTTCCGGACTGGCTGAGCGCGGTCACCCGCCCGGGCGCGCCGTTTCGGCCGCTCCAATCGATGCACGTCCCCGACAACGTGACCCTGGGCCGGGATACTCTCGCCCTCTACGATACGCCGTGGACCCGCCACCCGCTGCGGGACGTCCCGGACGAACCCACCCCGCAGGTGCCTTGACCTGCCTCTCAGTCTCTACCCGATCAGGAGCCGCCCGATGAAGATTCCGCCTTTCGACCTCACCCGTGCGACCGCTCGTCTCGGAGAGCCGGTGACCCGCAGATGGGCCGAGCAGGTCGCCTCCGCCGGCTTCATCGGCGGCCCGGAGGTCTCCCGGTTCGAGGAGGCATTCGCGTCCTACCTGGGGGCGGCGGGATGCGTCGGCGTGGCCAACGGCACCGACGCCCTGGTGGTGGCGCTGCGCGCGCTCGACCTGGCTCCGGGAGACGAGGTGATCGTGCCCTCTTTCACGTTCGTCGCCACCGGCTCGGCGGTCGCACTGGCGGGCGGTGTTCCGGTCTTCGCCGACGTCGAGCGGGAGACGCTCAACCTCGATCCGGCGTCGGTCGAGGAGCGGATCACGGAGCGGACGGTCGGCGTCGTCGGGGTCCACCTGTTCGGACGGCCGTTCGACGTCGGCGCCTTGGACGCGCTCTGCCGCCGCCACGGGCTGTGGCTGGTCGAGGACGCGGCCCAGGCTCACGGCGCCTCGCTCGATGGGCGCAAGGTCGGCACCTTCGGCACGCTCGCCTGCTTCAGCTTCTACCCGACCAAGAACCTGGGCGCTTTCGGCGACGGCGGCGCGGTCACCGGCGGCGACCCCGCCCTGCTCGACCGGGTCCGCCGGGTCGCCAACCACGGCCGGACGGAGCACTACCTCCACGGTGAGCTGGGCACCAACAGCCGCCTCGACGCGCTCCAGGCGGCGGTGCTCGGCATCCGCCTCGCCGAGCTCGACGAGGGCAACCGGCGGCGGCGGGCGATCGCCGCGCGGTATGCGGAGGCGCTGGCCGGGGTGGCGGGCGTCGACCTGCCGCGGGACCCGGCCGGCGCGGAGTCGGTCTACCACCAGTTCACCCTGCTCAGTGAGCGGCGCGACGCCCTGCGCGCCCACCTGGCCGAGACCGGAATCGGCTCGGCCGTCTACTACCCGATCCCGCTCCACCGGCAGCCGGCGCTCGCCGCCTTCGCGGCGGACGGAGCCTCGCTGCCGGTCTCGGAAAGCGCCTCGGAACGGGCGTTGTCGCTCCCCATGTTCCCGGAGCTCGAGGACCAGGAGGTGGCGGCGGTCGCCGACGCCGTCCGGGAGTTCTTCGGCTCCTGAGCGGTCCCTAACCGGCCCTTGACCGACCCCTGACCGACCAGGCCGCGTTCCGTCGCGGCCCGTCGCCCGGCTACTGTGACAGCTCGTAGATCCGGTTCGTCTGGTCGGCGAAACGGAGCGCGAAGAGGTCGGGCCGGGCGTTGGCCCACGAGTCCTCGACCGGGAACTCGAACTCCGGATAGCGGGCGAGGTAGATCCAGCGGATGCCCTGCTTCCGCAAATTGGCGATCCAGGCGGCGGCCGAGCCGTTCTCCCGGGGCTTGCAGTTCGGGTAGAGGAGCGGGTAGGGGTAGTTCTCCGCGTCGATGTTCACGTACTCCGCCCGTCGCTCGAAGTACGGCCCCATGGCCGGGTAGACGAAGTAGGTCTCCGGCGTGTGGCTGACCGCGACCGTCTCTGTGCCGGCGTGCTGGTCGAGCCAGCCCCAACCTGCCGCGTACAGGCGCGAGGAGGTCAGGTGGGCGATGTAGTCCTCGGCGAAGGCCCGTTCGCGGTCGTGGACCCGGAACGCCGCCCAGCGGGGCACCGCGGCCAGGACGAGGAGCGCCGCGGCCAGCGCCACCGGACGACGGTGTGCGGCCATCCAGCGGCGCAGCCCGGGGGCTGCGGCGATGGTGGCCGCGCCGGCCAGGGCGATGGCGAGGATCACCCGAGCCTGGTAGCTCAGGCGCGGGTTGAGCATCAGGAGATCCTGGATCGCCAGGACGATCGCCAACCCGCGGAGCCAGCCGGTCGACAGGCGCCGCTCGCCGAGGGCCGTGGCGGAGGCGAAGAGCAGGCCGATGCCGCCGATCAGGTAGCGGATGTTGGCGAAGATGTGGCCGTGGGTGGCGCTGGTCAGGGTCCACCAGACCACCAGCATGAACCAGATCTGTCCCCACGCGAGCCACGCGGCAGGGCGGTGTTCCTTCCGGAAGAGCCACGGCATGAGCAGGACGAAGGGGACGAGCAGCAGGCACTGAGGGCCGATGCCCAGCTCCGTCATGGTCGGGCGGATCACCCCGAGGAAGGCGCCGGAGAGCTGGTGCTCGGCGATCAACTGGCCGACGTTCGCCGCCGGCGAGAGGGCGCTGGGGAAGGTGCCGAGGGCGCTGCCCGCCGCCGACGCGTCCTGGCTTGCGCAGGCGTAGCCGAACAGGCCGCCACCGAGCGACAGGTTGCGGGCGTAGAAGTAGCCGCCCAGCAGCGCCGCCAGCACCGCCATCAACAGCAGATGGCCCACTCGCCGCCGCCAGTCGCCGCCGGCCCGGCTCCGCCGGCTGAAGGCGAGAAGCAGCGTCAACAGGCCCAGGGCGCCCGCCGACGGCAGCGCCAGCACCTTGGTGCCCGCGGAGAGACCGGCCGCGACGCCGACCAGCAGCGCATCCGAGGTCCGGGCTTCGCGCAGCCAGCGGACGGCGAAGTAGGTACCGCTCACCAGGAAGGCGCCGACGGCGATGTCCACGTACTGGGCCGCCACGAAGCGGACGACGGTCGGGGTCAGGAGCGTCAGGAACGCGGCGATCGGCCAGTGACGGCGCGCGCCGAGCGCGCGGGCGAAGGCGCCGACGGCGAGACCGAGGAGCAGCCACTCGAGGGCGGTGGCGAGACCGAGGTAGAGCTCGCTGTGGGACGGCGCCATCCACCACCAGAGCCAGAGCGACCCGTTGCCCGGCATCAGCTCGTAGAAGCTCATGGGGTGGCGCGCGGGGAACGGCCCGAAGTGGTGGCGCTGCAGCCAGGTCGCCGCCAGGAAGACGTGGTACATCATGCTGTCCCACGACAGCGGCGGCAGCAGCAGCCCGCGAAGCAGCTCGGTTCCCGCGGCGTGGAGGGTCACGAGGGCGAGCACCGGATTGGCGCGCAGATGAGCCCACGCCCGGCGGAGCACCTGGCCCGCCGGGTCCATCAGGTCCGGCGGGTCGCCCTCGTTCTCGCCCTCGCCTTGGTCCCCACCGTGACGGCGGCGAACACTCCGGTAGAGGACGTACACGAGGGCCGTCTGGAGCGCCAGGGCCAGCTCGATCCGGAGCACCCCGAGGGCGCCCAAGAGGAGGGCGACGGCGATCGCCTCGGCCAGGGTCAGCAGGAGCGCGGCGACCGCGAAGGTCAGGGGATCGGAGCCCCGGCGCCATCCCACCACCCGCAGGGCCAGCAGGTATCCACCCAGGCCGAGCAGCGTGAGGCTGAGAACGGTCAGCAGCGCGCCGAGCAGGTTGAAGGCGACCATCGGCGGGAATACATACCACAGCGGGTCGGGGCGAGCCCGCCGTCTCAGCGCTTGTCCCAGTAGCTACGGTGGAGGCTCAGGGCACGCCGCCACCGCGCCGGCAGGAGGCCGGCATGGCGCCCGAGAAAGAAGCCGGTCGCACGGGCCGTTTCGTGGAACAGCAGCCAGACGATCCAGAGCGGCCGGCCGCGACGGACCAGCCCGGCCGTCGCGGCGCCCAGGAAGCGCAGCTCGTACGCGACCATGCCCGCCGGCCGATCGTGGACGATCCCGACCAGCGAGTGACCGCTGTCGAAGTTTCGCCGCAGAACCTTGCTCAAGGGGTAACCGTGGGAATGGACGACGACCGCGTCCGGGCAGTAGGCGATCCGGTGGCCCGCGCGGAGGACCCGGCCGGCCCACTCCTGGTCCTCGCTCATGATCAGGGTCTCGTCGAACGGGAACCGGCGCCACAGGTCGCGACGGATCGCCGAGGCGACGTTCGAGAAGAAGACCGCGCCGATCGTCGGCCGGTCGCCCTTGCCTTCGAGGCGGCGCACGGAAGGCCGGGGTGGGTAGGTGTGGCGGACGAGCTCGGCCTCCACCGGGGAGGCGTCCGGCCGGGGGACCTGGCGGGCGTAGGTCGCCGCGAGCTGCGGGTCGCGAGCGAGCGGGCCGAGCAGGCTGTCGAGAAAGCCTTCGTCGGCCGGCTCCGCGTCCTGGACCAGGAAGACCAGGACCTTGCCTCGAGCGAGCGACGCGCCCAGGTTGCGGGTGCGGCCGTGGCCGAACTCCTCCGGCGGGATGGTGTGGATCGACACCGGGAACGAGCGGGCGGTCTCCAGCGTGCCGTCGGTCGAGCCCGAGTCGATCAGCACCACCTCCGCGCGGTCGATCGAGCGGCAGGCGAAGAGCGCGTCGAGCACCGCCCCGAAACCGTCGCCCGCGTTCTTGGTCAGGAGGATGACCGAGATCTCCGGGGCCGCACCGTCTCCCGATGCCGCCGTCGCCGTCGGTGCCGGCGCCCCCCCCGCCGTCGTCGTCGATCCTTGCCGGCCCGGCCCTGGGAGCTCTCCGGTCACCCCGGTCACCGCCGTGTCGCTCCGGCGCTGGACAGGCTCCCGGTCAAGGCGTGCCCTCCGGCGAGGGCCGGCCGTAGACGTCGAGCCAGTAGGCGCGACCCAGCAGCACGTCGAGCCGGGTCAGGCGCAGGAAACCCATCACCGACCGGAGCCCGAGGCCCGGCTCGCGCATCAGGAGCAGCCGGGTCAGCACCGGGTGGGAGGCGCTGGTGGAGCCGATCGTCACCCGGCCGGCGCCGGCCGTGCGCAGGCAGCGGGCGAGGGTGCGGCGGGTGAACAGGTTGACGTGCCCCGGGAAGGTGATCTGCCGGTGCTTGATCCGCGACAAGATCTTGTGCTTGAGCACCAGGTTGGCCTCGTTCGGCACCTGCGCCCAGAGGACGCCACCCGGCCGCAGGAGACCGAGCAGCTTGCGCACCGCGCCGACCGGGTCCGGGAGGTGCTCGAGCACGTTGTCCATCACCACGACGTCGAACCGCTCCGTCGGCTCGTAGGCCTCCAGCCGCAGCGGCAGGATCGTGATCCCCGGCGTCGAGGCGAGGTCGTCCTCGGCGAAGCGCTCGCCGAGGAACGGCTCCAGGCCGGTGTAGCGGTGGCCGTGGGCGGCACAAGCCGCGGCCAGGGCGCCGGCACCGGTGCCGATCTCCAGCACCGACAGCTCGTCGCCGAGGCCGTGGGTGCGCGCGATCCGTTCCAGGCGCTCCGCGAGCAGCGGCACCCGCTGGTCACGGCTGGCGTCCAGCCAGTGGTAGAAGTCCTCGATCTCGTCGGCGAGCCGGTCGTCGCGGAAGTCGCCGTTGCGCTCGGCGGTGAACAGGAATCCGCAAGCGGAGCAGCGCCGCACGGTGATCCAGCTCTCGGCGTGGACCGTGGTTGCCCCGGCGGCGCTGCACAGCGGGCAGGGCAGGGACGGAAGTGAGCTGTCGCGTGGGCCGGTGTCCGCCGGGCTCATGGAGCCCATGGTATTACGCCGCCTCTGGCGCGCGCCCGGTCGCTATACTGGCCGGTGGCAGCCTTCCCGATCAGCCCGGACCCATCGTGCGCTCCCCTCTCCATCGCCCGGCTTTGCGGCTCTTCCTGCTCGCAGCCGGCGTCGTGACGCTCGCCGCCACCGTCGTCGGCCTGGCCGGCTGCGGCGGCGGGAGCGGCTCCGCCGGGGAGGCCCGCCACAAGCCCTACAACCTGGTGGTCTTCCTGTCCGACGCGCTCCGGGCGTCGAACCTCGATCTCTACGGCTACCCGCGGGTGACGGCCCCCGGGCTCACCCGCCTGGCCGGCGAGAGCGTCGTCTTCGAGCACCACCTGGCGGGGTTCCCCGGCACCCCGACCTCGATCAGCCAGATCATGACCGGCCGGTTGATGCCGCCCCTGCTGATGGACGCCGCGTACAGCCGCTGGCCGGTCCGGGCGCTGACCGACGATCTGCTCATCCTGCCGCGCGAGCTCCAGCGGCGCGGCTACTCGACCGGGATCGTCAGCTCCCACTTCTGGTTCAACCAGCGGGCACGAATCCTCCAGTTCTTCGATCACCAGCAGATCGTGCTGCCGCAGGAGGGGGAGCCCTACGCCCCCTACCCTCGCCTGATCGAGCCGATCGAGCACATGCTGGACGGCTTCGAGGCCGAGCCGGACAAGCCGTTCTTCCTTTACGTCCACAGCCTCGACACCCACGCCCCCTACCACGTCCACCCCGCGCCCTACTCCTACCCGCCCCAGGAGGGCTGGCCCCGGGTCTTCGACGCCTACGACTCGGAGATCACCTACACCGATCACTACGTCGGGCAGGTCATCGACGACCTGCGCCGCCGGGGGCTGCTCGACTCGACCGTGCTGGTGTTCACCTCGGACCACGGCGAGGAGCTCGGCGAGATGGGGCCCGAGTACTGGAACCGCAGCCACGGCAACACGATCCGGCGGGTCCAGCTTCACGTCCCCCTGATCGTCCGGCTGCCCGGGGGGCGACGGGGAGGCGAGCGGATCACCGCCGCGACCAGCCACATCGATCTGGCGCGGACTCTCCTCGGGCTGGCGGACCCGGACCCGGGGGCGGAGCCGGATCCGGAGAAGGCGCTGGGCGGTCTCCGCACGGACGGTCGCGACCTCGGCCCGCTGATCGAAGGCCGGGAGAGCCCCGCGCCGCGGACACTGGTCGCCTATACCTGGCGGTACTGGGGTCTGTTCCAGGGCAAGTACGAGCTCCACTACGACCAGTGGCGGGACCACTACGACCTGGCCGAGACCCAGACCGTGAAGCTCAACTACCCGCTGTCGGCACCGGTCGACGAGCCGGAGGTGGCAGGGCCCATGACCCGGGAGCTCAAGAGCGCGTTCAGGCGGCGGACGCGGGAGAAGATCGATGCACCCCTGCCGGACGAGCCGCCGGACGACGCGGTGATCGGGCTACCGACGACGGTGGTCGACCGCACCGAGCTGCCGTCCTACGATCACTCCCTGGACGACGGCAAGTGGTGGCTTTGCGAGACACGCCTGCTCGAGGCGGGCCCCGCGGAGCACCCCGGGCCCGTCGCCCTCGCCACCCCCTGGGTTCCGGGGCGCTATCGCATCCGGGTCCGGATCGACGGCGATCGGGTGGAGGACGGGTGGAAGAACCGGTTCGCCCTGCGCATCGGCGACGAGCCGCGGGCGGTCGAGCTTTCCGGGGCGGACGCCGACGAGAACGGCCTGCTCGACGCCGGCGTCCACGACCTGGGGCGCCTCCTGACGATCGAGATCTCCGCGCCGCGGGGCGGGGTGGCGATCACCGGGTTCCGGCTGACGCAGGTGGGGTCCGAGGGGGCCGCCTCGCCGACCGACGAGAGGCTCGAGAAGGGGCTCCGAGCCCTCGGCTACGTGCAGTGAGTGCAGTGAGCAGGCCGCGGCTCAGCGCCGCTCGATCAGCATCAGGCTGATCAGGAACGAGCCGAACACGGTCTCGAGGCCGAGCACCATGGCGGTCATGCCGATGACCACCCCCCGGACCGCGAACAGCTCGCCGAGCCCGGCGCGGATCCAGTCGAAGACGATTTTGCCCTCGAGCCCCAGGCCGGCCAGGAAGACCACGCCGCCGAAGACCAGGCCCCGTTCGAGCGAGAACAGCTCCTCGATCCAGCGGATCCACCGGCCCGGCCGGGCGAGGCCGGCGCCGGCGGCGAAGATCTTGGCGAAGGTGTCGAACAGGACGAGCTGGTAGCCGACGATCAGGGCGATGGCGCCGAACAGCAGGGGATGGTAGTCCCAGCGGTGGCCGAACAGCTCCCGCGGTCCGCCGGCCAGGGCCAGGACCAGGAACGCGCCCACCGCCATCAACAGCAGGCCCGGGAGCTGGAACAGGTAGCTCGGCGAGTAGAGGAGCATGAAGCGCACGTGGCGCCAGGCGTCGCGCAGGCCGGAGAGCTTCGACTCGCCTTCCCGCGGGTGGTAGGTGATCGGGATCTCCTCGACCCGCAGGTGCTCGCGCAGGGCGGAGACGACCATCTCCGAGGCGAACTCCATGCCGGTCGTTCGCAGCGCCAGCCGCTCGTAGGCCTCGCGGGTGAAGGCGCGCATGCCGCAGTGGGAGTCGGAGATCCGGGTGTGGAAGAGCAGCCGCAGCATGCCGGAGAGGACCGGGTTGCCGATCCAGCGGTGAGTCCACGGCATGGCGCCCGGCAGGATGTCGCCGCCCAGGCGGTCGCCCATCACCAGGTCGCAGCGGCCGGCGCGGAGTGGCTCGACGAACTTGCCCAGGTCCTCGAACGGATAGGTCCGGTCGGCGTCGCCCATGACCAGGTAGCGTCCGCGGGCTTCCTCGAAGCCGCGCAGGTAGGCCGAGCCGTAGCCGCGGCGCGCCTCCTCGACCACCCGGGCGCCGGCCGCCCGCGCGACCTCGGCGGAGCCGTCGGTGGAGCCGTTGTCTACCACCACGACCTCCCCGGGGACCCCCATGGCGGCGAGGGCGGCGAGCGCAGTCTCGACGCACCGTCCGACGCCCTCCTCCTCGTTCAGGCAGGGCATGACGACGGAGACGAGCGGCACCTCGTCCGCGGAAAGGCTCTCGGCCGGCGGCGCGACGGTCTCAGTCATGGTCCGGATGGTAGTCGAAGTGGTGCCGTCCCGTAGACGATCCAGACGACCAGCGCTCCCCAAAGCGCCAGGTTGAGCAGGAACGGCAGGTCGGTGAGCACTGCCTCGGTCGGGTTGCGCTCGTCGGGTGCCTGGTAGATCAGGTAGAGGTAGCGGAAGATCCCGAACAGCACCAGCGGCACGGTGTAGACCAGCGCCTGGCTGTGGAAGCGGGCCGTGGTCTCGGGAGAGACGGCATAGAGCGCGTAGGAGACCACCGACGCGGCGGTGACCACGTTGATCATCTGGTCGAGGAAAGTCGGGCTGTAGTCCGCCAGCACCTTGCGCTGTTCGGGCGCCTCCTCGGCGAGCAGGACGATCTCGTGCCGGCGCTTCGAGAACGCCAGGAACAGGGCCAGGAAGATGGTGCACAGCAAGATCCAGCTCGACACGGCGACGCGCACCGCGAAGCCGCCGGCCAGAACCCGCAGGACGAAGCCGATGGCGATGATCATCACGTCGAGGATGACCACGTGCTTGAGGCCGGCGGAGTAGAGCAGGTTGAGGACGGCGTAGGTGGCGAAGACGGCCACCACACCGCCCCCCAGGCGCCAGGCGAGCGCCAGCGACCCCGCGGCCAGGACGAGCGCCGCGACGAGCGCCACCCAGACCGGCAGCGTTCCGGCGGCCAGCGGGCGGTGCCGTTTGAGCGGGTGCCGGCGGTCGTTCTCCCGGTCGCGGACGTCGTTCACCAGGTAGACCGCGCTGGATAGGGCGCAGAACGCGACGAAGACGGCCGCGCCGCGACCGAGGGCGGTCGGGTCGAACAGGTCGCGAGCGAAGACCAGCGGCGCCAGGGTGAAGGTGTTCTTCACCCACTGGGCCGGGCGCAAGGACCGGACGAGGGCGCCGATCATCGACGGTGCCCCGGGAGCGGTTTCGGCATGGGGGCCTATTCTAGCCGCGGGGTAGACTCAGCGACCCATGGGCGGCGACCGGCACCCGGAGGCGGGCCAGGACCGAGACGGCGTGCCGCGCCTCCGCGCGGCCTTGCTGTTCGGACTGCCGGCTCTCCTCGCCCTGGCCTGGCTCGTCTGGCCGGTGATCAGCGGCGCCGAGACCCTCATCCTCCGCGACGTGCTCCAGGCCCACCTGGCGATGAAGGCGTCGCTGGCAGAGGCGCTCCGGGCGGGCTACCTGCCGCTGATCGACGGTGCGAGGAGCGGCGGGCAGCCGCTGGCCGGCAACCCGAACGCGGTGCCGTTCTACCCGGACAACCTCCTGTTCCTGGTCGCTCCGCTGTTCTGGGCGTTCAACTTCCACTTCTGGTTCCACCTCCTGGTCGCCCCCTTGGCCGCCTACTGGATGGGGCGGACCTGGGGGCTGCCGCGCCCGGCGTCGTGGGCCGTGGCCGTGTGCTACGGCACCAGCGGCTTCATGCTCTCCCAGCTCAACCTCTACAACTTGATTGCCGGCGCGGCCCTGACCCCGGCCCTGGTGGCCGCGACCCTGCGCGCCGGCGACCGCAGGCCGTGGGCGGCTCCGGTGGCAGGGCTCCTCTGGGCGTTGCTCCTGGTCTCCGGCGATCCGCTGACCGCGGTCCTGGCCGGGCTGCTCGCGGTGACCGCACTGTTCGTCCGGTCCGGTGCCCGTCCGGGCCTCAGGCCGGTGATCCTCCTCGGGGTGGGCGTCGTCCTGGGGACGCTGGTCGCGGCGCCCCAGATCGTCGAGTTCCTCCGCATCCTGCCGACCTCGCTCCGCGGTCACCAGGGGTTCGGCGACTGGCGGCTGTCGGTCGGGGCCCTGCGCCCGGTCCATGCCGTCGAGTGGCTCGTCCCGCTGGCGTTCGGCCGCTACGACCTGGTGCGAGACGGCGGCCTGTGGGGCGCCAGCCTGTTCGAAGGCAAGCTGCCGATCTTCCTCTCGCTCTACCCCGGCCTCCTGTCGCTGGTGCTGGTCGCCTGCTCGGGGAGGCCGAGGAGCCGCGCGGCGTGGTGGGGTTGGGGGGCGGTGGGGGTCGGCGTGTTCCTGGCGCTGGGGTCTCACAACCCGGCGGCCGTCTGGCTGTTCCAACTGCCCGGCGCCGACGCGTTCCGCTACCCGGTAAGGATCTGGCCGCTGGTGGCCGTCGGAGCCTCGCTGCTCTGTGGCATCGGGTTTCAGCGCACCGTCGGGCGGGCGATCGGCGGTCCGGCCGCCGATCTGGTCGCCGGTCTGGTCGCCGATCCGGTGAGGGCTGAGGACGCGGTGGGCGGGGAGAGCGCGGGCCCGCGGGCGCGGCTCCGCCCGCCGGCCCTCGCCCTGGGGCTGCTCGGCTTCGCCCTGCTGGCGGTCGCGCTCTTCCTGGCGCTGGCGCCCGGGCGGTTCGAAGCTCTGGTCCTGGCCGCGGCTCCGGCGGGCTGGCCGGTCCACTACGCCGCCGTCGAGCGCGCTCGTTGGGTGGCGACCGTGGTGGCGTCGTTCGGGGTGCTGCTCGGCCTGGCGGCCGGGTTCGCCCTCGCCCGGACCCGCCCGAGCGCCGGTGCCGCCCTGCTGCTCGCTCTCCAGGCGGTGGCCCAGGTCACGCTCCTCCACTCCCTGGCGGTGACCGACCGGGTGCAGTACTACGAGACGCCTCCGCCCGCCTTGGCCGCGGTGGCCGAGGGAGCTCCGGTGGTCCAGGCCGACTACTTGCACCTGTTCGGCGCGGCGCGCGAGATGCACACGCCGGACAACCGGGCTCAGTGGGCGATCCGCCAGGGTTACCTGGAGCTGTCGCCGTTCGCCGGCGTCCTGAGCGGGCTGCGGTTCGAGCTGGACCGCTCGCCGGAGGGGCTGGGGACCTTCCTCGCCCGGGTCGCGGCGGCGGTGGTCGAGGGGGCGCCGGACGACGCGACCCGCCTGCGGGCGCTGTCGCGCTGGGGCATCGGCACGGTGATCTCTGAGGCGCCGCTCCGGGGGATTCCGCCCGGCCTGGGCGCGCTCGCCGGGACCTTCGCGGGGCCGGCGGCGCCGATCCACGTCTATCGGCTGCCCCGGAGGACCCCTCCGGTCCTGCTCGCCGAACAGATCCTGTCGGTGCCCGACCTGACCGCCGCCCGGCAGCTCTTCCTCGATCCCCGGTTCGATCCGCAGCGCCTCGTCATCCTCCCGGGTCCGGAGGACGCGCCGCCGTCGACGCTCCCCGCGGCGGGCGATGGGAGCGCGGCTCCATCGCCGGGTCGCGTCCGTGTCCTCGCGGAGGGTCCCGAGAGCCTCGAGGTGGCGACCGATGCACAGGCGGCCGGGGTCCTCGTGGTTCAGCGGGCCGAGCTGCCGATCTGGCGGGCGGAGGTGGACGGGGCGCCCGCCGCCATCGAGCCCGCGAACATCTACCGGATCGGCGTGCGGGTTCCCGCCGGTGCCCACCGGGTGCGGTTGTGGGTCGATCGGCGGCCGCTGGCCGTCTCCTCGTGGGTGGCGCTGGCCGGCTTCCTGGGGCTCCTCGGCCTGGCCGTCGCCGGGTTTCGGCGCTGATCGGCACCGATCGGCGCTGATACGATCCAGGGCCCATGCCGAGCGCCGACGAGCCCCGCCCCATCCGCAAGATCCTGGTCGCCAACCGCGGTGAGATCGCCGTCCGCATCCTGCGTGCCTGCCGGGAGGCCGGCATCCGCGGCGCGGTCGTCTACTCCGAGCCGGACCGGGCGGCCCTGCCGGTCGTCCTGGCCGACGAGGCGTACCTGATCGGCCCCGCGCCGTCCCGCGAGAGCTACCTGCGGGCGGAGGCGATCGTCGCCCTGGCGGTCGAGATCGGCGCCGACGCCATCCACCCGGGGTACGGCTTTCTGTCCGAGAACGCGGACTTCGCCCGCGCCTGCGTCGAGGCGGGCGTCACCTTCATCGGACCGCCGCCGGAGGCGATCGCGGTGATGGGCTCGAAGGTGGAGAGCCGGCGCCTGATGATGGACGCCGGCGTGCCGGTGGTGCCGGGCGGCCGCGACCCGCTGGCCGATCTCGACGCCGCGGCGGCCGCGGCCGAGGAGATCGGCTACCCGGTGATGCTCAAGGCGGCGGCCGGCGGCGGCGGCAAGGGCATGCGCCGGGTCGACGGCCCGGACGACCTCGCCGGGGCGTTTCGTGCCGCCCGCTCGGAGGCGGCGGCGAGCTTCGGCGACGATGCGGTCTACATGGAGAAGTACATCGTCGAGCCCCGCCACGTGGAGATCCAGGTGCTGGGCGACTCCCACGGCCGGGTGGTCTCCCTGGGCGAGCGGGAGTGCTCGCTCCAGCGGCGCCACCAGAAGGTGGTGGAGGAGGCGCCGTCGCCGGTGGTCTCCCCGGAGCTGCGCCGGCGCATGGGCGAGGCGGCGATCCGGGCGGCGGAGGCGGCCGGCTACACCAACGCCGGCACGGTCGAGTTCCTGCTCGACTCCTCGGGAGAGTTCTACTTCCTGGAGATGAACACCCGGCTCCAGGTCGAGCATCCGGTGACCGAGCTGGTGACCGGCATCGACCTGGTCCAGGAGCAGATCCGCATCGCCGAAGGGTTCCCCCTCGGACCCCCGTTCGACCGGTGCGACTGGATCGAGCCCCGCGGCCACGCCATCGAGGTGCGGATCTACGCCGAGAGCCCGTACCGCGGCTTCACGCCGTCGCCGGGGCGGATCGACCTGCTGCGGCTGCCCGAAGGGCCGGGGGTGCGCAACGACTGCGGCGTCGCCGAGGGCGGCGAGGTCACCATCCACTACGACCCGATGGTCTCGAAGCTGATCGTCTGGGGGCGTGACCGGGTTCAGGCCATGGCGCGGATGGACCGGGCGCTGGTAGAGCTGCGCATGGACGGGATCGAGACGACCGTGCCGCTCTTCCGGGCCCTGCTCCGGGACGAGGACTTCCGCGCCGGCCGGCTGGACATCGCCATGCTCGACCGCAAGCTGGCCGCGGACGAGCTGGCGCCGCCCGATCCCCAGGACGAGGGCGAGCCGGCCGACCTGGCGCTGATCGCCGCCGCCCTCGCCCACTACGAGCTCGCCCAGCGACGGGCTGCCGGGGCCGCCGGCGTGAGCAGCGACGGCGAAGGGGGCGGGACGTCCGCCGCCGGCAAGAGGAACCGGACCGCCTGGTCGTGGGCGGGCCGCCGCGAGGCGGTAGGAGGTGGGTCGTGGAGCTGATCGTCCGCCAGGGAGAGCGTGAAGAGGCCGTCCGCATCGAGCGCGATCGACGGGACGGGCAGGAGAGGGACCGCTACCGGGTGACCATCGGCGAGACCGTCCACACGGTCGAGGCCCGCCGGCTGCGCGACCGCGACGCACTCTGGAGCCTGATCGTCGACGGGACGCAGCACGAGGTCGGGGTACGCAGGGGCCGGGGTGAGCGCTACACCGTCTCGACGCTCCGGGCGACCCACGCGGTCGAGGTCACCGATCCGCTGACCCATCTCGCCCGGGAGGCCCACGGCGCCGCCGCCGGCGGCGGGTTCGAGGCGGTCGCCGCCTACATGCCCGGCCGGGTGGTGGCGGTGCTGGTCGAGGAGGGCGACGAGGTCGAGGCCGGCCAGGGGGTGGTGGTGCTCGAGGCGATGAAGATGGAGAACGAGATCGCCACCGAGCGCGCGGGGCGGATCGGCAAGATCCACGTCGAGGCCGGCCAGGCGGTCGAGGGCGGCGACCCGCTGTTCGAGCTCGGCCCGCCCGAGTGAGCCGCCGAGATCCTGCCTGAGCCCGGTCCGGCGCGGCTCAGCGAGACGCCGCGCCGGCCGCCGAGCTCGCTGAGGACGTCGCCGCGCGCGTCGTCACCGATGCCGGTTCCGCCGCGGTCTCCGGCGGCCGGGCGATCCAGTCCGCGGTGCCCGCCCCGGGCCAGTCGGTCTCGACCCCCATCAGGTCGGCCACCCAGCCGGTGACCTCTTGGATCGGAGGCGATCCGTCGATCCGGCCCGGCGTGACGTCGTCACCCAGGGCGATGAAAAGCGCCCGCTGGTCGTGCTCCATCGGCGTGCGGATGCCGTGGTCGGACATCACGATGAGCACGTCGCCCGGATGCAGGTGGCTGGCGACACCGCTCAAGCGTTGGTCCATGTAGCGATAGGTGCGGTACAGGAGGGTGTCGCCGTCGTCCTGCTCCGTCCGGGTCATGGCCTGGAACTGGGTGTGGGTCAGCAGGTCGAGGGAGGCGACCCGGAGCGCCACGTAGTCGATGGTCGACTCCTGGGCGAGCCGGTCGAGCACGTCGAAGTCGGCCGCCATCTCGCGCAGGAAGTCGAGGGCGAGATCGGCCGGGGTATCGGCCTTTTCGGGCGCGGCCTGGAGGCCGAGGAGATCCTGCTCCGCGGGGGTCAGCTTCCGGGACGAGCGGTAGCCGGGGAGTTGGTGGACCTCGTCGCCAGGTCCTCGGACCTGGGCCTGCCGCCCGACCTCCAGCCCTCCGTGGGAGCGTAGCAGGTTGACGGTGCTGTAGCCGTGCTCGGCGAAGGTCTCGAAGATCTGGGCCTGTTTCGGCAGCACCCAGCCCACGGCTGCAAACGGGTTGCGACCGACGAAGTTGAGCCCCTCGATCTCGCCACCGAGCTGATGAACGAGATCGAACAGCGAGCGGACGCCGGACTTCTTCGGGTAGACCAGCTTGGCGACCGCGGTGGCGGTGAACGGCGGAACGCTGTCGAGCACCGCACGCCGGCCCCGGCGGATCGCCTGGGCGAAGAACGGCATCTCTCCGCGGGCCAGGCCGTACTCGACGAGCCGCCAGTCTCCACAGTCCAGGATCACCTGGAACACGCGTCGGTGCGGTGAGCCGGTTGCTTCCTCGGGAGAGGACAGGAAGTGCGCGAGCGAGGCAGTCCGCTCCGTGGTCGTAGTGGGAGGATGTCGGACGACGTCGACGTCCACCGAGGCATCCGGGTTTGCCCAGACCGCCCCGGAGCCGGCAACCCGTCCCGCGGCGTCGCGCAGCACCCACCGCTGGGGCCACGTCCCGACCCCGCGTTCCACCTGGGCAGTGCCGGAGGCGGTCAGGTTGATCGGAACGTAGGCCGAATCGACGGTTTCGTCGAGCGCGGGCGAGACCATGATCGTGTCGCCAGGGCGATGATCTGGGACCCGGAGCCGAATGGTGCCGCGGAGCTCAGCGAGACGGTTCTCTCCGAACAACGATTGGGTCTCCGAGCGCTGGATGTCCTCGCGGGTGATCACTTCCAGGTCGCCGACCTCGTCCACCGCCCGGTCGTAGGTGGCGAGAGCCTCGTCGTACGCGCCGCTGACCACCAACGTTCCGATCAGACGCAGATAGACCAACTTCAACAGCACCGGGTCGATCCTGTCGCCGTGCCTGGCTGCGTCGCGCAGTCGATCGAGCGTCGAGCGTTTCGGATCCTGCAACTGGTGGCCGCTGAGCATGACCGCGTGCAGCGCGTCGAGCCGTGCAGGGTCTCCACCATGTTCCTTCCACTCCTCGAACGTGGCGTCGAGGCCCTCGACGTCGCCGAGGCCGGCCAGGATGTTGGTGTCGAGGGAGTACCAGGCGCTCCGGAAGTGCGGCGGGAAGCGATCGGGTTTCGTTCCGATGAGCTCCCGGGCGTCACGCCATTCGTTCCGACGGATATGGCGCTGCGCCAGCTCCAGGCGGAGCGTGGGTTCCGCCCCGCCGGCCTCCGGCAGGCGCTGCTCCATCTCCTGGAGGACCGACTGCTCGTCTTCCGTCCGGCTGCGGAAAGTGAGCTCCTGGAGCAGCAGAAACCCGTCCTCCGGATACGCGACGGCGCCGCGGTGTGCGAGGTCGGCGGCGGCTCCCGGCTCGCCGCGGTCGCCGCGGTCGGCGACGACCAGGGAGGTCAGCTCGGGGCGGGGGAGCCAGCCATCGGTCCGCGGGTCGTCGAGCAGCCCTTCCAGCAGGCCGACGCAACTCTTCTTTCCGTCGGTCTGGAGCAGGGCCAGGCAGCGGCACTGGGCGGCGCGGAGCCCCTCCGAGTCCGGGCCGACGAGGCCTTCGCTGCTCGAGAGCGCCGTCTGCCAGTCGCCACGCTCGACCGCCGTGCAGGCCGCGTCGACCGCCCTGTAGCGCCGGAGCCGCGGCATCGTGCGCAGGAACAGGTAGGCCGCGATGCCCACCAGCGCCAGGAGGATGGCCAGCCGGACGAGGAGTGGGCGCGACAGCTTCACGGGGCCACCAGGTCGGCTTCGAAGAGGTAGCTGTCCTCGCCCCGGTGGGCTCTGAGGTCGAGCCGCTTCCAGGGGTAGAACGACGACGGCAGCGGGGTCGTGCCGGAGGCCTGGGCCAGCAGGCTGTCGACCGGCGGCATGCGCGAGAGCTCGAAGCGCGCCTCGCTCCCTTCGGACGACCAGGGAGGGTCGCCGGGAGCGCTGGCTCCGCGAGGCGGATTCGCCAGGGCCGCCTGGAGGCTCGCGGCGTTCCACCCGATCACCAGGGTGTCGTCGGTGGCCACGTAGCACGGCGCCAGGTCGGGCATGACCCGGACGTTGCTCAGGCAGGCGCCGCTCCAGCCGCCGAGCGTGAAGTCGTTGCGCCGGGCGGGCCAGGTCGCCATCAGGTCGTGGAGGAACTTCTCCATCACCTCGACCGCCAGGTCGCGATCCCGGATGTCGAGGGCCAGGGCGATGGGTGGGATGCGCTCACCGGGCGACGGCGGGTAGATCGCCAGCTCCCAGACGCCGGCGAGGGCGGTGCCCTCGAACAGCTTGCTCTGCAGGCGGTAGAGCCGGGCACCCCAGTCGCCCCCCTGGATGAACCGGGCCAGGTTGAGGCCGCCGTCCGGACGCAGGCGCAGGTGCACCAGGCTGGTGCTGTCGCTCAGGTGGGGTGGCCCGGCCGGCTCCGCGGCCGGCAGGACGAGGGAGATCGGGCCCTCGATCCCGGCCGGGTAGACCTCGCCGTCGAGGGTGACGGAGCCGTCCTCGGCCGTCGTGCCGCGGACCACCAACCAGCGGCCGGGCTCCGTGCTGGCGGCGAACACCCAGCCGGCGTCGCCCCGCAGCGTGTCGATCCACTCCGGTGTGTCGCTGTCCTCGGCGCAGCGGAGCGCTCCCGCCAGGTCGCAGCCTCCCGCGCCCGGGTCGTCGCCGGTCGCGTCCTCCGCCGCGGGACTCCCGGCGGCGGGCATCTCGCAATGGCCGAACACCCGGCTGCAGCCGGAGATCGCCGCCGTCACCCGGGTGGCGGCCTCGGAGGCCGGCGACCCGGTCATCTCCTCGAGGCGATCGAGGACCGGACGGAGCTGCGCCGCGTCACCGGCGAAGGTCAGGCCCTGGGGGACCAGGTCGCCGCGGCCACCGCAGGCGCTCGTCGACACGAGGAGTGTGAGGAGGGCCGCCAAGAGCACGAGGTGGCCGGAGCGGAGCACGGCTCGACGGGTGCGTCGGGATCTCTGCGGACCGGACGCGGAGCGGGAGGACATCGTCGGGGAGGCCATCGTGGGGTTCGCTCGGAGCGAGCTAGTGTAGCAACGCTCCGCCGGTCACCGTTCTTCCTGGGCCGGCTCGGGAGTCGACGCCGCTTCCGCCGCCGCCGCCGCCTCCCCCGGCACCGGCGGGCTCTCGCCGCGCGGCACCTTCCAGCGCTCGTGCATCCAGAGCCACTGGTCGGGGTGGCGGCGGATCATGCGCTCGGCGTCTTCCATGTAGCGCCGGGTCAGCTCGACGACCGCGCCGTCGCCCTCGAAGCCGTCGGCGGTCACGTCCTCCGGATCGATCACCGAGGCGACCTCCACCCGGTAGCGACCGCCCGGTCGGGCAGAGCCGTAGACCGAGACGACCGGCGTGCCGGTGCGCAGCGACAGCCGTGCGAGCACCGGGGTCGTGTAGGCCGGGCGGCCGAAGAACGGCACCCAGATCCCCTCGCCGGGGCGCGCCCGCTGGTCGATGAGCAGGCCCACCCGGTGCCCCCGGGCGAGCGCCTTGAGCATGCGCCGCACCGCCCCGTGCTTGGAGACCAGCTCGTTGCCGAAGCGCTCGCGGGAGCGCACCAGCTCCCGGTCGAGCCACGGGTTGTCGAGCGGCCGCCCGATCACCTGGAGCGGCCCGCCGTAGATCCCCGTCGGGTAGGCGGCCATCTCCCACAGCCCCAGGTGGGCGGTCAGGACCAGCAGGCCTCCGCCGGTCCGTTCGGCGGAGCGGGCCTCCGCCTCCTGGAGGTTCTCCCAGCCGACCAGCTCCAGGCGTCGGCACAGCGCCTCCAGGTCGAACCGCCCGGCGGAGACGGAGTCGGTCATGGCCATGCCGAAGTGTTCGAAGGCGCCGCGGGCGATCTGTCGCCGCTCGGCCGCGTCCAGCTCCGGCAGGGCGTGGGCCAGGTTGTCCTCGGCGATCCGCCGGTGGCGCCGGAGAACCCGCCAGGCGAGGGCACCGATGCGCCGCCCGGCCGCCCGGGCGGTGGCGTGGGGCAGGGCGCGGACCACCCCCTTGACCGCCAGGTAGGCGGCGTACTCGACCAGGTGGCGGACCGGCGCCTCCTTCACGCGGCTCCTCCCGTCGCGCCGCGTCGCTCGTGGAGGGCTTCGAGCCGCCGGTCGAGCCAGTCGAAGAACGCCGCCTCCGGCCGGCAGACCACCGGGATCTCGGCCAGGGGGACGGGGAACTCGCCGAGCTTGACCTGGATCTTGGCCTGGAGCTTGACCAGATCCTTGGAGGTGGTGACGACCGCGGCGGCGGAGGTCGAGCGGACGGTCCGGACGATCCGGCGCAGGGAGCGGTCTGGATAGGCGTGGTGATCGCCGAAGCGCAGCTCCTCCAAGACGTCGAGGCCGAGCGCCTCCGCGGTCCGCCGGACGCCCTCGGGGCGGGCGACGCCGGAGACCAGGACGACGCCGGTGCCCGGAGCGAGCTCCGTACCGTCGGCGGTGTGGGCGGGCAGGGCGTGGATCGGGGCGGTGAAGCCTTCCCCGCGGAAGCCGAACGGGGCGAGCGCCCGAGCCAGCGCCTCCCCGTCCCCCGGGGCGATCCGCTCCGGCGCGCCGGTCAGCAGCACGGCGTCCGCGGCGGCGGCGGAGGCCAACGGCTCGCGCAGGCGACCTCCGGGTGCCAGGCGGCCGCCGCCGAACGGGTCGGCCACCGGCAGGGCGAGCAGGTCGAGGTCGCGGGCCAGCCGCAGGTGGGAGAAGCCGTCGTCGAGCAGGAAGAGGTCGGGCGGCGGGTCCAGGTGGTCCACGGCGTGGCGTCCGCCGGCGGCCCGGTCGGGGGAGACGATCACCGACGCCTCCGGCACCTGGAGCGCCAGCAGGAACGGCTCGTCGCCGGCCCGGTCGGGGTCGAGGCGGGGCCGCGCCTCCGGACGCCCGGGGCGCCCGGCCGAGACGACCCGGACGCCGTCGCCCCGGCTGCGGTAGCCGCGGGAGAGGATCGCCACGGCTTCCCCGTGGCCGGCCAGGTGCGCGGCGACCGCCGCCGTGAGCGGTGTCTTTCCGGAGCCGCCCCAGTGCAGGTTGCCGATCGAGACCACCGGCCGGGGGAGCCGGGCCGCGCGCTCACGCCAGCGGTCGCGGCGCGCCCGGTGGGCGGCGCCGTAGAGCCGCTGCCACGGGGAGGTCGGGCGGGTCGGCGGCGGAGGCAGGGGCACGGGCTCATTCTCTCCGATGGGGGGAAAGAGCCTGGACCAGCTCCGAGAGCATCGCCAGCGTTTCCGTCAGCGCGCCCCGGTTGGCCTCGATCAGGTCCCGCCCCCGGGCGCCGATGCGCTCCGCCGCGTCCCGGTCGTCGATCCAGCGGCTCCAGGCGGCGGCCAGATCCTCGGCGTCGCGCACCCGCGCCCAGGCCTCGTGGCGGTCGAACTCGTCGGCGATCTGGCGGAAGTTCTCCATCGACGGGCCGACCACCACCGGCGTCCCCCAGCAGGCGGCCTCGAGCGGGTTGTGGCCGCCGGTCTCGACCAGAGTGCCGCCGATGAACGCCGCGGTGGCGAGCCGGTAGAGCCCGGCGAGCTCACCCAGGCTGTCGAGCAGCAGGACGTCGGGCGTTCCGGGCCCGGCCCGCCGCGCCGGATCGGCCAACTCGTCCGGCCCGTCCGGCTCGGTCGCGGCGGTCGGATCGGTTGCGTCGATCGGATCGAGCGCACTCCGGCGCACCATCGACAGCCCGGCGCGGGTCACCTCCGCCGCCACCGCGTCCCACCGCTCCGGGTGGCGCGGCGCCAGGACGAGCAGGGCGCGGCCTTCACTCGCGGGCTCCTGCCCGGCCCGGGTCCCGGTCCGGGTCACGGCCTGGGAAGGGGTCGCCGCGTTCAGGCGGGCGAGCGCCTCGAGCACGCGGGACTCTTCCCCGGCCATGGTCGATCCGGCCACCAGCACGGCGCGGCCGCCGGCCAGACGACGGACGGCGCTCTCCAGCTCCGGGTTCGTCGTCGGCGTCCGCGTGTCGTACTTGAGGTTGCCGGTCACCCGCACGCGCTCCGGCTCGACGCCGAGGGCGAGCAGCCGCGTCCGGTCGTCGTCCGTCTGGACCCCGAACCGGGCGATCGGGTCGAACAGCACCCCCAGCAGGCGCCGGCCCAGGCCGCCGAACGGGCCGGGGAGGGCGCGCAGGCGCTTCAACCGGCGGAAGCTCCGGTCGCCGAGGCGGCCGTTGACCACGGCGACCGGGAGGCGCCGCCGGGCGGCCTCTCGGAGGACCAGGGGCCAGTAGTCCCCCTCGACCAGCACCAGGGCCCCGGGGGCGTGGCGCTCGAACAGGCGTCGGACCGGGCCGGCCAGGTCGAACGGCAGGTAGGCCACCGCCGCCTGACCGCGGAACACCGCCCGGGCGCGCGCCTGGCCGGTCGGGGTGACGGTGGTGACGAGGGCCGGCTGATCCGCGGGCAGCTCACGGGCGAGGGTCGCCGCCACGCCCACCTCACCCACCGAGACCGCGTGGATCCACAGTCCGGCCCGCCGGGCCCGCTCTCCCCCAGCCCACCCCAGGCGCCCCCGGAGCGTCGGCAGGTAGTGAGCTCCCCGCCGGAGGAGGAGGAACGGACCCGCCAGCAGCAGGGCCGCCCCCACGGCGGCGCGGTACAGCCACCAGCCCAGCGCCCACACTCCTCCCGTCTTGCGTTCGGTGGTTCCCACGGCGCGGCAGTATAGCGAGGCCCGGGACCTGATAGATTGCAGTGTTCGCAGCACCGGTAGGAGACCGAACCCGATGTCCGACGACGATAGACGCTCCGAGCACCCGTCTCGTAAGAACGAGCAAGGGGAGAACATGCCGGAGCTCGTCTACTCGGAAACACGCCACCGCGCCGCCTGGACCGAACGCACCGATCGAGAGCTGCTCGAGGGGATTCGCGACCGCGACGAAACCGCCCTCGACGAGCTGATCGCTCGCAAGGCGGGTCCGCTCGTTCAGCTCGCCTACCGCGTGGTCGGCGACCGCGAGGAGGCGCGCGACATCGTCCAGGTCGCCTTCTTCAGGATCTGGGAGAGCGTCGACCGGTTCGACCCCCGCTGGAGTCCGAACACCTGGATCTACCGCATCGTCAACAACCTGGCCATCGATCACCTGCGCTCCCGCCGCAGCCGCGAGCGCCAGGTCGAGCCGGTGCGCCAGCACCTGCGCCAGGTCGCCGCCGGCCGGTCGGCTTCCGAGCGGCCGGGCCTCGACCGGACCGAGGTCGCCGACATCTTCCGCGAGCTCGCCGGCGAGCTGACCGACAAGCAGCGCTCGGTCTTCGTCCTGCGCGAGATCGAAGGCCTCTCCTCGCGCGAGGTCGCCGAGATCGTCGACTGCCGCGAGTCGACCGTCCGCAACCACCTGTTCAACGCCCGCAAGGTTCTGCGCCAGGCGGTGCTCGACCGCTACCCCGAGTACGCCCGGCGCTACGCGCCGAACGACGGCGGACCGGACGGATCGGAGGCGGTGCGATGAGCTGCCCCCGCTGGGATCGCCTGGTCGCCTACCGCTACGAAGGCCCGGAGGCGCGGCAGCCCGAGGGCTGGCAGGAGGCGCTCGAGCACCTCGACTCGTGCGCGGCGTGCCGGGACGAGGCGTTCGCCGCCGACCCGTCGCTCGCCTTCCGGCGCCTGCCGGAGGTGACCGTCGGTGCCGACGAGCTCCGGAGCCTGCGCGCCGGGGTCGACGCCCTGCGCCGGGCCAGCCGAATCGAACCGTCCGCCCTCGCCGGCCTGGCGCGAGCGGACACCGTGCGGTCGGCCTCGCTGCCGGTTCGCCGGGTGGCCCGCGCCTTCCGCGCCGCGCTTCCGGCGGTCGGCCGGTTCGCCGCGGCGGCGGTGCTCGCCATCGCCCTCCTGAGCGCGCACCCGGACGGCCTGGTCGTCGACGGAGGCCAGGGTGCCGACGCCCTGCCGTTCCAGCAGGCCCGCCAGGACGCCGCCCCGGCCTTCGGAGACGAGCCGGCGGCCGACTCGGTGCTCGCCGGCGACGACATCGAGAGCCCGACGGCCAGCGTCTACCATTTCGACGACGAGATCGCGATCACCATGGTGGTGGATCCGGGCTTCGACGTCTGAGTCTCGGATCCGCCCGTTTCCTTCTTTCGAGCGAGTCACCTCCCCGTGCAACCGATCGCCACATCCCGGCGCCGATCCGTCGGCGCCCGGGCCGCCGGTGCCCACGTCGTGGGCCTGTGGGCCCTCGGCGTCCTGGTGAGCGGCGTCTTGACCGTGTTTCCGGCCGCGGCGTCGGAGCAGAAGTCCCAGGTCTCGTCGTCGGTCGGGGATGCGCAGGCGACGCCGCGGCAGGGGAAGGCCGATGGAGCGGAGGTCCGGGTCTACGCCTACACCTTCCGCAACAAGCGAGCGACCGAGGCGCTGACCCTGGTCCAGCCGCTCCTCACCCGCCACGGGTCGCTCGAGATCCAGCCGGAGGACAACACCCTGGTGGTCCGCGACACGGTCGCCGCCCTCGGCCGGATCGTGCCGACCCTGCGGGCGTTCGACCGGCCGCCCCAGGCGCTGCGGATCGAGGTGATGATCGTGCGGGCGGGGGTCCGGCCGCCGGGCAATCCCGGCACCGAGTCGCTCCCTTCGTGGCTGGAGGAGCGCCTGCGCGGTCTGCTGCGCTGGGACTACTACAGCCTGCTGGCCCGCTCCGACCTCGACACCCAAGAGGGGCAGGAGGTGACCCACGAGGTCGGCGGTCTCTACGGGCTCTCGTTCCGTCCGGGAACCCTCGGCCCGGACAACCAGCTCAAGCTCCACGAGTTCCGCATCTGGCACGCCGGCAAGCAGGCGGACCCGCCGCTGCTCGAGGCGACCCTCAACCTGTGGCTGGGCAAGCCGAAGGTGCTCGGGCTGGCCAACAGCGAGTCGGCCGACCGGGCGCTCATGGTGGTCCTGACCTGTGAGCGGATCGACTCCGAAGCAGGCAACGACGGCGCCGCCGCCGCGCCGCCTTCGCACCGTCGAGGAGGGCGCTGATGCAGTTTGTCGCACGGGTCGGGACGCCGGACGGCAAGGTGATGGAGGAGAGCCACACTGCGCCGGACGAGGAGATCCTCCGCAAGGAGCTCGAGAAGCGCGGCCTGCACATCTTCGAGCTGCGCCGGCGCGGCCTGGGAAGCGTGTCGATCCCGGGCTGGCGGCGGCGCAAGAGGAAGGTCGACGCCCAGGATTTCCTCGCTTTCAACCAGGAGCTGGCGGCGTTGCTCCGTGCCGGCCTGCCGTTGCTCCAGGCCCTCGACCTGATCGTCGACCGGATGGCGGAGAGCAACTTCGCGACCGTCCTCCAGGACATCCGCGAGCGCATCCGCACCGGCGAGGACCTGTCGAACGCGTTCGGCGCCCACGAAGAGATGTTCCCCAAGCTCTACCCGTCGGCGCTCAAGGCGGGGGAGCGCAGCGGCGAGCTGGAGGCGGTCGTCCGGCGTTTCGTCCGTTACCAGAAGCTGGTGCTCGACGCCCGCAAGCGGGTGATCTCGGCGCTGATCTACCCGGCGGTTCTGGTCGGCCTGTCGATCGCCATGATCCTGGTGATGATGACCTTCGTGGTCCCCCGCTTCAAGGACTTCTTCGCCGGCTCCGAGGTCAAGCTGCCGCTGATCACCCGGATCATGGTCGGTCTCGGCACCGGCATCCAGAACAACTGGGTGGTGATCGTGGCGGCCGTGGGCGCGGCGGTGTTCTTCTTCCTGCGCTGGAAAGATTCTCGGGCCGGGCGCCGGGCGCTCGACCGCTTCGTGCTCCGGCTGCCGTTCCTCGGCCCGGTGTTCCACCGCTTCGGGCTCGCCGAGTTCTGCCGCTCCCTGGGGACGCTGCTCACGGGCGGCATGCCGCTGGTGCCGTCGCTCGAGATCGCCGTCACCGCGGTCGGCAACGCCTACATCCGGGAGCGGCTCGAGCCGACGATCCAGGAGGTCCGCGAAGGGGAGTCGTTCTACCAGTCGCTCGACCGCAGCGGCATCTTCACCGACCTGGCGGTCGACATGGTGGAGGTCGGCGAAGCGACCGGCGCCCTGGACGAGATGCTGGCCAACGTGGCCGACTTCCTGGACGACCAGGTCGAGACCCGCATGGCGCGAATCCTGACCCTGGTCGAGCCGTTCATGCTCGTGTTCATGGGAATCGTCATCGGTACGATTCTCGTTTCCTTGTACCTGCCACTGTTCTCGGCGCTCTCCCAAACGCGATGAGACTTTCGGGCGAGCCACGCCGTCCGTGTCCTTGGACGCTCCGGCGGCCGCACTCGTTGAACAAGAACGAGCCCTGACATGATCGCACCCGACCAGCCACCGACCTTGGAGACCCTCGAGGCCGCCGAGGAGCGTCGCGAGGAGGAGCGCCGCGAGGCCCGCACCTTCGCCGAACGCTTCGCCCTCGAGTACGTCGACATGGACCGGTTCAAGATCGACAACGATCTGTTCCGCTCCATCCCGTTCGATCTCATGCTGCGCTACGAGTTCGTGCCCGAGCAGCAGCTCGACGGCCGCCTGGCGGTGGTCATGGCCGACCCGTCGGACGTGACCAAGATCGACGAGCTCGAGCTCCTGCTCGGCCAGCCGGTGGAGGTCAAGGTCGGCGTCCGCTCGACCATCGACGAGATCCTGCAGAAGTCGGAGAGCGCCCAGCGGGTGCTCGACGAGGCGACCGAGGACTTCCGCATCCAGCTCGTCCAGGAAGACGAGGAGGGTGAGGAGGTCCTGTCGATCGACCGGATCACCCACGACGCCTCGCCGATCATCAAGCTGGTCGACTCGACCATCTTCAACGCGATCCAGCGGCGGGCGAGCGACATCCACATCGAGACGCGCGACACCGACGTCCTGATCAAGTACCGCATCGACGGCGTCCTCTACCAGGCGATGGAGCCGATCGACAAGCGGCACCACCAGACGATCATCAGCCGGATCAAGGTGATGAGCGACCTGGACATCGCCGAGAAGCGCATCCCCCAGGACGGCCGCTTCAAGGTGCGGCTCAAGGGGCGCACCATCGACTTCCGCGTCTCGATCATGCCGTCGGTGCACGGCGAGGACTGCGTCATCCGTATCCTCGACAAGGAGTCGATGAACAAGGAGTTCCGCAACCTGCGGCTCGACATCCTCGGCTTCGACGACGACACGCTGAAGAAGGTCCGCAAGTTCATCCGCGAGCCGTACGGCATGGTGCTGGTCACCGGTCCGACCGGCTCCGGCAAGACCACCACGCTCTACGCGTGCCTGTCCGAGATCCAGTCCTCGGAGGACAAGATCATCACCATCGAGGATCCGGTCGAGTACCAGCTCCGCGGGGTCACCCAGATCCCGGTCAACGAGAAGAAGGGGCTGACCTTCGCTCGCGGGCTGCGGTCGATCCTGCGCCACGACCCGGACAAGATCATGGTCGGCGAGATCCGCGACGAGGACACCGCGCAGATCGCCATCCAGTCGGCCCTCACCGGCCACCTCGTGTTCACCACGGTCCACGCCAACAACGTGGTCGACGTTCTCGGCCGCTTCCTGAACATGAACGTGGACCTGTACAACTTCGTCTCGGCCCTCAACTGCGTGCTCGCCCAGCGGCTGGTCCGCAAGATCTGCGAGCACTGCCGCCAGCCGATCGAGGCATCGCCTCAACTGCTCGAGGAGAGCGGGCTCGCCCCGCGCGAGTTCTCCGGCTTCCAGTTCTGGGAGGGGGCCGGGTGTCTCGAATGCAACGGCACCGGCTTCCACGGCCGGCTCGCCGTCTCCGAGCTGCTCGACCTGTCTGACCGCATCCGGGAGCTCATCCTGGAAAAGCGGCCGGCGTCCGAGATCCGGCGGGCTGCCAAGGAGGAGGGCATGACCTTCCTGCGGGAGTCGGCGCTCGAGAAGGCCTTCCAGGGGATCACCACGCTCCGTGAAATCAACAAAGTTACGTTCGTCGATTGAGCGGCTGCTTGGCGCCGGGCCGAGGGCCGTGTCGCCGCACGCCTTCGCCTGCTCCGCGACCGCCCTCGCCTACGCGCGGTTCGAGCGCGAGGGCCACGGGCTCGTGCTCTCCCGGTACCAGAGCGAAGAGCTGCCGGCCGATACGTTCCAGCACGGCCTGCTGGGCGGGCCGCCGCGGGAGCCCCGGAGCTTCGCGGAGCGCGTCGCCGCGTTCGTCCAGCGTCTGGGCGGCGGTGTCGAGGAGGCCTCGCTGGTGCTGCCGGACGCCTGGCTGCGCACCGCCTTCACCGAGGTGGCCGAGGTGCCTTCGGATTCCCGCAGCCGCGAGGAGGTTCTGCGCTGGAAGCTCAAGCGGCTGGTGCCATTCCGGGTGGACGAGCTGCGGGTGCGGGCGGCCGAGGTGACGCCGCTCGCGGGCCAGGAGGAGCCGCGCCGGCTGCTGCTCGGGTTCGGGCTCGAAGGGCTGTTCTCCCACTTGGAGCAGGCGTTCGCCGCCGCCGGCGTCCGCATCGGCCGGATCTCCAACGAAGGGCTTTCGGCGGTGGGGGCGCTGTCGGACGAGGTCCGCGGCGAAGGCGACCGCACCCTGGCCGGCCTGATGCTGGCCTCCGAGGGCGGCTACACCCTGGTCGTCGTCCGCGGCGACGAGCCGGTGCTGCACCGGTTCAAGGGGTTCACCGACGCCCTGCCGCAGGACGCCCGGGGCGCCTCGGTGATCCGCGACCTGCGCTTGACCGCGACCTTCCTGGAGGAGCACTACCCGGGCCGGCCGCTCGAGCGCCTGGTGCTGGCCGCGTCCGAGGAGTCGGCGGCGCACTGGGGCCGGTGGATCGACGAGGGCGGCCTGGGCCGGGTCGAGCTGCTCGGGACGGAGCACACGGTGCCGCTGCGCCTGGCCGCGGGCGACGCGGTGGGGTCGGCGTCGGGGCTGGAGCTGTTGCCGCTGGTCGGTACGGTCAGCCAGGAGGTGGCTGCGTGAGCCGCTCCTACCTCAACCTGGCCCGCCGGCCGTATCTCAACACCCGGCCGATCGTCCGGCTGTCGATCGTCTTGTGGGTCGTCGGCGCCCTGCTCTTCGCCGGCAACGTCTGGCTGTACTGGGACTTCCTCGCCGGCCGCGGCGACACCCACGCACGGCTCGAGGAGGTCGCCGGGGAGATCGACACGACGCGGGCGCGGATCGCGTCGCTCGAGTCCCAGCTCGCCGGCTTCGACCTGGCCGACCAGAACCTGCGGGTCGAGTTCCTCAACTCGCGCATCGCCCGGCGGCACTTCTCCTGGAGCCGCCTGTTCGACGCCCTCGCCGACCTCCTGCCCGACGACGTGCGGGTGGCGCGGCTGACCCCGTCGTCGGAGGACGACACTCCGACGACCCGGGCGAGCGCGCGGCGGCGTCCGGACGAGGCCACGTCGGAACGGGTCGTCCTGGGGATTCAGGGGGTCGCGCGCACCAACGAGTCGATCCTGAACCTGGTCGACGCCTTGTTCGAGAGCCCGGCTTTCGAGCAGACTCGGCTGAACCGCCAGCAGAGTCAGCAGGGTGGCCTGATCGAGTTCGACCTCGACACGATCTACGATCCACACGCGGGCGAGGAGAAACCGCCGGAGGAGCCGGCCGTCGCCGCGACCTCGGAGTCCGTTGCGCCGCCGCCCGCGGACAGCTCGGCCGCGGTGGCACCGCCGCCGGCGGACCCGCCGCTGGCCAAGCTCGGACCGCCCGCGTCGTCGGCGCCGAAGGTGGTCCGATGAGCCTGCGCGACACGTTCACCAAGGTCGGCCGTCTCCGCCCGTGGCTGTGGGGTCTGGCGCTCGCCTTCTTCCTGCTCAACCTGGCGCTGTTTTCGACCTACCGCATCGTCTACGCCGGCCAGGTGGTCAGCCTGCGCCAGCGGCTGGAGCACCGCGAGGCGGAGCTGCGCGATCTCCAGGCCAAGGCGGCCGAGCTCGACAAGCTGGTCGAGTCGGCCCGCTCGACCCGCGACACCCTCGGCGATCTCTACACCCACCGCCTGGCCAGCGAGCGCATCCGCTTCACCAAGGTGGCGGCGGAGGTCCGGGAGCTGGCCCGCCGCTCGGGCCTCGAGCCGAACTCGATGAGCTACCCGACCGAGGAGATCGAGGACTACGGCCTGGTCAAGCGGCTGTTCACGTTCAGCGTGACGGGCTCCTACGTCGAGCTGCGCCGGTTCATCAACCTGCTCGAGGTCACTCCGACGTTCATCACCCTCGAGCAGGTCGGCCTGTCGGGGGAGAAGGGGGCCGACCTCCAGATCCGCCTGACGCTGTCGACCCTGTTCGCCGACGAGGACGAGGCGCGGACGCTCGAAGCCGAGCACTCGGCGGCGTCACCGCCACCATCGCCACCGCCGCCGGCGGCGGACGAGAACGCGGGAGGGACGACATGAACCGCCGCACGGTCGTCTTGCTGGGCTTCCTGGGCGCGACGGTGCTGCTGGCACTGTTGCTCCAGTCCGGTAGCTGCGACGGTGGCGAGACGGCCGCCGTCTCCTCCCCTTCCGGTGCGGTCGGGCGGGCCGGCGGTGTCGCGCGGCGCGCCCGCCGGGGCAGCGCGGAGGCGCAGCCGGTCCACCATGTGGTGATGCTGCGCTCGGTGGAGCTCGCGGACGTGCCGTCCGAGTACGAGCCCGGACGGGACCTGTTCCGCTTCTACCAGCCGCCCAAGCCGCCGCCGCAGAAGCCGGAGCCGGTCAGGCCGCCGCAGCCGCCGCCGCAGAAGCAGGTGGAGCTGCCGCCGCCGCCGCCGGGGCCGCAACCGCCGGCCATCGATGTCGACTATCTTGGGAGCTTCGGTCCGCAGGAACGACCGATCGCCGTCTTGAGCGACGGCGAGGAGATCTACAACGTCCGGTTGGGCGACGTCATCGACGGGAAGTTCCGGGTGGTCCGGATCGGCTACGAGTCCGTCGACCTCGCGTTCGTCGATTTCCCGGAGGTACCGGCCGCGCGGTTGCCGATCGGCCGGCCGAATGGAGGCTAGGACATGGGACTGGGATACAAAACGACGATTCGAGTGTTGGCACTGGCGCTGCTCGCGCTGACTGCGGCGAGCTGCACCGGATTCAGGGCGGCCCGCCAGGCGGAGATCGCCACCGAGACGGGCGACTGGGATAGCGCGGTCCTCTACTGGACCCAGGCGATCGACCAGGACCCGACCAACATCAGCTACAAGGCGAACCTCCTGCGGGCGCAGGTGCGGGCCTCCGGCGAGCACTTCGAGCGCGGCAAGAAGTTCCACGAGGCGAAGGTGCTCGAGCGCGCCCTGGTCGAGTACCAGCAGGCGGTGCAGCTCGACCCGTCGAACCAGTACGCCCAGGTGGAGCTCGACAAGGTGCGCCGGGAGATCGACGCGGCCAAGCAGGGTACCGACGTCGAGACCCTCGAGGAGATGAAGCGCAAGGCCCAGGGCATCCGCCCCCAGCCGCCGCTGCTCAACCCGCGCTCGGACGAGCCGATCTCCCTCGAGTTCCCGGAGCCGACGCCGATCATGTCGATCTACCGGGCCCTCGGCAAGGCGTTCGGCATCAACATCCTGTTCGACCCGAACCTGAAGGACCTGGAGATCCCCATCGTCCTGCGCGACGTGACCGCCCAGGACGCGCTCGAGATCCTCATGCGGGCCGCGGGGCACTTCTACAAGGTGCTCGACCCCCAGACCATCATCATCGCCGCCGACACGCCGCAGAACCGGCGCAACTACGAGGACCTGGTGATCCAGGCGTTCTTCCTGTCGAACGCCGACGTCAAGGACGCCATGACCACCCTGCGCAGCCTGATCGGCGCCAAGCAGATCGCCATGAACGAGCAGCTCAACGCGATCATCCTGCGCGACACGGCGGACAAGGTGAAGGTGGCCGAGAAGATCATCGACACGGTCGACAAGGCGAAGGCCGAGGTGGTGGTCGACGTGGAGCTGCTGCAGCTCTCCACCAGCAAGCTCCGTGACCTGGGGGTCGAGCTCAGCTCCAACTCGATCACCCAGAGCCTCGACCTGGGGTCGGACTCCGCCAAGCTCCATCTGTCGGACATCCAGTACCTCAACCAGAACAACTGGACTCTGACGATCCCCAACTTCATCTACAACTTCGTCAAGAACAACACCGACGCCCAGCTCCTGGCCCAGCCGCGGCTCAGGATCAGCGAAGGGGAGAAGGCGCGGCTGGTGATCGGCGACCGCGTGCCGATCCCGGTGACCAGCTTCAACACCGCCAACACGGTCGGCGGCAACATCGTGCCGATCACCTCCTTCCAGTACCAGGACGTCGGCATCACGATCAACATCGAGCCCCGGGTGCACCACAACCGGGAGGTCACCCTCAAGCTGACCGTCGAGGTCTCCCAAGTCTCGGGCCAGGTATCCGGCGGCAACGGACAGGCTTCCCAGCCGATCATCGGCACCCGGACGATCGAGTCGACGATCCGGCTCAAGGACGGCGAGACCAACTTCCTGGCCGGCCTGATCCGCCAGGACAACTCGAACACCGACTCCGGCGTCCCCGGGCTCTCCGACATCCCGATCATCGGCCGCCTGTTCTCGAACAACTCGACCGACAACCGGCGCACCGACGTCATCCTGACCCTGACGCCCCACATCGTCCGGCTGCCGGACATCACCGAGGAAGACCTGCTGCCGATCTGGGTCGGCACGGAGCAGAACATCACCTTCCGGGGCGGCAGCCCGCGGGTCGAGTCCGACGTCAACGGACCGTTCGACGGGCCGGATCAGACCAGCCCGGAAGAGATCCGGCGCCGGATTCGCGAGCGGCTCCAGAGCCTGCCGCGGGGCCTTCAGAGCACCAACAACGGCGGCCTGCCGCAGCAGCAAGAGCAGGAGCCGCCGGCCGGCCAGGAGCTGGTGCCGGGGTTGGGGTCGAACGAGCCCCAGCCGGACGAGCCACCGCCGGGGTCGCTGCCCCAGGGCGGTCTGGGGCAGGCCTCCCTGGACGGGCGCGGGTCGGGTGGGGCGGACGTCGGATCCGGCGGGGCCCAGAGCACGTCCGACACGGTGGACGGCATCGTCTCGGACGCCACCGAGCTGGCGTCGCTCAACCTGGCCGACGCGGCCGCCTTCGGCCGTTTCGCGGCGGTCACCAGCTCGCCCCTGTCGACCGCGACCGACGTCGAGCTGCGCCTGGTTCCCGGGGCCGTGACGGTCGCGCCGGGCGACAGCTTCGAGGTGACGCTGGAGGCCAAGGCCCTGACGCCGGTCTCCCACCTGCCCGTCACCCTGACCTTCGATCCGGACGTGCTGACGGTCGAGAACGTCGAGGCGGGCGATTTCCTCGGCGGCCCGGACGCGGCCAAGGTGCTCAGCGACTCGTCCCAGCCCGGGCAGTTGGTGATCGGCGCCAGCCGCCTCGGCCAGGTGCCGGGAGTGGCCGGCGTCGGCCCGGTCGCCCGCATCACCTTCCGCGCCGTCGGACCGGGTGAGGCCGGGCTGGCGTTCGCCAAGGCCGCGGCCAAGGACACGGCGCTCGAGCCGCTGGCCCTCGGCACCGCCACGTCCTCGGTCGAGGTCAGCGGCGACGGCGCCCCGGGCACGAAAGCCCCGATCGCGCCGGACACCCCGAACAAGCGACACCGGCCGGCGGCCAAGGCCGGGGGCGGAGAGAAAGAGAACGGATGAGCCTTCGTTCCGCCAGGACAGCCCGGCGCACCGCCGGCGGCTCGGTGCCTTCGCCTCGAGCCAATGGCGGACAGCGGGGGTTCACCATGGTCGAGCTGGTGGTAGTGGCGGCGATCCTCGCGATCCTCGCCATGGCGACCGTGCCGCTCGCCGCCCGCGCCCACAAGCGGGTCAAGGAGATCGAGCTGCGCACGGCGCTCCGCGACATGCGCTACGCCATCGACGAGTACAAGCGTTACAGCGACGCCGGGCTGATCCCGGTGGAGCTGGGAACCGACGGCTACCCGGCCGACCTGGAGGATCTGGTCGACGGCATCGACCTGATCGGCCAGGTGAACAAGAAGATCCGCTTCCTGCGCCGGATCCCGGTCGACCCGATGACCGGCGAGGCGGAGTGGGGCAAGCGGAGCTACCAGGACGAGCCGGACGACAGCTCGTGGGGGGGCGAGAACGTCTACGACGTCCACTCCCTCTCGGAGGGCGTCGGGATCAACGGCATCCCCTACTCGCAATGGTGACCTCGAACGGAAGGGACCCACGATGACGACACCGACCGCATTCGAAGACACCGCGCCGCGCCGCGTCCGCCCCAGCCTGCGGCAGGCTGACGCCGCCGCCGGCCGCCGTGCCCAGGCCGGCTTCACGCTCATCGAGCTGATCGTGGTCATCGCCATCATCGGCATCCTGGCGGCGATCGTCGTCCCGCGCCTGAGCGAGGCGCCGCGGCGAGCCCAGGAGGCGGTGCTCAAGACCAACCTGCGGTCACTGCGCAGCGCGATCAACCAGTACTACGCCGACAAGGGCCACTATCCGACCAGTCTGGACGCCCTGGTCGAGGACAACTACTTCCGTGAGCTCCCCATGGACCCGATGACCAAGTCGAACGAGACCTGGGTCCCGGAGTACGAAGAGCTCAATCCGGACGAGGCGCCGGCGGAGACCGACCTCCCGGACTCCGGCGAGCCGGGCATCATCGACGTCTCCTCCGGCTCGGAGGAGACCAGCCTGGACGGGGAGCCCTACTCCGAATGGTGACCGCGACGTCAGCGCGCTCCTCCGAATCGGGCTTCACCCTGGTCGCCCTGGCGATCGCGGTGACGATCCTGACGGTGTTGCTGGCGGTCTCCCTACCGGCCTGGAAACAGATCACCCAGCGGGAGAAGGAGGAGGAGCTCATCTTCCGCGGCTGGCAGTACGTCGAGGCGATCCGGGTCTTTCAGCAGCGCCAGGGGCGTCTGCCCACGCGCCTCGACGAGCTGATCAAGGTCAAGCCGCGCTCGATCCGTCAGCTCTGGAAGGACCCGATGACCGACAGCGGAGAGTGGGGTCTGATCTTCCAGGGGACGGGGAGCAGCCGGTTGCGCGGGCAGGATCTGACCGGCGGCACCGGGCCCGGTGGTCTCGGAGGGTTCGGGAACGGCACCGGGAACGACGGCCGCGACGACCAGGAAGATGGCAAGAACGGGGCGACCGGCCCCAACGGCCAGCGCGTGACCGTCGGGCCGATCGTCGGGGTCCACAGCCTGTCCACCGACTCGTCGATCAAGGTTCTCTTCGGCCAGGAAGAGTACGACCAGTGGCAGTTCACGATCGACCTCCTCGGGCAGCAGGGGCGGCAGAATCCCCAGATCGGCACCAACCCCGGGGGGCTCCAGACCAACCAGGGTGTGCCCAACGTCCGCTGGATCGGCCGTCCCTTCCGCCAAGGGCTGGTGCCGCAGGGAGGCAACGGGCTCGGGCTCCAGAACGGCACCGGCGTCGGCGGTCAGCCGGCGACCGACGCCAACGGGAGACCGCTCGGGACCGGCGGCCAACCGCCCGGGAACGGCGGACGGCAGGTCGGGACGGGGCTGGGCGGCGGCTCGCAGTTCCAGCGACGACAGAACCGGTGACCGCGGCGGCGCCGCGCCGCGGGGCCGGCGGCCGGCCGGCCGCCGATTGGCAACCGCCCGCCAGACGACGGAGGAGACCCGCGTGAAGATCCGACTGCGCCGCCTGCCCCACGCCCACGACCTTCCGCTGCCGGAGGTGGCCTCCGCCGGTGCCTCCGGCGCCGACCTGCGCGCCGCCGTCGAGCAGGATCTGGTGCTCTCTCCGGGTGAGCGCGCCGCGGTGCCCACCGGCCTGGTGCTCGAGATCCCGCCCGGCTACGAGGGGCAGGTCCGGCCCCGGAGCGGCCTGGCCCTGCGTCACGGGGTGACCCTGGCCAACCCGCCGGGGACTGTGGACAGCGACTACCGCGGGGAGGTCAAGGTGCTGCTCGCCCACCTGGGCGAGGCGCCGCTCGCCATCCGCCGGGGCGACCGGATCGCTCAGCTCGTCGTGACGCGGGTCGAGCGGGTGGAGTGGGTCGAGGTCGAGGAGCTCGGGGGGAGTGGGCGTGGGGACGGGGGGTTCGGGTCGACGGGGGTCGAGTAGGGCGGGGTGGGATAGGGAGCGTCTGCCGGAGCGGGCCGGGAGGCCGGGCCTCCGGGACGGCGAGCGAGCTGGACGGTTGGGGGATCTACGCTCGCCTCGGCTCGGAGCGCGCCGGACCCGGCGGGGTGCTCGGGCGATCTCGTGGGCGCGCTCCTCGACGCCCTCCGGCACCGGCCTCCCGGCCCGCTCGTCTGCTTAGCGTTCGCCCTTTTGGCGCCCCGGACCACGAGATGGTGGGGAGAGGACTGCCTGAGCGATCGATCTCCGCGCGGCGACGGTCGGGCGGGGTCGGGGAGTTGTCCGGGGGGATCCGGCGGATGATCGGGGTGGATTGCCGCCCGTCGAGCCGTCGCTCGGGGAGGAGGGCCAGGGGCTGCTGGCCCTCTCAGCTCTTCGGCTTCGACCCGAGCGCGAGGAACAGCTCGCGGACGATCTCTTTGAGCTCCGTCGTGTAGTCGCCGAGGGTCTGAACCGCCTGGTCGATCTCGTCGGGGCCGGGGGCGTGGAGGCTGGAGCGTCCGTGCCGGCGGATCTTGTAGGTCATCGAGTCGTCCAGGTACTGGAGGCGCTCGTAGGCTTCCTTGAATCGCTTGGGGTCCATGGGACTCGGATTATCTCTGATCGGGCGGCGCGGTCCCAGCCGGGGCCGCCGAGCCCGCCGCGCCCTCCGAGCCCTCCGAGGCCTGACCGGGCTCGCTCTCGGCCGCCGGCTCGGCGGTGGCCGTTGACGGAGCGCCGGGCGCGTTCGGCGCCTTCGGGCCGAACCGTTCCAGGGTGTAGGCGACCAGCTCGTCGATCTCGTGGGGCTCGAGCTTCTCCCGGAAGCCGGGCATGGCACCCTCGCCCTGGACGATCCGCTGGCGGATCGCCGTCCCGTCTCGGCTCTCGATCATGTCGGAGGTGAGCAGGTCGAGCTTGGGGTTGAGGCCGACGGTCCGCGGGTCGCCTGTGCCGTCGTCCCCGTGGCAGCGGGCGCAGAAGTAGTCGTAGCTGACCTGGGGGGTCAGCGGCCGCGGCGGCCCACAGGCCACGGCGCAGAGCGCGAGCCCGAGCAGGACGGCCACGGCGAGGAGTCTGCCGGGAGCGTCCGGGAGGAAGGGTCTCGGAGGGGACGGCGGGAGAACTGGACGGCTGGGGGCCAAACTCCCGCCTCGTCGGCGTCCGCGTCGGCCCTTCCGGGCTGATCCGGCGACTTCGCGGACGCGGCCGCCGGCGCCCCTTGACGACCCTTCCTCCCGGACGTTCCTCCCGCGAACTGCTCGCCCCCTCGCCGCGGAGACCGAGCTGGTGGGAGAAGACTGGGCGGGGGCGCCCCCTTCTCCCCCTGGGGGAGAGAAGGGGGACGGGGGGTTGTAGGGGGGATCCACAGGACTTCTAGGTCGATTGGGGCGGCGTCGCCGTTGGTGAGGGCAGGCTCGATCCGTCGTCACGTACTCGGTGGCGCGGCCTCTACCTGTCTCGATGCACCGCCGTCGACGTCGCCTGGTCTCTCGGCCTGACCACGATCTCGTCGATGTTCACGTGCGACGGCCGGGTCGCCGCCCAGGCGATGCATTCGGCGACGTCCTCGCCGGTCAGCGGGGTCATGCCCCGGTAGACGCCGCGGGCGCGCTCCCGGTCGCCGGAGAAGCGGACGGTGGAGAACTCGGTGTCCGCCAGGCCGGGCGAGACCTCGGTCACCCGGATCGGCTCGCCCAGGAGCTCCAGGCGCAAGGTCTTGGTCAACGCGCGCACGGCGTGCTTGGCGGCGGTGTAGCCGGCGCCGCCGGGGTAGACCTCGAAGCCGGCGATCGAGCCGACGTTGACGATCTGGGAGTCGCCGGAGGCGCGCAGCGCCGGCAGCAGCGAGCGGGTCATGCGCAGCACGCCCATGACGTTGAGCTCGAACATGGCGCGCCAGCGCTCCTCGACCGCCCGTTCGATCGGGTCGAGGCCGAAGGCGGCGCCGGCGTTGTTGACCAGCAGGTCGACCCGGTCGATCCGCGCGACGAACTTGCGCACGCTCGCCGGGTCGGTCACGTCGAGGCTCTGGAACCGGGCGCCGAGCGGTCCGGCGAGGGCTTCCAGGCGTTCGACCCGGCGGGCGCCCAGGATGAGCTCGAAGCCTTCGCGGGCGAGGGCTTTGGCGGTGGCGGCGCCGATGCCGGCGCTGGCTCCGGTGATGACGGCGATCTTGGATTGAGTCATGGTCGACGGGGGATCTTAGCAGCCCTTCTTCCCTAATTGGCCTGGCGGTCGCCGCCGTCTTCTCCGCGTGTGCTCCAGGACGGCAGGGTCGCCGGATCGATGCCGACCGAGGCGAGGGCGGCCTCCCAGACGCCGTCCGGGTCGGGCGCGAACACCAGCTCGCCGCGCACCGGGGCGATCAGCCAGTCGTCCCGCAGGATCTCCTGGACGAGCTGCCCGGCGCCCCAACCGGCGTAGCCGAGGAACAGGCGCAGGCCGCTCGGCGGGTGGAGGGCGAGCTTGCCCAGGTCGCTGACGTGGTGGGTCAGGGCGATGCCCGGGGCGCACTCGGCGGTCGCGTCCAGGTCGCCGACGCGGCTCTCTCCGGCGGTCGGGAAGAGGACGGTGCCGATCTGGGGCTGGACCGGACCGCCGAAGAAAGCCTGGGCCTCGGCGTCGCCGCCCCAGCCGATCTCGAGCCCTTCGAGCACCTCGCCCAGGGTCAGCGCGGTCTTGCGGTTGAGGATCAGTCCGAAGCTGCCGTCCTCGTCCTGGTGGATGAGCAGGACGACGCTCTTGTGGAAGAACGGGTCGAGAACCTGCGGCATGGCGATCAGCAGGCTCGGGGCCCGGAGCTCGGAGTCGCTCCCGTCGGAGCGCTCGGGCGGATGGGCAGGATCGTAGAGGGGCACCGCGTTCCGATCATAGCTCAGGCGGTGCCGCAGTGCGGTAAGGTAGATGCTGCCGCAGGCGTGTCCCCGGCCGGCGGTTCGACTCACCCGAACAGCCGTATCTCCGAACGAGCTCTTTCTGGAAGCGAGCAAGCCATGAGTGACAGTTTCTCCAGCCATGCATCTTTCGAAGCCGGCGGGGCGAGCTACCGGATCGCCCGGCTCGACGCCCTCGAGTCCCGCGGCCTTTCGATCGACCGACTCCCGTACAGCCTCAAGATCCTGCTCGAAAACCTCCTCCGGCGTGAGGACGGTGTGGCGGTCACAGCAGACGACATCGAAGGCCTCGCCCGTTGGGACCCGAAGGCCGATCCGTCCCGCGAGATCGCGTTCATGCCGGCCCGGGTCCTGCTTCAGGATTTCACCGGCGTACCGGCGGTGGTCGACCTCGCCGCCATGCGTGACGCCATGCAGGCCATGGGCGGCGCGGCGGACGCCATCAACCCCCTCCAGCCGGCCGAGCTGGTCATCGACCACTCGGTGCAGGTGGACGAGTTCGGCTCCGAGGCGGCGTTCCTGATCAACGCCGAGCGCGACTACGAGCGCAACGAGGAGCGCTACGCCTTCCTGCGCTGGGGGCAGACCGCGTTCGACAACTTCAAGGTCGTGCCGCCGGCCACCGGCATCGTCCACCAGGTGAACCTCGAGTACCTGGCGCGGGTGACCATGACCCGGCCGGGCTCGAACGGCGGCGGCACCTGGGCCTATCCGGACACCCTGGTCGGCACCGACTCCCACACCACCATGATCAACGGCCTCGGCGTGCTCGGCTGGGGCGTCGGCGGCATCGAGGCCGAGGCGGCCATGCTCGGCCAGCCGATCTCCATGCTCATCCCCCAGGTCGTCGGCTTCCGCCTGAAGGGGCGCCTGGCCGAAGGGGCGACCGCCACCGACCTGGTGCTGACGGTGACCCAGATGCTCCGCCAGCGCGGCGTGGTGGGCAAGTTCGTCGAGTTCTTCGGCCCGGGCCTGGCGACCCTGCCCCTGGCCGACCGGGCGACGATCTCCAACATGGCGCCCGAGTACGGGGCGACCTGCGGCATCTTCCCGATCGACCAGGTGAGCCTCGACTACATGAAGTTCACCGGCCGGCCGACGGCCCTGACCGAGGCCTACTTCAAGGCCCAGGGCCTGTTCCACACGGCCGAGAGCGCCGAGGCGGAGTACACCGACACCCTGGAGCTGGACCTGTCCACGGTCGAGCCGTCGCTGGCCGGTCCGCGCCGCCCCCAGGACCGGGTGCTCCTCTCCGACGTGCCGGAGGCTTTCCGCGACGCCCTCGACACCCTGGCCGAGCCGGGAAAGAAGAGCTCGCCTGGCAGCCCGCTCAACCAGGTCGGCCGGTGGGAGGGCGAGGGCGGCGACGCGGAGGACGTTGCGGTCGCGGAGCCGGAGGTCACCGAACGGGGCGTGCGGGTGCGCTACCGCGACGAGGAGTTCGTCCTCGATCACGGCGCGGTGGTGATTGCCGCGATCACCTCCTGCACCAATACCTCGAACCCGTCGGTCATGATCGCTTCCGGCCTGGTGGCCAAGAAGGCGGTGGAGAAGGGGCTCCAGGTCAAGCCCTGGGTCAAGACCAGCCTGGCTCCCGGCTCCAAGGTGGTCACGGAGTACCTGGACAGGTCAGGCCTGACGCCGTTCCTGGAGGCGCTCCGTTTCAACTTGGTCGGTTACGGTTGCACCACCTGCATCGGCAACTCCGGCCCGCTGCCGTCGCCGATCGCGAACGCGATCCACGCCGGCAGCCTGGTCACCGCGTCGGTGCTGTCCGGCAACCGGAACTTCGAGGGGCGGATCAACCCGGAGGTGCGCGCCAACTACCTGGCCTCGCCGCCGCTCGTCGTGGCCTACGCCCTGGCCGGCCGGATCGAAGCCGACATGTACAACGAGCCTCTCGGCGAGGGGTCTGACGGAGAGCCTGTCTATCTGAAGGACATCTGGCCGACTCAACAGGAGATTCTGGAGGTCATGAAGTCGTCGGTTCTGCCGGAGCAGTTCGAGCGCGAGTACGCCGACGTCTACACCGGCGACGAGCGCTGGCGGGCCCTGCCGACGCCGGAGGGGGCGACGTTCGCCTGGTCGGAGGAGTCCACGTACGTCAAGCACCCGCCCTACTTCGTCGGCATGTCCCAGGAGGCCCCGACCCCGGAGGACGTCCACGGTGCGCGGGTGCTGGCGCTCCTGGGCGACTCGATCACCACCGACCACATCTCGCCGGCCGGCGCGATCAAGAAGGACAGCCCGGCGGGCTCGTACCTGATCGAGCGCGGCGTCGCGCCCAAGGACTTCAACTCCTACGGCTCGCGGCGCGGCAACCACGAGGTCATGATGCGCGGCACCTTCGCCAACGTCCGCCTGCGCAACAAGCTCACGCCGCAGATCGAGGGCGGCTTCACGCTGCACATGCCGAGCGGGGAGTCGATGTCGATCTTCGACGCCGCCATGAAGTACCGCGACGAGGGCGTGCCGCTGGTCGTCCTGGCCGGCAAGGAGTACGGCACCGGCTCGTCCCGCGACTGGGCGGCCAAGGGGCCGGCGCTGCTCGGCGTCAAGGCGGTGATCGCCCAGAGCTACGAGCGCATCCACCGCTCCAACCTGGTCGGGATGGGGGTGGCGCCGCTCGAGTTCCTGGCCGGGGAGAGCGCCGAGAGCCTCGGCCTCGACGGCCACGAGGTCTTCGCCATCGACGGCCTGGCCGCCGGTGTCGAGAGCGGCTTCGCCGATGGCCGGGAGGTCACGGTGACGGCGACCAAGGACTCCGGCGAGAGCGTGGAGCTCAAGGCGCGGGTCCGCCTGGACACGCCCCAGGAGGTCGCCTACTACCACCACGGCGGCATCCTCCAGTACGTCCTGCGCCAGCTCCTGGCGGAGTAGGGTCGAGCACGGGGCCGGCCGAGCGCCCGCGCGGCCGGCCCCGCCGCTGGACACCCCGCGGGCACCATCCGTAGACAGTCCAGAGGGGCACCCCCGCCCCGCTCCGATCCACTCCGCCCGGCTCCACGGGAGGGGATCGAGGGGTTGAGGGGGCGATCCAGGGGAGTCGGGGCGATCCAGAGGATCAGGACGATGCGGGCGTGATCGATCTCAAAGATAGACGCGTGGCCATGAGGCTATCGGCCGGAGCCGAGCTCGGCCCCTACCGTGTCGTCTCGTTGCTCGGTGCCGGCGGGATGGGGGAGGTCTACGAGGCCGTCGACAGCCGCCTCGACCGTCCGGTGGCGGTCAAGATCCTCCCCGGCCACCTGGCGGCCGACCCCCGCCTGGTCGCGCGGTTCGAGCGCGAGGCCCGCGCCGTCTCCCGCCTCTCCCATCCGAACGTCTGCACCCTCCACGACGTGGGCGAGGCGCAGGTCGACGGCGACACGGTCCACTACCTGGTGCTGGAGCTCGTGGCCGGCGAAACCCTGGAGGAGGTACTCGCCGGCGGCAGGCTGGGGGCCATGGGCTCGGCCGGCGCCATGGAGGTCGAGTGGGTCGCCGGCGTCGCGGCCCAGGTCGCCGCGGCGCTCGAGGCCGCCCACGCCCGCGGGATCGCCCATCGGGACCTGAAGCCGGCCAACGTCAAGGTGGCGCCCGACGGCCGGGTCAAGGTGCTCGACTTCGGCCTGGCCAAGGCGCTCGGCGCGGCCACCGAGGATCTGCCGACCCTGGGGTTCGAGGCGCTCCCTACCCGGACCCTGGCCGACACCGGCGGTGGCCGGGTGATCGGCACGGCCGGCTACATGAGCCCGGAGCAGGTCCGCGGCCTGCCGGCCGACCACCGGGCCGACATCTGGGCCTTCGGCGTGCTGCTGTTCGAGATGCTCGCCGGCCGGCGGCCGTTCCCCGGCTCGACGATCTCCGAAGCCCTGGTCGCGGTGCTGACCGAGCGTCCCGACTGGAGCGCGCTGCCCGACCGCACGCCGGCGTCGCTCCGCCGCCTGCTCGCCCGTTGCCTGGAGCCCGACCCGACCCAGCGGCTCCAGGCGATCGGCGAGGCGCGCATCGTCCTCGATCGTTGCCGCACCGCGTCGAGCGCGGTGCCGGCCCACCCGGACGACGAGCCGGGGGGCGGCTTCTCGTGGAAGCTGCTGGCGCCCTGGGCGGTGGCCGGGATGCTCGCCGTGGCGCTGCTCGGCATGCTCTCGGCGCGGGTGACCGAGAGCGCGGAGCGCCGGCCGCTCCGGGTGCCGATCGACCTGGCCCCGGGCGAGACCGTGGTCGCCGGCGGGGCAGGCGGCCCGGCGTTCGCCCTGTCCCGCGACGGTTCGCGGGTCGTCTACGTGGTCGGCTCCGGTCCGGAGACCCACCTCGCCCTGCGGCCGCTGGACCGGATCGAGCCGCTGGACCTGCCCGGCACCGGCGGCGCCGCCGGGCCGTTCTTCTCGCCCGACGGCACTCGGGTCGGCTTCTTCGCCCATGGGGAGCTGCGCACCGTCGCCCTGGCGGGCGGCGTCCCGCGGACGATCGCGCCGGCGCCCCGCGGACGGGGCGGTGCGTGGGGGCCGGACGGGACGATCGTCTTCGCGCCGGCCGGAGCGGGCGCGCTGTTCGAGGTGCCGGCCGACGGCGGCGAGCCGAAGCCGCTGACCGAGCTCGCGGACGGCGAGCGCTCCCACCGCTGGCCGTCCTTCCTGCCGGACGGCCGTCACGTCCTGTTCGTCGACCAGCGGGGCACCCAGGACTACGGCGCGGCGGCCATCGAAGTGGTGGATCTCGAGACCGGCGAGCGCTCCCGGCTGATCGACGGCGGCACCTGGCCGCTCTACCTGGCCACTCGACCCGGGCCGGAGCACCTCGCCTTCGTCCGCGACGGCACGCTTCTCGTGGTGCCGTTCGACGCCTCCTCGCTCGAGGTGACCGGTACGCCGGAGCCGGTGCTGGAGCGGGTGGCGTCGAGCGAGCGGGCGTTCGGCGGCAGCGGCAGCGCCCAGGTCGCGGTCTCCGAGACCGGCACGCTGCTCTACCGCTCGGCGCCGCCCCAGGCCGGTCCACGGACCGTGGTCGAGCGGACGCCGGACGGCGAGACGACGACCCTCCTGGCCGAGCCCCGGGCCTACCGGTTCCCCCGCCTCGCCCCCGATGGCCGGCGGCACGCCCTGGTGTTCGACGGCGCCGTCTGGGTGCTCGATCCGTCCAGCGGAGGCCTGAGCCGCCTGACCTTCGACGACGAACGGGTCCTCGGGTTCCCGGTCTGGACGCCCGACGGCTCAGGCGTCGCCTACGCCGCCACCGGCTGGCCCGGCGCGCCCGGCGGGTCCGATCCCGTGTCCGGAGGCGCGCGCCAGATGGGCGAGGTGGACGTCTACGTGCGGCGCACCGACGGCACCGCCGAGGCGCGGCGGCTGACGGCGGCGCCCGGGACCGAGCTGCCGGTCGCGTTCAGCCCGGACGGGCACCGCCTGCTCTACCTGGCGGCGGGCGACGGCACCGGCTGGGACATCCGCAGCGTCCAGCTCGACGGCGCGACGCCGCTCGACGCCACCCCCGGCGCCTCGAGCGACCTGGTCGCCACGCCGGGCGACGACCTCTACCCGGCGATTTCGCCGGACGGGAAGTGGCTCGCCTACATGTCGAACGAGACGGGGCGCTACGAGGTCTACGTCCGCCCGTTCCCGGATGGGACCGGGCGCTGGCAGGTGTCGGTCGAAGGCGGCGGCTTCCCGCGCTGGACCCGCAACGGGCGGGAGCTGGTCTTCCGCACCGGCGACCTCGACGACGGCTCGGGGCTCGCGCCGCGCCGGGGCACCTGGTCGGCCGTGGACGTGACCGCCGACGGCGACTCGATCCGGGCCGGCAAGCCGCGCGAGGTGCTCGCCGGCTCCTTCGCCGCGCTCTTCCCGTTCGCCAGCTTCGACGTCGCCCGGGACGAGGAGCGCTGGGTCCTGCTCCGCCCCGAGGAGCCGGCGGCGCCCGGGGCGGGGCACGTCCATCAGGCGGCGGTCCACCTGGTGCTCGATTGGTTCGACGACGTGGCCCGCGCCGACGGCGGCGCGGCGGACGCCCCCGCCGGCGCCCGGTCGCCGCGGCCCAACGAATGACAGCGAACGAGTGACGGACCGGGAGCCGTGGTGGAGCGTGCGGCCGGGCGGTTCGGTGGCTGAAAGGGGCGCAAGCGAGACGGAAAAAACCCCGCGCCGTGGAGGGATACGGCGCGGGGGGAGGAGAGGGAGCTTGAAGGAGATTGGCGGGGTTGCCGCCCCGCTCGTGCGGGCCAACTCCCTGCGAGCCCGCCACATCGAGTACAACAGTTGACAGCCGGGTGGTGATTCCGGTAGGGATCGCGGCCGGCCGCGGCGAGCGGTATCCTCTCTCCCATGCGGATCTTCCTCACAGGCGCCACCGGCTACCTGGGCACGGTGGTCACGCGCCGGCTGGTGGCGGACGGCCACGAGCTGCGGGCCCTGGTGCGGGCGACCAGCGACACCGGCGGGCTCGAGGCGCTCGGCGCCGCCACCTTCGTCGGCGACGTCACCGACCGCTACTCCATGCGCGAGGCGATGTCCGGGTGCGACTGGGTCGTCCACATGGCCGCCGAGCTGTCGCCGACCGCGCCGCTCGAGCGCATGCGCGCGATCAACGTCCAGGGGAGCGAGAACGTCGCGTCGCTGGCGTACAAGCTCGGGGTCGGCGCGCTGCTCTCGGTCTCCTCGATCGCCTATTTCGGCGGCAGCCCGCCCGACGGACGGCCGGGGACCGAGGAGACGCCCCCCCAGCAGCCGTTCCCGACCGCCTACAGCCTGACCAAGCACGAGGGGGAGCGGGCGATCCGCGCCTGGGCCGGCCAGGGGCTGCGGGTGGTCACCGTCTACCCGAGCCTGATCTACGGCCCGCCGGGCAAGAAGCAGGGCGCCAACTGGCTGCTCCGGGCGCTGCTCAAGGAACGGTTCCCGGCCCTGGTCGGCGCCGACCGGCGGACGAGCTGGGTCTTCGTCGAGGACGTGGCGGAGGCGATGGTCCGGATCATGGAGCGGCTCGGGTCCGCCATCGAGCCGGGGAGCGACTACCTCCTGGCCGGCGATGTGGCGAGCGTCCGCGAGCTGGCCGACCGGGTGGCGGCCCTCGGCGGGGTCCGGCCGCCCCGGTGGAACGTGCCGCTCGGCCTCGCGCGCTTCGCCACCCGGGCGAGCGCGCCGCTGTTTCGCCTCGTGGGCAAGCGGGCGCCGTTGCCGCCCGAGCAGCTCGACAGCCTGGCGCGCCACTGGTACTTCGACGACGCCCGGGCGCGGACCGCGCTCGACTGGGCGCCCCGCTCGCTCGACGTGGGCCTGCCCCCGACGGTGGAATACATCCTGAGCCGCTGAGGGTTCCAGCGAGGCGACATGGCTCCGAAATTCACCATCTTCAAAGACTTCCAGATCTCCGCGGCGCACGCGATCCGCGGCCACACCCGCGGCTGCCAGAACCTCCACGGTCACAACTACCGGGTGCGGGTCTGCGCCACCGCCCGCGAGCTCGACGAGCTCGGCATGGTGCTCGACTTCGCCGACCTGAAGGCGGTGGTCTCCGAGGTGGTCGGCCCGTTCGACCACCAGGTGATCAACGACATCGCGCCGTTCGACGAGCGCAACACCACGGCGGAGCTGATCTCCCAGTGGGTCTACCGCGAGGCCTCCCGCCGCCTGGCCGCCCTCGGCGGCCTCGCGCCTCGCGTCCGGGTGACCCGGGTCGAGGTCTGGGAGACGCCGACCTCGTGCGCGATCTACGAGGAGGATGAAGCGGGCGAGGAGGACGGAGCTGGCCAGGACTACTGAGCCGGAGCGCGTCTCCGACCTGCCGGCCACCGAGCGGCTACGGCTGACCGAGATCTTCCACTCGATCCAGGGCGAGTCGACCGCCGCCGGCCGGCCGTGCGTCTTCGTGCGGCTGACCGGCTGCCAGATGCGCTGCCGGTGGTGCGACACCGAGTACGCCTTCCACGGCGGCTCCTGGTGGACCCTGGACGCCGTCCTGGACGAGGTCGCCCGCTTCGGCTGTCCGCTGGTCGAGGTCACCGGCGGCGAGCCGCTCCTCCAGCCGGCCGTGCTGCCGCTGATGGAGCGCCTGGCCGACGCCGGCTACGAGGTTCTGCTCGAAACCGGCGGCGGCCTCGACATCTCGCCGGTCGATCCGCGGGTGCGCCGGATCGTCGACGTCAAGTGTCCGGGGAGCGGCGAGTCCGGCGCCAACCGGTGGCAGAACCTGGAGCTGCTGACGGCACGCGACGAGGTCAAGCTCGTGCTCGCCGACGAGGCCGACTACCGGTGGGCCCGCGACCTGATCGCGGAGCGCGGCCTGGCCGCCACCTGCCCGGTACTGTTCTCCGCGGTGGCGGGCGAGCTCGAGCCCCGCCGGCTCGCCGAGTGGATCCTCCGCGACCGTCTGCCGGTGCGCTTCCAGGTCCAGATCCACAAGCTCCTGTGGGGCGACCGCCCCGGCGTCTGACCGGCGGCTCGCTCCCCGCGCCGAAGCCCCCGCGCCGTCCGGCGGATCGCCGCCGATCGACCGATTCCGGGCGGCGGCGGCCATTTGCGGGGTACCGGGCCAGCCGATACAATCGTGCCGCGGAGCGGCGTGATCTCACCTCGCCGTCTGACGGGTCCGGCTCCCGGACCGGTCCTCATCCAGTCGTCCGAGCCTGCCTCCCTAGCGAGGGTCCACGTGAGTATGAGCGGAGAAGTGTCCATGAGCGATGCGAAGTTGATCTTTGACGGCGAGGAGTACGACCTGCCGGTGGTCGAGGGAACCGAGGGGGAGCGGGCGATCGACATCGCCGAGCTCCGCAAGCTCACCAAGGCGATTACCCTGGACTACGGCTACGCCAACACCGGCTCGTGCACCAGCGAGATCACGTTCATCAACGGCGAGGAGGGCATCCTCCGCTACCGCGGGTACCCGATCGAGCAGGTGGCGGCCAACGCCGACTTCACCGAGGTCTGCTACCTGTTGATCCACGGGCACCTGCCGACCGCGGACGAGCTCTCCGCCTTCCAGTACCGGCTCTCCTCCCACACGCTCCTCCACGAGGACATGAAGAAGTTCTTCGAGGGGTACCCGCCGACGGCCCACCCGATGGCGATCCTCTCGTCGATGGTCTCGTCGCTCTCGGCCTACTATCCGGAAGGCCAGGGCGACGAGGACGTGGACCTCAACATCGCCCGCCTGCTGGCCAAGACGCCGACCATCGCCGCGTTCTCGTACAAGAAGACGGTCGGGCAGCCGTTCATCTACCCGATCAACGACCTCTCCTACTGCGCCAACTTCCTGCACATGATGTTCGCGGTGCCGTCGGAGCCGTACCCGGTGCCCTCGGTGCTGGAGAAGGCGCTCAACATGCTGCTCATCCTGCACGCCGACCACGAGCAGAACTGCTCGACCTCGACCGTGCGCATGGTCGGCTCGTCCCAGGCGAACCTGTTCGCCTCGATCGGCGCCGGCATCAACGCCCTCTGGGGTCCGCTCCACGGCGGCGCCAACCAGCGGGTGATCGAGATGCTGGAGACGATCCGCAACGACGGCGGCGACGTCGAGAAGTACGTCCGCATGGCCAAGGACCGGGACTCGGGCTTCCGCCTGATGGGGTTCGGCCACCGGGTCTACAAGAACTTCGACCCGCGGGCGCGCATCCTCAAGCGCTCCGCCGACGACGTGCTGGAGGCCCTGGGCGTCGACGATCCGCTGCTCGACATCGCCAAGCAGCTCGAGGCGGTGGCGCTCGAGGACGAGTTCTTCGTCGAGCGCAAGCTCTACCCCAACGTCGACTTCTACAGCGGCATCATCTACCGGGCGATGGGCATCCCGACCCAGATGTTCACGGTCATGTTCGCCCTCGGCCGCCTGCCCGGGTGGATCGCCCAGTGGAAGGAGATGCGCGAGGATCCGCGCACCCGGATCAACCGCCCGCGCCAGGTCTACACCGGCGCCACCGTGCGCGACTGGGTCGCCCCAGAAGATCGCTGATCGTCCAGCCGTCGAGGCGTCCAGGCGGCCAGCCGCTCAGTCCAGATACCCGAGCGCCTCGAGCCGCCGCCGCTCCTCGTCGGTGAGCCGCGGGGTCTCTCCCTCGCCACTCCCTTCCGTCAGCACGCCGCGGAGCGCCTGTTCGCGCGCCATCTCCCCGTCCAGGATCTTCCGTAGCCGCGCGACCTCCTCCGGGTGGGCGGCGGCGACGTCGTGCCGCTCCGCCGGGTCCTCGTCCAGCCGGTAGAGGGCGCCCTGGGCGGCCGCCGGCTTCGACGGGTCCTCGTGGACCAGGTCGAAGATCGCCTTCCACGGCCCGGCGATGACGGCGCGCCGGGTGGTGCCGGAGACGATCGGCCGGCGCGTGGAGCGCTCCTCGAGGGGCGGCTCGGGCAGCCCGGCCGTCGGCAGGCCGGCGGCGGCCAGCAGCGTCGGCGCCACGTCGAGGGCGCTGGTCGGGGTCGCGTGGCGCTCGCCGGGGTGCTCCTCGTGGGCCCACTTGATCATCAGCGGCACCCGGACGATCTCCTGGTGCACCGTGGTGTGGAGCACCTCGCCGTGCTCGAAGAAGGCCTCCCCGTGGTCGCTGGTGACGATGACGGTCGTGCCGTCCCACAGGCCGGCCTGGCGCAGGTCGTCGAACAGGGTGCCGAGCGCCCGGTCGACGTCGGAGGTGCCGCGCCGGTAGAGCTCCTCGAGGATCGCCCCCTCGTCGGGCAGCGGCTCGAGGCCGGCGTTGAGCGCCTTGAGCAGCTCGGAGGCGCAGTGGCCGGCGCGGCAGCCGTAGCCCGGCACGCCCCAGCGCTCCTCGACCTGGGCGCGGGTCGACCCGAAGGCCTCGTAGGGGAGGGCCGCGGTGTCGGAGTGGGGGGTGAACAGGTGGAGGAAGAAGAACGCGTCCTCGTCCCGGTGGGTGACGAGCCAGGTCTCGGCGACGCGCACCTCCTGGGAGGCCTGCCACGGCACCACCCGGTAGCTCTCGAAGCCCCGGTCGAAGCCGAACTCCGGGTCGAGCCACTCGCAATCGCGCACCAGGCCGACGGTGCGTGCTCCGGCGGCGGCGAAGCGCTGGGCGAGCGTCCTCGCCCCGGGGATCATCGCCCCCTCGATCGAGTCGGCGCCGTGGACCGCCGGCGGCAGGCCGGTGAGCAGGCTGGCGTGGGACGGCTTGGTCCAGCTCGCGGCGGCGTAGTGGGGGCTCCACACCTCGGCCTCGCGGGCGAAGGCGTCGAGGTGCGGGGTCGGGGAGGGCTCGTCCCCGCGGCCACCCGGCGGGTGGCGCAAGGCGCCGATCGCGTCTTCCCGGAGGGTGTCGACCGAGATCAGCAGGACCCGGCCGGTCCCGTGGCGGTGGGCGCCGCCGAGCCGGCTCCAGAGAGCGGCCAACCGCGCGCCGATCCCCGACTCGTCCGGACCGTTCTGCCCATCCTGCGCGTCTTGGGTTCGGTCGCCGTTCGTCCCGGCGCTCCGCCGGTCGTTCTCGGTCGCGTCGAGCGTCTCGGGCGGCAGCAGGTGGCGCACGGCGAGGTCGGACACGTAGACGGTCCCCGGGCCGGCGACCTGTAGCAGGAGGGTCGCCCGGCCCCCCGACTGCGGGGTGAGGTCGATCGTCCGCTCGGTCCAGCCGGCGCTCCCGGGGAGCTCGAGCCGCACCTCGGTGGCGAGCCCGCCGGTGCCCTCCACCGTCAGGGTGAGCGAGGCGGGGCCGGTGTCGGCGCAGGCGGAGACCATCAGCCGCGGCTCCGTGCCGAGGGTCAGCGGCAGGCGGATCGACACGCCGTCGGCGCCGGGGGTGATGGCGTTGGCGAACCGTGTCTGGTCGCCGCACGCGACCCGGGACGGCACGGCGACCGGGCTCCCCCCGTCCCCGTCGTCCCTGTCGTCCTCACCGTCTACGCTGCCGGTGGCGGCCGCGGGCCGCTCGATCCCGCGCCCCAGGGAGCCGTCCAGCACCAGGTCGGTGTAGACCGGCAGGGCTTTGGGGCCCGAGGGGCCGCAGCCGCCGCTCAGGGCCAGGGAGATCAGGGAGGCCAGGGAGGCCAGGGAGGCCAGGGCGCGGGCCGCCCGGCGGGGGACGGTGCGGGGGTGCCGCCGTCCCCGATCACCCGACCCGATCGTCTCAGCCACCGGCGTGGCGGGCGGCGTCCCGCAGGGCGCCGCTCCGGTCGGTCCCGTCCACGTCCGCCGGCGGGGTGAGGCCGAGCAGCGCCGCGGCGGTGGGGGCGACGTCGACCGTTTCGACGTAGCGATCGATCCGCCGTTCCGGACCGGGGTGCGGTCCGGCGGTCGCGGCGTCGGGCAGGCGGACGATCCAGGGGACGTGGGTGTCGTACGGGTAGGGGGAGCCGTGGGTCGCGACCGTCGGCAGGGTCGTCGTCATGAACTCGGGGGTGAAGCGGACCATGAAGTCCGGGCTCCGTGGCGGGTAGAAGGCGTGGGCGTAGAGGAGCGGGAACGAGGGCGTGCCGGCGGCCGGTGGGGGCGGTGCTTCGAGCGCCGACAGCTCGCCCCGTGTCCAGACCCTGGCGACGTGCGGGCAGGCTTCGAGGTCGTGCCGCACCTCGGCCTCGACCTCCGCCTCCTTCTCCTCGTGGCTCTTGGTGGCGTCCATCGCGTCGACAGCCTCGGGGTTGAGGAACGGCCCCGGGCGCAGCCAGTCCGCGTCGCCCCAGCGGGCGTCGAGTGCCTGCTCCACCTGGTGGAAGCAGGCGATATCGCCATCGCCCACCCGGGCGGCGTCCTCCCCCCGGGCCGCGAGCACCTCGGGCGCCTCCAGGACGCCGTGGTCGGCGGAGAGCATCACCAGCGTATGGTCGAGGCCGACCCGGCGATCGACCGCGTCGAGCAGGCGGCCGACGGTGCGGTCGAGGCGCAGCAGGGTGTCCGCGTACTCCGGGCTGTCCGGTCCGTAGCGGTGGCCGACGGCGTCCAGGGCGGAGAACGAGACCGCCAGCAGATCGGGCGTCTCGTCCGCACCGAGATCCTCGCCGTCGATCATCGCCTCGACGAACCGTTCGAGGTAGACGTCGGCGAACGGCGTGCCGTAGAGGGCGCGGAAGTAGGACTCGTCGGGCGCCAGCGACAGCCTGCCGACGGCGTGGGGGAAGGTCTGGGACGGCGTCATCGCTCCCAGGTCGACGCTCGCGGCGCCGAGCGCGCCCTCCTTCGCCTCGACCTCGGGCAAAGGGCGCCACGGGGTGCCGTACCACTCGACCGGAGCCTGCTGGTCGTCGAACTGCTCCAGCCAGGCCGGTGCCTCGCAGCCCGCGGCGTAGTAGCCGCTGGTGACGAAGCGGCCGGTGGAGCGGGAGTACCAGAAGGCGCCGTTCGCCCGGTGGCCGCCCATCAGGATGGCGGCCCGGTCCTTTTCCGAGGCGGAGAACACCTTGGCGTCGGGCGCGGCGTCGCGTAGCCAGTCCCCCAGGGTGTCGACCGCGAGGTTCGCCGGGGAGACATCGTAGGTCGGATCGTCGACCGCGTAGATCTCGTCGCCGCTCTCCCGGTCGATCCAGTCGTTGGCGATGATCCCGTGGTGGCTCGGGTAGCGTCCGGTCGCCAGCGTCGCGTGGCCCGGCGCCGTCTCGGTGACCGCGTGGGCCTGGTGGGCGTCGGTGAACTGGACGCCTTCGGCCATCAGCCGGGCCAGCCCGCCGTCGAGCAGGGCGCGGTCGCGGTTGATGGCGTCCGCGCTGCCCTGGTCGATGACCAGGAGCAGGACCAGCCGGGGCGCGTCGTCGGGGAAGGCGAACGCTGAGCCGTTGCCTGCTTGCCGGTCGCTCCCGGGCGGGGCGTTCCCGCCGCGGCAGCCGCCGGCGAGCGCGACGAAGAGCAGGAGCAGGCAGAGGCGGCACGCGGAGGTACGACGCGCGGCGGTCGGCGACATGGGATGTCCTCGTGGGGTCGGAGGGGTGTCAGGGGTTGCGCAGCACGGTCCAGTTGAGCTCCATGATCAGCGGCCGCCCGCGGCCGGCGCCCTGGAGCCAGAGGACCGACGGCACCGGCTTGAGGCCGGAGATCCGGAACCGCCCCTCCCGGCTGCCGAGCACCAGCGCGGAGACGCCGAGCGCCTGGGCGTCGACCGCCAGCTCGGTCACCACCACGGTCGCCCAGGCGGTGGACGGAGGCTCGCCGTTGCGCTGGTCGACGAACAGCGGGTGGTCGGCCGGCCAGTCGGCCCGCCAGACGACGGCGAGAGACTGGTCGTGGAGGGTGATCTCTTCGAGCGGCCGGTCGTAGCCTTCGAAGGTCGGCAGGAGGGTCGGCCACCCCGGCTGGTTGCCCTGGTTGCCCTGGTTGCCGGGGCCGGGCCCGTCCCCGATCGCCCGCACGATCCTGCCCAGCCGGACGCGGGCGTTGCCGAACCCCTGCTTGCGCAGCAGGTCGATCGCCCGGTCGACGGCGAAGCCGGCGGCGAACCCCGACAGATCCGCGCGGCTGGCGGCGCCGATCCTCACCCGGACCTCGGGCCCTTTGGCCTCGGGATCGACCGCCAGCTCGTTGCAGGCGGCGCTCTCGGTCGCGGCCTTCGGCACCGGCGGCGGCGTCGGGTTGGCGCCGACCGCGCGCCAGTGCTCGGCCAGCGCCCCGCCGAGCGGTCCGTCGGCGCCGCCGGACCACTCGCAGAACGACAGCGTGCGGGTGAGCAGGTCGGCGACGTCCCGGTCGACCACGACCTCGCGCTCGGCGGCTCCGTCAGCACCGCCGGCACCGCCGGTTTCGTCGGCCGTGCCCGTGGCGCCCGCGCCGTTGAGCCGGTCGACCGCGTCGGCGAGCGTGCGGTCGAGCGTCACCATGCGGTCGGCGGCGTCGCGGGCCGCGGTCCGCGCGGCGTCCTCGTCGGGACCGATGACCTCGACCACCGCGCTCCGGCCGAAAGCCTCGGCCTCGACCCGCACCGGCGTGGCGTCGGCGGCGCAGGCCGGGGCGACCGAGGTCAGGGCGGTGAGGATTGCCCAGGCGGCGACCAGGACGGCGGTCGGCAGGGTCGGCGGGGCGCCGGGCCCGAAGGCCACGAGCTCCGGCGGGCAGCGCCGGGTGGCGAGGCGGATGGGACGGGGGGAGCGCATGAGGTAGGTCATCTTACCGGAGGTGGCACCCGCCGGTCGGCCGGCGCGGCGCGACGCGATTCGGCCGGGCGTTTCGCGACGGGCCTCGGTGGGCACGAACCTTGCTGAAAAGGAGGTCTACGGTTACCCTGTTCGATTATCACGATCCCTGTCTTCAGGAGTCATCTCATGAAGCTCCAATCGTTTTTGCCTTCGTTGGCTCTAGCTACCCTCCTCGTCCTTCTCCTCGCGGCCCCTGCCGCGGTGCAGGCCGGTGGGCTCGTCAACCAGCAGGTCAGCGGGTCCACCTACACCGCCAAGGTCCGCCTGCCGGGCGGCCTCGGGGCCGACCTGACGATCTCGTTCGAGAACGCGGTCGGGCTGTCGGTGCAGGACCTGGGGGTCTCCGCAAACCTGCTCAGTGTGGGCGACCTGTTGTCCCTCCAGTCGCGTCTACCGTCGACCCTGACCTCGGTGCCGTCGGCCTTCCCGGTGCTGCTCACCATCGAGCCGCCCTCCACGGGAGGCCTCTCCTTCTCCGGCATCGCCACCGTCGAGATCTACACCCACGACCTGCTCTACGTGCCGGGCAGCCCGCTGCGCCTGTTCTCCGCGCCGCTGGGGGGGCAGTTCGTGGACATCACCGCCTCGACGTCGGCGGGGAGCTACCGCGTGCGCGGCCACAAGGGGCAGTTCTCGGAGCTCTTGATCCTCGCGGACCTGCGACCGATTTCCACGGTCATCGGGGAGAAATTCTCTGCTCTCGACGGCGACCTGGCGACGTTCGGACCGAGCATCGACCCGGTCGTGCTGGCCAATCTCCAGTCGCTGCTCGACGATGCCGAGACCGCCTGGAACGGCGGCCAGACGGTCACCGCCATCAGCGATGTCGAGGATTTCGCGGCGGCGGTCGAGGCCGCGAGCGGGAGCGACATCCCCGACGTCTGGCGCTCGGCGCGCGACCTGGTCAACGCGGCCGGGATCCTGCGGGCCGAGGCGGAGACGCTGCGCTACAGCCTCATCCTCGAGAGCAACGGGGCGTCCTGACCGAGCCCGTCCCAACCGGCCCGATCGACCTCCCGATGGCCCTGCGACTGACCGTCCACTTCTCCGACCGTGCGGCTCGGCGGTTGATCGTGGAGGGTCCGGAGGCCACCGTGGTCGGCCGGTCCGCCGCGTGCGACCTGGTGGTGGACGACGACCGGGTGTCGCGCCGCCACGCCGCCTTCGAGCTCCGGGAGGAGCCGCCGGGCTCCGCTCCGCGCTGGGTCGTGACCGACCTGGGGAGCAAGAACGGGACATCGGTCGGCGGCCTGCCGGTCCCCGCGGACGGCGCCGTCGCGCTGCCGGCGGTCGGCTGGCTCGACCTGGGCGGCGTGCCGGTCCAGGTCGAGCTGCTGAGCGCCGAGCGGCTCCGGGAGGAGCGCGGGCGCCCGGAGCGGCTCTGGCGGAGCACCGCGCGGCTGCGGGACCGGCTCGACGGGGCCGATGCAGACGACGGCTCCGGCGTCGCAGGTGCGGCCGGCGCGCCCCAGCCGAAGCTGGCGCGGCTGCTCGGACGGACCCTCGACTCGGTGCTCGAGCTCACCGGCGGCGAGCGCGCCTTCCTGCTGCTCCACGGGGAGCCATCCGGCGCCGGCCGGGTCGCGTCCCCGGACGTCGTATCCCCGGACGAGGCGCCGGGGGGCGACGGGGCGGACGTCCCGGCGGGGGGTTCGCTCACCGTGGCGGCGGTCGCGGGCCTGGTGGCCGACGACCTGCTCCGGCCGGCGTTCGCCGGCAGCGTCGGCGCGGTCGAGCGCTGCCGGGCCACGGGCCGGCCGGTGGTCCTCACCGATCTGCGGGGCGACTCGGACCTGGGCGCTCGCGCGAGCATCGTCGCCGGGCGGATCCGGCGCCTCGTCTGCCTGCCGCTCGAGGCTGCGGGACGCCCGCTGGGGTTCGTCTACGCCGACGCGTTCGGCGAGCCGGCAGAGGGCGACCCGTTCACCGAGCTCGACCTCGAGATCCTCGAATCGCTGGTGGGCCACGCCGCCTTGGCGATCGCCGCCGTCCGGCTGGAGCGGCGGGCCGGAGCGATCGCCGCCGCCCTGCCCACCCTCTCCACGCCTGCCACGGAGGCCACGCCGTCCACCTCGGGTGAGGGCACCGCCGGCGGCGGCCGGGACTGGGACGCGATCCTCGCCGCGCAGACCCAGGGCCCAGGCCCGGCGTGGGATTCGCGCGCCGCGGCCGACCGGGGGCCGGCGTGAGCCGCCCGCCCGGTGGACCCGACGGCGCCACCCGCACCAACGCCGCCGGCCCGGGCGTGCTCTCCCCCGACAGCCGGCTGGCCGGGCGCTACCGGGTCCGGGAGCTTCTCGGGGTCGGTGCCATGGGCATGGTCTATCGGGTCTACGACGAGCTGCTCGACCTGGACGTCGCCCTCAAGGTGCTGCGGCCGGAGCTGGCCGGCAGCCGCGAAGTCAGCGAACGCTTCCGGCGCGAGCTGGTGCTCGCGCGCCAGGTGACCCACCCGAACGTGGTGCGCATCCACGACCTGGGGGAGGACGACGGCGCCCCCCGCGGCCAGGCTCGCCACTTCTTGACCATGGACCTGGTGCCGGGCCGCTCGCTGCGCCAGGTGCTGTCGGACGAGGGCCCGCTGGCACCTGCCAGGGCCGTCGCCATCGCGCGGCAGCTCGCCGCGGCGCTCGATGCGGCGCACCGCCAGGGGGTGGTGCACCGCGACCTCAAGCCGGCCAACGTGCTGGTCGACACCGCCGGCGAAGCACGGATCACCGACTTCGGGGTCGCCCGGTCGCTGAGCGTGTCCGGGGCCGAGACCCTGACCCGCGAGGGGGGAGTGGTCGGGACGCCGCAGTACCTGTCGCCGGAGCAGGCCCGCGGCGAGCCGGTCGACGGCCGAAGCGATCTCTACGCCGTCGGTCTGATGCTGTTCGAGATGCTCACCGGGGAGCTGCCGTTCACCGGCAGTACCTTCGCCGAGACCCTGGCCCAGAGGCTCTCCGGAACGCCCCGGACCCTCGCCGAATGCGGCTGTGACGTCTCGCCCCGGCTCGAGGCGATCGTCGCCCGCTGCCTCGCCCGGGAACCGGCCGACCGCTACGAGGACGCCGCGGCCCTGGAGTGCGATCTCGCCTCGCTTCAGTCGGGCGGTGGCAGGGCCCGGATCGGTCGCGGCCGGCGCCTGGTCAGGGTCAGGGGCAGGGGCGGCGCGCTGCTGGCGGCCGGCCTGGCCGCGGTCGTGGTGGCGGCGACGGTCGCGGGACTGTTCTGGTGGCATGGCCGGGGCGAGGGCGCCGGAGCCTCCTCTGCGGCAGAGGGGGCGCAAGACGGCTCGTCCACGGCCGGCGCCGGGCAGGGTGAGACCGCCGTCGCCGTCCTGCCGCTGGCCGACGAGACCGGTCGCGCCGAGCTCGCCTGGGCCCCGGCCGGCATCGCCCAGAGCCTGGCCGACGAGCTGGCCGAGTCGCCGACGCTGCGGGTCGTGCCGGCCGAGCGGGTCGCCCGCACGGTCGAGGCGGTCGGCTTCGGCGGCGGGGTGCCGCCGCCGGCCGACGCCGGCCAGCTCGCGGAGCTGCTCGACGCCGACCTGCTGGTCACCGGGGCGCTGCGTGCCGAGGGCGACCGCCTGTGGATCGACGGGCGGCTGATCGGCGTGTCGGGCTCCCGGGCGGAGCGGGGGCCCTCGGCGAGGAAGGAGCGCCATGGGTCCGCCGGTGCCGCCGGTGCCGCCCTGCGGGTCGAGACCGCTCCGGGCGAGGGGGTGCTCGCCCTGGTCGGCCGGTTCGGTGCCGCCGTGCGCCGGCGCCTGAACCTGGACGGTCCGGCGCCGGCGGCGTCGCCCACCACCGACTCGGCCGAGGCGCTGGCGGCCTACGGCGAGGGCGTCGAGCGGTTGGTCCGCGGGGACGCCGTCGAGGCGCTGCCCCGGCTCCAGGCGGCGGTCACGGCCGACCCGGGTTTCGCGGCGGCGTGGGTCCGCCTGGCCGCGGCGCAGGAGGCGCTCGGCCACCACGACGAGGCGCTCGACGCCGTGCGGCGGGGGCTCCAGGCCCTGCCGTCCCAGCCGGACGGGGGTGGGCGCCTGGGCTACGAGGCGCGCGCCCGGGAGGCGATCCTGGGGGGCGATCCGGAGACGGCCCAGGCGGCGCTCGCCGACCTCCTCGAGCGCTACCCCCACGACGAGGCCGCCCGCATGGAGCTGGCCGCGGCCTACGGCGAGGCCGGCCGCTACGACGAGGCGTCGGGGCTGCTCCAGAAGATCGTCGCCGAGGAGCCCTCCCATCCGCGCGCCTGGTACCTGCTCGGCAAGTACGCGATCCTGGCCGGGGACAGCCGGCGGGCGGCGGACGAGTACCTGGTGCGCGCCCTGGTGATCCAGAACCGGCTGGGCAACGACCAGGGGCGGGCCGACGTGCTCAACGCCCTCGGCATCGCCTTCGACGACCTGGGCGAGCGCGGCGAGGCGGTCGCCCGCTACCAGCAGGCGGCGGAGCTGCGGCGCAAGATCGGCGACCGCCGCGGCACGGCCGCCACCCTGACCAACCTCGGCGTGCTCCAGTTCCTGGGCGGCGACTACGCCCGCGGCCGTGCGCGGCTCGACGAGGCGCTGTCGATCCTCCGCGAGCTGGGCGATCCGGCGGGCGAGGCCGGCCTGCGCAACGAGCTGGGCGTGCTGGAGGAGGAGCGTGGCCACTACGCCGACGCCCTGGAGCACTACCGGCGGGCGCTGGCGATCCGCGACGACCTGGGCGACCGCCGGGCCCAGGCCGAGAGCGACAACAACGTCGGCTTCGCCTACTACCTGCTGGGGGAGCTGGACAACGCGCGGGTCTACTGGCGCCGGGCGCTCGAGCTCTACCGGCAGAGCGACAACCGGGAGGGCGTGGTCATCGTCACCCAGAGCGTGGCCCAGCTCGACCTGGTCCGGGGGCGGTGGAGCGAGGCGCTGAAGGCCTTCGTCGACACCCTCGAGCAGAGCAAGCAGCTCGACCTGCCGGACGCCGAGGCGGTGGCCCTGGGCAACCTGGGGCGGATCGCCCAGCTCCAGGGGCGCTACGGCGCCGCGTTGGACTCCTACGGCCAGGCCCTGTCCCTGGTCGGCAGCCTGGACGATGCACGCGGGCAGGCGGAGTACGGGCTGTTCCGGGCCAGCGCCCTGCTCGACCTCGGCGCCGTCGACCCGGCCGAAGAGGCGCTCGACCGGGTGGGCGAGAGCCTCGGGGAGGTGGGCAACCGGGAGCAGACGGCCGAGCACGACCGGCTGCTCGGCAGGCTCGCCCTCGCCCGGGGCGACCTGGCGGCGGCCCGCGGCTCGTTCGAACGGGCGTCCGGCGCGGCCCGGGAGTCGGGCAGCCGGATGGCCGAGCTCGGTGCCCGCCTGGGGCTCGCCCGGGTGGCTCTCGCGGGCCATGAGGACGGAGCGATCGAAACGTTGCAGAGCGTGGTCGACGAGGCGGGGACGGCCGGCTACCTGCCGCTCCGGCTCGAGGTGTCGGTGGTCCTGGGGCGAGCCCTCCTGGCGGCCGGCCGGCCGCGGGACGCCGGGGAGGTCGTCCGCCGGGCGCTGCGCGAGGCCGGCGACGGCGCCTTCAGGGAGCGCTGGCGGCTCGAGGCGCTGCTCGCCCTCGCGCTGGAGCGGCGGGGGGCGCCGGAGGAGGCCGGGCCGCACTGGGCGGCGGCGGTCGACGACCTCGGCCGGGTACGACACGACCTGGAGCAGACGGACGAAACCGAGCGGCGGGCCTTCGAGGCGCTGCCGGAAGTGCGGGAGGTGACGGCCCATGGCGCGGGACGCGCGGAGTGATCAGCGGCTCGAGCGCACAGCAGGCGCTGACGGCGGCGTCGGCGGCGTCGGCGGCGATGCCGAGCTGCGCCGGCAGATCCGCTCGATCCAGCGCGAGAGCGAGCGGCTGCTGGAGCGCCTCGCCACCGGCGAGCGGCGCTTCCGCGGCGTCGCCCGGGCGGTCTGGAGGGTGCAGGAGGACGAGCGCCGGCGGGTCGCGAGCGAGCTCCACGACGGGCTCGGCCAGACCCTGACGGCGCTCAAGATACGGATCGAGCGCCTGGCGCGGCGGGTCGAGCAGGCTGAGCGCTCCGATGACCTCCCCGGTGATCTTCTCGGTGACCTTGCCGGCGAGCTCCGCGGCACCGCCGAGATGGCCGGGGACGCCCTGGCCGAGGCCCGCCGCCTCTCCCACCGTCTCCGGCCGCGGGTGCTGGACGACCTCGGGCTGGTGGCGGCGCTGCGCTGGCTCGGGCGGAGCCTCGAGTCGTGGACCGGGTTCCGGGTCGTCCTCGAGCTGGCCGATTCCTGCACGGCAGCCCGAGACGGCGGGCCCGCGGCGGCCGCGGCAGACGGCACCGGTGCCGAGGCCGCCCCTACTCCCGAGGCCGCCCGTCGGTGGGACCCGGAGGTCGAGACCCTCGCCTTCCGCGTGGCCCAGGAGGCGCTGACCAACGCCATGAAGCACTCCGGCGCCGGCGGGGCGACCGTCGGCCTCGCCGAGCGCGCGGACGCCCTCGTCCTGCGGATCGCCGACGCCGGGCGCGGCTTCGAGCCGGAGGCGGTCCTCGGGCAGGGGAGCGGGGTCCCGGTCTCGGGCGTCGGGCTCGCCGGCATGCGCGACCGGGTGGAGCTGCTCGGCGGACGGCTGACGCTCACCGCCCGGCCGGGCGCGGGCACGGTCGTCGAGGCCGAGCTGCCGCTCGCGTCCCGGGCGGCTGGCGGCGTGTCCGGAGCTGCCGGCGCTTCCGGAGCTGGCGGCGCTTCGGGAGCTGGCGGCGCTTGGGAAGGGGCGCGCTGAGATGGCGGCGGTCCGGGTGCTGGTCGCCGACGACCACGGCATCGTCCGCGAGGGTCTGGTCAGCCTGCTCTCCGAGGGGGGCGCCTGCGAGGTCGTGGCCCAGGCGGCCGACGGCCTGGAGGCGGTGGAACGGGCCCTGGACAGCCGGCCGGACGTGGCGGTGATCGACCTCTCCATGCCGCGGCTCTCCGGGTTCGAGGCCGTCCGCCGGATTCACCAGGAGCTTCCGCGGACGCGGGTCCTGGTGCTCTCGATGCACGACGAGGAGGAGTACGTGGTGCGGGCGGTGGAGGCCGGCGCCGCCGGCTACCTGGTCAAAGACGGTGCCGCCGCCGAGCTGCTCGAAGCGGTCCATGCCCTCCATGCCGGGCAGAGCTACTTCACCCCCGCGGCCGCCCGGGCCCTGGCGGAGGGTCTGCGCCGGGACGGCCCGGAGCGGACCGATCCGTACGGCGCGCTGACCCCCCGGGAGCGGGAGGTCTTCCACCTGCTGGTCGAGGGCGCCACGACCAAGGAGGTGGCCAAGGCGCTGGGGATCAGCCCCAAGACCGCGGAGAACCACCGAGCCCGGGTGCTCGACAAGCTCGGCGCCCGCAACACGGCAACACTGGTACTCTACGCGGCAAAGCGCGGTTTGGTGTGATCGATGAAATTCTGTGACGCAAAGGAATCAGGTAGCTCCCGGGGCGCGCGGCGCAGGCCGGGACGGGCAGCGGCCGGTCGGCTCGACCGGGCCCCCCTGCTGGCGCCGGCCGTGGCTCTGTGTGTCCTTCTGGGCCTGGTCGCGGGGCTGATCGCCGCCGGCGGCTGCGTTCCGTCCGTGCACCGTCCCCTACGGGTGGGGACCCTGGTCTGGCCGCCGTACGAGCTGTTCTTCGTCGCGCGCGAGAAGGGGCTCATCCCGCCGGATGTGGCCGAGCTGGTGGAGTTCCGCTCGCCTATCGACGAGGTGCGGGCGTTCGAGAACGGTGGTCTCGACGCCATCCTGGTGACCGCGGATTTCGCGCTGCGCATCGCCGAGCGCACCCCGCGGTGCAGGATCGTGATGGTGGTCGACATCTCCAACGGAGGCGACGCCGTCCTCGCCCACCCGGAGATCGCCAGCCTCGACCGGCTCGCCGGTCACACGGTGGGCGTCGAGGTGAGCAGCCTGGGCCTCTACCTCCTGCGGCGGGCGTTCGAGACCGAGAAGGTCGACCCGAAGGACGTCCAGATCGTGTCCGTCGACTATCCGGAGCTGGTTTCAGCCTACGAGTCCGGCCGGGTGGACGCGGTGGTGGTGTTCGAGCCGGACCGCTCCCGGCTGCTCGCCGAAGGAGCGGTCCAACTGTTCGACAGCTCCCGCATCCCGGGGGAGATCGTCGACGTGATGGTCGTGCAGGAAGGTCTGGTCGAGACCCGCGGCGAGGACCTCCGAACCCTCGCCGACGGATTTTTCGGTGCCCGCGACCTGCTCGAGCGCGACCCTGACGCCGTCCTGCCGATCATGGCCGCCCGCGAGCGGGTAGACCTGGAGACGATGCGGACCTCCATTGCCGGGGTGACGATCCCGGACCGTTCGACCAACCTCCGCCTGCTCGGCGGGGAAGATCCCGGCCTCGGCGGGACGCTCAAGCGCCTGGCGGCGACCATGGAGCGCCTCGACCTGCTCGGCCGGCAGGTCGACCCCCGACCGCTGCTCGACGACCGCGTGGTCCGGGGGGGCTCTCGATGAGACTGGCCGTCTTCCCGTTGCGCTGGGAGGTGCCTCTGGTCATGCTGGCCCTCGGGGTGCTGCTCGGGGGGCTGTGGACCAACCACTCCCTCCAGGACGCCTACGAGCAGGTCGAAACGAGCCGCCTGGAGGCGACCCGCTTCATCGCGGTCTTCGTCGGGCCGCAGCTCGAGGCCTTCTATCGCCACGGCGAGATCCGGCGGGCGGAGACGTTCCTCAACCGGCTGAGCGCCGACGCCGAGCTACACCGCGTGCTGCTGATCGACTCCGACGACACGGTGATCTACTCGTCGCGCTTCGAGGAGGGCGGCCAGTCGTTCGCGTCCTTGGGCCTCGGTGGGCTCTCGGGAATGCGCCGGCAGGCGCTCGAGCAAGGCCGGGACCTGGTCGAGCTGTCCGAGGACCGGAACCGGGTCTACGGCGCCTTTCCGGTCCAGATCGCGGTTCCCGACGAGACCCTCGGGCACCGGTACGGCGTGCTGCTGGTGGACAGCGATCTCCGCTTCCTCAAGGAGCAGGCTCGGCAACTGGCGGTCCGGCACCTGCTCCAGACGCTCGGCGTGCTGCTGATCCTCTGCCTACTGGCGTCGCTCCTGCTGTGGCGGCTGGTCACCCGGCGGCTGCGGCGTCTGATGCTCGCGACCGAACGGTTGGCGGACGGCGACACCGGGGCGCGCGCCCGTCTCAAGGGGAGTGACGAGCTGGCCACCTTCGGCCGGGCGTTCGACATGATGGCGGAGCGGATCGAGGCGGCCCAGAGGGATCTGGCGGAGCGCGAGGCCGGGTTTCGCCAGCTCATCGAGCACGGCACCGACATCATTTCGGTGATCGACGACCGGGGGATCGTGCGCTTCGTCAGCCCGTCTGTCCGGCGCATCCTCGGGCGCGCGGCGGAGGAGGTGGTCGGCCAAGAAGTCTTCAGGCTGCTCCATCCCGAGGACCGGTCGGCCGCGGTGGAGCGGCTCGCGACGACCCTGGCGGGCTCCATGACGACCCCGCCGGTCGAGGTTCGCTTGCGCCACGCGGACGGCCACTGGGTGGTTCTCGAGGCGGTCGGCAACAGTCCGCCGGAGCGCAGGGAACGGGGGGAGGTCGTGGTCAATGCCCGCGACGTCACCGAGTGGAAGGTGCTCCAGGAGCAGCTTCGCCAGTCCCAGAAGATGAAGGCGGTCGGCCAGCTCGCCGGCGGCATCGCCCACGACTTCAACAACCTGCTGACCGCGATCCTGGGCTACTGCGACCTGCTGGACGACGACCTGCCGGCCGACTCTCCGAGCCGGGTCTCGACCGCCGAGATCCGCCAGGCCGGGCAGCGGGGCGGCACCCTAGTGCGCCAGCTCCTGGCCTTCGGACGCAAACAGGTGCTGCGGCTCGAGGATCTCGAGCTCCACTCCGTGGTCGTGGCGATGGAAGGTCTGCTCCGGCGGACCCTGGGCGAGCGGGTGGAGATGGAGATCGTGCCGGCCGAGGTGCCCTGCCGAGTGCGGGCCGACCGGGGGCAGCTCGAGCAGGTCCTGCTCAACCTGGTCGTCAACTCCCGCGACGCCATACCCAGGGGCGGCCACCTGAGGATCGAATCGCGCCCGGTGGAGGCGGCGCAGATCCCGGCCGGCCGGCTCCCCGTGGACGCACCCGAGCACGGTGTGCTGTTGACCGTGGCCGACACCGGCGTGGGGGTGGCCGAGGCGATCCGGGAGGAGATCTTCGATCCGTTCTTCACCACCAAGACGGGCGGTGAAGGGACCGGTCTCGGGCTCGCCATGGTCCACGGCATCGTCACCCAGAGCGGCGGATCGATCTGGGTCGAGAGCCAGCCGGGCAGAGGGGCGACGTTCTTCATCTGGCTTCCCCGGGTGGAGGCGTCGGCACCCCGGACGGAGGCGGCCGCTGCGCACGCACCCGCGGTCCCCGACCAGCCGGTGGGGTCGCCGCCCGGCCTGGCCGGCCTGCCCGGTCAGCCGGAAGGGGCCGGCGGGGCGGGCGGAAGCGAGCGGCTCCCGACGGCTGGGGCTTCCGGTCCCTCGCGGCCGGAGCCGCCGGCGGGCAACGTCGCCCTGATCGTCGAGGACGAGCGCCCGATCCGCAAGATCGTCTCCATGATCCTGGCACGCCACGGATACCGCACCGCCGAGGCGGAGAGCGTGTGCACGGCCCGCGAGATCCTCGACGAGCTGAGCGGCCAGGATGGATCGCCCAGCCTGCTGGTCTGCGACATGGTCCTGCCGGACGGCTCCGGCTCCGAGATCGCCGAGCTGGTCAACCGCCGTCACCCCGGGGCGGCGATCCTCCTCATGTCGGGCTACGCCGAGGAGATGCTGGAGCGCGAGGAGGGTGACGACCAGTTCACCTTCCTGCCGAAGCCGTTCTCCCCGGAGCAGCTCATGGGCGCGGTGACCGACGCGTTCGCCCGTGTCCTCTCCGATCGGCCGGCCCCACCGGACCGCCCGGACCGGTCCGGCCCCTCCGCCTGAGGGTTTTCCCCCACCACATTTGAGGGTCTTCCCCGATGGTGCCGCCCCGGCGCCCGGGCGAGACTGGTTTCCCGCCGGGACTGCCCCCACAGTGCGTCGCCCCGTCCCGGTGTCGAACCCGAGGGAAGGAGGACTCTGATGCTCTGTTGGATTTCCAGCCGTCTCCGTCTCACCCTGAACCGCGCTCCGAGGACGCGTCGCGTCGTGCTCGGGGCTCTCGCCGCGCTCGTGCTGTGCGGGCTCGCTGCCCTGCCGGCCGGGGCCGCCACGCCGTCGTCGGCCACGGTGTCGCCGGCATCGCCCGAGGCGAGCTGGACCGGCGGCCCCAAGCTGCCCACCGCCTCGTCCGACTGCGGCGGTCCGGACGGCAGCCAGTGCGACAACTTCCACCTGACCATCGAGGCGCCCGCGGGCTCCTTCGCGGTGGAGATCACCCTGACGCCGCAGGTCGCGGTCGACGACTACGACCTCCAGGTCTGGGGGCCGGACGGCTCCCTGGTCGGCAGCTCCGGGAGCTCGACCGGCGAGCCGGAGCAGGTCGTGCTGAGCGATCCGGCGCCGGGCGTCTACACGGTCAGCGCGGCCCCCTTCGCCGCCACCTCGGCCTACGCCGCCGGGGCGAGCCTCAGCCTGACCGATCCGCCGCCGGCGCCGTCGACCGAGACGCCGCCGCGCGACGCGTCGACACCCCCCGGACGGCGTCGGTCGCCATCGCCGGCCTCGAGACCCTGCGGATGAGCTCGACGAGTGCACCTCGCCGCCCCGCGCGACCTGGCAGGACGTCTCGTTCCTGACCACCTCGCTGACCACCTTCGACCCGATCCTGTGGACCGACCAGGAGCTCGGCCGCACGTTCGTCTCCCAGCTCCTGCCGGCCAAGACCAGCCTGATGGCGTTCACCGACGACGACGGCGAGAGCTGGACCCCCAGCCAGGGCTCCGGTATCAACTCCGGCGTCGACCACCAGGGGATCGGCGGCGGACCGTTCGCCGACGGCCTGGTGGGTCCGCTGACCGACTACCCCCACGCGGTCTACTTCTGCTCCCAGGATGCGGCGGCGGCCGAGTGTGCCTCCAGCCTGACCGGCGGCCTGACCTTCGGGCCGGCCGTGCCGATCTACAACCTGACCCAGTGCGGCGGTCTCCACGGCCACCCCAAAGTGGCGCCCGACGGCACGGTCTACGTGCCCAACAAGGGGTGCAGCGGCGGCCAGGCGGTGGTGGTGTCGACCGACAACGGCCTGACCTGGTCCGTGCGCCCGATCGCCGGCAGCACCGACGGTGACTGGGACCCGTCGGTCGCCTTGGCGTCGGACGGCACGGTCTACTTCGGCTACGGCGACGGTGACGGCCATCCGTACGTCGCCGTCTCCCACGACCGCGGCCAGACCTGGGGGCCGATCCAGGACGTGGGCGCGGCGTTCGGCATCCAGAACACCGCCTTCCCGGCCATGGTCGCCGGCGATCCGGACCGGGCCGCCTTCGCCTTCCTCGGCACGCCGGCCGCCGGCGACGGTGGCGGCGAGGACCCGAGCTTCCCCGGCGAGTGGCACCTCTACGTCGCCCACACCTACGACGGCGGCCAGAGCTGGGTGACCGTCGACGCGACGCCGGACGATCCGGTGCAGCGCGGCACGATCTGCTCGGCCGGCACCACCTGCGGCCCGACCCGTAACCTGCTCGACTTCATGGACGCCACCCTCGATGCCGAGGGACGGGTGCTGGTCGGCTTCGCCGACGGCTGCATCGGCGGCTGCGTCGCCGGTCCGCCCAACAGCGGCACCGAGGTGGCGACCGTCGCCCGCCAGCTCACCGGCAAGCCGCTCTACGCTGCCTACGATCCGGTCGCGGGGCGTACCGGAGTCGCCGTCGCTGGACGCCGTGCTCCCCGGAGACGGCTCCGTCCGGCTCTCCTGGTCGATGCCGGCCGACAACGGCGCGCCGATCACCGCCTACCACCTGTACCGGCGGACCTCCTCGACCCAGTCCCAGCTCCTGGCCACCACCGGCGGCGACGTGACGACCTACACCGACACGGCGGTGCCGGCCGGCGAGCAGGTGTTCTACCGGGTGACTGCCGAGAGCTCCTACGGCGAGAGCGCCTCGTGCCGCGAGGTCTCGCCCCAGGTACCGGTCTTCACGGCCGCCGACGCCTGCGCCACCCCGGGGATCCAGGTCGCCGAGGACGACGCCGGTGACGGCACTCCGGCGACGCTCGACGCCCTCTCCCTGTCGGTGGCCGAGCCGCCCCAGCCCGATGGCGTCGAACGGATCGTCTTCACGGTCCGGATGGCCGACCTGGCGAACCCGCTGCCGGGCAACGCCTGGATGATCCTGTGGAACCGGCCGATGCCGGACGCCACCTACGACCGCGACTACGTGGCCATGCGCATCGGCCTGACCGGTGAGGCGACCTTCGAGGTCGGCAAGATCTCGCCGCCGAACCTGAACCAGGCCACCGCTACCGGGTCGGTCGACTTCGGCAGCTACTCGCCGGAGGACGGCACGATCGAGATCGGCGTCTCGCCGGAGGCGATCGACGGGGTGGCGCCGGGACAGGACTTGGCGGGGCTCGAGGTCCGGACGTTCTCGGTCAGCTCGAGCGGGCTGCCGGTTTCCCAGCTCGCCGCCAACGACTCCACGCCGGCCGCCATCTACACCCTCCAGGGCAACGCCCAGTGCCTGTCGAACAACCCGCCCGTGGCGGTGGACGACGCCGGCACCACGCATGAGAACCGGCCGGTGAAGGTGGCGATCCTGTCCAACGACACCGACGCCGACGGCGATCCACTGCGCGTGACGTCGATCAGCGCTCCGGAGCACGGTCGCCTGCTCGCCACGAAGCGGACGGGCATCGCGACCTACAAACCCGACGGAGGCTTCACCGGGACCGATCGGTTCAGCTACACCATCGCCGATGGTCGCGGCGGCTTCGCGACGGCCACCGTGACCGTGACCGTGGTGTCTCCGTAGGGATTTACCCGTCCTCCCTCCCCCGGGGAGATCGAGCCCGTCCTCTCCCGACGGCGGGCTCTACCGGGCGGATCGGCTCCCCGAGCCGGTCCGCCCTATTTTTCTTGCGGAAGACCTGCCTCGTGACGATCGATCCGGTCTTCCTGAACCGGCGAGGTCGCCGCTCCGATCGACCTGGTCGATCTGCTGGATCTCCCCCCAATCCCTCGTTCCCTTTCCCTCCCTCCGGGGGGAAAGGGACGCCCCCGCCCGGGGGTGTCGAGTGAGCTGGTGGGGGGCTGTCAGCTCACTTTGATGTGGGCGAAGCGGCGCTTGCCGACCTTCAGGAGGTAGGGCTCGTCGCGGGGGGGGAGCTCGGCGAACGGGTCCTCGACGCGGTCGCCGTCGACCGAGACCGCGCCCTGCTGCACCAGCCGGCGGGCCTCGCTGTTGCTCGACGCCATCTCGGCACCGGCGAGCAGCTTGAAGAGCGCCGTTCCGGCGTCCGCCGTGTGCTCGGGCACGTCGTCCGGCACGCCGCCCTGGGCGAAGACCTGCTCGAACTCCTCTTCCGCCGCGCGGGCCGCGTCCGCGTCGTGGAACTGCTCGACCAGGAAGCGGGCGAGCTCCTGCTTGACCGCCTTCGGGTGGAGCGAGCCGTCCGCCACCCGGCGCTTGCGCTCCTCGAGGGTCGCCTCGGGCAGGTCGGTGAGCAGCAGGATCCAGTCCCACATCAGCTCGTCCGGGATCGACATGGTCTTGCCGTAGATCTCGCCCGGCGCCTCCTCGATGCCGATGGCGTTGCCCAGGCTCTTCGACATCTTCTCGACGCCGTCGGTGCCGACGAGCAGCGGCACGGTCAGCACGACCTGGGGCTCCAGATCCTCTTCCTTCATCAGGTCTCGGCCGACCAGGAGGTTGAAGATCTGGTCGTGGCCGCCGAGCTCCACGTCCGCCTTCATGGCGACGGAGTCGTAGCCCTGGACCAGCGGGTAGAGCAGCTCGTGGAGCGAGATCGGCTGGTTGGTGGCCCAGCGCTTGCGGAAGTCGTCCCGCTCCATGATCCGCGCGAGCGTGTAGCGGCCGGCCAGGCGGATCATCCCCTCGGAGCCGAGCTCAGAGAGCCAGCGGCTGTTGTAATCGATCACCGTCCGGTCGCGGTCGAGGATCTTGAACACCTGCTCCTGGTAGGTGGCGGCGTTGGCCTCGACCTGGTCGCGGGTGAGCTGGGGGCGGGTCGCCTTGCGGCCCGACGGGTCGCCGATCATGGCGGTGAAGTCGCCGACCAGGAAGACCACCCGGTGGCCCAGATCCTGGAAGTGCTTCATCTTGCGGATCAGCACCGTGTGCCCCAGGTGCAGATCGGGCGAGGAGGGGTCGAAGCCGGTCTTGACGGTGAGCGGTTGGCCGCTCTTGCTGGCGCGCTCGAGCTTGGCGCGGAGCAGGCTCTCGTCGACCAGGTCGACGGCTCCGCGCTGGAGCAGGGCCATCTGCTCGCCGACCGGCGGGAAGTCGTGCTGAGGCTCTTCAGGCATGGGCCATGGAAGATACCAGCCTTGCCGACCGCGGCGCCATCTTCCGGCCGCCCACCCAGGGGAACTTCTCTCTCAGCAAATCGGGTGGAGGCGTCCCCTTACCAGGAGATGTAATCCAGGCCCGGGCGCAGCGTCGGCGGTGGCGGCTCGGTGCCGAGGACCGGGTGGCTGAAGTGGAGGCCGACCCAGGCGGTGAACACCGAGGTGAACATCTCGAAGCGCGCCCGGGAGCCGGCGACCAGCCCGCGCTTCCTCTCCTTGACCAGGTGCTTCAGGTCGTAGAGGACGGTCGTGGTCAGGTGCAGACCCTGGCGCCGGCACGAGTAGTTGAGCGCCGTTTCGGCGGCGAACCCGCCGAGGGTCTCCTCCGGCAGGGCCTCGAACACCTTGCGCTCGAGGCACCGGATGCCCGAGAGCAGGGGACCGAAGCGGGAGTGGAAGGCGTCGAGCAGCCAGCCGCGGTGGCGGATGCCGACGTTCATGGAGGCGCCGCCGGAGACCACCGGGTCGATGAGCTGGTAGAGCAGGTAGCCGGAGAGGTTCATGATGTCGCCGTCGACGAACACCAGCACCGGCGCCGTGGTGTTGGCCACGCCGGTGGCCATGGCGGTCCCTTTGCCGTGGTTGCGCCGCAGGTGGAGCGTGCGCACGCCCATGGCGCGGGCGATCTTCACGGTGTCGTCGGTCGAGCCGTCGGAGACGACCACGATCTCGTCGACCAGCGGTGTCTCTTTGAGCACCTTGAGGACATCCGCCAAGGTCGCTTGCTCGTTGTAGGCGGGGACGACGGCGGCCACGCGGGCGGGGCGGCAGCTCGCGGCGGGCTCCGGCTCTGGGGTGGCGGGCAGCGCCTGGGGCGGCTCCGGGATGGCGGTCTGGTTCACGTCGTGGCTCCCTGGTCGGGGCTGCTCTGGAGGTTCGAATCGCTCGGGATCCACCGCGCCTCCGGTCGGTGCGGGATGGCCTCCGCGGCCGATCCGGAGGACGGATCGCCCTGAATGGGGAAGCAAGATCCGTGCTATTCCCAGGCGGGGGGCGCGGGGAGGTTCCCGGCGGACGGCAGCAGCTCGCCGCGGGCCACCAGGCGCGCGTCCCCGGAGAGCTCCAGGCGGTCGGCGCGGGGTGAGCGATCGACGCGGAGCTCGAAGCCGCCGCGGGTCAGGGCGGCCACCGGCGGGTCGAGCGTCCCGGCGGCTCGGCCGGCGGCGACGGCCGCCAGGACGCCGGTGCCGCAGGCCAGGGTTTCGCCCTCGACGCCGCGCTCGTAGCTCCGGATGGCGATCCGGTGCCGGTCGACGACCTGCACGAAGTCGACGTTGGCGCCGGCGGGCCCGAGGTCGGGGTGGTGGCGGAGGGTGGGTCCCAGGGTCGCCACCGGCGCCCGGCCCAGGTCGTCCTCCGGCCGGAACAGGACGAAATGGGGTACGCCGGAGTCCACCCGGAACCCGGCATGGACCGCGCCGTCCACGGCGAGGGACAAGGGCTCGACCGCGGTGGGCGCCGGCAGCTCGAGGGCGACGTCGTCGGGCGGCGCGCGGCGGGCGGGGATCGCCCCGGCGTCGGTCAGCACGGTCAGGGTGTCGCCCCGGGCCCAGCCGAGCTCCCAGGCGAGGCGGGCGGCGCAGCGGGTGCCGTTGATGCACAGGTCGGCGCGGTTGCCGTCGGCGTTGAAGTGGACCATGCGGACGGCGGCGCCGCGATCACCCGGCGCGGGGGAGAGCAGGAACAGCCCGTCGGCGCCCAGGGAGAGCCGGCGAGTGCACCAGGCGCGGACGACCTCCGGCGAGAGGTCGAACCCGGCGGGCAGCGGCTCCGGGAGGGCGATGAAGTCGTTGCCCGCCCCGGAGACCTTGTAGAAGGAGGCCATCCGCCGCTCCCGCCGCGCGGGCTCCTAGCGGACCCGCGCCGTCACCTGGTCCGACGGGTCGCTCTCGTTGCCGTCGCGGTCGACGGCGCTCACCCGGTAGGTGTACGAGGCGCCGGCGGTGACGTCGTGGTCGATCACGGCCGTGTCGGTGACCAGCGCGTCGGTGATGCGCTGGAACTCCTGGCTCGCCGGGCTGCGCCGATAGACCCGGTAGCCCGCCAGGTCCTTGTCGGCGACCGGGCGCCAGACGACGCGCACCTGGACGGCGCCCGCGTGGGCTTCGGCACCGCCCTCTCCCTCCTGGACCAGCGCGACCACGCCGGTCGGCGCCGACGGGGCGAAGCGATCCTTGTAGTCGATCTCCACCTCTTCGCCGAGGCGGCTCTCGACCAGCACCGGCTGGCGCTGGGAGACGGCGGTCACCGCGTAGAGGTAGCGCTGGCCGAAGCGCGCGCCGTCGTCGACCACAGTGCGAGCCTTGCGGCCGACGGTCCGCACCGGGGCGCCGTACTCGCGCTCGGTCGCCAGCCGGCGGTAGATGTTGAAGCCGAGGAGGCCGCCGGAGCTTGCCGAGTCGTCATCCTCGGCGCTCGCCTCGTCACTCTCGCCAGCCTTCGGGGCCGCCATGGCGCTCGCATCGCCGTTCGCATCCGCGTCGGCCGCCGCCCCGCTCGCGGTCGTCGTGGTCATCCCGTCCGGGGCCGCGCTCGACCCCGTCGGCTGCCCTTCCGTCGCTGCCTCCGGCTCGCTCTGCGCGGCCTCCTCCTCCGTCTCCGGGTACTCCCAGCGCAGGCGCACGCCCCGGTCCTCGCCTTCGAGCTTCAGGCCGGTCGGTGCCTCCGGCGCCGGCGCGACGGCGAAGGTCACCAGGTTCGACAGCCCCGACTCCTCGCCGGTCGGCCCCTGGGACTTGACCGCCAGGGTGACCACCGGCGTAGGGCTGGTCGTGGACGGCGTGGGCGTCGCCGGCGCCTTCTCGGGCTCGGCCGGAGTGCCGGCCTCCGTCGTGGAGGTCTCGGACGTCGCGGTCGTCGCGGCCGTTGCGGCCATGGCCGCCGCTCCAGACGGTTCGGTGGGCCCGGACGGCATCGGCAGCTCGAGCTCGACGCGGTCGCCGCTGACCGCCGACTGCAGGTCCTTGCCGGAGAGCGTGCGCTCCGGCCGGGCGGTGGCGAGGAACTGGCGCACGTCGATCTGGGGCGGCGAGCCGTCGGTGGTCGCCGGGGCGTCCCAACGCAGGCTCCACACCGTCACCTCGGTGACCGCGGAGAGCGGCGTCCCGGCCGCGGTGGTGCGCGGGAAGGGGAGCGAGAGCAGCAGGCGGTCGCCCCGCTGGATCGCCTGGAGATCCTTGGTCGCGGCCGGGATCTGGCGGATCGGCGGCAGCGGATCGCCCTTCTTGCCGCAGCCAACGACGGCGGTGCCGAGCGTCGCGGCGGCGACGATCGCGAGCAGAGCGGTCGCGACCCCTCGCCCGGGCGTTCTGCCGGAGCGGGTCGCGCAGGAGAGAGTCCCTGCTGGGCGCGGAACAGGACGGTTCATGGCGGCTCCTTAGAGCACGTACCGGGACAGGTCGTGATCCTGAACGATATCCGACAGCGTATGGCGTACGGCGTCGCCGTCGATCGTAAGCTCGACGCCCTCCATGTCCGGCGCCTCGAACGACACCTCGTCGAGCAGCCGCTCCATCAGGGTCGCCAGCCGGCGGGCTCCGATGTTCTCGGTGTGGGCGTTGACCTCCACCGCCAGGCGGGCGATCTCGGCGACCGCGTCGTCGGTGAACTCGAGCTTCAGCCCTTCGGTCGACAGCAGCGCCGCGTACTGCTTGGTCAGCGCCGTCTCCGGCTCGGTCAAGATGCGGACGAAGTCGTCCTCCGACAGGGCGTTGAGCTCGACCCGGATCGGGAAGCGGCCCTGGAGCTCCGGGATCAGGTCCGACGGCTTCGAGACGTGGAACGCGCCGGCGGCGAAGAACAGGATGTGGTCGGTCTTGACCATCCCGTACTTGGTCGAGACGGTGGTGCCCTCGACGATCGGCAGCAGGTCGCGCTGGACCCCCTCGCGGGAGACGTCCGGTCCCCGTCCACCCTCACGCCCGGCCACCTTGTCGATCTCGTCGAGGAAGATGATGCCGCCCTGCTCGACCCGCTGGCGGGCCTCGCGGGCCACTTGCTGGCGGTCGATCAGCTTCTCCGCCTCCTGCTGGGCGAGGATCTCCTTGGCGTCGATCACCTTGACCTTCCGCCGCTGGCGGCGGTTGAACATGCCCGGGAGCATGTCCTTCAGGTTGATGCCGACCTCCTCGACCCCCTGGGGCGTGAACATCTCGAGGCTGGGGAAGGAGCTCTCCTCGAGCTCGACCTCCACGGTCCGCTCGTCGAGGGCTCCGGAGCGCAGCTTCGCCCGGAACTTCTCACGCGTCTCGCGGAGCCCCTCGTGAGACTCCTCCTCGGCATCCTCGTCGTGGCGGTGGAGGCCGATCCCCGGCACCCGCGGCGCCGGCACCAGCAGCTCCAGCAGCCGGTCCTCGGCCCGGGCCCGGGCGGTCTCGACCACCGCCTCGCGCTTCTCCTCCTTGATCATGGAGAAGGCGATCTCGGTGATGTCGCGGATCATCGACTCGACGTCGCGGCCGACGTAGCCGACCTCGGTGAACTTCGACGCCTCCACCTTGAGGAACGGCGCCCGGGCGAGGCGCGCCAGGCGGCGCGAGATCTCGGTCTTGCCGACCCCGGTGGGGCCGATCATCAGGATGTTCTTGGGCGCGATCTCTTCGGCGATCTCGGGCGGCAGTTGCTGGCGGCGCCAGCGGTTGCGCAGGGCGATCGCCACGGCGCGCTTCGCCTTGCCCTGGCCGACCACGTACTTGTCGAGCTCGGCCACGATCTGGCGCGGCGCCATGTCTTCGAGGTGGAGCCCGGCGGGTGCGGGCTCGGCGGCAGGGAGGGAGGCCATCTGGGCTCAGAGCTCCTCGAGCGTCAGCTCGTGGTTGGTGAAGATACAGATCTCGGCGGCGATCTTCATCGACTCGCGCACCACCTCGCGCGCCGGCATATCGGTGTGGCGCAGCAGCGCCCGAGCCGCGGACAGGGCGAAGTTGGAGCCGGAGCCGATGGCGAGAGTGCCGCCGTCCTCCGGGTCGGGCTGGAGCAGCTCGCCGTTGCCGGCGACGAAGAACGACTTCTCGCGGTCGGCCACGAGCATCACCGCCTCGAGCTGGCGCATGGAGCGGTCGGTGCGCCAGTCCTTGGCCAGCTCGACCACGGCGCGTTCCAGGTTGCCGGAGTACTCCTCGAGCTTGGCCTCGAGGCGGGTGAAGAGCGTCAATCCGTCGGCGCCGCCGCCGGCGAAGCCGACCAGGACGTTACCGCGGGAGGTCCGGCGGACCTTCTTGGCCCGCGCCTTGATCACGGTGGATTGCTGAAGAGTCACCTGGCCGTCGGCGCCCATACAGACGGAATCGCCCTTGCGGACCAGGAGGACGGTGGTTGCGTGCATGCTGGGATTCATCGTCGTCACGGGGGACGGATTGTACCAGGGGGGGAGGGCGTCTCGGTGGCGACCGCCGCCCCGCGGTGATACCTTCTCGCAAGCCCCGCGAACAGCACCGTCCGGACGCCGCGCCCATGGTCACCGCCGAATCGAGCCAGCCTGCGACCCGCCCTGTGCGGGGTATCGCCCGGGACCGCGTTTTCTTCGGCTCGATGGCGGTGGCGATGGCGCTGACGGTGTTCGTCGGGTTCGCCCCCAGCTACTTCCTGCGCTTCGTGTTCCACGGCACCTCGCCCACGGGCACGAAGGTGATCTCGCCGCTGCTCCAGGTCCACGCCGCGGCGTTCACCGCCTGGGTCGTGCTGTTCGTGGTGCAGACGGCGTTGGTCGCCTCCCACCGGGTCCGGCTGCATCGCCGGCTCGGCATCGCGGGGGGCGTGCTGGCCGCCGTCATGGTCTGCCTGGGGGTGGCGGCGGCGCTCGACGCGGTGCACCGGGGCGCCTTTCCCCAGGGGGTCGATCCGCGGGTCTTCCTGGTGGTGCCGCTCGGCAACATGGCGACCTTCGGCGGGTTCGTCGCCGCCGCCCTGCTGCTCCGGCGGAAGAAGCAAGCCCACAAGCGGCTGATGGTGCTCGCCTACCTGGGCCTCCTGACGGCGGCCATGGCGCGCATCCCGGGCGTGCTGCCGCTGGGGCCGCCGGTGATGTTCGCCCTGGCGTTCCTGCCGTTCCTCGTGGCCGGCGTGGTCTACGACTGGTGGACCCGCGGGAAGGTGCACCCGGCGTGGGTCTGGGGCGGCGCGGCCCTCCTCCTGTCCGTCCCGGCGCGCCTGGCGCTGTCGAAGACCGCCGCCTGGCTCGCCTTCGCCGACCTCATCACGCGCTGACACCGCCGCTGTCCAGGGCGGGTGGCGGCCGCCCGCTTGCCGCCCGCTAGCGATCCTTCGCCCGGGGGTGGGACTGCCGGTAGACGTTGAGCAGCCGGTCGACGTCCAGGTGGGTGTAGCGCTGGGTGGTGGAGAGCGAGCTGTGGCCGAGCAGCTCCTGGATCGAGCGCAGGTCGGCGCCGTTTTCGAGCAGGTGGGTGGCGAAGGTGTGGCGGAGGGTATGGGGGTGGACGCCGGCGGCGACGGCGGCGGTCTCGACGGCGCGATCGACCACGCGGCGCACGGAGCGGTCGGTCAGGCGGCCGCCGCGATGGTTGAGGAAGACCGGCTCGTCCGCCGGGTCGGCGTCGTCGGCGCGGAGGCGGACCTCGGTCCAGTCGGCCAGCCAACCGCGCAGGGCGGCCTCGGCCGGCCGGCCGAACGGAACCATGCGCTCCTTGCCCCCCTTGCCGACCACCCGCAGCACCCGGGCCGAGAGGTCCAGGCTCGGCCAGTCGAGGGAGACCAGCTCGCCGACCCGCAGGCCGGTGGCGTAGAGCAGCTCGAGGATCGCCCGGTCGCGCCGGCCGAGCTCCGGGGCGGAGCGCTCCTCCCCGTCGGCCGCCCGGTCCGCCGCCTCGATGACGGTCTCGACCTCGCCCGGGCGCAGGTGGCGGGGGAGCGTCTTGGGCGTCTTCGGGGTCTTGATGCCGTGGGCCGGGTTGGCCGCCAGCGCGCCCTCCCGGACGGCGTAGCGCAGGAGGCCGCGGACGGCGGAGAGCGCCCGCCCCTGGCTGGTGCGTGAGAGCGGTCCGCCGCCGTGCCCAGGGCGGGAGAGGGAGGCGACGAACGAGCGCACCGCCAGGCGGTCGACGTCGGCGGGAGCGAGCGCCGCGGCGTCGCGGCCCAGGAAGTCGACCAGGAAGACCACCAGGCGCTCCAGGTCGCCGGCGTAGCCGCGGACCGTGTGGGGCGAGAGATTGCGCTCCTCGGCCAGGTGGCGGAGGTAGCGGTGGATCAGCGCTTCGAAGGGGCCGGGCGGGTCGGGCGGAGTGGCGCTCCGGGTGGCTGTGCCGGCGCGCTCCGGGGCGTCCGCGGCCATGGTCAGACCGCCGCCGTGTCCACCGCGCCCGTCGCGTCCGTCACGTCCGGGGCCCTGCGCTCGGCGGCCGACGCCCCGAACGGCTCGGTCGAGGCGGCGAGGCCGTGGGCCGCGGCCCAGGCGAGCAGGTCCCGGCGGGCGCGCTCCGCGTAGGCGGCGCGCCGTTCCCGCTTCTTGACCCGCTGCTCGAGGTCGTCGAACAGGCCGTAGTTGATGTTCGCCGGCTGGAAGCGCTTCGGGTCCGTGTCGGTCAGGTGGCGGGCCAGGGCGCCCAGGGCGGTGGTGGCGGGGAACGGCGTGATCGTCGCGCCGGCGCCCGCGCGCTCCGGGCTCCGTTCGAAGGTCCGCTCCAAGGTCAGGTAGAGGGCGATCGCCAGCCCCGTGGCGGCCGACTCGAGATACCCCTCGACGCCGGTGAGCTGGCCGGCCAGGCGCACCCGCGGCGCGGCGCGGATGCGGTAGAGCTTGTCCAGGTGGGTCGGGGAGTTGACGAAGGTGTTCCGGTGGATCTGGCCGAAGCGGACGATCTCGGCGTTCTCGAGCCCCGGGATCGTGGCGAAGACCCGCCGCTGCTCGGGCCACTTCATGCGCGACTGGAAGCCGACCAGGTTGTAGTGGCTCTTGGCCAGGTTCTCCTGGCGGAGCTGGACCACGGCGTAGGGGCGCCTGCCGTCCGGCGCGGTCAGCCCGACCGGCTTCATCGGGCCGTAGCGCAGGGTGTCGACGCCGCGGCGGGCGAGCTCCTCGATCGGCAGGCAGCCCTCGAAGAAGAGCGCCTTCTCGAAGCCGTGGAGCGGCAGCACCTCGGCCTCGGTCACGGCCTGGTGGAAGGCCAGGTACTGCTCCCGGTCCATCGGCGCGTTCAGGTAGTCGTCGCCGTCGCCCTTGCCGTAGCGCGACTGGGCGAAGAGCTTGCCCTGGTCGAGCGACTCGGCGTCGACGATCGGCGCGATCGAGTCGTAGAAGTAGAGCCATTCGCTGCCCAGGATCTCGCCCAGGCGGGCGGCGAGGGCCTCCGAGGTGAGCGGCCCGGTGGCGATCACCACGTCCGGTCCGTCCACGGAACCGCCCCCGGCCTCACCCTTGGCTATGGAGGGGGACGGGGAGGGGGACGCCGCGGGCAGCTCGGTCACCTCGCCGCGGCGGATCTCCAGGTTCGGCAGGCCGGCCAGGCGGGAGGTCACGCCGGCGGCGAAGCGCTCCCGGTCGACCGCCAGGGCGCCGCCCGCGGGCACCGCCGCCGCCCGTGCGGAGCCGATGATCAGGGAGCCGAAGGCCTCCATCTCCCGCTTGAGCAGACCGGCCGCGTGCTCCGGGTCGTCGCTCCGGAGCGAGTTCGAGCACACCAGCTCCGCCAGGTCGCCGGTCTTGTGGGCCGGGGTCGAGCGCTCCGGGCGCATCTCGTGGAGCACCACCGGCACGCCGCGGCTGGCGAGCTGGTAGGCGCATTCGGAGCCGGCGAGGCCGCCGCCGACGACGTGGACGGGTTGGTGGGTCATAGGTGTCGTGGTGTCATTATAGGGACGAGAACCGGAGCGGAGTGGGGCGGCGCGCCCGCCGTCTCCGTCGGTGACCGGTCCAACGCAGGGAAGGGGAGGAACAATCCAAATGGTCACGACCGTCGTGCTGTTGAACGTCGCGGGCGACAGGATCAACGAGATCGCCCAGCAGATCCTGGACATCGAGGGGGTCACCGAGGTCTATTCGGTCGCCGGGCGCTACGACCTGGTGGTGGTGGTGCGGACCAAGGGGACCGAGGAACTGGCCGAGGTCGTCACCAGCCGCATGCTCAAGGTCCAGGGCATCACCCACTCGGAGACCCTGACCGCGTTCCGCGTCTACTCCCACCACGACCTCGACCGGATGTTCGCCATCGGCCTGGACAGCCCGGGCGCCGGCGAGATCCACGGCCCGGAGTGAGGCGACCGATGACCGACGGACACCACCGAGACGCGGCCGAGGCCGACCGGGCCTTGCGGGAGCGGCTGGTCGACTTCCTCGACAGCCAACACGCCCACGCCGGGTTCGACCGGACCCTGGCAGCGCTGCCGGCGGAGCTCCGCAACCGCCGCCCGGACGGCGTGGAGCACTCCTGCTGGGACCTGCTCGAGCACCTCCGGATCGCCCAGAAGGACATCCTCGAGTTCAGCCGCGACCCGGGCTGGACCTCGCCCGCCTGGCCGGACGGCTACTGGCCGCCCGCCGCGGGCGCCGACCGGGAGATCGACGATGCGGCCTGGCAGCGGAGCGTCGACGGCTTCCGCGCCGACCTGGCCGAGATGGCGGCGCTGCTCCGCGACCCGGAAAACGACCTCTACGCACCGTTCCCCTGGGGCGACGGCCAGACCCTGCTGCGCCAGGCGCTCCTGATCGTCGATCACAACGCCTACCACCTGGGCCAGATCGTCGGCGTACGGCGGCAGCTCGGGTCCTGGCCGCCGGCCGCGAAAGGCGGCTGAGCGGGTGCCGGGCTGGGGGACAGACGCGGTCTCGGACGAACAGGTCGCCCGCCTACGCGGTCAGCTCGTGCGCTCGGTGAGAAGGACCTGCCCGGCCTGGCTGCGCGCCGACGCCGACGACCTGGTCCAGACCGCCCTGCTGCGGGTGCTCGACGCCCGCCCGGCGGCCGGCTCGTCTGAGGGATCGGCACAGCTCTCGTCGTCCTACTTGAGGAAGGCGGCCTACAGCGCCGTCGTCGATGAAATTCGACGTCGCCGTAGGCGCCAGGAGGTTCCCCTGGAGGATGATCGTGATGAGGAGTCGCCGATCGCGGCGGCACCGATCCGGACCACCCCGACCGACGCACCCGATCCGGAGCGTCGGTCGGCCGGCCGGGAGACGGGACGCGCCATCCGCTCTTGTCTCGGCGAGCTGGTACGCCCGCGGCGTCAGGCGGTCGCCCTCTACCTCCAGGGACATCGGATCAAGGAGGTCGGAGAGCTGATGGGCTGGGATGCCAAACGTGCCGAGAACCTGATCTTCCGTGGCCTGGCCGACTTGCGCGGCTGCCTCGACCGCAAAGGAGTGCGCGCATGAGCGCCGAGCGTCCGAGCGAGCAGGAGATCGCCCGCCTGCGGGAGGCCTTCGCCGCCGACTCCGGCCGCACGGCTCCCCGTCCGGGCGACCAGAGCGACACGCCGTGCCCCGCGCCCGAGCGGATCTGGGAGGCTCTCCATGGCGCCCTGGGTCCCGAAGAGCTCCGCGAGATCGTCGACCACGTGGCGCTCTGCCCGGCTTGCGCCCAGGAGTGGCGCCTGGCCGCCGCGTTTCAGGCAGAGCTGAGCGCCGGCGAGGAGGCCTCGGAGGCCGCCGAGGCCGACACGGCCTCTGCCGGGGGACCTCGTCCGCAGCTCCGTTCCTGGCTGGCCGCCGCCGCGGTGGCCGTCCTCGCCCTCGGCGCCGGCGGCATCTGGTGGAGCACCCAGTCCGGAGCGCCCGGCACTCAAGGGGCTCCGGTCTATCGCCAGGGCACCGAGCAGACGATCGACTCCCTCCTGCCCGAAGGAAAGCCCCTCTCTCGGAGCGAGCCGGTCCTGCGCTGGACCCCCGGTCCCGAAGGCTCGACCTACGACGTCCTGGTTTCGACCGAGAACCTCGCCACGGTCGCCGACGGCTCCGGCCTCACCGAGCCCCGGTACCGGATCCCGGCCGACGCCCTGAACGACCTCCCCGCCGGCACCCAGATCCTCTGGCAGGTCGAGGAGACGACCCCGGACGGCAAGCGGACCGCTTCGCCGACCTTCGTGACGCGGCTCGAGTAGGAGGATCGGGCGATACCATCGGCCTGTGGGCCGGAGTGTCGCAAGGTGAGCGTCAAGAGTCTGCTCGAGCGCGAGAACGCGCTCGACACCCTGGCAACGTGTCTCGACGCGGTCCGATCGAGCGGTGCGACCGTGCTGGTGACAGGTGAGGCGGGTGTGGGAAAGACCGCCCTCGTCGAAGAGCTCGCCAACCGGTGCCGGCGGTGCCGGGCGGCGGCGCGCGTCTTGTGGGGAGGCTGCGAGCCGCTGGTCACGCCGCGACCGCTCGGGCCTCTCTATGACATGGCGGAGTCGGCAGGCGGTGCGCTCGCCGCGCTGCTGGACAGCGGAGCCCCTCCGGAGACGCTGTTTCCCGCGGTGCTCCGCGAGCTGCGGCGCGGTGACCGGCCGACGGTGGCGATCTTCGAAGACCTTCACTGGGCCGACGAAGCGACGCTCGATTTGTTGCGCTACCTGGGTCGACGGGTGCCCCGGGCCGCCGGCGTGTTGTTGGTGGCGACCCTTCGTGACGAGGCGTTGGACGCCAGGCATCCGTTGCGTGTGCTCCTGGGAGAGCTGGCTCGAGCCGGCTGCCGCCGACTGCAGGTCCGACCGTTGTCGGCGGCGGCGGTGTCCACATTGGCTCAGCAGGCTCGGAAGGCCGCGGACGGGCTGTTCGCGGCCACCGGTGGCAACCCGTTCTTCGTCTCCGAGGTGCTGTCGAGCGACGGGGACGCTCTGCCCGAGACCGTGCGAGACGCGGTCTTGGCCCGCGCGGCCCGGCTGTCGGAAGAGGCCCGGCGAGCTCTCGAGCTGGTGGCGCTCGTGCCCGGCCGTGCGGAGTGCTGGCTGCTCGAAGCCGTCGGCGATCCGCCGGACCACGCCACTGTGGAGTGTCTGGGGTACGGGATGCTGCGTGCCGCCGACGGCACGCTCGCCTTCCGGCACGAGATCGCGCGCAGGGTGATCGAGGAGTCGGTTCCGGTACCGGTCCGCCGCGCTCTCCACCGGCGGATTCTGGAGTGCCTCGAAGCGCGAGGGCCCGGAGTCCGAGCCGCCCGCCTCGTCCATCACGCGGACGAGGCGGGAGACGCCGACACGGTGCTGCGGCTCGCTCCTCTCGCCGCCCGCGAGGCCGCCGCGCTGGGCGCTCATCTCGAGGCGGCGTCCCACTGGCGCCGCGTGCTCGCCTACGCGGACCGCTTGATGCCGCGCGATGAGGCCGAGTGCCTGGATTGTCTGTCGTATGAGTGCTACCTGACCGATCGGATCGAAGAGTCGGTCACCGCGCGCAGGCGGGCGCGGCGGCTCTGGAGGCAGTTGGGCGAGCGCGAGCTCGAGGGGACGGCTGCGCGCTGGCTCTCGCGCCTGAGCTGGTTTCAGGCCCGGAGTGATGAAGCGGAACGATTTGGCGCCGAATCGATCGAGATCCTGGAACGCCTGCCACCGGGCCGCGCCCTGGCGATGGCCTACAGCAACCGTGCGCAGCTCCACATGCTCGCGGGTGAGCTGGAGGAGACCCGACGTTGGGGCCGGCGCGCCGTGGCGTTGGCGCGGTCGCTCGACGATCCGGAGATCCTCTGTCATGCGCTCAACAACCTCGGAGCGGCGGAGCTCTTCGCGGGCAGCGCCGCGGGGCGAGAGGCCCTCGAAGAGAGTCTTCGACTGGCGCGGGCAGGAGAGTTCCAGGAGCACGTCGCACGGGCCTACACCAATCTCGCCTGTGGCGAGGCGCGGCACCGCCGGTACAAGGACGCCCTCCGGACGCTCGACCTCGGCATCGCCTACTGCGAGGAGCGCGACCTCGATCCGTGGGCCTGGTACATGCGCGCCTGGATGGCGCAAGTCCATTTCGAGACCGGCGCCTGGGGAGTGGCGAGTGAAGGCGCGGCCGCCGTCCTGGAGGTGCCCGAAGTGGGTCGGGTCGTGCGGATTCCGGCCCTGGTGATCCGTGGCCGAGTCCGCGTGCGACGGGGAGATCCAGGTTCCGTGCCGCTCCTGGACGAAGCGCTCGCGCTGGCCCGCGACTCGGGTGAGGTCCAGCGGCTGGTGCCGGCCGTCGCGGCGAGGGCCGAGGCCGCCTGGTGGCGGGGAGAACGGGGACAGGTCGGATCGGAGGTCCGGACCGCCTGGTCGCTGGCGCTGGAGCGGGCGGACCCGTGGGGGCGAGGCGAGCTCACCTACTGGTTGTGGCGGGCCGGGGAGCTCGATGCCGTGCCCGAGGGAATCGCCGAGCCCTACCGGCTCCTGCTGAACGGCGAGCCTCATCGGGCGGCTGCCCTCTGGGAGCGGCTCGGTTGTCCGTACGAGGCCGCCGAGGCGCTGGCTCTCGCCGACGAAGAAGACTCGTTGCGCGGGGCGCTCGCCGCGTTCGAACGCCTCGGCGCCGGCCCGGCGGCCGCGTGGGTTCGGCGACGCCTCCGCGGCCACGGCGTGCGCACCGTGCCGATGGGCGCCCGGCGGAGCAACAGCTCCGCTCCGAGCCCCCTCACTCCTCGACAGCACGAGGTGCTTCGCCTTCTCGCCGACGGCCTGAGCAACGCGGAAATCGGACGCCGCCTCCAGATTTCGCCGAAGACCGTCGACCACCACGTTTCGGCCATCCTGGCAGCGCTCGGAGCGCGCAACCGAACGGAAGCGGCGGCCCGGGCGCGGCGGGCGGACCTCCTCGATTCCGAAGCAGTCCATGGCGGACCGTACGAGGAAAGGTGAGGTGAGGGCCGGGCGTCGGAGCGTCCGGGTCCGGTGCCGAGGCGGAGCGCATGGGGAGATCTCCCGATGTCCTGCCGCAGGGCGGGCCATACCCTGGCGACGACGGCCGAGATGGTTCGGTCGCCGTGCCGAAAGGAGAGGACAATGCCGCGGTACCTGGTTCAGCGCACGTTCACGGAGGGTCTACAGATTCCGATGGACGCCGCCGGTTGCGAGGTGGTGAAGAAGGTGGTCGAAACCAATGCCACCGAAGGGGTCACCTGGGTACATTCCTACGTCAGTGACGACAGACGCAACACCTTCTGCGTCTACGACGGGCCCAGCCCGGAAGCGATCCGCAACGTCGCCTCCCAGAACGGGCTGCCGGTGGACTCGATCACGGAGGTCCGCGTCCTCGACCCGTACTTCTACTCCTGAAAGAGCCCGGGTCGGGACGCTGTGGTGCGACCGTCCTGCCACCCGGACCCGGTGCGAGCTGGCGGAGCCGGGGAGCTTCGCCAGCTCGGGCCGGGTTCGATAGACTCTCCGTCCAGTCAACGCTCTTGATCTCAACTGCTCGACCCGCCTCCCGGTGAATCGCCGCCGGGACTGAGGGAATCCGCCGCCGCCCCCCGTTCCAAGGGACGACGGAGGGCGATGGGTCCCTCGATCGATCAAGGCGGCCGTCCAGGACACCGGGCGGACACCGCAGCGGGGAGAGGAAAGATCATGAGCACACAACCCAGGTTGAAGCAATTCCCCACGGCTCCGGGTGAACCGCTCGGAGGAACTCGGCAGGAACCCGGGGCGGGAGAGAGGCCACGAGTGACGGAAGAGAAGATCCTCAAGACCACGCGCTTCGAAGTGGGCTTCTTCGTCCGCAAGGTGGTCGACGGCCAGGTGGTGCGCCAGTGGCAGTTCCCGCGCGAGAAGCGCCGGGCGATCGTCCCGGACCCGCCACGGCCGGTGCCCCAGGGCGGTGCCGCCGGCGGGACCGAGCAGTCGGCGGCGGCCGAGCCGGCCCCCCAGGTCCGCGCGCTCGCCCTCGAAGCGGCCGCCCCCGAAGGCGCACCGTCCACCGACGGGTCGACCGACGGCTCGGGCGACAGCTCGACCACGACCTACGAGGTCGGATTCTTCGTCAGGACGGAGACGGTGAGCCCGCCGGACTATGGGGGCGACAAAGGTAGTGAGCCTCCGCCGGGCGCATAGGCACAGAGCGGCAGTTTGTCTCGTCTTGCTCGCCTGGGTCGCCGGGCCGACGGTTGCCGAAGCTCGAGATGGTGACTGTCGTGCGCTCCTGGCGGCCGACCCTGTCGGTCGGGACGCATGTTCCTGCCTGTTCGAGCGTGCCCGCGCAGGTGGTCCGGCGGCGGGAGACGCAAGGCGGTGTCTGAGCCGGCTCGCCGAACAGAACGCCGATCAACCCTGGCCCAACTTCTACCTCGGCCGGCTTCTCTGGGATGACGCCGAGGCCTCGGCGGAGCTCTTCGGCCGATCCGCCGAGGCCTTCTCGGCATCGGGGAGTGCCTCGGGCGAGGTGTACGCACGAGAGAACCGATCCCGTCAGCTCTTTCGCCTCGGGTTGGTCGAGGAAGCCGAGGTTGAAGCCGAAGCTGCAGAGCGCGTCGCGCGGGGAAGCGGCCTACCCGATCTGGAGGCCCACGGCCGGGTCGTACTGGCTCGACAGATCGCGGAGAGCGGCGGAGACCTCGGGCGAGTGGAGGCGCTGTTGAGAGCGTCGTCGGCCGATGGCGCGAGCGGTCCGTGCGGCGCGGGTCCGAGCGCGACTCAGATGGAGTGCCTGTTGACTCTCGGACAGGTGTGCGTCGAACAAGGGAAGTTCGCGGCCGCGGAGGACGTCTTCCGTCGGCTTGCCAGGCTCGCCGAAGAGCAGGGGGACTCCTACGTCGAGGCGGGGGCCTGGTACGGGCTGACGAGAGTCGCGATCGAGAGGCTTTCGGAGTCCCCCGACCCGAAACGTGCAGAGGAGGTGAGGTCGCGAGCGCGGCGCGCGTTGGCGCTCGCCGAGGCGTCAGGCCGTTCCGGTGTCGCGGCCAAATCGCACTGGGTCCTGGGTGTGCTGCTGCCGGGGTCGGACGGACTGGCCCATCTCGATGCCTGCACGAAGTTGGCGACGACCGACCGTGATCACAGCTATTGCCTGAATGCCCTCGCGCGCCACCTGAGCCGGGAGGACCCGGGCCGCGCGGCGACGATTGCGTCGCGGTCCCTGGAGCTGGCTCGCGAAGCGCAGGACTCGTGGTCTCAGGCCTCCGCCTGGCGCGAGATGATGCGGGTGCGGTGGGCCGAGGGATCGTCGGAGGAGGCCGTCGCGGACTCTTGGGCAGCGCTCGATGCCATCGAGCGGTTGCGGGATCTTCAAGGTGAAGGCTCTGAAGTGCAGGCCGGGCTCTTCTCCACCTGGGCTGACGACTACTCCTGGTTCGGCGGACAACTGGTGCGGGCCGCGGGATCCGATCTGGATCAGACGTTCGCCCGAGCGGAGGCTTTTCAGGTCGAGGAGCGGGCGCGCGCCCGGGCGCTGACCGACTGGTTGCGGCGGACGACCGCGAAAAGCGAGGCGGCCGAGCAGGGTGAGGCGGGTGCGCCGCGGGCGAGCGGCGAGGGCTTCGCGAGCCTCGACCGGGTGCAAGCCGCCCTCGCGCCGGACGAAGCCCTCTTGTCCTTCCAGGTCGCGCCGTGGAAGGACCTGGCGGGGGATTTCGGCGGCGGCTCGTGGTTGATGACGGTGACGAAGCAGGGGGTGACGGTGCATCGGCTGCCGGGGCGCACCGACGTCCGCCGGGCGGTGCGGCTGTTCGAGGGGCTGGTGGAGCGGCGGGACGGGTCGGAGGCGGGGCCCGGGACTCACCTCTACCAGACGCTGTTGGCGCCGGCGCTCGCCGAGCTGCCGCCCGAGGTGACGCGGCTGATCCTGGTGCCGGACGATGCTCTCCACCGGCTACCGTTCGCGGCGCTCCGGCCGAAGGCGGACGGGGTGCCGTTCGGGGAGCGGTTCGAGCTGGTGCGGGTGCCGTCGGCGACGCTCTGGCTGCGCTGGCGTGACGAGGAGCCGCCGCGGCCGGAGCAGCCGGTGCTGGTGCTGGCGGACCCGACGTTGGGCGGTGTCGTGCCGAGTGCCCCGGTGGAGGACGGCGGCCCGCCCGATGAGCCGGGGCCGGCAGCCACCGGCAGCCGGCTCGCGCAGGCCCGCGGTGGGGACGGCGTCGCCGGGGCACCGCCGGAGGAGACGTTCGGACCGCTGGTCCACGCCCGGGAGGAGGGGCGGGCGGCGATCCGGGATCTGGGGGGCGGTCTGCTGCTGGCCGGGTCGGAGGCGACCGAGTCGCGGCTGGCGAGCCTCGACCTCACGAGCTTCGGCCTGCTCCATTTCGCCGCCCACGCTGTGACCGACGAGGACCGGCCGGAGCGCTCGGCGGTGCTGCTGGCGGCGGACAGGGCGGGCCAGGGGCCGGGCCATGACGGGCGTCTCGAGAGCGGGGAGATCGCCCGGCTCCACCTGGGCGGCCGGACGGTGGTGCTGGCGTCGTGCCGGAGCGCGGACGGGACGGTGCTCCGGGGCGAGGGGGTCATGAGCCTGGCGCGGGCGTTCTTCCAGGCGGGTGCCCACGGGGTGGTGGCGAGCCTCTGGCCGCTCCGGGACGACGAGTCGGCGGCGCTGTTCGAGCGCTTCTACCGGCACCTGGCGGCGGGAGAGACGGTGGCCGGGGCGCTCCACGAGGCACGGCGCGAGGCGATCGCCGCGGGGGAGCCGGCGGCGGCCTGGGCGGGGCTCGTGGTGCTCGGCGACGGGGCGTTGGTGCCGGTGCCGGGCGGGCGGCGGATCGGCCTGTCGCCGACGCTGGTCGCGGTGGTCCTGGGTGTGCTCGCTCTCCTCGCCGCGCTCGGCATCGGTCTCCGGCACCGCCGTGGGCGCCGGCCGGCCGCGTGAATGACCCCGAGCCCCGAGGCGGGCTTCGGTCCGGTCCCGGCCAGCGGTCGGATCGGCGGCTCGGTCGCCGCGGTCGTATCGCGCGTACCTGTCGGGTTCGATCGCCCTACGGGGTGGCGGGCCAGGGCGTCTGCCAGACCACCCGGTAGAGCGGCTCCGGTCGCAGCCGCTCCTCGATTGCGGCCCGGATCTCGTCGGCGCTGGGGGAGGGGGTGGCCGCGAAGCGATCGCGGGCGGCGATCTGGTCGAGGGTCAGCTCCGGCGTCGGCTCGCCCCGGATGCCGCCGCGCAGGCGGACGTAGAGGAGCAGCGGGTCGGGCGCCAGCCATCTCCCCTGGAGCGACTCCAGCGCCTCCCACAGGCTGAAGCCGCGGATCTCGAGCACGCCGGCCTCGTCACCGCTCCTGCCACCGCCCTCTCCCTGGCCGGAGCCGTCGGGCTCGAAGCCCTCGGCCTCGATCACCGGGCCACCGGGGATCACCCGGATGTGGGCGGGGAAGGGGTCGAACAGCAGGCGCGAGATCTCGTTGATCGAGTACGCCTCGTTCTGGTCGATGACCAGGACCTCCGCGGCCTTGTCCATGGCCGCGTCGACGGCTTCGACGAGCGGCTTCTCCGGTGGTCGAAGCCGCTGCTTGTAGGCGTCGGCGTCTTCCCCGTCGAGCGCGTCGCCGAGCAGCGCTCCGAGGGTGACCCGGGCGCGGCCAGGATGGCGGTCGAGATAGGTGTAGAGCGCGGAGGTGGCCCTGAAGTAGGTCGCCAGCGAGTCGGTCCACGGCCCGACGAACCGATCGTAGAGCTGGCGCTGCCGGCGGTTGGCCCGACCGGCGGCCAGCGGCGTCAGCGAGAGCTCGACCCGGCCGTGCTCGGCGCTGGAGTCGACGGCGACGGCCGTGTCAGCGAAGAACTGGTGGAGGGCGTCCGGGTGCTCTGCGAGATCGAGCCGGGCGACCCGGCGGGCCTGGCGCAGCACGCCGTCCTCCCAGTCGAAGCCGACGTGCCGCGAGCCCGCGCCGAGCCCGGTGAAGCGGGCGGCCCACGCGTCCTGGCCGCTCAGGATCTGCCGGCGGCGTTCGTCGACCCGCGCCTGGAGGTTGGGATTGTCGCCGCGGCCCTCGTCCGGTTCGATGCGGGTGACGAGCTCGATCTCGCAGGGCAGGAGGCCGATCTCGGAGAGCGAGTGCGGGTCGACGTTGCCGGGTTGGAAACGGATCGTCAGCTCGTCGCGGACCGGCTCTTCGAAGCAGCCGGAGAGGAGGAGCAGTCCAGCCAGGGTGGCGAGCAGCGCGGTGCCGCGGAGGCTCGGGGCTCGACGACGTCTCATCGCGCCCTAATCTACACGGGCGGGCCGTGGAGCCCGGACGGAGCTGTGAACCCTAGGCGGAGCTCGCCGCCGCCTCGCCCTCGGGCGCCTCGACCTGCTCCTCGAAGTCGCACTCCTCGTTGGGGCATAGCAGACGGGTGCCCTTCTTCTTGGTCGTCTTCTCGGTCAGGAAGGGGTGGTCGCACTGGGGGCACTTGCGGTCGACCGGCTTGTTCCAGAGCGCGTACTTGCAGTCCGGGAAGCGGTCGCAGGAGTAGAAGATCTTGCCGCGCCGGGAGCGCTTCTCGGCGATCTCGCCCTTGCCGCACTCCGGGCACTTGATGCCGGTCGGCTTCGGCTCTTCCTTCTTCTCCTTGGCGGTCTTGCGTATGTTCTTGCACTCCGGGTAGGCGCTGCAGCCGTAGAAGGCGCCGTAGCGGCTCCGGCGCAGCACCATCGGCGAGCCGCACTTTTCGCACGGCGGGACCTCTTCGGCCGGCGCGGCCTCTTCCTCGCCGCCTTCGCCTTCGGGCTCCGGGTCGCGGGTGTAGGTGCACTCCGGGTAGTTGGAGCAGCCGAAGAAGCTGCCGTAGCGGCCGAAGCGCAGCACCAGCTCCTTGCCACACTCGGGGCACTTCTCGCCGGTCGGCAGCCCCTCGCGCTTGACGTTGGGCATCTTCTCGCTGGCCGTCTCGAGATCCTTCGAGAGCTGCTGGTTGAACACCTCGAGCGCCTTCTTCCAGGCGACCTTTCCTTCCTCGATCTGGTCGAGCTCTTCTTCGAGGTTGGCGGTGTAGCCCTCGTTGATGATGTTGTGGAAGCTGCCCTGGAGCATCTTGTTGACCAGCTTGCCGAGCAGGGTCGGCGCGAAGCGCTTCTCGACCTTCTCGACGTAGTCCCGGTCGGTCAGGGTGGCCAGGATCTGGGCGTAGGTCGACGGCCGGCCGATGCCGTTCTCCTCGAGCGCCTTGACCAGCGTCGCCTCGCTGAAGCGGGCCGGCGGCTGGGTGAACTTCTGCTCGCTGTGGAGCTCCAGCAGCTTCAGCTCCTCGCCCTCGGTGAGCGGCGGCATGGTGGTGCCTTCGCCTCCCTCGTCGCCGTTGTCCCCGCTGTCCCCGTTAGCGCCGCCGTTCTTCCGAGCGTCCTCGTCCGCCGCCTCCTGGTAGACCGCCAGGAAGCCGGGGCTCTTCAGGATCTTGCCCCGGCCGCGCAGGGTGTAGCGGCCGTTGTCGATGTCGACCTGGGTGACGTCGAAGACGGCGGGCTTCATCTGGGAGGCGATGAACCGGTCCCAGATCAGCTTGTAGAGCTTCAGATCCTCGGGCTTCAGATACTGGGCGACCTTCTCCGGCGGCAGGTCGAAGTTGGTCGGGCGGATCGCCTCGTGGGCGTCCTGGGCGCTCTTCTTGGACTTGTAGCGCACCGCCTTGGCCGGCAGGGCCTTCTCACCGTAGGTGGCGGCGATGAACTTGCGGCCCTCTTCGAGAGCCTCCTCGGCCACGCGGGTCGAGTCCGTTCGCATGTAGGTGATCAGGCCGATCGCGCCCCGGTCGCCGATCTCCTTGCCTTCGTAAAGGCCCTGGGCGATGCCCATGGTTCGCTTGACCGAGAAGCCGAAGCGGCGGGCGGCGTCCTGCTGGAGTCGGCTGGTGATGAAGGGCGGTCCCGGACGCTGCTTGGACTGCTTCTTCTCGATCGAGCGGACGGTGAAGGTGCCGCTCTCGAGCGCCGCGACGATCTTCGCCGCCTGCTCACCGTTCTCGACCTTCTGCTTCTTGCCGTCGATCTGGTGGAGCCGGGCGTTGAACGGCGGCGGCTCGGAGCCTTCGAGGTCCGCGCCGAGGTTCCAGTACTCCTCCGGGATGAAGGCGTCGATCTCGCCCTGCCGGTCGCAGACCATCTTGAGCGCCACCGACTGGACGCGGCCGGCCGAGAGGCCCTGCTTGATCTTCTCCCACAGGAGCGGCGACAGGCGGAAGCCCATCAGCCGGTCGAGGATGCGCCGCGCCTGCTGGGCGTCGACCTTGCGCTCATCGATGGTGCGCGGGTTCTCGAGCGCCGCGAGCACCGCCCGCTTGGTGATCTCGTTGAAGGTGACTCTCTGGACCTTCTCCGGATCCTTGTTCAGGACTTCGGCGATGTGCCAGGCGATCGCCTCGCCTTCGCGGTCGGGGTCAGGGGCCAGGTAGATCAGGTCCGCGCCCTTGGCCGCCTGGCGCAGCTTCTTGACCACGGCCTTCTTCTTGTCGAGCACCTCGTAGTGGGGCTCGAAGTCCGGGCCGATGCCCATGTCCTTCTTGACCAGGTCCCGGATGTGGCCCATCGACGCCTCGACCTGGTAGTTCTTGCCCAGGAATTTCTTCAGCGTGCGGGTCTTGGCGGGGCTCTCGACGATGATCAGGTTCTTGCTCACGGTTCGGGTAAAGCGGTTCGTTCTCGGGGATATTCCGTGGTCTGTGGCCCTGTTGCCGGTGCTGTGCCGGCGGCGGGGACCGTAGCACCGCGGCACGGTCTCCTGTCAACTGAGTGCCGATTCAGGGCATTTCCGGACGCCGGACATAGGCCGGTCCGGGCTCCCGCCGGACGCGTCCGGCCAGCTCCAGCTCGAGCAGGGCGCCGAGCACCCGGTCGACCGGCGCGTCGATCCGTGCCGCCAGCGTTTCCGGCGATTCCGGCTCGGCCGGCGCCATGGCCGCGAGCAGCCGCCCCGGGAGGCCTCGGGGCCGCGGTCGAGCGGCGGCTCGAGGGCCTGCGGCCTCGTCGTGCGCCGGGGCGCCGGACGGGGAGTCGCCGCCGGGCGGCGGGGCGGGATCGTCCTCGGCCTCCTCCATCTTCTCCACCTTCTCCACCTTTTCCGCATCGACGCCGAGCAGCGCCAGCACCTGGGCGGGGGAGAGGGCCGGGTAGGCGCCGTCCGCGATCAGGGCGTTGGTTCCCCGGGAGCGCTCCTCGAAGATCCGCCCGGGCACCGCCAGGACGTCGCGCCCCAGGTCGAGGGCAAAGCGGGCGGTGACCAGGGAGCCGGAGCGCCGGGCGGCGCGGACGACCAGGGTGGCGCCGGCGAGGGCGGCGATCAGCCGGTTGCGGACGGGGAACTGCCACCCCTTGGGGGCCAGGCCACAGGGGAACTCGGTGATCACGGCGCCGTGGGCGGCGATCGCATCGCCGAGGCCGCGGTGGCCGCGCGGGTAGTCGACGCCGAGCCCGGTGCCCAGGACCGCGACGGTGGCGCAGCGCCGTCCGTCCGGACCCGGCCGGTTCCCGCGCTCGGCCGCCCCGTCGAGGGCGCCGCGGTGGGCCGCCGCGTCGACCCCGCGGGCGAAGCCGGAGACGACGGTCAGGCCGGCCGCGGCCAACGCGCGGCCGAACAGCTCGGCCGCCTCCCGGCCGTAGGAGTCCGCCCGGCGCGAGCCGACGATGGCGACCGCGCCCCGGTCGCCGCCACCGGCGCCTGACAGCCGGCCGGCCGGTGGCGGGGCCGGTGGCAGGGTGCCCCGGACGTAGAGCGCCGGCGGCGGCAGGTCGAGGTCGCCCAGCGGCGCCGGGAACTCGTTTTCGGCGGCGGTGACGATGCGCGCGCCCAGGGCCCGGGCGGCGGCCTCCTCGCGGCGGGCGATCTCCGACGCCTGCCCGAGCATCTCCCGGGCCGCGACCAGCGTCTGGGACGGCACCCCCCAGGCCGCCGCCCGGCCGGACAGCCCGCGGCCGGACAGGGCGCGCCGGGAGCTCCGGGAGAGCTCGCGCAGGCGGTCGAGGTCGGCGGCCAGGCGGCAGGCGGCGGGCCTGGGCAGCTCCAGGTCGGCGGCCAGGGCGATGAGCATCTCGCGGTCGGTCGGCACGGTGATCCCTCCTGCCCTGGAGGACGGAACCGGGCGCTCCGATCGCACGAATCGCACGAAGGCTCGGCCGGAGGGCCGGCGGAGCCGGGCACGAGGTGAGCGCGAGCTGAGCCCGAGCTGGACCCGATCGGGGTCAGATCAGGGTCAGATCAGGCCCTGGTCAGGTCTGGGGCGGAGCCGGATCGGGTCCGAATGAGGGCTGCATGAGGGCTGCATGAGGGTCCCGTGGCGCCCGATCGGACGCAGGGTCGTCGTATATACTCGCCACCGTGCCAGCGATCAGCGATCGAACTGCTGCGGCGTTCCCGACCGGCTCGGGCGCACCGGGGCGGCCGGACCATCCACGGCGACTCGAGACGCGGAGGACCGAGTGAAAGCACGCACGCCAGCCGTTTCCCGGCTCCTTCTCCTGATGCTCGCCCTGGGGTCTCTGGCGACGATCGCGTGCAGCGGCGCCACCCGCGGTGCGAACCCGCAGGAGCAGGTGAGCTTCGGTATTCAGATGGCGAAGCAGGGCCTGTGGCAGGAGGCGCTGTTCCGGTTCGAGAAGGCCGACCGCCTCGACCCGAAGAACCCGAAGATCCTCAACAACCTGGCCGTCGCCCAGGAGGCGAACGGGCAGTTCGACGAGGCCCTCGCCACCTACCGCGAGGCGCTCGCCGTCTCCCCGGGCAGCCGGGACCTCAAAGAGAACTACGCCCGCTTCGTCGACTTCTACCAGAGCTACCGGCCCGGCGCGTCGAGCGGGCTCCCAGGTCTCGAAGACGCCCTCGACGACGCGGTCGGTGGCGGCTCCGATGGCGGCGCTCAGCCGAAGCAGCCGGGCGGAGAGACGGGGGGCAGGTCATGAAGCGGATCGCCGAGGGGGCTCCGGGGCGGCTCGCCCGCCGGCCGGAAGAGATCGCGCGACGCCCGGCGGCCTCCGGCCTCCGGCTGTCGGTGGTGGCGTGCGGCCTGCTGATGCTCGCCGCCCTGGCAGCGGCGCCGGCCCTTCGCGCCGAGGTGGAGGTCAAGCTCCAACTGCCCCAGCGGGCCAAGATCGACCTGCGGGGTAAGGAGACGGTGGCCGTCGCTCCGTTCGTCGTCGTCACCAAGGAGGGGCAGGAGAGCCCGGCCGGCCGCGACGTCGACATCGAGCACGAGTTCAGCCGCTTCCTGGAGAAGCTCCTGCGCCGCGAGACCCAGTTGCGGGTGGTCGAGACCGGGCCGGTCGATCTGCCCACCTTCGACCTCGAAGAGCTGCTGAAGCGGCGCGAGTTCTGGGCGGACGTAGGCGCCCGCGCCCAGGCCGACCTGCTGGTGACCGGCAGCCTCGACTTCGACATCCAGGACCGGTCGGGGTACCGCACCGAGGAGTTCGTCTCGCCCCTGGACGGGCGCACCTACCACCGCCAGGTCCTGGTCGAGCAGACCGGCTTCGAGTACGACATCGTGCTGGTCGTCGTCGACGGTCGCTCCGGCGAGGTCCTCTACCGCGACAACTTCAAGGATTTCCAGAACTTCCAGTCCGACGAGGTGGATGCGATCTCCGGCATGTTCGAGAACCTCTTCGCCCTGGAGGACCGGATCGTCAACGTCTTCACCCAGAAGCAGGTCGAGGCGTCGCGCGTTCTGTTCACCGACATCCATTAGGCACCCGGTCCGGCCAACCGTCGCGGTTCCGGTCCGTGAAGCGACAAGGAGGTCCCGTTTGAGCTCCCGTTTCTTCCGTTCCTCGAACCGTTCGGTCGTCTCGGTCGTCCTGGTGCTGTCGGCGCTGATGCTGGCGGCCGCCCCGGCCGGCGCCCAGTACTTCGGCAAGAACAAGATCACCTATCGGGAGTTCGACTGGCAGATCTACCACTCGCCCCACTTCGACATCTACTTCTACGAGTCGGAGCGCGAGCTGCTGCCGAAGATGGTCTCGCTGGCCGAGAGCTCCTACGACCGGCTGTCGCGTCGCCTGGACTACCAGATCCAGGAGGCGACGCCGCTGATCTTCTACGCCACCCACTCGGCGTTCGAGCAGACCAACATCATCCTCAACTTCATCCCGGAGGGCGTGGGCGCCTTTTCGACACCGGCGCGCAACCGGATGGTCCTGCCGGCCGATCTGTCGGACTCGGAGATGTTCGACCTCATCAGCCACGAGCTGACCCATATCTTCCAGTTCCACATCCTCTACCAGGGCAGCCTCGGCAAGGCGCTGACCGTCCGGCCGCCCCTGTGGGTCACCGAGGGCATGGCCAGCTACATGGCCAAGGACGAGCAGTCGTGGGACCGGATGTACCTGCGCGACGCCGTGGTCAACGACCTGGTGCCGCCGGTGACCCGGGCCAACCCCCAGGGGTACTTCGCCTACCGGATCGGCCACGCGGTCTACGACTTCATCGAGGAACGCTGGGGCGAGGACGGCCTGCTCGACTTCATCTACGAGCTGCGCAACACGTTCTCGGCCGATCCGGCGCCCGCCGTCAAACGGGCGTTCAACATCGATCCGGACGAGTTCGACGGCGACTTCCGCCGCTGGCTGCGCAAGAAGTACCTCCCCGCCCTGGTCGAGTCCGGCGAGCCGTCGGACTACGGCCGGCTCTTCCGTGCCCGGACCAGCCCGCTCAACTCGACGAGGGTCACCTCGGGCGTGGTCTCCCCGTCCGGCGACCTGATGGCGGCGTTCTCCACCAGCCGCGGCGAGGTCGACGTGGTGCTGTTCGACGTCCCGGACCGGCGCCAGATCCGCAACCTGACGCGTGGCTTCACCCACGACTACCAGTACCTGGTCGCCCAGAACCTGACCATCGGGCGCAAGATGGGCCGCGACCTGGCGTTCTCGCCCGATGGCGACACCATCGCCGTGTTCGCCAAGCGTGAGAGCGGCCGGAGCCTGGTGCTGATCGACGTCCTCAAGGGCGGGCACCGCCGGGTCATCGACCTGACCAAGGAGTTCGGGGTCGAGCAGGAGCTCTCGCCGGCGTACTCGCCCGATGGCCGCACGGTGGCGTTCTCCGCCTGGAAGGACGGGGACTTCGACATCTTCACCTACAACCTCGACACCGGAAAGCTCACCAACCTGACCGACGACGACCTCTTCGACGGCTCGCCGGCCTACTCGCCGGACGGCCGCTGGCTGGTCTTCACTTCGGTCGTCGACGGGTACCAGAAGCTCTTCCGGCTCGATCTCCAGGACCCGTCGCACCGGGAGCAGCTCACCCACGGCAAGTCCCACGAGCGCGACGCGGTCTACTCGCCGAACGGCAAGCGGCTCTACTTCACGTCGGACCAGAGCGGCGCCGAGAACATCTACTCCGCCGACCTCGACAGCGGCCAGATCGTCCAGCACACGAACGCCGTGACCGGCTGTGTGATGCCGGCGGTGTTCGAGGACCGGGAGGGGCACGAGCGGATGGCCTTCACCGGCTTCTGGCGCCTCCAGCCGGGCCTCTACCTGGCCGACCCGGAGGAGGCGACGGTCGCCGTCGCGGCGGAGGCGGCGGCCGAGGGGGCGACGGCCGAAGAGGCGGACCTCGAGACCACGAAGCGGCCGGGGGAGCAGTCGATGCTCCTGCAGTTCGGCATCGAGCCCGCGGTGCCGGAAGAGCTGCCGCGGTTCGAGCCAGACATCCAGGTCGCCGTCGACAAGGCGAACGAGGAGGACTACCACGGCTTCCACCTGTCGCTGGAGAACGCCCAGACGGCGATCGCGGTCGACAGCGATTCGACCGTCCTCGGCCAGGCGATCCTCACCTGGTCGGACCTGATCGGAGATCGCCGCCTGGTCACCACTCTGGTCTCGGTGCGGCGCTTCTCCGACTTCGACGTGGCGTTCTACGACACCTCGCACCGCCTGAGCTGGGGCCTCCACCTCTACGACACCCGGGACTACTTCCTGAGCCAGGACCGGGACGGCAAGATCAACCGGGATTCGCAGTTCGAGGAGACCGGGCTGATCGGGTCGGTCTGGTACCCGTTCAACCTCTACAACCGGGTCGAGCTCGGCACGGGCGTCATCTACCGCGACATCAACTCGTTCGCGTTCGTCCGCAACCGGCGGACCAACCAGATCTTCCAGGTCTACGAGCCGCAGTCGGACACGTTCCCGGTGGTCCAGGCGGCCTTGGTCTCCGACACCACGGTGTACGAGACCTGGGGGCCGCAGGCCGGGCACCGCTTCCGCCTGTCGTCGGACTACTCGCCGGACCTGAACGACGGCGGCACGCTGAGCCACGACTACAACCTGGACGCGCGCCAGTACGTTCCGATGACCCGGCGCAGCAGCCTCGCTTTCCGGGCCTACGGCGCGGTCAGCAACGGCAGCTTCCGCCGCCCCTACTGGACGGGCGGCCTGGACACGCTGCGCGGCTTCAAGTACCGGTCCGAGGTCGGTGACCGGGTGTTCTTCGTCAACTCCGAGGTGCGGTTCCCGCTGATCGACACCCTGGCGCTGCCCTGGACCCGGGTCACCGACATCCGCGGCCGGATCTTCCTCGACGTCGGTGGTGCCTGGTTCGGCAACGTCCAGGACTTCAATTTCTGGAACGACGAGGACGGCCGGCTCGAGGACGGACTCTCGTCCTACGGCTTCGGAGTCTCGGCCATCTTGTTCGGGTTGCCCGTCAACTGGGAGTTCGCCAAGCGCTGGGACTTCAAGGATGCCGAAGGAGGGTTCCGGACCGGCTTCTGGATCGGCTATCGCTTCTGAGCACCGGCTGCGCCGGGCACGGATCGGTCGTGCCCGGCGCGCTTGCTTGGCGCCGTCGAGCGATCGGCGATAGACTGCCGGCGAATCATGCGGATCGAGGTCCTTGGTAGCTATGGGGGTGAGAGCCTCGAATGCCGGATGACGTGCCTTCTGATCAATGGCACCGTCGCCCTCGACGCCGGCTCGCTCAGCCAGGCGCTCTCGATCGAGCGTCAGGTGGGGGTGCATTCGATCCTCCTGTCCCACTCCCACATGGACCACACCAGTGCGCTGCCGTTCTTCATCGAGAACGTGTACGGGCACAGCTCCGGCGCGATCGACATCTACGCCTCCTCGGCGACCATCTACGCGATCCGTAAGTACCTGTTCAACAACGCCACCTGGCCGGACTTCACCCGCCTGCCGAACCACCTGCTGCCGGCGGTCCGGTTCCACGAGATCCAGAGCGAGGTAGCGCTCGAGATCGACGGCGTACGCTTCACGCCGATCGAGGTCGATCACCTGGTACCGACCCACGGCTTCCTGATCGAGCACGAGGGCTCGGCGGTGCTCTGGTCGAGCGACACCGGGCCGACGCTGCGCCTGTGGGAGATCGCCAACCGGACTCGCAACCTCCAGGCGATCTGCATCGATACGAGCTTCGACAACGCGCTCCAGGAGATCGCCGACGTCTCGCTCCACCTGACCCCCCACACCCTCTCGCTCGAGCTGGAGAAGCTGGAGCGGGAGGTGCCGATTCTGGTTCACCACCTCAAGCCTCCGTGCGTCGAGAAGATCCACGAGGAGGTGAAACAGCTCGGGAATCCAACTATCGGCTTCCTCGAACAGGGCCGAGTTTACGAGTTTTAATGAAAATGAAATCTTAAGGCAGTACTGCGGACAAAGTCCGGGCGGAGGGATTACGGGCTTTCCGCAAGCGGTTTCGGCGTTACAATGAGGGCCGTTCCGAACCCTTTTCCGATCTGCCTGTGAACCGCATGCCCAACCATCAATCCGAGCGGTCGCGAGAGCTGCAAGGGTTGCTGCAGCGTCTGCGACCCCAGATCCTCGATCTGCTCCACGAGCATGCGGTGGCCGAGGAGACGGCGGCCGAAATCGTCCACGACACGTTCATGGCTCTGGCCGTCCGCTGGGGACGGGTGGGCAACCGGGAGTCGTGGATCCTGGGCACGATCGAAGCCCGATGCCGCGGCGTGAGCTCCGACCGCGCGGACGCTCCACCGTTGGCCCCCAAGCCCACCGGTTCCACCGGCTCGGCCGGCTCTTCGGGCCCGTCCGGCTCCTCCGGCTCGTCCGGGTAGGGTGGGCCGGCGGCGCGCCCCAGTCGTGATAGCTTTGCCGCGCGGCTCCGGGGGACGCGGTCACGCGATCTTGCCGCGCAGACTCCTAGCCCTCAACGTGAACACGATGCGCTTCGCCATCCTCGGCTCCGGCAGTCGCGGCAACGCCCTCGTGGTGGAGTCCGGCGGCCGCAGGATCCTCCTCGACGCCGGGTTTTCGTGCCGCGAGCTGGAGCGCCGGATGCGCCTCGTCGGCGTGGAGCCGGAGACGATCTCGGCCCTGGTCATCACCCACGAACACGGCGATCACCTGCGGGGTGCCGACCGGTTCGTCCGTCGCCACCGGGTGCCGCTGTTCGCCACCCGGGGCACGCTCGACGCGGGCGCCCAGGCGAGCTCGGGGCTGGGTGCGGAGGCTCTCGCGGCGGCGCGCGAGATCACGTCCGGTGTACCGGTCGAGGTGAGCGGCTTCCAGGTGGAGCCGTTCGCCATCCCCCACGACGCCGCCGAGCCGGTGGGGCTGACCGTCGAGGACGGCGCCGGACGGCGCCTGGGGCTGGCCGCCGACCTGGGTGAGCGCAGCCGTCTCGCCTGGGCTCGGCTGGCCGAGCTCGACACTCTGATTCTCGAGACCAATCACGATCTGGGCATGCTCCGATCCGGTCCGTACCCGTGGTCGCTCAAGCAGCGCGTGGCGGGGCGGCACGGTCACCTGTCCAACCGGGACGCCGCCGACGGCCTCCCGGAGCTGGTGTGTGACCGGCTGCGGCGCGTGGTCCTTTACCACCTCTCTCAGACCAACAACTCTCCCGCACTGGCCGCCGAGGCCGTGGGCGAGGTGCTGGCGACCGAGGGGTCGAAGGCCCGTGTCGAGGTGACCGAGCAGGACCGGCCGACCGGCTGGATGGAGCTCGCCCCGTTGGAGGTTCCCGCGTGAGAGCGACCGTAACCGTGTATCCCCGCAAGGAAATTCTCGACCCCCAGGGCAAGGCGATCCGCGACGCCCTGGGCCGCCTCGGGTTCGACGGCGTCGACGACGTGCGCGCCGGCAAGAGCTTCGCCATCGATCTGTCCGAGAGCGACCCCGGCGCCGCCCGCGCGGCGCTCGACGCCATGTGCAAGAAGCTCCTGGCCAACCCGGTGGTCGAGGACTACGAGGTCGAGCTGGCCGATCTGGGGCAGGACCCGGACCGCGAGGAGACCGCGCCGTGAGATGCGGTGTGGTGATCTTCCCCGGGTCGAACTGCGACCACGACGTGTACCACGTGCTCAAGCACGTGCTCGGCCAGGAGACCCGCTTCCTCTGGCACCAGGACACCGACCTGCGCGGCGTCGACCTGGTGGTGCTGCCGGGCGGTTTCTCCTACGGTGACTACCTGCGCGGCGGCTCGATGGCGGCGCTCTCCCCCCTGATGGCGGCGGTGCGCGAGCACGCCGAGGACGGTGGGCTGGTGCTCGGCATCTGCAACGGCTTCCAGATCCTGGTCGAGATGGGCCTGCTGCCCGGCGCCATGCGGCGCAACCAGGGGCTGCGGTTCGTCTGCAAGGACGTCTATCTGCGCGTAGAGCGCGACGACCTGCCGTTCACCCGCGGCTACCGCGAGGGCCAGGTGCTGCGCCTGCCCATCGCCCACGCAGAGGGCAACTACGAGGACTCGGACGCGCACCTGGACGCGCTCGAGGCCGCCGGCCAGGTGGTCTTCCGCTACGCCTCGCCCGAGGGCGTGCCGGCCGATCCGGACGACCCGTGGAACCCGAACGGCTCGGCCCGGGGGATCGCCGGCGTGGCCAACCGGGAGGGCAACGTGCTCGGCATGATGCCCCACCCGGAGCGGGTGTCGGAGGCGATCCTGGGCGGCACCGACGGCCTGGCGCTCTTCGCCGGGGCGGTCGGCGCCGCCGGCGAGATGCTGGAGGCGGTGCGATGAGCGGTAAGGCGGACGCAACGACGGCGACCCTCGAGGAGCCGCAGGTCACGCCGGAGATGGCGGCGACCCACGGCCTGAACGAGGAGGAGTACGAACGCCTCCGCGGCATCCTCGGCCGCGACCCGACCTACACCGAGCTCGGCGTGACCTCCGCCCTCTGGTCCGAGCACTGCTCCTACAAGTCGTCCAAGGTCTACCTGGCGGAGCTCCCGACCGAGGGACCGTACGTGGTCCAGGGGCCAGGGGAGAACGCCGGCGTCGTCGACCTCGGCTTCGGCTGGGTGGCGGCGTTCAAGATGGAGAGCCACAACCACCCGAGCTTCATCGAGCCGTACCAGGGCGCGGCGACCGGCGTCGGCGGCATCCTGCGGGACGTCTTCACCATGGGCGCCCGGCCGGTGGCGTGCCTGGATACGCTCCACTTTGGCGAGATAGGGGGCGAGATAGGGGGCGAGAGAGGGGGCCAAGCGGACGCGGCGAGGATGCGGTACCTGGTCGACGGCGTGGTTCGCGGCATCGGCGACTACGGCAACTGCGTCGGCGTCCCGACCGTCGGCGGCCAGACCGGGTTCCACAAGTCGTTCAACGGCAACATCCTGGTCAACGCCTTCGCCCTCGGCCTGGCCCGGGAGGATCACATCTTCCGCGCCGCCGCCACCGGGACCGGCAACCCGATCCTCTACGTCGGCAGCCGGACCGGCCGGGACGGCATCCACGGCGCGACCATGGCGTCGGAGTCGTTCGACGACGAGAGCGAAGCCAAGCGTCCGACGGTGCAGGTCGGCGACCCGTTCACCGAGAAGATCCTGCTCGAGGCGTGCCTGCAGGCCATGCGCACCGGCGCCATCGTCGCCATCCAGGACATGGGGGCGGCGGGGCTGACCAGCTCCGCCTTCGAGATGGCCGACCGGGGCGGCACCGGGTTGCGCCTCGACCTCGAGACCGTGCCGCTGCGCGAGGCGGGGCTCGGGCCCTACGAGATCATGCTGTCGGAGTCCCAGGAGCGCATGCTGCTGGTGGCCCGCCGCGGGCGCGAGGAGGAGGTCGCCCGGATCTACCGGCGCTGGGGGCTCGAGGTCAGCCGCATCGGCGAGGTGACCTCCGGCGACCGGGCGCTGCTCGCCTGGCACGGTGAGACCGTCGGCGACCTGCCGGTCTCGGAGCTGACCGACAAGGCGCCCAAGTACCATCGGCCGGTGGAGGAGCCGGCCGACCTGGCGGCGCGCCAGGCCGACCCGGAGGTGCCGGAGTCGGCCGACCCGCTGGGCGACCTCGCCCGGCTCCTGGCGACGCCCCAGCTCGCCTCCAAGGAGTGGATCTGGCGTCAGTACGACCACACCGTGCGCACCAACACGGTGCGCGGCCCGGGAGGGGACGCGGCGGTTCTGTTGCTCAAGGGCACGCCGGCGGGGATGGCGCTCTCGACCGACGTCAACCCGGTCTACTGCTCCCTCGACCCGCGCACCGGCGGTGCCCAGGCGGTGGCCGAGGCGGTGAGGAACCTGGCCTGCGTCGGCGCCGAGCCGCTCGGTCTGACCGACTGCCTCAACTTCGGCAACCCGGAGCGGCCCGAGATCATGTGGCAGTTCCGCGAGGCGGTGCGCGGCATGTCGGCCGCCTGCCGGGCGCTCGACGTGCCGGTGGTCTCCGGCAACGTGTCGTTCTACAACGAGACCGGCGACCGCTCCGTCCACCCGACGCCGACGGTGGCGGTGGTCGGGACGATCCCGGACCTCGACGGCCTGCCGTCGAGCGGCTTCGTCGAGGCCGGCGATCGCCTGATCCTGCTGGGGGAGGACCGCCGGGAGATGGGCGGCTCCGCCTACCTGCGCCTGCTCCACGACATCGAGCAGGGCAAGCCGCCGGCGGTCGACCTGGCCGCCGAGGCGCGGCTGGCCGAGCTGCTCCGCACCCTGGTCTTCAAGGGGGTGATCTCGACCGCCCACGACCTGTCGGAAGGCGGCTTCCTGGTCGCCCTCGCCGAGTCGTGCTTCGACCGTGGGCTCGGCGTCCGGGCCGACGTGCCGCTCGACGGGGCGGCGCTGTTTTCGGAGACCCAGGCGCGGGCGTTCATCGCCTGCGCGCCGGAGCATGCCGAGGGCGTGCTGGCGTCGGCCGAGCGGCGCAAGGTCCCGGCGCGCGAGATCGGCGAGGTCGGCGGCGACGAGATCGTCCTGACCAGCGGTGGCGAGACGGCCTCGGTCGCGGTCGAGGCGCTTCACCGGATCTGGTCGACCGCCCTGCCCCGGGCTCTGGAAGGGGCCCTGTAGGGGTCATCGGGAGGCTGAGCGACCGGACGATCGGCGACGGGTTCGAGCGGTATCGAGCGGCAGCGGCGAGATCGGCACGAGACCGGCGGAGACAGAGAGCGGAGCGAGACCATGTGCGGCATCTTCGGAATCGACGGCAAGGCCGACGCGGCCAACTTCACCTACCTGGGGCTCTACGCCCTCCAGCACCGGGGCCAGGAGTCGGCGGGGATCGTCTCCTGGGACGGCGAGCGGCTGCACGTGGAGCGCGGCATGGGGGAGGTGGCGGATCTGTTCTCCGCCAAGGTGCTGCGGCGCCTGCCCGGGGCGCGCGCCCTCGGCCACACCCGCTACTCGACCGCCGGCACCAGCGTCATCGCCAACGCCCAGCCGATCGTGGTCAAGACCTGCCTCGGGCCGCTCGGCCTGGTGCACAACGGCAACCTGACCAACGGGGTCGAGCTGAGGAACGCCCTCGAGCGGGCCGGGGCGATCTTCCAGACCACCAGCGACACGGAGGTGATCCTCCACCTCATGGCACGCGAGCCGCGACAGACGGTGGTCGAGTCGCTGATGGAGGCGCTCGCCCAGGTCCGCGGCGCCTACTCGCTGCTGCTGATCTCGGACGATTGCCTGATCGCCGCCCGCGATCCCAACGGCTTCCGGCCCCTGCTGCTGGGCGACCTGGACGGTACGCCCTGCTTCGCCTCGGAGACCTGCGCCTTCGACCTGCTGGGTGCCAAGGAGGTGCGGGAGCTCGAGCCGGGGGAGGTGGTCGTGGCGGCGGGCGGCCGGACGGCCGACGTCCAGGTTTTCCACCTGGACCAGCGGCCGCGGCCGACCCGCTGCGCCTTCGAGCAGGTCTACTTCGCCCGCCCGGACAGCCGGGTGTTCGGCGACGCGGTCTCCCAGGCGCGCCTCGCCATGGGGCGCCAGCTCGCCAAGGAGTCGCCGGTGCCGGCGGACATGGTGGTGCCGGTGCCGGACTCCGGCCTGTTCGCCGCCCTCGGCTACAGCCGGGAGTCCGGCCTGCCGTTCGAGCTCGGCCTGATCCGCAACCACTACGTCGGCCGCACCTTCATCGAGCCGAAGCAGTCGATCCGCCACTTCGGCGTGCGCATCAAGCTCAACCCGGTGCGTGAGCTGATCGAGGGCAAGCGGGTGGTGCTGGTCGACGACTCGATCGTTCGCGGCACGACGGCGCCCAAGATCGTCAAGATGGTGCGCGACGGCGGCGCGGCCGAGGTCCATGTCCGCATCTCCTGCCCACCCACCGCCTGGCCCTGCCACTACGGCATCGACATGCCGACCCGCGAAGAGCTCGTCGCCTCCAGCCACTCCCTCGACGAGATCCGCGACTTCCTCGGTGCCGACAGCCTCGCCTACCTCTCCCTCGACGGCCTGCTCGGCTGCCTCTCCGGCGCCGACGACTCCTACTGCACCGCCTGCTGGAACGGCGACTACCGCGTGCCCGTCTCGGCCGAGGACAAGCGCCAGGCCGAGCTCTTCCCGATCCGGGCCGACGACGGCGACGACTAGGGGAGCCACCGGCGGGTCGCGGCGAAGGGTTCGCCGGGAGCGGGCGGGGAGGCCCCGCCTCCGGGACGGCGAGCGGACTGGACGGTTGGGAGCTCAACCGTCGTCTCGGTTCGGACCGCGCCGGGGCCCCTCGCCTGCTCAGAGGCCTTCGCGAGCACGGTCCTCAACGCCCTCCGGCCGGGGCCTCCCCACCCGCTCCACGACCGGGACGTTCGTCTCGCCGCTCTCGTCGACGGAAAGCCGGAGGCGCAGATAGGGCCCTAAGTCCCTGCTAGAATTGACTAATGGAGCACGAACCCGACAAGCGCTCCGCGGTCTTGGAGCGCATGCGTCTCACCTTCGACCTGTTCGAGGCATCGGTCGAGATGACGCGACTCAATCTCCGGCGCCGGTACCCGGACGCTGACGAGGAGGAGATCGAGCGCCGGCTGGTCGAGTGGCTCCACACCCGGCCGGGCGCCGAGCACGGTGACGTCTCCGGTCCCCACCTTCGGGTGCGCGAGCGCACGTGAACCGGCTGCATGCGGCACTCGCCGAGCTAGCAGCAGACCTTGCCGAGCTCAACGTCAACTGGGCACTGGTCGGTGGTCTCGCACTCGCCGCCCATGTCGAAGCCAGAACGACCCGCGACCTGGATGTGGCGGTTTCCGTCGCGAACGATCGCCAAGCCGAGCACCTGGTAAGGGAACTGCGTGCCAGGGGCTACACCGAGCACACCCTGGTGGAGCAGGAGAAGGCCGGCCGGATTGCCACCGTCCGCTTCGCAGCTCCTGGTGAGCCGGTGGATGGACTGGTCGTTGATCTTCTCTTCGCCTCCTCCGGCATCGAGCCGGAGATCGTCACGGAAGCGGAGCGTCTCGAGGTCCTGCCGGGGTTGGTCCTTCCCGTCGCCCGTGTCGGGCATCTCCTCGCGACGAAGATCCTCGCCGGCCGGCCGCGGGACCTGGAAGATGTCGGCTCGCTCCTCGAGGTCGCAGGCAGTCGGGAGATCGCGTGCGCCTACGCGGCGGTCGAGTTGATCACTGAGCGCGGCTACAACAGAGCGCAAGACCTGGCTTCGAAAGCAGATCACCTGCTGGGCGGTGGGCAGCACAGCTAGGTTCAGAGCGACAGGGAGAGCTCGATGTGATCGAGCTTCTCGGGAGGCTGGCCTTCGAGGCGGGAATTGGCCGCGACGGGCAACGCGGTCTCGAGACCGCTTTGCATCTCGATCCGGATCTTCCCGCCCTCGAATCGGGCGCTGGCGACTTGGTCTATGAACGTGCACAGGTCGCGCTGGCGACGCCCCCAACCCGCTCCACCCATCCGACGCCCGCCGCGACACCGGACTCGACGGGGCTTGACGAGGGATGGTCGCGCCTCCAAAATGGAGGAAAAGAGGAGGAACTCCGGTGGCGACGCTCAACATCAAGAACTTCCCGGAAGGGCTGTACGGCAAGCTGCGCTCTCTGGCGGAGAGCGAGCGCCGGTCATTGGCCCAGCAGGTGATCCATCTCCTCGGTCAGGCAGTGGAAGAGCAGGAGCCCCGCTCGCTGCTCGAGCTCAAGGGCCTGGGCAAGGAGTCCTGGCGGGGGATCGACGCGGCCCGTCACGTGGCGGAGGAGCGGGCGGCTTGGGACTGATCGACGAGCTCGGGGCTGGGCCGGTCGCTCTCGACACGTCGGCCTTCATCTACTTCATCGAAGAGCATCCTGACTTTCTTCCTGTCGTCGAGCCCGTCTTCGCGGCAATCGACGCCGGTGATCTCGACGCGGTGACTTCGGCGGTCACGCTGCTCGAGGTTCTCGTCGTCCCTTACCGAGAGCACGACAGCGCCCTCGCCGCCAGCTACGAGGAGATCCTCACCCGGGGCCGGAATCTCCGGATGGTCGAGCTCTCCTCGCCCCTCCTTCGAGCCGCGGCTCAGTTGCGTGCGGCCACCTCGATGAAGACTCCGGACGCTCTCCAGGTGGCTGCGGCTCTGAGCACCGGCTGTTCGACGTTCCTCACCAACGACGGCCGCCTGCCGCCGCGCGTCGGGGGGCTCCGCATTCTCGCGGTCGACGACTTCGCCGAGCCCACACCGGAGGCCGGCGAGGACGACGAGTCCGAAGCCTGAGGACGGTTCGAGCTCGGGGTCTCGGCCGGTGTCGCCGCGCTCAACCCCGCGTCTTGAGCCAGCCGGTGAGGCTGAGGCGTTCGCGGGTGGCGGGGAGGACCTCGTGGTAGAAGCGGTCGGAGAGGAAGGCGACGAGGGTGCCGCCGCGGGGTGGGATGTCGCGGGTGGGGCCTTCGCCCGCTTCGTCGAGCTCGTCGAGGGAGAGGCGCAGCGCTCCGCCCGCGTCGTCGGGCCAGTCTTCGTTCAGGTAGAGGATGAGGGAGACGGTGCGGGCGGCGACGGCGCGGAAGCGGTCGAGGTGGCGGCGGTAGAAGGCGCCGGATGGGTAGACGGTGAGGTGGGCTTCGAAGTCGAAGAGGCCGAGGAAGAGGGCGGCGTTCGCAGCCTGGCGGAGGGCTTCGACGCGGGCGAAGTAGCGGCGCTGGGCGGGGGTGGCGTCTTCGGGGGTGAGCCAGAGGACGTGGTCCCGGCGGATCTCGGGGCGGATGAGCCGTTCGGCGCCGACGCCGACCGCTGCCTGCCGGAAGTCGCCGTCCTCCCAAAGTGCCCGGCTTTCGGCGGCGAGGCGGACGACCTCCTCGGGCGGCAGGAAGGCCTCGTCGACCGCCCAACCACGCGTGGCGAGTCCGTCGACGATCGCCGTGACGGCTCGGTCCGGGGTGTCACCGTCTTCGGGAGCCCGCGAGTCGAGCATGTTGTCGCCCTCCGCCGCGGAGTATGCGACAACGGAGAGGGTTCCGGGAAGAGGGTTTCGAGGAGCGCGGTGGGGGGCCGCTCTATACTGCCGGCGTGAACCCTTCAGAACCCGCTGGGACAGGCGGTCTGGGCGGCCGGACCGTTGCAGTGGCGGCACCGGGAGGAAGGCCGTGGCGATGACCGGTGGCCGCCCGGTGAGCCCGGTGAGCCCGGGGAGGCCGGGGAGGGCTCGGACCGGCTGGCGAAGGTGGGGGCGCCGGCTGGGGCTCGTCCTGGTGGGGCTCGAGCTCGTGTACCTGGTGGCCGCCAACGGCCTTCTCCTTTCGCCTTTGCCGGAGCGGTGGGCCAATCGTCAGCCGGGTGGGCACGCCGGGGCCGACACGGGGCAGCCCCGGCGGGTGCGCGTGACCTGGTCGGGCGCCTGGACGGTAGTGCCGCCCTGGGTCCACGCGTCGTCGCTCGTCGTCCGCCGGCAGTCGGGAAGCCGCCCGTGGTCGGTGACGCTCTCCTCGGTGACCGCGCGGATCGGCCTGCTGGCTCTGCGCGACCGCAAGCTCGTGCTCGGCGGCCGGACCGGGGACGTGGTGGTGCGGATGGGCGCCGAAGGGATCGAGGACGCCGGTCCGCTCACTCCACCGCTCTCCCCGCCGTCTCCGACTTCGCCTCGGGCCTCGGGGCGCTGGGAGCTGATCCTGGACGACGTGGTGGCCAGCGGCTCCCACCGGCTGGAGCTCCCGGGTCAGGGGCTGGTGGCAGAGGTCGACGGGCGGCTCGAAGGGACCCTCGACAGCCGGTTCGGGCAGTGGGTCGAGGTCCCCGCGGTGCGGCTGCACGGTACGGGGTTCGTCCGCCGTGACGGTGCGCCGGTCCTGGAGCCGCTCCAGGTGGACGGCCGCGGCCGGTTCTCCCGCTTCGATCCGCGGGCGCGCCAGGCGGTCGGCAAGCTGGAGGCCTTCGACGGGGTGATCGAGCTCGGAGGGACGCTGCGCGAGTCCGGGGCGCTGGGGTCGCGGCTTCCCGAGGGGGTCTCGATCCGCCAGGGCGGCACGGTCCGGGCGACGCTCGATCTCGAGCGAGGCCGGCTGGGGCCGAAGACCGCCCTCGACCTGTCGGACACGGAGGTCGAGGCGGGGCTGCTGGGGTTCCACGCCGACGGTGGGGCGCGGGCGCGCTTCCGGGTCCGGCGCGAGGGTGACTCGACCGTGGGGAGCTGGAACGTCGAGCTGGAGAAGGTGGCGCTCCGCCGCGAGCCCGGCTCGCCGCCGGACGTGGTCGGGTCGCTCCGTGTGGAGAGCACGGAGCGGGAGCCGTTCCTCTTCCGCCGGCCCCAGGGGATGACGACGGTCTTCGACCTGCACGATGCGTCGATCCCCGACCTCGGGGTGCTGGCGGACCTGATCCCGCCGCGCGCGGGCATCGTCTTCGAGAAGGGGACGGGACGGCTCCGGAGCCGGTTCACGGTGTCGCCGGAGTGGACGGTCTCCGGCACGATGCAGGCGGAGATCGAGGACCTGGTGGCGGTCTTCCTGGGGCACGAGGTCCGCGGCACGCTGGACCTGGACTTCAAGCTCGAGAACGGCGACCCCGAGAGGCGGTCGTTCGACCTGGCGGACGCGAACCTCGACTTCCGCGAGGGACGGCTGCGCGGGCTGGGCCCCGCCGGCGCGCTGGAGGGGGCGGGAGCGCCGGAGTCTCCCTGGTCGATGGTGGGCACGGTGTCGGCCGGCAAGGTCCGGTTCGGGAGCCCGCTGTCGCTGTCGGCGGCGACGACGCTCCGGATGAGCGACATGCGGCCGGTGGTCGCGTTCCTCGCCCACAAGTCCAGGATCCCCGGGGGGCTCGCCTTCGCTTCGAAGATCCGGGACATCGCCGCCAAGGCGCAGATCGATCTGGACGACGGCGGGCTGCGGATCACCGACGCCGCCGTCACCAGTGACCAGCTCGACGTGCGCGGCAGTGTGCGGATCGCCGACGGCAAGGTCCGGGGCCGGGCCCTGCTGGAGCACGGCAGGCTGGCGGTCGGAGTGGCGGTGTCCGGCGACCGGCGTGACTGGAAACTGGTCGGAGCGCGGGACTGGTTCGCCTCGTCGGCGCTTCTTCCCGGCGGCTCCTGAGAGCCTCACGGCGCCACGCGGCGCTGGAGGGCGGTGAGGCGGGGGGCATAGTAGATCCGGACCAGGGCGCAGGCGAGCACGGACAGCGCCAACCCTCCCCGCAGGTCTTTCGGCAGGGCGGCGCGGAAGGCCTCCTGGACGATGGTGGGTGCCTGCCAGGTGACGAAGGCGATCAGGAAGCCGAGGAGCTTCCGGCGGCAGGTCCGGTCGAGCCGATCGATGGTCGAGTCCATGGGGCGGAACGGGCTGACGATCCCCGTTTCACTCGGTTACCCGCCAGAAACATTCGAGAAACGTCCGCTTCCCATACTGCGCCCGGAGGCGAGGCGTGGAATGAAGAGACTCCTGATCAGCGGTGTCGTGGTGAGCGTTCTGGTCGTGGCCGGGGTGGCCTGGCGGCAGCTCGCCGGCGATCGAGGCGAGGGCCCCGGTCCCGGTGTCGAGGTGGCGCGGGTCGCCCGCCGGCAGATCGAGACGGTGGTCAAGGCGACCGGGATCATCAAACCGATGGTCGGCGCGGAGGTCCGGGTGGGGTCGCGCGCCTCGGGTGTGGTCGACCGGCTGTACGTTCAGGTCGGCGACCGGGTGACGGCGGGGCAGCAGCTCGCCCGCCTCGACGACCGGGGCCTGCGGGCCCGCCGCGACGAGGCGTCGGCGGCGCTCGCCTCGGCGGAGGCCGACGTGCGGTACGCCGAGGCCAACCTCGCCCGGAGCCGTGATCTCCGGGCGAAGCAGGTGATCGCCGCCAACGATCTCGACCTGGCCGAGCGGGCCTACTCGGTCGCCTCCGAGCAGCGGACCCGGGCCGAGGCGTCGCTCGACGCCGCGACGACCGAGCTCGGCTACGCCCGGATCGTGGCGCCGATGGCGGGCGTGGTCGCCTCGGTGTCGACCCAGGAGGGCGAGACGGTGGCGGCGAGCTTCGCCGCGCCAACCTTCGTGACCCTGCTCGACCTCGACCGTCTGGAGGTCCGCGCCTACGTCGACGAGACCGACATCGGCCGCATCCGCCCCGGCCAGGCGGCGCGCTTCACCGTCGACACCTACCCCGGCCACGAGTTCTCCGGCACGGTGACGGCGATCTACCCGCAGCCGGAGATCCGCGACAACGTCGTCGACTACGTCACCGTCGTCCGGTTCGAGCCGCCGGCGGAGCGGACCCTCCGGCCAGAGATGACCACGACGGTCGAGATCCTGATCGATCGGCGGGACGGCGCGCTCACCGTACCCCTTCGCGCGATCCACCGTGCCGGCGGCGAGGAGCTCGTCCGCCGCGTGGCGGGTGAGCGCATCGAGCGCCGGCCGGTGACCACCGGTGCGCGCGACGAGAGCTACTGGGAAATCCTGACCGGTCTGAGCGAGGGCGACCGGGTCGTCGTCGGCGACGGTCCCAACTAGTCGAAGCGAGAGGAAAGGAGACTTCGTGATCGAGCTCGAGAGCATCCACAAGACCTACACCCGGCCGACCGGTGAGGCGGTCGAGGCGCTCGACGGCGTCTCGATGACCATCGAGCGCGGCGAGCTGGTGGCGATCGTCGGCGAGTCGGGGTCCGGCAAGTCGACCCTGATGAACATCATCGGCCTGCTCGACCGGCCGTCCACGGGCCGCTACACGCTCGACGGTCAGAACGTCGAGACGTTCGGGGTCGACGACCAGGCGCGCCTGCGCAACCGCAGGATCGGCTTCGTCTTCCAGGCCTTCCATCTGTTGCCGAGGACGAGCGCGCTCGAGAACGTCGAGCTGCCGCTCCTCTACTCGGACCGGACGGATATCCGGGGGTTGGGCCGCGCGGCGCTCGAGGCCGTCGGCCTGGCAGACCGGCTGCGGCACACCGCCGCGGAGCTCTCGGGCGGCCAGCAGCAGCGGGTGGCGATCGCCCGCGCACTGGTCAACGATCCGGACGTCATCCTGGCCGACGAGCCGACGGGGAACCTGGATGCGCGGGCCGCCGCCGAGGTGCTGGCCATCCTCCAGAAGCTCAACGAGGCCGGGCGCACGATCGTGTTGGTGACCCACGACCCGGTGGTCGCCGGGCACTGCCGCCGCACGGTCCGGCTCGGTGCCGGTCGCCTGGTCGGTGACGGCCGGAGCGCCGCGCCGCGGGCCGCTCAGGAGGTGGCGTCATGAGGACCGGTCGGTTTCTCGCTCACGGGCTGCGCGCGATGCTGCGCTACAAGCTGCGCAGCGCCTTCATCATGCTCGGCGTCTTCCTGGGGGTGGCGACGCTCACCCTGGTGGTCTCGATCGGGCAGGGGGTCCGGGCCAAGATGCTCACCACCGTCCGCCAGATCGTCGGCGACTCGTCGATGATCGTGCTGGGCGGTGGGGGTCGGCTGATGGGGAACGCCCGGGGCGACGGCGCCCGGCTGACCATCGACGACATCGCGGCGGTGGCCCGGGAGCTGCCGGAGATCGGCGGTTGGGACCCGCAACAGGATCTCGCGCTGCCGGTCCGTCACGGCGGTGCCGACGAGACGGCGCGTGTGCTGGGCCAGTCGGAGCGCTGGGAGCAGGTGTGGGGCCGGTCGGTCGCCCGCGGCCGGTCGTTCGACGCCACCGCCGTGAGCAGCTCGGCGCGGGTGGCCCTGATCGGAGAGACCGTCGCCCACCGGCTGTTCGGCGACCAGGACCCCGTGGGGTCCGACGTGCGCATCGGCTCCGTCCCGTTCCGGGTGATCGGCGTCCTCGAGCGGTACGGCACGGACCTGCACGGCATGGATCGGGACAACGAGGTCGTGGTCCCGATCTCGAGCCTGATGCGCCGGCTGACCAACGTCGACACGATCGCGGCCGCCAAGCTCGTGCTGCGTGACCCGGCGAGCTCGGGAGAGACGACGGACGCGGTCCGGCGCATCTTGCGCGAGCGCCACGGCCTCGCCCCGGACCAGCCGGACGACTTCCGGATCGTGACGGCGGTCCAGGCCCAGCGCATGGTGTCCAAGATGAGCCGGATGCTGGTGCTCTGGGTGCCGCTGGTGGCGGCCGTGGTGCTGCTGGTCGGCGGCATCGTCTCCGCCGCCCTGATGCTGGCCTCGGTCAGCGGACGGACCGCCGAGATCGGTCTCCGGCGGGCGGTCGGCGCCCGGCCCGACGACATCCGGCTGCAGTTTCTGGTCGAGACGGCGGTGACGATCGTCTGCGGTGGGCTGGCCGGGCTCGCGGTCGGTTACGCCGGGGCCCACTGGATCGCGGGCCGGATGGAGCTCGGGCAGACCTTCTCCTGGGGCGCCGTCGCGGTCGGGCTCGCCGCCTCGGTGTTGACCGGGCTCCTGGCCGGTGTGGCGCCCGCACGGCGTGCCGCCCGCATGCAGCCGGCCGATGCCTTGCGATGAGGCGCGGCCGCGGCATCGCCCTGTCGCTCGAGGCGCTCGCTTCCCACCCGCTGCGCACGGGTCTGGCGCTGGCCGGTGTGAGCGCGGGTGTCGCGGCGGTGGTGCTGCTGAGCGCCCTGGGCACCGGCGCCGCCGAAGGGGTCCGCCGGGACCTGGAGAGCCTCGGGACGAACCTCCTCGTCATCCGGCCGGCGCAGGTCGCCAGGTTGAGCGCGCGCCGGGAGGTGAGCGGTACCGTGACGACGCTCGAACCGGAGGACGCGGCGGCCGTCGAAGAGCTCGGGACGGTGGCCGCCGTGGCGCCCGCCGTCGAGGTCCCGCTACGGGTCAAGGCACGGGCGGCGGCGATGGTGACCAAGGTCGTGGGGACCACGCCCAGCTTCGCGGAGGTGCGGAACTTCCGGGTCGGTGCCGGCCGGTTCCTGGACGACGGCGACGAGCGGACCGCGCGCCGGGTGGCGGTGCTCGGGGCGCGGGTGGCGGCGGCCCTCTTCCCCGGCGGCGACCCGGTGGGCAGCACGCTGCGGGTTCGCGGCGTGCCGTTCGACGTCGTCGGGGTTCTGGCGCCGAAGGGGGTGCTGGCCGACGGTGACGAAGACAACCAGATCCTGGTGCCGTTGCGGACCGGGTTGCGTCGGGTGCTCAACGTGCGTTGGCTCGACGTGATCTACGTGGGGGTCGCCGACGCCGGCGAGATGGCGCGGGCCCAGGCCGCCATCGGTGCCCTTCTCCGCGCACGCCATCGCCGCGGACGCCCGGGATGGGAGGACGATTTCGAGGTCCAGAACGCCGCCCGCCCCTTCACCCTCCAGCGCAAGGCCGCCGACACGCTCAATCTGATGGCCGGCGGCCTGGCGGGGCTGGCGCTCGTCGTCGGCGGGGCGGGCATCCTGGCGCTCATGCTGATGTCGGTCAAGGAGCGCACCGGCGAGATCGGCCTGCGGATGGCGGTCGGGGCGCGGCCGCGGGACGTGTTCGGACAGTTCCTGCTGGAGTCGACCCTGCTGGCGATGGCCGGCTGGGCGGTCGGACTGGTCGTGGGCGCCCTCGGAGCGGTGGTGGTGGCCCTCGGCACCCGGTGGCCGATGGGGGTGCCGCTGGCCGCGCTGGCCGGGTCGCTCGCCATGGCGCTGGTGATCGGGCTCGGCTTCGGCGCCTATCCGGCGCGCCGGGCGGCCCTGCTGCCGCCGATCCGGGCGCTGAGCTCCGAGTGAGAGGATGGACACGATGACAGCGGACGCCACGACGCCGGACGTCAGACCCTCGGAAGCCGGGACCTCGGAAGGCAGAGCCTTGGATCCCGGGGCCGCCCGGGTGCTGGTCGTCGACGACGACGAGAAGCTCAATGCCCTCCTGACCGAGTACCTGGGCCGGTTCGGCTACAGCGTGCGCACGGCGGTCGAGCCGGAGGAGGGCCTGCGGGCACTCGAGGCCGACCCGCCCGATCTGGTGATCCTCGACGTGATGCTCCCCGGCATGGACGGCTTCGAGCTCTGCCGTCGGATCCGCCGGGCTGACGGGATGGGCGGGATGGGCGGGATCGGCCGCATCGGCCGAATCGACCGGGTTCCGATCATCATGCTCACCGCCCGCGGCGACGTCATGGACCGCATCATCGGCCTGGAGCTGGGGGCGGACGACTACCTGCCGAAGCCGTTCGAGCCGCGGGAGCTGCTGGCCCGGATGCAGGCCGTGCTGCGCCGGGGCGCGGCGCCGGAGACCGACGACCGGCTGTGCTTCGGGCCGCTTGAGGTGAGCGTCGCCACCTGCTCCGTCCATCTCGACGGGCGGCCGGTCCAGTTGACCACCGCGGAGCTCGATCTGCTCGTGCTGCTGGTGAAGAACCGTGGGCGCGTCCTCAGCCGCGACCGCATCCTCGACCAGACCCGGGGGATCGACTGGGCCGCCTTCGACCGGTCGATCGACGTGCTGGTCAGCCGCGTGCGCCAGAAGCTCGGCGACGACCCGCGGCAGCCGCGCTTCATCCGCACCGTCCGTGGCGTCGGCTACTCCTTCATCGGAGGCGAGTCCAGCGGAGGCGACGGTGGGTGAGCGCCGCTTGCCGGCCGGCTACCACCGGTCGGTGTTCTTCAAGCTGGTGGCGATCATGATCGCCATGGCCACGATCCTTCTGGGACTGGTGGTGGGCTTCTTCTTCCACTACGTGGGGCCGAGCCTCAACGAGTCGATGTACAGCCTGTCGAACGAGTCGATGCGCCTGATCGCGGACTCGGCGCCGGATCTGGACCAGGCTCGGGGGCTGGCGGCCCGGCTCGACCTCGAGATCCGTTACGAGGGGCCGGCCGGCGCGTGGACGACGGCACCCGGGGTGCCGAGCGTCGCCGAGCTGCGCGCCGGCGACGAGAGCCGGTTCGATGGCTCCCGCTATGCGGTCGCCCCCGCGCCCGACGGCGGCAGCTACGTCTTCGCGTGGACGATCTGGCGCCGGCTCCGGCGTGTCCACACGATGGTGATCACGTTGTTGGTCGTCCTCATGGTCGCCGTCATCTTCGCGGCCCACGTCCTCCTGCAGCGCCTGCTGCGGCCGTTGCGCGGCCTGGCCGACGGGGTCGCGCGGCTGAGCGAAGGCGAGCTCGACGTCGAGCTCGCCAACCCCACGCGGGACGAGTTCGGGGCCCTGACGGACGCCTTCAACCAGATGGTCGGCCGGATCCGCGGGATGATCCGCGCCCGCGATCAGCTCCTGCTCGACGTGAGCCACGAGCTGAGGTCGCCGCTGACGCGGCTGAAGGTGGCGCTCGAGCTGCTGCCCGCGCCGCCCGACGGCCCGACCGAGCGGGGGACCAGGGAGGGGATGGCCGCGGATCTCGCCGAGATGGAGGTGATGATCGGCGAGCTCCTGGAGCTCGAGCGGCTCGAGGAGGGCGGCATCCGCACGGCGCCGACCGATCTCGTCGCCCTCGCCGACGCGGTGGCGGCGGCCTACCGGGACCGGCCGCCCGGGGTCCAGTTGGCCGTGCAGGTGGACGCGGACCCTGGGGCGCTGGTGCTCGACCTCGACGCCGACAAGATGAGGATGGCGATCCGCAACCTGGTCGAGAACGGGGTCAAGTACTCGCTGCCGGACAGCCGGCCAGTGGAGGTGTCGGTCGAGGTGTCGGTCGCCGCCGCCGGCGAGCGGGTCGTTGTCCGGGTCACCGACGACGGGCCGGGGGTTCCGGACGATGAGATCGCCAGCGTCTTCGAGCCGTTCTTCCGCGTCGACCGCTCGCGCTCGAAGAAGACCGGCGGGTACGGGCTCGGCCTGAGCATCGCAAGACGCATCGTCGAGGCTCACGGCGGCTCGCTCACCCTGTCCAACAACCCGGGGCGGGGGGCGACCTTCGAGGTGACGCTGCCCGCCGGCGAGGGCGGTCTCCGGTCCTCGTAACATAGGGGCGTGTTCCGGCCCGAAGCCCTGTCCGCCGACCTCCCGTTCACCCGCATCAGGATGGCAAGGACCTTCCTGGGGCGACCGCTCCACGAGGTCTCGGCATATCGGGTCGGTGACCTGCTGGTGGACTGCGGCCCGCCGCCGACCGCCGGGTGCCTGGCCGACTGGTGCCGGGAGGCGATGGAGCACGCCCCGATCGACAGGGTGGTGCTGACCCATCATCACGAGGACCACGTGGGCGGGGCGGCGGCGCTCCGGGAGGCGCTCGGCCTGCCGGTCTTCGCCCCGGTCTCGGCAGTGCCGATCCTGGCCGAGGGGCTGCGCATGCCGCTCTACCGGCGGGTGGTCTGGGGCTCGCCGCGGCGGGTGCGGCCGGAGCCGCTGGGGGAGGAGGTCGTGGTCCGACTGGCGGGCGAGGAGCTCCGGTTCGCGGTGGTACCGACCCCGGGGCATGCGTTCGACCACGTCTGCCTCTGGGAGCCGTTCCGCCGGTGGCTGATCTCGGGCGACCTCTACGTCCACCCGCGGGTCAAGTACCTGCGGCGGATCGAGGACGCCTGGGTCCATCTCGCGTCCCTCCGGCGGGTCCTGGCGCTCGGGCCGGAGATCCTGATCTGTGCCCATGCCGGGCTGGTACGCAATGCCTGCGCCGCGATCGAGGCCAAGATCGCCTGGTGGGAAGGGCTGGCCGGGGAGGCGCGGGCGCTCCGGGACCGGGGGTGGCCGGTCCGCCGGATCACCCGCCGCCTCCTGGGGCGCGAGGGGTTCCTCTTCTACGCCAGCTTCGGCGACTTCGCGAAGGGCAACCTGGTGCGCAGCCTGCTGGCCGGGCCGCCGCCCACGGACGAGGCTGGGCGGGGTCGCCGTCATCGGATACGCTCCCGGCCATGACCGAAGACGGCTCGACATCGCAGAAAGGGCAGCAGGGGCAGAAGGGCGCCTACGCCGCGGCCGGCGTCGACATCGATGCCCAGGACCGGGCGCTCGCCCAGGTCAAGAAGCTCGCCAAGAAGACCTTCACCCCGGGGGTGTTGACCGAGATCGGCAGCTTCGGTGGGCTGTTCCGGCCGGACCTGTCGGGGCTCGAGGACCCGGTGCTGGTGGCCTCGGCCGACGGCGTCGGGACGAAGCTGATGGTCGCCCGCATGGTGGGGGACTACTCCGGCGTCGGGCGCGACCTGGTCAACCACTGTGTCAACGACATCCTGGTCCAGGGGGCGCGGCCCATCTTCTTCATGGACTACGTC
>CAWJLS010000004.1:417500-421298 GCA_963843755.1 uncultured Acidobacteriota bacterium
TCTGGCGGCATCTCCTCCGCCCGTCTTCCCGCGGGTCCGTGAGCCGATCGCCGGCCGGGCTTCAGAGGATGGCGGTCAGCGCCTCGTCCAGGAAGGCCAGTTGGAGGCGCATCTGGTCCCTCAGGGGCATCGGCCGGATTCCGAGGCGGTCGACCGCCCGGTCGAGTCCCGCCGCGCCCTCGCTCCGATGGATGCGGTGCGCCCACACGTTGAACCGCTGGCGGCTCGGCAGGTCGACCGGGAGTGGAGCCTCCGGCGGATCGTTCTGTGTCGCCGGAACGTCAAGCGCCCCGTGCCGCGGACCGGGAACAAGGAAGAGCGGCATCTCGGAGACGATGGTCAACGGGTCGCCGCCGAGGGAGCGGACGAGCTCCATCGAGCTCGGGCGGAAAAGGGATGCGGTTTCCGGGTCGCCGCGGTCTGCGAAGTACCGCCGCATGGCGACCGAGTCCGGTCGGGTGCAGAAGCCCTCCGCGATCCGGTCGAAGCCCTTCTCGCCCCGCCGGTCGATGTCGTGGAGCCGGTAGCCCGCTCTGCGTACCCGCCCCGCGAGGTTGCCGCGGAGGGGCTCGGTCCGATCGATCCAGGCTCGGTCGAGGAGGAACCAGGGTCCGGCGCCGAAGGCCATGGAGTGAAAGCTCCCGTGCAAGGCGAAGGGAGCCGCTCCCCGAAGGAAGTCGGCCACGCCCCGTGCTTCCGGCCGTTGGGGTGGCGCTCCGGGCGGAGCGCCGTCCGTCGTCTCGAAACCGAACTCGAGGTCGTCGCCCGGCCGTTCCCGGACGACCGACTCGAAGTAGGAAGAGAACCGATACCCCCGGCCGGGGGTGCCCAGGTGATCCGTGACGGCGACGGTCGCATTCGGCCATCCCGCGTTGACCGCCGCGCCGTCGGGGTTGATGTGGGGCACGATCCGCCAGTGCCAGGCGCCGAGGAGAGGGTCCGACGGGGCGAGCCGGCCAAGGTAGGCGACCCACCGGCCGAGCATCTCCGGGCCGACCGGCTCGTCCGCGTGGGCGCCGCCGATCAGGCTGACCGACCGCGGTCCTTCTCCGAACGTCCATCCGAGAACCGGGCGGCCCCGGCGGGAGGTGCCGACGACCGTGCCGGGCGGGCAGGCCGCGGCGGGCGTGTCGAGAATCTCTTCGATCGGCAGCATCAGCCTATGGCCTCCCGCAGTGAGCGCTGTGTCGCCGTGCCCGCGGCTCCCGCGCCGGACGCCCGGTCTGCCCGGCGTTGAATCTTTCCCGGGCCAGCAACGTAGGATGAGCCGTACAGAGCCCGATCACCCAGCGCGCGGTCCGCACCACCGGGAGGAAACTCATGCGATTCACACTGTCCATCGCCGTCATCGCCCTCACCTTCGCCGCCCTCGGCTGCCAGATCGTGGTCGCCGGCGACTGCGAACACTCGGCGCCCCGGGAGGCGACCCTCGATGCGGCCGGCGCCACCCACCTCTCGATCGACGTCGGTGCCGGCAGCCTCACCGTGCACGGCGTCGAAGGTCTCACCGAGGTCCGCGCGACCGGCACCGCCTGTGCGTCGCGCGCCAGCTACCTGGACGACCTCAAGCTCACCGGCGAGCGCCACGGGGACAAACTGTACCTGAAGGCCGAGTACCCCGAGCGAGTCACCGGCCAGGCGTCCATCGACGTGAGCATCGACCTTCCAGCCGGGATGGACGTCGAGATCGACGACGGGAGCGGTTCGATGGACGTCGACGGCGTCGGCTCGCTCGACGTCGACGACGGTTCCGGGGGCATCAAGATCCGCGGCGTCGCGGGCGACCTGCACCTCGAGGACGGCTCCGGCGGCATGGACATCAACGACGTTCGTGGCAGCGTCGAGATCGTCGATGGCTCCGGTGAGATCGTGGTCCTCGGCGTCGGAGGCAATCTTCGGGTCGACGACGGCTCCGGCGAGATGACGCTGACGGGGATCGGGGGCACCGTGCGGGTGAGCGACGGCTCCGGCTCGTTTGCCGTCCGCAACGTCGACGGAGATGTCATCGTCGACGAGGACGGCTCGGGCGACATGGAGGTCACCGGCGTCGGTGGCAGCGTGACGATCGAGGAGGACGGCTCGGGCAGCATCCGGATCGACGACGTCAAGGGCGACTTCACCCTCCGCCGGGACGGCTCCGGCTCGGTCGACGTCGACAACGTCCGCGGCCGGGTCTCCGTTCCGGACTGATCGCCGGCCCGAGACGCGGCGCGACCGGCGGCTCGGCCCGGTCCATCGACCGGATCAGGCCGGGACCGCCAGGCCGCGCCGGCGCGCCTGGGTCTGGACAACTCCTCCTCCTTACACGTACACCCGAGCAAGGAGGTCACCCATGCGCACTGCCCGTCTCGTTCCGCTCCTCGCGCTCGCGGCCGTGGCCGCGCTCGTCGTCCTCTGGCCCACGCGTCCGGGCGACGCGGGGGACATCGCGCCGGTCGAGGTCGTCAACCTGCCCGAAGTCCAGCAGGTCGAAGGCACCGTGACGGTCGGCAAGCCGATCCCCCAGGCCCGCCTCGTCCACCTGGGGAGCGTCGTGGTCTCGCCCGTCACCCGCCAGGACACCACCAGCCTGATCGAGGCCGGCCGGGTCGAGACCGACGGCTTCACCCACGTAGTGCTCTCCCTGCGCGGTGAGGTCCAGGGCAAGCTCGCCAAGGAGGGGGCGGTCGGGGCGATCCTGCTGCCGGACCAGGAGCCCGTCGTGCGGACCTTCGAGCAGGCCGGCCAGTACCAGTTCCCGCTCGAGGTCATCGCGCCGGTCAAGGCGAAGGACCGCGGCTACTTTGCCTCGAAGCCGGGCCGCCAGTCGCTCGCCTTCCCCGCCTACCAGGTGCTCCTCTACAACGAAACCGACCGTTCGGTCGAGGTCGACCTCTACGCCTACCTGACGAACTGACGCTACCCGGCCCGGCGTTCCGACCGGTGTGCTCCCGCAACCCCTGTGTGTCCAGAGGGTTGCGGCGGCACAGGCTCGCCTGCTTCGTGGTCGCTCTTCAACGATGCCACGCCATCGCCCGCGAAGCGAGCGCCTCGCACCCGAACCTGTGGCGCTCGCAACCCGGTCACGCGGTCCAGCCGCGCAGACGCCCAGCGGCCGCCGTGGTGGCCGGAGCCCCGGCCGACAGGGCCGCCGCCGCCAGCAGCACCAGGTTCACCCACACGGCGTAGGCGCTCCCCAGGTGGACGAGCTGCAGCCAGACCGGGGCCGCCAGCGCCACGTTCATCATGCCGAGCGCCAGCTCGAGTGAGAACGTGACGGCCAGGGCGAGGGCCAGCCGGATCACGAGCGGCCGCGGCCGCAGGATGCGAACGATCGCCGCCGCCGTCACCAGGTAGATCCCAACCGCGATGGCGAGGAACGGATGAAGCACCCGTAGCCGGACCAGCACCCGAGCCGTCGGCTGGAGCTCCGCGATCTTCTGCCCGGTGAGCTTCGCCACTGGGTAGAGCGTGTCGCCGAGCGCGGTGACCCCGCCGCTCGCGCCGAGCACGCAGAAGGCGACCAGCCCCGCTGACACGACCCAGCTCACCGCGCCCTGGCCGCGGAACTGGAGTCGCCCGAAGCCGGTCGCACGGCCGGACGACCAGGCCGCGGTCAGGGTGAGCGCGCCGAGCAGCAACAGGGTGTTGACCAGGTGAGCGGCCATCACCGCGCCTCGGGCCACCGACACGTTGTCGACCACCAGGTCGTAGCGGACCAGGGCGGCGCCGACCAGCGCCTCCACCAGGGTCAGGGCGAGCACCGTCAGCGCCGCGCCGCTCACCCGGTTCTTCAGTCCGAAGCGACGGAGCGACCAG
>CAWJLS010000005.1:0-582767 GCA_963843755.1 uncultured Acidobacteriota bacterium
CGCACAGCCCGTTCGACGAGGAGGAGCTTGGAGACCTTCTCGATTACCTGTGCCACGTGGCGCGCCGTCAGAAGATCTTCTACCTCTGGCAGCGGGTGCTGCGCGACTCGGGCGACGACATGGTCCTGGAGCTGGCGGTGGCCTCCGCCGCGCAGCGCATCGTCACGTTCAACGAGCGCGACTTCGTGGGGAGCGAGGCGTTCGGCATTCGCACCGCCACGCCCCGCGCTTTCCTCGAAGAGATAGCGGAGAGATCCCATGAGTACCTTGAGCCTCAGGCTCCCCAGCTCCCTCCATCGGGGTGTCAAGGAGCTCGCCGAGCGCGAAGGCGTGTCCATGAACCAGATCATCGCCACCGCGGTGGCGGAGAAGCTCTCGGCCCTCATGACGGAGGACTATCTCGAGGAGCGCGCCGCCCGCGGGAGCCGCGAGCGGTTCGAGGCGGTTCTCGAGGAAGGTCCCGGATGTCGAGCCCGAGGAGCGGGATCGTCTGGACTGAGCGCTGCCCTCGAGGCCGACGCTGTCGACGGAACTTACTTGGAGGTGGCGGAAAGCGACGACGTTCTCTTTCAGCTCCACGACACCGCTCGGCTTCATGGCGGCTGCGAAGACCTTACGAGCTCGGTCGGGTCTCGGCCGGCCAGGCTCGGGAGATCGCCGGCCTGAGCCGGTTTGCCTTCCTCCGGCGGCTCGCGGTGACGGGCGTCCCTGCCATCAACCTCTTCGGCTCCGACGCCGAGGCCGAAGTCGAAGCTGCTCGGGATCTGGCTGGATGAGCCTGTGGGTCGTCGATGCCAGCCCCTGATCTTTCTCGCCAAGCTGGAACGGCTTCCGCTTCTACGCGCTGCCGTTGGCGACTGGCCCGGGGCCTCTGAGGAGACTAAAGATGAAGACCACGCGCACCAAAACCCTTCCCTGGGACGCGGCCGAGCACCTGGAGACGGAAGAGGGCATGGCCGCCTACCTGGAGGCCGCCCTCGAAGAGGGGGACGCGTCTCTCGTCGCGGCTGCCCTCGGTGACATCGCTCGTGCCAAGGGGATGACCGAGATCGCGCGTCAGACCGGCCTCGGTCGGGAGAGCCTGTACAAGGCGCTCTCGCCCGAAGGGAATCCCGAGCTCGCGACGATTCTCAAGGTTATTCGCTCGCTCGGGCTCAGCCTCCACGCCAAGGCGGGGTAGGGCCGGCGTCGAGCAAACAATGAGCAAACGGCCGGGTTCGAAATCGGGGGTACTCCGGCGTCGACGGCGGTCAGGGCCACGCTTCCAACCTTCTGAACAATAGAAGGTTAGCGTCGCTCGGCGAACGCTGGTGCCGCGGCATCAGCCGCACAGCCCGTTCGACGAGGAGGAGCTTGGAGACCTTCTCGATTACCTGTGCCACGTGGCGCACCGTCAGAAAATTTTCTACCTCTGGCGGCCGGTACTGCGCGACTCGGGCGACGACATGGTCCTGGAGCTGGCGGTGGCCTCCGCCGCGCAGCGCATAGTCACGTTCAACGAGCGGGACTTCGTGGGGAGCGAGGCGTTCGGCATTCGCACCGCCACGCCCCGCGCCTTCCTCGAAGAGATCGGAGAGATCCCATGAGTCCCTTTGAGCCTCAGGCTTCCCAGCTCCCTCCATAAAGGAGTCAAGGAGCTCGCCGAGCGAGAAGGCGTGTCCATGAACCAGATCGTCGCCACGGCGGTGGCCGAGAAGCTGTCGGCCCTCATGACCGAGGACTATCTGGAGGAGCGCGCCGCCCGGGGAGCCGCGAGCGGTTCGAGGCGGTGCTGAGGAAGGTTCCGGACGTCGAGCCCGAGGAGCGGGATCGGCTGGACTGAGGGATTGACCTCACGCCCGACGCCGGGACGAGCCTTCGCTCATCCTTGGTCAAATCGATTCGGGATTCCTGGCTCCGGGAAAGAACTTCGAGTAGCCTTGGCTCTCGAATCCGATCCAGGAGAGCCATGCGTTCCCCGATCCATCGTCTCGGCGTCGGCGCGATCCTCGCCGTCGCCGTGTGGGCGGTTTTCGGCCAGGCCCGCCACTTCGAGTTCGTCAACTACGACGACAACGTCTACGTCTATGAGAATCCGCTGGTCGGCGCCGGTCTGAGCCCCGAAGGTGTGGCGGAGGCACTGAGCTACGTCCACGGGTCCACCTGGCATCCGCTGACGACGGTCTCGCACATGGCGGACGCAGAGATCCACGGCCTGGACCCCGGCGGCCACCACCTGAGCAACGTCCTGCTCCACGCCGCTGCCGCCATCGTCCTCTTCCTCGTCCTCCGGGGGATGACCGGGGCGCTCTGGCGCAGCGCCTTCGTCGCCCTGATCTTCGCCGTCCATCCCCTGCGGGTCGAGTCGGTGGCCTGGATCTCCGAGCGCAAGGACGTCCTCAGCGGCTTGCTCTTTTTCCTCACCCTGGGGGCCTGGGCCCGATACGTGGCGGACGCCCGCGTCGGGCGCTATCTGGTCGCCCTGGGGTGCTTCGCCCTGGCATTGATGGCGAAACCGATGGTGGTGACCCTGCCGTGCGTCCTGCTGCTGCTGGACGTCTGGCCGTTGAAGCGGCTCGGGGAGGGGGACGCGCCGTGGCGTCATCTCCGCGCCAGGCTGGTCGAGAAGATCCCGTTCTTCGTCCTGTCGGCTGCCAGCGGCGTCATCACCCTGAGTACCCAGACCGGTGCCATGACCTCGACAGAGGCCTTGCCGTTCTCGGACCGCCTCGGCAACGCCCTGGTCTCCTACGTGGTCTACGTTCGCCAACTGTTCTGGCCGCTGGACCTGGCGGTGTTCTATCCCCACCCCAAGGACGGCCTGTCCTGGTGGGCCGTCGGCCTCGCGGCAGTGGCGCTGGCGGCCGTGACCGCCGCCGCCGTCGTCCTGCGGCGGCGGATGCCGTTCCTCCTGGTCGGCTGGTTGTGGTACCTCGTCATGTTGTTGCCCGTGATCGGGCTGGTCCAGGTCGGCATCCAGGCCCATGCCGACCGCTACACCTATCTGCCCCACGTCGGTCTGCTCTTGATGTTGGTCTGGGGCGCCGCCGAAGCCTGGCCGCGTCGACTGGACCGCCGCTGGCTGGCAGCGGCCGCGGGGGGCGCCGTGCTGGTCCTGGTCGGCCTGGCCCGGGCCCAGACCGCCTCTTGGCACGACAGCGAGTCGCTGTGGCGGATGACCTTGGCGCGCACCACCGACAACAGCGTCGCCCACTGCCAGCTCGGGGTCGTCCTGGGCCGGACCGGTCGGACGAGCGAGGCGGAGGAGCACTTTCGCCGCGCGATTGCCATCCGACCGGACTACGCAACGGCGCGCTACAACCTCGGCAACATCCTCGCCAGGAGAGGCGACTTCGGGCCTGCCATTGAGCAGTACCGACGGGCGGTGCAGATCAAGCCCGACTATGCCTATGCCCACTACAATCTCGGCTCGGCCCTGCGCTCCCAGGGCCGCCTGACCGACGCCGTCGCCGCCTTCCGCCAGGCGCTGGAGATCGACCCGCACTCTCTGGAGGCGCGCCTCAACCTCGCCGCGACCCTGGCCGATACCGGCGAGCTCGCCGCGGCCGCGGACGAGTACCGGCTCGCTCTGCGCGATCAGCCGGGCAGCGCGGCGATCCACAACGACCTCGGCCTGGTCCTTGCCCGCCGGGGCGACCTCGACGGCGCCATCGAGCATTTCCGCCGCTCGCTCGAGATCGAGCCCGAGGCGCCGCGGACCCATGCCATGCTCGCCATGGCACTCGCCCGGCAGGGGGATCGGAAAGACGCGGTCGAGCACTACCGCCGCGCCCTCGATCTGGCGGCGGCCGCCGGCGACCAGCGTCTGGTGGAGCAGATCCGGTCCCGGCTCGGACAGTAGCCACGGCCCGTGTCGTCTTGCTCGCCGGCGGCGACAAGAGGACACAAAGCCGCGACATTGCTCGTGCCGAGGGGATGACCGAGATCGTGCGCCAGGCCGGCCTCGGCCGGGAGAGCCTCTTCAAGGCGCTCTCGCCCGGATGGCTGTCTGTCAGCTCGGTACAGACCCCCGATCCGCCAGGCGAGGGGTGGACTTTGGGCCCTCTGGGTCGAAGTTGATCCGTCTACTGAGTGTTTCGCGGAGACCCTTGTGTCTCACGCCGTGATACACTCTCGCCCCATGAGCACCGTGAGCATCAGAGATCTCCGTAACCAGGGCGGCAAGGTCGTGGACCGAGTCCTCGCCGGCGAGTCTCTCACCGTCACTCGGGCGGGGACTCCCGTCGCCGAGCTTCGTCCCGTGCGGCGTCCCGGCCTTGATCGGGAGACCCTCGTCAAGCGGTGGCGCATGCTGCCTCCTGTCGATCCCGTGGCCTTTCGCCGCGCTATCGACTCCGTGATCGACCCTTCGGTGTGAGCGTGGCATCGCACCCGACCGGCCTTCTGGACACCAGCACCGTCATCCTCCTGCCGAGGATTTCCGATGTCGAGGTTCTTCCGCGCGTGCCCGTGATCTGCGCGGTCTCCCTCGCCGAGCTGGCGGTCGGGCCTCTGGTTGCAGCCAGTGAGGAGGAGCGAGCACGGAGGCAAGTGCACCTGCAGCAAGCTGAGGCGGACTTCGAACCCCTTCCGTTCGACGCGGCGGCGGCGCGGGCGTTCGGGCGTGTCGCTGCGTCGCTTCGCCGTGCGGGCCGGAAACCTGCTGCCCGCGCCTACGACGCCCTGATTGCCGCCACCGCCCTTGCAAACGGGCTACCCCTCTACACGGTCAACCCCAGCGACTTCCTGGGCATCGACGACCTCGAAGTCGTCGCCGTACCCCATCCTGACGCCTCTGTCCCTTAGGAATTGTTTGGACGGAGGCGCTGCCCTGGGCAGGGAGGAGACACAGATGGAGACCACGCGCACCAAGACCATTCCCTGGGACGCGGCCGAACACCTGGAGACGGCAGAGGACATGGCCGCCTACCTCGAGGCCGCCCTCGAAGAGGGGGACGCTTCTTTCGTCGCGACTGCCTTTGGCGACATCGCTCGGGCCAAGGAAATGCCCGAGTTTCCAGCGGAACAGCCACCGAGGATGGAACCGTCCCATCCCGGGGCGATCCTGCGCGAGGATGTCCTGCCGGCGCTCGGCCTCACCGTGAGCGAGGCGGCGCGACAGCTTCGAGTGTCCCGCCAGATGCTTCAGGCGATCCTCGCCGAACGCTCGGCGGTCTCGCCGGAGATGGCGGTGAGGCTAGGCCGGTTCTGCGGCAACGGCCCCGGCCTCTGGCTCCGCCTGCAGGTGCAGCACGACCTGTGGCACGCGGAGCGCCGGCTCCACGACGAGGTGGAGCTGATCCCACGCCACGCGGCGGTCTGACTGGGTCGAGCGATGGATTCAACGATCATCAGGCGTGCTCTTCCTGCCATCATGGCGATCCTCCTTCTCCTCGCCGTGTCGCTCCCGTCTGCCGCCGCCCGGAACTTGGGCGACAAGTGGAAGAAGGCTGACGCGGAAGCCGTAGAGTCGATCCTCGCCGGCAAGTACAGGAAGGCCGACAGGAAGCTCGAAGATGTCCTCGGTGAGATGTTCGAGCGGCTCGGCCCAGGGAAGGCGGGCAAGTACGCCATGGGGCTGGTCCTCATGCACCGTGCCCTGGCCGAGGCGGGCCTCGGTGAGCGCAAGGACGCGCTCTGGGATTGGCACGTGGCGCTCAATTTCAATCCCTCTCTCGGGGATGAGGACCTGACTCAGTTCGGTGAGCTCGGGGTCTACCTGAAGAGGAATCCCCTGAGAAACCCCGATCTCGATGGCGGGACGCTGGAGCAGGAGGGCGGCCAAGAGAGGGTCATGCCTCTGACTCGAGAGATCGATCCGCCCAAGGCTCGCAAGCATCCTCCTGCATTGACCAGATCCGTCGGAACGCTGCCTGCCGCTTGGTGCTCTCCTGTCCAGTGCTGCCCCGGTAGAATTGCGTGGCGATGTCCCTCCCCCTGACCATGAGCTCGCTCTCTCTGACCACCGGTTCAAGGAGAAGCCATGAGATTCCACTACGATCCGGAGACGGATTCGCTTGACATCGATCTGGTGGGCCGAGCGGGTACGGACTCCACGGAGGCGGCGGAAGGGGTCGTGCTGGACTTCGATGCAGAGGAGCGTCTCGTGGGGATCGACATCGCCCACGCGAGCCAGGTGGTCGACCTGAGCGAGCTTGAGGCCGAGAGGCTCCCGTTCGGACGACTGGCGGCAGGGTAGGGGTGGGTGCTCATCGCGTTTGCTCACCCGCCTCCCGCCTCCCGCCTCCCGCCACCTGCGGCGCTCCCGGCGGTCCTCCGGGAACCTGGGCACGTGGCCGACCGGGAACGAGGCGTCGGGCCGCCATCCCCAGATCTCGCATAGGTTGAACGCCTTCGATCGAGAGATTGAAGAGGGAAGGCCAGGCCTCACGACCGAAGAGCTGGCGCGCGAGCTGGGAATCGCGTGAAGCTGGCACGTGAAGCTGGCAGTCAGTCGGCGCTCGCCTGCTCGGGGGACTTGCGACTCCGTCGAGGAGGATCTCGTGGGGCGGCGATGTCTCACGCCGTGAAACACTCTCGCGTCATGAGCACCGTGAGCATCAGGGATCTCCGCAACCAGGGCGGCAAGGTCGTGGACCGAGTCCTCGCCGGAGAGTCTCTCACCGTCACACGGGCGGGGACTCCCGTCGCCGAGCTTCGTCCCGTGCGGCATCCCGGCCTTGATCGGGAGACCCTCGTCAAGCGGTGGCGCCGGCTGCCTCCTGTCGAGCCCGTGGCCTTTCGCCGTGATGTCGACGCCGTGATCGACCCTTCGGTGTGAGCGTGGTATCGCACTCTGACGCCACTGGGAGGTTCTTGACGATCGAGCCCAATAGAGTGGGCGCCATGAAAGTGGACAAGGCACTACAGGAGCGCCGCGAGCGGCTCGCCTCCCAGGTGCCGCCCAGGGAACCGCGGGCGGAGGTGATGCGCTTTCTCGATCGAGAGGTGTGGCTCAAGGTCTTGCCCGAGCTCTTGGGCCGGGGTCTCACCAAGGAGGAGCAGGAGGAGATCCTGGGCTACGGACCGGGGGGCTTGTGATCGTTGCCCCCTCCGCTACCCGCCCTTCCCGTGCTCTGCCAGGATCACGTCGCTCGCCTTTTCGCTCACCATGTAGACCGAGGCCAGGGTGAAGAGGCCCGGGATGCGGGGGAAGACGGAGGCGTCGACGACCCGGAGGCCTTTCGTGCCGCGGACGCGGAAGTCTCGGTCGAGGACCGCGTTCGCATCGCCGTCCGGTCCCATGGGGCAGGTGCACCAGGCGTGGTGGCCCCAGGCGTTGTCCCGGACGAAGCGGTGGAGGTCCGCCCCTTCAGAACGGCGAAGGTGAAGTTGTCCTTGACCGTGCGCGCCGCCTCCGAGTAGCCGATCTCGTAGCCCCGGTAGAGGTCCCGGCCGCGGACGCAGCGCACGTCCACCGCCCGTGTGGGGTTGTCGTCGGCGAACGCCACCTCGGTGGCGAAGGTGCGAGTCGCCACGTCCAGCCGCCGCCGATAGACTTCACCGACCACCTTGGAGAACGGAGCAGTACCGTGGAACGAGCGCCATCCCTCTGGTCATCGGCGGCCTGCCGGCTGCTCCCGACCTCTTCCAGCCACTTTCCCGGGGGCTCGTCCGAGGCCTGATGTCCGGTCAGGCATGAGACGATCGGCCCTGGCCCAGACAACTGAGACCTGGAGAAGCGGAGGCGGATGATGAGCGACGCGGGCGATGGAGCGGTGGAATCGCAGGGGGTGGGCGGGAGGGTCGCGGGGTCCCGCGGCCGAGTCGGATCGTCTTTGCCCTCGTCCTGATCGGTCTCGGGGTGTGGGGTCTGGTCAAGGGGGATCTCGCGTCGATCTGGGCCCCGGCTCCTCTGGCGCCGCCGGCGCGGCAGGTGGTGGCGTACCTTTGCGCGATCGTCTTGGCGGGGGCCGGCGGCGGGTTGCTCTGGCGTCGTACGGGTGCCATGGCGTCCCGCGTTCTGGCGGCCGGGTTTGTGGCCTGGCTGCTGTTGGTGCGCGTGCCGTTCCTCGTCTTCGAACCCTCGATGGGGATGGTCTGGGCGGCGGGCAAGACCGCGGTGATGGCGGCGGCCGCCTGGGTGGTGGCGGATTCTTGCCGCGGTCTGCCTCGCGTTGCCGTGGGCGAGCCCTGAGCCTCGTAGGAACGCCCGGACTGGCGCGCTCGTGCCTCCCTTGGCTGACAGCTACAGCAGGGCCTTGAGCTTCGGGTCCCGAGCGGCGGCCCGGCGCGCCTTGTCGCCGTCCGTCGCGATGGCCTGCGCCAGAGCCTCCCTGGCCTTGGCGGCGTCGCCGCGCGCCAGCTCCAGGCGCGCCACCTGGAGCCAGGCGGCGGGGCGGGAGGCGGCGATCTGGCGCCACGAGGCGAGGGCTTCGGGGAGCCGCCCGAGCTGGGCCAGGGCGTTGGCGCGCGCGACCCGCGCCGGCATCAGGTCGGGGCGGGCGGCGATCGCGGCGTCGAGCAGCGGGAGCGCCTGTCCCGGCTTGCCCTGGCGGACCAGCAGCGACCCCAGGTTGTAGCTCGCCTCGACGTTCTCCGGGTCGAGGTCGTGGGCCTTGGCGATCGCCCGGAGTGCCTCCTGGTGATGGCCCGAGCGGTCGAGGAGCGAGCCCAGGTTGTTCCAGGCCATGGAGCTCTGGGCGTCGAGCTCGATCGTGTGCCGATAGAGCTCGAGCGCCGCGTCCAGCTCGCCCAGGTGCTCGGCGACGACCCCCAGGTTGTAGGACACCGCCTCGTCGGTTGGGTCGCGGTCGTAGGCGGTCCGGAGCACCCGGGCGGCCTCTTCGACTCGGCCCGCCCGGTTGAGGCAGTTGCCCAGGCCCGAGGCGGCGAGCATGGAGTTGGGGTCGACGTCCATGGCGCGGCGGAACCAGGTCTCGGCCTCCTGGAACTTCTCCTGCGCGAGGAGGAGATCACCCATGGCGGTGTAGCCGTTCGGGTCCTTGGGCTCCATCTCGAGCACGTGCTGGACGAGTGGCAGCGCCTCGGCGTACTCGCCCCGGTCCTGGAGCAGCCGCGCGGAGCCGAGGAAGGCGGTGTCGCGGCCGGGATCGAGGTCGATGATGCGCCGATAGACCGCGAGCGCCTCGTCCTTGCGCCTGAGGCTGGCGAGGGCCTGGGCGTAGGAGAGCATGGCCATCTCGTTTTCGGGGTCCCCCGCGAGCAGGGCCTCCAACCGGTCGGCGGCGGCCTGGTAGTCGCCGACTCGGATCAGCGACTGCGCCTCCTCGAAACGGTTCCAGACCTCGATCCGGTCTTTCGGATCGGGCCGCTCCTCGGCCGGGTCGACCGGCGGGGAGTCGACACGGCCGCTCAAGTAGCCGAGGGCGGCGAGCTTCTGCCGGGTCTCCTGGGGCACCTGCCCCGGCTGCTGCTCGCCGTGCTCGAAGGGATCGGAAGCGGCGTAGCCGGCGAGCTTGGCCGCCAGCTCGCGGGCCGGGTCCGGCTCGTCGGCGCCGCTCAGGTTCCGGCGCTCCTCGGGGTCGTGGGCCTCGTCGTAGGCCTCCGGCCGTGGCGCCTCGATCGCCTTCCAGCGCGAGGTCCTGAGCGCCCTGAGCGGTGCCCAGCCGAAGTTCAGGATCGGCGTCAGCGCCTCCATGTAGGCCACCCGGTCGTCCGGCTCCCGGCCGCTCCACAGCGGCGAGAGCGTCCGTCCGTCGAGGCCGCCGGCCGGCGGCAGCCCGAGCAGCTCGAGGACGGTCGGCACGAGGTCGACGGTGCGCGCCAGGGAGTCGACCCGGTGCCCGGCGGGCACCCCGGGGCCGGCGAGGAGCATCGGCACGTGGGTGGTCGAGTTGTAGACGAAGATGCCGTGGGTCTTCTCGCCGTGCTCGCCCAGGCTGTCGCCGTGGTCGGCGGTGAAGACGAACAGAGTGTTGTCGAGGAGCCCCGAATCGTCGAGCGACTTGAAGATCCGCCCCAGCTCGCGGTCCGCATAGTGAATCTCGCCGCTGTAGGGGTCGTCGGGGAAGAGCTTCGCCACGTCGGCGGGCGGGTCGTAGTTGGCGTGAGGGTCGAAGAAGTGGACCCAGAGGAAGAACGGCCGATCCTTGGGCCGTTCCTGCTCCAGCCAGCGCACCGCCTTGGCCGAGGTCTGGGCCGCGTGGATCTCCTTGAACATGAACTGGATCTGCTGCGGTCCGCCGGAAAGGTCGTCGTCGTAGCCGTCGAACCCCTGATCGAGGCCGAACTGGCTGTCTAGGACGAAGGCGGAGATCACCGCGTGGGTGGCGTAGCCCGCGGCCTTCAGGCGCTCGGCCAGGGTCTCGTCCTGCGCCGGCACCGAGTAGAGGCCGTTGTCGCGCACCCCGTGGTGGGGCGGGTAGAGCCCGGTCATGATGCTGGTGTGGGAGACCAGGGTGAGGGGGGAAACGGTGACGGCGTCGGAGAACCAGGTGCCGCGCTTGGCCATGGCGTCGAGCATGGGGGTCAGACCGTGGCGGTTGGTGGCGTAGCCCATGTGGTCCCAGCGCGTGGTGTCGAAGGTCACGAGCAGCACGTTGGGGCGGGACGAGCGGTGGCAACCGGCGAGGGCCCCGAGGAGCGGGACCAGCAGGAGGACGGCCGGGAGACGGAGAGATCTGCGCATCGGAAGGGCTGGAAGCGGCCGCAGCCTACCAGCCGGAGGCCCCCGCCCGGAGCCTCCGGCGGCCCGCCTAGCCTGCACTACTCATGAGACGCCGTAGCGAGAGCCGCAAGTGCGCGTGAGATCAGGGCGCACACAGCGATGCGCGACGCAGGCGTACTGTACGGTACGTCGAGGAGCAAAGAGCGAGTACGCCCTGAGATTGCGTGCACTTGCGGCTCGCAGTAGGTGGCTCATGAAGAGTGCAGGCTAGTGGTCCGTCAACCGGCGCCGGCGCTCCACCAGCAGCCAGCCGGCGACGAGCAGCAGCACGGTCATGGTCGCGAGACCCGCCGTCTGGAGGGTGGGGACCTCGACCAGCGGAGCTGCCGCGGTATTGATCACCGTCGGGTCGGCTGCCGATGGCGTCGACGGGTCGTCGCTCGCCACGGCGGCGGCGAGCTGTGTGCAGCCGAAGCTCGCCTGCTCCGAGACGTCGCCGAGGTAGCCGGCATCGAGCTGCACCATCCAGCTCACGGTGACGACCTCGCCGGCGCCGAGCGCGCCGACCTGGACCTCCACCGGATCCTCGCCCTGGACCGAGGGGCCGCTCGCCCCGGAGACCGTCACCGAGCCGGGCACGATCGTCGTGTGGTCCGGCGTCGGCGCGGTGAAGGTGCTGCTGGCGCATCCGCACTGCCCGGTCCCCTCGAGGGTCGCCGTGTAGGTGATGACGTCACCGGAGAGCGCCGCGGTCAGGTCGTTGGCCACGGTGACGCCGGGCGGGGCGGAGAGGAAGTTGCTGAAGTCCACGCCACCGGCGTAGGCACCGCCGATGTGGCTCAGGATGGTCGAGACGTCGGTCGTCCCCCACCAGTTGCTCTGGACGGAGAGGGCGTCGGTCTGGGCCGCCAGGTCGGTCCCGCTCGTGTTGTCGAACAGCGAGTTGAGACCCGGCGAGCCGCTGCCGTCGCCGCCGAGGTCCGCCTTCTTGCTCCCGACCGCGGAGCTCCCCGACACCACGAAGCCCACCGCGTTGTGGGTCACCGTGTTGCAGCTCGCCAGGACCCGGCTCGCTTCCTGCCACTCGTCGTGATGGACGTGGATTCCGTTGCCGAAGCCCACGTCGACGACGTTGTCGTGAATGTCGAGATTGGCGGCGTCGAGGCCGGTCTGGTCGGAGCCGGAGGCGTAGATGCCGTCGGAGCCGTTGCCGTTCGTCACCGTGTTGCCGGAGATGACGCGGCTCACGGTTCCGCGTCCGGAGCCTCCGTAGTGCCACTCGTCGGCGATCCCGGTCGAGCCCGGGGCGTCGACCACGTTGCCGGCGATGGTCACGGTGGCGTCGCCCAGGTTCGGGTCACCTGAGAGCGCCGGTGCCCTCATGACGATCCCCGCGCCGCCGGCCTGGGTCACGGTGTTGTTGGTGATGGCGAAGTCGAGGTCGGTCGCGTCGCCCTGCGGCGCGAGGTTCCGTTCGATGTGGAAGTTGATGCCTGCCACCTTGGGGTGGAGGATCTTGTTGCCGCCGATCTCGACCTGGGCGACCAGGGAGCTCACGGCCCCGGAGTAGTAGACCTCGATCCCGTCGCCGCCCGCGTCCTGGATCGTGTTGTTGGTGATCGTCGGCGAGGCGGTCACGCCGTCGAGGCCGGAAACCGAGGGGACCCCGGCGCCCAGGGTCTCGTACGAGATCAAGATGCTGTTGCTTTTCGCCCCGGTGAAGCTGTTGCCCGAGATCAGCGGCTGGGAGGACGCGTTGCCGGACTGGAAGTCGGCGAAGTAGTAGATGTCCTCGTTGCGGGAGCCGGTCGCCACGTTGTCGACGATGCGGGTCGAATCGTCGAGCGAGTAGGCCTTCGAGTGGTTCAGCGTGACGTAGACCGCGTACAGGTTGTCTGTGAAGGTGTTGCCAGAGACCGTGGGGGACAAGACCTCACTTCCCCCCGCGCTGTTGCTGACCCTTGCCGAGAGAAAGATTGCCTTGTCCAAGCCATCGAACGTGTTGTTGCTGAGGGTGCCGGTGAACGAGCGGGCCGCCGTGGACGATGGGTCGGTGTCGACAGAGATGCCGTTGTCGTTGGTGTGAACCGCCTGGAACGCGTTGCCGTCGAGGACCGGGGCCATGTCCACCGAGATCGGCTCCAGGTGAACCAGGGGCGCAGAGGTCGACGCGTCGTCGTGGGTCAGCGTGAAGCCGGCGAGCACGGTGTCCGCGCCCAGGGGGGTGTCGACGTTCTCGAAGACCGGGTCGACGGCGGGAGCCGAGAGGGTCGTGGTGGCCTTGCCGGCGCCCTCGACGGCGACGCCGTCCTGGAGCGCCAGGGGGAACGATTCGCCGAGGACCGTGTCGTAGAGGCCCGAGGCCACCTGGACGTCGTCGCCGCTCGCGACGTTGGCCAGCGCCTTCGTCAGCGTCTTCCAGGGCGTCGCGCTGTCCTGGGCCATGGCGGGCGTCCGGCCGTCGTCACCCGTGGCGGCGTCGACGTAGTAGGTCGCCGCCCAGGCCTCGGGCACGGTGACCACCCCGCTCGAGAGGAAGAGCGCCAGGCCCCAGGCCAGCGCCTTTCGTGCGAATCCCCAGTCCTCCGGTCGCTGCAACACAGATCGATACACGAGACCTCCTCAGAGAGCTCCCCGAGCGGTGAGCTTGCGGTTCGAGCCGACCCTTTCGCGAGGTTCATCGTCTGGGACTCACCTGCGAGGATACGCAGCCTGCTGCCGGCACGGCTGCCGTCGGCCTCGACGGCTTCGACATACACCGTCTTGGACTCGCCGTACTGCTGCTTGCTCAAGCCGGAGCTCTTGCCGGTCTTGTTGATGAACTTGATATTGCACTTGCCGTTGTCTTTGCAGCGCAGCTCTTGCATCCTGTCGAAGCAGGTCTCGGCCGAGGCGGCCGGACCGGCCAAGGCGGCTCCCAGAAGGACCACCACCACGACGAATCCAGCTCGCATCGCCCAGCCCCTCCTTGGTGAGGGCTCGCGCGGCGGATCGCCTGGCGCGCTCCGTTCGGCGGTTCCCCCGATGGTTCGTCATCCAGGTTCGCGCAGACGCCGCCGAAAACCCCTCACCTCCAAGGCGCGCCGCGGGGCAGCCCGTCGTCCCGGCCTTCGCGGCGCCTCTGCCCGCGCCGGAGGCCTGTCAACCGACGGTTGGGAATCCCATCACCGGCTCGAATTCCGGGCCGCTTCGGCCTTGCGCGCGGCGCGGGCCGACTGCACTCGCGCCACCTCGGCCCTGGCCGCCTCCAGGTCGGACGCGAGCCGCAGGGTGACGCCGCGCACCGAGCCGTTCGGGGCGGAGCGGGCCTCGACCACCAGGGCCTGCCCCGGCCGGAGGCTCTCCAGGCGCCGCGACTCCATCCGTTCGTTCCGCAGGGCGCGCTTGGCCTTGGGAGACAGCCCCCGGTCGGCCTTCCGGTCGAGGCGCTGGGGGCGGATCTCGAGGTGCCCTTTGGGGAGGGTGAGGCGCGTGCCGTCGGAGAGCGCCAGGCGGACGCTATTGCCCTGGACGGCGAGCCGCGACAGGGTCGCCGCGCGGACCCCGAGGGTGCCCAGGGAGAGCCCGAGGGCCAGCATCAGGAGCAGGCGCCGGCGCCTGTCCTCGACCATGAACCATCCGGCCGGGAGCAGCAGCACGATCAGGATCGCGAGCCCCGCGTCCTGGAGGGTCGGGATCTCGAGCACCGACAAGGTGCTGATGATCGTCGGATCGCCGGCCGGGGAGGTCGACGGATCGTCACTCGTCACGACGGCGGCGAGCTGCGTGCAGCCGAGGCTCGCCTGCTCCGAGACGTCGCCCTGGTACTCGGGGCCGACCTGGACCATCCAGGTCACGGTCACGACCTGGCCCGCGCCGAGCGCTCCCACCCAGACCTCCACCGGGTCCTCGCCCTGGATCGAGGGCCCGATCGCCCCGGAGAGGGAGACCGAGCCGGCGACGATCGCGGTGTGGTCCGGCGTCGGCGCCGTGAAGGTACTGCTGGCGCAGCCGCACTGGCCGGTGCCCTCCAGGGTGGCGGTGTAGGTGATGACGTCGCCCGAGAGCGAGGCGGTCAGGTCGTTGGCCGCGGTGACGCTGGGTGGCCCTGACAGGAAGTTCGTGGAGTCGACGTCACCTGCAAACGAGCCGTCGATGTGGCTCTGGATGGTGGCCGAGTTGGTCGTGCCCCACCAGTTGCTCCGGGCGAACTGGTTGGCGGTTTCGGCTGTCAGGTCGGAGATCGCGTTGTCGTGGAAGGAGTTCAGGCCCGGCGAGGAGCTCCCGCCGCCGCCCAGGTCGGGCGCTTCGAGACTCGTGTTGGAGCTGCCGTTGGTCTCCACCACGAAGCCGCGGAAGTTATTGGTCACCGTGTTGCAGCTCGCCAGCACCTGGCTCGCCTGTGGCCAGTTGGTGTAGTAGAGGTCGATGCCGGTGTCGAACCCCTGGTCGACCACGTTGTCGTGGATGGTCGAGGTCGAGTTGCCGATCGACTCGATCTCGTCGATCGAGGTGGCGCTGAAGTGGACCCCGTGGACTTCGGCGTCGGTCACCGTGGGCGAGAGGATCTCACTGCCGCCTCCGGAGTCCTCGAGGTCCGCCGAGAGGGAGAGGCCGTAGTGGAACCCGTCGAAGCTGTTGTTGCTGATCGTGCCGGTGAAGGAGCGGTTCGTCGTGGTCGTGGCGTCCGTGTCGACGACGAGACCGTACTCCGTATCGCTCCGGGCCTCGAAAGCGTTGCCGTCGAGGACCGGGGCCATGTCGACCGAGATCGGCTCCAGGTGGACCAGCGACTGGCTGCCCGACGTGGCGTCGTGGGTCAGGGTGAAGCCGGAGAGGGTGGTGCCGGAGGACAGGGCGGTGTCGATGTTCTCGATGACCGGTTGACCGGCGGGGGCCGAGAGGGTCGTCGTCGCCTTGCCGGCGCCCTGGACGGAGACGCCGTCCTGAAGCGCCAGGGGGTAGGACTCGCCGAGGGCGGCGTCGTAGGTGCCGGAGGCCACCTGGACGTCGTCGCCGCTCGCCACGTTGGCGAGCGCCTTGGTGAGCGTCTTCCAAGGCGTCGCGCTGTCCTGGGCCATGGCCGGCGTCCGGCCGTCATCACCGGTCGACGCGTTGACGTAGTAGGTTGCCGCCCAGGCCTCGGGCACGGTAGCCACTCCGCTCAGCAGGAAGAGCACCAGGCCCCAGCCCAGCGTCCTCCGTGGGCATCTCTTCACAGGCGCGGCCGTGAACTGTGATGGAATCCCCTCCCGGAGCACGGCACGCGATGGCCCGAACCCCAGACGCCCCAGCCTCCCGGCGCCGCAAGAACCCCTTGCGCTTCCTGCCTCTCTACCTGCTGCTGGCGGTGGCGGCGGTCCAGGTCCCGCTGGCCAGGCTCTGGATCTTGACGCCGTGGCGGGGCGGCGGGTTCGGGATGTTCTCGACTCTCGACAGCTCCTCGTTCCGGCCGGTCCGGGTCTACGCCGTCGGCGATGGCTGGGAGCGGCGGCTCGAGCTCCCCGAGGATCTAGGCGGCCCTTCCTACGCCGCCGCCTGCCTGCCCACCGACAGCCGCCTGGAGGGCCTCGCCCAGCGCGTGGCGGCCCGGCTCCGCCCCGGGACAAAGACCGTCCAGGCCGTGCGGGTAGAGGTCTGGAAGACCGCGTTCGACCCCGCCACGTCCACCCTCTCTGTGCGTCCCTGGCGGAGCGTTCGCTTCGAGCTCGGCAATGGCGCGCGCTGACTCGCGGGGCTCGTGGTGGCGGCGCCTCGCGGCGTCGCTCGGCGAGATCGAGCCGTTCGACCTCGCGGCCCGGCTGACCCTGGTCTACTTCATGGTCCGGCCGCTGGGGCCGTGGTGGGCGCACGTGCCGGTCCTGCTCATGGCCGCCTGCGGCCTGCTGGTGCCCTGGCTCGCCCGCCGCGCCGGCTTCTGGTTCCTGTTCACGGCGGCGGTCGCCTCCTGGGTGATCCCGGCGTGGAGCTTCATCGACAACCACGCCTACTTGCTCGTCTACTGGTGCCTGGCCCTGGCCTGCTCGATTGCCTTCAGCGACGAGCGGGAGGAGACCCTCGCGACCAATGCGCGCTGGATGGTGGGGCTCGTCTTCACCCTGGCGGTGCTGTGGAAGGTGGTCCTGTCGCCCGACTTCATGAACGGCCACTTCTTCCGCGCCGTCCTGCTCGCCGACGGCCGCTTCCGCGAGCTTTCGTTGCTGGCCGGCGGCGCGACGGCTGAGACCTACCAGCACAACGTGGGGCTGCTGCGCCAGCTCGGCGAGGGCAAGCTGGGCCTGACCGCCGTCCAGCTCACCGAGCCCCATCGCCAAGTGGTCTTCGCCCACGTCGCCACCTGGTGGACCGCGCTGGTCGAGGCCGCGGTGGCCATCCTGTTCCTGTTCCGGCGGCGGCTTCGGCCGTGGGTCGCGTCCTTGCGCGACTGGCTGCTGCTGCTCTTCTGCTGGATGACCTACCCGTTTGCCGCCATCGCGGGGTTCGGCTGGCTGCTGGCCATCCTGGGGGTGGCCCAGCTCGAGCCGGAGCGCCGGGCGGTGCGCCTGCTCTACCTCGCGACCTTCGGCCTCATCCTGATCGACAAGCTGGTGCCCTGGACCCAGGGCCTCGTCGCGCTGACCCACTAACGGTGTGGGCGGGCGGGGGACGCGCGCACGGGCGGTGGCGCTCAGGACCTTCGCTCATCCCCGTCCGATGGAGTCGAGGGGCCGATCGTCATAAATATGATCATCACCCGCGAGGGGGAGGCCATCCAGCCGGTCATCCTCAAGGAACTCGACGTGGCGACTATCAGCTACAGCGCGCTCGAGGCGTTGCGGAATTGGAAGTTCCGACCGGCCCGGGTCGACGGCAGGCCGGTCAGCGTCTACTACAACCTGACCGTCAACTACACCTTGCGCCGCTGAGGCCCTGCGCGGTCCGGGCGCCTGTGCGACAGGACCGCGCGATCACGTGGCCCTGCCGCACAGGCTGACCCCGGCCTGCTGCGTTCTGGCGCCGGCTCCTTCTCTCCTCCCCTACGAACACCCTCCGGCACCCGTCGAGTCGAACAGCGCGCCCTGGTCCACGCAGGCGTGGCCGGGACGCTGGTCGTGGGGCACGCAGACGGGGAGGACCGCCTCGCAGGTGGCGCCGTGCTCGTCGGTGGCGGTGACGCCGACGTGGTAGACGCGGCCGTCGCCGGGTGCACCCCGCCCGCCGCTCCGTTCGGCGCGCACGGACACCGTGTCGGTTCCGAGCCCCGTGGCGTCGGGGCAGGAGGCGCCGGCGCCGCCGGTCAGGAGCGGCTCGTCCTGGAAGACGCTCGTGACCGCGATCGTCACGTCGTCGCCGTCGGGATCGGTCACGCCCGCGACGGAGATGTCGTGGAAGGCGTGGTTCGGCGGCCAGAGCTCGTCCGTGCTGAGGAAGGCGGCGCTGCAGTCGGGCGGGCGGTTGAGCAGCTCCGGCAGCAGGGCCAGATCGTCGACCGAGATCTCGTCGCTCGTGCCACCCAACGGGGAGCCGTCGGCGCTCCGGAAAGCCACGCGGCGGTTGTTGTAGATGAGCTGCCCCCAGTCCTCCGCGCCGCGCAGCATGTCGCCCGGGGTCGGGTTGTTCTTGCCGCAGCCGACGATGGGGAAGGCGTTGACGTCGAAGACCAGGCCGGTTTCGAGAGCGCCGTCGTTGTCCCAGTCGATGGGCAGGTCGGCCCGCTGTTGCAGGATGTTCACGCCGTCCGGCGACCAGGCCGTGCGGTCGGTCTCGGCGCCCCCCGGGCCGACGGGGGCGGCGCCGACGCCGGCGTGCTCGTCCAGGTCGTTCTCGTCGAGCACCGGGAGCTCCTCGCGCGAGTAGTCGATGCGCACGCCGAGGGTCGGTGTGTCGTTGGGGATGCCCGCCTGGAACTCGTAGTTCATCACGCTCAGGTAGTTCGGCTTGCAGTTGGCGCCGTCGGGGTGACCGTCGACTCGGCCGCCGTGGTCCATCCCGAAGTTGTGCCCCAGCTCGTGCATGAAGGTCCCGGCGCGGGTGACCGGCTTGGTGATCGTCTGGAGGGCCAGGAGGAAGTCGTTGCCGCCGACCTCCGAGGAGCCGGAGTTGGGGAACAGGGCGGTGCACTGGCTGGTCGGTGTGATCGGCAGGGGAACCGTCGAGCACAGGCCGAATCCCCAGACGGCGTAGTGGTAGACCAGCTCCTTGGCCGCAAGGAGGTTGACCGCGTTCGGCGCGATGCGCTGGGCGGGCGAACCGAAATAGTCGCTCTTGATCTTCGGGAAGTAGAGCGGGAAGGTCGTGAGGCCCGCGGGCAGCGGCGGCGAGACGTCGAAGACGATCCCCTTGCCGGCGAGCCCCGCGATCGAGTCGCCCCGTTCCAGGTGCAGGTGGATACCCGTCGAGCCGTCGGGGTTCGACACCGGTGCGTCGTCGAAGGCCCGCTCCACCAGCTCGAGGTTGTCGGCCAGGTCCGGGCGGCCGGGGACCGGTACCGGCTCCTCGCCGCCGGCGAAGTCGACCTCCACGTAGACGTCCTTGTGGCGCGGGTCGGCGCCCGGTAGCAGGAAGTCGGCGGTGCCGTCGCCGTCGAAGTCGATGCCCTCTTCCTCCCACAGGTCGGGCAGGTCGTCGCCGTCGTCGTCGATGTTGCCGTCACCGTTCGTGTCCCAGTCGATGTATTCGTAGCGGGCGACGCTGTCGCTGCCCTCCTTGGAGACGAACAGCCGGTTGCCGACCGCGACGCCGGTCGGCTCCGACGCGGCGTCGAGCTGCTCCAGGAAGCGCCCTTCCGGGGTGAAGATCTGCACCCGGTCGTTGCCGGTGTCGGCGACGTAGACGTTGCAGTTGATGTCGAGGCCGATCGACGACGGCGCGTCGAGCTCGCCGAGCTGGTCCCCCGGGCGGCCGAAGGCGTACAGGAAGCTCGGGCCGTCGTCGAGCGGCGAGAACGCCTGGACGAGCCCTGCACCCCGGTCGAGGACGTAGATCCGCCCCGGATGGGGGCCATTGCCGCCGCACACCGCCACGTCCGCCGGGTCGAAGAAGGTACCGCCTTCGAACGTCTCGAGGTCGCCGTCCGCGTCCTCCTCGCCGAAAGCCTGGATGAAGGTGCCGCTCGCGCCGAAGACCACGATCCGGCGGTTGCCGGTGTCGGCGACGTAGATCTGGTCGAGGCCGTCATCGAGATAGGTGCCGAGGCCTTCAGGCGCGCTCAACCCGAAGGAGCCGGACCCGGAGACGCTGTCGAAGACCAGCTCGAACCCCAGCGGATCGGTGGTCGCCTTGCCCATGTAGGTGTCGAACTTCTGGATGCGCCCGTTGCCGGTGTCGGCCACGTAGACGTAGCCCTCGCTGTCCAGCACCACGCCGGCCGGATCGTCGAGCTGGCCGTCGCCCGTCCCTGTCGTGCCGATCCGCCAGATGCAGTTGCTCGGGGAGCCGTACCCGACGTAGACGCGGTCGTTGCCGCTGTCGGCCACCGCGAGGAAGTTCGTGCCGCCGTCGTTCAGGACCGAGATGTCCCGGGGCGCGTCGGTCTGGACGTCGGTCGTGCAAGGGCCCTCCTGCTCGAGCACGCGCGCCCCGGCGGTGGACGCCAGGAGGGCGGAGGTCAGGAGCGCGATGGCGGCCAGGGCTGTCCGGGGCCGGCGCTCCTGTGGCCGGCCCGGTCGTCCAACGGAGTTCGGCGCAGCGGCACAGGCGCCTGTGGAGCTCTTCGGTCGTTTCGACATCGGGTTCCTCTCCGAGGCGCCCGGACGGAACAGCGTCGGGCACCCCTGCTCGTTCTGGTCGGTCGTCGTTTAATGGCTGGTTGACCGTGGCGTCGCCTGACGCTGCCGGACCGGACGTGTGGCGGCTCGCGGCGTTGGCGACAGGACGCTTCGGCAGGCCGGTATCCCTCACGCAGCGGGTCGAAGTCCCCCGGTCCGCTCTGGGGGCCAGCACGCCGGGGCGGTCCGTGGCCCGGGTGTCCCGGGCGGCGGGGCGGGGCAAAGACCGTGTTCCCGGGCGGTTGATCCGCGCACCGCCGAGAATAAGCTTTGACGCTAGAGAACACTTTCTAAATCGCTGGATATTCGGTACCCAACAAGGAGGAAGGGTGATGAAGAAGGGAACACCGTTTCCGCGCCATCTGGCCGTCGTCTGCTTGGTGATTCTCGCGACTGGTTGGAGTGCCGTGCAGGCGGCGGAGCTGCTGCCGGCGTCGCCGACGAGCTGGTTGCAGCACCTGAACCCGGTCCCGGAGGTCTCGCAGGGGACCACGGCTCCGCTCCTCTACGCGTTGCCCGACGGGCTGCCGGTGGACCGTGCCTCGGTCCTCAGGGTCGAGGTGCGGGCGAACGACAGGGCGGTGGTGCGCCAGGAGATCGAGCTGGCGGCGGGTCTGCCCGACGGCTCTGTGGTGGCGCTGGTGGCCGAGCCGTTCAACCAGCGGGAGCTCCTGGAGGCGCTGGAAGCCGCGACCCCGGGGAGCGTCCAGGTGAAGCTGTCGCTCGACGACCAGAGCCTCGACGAGATCGCGTTCGCCGACGTCGAGCAGGAGACCGCCGCGTTGACCTCCGCGACCGTCCAGCCGGTGGGCGACACGCAGCGCCTGGACATCCTGGTCGGCACCCGGCCGAACCGCTTGCTCCCGAAGTCTTACGAGGACGGCCGTGATCCCGACTGCGTCCAGCACTGTGACGACGAGCGCTACGACTGCTACCTCAATCGCTGCGATCCGCGGGGGAGCTGCGAGTATTGCGAGACGTACTACAACGACTGCGTGCTGGGCTGCCCGATCTGCCCCACGACCCACGACGAGAGCACCAGGACCCTCGTCAGCCAGACCTTCTACAACCAGTTCGGCTGCTACTTCGGGTTCTTCGCCGGCACCGGCGCGATCCACCAGCTCTCGAGCCGGACCGTGCGGCTCAAGATCTGGCGCACGGTCACCCAGTGCGACGGGAGCTCGACCACCACCTTGATCTCCAACACGACCTATACGGAGACGTGCTGGTACGAGCTGCCGCCGCCGAACAACCTCTGCTCGCCGTACTACGTGCCGACCTACCCGATCTGCTTCCCACTCTGAGCGGCTCCGCCTTCCGCGGGCCGCTCCGGTGAGCGGCCCGCGGATCGCCGAGCGACGGAGGCGCCGCCGCGAACGGCGGTGTCAGTGGCTCTCGTGGTAGGCGCGAATGGCGCTCCCCAGGAGCCGGCCCGCCAGCCGCGGCTCGACGAGACCGGCCCGGTGGAGCTCCTGGAGCGCCGTGACCTCGCAGCGGACGAGCTGGTGCAGGCTCTGCCCGGGGTCGTCGAAGCTGCACGGCACCTCGGGGAAGGTGAGGTGGCTGCCGGCCGGCACGTTGTAGAGCCGGTTCTTGTACCCGCTCGGCCAGAGCACGTCGACGGTCGCCCGGTGCTTGTGGCCGAGGCCGAAGGTGAGCGTCTGGGAGTGCATCGACGAGAGGCTCGAGCCGGCATAGACCTCGCGGAGCTGGTTGAGGCCGTGGGTGTGGACGGTGACCCGGGCGCCCACGCCGTCGCGGTTCGAGATCGTGCCGACGGTGCGCACCTTGAGCCACCGGTTGTGGCCGCCCCGGTTGTGCAGCAGAACCGGCTGACCGCTCGCCGAAAGTGGCGGCGCGAGGGTCACCATCACCACCAGGTCCTCGTACCCGTCGTCGTCGTAGTCGGCGGCGGCCACGCCGCTCGAGAAGTCGTGCCGGAAGTCGTGGCCCAGGTTCGCCGAAAAGTCGGTGAAGGTGCCGTCGTGGTTGTTGCCCAGGAGCACGCCCGGGTTGCCCTCGCCGTTGGGGCCGAGGAAGACCGACGGATCGAACGGGCTCGGGAACGCGCCGGTGAAGAACAGGTCGAGGTAGCCGTCGTCGTCGAAGTCCATCATCGCGTTGCCCCAACCCCAGCGGTACTGCCCGGTGTTGAGGAACGAGTCGAGGTTGGTGTAGGTGCCGTCGCTCTCGTGACGGTAGAACGGATGGGGCAGCACGCCGGCCGGCGGGGCGTCGCCGGCGTTCGAGACGAAGATGTCCACGTCGCCGTCGTTGTCGTAGTCGCCGAAGGCCAGACCCATGAGCAGGCCGTTTTCGACCATGCCGACTGACGGCGCGATGTTGGTGAAGGTGCCGTCGCCGTTGTTGTGGAACAGCTCCATCGGCGTCAGCCCGAGGTGGATGTCGGCGCAGTTGGCGACGAACAGGTCGATGTACGGGTCGTCGTCGTAGTACGAGAAGGTGGCGACGCAGCCGCCGAGGCTGGTGTTGACCCCCGCCGCCGCGGAAACGTCGGTGAAGTGCAGCCCGCCCTCGTTGCGGTACATCCGGTTCTCGTCCTGGCGCTGGAGCGCGACGGAGCCGGGGGCCGCGAAGAAGAGGTCGAGGTCGCCGTCGTTGTCGATGTCGCCCGCGGCGAGCGAGACGCTGCTGTCCAGGCTGTCGAGGCCGGCGCCGGCGGTGACGTCGGTGAAGGTGCCGTCGCCGTTGTTCTTGTAGAGCACCACGTTGATGGTGTCGGGGAGGGTCAAGATATTGCGGTCGCCGATCAGGATCAGCTCCTGGTAGCCGTCGTTGTCGAGATCCGCGGCGATGCCGCCGCCGATGCCGACGCTGGCGGCGATCCCGGCCGAGGCGGCCCGGTCGCTGAAGGCTCCGCCTCCGTCGTTGTGGTAGAGGGCGTTGGCCTGGCCGGCGCCGTTGGGCAGGAAGAGGTCGACCCTGCCGTCGCGGTCGTAGTCGAACCAGATGGCTCCGGCGAGACCGGAACCGCCGAACTGTACGATCTGGGAGAGGAAGGGGATGGCGGCGCTGGTCTCCTCGAAGGCGATGGGCGATGCCTGGGCGACGGCGGTCAGCGTCACCAGGAGGAGGGCGGCGACGAGACAGGTTCTGCCGACTTGAGAGGTCATACTTTGCTCCTTGGGTCCCGATCGGGGCCGTTAGTGGTTGTGCGCCCACCGCGGTCGGGCGCAACGTCACGTGACCGGAGGACCACGTGCGGTCGACGCTCCGCCGGCTGCATGGCGGGGGGCGCTGCTTCGTTTTGGAGATTGTTCATTCTTCTCCCTACGAAATAGCGTGCCGAATCTGCCCGAGACGGGACGTTCGCCGGCGTCTTCGTCTCCTCCGTGGTCGACCTCCTCCCCGGCGAGAGGGGTGGCTCTGGCCATCCGGACCCTCCGGCCCGAGAGATGAATCATGAATGCTTATTTCTGTACTAATTATTAAGTTGTCCAAGTCTTGACTTCGACTGTCCAGAAGTGAGAGGCTCCGCATCCCGAGGTCTGCTGGTGGAAGCTGGGACCGAGCTGGTGCCGGCAGATTTCGCGGGGACGATTCGCCGTAGGCCGCCGAGTGCCGAAGGGGCCGAAGGCGGAATAATTCGAGAGACCAACGGAGAGAAATAAAATGGCAAACCTGGACGACGTGATTGATAAAGCACTCGGCATCGCTGGTGCCTATGCCGCCTCGGTGAGCGACTACGACAGCGGCATGGCGCTCAGCGCCCGCTCCATGCGTTCGGGGTTCGACGCCGAGCTCGCCGGAGCGCTCAACAGCGAGGTGGTCAAGGCCAAGATGTCGGCCGCCAAGACGCTCGGTCTCGACAACCAGATCGAGGACATCCTCATCAGCCTCTCCACTCAGTACCACCTGATCCGCCTGGTGCCGACCACGTCGCTGTTCATCTACGTGGCTCTCGACCGGGACAAGGCCAACCTGGCGATGGCCCGCCACGCGCTCAAGGTGCTCGAGTCCGAGCTCATGGACGTGGTGGTCGGCGCCTAGCAGCCCGTGGTGAAAGTCCGCACGGTTGCGTTGCGGACGCCATGGGGCCGGATACGAGGCACCGCATCGCTTCCTCCTCGCGCCTTGAATCCGCCTCGCAAGACCCATGCGCGCGACCATGTGGACTTTCACCACGGGCTGCTAGCCGACGGCGTTTCCGACCGCGGGCCCCGCGCGCGGCAGAGCGGGGAGGCAGTCGCTACAATGCGTCCCCATGCAGCGCTTGCGAGCCATGGTCGGTGGATGGTTCTGGGGCCGCGCCTTCGCCTCCGGGGGGCCGCGGACGTGGTTGGCGGAGCGGGCGGTGCGCCGCTACGTCAACGAGTCCGTCACCGGCTCTCCGGACGTCTGGCCCATCACCTGGCTCCAAGAGTGGCTGGGGCCGAGGCGCCTCCGCCGCTCGGTCGTTCTCGGGTGCGGTGACGGTCCGCTCGAGCGCGACCTGGTGCGCAAGGGCCTGGGCGGGGAGATCCTCGGCATCGACCTGTCGCGGGCGGCGCTCGAGCGGGCGCGGCGGCTGGCCGAGGCCGAAGGCCTGGTGGGCATCGAGTACCGGAGGGACGACCTCAACCGCCTCCGGCTCGACCGGGCCTCCTACGACGCCGCCTTCTTCCACCAGGCGCTCCACCACGTCGAATCGCTGGCAGACTGCCTGGGCACGGTGCGTGATGCCCTCGCAGACGACGGTCTGCTCTACGTCGACGAGTACGTCGGCCCCTCCCGCGCCGGGTGGCGTCGTGAGCTGCTCTCCGACGCGGACGCCTTCTTCCGGTCCCTGCCGCGGGAGCTCCGCCGGCGGCCCCGGCTCCAGGTACCGGTCGACTGGCGCGATCCGACCGAGGCGATCCGGTCCGCCGAGATCCTCCCGACCCTCCGCTCGCTGTTCGACGTGGTCGAGGAGCGCCCCTACGGCGGCAACTTCCTCAGCGTGATCGTTCCCCACCTGCGGCTCGACGCCCTCGGCGACCCCGACGGCAGCGACCGACGCGACGCACTGCTGACACGGATCATCGAGGCCGAGCGCGAGCACCTCGCCCGCGGCGCGGCGGCCTACTACTCGGTGCTCATCTGCCGCAAGCCCCGGCACCCGGCCGGGCACTGACTAGTCTGCGACGAGGGCCGTCGCCGGATCGGTGCGGGCGGCGCGACCGGCGGGGCCGGCGACGGCGGCCAGGAGCGACAGGGTGACGAGCGCCGCCGAGACGGCGAGGAGTGTCGGGTCCCACGGCGCGACGCCGTGAAGGAAGGCGCGGAGCAGCCGGTGGCTGAACCAGGCGAGCCCGGCGCCACCGGCGAGGCCGCAGCCGATCCAGGTGAGCCCCTGGCGGATCAGCAGCCCGCGCAGGTCCGCGGGCTGGGCGCCGAGCGCTGAACGGACCGCGAGCTCGCGGACGCGGCGGTGCAGTGACAGCAGCGCGACACCGAAGAGCCCCAGGGCGGAAAGCACCAGCGAGGTCACGGCGAACAGGGAGAACAGCTCGGCCAGGCGGCGTTCGACCCAGACGGTCTCGGCCCGGTCGTCCAGGTAGGTGGCCGGGTCGAGGGTCGCGACCAGCGGATCGGTGCCGGCGACCGCGCGGTCGATCCGGCGGAACAGATCCTGGGCGTCGGGGGCGGCCCCGCTCCGGCCCCGGGCGATCAGGAACGTGCTGACGTGGGTGGCCGGCGAGAGAGGCAGGTAGATCGTGTCCTCCGGGACGGTGCGATCGGCGACGACCCCCACGACCCGGGCGCGGGTCGGCGGCCCGCTCCGGTCATCGACCAGCTCCACGGAACGGTCCAGGGGATGGCGACCGAAATGGTGGCGGGCGAAGGTGGCGCTGACCACGGCCGGCAGCTCCGGCGGGGGGGCGGTCTGGCCGTCTTCGGACATGGCGCCGGCGGCTGCCGTGCCCGCGGGGCGGGAGTCGCCGGCGGCGACCTCCGCGACCTCGGCGTCCTGGGGCTCGAGCGCTCGCCCGGCGACGACCGGCAGCCCCAGGGTCTCGAAGAACCCCGGCCGGACGCGGAGCAACCCGGCCTGGGGCAGGCCCGCCCGGTCGGCCGTCTCCGCGCCTGTCCTCACCCCGACGGAGCTCTCGCCCTCGCCGGTGCCCCAGGGCACGCCGCTCGCCAGGGTGACGCCGACGATCGCCGGGTCCTCCTCCAGGCGGGGCAGCAGGCGGTTCCAGAAGGCGCGCGGTGCGTCCGGTCCTTTCCAGGCGGCCTGGAACGGGTTGACCAGCACCCGCGCCAGGCCGTCCGGCGCGAACCCGGGCGCCCTGGAGAGGAGCGCCCCGCCGCTTTCGACCAGCAGGGCGGAGGACGAGACCAGGACGAAGCAGAGCGCCACCTGGGCAACCACCAAGGAGCCGGCGAGGCGGATCCCCCGTCGTCCGCCGGCGACCCTGCCGGAGCCGAGCGCGAGGCCGTCTTGCAGGTCGTGGCGGGCGATCGACCAGAGCGCCGGCGGCAGGGTGCCGAGCAGGGTGGCCACCGCGGCGGCCGCGACGGCGAAGGCGCAGGCCCGCCCGTCGAGGCGCACGTCGACCCAGAACAGGCGCTGCATCATGCTCCCGCGGAGAATCGTCTGCGCCGCGCCGTGGACCAGGACCCAGGCGAGGCCGAGACCGGCCGCCGCGCCGACCACGGTCAGCACGAGCGCTTCGCCCAGCAGGGGCCGCAGCAACTGAGTCGCCCGGGCGCCGAGCGCCCGGCGGACGGCGAGCTCTCGTTGCCGGGTGAGGGCGTCCCCGAGGCGCAGGCCGGCGATGTTGCCGCAGGCGATCAGCAGGACGCCGAGCACGGCCCAGAGCATCAGCCGGAGGGAGCGCTCGACCTCGGGCGGTACCAGGCTCTCGACGTACGGCTCGACGGTGATCCGGCGCGTGGCGTCCGGGCCTTCGGGCAGGGGCTCTTCCTCGTCCAGGCGGCCCGCCAGTGGCGCCAGGGCCTCCGCCGCCTCCTCGGCCGTGACACCGGGGGCGAGCCGGCCGACCGCGAAGACCCCGGCCCGGGTCAGCCACCCTTCGTCTCGCCGAGGCATCCAGACCTCCTGACGGACCGGAAACTGGAACCCGGGCGGCATCACGCCGACCACGGTCATCGGCTCCCGGTTGACGATCACCGTCCGGCCCAGCGCGTCGGGGTCGCCACCGAACCAGCGCCGCCAGAGCCGGTCGCTGACGATCACCACGCCCGGCGCTCCGGCACGGGCGTCCGCGGGCGTGAAGTCCCGGCCGAGGACCGGGCGGACGCCGAGCAGGTGGAAGAGGTCGACCGTGACGTAGGTGCCGGTCATCCCTTTCGACCCGACGCCGGGACGAGTGACGACCGTGTTGACCGAGAGGCCGCCGGCAACCGCGTCCAGGGCCGGGTGGTCGGTCTCGCCCATGGACGCGCCGGCCCGGCAGAGCGCATCGAAGTCCCCACCAGGGACCGGCCGGTCGAGGGTCTCCCGCGTCGCCACCCGCACGACCCGGTCGCCTTCGGGAAACGGCAGACCCCGGAGCAGGACACCGTCGAGCAGGCTGAACAGGGCGGTCGGCAGGCCGACGCCGACGGCCAGCAGGAGGAGGGTGAAGAGGGTGGTACGAGGCCGCAGCAGGAGCCGGCGCCAGGCGGCGGATCGGGTCGAGGGCATGAGCAGAGTCTACCCGTGGGGGTGGACGTGCTCCTGGCCGGTGCTGATCTGGCGGATGGTGATGAGCACCCGCGCGGTCGTGAACTTGACCAGGGTCGGCCAGAGGAAGCCGTTCCCCTTCGGTCCGACGATGCGCAGGAAGACCTCCGAGCGCCCGAAGAAGGTGGTGGTGGAGGTGGCGTCCGTGCAGGAACCGCGCAAGATGCCGACCAGCCGACCGCGTCGAGGGTGGCGACCCACGGGTCGACGTCGCAGGCCACGCCCGAGGCGACCTTGTGGCGCGAGTAGCTGAGCGGGCGGTTGAGAGGATGTCCGAGCACGTCGACGAGCTCGTCGTACCCCAGGCGCTCCGTCTTGAACGGCACGAACGTCGGGTTCGGGGGCAGGCCGGAGAGCTCCACCAGGGTCGTGTCGGTCCTCTCGATCGTCTTGAGCAGGTCGGCCCCGACGATCTGGTCGGCCTGTCCGACCGAGCCGCCGCAGCTCTGGGTTCGATGGCGGAAGTTGGCGGAGATGCTCTCGGCCTCGGCCTTGCTGTCGACGCACTGGTTGGCGGTCAACAGGAACGCCCGTTGCGCCTCCCGGAGCGGATCGGCGTCGGCCACCAAGGTACCGGTGCACACGAAGAAGCCGCCTTCGTCCGCCTCGTAGACAATCTGGGCGACCGCGTCCCGCGCCCGGTCGATCTCGGTCGCGTGGTCGTGCTCGGCACAGGAGGCGTCGACGTAGCACCCGTCCATCTTCTGGATCAAGGTCCGGTCGGTGGGCGCCGCGTCGCCGGTGAGCGGGCGCCCTTGGGGATCGAGGGCGACGATCTCGCCGACCCGGTCGAGGGCGAAGGCGGCCCCGCGGGCTGGGCCGAGCGCTCCGACCGGAACCGAGACCTCGAGCCAGAGGGTGCCGCCGGAGGCCAGGCCGGTCCACAGACCGCGGTCGGGACCCTCGGCGTGGCGGGTGAGCATGGTGGCGGGAAGCGCGACGGCCTCCGCCCCGGGGGCGTAGCTCCAGGCCCGGGCGCCGGCGGGCAGGTCGACACCCGCCAGGTGCAGGCGGAGCGCACGGGCGTCGGTGACGCGGATCGCTCCGCTCCAAACCAGGGAGCCCTCCGACCGCGTCACCAGGCCGCCGGGCTCGCCGAAGCGCGCTAAAGTCGGCGGTCAGAGGAGGCCCGATGACCGAACAGACCGTGCTGCCGCCCTGCCCCGACAGCCCCAACTGCGTCTCGACCGAGGCGCGGGACGCGACCCACCGGATCGCGCCGATCCCGTTCACCGGCCCGCCGGAGGAGACGGCTCGCCGGCTGATCTCGGCGATCCAGGCGATGGGGGGGCGCGTCGCCGACCGTACGGACGGCGCCGGCGGCCGGATCCACGCTGAGTTCAAGTCCAGCCTGTTCGGCTTCGTCGACGACGTCGACCTGGTCGTGGACGCGGACGCCGGCGTGATCCGGTTCCGCTCCGCCTCGCGCACCGGCTACTGGGACCTGGGCGTCAACCGGCGGCGCATGGAGACCCTGCGCCGCAAGCTCGGGAGCCGCCGGCCATGAAGCGCCCGGACCTGGAGAGCGGAGGCCTCACTCGCCGGGCCGTCGTCGGCGGTGGCGTCGCCCTGGCGGCTCTCGGCGCGGTCGACCGCTCGGCACGCGCCGCGACCGGCGGAGCGAGGAGCGCGGCGGCACCGGCCACCGACGCCTGGAGCGGCTACCGCGACGCCGTGGTTTTCGACGGGCTGTCCGGGCTCGATTTCGATGAGACGGGCGACGGGACGACCCTCCCGGAGGCCCTGGCGGCGGCGATCGCCCGCTGCGGTATGACCGCCCTCAACATGACGGTGCCGGCGCCGGGTGAAGGGTTCGAGGACGCGGTCCGGCGGATCGCGGCGCTCGATCGGATGGTCGAGGCGAACCGCGACCGGCTGCTCATCGTGCGCACGGCCGACGATTTCACCCGCGCCCAGCGGGAGGGGCGCCTCGGCGTGGTGATCGGGTTCCAGAGCACCGAGATGCTCGCTGGCGACCTCGACCGGCTCGACCTGTTCCGCGGCCTCGGTGCGCGCATCATGCAGCTCACCTACAACGGCCGCAGCCTCTACGGCGACGGCTGCCTCGAGCCGGGCAACGCCGGCCTCTCCCGCCTCGGCCTGGAGGCGGTCGAGCGCATGGGCTCTCTCGGCATCGCGGTCGACCTCGGCCATGCCGGGCAGCGCACCGCGGCCGAGGGCATCGCCGCCGCGACGCGCCCGCCGTTCATCACCCACACCGGCTGCAACGCGGTCTACGTCCACCCGCGGAACAACGACGACGCCGAGCTCCGGGCGGTGGCCGACAAGGGAGGGGTGGTCGGCATCTACCTGATGCCGTTCCTGGACGGCGGCACCGGCGAGCTGACCACTGACATGCTCTTCGCCCACCTCGACCACGCCCTCGACGTCTGCGGCGAGGACCACGTGGGCATCGGCAGCGACCAGGGCCTGGTGCCGGTCGACGACGGTCCGGAGTACCGCAAGGCGCTGCGCGAGGAGGTGGAGGAGAGGCGGCGGATGGGGATCTCCGCCCCCGGGGAGAGCCCGGACCGCCCGCCGTTCATCGCGGCGCTCAACTCCGAGCGGCGGATGGACCTGATCGCGGCCGAGATGGCGCGGCGCGGACGGCCGGACCGCGTGATCGAGAAGATCCTCGGCGCCAACTTCGTGCGCGCCCTCGGCGAAGCCTGGTCCGCCTGACTGGTGACACTCTCGAAACCGTTGCGGACAAAGCGTTTCGTGATATCTTGAGCCCTCCACTGTGGACTGGAGCGACGTCATGGACCCAGAGCGGTTGATCCTGGTCGAAGAGGGCGAGGAACGCGAAGATCTGCGCGAGCTCGTCGGCCGGTATCGGCCGATCGGCAGGTCTCCCCAGCTCCTGGTCCTGCGCCGGGAGGCGGGCGCGGCGATCGACGGGCCGGAGGACCGGATCCTCATGTCCGGCGAGATCCTGTTCGAGAACACGGTCCTCGAAGTGGTCAACATGATCGTCGCCTCCCGCTGGACCGGCGCCCTGCACGTCTACGGCCCGACCTCCCACAGGGTGCTCGGCATCGACAAAGGGGCGCTCCGCTTCGCCCAGAGCGACGACCCTGAGGACCGCCTGAACAAGGTCCTCTTCCGGCTCGGCGTGCTGTCGCCGTCCGAGTCCGAGGAGGTCGAGCGCTGGCCCAAGTCCGACCAGCGGTTCGGCGAGGCGATGCTGCGCCAGGGCCTGCTCCAGGAGAAGGAGCTGTTCGAGCACCTGGAGCGCCAGATGACGGAGATCCTGTTCTCCGCCACCCTGGACCGGGAGGGTTGCTACCTGTTCACGGTGGGGGAGCGGTGGGCGACCGGCGCGTCGGTGACCGCCCACATCTCCATGCAGCAGCTCCTCTTCGACGCCGCCGAGCGGCTCGATCGGTACGCCGAGTTCGAGAAGCTGGTGCCCGACCTGCTGCTCTGCCCGGAGGTCCGGTCGGGCATCGAGGTGACCCGGCTCGGGCCGCGGGAGCGCCGGGTGCTCGGCTTCTGCGACGGCACACGGAGCGTCCGCGAGATCTCGCGGGAGTCGTGGCTCGGCCGGTTCGGCACCATGGCCGTGGTCTACGAGCTGGTCCGGCGCGACTGCGTCGACCTCCGCTCGCCGCGTCACAACCTCGAAGAGACGGCGCGGCGGCTGGTCGAGCCGTTCGCCGAGGCGCTCCAGGACATCACCACGGCCTTGGGCAAGAACGGCGAGCTCAAGCGGCTCCACGGGGAGCTCAACCGCTGGGTCCAGGGGAGCGACCTCGAGCAGTACCTGGGTCCGGCGCTGACCGAGCGCCTGACCGTCGATCCCTACCAGATCGCCTCGGTGCTCGAAGGGCTCCAGGTGCGCGACCGGGTCGAGATCGTCGAGCACGCTCTCCAGGAGCTGGTCGCCTTCGCCCTGTTCACCGCGTCGCTCTCCTTGACGCGGGACGACGAACGCGCACTCCAACAGCGCGTCCAGCAGCGGCTCGGTTGATCCGGTCTCGGGCGCCGCGTCCGACGCCCGAGGGTCGCGAGAGGGGGGAGGAGGTGGGCCGGCCTGGCCTTGCGGACTTGCGGGGCCCGGTCCGGAAAGGGGGAGGGATCAGGTGCGGTAGCGGTAGACGATCCGACCGCGGTTCAGGTCGTACGGCGACACCTCGAGCTTGACCCGGTCGCCGGGCAGCACCCGGATCCGGAACCGGCGCATCTTGCCGGCGATGCGCGCCAAGACCTCGTGCCCGTTCTCGAGCAGCACCCGGAAGTTGCCGTTCCCGAGAACGTCGTCGACCCGTCCTTCGAACTCAAGTGGTTCTTCTTTAGCCAAAAGGCCTCCTTGTCGTCGTGCCCAGAAGCCCCGCGGCGGTGACGAGGCCCGTCGGGCTATCTGCGATTCGGTCGCGAGAGCTCCCCGGCGGCCAAGAGCTCCCGCCCCGAGCGGACAACGTCCCAGGGTAGGGCTTCCCGTGCGCCGCTGTCAACTCGCGCGGCGCACGGGGCCTGGTGGGGTTCCTCGATGATCAACGGGCGGAAGGGCGGCGCCATTCCGGGGCGCGGCGAGAGCGACAGTCCTATCGCCCGATTCCGATCGGTATCGACCCCCTCAACCGTCGGGATCCGCTACGCAGCCGTTCTCGGTGGTGGCTCCGGAGCAGGAGGTGGACGTGGTGACATTTGCTGCTGGAACCAGGGCAGGTGCCGTCGCGCCATCACGCTGGGCACGTGGCACTCCGCCCTCTCCACCGGACCCCTCCGCAGGGACGAACCAATGGGAGAAGATCAGGTGCTGGATCAGGGTCTGGAACCAGTCCCGTGACGTTACGGCCCTGGGAGACTCCGCGTTTGACTGGGGTTTTCGCTGGGGTGCTGCCGAGATAGCTGAAGCTGTTAGCACGATCAGCGCGCCAGACAGAGCGCTGATGACCCAAGGGCGAATGCGTCGCATCGTCCTCCTCCTCTCCCTAGGTGAAGCGAAGCATCACCCAGGGCGGTATCCACGGCCCGCCTCCTTGCAGTACACCTGCCAAAAGACGGACCGTCCGTATCACCTAGTGCGATTGAACCATTAGAGGGGACGCGTACTATTTTCTGGATCAGCGTAGAGGGGGCGGTTCGTAGGTGAGATAGGGGTTGTTTCGGGCTCTTTGGAGGAAGACCGCGAGGTCGCGAATGTAGACCGCGGTCGCGGTCTCCGCTTCGGCTGCACGTTGGAAGAGTACGAGTGCCGCGAGGGCGTGCTGGTGGATTCTTCTCGAGGTGAAGATCGGCAGCATCTCCTGCGCCAGCGCTCTGACCTCCTCGCTGCGGCTCTGCTCCATGTAGAGCACCGCCAGGTCCAGGCTGACGAGGGCGAAATCGTAGACCTCTTCATGCTCTTCGAACCGCCGCCGAACCGCCAGATACTCGGCCTCCGCGCGATCGTACTCGGCCAGCGAATGAGCTATACGGGCACCTACCCAGTCAAGGCGCTGGCGGAGGGAGAAATTGTCGATTGTCGCCTCATACTCGGGCGTGGTCCGTCGGAGAAGCTCGGCAGCTTCCTGCACTCTCCCAGCAGCGTTGAGCAGTGTCGTGCGAGCTTGACGGGCGACGAGCACGAGCTCGCGATCCTCGTCTGAGTCGATCAGTTCCTCAGCAGCCTCCAGGAGAGCCACCGCGCGATCGGGATCGCCGCCTTCTCCGACCGCTTTGGCCAGCTTGATCAGCGCCCGCCCTTCCGACTGCGGCTCGCCGAACAGCCGGTACACGCTCGCCGTCTGGTCGAGGATCTCGATCGCCTCCGCGTAGCGGGTCTGGTCGATGCGCAGGCTGGCGAGCAGGGTCTGGACGTCGGCCCGGACCACGGGGTGGATCGACTCCGCTTCCAGGTGGCTGCGGGCGGAGTGGAAGGCGCGCTCGGAGCCGAACAGGTCGGAGACCAGGCGCAGGGAGTTCCCGAGCACCGCCCAGGACATGGCGCGGGCCTCGGCGACCATCGGGACGGGGTAGGCCTGGTCGTCGAGGGATTCGGCCGCTTCGACCGCCAGCTCGGCCAGGCAGCGGGCGCGGGCCGGGTCGCGGAAGCCTTCCTTGCGGGCGTGCTCCATCAGGTGGTGGATCAGCCCCAGGCTGCGGAACCGGTTGCCGGTGCGGACCGCTTCGGCGCGCTCGCCGAGGGGCAGGGCCAGGAGAGCGTCTTCGAGCTCGACCGCGGCGGCCCGCTCGGCATCGAGCAGGGTCGCCCAGGCGACGGTCCGGCTGGCCAGCTCCGAGAAGGCTGCCGTGTCGGGCGCGTCCTCGGCGAGGATCGTCCGGCGGATCAGGGTCCGGAGGGCCGGGGTCGCCTCCCGGGCCGCCTGGCGCAGCGCGGTGGCGCACCGGGGGCAGCCGTCCTTGAGGTGCGCACGCGCGGAAACGTCGGGCACGGCGACCGGGGTCGGCTCGCTCTGGCGGACGGCCAGGCCTGATCGGGTTCGGAGCGGCGCGCTTCCGGAATGGGCACCCCGGGCCAGATCGGTGATCTGGTTCTGCGACGGATGGGTGTGGGTCGATCGCATCGGTTCTAGTCTCCTGACCGCGTTTCCAGCGCGCGGCATTGGTCCTTCAACTCCCTGAGTGCAAGAGCGGGCGTTCCCGGGACTGATCAGGAGAGAGAATTTTAAATTGTCGTCAAGTGCGCATGTCGGGGGGCGAGGGGGGCGCGCTTCGCGGAGGCGTCGCGGCGATCGGGAAGAGCCGGCGGGAGAGGGCACCCGCGTAACAAATGCGCGCGCTTTCTACGTCCTTCCGTTACACTCTATGGGGACATGGCTCCGGAAGCACCGCGCGAGGGGGGTCGTCACCGCCTCGCCGCCGGTGTGTCTGGCGTACGGACGTTCGAAAGTGCAGAACCCGAGGAGGCCGCCGGCGGCGGGCTCGGGACCTGGGGGCCGGCAGGGCCTTCTCTGTCCGGTCGACAAGTCACCGTGCCTGGAGCCGGCCCGAGCTTTGCTTACAACAAGACAGATGAAGGATTCCGATCATCCGACCCGTGCAATCAAGGCAGGAGGGATCATGAAGAAACCAAGCCGCATCCTCGTCGCAGCAGTCGCCCTCGTGGCGGTGGGCCTGCTCGCGGCCGGCCCGTCACCGGCGCAGGAGACCGCCATGGCGAAGCCCAAGGTCTGTCCGGGCTTCGAAGGGGAGCATCGCGTCGGGCGCTGGCACGTGCACCCGTTCGCCAAGGACGGCGCCCAGTCGATCATCGCGCTCCAGGAGCAGTTCAAGACCCACGAAGCCGACTTGCGGGCGCTGCTTCAGCAGCAGGGCCTGGGCAACGTGGCCGACGAGCTGTTCAAGACTGTTCAATCCGGCACCCATATCAACGAGACCAGCCTCGAAGAGGGCCAGACGCTGCGCTGGATGGCGTTCCGCAAGGACGATCAGGCGATGGCGGTGAGCGACGTCTGCGTCGCCACCGACAAGAACAACGGCGCCTTCGAGATCACCGTCCCGGTGGTCACCGACCGTAAAGAGGGCAACCCCCACTGCGCCCTGAGCGTGGACTGCAACGGCGAGACCGGCCAGATCGCGGTCGACGCGTCCGGCAGCTCACGCGGCGTCAAGGTGAGCGTCGACGGTCCGGGAGGGGCGAAGACCCTGATCAACGGCTCCGGCACCACCTGGAACGGGACGGTCGAGGAGCCGTACACCGGCAGCTACACCTTTACGGCGACCGCCTCCGCCGAGGGGACGGAGACCGTCACCACCTACAAGTTCGTGGTGCCCAAGGCCTGCTTCAACCTGTCGCTCTCCGAGACCTCCTCGGAGACCCGCTCGGCGGGGGAGAAGAGCTGCACCGAGACCAAGAGCTTCGACAAGGCGAACCCGGTCTGCACCGCGCCGCCGGCCGAGTGCTCGATCGCGGTCGACCCGACCGAGACCAAGACCGGCGACCCCGTGTCCGTCGACGTGACCGGCCACTGGGCCGAGGGCGGTCTGGCTCTCGAGGTCCACAACAAGAAGGGCGAGACGGTTCCGAAGCCCGCGCTCAGCGGCGCCTCCCAGACCGTCGAGTTCTCCTCGCCGGGTAGCTACACGATCGTCGGCACCGCCACCAACGAGGCGGGCGAGCAGGCGACCTGTCAGGCCGGCGTCGAGGTGTCGGGCCGCTGGGTCGTGCGCGGCTTCGGCGCGTGGCTCGATCCGGACGACGACGAAGTCCGCGGTGAGCGCTTCCTCGCCGACGACTCGCCGTTCCGTGGCCACGGCAACCTGGAGCAGGGCCGGGGCGTCGGTCTCGCCGCCGAGTACCTGTTCAACGACCGCTGGGGCCTCGAAGGGCACGGCCTGGTCGGCCAGCTCAACTCCGGCTTCACCCTCGACATCGGGGAGACCTGGGCTCGCGACCACGACAAGCTCGGGTACCTGGAGCTGACTCTGGGTCCGAACTTCCATCTCACGCCGAACAGCCGCGTCGACCTCTACATCGGTCCGTTCGTCGGCTGGGGCAGCCTGGACGACGGCAAGTACTCGTCGTTCGGCAACAACATCACCCAGAAGTACGGCAGCGACGTGCTCTGGGGCGGCCAGATCGGTCTCGATTGGCCGTTCACGGCGAACGGGAGCTGGGGCCTCCACTTCGGTGGTCGCTACACCGACTTCTCGATCGACACGACCAACCCGATCGACGGCACCAGCGACTCGGTGAGCATCAATCCGATTTCGCTGGAGCTGGGCCTGAGCTACACGTTCTGAGCCGGTCCGGGTAGGTTCCTTCACGGGACCTACCCGGCGCTGGCCCCCATCTGCCCTGGTCTGGCCCAGAAGGGGCCCAGAAGGGGCCCGGAACCGATTCCGGGGTCGATTCCCGCCCGTAGGGGAGGGATTCCCCACCTCGGGACGTCCGGGACGTTCGAAGACGACGGGAGGTGCGGCATCCGCCGCGCCTCCCGTTTCTCTTTTCTAGGAGCGCAGGAGGACGAGGGTGGAGCCCGGGCCGCCGTGGCGCGACGGCGCCGAGGCGAAGGCGGCCACCCAGGAGCCGAGAGGCGGCTCGGCCAGCCACTCGGGCAGCGCCTCCTTGAGCACCGCCTCGCCGCCCGAGCGCAGGCCCCGGCCATGGATCACTTTGACGCAGTGCAGGCCGGTCCGGCGGGCCCGCCGGAGGGTGTCGCGGACCATGCCGCGCGCCTCGATCTCAGGAAACCCGTGGAGGTCGAGGGTCAGATCGGGAGCGATCTCGCCGCCGCGAAGCCGGCCCAGGACGGCTCCGTCGGTGCCCGGCGCGAGCGCCGCGATCCGGTGGCCGATCCGTTCGACCTCGAACCGCACCGGCTCGGGGCCGAGAGCCGCCGCCGGGTGTGCGGGGCCGCGGCGCGGCCGTCGGCGCCGCAGCACCGGATCGGGGCCGTCGAGGCGCTGGACGTCCGACATCTCCGCGCGGAAGGCCGCCGGCTCCTGCTCGTCCGGTGGTGCGCCGCGCCGCTTGCCTCTCTTGCCGCTCACCGGCCGATGATAGCGCCCGCCCTCCAGGGCGCCCGGGGCGCCTCTCGGCCGCGCTCTTCCCTTTCCATCCACAATCGCGCATAATCCGGATCAACTTCCCTGAAGTTCTGCCTCCGGCGTTTCGGGTCGCCCGGGTCTGCGGGCCCGGTTGGTGTGAGCGTTGTTTCACACGGACGAAAGGAGCTCCCGATGGATCGGAAGGACGTGCACGGTCTTCGTCGTCTCACGTTGGCCGCCGCAACCGTGGCCCTGCTGTTCGCCGCGGTCCCCGCCGCCCACGCCCAGTGGCAGATCGCCACAGCAGACGGCAGCAGCTCGATCAAGTTCGGCTTCCTGGTGCAGGGGCGGGCCGAGCTCCTCGACGATGCGGCAGGAGAGAACACCGAGCAGAACCTCTTCTTCCGCCGCCTGCGCCTGCTCGCCGGCGGCAAGCTCAACGACCAGCTCAGCTTCTTCATGGAGACGGACTCTCCGAACCTGGGCAAGGCGGGTGCCGGCGGCACCAAGAACGCGGGCGACATCTACATCCAGGACTTCGTGGTCACCTGGAAGCCGCAGAGCGACGCCTTCAACCTGGACGTGGGGGAGCTGCTGATCGAGACGTCGCACAACTCGAACCAGTCGGCGGTGTCCCTGATGGCGACGGACTACGGGCCGTACTCGTTCGTCTCGTCCGGCCCGATCGACGCCCGGGTCGGCCGGGACTACGGCGTGCGGGCCCGCGGCTACCTGGCCGACGACCACCTGGAGTACCGGGCGGGCATCTACCAGGGCAAGCGGGGAGACAACGCCGGCAACCCGTTCCGGTATAGCGGCCGGCTGGTCTACAACGTCTTCGACGCGGAGAAGGGGCTGTTCTACAGCGGCACGACCCTGGGGACCAAGCACATCCTATCGTTCGGCGCGAGCTACGACGCCCAGAGCGACTACTCCGCCTACTCCGGCGACGTCTACTGGGACCAGCCGCTGCCGGGCGGATCGGTCACCGTCCAGGGCGACTGGATCCACTACGACGGCGACGTCTTCTTGCCCAACCTGCCGAAGCAGGACGACCTGCTGGTCGAGGCCGGGTACTACAACGCCGCGACGAAGCTGATGCCGTTCGTCCAGTACTCGGAGCGCGACTTCGACAGCGCGGCCCTCGCGGACGAAGACCAGATCCAGGTCGGCCTCGGGTACATGTTCCTGGGTCACAAGGGCAACCTCAAGCTCTCCTGGGCCCAGCTCGGCAAGGACGGGGCGCCGGACCGCGACCAGATCTGGTTGAACTTCCAGGTCTTCACCTTCTGACGGTCCACCCGCCCCGCCCGCTGGACGCTCCGCTCAGACGTTCCGGTCGATCCCCCTCCCTCTCACGCGGGGGAGGGGGATGACCTCCCGCGCCCCGGGGGGTCGGGGGTACCGGGGTCTCTGGGGCAAAGGACGCGCTGTCGAGGCGCGTGAGGGGTCAGGTGAGCTGGCGCAGGGAGGGCGCGCCGAGGCGCTCGCGGAGGACCAGGAACAGCTCGGCCGTCGCCAGCGCGTCCGCCAGGGCGTGGTGGTACTCGCACGCCGGCAGGCCCAGGTGGTCGCGGATCTCGGAGAGCGCCCGGGGCAGGGGGGCGGGGTAGGGCTCGAGACGCTGGCGGCGCTGCTCCAGCCGGGCGATCAGGAGCCGGGTGTCGACCACCGGCAGCCGGTGCCAGGGGTGGTTCGCGTCCTGGTAGGCCCGCCGCAGGAAGGCGAGGTCGAGGCGTGCGTGGTGGGCCAGCAGGACGCTTCCGTCCCCCGCCAAGCGCCGGGCGATCTCCGGCAGGACCGCGTCGAGCGCCGGCGCCTCGGTGAGCTCCTCCGGCAGGATGTGGTGGACGGCGATCGCCTCGTCGGTCAGACCTTCGAACGAGCCCGGGTGGGTCAGGCTGTAGAAGTGCTCGCCCCAGACGACGGCACCGCGGCGGATCGGCACCATGCCGACCGAAAGGATGCGGTCCCGCCCGGCCTGGAGCCCCGAGGTTTCGAGGTCGAGGGACCAGTAGACGGGGTCGTCCCACTTCGGCGCGGGCCGGAACCGGTCGAGCATTCGTCGGAGCACGCGGAGGATGCTACCGCGGGGTGGGTGTCGGGGAAGGGTGCCCGGCTCCGCCGGCGACCGTCGTCGCGCGGCGGAGCGGGCGGAGCAGTGTCCGCGGCGGACCGCTAGCTCTTGTGGCAGTCGTTACACTTGGTCGGGCCCTTGGCCTCGGTCTTGTGGCAGTTGATGCAGAGGCTGTGGAACGGGTTCTTCTTCATGCTCATCTGGGTCATGTCCGGGGTGTCGCCTTCGACCTTGAGGTGGCACTCGGAGCACGCCTGGACCTTGGAGAGGTCGCCGTCGGCGGTCAGACCCTTGTTCTTGTGATGGCAGGTGTCGCAGGACTCCACCCGCTCCATGTGCGCCTTGTGGTTGAACTCGACGCCCGGCTTCTTGTTGGCCGCCTGGTCGATCTTGACCATGTCGGGCGGGCCAGCCAGGGCGATCGTCGCCACCAGGACGAAGCCGATGACGCCGAACATCCTCAGCACGTTACGCATCTCGTTGGTTCTCCCTTCGACGCGGGGTGGACACCCGCTCGGGGCGGTCCACCTCGCTCTCACGGTTCGGCGTCCGCGCCGGGTGGAGGCACCACACCCCCAGGAGGCCCGACATCGGCACGCCCTCACGGCAGACGATACCGGCGGTCGGGGGCCCGGCGCCCCACCCATCCGGGCGGAGATCGCCGATCCGGTACAGGATCGGGATCTCGTTCCCATGCGCCTGTTGGGTGGACCTTGGCCCACCCGGCGGGGCGGTCCCGTCGCGGTCATCGGGGATCACTGCCGGCCGCCGGCGCGTCCGAGTGTCGACCCGGGACGGCCTCGAGGGTGGAACCCGTGGACGTGGATGATGCGCCCGGCTTGTCTGCGGATCTGGGGGTTGGCGCCGGGATTCCGCACGATCCGCAGGAGCGCCTGCGGGCTCAGGCGGCTGAGCTGATGATTGGCGAAGAACGGGTCGCACTTGGGGTGGTTGAGCACGACCTCCAGATCCCCTGGGTCGTTCCACAGCCCCGGCTGGCGCAGTAGGTCGCGCAGCAGCCGGCCGTTCAGGCTTCCCGGGGCAACGATCTGCCGCAGCCGGTGGGGGCGGATGAACCGGGCAGTCTCGCGGGCGATACGGTAGTCGGGATGACAGGCGAAGTGTTCTATGTAGCGCCCCTCGCTGGCTAGGTGACGTTGGACCACGGCGGGGAGCGCGGAGAGGATCTCGGGCATCCTCTCCGGCTGGGCACTCGCGGGGACGCCGCCCTGGGCACCTGCGCGCCAGAACTCCTCGGCTTGGCGGGCGGGGCCGCCGGTTCGATCAATGTAGAGCTCAACGAGCTTGCGCAACTGTTCGAACTTACTCGTCGTGACGGAGAAATCGAACTGTCCGAATGCCTTGAGGACTTCCCTGATTTCGGGCAGGGAGTGGTCCTCCCCGGAGCCGGCGTTCAAGGTGCGGGCCAAGCGGGATGTCAGGCAGTCGAAGCAGATCTGGCCGTGCCCTTCGAGGTGCACCTTGGCAAATCTCTGGACGATGGTCACGACCGTAGCCCAGGGTGTCCGCGGATAGGTCAGGAGGTTCCAGAGGCGGCCCAAAGCGACCTGTTCGATCGCCTGGAGGCGCTCCACCGGCTTGCGAGCCGTGAGCAGCCGGCAGGTCCAGAGTGTTTCTACGTTCTCGAAACGCACCAGCGCCCCGGCAGCGCGGAGCGCGTCCTCCGGGCCCCAAGTCTCCTCCTTGGGTGAATCGAAGAGGAAGTTACACAAGGCCGCGAACCGCTCGTCCCCGAAGGGCCCTGAAGCGATCTGGGGCACCAGGCACCGGTCGACCCGGCGCGGCTCGCTCTCGTCTTCCGCGACGGCCAGGTCCACCAAGATCCATAGTCGCGAGCCGAGCTGCCGGATTTCGTCCTGCGGCACGGGCTGTCCGCACCCGAAGACGGCCAGCAGCTCGCTCTTGAAGTTCGAGGCGAGGTTAGTGAAGGTGGAGTAGGTATCCAGGTCGTCCCCGTGAATCAGGTGGCGCAGGTCGTCTAGAAGGCTGGCGTTGAGCCGGTGATCCTTTCCTGCTCGGATGATCCTGGCGCCCTGGAACGGCAGCTCGTTCGGTGTCGGAATCGTGCCGGCCGGTTCGGCGACCTTTCGGAGCTGAGCGACGATCGGGCCGCGCCGAGCTGCCGCGAGGTAGACCGGCGCCTTCCAGGCGTCGTCATCGGTCGATTCGGCGCCCCGGGCGACCATCTCTGAGATGAGATGCCAAGCCCTCTCTTCCTGACCGAGGGCGCTCTCGACGAGAGAGGTGAGTTCGGCGAGCTCTCCGGGCGCCCTGTCCCTGCGTCTCTGGGCCCGATTGGCGAGGAAGGCTAGAAGGGCGTAGATCTTGTCGACCGCGGTACTGACCACATCAAGAACGGCCCGTGCCGGTGCCGCCGCTGCCCGAACCGCGGTTTCGAGCCGCACGATCTGGCTCTCCAACTCGTCGATCCTCCGCATCGTCCGGCCGCGGAGAAGGATGGTCGGCCCTCTGCTCTCGAACAACCAGAGCGGCTCTCCACAGAAACGGCCGATGGATCGGAATCGGGCGGAGAGCTCGGCCGGAAGCCGTTGTCTGACCGACGCCGTGACGAGGATGCCCGCATCTGCTTCTGGACTTTCGGTCAGCGCCGCGAGGAAGACCAGCCCTTCGGGGACTGTCGGGGACGGTCCAGTGGTCGCAGGAAGCTCGTGGACACAGAGCCGGACAGAGAGGTCGTCCGGGTTGGTCGCAGCCTTGTCTCTGTCGACGAGCGACGGCACCGTTCGCAGAAGCAGCTCGGCTGCCTGCACCGCTCGCCGATGACAGTCGAAACCCTGGAAGTGGAAGAACGCGATGTCCAGGAAGACGCCACCCAGGGCAGCCTGATACTCGCCGATCACCGCGGCGACCCGGTTCCAGAGGTGCTCGACCGCTAGATTCCCCTGAACGCTGTCTCCGAGAAGTGCAGCTCCACCGAACGCGATGCAGAGGGTCGTGTGCGCCCTCACCGCGGGGTAGTCGATTTGCAGCGAGGTACCGCCTCCCAACTGAAGTGCGAACCGGGTCTCGAGGAGCCACCGCGTCAGCTCCCGCAGGAGGATCTGCTCGAGTTCCTTCGGATCGTCATAACCAATGAGGCTGACCGACTCGCGGTCGGTGTCGGCGTGGCGTAGGTCGAGGGCCCGGTCCGTCGGCGATGCCGACGGCGACCGCGCCGCACCGGAGAGCGCACCGAGGAGAACGAGGGTACGAGGCCTCCCGGCGTCTTGCCAGAAGCGGAGGTCGGGCGACGAGCGCAAGAGAGCGAGGCCGGAGGCTTCGCTCGCTGGAGCTGAGAACGACTTCGGTGAGCGGCAGATCAGCAGTAGGTCGATCGATGCCTCGCCGTCAACTCCTAGCCTGTTGCACTCCGTGGCCTCCGAGGAGCAGAGCGGGTCGAAGACGATCGAGTAGCCGATTCTGCCCCCCAGGCCGCTCTTCGACTGCACGCGGTGGAGGATCTCTGCGAGCGCCGCCCGCTCATCGACGAGCTGAGGATCGGTCCGGAGGCCGACCACGTAGCGCTTTGTCCTGGAGGATTGCAGCGCGCCGCCGAGGTAGCCGGGCGACCGGGTGGAGCGCCCCGTCCCGACGGGGCGTTGCTGGGTCCTCTGCTTGGTGGCCAGAGGCGCCTCTTGGACCGACACCGGGCTCGACGATGCGCTCGCTCGCGGGCTCTCCGACCCGCTCGGCGAATTGCTCCGGGTGTCTTCGGAAGTGCGCAGGGACTCGGCTCGAAGAGCAGTACGGAGCCTCAAGGCGTTGCGGGCGAGGGTGGCCGGATCGAAGCCCTGGGCGGCGAGATCTTGGTCGAGATCGGGTCCGGCAGCGGCGGCCAGAGCCTCGTCGACTGCGTCGTCGATCAGCGCGAGGGGGTCCCGAACTCGAACCGCCTTTGCCTCCTTCTGCTTGCAGTTTCGATAGAAGGCGAGGGTTTTCTGCTGTTGCGTGAGGTCCGGACGATCGTCGATCTCGTGACTCTTCATGACTTTTCCTTGCTCCGCAGCTTCCGGTCGGTAGAAAGTGCCTCATCGATGGCCGCGTTCAGGCTGCGAAGGCGCCGATAAACGGTCGCTCGTGAAACCCCGAGGTCGGCCATGATCTCCTTGAACGTCCGTCCGCAGAACACGAGGAGGGTCAAGTGCAGTAGATCGGGCTCCTTCCGACATGCCCGATAGATCGCTTCTCGACGGCTCAACGCCTCTTCAGGCGTGATGGCGTTGTCGCTGATTCGGTCGATCAGCTTCCGCGATGCATCGTCTGGGCTACCTGTGTCTCGATTTAACGAGACCTGCTGCGGGCGGCGACGGTGCCAGCTGATCTCGTGGGAAATGAGGCTCTTGACGATGGTCTGGAGGAACGGTACCAGCGGGACCCGGTCGCACGGCCAAGCTCTCCTGCCGGTGTATGGAAGGGAGAGGGCTTGGTGGGCGAGATCCTCGGCCTCGCTCCCGGCGGTGATCAGCGACTGCATTTGGCGACCTGACTTGGCATTGATGCGCCGGATTTTGTTGTTGGCGTAGTTCACGATCTTCGAGTAGACGAGAACCATATCCTCGTCGGAGAGTGCGCTCAGATAGCGGCGAAACAAGAGTGTGTTGAAGATCTCCTGGAGGCGGTCGAAGAGAGCCTGGCCTGCCTTCGGGGCTGCGTGGAAGCCATCGCGAATCTCGTCAAGCACCTGCCGGGCGATATGACGGCCATCGAGCGCCTGCTGAAGAACCGGCGGGCGCTCGACAGTCTCTCCGTCTTCCTCGTAGAGAATCGTCAGTTGCCGCGCTTGTGCCACGCGCTCGGCCCCGTACCCCTCCAGGGTGAGAAGCGCAGGGGCCCATTCGCAACTCGGGTACTCGCTGAACCAGCTGCGGCGGACATCGCCTGTTCGGGTCAAATCCATCCTCCTGGCCTAGCTTCGGACCGGTCACGGACCGGGAGCCTCAAGCGGCTGCCGCTCCTCATTTGAAAGAGGCAAGGGCCGGAGCTGGAGTTATCCATAGCACCGAGCGGCACCGTGGACGGTCGCAGCCTAGCCCTCACTTAGCTAGGTACCGATCAGGTGTCCGGTTGAGTCACCTCTGAAAATTTTCCGGCTTGCTCGTCGACCCGAGTCGGCTTGCTGGACGCTGGCGAGATTGCGGCGTCGGTGGGTATCCACAAGACGGGGAGGCCGCGTGGGCATCTCCGAGCAACGGCCGGGCGGGTCGTGGCAACGACCCGCCCGGGAACGATCCCGGCGCTCCGAAGAGAGCCGAGTCTCGTGGACACGGTCAGCATAGCCTGAGAGACGGACGGACTCAAGGTGGCGCCGAACAATTCAGGGGAAAGGAGTCGCCATGAGCGCCCGAGGCATTCTGGCCGGCGTCCTTCGGGGACATCGACGCTCTACTCTGGGACCGGCGTGGGACAGTCTGTACCACGCATACTGGGACGATGCCGCAGCTCGGGCCACGGCTCTTAGGCTCGATGTGCGGACCGTGCTTGCCCGGCGCGGGAAGTGCTCTGCTGAAGAGCCGGAGGTCATTGCATTCCGCAAGGCCGGCTGAGCGACTGAGCGCTGCCGGGAGGCTTCGTGGCATTGCTCCCGGCGGCGCTCTACTCGCTAATTCAGCATCGCCACGCCTCAGCGGTGTTCGACGACGCTCTGGACCTTGCGGATCGCGCTGAAGGCGTCCTTGAGGCGACTTCCCTCCAGGGCAGCGAGGGTGTCGAACTGGACCCGGTTTTCGACCGGGCAGCCGAACCTGCGGTTCTGGAGTTGATGCTCCAGCAGCGAATGCAAAAGGAACGGGAACGCTTCGGTGAAGGTCTCGCCGCCCCGGGGCCGCGGCCACAAGACGGCAGGCCGCGTCCACGCCCGACGGGCCCACCCGACGGGGCGGGAGCAATGCTATGATTGTGCGACAGCTCAACAACGGCCAGGGAGCCTGGAGCACGATCGGAGACGGTTCGATGTGCCGCGGAGCGCAATCACTGGAAGCCGGCGGCGCGGCCCCGAGGGGCCGGCCGTAGACGGCTCTTGGGGCGGATCGCCGGTGAGGTCCGCGCAGCCCCGGGCTCCCCGAACCCGAGGAGGGGAGATGAACTTCAGGACCTTGGCGTTTGTCGCAGGCCTCGTCGTGGCGGTGATCAGTGCGTTCGTCGACAGCGCGGTTCTGCCGTGGGTTACCGGCGGGCTCGGCATCGTGGTCGGTCTCCTCAACGTGACCGCAGGCGAGCAGAAGCGGCTTCTGCTGTGCGGCATCGGCCTGGTCGTGGCCCTGACCGCGATCCTGGCCCAGACCTTCAATCCGGACTGGCTGAACCATGTTCTCTTCTTCGTCCGGGTGTTTGTCGCTCACGTCCTGCTGGTGGTCTCCCTGATCTGGTTCTTCAGGACCGCCAAGGACTGACCGCTACCCCAACATCGCCACGCCCCAGCGGTGCTCGACGACGCTCTGCACCTCGCGGATCGCGCTGAAGGCGTCCTTGAGGTGGCGGCGTTCGAGGGCCGTGAGGGCGTCGAGACGGACCCGGTTGTCGGCCGGGTGGCCGAGCTTGCGGCTCCGGAGCTGATGCTCGAGGCGCAGGCGGAGGAGGAACCGGAACGCCTCGGCGAGGGTTTCGGCCCCTTCGGGGCTGAGGCCGCCGTCCAGGCGCCCCGCCTCCAGCCGCTCGACGGTGCTTCGGACGGAGCTGCCCGCCTCCAGGGCCACCAGCCGGCCGAGGCTGACGATCGGGATGATGCCGCCGCGCTTGAGGTCGACCCCTTCCTCCGTCTGGCGGATGCGCCGCAGCATGCCGAGGGGCGGGCGGAAGTCGAGGGCGTTCTTCGCCATGTGGGCGAGAAAGCGGTGCTGGCGCGAGGCCGTGCGCACGATCTCGGCGAGCGGGGCGAGGTCGAGGTCGCCCCAGACCGCGCGGTGATCGAAGAAGTTGGCGGCGTCGATCAGGGCCTGGGGGTCCGGGGTCTCGATCCAGCTCCGGAAGAGCTCCTGCCAGTCGGCGAGCGGCTTGTGCCAGGCGTCGGCCATGAACCCGCCGGGGCAGGGCGGCAGGCCGAGCTTCTGGAGCGCCTCGGTGACCCGGCGGCCGAGCTCCGCGAAGAAGCGCTCGGCCTCCGGGGTGGAGTCCCGGTAGACGATGGCGTTGTCCTGGTCGGTGAGCAGCGCCTGCTCGCGCCGTCCCTCGGAGCCGTGGACGATCCAGGCGTAGGGGCAGGGCGGATCGCCCAGGGTCTCCCGGAGCTCGCGCTCGGCCAGGTGGATCATGCGCACGGTCGCCGCGTCGTTGACCGTCGAGACGATCCGGCCGATCTCCACCGCGTCCAGGTTGCCGCGGAAGAGCACCTCGACCATGGCGCCGAGCTGCTCGGCATAGTCGGCGAAGTGGGAGGCCCGCTCGATCTTCTCGATTCGGCCGAGGACGTAGAGCGGGCTGTGGAGGTGGTGGCGGAGCAGGTCGGTGTCGGAGATCACTCCGAGGACGTTGGCCGCCGGCTGGCCGTCGAGCTCGGCCGGCTGGCGCTCGTCGACCACCGCCAGGTGGTGGATACGGCGCTCGAGCATGGCGACCAGGGCGTCGAAGGCGGGGTGGTGAGCGGCGATCGTGGCGAGCGGCCGGCTGGCGAGCTGGAGGACCGGCGTGTCGGCCGGCCGGCCGGCGGCGAGCACCCGGCTGCGCAGGTCGCGGTCGGTCAGGATGCCGTGGGGCTCGCCCGGCGGCCGCCCGGGGACCAGGACCGAGCTGACCCGGTTCTCGGTCATCACCCGCGCCGCTTGGGCCGCGGTCGCCTCACGCCCACAGAAGACCGGCGGCCGGGTCAGCAGCTCGGCGACCGGCGTCGACAGGTCGCCGGCGAAGCTGCTGAATCCGCCGGCGAGCGGTCCCTCCACCCGCGCCGCCTGGCGCAGGCGCTCGGCCAGTCCGGTCAGGAAGTAGTCGGCGAACGGCTTCTCGTCCATCAGGAGGTCGAACACCACGATCGGCAGGCGATAGAGCAGGCAGTCCTCGTCGGCGACGACGTCGGTCGACGGGCCGGCGCCGGCCAGCAGCGACGGGTAGCCGAACGGCTCGCCCTCCTCGAGGTGCTGGATCGCGATGCCGTCGCGCTCCAGGCGGACGGCGCCCTTGCGGATCACGAACAGGAAGCGGTTGACCGGATCGGTGCGACGGAGGATCGCCTCCTCGCGGGCCGCGTAGACGATCTCCAGGCGGTCGATCGCGCGGCGGAAGGCGCCGTCGCTCAACCGGTCCCAGGGAGGGTGGCTGCGGAGGAAGGCGTTCGGATCCATGGCGAGAAGGCGGCCGGCGGCCCCGGCCCCCCGGGACGAACCGCCCACAGGGCCGGGGCCGAGCTGCAATGCAGCGGGTGTGCCTCAGTGCCCGGCAGCCAGCCCCGGGCCGCGCGGCACCCGCACGTCCTCCACCATCTTGCGGATCTCGGCCGGTGGCGCCTCGGTCATCCGCGAGACGACGAACGTCACCACCAGGTTGAGTACCATGCCGACGGTGCCGATCCCTTCGGCGCTGATCCCCCACAAGAAGGTGGGCATGCCGAAGTACTTGTTGCCGATGATGTAGAAGGCGGTGAAGCCGAGGCCGACGACCATGCCCCAGATGGCGCCCGCCCGGTTGGTCCGGCTGTCGAAGATGCCCAGCAGGATCACCGGGAAGAAGCTCGCCGCGGCGAAGCCGAAGGCGAAGGCGACCACCTGGGCGACGAAGCCCGGTGGATAGATGCCGAAGATGCCGGCGACGACGACCGCCAGGAAGATCATCACCCGGCCGACCATCAGCCGGCGGGCCTCGCTCGCCTCGGGGTTGATCAGGCGGGCGTAGATGTCGTGGGCGATCGACGACGAGATCACCAGCAGCAGGCCGGCCGCGGTCGACAGCGCCGCCGCCAGGCCGCCGGCGGCCACCAGGCCGACCACCCACGGCGCCAGGCGCGCCACCTCGGGCGTCGACAGGACGATGATGTCCCGGTCGATGGTCATTTCGCTCTTGTCCTTGTCGGGAGAGAGCTCGAGCTTGCCGTCGCCGTTCTTGTCGTCGAAGGTCAGCAGGCCGGTGGTCTCCCAGCTCTGAACCCATTTGAGCCGGTGGACCTCCTCGATCGTCTTGCCGTTGAGCGAGTCGATCAGGTTGTAGCGGGCGAAAGCGGCGAGCGCCGGCGCCGTGGTGTAGAGCAGGGCGATGAACAGCAGCGCCCAGGCGGCCGAGTACCGGGCCGAGCGCACGCTGGGGACGGTGTAGAACCGGACCAGGATGTGCGGCAGGCCGGCCGTGCCCGCCATCAGCGCCATGGTGATGCAGAAGACGTCCAGCATCGGCTTGGAGGAGAACGGCATGGTGTACTCAGTGAAGCCGAGGTCGGTCTGGACCTGGTTCAGCCGGTCGACGATGTCGCTGAAGGTGAACGAGAGCTGCGGGATGGGGTTGCCGGTCAGCACCCAGGCGATGGCCACCGCCGGGATCAGGTAGGCGATGATCAGCACCGAGTACTGGGCCACCTGGGTCCAGGTAATGCCCTTCATGCCGCCCAGGACCGCGAAGAACGAGACGATCGCCATGCCGATGATCACGCCGACCGTGATGTCCACGTTCAGGAAGCGGCTGAAGACGATGCCGACGCCGCGCATCTGGCCGGCGACATAGGTGAGGGAGACGAAGATCGCGGCGAAGGCGGCGACGATCCGGGCCGTCGTCGAGTAGTACCGGTCGCCGACGAAGTCCGGGATCGTGTACTTGCCGTACTTGCGTAAGTAAGGCGCGAGCAACAGCGCGAGCAGCACGTAGCCACCGGTCCAGCCCATCAGGTAGACCGTGCCGTCGTAGCCCATGAACGAGATCAGCCCCGCCATGGAGATGAACGACGCGGCGGACATCCAGTCCGCGGCGACCGCCGCGCCGTTGAACACCGCGGGCACGCCGCGGCCGGCGACGTAGAACCCGCCGGTGTCGCGGACGCGGTTGAGGTAGCCGATATAGAGGTAGGCCGCGAACGTGATGCCGACCAGGATGTAGGTCCAGACCTCGACGGTCATCGGCCACCTCCTCCCGGCTGCTTGCCACGGCGCGGGCGGTCCTCGTGGACGTCGTACTTTTCGTCCAGCCGGTCCATGACGAAGGCGTAGACGAAAATGAGGATGACGAAGACCACCATCGACCCCTGCTGTGCCCACCAGAAGCTCATCGGCAGGTGTCCCACGTGGACCCCGTAGAGGGGTCGCGCCAGGAAGATGGCGAAGACGTGGGAGACCAGTGCCCAGACGACGAGCAGGACGGCGATGAGGATCTTGTTGGCCCGCCAGTAGGCTTGGACAGCGTTCGGGCGCTTTTCACCTTCCATACCGAATCCTCCTCTCGTTGCCGCGCCAGGCGCTCCGGCCGGGGGCCGACCAGGACGCGTCGGTACGCGGAGTGCACGACTGAAACGGCGCCCGGCCCACGGACCGGGTCCGGTGTTCCCGGCACTGCCGTGCTGCTGCCGCCGGAGGGATCGGCGGACTTCGCGCCCGATCCCGGCGTGAAGCCGGGAGGGCGAGGTCCAAGGAAGCAAGAGTGAGTTGTGACAGAGAGGATATTCCTGGTCAAGAAGGCGTGTCAATCGGTCCGGCCGCGGGATCGGCCTCGGGGTGGGCCCCGCGAAGCCCCGCGAGCAGCCGAGCCCCGACGTGTCGTCTATAATCGACGGCACATTTTCGATCGTTTCGGTCGCAGAGCTCCCCTGGCTCGGACTGCACTCGAACCGCAAAGGAGGACCTGGATGGTTCCGGTCAAGCCAGAGATCGCCAGTACCGCGAAAGTCGGATCCCTCGAGCAGTACCAGGAGATGTACCGCCGCTCGATCGAGCAGCCGGAGCAGTTCTGGCGCGAGCAGACCGAGCGGCTGCACTGGTTCAACAAGCCCCACACCGTCTACGACTGGGACATGGAGGCGGTGGACTTCTCCTGGTTCGCCGGTGGCCGGCTGAACGCCTGCTTCAACTGCGTCGACCGGCACCTGGCGACGCAGCCGGACAAGACCGCCATCATCTGGGCCAAGGACGAGCCGGGCGAGTACGAGCACATCAGCTACCGGGAGCTCAAGCACAACGTGGCGCGGGTGGCCAACGTGCTGTTGCACCACGGCGTGCGCCGCGGCGACCGGGTGGCGGTCTATCTGCCGATGGTGCCGGAGCTCGCCTACACCATGCTGGCGTGCGCCCGGATCGGCGCCGTCCACTCGGTGGTCTTCGCCGGGTTCTCCGCCGAGTCCCTGCGCGAGCGGATCATCGACGCCCGGTGCAAGATGCTGATCACCGCCAACGAGGGCCTGCGCGGCGGCAAGAAGATCCCGCTCAAGGAGACGTCGGACCAGGCGATCGAAGGCCTCTCCATGGTCGAGACGGTGTTGGTCGTGCGGCGCACGGACACCGACGTCGAGATGCTGGCGGGGCGCGACTTCTGGCTCGACGACGAGACCCAGAAGCAGCGTTCGACCTGTCCCAACGAGTGGATGGCCGCCGAGAGCCCGCTGTTCGTCCTCTACACCTCGGGCTCCACCGGTAAGCCCAAGGGCGTGCTCCACACCACCGCCGGGTATCTCCTCTATGCGGCGATGACCCACGAGTACGTCTTCGACCTCAAGGAAGACGACGTCTACATGTGCGCGGCCGACATCGGCTGGATCACCGGCCACAGCTACATCGTCTACGGCCCGCTGGCCAACGGCTCGACCACCGTCATGTTCGAGTCGACCCCGGTCTACCCGGACGCCGGCCGCTACTGGCAGGTGGTCGACGACTTGGGCGTCAACATCTTCTACACTGCGCCGACCGCCATCCGGGCGATCGCCCGCGAAGGGGACGACTGGGTCAAGAAGTACCAGCGCAAGAGCCTGCGCATCCTGGGGACGGTCGGCGAGCCGATCAACCCGGAGGTCTGGCAGTGGTACCACGACGTGGTCGGCGAAGGGCGCGCCGCCGTGGTCGACACCTGGTGGCAGACCGAGACCGGCGGCATCCTGATCACGCCGCTGCCCGGGGCGATCGCGCCCAAGCCGGGGTCGGCGACCCTGCCGTTCTTCGGCATTGAACCGGTGCTGGTGGACGACGCGGGGCAGGTGCTCGAGGGCAACGACGTGCGCGGCAACCTCTGCATGGCGCGGCCGTGGCCGGGGCAGGCGCGGACCATCTACGGCGACCACCGGCGGTTCAAGGAGACCTACTTCTCGCGCTTCCCGGGGCTCTATTTCACCGGCGACGGCTGCTACCGGGACGAGGACGGCTACTACTGGATCACCGGCCGGGTCGACGACGTGCTCAACGTCTCGGGCCACCGGCTGGGCACGGCCGAGGTCGAGAGCGCCCTGGTCGCCCACGAGGCGGTCGCCGAGGCGGCGGTGGTCGGCTTCCCCCACGAGATCAAGGGCACCGGCATCTTCGCCTACGTCGACCTGGTGCCCGAGTTCCGGAGCTCGAACCGGGACCAGATCATCGGCGCTCTGAAGCAGCAGGTGCGCCACGCCATCGGCCCGATCGCCCAGCCGGACGAGATCCAGATCGTCACCGGTCTGCCGAAGACCCGTTCGGGCAAGATCATGCGCCGCATCCTGCGCAACATCGCCAAGGGCGAGTACGAGGACCTCGGCGACATCACCACCCTCGCCGACCCGAGCGTAGTCGAGCGGCTGGTCGTGGACCACAAAGAAGAGCACGCGGGCTGACGGCCGGTCCGCAGGCTCCGCGTCGTGCGGGCCGTGTCCCGTGGCCCGTCGAGACAACCCGAGCAAGGAGGAGGTAGACCGATGAAGAGGCTCCACCAGACGTCCATCCTGATGGCGGTCGCAGTCGGCATGGCGGCGATCCTCGCCCCCGCGCTCACCGCCCAGGATCTCCATCCGTCGCGTCGGCCGAGCCCCATGGGGATGGCCCGCACCACCCTCGGCGACACCTATGTGCGGGTGGTCTACAGCCGCCCCTACAAGCGCGGCCGCGACAACATCTTCGGCACCGAGGAGTCCGGCGCCCTGGTGCCCTACGGCAAGATCTGGCGGACCGGCGCCAACGAGGCGACCGAGATCACCGTCACCGGCGACGTGAAGGTGGAAGGGAAGACCCTGCCGGCGGGCACCTACTCATTGTTCACCACCCCCGGTCCGGACCGGTGGAAGATCCACTTCAACTCCGCCCTGGGTCTCTGGGGAACCGGCCGGTCCAACGCCGAGACCCACGAGATGGAGCCGGGCTACACGCCGGACAACGACGTGCTGGTGGTGAGCGTCTCGCCGCGCAAGAGCGACAAGGAGGTCGACCAGCTCACGATCTCCTTCGAGCCGGCCGGCGAAGGCTCCGCCACCATGGTGCTGCGCTGGATCGACACCGAGGTGCCGGTGTCGGTGTCGGCAAAGTAGCGCGCCACCGAACACTCCGAGGCGTCAGCTTCGACACCACGCCCCCGCCGGCCGCAGCGGCCGGCGGGGGCGTTCTTCGTTCCGGGGGCACCCACCCGTCGGGATGGGGAGATCGGTGGCTCCTCCCGTCCTTAAGCGCGGGACGAAAGACCGCCCGTCGGGGCGTTTGTTCGGGGCTCTTCAGCGCTTACTCTTCGATTGCAGGTTCGGGAGTCTTTGAGTCGGGCGGGGGACACAAGCCAGGGGAGGAGCCTCCGCCCGACCACTCCCGGACCGAACTGCCTGCGGGGGCAGCGCTGGAAGACCCAACGCGCCGGAGGGCCCCGCAGGCTTTTTTTGTGCCTGGGTGGAGGGGGCGCGCTGCTACGAGCCGCCCGGGCACAGCATCTCGCGCCGTCCTCGTTCCTCGCTCCTTGCGACGTACCTCTGGTACGCCTCAGTCGCTCGTCTCTTGCGGTGGCACGATCTGCCGCACCCTGACGGCTCTCGCGACGCGCGGTTTGGCCAATCCAGGCACAGACCACTCTCTGAAGGTTGCCGGCGACCGCTCGGTGGCCTCGCGACACGCTCCCACCGAACCCCCGGGCACGTCCGGTAGAATCGTTTTCCGGCAACTTGCACAGAAAGGCGGACCTGATGGGATCGATCCGGCGACTTTCCGGCGTGACGACACTGACGATCGCGGCGATGCTCGTGCTCGCGGCTTCCGGTGCTGCCGAGCGGCAGCGGACGGCGCCGCCGATGGCGGTCGACCGGGCCGCCCAGGGGTGGTGGGGTTCCGCCGGGGTGGGGGTCGAGGTGCGGGATCGAGACGGCCATCCGGTCGCGGGGGCGGAGGTGCAACTGGCGTTCTCTGAGGCCGGAAGCGGCTCGGAAGGGCCGGCGGCGGTCCGGACGGATGCGTCGGGCCGGGCGGCGGTTCGCGGTCTGGCCGAGGGCGAGTGGGTCCTGACGATCCGCCACCCGGAGACCATGGCCTATGTGGCGACGCTGCAGGTGCGCGAGGGCAAGCGGGCCCGCGAGAAGAACGCGAGCCAGGTGAAGGTGAACGACTCGCTGCAGCCGCTCCGCCTCAAGTACTTCGAGGAGTCGGGCCCGGCGGAGCACCCCATGCAGCCGGCGGCGCCGGCGCCGCCGCAAAGGGCCCGAGACCGTGTGCCGGCCAGGACGCCGCCGGTCGAGCAGGCGGTCCCGGCTCCCGAACGGCCCGCCGCACCGAGGGAGGAGGCACAGCCGCCGGCCGAGCCGATGAAGGAGCCGGCCACGGCGGAAGCCATGGCGCCGAAGGCCGAGCCCGTCGATGCAGCGGCTGCCCCCGAAGCGCCGTCGGCCGAGCCGATGGCCGCCGAGGAGCCCATGACGGAGCCGGAGAAGCCGGCCAAGGCGGCCAAGGCGGCCGAGGAGCCCATGACGGAGCCGGCCACCGAGCCGATGGCCGGTTCCGAAGCGCCTGCGGCAGAGGCGGAAGCGCCTGCGGCCGAAGAGACCGAGCCCGCGGCCGAAGAGGCCGAGCCTGCGGCCGGGGAGATGGAACCTGCGGCCGAGGGGATGGCGCCTGCGTCCGAGACGGAGGAGCCCGCAGCCGGCGCCGAGCCGGCGATGGGCGGTAGCGAGCCCATGCCCGCGGTGGAGCCGCCGAGGTCCGAGCCGGAACAGCCCGCGCCGACGCCCCCGCCGCAGCCGATGACGAAGCCCTCGTCGGCGGCTCCCGCTCCCGCCGCGGCTTCCGCGACCGCGGCGCCGCGCCGGAGCACGCTCCGCTCGAACGAAGCCGGCACCTGTCCGGAATGTCGTCCCGGGGAGTGGTCGGTGACTACCGAAGGGATCGCCGCGCCGGGGACGGGCGCCTGCCCCGACGACCTGAAGGCGCGGGTCAACCGGGCCGCGGCGCTCCTCGGCAGCTCCCGGGCGCTCGGCCCGTGGACCGGTCCCATCGAGATCGCCGGCGGCGCCGCCTCGGTGTTGGGCAACGAGGCTTACGGCCAGTTCACGGGGGCGGTCCGGGAGGTGCTGGCCGACGACGCCACGTGCCGGGTCCTGGCGGTGATGCTTCCGGCCGGCGGGACCTTCGTCGGCCTCGAGATGGCGGCGGACGACGGGGGGACATGGCGTCTCTGCCTGCCCGGCAAGGAGTGCGTCGCCGGCAGCGGCTGGACCGGCGATCCCTGGGTGGTGCGGACGCCGGCCGGGCCGCTGGTGGTGGGGGCCTACGGCAACGGCGGGTCGGAGCCGCGACGCGCCCGGCTGACGGTGTACTTCACCGCGCCGGAGGGCTGGGCGCCCCGGTGATCTGACCGCCCGGACCGAGGAGCTGGTCGAGGAGGTGTGCCAGGCGGACGCCACCCTGGAGCAGGCGGCGCTCGACGATCGGCGTCTTCTGGTAGGCGTAGTCCCAACCGAGCCGCCGGTCGCCCAGGTCGTAGACGTCGCCGAGCAGGGCGCGGGACTCTTCGAACCAGTCGCGGAACGTGCTCGCCTGCCAGTCCGCGACCTGCTTCGGCGTCGGGTGGTCGATCATCTCCGCCAGCTCCGAGAAGCTCAGCTCTTCGTGGTCGATCAGCTTCGAGTCCCAGACCGAGTGCAGGTTGGTCGGGTCGCCGAACCAGGTGACCAGGACGTCGTTGCCGCCCCGGTCCTCGGCGTAACCTGAGTGGAGCGGCTGGTGGGCGTCGCCGACCAGGTGGACGAGGAAGCGGAGCGCGGTCGCGCGGTCGGCCGGATCGGCCTGCCGGTCGCGGAGGACGGCGCTGAACCGGTCCATGGCCTCGAGCAGGTCGCCCTTCTCACTCCGCTTCGCCGTGTCGAGGGAGCCGCCCGGGGGGACGTTGACGTAGTGCCACGGGCTGGCCCGCCGCCAGCTCGGGTCGGACTTGATCTCGTCCGCCCAGGTGGAGACCCGGACCAGGCTGTCCGGACCGATCAGCTCTTCGACTGCGCGGGCGGTCTCCGGCGCCATGTGGTGCTCGGCGATGCGGGCGACCACCCGGTGGCCGGTGGGGCCCCAGGCGGCGGCTCCCCGGGGCAGGGAGAGCAGGGTGCAGAGCCCGAGCAGGGCGATGGCGACGGCTCGGAGGCCAGGTCCGGATCGGTGCAGAGCCGTCGGTGCCGCGATCTCCAGGTCGGTGGGTTGACGCGAGGATTCATCCGCCATGGTGGCTTCTCCCGGGGTGTCGAGTCGGTTGGGGCGATCGGGCCGGGCCGACGCCACGGCGGAGTTTATCGCGCCGTCAACCGCCCGAGGTGCCGCTTCCGTGACGTTCCCGGGGGCGGCTCTGGCTCTGATCGGGGCTCTCGCCCTGGTCCCCGTCCTGGCTCAACCGGAAGTTGATCGTCAGGTTGTAGAAGACGGAGACCGGCTTACCGTCGAGCGTGGCGGGCTCGAAGGTCCAGCCGCGGATCGCCTCCCGGCTCGCCTGGTCGAGGGACGGTGCCAGGCTGCGGAGCACGCGGGTCTGGGTCACCGTCCCGCCCTTGCCGATCACCGCCTGGATCACGACGGTCCCCTCGATCCGCTCCTTGCGGGCGTCTTCGGGGTATGCGGGTGCGGGGCCGGAGATCCGTCGGGGAGGGCTCACCCGAGTGGCCTTGGAGACGGTCAGCGGGCGGCTGGCCGGCGGCTCGACGACCAGGAAGAGGTAGGGCGCGGCCGGGCCGTCGAGGGCGCCCACGACCGACCGGCGGCCGAGGGGCACGGTCACGCTGGTGTTCGAGAGCTCGTCGTCGCCGTCGCGAAAGACCACCCGATAGGTGGCGAGCGTCTCGGTCAGGCCGAGCAGGGTGACCTCGGGCCGGACGCCCGAGCCGGCGCCGGCGGTTGCGCCGGAAGCACCGGCGCAGGACGACCCGGGCGACCCAGGAAGAGAACGCTTCGGGATGGCGGAGCCCCGGCAGGGCGTACCAGGCCCGGAGAAGCCCGTCCTGGACCACGTCCTCCGCGTCGGCGTCGCCGACCACGGTGCGGGCGAGGCGGACGAGCCGATCCCATTCGGCCTCGACCAGCAGGCCGAAGGCGGTGCGGTCCCCGGCGGCGGCGCGGCCGACGGTGGCGCAGAGGTCGGCCAGGTCCGTCCGGCCGGTCAGGGGAGGTGCGGTGGCGTCCACGCCCGGTAGAGCCCCGACAGGGCGTGGAGCGTGTACACCCGCCGATCGTCTGGTTGACGGACCGCTATCCCTCCAGCACCGCCTGGTCGCGGAGCTGCCGGGCGGCGGGGGAGAGAGGGGCGTGGGTGAGGATCTCGTTGACCCGCTCGAGCGCTTCGGAGGTGTCGCCGACGGCGCGGTAGAGGACGACCTCGTTGTAGAGCTTGGCGGCGAGGGTGTCGATCCGGTTGCTCACGTCCTCGACATAGGGCCCGTCGGGGAAGCGCTTGAGGTACTCGGCGCCGTTGCGCAGGTCGTCGAACTTGGTCACCGCCGCGGCGAGCCGCTCGGTGGCCAGGCGGCGCAGCTCCGGGTCCTCGTCCTGGTCGGCCAGCTTCTGCAGGGCGGACAGCTCCTCGAGGTCCGGCGCCAGGGTGCGCAGTCCGGTGCGGGCGCGCTTGCCGGCTTCGCTCTCCGGCGCCTTCTTCCAGGCGGTCAGGTACTGGCTGACCGCGTCGGTCTGGAGCTGGAGCCGGCTGTAGGCGTCCCCCAGGGCGAGGGCCACGCGCGGCACTTCGGGTGCGTCGGGCCAGTTGCTCAGGAACGTCTCGAGGAAGGCGGTCTCGTAGACGCCCTGCTCGAAGACCTCGACCGATCTGTCGTAGGCCGCCTGCCTCTGGTCCTCGAGCGATCCCATCTCGGTCTTCAGGGTGGCGAGGAGACCGCTCTTCGGCGTCAGGTCCGACACCTCGTCGATCTGCTCCTGGTAGGCGCTGATGACGGCGCCGTAGTCGCGGCTGCCGACCGGCGCCGCGAGCGCTTCGTCGCGGGTCTCGTGGAGCCGGGCGAGGCGGATGGCGTCCGCCCTCGACCCTTCGGGCCAGGCGACCAGCGCGTCGTCCTCGAGCAGCCGGACCACCTTGTCGTCCAGCTTCTTGGCGGTCTCCGAGAACCCGAGCAGCGCCGCCTGGGTGCGCTGACGGTAGCTGTCCGACTCCCTCGGGGTCTGCGGCTTGAGGTAGGCGGCCCGTGCCTTCGCGGCCTGGGCCCGGTCGTCGAGGAACGGGTGGGTCTGGAGGTAGCCGTACTCCTTCGACTGCGGCAGGCGGTTGGCCATCTTCGCCATCAGCCGCGCGGTGCCGGCCGGGTCGAAGCCGGCGGCGGCGGCCCACCGCTGCCCCTGCTCGTCCGCCTCGTCCTCGTGCTCGCGGCTGTAGCCGCGCAGCAGCAACTGGCCCAGCACCAGGCTGGCGGCGGCGGCACCGTAGACCACCTCGCCCTGGGTCGGCTCCTGGGAGTTGGGGTCGTTGGCGTAGATCCGGCCGCGCGGGTAGCCGTCGTACTTGGGCTGGTTGTTGTTGGCGGCGATGACCACGCCCATCAGCAGCGCCTGGCTGAGCACGTTCACCAGGGTCGCCTTCTTTTGCATCTTCTCCTGGTGGTGGAGCGCCACGTGGGCGATCTCGTGGCCCAGGAGGGAGGCCAGCATGTCGTCGTCGAGCCCCAGGTCGAGCATGCCGCGGGTGACGAAGATCTGCCCGCCCGGCAGGGCGAGCGCGTTCGGCGCCGTCATGTCGATCAGGTGGAAGGTGAACGGCATGCCGTCGAAGCCGGAATGGCGGGCCACCCGGTAGCCGATGTCGGCGACCCGGCGAAGGGCGTCCGGATCGTCGTAGACACCCCAGACCTCGAGCGCCTTCTGGGCGACCTCGGTGCTCTTCTGGAACAGGTCGGTGTCGCCGACGGTCTGGGCCCCGGCGGGCGGCGCCGGCAGGGCGGCCAGGAGGAGGGCGACGAGGAGGACGGCGATGGTCGAGTGTCGAGGCATACGGATTCCCGGGGACCTTCCCCTGCACAAACCGTGCGCACCGATCGAAAACTCCCGGTGTCGCCATCCGGTGGAGGCCCGGTGGAGGTCCGGTGGAGGCCCGGTGGAGGTACGATGCTCAGCGCCGTCATGGAAGAGATCGGACCGGAACAACCCCTGCTCTTCACCCTCGAAGGGCTCGACATGCGCTGGCGTTCCCTGGCCACGGTCGCCGAGCAGGTGGCGGCGGGGCGCCGCGCGCTCGAGGCCCTGGAGCTTCCCGCGGACGCGGTCGTCGCCTTCAGGTGGCGAGCGGACCCGGACGCGGTGGCGGCCGACCTGGCGATCCGTGCCGGCGGCTGGACCGCCCTGCCGCTCGCCCGCGAGACCGGCTCTGTGCCGGCGGGGGAGCGTGTGGCACCGCCGGGGGGCGCCGCCCGGCTCCTGCTGCCCGGCGAGGACGGCACCGAGCCCGGAGCTGCAGGGCGCTTCGCCCATCTGCCGCCGGCGACGACCGAGCTCTCCGGGCGCCGGGACCGGGGCGAGGTGGAGGCTCCGCTGCCCGGTCTGGCCGATCTCTCCGGCGGTGCGCTTCTTCGACCGACGCGGCTGGCCGGGCCGGTGCGGCCGGTTCCGGCGCGCGGGTCGGAGACCGCGACGGGGGAAGAGCTCCCGGGGAAGGCGGGGTGGCGCACCCTGGAGGCGGCGGAGATCGCCCGGAAGGTGACTGCTCTCGGCGCCCGGCTGGCCGAGCACGGCGTGATGTCCGGTGCCTGGCCACCGGGCGACCACGCGAACGCCGGGGCCCGCACGGCCGGCGGGGGCCGGCCCGGCCGTGCCGGCCGGCCGGTGGTGGTCGCCTGCCTCGATCCGGCCACCCTGGACGGCCGGATCGTGCTCGACTGGGCGCTCGCCGCCCGGGTCGCCCTCTACCTGGAGCCGGACGCCTGGGCGCTCGGCGGCATCGCCGGCTGGTGCCGGCCGACCCTGGTCGCCGGCGACGGCCAGGGGATGGCGTCGGTGGCGGCGGAGATCCGCCGGCGCGCGGCGGAGGGGTCGGCGGTCGCCCGGTGGTCGCGGCGCCTGGTCCGGCTCGTCCGGAGTCTGGGCCGGCGGGAGCCGTCGAAGGCCATCAAGGCACCGAAGCCGCCCTTCGGACGGCTGCGGACCGCGATCTTGCTGGCCAGCCCCGCATCCGGCGGGTCGGGTGGCGGGGGTGGGCGCCTCGGGGGCGACGACCTGGCGCTTCTGGCGCACTACGGCGTCGCCGTCCTGAAACCAGAGCCCTGACGGTCTTCGGCCCGGCCGGCTCGGGTCTTCTACCCTGGCGACCGGCGCCGGTGGGCGAGCCGGCGGCGGAGGGAGGGGGTTCCCGCTCCGTCCAGGATTTGCTGCCAGGCTTCGCCGCCCCAGGCACGGCGCCCGGCCAGGGCGGTCAGGCACCACATGCGGTCGGGCGGCGAATCGAGCGTCGCGATCAGCTCCAGGATCCGCCCGAGGGCGCCGCTCAGCTCCGCCGGGTCCGCGCCCTCGATCCAGCTCTGGAGGGCGCGGCGGCGGGTCCAGGCGGGCGCCTCGGTGTGGAGCTGCTCGGCCACGTCGGCGAGGGAGCGCGGCCCCCGGGTGTCGCGGCGGACGGCGAAGTCGTTGTCGCGCCGGACCGGGTCGACGTCCCGGAGCACCGCGAGATCCGGCTCCCGGTGCGAGTCCCACTCCGACCTTCGTCCGGGCTCCCACGGGGGCGCCGGCTCCGGCTCCCACCCTGTCGCCGCGGAGGGCTCCGCAGTCGGTGTGGGGGCCGGCTTCTCGACCGTCCTCGGGTCGGGTCGGGGCGGCGCGGTCGGCGCCGGCTCGGCGGCGGCAGGAGCCGCGTCGCTCGAGGCGGCGAGGCCGCCCGCGTCGGCCTTGCCGGAGGATCGGACCGCCGCCGCGGCCGCGACGCCCGCGGCAGCCGCGGAGGCGGCAGGCACGATTGGACGCAGCGGCGTGGCCGGCCCGGACGGCGCGGGTGCGGGAGCGGGAGCCCGGGCAGGCGGCGGGGAGGGTGGGGCAGGAGGGGCGACCGGGGCCGCGACGGCAGCCTCCGCCGCGTCGTCCTCTTCGTCGTCCTCTTCCTCGTTGTCGTCCTCGTCGTCTCTCTCGCCGGCGGCCGGGTGGGTGTCGCTTGCGAAGTCCCCGCGCGGCGGGGCCTGGTCGCCCTCCTGACCCGAGGGCTCCTCGGCCTGGTGAGCCTCTTCCTCCACGGCCTCCTCGAGGGTGCGCACCAGGGCGGCGGCGGCCGCGGGGCGCTCGACCGGGTCGAGCAGGCCGCGAACGACCTCGGAGAGCTTTTCGGGACGGTTCTCGAAGTCGTCGAGCAGGCGGTTGAAGGCGCGCAGGGTGGCGTCGTCGCCCGCGATCAGGTGCTCGAGCAGGGGCTCGGCACCGCCCAGGCCGGCCATGCGCAGCAGGACCGTGCGCTGGCGCGGTCCGAGGCGCTTGAGCACGCCCAGGCTGCCGGCGATGCGCTGCAGCCGGGGCAGCAGCCCCGGGGCGTCACGCAGGCTCAGCAGGAGCGCGCCGAAGGCGTCGCGCCCGGCCACGGCTCAGCTCTCCACGTCGGTGGATTGTTCGGCCGGCTCGGCGGCGCGACCCGAGTCGCCCCCGCCGCCTCCGCGCTGGACCGAGCTGGGCAGCTTCGAGATGTCCTGGAGGAAGTGCTTGAGATCGACGCCCGCGAGCTGCTCCATGATCGGGCTGAGCTGGGAGAGCACCTGGACCACGTCCTCGGTCAGCTTGGAGGCGCCGGTGCCGTCGTGGCCGTTCCCCTGGCTGATGATCGTCGTCTGGCCGGCGCGGGCGAGCGGCTCCGACACCGCGGCGGCGATCTCGGGCAGCACCTTGAGGGCCTCGATCGACAGACCGGCCTCGTTGTACATCTTGAGCGCCTCGGCCAGCTTGAGCCGGGCTTCGGCCTCCGCCTCGCCCTTGGCGCGGATCGCGTCCGCCTCGGCCTGGCCGATGTCCCGGCGCATGACCGACTCGGCCGCCGCCTTGGCCTCGCCCTCGGCCTTGAGCGCCTGGGCCGCCTCCTCGCGCTGCCGGCGGTCGGCCTCGGCGCCGCGGACCACCCGGTACTGGTCGGCGTCGGCCAGCCGCTCGGCCTCGTACTTCTTGGCGTCGGCCTGCTCGCGGATGGTGGCGTTGAGCTCGAGCTTGCGCCGCTCGACCTCGCGCTCGGCGATCGAGATGTCCTGGACCTTGAGCTCCATCTCGCCCGCCTTGGTCGCCTTGGCGTTGGCGACGTCGACCTCCTCCTTGATGGTCGCCTTCTTGAGCGACAGGCTCTTGTCGGAGGTGGCGATCTCGGTGTCGACCAGGATGCGCTTCTGCTCCTTCTGCTGGCGCGCCTGCTCCTCCTCGATCTTGGCGTCCCGGTCGGCGTTGGCGGTGGCGATGCGGGCGTTCTTGAGCGCCTCCTGGATCTTCGGCTGGCCGAGGGCGTTGAGGTACCCCTCGCCGTCCTGGATCTCCTGGAAGACGAACGACTTGAACTCGAAGCCCATGCCCTCGAGATCCTGATGGGCCTCGTCCCGGACGCTCTCCTGGAACCGCTTCTGGTCGCGGTAGAGCTCCTCGACGGTCAGGGTGCCGACGATGCCCCGGAGGTGGCCGGCGACGGTCTCTTTCAAGGTCCCCTTGATCTGGTCGGGGATCATCCCGAGGAAGCCCTCGGCCGCCTTCTGGATCTGGTGGGGATCGGAGCCGACCTTGACCTGGGCCACCGCCTTGACGTTGATCGGGATGCCCTGGATCGTGTAGACGTGCTGGAGGTCGATCTCCAGCGTCATCATCTTGAGCGAGATGAACTCGTACTGCTCCCAGGCGGGGACGACGAACGCGCCGCCGCCACGGACGATCCGGAACCCCTGGACACGCCCTTTGTCGTCCCGCACCCTGACGCCCCAGAGCTTGCGCCGGCCGTAGATGATCAGCGCCTCGTCCGGCCCCGCCTTCTTGTACCGGAAGCGGACGAACAGGTAGGCGACAAAGAGCACCAGGCCGGCGGGGACCATCCAACTGAAGAAAGACAGTGCGAGCATGCCGAATCTCCTCGGATCGGGGTGGTCGATCTAGGCGATGACGCGGTGGCGGCAGTATAGCCGCGGTTCGTTTCCCTGAAGTGGCAGCGACTCCGGGAACCTTTCAGACGCCGGAGCTCGTGTGCCGGGCCGCTGGTTCTCAGGGCACTGTGTCGTCGCCCGGGGCTGCCTCCGATACGCCCTTCGCCGCCCCGGTATTCCACAGCTCGCCCTGCCAGGGGACCAGCAGCCGCCGGAGCCAGGGATGGGGAAGCTCCGCGTCGTCCGGTGGCTGGCGCCAGAAGAGCGCCCAGCGGTCGCCGCTCGTCGGCTTCAGCCAGATTCGCGGCCAGTCGTGAGGGAGCGACCGGGCTACACGAAACGGCTCGCCGATCCACGCGCCGTCGGTCGAGAGACGGCCGACCACGAGATCGGCGAGCGCACCCCGGGCGGGGGTCTCCCGCCAGGCCACCAGGAGATCGCGACCCCGCGGCGCGATCGCCGGCGAGCCGATCGCGTAGGCCTCGGGCCGGAGGTCGTGCAGGTCGATCGGAGGACCACTGGCAGAGAGATCCTTGCCCAGTCGCTGGACGAGGACCGTTGGCGGGACGTTCGACCGCGGCCAGGTCCGCTGCCAGGCGACGACGCAGCCGTCGGCGGTCGCTGCCATCACCGGTGCCCGATCAGAGGCCGACGGGTCGCGATTGGGCAGGCTGGTTCGCGCCACGACCTTGCCTTCCTCGTCGAGCCGGAGGAGCGCGATGCGCCGGACACTGCCCCGGTCCTGTTCTTCTACGTGTTCCCATGCGACGACGACGTCGCCACCGGGGAGCGCGCATACCGCCGGTCGCGTTTGAAACGCGGCGTTCCCCGGGGCGGTCAACGCGATCGACTCGCCGATCGGCGTAATGTTCCAGGAGTAGCGTCGGCCCATCAGTCGACAGCGGTCTGGACACCCTCTGAGCCAGAAGACCCAAAACGACTCGTCCCCTGCCGAGACGACGAGCGGAGCGGTCGGGGCCAACAGATCGTCGGGTGCCACGAGAGATGGCGCCCCCAGCCGCTTGCCGGCCCGGTCCGTCGCTTGGAGCCAGACACCTGCCTGCCCTGCCTGCCGGCAGGCGGCGGTGATCGCCAGTTTCTGCCCGGGGCTCCAAGCCATGGAGCCATCGATCGAGCAGAGCATCCCCGGGAAGAGCGGTCCGCCTTCGGCGACTGGCGAAAGCTCGTCCTCGAAGAGCAACACGCCACACAACCGTTCGCGATCTCGAGTGTGACAGAGGAAGATCGCCTGCCGAGAGGGTTGTCCGCCCGGGGCGGGCGACGTTGCGATGCTCCTGATCGAATCAGCGCTCGGTTCACCTGGAATCAGGATCTCCGAGGCGGGTGCGGCTGCGTCCGCAGCACCTGCGGTTTCGGAGGCGTACGCCCCGCTGACTCCGACGGCCCAGCCGAGGAGGACAAGGATGAGGGAGCAGATCCTGTGTCGCATCATTCAGGCTCAGTAGTAGTTGATGATACAGATAGGGCACTCTGCGGGGCAGTACCCACCGGGCACGATGCTGCACACATCCCCTCCTCCTCCCCCCAGACCTCCAGAGGAACAGCCTTCGTCTCCGTTACAGACCCATCCGAGACCATTTATCCATGTGCTACTGCACCATTGCAGGTCCCATTTAGACCGAGTCCATCCATCCTCTGCAAGGTTGTTGCAGAGGTAGCTGCCACTCAAGCAGCACTGTGCATCCTGGTAGGAGTTTTCGGGACCGAGGTCCACCCACGTCACGTAGCAGTTCTCACAGTAGGCCTGCACCTGGGTTGAGAAGCCGATCAGTGCTACGAGCGCGACGACGATCGTGCTGGCGAGAGCGAGCTTGCGAGCGAACGTCATGTTTCACCTCCTGAAGGCTTGGCTCTTCGAGCCGTTGGTGAACATCGCCGGGCGGTCGTGCACCGGTCGGCGGGGGTGTGTAGCATCTGCAGCCTCCACATTCAGCGATCACTCAGGTCCAGGGTCACAGGCGATCCGTCGAGGGTGGCTTCCGCCACTCCAGGGAGGTCGAGGCCCCGGCCGGCCGAGACCAGGAAGAGCTCCTCGGCCGACCGGGGCATGACGAGCCTCCAGCGGCCGTTGGAGACTCGCGGGACGACGAGCCAGTCCGTGGTCTCATCGTCCGCGGGGACGCGGGTTCCCGCCCAATAGGGGTCGAGGCAGGCGCCGGTCTCCGAGACGAGGAACAGCTCCGGACCGGGTATCCCCTTCCGGCGCGGGACTCGGATGCGGAGCTCCGACGCGGCACCACTGAGGTCCACGGACACACCGTCCCGGAGCACGACGCGCTTGGCCGTCGCCAGGCCGGACGGCCCTCTGAGCATCAGGTTGACCCCCGCCTCGGGCCGTTCGGGCTCCTCGAGTACGACGACACCGTGCCCGTCGGTCACCCCGCGTTGCGCCTCGGAGGGACTCCTGGGGCTCGACGAGGGCATCGTCGCGAACACCTCGACGCCCGGTTGGGGAAGCCCTCCCTGAGAGGTCACGAGAAGCTCGACGTGCGAAGGACTTTTCAGGTCGAGAAGGATGCCGGTTCGCTCCTCGTTCTGCCCAAGCTCGATCTCCCGACGGTCGCTGACCAGCTCTTCGCGCGTCGCGCGGAGCGTCCACCGGCCCGGCGAAAGACTTTCGAAGACGAAGGCTCCGTCTTCGTCCGTGCGGACGTGGCGCCGCACGTCTCGCGGGGGCCCGTCCTGGCTCGACCCGCCGGAGCCCTGCGGAACGCTCGCAGCCTCCACGCGTGCTTTCGAGGCGGGGTGACCTTCCGGGTCCAGGACGAGGCCCGCGATCCGGGCCGTCGGCAGGGCGATCTCCACCTTGTTGTCGGGATCCTCGAAGTCGACCTCGGGAACGACCGCTCGGAGGATCTTCCCGTCGTCGCTCGTGACTTCGCCGCGATAGGCTCCCGCCCGCTCGAGCGGGACGGTGAAGGTGCCGTCCTCGTGCAGCCTGACGGTCATCTTTCTTCGGCCGTCGATGGGGAGGGGAGTCAGAACCAACGCACCTGCGATCGGTTCGCTTCTGGAGGTCACCACGCCGTGAAAGATCGGCTCGTCGAGGACCAAGGTCGTGTGCACGTCCTGACCGGGTGGGACCTCGACCGTCTCCTCGCCGACGGGGAACAGTCGGCCGGACTTCAGGCGCACGAGGCCCAGGATCGTCCACTGTCCGGGAGGGATCTCCTCGAGGAGCGCGGTCCCGTTCCCGTCGAGCTTTCCGTCGAGTTGCATCTGGAACAGGGGCTCGGACGGATCGGCGCCCCGGGCGTAGATGCTCACCGGCTCGGCGCCGGAATCGTCGAACGACGAGCCCACCTCGACGTGGACCGTCAAGCTGGCCGGTGGAGGCAGCTCCATCGGATCGACCACGACTTCCTCCGGGCCGCGGAGCGCGATCGGGTCGCTGACAGAGGGGTACCGGCGGTTCTTGGAGGTCAGGGCGAGCCTCCAGGTTCCGGGCCTCAACCCGTACAGCCGGACCCATCCTTCCGGTGAGGTCGATCCCTCGAGGGGTGTTGCACCGGCGCTCTCCGGCAGTGTGCCGGTGCGCACCACCGCACCGTAGAGGGCGGCCAACTCGCCGTCTTGGACGGCGCGGGCCCGGACCCCTTCGAGGCCGAGGCCGTCGCGGCCTGAAACGACCCGGGCGAGGATCGCTCCGCCCGGCAGGAGGTGCGTCACCGGAAGTCTCCCGGTCCCGTTCTCCGGCAGCTTGACCTCCGTCCACCGGGTGACGGCGAAGCGCGACACGGAGACGGCGACGTCGAAGCAGCCCGCGGGCGTAGACGTCGAAAGCTCTCCCTTCTCGTCCAAACTCGCGGGGATGACCGTGGTCGGTTCGCCACCGGCGCCGCCTTGAGCCATCGGCGACGTGGAGCCGCAGGGTCGGAGGAGGGTCTGTGCGCGCCGAGGGAGCTGTTCTCCCTGCGGGGCGAGGAATCGGCCCTCCAGGGTCGACCGAGGCGAGAGCGGCACCCGGAGCGATTGCTTGCAGCCGTGGACTCCCGTCTGCTTCGAGACGCCGAAGAGCTTCGAGCTCTCGACCAGGAAGACGCTGCCGGCCGCGCACGCGGCGGTCAGGTCCACACGGGTTCCGCCGCTCGTCTCCTCGGCCCGGATGGAAGCGGACGGAACCGGGGTCGGTCCGGTGTCGGCGCTCTCGCTCCAACGGACCACCGTCAACCCGTCGAGCTCTGCGAGATGTGTCCCCGGCAGGAGGAGCTTTGCATCCACGAGGTTCGCCCTCCCCTTGCTGGCCGCTGGCTCGTCGGGCTCGGGCTCGACCGCCGGCAACCCGACGCGCCGCGTGACGGTTTTTCCGGGAGGAATCTCGAACCGAGCGACCTGGTGCGGCACCAGGCGGTGGGCCGCATAGGAGGGGCCCTTGATCCACAGGGCGTAGTCGCCGGGGGGCAGCGACGGCCAGGTCGCGGTCCCCCTGTCGGCCGACCGCTCCCACAGTGCGCGCGCGTCCTGAAGCCTGATCGACCCCAGGGGTACGTCGTCGGCGGGGACCAGTTGAAGCCGCAGATCGTCCGCTGCTCGATCGGCTTGTGGGGTCCACTGAATCTTCAGGGCACCACCGGGAGCCAGTGCAATCTCTCCGAGCGAGCTGTCGGGTCCCGCCGACCGGACGTTGTGCAGGAGCTCGGGGCTGTGGAGGTCCGCCTCCGCCCACAAGAGCTCGCCCGCTGATGGATGGGCCGGAATCTCGAACCGTCCGTCCTGGTCGGTGAGGCGGAGGAAGTTCTTCGCGAGCGTTTTCTCACCGAGTGGGCTGAGTCGCTTGGCGAAGTGGTCGAGGAAGGCGCGCAGCCTGCCGACGCGGGCACCGGCGACCGGCTGTCCGTCCCGACCGATCACCCGGCCCGTGACGTGGGCGAACCGTTCGAGCTCGATCGCCTGGCGGTGTCGTTGCCCTGGCGCGAGATCGATCGTGGGGGAGTAGACGATCAGGAAGTCGGGAGCCCCGACGGCGAGTCGATAGCGCCCGGGCGAAAGCGTCCAGGTCACGGCGGACCCGTCGTCGAGGACGGCTTCGCGGGTGGGCTCTGACCAGGGCCGGTCCTCGGAGACCGCGGCGACATAAATCCGAGAGGGCCGATCACCCTTTCCCCAAGTCATTTGCAGATCGAGCGTCGCCTGCTGTGCCCCGGCCGGAATGGCAGGTATCTCTGCGCTCGCCGGGGCTACCCACGCCCCGAGCAGCGAAATCAAAACAATCGATTTCAACAGGCGATGCTGTTTCATTTTCGATGTTTTTACATCACTGCCGACGCCTCGGTCAAGGTCTCGGGTTCGGCTGATCGATTGCCGAACGCTCGGGATGGGCTTCCCGGCGGGAGGGGCCCTGGCGCTCGACGCCCTGCTCAGCGCCGCCGCTCCGCCCCGAGCCGCCGCAGGGCGCCGCGGGCGACGAAGGCGATCGGTGCGCCGCCGCCGAAGGCTCCGGCGATGGCGTAGAGGGTGCGCAGGCCGATGCGGCGCTCGCCGGCGATGGCGTAGATCGGTTCCCACGAGTCGGGGAGGAACTTGGACTTGAAGGCCTCCAGGCCCTCGAAGTCGTAGAACCAGCGCCCCCAGGCGCGAACGCGGCCGAGCAGCAGCCGGATCAGCCAAGGGGGATGGACGGGGTGGACGGGGTGGATGCCCGCCGGCTCGGACTGGCGCGAGAGCGGGGCGAGGCCGAGGGTGACGAAGCCGGCTTCGGACGCCGCCAGCTCGAGCGCCGCGGCGTGGAGCAGCAGCTCGGTGGTGCCGTTGGGCGCCCGGCGGTCACCCGCCATGCCGCGGACGATCTGTTCGATCAGCCAACCGCGCCGGGCCGGGACGGGGGAGGCCACCAGGAAGCCGACCGGCACGCCGTCGCGCTCGGCGACGAAGACGCGCCGGTCGTCGATCCGGTCGAGGGTCTCCGGCTCGACCAGGAAGTGCATCGGTGGCAGGCCGCGGGTGGTCAGCCAGTCCTCGAGACAGCGGCCGAGGCCGGGATGCCCCGCCGCCCGTTCCGGCGGCCAGCGCCGGGCGCTCACCCCCTTGTTGCGCGCGCGGTTGACCTGGGCGCGGAGCGACGCCTTGGCGTAGAAGGTGGCGACCAGGGACTCCGGGCTCCACATCGGTTGGGCGCCCAGCACCAGCCGGTCGCACGGTCCGCGGGCGCGCAGCACCTCGGCCAGCGGCTCCTCGGCGCCGAAGTAGCAGACCTTGCGGCGGTGCCGCGCGGCATCCCGTTCGAAGGCGTCGACCACCGCCGCCAGGCGCCCTGGCGGATCAGCCGGGCAGACCGGCTCCCCTCCGACCACGCGCACCCCGGCGTGCGGTACGTAGGCCACGACCGCGTCCCCGTCGGGCGCGAACCAGCGCCGGAACCCCGGGTTCAGGATCTGGTAGCAGGTGGCGTTGCGCCCGTGGGCCAGCACCAGCGCCCGGGTGTGGGCAAGATCCTCCCGCCCGGTCAGCGTGGAGCGTGGGTGTTCGAGATCGGCAGAGGGCATGACCTCCCCGATCCTATGCGCACCGTCCGCACCGGGCTGCGTACCGGCCTGCCGACCTGCGTCAGGGGACTGTGCCTCGACGGTCCTTCGGTTCGGGCAGCGCTCCCCGGCAGCGGATCACTTGGGGGTGCTAAGCGCCTGACGCGTGGCCAGCAGCGTGCGTTTGGCCTTCGCGTGGTCGGGCGCGATCTCGAGCGCGCGTTCGAGCGGCTCGATCGCGTCCTCGTAGCGGCCCATCTGGTAGAGCAGGTAGCCGTAGGTGTTGTAGACCGAGGCATCCCGGACCGCCTGCTCGGGCTCGAGCTCGATGGCCCGGCGGTAGGCCGCCGCCGCGTCCTCGGAGCGCCCGAGGTTGTGCAGGGCGAGGCCGAGGTTGTACCAGCCGAGGTAGAAGCTCGGGTAGTCGGTGACCAGCTTCTGAAGGGGCTCGACCGCCTCGTCGGAGCGGCCGGTCCGGCGAAGATCGCGCGCCTCCGCGAACGCCGTCCACGCCGCGCTCGGCAGGGTGCTCTCGCCCGCGACGAGAAGCTGGTCGTAGGCCGCCTTGCGCCGCGAGAAGTAGGTGTTCGGCGGCATGGCGCTGGTCGCCAGGTCACCGGAGAGCGCGTCTCCGACGGCCTCGCGCTGCTCGATGCCGTAGAACTGCACCGCCGATTCGATCTTCGACCTCGGCAGGCGTAGCAGCGTGTAGTAACGCCACGCGCCCGTCTTCGGGTCGAACGTCGAGTAGGTCGAGGCGATGTTCGCCAGCTCCACGATCTTGCGGGACAGCGCGTCCGGATCGAGCGTGCCCGTCTCGAGGCGCTCGGCGGCGAGGGCGAAATGGTCGAGGGCTTGATCGACCGCGTCCTGGTTCGAGGCTCGTTTGGCCTCGCCGAGCGAGGGGGAGGAGCCGAGTCCGACGAAGTAGACCGAATCCGTGCCCGTCGGCGGCTCACTCACCCAGCTCGGCTCGCCGGCCGATTCAGCGGCCTCGGCCGACGCGACCAGGGAGAAGGTGGCCACGGCGGCAGCCGGAACGGCGCCGGATGCGGACTCTCCGGAGAGGAGCTGCTGCTCCAGGGCGTCGATCCGGAAGAGCCGGGTCTTGATCTCATCGACCAGCACCGCCCAGTCGTCTCCGTTCCTGGCGTTGCGGGCCTGGGGCAGGATGAGCTTCGCCTCGTCGAGCTGCTGCTCGGCCTGGCTCGCGGCGCGCAGGAGCTGTCGATGGTCCGTCTTGAAGACGGTCGACTGGATCAGGGTCAGCGAGCTGACGACCAGCCCCACGGCGATCGTCGCCGGTTTCACCCATCCGGCCTTGAAGCTCTGGATTCCGCCGGCGGCGATTCCCAGGAGGCCGACGGCGACCGTCATTCCCAGGATCTCGCGCGCCTCGGAGCGCCAGTGCTCGACCTTCTCGGCGCGACGCTCGATGAGCGACTGGATCTGATCGATCTGTGGGTCGTCGCTCTGGGCGAAGACCCGGACAGCCGAGATCGACAGGATGCCCAGCACGAGAGCTACGAGAAGCAAACGGCCTGCGGTCATGGCGCTCCTCCTTCCGGTTCCGCCGTGTGCGAGTCCGACTGCTCGGCGGAATTCTGTCGATTACGAGATCTCCCAAGTGTATCACCGCGCCATCGTCCCCCTGCCGTCGGATCTCAGGGGGGTTCAGGCGCCCCGCCGCATCGCGGCATGCCGTGGTATAAGGGTCTCCAGGAACGGTTGGAGTACGAGCCGAGGGAGGGCGACATCATGGCGAAATCCACGAACGACGCGAACGAGCAGGGTGCGGCGCCCGCCGCCACGGGCCTGAGTGAAAACGGGGGCCACCCGGAGATGCCGGCACCGCTCCGGCCGGAGAACCGGGCCTCGGCCCAGGAAGAGATCACCATCCGGGCGGACACGGTGCGGACCGGTCTCTCGATCGCGCTCCACAAGACCCGCAAGCAGAACCTGAAAGGTCCGGGCGGCCGCATCGCGGTCGTCGACGGCTGCCGGACGCCGTTCGTCAAGGCGGGGACGGTGTTCCGGGGCATGGACTCGATCGACCTGGCGGGCGCCGCCGCCGGCGAGCTGGTGGCGCGGACCGGGATCGATCCGGCGGAGATCGACCTGTCGATCTTCGGCACGGTGATCCCCCAGGTCAACGCGCCGAACCTGGGTCGCGAGGTGGTCTTCCGCACGGGGCTGCCGATGGACATCCCCGGCACGACGGTCAACCTCGCCTGCGCGTCGTCCAACCGGGCGATCTGCTTCGGTGCCGAGGCGATCCTCACCGGCGAGGCCGACGTGGTCCTGGCGGGCGGCGCCGAGTCGCTCTCGAACGTGCCGATCCTGTTCTCGAAAAACGCGTCGCGCCGGTTCATGGAGCTGGCCAAGGCCAAGTCGCTGCCGGCCAAGGCGGCGACCCTGGCCAAGATCCGCCCGCAGGACCTGGCGCCCCAGGCGCCGGCCATCGCCGAGTACACCACCGGCATGACCATGGGCGAGTCGGCGGAGAAGATGGCCAAGGAGAACGACATCTCCCGCCGGGCCCAGGACGAGATCGCCCTCCTGTCGCACCAGCGGGCGGCGGCGGCGATCGAGGACGGGCGCATGGGCGAGATGATCGCCACCACCTTCCCGCCGCCGAGCTACGACCAGGCGGTGAGCGTCGACAACGGGGTGCGCAACGACACGTCGATGGAGGCGCTGGGAGGCCTGCGGCCGGTGTTCGACCGCCGGTACGGCACGCTCACCGCCGGCAACTCGAGCCCGCTCACCGACGGCGGCTCGGCGGTCCTGCTGATGAGCGAGGAGAGGGCGAAGGCGCTCGGCTACGAGCCCCTCGGGTTCATCCGCTCGTTCGCCTTCACCGCCCTCGATCCGGGCGGCCAGCTCCTCCAGGGACCGGCCTACGCCGCGCCCCTGGCCCTGGAGCGCGCCGGCATCGAGCTCGGCGACGTCGACCTGGTCGAGATGCACGAGGCGTTCGCCGCCCAGATTCTGTCGAACCTGAAGGCGCTGGCGTCCAAGAAGTTCGCCGAGGAGGAGCTCGGCCGCACCAAGCCGGTCGGCGAGATCGACCTGGAGAAGATCAACGTCACCGGCGGCTCGATCTCGATCGGCCACCCGTTCGGCGCCACCGGCGCGCGGGTCGTGACCCAGCTCCTCTACGAGCTGCGCCGCCGCGGCCTCGGGCTCGGCCTGGTCACCGTCTGCGCGGCCGGCGGCGTCGGCCACGCGATGGTGGTGGAGCGCTGAGGCGCGGCGGGAGCCGGCCCTGTCGAACCCGCCGCCTGGCACGCCGCGCGCGTCCCTTCCGCCGTCGACGCCCCTGGCCGACCTCGCCGTCGTCGACCTGACGCGCCACCTCCCCGGGCCGCTCGCCGCCCACCTGCTGGCCGACCTGGGCGCCCGCGTCGTCAAGGTAGAGGAGCCGACCGAGGGCGACCCGGTGCGCCTGGCGCCGCCGCTCGTCCGCGGCCGGGGAGCGCTCGGCACGCTTCTCCTGTCGGGCTCCCGGTCGGTCGCCCTCGATCTCAAGCGGGAGGGCGGAAGGCGGGCCCTCGACAGGTTGCTCGACGGCGCCGACGTGCTGATCGAGAGCTTCCGCCCCGGCACCCTCGCCCGGCTCGGCTTCCCACCGGAGACCCTCCGGCAGCGCCATCCACGCCTGATCGGCTGCTCGATCTCCGGCTGGGGGCAGGACGGACCGCACAGCGCGCGGGCCGGTCACGACCTCACCTACCAGGCGCTCGCCGGCACCCTGGCCTCGACCGCCCCGGCCATGCCGCCGTTCCCGGCGGCCGACACGACCGGCGCCTGGGCGGCGGTTTCGGCGATCCTGGCGGCGCTCTACCGGCGCGAGCGCACCGGCGAGGGGGGCTGGATCGACGCCTCCCTGTTCGACGCCGCGGTCCACAACGGCCTGGTGGCCTGGGCGGAGGAGGCGGGCGGCGGGAGGCCCGCGCCCCTCGGTGAGCCCCACGGTCTGAGCGGCGCCCTGCCCTGCTACGCGCTCTACCGAACCGCCGACGGCGGGCTGCTGGCGGTGGCGGGGCTCGAAGAGCACTTCTGGCGGCGGTTCTGCCGCGCCGCCGGACGGGAAGACCTGGTCCGGGAGCAGTACCGGGAGGGCCCCGAGGCCCGACGGCGGGTCGCCGAGATGGTGGCCGGCAAGCGCCTCGATGCCTGGCGGGAGATCCTGGCAGAGCTCGACCTGCCGATCGAGCCGGTGCTGACGCCGTCGGAGGCCGCGCGCCATCCGCAGAGCGTCCACCGGGGGCTCCTCTCCCGGGGCAGCGACGGCCTCTACCGGCTCGGTTTCCCTGCCCGCATCGACGGCGTGCGTCCGCGGGCGGGGGAGCGCTACCCGAAGCTGGGGGAGGACACGCGAACCGAGCTCGAGGCGGCGGGGGCTCATCGCCTGGCCGGCCCGGCCAATGCGGCCGATGCGGCCGGCCCGGTCGGGGCGGTCGGCACCGTCGGCGTCTCCGGAGCCCGCGGGGCGCTGGGGGGGCGCAGCGCGTGGGCTCGGCGGCGCTCAGGGATCGGGCGGCGCTGGAGCTTTCGACGCTGGATCCGCCGGTGGCTCGCCGGACGGAGGTAGGAGTCTGCGCGGCACCGTGGCTCTCTCGCGTGGGCTCGTCGTCGTTCAGCGTTCGCGTTATGCTTTGCGGTTCCGGCGCCGGCTCCGGCCCCGGCCCCGCGGCGTGAGCCCGCGGGGCACCTCTCTTGCACCTCATTTCGACCGGAGGTTTCCGATGACCCAGACAGTCCTAGCGATGCTCGCCCTCTTCGCCCTCGCCGTCCCCCTGTCCGCTCAGAACGGCAACGACGGAGCGAAGCCCCCGACGCTGACGGTTTCCGGCTCCGGCGAGGTCCACGTCGAGCCGGACCTGGCGGTCGTCCGCCTCGGCATCCTGGCCCAGAACGAGGATGCCGCGGCGGCCCAGCAGGAGGCCAACCGGGTCGCTCGCGCCATCCTGGGCGGAGTCGAGGCCCTCGGGGTGCCGCCGGAAGCGGTGCAGACCTCGCGGCTGGTGCTGTCACCGGTCTACGAGCAGCCGCGGCCCCAGGACCGTGCCCGCGAGCCGCGGATCTCGGCCTATCGCGCCTCGAACGTGGTCAGCGTCCGCCTCGGCGACCTGACCAAGATCGGGCCGGTGATCGATGCCGCGGTCCAGGCCGGCGCCAACCAGGTGGAAGGGGTCGATCTCCGCCTCGAGGACGACAGCTCCGCCCGCCAGGAGGCGCTGACCCGGGCGGTCCAGGAGGCGCGCCAGAAGGCGGCGACCATGGCCTCGGCCCTCGGCGTTTCGCTCGGGCCGGTGCTGGAGGCGACCGAGGGCGGCGTGTCGATCGACATTCCCCGGTTCAGCAGCGGGCCCCGGATGCTGAGGATGGAGGCGGTCGCTCCGGAGCCGACGCCGATCAGCACCGGCGAGATCACCGTCTCCGCCCAGGTGACGCTGCGCTACCGGATCAGCGGGTGAACCGGTCCCACCGGCCTTCCCTGCTTTCGACGCCGGCGGCTCGGTGGAATTTCGTCCGCGCAGACTCCTCGCGCGGAATGGGTCGGGTCGAGAGAGGGTGGGGGTTTGCTCCGGTGGAACCGAGCCGAGGGGCCGTCGCGCGGCACCGGGCATTGTCGAGCGACTCGAGAGACGTCCATGGATTGGGTCCGCTCTGATTGACGGTGCGCTGGTGCCTCCGGTCCCCCGCTTGCCTTGTCTCGGTCGTACATATAGAGTACTTACATGGAGAGAAAGCTCGTTCAGGCCGGCGGATCGCTCGCGGTGACCCTTCCGGCGGAGGTTGTCAAGGAGCTTGGGCTCGTGAAGGGGATGGCGGTCGAGGTGACGGTCCATCCGAGGACCGGGGCGGTGACGATCCGGCCCGGAGTCCGCTACGCGGAGGACGGCAAGGTCACGAAGCGGTTCGATCGCGCGATCGACGACCTGCTCGAACGCCGCTCCGAGCTCTACCGGCGGTTGGCGAAGTGAACCTCTATCTGGCCGTCGACCAGGTCCTCAGAGTCCACGAGCGCCAGGTCGAGCGGTTCGGAGGCGCCGCCGGCGTCCGGGACCGAGGGGCCCTCGAAGCCGCCGTCGCGCGGCCCCAGGCGACCTTCGGCGGTGACGATCTCTATCCCGATCCGGCCGCGAAGGCGGCCGCGCTCATGCACTCCCTGATCGCCAGCCACCCGTTCATGGACGGCAACAAGCGCGCCGCAGCCATGGGCGCCGAGCTCTTTCTTCTCTTCAACGGCTTCGAGCTGCTGACCGACGAGGACGACTTCGACGACATCACCATGGCCGCGGCCCGGGGTGAGCTGGCGGCCGAGGAGCTCGCGATCTGGTTCCGCCAGCGGCTGGAGCCGATCGAGCGCTGAGTGGCCTGGGCTCCGGTGGCGGTGCTCAGTCAGGCGCGCTCCAGGGCACCCGACGATGGCCCGGTGCGCTGAAGCAAACCTTCCAGGCCACCATCGGTTCATGTGGGCTTGGCCCCTCGGCGCTCGAGGCCCGGTCGCTCCAGAGCCGACGCCGGTCAGCACCGGGGAGATCACCGTCTCCGCCCAGGTGACGCTGCGCTACCGGATCAGCGGGTGAAGCGGCTGTCGAGCGCGAAGTCGAACCGTTCGCGGGCGGCTTCGCGGCGGGCGCGAGCCTCGCGGTCGGCGAGCCGGGCGCGGAGCCGCTCGGAGACCGGCAGCACCATCGGCGCGGGGTGCCAGGCGACCGGCTCGCCGGTCATCCGGTCGACGATCCACTTCTGATCGACCGCCCGGGTCGCGTCCGCCAGCGGCAGGGCGCGGACCGCCGCCCGGAACGCGTCGAACCGGGCCGCGTCTTCCGGTTCGAGGAACTGGAGCACGTCGCCCGTCTGGGCGGCCAGGTGGTAGTGGGACGGGACGAACAGCAGGCCGTCCAGGCTCAGCCGGTCGCAGACCAGGATCATCATCGCCGCCACGTCGCGGAGCATGCCGAGCCCCGGATGCTTCTGCCCGGGGAGCGGGCGGCGCCGGGCGCCGAAGCGGGCCCGCGGGTTCTGGAGCAGTAGCCACTCGATGCGCAGCATCTCCATGCCGGGGATCGTGCGCCGGTCGCGCCGCACCCGCAGCTCGGCCAGCAGCTCTGTGCGCTCGTCGTCCCCGAACAGCCGTAGCGTCTGGCCGGCCGGGTTGTCCAGCTCGAGCTCCAGCGTCGGATGCTGGAATCCCCGGTCGCGCAGGCGCCCCATGATGCCCAACTGCTCGAGCGCCAGCTCCAGCCCGTGACGGGAGTAGTAGCGGAGGAAGCGCTGCCTGCCGCCCCCCGGACCGATGGCGCCGAAGAGATCCTCCTCGGTCAGGCCGAAGCCGTCGTCGTCCGAGGCGCCGGTGAGCTGCGCCGGGCTCACCAGCTTGGAGAGGTAGCGGTACCGGGCGAGGGTGATCTCGCCGGTCGACGGCACCTCGACGTCCTGGCCGCCGGAGAGCAGCCAGCCGAAGAAGCGGGCGCTGTAGCGCCACGACTCGGTGCCGTACCCCCCGGCGAGCAGGACCACGGTCGGCGGCGCCCCGGCGCGGCGGATCAGGTTGGTGACGAAGCGGTCGCGCGCCAGCATGCCGTCGGCGCTGATCTGCCAGTTGCCGAGGGCGTCGTCGTGGGCCGGGTCGCAGCCGGCCAGGTAGAAGACCAGCGCCGGGCGCAGGCGCTCGAACAGCGGCGGCAGGTGGGTGCGCAAGGTCTCCAGGTATTCGTCGTCGCCGACCCCGTTGCCGAGGGCGATGCTGGTCGACTCCACCGCCTCGGCGGAGTCCCACGGGGCGTTGTGGACCGAGAAGGTGTGGACGCTCGGGTCGCCGGCGAACAGGGCCCGGGTGCCGTCGCCGTCGTGGAGGTCGAGGTCGACCACCAGCACCCGCTTGCCGAAGCCGCGCTCGCGGAAGGTGGAGATCGCGACCGCCACGTCGTTGAAGACGCAGAATCCCCGGCCGCGGTCGGCGTGGGCGTGGTGGAGCCCGCCGCCGAGGTTGATCGACATGCGGCCGGTCTGGAGGGCGGTGCGGGTGGCGAGCAAGGTGCCGCCGACCATGGAGCGCTGGAGGTCGATGAACCGGTCCTCGTCCGCCACCGACAGGCGGACGCCGAGGATGCGGGTCAGGGCGCCCGGCTCCCGCAGGCCGTCGAGGTAGCGCTCGTCGTGCACCCGGCAGAGCTGGTCGAAGCTCGCCTGGCGCGGCCAGCGGAGCGAGCCGCGCCGGATCAGCCCTTCGGAGACGAGGAAGGTCAGGATGTGGTCGATGCGGTGGGGGTCGGCGGAGACGCCGTAGATGCCGTTGACCTCGAAGGTCGAGCGCCCGGCGTAGACCAGCTCCGCGACCGGGCTGGCGCCGAACGCCTCGCCCAGGCGACGCACGGCGCTCCGGCCGGTGCGCCGTAGGGCGCCGAGCGCGGCCTCACCGAGCGTCTTGCTCATCGGGTCACCTGATGAACGGGACCTTGCGCCAGAGGCGGAAGGCGGCGATCAGGGCGTCGGCCTTGCGGCGGGTGTTGCTCCGCACCAGGAGCGACTCGTAGCCGCCGCCGGTCGAGAAGCTCTCGACGATCGACTGCTCCTCGGTGTAGCGGCGGATGCCGTGGGCGCCGTGGCGCCGGCCGACGCCGCTCTCCTTGGCGCCGCCCATGGGCACGTCGAAGGTGTTGTAGATCAGCAGCGTCGAGTTGACCCCGGCCGTGCCCGTGTCCAGACGGCGGGCGATCGCCCGCGCGCGGTCGCCGTCGCGCCCCCAGACCGCGGCGTTCAGGCCGTAGGGCGTGTCGTTGGCCAGCTCGATCGCCTCCTCGGCGCTCTCGACCGGCTCGACGGAGACGACCGGGCCGAACGTCTCGGCGCAGCCGACGGTCATGTCCGGGCGGGTGCCGGTCAGGAGCGTCGGGGCGACGAACGCCGGGCCGAGCTCGGTCAGCCGGCGGCCGCCCGCCAGCACCGTCGCCCCCTTGGCGACCGCGTCCTCGACGTGGGAGAAGACCTTGTCGGCGTGGGCGGTGGAGATCATCGAGCCGAGATCTTTGTCGAAATCCCGCGAGAACCCGACGTCCAGGGCCTCGACCCGCTCGACCAGCGCTTCGACGAACGGCTCGTAGAGCGGACGCTCGACGAACACGCGCTCGACCGCGATGCAGGTCTGGCCGGAGTTGGCGAAGGCGCCGGAGACGAAGCCCGAGACCGCGTCGTCGAGCGGCGCGTCGGCGAGCACGATCATCGGGTTCTTGCCCCCCAGCTCGAGGGAGTAGGGGATGAGCCGCTCGGCGGCCGCCGTGGCGACCTTGCGGCCGGTGGCGGTCGAGCCGGTGAACCCGACGTAGTCGGCGTGGCGGATGAGCTCCGGACCGAGCTCGGGGCCCAGGCCGTGGACGAGCTGCAGGAGGTCCGGGTGGAGGCCGGAGGCGAGGAAGATCTCGCGCCCGAGCTCGGCGGAGAGTGGGGTGAGCTCCGACGGTTTGATCACCACCGCGTTGCCCGCGAGCAGCGCCGGCAGGGCGTCTCCGATCGGCAGCAGCAGCGGGTAGTTCCACGGGCTGATCAGCCCGACCACGCCGAGCGGCTTGTAGACCACCCGCGCGGAGGTCAGGCCGGGAACCGCCGGCTGGCGGCGCTCGTCGGCCAGGTGACCCTCGGCGTGGGAGAGATAGTAGCGGGCCGTGCCGGCGACCGTCACCAGCTCGGCCAGGGCGTCGCGACGGGTCTTGCCGGTCTCGTCCTGGATCGTGTCGAGGGTGCGCTCGGCGGCGTCGAGGATCGCGTCGTGGAAGCGGCGGACGATCGCGGCGCGCTCGCTGAACGGAGCCTCCGCCCACCGCCGCTGGGCGGCCCGGGCCCGGGCGATGACGCCGGCGATCTCGCCGCGGGGCGTCGCCGGGACGGAGCCGACCTCGTCTCCGGTCGCCGGATTGATCACCGGGATCGCGTGGAACACCTTGTCCACGGCCGCGCCGTCGTGGCCGTGCGAGCTGGACTCCACCTGCTTGTCGATCATCGCCATGGTTGCATCCTACCGCGGATTCTTCCGCACTGCGGCAAAGCCCGTCCGCGGCGAAGGCGCGTTCTCCCGGGGCTGCCCTGACGCCGGCGAATCTCGGGTAAACTGCTGGCCTCATGGCGAAAGAGATCATGTTCGGTACTGGCTGGCGGCCCGATCCGCCGGACGCGAGGGACTTCCATCTCAGCCACGACGCGATCCGCGATCTGCTCCGCGGCACGGGCGTGCTCGACGCCATGACCGGGGCGATCACCGCCCTGAAACCGTCGGTCGACCTGCGCAAGTGGTGCAGCCCGGTCAAGTTCCAGGGGCACTACAACACCTGCACGGCCCACGTGACGACGGGGATGATCGAGCTGCTGGAGAACAAGGCCCACGGCAGCTACGTCTCGGCGTCGCGGCTGTTCCTCTACCAGGTGGCCCGGCGCATCCTGGGCGAAACCGGCGATCCCGGCGTCTACCTGCGACAGATGATGGGAACGGTCGCCCTGGTCGGCGTGCCGCCGGAGAAGTACTGGCCCTACCTCGACACGTCGATCAAGGACGACCCGCGGCTCGACGGCGACAAGCCGGACGCCTTCTGCTACGCGGTCGCCAAGGAGTTCGGCGGTGTGCGCTACTTCCGCCTCGACACCTCGGTCGCCGACTCGTTGAGCGACATGATCCCGGCCGCCGACGCCGACGAGGCGCTCGGGGAGGGGACCGGGGGCGGGAAGAAGGGGCTCCGGGCCGGGCTCTCGAAGCTCGAGAAGAAAATCGGCGCCAAGGTCGCCGAGAAGGTGGCTGAGAAGGTGGGCGAAAAGCATCCGGAGGGCGAGGTGCTCCTCCGCCTGCGGGCCTGCCTGTCGGCCTCCCTGCCGAGCTCGATCGGCTTCTCCCTCTACCGGAGCTCGCTGGTCCTGGCCGCCGACGACGGCGAGGTCCCCATGCCCGAGAGAGACGAGGCGCCGGTCGGGAGCCACGCGGTGCTGATCGTCGGCTACGACGACGAGAAGGTGATCGGCGACGGCAAGGACCACGAGAAGACCCGGGGCGCCTTCCTGTTCAAGAACTCGTGGAGCACCGATTGGGGCGACGACGGCTACGGCTGGCTGCCCTACGCCTACCTGCAGAGGGGCCTGGCCAAGGACTGCTGGTCGATGACTCAGGCGCGCTGGATCGAGACCGACGCCTTCCAGCTCGGGCTCGAAGACGAGGACCAGGACCGGGACCAGGACCAGGCGGCGTCCTAGCTGCCACGGGCTGCTAGCGCAGGGCCGCGAGGCGCTTGCGCGCATCGGCGACCAGGTCCCGGTCGATCTCTCCGTCACCCCAGAAGTCCAGGAACCTCCGGTAGGCGGCCCGGGCGCCGTTGCGGTCGCCCTTCTGCTCCAGTACCCGCCCCAGGTAGTAGTAGCTGCGGACGTACTGGACGGGGTGGTAGAGGTGCTCCACGCCGCTCTCGGTGATGCGGCGGTACCTCGCTTCGGCCGCCGCGGAGTCGCCGAGCGTCCGGTAGGCGGTCGCCAGCTCGTACCAGAGCGGCACGTGGTCGGGGAGGCGCAGGCGGTGCCAGGCCAGCCCGCGAGGCGGCAGCATCTTCTCGGCCCGGGCGAGCTCGTCGACGGCCTTGCGCCGGTCGCCGCGCTCCGCGGCCAGGAGACCGAGGAGGCGGTGGTAGAGACGCTCTTCGACCTGCCCCGGCAGGAGGTCGCCGAGCGGCTCGACCTTCGCCGCGAGGCGATCCGCCTCGTCCGGGTGTCCGAGCCGTTGCTGGGCGAGCGCCGACCAGAACAGACCCTCCCATGCCGGCCAGTCGTCCTTGGCGAGCTTCTGTGCCTCGGTCGCGCTGGCGAGGCACTGCTCGGGCTGGCCGAGGAGCCAGAAGATCTCCGCCGCCAGGTTCGCGCTGGTTCCGACCAGAGGATCGCCGTCGGGGAAGACGGCGGCCGCGACGTCGAGCTTCTTCTCGGCGTCGCCCAGCCGTCCCTGGGACAGGACGACCATGGAGTTGGTGACGGCGCCCCGCCAGTCCCAGTAGGGCGCCCCGATCTTCGTCAGCTCACGGGCCGCCGAGTCGGCCTCGCGCCAGTTCTCTTCGAGGGAGGCGACGCGCCAGCGGGCGAGGTCGTCGAACGGTGAGCCCGGCCGGAGCTGCTCGGCCTCTTCGAGCATCTGGCTCGCCTGCTTCGTATCGCCCCAATTGCCGAGGTGCCAGCCGAGGATCAGGTGGGTGGACCAGCGATCGGGGTGCTGGTCCAGCCGGTCCTGGAGCAGCTTGCGCGCCTCCTCGTCGCGGCCGAGCGCGCCGTAGCTCTCGGCCAGCGAGTTGTAGAGGCCGTCGTAGTCGTAGCCGTTGTGGAGGAGGATCTCGAAGTGGCGGGTCGCCTCCTCGAACCGTTCCAGATAGGTATTGAGCAGGCCGAGCTGGTACCGGGCCGACTGGTGGTCCGGATAGAGGTCGAGCGCCTTGGTGAGGACGTCCACGGCCTTGCCGTAGGTGGCCCGGCGGCGCGCGAAGTCGATGCTCTGGACGTAGAAATGCTCGCGGGGAGGCAGCCGGTCGGCGTGGCTCAGAGCCTGCTTCACGGCCTGCTCCAGCTTTCCGTCCTGGCCCAGGGCCTCGTAGATCAACGCCAGCCGGACGTAGGCCATGGAGAAGCCGGGGTCGACCTGGGCGGCCTGCTGGAAGAGCGGGATCGCCTCTTCGATCTTCAGCTCTCGGCGGAGGCGCATCCCCTCGACGTAGAGGCGGTACGCGTCGACCGAGGAGGTCGAGACCGACTCGATGGGACGCTCGAGATCGGCCCGGTCTTCGGCGACCTGGACCGCGGGGCGGTCGAAGCTGTCGCGGATGGTCTCGCTCACCCGGTCGACGAGGGTGAAGATGCTCGATTCGCCCTCACCCTGGACCTTGTCGGCCTTGATGATGTCGCCGGTGCTCGCGTCCTTGAGCAGGACGTTGAGCTGGATGGTGTCGCCGGCCTGGGCGAAGCTGCCGACGACGACCGAGGTCGCCCCGAGCTTGCTGGTCAGGCTGTCGACCACCGCCGTGGAGAGGAACGGCTCGTCGAGGGCTCCCAGCTCCTGGATGGCCTGGTAGAGCTGGTCGGTCGAGACCACGCGTAGGCCGGGGGACTGGGACAGGTCGGTGACGAGCATCTCGGTCAGGCCGGTGCGGAGCCATTCGAGGTTCGGCTCCCCGGTGAGATTCCGGAAGAAGAGGACCGCGATGGCGGGGCGGTTCTCCTGCAGAGCCTCGGCCGGTCTCGCCGCGCTCTCCGTCTGGCCGGACGTGGTGCTCGGCGGCTCGTGGGGCGCGCGCCGCGAGAGCAACACGCTGGCCGCCACGGCGAGGGTGATCGCGACCAGCACCCCGGCCAGCCAGCGGCGCATCGCCCGGCCGGAGCTTCCCGAGCTGACCAGCCGCCGCGTGATCGAGGTGCTCCGCAGCAGGCGCTCGGACTGCAGCTCCTGGCGCAGGCTGCGGAGCTCGTTGCGCAGGTCCTTGGCGGTCTGGAACCGGGCGTCCGGGTCCTTCTCCAGGCAGTGCGACAGGATGCGATCCAGGTGGCGGGGGAGCTCCCGGTTGCGCTCGTGGGCGGGCGGAGGGGAGTCCCGGAGGATCGCCGAGATCAGGTCGGCGGAGGTCTCGCCGGCGAACGGCCGTCCGCCGGAGGCCATCTCGTAGAGGATCACCCCGAGGGAGAAGATGTCGGAGCGTTGGTCGACCGCCTTGCCCTTGAGCTGCTCCGGGGACATGTACGGATAGGTGCCGAGAATCCGGCCCTCCTCCGTGAGATCTTGTTCGAGGACGACGGTGCGCTCCCGTGCCTCGGCCTCCTGGCGCAGCTTGGCGAGGCCGAAGTCGACCACCTTGACCCGCCCGTCGTCGGTCACCATCACGTTCGACGGCTTGAGGTCCCGGTGCGTCACGCCGCGGGCGTGGGCGGCGGACAGGGCGTCGGCCAGGGGGATGGCGATCTCGAAGAACCGGTCCTCGGAGAGCCCGCTTTCGGGAATCAGCTCCGCGAGCGTCTGCCCTTCGATCAGCTCCATGACCAGCAACCGCTGGTCGCCGGCCTCTTCGACCGAGTAGACGGTGACGATGTTGGGGTGGTTGAGGCCGGCGAGCGCCTTCGCCTCGCGGGAGAACCGCTCCAGGTGCTCGGGGTCTTCCGCCACCAGGGCGGGGAGGACTTTGAGCGCCACCCGCCGGCGGAGCCGGGTGTCCTCGGCCAGGTACACCTCACCCATGCCGCCGCTGCCGAGCTTGTCGAGCACCCGGTAGTGAGCGACGGTTTGACCGATCATCATCGTTGCGAGGGGTGTAGACGGTAGCCGACGCGATCGGCCATCTCCACGTGGAGGCGGGGGCTTCGCAGCCGGGGGACGTAGAGCGTGCTGTTGACGTGGACCGGGGCGTCGGCGAGCCGACCGAGCGCGATGCGCTCGACGCTGGCGTCGGCGATGGGGAGCTGGGCCATGCGGTACAAGGTGACCTCGTGGTCGCCGGGGTAGGTTCGCTCCAGCGTCTCCTGGAGCAGGCGGAGCCCTTCGCGGTGGGCGTCGGCGCTCTCGCGCCAGATCCTCTCTCCGATCGCGCCGACCTGGAGGAGGACGAGCGCGCTGGCGGTGTCGAGCGCCCTGGGCCGGAGGACGAAGTCGGTCGCCTCGTACATCATCCGCCCCAGTTGCCCGGGATCGACCCCGAGATCCGCGACCAGACAGTCCTCGAACGACACGGCGGGGTACATGCGGGCGGGAACCGCCATTTCTCGAGCCCGCAGGATCGCCTCGTGGGTGGTGTGCATGGCGATGGCCGGGTTGCCGGAGAAGGCCGCGCACACCGAGAGGCCGTTTCCGAGGGGCTCCACGATCCGGTCCACCATCGCGTTCGAGGCCTCCAGGCCGCTCCGGCCGGGGCGATAGCAGTCGTGCAGCGAGGTGGCCTCGGGGTTCAGGTCGCGAAGCCAGGCGGCCATCGCCGAGTCGGTCACGAGGTAGAGCAGGCGGTCCGCGTTGGCCATGACGCTCCGCGATTCGGGCGTCACCTGGCCGCTGACGTTGTACCCCAGCCCCACGATGCTCAGCATGGCTGGCCCTCGCGCCCACCCACCCCGGCCGCCAGAGACCGGTTCAGCCGCTCGCAGGCCGCCGGGTCGAGCTCCGCCTCTCGCGCCGGTGGAACGTAGAGCGTGGCGGCGACGGAGACTTCGACCCCGTCGGGAGGCCGGCTCAACTGCTCCAACCGGAGGCGGTGGATCTCCGGCATCGCGACGGGCAGCGTGGCGGCGGTGTAGACGATCACCTCGTGGTCGGCCGGGTAGTGAGCGCTGAGTGTCTCGACCAGGGGCGTCAGGCCTTCGGTCCGCCAGACGGACCGCTTGTAGAAGGTCGCGACCCCGATCGCGCCCACCTGCCACAGCACCAGGCCGGTCGTCGGATCGACCGGCCGGCCGGAGATCAGGAAGTCCGTCGCCTCGTAGCTCCGGATGCCGTGGAGCGCCGGGTCGACGCCGAGATCGGCGAACAGGCAGTCCTCGGCCGAGATCCCCGGCAGCATGCGCGCCGGATAGCCCTCGGCGCGAGCCCTGCGGATGGCTTCGTGGGACGGGTAGACGAACACGCCGGGATGGCCGTAGAGGGCCAGGCAGACCGAGGCACCTTCGCGCACGGGCGCCAGTATTCGCCGGACCATCTCTTCGTACGACTCCGTCCGCGGCTTGCCTTCGGCGTAGGCGTCGTAGAGGGACTCGTTGTTCGGGTTCAGGCGTTCGATCCAGTCACGGGTCGCGGCGTCGGACACGAGATGGAGCAGCCGGTCGGCACCTTCCATGGCCGATCGCGCCTCGGGCGTGACCTGACCGGAGACCATGAACCCGGTGCCGACGACCAGAAGCGAGCCGGAACGCCCGCTGGCGGACGCTCCGGCACGATGTGACGGTGACTCCATCCCGGAGGAGGGCTCAGGGGAAGACGAGGCAGCCGGGGGGGCCGTCGTCTCCGAGGTACTTCTTCACCGCGTCGGCGTCCTTGGTTCGCAGGATCTGCTTGTCTTCGTCGCTGAGGCCACCGTGGGCGTCCATCGCCGCGTCGGGGTCCTTCATGTAATGGTCCCGCTTCGCCGGATCCTCGGAGAGCTTCGCAACAAACTCCGCTGCCTTCTTCGACATGCTGCCTCCTATGGTGGCTTCCGTTTCGGGGAGAGGCGCTCAGCTCCCCGGGTCCGGTTGGCTGGATCGGATCGGGACAGTCGACAAGGGGATCCGTCGGGGACCCCCGAGGACTCGAGGGCGTCTGCGCTTCACTTGTCCGCGAGGGTCGAGAATAGCACAGGGCTCAGGGACGCGCGGCGCCATTCCAGCATAGTTTGAACAGCCGAATCGGCTCTTCGCGGCCCTTGACCTCGAGCGCCCCGAGATCGTCCACCGGCCACTCGAGACGGCCGTCGAGACGCTCGATCGTCGCCTCCGAAAGATAGATCTCGTCCGGACCCGCAAGGTCGCAGATCCGGCTGGCCATGTTGGTGGCGTCGCCCAGGGTCGCGTACTGGATGTAGTGCTCGGAGCCGACGTTGCCTGCCGCGACCAGCCCGGTGTTGACGCCGATGTGGATCTTCAGCTCGGGATGCCCCTCGCTCCGCCCCTGGAGCTCGCGGTTGAGCGCGGTCAGGCCCGTCTGCATGTCGACCGCCGCCCGGACGGCGAGGAGAGCGTCGTCCTCGCTCTCGAACGGCGCGCCCCAGACCGCCATCAGCGCGTCGCCGATGTACTTCTCCAGGGTTCCTTCGTAGCGGAAGACGATGTCGGACATGACCGGGAAGTAGGCGTTGAGCAGCCGGAGCACCTCCCGCGGGGGGATCTCGGCCGACAGCTCGGTGAAGCCGCAGAGGTCGGCGAACAGGGCGGTGACCTCGGTCTCCCGCCCTTCGAGGAGGAGGGTGTCGCCCTCCATGATCCGGCTCGCCGTCGCCGGCGGGAAGAAGCGCAGCAGGTTGTTGCGCGCCACGGCCTGGCGCTCGAGCTCGCCGTAGAGCGAGGAGTTCTCGATCGCCACCGCCGCCTGGTTGGCGAACGCCGACAGGAAGTCGAGGTCGTTCCTGCGGAAGCGGCCGCGCGCCGAGAGGTTGTCGACGTAGAGCACCCCGAGCACCCGGTCCCGCGGCTTGAGCGGCGCGCACATGGAGCCGCGGATCGACTGGTGGAGCACGGACTGGGCCGGCGCCAGGCGCGGGTCGGACTGGGCGTCGCCGAACAGCGCCGCCACCTCCTTGTCGCGCACGTAGTTGACGATGTGCTGGCTGTAGATGGGCCCGTCCGCCGAGATTCCCGAACGGGTCTTGATCACCCGGGGGGCCAGGTCGTCGGTCTCCGGATGGGCCATGAGGATGGCGGCGCGGTCGATGTCGAGGATCTCGAGGGCCAGATCGAGCACGCGCTCGAGGACGTCGTCGATCTGCCCCGGGGAGGCGAGGAGCTGGCTCACCTTGAGCAGGATCCTCAGGCGCTCTTCGGCCGCCCGCGGGCCGCGGAGCGGTGTCTCGAGCAGGTCGCGCATCGACAGCCGGGTCAGGTCGGCGTCGATGGCCCGCGAATGGGTCGGATGGCTGTCGGTCTCCGTCTTGGTCGGATCGGGGACGTAGCGGAACGGGGCGGCGCCACAGCGGATCTCCTCGCTGCCGTCGAGCACGGCGGTGTCGATCTTCTGGCCATCGACGAACGTCCCGTTCGTGCTGCCCAGGTCGGACAGCACCGTCTCTGCGTCGGTGACGTCGATCTGGGCGTGGTACCGCGACAGGCTCCCCTGGAGCAGGAAGACGGTGTTGTCCTCGGCTCGCCCGATGGTGTTGACGCCCGGTCGGAGCTCGAACGTCCTCTCGTCGGCACGGCCTGGATTGAAGATCAGCCGGGGCATAGCAGCCCTACTCTAATCGAGGGCGGGGGTCGAGGGCTTCGTGTCGGTCCGATGGACCACCGCGTCGCGACAGATCAGTCGACAAGGTCTCTCTTCTCTCCGGCGGCTCCGTTCCCGGGCGGGACCAGGAGGAGGGACGCCACGCTGGCGCCGGCCCGCGGCAGCTCGCGGAGCGCGATCCGTTCGATCGTCGGGTCGTGCATCGGGAAGAGCGAGGTCTCGTAGAGGATGACCGGGTGGTCGGGTGGGTAGTGCCGGCACAGGGCGTCGGTCAGCAGGCGGAGGCCGGCACGGCGCGGCGCCCGGTCGCCCCGGTACACGGTTTCGCCGACGGTGCCGACGCCGGTGAGGAGGAGCGCCACGTCCGGGTCCACCGGGCGCCGGCGGAGCACGAAGTCGGTGGCCGTCCGCATCACCCGGCCGCTGGCCGGGCTCCAACCGAGCTCGGCGATCAGGCAGTCCTCGTGCGAGATGCCGGGGAGCACCCGCGCGTGGACGCCGAGGGCCGCCGCCCGCCGCAGCGTCTCGCGGCCGACCGGGTTGTTCACGGTGGGATGGCCGACGAACGCGGCACAGACCGAGAGCCCGTCACCGAGGGGCGCCGTGATCCGGCGAGCCATCGCGGCGAACGCTCGCCGGACCGGCTGACCCTGCCGGTAGAACGGGACCAGCGACTCGGCGGTGCCGTTGAGCTGTGCGAGGACGGCGGCGGTCGCCGGGTCGTGGACCAGGTGGAACAGGCGGTCGGCCGCGCGGATGGCCGAGGTCGCGTCCGGGGTGATCTGCCCCGAGACGTTGTAGCCGGTTCCGACGAGGGTCAACATGAGAGTGGGTGGGCGGCTCAGCGCAGCGTGACGACCGTCGCGCCCCAGCCGCCGTGCACGCCGGGCGCGTCGCGGAAGTCGACCACGCGGGGGTCGCGCTCGAGCAGGGTGCGGACCGTGCGGCGCTGGACCCCGACGCCGCGGCCGTGGATGATGCGGAGCTCGCGCAGGCCTTTGTCGTAGGCGGCGTCCAGGTAGTCGCGGACCAGGTCCGGCACCTCCCGGGGCGGGAAGCTGTGCAGGTCGAGGACGTCGGTGATCTCCAGCTCGATCGGATCACCGGCGTCGCCCGGCCCGTCGTGGCCGAGACCCCGGTCGGGGCTGCGGTCGAGGTCGTCGTCCCAGGGCATCTCGTGCAGTCTTGTTCGGTCCGGTCCTGCCGGTCGCGTCCCGTCGGTCGCGTCCTGTTGGTCGCGGTGAGGGGCTCCCGGCCGCGACCCTCCCCGCGGGGTCAGTTCTTCTCGGTCGGGTCGAGCCAGTGCTCCAGCCGGTCCCAGTCGAACAGCTTGAGGAACACCACGTAGGCGACCAGGCCGTGGTCCGTCCCCTCGACGGGGACGCCCACATCCAGGTTGATCACCGTCTCCCAGGGGCCGAGGAAGGTGCCCTGGATCCCGGCGCCGGCCAGGAGGTCGTTGTCCAGGCCGCTCACCGAGTCGGTCGCCAGGGCGACGTCGCCGACCGCCTCGATCCGGAAGACCTCGCCGATCTCGAAGCCGTAGGAGAGGTGTCCCAGGGTGGCCTTCTCGGCGCGCACCTGGCCCGACGGGAAGCCGTGGACCCGGGTGTCGCCGAAGAAGCCGAAGCCGTACTTGCTGAACCGGTCGAGGTCCGAGCCGCCGACGGAGTCGATCTCGACGCCGATCTTCTGGAACTTGGGCAGATACCAGGACTTGGCGAGCGCCGCCTTCCACAGCAGGTAGTCCTTCTGGTCCGGCGAGTACTCCGGGTTGCCGGGCGCGCCCCACGGCTCCCAGGTGGAGCGGCGGCTGTAGCTGCCGGAGAGGTTCAGGCTGTAGCCCGAGCGGGCGAAGCGCGCCTTGAGCTCGGCCGTGTGGAGCACGTGGTCCGACGGCGCCTCGAAGCTCGCGGCCGTGTTGCTGGTCGTCTTGTAGGCCCGGTAGGAGGCCTGGTACTCGGCGCCCAGCTTGACGAAGTTGCCCAGCGGGCGGCCGACCTTGATCGACACGTTGCCGGTCCGGCCCTCGACCTCCTCGCCCGGCTGCTCGACGCCGTCGCGGTACTGCTTGTCGGTCGTCGGCACGGCGAGCAGGAAGGCGTTGCCGCCCAGGTCCCATTTGCTGCCGGCCAGCCGCGGGTCGGCGTAGTTGACGGTGGCCAGGGCGCCGGCGAAGAAGAGGTTCAACTGGTTGCCGGTGCCCCGGTAGTTGAAGTCCAGGTAGTTGGCGCCGGCCAGCGGCAGCGGGTAGTCGAGGGAGTCGTCGTAGAAGACCCCGCCGATGGCGAACAGGCGGCTGGTGTCGAAGGTCTCCTGGACGACCCGCCCCTCGGTCCCTTCCTTCTTGACCAGGTAGCGCAGCCCCTTGTCCGTGTCCCGGACCATGGTGACGTCGGAGTCCATCACCGCGGCCCGCTGGTCCTCGAACCCGGGGCCGTTGACGGTGACGTTCGACAGCTCGGTTTCACGCTCGACCAGGGTGGTGGCGTTGACCACCGAGATGAGCTGCTGCCCGGTCAGCTTGAGCGGCAGGATGAAGCTGTCGTTCGACCACGGCGCCGGCTGTCCGGAGGCGTCGACCGGCGCGTAGTGGAGGATCTCCTCGTTCGACAGCACCTCGCCCTCGAGCCCGAGCTGGACCGCCCGGCTGCGCACCCGGGCGTAGATCTGCTTGTCGATCCACACCCGGCCGCGGTAGAGCTTGCTCTCGTCGGGCGACCCGGACGGGCGGAACTCGACCACCCAGCAGTCGCGGCCGTCGATCGTCTCGGAGCCGACCAGGCGGTAGGTGTACTCGCGCGTGAAGCTGATCTCGATCGGCAGCACCGCCGCCTTCTCCGGCTGCACCAGCGGGATCTCCGGGATGCTCTTGCCCTTCCAGCGGATGCCGTTGATGTAGAAGGTCTTCCAGGCCCAGTCGAAGCCCTCGCCCTGGCGGAAGAAGAACGGCCCTTCCAGGGTGGCCTCCAGGCTCTGGACCCCGGCGCCGGCGCCGAAGCGCAGGTGGGTCGTGTTGACGGCGGTGTAGTGGTCGAGGCTGCGGTTCTGGGCGTCCTCGAACGCCTGGAGCCGGCGGAGGATCTCCTCGACCGGCATGGTGCGTTCGTCGGCGACCGTCACCTTCTCCTGGTACTGCTCGAGGTCGACCGCCTGGCCGCGGTCGAGGTGGAGGATGGTGACCGGGCCGTCGGCGGGCACCGGCACGACGATCCCCTCGGCGGTCCGCCGGGTGCCGAAGAGGGCCCGCGTCTCGCCGGTCGCCGGGTCGATCGCCTCCGGCGACAGGAGCGTCGGGTCGCCGAAGCGCAGCTCGGTCTCCTGGCCGCCGGTGTCGGCGATCACCCGGAGCGACAGGTCTTCGCGGACATAGCTCCAGGCGCCGCCGGTCTCGCCGGTGCCGGTCGGGCCGTAGCTCGCATCGTAAGAGAGGTCGCCCGCGAACTCCCGGGCGAGGACGGCGAACGGCATCAGCGTCGCGGAGCCGGTCGCGCCCTCCGGCAGCCGGAACAGGGTCAGCCCCGAGCCGGCGGCTCCCAGGCGCGCGGCGTCGGCCAGGGCTTCGGACGCGGGATCGGGCAGGGTCACCGCGTCGACCACCAGCGGACGCCCCGGGTCGAGCTCGGTGAGCGCAGCGCGCAGGCCCTGGAGCGTCTCCGGAGACGCCGGCGTCACGGCCAGCCCCTCCATGTACGCTCCGACCTCGCTCTCGTAGAGCCGGCGCAACGAGTCCGCGTCGGCCGGGATCGGCCCGGCGATGACGGTGGCATCCGGCGCCGCGCCGGTCAGGGCGACGGACGCCCGCTTGAGCAGGAAGGCGAACGACGTCGGATCGAACGTCTCCGGCATCGACTCCCGCGCCGTGCCGGCCGGGTGCCAGATCACCTGGAAGTGGGTGTCCGGCGCCGCGTCCGCGGCCAGGGCCGCCGCCGCCGCGAGCTCGAGGTCGAGCCGAGCGGTGTTGTCGACCAGCGACGCGGGGGTGGTGAAGATCAGCCGCGCCCACGGGGTGGCGTTGGCGTCGCGCACGGCCTTGGTGGCGGCGATGTCCGCGGAGACGTCGGCCGGGGTGTCCTGGTTCTGGCCGGTCGGGGCGAGGTCGACGTCCCAGGCGACGTAGAGCGGTGCGCGCTCGTCGAAGTCGCCGATCGTGGCGAGGGTCGCGGCGACCGCGTCCGGGTCCGTGGTGACGACGCCGGCGCAGGGGCGGCAGGGCGGTCCCTGGGCGGCGGCGGGGGAGGCGGCGAGCCCGAGGAAGATCGGGGCGAGGAGCGCGGCGCAGGCCAGGGTGAACGCGGTGGCGGTGCCTGAAGAGGGTCGGTGCGTCATGGCAACCGAGCATAGTACAGCGGGGCGGGGTTGAGCAGCGGGGGGGTGGGCTTCGGCGGGGGGTGGTGCTTCGGCGCGGGGTCTGTCGGGAGCGGTTCGGGCGGCCCCCTCGGGAGGCCGGCGTGCGTCGGTTGGCGGTTGGGGGCTCAGCGCACGCCTGGTTGACGGCCGCGCGTGTGTGGTGTGGGCTGCTCGGGCGTTCTCGCGGGCGCGTCCGTCAGCCACCTCCTACGGGGGCCGCCCGACCCGCTCCACTGAGGGACGCTCGTCGGCGTACCGGGAGGATGGGTTCGCAGCCGAGCGTGGCGACGCTTGGGTGGGCGAGAGTTGAATCCTTCGCCTCGTGGGCGGATGGGGCAAAGGGGTTGCAGCCGGCCCAAGAGGGAAAGAACGGATCGTTCGAGCGCTCCGGCACTGCGGCGAGGGGTTGTTCGACCTACCAGACCGATGGACTGTACCTCTTCCCTCTCTTCAGTCCATCTGAGGCGGCGAATCGTTCATCCGGCGCATGGGCTGGCACCTGTGCAGGCCGACGAACCCCTCGTCCGGTACCGCAACGAACGTAGAAGCGTGAAGCGGCCGGGAGGCTCCGGTCCGGAGGCCGCTGACGGACGCGCCCGCGAGAACGACTGATCTGCCAGAAGAGGACACGCGCGGCCGTCAACGAGGCGCGCGATCAGCGCCCAACCGTCAACCGACGCGTGCCGTGCCGGCAGACCGGAGCCTCCCGGCCGCTTCCGGCGCACTTACCGGCGAAGGACCAGCGAAGGACCGGCGAACGGCCACCTGTCGGCGGACCGTTCAGCTCAGTCTTCGTCGACTCTCTGCCCGATCCACATTACCCCGCCGACGATCACCAGACAGCCGACCGCGAGCGACACCCACGGGCTCAGGCCGTAGGCGGTCGGGATGTCGCCGACGATCATGCCGAGCACGCCGATCCCCAGCGCGTACGGGATCTGCGTCCGCACGTGGGCGATGTGATCGCACGCCGACGACATGCTCGACAGGATCGTCGTGTCCGAGATCGGCGAGCAGTGGTCACCCCACACACTCCCCGCCAGAACCGACGAGATCGTCCCCAGCATCAGCGTGTAGTAGACCGGGTCTTCCACCGGGTGGCCGGCGGCGATCGACAGGCCGTGGGAGATCGGGATCACCAGCGGCATCAGGATGCCCATCGTCCCCCACGAGCTGCCGGTGGCGAACGACGCCGCCGCCGACAGGGCGAAGACCAGCACCGGCAGCCAGTGGGGCGACACCACGCCCGAGGTGACGCCGACCAGGTACTCCGCCGTGTGCAGGTCGCCGCAGACGGCCGAGATCGACCAGGCCAGGAGCAGGACGACGACCGCCAACATCATCGACTTGAAGCCCTCGACCAGGCCCTCCATGGCGGCCCGCAGGCCGAGGATGCGCTGCGCCACCGGCAACAGGATGCCGGTGACGGCGCCCGCCAGGCTGGCCCAGAGCAGGGTGTTGTAGGAGTCGGACTCGGCGAACACGTCGCGCACGTAGTCGAGCGTCGAAGGCTCCGCCGCCCGGTCGACCACCGCCGAGCCGGAGACCCACAGGCCGGCCAGGGTGGCGACCACCACGGTGAGGATCGGCACGACCGCGTTGATCGCCCGGTGGGGGACGTCGTCCGGCGGCTCGAGCGCGTCCCGGGAGTAGTCGGCCAGGGCCTGGTCGCCGTCGGCCAGCAGGGCGCCGGTGCGGCGCGCCCGCCGCTCGGCCCGCAGCATCGGCCCGAAGTCCCTGCCGGTCGAGGCGATGGCGAAGCCGAGCACCAGGGCGAACAGCGGGTAGAAGCGGAACGGGATGGTCGCGATGAAGGTGGTGTAGGGGTTGAAGTGGAGCCCCAGGTCGCTGAAGGAGGTGCCGATCAGGCCGATCTCGAAGCCGATCCAGGTGGAGATGGGGAAGACGCTCGCCACCGGCGCGGCGGTCGAGTCGACGATGTAGGCGAGCTTTTCGCGGCTGACTCGGAGCCGGTCGGTGATCGGGCGCATGGTCGAGCCGACGATCAGGGTGTTGGCGTAGTCGTCGAAGAACACTGCCACGCCCATGATCCAGGTGGCGAGCTGCCCCCGGCGGGCGGTCGAGGCGAACGAGGTCAGCCGCTCCACGACGCCGCGGGTGCCGCCGCTCTTCGAGATCACGCCGACCATGCCGCCGAGCAGGGTGGAGAAGATGAGGATCTTGGCGTGGTCCGGCTCGGCGAGGGTCGGCGCGATGAACGTGTCGATGGTCCGGGCGAAGGCGGAGATCGGATGCCCGCCGGTGAGGATCAGGGCGCCGGCGAAGATGCCGAGGGAGAGCGACACCAGGACGTCGCGGAAGATGAGCGCCAGCCCGATGGCCAGGAGCGGTGGCACGATTGACAGCCACCCGGGGATGCCGCCGGTGCGAGCTTCGGCACGGACCGCCGCGGGGCCTTCGCCGATCACCGCCGTGACCACGGCCTCGCCGCTCCCGCTCGGCGCCGCGTCGGCGAGGGTCACCTCGTGGGTGCCGTTGTCCAGGTCGTGGTGCGCCACCTCGCGGCCGTCGACCAGGAACCGCACGGTCGCCGGGGCGGCGACGTGGCCGAGGGTGACGCTCAGGTGGATGTCGCCGCCCCGCTGGGTCACGCCCTGGATCCCGATCTCGAGCGAGGGGGCGGGAGGGGCGGCCGGAAGGGCGGTCTCCGGAGCGGGCGGGGAGACGGCCGGGGTGGCGTCCGCCGGGGGGGGGGCCTCCTGGGCGGTCGCCAGGGCGGGGGCGAGGAGGACGAGCGCCAGGGCGAGGACGAGCGGAAGCCCCCGGCGGCGGACCGCCGGGGGTCGGTGGGACGCGGGAGGTGGGTCCGAGGTCATCGAGTCAGGTCCCTTCCGTCGTGGTGTGTGAGCTCCTCAGGAGGCCTTGGCGTCCTGGTCGGCCTTGCCCGTCTTCTGGTCGGCGGCCGCCTCGACCTTCTTCGACTCGGGCAGCCCCAGGACCTCGCGAATCTGGCTTTCGATCTCCTGTGCCAGGTCCGGGTTTTCGCGCAGGAACTGCTTGGCGTTCTCACGGCCCTGCCCGAGGCGGACCTCGCCCGCGCTGTACCAGGCGCCGCTCTTCTGGACCATCTTGTGCTCGACGCCCAGGTCGACCAGCTCGCCGACGCGGGAGATGCCCTCGCCGTAGTCGATGTCGAACTCGGCCTGGCGGAACGGCGCCGCGACCTTGTTCTTGACCACCTTGACGCGCGCCCGGCTGCCGACGACGTTGTCGCCGTCCTTGAGCGAGCCGATGCGGCGGATGTCGATGCGCACGGACGAGTAGAACTTGAGCGCCCTGCCGCCGGTGGTGGTCTCCGGGCTGCCGAACATGACGCCGATCTTCTCGCGGATCTGGTTGATGAAAATGAGCGTCGTCTTCGACTTGGCGACGATCGAGGTCAGCTTGCGCAGGGCCTGGGACATGAGTCGGGCCTGGAGGCCGACGTGGGAGTCGCCCATCTCGCCTTCGAGCTCCGCCTTCGGCACCAGCGCGGCGACCGAGTCGACCACGATCACGTCGACCGCGTTCGAGCGCACCAGCATCTCGGCGATCTCGAGCGCCTGCTCGCCGCTGTCCGGCTGGGACACCAGCAGGTCGTCGATGTCGACGCCGATCTTCCTCGCGTACTCGGCGTCGAGGGCGTGCTCGGCGTCGATGAAGGCGGCGGTGCCGCCCCGTGCCTGCCCCTGGGCGACGATCGACAGCGCCAGGGTCGTCTTGCCCGAGGACTCCGGGCCGTAGATCTCGACCACCCGGGCCCGCGGCACGCCGCCGATGCCGATGGCGTAGTCGATGGCGATGGAGCCGGTCGGGATGAACGGGATCTCCATGGCCTCCTGCTGGCCCAACCGCATGATCGACCCTTTGCCGAACTGGCGCTCGATCTGGGTCAGGGCGCCGTCCAGCGCCTTCAGCTTCTCGGTTCGTTCTTCAGCCATTGTGCTCTTCACTCCTTTGGGCCCAAAGGGCATCAGCCCGCCGCCGGCCGCGGCGCGCGGCTCGACGCCGGCTCGGCCCGGGGGCGTGCGGAGCGCCCGGTCGGGGAGGCGGCGAGTGCGCGCGGACCGAAGTCGACGGGCAATCTAACAGATCGTGGAGGTGGGGCGGGGGCCCGGCCGGAGACGCACTGCGGACGTTCGGCACGGCAAGGCCCGCCCACCTTAGAAGAGCCCGGAGCCGTCGTCAAGGCGCGGCCCGGGCCGGAGAGGGGGCCTGTCGCCTCGGGCTCGTTGGGTATAATCGCCGTCGCTCCCAGCCACTCTCAGCGGTCGGTTGGGAAGGACCGAGCTCCGACCACAGCGCGCCGATCAAGGAGGCATCCGTGCACCGCCGAACCAGTATCGCTCTCGCATCGATTGCTCTCACGCTGCTCCTCGCCGCCGCATGCGGCAAGCCGTTGAGCCCCGAGGAAAAGGTCGCCAAGGAACGGGCGGACTACACGGCGACGCTCAACGGATTCGTCGTCCACGCCGTACCTACCGACGACGCGATGGCCGGAGCGCAGGACGAGGCCATGACCGACGAGACGGGCCAACCGATGGCCGATCAGGCGGAGGACCAGGAGATGGCGGGGGAGGCGATGGACGACACGGCGGCCGGGGAGGGCGGCGAGGCCATGCCGGCGCCGACCCGCCAGGACGTCCTGCTCGATATCCTGGTAAGCACCACCAGCCACGAGCTCCTGCCCCATCTGACCGTCGACGTCGAGCAGGTCGACGCCGACAAGAACGCCAAGGGGCACTGGCTCGCCTACCTCGACACGTCCGGTGTCAACCGCGGGCCGGGGACGCAGATCTCCTACACGCTGGAGAACGTCGACTACGCCGACGGCGACGGGTTCACCGTCGAGGTCCGTCACCCGGTGCCGCCGGAAGAGCGCGGCCAGTACCAGGAGTTCCAGGAGCCCGGTTCTGGCGAGTAGCTCCAGCTCGCCTGACGTCGAGGCGAACCGGTCGTCCGGGGTGCAAGAGGCACGCGGGCTCGACGCCGTCGCGGCGGCGGAGCGGGTCCACCGGCTCGAAGCGTCGGCCGCCCGCGTGATCCGGGGCAAGGGGGAGGTCATCCGGCTGGCGGTCATCTCCCTGCTGGCCCAGGGGCACGTGCTGATCGAGGACGTGCCCGGGGTCGGCAAGACCACCCTGGCCCAGGCCCTCGCCCGTTCGGTCGGCCTCGCCTTCCAGCGGGTCCAGTTCACCGCCGACCTGCTGCCCTCGGACATCATCGGCGTCTCGATCTTCAATCAGAAGGAGCAGTCGTTCGAGTTCGTCCCCGGGCCGCTGTTCGCCAACGTGGTCCTGGCCGACGAGATCAACCGGGCGACCCCCAAGACCCAGTCGGCCCTGCTCGAGGCGATGAGCGAGCGCCGGGTCTCCATCGACCGCAAGCGCTATGCCCTGCCCCAGCCCTTCGTGGTGCTGGCCACCCAGAACCCGCTCGAGTACCACGGCACCTTCCCGCTGCCGGAGTCCCAGCTCGACCGGTTCATGATCTCGCTCCGCCTCGGCTATCCGCCGCCGGACGAGGAGCGGGCGCTGCTGCTCTCCGGCGGGGTCGAGGAGGTACTCGCGAACCTCGAGCCGGTGGTGTCGAAGGAGGAGCTGATGGAGCTCCAGCACCGGGTCCGCGGCGTCCACGTGACCGAGAAGCTGGCCGACTACGTCCTGGCGCTCGCCCACGCGACTCGGGAGTCGTCCGAGTTCCTGGTCGGGGTCTCGACCCGCGGCGCCCAGGCCCTCTACCGCGCCGTCCAGGCCATGGCCTTGTGCGAAGGGCGTGACTACGGGCTGCCCGACGACGTCCAGCGGCTGGCCGGCCCGGTGCTGGCGCACCGCGTGATCGTGCGCCGCGGCGGCGACCTGGACGCGACCCGGGCGGCGATCGAACGGGTGGTCGAGTCCGTCCCCGTCCCGGTGTGAACGGACCCGGTGTCGGCGGCCCGGAGCGCCGCCGGAGGAAACGCCGGACCCCCGAGGGCATCCGGATCACCAAGGTCGGTCTCTGGTACGTCCTGTTCGCGGTGCTGGTGGCGATCGCCGCCACCAACACCGGCAACAACGCCCTCTACCTGGTGGTGGCCGTGATGCTCGGGACCCTGGTGGTCTCCGGAGTGGTCTCGCGCCAGAACGTCGATGGCCTGGAGATCGACCTTCACCCCGGCGCCGAGGAGCTGTTCGCCAACCTGCCGTTCCGGATCGACTTCACGCTGCGCAACCGGAGCCGCTGGTTTCCCCACTGGCTGCTGCTGGTGTCGGCGACGCGCAGGGCGACGGGGGTGGGCGCGCCCCGGCTGATCCCGTACCTGCCGCGCCGCGGGGAGAGCCGGGGACGCCTGGAAATGCTCGTCCGCCGGCGGGGGCTCCACCACCTGCGGGCGGTCCACGTCTCGAGCCTGTTCCCGTTCGGCTTCTTCCGCAAGGGTGCGCGCTACCACGTCGACCTGGAGCTGCTGGTCATGCCGGAGCTCTACGCCGCCGCCGCGGCGACGGTCGAGGAGACCGGCCGGCTCGGCGACGTCGCCATCCCGCGGGTCGGCTGGGGGCACGGGCTGCACGCGCTCCGCGACTTCCGCCAGGGCGACGATCCCCGCGGCATCCACTGGAAGCGGACCGCGCGCACCGGCCAGATGATCTACATGGAGCGGGAGGCGGAGGAGAGCCGCCGCGTGGCGATCCTGTTCGACAACGGCGTCGGGGCGCTCGAGGGGGAGGAGGACCGGGAGCGCTTCGAGCGCCTGGTGAGCGAGGCGGCGACCACCGCGGTGGACTTCCTGGAGCGGGCGTTCGAGGTCGAGCTGGTCATGCGCCACCGCCGCCTGCCGTTCGGCGCCGACAGGTACCACCGCTACGCCATCTTGGAGGCGCTCGCCCTGGTCGAGCCGGAGGAGGTCTCTCCCGGGCCGCTGCTGTCGACCGACCCGGGGGCGCCGCAGGTCCGGCTGGGGATGGACCTCTCGGGCGACCGGTTCGCCGAGCTGGCGTCCAGGCGTCCGAGCCGGCCGGCCGGCTCGCCCGCGGCGCCGGGAGGTGGCCGGTGACCTACGGCCGCGAGAAGCGGCTGCTGCTGGGCTGGCTCGCCCTGGTGGCACCGGTGCCGCTGCCGTTCAACGGCATCCTGGAGTGGGGCTACCTGGCGGCCTACATGGTCGTCTGCCTGCTCTTCCTGCGGCGCGCGGCGCGCGACCCGGGCGGCTGGTTGCCGACCTGGGCGATGAACGCGGTCGCCGTCGCCTACCTGCCTTACTTCGTCTTCGACCTGATGGTGCTCTCCCGCGCGCGGCTGGTGGTTCCGGTCACCCACCTGCTGCTGTTCACCGTCCTGGTCAAGCTCTTCGCGCTGCGCCGGGAGCGGGACAAGTGGCAGACGGCGATCGCCATCTTCTTCCTCTTCCTGACCGCCATGGGCACCAGCGTCCACCCGACGGTGGTGCTCTACCTGCTGGTCTTCGTCGTGCTGGCGCTGCTGCTCTTCGCCCGCTTCGCCCAGCTCCACCTGACGGCGGCGTTCGCCGGCACCGAGGACCGGCGGCGCGCGCTCCTCGGCGTGCCCCTCAAGCGGTTCCTGGCGGTCGCGTCCGTCGCCACCGTGGCGATCGCGGTGCCGCTGTTCGTCCTCCTGCCCCGGGTGGAGAGCCCGTTCGTCCCCGGCCGGGGCCAGGGCCTCGGTACCCTGGGCGCGGCGACCGGGTTCTCCGACGAGGTGACCCTGGACACCATCGGCAGGATCCGGTCGAACCGCGAGGTCGCCATGCGGCTGCGCTACGACGGCCAGGACCCTCCGAGCGGCGATCTGCGGTTCAAGGGCGGCGCCTTCGAGCACTACGAGCACGGCATCTGGCGCCCCGAGCCCGGAAACGGGCGGCTGGTCACCAGGAGCCCGCGGGCCGGGGGCGCGTTCGTGCTCTCCCCGCGGGAGCCGGTGGCCTGGGCCGACGTCTTCCTTCGGCCGGTCGCCGGTCGCCACCTGGTCCTGCCGGTGGAGACCGTCCGGCTGCAGGTCGACGCACCCGGGATCTGGATGGACGACCGGGGGCTCGTCAAGCGCTCGCGGCGCGCCACCGAGGCGCTCGAGTACCGGGTCGGCCTGGCGTCGTCCGCGGTGTCGAAGGCCCGGCCGGCCTACGGTCCGGGCTCGGCCGACGGGATCGAGCCCGAGACGCTCGACCTGTCCGGCGTCACGCCGCGCATCGCCGACCTGGCCGCCCAGGTGGGCGGGGACGGGACGCCCCGGCAGCAGGCGGAGAGGATCCAGCACTGGCTGATGACCGAGTTCCGCTACAGCCTCGACCTGGTCGGTAGCCCGGAGCGCGACCCGATCGTCACCTTCCTGTTCGACCGGCGCGAGGGGCACTGCGAGTACTTCGCCACCGCCATGGTCCTGATGCTCCGCTCGCGCGGCATCCCGGCGCGCCTGGCGACCGGCTTCCTCGGCGCCGAGTACAACCCGCTCGAGGACTACTACATCGTGCGCCAGTCGAACGCCCACGCCTGGGTCGAGGCGTTCATGCCCGACGGGGGCTGGACGGTCTTCGACCCGACGCCGCCCGCGGGACGGCCCGGGGCGGCCAAGACCGGGATCTCCCAGCTCGCCTTCCAGGCCTGGGACTTCGTCATGTTCCGGTGGGACAGCTACGTGCTGACCTACGGCTTCGGCGACCAGATGGAGGTGCTGTTCTCCCTGCGCCGCGCCTGGAAGACGATCGTCGGATGGTTCGGTCACGACGATGAGACGGTGGGCTCGAAAGGGCCGGCCTCGTCGTCGGTGGAGGCGGCAGACGCCGGACCGGCCAAGGCAGACGCCGGTCCGCGGGCCGGGGTCTCGTGGCGCTGGGCGGTGGTGCTCTTCTTCGTGCTGGCCGCCGGGCTGCTGCTCGTCTGGCGGCGCAAGCACCGACCGCTCGACGGCCCGGAAGCCTACCGCCGGCTACGGCGGAGCGCCGGCCGCGCGGGCCTGGTCCTGACCGCCACCGACGCGCCCCTCGCCTTCGCCGACCGCTTCGAGCGCCGCTTCCCGCGGGCCGCGGCCCCGGGAACGGAGGTGATCGGCCTCTACGTGCGGGAGCGGTGGGCGGAGAAGGAGCTGAGCGAGACCGAGCGCCACCGCCTCAAAGAAGCCCTCTACGAGGCTCGCAAAGCCCTCCGGAAGGCTTCCTAGTACGCGTTGTGGCGCAGTCCCTTGCGGACCGTCATCCACAGGATCTTCAGGTCCAGCTTCAGCGACCAGTTCTCGATGTAGTAGAGGTCGTACTGGATGCGCTTCTTGATCGACGTGTTGCCGCGCCAGCCGTGGACCTGGGCCCAGCCGGTGATGCCGGACTTGACCCGGTGGCGCAGCATGTACTGCGGGATCTTGTGCTTGAACTCGTGGACGAAGGCGGGGCGCTCCGGGCGCGGGCCGATCAGCGACATCTCGCCCTTGAGCACGTTCCAGATCTGGGGCAGCTCGTCCAGCGACCAGTGGCGCAGGAACGTACCGACCCGGGTGCGGCGGGGGTCGTCCTTGACCGCCCAGACCGGGCCGGTGGACGACTCGGCGTTCACCCGCATGGAGCGGAACTTGAGGATCATGAACGACTTGCCGTCGAGCCCCATGCGCTCCTGGCGGTAGAAGATCGGGCCGTGGTCCTCGATCCAGATGGCCGCGGCGGCGAACGGCAGGAGCGGCAGCAGCACCGCCAGGGCGGCCATCGACAGGGCGATGTCCATGCCCCGCTTGACCATGCTGTTCCAGCCCTGGAGCGGCACCTGGGAGAGGTTGATGACCGGCGTGCCGTCGACGTCCTCGAGCGCCGCCTTGAGGGTGGCGTACTGGAGGATGTCCGGTACCAGCTTGACCTCGACGCACTCCCGGCTGACCGCCTGGAGCAGGCGCAGCATCTTCTTGTGCGCCTCGAGCGGCAGGGCGACGTAGACCTGGTCGATGCTCCGCTCCTGGAGCACCGTGTCCACGTCCTTGGTCGTGCCGAGCACCGGCACGCCGTAGAAGCTGGAGCCCAGCTTGCCCGGGTCGTCGTCGAGGAAGCCGACCACCTCGAGGCCGAGCTCTCGGTGGGCCTGGAGCTTCTGGGTGATCTCGCGGCCGAGAGCGCCGGCACCGACCACCAGGATGCGCTGGATGTTGTGTCCGGCCAACCGAAGGCGGCGCAGGATCTGGCGCAGCACGTTGCGCGAGGCCACCACCAGGGTGAGGTCGCACAGCGCGAACAGGGCGAGGAAGGCGCGGCTGAAGGTGAAGTACTCGAGGCTGCCCGGGGTCAGCGGTGGCCGGTACCAGGCGACCACCACGGAGAGCAGCACCGACGCCAGCAGCACGGCCACCAGCACGGTCAGGGCCTCGTCGACCCGGCTGCGCCCGCGGCGGTTCTGGTAGAGGCCGTGGAAGTAGAACACCACCGGCCAGAGGACGAGCACGAACGGCAGCAGCTCGAGGTAGCGGTGGAGCGCCGGCACGTCCTTGGTCACCGGGATCACCGCGAGCTCGAAGCGCAGCATCCAGGCGGCGAAGAAGGCAGCCACCGTGGCGACGAGGTCGCCGCCGAAGTAGACGGTCGCGATCGCTTTGTGGCGTTGGCGGATCAAGGAGCGGGCCTCCTCACCGGCGCGTCAGGACAGAAGACCGTCGACCAGGGTTCGGAAGCCCTCTTGGAAGCGGGCGACGGAAAACCTTTCGGCCTGTCGACGCAGGTCCAACTGATTGAATCGGATCGAATGGATTTTGTCAATCGCGGCGGCGAGGTCGTCGACCCGGTTCCGGTCGTGGCCGCCAGGTGGGCAGAGCAGGCCGTGGCGGCCGTCTTCCACGATGTCGAGCACGCCGCCCCGGCCCAGGGCGACCACCGGCGTGCCGCAGGCGAGCGCCTCGACCGGGGCGATGCCGAAGTCCTCGACCCCCGGCTGGAGGAGGCAGCGCGCGCCGCGGTAGAGCGCCCGTAGCTCGCCGGCGGGGACCCGGCCGGCGAACCGGATCGCCGGCGCGATCTCGTCACCGCCCCGTCCCATCTCCCGCATCTGCGCTCGCGCCTGGCGCACGAGCCGCTTGCGGTCCGGGCCGTCGCCGACCACCACCAGGTCGATCCCGGCGGCCGCGCAGGCGCGCACGGCCAGGTCGACTCGCTTGTACGGGTTGAGGGCGGAGACCGCCAGGCAGTAGGGGCGCCCGTCCTCCTCCGTGACGGCCCGGTCGTCCGCCCCCGCCGGCGTGAAGTGCTCCGTGTCGACCGGCGGCGCCAGCACCTCGGCCTGCCGTCCGTAGTAGCGCCGGATGCGCTCGGCGACGAACCGGGAGTTGGCGACGAACAGGTCGACCCGCGGCACCGAGGCGGCGTCCCAAGTGCGCAGCGACGAGAGCGCCAGGCCGCGCGCCCGCGCCAGCACTCCGCGGCGGCCGGGGAAGTAGGCGTGCTCCTGGTCCCAGGCGTAGCGCATCGGGGTGTGGCAGTAGCAGAGGTGACGGGCGCCGGGCGCCGGGATCGCCCCCTTGGCGACGCAGTGGCTGGTCGAGATCACCAGGTCGAACCCGCCCAGGTCGAAGTCCTCGACGGCGGCAGGGAAGAACGGCAGGTAGCGGCGGTAGTGGCGGCGGACGCCGGGCGCCCGCTGGAGGAAGCTCGGGACGATCGGGTGGCTCTCGAGCGCCGGGCTGACCGAGCCGCGGAAATGGAACAGGGTGTAGATCGGCGCCTCGGGGTGCTGGACGGCGATCGCCTCGAGCACCTTCTCGCCGCCGCGCATGCCGGTCAACCAGTCGTGCACCAGGGCGACCCGCGGCCCGGCACCGCCCGCGGCCGCCATCATCCGGGTCCACCCGACCGGTCCGTTCCAGAGGTCCCGGTCGTCTCCGCCGTCCCCGCCGTCTCCCGGCGGCCCTTGCCCGGAGCGTGCGCGACGGCGTGGCGGTGGTGCAGCAGCCCGGAGCCGCCCTTGGCGGCCAGCACCTCGCGGTAGAGCTCCAGGGTCTTCTCCGCCGCCAGAGACCAGCGGAAGTCGCGCGAGCGGGCGAGCCCCTTCTCGGCCAGGCTCTCCCGGTACTCCGGGTCGGTCATCAGGCGGGCGATCGCCTTCGCCATGCGCTCTGTGTCCAGCGGGTCGACCAGGTGGGCGCAGCCGCCGGCCACCTCCTTGAGCGCCGAGGTGTTCGAGGTCAGCACCGGCGTGCCGGAGGCCATCGCCTCGACCACCGGCAGCCCGAACCCTTCGTAGAGGGTCGGGTAGAGGAACAGCGTCGCCCCCTGGTAGAGCGCCGGCAGAACCTCCTGGGCCACGTGCCCGAGCAGGCGGACCCGGCCGGCGATACCGAGCTGCTCGGCGCGCTGGCGCAGCTTGAACTGGGCGGCCGTGCGGTCGCCGACGCAGATCAGCGGCCCGTCGAACGGGGTCAGCTCGATCGCCCGGGCGTACGCCTGGATCACCCGGTCGAGGTTCTTGTGGGGCTTCGGGTTGCCGACGAACAGCAGGTAGGGGGGCCGGATGTCGAGCTGGCGGAACCAGCGCTCCAGGTCCTCCTCCGTCAGCCGGTCGCGGAAGTGCTCGTCGACGCCGTTGTAGATCACCCGAACCGCGTCGCCGTGGAGGTTGAAGTACTCCAGCAGGTCGGACTTGGTGTTCTCCGAGACGGCGATCGCCCGGTCGGCGCGGTTGAGGCTGCGGCGCATCATCCGCTGGGCGTAGACGAACGCCAGCCGGCTGGGGAGGAACTGGGGGTAGAGCAGGTGGATGATGTCGTGGATGGTGACCACCACCCGCGACGGCACGAACATCGGCAGCACGTAGTGGGTCGAGTGGTAGAGGTCGAGCCGCAGGCGGGCGAGGCGCCACGACATGGCGACCAGCTCGCGGATCGAGTAGACCGGCGAGCGCTCGATGACCGTGCGGAAGTTCGCCGGCAGGTTGGCCAGCTCCTCCCGTCCCTGGGGCCCGGTGAGCAGGACGTACTCGTTGTCCTCGTCCAGCTCGGCCAGGCCGTGGACCAGGTTCCGAATATAGGCTCCGATGCCGAAGTCCTGGACTTTGCGGGCGTCGATTCCGATGCGATAGGACAAGAAGCAGGCCTCCCGTGGCCGAGCCGGTGCCGGGGCGCGGCGGTGCGGTGCCGCGCGGGGCGATTGTACCGTGGGAGCAGAGCGCCCGAGCTTCGCCGGCCTCCGTCGGCCGGTCTAGCCGGTGGGGGAGCGGGGTGCCGAGGGATCGGGGGGAGATCCGGATCGGAGCGCTTCGCGGAAGACCTCGTCCATCTCCTCGGCCGCCCGGTCCCAGCGGAAGCTCCGTGCGCGCTCGAGCCCCCGCGCCGCCAGCTCGGCCGCGTGCCCGGGCTCGGAGAGCAGGCGGCGGAGCGCGCCGGCGATGGCGCTGGGGTCCTCGGCGCGGACCGTCAGCCCGGCGTCGCCGACCACCTCGGGCAGGCTCGACCGGTCCGAGGTCACCACCGGCACGCCGGAGGCCATCGCCTCGGCGACCGGCAGGCCGAACCCCTCGTAGAACGACGGGTAGGCGAACAGGGTGGCGCCGCGGAAGAGGCGGAGCAGCCGTGGGCGCTCGACCCGGCCGAGAAGCCGGAGGGCGCCCCGATCGCCCTGGTCGGCGAGCGCCGCCTGGATCGACTCGATCCGTTTCACCAGCCGCTTCGACCGCCAGCCGTACCCGCCGGCGAGGACCAGCGGCGGCGCGCCCGCGTCCTGGTTGCGCAGGGCGAGCCAGGCCTCCACCAGCCCGCCGACGTTCTTGCGCGGCTCGAGCGTCCCGGTGTAGAGGATGTAGCCCTCGGGGCAGCCGATCTCCTCGCGGATCGCCGCCAGCTCCTCGGCGTCGGCCGGGCGGAAGTCGGGGGAGACCCCTTCGCCGATCACCCGCAGCTTGTCGCCGTCTCCGGGCCGTTTGGGTTCGAAGGCCTGGGGGAAGTGAAAGCGAAGGTCCCGGGCGGTCGCATGGGAGACGGCCACGACCCGGCTGGCCTGCTCGAGCGACCGCGCCAGGAACGGAATCTGGCTCCAGCGGACCTTGGCCCGGTGGGCGTCCGGCATCAGCAGGACGGTGAGGTCGTGGACCGTCACCACGGAGGGCACCGGGCAGCGCAAGGGGAGGGTCTGGAGCGGCGACCACAGGAGGTCGACGTCGCCCGCGGCCAGGCGGCGCGGCAGCGTGCGCTGCTGCCAGAGGACGCCGAGCGGCGCCGCCTGGTGCTCCAGGGCGAGGCCCCGGGCGGCGAGCTCCAGGGCGCCGCGCGGCTCCTGGTGGGCGAGGCCCAGGTAGTCGAACCCGGTGTCGGACCCGGTGCCGAGTCCGGTGCCGAGGCCGGTCGGGTGCTCGGTGCCCTGGGCGGCGGCCGGGGGTGTCCCGTCAAGTCGATCGACTCGATCGAGCAGGGCCCGGAGCAGCTCCAGGGTGTAGACGCCGATCCCGGTCGCTTCCGGGACGAGGGCGCGCAGATCGACGGCGACGGTGCTCACCGGCGCATGATAGCGGCACCTTCTCGGCGGGTGAGACGGCGGGCGGGGGTGGTAGAGTTTGCGGCACCTTCCTGTCCGTCCAGCTTTCCGAGCGATCGAGACGCCCTTGACGATCCCGCGCCGCACCGTCCACCTCTTCGCCACCGGCGTGCTGCTGCTGATCCTCGCCTGGGCCCTACCGGAACCGCCGGAGCCGGTGGGCAACGAGGCGGCCGTCCTCGGGGCGACCGCCAGCGTCTGGGACGAGGGGGACCTGCGCTTCGACCGCCAGGACATGGTGCGCGCGGAGCGGGCCTGGAAGGGGAGCGTCCGGGGATTGCGGCTGGTCGAGCGGCCCGATCTGACCGGTGGGGCGACCGACGGGGCCTCCGGCGAGACCGCCCCGGTCTACGCCACCCCGTTCCTCTACCCGGTGGTGGCGGCGCCGGTCTACGGCCTGCTTGGGCCGCGCGGCCTGCGGGTTCTGGACGCCGCGCTCTACCTGATGGTCTTCTGGGTCGCCTGGAACCTGCTCGGCCACCCCAAGGGCTGCCGGCGGTTGCCCCGCAGCGGCCTGATCCTGACCGCGTTCTTCTTCGCCTCGGCCGCCCTGGCTCATTCCCTGACCCTGACCCCGACCGCGTTCGAGACGGCGGCGCTGTTCGTCGGCCTCGCCCTCTGGTGCCGGGTCCGCGAAGGGCTGCTCTGGGGGCACCGCGAGGTGCTGCCGCTGGCGATCGCGGGGTTGCTCGTGGCGGCCGCCTTCGCCGTCGAGCCGGCCCTCGGCATCTTCGCCCTGCCGCCGATGATCGACCTGCTCTGGTCGCGGCGGTTCAAGGCGGCATTGGCGTTCACCGTGACCGCGGTCCTGGCCGGCGCGCTCGCGGTCCACGCCCAGCAGGCGCTGACCGGCCCGGTCGAGTGGACCTGGGGCTGGGGCCTGGCGACGGAAGCCCGGGTCTACGACGGCGTGCTGCCGTTCGAGGCCGGCCCTGCTCCGCGGGCTGTCCAGGCTGGGCAGTCTGGGCCAGCCATCCAGCCCGGCCAGGCCGACCGTACCGTCCCCGCTGCCGCCGAGCCCGTGCGCCCGACGTCCCTGCTGCGCAGCCTGCGAGACCTGGTGATCGGACGCCACGTCGGCCTGGTGCCGTACTTCCCGTTCGCCGTCTTCGCCCTCGTCCTCTACCTGGTCGACCTGCGCCGCCCGGGGGGGAGGACGCGCCACCTGATGGCGGCCGCGCTGCTGGTCTACCTGGTCGCCGTGGCGACCTGCCTGCCGGAGGTGGCCACGGCACCTGCCGCGCCGGGGCTGGCGGTGCTCGCCGCCGTCTACCCCCTGTTCCTCTTCCTGCCGTGGCGCCTGCGGGCGGGGCCGGCCGTGCTGCTGCCGTTCGCAGCCGCCGGCCTGTGGACGGCGCCGGCGCTGCTCATCTCGTTCCAGCCGCGGGTGCCGGAGGCGGTGCTCGAGCTCCCGGCCCGCGGCCCGACCTACCGGCCGCTGCCGCTCGAGGTCTCCCTCCTGATCAACAGCCGCCTGCCGGGCTTCGCCGCCTACGAGCTCCCGGCGGCGAAGGGGCAGGGGGTCTGGCTGGTGCCGAGGGAGGTGTTCTTCCATACCGAGCCCAACCCGGAGGGGGTGTGGACCCGGGGCGCCTCCCGCGCCGAGGTCTACGTGGTGGTCCCGGCTTCCCAGGCGGCCGACGGGCTGCCGGCGATCCGGTTCGAGGCACGCTCGATCGCGGCGGAGAACGTGCTGACGGTCGAGGACGCCGACGGCCGGACCGTCGTCCGCTTCGACAGCGAGGCCAAGCGCCGGGGGACGCCGGTGACGGTCCGGCCGGTGCCGGTGGCCCGGCTGGAGCCGACCGGGGAGGGAGAGACGGCCCACGTCCTCGGCCGCTTCACCCTGACGTCGAGCGGCGGCGCCGTGCCGGCCCACGTCGATCCGGCGAGCAACGATCCGCGGTACCTGGGGACGTTCCTGGCGTTCGAGTAGCGGGGGGGGGTGGCTGGATCTCCCCTCCAAACCCCCCAACCCCCCTTCCTCAGTCAACTGGAACGGCCGGCCAGGGCCGGCCTGTGGGGGGGAAGGGGACGCCCCCTACCGGGCGTCGTGGCGTTGACGGTGGTCGTCGCTTCTACGGTGTCAGGGCGGGGCTTGCTGGGCGGCGGTGCGGAAGACTTCGAGGTGTTGCTCGGCGGAGCGGTCCCAGGTGAAGGAGGCCGCGCGGCGCGGGCCGGCCTCGCGCAGGCGCGCCGCGAGCGCGGGGTCGTCGAGCAGCCGGGCGACGGCCGCGGCCCAGCGGTCGGGTCGGGTCGGCGGGGCGTAGAGCGCCGCGTCGCCCGCCACCTCCCTGAGCACCGGCAGGTCGCTCGCCACCACCGGCGTCCCCGCGGCCAGCGCTTCGAGGACCGGCAGGCCGAACCCTTCGTAGAGCGACGGGAAGGCGAGCAGGGCGGCTCCGCGGTAGAGGGCGGCGAGCTCGGCGTTCGAGACGTAGCCCGGCTGGACGATCCACCCTTGTCGCGTGCCTTCGTCGAGTGCGCGCCGGAGCTCCTCGTCCTTCCAGCCGGACCGGCCGCACAGGACGAGCGACGGCGCGTCCGGGTGGTGGTGCCGGAGGGTGTGCCAGGCGGCGAGCAGGGTCTCCAGGTTCTTGCGCGGCTCGAGGGTGCCGACGAACAGGGCGTAGCGCTCCGGCGCCCACGAGGGAGTCTCCGCGGTGCCCAGCCCGGCCCGCTGTCCGGGTCCGTGGTGGATCGCCCGGATGCGCTCCGCGGGCAGCAGGCCGGCTTCCGCGATCTCGCCCCGGACCGCCTCCGTGGGCGTCACCACCCGGGCGGCGTTGCGCAGGGTCCGGGGGAGGTGGCGGGAGAGCAGGTCGAGGGTCGCCTCGCCGACCGTCCACGACAGGTGGCGGAAGGCGAGGTCGTGGACGGTCGCCACCAGGCGGGCGCCGGCCAGCTCGATCGCCGGCTCGAAGCGGCGGGGCGGGAAGAAGTTGGGGGCGAACACCACCTGGTTGCCGTCGGCGGCGATCAGCAGCGGGCGCAGGCGGCGCAGCAGGTGGGCGACCCAGTGGCGGGGAAGCACCAGATCTTCGGGCACCGGGTAGCGCACCGCTTCGATCGCCGGACCTTCGGGGAGCGCCACCACCGGTTCCGGCCCGCCGGGCACCTGGACCAGGTCTTCTCCGTAGAGCCGGAGCCGGAGGTCGTCCCGGGGGCCCAGATGATGGAGAACCCGGTCGAGATACCAGCCGACGCCGGTCAGCGGCTCCCAGTAGGCGGCCACGTCGACGGCGACGGTCAGCCGCGGCTCGTCCCGGCGGCAGCGGATCGCGCCCACCAGGCCCGCCAGCCACCGCCAGGAGGCGGCCACGTGGCTCGGACGGAGGCGGAGGAGCTTGCTCCGAACGCGCCGGTAGGGCGGACCGAAGAGGCGTTTCCAGAGCGGTTTGGCCGGCATCGCCGGGCGATCTTACCCGCGCTTGTCTGTGGAGGCACTTCGCGTCCGATTCAGGAATCCCCGAGCGCGAGAGGATGTTACGGCTATCCGGTCCCGCCGACCCCTCCTCGATTGGACGAGCTCCGCCGCAAGCCGGCAAGACCCCGGGAGGGGGCGTCCCCTTCCCCCCGGAGGGCCCGAAGGGGATCGAGGGGATGGGGGGCGATCCAGTGGATCATCCAGGTCGATCGGAGCGGCGGAGCTGGCGACGTGGGAAACTCGCTCAGTCGTCACGACCTCAGCCCCAGTGCCGTTGACACACTGCCGAGCGCCGGATAGTCTCATCGTTCTGTCTGCTTGACTGGACCCGTTCTATGAAAATTCGTCTGGAAGAGATCGGCGACGAGCCGTACACCTGGGAGGCCGACGAGACGATCGCCGCATCGTCCCTCGACCGCGAAGAGATTCTCGAGCTGACCCCCGTCACGTGGCGGGGCCAGATCGATCGGCTGGACGACGGGTTCCTGCTGCGGGCGGACCTCGCCTACGGACAGACCCTCGCCTGCCAGCGCTGTCTCCGGCCGGTTCCCAGCCGGGTGGAGGAGCGGGTCGAGCTCCTGCTCGTCGAGCACGAGCGGGGAGCGGAGGCAGAGGAGCGGGAGCTGGAAGAGGAGGATCTGGGGATCGTGGTGGTCGACAGGCGGGAGGTGGACCTCCTGCCGATCCTCGAAGAGCAGATGCAGCTCAACGTCCCCATGCGTCCCCTCTGCAAGGAAGACTGCGCCGGGCTCTGCCCGGTCTGCGGGGCCGATCTCAACGACGGCGACTGCGGTTGCCGCCGCCAGACGGAGGACCCCCGGTGGGCCGGCCTCGCCGCGTTGCGCGACAGCCTGCCCGACGCCCCGAGCAAGTGATCCCCGGGGTGTCCGCCGCGCCCCGCGGGGCGCGGCGGGAGAGCCCGGGCGGGTGTGCCGCCTGGTTCGGCTGTACTGGCACCAGGCGCTGCCAGACACGGAACGTACGACTCAGAACCGACTGACATCGAGGATACGACTCATGGCCAATCCGAAGCGACGGCACTCGCAGGCCCGACGGGACAAGCGCCGTGCCCACGACGCCCTGCGCCGCCCCGCCGGCTCCCTGTGCGAGCACTGCGGCGAAGCGAAGCTCCCCCATCGCGTCTGCCCCCACTGCGGTCACTACCGCGGACGCGAAGTCCTCGAGGTCGAAGAGACCCTCTGACATCGGCCTGCGAGGCCGGCTGAGCCGCTCCGGCTAGCCCACGCCCGTGCCCGAGCTCCCCTTGCGGATCGCGGTCGACGCCATGGGCGGGGACGAAGCCCCCGCCCGGGTCGTCGAGGGCTGCCTGCTGGCGGCGGCCGAGGGAGGGCTGCATCTGCTCCTGGTCGGCCGCCGGCCGGAGATCGAGGCGGAGCTCACCCGGGTCGCCGGGTGCCCGCCGAGCGAGCTCCTGAGCGACGGGCCGTCGGGGGCCGCCCCGTGCGAGGGGCTGGAGATCGTCGAGGCCGAGGAGGTCGTGGCGATGGACGAGCCCGCGGTGACGCCGCTCCGGCGCAAGCCGCGCTCGTCGATCCGCGTCTGCGTCGAGCTGGTCAAGGAGGGCAAGGCCGAGGCCCTGGTCTCCGCCGGCAACACCGGCGCCTCCATGGCGGCCGCCAAGGTCGTGCTCGGCACCGTGCCGGGGGTCGATCGGCCGGCCCTGGCGGCGGTGATTCCGAACGCCCGCGGCCGCACCGTGCTCCTCGACGTGGGCGCCAACGTCGACAGCCGTCCGTCCCAGCTTCGCGAGTTCGCGATCATGGGCCACTCCTACGCCCGCGAGGTGCTCGGCATCGACCGGCCGCGCCTCGGCCTGCTGTCGATCGGCGAGGAGGCGACCAAGGGCTCCGACCTGACCCGCGAGGTCTTCCAGGTGCTCCAGGAGACGGAGCTCGAGTTCATCGGCAACGTCGAGGGGGGCGACATCTTCTCCGGCAAGGCCGACGTGGTGGTCTGCGACGGGTTCGTCGGCAACGCCGTGCTCAAGAGCGCCGAAGCCCTGGCCGACCTGGCATCGCGCATGCTGCGGGACGAGATCGACGCCACCTGGCGGAGCCGCATCGGCTACCTGTTGGTTCGCCCGGCGATCGAGCGCTTCACCGAGAGCACCGACTACGCCGAGTACGGCGCGGCACCGCTCCTGGGGGTCGACGGCGGCTGCTTCGTCGCCCACGGCCGGTCGAACCCGAAGGCCATCCGGAGCGCCATCCGCCGGGCGGCGGAGTTCACCAGGGCCCGCGTCCATGAGAAGATTCGCGACCGCGTGGCGGAGCTGCACGACCGGGAGCAGCGCGTGATGAGCGCCCCGGTGCCCGCCCCCTCGACGACCTGATCGACGACCCGACGAGCGAGACCCGCCATGACCGAGAGCACTCCGCCTCCCTCGACGACCCCCGACCGCTTCGCCTTCGTCTTCCCCGGCCAGGGGTCGCAGAAGGTCGGCATGGGGCGCGACTGGGCCGAGGCCTTCCCCGAGGCCCGGGCCGTCTTCGACGAGGCCGACCGCGTCCTCGGCTTCTCCCTCTCGGCACTGTGCTGGGACGGCCCCGAGGACGAGCTCACCCTGACCGCCAACCTGCAGCCGGCGCTGCTGGCGACCTCGGTCGCCGTGCTGCGCGCCGTCGAGACCACCGGCGTCGCTCCGGTCGCCGTCGCCGGCCACAGCCTGGGCGAGTACTCGGCCCTGGTGGCCGCCGGCAGCCTGGAGCTGGCCGACGCGCTGCGCCTGGTCCGCCGCCGGGGCGAGCTGATGCAGGAGGCGGTGCCGGTGGGGGAGGGGGCGATGGCGGCGATCCTGGCCCTGGAGGACGCCGAGGTGGAACGGATCGTCGCCGAGGCCGCCCCGGCCGGCGAGGGGCAGGTGCTCGCCGTGGCGAACAAGAACGCCCCCGGCCAGGTGGTCATCGCCGGCCACGTCGCGGCGGTCGAGCGGGCGGTCGAGCTGGCCAAGGAGCAGCGCGGCAAGGCCCGCATGCTGCCGGTGTCGGCGCCGTTCCACTGCCCGCTGATGGAGCCGGCCCGCGCGGGGCTCGCGCCGCTGCTCGCCGAGACCCGGTTCGCCGATCCCGCCGTACCGGTGGTGAGCAACGTCGACGCCGCCCCGGTCACCTCCGGCGACGCGGCCCGGGACGCCCTCGTCCGGCAGGTCGACGGCACCGTCCGCTGGGTCGAATCGATCGAGTGGATGACCGACCGGGCGGGCGTCACCGCGTTCGTCGAGGTCGGGCCGGGCAACGTGCTGTCCGGCATGATCCGCCGCATCCGCCCGGACGCGACGCGCCACTCGCTCAAAGGGCCGGACGCCCTCGGCGACCTGACCGTGTCGGCCGAGCCGGCCGCGTGACCCACCGAACAGGAGACCAGACCATGTTCCGATTGGACGGCAAGACCGCTCTCGTGACCGGCGCGTCGCGAGGCATCGGCGAGGCCGCGGCCCGCCAGCTCGCGGCCCACGGGGCCCGTACCATCCTGGCGGCGCGCAGCGTCGAGAAGCTCGAGGATCTGGCCGAGGAGATCCTGGCCGCCGGCGGCGAAGCCTACGCCCTGGCCCTCGACCTGTCGGCGCCGGAGGCCGTGCCGGAGGCGCTCTCCGCACTGCCGGAGGAGTGGCAGGACGTGGACATCCTGGTCAACAACGCCGGCATCACCGCCGACAACCTGCTCGCCCGCCTGCCGCTCGACGACTGGAACCGGGTGCTGACGACCAACCTGACCGGCGCCTACGCCGTGACCAAGGAGCTGATCCGCGGCATGATGCGGCGGCGCTGGGGGCGGATCATCTCGGTCTCGTCGGTGGTCGGCCTGATGGGCAACCCGGGGCAGGCCAACTACGCCGCATCGAAGGCCGGCCTGGTCGGCTTCTCCAAGTCGCTCGCCAAGGAGCTCGGCAGCCGCAACATCACGGTCAACGTGGTGGCGCCCGGCTACATCGAGACCGCCATGACCGAAGGGCTGCCGGAGGACACTCAGAAAGCGCTCAAGAGCTCGATCCCGCTGCGGCGCCTCGGCGTCCCCGACGACGTGGCCTACTCGGTGCTCTTCCTGGCGAGTGAAGAAGGCGGGTATATTACGGGGCATACGCTCAACGTCTCCGGGGGGCTCTACATCTAGATCTCCCAGGATTTCCGGGTGCGGCGCGCGGCCCACCGGCCGGCGTTGGCACCGGCTTTCCCGATGGACGCTCCGGTTGCGGTTGTGCTAGAACGGGGCGTTCCGGGACCGACATCTCAACCACGACACAACGAAGTCAGGACCGACGTCAGATCGAAGGAGGAGTTCCAATGTCTGCCATTCAGGACAAGGTCAAGAGCATCATCGTCGAGCAGCTCGGCGTCGACGAGGACGAGGTCACCCTGGACGCCAGCTTCACCGATGACCTGGGCGCCGACTCGCTCGACATCGTCGAGCTCGTGATGGCGTTCGAGGAGGAGTTCTCGATCGAGATCCCCGACGAGGAAGCGGAGAACATCTCGCGGGTGCGCGAGGCCGTCGACTACATCGAGAAGCACGCCAAAGAGGACGACTGAGTCTCCGACCGTTCGCGAGGGGAGGACGTTCATGCCCGACATACGTGACGGACGCCGCAGAGTGGTCGTGACCGGGGTGGGACTCGTCTCCCCCCTCGGCATCGGGACCGCCCCGACCTGGGACGGCCTGATGGCGAAGCGGGTGGGGATCGGTCCGATCACCCGGTTCGACGCCTCCGAGTATCAGTGCCGCATCGCCGGCGAGGTGCCGGGCTTCGATCCCCTCGACTTCATCGAGAAGAAGGAAGTCAAGAAGAGCGACACCTTCGTCCACTACGCCATCGCCGCCGCCGACTTCGCGGTCCGGGATTCCGGGCTCGAGGTGACGGAGGACAACGCGGCCCGGGTCGGGGTGATCATCGGCTCGGGGATCGGCGGCCTGCCGTTGATCGAGGCGATGCACGAGACCCTGATGACCCGCGGGCCGTCACGGATCTCGCCGTTCTTCATCCCCGGCCTGATCGTCAACATGGCGGCCGGGCAGGTGTCGATCCGTTACGGCGCCAGGGGGCCCAACGAGTCCCCGGCCACGGCCTGCACCACCGGCCTCCACGCGGTGGGCGACGCCTACCGCAAGATCCAGCACGGCTACGCCGACGCCATGATCTGCGGCGGCACCGAGTCCGTGGTCACGCCGCTGGCGATCGGCGGCTTCGCGGCCATGCGGGCACTCAGCCTGAGGAACGACGAGCCCGAAAAGGCCTGCCGCCCCTGGGACAAGGACCGCGACGGCTTCATCCTGGGCGAAGGCGCCGGCATCCTGGTGCTGGAGGAGCTGGAGACGGCAAAGCGGCGCGGTGCGCCGATCTACGCCGAGCTCCTCGGCTACGGCATGAGCGCCGACGCCTACCACATCTCCGCGCCCCACCCCGAGGGCGACGGCGCCGTCCAGGTGATGATCGAAGCCCTCGCCGACGCCGGCCTGCCCAAGGAGTCGATCGGCTACATCAACGCCCACGGCACGTCGACCGATCTCGGCGACCTGGCCGAGGTCAAGGCGATCAAGCGGGTGTTCGGCGACCACGCCTACTCCTTGGCCGTCTCCTCGACCAAGTCCTCGACCGGTCACCTGCTCGGCGCGGCCGGCGGGCTCGAGTCCGGCATCCTGGCCCTGGCGCTCAAGAACCAGGTGCTGCCGGCGACGCTCAACCTGGACGAGCCGGGCGAAGGGTGCGACCTCGACTTCGTGCCCAACGAGCCGCGGCCGACCGACCTGGAGTACGCGCTCACCAACTCGTTCGGCTTCGGCGGTACCAACGGCGCCCTGATCATGCGCCGCTGGGACGGGTGATGCGCTAGCTGTTCCCCTTCAACCACAGCTCGAAGTAGGCGGCGATCCGCTCGTAGACGTGGCGCTCGGCCGCGCCGCGGAAGCCGTGCTTCTGGCGCGGGTAGATCGCCATGTCGAACGTCTTGTCCGCCTTGACGAGTGCGTCGGCCATGGCCAGCGTGTTCTGCGGGTGGACGTTGTCGTCCGCGGTGCCGTGGATGATCAGCAGGTGGTCGGCCAGCTTGTCCGCGTAGGTGATCGCCGACGACGCCTTGTACCCCTCGGCGTTGTCCTGGGGGCGGTCGAGGTAGCGCTCGGTCCAGATCGTGTCGTAGTAGTGCCAGTCGGTGACCGGCGCGCCCGCCACGCCGGCGCGCCAGGTGCCGGGCGCGTTGAGCAGCGCGTAGAGGGTGTTGGCGCCGCCGCCCGACCACCCCCAGAGGCCGATCCGCTCCGGGTCGACGAACGGCAAGCCCGACAGGTAGTCGACGCCCGCCTTCTGGGCCGCCAGGTTGTTGACGCCGAAGCGCCGGAAGGCGCGGTCGGCCCCCCACTGGCCGAAGAAGACCGACGCCCGGTTGTCGACCATCAGGACGACGAACCCCCGCTGGGCCATCATCTTGTGCCACAGCCCGCGACCCCGGCGGCCCCACCGGTCGGCGACCACCTGGGAGGAGGGGCCGCCGTAGTGGTACATGATCACCGGCAGGCGTGCGCCGTTCTCGCCGCCTCGGGACGTCCCCGTCGTGTCGACGCCGGGCGGCACCATGATCGCGGCGGGCAGCTCGACGCCGTCCGGCCCCGGGATCTGGAAGATCCGCCACTGGGGCAGGGCCGCGGGGTCGAAGGCCGGCGCGGTCTGCGGCAGCTCGGCCACGGTCTGGCCGCCCGCCGTCTCCAGCCGCTCCCAGCCCGGATGGTCGGCGTCGCTCCAGCGGTGGACCCAGTGCTGGCCGTCGGGGGCCACCAGGGCGCCGTGCCATCCTCCCGCCGGTCCGTCCGATCGCCTCTTGCCGTGGGCGGAGTCCTCGCCGCCCGCCAGCTCCTCGATCCGTGAGCCGTCGTACGGTACCCGGAGGATGCGCCGGGTGGCCGCGCCGAGCGGCCCGCTACCGTAGGCGGTGACGATCGCCGCGTCCGGCCCCGCGTAGTCGACGGACTCGACCGCCCAGTCGCCGGAGGTCAGCGGCCGGATCAGCTCGCAGTGGCCCCCGTCCTGGCTTCCGTCCTGGCTTCCGTCCAGGGGCGCCGGGGCGGAGTAGAGGTAGAGGTGGCGCCAGCCGGAGCGCGCCGAGGCCCAGAGGATGCGGCCGTCGGCGAGCAGCGTCGTGTCCGTGCCCAGGTCGACCCAGGTGTCGGAGTGCTCGTCGAGGATCGCCCGGCAGGCGCCGGTGGCCGGATCGCACGAAAGCAGGTCGAGGTCGGTCTGGTCGCGGTTCAGCCGCTCGACCGCCAAGGTCGCGGAGTCCGGGGCCCAGTGGACACGCGCCAGGTAGGTCTCGTCCCGCTCGGGCGCCACCGCGGTGTCGAGCCACCGGCTCTCGCCCGAGGCGACGTCGAGGACGCCGATCCGCACGGCCGGGTTGGCGGTGCCCGCCTTGGGGTAGCGCTGGACCTTGGGGGTCGGGTAGACGGGCGTCTGGTCGGGGAGCAGGGTGTACTGCGCCACCGGCGTCTCGTCGAAGTGGTAGTAGGCGATGTGGGCGCCGTCGGGGCTCCACCAGTAGCCGGTGGGATCGCGGTTCCAGATCTCCTCGGTGTAGACCCAGTCGTTGGTGGCGTTGAGGGTCACCCCGTCCTCGCCGCCGGAGGTCAGGGCGCGCTCGGAGCCGTTCGCCAGGTCGAGCAGGTGGAGGTCGTCGTCGCGGACGAAGGCGACGTGGCTGCCGTCGGGCGAGAAGGTCGGCGCCACCTCGGCGGCGTCGGTCGCGGTCAGGCGCGCGATCCCCGCGCTCGCCGTGATCCCCGCGGTCTCCGCGATCTCGTCACCCGGCCGGTCGGCACGCCACAGGAACAGGTCGCCGCCGGACTCGATCAGGATCGCGTCGCCGGTGGGCGACCACTGGTAGGCGTCGAGCGAGCGCTTGGTGCCGGTCCCGTCGTCGTCGCCGCTGGTCGTTCCGCCGGTCTCGGACATCCCCGTGGTCGAGAATCGCCGCCGGCCAGCTCGGTCGCCTCGTCCAGGGCGCTCACGGGGAAGAGGGTCTCGGCCTGGCCGGTGGCGGCATCCATCCGCCAGAGGGCGTCGCCGTCGCCGCCGTCCCAGACGTAGGTGAGGGCGGAGCCGTCGGGCATCCAGGCGACCTGGGACGGGGTCGACCCGGTGCGTGCGGAGTCGAACAGGTCGTCGAAGGTCAGGGTGTCGGAGGGCTCGCTCGCCCGGGCGAGGAGAGGCGTCGCGAGGCAGGCCAGCACGGCCAGCGTCGCGACGGCTCGGACGTGTCGCGCGGGCCGGCGGGACGGCGGGGTGGTGAGGGGAGATGCGGCGGCGCGGTCGGCGCGATGGGCGCAGGACGCGGCGCGGCGAGCGGGTCGGGAATCGGCTCTGAACACTCTGAACACTCTGAACACTCTGAACACTCTGAACATGGGGCGACGGCCTCCTGGTGAGTGGGATGTCGGGGGCCAGTTTATCGGCTCAGGGGCTCGGGCGGCTTCGTCCGGCGGCGGGCGGGCCCGGTGGCGGCCGCGAGCTCAACCGGGCGGCAGGGGCGGCTCCCGGAAGGGCAGCGTGGGCGCCTCCTGCGGCAAGGTCCCTTCGAGCGCCAGCAGGACCCGTTTCCGGTCGATCCCGGCGCCGTAGCCGGTCAGGCGGCCGTCGGAGCCGACGATCCGGTGGCACGGCACGACGATGGCGATCGGGTTGCGGTTCATGGCCCCGCCGATCGCCCGGGCCGCGCCCGGCTGACCGACTGTCCGCGCCAGGTCGCCGTAGCTCCGGGTCTCGCCCCAGGGCACCTCCACGAGCGCCCGCCAGACCGCCCGCTGGAACGGCGTGCCCTGCGGGTCGAGCGGCAGGTCGAAGCGGCGTCTCCGGCCGGCGAAGTACTCCCCGAGCTGGGCGGCGACGGCGGGCAGCGGCTCCGCCTCCGGCGCGTGGACCGCGTCGGGGAGGCGCCGGCCGCGGGCCTCGGCGGCGTCGGCGGAGTCGCAGAACCACAGCCTGGTCAGCGCGCCGTCCCGGGCGACCGCCAGCAGCGCTCCCAGGCCGCGCACGCCCTCCGGGTCGGGATCGGAGGGCGCGGTCCGCTCCGGGGCGGCATCGCAGGAGATCACCCGGTAGGCCGTCCGGGAGGAGCCGGCTCCGGTGGCGAGCCGCGCATCGGTTCCCTGCTCGGCCGCTCTCCGGCCGTCCAGCGCCTCGGTTTCGTGCATGGGATGTAGAATAGCCAAGTTTCGATCTCGACACACAGTCTGAGCGACGCGAGGGAGAACACGTTGGAGCTCGATACACTCCTCAAGCTGATGACCTCGAAAGGGGCTTCGGACCTCCACCTGAAGCCGACGCGGCCGCCGCTGATGCGGATCAACGGGCGTCTGCTGCCGGTGGAGTCCGACCCGCTCGGTCCCGACCAGATCCAGTCGATGCTCCTCGGCATCCTGACCCCGGCCCAGAAGGCCAAGCTCGAGGACCGGCTGTCGGTCGACATCGGCTACGGGGTGAGCGGCCTGGCCCGCTTCCGCGGCAACATCTACCTGCAGCGCGGGACCTACGCCGCGTCGTTCCGGCGGGTGCCCTACGACATCAAGAGCGTCGACGACCTCGATCTGCCGGACAGCCTGCTCGATTTCTGCAAGATCAACCAGGGCCTGGTCCTGCTCACCGGTCCGACGGGGAGCGGCAAGTCGACCACCCTGGCCGCCCTCATCCAGCACATCTCCCGGACCCGCCCGGTGCACGTGATCACCATCGAGGACCCGATGGAGTTCCTGTTCACCGACAACGTGGCGTCGATCTCCCAGCGTGAAGTGGGCATGGACACCACCGACTTCACCGAGGCCCTGCGCAACGCCGTTCGCCAGGACCCGGACGTCATCATGGTCGGCGAGATGCGCGACCGCGAGACCATCTCGACCGTCATCACCGCGGCCGAGACCGGCCACCTGGTGTTTTCGACGCTCCACACCAACAGCGCCGCCCAGACCATCGACCGGATCCTCGACAGCTTCCCTTCGGACCAGCAGTCCCAGGTCCGCGCCCAGCTCGGCCAGGTGCTCAAGGGGGTGGTCTCCATCCAGCTCGTCGAGCGGGCCGAAGGCGGGCGGATCGCGGCGCTCGAGATCTTGAAAGGCTCGCCGAAGGTCGCCAAGATGGTCGAGGCGGGCGAGACCGGCGGCATCCTCGAAGAGATCGAAAGCTCGGTCCGCTACTACCGCATGCAGTCCATGAACCAGTCGCTCCTGGCGATGCTGGTCCACGGCACCATCACCTACGAAGAGGCGATGGCCCGGTCCCCGGACCCGGAGGACCTGTCGCTCAAGCTGCGCAAGATGTTCCCGAAGATCGAGGAGCGAGGAGGAGACATGAGCCCGTCGACGTCCGATTTCTCCCAGATCCTGGAGCTCCAAGAGTATCGGCGGATGTACGAGGAGCAGGAGGAGAAGGTCAAGGTCCGCATGGGGCAGAAGGAGGAGGAGATCTCGAACCTCCGGAGCGAGATCCAGTCCCGCGACGCCCGGCTCCAGGAGCTCGCCGACGAGCTCCAGCAGGCGGGCGAGGAGCGCGACCGGATGAAAGGGGACTACCAGCGCCTGCGCCAGGAAGCCCAGGAGAAGATCGACAAGCTCATGGAGCGGATCAAGGAGCTCAACCAGAAGATCATGGGCGACGAGAAGCGGAGCGGGATCTTTAGGTAGACATCTGCAAGGGAGCATGTCGCGACGACCGAGTCGATCTTGCCGGATGCGTCGGTTCTGCCGCTCCGATCGACCTTGACGATCTGCTGGATCGCCCCTCCAAACCCCCCGACCCCCTTCCTCCCCTCACGGGGAGGCTGGGGGCGCCCCCTCCCGGATGTCGAGCCGGGTCAGTCCCCCGATGCGGCGGACGTCAGGCTCCGTACCAGCGCCTCCGCCTGCTCCCGGCTCGCTACCCGCCCGTCGACCTGGGCCCGGCGTAGGACCTCCACCGCCCGGCCGATCTCCGGCCCCGGGCCGACCCCCAGCAGACGACCGATCTCCCGCCCGTCGAGCAGTTGCGGCGGCTGGCGGATCGCCTCGCCCGCGTCGTGCTCCAACTGGACGAGCTCGGCGGCCCGCTCGACCCACCCCGTCTCGTCCCGGACGGCGGCGAAGCAGGCGGCGGTGGTCCACAGCTCGCCGGTGGCGTGGAGGAAGCGGCGGCGCTCCGGCCGGCTGGTGGGCAGCCGGTTCCAGGACAGCAGGACGCGGATGTCGGACGCGTCGCGCCGGGTCAGGTAGCCCGCGTGGGCCAGGCGCTCGAGGGCGGTCTCGGGGTCGGCGCCGCGGGCGAGGTCGCCCAGGTGAGCGAAGCTGACCGCCAGCCGGGCCAGCCGGTGGCGCACCGGGAACGGTAGCGTGCCGCCGGCGAGCTGGCGCAGGTGGAGCGCCCGCGGCGCGAGGGCGGCCATCTCCCGGCACGCGGCGGCGGCGCTGGCCCGCTCCCTGCGCACCGTCCGCACCGGCTCGCCCGGCCGGCCGAGCCAGAGGCCGGGGTAGAGGTCCAGGGCCTCGAGCAGGGAGAGTGCCCGGTCCGGGTCGGGCTTGGAGAAGATCAGCGAGAGCTCCTCGCGCACCCGCTCCGAGGCGACGTTCGCCACCGCCGGCGCGGCCGCCCGGGCCAGCTCCAGGGTCGACGGGTCGGCCGAGAACCCCGGGAGCTGGACGAACAGCCGGGCCAGGCGGAGCACCCGGAGCGGATCGCCGGAGAAGCTGCCTGGGGTCGTCGCCCGCAGGACCCGGTGCCGCAGGTCCTGGAAGCCGTCGAACGGGTCGAGCAGCTCGCCGCGCGGGGTCGAAAGGGCGATGGCGTTGATGGTGAAGTCCCGCCGCGCGAGGTCCGCCTCGACCGTCGTTCCCTCCCGGTCCCAGAGGTCGAGCTCGTACGGCTCGGTCTCGTCGCCGGTGCCGGTCTTGAGCGCCCGGACCACCAGGCGGTAGGCGCCGAACTCCTTGCCTCCCAGGTGGATGACCCGTGCCGAGAGGGCCTCGCCGAGGCGTTGAGCGATCGCCGGGCCGCGGTCGGAGACCATGGCGTCCACGTCCCGGCTGGGCAGGGCCAGGAACCGGTCGCGGAGGATGCCGCCGACCAGGTGGGCGTCGACGCCCTCCGCATTCGCCGCGTCGGAGAGGGCGCGGACGGCGGGATGATGCAGCAGGAGCTGGAAAACCCGAACCGGGTCGCGTCGAGGGGGCATGCAGGCCGAAGCTTAGTACACCGTGGCAGAAATACGCTCGCATTCGGGCGCCGCCGCATCCACCCCAGCGGCGTTGCGCTCCCTGCGGCAGACCTTCGGGTATGCCTCGGTCGCGCGCCCGCAACGGCGAGCGAGCCGCCCGATCGAGGGAGAAATTGCAGGAACGCCTGGAGAAAGCTAAACTCTTGCCTCAGATTGATGGATGTAACTGTCGATGACCTCAGGAAAATTGCGTCCCTGGCGCATCTCCGGATCGAGCCGGTCGAACCGATCGATTCGGAGGCGCAGCGGGGGACCGTGGCGCGTTTGGAGGAGCTCATCCGCTTCGCCGGCGCCCTCGGCTCGGCCCAGGACGCGCGTCCGGCCCCGCCCCGCGTGGCCCCGCTCGCGGCCGAGCCGCCGGTGGCCGAGGCCCCGGACGAGCCGCGGCAAGGACTGTCTCGCGACGCGGTGCTGGCCAACGCTCCGGACCGGTGCCGCGGTCACCTGCGCGTGCCGCCGATCGCTGCCGGGCGGCGGACCGGTGCGTCCCGCGCCGACGGCGCCCGCCGCGCCACGCCACCGGGCTCCGCCGAAACCGCCGGCAGCATCGGACGGACGACGACGACCGGGCCGGCCGCCCTCGAGCCGGCGGCCTCGACAGTCCCGGCGGCCCCGGCGGTCCCGGCGGCCCCGGCGGTCCTGACGGCCCCGGCGGTCGACCGGCCGAGCCCGTTCACCGGTCTGAGCGTCGCCGCACTGGCGGCGAAGGTTCGCTCCGGCGAGCTGTCGGCCCGGCAGGTGACCGAGTCGTGCCTCGACCGCATCGAGGCGGTGGAGCCGGTCGTCGGCGCCTACCTCGAGATCGACCGGGCCGGAGCGCTGGCGCGGGCCGAGGAGATCGACCGGACGGTCGGGCAGGCCGGGGAAGCGCGAGGCGCCGGCGGGAGCCGGCGCCCTTGTCCCCTGCTCGGGGTTCCGGTGGCGATCAAGGACAACCTGGCGATGGCCGGGCGGCCGCTGACCTGCGGCTCGCGCATCCTCGAAGGCTACGTGGCGCCGGTCTCGGCGACCGTGGTCGAGCGTCTGCTCGCGGCCGGCGCCGTCCCCGTCGGCCGGACCGACCTGGACGAGCTCGCCATGGGCTCCTCGTGCGAAACGTCGTTCGGGTCGCGGCAGGCCCCGACCCGCAACCCCTGGGACCCGTCGCGGGTGCCGGGAGGCTCCTCGGGCGGCTCGGCCGCGACGGTCGCCGCCTCGTGCGTGCCGCTGGCTCTCGGCTCCGACACGGGCGGGTCGGTGCGCCAGCCCGCGGCGCTGTGCGGCGTCGTCGGCCTGCGCCCCACCTGGGGCCGGGTCTCCCGCCGGGGGCTGGTGGCGTTCGCCTCCTCGCTGGACCAGGTCGGCCCGATCGCCCGGACGGTCGAGGATGCGGCCCTGGCGTTGGCGGTGATCGCCGGTCCCGACCCGGGGGATGCCACCTGCGCGCGGCGCGGGGTGGACGACCTCTGGGATGCCCTCGACCGGCTCGAGGAGGGCACCGACCGTGGGCTCGAGGGCTGGAGGATCGGGACGATCCGGGAGCTTGCCGGAGAGACCGGGGATGACGAAGGGGCGGGGCTGTCGGCCGGCGCCCGGGCCGTGTTCGACGCGACGCTCGCTACCCTCGCCGCGGCCGGGGCCGAGATCGTCGAGGTCTCGGTGCCGGCGGTGCGCTTCGCCCTGCCCGCCTACGCGATCCTCGCCGCGGCCGAGGCGAGCTCCAACCTGGCCCGGTTCGACGGCGTGCGCTACGGCCGTCGGGCCGCCTCGCGGTCCGGCGACGGTGCGGACACCGCGGCGGACCTGGTCACCGCATCCCGGAGCGCCGGGTTCGGCGAGGAGGTGAGCCGCCGCATCCTGCTCGGCACCTTCGCCCTCTCGGCCGGCTACGCCGAGCGCTACTACGGCCGCGCCCAGGCGTCGCGCACGGCCCTCGCCGGTCAGGTGGAGCAGGCGTTCGAGCGGGTCGACGTGCTGGTCACGCCGACTGCGCCGACCGGCGCCTTCCGCCGCGGGGAGCTGCTCGGCGACTCGGTCGCCATGGCCCGCTCCGACCGGTTCACCGTGCCGGCCAGCCTGGCCGGCGTGCCGGCGATCTCGATCCCCTGCGGCCTCGATCCGTCGGGGCTGCCGCTGGGGCTCCAGATCATCGCTCCGGCCTTCGCCGAAGGGCGCCTGCTGCGGGCAGCCCGCGCCGCCGAGCGGCTGATCGGCTTCGAGCGGCCGCTCCTGCCCGAGCTCGCGGCGACCGGCTCCGACCTCGGGCGGACGGGGGCGGAGCCATGAGGCGTACCGCCCCGGCCGTCCTGCGGCTCGCTCGCGTCGTCTGCCTGGCCGCGGTCCTCGCCGCGGCCCTGGGAGGGGCGCGCCCGGCCGTCGCCGGCGCCCTCCGTCTCGCCATCCAGCCGTCGGCGTCCGCCGGCGACTCCGCCGCCTACGCCGCCGGCTCCATGGTCGCCCTGCTGACCGACGACCACGAGCTCTACCTCGAGGCGAAGCCGGTCCAGGGGGAGGGCCTGCTGGCCTTCAGCCGCCGGCTGTGCGACGACGAGGACGCCGCGGAGACGATCGCTTCCGCCAACGGCGGTTCGCGCACCCTGGTGGCGGGCTTGCGCTACCGGGTGCCGTTCGAATGCCTCCGCCCGGAGCTTCAGCTCCTGGTGGTGCGCACCCTGTTCCCGGACGACCGGCCGTCGGACGACGGCTGGCACCACCAGGTGCGGGGCGCGGGAGCGCTCGGGCACGGCAGCCTGTGGCACCTGGCGGAGTGGTTCACCGGCGACGGCATGCGCTTCTCAGACATCCGGACCCACAACCGGCTGGTCGAGGACGACCTGGCGCCGGGCCAGGAGGTGGTGATCCCGCGCCGCTGGCTGCGGCCGGCGTTCCAGGGGGCGATCGCCGCCGCCGGCCGCACCGCCCTCGCTGGCCGCGCGGCGGATGGCGACGGAACGGATCGGGGATCGAACGGCGGATCGAACGGGTCGATCGTGCCGTCCGCGGCGGCCCCGCAGCCCACGACGGCCGTCGCCGCCCGGGTGCCGGAGGAGGCAGCCCCCTACCGCCTCGAGTACGGCAAGGACCGTCACGGCGAGTACGCCATCTACCGGCTGGCCCCTGGAGAAGCCCTCTACTCGAGCGTCGTCATCCGCTTCACCGGCGCTCTCCACGCTTCGGACGTCAACGCCCTGGCGGCGGAGATCGCCAAACGGAGCGGTATCGCCGACGTCACCGACATCCCCGTCGGCCACGCGGTCAAGATTCCGTTCGACCTGCTGCTGCCCGAGTACCTGCCGCCCGATCACCCGCGGCGGCGCGAGTACGAGGCGGCGCTGCGCGAGAGCGGCCGGTTCACCAACCGGGTGCGGGCGGCGGACCTGTCGGGCATCACGGTGATCCTGGACGCCGGCCACGGCGGCGACGATCCGGGGGCCTCGTTCGGCGGCGTCTGGGAGAGCCTCTACGTCTACGACATCAAGATGCGGGTCAAGGCGCTGCTCGAGAGCCACACGGCGGCACGGGTGGTCCCGACGACCCGGGACGGCGACCACTTCCGCATCCCGGACCAAGACGTGCTGCCCTACTCGCGGGGTCACGAGGTGCTGACCGATCCGCCGTATCCGATCACCAACCCGGTGATCGGCGTCAACCTGCGCTGGTACCTGGCCAATAGCGTCTACCGGCACACCGTCTCCCGCCACGGCGATCCGGAGAAGGTGGTGTTCGTCTCGATCCACGCGGACTCGCTCCACCCGTCGCTGCGCGGCGCCATGGCCTACATCCCATCGGCGTCGATGCGCCGGGGCACCTTCCGCAAGGCCGGCTCCGCCTACCAGGCGCGCCAGGAGTGGCGCGAGCAGCCGGCGGTGTCGTTCCCGTGGAAGGCTCGGGTCAAGAGCGAGGGCCTGTCGCGCGAGCTCGCCGAGGACGTGATCGGCGCGCTCGCCCGGCGCGGCGTGGCGATCCACCCGTACAAGCCGGTGCGCGAGAAGATCGTGCGCAACCGGAGCGAGTACGTGCCGGCGGTGCTGCGCTACAACGAGGTGCCGGCGAAGATCCTGCTCGAGGTGTGCAACCTGGCCAACTCCAAGGACCGGGCGCTGCTCCAGACGCGGGAGTACCGGCAGCGGGTGGCGGAGGCGCTGGTGGAGGCGATCCTGCGCTACTACGGCGAGGGCGAGGTCTTCGAGATCCCCGATGCCCAGATCGCGGCGGCGGCGGCCGGCGCTCGTTGAGGGGCTCGGTACCGGCGTCCCGCCACGAGCCGGCGCTCCAGGGGCCGCCTCGCGTGGACGGACTTTCGGGCGGGGCGCTCGGCTGCCCAGCGACCGCGTTTGCCGGGGCAGCACTCTGAGGATGCCGATGGGGGCGCGGTCGCCGAGCATCCCGTGGTGCGCCGGCTCGCGGCGGGACGCCTCCCCGAGCGGTCGAACGTGGTCGCGGGAGGCGTGCACGCGGTTGTCGAAGGCGCCATGGCCTCCCGGCCTGTTCTCGTCGAGCCCCTGAGGCAGTGAACCAGATCGGGTCGCGGTTTCGTCGAATCTCGGGAGGGGGCGTCCCCTTCCCCCCGGAGATTGGCGGGAAGGGGATCGAGGGGATGGGGGGCGACCCAGTGGATGATCAAGGTTGATCCAGTGGATGATCTCCGTCGAGCCGCGATGGGGTTGGGGAACTTCTCCGCGGGCTCTGGCGTCTAACATGGTGTGAACATCATGGCCGCGCCCGCCCTCTCCGACCGCGCTCTCACGGAGCGGCACCGAATCGGTGATCCGGAGGCGTTCGCCGAGATCTACCGGGAGTACGGGGAGATGGTGTTCAACCTGGCCTTGCGGCTGTCGGGGGACCGGGAGCGGGCCGCGGACCTGTCGCAGGAGATCTTCCTCCGGATTTTCCGGCATCTGGACGGGTTCCGCGGGCGCTCGTCGCTCAAGACCTGGATCTACCGGGTGGCGGTGAACCACTGCCGGAGCCGGCTGCGGCGCCGGGCCTTGGTGTTCGAGCAGGTCCTGCCGGCCCGCGGAGGCGACCGGGCGTCCGGGGGGGAGGGCGGCGACCCGATCGAGGATCTGGTCGATCCGCGCCGCGACCCGGAGCAGCGGGTGCTGGCCGGGGACGCCGAGCGTGTCCTCCAGCAGGCGCTCGCCGCGCTGCCGCCGGCGTACCGGGAGGCGGTCGTCCTGCGGGACGTGGAGGATCTTTCGTACGAGGAGATCGCCGAGGTGCTCGGCGTCAGGATCGGCACCGTCCGGTCGCGGATCGCCCGCGGCCGCCGGCGCTTGTCGGAAGAGTTGAGGGAGTCGACGTCATGAGCGGAGCGGGCTACGCGATCGATCGCGGGCTACACGGGGACTGGGACCTTTTCTCGGCGTACGTGGACGGGGAGCTGGCTGACGACGCGCGCCGGGCGGTGGAGGCCCACGTCGCCGCGTGCCCCGGCTGCCGGGCGGAGCTCGACGGCCTGCGCCGGGTGGCCTCGCGGCTGCGCTCCCTCGAGCGGGCGGCGCCGCCGCCGGTGCTGGCCGAGCAGGTGGCGCGGCGGGTGGCCGTGGCGGCGCGCCGGCCCGGGCTGGTGGTGCGGATCGAGGAGGCGCTTCGGCGGCTGCCGGTCGAGTCGTCGAGCCTGATGCTGTTCGGGGTGATCGTCGCCCTGGCCGCCATCACCGCCCTGTTCGTCGCCGGGGTGGAGGAGGCCGGCTCGCCGGACCGGGCCGGGCGCCAGGGGACCGAGTCGGCCGCGCCGGCGGCGGCCGGCCACGCCGACCCCGCCGACCGGTCATCCGGTGCGGGGCTCACGATCACCACCGCGGTGGTCCACGGCCGGACCTTCGACCGCGACGGCGGCCTGTGGCGGGAGCGGCACCTGGGGCCCGAGGCGGGCGAGCGTGCCCGGCGGGTGAGCGTGGACGATCCGCTGGTGAGGGTCCTGCTCGACGAGGAGCCGCGGTTGAGGGACCTGCTGGCCGGGTCCGAAGGCGTGTTGCTCGAGGATGCCGGCGGCGGGCCGCTGCTGATCGAGCCCTGAGCGCCCGCCGCCCGCCGGTCCTGATCGATCCCGGATCTACTTGTAGGCGCGGATCGCGCGGACTTCGTAGCTGGTGCCGGAGGCTTTGACCGTCTCGCCCGGCTTCTTCCCCAGGAGCGTCCGCGCCAGGTCGGACTCGTAGGCCAGGATGTCCTCCTCCGGTTTCGAGTCCCACGGTCCCAGGATGGTGATCGTGCGCACCGCGTCCCCACCGTCGGCCGGCACCAGCTCGACGCTCGACCCGATCCGCACCTCCGAGGTGTCGATGTTGGAGACGTCGATCGGCCGGGCGACGGTCAGCTCCCGTTCGAGCTGGGCCTGGCGGGAGGAGAGGTACTCGTGGCGCTGGCGGGCGGACTTGTACTCGAAGTTCTCCCGCAGGTCGCCCAGGGCGCGCGCCTCCTCGATCGCCTTGCGGTTCTCCGGCAGCTCCTTGCGCACCAGGTTCTGAAGCTCCTTGCGCTTGGCGTCGATCGCCTCGGGGGTCGAGTAGATGATCTGCTGGGCGTCTTCGGAGCGGAGCTGGGGGAAGCGCAGGTGGAGGGCGTTGGTCAGGGCGTCGCGCTGGTAGCCCTCGAGCGCCGCGGCGCGGTGGATCGTCTCCTCGGCCCTGGCGGCCTGGCGCTCCTCGAGGTGGTCGAGGAGCTTGGGCACCGTGCCGCCGGACTCGACCAGCGGGGTCAGCCGCGGCCGGAACGGGACGAACCGCTTGTCGGCGAGGGCGGAGAAGATCTGCTGGAGCAGCGCCAGCGGCTTGCGCGACCGCAGGCCGGCGTCGTCGGCGGCGCGTTCGGCGATCCAGGAGAAGGCCGGGGGGTTGCGGGAGGACTGGGCCATGGTGGCGTCGACGAAGCGCCAGAGCTCGGTCGGGTCCTCCTCCTCGAGACCGTCGGCCAGGAGGTCGAGGATCTTCGGGTCCTCCTCCCGGGTCAGGCGGGTGGAGTAGATCGCGGCCCAGCCGTCCACGTGCTCGCGCAGCAGGCGGTAGGCGGTCTCCTTCCACGTGCGGTCCTCGATGCCGGCGAGCACCGTCTGGGGATCGTCGGCGCCGCGGATCAGCTCGGTGGCCGAGGGCACGTCGCCGGCGGTGTCGACTCCGGCGGCGTCCCGTTCGAGGGCGCAGGCGATCTCGAACGCCAGCCCGGGGTCGGACGACTCCACCTCCCGGGCCTGGGTGGCCAGGGCGGCGGCCATGCGCGCCGCGAGCTCCGGGTCCCGGCTCCCTTCCTTGCGCAGCAGGGTCAGCCGGTCGCGGGGCTCGGCTCCTTCGAACCGCGTCCAGACCGCTTCGAGGGCGTGCTCGGTCGAGGCGCTCCAGGAGTAGGTCTGGCGCCCCTTGCCGTGGGCGACCACCTGGGGGTGCTTCTTGACCGAGCCCCACCAGGAGTTCCAGCTCGACTCTGCGACGACGCCGGAGAGGGCGTCGCGCACGTCGCCGGCGGCGAGCGGCTTGTCGAAGCTCTGGAGGGTGATCCGCAGGAGCTCGGTCGGCTCGTCGGCGGCGAGGGCGACGAGCTCCTGGGGCGCTTCGAGCTTGCGGCGCAGGACGTGCGTCTTGGACAGCGGGGTGAGCATCTTGGGCGCCGCCCGGAAGCCGACCGTCAGCGGCGTCGAGCCGCCGAAGTCGACCTTCAGGCTGTCGAGCTCGAGGTTGACGTCGGCCACCCGTCCGGCGCCCTTGCCGTCCATCACCACCACGCAGCCGACGTCGTAGACCACCAAGTCGCGGAACCGGTCGACCTTCTCCCAGGTCTTCTTCAGGTCGTGGGGCGCCTTGTGCAGGCGGGTCGCCTGGACGAAGCCGTCGAAGCTGGGGGTCTCGCCGTAGAGGGCCCGGAGGGTGTCGAGGATCGCCGGGTGGAGATCCTCCGACTCCTTGAGCAGAGTGCCCGCCTGGCGCAGCAGGTCGAGACGCGCCTGCCAGAGGTCCTGGTCGCGGAGCTGGTCGTCGAGCATCTCGAGCAGGAAGCGGGAGCGCGCTTCCTCGCCGACGCCGACCAACGAGCGGGCGACCCCGATGAAGAACTCGAGGTCGTCGGGTGCCGCGGACTGGTGTTCCAGCCACGCCCCTTCGATGGAGTCGAAGTCGGCCTTCTCGATGCGGTTGCGCAGGTCTCTCGAAATCGCCATGGGGTCGGAGAGATTAACAGGTCGGCGGCGAGAGGTCATTCCGTGGGTCGTGCCCCGGGACCGGTCCGGCCCGGCGTTACAGTAGTGCGCCATGGCCGAGGTCCACGACGAGCTCGAGCGGCGCCTGCGCGACGCGGAGACCGACGAGCTGCACGCGCTGCTGCGGCGACACGGGCCGGAGCTCGACGTCCCGGCGGTGCTCGGCGCCCTGCGCAACCCGTTCATCGGCCGGGAAGGGATCGAGTCGATCGCCGGCCAGGGGCGGCTGTTGGCCTCCTACGAGCTCAAGCGCCAGATCGCCCTCCATCCGCGCTCGCCGGAGACGTTGGCCCTGCGTTTCGTCGCGTCGCTGTTCTGGCGCGACCTGTTGGAGCTGGGGCTCGACACCCGGGTCCGGCCGACCGTGCGCCGGGCGGCCGACCGGCGGCTGCTCGGCCGGCTGGGCGGGCTGTCGACCGGCGAGAAGGTGGCGATCGCGCGCCGGGCGTCGCCGCGGGTGCTCGGGCGCCTGCGCCACGACCCGGCGCCGCGGGTGATCGCCGCCCTGCTCGAGAACCCGCGGGTGACCGAAGGGGTGCTGCTGCCGCTGGCGTCGAGCGACGACGCGCCGCCCGGAGTGCTGGAGATCCTGGCCCGCAACCGTCGGTGGGGGACCCGCTACGAGATCCGGCAGGCCCTGTGCAGCAACCCCAGGACGCCAGTGCCGACGGTCCTGCCGATCCTTCCGCTGCTGCGCAAACGCGACCTCCGGACGATCGCGCGCTCGGTCCGTCTGGCGCCGGCGGTCCGCCGGCGGGCCGGGGTGCTGCTCGGGGAGGACGTCTGAGCGCCTGCCGCGGCCGGTTGCGCCATGCCGCTTCCCCATTTGACCGCGCCGCGGCGCGCACGTACAGTAGATTCCGCGGTTAGGCACTGCTGGTCGGGTACTTCTGCAACGTTCTCTTTACTTCTATCTACTTCGACAAGCCTCCACGTGCCGAGCCCATGAGCGCTCGGCCGGGCCGGGACGCTCGGACCCCATGACCGAGAAGCAGCGAAGCAACAACAAGCAGCCCCCCTGGCAACGAGAAGGTGACACGGAGGCCGTGCCCTTCGGCCCCTGGCTGCGCCGCCAGCGCGAGATGCGCGAGATCACCCTGCGCGAGATCTCGGACGCCACCAAGATCAGTCTCCGTTACCTCCAGGCCCTCGAAGACGAGCGCTTCGACCTGCTGCCGGCGATGGTCTTCGCCAAGGGGTTCCTCCGCCAGTACGCGCGCTACGTGGGGCTCGACCAGGACGAGGTGGTCAACCGGTTCCTGATCGCCTCGCGGGCGGAGGGGGAGGACGAAGAAGGGGGCGATCGGGACGACGCGACCGCCCGCGGCCGCTCCGGGGCCAAGGGCGCCGGCGGCTCGACCGGTTCGATGGGCTCCAAGGTCCCCATGGGGTCAATGGGCTCGATGGGCAACGCCGGCTCGATGATCTCGCCCGGCCGGAGCCCGGCGTTCGACGGCGCCTGGAAGTACGCGATCCTGATTGCGGTCGTCGCCGTCGCCCTGCTGGCGGCCGTCTTCCTCCTGCCGCGCCTGCTCGACACGGTCCGTGGCCACCGCTCGGCCGAGCCGCCGCCGGGGGTGACCGCTCCCGAAGGCGCGGCCGCCCCGGCGTCGTCGCCGGCCGCCGCCGCCGAGAGCGCTGGCCAGGCTCCCGATCAAGCTCCCGACCAGACCGGAGCCGGGCAGCCGGCCGCCGGGCAGGCCCAGGTCGGTCTCGCCGACCCTCGGATCGGAGGGGGGGACGACGCCCCGCTGCGCGTGACCCTGGACTTCCGCGAAGACTGCTGGGTAGAGGCCACCGTGGACGGCGCCCGGCGGGTCAGCGAGATGCGGGTCCAGGGCGAGTCGCTGCAGCTCCAGGCCCAGCACGAGGTCGACCTGCGCCTGGGCAACGCCGACGTCGTCGACATCGAGGTCAACGGCCGTCCCTATCCGCTGGAGGCGACTCCCGGCCAGGTGCGGCGGGTCCAGATCGACCTTTCGGACCTCCCGAGCGCGGCCGGAGGAAACGGCGGTGCCAGCGCCGCGGAAGCCGCTCCGCCGGCCGAGACCGGAGTCCGCTCTCAACCTTGAAGCCCGGTCGACGTCCGTGAGCCCGGAACCGCCCCAGACCGCCAATCCGCTGATCGGACGGGTGCTGTCCGGCGAGGATCCGGCGCTGGCGCGACTGGCGGCCGAAGGTCTCCTCCCTCTCCCTCCCGAAGAGCTCCTGCCGGTCCAGGTGGCCCTGGCGGGGGGCGACGACCCGGAGGTCGCCCGGGCCGCCCACAAGGCGTTGCACGAGCTTCCGGTGGAGCGTTTCGCCGTGGTCGTGGCCGGGGGCATCGGTCCCGACGTCCTGCGGTGGGTGGCTCGCGAGCGGCGCGACCCGTCGCTGCTCGAAGCGCTGGTGCAGCGTCGCGACATCCCCCACGAGCTGCTTGCCGAGGTGGCGATGATCCTGCCGCCGAAGGTCCAAGAGCTGCTGCTCGTCCGGCAGGACGCGATCGTCTCCCATCCGGAGATCCTGGACGCCCTGGCAGGGAACCCGGCGCTCTCGACCTACTCCCGGCGGCGGATCCGCGAGTACCGCGAGCACCTGGTTCCGGCCGGCGGGGCGCACGAGGAGGACGAGAAGGACGATCCGAGCGACGCCGAGGTGGCGGCGGCGATCGAGGAGGCCCGCGGCAAGACCCCGTCCACCCACCGGACCGGGTCGGCGGAAGTCGAGGAGAGCACCGGGCTCTCCTCCGCGCAGATCCGGACGCTGCCGGTGCCCGTGCGCCGCAAGCTCGCCCGTACCACCTCGTCGAAGTCGATGCGCGACACGCTGATCCGGGACCCGAACCCCCAGGTCGCGCTGGCCGCGTTCAGCGGCGCCCACATGACCGAGGGGGACGTGGAGAAGCTCGCCGGCAACCGCTCGGTGGCCGGTGAGGTGCTCGAAGAGATCGCCCGCAGGCGCGATTGGGCCAACAAGTACAAGGTAATCGCCGCACTGGTCCACAACCCGCGGACGCCCCCGGGAGTCGCCGTCCGGTTGCTGTCGCGGGTGTCGGTGCGGGAGCTCGGGATCCTCGCCCGGGACCACAACATTTCCCAGGCCGTCCGGAGCAACGCCCAGCGCTTGTATAGAATGAAGCGACGGTAACGGAAAATTTATGGCGAAGAACTACTACGCGGTCCTCGGGGTCGCTCAGAACGCCTCCGACGACGAGATCCGACGCCGGTTCAAGGGGCTGGCGCGTGACCGCCACCCCGACCGGTACCGGGACCAGGAGAAGCGTCAGGCGGAGAGCTTCTTCCAGGAGCTGACCGAGGCGTTCAACGTCCTTACCGACCCGTCGCGTCGGCGCGCGCACGATCTCGACCTGAGTCAGTCGGGCGTGCGCCCGCGCACGAGCGGAGGGGCGAGCGCCAAGGACGGCGGCGACCGGACCCAGCTCATCCGGACCTATCTGGCGCGCGGCGTCCAGGCCTACAAAGAGGGCAACTTCAACGCGGCGGCGGAGAGTTTCGACCGCGCGACGCAGGTCGATCCCAAGAACCCCCAGGCCTGGTACAACCTGGCCATGGCCTGCAGCCGGCAGGAGCGGTGGCTCGGCCGGGGGGTGACGGCGATCGAGAAGGCCTGCGAGATCGAGCCCATGAAGCCGAGCTACCGCAAGCTTGCCGGCCGCCTGTGCGCACGCGCCGGCAAGAGCGAGCGAGCCGAGGAACACTACAAGGAAGCGCTGACCTGGGGTGGTCAGGACGAGGAGGTCGAGCGCGCTCTCGACGAGCTCCGGTCCGGCTCCAAGCGGCGAGGATTTTTCGGAAAGGTGATCTGACGGTGCGAGTCAGCGCCTGCGGCCTCACCGATCCCGGGAGAGTCCGCAGCCACAACGAGGACTTCTTCGAGATCGACCGCGAGCGCGATCTCTACGTAGTCGCGGACGGCATGGGGGGGCACTCTCACGGCGAGGTGGCCTCGAAGATGGCGGTCGAGGCGATCCAGCGGTTCGTGCGGCGGGCCGAGTCGGAGGACGACACCTGGCCGTTCACCTACGACTCCCGGCTCAAGCGCCACTCGAACGTGCTCAAGGCGGCGGTCCGCCTGGCCCACGACCAGGTGCTCTCCGCCATTCGCGACGACGGCTCCCTCCACGGCATGGGAACCACCGTGGTCGGCTGCCTGATGCACAACGGGACCGCCGCCCTCGCCCACGTCGGCGACTCCCGTGCCTACCGTCTGCGCGGCGGACGGCTCGAGCTGCTGACCGAGGATCACACCTGGGTCAACGAGCAGGTGGTGGCGGGCTTCCTGTCGAAGGAGCAGGCCCGGGACCATCCACTCAAGAACGTGGTCACGCGGGCCCTGGGAGGTGAGACCGAGGTGGCGGTCGACGTGCGCGAGATCGGCCTCGAGCCGGGCGACCGCCTGCTGCTCTGCTCGGACGGCCTGACCACCATGCTCGACGACGGCGAGATCCAGGACTGTCTGCTGGCCGCCGAGGCCGCGGGCGAATGTGCCTGCCGGCGCCTGGTTCAGGAAGCCAACGCCCGCGGCGGCCACGACAACGTGACGGTCGTGCTGCTCCAGGTCGAGGAGGGCGACGCGTCCGACGAGGCCGACTGAGCCCGTTCCCGCGCCGCCGAGGGAGCGGGTCTCCTATGCGTCGGTCGACGTCACCAGCACCACCGTCCGGCCGCCGGCCAGCTCCGGCCGCCTGGTCAATCCCGCCCACGCCGTCGCGCCGGTCGGATCGGTCCTCACCCCGTCGGCGGCGAGCTCGCCCCGCGCCCGTTCCACCTCCTCACCGGTGACGACAGTGACGTCGCCGCCGGAGCGCTCCACGGCCGCCGCCATCTGGCAACGCCGCGGCGGCGCCTCGATGGCGATTCCGGCGGCGGCCGGGGCGCCGGCGCCGCGCTCGCCCGGGCCGCCGGGAGCCAGGCTCGCGTAGCCCGCGAGCTGGACCGCGTGAAACCGCGGCATCCGTTCCAGCCTGCCGGCCCGGACCAGCCGGTCGAAGCCGAGGGTGAGCCCGAGCAGGAGCGAGCCGTTGCCGGCCGGAAGGATCACCCGCTCGATTCTCTGCGCGTCGCCTTCAGAGCCCCCATGGAGCTCGAGATCGAGGTCCCAGGCCAGGGTGGCGACCCCGGCGTGGAAGAACGGTTGGACGATGTGGCTGGCGTAGGGCAGGTCGTGGACCCGTGCCTGGGCCGCCTCGTAGGTCGCCTGCCGGTCGCCCGGGATCACCTCGACCGTCGCGCCCAGGGCCTGGAGGCGGGCCAGCTTGCTCCGCGGGGTCGACAAGGGAACCAGCACCCGGCAGGCGATGCCGCGCTCCGCCGCCGCCCGGGCCATGGCGATGCCGGCGTTGCCGGAGGAGTCGAGGAAGACCTCACCCAGCCCCCGCCGGGCGCAGGCGGCCGCCAGAACCTCGGCGCCGCGCTCCTTGAACGAGCCCCCCGGAGGGGCCGCCGAGCCCTGCTGGTAGACGATGGAGCCTCGCAGCAGGAACGGCGGCCGCGCCAGGGTGCGCGCGGTCAGCTCGTCCGGCTCCAGGCCGAACACCGAGGTCCAGGCGCGCAGACCGGGGAGCGGGCGGGGCGGCCTCCAGGCGAGGCCGTCCCGATACTCCCAGAACCCGCCACAGTCCGGGCAGACCGCGGGCAACCCCCCCGCGGCCGGAGCGCCGGGGGAGCGTACCTGGCCGCGGTGGGGTCGCCCGCAGCCTGCGCAGGCGAGGTCGAAGAGGGCGGTCACCGGCGGGCGGAGACCCCCGGTGCCACGTCGACGGCGAGCGGATCCTGATCACCGAAGACGTAGCCTTCCCGCGTCTTGACCTTGAAGTCCGGGTTGGTCGTGCGCACGGTGACCTTCTGGTAGCCGGTCTCGCCGCGGGGGTGGCTGCTGCGGTAGGAGAGCAGGTAGTAGCCGTTGTTCTCCTTGGTGATCTGCGACAGCGGCGTCTGCACGTTGATGAAGTTGAAGAAGTAGCGCCCGCCGGTCTCCGTGGCCAGGCGGTTCATCGGGTCGGACATGGCGTGCTCGACCGTGTCGGGGCTCAGGTCGACCATGTAGGCGGCGACGTTGTTGTCGTTGAGCGCATGCATCATCGGGTCGTAGTAGCGGATGTCCTCGCGGTCGGAGGTCGTGAGGATGCCGAAGCCGATGCCGAACATCACCAGGTTCTTGCGCGCACGGATGTCGCCGGTGGCGTCGGCGACGAGCCGGACCGCGCCGTAGATCCGGCGCGACTGCTTGCTCAGGTAGTGACCGCGGGGGAGGTCGGCGATCAGGCTCGGCCCGCTGGTGTTGCCGACGCGGGCGAACTCGTCGAGATCCAGGCTCTTGCCCTGGACGGCGGAGTCGATCGCCTTGGTGATGGTGCCGTGGTCGCGGGTGAAGTCGGTCTGGACCCGCAGGCGCGAGTCGTAGGAGACGACGGCGACCCAGTCCTCGGGCAGCAGATCCTCCTGCACCCACTTCTTGGCGAAGCGGCCGGCCTCGAGCTGCTGGCGCAGCAGCGGCACGTCGGTATCGAACTGGCGCTGGCGCTGGTCCTGGAAGAAGAGGATGAAGTAGCGGTCCTCGGGGAGCGCCTCGACCGAGGCCTTCTCGCCGAGGCTCGACGGGAGGGCGCCGCCGACGCGGCGGTTGGCGTACGAGGAGACGCTGGTGACGTCGCGCGCCTGGCCGGCCTCTTCGACGACGAAGTCTTCCGGGCCGAGCCCGAGCACTGCGTTGCCGTCGGCGTCGGTGACCAGGACGTCGAGCAGGACCTCACCGACCTCGAGCTGCTCGCCGAACTGACCCTGGGGCTGGTCCGGCTTCTGGGCCGGCTTCTGGGCCGGCTTCTGGGCGAGGGCCGCCGGCGCCAGGGCGACCAACAGGGCCAGAGCCATCACTAGGGCCGGGAGGATGGGGCGGGTGGTTTTCATGGGTTTGACCTCTCCTGTGGACGGTTACGGTGGCTCGGGAGGTCGGAGGAGTGCCTCCGGAGCGGGTTCGAGGGCATGGTCATTCTAGTTTGTGCAAGGGGTGGGCCACGGCGGGACCGCGGGGGCGGTGGGGGAGAGTAGGCGCTCGGCCTGGGGCTCGGCCTGGGGCTCGGCCTGGGGCTCGGCAGGGGGAGCTCGGAGGAGGCGGGGGGGTTGCCGGGAGCGGTCCGGGCGGCGGCGGCTCCGGGACGGCGCGCGTCCGATGCCGGTTGGGAGCTTTGCGCGCGCCTCGGCATGGCCCGCGTCGGACCTCGCGGGCCCGCGGTCGTCCTCGCGGACGCGGTCCATGACGCCCTCCACCGTCACCGCCCGGACCGCTCCACGTGCGCGGCGTTCGTCGCGTGCTCGACTGACGGGAAGATGGGTGGCGCGGGACCGCTCGGCAGCTCTGCGCTCGTTGCGTGCTCGGACGGCGGTTCTCTGGGGGTGTGGGACTGGTCCCCGCGTGCGGCGATCGTCGCGTGCTGCTTGCTCGGCGGCTGGCTGGGTGGCGTGGGACCGCTGGATAGCGCTCGTCGGTATTCTGAACCGGTGGTGCAACTGGGAGGACTCAGGGATCTCGGTGGAGGGGCCGATCACACGAGGGGGAGCTGACGGGTTCACAGAAAATCGTGGAGCACGATAAACTGTGCGCCGAGGTGATCCGATGAAGACGAATCTCACACTCAGCATCGATGTGGAGCTGCTGCGGGATGCCAAGATCCTGGCGGCGCGGCGGGGGACGTCGGTCAGCCGGATGATGGCGGAGCGGCTCGAGGATCTGGTGCGGCAGGACCGGGAGTACGAGGCGGCTCGGCAGCGGGCGGTGGCCCGCCTCGATGCGGGGTTCGATCTGGAATGGACGCCGCCTGCCTCGCGGGACGAGCTCCATGAGCGGTAGGGCGTTCGTCGACACGAACGTCCTGGTCTACGCCCACGACGCCGGAGCGGGGGAGCGGCACCGGGTCGCGGCGCGGCTCCTGCGGCGGCTCTGGGAGGAACGGACGGGGGTTCTGAGCACCCAGGTGCTGCAGGAGCTCTGGGTCAATGTCCGGCGCAAGGCGGCCCGCCCAGTGCCTCGGGACGAGGCGTTGGAGCTGGTCAAGGACTACCGCCGCTGGGAGGTCGTGGTCAACAGCGCGGAGTCTGTGATCGAGGCGATCGGCCTGGAGGAGCGCTACGACATCTCGTTCTGGGACGCCCTGATCGTCCAGTCGGCACAGTCGGCGGGGGTCGAGACGCTCTACTCGGAGGATCTCAACGCCGGTCAGCTCTACGGTTCGGTGCGGGTGGTCGATCCTTTCGCTTGAGGTCTGGCCGGGAGCGGTCCGGGCGGTGACGGCTCCGGGACGGCGCGCGTCCGATGCCGGCTGGGAGTCTTGCGCGCGCCTCGACATGGCCCGCGTCGGGCCTCGTAGGTCCGCGATCGCCCTCGCGGACGCGGTCCATGACGCCCTCCACCGTCACCGCCCGGACCGCTCCAGTGCGTACCGCTCGCTGCTGTACCGGCCGGGAAGGGGTTGCGCTTCTCTCCGGGGCTTGGAGCCCACTTCGAGTGATCTGGTCCGGGGGTAGTCGCCGGGCCGCTCCAGCACGCACCGCTTGCTGCTGGACCGACCGGGAAGGGGTTGCGCTTCTTTCCGGGGCTCGGGGCTCACTTCGGGTGATCTGGGCCGGAGAGTGGTCGCTGGACCCGCTCTGGTGCGATGGTCTGTCGGTGGGGTTGCTGGCGCTCTGGGGGACGGTTCATGTGCTCGATGATCTTTTCGAAGCGCCAGATGATCACCTCATCGGCTTGTTGCTCGGCTCATTTGCTGTCTGTTCGGGGCGGGTATCGGACGTAGAGATGGGGAGGAGTCACCGGCGACTTCCGGGTGGGAGGTCGGCGGGTGGGGCGCGGCCGGGAGGGGCGTCATCGCGCGGGCTCACGGGAACGGGGGAGCCGCCCGAGACGGACACGGCCGCGCGATGCCGAGGCGTGAGCTCCCCGCCTGAGGAGCCGTGTTCTCGCGCCGTCCCCGGGGGCCGCGCCCCGGCCGCCGACCGGGGGCGGGCGGCGGTGGGCAGCGGACCTCCTTCAGCTCTCCCCGGAGGCCTTGGAGTAGAAGCTTCCTTGCTCGGCCGCTTGCTTCAACGCGTCGCTCGGCCGGTAGCGGGGGTGAACTTCGTCGGCCAGGCGGTCGAGGCTCTGGACGATCTCTCCCAGGCCGCGGTCGTCGGCGTAGCGGCAGAGGCCGCCGCGGAAGGGCGGGAAGCCGGTGCCGAAGATCAGCGCCAGGTCGAGCTCGCCGGGAGTCGCGACGATCCCTTCGTCGAGGCAGCGGGCCGCCTCGTCGACCATCGGCAGGATCATCCGGTCGATGAGGCCCACCGGGTCGGGGTCGTCGATCGACGGCACGAGGCCGAGCAGCTCGTAGACGCTCCGGTCCGGCTCGGTCCGCTCGACCTTGCCGTCGTTCCGGGAGTAGGAGTAGAACCCCTTGCCGTTCTTCTTGCCCAGCCGGCCGTCCTCGACCATCCGGTCGAGCCAGCCGGGCAGGGGCAGGCGCTCGCCGAAAGCTTCGTGGAGGATGTGGGCGACCTTGACCGCCACGTCGATGCCGACCTCGTCGGTCAGGGCGATCGGCCCCATGGGCATGCCCCAACCCTTCATGATCCGGTCGAGGTCGTCGATCCGGTGACCCTCGTCGAGCAGCCAGAGCGCTTCGGCCAGGGTGAAGACGAGCAGCCGGTTGACCAGGAAGCCGGGACCGTCCTGGACCACCACCGGTGTCTTGCCCAGGCGCCGGGTCAGCTCGAAGACGGTGTTCGCCGCCCACGGCGCGGTCGACGCCCCGACGATCACCTCGACCAGCGGCATCTTGTGGACCGGGTTGAAGAAGTGCATGCCGACCACCCGCTCCCGGTGGGGTGTGTCCTGGCCGATCGCCTCGATCGACAGCGAGGAGGTGTTGGAGGCGAGCACGGTCTCCTCGCCGACCTGGGCGGCGACCTCGGCGAACACGGCCTGCTTGATGGGAAGCTTCTCGACCACCGCCTCGATCACCAGGTCGGTGCGGGCGAAGCCGGTGTAGTCGAGGGTCGGGTGGATGCGGGCCATCTTGCGGCGCATTTCGTCGGGCGTCAGGCGGTGCCGCGCGATCTGCTTGGCGAAGACCTGGGCGGCGTGCTCCATGCCGCTGGTCAGGGCCGGCTCGGCGATGTCCTTCATCCGCACCGGCAGCTCCTTGTCGGCCGCGAGCTGGGCGATGCCGCCGCCCATGACCCCGGCGCCGAGCACGCCGATGCTGGTGACGCTGCGGGCCTCGGCGCTCGCCGCGCCCTTGGCGTTGGATCTCCCTTTCGGCTGGGCCGGCACGGGGACGCCGGTCGCCTTCTTGGACGCCTCCATGAGCTGGAAGACGTGGATCAGGCACTTGGCGACCTTGGAGGTGGCGAGCTCGCCGGCCGCCTTGGCTTCGGCGTTGAAGCCGGCCTGGAGGCCGTCTTCGATGCCGGTGCGGATCACCTCGATCGCCCGGAGCGGCGCCGGGTAGTTGCCGCCCGAGCGCGCCGCGGTCTGCTTCCTCGCCTGGTCGAACAGGAGCCTGCGTCCGAGCGGGTTCTTTTCGAGGAGAATCTCCTTGAAGTCCAGCCCGCCCCGGCGGTGGGACCTGCCGCGACCGCGGTCGGCCGCCCAGCCGAGCGCGAGCTCGCGCACCACGTCGAGGAATCGCGCGTCGGGGACCAGGGCGTCGGCGAAGCCGATCTTGAACGCCTTCTTCGCCCGCAGCGTGCGGCCGGTGAGGATGGTGTCGAGCGCCGCCTCGATCCCCACCAGGCGCGGCAGCCGGGTCGAGCCGCCCCAGGCCGGCAGGATGCCGAGCTTGATCTCCGGCAGGCCGATGCGGGTGCCGTCGCCATCGCTGACCACCCGGTAGGTCGAGGCGAGGGCCAGCTCGGTGCCGCCGCCCATGGTGGTGCCGCGGATCGCCGCCACGGTCGGGAAGGGGAGCGCCTCCCAGGCGGCGAAGACCCGCTGGCCGAAGCGCGCGCCGGCCTCGGCCTCGAGCGGGTCGGTCACCTCGGCGATCATCGAGACGTCGGCGCCGGCGATGAAGTTGGTCTCCTTGCCGGAGACCAGGACGAGGATCGACAGGTCCTCGCGGCCGGCCAGCTCGTCGACCAGGGCCTCCAGCTCCTCGAGGGTCGCCCGGTCGAAGACGTTGACCCGCCGGTCGGGTGCGTCGAAGGTCAGGGTCGCGAAGCCATCGCGGCCCACGTCGAGTCGGAATGCAGAGCTCATCGGTTCTCCCCGGCGCAACGGGTCGGAAGCGACCCTACCGCCCGCCCCGCGCGGAGGCGTCGGCCGCCGTCGGGAGGGAGGTTCTCTCGTAGATGGCGTCGATGCGGTCGCCGTACTTGCTGTCGATCACCCGCCGCTTGACCTTCTGGGTCGGGGTCAGCTCGCCCCCCTCGATCGAAAACTCGTGGGGGATCAGGTCGAAGGCGACGATCTGCTCGTAGTGGGCCAGCTCCTGGTTGACCGCGTCGACCTCCTTCTCGATCAGCGCCCGCACCCGCGGGTCGCCGGCCAGCGCCTCCGGATCGGAGGTGTCGACGTCGAGCTTCCGGGTGTCGGCCCAGGCGGCGACCCCTTCGAAATCGGGCACCACCAGCGCGGAAAGGAACTTGCGCCGGTCGCCGATGATCACCGCCTGGCTGATGAAGCGGCTGGTCTTGAGCTGGTTCTCGATCGGCGCCGGGGCGATGTTCTTGCCGTAGGCGTTGACCAGGATCTCCTTCTTGCGGTCGGTGATCCGCAGGAACCCTTCGGCGTCGATCTCGCCGATGTCGCCGGTGTGGAACCAGCCCTCGGAGTCGATCGCCTCGGCGGTGGCGTCCGGCTTGTTCCAGTAGCCGCGCATGGTGTTCGGGCCGCGCGAGAGGATCTCGCCGTCCTCGGCGATCGCCACCTCGACGCCCGGGAACGGCCGGCCGACGGTGCCGACCTTGGTGGCGCCGGGGGTGTTGACCGCGATCACCGGCGAGGTCTCGGTCAGGCCGTAGCCCTCGTAGATCTCGATGCCGGCGCCCCAGAAGAACTCGCCGATCTCCTTGGCCAGGGGCGCGCCGCCGGAGAAGGCGAACAGGAACCGGCCGCCCAGGCGCTCCTTGATCTTGCCGAAGACCAACTTGTCGGCCAGGGCGAGCTGGAGGCCCAGGAGGCCGCCGGGGCTCTTGCCCCGGGTCCGCGCGGGCAGCGCGTCCCGCGCCACGCCCTGGGCCCAGTCGAAGATCTTCTGCTTGACCGCCGAGCTGCGGGCGACGTTCTCCTGGATCTTTCCCAGCACCTTCTCATAGACCCGCGGGACCGAGACGAAGAGGTGGGGCTTGACCAGCGCCAGGTCCTCGGCCAGGGTCTGAACCGATTCGGCGTAGGCGATCGAGCAGCCCTGGTGGAAGTAGCAGTAGTCGATCGTCCGCTCGTAGGAGTGGGCGAGCGGCAGGAAGGAGAGCGCCTGGAACTCCTTCTTGATGTCGAACAGCGAAAGCGCCGCGTGCATGTTCGAGACGATGTTGCCGTGGGTCAGCATCACCCCTTTGGGCTCGCCCGTGGTGCCACTGGTGTAGATCAGCGTCGCCAGGTCGTCCGGGTCGATCTCGTGGATGCGGTCGCCGAACGCCTCGGCGTCGAAGTCGCCGCCCTCGGCGATGAGCGCGGCGAGGGTCGTGACCTCGGCGCCCTCCACCACCGCCTCGCCCCCCGCGCCGTCGGGGGCGTCGATCAGCACGAACAGCTCGACACCCGGCAGATCCTTCCTGTGGGCGAGCAGCCCGTCGAGCTGCTCGCGGTTCTGGACGAACAGGATCTTCGACTCGCTGTCGCGGACGATGTAGGCGGCCTGGTCCGACCGGAGCGTGGGGTAGACGGTGACCAGCGCCGCGCCGGAGCAGAGGGTGGCGAAATCGACGACCGGCCAGTGGGGGCCGTTCTCCGCCATCAGGGCGACTCGGTCCTCCCGGGCGAGGCCCCGCTTCTCGAATGCCCGGGCCAGGCGGCGGACCCGGTCGACCAGCTCGGCGGAGGAGATCGGCTGGAAGCGGCCGGCGACCTTCTGCTGCAGAGCGTCGGGCTTCTGGTGGCCAGCGGCGTGGAGGAAGAGCTCGGCGAGGGTGGTGACGGCCATGATGGGTATCTCCTGGGGGAGCGCGTCCGGCGTGGGCCGCGGGGCCCGGCGCCGGGGACGAAGTGACTGAAACAGCTCGATTCTAGCAGCGGTACGGCCCCGGGGCGGTCCCGTTCTGAAGGCTCCCCCGGCGGGTAGTTCCGCCCTCCCGTTCGATGTGACATCCTGGTGCCCGCGCTCCTCCGGCGCCGGCGGGCGACCGCCGCGCAGCCGGTCAGCGTTCCCCACGAACTCTCTCTACCCAAGAAGGAGGATCCGGTGCACCGATCGATCCGCTCGCTCGCCTCGCTCACCGCGATCGCGTTCTGCGTCGCCCTGGTGGCGGGGAGTCTCCCGGCCGCGGCCAAGAAGAAGGCCGACTCGCCGGACATGAACCAGAAGAAGGACGAGCTCCTCGCCGCCGGCACGTTCGCCGGTCTGGCACTGCGCGGCATCGGTCCCGCGGTGACCTCGGGGAGGATCGTCGACGTCGCGATTCATCCGGACCAGCCGTCGGTCTGGTGGGTCGCGTCGGCGTCCGGCGGCGTCTGGAAGAGCGACAACGCCGGCACCACGTGGACCCCGGTGTTCGACGGCCAGGGCTCCTACTCGATCGGCTGCCTCGCCATCGATCCCGGCAACCCGAACGTGGTCTGGGTCGGCACCGGCGAGAACAACAGCCAGCGGAGCGTCTCCTACGGCGACGGCGTCTACAAGACCGAGGACGGCGGCAAGACCTGGACCGACCTGGGGCTGAAGGACTCCCAGCACATCGGCAAGATCGTCATCGATCCGCGCGACACCGACGTGGTCTACGTGGCGGCCCAGGGCCCCCTGTGGAACGCCGGCGGTGACCGGGGTCTCTACAAGACCACCGACGGCGGCGCGAGCTGGACCAAGGTGCTCGACATCTCCAAGGACACGGGCGTGACCGACATCGCCATGGACCCGCGCGACCCGGACACCCTGTACGCCGCGTCCTACCAGCGCCGCCGGCGCGTCTGGACCCTGATCGACGGCGGCCCCGAGTCGGCGATCTACAAGTCGACCGACGCCGGAGCCCACTGGAAGAAGCTCACCAACGGCCTGCCGATGACCGACATGGGCCGCATCGGCCTGGCCGTCGCGCCGTCCGAGCCGGACGTGGTCTACGCGACCATCGAGGCGGCTCGCGACGCCGGCGGCCTCTACCGCTCCACCGACCGGGGCGAGAGCTGGGAGATGCGCTCCGACTACCTGTCGAGCAGCCCCCAGTACTACCAGGAGCTGTTCGTCGATCCCCAGGACGCCGACCGGGTCTACTCCATGGATACCTTCATGATGGTGACCGACGACGGCGGCGCCAGCTTCCACCCGGCCGGGGAGCACGACAAGCACGTCGACAACCACGCCCTGTGGATCGACCCCGAAAACTCCGACCACCTGATCAACGGCAACGACGGCGGGCTGTACGAGAGCTTCGACCGGGCCCAGACCTGGACCTTCTTCCCGAACCTGCCGGTGACCCAGTTCTACAAGCTGGGGCTCGACAACGCGAAGCCGTTCTACAACGTCTACGGCGGCACCCAGGACAACTTCAGCCTGGGTGGTCCGAACGAGACCACCAGCACCGGCGGTATCCAGAACGAAGACTGGTACGTCACCGCCGGCGGCGACGGCTTCCAGTCGCGCGTCGATCCGACCGATCCGAACATCGTCTACGCCGAGTCCCAGTACGGCAACCTGATCCGCTTCGACCGCGCCAGCGGCGAGCAGGTCGACATCCAGCCGCAGCCGGACGCGGGCGAGCCGGCCCTGCGCTGGAACTGGGACTCGCCGCTGATCATCAGCCCGCACTCGGCGACCCGCCTGTACTTCGCCGCCAACCGGCTGTTCCGGAGCGACGACCGGGGCGACACCTGGACGCCGATCAGCCCGGACCTCTCCAAGCAGGTCGACCGCAACCAGCTCGAGGTGATGGGACGGATCTGGAGCATCGACTCCGTCGCCAAGAACGCGTCGACCTCGTTCTACGGCAACATCGTCACCCTGGCCGAGTCGCCGCTGGTCGAGAACCTGCTCTACGCGGGCACCGACGACGGCCGGATCCAGGTGACCGGCGACGCCGGCGGCTCCTGGCGTAGCATCGACAGCTTCCCCGGCGTGCCCGCGGGTGCCTACGTCTCCAAGATCGAGGCCTCCAAGCACGATCCGGACACGGTCTTCGCCGCCTTCGACGCGCACAAGGACGGCGACTTCAAGCCGTACGTGCTCGAGTCGACCGACCGGGGCGCCACCTGGAGCTCGATCGCCGGCGACCTGCCGGAGAAGGGCACCGTCTACGCCCTGGCGCAGGACCACGAGGACGCCGACCTGCTGTTCGCCGGCACCGAGTTCGGCGTCTTCTTCACGCCGGACGGCGGCGGTCACTGGATCCAGCTCACCGGCGGCATGCCGACCATCGCCGTCCGCGACCTGGCGATCCAGGAGCGGGAGGACGACCTGGTAGCCGCCACCTTCGGGCGCGGCTTCTACGTCCTCGACGACTACAGCCCGCTGCGCAGCGCCGACAAGGAGACCCTGGAGAAGGGCGCCGTGCTGTTCCCCGTCCAGGACCCGTGGATGTACGTCGAGGGCTACTCGCCGCTCGGCCTGCCCGGCGCCGGCTTCCTCGGCTCGAACCACTTCAGCGCCCCGAACCCGCCGTTCGGCGCGGTCATCACCTACTACCTGAAGGACGGGTTGAAGACCAAGGCCGAGCAGCGGCAGAAGGCGGAGAGCGACGCGCTCGAGAACGACGCGACGATCACCATCCCGAGCTGGGACGAGCTCCGTGCCGAGCACCGGGAGACCGATCCGTCGGTCCTGATCACGGTCCGGGACGCCGACGGCAACGTGGTGCGGCGCCTCAACGGGCCGGTCTCCTCCGGCTTCCACCGGGTGGCCTGGGACCTGACCTTCCCGTCGTCGACGCCGGTGCGCCTCAACCCGCCGATGCGCGACAACCCGTTCGGCTCGGAGCCGACCGGTCCTCTGGTCGCCCCCGGCACCTACAGCGTGTCGATCGCGACCGTGGTCGACGACAAGATCACGCCGGTGGGCGGGGAGCAGACCTTCACCGCCCGGCCCCTCGGGACGGCGACCTTGCCGGCCGCCGACCAGCAGGAGCTGATGAGCTTCCACCGCAAGATGGCCCAGCTCCAGCGGGCCGTCCTCGGCGCGTCCAAGGCGGCCGACGAGGCGGCGGATCGCATCGCCCACGTGCGCAAGGCGATCCTCGACACGCCGGACGCCGACGCTTCGATGATCGAGCAGGCGCGCGACCTCGAGAACCGCCTGGCCGACCTCAGGCTCCAGCTCGAGGGCGACGAGGTGATCGCCGGCTACAACGAGCCGACGCCACCCTCGATCAACGACCGGATCCAGCGGGCCATCTACGGCTGCTGGGGCTCCACCTCGGCGCCGACCGCGACCCAGAAGAAGGCCGTCGAGCTGGCTGACACGGCCTTCCGCGACGTTCTGGCCAAGCTGCGGACCTTGGTCGAGGTCGACCTGACCGGTCTCGAGAACCGGCTGGAGGCTCTCGGCGCGCCGTGGACCCCGGGCCGGCTGCCCACCTGGCCGCCGCAGTAGGCCGCACCCGGCGCCCGGTTTCGCCGTCTCCTTCCCGGCCTCCGTCCCCCCGTGGGCGGAGGCCGGGAAGGGCCCGTTCGAAGAGTTTTCCCTTTGGGGTTGACCGTTCTCGAAGACGGCGATATCGTTCGCCCTCGCGCGGGGCACGATGCCACACGGCTGCCCCGCGTTTTCCGGTACGGGGCGTAGCTCAGCCTGGTAGAGCGCACGGTTCGGGACCGTGAGGCCGGAGGTTCAAATCCTCTCGCCCCGACCATCCGGATCTGGGATTCCCGACGACAACCTGCTGCGAGCCGCGATGGCGGGCCATCTCGCCCCGTCCTCGCTCAACCTGCGTTCGCCCCTCGCGCCGTCTAGCTTCTCTGGGTTCCAGGCCTCGAGCACCGGGAGTGAGTGCCTTTCCGGTGGCCAGCGGTAGGCCGGCAGACGTCAGGCAAGAGGAGCGTCCGGTGGGGAGGGGCCCAGGGGTGCTCAGCGCCCGCGCCCTCGTGGGCCCTTGCAGGGCAGTGCGGCTCGTCGCGGGCGATGGGCAGGCGAGGACAGGCCCCGGGAGTCCATTCATCCGAGCCGGCCCCTGCGCCCCTCCCCACCGGACGCTCCCGGCGAACCTGCCCTACCTCGCGACCTCACCCCTGTCGTCCCACGACCCCGCGCCTTTCGCCCCAAAACAAAATGCGGGCGGAGCCTCGAAAGACCCCGCCCGCGGTACTACTTCGCGGCGAAGAAGGTCAGACCCGCCACGATGGCGAGCCTAGCCCCCGGTTTCCCTTCAGTCGACTACAAGCTCAGTGCATCACGCGGCGCCGGTCACCCGTGCGGCGGGCTCGAGACCCCGGCTCGCCCACCCCGTCGCCGTCTTCTCCCAGTCGTCGTCTGACGATGCGTCGATGAAGCGGACCCGGTCGGCGATGCCGGTCTCGGCGATCAGCCTCCGGGCCTGGAGGGTCATGATGGCGCTCTGCAGCACGATGGCGGCGCGGACCATGCCGACGTCGATGCAGATGCCGATCTGCTCTTTCATCAGCTCGGCGACCTCGTTCGAGAACGCCCGGTTCTCCCGCATGTCGACGACGGCTCCAAACGTGTCGCCGAGCTTCGCGCCCAGCTTCTTGATCTCCTGGTTCATCTGGGCCGCGTCCTGCGGCGAGATGAACCCGAGGATGTACAGCTTCATGCCGTAGTCCGCCTCTTCGACCTTGAATTTCTGTGCCATGGTCCCTTACTCCTCGTTCCCAGAATCATCGAGTCCCGATGCCGTTGCGGCTCGGCCCCGGCTCGGTCCGCAGACTTCACGTGCGCTGCCGGCACCGGCAGCCGGCAGCGCGCCTTCACAGGAGCCAGTGTCGGGCCCCGATGAAGCGGGACACCACGCCGGTGAGGATCGTTTCTAGAACGTGATCCCGAGGGTCGCCACCAGCGAGTCCGACTCGTTCGACTGGGTCACCTCCGTGCCCGGCACGGGGCCGGCGGGCGAGACGAACGGGCCGCTGACCTCGTTCCGGAAGGCGTGGTAGTAGCCCAGGTCGAGCTGTAGGCGCTCGTCGACCTTCAGGCCGAGTCCGAGCGTCGCGTGGTCTTCGAAGGTCGCCGGCGCGGGGGTGCTGACGAAGGCCAGCTCCTCGCGGATCGGGCTGTCGGCGTGGTTGTAGCCGGCGCGCAGCGACCAGCGGGGGCCGACGCGCCACTCGCCGCCCAGGGCGATGACCGTGATGTCGTCCCAGCCGAAGCCGCGGATCGAGCCGTCCTGGTTGAAGCCGGAGGTGCCCAGCCCGTCGACGCCGTCGTAGCCGATCCACCGCACGTCGAGGGCCAGGTCGACCGACGGGCTCGGGCTCCACGCCGTGCCGACGACGGCCTGGGCGGGGACGTCGACGTTGAAGGAGAAGCTGCGGTCCCGGCCGTAGTTGGGCAGCGCCGGGTTGGCGCCCGCCGAGTGGTACTCGAAGTCCTGGAACGACTGCTCGCTGGTGTAGGACGCGGCGAACGACCAGGTCGGGGTGGCACGGTAGAGCAGGCCGAGCTGGAAACCCTGGCCCCAGGCGCCTTCGGAGTCGGCCTCCGGGTAGTAGCAGGTGGTCGGGCCGGAGCAGTCGGGAGCGGCGAACGCCGCGGCGTTGGCGCTCAACCGGGCGTAACCGAGGGTCAGGGCGCCGCCGATCGAGAGCTTCGGGTTGACCTGGTAGGCGACGGCGAGGGGCAGGCGCAGGTACTGGTACTCGGAGTGGACCCGGCCGAAGCCCTGCGGCTGCGGCTGGAGGAGCGGGTTGCGCGGGTCCTGGGGGTAGTCGGTGGTGAAGCCGGCCATGGCGATCGAGCCGAAGCCGAGCGCCCAGCGGCTGCCGTCCCGGTGGCGGGCCCAGGCGACGGCCGGGAGCGGCTGCACTCCGGTGTCGTCTTCGGTGGTGCCGGAGACCGCACCGAACGGGGTGGCGACGGTGGAGGAGACCTCGGGTGAGCCCTTGAGCAGCTCGATGCCGATCTGGACGTGATCGCCGTCGAGGGCGGTCAGGGCGGCCGGGTTGAACACCAGGGCCGTCAGCGGGTCGGTGTGGACCAGGGCCGCGCCGGCCCCGCCCATGGCGGAGTTGCGGGCGCCGTAGCCGTGCAGGAAGTGGCCGTCCAGGGCCGCGGCCGGCGCGGCGAAGACGAGCAGGACCGCCGGCAGCGCGGCGAGGAGGGCGAGGAGTCGAGTGCGCTGGAACATGCTTTCCCCTTGAGTCTGAGCCGGGTGCTCCAGGCTCGGTCGAAGGACGTGCTGAGAGTCGAATCGGTTTCCGCGACGTGCCGCGCCGACAGCCGTCGTGCGGGACGCATCAGGATGCACAGTGGGCGGATCGGGGAGATCGGGACAGGCGGCCGAACGGCCCCACAAGCGGAGGTGAGTCCTTGCGATCACGCGCCTTGCCAGGCCGGATGGAATCTCCTATCCTGGCCTCTCGCCGCCAATTGACGGCTTCCTTGCGGAGTGTAGTTGATCCTTATTTGGTCCCGTGATGAACGGGACCGTTCGGGACGGACGCTGGGATGACGACGAGCCGAGGAGAGACCGCCGAGGACCGCTACCTCCTGATTCAAGTGGGGGAGGAGGAGTGCATGCTGCCGCTCGGGCGTGTACGGCGGATCGTGCGAGACCTCCAGGTGATCCCGTTGCCCGGCTCCGCGCAGGAGCTCAAGGGGCTGGCCGAGTTCGGCGGCGAGCCGCTCCCGGTGCTCGACTTCACCCGTCTGCTCGGCGCGACCCCGGGAGCCAGCCCGGCCTACCCGGTGACCGTGATCGCCTGGGCCGGCCCAGACGGGTCGCGCGAGCTGGTCGGCCTCCAGGTGGACGGCGTGGTCGAGGTGGTGACCGTGCCGGCGGATGCGGTGGTGCCCGGGGGCGAGGGGATCGTCCGCGGCGACGTCAGCCTGCGGGATCGGCCGGTCCGGGTGATCAGCCTCGCGGCGTTGGGGGGTGGCGGATGAACCCGGAGCGGGTCCTGCTGATGCGCCGTGCCGGCGGCCTCTGGGGAGTGCTCCACGATGCCGTGCGCACGGTCACCCGCGGCCGGGACGGCTACCGGGTCTGGCTGCAGAGCCAACAGCTCACCGCCGACGACGTGCTCGGCGTGATCGAAGGTCTCCCCGTCTGGCCGGCCGGCGGGGCTCTGGTGCAATTCTGGGGAGAGAAGGCCCGGGGGTTGGCGGTCCACGAGTCGACGCCGTTGGTGGTGGTCGACCCGGAGAGCCCGCCGGCCATCTTCGGGAACGATGCTACGGAGATTTCCGATGGACACGACGACCAACCCTCGAACTGACCGCCTCGACGCCGCCAACGTCGGCCTCGGGGTCACCGTGGGGCTCGCCCTGATCGGCCTGCTCCTGCTCCTCGTCGCGAGCGCCAAAGGCGGGCCGGACTGGCCGTTCGGTCTCTACCTGCTGGTGGCCGCCGTCGGCGTGCTGGCCTACCTGATGGTCACCTTCCGCGACCACCGCCGGCGCCAGGTGGCGCTGGACGAGGCGGAGGCGAAGCGTGCTCAGATCGAGGTCGGCCTGGTGGCCGCGCTCGACGAGATCCGCGCCGGCGACCTGGTGTCGAGCAGCCACAAGGCGAAGGACCTGCCGCGGGTGCTCCAGGACGCCTTCATCAGCGCCGCGGATGCGATCAACGCCCTCGCCCAGCAGATCCAGAACAGCTCGATCGACGTCGCGTCGGCGGCGAACTCGGTCAACCAGATCGCCTCCGAGCTGGCTTCGGGCTCGTCCGAGCAGGCCGCGTCGGTGGTCGAGATCACCGCCGCCATGGAGGAGCTGGCCCGCACGGCGGCCCAGATCGCCGACAACGCCTCGACCCAGGCGGACCTCACCGCCCAGGCGGAGGCCAGCGGCACCATCGGCTCCGACGCCGTCGACGAGGCGGTCCAGGGGGTCGAGGAGGTCAAGAAGCGGATCAGCGGCATCGCCACCCGGGCCGACACTTTGGGGACCCGCTCGAAGGAGATCTATCGGGTCCTCGACCTCATCACCGACATCGCCCAGGAGACCCACATCCTGTCGCTCAACGCGGCGATCGAGGCCGCCGCCGCCGGCGACCATGGGCGGCGCTTCTCGGTGGTCGCCGAGGAGGTCCGCCGCCTGGCCCAGCGCTCCCAGGAGTCGGTCGACTCCGTGCGCAACCTGCTGGACGAGTTCACCAGCTCGATCCGGGCGACGGTGGTCGCCACCGAGGAGGGCTCGAAGGAGGCCGCCCGGGTGCTCGAGCGGGCGCGCGCCGCGGCCGCCGCCATCGACGAGCTCAAGAGCGCCTCGTCGGACACCGCCCGGGTGGCCAAGGAGATCTCGCTCGCCACCCAGCAGCAGAACGCCGCCTCCGACCAGGTGGTGCTGACCCTCAAAGAGGTCAGCCAGGTGGTCCAGCGCATGGCCGACAGCCTCAAGCAGTTCTCGTCCACCGCCGATCAGCTCAACGAGCTCGGCCTGGCGATCCAGCTCGTCGCCCAGTCGTTCCACCTGGAGTCCCCCCACTCGCTCAAGCGCCTGGCCGGCGGCTGGGCGAACGAGGTGCGCAAGCGCTTCGGCTCCTGGGAGGCGATCGAGGCGCTGCTCTCCGAGATGCTCGGCGACAACGGCTTCGTCGAGCTCGCCTACGTCATGGACGCGGGCGGCTCGCAGCTCGCCATCACCGTCAACGAGCAGGTCGCCGGCGACCGCGACCTGCCGCAGAAGCTCAAGAACGGCGAAGGCCTGACCGAACGCCCCTGGTTCCGCGGCGTCATGCGCGAGGGACGCACCATCATCACCCCGGTCTACGAGTCGCTCCTCTCCCATGAGCCCTGCTTCACGGTGGCGGCGCCGGTCAAGGACGAGACCGGCGAGATCCTCGGGGTGATGGGTGTGGACGTGAACGTCGATTCCTGGACCAAGATTTGATCGGAGCTACCGTGAGCCGCCCTGCTACGAGCGGCGATGCGCAGCCATCTCGCACCGTCCTCGGCACTCCCTCCCTGCGGCGTACCGTGGCGGGTACGCCTCGGTCGGTCCTTGCCTGCGGGCGGCACGATCTGACCACACCTCGGAGCTTTCGCGACGGGCGGTCACGGAAGCTCCGATCTCCGGGATCTTGAATGGCGCAGCGGCCTCTAGACCCCGAGCTCCAGGAGCTGATCCCCCTCTTCGTCGATGAGGTCCGGGATCGGCTGGAGCGGCTGGCGACCCTGGTCCCCCGGATTGCGGACGACCAGGGCGCCCGCACCCAGGTCAAGCGTGAGCTGCACACCGTCAAGGGGGCGGCGCGGATGCTCCAGCTCGGCGAGATCGCCGAGCTCTGCCACGCCTCCGAGGAGCTGGTCGACGACGGCCCGGGGCGCGCCGGCAGCCTGCTGACCCGGGTGGTCGACCGCGTCTCGTCGATGGTCGACACGGTCGCCTCCGGTGTCCAGCCGACGGCCGACCCGGAGCTGCTCGAGCTGGTGATCGAGGCCCACCGGGAGGCCGACCAGGCCGGCGGGGGAGACGGCGCGCCGGCGGCGCCTCCGAAATCGCCCACCAAGCGCCGTGAGAAGCCGGTTGAGAAGAAGGGGGCCGCCGAGTCCGGAGCGGGCGGCGCCGAGGAGCCTGCGGACGAACCCGGCGACCGAGGGCCGGCCGCCGCCGGCGCGGACGACGAGCCTCCCGCGCCGGCCGCGATGGGCGGGTCTGGCGCGATGGGCGGCTCGGAGGCGGTCACCGTCGGTGTCGCCGGGGTCGCGGAGGGGAACGAGCGCACAGCGGCGCAACCGCACAAGAGCGCCGTCGAAGGCGGGAGCCACCTCGGCGGCACCGATGTGCGGGTCGATGCCCACTCGCTCGACGCGGTGGCCGACAACGCCACCCAGGTACGCATCCTCGCCCTGGCGGTACGCAATCCGATCCAACGTATCTACGAGCTTGCCAAGCTGGCCGAGGACGGCATGCGCGAGGAGCAGCCGAAGCAGATCCTGGCGGTGCTCGGCACCATGCTCCGCCACCTGGCGGTCGACGTCGAGTCGAGCCAGCGCCGGCTGCTGCGCTCGGCCGAGGACGGCCTCGACACGCTGCTCACGCTGCAGCTCCAGCCGCTGCGCGCGTATCTGCTGCACCTGGGGCGCTACGCCCGGGAGCTGGCGCGCTCCCTCGGCCGCGAGGTGGAGGTGGACATCGTCGGCGAGGAGACCCGCCTCGACCGCCGGATCGCCCGCGAGCTCGAGGACTCCTTGCTCCACCTGGTGCGCAACGCGGTCGACCACGGCATCGAGATGCCGGCCACCCGGGAGCAGGCCGACAAGGGGCCGGTGGGCAAGATCCGGCTGGTCGCGGAGCCCGAGGCCGGGCGGGTGCGCCTGGCCATCACCGACGACGGCGCCGGCATCGACCCGGAAGCGGTCGTCCGCCAGGCGGTGCGCGCGGGCCTGGTCGACGCCGGCGCCGCCGACTCCCTGACCCGCGACGAGATCTTCCGCCTGCTGTTCACCCCCGGCTTCTCGACCCGGCGCAAGGTGTCGGAGATCTCCGGCCGGGGCGTCGGCCTGGACGTGGTCGCCTCGTCGGTCAACCGGCTGGGCGGCGAGGTCTTCCTGTCGTCCGAGCCGGGCGCCGGGACGACGGTGGTCGTCGAGGTGCCCGTGGCCCGGCGCGGCGAGCAGGTGCTGCTGGTGCGGGTCGGCCGGGCGCGCCTGGCGCTGCCGTCGGTGCCGATCCGCCAAGTGGACAGCTTCCGCACCGAGGACGTGATCGAGCGCGACGGCCGCACCTTCTTGCAGATCGACGGCCGGCTGGTCGCGTTCGTCCCGATGTCGCGCCTGTTCGGCCAGCAGACCCCGGAAGAGCAGCTCCTGCTCCGGGGCCGGATCTCCGGCCAGCCGCTGGCGTTGGCGGTCGACGCGGTCGAGGGGGAAGAAGAGGTTCTGGTCCGTCCGATCACCCGGACCGTCACCGTCGAGCAGGCCGTGGACGGCGTCGCCCTGCTCGCCACCGGCGCTCCGATCGGCGTCCTCTCGCCGGCCGTCTTGGCCAAGCGGGAGTTCTTGAAGGGGCCTCGACGGATCGCCGTCCAGGAGGAACAGGTGACAAGGGTCCGCGTGCTGTTGGTCGACGATTCCCTGGTGACGCGCGAGATGGAACGGCGGCTGCTCGAGGACGCGGGGTTCGACGTCACCGCGGCCACCGACGCCGACGAGGGGCTGAACTACCTGGGCGAAGGAGAGTACGATTGTCTGGTGACCGACATCGAGATGCCCGGGATGAACGGTTACGAGCTGACGCGCCACCTGCGCAACATCCCCCAGTTCTCCCAGCTCCCGATCATCGTCGTCTCGACCCGCGACCGGCCCGAAGACCGGCTCGAGGGGTTGCAGGCCGGTGCCGACGCCTACCTCACCAAGCAGGCGCTCGACGCTGGTGAGCTGGTCGATCTCGTCCGCCGCCTGAGCGGCACCCGGTGAGCCATGCCCCCTGACGGAACGCAGAAAGAGGACCGGCTCCGGGTCCTCCTGGTCGACGACTCCCCGTCGGTGCGGGCCGTCCTGAAGCGATTCTTCTCCTGGACCGACGACATCGAGGTCGTCGGCGAGGCCCCGGACGGGCAGACCGGGGTCGACATGGTGTGGGAGCTCCACCCGGACGTGGTCCTGATGGACCTGATCATGCCGGGGATGGACGGCTACGCCGCCACCGAGCGGATCATGGAGCTGCGGCCGACGCCGATCGTGGTGCTCTCCGCGCGGGCCAACCGCAACCAGATGCGGATCGCCTTCGAGGCCATGCGCCGGGGCGCGGTCGAGGTGCTGGCCAAGCCGGAGGACACGGAGAGCTGGCGCCTGCTCGCCGACACCTTGCCGGACATGGTGCGCACGGCCGCCGCGGCGCGCGCCGAGCCGCGACGGCCCAAGACCTGGCGGCCCCGTCCGGTGGAGGTGGCGAGCCGGCAGCTCCGCTGGATCGGCATCGGCGCGTCGACCGGCGGGCCGGCGGCCCTGCGCGAGCTGTTCGAGGCCATGCCCGACCACTTCCCCATGTCGATCCTGGTGGTCCAGCACATCACCGCCGGGTTCGAGGCCGGCCTGGCGGACTGGCTCAACCGGGAGTTCGTGCCGGACATCCGGCTGGCCGCCGACGGCGAGCAAGTGCAGCCGGGCTGCGTGCGCCTGGCGCCCGGCGACTCGCACCTGGCCCTCGGCCCCGGCGGGGTGCTACAGCTCGACCGGGTGAGCCCGGCGCGGTCCGGGCACCGGCCGTCGGTGGACGCGCTGTTCGCCTCGATGGCGCTGGTGGCGCCGGCGCTCTCGGCCGGCGTGATCCTGACCGGCATGGGGGCGGACGGGGTCGAGGGACTGCTCGCCCTGCACCAGGCGGGAGGCCTGACGATCGCCCAGGATGCGGCGAGCTGCGTCGTCCACGGCATGCCGCGGGTGGCGGTGGAGCGCGGCGCGGCGGAGATCGAGCTGCCGCCGGCACAGATCGCCCGCTACCTGACGGGCGGCCGCGGCGACAAGGGAGGTCCCGGTGGCCAGGGTGGCCACGGTGACCAGGGGGGCCACGGCGCTGGCGGCGGTCGCGAGGACGAGGGCGGGGGAGGGTCGTGACGTCCGCGGCGGCGGTGGCCGTGCCGGCGCCGGCTCTCGAGCGGTTGGTGCAACTGATCCGGGAGGAGACCGGCAACGTGGTGCCGCCCGCCCGGCACGGCTTCCTCGAAGAGATCGCCGCCCGGCGGACCCGGGCCCACGGCTTCGCCGACGCCACTGACTACGTCCGGGCGCTGGCGGTCGGGCAGCTCGAGGGGGAGTGGGAGCAGCTCGTCACCCTGGTCACGGTCAAGGAGTCGTACTTCTTCCGTGCGCCGCAGCAGTTCCGGGCGATCGAGCGCCACGTCCTGCCGCGGGTGATGGCGGCCAAGGCCGGCGGCGACCAGACCCTGCGCATCTGGTCGGCCGCGTCGGCCCGCGGTGAGGAGCCGGCGACCCTGGCGATGATCCTGGCCGAGCACGACGCCCTGACGTCGTGGCGCTGGAAGGTGGTCGCCACCGACGTCGACCGGGACGCGCTGGCCGCGGCCGAGCGGGGTCTGTACGGCGAGCGGGCGGTCTCCCAGGTGCCCGAGCGGCTGCTGGAGCGGTGGTTCACGCGCCGCGGCGGGCTCTACGAGCTGTCCCAGTCGATCCGCGACCGGATCGAGTACCGGTCGATGAACCTGTCCCATCTACCGTACCGCGGGCTGGGCACCGAGCCGTTCGACCTGGTCCTGCTGCGCAACGTGCTGATCTACTTCGCCCGGCCGCTCCAGCGGCGGGTGGTGACCGAGGTGACCCGCAACCTGGCGCGTCACGGCTACCTGTTCCTCGGCGCGTCGGAGACGCTCTGGCAGATCTACGACCGGCTGGCACCGGTCGATCTGGGGCAGTGCTTCGCCTATCGGCACCCGGAGGAGGTCGAGGCGGTGGAGCCGGCCCCGGGCCGGCGCTCCCGGCGCTCCGCCCCCTCCGCTCCCCCCGCCCGGCCGGTCCGGTCGTCCCGATCCGGCGGATCGGGTGGGCCGGCCGCCGGCCGGACGCCGGGCGGGTCCGAGGGCGATCCCGCCGAGGCGTCGCCTCGCCGCCCGCTGCCGCGGTCGCTGTTCGTGTCGGACGCCGAGGCCGATCCCGGGCCCGCGGTGCAGGAAGCCGCGCCGCCACCGCTCGACGACCGGACGGTGACCGACGAGGTCCGGGGGGACGACTCGGACCATCCGCCGCTCGCCCCCGGTGGCAGCGCCCAGGATCTGCTCGTCCGCGCCGCCGACGCGCTGGCCGGCAACCGGGTCGAGCTCGCCTCCCGCCTGGCGGCGCAGGCCCGCGATGCCGACCCGTCGGAGCCCGGCGTCTACGCCCTGGAGGGCTTCCTCGACGACCTCCAGGGCCACCCGGGCGAGGCGGCCGGCGCCTACCGGGCCGCCCTCTACCTCGACCCGGCGCTCTACCAGGTGCGGGTCCTGCTCGCCGACTGCTACGCCCGCCTGGGCAACCGGGACCGCTCCGCGCAGGAGTACCGCCAGGTCCTCTCCAGCCTCGAGCGGAGCGCCGGGCGCGACCTGGTGCTGCTCGAGGTGCTGCCGTTCCCGAACCGGCCGCGCGCCCAGCGCCTCTGCCGCCAGGCGCTCGGGCGAAGGTAACGGATCTCCCCCCAATCCCTCCGTCCCTTTCCCGCCCTCCGGGGGGATGCAGGGTCTTGGTCTCGGTGGACTCTGTACGGGCGTACAATCCGGGAGGAGGAAGATGATCTCGTCATCGCAAGCGGTCCGGTCCCCGGTCGTCGCCGGGCTGTTCTATCCCGGGTCCGCCGCCGCGCTCCGCGGCGCGGTCGAGGGCTATCTGGCGGAGGCTCCGCCGTGGCCGGCCGGGCGTCCGCGTCCCAAGGCGGTGATCGCCCCCCACGCCGGCTACGAGTACTCGGGCCCCACGGCCGGGTTCGCCTTCCGCGCTCTCGGCCACGCTCTCGGCGAAGCTGTCGGGGACCGTACCGGGGACGGTGGCGGAGCGCGCACGGTCGAGCGGATCGTCCTCCTCGGGCCGTCCCACCGGGTGCCGTTCCGCGGCGTGGCGACCCCGGGAGCTTCCGCCTACGCCACGCCGCTCGGAGAGATGCCGGTCGATCCCGAGCTGGTGGCGGCTGCCGAGCGGCTGCCGGTGGTGGCGCCCTACCCGGCGGCCCATGCGCCGGAGCACTCCCTGGAGGTGGAGCTGCCGTTCCTCCAGCACCTCTTCCCCGGCGCGGCGCTGCTCCCCCTGGTGGTCGGCGACGTGACGGCCGACGACCTGGCTGACGTGCTCGAGGCGGTGTGGGGCGGGGAGGAGACGGTCGTCGTGGTCAGCTCCGACCTCTCTCACTATCTGCCCTATGAGCCGGCACGAGACGCCGATCAGGCGACCGCCCGGCGGATCGTCGCCCTCGACGGGCCGCTCCACCCGGACTCCGCCTGCGGCGCGTTCCCGATCAACGGCCTGCTGACGACCGCCTCCCGTCGCGGCCTGCGGGCCGAGCTGCTCGACCTGCGGAGCTCCGGCGACACGGCCGGCGACCGCGACCGGGTCGTCGGCTACGGCGCCTTCGCGTTCTCCTGAGCTTTCGGCGTCGTCCGCACCGGTTCCGCGACACTCCGCGAACGGGCAGGGGAAAGGCCGTCGCGTCCCACGCCACGGGGCGAGCCGCGACGTGGGCTGCGGCGATAGACTGGACCACGGTCAGATCCATCGATCCCACACGCGCCGCGGTCGCGGGCAGGGGATCGAAGGGGAGGGGGATCTCCCGCGGATCGTCCCGGTGGTTCGAACCCGTCGACCTGGCAGGGTGGCAGGGTGACGGGGTGGCGGGGTAGCAGTCCACAGCGCACGACGTGGAGGCTCTTGATGTTCGAAAAGATCCTGGTTCCGGTCGACCTGAGTGGCAAGGGGCGCTCCGCCCTGGCGACCGCGCGGGAGCTGTCGGCCCCCGGTGCCGTGGTCATCCTGGTCCACGTCGTCGAGACCCTCGAGGACGTGCCGTTCGACGAGATGGAGGAGTTCTACCGCCAGCTCGAAAAGCGGGCCATCGAGATGCTCGACGAGTGGGTCTCGGCCTACGAGCACCAGGGCGGCCGGGCGGAGCGTCACATCCTGTTCGGACGGCGCCTGGACGAGATCCTGCGGTTCGCCGCCGCCGAAGGGACCGACCTGATCCTGCTGCGCTCTCACACGGTCGATCCGGAGGCGCCGGGCAGGGGATGGGCGACGCTCAGCTATCGCATCGCCGTCCTCGCCGAGTGCCCCGTTCTGTTGCTCAAGTAGCTGCACCACGCACTGAGTCCCGGCCCGTTGCGACGCGGACGCCGCCAGGTGAGCCGCCCGGAGCGCCGGAGGGAGGGAGGTTCTGTGATGCACCGATCCTGTCGGCCGGTCCGCGCCGCCGTCTTGCTGGTCCTTCTGGTTTCGCTGGTCTCTGTCGCCGCTCTTTTCGCCGCGCCTGCCGTCGCCGCCCGGGCGGACGACCCCCTGCTCGACCCGCGGGAGGTCCACCTCGCCGACGCGGTCCAGATCACCGACGCCGGCGAGAACGCGGAGGCCTACTGGTCGCCGGACGGCACCGAGCTGATCATGCAGTCGACCCTCGGGACGCTGCCGTGCGACCAGATCTTCACCATCCCGGCCGACGGAACGGGTAAGCCGACGCGGATCTCCTCCGGCGAGGGGCGGACCACCTGCTCGTACTTCACCTACCCGAAGCCCGAGCGGATCCTGTACTCGACGACCGCCCTCTCGTCGCCCGCGTGTCCGCCGTCTCCCGACCTCTCCCAGGGCTACGTCTGGGCGGTCTACGACAGCTACGAGATCGTCTCCGTCGCGCCGGACGGCTCCGACCTGAGGCGCCTGACCGACCAGCCGGGCTACGACGCCGAGGCGACGATCTGCCCGGTGGACGGAACGGTGATCTTCACCTCCGACCGGGACGGCGACCTCGAGCTCTACACCATGCGTCCCGACGGCACGGACGTGAAGCGCCTGACCCATACCCCGGGCTACGACGGTGGTGCCTTCTTCTCGCCGGACTGCTCGAAGATCGTCTGGCGGGCGTCACGTCCGGAAGGCAAGGAGCTCGAGGACTACCAGCGCCTGCTCGCCCAGGGGCTGATCCGGCCGAACAAGCTCGAGATCTGGGTCTCCGACCGGGACGGCTCGAACCCTCAGCAGATCACCTTCCTGGACGCGGCCTCGTTCGCGCCGTCGTTCTATCCCTCCGGTGTCCGGGTGATCTTCTCCTCCAACCACGGCTCGGCCGGGCCGCGGGAGTTCGACCTCTGGGCGGTCGACACCGACGGCACCGGCCTCGAGCAGATCACCTTCACGCCGGAGTTCGACGGCTTCCCCCTGTTCTCGCCCGACGGCACCCGGCTGGTGTTCGCCTCGAACCGCCACCACCGGAAGCCGGGGGAGACCAACATCTTCGTCGCCCGCTGGGTGGACGGCCCGAAGGCTGCCGCGGAGGAGGAGGGGGCCCCCGACCGAGCCCCCGACCGGTTGATGGCCGACGTCGCCTGGCTGGCCGACGACGCGCGCCAGGGGCGCGGCCTGGGGACCGAGGGGCTGCTGGAGGCGCGCGACTGGATCGCCCGGCGCTTCGAGGCGCTGGGCCTCGAGCCGGCGGGGGAGGCCGAGAACGGACGGCCGACCTGGTTCCAGCGCTTCGAGATGCCGGTCTCGGTCGAGGTGCTGCCCGAGACGGCGCTCGCCATCGACGGGCAGGCGGTGCTCGCGGAGCAGTTCGTGCCGGCGGCGTTCTCCGCCTCCGGCGCGGCCCACGGCGAGGTGGTAGCGGCCGGCTACGGCATCGTCGCCCCGGACCTCGGCGTCGACGACTACGCCGGGCTCGACGTCGCGGGCAAGATCGTCGCCGTCCGGCGGTTCACCCCGGACTCCTTCGACGACGACGCGCGCCGGCGCTACAGCCCGCTCCGGGCCAAGGCGTTCACGGCGCGGGAGCGCGGTGCCGCTGGCGTGATCGTGGTCGACCTGCCGCCGGCGGAGGCGGGCGGAGCGGGTGAACGGGGCGAAGGGGGAGGAGGCGATAGGGCGCGTGGACTGCCCGAGGAGGCGTCGCTCCCGGGCCTGCGGGTCGACACTGGCAGCGACGTCGGCATCCCCGTGGTGGTGGCGACCCGGGAGGCGGCGGGGCGGCTGCTCAGTGGCCGCCGCTCCGGCACGGCGGCCCGGCGGCCGACGGCCGCGATCACCGTCGCCTTGAAGGTCGAGACGGCGCCGGCCTGGAATGTCGTCGCCCGGCTCCCCGGGGCCGGAGGCGGCGCCCCGGTGATCCTCGGCGCCCACTACGACCACCTGGGCTTCGGCGGTCCGGAGTCGATGGCGCCGGGCTCGACCGAGATCCACCACGGCGCCGACGACAACGCCTCCGGGGTCGCCGCCATGCTCGAGGCGGCCCGGGAGCTGGCGGCACGGCGATCGAACGGCAGAGAGGGTGGGGCGGCTGGGGGAGAAGCCCTTCGGCGGGACGTGGTCTTCATCGCCTTCTCGGCCGAGGAGACCGGCCTGGGTGGCTCCGCCGCCTACGCCCGCCACCCGACGGGCGGCGTCACCCTGGGCGGTCCCGACGGGGCGGTCGCGATGATCAACCTCGACATGGTCGGGCGCCTGCGCGAGCACCTGAACGTGCTCGGCATCGAGTCGGCCGCCGAGTGGCCGGAGATGGTGCCGGAGGCGTGCCGCGACGAGGGGCTCACCTGCGCCCTGGGCGGCGAGGCCTACGGGCCGTCGGACCACACCTCGTTCTACGCCGCCGGCGTGCCGGTGCTGTATCTCTTTACCGGCGCCCACGACGACTACCACAAGCCGTCCGACACCGCGGACCAGATCCACGCCGCCGGCGGCGCCCAGGTGGCCCGGTTCGCCGCCGCGGTGGCCGCCCGGCTGGCGGCCCGGACCGAGCCGCTGACCTACCAGGCGGCACCGAGCCCGTTGCCCCAGGGGGACGCGCGCTCCTACGGCGCGTCGCTGGGGACCATCCCGGACTACACGGGGACGGCGGACGGCGGGGACGCCGCCGGCATGCTGATCGCCGGTGTGCGCCCCGGCGGCCCGGCGGACCGGGCCGGCCTCGTCCGCGGTGACCGGCTGGTCGAGCTGGCCGGGCACCGGGTCCGCGACGTCTACGACCTGATGTACGTCCTGCGCCAGTACAAACCGGGGCAGGAGGTGCCGGCGGCGGTGGTGCGGGACGGCGCACGGGTCGAGGTGCGGGTGACGTTCGACGAGAGCCGCCGACGGTAATCTCAATCTCCCCCCATTCCCTCGGTCCCCTTCCCACCCTCGCGGGGGGAAGGGGACGCCCCCGCCCGGATGCGCCCGTCGGCCCTGGTCGGGCGCGGAGACCGCTCCTTCCCGGAAGGCGACGAAACCCCCGGGCCGTTTCTCCGTATCTCCCCTGCGATTCCACCCGATCGATCGTCCAACGACCCTCCAGGAGAGACTCCATGCCGAGGATCCGGTCCATCCTCCCTGTCGCCCTCGTCCTGCTGATCGCCGCCGCCGCCACCGTCACTCCGCGCGACGCACGGGCGGCCGCCGCGCCGGCCGCGCCGGCCGCTGATGTGGCCCAGGCCGCCCCGACCGACGCCTCCGTCGAGGCGCGCCGGGCGGAGTTCGAGGCCCAGTACCACGCCCTGATCGAGAACCAGGACGGCCTCTCCGAGGACGCCCGCCTGCTCGCCCTGTTCGATTTGGTCTTCAAGCACCAGATGTTCGAGAACCCGATCTTCGGCGTGATGATCGGTGCCCCGGGGGCGCAGATGGGGCGCTGGGGCGACCTCTCCCTGGCTGCCGATGAGCGCCAGAAGAAGTTCACCCACCTGGCCCACGACGTGCTGGACTCGATCGACCGGTCCAAGCTCTCCGAGGCCAACCAGCTCAACTACGACCTGTCCCGGTACCAGATCGAGATGAGCATCGCCGGCGAGAAGTTCCCGGGGCAGTACCTGGTGATCGACCAGATGGGCGGTCCGCAGCAGTGGATTCCCCAGGTTCTGACTCAGCTCCCGGTCCGCACCGTGGCCGGCTACGAAGGGTTGATCGAGTACCTCCACGGCGTCCCGGAGCTGCTGCACGAGGTCCAGGTGCGGCTGGAGAAGGGGCTCGAGACCGGGGTCGTGCCGCCCAAGGTGACGCTTGGGGACGTGGCCGCCCAGATCGACGCTCAGGCGCCGGACGACGTCGCCGACAGCCCGTTGCTCCAGCCGTTCGAGAACATGCCGGAGTCGATCCCCGAGGCCGACCGTGAGCGCCTCCAGGCCGAGGCACGCAAGGCGATCGCCGACGAGGTCATCCCCACCTACCGGGAGCTCGGGACCTTCTGGCGCGAGACCTACCTGCCGGCGACCCGCGACAACATCTCCCTCTCGTCGCTGCCCGGCGGTCAGGAGTGGTACGCCTACAACGTCCGCCAGATGACCACCACGGACCTGACGCCGGCCCAGATCCACGAGATCGGCCTCGAGGAGGTCAAGCGCATCCGGGCCGAGATGGAGCAGGTGATCGCCGACAGCGGCTTCGACGGGACCTTCGAGGAGTTCCTCGAGTTCCTGCGCACCGATCCCCAGTTCTTCTTCGACACGCCGGACGAGCTGCTCAGCGCCTACCGCGACATCGCCAAGCGGATCGACCCGCAATTGGTGACCCTGTTCGGCAAGCTGCCGCGCCTGCCCTACGGCGTCACCGCGGTGCCGGACTACTCGGCCAAGTCCCAGACCACGGCCTACTACCAGCCGGGCTCGCTCGAGGGTGGCCGCCCCGGGTACTTCACGGCCAACACCTACGACCTCGCCAGCCGCCCGAAGTGGGAGATGGAGGCGCTGACCCTGCACGAGGCGGTGCCGGGCCATCACCTCCAGATCTCCCTCGCCCAGGAGCTCGAGAACGTGCCGGAGTTCCGCAAGCGCATGGGGACCACCGCCTTCGTCGAGGGCTGGGCGCTCTACGCCGAGAGCCTGGGCGAGGAGATCGGCCTCTACGAGGACCCGTACTCCAAGTTCGGCCAGCTCACCTACGAGATGTGGCGGGCGATCCGCCTGGTGGTCGACACCGGCATCCACTCCATGGGCTGGACTCGCCAGCAGGCGATCGACTACTTCAAGCAGAACACCGGCAAGGCGGCCCACGACATCGAGGTCGAGGTCGACCGCTACATCGTCTGGCCGGGCCAGGCGCTGGCATACAAGATCGGCGAGCTCAAGATCAAGGAGCTGCGCGCCTTCGCCGAGAAGGAGCTGGGCGACGACTTCGACATCCGGGCGTTCCACGACACGGTGCTCGAAAACGGGGCGGTGCCGCTCGACGTGCTCGACCACCACGTGCGCGAGTGGGTGGCGACCCGCAAGGCGGAGCTAAACTCGAAGACGTGAGCGAGGAGCCCGAAGCCGAACCGTTCGACCACCTCCGGCCCTCCTGGCGGGGCCACCTGCGGACGCTGAGCGCGCGGGTGGCCCGCGCAATCCGGCCGACCGAGCCGCCCCCGTCGGAGCCGTGGCAGGCGGTGGTCGACGACCCGAAGGTGGGGCCGGTCCGGCTGACCGGCCGGCTCCAGGTGGCGCCCGGAAGCCGGGCCCTCGTGCTGCTGGTCCACGGCCTGGGTGGCTCCGCCGACTCCGACTACCTGGTCCGGATGGCGCGGGCGATCCACGATCAGCGGGGGGAGCCGCTCGCCTGCCTGCGGCTCAACCTGCGCGGCTCGGACCGGCTGGGGGAGGACTACTACCACGCCGGCCTGACCGCCGACCTGCGCGGCGCCCTCGCGTCCGGAGCGCTGGCCGGCTTCGACACCGTCTACCTGCTGGGCTACTCCATGGGCGGCCACCTGGTGCTGCGCTACGGCACCGAGGCGGGCTCGGTGGACCTGCCGGGTGCGGAGGACGGCGGCGGCATCGACCCGCGGGTGGCGGCCATCGCCGCGGTCTGTGCACCCCTCGACCTGGGCCGCACCGGCCGGGTGATGGATCAGCCCGGCTTCTGGATCTACCGCCGCTACCTGCTGTCGAACCTGATGGAGATCTACCGGGCGGTGGCGGCGCGGAGGGCGGTGCCGACCCCGGTGGACGAGGCCGCCCGCATCCGCGTCTTCCGCGACTGGGACGACCGGATCGTCGCCCCGCGCCACGGCTTCGACGACGCCCTCGACTACTACGCCCGGGCCTCGGTCGGCCCGCGCCTCGGCCGCCTCTCCTTGCCCGCCCTGCTGGTCGCGGCCGAGGACGACCCGATGGTCCCGGCCGCCACCGTCCGTCCGGTCCTCGACGCCCTGCCGGACCTCGGCCGCCTGCGGGTGCGCTGGATGCCCACCGGCGGCCACATGGCGTTCCCCGGCGAGACCGATCTCGGCCTCGCCTCCAGCCACGATGCCCCCAACGACCTGGAGTCCCAGCTCCTGGCCTGGTTCCGCGACCCGTAAGGTACAATCGAGATCATGTCCGACCGCAAGTATCGCCAGCGTGGCTACCGGGATGAGGATCGTGACGAGCGTCCCCGCCGCGGCCAGAACAATCAACCCCGCGAGAAGCGCGAAGGCCCGTGGGGTCGAGGCCTCGGTGCGCCGACCTTCACCGCGTTCCGGTGCAACCACTGCGGCACCAAGATCGTGGACTACATGCACCTCCCCTCGGACGCCACCTGCCCGAAGTGCGAGGCCGATCTCCACACCTGCACTCACTGCTCCAACTTCGACCCGTCGTCGGCCTTCGAGTGCCGTGAAGAGATCCCGGTGCGCATCATGAAGAAGTCGAAGCGCAACGAGTGCGAGCTCTTCAAGCCGAAGGTGGCCAAGGAGTTCAAGGACGACAAGGGGTCCGTCCGGGACGCCAAGGCGGCCTTCGACAACCTGTTCGACTTTTGACCCGCCGCGAACGAGCCGACCGGATCCGCGCGATCCTGGAGGAGCTGTACCCGGAGACGCCGATCCCGCTGTCTCACCGGGACCCGTACACCCTGCTGATCGCCGTCCTGCTCTCGGCTCAGACGACCGACAAGAAGGTCAACGAGGTCACGCCGGCCCTGTTCGGCCGGGCGGCGACGCCGGTGGCGATGGCCGAGCTGCCGGTCGAAGAGATCCACCGGCACATCCGCGAGATCGGCCTGGCCAACCAGAAGGCCAAGGCGATCCGGCGCCTGTCGGAGATCCTGGTCGAGGAGCACGGCGGCGAGGTCCCCCGCACGTTCGCCGCCCTCGAAGCGCTGCCCGGTGTCGGCCACAAGACCGCCTCCGTCGTCATGACCCAGGCGTTCGGCCTGCCCGCCTTCCCGGTGGACACCCACATCCACCGCCTCGCCTGGCGCTGGTCGCTGTCCGATGGGTCGAACGTGGAGAGGACCGAGCGCGATCTCAAGAAGGTGTTCCCGGAAGAGACCTGGGGCAAGGTCCACCTGCGGGTCATCTACTTCGGCCGCGAGCACTGCCCGGCCCGCTACCACGACTTCGAGTCGTGCCCAATCTGCTCCTGGGCCTGCCCCAAGAGCCGGCGCCACGACGAGCGCAAGGCGGAGCGCAGCGGCGGCAAGAAGCCGTTCCAATAGGCGCGGCGAGCGTTGCCCATGGTCGCGGGGGCTCCCGGCCCGCGACCGGCAGGCTCGTCGCTACTCGCTCCTGATCACCGCTGATCACCGCTAGTCACCGCTAATCACCGCGATCGGCCGCCTTCAGCGGCTCCGGCGAGGTGAACACGCTCTCCGGCAGCGACTTCGGCACCTCGATCGGCCCGAGCGTCAGCTCGACCGGTTCGTCCCCGAGCTTGTCGCGCCGTGACGACAGCCAGATCCCCGGCCCGTACTGCTTCCAGTCGATCCACCGCCAGACCGTCGGCGGCGGCTCCTGGGACTCGAGCACGTACTGCCACCGGTCGACGCGACCGGTCGTCGGGTTGATGAACATCCAGTACTGGTCGCCCGGTGTCAGCCCCACGTGGTCGAACGAGAGGTGGAGCTTGTCGTAGGTCACCCCGTCGACCGTCTCCTTCCCGGCCGCCTCGAGATGGACGCCCGGATCGCGCAGCTTGTACGGGCTGATCAGCCAGAAGGTGTCGTTGACCCAGGCGGCGTAGGCGTGCTGGACCATCATCGCCCCGTCGTCGCCGGTGACCTCCTTGCCGTCGAGCCAGGCGCGCCCCGCCTTGCCCTCGTCGTGGACGTTCTCGAGCACCACGTAGCGGGCGCCCTCGCGAGTCGTCCCCTCCATGCGGTGACGGCCGGTGTAGCGGTCCCACCAGTGGCTCCGGCGGCCGGCGAACTCGAAGGTGATGTAGCGGGCCTCCTGCCACGCCTGCTCGCCGCCGAGCCCGGCGGTCACCCGGGCGACGAGCTCGTCGACGCTCGGCCCGGCGTTGCCGCCCTGGGCGCTGTCCGCGGCCCGTGCGACGGCCGCGGGAAGGATCGGCAGCAGCAGGGCGAGGGCGAGCAGGGCGGCGGTCAGGGGGGCGGGGCGCAGCCTGTTCGGGGCCGGCTCGGCTGATTCGACGGGTTCGGGCATCTGGGTCTCCTCGGGTCTGTCGGTGGTCTCCGAGCGCGTGCGCGGACGCGGCGGGGCCCGCGCTGCGGTCGGACCGGGGTCGGTCCTGGGTCGGGGCCGGGCTCGGGGCCGGGGTTCGGAGCTTGGCCAGATCCTACCGTGCGGGAGCCGGCCCCGGGGTGCACTACACTCGGGCGCGATGAGCACACCGACTGAGAACCCCGAGCACACCAACCGCCTGGCGGGTGAATCGAGCCCGTACCTGCTGCTCCACCAGCACAACCCTGTCGACTGGTATCCGTGGGGCGAGGAGGCCCTGGCCCGCGCCCGGGAGGAGGGCAAGCCGATCTTCCTCTCCGTCGGCTACTCGACCTGCTACTGGTGCCACGTCATGGAGCGCGAGTCGTTCTCCAACCCGGAGGTCGCCCGGGTGATGAACGACCGCTTCGTCAACGTCAAGGTGGACCGGGAGGAGCGCCCGGACCTCGACGAGACCTACATGGCGGCGACCCAGATCCTGGCCGGCCAGGGCGGCTGGCCGAACTCGGTCTTCCTGACGCCGGAGCTCAAGCCGTTCTACGCCGGAACCTACTTTCCGCCGACCGACGCCCACGGCCGGCCGGGGTTTCCCCAGGTGCTGGCCGGCCTCGCCGGAGCGTGGAAGGACCGGCGCGACGACGTCTACCTCCAGGCGGACGAGGTGGCCCAGGCGATGCGGCGCATTCTCGAGGAGCGTTTCGAGCCCGGATCGTCCGTGCCCGGACCCGAGGCCGCGGAGCGCGCCTGCGAGGGCCTCCGCCACACCTTCGACCGCGACCAAGGCGGCTTCGGCCGCGCGCCCAAGTTTCCGACGCCGTCGAACCTCTACCTGCTCCACGCCCTCGCCGTCCGGGCGGACGTGACCGGAGAGGGGGCCGGTGAGGTGGGCGGAGAGGGCGGAGGCGACCCGACCGCGGCCGAGATGGTGGGGGCGACCCTCGACCATATGGCGCGGGGCGGCATCTACGACCAGCTCGGCGGCGGCTTCCACCGCTACTCGACCGACGGCGAGTGGCTGGTGCCCCATTTCGAGAAGATGCTCTACGACAACGGCGCCCTGCTGGAGCTCTACGCCCTGGAGCACGAGCGCACGGGGAGCCCCGAAGCCGCCCGCATCGCCCGCGAGACCGCCGCCTTCCTCGCACGGGAGATGGCCCTGCCCGACGGCGCCTTCGCCAGCGCCATCGACGCCGAGACCGGCGGCCGTGAGGGCGCCTTCTACGTCTGGACGGCGGCCGAGCTGCACGAAGTTCTGGGGGAAGAGGACTACGCCTTCCTCGCGCCGCTCTACGGCTTCGACCGGAGCCCGTTCTTCCGCGATCCCCATGCCCCGGAGGCCGAGCCGGCCTACGTGTTGCACCTGCCGGCGCCGCTCGCCGAGCTGGCGGCGCGACGGAGGAGCGAGCCCGCGGCGCTGCTCGAGGAGATCGAGCCGCTCCGGCGGCGGCTGTTCGAGGCCCGCTCCCGGCGCCCCCGGCCGCTGACCGACGACAAGGTGCTGGCCGACTGGAACGGGCTGGCGATCCGCGGTCTCGCCACCGCCGGCCGGGTGCTGGGGGACGACGGCGTGATCGCCCTCGCCCGCCGCGCCGCCGACCGGGTGCTCGACGTGCTCTGGCCGGGCGGGGGCGCGGGAGGCGGGCAGGGCGGCGGGACGCTGCTGCACGCGGTGCGTGGCGGCGAGGGGAAGATCCCCGCCTACCTCTCCGACTACGCCTTCCTGGTGCGGGGGCTCCTCGGCCTCCACGAGGCCACGGACGATGGGCGCTACCTCGAGGCCGCCACCCGGCTGGCGAGCGAGCAGCAGGAGCGCCTGGCCCATCCCCACGGCGGCTTCTACAACGCCGCCGCCGCGGACGACCTGCTCTGTCGCAGCCAGGAGATCTTCGATGGTGCCACTCCGGCGGCCAACGCGGTGGCGGTGCTCAACGCCCTGGACCTCGCGGAGCGGACCGGCGGCGCCGCACCGTGGCGGGCCCAGGCCGAGCGCGCCCTGGCCGCCTTCTCGCCGGTGATCGAACGCTCGCCGGAGGCCGTGCGGATGCTGTCGCTGGCCACCCTGCGGTTCCACGAGGGCCCGGCCGGCACGGCGGGGGCTGGACCTTCCTGAGCCTCCTAGCGGTCCAGCGGCACGTCGTTGAACGGGACCTTGTAGCCGCGGAAGTCGAGCTCCAGGAGATGCAGGGAGCCGACCTCCTCCGGCACCCCTTCGAACAGCACCCCGATCGCGGCCGTGACTCCGGGGGGTAGAGGGCTGCCCGCCTGGGAGAGCGATCCGGTCGCCCACTGTCCGCCGACGGAGACCCGGGAGGCCTCGACGAACTGTCCTTCGCCGAAGATCGCCCGGGACTTGCCCGACAGGTAGAGGTTCTTGTCGCCCTTGTCGTCCAGGCTGCGGACTCCGACGGCGCAGCGCACCGCGTCGCCCGCCCGCGTGCAGCCGTGGAGGCTGAACCGGAAGTTGTGGATGTCCGGCTGCTGGAGCACCGGCCCGCTCAGGTCGATCTCCTCGCTTCCCGTCCCTGGCGGGCAGGGTGCGGTCAGGGCACGCCGTTCGAGCTCGGTGATCGTCTGGGTGCGCGGAATCGAGGCGATCTTGGAGGCCAGGATCTCGGCCCTACGGGTCTGTAGGACGAGGAGGTTGATCCGGACGTCGTCGCCGAGGGGGATGAGGCGTCCGGTGACCAGGGCCTCCACGCCGGAGATGCGTCCGATCTCGCGGACCGTCACCGGATCCGGGAGCCCGGAAAGGGAGAGCTTCGCTTCCTGGACGATCTTCGCCAGCCGGAGACGGTCGACCACCTCGATCTCCGAGTCGCTGTCGATCAGACCGGCGGACAGCTCTTCGGCCAGCCACCGGCCGAGCTCGGTGGTCCTCCCCTGGAGGTCGGTGAAGTCGACCACGGCCACCGACTTCACGTGCTTTGCTGCCAACTTCTGCAGGAGCTGCCGGGCGGTGTCGGCCATCTGGGGCTCGACTGCCCGCCCGGGGACCGCGCTGAGCAGCCCCAGCACGAACAGGCAAGGTAGGACGATTCGGTCGTGTTTCATGGCTCCTCCGAGGACCAGATACCGTTTCTCAGGATATGGTTGAGTCAAACTCGATCAGATCACGCTAGCCATCCTGGGCCGGCGCGTCAACCGATCGCCCCGGAGCGTGTCTTTTCGTTTGCGCCTCGTCGCCGTGACGCACGCCATGTCGATTCTCAAGCTCGTTCTCCAGATCTCCGGCTCCTCCTGCGGGCCGTCCATCCGGGTGGAGGCGTCGCCCGCCGGTTCCAGCGACCCGGTGGCGTTTCGCGCGCCGCTGGACGACGACGACCTGGCCGCCGTCGCCCGCGCCGTCGTCGGGCAGCACGACCGTTCCCGTCTCCGGCACCTGCTCTCCCTGGGCCGGAGCGAGCCGTCGGCCGATCTCCTGCGGGTCGGATGGAAGCTCACCCGGCCGGTCTTCCAGAGGCCGCTGGCCGACGCCTTCCTCAGCAGCCTCGGTCCCGAGGGGGCGAGTGAAGAGTCGCCGCTGCGGATCGAGATCAGGATCGACCGGAGCCTGCCGGAGGCGGGCCGGCTCCAGGCATTGCCGTGGGAGCTGCTGCTCCATCCCCGGCTCGGCTCTCCTCTGGTCCTCAACCCCTGGACTCAGGTGGTTCGCTACCTCGACGTGCCCCGCGCCGAGGGCAAGCCGCCCCGTCCGGAGACGCTCTCCATCCTGGCGGTGGCACCCCAGCCGTTGGATGCACCGCCCTTGGCGATCGACCGGGAGCTGGCGGAGCTCCGGTGCGCCTGGTCCGGCGCGGACGGGGTGGAGCTGTCGGTGCTCGAAGCGCCCACCTTCGACGCGCTGCACGAGGAGCTGGCGCGGCGCAGGATCGACGTCCTCCACTTCATGGGCCACGGCCGGTTCGATCCCGAGGCGGATCGCGGCGTGCTCTTGTTCGAGGACGATCTCCGCCGGAGCGATCCGGTGGACGCGGACCTGCTGGCGAGCGACGTCGAGCCCTGGGCGCGGAACCTCCGGCTCGTCGTCCTGAATGCCTGCGGCTCCGGCGCCGGCGGGGTGAGTGCCCCGACGCCGGACGGCTGGATGGAGGCCGCGAGCCTTCCCCGGCGGGCCAGTGGGGTGGCCGCCGCGCTGGTCGGAGCCGGAGTCCCGGCGGTGGTGGCGATGCAACTCCCGGTGAGCGATCGGGCGGCCCTCGAGATCTCGCGGGCGCTCTATCGCAGCCTCGCCGCGGGCACGACGATCGACGTGGCGGTGGCGGAGGCCCGCTCCGCCGTCCGCCGGACCCTGCGCGGCTCGGGGGAGTGGATGACCCCCGCCCTCTTCCTCCGCACCGGCGACGGGCACCTGTTCGCGCCCGCGGCGCCCGCACGAGCGGGTGTCGACGCACCGCCCCGGCGACCAGAGGCGGCCAGGTGGGCTGGTTGGGCGGGGCTGGCAGGATTGGCGGGAGTCTTGCTCGCCGCCCTGGTCGCCGGCTATCTCGCCTTCGGGCCCGCAGGCCGTAGGGTTGGACGGGCCGACGCACCAGGGAGCGCAGGCCCGGACCGCAACGTCCAGGCGGCGTTTTCGGCCAACGCACCGGACCCCACGACCGAGGAGGAGAAGACCGCTTCGCCGCGGGACGAGGTGCCGCCCGCCGAGTCCGCCAGCGAGCCGAAGCCAGCACCGGCGGTCGTGCGCACCGTCGCCGACGGAGAGACCGTCTCCCTCGAAGGTGTGGCCGCCACCCTGTCGGTCAGCTTCCTGAGCATCGAGAGAGAAGAGTTCGCGCGGGTCACCGTCGCTCCGGACGTCGGTGAACCGGTTCCCAATGCGGTCTTCGGACCGGGGGAGCTCGACGTGCCCGCGGGCGAGCGCACGATCCGGATTCAGGTGACCGGGGTCGACTTCGACCGGCGGACGGTCACCCTGAAGGCGCTTTCGGTCGACTGAGAGCCGGCACGCGGCACGGCCGTGGAGTCCTCCCCGAGGGCGGCACCGGGGAGCCGAGAGGGGGCGTCCGGTGAGAGCGCCGACGGGGAGGTTCCTGGAGCCTCTCGGCCTGATAGCGTCACTCCATGCGCCGCACCGTCCTCATCCCGCTCGCCACGGTCCTGGTGATCCTCGGCGGCCTGGCCCTGGTCGTCCTCCGGCGGGTCGAGCCGCCGCCGGTGGAGGAGGGCGCGGCCCCTGCCGCCGGCGGCTACCAGAGCTTCACCGCCGAGTCCATGGCGACGACCATCCGGGCCACGGTTCCGGCCGGTCCGGAGGCGCAGGCGCAGGCGGAGGCCGTCTTCGAGGCCTTCCGGGACGTCGACCGGGAGATGAGCGAGTGGAAGGAGGGCTCCGCGCTGACGGCGGTCAACCGGGCGGCGGGTGGCAAGCCCGTCCAGGTGCCGCGGGAGCTGTTCGACCTGGTCCGTCGGGGGGTGGAGATCGGCGACCTCACCCACGGCGCGTTCGACGTCACCTGGGCGGCGCTCTGGGGCCTGTGGGACTTCCGGGCGGAGACGCCGCGGGTGCCGAGCGCGTCGGAGATCGCCGCGCGGGCGAAGCTCGTCGACTACCGACGGGTGGAGCTCGACCCGGAGCACCTCACCGTCCGTCTGCCGGAGAAGGGCATGGCCATCGGTCTCGGCGGGATCGCCAAGGGGTACGCCCTGGGTCGGGCGGCGCGGGCGCTCGGGGAGTGGCCGGGGGGCGGGGTCGAGAGCTTCCTGCTGGTGGCCGGGGGGCAGGTGCTGGCGGTCGGCGGCAAGCGGGGCGGCGGGGAGGGGGAGCAGCCCTGGCGGGTCGGAGTGCGCGATCCGCGGGGTGCTGCCGACGACCTGTTCGGCCTGCTGGCCCTGCGGGACGGGTCTCTCTCCACCAGCGGCGACTACGAGCGGTTCTTCGTCCGCGACGGCGTGCGCTACCACCACGTGCTCGATCCGAGGACCGGGCGGCCGGCCCGCGGCGTGCGGAGCGCAACGGTGATCTGCCGGGACCCGGTGCTGGCCGACGCCCTGTCGACCGCGCTGATGGTGCTCGGGGTCGACCGGGCGCTGGAGCTGGTGGCGGGGATGGACGGGGTCGAGGCGGTGCTGGTGGACGACCACGGGGCGGTGCACGAGTCGGACGGGCTGCGGGGGCGGCTGGAGATCCTGCATCCGCCACGGGTGGCGGACTCCGCGCCGTAGGGGAGTGGCGGTCAGGCCCTGTTGCGGCGGCGGGTGAGGAGTAGGCGGAGCTTCTTGTGCTCGCCGTCGGTGAGGGCGTCGCGGTGGCCGGGGAGGGCGTCCTCGAAGGTGGACAGGTCGCTCTCCGTGGTGATCGCCGACAGCTCGTCGCGCAGGCGGTAGAAGCGGTCGGAGAGCTCCCCGCAGAGCTCGTGGATGGCCTGGTACGACATGCGGTGGACGGCGCACGGGCCGTGCTCACGGAGCGCCGCCTGGTGCTCCTCTGTGCCGTAGCCCTTGTGACGGGCGAAGCCGTACTCCGGGTACTCGTCGTCGAGCCGGTGCATGAGCGCGTCCCGGTGGGTCTTGGCCAGGATCGACGCGGCGGCGATCGAGACGCTGCGTCCGTCCCCTTTCACGATCGGGTCCTGGGGGATGCCCAGGTCGGGGATCTCCCGGGCGTCGAGCAGGACGTGCTCCGGACGGTCCGACAGCCCTTCGACCGCCCGGCGCATGGCCAGGATCGCCGCGTGGTAGACGTTGAGGCGGTCGATCTCCTCGACCTCCGCCTGCCCGACCGCCCAGTCGAGCGCCCGGTCCCGGACCTCGTCGGCGAGGCGCTCGCGGCGCGCGGGATCGATCTTCTTCGAGTCGTCGACGCCGTCGATCCGCACGCCCGGCGCGAACACCACCGCCGCCGCCACCACCGGCCCGGCCAGCGGGCCGACCCCGGCCTCGTCGACACCGGCGATCCGCCCGATTCCCGACTCCCAGAGCTGCCGCTCCAAAACGAGCATGGAGTCGATCCGTGCCCGCTCCTGGGTCTCCCGCTCCCGGCGCCGGAGGAGCGTGGCGTGGACCTGGCGCACGCCGGCCCGCGGGTCCCGCCCGAGGGCGGAGAGCACGGCGCCCGTCACCGGCGCGTCCCCCTGGACGAAGCGGCTGTGGATCTCGCGGATCGAGAGCTGGGCGAGGTCGGGGAGATCGCGGGCCATGGAGTGTCGGCGCTCCGAGCCGGGTCCGGGACGGGAGCCGGCGACCGGCGGCGGAGACCGGAGCATGCTAGCAGTGCCGGCGGGCTCCGGACGCGGCGCTCCACGACACGCCCGGGGCCCACGGGGTGCTCCGGGTGCGGCAGGGCCGGGTGCGGGGAGACCGCCTCAGTCGGCGGCCGGCTCGAAGGGGAGATAAGGGTTGTTGCGGGCGCGGGTCAGGTAGTCGGCCACCTGCCGCGCCAGCCCGACCGTCGCCGCCTCGGTCAACACCGCCTGCTTGAACAGCACCAGAGCGGCCAGCGCCTGGCGGTGGACGTCCTGGGAGCGGAAGATCGGGTACATCTCCTCGGCGAGGCGTTTGACCTCGTCGGTACGGCCGGCGGCGAGGAGGATCTCGGCGAGGTTCAGGGTCACCAGGGCGTGGTCGAAGGCCCGCTCTTCTTCAATGAAAATCGACCGGACCTCCTGGAGTATCGCCAGGGCCTCGTCGATCTCTCCGAGGTTGAAGGAGATGCGCCCTTCGAGCCAGCGGCGTCGGACTTGGTTTGACTCGATCGTCCGAGAATCGCTCGTACCACGGCCTGACCAGTTGGAGATAGGTAAGCGCTTCCTGGCTGCGTCCTGACTCGTTCAAGAACGTAGCGACATTGTGGTGACAAAGGAACACGAGGTAGGCGTTGTCATCTTCGTCCAGCAGCTCGAGGGCACGAAGGAGAAGCTCTACCGCCGTTCTGGGCTCTCCTCCGTGTCCGGCCGCCCGAGCCATGTTGATCAGGACCTTTCCCTGGAGATCATCGAGGCCAGCTTGCCCGTAGAGTGCTTCGGCTTCCCCGAGGAGCTCGATCGCTTCCGGGTAGCGGCACTGATCGATGCGAAGCGAGGCGAGGAGGTCGAGGATCTCAGCCAACTCGGTGGGAGCACCGGTTCCAGACTCGAGGAGGGCTCGAGCCGTGCGGAACTGCCGCTCTGCTCCGAAGAGATCTCCGGCGATGCGGTGAGCGTTCCCCAGGCCCCCATAGGCGACAGCTCGCGTGTCGTAGACCAGCCGCTCGCCATAGAAGCCGCGCTCGAGGCAGTCCGCGACCTCGACTGCCAGCTCGGCGAGCTCGATGGCCCGTGCCACATCCCGTTGGCCTTCCCGCCTGCTCTCCTCTCGCAGCGCCTGCGCCAGACCGAGAATCTGGTACCGGCGACTCTTGCGTACGAGCTCGCGGCGCGCTCCCGACGGGCGAAGCATCAGCTCGGCGAGCAACGCGGGAATGAGCTGTTGCTCGACCTGGATCAGCAGAAGCTTGCGCTCGACCCACGAGCTGTAACGAAGAAGGGAAGAAGCCTCGCCACCGAATAGGCCTTCGCGGAGGTGACGGCGCCCCTCGGCGGTGCGCGAGAGTGCCTGGTCGCGCGCTGCAAAGAGGCAGGGTATGCAGCCCCGCTTCAGATGAACCTCGACATCTCGCGCCTCTTCAGTGCCGAGGTCTCCGGCCAAGAAGGCTCCCAAGAGATGCCGATCAGGGTGTGCTCTTCGGCCTGGGGCGCGGTTCATCCTCCGTCTCCTCCGGTGCGCAGCAGCGTATCAGGTCTCGCAGGCGGCCCGCGTGGCCTGCGCCACGGGTTCCTGATAATTCTCAGTTGCGGAACTATTGCTGATCTTAGCATGAGTCTGTCGAGAAGAGGCAACTCGGTGGATGGCGTCTTCGTCAGCTCAGTGATGCTGCCTCCTGGAAGCAACGACCTCGGTCGACGATCCTTGAACGGGGATCATTGGCTTCTTCAGCGGACGGCTGCGACGTGGCCGGATTCGGTTGACTGGGCCTTCCCAAGAGACCAATCACCTGGCCGAGCCTGCATCGTCTCTCGCTGCCCGTTCGGGTCGGCACTGAAGGAGCTGTGTTCCCAAACACTCCCCACCCAGTCGATGGCCTGGGTCATCCAGCCGGTGAAGCTCCAACTGACGATCCCGCTCCAGAATGACTCGGCGTGCCCGCCGCTATCGGCGGTGGGGGCGGCCGCGGCGGGGGCGGCGGCGACCAGGCCGAGGGTCGCCAGCAGGACGAGGGCGATGACGGTTTGACGGATCGGTTGACGGGTGTTCGACATGACGGTTGTCCCTTTCTGGCGGGTCGCGACAGGCCTTCGTGGTCTGTCCGCCCACCGTTTTCAGTATGGCGCGCCGGCCTGGAGGGGGGAGGGCGCTTGGGGCCCCTCCCCTGGAAGGGGCGCGGATCTTGCGGCCGGAATCACCGATTCACGGGCTCGGGATGCCGGAGTCAGGCAATGAAAGAGGAGAATCAGTTGGGAGAGTATCGGAGAAGGAGAAGTTTTTATGAGGCGCTGCGGTATCAGGCTGATGGAGGAGCGGTGCCGTGAGACGGCCCCGTACCGGGCGGGAGCGCGTCGCGGCGGGGTCCGCCGCGGTGGAGGTCGACGGCCGGACGGTAGGATGAGGCGTTCCGGGAGCCCCGCCGGCCCGGCACGAGCCATCGAGATTGGCAGAGAGAGGATCGACCCCAGAGGACGGACCAGGTGATCGACCCGAAGACCAGCCTGTCGTCGAGCTTCCGCCGCCGCGTTCTGCTGGCCGCGCTCCTGGTCGTGGGGGTGCTGGCGGGTGGGGTCGCGAGCCGGGCCTCGACCCCGTTTTCGACCCTGCTTTCGAGTGGGCCACCGGCGCCGGAGCGAAGTCCCGCCGCCGGCGCGCCCGGAGCGGACGCTGCCCCGGTCCGCTCCCGGCGGTGGGACGACGTCGAGGCGGCGGACGCCCTGATCCGTGACGGCGCGTGGCGCAAGGCAGCCAAGCTGATCCAGCAGACCCTCGATCGGACCCTCCACACCGGCTGGCAGGAGCCGGACCTGAACCGGGTCCTGGCCGCCCAGAGCCTGCAGCGGGCCATCCTCGCGCTCCACCGCCGCGAGACCGGGGAGGCGCTCTGGCTCTGGGACGAGGCGCGCAACCTGGACCCGGCGGCCGACGCCCGGCTCGAGGCCTTCGGCGACCTGGCGCCCGAGCTGGTCGAGCCGCTCCGCGACCACGTGTCGCGGAGGCTGGGACATTTCCGCGACGGCACCACACCCCCGCCGCGGTTCGCGACGCCCGGCTTCCAGTCGATGGAGGTGGGGGAGGTCCCGCCGGTCGGATTCGGGACCGCCTGGGCGCGCCAGCTCGGCCACCTACCGCAAGTGACGGTCGAGGTCGTGGTCGGCGCCGACGGCGCGTTCCACGACCCGGTGGTGACGCGAGAGGGGTTCCCGCCGGTGCTCCTCTACTGGACCCTGGAGCAGATCCGCACCGCGGACGTGAAGATCCGTCCGGCGCGGCTCGACGGCAAGCCGATCGACGACCTGACGACGATCGAGATGGACTTCAAGACCCCGAGCCGCTGGTAGGGCGCGAGGCACGAAAGGATCGATGACGAACCCTCCGCTGGACGACACCCTCCGTACGCCGCGTCCGCCCGCGGCCACCCGCCCGGTCCGGCTGGACTCGGTCGACGCCATGGTCGACGCCACCCTCGATCGGGTCGGCCGCCGCATCGTCCTCGGCACGCCGCTCGCCCTGGGCAAGCCCAACCACCTGGTCAACGGGTTCTACCGCCGGGCGGCCGCGGACCCGTCGATCCACCTGACCGTGTACACCGCGCTGACCCTGGCCGCGCCGCGCTGGTCGAGCGAGCTCGAGCGGCGCCTGGTCGAGCCTCTGAGCGAGCGCCTGTTCGGCGGCTACCCGGAGATCGACTGGGTGGAGCCGCTCCGCCGGGGCGAGCTGCCGGACAACATCGAGATCCGGGAGTTCTACTTCCAGCCCGGGGCCATGCTGTCGAGCCTGGCGGCCCAGCGGGCCTACATCTCCTCCAACTACAGCCACGTGGTGCGCGACGTGCTGGCGGCGGGGATCAACGTCATCGCCCAGGCGGTGGGGGCCGAGGAGGTGGACGGGGAGCTGCGCTACAGCCTGTCGTGCAACTCGGACCTCTCGGTCGACCTGCTGCCGCGGCTACGCGAACGGCAGAGGAACGGGCAGGAGGTCGCGGTCCTGGCCCAGGTCAACCGCAACTTGCCGTTCATGGGCGGCGACGCCATGGTGCCGCCGGAGGCCTTCGACTTCGTCCTCGACCGGCCGGAGCTCGAGCTCCCGCTGTTCGCGCCGCCCAACGAGCCGATCGACACCACCGACTACCTGATCGCCAGCCACGTCTCCGCCCTGATCCGCGACGGCGGCACGCTCCAGGTGGGGATCGGCTCCCTCGGCGACGCCATCGTCCGGCTGCTCCAGATGCGCCACGAGGACAACGAGATCTACCGTCAGGCCCTCGATGCCCTCGAAGTCCCGGGACGCTGCGGCGGCCTGATCGAGCGCTGGGGCGGCACCGGGCCGTTCGAGCGCGGGCTCTACGCCTCGACCGAGATGCTGGTGGACGGCTTCCTGGCGCTCTACCGGAGCGGGATTCTCAAGCGCCGGGTTTACCCCCACGCGGCGCTCCAGCGGCTGCTCGACGACGGGCGCCTCCCCGTCGACCTCGGCGACCGTCCCGCGCGGGGAGACGTGGTGCCGGCGGAGGCGTTCGAGGAGGCGGTCGCGATCCTGGTGGAGGAGGGCGGCGTCGCCGAGGCGCAGGCCCGCGCCCTGCTCGGCGAGCCGGGCAAGCCGCTGCCGGGCGGACGCCTCGCCCACTCGTGTTTCTTCCTCGGTCCGCGGAGCTTCTACGACGGGCTGCGCTCGATGCCGCCGGCCGAGCGGGAGCTGATCGAGATGACCGGCATCTCCCGGGTCAACGAGCTCTACGGGGCGGCCCCCGGCGACGAGACGCTCAAGCGGGCCCAGCGCCGCCACGCCCGGTTCGTCAACACCGCCATGAAGATGACCCTCCTCGGCGCGGCGGTCTCCGACGGGCTCGAGGACGGCCGGGTGGTCTCCGGCGTCGGCGGCCAGTACAACTTCGTCGCCATGGCCCACGAGCTCGACGAGGGGCGCTCGATCCTGATGGTCCGGAGCACCCGGGAGCACCGGGGCGAGCTGACCTCGAACATCGTCTGGAGCTACGGCTACGTCACCATCCCGCGCCATCTCAAGGACCTGGTGGTGACCGAGTACGGAGTCGCCGACCTGCGCGGCCGGACCGACGAGGAGGTGGTGGCGGCGCTGCTGGCGATCGCCGACTCCCGCTTCCAGGACGACCTGCTGGAGGAGGCCAAGCGGGCCGGCAAGATCGCGCAGGACTACCGCATCCCGGATCGCCACCGCCAGAACCTGCCCGAGCGCCTCGAGGGCTCCCTGGCGCCGTTCCGCGCGCAGGGACACTTCGAGGAGTTTCCGTTCGGCACCGACCTGACGGCGGAGGAGGTGGTGCTGGTCAAGGCGCTCCGCGGAGTCCAGGAGCGGCTGGAGCGCCGGGACCTGTCGATCTTGCCCGGGCTGGACGAGGTGCGGGCGCTGCTCGAGGTGCCGGAGGCCGCCCGCCCGTATCTCGAGCGGATGGACCTGGCGGACCCCGAAGGCTTCGAAGAAACCCTGCTCCAGCGCGCGGTCGTCTACGCCCTGGTCAACCAGAACCTGATCTGATCCGCCGCCTCCGCCCGGCGGGTCCGCCGCGAAGGGGCTCGAACGGGACAGGACGGGCCCTTGCGAGCTTGCCCAGGTCCCGGTCGGGCAGACGCGCGGGGATCAGAGCCCGCGCATCTCGCTCGCCTCGAGCACCCGTTCGATCGCCAGCAGCCAGGCGGCCTCGCGGTAGGGGATCTCCTCCTCGGTGGCCCGGTCGCGCACCTGCTCCCAGGCGTTGCGCAGGATCGTCTCCTGCTCGCGGTCGACCCGCTCCCGCGGCCAGCGGTAGCGCTGGTGGTTCTGCACCGTTTCGAGGTAGGAGACGGTCACCCCGCCGGCGTTGGCCAGGATGTCCGGCACCACCGGCACGCCGCGGGCCTCCAGGCTCTCGGAGGCTTCGGCGGTGGTCGGCATGTTGGCCGCCTCGACCACCAGCTTGGCCTGCACGTCGCCGACATTGTCGGCGGTCAGCACGCCTTCGATCGCCGCCGGCACCAGGATGTCGGCCTCGACGGTGAGCGGTCCGTCGCTGTCGGTCCGCTCGCCCTCGACGTCGCACTCGATCAGCACGCAGCCCGGATCCTCCTCGCGGGCGGCGCGGAGTGCCTCCACGTCGAGGCCGTCCGGATTGAACAGACCGCCCTCGACGGACGACAGGGCGACGACCTTCGCCCCCCGGGCGGCGAGCTCGTAGGCGGCGTGCTGGCCGACGTTGCCGAACCCCTGGACTGCGACCGTGGCGCCGTCCAGGTCGAGACCGATCTCCTGGGCCGCCCAGCCGGCGACCAGCACCACGCCGCGGCCGGTCGCCTCGACCCGGCCCAGGCAGCCGCCGAGCTGGATCGGCTTGCCGGTGACCACGCCCGGCGTGTCGCCGTGCTCCCGGGAGTAGGCCTCGTAGATCCAGGCCATCTCCCGCGGCCCGGTCCCCATGTCCGGCGCCGGCACGTCGACGTCCGGTCCGAGCAGCGGTCCCATGCGCTCGGTGTAGCGCTTGGTCAGGGTCTCGAGATCCTCGGCCGACAGCTTCCGCGGGTCGCAGTTGATCCCTCCCTTGGCGCCGCCGAACGGGATGTCGACCACCGCGGTCTTCCAGGTCATGAGCTGGGCCAGGCCGCGGAAGTGCTCGAGGGTGACGTCCGGGTGGAACCGCAGCCCGCCCTTGAACGGTCCGCGCGCCCGGTCGTGCTGCACCCGGAAGCCGTAGTAGACGCGGAGCGAGCCGTCGGATTGGCGCAGCGGCAGCTCCACCTTGACCTCCAAGTGGGGCGAGGTGAGCAGGAAGCGCACCTCGTCGTCGGTCTCGAGGCGGTCGAAGGCGCGGCTCAGGTAGGTCTCGATGCTGCGGCTCATCAGGTCGCTGGACATTCGCACTCCTTTCGCCCACGGTGCGGGTGCACGGTCCTTGCCAGAACGGGGAGGGAGAGGATACCGGGTGTCCGGCCCGGACGCGACCGAAGCGACCGGCTCGTTCCTTCGGCAGGCGGTGGCCGGCGGTCGACAGGCTCGGCGTCCGCGGCATAGGATCATTCCGTGCCCAACCTGCTCCTGGAGACGCCGGAGTACCAGGTGACGCGGACCCGCTACGGGGTCTGGAAGCGGTACCTGTTCGAGAACGGCCAGGTCTTCACCGAGTTCCGCAGCCACGGGACCTTCCTCGGCCTGCCGTGGCTCCACTACACGCGGGGCCGCTCGCCGGAGACCGGGCGCCGCGTCGCCGCCAAGGGCGTCGTCGCGGTGGGGCGGATCGCCACGGGGTTCGTGGCGCTGGGCCAGGCGGCGTTCGGGCTGATCGCCCTCGGACAGCTCGCGGTGGGGATCTTCCTCGGCCTCGGCCAGCTCTGCTGCGGCTGGACTGCGGTCGGCCAGGTCGCCCTCGGGGTCGCCTACGGCCTGGGGCAGGTCGCCACCGGCTGGGTGGTCGTCGGGCAGGTCGGCTTCGGCCACGTCGTGCTGGCCCAGCTCGGCAAGGGTGAGGCCGTGTGGAGCCCGGGCCGCCACGACCCGGTTGCGGTCGACTACTTCACCTCCCTGTGGCACTCCGTCCAGGAGTGGTTCGGCCGCCTCTAGGGGGTCGCACAGGTCGGGCACGACGGGGTGAACCCGGCCGGCAGGGCCGGGCGCTCGTCGGCCGGGCGGCCGAGCTCGGCACAGCCCTTCTCCCGCCAGTAGAGGACGCAGGCCCCCTGGCAGACCTCACGGTCGGCGCACCGGGCGCAGCCGGGCGGCATCATCCGCTTGTCACGGAAGAAGCGGGCGGCGCGGGAGCGCCAGATCTCCTCGAACGGCTGGTCGAGGAGGTTGCCCAGGCTCTCGCCGTGGCGGAAGCTCGAGCACGGCAGGACGTCGCCGGCCGGGTTGACGTGGAGCAGGCCGTCGGCGGCGGCGCAGCCCCGGTTGCCGAGGCCGTGGGCGACGGTGTTGAAGAGGCACAGCGGCAGCGGCGAGTACCAGATCAGCTCGACGCCCCGTTCGGCAGCGCGGGCGCGGACCGCGAGCACGATCTCGCCGGCCTCGCTGTAGGGGACGCTCAGGTCGGCGTCCTGGCCGCGCCTGTCCTCCTGATCAGGGTGCCTGCCGGCGGTGCCGCAGGGGATCACCAGGTTCATGGTCAGCCGTTCCATGCCCCGGGCGGCGACCAGGTCGATCAGCTCGTCGAGGTGGGGCAGGTTGCGCCGGCTGATCGTGGTGTTGGTGTGGACGCGGACCCCGGCCTCGCGCAGGTGGCCGACCGCCGCCCACAGGCGGTCGAAAGCGCCCGGGCGGCCGACCAGTCCGTCGTGGACCTCCGGGCTCGGCCCTTCGAGGGAGAGCTGGGCCGAGTCGAGGCCGGCCGCGGCCAGCTCGGCCACCCGGCGCCGGTCGAGGAGCTGGCCGTTCGAGATCAGGTTGACCGCCAGCCCCAGGCCCTTGGCGTGGGCGACGAAGCGGGCGAGGCCGGGGCGCACCGTCGGCTCGCCGCCGGTGAACGAGACGCTCGGGCAGCGGGCGTCGCCGGCGATGCGGTCGAGGACCCGGCAGACCTGGTCGTCGGACATCGTCCGCTCTTCGCTCCAGCCTTCCGGCAGCCCGCCCGCGGCACAGCCGGCGTAGCAGAAGGCGCAGGAGAGGTTGCAGCGATAGGTGAGGGCCACCTCGGAGAGCAGGGGGTAGCGGCAGAAGTCGGCGCGGAACGGCTCGCGCACCACCGCCCGCCGCCCCACGCCCTCGCCCAGGCTGCCGGAGAGCCAGGCGGCGAGGTCGGTGAAGAAGGCGTGCAGCTCCCGCCGCCGGCCCGCGGAGTCCCCCTCCCGGGCCAGCACCTCGGCGATGCCCAGCCCCTCGTCGACCATGGCGGCGAGCACCCGGAGCGCCGTGCCGTTGACCTTGACCGGGGTGTTCGGCACCAGGATCAGCAGCTCGTCCTCGGGGCGCACCCGCAGGCGGGGACGGACGTCTGCGATCAGCTCGTCCACCCAGCAGAGGTCGATCGGATGGGGCTGCTCCGGGTGGAGGAGCACCGGCAGGATCGGCGCGTCCGGACGCTGGCGGCGCAGGAGCCGTGCCAGCGCTCTCATCGGTTGGCCTCCCGGGCCTCCCGGCCGAGCTCCAGGGCCCGGGTGACGATCCGGCCGATCGCCGCGGCGTCGGTGTGCCAGCCGCCCTGCTTGTCCGCATGCTGCCGGATGACGAGATAGCGGGCGCCGTCTCCCTGGCCGCTCTCGTAGACCAGGCGTCGGGCACCGCGCCGGCCGGCGCGGGTCTCCTCGGCGGGAGCCGGGAGACGGAAGCCGTGTCCGGGATCGTCCTTGCCGAGGACCACGGCGTAGAGGTACGGGTAGTCGGTGCCCTGGACGCTGTTCATGGCGACCTGGAGCTGGATGCCCAGGAACCCCGACCCGTCTTCGGCCGCCGGGCGCAGCATCAGCTTGGCGTCGACCGGGTACTTGCCGCGCCGTCCCTCCCGCAGCGCCAGCATGGGGACCGGGTCGAAGTCGGTGCCGCCGTCCTCCTGCCAGGCTTCGCGCGCCGTCGTCAGCGCTCCGCCCTTCTTCTCGAGCTCGCTCGGGTTCCAGGTGGTCCGCATGCCGTTGATCCAGAACGGCACCAGCAGGACCGCCGCGCCGACCGTCAGGCGGAAGCCGGCGTCGATGCCGGCGGCGGCCGCGGTGACGATCCCGACGGCGCCGACGGCGACGAGCAGCAGCAGCAGGAAGCCGAGCCCTCGGCCGGAGGTGAGGTCGAACGGGCTGGCATCCCAGCGGGCGGCTCGCGCTTCGAGATCCCGTACCCGGGTGTACCAGTCCTCGTCGACCGGCGCCCAGATCTCTTCGTGGAGCGGCGTCGCGCCCCCGGGCGCGATCGACAGGGATCGGACCCAGAGGAGGGCGTGGCCGCCGAGGATCAGCGCCAGGGCGAACGGCGCGACCACGGCGGGCAGGAGCGCCCAGCCGGCGGCGCCGGCCACGAACAGGGCCGCCGCGGCGAGCAGGCGCCGGGGGACGGTCCACCCGCCCGGGCCGGTGCCGTGGTCCTCGTCCGGGCCAGGGGCGGGGCGGCTACCGACCGTGAACTGGAGCAGTGCCGCCTCGGCGCCGGTCGGGAGGAAGCGTGTGCTCAATGGGACCCTCCGGAGACGCAGGCCGAGTGGCAGGCGGAGTGACAGGCGCTGTGACACGCCGAATGACAGGCGCTGTGGCACGCGCTGTGACAGGCCGAGTGGCAGGCGCTGTGACAGGCGGAGTGACAGGCCGCGTGCTCGTAGACCGGCAGCAGGTCGTCGGCGCCGAAGGCGGCCATCGAAGCCCGCTCCGGCGCCGGGCCGAGGGCGTTCAGGTCGACGGTCCAGGCGGCGTTCGCCCCGGCGCCGCCGAAGCTGCCGCCGCCCGGGGTGAACGCCGGTGCGCCCGGAGTGCTCCACAGGGCGGCTCCGGCCGCGGCGTGCCGGCTCACCCACCACGGGTAGAAGAGCGCCAGGTTCCGCTCGCGGTCGAACCGGCGGTCGTCGACCGCCGCGGCGTCGGGGAAGAGCTCCTCGAACAGGTGCCGGTAGTGCTCCCGGGTCGCGTCCAGGTCCGCGTCCCAGGCCTTGCGCTGGATGGTGCCGACCGCCAGCTCACCGAGCTGCTCGGCCAGGTCCGCGGGCGGCGGCGCCGGCTCCGTACCCAGGGCCTCCCAGACGAACGCCTGGTAGGGCTCGGTGGCGGCGTCCGGGCCTGCCGTCTCTGCCGTGTCTACCGTCTCGGGAAGGCGGGCGACCAGCAGCCGGTCGCCTTCGACGGTGCGCCGGACCAGCCCCCGGAGCTCCAGCAGGTCGAGCACCATCGCCAGGACGACCCGGAACGGCAGGCCGAGCAGGACCAGCGCCTCCAGGTACCAGAGGTCGGCCACCTTTCCCGGCTTGCGGAAGCTCGACAGCCGCAGGCGGGGCGGCTCCCAGTCGTCGCGCTCCCAGAGCACGTCCGGAGCGGTGGCGTAGGCACGGGCCAGCCCTTTGAGCTTGCGGCCGGCGATCAGCAGGGCCAGCGCGGCGCAGGCGATCAGGGCCGGCAGGACCCAGGCGAGCCGGGCGGCGGACCGGCGATGGGCGGCGCGCCGTTGCCGGTTCTCCTGCCGCTGGCGGTCGCGCTCCGCGGCAGCCGCCCGCTCCTCGGCCGCGGCGGCGACGCCGGGGAAGTCGGCCGCCGGTAGGTAGAGCTGGATCCGGTGGTCCCCCTGGGCGGCGACGCCGTTCTGGTGGAAGCGCACCCAGAGGGCCGGCGGCTCGCCTTCACCCCTGTAGGTGATCAGGTAGCGCTCGTTGACCCACGGTTCGGTGCGCAGGCCGGCGGCGGTGGCGCCATCGAGGCCGAGGTCGCCGCGAGCCGGAGCGGCGACGGTGGGGAAGTGGACGACCAGGGTCTCGTGCTCGAGCGGCTCGTCCCACTGGACCGGCGCCCAGTTGAACACCACCAGCGCCTCGCCTTGCGCCCCGATGGTCGGGGCGACGCGGCCGGCGGCCGCCAGGTCGGCCCGGTAGGAGAAGGTGTAGGTGGCCTCGCCGGGGCCCCAAGCCTCGCCTTCTGCGAGGACCACGTCCCACCGGCCGCTGCCCGCGGGCGTGATCGACAGCGGTACCGTGCGGCCGTCGGGGAGGGAGGCGTCACCGCCGGTTAACCGGGGCGGTGCGGCGGTGCCCTGGACGTAGAACCCGTGCATCGAGCCGGAGGTCCGCCAGCGTGCCTGATAGGTGACCTCGGCCCGGCCGGCTCCGTCGACCGTCATCTCCACTTCGACCCACCGCAGGTCGGAGCTCGACTGGGCGCGAGCCGCCGGCGGGGCCAGCCACGAGCATAGGACGACGAGCGCGAGCACGAGTCGCGCGGCGGCGGGGAGCGCTGGGCGGGGTGCGAGCACGGTCGATCTGGCCCGAGGCTAGGACGGATCGGTCCTGGGCGCGCCACCCGCCGGGGCGGCCCCGGCCTCGCCGCCGCGGCCGTTTCCGGGACGGGGCGGCTGATCGATCGGGCGGTGAAGGCGATAAGCTCAGAGCCATGTTCTTCATCATCGCCCCCAGTGGCCAAGCCGGCCGACCCGACCGGCGGACGTCGCCGTCCGCCCCGCCCTACGCAGCCGTCGTCTTACTGGTCCTCGCCGCCGTCCTCGCCGTCGTCCTCGGAGCCCCTCCCGCCGCCCGGGCTCAGGGGCCGGACGACGCGAACGCCGCCTATATCCGCTCCCACTACACCAAGTACGAGGAGCGCATCCCGATGCGCGACGGCGTCAAGCTGTTCACGGCGATCTACGTGCCGAACGACGCCGGTGCCGGCAAGACCTACCCGATCCTGTTCGAGCGGACTCCTTATGCGGTCATGCCCTACGGGGCGGATCAGTACCGCCCGGTGATCGGGCCGTCGCCGGCCTATGAGCGGGACGGGTTCATCTTCGTCCTCCAGGACGTGCGTGGGCGGTTTCTGTCGGAAGGGACGTTCGTCAACATGCGCCCGGAGAGCACTCCGGATCCCGGCGAGACCGACGAGTCGACCGACACGTACGACACCATCGACTGGCTGATCCACCACGTCGCGGGCAACAACGGCAAGGTCGGCATGTGGGGGATCTCCTACCCCGGCTTCTACGCCGCCGCCGGGGCGATCCACTCCCACCCGGCTCTGGTCGCGGTCTCGCCTCAGGCGCCGATCGCCGACTGGTTCTGGGACGACATGCACCACAACGGCGCGTTCGTCCTGCCGCTGTCGTTCGACTTCTTCTCGATCTTCGGCCAGCCCCGGCCGGAGCCGACCAGCGAGCGGGCTGACTTCTTCGACCACGGGACGCAGGACGGCTACGACTTCTTCCTCGGCCTGGGGCCGCTGTCCAACGCCAACACGCGCTACTTCCACGACCAGGTCGCGTTCTGGAACGCGATGACCGAGCACCCGAACTACGACGAGTTCTGGCAGTCACGGAACATTCTGCCCAACCTCCAGGGGGTCGGCGCGGCGGTGATGACCGTCGGCGGTTGGTTCGACACCGAGGACCTGTACGGACCCCTCGCCACCTACCGGGCGATCGAGCGCCAGAACCCGGGCATCTCGAATGTGCTGGTCATGGGGCCGTGGCCCCACGGCGGCTGGGCGCGGAGCGACGGACGCAAGCTGGGGGAGGCCGACTTCGGCTTCGAGACCTCGGCCTACTACCGCGACCACGTGGAGCTGCCGTTCTTCCGCCACTACCTCAAGGGGGCGGAGGATCCCCACCTGCCGGAGGCGCTGGTATTTGAGACCGGGGCCAACCGCTGGCGCCGGTTCGACGCCTGGCCGCCGCACGGGATCGAGCAGCGCACTCTCTACCTGGGGGGCGGCCACGGTCTCGGCTTCGACCCGCCGGCGGACTCGGCCGCGCTGGCCGCGCCAGCCGCGCCGGACGGGATGGCTGAGACCCCGCCGGCGGCGGATGGGTCCGCCAGCGCGCCGGACGGGGGCGGTATGGCCGGTTCACCCGGCTCGGCCAGTCCGGGTGAGGAAGCGTCCGACGCCTTCGTCTCCGACCCGTCGAAGCCGGTGCCCTACACCATGGAGATCACCACCCACTGGGCCAGGGACTACATGACCGAGGACCAGCGGTTCGCCGCCTGGCGCCCGGACGTCCTGGTCTACGAGAGCGAGCCGCTCGCGGACGACCTGACCCTGGCCGGGCCGATGACAGCGGATCTCTGGGTCTCCACCACCGGCCGGGACGCGGACTGGGTGGTCAAGGTGATCGACGTCTTCCCGGAGGACGAGCCACGGTTCGTCGAAAAGCGTCCGGTGCCCGAGGACGGCGATCTGCGCGGGGTCCAGCGGTTGGTGCGGGCCGAGGTCATGCGCGGGCGGTTCCGGGAGAGCTTCGAGCGGCCGGTGCCGTTCGAGCCGGGCGAGGTGACGCGGGTCTCCTTCGAGCTCCACGACATCCTGCATACATTCCTGCGCGGCCACCGGCTGATGGTGCAGGTCCAGAGCACCTGGTTCCCGTTCATCGACCGCAATCCCCAGGGCTGGGTGCCGAACATCTTCGCCGCCAGCGAGGCCGACTTCATCCCGGCGACCCACCGGGTCTACCGCTCGGCCGAGCACCCCAGCGGCATCCACGTCGGCGTCCTGCCCCGGGAGGCCGAGATGAGCGCCGACGGCCGGGGGCGCCCGCTCCTGCCTCTGGGGGAGAAGTCGGAGGCCGGCAACTAGGTTTCGAGCCGGTTGACCACCCGCGTGACCCCCGGGCTCTTGCTCACCGTCTCGAGCACGATCCTCTCCTGGGCGTCGTCGTCGAGCCGGCCGCGGAGCGTCACCACGCCGCTCGTCGCCTCGATCTCGACGCCCAGGGCGTGGCGCCCGATCTGCTCGAGCAGCCGCGCCTTGAGGCGGGACTCGAGCAGCGCGTCGCGGACCTCGCTCTCGGCTTCGGGGAGTCGGCCGTCCGCCGCCTGGCCGGTGGGCTTGCCGTTCTGCGCGACGCTCTCGTCGGCCAGGACGAGCCGGTTGTCGACCCGCTGGACCCCATCGATCTTCTCGACGATCGTTCCGGCTCGCTCACGGCTCGGCTGGTCCGGGACCTGGCCGGTCAGCAGGACCCGGCCGTCGAGGGCGTCGACGTCGATACCCACGGCGTCCCAGCCGAGGGCCCCGAGGAGCTTCGACTTGATCTCGAAGCGCAGGATCGCGTCGTGGACCTGCGCCTTCGACGCGTCGTCCGGCGTCCCGACCGCCGGGCCGTCCGCGGGGACGGTCCGGGCGGCGACCCGGTGAGCGCCGGAGGAGTAGGTCGTGCACAGGTTGGCGAAGCCGGCTGCGGCGACGATCACCAACGCCGCCAGGGCGAGCAGCAGGAGGGGGCGGACGTGCTCCCGGCTGGCTTCCTGTGTGTGAATCATGTCGTGTCCTTTCCGGGAAGACTCAGAAGAACCGCAGACCGAACGCCAGGACCGCCTGGCTGTCGTCGGAGAGCAAGAGCTTGCCCTGGATGTAGGGCCGGACATCGCCCCTCGGGTTGAAGCCGAGGCCGGCGATCAGGTTGAGGCCCGGGTCGGTGGTGCTGTTGTCGCGATGGCGGCGTCCGTCGTTGCCGTAGTCGCGGAAGACCAGGGCGCCACCGGCGCCGAGCCAGACGTCGAACGGCCCGTTCGTCGGCACGTCGAAGTGGAAATCGGCGTTGGCCGTCACCAGGCTGCCCGGGTCGACGAAGACCACCTCCACGTTCGGGTTGTAGTACCAGCGGGTGCCGTGGAAGTTGCCGAGCAGCTCGGCGCCCAGGAACGGGTCGCCGTCGTCGGAGTAGACGCCGCCGCGGACGCCGAAGTCGACTTGAGCCCGGGCGGGCGCGGGCGTGGCCAGAAGGGTCAGCAGGGACAGGGGGATCGCGAGAGCGACGACAGCCGCTGTCGAGCGAAGCGGACGGCGGGCCGAATGGGAGTGGATGGGGTCATGGGGCACGATCGATCTCCTTGCGTGGTGTGTGCGGCTCTGCCGCGTTCGATCCACGGAGGAGCGCAAGGGGCGTGCCGCCCCGCTCGAAGGCCTGAGGGGGAGGCGGGCGATCGACGGATATCCCTATCTTTTCAACGGGTTACGGTGTGGCTCGTGCCGTGGTCCCGGGCGTGGCCGGCGCCGGGAGGTCGGCGTCGGGGCGAGGATGCGGGGTTCTTCCGGGGAGAATTTCCCGCGACCCGGACTCCTTCGTTCGATCGACCGGTCCGGCCGGCGGGGGGAGCCGGGTGGGGTGGGTCGGCCAGGTTGGGCCGACGAGGTCGGGTGGATGGGGTGAGGGTGGCCGGGCCCGGCGCGCTCAGCGCCGGGGCGGCGGCTTGGTGCGCTCGAGATCGATCCGCTTGAGCGCCTCGAGCTGCTCGGTGAGCTGGTCGATCTTGTGGGCCTGCTCCGTCGAGCGTGCGTCGAGCGTGTCGACCCGGTCCTGGAGGTCGAGCACCAGGCGGGCCGGCTCGGCGAACGGGCTGTCCGGGTAGCCTTCGAGCAGGCGGCCGAGGTAGTCCCGGGCGGCGTCCGGATCGGCTACCGGGCTCCCCGGCAGCAGGTGGATCATGGCGAGGCGGAAGAGCACCCGGTCGGTGTCCCCGCCGGCACCGCGCTCGAGCACCAGGCTGTAGGCCTGGGCGGCGGCCTGGTAGTCGCTCGCCTCGTAGAAGGAGTCTGCCTGATCGAGCAGGGCGCCCGGCCGCAGCTCGGGGTCCAGGACCTGCGGCGCCGGGACCGGGCCAGCGGGTGGGCCCTGGGGCTGCGGACGGGAAAAGCTCTTGCACCCGGTGAGCGTCCCCGCGAGCAGCGCGCAGAGCACGACCCCTCCTGCCAGGGCGGGCAAGGGGAGCCGGGGGAGCCGGGCGAGCCCGGCGCGCGCAGCGCGGGGGCGGCGATCCGGAGCGCCGGTCACACAGACTCTGCTTTCGATGACTCACCTCCTCGGCCGCCGTCGTCCCGCGGTCGGGACGTGGGCAGGTGGACCAGGAAGCGGCTGCCGCCGCCGGCACGGTCTTCGACCCACAGGTCGCCACCGTGGTCCTGGACGATCGTCCGCGCGATGGCCAATCCTAACCCGGTTCCCTGGCGCCCTTTGCGGTCCGGGTCGCTACGATAGAAGCGCTCGAAGATCCGCCGCTTGGCGGCGTCCGGAACGCCGGGGCCGGAGTCCCAGACCTCGAACACGACGCCGTCCTCGTCCGCCGCCGCGCCGTCGCCGGCACGCCCCTCGAACGCCGCGGCGGGGGCGGCGCGCAGGCCGATCGCCCCGCCGTTCGGCGTGAACTTGACCGCGTTCGTGAGCAGGTTGCGCAGCGCCTGGAGCAGCAGCGCCCGGTCCGCCTCGAGCGGCATCGGCCGCGGCGAGACGTCCGCCGTCAGGGTCAAGTCCTTGCGCCGGGCGAGCTCTTCGACCTCGGTCACGGCGGCCCGGGCCAGGCTCGCGCCGTCGTGGCGCGCGATCTCGTACTCGACCTTGGCCGAGGTCAGGCGGCGCAGGTCGAGCAGGTCGCCGATCATCGCCGACAGCCGCTCGTTGGCCCGCAGGTTGATCTCGAGCATGCGCCGCTGCTGGGGCCCGATGTGCCCGGCCAGCCCTTCGAGCAGCAGCCGCGTCGTCTCCTCCATGGAGGCGAGGGGTGCCCGCAGGTCGTGGGAGACGCCGGCGATGAAGTCCTGCTTGAGGCGGTCGAGCTCGCCCAGCCGCTCGGCCATGGAGTTGAAGTCCTCCGCCAGGGAGGCGAGCTCCGGGCTGCCGGAGACCGGCACCCGGTGGGTGAAGTCGCCTTCGGCCAGCACCCGGGTGCCGCGGGTCAGTTGGGCCAGCGGCCGGCGGATCGACAGGATGAGGGTCACCGACAGGAAGATCGCCACCGCCAGGGCGAACGCCGCCGCCAGCCGGGCGGTGCCGGCCGCCTGGCGGGCGTCGGCGGCGCTCTCGGTGACCCGTCGCTCCATGGTCGTCCGGGAGACGTCGAGGAGCGATTCGAGCTGGGAGTCGATCCGTCCCAGGTGATCGGCCTGGTCGGCGCCGAGGGCCGCCAGGCCGGTCCGGTCGAGGGGGACGGAGCGTTGCACGTCCAGGACCGCGTGCTCGCGCGGCGGGATCTCCTTGAGGTAGGCCGCCCACAGGCTCGCCAGGCGGTCGACCTCGTCGCGCTCCTCGGCGGAGACGTCGAGCGCCTCGAGCCGCGCCAGGTCGGCGCTGACGTCGGCCCGGTACTGCTCCAGGCTGGCGAAGTAGCGGCGGTCGCCGCCCAGGGCGAGGAACTTCTCACCGAACTCGTCGAGCACGTCGAGGGTAGTCCGGATCTGCCGCCCGAGATCGGCGACCCGGAAGCTGATCCGGGAGAGCTGGCGGTTGTCGGCGTGGAGCCGGTCGATGACGGTCAGCAGCCGCCAGCCGGCGACCGTCATCAGGGCGAGCAGGAGGGCGAAGCCGACCGCGACCTTGGTGACGAGTCTCACATCATCCCGTACGACTTGAGCTTGTTGCGGACGGTCTTGACGTCGATGCCGAGGCGCCGGGCGGTCTCCGCCTTGTTCTGGTCCGTGCGCTCCAGGGTTTCCAGGATCAGCCGCTTCTCGGCCTCGGCGACCGTCGTGTCCAGGGGGAGTACCAGGCGGTCACCGACGATCGCGGTCGTGACCTCCGGGTTGCGCACGTAAGGCGGCAGGTGCACCGGCTCGATCCAGCCGTCCTTGGCCAGCACGACCGCCCGTTCGAGGATGTTGCGCAGCTCACGCACGTTGCCGGGCCAGGAGTAGGCGGCGAGCGTGCGCGCGGCCTCCTCGCCCAGGCCTTCGACCTCGGTGCCGTGGCGCTCGTTGAGCCGCAGGAGGATGTGCTGGGCCAGCAGCGGCAGGTCGCCCCGGGCGCGCAGCGGCGGCAGCTCGATCTGGAAGACGTTCAGCCGGTAGAAGAGGTCCTCGCGCAGAAGCTTCTCGGCGATCGCCGCGCGCGGCTCGCGGTTGGTGGCGGCGACCAGGCGCACGTCGAGCTGGCGCTCCTGCTTGCCGCCGAGGCGCCGGACCCGGCCGTCCTCCAACACCCGCAGCAGCTTCGGCTGGAGCGCCAGCGGCATCTCGGCGATCTCGTCGAGGAAGAGCGTGCCGCCGTGGGCCATCTCGAAGCAGCCCGGGCGGCTGTCGATGGCGCCGGTGAACGCCCCCTTCTCGTGGCCGAAGATCTCGCTCTCCATCAGCTCGGAGGGGATGGCCGCCGTGTTGACCGGGATGAACGGCTGGTCGGACCGGCGGCTGAGGCGATGGATCGCCCGGGCGCAGAGCTCTTTGCCGGTGCCGCTCTCGCCGGTGATGAAGACCGGCGCATCGGTGGCCGCGACCTGGCGGATCTGCTCGAAGATCCGTTCCATCGCCTCGCCCTCGCCGATCATCTCGCCGACGCTCCGGTCCTCCTCCTGGAGCGCCGAGTCGAGCTCGCGGGTGGTCCGCCGGATACCGGTGGTGCGCTCGGCGTCGTCGATCACCGCCTTGAGGTTGCCGTAGTCGATCGGCTTGGTGAGGAAGTCGCGCGCCCCCTCCTTCATCGCCTCGACCGCCTTCTCGACACTGCCGTAGGCGGTCATCAGGATCACCGGCAGGTCGGGGTCGCGGTCGAGGAAGAAGGGGAGGAGCTCGGTGCCCTCGGTGTCGGGGAGGACGACGTCGGTGAGCACCAGGTCGGGGCTGAAGCGCTCGAACAGCCTACGGCCTTCGGCGCCGTCGGACGCCACCGCGACCTGGTATCCCCAGCCGGTGAGCCGGACCTGGAGCACCTCGCGCATCGCCTCCTCGTCGTCGACGACGAGGATCTTCTTCGCGGTCTTCGTGTGGTTCGAAGGGCTCATGGATGCCGCTCATTGTATGGCATGGCCGGCGGCCGCAGACCGTATACTGAGCCCGTATGGCCCCCTCGCCGCGGTGGACGCCGCCTCCGGCCTGCGCCGAAGAGCTGATCGAGCAGGTGATCGACGCGCGCCGTAAGACCTTCGAGCTGGTGGCAGACCTCTCCGACCGCGATCTGCTCGGTCCCCAACTGGGGATCGTCAACCCGCTGCTGTGGGAGATCGGGCACGTCGGCTGGTTCCAGGAGAAGCTCGTCCTGCGCATCCTCGGCGGCCGGCCGCCGGTGCGCGGCGACGGCGACGCCCTGTGGGACTCGATCGCCATTCCCCACGATCACCGGTGGGACCTGGCCCTGCCGCCGCGGGACGAGACCGTCGCCTACCTGGAGACCGTGCGCGACCGGGTGGTCGACCGCCTCGACGCGGCCCGCGGGCGCGGCCTGACGACCGCCGAGCGGGAGCTGGTCATGCTCTCGGTCGCCCACGAGGACATGCACACGGAGGCGTTCACCTACACCCGCCAGACCCACGGCTGGCCGGCCCCGTCGCTGGCGGTGCAGGCGACAGCCGGGGACGCCGGGCCCCTGCCCGGAGACGTGGCGGTCCCGGGAGGCACCTACCTCCTCGGAGCGCCGCGCGAGTACCCGTTCACCCTCGACAACGAGCAGTGGGAGTACCCGGTGGAGCTGGCCCCGTTCCGCATCGCCCGGGCGCCGGTGACCCAGGCGGAGCTCGCGGCCTTCACCGACGACGGCGGCTACCGGCGGCGCGAGCTGTGGAGCGACGCGGGCTGGCGCTGGCGCGAGGAGACCGGGGCCGAGCATCCGGTCTACTGGCGCCGCGCCGCCGGCACGGCGCGGGAAGGCGAGGGCTGGGAGCGCCGGGTGTTCGACCGCTGGGGACCGCTCGAACCGCACCGGCCGGCGCTCCACGTGAGCTGGTTCGAGGCCGAGGCGTGGTGCCGCTGGGCGGGGCGGCGCCTGCCGAGCGAGGCGGAGTGGGAGGCGGCGGCGACCGGCGCGCCTCCCAAGGCCTACCTGCCCTGGGGCGGCGGGTGGGGCGGGCCGTCTGCGCGCGGCGAGAGCGGTGGGGAGGGGGCGCGGGCCAACGTCGACTGGGGTGGCCTCGCGGCGGGCGGCGCGGTGGACGTGGCCGCCCTGCCCGCGGGCGACGCACCCTCGGGCTGCCGGCAGATGATCGGCAACGTCTGGGAGTGGACCGCCAGCGACTTCCGGCCCTACCCGGGGTTCTCGCCCGGCCCCTACCGGGAGTACTCGGAGCCCTGGTTCAGCGGCCACAAAGTGCTGCGCGGCGGCTGCTGGGCGACCCGCGGCCGGCTGCTCCGCTCCACCTGGCGCAACTACTACACCCCGGACCGGTGCGACGTCTGGTCGGGGTTCCGAACCTGCGCGGTCGGCTGATCGCTCCCCATCCCCTCTCAGCGGCCGGCGGCGGGCTCGGCGGGCGGCGTCGCCACGTCCCGGTACTCGAAGCTGTGGTCGACCTTCGACCACGCCTTGCCGTCCACCTCGACGTAGGGGTAGACGAAGAAGTTGAGCGGCTCTCCGTCCTGCTTCGGGGAGAGCACCAGGTCCCGGCCGCGGCTGAGCTCGACCCGGTTCTCATCGTGGGCGCCGAAGAAGTACTGCCGCTTGTCCGGGTGCTTCTTGGCCTCGGACGCGTCCACCGGCACCCAGCCGTACCCACGCAGGTAGAACGACGCCCAGCAGTGGTAGCCGCCGATCTCGCCGTGGCCCCGGTCCGGCGGGATGGGGAAGCCGATGGAGAAGCGGGCCGGGATGCCGACCGCCCGGTTCAGGCCGGTGAACAGGGCGTGGAAGTCGGTGCAGTTGCCACGCTTGATGTCACACGCCCAGTAGATGTCGCCGCGGCCCCAGCCCTCGCCGCTCTTGTCGTAGCTCATGGTGTCGACCACGTAGTCGTAGATCGACCGCGCCTCGGAGAGCTCCGTCTTCTTGCCGTCGGTGACCTCCTTGGCGAGCTTGGCGATCCGCCCGTCGATCGGCACCAGCCGGTCCGGCTCGAGCCAGCGCTTGATGCCGTCGGGGAGCGCGGCGTTCGGATCCCCGGGCGGCAGGTCCTTGGCGAGCTCCTCCGTGCGCTGGACCCGCGCCTCCATCACGATCGGAATCGTGCCGGCCTTCGGGTGGTCGGCCTCGAGATAGAGGATCGAGTTGCCGTACTCGGGCTCGGTCTCGATCCGCACCGGGTAGGGCGCGTCGACCGAGGTCACCTCCACCTTCTGTGCCGGCGTGTCGTGGGGGTACGGGATCCAGATGCGGACCCGGCCGGCGCCTTCGGGCACCTGAACCGTCGCCCGGTAGGTGAAGTCGAAGCTGCGTTCGGCCGGCTTCGCGGTGTCGGCGGCCGCCGCCGAGGCGAGCAGGATCAGCATCAGCGCGAGAGGGGCGAAGAGGGCGTTCCAGCGTCGCATCGTGTTCTCCTTGGAGAGGCGTACGGACATTGTTCGGGTGCGGACTTCCCGTGAATGGGCCTTCTCGTCGCGGCTCGCGCCGCGGACGATCCGGGACCGGAGCCCCGTCGGTGGGCCGCTCCCGCTCAGCCGCGTGGGGGCTTGTTCGGGTGCTTTGAGTCCTCGCCTGCCGGCTTGGTCTTCCAGGTGCCGTCCTCTTCGTACCAGGTGTAGCGGGGCTCGCCGTTCACCTTGTGGATCGAGAACTTCTGGAACGCGAGGTCGTTGGCCTGGGTGCCCTTCATGAAGAAGTCGACGTCGTAGGTGGTGCCGTCCGGGGCGTCGAAGTCGACGCAAGCGAAGTAGGTGTCCGGAGCGGTGCGGGCCAGGCGCTCCTTGTGGACCTTCTCGAGCTTGAGCTGGAGGGCCTGGCCGGTCTCCGGGTCCTGGAGCGGGTAGGCACCGTCGTGGTCCTGCGCCACCTTGTTGACGTGGGCGCGGATAGCGTGGGCGAGGGCGTCCTTGGTGATCGGCGGAGGCATCTTCTCAGCCTGCTCTGTGGGGTGCTCGGGGTGCTCCTGGGCGACGGCCGGGGCGGCTACGACGGCCAGGGCGCAGAGCAGGGTGACGAACAAGATCGGAACGCGTCGGTCGATTCGCATGATCTCTCCTCCACTCCTCAGGTATGGGTTGCGTCGGCACCGAGCCCGCGGTCGGACCGGATCGACGGCTCGCTGCGGGGTGGGGCCGGGCGTGACGCGTCGGTGGACAGGGGCCGGCAACGGCCTTCGGATTATAGCGCTCGATCTCCTTTGATCACGCGTCCTCTGCCAGGCGCCGGCCGTCTCCCTGGAGCCGGGTCGTGGGGAGGGGACTACAGACGCCGGAGCACCGGCGCGCCGACGCCCAGCAGATCGCGGACCTCGGCCATGGTCTTCGACGCGATGGCGCCGGCCCGCTCGGCCCCGTCCTCGAGGATCTCCCGGATCTCGTCGTCCGCGAGGGCGGCGCGGCGCTCCCGGATCGGGCCGAGGGTCTCCTCCAGGTGATCGCGCAGCCCCTTCTTGAGGTCGCCGTACATCGGCTCGCCCGAGCGGTAGCGCGCCAGGTACTCCTCGACCACCTCCTCGGGGGCGGTCAGCTTGAGCAGGCCGAAGAGGTTCGCCACGCCCGGGCTCATCTCTTCGCCCTCCGCGTCGCCGCCGACGTCGGTCACCGCCGAGCGGAGCTTCTTCCAGGCCGCCTTCGGATCCTCGGTGATCCCCAGGTAGTGGGCCGGGCCGAGGCTCTTCGACATCTTCTTGGTCGGGTCGGCGAGCGACATGATCCGGCTGCCCGGGGTGAGGAACGGCTCGACCTCGGGGAAGTACTCGCGGTCGACCACGTTGTTGAACCGGCGGCCGATCCGGCGGGTCAGCTCCAGGTGCTGGATCTGGTCTTCGCCGACCGGCACGCGGGAGGCCTTGTAGAGCAGGATGTCCGCCGCCTGGAGCACCGGGTAGGTGAACAGCGCGCCGCTGACGAAGTCCGACTGCTCCGACTTCTCCTTGAACTGGGTCATGCGGGTCAGGTCGCCGTAGGAGACGACGCAGTTGAACACCCAGGCGAGCTCGGTGTGCTCGGGGACGTGGGACTGGACGAACAGGATCGAGCGCTTCGGGTCGATGCCGCAGGCGATGAGATCCCCCGCCAGGTCGAGGGAGCGCCGCGGCAGCTCCTTGGGCTCGATCGCCTGGGTGATGGCGTGGTAGTCGACGATGCAGTAGATGCAGTCGTGCTCGTCCTGGAGCCGGACCCAGTTCTGGATGGCGCCGAAGTAGTTGCCGATGTGGATCTGGGCGGACGGCTGAATGCCGGAGAAGACACGGTGGCTCATTGCGGTCTACCTCGGTCGTCGAAGGGTCGTCGAGTGAGCGGATTGGCGGGCATGGTGCAGTCGTGCATGGAAGGCTGCGAGCGGCTCGGGGCGGAAGCGTATCGCACGGCGAACCGCGTGGGCATTCGATCCCGCTTCGCCAGCTCCTAGCCGCGCACCAGCAGGAGGATCGCGAAGACCACCACCGCCACCGTCACCACCGTGCGGACCCAGCGGTGCCCCTTGAGCACCGTCAGGTGGACCCCGATCTGGCCGCCCAGCAAGTTGCCGGCGGCGAGCACCAGCCCTGGCAGCCACTCGACCTTCCCCTGCCAGGCGAAGATGCCCAGGGACAGGGTGGTGAACAGCAGGATGATCAGCACCTTGAGCGCGTTGCCGCGGACCAGGTCCAGCCCGGCGAGCCCGAGGACGGCAAGGATGAAGAAGCCGACCCCGGCCTGGACGAACCCGCCGTAGACCCCGACGGCGAAGCATCCCAGGGCGAGCGCCGCGGCCCGCCGCCCGGCGGGGCGGGGCAGCCCCTCGTCGCCGGCCTCCACGCGGTCACCCCCGCGCCGGTCGCCGGTGAACAGCGTCCAGAGCGTGACGGCGATCATCACGAAGGCGAGCACCTTGCGGAAGGTGTCATCGGAGATCAGCAGGGCGAGCCAGGTGCCGCCAAGGGCCCCCACCGCGGCGGGCACGGCGGTGAGCGTCGTCCAGCGCCAGTCGAGCTTTCGGTGGTGGTGGAAGCCCCACACCGCGCCGACGTTCTGGATCAGGATGCCGACCCGGTTGGTGGCGTTGGCGACGGTCGCCGGCAGGCCGGTGAAGATCAGCACCGGCAGGGTCAGGAACGACCCGCCGCCGGCGATCACGTTGAGGACGCCGGCGACCAGGCCGGCGGCGAACAGGGCGGAGGCTGTGGTCCAGGTGAGCATGGGGTCTGAGTCGACCGGAGCCTCTCTCCCACCATGGGCGGCACCGGTTGGTGGAAGGGTAGCGCCGCACTCCCGTTGGAAACAATCCGTCCCAGGAGGTTCCCCATGGCTCGCCGGATTCCGTTTGTGCCGACCTTGCCTGCCTGAGCCGCCCAGTCCGGCGTCCCAGTTCTTTAGCCCGGCAGCACTTCTTTTATTGAGGGAAATCGACTGAAAAAGAGGGGGTGGTCTGCGAAGCCCTGCGCCATCCCTCCAACCACGGAGGAGCTGATGAGACCCAAACGGATGATCCTCGTGCTCGTGGCGATCGCCGCCGTCGCCGTCGCACCCACTCTCGTCAAGGCGTCCGCCGACGGGGAGCCCGCCGTCCACCAGACGTCCGACCTCGCCGCGGCCTCCGCAGCGCCTGCCCAAAAGCCGGTTCCGGCCGACATCGGGCCGCAACCGAGCGGCTGCCACGTCACGCGGAGCTGCGCCTATCCGCCGCCCTCGTCGATCTCCTGCGGGAGCCTGTTTCGTCATGGTTGCTCCCAGGGCTCCGACGGCTACGGCTGGGTCGAGTGCGACGGTGTGCGCACGTACTGCAGCGGACCGAGCTGTGGCGGCACCGGGTCGCCGTGCGTCAAGGAGAGCGATTGTGCCGCCCCCGGCGTCTGTACCTGCGGCCAGGGCGTCTGCTCCAACAACGCCTGCGTCTGCCCGGCGGATCCGATCCAGTAGCGCTCGATCGGAGGTGCCCGGCCTCCGGGTCAGCCCGAAGTACTTCGACCTGCTCGGGGTCGAACCCGCCCTCGGAACCGCTTTCGCCCCGGAGGCCCGGCTTCCGGGGCGCCCGCCCGTCGCGATCCTGAGCCACCGCCTCTGGCAGAGCCGGTTCGGCGGCGATCCCGGGGTCGTCGGTCGGACGGTCCGGCTCGGGCAGGGGCCGGCCACCGTCGTCGGCCTCCTCGGAGTCGAGGGGGCCTGGTGGGCGGTGCGCGAGCTGGCCGGCGGGATGCTGTCCGACGCGATCCCGCGGACCGCCGGCGCCACGGTCGACGGCCCGGTGCTCGCCTTCGCCCTGGGGCTGGCGGCGCTGACCACCCTGCTCGTCGGAGTGCTGCCGGTGATCCGCGCCGTCCCGGGGGTCTCCGCGGCGGCCGCCATGAGCCGGGCGCCGATGACGCCGGGGGACGTCGGCCTCGGCTTCGCGCTCGAAGGGCGGGAGATGCCGCCCGGCATGCGCTCGGTGAGCGTCCGCCTGGCTGCCGGCGCGCCGGGCCGGCCAGGTGGAGCCGACCGAGGTCCTCGAGGCGGAGTAGAGGGTCAGGGGCCGGGGTCAGGGGCCGGCGCCCGATCCAGCTCCCGCAGCCGCCGCTCGAGAAAGCGTCGCTCGGTCCCCTGCTCGGTGAGCTCGAGCGCCCGCTCGTAGGCGGCCCGCGCCTCGGCGGTCCGTCCCAGCCGCCGGCAGAGGTCGGCACGCACCGCGTGGGAGAGGCGATAGTCGTCGAGCACGCCGCGGTCGAGCAGGTCGTCGACCAGGGAGAGGCCGGCCGCGGGGCCGTCGCGCATGGCGACGGCGGCGGCCCGGTTGAGCTCGACCACGGGAGACGGCTCGAGGCGCAGCAGCACGTCGTAGAGGCCGACGATCTGCACCCAGTCGGTCTCCGCCGGGGTCGTGGCCTCGGCGTGGACGGCGGCGATCGCCGCCTGGAGAGAGTAGGGCCCGACCCGGCGCGCGCCGAGGGCGCGCTCGACCAGGGAGAGCCCTTCGGCGATCATCGACCGGTTCCAGAGCCCGCGGTCCTGGTCGTCGAGCAGCACCAGCTCGCCGTCCGGTCCGGTGCGGGCGAGGCGTCGCGACTCCTGGATCAGCATCAGCGCCAACAGGCCGACCGCCTCCGGCTCGTCGAGCAGGTCGACCAGCAGCCGGCCGAGCCGGATCGCCTCGCCGGAGAGGTCCGCCCGGGTGAGCTCCGGCCCCGACGACGCGGAGTAGCCCTCGTTGAACACCAGGTAGATCACGCGCAGCACCGCGTCGAGCCGCTCCGGCAGGTCGGCGGGGTCGGGGACCTGGTAGGGGATCCGGCGCTTGCGGATGCGGGCTTTGGCGCGGACGATGCGCTGGGCGAGCGTCGGCGCCGGCACCAGGAAGGCGCGGGCGATCTCCTCGGTGGTCAGGCCGCAGACCGAGCGCAGCGTCAGGGCGATCCGGGCGTCGGCCGCGAGCTCCGGGTGGCAGCAGGTGAAGATCAACCGGAGCTGGTCGTCGTGGATGGTCTCTCCGTCCCACACCTCCGCCTCCTCGGCTGTGGCCGCCTCCGGCAGGCGGTCCGTGTCCAGGGGGTCGAACCGGGCGTTGCGCCGCAGGCGGTCGATCGCCCGAAACCGTCCGGCGCTGATCAGCCAGGACGTCGGGTTTCCGGGCACCCCGTCCCGCGGCCAGCTCTCGAGCGCCGCGCGGAAGGCGTCGTGGAGCGCCTCCTCGGCGAGGTCGAAGTCGCCCAGCAGGCGGATCAGCGTCGCCAGGACGCGCCGGGACTCGGCGCGGTAGACCGCGTCGATCACCTGCTGCACGTCCTGGGGGAAGCCTTCGGTCATGCCCCGGGCGTCTCCGATCCCAGCGTGGTGCCGCCGGCGGCTGGCTCGAAGTGCTCGATCGGCCGCACCTCGATCGCCCAGCCCAGGTTCTCGCCCAGGTGGGCTGCCGGGTGCTTGGAGGCGACGCGGATGGCGTCGTTGAGGTCGCGCGCTTCGATCAGGAAGAAGCCGCCGATCTGCTCCTTGGTCTCGGTGAACGGTCCGTCGGTGATCGTGATCTCGCCGCCGCTGGGGTGGAGGATCGAGGCGGCGTCCGGCGGGCCGAGCGACGCCTGGGCCAATACCTGGCCGGTCGATCGCAGCGCCTCGTCGTGGCGGCGGCAGGAGGCGCCGAGGGCCTCGAGCTCGCCGGCCGCGAGGGCGTCGAAGGCGATCTCGTCGTAGTACGCCAGACAGAGGTAGTTCATTGCACCTTCCTCGTGGTCGTTGGGCCCCTGTCGAGGGGCGTCTCGCGGGGCGCCGCAGGCTCGAGCCGGCCGGCGATTCCGCACTCTAACCCCTGGTCGAACGGGCGGCCGGGATTTCGACACAGTGCGGGACGTGGCCGTGCGCCGGACGGCGTAGCGATCGCCGGCCATAGAAGTTACGAGGGTGCGGAAACGCCGTCGCGGCGGGCTCTTCGTCGACGCGTCCAGGGAGGGGAAGAGAGGCTCTTCATAGGGCCTATGGGAGGGGCGGAGGTGGCACGGGTGGGGCTCGAGATCGCGTCAAGTCCTTCAAGTCTCTGTCATCAAATGAGTTAAATCCACTCGGCGGGGCTCTCGGTCGGCCGGTCCCGGTGTGGCACGGGCGTTGCGGTAGGGGGCCGGGTCTCCTGGCAGGCCTCCGTTCGCTGGCCCCACAGGATGTCGAACCTGTGGCGATCGACCTCCGATCGACACGGTTCGACGGGTCCTGGGGGGCCGCGGGCGGGGATCATCGACGAAACCCAGTTTGAAGGAGGAGGACTTTGGTGCCTTCTGATCATTTCCGGCGGGGCCTCGGCTTCGCCCTCTGTTCGACCCTGGTCGCGGCACTCGCCCTGACCTGCACCCCCCCGGCGCACGCCCTCGACCTGAACGGCTTCCTCGCCCCCAAGGGCCACACCGACCTCGCGCTCTCCTACACGGTCGAGAAGTACGACCACTTCTGGCGCGGGACGGTCAAGCGTCCCAACCCGCCGTTCCTGGGAGAGGTCACGAACAAGACCGAGTCGCTCTGGTTCCGCTACGGGATCACCGACCGGGTGAACCTGATCGGCAACGTCGCCTACGTCGATTCGAGCGGCGACGGCAGCGACCATCTGAGCGAGAGCGGCATCCAGGATCTCGAGGCGCTGGTCGCCTTCCGGCTGTTCGAGACCGGCTCCTCGGTGCGCCAGACGATCCTGGTCGCGGGCGGCGGGCGCACGCCTCTGTCCGACTACGTCGGCGACGGACCGGTGAGCATCGGCGACCACTCGAGCGACTTCCTGGCGCGGCTGGTCTACCAGGTCCAGGCCGGCAGCTTCTACTTCTCCCAGCAGGTGGGCTACGAGCTGCGCGGCAGCGACGTGCCGGACGGCTACCCGCTCTACACCGAGCTCGGCTACGGCATCGGGCGGGTGTCGCTGATCGGCTACTACCAGCAGTACTACGCAAACGGCGGCAGCGACATCGGCGACGATGGCTTCACCTTCCCCGGCAACCAGGACGAGTTCCAGCGCATCGGCGGCAAGGTGTTCGTCCGGGTCAACCAGCCGGTCGGCGTGTTCGCCGCCGCCTTCAAGGCGCTCGACGGCCGCAACTCCGGCGACATCACCGGCTACTCGGTGGGCTTCACGCTGGGGCTCTGACCGGATCTCCGGGGGGAGCGGGACGCCCACGCCCCCTCCCTTCGGGGCGCGGTCAGTAGACGTCCAGGTCGCGGGCGGAGACCACGGGGCCCTGGTATCCGGCCTCGTGGATCTCGCGGACCAGGTCGTCGTCGCTCGCGCCCCAGTAGAGCTGGTGGTAGAGGACGAGCAGGCCCGGCTTCGCCTCCGCGGCGATCCGGGCCAGCTCCACCGTCGTGGTGTGGAAGGCGTGGTGGTAGGTCTGCCACGTCTCGGGCCGGGTGGCGAGCCGCTCGGCCGAGCACACCTCGTGGACCAGCAGGTCGCAGCCGGCGCACGCTGTCGCCAGGGTCTCGGTCGGCCGCGTGTCGCCCGAGATCACGATCGTCCGGTCCGGGGTCTCGAAGCGGAACCCGTACGCCTCCGGCCAGGAGCCGTGGGCCACGGGGATCGCGTCCACCTTCACCAGGTCGTCCTGGTAGATCCGCCCCGGCTCGATGACGTGGGTGACGGCCTCGTACCCTCGGCTGGACTGGGGCTCCAGGCCGTAGAGCCGCATGTCGATGTCGGCCCGCCACGCCGCCACGATGTGGCGGGTCATCTCCTCGATCCCGGGCGGCCCGTAGACCTCGAGCGGCACGGTCCGGTCCAGCACCCAGGGGCTCAGCATCAGGTCGGGCAGGCCGAGGGTGTGGTCGGAGTGCAGGTGGGTGATGAACACCCGCTGGAGATCCTCGGGCTCGAGCCCCCGCACCCCTCTCTCCTTCATGGCGGCGGCCTGGCGGACGACACCGACTCCGGCGTCCACCAGGTACGACCGGCCGTCCACCACCACGGCGACCGCCGGCCCCCACTTGCTCGGATCGGCGTTCGGAGTGCCGGTGCCGAGGAGCACGACCCGGGTGCGAGGTGCGGGCGTGGGCTTCGAGGGCTCGGCGGACTGGCCGGTCTTCTCAGACGGGGCGGACGGGGTCGACGGGATCGGTCGGTCGGTCTGGGTCAACGGGGCGGAGACCTCCGGAGGGGTGGCGGGCGGCACCGGGTCGCCGCCGGTCGCGGCGCCGAGGCCCGGGCTCGCTGCCCAGAGCCCCGCGGCCACGAGGGGGACGGCGAGGCGGGCGAGGCGGCGGAGCGGTGGGCGCGGCCTGGACACGGGGCTCATCGGCGGATCGGCGGATCGGGGGGTCGAGCCCGTGCCCGACTGGCCGCGGTCTCGGGTTGGCGCTGGACGAAGACAGTGCGCCGATCCTAGCGCCTCCCTCCGCCAGCGCCAACCCGATGCGGCCGATCCTTCCTACCCGGTCACCAGCGAGAGCCGGGCCTGGACCGTGTCGATCAGGGAGTCGATCAGGTCGCGCAGGTCGGACAGGATCTGCTGGAGCTCTTCTTGCTGCTCCGGGGTGAGCACGGCGCGGATCTCGTCGAAGATCTCGCCGCGGGTCACGGCGAGCTCGGTCTCCGCCGCGCCGACCCGGGCAGAGGCGTCACGGATCGCCGTCTCGTCGAACACCTCGCCGTGGATCGCCGCGAAGAGCGTTAGTCGGGCCTCCTTGACCGCGGCGGCCTCGGTCGCCACCTCGTCCTTGTGGGAGGCGAGGATGTGCTTGATCTCCTGCGTCTGCGCGGGGGTCAGATCGAGGCGGTCGATCACTCGCTGGAGGCCCGCCCCGAGCCGCTGCCCGTTGCGGTGCCCACGGGCGCCGGCGGCGAACGCGACGGCCGGGATGGTCAGCAGGACGAGGAGGACGACCGCGGTGAGGTTGCGAGCGCGGCGGTCGAAACGGAGTGTCATGGCAAGCTCCTTTGGGTCTGAGCGGTTCTGGTCGCGACGGGTGCGCCGCGGAGGCGGCCCGGACACGTGCCGTGCCGCTCTCGCTTCCGAAGATGCGGCGGCCGCCCGGCCGGTTACAGGCGTGGACGCGGGAGGTTCGAGGGCCGCCGGGTGTCGCCGCCGGGTGTAACCGCACGGCCCGCGGGAGCATCGTCCGAGGTGGAGAGAGACGATGGTCTTCGAGTGCTCTGCGATGATCTCGACCATGGGGACCCGGACCGCCGACGAGACCAGCACGTCCGAGGACGGCCTGGTCGCGGCCAGCCGCAACGGCGACGAGGCCGCGTTCGGTGCCCTGGTCCGCCGCCATCAACAACGGGTCTTTCGCCTCGCCGGCCGGTTCTTCCGCCGGCACCAGGAGGTGGAGGACGTCGCCCAGGAGACCTTCTTGCGGGCGTGGGAGAAGCTGGCTTCCTACCGGGGGGACGCCCCGTTCGAGAGCTGGCTGACGCGGATCTGCCTCAACTGCTGCTACCAACGTCTGCGCCGGGCGAAGCCCGAGGACCCGATGCCGGAGGAGGGCGCGATGGCTCCGGACTCGCCGCACGGCAGCCCGGTGGACGAGCGCCTCGACGCCCGGCGGCAGGTCCAGCGGCTGCTCGCCCGGCTTCCGGCCACCGACCGCTTCATCCTGCAGCTCCTGCACGGTGAGGAGTGGTCGGTCGCCGAGATCGCCCAGTCCCTCGGGTGGACCCGTGTCAACGTCAAGGTGCGCGCCCACCGTGCCCGTGTCAAGCTCCGTAAGCTCGTGGAGGAGGAGCCCCGATGATCGACCCCATTCCCTGCCTTGTCGTGCGCCGTCGTCTGGGCGGTCACCCGGGCCGTCGCCTGGAGAACGGTGAGCGCTCGCCGGAGATCGCCGACCATCTGGCGAGCTGCCCGGCCTGCGCCCGGTTCGCCCGGGACCTCGAGCTCGCCCATGAGGAGCTCGGCCGCCCCGCCTCGACGCCGGTACCGGGACCGGACTTCGCTGCCCGGGTGCTGGAGGAGATCTCCGGCCACCGCCCGGGCACGGCGGAGACCCTCGGCTGGGCGGCGCTCCGCACCCTGCCGGCCGCCCTGGCGCTGCTCGCCGCCCTCGGCTGGCTCAGCCTGCGGCCGCCGACGCCGCTGACACCGCCGGTGCCCGCGCCCGAGCTGCTGCTCACCGAGCGCCCGAGCGACGACACGCTGTTCAACTGGATGATGCTGGGCGAGGGGCCGGAGACCGGCACGCCGGCCGGTGCGGGCGGCGGGGTGAGCCGCGCAGGGGACTCGGAGGGGACACCGTGAGCCGGCCGCTCGCCGTGATCGCCGTCGTGGGCCTGTTCCTCGCCGGAGTCCTGGCCGGGGTCCTCGGCACCCATCTCTTCTACCTGCACGAGCTGCGCGAGCCGGGCGGACTGGCGGAGCTCGGCACCCGGGCGGTCGCCCGGAACCTGGAGCGGCGCCTCGACCTGACGCCGAGCCAGAAGCAGCAGATCGAGGAGATCCTGGCCGACACCCGGACCGAGGTGACCGCGCTGCGCCGCCGGATGGTTCCCGAAGTGCGGGCCATCCTGCGGCGCACCCGGGTGCGGGTCGCCAGAGTCCTCACCCCGGAGCAGCGGCGCGAGCTCCAGCGCATGCAGCGCCGGCAGCGCTTCCTGGACGATCTGCTGCCGGAGGAGTGAGGCGGACCGCCGGTCAGGCCGGCGGTGGCGGCGGCGGGATCGGCGGCAGCCCTCCGTCCCCCGTGCCCGCACCGGCCGCCGCTCCTACCGGTTGAACGACCGGCTTCGCCCGCCGCGCCCGGATCACCAGATAGACGATCGTCGCCACCGCCAGGACGATCAGGCTGATCCCGAGGAGCGGGCGGTAGACCACCCAGGCGATGGCGATGGTCAGCAGCGAGAGCACCGTCGCCAAGAGGAACGACACCAGCCCGAGGCCGACGCCCACCAGGCTGCCGACCGGCGGCAGCACGTCGGCCAGCACCGACAGCGGGCGGAGCATCCGGCTGAAGCCGAACGCCATCAGCAGGAAGCCGCCCAGGCGCAGGGCCCAGGTCAGCAGGGTGTTCTGGCGCTCGGCCGTGGCGAACATCTGTTCCGAGGCGACGGTGCCGAGCTCGAGCAGCTCCAGAGTGCCGCCGGCCTTCGCCTGGTAGGGGTGGAAGCTGTCGCCCGCCTGCTGGGAGACGATCGACACGTCGGTCGGTTTCACCACCCGGAAGGAGACCCGGACGTCGCCGATCCGCGGCGACGACGGGCTGCCGTCGCCGAAGTAGTAGCCGCCCGCCTCGTTGCGTGCCCGGTCGCGGAGCGCAGGCGGCAGGTGGTCGGTGCCGGTGACCGGCCGCGCCTCCCACCGGTCGATGTCCGAGACGAGGCTCGGCGACAGCAGGAACGCCCCGACGGTCACCCGATCGGCGGTCCAGTCGGCGCTCTGCCACGGCATCGATCCGGGGTTCTCGTGCCCACCCGGATCGTGGAACCGGCTGGAGTCGATCGGCCGCTCGGACCACCCCTTGTCGTAGGAGTAGGTGGTGGTCGTGCGGGTGCCGCCACCGACCTTCTTCTTGGTCTCGGTCTTCTTGTCCTCCTGCCACTGGTACATCTCCACCTGCCGCTCCAGTCGGAGCGCCGGGGCCTCGACGCCGAAGGTGTCGTCGGTGAGCGTCTCGTCGGTGCGGGCCTGGCCGGTCAGGTAGACCAGATCCCCTTCGTGGGCCGGGTCGACCCGGTCGGCGGAGACGGCGACCACGGCGCCGGCCCCTTCCTGGAGGGTCTTGTGGCGCTTGACCGCGCGCCCCTCGTTCCAGAACAGGAGGAAGAAGGCCGCGACGACCAGGATGATGCCGAACAGGATGCCTTTGAAGGCGCCTCCCAGGCGGCTGAGCCACGACTGGTTGGTCACGACGGTGCTCGAATCGTAGGCCACGGGTGCGCTCCTTTCGGTCGATCGCCAGGGACTGGGGCCGCTCGTTCGCGGAGCCGGGAGGCCGTCCCGGCGGGCCGCGCGAGATGCGGCGGGAAGTACCGTTCGAGGGTCGGGTCGATCCTAGCGTTTTCCGGCCGAGGGGCCTAGCCGATCCGGCGGAGACGCTCCGGAAGCCGTAAACCGGGCGGCTTCTCTTCCAAGACTTCGGCCGAGGGACCACTGGGCTGAGCGGGTCGACGCTCACTGTGCCGTGAATGCCGAGTCTCTCCGAGGGTCGGGAACGATCTGTTTTTTGTTTGTTGCTTGACTCCAGCAGCTCCGCTGGGTACTCTTCGTCGACTATGAATAGCTGCTTTACTTCGAACCTGTTCCGAAGTGTGTGTGTGGCGGTCGCTGCTGCGATCACTTGGGGGGCGTCCGCTTCCCAGCCTCCCGAGGGTCCAACACCCACGAGGGTGCACGAGGTCGACCTGGTCTGCTCTCACGAACCTTGCCCCGCGCGCGTGGAGCTCCATGTCGTCGAAGTCGGGCCGAAAGACGATTCACGTGAGCTCCCCGTCCGATCGGTCGCGCTCGATCAGGGGCAGGCGAGAGTGCGGCTGCCTTCCGATTCGAACACGGGCCTGGAAGTGCGTGCCTTGGGGCCGGGGGCTTGGAGCGAGCCTCTCCGCCTGGATGACCGGGACCAAGAGCGACGCCGACTGGATCTCTGGCCAGCGGGACCTCTTCGTGGACAGTTCCAGGCCGAGGACTCTCACGAAAGGCCGCATGAGGTGCGCATTCGACTGAGGGCGACGTCGGACCGGGTGGCAAGCTCGGGTGCGCAGCCGAAGGCACCGTCCGAGATCAACTGTTCGTTGGGAGAAGGAAGGGCTCTTGAGGACTGCCCCGTGCCCGCAGGACGCTGGAATCTCCGGCTGACCGCCCCTCCCTTCGCGCCGATCTTTCTCTGGGATCGACGAGTCGAGACCGCAAAAGGGCTCGATCTCGGGACGGTCAAGCTCCGCGAGGGCGGATCGGTCCTCGGGCACTTGACGACGGACGCCGGCCCGGTGGATCGCCGCCGTGCGCGGGTGTGGATCCGTCCCGTCGGTGGAGGGGAAGGGAGCGATCCTGCCCGAAAGCGGGAGATCGACCAGCAGACTCTGCTCGGGGAGGTGCTTCGAGGCGGCGATCTTCAGTTCGTCGGAGTGCCGCCAGGGCTGTACGTCCTCGAAGCGAGCCTTCCGGGATTCTTCGATGCCACCGAGAGTCCTGTGCGGGTCGTCGAGGGCCGGTGGACCGAGCTCGACGATCCGATGGTCCTCGAGAGCCCAAGCTTTCTGAGCGTTGTCGTGCAGCCGAGCGAGGCTCCGTACGGGGAAGCGTGGAAGCTCGCGCTCTATCCACAAAAGGACGGTCAGACGAGACGGGTCGCGTCCCAGGGGGAGACCGATCCAAGCGGGTTTTGGAAGTCTACACCGTTGCGGCAGGGGAGCTACCTGCTTGTGATCGAGGATGGCCGCGGGAGCTCGGTAATTCGACGCGCGGTCACTCTGGCTTCCGGTGAGGATCTCCTCAACGTCGAGGTTCCGCAGATCTCCGTCAAAGGAACGGCGTACCTCGGAGAGCGCCCGATCGAGGCGACGATCTGGTTCGGTGGACGGACCGGCGAAGAGCGGGTCGAGACGAAATCTGACGACTCGGGCGAGTTCTTCGTGACTCTGCCACGAGACGGGGAGTGGAGAGTCGACCTCCGCAGTGAGTCGCCGCCGGTTCGCAGTAGAGGGTTGACGGTCGAGGTCGAGCCGGAAGAGGGCTCAGGGCTTGCGGAAGTGGACATCCATGCTCCAGATACGGCCCTCGTCGGTACGGTTGCGACCGAGCTCGGAGCCCCGCCTGACGAGACGGCACGGGTTTACCTGCTCCCGATCGGCGAAAGCGTCGGAGTGACGGCGAGCGAGACCGACGAAGTCGGAGCCTTCGAGCTTCGCGGGATGCCTGTCGGGACGTACATGGTGTCTGCCGAGACGTCCGATGCCAGCTCTGGTCCGGCACAAGTAGACATCCAGGAGGATCAGCAGGTGCCGCTGTCTTTGGTTCTCCACCCCAAGGGCACATTGGAAGGACGGGTGATTTCAAGCACGGGGCCGGTACAAGACGCCCAGGTCAGCGTCTATTTCCTGGCGGGATCTGGGCTCGGGGCGCAGATGGTGGTCCCCCGTCAACAGACCGGGCCTGACGGGCGCTTCAGTGTCACCAGGCCGGGGGCGGCCACCGGCTCCCGTGTCGTCACCATGGCCAGTGGCTTCGCGTTCGGCGTGGCCCGTTTCTCGGACCAGCGGAAGGTGGAGATCACTCTGGAGCGAGTGTCCGGAGCTCTCGATCTCCAAGGGCTCGGAGACCCCAAGACGCTCGGCAAGAGACCGGAGGTCGGGCTGTTGATGATCAACGGAGAGCCGGTCAGCCTACCGCAACTGATGGAATGGGCTCGGATGCACGGCCAGGAAGTCTCCGAGACCGGAGACCTGGAGGTCCCCGGCATGCCTCCGGGCAACTACTCTCTGTGCCGACTCCCTGTGCAGGAGGCACTGCTTGTCGCCGATGGCGCGGCGCTCCCCACCGGCGATCGCTGTGTCGATGGCTTTCTTGCCGCAAACGGAAGTCTGACGCTTTCTCTACCGACCTAGCTGGTGCTTCGGGATCGCGAAGCACACAGATTCAGACCCATCGACTCGAGCCGGATGCAGATTGAGAGTTGAGTGGGTTGGCAAGGCAGTTCCGTGACGGTGTGACCTAGAAGTGATCTGGTGGTGTCTTGTTCTTGCTTGGAGAGGTTCGAAGTCCAACACTCATGAAGAAAAGGAGAACCAGATGGGCAAGAGTCGACGTACCCACAGTTTCGTGATCGTGTTTGCTATTCTGGCAATGACAGTTCTCGGCGTGAGAGCTGCGTCGGCGTGCGAATCCTGCCAAGCAGTCCTTTTCAACCCCGAGTTCTGTTTTCCAGATGCCAATGGCTGGACAAAGTGTAACGATACTGGGTCATGTGTCGATAGTGAGATCGCGGGATCGGTGAAGTGCACAGCCAGCAGCAGCAACGGTAGTGGCGGCGGTAGTGCCGGGGGCGACGACGACGCTTGCACGGGGGGCGGTTTCTGTCCTGCATCGTGTGCCGAGTGCTCACCCAGCTCCTACTAGCTGAGAGCCTCGTCGACCGATGAACCCCGAGGCGGGAGAGACGGTTGTCTCTCCCGCCCGATCTCCGCTACTCGCCGTACTGGTAGCCCTCGCGGGCTTGGACGCGGAACTCCGGGTTGACCGTGCGCACCGTCACTTTCTGGTAGCCGGACGTGCCGGCAGGGTGGTGGCTGGTGTACGAGAGTAGGTAGTAGCCGCTGGTCTGGTCGCTGACCTGCTCGAGCGGCGTCAGGAAGTTGACGAAGTTGAAGTAGTAGTGCCCGCCCGTGTCCGAGGAGAGGAGCGACAGCGAGTTGCCGTAGATGTTGTCGCGTAGCTCTTGGCCCGGCTCGACCGAGATCAGGTCGATCGAGTAGACCGCCACGTTGTTGTCGTTGAGCGTCTCGACCATCGGCCGGTAGTACCGGGAGTCGGGCGCGTAGTAGCCGAAGTCGCGCAGCTCGCCGAAGCCGAGGGAGAAGAAGACCAGGTTCTTGCGTACCGGGATGGCACCGGCCGCTTTGGCCAGCAGCTCCATGGCGCCATAGATGCGCTCGCTGCCGTGGCTGATCTCGTCGGGGGACGGCAGGTTGGCGATCAGCGACGGGCCTTGGGTCGGGGAGGTTCGCGACGGCCAGCGCTCGGGTTCGACGCCGCGTACGGCGTCGTCGATGGCGGAGTCGATCGCCTTCGAGTCGGTGGTGAAGTCCTGGTAGATCTCGAGCTTGTACTCGTAGCCGACGACGGCGACGTGATCGTTCGGCGAGAGGTCGGTCCGCACCCACTGCTTGGCGCGGCGGCCGGCGTCGAGGAGCTTGGCGGTGATGCGCGGCAGGATGGCGCGCTGGTTGTGGAAGAAGAGGATGAAGTAGCGGTCGGTGGGCACGTCCTCGGGGGAGATGCCGAGCTGCTTGGCGTGCTCGGCCGACTCGACGAACCGGCGGTTGCTGTAGAAGGTGACGTTGTTGAGGTCGACTGGCTCGCCGTTCTCTTCGACCTTGAAGTCGTCCTTGCCGAGGCCGAGGACCACGTTGCCGCGGTTGTCGGTGACCACCGCGTCGAGCAGCACGTCGTTGACCTCGACCTGCCCTTTGAACGCGGGTGGCTGATCCTGGTCCGCGGCCTGGAGGGGGCCGGCGGCCCAGGCGATCAGGAGTCCCAGGATCAGGGTGGATGTCGCGCGTTTCATGGTGTCTGTGTCGTCCTTTCTGGATCGGTTGACTCTCCGCACGCCGGACATGAGAGAGCAAGATCCGTACCTCTACGCCGAGCGGCGAGGCGACTGCCGAAGCGATCGACAGCGGGGGGAGACGGTCGGGTGGGGCGGGGTCCTACTTCAGCAGGTCGCGGGCGAACTGGAGGAAGGTGTGGACGTCGGCGAAGTTGCTGGCCAGGCCGACGGAGACCCGGACGGCGCCGGTCGATTTGTCGTTGACGCAGCGGCGGAAGTCGTCGTAGGTCATCTGATAGCCGGCGCGGGAGAAGCAGCCGGTGATCTCGGCGCCCGAGAGGCCCATGGCGAGCTCGCCCGCGCCGGGGTTGCAGAAGCAGCCCGTGCGCAGCGAGATGTTCCGCTCGTTGGCCTGGCGCTCGATCTCCTCGTGGTCGAGCACCCTGCCGTCGCGGTCCCGGAAGTTGAGGGTGACCGTGCCGCCCCGGGTTTCGGTGTCCGCGGGGCCGTAGAGGATCGCCAGCGGTTCGCCGGTGGAGTGGCGCATGGCCAGCAGGGAGTCGATCAGCCAGCCGGTCAGGCAGCGCACGCGCTCGTGGATCACGTCGACATCGATCCGTTCCAGGAAGTCGAGCCCGAAGTCGACCGCCGGCAGGATCTCGTAGTTGAGGGTGCCGTCCTCGAAGGCGGCGGCGCCGGCGGCCGGGCTGTAGAGGTCGGCCTGGACCGACGCGACGGAGATGGTGCCGCCGGCGAACCAGGGGCGGTGGAGCTTGGCCAGGGCGTCGCGCCGGCCGATCAGGGCGCCGACGCCGGTCGGGTAGCCGAACATCTTGTAGAACGACAGGGCCACGTAGTCCGGGTGCCAGCGCGACAGGTCGAGGCGGTTGGTGGGGACGAAGGCGGCCGCGTCGAGCAGCACGTCCCACCCCCGCTCGTGGGCCAGCTCGATCCATTCGAGCGGATGCTGGACGCCGGAGAAGTTGGACTGGGCCGGGTAGGCGAACAGATTGTGGACGGCTCCGTCCTCGTCAGAGCGCGCTCTGTGTCCCCCGGCGGGGCCGGTCCGTGCCCGGTCGAGCTGCTGGAGCAGGGTCTCCTCGTCGACCCGCAGCGTGGGCGGCACCACCGGCAGATAGGTGGTCTCCGCGCCCCGGGCGCGGTCGTACTCACGAATGCCGTTGACCGAGTTGTGGTTGTCGAAGGTGAGCAGGAAGCGGTCGCCGGGGCGGAACGGGTAGGACTCGCCGACCAGCTTGAGGGAGTGGCTGGCATTGGCGGTGAAGATCACCACGTACTCGTCCGGCGAGGCGTTGAAGTAGTCGAGCACGTGGCGCCGGCAGCGCTCGATCAGCTCGGTCGTGGCCAGCGACGTCGGGTTGCTCGAGTGGGGGTTGCCGAACACCCGCGACAGCAGGAGCTCCCGGTGGCGTTCGATCTGGGAGGCGCCGTAGAGCCCGCCGCCGGTGTAGTCCAGGTAGACGTGCCCCTGCTCGTCCAGGCGCGAAAGCTCCTCGGCGCGGAGCGCGTCGAGGGCGGCGGTCGAGCGGTAGGCCGGGTAGGCTTCGAGGAAGCGGGCGCAGGCTTCGTCCAGGCCGGCCGGAGCGGCGCCGGGCGCCGGGAGCTCGGCCGCCGGTGAGGCGACGCGGTTGCTGGTGGCGGTGGCGGAGGGCGCTGCGGACGGAGCCGCAAGGGGGTCGCGCGGTTCCATGACGCGGGCGAGTCTAGCAGGGAGCGGCGGCCGGGGCGCCGACGATCATCCGCTAGACTCGGGAGGTGGATCGACGGCGCCCGGCGGTCTCCGGCCGGGCGCGACCTGTCTCGGAGACCTTTTCCCGCAGGATCGGAGCCGCACCATGCGCCTCGCACTCGCCCAGCTCGCCGCCACCGCCGACCGGGACCGCAACCTGGAGCGCGCCCTGGAGAACGCCCGCGAGGCGGCGCGGCGCGGTGCCGACGCCATCGTCTTTCCCGAGCTCGCCATCGACCGCTTCTTCCCCTGCCGGCGCGGTGATGCGACGGCCCGGCGCCTGGCCGAGACGGTGCCCGGACCGACCACCGAGCGCCTGGCCGAGGTCGCCCGCGAGCTGGGCCTGGTGATCGTCTTCAACCTCTACGAGCGGGACGCCGCTGGGCGCTTCTTCGACAGCTCGCCGGTGATCGACGCCGACGGCACGCTGCTCGGCGTCACCCGCATGGTCCACATCACCGACTACACCGGCTTCCACGAGCAGGAGTACTACCACCCGGGGGACCAGGGGGCGCCGGTCTACGCCACGCGCGCCGGGCGCCTCGGCGTGGCGATCTGCTACGACCGCCACTACCCGGAGTACATGCGCGCCCTCGGCCTGGGCGGCGCCGAGGTGGTGGTCATTCCCCAGGCCGGCACCCTGGCCGAGTGGCCCGAGGGGATGTTCGAGGCCGAGGTGCGGACCGCGGCGTTCCAGAACGGCTATTTCGCGGCACTGTGTAACCGGGTCGGGGAAGAGGAGCGCCGCAGCGACGGCGAGCAACCGTTGGTCTTCGCGGGCGAGTCGTTCGTCACCGATCCCCAGGGCAAGCTCCTGGCCCGCGGCGCCCGCCTGGCGGAGGATCTGGTGCTGGCCGATCTCGATTTGGAGCGGGTCGGCTCCTCCTCCGCCCGGACCCTGTTCCTGAAGGACCGCCGCCCCGAGCTGTACGCCGACTGGGTGGCAGGGGGCACGCGCGAGACCGCGCCGGAGGCCCCGCGGTGACGATGCGACGCCGGACTACCTGAGCGATGAGCTGTACGACAGGGCGACGGGGCGCACAGTCCGTCACCTGAACTGTTCATTCAACCCACGCGCCGGCACGGGCCGGCGAGGAGAAGAGCGATGACCCTACGGGAAGGACTGCTGGCCGAGTTGGAGCACGAGATGAGCAATACCCGGAGGACCCTGGAGCGGGTTCCGTCCGACCAACTCGGCTGGCGCCCCCACGAGCGGTCGTTCACGCTGGGAGAGCTGGCATCTCACGTCGCGCGCATCTCGTCGTGGATCCCGACCACACTCCAGCAGGATTTCTTCGACCTGGCTTCGCCCGAGGCGAACGCGCCGTTCCAGGTGCCGGCGGCGACGGAAGGCATCCTGGAGCTGTTCGACGAGAATCTGGCCGCCGCCCGCGCGGCGCTGGCCGGGGCCGACGACGCGGCGATGGGCGAGACCTGGACCCTGCGCAACGGCGACCAGGAGATCTTCAGCATGCCCCGCGGGGTGGTGCTCCGGTCGATGGTGTTCAACCACGTCATCCATCACCGGGGTCAGCTCACCGTCTACCTGCGGATGGTCGGCGCCAAGGTGCCGGCCCTCTACGGTCCGTCGGCGGACGAAGGCATCGAAGGGTTCTAGGAGTCTGCGCGGCCGCGCGGTCCCGCCGCGCAGACTCCTGGGCGCCTCGCCGCGCCAGCCCGAACTCCTCGCTGGCCGGTTTGGCCGGTGAAGTCAGCGGCGGACGGCCACGGCCCGGCCCCGCGGCAGGCCGTCGATCGCCAGGCGGCGGCCATCGGGCCAGGCCAGCTCGAGGCGTAGATCGTCCTGGGCGCCCTGCCGGGGAGCGGGGAGCCCGAAGTGGAACCGCGGGTCGCTGATCGACAGGAACGAGGAGCCGATCACCCGGTGGCGGACCCAGCGGCGGCCGGCGAGCGCGACGGTCGCCCGCAGCGCTCCGGGCGCGTCGACCAGCAGCCAGGAGCCGCCGTCGCGGGCCGTGTCGTTGCGGAGCAGGGTCGGCGGCGCGTCGACGTTCGAGATCGCCAGGTCGAGGTCGCCGTCGCCGTCCACGTCTCCGACCGCCAGGCCGTGGCTCGCTTCGCGCACCGCGAGCCCGGGACCGGCCTCCCCGGTGACGTCGACGAACCGCTCGCCTCGCCGCTCCAGCAGGAGGTTGGGCTGCCGGAAGGCGGAGTCGGCGCGCTGCTCCGCCTGCGGATAGATGTGGCCGTCGGCGATGAACAGATCGAGGTCGCCGTCCAGGTCGAGGTCGCTCAGGGTGGCCCCCCAGGACAGGGGGCGGAAGGTGGCGTCCCGAATCCCCAGGGGGACCGTCACGTCCTCGAACACCAGGTCGCCCAGGTTACGGTAGAGGGTCGTCGTGTCGTTCGAGAAGTTGGTCACCAGCAGGTCGACCCGGCCGTCGTCGTCGATGTCACCGGTGGCGAGCCCCATGCCGGCCTGGGCGTTGCCCTCCCGGTCGAGGGCCGCGCCGCTCCACAGTCCGACCTCCTTGAAGCGGGGCGCCCGGGGACCGTTCCCGTCGCCCTCGCCGCCCGTGCCGCTGACGTTCTCGTAGAGGTAGTTGGGGTTCGAGTCGTTGGCGACGTAGAGATCGAGATCGAGGTCGTCGTCCAGGTCGAGCGCTTCGACGCCGAAGCTGTAGAACAGGCCGCGGTCGGTCAACCCGGCCGCGGCGGTCGCCTCCCGGAACACGATCGTCCCGGGCGGCGTCCCCGGCGCGCCGGTCCGGTTCTCCCAGAAATGGTTGGCCAGGCCCTCGAGGCCGAACGGCCCCATCATCACCTTCATCCCCTCCCAGGTGAGCTGGGGCTCGGCGTGGAGCACCTCGTCGAGGGTGCAGTCGATGTAGGCGCCCAGGAAGAGGTCGTCGTCGCCGTCGCCGTCGGCGTCGAACAGCGCCGCCCCGGTCGACCAGCCGTCGATGCTCGGCGCGCCGGCGACCCGCTCGAACGACCCGTCGCCCCGGTTGCGATAGAGCACGTCCGGGCCGAAGTTCGACAAGAAGAGGTCGATCCAGCCGTCGCCGTCCACGTCGCCGGCGGCGATGCCGGTCCCCCAGCCGTCCCAGCCGAGCCCGGCGCGGTCGGTGACGTCGTCGAACGTGCCGTCACCCCGGTTGCGGTAGAGCCGGTCGCGACCGCGCTCCGCCACCTCCTGGTTCTCGAGACGCCAGCCGTTGACCAGGTAGAGGTCGAGGTCGCCGTCGCCGTCGTAGTCGACCAGGCCCAGGCCGGTGCCGCCGGACTCGAGGATGTGAGGCTTGGCCTCACTGCCGCACCAGGTCGGCACGGTCAGCCCGGCCTCTCGGGCGACGTCGACGAACCGGAGCCGCGTGGACGAGGTCGTGGCGGCCGGCGGGGCGTCAGGCGCACGCTGCACGCCGCCGGCGGCCGCCGGGGCCGCGACCAGCAGCACGCACCCGGCGACCAGGCCGACGACCAGACCGGCGGCCGGGCCGGCGAGAGCCCGGACAGGGTCGACGATGGCCGGGGCGGCGGCCTGCGCCGTGCGCGGCGCCGAGCCCGGGACCGCCGGCTCCGTCGGTGCGGCCCGGATCACTCCGCGAGCAGACCCTTGGCCGTGTCCGCGAAGCTCTTCCAAGCCTCCTGGCGGGCGCCGTCGTCCTTCGCGGTGCGCAGCGACGCGGCGGCCGCGAGCAGCTTCTCCTTCGCCTCGCGGGTGACGATCACGTAGCCCGGCTCGTAGATGCCCGCATCCTCCTCGGCCTGGGAGTGGTGGTGGTGCCCGCCTTCCAGCAGACGCTTGCGGATGCCGGCGACGGCGTTGTCGCCCTCGTTGGCGAACAGAGCCATCTGGGCCGCCGCGTCGCCGTACTCCTCGGCTTTCATCGCGGCCTTGGCGGCGTGCAGGTGGTACTCGAGGATGGTGCGGACGAAGTCGGTCTCCGCATGGCGCAGGCCGAGGATCGACGTGGCCAGCGCGTCGTAGGCGGAGACCATGCTGGCGGGGGTTTCTTGGGCATTGGCGGGGGCCGCGGCCACGGTGGCCAGGCCGGTCACCAGGAATGCCACGAGTGCAGGGACGAGCATCGAACGCCTCATCGTTCCTCCTTGCGGGATGAACCATCCCGAGGTCGTGTCGGCCGGTCGCGCCGGGGTTGCCAGCGCGAACGGTCTGATGTGCTTCGGACGGCGCAGAGCAGGTTAGCAGCTCCTCGAACAGAAGGCACTGCACCGATGGGTGGGGAGCGGTCCGTGTCGTTCGCGTCTCGCCGAGCGCCTTCTGATGCACTTGAGCAGAGAGTAAACACCAGTCAACTTCTCTACGCTGAAAGGACCCTCCGATGAACAAGCTCGTCACGACTCTCGGTTCGATGGCTCCGGTGGCGCTCGCCGCTCTCTTCGTCGTGCTCCTGCTGCCCATGGCCGCCTCGCAGGCTCCGGTCACCCATGCCACGCATGTCACGCAGGCTACGTCCGGGGCGGACCCGGTGGCGCAGGCTCCGATCATCGCGATCGCGGGATGGAGCGCTCCGAGCCTCCTCCAGCCGATCGCCGCCGGCATGCCGGTCTGTGACGACGCGGCCTGCAACGAGTCCTGCCTCGACCAGTACGGCGGCGGGCTCGGGTTCTGCCGCGGCAACCACTGCGTCTGCGGGATCTAGCGGCGGACCAAGACCAGCAAGAGGTCCATGACGTTGGTCCCGGTGGGGCCGAGCGCGATCAGGTCGCCGAGGGCGGCGAAGAAGGGGTGAGCGTCGTTCTCGGCGAGGGCTCGGCGGGCGTCGAGGCCCCGCTCGCGGGCCCTCTGCAGGGTGCTCTCGGTGGCGATCGCCCCGGCCGCATCGGTGGGCCCGTCGACGCCGTCCGTGCCGACGGCGGCGACGACGATCCGGTCCGCTCCGCCGCCGGCGGCGTAGCCCGGTGAGCCGAGGAGCTCGTCCAGCGCCACGGCCGCCCCGAGGGCGAGCTCCTGGTTGCGCCCGCCTCGTCCCGGTCCGGTGACCGTGACGGTCGTCTCACCCCCTGCGACGACGCAGGCGGGTGCTCCCACAGGCATGCCGGAGGTGACGATCTCGGCGGCGATGCCGGCCAGGACGCGCCCGACCTCCCGGGCCTCGCCGGTGATCCGGGTCGAAAGCAGCAGGGTGCGGTAGCCCAGGCGCTCGGCCTCGTCCCGGGCGGCCTCGACGGCAAGGCGGTTGTCGCCGACCACGTGGGTCGTGACCGAGGCGAAGGCCGGATCGCCGGGGCCGAGGGAGTCGTCGATCTCTCCCGCGCAGCCTCGGACGAGGTGCCGCCGGACAGCCTCGGGGACCCGGGCCGTGAGGCCGAGGTCGTCCAGCACCCGCAGCGCGTCGGCCGAGATGGTCGGGTCGGGGGTGACCGGACCGGAGGCGATGACGTCGAGGGGATCGCCGACGACGTCCGAGAGCACCAGGGCGAGGGTGCGGGCGGGGTGGGCGGCGAGCGCCAAGCGGCCGCCCTTGATCTCGTCCAGGTGCTTGCGGACGGTGTTGAGCTGACGGATGTCGGCGCCGGCTTCGAGCAGGGCCGCGGTCGTCGCCCGGACGGCCTCCAGGGGGATGTCGTCAGGCGGCAGGGTCAGCAGGGCGGAGCCGCCGCCCGAAACGAGGACCAGGAGCAGGTCGCCCTCGCCCAGCGACCTCGCCAGGTCCCGGATCGCCCGGGCGCCGGCGACCCCTTCCGCCGATGGGACCGGGTGGCCGCCGCGGACGATTCGAAAGCGCTCGGGGAGGCCGAGGTCGGGAGGGCTGGGGTCGGGGAGCCCGGAGTCGTGGAGCACGGGGTGGGAGTGGCCGTCCTCCGCGGGGACGAGGACGACCCCGCCGAGCAGTCGATTGCCCAGGGCGGCGACCGCGCCGCGGGCCATGGCGCCGGCAGCCTTGCCGAAGGCGGCGAGGTGGATCGAGCGGGCTCGACCAAGGGCCTGGTCGAAGGCCGCGAGGCGCCCCTCCAGCCAGCTCCGCACCAGCCGCTCGGGCTCGACGGCGGCGATCGCCGCGTGGATCGAGGCGAGGGCGTCCTGCCGCAAGCTCATGATCCGATCCGCTCGATCACGTCGACTTCGCGATCCGTGCGCGGTAGGCGTCGGTGTCGTAGACCGCGGGGTTGACGCAGTCGGGTGCCCGTTCGCCGCGGAGGTGGGCCAGGGCGTTGGTGGCGGCCATGCTCGCCATCAGGTCGCGGGTGTCGCGGCTGGCGCTGCCGATGTGAGGGACCAGGAGCGTCGGCGGCCCTCCGTCGCGCTCGGCGCAGGCGGCGAGCCCGGGCGCCAGCTCCGGCTCGTCTTCGAACACGTCGAGGGCGGCGCCGCCGATCGTGCCCGATTCGAGTGCCTCGACCAGGGCGGCCTCGTCGACCACCGGCCCCCGGGAGACGTTGATCAGGCAGGCGGTCGGCTTCATCGTCGCCAGCTCGGCGGCGCCGATCAGGTGACGGGTGTCTTCGGTCAGGGCGGGGTGGAGCGAGACGAAGTCGCTCCGTGCGAGCAGCTCGTCGAGCTCGGCCCAGGTGGCGATCTCGTCGTCCTCGACGCCTGCCCGGTCCAGCGGGTCGTAGGCCAGCACGTCCATCTGGAAGCCGAGCGATCGCCTGGCCACCGCCCGGCCGATGCGGCCGTAGCCGACGATCCCGAGGATCTTCCTGCGCCCGGAGCCGCCGGGCGAGACGTCGTGGCCCAGGAGCAGGTTCGGGCCCCAGAGCTTGTAACGTCCGCCGAGGAGGTAGCGCTCGGCCTCCGGGATGCGCCGGGCGACGGCCAGGAGCAGCGCCCAGGTGAGGTCGGCGGTGGTCTCGGTGAGCACGCCCGGGGTGTTGGTGACCGGCAGGCCGAGCGCGGTGGCGGCCTGGACGTCGATGTTGTCGTAGCCGACCGCCATCTGGGAGACGCCCCGGAGCGCCGGGTTGGCCGCCAGGATCTCCCGGTCGATCGGCTCGGTGAGCTGGGAGAGCAGCACGTCCGCCCGCCGGGCGGCGTCGAGCATCTGCGGGCGGGTCAGGCCCCGGTCTTCGACGGTCTGGACCACCTCGATCCGGAACGGCACGCCGTCCGCTGGGGCCGCCTCCAGCAGCTCCATGCCGGCCTGGGGGATGCGGCGGGTGACGACGATCAGGCCGGTGTCGCCCGAACGGCTCATCCGCCGCTGGCGCTGGCGCCGGCGGCCGACTGCTCCACCAGCTCGACCAGCTTGTCCTGACTGATCAGCTCGCTGAAGACGTGGGGCTCGCCGCCCGGCCGGTAGAGCATGTAGAACGGGATGCCGAACCGGCCGTGGTCCTCGAGGAACGCCGCGATGGTGTCGTTGCGGTTGGTCCAGTCCGCCTTCATCGGCACCACCTGGTGGCGTGCGAACGCCTCGGCCACCGGCTCGGTCTCGAGCACCAGCCGCTCGTTGACCTTGCAGGTGAAGCACCAGTCGGCGGTGACGTCGACGAACACCAGCCGGCCGTCCCGTGCCAGCGATTCCGCCTGATCGCGGTCGAACCGGACCCAGTCGATCAGCCCCTGCGCCGGCCCTTCCAGCCGGTCGGTGCCGGCTCCCCGGGCGGCCTGGGCCTGCCAGCCGATGGCGATGGCCCCGACGGCCACGGCGACCACGGCGAGGTCGGCGAGCCGTTGGAGGACGGCGCCCGAGAGCGCCCGCTGGCGGAGCCAGACCAGGAAGGCGATGCCGAGCAGGGAGAGCTCGATCCAGGCCCGTGCCTCCCGGCTCACCTGGCTCGCCAGCACGTAGAGCAGCCAGACCGCCGCGGCCGCCAGCAGGAAGCCCATGATCTTGCGCAGGGTGTCCATCCAGGCCCCCGGCTTGGGCAACGCCCCGGCCAGCCGCGGCGCCGCGGCGAGCGCCAGGTAGGGCAGGGCCATGCCGGTGCCGACGGCGGTGAAGATGGCGAAGATGACGCCCGCGGGCTGGCTCAGGCCGAAGGCGATCGCGGTGCCCAGGAACGGTGCCGAGCAGGGCGTCGCCATGAGCGTGGCGAAGAGCCCCGAGACCAGGTGCCCGGCCACGCCCTCGCGCGGTCCGGTGCCGGCCGCCCGGGCGATGAGCTGGGGCAGCGGGATCTCGAACAGGCCCCACAGGTTGAGGCAGAAGAGCAGCACCACGACCAGCAAGAAGATGACGAACACCGGGTTCTGGAACTGAACGCCCCAGCCGATCGCGGCGCCGGCCGCCCGGGCCGCCACGGCGGCGCCGGCGAGGGCCCAGAAGGAGAGCAGGATCCCGGCGGCGGTGGCGAGGGCGCCGCTGACCACCGCCGAGCGCCCTTGCCCGGCGCTCTTGACCAGTCCGAAGACCTTGAGCGAGAGGACCGGCAGCACACACGGCATGGCGTTCAGGATCAGGCCGCCGAGGACGCCCAGGGCGAGCATGGCGAGGAGGCTCTGGCCGGCCGCCGGTCCGCCTGGTGTGGCCGGGGCAGTCGCCGTCTCACCGGTCTCGTCTGCCTCGCCCGGCTCGCCCGTCTGGTCAGCAGGCGCTCCGGTCGCTGCGGCCGCCTCGCCCGAGCCGCTGGGCGCGTTGCGGAACAGCTCCTCGTTCACCGGCTCACCCTGACCGCCGACGGTCAGGGTGACGGTGTCGGTGACCGAGGTCGGCGGCAGGCACTGGCGATCGTTGCAGGCCTGGAAGTGGAGCGTCGCTTGCACCGGCACCGCGGCGGCAGTGGTCCCTTCGGGTACCGACAGGTCGACCCGCAGGACCACCGTGCCGTCGTAGACCGCCAGCGGCTCGTCCTGGAAGGCGAAGCTCTTGAGCTCGTGGGGCGGGTAGGCGACCTCGGCCGCCGGCCAGCCGTCGGGGAGCGTGACCTCCAGGTCGGTCGGGATCAGCCACGGAAAGGTGGGGGTGTGGCTGTTCATGTGCCAGCCTTCGTCCACCGTCACGCGGGCGGCGACCGCGGCGCCCTCTCCGGGTACGTAGGAGGTGCGGTCGGCGGCCAGAGACATGCTCGCCTTCGGCGGACCGCCGAACCCCTGACCCAGGGCCGGCCCGGCGGTCGCCGCGAAGGTGATCAGCAGGAGCGCCGCCGCCACGAGGGTCGGGGGCAGCGAGCGGAGCGCACGGAGACAGAGCGGTCGGAGCATGGTGGACTCTTCGGGTCGGGGGAGCGCGATCAACTGTCTGAGCGGCTGGTCTGGGAGGCTGGGGCGGTTCGGGTGGAGCACGCCTCGTCGGCGCTTCAGCTCGGTCGATGGCGCTGGTCGAGGGCGTCGGTCCGGAGCGCCCGGGAGCGCCCCGGAGCGCCATGACTCGCAACACGCTGGAAGGCGCCGGGATTCCTCTCCTCCACGCCCTCGCCTCGACAGCCCGCCGCGGCGCGAGTCTCGGTTCGTCGTGCTCCGGCGAGCCCGGTGCGAGGGCGCAGACAACTTCCCGATCGACAGGCGTTTGACACCTTGGAGAGCACCCTGCTACCGTTTTGCTTACTTCTGAGCCGTATCAGTTTGTTCAGGAGTCGCTCAAAGTTTCTGGACCGCCGCGGAGGATCGATCCCTCTCGGCGGAAGGAGATCGACGATGACCACCAACGGTCCGCGTGCTCACATGCTGCTCCTCGCCACCCTCGTCGCCCTGGGGGCTGCCCTGCTGTTGCCGGCGAGCACGGTCGCCCAGGAGGGCGATCCGGAGACGTTGACCATCATGCTGTCGTCGAACGACGGTCTCCGCGCCCAGGGGATGGACTACATCGTCCAGCAGATCGACTACTTCCGTGCCGACGGCAGTCGCGCCTCGGCCCGGCTCTACCCCAAGGACTACGGCTGGATCGCCGACGACAGCCGCCGCCGGGCCGACGGCTCGAATCTGGACGTCATGTTCGACGAGAGCAACGGCTCGGTCGGGTCGCTGGCCGCGAAGGCGATCGGTCAGGCGGTCGACCGGGCGAGCGCGACCTGGAGCGCGGATGACTGCCTGGCGAAGATGCCGCTGGTCAAGGTGGACGACACCGGTGGCGATGTGACGGTCCTCGACGACCTGCTCGATGGCGGCACCCTCGGCGATCCCTTCGCCGCCGACATCGTGGTGGGGGGCTTCTCCAAGGGTCTCGACGCGATCTTCAGCCCCGAGACTCTGGCGTTCTCGGTCACCTTCATCTTCGTCGACGGCAACGGCAAGCCGACCGATGTCGACGAGGACGGCCGCCTGGACACGGCCCACAACGAGATCTACTTCAACCCGGACTTCGACTGGACCCTCGACCCCACGGCCGGCGGCTTCGACATCGAGACCACCGTGCTCCACGAGCTCGGCCACTCCATCGGTCTCGGGCACTTCGGCACGCCGCCGGTGAGCGTGATGAATCCGGTCTATGGTGGCGTCCGGCGCGAGCTCTCCCCGATCGATCACGCGGCGCTCTGCGTGCTGTACTGAGTCCGGTCCTCCCGACAATCCCCCGGCCCCCTTCCGGCCTTCAAAGAGCGGAGGGGGCGCCTCCGCCCGGCGCGCTGGCGACATGACGTCCCCGCCCGGCGGCGTGGCGCGACCTCTGGCGGCGAATGTTACGATCCGCCCGCAATGCGTCTAGCCCAACGAGTCGCCCGCATCGGAGAATCTGCCACCTTGCGCGTCTCTCGGCGTGCCTCTCAGCTTCGTGCCGAGGGGGTCGACGTCATCGACCTCGGCGCCGGCGAGCCCGACTTCGACTCCCCGAGAGTCGCGGTCGAGGCGGCGCGCCGAGCGCTCGCCGAGGGGTTCACCCGCTACACCCCGGCGGCCGGCATCCCGCGGCTTCGTGCCGCGCTCGCCGAGCGCTATCGCACCGTCTACGGCGCACCCTGGCGCGATGCCGACGTGCTGGTCACCGTCGGCGCCAAGGGGGCGCTCTTCGAGCTCGCCATGGCCCTCTTCGAGGAGGGGGACGAGGTGATCATCCCGTCGCCCTGCTGGGTCAGCTTCCCGGAGCAGATCCGGCTCAACGGCGCCGAGGTGGTCACCGTGCCGACCGATCCGGCCGAGGGGTTCCGCATCCGGGCCGAGCCCCTGATCGACGCCATCACGGACAAGACCAAGGCGATGATCGTCAACTCGCCGTGCAACCCGAGCGGCGGAGTCGTCGGACCTGCCGATCTCGAGCGCCTGGCCTCCGCCTGCGCCGAGCGCGACGTGCTGCTGATCACGGACGAGACTTACGAGCGGTTCGTCTACGACGGCTCCCACGCCAGCGCCGCGCCGCTGGCCAAAGAGCATCCGGAGTCGATCGTCCTGGTCGGCTCGTTCTCGAAGACCTACGCCATGACCGGATGGCGCATCGGCTACGTCTTCGGTCCACCGGCGGTGATCAAGGCGGTCGCGAACATCCAGAGCCACGCCACCTCCAACCCGACCAGCTTCGCCATGGTCGGCGCCCTGACGGCGCTCCAGGAGGCGGAGCCGGACGTGACCGAGATGATCGCCACCTACCGGACGCGCCGCGACGCCCTGATCCCGAAGCTCAACGCCCTGCGCGGCATCACCTGTGAGCCGCCCGCCGGCGCGTTCTACGCCTTCCCGGACGTCACCGGCACGTTCGACTCCCAGATCCGGGACTCCCTCGGCTTCGCCGAGAAGCTCCTGGAAGAGGCCGCTGTCGCGGTCGTCCCCGGGGCCGCGTTCGGCGCCGAGGGGCACGTGCGGATCTCGTTCGCCTGCTCGATGGAGGAGCTCAACCGGGCGATCGAGCGGATGGAGCACTTTCTCTCGGGCGCCCTGCCGTCCGCGCCGTAGCCGGATCACCGCCACCGGCCCCGGTTCGCCCCCTCGGCGGCCAGCCGTCGATGGGCGACGGGCCGCTGTGGTCGCCATGGGCACCCCCGCAGGCGCCTCGGCTGAGCAACTCCGACCGCCGGTTCGCCGGGATTCCGCGAGGGTGGGGCGTGCTAAGCTGACCTCGTCGGGCCCACCTCTCCGGTTCGCCCGACGACGATCATGAAGCCCCGTCAGTGCGAGCTCGAGATCCGACGGGCCGCCGAGCTGGACGTCCCGGCCATCCAGCAGGTCGCCCGCGAAGCCTGGGACGCGACCTACGCCGGGTTCCTGGGAGATGTCGCCCGCCGGGAGATCCGCGGCCACATGTACTCGGAGCGGGCGCTCCGGGAAGACCTGGGGCGGTGCGGCTCCCACTTCTTCGTCGCCGGCATCGAACAGACCGTCGTCGCCTTCGGTGAGTTCGTGCCCGCGGGCGGCTCCGGCGAGGTAGTGCGGATCGCGGTGCGGCCGGCCTGGCAACGCCACGGCATCGCCACCGCCCTGCTGCATCGCGGTCTCGACGCCCTCGCCGCCGAGGGCGCCGGCGAGGTGACGGCCGGCATCGAGCGCGAGGACGAGCCGGCTCGCAGCTTCTTCGAGGCCCACGGCTTCCAGCGCATCGACGACCACGGCCGCGACACGCCGCGGGAGATGCGCACGCCCGACGTCGACCTGCTCGAGTACGCACGCGCGATCTCGTCAGGGAGCGCGCCGAGCGCCGGTCCGACCGCCACCGGCCGGATCGAGGTCTGGTGCGACGATGGCCGGGTCTGCCCGCGCTGCCTGCGGCGCTACGCCCGCGGCGTCTCCCGCTGCGCCGACTGCGGCGTGTCGCTGGTGGCCGAAGCGCCCGCGCGTCCGCGCGGCGACGGACACCGTTTCGTGCCGCTGCTACGGACGAACGACGAGAGCCGCCTCACCTTCGTCAGCTCCGCCCTCGAGAGCTCGGACATCGCGTTCTCGGTCCATCCGGGCCACTCGGGTCACTCGGGTCACTCAGGTGAAGGCGAGATCGGGCCGGTCGCGACCTTCGAAGTGTCGGTGCCGCCGGGGCGGATCGACGAGGCCCGTGAGGTGATCGAGCGCCTGGACGAGGCGCCGGTGGCGGTCGAGGACGAGTGAGCGACGGTCCCGCGCGGCCCGGCCGGACCGGGTCCGGGCGCTCCGACGGACGACCGCCGGGCCGGCCGGGGCGGCTCGTGCTGGCGGCGCTCGCCGCCCTCTCCCTGCTGCTGCTCGCCGGCCTGCTGGTCCCGGGCCGGTTCCCGAGCGGCCTCTTCGCCTTGGCGACCACCGCCTTCCCGGTCGTGCTGATGGCGCTCGGTGCCCGCCGGGGCGGGAACCTCGATCGGCGGGTGGCGGTGGTCTTGGGCCTCCTGTTCGTCCTGCTCGAAGCGTCGGCGCTCGGCATCTTGACCCTTGCTGGCAACGGCGGTGAGGCCTCGTCGAGGATCTCCTGGAGCCTCTTCGGCCTGCCGGCGGCGGCCCTGGTCCAGCTCGCGGGGCTCTGGCTCCTGCCGCTGCCGCTGGTCGCGTTCGCCTACGCCTGGACCTTCGACCGCACCGGCGTCACCCGCGAGGATCTGGCCGCCCTCCGCCGCCGGGCCTCGTCGACCGGCCGGACGGATGCTCCGGGCGCTGCGGGCGATCCGGCCCTGCATGTCGCCCCGGCAGACCGTCGCGAGCGTCCCTGACCCCGATCCACGACCCTCGATTCCGTGCCCCTCGTCGATTCGCTTCTCGACCGGCCCGTCATCCTGGCCTGCGCCGTCGCCTACCTGGCGGCGATGGTGGCGATCGGCGCCTGGTCGGCCCGGCGCACGCGGACCTCCCGGGACTTCTTCATCGCCGGCCAGAAGATCGGCCTGCTGGTCACCGGTCTCGCCACGACCTCGGCCGCGTTCAGCGGCTTCGTGTTCCTGGGCGGCCCCGGGCTGACCTACCGGCTCGGCGTGGCGTCGCTGTTCATCGTGCTGTCGGTCTCGTTCACTTCCGGCCTGCTCTGCTGGACCGTCGGCAAGCGCCTCCGCCTGCTCGCCGAGGTGCGCGAGGTCTACACGGTGCCGGACGCCATCGCGGCGCGGTTCCGGAGCCGGTGGGCGGCCGGGCTGGCCGCCGGGGCGGTGCTCGCCGGCACCGTCGCCTACCTGGGCGCGCAGATCCAGGCGCTCGGCCTGCTGGTCGAGGCGATCTTCGGGCTGCGGGCGCCGCTGGGGGCGTGGAGCCTGCCCGTGGGGATGGCGGTAGGCGTCGCCCTGATCCTGGCCTACGCGGTCGCCGGCGGGATGGTGGCCGGGGTCTACACCGACCTCGTCCAGGGGCTGCTCATGGCCGGCACGGGGGTGGCGGTCTTCGCCGTGGCGGTGGGGGCCGGCGGCGGCGTCCACCGGATCGTGGAGTCGATCGCTGGTTCGGAGCGCTTCGGCGCCGCGTTTCTCGATCCCCTGGGGACGGTGCCGGTGGCGACCGCCTTCGGCTTCCTGTTCGTCTTCTCGGTCGGTGTCCTCGGACAGCCCCAGATGCTCCACAAGTTCTACATGCTCGACGACCCGCGGAAGCTCCGCTACCTGCCGGCGGTGATCGCCGTCTCCCAGAGCCTGTGCGTCCTCATCTGGCTCGGCGTCGGCCTGGCGGTGCCGGCCCTGGTGGCGCAAGGGCGGCTCGCGCCGCTCGCCGATCCGGACCAGGCGGCGCCGGAGCTGCTCCTGGGGTTCGCGCCGGCGGCGGTGGCGGGCCTGGCGTTCGTCGGCGTTCTGGCGGCGATCATGTCGACGGCCGACTCGTTCGTGAACATCGCCTCAGCAGCCCTGGTGCGCGACCTGCCCCGGGCCTTGGGCCGGCGCCTGGACCACGAGCTGCGCTGGGGCCGGGGGGCGGTGGTCGTCGTGGCCGTGGCGTCGGCCGCCTTCGCCTGGGCCTACGGCGACCTGATCGCCCTGCTGGGCACCTTCGCCTTCGGCACCTTCGCGGCCGCCCTGGCGCCAGCGGTGGCGGTGGGCCTCAACTGGCGTCGGGTGACGCCGGCCGCGGCCGTGGCGTCGATCGCCACCGGCACCGGGCTCAACCTGGGGCTCGAGCTGGGGAGGAAGTTCGGTTGGCTGCCGGAGGGGATGCTCCCTGCCGGGGTGCTCCCCAGCGCCGTGGCGCTGGCGGCCTCGTTCCTCGTGCTGTTCGTCGTGACCTGGGCGACCGGGCGGCCGGAGGGGGACGGGGTGGAGGAGGACGTGGCGGCGGTGATGGAGATGTGAGGACGTGCGGGCGAGGGGTCTGCCGGGAGCGGGTCGGGAGGCCCGGCCTCCGGGACGGCGAGCGAACTGGACGGCTGGGAGATCTGCGCTCGCCTCGGTTCGGACCGCGCCGGGCCCTGCTGCCGGTTCCATGGCCGTCGCGGGCGCGGTCCTCAACGCCCTCCGGCCGGGCCTCCCGACCCGCTCCATCCGCGGACCGTTCGCCTTCCCCGCCCTGGCTACGTCTACGTTTGTGCCGCTCCTACCGGAGTCTGCACGCCCGGATCGTCGTTGGCCGGGCCGTGTCTGAAGGGTGTCCGGCCATGCAAGGAGTCGGGGACTTCGGATCGGGATGGACTAGGACGGCGATTCTGCTTCTCCTACCGGATCGAGGACGTCAGGATCGTCGTTGGCCGGGCTGTTGACTCGCTTGGAGACGGGGTAGGCCATCATCTCGGACGGTTCGTAGGGGCGGAGCAGCGGCTGGAGGCGCTCGCGCTCGCCGACCTCACGGTCGAGCCAGAGGTCGTAGTCCTCGGGGTGGAGGATGACCGGCATGCGGTGGTGGACTCCTGACACCAGCTCGTTGGCCTCGGTGGTGAGGATGGTGCAGGAGTCGATCGGCGGCGGGGCCGTGTCCGGGTCGGCGCTCTTCTCCTTCGGCTCCCAGTGGGCGTAGAGGCCGGCGAAGGCGAACGGGACGCCGCTCTTCAGGCGGAAGTACCACGGCTGCTTGGCGCCGCCCTCGACCTTCTGCCATTCGAAGAAGCCGTCGGCCAGGATCAGGCAGCGCTTGCGCTTGAAGCTGGAGCGGAACGACGGCTTTTCGGCGGCGGTCTCGGCCCGGGCGTTGATCATCTTGTTGCCGATCGACGGGTCCTTGGCCCAGGGGGGGACGAGGCCCCAGCGGAGGCGGGCGAAACCGCGCTCGCCCTGCTCGTTCTGGCCGATGGTGGCGACCTCTTCGCTCGGCGGGATGTTGTAGCGGGCGGTAAGCTCCGGGATCTCGGAGAGGTCGAAGAGGTCGGCGACCAGCTCGCCGGGGGTCGTGAGGGTGTAACGGCCGCACATGGGGGGCTCCTCGGGGGTGACGGGTTTGCTCAGGTGGCGAAGAGCATCCAGGAGAGGGCGTCGGCGAAGCGTCTTGGTGCGGATCGTCTTCAGCAGCCAGGCGAAGAACACGAAGGCATTCTAGCGCCGGGAGGGCGGACGCTTCCGGCTCGTCGCCGAGCGTGCAGTCGTGCTATCGTGCAGCTTCACCAGAGACTCGATAGATGAGTATCAAGACCATCGGCCGCAACGGACAGATCTCCCTCGGCAAGGAGTACGCCGGGCGGACGGTCCAGGTGGAGGAGATCGAGGACGGCGTGTGGATCGTCAAGACGGGCGAGTTCGTTCCGAACGGCGAGCGCTGGCTGCACGCGTCCGAGGTCGCCGAGCCCCTCGACGAGGCGATCCGCTGGGCCGAGGAGACCCCGCCGCGCGAGACCGAGGTCGATGCTCTCGAGAAAGGGTAGATGGACTCTCTGGGAACCCTCCGGCTCGACCTCAACAACCCGACCTTCCAGCGCCAGCTCTTCGACCTGCCGAAGCAGGACCAGCGAGCGGTGCTCAACACGCTGAAGAAGCTCTCCCGCATGACTTGGGAGCAGGTCTACGGCGACCCGGGCCTCAAGTGGGAGGCGATCCTCTCGAAGCAGGGGCCCGGAGGCCGGCGGCTCTACACCTTTCGCTGCGGCAAGGGGTTCCGCGCGGTCGCCTTCCGGCAGGACGACTTCCTCCGCCTGCTCACGCTGCACCCGGACCACGACTCGGCGTACCGGTAGGTGTCCGCGCGGCGAGACCGCGACCACGTGGTCCCGCCGCGCAGACTCCCAGGTTCGAGATAAAGAACGGGCGGCCGCCCCGGAGCGGCCGCCCGTTTCGATCGTCGGCGGTGCCTACGCCCGTGCCGCCTCCTGACCCTTGCGGAAGGCGCGCTCGTTGAGGGCCAGCAGGTCCGGGTTCTTGATCGCCTTGCGCAGGGCGGAGAGCAGGCTCTCTTCGGGGAAGAGGCCGGTGGCCGCCTGGAAGGCGCCGAGGGCGACCATGTTCTTGGCCCGCGCCTCACCCAGGTCCATGGCGATCTGGGTGCACGGCACCGGCACCAGCCGGACCGACGGGTCGAGCGCCGGCGGCTGCTCGATGACGGTGCGGTCGTAGAGGGCGATGCCGCCCGGGCGCACCCGCGGCCCGAACTTCTCCAGGCTCTGGGGGTTGAAGGCGATCAGCACGTGCGGCTGGGGCGAGGCCGGGTCGAGCACCTCTTCGGTCGCCACGTGGATGTCGGCGTAGGAGGTGCCACCCCGCGACTCCGGGCCGTAGCTCGGGATGTAGGTCGAGTCAAAGCCTTCGTTGATCGCCGTCTTCGAGGTCAGGCTGGCGATGGTCTGGGCGCCGTCGCCGCCGGCCCCGGCGAACTTGAGCGACAGGTCCTTGGCGTCGAGCACCTCGGGCAGCACCGGCCGGTCGAGGAAGGTCTCGGGCGCCTCGGCGCTGCCGCCGACCACTGCCGCCACGGTCTGGGGCTCGAACGACGGCTGCTCGGGGGCGAACCACGGCTCGATGTCGGCGTCCTTGAGGACACCGAGGGGGAAGACCTTGGTCATCACGTCGCGCACCCAGACTTCCGCCGCGGACGGGTCCATCTTCAGGTGGGTCGGGCACTCGGAGAGCACCTCGACCAGGGAGAACCCACGCCCCTCGGCCTGGAGGCGGAGCGACTTCTCGATCGCCTTGGCGGCGCGCTTCCTCTGCTTCGGGTCGTAGAGGGCGACGCGCTCGACGTAGATCGGGCCGTCGAGCTGGGCGATGGTCTCGGCCATCTTGAGCGGTTGGCCCATGATCCGTTCGCGGCCCTCCGGGCAGGTGGTGGTGCGCTGGCCCATGAGCGTGGTCGGAGCCATCTGGCCGCCGGTCATGCCGTAGATCGCGTTGTTGACGAACACGACCGATATCGGCACGCCCATCTGGGCCGCCTGGAGGATCTCGGCCAGGCCGATGGATGCCAGGTCGCCGTCGCCCTGGTAGCTGACCACGATCGAGTCCGGGTTGGCCATCTTGTGGCCGATCGCCACCGCCGGCGCCCGCCCGTGGGCGGCCTGGGTGTTGCCGACGTCCAGGTAGTAGTACATGAAGACGGCGCAGCCGACCGGCGACACCGCCACGGTGCGGTCCTGGAGCCCGAGGCGGTCGATCGCCTCGCCCAGGTACTTGTGGATCAGGCCGTGGCCGCAGCCGGGGCAGTAGTGGGTCGCATGGTCCTTGAGCCCTTCGGCGTGGCTGTGGCGCTCGAAGGTGCGGTAGAAGACGCTCTCGCTCTTCTGGCTCAGGGCTTCAGGCATGGGTCACCTCCTCCAGGGTCTCCTCGAGGACCCCGTCTCCCGGCCGACCTCCGTTGCGGCGGGTGGCTTCGAGCTGCTGGACGGCGCGCACGATCTCGTCCTGTTGGGGGAGCATGCCGCCGAGGCGGCGCACCGAGCGGAGCGGTCCGAGGACGTGGATCCCGCGGTGGCTCAGGGCCAGGCGGAGCTCGTCCTCGAGCTGACCCGGCCCGGCCTCGACCACCACCACCCCCTTGGCCCGGCGGATCGGCTCCTCCAGCAGGTCGATGGGGAAGGGCCACAGGGTCTGGGGCCGGAACAGGCCGGCCTTGATGCCCTGCTCGCGCAGCACGCGGATCGCGCCCTTGGCCATGCGCGACGGGGTGTTGCAGGCGATGATCAGCCAGTCGGCGTCGTCGCAGGCGACCCGCTCGGCCCGCTGGAGCTCGGCCTTCATCCGGTCGTACTTGGCGTTGAGCCGGTGGTTGTGGGCCTCGAGATCAGGCTCCGCCAGGTAGATCGAGGTGTGGAGGTTGCGCCGGTGGGCCCGGTCGCCGTAGACCGCCCACTCCGGCACGCCCGGCTCCACCAGGTGGTCCGGCAGGTTGACCCGGCCGGTCATCTGGCCCAGGTGCCCGTCGCCGGCGACGATCACCGGGGTGCGGTAGCGGAAGGCCAGGTCGAAGGCCTCCATGGTGAAGTCGAGCATCTCCTGGGGCGTCGCGGGGGCGAGCACCGGCGCGTGGGTGTTGCCGTGGCCGAGGCCGCGGCAGACCAGCTTGATGTCGGCCTGCTCGGGGCCGATGTTGCCCAGCCCCGGCCCGCCGCGCATGACGTTGACGATCACCCCGGGCAGCTCCGCGCCGATCATGTAGGAGATCCCTTCGAGCATGAGCGAGAAGCCGGGCGAGGAGGTGAAGGTCATGCAGCGGACACCGGCACCGCCGGCGCCGTACATCATGTTGATCGTCGCCACCTCGGAGACCGCCTGGACGAAGTGGCCGTTCAGGTGGGGGAGCAGCCGCGCCATCAGCTCGGCGCCCTCGGTCGACGGCGTGATCGGGTAGCCGAAGAAGTGGCGGCAGCCGGCCAGCAGCGCTCCGACGGCGGAGGCGTGGGCGCCCTTCATCACCATCGGCTGGAGGGCGGGCAGCGGGTGGCGGCGATCCGCCGTCCCGGTCGGCTCCGGCGCCGACGACGGCCGCGGCCCGAAGAAGGCGGCCGGGTCGGTGACCTCCGGATCGAACTCCGGCTCCGGCTGGCGCAGCAGGCCCCACGGCTCCGGGCAGGCGTCGAAGCACAGGCCGCAGGCGTTGCACAGGTCGAGGTCGACCGTCACCGGGCGCAGGCCGGTGCGCGGGTCGATCTCGTCCGCATAGGTGATCGCGCCCTTGGGGCAGGCCTCGATGCAGCGGCCGCACGACTTGCAGTACTGGGGATAAAGAAAGGGCTTGGGCTTCGAGCGGGCCTTGGTCGCCGGTTCTCGGCCCTGGGCGTTCGCGACGGACATCGAGTCACCCCCGGGAGTCTTGGTTGTCCTCTTGATCGAAGCGACGCCCGGGCGGACTTCGCGCGAGCGCGCAGACTCTTCGTCTCCTCGATCGAGCGTGTCGCCGCGGCGCCCGCCGGGCAACGCCCGATGGGGTAGGGCGGCTCTCGCCGCGAGCGGGGTCTGGCTCCGCGGCCTCCCTCCGGGCATCACGGGGGACCACCCCGTAGGGGGGTTGCGGACCCTCCCGGCACTCGTGGGAAACTAGGGCGAGCCAACTCCCTGAGAGTTCCTCCCCGACCCCTACCGATTCAGCGGCCGACCGGCCCAAACCCCGATCCATCCCGATCCCACCAGCAGAAAACACGGAGGTCTACGCGAGATGACTATGGATCTCGACAAGTTCATGAAGCGCATCGAGCAGCGCAACCCGCATGAGCCCGAGTTTCAGCAGGCGGTGCGCGAGGTGGCCGAGAAGGTCATCCCCTTCATCAACCAGAACCCGCAGTACGAGAAGCCCCGCATTCTCGAGCGCATGGTCGAGCCCGACCGGGTGATCATGTTCCGGGTCTGCTGGGAGGACGACGCGGGCAAGTTCCGGGTCAACCGCGGCTACCGGGTGCAGTTCAACGGCGCCATCGGCCCCTACAAGGGCGGCCTGCGGTTCGATCCGTCGGTGAATCTCTCGGTGCTCAAGTTCCTCGGCTTCGAGCAGACGTTCAAGAACGCGCTCACCACCCTGCCGCTCGGCGGCGGCAAGGGCGGGGCGGACTTCAACCCCCGCGGCCGCTCGGACATGGAGGTGATGCGCTTCTGCCAGGCCTTCATGAGCGAGCTCTTCCGCCACATCGGCAAGGACACCGACGTGCCGGCCGGCGACATCAACGTCGGCAGCCGGGAGATCGGCTATCTCTTCGGCCAGTACCGGCGGCTCCAGAACGAGTGGACCGGCGCCCTGACCGGCAAGGGGATGCCGTACGGCGGCAGCTTCATCCGGCTCGAGGCGACCGGCTACGGCTGCGTCTACTTCGCCCGCGACATGCTCAAGCAGCACGGTGAGGACATCGAGGGCCAGACCTGCCTGATCTCCGGCGCCGGCAACGTCTCCCAGTACACCGCCAAGAAGCTCATGGAGCTCGGCGCCAAGGTGATCACGCTCTCCGACCGCAGCGGCTTCATCCACGTCCCGGGCGGGATCGACGAGGAGCTGCTCGACGCGGTGATCGACCTCAAGAGCGGTCGCCGCCAGGAGCTCGAGGTGCTCGCCAAGGAGCGCAACCTGGAGTTCCACGCCAACCAGCGGCCGTGGAAGATCCCGTGCGACCTGGCGTTCCCGTGCGCGACCCAGAACGAGCTCGACGGCGACGACGCCAAGACGCTGCTCGCCAACGGCTGCAAGCTGGTCAGCGAGGGGGCCAACATGCCGTCGACCCGCGAGGCGGCCCACGCCTTCGAGGACGCGGGCATCCTCTACGGCCCCGGCAAGGCGGCCAACGCCGGCGGCGTGGCGATCTCGGGCCTCGAGATGACCCAGAACGCCATCCGCATGAACTGGACGCGGGACGAGGTCGACCAGAAGCTCCAGGGGATCATGCACTCGATCCACGAGCAGTGCGTCGAGTACGGCAAGCTCAACGGGCGGGTCAACTACGTCCGCGGGGCCAACGTGGCCGGCTTCGCCAAGGTGGCGGACGCCATGATCGCCTACGGCATCACCTAGTGGAGGGAGGGGAGTGACCACGTCCGACTTCGAAGAGCTCCTGCAGACGTCCGATCTGGGAGAGCTCCAGCTCGTCAAGGGGCTGCTCGAGGCGGCCGAGATTCCGTTCATTGTCGACGGGGAGGGGAGTCTCCAAACCCTCCCCGTCCGCACCCCCGGCTTCTTCCGGGGGCGGGGTCTGGCGGCGATCGTCCGGGTACGGTCCGAGGACCTGGAGGAGGCCCGGGCTCTGCTCGCCGGCGGAGCTCCCGGTTGGGAAGACGCCGGCGAGGAAGCCTCGTGACGCCGCCGAGGGGGTCCGGGGCTGCAGCCTCCGCGTGACCCGCGGGTCACATCATCGTCGTATCGCACAGAGAGAATCGAGTACCATTCCGGCCCGCCGCCGGGGGGCACTCGTGCGGCACACCACAAACCTGGAGTTTGTGAGAGACTCCTCACAACCGGTTCGCGGAACCTCACAATCTTCTAACGACTCCATCCATTGATTAGGGGGAGACAGGCAATGAAATATCTTGCGCGAGCACTGATCTGCGCGCTGCTCGTCCTGAGCGCTGCTCTGGTCTGGGCCCCGGTCGCCCATGCCCAGGGCGCCACGACCGGCACGCTGACCGGCAAGGTCACGGCCGCCGAGGACGGCTCGGCTCTGCCCGGCGTCGTCATCGAAGCCGTGCACCAGCCGACCGGTACCCGCTACGACACGGTCACCCGGGCCAACGGCCGCTGGAGCATCCTCAACGTCCGCGCCGGCGGGCCCTACACCGTGACCGCCACCCTCGAGGGGTTCAAGCCCCAGACGGTCGACAACGTCTCGGTGAACCTGAGCGAGTCGACCGCGGTCGACTTCGAGCTCCAGCTCGCCACCATCTCGGAAGAGCTCACGGTGACGGCCCAGGTGCAGCCGCTGATCACGCCGGACCGCACCGGCGCCACCACCAACGTCTCCCAGACGGCGCTCGAGGACCTGCCGACGCTCGACCGGTCGTTCCAGGACTTCGCCCGCCTGTCGCCGTTCTTCACCACCGTCGGCAACAACGACGAGGCGACCATCATCACGGTTGCCGGGCGCAACAACCGCTTCAACAACATCCAGATCGACGGCGCGGTCAACAACGACCTGTTCGGTCTCGCCGCCACCGGTGTTCCGGGCGGCCAGTCGGAGACCCAGCCGATCTCGCTCGACGCGATCAAGGAGATCGCGCTGCTCGTCTCGCCCTACGACGTCCGCCAGGGCGGCTTCTCGGGCGGCGGCATCAACGCCATCACCCGGAGCGGTACCAACCAGTTCAAGGGCTCCGTCTACTGGTACCAGCGCGATCAGGACTTCGTCGGCGACGGTGCCGACGACCGGCCGATCAGCGACTTCAGCCAGGACGAGTACGGCTTCCGGCTGGGCGGTCCGATCCAGCACGACAAGCTGTTCTTCTTCGTCAACGGCGAGCGCTCGGAGCGCTCTCAGCCGTCCGGCTTCTCGGCCGACGGCAGCTCGGGCCAGGCGTTCATCGATCCGGCGGCCGCGTCCGAGTTCCGGAACATCCTGCTCAACACCTACGGCTACGATCCGGGCGGCCTCGGCGAGTTCACCCAGGATCGCAACAGCGACAAGCTGTTCGCCCGCCTGGACTGGAACCTGGCCGACAACCACCAGTTCACCCTGCGGCACAACTACATCGACGCCGACAACGACGTCTACCGCCCGAGTCAGTTCGACTACGACTTCCCAGACCGCAACTACGCGTTCAAGAACGAGACCAACTCGACGGTGCTCCAGCTCAACAGCACCTTCGGGCCGGACAAGTTCAACGAGGGGCGGTTGACCTACCAGACGATCAAGGACCGCCGCACCGGCGGGACGCCTTTCCCCGCGGTGACGGTCGAGCTGGACGACGGCACGACCTTGAGTGCCGGTGTCGAGCCGTTCTCGACCAAGAACGCCCTCGACCAGGACATCCTGGAGATCACCGACGACTTCACCTGGCTCAAGGGTGACCACACCATCACCGTCGGTACCCACAACGAGATCTTCTCGTTCGACAACCTGTTCATTCGCCAGGCGTTCGGCGAGTACAGCTTCCTCGGGCTCGACGCCTTCCGCGAGGGCAAGGCGTACACCTTCGACCGCAGCTTCTCGGCGACCAGCGACCCGAACCAGTCGGCGAAGTTCGACGTCCAGCAGCTCGGCGTCTACGCCGGCGACCAGTGGACGGCGGGCCAGAACCTGACGCTGACCTACGGCGTGCGGGTCGACATCCCGCGCTTCCCGGACGACCCGACCTACAACCCCGAGGTGGAAGCTGCCCTCGGCTACCGGACCAACGAGACACCGAACGGCAACCAGCTCGTTTCTCCGCGGGTCGGCTTCAACTGGAACATCCCGTGGGCTCCCGCGGACGGCTGGGATCACCAGCTCCGCGGCGGCGTCGGCATCTTCGCCGGCCGGACCCCGTACGTCTGGATCTCGAACGCCTACGGCAACACCGGGATCGAGTTCTCCCGCGTCGGCGCGTCGATCCGGGACAGCGACTTCGACATCAACAACAACTTCATCCCGTTCGAGCCCGACCCGTTCAACCAGCCCAACTCGGCGGACCAGTTCGGCGGCCGCACGTTCACCAACGAGATCAACCTGACCGATCCGGACTTCAAGTTCCCCGAGGTTCTTCGCTACACCCTGGGGTACGACGCGAGCCTGCCCTGGTGGGGCCTCGACTTCACCGCGGAGACGATCTACTCGCAGACCCGCGAGGAGGTCAACTGGCAGAACGTCAACCTGGTTCCGACGGGTGAGCACCTGGCCTTCGACGGTCGTCCGACCTTCGACTTCCGGGACAACCAGTTCGGTGACGTCCTCCTGCTGACCAACACCGACAAGGGACGCCAGTGGAACACGGCGATCAAGCTGAGCCACCCCTACCAGAAGGGGTTCTACGGCTACGTCTCCTGGCTCTACGGCGAGTCCCGGGTGGTCAATGACGGCACCTCGAGCCAGGCGCTCTCCAACTGGCGCTACAACGAGACCAAGGGCGACCCGAACAACCCGGGCCTGGGGATCTCGGACTTCGATCCGGGCCACCGGTTCAACGCCTCGCTGTCCTACTCGTTCGACCTCGGCCCGACCAACAGCACGGTGTCGCTGTTCTACAACGCCCAGCAGGGTCGGCCGTACTCGACGACCTTCTTCGGTGACGTCAACGGCGACAACCAGCGGACCAACGACCTGCTGTACGTGCCGGCGAGCGCGGACGAGGTGATCGTCGTCGGGACCAAGAGCAACGGCGACGACTACACGTACGCGGATCTCGACGCCTACATCCGCGGCGACGGTGGTCTGAACAGTGCTCGGGGCACGATCGTGGAGCGCAACGCCTCCCGGGCGCCGTGGATCCACCAGCTCGACTTCCACTACGCCATCAAGGTGCCGTTCGGCCGTTACGAGCCGGAGATCACCCTGGACATCTTCAACTTCGCGAACCTGATCGACAGCAACTATGGGGTCGTCAGGTACGTCAACAACTCAGCGGTCGCGCCGATCACCTACGGCGGCGTCGACGAAGAGACCGGCAAGCCGATCTACGTCCTCAACCAGTTCACCGATCTCGATCGACGGTTCCAGGTCGACGACCTGCGGTCGCGCTGGCAGGCGAAGCTCGGTCTGCGCTTCAGCTTCTGACGCGCTCATCGACGAGAGCCGGGGCTTAGTGCCCCGGCCTCGCAAGCAAGGAAGAATCGAGGGCCGCCGGGAGGCGGCCCTCGTTGTATTTGGTGGGGAAGAGGTGTCGCGGAGGAACCTCGAACCGGCGCCTGCCGGCGCCCTCCCGACGGCAGGCTAGGCCGTCTGCCCGCCGCCCAGGCGGCGGAGGATCATCTCCAGCGGGCAGAAGTGGGTGAAGGAGCTCTGCAGGAGGTTCAGGCCGACGAAGGCGGTGAAGAGGTAGAAGCCGGGGTGAACCCACCAGCCGAGGGCGAGGCTGGCGAGGACGAAGGTGCCGGCGAAGGCGCGGATCTTGTTCTCGATGGTCATGGTTTTCGAGGTCTCCGGTGAAGGTCGGTTGGACGGTGCCCCCCGGGACTCCGGTTCGGGGCGGTTCCGGCGCGGGCTCACCCCTTGAGAGGCACGTCCCGCCGGGGAGGTTCCCGCGGCCCGACGCCGATATACTCCCCAAGCTCTTGCCCTGTCCGTCCCAGCTCACACCAGGAGGTCCAGATGACGGTCGCCCACGCTCCGCTCTCCCCGTTCCGGTTCCGCCCCATGTCTCGACTGTCCCGACTGTCCCGACTGGCCCGGTCGTCTCGGCCGGTCTCGATCCTGCTCACGTCGTTGCTGGTGGTTGCGCTGGCCCTCGGCACGGTCGCGGCCGCGGCCGCCGCGATGCCGGAGAGCTCGACCGCCCCGGTCTACCGGACGCCGCCGAAGGAGCTGGCCGATCTCGCGCTGGCGCCGCCGACGCCGTTGGTCTACGCCGGCCCGCGCGACGAGTGGCTGCTGGTCGCCGACCGGCCGAGCCTGCCGCCGATCGCGGAGCTGGCGCGGCGTGAGCTGCGGCTCGCGGGGCTGCGGATCGACCCGCGCACCAGCGGTCCGAGCCGGGCCCGCTATCTGTCGGGTCTGCGCCTGGTGCGGGTGTCCGACGGCAGCGAGCGGGAGGTGACCGGACTGCCGGCGGAGCCGCGCCTGGGCAACCTCTCGTGGTCGCCGGACGGTTCCCGGGTGGCGTTCACCAGCACGGCGGAGGATTCGATCGAGCTCTGGACCCTGGAGGTGGCGAGTGGCCGGGCGCGGCGGCTGACCGACGCGCCGCTCAACCTGACCACCGACATCGAGCCCACCTGGTACCCGGACGGCCGGAGCCTCCTGGTCGCCCTGGTGCCATCCGACCGGGGACCGGAGCCGGTGGCTCCAGAGGTCCCGTCCGGCCCGGTGATCGAGGAGAACGCGGGCAAGACCGCGCCGGCGCGGACCTATCAAGACCTGCTCACCGACGCCCACGACGCGGACCTGTTCGAGCACTACGCCACCGCCCGGCTGGCGGAGGTCGGCCTCGACGGCACCGTCACCCGGCTGGGGGAGCCCGGCATCGTCCGCAACGCCGACCCGTCGCCGGACGGCCGCTACGTCCTGGTGTCGATGATCCACCGGCCGTTCTCCTACCTGGTGCCGGTGTTCCGCTTCCCTCACCGGATCGAGGTCTGGGACCGGAAGGGCAAGCTGGTCCACCGCCTCGCCGACCTGCCGCTGGCGGAGGAGGTGCCGATCGCGTTCGGCTCCGTGCCGACCGGGCCGCGGGAGGCCGCCTGGCGCGAGGACGCGGACGCCACCCTCACCTGGGTCGAGGCGCTCGACGGCGGCGACGCCGGCAAGGAGGCCGCGGAGAGGGACCGGCTGCTCGTCCTCCAGGCCCCGTTCGACGGCGACCCGGTGATTCTGGCGACCCTGGCACAGCGCTTCGACCGGGTGACGTGGTCCTCCGACGACGTGGCCCTGGTCACGACCTGGTGGTGGCCGACCCGCACGTACCGCACCTGGCGGCTGCACCCGGGGAGCCCCGCGACGCCGCCGGAGAAGCTCTTCGACTACTCGTGGGAGGACCGCTACCACGACCCGGGCTCCCCGGTGACAACCCTCGACGACCGCGGGCGCTCGGTGCTCCGCACGACCGGCGGTGGCTCGACCTTCTTCCTGATCGGTGACGGCGCCTCCCCAGAAGGCGACCGGCCGTTCCTCGACACCTACGACCTGTCCACCGGCTCCAGCGAACGGCTGTTCCGGTCCGAGGCGCCCCACTACGAGCGTCCCTGGGAGGTGCTGGACGACGGCGGCCGGACGATCCTGGTGCGCCGGGAGGCGGTGGAGGAGCCGCCGAACTTCTTCGTCTTCGACGTCCCCAAGGGAGGCGGGGCAGACGGTGCGGAGCATCACCCGGTGCGCCAGGTGACCCATTTCCCCGACCCGACGCCCCAACTGCGCGGCGTCACCAAGGAGCTGATCCGCTACCAGCGGGCCGACGGCGTGGAGCTGACCGGCACCCTCTACCTGCCGCCGGGCAAGACCGCCGCCGACGGGCCGTTCCCGATGCTCATGTGGGCCTACCCGCTCGAGTACAAGAGCGCCGACGCCGCCGGCCAGGTGACCGACTCACCGTACCGCTTCGTCCGCATCGGCTGGTACTCGCCGCTCCTCTTCCTGGTACGCGGCTACGCGGTGCTCGACAACCCGAGCATGCCGATCGTCGGCGAGGGCGACACGGAGCCCAACGACACCTACGTCGAGCAGCTCGTCGGCTCGGCGGAGGCGGCGGTCGAAGAGGTCGTCCGTCGCGGCGTCGCGGAGCCCGGCCACATCGCCATCGGCGGCCACTCCTACGGCGCCTTCATGGTCGCTAACCTGCTCGCCCACTCGGACCTGTTCGCCGCCGGCATCGCCCGGAGCGGTGCCTACAACCGGACGCTGACTCCGTTCGGCTTCCAGTCCGAGGAGCGGACCCTGTGGCAGGCGCCCGAGGTCTACTTCGCGATGTCGCCGTTCATGCACGCCGACGCGGTCGACGAGCCGCTGCTGCTGATCCACGGCCAGGCGGACAACAACTCCGGAACCTTCCCGATGCAGAGCGAACGGTTCTACAACGCCCTCAAGGGGCAGGGGGCGACGGCGCGGCTGGTCATGCTGCCGTTCGAGAGCCACGGCTACCAGGGGCGCGAATCGGTGCTCCACATGCTCTGGGAGATGGACCGCTGGCTCGGGAAGTACGTCCAAGGGGAGTCAGCGGAATCGGCGGAGTAGGCGGAGTGAGCGCGTCCCACCAGGAGCACCGGCGGGCGGCGGAGGGGCTGACCGGCGCCTGCGCCGTGCTGACGGTCTCCGACACCCGGACGGCGGCGACCGACCGGGGCGGTGACGCCGTCGCCGGAGCCCTGGAGGCCGCCGGCCACCGGGTGGTCGCGCGGGAGATCGTCGCCGACGAGCCGACCCGCATCGACGCGACCCTCCGCCGCTGGCTGGATTCCGGGGCCGGGGGCAGAGGAGGGGTCGAGGTGGTGATCACCACCGGCGGCACCGGCGTCGCCGCGCGCGACACGACGGTCGAAGTGGTCGAACGGCTGCTCGACAAGCGGCTCGACGGCTTCGGCGAGATCTTCCGGATGCTCTCGTTCCGGGAGATCGGCGCGGCGGCGATGCTCAGCCGGGCGGTCGGCGGGCTCTCGGGCCGGACGGCCCTCTTCGCCCTCCCCGGCTCCGAGGCCGCGGTCCGTCTGGCCCTGGGCGAGCTGATCGTTCCGGAGCTCCCACACCTCCTCCGCGAGCTCAGGAAGTAGACCGAGCCTCCCTCAGATTTCCTTCCAGAGGAACTGCGCCTTCGCCATGCGCCGCAGCACCGTCGCCACCCGGCCGCGGTAGCGGCGGCTCGTCGCCCCCGGATGCCAGTCGTCCGGGTTGGGCAGCGCGGCGGCCAGCTCCGCCGCCTGGCGCGGATCGAGCTCCGCCGCGCTGACGCCGAAGTAGTGGCGCGCGGCCGCCTCGGCGCCGTAGATCCCCGGCCCCAGCTCGACCACGTTGAGGTAGATCTCGAGGATCCGGTGCTTCGTCAGGTTCTCCTCGAGCTGGTGGGTGAGGAGCGCCTCCTTCACCTTGCGCAGGGGGTTGCGCGACGGGGAGAGCCAGAGGTTCTTGGCGAGCTGCTGGGTCAGCGTCGAGGCGCCGCGCGGGAAGCGCTTTTCCTCCCAGGCGGTCTGGAGGGCTTGCTCGATCTCGCCGGTGTCGAAGCCGTGGTGCGAGAAGAAGTTGATGTCCTCGGAGACCAGGACGGCCCGCTTGAGATGGGGCGAGATCCGGGCGTAGGGCACCCAGGTCTGGCGCGCCTGCTCGCCGGTGTCGTGCTCCCACTGGGCGATGAAGGCGGTGGTCTCCGGGTGCTCGTCGGCGAGAGACGCGACGTCCGGCCAGGTGATGAGCTCGACCAGGCCGTAGACCAGGACGGTTCCGGCGAGCGCCACCGCCGCCCGGACGACCCACCGCCGCCAGCGCCTCTTCGGTGCCTCGGCAACCTCGGAGGGCGGTGCCTCCGCGGGGAGGTCTGGAGCCTCCGGTCGGGGCCGGAGGGTCTCGGGTGAGGTCGTGGGGTGGAGGTCCGGCAGAGCTTCCGGTGAGTCGTTCACGGGCGGAGTCTACCGTGGGCCCTTGACCGGCTCCGGTCGAAGAATTAAGCTTTCCATCAATCGATTACTTCTGTCGTATCTGGAGGGTCGCCAGGCGTCGCGCTCTTCCAGTTCCCATCCGGCTGTCCCGGTCCATCGATCCGCGGCGTCCGGAACGGAACGTCGCTCTGACTACCGGAGGTTCCATGAAGATCGTGTACGGCACGCCGTCCCCGCTGCGCACGTCCCGACGCTCGACCCGAGCGTTGGTGGCGTGCGCCCTCCTCACCCTGGTTGGACTCGTCGCCGCCGCTTCGCCGGCCGTGGCCCAGGAGTCCTACGACGTCGGCCCCGCGGCCTGTCTGCCCGGGCCGAACCAGGTCGACTACGCCATGTACTACCTCGCCGACGTGCGCGACGATACGGAGCGCTGCTCGCAGCACGTCGTCGACGGCTCGTGGGTGACCGGCGGCACCGTGGTCAACCCGGCCATGACCTGCCCGGACATGTTCGCGTGGCGGCTCTACATCAACGCGATCCGTGACCAGTGGTGGAGCCGCTGGGCCGACGAGCGCCAGAACTGGCCCGCGAAGCCGTACCCGCTGTGCGTCGACGGCGGGACCCCCGGGGTCTCCTGCTGCATGCCGGGCGCCTCGAACAACCCCAAGGGTCACTGCCCGGTCTTCCCCGGCGACGCCGCGGTCGCCCTGGGCAGGCGGCGGGCGCTCGGCGAGGAAGGACCGCCGCCCAAGGACCAGATGCGGATCGGCCTGCCGTCGGTCATGAGCCACATGGACGCGCTCTCGAAGGTCTCGCCGGAGCGCCTCCAGGTCCAGCTCGGCAAGCTGGCCGAGATCGGTCCGGAGCTCGATCTCTGCCCGCCCGACATCGTCGACCACCTGGTCCCCGAGGACTACGAGAGCATCGGCCGGGTGATCCGCCAGACCAACGCGGAGGTCACCGTCCGCGACCGGCCGTTCCACGAGTACCTGTTCCGGAACAACCTCTACAACGAGACCGGCGTCGCGGCGGTCTTCGAGACCAACTCGAAGAACCTGGCGGCGAACGCCCCCTATCGCCAGGCGAGCCACACGGCGACGCCGGAGAACCCGAAGGCGGACCTGTCGCGAATCGAGCTACCCCCCGAGGCGGTGATGATCAAGAGCAACTGGCTCCACGAGGCGATCGCCGCCAAGCTCGGAATCCACCAGGACCCGGAGCACCCGTTCATCGAGAAGTACATGGCGACGACCCTCAACCTGAACAAGGAGGGGACTGAGCAGTGCCTGCTGCCGGGCATCCACTACCTGGTGGCGTTCCACATCTCCTCGAAGGACATCCCGAACTGGGTCTGGGCGACCTTCGAGCACGTCGAGCTGCCCGGGCGCTGCGACATCACCGGCTGCAACGACTCCTACGGCTACAAGTCGTCGGACGAGCTGCCGGCCGGCGCCGCCGACAACTACGTCGTGCCCCACACCCATTGGGACGAGCTCAACTCGGGGAGCTGCGTGTACGACCGCGACCTGACCTACGCGGTGGAGGCGATCCGGCCGCCGCTCGCCGAGCTGTTCGACCAGCTCGGCATCGGCGTCGCGCCGAGCCGGAGCCCCAACGAGCCGACCCCGGCCGATCTCGGGTGGCGCGACTACCGGCTGAAGGGCTCCCAGGTCGAGTTCACCGATTCGACCGGGCGTCCCACCTTCCTGGGCAACTCGGTGACCGAGGCCGGCTTCATGGACGGGTCGAGCTGCATCACCTGCCACGCGCGGGCCGGCATCCACGTCGACTCCGACGGCGGGTCGACCTTCTTCAAGCTGGGGGTGTTCATCAACTCGCTCTCCGACTTCGGCTACGGCAGGAGCGCCCACGGCGTGCCGAACCCGGCCTGGTACAACGACAGCGCCCAGCCGCCGAGCCTCGAGGTGCTGCAGACCGATTTCGTCTGGGGCTTCCTGTTCGCCCAGCCGCTGGTCGTGGCGCCGGACAAGATGATGAAGTCGGAGCCCTGAGCCGTCCGCTCCGCCCGGGGGCCGCTCACAGCCTCGAACGCATCTCCCAGAGGTCGGGGTAGAGCGGCTCGAACAGGGTCTTGCGCAGGTAGTCGGCACCGGCGGAACCGCCGGTGCCGGTCTTTCTGCCGATGGTGCGCTCGACCATCTTGACGTGGCGGTAGCGCCACTCCTGGAGGCCCTCGTCGAGATCGACCAGGCGCTCGGAGACCTGGCGCACCAGGTGATCGTCCCGGTAAGCGGCGACCAGCAGGTCCTGGATCTCCTGGGACGGCTCGATCGTCGCATTTGCCGGAGAGCTCGGATCGCGCGCCAGGTGCTCGGGCGGAACGGCGTAGCCGCGGCCGGCGAGGAAGTGGAGGAAGGAGTCCCAGAGGGTCGGCCGGGCGAGCAGGTCGTCGAGGCGCGCGCGTCCCGGGCTGCCTTCCGGGTGGTGCCGCACCATGCCGCGGCTCTTCTTGCCGAGGACGAACTCCACCTCACGGAACTGGGCGGACTGGAAGCCGCTCGCCGAGTCGAGGCGATCCCGGAACGAGGCGAAGGAGACCGGGGTCATGGTCTCGAGCACGTCGACCTGGCCGACCAGGGTCTTGAGGATCGTCAGGATGCGCTTGAAGGTGTCGAGCGCCGTCGCCGGATCATCGGCCTCGAGCGAGCGCTGGAGCAGGGTGAGCTCGTGGAGGACCTGCTTGAACCAGAGCTCGTAGACCTGGTGGATGACGATGAACAGGGTCTCGTCGTGCTCCGGCGGGCGGTCCGCGTCGCCGGAGCGCAGCCGCTGGAGGGACAGGAGCTCGTCGATCTGGAGGTAGCTGGCGTAGGTCAGCGGCTTGCGGCTCTCCGGCGTTTCGCCCATGGAGCGGATCGTAGCAGGGCAGGGCCCCGGTACAATCCTCTCCGGCGGCCGCACCGGCCGTCCACCCCGGACCACCCTCCGACCGCCCCCTGACCAAGGTCGGATGAGACGACCGCAACCGACTGGAGGAACACATCATGGAACCAGGACAGACCCTACCTTCGCTCGCGCTGCCCGACCAGGACGGTAAGACCCGCACCCTCTCCGACCTCGCCGGCTCCGCCGGCCTGGTGCTCTACGCCTACCCCAAGGACGACACGCCGGGCTGCACCCTGGAGGCCCAGGACTTCCGCGACCTGCTCGGGGAGTTCGACGACCTCGGCTTCGCCGTCGCCGGCCTGTCGCCCGACCACGGGGAGTCCCACTGCAAGTTCATCGACAAGTACGGCCTGACCTTCCCGCTGCTCTCCGACCCGGACAAGACGTTCATGGGCGCGATCGGCGCCTTCGGCGAGAAGATGAGCTACGGCAAGACGGTTCAGGGGGTGATCCGCTCGACCGTGGCGGTGGCGCCGGACGGCACGGTGATCGACGCCTGGCACAACGTGCGCGCCAAGGGGCACGCCGGCCGGGTGCTCGACGCCCTGCGCCAGCGCGCTAGTTGAGGCGTTCAGGGCACGCTTCTACGCGGAAGGAGGTCCGGCGGTAGACTCTGCGGTGCCGCGTTCAGCGGTCCCCAGTGACCAGCCTGCAAGGAGGATTTCGTCCCATGGAGCGATCGAACGCCCGAGCCCGAGCTCGCCGACCCATCCGCCTCGCCCTGTTCTTGACCGTCCTGCTCGTCGCCGGGCTGCCCGCCATTTCAGGCGCCCAGAGCGCCCAGACCGGCGACGCCGGCCCGGCGGGAGCCCGGAGCGCGACGCCCCCCGGCCCGCTGGCCGCGGGCTCCCTCGACGACGCACTCTTCAAGGGCCTCGCCTGGCGTGAGGTCGGCCCCTACCGCGGCGGCCGTTCGGCGGCGGTGACCGGCATCCCCGGCGACCCGCAGACCTACTACTTCGGCTCGACCGGCGGCGGCGTCTGGAAGACCGAGGACGGCGGCACCTCCTGGGAGAACGTCTCCGACGGCTCCTTCGGCGGCTCGATCGGCTCCGTGGCGGTCTCGGAGTGGGACCCGAACGTGGTCTACGTCGGCACCGGCGAGGAGACGGTGCGCGGCAACGTCTCCCAGGGCGACGGCGTCTGGAAGTCGACCGACGCCGGCCGCACCTGGGCCCACATGGGGCTCGAGAGCTCCCGTCACATCCCGCGCATTCGCATCCACCCGAAGAACCCGGACCTCGTCTACGCGGCGGTGATGGGGCACCTCTTCGGCCCGAGCGAGGAGCGCGGCGTCTATCGCTCCAAGGACGGCGGCAAGAGCTGGGAGCGGGTGCTGTTCGTCAACGACCAGGCCGGCGCCAACGACCTGATCATGGACCCGACCAACCCGCGCATCCTCTACGCCTGCTTCTGGCGCGTGCTGCGCACCCCGTGGTCGCTCGAGAGCGGCGGCGAAGGCTCCGGCATCTGGAAGTCGACCGACGGCGGCGACACCTGGACCGAGCTGACCGGCAACGAGGGCCTGCCCGGCGGCACCTGGGGCAAGTGTGGCATCGCCGTCTCGCCCACCGACCCCGATTCGGTCTACGCCATCATCGAGAACGAGCACGGCGGTGTCTTCCGCTCGAAGGACGGCGGCAAGACCTGGGCGCAGACCAACAAGGAGCGCACGCTGCGCCAGCGCGCCTGGTACTACACGCGGATCTACGCCGACCCGGCCGACGCCGAGTCGCTCTACGTGGTCAACGTCCGGTTCTGGCGCTCGAAGGACGGCGGCAAGAGCTTCTCGTCGATCTCGGTACCCCACGGCGACAACCACGACCTGTGGATCGCGCCCGAGGATGCGCACCGGATGATCGAGGCGAACGACGGCGGAGCCAACGTGTCGTTCGACGGCGGCGAGACCTGGTCGTCGGAGGACAACCAGCCGACCGCCCAGTTCTACCGGGTGTCGACCGACAACCATTTCCCGTACCGCCTGCTCGGCGGGCAGCAGGACAACTCGGCGGTGCGCATCCAGTCGCGCTCGACCCACGGCGGCTCGATCGGCGTCCGGGACTGGGAGCCGACCGCCGGCGGCGAGAGCGGCTTCATCGTCGCCAAGCCGGACGATGCGGACGTGATCTACGGCGGCTCCTACGGTGGGGTGCTGGTACGGATCGACCACGAGAGCGGCGAGGTGCGGGCGGTCAACGTCTGGCCCGACGATCCCATGGGCGCCGGCGCCGGCGACCAGAAGTACCGCTTCCAGTGGAACTACCCCGTGTTCTTCTCGCCCCACGACCCGGACCGGCTCTACGCCGCCGCCAACGTCCTCTTCCGGAGCGACGACGCGGGCCAGTCGTGGACCAAGGTCAGCCCCGACCTGACCCGGGCCGATCCGGACAAGCTCGGCTCCTCGGGCGGGCCGATCACCCAGGACAACACCAGCGTCGAGTACTACGCGACGATCTTCGCGGCGGCCGAGTCGCCGGTGCAGGAGGGCGTGCTCTGGGCCGGCTCCGACGACGGCCTGGTCCACGTCTCCCGCGACGACGGGGCCACCTGGACCGATGTCACGCCCGACTGGCCCGAGTGGATGCAGGTCAACGCGATCGACCCGAGCCCGCTCGACGCGGCCACGGCCTACGTCGCCGGCACCCGCTACAAGCTGGACGACTTCCACCCGTACCTCTACAAGACGACCGACTGGGGCAAGAGCTGGACGAAGATCGTCGACGGCATCCCGGAGGATCACTTCACCCGGGTGGTGCGCGCCGATTCGGTGCGCCCGGGCCTGCTCTACGCCGGCACGGAGGACGGGGTGTACGTGTCGTTCGACGACGGCAAGAGCTGGCGCTCGCTGCAGCTCGAGCTGCCGATCGTCCCGATCACCGACCTGCTGGTGAAGGAGGGCGACCTGGTCGCCGCGACCCAGGGACGGGGCTTCTGGATCCTGGACGACCTGTCGCCCCTGCGGGCCCTCGACGCCTCCGCCGCGAAGCTCGCATCCGCCAAGCCGGGCGACGGGGTGCCGGAGCTCCTGCCGCCGCGGCCGGCGCTCCGCGTGCGCGGCGGCGGCGGCTGGGGCGGCGGCAACGGCGGCACCAACCCGCCGTCCGGCCTCGCCCTCTACTACGTCCTGCCGGACGAGCCGGCGGCCGACACCGAGGTCAAGATCGACCTGCTGGACGCCCACGGCGACCTCATCCGGACCCTGACCCGCAAGCCGGAGAAGGGGAAGAAGGGGGAGAAGGGTGACGGGGAGGGCGGCGACCCGGACGAGCACGAGGGGCCGGGACGGCGGGATTCGGCGACCGGCGAGCTGAAGATCCTGACCACCGACAAGGGGATGAACCGGGTGCTCTGGGACCTCGAGTACCCGGGGGCCGAGGACTTCCCCGGGCTGATCCTGTGGAACCGCAACCTGAACGGCCCCCTGGCCGTGCCCGGCCACTACACCGCCCGGATGACCGTGGGGGACTGGACCGGCGAGGTGCCGTTCGAGGTCGTCCCCGATCCGCGCGCCTCGGCGACGCCGGAGGACTACCAGGCCCAGCTCGACTTCATGCTCGGCGTCCGCGACAAGCTGACCGAGACCCACCGGGCGATCGGCCGCATTCGCGATGTCAAAAAGCAGCTCGCGACGGTCAAGAAGCGGCTCGCCGACCGTGACGAGGCGAAGGAGGTTCGGGACGCGGCCGACGAGCTGACCAAGACCCTGACCGGGATCGAGGAGGCGCTCTACCAGACCAAGAACGAGAGCCCCCAGGACCCGCTCAACTTCCCCATCCGGCTCAACGACAAGCTGGCCAGCCTGCTCGGCCTGGCGGACCTGGGCGACTTCCGTCCCACCGACCAGATGCTCGCCGTCCGCGACGAGCTGATGGCGAAGATCGACGAGCAGCTCACCCGCCTGGAAGCGGTCTGGACCGACGACCTGCCGGCGTTCAACACGATGGCCCGGGATGCCGGGGTGGCGACGGTCCTGCTGCCGCCGGCCAAGGACGAGGAGCCCGCGGAGCCGTCGGACGGAGGCCCCTCGGTATGAAGATCTTCGTCACCGCTACCACCGGCTACCTGGGCCACGCGGTCGCCGCGGAGCTGCGCGGAGCCGGCCACGCGGTGGACGGCGTCGCCCTTGCCTACCGCGCGTGGCAGGAGGCGTCCGAGGGGAGCGGCGCGTGAGCGATCCGGTGACCCGCCTCCGCCGCGCCTGGGCGACCCTCCGGCGCCTGCCGGGCGGCCCCTGGCTGTTCTCGAAGATGGTCGGACGCTCGGCGCCCTACACCGGCACCATCAAGGCCCGGGTCGAGGAGCTGGCAGAAGGCTACGCCCGGCTCACCATGCGCGACCGCAACCGGGTGCGCAACCACCTGCGCTCGGTCCATGCCGTCGCCCAGCTCAACCTGGCGGAGGAGACGTCGGGCCTCGCGGTCCTGTTCTCGCTCCCGGCCGGCCACCGCGGCATCCCGGTCCACCTGGCGATCGACTACCTGAAGAAGGCGCGGGGCACCATCACCGCGGAGTGCCGGGTGTCCGGTGGCATCGCGCCGATCCCCGAGGAGACGCCGGACGACCGGCGGGAGGTGGAGGTGGAGGTCCGGCTGACCGATCCCCACGGCGAGGTGGTGTCGGAAGCCAGGGCGCGCTGGGTGATCGGCCGCGGTTGACCGGATCTCCCCCCAATCTCTGCCGTCCGGTGGCCGTGTCAGCGTCGAGGTTCTGCCTTCAGGTAGCGGTCTGTACCGACCACCCGGGGATCGAGGGCGTGGTCGTAGAGCCGCAGACCGCCGAAGAGGGCGCGCACCCGGCGGACGCCCCGCTCGTGGAGCGCCGCGGCGAGCGGGCGGGCGCGGCTGCCGTCGTCGTCCAGCAGGACCACGTCCCCCTGCGGACTGGCCGGATCGGCCGATCGCCAGTCCGAGATCTCCTCCTCCGGCGCATGCCGTGCGCCGTGGAGCGTCACCTCGGGCGCTTCCCGCAGGTCCACCAGGGTCGGCGCCTCGCCGTCACAGAGCCGCCGGTAGAGCTCGTAGGGGGAGCAGTCGAGCTCCGGATCGAACCCCACGACCGGCAGCTCCCGCCGTGCGGTCACCGCGCGGCTCAGCCCAGGGTCGCGGCGTGGTCGGTCCAGACCATGCCGGAGACCACTTTCGGCAGGAAGCGGGTCGACTTGGGCGGCAGCATCTCGCCGCCCGCGATCGCCGCCGCGAAGTCCGCCGGCTCCATGGGCGGCAGGAAGAGGCCGACGGCCACCTTCTCGGAGCGCACCATCTGCCAGAGCTCGTCCGGATCGGACCGGTAGACGACGGTGCCGTCGGTCGCCGACGCCTCCGGCAGGCCGAGGCCCGGGAGCAGGTCGCCGTGGAGCAGCGCGACGGAGAGCCGCCGGGCGCCGGGCGACAGGTGCTGGGCGGCCGCCGAGCCCGGGTCCAGGGTCCAGATCTCGGGCGCGTCGCCGCGGGTCAGGATGCCGAGCGCGGGCTGGGGCGCGGCGGCCACCGCGTCGGCGAAGGAGCGGCCGTCCGCGGCGTCGACGGTCGTCCGGGCCGCCACCCGGCTCGCGGTGCGGGCGAGCCCCGGGTCCTCGTGCAGGGCGCGGTGGATCGGCTTGATCTCGAGCGCCGGGGAGTGGAGGCTGGTGATCACCGCCAGCTTGGTGGCGGCGGTGGCGGGCGGCTCGCCGCCGGCGGCGAGCACGCCCCGCCCGCGGGCGTACTGGAGGGCGACCTTGTAACGGTGGTGGCCGTCGGCGATGGCCGCCGGCGCCTGGCCCAGGCAGGCGCGGTAGCGGGCGATGCGTCCGGCGCCGTCCAGGCGGAAGATCTGGTGGCGGTTGCCCGCCTCGTCCCGGTGGTCGACCAGGGCGGTGGCGCCGGCGAGATCCTCCTGGAGGAGGCGGTCGAGGGCGCCGTCGGCGTCGTCCGAGAGCAGCAGCACCGGCTCCAGGTCGACCTCGGTCGCCCGCAGCAGCGCCAGCCGGTCGGCCAGCGGCTTGGCGAGGGTCTCCTCGTGGGGGCGGATGACGCCGGAGGACGGCTCCTCGAGACCGACCAGGGCGGTCAGGCCGAGGCGCCGGCCGCCGTCGGGCAGGTCGATCGAGTAGGGGTAGAGGGAGGGCTGGGGCGCGCGCCGGGCGGCGCCCTCGTCCAACCACTCCCGGTACGTCCGGTCCGCCTCCTTGTAGGAGTCGCCGAGCACGCCCGCGCTCGGCTTGGTCAGCCAGGTGAAGTGATGGGGGTCGAGGGCGTGGAGTTGCTCGGCGCGGCGCGCGTCGATCTGGTCGTACGGCGGCGCGGCGAGGCGTCCGCGGTCGGCGGCCGTTCCCGGCCCGTAGGTGATCCCTTCGAAGGCGTAGATGCGCATACTGATCCTTGGCTGGCGGTCGGTTCGAGAGCGGTGTCGGGAGCGCTCGGGGACACGGTCCCCGGGACCCGTCCGCGGCATTGTATCCATTCGGCGTGGCGTCCTACGAGGGGGTGTCACGAAACCGGGGCCGGGCGGCCTCCGGGCCGGCGGAGCGTCGCCCCGCCGCGGTATACACTCGCCCCGCGATGAGTGCACTGCCCAAGGCCACCGGCTCGAAGCGCAAGGTCCGCCGGCCGCTGCGCAACCCCACCCTCAGCCGCTTCGTCCTCGACCAGCTCGCCGAGGCCGGCGTCGGCCAGGTGTTCGCGATTCCGGGGGACTTCATCCTCCGCCTGTGCGAGGTGATCGACGACTACCGGGGGATCGACCTGCTCACCCTGTCCCACGAGCCGGGGGTCGGGTTCGCGGCCAGCGGGGCGGCCCGCGGCCGGGAGGGGATCGCGGTGGCCTGCGTCACCTACGGCGCCGGCGCCCTCAACATGGTCAACCCGGTGGCCGCGGCCTACGCCGAGAAGACTCCGATGCTGGTGCTGACCGGCGGGCCGAGCAAGATGGAGCGCGAGGGAGGCATCCTGGTCCACCACCAGGTCAAGAGCTTCGACTCCCAGCTCAAGGTCTTCCGCGAGGTCACCCACTACCAGGCGGTGCTCGACGATCCGGAGACGGCGGCCGACCAGGTGCGCTACGCCATCGACGTCTGCCGCGCCTACTCGCTGCCGGTCTACCTCGAGGTGCCGCGGGACATGGTCGACGCGCGCATCCGGCTGAGCGAGGCGCGGAGCCTGTCCGTGCCGACCGAGCCGGGCGCGGTGGAGGAGGCGGCCGCCGAGCTGCTGGAGACCATCGCCGCCGCCGAGCGTCCGGTGCTGGTCGTCGGGGTCGAGGTCCACCGCTTCCGCCTGGCCGAGCGGGTGGTCGAGCTGGCCGAGCGCCTCGGCCTGACCGTGGTCTCAACCTTCATGGGCCGCGGGACGTTCCCGGACGACCATCCCCAGTGGGCCGGCACCTACCTGGGGCCGGCCTCGCCGCCCGGCGTCCGCGAGCTGGTAGAGGAGTCCGACTGCCTGGTGATGCTCGGCGCCCTGCTGGCGGACACCAACATGGGGGTGCGCATCCGGGCGCTCGACCCGCGCCACGTGGTGCTGGCGGTCTCGCGCGAGGTGCGCATCGGCTTCCACCGCTACGGCGACGTGCCGCTCACGGACCTGGTCGCGGCGATGATCACCACCAGCGGCGCGGCCCACCGTGACGACTTCCGGAGCCGCGACGGCCGGCCGCCGTTCATGCGCGCGGACGACGAGCCCTCCGACGGTCCGATCCGGGTCGCCGCGATGATCGCCGAGATCAACCGCTTTTTCGCCGAGACCGGCGATCTCCCGGTGGTCACCGACACCGGCGACTGTCTGTTCTGCAGCCACGAGATCGACACCCGGGCGGTGGTGGCGTCGGCCTACTACGCCACCATGGGCTTCGGCCTGCCGGCGGCCATGGGGTTCGAAGCGGCGACCGGCCGCCGGCCGCTGGTGCTGGTCGGCGACGGCGGCTTCCAGATGACCGGTGGCGAGCTGGTCCACGCCCGGCGCTGGGGGGTCGCGCCGATCGTGATCGTGATGAACAACGAGTCGTGGGAGATGCTGCGCTCGTTCCTGCCCGCCGCCTACGACGACCTTCCGGACGGCCGCTATGCCGAGGTGGCGAAGCTCTGGGGGGCCGAAGGCCTCCGCGCCGGCACCGCCGCCGAGCTCCGCGCCGCCCTGGCGCGGGCCCGCGCCAGCGACGGACCGGTGCTGATCGAGGTGCCCCTGGCCAAGGGCGACATCTCGGAGACGCTCGCGACCTTCACCCGCAGCGTCGGCACCACGCCGCCGCCGGAGTGAGGCCGGCTCACCACTCCACGCCGAGGTTCAGCAGGTAGCGCCAGTCGTCCTTCGTCCGCCCCGGGGCCAAGTCGGTGTCGTCGTCGTCCTCGGCTCGGGTCGCCTGGGCGCCGGTGGTGTCGCGGTAGGTGTCGGTGCGGGTGACGACCTCGCCTTCGGGGTTGACGATCAGGCCGGCCGACGCGTTGCCCGCTCCAGGCGCAAGAAAAAGACCGCCGGCACCCCGAGGGGCGACGGCGGTCCGTACTTGACTTGGATGTCGGGCAGAGCCCGTCTTACATGGAGCCGTCGCCCTGATCGGCCGGCTTCTGGTCGTCCATGCTGCCGCCGTCGTCGTTCATCGCACCGCCGTCGTCGCTCATCGAGCCATCGCCCTTGTCCATCGAGTCGTCGCCCATGGACTCGTCGCCCTTGTCCATGGAGTCGTCGCCCTTGTCCATGGAGTCGTCGCCCATGCTCTCGTCGCCCTTGTCCATGGCGTCGCCCTGATCGGCCGCGGGCTGGTCCATCGTCTCGTCGGCGGCCTTCTGCTTCGGCGCGCAAGCGACCATCGGAAGGGCCACGAAGGCCAACAGGCTCAGAATCGACAGGTGAATCAGCAGCTTCTTCATCTCGGTGTTCCCCCTTCAGCAGTTGATGGGTGGGTCGCGGCGTCAGTCGCCGGGCCCGGTCACTCGAATCAAGTTCTGGACGTCCTGGACCCCTTCGACCTCTCGAGCCAGTGCTTCGGCCCGGGCTCTCGAGGGTTCCCGCGGAACCTGGCCGGTGAGGGTGACGATTCCCGCGGCGGTGGCCACGTCGATCGAAGCGGTTCCGAGAAACGCGTCGTCCGCCAACCGTTGCTGGATCGTCGAGGTGATGACGGCATCCGTCACTCGCTCGTCGACCGTGCGAGCTCCGGAGCTGCAGGCCCCGGCGATCAACGCCAAGACGAGAAGCCCCAGGCTGGCGATCGATTGCGTCGTCTCTGAAACCTCCGCTCACCTCCTCGCCTGTCCGCTTCGGCACCCACCGGCTCGATGCAGTCCACCGGGGATCAGGCGCGTCCGCCGGAAGCCGTTTCGGCCACAGGCGCTCGGTCTCTATGGGATCGTCTGCGTCGGGCAGTATACCCACGCACCCGGACCGCTACAAGCGGCTACCGGACACGCCACGCAGGCCCGTCGTCAGGCGGCCGATTCGTCGTCCTCTTCCTTGTATGCGTTGAGCCGGTTGTACAGCGTTTTGAGGCTGATCCCGAGCACTTCCGCGCTCTCTTTCTTGTCGCCGTCGTGCTCCGCGAGCGTCGCCATGATCAGCTTGCGCTCGGCCTCGGCGATGGTCGATCCGATCGGCACGCGGATGCTCGGCCCGTCGGTCACCCCATCGCCCTGGGGGTCGAGGGGGATCTCGTCCGGCCCGATGGTCTCGTCCGCCATGATGAAGGCGCGGTGGACGACGTTCTTGAGCTCTCGCACGTTCCCCGGCCAGTCGTGCTCGCGCAGCTTGTCGAACGCCTCGGCGGTGAGCTCCTTGTCGGTGCCGTCGCCCTTGTTGAGCACCTGGAGGAAGTGCTCGGCCAGGTGCTCCAGGTCCCGGCCGCGATGGCGCAGGGGCGGCAACTGGATGGGGAAGACCTGCAAGCGGTAGAGCAGGTCCTCCCGCAGCTTGCCCTCCTTGACCGCGTCCTCGGGGCGCCGGTTGGTGGCGGTGATCACCCGGACGTCGGTGTCGAGCGCGCTGTCGCCGCCGATGCGCATGATCTGGCCGGTCTCGAGCACCCGCAGCAGCTTGACCTGGAGCTCGAGCGGCATCTCGGTGATCTCGTCCAGGAACAGGGTGCCGCCGTTGGCGCGCTCGAAATAGCCCTGGTGACGCTTCTGGGCGCCGGTGAACGAGCCCTTCTCGTGGCCGAACAGCTCGCTCTCGATCAGAGTCGGCGAGATGGCGCCGCAGTTGAGCGGCAGGAAGTCGCCCTTGTGACGCCGGCTCAGGCGGTGGACGGTCTGGGCGACCAGGTCCTTGCCCGTGCCGCTCTCGCCGGTCACCAGGACGGTGGCGTCGGTGGGCGCGACCCGCGAGACCAGCCGGTAGACCCGCTGCATGGCGGGGGAGGAGCCGAGCAGCGGGCCGAAGCGGCCGAACCGCCGCACCTCGTCTTCGATCGCCTGGATCTGGGCACGGCTCTCCCGGGAACGGGCGATCTGAATCAGGATGTGGCGCAGCCGCTCGACGTCGATCGGTTTGAGCAGGAAGTCGGTGACGCCGAAGCGGAGCGCCTCGACGGCGTTGTCGACGCTCGCGTGGCCGGTGATCAGGATGACCTCGGTCGAGGCCGCGGCGCTGTCCAGGTCGTTGAGCAGCTCGAAGCCGCTGCCGTCGGGCAGCACCAGGTCCATCAGGATCACGTCGGGAATGGCTTTCGAGAACTCCTCCTTGGCCGCTTCCAGGGTCGTGACCGTGGTGGTCTCGAAGCCGGCGGCTTCGGCAAGCTCCTCCAGAGCCGACAGGAAGTTCTTGTCGTCGTCGACCGCGAGGGCGTGGGGTGTGGCATGGGGCATCGAGTCGAGGTTCCTCCAGAGACAGCTCAACAGATAGGGATCAACAGGTCGACGCGGACACCGCCGCCCGCAGACGAATTGATTTCGATGGAACCCGCGGCGGATTTTATCACTTGGTGTGCCACGTAGAGGCCGAGACCCAAATGGCCTTCCTTGGTGGAGAAATAAAGCTCGCCCTGACGCTCCCTCGATTCGTCCGGGAACCCCGGGCCGGTATCGCGCACCCGCACTCGGACCCGGCCGTCCTCCCGGGTGGCGGTGACCTCGAGCTCGCCGCCGTCGGGCATCGCTTCGAGGGCGTTGACGGCCACCGCCACCAGCGCCTGCTTGAACCGGTCCCGGTAGCCACGCACCGGCAGCAGCTCCCGTTCCGAGCGTCCGCCGGCCGTCCTGTCGGCGTCCGCCGCCGTTGCGGGGAGGAGGACCCTGACCCGTTGCTGACGCGCCTGCGGTGCGACGAACGCAAGCACCTCGTCGACCAGCTCGCCCAGATCGAACCGTCCGGGCTCGGAGGTGGGCGGCTCGGTCGCCGGCAGCAGATGCTCGATCGACCGGTTCAGCCGCAGCAGCTCCTCCTGAAGGACGCGCAGGTAGCGCTCCTGCTTGTCCGCCTTCGGATCGGCCGGGTCGAGGCTCGCGCGCAGCAGCTCCAGGTTGACCACCAGGGCGTTGAGCGGTGATTTGAGGTCGTGGACGACCGCCCGGTAGAGCCTGGAGGCGGCGTGCATCTGGACGGCCAGGCGCAAGCCGGCTTCGTGTGGGTCGTCGGCGCTCGATCGGACGGTCTCTTCGGTCATGGTGTTCCCCTGTCCCCCGGTGTCGAACCGGCCTCCCGCCCCGCGTACCGGGCGGGTCCCTCCGGGAGCCGTCGAAAGTAAATCTTACAGAGCTGCCGCGGGATCTCCACCTCCGGGTCCTTCGACCTCCTGGAGAGCCAGTGGGCGTGGCGTAGAGGAGTGCAAGATCGGTTCCTCGGGCCGCTCGCACGGCGAGCGCCCAAGCGCCGGGAAGGCTGCTAGATTCGGGCGGTCGACGAGCCGGGGCGGGTCGAGAGGATCGAGAGGAGGACCACGGATGGCAGCACGAGACGAGCGACCACAAGGTGCCGAGAGCGCCGGGCGCCGGGTCTCGGAAGAGGCCCTCCTGGAGACGATCCGCGAGCTGGTCGACGAGCTCGACGGGCCCCTGCCGTCCGCGGAGAGCCGCCGCCGGCTCGGGATGGACAGCTCCCTCGGCGGCGAGCTCGGCCTCGACTCCCTGGCGCGGGCCGAGCTGGTCGGGCGGCTCGAGGCGCGATTCGCCGTCACCCTGCCGGACGAGGTTCTGGCCGAGGCCGAGCGCCCGCGGGATCTGCTTCGCGCGCTCGAAGCCGCGCCGAGCAGCGCGTCGGGCGCGACGTCGTCGACGGCAACCCCCTCGACAGCCACGGGGGCGCACGGAGCGGCACCAGCCACGGAGCCGACGCCGGATCCCGCCCCGGATCCGGGGGCGAACCCACGCGCGCCCGGAGCCCCCCGGGCGATCGATCCCCGGTCGGCCGCCACCCTGATCGAAGCCGCCGACCTCTACGCCGCGGCGGCCCCCGAACGGCGCCACGTGCTCCTCCTCGACAGCGGCCCCGGGGAGGGCGCGGAGCACGAGCTCACCTACGGCGCGCTCCAGAGGCGGAGCCGGCGGGTGGCGGCGGCGCTCCAGGGCATGGGGCTCGAGCCGGGGCAGCGGGTCGGGGTGATGCTGCCCACCTGCCTCGAGTACTTTTCCACCTTCCTCGGCATCCAGCGGGCCGGCGGCGTCCCGGTCCCCATGTACCCGCCGGTGCGTGCCAGCCAGGTGGAGGACCATCTGCGTCGCCAGGCGGCGATCATGACCAGCGCCGGCGTGCGCATCCTGGTCACCTTCGACCAGGTGCGCCGCCTGGCCGCCCTGGCGGCAGCCACCGTGGCGTCGCTCGACCGGGTCGTCACCGCCGAAGCCCTCGATGGCGAGGCCGCGAGGTCTGCCGGCCTGACCGGCTGGACCGATTGGACCGGCTGGACCGGCTGGACCGGGCCCCCGGTCACCGCCGGGTCGACCGCGTTCCTCCAGTACACCTCGGGCAGCACCGGGAACCCCAAGGGCGTCGTCCTCTCCCACGCCAACCTGCTGGCCAACTTGCGGTCGATGACCGAGGTGCTCGCGGTCGGCGGCGACGACGTGATCGTCTCCTGGCTGCCGCTCTACCACGACATGGGGCTGATCGGCGCCTGGATGGGGAGCCTCTACTACGGCGTGCCGCTGGTCCTGATGTCGCCGCTCTCCTTCCTCAGCCGGCCGGGCCGGTGGCTGCGGGCGATCGACCGCTACCGGGGCACCCTCTCCGCCGCGCCGAACTTCGCCTACGAGCTCTGCCTGGAGAAGCTCTCCGACGACGAGTTGGCCGGCCTCGACCTCTCCTCCTGGCGCCTCGCCCTCAACGGGGCGGAGCCGGTGTCGCCGCGGGCGGTGGAGCGCTTTCCCGAGCGCTTCGCACGCTACGGCTTCTCGCCGGGCGCCATGATGCCGGTCTACGGTCTGGCCGAGAGCTCGCTGGCGGTCAGCTTCACGCCGCCGGGGCGCGGGGCGGCGATCGACGCCGTCGACCGCCGGAGCTTCCAGCGACCACGGCCTGGCCGCGCCCGCCGACGAGGGCGACCGCCAGCCCGCTCCGGTTCGTCTCTTGCGGGCGTCCGATCCCTCACCACGAGGTGCGCTTCGTCGACGACGCCGGCCGGCCGGTGCCGGAGCGCCGCCAGGGCCGCCTCCAGTTCCGAGGACCGTCGGCGACCGTCGGCTACTTCGAGGCGCCGGAGGCGACCGGCGGGCTGGTGCGTCCGGACGGCTGGCGCGACTCCGGCGACCTGGGCTACCTGGCCGACGGCGAGGTCTTCCTCACCGGCCGGGCCAAGGACCTGATCATCCGCGCCGGGCGCAACATCCACCCCCAGGAGGTCGAGGACGTGGTGGGCGACGTCGAGGGCGTGCGCCGCGGCTGTGTCGCCGCCTTCCCGGTCCGCGCCATGCCGCGCGAGCTGACCGAAGGGAGCCCGGCCGAGGGCGCCGGGAGGGAGGGCTCGGAAGGCGACGACGACGCGGCCGGCGCCGACCTGATGGTGGTGATGGCCGAGACCCGGCTGCCGGCCGGCGACGAGGCGGGGCGCGACGCCCTCCGTCACCAGGTGCGGACCGCCGTGGCCGACCGCATCGGGGTGGCGCCGGACCGGGTGGTGCTGGTGGCGCCGCGGACGGTGCCGAAGACGTCGAGTGGCAAGATCCGGCGGGCGGAGGCGCGCCGCATGGTGGAGTCGGGAGCGATCGCGGCACCGCACCGGGCGCTCTGGTGGCAGGTGGTCCGGCTGGCCGTCGCCGGGGCGCCGGCGCGTCTTCGCTCCCGCCTGGCGGGGACAGCCTCGGTCGCCTACGGTGCCTGGTTCTGGACCGTGTTCGCGCTGGCCGCGGCGCCGGTCTGGCTGCTCGTCTGGGGGCTGCCGGTGCTGGCGCTGCGCCGGCGGGTGGTGCGCGCTGTCGTCCGCTGGCTGGCCCGGGCGACCGGCACCGGAGTCCGCGTGACCGGCCTGGAGCACCTGGCGGGCGGTCCGGAAGGCCCGGCCGGTGCAGGCGGCTCCATCGGTTCAAGCGGCCCGTGGGTGTTCGTCGCCAACCACGCGAGCTACCTGGACGGGCTGATCCTGGCCGCCGCCCTGCCGCCCGACGCGGGCTACGTGGTCAAGAGCGAGCTCCGGCGCCAGGCGGTGATCCACCTGTTCCTGCGACGGCTCGGCTGCGTCTTCGTCGAGCGCTTCGACCCGTCGAGAGGGGAGCAAGAGTCGGGCAAGGCTGCCCGGGCGCTGGCCCGGGGCGACCACCTGGTGATCTTCCCCGAGGGCACGCTGCGCCCGGCCGCCGGGCTCCAACCGTTCCGCATGGGGGCGTTCGTCGTCGCCGCCCGTACGGGCACGCCGGTGGTGCCGGTGGTGATCGAAGGGTCCCGGGCAAAGCTCCGGGGCGGCACCTGGCTGCCCCGCCCCGGGGGTGTGGCGGTGACGGTCTGTCCGCCGCTGTCTGTGGCAGGCTCTGAGGGTGGTTCCGACTGGTCGGCGGCGGTGAGCCTGCGCGACCGGGCCCGGCGGGCGATCCTCGAACGCCTCGCCGAGCCCGATCTGAGCTAGCCGCTGGCCCTAGCCGTTGTCAGTAGCCGCCGTCACTGCGCGTCGGCCGGCGCCGCGAAGGCGTCCGCCGGGATCTCCGGATTGACCTGGAGCGTCTCGACGGTGACCGACGACTCGTCCTCGCCCGCGAACGAGCTCACGGTCGAGAACGGATAGAACAGCCCGTCGACCTCGCGGAAGTCGGAGAAGGTGTCGTGGACCTCCCCGGGCGCGCCCTGGGGACCGTTGCCCTGGTAGCGGAGCTGCAGCAGCCGACCGGTCGCCGGGTCGATCGCCAGCGTCGTGACCACGTCGTCGACCTCGGTCTCGACCAGCTCGACCGGCGTGTCGCCCACCGTGTCGCTGCCGGAGGCGGTCGCGGAGAAGCCCTCACCGCCGCCACCCGCGCGCTCGGCGTACGCCCTGAGCAGGCTGATCGGGTTGCGCCACAGCCCCTTGCGCAGCCCGTCGACCCGCGACGCGGGCATCGGCTGGGTGCCCTGGGGGCTGGTGACGAACGCCCCGTCCGGCGACAGCACCATCACCATCTGCCCCATGGGGGTCTCGATCTCCTGCCGGACCGAGCCCGAGAGCGCGAGCAGGCCGTGGGTCTTCAGGGTCATCTGGCCCATGGGCCCCTTGAGGCTCGCCGAGGCGTCGATGCCGAGCGCCTCGACGCTGGTCAGGCGTTCGGCGCCGCCGGCCGCGTCGACCGCCTTGGAGAGCAGCGCGGCCGCCTTGCCCGTCGACTCCTCGGTCTGCGCGGCCCGCTCCTGGGACGGCGGGGGGATCGAGACGTCGAGGGCGTGGACCGGGCCGAACTGGGAAAGGTCGGTGTGGAACTTCTCGACCGGGCCGACCACGACGATCGAGAACTGATCCGGGTGGAGATCCTCCTTGGCGACACGGCGCACGTCGTCGACGGTCACCGCGTCGATCCGGTCACGGAAGACGGCCACCCGGTCGAGCGGATAGCCGAAGTACTCCAGGGCAAGCTGCTGGTCGAGCACCTCGGACCGGGAGTCGACCCCGAAGACGAACGACGACAGCAGTGCGTTCTTCGCCTCGGCCACCTCTTCGGCGGTCGGCGGCCGGTCGCCGCGGACGGCCTTGATTTCGTCGAGCAATACCTTGAGCGTTTCGCCGGTGCTCTCCGCCTTGGTCGAGGTCCAGACGATGGTGGTGCCGGGGTGGTCCCAGTCGGTGCCGATGCGGCCGAGGACGCCGTAGGCCAGGCCGCGCTTGGTGCGCACCTCGGAGCTCAGGCGCGAGACCCCGGAGCCGGAGAGCAGCTCGTTGAGCACCCGGGCCGCGTAGTAGTCCGGGTCGTCGCGGCGAATGCCCAGGTGCCCCATGGCGATGTTGGTCTGGGTGACGTCGGTCTTGTCGGCGACGAAGACGCCCGTCTTGGCCTGGGTGTTGTAGGCGGCCTCGGGCAGGTCGAGCTCGTCGCCCCGCTGCCAGTCGCCGAACACCTTCCGCACCTGGGCGAGCACGGCGTCGGAGTCGAAGTCGCCGACCAGGCCGAGGATCACCCGGTCCGGGTGGAAATAGCGGTCGTGCCAGGCCACCAGGTCGTCCCGGGTGATGGCGGCCAGGGTGTCGTAAGTCGGCACCCGGGCGTACGGGGAGTCCTGGCCGAGGACGAGCTTTTCGAGCTCGCGGAACACGATCCCCTGGGGGTCGTCGTTCTGCCGCGAAACCTGGGACCTGGCGGCGGTCAGCGCCACGTCGATGCGGTCGGGGGCGTAGGCCGGGTGGCGGATCACGTCGGCGTAGACCTTCAGCACGTCGGGCAGGTCGGCCTTGAGGCAGCTCATGGTGACCTGTCCGGAGTCTTCCTGGGTGTCGCTCTCGATGGTCGCGGCCCGGCTCTCGAGGAAATCGTCCAGGGCCGCCGCGTCGAGCGCCTCGGTGCCGCCGGTGCGCAGCACCTCGCCGGCGACGCCGGCCAGGCCGACCTTGTCCGCCGGGTCGTAGCGCTCGCCGGTCCTGATCAGCGCCGTCGCCCGGACCAGCGGCAGCTCGTGGTCCTCGAGCAGCATGACGACCATGCCGTTGTCGAGCACCACGCGCCGGGGCGTCGGGATCTCGATCTTGGGCAGCGGCGGGTAGGTGATCTGGTCGGGCCGCTCGACCTGGGCCCGCAGGGGAGCGGCGGCCGGTGCGAGCACCGCCAGCACCAGGAGAGCGGCGAGGGCTTGGGCAGATGGAGAGTTTGCGCTGTCCTCATGGTGGTCATCCTCTACTGGCGGTGGTCTGCGGCAGGGGTGTTGACGATCTGGATCACGGTGCGGTTGGTGTCGATCAGCGCCTTGGAGGCGACCCGGCGGATGTCGGCCTTGGTCACCAGGTCGAGGCGGTCGAGCGAACGGAACAGCTCACGCCAGTCGCCGAACAGGCGCTGGTAGTCGGCGAGCTGGAGCGCCAGGCCCTGGTTGGAGTCGAGCTGGCGGATGAGGTCGGCGCGGGCGCGGGTCTTGAACTTCTCCAGCTCGGCGTCGCTGACGTCCTCGGTCTGGAGCCGGGTGAGCTCCTCGTGGATCACGTCCGCCACCTGGTCGTTGGTCACCCCGGGTGCGGGGACGGCGAGCACCGCCCAGAGGTTGGGGTACTTGTCGCCCGGGAAGCCGGAGAACGACTGCGACCTGGACGGCGAGCTTGTCGTCGCGCACCAGGCGGCGGTAGAGGCGCGAGGTCCGGCCGTTGGTCATGATGTCGTCGATGGCGTCGTAGACCGCCTGGTCCGGGTCGGTGATCGCCGGCTTGTGGTAGCCCTCGATGTAGAACGGCTGGGTCGGATCGGGGATCACCACGTTCTTCTCGGCGGTCTGGGTCGGCTCGACGGTGCGCAGCCGCGGCGGGTCGGGGCGCTTCTGGATGCGGCCGAAGTACTTCTCGAGGAGCGGGATGAGCGTCTCGGCGTGGACGTCGCCGACGATCGCCGTGACCATGTTCGACGGCGTGTAGTAGGTGTTGAAGAACTTCTTGGCGTCGGTGATCGTGATCGACTGCGAGATCGCTCATGTAGCCGACGGTGGGGTAGCGGTACGGGTGGGCCATGAACGCCGTGGTGGTGAACTGCTCGACGAGCTTGCCGATCGGGTTGGACTCGATGCGCAGCCGGCGCTCCTCCTGGACGACGCTCCGCTCCTTGTAGAACTCCCGGAAGACCGGGTGGAGGAAGCGCCCGGACTCGAGATAGGCGAACAGCTCGGTCTTGTTGGCCGGCAGGGAGTAGAAGTAGCCGGTCTCGTCGGCGGTGGTGAACGCGTTGATGCCGATGGCGCCGTCCTGTTCGAGGATGTGGTCGAACTCGTTCGGCTTGACGTACTGCTGGCCTCCTTCTGCCGCTCCTCGAACGCCTTGTTGAGCGTGTCGAGCTTGTCCGGGTCGGGGTGCGCGGCGAGGCGCTCGTGCTGGTAGGCCTGGTAGGCCTCCTCCAGCTTGCGCGAGCGCCTCCTTCTCGGCCGGCCAGTCGGTGGTGCCGATCTCTGGCGTGCCCTTGAACGCCATGTGCTCGAACATGTGGGCCAGACCGGTGATGCCCGGGACCTCCTGGGCGGAGCCGACGTTGACGACCGTGGCGAAGGAGAACACCGGCGCCTCGGGCGCTCGACGATGATGAACGTCCAGCCGTTGTCGAGGGTGTGGACGGTGGTCTTGGCCTCGAACGACGCCAGGTCCTGGGCCCGGGCGGGGGGCGACGCGGCGAGGGCGCCGAGCAGGCAGAGGGCGAGGAGGCACAGGGGCGCGAAGGTGCTGAGCGATCTCTTCATGGGCGGGTTCCCGGGGGTCGTTGTGCTGTGCGGCAGGTATGGGTGAACGCGCAAGGGGGCTATCTTAACTTGCGGGGGTGATGTGACGCTGGTTGCGCGGTGGGAGGCAGCGGTCGGGCGGCGAGGAGGGGCCCGGTTGGGGACGGCGCGAGACGTTGACGGCTGGGGGATGAGCTCGCGCCTCGTTGGCGTCCGCGTCGGGCTGTCCCGGATGCTCCAAGGTTTTCGCGGACGCGGCCGCCAGCGCCCCAGTCGGGTCCCTCCTCGCCGCCCGACCTCGTCGAGCTGCGCGGCGTCCCCGCCCGCCCGGTCGGCGGCGGCGAGCCGGTCGATGCGCTCTTTCGGCTCGCGCTCTGGGAGCGTTGCTCCCCGGCGGATTTGTCCACGAGGACGAGGCCGTTCTCGATCTCCTCGTCTGTCGTGTGGACACCCTGCCGGGAAAGAGAGGACAAGCCGAAGCTCGGTCGCCTTCGGGGCGCGGAACGATTGCCCGCAGGGAACCCCGATCTCCTGCCCCCGCGGGCGGTCGCTCCGCCCACCCTTTCGCGTATTCCTCGAAACGTACTTTCTTGCTATCAAGAAAGTAGCCTCGAAAGGGCAACCCCGAATCGATCCGGGGGCGCAAAGCCACGGGTCCTCGTTCTCCGCGGGTCCGATCCGCCGCGGGGTCCTGCGATCGCCGAGCTGCCGAAGGGCGGACTCTACGATAAGGAGGGGAACGATGGCCGAGTTCATCTTCGGGAATCGAGACGGGGGCAAGCGGAGGAACGAGAGCTACAACGTCTGCCGGTTCCATGTGCCCGAGACGCTGTTCGAAGAAGAGAAGAAGGTTGGTTTCCACGCTCGTGCGCTCTCCGAGATGCACGCGCTCAACTGCTGTCCTGCCCTCGGTCAGGCAGATCCCCCCGTCGAGCTGCCGCTGACGGACAAGAGGGCGAGCCCGTTCCGAGGGCGTCCGGGCGAGTTCATCGAGCTGGTCTACCCGGAGAATCAGGCGTCGAACGAGAGGCTCCTGACGATCTGCCGCCTCGGGGTGCCGCGGCGCCGCATGGCCCAGGAGGTCGCAGCGGGTCTCCATCCCCGCTACAAGGCAGTCCGGGTCGGACGGCAGGGCTCTCCGAATCGCTACGACAACGCCTACGTCCAGGGCAAGGCGAACTCGACATCACGAGACAACGTCAATCGCGTCGGCCGCCCCTGGCCGTGTGGCGGAATGTGTCCCGTTTCCCGGGTGACCGCCTGCTAGATCCGCGATCGGCTCTCCGGAGAGTCGGGGATGCCTCTTGGGTCGGCGTTGGCGCATCGGCGAGGCAGGCCCACCGAACGTCCGCCGAAGTCAACGCCGGCCCCACGTCGGCCTCCGGTACGGACCGCCGGCCTACTTGGCCAGCATCTTCAGCAGCTCGTCCACCGGCCGGGTGTTCAAGACGTGCTTGGGCTCGAGCCAGGCTCTTCGCGCCTGTTCGATGCCGTAGCGGATCAGGGCGAGCCCGTTGACGGTGTGGGCGTCGGTCGAGATCACCACGGGGATGCCGAGCTCGCGCGCCCGGATCAGGTGGGTGTCTTTGAGGTCGAGCCGCTCCGGGTGGGCGTTGAGCTCGACCGCCACGTTGTGGTCGCGGCAGGCGCGGAGCACTCTGTCGACGTCGAAGGGGTAGGGCTTCCTCCGGCCGAGGATGCGTCCGGTCGGGTGGGCGAGGATGTTGACCAGCGGGTGGGTGACGGCCTTGAGGATGCGCTCCGTCTGCTCCGCCTCCGGCAGCTCGAAGCGGGAGTGGACGGAGACCAGGACGATGTCGAGCCCGGCCAGGGCCTCGTCGTCCGTGTCGAGGGTGCCGTCGGCCAGGATGTCGACCTCCTGGCTCTTCAGGAACCGGATCTCCGGGTGGCGCGCCGCGACCTGGTCGATCTCCTTCCACTGCTCCCGGAGCCGCGCTTCGTCCAGGCCGCCGGTCATGGCCAGCGACTGGGAGTGGTCGGTCAGGGCGAAGTACTCGTAGCCCCGGGCGGCGCACCCTTCGAGCATCTCCTCGACGCTGTTCTTGCCGTCCGACCAGGTGGAGTGCATCTGGAGGTCGCCCTTGAGATCCTCCAGCTCGACGAGCCGCGGCAGGGCGTGGGCCGCGGCGGCGTCGATCTCGCCCCGGTCTTCGCGCATCTCCGGCGGCACCCAGTCGAGATCGAGCGCCTGGTAGACCTCCTCCTCGGTCCTCCCGGCCACCCGCTTGCCGGCCCGCGGGTCCTTCTCGGCCTCTCCCGCCTCCTCGGCGTCCTCCGGCGTCTCGAACACCCCGTACTCGGAGACCCGCAGCCCCCGCTGGAGCGCCCGCTGGCGGAGCTTGATGTTGTGCTCCTTGGAGCCGGTGAAGTAGACCAGCGCGGCGCCGTAGCTCTCCGGCGCGACGATCCGCAGGTCGACCTGGAGCCCGGACTCCAGCACCACGCTGCCCCGGGTGTCGCCGCCCATCTCGACCCGGGAGACCTGGGGGTAGGCCAGGAAGCGCTCCATCACCGGCCCCGGCTCGGTGGCGATCGCCAGCAGGTCGATGTCGCCGACCGTCTCGCGCCGGCGCCGGTAGCTGCCGGCCACCTCCAGCCGCTCTACCTGGGGCAGCTCGGTGAGGTAGTCGACCAGCGGCTCGACGAAGCGGTCGGCGTCGCCCAGCGGCATGCGCTCCTGGTGCTGGCGCCACTCGGCGATGCCGGCGAGGATCTTCTCCTGGCTCTTGGCGCCGAAGCCGTCGAGCTCCGCCACCCGCCCGGCCTCCGCCGCCGCCTCGAGCTCGTCGACGGAGGTGACGCCGAGCTCGTCCCAGAGCTTCTTCGTCATCTTCGGGCCGACGCCGGGAAGATGGACGAGATCGAGCAGGGTCCGCGGCACGGTCTCGAACATCTCTTCGAGCATCGACAGCTTGCCGGTCTCGTTGAGCTCCTCGATCGACTGCGCCATGTCCTTGCCGATGCCGGGCAGCTCGGTCAGCTCGCGGCCCTCCTCGGCGAAGCGTGCCAGCGGCGTGGTCTCGGCCTCGACGGTGCGGGCGGCGTTCCGGTAGGCGCGCACCCGGAACGGGTTGGCACCCTGGATCTCGAGCAGGTCGCCGAGCTTCGAGAGGACGCCTGCGATCTGGGCGTTGTTCATGACGGCACCTTCCCTCCGCGCTCTTCGACCAGGGCGACGAAGCCGCCCTCGTCCAGGATGGGGACGCCGAGCTCCTCGGCCTTGTCCCGCTTCGAGCCCGCCTCGTCGCCGGCGACGACGTAATCGGTCTTCTTCGACACCGAGCCGGTGACCTTCGCCCCCAGGCTCCGCGCCACCTCCTTGACCTCGCTCCGGCTGAACCGTTCGAGGCTGCCGGTGAAGACCATGGTCAGGCCGTCGAGCGGCTTCGGCCCCTCCTCCTCCGGCTCTGGCTCGATCAGGTGGATCCGTCCGTCGAGCAGGCGGTCGAGCACCTCCCGGTGCTTCTCCTCGGCGAAGAAGGCGGTGATCTCCTCGGCCATGCGCAGGCCGACCCCGTCGATCTGCTGGAGCGCCTCGGCGTCGGCCTCTCGCAGCGCGTCGAAGGAGCGGACGTGGTGCGCCAGGTTGCGGGCGACGGTGACGCCCACCTCGGGGATACCGAGGCCGAAGAGGAAGCGTTCGAGCTCCACGTGGGAGGCCTTCTCGATGCCGGCGACCAGGTTCTCGGCCGACTTGGCGGCGAAGCCGGGCAGCGGCTCGAGCTGCTCGGCGGTGAGATCGAACAGCTCCGGCAGGTGGCGGACCAGCCCTTCCGAGACCAGCAGCTTGGCGGTCTCCTCGCCGAGCCCTTCGACGTCGAGCGCCTGGCGGGAGCCGAAATGGACCAGCCGGCCGGCGAGCTGGGCCGGGCACTCGAAGGCGTTGGGGCAGACGGTGAACGGGCCGCGCTCGATCACCGGGGTGCCGCAGGAGGGGCAGGTCGCGGGCATCTCGAACCGCGGACCGCGCTCCCGGTCGGTCTCCTCGATCCGCTCGATCACCTGGGGGATGACGTCGCCGGCGCGCTGGATGCGCACCCGATCGCCCTCGCGGATGTCCTTCCGCGCCACCTCCTCCCGGTTGTGGAGCGTCGCGCGGGAGACGGTGACGCCGGAGAGCTCGACCGGCCGGAGCATGGCCACCGGCGTCACCACCCCGGTGCGGCCGACGCTCGGGATGATCTTGAGCACCCGGGTGATCTCTTTGCGCGGCGGGAACTTGTAGGCATAGGCCCAGCGCGGATGGTGGGACGTGGCGCCCATCTCGTCGCGCCCGGCCAGGGAGTCGAGCTTGATCACCACGCCGTCGATCTCGTAGCCCAGGTCGTCGCGCCGCTCCATCAGGTCGGCGTGGTACGCGACGATCTCGTCCACCGCCGTGACGCCGCGCCGGATCAGCGGGTTGACCTTGAACCCCCAGGCGCCGAGGGCGTCGAGGACGTCGTGCTGGGAGGCGATCGCGCCCCCGCCCGGTTCCTCCCCCCCCCAATCGATGGCGAGGATGTCGTAGGCGTAGAGGTCGAGCGGCCGGCCGGCGGTGATCTCCGGGTCGAGCTGGCGCAGCGACCCGGCGGCCGAGTTGCGCGGGTTGGCGTACGGCTCCTTGCCCTCGGCCAGCAGCCCCTCGTTGAGCTTCTCGAAGCCGTCGATCGGCATCACCAGCTCGCCGCGCACGGCGAGCGACACCGGCGCCGGGCGCTCGGCGGTGCGCAGGGCGAGCGGCACCGCGGGCACGGTGCGCAGGTTCTCGGTCACCCCTTCGCCCCGGCGGCCGTCGCCGCGGGTGGAGCCGCGGGCGAGGCGGCCGCCCTCGTAGACCAGCTCGACCGAGGCGCCGTCGAGCTTCGGCTCGAGCACGTAGGCCACCGGCAGCTCGTCCTCGATCGCCTTGCGCACCCGCTCGTCGAAGCGCCGGAGCTGGGCCTCGTCCGGGCTCGAATCGAGGCTGAGCAGGGGGGCCAGGTGCTCGACCGTGGGGAACTGGTCGAGCGGCCGGCCGGCGACCCGCTGAGTGGGCGAGTCGGGGCTGACCAGGTCCGGGAACGTCTCCTCGAGGTCGCGCAGCTCGTGGAAGAGCGCGTCGTACGCCTCGTCGGAGATCTCCGGCGTGTCCTGGACGTAGTAGAGGTGGTCGTGGTGGCGGATCTGGGAGCGGAGATCGGCGATCCGCTCGGCCGCTTGGTCGCGCATCATGGCGACCGAGATTCTACCGGCGCTTCACCTTCCGGACGTGAGCTCGTGCTTCAACGAGAAGAACCGCAGCAGGTCGGTCAGCGCCAGCACCCCGACCAGCCGGTCGCCGTCTGCCACCAGCAGCCGGCTGACGCCCCGGGTCGACATGCGGGTCAGGGCTTCGAGGGCGTCGGTCGTCGGGGAGACCGTCCACGAGGGGGAGCACGACTCGGCGATCGAGCCGACCGTCTGGCGGGGCCACTCCTCCCGCGGTAGGCGGCGGATCTGCTGGGTGGTGACGCAGCCGACCAGGCGCTCGCCGTCGACCACCGGGAACATCTTCGAGTGGTAGCGCAGGACGAACTCCCGCACCAGGTCCTCGATCGAGATCGCCCGCGGCACGGTCACCGGCTCCTGGTGCATGAAGCGCGACACCGGCTCGCCTTCGAGGGCGTTGCGCAGCAGCACCCGCCGGTAGGAGAGGCGCGCGGCGTGGCGGAGGAAGAGGCCGATCAGGACGCTCCAGACGCCGGCCACGAGGGCGCCGGCGACGAACACCACCCCGCCGAGGAGGATCAGGAAGATGCCGAAGGCGGAGCCGATCGCCGAGGTGATGCGGGTCGCCCGGGTCAGGTCCTTGCCGAAGTCCCAGAGGATCGAGCGCAGCACCCGGCCGCCGTCGAGGGGGAAGGCGGGGATCAGGTTGAAGGCGACCAGGAGGAGGTTCATCACCGCCAGGTAGCCGACCACGTAAGCGAGCGGTACCGCGATCCCTTCGGACGGGCCGGCCATCCAGACGGCGCCGAGGCCGAGGCCGATCGCCAGGCTCGCCGCCGGGCCGGCCACCGCGACCACGAGCTCGGCCCGCGGGTGGGGCGGCTCGTCGGTCATCTCGGCGACACCGCCGAAGATGAACAGGGTGATCCCGTCGATCGCCAGCCGATAGTGGCGCGCCGCCAGAGCGTGGGCGATCTCGTGGAGCACCACCGAGCCGAAGAGGCCCAGGGCCAGGGCGATCGCCATCGCCCAATAGGTGGTGGCGGAGAGACCCTCGAACCCTTCGAGGTGGGGCAGGTACTGGATGGCGAAGGAGCCGGTGAACAGCGCGGCGATGAAGAACCAGGAGACGTCCGCCCGCACCGGGAAGCCGAAGAGGGTGAAAAGGTGGAAGCGTCGTCCGAACATGGCCTGCCCCCCTGACAACCGGGGGTCGCCGCCGCCTATTTCGCGGCGGCTTCGAACGCCACCCGGATGTCGTCGATGATTTTCAGGTGGTGCTGGTGGTGGACCTCCAGGAAGCGCAGCCAGCGGGCGGACGTGAGGCCGCCGAAGATCGGGTGGCTGGCGCGTCCGCGGGCGGCGGCGATCTCGTCGAGACGGCCGCCCAGGGCGGCGATCCGGCCGCGGACCTCCCGCAGGGCCGCGGCCACCTGCTCGCGGTCGCGTTCCAGGGGGCGGGTCGGCTGGGGAGCCTTGCCGGCCCCGCGGGGGATCCAGCCGAGGGCGAGCACCACCCGGCCGGCGAGGCGCAAGCGCGGTCCGCCGTCGCGCGTCAGGGCGAGATCGAGCTGGTGCAGGGAGCCGCTGTCCGCCTGGGCCATGTGCTCGGCGTGCTCGAGGGCGCACCAGCCGGAGACCGGCGTGTAGGACTGCGGAAACGGCCCCGGGTCCTCGGCGACGGCGAGCAGCACGTCGACCTGGCGGAGAACCTCGCGGTGCGTCGCGGCCAGCGGGCCTTCGATCCGATGGGTCCGATGGGTCCGATGGGTCCGATCAGTCACGGTCGCTCTCCCGTCGTAGGCCGATCTCTTCGAGGCCGGTCGGACGGACCGGTCCGTCGCGGCCGATGATGGTCTCCTCGGTGGGGCAGAAGCGGTCGCGACGGCGCTCCATGTCGGCGACCACGGCGCGGCGGAAGGCCTCCTCGCCGACCTCGGCCAGCAGGCGCTCGCGGTAGGCGCGGATGTCGACCAGCTCGAGGTTCATCCGCACGGTCTTGAACAGGCGCGGCAGCAGCTCGCCCGGCGCCTGGACGTGGTGGAGGCCGCCGCTGTAGGCGACCAGCATGTAGCCCTCCTCGACGTTGAGCAGCAGGTCGGCGATGCCGCCGCGCACGGTCATCGGCTTGCCCTCGGAGTCGCAGCCGCCCCGGCGCTTCATCCGTCCTTCGGGCAGGATGATGATCATCGAGTGGGGACCGGCCTGGCGGACCACCTGGCGCCAGGTCTCGTCCCGCTTGCGGGTGATCGGCACCACGTTCTTGGCGACCAGCTTGAAGAAGGTGCCGACCACCGGACGGTCGAGGGTCTTCTTGGCGATCGGGATCACGCCGTCGCGGGCGATGCGCATCAGGAAGCGGGCCGGCGGCACGCCGGCGAAGATCGGCTCGTAGAGGCTGGTGTGATGGAGGATCGCGCAGATCCGGATGTCCTGGAACCAGGGGCGCGGCGGATGCTCGCCGATCCAGACCGCCCGGAGGCGCCAGAACAGCTTGCTGAACGCCTTGATCAGCAGCAGGACGAAGAAGCTGAGGTAGAGGCGCATCAGGGATCAGGGGTCGGGGGATCGGCAGACACTCACTCTGAGGGCGCGCCGGCCTCGCCTCCGGTCTCGAGCTCTACGAGGACCGCGTCGATTCCCCGGTCGCGGGCGATCTCGATCCGCCGCAGCCGGCGCTGGAGCTGGGCCATGGCGAGCTCGGCGAGCTCCAGGCGCATGGGCAGGGACTCGTGGTCGAGGCCGCCCGCGGGGCGGGCGCTCAGGGTACGGAAGACGCGGTCGGTCATCGGCGCGGGCACTCCACGGGCTCAGCTCTCCCAGCCGTCGGGGAAGCGGGTCGGCACGGAGCGGGCGGTGTTCACCAGCTCCTTGGCGCTCCGGGCATGGGGCATGAGCTCCGCCAGGCTGCCGGAACGGAGCTGGAGGCGGCCGCTCATGATGGCGAACAGCGGGTCGAGGTCGCCACGCAGCACGCGGCTCCACACCGTCGGCGCTCCGGCGATCACCGTCGCGTCGCCGAGCGGCGCGCCGTCGGTCGCCGCCACGGCACCCCGGCAGCTCCCGCCGGCCAGGTCGAGGCGCACCGAGCGGCCCTCCGGCACGCCGTTCTCCGGGTCCGGGTCGAGCACCAGGGCGATCGGGCCGACCCAGCTCGCCCCGGCCTCGCGGTAGGTTGCGCTGCCGTTGAGCACCCGGCACCAGGCCTGAGCCCATTCGTCACTGAAGAGGTCATGTCTGTCTGGCACGGGCGGGATTCTACCTCCCCGGGCCGACCGGGTGAGGGGCGTTGGGCCGTCCGCGGCGTGGCCACTCCTCGACGGTGGGTGTCCATCGCCTGCGTCGCGGCGCCTCGCGGTCGTCCCCACGGCGCCGCTCGGGGTCCGTCCGGGGTCTGACAGGGGCCTGGCCGGGGTCTGACCGGAGCCCGGAGGGGGCCGGGCCGCGCGGTGGAGGGGGCAGCAGCGCGGCAGGGCTCCGGGCTGCTAGGATCGGCGGTTGGAGGACTCATGCCTGCGACCTCGATCCGACCCGACCGCCCCTCGCTCTCGGCCATCGTCACCACCTTCAACGAAGAGGCCAACATCGCCGACTGCATCGAGTCGCTCCTCTGGTGTGACGAGATCCTGGTCGTGGACTCTTTCTCCACCGACCGCACCGAGGAGATCGCCTCCGCGTTCGACAAGGTGACGTTCGTCCAGCGGACCTACTACGGCTCCGCGGCCCAGAAGAACTGGGCGATGGACGAGGTCGATTGCGACTGGATCCTCATCTTCGACGCCGACGAGCGCTGCACGCCCGCCCTCCAGCGGGAGATCGAAACCCTGCTCGCCGAGGGCCCGGACCACGACGCCTTCACCATCGACCGGCGCGCCTATTTCCTCGGCCGGCGCATCCGGTTCTCCGGCTGGCAGCACGACCGGGTCGTGCGGCTGGTCAAGCGGGGCACGGCGCGCTACCCGAACCGCCGGGTGCACGCCGACATGGACACCCTCGGCCCCGCGCCGGTGCTCGATCAGGCCATGGAGCACTACATGGTCGACTCGCTGGACGAGTACATCCGGCGGATCATGAAGTACAGCCTCTGGGGGGCGGCCCAGGCGTGGAAGGAGGGCAAGCGCTCCGGCTTCGCCGAGGTCTTCGGCCGCACCATCTGGCGCTTCTTCCGCACCTACTTCTTCCAGCTCGGCATCCTCGACGGCATGGTCGGCCTGGTCTTCTGCATGCTCCAGGCGTTCGGCACCTACATGAAGTGGTCGCTGCTCTGGGGCTGGCACGTCAACGCCCGCCGCGGCCGCCAGCCGGAGCTGCCGGTGTTCGACGAGAGCGAGGAGACCTGGCGCCCGCCGGGGGAGGCCCCGCCGGAGGGCGCCGCGGCCGAGCGCCAGGAACAGCCGGACGAAGAGCCGGTCGCCGTGCGGTAGAGCGGCTCTCCGCCCGGCGCCAGCTCAGTCTTCCGCGTCGGGCATGATCAGCCAGAGAAGGATGTAGATCGGGATGCCGGCGATCCCGCCTCCCGGGAAGATGGACACCAGGATGTAGAGAACGCGGACCGCGGTCGGGTCCCAGCCGAGCCAGTCGGCGATTCCGCCGCAGACGCCGGCGATCATCTTGTGTCGATTCGAACGGGTGAGAGCTGCCATGGTGTGATGTACCTCCTTGCCCGAGCACTACGCAAGGAGGGCGCCAAGAGTTCCATCGGATCTCCGCGGCGACCGTGCGGTCCGGTTCGTACCCCCGTCCCGCGCTCCCCCAAGAAACACTCCCCCTGGGAGCCGCCGCCGCGTGACCGTCTCGCCGGAGCGAGGCGGCGTCAGAGCGGGATCGGGCCGCCTGCCGCCGGCTCGGCGTCTTCCTCGGGATGGGCGAGGACGAGGGTGGTCGAGCCCAGCCGCCTGGAGAGGGCGTGGAGAAGCGGCCGCCAGAACCAGGAGCGGCCGCTTCGGTAGGGGAAGGCGCGGCTCGGCCCGCGGCCCAGCAACCGCCTCAGCTTGCCGCGATAGGCGTAGCTGTCGTACCGGTACGAGGCGCGCAGGCCGCAGGCACGCGCCCGGGCGAGGATCTCGCGCCCCGGGCGGTAGTGGGCATAGCGGACGAAGAAGTCGGCCCACCAGCGGCTGAACGCTTCGAGGTCGCCGCCGTCCCGGCGCCAACGCCCCAGGCCGAGGCGCGAGAGCCACCGGATGGCGGCGCGGGCGCTGTCCCAGTCGCGGCAGTGATGGACCAGGGGCAGCCCCACGTGGCACTCGATCCAGGTCTCGCGGGCGGGGAAGAAGTGCACCGAGACGCCGCCGGGGGCGAGCACCCGCGCGATCTCGCGGAACAGGAGGTCGAGGTCCCGGACGTGCTCGACGACCTGGTTCGAGACGACCAGGTCGAAGGAGCCCGACTCGAACGGGATGCCCTCGGTCTCGCCGACGACCCGGAGCCGCTCGGAGCCGTCGGCCGGCGCGCCGCCGAGCGCCGCGGCGAGCCGCGCCCGCGCCTGCTCCACGCGCCCCTCGATCGTTCCCGCCTGCTCGCTCACCTCGTAGCCGGCCAGGGTGAGCGCCACGTCCGGCCAGCGGCTGCGGAACCACTCGTGGGCGGTGAGCAGGAGGTCGCCCTCGCCGAACCCCACGTCGAGGAGGCGGACCGAGGAGGGGAGCTGCCCGCCGTGGCGAGCCACGAGCTCGCTCGCGCCGGCGGCGAGGACGTGGTGCACGGACACCTTGGGCACGACCGGGGGCGGCCCGAGCGCATCGGAAAGCGGGGTCGAGGTCGTCACAAGCGGCGTGAGCATACTAAGGGAGGGGGTCGCCGGCCACCGCGAGCTTCTGGGGTCGCGAGAGGACGAAGAGCCGGCTAGCCGCCGATCGCTTCGATCCCGTCGCGGATCGTCTCCAGGCGCTCGCGGAGGGCCTCCAGGCGCGCGCGGGCATCCTCGAGGTGGTCGCTCTCGGAGCGCACGAAGCGGGTGTAGGGGGCGATCGCCTCGCGCAGACGGCCGAGGCTCCGTTCCATCTCCCGTTCGAACTGGCTCCGGAGGCCGGTCATCAGCCCCTCGCGCATGATCTCGATGCGCTCGGACAGCTCCCGCTTGGCGGTGCGGCGGCGGGCGGGGATGACGAACAGGCCGATGACGGCCAGCGCCGACGCCGCGAGGATGCCGGTGATGTCGACCGCGGCGCTGGCGGCCACCAGGGCGACGGTCGCCCCCAGGCCGATGGCGCCGGCCTCGAGCAGGGCGGCGGAGGCGACGGCAAACTGGACCGACTCGGCCATGCGTTCGGACTCGGTCTCCCGGTCGTAGCCCTCGACGGTCCGTTGGGCGGTCTTGCCGACGGTCGCCAGCAGCCGGTCCCGGTCGTAGTCGAAGCTGTCGCCCACCTCGCCGACGATGCGGTCGGCGTGGCGGTCGCGCCGCCGGGTGACGTGGCGGGTCACCGCCTGCCACTGGCGCAGCTCCGCCGAGACCAGCCAGTCGATCAGCTCGCTGACCCGCTGGTCGATCTGCTGGGGCGCGTCGGCGACCACCTTCTGCTCGAACTCCCGCCGCATGCGCTGCTTGTTGAGCAGGTCGAAGACCCGGGCGACCCGCAGGGTCTCGTCGAAGAAGGCGTCGCCCCGGTTCTGGAAGGCGTGGAGGATGTTGTCCACGTCGGCCAGGCGGAACTTGAGGTCCCGCTCCATGTCCTCGCGGTAGGCGGCGAGCTGGCGCTCGATGTCGTCGAGCGCAGAGACGTCGTCGGCCAGCAGGTCGAGGCGCCCGACGACCACCTCCCGGTAGTGGGCCTCGTGGCGCAGGCCGACCCCGAGCGGGTTGAGCAGCTTGAGGCGCAGGCGCTCGTGCTCGTCCAGGATCTCGGTGATGTAGCCCTCGAGCGCCCCGAAGCGGCTCGCCTCGCGCAGGCGCTCGGCCTCGGCGGCGTCCGGCCCGCCTTCTGTTCGATCGGCGCCTTCGGCTCCCTCCGGCCGGGCGAGCTTGGCCTTGAGCGCCTGGCGTGCCGACACCGGGAAGACCTCGGGCTCCGTGCCGAGCAGGTCGCGTACCCCTTCGGTGACGAAGGCGACGACCCGCTCGAGATCCTCGGGCGACTCGAGGATGTCGATCTTGTTGACCGCGACGACGATCTTCTTGCCCCAGTCCCGGATGGTCTCGAGGAACGAGCGCTCCGACTCCGTGAACGGGCGATCGGCCGAGGTGACGAAGAGGACCAGGTCCGAGCGCGGGATGAAGTCCCGGGTCAGGGCCTCGTGCTCGCGCTGGATGGCGTTGGTGCCCGGCGTGTCGACCAGGTTGACCTCGCGCAGCAGCTCGACCGGCGCGGTGACCTCCTCGAAGGTGCGCCGGGCCGGGTGCTCGGCCTTCTCGTCGCCGTGGCGGACCAGGTGGATGCCGGCCGTCGTCGGGGTCACCCCCTCGTCGAGCAGGCGGCGGCCGAGCAGCGCGTTGACGAAGGCGCTCTTGCCGGCGTTGAACTCGCCGACCACCACCAGCAGGAAGAGCTCGTCGAGCTGGCCGAGGGAGCGGTCGAGGGAGGCGAGATCCTCCCGGGTGGCGTCCAGGTCGGCCAGCGCCACGCGCAGGTCGCCCAGCGCCTGCCGCTCGTCTGCGACCAGGCGCCGTTCGTCGTCGGTCAGGACCCGGGAGATCATCGGCTGGGAATCTAGCATGCCGGACGGACGCGAGCCTCGGCGGTAGACTGCGCCACCATGATCTCCACGACCACCACGACCCACCTGTTCGCGTCCCTCCTGGCCGGTGCGCTGGCGTTGGCGCCCGCGGAGGCGGCAACCGCTCCATCCCCGCCGGCCGTGGCGCTGGTCGGCGCCACCGTGGTCGACGGCACCGGCGCGCGCCCGCTGCCCGGCGCGGTCGTGGTGATCGAGGGCGGCCGCATCCGGTGCGTCGGGGCGAAGGAGGCCTGCCCGATCCCCGACGGCGCGGCCGTGATCGACGCCGCGGGGAAGTGGGTCACCCCCGGCCTGATCGACGCCCACGTCCACTTCTCCCAGACCGGCTGGGCCGACGGACGGCCGGACAGCCTCGACGTGCGCGACCTCTACCCCTACCCGGCGGTCGAGGAGCGGCTGGAGACCCACCCCGAGCGGTTCTTCAAGGCCCACCTGTGCTCGGGGACGACCACCGTCTTCGACGTCGGCGGCTACCCCTGGACCTTCGACCTGCCGCGCCGGGCCGACGCCGCCGACGCCGCCGACGCCACCGGCGCCACCGGCGGCGCGCCGCGGGTGCGGGTCGCCGGGCCGCTGCTCTCTACCTGGGACTTCTGGCTCAACCTGCCGGCCGAGCGCCAGTTCCTCTACCTGGCCGATCCGGACGGCGTGCGCGACCAGGTGACCTACCTCAAGCAGCGGGGGGCGAACGCGGTCAAGGTCTGGTACATCCCGGACGAGGGGCGCCCGGCGGCGGAGATGGCCGCCGTGGTGGAGAAGGCTGGGGAGGAGGCGAAGCGGGCCGGGCTGCCGCTGATCGTCCACGCCACCAGCCTCGACCTGGCGAAGACCGCGCTCCGCGCCGGGGCGAAGGTGCTGGTCCACAGCGTCGGTGACCGGCCGGTGGACGCGGAATTCCTGCGCCTGGCGAAGGAGAACGGCACCATCTACTGCCCGACCCTGACCGTCGCGCGGGGCTACCTGCGGATGGACCGGGCGGCGCTCGACGGCGAGGCGCCGGAGGTCGACGATCCCCACGGCTGCGTCGACCGGGAGACGCTCGCCCTGGTCGCCCGCACCGCCGAGATGGGCGACCGGGTCCGCGCCGACGGCCTCAGCCCGGGGCGGCTCGCCCTGCGGGAGCGCGCCCTCGCCCAGCGCGAGCGGACCGAAGCACGAAACCTGGTCGCGGTCCACGAGGCGGGCATTCCGGTGGCCATGGGGACCGACGCGGGAAATCCCCTGACCCTCCACGGTCCGTCGGTATACGCCGAGCTGGAAGCGATGGAGGCGGCGGGTCTTCGACCGATGGACGTGCTGGTGGCAGCCACCCGTGGCGGCGCCGCGGCGGTCGGTCTGAGCGCGGAGATCGGGACGGTCGAAGCGGGCAAGGGCGCCGACCTGCTGATCTTGTCCCAGGACCCGACGAAGTCGGCGTCGGCCTTCCGGTCGGTCCAGAAGGTGATCCGGGCAGGGACGGTGTACGACGTGAAAGATCTCGCATCAAGTTCCTCTCGTTAGCGTTCTGGCAGCGGTCGAGCTCTGCCCCGAGGTGGCACGAGGGTCGAGGCGGAGCAAGGACGCTCTCAACGAGCTTCGGCGCCGACGAGCGACCGCACCCCGTCGTTCTATGCGCTGGTGACCCACCCAACCCGCTTGACGGCGGTCGGGCGGGGGCGGGGGGTTGTAGGGGGGGACCCAGAGGATGATCCAGGTCGATCGGAGCGGCGGGGGCAGTTGCCACTACGAGCAGCTTCCTCGTCACGAGCTCACTTCCCATCCGTTCTATAAGGGAAAAATAGGCCGCCCGTCCTTGAACCCATGGCAAGACGGGCGGCCTCGACCCTCCGATGAAGAGGGGTCCGAAGAGACTCCTCAGAACCAGTTGGTACCGATCTCCTGGCTGACGCTCACCGCGTGCCCGGCCGTGTCGGTCACCGTCAGCGTCACCGTGTACGGCCCCGGAGCGGCCTTGGGGTAGCGGTGCCGGGCCTTGACCTTGCCGGTCTCGGCGGAACCGTCGCCGAAGCTCCAGTCGTAGGACGCGATCCCCACGTCGTCCAGCGACGCGCCGGCGTCGAACACGCAGTCGCGCTGGGCGCTGCGGCAGGTCACCGTGAAGGCGACCGAGGGCGGGTCGTCCACGGCGTCGGTCTGGAACCCGGTGTAGAGCAGACGGTTCGGCGTGCCGGCGCCCGCGTCGACCACCTCGTCGGCGGTCGCGCCGTCGACCAGCATCCGCTGGATGTCGGCCGGGGTGGCCCAGTCGTTGGCCGCGAGCAGCAGGGCGGCGGCCGCGGCGACGTGGGGCGCGGCCATCGAGGTGCCGCTGCCGGTCGCCTGGTCGGTGTCGCTCCGGTTGTAGGTCGAGGTCACCTGGACGCCCGGGGCGAAGAGATCGACGCACGGACCGTAGTTGGACCAGGCCGGGCGCTGGTCCGTGGCGTCGGTGGCGGCGACGGTCAGCACCTCGTCGAGCCGCGACGGCGAGGAGTTGCAGGCGTCGGCGCCGTCGTTGCCCGCGGCGACCACGTAGGTCACGCCCGCCAGGATCGAGCGCTGGACCGAGCGGTCGAGGGTCAGGGAGGCCGGGGCCTCGATGCTCATGTTGGCGACGCCGCGCCAGTGGGACGACGCCTTGCCCTTCTGGTGGTCTTCGACCGCCGCGGTGACCCAGTCGACGCCGGCGATGACGTCCGACAGGGAGCCGGAGCCGTCGCAGCCGAGCACCCGCACCGGATGGATGGTGACGCCCTTGGCGCCGCCGTAGGTGGTGCCGGCGGCGATGCCGGTGACGAACGTGCCGTGGCCGTTGCAGTCCTCGATGCCGGCGCCGTCACCGACCGCGTCGTAGGAGTTTGCGGTGTCGACCCGGCCGGCGAACTCGGTGTGGCTGGTGCGCAGGCCGGTGTCGATGACGAACAGTTGGATGCCGGAGCCGTCGGTGCCGAAGCGGAAGGTGCCGTCGAGCGCCATCGAGCGCTGGTCCATCCGGTCGAGGCCCCAGGAGGGCGGGTCCATCTGGACGGCCGAGGCGTGGACGTGGGCATCCTCCTCGACCCATGCGACCCGCGGGTCGGCGGCCAGGCGCTCGGCACCGGCCGCGTCCGTCCGGGCGACGAAGCCCTGGGCCGCGTGCTCGAAGCGGTGGCCGACCCGGAGGCCGTAGGCCAGCGCCATCCCCTGGGCGACCTCGGGGACGCTCGGCCCGTCGAGGACTCCCTGGGCCGGTCCGCGGGCGACGCCGTCGGCCAGCGTGACGATGTACTGCCCCGGGATCGGGTCGGAGCTCGTGTGGATCGTGGCCGCGCCGGCGACGCCGGAGGCGCCGGCGGTCACCAGAATGACGAGCACGGCGATGGCAGCCGCCGCAAGGGTCGGACGGGTCGAACGGTACGTACGGTACGTGCTGCGGTGAATCGTCGGGTTCATGTCTCGCTCCTCGGAGATCGGGAATCGGTTCAATCAAGTGACGACTCCAGTCTGGCGAGCGAGCGGGTCCGGCGGTATCGGTGGGCCTTGTGAGTTGCTGTCGCGGTGGCGCCGCGGGGGTGTAGTTCCCTGTCCGACGCTTCTGTCGGGCAAAGGGAATGGCGGGTTGGGGGGGCCGTCCGACCCCTGAACCAGTTGCTAGACTGACGCCTTGATGTGGTCCACCGAAGTCGCCCTGTGGCTCGTGCTCGCCTGCGGCTCGCTCTTGGAGGGCGAGGTGGTGATCGTCGGCTTCGCCGTCCTGTCGGCGGGACCCCGATTCCCGTTGGGGCCGGTGGCGGTCGGGCTGGCCGGGATCGTCGGCACGATGGCCGGCGACCAGGCGGTCTACTGGATCGGCCGGTTGGTCCAGGACCCCTACCGGTTCACCTTCCGCGGCCGCCCGGTGCTGGGCGAGGAGCGGGTCCGTACCCTCGAGCACTTCTTCTCCGAGCACGGCAGGAAGACGGTCTTCTTCCTGCGCTACGCCTTCGGCCTGCGCACGGTCGGGTACTTCTTCGCCGGGGCGATGAAGATGCGCTGGTCGCGGTTCGCGGCGTCCGACCTGCTCGGGACGGCGAGCTGGGTGAGCCTGCTGGTGCTGCTGGGCTACCTGGTGGGGCGGCCGGTGCTGCGGGCGGTGGAGGAGGGGTGGGGGCTGGCGGTGGCGATCCCCGTCACCGCCCTGCTGGTGGGGCTGATCATCTGGTTCCAGCGGCGGCTGGAACGGTAAGGCTTACTCGCCGTCCCGACGCCAGTCCCGGATCGACGGCGGCACGTCGATCCCGGTGGGCAGGTCGGGCGAGGGACGAGGCGCTCCCGGCACCAGGGTGAGCGGCAGCACGCCGGCCCAGACGTCGAGCTCCAGGTCCTTCTCCAGGTCGTGGGGCGGACCGCTCCGTTCCTTGGCAGAGGCCTCGTCCAGGGGGATCTCGACCACCAGCGTGGCGGCCAGCTCCTTGGGCAGGTGCTCACGATACTCGCGGGAGCGCCCCGGCATCAGGTGATCGGTCAGGGCGTCGAGGGCGCGGGCCTTCGCCTCCGGCTCCTCGATCGGCCGGCCGCGGCCGAAGACCACCACGGAACGGTAGTTCATCGACGAGCTGAAGCCGCTCCGGGCGACCACCAGTCCGTCGAGCAGGGTGACGGTCACGCAGACCTCGGCGCCGCCGGCCAGGTGCTTCATCAACCGGGAGGCGACACCGCCGTGGAGCACCAGGCGCTCGCCGTCGCGGGCGTACGCCATGGGGATGACGAACGGTTGGGCGTCGACCGTGAAGCCGACATGGCAGACCAGGCCCTCGTCGAGGATCGCGTGGATCCGGTCCCGGTCGTGGCTGCCCAGCTCCGCGACCCGGCGGAGCGTGCTCCGGCCGCTCGGGGTGATGGGGGTGGTCTCGCTCATGGTGCTCTCTCTCTCGCTCTTCCGGTACCCGGTGTCTCCGTGAAACGCCGCTGCGGTCGCCTCGCGCGCGGCCGGGTCCCCCGACCGCCCTCCCGTTAGGAGTGCGCCTCGACCCCGTCAGGAGGTCAGCCGGTCGATCCGTCCACGCTCGATGGCGTGTTCGGCGGCCTCGCCGCAGGCGCGGATCAGGGGCAGCAGGTGGGCGAAGCGGGGGTCGGAGGTGGCGCCACGCCGGTAGCGGGCGTAGATCTGCTGGATGATGCCGGCCAGCTTGAGCTGGCCGTAGACGAAGTAGGGCACCGGGTCGGCGATCTCCCGGCCGCTGGTCTCGGCGTAGCGCGCCACCAGCTCCCCGCGGCTGAGGCTGCCGGGCTCGGCGGTCAGCCGGGGCACCGCGGCATGGCGCAGCGCCACCGGGTCGCCGGGCGCGACCCAGTAGGCGAGGCTCGATCCCAGGTCCATGAGCGGGTCGCCGACGGTCGCCATCTCCCAGTCGAGGACCGCGACGATGCGCGGCCCGGCGTCGGGATCGGCCCCGTCGCCGGACCCGGCGTCGTCCCCGTCGGCGGCCGGCGGCGCCAGCACCAGGTTGTCGAGCTTGAAGTCGTTGTGGATCAACGCGGCGCGGGCGGCGCCCGAGTCGCCGGAAGGACCGGGGAGGTGCTCCGCCAGCCAAGCCGCCGCCCGCTCGACCTCCGGCACCTCGTCGGTCTTGGCGGCCAGGTAGCGCTCGGTCCAGCCCCGCACCTGGCGCTCGACATAGCCCTCGGGGTGGCCGAGGTCGCCCAGGCCGGCGGCCTCCAGGTCGACGGCATGGAGCTCGGCGAGCGCGTCGGCGAACGCCTCGGTCAGCCGGCGGCGGCCGGTCGCGTCGAGCCCGAGGTCGGCGCTCCCGCCCCGCAGGATCACGCCCCGGACCCGCTCCATCAGGTAGAACGGCGCGCCCAGGACCGACGGGTCGTCGCAGAAGAGGACCGGCCGCGGCGCCTTCGGGTAGACGCCGGCCAGGCGGGACAGGATGCGGTGCTCGCGGCTCATGTCGTGGGCGCCCCGCACGTCGGAGCCGAACGGCGGCCGGCGGAGCACCAGCTCGAGCGGCCCCGGGGTCGTCGCCTCGGCGGAGCTCCCCATGAGGCCGGCGGTGCCGGCGGTGCCGGCCGGGACCGGGAGGCGCACCGAGTAGGTGAGGTTGGAGTAGCCGGACGGGAACTGGGCCACCTCGAGGCCGGCCAGCGCTTCGGTGGTCAGCCGTCCGCCGGTTCCGCCCTCCCCGCCGAGCGCTTCCGGCAGGCTGTCGGCCCAAGTGTCGGCCAGGGCATCGGCCAGGTGCTCGGCGAGATAGGTGCGCAGCGCCGCCACGTCCAGCTCCTCGCCGGCGCGCACCGGCCCGGGGCGGTCGACCGGCTCCCTCTCCTTGCCCGCCACGGCCTCAGTGCTCCAGCCCGTACGCCTGGAGGACTTTGCGCGCCACGACGTTCTTGTGCACCTCGTCCGGCCCGTCGTAGATCCGCGCGGCCCGCTCGTGGCGGTAGATGAACGAGAGCACCGTGTCGTCGGTCACCCCCAGGCCGCCGTGGACCTGGATCGCCCGGTCGGTGACCCGCTGGAGGACGCCGGCGACGAAGAACTTGATGGTCGAGATCTCGACCCGGGCGCCGCGGGCGCCGTGGGCGTCGACGGCGCGGGCGGCGTCGAGAACCAGCAGGCGGGCGGCGTCGATCTCGGCCCGGCTCTCGGCGATCCAGTGCTGGACCGCCTGGCGCGTCGCGAGCGGCTTGCCCGGAGCGATCTCCCGGTGCGCCGCCCGCCGGCAGAGCAGGTCGAGGGCCCGCTCGGCCAGGCCGATCCAGCGCATCGCATGATGGATGCGGCCCGGCCCGAGGCGCTCCTGGGCGAGGAGGAAGCCGGCGCCCTCGGTACCGATCAGGTGATCGACCGGCACGCGGCAGCCTTCGAACACGACCTCGCCGTGGCTGAACGGGCCGCTCCCGGTGTCGCCCATGATCGGGATGTTCCTCACCAGCCGGAAGCCGGGCGTGTCGGCCGGGACGATGATCTGGCTCGCCCGGCGGTGAGGGCTCTTCGCCTCGGTGTCGGTCACCGCCATGACGATGGCGAAGTCGGCACCGTCGGCTGCGGTGGCGAACCACTTGTGGCCGTCGATCACGTACTCGTCGCCCTCGCGCCGGGCCGTGGTGGAGAGGTGAACCGGGTTCGAGCCGGCGTGCTCAGGCTCCGTCATGGCGAAGCAGCTCCGGATCGTGCCGGCCACGAGCGGCGCCAGCCAGCGCTCCTTCTGCTCGGCGGTGCCGTGCTCGAGCAGCAGCTCCATGTTGCCGACCTCGGGCGCGTGGCACTGGAACGCGTAGTGGCCCAGCGGCGAGCGGCCGAGCTCCTCGGAGACCCGGGCGAAGTCGGGCAGCGGCAGGCCCAGCCCGCCGTGCTCCCGGGGGAGGAAGGGCGCCCAGAGACCGCGGGAGCGGACCCGTTCGCGAACCGCCTCGAGCGCCGGGAAGAGGGTGTCGAACCGTTCGGCCAGCAGATCGCCTTCGAGCGGCACGAGCTGCTCGCGGACGATCTCGCGGACATGGTCGAGCAGGGTGGCGAGGTCGGAGGTCGGGTCGACCGGCTCGCCGGCGAGGGTGGTCGCCGTGGCCGAGGCGCCGGGGCGGCGGCGGTCTGTGGTGTCGGGTCGCTCGGGCATGGTCCGGCCGGGTCTCCTGCGAGGCGGAAGGGCGCTCAGGCGCCGTTCCGTGTGGAGCCTCATCGTATCGCCGCATCCGGGCCGCCGCACCTGGCCCGCCGCGGCGTCTCGCGGGCGGAAGACCGTCCGCAGGCGGGGGCGTGGGGACGGTCCGGTAGAATCCCAGCCGATACGCTCGAGGACACCGTGTCCGAAAAGACTGTGCCCCCCGGGAGACCGCGGGGTCCCGTTCGCCGGAATCAGAGCATCTCAGTCTCTGGAGAGGGAGAGAGGTGGCACCATGAGCGAACCGACGCAGCCGACCGGCAAGACCGACAAGTCCGGCCCCGTCCTGCCGGGGATCAATCGTCCGTTCGAGCACGACGGTGACCGCTACCTGATCGAGTGCGAAGACCAGGGCCGGGACGAGGCGGCGATCGACCTGCGGGTGATCCGTGGCGGCTCCCAGATCTGGTCGAAACGGCTCTCCTACGCCGACCTGGTGGAGCGCGACGACCTGTCCGAGGCAGAGCTCAAGCACGAGCTCGCGGGGCGGGTGGAGAAGCTGGTCCAGACGGTCCGGGTGGCGGTCGAGCGGGGCAAGCTCGGCGGCTGAGTCGTGGTCGAGGTGCCCAGGAGCCGCCCGGCGGGGGCCGAGCCTCCGGGGCGCCAAGGGTGGGGGCATCTGTGGTCAAATGTGCATCCCCGAGGACCCCTATGACCGAAGAGCCCTCCCGACCCCACGCTCCTGACAGCGACCCCCACCTCGCCTACCTCGAGCGCCTGCTCACCGGGGCCGGCTACGCTCCGGGCGGCTCCGCGGGGACGGACAGGGTCGGGCCCGGCGATTTTCTCTACCTGGTTCGCTCCGAAGGGGGCACCGGCACCGGCTTCTGGGAGCTGGTCGGCTTTCGGGTGGCCGGGTTCTCCCGCGCCCTGGTCGGCGCGCTCCAGTTCGCGGACCAGAGCCAGGAGCCGGGCCGCTACGCGCGCCGTTCTCTGGGGCACTATCTGTCGTCGCCGCCCCAGGTCATCGGTTTCGACCGCTCGACCTACCCGGCGGACCTGATCGAGCTGCGCGTTCCGCGGAAGGGGGAGACGCTTCCCGATCTGCTCGGCCAGCTCAGGCGGGGGGAGAGCACCGGCACGCTCTACGTCGACGCCGACATGGTGGAGATCGCCTGGGACTTTCGCTCCGAGAACCCGTCGATCGAGCGCCCACGCCTGGCCCAGGGCCCGGGGCAATCCCTGCTTCTGCGCAGCCTCGAAGGGCACGTGGTCGCCGGCATGGGCGGCAACATCTCGGCCAAGCTCCGGTCCAACCGCCAGTTCCTCGCGCTGACCGCCGTCGAGCAGTGGCTGCCGGACAGCACTCTGCCGCTGCCGACCCTGGTGATCCACCGCCGCTACCTGGCCATGGTCTCGGAGGTCGCGAAGGGAGCCGCGGACGAGGCGGTCCCGGCCCCGTTCGCCAGAGACTCCCTCAACCCCTTCCACCTCCTCGACCCCCGACTCGGCGTCTGAACGGCAGGCTCGAAGGGCCCTCCCGGCCCGGCCGGACCCACCTCTCGGCTGGACCACCCTTTCGAGAGACTCCTCGGGAGCGATCGAGGGAGACGGGGGGTGATCCAGTCGATGATCGCGGCCGATCGAGCGGTGAGTCCGCTGGATCGGAGAGCTCGCAACCTCGGCACGAAGGGGTCTCTAGTACCTCAAGTGCTTGATCTTCTCGCCCTTCTCACCGATCTCCGTCATCGCCTCGATCCCGATCTGGAGGTGATGGTCCGTCCACTGGCGGGTCACCCGGGCGTCCGACTCCTCGGTCTTGACCCCTTCCGGCGTCACCGGCACATCGGAGACCAGCAGCAGGGCGCCGCGGCTGATCGAGTTGTGGTGGCCGACGATGAACAGCGTCGCCGTCTCCATGTCGATGGCGATCACCGTCATGTCCTGGAGGCGCTCGAGGAACGGCTGGTCGTGCTCCCAGAGGCGCCGGTTGGTGGTGTAGACGACGCCGGTCCGGTAGTCGTGCCCTTTGGCGATGATCTTCTCGGAGACGAACTTGTGCAGCTTGAACGACGGCAGGGCCGGCACCTCCGGGGAGAAGTAGTCGGCGCTGGTGCCCTCGCCCCGGATGGCGGCGATCGGCAGGATGAAATGGCCGATCTCGGTCGAGTGCTTGAGGCCGCCGCACTTTCCGAGAAACAGCACGCCCTTGGGCGCCCGGGCGGTGAGCAGGTCCATGATGGTCGCCGCGTTGGGCGAGCCGATGCCGAAGTTGATGATCGTCAGGCCGGCGGAGTTGGTCGCCGCCTGCATCGGCCGGCCGATGCCGCGGATGTCGCAGCCGAACTGCTCGGCGAAGCTCTCCAGGTAGTTGTAGAAGTTGGTCAGAAGGATGTAGTCCCCGAACTCGTCCAGCGGCATGCCGGTGTAGCGGGGAAGCCAGTTGCGGGCGATGTCGATGCGTTCGTTCAGATGTTGGGTCATGTGGAGCCCGATTGTAGCCGGGTCCCGCCGGAGGCTCGCCTACTCGACGACCAGGACCGGGCAGTGGGCCTGACGCAGCAGCAGGCGCAGGTCGCCCAGCGGGCCGGAGCGGGGCAGCACGAGCAGGCCGCAGCGGTGGTGGCGCAACGCCGTGAGCAGGCTGTCGGTGTCCGGTGTCGGCAGGCGCCGGAGGTGGAGCGGCAGGCCGGTCCCGGACTCCTTGGCGACGGCGGCCACCCGGGTCCGGATCCGCATCAGGGTCGCCCGTTCGGACGCCCGGGCGTTCCCGTCCGCCCGGTCTCCGGACTCTCGGCCGGCGCTCTCGTCCGGCCCCGTCAGCAGGACGGTCAGCGGCGCGCCGCGCAGCACGGCCAGCCGGGCGCCGAGGGCGACCGCCCGGTCGCTGGCGCCGTCACCGTCGTGGAGCACGAAGACGTCGGCACCGAGCGCCGCGCCGCGCCGGGTGACGAGCACCGGCGAGCCGGTGGCGTCGAGCAGCCGGAGCACGGTCGAGCCCGGCCCCCGTCCCGGGCCGTGGCCGCGGACCCCGAGGGTGATGAGGTCGGCGGCCTCCGCGAGCAGCTCGTGGCTCGGCCGGCCGCGGACGGTGCGGAAGCTCCAGCGGACCGCGAGCCCGCCGGCCGTCCGCTCCAGGGTCCGCCGCGCGCGGGCGGCCTGGACCCGGAGCTGGCGCTCCAGGTCGCTCCGGCCGAGGCTGCGGCGGCGGCCCGAGAGGAGGTCGATCTCGGTCGCCGCGGTCCGCCCGACCAGCCGCAGGACGTTGACGTCCTCGACGTACAGGCCGACCAGCTCCGCGTCGAGGGCCGCGGCCAGCTCGGCCGACGCCTCGAGCGCCGCCAGGCTGTCGGCCGAGGCGTCGAGGGCGACGACGATCCGCCGGATCGGCCCGTTCGGCCTATTCGGTCCATTCGGCCCGTTCGGCCCATGCGGTCCATTCGGCCCCTTCGGCCCGCCGGGCCCGTTCGGCCGGTCGGGACGCCCCGGAGTGTCGCCGTTCACGGCGCACCTCCGTCGTCGCCGTGGGCGTTGCCGTCGCCACTCCCCTGGCGGGAGAGCTCCTTGGCCCGTTCGGCGAGCGCGGCCAGCCGCTCCGCGACCAGGGCGTTGACGCTCCCTTCCGGGTAGGCGCCCTCGCCGTCCCGCTCGCCCCGCTCTCCCCGCTTCCCCATCGGCAGGCCGGTCAGCAGCTCCATCCCCTGGTCGACCGTCTCCACCGGCCAGACGTGGAAGGTGCCGTCGCGCACCGCCTGGATCACGTCGTCGCGCAGCATCAGGTGCTTGACGTTCGACGCCGGGATCAGCACGCCCTGCTCACCGGTCAGGCCGCGGGCCCGGCAGACGTCGAAGAAGCCCTCGATCTTCTCGTTGACCCCGCCGATCGGCTGGATGCGCCCGTGCTGGTTGATCGAGCCGGTGACCGCGAACGACTGCCGGAGCGGTATCCGGCCGATCGCCGACAGCAGGGCGTAGAGCTCGGCCGAGGAGGCGCTGTCGCCGTCGACGCCGCCGTAGGACTGCTCGAACACCAGGCTGGCGGCCAGGGCCAGCGGCCGGTCGGCGGCGTAGCGGGCGCCGAGGAAGCCGGTGAGGATCAGCACCCCCTTCGAGTGGATCGGGCCGGAGAGCTCCACCTCGCGCTCGATGTCGACCACCTCGCCCCGGCCGAAGCGGATGCGGGCGGTGATCCGGCTCGGCCGGCCGAACCGGAAGTCGCCGAGCTGGAGCACCGACAGGCCGTTGATCTGGCCGACGTGGGAGCCCTCGGTGTCGATGTAGATGGTGCCCCGGGCGATCTCCTCGTGGATGCGCTCGCGCACCCGGCTGGAGCGGTCGATCGACTCTGCCACGGCGCGGTCGACGTGCTGCGCGGTGACCACGTCGGCGCCGTCCTCGCCGGCCCAGTGGTCGGCCTCGCACAGCAGGTTGCGCACGCTCCGGGTGAGCACCGACAGGCGGTCGGAGTCGCTCACCAGGCGCGCCGCCCGGTCGACGACCCGGGCGACCGCCGTCCGGTCGAAGGCGCGCAGTCCGTGCTCCTCGGCGATCCCGGCCACCAGCCGGGCGTAGGTCTGCTCGGACTCGGGCGTTCGCTCCATGCGGTCGTCGAAGTCGGCCTCGACCTTGAACAGGTCGCCGAAATCCGGGTCGTAGGTGGAGAGCAGGTAGTAGAGGTGCGGGCTGCCCACCAGCACCACCTTGAGGTCGAGCGGCATCGGCTCCGGGTCCAGGCTGACGGTCGAGACCAGCCCCCACGCCTCGCGGGGGGACTCGATCCGTACCTCGCCCGACTGGAGCGAGCGCTTGAGCCCCTCCCAGGCGAACGGCTGGGAGAGCAGGCGGTGCGCGTCGGCGACGAGGTAGCCGCCGGCGGCCTGGTGCAGGGCGCCCGGCTTGATCAGGTTGAAGTCCGTGATCAGCGCCCCCATCACCGGCACGTACTCGACCTTGCCGACCAGGTTCTGGAAGGTGGGCAGATCCTGGTAGACCACCGGCGCATGGTCGGAGCCTGCGTGGTCGACCAGGACGTGGATGCGGTAGCGGCGGAGCGCCGGCCGCTCCAGGGCAGGCGAGGCCACGCCGCCGCCGCTCAGGGCCGCGGCTGCCTGCTGCTGCTGGGCCTGCTGCTCGTCGTCGCCGGAGCCGACCAGGCGGCGGACGTTTTCCACCATGTCGCGCTCGACCGCCAGCAGGTGGTCGAGGACCGGCGGGTGCTCGGCGGAGCGCTCGCGCAGCGGCTCCAGGATCTCGCGCACGGTGATCTCGGCGATCTCGTGGTTGAGCTCGGTGACCCGGGCGCGCACCTCGCGCTGATGGTGGGGGAGGCGGCGGAGGATCTTCTGGAGATCCTGCTGGAGCTGCTCGACGTCGTGCTGGAGCCGCTCCTGCTCCTCCTGCGAGAGGGCCTCGATCTCCTCGGGCGGGAGAACCTCGCTGCCCTTGCCGTCCTGGCCCTCCTTGAGCGGCGCGAAGACGAACCCCATGGGGGTGCGCATGAGGGTCAGCCCTTTGGCGCGGGCGGCTTCGTTGAGTGCCTCGAGCTCCTCCTGCTGGTGCTCGCCCGCCTCCTCCTGGATCGCCTGGCGGCGGGCCTGGTACTCCTCACTTTCGAACGCCGACTCGAGCGCCGACGGGATCTCCTGGAGGACCGCGTCGAGCTCCTTCGACACCCGGGCGCCGGTGCCGGCCGGCAGGCGCAGCACCCGCGGCTTGTGGGGCTCGGCGAAGTTGTTGACGTAGCAGACGTCGTCCGGTGGCGGCTCGTCGGCCGCCCGCTGCTCGAGGAAGCGGCGCACCAGGGAGCGCTTGTCGGTGTCGTCGGAGCCGAGGGCGAAGATGTTGAAGCCGTCGCCCCGGATGCCGACGCCGAAGCGGATGGCACGGACCGCCCGCTCCTGGCCGACGATGCCGGTGCCGTCGTGGAGCTCGGCGGTGGTCTCGAACGCGAACTGCTCCGGGTCGCAGCGCCTGGCCAGCCGTTCCGGGGGGAGCTCCCCGGAGGGGCGGTGGTGTCGACTCGGCGGGTTTACTGCCTCGTGCTGCTCGATCGACTGGTCGGTCACGTCGTCCTCCTTCGGAGGCGGGCCCGCTCGCGATCACTCTCCGGGGGCCGACCGTCGGAACCCCCGTCGGAACCCGGTCGTCAGGTCGGTTTGCGGGCCAGTGCGATACGGCTCTTCTCGGTGATCTCCACCGGGTCCTCGGGGACCAGGCCGGCGGCGCGGCACCAGCCGGCCACCTCTTCGGCCGTATAGCACTCGCCGCCCTCGGTGGATACCAGCATGTTGACGGCGAAGAGCGCCGAGCCTGCCGGCGTCGTGCGGTCCTCGTCGACCAGGAAGTCCTTGAACGCCAGCCGGCCGCCAGGCGCGAGGGCGCGGGCCGCGGAGTCGACCAGGCGCCGGTTCGCTTCGGCCGGGTAGATGTGAATCATGTTGGAGCTGAAGATCAGGTCGTAGAGCGCCCCGTCCGGGGAGAGGTCCCCGCCGTAGGCGTCGCCCGCGCGGGCCGTCACCCGGTCGTCGAGACCGGCGGCGGCGATCGTCTCCCGGGCAACCGCCACCGTCTCGCTCCGGTCGAGCACGGTGGCGTGGGCGCCCGGCGCGCGCCGGGCCAGCTCGACGGCGTAGAGGCCGGGGCCGCCGCCGACGTCGAGGATCCTGCGCACCCCGCTCAGGGCTCCGGCCCGCTCGAGGGCGTCGGCGGTCTTGGCCGCGCTGTCGCGGGCGACGTCGGCCATGGCGTGGGCGAAGGCGCGGGCGCTCGCGTCGAGCCGCGGGTCGATGACCTCGTCAGGCACCGGCTCGCCGGTGACCACGGCGTCGTAGAGCTTCGCCCAGCGCTCGTAGAGCCGCGCCCGATGGCGGAGCATGGCCACCTTGGAGCGGGGGGTTCCGGGCACGAGCGCCTCGCGGGCGGCCGGCAGGTTGCGGTAGCGGGCGCCGTCCGGACGGGCGTCGCGGGCCAGGACGCCGAGGGCGGCCAGGGCGTCGCACAGGATGCGGACGCCGCGCGGCGAGGCATCCAGGTGCTCGGCCAGGGCCTCCGCCGTCAGGCCGTTGCCGGCGCCGGACGCCGTCTCCAGCGCCTCGAAGACGCCCAGCCGCACGGCGGTCAGGACGACCTGGGCGTCCTGGAAGCCGGTCGCCAGGGCGTCGATCCGGGCGATCGGGTCGTGTGCGCTCGGTGTTTCGGTCATGGTGCGATCCCCCCTCCCGGCGGGTCCGGCCGGGAGCCTCCTCGCACCGAGTCTACTGCGTCCCGACGACGAGGGTGGCGCCGCTGCCGTCGACCGAGAACCCGCTCTCGAGCACCACCCGGCGGCCGATCAGGGTGACGTCGCCGCCGGCTCCGACCACGTAGTTGCTGCCCGCGCGGATGGTGCAGTCGAGGGTCTCCGAGACGGTGCCGTTGACGTTCTGGTCGTGGAGGTAGAGCTCCTGGCAGTAGCTCACCGACACCGCGTGGTCGGCGGCGGGGAAGGTGACCGTGTTGGTCAGGGCCGACGTGGTGTCGTGGTCGGTACCGGTCCACGAGTACACCTGGTAGCCGCTCGACGGGGTGGCGGTCAGGCCGATCTTCTCGCCGTCGGCGTAGCTCCCCGGGTCGCAACCGGCGGACTGGCCCGGGTCGACCGTCGGATCGGCGCCCGGGCCGCTGTGGCCCAGGGTGAGAGCGTGGCAGTAGACGATCCGGTCGAGGCAGGTCGAGAGGCTCGCCGTCGCGTCCGCGTGGGCGCGCATGCGGTCGGGCACCCGCTGGGGGAGGACGCCGTAGGGGTGGTCGGTGCCGAAGGTGAAGGAGATGTTCGACAGCCCGGGGCTGAGCAGGTGGCAGTAGCTCATGATCGTGCCGCAACCGGCCCCCGGGGTGCTGCACGGCAGGCTGCGGGTGCCGGAGTAGCAGCCGCTCGAGGCCTCGCCGTTGTAGCACTCATCGACCGGTTCGCTGCTGCCGCCCAGGCCGTTGTAGCAGTGGGTGTGGGGCGAGTTGAAGTTGTGGCCGATCTCGTGGGTGACCGCGACGATGTCCCAGAGCACCGACGGGCTGGCCGCGTTGAAGTTGGCGTCCATGCCGCCGGTGAAGCCGTAGCCGCCGCCGTAGTTGTCGTTCTGCGGCGAGAGCGCCGGGCAGGAGCCGCCGTGGTTGTAGTTGAAGGGGCCCTGGCAGAGCACCCCGACCCAGGCGATGCCCGCCTTGCCGCTCTTGCCGCTCATCATGTGGGTGATCGTGCGCGTGACGCCGGTGTTGTTGTCGTTCCAGTAGCGGCCGAGCTCGAGCAGGGCGCAGAGGGAGTTGGTCTGGGTCCACGGGTCGGACGAGGTCGTCCAGAGCGACAGGTCGCTGATCTGGAGGTCGGTCTGGATCTCCTGGTCGTAGATTCCGGCGGAGAAGCCGATCAGGTCGGTGATGTAGTCGGTCTCGGCCGTCGTGTCGCCGAACTTCAGGTACAGCTCGTAGTCGGTCTCGATCGCCACCTGGGCCGTGTAGGAGGCGGCCTGGGCGTTGGTCACGGCGCCGTCGCCTCGCGGCTTCGCCCACGGGGCGAGGCCGGCGGCCCCGCGGCGGTCCTCGGGCGGGGTCGGCGGGGTGAGGTCGGTCTCCGAGCACAGGAAGTCGTCCGACCCGTCCGTGCTCGCTTTCGTCGCCGCCGCCTCCGCTGTCGGGGGCGTCACCGCCCGGACGACCAGGGCCGCCTCGCCGGAGCCCGCCCTCTCCTCGGGCACGAGCGTCATCATCCGCCCGCCGGTCCGCACCACGCCCCGGACGGTGTCGCCGGAGTGGACCGCCAGGAAGGCGAGGGAGTCGGGGTCGCCCACGACGGTGCCGCGGAAGAAGGCGTCGTCGGGAATCGGCAGGTGCTCGGTGCCGTCGGCGCCGTGCACGACGATCTGCGCGTCCGGGGAGAAGACCTCGATCCGGCGGAGCTCGAGGGTCTGGGTCGAGCCGGCCCCATCGGCCGCATCCGTCCCCTCGGCAGGTGGCAGGCGCAGGCCGTCGAGGCGCAGGCGGCCGCCAAGGGGGAGGGTGCGCGCGGCGCGGGCGATCCCGGCGACCGAGAAGGCGTCGACCAGCGCGGCGCCGGCGGACGGGCCGGCGGCGGCGTGCCCCGGTGCCGGCAGCAGCAGGGCGAGCCCGAGCAGCGCGACCGAGGCGAACGGGACGGCCGCCACGGCGCGGGTCATCGAGGATTGAAGCGATCTATTTATGTCAATTCGTCGATTCATGAGATGGCACCACGCGTTCAGCTCGCGTCAGGACAACGTCAGGAGACTGGAGACGAAAACCGGAAACCGCCGGCCGGCATTTCCACTGCCGCCGGGCCGGCGGCCCGGCCGCCTAGCGGAGGCCGGCCGTGGCCTCGGCTTCTGACGGGGCTCCGGCCCCAGCTTCGCCCGCCTCCTTGCCCGCCTTGGCCATGGCTTCCTTCTTGGTCCGAGCGATGTAGCGGTCGATCTGGTCGGCCAGCACCGGCAGCGGGATCGACCCCTGGAGCAGCACCGCGTCGTGGAAGGTCCGGACGTCGAAGTCCTTGCCCAGGGCGTCCTCCGCCTTCTTGCGCAGCCGGCGGATCTCGATCTCGCCCATCTTGTAGGCCAGGGCCTGGCCGGGCCAGCCGATGTAACGGTCGGTCTCGGTCTCGATCTCGTGGAGCGACAAGGCGGTCCGCTCGGCCATGTAGTCCATGGCCTGCTGGCGGCTCCAGCCGAAGGCGTGGATGCCGGTGTCGACCACCAGCCGGCAGGCGCGCCACATCTCGTAGGTCAGCCGGCCGAAGTTGCTGTACGGGTCCTTGTAGAAGCCGGCCTCGAGCCCGAGGTGCTCCGAGTACAGCCCCCAGCCCTCGCCGAACGCCGAGATGTAGGAGAAGCGGCGGAACGGCGGCAGGTCGTCGAGCTCCTCGGAGAGGGCGATCTGGAGGTGATGGCCCGGTACCGCCTCGTGGAAGGTCAGCGCCTCCAGGGCGTAGAGCGGCCGGCTCGGCAGGTCGTAGGTGTTGACCCAGTAGGTGCCCGCCTTGGTGCTCCCCTTGGGCGCGCCGACGTAGCGGCCCGAGGTGTACTTGGGGGCGATGTCGTCCGGCACCGGCTCGACGGTGTAGGGCAGCCGCGGCAGCGTCTTGAACAGGCTCGGCAGCTTGCCGTCCATCTGCTTGGCGATCCAGGCGGCGTCCTTCAAGAGCTCCTCGCCGGTCTTGGCGTAGAAGCGCGGGTCGGTGCGCAGGAAGTGGATGAACTCCTGGAGGGTGCCGTCGAAACCGACCTGGTGCATCACCTCCAGCATCTCTTTCTGGATGCGGTCGACCTCGCGCAGGCCGATCTCGTGGACCTCCTTGGCGGTCACGTCGAGGGTGGTGAAGCGGTGCACCTGGAAGGCGTAGTAGGCCTCGCCGTTCGGCAGGTCGGAGGCGCCGATCGTCTCCCGGGCGTTGGGGATGTACTCGCCGGTCATGAAGTCGAGGAAGGTCTGATAGCCGGCGACCGCGCCCTCCATCACCGCCTGGCGCCCCTCGGCGCGGAGGCGCTCGCGGTCGGCCTGCGGCACGCCGACGGGGAAGCTCTCGAACGGCTTCCAGAAGACGCTCTTCGCCGGATCGTCGACCACGTGGGTGGAGATCGACTTCTCGTAGCCGGCCAGGGTCACCTTGGGCACGGTCATGCCGCGCTCGAGGCCGGTCCGCATGTTGGCGATCTCCTCGTCGACGTAGCGCGGGTAGGCGCGCAGGCGGGCGATGTAGTTCTCGTAGTCCTTCGCCGTTCGGAGCGGCACCTCCTCCGGCAGGCGGGAGAAGGCGATGTGGAAGCCCGAGTCCGAGTTGATCGGGATCTGCCAGGAGCCGAGCTCATAGCTCTTGATGCCGTCGCCGAGCTGGGAGGCGAAGATGTCGTAGCTCACCCGGTCGCGGGTGTCGAGCGCGTCGCGATCGATGCCGGCCAGCTCGTCGAGGAAGCCCTGGGCCTCCTCGGCCTCGCGCGCCAGCTCCTCCGGCGTGACGTCCGGGAGCCGGTCGTCGTACTCGTGGCGGTCGACCGAGGTGGCGAACAACGGGTTCTCCCGCAGCCGCACCTCCCATTCGCGGGCGAACAGGTCGTGGAGGGCGGCGGCGGCCCCGGACGAGGCACCGTCGGTCGCGGCGTCGGCGGAGGGCGTGGCGACCGGGCCGAGCACGGCGAGCAGGGCGGTCAGCCCGACCAGCCCGAACAGGCCGAGCGGGCGGAGCAGGAACGGGCGTCGGGAGAAGGGCCGGGCGGAGCGGACGGGTTTCGAGAGCGAACGGCGGTCTTCCATGCAGGTCTCCTTCAGGGAGCGGCGGGTTGTCGCGATCCGGAACGCCCGGAGTCTAACGCGCCGCAAGTGCGAGCTTTTTCGCGGATGACGGAGCGGCAGGCGAGGCGGCTGCGACGACGGGTAGGGGCCGAGCCTTCAGAGAGCGAGACCGGGCGCCGGCTCGGATGGGGTGACCCGGGTGGGGTAGAGTTCCGCTCGCTCATGAACGCCCCGAACGAGATCGATCTTCGCCCCCCGTCCAGCCGCTCCCTGCCCCGCGTCCTCCTCGTCATGTCCCTGCTCTTCGCCCTCACCACCTCCGCCGCCTGCGCCGGTGGCAAGGGGGGCAAGCCGTTCTACCTGGGCGGCATCCAGGTCAATGAGCCGGACGTCCAGCACTGGGTCAAGACCCTGGACGAGGAGGGGATGAACACGGTCTCCGTCACCGCCTACGCCAAGCAGGGCGACTGGGACACCGACAACCTGTGGTGGGACGACGACAAGCAGGGCGTCCTCGACGAGATCCGCGCCGCCGAGAAACAGGGCCTCCACTCGGTGCTGATCCTCCGCGTCGCCCTGGACAGCGCCTTCGAGCGCAACCGCTTCCTCTGGCACGGCATGATCCAGCCGAAGACCGGCGCCCAGCTCGACGAGTGGTTCGACCGCTACGGCCGGTTCGTCGAGGAGTGGGCAGGGATCGCTCAGCGCGAGGGCGTCGACGTGCTGATGATCGCCAGCGAGATGAACTCGCTGACCTCGACCGTGCGGGTCGACGCGCTGCCGAGCCTCGAGGCCTACTACCTGAGCGACGAGCAGCAGGCGGCGCGCCGGAAGGCCTTCCTCGAGCACGGCGACGACGTCGACACCCGGCATCTCTGGACCCGCGGCGGCAAGACCTACGACTCCCTGGCGGCCTACCTCGACGACCGGATCGGCATCGAGCAGGGCTGGGCGCGCCAGGTGACGGGGCAGGTGACCGGGCAGGCCGGGGCCCCGGCGGAGGGGAAGGCGACCGATCCGGTGGCGTTCGTCAACGCCCGGCGGGCGGCCCTCGAGCGGCACTGGAGCGCGCTCATCGACCGGGTGCGTGCGATCTACCACGGCCCCCTGGGCTATGCCGCCAACTTCGACCAGTACCGGGACGTCTCGTTCTGGAACAAGCTCGACGTGATCGGCATCAACGCCTACTTCCCCCTCCGCTCGGGACGCCTGGACGAGCCCGACCCGAAGGTGCTCCGCGCCGAGCTGGTCGAAGGCTGGAAAGGGGTGCTGGGCGAGATCGACAGCTTCCGCCAGCAGCAGGGCGTGGGCGACCACCCGGTGATCTTCACCGAGCTCGGCTACACCCGGCGCGCCGGCGCCACCATCCAGCCCTGGGCCGGCGAAGGGCTCGCCCTGCTCCACGAAGGGGAGAACGGCGCCCAACTGGTCGCCTGGCAGGACCGGCCGCTCCGACCGCAGGAGCGGGCCCTGGCGATCGACGCCCTCCACGAGGTGGCCGGCGGCTTCCAGCCGCCGCTGCTCGGAGGCATCCTCTACTGGAAGCTGTCGACGGTTCCCGCGCACCGGGACATCGAGCCGTTCGTGGCGATCCTCGGCGCCGATCCGCCGGACCCGGCGGTCGAGGCGCTCCAGGAGTTCGGCGGGAGTTAGGGCTCCCGGGCGCCTCCGAAGACCTCGACCCAGCGCGGCAGCAGGGCGCTCCAGTCGAACCTCCGGGCGAGCGGGCGCGGATCGAACGCCCGCCACTCCTCCCGCCGGACGATCCGGTCGCGTAGCGCGTCCGCCAGGGCGCCGCGCCGGTAGCGCAGCTCCTCGGGCCAGATCTCCCGGTAGGCGAGGTCGTCCGGCACCAGCGGCACGGCGCCGCACGCCGCCGCCTCGAGCACCGCCAGCCCCTGGAACTCGTGGCGCGCGGTCGAGACCGCCACCTCCGAGCAGGCGAGGGCGGCGGCGTAGCCGGCCCGCTCCTCGACGAAGCCCCACGCGGTCACCGGCACCCCGAGGGCGTCCAGCCGGCGCCGGGCGCTCTCGAAGACCGGCGGAACCCCGGTGAAGGTCTGCCCGAGGACGGCGAGCTCGAACGGCACACCCTCCTCGGCCAGCAGCAGGACCGCGTCGAAGAACGCCTCCGGGTCCTTGTCGTGCTCCCAGCGGTGGTTCCAGGCGACGCGGCAGCGGCGGGCGGCGCTGTCCCGCCGGGCTCGTTCCACATCCGCCCGATGCGCCGACCGTTCGAGCCCCGCTGCGTCGAACGGCACCGGCAGCACCTCGGATCGCTCCCGGACCGCCTCGACCATCCCTTCCGGGCGGGCGTCCGGCATGCGGGCGAGGAGCGCAGCGAGGCCGTCCAGGAACGAGTCCCGGTTGAACCGTGAGTTCCACAGCACCCGGTCCGCCGCCAGGGCGCTCTGGGCGTTGGTCCAGGCGAAATGGTCGTCGCGCCGGTCGTCGAGGCGTACCGGATAGGCGAGCTGGTTCTCGTGGAAGTAGACGACCAGCGGCAGGAGCCGCGCCGCCGGCGGCAGCAGGCCCCGGAGGGCGGCGGCGTCGAGCAGCGACGAGGTGAAGATCCCGGCGACGTCCCGGAGATCGTCGCCCGCGCGGGCCCAGCGACGAGCCAGCTCGACCGCGGCGCCGCGCATGCGCCACTTCCACCGGCGGGGCGGCAGGGTCCAGAGCTCGAGCGTCAGGCCTGCCCGGGAAAGCCGCTCCGCCAGGCCGTCGACCAGGTGCCGGTGGCTGCCGCCGTACCACGGCTCGAGCACGATCCAGCGGTCGGCGGACCGACCGGCGGTCGGCGCGATCGGATCGGATTGGGTGGTCGGTGCGGTCGGGGTGGGGCCGGCGGCGGGCATCGCCTTAGCGTACCGGTCGATTTGATCTTCCAGCCGGTCCTCGAGTCCCCGGAACGCGGACCGGCCGTGCCCGGCCAGGGGCCGGAAGCCGCCCCGGAAGAGGGTTCACCTCCTCCGGGGCGTTGAGCCCGGGCGCGAGGCGCCGCGCAGGGCGTTAGGGCAGGAACCCCATGCGGTCCTGGAGGCCCGGGAGGTCGTCGGTGCCGGCCGGCACCGCATCGAGGGTGTAGGTCTGCATCTCGCCGGTGCTCACCTGCTTGATCTGCACCGTCACCTTCGACGGCGTGAACCGCACCAGGGTCGGCCAGAGGTAGCCGTTCGGCCGGGGGCCGAGGATGCGGATGTAGACCTCCGGCCGGTCGGCGACGGCGCCGGCCACGCAGACCGTATCTTCCTGGCACTCGGTGAGGTGCGTGCCGTCGATGGCCGTGCCGCCCGTCGGCTCGATCTCCACCTTGAACCGGAAGTCCGGGTACTGAGGATCGCTGAAGAAGCCGTCGTCCGGCGGCGGGTTACCGCCACCCCCGCCGCCACCACCGGTGTTCTGACACTGGAGAGTGAGCGTGTAGGAGCCGGTGACCCCGGCTTCCAGGGGGGTCGGGACGAGCGACCAGTTGGGCGACGTCTGGTTGATGTCCTCCACGATCTGGGCGGAGTTGCCGGGGCCGCTGTCGTCGTCGAAGGTGAAGTTGACCGTGTCGGGCTCGAAGAGGAACAGCGCCGGATTGAAGTCCGTCGAGGACAGGGTTGCCGTGATCGTCTCCCCCTTGACGCCATCGAAGAAGACGAAGTCGACGTACTCGCCGGTATCGAGCTGGCAGTCCTGGGTGGTGATGTCGCCTTGGAGCGTCTGTCCGCATTCGATGACTTCGAAGGACATGCAGTCACCGGCCCTGGGCGCGAGCTGGACGCCCTGGCCCGGGATCCGTGGCAGCGAGCGGAGCATGGCGGAGAGGCCGGCAGGAGTCGTGGGCACCGGCAGGCGGCCCGCCGCGGCGGCCGCTGCCGGGGCCAGGAGCCCGGCGAGAAGCAGGGCGCCCAGCAGGACGCCGGTCAGGCGCCGGGCGAGGGTCGAGGTGTCGAGTCGGTCCACGGGTCGAGTCTCCAGTTCGTGCAGACCGGCTCCCGGGTGGGGGCGCCGGCCCAAAGGGGGCGGACGGTGAGCCGGTCTCGCACGGCGGGCGGCTCCCTGTCCGTAGGCAAGAGCGTCCCATATTTGCACTCGTCAATGCTAGTGTGACATCGCGCGGATTGCGCGGCGGGCCTGCCGGCGGTTGCGCAAGCCTCTCGCGGCGGACCGGAGCCCTCCTGCCGGGCCGTGGACAGGTGCCCCGCGGCGGGGTACTCTGAACGGTATCTTGATGAACGTCTGGCGGATGCGACTGGCGCGCGTCGGACTCGGCGCGGCGATCGCGGTGTCGACCAAGCTGGTCGGACTGACGGGCCCCGAGATCCCGGTTCTCGGGCTGCTCGGGACGACCTCGCTCAGCTTCGCCGTCGCCTCCTCCCTGTTCGGCTGGGCCGGGCTCGCCGGCGCGTCCCTGCTCCATGCCGGCTGGACCCTGACCCGGTCCGCCCTGGAAGTCCAGGCGGTCGAGGGGAGCGCGCCCTACGGCGCCGACCTGCTGGTCTATCCCGTGGTCAGCACGGCGCTCTACGCTCTCGCCGGCGTCCTGGTGCTGCTCACCTTCTCGCGCGTCGAACGCATCGGCCGTGCCTTCCCCAACCTGCGGTCGCTCGGCTGGTACTGCGCCGCCGCGGGTGCCGGCGGGCTGCTGACCTCGGCCGGCCTCTGCCTGGCCTTCGAGGCCCAGACGTTCTGGTCGAGCTTCGCGGTCTGGTCGCGCAGCACGATCGTCAGCGTCTGGGTGTTCGGCCCGGCCCTGCTGATCCTGGGCACACGGTTGCCGGGCCGCTGGCTGGCGCCGATCCCGGGTGAGGAGGAGGACCCCGGGCGGGAGCGGTTCGAGCTGCGGGTGGCCGGGCTGGAGCGCCAGGTGGAGGTGGTCCGGGAGCCCGATCCGGTGACGGGCCTGGACTTCCTGGTCGGTGCCGTCGTCCTGGCCTTCCTGGCCGCCGTCTCCCTGCTGTTCGGACGCTACTCCGTGGGCGCCGGGCACTGGGTGGCGATCCTCTATCTCGTACCGATCTACTGGGCCGCCCACCGCCACCGCCTGGTCGGCGGCCTGGTCGCCGCCGCCGGCTCCGGCGTCTCGCTGGTCGTCGCCGAGGCGATCGAGCACTCCCGCTCGGCCAGCCTGGCGTCGGTCGACCGGCAGCTCGACGTCTACATCTACCTGCTGGTCTTCCTGAGCGTCGGAGCCCTGCTCGGCCACGGCCGGGACCGGGAGACGGTGCTGCTCGAAGCGCTCAGCGCGAGCAACCGGCGGCTGCGGAGCGACCTCAACCGGGTGGTGCGGGCGCTCACCGGCGCCGTCGAGGCCAAGGACGTGTACACGGAAGGGCACCTCCAGCGGGTCAGCAGCTACGCCCTGGAGGTGGGCAGCCGCCTGGGCCTGAGCTCGAGCGAGCTCGGCCACCTGCGGATCGCCAGCGCCCTCCACGACGTGGGCAAGATCGGCGTCCCCGAGCAGATCCTCAACAAGCCCGGCCCGCTGGACCACGAGGAGCGGGCGGCGATCGAGCGCCACCCGGAGATCGGCGCGCGCATCCTGGAGACGGTCGACGGCCTGAGCGCGGCGGCGCCGCTGGTGCTCCATCACCAGGAGCGCTGGGACGGCAGGGGCGACGGCCTCTACCCGGGCTATCCCGACGGCATCGAAGGGGACGCGATCCCGCTCGGCGCGCGGATCATCGCCGTGGTCGACGCGTTCGACGCCATGACCACCGACCGGGCCTACCGCAAGGCGCTGCCCGTCGACGCCGCGATCAGCGAGCTGCGCAACGAGCGGGGCGGGCAGTTCGATCCGCGGGTGGTGGACGCGTTCCTGGAGATCCTGAGCTGCCGGCCGTGGGAGCAACCCTGAGCTAGCCCACCTCCGCGGCGCGGCGGGACTCGATCTGGCGGACCCGCTGCTCGAGCACGTCCTTCTCGATCGCCAGCCCGGCTTCGATCAGCAGCACCTCGAGCGGCTCGGTCGAGCCCAGCGGCCGGCGGTCCGGCAGGTCGTCGCCGTAGAGGACGAACGCTGTGGCGCCGTTGACCGTCAGCGGGACGGCGATCGCCTCGGAGGGGAGCACGCCGCCCAGCTCCTCCGCCATGCGCTCGTTCCAGGGCGTGCGCTCCAGCGGGCCGCGGACCGGCTCCTGGACCGCGGCCGCCTCGGCCACCAGCGACGGCTGGTCGAGGGGGATCTTGAGGGCGCGCACCAGCTCGTCGGCGGAGGTGGCGCCGGCGGGCTCGATGCCGAACTGGCCGACGCCGCGGGCCACCTCCCGGCCGACGCCGAAGAGGACGCCCCGGCCCAGCACCTGGCCGGCGAACCGGAGGATCTGGAGGGCGATCTCGCCGGTGAAGGCGGGGCTGCGCACCTCGGTCATCGCCTGGGCCAGGGAGATCGCGTCCTGCCCCAGCAGCAGGGCGTCGCCGCCCCGGGTGTCGTCCTCCTGCGCCCCCTGCGCGCCCTGCTCGTCCTGCTGCCGGTCCTGCCGGTGGCGTACGACGTCGACCAGGACCCCCTCGGCGGTCAGCCCCTCGTAGAGCACCAGGTCCTGGCAATCGACCCCGATCTCGCCGTGGTCGGGGATCGTCCCGGGCTGGAACTTGAAGAACGCCTCGCGCCAGGAGAGCAGATCGCGCAGCACCTCGGAGACCTGGTAGCGCATCGCGACCCGCAGGTCGTCCTCGGTCAGGACGCCCATCTCCGCCAGGATCGACCCGAGGCGGCGCTCCTCGGGAGACTCGTTCTGGGCTTCGAGGGCGGCCAGCAGGGTGCCCTCGTCGAGCACGCCGCGGTTGATCAGGATGGCGCCGAAGGTCTCGTGGGTGCGGTTCGAGGCGGCGTAGATCACCCGGCCGTCGCGAAACAGGATGGTGCCGAACCCGTTGCGGTGGCTGAGCGTGAGCTTGCCCGTGCGCCGGTTGGCGGAGAAGAGCTGGAGCAGGTCGGGCAACGAGATGTCGTCGAGACGGCCGCGCATCGGCATCGGATAGAAATCCCCCTACCCTACGAATGCGCGGAACGGGTGAAATTGTTTCAGCCCCCCTTGGTAGACTGAATGCACCGGTGGCCGAGCGCGCCGCCGGCGCAATCCGATCCTCGAGGAGCACGACATGGTGAAGAAAGGCAGGAACCTCGGCAAGGTCGTCTGGCCGTCCGCCTCGTCCGCCCCCGCCCCCCGCCACGTGGCCAAGGTGGGACGCAACGACCCGTGCCCTTGTGGCAGCGGCAAGAAGTACAAGGACTGCCACCAGAAGGAGGGCGAGGCCTTTCTCGCCAAGCTGGCCCGCAAGGAAGAGAAGGCGCATCGCCGCGAAGTGCGCGAGCGCTTGAAGGAACAGGGCGTGCCCTGGTTCCGGCGCATTTTCATGAGCTGAGCCGCTCCCTCCACAACCCCTGTCCGTGAGGGTGGCGCTCCGCCCACCCACCGGCCCCCACACCCGCCCCCCGGGCGGGTGTGGTCCCCATCGGTCCCCCCTGGAAAGCTCTCCCAAGGAGCTGGTCCGCTCAGCAGGCGTGTGCTTGCCGCCGGCCGCCGACGACCAAGTGTCCGCGGCGCGGTTGCCCGGCGGAGCCGCTCCGGAGAGGAGGAGAGCCTGCCATGGACTATCCACTGTGGCACCCGGTGATCGGCGGTGGCATCCTGATGGGGCTGGTCGCCGTCGTCCACGTCATCATCGCCCACTTCGCCGTCGGCGGCGGCCTGGTCATCGCCGCCACCGAGACCGTGGCGATGCGCAAGAACGACCGGGAGATGCGGGAGCTCGCCCGGCGCGGATCGCTCGTCCTGCTGCTGATCCCGACCGTCTTCGGGGTCGTCACCGGCGTCGGCATCTGGTTCGTCGCGGGCCTGATCTCGCCGGCCGCGATCTCCGCCCTGATCCACAACTACGTGTGGGGATGGGCGATGGAGTGGACCTTCTTCGTCATCGAGATCGCCGCCGCGCTGATCTACTGGGCCACCTGGGGCAAGGTCACCAAGGGCGTCCACGTGGCGATCGGCTGGATCTACTTCGTCGCCGCCTGGATCTCGCTGGTGATCATCAACGGGATCATCACCTTCATGCTGACCCCGGGCACCTGGCTCCAGACCCACGAGTTCTGGGACGGCTTCTTCAACCCGACCTACTGGCCGAGCCTGGTGCTGCGGACCGGCATCGCCGTGCTGATGGCGACGGTCTACCTGGTCTTCCCGGCGATGATGGCGAAAGCTGAGGCGCGGTCGCGGCTGGTGCGCTTCCTCGGCCTCTGGCTGGTCGTCGGCCTGGCCCTGTCGGCGTCCGGCTACTTCTGGTGGGAGGCCGCGATGCCCCACGAGGCGCAGGTGCTTTTCCTGGCGTCCTCACCCGACCAGGCCGCGGTCCTGCCCGCCCTGGCGGCGACCCGCTCGTTCATGCTCTGGGCCCTGGCCGCGACGGCGGTGGTCGGCGGGGTGATCCTGCTGGCGCTGCCCAAGGCGGCCCGGGTGCCGACCGCGGTCGTCCTGATGCTGGCGGCGTTCGCCTTCTTCGGCGGCTACGAACGGCTGCGTGAAGGGGCGAGGAAGCCGTTCCTGATCCACGACACCATGTTCTCGAACGGACTGCTGGTCTCGGACATCGCGACCGTCAACCAGAACGGCGTGCTGTCGAAAGCGCCGTGGGCGGCGCGCGCCGCCGAGGCGGCGGGCGTCGACCTGGCGAACCCGGACGGGTGGAGCGAGGCCGACCAGGTGGCGGTGGGGCACGCGGTCTTCCAGGCCGAGTGCGCGAGCTGCCACACCGTGAGCGGCTACAACGGGATCCGGCGCCTGCTGGGCGACGATCCGACTCTGGTCTCGGCGGTGCTCGAGCTGATGCACTTCCAGGCCGAAGACTACATGGCCCTCGACCCGGGGCACCGGGCCAACCTCGAGAACCTGACCTACCCGTTCATGCCGCCGTTCGTCGGCACGGACGCGGAGCGGGAGGCCCTCAGTCAGTACCTGATCTCGCTCGCCGCGCCGGCCGCCGGCGGGGGCGACACCCAGGCGGCCGTCGAGCGGGGTGAGCGGGGCGAGCGGGGCGAGCGGGGCGGTGACCAGGTGGCGCAGACGGGAGGTGTGCGATGAGCGGTTTCGACCTGCTGCCGGGGCTCGACCCGACGCCGATTCCGGGGCCGGCCTGGCTGTTCCACGGCCTGCTGGTGTTGACCTTCTTCCTGCACGTGCTGTTCATGAACCTGACCCTGGGCGGCACCCTGATGGCGGCGGTGGCCCAGCTCACCAGCGGCGGCCGGGCGGACGACTACCGCACCACGCTGGCCGCCCGCATGAGCTCGGTCAACTCCTACGGCATCGCGTTCACCATCACCACCGGGATCGCGCCGCTGCTCTTCGTCCAGGTGCTCTACCAGCAGACCTTCTACCCGGCGACCCTGCTGATCGGCGGCGTCTGGCTCGGCCTGCTGGGGCTGCTGATCCTCGGCTACTACACGGCGTACCTCTACAAGTTCCGGGGCGCGCCGGCCAGAGGCTCGGGCGGCACCGTCTGGATCGTCGCGGCGGCCGTGCTCTTCTTCCTCATCGCCATGATCCAGGTGGCGGTCAACCTGATCCACTCCCAGCCGGAGACCTGGGCCGCCATCGCCGACCACCCCTGGTCGGTCCTGGGTGACCGGACCTACGCCGTGCGCCTGCTCCACTTCGTGCTCGGCTCGGTCGGTGTGACGGCGGCGCTCACCGCCTGGTGGGCGGTGCGCCGGGCCCGCTCCGCGGGCCTGACGGAGAGCGAGCGGGAGCGCGAGCAGGACATCGCCCGCTACGCCTGGCGCTGGGCGCTGGCGGCCGTCTTCCTCCAGGTGTTCGACGGCTTCCTGTTCCTCATGATGCTGCCGGTGATGACCGGGCTCATGAGCTCGCCGGCCTCGGCGATTCCGCTGACAGTGGCGATCCTCCTCGCGGTCGGGTTGCTGGCGATGCTGATCCGGGTCCACAACCCGGTGGAGAAGCCGGGGGCCGCGACCGGCGTGCTGGCGGCGACGGTGGCCGTCCTGGCGGTGATGGCGATCACCCGCCACCAGGTGCGCATGCTCTACCTGGAGCCGGTGACCTCGAAGATCGACCTGGCCAGCGCGCCCCAGTGGGGCAACTTCGTCCTGTTCGCCGTCCTCCTGGTCGTGGCGCTCGCCACCGTCGCCTGGATGGTCCGGGCCGTGCTCAAGAACCCGGCGACCGGCGGCGACGCGGCCTGAAGCGACCTTCTACCCTCACCTCCTGCCGGAGGCCATCCGCACGGCCTCCGGCAGACGCCGCAACCGCGCCATCGCCACGATGCCGCAGGCCGGCCCCAGGGCGAGCAGCGCGAACACCGGCCACCAGCCCAGGGCGTCGAGCAGCGCCGGCACCATGCGCAGCGTGACCAGCGTCAGCAGGAACCCCAGGCTGGTCTGCAGAGTGAGCGCCGTGCCGACGTAGAGCGGATCGGTCAGCTCGCTCACCGCGGCGCTGAACTGCGCGCTGTCCGCCACCACCGCCAGGCCCCAGACGAGACAGAGCGCCGTCAGCCAGCCGGGGGAGGGGACGAGCGCTCCGGCCACCAGGGCACACGAGCCCGAGACCGCCAGGCTCCAGATCGTCACCCGCGTGCGTCCGACCCGGTCCGCCCACCGGCCGGCCGCCACACAGCCCACCGCCCCGATCGCCACCACCCCGAAGCCGGCCAGCCGGGCGCCCACCAGGCTCCAGCCGGCGCGCTCGTAGCTCGCCAGGAGCAGCACCGGCGCCCACGCCCACATGGCGTAGAGCTCCCACATGTGGCCTAGATAGCCGAAGTTCGCAAGCCGCGTCGGCCGGTGGGAGAGCACCCGCCCCACCAGCCGCCAGTCGAACGGCGCCCGCGCCGTCGCGTACGGCCCCTCGCGCAGCCCCGAGGCCGCGATCGCCGCCGCCACCAGCGCCAGCGCCGACGCCGCCAGCAGCACCCGCGGCCAGGGCGGCATCCCCCCGCCGCCGAAGATCGGCAACGCATTGAGCAGATGCGGCCCCGCCGACCCCAGCGTCAGCGCCCCCACCAGGATGCCGATCCCCAGCCCCCGGTCGTGCCGCGTCCAGGTCGCCACCAGCTTCATCCCCGGCGGATAGACCCCCGCCAGCGCCACCCCGGTCACGAAGCGGAAGACGATCGCCACCGGCGCCGCGTGCGCGCCCGCCAGCCAGTCGACCGCTGCGAGCACCGGAATCGCTCCGTTCGCCAGTGCCCCCAAGAGCGCCGACCCGGCGAACAACCGGTCCGCCCGTACCCGGTCCGCCAACGTCAAGAGCGCGCTCCCCAGGGCCCCGACCACGAAGCCGCACTGGACGCTCATCGTCATCCACGCCTGCCCGGCCCCCGACAGCCCCCACGCCTCCGTGAGCTGCGGCACCACCGCCGACGCCGAGAACCAAAGCCCCATCGCCAGCGTCTCCGCCAGCGCGAGAAGAGCGATCTGCCGCCACTTGCCGGTGGCAGCAGGGGAGGGAGGGCGCCGAGGTCCGGGGCGCTTGCTCGCCGCGGAGGCCCCGGCCGCGGAGGGCCGGTCCGAGAACGGCACTGTCGTGTCGGACATGAGGAGGGAAGCCTACCGCAGGCGGTCCGTCTGATCGGGGTGATCGGGGGGCGGAGGCATGGACTGTCCATTTATGCCACGTATCGTCGATTTGCTCGGTCGAATCGATCATCTGGCGCATGAGTCGGCGAGGCGGGCAATCGACTCTCCAAAAGGGCCCGTGCGACAAGCGCACCCGTTCCCGTCCTACTCGACAGGAGCCCCCGGCGGGCCCGCGTCGGTCCCCCACACGAGCCAAGCTCCAACCCAGATACCGCATGACCCAACCCATCCAGAATCCCCACCGACCGTCCCCCCAGGGACCCCGCCTCCTCGACCGGGTCCGCGGGGAGCTCCGCGTCCGCCACATGAGCCCCAAGACCGAAAAGGCCTACACCGCCTGGATCCGCCAGTACATCCTCTTCCACGGCAAACGCCACCCGGCCGACATGGCCGAGCCCGAGATCACCGCTTTCCTCACCCACCTGGCGGTCGAGCGCAAAGTCAGCGCCTCCACCCAGAACCAGGCCCTGAGCGCCCTGCTCTTCCTCTACCGCGACGTCCTCGGTGTCGACCTCGGCACCCTCGCCGCCGTCCGGGCCCGGCGCACCCGCAAGCTCCCCGTCGTCCTCACCCGCGGCGAAGTCAGCCGCGTCCTCGCCCTCATGGAGGGAACTCCCCAGCTCGTCGCCACCCTCCTCTACGGCGCCGGCCTGCGCGTCAGCGAATGTCTCCGGCTGCGCGTCAAAGACGTCGACTTCTCCTTCCACCAGATCACCGTCCGCGACGGCAAAGGCGGCAAAGACCGCGTCACCATGCTCCCGTCCCGCGTCGAAGCGCCGCTCCGCCGTCACCTCGACACCGTCCAGCGCCTCCACCAGGAAGACCTCGAACACGGCGCCGGCCTCGCGCCCCTGCCCCACGCCCTCCACCGCAAATACCCGAGCGCCCCCGGTGAATGGCCCTGGCAATACGTCTTCCCCTCCGCGACCCTCACCTACAGCCGCGACACCGGCGTCCTCCAGCGCCAGCACATGAGCCCCCGGACCGTCCAGAAGGCCGTCAAGGCGGCCGTCCAGCAAGCGGGAATCCCCAAGCGTGCCACCTGCCACACCCTCCGCCACTCCTTTGCCACCCACCTGCTCGCCAGCGGCTACGACATCCGCACCGTCCAGGAGCTCCTCGGCCACCGCAAGGTGACCACCACCATGATCTACACCCACGTCCTCAACCGCGGCGGCCGCGGCGTCCAGAGCCCGGCCGATGCGCTCGACCTTTGAGCACCGTACGGGCCATCGTCCAATGACATCGGAGCGATCACACTGTCACAAGAAGAAGGAGAGAGCATGGCTTCAGGCGACCGAGGCAGAACCTGCGACACTCTAGAACCAGAGAGGACCCCGCACCCCGCAACGGATGTCGCTGAGCCGCTCCGGCCGCCGGGTGATGCCCCGAGAGACGAGACGAGGTGCATGCGAACTCGTCTACTGGAGGAACTGATGACGGACCCTGAGACCAAGGTGGTGGGGTATTTCGCGTACCACACCCGGGCGCAGGTTGTTTGTACCGGTGGCGATGCCTGCGTGATCTCCGGCTCGGCCGGTGCCATGAGACAGTACCTCCAAGAGCTCGGCCCTGAGAGGGCGTCGAAGGCGACGATCCGCAAGACGCGATTCGGAGAGATCCTGCAAGGGCTGGAGGTCGGCGCCGCCTACGCGTTCGATCGAGAATCCTACGGCCGCTTCTATCCACTCGCCTTGAGAGCTGGCCTTCCGGTCGAAGCGGCGGATTTCGACGATCCCAACCGTCGGCGCGGCCGATTCTTCACGGTACGGTTCATCGCCCTGTAAGCTCCCATCCGGATGAGGTCCGTCACCGAACAGGTGGAATCCGCGCAGCCGCGCCACCAGTGGCCGCAAGCCACGCGGCCTGGGCGTCGGGCGGTGAGGTCTTCCCGTGGCCGCGTGTCCGGCGGCGAGGGCGGCGCCGGTGACCTCCAAGTCAGATCGCTGCCCTCGGGTCTGACTACAGCCCTGGCCCTTCCTCCTAGACGAAAGCCCGGATCACCCGATGACGACCGCCTCTATCCCGCCTAGGCGGATTCCACCAGACAATGCTAGACTTCTGAAGTCGATCACTCAGAGAGAGTTCGGTGCGATATATGCCGCCCTATTCACGCCACTATCCGAACGAGCCACAGTCGCCCATCAGATCCGGGCTTTCGCTCACTCAGTAGTTGAACAGACCGCTGACGCGGATAGGCGACCTCCGATACGTCTGTAACATCCCCTTCTGAAAACGTTTCCCTTCTGATCTTCCAGGCCGCACGGGCCAGCTCCTCAGAGCGGTCGCTGCTAGGTGAGCGGTCTCGTTTCCGTCCTCCTCAGTGTGAGGTGGACGATCCAACGGATCCTGGAGCAGAGCCTTTCTCGGCTGCTGGCGAAGCGCAAGCTCCCGAGCTACGTGCACCGGGCGCTGCTGGCGATGGTGCAGTGCCGGACGGCGGCGCTCGGCAGCCACGTGCGGAAGTGCCCGAAGGGCCACTACGAGGGGACCTGGTACAACTCCTGCCGTCACCGCTCGTGCCCGCAGTGCTCGATGGGCAAGCTCGAGAAGTGGCTGGCGGCCAAGCGGGAGATGCTCCTGCCGGGCGATCATTACCACCTGATCTTCACCGTGCCCCGGCAGTTCCGATTGCTCTGGCAGTGGAACCCACGGACGTTCGGCGATCTGCTGTTCACGGTGTCGGCGTCGACGTTGCGCTCGCTGCTGGGTCAAGAGCGCCGGCTCGGGGATGCGAAGCCGGGCTGGATCGCCGCCCTCCACACCTGGGGCCGCACGCTCATTGCCCATCCTCACCTTCACGTCCTGATCACCGGCGGTGGGCTTCTCCCGGATGGGACCTGGCGTCCGGTGCGCAACGGCTACTTTCTCCCGTTCCGCCAGGTTCGCCACGTCTTCCGCCAGCGCTTCTGCGATGCCCTGGAGGCGAAGCTGCGCGCCGGCGAGCTGGATCTCCCCGAGGATCTGTCGCTGGAGAAGGCCCTGCGGATCGTGGCCAAGGCGCGGCGGCGCAAGTGGAACGTGCGGGTCGAAGCACCCTACCGCCATGGCGACGGCGTCGCGACCTACCTGGCCCGCTACCTCAAGGGCGGCCCGATCAAGAACCATCGCCTGGTCTCCTTCGACGGGGAGAGCGTACGCTTCCGCTACGGCGACTTCCGCGAGGCCGACGCCTCGGGCAAGCCGAAGTGGAAGGTGCTGGAGCTGTCGGTCGAGGAGTTTCTCCGTCGGCTGATCCTGCACATCCCGCTGCCCGGGATGAAGATGGTGCGCTCCTACGGCCTCTACGCCCACACCTGCCGCGACCAGCTCGAGCAGGCCCGCGGGCAGATCGAGCCCTCCGAGGAGTGGCTCGCCGCTCGCGAGCGGTTCGAGCGCGCGGCGGAGAAGCGTCGTGCCGACCAGCCCCGCTGCCCGATCTGCGGACTGGCGCTGGTCGTGGTCACCGACGGTGACGAGCGTTCCGGCGTGCCTCCGCCGGCCGCCGTGGAGGTCCAGGCCGCATGAGAGATCTCGACTCGTCCGCGGCTGAGGCTGGCCGTGGGAGAGCTGCGTCCGGTCGCCCCGGAGAGGGCCTCGTCTTCGCCTCATCCACCCAGGAACCGGCGGACACGCGGCTCACAACGCCCCACGATCGCCTCCCCGCACACCCCCTCGCTCCACCTCAGCCCCTCGCGAGCTTCCACGACTTGATACAATCCCCTCAGCTGAAACAGCAACGCCGCTAGCGAACCCGGCCGTTCAACCACGTCGTTCCGGCGGGCATCGAGACCAGCCAGGCTTCGGCCGGCGGTGACGAGGCGAGGTTCAGCGCCGTCGGCGGACTCGTCAGCCTCGCCCGACGCCGCCGAACTCCTGAACGTTGAACGTTAGCAACCAGCGCGGCTCCCTGGGTTCTTTGCTTCCTTCAGCATGGTGCTTCCTCAACGTGGCGCGACCGTCTCCTGCCAGTTCGGATGGCTGGCGGAGAAGCGGGCCGGGATCGAGGTTGGCAGTTTCGAGGGACTCTGCGCTAGGCAAATGATGCCCACAGGCAATGGTGACCCACCCGGCAGCGGAGAAGTGGCGCTTTGCTGTCGCCGCCGGGGCGTTCTCGATGTCCGAGTAGTCAATGGACCCTGCGGTGGGTCATTCGTATTGCGTTGTGAGAGTCGAGGTAGCTCGAGGCTGCTGGGCCAGGCTGGACAGTTCGGCCTCAAGGGGCCGGCCACCCAACGTCGAAGCGTGTCCGGTCCGGATCGGTCGGGGCGCGGAGATCGACGGCCGCGCTGGTTGTGGGAAGGTGGTAAGCTTCGGCCAGAACGAAGACGAGTTTGCGGACCAGCGTGCGGGTCGAGGCACGTTGCTGTGCCAGAAAAGGTTGCTAACCCCTCGCTGGTGCGGGCGGCTAGCGCCGCCGCACAGCTCCAACTCGTTAGAGGAAAGTAGCTCATAGCCATGGCGAACTCCGAGAACCTTCGCAATGCTGTTTGGCAGTCTTTGCTCACCGCCGACTTGAATTGCCGGTACTGGGCGAGACTCGCAGCACGTGCCTCACGGCGAGACAAGCTTGCCAGGATCTTCCTGGGAGTCACCGCCTCCTCAACTGTCGCCAGTTGGGGAATCTGGGGAGAGGTCGACTTTCTATGGAAGATTCTTTCCGGAGCGTCGGCGGTTCTTGCAGTGGCCCTGCCGATCGTTAACTGGTCGGACTCAGCGCGCACGAGGACGGACTTCGCCGCCAAGTGGCAGAGCATGTTGTCGAGCTACGAGCTTGCGTGGATTGATGTTGCGGACGGCGTTAAGTCGCCAGAAGAGGTCCGAGCCGAATTGAGTCGATTCAAGGCACTTGAAGATAAGATCCACGCAAGCGACACCCCGATAGAGCCAGACGATAAGCTGGCGCGTCAACTACAGGCGGCCGTGCTGCGTAGCCGCGGCCTGGCGCCCGCATCAACTGCCGCGAGGAGGCAAGATGTGTGAACCACTGCAGCCGGAACCCCAAGTCCCGGTTCGTGAACCGGATATCCGCAAGGTAGATCCCCCCGACCCTTGGCCGGACCCACCGCCCGTCAACCCCCAACCGCCTGAGCCACCTCCGGAGCCACCTCCGCGGTGAATCGTATCTTTCACCTCTAACCCCTATGAGGCCCCCGGTTGTCAAACGCAAGAAGCTCCCTGATCCACCGGGAGGGGGGAGCTGAATCCAGCGCGCTCGGGGGAAGCAGTGGTTGACCCCGACTTTGGTTTCGGTCGGTGCATCGTGGACTGCCTGCACCAAACACCTATTCAGGCTCAGCTCGTCGCGTGGCGACGGGTGCGAGGGACTTCGCTCTCCTCGCGTCCTAGAAACGCTTCTGTTCCCTCATGCCGTCCCACTCAAGAGATCGACTCCGCTGGATCGGTGGAGCTTGGTCGATCGAGCGGTTCAGTTAGTCGCTGGGCTCGGGGGAGGGGCAGGGCAGTGACTGCTTCGTTCGAGCGTCTGGCAGATGTGGTGGGAGCGGAGGCGAGTGTCCAATCCCTCGCGGCGGGCTGCCGGACGCGTGGCCATGGACCCTGCTGCCTCGGCTGGAGGCAAGGATTGCTCGGTTCCGGGTCCTCGGTCGGGCTCGGTCCTCGGCGGCTCCAGTTAGACGACTGGCTCACCCGCCTCCCTCCCTCAGGCCGTGACGAAGCGGTTCAGATCGAACGGCTCCTTTCGTTTGAGCATGAAGTAGGCGGCTCGGCCGAGCTTTGCGGCGAGCACGCCCATGGCCTTGCCTCGTCCGTGCTTCTTGTTCAGTCGATCGAAGAGCTTCTTTCCCTTCGGGTTGGCCCGGAGGAAGAGAGCCGCCGCCTCGGAGAAGGCCCACTCCTATGAGGCCCCCGGTTGTCAAACGCAAGAAGCTCCCTGATCCACCGGGAGGGGGGAGCTGAATCCAGCGCGCTCGGGGGAAGCAGTGGTTGACCCCGACTTTGGTTTCGGTCGGTGCATCGTGGACTGCCTGCACCAAACACCTATTCAGGCTCAGCTCGTCGCGTGGCGACGGGTGCGAGGGACTTCGCTCTCCTCGCGTCCTAGAAACGCTTCTGTTCCCTCATGCCGTCCCACTCAAGAGATCGACTCCGCTGGATCGGTGGAGCTTGGTCGATCGAGCGGTTCAGTTAGTCGCTGGGCTCGGGGGAGGGGCAGGGCAGTGACTGCTTCGTTCGAGCGTCTGGCAGATGTGGTGGGAGCGGAGGCGAGTGTCCAATCCCTCGCGGCGGGCTGCCGGACGCGTGGCCATGGACCCTGCTGCCTCGGCTGGAGGCAAGGATTGCTCGGTTCCGGGTCCTCGGTCGGGCTCGGTCCTCGGCGGCTCCAGTTAGACGACTGGCTCACCCGCCTCCCTCCCTCAGGCCGTGACGAAGCGGTTCAGATCGAACGGCTCCTTTCGTTTGAGCATGAAGTAGGCGGCTCGGCCGAGCTTTGCGGCGAGCACGCCCATGGCCTTGCCTCGTCCGTGCTTCTTGTTCAGTCGATCGAAGAGCTTCTTTCCCTTCGGGTTGGCCCGGAGGAAGAGAGCCGCCGCCTCGGAGAAGGCCCACTTGAGGTGGACGCTTCCCATCTTGCCTCCGGCCGGCTTGCCCCTCTTGCCGGCGGAGCTGTGGCTTCCCTTGACCAGCCGGGCGTAGGAGAGGAAGTTGCCGACGCCGGCGAAGCGCTCGATGGTGTGGATCTCGTAGACGATGGTCAGGGCGAGGATCTGCCCGATCCCCGGAATGGTGCGCAGCAGATAGAAGCTCGATGCGTCGTGTCCTCTGACCTCCTGGCCGAGGAAGAGCTCGAGCTCGCGGATCGTCTGGTCGTAGGAGTCGAGCAGGGCCAGGTCGGCGGCGATCGACATTTGAACGGGCTCGTGCTCGCCGAAGTGCTCGAGCAGGCCACCCCGGTTCTTGGGCGCGTCGATGCGCTGGTCGAAGGGGGCGAGGTTGTACTGGGTGTTGGTGTTCTGGATGTGGGCGAGCAGCTCGGCGCGCTTGTGGACGAAGTGGAGCCGACGGCGCAGCAGGTCGCGTGTCGCCCGCATCCGCCGAGGATAGACATAGGCGAGGGGGAAGGTCCCGCCGCGCAGCAGGGCGACGATCTTGTAGGAGTCGATCCGATCGTTCTTGGACTTGCCGCCATGGACCGCCTTCATGTAGTAGGCGTGGCCGAGGACGAACTCGATCTGCTCCGCGGCGCAGAGATCGGCCAGCCAATACCAGCAGAAGACGCATTCGACGCCGACGACGAGGTCCTCGCGGAAGGGCTCGATCGCCTGGAGGAAGGCGTCGGCACGGCAGGGGAGGTTGCGGTGGAAGCGAACTTCCCCCGCCTGGTCGAGCACGCACACGTACATCGTGCGGGCGTGGAGATCGACGCCGCAGTAGAAGGCGTGCTGGGTCGTGTAGAATCGCATCGAGGCCTCCTTTGTGAGAAGGGTTTGAGAGATTCCCAGAGCGTACCGCGTGGGTTCGCTCGGAGGGGGCCTCGAATCAGTATCCCTCCCCTGCACCGGGCGGCTGACGCCGCCGGTGAGGGGAAGTAGCGTTCTGCGACTACGATAGTTGGGAGAAGGAATGGCTAGTGCCGTGAAGGGTGATTCGCATGCCGAGAAGGTTGGGCACAAGACCAGCCCCGACTGGTGGGCTAGGCTCTTTGCACTTCTCAGCGCCGCAGTAGCAGTGAGCAGTCTGATTTATACAATACAAGCAAATAGAACAATTCTGCACCAGGATGTAAGGCCGAGTATCGAGTGCTTTTTGAGGGCAGAGGATGGACAAAGCGAGAATCTTAATTTTGCGTTGAGGAACGCGAGTCCCATTCATATTGTTTCCGTGACCGTGGACTTTCATCCGATGATTTTCAGTACAGATAGCATGCGTGTTGCTGCCTATGGCGGCGACTTTTCCCCCTACGGAATCGTACCAGGATTTCTTTGGCTAACGGCTCCAGATTTGGTTCCGAATGGTGTTCTGAAGAAGTCTCTCGAGTCTTATGTGCGCGCTTCGATTCCCGACTATGGGTTGGCAGCGGTGTTTGATGTCAGTTATTATCGACCTAGCGACATGAAGCGCTTCGCAGAGCGGTGCCTCTTCTTTGTCGATTCCAATGGGGTCCATTCTCAACGAGAATTCATCAATAGGCCGGGGTATTCGAAGCTACTTCAGGAAATTCAAGGCGGCGTAGAGTTGAAAGCGAGGAGTCGAAAGGAGTCTATTAGTGACACCAAGAGCAACGAGGTTGAATCGCAATAGGATGGGCGCAGAACCCGTCGCTGGTGCGGGCGGCTGGCGCCGCCGCACAGCTCCAATCCGTTACACGCTCGAAACATCGAAGCGAATGGATCGTCACGACAAATGAGCCATTCTGAGGACCTTTTTCGTACCGCCTATGAGGAGCACGCTCCGAGCGTCCGCCAGTTCTTTGCTCGACGTGGTTTCAGCAGAGAAGAGTCCTTGGACTTAACGCATGATACGTTTCTCCGTTTATACAGTGCCTTAAACAAACAGCAAGTTGCACTTCCAAAGGCTGATTGGCTCCTTGAGATTGCTTCGAACGTGCTGAAGAATCGCATTAGGTGGCAGCGCGCTGAGAAGCGGCGCGGAGAGGAGATCCCTCTAGACGCGCTGCCATACGATCCATCATACGGTCCTCAGACCACAGGCGATACCGAAGGGGACGCGGCATTCTCCGAGGTCATTTATAAGAGTTCCGTCCCCGCGACTCGACTGGAGAGTATAAGATCTGACCTTCTCGTCCTAGATGATGAGCTGATTAGGCACTTGCGGATGCATCCCGAACGGATGCGCGAGCTTAGCCCTCGAAAATTCGAAGAACTGATAGCGGCACTACTTGAAGACTTGGGCTACGATGTTGAACTTACAGCACGAGGTGCCGATGGCGGAGTTGATATGTTTGCTACTCAAACTGGCCAGCTCGGCGAGACGCTTGTAATAGTGGATTGTAAGCGATACTCTCCGGAAAGTAAGGTAGGTGTTGGTATCGTGCGCGCATTGTACGGCCTAACTGAGCACTTCCGTGCCACCAAGGCGGTCCTCGCTACAACCTCCTTCTTTACCCGTCCGGCTCTCGCGTTCGAGGCTCAGGTGCCTTACCGTTTGGAATTGCAGGACTACAACGCCTTGGTGGAGTGGCTAGGTCGCTCGAAAGGGAACTGCGTCTAACAGGTCGCGTGTCGCCCGCATCCGCCGAGGATAGACATAGGCGAGGGGGAAGGTCCCGCCGCGCAGCAGGGCGACGATCTTGTAGGAGTCGATCCGATCGTTCTTGGACTTGCCGCCATGGACCGCCTTCATGTAGTAGGCGTGGCCGAGGACGAACTCGATCTGCTCCGCGGCGCAGAGATCGGCCAGCCAATACCAGCAGAAGACGCATTCGACGCCGACGACGAGGTCCTCGCGGAAGGGCTCGATCGCCTGGAGGAAGGCGTCGGCACGGCAGGGGAGGTTGCGGTGGAAGCGAACTTCCCCCGCCTGGTCGAGCACGCACACGTACATCGTGCGGGCGTGGAGATCGACGCCGCAGTAGAAGGCGTGCTGGGTCGTGTAGAATCGCATCGAGGCCTCCTTTGTGAGAAGGGTTTGAGAGATTCCCAGAGCGTACCGCGTGGGTTCGCTCGGAGGGGGCCTCGAATCAGTATCCCTCGCTTGCACCGGTCGGCTCGCGCCGCCGGTGAAGCGCAACCCCGTTATGCTATTTGCCAGTGGAGAACGAAAGCAGATGACTGCTTAAGCCTTATTTTTTGATAATAATGGAAGGTTTCTATCATGCCGAAGAAAGCGCTTCAATTTGCGTTTTTCCTATCCGTATTAAGTTTACTTGCTTGCAGCAAAGGCGTCCAACGGAGCGAATCTCTTGGTTCCGCAAAACTCTCATCTGATTCTCAGGAGGTTATAAATGGTGTTATCCCCGAATATGACGGAATAGGAATCGGACTCACAATTTCCACGGTCAAGGGAAATATCAAAAATGTTCCGGCAAGTTCAATTTGGCCCACCTGGATAGAGGTAGGAATTATCAACGACAAAGGTGCTCAGGTATGGAAACGCACGTTTACGGAGCGTGATGGATTCGAAGTATTAAGGGGGCGAAACCTATGTATGTGGGAGTTGCTCCCTGCACCCGAAAGACGTGAGATGGCGGATCCTTATCTTCGTCCGTTAATTCCCTTGGATAGTGGCCTTGAATACTCAATTCGCTTGAATGTCGGACAGATACCTGCTGCACCCTTTGAGCTTGAATATCGTCTTGAAATTCTGCAGGCCGAGCGCCCTTTTTGGCATAAGTTATTTCGTCAGGCATAATAATCGGGCATCCAGAATCAGGGAATGAAAGGATCGATTGAGATCTATGATCATAATGAGCGCCTTTTTCGAACTTTCAGTTATCCGGAGCCTGAATTCTTATGCATAACAAGGCGCTGCACTCGGATAAATTACTCGCTGCGCTCCTAATTTACCGGTGAGCGCAGGCGTTGTGCGGTCCACCTGTCGGCAGACGAGGCGAAGCGGCGGCGGGTCGAGGTGGTTGTGGCGGGAGTTGGTAGAATGCCAGCATGTCGAAGCAAGACAAGCTCCTCTGGCAGATTCTCCGGGGCAGATCGGATGCAACCATCCGCTTCGCAGATCTCTGTAACCTGCTTCGGAGCTTGGGTTTTGAGGAGCGGACGCGCGGTAGCCACCACCTGTTCATCAACCTGCAGCGCGACGGTAGTAGGGCCAAGGCGTACCAGGTTCGGCAGGTTCGGAAGGTTCTGTTGCGATCTGAGCTTAGGAGCGACGACTGATGCATAAGTACGAGATCATTCTCTATTGGAGCGAAGAAGACGGCGCATTCGTCGCTGAGGTTCCGGAGTTGTCTGGATGCGCTGCCCACGGCGATAGCCCGGACTCCGCGTTGGCAAGCTGTCAGGAGGCCATTGACCTCTGGATCGACACAGCCAAAGAATTTGGAAGGGCCGTGCCGGAACCGAAAGGCAGGCGGCTTCAGTTTGCGTGAACTGCCGTAGAACCAGCGCGCTCCACCGGACGCCGTGAACCGGGGGCAGCGCGACGACCGGGTGTAGGGTTCCGCGCCGTGGGTTGCATCCGCGAAGTGGAACACGCCGACGGCGCCGGTGAGCTTCAATCCGTTCTAAGTGTCGCGAGGATGGACCATGTCACCGATCGAGCCGATACCCAGGCCGTCGCCTGTAGTGAGCGATGGCGAGGACTCGGATCGCGTCGGCTGTACTGAGGTAGACGACTTGATAAGGAAAGTCTTTGACCGGGGCCTGGCGCGTTCCCAAATCTGCCGGGACGTGCTTCACCGGCGCGCCAACTCCGGGGAACTGGCATATTCGTTCAGTTGTGAGCTCGATCTCGTGAAGGAACCGCTTACCGAGTTCTGGTCGCTGCTCTTCGTACCTTTGGGCCGCCTCGTCGAGCTCACGCTCGGCTTCGACCTCGAACCGCAGTTGACTCGCCACTACTTCGACAGGCGCCGTTCAATTCGCTGCTTCACGTCCTCCCAGGGAGTGCCCTCCGACCCACCCGCCAAGACTCGCCGGGCTCGTCGCTCGATCTCTGCGGCCCAGGCCTTCTCGAGCTCCTGCGGGTCGTCGGTCAACTCGTCGTCCAGGCTGGCGAGCAGCTCCGCGGCGACGTCGGCTCGCTCGCGCCGGGGGAGCTTCAGGGCTTCTTGGAGTACCGCCTCGCGTGTCATGGGTTGTAGTCTACCATTCAACGGAAGGCACTTAACCAACCGGCTGGAGACGGAGGCGGCCGGCGGCAGCGCCGCTCAGCCGGCACGCCGTTCGGCTCCCGCGTTGTAGGTCCCGGTGGCGTAGGAGGTTACGATCCTCAGGACAGGAGGACCGAGCGGCTGTTACGTTCTACCGTTTGTAGATGTCGCCGCGCGGGCCGATTTCGTGGATGAGGAGGGTGCCATCTTCCAGATGAGACAAGAGCACTCTCCAGTCGCCGACTCGAAGGCGGTAGTCAATATCGGTACTGCCTTCGAACCGTCGCAGATCGCCTCGGCCTTCCTCGACAAGAAGATCGATTGCGCCGAGGATTCGCTTCTGCGTCGGCCGATCGAGGCGGGCGAGCCTCTTCTGGGCGTGTTTGGCCCATTCAACGAGGTGGCTCACTCCGTTTCGCTGAGCAGCCGCTTGATCTCGTCGTGGGATGCGGTCTCGCCCTTGGCGTACTCCCTGCGGCCCTCTCGCACGGCAGCTCGGTCGTCGTCTGTCACTGGCTCATCATCCAATGGGGCAGACTCAAGGGCTCGCCGGAGAGGATCGGCAGTCTGCCGCAGGTACTCGAGGTACCGTCGCGCCGCAGGTAGCTCGGGCTCTGGCAATTCGTCCACCAGCGTATGGAGTTTCTGCCGGTTTTCCATGGACGCAGTCTACACGAGCCGGAGCGTATCCTGCTTCCGGGAGCGGCGCACTTGCGAGATCAGCGAAAGAAGGCGCCGAACCCAAGAAACCCATCTGTGCCCTCATGCCGTCCCACTCAAAGAGTCGACTCCGCTGGATCGGTGTTGGTGGATCGGGCGGTTCAGTTAGTCGCTGGGCTCGGGGGAGGGGCAGGGTACCCATCTGCCCGGCCGCTCACAGTGACTCCTGCAATCAAGCTCGGAGAAGATGCGGTGGGAGCGGAGGCGGGTGTCCAATCCCCGCGACGGGCTACCGGGCTCGTGGCCATGGACTCGATAAGCCTCGTTCGGAGGCATGCGTTGATGCTTCGTGGGTCCAGGGTCTGGCTCGGCCCGCGGTGGCTCCTGTTATGACGGGCTCATCCGCCCCCCTCCCTCGAGCAGCAACGAAGCGGTTCAGGTCGAACGGCTCCTTTCGTCTGAGCATGAACAGGCGGCTCGCCCGAGCTTGGCGGCGAGCACACCCATGGCCTTGCCTTTGCCGTGCTCTTTCCTGGGAAGCATAGAAGCTATGCTGAACCTCGTCGGCCAACCAACTCGCTTCACCGGGCGCCGCCGAGGCGATTCATCAGGGCGAGCTGTCTCGGGGTGGGGCTCCGCTGGTTGCATCCGCTCGGCGCTTGTTACAGGCGGCGCCAGTGAGCTCAAATCCTGTTATGCGACAACTCCTATGGAGGAGATTTGTTCATGTCCAAGGTGACGCCTTTCCTCATGTTCAATGACCAGCTCGAGGATGCAATCGCGTTCTATACTGCTACCTTCCCGGACTCTGAAGTCAGGAAGGTTGCCCGGACCGGAGATGACGGACCGATTGCTTCCGCGGAGTTCGTCGTCGGTGGTCAATTTTTCATGGGCTATAACGGTGGTCCGTACTTCAAATTCACCGAAGGGTTCTCGCTCTTTGTCGACTGCGAGGACCAGGAAGAGGTGGACGACTACTGGGACAAGTTGGTCAGGGCTGGCGCGACGCCGTCGCAGTGCGGCTGGATTACCGATCAGTTCGGGGTTTCTTGGCAGATCGTGCCACGACGTTTCATGGAGCTCATCAACGACAGGAACCCCAAGAAGGTTCAAGCGGTGATGGCGGCGAGGATGGAGATGGTGAAGCTCGACGTGTCTGAGCTTGAGAGAGCATACAACGGCGCATGAGCGGACCCTGCCCGCCTGGTCGAGCACCCAGACCTACTTCGTGCGGGCTTGGAGATCGACCCCGCAGTGGAGGACGCGCTGGTTCGTGTAGAATCGCATCCCCTTTGGGAGAAGGGTTTCAGATGCCCCGGAGCCGACCGCGCGGGTGGGCTCGAAGGGGCCTCGACTTTGTACCCCCGGCGTGCACCGGTCGGCTGGCGCCACTGGTGGAGCGCGAAGCCGCTAGATCTGTTGGAGATTAGATCTGTTGGAGATGACGCATGAGCGACAATCAACCCGCGACACCGCTGGCCACTGAGCCAGAAAGTCTGTCCGGGAAAGGCAAGTCGGGCCGTTTTTGGCGCGTGTTTTGGCTCGCCTTTCTCGTGGTCTCATTGGCCTACGCCTGGTACTCCTTCTATGCACCTTCCAACGAGATTGCGTGGGCCGAGAGCTTCACCGTGGCGCAACAGCAGGCGGAGGCATCAGAGAAGCCGATCCTCCTCTTTGTCACTGCGGAATGGTGTTCTCCCTGCCAGATCATGAAGCGGCAGGTCTGGGCGGATGATCAGGTGATGGGCGCGGTCAATTCAGCGTTCATTCCGGTGATGATCGACATGGACGACTCTGGCTCGGCTGGAATCTTGAGGCGCTACGGCGTTGGATTCACGCCAACAACGATCATTACGGACTCAGCAGGAAACGTCCTCCAGCGGGTGGGAGGGAGGATCAGTCAAGCCGACTTCCTCCTCTGGCTGAGGAAGCTGGATGCACCTGCCCGCAAGAGCCTCTGATGTCGAGGAGCTCCCTCCGGAAGGGGCTCGCCGAATCGCGGCACATCGAGTGGGGCTCCAAGAACATCGTTCGTCATCAATTTCCAAAGAGAGCGCACCATGGCCAAGTACCTGATCTCCTTCCCCAGCGCGGCGATGGTCGTTCCCGACAGCGAGTTGGAGGCGGTAGGCCGCGACGCGCATGCCGTGATCGATGAGGCGAAGGCCGCCGGCGTCTATGTCTTCGGCGGCGGCATCGACGAAGGCGTGCCGCCCGTGCTGGTCTCGGCCGATGGCTCGGTCGCTGACGGCGGCTACCCTTGGGCGCCCCCGCTGAACGGCGGCTTCACGGTGCTTGAGCTGCCCTCGCGCGAGGAGGCCGTCGCGTGGGCGGCGCGCTTCGCGAAGGCCTGCCGGTGCAAGCAGGAGCTACGCGCTTTCGGGTTGGACCCGCGGTCCTGAGGGCGACGGTGTAGGCTACCGTCCAGAGGAAGGCACTCGGCACCAGGTCTCTCATGCCCCATCAAGAACGGCATCGGACTTCGACGATCGGTTGGCTGCGCGCCGCTGTCCTGGGCGCGAACGACGGGCTGATTTCGACCAGCAGTCTGATCGTCGGTGTGGCTGCGGCCGAGGTCACGCGCGATCCGATCGTGCTCGCGGGCTGTGCCGGGCTCGCCGCGGGCGCGCTGTCGATGGCCGCGGGCGAGTTCGTCTCCGTCAGCTCCCAGGCCGACACCGAGCAGGCGGACCTGGCGCGGGAGCGGCGCGAGTTGGACGCGAGCCCCGAGGCCGAGCGGGCCGAGCTGGCGGCGATCTACGAGGCGCGGGGCGTGGCTTCGGATCTGGCCCAAGAGGTCGCGCGTCAGCTCATGGCCAAGGACGCGCTGGCCGCTCACGCGCGAGACGAGCTCGGCCTCTCCGAGCTGACGCGCGCCCGCCCCATGCAGGCGGCGCTGGCTTCCGCGGTCGCCTTCGGTTTCGGCGCGCTGCTTCCTCTCGTCCTGGCCTGGCTCGTGCCTCTTCCCTGGGTGACCCTGATCGTCGGTTCGAGCTCCCTCGTGCTCTTGGCGTTCCTGGGCGCGCTGGCGGCGCATCTCGGCGGTGCGTCGCTCGGCCGGGGAGCCCTTCGTGTCGCGTTCTGGGGCGCGGCAGCAATGGCCACCACCGCGCTCGTCGGACACCTCTTCGGAGCCATCGTCTGATCCTCTGTGCAGGCTAGAATGCCTCCACACCACGGAGCAAGGGGTCGCCCCAGCGCCCGAGGTCCTGTCGCTCGAGGCGTTCATCTCCCCGCGCGAGACGCTTCTGCCCGACGGCACGCTCACCGACCTTGCAGAGGTCGAGACCGGGCACAGGACGGAGGTCTTCGGCAACGTCGCCCAGCGCTCGTGCACCTACTCGAAGTCCGGGGTGCTCGACGGCGCCAAGCTGTTCCAGCTCGTCAAAGGGATCGCCCGAAAGGACGGCAGCGTCGACTGGCTCGAGACGTCGGACGAGCTCGAGGACGGGGAGACCATGGATCCCGAGGTCGTCGCGGCGTTCCTTCGGTGTGGCGGGCACGGAGCTCGGCCGCAACGGGCTGTGGCGCCTCGATACACCGAGCGGATCGCCGCAGCAGGTGAGCGGCTCCCTGGTTCCCTTCTCGGAGATGATCCTCCTCGGCTCCCGGGTGGTCTTCGTCGCGCCGGAGCTCGACCAAGCGGGGGATCTGACGGCCACCCGCTACATGGTCGCCTCCGACGGCACCCCGGGCGGCACCGGCACGATCTCCGACGAACAGAACACTGCCTCGCCGGTGCTCCTGAGAGGGCGGGTCTACTTCGTCGTGTTCCAGGGAGTCGGCGACGGCTTCTGGATCTATCGGACGGTACCGCGGCCGGCACGGTGCGCGTGGTGGGCGACCGGCTCTGCTTCTCGGCGGACGACGGCGTCCACGACCGCGAGCTGTGGGCGATCAGAGTTTCCGACGCCGGCGGTCCGCCGCCGCCGAACACGCCGCCGCTCACCTCGTCCCAGCTCCCCGACTTCCGGTTCTGGGTCCGCATCCGCCCCCAGGACGGCTCGTCGCGGATCGGCACCCTCTCTCCGAGCGGTTTGCCCGAGACGGTCTGCGTGAGCGGTGCGCTGCCCGACCGGATCGAGGTCTTCCTGCGGGTCGTCGGGCCGAAGCCGAACGGGCACCTGTGGCCGACGCTGGTCAAGTTCTCGACCTCGGCGGTCGACGTCTGGATCGAGCAGAAGAGCACCGGCGAGCTGCGCTACGACGAGCCGGATTGACATCGGAGCCGGGGAGACATACCATCCCGGCGGTCCCGCAGCCGGAGCTCGTCTTGCCGCCGACCCTCCACCCCAAGAAAACGATCCTCGAGCCCAAGCAGATCCGTCGTGTCGTGCGACGGATCGCCGGAGAGATCGTGGAGCACAACGGCGGCACCGCCGGGTTGATGCTCGTCGGCATCCGCACCCGCGGCGTCCCCTTCGCCGAGCGGATCGCGTCCGAGATCGAGACCATGGAGGGGGTGGCGGTCCCGGTCGGGACGCTCGACATCACCCTCTACCGGGACGACCTTTCGACCATCGCGCCCCAGCCGGTGGTCGGCGAGACCCGGTTCGGTGAGCCGATCGACGACCGCGTGATCGTCCTCTGCGACGACGTCCTCTACACCGGTCGCACCATCCGCGCCGCCCTCGACGCCCTGATCGACTACGGCCGCCCGCGGGCCGTGCGCCTGGCGGTCCTGGTCGACCGCGGCCACCGCGAGCTGCCGATTCAGGCCGAGTTCGTAGGCAAAGTCGTGCCGACCTCCGCCCACGAGCACGTGGAGGTGCGGCTAGAAGAGGTCGACGGCGTCACCGACGTCCGAATCCTGGAAGAAGAGGAGGCGTGATGGCGGAGGCCCCCGAGTCCCGGTCCACGGCCCGTTCGACGGTGCGGTGGAGTCGTAAGGACCTGCTCGGAATCGCCGAGCTCTCGGCAGACGAGATCCGGCTGATCCTGGACACCGCCGAGTCGTTCCGCGAGGTGGCGGAGCGGCCGATCAAGAAGGTGCCGACGCTGCGCGGCAAGACGGTGGTCAACCTCTTCTTCGAGTCGTCCACCCGCACCCGGTCGAGCTTCGAGATCGCCGAGAAGCGCCTCTCCGCCGACGGCCTCAACTTCTCGGCCTCGAGCTCGTCGCTGTCCAAGGGCGAGAGCCTGGTCGACACGGCGCTCAACCTCCAGGCGATGGCGCCCGACCTGATCGTCATCCGCCATGCCTACCCCGGGTCGCCCCACCTGCTGGCCCGGCGGCTCAAGGCCGGAGTGATCAACGCTGGCGACGGCGCCCACGAGCATCCGACCCAGGCGCTGCTCGACGCGTTCACGATCCGCCAGCACAAGGGGAGGATCGAAGGCCTCGAGGTGTCGATCGTCGGGGACATCGAGCACAGCCGGGTGGTGCGTTCGAACATCCACCTGCTGAGCAAGCTCGGCGCGAAGGTGACGGTCGCCGCGCCGCGGACGCTCATGCCGGTCGAGATGGAGGCGATGGGGGTGCGGGTGGTCCACTCCCTGGACGAGGCGGTCGAGGGGGCGGACGTGGTCATGATGCTGCGCATCCAGCTCGAGCGCCAGGGCAAGATGCGCTTCCCGTCGACGCGGGAGTACTTCAACCTGTTCGGGTTGACCACGGAACGGATGGCCCGGGCCAAGGACGACGCCATCGTCATGCACCCGGGGCCGATGAACCGGGGCGTCGAGATCGCCAGCGAGGTGGCCGACGGGCCGACCTCGGTGATCCTGGAGCAGGTGGCCAACGGGGTGGCGGTCCGGATGGCGGTGCTCTACCTGCTCTCCGGCGTCCGCTCCGAGGATGGGAGGGACCCATGAGCGACGCGAAACCGCTGATCGTCCGGGGCGGCCGCGTGGTCGACCCGAGCCAGGATCTGGACACGGAGCTCGACCTGCTGCTCCAGGGCGGCGTGGTGGCCGGCCTCGGCAAGATCGGCGGCAAGGCCGGCGAGGGGCTCGAGGTGCCGGACGGCGCCGAGGAGATCGACGCCTCGGGCCTCGTGGTCTGCCCGGGGCTGATCGACATCCATGTCCACCTGCGCGAGCCGGGGCAGGAGCACAAGGAGACGATCCGTACCGGCACCATGGCGGCGGCGGCCGGCGGCTTCACCGCCGTGGTCTCGATGGCCAACACCGACCCGGTCAACGACGACGCCGCGGTGACCGAGCTGATCCTCACCCAGGCCCGGCGGGCCGGCTTCGCCCGGGTCTACCCCCTCGGCACGGTGAGCAAGGGGATGAAGGGGGAGGCGATGGCCGAGATGGGGGAGATGGTCGCCTCCGGCGCGGTCGGCTTCACCGACGACGGCGTGGTGGTCGCCCACCCGGAGCTGATGCGCCGGGCGCTCCTCTACACCCAGCATTTCGGTGTGCCCGTGGCCCAGCACGCAGAAGACCTGCGGTTGACCGGCGACGGCGTGATGCACGAGGGGGAGTGGTCGACCAAGTTGGGGCTCAAGGGCATCCCACGCTCCGCCGAGGACGTGATCATCGCCCGCGACCTGATCCTGCTGGCAGAGACCGGTGGCCGCTATCACCTCCAGCACCTGTCGACCGCCGGCGGCGTCGAGCTGATGCGCGCGGCCAAGGAGCGCGGCCTGCCGGCGACCTGCGAGGTCACGCCCCATCACCTGTTCCTGACCGACCAGGCGGTTGCCGACTCCGGCTACTCGACCGACTTCAAGATGAAGCCGCCGCTGCGGGCCGAGTCCGACCGGCAGGCGCTTCTCGCCGGCCTGGTGGACGGCACCATTGACTGCATCGCCAGCGACCACGCGCCCCACCACCCGGACGAGAAGGACGTCGAGTTCTCCGTCGCCCCCTACGGCATCCTGGGCCTCGAGACCACCGTGCCGCTCTGCCTCGACCGGCTGGTCCACGGCGGCATCCTGCCGCTGTCGCGGGTGATCGCGCTGCTCTCGACCGAGCCGGCCCGGGTGATGGGCATCCCCGGCGGCAGCCTGGCCGAGGGCAGCCCGGCGGACGTGACGCTCCTCGATCTCGATGCCGAGACCACGATCGATCGCACCAGGATGCGCAGCAAGTCCCGCAACACCCCGTTCCACGGCTGGACCCTCAAGGGGCGCGCCGCCGGGACGATCGTCGGCGGGCGCCGCGTCAGGCTCCCCTGAGCGGGGGCGGCCCGGTCCGGGCCGTCCTCACCTGAGCTCTTCGAACATCTCGAGGTACCGCCGGGCGGTGCGCTCGATCGTCGTGTCCGCCTTGATCGCCCGCAGCCGCTCGACCGCCTGCCGCCAGAGCGGCCCGCCGACCGCCTCGCGCAGCCGCTCGATGCCGCGGGCGACGCTCGCCCGGAGCGCCTCCCGGTCGGCGCCGTGGCTCTCCTCCAGGCCGTCGAGGTAGAACGGGTAGTCCTCGCCCAGCATCTCGACCGACGAGCAGTCGGGCGTGGTCAGGAGCACCGCTTCGCAGGCGGCGGCGGTGGCGACCTTGGCGTTCGGCTTGTAGAGCCACTCCCGCAGGTTCTCCCGCAGGCAGAGGTGGGCGTTGAGCGCCGGGGCCCGGTCGAACCAGGCGTCCGGCCCGACGAACTCGACCCCCGGGATGTCGCCCCACAGGCTGATCGAGCGCTGGGTCCCCAGGTAGCCGAGGCGCAGGGTGTCGTCGCCCGCCCGGTGGGCGCCGTAGCGGGGGTCCCAGTGCTGGTAGATGGTCCGGCAGACGACGCTCCGTCGCCGGTTGCCCAGGTCGTGGAGCTGGCGCCGGTTGCGGAAGATGAAGCCGTCGTAGAGCAGGCCGTAGCTGATCCAGCGCCGGAAGACCACCTGGTCCTGGACGTCGAGCACGCAGCGGTTGCCGGCGAGCCGGGCGGCGAGCAGGCGGCGCGGCTCGGCCCGCTTGACGAAGACGAAGACGGCGTCGCGGATGCCGCCGATCTCGTGGGAGTAGATCGAGCGCGCCGGCGTGCCGAGACGGTCGATCGCCTCGCTCATCTGGTCCGCACCGAGGACGGTGGACCCCTTGTCCCAGCACTTGACGAAAAAGACGTCGCGCACAGAGATCTCCTACGTAGCGGGTACCTCCCGGGACCCTCCCGGCAACGCGAACCCGGTCGATTGGTCTTGAAGCGTTGGCCGGGAGGCTACCATGCGGCGCCGCCCGGTGGGCGGGCCCATGTCGCGGGGCACGAAGCGAGGCGCACAGCCCGGCAACTCGGCCGTCGCCGCGCACGTATAGGATCTCTGAACCGATGAGCACTCCTACCTCCTCTCCTCGACGCCGGCCCCGTCTTGGTCCCGATTCTGGCTGCCGCTGCTCTCCGCGGCGGCTCTCGCCCTGGTCGTCGCGGCCTGTTTCGACGCCGATGACGCCGCGGCGTCTCCTGACGACAGCGCGCGCGCTCCCGAGCGCCTGCTGCGGGTCGAGCTCGTCGGCCCTGCCGCGAGTGCGCTCGAGAGCGACCTGCGCGAAGGCGCCTTCTTCCGCTGGTTCCTGCCGGACCTCGAGGGGTGGCGGGTGACGGTGGAGCGCGGCACCGCCGCGGCGGCCGACGGCACGCGTCCGGTCGAGCCGGCCGAGGTCGTGGTCGGGCTGTTGCCCCTGCCCGAGGCGGTGCGCCGCCTGGCCGACGGCCTGCCGGTCGATCTCTCCGGCGACGCGGTGCGGTTCGACGGCACCGCCTACCCGGAGCAGGGGACCACGTTGACCGTGCGCCTGCCCGGCGTCGCGGCCTCTCCGGAGGGCGCCTGGCTGGTCACCGGTACCGACCCCGCGGCGGTCGCGGACGCCGCCAACCGGGCGCTGATCCGGGCGGTGGGGGGGCGCTTCTGGCACGACGACCCGGCCCGCGGCGCCGACTATGTCGTCCGGGCGACGCCGTGGCTCCAGCGCATCGGCCGCTGGCAGCCGGAGGGAGAGGGAGGCAAGGACGACCAGGTCGGGGAGCGCGAGGCGCGCTGGACGGTCGACCGGGCCGCCGAGCGGGACGACCTGGCGGCGCGCGACCGCTGGTTCGCGGGTCTGCGACCGATCGACGCGGGCGGCGTCCGGCTGCTGGTGGACGGGGCGCCGACCCCGGCGCTCCACGATCTGGCCGACGACCTGGGGGCGACGCTCTCCCGGGTCGAGCGCCGGCTGGGCGTGGCGGCCGGTTCGCCGGCCGATCCACAGGCCGAAGCGGGGCCGATCACCGTGGCGGCGGAGCAGGACTTCGTCACCCAGGCGCGCCACACCGGATCGATCGGGCCGGCGGTGCCGGGCGGTCCGGCGGACCTCCACGTGGTGCCCGAGCCGGCGGACCGGTGGGCCGTGCGTCACGCCCTGGCGCGGCTGGCGATCGAGCGCTCCGGGCTGGCGGCCGGCCAGCCGGTCTGGGCGGTCGAGGGGGCGGCGCTCTGGCTGACCGGCGACTGGTTCGGCCGCCCCTGGCGGGACTGGGTGCCGGACCTGGTGGCGGCAGAGGCCGTGCCCTCGCCGGACGAGCTCCTGGCCGCCGAACGAACCGGCGCCGATTCGGCTCCCCTGTGGACGCCGATCGCCGCGGCGGTGGTCGGCCAGCTTCCCGGGGAGACCGTGGCGGAGAAGCTGGCGGCGTTCGGCCACCTGGACCGGGCGGCGGCGGCGACGCTCCTGGCGGCCCTGCCGTCGGCGGCGGCTGCGCCGGACGCTTCCGCGGCGGCCGCGCCGCTGCCCGCGGGCTTCCTGCGCGGCGTCTCCCTGGCCATGCTCAACACCCTCGACGGTGGGTACCAGGCGCCGGCGGTGGGGGAGCGCCTGGCCGCGCTCCGGGAGCTCGGTGCCGACTCGGTGTCGCTCATGCCGTTCGCCTACCAGGGCGATCCGCGGTCGCCGGAGCTCCGCTTCCTGAACGGCAGCCCGACCTCGGAGACCGACGTCGGCGTGGTCCACGCCGCCCGCGCCGCCCATGCCCACGGCCTGTCGGTGCTGTGGAAGCCGCACATCTGGGTCTCTGGCAGGGGCGGGGGGAGCTGGCCGGGCGCGGTGGAGATGACGTCGGAGAAGGACTGGGCCACCTGGTGGCGCCTCTACCGGCGCTACATCCTGCACCACGCCATGCTGGCCCGCTATGCCGGGGCTGACCTGTTCTCGGTCGGCGTAGAGCTCGAACGAACCGTCGAGCGACCCGAGTGGGCGGGGCTGATCGCGGACGTGCGGCGGATCTACCACGGTCCGGTGACCTACGCCGCCAACTGGGGCGGCGGCGCCGATCGGGCGGTCTTCTGGGACCGCCTGGACGCGGTCGGGGTGGATGCCTACTACCCGCTGGCCGGCGAGGCAACCGGGGTCGACGACGCGACCCTCGCCCGCGGCGCGCGCCAGGTGGTGAGCCGGCTCGAAGGGCTGGCCCGGCGGGCCGGCAAGCCGCTGATCCTGACCGAGGTCGGCTTCGCCGCCCGGCGCGGCACCTGGAGCGCGCCTCACGAAGAGGGGGGCGAGCCGTCCTCCGAGGACCAGGCCCGCGCCTACCGGGCGCTCCTCGGCGCCCTGCCCCGGCCGAGCGCGGCGGCCGATCCGGTCGCGGCCCGTGCGGGCGCTCTTTCCGGCCGGGCGTGGCTCCGGGGCGTCTATGTCTGGAAGGCGTTCAGCGGCGACGTGTCGGCGCGCGGCGACCGGCCGGACTTCCGCTTCATGGGCCGCCCGGCGGAGTCGATCGTCGCGTCGTACTTCGCCCACCAGGCGGTCCGCGGCAGTGCGCCCTGAGCCGGGGCCCGGGCGATTGACGGCAGCGCCGGAACCGGCGGGCCGGGCCGGCCCGAGTGGTAGTCTGCACGCGTCGGGAGCCGCCTCGCGGCCCCGGCCGGACCCTTGCATAAGCTCGACGAGATGGCTTCGATGACCGATCTGCACCACCTGTCGACCGTCGCTACCGACGCCGCGCGCGCCGGCGGTGCGGTGCTGCGGCGCCTGTTCGGGGCCGACGGGCTCGACGTCCGGCGCAAGGGGGAGAACGACTTCGTCACCCGCGCGGACCACGAGAGCGAGGCGGCGGTGGTCGGGGTCATCGGGAACGTCTTCCCCGAGCACGCCATCCTGGCGGAGGAGGGCGGCGCCTTCGGAGGGCCGGCAGACGGCACGGCGGAGGTCGAATGGATCATCGATCCCCTCGACGGCACGACCAACTTCCTCCAGGGGCTGCCGGTGTGGTGCGTCTCGGTCGCCTGCCGGCGCTGCGCAGGACGCTCGGGCCCCGACGGCGGCGGCGAGCTGCTCGCCGGGGCGGTCTACGACCCCCTCGGGGACCGCATGTTCTCGGCCGTCCGCGGCGGCGGCGCCCGCCTCGACGGCGCGCCGATCCGGGTCTCCGAGCGCCCCGGTCTCGACGGGGCGTTCCTGTCGACCGGCTATCCGTTCCGTGCCCATGCCGCCCTCGACCTCTACCTCGGGGCGTTTCGCGACGTCTTCCAGTCCGCCCGGGCGATCCGGCGCTGCGGCGCCGCCGCCCTCGACCTGGCGTTCACCGCCGCCGGCGTCTACGACGGCTTCTTCGAGTTTCGCCTGGCGCCCTGGGACATCGCGGCCGGGGTGCTGCTGATCCGGGAGGCGGGCGGCGTCGTCACCGACCTCGACGGCGGCGAGGGCTTCCTGGTCCGGGGCAACCTGGTGGCGGGCGCGCCCGGTGTCCAGCGGGAGCTGCGGCACGCGGTCGCCCGCCATGCGGACGAGTCGGCGCTCGGGCGGCTGACCGACGCCGTCGGCGTGGCGGCTCCGACGGAGGCCGGCCCGCAGCCGGTCGGCTCGCACGCGGGCAGGGAGCGCTGAGTGGCTGGCGACGACCGCCGGCGGGATCGGGCGCTGCTCGAGTTCCAGGTCCACCCCCAGGACATTCGCAAGAAGGTCCGCTACGTCTTCCTGACCCGCCGCCAGGTGACCGTGTGGGCGATCGGCGCCGCGGTCTACCTGGTGTTCGTGGGGCTGGCGTTGTCCGTCTCGCCGGCCGTCGTGTCCCAGATGATCCGCCGCCAGGAGCTTCGCCAGCTCCAGTCCGAGCAGTTGCGGCAGCACGAGCTCCTGGAGAGCCGCATCAGCGAGCTCGAAGGCCTGCGCGCGGAGAGCCAGGATCTGCGCCTGCTGCTCGACAAGGTGTTCCTCCTCTACGGGCTGTCGAGCCGGGTGAGCGAGGGGCAGGGCGGCTACCCGTTCGTCGGCGTCGACGAGAAGATCGACCCGGGCACCGACCCATTGGCCTACGCCCGGACCCTGGACGCGACCCTGCGTGAGCGCATGTCCGTGGCCGGGGTCTTCCTGGAGGAGATCCAGGCGTTCGAGAAGGCGCGGGAAGATGTGGTCAAGCTCACGCCGTCGATCTCGCCGCTCCACCGGGCGGACTTCGTCCTCACCAGCCCGTACGGTGACCGCCGCAACCCGTTCACCAAGAACCGCGACTTCCACGCCGGCATCGACATGGCGGCGCTCGAAGGGACGGAGATCCACGCCCCGGCGGACGGTGTGGTGGTTTTCGCCGGGCGCTACTCGTTGCAGAAGAGCGTCGGCTGGTGGCGCTACGGCAACCTGGTGATCCTGCGCCACGGCGACGCCTTCCTCACCCTCTACGGCCACTGCCAAGAGGTCAAGGTCAAGCGGGGCCAGAAGGTGCACCAGGGGGACGTGATCGCCTTGGTCGGCTCCACCGGCATGAGCACCAGCCCTCACCTTCACTACGAGGTGCGCCGGAAGGACGACGACGGGGTCTACCGGCCGGTCGACCCGCGGATCTACATCCTCGACCACCACTGGCACGGCGAGGAGAAGATCCTGGTGCAGAGCCGCACGGCTCCGCCGGCCAAGGACTTCCAGCCGCTGCCGCCGCTGTCCGGGCGCTAGAGAGCGAACCATGCCCAAGCCCGAGACCCCCGAGAGCGCCACCATGATCGTCCCCCGGGGGACGGTGATCGAGGTCGACACCCGCGGCCAGCTCTCGATCTCCACCCCGGGCAACCTGGTGCTCCAGAACTCCGGCAGCTTCGGCACCCTGGAGTCCGTCCACGGCTCGATCCGCATCGAGCACGGCGTCGAGATCGAGGCGGCGACGGTGCGCTGCGCCGAGGCCTGCTACATCCAGGGCAGCCTGACGGCCTGGAAGGTGACCGCGCGGACGCTCCATCTCGAGGAGACCGCGCAGGCCCACATCGTGCTCCAGGAGACCGAAGGGCTGGAGGTGGGGCGCGGCGCCCGCCTGGTCGGCAACTTCGCCTCCGAGGACGAGCTCTTCCTGCTGTTCTCCCGGTTCGCCGAGCAGGTGCGCGGGCTGCCGATCGCCACCAGCCGGCGCCGCCGGCCGCGCCACCCCGAGTCGGTCGGGGCGGACGGCGAGGTGGTCCGGGCGCTTTCGGAGGGTGCGGCCAGGGCGGACGAGCGGGAGAACGGTGACGGCGAAGGCCGCGGCTCCGTCACCCTGGCCGAGCCGCTCGAGTTCGCCCAGACCCTGCTGGTCCGGGAGCTCGAGGAGGAGGATCTTTCGCCGCCGGCCACCCGGGTGCTGCGGGAGGTGGTCAAGCTCCTCGACGAGGGCGACGTCGAGACCCTGCGCCACACCCACCGGGCCCTCTTCGCCAAGATCGACGAGCCGACCGACGGCGTGAAGAAGGCCGCCTGGCTCGTCGCCGACCACTTCGACCGAAGCTAGAGAGGGGGCGTCCCTTTCCCCCCGGCTAGGCCGACTCTCGTCGGCCGTTGCGGTAGATCGGGGAGAGGGAGGGCGAGGAATTGGGGGGAGATCCGATCAATTCAGCCCGGTCACCCGCACGACCTCCTCGAACGTCGTCACCCCTTCGGCCAGCTTGCGCAGCGCCGACTGCCGCAGCGTCCGCATGCCGCGCTGGATCGCCTCGCGCTTGATCACCGGCGCGTCCGCCTCGTCGAGCACCATCTCCTTGATCTTGTCGTCGAGTGGCAGGATCTCGAAGATGCCGCTCCGACCCAGGTAGCCGGTCCCCCGGCACTCGACGCAGCCTTCGCCCTCGCGCACCTTGATCCGTTTGCCGTCCGGGACCGAGATGCGCAGCGTCCGGGCCTCGTCGGCGGTGAGGTGGCGCTCGGTGATGCAGTGGGGGCAGATCTTGCGCACCAGCCGCTGGGCGACGGTGCCGATCAGGGTCGAGGAGACCAGGAAGCGCTCGATTCCCAAATCCATCAGGCGGGAGATCGAGGCGGCGGAGTCGTTGGTGTGGAGGGTGGAGAAGACCAGGTGGCCGGTGAGCGCCGCCTGGGTGGCGTACTGGGCGGTCTCGGTGTCGCGGATCTCGCCGACCATGATCACGTCCGGGTCCTGGCGCAGGATGTGGCGCAGCGCCGCGGCGAAGGTGATCCCGACCCGGGTCTGGACCGCGGTCTGGTTGAAGCCCTCGTAGACCATCTCGATCGGGTCTTCGATGGTGGTGACGTTGATCTCCGAGTGGGCGATGACCTTGAGCGCCGAGTAGAGCGTGGTGGTCTTGCCGGAGCCGGTGGGGCCGGTGACCAGGACGATGCCGTGGGGGCGGGAGATGAAGTCGTTGAACAGGGTCAGCTCGTCCGGGTAGAAGCCGAGGCCGGAGAGGTCCTGGAGCAGCACCTCCGGGTCGAAGATCCGCATCACCACCTTCTCGCCGAAGGCCACCGGCAGGGTGGAGACGCGCAGCTCGATCTCCCGGCCGCCGCGCTCGGTCTTGATGCGCCCGTCCTGGGGCCGGCGCTTCTCGGCGATGTCGAGGCGTGACATGGTCTTGATCCGGCTGACCACCGCTTTGTGCACGACCCCCGGCATGCGCTGGATGTCGTGCAGCACGCCGTCGATGCGGAAGCGGATCAGGGCGTGCTCGCGCTTCGGCTCGATGTGGATGTCGCTCGCCCGGCTCTCGAAGGCGTGCTGGAGCATGTACTCCACCGCGTTGACCACGTGCTGATCGCTCGACTCGATCTCGGTCTCGCTCTTCATGCGGATGAGCTGCTCGAGATTGCCGAGGTCGACGCCGGTGGTCAGGTCGCGCTCGGCCCGCTTGACCGAGTGGCGCAGGCCGTAGAAGTCGGTGATCGCCTTGAGCAGGTCCGGCTCCGAGGCGACGACCAGCTCGATGTCGCGCTCGGCGATGCGCTTGAACGAGTCGATCGCCTCGAGGTCGAACGGGTTGGCGCAGGCCACGCGCAGCTTGCCGTTGCGCATCTCGAGCGGGATCATCCGGTGGCGGCGGGCGAACGGCCGCGACATCTTCGACTCGATGAGGTCGGCGTCGAGCGACAGGGCGTCGATGCGCACGAAGTCGAGCTTGGCGTCCCGGGCCATCGCCTCGGCGATCTCCACCTCGCCCAACACCTGCCCTTCGCGGGTGGGGTCGGGGAGCTGCAGGCTGGTGATCAGGTCGTAGGCGAGGGCGCGCTGCTCGTAGGCCCGATGCGAGGCGTAGCGGCGGGGCAGGGAGCGGGCCTCCTTCTCGATCAGGCCCTTCTGGTCCTGGGTGATCACCCCCTGGCGTAGCAGCACCTCGGCGAGGAAACGGGGAGTCAGAGACGACATCGCGCGCAGTCTACCCGAACCATCGAAAGCGACGCATAGACCGATAGAATCGCCGACCGCATGCCGCTTCAACCGCTCATCGTCGTGATCCTCGTGGCCACCGCCCTCGCCTGGTCGAGCTTCGACCTGGTGCGCAAGCTCCTGCTCGACACGATCGAGCCGGTGCCGCTGGTCTTCCTGCTGACGCTGCTCCAGACGCCGCTGTTCGTCGCCTGGAACTACGTCTCCGGCGGTCCGTGGGTGCCGGCCCCCGGCTACTTTCTGCCGGCGCTGCTGTCGGTCGGTCTCAACATCGTCTCGAACGTCCTGTTCGTGGTGGCGATCCGGATCTCGCCCCTGTCGCTGACGGTGCCGCTGCTCTCGTTCACCCCGGTGTTCACCGCCCTGCTGGCGGTGCCGCTCCTGGGGGAGGTGCCGGGGCCGCTCCAGATCGTCGGCATCGGCCTGGTGGTGGTCGGGGCGTTCGCCCTCCACGTGACTCCGGCCGCCCTGTCGCCGGGGGACGGCGGGGCGACCGGGGCCGGCGGCGGCGGCCTGGGTCCCCGGCCGCTCGAGGTCTGGCGGGCCTTCCGGCGCGAGCGGGGCGCGGTGCTGATGGCGATGGTGGCGCTCATGTGGTCGATCTCGCCGCCGCTCGACAAGCTGGCCATCGGCGCGTCGAGCTCGGCGTTCCACGGCATGGTGCTCTCGGCCGGCGTGGCGCTGGGGTTGGGCGTCCTGCTGGTGGGGAAGGGGCGCTTCCCCGAGGTGGCCGCGGGGCGGCGGCGGCCGGGCCTGATGCTCGGGGCACTGGCCGCCTCGGCCCTCGCCCTGGGGCTCCAGCTCGTGGCCATCCGGATGGTCTTCGTCAGCCTGGTGGAGACGGTCAAGCGGGGGCTGGGGAACGGGTTGGCCGTGGGGATGGGGGCGGTGATCTTCCACGAGCGGGTGGGGCGGTGGCAGTGGGTGGCGGTGGTGCTGATGGGGGCGGGGGTGGCGCTGATCCTGCTGTGAGGGGTTGGTACGATCCGCGCACGGAGGTGGTGTCATGCGAGCTTCGGTCGGTCGAGCTTCGGGTCTTCTTGCGGCGGTGATGGCGTTGGCGATGCTGGCGTCTTGCGGAGGGCGGGCGTCTACATCGTCCGCTCAGAGTGCGTCCGGTACCGCCGCGGCGGCAGCAGCGACATCCGCGGACACCGAGGCGGGGCTGCCGCTCGGGTCGATCTCGCTGCCGCCGGGGTTCTCGATCGCGGTCTACGCCTCCGATGTGCCGAACGCCCGGGAGATGGCCCGTTCGCCGTCGGGCATCCTCTACGTCGGCTCGCGCACGGCCGGGAAGGTCTACGCCGTGGTCGACCGGGACGGGGACTTCCGGGCGGACCGGGTGGTGACGATCGCGTCCGGGCTCGAGATGCCGAACGGCGTCGCCTACCGGGACGGCTCGCTCTACGTGGCCGAGGTGTCGCGAATCCTCCGCTTCGACGGCATCGACGACCACCTGGACGACCCGCCCCGGCCGGTGGTGGTGCGCGACGACTTCCCGACCGACCGCCACCACGGCTGGAAGTACATCGCCTTCGGTCCGGACGGCAAGCTCTACGTCCCGGTCGGCGCGCCGTGCAACATCTGCGACCCGCAGGACCCGATCTACGCGACGATCACCCGCATGGACCCGGACGGCTCGCACCGGGAGATCTTCGCCGAGGGCATCCGCAACACGGTCGGGTTCGCCTGGCACCCGGAGACCGGCGTGCTCTGGTTCACCGACAACGGGCGCGACATGCTGGGCAACGACCGGCCGCCGGACGAGCTCAACCGGGCGCCGAAGAGGGGGATGCACTTCGGTTACCCCTACTGCCACGGCGGCGACATTCCGGACCCCGAGCTCGGTGCGCCCGGAGCTTGTGCGAAGTACACGCCGCCGGTCCAGAAGCTCGGGCCCCACGTCGCCTCGCTCGGGCCGCTCTTCTACACCGGCACCATGTTCCCCGCCGAGTACAAGAACCAGATCTTCATCGCCGAGCACGGGTCCTGGAACCGGGACACGCCGATCGGCTACCGGGTGACGCTGGTGCGCTTGGCGGGAGGAGGGGCCGGCCAAGGAGACCCCGTCCACGCGACCTCCTACGAGCCGTTCGCCCAGGGCTGGCTGCCGGGCAATGGCACCAGCAGGGGCGCCGGCGACGCCTGGGGCCGCCCCGTGGCCTTGCTGCAGCTCCCCGACGGCTCGGTCCTGCTCTCCGACGACCGCGCCGGCGTCATCTACCGCATCACCTACCAGGCGCCCGGCGCGGCCTGACCTCACGGCCCGACGCTCGGCCTGACTTCGCCGTACCTCGCCGTCCGGTGGGCGGGCTGACGTCGCCGGGCCTCGCCGTCCGGCGTCGCTCATCGTGGATCGAGCGGACGTTCTCACCCGGACCGGGCGCCAGCGTGTCTCTCCTCGTAGTGAACCGATCGTACGGAAAGGAGAGTGTCATGCGGGTCGTCCGTTTCCTGGCGGAGCTGTTCGATGCGAACTTCGACCGCCTGCTGTGCCTGACGGTGGTCAAGATCCTCTATGTGGTGGAGCTGTCGGTGGTCACCGGGGTGGCCGGAGCCTGCGTCCTGCTCGGAGGGATGGGCGCCCTGCAGTCGGACCAGCAGGCGATCCGCACTCTCGGGCCGGTCGTCGTCCTGCTCGTCGGCGGGCTCGTCTTCCTGCTCGGCACCTTCGTGGCGCGCCTCTCGTGCGAGCTGCTGATCGTCTTCTACCGCATCGCCGGGAACACCGACGCGCTGGTGGGGCTGGAGGCGGACCGGCAGGCAGTTGTGGAGCCCGTGCTCCGTTCCGAAGCCGTGACGCTGGACGAGCCGTTGCCCCAGGCTGTGTCCTGAGGGCCGGCGTCCGCCGGAGCGGACCCCGAGGCGGTGCGCTCCGGGCCGCACTGGCCGCGGAGCAAGGCGAACCGAGGCTCCGATATCATGAGCCCGTATGTCTGAGCCGGTACGCAAGCTCCGTGGATGGACGGACATCCTGGCCGCGCCGGAGGAGGTGACGGCGGAGGTGATCGGCGGCGAGTTGATCGCGTCGCCGCGGCCGCATCCGCGACACGGCCGCGTCCAGGCCGCGATGTCGGCTGAAATTTCCGGGCCGTTCGACATGGGCCGCGGCGGCCCGGGTGGCTGGTGGATCTTGATCGAGCCGGACGTCGCGTTCGGGCCTCACGACATCGTCGCACCGGACGTGGTCGGATGGCGGCGCGAACGGGTCCCTGTGTTCCCTGACGAGCAGCCGATCTCCGCCCGCCCCGACTGGATCTGCGAGATCCTGTCTCCGAGCACGGCTGGTCGGGACCGGACGGTCAAGGCCGACCTCTATCTCCGGGCGGGAGTCCCGTACTACTGGCTGGTCGATCCCCAGGCACGGATTCTCGAGGCCTTCGAGATTCAGAAGGGACGGTGGGTCCGGCTCGGCGCCTGGTCGGACGGCGATGAGGTGGCCATCCCGCCCTTCGATGCCGTCGAGATCCCGGTCGGGGACCTCTTTCCGCCTGAGCCGCCCAAAGACGAGCCGACCCAAGACACGTCGGCCGCCGAGTGATCTCCACGACCTGTACGAACGGCGCTCGAGCTGTGCCTTTCGGCCGCTGAACTGTGCAATGGGCGCACGGCTCGGCACGCGTCAGGCCGCGTCGTGGCCGTCGTCCGGGCCCTCACCGCCGAAGTCAACGCCCTTGGCTACCGGCGCCGGCTCGGTCCCGTCGCCGAACCGGTCCGGCCACTCGGACTGGAGCCGGCGGCTCTCCTCGAGATGGGCGAGCATCTCGTCGATGGAGTCGCCGCCGAGCTTCTCGAGCGCCGCGTCCGCCAGCACCAGGGCGACCATCGACTCCGCGATGACGCCGGCGGCGGGCAGGGCGGTGACGTCGCTCCGCTCGTACTGGCTGGCCCGGGGCGCCATGGTGTCCAGGTCGACGCTCGGCATGCCCTGGGCCAGGGTCGAGATCGGCTTCTTATAGGCGGTGATCACGACGTCCTCGCCGTTGGTGATTCCCCCTTCGAGGCCGCCGGCGCGGTTGGTCGAGCGCTGGAACGTCCGCGAGGCGCCGTCCCAGGCGATCGGGTCGTGGGCCCGGCTGCCGAACCCCGCCGCCGCCGCGAGCCCGGCGCCGATCTCGACCGCCTTGACCGCCGGCACCGACATCACAGCCTGGGCCAGGCGGCCGTCGAGCTTGTCCGACCAGGTGACGTGGGAGCCGAGGCCGGGCGGCACGTTGTGGGCGACGACCGTGACCGCGCCCCCGAGGGTGTCGCGCTCCTCCTTGGCCCGGTCGACCAGGGCGACCATCTCGTCTTCGAGGTCGTGCCAGATCGCCCGCAGCGGCGAGGCTTCGTCCACCTCGGACACGTCGTCCCAGGTGGGCACCGGGCGGTCGGCGCCGAGCGACCCGAGGGAGCGCACGCCGCTCCGGATCTCGACGCCGAGGGCGGAGAGCAGCATCCGGGCGAAGGCACCGCAGGCGACGCGGGCGGTGGTCTCCCGGGCGGAGGCGCGCTCGAGCACGTCGCGCAGGTCGCTCCTGAGGTACTTCATGCCGCCGGAGAGGTCCGCATGGCCGGGGCGCGGGGAGTGGATGCGGCGCTTGGCGCTCATGTGGGGATCGGCGTCCCACGGCGCCATGATCGTCTCCCAGCTCTCCCAGTCCAGGTTGCGGATCCAGAGCGCCACCGGCGAGCCGAGGGTCCGGCCGTCGCGCACGCCGCCCACCACCCGGGCCTCGTCGCGCTCGATCATCATGCGCCGGCCGCGGCCGTAGCCGTGCTGGCGCCGGGCGAGGTCCCGGGCGATCACCTGGCGGTCGACCCGGAGGCCGGCGGGCAGGCCCGAGAGGATGGCGGTCAGCCCGGGGCCGTGGCTCTCCCCGGCGGTGGTGAGTTCTAGGCGCTTGAGCATGGGCCGCCAAGTGTACAATCGTTGCGAACGCTCGGGGCGCGGCCTCGCCCGATCGACTCGATCCGATCGAGTCCGCTCGTTCGGAGCCGCTGAGACGAACCCGCAGAACCTGAACCGGTTCGTACCGGCGTAGGGAAGCGACCCTCGGCTCGCGGCCCTCGGAGATCCCCCAATCTCCGGGAGGCCCGGCACCAGAGACAGCTTTTCGCGGCCGGGCGAGCCTCCAGCTCTCGAGGAGGAGACGCCCATGTCAGAGTCATCAGGTCCGACCGATCCTGCCGATCGACCCGCTTTCGATCCGACCGCCTATCCGTTGCCGCTCCACGGCGCGGGCAACCCGTCGAGCCACCAACGACCGGGAACCACCCCGGGCAGCTTCGCCGCCCGCCCGGAACTGGGCGGCCCGCGGACCTACTCCTCGCCCGACACCCCGGGCATGCCGGAGCCGTCGCCGAAGACCGCGTGGGACTTCAACCCCGCGCCGCGCCCGGCGGAGACCGCCGTCACCCAGCTCGAGCAGGCGCGTCTCGGCGTCGTCACCCCGGAGATGCGGCGGGTCGCCGAGCGCGAGGGGCACCTGACTCCCGAGCAGGTGCGGGACGAGGTCGCCGCCGGACGGATGATCATCCCGGCGAACCGGGTCCACCTGGGCTACCAGCTCGACCCGATGGCGATCGGCCGCGCTTCCCACACCAAGATCAACGCCAACCTGGGCGCCTCGCCGGTCTCCTCGGGCACCGACGAGGAGGTGGAGAAGATGCGCTGGTCGGTGCGCTGGGGGGCCGACACGGTGATGGATCTCTCGACCGGCGGCGACCTCGACGCCTGCCGCGAGGCGATCATCCAGGCGTCGCCGGTGCCGATCGGCACGGTGCCGATCTACTCGATGATCCTGGGGCGCAAGATCGAGGATCTGAGCGAGCAGCTCATCATGGAGACCCTCGAGCACCAGGCGCGCCAGGGGGTGGACTACTTCACCATCCACGCCGGCGTGCTGCGCGAGCACCTGGAGCTGGTCCGCGACCGGCTGATCGGCGTCGTCTCCCGCGGCGGCTCGATCCTCGCCAAGTGGATGCTCCACCACGGCAAGCAGAACCCGTTCTACACCGCGTTCGACACGATCTGCGACCTGATGCGGGAGTACGACGTCTCCTTCTCCTTGGGGGACGGTCTGCGCCCGGGGGGCTCGCGGACGCCACCGACGCGGCCCAGCTCGCCGAGCTGGAAGTCCTGGGCGAGCTGACCGAGCGCGCCTGGGCCAAGGGGGTCCAGGTGATGGTCGAGGGTCCGGGCCACGTGCCGTTCGACCAGATCGAGTACAACATGAAGCTCCAGCGCCGGATCTGCCACGGCGCGCCGTTCTACGTCCTGGGGCCCCTGGTCACCGACGTCTTCCCGGGCTACGACCACATCACCAGCTCGATCGGTGCGACGGCGGCCGGCTTCCACGGCGCGGCGATGCTCTGCTACGTCACTCCCAAGGAGCACCTCGGTCTGCCCAAGCGGGACGACGTCAAGCAGGGCTGCGTGGCGTACAAGATCGCCGCCCACTCGGCGGACGTGGCGCTGGGCATCCCCAAGAGCCGGGAGTGGGACGACGAGCTGACCCGGGCGCGGGCGGCGCTCCACTGGGAGAAGCATTTCGAGCTGTCGTTCGACCCGGACACGGCGCGGGCGCTCCACGACGAGGATCTGGACGTGGACACCGATTTCTGCGCCATGTGCGGCCACGACTGGTGCAGTGTGCGGATTTCGAAGACGATCCAGGAGTTCATGTCGGGCAAGGAGGAGGGCTACGCCTGGGACAAGCCGAAGGTGTCGGAGGCGTTGACCGCGGAGCAGAAGGCGATCCTGGAGCAGCGGGGGGTTTTGTCGCCGGCGGAGGTGCACCGGCTGGCTTCGAAGACCCAGCACGCCATGGGCGGCGACGAGGGCAAGGCGGCTTGCCATAGCGACGTGGTTGCCGATGACCGGGAGGCCGAGGAACTGCAGCGGGCGACGGTCGGTTGAGGGGGCAGGGTGGGAGGAAGTTCGTCGATTGCTGAGTGGCGGGCTTGGATGAGGAGTCTGCCGGGAGCGGGCCGGGAGGCCCGGCCTCCGGGACGGCGAGCGTAGACGGACGGTTGAACGGGCAGCGCTCGCCTCGGTTCGGGTCGCGCCGGGCCTCGCCGGCTGCTCAAGCACCTCCGCGGGCGCGCCCCTCAACGCCCTCCGGCTCGGGCCTCCCGTCCCGCTCCAGCGCGGAAGGCTCGTCACGCGCCAGATTTGTGCGTCGCCATACGGGAAAGAGGGGCCAGCTTCGACCGAGGTACCCCGTGGAGGCGAAGGCGGAAATGTCACTCCCGATCGGGAGCAGTTGTTTGCGGCTCCGCTTTCTCCAGGGTGCCGATCTCGTCGAGGATCGGCTTTGCGGCGTCGGTTCCTTCACTCTCTTGGAGGACGGAGGCCAGCTCTCGAAGGACGATGAGAAGGCCGGGAGGTTCGCCCGATCGGATTCCGTAGCGTGCGGCCCGGCGCCGCTCCAGATCTGCTGCTTCGGTGAGCAACGCCCTGGAGCGAGTCGGTGATTCGCCTGCTCGGTGGACTCGACTGAGCTTGAGAAGGCTGATCGCCAAGTCCCTGAGCGCCAGGGGCGATTCGCCGTAGGTGTCGAGGAGCCGTCGTCGGATCTGTAGGCTCTTCTGGAATGCGGCGGTTGCCTGTTGGAGATCTCCCTGGTCGCGTTGGGCGTCCCCGAGCTTGTTGAGGCTGACGGAGAGGTCTCTGAGCGCTTGGGGTGATTCACCGTAGGTCTCGAGGAGCCTCCGAGCGATCTGTAGGCTTTCCTGGAAGGCGGCGGTCGCCTGTTGGAGATCTCCCTGGTCGCGCTGGGAGTCGCCGAGGTTGTTGAGGCTGATGGAGAGATCTCTGAGCGCCAGTTTGGATGTTGGATCGGACTCGAGGCGCGCACGCGATTGGCGGACCTGTTCCCTGCAAGCAGCTTCGGATGCGTCGAGGTCTCCCTGGTTTCGAGCGATTTCATCAAGGCTTCTCAGCCACCCGAGAGCGCGGCGGTCGAGTGGGTCTTCGAGCAGCTCGAGGGCTCGGTGGAGGTGCCCTTTGGCGCTTCCGGGATCGCCATCTGCAAGCTCGGCTTCGGCGAGCAGGGCGTATGCGCCTGCGCGGTCCGGGCCTTCGGGGGGTTGGATGGAGTCCAGGAGTTCGATCGCCCGGACGGCATGGTCGATGGCGTCCCGCGGATGGTTGTCCTGGAGCTCGGCTGAGGCCCGTCGCAGGAAGCGTGCCGATCGGGAGGCGGGGTTTTCTGCTTCGGCCTCTTGGCCAATCGCCCCGGGTTCGCGGATCTCCGAGGCTTCCGGGCTGAGATCGGAGGGTGCTTCTGCCACGAATGCCGGGCGGTCGTCGCTTTGCCGGTCGACTTCGAGTCGTCTTCTGGGTCGCTCCGGCTCGAAGATGATGGGCCGGTCCAAGGGACCGGGTATCGGCTCCAGGACGATCGAGCGGACGGACCAGAGGTCGGGGGCGGCGTCGCGGGCGTGGGGCTTGATCCGCGAGTGGGCGGCGAGGAGAAGGCCGCAGTCGAGGGTTCTGCGGAGGCGGTCACGGCGCTCGTTGAGCCGGAGGAGGAGCTGGCTCCAGGCGCGGATCCAGGAGCCTGTGGCGTTTGGATCGGTTCCCGGGGAGTCGATCTTTGGGGCTTCCAACCACACGCAGCCGGTGTTGGGGTGCGGCTCGAAGAGGCGGGGGAGGAGGGCTTCGAGGTCTTCGGGAGTCTCCGGCTGGAGGGCTTGGAGAGTCAGGGCTCGGGCTTTGAGGATCGTCTCGGTCCGCTGTCGGAAGGTCCGGGTGACGGCCCCCGACGGGCTGAACAGGAAGCCGAGCCAGAAGCCCTGCGCCAGGTCGAGCTGTTGGCGCAGGCGATGCCACTCGGCTTCGGCTTGGTGCCCCAGGCTATGCATGGGCCTGGTGTCTCTGCCGAAGCTCTGGGGCATGGTCGGAGAATCTCGCTTGGACCAGCTTTTCGGGTCAGTCGCTCGGTTCGTCACCCTTGCGGTGTCGGCTCTCGAACGCCGCGGCCTGCTCGGTGACGTCCTCGGCGATGAGCGGGTGGACGTCGTACCACTCCTGGCCGTTGTGGTAGCAGAGCATCAGGTGGGTGTCGAGGAACCGGGCCAGGTCGGGCAGGCGGTCGGAGTCGTCCAGGGAGGCGCGTTTGGTCCGGGCGACGCGGTCGAGCCAGACGGCGTCCGCGTCGGCGATCGGGAGGAACTCGTTGCGGATCTGGCTGAGGGCCGCGTCGACGGTCTCCTTTCGCACCGGGAGCTGGCGCGCGCGGCGGATGATCTCGGCGATGATCCGGAGCAGGTCCCGGAGGTGCCCGCCCGACTCCTGGCTCAGCGCGTCCAGTACTTCGCGCTCTCCGAGCAGCCGCTGCCAGTCGCCACGTGCTCGGACGATGCGCTCCAGCGCGTCCAGTCCCGGGCCGAATGTCTTCCCGTTGGCGTCCTTCACTTTGACCGCCGGCAGCAGGTGGATGCCGCCCGGGGCGTAGAGGGCGCCGAGCCCTGGGTAGCGGACTTTGAGGTAGGGCGGGACGGTGTAGACCACGTGCAGGTGGGGCAGGTGGAGCTTGTCCGGATGGCCGGCGAAGAGGTTCTCGACCGAGGTATGGACCTCGCGGGCGTTGGTCGAGGTGCCCCGGATGTGCTCGACCGAGTCGACCAGCAGGACCACGTCCCGGTCGAGGCCGTGCCGTTTCTTGAGCGCACGCACGCAGTCGTCCAGGTACTGGTGGACGTCCCTGACGAGGGCCCCCAGGTGGCCGGCCATCCGATTCTGGAGCTTCTCCTTGAAGGTCGGGTCGCTCTTGAGCGTCGCCTTGAGGCCGATGCCTCCCGGTTGCGCGGAGATCCCATCGAGCGCGATGTCGGTCCGCTGGAGGAAGTTGACCAGCCGCTCCCAGTACCCCTCACAGCTCGGATCGTCGCCGAGAAGCTCCTCATCCTGAAGCGCTTCGCCGAACGCCCCGGCGAGCGCCATCAGGAAATCGCTCACGTCCACGGGCGTCGACAGGTTCACGTAGTCCTGGATGTCGAGCAGGATGACGAGAAACTCCGCCTCCGACTCCCGCAGCCGCTTGCGGAGGCGCCGCAGCTCGGTGCTCTTGCCGGTTCCGCGGAAGCCGGAGAGGATCTGGACGCTCGCGCCGGGAGTCCACTCGATCCCGCGGGCCAGCAGCTCCACGGGGTCGTCCTCGGCCAGGTGATCGCTCTCGTAGATGTGGACGTACTTCGGATCGTCCGGATCCAGCGCCCGGTCCGCAACCGACTGAAAGAAATCCCGTAGAAACGTTCGCTCTTCCGGCTCCATGACGCAGAAATCGTACCCCAGTGGCCACGACGGGCCTATCCACACCCCTCCCCCGGCGAGCGGCGCGGCATGCCCCGTCCGGAGGGCGTTGAGGACCGCGTCCGCGAAAGCACTGTGTGTAGGAGCCAGGTCCGTCACGGTACGTCGACGAACGATTCGCACGCGGAGCGGGGAGGCCTCACCCCGCTCCCGGCGATCCCCTCGCCGAAGGACCCTACTCAGCAGCCGACGACTGTCCGACCAGCAACAACCTCACTCGGCCGGCACGGCGTCGGCCGTCTCCCGCTCGGCCCGCCTTTCGGCCCTGCGGATCTGCCACTCGGCGAGCGTCGTGTAGACGACCGGCACGAGGAACAGGGTGACCAGGGTCGACGCCACCAGGCCTCCGACCACCACCCGCGCCATCGGCGCCTGCACCTCCGACCCCTCACCCAGCCCGATCGCCAGCGGCACGAGCCCCAGCACCGTCGTCGCGGTGGTCATCAGGATCGGCCTGAGGCGCCGCCGGCCGCTCTCGACCACCGCCTCGTGGAGAGGCATCTCCCGCTTCCTGCGCATCAGGTTCGTGTAGTCCACCAGCACGATGGCGTTGTTGACCACGATGCCCGGCCAGCATGACCATGCCGATGTAGCTCTGGATGTTGAACGTCGTGCCGGTCAAGAAGAGCGTCACCAGCACGCCGATCAGCGCCATGGGGATCGAGAACATGACCACGAACGGGTCGAGCAGGTTCTCGAACTGGGCGGCCATCACCATGTAGACCAGGAGCAGCGCCAGGGCCATCGCCACCATGAGCTGGACCTGGGCCTTCTGCTGCTCCTCGTACTCGCCGCCCAGGACCACGGCGAAGCCCTCCGGCACGTCCACCGAGCGGAGCGCCTCGCGGGCGTCGGCGGCGACCGAGCCCAGGTCGCGGCCGGCGACGTTGGCGTAGACCGAGATCACCCGCTCCTGGTCCTTGCGGTCGATCACCACCGGCCCCTTGGAGTAGGTGATGTCGACGACGCTCTTGAGCGGCACCGACTCGCCGTTGGACGCCACCAGGGAGACCCCGTCGATGTCCTTGAGCACCTCCCGGTCCGGCGCCGCCAGGCGGACGAAGATGTCGTACTCGCGGCCGGCGCGGCGGAGCACCGTCGCCCGGCTGCCGGCCAGGTTGGTCTCGATGATCTCGGCCACCCGGCTCATGGACAGGCCCAGGCGGGCGATCTTCTCGCGGTTGATCCGGATCACCCGCTCCGGGCGGCCCGGATCGCGGCCGATACGCGCGTCGGAGATGCCCGGCACGGTGGAGAGCACCTTCTGGACCTGCTCGGCGATCTGGTAGCCCTCCGCCAGGTCGTGGCCGCGGATCTCGGTCTCCAGCGACTCGTCGCCGCCGCCGAAGGCGATGCGCAGGAGGAAGAGGCCGGAGCCCTCGCGGGTGCGGATCGTCGCCCCCGGGATCTTCGCCAGCAGCGGCCGGAGCGCGTCCGCGATCTGGGCGGAGGTGCGCGTGCGCTGGGACTGGGGGACCAGGGAGACCCGCAGGTCGCCGGTGTGGCCGCCGCTGGCGCGCCAGCCGCCGCCCCCGATGTGGGACAGCATGCTCTCCGCCTCGGGGACGTTCTCTTTGACGATCTGCTCGATCTGGCGGAAGGTCTTGTCCATCAGCTCGAGCCGGGTGCCGACCGCCATCTCGGCGTTGATCCGCACCTCGCCCTCGTCGGTCTTCGGCATCAGCTCGGAGCCGATGAGCGGGATCAGGGCGAGGCTGGCGAGGAACATCCCCAGGGTGCCGAAGATGACCGCCTTGCGGTGGGCGAGCGCCCAGCGGATGCCGTTGCGGTAGCGGTCCTCGGCGCTGGTGAGCAGCCGCTCGCTGCGGTCGTAGAGCGGCTTGAGCTTGGTGCGCATCGGGTGCGCCTTGTTGCCGCGCAGGATCTTCGACGACAGCACCGGGATCAGGGTCAGCGCCACGGCCAGGGAGGCGAACAGGGCGAACGCCACGACCACGGCGAGCTGCTTGTACATGACGCCGGAGACGCCTTCCATGAAGACGATCGGCAGGAAGACCGCCATGGTCGTCAGCGTCGAGGCGGTGATCGCGGTCGCCACCTCCTGGGTGCCGACCACCGCAGAGGTCTCGGGGTCCTCCCCCTCCTCACGTTTGCGGAAGATGTTCTCGAGCACCACGACCGCGTTGTCGACCAGCATGCCGACGCCCAGGGCGAGGCCGCCGAAGGTCATGATGTTGAGGGTGTAGCCGGTGAAGTAGATGAGCGCGAACGTGGCGATGATCGAGATCGGGATCGCCGTCGCGATGACGAAGGTCGAGCGACCGGAACGCAAGAAGAACAGTAGAACGACGACGGCCAGGAGGCCGCCGAGAATGGCGGAGTTACGGACGTTGGCGATCGCCTGCTGGATGTAGCTGGCGGTGTTGATGATCTCGGTGACCTTGACGTCGGGGAAGTCGAGGCGGATGCGCGCGACCTCGGCGAGCACCTTCGTCGCCACCTGGACCGTGTTGGCGCCGGACTGCTTGTTGATCGCCAGGCGGATGCCGGGGTGGCCGTCGATCCGGGTCAGGGTCGTAACCTCCTCGACCCCTTCCTGGACGTCGGCGATGTCGCGCAGGTAGATCGGCTTGCCGTCGCGCACCGTGACCACGGTGGAGGCGATCTGCGGCGCCGTCCGGTACTCGCCGACGGTCCGCAGGTAGACGTCCATGTTGCCTTCCTCGACCTTGCCGGCGGGACGATTCAGGTTCTCGTCCCTGAGCAGCCGGGTGATCTGGTCGGCGGAGAGGCCGAGGGCGAGCATCTTGTCGCGGTCGAGGTTGACCTGGTACTGCCGCCGCAGGCCGCCACGCACGTCGACCGACGCCACGCCCGCGACCCGCTCGAGACGCCGCTCGATCCGCTCCTCGGCGAACTCGCGCATCTCGACCGGCCCCATGTCGGGGGAGGAGACGCCGAGGTAGAGGATCGGGAAGGAGGCGAGGTCGAACTTGAACACCGTCGGCGTCTCGGCGTCGTCCGGCAGCCGGTCGCGGATGCGGTCGACCCGGGCGCGGATCTCGTCCGCCGCCTCGTCGAGGTCGGTGCCCCAGGTGAAGGCCACGCGCACCGAGGACTGCCCTTCCGACGAGCTGGAGGTGATGGTCTCGACGCCGGCGATGGCGGCGACCGACTCCTCGATCGGCCGGGTGACCAGGTCTTCCACCTCCTGGGGGCCGACGTTCGGGTAGTCGGTGCGCACCGTCAGGGTCGGGTAGACCAGCTCCGGCATCAGGTCGACCGGCAGGCGCCAGAACGCGATCGACCCGAGGAGGATCACGATCAGGCACGCCATGATCGTGGTGATGGGACGGCGGACGCTGCCGGCGGCGAGGCTCATGACCGCTTGCTCCCGTCCTCGAAGGTGCGCGGTGCGGCGGTGCCGCTGGGCTCGGTGATGGCGACGGCGGCGCCGTCGGCCAGGCCCTCCTGGCCGAGCACGATCACGTGGGCGCCGGGATCGAGCACCGGCGCCTCGCCGGTGGCTCCGCCGCCTCCCTCGAGCTGGCTCTGGACCTCGATGGCCGAGAGGTCACGCGCCGAGGTGCCGGTGCCGAGAACCCGGACCGGGACCCGGTGGGCGACCCAGCGCGGGCCGACCGCCGGGGTCGGGGCGCCGCCGTCGCCCGGCCCGGCACCGCCCGCGGCGCCCATTCTGCCGGAAGCGCCGGGTGTGCCGCCCGGCGAGGCGGCGGCCCGAGGACCGTCCTGCTCCGCGACCCGCTCGACCAGGTAGACGTAGTGCTCGTTCTCGGTCTCGACCACCGCGGAGCTCGGCACCAGCAGGGCGGTCGGCTCCGTCTTGTAGGTCACGGAGACGTCGGCGAACATGCCGGGCTTCAGGGTCGCCTCCGGGTTGGCGACCTCGACCTCGGCCTCGGTGGTGTTGGTCTCCGGGTCGAACACGGAGGCGATGCGCGCCACGTGCCCTTCGAAGACCTTGCCCGGGAACGCGTCGGTGCGCACCGTCGCGGGCTGACCCCGGTCGATCCGGCCGGCGTCCTTTTCGGTGATCGGGATGGTGCTCTTGATGATCGACAGATCGACGACCGAGAAGACCGGCCGGTTGGTGCTCGCCAGGTCGCCGAGGTCGAGGTAGCGCTTGCCGACCCAGCCGTCGAACGGCGCCACGACGCGGGTCTTGCTGAGCTCGAGCCGGGCGCCGGACAGGTTCGCCTCGGCCTGGGCGATCTGGGCCTCGGCCAGGTCGAGCTGGGCCTTGGCGCCGACCAGGTTGGCCTGGGCGGAGTCCTGATCCTGCTGGGAGACCAGGTCCTGGTCGAACAGGGCCCGGGTGCGCCGGGCCGTCGCCTGGGCGATCTCGAGGTTCGCCTGGCGCTGGGAGAGGGTCGCCTCGGCGATGCGCAGAGCCGCCTGGGACTGGAGGACCGCCTTTTCGGCCTCGTCCGGCTCGATCCGCGCGAGCAGTTGGCCGGCGTGCACCTTGTCGCCGCTGTTGGCGTGCACCTCGACGATCTGGCCGGAGGTGCGGGCGTAGAGGTCGGCGGCGGAGGTCGCCTCCAGAGTGCCGACGAAGTGGGCGTCGACCGTGAACGATCCTTGGCGGACCGGGGCGGTGGTCACCGACGCGGGCGGACGCTCCATGGTCCAGGGCGAGGCTCCCCCCGCGGCTTGCTGGGAGTCGCCGCACCCGGTGGCGGCGACGGCGAGGACGGTGGCGGTGAGGAGGAGGGCGGCGCGAGGGATTCGGCGGAGATTGAAACGGCGGCGAGTCTGACACGTAGGGCACGTAGGGCCCGTAGGGAGGGGTGTGGTCATCGATGCGTCTCTGTTGTCCTCGGTGATCTTCGATGAGTCGCCGCGCCGAGGGGGCGTATGGCACACGTCCGCCCGGGGACGACACGGTCGAGGTCTTGGTACGGGAGCGGCGGGGGAAGGTTGCGCCGTGACGGTGGAGATCTCTGGGGCTGTTCCCGCGCTGCCGGTAAAAACAGCCGGAGCGGCGGACGAATTCTCGGGCCGGCCTCTCGGCGGGACCGGCCGGCGTCCGCGGCGGGCCGCCTGGCGGCGGGGTCCGAGGGGCGGGGGACCGGGAGGCCGGCGGATCTCAGCGGGGGCGCTCGCCCGGTGCCAGGGCTTCGAACCCGGGGCGGAGGGGCTCTGGGATGCGGCACGGGCGGCCGGACGCCTTGTCGACCCAGAGGTGCTCGGTCGTGCCGGTCGCCATGCGCTCCCAGGTCCGGGCGGGATCGCTCTGGTTGCCCGATCCGGAGGGGTGGGGACGGGCGCCGGTCACTTCGTAGGCGAAGGTCATGCCGCGGCTCGCCATGCGCTCCAGCCGGCAGGTCACCCGCACCGGGTCGCCGTAGCGGATCGCCCGGTGGTAGCGCACGTGGACGCCGGTGACCATCAGCAGGTAGCCCATGCGCTCGATCTCGGCGTAGTGGAAGCCGGTGCGCCGGCAGAGGGCGGTGCGGGCGATCTCGAACCAGACCGGGTAGACGGCGTGATGGACCACCCCCATCTGGTCGGTCTCGGCGTAGCGGACTTCGACCTCGATCGTCTCCTCGGCGCCGAGGGTCGCTTCGGGCGCGCCCGCTCGCGGATCGCTCATCGGGTCTCCCTCCCGGCCCGGGGCGGATCGGTCTGGGGTGACTCGGCACGGTGACGCTCGGTATGGGCCGCCTCCCGCGGGCGGCGGGAGAGGGCGTGGCGGGCGACGGTGAGCAGGATCTTGTAGCCGGCCAGGACGGTCCCCTTGATCGTGCCGGTGATCTTCGAGACGCCGACCCGGCGCCGGTAGGAGACCGGGACCTCGGTGACCCGCAGGCGGTGGCGCAGCGCCTTGACCTGCATCTCGGCGGTCCAGCCGAAGTCGGGGTCGCCCATGCGGAGCCGTTCGAGGGCGTCCCAGCGGATCGCGCGGAACGGCCCGAGGTCGGTGTAGCGGTGACCGTAGAGCAGGCGGATCAGCAGGCAGGCGACCAGGTTGCCGGCGCGCGCCTGGGGGAGCAGGGCCCCGGGCTCCCGTTCGCCGAGGGTCCGGGAGCCGATCACCAGGTCGGCCTCGCCGGCGAGGATCGGTCCGGTCACCCGGGGGAGCTCGTCCGGGTGGTCGGAGTAGTCGGCGTCGAGGAACGCCACCACGGTCGGCGGATCGTTGGCGCGCAGCCAGGCGAGGCCTGCCAAACAGGCACTCCCGTAGCCCCTGCGCGCCGCGTCGACCACCACCGCCCCGCCCTCCCGGGCGACACGGGCGGTGCCGTCGCGGGAGCCGTTGTCCGCCACCACCACCCGGCGGACCGCGTTCCCGCCCGGGCCGGCCGGACCGTTCAGGGCGTTCAGATCGGCGAGCACACTGGGCAGGGAAGCCTCTTCGTCGAGCGCAGGAATCACGACGTCCACGGAAGGTGTTGCCATGGCCGGGAGTCTACCCCCGCCGGCTGGCAGGAATCCTGCTATCCGCCTAGTTCTCCCAGGGTCGGGACACGGCCCGGCCACGGTCCGACAGTGGCCCGATTTGGCCCGATTTGACCCGGCGTTGCCAGGCTTGGCCCAAGATGGCCCGACTGGGCCCGATGGCGCCCGACTGGGCTCGATAGGGCCCGATACGCCCCTGGGGCGGGGGAGACCCCGCCGACCGCGAACCGACCGACTGCGAACCGACGACCGAGAGGAATCCCGGCATGAAGCCCCAGATCTCCCGTAACACCCCGTTCCTGCTGACCGCGCTGGTCCTGGTCCTGACCGCCGTGCTCGCGCTCCCGGCCACGGCCGCCGACATGGCGGAGGACGCCGCCCAGAAGACCCAGCGGATCGACCTGCCCAGCCTGAGCACGGTCACCCCGTACCCGTACACCATCGCCGTTCCGCTGACCTGGGAGCCGCGGCGCGAGATCCCGGCGGCCGGTGTTTTCCTCGGCCCCCCCGGCTCGATGCCCGACAACGACGACACCATGATCTTCGTGCGCCACAGCACGGTCGACGTCTCCGATCCGCAGAAGGTGCTCGACGCCATCAAGGCGAACGATCCGGCGCAGCCGTGGAGCGCGAAGGAGCTCAAGGTGATCGACGCCGGCGGGCGCAAGGCGGCCTGGATCCTGATGGAGCTGCCGCCGCAGAAGGACAACGGGGCGCGACGCACCCTGACGGTCAAGCTGCCGGTGGCCGACGGTAGCGTCGACGTGATGGCGACCGCGCCGGTCGACCAGTTCGACGCCCTGCGGCCCGAGTTCGAGCGCATCCTGCGGTCGATCCAGCCTGTGGCCGCGGACGAGGGGTCCAAGGACGCCATGGCGTCGGACGACGGCGGCGCGAAGTAGCCCGCCGGCTGGCCGGGCCCGCCGGCTCAGCCGGGCTCGGGGCTCTCCCGGGAGGCTGGACGATCAGAGCCAGGGCGGCGTGGTAAGCTCCGCGGCCCGCTAGCGCGCAGCCTCCCGCCGCCGACCACCTTGCCCAACCGGAGAGCCGACCTTCGATGTCCTCCATCACCTTCGGGACGAGCCGTCCCCGCCTCGGTGCCCGGGTCTTCCTCGCGCCGGGAGCGGTGATCACCGGTGACGTCACCCTGGGTGACGACGTCTCGTTCTGGTTCCACACCGTCGCCCGCGGCGACGTCCACTGGATCCGCATCGGGCCCCGGACCAATGTCCAGGACGGCACCGTGCTCCACGTCACCCACGAGACCCACCCGCTTGACATCGGCGCGGACGTGGTGATCGGCCACCAGGCGGTGCTCCACGGCTGCACGATCCGCGACGGCGCGCTGATTGGCATCGGCGCCCGGGTGCTCGACGGGGCGGTGGTGGAGGAGGGCGCCCAGGTGGGCGCCGGCGCGGTGGTCGCCCCGGGGAAGGTGGTGCCGGCCGGGCACCTGGCCCTGGGGGTGCCGGCCAAGGTGGTGCGGCCGCTGTCGCCGGAGGAGGTGCGGTCGATCGGCGAGATCTCCGCGCGCTACGTCGAGCTCAAGGAGCGGTATCGGGCCGAGGCCGGGGCCGAAGTAGGGGCCGAAGTCGGGCCCGAACGCGGGGGGAGTGAGCGATGAGCGGCAAGGGTGGCAAGGTCAACCGAGTCAATCGGGTGAAGGGGACGCGCGATCTGCTGCCGCCGGAGACCGCGGTCTGGGCGGCGGTCGAGGCGACCGCGCGCCGGGTCTTCGCCCGCTACGGCTACGGCGAGGTCCGCACGCCGGTGATCGAAGAGACGGAGCTGTTCGTCCGCGGCGTCGGCGAGGGCACCGACATCGTCGGCAAGGAGATGTACACCTTCACCGACAAGGGCGGCCGGAGCCTCACCCTGCGGCCGGAATCGACCGCCGCGGTCGCCCGGGCCTACGTCGAGAACGGTCTCCAGCAGTGGCCGTCGCCGGTCAAGCTGTTCTACCTCGGGCCCCAGTTCCGCTACGAGCGCCCGCAGAAGGGGCGCTACCGCCAGTTCCACCAGATCGGTGCCGAGCTGCTCGGCGACGCCGGGCCGGTGTCGGACGGCGAGCTGATCCTGATGCTGCTCGATTTCCTCGGCGCCCTCGAGTTCGAGGGGCTGACCGTGCTGCTCAACACGGTCGGCGGGCCGGAGAGCCGTGCCGCGTACCGCCGGGAGCTGGTCCGGTTCCTGGAGCCCCTGCGGGAGCAGCTCTCCGAGGACAGCCGGCGGCGCCTCGAGACCAACCCGCTGCGCATCCTCGACACCAAGAGCCCCGAGGAACGGGCGCTGCTCGACGACGCGCCGCGCCTCTCCGACTGCCTGACGCCGGAGGATCGGGAGCATTTCGACGCGGTGCGGGCGATCCTCGACCGCTTCGGTGCCGACTACCGTCTGGACGAGCGGCTGGTGCGCGGCCTCGACTACTACACCCGCACGGTGTTCGAGATCACTGCCGCCGGCCTCGGGGCCCAGGACGCGATCGTCGGCGGTGGGCGCTACGACGGCCTGATCGGCGACCTGGGCGGGGCCGACACCCCGGGAATCGGCTTCGCCATCGGCGAGGACCGCCTGCTCGATGTGCTGCCGGAGAGCTTCCGGCGCCGGGCGACGCCGCCCCCGCCCGCCCTGGTGGCGACGGTCGGCGACGTCGCCCTGGACGAGGCGCTGGCCCTGGCCGGCGAGCTGCGCGCCGCCGGCATCGCCGCCCTGGCCGAGCTGGCCCGTCGGTCGGTCAAGAACTCGTTCAAGCGGGCCGACCGCCTGGGGGTGCGCCACGTGCTGCTGCTCGGGGCGGACGAGCTGGCGGTCTCGGAGGTGACGCTCAAGGACCTGGCGACCGGCGAGCAGGAGCGCCTGCCCCGGGCGGAGCTGCTCCGGCGGCTGGCCGGGGCGGCCGAATCCGGCCCGGCCGCGGGCGCCGACTCGGGCGAGTGATCGGGAGTGACCGGGAGCCATCGGGAGACATCGGGAGACATCGGGAGTGGGCGGAGTGATGGACATCATGGAGGTGCGACAGTGCTGAAGCGGACGGGAGCCGGGACGCTCGACGCGTCCCACGTGGGAGAGCGGGTTCTTCTCAAGGCCTGGGTCGGCCGGCGGCGCGACCTCGGGGGCCTGATGTTCTTCGATCTGCGGGACCGGACCGGCGTCGCCCAGGTGGTGGTCCATCCGGAGGAGCAGCCGGAGGTCGCCGCGTCGCTCTCGCCGGTGCGTGCCGAGTGGGTGATCGAGGCCGAGGGCGAGGTGGTGGAGCGGGAGAGCCCGAACCCGGACATGCCGACCGGCGCCGTCGAGGTGGTGGTCGACCGGGCGGCGGTGCTGTCGCGCTCCGTGCCGCTGCCGTTCTCGGTCAGCCCCGGCAGCCCGGAAGGGGAGGCCCAGCCGACCGAAGAGACGCGCCTGCGCTACCGCTACCTCGATCTGCGCCGGGCCGAGCTCCAGAAGAACCTGCGGCTCCGCGACCGGGTCACCGTCGAGGTGCGGAAGTTCTTTCACGAGAACGACTTCGTCGACGTCGAGACGCCGGTCCTGACGCGCTCGACTCCCGAAGGCGCCCGCGACTACCTGGTGCCGTCGCGGGTCCACCGGGGAGAGTTCTACGCCCTGCCCCAGTCGCCCCAACTGTTCAAGCAGATCCTCATGGTCGCCGGCTTCGAGCGCTACGTGCAGATCGCCCGCTGCTTCCGCGACGAGGATCTGCGCGCCGACCGCCAGCCGGAGTTCACCCAGGTCGACGTGGAGATGTCGTTCGTCACCGAAGAGGACGTGATCGAGACCATCGAGAGCCTGTTCGGGCGGATCTTCCCGCTCGCCGGCATCGAGCCGCCGCGCCGCTTCCCGCGCCTGACCTGGCACGAGGCGATGGCGCGCTACGGCAGCGACCGCCCCGACCTGCGCTTCGGCTGCGAGATCCACGACCTGTCGGAGCGCCTGGGGGCCTCCGGCTTCCGCGCCTTCGCCCAGACCGTCGCCGACGGCGGGGTGGTGCGGGCGTTCCGGGTGCCGGGTGCCGCCGGCGCCAGCCGCAAGGAGCTGGACGGCTTCGCCGAGACCGCCCGGGTCTACGGCGCCGCCGGCGTGCTCTGGATGCGCCACCGCGACGGCGGGCCGGAGTTCCAGGTCAAGACCGCCCTGTCCGAGGACGAGGTGACCGCGACCGCCGAGGCGCTCGGGCTGGGGGAGGGCGACCTGGCTCTCTTCGTCGCCGCGCCCGAGCGGGTCGCCGCGGCGGCCCTGGGGGCGCTGCGGCTCGAGCTGGCCAGGCGCTACGAGCTGATCCCCGTGGGCGAGCACGCGTTCTGCTGGGTGACCGAGTTCCCGCTGGTCGAGTGGAACCCGGACGAGGAGCGCTGGGACGCCAACCACCACCCGTTCACCGCGCCCGATCCGCGCGACCTGGACCACCTGGAGGACGACCCCGGCGCGGTCCGCTCCCGGGCCTACGACGTGGTCCTCGACGGCCTGGAGCTGGGCGGCGGCTCGATCCGTATCCACGACCCGCAGGTGCAGAGCCGGGTGTTCAGCCTGCTCGGCATCGCCGAGGACGAGGCCGAGCGCCGGTTCGGCTTCTTCCTCGACGCGCTACGCTACGGTGCGCCGCCCCACGGCGGCGTCGCCCTCGGCCTCGACCGGCTGATCATGCTGATGGCCGGGGCGTCGTCGATCCGCGACGTCATCGCCTTCCCCAAGACCGCCCGGGCGACCGACCTGATGTGCCAGGCGCCGAGCGCGGTCGACCCGCGCCAGTTGGGCGAGCTCGGGCTGGCCCTCGACAAGGACTAGGGATCAGAGGCCCGACCCCGTACCGATGACCGACCGCCCGGACACCCCGTACCGGCTGACCCTTCGCCACCTTTCCGGCGTCACCGGCCTCATCGCCGGTGCCGGCGCGCTCGACGACGCGGCGGACGAGCTCGCCGCCTGGGTCGACGGCCGGACCCTGTTCGTGGTCTCCACCCCGCGGGTACTGGCGCTCCACGGCGCGGTGCTCGACGGCGTGCGCCGGGCGGCGGCACGGAGCGTGGTGCTGGAGGTCGAGGACGGCGAGGGGGCCAAGAGCCTGGCGAACGCCGAGCGGCTGTGGCACGAGATGCTCGCCGGCGGCGGCAAGCGCGACAGCCGGGTGATCGCCCTGGGCGGCGGCAGTTGCAGCGACCTGGCGGGGTTCGTCGCCGGCTGCTTCCTGCGCGGCGTCGAGGTCGTCCAGGTGCCGACCACGCTCCTGGCCCAGGTGGACGCGGCGATCGGCGGCAAGACCGCGGTCGACCTGCCGGGGGCCAAGAACAGCGTCGGCCTGTTCCACCACCCGGCGCTGGTGGTCGCCGACACCGCTCTGCTGGAGACCTTGCCCCCGGGCGAGCTCCGCTCCGGCCTGGTCGAGGTGGTGAAGATGGCGTTCCTGCTCCAGCCGGATCTGCTCACCCGGGTCGAGCGCGCCCTGCCCCGGCTGCTCGACGGCGATCCGGAGGCGCTGGCGCCGGTGGTCGCGGAGGCGGCGGCGGCCAAGATCGCCGTGGTCGAGTCCGACCCGGCGGAGAAGGGGGCCCGCCGGCTGCTCAACTTCGGCCATACCCTCGGTCACGCCATCGAGGCGACGCTCGACTACCAGGGGCTGCGCCACGGCGAGGCGGTGGCCTACGGCATCCTGTTCGCCCTCCGCCTCGGCCGCGATCGCGGCCTGCCGGCGGAGGCGGCGGAGCGGATGCGACGGCTGCTCGCGCGCTTCGAGCTGCCGCCCCTGCCGGAGCTCGCTCCGGACGACCTGCTCGCCGCCGCCGCCCGGGACAAGAAGGCGCGCGAGAGCGGCCTGGTCTGGGTGCTGCCGGTCGCCCTGGGGGAGGGGCGGACGTTCGGCGACGTGTCGGACGACGAGGTGCGTCGCCGGCTCGACGAGTACCTCGATGATCCGTGGGCCGCGCTCGATCCCCTCTGATACGATTTCGTCAAATGTCGATCCGTTCCGCCCTGCGCCGGCCCCGGCTGTGGCATGTCCTGTTCGCCGCGCTGTTGCTCTCGGGCATCATCCCCCTCGTCCTGTCGAACGCCCTGCTGATCCAGCAGAACCGCGACCGTCTGGAGGCGGGCGAGCGCACCGACCTGACCCAGGCGGCCGAGACCCTGTCGCGGGAGGTCAGCGAGCAGCTCGCCATGGTGGCGGCGTCGCTGCGTCATCTCGGCACCGGGCTGCTCATCGTGCCGGGCGCCGCGGCGCCGGAGGAGCGGCTGCGCGAGCCCTGGGTCGCTCCCTACCTCCGCACGGTGGGCGACACCAACTTCGTCTCGCTGCGGGTGCTCGACCGGGAGGGCTCCGGGGTACGCCTCGGCGTGACCGAGCTGCCGAGCGAGGTGATGGAGGTCCGCGACGCCGCCTTCCACAACGCCCTGGAGAGTGGGCAGATCGCCTACCGGACGGCCGTCCTGGCCTCCTCCAAAGAGCCGGTCGCCTCGATCGCGGTGCCGGTGGGCGGGTCGGAGGACGCGCCCCTGCTGGTGGTGGAGGCGCTGGTCCGGCTGCCCTTCGACGCGGTGTTCCGGCGGCAGACCCAGGGGGACTCGGGCATCTTCCTGGTCGACGAGACCGGCAAGGTCCTCTGGTCGTCGGGCGCTTCGCAGGCCTCGATCGACGCGCTGTCGGCCTCGGAGATCACCGCCGGCATCAGCGGCGCGGTGCCGCTGGCGATGACCACCGAGTACGACGTGCCGACCGCCGACGGGGTCCAGAGCATGCTCGCCCAGGTCAGCTCCGTGGGGGACACCGGCTGGGCGATCGTGGTGCAGAAGCCGGCGGCCGCCGCCTTCGCCGAGATCCACCGCATGGTGGTCAACGCCGTGGTCGCGACCATCGTCCTGGTCGCCCTGGCCATGACCGCGGCGGTGATCTCGGCCCGCTGGGTCAGCTTGCCGATCCAGCGGCTGGCCCAGAGCAGCCACGAAATCGCCGAGGGCAACTTCGGCCGGCAGGTGGAGGGGCGCGGGCTGCCGGCGGAGCTCGCCGATCTCGCGGGCGACTTCAACCGCATGTCGAGCCGGCTGGAGACGACCATCGAGCGCCTGCGCCAGGCCGCGCGGGCCAACCGGGAGCTGTTCATCGGCTCGATCCGGGCGTTCGCCGCGGCGATCGACGCCAAGGACCCGTACACCCGAGGCCACTCCGAGCGGGTCGCCTCGATGTCCCGGACCATCGCCCGGAACCTGTCGCTGAGCGAAGAGGTCCAGCAGAAGATCTGGGTCGCCGCCCTGCTCCACGACGTCGGCAAGATCGGTGTCGAGGACGAGATCCTGCGCAAGGTCGGACAGCTCACCGACGAGGAGTACGACCAGATGAAGCAGCACACGGTGATCGGCGCCGAGATCGTTTCCAGCATCGAGCCGCTGCGCGAGATGCTGCCGGTGATCCGCTGGCACCACGAGGCCTGGAACGGCCGCGGCTACCCGGACGGCCGGAAGGGTGAGGAGATCCCTCTGTGGGCCCGGGTCGTCGCCGTCGCCGACACCTTCGATGCCATCACCACCAACCGTCCCTACCAGAAAGCCCTCTCCATGGAGGAGGCGATCGCGATCATCACCAAGCTGACCGGCAGCCGCTTCGACGCCAAGGTGGTCACCGCCTTCTTCCAGGCGTACGAGAGCGGTGACCTCGCCGCCCCGGACCCGGGCCCGGCCCCGAGGGAGGTGGCGGCGAAGGTGCGGCAGATCGGTGTGGGAGCCCTGAGCTGATGCCTTTCCAGTACATCCTGGCGAACCTCCTGGCGAAGGCCGACGGCGCCGTCGGCGTCCTCTTCCTGGACGACAGCGGTGAGACGGTCGACCTGGCCTGTTCCGAGTTCACCCCCTACCAGATGCGGGTGCTCGGCGCCTACCTGGGGATCTACATGCGCCAGCTCCGCAAGGTGACCGAAGGCAACAGCCTCGGGGCGCCGGAGCTGATCCACATCGAGAAGGAGGCGCTGCACATCTACGCGGCGCCCCTGCCCGACGGCTACTACCTGGTGCTGGTCCAGCGCCAGCCGGCGTTGGTGGGCAAGGCCCAACGGGCGTTGGCGGACGCCGCGCGGGAGCTCTCGCGATCGCTCTTCGCGGCTTAGGAGCCTTCCCGGTTCCGCGATGCCGCGACGGGCGGCGAGCCGATACAATCGACCGCCCATGAGCGACGAGACGCAAGCGCCCGACACCCTCGACCTGGCCCCGGAGACCGCAGCGCCCGAGGCGCCGCAGAAGGGCTTCTGGAAGAAGCTCAAGAAGGGTCTGTTCATGACCCACACCGAGATCATCGACAAGATGACCTCGGCGGTCGAGGGCAAGACCTCCCTGGACGAGGAGACCCTGGAGTACCTGGAGGAGATCCTGATCGGGGCCGACCTGGGCGTCGACACGTCGCTCGAGCTGGTCGAGGAGCTCCGCTCCGACCTCCAGAAGGGCGAGCAGTCCGACATCGTCCGGCTGCGCGAGCGGCTGGTCGACCGCATGGCGATCCTGCTGATGGACGCGCCGCGGCCGCCCGAGGGGGTGGTCGGGGCCGCCGGTCAGGGCCAGCCGCCGCGGGTGACGCTGGTGGTGGGGATCAACGGCGTCGGCAAGACCACCTCGATCGCCAAGCTCGCCCGGCGCTCGATCGACCGGGGCGAGAAGGTGCTGCTGGCGGCCGGCGACACGTTCCGGGCGGCGGCGATCGAGCAGCTCGAGATCTGGGGCGAGCGGCTCGGGGTGCCGGTCATCCGCTCGAAGGCGGGGGGCGACCCGGCGGCGGTGGTGTTCGACGCGCTCCAGGCCGCCAAGGCGCGCAACGTCGACCATGTGCTGGTCGACACGGCCGGACGGCTCCACACCAAGGAGCACCTGATGAACGAGCTGGGCAAGATCGGCCGGGTGGTCGACCGGGAGGCGGCCGGCTGGCGCCGGCGCACCCTCCTGGTGCTCGACGCCACGACCGGTCAGAACGCCCTCGCCCAGGCCCGCACCTTCACCCAGGTCGTGCCGGTGGACGGCGTGCTGCTGGCCAAGCTCGACGGCACCGCCAAGGGTGGCATGGCCGTGGCGGTGGCCCGGGAGCTCCGGCTGCCGGTGCTCTACCTGGGGGTCGGCGAGACGCCGGACGACCTGATCGAGTTCCGCCCGCGGGAGTTCGCCGCTGCCCTCCTCGGCTGAGTACCTCCGCAAGGCCCTGCGGTTGGCCGCCCGGGGCCGCTACGGCGCCGCGCCGAATCCGCTGGTCGGGGCCGTGGTGGTGCGCGACGGCCGGGTGGTCGGGGAGGGGACCCATCGGCGCTACGGTGGCCCCCACGCCGAGGCGGTGGCGCTCGCGAAGGCGGGGGAGCGGGCCCGCGGGGCGACGGTCTACGTCACCCTCGAGCCGTGCGCCCACACGGGCAACACGCCGCCGTGCGCCGACGCCCTGATCCGGGCCGGGGTCGCGCGGGTGGTCGCCTGCCACGGCGACCCGGACCCGCGCACCGCCGGCCGCGGCTTCGAACGGCTCGCGGCGGCAGGCGTCGCGGTCGAGGTCGGCACCCTGGCGGCGGAGGCGGCCGCCCTCAATCTCCACTTCCTGGCGCCGTACGCCTTCGGCCGGCCGGCGGTGACCCTCAAGTGGGCCATGAGCCTCGACGGCCGGACGGCGACCACCACCGGTGAGAGCCAGTGGATCTCCTCCCCCGCGGGCCGGCGCTGGGCCCTGCTCGAGCGGGAGGCCCACGACGCCATCCTGGTCGGCAGCGGCACGGTCGTGGCGGACGATCCGCGGCTCGACCGGCGGCTGGGACGCGCCACGGGGCCGATCGTCCGGGTGGTCCTCGACCGGCGTCTGCGGCTCACGCCGGAGGCTCGGATGTTCACGGTTCCGGGGCCCGTGCTGGTGTACACTGCGCCGGATGTCGGCCCGGCCGATGGGGCCGATGGGGCCGACCGAATCGACAAGATCGACAAGATCGACAAGATAGGGGCCCTCGAGCGCGCCGGAGCCACGGTCGTCCGGCTGGCCGGCCCGGACGGCTCGACGGCGCCGCACCGGGTGCTCGCCGACCTGCTCGATCGGGGCGTTCACAGCGTTCTGGTCGAGGGCGGAGCGACGGTCGCCGGGGCCTTCCTCGCCGCCGGCGCCTTCGACCGGGTGGCGGTCGACTGCGCGCCGTTGCTCGTGGGCGGCGAGGACGCGCCGGGAGGGGTGGGCGGCCCGGGCATTCCACGATTGGAGCAGGCCCCCCGGCTCGAGCGACTGCGTGTCCGGCGCCGGGGCGGCGACCTGATACTCACCGGACTGAGAGAGCGATGTTCACAGGACTTGTTGCGGAGCGTGGGCGCGTCCTCGGCGACCCGACCCCGGCCCCCGGCGGCGGGGTGAGGCTGACCGTCGGCCACAGCGCGGAGCTGGGGGAGCGGCTCTCGATCGGCGCCAGCCTGGCCGTCTCCGGGGTCTGCCTGACGGTGGTCGAGCGGGGCGCCGGCGGGAGGGAGGCGGCGGTGGAGATGGGCGACGAGACGCTGGCCCGGACGACCCTCGGCGGCCTCCGGGACGGCTCGGCGGTCAACCTGGAGACGCCGCTCCGCATGGGCGACCCCCTCGGCGGCCACTGGGTCCAGGGGCATGTCGACACCACCGTCCGGGTGGTCGAGCGCACGGACCACGCCGAGCACACGGTGATGGCGTTCTCCCTCCCCGCGGCGGTCGCGCCCTACGTGGTGGAGAAGGGCTCGGTCGCCCTCGACGGCGTCAGCCTGACGGTGACCGGCGTGACGGGCGTGACCGGCGGTGGCGAGGACGGCCGGTTCGGCGTCTGGCTGATCCCCCACACCCTGGAGGTCACGACCCTCGGGCTGCGGGCGGTGGGCGATCGGGTGAACCTGGAGGTCGACATCCTCGCCAAGTACGTCGAGCGCGGACTGGAGGCCCACCTGCGGTCCGGCCGGCCGGACGGACCGGCGGGAGTCGCGGACGCCGCGCGGCCGCCCCAAGCGAGCCAGGCGAGTCAGCCGAGCCGCTCGAGCCGGTCGAACGACACGGGGCGCTGAGCGGTGGCTGCCGCCGCCTCCGGCGCCGGCGCGCGGGCCCGCCGCCCGGTGCGCCTGCTCCCCGAGCCGGAGCGGTTCTGGATCCGCTTCGCGCCCCGCGCCTGGCCGGCCGCCCCGTCCGCCGTGCGCTGGATCGACCTGGCCCACGGAGTCTTCGGCCGTCCGGGGGACGGTCCGGACTCAATCTCCGGCGATCTTGCGGGAGAACCCTTCGGCGAACCCTCCGACCTCGACCCTGCCGACCTCGACCCCTCTGGTCTGCTGCCGGACGGGCCGTTCGACGACGTGCTCTACGTGCCGCCGGTCGCCCCGGAGCTCCGGGTGGCGCGGGACCGGGCGCTGGCCCCGGTGCTCGCGGCCGGGACGCCGGTGGTGGTTCAGATCCTGCCCGGGGAGCCGGCGCCGGGCGCGGGCGAAGGCGAGGCCCCGGCCGGCGCGGTGACGGTCGTCGACCTGTCGGACGCCCTCCTCGCCGGGGACCTGGCACGTCTCGACCGTCTCGAGAGCCTGCCCCCGGGCTCGGCGGCCGTCTGGCCGCTGGTGGCCGGGCTGACCGACGATGAGGCGCTCTGGGCCGAGGGCCTCGACCGGCTCGCCGGGGCCGGCCTCTCGACGGTGCAGCCGGTGGTGCCGGAGCTTGCGCCCGCCGAGCGGCGGCTGCTGGCCGAGGGGCGCGACGAGCGGGTCTTCGACGCCCTGTTCCACGGCCGTCCTCCCGATCCCCGGGAGCTCGCGCGGGCGGCGGCCGGTCACGGCCTGCCCCCGTTCTTGCCCCGCCCACTGCCGCGCCCGCCGCTCGCCGGCGCACCGGGGCGGGAGATCGGCGGGCTGCTGCTCCTGGCCGGCGAGCTCTGCCAGCGCCTCGGCCGCCACGGCCGGGGGCAGGCCCATTTCCGGGCGGCCCGCTGGATCGACCGCAGCCGCTACGACCTGCGTGTGCTGGTCGCCGAGGGCAACCTGCCGGTGATCCCGTGGCTCGATCCGGCGAGCCGGGAGATCGTCGAGGAGTGGGCGCGGACCGGGCGCTCGGCGACCGTCGACGCCCTGGTCGGAGACTACGCCGCGCCGGTCGGCTAACATCCGGTGCGGGCCGGGCCCGCCGCCCAGACCGGTCGCAAGCGATCGCAACCGATCAGCCCGACTGGACCGATCAGGCCGACTGGGCCGATTTGTCCGATCAGGCCGATTTGCCCGATCAACCCGATTTGTCCGATCGGGGCGGCCGGCTCGGGCGGGGTCCGTCATTTCGAGCTTCGAGCGAGAGGAGAGACGCATGAGGTCGACAGGTTCGAGCCGCCACGCCGTGTGGGTCGTGGCACTGCTGGTATTGCTGGGGGCGGTCGCCGTCTCCCCGGCGCGAGCGTGGGACGTGAACGGCGGCGCCACCAAGGCCGAGCTCGAAGCGTTCCATCAGAGCTTCTCGCTCGGGGCCTACTCGTACCCCCGGCACAGCGCCAAGCCGCTCGGGACCCTCGGGTTCGACCTCTGGGCCGACGTCTCCGGGACGCCCGACTTCGATTCCGACGCCGGCCCGGCCGTCGACGGCGACGTGCCCGGCGGCTACCTCGCGATCTATCGGGTCGGCGCACGCAAGGGGCTGCCGGGCGGCATCGACCTGGGCGCGTCCTACGGCAAGGTGGTCGACTCCGACATCGAGCTGCTCTCCGGGGAGATCTCCTGGGCGATCCTCGACGGCGGTCTGGCGACCCCGGCCTTCGGCCTGCGCGGGACCTACTCGCGGGCCTCGGGCAGCGACGTCTACTCCCTCGACCAGGGCGGCCTGGAGCTCGAGATCTCCAAAGGGTTCGCCGTGCTCACCCCCTACGCCGGCGCCGGCGTGGTGTGGAGCAAGAGCAGCTTCGACCGCACGGCCCCGTTCTCCGGCACGCTGTCGGTCGACTCGACCGACGCGGTGGTCTACGGCGGGGTGATCCTCAACCTGCTCGTCCCGAAGATCTCGTTCGAGGTGGAGAAGGGCGACACCGTCCAGGGGGCGGTGCGCATCGCCTTCGGGCTGTGAGAGGGGGGATGCGATGACCGATCACGAGATCGTCGATCTGCGCTCGGACACGGTCACCCGGCCGGACGAGCGGATGCGCCGCGCCATGGCTTCGGCCGAGGTGGGGGACGACGTCATGGGCGAGGACCCGACGGTCCGGCGCCTGGAAGAGCGGGCGGCGGAGCTGCTGGGCCACGAGGCCGGGCTCTATCTGCCGTCGGGGACCATGGGCAACCAGGTGGCGCTCCACGTCCACGGCTTCCCGGGCGGCGAGGTGATCTGCGACGCCCGGTCCCACATCCTGCACTACGAGATGGGCGCCATGGCGGCGCTCTCGGGGCTCCTGCCACGCACGGTCGCCACCGCCCACGGCCAGCTCGCGCCGGCGGACGTCGAGCCGCTCATCGCCTCGGGGGCGGGCTTCCGGGCGCGGACGGCGATGATCGTCGCCGAGAGCAGTCACAACGTCGCTGGCGGCACGGTCTACGAGACCGACGAGATCGACGCCCTGGTGGCGCTCGCCGGGCGCCACGGGCTGCCGATCCACCTGGACGGCGCCCGGGTGTGCAACGCGGCGGCGGCGCTCGGGGTGCCGGTGGCGCGGGTCACCGGCGGCTTCACCTCGGTGATGACCTCGCTGTCGAAAGGGCTCGGGGCGCCGGTCGGCTCCGTCCTGTGCGGCGCGCGGGAGCTGATCGACGAGGCCCGCCGGGTGCGCAAGATGTTCGGCGGCGGCATGCGCCAGGCCGGGATCATCGCCGCCGCCGGACTGGTGGCGCTCGAGGAGAACCGGGGGCGCCTGGGCGAGGACCATGCCCATGCCCGGCTGCTCGCCGAGACCCTGGCGGAGCTGCCGGGGATCGAGATCGACCTGCCCCGGGTGCGCACCAACATCCTGGTCTTCGGTGTCGGCCGCGAGCTGTTCGGCGACCTGCCCGCCGGCCGCGACCCGGTCGACGAGCTGATCGACCGGCTGAAGGCCGAGGGGGTGCTGGGGGCGCGGATCAGCGAGACCCGGGCGCGCCTGGTGACCCACCGGGACGTCTCCCGGGCCCAGGTCGAGCGGGCCGCGGAGGTGATCCGCGGCCTCGCCGGCTGAGCCGGCGCCGGCGCGCGGCATCCCACCCGCCGATTCCGCCGGCGCCCACCCGCCCGGGTGTTGATCGCCCGCGGGCGGCCGGACATGGTGACGGCGTGTGGGGCTCTCCCCACCCGCCGTGAGGACCGAACACCATGGGCTCCCTTCCACGACTCGTTCTCACCGGCGCGTCCGGGTTCCTCGCCCGGTACGTGATCCGGGCGCTCAGGGACCGCTACCGGATCGTCGCCATCGACCGCCATCCGCGCGGCGACACCTGGGTCCCGCCGGGGACCGAGCTCGAGTGGCACCAGGTCGACCTGGGCGAGCCGGACCGCGTCCGGATGCTGTTCGACCGGATCGCCGCCGACGGCGGCGCCGACGTGGTGATGCACCTGGCCGCCTACTACGACTTCGACGGCGAGGACAACCCGGAGTACTTCCGCACCAACGTCGACGGCCTGCGCCACGTCCTCGACGGCTGTCGCGGCCTGTCCCTGCGGCGCTTCGTCTTCGCCAGCTCCGTCGCCGCCTGCGCCTTCCCACCTCCCGGCGGCGCGATCACCGAGGTCAGCCCGCCCGATGGCGACCACCTCTACGCCCACACCAAGCGGATCGGCGAGGCGATGCTCGACGAGTACCGCGACGCCTTTCCGTCGGTGATCGTGCGCTTCGCGGCGATGTTCTCCGACTGGTGCGAGTACGCGCCGCTCTACCACTTCCTCGCCACCTGGCTCTCCCGCCGCTGGAACGCCAACCTGCTCGGCGGCCGGGGCCGCTCGGCGGTGCCGTACCTCCACGTCCGTGACGGCGCGCTGTTCCTGCGCGCGGTCCTCGAGCACCAGGACGAGCTCGAGCACGGGGCGGTGCTCCAGGCCAGCCCGGACGGCTCGGTCTCCCACGCCGCGCTCTACGAGGCGGCCACCCGGGAGTTCTTCGACGGCTCCGGCTACCGGCCGCCGCGGTCGGTGCCCGGGCCGCTGTGCAAGCCGGGGATGTGGATGCTCGACCGCCTCGGGCGGGCGCTCGGCGAGCGCCCTTTCGAGCGCCCGTGGATGGCCGACTACATCGACCTCGAGCTGACGGTCGACGCCTCGCGGACCCGCCGCCTGCTGGGCTGGGAGCCGCGCTCCCGGCTCGAGATCCTCAGCCGCATGCCGTTCCTGATCGAGAACTTCAGGACCGACCCGGTGGAGTGGGAGCGGCGCAACCGCCACGCGATGGAGCTGCGCCGGGTGCACCCGAACCTGCGCCTCTACCAGCTCCTCCAGGACAACAGCGAGGCGATCGTCGAACGCTTCACCGAGCTGCTGGCGACCGACGAGGCGCAGCGGGCGATGCCCCACTACCAGGAGCTGCCGGAGGACGAGCGCCGGTGGAACCACCAACTGATCCTGCGCAACCTGCTGCACTCGGTGCGGACCCGCCGCAAGGGGCTGTTCATGGCCTACTGCCGCGACCTGGCGGAGCGCCGGGCGGCCCTCGGCTTCCCGGCCGAAGAGGTGATCTTCGCCCTGGACGCCATGCACCAGGCCTGTCACCAACTTCTCTGCGGCGTGTCGCGAGAGCAGGCCATGGACGAAGCGCTCCACGACGCCGTGATCAAGACCATCCGGTTCGGCATCGACCAGGTGGAGATGGTCTACGAGGCGCTCCAGGGCAAGACCATCGAGCTGCCGGAGCACGTCGCCGCCGCCCAGCGCCACGCCGCGGGCGGCACGGGCGTCCCCCCGCACCGCCACGGAGAGTACCTGTGACCGACGACCGTTCGCGTGACCGTTCCCTGTCGCCGCCGTCCTCCCTGCCGAGACGGCAGGCCCTGAAAGTCCTCGGCCTGGCGGTCGGCTCGGCCGGATGGAGCCGGTTGGCCGGTCTGACCGGAGCGGCCGGGTTGGGGAGCGGCCTGGTCGGCCTCTCCGGCTGTGCCCCCGGCGGGGCGAAGGACGGTACGGAGAGCGCGGCGGCCGAGCCGTTGCGGGTGCCCCTCGACCGGCTGCCGGTGGGGGCGCGGCTGGTCGTCCAGGTCGGCGACGCGCCGGTCGAGCTCCAGCGCACGGCGGACGGGGTGACCGGACGGTCGCTCCGCTGCACCCACTTCGGCTGCACGGTGGCCTGGATGCCGGCCCGCAACGCCTACGTCTGCCCCTGCCACGACGGCGTCTACGCCCCGGACGGCCACGTGATCTACGGCCCGCCGCCGGCGCCCCTGGCCGCCGTGCCGGTGACGGTGGAGGACGGGGTGATCGTGGTGCCGCCGCCCGTCCACCAGCCGGCCGGTGCCCCGCGCGACGGGGGGAGCGCGGCATGACCCGCCCCATGACCCGCTCGTGGCCGTGGGACCGCATCGAGCGTTGGCTGGTCGCCCTGATCGTCGTCCACAGCGCCCTGGTCGGCGTCATGCTGCTCGGTGCCGCCGGCTGGTCGACCCGGTTCGCCGGGTGGCCGGCGGTCGCCCCGCTGTTCTTCGCCCGCCAGGCGGGCGCCTTCCATTTCGTGGCAGCGTTCGCCTACGCCTACGAGTACGCCCGCCTCCGTGGGGTGACCATCCTGGTTTTCACCAAGGCGGTGGCGCTCGCCTTCCTGATCGGCTGCTGGCTGCTGGGGGAGGCGGCCTGGGCGGTACCGTTCTCCGGCCTCGGCGACGGCCTGATGGGGCTCGCGGCCCTCCTGGTCCACCGCCGGGTCTTGAGCCGGAGCCAGGGCCAGATCCACCGCCAGACAGGCCGTCCGAGCCACCCGATGGGGTCGTGACAGACCGTCGGGGACCGCCCCGGCAGGTGGCGCGCCGGGAGGTCCGTCGATCCGATACTTGACCGCATTGATGAACAATCCCGACACATCCTCCAGGCTCTCGGCCGCGCCGCGCGCTTCGGACCCCCTCGGGTTGCCGGGCGCGCCGCGCCGCGTCGCCCTGTCCGTCCGCGGCGCGGTGCAGGGGGTGGGGTTCCGGCCGTACGTCTACCGGCTCGCCGTCGAGCACGGCCTGGAGGGCTGGGTGTCGAACGACCCCCGGGGCGTGTCGATCGAGGTCGAAGGCCCGGACGGGGAGGTGGAGGCGTTCCTCCGCCGCCTGCCCGCGGAGGCGCCGCCGCTGGCGGTGATCCACTCCGTCGAGGTGACGGCGATCGAGCCGGCGGGTCGCGCGGCGGACGACGCGGACGGGGACGAGCGCTTCGTCATCCGTGCCAGCGTCACCGAGGGCGCCAAGACCGCCGTCGTCCTGCCGGACGCGGCCACCTGCCCCGACTGCCTCCGCGAGGTGCTCGACCCGGCCGACCGGCGCCACGGCTACCCGTTCACCAACTGCACCCACTGCGGCCCCCGGTACACCATCGTCCGCGGCCTGCCCTATGACCGGCCGAGCACCACCATGGCCGGGTTCCCCATGTGCCCGTCGTGCCGCCGCGAGTACGAGGACCCGCTCGACCGGCGCTTCCACGCCCAGCCGAACGCCTGCCCGGAGTGCGGTCCGCGGCTCGTCCTGTGGGACCGGCGGGGCGGGGTGGTGGTCGGCACCGGTGACAGCGCCGGGGCGATCCGGACCGCCGCCGGCGCCTTGCGTTCCGGTGCGGTCGTGGCGCTCAAGGGGCTGGGCGGGTTTCAGCTTCTCGTGGACGCCACCGACGCCCGGGCGGTGGCGACCCTGCGGACCAGGAAGGAGCGGCACGCCAAGCCGTTCGCGGTCATGGTGCGGGACCTGGATCAGGCTCGCTCGCTGTGCGAGGTCTCGGACGACGAGGAGGCGCTCCTGGCGTCGGTCCGGGCGCCGATCGTCCTGCTGCGCCGCCGGCTCCTGCGTCCGGTCTCGACCGGGAGCTGGACGCCGCCGCCGGGTGTCGCCCCGGGGGTGGCGCCCGGCAACCCGTGGCTCGGGCTGATGCTGCCGACGACGCCCCTCCATCACCTGCTCCTGCGGGCGGTCGGATGCCCGGTGGTCGCCACCAGCGGCAACCTCTCCGACGAGCCGATCGCCACCGACGAGGTGGACGCGGTCGAGCGCCTGGGCTCCCTGGCCGATCTCTTCCTGGTCCACGACCGGCCGATCGCCCGCCACGCCGACGACAGCGTGGCCCGGGTGGTCCTGGGGGAGGAGAGGGTGCTGCGGCGGGCACGGGGCTACGCGCCGATGCCGGTCTTCCTGCCGGCGGCGACTGACGGCGACGGCCCGGTCCCGACGGTGCTCGCGGTCGGCGCTCATCTCAAGAACACGGTCGCCCTGGCGGTGGGCGGCAAGGTCTACCTCTCCCAGCACCTGGGTGACATGGAGACCCCGCGGGCGCTCGAGGCCTTCGAGCGGGTGGTGGCCGACTTCCTCGACCTCTACGACGCGACGCCGGCGGTGGTCGCCCACGACCTCCACCCGGACTACGCCACCACCCGCGCCGCCGAGCGGTTGGCGGCCGAGATCGAGGCGCGGAGCGGGCAGCCGGTTGCGCGGGTGGCGGTCCAGCACCACCACGCCCACCTGGCGGCCTGCCTGGCCGAGAACGACCGGACCGGGCGGGCCCTCGGGGTGACCTGGGACGGAACCGGCTTTGGCACCGACCAGACGGTGTGGGGCGGCGAGATCCTGCTGGGCGACGCCGCATCCTTCCGGCGGGTGGCCCGGCTCCGGCCGTTCCGGCTGCCGGGGGGCGACGCGGCGGTCAAGGAGCCCCGGCGCTCCGCCCTGGCGGTGCTGGTGGGGACCCTCGGTCCGGCGGCGCTCGAACGGGACGACCTGGCGCCGGTGGCGGCCTTCCGGCCGGCCGAGCGCCGGCTGCTGGGAAAGATGATCGAAACCGGCGCGCGCGCGCCGCGGACCACCAGCGCCGGACGGCTGTTCGACGCGGTGGCGGCCCTGGCCGGTCTGGCCCCGGGAGCGGGCGCGGAGGGCGAGTCAGACGGGTCCGGCGGGCTGGACGAGCTCGGCGAGCTCGGCGGAGCAGGCAGGGTGTCGTTCGAAGGGCAGGCGGCGATGGCGCTCGAGTTCGCCGCCGACCGGGCGGTCGGCGGTACCCCGCCGGCGACGTGGGGGCCGGACGCCGCCTATCCGCTGCCGCTGGTGGAGGTCGGGGAGGAGGGCACGGCCGGCGCCGCGGACGGCCTCCTCTGGGAGCTCGACTGGCGCCCGCTGGTCGATGCGGTCCTGGCCGACCTGGCCCACGGTGCCGGGCCCGAGACGATCGGGCTCCGCTTCCACGGCGCCCTGGTCGAGGCGATCGTCGCGGTCGCCCGGGCGGTGGGGGAGCCGACGGTGGCGCTCTCCGGCGGCTGCTTCCAGAACCGGCTGCTCACCGAGTGGTGCGCCGGCGCCCTCGAGCGGGCCGGCTTCGACGTCCTGCTCCACCGCCGGGTGCCGCCCAACGACGGCGGCATCGCCTTCGGCCAGGTGGCGGTGGCGACCGCGCGGTGTACGAGCCGAGAGAGATCCCGCCCGGCGGGCGGACGAATCAGGAGTGGCAAGCGAGAGGAGAGCGGGTCATGTGCCTAGGAGTTCCGGGACAGGTGGTCGAGATCGAGGAGGACACGATCGGCATGCCCATGGGGACGGTGAGCTTCGGCGGCGTCACCAAGCGGGTCTGCTTCGCCTACACGCCGGAGGCCGCGGTCGGCGACTACGTGGTGGTCCACGTCGGGTTCGCCATCAGCCGGATCGACGAGCAGCAGGCTTGCCAGACCTGGGCCTACCTCGAGGAGATGGGGGAGCTGGGCGAGCTCGAGGTGTCCCAGCCCGGGGCCGCCGGACAGGGCGTCGCGGCCGGGGAGGCCGGCGCCGCGGCGGACCGGCCCGGCGGCGGAGGTCGCCCGGGAGGCGCCTCGTGAAGTACGTCGACGAGTACCGGGACGAGGCGACGGCCGGCGAGCTGGTGGCGGCCATCCGGCGCCGGGTGACCCGCCCGTGGACGCTGATGGAGATCTGCGGCGGCCAGACCCACACGGTGATCAAGTCGGGGATCGACCGGCTGCTGCCGGAGGAGGTGACCCTGGTTCACGGCCCGGGCTGCCCGGTCTGCGTCACGCCGCTCGAGCTGATCGACCGGGCGGTGGCGATCGCCCGGCGGCCGGAGGTCCTGTTCACCTCCTTCGGCGACATGCTGCGGGTGCCGGGCTCGGAGTGCGACCTGCTGTCGGTCAAGTCGGCGGGCGGCGACGTGCGGATGGTCTACTCGCCGCTCGACGCCGTGACCCTGGCCGAGCGCAACCCGGACCGCCAGGTGGTGTTCTTCGCGGTCGGCTTCGAGACGACGGCGCCGGCCAACGCCATGGCGGTCTGGAAGGCCCACAAGCTCGGCCTCGACAACTTCTCGATCCTCTCCTCCCACGTGCTGGTGCCGCCGGCCATGGAGGCGATCCTCTCCGCCCCGGACAACCGGGTCCAGGGCTTCCTCGCCGCCGGCCACGTCTGCGCGGTGATGGGCTTCTGGGAGTACGAGCCGCTGGCCGAGCGCTTCCGGATCCCGATCGTGGTCACCGGGTTCGAGCCGGTCGACCTGCTGGAGGGCGTGCTGTGGACGGTGACGGCGCTCGAGGAGGGGCGCTGGGGGGTGGAGAACCAGTACCGGCGGGCCGTGATCCGGGAGGGCAACCGCCCGGCCCAGGAGCTGCTCGGCGAGGTGTTCGAGGTCTGTGACCGGCCGTGGCGCGGCATCGGCACGATCCCGGCCAGCGGCCTGGCGCTCAAGCCGGCCTTCGCCCGCTACGACGCCGCCCGCCGCTTCCCGGCCGAGGGCCCGCCGCCGGAGGAGCCGGCCGAATGCATCGCCGGCGAGATCCTGCGCGGGCTCAAGCGGCCCCACGAATGTTCGGCCTTCGGCGGTCGCTGTACGCCGGAGCGCCCCCTCGGCGCGCCCATGGTCTCGTCCGAGGGTGCCTGTGCCGCCTACCACCGCTACGGGAGGGTGTGATGACCACCGAGACGAAGCGATCCGACCCGGGCTCCACCGCGGCAGAGGGTTCATCCCTCGGCGCGGGTTCTTCCCTGGCCACGGGTGCTGCCTGCCCGATCCCGCTGTCCGACTATCCGACCGTCCAGCTCGCCCACGGCGGCGGGGGACGCATGTCCCAACGGCTGATCGAGGGGATGTTCGTGCCGGCGTTCGACAACCCGACGCTCTCGGCCCTGGCCGACGGCGCGGTGCTGTCGCTCGCCGACCTGACCGCGTTCGGCGCCGGGGCCCGGACGGGCGGCCGGCTGGCCCTGTCGACCGACTCGTTCGTCGTCCGGCCGCTGTTCTTCCCGGGCGGCGACATCGGCTCGCTCGCCGTCCACGGCACGGTCAACGACGTCGCCATGTGCGGCGCCCGGCCGCTGGCCCTCACCGCCGGCTTCATCCTGGAGGAGGGCTTCCCGATGGCCGACCTGTGGCGCGTCGTCGGCTCCATGCGCGACGCCGCGGCCGCGGCCGGCGTGCCGGTGGTCACCGGGGACACCAAGGTGGTCGACCGGGGCAAGGGGGACGGGATCTACATCAACACCACCGGCATCGGCCTGGTGCCCGGCGGCCTCTCGGTCGGCCCGGACCGGGCCCGGCCGGGCGACCTGGTGGTGATCAACGGCGCCATCGCCGAGCACGGCATCGCCATCATGTCGGTGCGCGAGGGGCTGGAGTTCGACACGGCCGTCGAGAGCGATTCGGCGGCGCTCCACCGGATGACCGGCGAGCTGCTGGAGGTGCTCGGTCCGGCGGTCCGCGTGCTGCGCGACCCGACCCGGGGCGGGCTGGCGAGCGCCCTCAACGAGATCGCCGCCCTCTCGGGCGCCGGCGTCCGCCTCGACGAGCGCGCCCTGCCGATCGCCGAGCAGGTGCGCGGCGCCTGCGAGATCCTCGGCTTCGATCCGCTGTACGTGGCCAACGAAGGCAAGTGCCTGGCGATCGTCGAGCGCGAGCGGGGGGAGGAGGCGGTCGAGATCATGCGCCGGCACCCGGAAGGGCGCGGGGCGACGGTGATCGGCGAGGTGGTGGCGGAGCACGCCGGAACCGTGGTGCTGCGCAGCGGGATCGGCGGCGAGCGGGTGGTCGACATGCTGTCCGGAGAGCAGCTTCCGCGGATCTGCTGATGTTCTTACCAGCGACCGCGGCCCACTGAGCCCTACCCCCGGGGAGAGGAGACGACCTACCTTTCGGCGTGCGCACTCCCGCCTCAAAACATATTCGGACTTCCTGGTCTCAAATCATAGAAAAGGCACCAAGGTCGTCACACTCCTCCCCATTGATCATCAGGAGGGCGCGCATGCTGGATCTCGGTCTCACACCGACCAAGCTGGACGACGAAGTTCTGGGCAGAGGCGTCGATCGCCGGAGCTTCCTCAAACTCTGTACGCTGGCCGCCGCGGCCGTCGGTCTTCCCGCCTCCGCGGGCAAGCTGATGGCGGAGCAGGCGGCCAAGGGGCTCAAGCCTTCGGTCATCTGGCTCTCGTTCCAGGAGTGCACGGGGTGCTCCGAAACGCTGCTCAGGACCTCCCGCCCGCAGCTCGACGAGCTGATCCTGGACCTGATCTCCCTCGACTACCACGAGGCGCTCATGGCGCCGTCGGGCCACCTCGCCGAGGAGGCGCGGCAGCAGGCCATGGACGCCAACGACGGCAAGTTCGTGCTGGTCGTCGAAGGCGCGATCTCGACCGCGGACGGCGGCATCTACTGCAAGGTCGGTGGACGGACCGCCCTCGAAACGGTCAAGGAGGCGGCCGACCGGGCCGGCGCGATCATCGCCATCGGCTCGTGCGCGTCGTGGGGCGGCATCCCGTCCTCGCCGCCGAACCCGACCGGCGCCCAGGGCGCGCCCCAGGTCCTCGAAGGCAAGACGGTGGTGACGATTCCCGGCTGCCCGCCCAACCCGTACAACTTCCTCGGCACTGTGCTCCAGTACGCCACCTTCGGCACGCTACCCGAGCTCGACGAAAAAGGCCGGCCGACCTACGCCTACGGCCGCACGATCCACGAGCACTGCCCGCGCCGCGCCCATTTCGACGCCGGCGAGTTCGTCCTCCAGTACGGCGACGCCGGGCACCGCCTGGGCTGGTGCCTCTACAAGATGGGCTGTAAGGGTCCCCAGACCCACGCGCCCTGCTCGGTCGAGCATTTCAACGAGATGGTCGACGCCTGGCCGATCGGCCTGGGCCATCCGTGCTTCGGCTGCACCGAAGAGACGCTGGCCTTCAAGGTGCCGATGCACGACACCGTGCAGATCGACCGGGCGACGCCGCCCGACACCTACGCGCCGATCCATGCCGAGCAGGGCAAGGCGAGCCCGCTGGCCGCCGGCGTCGCCGGCGCGGTGGTCGGCGGAGTCGTCGGCGCCGGGCTGATGGCGGCCAAGAAGCTGGGCGCCGACGCTCCCACACACGATGGGGACGACACGACTGACGAGGAGGGCTGAGATGGCTCTCGACCGCCGTTCCGTGCTCAAAGGGGCCTTCGCGGCCGGCGCAGCCGGGGTGACGGGAGTGGCGGGGACCGGGCCGGCACGGGCCAGCGAGCGGGTCGAAGCACCCGCGGACGCCGTCGGACTGCTCTACGACTCGACCAAGTGCATCGGCTGCAAGACCTGCGTGGTCGCCTGCCAGGACGCCAACGGCCTGCCGCGCGACACCCGCCAGGACCCGCTCCACGACGCGCCGCTCGACCTGAACGAGCGCGCCAAGACGGTGATCAAGCTGTTCCGTGACGACGACGACGGCCGGGTGGCCTTCGTCAAGGCGCAGTGCATGCACTGCCTCGACCCCGGCTGTGTCAACGCCTGCATGCTGGGCGCCCTCCAGAAGCGCGAGCTCGGCATCGTCACCTGGGACCCGAGCCGCTGCATCGGCTGCCGGTACTGCGAGATCGCCTGCTCGTTCGAGGTGCCGAAGTTCGAGTGGGAGTCCCGGGCGCCGCGGATCATCAAGTGCGAGATGTGCAACCACCGGTTGGCCGAAGGGCTGGAGCCGGCGTGCACCACGGTCTGCCCGGCCCACGCCGTGATCTACGGCAAGCGGGCCGACCTGCTGGCCGAGGCGAAGCAGCGCATCGCCGACAACCCCGGCCGGTACCAGGACCACGTCTTCGGCGAGACCGAGGGCGGCGGCACCCAGTGCCTGCTCCTGGCGCCGTCCAACGTCGAGTACACCGAGCTCGGCCTGCCCGACCTGGGCGACCGGCCGACGGCCCACCTCTCGCGGACCGTCCAGCACACGGTCTACAAGGGGTTCGTCGCGCCGGTGGCGCTCTACGGCCTGCTCGGCTTCGTGCTGTGGAAGAACCGCCGGCAGGCGGCCATCCAGGGTGAGGGAGACGGCGAGGAGGAGCGCTCATGAGCACCCACACCGCGGTCGGCGGCCGGGTCGACACCCGCGCCGCGCGCATCCTGCTCGTGCTCGTCCTGCTCGGCTTCGCCGCCGTGGTCTGGCGCTTCGCCGCCGGCCTCGGGGCGTCGACGGGGCTTTCGAGCGGCTACCCGTTCGGCATCTGGATCGCGTTCGACGTGGTCACCGGCACGGCGCTCGCCTGCGGCGGCTATGCGGTGGCGATCCTGGTCTACGTGCTCAACAAGGGCAAGTACCACCCGCTGGTCCGTCCGGCGATCCTGACCAGCGCCCTCGGCTATACCTTGGGCGGCCTCGCGGTGGCGGTCGACGTCGGCCGGCCGTGGTGGATCTGGAAGGTGCCGCTGTTCTTCTGGCGCTGGAACCCGAACTCGGCGCTGCTCGAGGTCGCGCTGTGCATCATGGCCTACATCCTGGTGCTCTGGGTGGAGCTCTCGCCGGCGTTTCTCGAGAGCTGGGAGACGGACGACGCCCATCCGAAGCTCTCCCGCTTCGCCAAGCAGGCGCGCCCGAAGGTGGAGAAGGCGCTGCTCTGGGTGATCGCCCTCGGCCTGGTGCTGCCGTCGATGCACCAGTCGTCGCTGGGCACGGTCATGCTGATCGCCGGCTGGAAGCTCCATCCGCTGTGGAACACGCCGATGATCCCGTTGCTCTTCCTCATCGGCTGTGTCGCCATGGGGTACGGGGTGGTCGCCATGGAGTCGCTGCTTTCGTCCAAGGTCTTCGGCCGCAAGCAGGAGACCGCGATGCTCGGCTCCCTGGCCGGTGCCGCGGCGATCACCCTGGTGATCTGGCTGGTCCTCCGGCTGGTCGACGTGGCGGTTCGCGGGGTGCTGCCGACCGCCTTCGAGGCCAGCTCCTACGCCTTCTGGTTCTGGCTCGAGATCGCCCTGGCGGCGTGGCCGCTGCTGCTGCTCCTGTCGAAGGCGCGGCGCCGCAACCCGGGCGTCCTGTTCCAGACCGCCCTCTGGATGGTGGTGGGCGGCGCCGTGTTCCGCTTCAACACGTATCTGAGCGGCTTCAACCCGGGCGACAACTGGTCCTACGTGCCGACGATCCCCGAGCTGCTGGTGACGCTCGGATTCGTCTCCGCCGAGATCCTCGGCTACCTCTGGGTCGTCAAGCGATTCCCGATCCTCTCCGGTGAGCCGGCCTCCGGTCACCGGACGAAGAGCGGTGGCTCGACCCGTCCCGCGCACGCCCGAACCTGAACGACGATCCGAGATCAGCACGCGAGGAGAGAGAACGAACCATGGCGCAACGCATCACGATCGATCCGATCACCCGCATCGAAGGCCATCTCCGCATCGACGTGGAGGTGGACGGAGGCAAGGTCCGCAACTCCTGGTCGTCCGGCCAGATGTGGCGGGGCATCGAGCTCATCCTGCAGGGCCGCGACCCCCGGGACGCCTATCTCTTCACCCAGCGCATCTGCGGCGTGTGCACCACGGTGCACGCCATCGCCTCGGTGCGCGCGGTGGAGAACGCCCTCGGGCTGGAGATCCCGCTCAACGCCCAGCTCATCAGGAACGTCATCGTCTCCGCCCACGCCCTGCACGACCACATCGTGCACTTCTACCACCTGTCGGCGCTCGACTGGGTCGACGTCACCAAGGCGCTCGACGGCGACCCGGCGAAGACCGCGGCGCTCGCCCAGAGCCTGTCCGACTGGCCGGGCAACAGCGTCAAGCAGTTCACGGCCGTCAAGGCCAAGCTCAAGGGTCTGGTCGAGAGCGGCCAGCTCGGCATCTTCACCAACGGCTACTGGGGTCACCCGGCGATGCACCTGTCGCCGGAGGTCAACCTGCTGGCGGTCTCCCACTACCTCCAGGCGCTCGAGTACCAGCGCAAGGCGAACCAGGTGGTGGCGATCCTCGGCTCGAAGACCCCCCACATCCAGAACCTGGCCGTCGGCGGCGTGGCCAACGCCATCAACCTGGACAACGAGGCCACGCTGAAGATGGACAAGATCTACGCCATCAAGGATCTCCTGACCGAGGTCCAGGCGTTCGTCCACCAGGTGTACCTGCCGGACGTCATCGCCATCGGCGCCATGTACCCGGAGTGGCTGGGCTACGGCGCCGGCGTGACCAACTACCTGGCGGTGCCGGACCTGCCGCTCGATGCGGCGGGGTCGAAGTTCAGCCTGCCGGGCGGCACGATCATGAACGCCGACCTGGCCACCTACAAGCCGATCACGAGCTTCACCGACCCCTACTTCCGCGACAACGTGGCCGAGGGCATCGCCCACTCCTGGTACGACGGCGACTGGAGCCGCCACCCGTGGGAGGAGGAGACGGTTCCCCACTACACGGACTTCGAGGACGACGGCAAGTACTCGTGGGTCAAGGCGCCCCGCTTCGACGGCAAGCCGATGCAGGTCGGGCCGCTGGCCCAGGTGCTGGTGGGTTACGCCTCGGGCGACGAGAAGATCAAGAAGTACCTCGACTTCGCCCTCGGCGAGGCGTCGAAGATCGCGGGCGCGAAGCTGACGCCGGCGGTCTGCCACTCGACCCTCGGGCGCCACCTGGCGCGGGCGGTGCGGGCGGCGGCGATCTCCGACCACGCCCTCGAGCACTGGCAGATGCTGGCCAGCAACATCGGCTCCGGCGACACCGACATCTTCATCCCGTGGGAGTACCCGTCGGGCGAGCAGCAGGGCTTCGGCTTCCACGAGGCGCCCCGCGGCACGCTGTCCCACTGGGTGGTGATCGAGAACGGCAAGATCAAGAACTACCAGGCGGTGGTGCCGTCCACCTGGAACGCCGGTCCGCGTGACGCGGAAGGGCACATGGGGCCGTACGAGGCCTCGCTGCTCGGTAACCCGGTGGCCGACCCGTCGCACCCGCTCGAAGTGGTGCGGACCGTCCACTCCTTCGACCCCTGCCTGGCCTGCGCCATCCACACCCTCGACCCCGAGGGCAACGAGGTGGCCCGGGTCAAGGCGCTTTGAAGCGCACGGTTCGCGCACTCCCCTCGGTGATCCGATGGCGAACCGCAACGTGTTCATTCTCGGCCTCGGCGGCGTCCTGATGGGCGACGACGGGATCGGCCCCTGGGTCGTCCGCCACCTGGCGGCGACCTGGGAGCTGCCCCCCGAGGTCTCCGTGCTCGACGGCGGCACTCCCGGCCCCGACCTGGTGGACTACCTGGTGGGCCGTGAGGCGGTGATCCTGGTCGACGCCATCCGCGGCCAGGGCGTGCCCGGCACCGTGCGGATCTACCGCAAGGAAGAGCTCGCCCGGGTGGCGGTGCTGCCGCGCCTCTCTCCCCACGACCCCGATCTGCCCCAGGCGCTCCTGACCGCCGAGCTGGCGGGGGACCCGCCGCGGGAGGTCGTGCTGGTCGGCGTCATCCCCAAGCAGGTGGAGGCGGGCACCGAGCTCAGCCCGGAGCTGCGGGCGGCGGTGCCGGCGATCGAGGCCGCCGTGCTCGGCGAGCTCGAGCGCCTGGGCATCACGCTGCGCCTGCGCCGGCGGCCGCTCGACGCCGAGATCTGGTGGGAGCGGCGGGAGGTCGCCCACCATGCATGAGTACTCGATCATCCAGGCCCTGCTCGGCCAGGTCGAGCGCCATGCCCGGGAGCACCGGGCGACGGCCGTCCACCGGCTGCACGTGTCGATCGGCGAGCTCTCCGGCGTCGAGGTGCCGCTGCTCGAGACCGCGTACACGACCTTCCGCGAGCGCACCATCTGCTCGGCGGCCGATCTCGAGATCCGCGCCGTGCCGGCGGCCTGGTCGTGCCCGGACTGTTCCCGGGAGATTCCCAAGGGGACCGCGCTGCGGTGCCCCGACTGCGGGTGTCCCGCCCGCCTCACCTGCGGGGACGAGATCGTCCTCGATCGGATCGAGATGGAGGTGTCGTGATGTGTGACACGTGTGGCTGTGGTGATCCCGAGATCGTCCCCGTCGAGGTGCAGGAGAAGATCCTTTCCGACAACGACCACCGCGCCGCCCACAACCGGCAGCATTTCCGGGCCGCAGGCGTCGTGGCGATCAACCTCATGGGCTCGCCCGGGGCGGGCAAGACCGCCCTGCTGGAGGCGACCGCGGCGGCTCTCGCAGGCAGGGCAGACAGGGCGGACAGGGCGGCGGAGCGCGGCGGGAGCCCCCTCGGGCCGGGCAGCCGCCTGGGCGCCGTCTCCGGCGACCTGGCCACCGACCGCGACAGCGCCCGCCTGGAGCGTGCCGGCATCCGCTCGCGCAGCATCACCACCGGCACCGCCTGCCACCTGGACGCCCGGCTGGTGCACGAGGCGCTCCACCACATGGAGTGGCGCGACCTCGACTACTTCTTCATCGAGAACGTGGGCAACCTGGTCTGCCCGGCGATCTACGACCTGGGCCAGGAGGCCAACGTGGTCGTCCTGTCGGTGACCGAGGGCGAGGACAAGCCGCTCAAGTACCCGGTCATCTTCCAGAAGGCCGACCTGGTGGTGGTGACCAAGACCGACCTGGTGCCGCACCTGCCGGGGATCGATCTCGAGGCGCTGCGGGACAACATCGCCCAGGTGATGCCGACCGACGCGGTGCTCGAGGTCTCGGCCGTGACCGGTGAGGGGATGGACGCCTGGCTGGGCTGGCTCGGCGTTCAGGGCCTCCGGGCCGGCCGGGCCGGCCGGGTCGACCAGGCCGGACGGGTCGACCAGGAGGAGCCCGCGCCCGCGGTCGCCGCCTTCGCCGGAGAGCGGTGACCATGGACCTCCCGTCGGTCGCCCTGCTGACCACGGCCGCGGTCCTCGGCACGGTCCATACCGTCACCGGGCCGGACCACTACATCCCGTTCATCGCCATGGCCCGGGTCCGGGAGTGGTCGACCCTGCGCACCGTGCTGATCACCTTGGCCTGCGGCGTCGGCCACGTGGGCAGCTCGGTGGTGCTCGGCGCCCTCGGCATCGGCATCGGGATCGCGGTCTCCGACCTCCAGCTCTTCGAGGGGATGCGGGGCAACCTGGCCGGCTGGCTGCTGCTCGCCTTCGGCCTGGTCTACACCGCCTGGGGGTTGCGGCGGGCGGCGCGCGGGCACACCCACAGCCACCTTCACGCCCATGCCGACGGCACCGTCCATCTCCACCGGCACGACCACGAGCCCGCGCACCTGCACGCCCACGCCGGGCCGGAGGCCGCCGCGCGAGAGGCGGACGGGGCGAGCGGCGGGAAGCCTTCGATCACCCCGTGGGTGCTCTTCGCCATCTTCGTCTTCGGCCCGTGCGAACCGCTCATCCCGGTGCTCATGGTGCCGGCGGCCCGCGGCAGCTTCTGGCAGGTGGCGGCGGTGACCCTGGTCTTCGGCGCCTGCACCCTGGCGACCATGACCGTGGTGGTGCTGCTCGGGTTGCGGGGGTTGACCCGGTTGTCGTTCCGGCCGCTCGAGCGGTACTCTCACGCCTTGGCCGGCCTCGCCCTGGTGGCCTGCGGACTGGCGATCCAGCTCGGTCTGTAGGGGCTCCGGCGCCGGGCCGGCGCGACCGATGCCAGAGCCCGCGAGCCCATCGACCGAAGGCACCTCGCCGACCGAAGCGCCCCCGCCGGGAATTCTCTGCTGCCGCGACCTGCCGTCCGGCAGCCTGCGGGAGCTCGTGGCCCGCTTCGGCCTCGACCTGGTCGAGGTGGGGGAGGGCGAGCCGATCCCCGGCAGCTACTGGGGGGCGCCCGAGGCGGGGATCGTCGGTCACACCCTCTACGTCCGGTCGGACACACCGCTCCATTCGGCCCTCCACGAAGGCTGCCACCTGATCTGTGCCGACGCGGCTCGGCGGCAGGCGATCGACACCGACGCCGGCGGCACCGATCTCGAGGAGTCCGGGGTCTGCTACCTGCAGATCGTGCTCGCCGACGAGCTCCCCGGCGCCGGCCGCAACCGTCTCATGGCCGACATGGACGCCTGGGGCTACAGCTTCCGGCTCGGGTCGACCCGGGCGTGGTTCGAGCGGGACGCGGAGGACGCCGCCGCCTGGCTCCGGACCGAAGGGCTCCTGGACGCCGGCGGCCGGCCGACGTTCCGGGCTCGCCGGTAGGACGCTCCCTTGTCAGGACGATTCAGGTCCAGGACGACTCAGGAGGACACCCCATGCACCGCGCTTCATCCCGCTCCGTCGCACCGCGCTCCGTCTCACCCCACGCCCTGGCGGGCGCTCTCGGCCTGGTCGTCCTGGTGGCCCTCGCCGGCAGTCTCGCCGGCTGTGGGGGCTCGCCCGAGGACCGGCTCGACTCGGCGGAGGCGATCGGCCACGGCCAGCAGCTCTTCGCCATCAACTGCGCCGAGTGCCACGGCAAGCAGGGCGACGGCCAGGGACCTCGCGCGGCGGTCCTGACCAAGCCGCCGACCGATTTCACCGATCCGGTCTGGCGCGCCGGCGCCCAACCCCAGGCCGTCTTCTCGGCGATCCACCTGGGGGTCCCGGGGACGGCGATGCCGGCCTGGCCGGCGTTCACCGAGCAGGAGACCTGGGACCTGGTGGCCTACGTCTTGTCGCTCGCGAACCAGGGAGGGAGCGCCGGGGGCGGGCGATGAGCGCCCCGGTACGGGCCGTGCGTCGCCCTCAGGGCATGAACGACCGAGCCAAACACTTCACCCTGTGCGCTCTGGCGGTGGGCTGCCTGGTCGCCCTGGCCTCGGGCGTACGCGCCGCGCCGGAGGAGGCCGGGGAAATGACGACGAAAGCCGACGCAGGTCTCACCCTCACGAGCACCGCGTTCTCCGGCGGAGCGCGGATTCCGCAAGTTCACGCCTACGCTCCGGAGGGGAAGAACGTCTCGCCTGCCCTCGCCTGGAGCGGAGCGCCGCCCGGAACGGAGGCGCTGGCGCTGATCGTCGACGACCCGGACGCGCCGCGGGCCGACCCGTGGGTCCACTGGGTGGTCTACGCGATCCCCGCCGGGGCGACGGAGATCCCCCAGGGGGCGTCCTCGGGGAGCGGCAAGCTCTCCCGGCCCGCCGGCGCGCGCGAGGGGAAGAACGATTTCGGCGAGGCCGGCTGGGGCGGTCCGCTGCCGCCCAAGGGGCACGGAACGCACCACTACCACTTCGTGCTCTACGCCCTGGATGCGCCGCTCGGCCTGGCCGCCGGCGCGTCGAAGACCGAGCTGCTCGACGCCATGGCCGGTCACGTGCTGGCGCGGGCGGAGCTGGTCGGCACCTACAGCCGGTAGGTTCGCTCCTGGTCAGCGCTTGTGGGCGACGAAGTCGATCTCGACCAGCGCGCCCTTGGGCAGGCTGGCGACCTCGACCGTCGAGCGGGCCGGGCGGTGGTCGCCCATGGCCTGGCCGTAGAGCTCGTTGAGCACCGGGAAGTCGCCCATGTCGGTCAGGTAGATGGTGGTCTTGAGCACGTCGCCGAAGGTGCAGCCGGCGGCGGCGAGCACCTGGGAGAGGTTGGCCAGCACCTGCTCGACCTGGGCGGTGAAACCGTCGGCGAGCTCGCCGGTGGCCGGGTCGATACCGACCTGGCCGGAGGTGAACACCAGGTCACCGAGGGAGACGGCCTGGGAGTAGGGGCCGAGGGCCTTCGGTGCGTCGTCGGAGTGGTGGAAGTCCATGGCAGGGTCTCCTGGGCCGGATCTGGAAGTGGGTCTACTCACACGTCCCGCACGATGCCGACGTAGGGCAGGTTGCGCCAGCGCTCGTCGAAGTCGAGGCCGTAGCCGACCACGAAAACGTTTTCGATCGAGAACCCCAGGTAGTCGATCAGCACGTCGACCTCCCGCCGGTCGGGCTTGTCGAGCAGCGAGCACAGGCGCAGGCTCTTCGGCCGGCGCAGGCGGAGCATGGCGAGGATGGTGTTGAGGGTGTTGCCGGTGTCGACGATGTCCTCGACCAGCAGCACGTGGCGGTCGCGCAGCGACAGGTCGACGTCCCGCTTGACCACGACCTCACCCGGGGTCGTGGACGAGCCGTAGCTCGAGGTCTGGAAGAAGTCGACCGTGACCGGCATCGGCAGGTGGCGGACCAGGTCGACCATGAAGAAGACCGAGCCCTTGAGGATGCCGAGGCAGACGAGCTCCTCGTCCTCCGGGTAGTCGCGGGCGATCTCTGCGGCGAGCTCCTCGATCCGGGCGGTGATCACCTCCGCGGAGAGGAGTGTTTCGGGACGGGTGGAATCGTTCGAGCTCGGCATGGCGTACAATCCGGGTCAAGTTTTTTTGGCCGACGTCCCGAGCTCGACACCATGTCCGTCCAAGAGATCCAGCGGCTCCATGGCCGCTACACCGACCTTTCGAACCGGTTCCGCTCGGCGTGGGCGTTCAATCAGTACCTGGAAAGCCTCCACAAGGTCTTCACGGACGAGGAGCGGGTCGATGCGGGGGGCGAGTTCCAGGAGGTCTATGCGACGCTGAAGGCGATCTCCGGGCGGCTGGGCGAGGCGGACGTGGCGTCGCTCGAACAGGCGCTCGACGCCATCGGCCTCCGGCTCGAAGAGCTGACTTCCGCGCTGGTGGCGGAGGATAGCAGAGTCCCCCGGAGACCGTCCGCCAGTTCTTCCACCGGGTGAAGAACCAGGGCGACAACCTGCTCACCCAACTGGTCAAGTTCTACGTCTACGTCGCCGACGGCGAGCCGTGGCCCGAAGATCGGCTCGACAAGGTCGACTTCCTGCTGACGCGGATCGCGGGCGACCGGGACGACACCGGGCGCTTCACCTTGATCGAGCGCGGCCGGCTGCGGGAGGTGATCACCGGCCTGTGGAGCCTGCTCGACGCCGCCGACCCGCGGAGCGACCTGGTGGAGCGGTCGACCGAAGCGATCCGCGGTCTGCGTGAAGGGGTGACGGCCGTCACCGGCCTCGACGAGCTCAACGAGCGCCGGATCGTGCCCCGGTACCGGGAGCTCAAGCACCGCCTGGACCGCTACCTCTTCCACCCGAAGATCCTGGTGGAGCTGCTGGAGACGAACCTGACGTTCAAGAACGTCATCCGCCAGCTCTACAGCGTCGAGGAGCGCCGCATCACCGCCGAGTACCAGCGGGTCTTCGACCTCGAGCGGGAGGTCGTGGTCGACGACGACCTGGGGGACGAGCTCAACCGGTTCCGCACGGAGGTGGAGGCGTTCGAGCGCCGCCTCCAGGACGACGACGTCAAGCTGGATGAGCTGGCGCGGCTGCGCACCCAGGTCCGGTCGCTGTCGGCGCGCCTTGCCGAGCGCAGCCGCCAGTCCGGCGCGGGCGTCCTCGAAGGGGGGCCGCCGCCGGTCGAGGACGACGACCTGGTGTCGGTGGACGAGGTCCTGGCCGAGCCGCTGGAGCGCGTGTGCTCGGCGCTCGACGAGACCGATCCGGAGATGGCGCCGGCGCGGGTCGTGTTGATGTCCTCGATCTACCCGCTGCGGCTGGAGCCGCGGGAGGTGGTGGCCCGCCGGCGGCTGGTCCAGGGAGGACAGGAGCGCGACGGCGTGACGGGGCTGGACCTCGAGCGGACGATCCTCGAAGCGGCGGCGCTGCGCCTGGTGATCAACGAGCAGGTGGAGGAGATCCGGGCGCTGCTGGACGAGACGTCGGTGACCGGCAACGCGCCGGTGTTCGCCCGGTCGCGCAAGTCGCTGCGGCTGGCGGCAGGCTACGTCGCCCGGCTGGACGACGCCATGCAGCAGGCGCTGCTCCACGGGCACACGGCCGAGGCCCAGGCGCTCCTGGTGCTGCGCATGCGCCTGCTGCGCGACTACACCGGCGGCTGGCTGCTGGTGGTCAAGCCGCTCATCAACCGCGGCTCCTGACCAGCTCGTCGGCCGTCAGCAGCGCGCTGAGCAGCCGCCGGACACCGCCGGCCGCGTGGCGTCCCGCCTCCAGCACCTCGTCGTGGGAGAGGCTCTCTTCCGCGACGCCGGCCCCCAGGTTGCTGACCAGCGACAGCACCATGCAGCGCAGCCCCATGTGCCGCGCCGCGATCACCTCGAGCACCGTCGACATGCCGGCCAGGTGCGCCCCCATGCCGGCGAGCATCCGCACCTCGGCCGGGGTCTCGTAGCTCGGTCCGGCGAGCCCGGCGTAGACCCCGGAGCCGAGCGCGATCCCCAGCTCCTCACCCAGCCGGCCGGCGAGCGCCCGGAGGTCCGGGTCGTAGGCGTTGCCCATGTCGGGGAAGCGCGGCCCCCACTCTTCGGGCAGATGGCCGCGGAGCGGGTTGAGACCGGTCAAGTTGAGGTGGTCCTCGACCAGGGTGAGGCTCCCCGGCGGCCGGGCCGGGGTCAGGCCGCCGGCCGCGTTGCTCATGATCAGCACCCGGGCGCCGAGGCGCGCGGCCAGGCGGACCGGGAAGACGGTCTGGAACGGGTCGTAGCCCTGGTAGGAGTGCAGCCGGCCCCGGAAGTAGACCACCGGCCGGTCCGGCCGTGGGGCGAGCATGTCGACCTCGAGCGGGTGGCCGGTGACGGCGTGGATAGGGAAGGGGAGGAGCTGGGCGAGCGGTAGCGGACCGTGGGTGGCGGGCCCCAGGTCGACGGCCAGGCCGGAGCCGGAGACGACGGCGACCTCGGGCCGCGGCCAGCCGCGGGCGTCCCAGGCGGTGACGGCGTCGTCGAGGGAGCGGAGCTGTTCGGGGGTGACTGGGGTGGTCATGGCGGGGGGATTGTAGCGGGCTGGTGTTGCGATGGGGTGGGGGGCTGCCGGAGCGTCCTGGAGCGAGGGTCTCGGAGGGGACGGCGGGAGAGCTGGAGGGTTGGGAGCCAAACTCCCGCCTCGTTGGCGTCCGCGTCGGGCCAGGAGGGCTGCTCAACGGCCATCGCGGACGCGGCCGCCAGCGCCCCTCGACGACCCTCCCTCCCGGACGCTCTCACGCGGACCGTTCGTCCCCCCCGCCCCGGACCACGAGATGGAAGAGAGAGGACGGGGCCGGGACGTGGTGTCCCTCGTTTCCCAAGAGAGGAAGACGGATCGGGGGTCAGGGGACGAGCTTGTTGCTCAGCGTTCTTCATTCCCAGGCCGCCGTTCCTTCTTCTCCTTTTCCCCCGTGCAGCGGGACGACACGGCTCATTCGACGACGACTCCCAGGATTGGTCTCCACCAGAGGACGTCGAGCGGAGGTTGGCAGACGGTGGATCGGGGAGCCGTTCGGACGGCCCCCGTAGGAGGTGGCTGACGGACGCGCCCGCGAGAGCGTCTGAGCATCCCGTGGTGCACACGCGCGTCCGTCAACCAGGTGCGCGATCAGCCCCCAACGCCGACCGGCGCGCGCCGTGCCTCCCGAGGGGGCCGTCCGAACGGCTCCTGGCGAACCTCTCGATCCCTGCCTCAGATCGATCGCTCGACTCCCCTCCGGCCTGCTTCGCGGCCTCCAGTTCCGCTACACTCCCCATTCCATGTCCGAGCTCGACGAACAGATCAAGAACCGCCGCGACAAGCGCGCCGCCCTGGCCGAGGCCGGGGTGGTGGTGTACCCATACGATTTCGACTTCGACCTGGAGCCGTCCGCCCTGGTGGAGCGCTTCGGCGAGAAGAGTGCCGAGGAGCTGGAGGAGGCGGGGGAGACGGTGCGCGTGCCGGGGCGGATCCGGGCGATCCGCGGGCACGGCAAGCTGGTCTTCGCCGACCTCTCCGACGGGGCCGAGAAGGTCCAGCTCTTCATCCGCAAGAACCGCCTGTCGGAGGGCGCCGCCCTGGTGCTCGACAACCTCGACCTGGGCGACTACGTCGGCACCCGCGGCCGGGTGATCCGGACGCGCAAGGGGGAGCTGTCGATCGAGGTCGAGGACCTGGTGCTGCTGGCCAAGGCCGTGCGCCCGCTGCCGGAGAAGTGGCACGGTTTGACCGACGTCGAGGCCCGCTACCGCCAGCGCTATCTCGACCTCGCGGTCAACCCGGAGTCGCGCCGGGTGTTCGAGGTGCGGGCCGCCCTGGTGCGCGGCATCCGGCGCTTCCTCGACGACCACGGCTTCCTCGAGGTCGAGACGCCGATGATGCAGGTGCTCCCCGGCGGCGCCACGGCACGGCCGTTCAAGACCCACCACAACGCCCTCGACATCGACCTCTACCTGCGGGTGGCGCCGGAGCTCTACCTCAAGCGCCTGCTGGTCGGCGGGATGCACCGGGTCTATGAGATCAACCGCAACTTCCGCAACGAGGGGATCTCGACCCACCACAACCCCGAGTTCACGATGCTCGAGCTGTACTGGGCGTTCGCGGACTACGAGGACGTGATGGACCTGACCGAGGAGATGCTCTCCGGCCTCGCCCGGGAAGTCCTCGGCCGTCCGACGTGCGAGTGGAAAGAGGAGACCCTCGACCTGACGCCGCCCTGGCCGCGGCTGAGCATGAAGCAGGCGATCGTCGAGTACGCCGGCGTCGCCGCGGAGCGCCTGGAGACGGCGGACGACCTGGTCGCGGAGCTCGAGGCGAGGAAGCTCGCTCTGCCCCAGGACCGCTCCTACGGCCGGCTTCTCATGGAGCTGTTCGAGGAGACGGTGGAGGAGCACCTCCACGGGCCGGTCTTCATCACCCAGCACCCGGTGGAGGTTTCGCCGCTGGCCAAGGTCTCCCGGGACGACCCGCGGTTCACCGAGCGCTTCGAGCTCTACATGGGCGGCATGGAGATCGCCAACGCCTTCTCCGAGCTCAACGACCCGGACGTCCAGGCGGAGCGGTTCCGCGCCCAGCTCGCGGCCCGCGAGGCGGGGGACGACGAGGCCCACCGGTTCGACGCCGACTACGTGCGGGCGCTCGAGCACGGCATGCCGCCGGCCGGCGGCGAGGGGATCGGCATCGACCGGCTGACCATGCTGCTGACCGGCAGGGAGTCGATCCGCGACGTCATCCTGTTCCCGCTGCTCCGGCCCGAGGAGGGCTGACTCTCCGGAGTCCTTCTCGGTGCGCCGTCACCTCGTCACTTCCCGGCTGCCTCTGCCCGCGATCCTCGCCCTGCGCTACCTCTGGAGCACGCGGCGGGATGCGTTCGTCACCTTCCTGTCGGTGGTGGCGGTGTCGGCGATCACCCTGGGGGTGGCGGCGCTCATCCTGTCGCTCGCCGCGCTGTCCGGGTTCCAGCACGTGCTGCGCTCGGAGATCCTGTCGCGGACGCCGGATGTCGAGGTGAGCCTGCCGGCCGGTACCCGGGCCGAGAGCGTGGAGGAGATCGCGGCGGCGGCCGGCGGGGTGGAGGGCGTGACCGGGGTCCAGCAGGTGATCCGCGGCCGGGGGTGGCTGAGCGTCGCGGGCCGGGTGACGCCGGCCGAGGTGGTCGGCTTCGGTGGGCCGCTGCCGCCGTCGTTCCCGGACCCCGATCCCCGCCCCGCGGACCGGCAGGCGGGAGGGCTCTGGGTCTCCCGGTCGCTGGCGGACAGTTGGTTCTTGAAGCCCGGCGACGTGGTCGACATCGTCTCGCCGCGGCCGACGCTCACCCCCCTGGGCCCGCGCCCGCGGGTGCGGAGCGTCCACCTGGCCGGCACCTACGAGGCGGGGAAGGTGGCCGAGGAGGAGCGGGTCGCCATGCCGCTCGGTGTCGCCGAGAGCCTGTTCGGCACCGGCCGGCGCGAGCTGCTGGTCGACGCCGGCGGCGGCCAGCGGGCGCTCGAAACGGCGAAGCGCCTCCGGGCCGCGCTGCCGGCCGCGGCACGGATCTCCACCTGGCAGGATCTCAACCGCCCGCTCTTCTTCGCCCTGCGGCTCGAGCGGCTGTTCCTCTTCCTGGGCGTCTCGCTGATCGTGCTGGTGGCGGCCCTGGCTCTGCTGGCCGACCTGGCGCTGATCATCGCCAACAAGCGCCAGGACGTGGGCATGCTGCTGACCCTGGGGTCGACGCCGCAGCGCCTGCGCCGGGCGTTTCTGCTGCTCGGCTCGCTCCTGGCCCTGGGCGGGACGGCCCTCGGCACCGCCGTGGGGGTCGGCCTGTCCGTGCTGTTCGACCGCCTGCAACTGATCCACCTGCCCGGGGACGTCTTCTTCGTCGAGTACGTGCCGTTTCTGGTCCGCCCGCGGGACCTGGCGCTGATCCTCGTCGTCACCCTGACCCTGGCGATGGCGGCGTCGTTCTACGGCGCCCACAAGGCGGCGGCGCTCGACCCGGTGGAGGCGCTTCGACGATGACGACGACGCTGACGCTGACGAGGACCCGATGAGCGTCGCTCTCGAAGCGCACGACCTGGTCAAGACCTACCGCGACGGCGAGCGCCGGGTGGAGGTCCTGCGGGGGGCGGGGCTATCCGTCGCGCCGGGCGAGCTGGTGGCGGTGGTGGGCCCGTCGGGCTCCGGCAAGTCGACGCTGCTCCACCTGCTGGGGGGGCTCGACCGCCCGGACCGGGGCGACGTGGTGGTCGGCGGCGAGGGGCTGGCCGCCCTGAACGGCGCCCAGCTCGCCGCGTTCCGCAACCGCACCATCGGCTTCGTCTTCCAGTTCCACCAGTTGCTGCCCGACTTCACCGCGATCGAAAACGTCATGCTGCCGGGGCGGATCGCCGGGTGGGTGCCGCGGCGGGCCTTCGAGCGCGCCCGGGAGCTGCTCGCCGCCGTCGGTCTCGCGGAGCGGGAGGATCACTTTCCCTCTCAGCTTTCAGGCGGCGAGCGCCAGCGCGTGGCGCTCTGCCGTGCCCTCGCCCTCGACCCGCCGCTGCTGCTTGCGGACGAGCCGACGGGCAACCTGGACCCGGCCAGCGGCGAGCGCGTTCTCGATCTGCTGATCGACCTCCAGGGGCTCCACGGAACCACCGGAGTGATGGTCACTCACAACCCGGAGGTGGCCTCTCGGTGTGCTAGAGTTCTAGTCCTCGACGAAGGGATTCTCACCCCGGGAGATCCCGCTCTTCGGGGTCCGTGAGCCTCGCCTCCGGTTCTCCGTCCGCGCTCCGCTGAACCGGCGACCGATCCGCCTCGGCCCCGTCTGGGAGACAGATCCGCGTCACAGCGAGCGCCGGCCGACGATGTTCGAGAAGTACAACGAAAAAGCCCGCAGAGCCCTCTTCTTCGCCCGCTACGAAGCCTCCAAGCTCGGTAGCCGGGTGATCGAGTCCGAGCACATTCTTCTCGGAATCTTGCGCGAAGGGGAGGAGACGGTCACCGAGATCCTCCGCCGCTTCCAGGTCAAGCCGGAGGAGATTCGCCGCGAGATCGAAGGCGAGCGTGTGTTCGTCGAACGGATCTCCTCGACCGCGGAGCTGCCGCTGTCGGAGGAGTCGAAGAAGATCCTCGCCTACGCCTCCCACGAGGCGGAGAGCATGCTCCACCAGACGGTCGGCTCCGAGCACCTGCTGATCGGCATCCTCAGGGTCGACGCCTGCGTCGCCATGCGCATCCTGGTCCAGCACGGCCTGGACGTCTACTCGGTGCGCGAGGAGGTGCTGTCGATCGCCAAGGAGCGGGAGGCGAGCCAGCAGAAGAAGGAGCTGCCGTTCGTCACCGAGTACGGGCGGGACCTGACGACCCTGGCGTCGGAGGGGGCGTTCGACCCGCTGATCGGCCGCGACGAGGAGGTCGACCGGATCGTCCAGATCCTGTCGCGCCGGACCAAGAACAACCCGATCCTGCTCGGCGAGCCGGGGGTCGGCAAGACCGCCATCGTCGAGGGTCTGGCACAGCGGATCGTCGACGGCCGGGTGCCGATCTTCCTCGCCAACCGGCGGATCGTGGCGCTAGACCTGTCGCTGATCGTCGCCGGCACCAAGTACCGCGGCCAGTTCGAGGAGCGGCTCAAGGGGATCCTGAAGGAGCTCAAGGACTCGCGCGAGCTGATCGTCTTCATCGACGAGATCCACTCCCTGATCGGCGCCGGCTCGGCCGAAGGCTCGCTCGACGCCGCCAACATCCTCAAGCCCGCCCTCTCCCGCGGCGAGGTCTCGTGCATCGGCGCGACCACGCTCAAGGAGTACCGCAAGTACATCGAGAAGGACCGGGCGCTGTCGCGGCGCTTCCAGGCGATCCAGGTGGCGCCGCCGACCGAGGAGGAGGCGCTCGAGATCCTCGAAGGGGTCAAGGACCGCTTCGAGGCGTTCCACAAGGTGCGCTACACCGCGGGCGCCCTGCGCACCGCGATCTATCACTCGAGCCGCTACATCCCGGACCGCCACCTGCCGGACAAGGCGATCGACGTCATGGACGAGGCCGGCGCGCGGGTCAAGCTGCGCCGGGTGCGCGACACCCAGAACGTGCGCCAGCTCGAGACCGAGATCCGCGACGTGGTGCACGAGATGAAGGCGGCGATCTCGGCCAAGGACTTCGAGCGCGCGGTCTACCTGCGGGAGCGGGAGATCGAGCTGCGCGAGGACCTGGAGCGGGTCAGCCAGACCGCCGAGGAGGAGAGCGTCCTCGAGGTTACCCGGGCGGACATCGAGGAGGTCATCTCCTCGTGGACCGGCATCCCGGTCTCCAGCCTCCACACCCAGGAGGCGGAGCGGCTGATGAACATGGAGGACACCCTCAAGCGCTGGGTGGTCGGCCAGGACCGGGCGATCAGCGCCATCAGCCGGGCGATCCGGCGCTCGCGGCTCGGCGTCTCGAACCCCCAGCGGCCGGTCGGCTCCTTCGTCTTCCTCGGGCCTTCGGGCGTCGGTAAGACCGAGGTGGCGCGGCGGCTGTCGGAGTTCCTCTTCGGCACCGAGCGGGCCCTGGTCCGGTTCGACATGAGCGAGTACATGGAGAAGCACGCGGTCTCGAAGCTGATCGGCTCGCCACCGGGCTACGTCGGCCACGACGAGGGCGGTCAGCTCACCGAGCGCATCCGCCGCCAGCCGTACTCGGTGGTGCTGTTCGACGAGATCGAGAAGGCCCACCCCGAGGTGGCGAACCTGCTGCTCCAGATCCTCGAGGACGGTGTCTTGACCGACGCCTACGGCAACGAGGTCGACTTCAAGAACGCGCTCCTCCTGATGACCTCGAACATCGGCAGCCGGCTGGTCACCCGCGGTGGGCGCATGGGCTTCGGCGAGACCGGCGTGGAGGCCGACTTCAAGCGCCTGGAGGAGGAGATCCTCGCCGACCTCCGGCGCCACTTCAGCCCGGAGTTCATCAACCGGCTGGACGAGGTGATCGTCTTCAACCCGCTGTCGAGGGAGCATCTGCGCAAGATCGTCGACATCCTGCTGGGCGACGTCAACGCGACCCTCGCCGACCGCGGCCTCGAGGTGAAGGTCAGCGACGAGGCCAAGGAGTGGTTGCTCGAAGAGGCGGGGATCGACCCGTCGACCGGTGCGCGGCCGTTGCGGCGGACGATCCAGCGCCACATCCAGGACGCCATCTCCGAGATCCTGATCGAGAACCACGGCGCCGAGTTCGAGGAGATCGCGGTCGAGCTGGTCGACGGTCGCCTCCACGTCGTCGCCGGCCAGGGGGAGATGGTCACAGAAGAGACCTGAGCGCTCCCGTCCCGTTCTTCGGCAGGCCGGCCGGCCCCGTTCGGCACCGGTCTGCCATTTCACTTGGCGGCTTCGATCTGTCACAATCGGCGGCCGGCCGTGAAAGAAACTCGCCGGCGAGGCCGATCGCCGGCGACACCCTGAGACCGCAATCCCCGACCGGGTTCATCGAATCGAGGCACGATGAGAGGATCGCTCCCGAGGACGCTCCTGTATCAGCTCCTGACGCTCGCACTCCTGCTCGCCCTCCAGGGCGCGGTCGAGCGCCCGGTCGCGGCGCAGGCCACCGGCGGCGCCGGGTTCGAGGGGGAGACCATCTCCTCGATCCAGTTCGTCGGCAACCGGACGCTGCCCGACGAGACCCTTCGCTACTACCTCGACATCGAAGCAGGGCAGCCGTTCTCCCGCGCGCGGTTGGACGACAACATCAAGCGCTTGTGGGACCGGGAGCTGATCGACGACATCAGCGTCGAGGCCCTGGAGGCGGAAGGCGGCGGCGTCCGCCTGGTGATCCGGGTCCAGGAGCGGCCGACGGTCCGGACGGTGAAGTACGAAGGGCTCAAGCGGATCAGTCAATCCGACCTCGACGACCGGCTCGCCAGCGAGCGCGTCCAGGTGCGCGAGGGCGGTCCGCTCAACCTCGGCGAGCTCTACCGGATCAAGAGCGTGATCGAGTCGCTCTACTCGGAGAAGGGCTACCGGTTCGCCCAGGCCAACTTCCAGATCGAGCCCGCCGCCGATGGCGAGCAGCAGGTGATCTTCACGATCGACGAGGGCGACCGGGTGCGGATCGGCGACATCCGGTTCGAGGGCAACACGGTCTTCCGCGACGCCCGGCTGCGCTGGGAGATGAAGAACACCAAGGAGTCGGGCCTGATCACCCGGATGTTCAAGAAGGACATCTACAACCCGGCGAGCCTGTCGGAGGACCTGGACAAGGTCCGCGACGTGTACCAGAAGGCCGGTTACAAGAACGTGGTGATCGGCGAGCCCCAGATCCAGGTGCGGGTGGAGAACCCGAAGGCGTCCCAGGAGAACCAGAAGCGCCGCCTGGTGATCACCGTCCCGGTGGAGGAGGGAAACCGCTGGAAGATCGGTGACGTCTCGATCGAGGGCAACGAGATCTTCCCCGAGAAGCCGCTGCTCAGCGTCTTCAAGTATCGCCCGGGCTCGTGGCTCAGCTCCGAGACGATCAAGGACGGGGTCGACGCGATCAAGGAGGTCTACAGCAACACGGGCTACATCAACGCCCGGGTCTCCTCCGAGCTGGTCGAGCGCACCGACGAGATCGCCGACGTCGTCATCCACGTCTCCGAGGGCGACCAGTTCCGGGTCGGACGGATCGAGTTCCAGGGCAACACCCGCACCAAGGACAAGGTTCTGCGGCGCGAGTTCCGTGTCCAGGAGGGGCGCGTCCTCTCCCTCGGTGCGCTCAAGAACAGCCTCTACAAGATCCGCCAGCTCGGCTACTTCGAGCTCGACGAAGACGACCCGGTGGCGTTCGATTTCAAGGACGAGGACACCGTCGACCTGACGGTCAAGGGGCGCGAGGCCGACCGCACCGAGCTCCAGTTCGGCGCCGGTTACAGCGAGGGTCTGGGCTTCTTCGGGCAGCTTTCGCTGCGCACCCAGAACTTCCTCGGCCGCGGCGAGCAGGTGGGGGCGAGCGTCCAGTCCGGGTCGCTGACCGAGTACTACGACTTCAGCTACTTCGTGCCCTGGTTCCTCGACCGGCCGCAGTCGATCGGCATCCAGCTCTACGACCGGAGCTACGACTACAACGTCTTCCAGAGCAGCGACTACCGCCAGAAGTCGAGCTCGACCGGGGTGACGCTCAGCTACGGCCGCTCCCTCGGGCTGTTCCAGAACCTCGGGGTCGCCTACAGCTTCTCCGACCAGGACTACCTCCAGATCAGCCCGAGCACGACGGACGGAGGCGACCCGCTCCAGTTCGAGTCGAAGTTCAAGATCTCGTCGATCCGGCCGACCTACACCTACAACTCGATCGACAACCGCTTCGAGCCCCGCCAGGGGACCAAGATCCAGGGGTCGGTCGAGTACGCGGGCGGCGTGATCGGCGGCAGCGAGGACTTCTACCGGCCGACCATCACCCTGACCCACTACCAGCCGCTCACCGGCTATCCGCTCGAGACGGTCGCCGGCATCAACGTCGAGGGCGGCCTGATCAAGCCGTTCGGCGGCAACAGCCTCAACCGGTTCAACCTGTTCCGGATCGGCGGCGACACGTCGGTGCGCGGCTTCGAGCGTTACCGCCTCTACGCTCGCGACCCGGAGACCGACGACTTCATCACCGATATCAACGGCTTCCCGATCGGCGGCGACCGCTACATCCAGGCCAACCTGGAGTACCACGTCCTGATCAACGGGCCGTTCCGGTTCATCGTCTTCGTCGACGCCGGCCAGGTCTACGCGCCGAGCCAGGCGTTCGACCTCAACCGGCTGCGCTACACGGCCGGCGCGGAGCTGCGCATCACGTTGCCGGTCCTGGGCGGCGCGCCGCTCCGTTTCATCTGGGCGAACAACTTGACCGAGAAGCCGGGCGACAGCTTCAACAGCTTCTCGTTCAGCATCGGCAGCACCTTCTAGATCGGATCCATCTCGAGAACCGAGAAGCAACAAGGAGACCTACCAGTCATGTCGTTCCATTCCCAGGCCTTCCGGCTCATCAAGCTGACGATCGCCCCGGTCGTCGCACTCATCGCTCTCGCCGGCTCTCCCGTCCTGGCCCAGGCGGCGCCCGTCAAGGTGGCGGTCATCGATGTCGAGCGCATCCTCACCGAGTCCTCCCGCGGCAAGGCCGCCCTCGACGAGATCGAAGCACTGCGCAAGGACAAGCAGGCCCAGGGCGAAAGCCTGCAGAAGGAGATCGTCGACCTGCGGCAGCGGTTGACTGAGGGGCGGCTGTCGCTGTCCGAGGACAAGCTCAACGACCTCCAGAAGCAGCTCGAGGACAAGTCGATCTCGCTCAAGCGGTTCCAGGACGACGCCAACCGCGAGCTGTCGAAGAAGCGCGACGAAGTCCTGAAGACGGTGGAGGACAGCGTCTTCCCGGTGATCAACCAGATCGGCAAGGAGCAGGGGTACACCCTGATCTTCAACAAGTTCTCGAGCGGTCTGGTCTACGCCGACGAGGCGGTCGACATCACGGACGAGGTCATCCAGCGCTACAACCAGAGCAAGGCAGGTAGCGCCCCCAAGAGCACCGGCGATAGCGGCGGTCAGTCGGGGGCCGGACGTGCGGCTGGCCGAGCTCGCCGAGCGCCTGGGCGTCCGCCTCGTGGGAGACGGGGAGCGGCAGGTCCGGGGAATCGCCAACCTGCGCGAGGCGACCCCGGACGACCTCTCGTTTCTGACCGGCGCCCGGCATCGGCGGGAGGCGGCCGCCTCCCGCGCCGGCGCCCTGCTGGTGGGGGCCGGTTCCGACGACCTGGCGACCGGCGAGCGGGCCGTGCTGGTGGCCGACGATCCGGAGCTGGCGCTCAGCCACGCCCTCTCCCTGCTCTACCCGCAGGCTCTCGCCACTCCGGGAATCCACCCGACGGCCGTGATCGCCCCCGGGGTGAGCGTCCCGGACGACGCCTCGGTCGGTCCGTACGCGGTGATCGGGGAGGGGACGACGCTCGGCCCCGGCGTCGTGGTCCATGCCCACGTGGTGATCGGGCGTGGCTCGACGGTCGGCGCGGGGTCGGTGCTCTACCCCCACGCCGTCCTCTATGACGGTGCGGTGCTCGGCGCGCGGGTGCTGGTCCACGCAGGGAGCGTCCTGGGGGCCGATGGCTTCGGCTATGTCAGCCGGGCGGACGGCCATCACAAGGTGCCCCAGGTCGGCCGGGTGGTGATCGGGGACGACGTCGAGATCGGGGCTCTTTCGGCGGTCGACCGGGCGAAGGTCGGCGCCACGCGGATCGGGGACGGCACCAAGATCGACAACCTGGTCCAGGTCGGCCACAACGTGGAGGTCGGCCCCCGGTCGATCCTGTGCGGCCAGTCCGGGATCGCCGGCAGCTCGCGGCTCGGTGCCGGCGTGGTGCTGGCCGGCCAGGCGGGGGTCGGCGGGCACATCGAGCTCGGCGACGGAGTGCAGGTGGGGGCGGCGTCGCCGGCGGTGCGCCCGGTGCCCGCGGGGACCGTGGTCAGCTCCACGATCCCCGCGATGGAGATCGGCCGGTGGCGGCGCCAGGCGGCGCTGGTCGGCCGGCTCGACGAGCTGTTCCGCCGCCTCAAGGCGCTCGAGCGGCGCCTGGACGATCAAGACGACGGAGGAGGAGAGACGTGAGCGAGAACGAGCGGACCGAGACCGGCGCTCCGGAGGAGGAGCCGCGGTGGGACATCCGGTGGATCATGAACGTGCTGCCCCACCGCTACCCGTTGCTGCTGGTCGACAGGGTCCTGGAGATGGAGCCGGGCAAGCGCATCGTGGCGCTCAAGAACGTGACGATCAACGAGGAGTTCTTCGTCGGCCATTTCCCGGGGCACCCGGTGATGCCCGGCGTCCTGCTGGTCGAGGGCATGGCCCAGGCCGGCGGCATCTTGCTCCTCCACGACCACCCGGACGCCGACGACAAGCTGGTCTACTTCATGGGGATCGAGAAGGCCCGCTTCCGGCGCCCGGTGGTGCCGGGCGACCAGGTGCGCTACGAGGTGGAAGTGCTGCGGTTGCGCCAGACCCACTGCAAGCTCAGTTGCAAGGCGCTGGTCGACGGCAAGGTGGCCGCCGAGGCGGTGGTCTCCTCCGCGATGGTGGATCGGTGAGCCGATGACGGACGCCGTCCATCCGTCCGCCGTCGTCGATCCCGCGGCCGAGCTGGCGGCCGATGTCGAGGTCGGTCCGAACGCGGTCATCGGCGCCGGCGTGAGGATCGCTTCCGGGACCCGGGTCGGTGCCGGAGCCCAGGTGCTCGGGCCCGACACGACCATCGGCAGCCACAACCGGATCTTCCCCTACGCCTGCATCGGGTTCGAGCCCCAGGACCTCAAGTTCGAGGGCGAGCCCACCCGCCTCGAGATCGGCGACCGGAACCACTTCCGGGAGTTCACCACCGTCCACCGGGGCACGAGCTTCGGCGGCGGGGTCACCTCGATCGGCTCGGACAACCTGTTCATGGCCTATGCCCACGTCGCCCACGACTGCCACGTGGGTGACCGCTGCGTGTTCACCAACTGCGCCACCCTGGCCGGCCACGTGACGGTCCACGACGACGCCACCATCGGCGCCTTCAGCGCCGTCCACCAGTTCACCCGGGTCGGCCGGCACGCCTATATCGGCGGCTACACCGTGCTCACCATGGACGCCCTGCCGTACGTCAAGACGGTCGGCCAGAAGCCCGCCACCTACGGGCTCAACTCGATCGGCCTGCGGCGCAAAGGGGTCAAGCCGGACGCCCGCCGCCGTCTGGGAGAGGCGATGAAGCTGCTGCTCTCCTCGGGCCTCAACACGGGCCAGGCCCTGGAGCGCATCCGCGCCGAGCTCGGCGGCCACGAGGAGATCGACTACCTGGTCGAGTTCATCGAGGCGTCGAAGCGCGGCGTGGTCAAGGCGCCGCCGGGCAAGCGGGGCGAGCGCGGAGGGAGCGGCGAGTGAAGGCCGGCGTCTTCGGTACCGGCGCCCTCGGGCGCCACCACACGCGCATCCTCACCGAGCTGCCCGAGGCGGAGCTGGTCGGCATCTACGATCCGCGCCCGGAGGCGGCCCAGGCCATGGCCGAGGCCCACGGCGCGACGATCTTCCCGTCGGCGGAGGCCCTGGCGGCGGAGATCGACGTCGCCGTCGTCGCGGTGCCGACGACCGCCCACGCGGAGCTCGGCTGCGCCCTGCTCGAGGGCGGGGTCGACGTGATGGTGGAGAAGCCGATCGCCGCCTCGCTCGAGGAGGCGGACCGGCTGATCGGCGCCGCCCGCGACAACGGCCGGACCCTGGGCGTCGGCCACGTGGAGTTCTACAACCCGGCGGTCCAGGCGCTGCTCGACTTCCTCGGCTCGCTCGAAGGGGGCGGCGGCGTCGCCCGGTTCGTCGAAGTCCAGCGGCTGGCGGCGTTCACCCCCCGCAGCCTCGACGTCGACGTGGTCCTCGACCTGATGATCCACGATCTCCAGATCCTCCACGCCCTCGACCCGTCGCCGGTGGCCGAGGTGCGGGCGACCGGGATCGAGGTGCTGTCGCCGCGGATCGACATCGCCAACGTCCGGGTCGAGCTCGACGGCGGCTGCGTGGCCAACCTCACCGCCTCGCGGGTGTCGTCGGAGAAGGTGCGCAAGCTGCGGGTGTTCGGGGCGTCCCGCTACTTCTCCCTCGACTACCAGGACCAGGACGTCAAGGGCTACCGCCTGCAGGACGACGGCTCAGAGCGATCGATCCTGCCGATCGACCTGGAGGTGGGCCGGGCGGAGCCTCTGCGCCGGGAGCTCGAGGCGTTCCTGGCGGCGTGCCGGGGCGAGAGCGGCCGCTTCGTCGACGGGGTGGAGGGCCGGCGCGCCCTCGAGACCGCGCTGGCGGTCGTCCGGGCGATCGGCTGACGCCGGCGCTCTCCTACGGCGCGCCCGGCGGCACGTGCGCGGCCGGACCGGCCTGATCCGTCTGCTCCGCCGGCTCCGACTGGGCCAGGGCGGCGCCCCAGGCTCCACCGACCAGCTCGTCGACCACGACCACCCCCCAGTCGACCGACGGGCCGACCCGGATCGGCCGCCGGATCTCCCAGCTCCACGGGGCGGTCGGCACCGGCTCGAGCGTCTCCGGTGCGAGCGCGATCACCCGGGTCTCCCCCTCGTCGCCGGGAAGCGCCAGCGTCGCGCGGAGGGAGACGCTCCGCGGCAAGGCGCTCAGGCCGGACGGGTCCGCGCGCAGTGCGAGGATCGGCGGCGCGTCCGCTCGACTCTCCGCGCCGCTCGATGCCGACGCTGTCGCGGGCAGGATCGCCGCGGTGATCGGCAGGGTGCCGCCGCTGGGTACGTCGTCGAGCAGGCTCCGCGCCCGGGCGGCGACGACCTCCTCGGGGGTTCCGAAGCGGACGGTGGCGACCGACGGCAGGCGAGAGGGGTTGCCGGCCAGGGAGACCCGGGCGCTGTGGAGCCGCCCGTCCGGCGGCCCCGCGAGCTGCACCGTGACCAGCGCGCGATGGTCGAGGACCTTGAACATCGGCTCCCAGTCCCTCTCGGAGCGCACCACTTGGCCGAGGGTCGTCTCCGCCAGGCGCTCGAGGGCGGCGCCCGGGCGCCCCACCGCGGCCAGCACCTCCTGATGACCGGACAGGGCGTCCGGGTCGCGGGTGGCGGCCCGCAGGTAGGTCCGGCGGGCGAGCTGGCCGCGCCCCTGGGCCTCGTAGACCTCCGCCAGGACGATCAGGGCTTCGGCCTGCTGGTCCGCCGTGCGCGGGTCGTCCGCGAAATGGGTCATGGCCTGGCGCGCCGCCTGGCCGGCGCCCTCGAGCTCCCCCTGGGCCTGGCGGGACCGCGCCAGCGCGAGATAGGCCGCGGCCTTCTCCGGGTCGCGTTCGGACTCGCGGGTGGCGCCGAGGAAGGTGGTCATGAAGAGCCACGGCTCGCTGGCCTTGTGGAAGCGCCACTTGCCGATGCGCAGGCCGGGGACGGTGCCGGCGGGCGGCTGCTCGAGGAGCGGGATCACGGTCCAGCCGTAGGCGGCGAGGGTCTCCGCGGTCTCGTTGGTGGCACGGCCGACCGCGCTCTGGATGCTGCCGAGATCGAAACCGCCGGTGGCCAGGAAGACTGCCCGGCGCGGCTCGGCGCCGGCCGAACGGTCGGCGGCGGTCAGCAGCAGCCGGTCGAGCCGGTCACGGATCAGGGCCCGCTCGAGCGGTGTCGGTCCATCGGTCCGAGACGCCGTCGGGGACCCTGTCGGCCGCTCCTCGTGGGTCCCGTTCCGGTCGGTCCCCTGTCCGTCCGCCGCCCGAAGCCGTGCCGCGACCAGCGCATCCTCCGCTTCGGGGAAGAAGACCATGCGGGAGAGCACCTGGTCGATGGCGCCGCCGTCCCGTGTCGCGGACACGACCGTCCGCGGCTCGGGGTCGGCGACGACCAGCTCCACGGTCCCGAGCCGGGTGAGCTCGGAGAGGTGGTGGGAGAGGAGATCCGCCGCCCAGGAGGCCTGGGAGCGGTCGGACAGGGCCAGGTCGAAGTAGAGGAGGAACGTCCACGGGGCGTTGCCCCGGTTGACCGGCGGCGGGTCGAGGGCGACCACCGGCAGGGTCTGGCCGTCGATCGCGACGGTGAGGTCGGAGGGGGCCGGCGGCCCGGTGAGACGGCGCAGGCCGCGCGGCGGATCGAGGCTGACGGCCAGGTCGATGGCGGTGACCTGCTCCTCGCTCCGGAACGGGCTGTCCTGCCGCGCACCGGCTGGGTCCTCCGCCGCTCTCCCGGCCCCGGCACGAGCCGGGAGAGCGCAGGGGAGAAGGGCCAGCGCGACGGTCAGCGCGACGGTCAGCGCGACGGTTGGACGCAGGGCGCGGGACGGGAGACGTCGGGTTGGGATGTGGCTCATCGATGCACCTCCGGGGTCGTCCGAAGAGCATGGCACGCAATCCCGATGCCCGCTCGCCCACCCCGGAGCCCCGGGGGCCGCCCGGAGGCTCCGGGACTACTCGCCCTCGAAAAGGGAGGCGTACTGGCCGTATCCCTCCGCCTCGAGATCCTCGGCCGGGATGAACCGGAGCGAGGCCGAGTTCATGCAGTAGCGCAGCCCGGTCGGTGCCGGGCCGTCGGGAAAGACGTGCCCCAGGTGGGAGTCGGCGTGCTTGCTTCGCACCTCGGTCCGGCTCATGAACAGGCTCCGGTCCTTGCGGGTGACGATGTTGTCGGGCTCCAGCGGGCGGGTGAAGCTCGGCCAGCCGGTGCCCGACTCGAACTTGTCGCGGGAGCTGAACAGGGGTTCGCCGGAGACGACGTCGACGTAGATCCCCTGCCGGTGATTGTCCCAGTACTCGTTGCCGAACGGGCGCTCGGTGCCCTCCTTCTGGGTCACTTTGTACTGGAGCGGCGTGAGGGTCGACCGCAACGTGTCGTCCGACGGCTTGTGGTACTCGCTCCACGACGTGCTGGTTGCGGTGCCGGTCTCGTGTGCCATGGCTTCTGTCTCCTCGCCCCAGACCTTGCGGAGGAACGGCCCGCGGCCGGAGCCTTCCCGGTAGTGCTCGTAGGCGGTCGGGTCCTTCTTGTAGTAGTCCTGATGATAGTCCTCGGCCGGGTAGAACGGCCCGGCCGGGAGAATTTCGGTGACGATCGGCTGGTCGAACCGGCCGGAGGCGGCGAGCGCGTCCCGCGAGGCTTCGGCCAACTGCCTCTGACCGTCCGAATGGTAGAAGATCGCGGTCCTGTACTGGGGGCCCTGATCGTTGAACTGGCCGTTCGGGTCGGTCGGATCGATCTGCCGCCAGTAGACCCGGAGGAGCTGGTCGTAGCCGATCCGCCGCGGGTCGAACGTCACCTGGATCGACTCGCGGTGGCCGGTCTCGCCGTAGGAGACCTGGCGGTAGGTCGGGTTTTTCTCCGGCCCGCCGGTGTAGCCGGCGATCACCTCCGTGACCCCGTCGAGCTTCTCGAAGGGCGGCTCCATGCACCAGAAGCAGCCGCCCGCGAAGGTGGCCGTCTCGAGGTCCGGCGTCGAGCCCCCGCCGAGCTCGTCGGAGCCCGGGGCTCCGGTGCATGCCGTCAGGACGAGGACGGCCAGGCCGGCGATGGTCAGGATCTTGCGCTGCATCGGGTCTTCTCCTCGGGTCGGTCGTGGACGGTCGCGCAGCGGGAACGCTAGCAGGAGGTTCTCACGAGATGTTCACGGAACGGTGGCGGATTCCTGGACGTGAGCCTCGGAGGCGAGAGGCCGTTCAGTGGATGCTTGACAGGTGGCGCGCCGGGGCGTAAGGTAGGCGCAATTGGCGGTAAGGCGCCGGAAAGGCCGCGGGCGCCGACAGGTCGAGGTTCTCGGCGCCGGGCGAGGCCGGCGGGCCTCGACCGGCGCGGGCGGCCTGCGAGACGAAGCCCCCATAGATCACCCAGCGCGTGCGGCGGACGGGTAGAGCGGCGCACCGCGCACCGAGACGAGGAGACCGATCCCGTGAGCCCATCCGACGACAGCCCGAACCCGCGTCCGAGCCGGAACTCCGAGCAGCCTCCAGGCACCGGGGCCGACCACCGGGCTGCTGCCAACGCCTTCTCGGCGGAGTTCCTCGACCGGCTCCGCCGCCACCACGACCACCCGCCGACGCCGGAGGCGGCCAACGCCGGCCCATGGCGGGTGATCCGGTCCGGCCGGTCCGCCCGGCCCGGTGAGGGCCCGGTCCGCTCCGACCGCGCAGCCGCCGGTCCCAGTTGGGAGTGCGTCTCCGCCGGAGAGGCCGAGCCCCGTGCCCACCTGGTGACGCCCGATCTCGCCTTCCTGACCGCCTCGGCGTTTCCGCTCACGGGGGTGCCGGAGAGCTTCTTCCTGGCCGAGGATCCCGACAGCGAAGCGCCGCTCTGCGACCTGTTGGAGGGCGATGTCACCGTCGGCGTGGTCGACGGCTGGAACGGCGAGCTGGCGTACCGGATGAGCACCCTGGATGCCTTGCGCCGGCGGCCGCTCGCCCTGGCCCACTTCCTGCTGGCGGTGGGCGACGAGACACTGCAACGGGTCGGACGGATCCTCGTGGAGCTGGCGGAGGACGAGGCGCAGGGGGAGTGAGCCGCCGCGAGCGACGGAGGCGCGGCACGGGCGGGGGCGACGAGCGCCGGGTGTGTGGGGTATTCTCCCGCCGGGCTCCGACCCGCCGGCTCCGGTGATCGTGGGCGGCGGCGCTCGGCGCCCAGAGGGAAGACCGATGAATCGCCGCGCTCCAGGCTTCGTCACGATCTCGCTCGTACTCCTCGCGGCCGGCTGCCGGCCCGGCGACGGCACCGGCACGAGCGCCGGTCGAGATGGCTCGTCCGCTCCGCCTCCGCTGCCACGACTAGTGGCCGTCGGATCCCAGGCGACCTGCGTCACCGGCGCGTCACCTGCCTGCGCCGGTGACTCCCTCTTCCAGGTCCCGAGCGAGCTGACGGCATTCGGTGGTGCCCGCGGGTTGACCTTCGGGCTGCGTCATGGCTGCGTGCTGGATCGCGACCACCGTCCGCTCTGCTGGGGCGATGCGTCGGAAGGGCAGATGGGCGCCGATCCGGCGACCGAGACCGATCGCTGCCACGGTCTGGCGTGCCGCTCCCGTCCGGCGGCCGTCCCGGACGCTCCCGCTCTCGAAGCGATCGAGGCGGGATGGCTCCATACCTGCGGCCTCTCCGGCGACGGCGCGGTGCTGTGCTGGGGGGACGATGCCCTCGACCAGCTCGGCCGCGCGGCACCGGGTCCCGGGATCGGCCCGGTGGACGGGCTCACCGGTCCGGCGATCCAGGTCTCGGCAGGCGGTCTCCACACCTGCGCGCTGCTCGCGGATGGCACAGTCTGGTGCTGGGGCGACGGCTCCGCCGGGCAGCTCGGCCAGGACGAGAGCCTCGACTCGCCGACCCCGGTGGCGGTCCAGGGGCTGCCGGGGGTCGCCACCCAGATCGATGCCGGCGGGTACCACACCTGTGCCCTGCTGGCCGATGGCGGGGTCGCCTGCTGGGGCGAGAACCGGTTCGGCCAGCTCGGCGACGGGACCCGCAAGACCAGCTCCGGCGCGGTGCGGGTGGTCGGGCTGGCCGGGCCCGTGCGCGCCGTCGACGTAGGGTTCTCGTTCTCCTGCGCGCTGCTCGAGAGCGGCGCGGTCCAGTGCTGGGGGTCGAACGAGCTGGGCGAGCTCGGCCAGGGCTTCGACGACCGGCCGCCGGCGCCGGAGAGCCCGGCGCCGCCGCCGAAGACCGTCGAGGGCCTGGAGTCCGGCGTCACCGGTCTCCACGTGGCGGGCAACCACGCCTGCGCGGAGCTCGCGGACGGCTCCCTCGTCTGCTGGGGGGCGAACGAGCTCGGGCAGCTCGGCGACGGGACGGTGATCGGCCGCGACAAGCCGGTCGCCTGGACCGGGAGCACGGGGAAGGCGCCCCGGCCGCCGCTGGCCCCGATCCCCGAGGTCCGTGCCCCGGTTCGGGGCTTCGACGTCTCGTACCACAGCGGCCGGGTCGACTGGCAGGCCGCGGCGGCGCGCGGCCATCACTTCGGGCTGACTCTCGCCACGGCCGGAGTCGACTTCCTCGATCCGTTCTTCGTCTCCCACTGGGAGCGGATGCGCCAGGCGGGTCTACGCCGCGGGGCCTATCACTTCTTCGTCCCGGACGACGACCCGGAGGAGCAGGCGCGGATCTTCCTCTCGCGGGTGCTGTTCGAGCCCGGCGACCTGGCGCCGGTGGTCGACGTCGAGACACCGTTCAAGCAGAGCGGAGCCCGGCCGCCGGACGATCTGGCGGACCGGCTTCTGACGTTTCTGCAGGTGGTGGAGAAGGAGGTCGGGACCCGACCGATCATCTACACCGGTCCCACCTTCTGGAACCGCCAGATGGACGGCCGGTTCGGCGCCTACCCCCTGTGGATCGCGGAGTACGGCGTCGACGAGCCCCACCTGCCCATGGGATGGGAGCGCTGGCACATCTGGCAGTGGCGGGGGAATGCCGACCTGCCGGAGGTGGCGCCGATCGTCGACCTCGACCGCGTTCACCCGGAGGTCGATCTGAAGGAGCTGCTGATCCCGGAGAAAGGCGAGAGCGCCTCCCCAGGGGCGACTCGATCTCGAGGCGGCTCTCGGCACGGCTCCGGAGACGGGGGCGCCCCGGCGACGTAACCGCCGCCGGGGCGCGGACCTTACTCGGAGTCGGAGGCCATCGCGGCCTGGTCGAGCAGGTTGATGGCCCGCTGGATCTGGGCCGCGTACTCGCGCAACACGCCGGCCGTGACCGAAATCTGGGTCTCGGCCGTCCGCCACTCCCGCTGCTCGATCGCCTCGCGGGCGGCCGGCAGCGTCTTGACTCCGTAGCCGGTGTAGAACCCCGGAGCGTAGACGTAGTGGACGTACCAGGAGCGCTTGGGCAGGCCCTCCCGCCGGGTCAGCTTGCGCTCGGCGGTCCGCAGCAGCTCGTCGACCTGGTCGCGGGTCGCGGCCGGCAGCGGCTCCGCCCGGGCGGTCGCGGCGGCCAGGGCCTCGTCGTAGTGCTTGGCCACCTCGTCGAGGGTCTTGGCCACGTTCTGGAGCGGCGCGAAGGCGAGATAGGGCACCGGGTCCTTGCGCGCGGGCGCCAGGACGGGCCGGGTCGGGTCGGCGGCGAGGCGCCAGACGCCGTCGTCGATCCGCTGGTTGATGTCGTCGGTCTCCTCGCGCATGGCGTCCGTCGAGGCCATCAGGTCGTCGACATAGCCCGAGTAGGTGTCGGCGGCGTTGCCGAAGCGTAGCGGGAGGATCTCGGCGTTGGCCAGGCGCAGGGTCAGCCGGCCGGCGGTCTCGACCAGCGTCGCGCCGTAGGCGTAGTCCGTGTCCATGAACCGCTGGTAGTGGGAGATCGAGTCGTAGATCGAGTGGTACTGACCGTAGTCCCCCTCGCCGCCGTAGCCCAGGTTGAGCGAGGCGATCCCCAGGTGCTGGAGGAACGACGAGTAGTCGGAGCCGGAGCCCAGGGCGCCGATCCTCAGGTCGGGCCGGTTGGCGGCCTCCTTCCGCGTCTTCGGGTCGCCCATCGCCCGCAGCACCGCACGCCGGCGCTCGGCGACGCTCACCCCCGTCTCCGGGTCCTTGACGTCGTCGGCGACCTGGTTGACCAGCCGCTCCAGCGAATGGGAGCCGCCGACGCCGAGGAACCCGCGGGAGTTGGAGTCGGTGTTGATGTAGACGGCGGCGTGGGCGCGCAGCTCGTCGGCATGGGTCTCGACCCACTCCGTCGAGCCGAGCAGGCCCTCCTCCTCACCGTCCCACGCGGCGTAGATCACCGTCCGCTTCGGCGGATGGCCGGCCTGGGCGAGCTTGGCGACGACCCGGGCCTCCTCGAGCACGGTGACCAGCCCCGAGATCGGGTCGGCGGCGCCGTTGACCCAGGCGTCGTGGTGGTTGCCGCGGATCACCCACTCGTCGGGCCAGGTGGAGCCGGGCCAGCGGGCGATGACGTCGTAGAGGGTCTTGGTGCTCCAGTCGAACTTGACGGCCAGGCGAACCTTGGCCGGTCCCGGGCCCAGGTGGTAGGTGATCGGCAGGGCGCCGCGCCAGTCCTCGGGGGCGACCGGGCCCTCGAGGGCGGACAGGAGCGGCTTGGCGTCCGCCCAGGAGATCGGCAGCACCGGAATCTTGGTCAGGGTCGGGGCCTCTTGCAGCGGAATCCGCTGGACCCCTTCGACCGACCCCTGTCCCGGCGTGGTCGGATCGCCGGGATAGAGCGGCATGTCCATGACCGAGCCGCGCTGAGCGCCGTCGGCGCTGCGGAAGCCGCCCTTCGGATAGGCGTCGCCGACGAAGAACCCGTCGTCGCGCGGGTCGGAGTAGAGGATGCAGCCGACGGCGCCGTGCTCGGCGGCGACCTTCGGCTTGATGCCGCGCCAGGAGCCGCCGTAGCGAGCGATCACCACCTTGCCCTCGACGTCGATGCCGCGCCGGGTCAGCTCGTCGTAGTCGTCCGGCACGCCGTAGTTGACGTAGACCAGGTCGCCGGTGACGTCGCCGTCGGTCGAGTAGGCGTTGTAGGGCGGAAGCTGCTCATCCTTCTGATCCGAGGTGGTGTCCTCCGGCAGTGCCGGCTCGGTGAGCGACGCCTCGTAACGGGTCGGCTCGAGCAGCTCGACCTTGCGCGCCGTCGGCACCGGGAACGGAACCTGGAACTCTTCGATCTCGGTCTGGTAGCCCCATGAGCGGAAGAGGTCGGCGATGTACTCGGCGTTCTGCCGGTCCCACGGTGAGCCGACGTGGTGGGGACGGGCGGCGAGGTGCTCCATCCAGGAGCGCAGGTTGGAGCGGTCGACGGACGCGTCGAGCTGCTGCTCGATGGCCCGCTGGGCGGCGGCGCCGTCGGCGGTGAACCCGAGCAGCGGCGCGGCCTGGGCCTGATCCTCACCCTGAGCCTGCGCCCGGGCCTGGAACGGCGCCGAGGCGGCGGTCAGGATGAGCAGGGAGAGGGTGACGGTGGCGAATCGGATGGTCTTCGACATGGCGCCGTATTCTACCGGTCGGAGAGCTCTCGTCAGCTTCACGGGGAGACCTCCGTCGCCCGCCGGATCAGGTCGAGGAAATCCTGCCGGAACTTCTGGTGCTCGGACTCCCGGATGTACATCATGTGGCCGGCCTTGTAGTAGGCGGTGCGCAGGTTGCCCGCGATCTCCGGCGGCAGGTTCATGTGGTCGACCGTGTAGTCGGTGGAGAAGTAGGGCGTGGCGAAATCGAAGTAGCCGCTCATCACCAGCACCTGGAGGTGGGGGTTCTCGTTCATCGCCTGGCGCAGGGTCTCGGCTACGTTCAGGTAGCCGTTGGTGTTGGTCTCCTTGTAGGTCCCCGGGTGGTAGTTCCACGGCCACACCTCGCCGGCCAGGTGGCGGAACGGCAGGTCGCTCTCGAAGCCGAGGTCCGTGCGCAAGTAGTCGTTGATCAGGGAGACGAAGTAGGCGTCCATGGCGGCGCCGGCCGGATCGAGCTCGGGCCGCTCACCGGCGGAGTCCCGGTCGCTGGTGGTGAAGCGGGCGTCGAGGCGGCCGATGACCTTGCCCCGGTCGCGGAGCAGCTCCTTGAAGAAGCGGTCGTCCCGGATGCGCAGGTTGGTCCGCCGGACGTAGCCCTCGGAGAGCCCGGTGTACTCGGCGAGCCTGCGCACCACCTCGGCCCGCTCGGCCTCGGGCAGATCCCGGCCCATCATCAGGGCGTGGGTGTACTCACCGCGGGCGAACTCCTCGACCTCGTCCAGGGTCGCGCGCAGGTCGCCGGACAGGCGCTCCGGCAGCTTGCCGTGGTACCAGGCGGCGGCGGTGTAGGTGGGCAGAGTCAGGGCATAGGGGAGGTCGTTGCCGACGGCGAACTCCTGGGTCTGCCAGTTGAGCACCGCGGAGATCAGGGCGATGCCGTTGATGTACATGCCGTAGTGGTCCTGGAGGTAGCCGGAGAGGCCGGCCGAGCGCGTCGTGCCGTAGCTTTCGCCGGCGAGCAGCTTGGGCGAGCTCCAGCGGTCGTTCCTGGTCAGCCAGAGCCGGATCAGCTCGCCCACCGACTCGACGTCGTGGCGGAAGCCGTGGAACTGCTCCGGGTCCTCCCCCGGCACGGCACGGCTGTAGCCGGTCGACACCGGGTCGATGAACACCAGGTCGGTGGCGTCGAGCAGCGAGTCCGGGTTGTCCTCCAGGTGCCCGGGCGGCGGCTCGTCGGGAAAGCCCTCGGGCCCCAGGTGGACCCGCTTGGGGCCGAAGGCGCCCAGGTGGACCCACAGGGAGGCGGCGCCGGGGCCGCCGTTGTAGCAGAAGGTGACCGGCCGGGAGGCCGGGTCGTCGACGTCGTCCCGGGTGTAGGAGACGTAGAAGATCGAGCCCTTGGGCTTGCCGTCGTCGGCCGTCAGCAGGAGCGTTCCGGCGGTGGCGGTGTACGGGAAGGTGGTGCCGGCGATGGTCGCCTGGTGATGGGTGACGGAGCGGACCTCGTCGACCAGCTCCTTCCTGACCGGCCAGGTCGCGGGCTCGGGTTGCAGCAGCTCCTGGTCCGTGGACGCTCCGCCGCCCGACGGACCCGGGGGGTGCCCTTGGGCGCGGAGCAGGTCCGGGGCGAGGGTCGATCCGAGCAGGCAGAGCAGTCCGATCAGGGCCGGCGCGGCGGCACGGGGCGGGGTCAGAGTCATCGCGGTCCTCCGTGGGAGAATCTGGTTGGCGCTGGGGGTGCAGAATACCAGCGCGAGACGCCCACCACCTGCTAAAGTGCCGGCCGTTCATGACGCATCCATCCGACGACAACCGCCCGGTTCGGCCCCCGTCCGGCGGCCGTTCGGGCACCGGACGGGGCGCCCGGGACGGGGCCGGGGCGGGGCTGGACCGACCGAGCCCGTTCGAGCGGCTCGTGGCGCTCCTGGCGGCCGGATCGGCGGCCGGCTCGGCGAGTGACTCGGCGGGTGAGGCGGCGGGCGACTCGGCGCTCGCCGATCTCGTGCCCGGGCTCCGGCGGCTCGGCGCGCCGTCCGGCCTCGACCGGCTCTTCCGGGCCGCCCTGGTGGCGGCGATCCGCCGTGGGCCGGCCGCGGACCAGGAGGGGTGGGGGCCGCGGCGGCTGCTGGAGGTGGCCGGGAGCGCCGCCGAGGCCGGCGCCCTGCCGGCGTCGACCGCACCCGCCCTCCGCGCTCTGCTGGAGCGCCTGGAGGAGCGGCTTCACGGAGACGGGCTGTGGCGGCCGGAGACCCCCCTCTGGTGGCGCCCACTGCCGCCGCCGCGGACGCCGGAGCGGGTGTGGACGGCGCTGGGCGCGACCCTGCGGCCGCGTGGGGCGGGCGGCGCGCTGCCGGAGGCCGAGGATCTGGTCGCCGCCCTGAGCGCGCCGAGCGGACCGGGCTGGTCGGTGCTTCCCGAGGCGTTCGCGCCGGACCTGGTGGCCACGATCCACGGTGAGCTCGAAGCCCTCGGCCGGGGTGGCGTGCTGGAGCTGGTCCGCGGCGGGGTCGGCTCGGAGAACCGGGAGTCGGCCGCGCGCAGCGACCGGGTGGCCTACGTCACCGGGCTGGAGCCGGAGCTGCTGGCGGCCGCGCCGTCGGTCGCCACCCTCGCCCAGTGGCTGCTGCACGGTCTGGCGGAGCGGATCGCCGCCGACCTGCCGGGCGCGCTCCACGCTCCCATGAGCGCCATGCTCACCCGGTACGCGGCACCGGGACGGGGGTTCGCGCCGCACCTGGACAACCCGGGCGGCGAGCAGGACAACGCCCGGGCGCTCGCCGTCGTCACCTACCTGAACGCACCCGGCGCACCCTGTGCCGGCGGCGAGCTCAGCCTTTGGGGCCCGGGACGGCCCGGAGCCGGCGGTGCGCCGGAGACGGTGCCGACGGCCGGAGGCACCATGGCGCTCTTCGACGCCCGCCGGGTCGTGCACCAGGTGCTGCCGCTCCGGCCGGGCCCCGACCGCTGGGCGATGGTGGTCTGGCTCTCGGACGCGGCCCGGCCCGTGCCGATCGTCCCGGACGCGCCGGAGCCGACGCCGGCCGAGGTGCTCGAACCGCTGGCGGGGGAGGTGCCGGTGCCGGAGGGGACCGTCCTGGTCACGAGGCTCGAGCCGGTGCCGAGCCCCGTGGCGTCCGGCGGCGCGCCCGCCGTCGGTCCGAGGGCGGCGACCCGCGCGGTCCGGCCGGCGCGGACGGAGGCTCGCGCGGGGATCGTCTGCACCACCTCGCGGGTCGGACGCCGGCTCGAGGGCTGGTGCCGCCATCACCTCGACCTCGGGTTCGACCACCTGCTGGTGGTGCTCGACGAGGCGACACCGCCCGGAGGGGAGGAGGCCGCCCGGCGCTTGGCCGGACGCCTGTCCGGACGCCTGGCACCACCGGATCGGTTGACGGTCTGGAGCTCGCGGGAGGCGGCGGAGCGCCGTGCCTCGGTGGAGGGGGAGGCGGCGCTCGCCGAGGCGGCCGGGCGGGGGCCCGCGACCGATGCCGTGGCGGCCCGTCAGGCCCTGCACGCCACCGCCGCCCTGGCCGCCGCCCGGCGGGGCGAGCTGGGGGCCGATCGATCGGGCCGGCCCCTCGACTGGCTGCTCCACCTGGACGACGACGAGCTCTTCCTGCTCGAAGGGGCGGCGCGCGGCGGGGCGAGCCTGGCGGAGCACCTGGCCGCGCTCGAGGAGCTTCGGCGTGAGGGACCGGACGACTGGTCTGCGGTTCGCTACCCGAACCACGAGCTGCTGCTGACGCGCGGGGCGCACGGCCCGGTCCGCTTCAAATGCAACCCGCGCATCGCCGCGCAACGGCTCGGACCGATCGGGTGGCGGCGGCTGATCGGTGCCCTGGCCATGGAGCAGGAGGGGCCCCGTCCCTACTTCCGCGCCTACTGGAACGGCAAGTCCGCGGTGGCGGTGGAGAAGGGGCGCGCGGCGGCGGGGGTCCACGGCTGGCGACTCGACGACGGTGACGAGGGAGGGGAGAGCGGGGCGACCGGCTCGGGGCCCCTGCTGCTCGGCCCGTCGATCCTTCACCTGCACCTGCCGACGGCCGCCTCGTTCCTTGCCAAGTACCGTGCGGTGGCGAGCACCGGCACGGCGACGGAGGAGGGGCGCCTGTTCCCGCCGTCGCCGCTGGAGGAGCGGGCGGTCGCCCTGGTCCGCCGGCTGGAAGGGTTGGGCGGGGCGAACCGGGAGGAGGCGATCGCGGCAGGGCTCGAGACCCTCTACCGGGAGGAGCTCTGCCTGGACGGGGCGGCGGCCGAGATGCTGGACGCGGCCGGCCTCCTGCTCTCGGTCGACCTCGACCTCACTCCTTGGACCGACGGGGCGGAGTGATCCCCTCCGGAGCGGCCCGGCCGGTCACCCGGCGCGCGTTTCAGAGGCCGCGGATCTCGCCGCGGATCTCGGTGCTCCGGACCCGCAGGACCGCCTCGCGCCGGACGTAGAGCGCCCGGGAGCGGTCGAGCACCAGGAAGAACCGGTCGGCGTGGTTGAGCAGGTCGGAGAGCCGCCTTCCTTCCGGCCGGGTCATGGCCAGGAGATCGCCGCGCAGCACGCCGCCGTCGGTGAGCGTGATGGCCACCGGTGTGCCGCGCACCTCCATCTCCCGCAGGCGGTCGATCTCGGGCAGATCGCCTGTGCGCTCGAAGAAGGCGACGGCGCCGAGATGGAGCATCTCGATCCGGCCGTCGATCGACAGGGGCAGGAAGCTCACCCCCGGTTCGTTGAGGCGCGAGCCGAGGGTCTCCGGCTCCCGGCTGGCCGAGGTGGCGTCGCGCAGGAAGATGCCGCCCTCGAACGGTGCCGCGCCGAGAGGGTTCACCCGGACCGACAGCAGGGTCGAGGTGATGCCGAAGCTCATGCCGCCGACTCCTCGCGCGGCGTCTCGTCGGCCGCCTCGCCCAGCTCCACCTTGATCCCTTCGGTGCGCAGGCGGTTGAGCAGGTCCTCCTTGTCGACCGCCTTGAGGTAGGCCTCCCGCGCCTCGACCGTCTTGCTCTTGACCAGCGCCAGCAGAGCCTCGTTGAGGACCACGTTGCCGCGCGCCTTGCCGGTCTGCATGATCGAGGTGATCTGGTAGGCCTTGTTCTCCCGGATGAGGTTGCCGACCGCGCGGTTGCAGATCAGGATCTCCTGGGCGGCGACCCGTCCGCCGCCGATCCGCTTCAGCAGGTTCTGGGAGATGACCGCCTTGAGGCTGTCGGCCAGCATCAGGCGGACCTGCTCCTGGCGGTCGGCCGGGAACTGGTTGATCAGCCGCTCGATGGTCGAGATGGCCGAGGTGGTGTGCAGGGTGCCGAACACCAGGTGGCCGGTTTCGGCCGTCTCGATGGCGATCGACGTCGTCTCGAGGTCGCGCATCTCGCCGACCAGCACGACGTCCGGGTCCTCGCGCAGGGCCGCGCGGAGGGCGCGGGCGAAGGAGTCGGTGTGGGCGCCCACCTCCCGCTGGTTGACCATGCAGCGTTTCGACGGGTGGACGAACTCGATCGGGTCCTCGATCGAGATGATGTGGTCGTCCCGGGTGCGGTTGACCAGGTCGAGGAGGGCGGCCAGGGTGGTCGACTTGCCCGAGCCGGTCGGTCCGGTGACCAGCACCAGCCCTTTGGGCAGGGCCGCCAGCTCGCGGACCGCCGGCGGCAGGCCCAGGTCGTCGGCGGACGGGATGGTCTCGGGGATCTGGCGCATCACGGCGCCCATCCCGAGGCGATCGCGGAACAGGTTGACCCGGAACCGCGCGACCCCGGTGATCTCGTAGCCGAAGTCGGCGTCGCAGCTCCCGAGGTACTCCTCGCGCCGGTCGGGCGGCACGATGGTGGCGATCAGCTCCCGCAGTCTGTCCGGATCGGGTGTTTCGAGATCGAGCGGCTTGAGGTCGCCGTCGATCCGTGCCCGGACCGGCTGCCCGGGCGAGAGGTGGAGGTCCGACGCACCCTTGGAGACGATCTCGGTCAACAGGTCGTCCAGCGAGGAAAGGCGCCGGCCCCGGGCACCGGAAGATACCGCGGGGCCGGCTTGGGGGAACCTCACGGCGCTTCCCGGATGCGGGATGCCGGAGGGTCTGGTTTCGGGTAGGTCGATCGGTGAGCTCTCGGGCGGGAGAGACGGCCGGGCCTCCAGGGTCCAACCCCGGGGGCCCGGCTGCCCCTTGAAATGGAACGGCGTCCCGTCCAACCGGTACACGAACTCCCATGGCACTTCACCTGCCGGGTTGCTGCCAGGATCGGGCACCGGTCTGTCCGCCACCTCTTCTCCGAGGCGGCGGATCAGCTCCCCGTCGAGACGCGTCTTGGTCACGGATCGCTCCTGGCCCTTCCGACGCAGCCTGGGCAGGTGCCCGGGCTCCAGGACCAGCGAGTCCATGCCGTGCTCGACGACGGCGCGAAGGAGAGAGTCGAGAGACGCCATGGCCGACAGCCTAGGCCGCCGGGAGGGTGGCCGCCATCGTCCGGGCTCGCCACCTCGTGTCGTCGGCGCGCCGGTGCCCTGTCGGTCTTCGTCGGACGCCGGGGACCGCGCCGCGGGGTGCCTGTCCCGATCGCCGGCTCCGGTCATACCCTAGGGAGTAGAGAGTACGAAAATTCTGGAGGTTCTAGATCTTGGACCCCAGGACCCCGAACCCGTGGGTCGCCCCGTGCGGGGACCCGCGCCGACCCGAAGGAGGACTGTGTTGATCCGTTCCCCTCTCCGATGGACGCTTCTCTGCCTGGCGCTGGTGGCCGTCGCGGTGCTCGCCGCGCCGCCCGCGGCGCACGCCGCCGACCCGTGCCTGATCTTCGTCCACGGCAAGCAGACGAACACCGACACCTACACCAACTGGAACGCCGCCAGGAACTACTGGATCAGCGGCTCCCACGACTTCATCCGCACCGCGACCAAGAACTTCCAGGCGTCGTACTACGTCGTCGGCTACAACGGCAGCCGGCCGTACTACGAGTCCCAGGCGGCCGGTGAGGTGGCCAACGAGATCGTCAACGCCACCAACGGCGGGGCGGACGGCGGCGGCAACCGCTGCGCCCTGACCGCCGCCCAGGGCGGGACGTTCTGGGTCGTTGCCCACTCCATGGGCGGTCCGGTGATGGACTTCATCCTGGGGAACAACGACTCCTCCGACCCGAACTACAACTACAACGGCCCCTACAGCACCGTCGCCAGCCGCATCAGCCTGGTGGTCTCGCTCTCCGGCGCCCACCGCGGCTCCGAGGGCGCGGACGCAGTCTGCGGCAGCTCGAGCTTCCTCTGCAACTTCATCGCCCTGTTCATCCAGGACTGCGACGACGCCACCTACTGGCTGCGGAGCAGCGACTCGGTCCAGGTCAAGACCTACGCCAACGCCCCGGCACGCAACATCTACCTGACCGGCGGCTACGAGGCGATCTTCGGCGCCAGCGCCTGCCTCTCCGGTGAGGACGACGGGGTCGTCCAGTACGCCTCGATCTACGCCTGCAACGGCAGCGCGACCTCGAGCTACGACAACTCGAACGTCTGTGGCAACAGCGCCAAGCAGGAGTCGAGCGGCTTCTTCAACCTCGACGGCGCCCACGAGAACCACGACGACATCCGCAACGCGTCCGATGCCGACACCCGCAAAGCGATCCCCGACGGCATCTGGACCTGCAGCGGCTCGCCCTGCGCCCCGAACACGACGGTGGCCAGCTCCATGACCTCGGCCGAGCTGGTCAGCCTGCTCTACTAGACGGAGACGACCGATGACCGAGATCAGAACCACGACCCGACGCCTCGTCCTTCTCCTCGTCCCGGTGGCCCTCTCCCTGTCGGCCCTGTCCGCCATGGTCCTCGCCCTGCCGGCGAGCGCCCAGGGCAAGAGCGATGCGCCGACTCCGTTCGCCCTGCAGGCGGCCGCCAGCTACCGCCAGGCGGCGCGCTACCCCGCGAGCTCCCACGCCATCGAGGCCGGACACCCCGATCCGGTGATGGACCGCTACACGCCGAGCCGGCACTCCCTCGGCGGCCCGGACGGCGCCATGCCGCGGCTGAGCGTCTGGAGCGGCGCCGTGGCGTTCGAGGCGCCGGAGCCGGTCGACCTGTTCGCCCGCCTCGAAGGGCCCGGCAAGCAGGCCGTCGCGATCACCGGCGAGGTCCAGGACGCGGCCGGCCGGACGATCGGTGAGGTGACCTACCTGGACGACGGTGTGGAGCCGGACGCCCACGCCCACGACGGCGTCTTCTCGGCCCGCTTCACGCTGCCCGAGGGGCAGACCCCCAAGCTGGCCCAGGCGTACCTGGTCCAGGTGCACGCCACCCTCGACGACGGCGACTTCCGGACGGTGGCCGCCGGCTTCCTGTACACCTCGCCGTGGGCCCGGCTGACCGGTGAGTTCCGCGACGGGGTCAAGGGCGGCAACCTGATCGTCTCCGCCCAGGTGGAGGTCGAGCGTGCCGGCCGCTTCCACCTGGAGGGCACCCTCCACACCATGAGCGGCGCGCCGGTGGGCTGGGCCCAGGCGGCGGTCGAGCTCGAGCCGGGAATCCACTGGGTGGATCTGTCGTTCTACGGCCTCATGTTCCACGACCGCAGGGTCTCCGGGCGACTGCGCCTGGGCGCCGTGGCGCTGACCACGACCGGTGCCATGCCCAACGGGCTGAGCCGGCCGATGACCGACGCCTACGTCACCCGGCCGTTCAAGCTCCAGCAGATGACGTCGAGCTCGTTCGGGCGCCAGGATCTGCTGCGGGCGGCCGATCAGCTCGAGAAGCGCGGCGTTCCGGCCGCGCCGTCCGACCGGTAGACGGCCGATCACTTCCCCGGGGCCGGAGGCACGTCCTCCGGCCCCACCTCTCTCTCCCTTCCATCGACCGCAAGCCCTCCCGCCTTGCCGGGCCCCGGTCTCCGCGGAGCCGCCGAGGGCCTCGTGGCTGCTAGCATCTCGGCGCCCCATGGAGTCCCTCGCCGAGCTGCCCGCGCGCCCCGCGCCGGATCCCCGGGTCCGGCGCCTCTTCTGGGGCCTCTTCGCCGCGACCCTGGCGATCAAGCTGGTCCTGGCCGCGGCCGTGCCGGTCCTGGGCGACGAGGCCTACTTCTTCCTCTGGGGGGCCCACCCGGCCCTCGGGTACTACGACCATCCGCCGCTGGTCGGCTGGATCCTCGCCGCCATGCTGCGCGTGGGGCACGGCCTGGCCTGGCTCCGCCTGCCGAGCGTGCTGCTCTCCTCGGTCATGGCGCTCTCGGCCGTCGCACTCCTCGCCCGGAGGCCGCACAGCCTCGACCGGGACGACGCGACCCGGGCCTACTGGGTCGGCCTGCTGTTTCTCCTGCTGCCGATCCACCTGGTCGGGGTGTTCGTCCTCACCGACACGCCGCTGGTCCTGTTCTCGTTCCTCTCGGGCGTGGCACTGATGCGGGCGGCGGAGGACGACGACCTGCGGTGGTACGCGGTGTCCGGCCTCGCCCTCGGCCTGGCGTTCCTGTCCAAGTACCTGGCGGTGCTCCTCGGCCTGGGGTACCTCGTCTGGTGGCTGGGCTCGTCGGGAGAGGGGACCGCTGACGGGACCGGGGCCGGCTCTCTCCGCCGCTGGCTGCCCGGGCGGCGCCGGAGCGTCGGCTTCGGTGTGCTGCTCGCCGCCGCCGCGCCCGCGATCGTGTTCAACCTGGTCTGGAACGCGGAGAACTGCTGGGCGAACGTGGTCTTCAACCTCTGGTCGCGGCACGTCGGCGAGCAGCACAACTACTCGGTGCCGCGGAACCTGCTGTTCTACGGCGCGACGGTGCTCTACATGGCGACGCCGCCGGTCCTCTGGTGGCTCGTCCGGCGCCGCCGGGAGCTCGCCCGGGCCCTCGCCCGGCCACCGTTTCGGGTCGCCGCGGCGGCGTTCGGCGTCCCCATGTCGGTGCTGCTCCTGTTCGCCCTGACCGAGGTGTTCGGCGCCTACTGGGCGCTGGCCTTCTTTCCGTTCTTCTTCCTCGTCCTCCAGCCGGTCCTCGACCGCCGTGCGCTGAAGCGGACGGCGCTGTTCCTGGCGGTCTTTTCCGGTCTTCAGGTGACGGTGGTGGGCGCGGCGGCCCTGGCGCCGTCGACCGCCTGGCGCGACGCCGGGTTCTACCGGTCGATGGTGACCATGGAGCACGCGGACGAGCTGCTGGAGCGCCTGGCGCCGATCCTGGGCGAGAGGCCGGGGACCCACTCGACCCACTTGGCGGCCACCGGGTACAGCCTGGCTTCGATCCTCTCCTATGCCCGGGGCGAGACGGTCGCCGTCCTGGGCCCGGGAACCCACTACGCCCGGGAGGACGACTTCCTGACCGATTTCCGGACCTGGCAGGGGGATCGTGTGGTGGCGCTCTCCAAGCGTCCGTTCGAACCGGAGCGCTACCGGCCGTGGTTCGAGCGAGTCCAGGTCGAGGAGCTGCCGTTCCACGGCGTCACACTCCACCTGCTGGTGGGTGACGGCTTCCGCTACGAGGCCTACCGGCAGGACGTCCTCGTGCCGGTCCGCGACCGCTACTACCGCCTGGCCGAGTGGCTGCCGTCCTGGGTCCCGGTCGAGGGGTGTCCGTTCTGTCGAAAGTACTTCGACGACGGGGGTTGCGGCCACCGGTGAGACGGCGGCCGGCCCGTGGGGAGAGGTCGGAGCGGTCAGCGGCGCCGGGCGACGAAGTAGAGCCAGGGGACGACCACCGGTTGCGCCGGGTCGGAGCGCTCCCGGGCCTTCTCCAGGGCGGCCTGCCGCTCGGCCTCGGACAGGCCCGGGGTGATCGGCTGGAGCATGGCCGGGATCTCCATCAGCTCCATCAGCTCCTGCTGGCGACAGCGGACCTCGAAGCGCTCGTGCCCGGCCGGCTCGAACCCCGCCTCGGAGAGCCGGCGCTCGAGCCGGTCCGGGTCGAGGGTCGTCGGGGTCCGCGGGAACGGCCGGCCGGTCGAGGCCTCGATCTCCCTTGCCAGGGCGACCTGGAACGGGTGGATCGGCGACGGCTCGCCGGCGACCCGCTCCGCCGGGACGTTGAACGCCAGGAGCGCCTCCGGCTCGAGCAGCCGTCCGAGGGCTTCGAGGACCGGCCGGCGGGTGGGAAACTGCCAGAAGGCGGCGTTCGACACCGCGCGGTCGAACGGGCCGGCGACCACCCGTTCGATCGCCGCCGCGGCGGCGACCTCGAACCGGGCACGGGGGTCGAGGACGCGGCTGCGGGCGAGGGAGACCATCGCTTCCGAAGCGTCCACACCGACCACGGTGCCGTCGGAGGGCAGCTTCGCCAGGCAGGCTTCGGCGGTCGCGCCGGCACCGCACGCCAGGTCGAGCACCCGGCGGGCGGAGACGATCCGGGCCACCGCCGCCAGGTGCTCGTTGAGCGAACGGTAGATCGAGCCCTCGCGGACGAAGGCGTCGTAGACCTCGGCGTTCGCCCAGCCCGCCCAGGGGGAGCGGTGGCGGCTCATTCGCGGCGCCTAATCGCTGTTCTCCTCGTCCTTGGGCATCGGCTTGCGCGGGATCATCTCGTCCCGGTTTGCCGCTTGCCAGACGAACGACGCCAGCACCACCGACCCCTGGACCATGTCCTCGCGCACCAGGTGGTCGAAGGTGTCGGCGTTGGTGTGATGGGTGGAGGAGAAGTAGTCGAGGTCGTCCTGGATGAACTGGAACCCGGGCAGGCCGACCCGGTCGAACGACACGTGGTCGGTGGAGCCGGTGGAGTTGTTGGTGACGGTCGTCACCCCGAGGTCGCGGAGCGGCTCGATCCAGGCGGCGAAGATGGGCGCCACGGCGACGTTGCCCTGGGTGTAGATGCCGCGGAGCTTGCCGCCGCCGTTGTCGACGTTGAAGTAGGCGGAGAGCGTCTTGTGCTCCGGCTTGACGGTGAGCGGGCCGGTCGGCTTGCGCAGCCACGACGGAATCCGTTCGGCCTCCTCGCCCTCCGGCTCGGGGCGGGAGGCGAAGTGCTGGGCGACGTAGGCGTGGGAGCCGAGCAGCCCCTGCTCTTCACCCGACCAGAGGGCGACGCGGATGGTACGGCGCGGGTGGAGGCCCGCGGCCTGGAGGATACGCACCGCCTCCATGGCGATCACCACGCCGGCGCCGTCGTCGGTGGCGCCGGTGCCGGCGTGCCACGAGTCGAGGTGACCTCCGAGCATGACCACCTGGTCGGCCAGGTCGGTGCCGGGGATCTCCGCGATCGTGTTGTAGGACATCGGATCGTCGTCCCAGAAGCGGGTGGCGACGTCGACCTCGAGCACCGGGATCTGGTGCTTCGCCTCCTCCTGGCCGGTCGTGTCGTCCGCGGCCTCGGCGGCGGCCCCGTCCTCGTCAGCGCGCTGCGCGCCGTCGTCGGCCGCGTCGTCATCCGTCGCCTTCTCCTTCGGCAGGATCTCGCCGCCGGCCAGCTCGTAGAGGCGGACCAGCCGGTTGTAGTGCTCGGCTCCCATGATCAGCGACGGCACGCCGACGCTCTCGTCGGGCCAGCGCGAGCCGCCGCTGCCGACCCGCACCAGGCCGCCGTCACGGGAGCTGATCTCGATCGTCGCGAGCACGCCTTCCTCGGCGAAGGCCCGGTTCATCTTCTTCTGCAGCTCCCACCGCTTGCGGAACCGCGTGCGCCAGTCGCCGTGCCGCCCCTCCGGGATCTCGAAATCCTCGAGGTCGGCGAGCTTGTCGGCGTCGTAGCGCTCGAGCTGGGGCTCGTCCCGGTCGCGCAAGGGGCGGGAGTCGTCGAGCAGCAGGATCTTGCCGCCGATCTTGCCGTGGAGCGCGTCCAGGTCGTCCTGGTCCTCGATGTCGACCCGCAGAACCTCGCCGCGCACCGGGCCTTCGGTGCCGGGCGTCCACGCCTGGGGCAGGGCGATCAGCGGGACCTGGAGCGGCTCGACCAGGTGCACGGAGGTCTTGGAGAAGCTCCAGCCCCGGCCGAACGGCCCCCAGCTCTCCAGGTGGGCGTTCTCGAGGCCCCAACCGGTCAACTTGTCGAGGGCCCACTGGTTGGCCTGCTTCATCTGGGGAGAGCCGGTGAGCCGGGCGCCGACCTCGGTGGTCAGCGACTCGGCGATGTCCATCGCCTGGGAGTGCTCGAGGCCTTCGGCGCGGATCCGGTTGAAGGCGTCCAGGTCGACCCCCTCGGCGGCGGGAGGGGCCGGAGCGGCGGGAGCGGGCCGGGGGACGAGGACAGAGAGGAGCAGCAGGGCGCCGAGCGTGGCGAGCGGGAGGCGGGCGAGGACAAGGGAACGAGCCGGTCGGGTCATCGAGTCTCTCCTGGGGCAGAACGCGATGGGATCGCTGGATCGGGTCTCCGGCATGGCAGGGAGCCGGCCGAGACGAGTTGGGAGTGGGAACGGAGGGACTGTATCGCAGGTGGTCGCCACCCGAATCGGTGTTCTCCGGGCTCGCGGTTTGTGGTACGAACAGTGGCATGCGACCGATCACCGCCGTCGACCTGATGAACCCGGAAGTCCTGACCGTTCCCGAGGACATGACCGTCCGGGATCTGGCCTCGTTCCTGATGGACAACGAGATCACCGGTGCGCCGGTGGTCGACCGGCAGGGGTGCCTGGTCGGCGTGGTGTCGGTGGTCGACATCGCCGACGCGGCGGCGGGCGAGGACGACGGCGAGGACGAGGGCTCCGGCAGCATCGATTTCTTCGCCCAGAGCTGGGAGACCGGCCTCACCGACGAGGCCCGCGAGGAGCTCGAGCTCGAAGACGAGCAGGGCGAGGTGCTGGTCGGCGAGATCATGAACCCGGAGCTCTACTCGGTCACGGAGGACGCCACCGTGGCCGAGGTGGCGATGACCATGCTCAAGAACCACGTGCACCGCTTGCTGGTCATCGAGGAGGGGCGGGTGGTGGGGATCATCACCACCTCCGACCTCCTCGGCCTGCTGGTCGAGGGCGACTGAGCCCCTCCGGCCACCCCGCCGATCCCTCCTTGCGGCGGCCGCCCTCGGTCTGAGCGACACCGCGCTCCCTCGTCCGGATCGGTGCGTCCCTCGCTATCCGGCCCGTGCCCCCGTCGGCCTCGGACGGCACGCCGCGGCCCCGCGCATCGTTTCTTCCACAACCGATCCGCGCGGCGCGCGAAAGCTCGTTCTCCTCTTCGAGAACTCCCGGAGCCGGCGCCGGGCAACGCCGCTCCGGGCGGCGCCATGCCCACGCGTCGTCTCCGTGTGGTTCGGTTCCGGGTCCGAGGTGGTCAGAAAAATTCACTTGTTGTAGTCTCCTCGCGAAATCTGGCATAGCCGAGAGGCGATCTGTCGATCGGCGCGATCTGCGGGTCGGTCGGCGGGTCGGCCTGACCGGCCGGGCCGGAGTGAGGATCTGCATGGGACACCCCTGGCGACAACTTCTTCTCTGGTTCCGTCCCCACCGGCGGCGGCCGACGCTGAGCCTCGTCGTCGTGCTCTCCCTGGTCCTGGGGATCGGGGTCAACACGGCGGTGATCTCCCTCGTCGACGCCCTGTTCGTCCATCCGCTGCCGGTCGAGGGCCTGGACCGCCTGGTGTCGGTCTTCCGCACGGTGCGTGCCGACAACGGCGAGTACAGCGGCCGCCTCCGCCTGTCGCCGGCCAGCTTCCGCGACCTGGTGGCGCGCAACCACGTGCTGAGCGGCCTCGAGCTGTTCACCTGGACGCCGACCAACCTCTCCTTCGGCTCGTCCGAGGGGAGCCGCCCGATCCGCGCCACGGCGATGTTCGCGACCGCGGGCTATCTCGACGTGCTCGGCCTCCAGCCGTCTCTGGGGCGGTTCTTCACCCCGGAGGAGACCGACGACGCATCCCTGGTCCGGGTCGCCGTGCTCAGCCGGAGCACCTGGGAGGGGCGTTTCGGGGCCGACCCGAAGGTGCTCGGCTCGACCGTGCGGCTCGACGGCCGGCCGTACACCATCGTCGGCGTGGGGCCGCGTGGCTTCCGGGGAACCAAGCTGCACGTCGACGTGGACCTGTGGGTGCCGCTGCCGACCTACAAGGAGCTGGGACCGGCGGGAGACCTCTACGGCGCGCGGGACGCCGCCCTGTTCGAGGCCTTCGGCCGGCTGGCGCCCGGGGTTTCCCGCGACGGCGCCGCCGCCGAGCTGATGGAGATCAGCCACCAGCTCGAGGGCGAGTACCCGAAGCTGGAGGAGGATCTGGGGACCGGCGTCGAGCCGCTGCTCGAAGGGGTGATGATCCCGCGCGAGCGCCCGAGCTACGTCGGCTACGCCAGAGTCCTGGCCCTGGCCGGCGGCATCGTCCTGCTGGTGAGCTGCCTCAACGTGGCGGTCCTGCTGCTGCTGCGCGGGCTGGAGCGGCGCCGGGAGCTCGCCGTGCGCCAGGTTCTCGGCGGCTCGCGCCTCCGCCTGATCGGCCAGCTCGTCGGGGAGAACCTGCTGCTGTTCGCCGCCGGCGGCGTGCTGGCGCTACCGGTCGCACGCTGGACCCTCGGTCTGCTCTGGAAGTTCCGGCCGCCCCGGTTCGCGGACAGCGGCCTCGACCTGGGCCTCGACGGCTTGCGCCTCACCTGGGCGTTCGCCATCGCCGCCGCGGTCTTCGTGTTGGCGGGGGTGCTGCCCGCCTGGCGGACGGCGCGCGCCGACCTGGGGCGGCAGATCGCGGGCGCGTCCGATGTGACGTCGACGGGCGGGTCGCCTCTGCGTCCCGGTGGTCTGCTGCTGATCGGCCAGGTGGCGCTGGCGATGACCGCCCTGGTGGCGGCCGGCCTCTTCTTCCGGCACCTGGAGCAGGAGCGGACCATCGACCTCGGGTTCGACCCCCACCGGCTGGCGGTGGCGACGCTGGCGCCGGGGGATCAGGGCTACGAGGACGCCCGGGTCCGGGAGCTCTACGACGACCTGCTCGATCGGGTGCGTGCCCTGCCCGGCGTCGACGGCGCGACCCTGTCGGCCAACCGGCTGCTGCGGGGCTCGGTCCTCCAGCGCCAGGTCTTCCTCGACGGCAGCCAGGAGGCGGCGAGCGGTGGCGGGCGCCTGTGGCACCGGACCAACGCCGTGGTGCCCGGGTTCTTCTCGACGGTCGGCATCGGCCTGCTGGAGGGGCGCGACTTCGACGCCTCCGACCTGCCGGGCGGGCCGCCGGTCGCCGTGATCAACCGGAGCATGGCCGAGATCGCCTGGCCGGGGGAGAGCGCGGTCGGCAAGCGTTTCCATTTCGACTATCCCGACGAGCCGGCGATCGAGGTGATCGGGGTGGTGGAGGACTCCAAGGTCCGCTACATCCACGAGGACCCCCAGTTCTTCATCTACGTCCCGTTCAGTCAGTCGCTGCCGTCGTCGGCGACGCTCCACGTGCGCACGGCCGGCGATCCGGCGGCGATCCTGCCCGCCCTGCGCAGCACGATCCACGACCTCGACCCGGCCCTGCCGCTCGCCGACGTCGACACCATGGACCACTTCGTCTCCGAGGCACTCTGGCTCGAGCGCGCGTCGACCGGCCTCCTGGTGGTGCTCGGGCTGCTGACCCTGGCGCTGGTGGTGATCGGCATCCACGGCGTCATGGCCTACTCGGTGCGCCGGCGTCTGCGGGAGTTCGGCGTCCGCCTCTCCCTCGGTGCCGAGCGGGCCCGGATCGTCCGCCTGGTCCTGTCGGAGACGGGGCGCTGGATCACGGTCGGGGCGCTGGTCGGGGTGGTCGCGGTCGTGCTGGTGCTGCGCCCGTCCGTGGCCACCTTCCTCGGCGGCGTCGACCCGCTGGCGACGGGGATGCTCGTCGTCGCGGCCGCCGCGCTGATCGCCGCGGCGGCGATCCTCGGCTGCCTGCGGCCGGCCCTCCACGCGTCCCGCGGCCGGCCGGCGCAGCTCCTCCGCGACGACGAGTGACGACGCTGGATGGCGACAGGGCGGGGTTGCGGTAAGCTGCCGCCATGCCTTCGCCGGTCAGCAGCCTGGTGCAGCGGATCGCCGGCCGCTTCCGCTACCCGCAGCTCTTCATGGCCGTGCTCGTACTGTTCCTCATCGACCTCGTCGTGCCGGACGTCATCCCGTTCATCGACGAGATCCTGCTCGGCCTGCTGACCGTCATCCTGGGCTCCCTGCGCCCGGAGCCGCGCGGCGGCTCGGAGCAGGCGGAGCCTGAGCGGCCGATCAAGAACGTGACGCCGCGCGACTGACGGCCCCTACCAGACGCGACAGATCAGTCCCTTCAGGTAGCGCCCCTCCGGGAACGGCAGGGCGACCGGGTGGTCGTCCGCCTGGTCGAGGTGGTGGAGGATGCGCGCGTCGCGCCCGGCGTCGAGGGCGGCGTCGGCGACGATCTTCTGGAACAGCTCGGGCGCCAGCAGCCCGGAGCAGGAGAAGGTGGCGAGCAGCCCGCCCGGCGCGAGGAGCTGGCAGGCGAGGAGGTTGATGTCCTTGTAGCCGCGGGCCGCGGCCTCGAGGCGGCGGCGCGAGTCGGCGAACTTCGGGGGGTCGAGGATCACCAGGTCGAACCGCCGCGCCTCGTCTCGATCGGCCTCGGCCCGGAAGCCCCGGAGGACCGAGAAGACGTTCCCCTCGACGGTCTCGACGGCCTCCGCGGGAAAGCCGTTGACCTCCGCGGTCCGGCGGAGCAGGGCGAGGGCGTCGGCGGACGACTCGACGTGGGTGACCTTGGCGGTCGGCTCCCCGGGGGCCGACCCGGCTGTTGCGGCCGCGAGAGCGGACAGCACGGCGTGACCGAAGGCGCCGCTGTAGGCGAAGCAGTTGAGCACCCGCGGCGCCGCGGGCAGGGTCCCCTCCGCCACCAGCCGGGCGACCTCCTCCCGGTTGCGGCGCTGGTCGAGGTAGAAGCCGGTCTTGTGGCCGGCCCGGAGGTCGACCAGGTGCCGGCAGGTCCCCTCCCGGATCTCCACCAGCTCCGGCGGCTCCACGCCCGAGACGAGCCCGGTGCGCGGTGCCAGGCCCTCCTTGGCGCGCACGTCGGCGTCCGAGCGCTCCCAGATCCCTTCGACCTCGGCCGTCGAGGCGACCACGGAGCGCAGGGCGTCCGCGATCTCGTCCCGCCACCGCTCCGCCCCGGCGGAGAGGATCTGGAGGACCAGGAAGCGTCCGTAGCGGTCGACGATCACCCCGGGCAGGCCGTCGGACTCGGCGTAGACCAGCCGGCGGCCGGCCGGCTCCCGGTCCGGGGCGACGGGCAGCCGCGAACGCACGGCGCGCTCGATGCGCGCGCGGAAGAGCTCCGGACCCACTGACGGGCCCTCGGGGTCGCCGGCGTGCCCCCCGTCCTCGGCCCTCTTGGATGACGCGAACGTCCACAGACGGACGCGGATCTGGGACGCGGGGGAGAAGGCCCCCAGCCCGAGGAGATCGCCGGATGCCGAGCGCACCTCGACGGTCTCCCCCGGCTCGGGCGAGCCCTCGACCGACGCCACCGCGCCCGAAAACACCCACGGGTGGCGGCGGAGGAGCGAGCTCTCCCGCCCCGGCTGGAGACGCACGGTAGCGGTCAAGCGCCGGTCCTGTCGGTGCCGCCGGGAGCGGCCGCTTCGCCGGTGGCGGTGCGCGCGCCGGCGCGGTACTTGGCCAGCTTGGGCTCGATCACCACCCGGCAGTAGCCCTGGGTGGGGTGTTGGCGGTAGTAGTCCTGGTGGTAGTCCTCGGCCGGGTAGAAGACCTCCAGATCCTCGACCTCGGTGACCACCGGGCCGGAGAAGACGCCGGCCATTTCGGCACGGACCTCCTCGGCGACCCGCCGCTGCTCGGGAGAGCCCACCAGGATGATCGAGCGGTACTGGGTTCCCGTGTCCGCCCCCTGGCGGTTGAGCTGGGTCGGGTCGTGGACGGTGAAGAAGATCTCCAGGATGCGCCGGTACGAGACGCGCTCCGGGTCGAAATGGACCTGAACCACCTCCGCATGGCCGGTCGTTCCCGTACACACCTGCTGATAGGTCGGGTTCTCGCGGTGCCCGCCGGCGTAACCGGAGACGACCCGCTCGACCCCGGGCACCTCCTGGTAGACCGCCTCCAAGCACCAGAAACAGCCGCCACCGAGGGTGGCGATCTCGAGCGTGGGTTGGTTCGTTTCGCTCATGAGGGGCGATTGTAGCGCCTGTTCGTGCCGGTCTGTACGTTCGGCCTGGAGCGAGGGCCTTCTGTGGAACTTCGTGTCTCGCAGCGCGTACGTGAGTACAATCGGGCATCGGCGACACCTTGGGAGGTCGAGGAGAGACTCCGCCTTCGGAGGAACCGTGAATGGCGCGGAGCTGAGCGATCTCTGGCAAGCCTCGCGACGAGACGAGATGGGAACGTGAGATTCCGGGGACTGAAGCAGTCGGCGGGTAGACCTGTCGAGCCGTTCGTCGGCGTCGAGGATCGCAGCCGCCTGTTCGAGGCGAACCTGCCGTTGATCGAGCGCGTGATCGCGTCGATCGGCCGCCGGCGTGCGTTGTCATCCGACGAGGCCGACGATTTCGCCTCCTGGGTCCGGATCCGCCTGCTCGAAGACGACTGCGCCATCCTGGCCAAGTTCCGCGGCCGGAGCCGGTTCAAGACCTACCTGGTGACGGTCGTCGGCAACCTGTTTCGCGACTACCGGATCTCGAAGTGGGGGAAGTTCCGGCCGTCGGCCATGGCGAAACGGTGCGGCCCGACGGCGGAGCGGCTGGAGACCCTCTGCCACCGCGACGGGTTCTCTTTCGACGAGGCGGTGGAGATTCTGCGCCGGAACTTCGGCGTGAGAGAGTCGGCGGAGGAGCTCGCCGCGCTCGCCGCCTCCCTGCCGCCGCGCGTCCCGCGGAAGGTCGTCGGCGAGGAGGCGCTCGAGCAGCTCGGCGAGTCCGGTCGCGTCGAGGAGCGGGTGAACGACCAGGAGCAGTCGGAGACGGCGCAGCGGGTCGAGGCCATGCTGGCCCGGGCGCTCAGACAGCTCGAGCCGGAGAGCCGGTTGATCCTCAAGCTGCACTTCGAAGACCGCCTCACGGTGGCGGCGATCGCACGGACCCTCGGCCTCGATCAGAAGCCGCTCTACCGGCGGATCGACCACTGCCTGAAGAGCCTCCGGCAGAGCCTCGAAGCCGACGGGTTCACCGCAGTCGACGCGGCGGAGCTGCTCGGCTGGGACGCCCTGGCGCTCGAGGTCGAATACGGCGAGCGCGAGGCGGAACTCGCCACGCGGCGTCCGTCTCAAGGGTGAGAGATCGGCACGGATGGCTATAGGTCAATGAGCATGGATCAATCCAGTACTTGCCTCGACCCAGAGGTTCTCGCCGCGTTCATCGACCGGCGGCTGCCGGCCGACGAGCGCCGCGCGGTGGAGGAGCACCTGGTCGCCTGCCCCGACTGCTACGAGGTATTTGCGGAGACCGTGCGGTTCCTCGAAGAGGAAGACGGTGGCGACCGCGTCCGGCGCGGCCCGTGGACGAGGCGGGCGGTGCTCCGTGTCGCCCTGCCGATCGCCGCCTCGGTGGTGGTCGCTCTCGGCCTGTGGGCGGTCCTGCGCCCGGGGGGGATCGTCGGCGCACGCCCGCCAGGACCCTCGACGGCGGTGGCCAGGCTCGACGAGAGGGTGCTTCCCTCCGAGCGGATCGGGGACCTGGTCCAGGACCACGGGTGGCAGGTGACCCGTGGGGGAGGAGAGGCCGCGGGCCCGGACGGATTCGACCCGAAGATGTTCAGCCTCGCTCACCACGAGGTCTTCCAGGCCGGGGTCATTCTCACGGACTTGGAGCTGGCCTTCCGGCGGACCGAGTTGCCGCCAGAGGTGACGAACGGTCTGGCTCGACGGCTCTGTCGGGCAATGCACGACGAAGGTGTCGTCCACCCCATGTGCAAGGAGCTGTCTGAACGGATCGCGCGGCGCCTCCGCGCGGGAGACAGCCCGGCCGAAGTCCGGAAGGTCGCCGAGGCGAACCTGGAGACGCTGGAGAGGGCGTTGGCCGCGATCGACGAGGTCCCCTTCCGGTTGGGCGCCTGGGCGGAAGCCGGGCGCCTGGCGGCGCAGGGCGAGTCGGTCGAGCCCTTACAGGGCGGAGCGATCCGCGCGGGTGCGCAGTGGCTGGAAGGCCTCGCACCGGGAACGCTGCCGTCGAACCTCGCCGAGGCGGCGAAGCGGGCCGCCGCGTTGACGGGGCATCAGGTGAGACCGGGCGACCTGGAGGAGGCCAGGGAGACGTTCCGCATCCTGGTCAAGGACGGCGGCTATCGGTGGCCGGAGACCCGCCCGGCTGCCGTCGAAGAGCCGCCCGACGGCCACGCCCTGTCGGTCCCCCGGGAGCCTGCCCCTTCAACCGATCAGGGGTAGAGCCGCTCCTTCGTCCAGCCGCCGTCCTCGCGCCGTCGGTAGACCAGGCGGTCGTGGAGGCGGTAGAGCTGGTTCCACCAGATCTCAATGCGGTCGGGGACGATCCGGAAGCCGCCCCAGAAGGGGGGGCGGGGGACCTTGCGGCCGGCGTACTTGGCCTCGACTCCGAGCACGCGGCCGACCAGGCGGGCACGGCCATCGAGCGCCTCGCTCTGGCGCGAGGCCCAGGCGCCGACCTGGCTGATGCGGGGACGGGTGGCGAAGTAGGCGTCGGACTCCTCGTCCGAGACCCGTTCGACCCGGCCTTCGACCCGGATCTGGCGCTCGATCGACTCCCAGTAGACGCACAGGGCGGCGCGCGGGTTCGCCACCAGCTCGCGCGCCTTGCGGCTGCCGTAGTTGGTGAAGAAGACGAAGCCGCGCGCGTCGACGTGCTTGAGCAGGACGACCCGCGCCGACGGTCGCCCGTCGGGCGTCGCGGTGGCCAGCGTCACCGCCGTCGCTTCGCGCGGCTCGGCCGGCTTCGCCCGGTCGAAGGCCTTCTTGAACTCGGCGATCGGATCGTCCGCGGCGTCCCCGGCGAGGTCGGCGGCGACCGCCTCGTCGAGGCTCTGGTCGGACAAGCTCTCCTGGCCGTTCTGGTCAGTCACGTTCGATCTTGAAGCCGATGTCCACCTTGGCCTGATACTCGGCGACGTCACCACCCTTGATGCGGCCGCGGAGCTCCTTGACCTCGAACCAGCCGAGGTTCCGCAGGCTGTCGCCGGCGTCGTGGACGGCGTTCTTGATGGCGTCTTCGAGGCTGTCGGACGAGGTGCCGACGACCGTGACGACCTTGAAGGTGCGGGACATGGGGGGTCTCCTTGGGTTCCGTTTCGCTCTCGTGAGTGCTGACCGCCCGGGGCGTGGGCCCCGGGCGAAAAGTCTAGCAGCCGGCCGCCGCTGGCGGAGCGCGGCCGGGGCGATCAGTCGAGGGTCTCGACGGTCTCCCGGAAGACCACGCCGCGCTCGGCCAGGTCGGCGAAGATGGCCCGGTAGCAGGCTTCGTTCTGGCCCAGCACCTCGGGGGCGACGATGCCCGGCTCGCTCCAGTGGCCGGCCGCCAACGCGCGGGCCGCCGCCGTGCAGGTGAACCCGGTCGTCCGGGCCATGGCGGTGTCGCCGGTCTCCGGGTCGCGGCGGTCGAGCAGGTCCCAGGAGTAGCGGACCCGGCGTTTGTTCCCCTGATCGGATGAGACGCCGTCGATGATCACCTTCTCGACGACCAGGTCGTCGTCGTCGCCCAGGTGCCAGGCGTCGAACAGGAGCCGGGAGGTGAAGTCGCGTGGGCGCACGAGCACCGGGGCGGCCCCCGGACCGCCGGCGCCCGGCAGCTCGATCGGCTCTTCGCCGAAGAAGCCGGTTTCGCGCAGGCCGCGCATCCGGTCCACGTGGCCCGGGTAGCGCATGGTCTTCTCCTGCAGGTCCGGGACGTCGACGGTCACCAGGAGAGTGCGCAGGCCGTCGGTGTTGAACGCCTCGAGCGTGCCGATCCCCGGGAGGTCGACCAGCTCGAGGTCCGACAGCGCGGGGCGGACGACGATCTCGCCCCGCTCCTTGAGCCGGGTCGGGCGGGTGTACTCCTCGATCACGTCGTCCGGGCAGAACGGCGCCTTGTACTCCCACGGCCAGGAGCGCAGCGCCGGCAGGCCGCCGACATAGCAGCGGTAGCGATCCACCCGGTCGAGGGTGGCGACCAGGTGGCCGAGCAGGAGGTTGCCGGTGCCCGGGGCGATGCCGCAGTCGACGATCGCGGTCACCCCCTGCTGGCGGGCGGCCTCGTCGAGGGCGAACGGATCTTCCTCGAAGAACGAGATGTCGACGATGTCCTTGCCGGCGCCGATCACCGTCTCGAGCATCTGGAACCCGAGGAAGCTGGGCACCGCGCCGACGACCAGGTCGGCGTCCGCGATCGCCCGGCGGATCTCGTCGGGACGGGAGAGGTCGGCCTTGAACGGCTCGGCGCCGCCGGCTTTCGCCCGGGCCAGGTTGTCGTCCGAGACGTCGGCGACCCGGACGGTCAGGCCCTCCGAGTGCGACAGGTCCCGGGCCATGAGGGAGCCGACTCGTCCTCCTCCGAGCACACAGATTTGACGCATGAAAACCTCCTGATGGACGCTGAATGGTTGGGGTTGGATCTCGAAACCGAGGTGTTCTGACAGGATCTCGTCGGGCAGAGATTCGTGCGGTCCGGACGAGCCTATCGCAGTCGGTCGGCCGGCCTTCGTCGTGGCCGGGCCGTTACCCCGCCGACACCTGGCCGGCAAGACGCCCTGCTACTGTCGTCGCCCGGAGCTTCGCCCCCTGCGCCGACGCGGGGTCGCGACCGACTGAGACTGGCCGAGCAGAGCCGAGCAGGAAACGACACGGAGGCCCGTTCCCACCATGACCGACAGGACCGAGACGAGCGACACGACCGCCACGGCGGACACGACGGGGGATCTGACCATCCTCTTCCTGTGCACCGGCAACTCGTGCCGCAGCCAGATGGCCGAGGGGTGGGCGCGCCACCTCTACCCGGGACGCGTGCGCGCCCTGTCCGCCGGCGTAGCGCCCAAGGGGCTCGACCCGCGCGCCGTAGCGGTGATGGCCGAAGCCGGGGTCGACATCTCCGGGCAGGGGTCGCATCACGTCGACGACTTCCTGGACGAGCCGCTCGACCTGGTGGTCACCGTCTGCGACGGGGCACGGGAGAGCTGCCCGATCTTCCCGCGCCCGGTACGCACCCTCCATCACAGCTTCGACGATCCGCCCTACCTCGTCACCGTTGCCCAGGAGGGCGGCGCGATGAGCACCGAGGAGGCGGCGCTCGCCCCGTACCGCCGGGTGCGCGACGAGATCCGTGCCTTCGTCGCCGCCCTGCCGGCGCGTCCGGACTGCTAAGGGCTTTCCGGCTGGCGGGTGGTGGCGGCGCGGACGCGGGCGCCGGGGCGGTCGACCTCGACCGTCAGGCCGGCCAGCTCCCGGTCGGAGAGCACCCGGCCCGGGGCAAGGCCGAGCACGTACTGGCTGCGCAGGTCGCGATCGATCTCTTCGTAGGCGGGGTCGAGGCCGTGCGGGGTCGAGACCGGCAGCACCCGGCCGCCGGTGCGTTGGGCCAGCGCCTCCAGGCGGTAGTTGCGCTCCGGGTTGGTGCGCCGCCCCGGCAGGCCGGCCAGGGAGATGACGTAGATCGGCACGCCCGCCCGCTCCGCCTCCTCCAGGCAGCGGCTGGGGCCGAAGTCACTGCCCACGTCCTTGCCGTCCGAGAGCACGACCAGGGCGCGGCGGCCCTCGTGGTGCTCGAGCCGCAGCAGGCCGAGCAGGATGGCGTCGTAGAGCGCGGTGGTTCCGCCGGGCTCGAGCTCGTCGAAGGCGGCGGCCAGCTCCCCGGTCGAGGAGGTCATGTCGTGGACGACCCGGGGCACCGTCCCGACCTCGACCAGGAAGGCCTGGTCGCCGGGGACGAGGGTCCGGTCGAGGAAGCGGCGCGCGGCCTCTTTGGTCTCGTCCATGATCGGCGTCATGCTCTCCGAAGAGTCGATCAGCAGACCGAGGGCGAGCGGCACCTCGGACGCCTCGCGGAAGCGCTGGACCGGTAGCGGGTGCTGGTCGAGCAGGACCCGGAAATCGCTCGACCGGAGCCCCCGGATCGGCTCGCCCCAGCGGTCGGCGACGAACGCGAACAGGTCGACCAGGCAGACGTCGAGGCGGTCCGAACCGTCGGCGGCGAGGATCGGCGCCGCGTCCTCGAGGGTGCGGCCGTCGTCGAGGTGGGCGACGACGCGGACGAAATCGTCCGGGCCGAGGTCGTCGGTGTGGATCGTGGCCTCGTAGGGCGGCGCGTGGATCTCCGCGGAGAGCTGGCGGTCGTAGTAGACCTCCAGGCGGTCGAGCGTGGCGCCGTCCGGCACGGAGAGGGCGGCGCGGACCAGGATCTCGCCCCGCTCCACGTCGCCGGAGAGGTTGGAGATCGCCAGCCGGAACGGCCGGGCGCCGGCGGCCGCCGCTTCGTCCAGCCCGTCGAGCGAGTCCTCGCCCAGCAGCGTGCCGTCCCGGCCGTAGGCGACGGCCCGGATCGGTCCGGGCGGGAGCGGCGCCTCGACCGTCATGCGGAACGGCCGCCGCCGGTCGACGGCGGACTCCCGGCCGTCGACGAAGAAGACCACCCGGTCGACGTCCGGGTCGACGGTCAGGGCTTCGATCCGCATCCGGCCGCCGCTGCCGCCGACCGGCGGCATCAGGACGACGCCGGTTCCGTCGCCGCCGGGTTTGGCGTCCCCGGCGGGGGCTCGGCCGGGTCGGCTCTCGCCGGGAGGAGCGGCCGGGTGCCGTTCGGCGCCGTCCGCGCCGAGCCGCGCCGGACAGAGCGCTCCCGCCGCCAGCACCAGCAGGCCGCCGGCCGCCAGCGCCGGGCGCCGCCAGCGCGCGGCCCGCGCACCGATCGATTGCCAGAGCATCGTGGAGCGAGTATAGACGGTAGGGGTCCGTGGCGGAGCCTCCTCGGCTACCATCGCGGCATGGAGATGCGCGCGCTGGCCCGGCGGGTGGTGGCCTCGGAGAGCCTGGAGGAGAAGCTGTCGCCGGCCCCGGACGGTCCCGACGGGTTGAGCGACGAGGCGCCCGGCCCCGCGGTGCGCTTCGAAGCCCCGGGGCGTCCGCAGGGGCTCGAGATCGTGCCGGCGCGCGCGGCGCCCGTGCCGTCGATCGAAGGGATGGCCGACCCGGCCCAGCGCGGCCGCATCCTCCACGCCCTCGCCAATCACGAGCTGCAGGCGGCGGAGCTGTTCGCCTGGGCGTTGCTGGCATTCGCCGACGCGCCGGCGGAGTTTCGCCGCGGGCTGGCGCGCATCCTGGACGACGAGCAGCGCCACACCCGCATGTACGTGGCCCGCTGCGAGGCCAAGGGCGTCCGGCTGGGCGAGCAGCCGGTGAGCGGCTACTTCTGGAACAAGGTCGAGCACATCCGGTCGCCGGCCGCCTTCGTCTGCGCCATGTCGCTGACCTTCGAGAACGCCAACCTGGACCACACCGTCGACTACGCGGCGGCGGCGCGCGCGGCCGGTGACGAGAAGACGGCCGCCGTGATCGACCGGGTGCACCGGGACGAGGTCGAGCACGTGCGCTTCGGTTGGACCTGGCTCGGCCGGCTCAAGCCGCCGGAGCAGTCGATGTGGGACGCCTTCCGCGCGAACCTCACCTGGCCGCTGCGGCCGCTCAAGGCGAAAGGGCCGGTGTTCCATCCGGAGGGGCGGCGCGCGGCCGGGCTCGACCCCGAGTTCATCCGCCTGCTCGAGGCGGAGGAGGGCTGAGCTGGCCCTGCTGATCGGGAACCTGGACTGCGAGGAGGAGCTGGCCCGCCTGGCGCTCTCGGCGGAGCGCGCCGGGTCGCCGGTCGGCCAGGAGGGCGGCCTGCCGAGCCGACCGGGGCGGCTGGGGCGGCCGGCGCAACCAGAACGGGGAGGCCCCCGGGGTCCGCGCTCCCTGTCGGCGCCGGCACGCCGGGCGGCCGCCGGTTTCGCCACCCTGCTCCGGGCCTTCGCCGCCGACGGCGACCGCCTGTGGACCCCGGAGCCGGTGGCGGAAGAGCGGATGGCGGCCACCGCCGGCATCGCCGGCATCGCCGGGCTGCCGCGGCCGGAGCTGGTCAGCGGTCGGCTGGACGCGCTGGCGGCGCCGGCAGGGCCGGCGGGGTCGGCAGGGTCGAAAGAGGCGGCCGTTCTGCCCTGGGGAGAGACGCCGTCGGTGGCGGCGCTCCGGCGGCGGCTCGGCGCGAAGCCGGCCTCCGGATCGACCGAGGTCCCGCCCGCCGGCCCGACCGACGGTGGAGAGGCGCCGCCGCCCGCCGGCACCCCGCCCTGGCTCGCCGCCCTCCGGCGTCTGCCGCCGGCCTCCCCGGAGGTCGTCGCCCGGGTCGCCGACCGGAGGTTCTGCCTGGAGGTCGCCGAGTCGTCGGGCCTGGCGTTTCCCGGCGCCCGGACGGTCGGGTCGGTCGCCGAGCTCGCGGCGTTCCTGCGGGACGGCGGCGCGGGCGCCGGTGGCGGCGCCTGGGTCGCCAAGGCTCCCTGGTCCGCGGCCGGCAGGCACCGCGTGATTGCTCCGGCGGCCGGCGCCCTGGAGGAGGATCCGACCCGGCGGCGCGTCGAGCGGCTGTTGGAGGCGTTCGGAGCCCTGGTGGTCGAACCGTGGGTGCCGCGTCTCGCCGACTACGGCACCTGCGCGTCGGTGGACCCGGACGGCGGGGTGGTGCTGATCGGGACCCACCGCCTGGAGGTGGACGGGCGGGGTGCCTTCACCGGAATCGTCCTCGCCGACCCGGAGCCGGTGGCGAGCCGGGCCCTCGGCGAGGCGGCTCGGGCGGTCGGCGATCGGCTCGCCGCGGCAGGCTACGCCGGCCCGTTCGGCATCGACGGCTTCACCTGGCGGAGCCCGTCCGGTGCCGTCCGGCTCCATCCGCTCTCGGAGATCAACCCGCGCCTGACCTTCGGCTTCGTCGCGCGGGCGTTGGCGGCGCGCCTCGGCCTGCCGGCAACGGCGCGCCCCGCGGAACGGCGGGGCGGGGCGGGGGGCGTCGTCGCCTTGCGGTTCGGCCGGCCGGCGGGCCGCGGTGGGGCGGCGGAGGGGAGCGGACGACGGGTTCCGTTGCTCGAGGCCGGCCCGGAGGCGCCCGGCGCCTGGCTCGACTTTCTCTGACTCGGCGGTTCGCGAATCGGCCGGTCCGCTGGTCGGCCGGGCGGCCGGTCAGCCGTTCGACGCCGGGACCGCCTCGACGTCGTCCAGGAACCGGAACAGGTCGTCCTCGGTGAGCGCTTTGGCCAGCAGCCACCCCTGGCCCAGCCGGCAGTCGAGCTCCAAGAGCTCGTCGACCTGGGCTGTCCGTTCGATCCCTTCGGCCACCACCTCGAGGCTCAGGCCGTGGCCGAGCTTGACGATCGCCTCGACCAGGGCGGTGGTGCCGTGGTCGCGGGAGATGCCGTCGACGAACACCCGGTCGATCTTGAGCGCGTCGACCGGGAAGCGCCGTACGTAGTTGAGCGACGAGTAGCCGGTGCCGAAATCGTCCAGGGCGAGGCGCACGCCCAGCCCCTTGAGGCGGTGAAGCTGCTCCTCGGCCTCCTGGGCATCCTGGAGCACCGCGCCCTCGGTGATCTCCAGGGTCAGGAGCTGGGGCGGGAGGTCGAAGCGCCTGAGCGCATCCTGCACCTGATCGACGACCGCCCGCGCATGGAGGCGGGTCGGGGAGAGGTTGACGTTGACCTGAATGCCGCCCTCGCCATTGCCCTGGCTCTCGGCCGGCCGGCCGGCCGGGCCGGAGCGGAAGCGGGGGAGCCGGGCGCCGACCCGGCAGGCCTCGCCGAGCACCCAGCGGTCGATCTCGCCCAGGATGCCGGCGTTCTCGGCGAACGGCACGAACGCCGAGGCGGGCAACAGGCCGCGCTCCGGGTGCTGCCAGCGCACCAGCGCCTCGACCGCCACCGTGCGCAGGTCGCGCAGGCGGCAGATCGGCTGGTAGTGGACCGCCAGCTCCCCGCGCTCGAGCGCCCGCCGCAGCTCGGACTCGAGATCGAGGCGCTTGAGGGCTCGGGCGTGCATCGCCCGTTCGAAGACGACGATCAGCCGCCGGCCCTTCTCCTTGGCGGTGTGGAGGGCGGTGTCCGCGTTGCGTAGCAGCTCCTCCTGGGTGGTTTCCCCCGGCACCTCGATGGCGATCCCGACGCTGCCGGTCAGCCCGACCGCCCGGTCGCCGACCACGAACGGCTCCTCGAGCACGCCCAGCAGGCGCTCCGCGGCCATCACCGCCTCCTCCTGGCTCGAGACCTGCTCGACCAGGATGCCGAACTCGTCGCCGCCGAACCGTGCGACCGTGTCGGTCGAGCGCAGCGAGCTGCGCACCCGTTCGGCGAAGCCGATCAGCACCTCGTCGCCGGCGGCGTGGCCGAGGCTGTCGTTGATCCGCTTGAAGTCGTCCAGGTCGAGCAGCACGATGGCGACCCGCTGGTCCTCGCGGCGCTGGCGGCCGATGGCGCGGGTGACCCGTTCGAGGAAGAGCGCCCGGTTGGGCAGGCGGGTCAACGGGTCGTGCAGGGCCTGGAAGAGCTTCTGGGACGCCATCAGGCGCTGGGCCTGGTAGAGCTGAGCGTTGGCGATGGCGGACGCCGCCTGCTCGCCGAAGACCGAGAGCGCCCGCAGGTCGTGCTCCGTGTAGGCCTGGCCGGTGGGGGCGTTGACGTTGAGCACGCCGAGCAGGCTGTCGCGGTGGATGAGCGGCACCGACATCGCGCTCTCCGGCGCCGGTGGCTCGACCAGGCGGAGCCCCGGCGCGGAGTGGTCGAGCTCACCGGAGATCAGCAGAGGCTCCCGGGTCGCCGCCACCCGGCCCGCGATGCCGTGGCCGAGCCGGGCCCGGGCGCCGACCGCGCCGCTCTCGCCGGAGGTGGCCACGGTGCGCAGCTCCCGGCGGCCGGCGGCGAGCATGATCGAGGCGTCGCGGGCGTCGAGCAGCTCGCGGGCGCACCGGGCGATCGTGTCGAGCACGTCGTCCAGGTCCAGCCCCAGGTTGATCGCCTTGCCGGCCTCGAGCAGGGTACTGACCTCGCGCAGGCGGTTGGTGAGCGCCGCCACCAGGACCTGCTCGCGGATCAGCAGCTCCGTGAGGCGCCGGAGCTGGAGCTCCTTCTCGATGGCGTAGGCGCAGAACAGCAGGATCAGGCCGAGCAGGCCGAACTGGGCGACCCGGCCGGTCAGCCAGACGGGGGGCTCGAGGTCGCGGCGGAAGGCGAACAGGACGAGGGCGGAGGCGACGGTCAGCAGGACTGTCGAGGCGAGCAGCCAGAGCTGGAGGCGCCGCCGTTCGACCCCGTCGAGGGTCGGCGTCTCGAAGCTGCTCAGGCCGGCCACCCGCGCCGCGCGGACGACGAGCCCCTGCGAGAGTGTTCTCGCGGTGTCCTTCCCCTCCGACATGTCCCTCTCCGCAGAAGAGCCCCGCCCTCCGGTGGATTCAAGCGCCCGTGCGGGTGCCAAACGATCTATCCAAGCCGGGGAAGAATAGCACGCGGGGTCGCGGGCGTTCGGGGTCCCGGACGCCCGCGAGCGCGGGGGGAAGGGGGGCGGAGAAAGTTCCTGTGTCGTACCTTGCCGCGGAGACGACGCGCTGGCCTCGGGTCGAGCGGTGCCGCGGGGAACGATTCCCAGAGAGTTTCTCGATAGACTCACTCGTCATGCATGGTGCTCCCGAAGGCGTGAACAGGGACGGAGTGACCGAAATCGACGGTGCTCTCGAGCATGGAGAGCCGGAGGGAGCCGCCGGTTCGGCCTCGCTCGGCGATCCGGTGCTCCGGGCGGATCGGCTCGGGCGTTGGGACTGGACTGTCGAAACCGGCACCCTCCGGTGGTCCGGCCCGATCTACCGGATCTTCGGCGTCGCTCCGGCCGACTTCGGGGGCGACACCGACGCCTTCTTCGAGCGGGTCCACCCGGACGACCGGGAGCGAGTGCGTGAAGAGGTCCGCCTGGCGCTCGAGGAGGGCGAGCCCTACAGCGTCTACCACCGGATCGTGCGGCCGGACGGGCAGGAGCGGGTCGTTCACGAGCAGGCCGAGGTGACCTTCGACGACGACGGCCGGCCGGTCCACATGCACGGCACCGTCGAGGACATCACCGAGTGGCGCCAGACACGCTCGGCCCTCAAGCTGCGCGACGAGGCGATCCGCATCTGCCTGACGCCGATCTTCGTCGTCGATGCGAACCTGCGGTTCACCTTCCTCAACCAGGCGTTCGTCGACCTGGTCGGGGCGCGCGACGAGAGCGCGCTCCTCGGCAAGCAGTCGCTGCACTACGCCGCCGAGCCGGACGCCGTCCGCAGGCTCCTCCGGACGGTCGATTCGACCGGCCGCTGGTCCGGGGAGGCGAAGCTCCTGCGGGTCGACGGGCGCCAGGTGTCGGTCCAGGTCTCCGCCATCCGGGTGCCCTCGGTCGATACGAGAGACGCCGTGGTGGTCTCGATCCTCGACCTGACCGACCTCCGCACTACCGAGCGAGAGCTCCGACGGAAGGAGTCCGAGCTCGCGGAGATCTTGTCGCGCATCGACTCCGTGGTCTATCGCGACTGGTACCGGGACGGGGAGGCGCCCGCCGGCCCAGGGTTCCTCAGCTCGCCGATCGAACGGCTCGCGGGCCGCTCCGCCGCCGAGCTGTTGGCCGAGCCGGAGAGCTGGTTCGACCTGGTCCACCCGGACGACCGGCGGCCGCTGCTGGAGACGCTGCGCCGGGCACGCGTCGACGGCGAGCCGGTGCACGTCGAGTACCGCATCCGCGAGCTCGTCAGCGGTCAGAAGCGTTGGGTCGAGGAGTCGATCCGGCCCGATCCCGACCACGACGGACTCCCTCGGGGGCTGTTCGGCACCCTCCGCGACATCACGGAGCAGAAGGCCGGCGAGCAGGATCTGGCGCGGCTGCGTGAGCGGGTCGAGGGGGTCGCCCGGGAGTGGCGCCAGACGTTCGACGCCATCGAGGTGCCGATCTTCCTGCTGCACTGGAACGGCACCGTGCGCCGGCTCAACCAGGCGGCGGCCGCGCTGGTGGAGGGGGGCTTCGGCGGTGCGCTCGGCCGACCGCTCGGCCGGCTGGGCGGCGGCGAGCCGTGGCGGAGCGCGGCGCAACTGGTGGACCGGGTCCACGCGACCGGGCAGTCGCAGTTTCGCGAGGTGCGCGATTCGCAGACCCGCGTCACCTGGCACCTGACGATCTCGGCGGCGCGGCCTGCCGGCGGCCGCGGTGCCCGGTGGATGGTCGCCGTCTTTCGCGACGTGACCGCGGTCTTCCGGCTCCAGGAGACCCTCCGGCGGACCGAGAAGATGTCGGCTATGGGTGCCCTGGTGGCCCGGGTGGCCCACGAGGTGCGCAACCCGCTGTTCGGCATCTCGGCGACGGTCGACGCGTTGACTGCCGAGTTCGGTGGTGACGAGCACCTGGCCGAGTACCTCGACGTGCTGCGCGGCGAGGTCGGCCGGATGAGCCGGGTGATGGAGGACCTGCTCGGCTACGGCCGGACGGTGTCGCTGGAGGTCTCGCGAACGTCGGTCGAGGAGGTCGTCGCGGCGGCTCTCGCCGCCTGCCGCTCCGTCGCGGAGAGCGCCGGCGTCTTGCTCTGCTGCGAGCTGCCGGACGACCTGCCGGCGATCGACTGCGACCGGAGCCGGCTGGAACAGGTCTTTCAGAATCTGATAGAAAATGCGGTGCAGCACGGCGGCGCCGGCACGCGCGTCGTCTTGCGGGGCGGCGCGGACGGCCCCGGCGGCGCGGTGACGGTGCGGGTGGAGGACCGCGGACCGGGGCTCATGGGGGAGGACCCGGAGAGTCTCGTGGAGCCCTTCTATAGCAAGCGACAGGGCGGAACGGGGCTCGGGCTCTGGATCGTCCAGAGGATTCTCGTCGAGCACGGGGGCGTGCTCCGGTTGCGGGACCGGGACGGTGGCGGCACCGTCGCGGAGGTACTCCTCCCCCGGGCGTCGAGCGGCACGGCGGAGCTCCGGGAATGACCGGCCCGCCTCAGCAAGGAGCGACCTAGTGGCCCGTCTCGGAAATTCCTGCCGTATTCGTCCGCCGCTGCATCCGCCCCGCCGGCGTTGCACTCCCTGCGACAGAGCTCGGCTCTGCCTCACTCGTGCGCCTTGGCAGGGCGGCGCTTCGACGGCCTCGATACTGGGCAGGACGTTCGAGACGGGCCACTAGCGTGACGCCGAGAACGGTGCTGATCGTCGACGACGAGGCGACCGTCCGCTTCGGGATCCGCAAGTTCCTCGAGCGGCGCGGCTTCGGCGTGCGTGAGGCGGCGACCTGTGCCGAGGCGGTGAAGATCCTGGAGGAGCGCCCGCCGACGGCGGCCGTGTTCGACCACAGCCTGCCCGACGGCACCGCCCTCGACCTGCTCGACCATGTCCGAGGCCTGGGGGAGTCGACCCGCGTCGTGGTGCTCACCGCCCACGGCACCATCGATCTGGCGGTCGCGGCGATGCAACGTGGGGCGGCGAACTTTCTCACCAAACCGGTCGATCTGGAGACCCTGGCCACCCTGCTCGAAGGGGCGCTCGACGGTGGCGACGAGCCGGCTCCTGCTCCGCCGAGCTCCCCGCCGGCCAACGGTCTCGACCCGTTCGTCGGCACCAGCGTCGCGATCCGCAGCCTCGCGGAGCGGGCGCGCAAGGTCAGCGCGTCGGACCTGCCGGTGCTGATCGTCGGGGAGACCGGCGCGGGCAAGGGCGTGCTGGCGCGGTGGCTCCACGAGCGCAGCCGGCGGGCGTCCGGGCCGTTCGTCGACCTCAACTGCGGCGGGCTCAACCGCGATCTGCTGGAGAGCGAGCTGTTCGGCTACCGGGCCGGTGCTTTCACCGGTGCTCTGGACGACAAGCCGGGGCTGCTGGAGGAGGCCGACGGCGGGACCGTGTTCCTGGACGAGATCGGCGATGCGGACCCCCGGGTCCAGACGAAGCTGCTCAAGGTGCTCGAGGAGCGGCGGGTGCGCCGCCTGGGCGAGGTCCGGGAGCGTTCGATCGACTTCCGCCTGGTGGCGGCGACCCACTGGGACCTGCCGGCCCGGATCCGCTCCGGTGGGTTCCGCAAGGATCTCTACTACCGCATCTCCATCCTGCCGCTGAGCATCCCGCCGCTCAGAGAGCGCCCCGAGGATCTGCCCCTGCTGGCCTCGACGATCCTCGATCGGGTCGCCCCGGACCGCCGGCACGAGCTGCATCCGGACGCCCTCGACCGTCTCCAGCGCCACTCCTGGCCGGGCAATCTCCGGGAGCTGCGCAACGTCCTGGAGCGGGCAGCCCTGCTGGGGCCGGATCGGCTGATCACGGCCGAGGACGTCCACCTCGATCCGCTGCACGACCTGTCGTCCCCTGCGGCCGGCCACCCGCCGGACGCGCCGTCCACGACCGGGACCGCGCGGCGGCGGGGTGGCGACCGGTCCTCCCCGCTGACGCTCGAGGAGTCGGAGATTCGCCACATCCGCCAGGTCCTGCGGGAGGCCGGGGGCAACGTCACCCGCGCGGCGGAGCGGCTCGACGTGCCGCGAAGCTCCCTCTACGAGAAGCTCAAGCGCTACGGCATCCGCCCCGAGTCCGAGCGCTAGACGGAACCGTCCAGATCTCGGACGGCCTGCCGACACCCCAGCGTTTCGATCGGTTCCGGCGGACTTCAACAGGCTGAAGGCAGGAGACTTGCGGCCGCCGCTCCGGTGGTCCGCCGCTTGCTCTTCGGCAGCCGCGTGGCCCGGCACCTCCCGTCCGGCACGGCCGGATCGGGAGCCCCGACCGCAGAGGACCGCAGAGCGACGCCATGAGCTTATCGATCCTGATCATCGACGACGAGCCGCCGATCCGCTTCGCCCTCGCCCGCTACTTCGGTGCCAAGGGCTGCCGGGTCGACGCCGCGGCGACCTCCGAGGAGGCCGAACGGCTGATCGCCGCCGGCTCCTACGCGGCGGCGATCGTCGACCTGCGGCTCGAGGACGGCGCCGTCGGGTTCGACCTGATCGACGCCCTGCGGGAAGCCAGGCCGGAGATGAAGCTCCTGATGCTCACCGCCTACGGCTCGTCGGAGATCGAGCGCCAGGCCGGGCGGCACGGTGTCGACGCGTTCCTGAACAAGCCGAAGCCGCTGGCCGACATCGCTGAGGTGCTGGAACGGCTGGTCGGTGGCAACGGAGACGGTCGATGCCCCGGGGGGGACGGTCCGTGAACCGGGGATCTCACGCCTTGACGACGGCGCTCTACGCGGTCGCGGCGGTGGTCCCGGTGAGCGAGCCGGAGCTGACCGCCACCCTGCTGGTCGAGAGCCTCGGATTCCAGCGGCGCGAGGACGAGGCCGGCGGGACCGTCGTCGTCGACAACGGCGCCCTGGTCCTGCGGCTCGCGCGGCGTGACGAGGGACCGCTCGGCGGTCCGGCGGTGGCACTCGAGGTCGAGACCGACGACCTCGACGGCGCGGTCGAGACCCTGCGGCGTGATGGGCGGGTGCTCTCGGTCGACACCGATCGGCGGCCGAGGACCGACCGCGTCGTCCGGCGGGTCGAGCTGGCGGCCGAGGTCGTGGTCTACCTGGTGCGGACCCTGAGCGAGGACGACCTGGGAGTGCTGCCGCCGCTGCCGTCGTCGCTGGTCTGGCACGAGCGGGGAGACGAGATCGTCCGCCGGGTGCTGTGCTCGGTGCCGCTGCTCTTCCGCCGGGCCGCGCGGGAGCGGGTGACGCGCCGGGCGGAGGCGATCGCGCTCGAGGCGGGGCTGGTCGAGGTGGGGGTCCTGCCCGCTGTCCGCGGCCTCGTGGAGGCGACGCCGAAGTTCCAGCACGGCACGCTGCGGCGGGCACTGCGCGAGCAAGGGGTGGACATCTCCAACCTCCTGGGAGACGACGAGGAGCAGGAGTGAAGGGCGGCGCGGAGGCGGCGCCCGGACGGTTCGGGCCGGACGACCGATCGGCCCGAGCGGAAGCGAACGATCAACCAACGACCGAGGAGACAGCTCCATGGTGACCGTCGGCATGAACTACCAGGTGAATCCGGGACGCGAGGACGAGTTCGAGAAGGTGTTCCACGGGGTCGTCAAGACCCTGGGAGAGGCGCCGGAGCACGTCGTGACGAAGCTCTACCGCGCCTGCTCGGAGGAGCCGGACTACCTGATCCTCTCCGAATGGACCAGCCGGCAGGCGTTCGAGCGGTTCACCGCGTCCGGGGCCTTCGGACGGGTGACCGCCTGGGGCATGGACGGCATCCTGCGGGGCCGGCCGAGCCACGAGGTCTACGAGCAGGGCCCCGGCGACGGCGTCGCCGCGGCTCCGGCCCGGGCCACCTGTCCGGTCGCCCACGCATCCTGACTGCCGGTGAGGAGGGGAGCCGCTCCGAGATGATGGCAGTCGACACCAATCGGGAACGACGCGACATGGTCACGGGCGAGGGGTCGCGTGCGCTCGCCGAGGACCTGGTGCTGGTCGTCCGCGAGGCGTCGCAGATCGACCTCCGGTCGTTCGAGCAGCGCGACGCGTCGGCGGTCCGTGGCGAGCTCGTTCCCCGGGTGCTGGCCCTGGTCGAAGCCGGCCTGGAGGTGCTGACCAGCGTGCTGGCCTTGCACGAGGAGGTCGCGCTGGAGGAGGAGGCTCGGGAGCGCTCGACCAACTTCCTCGTGCGCATCGACCGGGTGGTCGGCACCCACGACCGGAGCACCCACGTGGCCGACCTCGCCTTCATGGCGCGGCTGGAGCTTCGCGACGGCGCCCACACGCTCCGCGGCTTCGGACCGGGCGCGGACCTCTGGCGCATGCTGACGACCTGTGACGGCTGCTTGCGGGGGTTGCGCAAGGCGGCCTCGGCGGTGGAGCGGGCCCTGGCCGACCACGCCGGGTTCGAGCCCCGCCTGGAGTTCGTCACCGAGCTCCATCTCGGCCGGGTCATTCGCGCCTACTACGCACGCTTCCGCCGGGAGGTGGGGGGGGACGGCCCGCCGACCGCCGAAACCGTTCACCGCCGCCTGCTGAGCGCCTCGGCGTCGATCGCCAAGCTGATCGGGCGGGACTTCTACGCCGATCTGAGGATCGACGACCGGGCCCAGCTCCGCTCGCTCCAGGAACGCTTCCGAACCTGGCTCATGGGGGTCGACGGCCAGGATCCCGAGTCCGGAATCCGCCTCTGGCAGGACCTCCAGGGGTTCACCATCCTGCTGTCCCAGATCAACCGCCGGAGCGAGCTCCTGGAGCACGACCGCGCCCTGGTGCATGCCGCCCTGGACGAGCTGACCGCGGCGGGGGAGCCGCCGGAGCAGATGCCGCCCGGTCTGCTGCACCGGCTCGACCGGCTCCGGGGCCGCACCGACCGGATCGACCGGCTCCTGGCGGAGCCGCCCACGCGGGCGACCGGTCCGTGGCTGGCGGAGCTCGAGCACCTGGCGGAGAAGCTCGAGTTCATCACCGGCGCCATCGCCCCCGATCAAGACGTTTTCCCGGAGACACCGAGCGGTGACTCCGGCCTGTGAGAGACGACAACGAACCACAGCAAGGAGATCGAATCATGAGCGAAGAAGCGATCATCAAGGAGTCGATGACCAACGTGCCGAAGGCGGTGGCCGCCGGACTGGTCGACATGGGGAGCGGCATGCTGCTCGGCATCAAGACCGTGGAGAGTCATCCTCAGGAGGTCATCGACATCCTCGCTCCGGCGACCAAGGAGCTGTTCGAGGGCGACATGGTGACCACCATCGAGAACCTGTTCAAGAAGGCCCGCGGGATCGACTCCAAGGAGCACTACTTCCAGGAGATCCTCATCTCCTCGTCGAACCTCTGGCACTACTTCGGCCGCGTCAAGAACACGCCGGGCATGGTCCTGGTGGTGGTGTGCCGGGGCGACGTCAACATGGGCATGATGCTCATGAAGTGCCGCGAGGCCGCGGCGGCCGCCTGAGGAGGAGCCCTGAACGAGCACCTTCCGGCCGTCGAGGCCCGGGACCTGTCGCTCGGGTACGGTTCGAAGACCGTGCTCGAAGGGCTGTCGTTCACCTTCGGGGCCGGCAGGATCAGTGTGATCCTCGGCCCCGGAGGGAGCGGCAAGAGCACCCTGCTCAAGGCCCTCGGCGGCGGCCGGAACGGCACCCCTGGACTCTGGGTTCGGGGGCGTCTCGAGGTGCCGTCGGCGCTGCCCGGGTCGATGCCGCAGAGCTTCTCGCCAAACGAGCCGAGTGGGTCGAGCGGGCCCACTGGGCCGAACGGGCCGACCCTTGCCGCCCTGCTCGCCGCGGCCCGGTGCGGGACGGCCACCGGTACGGGGCTGCGCGACGCCTGGCGGGTGGCGCCGGAGGCGGACTCGTTCCTCGAGCCGATTCTCGACGTACCGTTCCATCGGCTCCCTCCGGCCCAGCGCAGGCTGGCGGAGTTCACCGCCACGGCGGCGGTTGCACCGCTGATCCTGCTCGACGAGCCGGAGGTCGATCTCGACCCCGATCAGCGCCAGTGGATGGTCGAGCGCCTGGCCGAGCTGCGGGGTGCCCGAACCGTCGTCGTCGCGACCCACCACATCGGTCTGGCCCGGGCGGTGGCAGACGCGGCGATCCTGTTGTGCGACGGGAGGCTGGTCGAGGCCGGGCAGGCGCCCGCGTTCTTCGACCGGCCGCACCATGAGCGGACCCGTCATTTCGTCCAGATGGGGAGTTGACACGTGAGAGTCCGAACATGGTGAGCCAGTTCCAGTGGATCGTGCCGGGGAAGTTGGCCGGCTCGGGGCAGCCGGGCCTGATGCGCTCGGCGGAGCAGGACTGGACATTCCTCCGCGATGCCGGCGTGCGGCTGGTGGTCACCCTGACCGAGAGCCCGCTCGATCCGCCGCCGGACACGTTCGGGGTCCAGGGGATCCACTTCCCGATCTCGGACATGGGGATCCCGGCCTCACCGCGCCGTGTGGATCGTCTCTGTTCGACCATCCTCGCCGCCATGGACGAAGACCTTCCCGTGCTGGTTCACTGCAAGGCCGGCATCGGGCGCACCGGGACCGTTCTCGCCTGCTGCCTGGTGGCCCTCGGCCGGCGCCCCGCCGAAGCCCTGGTGGAGGTGCGCCGGTCGAACCCCTACTACATCCAGACGGAGATCCAGGAGCGCTTCGTGACCCATTACGGCGACTACAGGGAGCACCGTGACGAGGGCGGTGACGACGCGGAATCGGACCGGCCGGAGGGTCTGTTCAGTTGGCGGCGTGTAGGACGATGACTGACGGACGATCGGCCGGACGCTGACACGCGGTGGCGCTACCGGCCGATAGAGCGGCGGACGGGGAGTGGGCAACATAGCTTCGGCTCTCGGCTTGCTCCAACCGATGCCTGAGGCCTCACTGCATGGAGGCTTCGGAGCAGGTTGGGAGCCGTTTTCATTCTCTCGAATTCCATGAGATAGAGGTCGTGGACGTTCCTGTGCGCCGCCATGGCCACGGTCGATCTGTCCCCGGGACGGGCCGATGGGGCGGTCTACCTTGGGCCGGCGCTCTGGGGGCCGGCGCTCTGGGCGATCACCCACGTGGCACCGTTCTGGAGCCACGGGCGTCTCCTGTGGAGCGCCGCCGGAGCGCCGGTGGGCGGAGGCGCAGGCCAAGGAGAGCGAGGCACGGCTCCGGGCGGTCGCCGAGAACCTCGCCGAGGGCGTGGTGATCGCCGACCTCGAGGGCCGCATCCTCTACGTCAACCCGCGGTTCGAGCGGATGACCGGGTTCGCGGCGGCCGAGTGCGCCGGGCGCCTCGGGGCGGACCTGCTGGCGGTGTGTTCGGCGGAGGCGCTGGGCACGACCGTCGTCTCCTCCTCTTCGGCGCGCGCCGGCAAGATGAGCTCCATCGAGGTCCCCTCGCCGGGAGCGCTCTCGACCCGGATCCCGCCCCGGGCCTGCTTGACGAGGCCGTAGGTGGTCGCCAGGCCCAGGCCGGTTCCCTCGCCGGCGGGCTTGGTGGTGAAGAAAGGCTCGAAGATCCTCGACGCGACCGACTCGTCCATGCCGCAGCCGTCGTCCTCGACGCGCAGGCGGGCGTAGAGGCCGGTCTCCTCCAGGCCGTAGAGCGCCGCCACTCCCCGGGTCTCCAGGCGCAGGAGGCCGGTCACCACGCGGATCGTGCCGCCGGTCCGGACCGCGTCGCGGGCGTTGACGACCAGGTTGGTGACGATCTGTTCGACGTGCCCGCGGTCGATCTCGATCGGCGTGACCGAAGGGCAGAGAGCCAGGTCGAGGTCGATCGGCTCCGGCGTCAACTGACGTAGCGTCGGGAAGCTGTCACGGATCACCTGGTTCAGGTCGAGCAGCTCGGGCCGTCCTGCCTGGGGGCGGCTGAAGGCGAGGAGCTGTTGGGTCAGGCGCTGGGCACGGCTGGTCGAGCGGCAGATCTCGGCCGCCAGCTCCCGCCGGCCGTCGGCGCCGTCGAGCTGGGCCGCGAGCAGCTCGGCGAAGCCGCCGATGGCGGTCAGGTAGTTGTTGAAGTCGTGGGCGATGCCGCCGGCGAGCTTGCCGATCGCCTCCATCTTCTGGGCCTGGTGAAGCTGCTCCTCGATCTCCGCCAGGCGCTTCTGGGCCCGGCGCCGCTCGATGGCGTTGGCGAAGATGTCACCGACCAGGCGCAACAGCCGGATCTCCCGCGCGGCCCAGGGGCGCGGGTGGTGGACGGCGTCGAAGCCGACGAACCCGAGCAGCCGGGCCCGGTGGATGAGGGGTACCGCGACGAGCGACTGGATCCCCTGGGAGGAGAGGAACTCGCGGAGCTCCGCCTCCTCCGGAGGGAGCGCGTCGACGTACGGCAGGTGGACCGTCTCGAACTTGGTGAGCCGGACCATCCACCACCTGAACGCGGAGGTCGGCAGCTCCTGGAGGTCGTCGATCTGGGGCTCGATGCCTTCGGCGCACCACTCGTGGGTGTTCGAGGCGAGCTCGAGGTCGTCGGAGAACAGGAAGACGTAGCTGCGGTCGACGCCGGCGAACCTGCCGATCTCCTCCAGGGCGCCGTCGATGGCGTCATCCAGCCGGTGATCCAGGAGATTGACGAACCCGGTCGACAGGCGGGTGACGATCTCGTCGAAGACGAGGAGGTGCTCGAGGATGTCGTTGAGATCGCGCCTCTCCTGCATGGCAATCGCCCAGGTCGTGCTCGAGATCGAAAAGCGATGTGCGGAAAGGGTACCGTGCTCCCGAACGCGCCGAAGCAGTGAAGAATCAAGGAGAGAGTTTCATGGCGCGGTGTAAGTGACGCCATTCCAGCAGCTTGTGGCAGACGGCACACGAGCGTCAGACGAACCCCGACACGAGAATCAGACGACTCCGGGGCGTTCGCCATGGTCCGGAGTCGGCCGTTCGCCCGGACCTGTGGCTCGACCGGTGTCCCGACCGGCGCGCCGCGCCTGGCCCCGATCTTGTATCAGCGGTAGGCGCCATGTTTCTCCCCTTCCGGCCCTCGTCCGTCCGCCGCTACCGCGCGGTCGCCCGCCTGCTCATCAAACACGGCCGCGCCGACCTGGTGCGGGCCGCGGACCTCGACCGGGCGCTGCTCGGCTCCGAGGTCGACTGGGACGTGCTCGAGGGCGACCCGGAAGGGCTGGCCGCGGACCTCGAAGCCCTGGGGCCGACCTTCGTCAAGCTGGGGCAGCTCCTGTCGACGCGCTCGGACCTGCTGCCGATGCCGTATCTCAAGGCGCTGGCCCGGCTCCAGGACGGCGTCGGACCGTTCCCCTGGGAGCAGGTGGAGGAGGTGGTCGAGCGCGAGCTCCAGGTGCGGCTGTCCAAGGCGTTCTCCCATTTCGAGCGCGAGCCGATGGCGGCCGCCTCGCTCGGGCAGGTCCACCGGGCGCGGCTGCGCGACGGGACGGAGGTGGCGGTCAAGGTCCAGCGTCCGGGCGTCCGGCGGACCATCCTGGAGGACCTGGAGGCGTTCGACGGCATGGCACGGGTGATCGACAAGCACACCGAGACCGGCCGCCGCTACGCCTTTCACGACCTGCTGGAGGAGCTCCGGCGGACGCTCATCAGGGAGCTCGACTACCGGCGCGAGGCGCGCAACATGACCCGGCTGGCCGAGGCGCTCGAGGACTACGAGCGGATCGTCGTGCCGGAGCCGTTCCCGGGTCTGACCACCTCGCGGGTCCTGACCATGCGGTTCATCCACGGCACCAAGGTGACCGAGCTCAACGACCTGGAACGGCTCGACCTCGACGGCGCCGGCCTCGCCGAAGAGCTCGCCCGCGCCTACATCGACGGCGTCCTGGTCCGCGGCTTCTTCCACGCCGACCCCCACCCGGGCAACGTGCTGGTCACCGACGACCACCGCCTCGCCCTGATCGACCTCGGCATGGTCGCGCGGGTCGACCCCCGGCTGCGCGAGGGACTGCTCCGCCTGGTGGTCGCGGTCACCTCGGGGGAGGGGTTCGAGGCGGCGCACCTCGCCCTCCAGCTCGGCCACCCCCTGGACGATTTCGACGAGGATCGCTTCCGCCGCCAGGTCGCCGACCTGGTGGGGGTGTTCGAGGAGCGGGCGATCGCCGAGGTCAACATCGGCCGGGCGGTCATGGAGCTGGCCCGGCGGGCCGCCGAGGCCGGCCTGCGGCCGGCCCCCGAGCTCGCCCTGCTCGGCAAGACGATGCTCCAGGTCAACGAGATCGGCTACCAGCTCGACCCGGACTTCCGGCCCAACGAGGTGGTCGGCCGCCAGGCGCAGTCGGTGCTCCGGCGCCACATGCTGCACTCGGTCTCGCCGGGCGGCCTGATCTCCACGGCGCTCGAGGCCAACGAGCTGGTTCAGCGCATGCCGGGCCGGCTGAACCGCCTGTTCCAGGCGCTCCTCCGCAACGAGCTGGGGATCAAGCTGGACGTCGTCGACGAGACCCTGCTGTTCCACAACCTCCAGAAGATCGCCAACCGGATCGCCCTCGGGCTGATCCTGGCGGCGCTCATCGTCGGGGCGGCGCTGATGATGCGGGTGGAGACCGACTTCACGATCCTCGGCTACCCGGGGATCGCCATGATCCTCTTCCTGCTCGCGGCCGCCTGCGGCTTCGTCCTGGTGTTCAACATCCTGTTCCAGGACTACTGGCAGGAGCGGGGCATGGGGCGGAAGCGCCGACGCTGAAGCCGGCGCCCGCCCCGGGAGCCTCCGGCGGCAGACGGAGCCGCTCGGCCCCCAGAAACTGGAGCACGGCGCGGACCACGTCGCGGCGGTTCATCAGGAAGGTGTGGGCGCCGTGGACTACCAGCAGCGGCACCCCTGGGATGCGTGCCTCGGCGACCCGGACGATGCCGTCGTTGGCGCCGCCGCCGAACGGCAGCCAGGGCGCCGACGGTCCCCGGTCGCCGGCGATCACCAGGGTCGGTACGTCGGGCAGCGGCAGGCGGCGGTAGAACTCGGCGCTGGTGAGCTTGTCGCCCGCATCGCCCGAGAGCCAGCGGAAGAGCGGGTTCCCCCCGAGCGCCCGGGCCACCGCCGGCGGATGGTTGGGCGGCCCCATCATGACGAAGCGCGAAAGCCCCACGGGCAGATGGGGAGAGGCCACGCGGGCGACGATCCCCCCCAGTGAGTGGCCGATGACGGCGTAGGGCCGCGGCGCGGCGTCGCCCGTGCGGGCGGCGTCGGCGGCGAGCTCCCGGGCGACCCGGTCGGCGAACCGGCGGGCGATCGAGTCGAGATCGGCGGCCAGCACCAGGTAGCCGAACACCGAGGTCCCGTGCCCCGCCCGGCGCAGGCGGCGGGCGAGCCAGGTCATCGAGGCCGGAGTGCGCCCGAGGCCGTGGAGGAGGAAAGTCCGCATCGCCCGAGCATAGCCCGAGAGGCCCGTTGGCCCGGCGGAGCGGGCCCCGCGCTTGCATCGTTTCTCCAGCGACGGCCCAATCGCCCGACGCCCCGACGCCCCGACGCCCGGAGCGAACGGAGCGGACGGAGCGGACGGAGCGATCCGCAGTGGGCCCTCTCGACCTGCGAGGAGGGAGAGCGAACCATGTTCGGCAAGACGTTCGACCTGTTCACCGTCTTCGGCTTCACCATCCGGCTCGACATCAGTTGGTTCGTCGTCGCCGTGCTGGTCGCCTGGTCGCTGGCGGGCGTGGCGTTTCCCCAGATGAGCCCCGGCCTGCCCACCGCGACTTATTGGGCCATGGGAGTCCTGGGTGCCGTCGGCCTGTTCGCTTCGGTCGTCCTGCACGAGCTCTCCCATGCGACGATCGCCCGCCGATTCGGCATCGAGATGCGGGGCATCACCCTGTTCATCTTCGGCGGCGTGGCGGAGATGACCGACGAGCCGCCCAACCCGAAGGCGGAGTTCTGGGTGGCGATCGCCGGCCCGATCGCGAGCCTGGTGATCGGCGGCGCCTGCCTGGCGGCGGCCGCCACCGGCGGCATCCCCCAGGCGGGGCACACAGTCGTCCACTACCTGGGCTACGTCAACGTGGCGCTCGCCCTGTTCAACCTGATCCCCGCCTTTCCGCTCGACGGCGGCCGGGTGCTGCGCTCGGTGCTCTGGCAGGTCAAGGGGTCGTTGCGCCAGGCGACCCGCATCACGTCGGCGATCGGCGGCGGGTTCGGGTTCGTGCTGATCGCGGTCGGCGTCCTGCTGCTGATCTCGGGCAACGTCGTGCAGGGGATCTGGCTCGGCCTGATCGGACTGTTCGTCAACAACGCCGCCCGCATGTCCTACCAGCAGCTCCTGCTGCGCCGGGTGCTCGAAGGCGAGCCGGTCGAGCGGTTCATGAACCGCGATCCGGTGACGGTCTCGCCGGCGATCTCGGTCGAGGAGCTGGTGGAGGAGTACGTCTACCGGCACCACTACAAGCTCTTCCCGGTGGTCTCGAACGGCCGGTTGGAAGGGTGCGTCACCACCCGGCAGATCAAGGAGCTGCCGCGGGAGGAGTGGGCGAACACACCGGTGCGCCAGATCACCCGGAGCTGCTCGAGCGACAACAGCATCGCACCGGACGCGGACGCCATGGAGGCGCTCTCCGCCATGAGCCGGACCCAGGCCTCACGCCTGATGGTGGTGGAGGGCGACGCGCTCCGCGGCGTGCTGGCGCTCAAAGACCTGCTGGACTTCTTCTCGATGAAGATCGAGCTCGAGGGGCACGGAGAAGGCGGGGCAAAAAAATAGGCCGGCCCTCTCTCCGCGAGGGGGGCCGGCCGCAACCGTCTGCGGACGGGGGTAGGAGAGCCGAAGCCCGGATGGGGTCAGCGGCCGTCCCGTCTGGAAGCGTCTGAGAGCTGTCGAAGCACGGGGAAACCGACGCGTGTCCCGTGAGCACCTCGACCGTTCAGCAGACGTGCATATGATAATCAGCTTGCTGTCGGGTTGTCAAGCGCTCCGGATCATTCCCGCCAGCCGCTCCAGGCCGCCGCGGACCGTCGCCATCGACGGACCGAAGGAGATCCGCACGTACTGGACGAAGCGACAGGCCCGCGGGTTGCGCCGCTGCCCCGGGTTGACGTCGAAGAAGGTGCCCGGCACGACGATCACCTGGTGCTCGAGGGCGCGGCGGAAGAAGGTCATGCCGTCGTCGAGACCGCCGGGGAGATCCCGGAGCGACGGGAAGGCGTAGAAGCTGCCCTCGGGCTCCCGGTCGAAGCGCATGCCCAGCGCGCGCAGGCGCTCCACGGTCAGATCCCGTTTCGCCCGGAACGCCTGCTGGAGCGCCGCCGCGTCGCGCTCGACCCGCGCGGGCTCGAGCAGCGGCAGGGCGGCCCGCTGGAGCGGCCGCGGCGCCCCGCCGTCGAGGAACGAGCCGGCGCTCTCGATGCGCTCGATCACCGCCCTCGGGCCGACCACCCAGGCGACCCGCCAGCCGGGGTAGCGCCAGTTCTTGGTCAGACCGTCCAGCAGCACCACCGGGTCCCGGTCGACGTCCTCGACGTAGCGGGCCGCGCTCACCGTCGGCCCCGGCTCCTCCGGGTCGCGGTGCCAGATGTAGTGGGAGTAGTGCTCGTCGACGATCAGCGCGCAGCCGAGGGAGCGGGACGCCTCCACCCAGTCCGCCAGCTCGGCGCCGGAGACCACCCGGCCGGTCGGGTTGCCGGGGTTCGACAGCAGCAGTCCGCCGAGGCCGCGGCCGGTGATCTCGCGGCGCAGCGCCTCGGCGTCGAACCGGTAGCCGGTCTCCCGGCTGAGCAGGATCGGGATCTCCGTGGCGTGGCGGAAGGCGTCCAGCACCTCCTCGTAGGCGGTGTAGTCCGGCAGGAAGTGGCCCAGGTTGATGTTGCCGAGCGACGCCACCGCGCGGGTCAGGGCGGCCCGGCCGCCGCTCGACACCGCCACGTTGTCGGCCGTGTACTGCGACGGCATCCCGCGCCGGTAGAGGTGGTTGTAGAGCGCCGCCACCGCCTCGCGCAGCTCCAGGACCCCGGCCACCGGTCCGTACTCGTGATCGTCCGGGGCGATCTCGACGCGGGAGATCCGCGGCGCGCCGCCGGGCAGCGGGCCGGTCTCCGGCGCCCCCTGTCCCAAGTTGTGCCACGAAGGGCTTTCGGGGCGGAAGCCGAGCTTCGCCGCCTCGCGGCTGACGTAGACGACCCCGGTCCGGGGGACCGAGCGAAACGCGTGGAGACCCGACCACTCGTGGATCGGGGCGGACGGTTCCCGCCGCGCAGGGCGGGGGCCGGGCGGTGCGGAGGTCAGGGGAGCGGACATGACGTCTCCACAGTGCCGCCCGGCGAAGGAACGGTGACAGGGTTCCGCGGCGCGCCCCGGCCCGCGGGGCGCGGCCGGTCCGAACGCCCCGGAGGGCCGGGCTCAGGGCGCCGCGTCAGCCGGCGTGGCGGTTGTATCCGTCGTGGCCGGTGCTTCGGACGTCTCGCCGGCCCCTCCGTCCGCGCCGGCCGCCGACGGGTCCGGCGGCGTGATCTCCACCGCCAGCGCGCCGTCGCTCAGGCCGACGGTCAGCGCCGAGCCGTCGAGCACCTCGCCGGCGATGATCGCGCGGCCGATCTTCGACTCCAGCTCGTGCTGGAGGTAGCGCTTGAGCGGTCGGGCGCCGTAGACCGGGTCGAAGCCCTGGCGGGCGATGAACCGGCGTGCGGGCTCGGTGATCTCGAGCCGCAGGGCACGGTCGGCGAGGCGGCGCCTCAGATCTTCGGTCTGGAGGTCGACGATCTGCTCGATCTCGCCGAGCGACAGCGGCTTGAACAGCACCACGTCGTCGACCCGGTTGAGGAACTCGGGACGGAAGTGACCGCGCAGGTCGGCCATGACGGCGTTGCGGGCCGCCTCGGAGATCTCGCCCCGGTCGTCGATCCCGTCGAGCAGGTGGTGGGAGCCGATGTTCGAGGTCATGATGATGACCGTGTTCTTGAAATCGACCGTCCGCCCCTGGGCGTCGGTCACCCGGCCGTCGTCGAGGATCTGGAGGAGCACGTTGAAGACGTCCTGGTGCGCCTTCTCGATCTCGTCGAACAGGATCACCGAGTAGGGCTTGCGCCGGACGGCCTCGGTGAGCTGGCCGCCCTCTTCGTAGCCGACGTAGCCGGGCGGGGCGCCGATCAGGCGGGAGACCGCGTGGCGCTCCATGTACTCGCTCATGTCGATCCGGACGATGTTCTCCTCGGAGTCGAAGAGCGCCTGGGCGAGGGTCTTGGCGAGCTCGGTCTTGCCGACGCCGGTCGGCCCGAGGAAGATGAACGAGCCGATCGGCCGGCGCGGGTCCTTGATGCCGGAGCGGGCGCGGATGCACCGCGTCGGCGACGAGCTGGACCGCCTCGTCCTGGCCGACCACCCGGTGGTGGAGGATCTCGTCGAGCCGCAGCAGCTTGTCGCGCTCGCCCTCGACCAGGCGGGTGACCGGGATGCCGGTCCAGCGGGAGACGATCTCGGCCACCTCGTCTTCGGTGACCTCCTCGCGCACCAACGGAGCGCCCTCCTCCTGGTGGCTCGCCTTCGCCTCGGCCTCGTCCAGCGACGCCTGGAGCTGGGGGAGCTTGCCGTGCTGGAGCTCGGCCGCCCGGTCGAGGTCGTAGTCGCGCTCGGCGATCTCGATCTGCCGGCGCACCTCCTCGATCTCCTCGCGCAGGCGGCGCACCTTGTCGATCGCTTCGCGCTCCTGCTGCCACTGGGCGCGCATGGCGTCCGCCTGCCCCTTCAGGTCGGCCAGCTCCTTGCGCAGCGTCTCGAGGCGCTCCTTCGACGCCTTGTCCTTCTCCTTCTTGAGCGCCGCCTCCTCGATCTCGAGCTGCATCACCCGGCGGGTGACCTCGTCGAGCTCGGCCGGCATCGAGTCGATCTCGGTGCGCACCATGGCCGAGGCCTCGTCGATCAGGTCGATCGCCTTGTCCGGCAGGAAGCGGTCGGTGATGTAGCGGTTCGACAGCACCGCGGCGGCGACGATGGCGTTGTCCTGGATGCGCACGCCGTGGTGGACCTCGTAGCGCTCCTTGAGTCCCCGGAGGATGGAGATCGTGTCCTCGACCGTCGACGGCTCGACGATCACCGGCTGGAAGCGGCGCTCGAGCGCGGCGTCCTTCTCGATGTGTTTGCGGTACTCGTCGAGGGTCGTGGCGCCGATGCAGTGGAGCTCGCCCCGGGCGAGCATCGGCTTGAGCAGGTTGCCGGCGTCGGTGGAGCCTTCGGTGCGGCCGGCGCCGACGATGTTGTGGAGCTCGTCGATGAACAGCAGCACGCGGCCGTCGCTCTCCTTGATCTCGGAGAGCACCGCCTTGAGCCGCTCCTCGAACTCGCCCCGGTACTTGGCGCCGGCCAGGAGCGACCCCATGTCGAGGGAGAAGATCGACCGGTCTTTGAGCCAGTCCGGCACGTCGCCGCGGACGATGCGTTGGGCCAGACCCTCGACGATCGCCGTCTTGCCGACGCCCGGCTCGCCGATCAACACCGGGTTGTTCTTGGTCTTGCGCGACAGGATCCGGATCGCCCGGCGGATCTCGGAGTCACGGCCGATCACCGGGTCGAGCTTGCCGCTCTTCGCCTGGGCCACCAGGTCGATGCCGTACTTCTCGAGCGCCTCGTAGGCGGACTCCGGGGTCGCGCTGGTCACCCGTTGCGAGCCGCGGACCTCGGTCAGGATCTCCAGGAACCGGTCCCGGGTGACCCCGTGACGGGCGAGCAGGCGCCCGGCGGCGGTGCCGTCCCCGGCCGCGAGGAAGGCGAGGATCAGGTGCTCGACCGAGACGTACTCGTCCTTGAGCCGCTTCGCCTCGTCTTGGGCGTCGGCCAGGATCTGCTGCAGCCGTTGGGTGATGTAGATCTTGCCCGCCTCGGCACCGGGACCGCCGACCGACGGGCGTCGCTCGAGCTCCTGCTCGAGGCCGGCGGTCAGCGCGGCGGCGTCCACGTTCATGCGCGCGAGCAGGCGGGGGACCAGCCCCTCGGGTTGCTCGAGCAGGGCGAGCAGCAGGTGCTCGGCGGCGACCTCCTGATGGCCGTAGCGCAGCGCCTTGGTCTGCGCCGCCTGGAGCGCCTCCTGGGACTTGTGGGTCAGCTTGCTCAGATCCATGGTCTCGTCTTTCCGGTGGTCCTCGTCCTGGTGATCGGCGAGCTCAGAACCTCGGCTCGAAGTCCGAGATCTCCTGGAGTCGTTCGTAGAGCGTGCGTTCCTCGTCGGAGAGCTCCTCCGGCACGACGATGCGGAACTCGGCGTAGAGATCGCCGGCGCCCTCCTTGGAGCGTGGGAAGCCCTTGCCGCGCAGCCGCACCTTGCGGCCCGACGACGTGCCTTCGGGGATCTTGATCGTCTCCTCGCCGTCGAGCGTCGGGACCGTCGCCCGGCCGCCGAGGGCGGCCTCCCACGGAGCGATCGGCACCGTCGTGTGGAGATCGGTCCCCTGGAGCCGGAGCGACGGATGGGGCGCCAGCTCGACCCGCAGGTAGAGGTCGCCCGGCTGGCCGCCGCCCGCGCCGGCGGCTCCCTGGCCGGCGAGGCGGATGCGCCCACCCGGCTTGACCCCCGGCGGGATCTTCACCGACAGGGTCTTGGTCTGGCCGCCGCCGTCGGTCAGGGCGAGCTCGCGCTTGCCGCCGCGGGCCGCCTCCTCCAGGGTGAGGGTGATCGTGGTCTCCTGGTCGGCCCCCTGGCGCGCCACCTGGTGCCGGCCCCGGCGGCCGCCGAAGCCCGCGCCGGCTGCTCCGGGGCCGCCCCCGGCGCCGCCGAAGAGCATCTCGAAGAAGTCGGAGAAGCCGGAGCCGCCGACGCCACCGCCCTCGAAATGGAACCCGCCGCGATGTCCTCCGGCGCCGCCTGCGCCGGTGAACTGGCTGAAGTCGAACGGGATGCCTTCCCAGCCCGGCGGCGGCGAGCCACCCTGGCGCGCCTGCTTCCAGGCGCTGCCGAACTGGTCGTACTTCTTGCGCTTGTCGGGATCTTTGAGGACTTCGTAGGCCTCGTTGATCTCCTTGAACTTCGTTTCGGTGTCGTCCAGCTTGCTGACGTCCGGGTGGTACTTGCGCGCGAGCTTTCGGTACGCCTTCTGGATCTCGTCCTTGCTGGCGCCTCGGGCGACCCCGAGGGTCTCGTAGTAGTCCTTGTACTCCAAGCTCAGTCCCCTCCGCTCCTCGTTCGATGGAAGTGCGCCGCCGGGAGAAGATCTGAGTGTGACGCACTCAGTTTATGAAACGATCTCGGGCGCCCGCCCATTCCAGCCCGGGCGGGGCAGGGAGTCCCGGCCGGAGCACGATCAACGCGAAACAGGCGTGCCGGAGCACGATCAACGCGAAACAGGCGTGCCGGAGCACGCCTGTTGAGGTCTAGAAAGCGGCGGGTCGGGGGGCCCCGGAGGTCCGAGGCCCGCCGCCTGTCATGGGGCGGTCAGGCCGAAATGCTCGTAGTTTTTCTCGATGAAGGCGCGCCACTTGTCCGGGACCTCTTCCATGGGGAAGATCGCTTCCACGGGGCAGGCGTCGATGCACAGGCCGCAGTCGATGCACTCTTCAGGCTGGATATAGAGCATCTCCCAGTCTTCATCAGCGCCGTAGATGCAGTCGACCGGGCAGACATCGACGCACGAGGTGTCCTTCACGCTGATGCAGGGCTCCGCGATGATGTGGGTCATTCGGTGCTCTCCTTGTGATCGGGGCCGTCGTGTCGGGTCCCGGGGGCTGTTCGTTCACGTCCGAAGGCAGTATAGAAAAGCGGCGGCGGTGCCTCAAGGAGGAGCGCCGCCAACCGCTCTCCGGCGGGGGCGGTCACTCGGCCGCCAGCGCTTCGCGGAAGGCGTCGAGAGTCCGCTCGATCTCCTCGGTGCCGTGGGCGGTGGAGACGAAGAAGGTCTCGTAGGGCGACGGCGGCAGGTGGACGCCCCGCTCGAGCATGCGGTGGAAGACCCGCTTGTAGAGCTCCCGGTCCGACGCGTTGACGTCGTCGAGGCGGACGACCGGTCCGTCGGTGAAGAAGACGCCGATCATCGAGCCCTGGCGATGGACGGTGATCGGCACGCCGCGCTCGGAGGCCACGCCGTGGAGGCCGTCGGCCAGGGTGCCGGCGCGCTCCTCGAGAGTCCGGTAGGCCTGCCCGCCGCCCTCCCGGAGCGCTTCGAGCGCCGCCAGCCCGGCCGCCACGGCCAGCGGGTTCCCGGACAGGGTCCCCGCCTGGTAGACCGGCCCGGCCGGCGCCACCTGGTCCATCAAGTCGCGGCGGCCGCCGTACGCGGCGAGCGGCAGGCCGCCGCCGATCACCTTGCCGAAGGTCGATAGGTCGGGCCGGATCGCGCCGTGCTCGGCCAGGGTCTGGACGCCGCCCCAGTCGACCCGGAAGCCGGTCATGACCTCGTCGAAGACCAGCAGCGCGCCGTGCTCCGTGCACAGGTCGCGCAGCCCCTGGAGGAAGCCGTCGACCGGCTTGACCAGGCCCATGTTGCCGGCGATCGCTTCGACGAAGACGGCGGCGATCTCGTCCGGATGGCGCTCGAACAGGGCGCGCACGGCGTCGAGGTCGTTGTACGGGGCGACCAGGGTGTCGGCCGTGACCTGCTCGGGCACGCCGGGCGAGGACGGGTGGCCGATGGTCGCGGCGCCGGAGCCGGCCGCCACCAGGAAGGCGTCGCCGTGGCCGTGGTAGCAGCCGTCGAACTTGACGAACCGGGCGCGCCCGGTCGCCGCCCGCGCCAGGCGCAGGGCGGACATGGTCGCCTCGGTGCCGCTGTTGACCAGCCGCACCATGTCCATGGCCGGCAGGGCGGAGCAGAGCCGCTCGGCCAGGTCGATCTCGGCGACCGTCGGGGCGCCGAAGGCGGTGCCGCGGCCGGCGGCGGCGCGCACCGCGGCGACGATCCCCGGGTGGCCGTGGCCGAGGATGTGCGGGCCGTAGCCGCCGATGTAGTCGATGTAGCGCTTGCCGTCCTCGCCTTCGAGGTAGGCGCCTTGGGCGGAGCGGACGAAGACCGGGTCGCCGCCCACGCCGGTGAACGCGCGGACGGGGGAGGAGACGCCGCCGGGCATCACCCGGCTGGCTCGTTCGATGATCGACATGTCGGTGGCTCCTAAGGTTCCCAGCCCTGGCGGATCATGCGGGCGGCCTCCACCGCGCCGTAGGTGACCACGAGGTCCGCGCCGGCGCGGCGGATCGAGAGCAGCGTCTCCATCAGCACGCGGTCGCCGTCGATCCAGCCGTTGTCGGCCGCGGCCTTGATCATCGCGTACTCGCCGGAGACGTGGTACGCCGCGGTCGGCAGGCCGAAGGTCTCGGCGACGTCGGTCAGGATGTCGAGGTAGGGCACCGCCGGCTTGACCATCACCATGTCGGCCCCCTCCTCGACGTCGAGGGCAACCTCGTGGAGCGCCTCGCGCCGGTTGGCGGGGTCCATCTGGTAGGTCTTGCGGTCGCCGAACGACGGCGCCGACTCGGCCGCCTCGCGGAACGGGCCGTAGAAGGCGCTGGCGTACTTGGCGGCGTAGGACAGGATCGCGACGTCGGGGAAGCCGGCCTCGTCCAGGGCTTCGCGGACAATGCCGATGCGCCCGTCCATCATGTCGGACGGCGCGATCACGTCGATGCCGGCCCGGGCCAGCGAGACCGCCTGGCGGCCCAGGTTCTCGAGCGTCGCGTCGTTGTCCACCGTGTCGCCGGCCAGCACGCCACAGTGACCGTGGTCGGTGTACTCGCAGAAGCAGAGATCGGCGATCGTCACCATGCCGGGCACGTGCTCGCCCAGGGCGCGGGCCGCCTGCTGGACGATCCCGTCGTCCTGCCAGGCGGCGGAGCCGACGGCGTCCTTGTGCTCGGGCAGGCCGAACAGCAGCACGGACTGGACGCCGGCCTCCCAGGCCTCCGAGGCGGCCTCGACCAGCTTGTCGACCGAGTGCTGGTAGACGCCCGGCATGGAGCCGACCGGTTTGGCGATGCCCTCGCCCGGACGGGCGAACAGAGGCAGGATGAAATCTTCGGGCGCCAGCCGTGTTTCGCGCACCATGCGGCGCAAGGCCGGCGTGCGGCGCAGTCGTCGGAGTCGGGTCTCGGGAAATGACATGGCGTGAGTTTTGTACCACAGTCCACGGGCGGAAAAGCCGGTCGTTCGGGTGGTTTACGCCGCGCCGGCCGGCCGTGTGGCGGGACGGCTCGCCGGCCGGCGGTTGCCGGTAGAATGACCCGCGTCCACCGGTCGCTCCGGAGTCCGCGGCCGAGCGCCGATCCCACCGATTCGTTCGCCCCCTCCGCCGAGCCTCGCCCGAGCCCCCTCCGCGCCCCGATGACCGATCAGCGATGACCGAGAGCCGCCAGCACGCCGAGAGAATCCCTGGATCGGGGGCGACCCACCCGTCCGGCCTCCGGGCGGGGTTCTTGGTGGTCACCGGCAAGGGCGGCGTCGGCAAGAGCGCCGTCGCCGCGACCCTCGGGCGCTCGATCGCCCGGGCGAGCGCCGGCACCGAGCACCGGACCCTGGTGGTCGAGGTCGACCCGCGGGAGAACCTCCACCAGCTCCTCGGCACGTCGCCGTCGGGGGGCGACATCCTGGAGGCCGGCGACGGCCTGTTCCTCCAGCACCTCAAGCCCCGGGCGGTCGTCGACCGGGTGATCGAGGAGAAGGTCCGGATCGGCGCGCTCGTCCGCAAGGTGCAGTCGTCGAGCGTCTACCAGCACTTCGTCGAGGGCTGTCCGGGGCTCGAGGAGCTGGCGGTGCTCGAGCACGCCCGGCGGCTGCTGGCCGAGCGCCGCTTCCACACGGTGATCCTGGACGCCCCGGCGACCGGTCACGGCGTCTCCCTGTTGCGGGCGCCGCTGGTGGTCTCGGAGGCGGTCGGCGACGGGCCGTTCGGCTCGATCGCCCGGGAGATCGCCGACCTGGTGGCCGACCCGAAGCGCTGCGGCGTGGTCATCGTCACCCAGGCGGAGGAGATGCCGGTCCAGGAGGCCGAAGACCTGGCGCGCATGCTCGACGAGCACCTCGACCGACGTCCCGACCTGCTGGTGGTCAACGGCCTCTACCCGCCGCTTCCCCGTGGAGACCACGCGGACGAGGCGAACGAGCAGGACGAGCACGACGAGAAGCCGAGCGCTCCGGACCCGCTGCTCGATCTCTGGCGGCGGCGCCGGGCGATCAACCGGCGCGAGCTCCGCCGGCTGGCCGAGAGCTGGCCGGGGGAGATGGTCGGGCTGCCGCTCCTGCCGATCGGCCGCGGCCCCGCGCTGGTCGCCGCTCTCGACGCCTGCTGGACGGACGATCCGCGCCGGGCGCTGGGGAGCGTGGGGCGGACGGTCGGCCGGGCGGCTCGCCGGAGGGGGGACGCGGCCCCCCGGTCCGACAGCACCGGCGCCCCGGGCCGCTCGGGCCGCTCCGGCCGCTCCGGCCGCGAGGGGGGCGCGTCGTGAGCGGCGCGCCGGAGGGCGGGGCGGGGACCGGGCTGCTGTCGGGCGCGAGCCCGCTGGTCGTGGTGGTCGGCTCGGGCGGCGTCGGCAAGACCACCCTGGCGGCCGCCCTCGGCCTGCGCTCGGCCCGCCAGGGGCGCGACACCCTGGTGATGACCTTCGATCCGTCGCTCCGGCTCAAGGACGCCCTGGGGGTGACCGACGAGGCCCGCGATCGAGAGGTGCCGGTCCCCGTGCCGATGGACCCGGGCCCGCAGGACGGGGAGGCCGGTGGCACAGGCCTGGAAGGGGGGACCATCGTCCGGACGGGGACCCTGGAGGCGAGCCTGCTCGATCCCCGGCGCACCTTCGACCGCCTGGTGGAGCGCTACGCCCCGGACGAAGCCGCCCGCCGGCGCATCCTCGAGAACCGCTTCTACCGCCACCTGGCCGGGACGCTCTCCGGCGTGCTCGAGTACATGGCGGTCGAGCGCCTCTTCGAGGTCTCCCGGGAGGAGCGCTACAGCCAGGTCGTCCTCGACACGCCGCCGACCACCCAGGCCCTCGACTTCCTGGAGGCGCCGGCCAGGATCGTCGGCTTCCTCGAGAGCGGCGCCCTCAAGATCGCCCTGCGCGACTGGTTCGACGAGGAAGGGCACCTCAAGGCGTCGACCGGCTGGCGGTTCCTCGACCGCAAGATCGAGCACCTGCTCGACCGGGTGATCGGCCTCGAGTTCCTGCGCGAGATGCTCGAGTTCTTCCAGTCCTTCGGCCCGCTCTACGACGGCTTTCGCGAGCGCGCCGGCGAGGTGGAGGAGCTGCTCAAGTCGGAGCGCACCCGCTTCGTCCTGGTCGCCGGCCCGGGGGAGGAGCGCATCCCGGACACCCTGTTCTTCGCCCGCAAGCTGCGCGAGGCGGGGTACAGCCTCGGGCCGATCGTGGTCAACCGCCTGCACCCTCCGTTCGACGAGCGCTCCCGCCCCGCGGCCGCTGGTGCCGAGGAGAGCGCCGGCCCGGGGACGGCGGTGGGGAGGGGCGCTTCGCCGTGTACCCCGGACGGCCGGGCGCTGTTCGCCTGGCTCGGGGAGCAGGACCGGCGCGGGTTCGAGCAGCTCCGGAGCCTGCTCCACGAAGAGCAGCCGCTGGTCGGCCTGCCCCTCCAGGCGGAGGAGCCGACCGATCTCGCGGCCCTCGACGCCCTGGGACGCGAGCTCCTCCGGCGGCTCGACGAGCCGGCCGAGCCGTCGTGACGGACTTGACGCGCTGCGGCATCCTCGTTGACCGGTTTGCCGCGCCGCGGTAGCATGAAGGGGCGCGCGAGGCGACACCACCCCCAGAGCCAACCCCTGAAGAGGACACGCGATGATCCGGCTCATCAAGCGCTACGAAAGCCGAAAGCTCTACGACACCGAGGAGAGCCGCTACGTCTCTCTGGAGGACATCGCCGCCTGGATCCGCGAGGGCCAGGAGGTGCGCGTGGTGGACAACGCTACCTCCGCCGACGTCACCTCCCAGACGCTGACCCAGATCATCGTCGAGGAGGGGCGCAAGGGGGGCGCGCCGCTGCCGAGTGAGCTGCTCCACGAGCTGGTCCGGCTCGGCGAGCGCACCGTCTCGAGCGGCTTCGAGCAGATGCAGAGCCGGGTCGGGCGCTTCGTCGAGGCGTCGATCGACCGCCTCGGTCCGGTGCGCCGGGCGCGTGAGGAGATGACCGTGCTCCGGGACCGTCTCGAGCAGCTCGAGCACTCGCTGACCCAGCTCGAAGAGGAGCCGCCCGCCGCCGCCCCGAAGCCCCGTTCGAAGACCCGGCCGAAGACGAAGCCGGCGGCCAAGAAGTCCACGACCAAGAAGACCGGCTCCGCCAAGGGTTGAGGCCGCCTCCGCGGCGCCACCACCACGAAAAGAGGGTTCCCATGGCTGAGAAGACGAGCTCCGAGAAGAACGAGGGAACGGAAGGCAAGGACGTCCGCAGCGAGCTCAAGGAGTCCGCCCAGCGCATCTGGCTCGCCGGCCTCGGTGCCTTCGCGGTCGCCGAGCAGGAGGGCTCCAAGATGTTCAACACCCTCGTCGAGCGGGGGAAGGAGTGGGAGGCCGAGGGTCGTGGCCGGGTCGACGAGGTCCGGGAGAAGGCGCGCTCGAAGGTCGGAGGACGGTTCGAGGACATCGAGGGGAAGATCGACGCGCGGATCACCGACGCCCTGCACCGCTTCGGCGTCCCGACCCGCGACGAGATCCGCGAGCTGAGCCGGCGGGTCGAAGAGCTGACCGCCAAGCTCGACGACCTCCACGGGACGCGAGGAACCGGCTCCGCCAACTGATTCCGGCCCTCTGAACCGAGCCCTGCGATCATGGCCGAACCGACCGACGGACACCCCGCCCGCCCGCGGCTGGTTCCCGCTCCAGCCGAAGGCACCCGCAAGAAGACCTCCCGCCGGCCGCGGATCGGACTGGCCCTTGCCGGCGGCGGCCCCCAGGGCGCGGTCTACGAGATCGGCGCCGTCCACGCCCTCGACGAGGTCCTCGAAGGCGTCGACTTCCACCGCCTGGACGTCTACGTCGGCGTCAGCGCCGGCTCGTTCATCGCCTCGACCCTGGCCAACGGCCTCGACACCGCCCAGCTCTGCCGGGCGATCGTCTCCCAGGAGCCGGGCGAGCACCCGTTCACCCCGGAGACCTTCCTCACCCCCGGGGTGCGGGAGTGGACGCGCCGCCTGGTGTCGGTGCCGCGGCTGTTCACTGAGTCGCTGTTCGACTACCTCCGCCACCCCCTCGACACCTCGCTCGCCGGGGCGCTGACCCGCATGGGCCGGGCGCTGCCGGTGGCGGTGTTCGATAACCGGCCGATCCGCGCCTATCTGGAGAAGATCTTCGACGCGGCGGGACGGACCGACGACTTCCGCGCGCTCGACCCGCAGCTCTTCGTGGTCGCCACCGACCTCGACTCGGGCGAGGCGGTCCGCTTCGGCGAGGCCGGCCGCGACGACGTGCCGATCTCGCTCGCCGTCCAGGCGTCGACCGCGCTGCCCGGTCTCTACCCGCCGGTCGAGATCGACGGCCGCTTCTACGTCGACGGCGTGCTGCGCAAGACCCTCCACGCGTCGGTCGCCCTGGAGCAGGGCGACGTCGACCTGCTGCTGTGCGTCAACCCGATCGTGCCGGTGGACACGGTGCGCGCGGTCGAGCGCGGCGTCATGCGCCGGGGCAAGCTGATCGACCGGGGCCTGCCGACCGTCCTCTCCCAGACCTTCCGCACGCTGATCAACTCCCGCCTCGAGGTCGGCATGCGCGCCTACGAGAACCGCTACGACAACAAGGACTGGGTGCTGTTCCAGCCGCGGCGGGACGACTACCGGATGTTCTTCACCAACATCTTCAGCTTCGAGGAGAGGGTCGCGGTCTGCGCCCACGCCTACCTCCAGACCCGGCGCTTCTTCCAGGAGAACTACCGCACCATCGCACCGAAGCTCGAACGCCACGGCGTCAAGGTGCGGGAAGATATCCTGTTCGAGCCCGAGCGGGACCTGTGGTGCCACGTCGGGCTCAAGCCCCGGTCGGAGGGGCGGGACCTGACCGCACCCGCCGCTGGAGCCAAGGGCGCCAAGGGAGGCGGCGGCAGCCTGGCGGCCGCCCGGGAGCTCTCGGAGACCCTCGACCGGCTCGAGCGCCGCCTGGCCAAGCTGGCCTGAAGCGCCCCATCTCGGTCGTTGCAGTCACCGCGGTCACCGCGGTCATTGCAGTCATCGCGGTCACCGCGGTCACCGCGGTCATCGCGGTCGTTCGACCGTTCGGAGGTGGGACGGTCCGTCTCGGAAGCGGACGGCCTTGTCCGCCGGAACCGGGCGCCGCCACCGCAGACGGCTCCTGCCGCACGATCTGTCTACCGACCCCGTCGAGCCGCCCGGAGCCCCGCCGCGCTGGCGGTTCCGGGCCCCGGGGCGCCGGCAGCTCCCGGATCGCCGCGCGGCGTGGCACGCCCCTTGCCCTCGGTGCTGTCACCATGGATCGTCTCCGTCAGGATTTCCGCCACGCCGTTCGCTCCCTGGCCAAGAGCCCGGGGTTCACGGTCGCCGTCGTCCTCACCCTGGCCCTGGGAATCGGCGCGACCACCGCCGTCTACAGCGTCGTCGACGCCGTCCTGCTCAAGCCGTTCGGCCTGCCCGGCGAAGGGCGGCTGGTGACCGTCTGGCAGGACCAGCGGGGGCGTGGAGGCCCGGAGAAGGAGTGGACCGGCAGGTCCGTGTTCTCCGCCTGGCGGGAGGGAGCCGGCCCGGACGGTGCGGGGACCTTCGATGCCCTCGCCGCGTACTCCGATTGGCTCCCCGACGTGACCCTGGGAGACCGCCCCGAGCCGGTGACGGCCGCGCTGGTGACCAGCGGCTACTTCGACGTCGTCGGGGTCGCTCCGGTCCTCGGCCGCGGGTTCGCCGCGGACGACGAAGTGGACGGGCAGAACCGGGTCGTCGTGCTCTCTCACGACCTCTGGAAGGAGCGGTTCGGCAGCGACCCGAGCGTCGTGGGCTCGACCCTGACCGTCGGCGGGGAAGCTTCGACCGTGGTCGGTGTGATGCCGGCCGGATTCCGGCCGCCGCTGGTGCCCAAGGCGAAGCTCTGGTCGGTGCTCGCGACCCGCGGCATCGACCCGGACTGGGGAAACTTCTACCTCCGGGTGGTCGCCCGCCTGGCTCCGGGAGCGTCGCCGGAGACGGCGAGGGCGGCGCTCGACCAAGTCATGGTGCACCTGGGCGAGGAGCGGCCGGCGGACTACGCCGACACCGCGGTGACGATCGAGCCGCTGCGGGACACCGTCCTCGGTCCGTCGCGCACGCCGATCCTGGCGGTCTTCGGCGCCGTCTGGCTGGTGCTGCTGATCGCCTGCGTCAACGTCGCCAACCTGGTCCTGGTGCGCTCCGGTGACCGCCAGCGCGAGCTCGCCGTGCGCTCGGCCCTGGGGGCCGGCCGCAGCGTTCTGGTCCGCCAGCTCCTGGTGGAGAGCCTGGTCCTGGCGGCGGCCGGCGGCGCCCTCGGCCTCCTGTTCGCCGCCTGGGGGGTCGACCTGATCCGCGTCTCGATCCCCGACGGCATGCCCCGCATCGAACGCATCTCCCTCGATCCGTCGGTGCTCCTCTTCGCGCTGGCGGTCACCGCCGCCGCCGGCCTGGTGTTCGGCATCGTGCCGGCACTCCGCGCGGCCCGCTCGTCGGTCACGGGTGGGCTCCAACACGGTGGCCGGGGAGCGGTCGGCGGGCGGTCGCGGCTGCGCTCCGTCCTGGTGGTCGCCGAGGTCGCCCTCGGCCTGGCCTTGCTGGTGGGCGCGGGCCTGCTGATCCGGAGCTTCGACGCCCTGACCCGCGTCGATCCGGGGATCCGGCCGGCAGGAGTGCTCTCGGGGCGGTTGAGCTTCCCGCCTGCACGGTTCCCGGAGCGCGAGCAGGGAGCGGCTTTCGTCGACCAGGTTCTCGCCCGGCTGGTGGCCCGGCCGGACGTGCGCTCCGCCGGTGCGGTTTCGGTGCTGCCGCTCTCGGGCGCCCAGCAAGACGTGGACTTCGGCATCGAAGGGCGCATGCCCGAGCCCGGTCACGAGCCGGGGACCGATTACCGCGTGGCGACGCCCGGCTACTTCCGGACCCTCGGCGTGCCGCTGATTCGGGGCCGCCTGTTCCGACCGTCGGACGACGCCCGCGCCCCCAAGGTGGCGTTGATCAGCGAGGAGCTGGTCCGGCGCTACTTCGCGGACGAGGACCCGATCGGGCGGCGCATCAAAGTGGGCGGCGTGCGGAGCGAGGACTCTCCGTGGTGGACCATCGTCGGGGTGGTCGGCTCCGTGCGGGACAACCGCCTGGACAAGGCGCCCGATCCGGAGGTCTACGTGCCGTTGGCGCAGCGCCCGCCGCGCACGATGACCCTGGTGCTGCGTTCGACGCGACGGCCGGAGGATCTGGCCGGCGCGTTGCGTGAGGTGGTCTGGTCGGTCGATGGGCAGCAGGCGATCTCCCAGGTGGTGCCGGTCGCGGACCTGGTGCAGTCGTCGCTCGCCGCCGCCCGTTTCCTGGCCGGTCTGCTGGGCATGTTCGCCGCCCTGGCCCTGGTCCTCGCGGCGGTCGGCATCTACGGAGTCATGGCCTACTCGGTGGGCCGGCGCGGCCGGGAGATCGGGGTGCGCATGGCGCTCGGGGCGCGGCCGGGCACCGTGCTGGTGATGGTCCTGCGCCAGGGAGCGAGTCTCGCCGGCGTCGGCCTGGCGCTCGGCCTGTTCGTCGCCTACAGCCTGTCCCAGACCCTCGGCAGCTTGCTGTTCGGCGTCTCTCCCCACGACCCGGCGACCTTCGTCACCGTCGCGGCGTTGCTCGCCGCCACCGCGCTGGCCGCCACCGGAGTGCCGGCCCGCCGGGCCGCCCGGGTCGATCCGGCGGTGGCGCTCCAGGAGGAGTGAGGAGCGCTCGCAGATGCCGCTCACCCCCCGTCTCCGCCGCCTGAGCAGGCGGCGGACTCGACGCAGGGGGCTCACCGTGCTGGCGACGGTTCTCCTCGCCGTCGGCGTCGGAGCCGTGGCCTTCGTCGGCAGCACGGTGGACGCCGTCCTGGCGTGGGCTCGGCCGTACCCGGATCCGGGCCGACAAGCCCCACTCCATGAGCCCGGCCGACTACCTGGCGTTGAACGGGGGGTGAAGAGCTTCTCCGCTCTCGGCGCTGACCCGGCGATCGTCGGCACGACGATCCGCCTGGACGGTGAGGACCGCATGGTTCACGGCGTCTTGCCGGCGCGGTTCCGGATTCCGGGCGGCGAGGCCGACACGGTCTCGCCGTTGCGTTGGAGCGCCGACAGGCCGGTCTGCCCGCCTGGCTGCCGACCGTCCAGGTGGTGATCTCCTGCACTGTGCCGGCGAGCGCGGTGCCCGCCGTCCGCGCGGCGCGAGTCGATCCGAACATCGCCCTCGACGCGGAGTGAGCCGGGCTTTTCCAGGCCGGCCAGGCCGGCCCGCTCTGCCTGGTCTGTCCGGTCGGCCTCAGTCGTAGTGCTTCGCCAGAGGCCAGAGCTGCTCGACCGGCAGCACGAGCCCCCGGCAGACGTAGATCGGCAGGTCCCGCTCATAGGGCATGCACCACCGGCACGGCGCGTGCCCGGCCAACTCGACCGAGTCGAAGCGGCTCTCGAGGTCGTCGCGATTTCCGCCCAGGACGATGGCGACCTCTCCGGTCCAGGAGCCGGGTCCCCAGATCCAGTAGCTGTTGTGGTTGCCGATGGCGCCGGGCAGCCCGAGCTCGTCGCTCCAGTAGTCGATGGCACCGGCGCGGCCGTAGTTGTGGCCGAAGATCGCCGCCCGCTCCTGGTCCCGCTTCGGCAGGGAGTGGAAAACGGCCGCCACCGCCTCCGCCTTCTCCTTCCAGCCGAACATGTCGGCGTAGAACTGCGGCAGCTCGGCGAGCTCGAGGTGCTCCGAGGTGCTCGGCCCGACGCCCAGCGCCCGGGCGTAGGCGACGTAGGTCTCGACCGGCAGGATCGGGGTGGCGAACGGGGCGAAGACCAGGCCCGCGAGGACCAGCGCGACCGCCGCCGCCCGGGCGAGCCACCGGTCCGGTAGCAGACGTTCCCAGGCGATGCCGCCGGCCGCGAACAGTGCCGGATAGACGTTGGCCAGGTACTCGGCCTTGGAGTGGCCGTTGACCAGCAGCACCACGCAGGCGGTCAGCCAGACGATGCCGAGCAGCCGGTAGCGCCGTCCGCCGGGGGCGAAGAGTAGCCAGCCGAGGCCGAAGATCCAGATCGGCAGGGTCACCGGGTTCTGGATCAGCACCTGGCCGGAGAGGAAGCTCCAGGCGGTGAGCCCGGAGTACTTGCCCTCGACCGCCCGCCGGATGAACTCGAGATGGGCCCAGCCGTGGGTCGCGTTCCACAGGATGAACGGCGAGAAGATCACCGCGGCCAGGGCGCCGGCGATCCACGGCCAGGGGGTCTTGAGCCAGCGCCGCTCCCGGGTCAGGACGAGGCCGGCGAAGATCCCCAGGCCGACCCACAGCACCCCGACCTTGTCGAGCAGGCCGAGGCCGAGGACGACGCCGAGCGGAATCCACAGGCGGTGGTTCGCCGTGTTGATCAGCCGGGCCAGCAGCAGCAGGGCGACCGCGGTCAGTAGCAGGTCGAAGATGTTCATCGACCAGATCGACGAGACGGCGAGGGTGAACCCCGCGACCAGCGAGCAGAGCGCCGCCAGGGCGACCGCCAGCCGCCGGCCACCCATCTCCCGGGCGAGCAGACCGGTGACCAAGACCAGCGCCGCGCCGGCGATCGCGGGGACCAGGCGGATGGCGAACAGCGAGTCGCCGAGGAGCGCCCGGACGCCGCCCAGCATCCAGATCGACAGCGGCGGCTGGTCGACGTAGCCCAGCGCCGGGTGGCTGGCGCAGGCCAGGTAGTAGAGCTCGTCGCGGAAGATCCCGTAGCCGCCGAACAGGTTGACGCCCAGGTGGAGGAGGAGCTTGACGCCCGCGAGGGCGAGCAGCAGGACGAGGAGCGAGCGGGGCAGCCGGTCGGCCGATCGAGCCGCTTCGGGGTCTCGAAGTGGATGGGTCGTGGTCTGAGCCGCTGTCGGGGTCGGTGTCGGGGTCGGGGGCATGATCGGATCTCCTGGGTTCGCCCACCCGCTTCAGGCAGGTCCGGGCGGGTTCGGGCCGGTTCGGGCCTCGTCACGTCAGGCTGCGACGGCCGCGCTGCCTTGTCGACCCGAAGCCTCTCCGTGGGCCTTCGGACGGTCCATCGACCGGATCTGACCTGGATCTGACGCGCGTCTGACCGGCCCGCGTCAGGTCTCGTCGAAGCCCGTCGCCGCTGCTACCATCTGCCCGTGTCGCGGCATTATCGTTTCGACGGGTTCGAGCTCGACGGAGACGCCGGCACGCTCACCCTCCGAGGAGAGCCGGTCCCGCTCCAGGATCTGCCGCTCCGGCTCCTGCTCGCCCTGGCGGAGGCGGCCCCCGCGATCGTGTCCCGCGACGCCCTGCGCGACGCCCTCTGGCCGCCGGGCACCCACCTCGATCTCGATGCCAGCCTCAACACCGCCGTCGCCCGCGTGCGCGAGGCGCTGGGGGACGAGGCGTCGTCGCCCCGTTTCGTCGCCACGGTCCCGAGGCGAGGCTACCGCTTCGTGGCCGACGTGGAACCGGTCTCCGACAGCCCCCCGGGCCGGCGCCGGGCCTCGCGGGTGGTGGCGGCCGTGGCCGCCCTCGCGCTGGTGGCGTTGGGTGCCTGGTGGGCGCTGTCGCGGTCCCTGTCGACCCACGGCGGCCCCGGCCCTGTCGAGGAAGCCCGACCGGACGTCACGGCCGGCGCGGCCTCGGACGCGGGAGATCCGCTCGCCGCCGGGGCCGGCGGGTGGACCAGCGGCCGGGAGCGTGCGCGGGAGCTGTTGCTCCTCGCCAGGCACTATTCCGAGCAGCGTTCGCGGGACGGGCTGGAGCGGGCGATCGCCGCCTACCAGAGCGCCGCCGCCCTCTCCCCGGACAGCGCGGAGGCTTACAGCGGCCTGGCCGCGTCCTACGCCCTGCTGGGGATCTACGACTACTGGCGTCCTCGGGAAGCCTTCGGCCCGGCCGAGATCATGGCCGGGCGCGCCCTCGAGCTCGACCCCGAGTCCTCCCAGGCGCACCTGGCCATGGCGCTGGTCGCGGCGGTCGTCCACTGGGACTGGAGCAGGGCGAGCGCGGAGGCCGAGAGGGCGGTCACGCTCCGGCCCGACTCGGCCTACGCCTGGCTCTGGCGGGGCGCGCTGCTGTCCGCCCTGGGCCGCCACGACGAGAGCCTCTCCAGCACCCGCCGGGCGCTGGGCCTCGACCCGACGTCGCCGGTGATCAACACGGCGCTCGGCTGGCACCTGTTCCTGGCCCGGCGTTTCGACGAGGCCGTCGCCCAGTGTCACCGGACCATCGACCTGTTCCCCGACTACTACGACGCCTGGGACAACCTGAAGTGGATCGAAGTCACCCGCGGCCACCAGCCGGAAGCGCTGGAGGCCTGGATCCACGCCGACCAGCTCACTCCGGCCCACCGAGACGGCGGGGACGGGGAGGCGCTGCGCCGCGAGTACGAGTCGAAGGGCCTGGCGGCGCTCCATCGCGCGGCGATCGGGGGGCAGACCGCGCGCTGGCAGAGCGGCGCCTACCAGTCGCCCTACGACGTCGTCCTCGAAGAGGCGGCCCTGGGCCAGGTGGACGAGGCGATCGCCTGGCTCGAGCGCTCGTTCGCGGAGCGCGAGACCGACCTGGTCGGTCTCGCCGTCGACCCACGGTTGGACGTGCTGCGCGACGACCCCCGCTTCCAGGCGCTCCTGGCGCGCATGAAGTTCCCCGCCGCGCCCTGAGCTGAGCCACCCACGAAGCCTGTCCCGACCCGGCCGCTCGGGCCCGACGCGACCCGCGCCGACCCGCGCCGTCATCCAGTGCGGCGAGAAAACGGGCTGACCGGAAGGGGCCGGGCACGGACACCGCCTCCACGTGGGGGAAGGGAAGGGGCGTAAACTTCCTGTTCCGATGCCCGGACCTCGACGCCCCGACCGCCCCATCTCCGCCGATCGCTCCGCTCCTGCCGATCACCCGGAGCGGGCGCTCGACCTGTTCCACCCGATCGTCCGGCGCTGGTTCGCCGAGCGCGTCGGCACCCCGACCGAGGTCCAGCGCAGGGCCTGGCCGGAGATCGCCTCCGGGCGGCACGTGCTGGTCACCGCGCCGACCGGCACCGGCAAGACCCTGACCGCCTTCCTCTGGGCGCTCGACCGGCTGCTCACCGGGGCGACGCCCGGGGGCACGGTGCGGGTGCTCTACGTCTCGCCGCTCAAGGCGCTCAACGCCGACGTCCACCGGAATCTCGAGGTGCCGCTGGCGGAGCTGGCCGAGCGCTTCGCCGCGGCCGGCGAGGAGGCGCCCGACGCCTATCAGCGGATCCGCGCCGCGGTGCGCTCCGGCGACACGCCCCAGAGCGAGCGTCAGAAGATGGTCCGCCGGCCGCCGGAGATCCTGATCACCACGCCGGAGAGCCTGAACCTGCTGCTCACCTCCGAAGGGGGCCGGTCGATGCTCGGCGGCCTCGAGACGGTGATCCTGGACGAGATCCACGCGGTCGCCGGCACCAAGCGGGGGACCCACCTGATCACCGCGGTCGAGCGCCTGACCTTGCTGTCGGGAGAGCTCCAGCGGGTGGCGCTGTCGGCGACGGTGCGGCCGCTCGACACGATCGCCGGCTTCGTCGGCGGCTACGAGGTGGAAGGGGAGGGCGACCCCCAGGGGGACGGCTGGCGCTACACGCGGCGCCCGGTCTCGACGGTGGTGTCGGAGGCGGAGAAGGTCTACGACCTGGAGGTGTGCTTCCCCGGCAACGGCGATCCGGGGGCGCCCGATCCCCTGGAGCAGCCGGAGACCTCGGTCTGGGACCTGGTGGTGCCGGAGCTCAAGCGGATCATCCACGGCAACCGCTCCACCCTGGTCTTCGCCAACTCCCGCCGGCTGACGGAGAAGCTCACCCGCATGGTCAATGCCGACGAGGAGGCGGACCTCGCCTACTCCCACCACGGCTCGCTGTCGCGGGAGGTGCGCCAGGTGGTCGAGGCGCGGCTCAAGCGGGGCGAGCTGCCGGCGATCGTCTCCACCAGCTCGCTCGAGCTGGGGATCGACATCGGCGCCCTCGACCGGGTGGTGATGGTGGAGAGCCCGCGGTCGGTCGCGTCGGCGATCCAGCGGGTCGGCCGGGCGGGGCACCGGGTGGGCGAAGTGTCCCGCGGCACGCTGTTGCCGATCTACGGCCGCGACTTCCTCGACGCGGCGGTGGTCACCCGGGCGGTGCTCGACCGGGAGATCGAGGACACCCGGCCGGTGCGCGCGCCGCTGGACGTGCTCGCCCAGGTGATCCTCTCCATGGTCGTGGCCGAGGTCTGGGACGTGGAGGAGCTGTTCGCGTTCCTGCGTTCGGCCTGGCCCTACCGGGAGCTGAAGCGGCGCCACTTCGACCTGGTGCTCGAGATGCTTGCCGGCCGCTACGCCGACAGCCGGGTGCGCGAGCTCTCGCCGCGGATCTCGCTGGACAAGGTGACGGGGACGGTGCGGGCCCGGCCCGGGGCGGCGCGGCTGCTCTACCTCTCCGGCGGCACCATCCCGGACCGGGGCTACTACCACCTGCGGGTCGATGGTGGACCGGCCGGGAGCTCGACCTCCGGTGGCGCCCGGATCGGCGAGCTCGACGAGGAGTTCGTCTGGGAGCGCTCCGTCGGCGACACCTTCACCCTCGGCACCCAGATCTGGCGCATCCGCAAGATCACCCACAACGACGTCTTCGTCGAGCCGGCATCGGGCTCGGCGGCCATGGCCCCGTTCTGGCGCGCCGACGCCCGCGACCGGGACTTCTTCGTCTCGGAGAGGGTCGGCCTGTTCCTGGAGGCGGTCGAGCCGCGGCTCGATGAGACCGGCCGGGAAGGGGGCGGCCAGGAGATCGCCAAGGCGCTGGCGGTGGAGCACTCCATGAGCCCGGGCGCCGCGGCGGAGCTGGTGCGCTTCCTGCGCGCCCAGAAGGCGTCCCTGGGCGGCCTGCTGCCCCATCGCCACCGCATCGTGGCCGAGCACGTCACCGGCGGCGACGAGGCCGAAGCGAGGAAGCCCGAGGCGGCCGGGCGGCGGCGCGTCGTCCTCCACACCTTCTGGGGCGGCCGGGTCAACCGGCCGCTGGCCGTCGCCCTCGCCACCGCCTGGGAGGAGCGCTTCGGGGCGGCGCTAGAGATCCTCCACGACGACGACTGCCTGATGGTGACGGTGCCGGAGGAGCTGGCGGCGGAGGTGGGCGGCGCGGAGCTGTTGGCGATGGTGCCGCCCGAACGGGTCGAGGAGCTGCTCCGCGAGCGCCTCGAACGGACCGGCTTTTTCGGTGCACTGTTTCGCCAGAACGCCTCCCGGGCGCTCCTCCTCCCCCGCGCCGGCTTCCGCCACCGGATGCCGCTCTGGGTCAGCCGGGAGCGGGCCAAACGGATGCTCCAGGCGGTGGGGCGCTACGGCGATTTCCCCCTGGTGCTCGAGACCTGGCGGAGCTGCTTGGAGGACGAGCTCGACCTCGAAACCCTGAAGCGGCTGCTGGGTGAGGTGCGCTCCGGCGACGTCGAGATTACCTCCGTGCGCACCGAGGCGCCGTCGCCGTTTGCCGCCAACCTGGTGTGGAAGCAGACCAACCTCCTGATGTACGCGAGCGATCGGCCGGAAGGGGGCCCGGGCGGCGGGGCGCTGCGCAAAGACCTCCTCCGGGAGCTGGTCTTCGCCTCCCATCTGCGCCCGCGCATCCCCGCCGCCGTGGTGGAGGAGCTGCGGGCGAAGCTCCAGCGCCTGGCGCCCGGCTACGCACCGCGGGACGGGCGGGAGCTGCTCGATTGGCTCAAGGAGCGGGTGGTGATCCCGGCCGGCGAGTGGGCCGAGCTGGCGGAGGCGTGCGAGCGCGACCTGAAGGATCGGGCGGCGGGAGACGACGGCCGCCGCGGAGGCTCGGCCGACCTCGCCGACCTCTCCGACCTCGCCGACCTCGTTGGGGAGATCGCCGACCGGGCCGTGTTCGTGCGGCTCGATCTGCCCGGACGGGACCGCGCCGCCGCTGGCGGCGCTGGCGGCGGTGGCGGCGGTGGCGGCGATGGCGGCGGTGGCGGCGAGGACGGTGAGGACGGCGGGGCGAACGGCGAGGGCGGCGCGGTCGAGCCGGTGGCCGTGGCGCTCGAGACCTTGCCGCGCCTGGCTGGCGCCCTGGGCTGCGAGCTCGGGGCCCTCGACCTGCGCTCGCTCGACGACCCCGAGGTGCCGGCGCCCGCCTCCGTTCGGGACAACCTGGAGCGGCTCCTCGCCCGGCCCGGGTGGGGCACCGAGCCCGCGGCCGAGCCCGATCCCGGCTCCGAACCGGATCTGTCACAGGGGCCGGAGCCGCTCGAGCGTCTCGCCGACCTGGTGGGGGAGTGGCTGCGCTTCGAAGGGCCGGTTCCGCGCGCCCGGGTGGCCGCCGCGTTCGGCGGACGCGACCTCGACGCGGTGCTCGAGATGCTGGTCGAGGACGAGCGGATCGTCGTCGACGAGCTGAGCGTCATCGCCGGGGGCGCCGGCGGTGCCGGGAGTGCCGGCATCACCGAGCCGGAGATCTGCGATGCCGGGAACCTCGAGACCTTGCTCCGCTGGACCCGGGCCGCCGCCCGGCCGGCGTTCCAGGCCCTGCCGCTCGAGCGGCTGCCCCTGTTCCTCGCGACCCACCAGGGGCTGGCGCCCAGGGGGCGCGACGTCGAGGCTCTTCAGAGCCGCCTCGAGGCCCTGTTCGGCTTCTCGGCCAGGGCCCGCTCCTGGGAGGCCGACATCCTGCCGGCCCGCCTCGACCCGTACCGGGCGGGCTGGCTCGACGGCCTGATGCACGACACGGAGCTCACCTGGCGCGGCACCGGTCCGGGACGGATCACCTTCCTCTTCCCCGGCGACCTGGAGCTGGTGACAGACGAGGAGGGTGCTGCCGGCGGCGAGGCGACCTCCCGCCAGGAAGAGATGGGGCAGGGTGATCAGACCGACCAGGACGAGCAGAACGAGCAGAACGACCAGGAAGGGGCCCCGGCCGCCGGCCATGGCGGCGCTGCTGGGGCCGGCGGAGTCGACAGAGCCACCCGGGCCGACCGGGCCGACCGGGTGGGGGGCCTGTTCCCGGACCGCCGCGGCCGCTTCGCCCTGGAGGACCTGGCCGACCACGCCGGCCTGGTACCGGCGGAGGTCTCGGAGGGTCTCTGGCGGCTCGCCTGGCAGGGGAGGGTGACGACCGACTCGTTCGCCCCGGTGCGTCGCGGCATCGTGGCCAAGTTCCGCCCGCCCGCCGCGACGGGAGCCCCACGGGCCGCCGTCCGCTCGGTCGGCCGCCGCCCGGGCCGCCTGCGCCGCCGGGGCGTCGACCGCTGGAGCCCGGAACGCGCCGCTCCCGGCCTCTGGAGCGTGCTTCCCGACCCGCGCCGGCACCCTGGCCCCGATCCCGACCCCCTGGAGCGCGAAGAGCTCGCCAAGGACCGCGCCCGTCTCCTCCTCGACCGCTACGGCATCCTCTTCCGCGAGCTCCTCGCTCACGAGCTCCCGGTGTTCCAGTGGTCCCGCCTGTTCCGCTCCCTGCGACTCATGGAGCTGTCCGGCGAGGTCCTGGCCGGGCAGTTCTTCACCGGCGTGCCCGGCCTCCAGTTCGCCTCGCCGTCCGCCTTCCAGGTGCTGCGTGACGGCCTCCTGCCGGACGATGCGGTGTACTGGATGAACGCCCGCGACCCCGCGTCGCTCGCCGGCGTCGACCTGCCCGAGCTCAAGGCCGCCCTGCCCGCGCGCCGGGAGGGCAGCTTCGTGGCCTTCCACGGCGACCGGATCGTGGTCACGGCCCGCCGGCGGGGACGGGTGCTCGACATCCGGGTGGCGCCGGACCATCCGCGGATCGACGACTACCTGGAGCTGCTGAAGGTCCAGCTCGGCCGGGACTTCGCGCCGCGCAAGGCGATCGAGGTGGAGGAGATCAACGGCGAGCCGGCCTCGGAGAGCCCGTACGTGCCGGTGCTGCGGCGGCTGTTCAGCGCCACCGTCGAGCCTCGCTCGGTCAAGCTCCGGCGGCGGTACTAGGGCGAAATCAGGGCGGCTCAGAGCGGCATGACGCCGTCGATCTCCGCCGCCTGCCGGTAGACCGCGATCACCTGGTCGCTGTCGTCCATGACCCGCTCGACGGTGACGCTGACGTAGTTACCGTTCTTCGAGCGGCGGGTGCGGAGGTCGGCGTCGTCCGCGAACAGGGCGGTGAGGCGGTCGAGCCGGTCGGCCGGAGCGATGAACTTGAAGACGTAGGCGCAGGGCCAGTCGTAGTAGCTGTCCAGGCGCTCCTTGAAGCTCGCTTCGGTCGTTCTGTCCATGGGCCGATGATAGCGGGGCGGCGGTCCATGGGCGCACACCCCGGGTGATATCCTCGACGACCGCCCCCCGTCGGGGAAGGCGCGTCGGCGACGCGCCACGAGCCCTGGAATCCCTTGGAATCGACACCCGGAGCACTCCCATGCCCCCGATCACGACCGACACCGGAGACGACACCGGACCGACCCCCACGCTCGAGCAGGCCCCGGACCAGGAGAAGGCCCGGGTTCTGGAGCAGGACCAGTCTCAGGAGCAGTCAGAGGCGCGGGCCCCGGGGTGGGGTCCGGGACTGCGCAACGCCGCGCCGTGGCCTTCGGCGGGCGGGTCGCTCGACGAGCTGGGCCTGACCCGGGACGAGGTGCTGCGCGACTACCGGATCGCCCGGGCGAGCCGCGAGGCGAGCCTCATCGGGCGGCGCGAGGTGCTCACCGGCAAGGCCAAGTTCGGCATCTTCGGCGACGGCAAGGAGGTGCCCCAGGTCGCCATGGCCCGGGCGTTCCTGCGCGGCGATCACCGCGCCGGCTACTACCGCGACCAGACCTTCATGCTGGCCATCGGCGAGATGACGGTGCGGAGCTTCTTCGCCCAGCTCTACGCCCACGCGGACGTCGTCGCCGAGCCGTCCTCGGCCGGGCGCCAGATGACCGCCCACTTCGCCACCCGCATGCTCGACGAGCACGGCCGTTTCCTCAGCCAGGTGGACGCCTACAACGTGCCGGCGGACCTCTCGCCGACCGCCTCCCAGATGCCGAAGCTCGCCGGCCTGGCCTTCGCCTCCCGGCTCTATCGCCACGCCGACAGCCTGCAGAAGGGGTTCGAGCGCTTCTCCGACCACGGCAACGAGATCGCCTGGGGAACGATCGGCAACGCCTCCTGCGCCGAAGGCCTGTTCTGGGAGACGATCAACGCCGTCGGTGTGCTCCGGAGCCCGATGATCCTGTCGATCTGGGACGACGAGTACGGTATCTCGGTACCCAACGAGTTCCAGGTCACCAAGGGCGACGTGGGCTCCCTGCTCGAAGGGTTTCGGCGCGAGCCCGGCGCCCCGTCCGAAGGGCATGGCGGCGGCTACGAGATCCACCGCGTCCTCGGGTGGGACTATCCGGCGCTGGTGCGTACCTACCGCCAGGCCGCGGAGGTCGCCCGCCGCGACCACGTCCCGTCGATCGTCCACGTGGTCGAGCTGACCCAGCCCCAGGGCCACTCCACGTCGGGTAGCCACGAGCGCTACAAGTCGCCGGAGCGGCTCCAGTGGGAGGAGGATCACTGCTGCCTGAAGGCGATGCGCCGGTGGATCCTCGACAACGACCTGGCCGACGAGGCGGAGATGGACCGGCTCGACGCCGAGGCGCGCCAGCACGTGCTGGACGAGAAGAACGCCGCCTGGGCCGCCTTCCGGGAGCCGATCGAGCACGAGGCGAAGACGGTGGTCTCCCTGCTGCGCCAGGTCGGTCAGCAGGCAGGCGAGGGCGCGGCGGCGCGCGAGGCGGTCGAGAGGATCGCCCGGCAGCTCGACCGCAAGCAGACGCCGCTGCGCCGCGACCTGATGGTGGCGGTGCAGGAGGCGCTCGTGGCGACCGCCCAGGGGGGGGCACCGAACGGTTCCCGTCCGTCCGCCACCCGCGACCTCATCGCCTGGCGGGACGGTCAGCGCGCGGCCGACCGGGACCGCTACGCCGCGGAGCTCTACTGCGAGGGCGAGGGCTCGGTCCTGGCGGTGCCGGCGGTCGCCCCGGCCTACGCGGGCGACAGCGCGGAGATCAACGGCTTCGAGGTCCTCAACCACTGCTTCGACGCCGCCTTCGCCCGGGTGCCGAACCTGGTCGCTTTCGGCGAGGACCTGGGCCACCTGGGCGACGTCAACCAGGGCTTCCACGGACTCCAGCAGAAGTACGGCGCGCCGCGCATCACCGACACCGGCATCCGCGAGGCGACGATCATCGGCCAGGCGATCGGCCTGGCGCTTCGGGGCATTCGGCCGATCGCCGAGGTCCAGTACCTGGACTACATCCTCTACTGCCTGCAGATCCTCTCCGACGACCTGGCGACGCTGCGCTACCGCACCAAGGGCGGCCAGAAGGCGCCGGTCATCGTCCGCACCCGCGGCCACCGGCTCGAAGGGATCTGGCACACCGGCTCGCCCATGGCCGGCCTCATCCACCTGCTCCGCGGCATGGTGCTCTGCGTGCCCCGGGACATGACGCGGGCGGCCGGCTTCTACAACACCCTGCTCCAGTCCGACGACCCGGGCCTGGTGATCGAGGTGCTCAACGGTTACCGCTCCAAGGAACGCCTGCCGGTCAACGTGGCCGAGATGACCATCCCGGTCGGCGTGCCCGAGGTGCTCCGGCCGGGCGACGACGTGACCGTGGTCACCTACGGCGCCTGCTGCAAGACCGTCCTCGACGCGGCGGAGGTGCTCGAGCGCCTCGACGTCGACATCGAAGTGATCGACGTCCAGACGCTGCTGCCGTTCGACGTCGGCCACCGGATCGTCGGGTCGCTCGAGAAGACCGGCCGCATCGTCTTCGTCGACGAGGACGTGCCCGGCGGCGCCACCGCCTACATGCTCCAGCAGGTGCTGGAGGTGCAAAAGGGCTACACCTGGCTCGACTCTGAGCCGCGGACCGTCACCGCCAGCGCCCACCGCTCCGCCTACGGCTCCGACGGCGACTACGTCTCGAAGCCCAACCGGGAGGACGTGGTCGAGGCGATCTACGCCCTGATGCACGAGTCCGACCCGGCCGGCTATCCCGAGATCTTCGGCTGAGCTTCAGCCGGTTCTCGGCGCTCCAGAGCTTGTATCGCTCTGCCCTCTCGGCAGACCATGTGGCCATGGGGTCGGCATCTTGGGCAGCCTTCTTGGACCGAGGCACTTCTCTGCACCACGAATGGTTGACGGCGCAGACGTTGACATCCATCTTCTGACGTTCCATGCCTTTGAGTTGGAAGGGCGGCTGCTGCTGGCGAGACAAGTAGAGGTTGAAGCTCAGTCGATGACGAAGTCCGGGAGCCCTGGCACCTCGAAGCAGGAGAACCTCGCGGCTCTGCTGGCGCTCGCCGAGGAGCACGGCCTCAAGGAACTGCTGATGGAGGTGGCCGATTTCATCGATCGGCATGTGCCCGGCTATCGGAGCTGTTTCGACCTTCGTCCAAGCGGTTCCCGACGCAAAGAACGTGGAGGGTGTTTCCGGGCCTCCTGTTCAGGTGGAGATCAAGGAGGAGTCGTGGCAGCGAATTCTAGGCCCCTTGGAGGAGCTCCTGCGAGCTATCGTCGAGGGCTGGAAGAGGAAGTCGGCCGCTGAGGAAGCAAAGGAGCTGAGCCAAGAAGTATCGTGAGGCGCCGGTGGATCCGGTCCACCGCTTCTCCTGGGGTACCCGGTGCTTCGTGGCAGCTCGCGGGTTGAGACAAGCTGGTATCGTGAAGCTGTTGCCCAATGTCCTCTCTGACCAGAGCAGGGATCTGAAAGAGGAGGAGTCGATCATGGTGCAGACGGCGATAAGGAACCGGATTCTGGCGGATCTGGACCGCCTGTCTCCGGAGCAGCAACGGCGTGCAGCTGAGCTCGTCCACGGGCTCGTTTCTCGGCTCCCGGCCGGCGCATCGGTAGACGACCTCATTCGGGTTTCCGGCACCCTTGACGACGACTCCGCACGCCAGATGATCACAGCTGTCGAGGAGGGGTGTGAGCGGGTGGATACCGATGGATGGTAGGTACCTTCTGGATACCAACGTCGCAATCCGAGTGCTCAATCGTGAGGTCGATCTCGAGACTCGGCGCGATCATGTCTATGAGGTCTTCCTCTGTGTCACCGTGGTCGGCGAGCTTCTTTACGGTGCCGCTCACTCCGGTAAGCCGGCGGAGAATCGAGAGCGGATCGGCAAGCTCCTGGAAATCTGTCCTGTGGTTCCTCACGACATCGGAACGGCCAGGCGCTACGGGGAGGTCAAAGCCGCGCTGCGATCCATGGGGCGTCCCATACCGGAGAATGACACATGGGTCGCGGCGTCTGCCCTTCAGCATGACCTGACCCTCGCGGCGCTGGATCGGCATTTCGAGCACGTCGGGAACCTTCAAGTCGAGAGCTGGTAGACGATCGAGTGCGGTTCGTTCTCGGACGGGCTGGCGGTTGCCACCGACAGGTTCGCCGACCACGACCCGGCCCGCCCGGATAGACTCCAGGGGCGATGGCCAAGACCTCGGACAGTCCGGACATCCCGTTCAACTCCATCTACCGCCACGGCTTCGCCCGGGTGGCGGTGTGCATCCCGCGGGTCGAGGTGGCGACGCCGGAGCGCAACACGGAGCGGACGCTGGCGCTGGCCCAGCGGGCGTCGGACGACCGGGCGGTGCTGGCGCTGTTCCCGGAGCTGGGACTCTCGGCCTACTCGCTGGACGACCTCTTCCAGCAGGACGCCCTGCTCGAGGCGACTCTCGAGGCGGTCGAGCGGGTGGTGGAGGCGAGCCGGGACCTGGGGCCGGTCCTCCTGGTGGGCGCTCCGCTCCGGTTCGAGGGGAAGCTGTTCAACTGCGCGGTGGTGATCCACCGTGGAGCGGTCCTGGGGGTGGTGCCGAAGGCCTACCTGCCGAACTACCGGGAGTTCTACGAGAAGCGCCAGTTCACCTCCGGGCTGGACGCGGTTTCTGAGACGGTAACCCTGGTCGGCCAGGACGTGCCGTTCGGCACCGACCTGCTGTTCGAGACGCCCGACCTGCCCGGCTTCTGCCTGCACGTCGAGATCTGCGAGGACCTCTGGTCGCCGCTGCCGCCCTCGACCGACGCCGCGCTGGCGGGCGCCACGGTGCTGGCCAACCTCTCGGCCTCGAACATCACCATCGGCAAGGCCGAGTACCGGCGCGCCCTGTGCGCCGCCCAGTCGGGCAAGTGCCTGGCGGCCTACCTCTACTCGGCAGCGGGACCGGGGGAGTCGACCACCGACCTGGCCTGGGACGGCCAGGCCCTGATCTACGAGAGCCACGAGCTGCTGGCCGAGTCCGAGCGCTTCGAGGCGCGCGAGCAGTGGATCGCCGCCGACATCGACCTCGAGCGCCTGCGCCAGGACCGCATGCGCATCACCACCTTCAACGACACGGTCGCCCGCCACCGGGAGCGCGTCCGCCGGCTGCGGCGCATCGCCTTCCGGCTCGAGGTCCCCGAGGGGGTGGTGCCGCTCCGCCGTCCGCTCGAGCGCTTCCCCTACGTCCCGGCGGATCCGGCGGTGCGCGACGAGCGCTGCTTCGAGGCCTACAACATCCAGGTGGTCGGCCTCGCCAAGCGGCTGGAGGCGACCGGCATCGAGAAGGTGGTGATCGGCGTCTCCGGCGGGCTGGACTCGACCCAGGCGCTGATCGTCGCCTGCCGGACCATGGACCGTCTCGGCCTGCCGCGGGAGAACGTCCTCGCCTTCACCCTGCCCGGCTTCGCAACCAGCGAGCGCACCCGGGGTAACGCCTGGGCGCTGATGAAGGCGCTCGGCGTGACCGCCCGGGAGATCGACATCCGGCCGTCGGCACGCCAGATGCTCGAGGATCTGGACCACCCGGTGACCCACGGCGAAGACCTCTACGACCGGACGTTCGAGAACGTGCAGGCGGGGGAGCGGACCTCCCACCTCTTCCGGCTCGCCAACCACCACGGCGCCCTGGTGGTCGGCACCGGCGACCTCTCCGAGCTCGCCCTCGGCTGGACAACCTACGGCGTCGGCGACCAGATGTCCCACTACAACGTCAACGCCTCGGTTCCCAAGACCCTGATCCAGCACCTCATCCGCTGGGTGATCGACACCCGCGAGCTCTCGGACGAGGCGCGCGACGTGCTCCGCGACGTGCTGGCGACCGAGATCTCGCCGGAGCTGATCCCCGCCGCGGTGGACGCGGCCGGCGACGCCGACGAGGAAGGGCCGGCCCAGCGGACCGAGGAGGTCATCGGTCCCTACGAGCTCCAGGACTTCCACCTCTACTTCGTCAGCCGCTACGGCTTCCGCCCGAGCAAGGTCGCGTACCTCGCCCATGCCGCCTGGGGCGATGTGGCGCGCGGCGCCTGGCCGCCGGGCTACGAAGGGCAGCGCAACCCGTACGACCTGGCGACGATCAAGCGCTGGCTGGCGGTCTTCCTGCACCGCTTCTTCGAGACCAGCCAGTTCAAGCGGTCGGCTAGCCCCAACGGGCCGAAGGTGGGCTCGGGCGGATCGCTCTCCCCCCGGGGCGACTGGCGAGCGCCGAGCGACTCCAAGGCCGAGGTCTGGCTGCGGGAGCTCGAGCGCAACGTGCCGGGCTGATCCCCGATCTGCGCCGCCCGAACGCGACGGTTCCGGGCGGCGGCGCCCCTTTTCCCCCGGGAGGGCGGGAAAGGGATCGAGGGATTGGGAGGAGCGCCGGTTACTTCGCCCAGAGCGGCACGGTCCCCGGCTCGATGCCGAGCACCCAGGGCAGCAGCGTGTAACCCAGCACGCCGAGCAGCACCAGGAACAGGACGTTGAGCCAGGCGCCGGCCTTGACCATCTGGGGGATGGTCACGTGGCCGCTGCCGTAGACGATGGCGTTGGGCGGCGTCGCCACCGGCATCATGAAGGCGCAGCTCGCGGCCAGGGTCGCCGGCATCAGGAGCAGCAGCGGGTTCTCGCCCAGGCTGATCGCCACGGAGGCGGCGATCGGCAGGAAGGTGGCGGTGGTGGCCGTGTTGCTGGTCAGCTCGGTGAGCAGGATGATCGTGGCGACCACCGTCAACACCACGACGGCGACCGGCAGCGCCTCGAAGCTTTGGAGCCGCTGGCCGATCCAGCCGGCGAGCCCGGTCGAGGCGACGGCCGCGGCCAGGGAGAGCCCGCCGCCGAAGAGCAGCAGCATCCCCCAGGGAAGCTTTCTGGCGCTCTGCCAGTCGAGCAGGAACTCCCCCCGGCGCCAGTCCGACGGGATGAGGAAGAGGAGCAGGGCGCCGAACAGGGCGACCCCGGTGTCCGACAGCCCGGGGACCAGCCGCTGGATCAGCGGCCGGGTCATCCAGAGGCCGGCGGTCAGGGCGAAGACGACGGCCACCGCCTTCTCCTGGCGCGACATGGGGCCCATCTCGAGGAGGGCGTCGTGGATGAAGCGGCTGCCCCCGGGCACTTCGCCGAGGCGGACCGGGAAGATGACGCGGGTGAGCAGCAGGTAGGTGGCCGCGAGGCCGAGGAGGGCCAGCGGCACGCCGACCTCCATCCATTGGAGGAAGCCGATCTCGATGCCGAAGGTCTGGCTCATGAAGGCGACCATCAGGGCGTTCGGCGGGCTGCCGATGATCGTGCCGACGCCGCCGATCGACGCGGCATAGGCGATCGCCAGCATCAGGGCCAGGGCGAAGGTGCGCCCTTCGGAGAGCTTCGCCTCGGCGCTCGTCTCGCCGTCCTCGCTCTCCTTCCGGGGGCCGACGATCTCGATCACCGACAGGCCGATGGGCAGCATCATCATGGTGGTGGCGGTGTTCGAGATCCACATGGAGAGCAGCCCGGCGGCGACCATGAAGCCGCCGATGATCCGGCGCGGGCGGGTGCCGACCGCGCGGATGATGACCAGGGCGATGCGCCGGTGGAGGTTCCAACGCTGCATGCCGAGGGCGATGAGGAACCCGCCGAGGAAGAGGAAGATGAGCGGGTTGGCGTAGGGGGCGGCGGCGTCCTTGACGTCCTCGACGGCGAGCAGGGGGAAGAGGAGGAGCGGCAGCAGGGCGGTGACCGCGATCGGCACCGCCTCGGTCATCCACCAGGTCGCCATCAGGATGCCGACGCCGGCGGTGTGCCAGGCGGCGGGGGAGAGCGCGGCGGGCGGCGGCGCGACCGTCATGACCGCCCAGACGAGGGCGCCCAGGATCAGGCCGAGACGCGGGCGGAGCGTCGGTCGGGGGTCGGTTCCCACGGGGGGACTCTACCGGATCGGGGGAGGGAGGGGGCTGCCGGGAGAGTCGCCTCGGGGTCTGCCGGGAGCGGGCCGGGAGGCCGGGCCTCCGGGACGGCGAGCGAACTGGACGGTTGGGGGATCAACGCTCGCCTCGGCTCGGAGCGCGCCGGGGCCGGCGGGCTGTTCGGGCGGTCTCGCGGGCGCGCTCCTCGACGCCCTCCGGCTCCGGCCTCCCGGCCCGCTCCTCACGCGAGAGGCTCGTCAGGGCACACGTTCAGGCCAGGCCTTCCAGTACTCTGAATCGGAAGCTCCTCAGCCATCGAGCGCCGAAGAGAAGACCGGGCGGGGGCGTCCCTTTCCCCCAGGAGGGTGGGAAAGGGATCGAGGGATTGGGGGGAGATCCAGTAGATCATCCAGGTCGATCGCAGCTCAACCGACCGCGCCACCGCGAGGAACCTCTTACGGCACCTCCAGCTTCCCCGCGGGTCCCTGCAAGGGATCGAGGGATTGGGGGGAGATCCGGATCAGGTGCGGACCGACGTCACCGGCGGCAGGTTCTTGGCCGCGGAGACCCAGGTGGCGCCGCCGTCGGCGGAGGCGAAGACCTCGCCGGAGGTGGTGCCGAAGTAGAGGCCGAGCGGGTCGCGGCCGTCGTGGCAGAAGGCTTGCCGGAGCAGGGTGAGGTAGGTGTCTTCCTGGGGCAGGCCGTCCGCGCGGGGCTGCCAGGAGGCGCCGGCGTCGCCGGTCTCGTAGACCCGCAGGCGGCCGTCCGGGGTGACCCGGTCGATGTCGGCGACCAGCGGGATGACCCAGGCCCGCTCGGGGTCCCGGGGATCGACCACGATGGGGAAGCCGAAGTCGGCCGGCAGGCCGCTGTCGGTGTGGAGGTCGGTCCAGGAGAGGCCGCCGTCGTCGGAGCGGTAGACGCCGCCGTGGAACTGGCAGTAGAGGCGCTCGGGGCGGAGCGGCGCGCGCTCCATCTTGTGCACGCAGAGGACCACGGTGTTCTCCCGGACCTCTTCCGGCATGTAGCGGGCGACGAGGCCGCGACCGCCCTGCTGCCAGGTGGCGCAGCCGTCGTCGGTCACCCAGACGCCGCCCGCCGAGACGGCGATCGCCAGCCGGTCGGGCTCGCCCGGCCACGGGCAGATCGAGTGCAGGCAGAGGCCGCCGAAGCCGGGGTTCCACTCGGAGCGCCGGGGCAGGTCCCAGAGCGAGCGGACCAGCTCCCAGGAGGCGCCGTCGTCGGTGCTGCGGAAGAGGGCCGCCGGGGCGACGCCGGCCCAGAGCACGCCGTCTTCGGCGCCGGGGACGACCACCCAGGTGCGCTCGACCGCGGCGTCGACGTCTTCGGGGAAGGCCGGTCCCTCGGCCTCCTGCCAGCCGCCGTCCTCACCCGATGAGGCGGCGGCGAGATCGTCCGAGTAGTAGAGGTGGGGGCCGAACTGACCGTGGCTGACCGAGGCGAACACGCGGCCCGAGCGCGGGTCCCGCCGGGCGTACTCGGCGACCTGTCCGGGGAAGTGGCGGCCGACGACCTCCAGCTCCTCGCCACGGCGACCGCGGAGCACGAACAGGCCCTTCTTCGTTCCGACGAACAGCTCGATCTCGTCGTCATGGTGACCGTCGCCGCCCTGACCGGCCTGCGAGCCGGGCCGTCCACCCGAGATCGCCTGGACCACGTGCACACGGTCGCCGGAGGAGACCGCCGTCGCCAAGGCGCCTTGCTCCTCGTTGACGAACACTTGGACGTGGCGGCGCAGCCGCCCCTGCTCGTCGAGCACCCAGCCACGCAGGCCCGGGTGGAGCTCTTCGAGGCGCCGCAGGGCGTCGCCGGCGGTGGCGCCGTCGAGGTCGATCTCGGCGGAGCCGGAGGCGAGTCGGACCAGGCCTGGGGGGAGAATCACGCGTGGCATCGGGAGCACCTTCGGGAGACGGCATCTGGTCAGCCAGAGGCCGCGAAACCGTGATCAAGAGTATCACCAAGCTTTCGTACGGAGCGGCCGGCGGAGCGGGCCGCCACCGGATCTCCCGACGGGACGGTCGGGGACACGGAGGCTGCTAGTCTCTGGGCCGTATGGACGACCACCCACCCGGCCACCGCGGGGCCCCGACGGACGATCCGCGCCTCCATCCGCTGACCCGCACCGGCCTCTTCCTCGGCCTGTTCCTCCTGGTCCAGCTCCTGGTGAGCGTCCCGGCGCTCCTGATCTGGACGGTGCTCACCCGGATTCCCCCGACGGCGTTCAGTGGGGGCGGAATGCCGGTCTCGGCAATCCTCTTCGTCTACGTCTGCGTCGCACCGGTGATCGTGCCGGCGACCGTGGTCGTGCTCCGCAAGCTCGACCATCGGCCGCTGGCGTCGATCGGCGTGCGCCTGCCCGCGGCGGGAGTCGCCGGCGCCCTGCGCCAGGCCGCGGCGGGCGCGGGCGTCGCGGTCGGCGTGTTGGCCCTCTGGCTGGCGGTGGCAGGGGTGTCCGGAGCCCTGCACACCGGGAGCCCGGACGGGAGCGTCTGGTCCGAGACTTTCTGGAAGGGGCCGTCCTGGCTCGCCGGCAGCGCCGGTGCCGTGCTGGTCCTGGCGCTCTACCTGGTCGGCTTCGTCATCCAGTCGGGTCTCGAGGAGTGGGTGTTTCGCGGCTACGCCTACCACGCCCTTCGGGAGCGCTGGAGCTGGGCGACCGTGGCCGGCGCCACCAGCGTCGGCTTCGGGGTGCTCCACCTGTGGAACCCGGACGTCGAGATGGCCGGCCTGGTCAACACCTTCCTCCTCGGGTTCGCGTTCGCGGCCTCGGTCGAGGGCTGCGGCACCCTCTGGCCGGCGATCGCCGCCCACGGAGCCTGGAACTTCGTCTTGTCGGTGGTGCTCGGCCTGCCCACCAGCGGCACCACGGTCGACGGCGCGCTCGACCTCTCGCCCGGCGGACCCCAGTGGCTCACCGGCGGCGCCTACGGTCCCGAGGGGAGCTGGATGCTGACGGTGCTGCTGGTGCCGACGGTCGTCGCCCTCGCTCTGTGGGTCGACCGTCGCCAGCGCGGCGGCGGTCAGCGGGCGAGGGCGGACTCTTCGTCGGGCGCGCTGCGGTAGATCAGGCGCAGGTTGCGGACGTAGATGAACCAGCCGGTGGCCTGTCCGAGCACCCCGACGATGTCCTTGCGCCAGATGAAGTAGACGATCAGCATCGTGGCGCCGCCCAAGCTCATCCACCAGAAGGCCGTCGGCACTACGGAGCGCCGCTTGCGCTCGCTCGCCACCCACTGGACCAGCATGCGGCCGGTGAACAGCACCTGGCCGAGCAGCCCGAGGGCGACCCAGGCGACCCCCACCGGCGAGGTGATGTTGAGCAGGGCGAACAGGCTGTTGCGCCCCGAGAACTCCGTGTAGAGCAGCTCGGCGAAGGCGTCGGGCGTGAGCAGCTCGGTGTGGCCGTCCTGGTAGTCGACCACGTAGCGGTAGCCGCTCTCGGGGTGTGCCGGGTCGGCCGGCTCCAGGCGGACCTCGTCGACGCCGCGCGGGACGATCTTGAGCGGGAGCGAGCGGGTGGCCTCCGCGCCGGGATCCTCGGGTGCGGCGGCGGCGCGGGCCGCCGGCAGCAGGGCCAGGGCGCCCGACGCGATCAGGATCGCCAAGAGGGCCGCCAGGACGGGGCGGCGTCCTCGCGCGGGGCGGCCGGCGCGGCCTGGGCAGCCGGCGCGGCCGGGCAGGGTTCTTCTGGCGCGGGAACTGGCTCGGTCCATGGGCTCTCCGGTCATCGTCCCGCCGTCGCTCGCCCGGCGGCGTCCTGAGTGGACCGCGATGGTATCGGGAACCGGACCTCGAAGCACGCCCCGCCGCCCGTGCGGTTGCGGGCGCTCACCGAGCCGCCGTAGGCGTCGACGATCGCCTGGACGATCGCCAGGCCCAGCCCCGTGTGCCGCGCGGGGCGGTTCGTCGCCTCGGCCGTTAGGCCGGCGGGGCGATAGGTGAAGAAGCGGTCGAAGATGCGCTCGAAGTGCTCCGGCGGGATGCCGGGCCCCCGGTCGGAGACCTCGATCACCGCCACCTCTCCCCGATCTGGTCGACTCGATCGCCCCGACCGCCCGCCGCGCTCGGACCAACCGTCGCCGTCGGCCTCCTCCCGGGACAGGCGGACCTCGACCGTCGACCCGGCGGGGGCGAAGCCGAAGGCGTTGTCGACCAGGTTCTCGACGACCTGGGCGATCCGCTCCGGCGCGGCCCGCACCTGGACGGGGACCTCGTCGAGCGACGGGGCGGCGCTCTCCGGGCCGCGGTCGAGGCGCAGTCCGACCCCGTCGGGTGCCCGGGTTCGGATCGCGCCGACCAGTCCCTCCAGCAGACCGCCGAGCTCCACCGTCGCCACCGGCTCCTCGTCCAGGCGGGAGTCGATCAGGCTGATCTCGCGGATCGCGGACAGCAGACGTTCCATGCGCGAGACGTCGGAGGCGACCGTGGAGAGCAGCCGGTTTCGCTCTTCGGTCCCTGCGGCGTCGGGCAGCAGCTCGGTGGCCGTCCGGATCGAGGTCAGCGGGTTCTTCAGCTCGTGGGAGACGTCGGCGGCGAACGACTCGACGAACCGCACGTGCCGCTCGATCCGCCGTGACAGGTTCTCGAGCGCCCGGGCGAGGTCGCCGACCTCGTCGGCGCTGTCGGAGCCGCTGAAGGTGCCCCGCAGCCGTCCCCGGCGGTCGACCAGGCTCGCCGCCTCCGTGCGCAGCCGGCGGATCGGGCGGGCGATGGTCGCCGCCGCCACCACCGAGAGGAGCACCGCGCCCACCAGCGAGGCGAGAAAGACCTCGAAGAAGGAGAGGCGCACGCGGCGGAGCTCCTCGAGAATGCGGACGGTGGACTGGGACGCCTGGGCGGCGCCGACGATGCGCTCGCCGGCCCGCACCGGGATGGCCACGTGCAGGGTGAGCGAGGCCGGGTCGCCGGGGGTCGGGCGCGCCTCGGCGCCGTAGCGCCCGGCGAGGGCCGAGCGGATCTCCGCCGGCGGTCCGGTGTCTCCGGGCTCACTGTCCGTACCGGTCGCCTCCTGACGCGGCGACCAGCTCCTCCAGAGCCGGAACGGCGCCGCGCCGAGCCGGTAGAGCCAGGAGCTGCCCGGACTGCTGGAACGGTGCTCGTCGTCCGCCTCGGCGGTCTGGTCGGCCGGATCGCGGCGGGGGCCGAGCCGGGCCGAGTCGGCGAGCACCTGGCCGTCGGCGTCGTAGACCCGCAGGCGGGCGGTCAGGCGCTGCTCGAGGCCGGTCAGGATGCGCTCGGCGTCGTCCGCCTTCAGATCGTCGACGTCGACGTCGGCCAGGGCGGCGGCGAGGAGGCGCACCTGTTGGGCCATGGAGCGCTCCTGGGCGTCGAGCAGCCGGTGCTCGTAGCGCCCCAGCAACTCGTGGAGCCCGAACGAGAACAGGCCGCCCACCGGCACCAGCACGAGCAGCAGGTTGAAGGCGAGGAGCCGCGCCGGCAGCCGGGAGAGCAGGCGGCGAAGCCGGCGTGCCGCGCCGCCCAGGCTCGACCAGCCTGGCCGGCCTGCCGAACCGGTCGGCCCCGCCGGTCCGGTCGGCTCGATCGGATCGATCGACTCGATCGAATTCATCGGATCCATCAGATCCATCAGGCTGGGGCGATCGGCCCGGGGGTGGGGAGCCGGCCGGGCGCGCTCATGAACGGAACCGGTATCCCAGGCCGTAGACCGTTTCGATCACCTCCGGCGCCCCGTCGGACGACGGGCCTTCCGAGGAGGCGCCGGCGAGCTTGCGGCGGAGCCGCTTGATGTGGCTGTCGATCGTGCGCTCGGCGACGTAGGCATCGTCCGGGTAGGCCTCGGTCATGAGCTGATCGCGGGTCTTGACGTGGCCGGGACGGCGGGCGAGGGCGCGCAGGATGCGGAACTCGGTCACCGTCAGGCCGAGCGCGGCACCGGCCCAGCGGGCCTCGTGACGGTCCAGGTCGAGCACCAGGTCCCCCGCCTCGATCGACCCCTCGACCGACTCGTCGGAGGGGGCCGAGCGGCCACCGAGGGCCGCGCGGGACAGGGCGAGGCGCCGCAGCAGGACCCGCACCCGGGCGATCAGCTCGCGCACGGAAAACGGCTTGACCAGGTAGTCGTCCGCTCCGAGCTCGAGGCCGAGCACCCGGTCGAACTCCTCGTCCTTCGAGGTCAGGAAGAGGATCGGCACGATCTCGGTGCGGGCGCGCAGGCGCCGGCAGAGCTCCAACCCGTCCATGCGCGGCATCAGGATGTCGAGGATCACCAGGTCGGGCAGGTCGGGCAGGGTGGTCTGGAACGCCTCCCAGGCCTCCAGCCCGTCGGCGTACGGGCTCACCCGGTAGCCCTGGCGGCGCAGGGCGAGGCCGACGGTCTCCCGGATGTTGGGCTCGTCGTCGACCAGGGCGATCGTGCCGTCCACGCACGGGTCGCGGCGCGCGGTCGCGACGGATGTGGTGGCGAGTCTCCTGGCCTCGGCGGCCCGGTCGGCGGGCTCCGTCATGGCAGGAATGTACCGCAGGAACGGGCTCTCCGGCCGATTTGCACGAGATCGCCACATTCTGCCTCCGTCTCTCCCCGATCGGGTCGTGACGGTGCCCGATCGGTCCGGTTTCATCGGAACCACGCGGGGGAGCCCCCGGGCGCTGCGGAGCGACCGGGACGCAAACCCCGGCGGGGGACGCAACCGGATCGAAAAGGAGACCGACCGATGACCACCATCCGCGGGGCCCTCTCTCTGCTCGTCGCCCTCTTCCTCGCCGCCCTGGGCGCGACGCTGGCGCAAGCCGGGCCGCCACCCGATGGCGGCGGCGCGACCGGATCTGCCGGATCGCCCGGCTCCGCCAGGGTCGTCGAAAGGCGGCCCGGGCCGGAGGCGGTGGCGCCGTCCGGCGCTCCGGCGGGCTACGAGCGCCTCGGGGCGCCGGTGCGCCTGTCCGACGTTGAAGGGGGCAGCCTGCTGCTCTCGACCGAGGTCCACGGCGTCTACCTGCCCGCGCCGTCGCTCCGGACCGACGTCGAGATGCGGGTCCACGGCCCGATCGCCCGGGTCGAGGTGCGCCAGCGGTTCCACAACCCGACCGACGCCTGGGTCGAAGGCGTCTACGTCTTCCCGCTGCCCGAGCGCTCGGCGGTCGACGGGCTGCGCATGGTCGTCGGCGACCGGGTGATCGAGGGGCAGATCCGCGAGCGGCAGGAGGCCAAGGCGGTCTACGAGCAGGCCAAGCGGGAGGGGAAGAAGGCGAGCCTGGTGGAGCAGGAGCGGCCGAACCTGTTCACCACGTCGGTGGCCAACCTCGGCCCGGACGAGACGGTCGAGGTGGTGCTCCACTACCAGGAGGATCTCCGCTACGACGCCGGGCGGTTCGAGCTGCGCTTCCCGCTGGTGGCGCCGGTCCGCTACGTCACCGGCGACATGGAGGCCCCGACCCCCGGACCCGACGCCGCGCCGCGACGGATCGCCAGCAACCTGGCCCGGAGCACCGGGCTCGGGAGCGTTGCCGACGCCATCGGCTCCCAGGCACCCGAACAGTGCGGCTGTCCGGTGGTCACCGACGCCGACCGCCTGGTGTCACCGATCGTGGTGCCGCTCCATTCGCCCGTCTCGTCCGTCCTGCCGGCGGTCGGCCAGGAGACGGAGAACAGCGCGGCGGCCGACCCGTACGGCGCCGCGACCGGGGCGATCAACCCGGTGACCCTGCGGGTGGTCCTGGACGCCGGCTTTCCCCTGGCCGACGTCTCGAGCCCGTCCCACGTCATCCGCACCAGGACCCGCCGGGACGGCAGCGTCGTCGTTCGCCTCACCCCGCGCCCCGGCGAGGCGTTCGTGCCGGCCGATCGGGACTTCGTCCTCGACTGGCGTCCGCGGGTCGGCAGCGAGCCGGGGGCGGCGGTCTTCACCGAGGTGGTGGACGGGACGACCTACGCCCTGCTGACCGTGATGCCGCCGTCCGCGCCGGCCGGCGAGCGGGTGGAGCCGCTGCCGCGGGAGGCGGTCTTCGTCATCGACACGTCGGGCTCCATGGGCGGCGCGTCGATCCGCCAGGCGAAGGCGGCGCTCGAGCTCGCCCTCTCCCGCCTCCGGCCCCAGGACAGCTTCAACATCATCCGCTTCGACTCCCGGACCGACGCCCTCTTCCAGCAGAGCCTGCCGGCCGACCCGCGCGCCCTCGAGATGGCCCATCTGTTCGTCGACTCCCTGGAGGCCGGGGGCGGCACCGAGATGTTCCCGGCGCTCCGCCTCGCCCTGGACACGCCGCCGGTGCGCGGCGCGGTGCGCCAGGTGGTCTTCATCACCGACGGCGCGGTGGCGGACGAGGACCGCCTGTTCGCCACCATCCAGGAGCGGCTCGGCGCCACGCGCCTGTTCACCGTCGGCATCGGCTCGGCGCCCAACGGCCACTTCATGCGCCGGGCGGCGGAGCTGGGCCGGGGCAGCTTCACCTACATCAGCCGGCCGGAGGAGGTGGGGCCGCGCATGGCGGAGCTGTTCGCCAAGATCGACAGCCCGGTGCTGACCGACCTGGAGGTGGAATGGAGCGACCCCGGAGCGGAGACCTGGCCCGAGCGCGTCCCCGACCTCTACGCCGGCGAGCCGCTGGTGGTGGCGGCGCGGCTGCCGGGGGTGGCGCCCGGCTCCTTGACCGGGCGGTCGGCCCCGTCCGTCCACATTCGCGGCCGGCGCGGGGACCGCGCCTGGCGGGTCGACGAGCGCCTGGACCGCCTGGCTGCTGCGCGTACTGTCGCCGGCGGCGGTGGCAGTGGTGGTGGCGGCGAGCGGGAAGGGGTCGCCAAGCTCTGGGCACGGCGCAAGATCGTCGCCCTGATGGATCAGCGGACCGCGGGCGCGCCGGAGGACGTGGTCCGCCAGGAGGTGATCGACGTCGCCCTGGCCCACCACCTGGTCTCGAAGTACACCGCGCTGGTGGCGGTGGACGCGACCCCGGTCGCCGAGCTGCGGCCGGCCGGAGAGCGCGCCCGGACCCGCCGGCTGCCGGTCAACCTGCCGGCTGGGTGGCAGGCGGAGACAGTGTTCGGCACCATGCCGACGACGGGCACGCCGGAACGGCTTCTCCTGCTGCTCGGCCTGATCGCCTGCGCGGCGGGAGCCCTGCTGCTCGGCGGGGCGCGGCTGGTCCCTCGGTGGAGCACGTCGGGGTCGCCGGCTCGCTGGATGCCCGGCTGGGGCGGCCGGCGGGCGGGGAGGGAGCGGTGACCGTCGCGGGGACCGCCGAGCGAGGGAGCGGCCGGGGCCGTGGGTCCTACCGCGCGGTCTGCGCTCTGGCCCGGACTCGGGCCCGGACTTGGGCCCGGACTCGGGCCCGGACTTGGGCCCGGACTTGGGCCCGGACTTGGGCCCGGACTTGGGGCTGGACCGGGGGGCGGGCAGCGGGTCACCTGCGGCGGATCGCCCGTCTGCGGCTCGCCGCCTACCTTCTGCTCGCCGTGGGGGCCGGCTCCCTCGCCTCGGCCGCCTGGATCCCGGCCAAGGCCGCCCTGGGGCAGGTTCTCCTGGAGCGGGCGTGGGAGCGCGTGGTCAGCGGCACCGGCGACCCGCGGCCCTGGCCCTGGGCCGACACCCGGCCGATCGCCCGCCTGAGCGCGCCGCGCCTGGGGGAGCGGCTGCTGGTGCTCGAAGGGGCGTCCGGCGCGACCCTCGCCTGGGGGCCCGGCCACCTCTCCGGCACGGCGGCGCTCGGCGCGGCGGCCTCCGGTCGGGAGCGGGGAGGCGAGGCCGGCCCCCATCCCGGCCCTGCTGCCCCCGAGCCTGGGCGGAGCACCGGTGGCAACGCGGTCATCGCGGGCCACCGGGACACCCATTTCGCCTTCCTGGAGCACCTGGTTCCCGGTGACCGTCTGGAGGTCGAGACGGTCGCCGGCGGCGGCACCGAGCGCACCGCATACCGGGTCGAGGAGATCGAGGTGGTCGACGAGCACGACACCCGCTGGCTCGCTGCCACCCGCGACCCGGTGCTCACGCTGATCACCTGCTACCCGTTCGACGCGGTCGCCCCGGGCGGCCCGCTCCGCTTCGTGGTGCGGGCCGTTCGCGCATCGAGGGAGCTACCCGACGCGGGGGAGCCGGCCGATGCGGGGGAGCCAGTCGATTGACGGGCTCACTTGGTGCCGAACATGCGGTCGCCGGCGTCGCCGAGGCCGGGGACGATGTAGCCGTGGTCGTTGAGCCGCTCGTCGATCGCGGCGGTGAAGATCGGCACGCCGGGGTGGCTTGCGTGCACCGCCCGGAGGCCCTCGGGCGTGGCCAGCAGGCAGACCAGCTTGAGTGAGCGGGGGCGCTCGGCGGAGAGACGGTCGAGCGCCGCCACGGCCGAGCCGCCGGTGGCGAGCATGGGATCGACCACGATGACGTCGCGGATCGAGAGGTTGGGCGGGGTCTTGTAGTAGTACTCCCGCGGCTCCAGGGTCTGCTCGTCGCGGGACAGGCCGATGTGTCCGACGCGGGCCGACGGGAAGACCTCGAGGAAGCCGTCGAGGATGCCCTGGCCGGCGCGCAGGATGCCGACGAAGACGAGCTTCTTGCCCTCGAGCATCCGCGCCTCCATGGTCGCCACCGGGGTCTCCACGGTGTGGGCGACGAGCGGCAGGTCGCGGGTCGCCTCGTAGGCCAGCAGCATGCTGATCTCCCGGGTGAGCGCCCGGAAGGTCGCGGTCGACGTGGTGCGCTCGCGCATCAGGGTCAGCTTGTGCTGGATCGCGGGGTGGTCGATGACGACGACGCGGCTCTCATTCATTGGCGGATCCTCCGGCGCGAGGTTAGCGTAGCGGCGGGCGCGCGTCACTCGCCGGTTTCGAGCGCGGCCTCGAGCTGGAAGCCGACGGCGCGCAGGCGCTCGACCAGCGGCATGCCGAGGGCCGATGCCGGGGTGAGCACGCCGCCGGGCAACCCGTCGGCCTCGCCGAGCGCCAGGCAGAGGGCCGACTCGCCGAGCATCCGGGCGGTGGCGCCGTAGCCCGGGTCGAGGCCGACGGCGACCCGGGTCCGCACCCGCAGCGCCGACGGACCGTCGGCTTTGCCCTGCGCCTGGTCGCCGCTCCGGTCGCCGACCTGGTCTCCGCTCTCGCCGCCGCTCTCGCCGAACACGTCGATCCGGAACCGCCCGCGTTCGCGCTCCGCGGCGGACGGCCCCTCGCCCGGGTCGGGCAGCAGGAAGGCCCGGAGCGCCCAGGCGGTGGCCGGCAGGGCGGCGGCGGCGGTGAAGGCGGTGAGCGCGGCCGATACCGCCGTCGCCCGCAGCCTTCCCGGCAGACCGCGCCCCGTGTCGACCGCCTCGTCGTAGCGGAAGTCCGTGCCGTAGGGGTCGCCCAGCAGGGCGTTGGACCGGCGCACGATGCGAGTGTTGATGCCGGACATGAGAAACGGCGCTGTCCACATGCCGCGGTCCGAGTCGAGGGCGGCACCGCCCGAGCGTTTCCTGCTCGTTCGACCGGCCCTGGGGCGGCGCTCGCCGGAGCGCTCGGGTACCAGGGCGTACGGGTCGGCCAGCAGGCGCCTGACCGCGCGGTCGGCGCGCGCCTCCGCCATGATCTCGAAGAGGCTCGCCACCGTGCCGCCGCTCATCTTGCCGCGGATGGAGCGCACTCGCATGCGCGCGCGGCGGAGCGAGCGGCCCTCCGCGGCGAGCCGCCGGTGGGCGAGGAAGACGCCGAGATCCGAGGGGATCGAGTCGAACCCGCAGCAGTGGACGATCCGGGCGCCGCTCGCCTTCGCCGGCTCGTGGAGCTCGTCGACCGTACGTCGCATCCACGGCACCTCGCCGCTCAGGTCGCAGGAGTCGGTGCCGAGCTCGGCGCAGAGCCGCGCCAGGGGGGTCCCGAAACGGGCGTAGGGGCCGACCGTGGTGCAGATCACCCGGGCGCGGGCGACCATGGGGCGAAGCGACTCCGGGTCGAGGGCGTCGGCCACCACGAGCGGCAGGCTCGGGGACCTGGGGCTCAGGGATCTGGAGCCCGGGGAACTGGATCTCGAGGAGCTGGGGCTCGGCGGACCGGAGGAGGCGGGGATCCCGCCGGTGAGCTCTCGGCGGAGCGCCTCGAGCTTCTCCCGGTCGCGCCCCGCCAGGGCGAGGCTCACCCTGCCGCTCGTGACGTCCGGATGCTCGGCCAGGTAGCGGGCCACCAGGCGGCCGGTGAAGCCGGTGGCGCCCCAGAGGACGATGTCCCACTCCTTCGGATCGTGCTGCTCCTGCCGAGTCCGTGCAGGGCTCGCGCCCGGCGGTGGGGCGGGGCGGGAGGTCCCAGAGGGGGAGCGGGGCGTCTCGGCACCGGGACGGTCGCCGGGGCTCTCGGAGGTCGGTCGCGCCATGGCGGAATCGTATCCTTCGCCTCGGGCTCGTGCTCCCTGGCGTTGGCCAACCGGCGCTCTGACCTTGTCCTGCCCCTGTTTTAGCGCTGTCTTGACGGTGCCTTGACGGGGTCGGTGGCCGCCGTGATACTGAGCCGCCGGCCGGCCGTCGGCCCCGCACGCCCAGACCGCTCAGGCGGTTCCGACTGGGGTGAAGGAACGGCCGGCAGCCCTGAAAGGAGCGCCCATGCCTCGCCCGTGGAGCCGTCCCCCGTTTCGCTCGTCCCGTCGGTCCCCCGCACCCCCGGCCGCGCTCTTCTGGGCAACCGTGGCGATCGTGTCGTTGCTCCTTCTGCCGGCCGGTGCCCAGGGCGCCGCGGCCCCCGAGAGGAGCGGCGCCGGAAACGGGGCTGCCCCGACCGATCCGCTGGCCGGGCTCGGCTACCGGTCGATCGGCCCCGCGGCCGGCGGGCGGGTGGCGAAGGTGACCGGCGTCCCCGGCGACCCCCTGACCTACTACGCCGCGACCGCCGGGGGCGGCGTCTGGCGGAGCGTCGACGGCGGCTTCGCCTGGGAGAGCGTCTTCGACGACGAGCCGACCAGCTCGACCGGCGCGATCGCGGTGGCGCCGTCCGATCCGAACGTCGTCTACGTCGGCTCCGGCGAGGCCAACATCCGGGGCAACGTCTCCACGGGTGACGGCATCTACCGCTCGACCGACGGCGGCGCCACCTGGGAGCACGTCTGGAGCCAGCGCGGCCAGATCGGGGCGATCGCCGTCCACCCGACGAACCCGGACGTGGCCTTCGCGGCGGTCCTGGGGCACGCCTGGGGACCGAACCCGGAGCGGGGCGTCTACCGGACCGAGGACGGCGGCGCCACCTGGGAGCGGGTGCTCTTTCGCGACCAGGACACGGGCGCCATCGACGTGGTCGTCGACCCGAGCAACCCGCGGATCGTCTTCGCCGGCCTCTGGCAGGTGCGGCGGTTCCCCTGGGGGCTGACCAGTGGCGGGCCGGGGAGCGGCCTGTTCGTCTCCAGGGACGGCGGCGACACCTGGACCGAGCTGGGCGCCGCGGCGGCGGAGGGTTCGGGCGGCGGCCCTGATTCTGGGGCGGGCGCCGGGGGGGACCCCGGAACAGGCTCCGGAGGCGGCTACGGGACAAACGGCGCCGGCCTTCCGGCCAGGCCCTGGGGGCGGGTCGGCGTGCGCATCGCGCCGTCGGCGCCGGACCGGGTCTACGCCCTGATCGAGGCGGAGGAGGGCGGGCTGTTCCGATCCGACGACGGCGGCCGGAGCTGGGAGCTGGTCAACCCGAGCCGTGGCCTGCGACAGCGCTCCTGGTACTACTCCTGCCTGAGCGTCGATCCGTACGATCCGGACACGGTCTGGTTCCCCCAGGTCTCGATGCTGCGAACCATCGACGGCGGGGCGACGGTGCTGTCGGCGGAGGCGGGCGGCTGGGACTACCACGACGTCTGGATCGATCCGGAGAACCCGAGCCGGATGATCGTCGGCAGCGACGCCGGAGTGTCGCTGAGCTCTGACGGCGGCGCGACCTGGCGCCGGCCGCCGTTGCCGATCTCCCAGGCCTACCACGTGGCGACCGACACCCGGACGCCGTACCGGGTGATGGCGACGCTCCAGGACTTCGGGACCGCCTCCGGGCCGAGCGACAGCCTCCACGACGGTGGGATCTACCTCTCCGACTGGCACGGCGTGGGCGGCGGCGAGGCCGGCCACATCGTCGCCGATCCCGACGACCCGGACGTGGTCTACGCCGGCGAGTACCTGGGCTATCTGTCACGCCACGACGAGGCGTCGGGCGAGTCCCGCAACGTCTCCGCCTACCCGTGGAACGGCTCGGGTCACGGGGCCGGGGACCTGAAGTACCGTTTCCAGTGGACCGCGCCGATCGCCCTCTCGCCCCACGATCACCGGGTCGTCTACCACGGCGCCAACGTGCTCTTCCGGTCGGCCGACGGGGGCCGGACCTGGCGGGCGATCAGCCCTGACCTGACTCGCAACGACCCCGACAGGCAACGCTGGGCGGGCGGTCCGATCACCGGCGACAACACCGGAGTCGAGTTCTACGACACGATCTTCGCGGTCGCCGAGTCGCCGGTCGAGGCGGGGGTGATCTGGGTCGGCAGCGATGACGGCCTGGTCCACGTGACCCGGGACGGCGGCGGCCACTGGGCCGACGTCACCGGCAACGTCCCCGGCATCCCCGAGTGGGGCACGGTCACCACGATCGAGCCGTCGCGCCGCGACGCCGCCACGGCCTGGCTGGTGGTCGACGCCCATCGTCTGGACGACCCGCGCCCGTACCTCTGGGTGACCCGTGACTACGGCGCCCATTGGCGCTCGCTGGTCGGGGGCCTTCCGGACGTCCTGGCGAAGGCCGACCCGGCCGGCGGCGACCGGTCGCTGTTCGTCGTCCGGGAGGATCCGGCGGTCGACGGGCTGCTCTACCTGGGCGGCGAGCGCGGGGTGTTCGCCTCTTGGGACGGCGGGGCGAGCTGGCGCTCCCTGCGCCTCGACCTGCCGGCCGTGCCGGTGACCGACCTGCGGGTGGCCGACCGTGACGGGGACGGCGACCTGGTGGTCGCCACCAAGGGGCGCTCGCTCTGGATCCTCGACGACCTGACGCCGGTGCGCACCCTCGCGTCGCTCGCCGATGGCAAGCTCCACCTCCTGCCGCCCCGGCCGGCGGTGCGCCGGCGGGCGCGCTCGGTGCTCGGCAGCAAGGACGGGGCGGCGGAGAACCCGCCGGCCGGCGCCCTGATCACCTACTGGCTACCCGCGGCACCGCCCGAGGGCACGGAGCTGACGCTCGAGGTGCTCGACGGCGCGGGCCGGGTGGTGCGTACCCTGCGGAGCACGCCCGAGCCCCAGCCGATCGGCCCCGATCACCCGGACTGGCCGCCGGGCCTGGAGGTGAAGCCGGCCTTGACCGCGAACGCCGGGATCAACCGTGCGTCCTGGGACCTGACCTGGGACGGCGCCGGCTTCATCGACGGCGCGATGATCGACTGGGGCGACCCGACCGCGGGGCCCTGGGCGCTGCCGGGCGACTACACCCTGCGGCTGAGCGTGGGGGAGGAGACCGCGACGGCGCCGTTGATCGTGGTGGCCGACCCGCGGGTCGAGGTGTCGCAGCCCGACCTCGAGGCCCAGCTCGCCTTCGCCCTGTCCCTGCGGGACGACCTGCGGCGGCTGATCGCGGACGTGGAGCGGATCGACAGCGTGCGGGACCAGATCGAGCAGCGCAACGAGCTGCTCCGGGCCGGCGGGGCCGAGGCGGACGGGGAGGGCCCGGAAGGGTCCGGGGACGACAGGTCCGGGGACGGAGCGTCCGAGAAGACGGCGACAGGCGCCCTGATCGAGCAGGGGGAGGAGATCCTCGGGCACCTCGACGTGATCGCCCACGCCCTCTACTCGCCCGACGCCGAGGTCACCTACGACATCCTGGCCGGCCGCCACGGCGGCGCCAAGCTCTACTCCCAGCTCTCGCCGCTCTACAGCTTCGTCAACGAGGCGGACGGGGCGCCGACCCAGGGGATGCGGCAGGTGGCCGCGGAGCTCGAGAGCCGGCTGGCGGCCCGGGAGGCGGAGCTGAAAACCGTGCTCGACGACGGCGTGACGGCGCTCAACCGCAAGGCGGCCGCGCTGGCTGTGCCGTACGTGGTCGTTCCGCACGGGCCGAAGGCGACCGAGCCGTAGACGCTTCCAGGCGGACGGCGGGGGTTTGCTACGATGCGCTCCGGCGCCTCGTCCAGCCCTCGTTCGATCTCTCAATGTTCCGGAGGTCCCCCATGCGATCCCTGCCCTCGCAGGCTTTCTCGTCCCGCCGCGCGCCGTCCTCGGCGCTCCTGCCGCTCCTGCTGGCGTCGCTCCTCGTCGCGGTCTTCTCCGTCGGGCCGGTCCGGGCGCAGCAGCAGGACTTTTCCGACGTCAAGATCGAAACCGTCCTGGTCTCCCAGGGCGTCTGGATGCTCGTCGGAGCCGGCGGCAACATCGGTGTCTCGGCCGGGGAGGACGGCGTCTTCCTGATCGACGACCAGTTCGCGCCGCTGACCGACAAGATCCGCGCCGCGGTCGCCAAGTTCAGCACGAAGCCGATCCGCTTCGTCCTCAACACCCACTGGCACGGCGACCACACCGGCGGCAACGAGCACCTGGGGGAGGGGGGCGCGGTGATCGTCGCCAACGACAACGTGCGCCAGCGGCTGAGCGCCAAGCAGCCCAAGCAGGGCGGGGACCGGGAGGTCCCGGCGACGCCGAAGGCCGCCCTGCCGGTGATCACCTACGCCCAGGACATCACCTTCTACCTCAACGGCGACACCATCCACGCCATCCACGTCGCGCCGGCCCACACCGACGGCGACTCGATCGTCTACTTCGAGAAGGCGGACGTGGTCCACATGGGCGACGTCTACTTCGAGAGCGGGTACCCGTTCGTCGACCTGTCGAGCGGCGGCTCGGTCCAGGGCGTGGTCGACGGCGTCGAGCGGGCGCTCGAGCTGGTCGGTCCGAACACCAAGGTGATCCCCGGCCACGGCAAGATGTCGGACCGCGCCGGCCTGATCGCCTACCGGGACATGCTCAAGACCCTCATCGGCCGGGTGGCGGCGATGAAGTCGGCGGGCAAGAGCCTGGAGGAGATCCAGGCGGCCAAGCCGACCGCGGAGTTCGACGAGCGCTGGGGCGGCGGGTTCATCTCTCCCGACAAGATGGTGGCGACCGTCTTCCAGAGCCTGGGAGGCTAGGAGTCTGCGCGGCAGGACCACGTGACCGCGTTGCGAGCGCCGCAGGCTCGGATGCAAGGCGCTCGCGACGTAGGCGATGCGGTGGCATCGTTGAGGAGCGACAACGCCGCAGATGAGCCTGCGCCGTCGCAACCCTGTGGGCGCGCGGGGGTTGCGGACATCTCCTTTGTTGCTCCTCGTCGACGATGCGACAGCATCGCCTCCTCGTCGCGCCTCGGATCTGCACGCGCAAGACCCGCGCGCGCGGCCGCGCGGTCCTGCCGCGCAGACTCCTAGACCGGACCCGCCTCCTCGACCCGCTCCGTTTCCTCGGGAGGGGGAAGAGCCGGTCCCTCGGGCTCGTGGGGCTCCATGTGGACCAGGACCCCGACGACGGTCGGGACCGCGCGGCAGATCCGGGTCTTGACCTTCCCCGAGACGATGTGGGCCTCGCGCAGGGACATGGTCGGCTCGGCCTCCACGTGGATGTCGACGAAGACCGACAGCCCCGCCTTGCGCACTTTGAGCGTCTCGATCTCCTCGACCTCGGGGACGCTCTGCGCGGCGCGGGCGATCTCGGAGATCACCTCCTCCTCCGGGGTACGGTCCATCAGGTCGAGGGCGGCGCGGCGCAGGATGGTAAGGCCGTTGACCAGGATGACGCCGGCGGCGGCCAGGGCGGCCCAGTCGTCCGCGGTCGCCCAGGGCGGGCCGCCGACCAGGGCGACGGTGATGCCGATGGCCGCGGCGGCGGAGGTGATCGCGTCGCTCCGGTGGTGCCAGGCGTCGCCGAGGACGGCGGTGCTGTCGACCGCGCGGCCGACCCGGGAGATCCGCCGCGCCAGCACCTCCTTGATCACCACGACCGCCACCAGCACGACCAGGGTGTAGGGCTCCGGGACGTGGTGAGGGGTGAAGATCTCGTGCACCGCCTCCACCGCGATGCCGGCCGCCGCGCCGAGGAGCATCAGGGCGACCACCGCCGCTGCCATCGGCTCTGCCTTGCCGTAGCCGAACGGGAACTGGTCGTCGGCCGAGCGGACCGAGAGCCGAAGCCCGCCCCAGACGACCAGCGAGGAGAAGACGTCGGCGGTCGACTCGACGGCGTCGGCCACCAGCGCGTAGGAGTTTCCGGCGAGACCGGCCAGGAGCTTGATCATCGCCAGCACGGCGTTGGTCAGCAGCCCGACCCGGGCGGCCCGGACCCCGCGTCCCGCACGCTCCTCGATCTCTCGCATCCTTCTTCGGTCTTCCTGGGCGCCGGCCGGTGATCGTGCCGGAGGGCGACGATACCACCCCGATCCGGCCCCGATCGGGCTCCGGTCGGACTCCGGTCGGGCTGAGGATCGGGCGCGCGATCGATCCCGGCGGCCGGGTAGAGGACGGGAAAGAAAAGTAGCGTAGAGTGTAGACAGCGAACCCGGTGGGGCAGCGGCCCCGGACAAGGCGATGGACGAAGGACTGATGAACCAGACGGTGGCCGGTCTGCTCGGCCAGGGAGTGGTGGCGGTCGCCCTCGGCACGGTGCTCCACTCGTACTACGGCCGCTTTCGGCACGAGTACCTCTCCCGCTGGGCCTGGAGCTGGTGGGCCCTGGCGCTCTCGCTGATCACGGCCGGCCTCACCCAGCTCGCCGGCCGCGCCTGGGGTCCGCTCCCGCCGCTCCACCCGGCGCGCACGGCCCTCGCCCTCCTCAGTGTCACCGCCGGCTACTGGAGCATCGCCTGGCTGCTGGTCGGCACCTACCAGATCGCCACCGGCAGGCGGGTCGAGAGCCAGTGGACGCGCTGGCTACTGGTCGCCCTCGCCGCCGGTGCCGCCCTCTCCGTGCTGCTCTATTCGCGCACCGCCGGGGCCGGCGAGGAGCGGATGGCGCTCCGGGTCGGCCTCCCGTCGCTGGCGGGGGGCATCGGTTTCGCAGTGGCCGGGGTGGGGATCTGGCGGGGCCGGGAGCGCCGGGCCGCCGGGCTGGGCCAGGGGATCCTGGCGGCGGGCTTGGTGGCCTATGGCCTCCTCCTCCTGCGTTCCTTTGGCAAGACGGTCGCCCCGCTGTTCGACGCGGAGCTGGGGCCGAACCGGCTCATTCCCGGCTTCGGCTACCTCGACCTGGTGTTGCTGGCTCTGATCGGGATCGGCATGGTGGCGTGGCTGCTCGAGGAAGAGGGCGCGCGGCTCGAGGTCGCCTCCGAGCGCATCGAGTACCTGGCCAGCCACGATCCTCTCACCGGCCTGCCGAACCGCCACCTGTTCCTGAGCGAGCTGCGGCAGGCGATCGAGCGTGCCGCCGAGGCCGGTGAGCGGGCGGCGGTGCTCTGCCTCGACCTCCACGGCTTCAAGTGGGTGAACGAGTCGATGGGGCACCGGATCGGCGACCTCCTGCTGCGCAAGGTGGGGGAGCGCCTGCAAGGCGTCGCCCCGGCCGGCGGCGTCGTCGCCCGCCTCGGGGGCGATGAGTTCGCACTGTTCGTGCCGGCGATCGAGCGTCCGCGGCAGGCACGCGCCCTGGCGACCCGGATTCTCGAAGCCCTGGGCGAGAGCTTCCCGATCGACGACCGCGACCTGAGCGTCGTGGCCCATGTCGGCCTGAGCGTCTTCCCGGACGACGCGGCCGATCCGGAGGCCCTGCTGTCGAACGCCGCGGCGGCCCTGTCGGCGACGCCGCGCCGGGGGCGCATCGTCGCCTGGGAGGGGGAGATGAGCCGGGCCGCGGCGGACGGCTTCGCGCTCGAGGGGGAAATCCACCGGGCGTTCGACCGGGGCGAGCTGGTGCTCTACTTCCAGCCGATCCTCGACGTGGCGTCCGGCAGCGTGGCTCGGCTGGAGGCACTCTGCCGCTGGCAGCACCCGGAGCGGGGTCTGGTCGAGCCGGCCGACTTCTTCCCGGCGGTGGAGCTGGCCGGGCTGAGCGAGCGTCTCGACCTGTGGGCGCTGGAGCAGGCGCTGGCCCAGCTCGCCGCCTGCCGGCGCGCGGGGCACGAGCGCCTACGCATGGCGGTCAACATCACCCCGCGGAACCTGCGGCGCCCCAACCTGGCCGGGGAGGTGCGGCGCCTGGTCCAGCGGGCCGGCCTGGCGCCGGAGGACCTGGAGCTCGAGATCACCGAGGCCGCGGCGATCCAGATCGACGGTGCGAGCCTGGACGTGCTCAACGTCCTGGCGAAGGTCGGCTTCGGCATCAGTCTGGACGACTTCGGCACCGGCTACTCCTCGCTCAGCTACCTCCGCCGGCTGCCGGTCGACGTGCTCAAGATCGACCGGGCGTTCGTCCACGACCTGGGCACCAACGCGCAGGCGGCGGACATCACCCGGGCGGTCATCAACCTGGGGCGGGACCTGGGGTTGACCGTCGTCGCGGAAGGGGTCGAGAGTGCCCTTCAGCGGCGGCTGCTCGAGGAGCAGGGCTGCCACCTGCTGCAGGGGTTCGCTATCAGCCCGCCGGTGCCCGGCTCCGAGCTCGAGGGCCTGCTGCGCCAGCTCGAGGCGGAGGCCCGCCTGCTGCGAAGCGACGGCGCGGCCTGACGACGACGCCCCGGCCTTCCGCCGGGTCTCACTCCCGCGGGTTGCTCGTCCAGGAGCCGTAGGCCGGGTTCGGGATCATGAACCAGCGGTCGCCGAACTCGTCGAAGAAGGCGGGCGAGGCGTTTCGCAGGTCCTGGGTCGCACCGGGGAAGTCGCCGATGCCGTCGCCCACCCAGAGGAGGATCTGGAGCGGCGGCAGGTACTTGACGGCCGTGCCCTCCTCGATCGCCCGCCAGCGCGGCCCCTTGTCACTGGAGCCGTCCGCTGGGCGGCAGAGGACGGCGTCGAACGGCACCCGCTGGGCGGTGAGGTTGTCCTCCGTCGCCACACAGAGCGCCTCGGACCGGTTGGTCACCACGACGATCTTGCCGCCGAGGCCCCGGACCGTCTCCAGGAACTCCACCGCCGCGGGCAGGGCCGGAGCCGACTTGGTCGCGACCCACGCGTACCAGGAGTCGCGGGCGATCCCTTGGCCCCGTGCCTCCTGCTGCATCAGGTAGGGCGTGTTGTCGAGGATCGTCTCGTCGGAGTCGATCACCACCGCCCAGGTGAACGGCTGGTGGCCGGTGGCCAGCTCCTGGATGCGGGCGGTCGCCGCCCGGTAGGTCTGGTAGAGGATCGCCCGGTACTCCGCCGAGCTGTGCATCCAGTGGAGCGCGTTGGACAGGGCGGGTGTGCCCGCGGCGTCCGGGGCGATGGCCGAGGCCGTGATCGGCGGCGGCGCCGGGGCCGGGGCGGCGGTGCAGGCGGTCAGGGTGACGGCCCAGCAGAGCGCCGGGACCAGGAGCGTGGGCAGGCGTGAGATCGGGCGGTCGGGGCGCATGGAGTCCTCGTGGGAGGGGATCGAGACGGTCGGTGGGGCAGCTCGGATGGGGTTGGACGGATTGTACCCGTAGCTCCCGGCGCGTGCCGGGGAGCGGGTAGACTGAACCGTCCCATGCCTCGTCGCTTCGCCGCCCTCTTCGCCTTCCTCGTCCTGGTCATCGCCGCCCTCTCGATGGCGCTCTGGCTCGTCCTTCGGGAGGGTCCCGGCCAAGCTCCGGCTGGGGGACCGGCCGGGGCGCCGGGCGGCACTCCAGGAGAAGGGGCTCCACCGCCGGAGCCCGAGCCGCCGGAGCCCGAGCTGGTGCTCGAGCCGGCGGCGTTCGAGGCGCTCCCCGGCTGGAGAGACGACGACGCGGCGGCCGCGCGACCGGCGATCGAGGCGTCGTGCGCGGTATTCACTCGCCGGGGCGCGGCCGCCCCGGTCGGGCCGGACGGCGTCGGCGGGACCGCCGGCGATTGGCGCGCGCTCTGCCGGCGGCTCCGGAGCCTTCCCGCGCACGTCTCCGGCCGGATCGTGCGGGGGCTCCTCGAAACGGAGCTTCGCCCCTGGGCGGTGACCGACCGGGGGGTGGAGCACAGCGGCCTCTTCACCGGCTACTACGAACCGGAGCTCCACGGCAGCCGCCGACGCCACGGACGGTTCCAGACGCCCCTCTACCGGGAGCCGCGCGACCTCATCCGGGTCGACCTGGGGGAGTTCCGCGAAGACCTGGCGGGGCGGCGGATCGCCGGCCGGATCGTCGGCGACCGGCTGGAGCCCTACCACGACCGGCAGGCGATCGCGGCCGGTGCCCTCCACGGCCGCGGCCTCGAGCTGGTCTGGGTCGACGATCCCGTGGACGCCTTCTTCCTCCAGATCCAGGGGTCGGGCCGGGTGGTGCTGGACGACGGCACCGTGCTGCGGGTGGGCTATGCCGGGCAGAACGGCCAGCCCTATACGGCGATCGGCCGCGAGCTGGTAGAGCGCGGCGAGATGGAGCTCGAGGACGTGTCGCTCCGGACGATCCGCCTGTGGCTCGAGACCCACCCGCAGGAGGCGGCGGAGGTGATGGCGAAGAACGCCTCCTACGTCTTCTTCCGGCGTCTCGACGTCGCCGGTGACCGGGGGCCGCTGGGCAGCCTGGGCGTGCCCTTGACGGCCGGACGCTCGCTCGCGGTCGACCCACGCTTCCTGCCCCTCGGTGCGCCGGTCTGGTTGGACGGCTCGATGCCGTCGATCCCGCCCGAGGAGATCGCCGAGACGCCCCCCGGCGGCGCACGCCCTTCGGGCGCTGCGCCGCTGCGCCGTCTGCTGGTCGCCCAGGACACGGGCGGCGCCATCCGGGGGCCGGTGCGCGGCGACGTCTTCTGGGGCTCCGGGGCGCGCGCCGAGGCGGTGGCGGGCCACATGCGCAACTCCGGCCGGCTCTGGCTTCTGCTACCGGTCTCGGTCGACCCGGCCGGCCGCTGATCTCCCGGCAGCCGACCGCTCGTGGCCTCACCTGGCCGCTCCTATGAATAGATGATTTTCTATGTCTCGCTTCTGTACTTGCGAGTACTAAGAGATGTGCGACGACGTATGGTTTGAAGCTTCCCAATGGCATCGGAACAGGAGGCAGAATGAGGCGCGCAGCAACTCCCATCGATCAGGACGACCTCATCATCGGAGCGGGACCGGCCGGACTGCAGCTCGGGTACTACCTGGGGCGGGCGGGCCGAAGCTATCGAATCCTCGAAGCGACGGACGGAGCGGGGGCGTTCTTCCGGCAGAACCCGCGGAACCGCACCCTGATCTCCATCAACAAACGCTTCACCGGCTACGACGATCCCGAGGTGAACCTGCGATGGGACTGGAACTCCCTGCTCGAAGACGAGGGGGACGAGGGCCCGCGCTTCACGGAGTACACGCCGCGCTACTTCCCGTCGGCCGACCGCCTGGTCGACTACCTGGAGGACTTCGCGGCACGCCACGAGCTCGCCATCACCTACGACGCCCGGGTCGAGCGCGTCGACCGTGAGGGCGGCAGCCGGCCGGGCGGCAAGGGACGCTTCCTGGTCGAAACCACCGACGGCAGGTGCTTCCGCGCCCGCCGGCTCTACGTCGCCACCGGCATGTCGAAGCCGCTGGTGCCCGACATCCCCGGGATCGACCTGGCGGACAGCTACAGCGACGCACCGCGCGATCCGGCGGCCTACACCGACCAGCACGTGTTGATCCTGGGGAAGGGGAACTCCGGCTTCGAGACGGCCGACGAGCTGCTCGAGTCGGCGGCGGTGATCCACGTGGCGAGCCCGGAGTCGGTCCGCTTCGCTTGGCGGACCCACCACGTGGGGCACCTGCGGGCACTCCACAACAACTTCCTCGATACCTACCAGCTCAAGTGCCAGAACGCGGTGCTCGACGCGACGGTAGAGAGCATCCGCCGCCTGCCGGACGGACGGCTCGGTGCGACCGTCTCCTACAGCCATGCCGGAGGTGAGCGCGAGGAGCTGGTCTACGACCGGGTGATCAACTGCACGGGGTTCATGTTCGACAGCTCGATCTTCGCCGACTCCTGCCGGCCGGAGCTGACCCTCGGTGGCCGCTTCCCGGCCCAGACGTCGGAGTGGGAGTCGTCGAACGTGCCGGACCTCTTCTTCATCGGCACCCTCATGCAGGTGCGCGACTACAAGAAGACCACCTCGTCGTTCATTCACGGGTTCCGCTACAACGTGCGCACCCTCCACCGCCTGATCGAACGGCGGGACTTCGGCAAGGAGCTGCCGAGCCGGCCGGTTCCGGCATCGGTCGAGGGCCTCGCGGCTGCCGCCATGGAGCGGCTGAACCGCAGCTCGGCGCTGTGGCAGCAGTTCGGCTTCCTGGGCGACGTGGCGGTGGTGCCGGCCGACGGCGGCAATGCGCGATGGTACGAGGAGCTGCCGGCGGACTGGGTGCGCGAAGGGCGCCTCGGGCTCGCCGCGGGGGACCAGTGCTACCTGGTCACCCTCGAGTTCGGTCCCAAGCAGGCCGACCCGTTCCAGATCGAGCGTGCTCCGGACCCGGGGCGGGCGGGCGACAGCGCTTTCCTCCACCCGGTGATCCGGCGGCTCGACGGCAGCCGGGACGCGGCGGCTCTTCACCTGCTCGAGCACCTCTACGGCGAGTGGCACGACGAAGAGCTCCACCGCCGCCCGCTGCTCGAGTTCTTCGCCGACCAGCTCCCGGCCCAGCTCGCCCACGCGGTCTGACAGAGCCCTCCCGCCCACCGGCACCGACGTTCTCCGCGGCGGCGTGCTTCGGGCGGGGGCGCCCCCTTACGGGTCCGTTGCCTGCTTGACCGGCGGCAGCGGGCGCTCCTTGAGGTGCCAGTGGAACGCCCCCTCGCGCTCCCGCCGCTCCTTCGGCGTCAGCCCGCGGTAGCCGCAGGGCGGCTTGCGGAAGCGCCGGAAGAGGGCGATCAGGGGCCAGCCGAACGGCAAGTAGTAGGCGAACAGATCCCAGTCCCGAAGCAGAGCGTGGAGCCGGTTCTTCGCCGGCGGCCGGCGCCGATCGCGCTCGTGGCGGACGAACAGGAACGGCCACCCGAGCGGTAGCACCCGGTGCAGCCGGCGCCAGTTGGCCGCCAGGTGGCGGCGCAGGCTCCGCCAGTTGTACGGCCGCCGGCCGTAGCGCGCCACATGCCGGTCCAGGTCCGCCTGCATGCGCTCGCGGACCTGGTCGGCCACCCGCCGCATGATCTCCCGGCGCGGGCGCTCGAGGTCGGTCTCGCCCGCGTTCTCGACCAGCGCCGCCACGTCGATCGGCTCGCCGGCCACGAACACCATGCGCACCGGCAGGGCGAGGTACCAGAGGAACGGGAAGAGGAGCCCGAGCGGGGCCGCCGGCAGCGGGATGAACGGCACCCGAAAGAGCTTCTCGGACAGCCGGTCGAGCCACGACCAGGTGAAGCAGAACGGGATGGTCCATTCGGCGTTGACGATGTAGATCGGGTGGACCGGCGCCCGGTGGCGGGCCGCCAGGATGATGAAGCTCGAGCTGAACCGCTGCAGGCGATAGCGGTGGAAGAACCCTTTGCCGATCCCCGGCACCCCTTCGGGGAAGTAGAGCAGGCGCTCGCCCCGTGCCAGCAGGCGGTCGAAGTTGTCGAACGTGGTGTCGACGCCGGCCCCGCGGCGCCAGAAGTTGTCGATGCCGAACGGGCGCATCCACCAGGTGGTGGTCAGCTCTTTCTCGAACAGAGCCCGGATCTTGCGCCGCGGGAACCCCTCCCGGTACCAGAGCATGCCGTCCAGGACCATGCCGTCGTAGGGGAAGGAGTTGCCGCTGTGGTTGCTGGCGAGGATCGCCGGACCTTCGGTGGGCAGGTTCTCGGCGCCGACCAGGCGCGGCCGGAAGTAGTGGCGCATGGCCGGCGCGAACGTCTCGGAGACGACCTCTTCGAGGTACTCCGGATCGAACGGCTCGTAGTGGGGGAACTGCTCCGCGTAGCGGTAGCGCTCGGGCTCTTCGTGCTCTTTGCTCATGCGCTCCGTCACGACCTCAGCGGCCCGGCCGCACGGCCAGCAGGACGCCGATGATGAACAGCAGGCCCGCCCAGTACCAGGGGGAGCCGCTCGACAGGAGGATCGCCCCCGCGAGCAGGCAGAAGCCGCCGAAGATGGTGCCGCGGATGCCGGTGAACGGGTTCTCACTCGGCCGGCGCGTCTGGCTCTCGAGCAGGCGCAGACCCTCGGTCACCAGCATCGGCGCCTTGACCAGGGCGTCGACCAGCTCCGGAGCACCGCGCAGCCCTTCGCGGGCCAGGCGCAAGGGGCTGAACTGGCGCAGGAAGATGCGGTTGATGTGGGTCTGGGAGACCTCGGCCACGTCGAACCCGGGCTTCATGATGTGGCCGACCCCTTCGAAGGTGACCAGCGCCTTGACCATGAGGGCGAGCTCGACAGGGAAGTAGATACGGTACTGGGCGGCGCGGGAGACCGACTCCAGGATGAGCTGGGCGAGGGAGAAGTCCTCGAACGACGCCGCCCGTTGCCAGCGCCGGGAGATCTCCTCGACCTCCCGGCGGAAGCCCATCGGGTCGCTGCCGGACATCGGCTCGGCGACGGCCGCCAGGTAGCGGGCGGCGTTCTCGGCGTCGCCCATGACCAGGCAGTAGTAGTAGTAGAGGAGCGTCCGGCGGAGCTCGTCGCTGAACCGGCCGACCATCCCCAAGTCGATGAAGCCGATCTTCGGCCCGTGGCCTCCGGTCAGGATGAGGAGGTTTCCCGGGTGGAGGTCGGCATGGAAGAAGCCGTCCTTGTAGAGCATGCGGATGATCGCCGCGGCCCCCAGGTCGACCAGGCGGTCGCTCTCGTCGTCGGTCAGCGACTGGGCTCGCGGGTCGCTCGGCTTGACCCCCTCCATGTACTCCATGCACAGCACGTCCCGGGAGCTGTAGGCGCGGAAGATGCGCGGGAAGACGATGTCCGCCTCGTCCCGGAAGTTGGCGGCGAAGGTCTCGGCGTTGTCCGCCTCGCGCCGCAGGTCGACCTCCTTGAAGGTGTACTCGACGAACTCGCCGATCATCCTCCGGGGCTGGAAGCGGGCGAAGATGATCTGGAGAAACACGCCGAGGATCTTGAGCAGCACCGCGTCCCGGCGGAGGGTGTCGCGGATGCCGGGCTTGACCACCTTGAGCACCACCTCGTCCCCTTCGCGGGTGGTGGCCCGGTGGATCTGGGCGATCGAGGCCGAGCCGAGGGGGCGGCGGTCGATGGTGGAGAAGATCTCGTCGGCGGGGTGACCGAGGCTGTTCGAGACCAGCTCCAGGTAGCGTTCGTAGGGCACCACCGGCAGCCGGTCGAGGAGGTTCTTGAGCTCCTCGGTGACCGCGCGCGGCAGCAGGTCCTCACGCAGTGAGAGGATCTGCCCCAGCTTGATGTAGGTGGCGCCCATCATCTCGAGGCGCCGCCGGAGCTGAACCGGGAACGGGCGCTTGGCCAGGGCCCGGTCGAGGAACGGCAGGGAGAGCCAGCCGACCACCTTGGCGAAGGCGTAGCGCAGGCCGGTCCGTTCGCGCTCGGGCAGGTGGCGGGTGTAGGCGATCAGGCCGCCGAAGAGCAGGCCGAGGAAGTGGCGGATGGTGGTCAGCAGGCGCCGGATGAGCCCGTGGTCGGTCGTCTCCTGGAGGATCTCGAACTCGTACGGGGCCTCCGGGGTCGAGGCGCCGACGCCGGCGGTGGGGGAGCCGGCGGCGTCGGGAGACCCGGCCGGCTCGCCGGTCGTCTTCGGCGGATCGGCGGCCTCCGGGCCGCTCGGCGGTGGGGGGATGCTCGGTCGTTCCGGCTCGGCCATCGTCTGGCGCTCGGCGTCGCCCCGCAGGGCATCGGTCGTCATGGTCGTGCGATCCGCAGATCCGGGCTGGCGTTCTGTCTGCTCCGGTCGTCCGGGGCTCCGGTCGTCCGGTCCTCGGCGCGGCCCGCCCCGTCGACGGCGCTCTCCGGCGGCGCCCTCAGCGGTTCCTGCCGTACTGCTCGTGGCTCGACACCCAGTCGAGCGAGGAGATCGCCGCCGCCAGCGAGATCTCGCCGGCCAGGGCGACGCCCGCGACGATCTCCGCGAGCTTCTTGACCCGGCCCTTACCGTAGCACCCGAGCATCTCCAGGCACTCGCGCTGGGTCGCCAGCCCGGTGCCGCCGCCGTAGGTGGCGACGATCAGCGACGGCAGCGTCAGCGACAGATAGAGGTCGCCGTCCGGGGTCAGCTCGGTGTAGAGGATGCCGGCGGACGACTCCGAGACGTTGGCCACGTCCTGGCCGGTGGCGATGAACATGGCCGTGATGCCGTTGGGCGAGTGGAGGCCGTTGTTGTTCGCCCCGGAGATGAAGGCGCCGATGTTGGCCACGCCGCCGTGGTACTGGAGGCTCTCCGGCTCCACCCGCATGTGCTGGACCAGCACGTCCCGGGGGACGACCAGCTCGGCGGTGACCCGCTTGCCGCGGGTGCGCATGATGTTGACCTGGGAGGCCTTCTTGTCGGTCGCCAGGTTCGACTCGAGGTAGAACCGGCGCACCGTCTTGTCGTGCTCGAGGATCCAGGAGCAGGCGGCGAAGGTGGCGCGGCCGACCATGTTCTGGCCGGCGGCGTCGCCGGTCGAGAAGTTGAACCGCAGGTAGGCGAACTTGGCCGCCAGGTAGATGTCGATGTAGAGCAGCTTGGCGATGCTGGAGGTGGCCTCCGCCGCCTCCCGGATCTGCGGCATGTGCTCCTCGACCCAGGCGCGGAACTCCCGCGCCTCGCGGGCCGAGTCGAAGATGAACACCGGCGCCCGCTGCATGCAGTCGTCCTGGACCGTGCAGGTGACGCCGCCGGAGATGTTGACCACCTTCATGCCGCGGTTGTAGGACGCCACCAGCGTGCCCTCGGCGGTGGCCAGCGGGATCAGGAACTCCCCCTTGGCGTGCTCGCCGCGAATGGTCAGCGGTCCGGCGAGGCCGATCGGCACCTGGGCGACGCCGGTGAAGTTCTCGATGTTGCCGGCGGTCATCTCGGGATCGAACGAGTAGGAGTAGAGGTGCTTCGGCCGGTAGCCGCAGAACTCCTCGACGAAGCGCTGGCGCCGCTTGATGACCTCGTCGTCGTAGTTGTGTTCCTTGTCGTAGGGAACGACCACCCGCTTGGCGTCGCTCGCGGCGATGGCGTCCTTGACCTTGAACGCGAGCTTGCCGAACGGCTCGACGTGGAACTCGAAGGCGAGCTCGTGGCTGCCCTTCTCGAGCGGCTCGCCGTCGGGCGAGCAGATGCGCAGGATCGCGCCCAGGGGGAAGAGCATGCGGGCGTCGGGACCGATCGAGGCCGCCTGGACCTCCTGATCACGGTGGACGATGAGCACCCGTCCGAGGTCGAGATCGCGGCCGTCGACGGCGATCTTCTTGACTCCGACGAGCTCGGCGTCGCTCAACCGGTTCTTGATCTGGAAGCGCACACCGCCGGCCGGGTCGTTCTCCAGGCTGCCGACGGTATAGAGGCGCTGGAGGATGAGCGACGGGACCTTCATCAGCGATGACAATTTCACGACCGGGCTCCTCGGGTTCCGCGCGGGGCGGCGAGACAGTGGGCACTTCGACGGATCAGCAGTCTAGCGCGCTCTGCGCCAGGATCAAACGGCCGCCGGGGTGGTAGAGGCCGGGCGCCGGGGACGGCGCCGGGACGGGGGACGGGGGTCGGGGGTCGGGCGCTCAGCGCCGGTCTCGTGCGGCGCGCGCCGCGATCACCGCCTCGACCATCTCCCGATCGCCGGGCGTCGCGGCCTCGGCCACCGGCTCGATGCCGAGCTTGCGCAGGGCGGCGCCGGTCACCGAGCCGATGGAGACGGCGAGCAGGCCGCGGCGGCGCGCCGCCCACGCCGGGCCCCAGACCTCCTCGCCGAGGCGGGCGAAGTTGCGGGCGATCGACGGGCTGGTGAAGGTCACCCAGCCGAGCGGCTCGTCCCGGGACGGGGCGTCGAAGATCTCCTCGGCGCGCCGGCGGCTCGCGGGCGGCATCCGCTTGGCGTAGGCATCGACCCGCGTGACCTCCGCGCCCGCCGCGACCAGCAGCTCCTCGAGCACCGGCCGGGCGTCGGCCGCCTGGGGCAGGAGCACCCGCTCGCCGGCCGAGAGGCGCGGCACGAGCTGCTCGGCCAGCCCTTCGGCCCGGGAGTCGGCCGCCTCGAGATCGGGCCGGATGCCGTGGGCACGGAGGGCCTGGCTCGTCGACGGTCCGATGGCGGCGACCCGCAGGCCGGCCGGCAGCGGGGTCCCCGCGGAGGCCGGGAGGCGCGCCAGAACCTGCTCGACGGCGTTGGTCGAGGTGAACACGATCCAGTCGAACGCGGCGGAAGGGCGGAGGGCGGCGAGCGCCCGATCGAGGGGGCCCGGATCGTCCGGCGCGACGACTTCGAGAAGCGGCAACCGCTCGACCCGGGCGCCGGCGGCCTCGAACGCCGCGGCGGTGGCGTCGGCCTGGTGCGCGGCCCGGGTGACGACGACCCGGACGCCGCCGAGGGGGAGGTCGCCCCGGGGGCTCATCGAGGTCCGGCGGCGGTCCCGATCCGCTCCAGGATCTCGTTCGCGCCGCGTCCGCGCATCCGGCGGACGACCTCGGCCGCCACCTCTTCGGCGGACGGCGCCGTCGCCTCGGCCCGCGCGACCTGGGAGCCGTCGGGCGTCGACAGCAAGGCCGTCAGGTGCAGGCCGCCGTCGTCGGTCGGACGGGCCCAGGCGGCGAGCGGCAGGGCGCAGTTGCCGCCGAAAGCGGCGACCACATGGCGCTCGGCCTCGGCGGTGCGGGCGGTCGGCTCGTGGTTGAGCGGCCGGCAGAGCTCCTCGGCATCGCTGCCGGACCGGACCTCGATCGCCAGGGTTCCCTGGCCGGGCGCCGGCAGGAAGCGCTCCGGATCGAGGCGGTGGCCCGGCAGGTCGTCCATGTCCAGGCGGTCGAGCCCGGCCGCCGCGAGGATCACCCCGCCGGCCCGGCGCTCGCGCCACTTGCGGAGCCGTGTCTGGACGCTGCCCCGGACACCCTCGACGGTCAGGGCCGGGTTGAGGGCGAGCACCTGGGACTGGCGGCGGAGCGCCCCGGTCAGGACGACCGCGCCGTCCGGCAGGCCGTCGAGGTCTTCGGCGACCTCGGAGACCAGGACGTCGCGGGCGTCGGCGCGCTGCGGGTAGGCGACCACGTCGAGATCGTCGATCAGCTCGACCGGCAGATCCTTGAGGCTGTGGACCGCCAGGTCGAGGGAGCCGTCGAGCAGCCCCGCCTCGAGCTCCTCGGTGAACAGCCCCTTGCCGCCCAGGGGCGCGAGCTGCCCCGGGGTCGTGTCGCCCTTGGTGGTGAAGGTGACCAGCTCGACCCGGACCCCCGGGTGGAGCGCTTCGAGCGCGCGGGCGACGGTGGACGATTGCGCGACCGCCAGTTCGGACCGGCGGGTGCCGAGCTTCAGGGTGATTGCCATGGGATCAGAACCTAACTGTCGTTCTCGTCCAACTGGAAAAGCTCCCGCACCAGGTCGAGGTGGGGCAGGGAGCTCTCGCCTCCACGCCCGCGCAGCCGGGTGCTCGGGTGATGGAGGATCTTGCGCACCATGGCGCGGGTCAGCCGGTCGAGCTGTTCGTGGGTCTCGGGCGGGAAACGGTCGAGGGCGGCTTCGAGCTCCTGGCGGCGCACCCGCTCGGCCTGCTTCTGGAGCTGGGCGATGAGCGGCTCGGCGGCCAGGCCGCGATACCAGAGCGCCAGGTGGTCGATCTCCTCCGAGAGGATCTCCTCGACCCGCGGGATCTCCTCGCGACGGCGCTTGAGGTTGCGCTCGATGAGCTTCTCCAGAGAGTCGATGTCGTGGAGGAAGACGTTCTCGATCTTCGACGCCTTGGGGTCGATGTTGCGCGGCACCCCCAGGTCGACCAGCAGCAGCGGCCGGCCGGGGCGGTGATCCATCGCCTCGCGGGCGTGGTGGGCGGTGACCACGGGCTCGCTGGCGCCGGTGGCGACCACCACCAGGTCGGCCGCGGCGATCGCCTGGTTGCGCTCGTCGAACAGGACCGTCGGCGTGCCGGGGAACTCCTCCAGGAAGGTCTCCAGACGGTCGATCGAGCGGTTGGTGACCGTCAGGTCGCGGGCGCCCTTCTCGAGCAGGTTGCGGGTCGCAAGGCGGCCGGTCTCGCCGGCGCCCACGACCAGGATCTTCGTCGTCTCGAGCCGCTTGAAGATCGCCCGGCCGAGCTCGACGGTAGCGTACCCGAGGGAGACGGCGCCGATGGTAATGGCGGTCTCCGTCCGCGCCCGGCTGCCGGCCTTGAGCCCGGCCTGGAAGAGGCGCCGGAGGAACGTGCCGCTGGTCCCGACGGCGTCGGCCAGGGCGGCGGCCTGCTTGACCTGGCCGTGGATCTCCGGCTCGCCGAGGACCATCGACTCGAGCCCGCTCGACACCGCCATCAGGTGCCGCGCGGCCTCGCGCCCCCGCTTGACGTACAGACGGCCCTCGTCGGCGATCTCCGGCGCCCGGCTGGTGAACGCCAGCTCGAGCACCGCCCGGTAGGCGTCCTGGCCCTCGCGGGGGAAGGCGTAGACCTCGGTGCGGTTACAGGTCGAGACGAGCACCGCCTCGGCGACCTCGGGGCGCGCCAGAAGGTGCACCAGGAGCTCTTCGGCGGCCTCGCCGGAGTACGAGACCTTGCCACGGAGCTCCAGGGGGGCGCACCGGTGGTCGGTGCCCACGAGGAGCAAAGGCAGGTCCTTGCGGCTGGCGGCAGCAGCGGTCATGGGAGTGCTGTGGGAGAGGCGTCGCGTCGAAGATGGATGCCCGGGCCGACCCTACTTGGGCCCCATGCTGTGGAAGTTCCCCACGACGAAGTTGACGATGACCAGGGAGACGAGGATCGCACACAGGCCGGCGACGCTGACGATGGCCGTCTGGCGCCCCTGCCACTGCTGCGTCTTGCGCAACAGGAGCGCGAGCCCGTAGAGCGCCCAGGTCGCCAGGGTGAGCAGGATCATCGGATCGGTCAGCCAAGACTCACCGTACAGGCGATAGGCGTTGAACGCGCCGATGGCGACCGCGCCGGTGAGCGTGCAGAAGCCGATGTGGAGCGAGCCGGCCATCATGCGCTCGAGCACGGCGAGCGGCGGCAGCTTGCCGTAGAAGAGGGCGAACAGCCCGCTCTTGAGCTCGCGGTAGAGCTTGAGGAACAGGAAGCCGTAGGCCGCCGCCATGACGAAAGCGGCATAGGCCATCAACGCCAGGAACGCGTGGGCGGCGAAGATGCCGCTCTTCAGGCGCTCGGTCTGCTGAACCGCCTCCGGCTGCCGGAGGATCGCCGACAGGAGCTGGATGAAGAAGACCACCGAGACGATCCAGAAGCCGGTGGAGCGCTCGCGGCCGAGCCACTCGACCAGCACGTAGGTGACGCCGACGGCGAAGGCCACCACCGAGAGACCCTGGGAGACGTTGGCCGCGGGGATCTGAGCCCAGTAGACGGTGAGCGCGGTGAGATAGGCCAGGTGGATCGCCAGGCTGACCAGCAGCATGGGCGAGGCCACCCGGTCCGCCTTCTCGTTGCCCGCGAAGAAGACCCAGCCGTAGTCCAGCGCCGTCAGCAGATAAGCCAGCGGCAGGAGGACGACGGCGGCGCTGAGAAACGTTTCGGGAGTGCTCACTTGGAGTTTCGGGAGTCGGGAGTGTGTGTGCATGCCGGCTCGATCGCCGGCATCCGCATGCTAGCAGGAGCTTTCGGCGACTGTCAGGCCCCGATCGGGTGGGAAGACGACCTTGCGTGGGCAGCGCGGTCCCGCCCGTGAACCCGAGGCGGCGCCCACCCCGAGGCGGTTTGCGGACCTCCGGCGCGTCTGGTAACGTTCGGCGGCTTACGCGCGCCTTCTCCGAGCCCGTACCGATCGGTGCGGGGCGCTCCGTCCGACTTCGATCGCCGAAGGGCCCAATCAGCTATGGCAAACGTCATCATCGTGGGAATGCAGTGGGGAGACGAGGGCAAGGGGAAGATCGTCGATCTCCTCTGCCCGGCCTTCGACGCCGTCGTGCGCTACCAGGGCGGCCACAACGCCGGGCACACCGTGAAGTTCGCGGACCGCCACTTCTCGCTCCACCTGATCCCGTCCGGGATCCTCCACCCGGGGACCCGCTGCGTGCTCGGCAACGGCATGGTCGTCGCGCCGCCGGCCTTCTTCGGCGAGCTCGAGCGCCTGGCCGAGGCGGGCGTCGATCCGGCGGGGCGGCTGTTCATCTCGACCCGCGCCCAGGCGCTCCTGCCCTGGCACGTGGAGCTGGACCAGGCACGCGAAGCGGCACGCGGGGCCCAGGCGATCGGCACCACCTCCCGGGGGATCGGCCCGGCCTACGAGAGCAAGGTGTCGCGCTACGGCGTGCGCCTGGGCGACCTGGCGAGCGACGCCCTGGCCGACCGGCTGGAGACCGAGTACCGGCGGGTCCAGGTCGAGCTGGAGAGCCTCGGCGCGCCGGAGCCGACGCCGCTCGCCGAGGTCGAGGCGCTGTGCGCCGCCTGGGCCGAGCAGCTCGCGCCGATGCTCCACGACACCGAGATCCTGCTGTCGCAATGGGTGGAGGACGGCGCCCCGCTGCTCTTCGAAGGCGCCCAGGGCGCGCTCCTCGACATCGACCACGGGACCTACCCGTTCGTCACCAGCTCCAACTCCACGGCCGGCGGCGCCTGCACCGGCACCGGCGTGCCGCCGACCGCCATCGACGGCTCCGTCGGAGTGCTCAAGGCCTACACCACGCGCGTCGGCGGCGGCCCGTTCCCGACCGAGCTCGAAGGCGACACCGGCGAGTACCTGCGGGACCGGGGCAACGAGTTCGGCACCACCACCGGCCGGCCGCGCCGCTGCGGCTGGCTCGACGTCGTCGCCGCCCGCTACGCCCGGCGGCTCAACGGCACCGGCGCCATCGCCCTGACCAAGCTCGACGTGCTCGACGAGCTGGACGAGATCAAGGTCTGCACGGCCTACGAAGTCGACGGCCACGTCACCGAAAACCTGCCCTCCGACCTCGGCGCCTTCGCCCGGGCCCAGCCGGTCTACGAAACCGTTCCCGGCTGGGAGCACGACACCGCCGGCATCACCGACCTGGACCAGCTCCCGCCCAACGCCCGCGAGTACATCCGCCTGATCGAAGACCTGGTCGGCGCCCCCGTCGACCTCGTGTCGAGCGGTCCGCGGCGCGAAGAGACCGCCGTGCGCGAAGGCGGCGCGCTCCACGGCCTCCTCGGCGACCGGTTCGACCGGGTCCTGGGCGGCCGCGGGAACTGAGTCGTCGGGCCGGTCCGCACGGCTATACTCCAAAACGCGCCGCACGGCGCCCCCTCAGGGCGGTTAGCTCAGTTGGCAGAGCAGCGGACTTTTAATCCGCGGGTCCAGGGTTCGAGCCCCTGACCGCCCACCATTCAAGCCCCTCTCGTCAAAGGCTTCCTGGTCGAGGTTGCTGCACCGATCCTGCGGTCCGTCCACTGGTCGTGGGGTCCCCCAAGCGTCCGATCGCCGAGGGTCAGAGGTGCGAGCGGAGCTCCCCGAGGCGCTGCCTGTTCCATGGTCACGCAGTCCGTGCCGAGTTGAATAGCCTCCCGCTTGTCCTCATCGATGATCGCGCACCGTCCCTGATCACCACGTCCTCCGAAGGACTGCAGAGGGCGTGACCCAGGTGCTCTCTGGAGGTAGCCGGCTGGTTGCTCGAGGCGCCGAGAATCTTCGCCCAGGAGTCTGCACAGGGATTGCGGGCATCGCCTTCGTTCCTTCTCGTCGACGATGCTGCGCCATCGACTCCTCGTCGTTCCTCGGATCTGCGCGCGTATGCCCCATGCGTGCGGCTATGCGGTCCTGCCGTGCAGACTCCTAGCCTTCTCGATCGGACCAGACCGCGAGCTCGTTGCCGTTCGGGTCGGCGAAGTGGAACCGGCGGCCGCCGGGAAAGCTGAAGACCTCCCGGACGATCTCGCCGCCGTTGTGGATCACCGACTCCCGGGTCCCCTCGAGGTCCTCGGCATAGAGGATGATCAACGCGGCCCCGCGGTCCGTCGTGGATGTCGCCTCGGCTCTGTAGAAGCCGCCGTCGATGAATCCGTCGTTGAAGGCGCGGTACTCCGGGCCGTAGTCGGTGAACGACCATCCGAACGTGCCCTCGTAGAACTTCTGCACGGCGTCGAGGTCGCGGGCGGGGAGCTCCAGGTAGTTGATCTTGAGGTCCGCGGGCATCGGGTCTCCTCAGGGCCGGTCAAGGGCCGGTCAAGGTGGTTCTTGGGGAAACGAGAACCGGGCCAGGATATCGCGCGGCCGGCGCTCCGCCGGCACGTCTCGCTGCCTACCCAAGGCCGCCTCGGCATCTGAGGTGGGCTTCCCGGTCGGATGGGGGGATGGGAGCCCCGCGTTGTGGGGTGGTTCGGTCGCGCGGGGCGTCTTCTATAGTGAGTCTCGATGGACTCCCGGGCACAGGTGCGTAGCGTGTGGCGCTCCGGCGTCAGGTGGTGGAGGGGGTTGCCCCCGGCCCGCGCGCGGCTGTGCGCGGTGCTGTGCATCCATCTGGTCGCCTTCGGCGTCCTCTACCTCGCGATGCTCGGTCTGATCGAACGGGCGGCCTCCAAGGCGAGCGCGACGGCGGCGCGCTTCCAGCTCGACGAGGCGGTGCAGCAGATGCCGCTCCAAGAGGTGGGGACGACGCCCCACGCGCTGGCTCACGTGCTCGCTTCGCAGCGGGGAATGGGCCTGCGCCTCTATGGAGCCGACGGCACCCCGCTCGGCGCGAGTGGACCGTCGGCCGGGCCGGCCGAGGGGGCGCGAGTCGAGCGGTTTCTGGCCGGGAACGAGCCGTCCGAAGCCTGGGTGGTGAACGATGGCGGACAGCGGTGGGTGCGCGCCATGGTCCGCATCACTGCCGGCCGACGCTGTACGGCCTGCCATGCCCTCGGCTCGACACTCGGGGCGGCGACCTTGCGCATCAACTACACGGCATCGCTCGTCGCGACCCAGGATCGGTTGCGAGGGCGCATGGCCCTGCTGCTCGGAGGGTGGGTCGTGGCCCTGGGGCTGGTGACCACGGTGGTGCAACGCAACGTGGCCAAGGCCGGCGTCCGGTTGCGGGCCGACCTCGCGTCCGCTGATGACGGGCGGGATGCCAGCCCGCCGGCGCTGTCGCTCGACCCGGTCACCGCCGAGGTGCACCGCACTCTGCGGGAGGCGTTACGCGCACAGCGCGAGCGCGAATCTCAGCTCGTCACGCGCCTGGCCCACGTCGACCAGCTCGCATGTGTCGGGCAGCTCGCCGCCGGGCTCGCCCACGAGATCAAGAACCCGCTCGCGGGCATCCAGGGCGTGCTCGAGGTGCTGCGCGACGAGTCGCTCGTCGAGCCCACGAAGCACCTCTACGTGGAGATGCTCGAGGAGCTCAAGCGGGTCGACGGCATCCTGCGCCGGCTGCTGGAGTCCGCGCGGCCGGCGCCGCCGCGCCTGGCCCGCACCGATCTCGCCCGGCTGCTCGACGAGACCGCCGACCTGCTGCGCCCGGCGCTCCAGCGGCGGGGAGTCGAGCTGCGCGTCGAGACCTCGGAGCGGCTGACGGAAGCGAAGCTGGACGCGGCCCAGATGCGGCAGGTCCTGGTCAACCTGGTGCACAACGCCGGCGAGGCGATGCCGGAGAGCGGCGGCCACGTGGTCGTGCGGGCCGGCCGCGTGGACGACGAGGGCACCGTGGCGATCACGGTCGAGGACGACGGGAGCGGCATCGCCCCCGAGAACCTGGACCAGGTCTTCGTGCCGTTCTTCACCACCAAGTTCACCGGCACGGGCCTGGGGCTGGCGATCGCCAAGAGCCTCGTCGAGCAGCATGGTGGCCGCCTCGAGCTGAGCTCCGAAGTGGGACGCGGCACCTCGTTCGTCATTCTCCTTCCGCAGTGCGCCGGCCCGGTGGCCGACCTGGCGGGGGAGGAGCCCGGCGTCGAGCAGGCGCCGACTGCCGCGGTGGGAAGAGAGGCGAGAGCGTGGCACTGATCCTCATCGTCGAGGACGAGAAGCTGTTGAGCTGGGCGCTCGAGCAGCAGCTCAAGCGCGCCGGACACGGGGTGCGGGTGGCCGGCGACCTGGCCACCGCCGCCGAGCACCTGGCCAGCGCCCAGCCCGATGTCGTGTTGCTCGACATCGGCCTGCCCGACGGCCACGGGCTCGACTTCTATGCCGAGAACCGGGAGCGCCTCGAGGGCTGCGGCGTCATCGTCATGACGGCGATGAGCGAGGTCGACGAGGCGGTGCGCGCGATGAAGCTGGGCGCTCTCGATTTCCTCTCCAAGCCGGTGGACCAGGCGGAGCTGGTCAGGCTGATCGACCGCTCGCTGAGCCAGCGGAGCGTAGAGCTCGAGGCCCAGGCGGCGCGGCGGTCCCGGGAGCACAGCCTGACGCAGGCGGTGGTGGGGGAGGCCCCGGCCTTCCAGCAGGTTCTCGAGATGGCCGAGCAGGTGGCGCGGTCGGAGGTGGCGACCATCCTGGTCGACGGCGAAAGCGGCTCCGGCAAGAACGTGCTGGCCCGGCACATCCACGCCCTGTCGGCGCGGCGGTCCCGGCCGCTGCTCGAGGTGAGCTGTGCCACCATCCCCCACAATCTCCTCGAGAGCGAGCTGTTCGGACACGAGAAGGGCGCTTTCACCGACGCCAAGAGCTTCAAGCGCGGCGTCTGTGAGCTGGCCGAAGGGGGGACGGCGGTGCTCGACGAGATCGGCGAGCTGCCGCTGGATCTGCAGGCCAAGCTCCTGCACTTTCTCGAAGAGCGCCGCTTCCGTCGGGTGGGCGGCACGCGGGAGATCGTCGTCGACGTGCGCATCATCGCGCTCACCAACCGGGACCTTCAGGCGATGGTGCGCGAGCGCACCTTCCGCTCGGACCTGTTCTATCGCCTCAGCGTCTTTCCCATCACGGTCGCGCCGCTTCGCGAGCGCAGCGAGGACATCCTGCCGCTGGCGCACCACTTCCTGGACACCCTGCAGCCGAAGCTCGGGCGCCGCTTCGACGGCTTCGAGCGCGAGGCCGAGAACCTCCTTCTCGGCTACTCCTGGCCGGGCAACGTGCGCGAGCTGCGCAACGTGATCGAGCGCGCCATGGTGCTCGAGAAGGGCCAGCAGGTGTCGCCGCGTTCTCTGGTGCTCGACCGGGCCACCGAGGTTCGGCCCACCGAGGTCGACACGGAGGCCGTCGTTCGCGGGGGCCTGCCCACCGGCATCGTGCCGCTGGCCACCCTCGAGCGGGAGATGGTGTGCCGGGCCCTGCGCGCCACGGGGGACAACCAGACGCGCGCCGCCGAGCTGCTGGGGATCAGCCGCGATCAGCTCCGCTACCGCCTCAAGTCCTTCGACCTGCGCGGCGAGACCGCCCGGTCCGCTTCCTCCGCCGACTGAGCTACCTCGCAGACTCCCACTGAAGCTTCGCCTCAGGCCGACGAGCTCCCTCCGAAGCGCGGGGTGGGAAGAGGATCGAGGAGATCGGGGGTGATTCAGTGGATCGTCTAGATCGATCGGAACCGCGGCAACGGCGGTTCAGAGAAACTCGACTCAGGCGTCACGAAATCGCCCTTTGTAGGTGTCTGCGCGGCGTGGAACGCGCCTTGCGTTCGGGTGACAGCGGAAGTCGGATGCCGTGCGTCTCCTCATCGTCGATCGGAGTGGAATTCTGGCCTGGCGCGTCGGGCACGCCGCGCCTCCCGGCACGTGCGTCCAGGTGGCGAGCAGCCTGAAGGAGGCGGCTCTCCGCGTGCGCGACGATCGACCCGACGCCGTGGTCGTCAGCGTGCCCAGGGCCCGCCTTCCCTGGGCCCAGTTCCAGCGCCTGTGCGCCGACCGGCGCCCGCCGGTACCGGTGCTCTACGAGTCGTGCCTGGAAGAAGGCGCGCTCGAGGCGAACCTCGCGCCGGCCGGCGGCACGGCCCTGTTCCTCCCCAAGCCCGCCCCTCCAGCCGTTCTCGGGCAAGCCCTCGTCGGCCTCCTGGCCGCGGCCCGATCCGGAGCAGACTCCTTCGGCACTCCAGTCTGAAGTGGGCCTGAAGTGGGCCTCGAGGTGGGGAGGGTGCCCCACTTCTGGGGCCTGAGTGAGGACTGAGACCCACCCTTGGGTCGACCTGTCGAAGGAGTGGGAATCCACAAGCCCCGGAGAAGGGTGGGTCAAATCCCCCACCCGGTGCGTGAAATCCCCCAGAAAGCGCCCCTATCACAACGGGTAGGTAGTGCCTAAGTCGCTGTCAATGCGCGGCTTAGGGTGGGTCCTGTAGGGCCGGCACGGCGGTACGGCTGTTGCGTTGGACTGAGAGTGCCCGGCGTACCGGCGAGATGCGTACCGGCCAGGAACCTGGCGGGCCGCGCGGAGCGGGAACGGGTGGAAACCGAGGAATCGAACTTCAGAACATCAGACAAACCCGCCCGGAGGAGAGGGAGGATCCCATGAACGGATGCATGAATAGAACGTCGAGGAGCGCGACGAGCGTGCTTCTCGGAGCGCTGGCGCTGCTACTGGTCGTGCCGGCAACATACGCCGCGACGCCCAATGTGGTGGTCAATGCCAGCTACGTAGGCAACCCGCAGGTGAACCAACGAGTGCGTGGCATGGTCGACTTCGACATCCTGGATGGCTCGCGCCTGCGCTCGGTGACCTGGGAGCAGATCGCCGGCGCACCTGCGCGGCTGATGCCGTTGGCCAACCACGCCGTGCGTGTGCGGTTGGCGGACGCGGGTACCTATCGCAACTACCTGATCGACGTGCTCGGCGAGCCGCCCGTTCCGCCGGAGCTTCCGGTGCCGGCCGGCGACGACGACGAGTACAGCGGCGGCCTGCAGAACCGCTGGCAGGTGGTGGGAATCAGCCCGCTGGCCCTCGAGGACGCCGAGACGATCACTCTCCAGGTCACAGTGCTGACCACCTCCGGGGAGTACAAGGCGACGGTCGACGTCAGCGTGCCGCTGGCCTACGGGATCACCACCGGCCTCAAGAACGTGCCGATCAACCAGCCGGTCCTGCTCTACGGCAAGGAACAGAACAACTACCAGTGGAGCTTCGCCTCCAAGCCCTTCGCATCCGACGCGGTCCTGCGTGCGGCCAACACCCGCTCGCCGTACTTCACCCCCGACGCCCCCGGCGTCTACGAGGTGCAGGTCCACGACGCCGGCGCCAACTCGCAGGTCACGCTCACCATCTACGCCGGCACCTGGCGCGGCGTGATCACGGGGCAGGAGCACAACGGCGATCAGATCGCCGACTCGACCTGCACCAACTGCCACAACGGAACGATCGCGCCCGACCAGTTCACGCCGTGGGCGGCCACCGGGCATGCGCACATCCTCACCGACAACATCAACACGTCCGACCACTACGGCACCAACTGCTTCAGTTGCCACACCGTCGGATACGACCTGGCGAACGCCAACAACGGCATCGACGAGGCGTCGGACTACGCCGGCTTCCTGGCCTCCGACCTGCTGCACGGCGCGGCGTCCGGGAACTGGACGACGATGCTCCGCGAGTTCCCGGCCACGGCCCAGAAGTCCAACATCCAGTGCGAGAACTGCCACGGTCCGCAGGTCATCGCCAACGACACGAGCCCGGCGCACGGGCTGAGCGGTGTGGCCGTCGGCGACCCGCGCATGAGCCTTTCGTCCGACCTGTGCGGTAGCTGTCACGGCGAGCCGCTGCGCCACGGGCGCTTCCAGCAGTGGCAGCTCTCCGGGCATGCCAACTACGAGCTCGCCGTCGACGAAGGCCAGAGCGGGACCTGTGCCCGCTGCCACACCGTCAACGGCTTCCTCGAGTGGGTCCCGGTGCTCCTCGGACAGGTTCCGGGCAAGGAGCCCGGCGACAGCGTCGCGGTCACCTGGACCCCCGACGAGACCCACCCGCAGACCTGCGTCACCTGCCACGATCCCCACGACGTGGGCACCACGACAGGTGTCGGCACCGACGCGAAGATCCGCATCTCGGGCAAGACCGCGATGCTGGACGCGGGCTTCCAGGCCAACGGCGTCGGCTCCGGCGCCATCTGCATGACCTGCCACAACTCGCGCCGCGGCCTGCGCAACGACAAGACCTTCGCCGGGATCGACGATCTCGATCGCGCGACCCACCCCGGTCCGCAGACGGACGTCCTGATGGGCCAGAACGCGTTCCTGGTCACCACCGGCGTGCGCGGGCGGCACTCGTTGATCCACAACACCTGCGTCACGTGCCACATGGAGGAGACCACGCCTCCGGAGTCGCTCTCCTACGAGGGCGGTGGCACCAACCACACCTTCTTCGCCGGCAAAGAGGTGTGCGCCAAGTGCCACACCGGCATCGACATCGACAACCTGCAGTCCGGCTTCGAGGCCATGATCGAGGATCTCGGCACGGCGATCGGAGCCAAGTTCAAGTCGGTGATGGCCGCGCAGATCGCGGCCGGCAACACCATCGACCTGGCCGGTACGCAGCTCACCGACGCCAGCACCATCCAGCGCATCGAGCTCACCGAGTCCCACGGCCGCCAGGCGATCAACGTCGTCTTCAAGGGCGGCTCGCGCCTCGACACCGTCGGGGTGGGGAGCATCATGGTGAACCTCCCGATGCCCACGGGGCCGGTGCCGATCTACTCGGTCAGCGGCGAGGGCCTGCCCAAGGCCTTCTGGAACTACGGGCTGCTCGAGGCCGACGGCAGCGAGGGCGCGCACAACCCGACCTGGGTTCTCAACGTGCTCGACGAGTCGTTGGACGCGGTCGGTTCGACGGCCTCTCGCCGCCTGAGCCGGCGTGACCTCGTCGTCGGAATGAAGGTGAAGTAGACGACTCTGCGGCTCTCCCCTCTCGGTTCGCCGGCAGGGGAGAGCCGCGTTCTGCAAACCGCGGAAGGTTGCCATGCGTATCAAGCTGCCACTGCTCTGCCTCCTGCTCGCGATCCTCCCCTCGGCCGCTGTCGCCCAGAGCTTTCGCGGCGAGCTGACCACGCGGTATCGAGACCGCTGGGGCTCCTCGGACTGGGCCGACGAGGACTTCTACTCCTACCTGCGGCTGTCCTTCGGACAAGAGGGGTGGCGCTACGACGGCAAGGATTCGCAGGGTCTGAGCGGCGCCCTTTCGGTGCGCTGGGACCAGGACCTGCAAACCCGCCGCAACGAGATCGACGACGGCAAGAACGACCTGCGCGTCTACTACGCCTACCTGGACGTCAACAAGATCAAGCATTTCGACCTGCGCCTCGGCCGGCAGTTCCTCGACGAGGCGGAGGGGTTCAACCTCACCGGCATCAAGGGCATCTACTCCGTCCCCTGGAAGCACATGCGCTTCGGCCTGTTCGCCGGACAGCCGGTGAGCTACTACACGGCCATCGGAAGCGACGAGCGGGCCGGAGGCCTGACCTGGTCGCTCCACCCCGGCGACCGCGCGCTGCTGCGCGGCAGTTGGATCCACCTGGAAGAGGATGCGGTCGATAGCGACGTCGTGACGCTCGCATACCGCCAGGCCTTCGCCCAGGGCTCCAACCTCTACGTGACCGCCCGTACCCTCGACTTCAACATCTTCAACGAGGTCGTGGGGGGGAGCTGGCACATCGACTCGGCGAACCTGCTGCTCACAGGAAACTACCGGCGCCAGGAGGAGATCAACGACTCGAGCTCCATGTACTTCGGCGACCTCTCGACGGTCATCGGCCCGAGCCGGCCGTACCAGCAATTGACCCTCAACGTCAGCCGGCCGCTGGGCGAGCTCGCCTCGGTGGGTGTCGGCTTCTCGCGCCGGGAGCTTCTCCAGGATGGCGAGAACCGCGGCAACCAGGAGTTCGACCGCTACTTCGCCGACCTCTTCCTCACCGAGCAGGCGCTGCACGGCTTCTACGCCAGCCTCGACTTCAGCCGCTGGGAGACCGACCGCGACTCGAGCTCCACGCTCGCCGGTTCGCTCGGGCACCAGTTCTTCGACGAGCGCCTGCGGCTCGACGTCGGCAGCTTCTACGCCAAGTACGACCTGCAACGCACCTTCGACATCCTCGACCAGGTGCCGCAGGAGCGCTACGACGTGCGCAGCCACTACTTGCGGGCCGAGTGGCGGGTGCGCCACCGGTACCGCGTGCGCGTCGACTTCGACCGCAGCACGGACTCCACCTCTGACACGGCCTACTACGAAGCCGAGCTGAGATTCGGCCTCGACCTCGGATTCCTCGGCAAGGGCGAAAAGCGATGAACGGCATCCGCGGCAACTCCCGGCGTCTCTTCCACCTCCTCCCGGCGGCGTTTCTCCTCTCCCTGCTCGCCTCTCCGGCCCCAGCTCAGGACGTCCAGGGCGCCCAGGGTGGAGACGAAGGCGCGGCCCCGGCCTCGGCCTTCCAGCATGCGATCCACCTGGACGGCGGGCTCGACTGTGCCACCTGCCACCTCTCCGAAGGCGCGGAGGCGGTGACGATCCCGACGCAGCAGACCTGTTCCGACTGCCACGCCGAGGGCGAGGTCACGGCGCCGCCGGCGCCGGCCCCGAAGAAGCACGAGTGGCTCTTCCCCCACGACGAGCACATCGCGGTCATCGATGACTGCACGACCTGCCACGACACCAAGCGGCCGGTTCCCGTGGCGAAGCTGAAGATGTCGGACTGCCTCGCCTGTCACCAGGAGAACGGCGTCGAGCTCGGCTGCAAGGACTGCCACACGCGGATCGACGCCAACACCCCGCCAGGCCCTGGCACTTTGCCTCTCCTCGATCACTCGCAGGATTGGGAGCAGCGCCACGGCGAGATCAGCAAAGTCGTCGGCGACCAGTGCGCGCTCTGTCACCAGGTGCCGCAGGACTGCAATTCCTGCCACCTCGACAAGCCGCCGCGCTCGCACACCCGCCTGTGGAAGATCAAGACCCACGGCCGCGAGGCAGAGGTCGATCGCCAGCGCTGCCAGGCCTGCCACCAGGACCAGAGCTTCTGCATCGAGTGCCACCAGGACACCCAGCCGCTCTCCCACACGCCGGTCTGGGGCGCGCTCGGCAACCAGCACTGCCAGAGCTGCCACCTGCCGCTGGCGGACACTGCGTGCTCGACCTGCCACGACTCCATCGACCTGCACGAGACCGAGCGGCCGGCGTCCCACGTCCCGACCTGGGGTCAGCCGGCGAACCAGCACTGCCAGAGCTGTCATCTGCCGCTGGCCGACAACTCGTGCGTGCTCTGCCACAAGACGCTGGAGGCGCACCAGACCGAGGCGCCGACCAACACCCACGTAGGCGGATGGGGCCAGCCGGCGAACAACCACTGCAACAGTTGCCACCTGCCGCTGGCAGACAACTACTGCGCGGTCTGCCACACGAACGTGGACGCCCACAAGAGCCAGGCGCCGGCCAACACCCACGTCGGCGGCTGGGGAGAGCCCACGGACAACCACTGCCAGAGCTGCCACCTGCCGCTGTCGGACACCTACTGTGCGACCTGTCACGACGGAACGCCGTCGCACGAGTCGCCGCCGGCCTCCCACCGCGGAAGCTGGGGTCCGCCGGTGAACAACCACTGCAACAGTTGCCACCTGCCGCTGGCCGACACCTCCTGCGCCGTCTGCCACACCCAGGGCGATCTGCAGAAGCATCAGAACGCCCCGCCGCCGGCGACCCACGACGTCACCTGGGGCGGCCGCCTGAACCGGCACTGCCAGAGCTGCCACCTGCCGCTGTCGGACAACCTCTGCGCGGTCTGCCACCAGGACCTGTCGTCGCACGACGTGCCGCCGCCGTCGCACTCCGATCCGTACTGGAACCGGACGCCGACGGTCAACCACTGCGAAAACTGTCACTTCCCGGTGGTCGACGAGAGCTGCAGCGTCTGCCATCGCAGGGACGACCACCCGAGCGCTCCGACGATGCCGGAGACCCACGATCCCAACGCGGACTGCCTGTACTGCCACCCGGCGGCGCGGCCGACCAACCACCCGTTGACCGACATCGAGACCTGCCTGCGCTGCCACAAGCTGCCGTAGGAAGGACGGACCGCGCACGCTCTGTCCCGGGCCGGGAGCACTCCTGGCCCGGGATGTTTTGTCTCTGCCCCCAGGGCGCTCGCGACGATCGGAGCGGGCGCCGACGCAGCCTTGAGGGAAGACCGTTTCCGAAATCGTTGGAGAGCCTACGGATCGAAGTGTCGAGGCTGTTCAAACGATCGAGGAGGTCGACGATGCGTCAGCCAGTCCTCGCGAACGTCGCACGGGTCGCGCTGCTCGCGATCACCGTCCTCGGAGTGGGCTGTGCCCACCTCGCCGGGGCACCGCCGCATCCGGGGTCGTCGACCCCGGTCGGAAACGGAACCGCAACCGAGGGGCCGACCCACAAGGTCCTGTGCAACTGCGCCTGTCTCGGTCTTCGGTACACGTTCGACGTTCCACCCAGCGAGTGCAAGCAGCTCCGAGGAGCCGCGTGCCATCGCGGGGAGATGGAGGGAACGCTCGGCGATTGCCATCTGGAGGCCGTGCCGATCGAGTAGGTGCGGGGCTCGCCCCTGCCGGTCTCTCTCGGGCTCAGGCGGGGCGCCGCCCCGAGCGGTCCGGATCGAGACGGCAGGTACGCCAGCTCTCGACAAGGGCGGCGGTGACGGCGAGCGCCACGGTGATTCCCCACATGGCGAATGAGGCGAGGGGCGGAACGACGAGACTGGTCGAGAGCCCGACCAGGCCGCCCCAGAAGAGAATCCGGCCGAGCGTGCGATGCGCCCGGTCCCAGGCGAGGCGGCTCTGGGTCGTCCAGGGGACGCGGATCCCCATGGCACTGCCGGGCTTCAGCTTACCGATGCCGGCGCCCTTGAGTGCGATCACGATCCAGAGCAGGAGGGAGAACCCGCGGACCGTGGCGGCGGCTGCGGGGACGATGTCCGGCACGATGCGATAGGCGGCGACGACCAGCGTGCCGAGCGCGATCACCGCCAGGACGGCCACGCGCGAGGCGAAGACCCAGGATGCCGCGCCGCGATTCGGCGGACTCCGGAGGATCTTCCTCTGGTTCGCGACGAACAGCGCGGTCACGAGCAAGAAATAGCCGTCCGAGGAGCGGAGGAGACCGCCGGTCATCCAGAGGCTGGCGTAGATGGCGATCTGGAACGCCATCAGGATCAATCCCGCCCTCTCCAGGAAGTCGAAGTCTCGGGCTGTTTCATCCGTCATACCGGTTTCCTCCTCAGCTTTGTCCGCGCAGTGGTGCCACCGTCGCGCTCGAGATCTCCCGCTTTCATCATGCCGAGCAGGAAGCCGACCGCTTCTTCGGCGGCCGAGATGTTGAGGCGGTAGCGCACCGTATTGCCGTCGCGTTCGGCCTCGACCAGATCCGCCTCCTTGAGCACCGTCAGATGGCCCGTGACCGAGGGCCACGCCATGTCGAACTCGGCGGCGATCTCCCCGGAGGCGAGCGGCCCCGCCTGGAGCATTGCGACGATCTTGCGCCGTGCCGGATGGCTCAGGGCTTTGAAGATCTTGTTCATAGGTCGTATCCTAATTAGGAAAGATCCGAATTGCAAGTCCGCGCGTCACCAGAGGAGCCCTCAGCGCCACGACCGCCGCTGCGGCGAAGGCCGTGGCCGGAACCAGTCGCGGCGTGTTGTCCAGGGCGGAAGGTGCCAGAACCCCCAGACGACTCCGAGAATCGCGGAGCTGAGGAGGGCCCACCAGCTACGCGTTCCGATCCGGGCCCCGGTGCCACGCAGGCGATCCAGGACGATGGCCGCCAGGGCGGGCCCGAATCCCAGGCCGATGATGGCCTTTTCGAGAGCCCAGTCGCCTCTCGTCAGAAGCGGAGCCAGAAACCAGACCGACCAAGTGATGGGGAAGCACATCAAGACGTAGGCCACGACCGGATGGGCTGTCAGGGTGGACGGCGGTGGCTCTTGATGGCCCTCCATGGGGGTCTCCCGTGCGATCCGAGCGGCTGGCCCCCGGGGCTTGGCCGGGGCCCTCCGCTACTACGGACGGTGCGGGGAGACCTGACGTCGAACCTGCGGCGCGCTGCCCGCCGCCGGCGCCCTACTGTGCCAGGAAGCTGTGGACTCCGTCGATCAGCATCTGGATGGCGACCGTCACCAGCACCATGCCCATCAGCCGCTCGACGGCGATCAGTCCCCGGGTGCCGAAGAAACGGCGCATGCCGCTGGCGAAGTAGATGATGACGGCGGTGACCAGCCAGGCGAGCAGGAGGGCGAGGAACCACTCCGGCCAGCGGGTCGGCTCACGGCTCATCAGTAGGAGCTCGGTGGCGAAGGTCGACGGTCCGGCGACGTAGGGGATCGCGAGCGGCACGATGAACGGCTCGCCCTCGGACTCCTCGCGGAGCGACCGGTCGGGCGTCGGGAAGATCATCCGCAGGGCGATCAGCAGGAGGATGACGCCGCCGGCCAGGCTCAGGGCCGGCTCCGAGATGCCGAGGAGCGCCAGGGCGTAGCGTCCGGCGAACAGGAAGACGACCAGCACGCCGAGGGCGATCACCAGCTCCCGAAAGACGACCCGCTTCTGACGCGCCGGAGCGACCTGGGTCAGCGTCGCCAGGAAGAACGGCACGTTGCCGAGCGGGTCCATCACCAGGAAGAGCAGGACGGCGGCGGAGAGAACGGTCATGGCTCAAGAGATCCCGTACTGCTGAAGCAGCTCGACCACGGTCGGCTCGCTCGATCGGAACGATTTCCACACCGATTCGCACCAGGCGTCGATGGCCCGGTCGCGCTCGGGTCCGGGCGGTGCCGCCATGACCTCGCGGGCGGTCATCGAGCCGCGGTCGGACGGCAGGGGGAAGGAGGGCCACTCCCGCTTCCGCTTCGCCAGCGTCATGTGGACGCGCTGCACCTGGCGGCCCGAGACCCCCTTCTCGACGTGCAGGTAGAGGCCGACGAGGGCGAACGTCAGGGCGATGGGCTTAGTCGTGGCGGTCGCGTGTTGGGCGGCCCATGCGTCGACGACGAGTTGATGGATGAACTCCGGACCGCCGTGCCCCAGGGAGTAGTACTGGAGCTGCTCGTAGGCCTGCTCCTCGGCCGGGTCCAGGTGTGCCATGGGTTCGCGTTCTCGAGTCGTTGACGTTTCGCTCGGCCGGATCATAGAGCACAACGCGCGGAGCGTCCGCCGCGCGGAGAGTGAGCCGCCGACCGTGACCGTGCGGTCACGGAGTCGCCGCGGCACGGTCGCATGGGTGTCAGAGACTCCGAGGCTGGAATCCGGGCGCCGTCATGGGAGGCGTGACGGCTCCGCGAGATCCAGCAAGGAGACCCGATGAACCCTGGCACCTTTCTCGTCCTCTGCACCGGCAACTCGTGCCGCAGCCAGATGGCGGAAGCATTCCTCCGGCAGCGCCTCGGCGATCGCATGCCCGTGGCGAGCGCCGGCACGGCGCCGGAAGACGAGGTTCACCCCTTCGCCATCCAGGTGATGGCGGAGAAGGGGTTCGACCTTCGGAGCCACCGGACGAAGGATCTGCGCGAGTTCCTGGGGAAGACCCGCGTCCACACGGTCGCCACGGTCTGTGACCGCGCCGCCGAGAGCTGCCCGACGATCTGGCCGGGAGCCTTCCGGCGAACCCATGCGCCGTTCGAAGACCCCGCCGCGGCCACCGGCTCGCCGCAGGAGCGCCTGGCGGCCTTTCGCCGAGTGCGCGACGCGATCGAGGCACAGGCCGACGCGTGGGTGGCCGAGCTCGAAGCCCAGGGAGATCTCGGGTGAAGTCGACGCTCGGACAACGGATCTTCGCCGAAGCGCTGGGGACGTTCTCGCTGGTCGTCGCCGGCTGCGGCGCGATCGCCGTCGACGCGCGGACCGGCGCCCTCGGTCACGTCGGCGTCTCCCTGACCTTCGGCCTCGTGGTCAGCGTGATGGTGGCGGCCCTGGGGCACGTCTCGGGCGCTCACATCAACCCGGCCGTCACCGTCGCCTTCGCCTTCTTCCGCCACTTCCCGTGGCGTGAGGTGCCGGGGTACGTCGCGGCCCAGCTCGTCGGTGCCGTGGCCGCCGCCGGCACGCTCCGAGTCCTCCTGGGACGTGGCGACGCGCCCCTGGGAGCGACCGTCCCGGCGGGAACGGCGCTCCAGTCGCTCGGGTTCGAGATCCTGCTGACGGCCGGTCTGATGTTCGTGATCACGGCCGTGGCGACCGACAGCCGGGCGGTGGGCGAGCTGGCGGCGCTTTCGATCGGGGCGACGGTCGCCGTCGGTGCGCTCTGGGGAGGGCCGATCAGCGGTGCGTCGATGAACCCGGCGCGCTCGTTCGGCCCGGCGCTGCTCTCCGGGGCCTGGACCGGTCATTGGATCTACTGGGCCGGCCCGATCGCCGGCGCGCTGCTGGGTGCCGGTGCCTACCAGCTCCTCCACGCACCGCCGGCGGTCGCCGTCTCGTCGCCGGAGGCCTGACGCGGTCAGACGCAGGGCCTGCGCCGACGGGCTGGTCGGCGACCACCGAATCGAGGAGAGACGACAGTCCGGCGCGGATCTGGGCTGGCGTTTCACACGCCGGTGCCCGAAGTCCGGGGAGCTCAGTCGAGCCCGACGATACACTGAGCGCCCATGCCGATCCGGATCGAGCAGCACGACTCGCCGCTGGGGCGGTGGCGGCTCGCCCGCTGGCAGCCGGCTCACCTCGCGGGGGTGGTCGAGGCGCTCTGGTACTTCGAGGGCCGGCTGACGGTTCTGCGCGAACGGCACTTCCCCGACGGGCGGCTGCCGTTGGTCGTCCACCTCGGCCCTGTGTACCACCAGGTGACCGGGGACGGGCTGGAGCGCTTCAGCCCCGCCTGCCTCTCCGGGCTGGCGCTGGTCTCCGACGTGATCGAGGCGCCGGCGGAGCCTTCGGCCGTGCTCGGCATGCATCTGCTCCCCGCCGGTGCGTTTCGCATCCTCGGCCGACCGCTCCACGACCTGACCGGGATCACCGTCGACCTCCGGGACGTGGTGGGCGGTGACGCGGACGAGCTCCTCGACCGCTGCGGCGCCGCGCCGACTCCGGAAGCACGGCTACGGGCGGCCGCGGCCTGGATGGAGGAGCGACTCGCGCGTCACGACCGGTCCGATTCGGCCGTCACCTGGATGGCCGGTGAGATCGAACGGCGCTCCGGTGCCGTGTCGATCACCCGCCTGCGCGAGCGCACCGGCTGGTCGAAGAGCCGGCTCGCGACCGTCTTCCGGGAGCAGATGGGGGTCAGCCCGAAGACCTTCGCCCGCATCGTCCGCTTCCGCAAAGTGCTCGAGAGGGTCAGCCACGGCGACCCGCTCGCGGACGTGGCGCTCGCCGCCGGCTACTTCGATCAGCCCCACTTCAACGCCGAGTTCCGTGCCTTCTCGGGCTTTACCCCCACCGAGTACCGGGAGCGGTCGCGGTTCCCCGAGAGCCTGAACCTGCCCGAGTCGGCGGCCTGATCTCCTGATCGCGGTCCGGACGTTTTTCCAAGACGGGCGCCGAAACGGGCCGTATCGTGGATGGCGTCCGGCGGATGGTCCCGCCGGAACCGAACCCTGAACCGGAGGAGACCCCATGAGCGACCGTGTACGACCGATCCCGGACGGCTACCACACCGTCACCCCCTATCTCCTGGTGGGCGACGCCGAGGGCCTGATCGACTTCCTGGAACGCGGCCTGGGCGCCACGCTGCTCAGCCGCCACGACGGGCCGGACGGGCGCATGATGCACGCGGCGCTCCAGCTCGGCGACTCGAAGCTGATGATGGGCCAGGCGTCGGAGGAGTGGTCGCCCATGCCGGCCATGATCCACCTCTACGTCGAGGACGCCGACGCGCTGTTCCGCCAGGCGGTGGCCGCCGGAGCGCGGGTGCTGCGTGAGCCCGAGGACCAGGTCTACGGCGACCGCTCGGGCGGCGTGGTAGACCCGTGCGGCAACCAGTGGTGGATCTCGACCCACGTCGAGGACGTGTCGGAGGAGGAGATGACCAGCCGCCACGAAGGGGCGTCGGAGACGGGCGCGGCCGGCGACGGATAGGGGGAGGAGTCGTCGACCGCGCATGGCGGGACGATCATACGACGGGGGACGACCGGGCTGGATCGGGCTGGATCGGGCTGGATCGAAGCGGTCCGGTGCCGGTCGTTCAGGCCCCGACCGGGCAGGCCTCACCGGGTCAGGAGTAGAGCGCCGTCCCGGGGTCGCCCTCGAACATCTCGACCACCGCCTCGAACCGGAGGCCCAGGCGCTCGAGCAGGGCGACGGACGCGCGGTTCTCCTCGACCGTCAGGCCGACGATCTTCGTCAGGCCGAGGGTCGACCTGCCGTAGCCCATCACCGCCTCGGCCGCCTCGAAGGCGAGGCCCTGGCCGCGGGACTCGGGGAGGAAGGCGAACCCGATGTCGGTCAGGTCGAAGCCCTCGCGGTAGAGCAGGCCGCAGACGCCGATCGGCGCGCCGGTCGCCTTCAGGACGACGGCGAACTGCCCGAGACCCGGCCTCGGCTGGTTCGTCCACGAGCCCTCGCGCAGGAACCGGCGGGCGCCCGCGACGTCGCGCACCCCCTTGTCCCCGATGTTGGCGAGGAACGCGGGGTCGTTTACCAAGGCGAGGACGAACGGTGCGTCCTCGACCGTGAGGGGGCGGATTGTGAGGCGGTCGGTCTCGGCGATCATGGGTCGAGGGGCGGGTCGGCGATGGGAAGGTGGCGGGCCTGGTCCGGCGGCCTGCAGCGAGTTCTAGCACACCGCCGGTCGTCCTACCCGAGCTTCTCTGCCAACGCGATGACGATGCCCTCGGGGCCGCGGACGTAGCAGAGCTTGTGGATGTCCCGGTAGCGAGTGACCTCGCCGACGAGCACGGCGCCGCGGGCCTCCAACCGGGCGAGGACCTCTTCGAGATCGTCGACGGCGAACATGATGCGACGGATGCCCAACGCATTCACCGGTGCGTCCTCCGGCTCGAGCCGGACTGCCTCGGGCGCGTGGAACTTGTCCAGCTCGATCTTGCCGTGCCCGTCCGGGGTGCGCAGCAGCGCGATCTCGCACCGCACGTTGTCGAGCCCGACGGTACGATCCACCCACTCTCCCTCGACCGGCGTCTCGCCCTCGAGCTCCATCCCGAGCTCGATGAAGAAGGCCTTCACGGCCTCGAGATCCTCGACCACGATGAGAACGTTGTCCATCCGCTGCAGCGTCATGTCCTATCCTCTGGTTGATGACCGGATACAGAGTGTGCTGCCTGTTCGTCGAACGGGGCGGTCCGGAATCGACACTTGTCAACCCTGCCTCTTGAGACCGCTTCTCACGGAAGGATAGGTCGCCGCGATCTCGGATCTGGTCAGGCTAGTCCAGCTAGCCGACCCTGCGCGCTCGACGAAGGAGACCTTCAGAGGTTCCGCTTGGGGAGGGAGCGCCAGTTCCAGTACTTTGGAACTGCATGAATTTCTACTACAGAGACAGGATTGGCATGTTTCTGGTCCCCTCCAGGGCGCTAGAGGTTCTCATCCGCCGCTAGGAGCGTGTAGCGGATACCGCTGAGCGCAATCCCGCCAGACCGCCGGCGTCGAGGTGAGCGAGCGATGCTGTTGAGTCGCTCGAATCGGCTGGGGGTCGAGCTGTCGCCGGCTCGGGGAGCCGCTGCAGGGTCTGTGGGCAGTGAAAGTGGCCGGGCGCGGCCGGACACTCTGCGCCTGGTGAGCCCTCAGGCCTGGACGCAGGTGGCCCGGTAGAGCTTCAAGACGTTGTGGCCGGTGCAGACCAGGGACGACTGCCCGCTGACCGCGTGGAGACCCCGCAGGAGGAAGCGCCGGAATCCTCTCGCCTCCTTGATTTGGCCGTTGACCGGCTCGACGACCGCCTTGCGCCGCGCGTAGATCGCCCGGCCCTCCGGCGTCGAGAGCTTCGCTCGCATGAGGTCTTTCGCGTGGGCTCTTGCTCTGATTCCTGAGGTCGGGATCGGTGCCGTGTCTTCGGCGATCGGTAGCGACGTAGACCGAGGTGCCCCGCCGCTGGCCTTGTGCGGCGACCTCGGCAAACCAGTAGCCCGCGTCCGCCGTGACCGTCCTCGGGCTCTCTTTGCAGTGCTCCTGTACTTGGTCGAGCAGGGGCAGGAGGTTGCCGTTGTCCGGCGGCTGGTTGGTCACCGCCTGGGCCACGATGATCTGGTGTTCCTCGTCGACCGCGAGCTGGCAGTTGTAGCCCTGGAGGAAGCTCCCTCCACTCTCCTGGATGCGACTGTCGGGATCGACGAAGTTGCGCTGGGCTTTCGGGTGGGGCGTCCCGTCCGGCAGGGCTCGGACCCGATGCTTCGGCAAACCCTCCTCTGTGACGAAGCTCTCTGCCTCCGCCCCCCTCATCCTTCTCTGGGTCCGAGAGAGCCTCGGCCTGCTCTTCGCGCTGGCGGGCTCGGGTCGCATCGGTCCTGCGCGCCTTCTGACTGCGCTCATCGTCCGCGGCCCGCTGGCGCGCCCGCTCGGCCTGTTCTTGAAGCTCGGCGGCGCGGCTCGCCCGGGCATCGGCCTCGAGCTGTGCCTTGGCCTGACGGATGCGCTCCAGACGCTGCTCACTCCGGCGTAGCTCCTCCGGAAGGTCCTCGTCCCGCTGTCCCTCACCGAAGCGCGCGTCCTCTTCCTGGTCCACCGCCTCGGCGCGGGCCAGAAGCTCGTCCACCCGGGCGCGCAGACGAGCCTCTTCCTCGCTCATCCGCCGGTAGCTCATCGCCTTGTGCTTGCTCGCAGCAGCCTGCACCTTGGTGCCGCTCCAACGCCACGTGCGCCGGCTCCACCAGGCCCGCCCTGCGGCACAACTGCAGCACCTGGACGAACAGCCCGGCCAGTACATCCAGGTGCGTCTCTGCGAAACTCGTTGATCGTCGTGAAGAACGGATGCTGGCCCGCTGCCAGCACCCGAAACGCCACGTCCTCGTGCGTCGCCCGCTCGATCTTGCGCGAGGAGTACACCCCCACGCAGTAGGCGTACACCGGAAACGAAACCATCATTCCCGGCGATACGGACGAGTCCCTCTCGAGTCCTTCGTCTGGATCGCCGCTCGGTGTCTCCAAGATCCGGCTCAGAGACCAGCTCCAGGATGAAGTACGCCAGGTGACCCTCCGGAAGCCAATCCAACGGCGACGGCGGCAGCAGCAATCCCTGCCTCGGGCTCCACGGCCGGTACTGTTTGTCTCCCATGGACCGATCTTCCCTCAGGGAAAGACCTTGCGCTACCCCTGCGCAGAGCACTGCGGCGAAACGATCTATGCGGTACACGCTCCTAGTGACCGCCCGCCATGCCCCTTCCTCGTGCAGAGCCGGTCTTTCAGGCATCAGGCATCGGTGGAGAGCTCTGGATGGCCCTATCACGCACGGGAGAAGGGTGTTCCTCGTCAGATCCTTCAAGGATCGGACAGATTCTGGCAGCCCAGGCGTCGTGGTTCTTGACGGAGGGTCGGCATTCGCTGTAAAGTGAGAGTCAGGGAAAGATATTCTCACTAAACACAGGAGTCCGCAATGACCCCATCCTCCTCTGAGGTTGCTGGGAGCGGCTCGGCCGAAGGCAGGCCAGATGCCGATGGTATCGACATCGGGAAGCGAAGTTCCAACGACTGGGTGAACGAAGAGTTCCGAGAGTACATAGAGGCTTTCCGGATTTCCTCCGACCGGGCGCGGATATCCCTTTACGTAGTGATCATTACTACCGTCCTTATCGCGATCGCGAACTACAACATCGTTAGGTGGAGTTGGCCCCTCACGAGACTCAATGCTTTTTATAAGTACGCGCACGAATCGAGCCCGCCACCTAAGCGTGTTGCCGGGAGCGCAAGACGTCCACTACTTCGGAGATCCCAGGGAGATCATGAGAGGTGACCCGATGCTACTTCAGCGACGTCCGGGAGGAGTATGTCAAGCAGTTCGTCGCTCGGGGAATTCTCACGGGATCTCCGGTTCCAGGAGTCTGGATCGATGTGAACGATCTGGGTACCGTCGGCGGCGTTGCCTTGGCCTTGGTAATGTCAATCTTCGTTCTGTGCATTGTTCGCGAGCATGAGAATCTTCACCTGGCACTTTACAAAGTGAGGAGGATGTGCGACACAATACCAATCACCGTTCCGGGGACAGTCGCGCGAATCTCCTATATCACGGTTTAGCTATGCGTCAGGTTCTAAGCTTTCCTCCTACCCTCGCGCGGTGGCAGGGACGTGTACTGCTGAGGCTCTTCGACTTGTGTTCTTCGCGCCGCCATTGGTTCTGGCTTGGATTGTTGTGAGCAACTATAGTAGCAGAGCGGTGGCCAAAGCCTACGGATTCAATGTCGAATAATGCTGTTCATTCAGGCCGGGTTGGCGTTGATAGTTCTTACCCTTAGTATTATCGCTGCCCTTCATGCTAGCTCGATGACCAAGCGTTGGCAAAGAGCTTTCTTGCGGGTCAATCCAGGGCGTGAGCATGCGCCCCAGATGAGCCTACGCGAGTGGCTCAAGCTCTCTCGGGATCGTGGTGGGCGGACTGAGGTACGGAAGAAGGCGATCGGAACTCTGGTCGACAGCATGACAGTGGGCTGCGACGAGGAGTGGTTGAAGAGTCGAGTGGCAATAGACCATACCTTGTCAGCTACGCGAGTGAGTCGCTCCGTTCGAAACAAGATGGCCGATGCACTAATGGAAAAAGGGATAGCATCAGCAAAGGCTCATTCAAGGAGCCATGGCTGCCGGGAAGAGTGGTTGGTAGCGTTCGTGGCCAAGGTCAACCGGCCCCCTTCACTCAGCTCTGATCAGACCTGGTATGTAAAGGGCGAGTGGATCTTTCGATATAGATGAGCGGAAGAAGGCTCTTCGAACCGGTCAACAATCGGCGGGTCCGGAGGTGGGGCACGCCGGACGGTTCAGCAGCTTCACAGTGTAGGACTCTGCCGGCGTGTCCTTCCAGGGAGCCTTCAACTCCAGGTGGATCTCGGATTCACCTGGAGCGAGCGGACGGAGGACGAAGCGATTCTCTCCCCGGTGCTCCGAAGGCGCTCTCGTCCGGGTGGATGTGGTGTTCGGCGACCTCCACTCGGTCACGATCCGTGATCACGTTCCACAGGTGGCCGGTTGCCCCGGAGCCCACCACTTCGATCTCCAGCGGCTCGCCGGCGGTCCGAATGGTCGAGCCCGCGACGGCCTCTAGGCGGAAGGACTCTCTCGGCTTCATCGGTCTCTCGAGTTACGGTGGTTCGGTGCCAGGTCCACCCGGCCTGATTCAAGGAGCGTAGCTCACTTCCGGATCGAAGAAGGGGAACTTGGTGTCGAGGCCGCACTCGCCGTAGCCGATGCGGAGGAACCCGTGCTCGCCCCAGCCCGTGCCCCAACTGTTCTTGACGATCCAGCACTGCTCGTTGTCGTCGTAGCCGACGACCGCGACCGCGTGAAGTGCCTTGAAGGTACCGGCGACGTGCTGGTAGACGCCTTCCTTGTAGTAGGCGAAATCCTCGTACACCCTCATGCCGGCGATGACCGGGCCGTTCTGACTGATCGCCTGCTTGCGGCTCGACGTCTTCACCCTGTACTCCCAGTCCGTTACAAACGCCACGGGCTGAACCTGAAGGCATTGCTGCTGGTACGGAGCGTACCCGAAGGCCGACTCCAAGCCGACTCCCGGGTTGCGGCAACGGGCAAGCGCCGGATCGAACTCCCAGCCAGCCTTGCACCCGTTTCCGACTCCGCAAAAGAAAAGGTGCGCCTCGGACAGGTCCAGGCTTAGCGACGGGTTCTTCTCGGAGATCCGCACTCGGGACTCAATCACCGCGCACGTCGCGAACGCGACACAGGAGGCGCACGAGCCCTGATCCTGAATCGGCGAAACCCAGTTGTTGCCGCCGCGATTTCTCCAGTCGACCGAGGGCGGAAGCGGTGCGGTGGCGGCCAGGGGGATCTCGAGGGGTTCTTCGGCGAGGGCGGCGGCAAACATGCGGCGCCGGTCGTCCTCGCGGACGTTCAGGCCGAAGAGCCTGGTGTCACCCTCCAACACTTGCGGCGTGACCGTCGTCAACCCGGCCTTCCACGTGGCTTCCATGCGTTTGATCGCGTCTTGAACGTCCGTCAGGCTCAGTGGCGGCATCGCGTTCCCCTTGTCAGGTGTCAGTCTGTCCGAGGACGCTTCCCCGGTGTCGTACCACTGAAGATAGACGGACTGCGAGTGGCAGGTTCATGGGCGTTACCGGAAGAAGAGGTGCGCTGTCATTTCTGGCGAGGACAGCGATGCTCGACGCGCGCGCGGACCGACCCTGTCCACGCTGCTGTAGACTCTCCCCAATTCATCGAAGTCGGCAATCTTTCAGGGAAGGAGAGACGATGCGCTCAATGGGTTCGACGAGGGCTCGCGTGGGGATGGTGCGGTCGGCGGGGAGCCAGGGGGGGAGCGGGGCGCTTGGCCGGGCGGCTCTGCTGGCTCTGGCAGGCCTGATCGCCCTGACGGGTCTGTTGGGTGGCGCCGGCGCGGTGGCGGCGCAGGCGGCTCCGGCGGCAGGGGGGGAGATGATCCCGGCACCGCCGCCGACCCTCCAGGAGCAGGCGGCATTCTGCCGCGGGACCTATGCGCTCTGCATCTCGGCGGAGTGCGTGCCGGAGCCGACCCTCGACCGGCTGAACAACTACTACGTGACGCACGCCCTGTGCGAGTGCGACGTGATCCAGGACTCGGCGGAGGCTCCGGCCTGGTCGATGGGGCCCGGGGCCTGTGAGGACCGGGGACCGGTGACCCAGAACGGGCGGACCTTCCTCATCTCGACCTACTCGAACCTCTACAACGACACCAACCAGGAGGTCGAGTGCGGCGAGGACACGACCTGGGCCTGGTGCTACGGCGCGCCGTGCGTGGTCGACGAGGCCGACCCGTCGAAGGCGCTGTGCAACTGCCCGCTCACCAAGGGGCGGGCGGATCTGCTGGTCGGCGACTGTAGCGGCCAGGACTATTGCTCGCAGATCTGGTCGGCGGCGGTGCCGGCCGGCGACTGCTTTGCCAACCACTACTACTCCAAGTGGATGACCGACCACGGCTACCCGAGCAACAAGCCGGCGACCCTGTGCAAGAACGGCCAGACGATCTGCCAGCCCGAGTGCGTCGAAGGACGGGGAGTCGTCGGACATGAAGTCGGGCGGTTGAGGGCGCCCTGGGTGGGCCTACCCGGTCGGAGGGTTTGGCGGCGGTGAGCGTTCGCTAGAGTGGACGGGCGGCCGGCGCCGGATGCCGGCCGGAGGGACCACCACCATGAAACCGCCCAGGACCCTGTCATTTCGCAGTGGGGAGACCACTCTCACCCAGTGGCCGCTCGCGGCCCTGGTCGTGGTCGCGGTGCTCGGTGCGCTCGGCGTACTCAGTGTGCTTGGCTGTGGCAACGACCTGCCGCCCGGCGCGCGGCCGATCGGCGATTCCGGCGGTGCCGGCGCGGCACCGGCGGCGGCTCCAGGGCCCTCTTCGGCCTCGAGCGCGGCGCCCCTGGTCGTCGCCCTCGATCCCGCCGACGGCGCGACCGGGGTCGACCCCGGCCGCAAGGCCATCGCGGTGACGTTCGACCGTCCCATGGATCCGGACGGCTGGGCCTGGGTGACCGAGACGGGCACGACCCCGCCGCCGACGACCGGCGAGCCGTCGTTCACGCTGGACGGGAAGACCAACGTGCTGCCGGTCGACCTGGCGCCGAGCACCACCTACACGATCTGGGTCAACAGCGAGCAGCACCTGCTGTTCCGGGGCCTGGACCAGCAGCCGGCCGAGCCGGTGCGGTGGACCTTCACCACCGGACCGGAGTAAGGGCCGGGCTGCCGGACCTCCGACGGACCTCAGTTGCCGCCGTTCTGCGGCGCGAACACTTCGTACAGGACGCTCGCGTCGACCACGTCGTCCGGCCGGTACGGGTACGGGTGGTAGTGGTCGGTCAGCCAGAGGCCGAGCTGGCTGCCGAAGAACGGGCTGCCCGGGACGCCGCTCTCTCCGCCCGGAATGACCTCCATGGGGATCGGCCCGGACGAGCTCATCTCGCCGACGAAACGGCGCGCCGGTCCGGAGCCGAACATGAACTCGTTCAGATCGTCGGCGCGGGCGCTGTGGGAGGCGGCGTCGACGCTGCCGAAGCCGCCCGCCTTGGCGACTCCGGGCAGGTCGGGGCCGACCGGCGAGAAGCCACCGCCCGAAGGCAGGCTGAACGGTCCGCCCAGGGGGTGGTCGAAGACGATCCGGTGGAGCTTGCCCCAGCGGTAGTCGTCCTGGTTCGTCGAGTGGTCGAACGCCGGCGCGAACGTGTCGGAGGCCAGCAGATCGAGCGCCGAGCGCAGGCTCTCGAGCAGGATCAGGTCGCGGGCGTCGGCCGGGTCCCGGGCGCCCTGATGGACGAAGAAGGGCAGGCCGGAGGCCCCCACGCCCTGGTTTCTGGGGAAGGTGTCGAGGTGGTGGCGGAGCGCCGCCATGGCGACTGAGCTGCCCGGCGGGAAGCTGTCCAGGCCGACCCGGGCGAGGGTGCCGTCGATCACCCGCTGGACCACCTGGCCCCGCCAGACCGAGTAGATGGTGGCGGCGACGCTGTCGGCGATCTCACCGACCGACGGGGCGGGGAGGGCGGTCGGAGGGTCGCCCGGATCGAAGCCCTGGGTGATGCCGGTCGGCGTGCTGTGGTCCCAGAGGGCCAGCCGGGTGACCGCCTCGTCCACCTCGGGGTCGGAGCGGAAGGCGGCCAGCGCAGGCAAGGCGTCGGCGGCGCTGGCGTTGCTGTAGGCCTGGACCAGGTAGGGCACCAGGACCTCGGCGTCGAGGAGCTGGTTGTTGGACTGGAAGGAGGCGATCTGCTCGCGGGTCAGCTTGCCGCCGCCGGACAGGGCGTCCTCGATCAGCCGGCGGATGCGGCCTGCGCGGAAGCCGCCAGCGTAGCCCTGGTTGAGGTAGAACAGGCCGCCGCCGGGGCGGAGCTGGTTCAAGGGGTTGTTGTCGATCGTCGTGCCCACCGGGTCGTTGTTGGCGCTGAGCACGAAGCCCGCGGGCGGGTTGACCACGTGGGGCATCTCGGCGGCCGGCAGGATCTGGTACGGCAGGCTCTGGCCCGGCCCCGGATCGTCGTCGGCCAGCCATTCGTGGGCAAGCTGGTGGGTCCCGTCGCGGATGAGCCAGGGCGGCACGCCGCCGGCCGGAGCCTGGAGGAGCTGAAGATCCTCGCGCAGCGGCATCTCGGCGCTGGTGAAGTAAGCGATGTTGCCGGCGACGTCGGCATAGGCCCAGTTCTGGGAGCCGACGTCGAAGTACTGCAATCCGTCGCGGAAATCGTCCAGGTTCCGGGCCCGGTTCCACATCTGGAAGGCGTCGAGCTCGCGAGTGGCGCCCCAGCCGGTGTACTGGACCGAGAGGCCGGCACCATGGAGGGTGCCCGTGGTCGAGCTGGTGGTGCTCACCTGGACGATCGGGCCGTGGTTTCTGCGCGGGACGACCAGGGTCACCCCACCGTCCATCGGCCCCACCGGGGCGACCACCAGGTCGTCAGGCTGCTGGTCACCGATCTGGTTGACCCGGAACGTCTGCGGGATGACCTGGAGCGGCTCGACCGTGTCCTCGAACCGGGTTCCCACCGGCAGGCCGGACTGGGGGTCGAGCGCCAGCTCCTCCAGGTAGACGTCGGTCACGTCCATGGGGTTGGTCGTTGCGCCCCAGCAGATCCAGGGGTTGCACCCCAGGACCACGCCGGGGACGCCGGGGAAGGTGACGCCGAAGGCGTTCATCGCCGCCCGGCCGGCCCGCGGATCGATGCGGATGCCGGCTTCGTAAAAGACCGACGGGCTGCTCAAGCTCAGGTGGGGGTCGTTGGCCAGGATCGGCGCGCCGGAGACGGTCTTGTCGCCGGAGACGACCCACCAGTTGCTGCCCTGGCGGTCGCGCTGTGGCTGGAGCGCCCGCGCGAGCATCGGCACCGCCTCGGCGCGGCGCTTGTAGGCGGTGGCGAGAGCGGCGGCCCGCTGGAGGTAGGCGGGCAGGGCGTTCGTGCGACGACCGGGCGCCGGGGCGTCGGTCGGCAAGGAGGTCGTCGGGTCGAACGGGGCGCTCCGGTAGGTGTCCTCCGAGAACAGCGCCGTGCCATCGAAACCGGCCACGGCGCCGACTCCTTGGAAGCTCAGCAGCGCTTCGGTGTAGGCGATGTCCGACAGGTCGAACGACAGGCCGAAGGCGAGCCCCTTGCCGATGGTGACGCTGTCGGCCGGCTCCCACGGCCGGGCGCTGGTCAGCTCGAGCGCGCCGTACTCCGGCGGCAGCGGGTTGGTCGCGAGGTAGGCGTTGACCCCGTCCGCGTACGCGGCGAGCCAGAGCTGGGTGGTCTCCGACAGGGTGGGGAGCGAGGCCTCCGCCGCCCGCCGCAGGCCGAGGGTGCGGAGCTGGATGTCGGACGCCAGGGCGCCGTCGCCGAGCAGCTCGGCGAGCGTGCCGTCGAACTGACGGCGCAGCAGGTCCATCTGGAAGAAGCGGTCGCGGGCGTGGAGGTAGCCGAGCATGAAGAGGGCGTCGCGATCGGTGACAGCGAAGATGTGCGGCACCCCGTCGGCGTCGGTGCGCACCCGCACCGAGCGGTCGAGGCCGGGCACGCGAACGGTCGAGATCGTCGGTTCGGCGGCGGCGGTCGGGGGGAGTGCGGCGACGGCGGCCAGGATGAGCGCGAGAACGGTGGCGACGGCGGCTCTTCTCATGGGTCCTCCAGCGGCGGTGGGGTTGTGGAGAGGCGGTGCCTGGCTCGAAAGCATACCAACCGGCAGCGGCACACTCTACGGGAGTCGGCGTGTGGGATCGAGGGGGCGCACGGAGAATCCGTCCGTCCGTGTCCCTCTCTCAGGAAGGGTCTCGACAGGCGGTGAACCGATGCGGGGCCCGCCTACGCGTAGACGGGCATGGAGAGCAATGTCACATGGGATCTCGACGTCGGGGCGCGGCCGGCCCTGCCGACCTTGCGCATCGCGGAATGGATCCGGGCCCTGAGCCCGAGCGTGACCGAGCAGGAGCGGCTCCATCTGCTCGAACGGGTCATCGAGATGCTCGACCTGGAAGCGCTCTGGACTTTCGCAGCGGTCGAGGACGACCTGTTCGTCCGTGATTGCGCCGGTGCCGTGCCGGTGACCGAGGAGACCACGGCGGTGTTGGACCTGCTTCTGCGCCGGGTGGGGAGCGGGCGCTGCAGCGCGGGTGGTGTGCGCGGGCAGACGGTTCTGCCCCGCGGCTTGCGCGACGCCCGGCCGTTGGCCGTGGTGTTCCGGGACGATGGCGTCGGGTTGGTCGTCGCGGCGCGCCTGACGAAACGCTCGTCCCTGAGGAGCGGTGAGCTCGAGCTTTTCGGCGTCCTGGCCGAGGCGCTCTACGCGGCCGACCTGGCCGACCGGTTGGAGGATCGTGCGGAGGAGCGCTTCCGGCGGACCACGGAGCTGCGCCGGCGGCTCGACCGGCTCTGCGCTCGCGAGATCCGTGATGCCTTGGATCTCGTCGGCGGCGACCGGCTGGCGGCCGCGGCGTTGGTGGGGGTCGAGCCGGGGCGGCTGACCCGCGAGATGGACCGGCTGGATCTGGTCTGAGTGCCGCCGGGAACCGGTCGGGAAGAGGTGCCGGTGGGCAGGCGGAGGAGCCGCGCGGGGGGTCGCCGGAGCGTTGCGCCTCTGGTACGCTCCCGGGGCGGTCTCTCGCCGCCTTTCCAGCCAACCTCTCGACCGGCAGGTTCCGATGCACATCGACTCCGTCGCCATCCTCGACTGCGGGGGCCAGTACACCAAGGTGATCGACCGCAAGGTCCGTGAGCTGGGGGTGCGCTCCGAGATCTTCCCGATCGACGTCGACCCGGCGGAGCTGACCGGCTTCGACGGCCTCATCCTCTCCGGCGGTCCGTCGAGCGTCTGGGGTGATCAGCCGCCGCGGTGCGCCCCCGGCGTCTGGTCCCTGGGGGTGCCGGTGCTCGGCATCTGCTATGGCATGCATCTGATGAACGCCCACTTCGGCGGCGTCGTCGGCGCCGGCAGCGGCGAGTACGGCGTCACCGAGCTGACGGTCGACCCGGGGTGCGCGCTGTTCGCCGGCCTGGCCGAGCGCGAGCCGATGTTGATGAGCCACGGCGACTCGGTCGAAGAGCTGGCCGACGGCTTCCGGGTGGTGGCCGAGAGCGAGGACGCGGTCGGCGCGATCGCCGACGAGGAGCGCCGGCTCTACGGGGTGCAGTTCCACCCGGAGGTCGACCTGACCGAGCACGGTCGCGAGATCCTGACCAACTTCCTGCGCGGGATCTGCGGCCTCGAAGGCAACTACGTGCTCGAGGACCGGGTGGAGACGGCGGTGGCCAAGATCCGCCGGACGGTCGGCGAGCACCCGGTGCTGGTGCTGGTCTCGGGCGGCGTCGACTCGGCGGTCTCGGCGGTCTTGCTGCTCGAGGCGCTGGGCCCGGAGCGGGTGTTCGCGGTCCACGTCGACCACGGCCTGATGAGGAAGGACGAGAGCGACCGGATCTGCGCGGCGCTCGGCGACCTCGGCCTTGAGCACCTGGTGCGAATCGACGGCCAGGAGATGTTCTTCCACGACACGGTGGAGGTGGAGGCTCCGGACGCGGGCGAGGGCGGCGGGGAGCCGGCGGTGCTCGGGCCGCTGACCTCCCTGGTCGACCCGGAGGAGAAGCGCCGGCTGATCGGCGAGATCTTCCTGAAGGCGCTGCGCGAGGCGGCGCTCGGCCTGGAGCTCGACTTCGACTCGGTCTTCTGGGCCCAGGGGACGCTCCGCCCCGACCTGATCGAGAGTGGCAACCCCTCGATCAGCGGCTTCGCCCACAAGATCAAGACCCACCACAACGACATCGAGCTGGTGCGCCGGGCGCGCGCGGCCGGCCGGGTGATCGAGACCAACTGGGACTGGCACAAGGACGAGGTGCGCCAGGTGGCCCGGCTGTTGGGCATCCCGGAGGAGATCGCCGCCCGCCAGCCGTTCCCCGGCCCGGGGCTGGCGGTGCGGCTGATCGCCGACCACGGCGCCGGCGGCCCGACCGCCGAGCAGTCGCGGGCGGTGGCCGAGGCGGTGCGCGAGTGGAACAGCGGCTACGACGCGGCGGTGACACCGGTGCAGACCGTCGGCGTCCAGGGGGACCAGCGGAGCTACCGCTACCTCGCCCTGGTCGCCGGGCCCCACGGCGGCTCGCCGGCCGACGCCGACTGGAGCGCCCTCGGGCGGCTCGGCAACCGGCTGGCCAACCGCTTCGACTACGTCAACCGCACCGCCTATGTGCTCAACCGGCCGGAGGTCCCGGCCGGCCTCGACCATCACCCGACCTACGTCACCGAGGAGACGGTCGACTTGCTGCGGGAGATCGACGCCATCGTCACCCACCACCTGACGCTTCCGACGGTCAGCCAGGCGTTCGCGGTGCTGCTGCCGATCGGCCGGGACGGCGCCTACTCGGTGGCGGTGCGGACGTTCGTCACCGACGACTTCATGACCGGCCGGCCGGCCCGGGTCGGCACCGGCGCGGACGCCGAGGTGCCGCTCGCGGTGGTCGAAGCCCTGACCGCCGAGATCGTCGCGGGCTTCGCCGACCGCATCGACCTGGTGGTCTGGGACGTGACGTCGAAGCCGCCGGCGACGGTGGAGTGGCAATGAGCACCGAAGAGCGCAAGAGCTTCCACATGACGCCGGACGAGTTCCGGCGCTGGGGCAAGGAGCTGGTCGACTGGATCGCCGACTACCGGGAGACGGTGGAGAAGCATCCGGTGCTCTCCCAGGCCGAGCCCGGCAGCATCCGGGCCAAGCTGCCGCCTGCCGCGCCCGAGACCGGCGACGGCTTCTCGGGGCTGCTCCGGGATCTCGACGAGATCGTCCTGCCGGGGGTCACCCACTGGCAGTCGCCCGACTTCTTCGCCTTCTTCCCGTCGAACGCCTCGCTGCCGTCGGTGCTGGGCGACCTGGTGTCGACCGGCCTCGGCGTCCAGGGGATGCTCTGGGCGACCAGCCCGGCATGCACCGAGGTCGAGACCCACGTGCTCGACTGGCTCGTGCCGGCGCTCGGTCTGCCCGAAGCGTTCCTTTCGACCGCGGGCGGCGGAGGGGTGATCCAGGATTCGGCGTCGAGCGCCACCCTGTGCGCCCTGCTGGCGGCGCGGGAGCGGGCGACCGGCTTCACCGCCACCCAGGACGGCGGGCCGGGCAACCTGGTGGCCTACGCCTCGACCCAGGCCCACTCGTCGGTGGAGAAGGCGGTGCGGATCGCCGGGCTGGGCGTCACCAACCTGCGCCTGATCGAGACCGACGAGCTGCTCCGCATGCGCCCCGACGCCCTGGCGGCGGCGATGGAGGAGGACCGCCGCGCCGGCCGCGTTCCGGCGTTCGTCGCCGCCACCATCGGCACGACCTCGTCTCTGGCGGTCGACCCGGTGGCCGAGATCGCCCGCGTCGCGGCCGACTACGGCGCCTGGCTCCACGTCGACGCCGCCATGGCCGGGACCGCCGCGATCTGCCCGGAGAACCGCTGGCTCCACGACGGGCTCGACGGCGCCGACGGGGTGGACGGCGTCGACAGCTACTGCTTCAACCCCCACAAGTGGATGTTCACGGCCTTCGACTGCGACTGCTTCTGGGTCCGTGACCGGAGCGTCCTGGTGCGCGCCCTCTCGGTCCTGCCGGAGTACCTGCGCAACACGGCGACCGCCTCGGGCAAGGTGATCGACTACCGGGACTGGCAGGTCTCCCTCGGCCGCCGCTTCCGCTCGCTCAAGCTCTGGTTCGTCCTCCGCTGGTACGGGCTCGAAGGTATCCGCCACCATGTCCGCCGCCACATCGAGCTGGCCGAGCGCTTCGCCTCCTGGGTCGAGGCGGACGAGCGCTTCGAGCTCGCGGTGCCGCGCTCGCTCAACCTGGTCTGCTTCCGCCGCAAGGGGAGCGACGAAGACAACGAGCGCCTGCTCGATCGCCTGAGCTCCTCGGGCGCCCTCTACCTCAGCCACACCCGCCTGCACGGGCGCTACGTGCTGCGCATGTCGATCGGCCAGACCTGGACCGAGGAAGGGCATGTGCGGGCAGCGTGGGAGCGGATCAGCTCCTGACGGCTGCTCGGCGTGAGCGATCGGCCTGGCCGACGCTTTACCGCCTATTGCAATTCGTGCATTATCTGGTATCGGAATCCGTCTCGCGGTAGACTCTCACTTTCCCGGGTTCATCGAACAATCGTCCGGAGGCCGCTCTCCGGTGCGTCTGACCGAGGAGGGGATGGTGGCAGTCTTCGACGCGGAGGTCCGCGAAACCGCTATGGTGCGTGACGAGATGAAAGACTTTGAGCAAATATTCACGGAGTATGCTCCCTCGCTCTATCACTTTTTCTCCAATCGGGGGTTCGCGCGCGAGGACTGCCGCGACCTGACCCAGGAGACGTTCCTCAAGGCTCTCCGTGGGCTGAAGCGGTTCCGCGGCGACGCCAGGGTCGAAACCTGGCTGCTCCGGATCGCGTCCAATGTCTGGAAGAATCGAATCCGCTCGATCCGGGCAGCGAAGCGCGACGCGCGGACCACCTCCCTCGATCTGGCGATGGAGCGGGGCGACGTGACGGGGGGCGGCGACGGGGTGTTCGCCTCGGCGTCGCCGGACCAGGAGGGTGAGCTCCTGGAGCGCGAACGGCGCCGCAAGCTGCGGGAGGCGGTTGCAGAGCTTCCGGAGAGAATGCGGCGGTGCGTCACGTTACGGATCGATCGGGGTCTAAGGTATCGGGAGATCGCAGTCATCATGCAGGTGTCCGTCGATACGGTGAAGACTCAGCTCTACCAGGCGCGTCAGCGCCTCAAGGAAGTTCTCCAGGAGTACCTCGATCCAGAGGATCTCCAGGAGTGAAGTCGCAGTCGGGGGAGAGTGAATGAACACCGATCGGGAGAATCGGGCTTCGGATCCAGACGGTTCGGAGCCCAAAGACCACCCGTCGCCGGACGTGTTGCTGGCGTACCACGAACGGGCGCTGGGGGCCGAAGAGGCCGACAGGATCCAGGAGCACCTGGTGGCATGCACGGAGTGTGCGCAGGTGATCCTCGACTTCGCAGCCTTCCCGCGCGTCGAGCCCCGGGAGGAGAGTCACCGGATGTCGCCCGAGGAGCTGGACGACCAGTGGCTCGACCTGGAGCGCGAGATCCGACGCCGGCGGCAGCCGTGGTGGCAGCGCCGCGAGATCCTGCTGCCCCTGGCGGCGATCTTCTTCCTGGCGGCCGTCGGCCTCGGAGCGTGGTCGATGGTCCTCCGGCAGCGCCTCCAAGCGCTCCGGGGGCCGAGCGGGGACGTCCTGGTCACGGCCGAGCTCTGGCCCGGCGGTGACCAGACCCGCGGCGGCCGGGAGGCGATCGAGCTGCCGGGCTGGGCCCGGCGGGTGGTCGTCCAGTTGAGTGTGCCGTCGGCCACGGACTTCGAACGCTACGGGGTCGACGTCTATGGGGCGGGAGGCACCCGTGTGGTGACCGGATTCCCCGTGCACGCCGATCCGGACGGACTGTTCAGCGTCGAGCTCCCCCGGTCCGCCCTGACGGCGGGGGAGGCGCGGATCGAGCTGTTCGGGCTCACCGACGGCCGCCGGGTCCTGGTCGCCCAGTTTCCCTTCGCCGTCGAGATCGGCGGGACCTGATCCCACGGGGCTTCCTCCGAGCCCCTCCTCCCCGGGTTCCGCCTCACCCCTTGCGGGGCAGCCGGTGTCTCCAGACAGGAAGGCCGACCCTCCGACCCGCTCCCCGGCCCACGCCGGGGCTCGGAACGGCGAGGCTCGGCCTCCGAGAGCGAGGAGACGACCATGCACGTGCCGACGCAGAGTGACGCGGAGAAGAACGGCAGCTCGGTCTCGCGACCCGGCGATTCCCCGGGCGGGGACTCCGGGGCTCCCGAGGCCCCGCCGCCCCCCGGTCCGTCCGCGGCCGAGCCGACGACCGGGACGCCCCATGGGCGTCCAGCGGGTGCGAGCCACCTCCATGGGCTGGTGATCGGGGTCGATCACCACGATCCGGGCCGCGGGTGCGACGGGAGGATCATCCCGGACCTCGCCGGCGCGGTGAGCGACGCGCTGCGCATGGCGCGCTACCTGCGCGAGGGTCCCCTCGCCGTGCCGGAGGAGCGCGTCCGGACCCTGATCTCGCCGTCGCCGTTCTCGGACCTTCGCCGTCCGGCCGCCGCCGACCTGCCGACCTACCGGAACATCGTGGCCGCCATCGAAGAGCTGGCCGAGACCGCCGCGCCGGGCGACCAGGTGCTGATCCATTTCTCCGGCCACGGGATGCGTGTCCCGTCGGCCGAGCCGGCCAAGGGCAGGTTCGGCCGGGACGAGGCGCTGGTCCCGTGCGATGCCGGCGACCCGGACGGCGGAGTCCTCCGGGACGTGGAGATGTACCGGCTGCTCTCGCGCCTGTCCGACGCAGGGCTCTACGTGACCCTGTTCCTCGACGCCTGCCACGCCGGTGGTGCGACCCGGGCGTTCGACGGCGTCCTGGGGGGGGAGGCCCCGGGCGGAGTCCGGGTGCGGGGCCTCGGCGAACGGGGCGGGATGTGGGGGCCGCCGGAGAGCCTTTGCGGCCCGTGGAGCGACCTGTATGAGGCGGTCGAGCACGCGGAACGAGCGGAGCTCGAGCCCGGTTTCCGTCACTTCAGCGGTGAGAGCGGCTGGTTTCCGCAACCGGAGCGGTGTGTGCTGCTGGCGGCGTGCCGGGGTGTCGAGGTAGCCAGCGAGCGGCGGTGGGAGGACTTCGGCCCGGCCGGGGCGTTCACCCGCTGTGCCCTCGATCGGCTTGCGGCCGAAGGCCGGGTGATCACCTATGCGTCCCTGGTCGAGGGGGTGCGCCGGCGGATCGACCGGCTCCACCTTCTCCAGACGCCGATCATCGAAGGGGACGGGGAGCTGCAGTTTCTCGGCGCGGGGCGCCGGCAGGAGTCGCAGGCGCCCGAGGCCGCCCGGGCCGACGAGGAGCGCCTGGCGGTCTACACCGGCGTCCGCGAGCTCGCGGAGCCCGCGGACTCTCCGCTCCGCGAGGCACTCGAGATGAGGCTGTTCGAGCTCGATCGCAAGGAGGACTGGGACAATCCGATCCTCCGCCGGCCGGTTCCGGGCGACCGGGTGCGGGCGGGAGGTTTGCTCTGCCTGGTCATCCACAACACGAGCGACCTCCCGCTCAACTTCGTCGTCTTCGACGTCCGTCCCGAGGGGGAGGTCGAACGAGTTCATCCGGTCGAGCGCGAGGGCGAGTACTCGGTCGTCGACCCGGGAGGGGATCATCCGATCTTCCTCCGGCCGTTCGTGCCCGACGGGTCTTCCGAGATCCGCAGCGTGCTCAAGGTCGTCGCCTCGGCCGATCACCTCGTGGCCGATCACCTCGCCCTGCCGCCGCGCGAGGCGAAGGTGACGGCGAGTCGTGTCGATGCGAACGGTTCGCGGCCGACTCCCCATCTGCGGGACGGCCGGTGGACGACCGCGGTACGCGCGCTGTCGGTGGTCGCCTGAGGCGCTCTCTCGCCCGCCCTGCGCCGGGCGTGCAAAGACGGTAGAGTCGGGCGACCCCGGATCCCCGTGGCCCGACCGACTCCCCCCGACGCACTGCATGCTCGATTGGATCGAAGAACATCTGGGCGCCGACCGTACGGTGCTGGCGCTGTCGATCGCCCGCCTGGCCGACGGGGTCGGCAACAGCGTGCTGATCGTCATCTTGCCGATCTACGTGACGCGGTTGCCCAGCATCCTGTCGGTGCCGGACTCGGTGCTGGTCGGGGTGCTGATCTCGCTGTTCGGCGTCGTCAACTCCTTGGCCCAGCCGGTGGCCGGAGCGCTGGCCGACCGGTTCGGCCACTGGAAGCTCTGGGTCCAAGGGGGCCTCGTGGCGATGGCGCTATGCACCCTCGGCTTCGTCGCCGTCGGCGACTACAGGTCGCTGGTCGCCCTGCGCATGCTCCAGGGGGTCGCGTTCGCCTTCACCCTGCCTGCGTCGATGGCGATTCTCAAGGCGGTGACGTCGACTGGCGGGCGGGGCGGCGCCATGGGGGTGTTCACCACGTTTCGGATGATCGGCTTCTCGATCGGTCCGCTGTTGGGCGGCTGGCTGTACTCGCGCTACGGCTTCGACTCGGTGTTCTGGGTCGGCGCCGCGCTGGTGGCGCTGGGGGTCGTGGCGGTGCAGATCTGGGTGGAGGAGCCGCCCAAGGAGGAGCCCGCCGAGCCGCGGCAATTCAAGCTGTTCGACACCTCGCTCTACGACACCGGGCTGGTCTGCCTGGGCTTTTCCGCCTTCGTCATGGCGTCGTCGATCGTCATGATGTCGGCGCTCGAGAACGAGCTCAACGCCCGGCTCCACCAGACGGCGTTCGGCTTCGGCGTGGCGTTCAGCGCCCTGACCCTCACGCGGGTCCTGTTCCAGGTGCCCCTCGGACGGGTGTCTGATCACATCGGCAGGAAGCCGCTGATCATCGGCGGGCTGTTGCTCTTGGCACCGGCGACCGCCGGTCTCGGGCTGGTCGGCTCGACCCTTCAGCTCACCCTGCTGCGCCTGGTCCAGGGGCTGGCCACCGCCGGCATCGCCGCGCCCGCCTTCGCCCTGGCCGGCGACCTGGCGAAATCGGGTGGGGAGGGGCGCCAGATGAGCGTGCTGACCCTCGGGTTCGGCCTCGGGATCGCGGTCGGTCCGCTGCTCGCCGGAGTGCTGGGGGTGGTCGCGTTCGAGATCCCGTTCGTCCTCGGCGGCCTGTTGGCGATCGGCGCCGCCTGGGTCGTCGGCCGCTGGGTTCCCGAAACGGTCGGGTAGGGAGAGGGGAGTGGGGGCGGAGATCCGGCCTAGCCGAAGCGGCCGGTGACGTAGTCCTCCGTCCGCTTCTCCCGCGGGTTGGTGAACAGCGTCTTGGTGTCGTCCATCTCCACCACCTCGCCCAGGTAGAGCAGGCCGGTGTAGTCGGCGATCCGCGCCGCCTGCTGGAGGTTGTGGGTGACGATCACGATGGTGTAGTCCGCCCGCAGCTCGAGGATCAGCTCCTCGATGTAGGCGGTGGAGATCGGGTCGAGCGCCGAGGTCGGCTCGTCGAGCAGCAGCACCTCCGGCTTGACGGCGATCGCCCGGGCGATGCACAGGCGCTGCTGCTGGCCGCCGGAGAGACCTTCGCCGGTCTGGTGGAGCTTCTCCTTGACCTCGTCCCACAGGGCCGCCTTGCGCAGCGCCCACTCCACCCGCTGGTTCATTTCGCCCCGGCTGAGGTCCTCGTAGAGGCGGACGCCGAAGGCGATGTTGTCGTAGATCGACATCGGAAAGGGGTCGGCGACTGGAAGACCATGCCGACCCGCTTGCGCAGCATGTTGAGGTCGAGCCCGGGAGCGAGGATGTCCTCGCCGTCGAGCAGCACCGAGCCGGTGGCGCGCTGGTGCGGGTAGAGCCCGTAGATGCGGTTGAAGGTGCGAAGCAGCGTCGACTTGCCACACCCCGACGGACCGATGAAGGCGGTCACCAGCCCCGCCGGGATGGTCAGGTCGATCGAGAACAGCGCCTGGTGGCGGCCGTAGAAGAAGTCCAGCCCGCGGACGACCAGCTTCGGATCGAGGGAGTCGATCTTCGGTGCCGGGCCGAAGCGGTCGGGGATCTGGACGGCGCGGACTCCATCGGGCCGATCGTGCGCGGCGTCACCGCGATCGGGTGTCGCCCCGCCGTCGCCGGTGGGTTGCTCGGTGGGGGCGTCTTCGGACGAGGTGAGGGAGATCACGAGCGCTTTCTCCTGCGGAACGCCACGCGAGCGACGACGTTCAGACCGAGGACCCCGAGGGTGAGCAACAGGGACCCGGCCCAGGCGAGCTTCTGCCAGTCGTCATAGGGGCTCATGGCGAATTGGAAGATGACCACCGGCAAATTGGCCAGAGGCGCGTTGAGGTTGAGGCTCCAGAACTGGTTGTTGAGCGCGGTGAACAGGAGCGGCGCGGTCTCGCCGGTGATCCGGGCGATGGCCAGCAGGATGCCGGTGGTGATGCCGGCGCGGGCCGCCCGGTAGGAGACCATCACGGTGACCTTCCAGCGCGGCGCTCCGAGGGCGGCGGCGGCCTCCCGCAGGCTGGTGGGGACCAGCCGGAGCATGTCCTCGGTCGTCCGCACCACCACGGGCAGGACGATGATCGCCAGGGCCATGGCACCGGCCCAGCCGGAGAAGTGCCCCATCCGCACCACCATCACCTCGTAGATGAACAGCCCGATGAGGATCGACGGGGCGCTCAGCAGGATGTCGTTGACGAACCGGACGGCGGAGGCGAGCCAGCGGGAGCGGGCGTACTCTGCCAGGTAGGTCCCGGCGAGCACGCCGACCGGCGCGCCGACGACCACCGCGACGGTGGTCATCAGCAGGCTGCCGACGATCGCGTTGGCCAGGCCGCCGTCGCTTCCCGGCGGCGGCGTGCTGGAGGCGAAGATCTGGGGCCCGAGCCCGCCGAGACCGAGGCGGAGCAGGGTCCAGAGGATCCAGACCAGCCAGAAGAGGCCGAACAGGGTGGTGCCGACCGCGAGGCTCAGGGCGACGGCGTTGGTCACCCGGCGACGGAAGTAGCGGCTCATCTCAGCTCTGCTTTCCCTGGCGCCGCGTCAGCCGCAGCAGCAGCAGGCGCGAGATGCTCAGCACGATCGAGGTGATGACGAACAGCAGCAGCCCGAGGGCGAGCAGCGAGGCCGTGTAGGTGTCGCCCACCGCCTCGTTGAACTCATTGGCCAGGGTGGAGGAGATGGTGTTGCCCGGCATGAAGAGCGAGCCGCTCAGCCGGTGGGCGTTGCCGATGACGAAGGTCACCGCCATGGTCTCGCCCAGGGCACGCCCGAGACCGAGCATGATGCCGCCGGCGACGCCGACCCTCGAGTAGGGCAGCACGACCTTCCAGACCACCTCCCACGTGGTGGCGCCCATGGCGTAGGCCGACTCCTTGAGCACCGAGGGCACCGTCTCGAACACGTCGCGCATGACCGCGGAGATGAACGGGATGACCATGATCGCCAGGATCAGGCCGGCGGTGAACATGCCGATGCCCATGGGCGGTCCCTGGAACATGAAGCCGACGAGCGGCCACGAGCCCAGGTGGTCGCTGACCCACGGTTGGATGTCGGTCGAGAGCAGCGGCGCGAGCACGAACAGGCCCCACATGCCGTAGATGATGCTCGGGATCGCCGCCAGCAGCTCGATCGACGTGGCCAGCGGGCGCTTGAGCGCCGCGGGGCAGAGTTGGGTGATGAACAGAGCGATGCCGAAGCTCACAGGGATGCCGATCACCATGGCGATCGCCGAGGTGATCAGCGTGCCGTACACCGGCACCAGCGCTCCGAACGTCTCGGAGACCGGGTTCCACGCTTCGGTGGTCAGGAAGCTCCAGCCGAACGCCTTGAGGGCCGGCAGCGCACCGAAGACCAGCGCCACGAGGATGGCGACGAGCAGCGCGAGGACCGCCAGCGCGAGCCCCAGCGTCGTGCCCGCGAACAGGCGGTCGGAAAGACTCTGCCGGCGGGCCGTGTCGAGCACGGTCCCGCCGGCGGAGCGTTGGACTTCGGGTTGCGTCATCGATCGATTGTGGATCAGTCCGGATGAACCGCCTAGCGCATCGACTTCGAAGACATCCAGACCGACTTGCCGTTCGCGGCGTGGATCTGGTCGCTCCAGGCCTTGCGGACCAGCTCGACGACGCTGTCCGGCATCGGCACGTAGTCGAGGTCGAGGGCCATCTTGTCACCGTGGCTGTAGGACCAGTCGAAGAAGTGGAGCACCTGCTTGGCGGTGTCGGGCTTCGCCTGGCTCTTGTACATCAGGATGAAGCTGGCGCCGGTGATCGGCCAGCTCTCGTCGCCGGGCTGGTTGGTCAGCAGGAGGTAGAAGCCGGGGGCGTGGGCCCAGTCGGCGCCGGCGGCGGCGGCCTGGAAGCTCTCGGCGCTCGGCGAGACGAAGTGGCCGGCCTGGTTCCGGAGCAGCACGTGGGCCAGGTGGTTCTGCAGCGCGTAGGCGTACTCGACGTAGCCGATGGCGCCGTCGATGCGCTGGGCGTAGGAGGCGACACCCTCGTTGCCCTTGCCGCCGACACCGGCCGGCCAGGCGACGGAAGCGTCCTCACCGACCTCGCTCTTCCACGCCGAGCTGACCTGGGAGAGGTAGTGGGTGAAGATGAAGGTGGTGCCGGAGCCGTCGGAGCGGTGAACCACGGTGATCGCCCGGTCGGGGAGCTTGGTGCCGGAGTTGAGCTTGGCGATCGCCGGGTCGTTCCACTTGGTGATCTTGCCGAGGTAGATGTTGGCGAGGGTCGCGCCGTCGAGCTTGAGCTGCCCGGCGCCGATGCCCTTGATGTTGACCACCGGCACGACGCCGCCCATGATCATCGGGAACTGCATCAGGCCGGCCTCGTCCAGCTCCTCGGGCTTGAGCGGCTTGTCGGAGGCGCCGAAGTCGACGGTCTTGGCCTTGATCTGCTTGATGCCGCCGCCGGAGCCGATCGACTGGTAGTTGAGTCCGATGCCGGTCTCGGTCTTGTAGGCGTCGGCCCACTTGGCGTAGATCGGGTAGGGGAAGGTGGCGCCGGCGCCGGAGATGTTCGCGGCATGGGCGGGGACGGCGGCGATGGCGAGCACCAGGAGCGTCGCGAGCGCCAGGCCGGTGACGAAACGGTTACGAGCGTGGGTCATCAGGGTTTCTCCTCCGTCGGAATGCCGGGGCCGTAGTGGTCCCAGGCGGGAATTCGCGTTCCGACGACAGGCTCTCGCCGTAGTGTGACAGCGGGAAGGAGAAGGGATCAACTCTCTGTGACTCGTGAAGGGTTTTTTTTAGGGGCGGGGGGGGCTGCCGGGAGCGGGTCGGGAGGCCCCGTCTCCGGGACGGCGCACGAACTGGACGGTTGGGGGATCTGCGTGCGCCTCGGTTCGGACCGCGCCGGGCCGGGCTGGCTGTTCGGAGGTTGTGGCGGGCGCGGTCCTCAACGCCCTCCGGACGGGGCCTCCCGACCCGCTCCACGTGCGCAACGCTCGTCCCCCCACCCCCGATGTACGAGATGACGGGAGAGGTCAGGGGGGGGGAGGTGGCGTCCCTCTTCCCCCGTGAGGGGGAAGAGGGATCGAGGGTGATGGGGGCGATTTTGTAGATCGGCGTCCCTTTTCCCCATGGTGAGGGGGAAGAGGGATCGAGGGTGATGGGGGCGATTTTGTAGATCGGCGTCCCTTTTCCCCATGGTGAGGGGGAAGAGGGATCGAGGGTGATGGGGGCGATCCGGACGATGGCGGCCGGGCGTCTCTCAGCCGCCGCGTGCGACGGCGCGCAGGGGCTCTTCGACCGCGGCCTCCGGCAGCGCCTCGTCGGCGAGGAAGGCGACGGCCCGCCCGACGACCCGCGAATCCCGCAGGATCCGCCGGTGCCCGAGGCCGTCGGTGATCTCTAGCTTCGCGCCGGGCCAGGCGTCGGCGAGACGCTCGACGGCACGGAGGGCGGTCTCCCGGTCGTCGCGGTCAGTCACGACGAGGAGCGGGGTGGACAGGTCGCGGGCGAGGGGGATGGGCTCGAGCGACGTCCAGGCGACACCGATCCGCCGCTCGATCTTCTCCTGCACCTGGCGGCGTGTCTCCTCGCCGATGCCGAGCAGGTCGGCGAACTGGATGGAGTAGTCGAGCACTCCCGCGCCGGGGGCGATGAACACGGCGCGATCGGTCCGGAGCCCCCGGGACAGGGCGTAGGTTGCGGTCACGGCGCCGGCCGAGTGGGCGATCAGGCCGGCCAGCCCTTCCTGTCCGCCGACTTCCTCCGCCACCGCTTCGAGGGCGCTCGCCATGAGCACCAGGGTGGACGATCTCCCCAGGGCGCGGCCGTGGCCCGGTGCGTCGAACGCCACCACCCGGAAGCCGGCGCGGACGAGCGGCGCGGCGAACGGTGCGAGCTGAGAGCCTCGCCCTTCCCAGCCGTGGGCCAGGACGACCACCGGACCGTCTGTGCCCCAGGTCCAGAGCGGCAGCCGGCCGTCCGGGGTGTCCAGGTGCGACTCCCGGGCGCCGGCGAGGAGGGCGCGCTCACGGGCAGGGACCGGGTGCCGGCGGGTTCGCAGGAAGAGCCGCGCCCCGGTGGTGGCGGCCAGGGAGGGGCTCAGCTGGCTGAAGGCTCGGTACCAGAGGCGGAGCAGCAGGAAGGGAAAAGACCGACCGTTCGTCCTATTTTGATGTGCCATCAGGGGGTCTCCATGGGTCTCGATCCGGGGTTCGTGTGGTGAGCGGGGTGAGGGGTCCGGCGCGGTGGCTCGTCGCGGAGGGGGTGGTCAGGCGCGGCTGGCGGACAGCAGCGCTTCGAACGCGGTGCGGGCCCGCCGCTCCGCCTCGGGGTCGTCGAGCAGCCGGCTCGAGTGGTGGTAGGCGAGGATCACCGCGTACAGCTCGTAGCCGAACTGCTCGGCGTCCAGGTCGGCCCGGAAATGGCCCTCCTGGACCGCGATCCGGGCGGCGGTGGAGAGCGACTGGAGCCAGTCCCGCTGGGTCTGTACCAGCCGGTCACGGAGCGGTCCGGGCCGGTCGTCGAGCTCGTGGGCGAGGGCGATGAACAGGCACCCGCCCGGCTGGAAGGAGGCGCCCTCCCAGGTCATCCAACGGTCGAAGAGTGAGCGGATGCGGGGCTCGCCGCGGGGCGCCTTGAGGGCCGGCGCCACGACCGTCTCGATGAACCGCTCGACCGCCGTCTCCAAGACCTCGAGCTGGAGCTGCTCCTTCGAGCGGAAGTGGGCGTACAACCCGCTCTTCGACATCCCGACCTCGTCGGCGAGCTGACCGATGGTCAACCCTTCGAGGCCGAGCCGGCTGGCGGTGGCGAAGGCCTGCTCAAGGACTGCGCCTTTGGTCTCTTCGCCCTTGCTCATGGCGAAGAGAATAGCACGGACGTCTTATTTGGCAAGCCGCCGCGTCGAGGGCGGCCGAACCGCGGGAGGTCAGTCCTCGGGGCCGATCTCGATCCGGTCGACGGTGCGGTAGCCGCGGGGTAGGCGGGAGCCGCGCAGGGCCCGGTTGCCGGTGAAGTGCTCGAGGTCGGCGGGCTTGAGGTTCAGGTACTGCCGGCCGGAGTGGATGCGGACGGTCTGGCCCGGCAAGGCGAGCTCGAGATAGGCCAGGGTCTCTGAGCGGTCGGCGAGGCGCTTCTTGGGGATGTTGATGATCTTGTTCCCCTTGCCCTTGGCGAGCTGGGGCAGATCTTCCACCGGGAACGCCAGCAGGTACCCCTCGGTGGTGATCGCCAGCAGAATCTCCTGGTCCAGGGCGTGGATGCGGCGGGGCGGCATGACCTCGGCGCCCGCGGGGACCGTGACCACCGCCTTGCCGCTTCGCTGACGGGTGTTGAGGTCGCCGAGCTTGGCGACGAAGCCGTAGCCGTGATCCGAGGCCAGGAGGATGAGCGACTCCGGCTCTCCGATGGCCGCGCCGACGAACTGGGCGCCCGGCGGCGGGTTGACGCTCGACGACAGGGGCTCGCCGTGGCCGCGGGCCGACGGCAGGGTGTGGGCGGCGAGGGAGTAGCTCCGGCCGGTCGAATCGATGAAGATCGCCGGCTGGTTGGTCTTGCCCCGCGCGGCGTCGAGGAAGGCGTCGCCCGACTTGTAGGAGAGGGTCGCCGGGTCGACCTCGTGCCCCTTGGCGGCGCGAATCCAGCCGCGCTGGGAGAGGATCACCGTCACCGGCTCGGTGGGCAGGAGATCCGACTCCTCGAACGCGTCGGCCTCGACCAGCGCCTCCAGCTCCTCGGCATCGACCAGGGGGGAGCGGCGCTCGTCGCCGTACTCCTCGGCGTCGGCACGGAGCTCTTCGCCGACCTTGCTCTTGAGCTTCTTCTCCGAGCCCAGCACCTCCTCGAGCGCCTGGCGCTCCGCCAGGAGCTTGTCCTGCTCGCCCCGGATCTTCATCTCCTCGAGCTTGGCCAGGTTGCGCAGCTTGAGCTCAAGGACCGCCTCCGCCTGGCGGTCGGAGAGGGAGAAGCGCTCCATCAGCACCGGCTTGGGCTCGTCCTCGGTGCGGATGATGTGGATCACTTCGTCGATGTTGAGGTACGCGGTGAGGTACCCCTCCAGGACGTGCAGGCGGTCGAGGACCTTCTCGAGCCGTGCCTGGAGCCGGCGGCGGACGGTCTCGATGCGGAAGGTCAGCCAGTCGGTGAGCAGCGAGCGCAGGTCGAACAGCCGCGGCCGGCCATCGAGGCCGATGGCGTTCATGTTGACCCGGTAGGGCTTTTCGAGGTCGGTGGTGGCGAACAGGTGGGCCATCAGCCGCTCGGAGTCGACCCGGTTCGAGCGCATCTCGATCACCAGGCGGGTCGGATGGTTGTGGTCGGACTCGTCGCGCAGATCCTCGACCCAGGGGAGCTTCTTGGCCTGCATCTGGGCGGCGATCTGCTCCAGCACCTTGGAGCCCGAGACCTGGTACGGAAGGGCGTCGACGACGATGCGCCCCCCTTCCCGTGCCCAGCGGGCGCGCATGCGCACGGCGCCCGAGCCGTTCTCGTAGAGCTTCAGGAGATCGGCCCGCGGCGTGATGATGCGTGCCTCGGTCGGGTAGTCGGGCCCGGGCAGGTGCTCCACGAGCTCCTCGACCGATGCCTTCGGGTTCTCCAGCAGGTGGATCGCCGCCGCCGTCACTTCGCGGGCGTTGTGGGGCGGGATGTCGGTGGCCATGCCGACAGCGATGCCGGAGGCGCCGTTCAGGAGCACGTGGGGGAGGCGTGCCGGCAGGAGCTTCGGCTCCTGGAGCGTGCCGTCGAAGTTGTTGACCCAGTCGGTGGTTCCACCGTCCGAAGAGGCCAGCTCCGACAGCAGCACCCGGGCGAACCGGGTCAGCCGTGCCTCGGTGTAGCGCATGGCGGCGAAAGACTTCGGGTCGTCGGGCGAGCCCCAGTTGCCTTGGCCCTCGATCAGGGGGTAGCGGAAGCTGAACGGCTGGGCCATCAGCACCATCGCCTCGTAGCAGGCGCTGTCGCCGTGGGGGTGGTACTTGCCCAGCACGTCGCCGACGGTGCGGGCCGATTTCTTGTGCTTCGAGGCCGCCGAGAGCCCCAGCTCGCTCATGGCGTAGACAATCCGGCGCTGCACCGGCTTCAACCCGTCCGCCAGGTGGGGCAGGGCCCGGTCCAGGACCACGTACATGGAGTAGTCCAGGTAGGCCTTCTCGGTGAACTCGGCGATCGGGCGCCGTTCCACGCCGTGGGGCTGGAAGTCGAGGTTGTTCTGGTCGGTCATCTCAAGCCTCGACGTCTGCCAGGTTGCCCTTCTCGGTCAGCCACTTGCGCCGGTCGGCGGAGCGCTTCTTGGCCAGCAGCATGTCGAACACCGCCTCGGTGTGGGCCACATCGTCTCGCGTCTCGGCCCCGCCGCCGTCCCCGGCGGTCTCGTCGGTGGCACCGGTTCCACCGGTCCCGAGAGTGAGCTGGACCAGCCGGCGGGTGTCCCGGTCCATGGTGGTCTCGCGGAGCTGGGAAGGGTTCATCTCGCCCAGGCCCTTGAAGCGCTGGACGCCGATCTTCTTGCCCTGGGCGGAGCGGCCCCCCTCGCCGGGACCGTCCCCGGCGCCGACGCTCTCGAGGATGCGTTCGCGCTCGGCGTCGTCGAGGGCGTAGTGGATCTCCTTGCCGACGTCGATCCGGTAGAGCGGCGGCATGGCCACGCACACCCGGCCGTTCCTGACCAGCGCCGGGAAGTGGCGGACGAACAGCGCGCAGATGAGGCTGGCGATGTGGGCGCCGTCAGAGTCCGCGTCGGCCAGGATGCAGACCTTGCCGTAGCGCAGCCCCGACAGGTCCTCGGAGCCCGGGTCGACGCCCAGGGCGACGGCGATGTCGTGGACCTCCTGGGAGCCCAGCACCTCGGCCGGGTCGACCTCCCAGGTGTTCAGGATCTTGCCGCGCAGGGGGAGGATCGCCTGGTACTCCCGGTCGCGCGCCTGCTTGGCGGAGCCGCCGGCCGAGTCCCCCTCGACCAGGAAGAGCTCGGTCTCGGTGAGGTCCTGGCTCGTGCAGTCGGCCAGCTTGCCGGGCAGCGCCGGGCCGGAAGTCACCCGCTTGCGCTTCACCCGCTTCGAGGCGCGCGCCCGGGCCTGGGCGCTGTCGATCGCCAGCCGGGCGATGATCTCGCCGGCGCCGGTGTGCTGGTTGAGCCACAGGCTGAAGCTGTCCTTGACCGCCGCCGAGACGAACGTGGCCGCGTCGCGGTTGGACAGCCGCTCCTTGGTCTGGCCGGAGAACTGGGGCTCCTTGATGCGCAGCGACAGGATGAATGCGCAGCGCGACCAGACGTCGTCCGGCGCGATGCGCACGCCCCGCGGCAGCAGGTCGTGGAAGTCGCAGAACTCGCGGATCGCCTCGGTCAGACCGGTGCGGAAGCCGTTGACGTGGGTGCCGCCCTGGGGCGTCGGGATCAGGTTGACGAAGCTCTCCTGGACCGGCTGGAGGGAGGCGGGGAGGCCTCCTCGTCGGCCAGCCAGGCGACGGCCCAGTCCAGCTCCCGTTCGTCCCCTTCGTAGCGGCCGACGAGCGGCGCCTCGGGGACCAGGAAGACCTCGTCGGCCTCGCCGAGCTCGTCCACCAGGTAGTCGGCCAGCCCCTCCTCGTAGAGCCACTCGGCGTCGTTCTCCGGGTTCGCCTCGTCGGTGAAGCGGATGGTCAGGCCCTGGCAGAGCACCGCCTTGGCCCGCAGGGCGTGCTTGAGCCGGCGGACGCTGATCTTGATCGTGTCGAAGTACCGCGGGTCGGGCCAGAAGTGGATGAAGGTGCCGGTGTTCCTCTGGCCGACGCTGCCCACCTCTTCGAGATCGGACGTCTTGGCGCCGCCGGCGAAGGTCATCCGGTACCGGCTGCCGTTCCTCTTGACCTCGACCTCGAGCTTCTCGGACAGGGCGTTGACCACCGAGACGCCGACCCCGTGGAGGCCGCCCGAGTAGCGGTAGTTCTTGTTCGAAAACTTCGCACCCGCGTGGAGCCGGGTGAGGATCACCTCGACGCCGGAGACTCCCTCCTCCTTGTGCTGGTCCACCGGCATGCCGCGGCCGTCGTCGTCGACCGACACCGAGCCGTCGGCGTGGAGGGTGACCAGGATGGTCCGGGCGTGGCCGGCGATCGCCTCGTCGACCGAGTTGTCGACCACCTCGAGGGCCAGGTGGTTGGGCCGCTCGGTCTGGGTGTACATGCCCGGGCGCCGGCGGACCGGCTCCAGGCCCTTGAGGACTTCGAGGGAGGATGCGTCGTAGGTCGGAGGCATGGAGGCTGGATGCGTTTACGCTGGAGTACCGATCATAGCAAGCGGCCGGAGACCACCGCAAGGCGGCCCCGGCCGGAAGAGATGATAGCGGATTCCCCGCCGGAGCCGAGGCGTGGGTGCGCGGGGTGGACCGCCCCCGGGGTCGGTTGGTAACGTTTCCTCGCTCATTCGCACCCCAAGGTGACGCGGCGCTCCATCCCGGGGCGCCGGACAATGGAGGATCGATGGGACCGACCATCCAGACGGGGAGTGTCTTCGACCGCAGCATCTCCGCGCTGACCGCGCGGTTCGGCCCGCTCTACGGCAGCGTGCTGCTGATCTATCTCCCGCTCGTCGGCGGCTTGCTGTATCTCAACACCCGCCCGGCGTCGGAGAAGACAACCATCTTGTTGGTGCTTTTCGGGATCATGAGCTACGTCCTGCTGGTTCCGTTGGCGTCGGCGGCGGTCATCCGCGGCGTCTATCGGCATCTCCGGGGCCAGAACGTGCGGTTCGACGATTGCTGGCAGGGCCTGGGCCGGCTCTGGCTGCGGCTCCTTCTGGTGTCGATCCTCGTGGGGTTGGCGACCGGGGTCGGCTACATGCTCTGCCTGATCCCGGGGTTGATCGCCCAGGCCGGGCTGTTCGTCTCCGTCCCGGCCCTGGTCGTGGAGGACACCGGGGTCGGCGATGCGCTCGATCGGAGCTGGAAGCTGACCGATGGGCACCGTCTCCGGATCTTCTTCATCGTCCTGGGGCTGGGGCTCATCTCGCTTCTCGTACAGTTCTTCGTTGGCAAGCTGGTTGGGAGCTCGATCATCTCGGCCCAGGCGGGCCAGATCTTGATTCAGGTCTTCCAGTCGCTCCTGACCGCGTTCGAGGCGGTCGTCGCGGGGGTGGTCTATTTCGACCTGCGCCAACTACGCGAGGGGCTGGATCTGGACGACCTCGCTTCGGTGTTCGATTGAGCGTGGCGGCGTGACCCGGTCGAAGCCGATTCGGCGGCGCTGCGTGCTGGCGCTCAGCCTGCTCCTCGTCGCCTTCATGGCGCGCGGGGCCCGTGCGGCCGGTTCCGCTGCCACGGCCGAGCAGTCGCGGAACCTGGCCGCGCGCATCCTGTCGCAGGACGGCTATCAGACAGAGCTGCCGGGCGTGGAGGGTGAGGCCGGCACGGGGGAGGCGTCGCCCCACCTTCTGCGCCCGGCGTCGCGGAAGGAGTGGAGCATTCCGGTGCCTGCCGGCCTCGGCGCGCTGCTCGAGATGTTGGTCTGGATCGGCGCCGGGGCGGTCGCCCTGGGCGTCGTGGTGATGGCGGTGCAGATGGCCGTGTCGGCGATCCGCGAGGGGCGACGCGCGGTTCCGGCAGGGAAGCCGCGGTCACCGGGACCGGAAGGCGGGGCGCCTGCCTCCGGCCGAGCGCCGAAGCTCCCGGCGCTGAGCGAGGCGGAACGGCTGGCGGCAGCAGGGCGCTACACCGAGGCGGTTCACCTGCTTCTGGTCCGGGCGCTGGCGGCCCTCGGGCTTCGCGGTGGGCGGGCGTTCCCCGACAGCGCGACCAGCCGGGAGATCCTCGCCTCGAGCCGTCTGGCGCCGGGGCAGCGGGTTCCGTTGGGGGCTCTGGTGACCCCGGTGGAGCGCGCCGTGTTCGGCGGCGCCGCCCTCGGAGCCGAGGACTGGGAACAGTGCCGGGCCGCCTACCGTGCACTGGAGGACCAGGCGTGAGCGAACGGCCGGTCGAAGTCGGCCCGCGCTCCGGTCGGATCGGGTCTGTCGGCAAGGCCTCGACCGTCCGGTTCGGCCCGCGTGCCGTCTGGTGGATCGCGGTCGCCGCGGTCTCCTTCGCTCTGACCCTCTTCTTCTACGTCTTCGGCGAGGCGCCGGCTCAGGTCTCGTCCCCCGGGCCGAACAGCTTCAGCCGCTCGGCGTTGGGGTATCACGCCCTGGTGGGCTTCCTCGGCGAGGCGGGCGGCACGGTGCGGGTGAGCCGCTTCGGCACGGTCAATGTCCTCGGACCGGACGCCGGATTGCTACTGCTTGAGCCCCCGACAGCTCCTGGCCGCCTGGAGGCGGTGCGGAGTCTGCTCGCCGGCGCCATCCAGAGGAAAGCGCCGATCGTCGTGGTCTTGCCGAAGTGGCACTGGCGTGTCGATCTGGACGACCGGTCTCGAGTGAAGTCGGTCCAGCCCGTGGCCGCCGACGAGGTCGCCCGCCTGCTCGGCGTCCTGGCGGCACCCCCGGCCACGGACCTGGCGGGCGGAGCCGGGCACTGGTCGCCGATCCGGCCACGGGAAGCGTCAGCCCGCCTGGACCTCACCGGACCGCTGGCCGAGGGCCTCGCACCGGAGCTCGCCTGGCCGCAGGTCCTTCCCGGCGACCTGCCGTGGTTCGAGCCGCTGGTGGAGACCTCCGCTGGGCCGGTCATCGTCACCGATCCGAAGCGCCGGCTGACGATCGTCGCCGACCCGGATCTGCTCGACACCCACGGCCTCGGTCTCGGAGACAACGCAGCGCTCGCCCGGCGGCTGCTGCTCGAGCCCGGAAACCTGGGATCCGGGGAGGGTACCGGAGCGCCCACGACCTGGGTGGTGGACGAGACCCTGCACGGGTTCGAGCGGGTGCCATCAGTGACCCGCGAGCTGCTCGAGCTGCCGCTGGTCTTCTTCACCCTCCAGGCCGCTCTGCTCGCGGGGCTCGCCGCCTGGTCGGCGGCTCGCCGGTTCGGCAAGCCGCTGCCGGTGCCGCCGCGCCTGGCGGCGGGAGCATGGACACTGATCGACAACACGGCTCGTCTGTTGGCCTTCGGTGGCCACCACGCCGAGGCGGTCGAGCGCTATCTGGACGTTGTGGTGGCGGAGGGCGTCGCGGCGTTCGGAGTGCCGGCGCGGCTCAACCGGCGGGCACGCGTGGCCCGGTTGGCCGAGGTGGCTGCCCAGCGCGGGGCGAGCGAAGACCTCGAAGAGATCGCGCGCCGGGTCGTGGCGCTTCGGTCCGGGCCGTCGGCGCAGGCCGTCGCCGCCCGGTCGTTCAACTTGGCGCGCCGGCTCTGGCGCTGGCGCCAGGAGGTGATGGATGGAGCTCGTTGAAGTCAAGCAGGCGGTGGACGCGATCCGCCGGGAGCTGGGACAGGTGGTGGTCGGGCAGGAGCGGGTGGTCGACGGGCTGCTGGTCGCGCTTCTGGCCGAAGGTCACGTGCTGCTCGAAGGGCCGCCCGGGACCGCGAAGACGCTGATGGCCCGCTGCTTCTCGACCTGTCTGGGCCTGGCCTTCAACCGGGTCCAGTTCACGCCCGACCTGCTACCGGGCGACCTCCTGGGGACGAACCTGTTCGACTTTCGCAACGACCGCTTTCGGCTGACCAAGGGCCCGGTGTTCACCGATTTCCTGCTCGCCGACGAGATCAACCGGACTCCGCCCAAGACCCAGGCGGCGCTGCTCCAGGCGATGCAGGAGCGGCAGGTGACGATCGACGGCACCACCCACGAGCTCTCGGACGAGTTCCTGGTGGTGGCGACCCAGAATCCGATCGAGCACGAGGGCACCTATCCCTTGCCCGAGGCCCAGCTCGACCGCTTCCTGCTCAAGCTGCTGATCTCGTTCCCGTCGCGCGAGGAGGAGCTGGAGATCGTTCGCCGGCACGGCCACCGGACGGTGACCGCGCGGGCCGAGGATCTGCCGGTGACGGCGGTGCTGGACCGGCCGCGGCTGGCGGCGATCCGGGAGACGGTCCGGGGAGTGCGCCTGGCCGAGGAGACCGTCGCATACGTGGTCGACCTGATCCGCGCCACCCGGGAGCACCCGTCGCTGGCCCACGGCGCCTCTCCCCGTGCGGCGAGCATGCTGGCGTCGGCGGCCCGGGCGCTGGCGGTGCTCCAGGGGCGGAACTTCGTCATCCCGGACGACGTCAAGGAGCTGTTCTTGCCGACCATCCGCCACCGGGTGATCCTGGAGCCGGGCGCAGAGGTCGAAGGCGCCGAGGCCGACGCGGTGCTCGGCTCGATCCTGGACGGTGTGACCGCGCCCCGGTGACGGCGCAAGCGGAGGAGAGGCCCTGAACTTCGCACCCACACGGAAGGCGTTGCTCGTGCTGGTCGTCGGACTGGCGGTCGCGCTGGTGCCAGCGGTGGTGTCAATCCGGCTCTGGCCGCTCTGGGTCCTCTATGGGGTGGGTACGGCGCTCGCCCTGGCCGTCGATGCCGCCCTCGTGCCCCGGAAGGATGATGTCCACTGGGAGCTGGAGCTGCCCGCCGTGATGGGGATCGGCGAGGACCACGACGCGGTGCTACGGGTCGTGCTCGGCTCCCGGCTGCTTGCCCTCTCCGGCGCCGGCGGGAATCAGGTGACCGCGCTGCTGGACGTCGATGGGCCGCTGGCGCCGGTGGCGAAGCGCTCGGGTGTCCTGACGCGGTCCGGCGGAGAGGACGCTGGAGCCCGCACCACGATCTCCTTCCCCTTGGTCGCTCGTCGGCGCGGAACCGGCCGGATCGAAACGGTCTGGCTGCGCGTTCCGGGTCCGCTGGGGCTGATGGAGCGCACCGTCGAGTCCGCTGCCGACCGGAGCGTCGCCATCCATCCCAGCATCGGCCGGGTACGGCAGGCGGCGATCCGCTTCGCCGACCGGCGGACCTACCTGGCGGGGCTCAAGATCGAGCGCTATGTCGGGGACGGGACGGACTTCGAGGCGCTGCGGGAGTTCGTGCCGGGACACGACGCCCGCTCGATCGACTGGAAAGCGACCGCGCGCCACCGGCGCTTGCTCTGCCGCGAGTTCCGCGCAGAACGCGACCACCAAGTGGTGATCGCTCTGGACACCGGGCGGCTGATGGCCGAGCCGGTGACCCGGGGTGTCGGGCCGAGAGGTGCCGGGGACGGGTCCTCCGAGGCTCCGATTCCGCGTCTCGACCACGCCATCCACACCGGTCTGGTGCTGGCGTACGTGGCGCTCCGCTCCGGCGACCGCGTCGGGCTCTACGCGTTCGACGAGCGGCCGCGGAAGTTCGCCGCGCCGCAAGCCGGGCGCCGGTGGTTCCCCGGGCTCCTCGACCTCACGGCGGGCCTCGACTACACCGAGGCCGAGACCAACTTCACCCTCGGCCTGACCGAGCTCGCCGGCCGCCTCCACCGGCGCTCCCTGGTGGTCGTCCTGACCGACTTCGTCGACTCGATCACCGCCGAGCTGATGGCGGACAACCTGACCCGTCTGGCCCGCCGGCACCTGGTGCTCTTCGTCGCCCTGCGCGATCCCTTGCTCGACAGTCTCGTGGCAGCGCGGCCGGATTCCCTGCTCGACGTCCAGCGGGCCGTCGTCGCCGCGGGGCTCGAGCGGGACCGGGAACGGGTCCTGGCCCGGCTCCGGCGGGTCGGGGTCTTCGCCCTCGATCTGGCGCCGGCCCGCGTCGAGCCCCGGGTGCTGGAGCGCTACCTCGAGATCAAACGCAAGGAGATGATCGCGTGAGCCGGTTCGTCCTCAAGTCGTACGAGTTCCGGCGCGAGCGGGAGCAGGGCTGGCGCGCCCTGGAAGAGCTGCTGGTGCGGGCCGACCGGGTGGGTGTCCACGGGCTGGACGCAGAGGAGCTCCATCGCCTGCCGGTGCTCTACCGGGCGGCCGTGACGTCGCTGTCGGTGGCCCGGGCGATCTCCCTCGACCGCAACCTGGTCGCGTATCTCGAGAGCCTCGCGTCCCGGGCTCACTTGCGGGTCTACGGCGCCAAGGAGGGCACGCTGGCGGCGCTCCAGCGGTTCGTTACGGTGTCGTTCCCGAGCCTCGTCCGCGAGCTGGGACGCTGGCTTCTCGTTTCGATCGTCCTGCTGGTGGCGGGGGTCGTCGCCGGCTTCTCGCTGGTGGCGCACGACCTCGACCGCTACGACGCGCTGGTTCCCCTGGGGATGGCCCAGGGGCGTGGGCCGTCGAGTACCCGACAGGAGCTGCTCGACGTGTTGCGGGGCAAGCAGAAACGGGCCGGGGAGAGGGCTACGGATCGAAGTGGATCTGGTGACGGGGATCGCAACGGGGACCGGCACGACGCCGGCGAAGACGAGGGCTCGATCGACCTGTTGGCGGCCTTTGCCGGATTCCTGTTCGCCAACAACGCCAAGGTGGGGATGCTCTGCTTCGCCCTCGGCTTTGCGGCCGGCGTCCCGGTGGTGCTGCTGCTGTTCTCGAACGGGCTGCTGCTCGGCGCCCTGGCCGGGCTCTATCACCAGAAGGGACTGGACCTGGAGTTCTGGGGCTGGGTCTTGCCCCATGGAATCACGGAGCTGCTGGCGGTGGCGCTGTGCGGCGCCGCCGGCCTGGCGCTGGGCCGGGCGCTGATCGTGCCCGGGCGGTTCGGGCGCTTGCAGGAGCTGGCTCGTGCCGGCCGCCGGGTCGCTCCCGTGGTTCTGGGAGCCGTCGGTCTCTTCCTGGTCGCCGCGTTGATCGAAGGGTTCTTCCGCCAGCTCGTGCTCGGCGAGGTTCCACGGTACCTGCTCACCGCAGCGAGCCTCTTGTGCTGGGCCTGGTACTTCCTGCGGGTCGGACGGGCGCCGGGTCGAGGCGGCCAGCCCGCACGTTCCGTCGAGCCGGTAGAGCCGGAAGACGCCGAGGCCGTGAGCCCGGCCGAGGAGAGGAGGATCGCGTGAGCGCGGCGTCCGCGCACCGCACCGTCTCGGTCGCCACGCCGGAAGGGGTGGCCCTCGACCTGCGTCTGGCGGATCTCGGCGAGCGGGCGATCGCCTTCGTGGTCGATGGGACGATCGTGGTGGCGGCGACGGTCGCCCTCGGGCTGTCCGGCACCTGGCTTGCGTCCGCCCTTCCCGGCCGCGGCTTCCTCCTGGCTCTGACCGTGGTCGGGATCTTCCTGCTCCAGAGCTTCTACTTCGTGGTCTTCGAGTTGCGCTGGCAGGGTGCGACACCGGGCAAACGCTGGCAGCACCTGCGCGTCGTCAGCCGGGACGGCGGTCCGCTCACCGCCGGGATGGTTTTCGCCCGCAACGTCACCCGGCAGGTGGAGACGACGATCCCTCTGGTTCTGCTCCTGTCTCCCAACTCGCTCACTCCGGACGCGCCGGGGTGGGGGTCGCTGGTCGGCGTGGTCTGGGCGGTGGTTCTGCTGTCGTTCCCGCTGCTCAACCGCCACCGGGCGCGGCTCGGCGACCTGGCGGCCGGCACCGTGGTGATCGCCGAGCCCGCGACCGAGCTCGAACCCGACCTGGCACGCTTCGCGGCGAGCGACCAAGCCGACGAGGAGGAGCGGATCCCCTTCACCCGCGCGCAGCTCGAGATCTATGGCAACAAGGAGCTGCAGGTGCTGGAGACGGTTCTTCGGCGCGAGCCGACTCCGGACACGGAGCGGCTGGTGCGATCGGTAGCGCTCAAGGTGCGCCGCAAGATCGGTTGGGAGGTGCCGGAAGGGACGGACCGTCAGCCCGACCCCCGGCGCTTCCTGGTCGCGTTCTACGCGGCCCAGCGGGCGCACCTGGAGCACGCCATGCTGCTGGGGAAGGCACGCGAGGAAAAGACGTCCTGACCTGGTCTCCCCCCAATTCCTCGATCCCTTTCCCTCCCTCCGGGGGGAAAGGGACGCCCCCGCCCGGCGTTCCGCCTGCGGTTCCTACGAGAGTGCTTCGGCGAGCAGGCGGTGGAAGTGGTGGACGCCCTGCTCGCGGGTGGGGGAGTAGCGGCCGCGGTCGTAGAGGCGCGAGCGCACGCCCTGCTGGACGGCCTCGACGATCGCCTCGTCTTCGCGTTCGACCTTGTCGAGCTCGGCGCCGGCGCCGGTGTCGAGGCGGTTCGGGTCGTGGACGTAGGTGCGAAAGGCGACCTTGGTGCGGTCCGGCGCCAGCGGCAGGACGATGTTGACCGAGATCCCCCACGGGTAGACGTTCATCATCAGGTTGGGGAAGAGCCACCAGTAGTAGGCGGCGATGCGGCGCCTGCCCGCCGGGATCCCTCCGAGGACGCGTCGGGCGAGCCCTCCGGCAGGTCGAAGGCGTCCTCGCCGTCGGCGGCGACGCCGAGCTGGAGGTTCGACCAGCCGTGGATCTCGGTCGAGTAGCTGGCGTAGTCGAGCGCCTGGGCGAGGGCGGCGTGGACGAACGGGATGTGGAAGCCCTCGAGGTAGTTCTCGACGTAGAGCGCCCAGTGGGCCCTCACCAGGTAGTCGCGGGAGCGCACCGGCTCATGGGAGAGGGCGTCGAGCGGCAGCCAGGGGAGCCGGTCGCGCAGCGGGCCGATCCACTCGTCGAAGGGACAGGCGGGATCGAGCGCGGTGAAGGCGAGCTTGCCCCAGCGCTCGAGCGGCAGGGCCGGCAGATGGTCGGCCGGCCGGGGGAAGCCTTCGGCGCCCTCGAACTCGGGCATCGAGAGCATGCGGCCGTCGAGGGAGAACCGCCGGCCGTGGTAGCGGCAGCGCAGCTCCCGGCACTTGGCGCCGCTCTCGACCAGCAGGTTGCCGCGGTGGGTGCAGACGTTCGACAGGCAGCGCAGGGTGTCGTCGGTGCCGCGGGCGAGGAGGATCGGCTCGTCGAGCAGACCGGGGAGGAGGGTCACCGGCTGGACCTGGCCGGGCGGGCGGAGCGGATCGACGTCGCCGAGGAGCTGCCAGCTCCGGGCGAAGACCCGTTCGCGGGCGCGCTCGAACAGCTCCGGATCGCGGTAGAAGGCCGCGGGCAGGGTCTCGGCGCGGTGGATGTCGGGCTCGACGTGGAGGCGGTCGCTGCGGCTCACGGTCTCTCCCTGGAGGTTGCTCGCCGGGGGCGGCGAGAACCGCCGGTGGAGAGCTGTTGCGGCCTGCCAGGATATCGCCTCTCAGGAGCCTTCCGCACCCCCTCCGTCCAGGGCGCTGTGCGACGCGAGCGTGGACGATCTCGACGTGGTGGGCGCCGCCGGCCCTGCCGCACGGCCCGCGGGTGGACCAGGTCTGCTCAGGACGTTCTCGAGAAGGGCCCGGCCCCCGGGAAGGGGACCGGGCCGGTATCCGGAAGGGTCCGGATCAGTTGCCGATGAAGGGGGTCGTGGACTCCGTGCTGGTGAGCGGCGCGACCGGGCTCGGGCTGGGGCAGTACGAGTAGATCACGGACCGACAGTTCTGGTCCTCCTGGGCGGTGACGTTCTTGATCGTCAGCACGGGAGTCGAGATGCCGCAAGTCAACTGCGGGGGGGGCCCGGCGCAGAGCGTCCCCGAGCAGGCCTGTTGGCCGTTCCCCCAGACGATTCCGGCCAGGTCCGGGAATCCCGGGACGTCGCCGCAATACAGGGTGGTCGTGTTGGCTCCGGCGGCGACCAGGTCAGCGACCGAGAAGCAGGGGCAGTAGACACAGGAGCCGCCGGCACACGCTTCGCCGGTCGTGTTGGGATCCCCGTCGTCGCAGGCGGTGCCGTCGAGCGGGCCGGGATCGTTCGTACAGGTGCCGTTGGTGGGGTCACAGGCGTCTGCCGTGCACTCGTTGCCGTCGTCGCAATCGACCGAGGGGCGCGGCTCTGGCAAGCACACGCACTGGTCGAGATCGGGCACGACGTCGATGGTGCAGGCGTTGCCGTCGTCGCAGATCGTCTCGCAGTTCGCGAGGCAGGAGCCGAGGAGGTCGCCGTGGTTGTTCACGTGGGCCGCGACGGCGTTGTCGCTGACCGTGATGGTGTGGAAGTTGGCCGGATCGCCCGGCGGGAAGTGACAGATGGTCTGTTTGCCGGCCCAGGCGGTCGAGGTCCCGAAGGTCCCCAGAACCATCGCGAGCAGAGCGAGCACGAGTAGTTTCCGCATGATCTACCTTCTCCTTTTCGTTTCGTCCAGCCGGAGCTCCGGTTGAGCCGGCAGGAATCGCGCGAACGAGGACACACTAGCGAGGGGGATCTGCTGTTGTCGTCAGCAATTCGATGAATTCGCGCTCAACGAACGGATGAGCTCTCCCACCCCGGCGGGCGGCACATGGAGCGCGAATCGCAGTAAAGTAGAGCGATGGCGCAAAATTCCAAAATCAACGAACATAAATATCTTCTTATAGAAATGATGGGAAATGGAGATGCGGTAGAGCCGATCCGGGTTCTCGTCGTGGACGATCACCCCGTGGTGCGTGTGGGTGTCCGCGCGTTGCTCGCGGACGCCGCCGACATCGAGGTGGTGAGCGAGGCCGAAGACGGCAATCAGGCGATCGAGAAGGCGACGCGCCACGAACCCCACGTGATCCTGATGGACCTGAGGCTGCCCGGGCTCGCCGGCGTCGAGGCCACCCGAAGGATTCTCGCTGCGCAACCCGACATCGGCATCGTCGCCCTCACCAGCCCGGACGCGGAGCCGGAGGTTCTCTCGGCCATCGAGGCGGGCGCTCGGGGGTTCCTCGCCAAGACGTCCCGCAAGGCGGAGTTCGTCGAGGCCATCCGCCGGGTGGCCTGCGGCGAAGCCTGGCTTCCCCCGCAGCTCACCCGCCGGCTCCTCGGCCACTTCCGGCCGGGTTCCGTAGCCGGGGCCGCGGAAGCCCTGACGCCCAGGGAGCACGAGGTGCTCGAGCTGCTCGCCCGGGGAGCCGCCAACCGAGAGATCGCCTGCCAGCTCGCCATCGCCGAGATCACGGTGCGTACCCACGTGAGCCACATCCTCGACAAGCTGGGCGTGAGCAACCGTGTGGAGGCGGCGCTCCACGCTCTGCAGGCGGGGCTGGTTCCGCTGAACGCTCTGGGACCGACCGCACTGGACGTGGACGTTGACGCACGATCGCGATGAACGCCGGCGGCACCGCCGTCTCCGCCGGCTCGATCGGCTGGGGCTCGCCGGTCTCGTGCTGTCACTGGCAGTCCTGGCCTGCCTCGTCTTCGCTGCGCCGTCGCGACACTTCCCCTACCGCTTCGCCGGCCTGGGTGTTCTCACGCTCTCGGCCTCGGCCTTGCTGCTGCGGCACCGCTGCTGGAACGCCCTCGAAGGCGAGCTCGAGAGGCGGAAGCTGGCGGAGCAGAGCGCCCGGGCCGCCGACGGTGCCAAGAGCCGACTGCTCGCCCGGGTCAGCCACGAGATCCGTGCCCCCATGCACGGCATCCTGGGAATGACCGACCTCTTGCTCCGGAGCTGTTTGACGTCGGAGCAGCGCGAGCAGGCCGAGCTGGTGAGCGCGTCCGCGGAATCCCTCCTCGCCGTGGCCGAAGACGTCCTCGACCTGTCGCGAATCGACGCTTCGCGTCTGCGGCTCCGGCCCCGGGACTTCCAGCTTCGCGAGCTGACCGGTGAGGTGGTACGGCTGCTCGCGCCGCGCGCCGTCCAGCGCGACGTGGCCATGCACGTGCAGGTGGACCCCTCGCTGCCGGACGCGCTCCACGGCGACCCGGTGCGTCTGCGGCAGGTGCTCCTCAACCTGGTCGGCAACGCGATCCGGTTCACGCGTCGGGGGTCGCTGACCGTGAGCGTAGAGGCCACGGGAGGCGTCGGCACCGGGGCTTCGATGCGCTTCGAGGTGCGCGACACGGGTGTGGGCGTCCGGCCGGAGGATCAGTCCCGGCTCTTCGAGCCGTTCAGCCAGGCCGGCAGCTCGGGCTCCGGCGTTCGCTCCGGCACCGGGTTGGGCCTGGCCATCTCCAAGAGCCTGGTCGAGATGATGGGCGGCGAGATCGGCGTCGAGAGCACGCGGGGAGTCGGTTCGACCTTTTGGTTTCGGCTCCCCCTGGAGCGCGCCCGGGGCACGGGTGCCGCCTCTCCCACCCCCTCGCCGCGAGCGGACGATGCCGCCCGGAGGCTCGGCCGGCGGGAGCGCCGGATCCTGGTGGTGGACGACCGCGGCGCCAACCGCTCGGTGGGCCTGGCTCTGCTCTCCGAGCTGGGCTTCGCCGCCGAGGCGGTGGCCGGCGGCGAGGAGGCCTTGGCGAGGCTCCGGGAGGAACCCTTCGACGCCGTGCTCCTCGACTGCGAGATGCCCGGCCTCGACGGGTTCGAAACCTGCCGCCGGCTGCGCCGGCAGGAGGCGGCAGGCGGGGCCGGCCGGCGGCTTCCGGTGATCGCTGTCACCGCCAACGAGCAGCCCGACGACGTCCGGCGCTGTCTCGCCGCGGGCATGGACCAGCACCTCACCAAGCCCTTCGGCACTGCCGAGCTGGCCGCCGTGCTCGACCATCGCCTGGGGATCGAGGCGGCGGGGACCGCCGGCGACGACTTCGTAGCGCGCCTGGCGGCCCTGAGGGACCAGGACGCGACGACCGGGGAGTCGACCGCGGCCGCGTTCGTCCGAGAGGGGACGGACGACGTGGCGGCTCTCCGGCGAGCCCTGCCGGAGGGCGACGGCGAGGCGCTGGTGGCGGCGTCCCATGCCCTGGCCGGGAGCGCCGGAGTTCTCGGCGCCACCGACCTGGCGGAGCGGGCCGCCGAGGTCGCCACCCTGGCGCGGCGGGGCGACCTGGGTGGTTGCGCGCAGCGCCTGCCGGATCTGGAGCGGGCGTGGAACGAGATCGCGAGGAGGATCAAGCCTTGATTCAGCCCGGCGATCGCATCGGCCACATCCGGATCACCGGCGAGCTGGCCGAGGGAGGGATGGGTGCGGTGTTCGTCGGCTTCGACGAGAAGCTCGAGCGGGAGGTGGCGCTCAAGGCGATCCGGAGCGACCGTTCGAGCGCCGGGGCCCGCGAGCGGTTCCTGGAGGAGGCCCGGCTTCTCTCCCAGCTCGACCACCCCAATGTCTGCCGGATCCACGGCTACCTGGAGGGCGAGGACGGCGACTTCCTGGTTCTGGAGCTGATCCGGGGTCGCACTCTGCGCCGCGCCCTCGCTGACGGGCTCGACTCCTCGGCGCGGCTCGCCGTCGCCGAGGCGGTGGCACGCGCCCTGGAGGCGACCCACGCGAAGGGCATCGTCCACCGGGACCTGAAGCCCGACAACGTGATG
>CAWJLS010000006.1:0-166789 GCA_963843755.1 uncultured Acidobacteriota bacterium
CCACACCGACAAGGGTGGGCCCTTCATCTTCGAGCACGGCTCGTCGCGGGTCGAGGGCTGCACCGCCTGCCACGATCCCCACGGCGCTCCGAACCGGCACATGCTGCTCTATCAAGACCTCGGGCAGCTCTGCTACTCGTGCCACTCCGAGGTGCCGGGCTTCCACACCTCCGGCGCGCCGGACAACATCCGCTTCGGCCAGGACGCGAACTGCACCAACTGCCATTCGTCGATCCACGGCTCGAACTTCAACCCGTTCTTCCTCCAGTAAGCGAGGTCCACCATGAAACGAACTGCACGCAGCACGACGATCGTCCTGGTGCCGGCACTCGTCCTGGGGCTCGCGGTCCTGTTCGGCCCGAGTGCCTCCGCCGAGGAAGACGGCACGTTCGACGGACGCCTGGTGATCGGCTACCGCGACGTCAATGTCAACGGCGAGGTCAACAAGTACCGTGAGGACATCAACCTGGACGACGGTCCCCGGCTGATGGAGCTCGACCTCTCGCTGACGCCCGACGGTACGCTCCGCAACTTCGTCGACCGGATCCAGCTCAACGTCAACGAGCTCGGCGGCGAGCCCTTCGAGAGCATCCGCCTGGCGGTCGAGAAGTTCGGCCGCTTCGACTTCGAATACAACCGCACCGAGTCCCAGTACTTCTACAACGACCAGCTCTTCCCCGAGGAGCTGGTGAGCGAGCGCAACGGCCGGGCGGGTGACTTCCACACGTTCGACTTCCGGCGGGTGCGCGACCGCGCCAGCTTGAAGCTCGATCTCACGTCCCGGGCCAAGCTGACCTTCGGCTTCGACCGCTACTCGAAGATCGGCGACAGCACCACCACGCTCGATCTCCAGCGCGACGAGGTCGAGCTCGACCGGCCGATCGACGAGACCCAGTACCAGTACAACGCCGGCTTCCAGTACGCCTGGGACAAGGTGACCCTGGGCCTCGACGAGCGCTACTCGAAGTACGACAACGCCTACGAGATCTTCTCCCCCGGCCAGCAGGTCGGCAGCTCGGTGCTCGACTACTTCTTCCTCGACCAGCCCTACAGCTTCGAGAGCTGGGACCACACGGTCCGGGTCGTGGCGACGCCGGTCGAGCGTCTGACCATCCGGGCATCGGGCACTGTCCAGAACCTGGACATGGACCTGTCGTCCACCGAGGAGGCCGGGGGCACCAGCTTCAACGGCTCTCCGTACACCACCGACGTCGCCGGGAACGGCACCATCAGCCGGGACACCGATCTCTACGACGTCGACCTGACCTACGTCCTCACCGACCAGTGGGCCCTGGTGGGCAGCTACTACTACCGCAACCTCGACCAGAGCGGCGACTTCGTTCTCGACGGCACCCCGAACCGGGGCCGGTGGGAGATCGAGACCGACGGCGTCGAGGCCGGCGTCCAGTGGAGCGGCCCCAACCACTTCACCATCACGGTGGGAGGACGGACCGAGAGCCGTGACGTCAAGCACTCGGCGGTCGAGGAGGGCGACGCCCAGGATCCGGAGTCTCGGACCACCGACAACGACGGCCTGTTCGGGACCGTCGCCTGGCGGCCGATCAAGGGTCTGGATCTCACCCTCGACTACGAGGACAGCTCGATCGACGATCCGTTCACCCTGATCTCGGCCACCGACCGGACGCGGACCCGCTTCACCGGCCGCTACCGTCTGGACAACGGGTTCTGGGTCTCCGGCACCTACCAGAAGAGCGAGTACAAGAACAGCAACTCGAGCTGGGACGGTGACCACGAGTACTACACGGCTCGCGCCGGCTACCACAAGGATCGCCTGGACGCCCAGCTCGGCTACTCGGTCATTCAGATCGACCGGTCGATCCTCAACGACGTCAACGACGGCGTGCTGTTCAATATCAACTACGGGCTGGACTCGGACTTCCTGGACGGCATGATCCGCTACCGGGTGACCGAGAGCCTGTGGCTGGGTGGCGAGGCACGGCTCTACGACAACAGCGGGACCTTCGGCGTCGAGCGCGACGACTACCGGCTCTACGGCGAGTACCACTTCGTCCAGGGCTACCTCGTCCGCGTCGGCTATCGCACCATCGACTACAACGAGAAGGCGTACAACTTCGACGATTACGACGCCGACATTCTGGACTTCGGGGTCGGGCTCACCTGGTAACCACCCCCAGGGCTCCGGGAGGCAAAGCCAAGCCGCCCCCGGAGCCCAGCCCCCGATCCCGACACCACGCCGGGCGGGCCTTCCTCAGGCCCCCCGGCGTTCTTTATTGACCCGCGGGGGTCTGCCGGCAGACCCTCCGATCAACTCTCCCCCCACCTTGACACCCCTCGCCGCCGGGCGGCACAATCGCGGCCGATGTCCGACCGCCTGACCACCCTCACCCTGCGCGTCAACGGCGAAGACCTCCCCGTGGTCTTCCCCACCCACCACACCCTGCTCGAGGTCCTGCGCGAAGAGTGCGGCCTCACGGGCACCAAGCACGGCTGCGAGCTGGGCGAGTGCGGCACCTGCACGGTCCTCGTCGACGGCCAGCCCGTCCTCTCGTGCCTGGTCCTGGCGGCCGAGATGGCCGGCCGGTCGATCGAGACCGTCGAGGGACTCCAGGAAGCCAACCGGCTCCATCCCCTCCAGGCCGCCTTCGCAGACCTGGGTGCTGCCCAGTGTGGATATTGCACTCCGGGCATCCTGATGGCGGCCCGTGCCCTGCTCAGGAAAAACCCGACGCCGAACAGGGAAGAAATCCGCGCCGCCCTCGCCGGCAACCTCTGCCGCTGCACCGGGTACATCAAGATCCTCGAGGCCGTCGAAGGCGCGGCGGCGGTGTTGCGTGGTGAGGACTGGACGCCCGCTCACGCCAGCCTCTACGGCGCACCCGAGCCGCCCGGGTCCGGCCGCTGAATCCGCGCTCGCGGCGCGCCATCCGCCCTGTCGGACAGGGCGTGAGACACCACACGGTCGCCCCCCGACACTCCCCACGTTCCGCCCCCTGCGAAGACAGTCAACCAGGAGCTCGCGTCGCGACCTCGGCGGAGTTGGCACGGGACCTGCTCTACCCTCGATGCGGAGGTTGACCATGAGAATGAATTCGATTCCGATCTGCCTGACGCTTCTCGCTCTCATGACCGCCACTCCCATCCTGGCGGTCGAAGCCGCCGTTTCCGGCCAGGGAACCATCGACATCCAGTTCCTCGACGAGCCGATCCCGGACCTGGACGCCTACGCCGATCAGCTCGCCGGCGTCACCAGCGCCGCCGGCGCCGCCTCTCTGCGTTCGCTGGTCGGCAGCGGCGGTACCGAGCTCGCCCCGGTCGCCGAGCGCTCCTCCGGCGCCTCCGACGTCCTCCTCGTCCCCTACTTCGAGGTCGACAAGACGAACGCCAACGGTGCCACCACCATGCTGGCGGTCCGCAACGAGACCAACGCCGAGCTGCCCGTGCGCATCCTCTACGTCTCGGCCCTGGGCGGCACCGTCGAGGTGAGTGAGGACGTGACCCTCGCCCCGTCCGCCACCCGCACCATCAACCTTCGTGACGTGAAGGGCCTGGCCAGGGACTCCGACGGATTCGCCCGCGGCCTGGTGGTCCTCGGGGTCGTCGGCGACCAGGGCGACGGCGGCGCGATGCTCTCCGGTGACTTCTTCTACATCGACCCGGCGACCGATTACGCCACCGGCAACACCCTCATCGACATGTCGCTGGACGCGCCGAAGAACGAGCTGTGCGCCGGCTGGAGCACCCGCTTCTTCAACAGCCAGGCGATCTCCGGCCAGTCGAGCTTTCGGTTCGTGGTCGACCTGCCGTCCGGCACGGCGAGCTACGACCCCCCCACCGCGATCGGAACGGTCTACAACGAGGCCGGCGTGGCTGTGCGCTCGTTCGAGATCCGCACCGACCTGAGCTCGTTCCGCCTGACCAGCACCGACCTGGTCCCCGAGGACACCCCGTTCGGGTCGCTCTCGATCCGCTTCCCCAGCTCCGACGGCGCCGTGCTGGCCGAGCACAGCGGGTTCCATCGGCTTTCGGTGGCGCTGCGGGGGGCTTGCCTCGATCAGTAGTCTGGATCCCCCCAATCCCGACGCGTCCCTTTCCCCACTGGCCAGAACGGCCGACGAGCGTCGGCCTGGGCGGGGGGAAAGGGACGCCCCCCCTCCCGTTCTCGCCTGGTCTCTGTCGGGATCGTTCCGCTCCGGTACAATCGCCGACCGGAGGAACGATGGCAGAACCGGTCGAGAAGAAGAGCCCTGAACCGCGACCCGACGAGCGGGTCCGCGAAGCGAAGAACATCGTCGGCAAGCCCTTTCGGCGGGTCGACGGCCGGTCGAAGGTCACCGGCACGACCCGCTTCGCCGACGATCTCTTCTTCCCCCGCATGTGCTTCATGCGGCTGGTCCGCTCCACGGTCCCCCACGGCCGGATCACCGGCATCGACCTGTCGGCGGCCGAGGCGATCCCCGGGGTCCTGGGCTTCCTGACCGGCAAGGACCTGCCCAACCCCTTCGGCATCTTGCCGGTTTCCCAGGACGAGCACGCCCTCTGCCCCGAGACGGTGCGCTTCGTCGGCGACCCGGTGGTCGCGGTCGCCGCCACCACCGAAGACGCTGCCTGGGAGGCGGCGCTGGCGGTCGAGGTGGCGATCGAGCCGCTCGCCACCATCGCTTCGGTCGACGAGGCGATCGAGACCCCGGAACCGCGCATCCACGACTACGGCGACCGCGGCAACCTCCACAAGACCGTCTCCATGCGCTTCGGCGACCTCGACGGCGGCTTCGCCGCAGCCGACCTGGTGATCGAGGACACGGCCTTCTACGAGGGCAACACCCACCTGCCCATGGAGCAGCACGCCACCGTCGCAATGCCGGAGGACGAGGGCCGGGTCACCGTCTACTCCTCGACCCAGACGCCCCACTACCTCCATCGCGCGCTGGCCAAGGTGCTGGAGCTCCCGGCCTCGCGGGTGCGGGTGGTAGCGGCGCCGGTGGGCGGCGGCTTCGGCGGCAAGAGTGACCCGTTCAACCACGAGATCGCCGCCGCGGCGATGGCGCTCCGGCTGGGCCGCCCGGTGAAGGTGACCCTGACCCGCGAGGAGGTCTTCTACTGCCACCGCGGGCGCCACCCGGTGCTGATGCAGGTCAAGACCGGCTTCAAGAAGGACGGCTCGATGACCGCCCAGCACTTGAAGACCGCCCTCGACGGCGGCGCCTACGGCTCCTACGGGGTCGCCTCGACCTACTACACCGGTGCGCTCCAGACGGTGACTTACGACCTGCCGGCCTACCGCTTCGATGGCCTGCGCGCGTTCACCAACAAGGCGCCGTGCGGGCCCAAGCGCGGCCACGGCACGCCGCAACCCCGGTTCGCCTTCGAGACCCACCTGGACAAGGCCGCCCATGCCCTGGGGATCGACCCGGCCGACCTTCGCCTCCGCAACCTGGCGCCGGCGGACTCGGTGACCGCCAACTGGCTCAAGATCGGCTCCATGGGCCTGGGCCGCTGCATCGAAGCGGTGGTCGAGGGCTCCGGTTGGCGCGAGCGCTACGGCAAGCTGCCGGAGGGCCGGGGCCTGGGCCTGGCCTGCGGCTCCTACCTCTCCGGCGCCGGCCTGCCGATCTACTGGAACCACATGCCCCAGTCCGGGGTCCAGCTCAAGCTCGACCGCTCGGGCGGCGTCGCCGTCTTCTGCGGCGAGTCGGAGATCGGCCAGGGGTCGGACTCGGTGCTCGCCGCCGTGGTCGCCGAGGTCCTGGGCATCGCCCTCGACGACATCCGCCTGTGCGTCGCCGACACGGATCTGACGCCGGTCGACCTGGGGAGCTACTCCTCCCGGGTGACTCTGATGGTGGGCAACGCGGCGCTCGAGGCGGCCGACCGGGCGCGCGACCTGATCGCCCGCGCCGTGGCCGAGAAGCTGGAGGTCCCCAAAGGCCGCCTGGTCTTCGCCGACCGGCGGGTGTTCGACACGGAGGACCCCGAAACCGGGGTGTCGTTCGAGGAGGCGGTGATCGCCGCGGAAGCCATGTTCGGCACCCTGGGAACCACCGGCTCCTACATCCCGCCCCGCTCCCCGGGCCGCTACCGCGGCGCCGGCGTCGGCCCGTCGCCGACCTACTCCTACTCGGCCGCGGTGGTCGAGACAGTCGTCGACTCCGACACCGGCCTGTTCCAAGTCGAGACGGTGTGGATCGCCCACGACGTCGGCAAGTGCATCAACCCCGCGCTGGTGATGGGCCAGATCGAAGGCAGCGTCTACATGGCCCTCGGCGAGGCGATGATGGAAGAGCAGGTCTACCGCCGCCTGCCCAAGCACCTCTCGGGCGCCCTGGTCCACAAGCACCCGTCGCTGCTCGAGTACAAGAGCCCGACCTTCGAAGAGATGCCGGCGGTGACCAGCTACATCATCGAGGATCCGGACCCGGCGGGGCCGTTCGGCGCCAAGGAGGTGGGCCAGGGGCCGCTGCTGCCGATCATGCCTGCGGTGGCCAACGCGATCTTCGACGCGGTCGGCGTCCGGGTCGACCAGGTGCCGATCCACCCCCACATGATCGCCAAGGCGCTCGAGAAAAAGGCCAAGGGCGAGGAGCCCCGGTTCGGGCCGGAGAGCTTCCCGGAGGTCGACTTCGGCGAGACTCTGGTGGTCCCGACCCCGGCGGAGGGCGGCGACGGCCGGGCGATCAACGATTACAAGCACCGCCTGCGCGGCGGCATGCGCTCCTCGTCCGGCACCATGATGGAGCGCGACGAGGCACTCAAGAAGAAGGACATCGCGTCGCTGACCACCAAGTGAGCCCGCGGCGCGCCCGCGCCCGACCCCAGAGGAGATCTTCCGCCCCATGCTGCGTCTTCCCCGCTTCACGTTCCGCCCCGCCAAGAGCCTCGCGGAGGCCGCCGCGATCCTCACCTCCGAGGGCGCCTCCGAGGGCGCCGGCGAGTCGCCGACCCGGGTGCGCCCGGTGGCCGGCGGGACCGATCTCTGGCCGAACATGAAGCGCCGCCACCAGACGGCCGAGGTGGTGGTCGGGCTGGGGGGGATCGCCGATCTGCGGACGATCCAGGCCGACGGCTCGGGCTCCGGCAGCGGCAGAGAGCTCCGTCTGGGCGCCACGTCGACACTGACCGAGGTCGCCGAGCATCCGGCGATCCGCGAGCGCTACCCCGCCCTGGCCACCGCGGTCGAGTCGATCTCCTCACCCCCGCTGCGCAACATGGGGACGATCGGCGGCAACGTCTGCGTCGACACCCGCTGCACCTACTACAACCAGACGGAGGAGTGGCGCCGCTCGATCGACTACTGCATGAAGGAGTGCGGCGAGACCTGCTGGGTGGCGCCGAGCTCGCCCCGCTGCTGGGCCCACTCGGCGAGCGACTCGGCACCGATGCTGATCGCCCTGGGCGCCCGGGTCCGCCTGGTCTCGAGCGAGGGCGAGCGGACGATCCCGCTGCTCGAGCTCTACCGCGACGACGGCATCGACTACCTGACCAAGCGGCCCGACGAGCTGGTCGCCGAGATCCTGGTGCCGGCCGAATCGAGCCGCGATCACCTGGTGAGCTCGTTCCACAAGCTGCGCCGCCGGGGGTCGATCGACTTCGCCGTGCTGTCGGTGGCGGCGGCGCTCCGGCTGGCCGGCGACGGCACGATCGAGGACGCCCAGATCGTCCTCGGGGCGGTCTCCTCACGGCCGCTCCCGGCCGAGAAGGCCGCGGCGGTGCTGCTCGGCAAGAAGCTCACCGACGAGACCATCGCCGAGGCCGCCCGGCTCGCCCGTCGCGGCGCCACGCCGATGGACAACACCGACTTCCAGGCCCAGTGGCGGGGAGCGGTGGTGCCGAAGTACGTCGAGCGGGCGCTCCGAGATTGCTACGACTCGTTCGTCGCTGCCGGCTGACGCTCCCGCTTGAGCCGCACAGCTTCCGGGTACGGAAAGAAGTCGATCACCTCTCCGCCGCGGTTGAGCTCCTGCATCGAGCGCCAGAAGTCGACCTCCAGCAGGTCGGCGTGGTGGGCAAAGAAAACCTCCCGGTCCCGGCCCTGAAACTGGAGGAAGCGCTCGAACTCTTCGGGGAAGATGTCGTCCTCACCGGTCGAGAACCAGGGTTGATCGGCCATGGCGTCCGCGGGGTCGCGCGGCGGCGGGATACGCCGGAAGTTGCAGTCCTCGAGCGAGACGAGCTCGTCGTAGTCGTAGAACACCACCCGGCCGTGGCGGGTGACGCCGAAGTTCTTGAGCAGCAGGTCGCCCGGAAAGATGTCGGCCGCCGCCAGGTCCTTCAAGGTGTCGCCCCAGTCGATCACCGCCGCCTCGCGCTCGGCGTCCGAGGCGTGCTGCATGTAGAGATCGAGCGGCTCGACCCGCCGTCCGACGTAGGCGTGGCGCACCACCACCCGGTCGTCGTCGACCAGCACCGTGCGGCCCGCCTCGGCCAGCAGCTCGGACAGCAGGGCGTCCGAGAAGCGCTCGCGGGGAAAGGTCAGGTAGTCGAACTCCTGGAAGTCGACCAGCCGGCCGACCCGGTCGTGAAAGAGGACCTGGCGGTACTTCTCCCGGATGCGCTCGCGGGTGGTGCTCTTCTCGAGCGGGAACGAGTCCTTGATCACCTTGAACACGAACTCGTAGTCCGGCAGGTGGAAGACCGACATCACCAGGCCCCGCTCGCCCGGAGCGACGGCGAAGTGCTCCCGGCTCTCGGCGATGACGCTCGAGAGATCCGAGTAGAACTCGCTCTTGCCGTGCTTGTGGTATCCGAGGGAGATGTAGAGCTCGGCGATCCGCTTGCGCGGCAGGAGCGAGTGGAGGAAGCCGATGACCTCGCGCGGGCTCTCGACCTCGGCGTGGAAGTACCAGCGGGCGAAGCTGAAGAGAATCGACACCAGGTCCTCTGAGGTGAGCACCGCGTCGACCCGGAGCCCCTCCTCCTCGTTGAGCAGGACCAGGACCAGCGGCAGGACCTGGTCGCGGACCCGCGCCCGGGCCACGAGATAGGCCGCCTTGTTGCGGAAGAAGAGCGGCGCCAGGACGTCGAGCGCTTCGATCTCGGGGCGGCCGAAGGCTTCGACCAGCGCGGCGTCCACCCGCTCCGCGACCCGCACGGAGTCGCCCGTCAGGTCCCGGAACGGCACCCGCAGCCCGGTCTCGCGCAGGATCTTGGCGACCACGGTCCCGTCGATCCGGTGGACCCCGTACATGCGGGCGCTCGCCATCTCCCAGCCGCGGAAGGGCAGCGGGAAGTCACGCGAGAGGTAGTCGATCCCCGGGGCGAGGCCCAGGTGGGGCAACAGCCGACGGCTGACCGAGTTGAAGAAGGTCTGGGCGAGCTCGAAGTCGTTGCGCCCGAGGATGACCTCGGTGTAGGCGTCCTTCAAGACGCGGAGGAAGTCGGGATCGGAAACCCGCGGGCCGACCACCGAGCGGAGCGCGTCGAGGGTCTCGCCGACGCACCGTTCGTAGAGGTTCAGGCGCTCCACGGTGTCCCGGCGGATGCCCTGCCACTCGCGGCGCTCGAAGCGGTCCCGCGCGCGCCGCGTCACGCCCCGGTAGCGCTGGTGGTAATCGTCGAAGCCATGGGCCAGCACGTCGGCCGCCTGGGCGGCGCTTCCCCGCATGGACCGACCCTACCACCGGCGGACGCGGCGGGCGCCGCCCCGCCGGAGGGGCGGCAGCCGCCCGTCGGCGGCGTAGAATCGACCCGGCGGACGTCGACGATCCGTCGGGCCACCCCAGGAGAACCCCGAGCCAGGAGGAACCACCGTGAGACCCCGAGCGAACCACCCACGCCGCTCCGCGACCCTCAGCCCCGCCACCCGTCTCGTCCTCGCGTTGAGCGCCTTGACCGTCCTCGCCGCCCTCGCCGCACCGCCGGCACAGGCCGAGCCCGCTCCCGTCCCCACCACGATCGACGTCCGGGTGATCAGCAAGGGGGCGAAGTTCATCGGCACCTCCATGGGCGGAGTGTCGATCACCGTCGAGGACGCCGACACCGGAGAGCTCCTGGCCCACGGCACGACCAGCGGATCGACCGGCGACACCGCCCGGATCATGAAGCAGAGCCACGTCCGTCCGCGCGTCCTCTCGACCGAGGGCGCGGCGGTCTACACGACCACGCTCGAGCTGTCGGCTCCGCGCCGGATCCGGGTGACGGCGCTCGGCCCGCTCGCCCAGCGCCAGGCGGCCAACGAGGTGTCGGCGACCCAGTGGATCGTGCCGGGCAAGGACCTCACCGGTGGCGACGGCCTGCTGCTCGAGATGCCCGGTTTCGTCGTCGACGTGCTCGCTCCTCCCTCCCACGTCCGGCTCGGCGACCAGACGGTCCGGCTGGAGGCGAACGTGACCATGATGTGCGGTTGCCCGATCGAGCCCGGCGGCCTGTGGGACGCGGACAAGCTCGAGGTCGCGGCGATCGTCTACCGGGCCGGTGAGCGGGTGGCGACCGTGCCCCTGGCCTACGCCGGCAGCACGAGCCAGTTCGCCGTCGAATGGACGGCGCCGGAAGCGGGAACCTACCAGGCGGTGGTCTACGCCTACGATCCGTCGAACGGCAACACCGGGGTCGATCAGACGACATTCGTCGTGGTCAACTAGTGCAATGACGGAACTGGTGGCGCGCGATCTGAAGTAGAGTCGAGCCATGACAGCTGAACCCGACGGAGTGGACACCTCGCTCCGGGTGGGGCTCATCACCTCTCCCCACCACCTCGACCCGCGCGACGCCCAGGACTTCGTCAGCGCCTTCGTCGTCGCCCAGGTCTACGAGACGCCCTACGCCCCGACGACCGGCACCGAGGCGCCGGAGCCGATGCTCTGCGCCGAGCCGCTCCGGCTGGAGTCGTCGGGCGGCGACCGGCCGGTCTACTCGGCCGCCGTGCGCCGCGGCGTGACCTTTTCCGACGGCACGGAGGTCACCGCCGACCGGGTCGCCGAGAGCCTGGCCGACTCGCGGCTCTTCAACGAGCACGCCGAGGCGGAGAGCCGCGGCGACCGGGTGGTTTTCCGACTCAAGCGGCCCAACGCCCGCTTCGACCTGGTGCTGACCCAGCGCTACGCGAGCGTCATGCTGCGCCGCGGCTCCGACCTGCTGGGCACCGGCCCCTACCTGCCGGCGCCGGACACCCGGCCCGGCAAGGTGCGCCTGGTCAAGAACCCTCGCTTCCGCCAGCCGGTGGGCATCGACGAGCTCGTCTTCACCACCTATCCCCTGGACGAGGACGGCCAGCCGCGGGCGCTGATCGAAGCGCTGGCCGACGGCGAGGTCGACTTCACCAACGTGCTCTCCCGGGAGGCGATGGGCCAGGTACGCGGTATGCGCAAGTGGCTCGAGCCGGGCAGCTCGACCGCCATCCTCTACTTCAACACCGAGCACGAGGCGCTGCGCGACGCCAGGCTGCGGCGTGCCCTGGCGATGGCGGTCGACCGCAAGGCGGTGGCCCAGACCACCTACCCGAACCCGCTCACCTTCACCGCCACCAGCCTGCTGCCACCGCTCATGGGCCGCTGGCAAGACGGCATCGCCCACGACCCGGCTGCCGCCAGGAAGCTGCTCGCCGAGCCCGGCGTGCCGCGGCCGGACCGCCTCTCCCTGCTCTTGATCTACGGCCCCCGCCCCTACCTGCCCAATCCGTGGGCGGCGGCCGACGCGGTCGCCCGGCAGATCGGCGAGCTCGGCATCGCGGTCGACGTGGTCCAGGCCCCGAGCAGCGAGCAGTACTACCGCGCGATCGCCCGCGGCGAGTACGACATGGTGCTGGCCGGCTGGATCGCCGACACACCCGACCCGGCGGACTTCCTCGAGGCAGTGCTCTCGCCGGAGGCGGTGCCGTCGCCACGGCAGCCGATCGTCGTCCACGCCAACCTCGCCCGCTGGGCCAACGGCGAGATGACCGAGGCGCTCCACCACTTCCGCGCCGAGTCGAGCGACGCGGCCCGCAATGCCATTCGCGACCTGGTGACGCGCGAGGCGCCGCTGCTGCCGCTCCTGTACGGTGGTACGACCTACGTCTACACGCCGCGCCTCCAGGACTTCGAGCCCAACCCCCTCGGCGTGCCGCTGCTGTACAAGGCGAAGCTCGGATAGTCCGCGGCGGGGGAAGGCGAACGGTCCGCTCTCGGCAGACTCCCACGACCTCAGGCGCTGGTCGTGCGGACGCGCTCGGGCGCGCGGGCGGCGGCCTGGCGCTTGCGGGCACGCAGGCGCTGCAGGATGACCGTGTGCCCCAGGTACCCGACCAGCCAGAGGCCCGACGCCACCAGGTGCACGACCACCCACGCCGAGCGCCACCCCTCGGTCACCGTCGTCTGGATGAGATACCCGGAGACCACCATCGGCGCCGCGGTCAACAGCATCGATGCCCCCGAGCGCCGCCCGGAGCGCACTCCTCGCCGCCAGTGCTTCCAGACGTGGTCGCGCCAGATGATGCCGACGCCGAAGACCAGCAACGGCGCCGCCAGCACGTGGAGGTGCTGCACCTGGGGCTGGAGCGGGTGGTTGACCACCGCATACGGGTCGGACGGCTCGAGCCAGTACTTCATCCAGGCGTAGACCAGGCCGGTCCCGCCCACCAGCAGGGTCGCGGCGTGGACCATCCACTGCTCCCAACGGCTCATCGGCTCACTCCTCCTCCGGCTCCTTCGGCAGCGCCGGCTCCGTCTCGTCCGGGTGGGCCTCCTGGCTGATCACCCGGTCGATCGCCAGGACCCGGCGCACTGCCGCGGTGGTCGCCCGCGCGGTCAGAGTCGCGCCAGTGACCTGGCGGATGTGGCGCTTCAAGTCGAGCTCCGGGGTCAGCGCTTCGCCGAGGAACTGCTCGTACCAGAGCTCCCGGGGCATGTACTCGGGCGGTTCTTTGAACGACAGGACCTCGATCCGCTCCACCGAGCCGTCCGGGGCGACCACCACCATCAGGGTCTCCGGCAGCGTCCGCACCCGGTGGGTATCGAAGTAGGCGGTGCCGGCGGGAGCGCCGTCGCAGGTGGCCCGGTACGGATGGACCAGGGCGCTCGGCACCTCCTGGCCGGAGATCTGTGCCGCCCGCGCCACCTGGTCCTCGGTCAGGAAGACCGTGCCCCGGTCGACGTCGCAGCCCGGAAACGCCAGGCCGAGCGCCTCGTCGACCGTCAGCAGGACGCGGGCGGCGGCCGGGGCCGCGGCGCCCGGTCCGAGGACCAGGGCGCCGAGGACCACAGCCGCCGTCAGCGTGCGTCGGCAGCTTCGGCGCACGTCAGAAGATGTAACCGAGTGCCACATTGAGCTGGTCCAGACCGGTTCCGGCTCCGTTGTCGTAGTCCTGGTAGTCTGCCTTGACGATCGCCTGGGGGAACGGCTTCCACGCCAGGCCGAGGGTCAGGCTCTCCCGGTCGTTGGCCGGGTCGCGGAGGAAGGCCGCGGGCACCGAGCTCTGGGTGTCGAGCTGCTCCCAGCGGACGTAGGGGATGAGCTCCTGGCTCGAGCCGCGATGGCTGAGCACGTCGTAGCCCACCTGGGCGTACCAGCCGGAGAGCTCGTCGCCGATCGACTCGGTGCCGGTGCGGTCGAGCGTCCGGTTGAGCGCGGCGACGTCGTCGAGGTCCGCCCGGGCGCCGAGGAAACGCAGCTCGAGACCGCGCCAGCGCCATTCGGCGTGCCCCTCGTAGATCGTCGTCCCGACGTCGACCGGCTCGCCGTCCGGACCGACCAGGCCCTGCCCGGAGCTGCCGACGTAGGCGGAGCCGCCCAGCAGCAGGCCCGGCACCGGCGAGTAGTCGAGACGCCCGACCCAGGCCAGGTCCTCGGCGTTGGCCTTGGCCCCCGCCTGGCGGCCTTCGCGCAGACCTTCGTCCGCGGTGAATCCGTCCGCCTCGAAGCCGTTGACGACGTAGGTGCGGTAGGACACCGGCCCGGCCTCGCCGAACAGGCCGAAGCCGTTCTCGCGCCAGGTGGTCGGAATGATGAACCGCTCCACGTCCGGGCGCCGGGCGCCGAGGAAGGTGGTCGGCTCGTGGAGCTCGTTGATGAAGCCCATGGGGATCAGCAGAAGGCCGGCCCGGGCGTTGAGCTCCGGCTTCCACAGGTAGTCCAGGTAGGCGAGCTCGACCGCGGCCTCGCCGCCGTCCTCGGTGCTGGCGTGCTCGAGCTCGATCTCGGAGTTGAACAGCCAGTGGTCGTTCCACTTGTAGCCGAAGTAGACGATCGCCCGCAGGAAGTCGAGCTGGTCGTTCGATCCGGCGTCGGTGCCGTCGTCGAGGGTACCGTCGTAGCCCTGGTAGAGCATCTCGCCGTAGCCGCCGATCGACAGGCCCTGGCCGGTCCGGTAGATCTTGGACGCGGCCGGACCGTAGCCGTGCTCGCTCTTCGCGGCGGTGGGCGCCGCCTCGCCGAGCTGCTCGCGCTCGACCTCGCCGGCCAGCACCTCGATCTGGCGCTCGATCTCCGCCAGCCGCCGGTCCAGGCTCGACGCGGTCGGCGAGCCTTCGGACTCCGCCTCGGCTGCCATCGAGGTCTTCTCCGACGTCTCGCTCTTCTCCGAACGGAGCTCCTCGAGCTCCTGCTTCATCTGCTCCACCTGACGGCGGAGCTCCTCGATCTGGGTCTGCTGGCTCGCCTGCTCACCCATCTCCTGGGCGGCGGCCGGCGCGGCGTTCCACGCCAGGCCGGCGAGCACCAAGAGCGGCAGTGCCAGCGCGAATCCGACGGCGCGCAACGGCCGTCGTCCCTCTCTCGGTCGTGCAATCATGGGCAGGTATACTCCTCAACTGCGCGGATGAGAGTCCGCGCGGGGTTCGTGGCACCGCGCGCTGACGCGATCGCCACGGTCCTCTGGAGAGCAGGGGCTCGGATCCTCCGCAGCCACGGACCTCCCGGCCCCTGCTCCCGCCTTCATCCCGGCATCCTCGGCCGGGGGCGAAACTCGTTCTGGATCTCCCCCCAATCCCTCGATCCCTTTCCCGCCCTCCGGGGGGAAAGGGACGCCCCCGCCCGGAGACGACTTCGGCGTTGCCGGCCAGGATCTCGAGCTTGGGCTCGATCCCAGGCGTCGCTTCCAGGATCACCCCGTCGCCTTCGGCCCGGGCCACGACCACCTCGATGCCCGGGTGGGCCTCGGCCCAGGCCAGGGCGGCGTCGGGGCCGAGCACGTAGAGCCCGGTGGCCAGGCAGTCGGCCTCGAGCGCCGTCGGCGCCCAGACGGTGAGGCTGCCGAAGTCGGGTGCCGGCCGGCCGGTCCGCGGATCGAGCAGGTGGCCGATCCGCCGGCCGTCCACCACCAGGCCGCGCTCGGAGTTGCCCGAGGTGGCGACCGAGCCCGACGGGATCTCGATCCGGGCGACGACCCTCTCCCGGTCCCGCGGGTCGGCCAAGTCGAGCACAGCGAGGACGGCGAGGTCGGCGAGGTCGGCCGCCCGCGAAGGTGGCCCGGTGCTCGCGGTGGCGCCCGCTCCGCTGGAGCGCCGGAGCACCGCCACCTGGCCGCCCAGGTCGAGGTCGGCGGCGAGCACCGTGGGATCGGCGTCGAGCGCCGCCAGCGCGCTGTCGAGACCGGCGCCCTTGCCCCAGGCGCCCTCGTCGAGCACCAGGCCGCCAGCCCGGCGAACCGCCACCACGCCGCGCGGCGTCGAGTCGAGCTCGAGATCTCCGCCGTCCGCTTCCAGGGCCCGGGAGATCTCCGCCGTCGTCGGGACCCGCCCGCCGTCGCGCAGCCCCCAGGCGGCGACCAGGGCCCCGACGCCCGGATCGAACGCTCCGCCGGTCGCCCGGCGGCAGTCCTCCGCCCGCCGGAGCTCGTCGGCCAGCCGGGGCGAAAGCGCGATCGGCTCGCCCACCGGCGCCCGGTTCAGCCGGGCCAGCTCGCCCGCCGGCCCGCCGGGAGCCGGCGCGGCCCAGGTGGACAGCCGCGCCTCGCTCGCCTCGAGCGCCTGAACCGCCGCCTCGCTGGCCGCGAGCGCCGCCGCCCGGTCCGTCGCCTCGACCCGGAGCTCGGCCCGCGTCCCCATCAGGTAGAGCGTGCGCTCGACCGTGGCGGTCGCCGCCGCCTGCGCGCCTTCCGAACCGCCGGCCTGCGCCGCCACCGGTCCGGCCACACCGAGAAGACCGAGGGGCCCGAGGAACCCGAGCACGAATAGGAGCGGGGCGACCCGACGGACAGTGTCTACGCGGATTGCCATGACAGTCGAACGGAATCGAAGGTCCGACACAGGACCGGTCGGAGGAGGACGCGGCGAGACCGGAGGGTCAGACGCTCGGCACCGCCTGGAGCGGGCGCGGCGCGGCCACCGAGGCCGCCCGACGATCGTCCGCGATCCGGCCGTGCTCCAGGTGGATCACGCGGTCGGCCAGGTTCGCCACCTCGGGGTTGTGGGTCACCACCACGAGCGTATAGCCCTGGCGGTGGAGGTCGCTCAGCAGCTCGAGCACCTGGTGCTCGTTGGCCTCGTCCAGGTTGCCGGTCGGCTCGTCGGCGAGGATCAGGCGCGGATGGTTGATCAACGCCCGGGCGACGCAGACGCGCTGTTTCTCGCCACCCGAGAGCTGGCTCGGGAGGTGCCCCAACCGCTCGCCCAGGCCGACCCGCTCGAGGGCCTGGCGCGCCTCGTCCCGGTCGGTCATGCTGTGGACGTACTGGGCGAGCATGACGTTCTCGAGCGCCGTGAGATAGGGGATCAGGTGGAACTCCTGGAAGATCAGCCCGACCGTCTCGCGCCGGAACTTCGCCAGCTCCCGGGGCCCGAGCTCGTCGACGGTCACGCCGGCGACCGTCGCCCGGCCCGCGGTCGCGCGGTCGAGGCCGGCCAGCAGGTTGAGGAGCGTCGTCTTGCCGGACCCCGAGGGCCCCATGACGACCACCCACTCCCCCTCCTCGACGGCGAGCGAGATCCCATCGAGCGCCCGCACCGGCGGGGCGCTCCGGGCAGTCTGCCGGCCGAAGGCCCGGACCACGTCCTGAAAGTCGATCAGCGCCACGTTGCCATCTCCTTCTCCCGTCCTCGCGTGGTGTCTCATCCGTCGCATCGCGATCAGTGGCCCTGGAGCACCAAGGCCGGGTCGAGCCGCTCCACCCGGCGGCGCACTAGGGCCGCCGCCGCCGCGATCACCGCGACCACGACCAGCAGCCCCGCGGACACTCCGGCGAGGCTCGGAGCGAACGACGCGGCGAGCCCCAGGAGCTCGCGCGCCAGCGCCGCCGCCGCCGCCTCCCCCGCCAGAGAGCCGACCACCACCGAGGCCAGGCCGATGAGCGACAGCTCGCCGGTGACCAGCCCCTGGACCCAGCGCCCGGTGTAGCCGAGCGACAGGAAGAGCGCCATCTCCTTGCGCCGCTCCTCGAGCAGCGCGAGGGTCGCCGAGGCCACCGTGACCAGGGCCAGCAGCAGGCAGATGCCGCCCACCCCAGCCATTAGTGCCTGGAGATTGCGGGTCAGGCGAGCGTCGGTGGCGGTCACGCGGGCCAGCGGGCGAGCCTCGGCGCCGGCCAGGCGACGCTCGACCGCCGCGGCGACCTGCTCGATCCGGCCGGCCTCCGCCCGGACTTCGATTCGATCGATCCGATCGGGGCCGGCCACGATCGCCGTTCCGTCCAGCGCCACGACAACCGCCCGGTCGAGCTCCTCCCCGGTGGTCATACGGCCAACCACCTGCAGATCGCCCCCCGCTCCCCCAGACTCCAGCCAGGCGAGCACATCCGCGGCGACGCGGGCGCCGACCAGCGCCTCTCTGCCGTCCTTGCCCGGAGCCGGCGGGCGGCCGTCGATCTGCCAGTCCGGGTGGAGGGAGAAGAACTGGGGAGAGACCGCGACCACCGGCACACCGGCCGCCGGGCCGCCGTCCGGCACTTCATCTGGAAGTTCGGCGACCGCGGCGGCGACGAGCACGCCCGGAGTGGACTCGACCGCGCCGAGCGCGGCCGCCGGCAGACGGTCCGGACCGCCCACCTGGGGGCGCACCACCAGGTTCGGGCCGGCTTCGTGGAGCGCGCTCTGGAGGCCCGCCTCGAGCCGGGCGCCGAGACCGGCGGTCGCCGCCACCGTGCCCGCGGCGACGGTCGTGGCGACCGCGATCAGCGCCAGATGGCGGAGACGCCGTCGAAGGCTGCCGAAGAGCAGGCGAGAGATCATGGGTGCGCCCTCTCTGGCGCGTGTCCGAACGACCGGCCGTCGAGGCGCCCAGCGCCGCCGGCCCCGCCAGCCCCGCCAGCCAGAACCGACGCCGGAGCGCTCCCTAGCACGCGCGCCAGCGGCCGGAGCGTCCCGGCCACGGCGACGGCGAGCCCCAGGACGACGGCCAGGGGCAGGAGCACCGGGACCCAGGCCCCGGCGAGGCCGAAGAGCGCCCGGCCCAGCCAGTGCCCAGCCGCCAGCCCGGCGGCGCCGCCCAGCAGCCCTCCGACGATGCCGATCAGGGCCGCCTCGGTCAGGAAGAAGCGGACGATCCATGAGCGCTCCGAGCCCAGAGCCGAGAGCAGCGCCAGCTCGCGCTCGCGCCCCTGGACGGTGGCGGTCATGGTCGAAGAGACTCCGAGGAAGGCGCCCAGAACGGTCAGCGCCGCCAGCCCGAGCAGCACCGCCCGGAGCTTGAGCAGCACCGCGCCGGAGGCGCCGGCCACCGCGCGCACCACGTCCGCCCGGGCCGCCGGCAGCGCCTCGTCGATCGACTGGGCGATCGCCGAGGGATAGGCGGTGCAGTACCAGGCGTCGTACTCCTCCGGGCTCATGGCCGCCGGATCCCGGCGCTGGAAGGAAGGCTCGGGCACGGTCAGGGCGAAGATCTCCGCGCTGGTGATCCGCCCCTCGTCCACCGCCTCTGGCCCGGCCAGCCGCTGGACCGGTGGGAGCGGCGCGTAGGCCCGTTCCTCCTCGACGCCGCCGCCGCCGACCAGGCCGACCACAACGAGGTCGACCGCGCGGCCGTCCAGGGTGAGGGTGATCGAGACAGGCTCGCCGAGAGCGCCCGAGGGCGCGGCGACGCCGAGCCGTTGGGCCAGCCGACGCCCGAGCGCGATCTCCGACGCCCCGTCCGCGGGCCAGCGGCCGGTGACCGGCAGCGATGGCCGGGTCGACGGCAGACCGGTCGTCCAGTGGGCGAGCCGGTGGTCGAACCAGGTTCCCACCACCGGAGCGACGGTCGGTGCGTCGGTCTCCCCGGCGACGGCTGCGGCAGCCGGTCGCATCTCCACCCGCAGCTCCAGGAGTGGCGCGATCGCCACCAGGTTGTTGCGCCAGAAGATCTTGTCGAGGCGCTCGAGCTCGGCCACCGGCAGGGTCGCGGCGCCGTCGGCCGGCGCCACCCGGAGGTTGGCTCCGTAGGAGGCCAAGCTGCGGGCGAAGCGATCGCCGGAGGCGAGCACCAGGGCCGCCAAGGCGGTCGCCGCCAGGGTGCCGAGGACGACCGCGCCCAGGGCGAGCGCCTTGGAGCGGCGGCCGCGCCGGAACGACTCGATCAGCAGTCGGAAGAACATGGTCGTATCAGCGGCCCGTCTCTGGACGAGAGGAAGGTCCTTCGACAGCGCTAGCCGTGCTGGTGGCCGGCCGTGGAGTGGTCGAAGACCGGCTTCGCCTGCTCGAGCGCCGCGTGCTGGACCACCAGCTCGCCGGCGGCGGTGTCGATCGCGATCGGGATCGGGTTGCAGCCGCCGGGCTGGCCGATGGTCGGCGGATTGATGATCGACGCGCAGTGGCGGCAGAAGACCTCCGAGCCGCTCTGGGAGTAGCCCTTGTCGCCGCAGATGACGCAGGCATCGAGACCGGCCACGATCTCGCCGGAGCCGAGCTTGATGGCGATGAAGCGAACCGTCGTGCCGTCCAGGTCGACGCCGTAGCGGTGGAGCTCGCCGGGCTCGAGGGCGGCGAGGGGGATGTGCACCGCGCCGTCCGGGCCGGGCTGGACCTCCTCGACCGGCGTCACCTCCTCCGAGTGGCCGTAGGTGAAGCCGAGGCCGAGCAGAGCCAGGATCACCACGCCCAGGGTGCCGGCCGCCAGGCGGGTCCGGGTCTGGCGGCGGACCTCGATCGCGCGCAGCCGCCTCTCGGCGGGGTTGGCGGCCCCCGCCCCGTCGGCGAGCGCCTCCTGCCGCCGGTTTCGCCCCGGCACGGCCAGGGCGATGAGCGGCAGGGCGAGGACGGCGACGATGAAGAAGAACTCGTTCCGCACCAGCGGACCGACGGTCGCCATGGTGGTCTCGTTGGCCGGCACCCAGCCGGCCTCGGAGAGCTCGTGGTAGCCGTTGAGCAGGAGCTGGATGGTGAAGATGAACAGGGCGATGCCGGTCACCTTGAAGAAGCGCCCCAGGTCCATCTTGACGCTGCCGCGGATGAACAGCACGCCGAACCAGACCGCCAGGCCGACGCCGATGATCGAGCCCAGGGCGGTCATCACACCGCTCGTGGTCAGCGACACCGCGGCCAGGAAGAGGGCCGTCTCGACCCCCTCGCGCACCACCATCAGGAAGGTGAACAGGAAGATGCCGCCGAACACCGCCGGCGAGCTCGAGCGCGAGACGATCCGCCCGAGGGTGCCCTTGATCTCGCCGGAGACCGAGCGGGCATGGCGCCACATCCAGACCACCATGGTCGAGACCATGACGGCGGACGCGACGTAGAGGACGCCCTCGAAGACCTCCTCGTTGAGCGCCACCGAGTGGAGCGCCCAGGCGCCCACCAGGCTGGCGGCGACCGCGGCGAGGAGCCCCGCCCAGACCGCCCGCAGGTGATGGCTCAGCTCCTCCTTGCGCAGGAAGGCGTAGATGATGCCCACCACGAGGGCGACCTCGATCCCCTCGCGCAGGGTGATGACCAACGACTCAAGCATGGGACCCTCCCGCCGCGGCGGGCTCGAGCGACCGCGGCGCGGCCGCGCTCTCCTCCTCGGCGGCGCAGGCTTCGCACAGACCGAGGATCTGAAGCTGTCGGTCGCTCCGGGAGAACCGGTGGGCGCGACAGATCTCGTTCAACATCGCCTGGATCGCGGGGCTGACGAACTCGACCACCCGGCCGCAGACCCGGCATGCCAGGTGGTCGTGACGCTGGCCGGCGTGGACGTGCTCGTAGAGGTAGTGGTTGCGCCCCAGGCGTTGACGCTGGACCAGGCCGCAGTCGACCAGCAGGTCGAGCGTCCGGTAGACCGTCGCCCGCGACGCCTTGACGCCGGCCTCGCGGACGCCGTCGAGCAGCTCTTCCGCGTCGATGTGGCCGTGCTGGCGATAGATCTCGTCAAGCAGAGCCATCCGCTCGGGGGTAACCCGCATCCCCCGCTCCCGGATGTAGTCGATGAACTGTTTGCGTTCGGCGTCGGCGACCATGGATCGGCTGTCTCGTCGGCTCGGCTCGGCCTGAACTCTCGTCGGATTCGTGGCTCCGCCGGTTATTGAGATTCAATCTCAACAACAACGAGACCATTCTGGACTGATTTAGTCCTCTTTGTCAAGCGCTCCGGAGCAGCGCGTCGAACGGCCCGTTGTGCGCGACCCGAGGCGAGGGGGCGAGCGCCGCGGGGATCAGACGCGGCCGGAGCGGAGTGCCGCCACCTGGCGCTCGACCGCGCTCCAGGCGGTGCCGCCGAGAGAGACGCGGCGCTCGACCGCGCGGCGCGGGTCGAGGCGCTCGAGGGCGTGATCGGGGAAGGCGGGGTGGGCGGAGCGGAGCGTCGCCAGGTCGATCCCGGCGAGGTCGCGACCCGCCTCGTCCAGGCGGCGCACCAGCCCTCCGACCGCCTCGTGGGCCTCGCGGAAGGCCACCCCCTCCTCCACCAGCAGATCGGCGAGCTCGGTCGCGAGGCTGAAGTCGCCGGCCAGCTCCGTCTCGAACCGGTCCGTCGCCACCTCCAAGGTGCTCCAGACGCCGGCCATCAGACGGCAGGAGTCGATCGCCGTCTCGACCGCATCGAAGAGCGGCTCCCGGTCCTCCTGGAGATCGCGGTTGTAGGCCAGGGGCAGGTTCTTGACCAGGGCGAGCAGGGCGACGAGATCCCCATGCACCCGAGCCGCTTTGCCCCGGACCAGCTCGGCCGCGTCCGGGTTGCGCTTCTGGGGCATGATCGACGAGCCGGTGGCAAATCCTTCGCCGAGGCGGACGAAGCGCATCTCGGCCATGGACCAGAGCACCAGCTCCTCGGCCTGGCGCGAGAGGTGGGTCATGAGGATCGCGCAGGCCGCCACCACCTCCTGCTCGTGGTCGCGGGCGGCGACGGCGTCCATGGCGTTGGCCACCGGCCGGGCGAAGCCGAGCAGCTCCGCCGTCCGCCGGCGGTCGATCGGGTGGGGCGTGCCGGCCAGGGCGCAGGCGCCGAGGGGGCATTCGTCCAGGCGGGCGACGGCGTCGGCGAGGCGCCCCCGATCGCGCACCAGGGGCCAGGCGTGGGCCAGCAGATGATGCCCGAGAAGGATCGGTTGGCCCCTTTGCAGGTGGGTGTAGCCGGGCATGAGCGTCCGGCCGTCGGCCTCGATCCGGTCGAGCAGGGAGGCGACGAGGGCGGCGAGCGCGGCGTCCAGATCCGCGGCCCGGCGCTTGAGCCAGAGCCGGACGTCGGTCGCCACCTGGTCGTTGCGGGATCGGGCGGTGTGGAGCTTGCGCCCCACCTCGCCCAGAGTCTCCACCAGGCGCGCCTCGACCGCCATGTGGATGTCTTCGAGCTCGTCGCCCGGACGGAACCCGCCGTCGGCGAGCTCCCGGCCGACCGACTCGAGACCTTCGACCAGCCGCGCCGCCTCCTCCGCAGTCAGGATTCCCACCTCGCCCAGCATGGTTGCGTGCGCCTTGGACGCGGCGATCTCCTCGGCCGCCATGCGCAGGTCGACGTCGATCGACGAGGAGAACCGCTGGAACGCCTCGTCGGCCGGCCCGCCGAAGCGCCCCCGGAGGCTCACTCCCCCTCCGAGATCCGCCGGGCCGCGAGGGTTCGCAGGCGGAGCGCCCGCAGGCGAATGAAGCCGGTGGCGTCCGACTGGTCGTAGACGTCGTCCGCCTCGAACGTGGCCGTGGCCTCGTCGTACAGCGTGTGGGTCGCCGAGCGGCGGCCCTCGATCGTCGCCTGCCCCTTGTAGAGCTTGAGCCGCGCCTCGCCGTTGACCCGCCGCTGGACGCTGTCCATGAACGACTGCAGGGCCTCGCGCTCCGGGCTGAACCAGAGACCGTTGTAGATCATCTCGGCGTAGCGGGGTACCAGCTCGTCGCGCAGGTGGTGGAGCTCCCGGTCGAGGGTGATCGACTCCACCGCCCGCCGCGCGTGGTGGAGCAGCGTGCCGCCCGGCGTTTCGTAGCAGCCGCGGCTCTTCATGCCGAGATAGCGGTTCTCGACGATGTCGACCCGGCCGACGCCGTGGCGCCCGGCGATCTCGTTGAGCCGCATCAGCAGCGCCACCGGCGCCAGCTTCTCACCGTCGACCGCCACCGGGTCGCCGCGCTCGAAGGTCACCGTCACCCGCTCCGGCTCGTCCGGCGCCTCCTCCGGGTCCACGGTCATCCGGTACATCCCCTTCGGCGGCGCCGCCCACGGGTCCTCGAGCACGCCGCCCTCGTAGGAGATGTGCATCAGGTTGTCGTCGGTCGAAAACGGCGGCTCCTCGGCGCCCGCCGCCGGCGTCTCGATGCCGTGCTCGCGGGCGTAGGCCAGCAGGTCCTTGCGCCCGCGGAACTCCCACTCGCGCCACGGGGCGATCACCCGGACGTCCGGCTTCAAGGCATAGGCCGCCAGCTCGAACCGGATCTGATCGTTGCCCTTCCCCGTCGCCCCGTGGGCGATCGCGTCCGCCCCGGCCCGCTCCGCTGCCCGCACCAGCCCGCGAGCCAGCACCGGCCGCGCCAGCGCCGTCCCCAGCAGGTAGTACCACTCATACACCGCGTTCGCCCGGAGCGCCGGGAAGACGCACTCCTCGACGAGCTCCCGCTTCAAGTCCTCGATCACCACGTCCGCCGCCCCGTGCCGCTCCGCCCCGCGTCGGGCACGCGCCAGCTCCGCCTCTCCCTGCCCCACGTCGCCGGTATAGGTGATCACCTCGGCGTCATAGCGCTCCTGGATCCACTTCAAGATGACGGAGGTGTCCAGACCTCCGGAGTAGGCGAGAACGACTTTCATGGGGGGCTCCCTTCTACGCCCGACGGTGGGCGTGGAGCGGATCGTAGCAGGGGTGAACCGACGAACCCCGAGCAGCCGTGCGACCGCGGGAGATCCGACAGCGAAAGGCTCACCGGCCTGTCGTGTCGCCGCCTGGTCCACGGCCCACCACGACGCCCCACAGCGCCTCCGCCCGCTCGAGCAGCTCGGGCAGGTCCTCGTCCAGCAGGTAGCGCTGGCGGGCGAGGGCAGCGGCGTAGGTGGCGTAGCGGCCGAGGTAGGCGTCGCGGGATCCGTAGCGCGCCTGGATCGATTCGCGGGGGTCGTCAGTGGCGCGGCGCTGGGCTTCGGTGACCGGGAGGGGGAAGAAGGAGCCGCGGAAGTCGGCGAGCTCGTCCGGGGCGCCGGTGCGCGCGGCCCGACGGTTCCAGGGGGTGTAGGTGGCGAGAGGGACGGCGATCTCGGGCATCTGGAGACCGGCCAAGGGGTTGCCGTCGGGGCCGACCTGGGGGACGCGGACGCCGAAGGGTTTGCCGACACTCGGCGGCTGGTTGGTGACGAGGCCGTCCTGCCAGAAGCGGGGGCCGTAGTCGACGCGGTAGGTCAGGTGGGGGTTGCGCGGGGCGTCGACACGGACCACCTCACCGTCGTGCTGCCAGGGGATGGTCGGGAAGGCGAGGTCGGCCGGCTCGACCAGGGTGCCGTCGGCGACTTTGGGATACCGGCTGGGCGGCGGCTCGGTGCCGCGGGCGACCCAGTCGTCCATGTCGAGGAGGAGCGCTCGGAGCGCCCACAGGAAGTCGGCCGGATCGGCCGGGTAGGCGGTGTCCGGCTCGTCGGGCGCTCCGGAGCGCTGGGGCGGGAAGCGGTCGACGAAGTGTTGGGCGCCGGCCAGTTGGTAGAGGCGGACGCTCGGGGACAGCGCCACGTCGGCGCGGCCGTCCGGGGCGGTGTGGATGAGCGACGCCGCGCGGCCCCAATATTCGTAGCCGGTGTTGGTGAAAAAGACCTTGGGAAGAGCGTCAGGGTGCTCCTGGAGCTTCGCCAGCAGCCCGTCGGTGCGGCCGGTCTCGGGGTCCGTCTGGACCGTGCCGCTGAACGGGAAGACATCGGTCGGGTAGACGAAGGCGGAGAACGGGTGGGCGTCGCGGGAGGGCTGGCCGTAGCGGTGATTGAAGCTGCCCCGGCCGCCGCCGGCGGTGTGGATCATCAGGCCGTCAAAGGCGGGCCGGCCGGCCTCGTCGACGTTGAACCCCTGCCACAGGACGTGGCGCAGGAACCGGCCGGTCTGGGAGATGCCCATGCCGAGGGTGCGCTCGACCGGAGCCGGGCTGTCCTCGGAGTAGCGCAGGTAGGAGGCGAAGTCGCGCACGGCGGCGAGGCCGAGGCCCACCACCACCGGCCGGCGCGACACGTAGACCGCCTCGTAGATCTTGCCCGGCTCGAAGCCCTCGGGCAGGACGATCGTCGTCCCCTCGAAGTGCCAGGCATTTCGCGGGATCGTCCGCCGGGGCCCGAGCCGGGTGTCGCGCACGGTGAGGACGTTGCGCGGATCGTTCGGATCGGCGACCGGGTAGGCGGTGTGGCCGCGATCGCCCAGCTCCAGGACCTGCGCCGGCTCGGTGTAAACGTGGTCGGCGCGCACCAGGCCTTCGAGGGCGTCGGGCGCTTCACCGGGCCGGAGCTCCACCGGCACCGGGTCGAGCTTCAGCAACTCGTCGTTCTCGCCTGAGCCCGACGGCACGTCCCACTGCCAGCCGACCCAGGCGAGGGTGAAGCCGTGCCGGAGGAGGAAGCCGTCACCGAAGTCTTCGGACGTCGACGGATCGAAGGTCCGTGCCGCGCCCCGGTCGAAGTAGCGCACGATCGCCTTGCCGCCCCGGTTGGGGACCTCGAGCAGCAGAGCGCCGTTGCCCTTCTCCGGCGTCACCGGCCGGAGGAGGTAGAAGTCCGCCCGGAAGTGGACTCGCCCGTCGTCTCCGCGCGGCGCCCGCTCCAGGTCGACGATCGCCCGGTTGGCCGGGCTCTCCGGGTCGACCGCGAAGCGCACGCTGCCGGCCAGCTTCTCGTACGGCCCGGCGAGGCCCCAGGCGCGGCCGCCGGCCACCGGCTCGCGACGGGTCACATCGAGCCCCACGACCTCGGCGGAGGCCGGAGGTGCCCAGACCACCCAGGCGGCCAGGGCGCCGACCAGAATCGCGCCGGCGCGCCGACGCGACGCCCTCCGCCTGCCTCGCCCGGTGGGGCCCACGACGGCCGGCCTCGAGACGCGCACGATCGCCCCTATCTCCAGTCCTCGCCCGCCCAGCCGCCCTCGCTGCCCTCCCCCGCCGCACCGGCGCCGTCCGGGCGGGTCATCGTCCCGGGCGCCGTTGCCTCCTCCTGCCCCGCTTCCTCGTCCGCCGCCTTGCGCTGGTCGTCGGTCGGCGGCACCACCACCGCCGGCACCTGGTGCTCGCGAACCAGGTCGTTGAAGTCGGTGACCCGCTGGCCGAGCAGCTCGTCGAGGGCCTGCTTCCGATCGGCCCACTGGCCGCGGAGCTCCTCGAAGCGGGCCTTCGCCCCGGCGGTGACCGGCGGGCCGGAGCCGTCGATCGAGCTGAACAGATAGACGATCTGGGCATTGAGCCGGTTGGGATAGTTGATGATGTCCTGGAAGTTGGTGGTCTTGGCCTGGATGACCGTCTCCTCCCAAGCTTTCAGGTTCTCGACCAGCATCTTGCCGGCCTCGGTGATCGCCTTCGTCCCCTCCGCGTTCACTCCGGCCGCCTCGAGGTCGTCGGCACGGGCGATCTCCTGCTCCACCTGCTCGCGGACCCGGCGCGCCTGGAGCACGCCGTCGTCGAGCGCGTCCAGCAGGTCGTGGATCTTCGACAGGAGCTCCATCTGCTCGGCGTAGGAGTCGCGGTCCGCCTTCGTGGTCAATTCGCTCCGGTCGATGCGCGGGTCCTCGACCACCTCGGCCGTCCGGGTGACCTCCCGGTCCCCGGCGCTGAGCCGGACGGTGTAGGTCCCCGGCGGCATCTCGGCGGCGCCGAGGCCGCCGAAAGTGACCAGGCCCGGGACCTCGGTCGCCTCCTCGCCCCGGAAGTCCCAGACGAACCGGTTCATGCCGGCCTCGACCGGAAGCGTCTTCGGGCCGCCGCCGCCGAAGAACGACTCCTCCTCGCCGCCGCCGTGGCCCTCCCCCGGCTCCGGCCGGCTGCTGAACGTCCGGACCACCGCGCCGTCGGCATCGAGGATCTCGAGCTCGAGCTCCGGGCCGCGCGAGTCGGCCTCGGCCGCGTCGGCGGCCGCGTCGCCGCCCTCCGCCATCTCCGAAGTGGCCGAGGCCATCTCGTCCTCGCCGCCGGAGCTCTCAACCATCTCCTCGTCCTCGGCGTCGCCGGCCGGCTGCGCCGACAGCTCCGCCGCCAGGTCCTCCGACAGCACGTAGTCGATCACCACGCCCGAGGGCGGGTTCTCCCCCTCGGGGCCGGCGCCGGGGCGGCCGCCGAAGCCCACCCGGATCGCCGGCGCCGGCTGGTAGAGGAAGAGCTCGGCGTCCCCGGCCCGATCCGCGCCCTCGTCCCCGGCCTCTCCCCCGAGCTGTCGAAGCGGCGAGAGGTCGTCGAGGATCCAGAAGGCCCGCCCCTGGGTCGCCGCCACCAGGTCGTCGCCCGCCACCTGGAGATCGGTCACCGGCACCACCGGCAGGTTGAGCTGGAGCGGCTGCCAGGCGCCGCCGTCGTCGAAGGAGACGTAGGCGCCGCCCTCGGTGCCGGCGTAGAGGAGGCCCCGCCGCTCCGGGTCCTCCCGCACCACGCGCACCCAGTCGCCGTCCTCGAAGCCGTCGGTGATCCGGCTCCAGTGGGCGCCGTAGTCGGCGGTCTTGAAGGCGAGCGGCGTGGCGTCGCCGAGCTTGTAGCGGGTCACCGCCACGTAGGCCGCGCCGGCCCGGTGGGGGGAGACCTCGATGGCGTTGATCTGCGCCTCGCCGACCCCCGGCGGTGTCACGTCGCTCCAGGTCGCCCCGCCGTCGCGGGTCAGGTGCACCAGCCCGTCGTCGGAGCCGACCCAGATGGTGCCGGCGTCGTGAGGCGACGGGGCGACATAGAAGATCGTGTTGTAGACCTCTCCGCCGGCGGCCTCGTTGGTGATCGGCTCGCCGCCCGGGCCCTGCTTGTCCGGCTCGTTCCTGGTCAGGTCCGGGCTGATCTCGGTCCAGGTCACCCCCCGGTCGTCCGAGCGCAGCAGGACGTTGGCGCCGTGGTAGAGCACGCTCGGGTCCTGGGGCGAGACCTCGATCGGGGCATTCCAGTTGAACCGGTAGGGCTGCTGGTTCGGATCGACGCCGAGGCCCATGTAGGGGATCGCCGCGACGTCGCGCTCGAGGCCGGTGCGCTGGTCGTGCTCGGAGATCATGCCCTGGTAGCAGCCGGCGTAGATCAGCACCGGGTCGTCCGGATCGAACGCCAGGTGGGCGCTCTCGCAGCCGCCCACCTGGTGCCAGTCCCGGCGGCCGATGCCGCCCGGTGCGGCGCTGGCGATGTCGACGGTCGAGTTGTCCTGCTGGCCGCCGTAGAGGTGGTACGGGAACTGGCGGTCCACGTCCACCCGGTAGAACTGGGCGGTCGGCTGGTTGCCCTGGGTCGACCAGGTCTCGCCGCCGTTGAGCGAGACGTTGGCGCCGCCGTCGTTGCCGTTGATCATGTAGCGGTGGTCCCGCGGGTTGACCCACAGGGCGTGGTTGTCGCCGTGGGGGCTGTCGACCCGGCCGAACGTCCGGCCGCCGTCGATCGACTTCATGAACGGCGCGTTGAGCACGTAGACCGTGTCCGGATCGGTCGGGTCGGCGAAGACGTGGGTGTAGTACCAGGCCCGCGCCCGGAGCACCCGCTCTTCGTTGACCCGGCGCCAGCTCTCGCCGCCGTCGTCGGAGCGGAAGAGGCCACCGTCGTCGGCCTCGACCATCGCCCAGACGCGGTCGGGCTTCGCCGGCGAGACCGCCACGCCCACCTTGCCCATGAGCTTCGGCAGGCCGCCCTCCTTCGGCCCCTTCTCCGCGCCCAGGCGCTCCCAGGTGTCGCCGCCGTCGGTGGTCTTCCAGACGCCGCTGTCGGGGCCGCCGCTGCGCATCACCCAGGGCTTCCGGCGGTGATCCCAGAAGGCGGCGTAGAGGACCCGCGGGTTGGTCGGGTCCATGGACAGGGCGCTCACGCCCGCGTGGTCGCTGACGTGGAGCACCAGGTCCCAGGTGGCGCCGCCGTCGGACGAGCGGTAGACCCCGCGCTCCGCCGTGTCCTTCCACGGTGAGCCCTGGGCGCCGACGTAGACCAGGTCCGGGTTCGCCGGGTGGACGGCGATGCCGGAGATGTGACGGGTCGCCTCGAGCCCCATGTGGGTCCAGGTCTTGCCCGCGTCGGTCGAGCGGTAGACGCCGTCGCCGTCGGCTGTCGTCACCCCGCGCACGGGCGCCTCGCCCATACCGGCGTAGACCACGTTCGGGTCCGACGGGGCGACCGCCAGGGCACCGACCGTGCCGGTCTCGAAAAAGCCGTCGGAGACGTTGTGCCAGGTGGTCCCCGCGTCCTCCGTCTTCCAGACCCCGCCGCCGGTCGAGCCGAAGTAGTAGGTGTACGGCTCCTGGGCCACCCCGGCCACCGCGGTCACCCGCCCGCCGCGGAACGGGCCGACGTTGCGCCACTTCATCCCCTGGAAGAGCTCCGGCGCCACCGCCGGCTCGTTCGTGTCTGCGCCCTTGGCATCCTTCCCGCCCTTCCCGCTCTTGGCGGCCGACGCCGAACCGGGCGACCCGACGAAGAGCAGGAGAGCGAAGACGATCGACAGTACAGAGGCGGAGCGAGCGGTACGCGGAGCCTGGAACATCGAGTCCCCCTTGGAAGATGCGGGTCGTTCGGAACGCGGAGCGGACCGAGTATAGACCCGGCGATGCTTCATCGCCTTCGCCCTCAAGACGCTACGCAAACAGGCCAAGACATGAGCGACACAGTCCACAAGATCGCCCCCGACTCCCTCGATCCCTCTCGATCCCTCTTGCCCTTCATGGTGGAAGAGGGACGCCCCCCCTCAGATCCCAGCTTCTCGTGATCCTCAGGGCGGGGGGCGAATGTCTCGCAGGCGGAGCGGGACGGGAGGCCCCCGCTGGAGGGCGTTGAGGACCGCGCTCACGAGATCTTGTGAGCCGGCTGCACGATCCGGCGCGGTCCGAACCGAGCCACGCGTTGAGCCTCCAACCGTCCAGTTCGCGTGGCGTCCCGGAAGCGGGGGCCTCCCGGCCCGCTCCCGGCAGACTCTTCGCTACCGCGCGCGCTCCCCCGCGCTACGGCTCCCGCAACGCCGTCGCCACCGGCAACCGCGCCGCCCGCAGCGCCGGGAACAGCCCGCCGACCAGGCCGATCGCCAGCGCCAGACCCAGCCCCTGGGCCAGCAGCTCCGGCGTGATCCGGAAGGCGAACGCCACCTGGGAGAAGCTCTGCAGGTTGAGGGTCGCCGCCCGGTAGCCGTCGAAGAGAGCGTAGGCCAGCCCGCCGCCGATCGCCCCGCCGAGGACGGCCAGCAGCAGGGACTCGGTCAGCACCGAGAGCACCACCGGCCCTGAGCGGAACCCGAGGGCGCGAAGCGTGGCGATCTCGCGCGTACGGGCCGCCACCGCCGTGTACATGGTGTTGAGCGCGCCGAACGCGGCGCCCACCCCCATCAAGGCGGCGATCAGGACACCCAGGACGGTGATGAACTTGGTCAGGGTGCTCGACTGCTCGGCGTAGTAGTCGGTCTCGCGCTGGACCGAGACGTCGAGCCGCGGGTCGGCCTCGAGGGTCGCCGCGAGCTCGTCGAGCGCCGCCGGCGAGGTCAGCCGGGCGTAAACCGCCTGGTAGGTCGAGCCGCGGCGGTAGGCGGGCTGGAGCACCCCGGCGTCGCACCAGATCTCCGAGTCCGCCACCGTGCCGCCGGCGTCGAAGCGCCCGACCACCGTCCACTCGGTGTCGCCCCAGCGCAGCGTGTTGCCGACGTCGAGGCCGGAGAACTCCCCGGCCGCGGCACGCCCGACGATCACTTCGTTCTTGCCCGGCTCGAATCGGCGACCTTCGACGATCCGCAGATCACGCCGGATCGCGAACGCCTCCGCGCCGACCCCGCGCAGCGGCACGTTGGCGGCTGTGTCGGTCGAGCGCTTGGGCACGTCGACGACCACGAACAGCTCCGGCGACGAGGCCGGCTCGCCGTCGATCTCCAGGATGCCCGGGGCGTCGGCGATGATCCGGGTGTCCTCCCGGCTGATGGCGCTGTTCATCTCGGTCTGGCTGCCGCCGCGCAGGATCACCGCCACGTCGGGCGAGCCGGTGGACTCCATCGTCGTCCGGAACCCCTGGGCGATCGACAGCACGGCCACGAGCACCCCGACCACGCCGGCCACGCCGACCACCGCCGCGGCCGAGGAGCCCCAGCGCCGGGGGATGCTCTTGACGTTCAGCCAGGTGACGATCGCCACCTGTTCGAGCCAGTGGATCGGTCCGGTCATGCTCACCCCCTCCTCAGCGCCGCGATGACGTCGAGGCGCATGGCGCGAAGCGCCGGCAGGATGCCGGCGACGACCCCGAGCAGCACGATCAGGACGACCCCCCGGACCACGTCGGACCCCTTCAGATAGAAGGCGGACAGGATCGAGCCCGCGTCCACGTGGCCGACGACGGCCCAGCCCAGCAGCAGGCCGAGCCCGCCGCCCAACCCGCAGATCAGGAGCGACTCGGCCAGCACCAGCGCCAGCACGCGCAGGTCGGTGAAGCCCAGGGTCTTGAGCACGGCGAGCTCGCCGATGCGCTCGCGCACCGCCTGGGCCATGGTGTTGCCGGTGACGATCAGGATGGTGAAGAAGACCGCCCCCAGGATGGCGATCACGATCGCGCCGATGTCGCCGATCTGGTTGGCGAAGGCCTGGACGAAGGCGCGCTCGGTCGAGGTCTTGGTCTCCGCCGGCGAGTTGGCGAACTCGGCGTCGATCGCCTCGGCCACCTCGGCCGCGCGCTCCGGGTCGGCGACCCGGATCACGTACCAGCCGACCAGCCCTTCGCCGTATGCCCGTGCCTCTTGGAGATAGTCCTGGCGGAAGAAGAACTGGGTCGTGTCGGTCCCTTCCTCGACACCGTCATAGATCCCTTCGAGGGTGAACTCCCAGGTCTTCGAGCCGTCCTTGCGCTGCCAGATGGTGGCCTGGATCGGGATCCGGTCGCCCACCGACCAGCCGTACTTCTCCGCCAGGGAGCGGCCGGCGATGGCACCCGTCCGGTGGGCGAGCCAGGACTCCCTCTCGGCCGGCGTCAGGACGTACTCCGGATACATCGCCAGCCACTCCGCCGGCTCGACCGCGATCTGCGGGAAGAAGTTCCGCTTGTCCTGGTAGACGCCGCCGAACCAGGTGGCGGGCGTCGCGTCGAGGACCCCGTCGACCGACTCCATGTCCGCCTCGTAGCTCGCCGGCAGAGGCTGGATCAACGACACCTTGTGGATGGTGATCAGGCGGTCCGCCCCGGCCAGCTCGACGCCGCCCGAGAACCCGGTGCGCAGCGCCGCCAGCAGGGCGAACAGGACGAACGCCACGAACACCGACAGCACGGTGAACACCGTCCGGACCTTGCGCCGGCCCAGGCTCTTCCGGACCAGGTGGAAGTACTGGGTGCCGAGGAACAGGATCACGCCACCGCCTCCTCCGCGGGCCGGAGCCGCCCCTCCTCGACCACCAGGGTGCGCCGGGCGAAGCCGGCGGCCCGGGGGTCGTGGGTGACCATGACGATGGTCTTGCCGTGCTCGCGGTTGAGCGCCACGAGCAGCTCGAGGATCTCGGTGCCGGTGGTGCGGTCCAGGTCGCCGGTGGGCTCGTCGCAGAGCAGGAAGGTCGGGTCGGTGACGATCGCGCGGGCGATCCCGACCCGCTGCTCCTGGCCGCCGGAGAGCTCTCGCGGCTGGTGCTTGGCCCGGTCCGAGAGGCCGACCACGTCGAGCGCCGCGGCGACGTGGCGCTTGCGCTGGGCGCGGGAGAGGCCGGTCAGCAGCAGCGGCACCTCGACGTTGCGCTCGGCGGTGAGCACCGGCAGCAGGTTGTAGAACTGGAAGACGAAGCCGACGTGGCGCGAGCGCCAGGCGGCGAGCCGGCTGCCGGAGAGCCGGTCGATCCGCTGGCCCTCGACCTCCACCTCGCCGGAGGTCGGCCGGTCGAGGCCGCCGATCAGGTTGAGCAGGGTCGTCTTGCCGGAGCCGGACGGCCCCATCAGGGCGACGAAGTCCCCGCGGGGCACCTCGAGGTCCAGGTGCCGGAGCACCTCGACCGCCTCGCGCCCCGCCGGTAGGTCTTGGTCACGTCGCGCAGATGGATCAGGATGTCTTCGCTCATCGCCTCGCTCTCCCCGTGTTCCGGTGATCCGGTCATCGTTCTCCAGCGGTCTCGACCCGCACTCGTTCGCCGTCCGCCAGGTCGGACGGACCCTCGACCACCACCCGCTCGCCGGCCGAGAGACCGGCGAGCACCTGGACCCGCTCGCCCTCGACCGCTCCGGTGGTCACCGCCCGGCGCTGATCGCCCGACCGTGGCGGCGGCCTCGCCGTTCGACCACGTAGGCCACGTCGCTCGCCCTCGGCGGCGGAGCGGATGGCCGCCCGCGGAACCAGCAGACGGGCGGGCGCGGGCTCCCTGCCTTCCGAGCCCTCGTCGAGGAAGGCGACGTGCACCCCCATGTCCGGCAGGATGCGCGGATCGAGCTGGTCGAAGCCGATCCGCACCCGCACGGTCGCCTTCTCCCGGTCGGCGGCCGGGACGATGGTGATGACCCGCCCCGGGATACGCCAGTCCGGGTAGGCGTCCAGGGTCGCCTCGATCGGCTGGTCGGGGCGCACCCGCTGGATGTAGCTCTCGCCGACGTCGACCTCGATCTCGAGCGAGCTCATGTCGACCAGGGTGCAGATGCCGGTGCGGGTGAAGCCGCCGCCGGCCGAGACCGGCGAGATCATCTCGCCGGGCTGGGCGTCCTTGGACACCGCGACGCCGGCGAAGGGTGCCCGGATCACCGTGTCGTCGACGGCGACCTGGCGGCTCTCGAGCTCGCGCCGGGCCACCTCCACCTGCTGGTGCTCGAGCGCCAGGCGGGCCTCGAGGGCCTCCCGCTCGGTACGGGCGGAGTCGAGATCGGCCTGGGCCGAGACCTTCTTGCCGAACAGGGTCTCGGCGCGCTCGAGGTCGAGACCGGCCTGCTTCAGCCGGACTTGCGTTTCGGCCACCGCCCGCCGCGCCGCCTCGAGGTTCGCCTGGGCGAGGCGGAGGGCGGCGCGGACGGTCGTGTCGTCGAGCCGGGCCAGGACCTGGCCCTCGTCGACCGCCATGCCCTCCTCCACCAGCACCTGGACGACCTTGCCGGTGATCTTCGAGGAGACGGTCGCCTGGCGGCGCGCCGTGACGTAGCCGGAGGCGTCGAGCACGGCAGGGCTGCCGCCGCCCACCTCGCGAACCGTCGCCGTGGTCACCCGCGGCAGGGACGCCCCGCGGCGCCACCAGAGGAACCCGGCGATCGCGCCGCCGCCGCCACGAGCAGGACGAGCACGATCCAGAGCGTCGCGCCGGCCGCCGCCCGGGGGCGGCTCCGGCTCACGGTCGATCCGCAGGTCGTCGAGGGAGTGTCGGGGCTCGGTCATCGGTTCAGTGGTTCCCTGTACGGTGGCTCTACGGTGATGAGGGGCGGAGGTTGCGGTCACCGCCGGAACATGATCCGTCGCGGCGCACCCTCTCGCCAAGTGGGCCGGGTCACCAAGGTGACGTGACAAGTGTCAGGTCGCCGGGTACCCCGAGCCCGCTCCGATCAGATCTCGTAGAGTAGCGTTCCCCGCTGGCACGACCGGTGCACGCCCGGACGGAAGACGACAACGGTCCTCGCTCGGAGCCACCACCCGACCCACCAACGAAGGGAGCAACCCATGGCCGACGCCCCGCTGGAGATCCGCCGCAACGACGAGCAGAGCCGCTTCGAAGCCCCGGTCCCCGAGGACGGCCTGGCGACCCTCGCCTACCGCAAGGTGCGCGACGGCGTGCTCGACTACGTCAGCACCAAGGTGCCGCCCGAGGCCCGCGGCAAGGGGGTCGCCGGCAAGCTGGTGCGCCACGCTCTCGACTGGGCCCGCGACGAGGGCTTCAAGGTCATCCCCACCTGCTCCTACGTCGACGCCTGGATCCGGCGTCACCCCGACTACCAGGACGTGGTGGCCGAAGACTGACCGGCGGATCGGACCCGGGCGGAGGCCCCGCGCGGCTCACGCTGCACGCACCCGAGCGACGACGAAGGTCATGTCGTCGGCCGGGGTGGCGTCGCCGGCCCAGGCGTTGGCGGTCTCCTCGAGCGCCCGGATGATCTCCTCGGGCGAGCGCCCGGCCACCCGGGCGAAGCGCTCCCGCACGGCGACGTAACCGAGCGGATCCCCGGAGCGGTTCGGCAGCTCCGGCAGCCCGTCGCTCATCAGCAGCACGGTGTCGCCCGGAGCGAGCTCGAGGGTGCTCTCCCGGTAGGTCTCGTCCAGGCCGCCGAGGGGCATGCCGGGCAGGGCGATCTCCTCGACCTCCATCCGGTCCCCGGCCGACCCGTTGCCGCCTCCCCGGTGGACCAGGACCGGCGGCATGCCGGCCGAGGCGACCGTCAGGCGGCGGCCGTCGAAGCGGGCCATGCACAGCGCCATGGCCATGCGCTGGAGCTCCATGCGGCGGATCGCCCGGTTGGATGAGCGCAGGAACTCGGCCGGTCCGGACTGCCCGGCGTCGGCGATCAGCAGGCTCTTGACCACGGTCACCATGGTGCCGGCGCGGGCACCGTGGCCGGTCGCGTCACCGACGGCGACCGTCAGCACCGGGCCGCCTCCGTTCGCGCCGTCGTCGCCAGGACAGAAGTCGTAGAAGTCGCCGCCCACCTCGGTCGCCGTGGTCATGGCGACCGCCAGCTCCAGGCCCGGGTGGTCCGGGAGGCAGCGGGGCAGCAGGGAGAGCTGGAAGCGCCGCGCCTCCTCGAGCTCCAGGCTCTTGCGCTCGAGCTCGGCCTGGACCAGGCGCTGCTTCATCTCCCGCTCCTGGTGGTGGGAGAGGTCTTCGGCCATGCGGTTGAAGGCGACGGCGAGCTGGCCGAACTCGCTCGACGAGCGCACCGGCAGGCGCGTCAGGAGGTCGCCCTTGGCGATGCGCTCGGCACCGCGGGTGACCGCGTCCAGGTGGCGGGTCATGCGCCGGGCGAGCGGCTGGATGCCAACCAGCCCGAGGACCACGAGGCCGAGGCCGACCCCGAAGTTACGGGCGGCGGTGGCGCGCACCGCGGCGAGGGACCGGCGGATCGGCCGGGCGACGCCGAAGGTCAGGCCGCTGGAGGAATCCTCCGAGGCCCCGACCACCCACTCGCCCGCCGCCTCGGCCGGCCGCCAGCGGCCGTCGTCGTCCTTGCGCAGGCCCAGGTTTTCGACCACCCCCCGCTCCTCCTCGCCGGCCGCGTAGAGGTTGCCGTCGCGGTCGATCGCGAACGGCACCTCGCCCTCGTCCCGGGTGCTCCGCTCGAGAACTTCGGCCAGCAGGTCCTGGCCGGCGACACAAGCCGTCACGTGGCCGATCACCTCGCCCTTCTCCTCGACCGGAACCTGGAACTCGCGCCCGAACAGCAGCCGCTGCTCCCGCCGCCGGTCGTCGAGCGCCTGGCGCTCGGCCTCGGTCAGCTTGCGCCGGGTCTCGATCGCCTCGTGGAGCCTGGCGGTGACCACCGCGCGCGCCTCGCGCTGGGCCCTGAGGGTCGACTCGATCTCCTGCCTGGCCGCCTCCGGGACCGACTCCCCCGCCTCGTCGGCGCGCCGGAGCGTCGCCTCGAGAGACCGCTGCTCCGCATCGAGGTTGGCGGCGAGCTCGCCCAGGACCTCGACGGCGAGGCCGACCGCCGCCTCGACGTCGGCGGGCTCATTCCCCTCCGCCGACGCCGACCGCCGCGCCGCCTTGAGCTCTTCGAGGACGCGCGGCACGTGGATCACCATCGCGCCCTGGGAGGCCGCCGGCGCAGCGGCCGGCCCGGCCGCGGACACCTCGGCCACTCCGGCCACGCGAGCCGTCTCCGACGTGTCCGGCCCCGGCGGCGGGGCCGCCGGCACGAACTCCAGCGACTGGACTACCCGCGCGCTGTCGCCCATCGCCAGGATCAGCTCGTCGAGCAGCGGTTGGGTGTCCACGGCGACGTCGACCTCGCCGGATAGGCTCCGGAACGGGAACTGTCCCAGGGGTGCGAAGCTCATCGTCAGGTCGTCGCGGATCGACGCCATCCGCCCATCCATCTCCTCGGTCAGCGCCCGGGTCTCCTCCTCCATCGCCGAGCGCACCGCCCGCAGCGAGGTGACGTAGGAGAACAGGACGATCGCCGACAGCGGCAGGATCGCCAGGACGAAGAAGGCGGCGACGAGCTGGGTTCGGATCTTCATCGGGCGGGGCTCTCCCTGGGACGATGTACGGCAAAGCTCCCCGGGAGTTGCGAACACAGTCGATCCGACCGCGCCGGCGCCTGCTACGATCGGACGCCGGCCCGGACCGACCACCCGCCCGGCTCCCTCGAGACCATGACCGATCATCCAGAGCACCCGACCCTCGACGCCATCCGCCGTGCCCGCGAGCTGCTGGGGGACCGGGTGCGCACGACCCCGGTCTGGCGCCTCCGCGGCCGGGAGATCGACGCCCTCGTCGGAGCCGGGGCCGGCGCAGCGACCGAGGTCTGGCTCAAGCTCGAGCTGTTCCAGTACGCCGGCACCTTCAAGCCGCGGGGCGCGCTGCTCAACATGCTGACCCTCCGGGAGCGCGATCCGGCGGCCCTCGGCGCGCGGCGTGACCGCCGTCTCCGCCGGCAATCACGCCATGGCGGTCGGCTTCGCCGCGAAGGCTCTGGGCACCACGGCCAAGGTGGTGATGCCCAAGAACGCCAGCCCGGTCCGGGTCGCCGGCTGCCGCGCCTACGGCGCCGAGGTGGTGCTGGTCGACGACGTCCACCAGGCGTTCGCCGAGGTGGAGCGCATCGAGCGCGAGGAGGGCCGGTTCTTCGTCCACCCGTTCGAGGGACCGGAGGTCGCGCTCGCCACCGGCGGCGTCGGCCTCGAGCTGACCGAGCAGGTGCCGGGCCTCGACGCGGTGATCGTGCCGATCGGCGGCGGCGGCCTGGCGGCGGGCGTCTCCGCCGCGGTCAAGCAGGCGGTACCGACGTGCGCGGTCTACGGGGTCGAGCCCGAGGGGGCGGACACCATGCACCGAAGCTTCGCCGCCGGCTCTCCGCAAGCGATCGACAAGGTCCGGACCATCGCCGACAGCCTCGGCGCGCCCCACGCCGCGCCCTACAGCTTCGCGCTCTGCCGGCGGTTCATCGACGAGCTGGTCAAGGTCGACGACGATGCCCTACGCGGCGCCATGGCGTTTCTCTTCCGCGAGGCCAAGCTGGCCGTCGAGCCCGCCGGCGCCGCCGCCACCGCCGCCCTGCTGGGTCCCTTGCGCGAACGGCTCGCCGGCCGCCGGGTCGGTCTGATCGTCTGCGGCGCCAACATCGACTCGGAGACCTTCTGCCGGCTGCTGGCCGAGGCACCCGCCGCCGAGTCCGCGGTCTGACTCCGCCGGACTCCGGGGTCGGATCCGCCGCTTCCCTTTCCTCGTGACTCCGATATGCTGTCAATGACCCCGGGAAGGGGCCCCACCCCTCCCTCGTTTCACAGACTATGAACATGCCGAGCACCCTCGACGACGGCGCGGTGTCGCGCAGCGGGCCCAGCAGGATGGCGGACGCGCTCCGGCACCTGTGGGAGATTGCCAGACGGGTCCTCCAATGGCCCTTCTACCGCCTTTACGAGCGCCGGCTCGAGGCCGAGATGAAGAGCTGGGAGCTGCCTCGGCACATCGGCATCATCATGGACGGCAACCGGCGCTACGCGCGCGCCCTCGGCAACCAGCACGTCAGCCTCGGCCACCGCGCCGGCGCCGACAAGCTCCAGCAGGTGCTCTCCTGGTGCTACGAGGCCGACATCCCGGTGGTCACCGTGTGGAGCTTCTCCCTCGACAACTTCCACCGCGACACGACCGAGGTCGAAGCCCTCCTTCAGCTCTTCGAGGACCGCACCCGCGAGCTCGCCGAGCACTCCGAGGTCCACACCAACCAGGTCCGGGTGCGCTACATCGGCAAGACCGAGCTGCTGCCGGAGGGCCTGCGGGAGGCGATCCGCAACGTCGAGGAGGCGACCGCCGGCTACGACCGCTTCCACCTCAACATCGCCATGGCCTACGGCGGGCGCGAAGAGATCACCGACGCATTCCGCCACTACCTCGAGCACCAGATCGCCGCGGGTCGCAGCCTCGAAGAGACCCTGGCCCAGTTCGACGACCGGGCGATCGAGCCCCACCTCTACACCTCCGGCCTGCCCGAGCCCGACCTCATCCTGCGCACCTCGGGCGAGGTCCGCCTCTCCGGCTTCCTGCTCTGGCAGAGTGCGTACTCCGAGTTCTACTTCTGCGACACCTTCTGGCCCGCCTTCCGACGCATCGACTTCCTGCGGGCGCTTCGCTCCCACCACCAGCGCCAGCGGCGGTTCGGGCGCTAGGAGTCTGCGCGGCCAGCGGCAGGAGAGCCACGCCCGCCAGCAACCCGAGCAGGCCGTAGACCGGCGCCATGTACCGGGCGAGCCCGGAGACGGCGGCCGAGATGCCCCACAGGTAGACCACCACGAGCAGGACCAGCCAGAACGCCGGGTCCCGCGGCGCAACGCGCAACCACCGCCAGGCACCGGCGAGCGCCAGGATCCACCACGGCGCGTGCAGCAGGAGGATCCAGCCGTCCCAGCGGCCGCTGTCGGACAGGTACCAGGTGCGCACGATCTTGATCCCGTAGAGCTTGGCCAGCGCCCAGGGGTCGCGGCGCAGCCACTCGCGGTTGAAGTCGACGACCCCGTCGAGCGACAGGGGCGGCGGGTCGGGGTCGGCCCGGAGGGCGTCCGAGACCTCGAAGCCGGGGTGGCGCCGCATGCCGTCGAAGTAGGCGTAGTAGACCACCGGGGCGGCGAAGACGCCGCTCTCCCCCGCCGTGGCGCGCTGGACGAGGGACCAGGGAAGGAGCACGAGAAACTGAGCGAGGAGGGCCGTGCCCACCACCAGGCCGGCGCGCGCCGCGGCGCGACCGAACCGTGCGACGCGGCCCCGGCGGCCGGTCGTTCCGCTCTGCCCGCTCCAAGCGATCCACAGCACCAGCGGCGCCAGCACCGGGATCAGGAACTGGGGGTTGGCGCGCACCAGGCAAGAGAGCCCGAGCAGGGCGCCGAAGCCGGCGAAGCGCCCGACTGCCACCCGCGCCCCGTCGCCCGCCTCATCGCCCAACCGCCGCAGCGCATCGACCAGCACGCACAGGGCGGCGAGGAAGAGCGGCTCGAACAGCAGGACGGCCAATCCCTCCGCGGTCGCAAACGCGAACAGAGGGGCGGCGACCAGGCCGATCCCTGAAACGACGGCGAGGAACCGGTTGCGGGTCAGCCGGAGCGCCAGCACGGTCGACAGCACGCCCGAGGCCAGCACCAACAGCAGATCCGCCCAGAGCTTGCCGGTCCAGTACGGGATTCCGAGAGCCCTCGCCACCGCGATCTTGCCGGCGATGTAGTAGCCGAATCCGGGCGGCCAGATGGCGATCGTGGGGTAGCCTTGCGCCAGCACCTGGCGAGCCACGTGGACGTGGTCGTGGTTGGGTGCCGGATCGAAATTGCCGCTGGCCACCGAGACCAGGAGGGCGCCGTAGTGGAGCGCGCAGAAGACTGCCAGGAGGATCAGCCACTGACGCCGTGTCAGGCCGGCCGTGCCCGTGTCGGCCGCGCCCGTCGGGGCGCTCGATGCCAAGGGCATGGGCCAGACCGGTCCTCGCGGCAGGGCGGCCCGGGCCGGCCGGTCCGCCCGCGCCCTGTCCCTCCCGGTGCCGTTGTGCTCGGTGCGCGTCATCTGCGATCGTGCTCGCCGTGTCGTCTCCAGGTCCGGCCGGTTCCGCTTGGAGTCCCCGACCGTACGATCCGGGGCATTCTATGAAGATCCTCTGGATCGGCACCAAGCCCCCCGCCCCGCCGGTGGACGGCGGCCGGCTGGCGGTGCTCGAAACCCTGCGCGCGCTCCGGGAGGCCGGTCTCGAGGTGACCCTGGTCGTGCCGGTCGATCGAGACGCGCCCAGGACCGAGCGGACCGCCTTCGTTCGGGCGCTGGAGCCCCTCTGCAAGCCGGTCCTGGTGCGGTGCCGTCTCGCCGGCCGACTGCGGCCACTGGCGGCGTCGCTCCTCGGCCCACCCTACGCGATCGCCCGCCACCGCCGCCCCGAGGTGACGTCCGCGGTCGAACGACTGCTGCGAGAGCGGGAGTTCGACCTGGTCCACTGCGAGCAGCTCCACGCCCTGGCCCAGGCCGCGCCCGCTCGGCGGCGAGACCTTCCAGTCGTCCTGCGGGCGCAAAACGTGGAGAGCGACCTCTGGTCCGCCGCCGCCGACCTCCACGGCTGGGCCGGGCCCTGGCTTCGTCGGGAGGCCCGGCGACTGGCCCGACACGAAGGATGGGCCGTGCGGTCCGTCGCCGCCACCGTGGCGCTCACCCGAGAGGACGCCCGGGCCCTGGAGGGGTTGGCTGGCGAGGGCCGGGCAGGCGACCGGCCGGTCGACGTCGTGCCGCCCCCCTTCCCCGCCGAGCTGCCGCCGGCCGACGAGGCGCTCCCCGGCGACCCGGCCGTCGTCCTGCTGGGGAGCGGCGGCTGGCTGCCGAACGAGGATGCGGTCCGTTGGTTCACCGACACCGCCTGGCCCGCGGTGCTGGAGCGCCGCCAGGGAGCCCGGCTCCATCTGTTCGCGCCGGCGAGCGGCCGCGGACTGCCCGCAGGGATCACCCTCCACCGACCCCCGGTCGATAGCCGGGACGCCTTCCCCCGCGGCTCGATCCAGGTCGTGCCCCTGCGGATCGCCTCCGGCATCCGCATGAAGGTCCTCGAGGCCTGGGCCCGGGGCATCCCGGTGGTGGCGACACCCGAGGCCGCGGCCGGTCTGGAGGCCGAGGATGGGCAGGAGCTGCTGATCGGCCGGACGGGCGCCGAGCTGGCCAATCACATCGCGCGGCTCGCGGACGACCCGGAAGCAGCCCGGTCTCTTTGCGAGGCGGGGCGCCGGGCGCTCGCCGCGCGCCACGCGCCAGCGGCCGTTGCCGATGCGCTCGCCGACGTCTACTCCCGCGTCACACGCCCGGCCGGGTCCCGTTCCCCTCGCTGAACTCGCGGTAGCGAGCGAGGATCTCGTCCGTCGGTCCGTCCGCGCGCAGCTCTCCTCGCTCCAGCCACAGGCACCGCCGGCAGTTCTTGCGCACCGCTTCCGAGTCGTGGGAGACGATCAGGATCGTCGTCCCCGCCCGGCGGAACTCCTCGATCCGCTGCTCACACCGCTTGAGGAACCGCGCGTCGCCGACCGCCAGGACCTCGTCCAGGATCAGCACGTCCGGCTTCCACGCCGTTGCGATGGCGAAGCCGAGGCGCGCCAGCATGCCGGAGGAGTAGTTGCGGATCGGGCTGCGGATGAAGTCGTCAAGACCGGAGAAGGCGACGATCTCGTCCAGGCGCTCGTCGATCTCCTTGCGCTGGCGGCCGAGCAGCAGGGCGTTCAGATAGACGTTCTCGTAGCCGGTGAGCTCGAAGTCGAAGCCGGTACCGAGCTCCAGGATCGGCGCCACCCAACCACGCCGCCACAGGCGGCCCTTGGTCGGCTTGAGCACCCCGGAGATCACTTTGAGCAGCGTGCTCTTGCCGGCACCGTTGCGGCCCACGATGCCGACCGTCTCCCCGTCGGTCACCGACAACGAGACCCCTTTGAGCGCCCAGAGCTTCTCGTAGGCGAGCGACCCCTTGACGAAGTGGATCGCATACTCCTTGAGCGACGGGATCTTCTGCTTCGCCAGCCGGTAGCAAAGCGACACGTCCTGTAGCTCGATGACCTCGCCGTGGCTCGTCATACGTAGAACGGGATCCGGTCACTGCTCCGGCGGAAGGCGATGATGCCGACCACCAGGGCGGCGGCCGCCACGCCCAGAGCGACCGCCAGGTGGGGGAGCGGCGGGATCTTGCCGAAGTAGATCGGGTCGCGAAAGACCTCCATCACCGACCGCAGCGGGTTGAACCGGACCGCCCAGAGGTATTTTGCGGGCACGATGTCCATGGGGTAGAAGACCGGCGTCATGTACATCAGGAGCGTCAAGACGACCGTGACCATCTCGACCGTGTCGTAGAAGAACACCGCCATGGGCGAGAGCACCAGCCCTGCTCCCAGGGTGAAGAGCGCCGCGATCAGGATGGCCACCGGCAGGAACAGCACCGCCGGTCGGATCGGGTGCCCGGTGATCAGGAGGATGGCGAACAGCGGCACCATGGCGAACAGCAGGTTGATGACCCCGGCGATCACCGTGGCGACGGGGAAGACCGCCTTCGGAACCGGGATCTTGGTCAGGAGCTGGGCGTTGCCCCGCAGGCTGTTCATGGCGGTGGTCACGCTCTGGCTGAAGAAGTTCCAGAACATGATGCCGGCGAGGGCGTAGACCGGATAGTTGGGCAGGGTGAACCGGAAGAGCGCACTGAACACGAGGGTCAGGACCAGCATGGTGAACATGGGCTGGAGCATGGTCCAGAGGAAGCCGATGGTCGAGCGACGGTAGCGGACTTTGAGATCACGCACGACGAGGGCGCGCACGAGGTCTCGGTAGCGGAACAGCTCGATCATGAGTCGGTGGAGTCGTGGCTGTCGGAGCTCGAAGCGGCGTCGGAACCGGGAGCCGATCCGGGAGTGGGCTGATCGGTCACGACCCGAAGCTCGTCCCGGACCCCCGCGGCTGCCCGTCGGAACGCAAGGCTATCGCGTCTCCAAGCGTTCCGGGCAGCGCCGAGGAGAAACGCCCCGATGAACGAGCGGCCGACCAGACGCAGCGTCGCCCCGGCGCGCAGTGCGGCGGCGGCCCAACGGGCCCAGCCAAGACCGCGGTGCTTGGCACCCCACCGGACCAGGTCGCGCCAGAGCCACTCCGGGTTCGCGGAGCCGGCCGCCCCGGCCCCCTTGCCGATCGTGGCGCCGTGGTGGTGGAGGACACGGAACCCCGGCGCCACCGCCACCCGCCAGCCAGCGGCGCGTGCTCGCGTGCACAGGTCGAGGTCCTGGCAGTACATCCGGAACCCCGAGTCGAGCGGACCGATCCGGTCCAGGACGTCTCGACGGAGAGCCATCGCAGCACCGGTGACCCACTCGACCTGCTCGCCGGAGGCCCCGCGCACCGGGCGCACGGCTCGGACCCCCGGGACGCGGCCGACGAGGGTCGGCAGACCGCTCGCCAGGCCGAACAGCCACCGGAGCGTCGGCTCTCCGCCACCGCTCCACTGGGGCGTGCCGTCCGGATAGCGGAGCGCCGCACCGACGATCCCCAGCCCGGGGTCGTCGTCGAACGCGGCGCCCACCGCGTCCCACCCGCCGGGATCGACCTCCGTGTCGCTGTTGAGCAGGACGAACAACTGTCCCTGGGCCTCGGCCAGGCCTCGGTTACACGCCCCGGTGAAGCCGAACGCCCGCTCGTTGCGCAGGATCCGGACCGTCGGGAAGCCTTCCCGTACCGCGTCGGCCGTGCCGTCGGTGCTGCCGTCGTCCACCAGGACCACCTCGGGCGGCGGCTCCCCTGCCGCCAGCGCCCGGTCGATGCAGACCAGGGTCAACGCGCGCGTGTCGTGGGTCGGAATGACGACCGACAGCCGGGCGTTCGAGTGGTCGTCGGGGGACATGCGAGCCGGAGCGAACAAACCGGAGCGAGCAACCGGAGCAAACAAGGGGCCGCCAGAGACGTGGGGCGAGGGATTCGGCGCGTCAGACTAGCATACGATGGGCTGCTGGAGAGCCCGCCGAGCCACCGTCCGAACCCATGCTCGCATGGTAATGTGCGCCCGGAACAAAGAACTTGAAGACGGTGTTCTCCTGACCCAAGCGCTGCTCATCCTCGGACCTCACCGGAGCGGCACGTCCGCCCTGACCAGAGTGCTCAATTTGCAGGGCGTGCACCTGGGCGAGGACCTCCTGCCCGCGAAGTTCGACAACCGGCGAGGCTATTGGGAGCACTGGAGCATCTTCGACCTCCACGAGCGCCTGCTCTCCCGGGCCGGCTCCGCCTGGCACGACTACCGGCCGATGCCCCTCGGTTGGCAGGAGCTGGAGGAGGTCCGCGCCATCCGGGAGGAGCTTCGAGCCCTGATCGAGCGCCAGTTCCTCGACTCGCCGCTCTGGGGCGTCAAGGACCCGCGCCTCGGCCGCGTGTTGCCCCTGTGGCTCGACCTGCTCGACGAGTTGGGCGTCGACGCCGGGTTCGTCATCCTGGTGCGCAATCCGCTCGAGGTGGTTCGCTCGATGGAACGTCGCAACGGGTTCCCGAGATCGAAATGCCTGCTGCTCTACCTGGCGGACACCCTGGAAGCGATCCGCCACACGGCCGGCCGCCCCAGGACCTTCGTCTCCTACGAGCGCCTGCTGGCAGATTGGCGCTCCGTCGTCGAGCGGGTGGGACACGAGTTGGAGATCTCTTGGCCCGCCACTCCCTCCGCGTCCGCGGCGGCGATCGACGACTTCCTTCGCCCGTCCGAGCGCCACCACACCGCTTCGCTGGACGCTCTGCAGCGCGAGCCCGGTCTGCCGCCGTGGGTCGCCGACCTGTATGGAGCGATGGAATCGGCAGCCGGCGGAGACCGCAACGGGATGAACGCGGCCGTCAGCGTGGCGCACGAGGGATTCGACTCCGCCCTGAAACTGTTCGCCCCGGAGGTGAAAGCACTGCATACAGAGGTGCAGCACCTCCGGATGCGACTCGAGGCCCTCGAGCACGAAAACGCCCACCGGGACCGCGTGCGATTGGAGCGCCGTGCCCAGCGCGCCGAGGCCGAGCTCGCCAAGGTCGAACGACGGCTCCTCTCGATCCTGTCGAGCCCCTTCTATCGCTCGACGCAGAGCCTGCGGCGGACGTGGCGCACCGCGACGCGGTTCTTCCGCCGGGCAGAAGAATGAGCCGCTCCGAGTCGCGCGCGGCCGACGCGCCCACGGTCTCTGTGATCACCGTCAACTTCAACGGTGCTCATCTCCTGCCCGACCTGCTGCAAAGCCTCGAGCGACAGACCTACCGTCACCACGAGGTCCTGGTCATCGACAACGGCTCGACCGACGACTCCGTCGAGCTGTTGCGGAGAGACTTCCCCGGCGTCAGAGTCCTGGCGCAATCACGGAACCGGGGGTTCGCGGGCGGCAACAACGCCGGGATCCGCGCCGCCCGGGGCGAGTTGGTCGCGCTGGTCAACAACGACACGGTCGCAGACCCGTCCTGGCTCGAAGAGCTCGTCCGGACGGCACGCGCCAACCCGCAGGCCGCGGCGGTGGGGTCGAAGATCTTGTTCTATCGCCCGTACGTCGCCGTCTCCCTGACCCCGGAGGGGAGCGACGCCCGGACGCGGGAAGCGTGGCTCGCCGAGGAGTCGGCGTTCGACGGCTGCGACTACAAGAAGCCGATCTTCAAGGAAGGGTTCGAACCGTCCGAGGTCGAGGGTGACCGGGCGGCTCGCCGGATCGCGGCCCGTGCAACCGTCTACCTTCCGATCGGCGACGTCGACGCGACAGCCGCTCTGCGCCTGATGGTGTCTGCACCGTCCGGCGCGCCCGGGACGAGCCTCCGGGTCGACGTCGGTTCCACCTGGATCGCCACCGTGCCGCTCCGTGCGACGTTCGAAGAGCATCGGATCGAGATTCCGGCTGACCGAATCCGCTCCGACGCCTTCGAGGTAATCAACAATGCCGGCACCCGGCTCTCGGAGACCGGGATCGCCGCCGACCGCGGTATCTACGAGCCGGACCGGGGCCAATACGACTGCGCCGAAGAGGTGGACGCATTCTGCGGAGCCGCCGTCCTGCTGCGCCGGTCCGCCCTCGACGCCGTCGGTCTGTTCGACCGCGACTTCTTCATGTACTTCGAGGATACGGATCTGTCCTGGCGCCTCCGGTCACACGGCTACAAGCTGCTCTATCAACCGCGAAGCCGGATCCGCCACCTCCACGCGACGTCGAGCGTTGAGTGGTCGCCGCTGTTCACCTTTCACGTCGTGCGGAACAAGCTCCTCATGATCGCCAAGAACGGTCGGCCGACGGCGTTCGCCGGCGCGCTCGTGGCAGAGGTCCGGAGAACCGCATCATTGCTGAGGCGGATCTGGCGCTCCGGGCGCGATCTCATGCGGCAGCGCGCCCGGCGGGAGCTGCGCACCCGCTTGCGAGCCTACGCGAGCCTGATCGGTCATCTCCCCCGCGCCCTGCTCAAGCGAGCCGGCGCGCTGGACCATTGACGCCGCGGGACACTCGATGAAGATCGGACTGTACAACCGCTACTGGACGACGCGCGGCGGCGGCGAGCGCTACGCTGGGGTGATGGCCGAGATCCTCTCCCAGGAGCACGACGTCGAGCTCCTGGGGCCGGACTCGATCGCCCTGACGGGCCTCGGAGAACATCTGGGGATCGACCTCTCCAGGACGCGCTTTCGGTTGCTGCCCCCGGTCAGCGAACGCGAGCTCGCTCCGCTGACCACCAAGTACGACCTGTTCGTCAACTGCACCTATCTGTCCCGGCTCCCCTCCCGCGCGGCCCGATCCGTGTACGTGGTGCTGTTCCCCCAGAGACCGTGGCCCGGCGCCCTGGTCGAACCGGCACGGCGACTGCTCGAGGGTCTCCACCGGGAGCGCCCCGTGCCGGTCGAGCCCCTGGAAGGGTTCTACGGCATCGACGTCGGAGAGTCCCGATGGACCCGCAACGCGGCCCGGTTGCGGGTTCAACCGTGGGCGTTCCGCGGCGCACGGGCCCACTTGCGTTTCGCCCCCCCACCCTGCTGGTCGCTCGAGGAGGCCGTGCTCGACGTGCAGGCCCGCTCGATCGCGTGGCGGGTCGACGGCAACGATCTGGTGCTCGATCACGAAGGCGGTGCCCCGGAGCACGCCGTCGACGTCGAGCTCCGGTGCCGAACCTTCGTCCCGTCGGAGATCGGTCTGTCGAACGACGGGCGCCCGCTCGGCATCTGCCTGGTGGACCAGGAACGATCCCGGGTCAAGACGAAGGTCCGCTCGCTCGCCCGACGGATCTCAGGGCGTCTGGACGGACACGATCCGAAGATCCCGTCGAGCTACGACCTGTTGTTGTCGATCTCCGAGTTCACCCGCACCTGGGTTCGCAAGCGGTGGGGACAATCGAGCGAGGTCCTGGCGCCGCCCGTGGACACGACCACTTTCGCCGCGCCCGATCCGCGCGAGAAACGAAGGCTGATTCTGAGCGTCGGCCGGTTCTTCCACGGCTCTCACAACAAGAAGCACCTAGAGATGCTCCGGGCCTTTCGCCGCATGGTCGACCGCGGCGAGGTGCCGGACGGCTGGGAGTACCACTTGGTCGGCAACCTCCACCGCAACCGGTTGGTCGACCTGGAGTACTTCGCAGAGCTCGAGCGCCTGGCCGAAGGCTACCCGGTGGAGATCCTGGTCGACCTGGGCTTGGACCGGCTGATCGACGAGTACCGGAGCGCGTCGATCTTCTGGCACGCCGCCGGGTGGGGCGAGAGCGAACGGCGCCAGCCGGAGAAGCTCGAGCATTTCGGACTGACGACCTGCGAGGCCATGAGCGCCGGCTGCATTCCCGTGGTCATCGCCAAGGCGGGCCAGCTCGAGATCGTCGAGCACGGCGAAACCGGCTTCCTGTTCGACACGGAGAACGAGCTGGTCACGTTCACCAAGCGCCTGGTCGACGGCCACGGCGAGCCCTGGACCCACGAGATCGCGCAACGCGCGCGCCGCTCCGTCGAGCGCTTCTCCCACGACGCCTTCGAAGAGCGGCTCCTGGAGATCCTGGCGGACCATGACATGGTTCCCCCACGCTGATCGGCTGTTCCACGTGACCCTCTCCGGAAGGATCGATTCCTCGAGACCGTTGAGCCCCTCAGACCGATGACCGACTTCTCCAGCCGATCCGCGGGCCGCCGACTCATTCTGGCGGCGCTTCCCCTTCTGGCACTCTCGAGTGCTCCGGCGCTCGACGCCGCCGTCTTCCGTGTCGACGATCTGGCCGGTGCCGATGGCGGCGGGTGCGGCACCGAGGCCTCCCCCTGCGCCTCCATCCAACAGGCGGTCGACCTGGCGAGCTCGGGCGACACCATCCTGGTGGCCGAGGGCACGTACGTGGACGACAACACCTGTCTCGGCGAAAGCGCCGTGGTCTGCGTGTACCAGAAGCAACTGACCATCCAGGGCGGCTTCGCGTCCGGAAGCTGGTCGCTGCCCGACCCCGCGACCAACACGACGATCGTCGACGGCCAGAACACCCGGCGCGGCGTGCTCGTGCGCCGCGGCGGCTCCGGCAGCCAGTTCCCGGACACCAGCCTCCGCATGGAGGGCTTCACCATCCGCAACGGGCGGGCTGTCGGCGCGCCGCAGGGGTTCGGCGGCGGGATGAAGGCCAACTTCTCGGACATCACCCTGCGCGACATGGTGTTCCAGGACAACGTGGCTCTCGGGGGGACCAACGGCCGCGGTGGCGGTGCCGGCGCGGCGCTCCAGGCCGATCCCAACAACACCATGACGGTGACACTCGAGCGGGTGGAGTTCCGGAACAACCAGGCGACCGGCGGCGGCGGCACCACGGGGGGTGAAGGGATCGGCGGCGGCCTGGTGATCGACTACGCGATCGTCGACGCCCTGGACCTGACGTTCGACGGCAACGCGGCGACCGGCGGCGGCTCGTCCGGCACCGGCAAGGACGGTCTCGGCGGCGCAGCGGCCTTCTCCTTCGGCACCAGTGGCACGATCCGCCGGCTGACCGCCACCGGCAATACCGCGACCGGGGCCGCGGGGACCACCAAGGGAGGCTTCGGCTTCGGAGGAGCCCTCTTCCTCGAAGGTCACCAGGACCTCCCGGCGCGCGAGACCAGCCTGACCATCCTGGACTCCGACCTGTCCGGCAACACCACGACCGGTGGTAACGGCACCACAGCCGGCGGCGGCTCGGGGGGTGCGATCGACGTCTTCGCCGCCCAGCTCACCCTCGAGCGGAGCACCATCCTCGGCAACCTGGCGGAGGGTGGAGCCCAGGGCGCCTCGAAAGCGAGCGCAGGGGGCGGCGGCATCTTCCTCGAGTGGCCCTTCACGTCGACGGCGCCGCTCAACGTGGTCCGCGACACGATCATCGCCGACAACCTCATCGACGGGTCCCAGGGCGGTGGCGGCGGCCTCCGACTGTTGGGAGCGCGAGCCCAGGTGACCCATGCCACCGTCGTCGATAACCGCATCTTGGGGGCGGGTTTCGGCAACGGCATCCTCGTCGGCCCCCGGTTCGCCAGCAGCAAAGAGAGCGCGCTAACCCTGGCCTACAGCATCGTCGCCGACCACACCGTGTCGAGTGGGGCCGAGGCGCTCTACGTCCAGGCCGGCGCGGGCCTGAGCAGCAGCGCAGACCTGACGAGCCCCAGCCTCTTCGTGGGCAACAACGACGACACCAACATGGGGGACGCCAACTCCGGCTCCTTCACGGGTTTCCCGGGCAGCAACCTCCTCGACGCGAGCGCGTCGACCTTCTTCGTCGACCCCGCCGGCGGTGACTACCACGTCGACGGAACCCAGCCCCCGACCGACGTGGCGAGCGGCAGCTCCGAAGCGCTCGACGTCGACGGCGCGGCCCGCAGCGGGACCCGAGACCTGGGTGCGGACGAGTTCGGAGCGGTCGCCTTCGGTCTCTCGGTGGCTAAGCTCGGCGTGGGAACGGGCACTGTCACCAGCTCACCCGCCGGCATCGCCTGCGGCACCGACTGCTTCGCCAGCTTCGCCGACGGCGTCAACGCCACCCTCACCGCCACGGCGGACATGGGGTTCTACTTCACCGGTTGGAGCGGCGACGCCGACTGCAGCGACGGCGTCGTGCTCATGAGCCAGAACCGCTCGTGCACCGCACAGTTCGAGGATCAGCCCAAGGCGTGCACGGTGCCGGACAACGACCTGGTGCTGACCGGGACGACCGTCAACAACACGGTCACGGAGCAGGCCTGCAACAGCATCACCGCTGGTCCGTCCTACACCGTCGGCAGCAACGGCAGCGTGACCTTCGAGGCACCCTCGATCATTCTGCGAAGCGGCTTCTCCGTCGCCGGCGGCTTCGTCGCCAAGACCACCGTCCCCTGAGCTGCGGATCGGCCAGAACGATGCGGGGTCGGACTCCCGGCCAGCGCGCGGTCAGCGCTCAGTTGACGTAGCCGAGGGATTCGAGCCGCTTGCGCTCTTCACCCGAGAGGACGTCCTTACCGCTCACGGTCCCGTCGGCGAACGCCCTGCCGAGGCGCCGGTTGGCCCGCACCAGCCGCTCGAGCCGCCCTTCCATCTCGTCAGCGAGATCGGGACGCTCGTCGGCGAGGTTGGTCGTCTCCCCCGGATCGGCCGCCAGGTCGTAGAGCTCCCGATGCCCCGTCTTGAGATCCATGATCAGCTTGACGCCGTCCGTGCGGAGACCGTAGCGGGTCCAGGTGATGCTGTCCTCGCTGAGCACGGCGTCCTTCGTCCAGGTCCGCCCGTCGCCCAGCAGGTCAAGGAGGCTCTCCCCCTGGACGCCGTCCGGGACGTCGAGCTTCAGCGCCTCGAGCAGAGTCGGCATCAGATCCACCGTCTCGACCACCCGCGAGACCCGCGTCCCCGCCTTCCGGGAGTGGGGAAACTTGATGAACAGGGGCACGTGGGTCGTCTCGTCGTAGGGCTGGGAGTGGATGAACCGGCCGTGCTCGCGGAACTCCTCGCCGTGGTCGGAGGTGACGACGATCAATGCGTCGTCGTAGAGCCCCTGGCGCTTCAAGGCGTCGAAGAACTTGCCCATCTCGGCGTCGAGCTCCGGGACGGCCGCGCGGTAGAGATCGTGGATCAGGTGGATCCTGGCCGGCGAGAGCGGTTGGCGCTCCCGGTCCATCGCCATCAGGTACCGCGTGTTGCACTGCCCTTCGCCGTCACAGAACTCCTGACCGTCGGCACTGATCCCGAGCCTCTCCCGCGCCGCCGGTGAGGAGTAGTAGGGCAGTTTGTTTCCGACCCGGCCGTGCTCGAAGTCCGAGTGCAGGTCGTAGTAATGGAGGAAGAGGAAGAACGGCAACCGGTGCCGTTCGATCTGACGCAGAGCCTCCGTGTTGACCCGGTCGGCGTACGTGCGCTCATGGGGCAGGCGCTCATAGACGTCGAATCCCCGGCCGAACCCGAACTCGGGCTTGAGCCACTCGCTGGTCACCAGGCCCACGGTCCGGTAGCCGGCGCCGTGGAGAATCTCCGGCAGGGTGACGAACGACTCGCTCAAGGGATCGCGATCCGGCTTGACCCCGTGCACGTCCGGGTAGACCGACGTCATCATCGACATGTGGGACGGCAGGGTGTGCGGCGCCTGCACGAATGCGTGGTCGAAGGTGACTGCGTCCGCGGCGAACCGGTCGAGAGATGGAGTGCGCGACGGCTCCTCGCCGGTCAGCGCACCGAACAGATCGGCCCGGCAGGTGTCCAGGGAGATGAGGATCACCGACGGTGCGTTCGGATCCGCCGTCGGAGCCGAAGGTCCACAGGACGCGACGAAGGAACAGACCAGGGACATCGCGACGCAGCGGGCGAAACTCCGGATCGACACCGCCCGACGATCTTCGTTCTGCAATGGGTTGATCTCCTGTGTTCGACCCGGATCCGCAGCGGTCTGGCGCTCGGAACCGGCTACCGCTGGTCTCCGCCAAGGGGACAACCGAGCAGGCAGGGGATCGCGAAGGACCTACGGGTCGTCAGGTGCTTCTTTCGTCATCGTTCTCTAGTCCGGCTCTCTCGAGTCGATTTGCTGCGCGCCGGGAGTGTATCCCTTCGACCGAGTCGCCCTACCGCTTGCGCCCGCGAGCTGATTCCGGTGGATCGCCACCCTTCTCGACTCCTTGACGCTTGCTGGAGGCTCTGAAGCCTCTCGCCCCGGGCACCCGGCCTCGAGCCGGGTCAGCGCCTCTATCCCCTGAGACAGCGGCGGAAGTCTCTTGGCAAAAGCTCTTGTCCCGCGCAAGATGACCACCGTCACGGGAGCGTCGAGATCGAGTCGCGCGGCATCAACGCCGATCGCGAACCCTGAGACGAGCGCACGAACGTCTCGGGGTCGAGTCTCGAAGTACAGGCCGGGCGAGGGTCGCTCGGGCCATGCGATCCCGGCCAGCGTCGGTCCCGTGAACACCAGCACCGCGCTCCGCCCCCGGGAGCCGGTCGGGCCGAAGGCCCAACCCCGCAAGACCGCTGGAGGACCGGCGTCCGGTCGCAGGAGCTCGACGGCAGCCTTCACGTCTGCGCCGTACACGAGCTTCCGCGGCGCGCCCCCGAGGACGAGAGCCCCCTCTTTCGGCTCCAGCACGGCTCCGTCGTCTCGAAGCTCCTGCCAGGTCAACCAGCGTTCGATCCGTCTCCCCCCGAGGATGGTGGAACCGATGACCAGGAGCACCAGGACACTCGCTCCGGAGAGCAAGAGCTCCCGCCGACCCACAGTCGGCCTGGGCAGGACACTCGTGGCAAGGGCAGCGCTCATCCAGAGGATCGACTGCACCTCCGGCTGCCACGCCGGATAGTTGAAGGCGAGGAAGCAGGCGTTCACCGTCAAGAGCCCTAGTAGTGCTGCATGCGTCGATCTCTGTTCCTCGAGCCCGGCGATCGATCGGCCGATCGCCCAGACAAGACCGGCGAGTAGGAGGGCACCCACCAACCCCAGGTCCATCCAGGTCAAGAGCGCCGCGTCGTGGGGGTGACCGCCGGCCAGTACCAGATGTCGCGAGGCCGCTTCACCCTGCCTTCCCCCCGAAGCGACCGGGTCCGTCCCGAGAACCGCCGCGACAGTGAGATCGCGCCCGGGGAGACTCTCGCTCGCTCCCACGCCCCACCCCACGACAGGCCGCAAGGAGATGAGCCTCCGGCTGAACTCCCAGATGCCGCCCCGTCCATCCGTAGCCAGCCCATTGAGAGAAGCGGCGAGCCGGTGGCCCCAACCGTGGGTCTCCACGGCCCAGGGCAACCCTGCCAGCAGCGGAGCGCACAGAATGCCGAGGACGAGCCCTACGACGGCTCCGCGCCGGACGAGCCGGGGCCAGACGAGGGCCGAGATCGCGACCGCCAGAGAGAGCGCCAGCGCCACGGCTCCGGAGGTCGATCCATTGAGCGAGGAGACCAGAATCATCGAGCCCACGACCAGGGCGATGGCGCGCAGGTGATCCCGACCCTTGAGCCCCAGAAACGCCAGCGCGCACCAACCGACGACCAGCAGCCAGTGGGAAGTGAACTTGGTGGTCCAGGGATTCACCGCCTCGCCGGCCGCAGTCGATCCGATTTCAGCGCGGGTTAGGGTTTGCACCAGATCGAACCCGGAGTCCCGCAGCAGGCTCAGGAAGACGACCAGGTAGAACAACCCGACAAGCAGAGCCAAGGGACGGCGCCCGTCACTCGCCAGACGCTCTCGGAACCCGAGGTAGAGGATCCCCCCCCCCACCGAAGTCGCCAACAGACCGGCAGCCCGGGTCGGCGAGGCGTAGCTCGTTCCGATCAGGCTCCCGCCGAGCGCCCAGGCGAGCATGCCGGAGAGCCAGATCACCCACACGGGAAGGATCCACCGTCGCGACCGGGCTGCCAACAAGAACGGCACGAAGCCGACCGCCGTCAGTGCGACCAGCCACGGAGCGCTGGCGGCGGGAAGCCAAGCCTGCACTGCGAAGACAGAGTAAAGCGCCCCGGCGACGAAGACAGACCAGGCCGAGAGTTGGACCTCGAGCGGCGGCGCCAGGGAGGGCCGCGAGCACACCACCGCAACGGTGAAGAGTGCCCAGGAGAACAGAACCAGCGCACTGGAAGCTGGGAGCTGGCGACGCGGGAAACTGATCGAGTACTGCCTGCCGTTGGACCGGGGAGCCGTATCGTCAGTAGCCGTGAAGTAGACGGTCCCCAGGTTCCACGGCCCGGCGTCGCCGTCCATCACGACAGCGAAGGCACCACCGCCCAGGTCTCGGACCGCCCGGGCATCTCGGACTTGCGGGCCCAGCGGGAGGCCGTCCTCCAGGACCTCCAAGCGGCCTCCTCCGAGCCAGTATGGAGGAGGAACCAGCAGGTCCCCAGAGTAGGCGACCCGCGCACCGCGAACCCACTCCGAGGATAGCTCGTAGTCGACCTGCCCGAAGCTACACGCCCACGAGACCCAGGTCAGAGCTCCGACGCCGAGAAACCAGGCTGCGAGTACCCCGACGCGCCACGCGTGACGCGTCGGGGGAGGCGTACTGAGCCCCCTCAAATCGGAGCCCAGCCTGCGCCTTCAACCTCGAACGAGCTCCGCCCGCTAATCCAGGCCAGAGGGCGCCGGTACGGGCTGGCGACCAAGCTGCTGTTCCCGTGAGCCATCGTCGATCGGGCGGAGCACCGCGATCCTCTAGTTCGACGGCGCGGCGTCGGTCTCGCGGCTGGCAGCGAGCGTCTCGACCAGCCGCTCCAGCCTCTCGACCCGGGCCTGGAGCTCCTCGATCTGCGTGTCGCGCTCCTCGACCATGCTGTGCAGACCCTGAATCGCCGCCATATTGACGCCCGCGGCGTCCATCAAGCCGATGTGGGTCTCGCTGCTGCCCAGCCCGAAGGCCGCTCGGAAGTCCTCCGACATCGGCCCCATATGGCGGACCCCGTCCCCCTTGAAGCTCCACTCCTCGATCGGCAGGGAGACGACGCGGTCGAGAACTTCCCGGCCCTCGATCGGATCGAACGCTTCCTTGAGGGTCCGGGACGAGCTGGTGTTGTAGACCGTTGCCGTCATCGCACCGGCAATCGTCAGGTCACCGCCGGGCGAGGAGCGGAACTCCACGACCCCGCTGCCCGTTTTGTTGAAGGTGAAATCACCTCCGCCAACGATCGCCATCAGCCACTGAGCCCCGGTGCTCGAGTCCTGCAGGACGAACCTGGGGAAGCCGTTATTCTCTAGCTTGAACAGAGTCCTGGCGGCAGTCGTCGACGTCGAATCGGTCACCTGCACCCTCGTCGAAGCACCATCCGTCCCCTGGATGTCGAGCTTGAATCCGGGAGTTGCCGTCCCAATTCCGACGTTGTCGCCTTCGACGAAGAGCGTACCCGTCTGCGCTGCGAGAACGGCCGGAATGGACAACAAACACACCACCCACAGCGTGAATACGACCTTGCCAACGTCTCTCATCTTCTCATCTCCTTGCAGGATGTCCCGTGTGACCTCTCCGTGCACCACACCGCCGCGGTACAGAAAAGATCTCGGATTCGGATCAAAGATTTAAGATTCTTCTCTAGTGTAATCGCCCCTGGGCCAAATGACAAGCTTCCGGACCCTCGGACCCAACCCTCTGAGGGTGTTGGTCGCCGACGATTCTACAGCATCGGCTCCCGGGCACCCCGCGAGCCGGAGCGGTCCAAACTCCGCCGCGCGGGTCGCTAGCGTACCGTGAGGCACCCGGTGCGGTATACACTATCGCCTCTGCCCCCGAGCGTTGACCAGGTGACGCCCCGTGTCCCGACGAGAGCGAAAATGACGTCCTCCACACCCGTGAGCCCCCCCCCGGCCGAACCGACCACCCAGCGGCCGGCGCACCCGCAGACCCCGGCAGGAGCCGCTCCCCTGACGGCTAGGGACGTCGTCCAGTTCATACACCGCTACGGTTTGGCGATCGCCCTCGCCGCTCTGGTCGCCGGCATCGGGACAGCGCTGGTCGTGAGCTCGCTGCTGCCACCCTCTTTTCGCGCCTCCGCGACCCTGATGGTAGTCCCGCCGACCTTCACCTCCGAACTCAAGCCGCCGACGATGTCCGTTCAGGGCTATCGGACGCTTCTCGAATCGGACGCGGTGGTCGCCAAGCTAACCCGCAAGCTCCAGCAAGAAGGTCTGCTCGACTCGTCCGACGTGCTCCGCATCGGGCAGGAGCTCAAGAGCCGCATCTTCGTCTCTCGACGGGCCGAGGAGAATGCCCTCGCACCGATGATCGAAGCGGTCTCCATCTATGACGACCCGGATAAGGCATCGCGCATCGCCAACGCCTGGTCGGCGGTGTTCCTCGAGCACACCCAGGAGCTCATGGCCAAGGCCACGACACCGACGGCGGATTTCGTCGAGAGCCAGTACGCTGAGGCGAACTCCTCGCTCGAAGACCTCGAAACCGAGCAGGTCCAGACCGCCTCGGACCTGGATCAAAAGCTCAACAATGCGACGGTGCGCTGGGAGCGGAAGATCTCGAGCTTCCGACGGGATTTCGAGGATCGCTTCGCCACCTTCCAGAAGGAGACGCGCACCCTCTTCCAGGAGAAGGGGCAAGAGCTCGAGCCCCCGCAGTCCGGGCCAGGCAACCCGACAGGAACTGACGGTACCCTGTTCGTGAAGGTCGAGGTCGATAGCGAGTCCAAGAGCTTGCTGCGACGCATCCTCGTGGTCCGCGAGCAGCTTGCCCAAACCCCCGAACGCCTCAGGCTCGAGAAGAGCATCTCCGACGACGCCCTGTGGGACGCCCTGGCGGGCCGCGCGCAAGAGGGCGCGTCCAGCACGTCGGCCTCTGGCACGCTCCTCGGGCAGACCCTCCAGAGCGAAGAGATCAACCCCACCTACACGGAGCTCGCGCTACGCGCCACCGAGCTGGAGATCGAGCTGGGCGGTGTCCACGACCAGAACGAAGACGCCGTGGAGGCCTACCTCTCAGAGCTCAAGGACCTGGAACGCCAGCGTCGGACTCTGCTCAACAAGCTGTTCGAGGAGCGCCGGTCGGAGCTGGAGGTCCTGCTGGGCCAGCGCCAGGTCGAGCTCGACGGCATCTCCCGAATGAACGCGGCCCGATTGGCCCAGCTCGACCGTGAAGTGTCGAGCCGGCGCAAGCTCGTCGGTGAGCTTGCGAACAACAGAAACGAGGCGCGGATCGCCCGGGCGCAAGAGGATCTGGCCGACATCCGCCTCGGCGCCGCCGCCGTCGCGCCGAGCCGTCCCGAATCCAAGGGAGTGATAGCCAAAGCGCTCGTCGCCGCCTTTCTCGCGACCGTGGTGGCGCTGAGCGTGGCCCTCTTCCGCGAGCTAGCCACACCCTGACCCGCTGTCGAGCGCGGCTCCACACACTCGCTCCTCGGGGGGCTCGGAAACGATCGCTGTGACCAATAGAACCAACAGACTTGCTTCATCGAAGATCCGCTGGGGGCTCCTCAAGCGGCGCGCCAAGTCGGTGTTCATGAAGGGCTTCGTGTCCCGTTCGACCCAGGTCGTGGTCGAGCGGGAAGACGATGTCTGCGCTCAACCGATCTTCCTCATTGGCACGCACCGCTCGGGCACGAGCCTCCTGCGAAGGGTCGTCGACTCCCATCCGAACATCGCCTGCCCACCTGAGAGCCTGTGGCTGTCCCACTACACCGCGATCTTGAAGGACCCGGACGTCTTCCGGGGACTGGCAGGTCTCGGCTTCGAGAGCCGAGAGCGGGCGCTCGACGGTCTTGCGCGGGGAGCTCGCTTCTTCCACGAGAACTACCGCCGCGCGAAGGGCAAGCCGCGGTGGGCTGACAAGACTCCCCAGTACGCCTTCCACCTGGAGACCCTAAGAATCCTCTTCGATTCGGCCCAGTTCGTCTTCATCGTGCGCTATCCGCCAGACGTGGCATTCTCCCTGTGGCAAAGGAGGTGGTCCATCGGGGACTACCCTGGGGATGAGATCGAGAGAGCCTGCCTCTACGTCGCCGACAGCTTGGAGCGACAGCTCGATTTCCTGGAGAGCCATCCGGGCATCTGTCACCGGATCGCCTACGATCGACTGGTGCGCTCGCCGGAAGAGACCCTTCGGCGCCTCTGCGGGTTTCTCGGTGAGCCCTGGAGCGAGGAGATGCTGCACTACGACCACCAGAAACACGACGTGGGCGTCGAGGATCCGGTCGTTCGCGGGCTCCGCGGCTTCGCACCGAGCCTCGACACTTGGCGCGCCTGGAGCGACGCGGACCGAGAGCGCGCACTGGCGTGCCTCGGAGATGTGATGGCGCGGCTTGGCTACGACGCCGACTCCCCCTACATGGCATCCTGAGCCAGCGCCCGAGAACCGCCGAGAGCACACACTGCCGTCATGCCGGAATCGAGTCAGCGCCCGATGCGCATCTGGCTGGTCCAGCCTCACGAGCACACGCCGCTAGACCCGTGGGGCCGGGTCCTGCGTCACGGGCAACTCGCGCGGCGCCTTGTGCAGCGCGGCGTCGAAGTCACCTGGTGGACCTCGCGTTTCTATCACCACCGCAAGACCTTCCGCGCCGGTCCAGAGCGAATCCGGACCGCGGAAGGGTACGATATCGTCCAATTGCCCGGTCCCGGCTACCGTCGGAACGTTTCTCTGCGTCGCCTCGCTCACTACCGCGCTCTCGTGTCGGCCTTCCGCGATCGCGTCGCCCGGGAGGAGCACTCTCCAGACCTCATCCACTGCGCCCTGCCACCACTCGAGCTGCCCGAGGCGGCGGTCGCCATCGCCCGGCAACTGGGCGTCCCGTCGACGGTCGACATCCTGGACACCTGGCCGGACGTCTATTTAACTGCGCTCGCCCGACCGCTCAGGCCGCTCTTGCGCGTGGCGCTCGCAACCGAGTTCCGCCGCTCGACTCGCGCCCTCGCCGGCGCGACGGCGCTAGTTGGAATCTCGGAGAGCTACCTCGCCTGGGCGCTCGCCCGCGCGCGGCGGGAGCGTGGACCGCTCGACTCGATCTTCCCGCTCGGCTACCAGCCCCATGTGCCGGCAGAGACCGGCCCGCGAGAGCCGCTCCCGGTGCCTCCGGCCCAGCTCGAGCGCAAGACGGTGGTGACCTTCGTCGGATCGTTCGTCAGTATGTGTGACATCGACGTAGTCCTCGACGCGGCCCGTGATCTTCAGAATCGCGCCTCCGATCTGCTGTTCGTGATCGCCGGCGACGGGCCTCTCGGTCGCAAGTGGCGGGGCAAGGCCGAGGGCCTTCAAAACGTCGTCTTTACCGGCTGGCTCAGCCAGAGACAAGTGGCGCGCCTGCTCGAGCACTCCGACATCGGCCTGGCGCCCTATGTCGCCGGTGCCACCCAGTCGCTGCCCAACAAGATCTTCGAATACATGGCAGCGGGTTTACCGGTGGTCTCTTCGCTGCGGGGGGACGCCGAAGCGCTCTTGGCCACTGAGCGGATTGGAGTAACCTTCCGGGAAGGTGACCAGGAGGACCTTGTGCGAAATCTTTTCCGGCTCGCCGAGGACAGGGAGCTCCGCGATGGCTGCAGGCGCAGGGCCACGGCGCTGTTTAGTGAGCGGTTCTCCGCCGACAGCGTCTACCAGGCGATGGCGAGTCACCTCATCCGGATCGCCGCCACAGGGGGATCGGTGCCGACCGGGTCAGGCCTTGATCTGCGGCTCGGCGACCCGCGGAGGATCCTCTAGCGGTCCGTGGCGAACGTCCGCACGGTCGCCTTGCGGACGTTCACCACAGGCTTCCAGGGCCGGTTCGTCCGCATCGTCGTCGAGCGATCCTCCGCTGGTCAAGTAGAGGCCCAGGCCGAGCAGAAAGCCGACGTAGGCGGCGACCGGATGGGTCAGCAGGCGGCCAGTGGTGACGGCCTGGACCGCGAGCGAGCCAAAGCTCGCCAGGCACCCCAGGGCGATCCCCTGCTCGAGCGGTGTTCGTACCCGTCGGAGCCGCCGGAGGATCTGCCCGCTGATGAGAGCCAGGGTCCCCAGCACCAGCGCCAAGCCGACCAAGCCGCTCCGATGGAGCAATGCCAGGTAGGTGTTGTGGAGGTAGTGCTTCGTTCCCGGCTTGCCCCGGACGTAACCGTAGAACTCCCTTCCGAGACCCCGACCGAATGCCAAGGAGTCCTTCACCTCGTTGCCGACGATCACGTACTCGAACCTGCGGGTCTCGAGACCCTGTCCCGAGCTCGAGTGGAGTTGATCGACGGTGAACTCAACCCGACGCACGACGAACTCGCCCAATGGGGTGCCGTCGATCTCGATGAAGGACACTGCAATCAGCACCACCACCCCGATCAGCACGCCCTGCCCCAAGATCCGCATCGCGAAACGCAGTGGGCGCAAGAACAGCCCGACCCCCAGAATGCCGAGCACGGCGAAGACTTCCGCCACCCAGACGCTCCGCTTGAACGTCAGGATGATGCTCAGAGTCGACAGGCCGAGGGCCAGCACGATCGAGATCAGGACTGGGCGCTTCATCACTTCGCGGCCGTAGAAGTAGGCGCCGAAGAGCACTGGGAAGAGGATCGCGGGGGGCAGGCTAACGCCGGCGAGCACTCCGCCGCCACCGAGGTTGGCTTGAGAGAGTGCGCTGATCCGCTCCGGGACCAGGCCAAAGCCACCGAAGGCGTAGACCGTCAGCTCCCACACCAGGCTCACCATGAAGACCGCATAGACCACCCGCACCAGCCGCCCGGCACCGCCGTGGCTCCAGAGCAACAGCGCGGTCACGCCGAAGGCCAGGAACAGCTCGGAGCCCTGTAGCAGATCCGACGCCACCTGGAACGGGGAGTTTCCGGCCAGGAGCCCGTGGAACGCCGACAACAGAAGCATCGCCGAGACGGCAAACAGTCCGAGGGCCGTGGCTCGCCAACCCTCGGGCAGGGGTCTCCGCGGCTTGACCAACAGGACCACGCTGCAGATCGCGAGCAAGCCGAAGGTCACGGCGTAGCTCCAGGGCTCAAGCGCGAGGCGCGAGTACGCCACGACCGGGTTGTAGAACGACACCAGCAGCAAGATGAGGCCCCAGATCGGCGACGAGAAGACGAAGAGGAAGACCAGCACGACGACCGGCAGCACCGCCACGGCGAGCGCCGCCACAGGCGAGACGAAGGCGGCGAGGCCGGCCGCCGCCCCACCTACCAGCCAGTAAGGCAGCCAGCGGCGTACCGGGCCCCGCGCGGAGCGTTCCTGTCGGATCGATGTCACCAAGATGTCACCTAGAAGAGAGCCATTCTCGCACTTCTCGGAGCTTCCGGTGAACCATCGCCAGTTCCGGCACCCGGAGCACCTCGAGCACTACGGCGTACGTGACTCCCCCCGCCAGCAGCGGCAAGACCAGCCTCGAGGACGGCACGAGACGCACCACCGCGCCGAGGACCCCCGCCATGGCGGCCGCTGCGACGACGATCTTCGCGACCCGCGGACCGAGCTCCCGCCAGACTCCTTCGGGGAGGCTCGGTGAGAGCAGGGCGACGAGGACGACGACACTCGCGGACAGACCGATGCCGGTTGCGAGGGCGACGCCGTCGACGCCGAAGCGCCCCACGAGCGCTGCGGTCGATGCGATCTGGACCACGATCCCAGTGCCGACCGCAACCAGGGAGCGAGCCCCTCGATGGTGAGCGTAAAGGACCTGCAAACACAGGGCAAGGAGGCTCGACGCCAGCAGCGTCAAAGCGTACCAGCGCAAGAGGCGCGCCGTGGCGGCACTGTCGGCCGCGCCGAAAGCACCGTGCTGCAACAGCGTGGCGATCACCGGCTCGGGCAGGATCACGAACACCGCAACGAAAGGGCAAACGCCCAGAAGCAGCAGCGAGAGACTCTGGGCGAAGGAGCCCGTCAGCCCCTCCGACTCGCCGCGCGCCACCTGGCGGGAGAACAGCGGCAGGTAAACCGTCGTGATGGCGTTGGCGACGATCAACATCGGGGCCGTACCGATCCTGTAGGCGTAGTTCAGATATGCCAGGGCGCCGACGGGAAGCCAGGACGCGAACTGGCGCTCGACCAGGAATCGGCCGTAGAGGAGAACCTGCGACAGCACGACCGGCAGAATCATCCGCCAGAGGTAGCCCACGTGGGGCGTGGAGAGCGCGAACGCCGGACGGTACTGGACCCCCACGCGTCGGCTCGCCGCGAGCATCAGCCCGACCTGGACAGCGGCGCCGGCGGTCCAGCCGAGTGCCACCGCGGCGACGCCCAGTCGCCGGGACAGCGCGAGCGCCAGCAACACGATCGTCAGGTTCGTCACCAGGGCACGGGCGCTGGGGAGCGCGAAGCGGCCGCGGAAGTTGAAATAAGCGCCGAGCAGCGCCGCGATCGTGACCAGAACGATCACCGGCACCATGATCCGGAGGAGGCGCCCCGCCAGGCTCTCCACCCCGGCGTCGAGGCCGGGCGCGACGAGCCGGACGAGAAGCCGCGGCACCAAGGCCCCCAGAAGCGAAAGCGCCAGGGTTGCCAGCAGCAACCAGTTGGCGAGCACGCTGATCGCCCGGACCCCCTCCTCAGGCAGCCGGTCCTCACCGCGGGAGAGGTAAGTCAGCCCCGGGAGAAATCCAGAGCTGACGGCGCCGGCGGTGACCAGCGTCAGGATCAGGTCGGGTACCGTGCGCGCGGCGACGAGCGCATCGACCTCGGAGCCGGCACCGAAGAGCGGTGCCACGATCAGATCTCGAACCAGACCGCCGATGCGGCCGAGCAAAAGCATGACGACGACCACGGCCGCCGATTCGACGGCAGCGCGCCGTGCGGGAGAACGCATTCCGGGGGCGCCGGACGGGTCGTTGGTAGCCAATCTCGAGCCTCGTATACTACGTGGGCTTCCGCTCGCCGGCTCGGCCGATCTCTTCTCGGCTCCCGGCATCGATGAACGCAGAGCGCCGAGTGCAAGCTCGTCCGCGCTCGCCGCCAACCCCTGGAGCCCCTCCGTTGAGCCACCAGCCGATCGTCATCATCGGGGCCCCCCGTTCGGGGACCAACATGCTTCGGGACGTGGTTACCCGACTGCCGGGATTCGGAACATGGCCGTGCGACGAGATCAACTATATCTGGCGTCATGGCAACGCTCGCTTCCCCACCGACGAGCTGGGCCCCGCCCACGCGACGCCTGAGGTCACGCGGTTCATTCGCGAAGCGTTCGAGGCTCTGGCACGGGCTCGCAGGCTTGATCGGGTGGTGGAGAAGACCTGCGCCAACTCGCTGCGCGTCGACTTCGTGGAGCGCGTGCTACCGGACGCCCGCTACCTCTACATCGTCCGGGATGGCCGCGACGCGACGGCGTCGGCGATGGGTCGGTGGTGCGCCCCGCTCGACCTGCCATATCTCGTCCGCAAGGCGCGCTTCGTTCCCTGGGCCGATCTGCCATTCTACGGCTGGCGGTACCTGCTCAACAGGCTCCACCGGGTGGCCGGCCGAGAACTGCACCTCGCCACTTGGGGACCGCGCTTCGACGGCATGGAGGAGATCCTGCGCCGCGATGGCCTCGCCGCAGTGTGCGCCGCCCAATGGGCCCGTTGCGTGGAGTGCTCCGACCGGTCCTTCGCAACCATCGATCCGGCGCGGGTCCATGCCGTCCGGTACGAGGGGTTCGTAACCCACCCGGCTAAGGAGCTGGACCGGATCGCCGCCTTCCTCGGGCTGGCGGCCGATCCGGAGGTCCTTCAGGGAGCGGTGGCCGACGTCACGGACCGCAACGTGGCCAAGTGGAAGAGGAAGCTGGCGGCCGAGGACCTCGGTACGGCGGAACCCTATCTGCGCGCCCAGATGAGCCGTCATGGCTACGAGTGACAGTGGGAGGCACCAGGACCGGGCGCCCACGGCGCCGACCTCAGGGCTCTCCCTGCGCGACCGCTTCTTCAAGCGGGCGCTCGACCTGGCTGTGGCCATCGTCGGCATCGCGACGACCTGGTGGCTGATGGCGCTCACCTGGGCGGTCGCCACCGTCGACACACGGCGCAACGGTCTCTTCTCCCAGGTCAGGATCGGCCGCAACGGACTGCCGTTCCGGGTCTACAAGATCCGGACGATGCGCGACCGGCCCGGGATGAAGACCACGGTCACCACCGACCGGGACCCGCGAATCACGCGCTTCGGGCGGCTGCTGCGCAAGACCAAGCTGGACGAGCTACCGCAACTGGTCAACGTCCTGCGCGGCGACATGAGCCTGGTGGGCCCACGCCCGGACGTGCCGGGATTCGCGGATCGACTGAAGGGCGAGGATCGGCTCGTCCTGTCCGTTCGCCCCGGCATCACCGGACCCGCGACTCTGCGGTTTCGCGACGAAGAAGAACTCTTGAGTCGACAGATAGATCCGGATCGATATAATTGTGAGCTGCTTTTCCCGGAGAAAGTGCGCTTGAATCGTCAATACGTGGAACGGTATCGCCTGCGGGACGACCTGAAGTACCTGTGGTGGACCCTTCGCGGAGTCCGGCCCAACGCGCTCGGAGCGCTTCCGAGCCACGAGGAGAAGAGTTGAGCAGCGATACGAGCCTTGTCGAAACGCTTGCCGAGCGGCGCGAGCCGCGGGTCCCCATGTCGTCCCCGGACCTGGACCCATCGGACGTCCAGGCGGTCCTCGAGGTACTCCACTCGGGGCGCCTTGCACTCGGACCACAGGCGGAACGGCTCGAACGCGGAATCGCCGACTGCGTCGGGGTGCGCCACGGCGTGGCGGTCAGCTCCGGAACCGCGGCACTCCACCTCGCCGTCCTGGGCCTGGGGGTCGGCCCCGGAGACGAGGTGCTCGTCCCTTCCTTCACCTTCGCAGCCAGCGTCAACGCCATCCTGTTCGCCGGCGCGACGCCAGTATTCGTCGACGTCCTGCCGGACGTCGGGACCGTAGATCCCACGGATCTCGAGCGCAAGATCGGGCCGAAGTCCCGAGCCGTCATGGTCGTGGACGTCTTCGGTCACCCGGCGGAGTGGCACGCCATCCAATCCCTCGCGGAGTCTCACGGCCTGGTGGTGATCGACGACTCCTGCGAGGCGCTCGGCGCCGCGGTCGGTGACCGCATGGTCGGCAGCTTCGGGGACGCCGCCGCGTTTGCCTTCTACCCGAACAAGCAGATCACGACTGGCGAGGGGGGCGTGCTGGTGACGGACAGGGACGACCTGGCCGAGCTCGCACGGAGCCTGCGCAACCAGGGCCGGGGCGCCATGGGCACCTGGCTCGAGCACGAGCGCCTGGGCTACAACTACCGGATGGACGAAATGAGCGCCGCTCTCGGCGTCTCCCAACTGCGCCGGCTGGAACAGTTCCTGGAAAAGCGCGAGCGGGTGGCCGCGGCCTATTCCGCCCGACTCGGCAACGTACCGCGGGTTCGGGTTCCGGTACCCCGCCCGGGAGTGCGTATGAGCTGGTTCGTGTACGTCGTTCAGCTCGCCTCGGGGATCGATCGGGAGGGCGTCGGCGCCGAGCTCGAGCAGCGCGGCATCCCGTCGCGCGGATACTTCTCCCCCATCCACCTGCAACCGTATATCCGCCGGCAGCTCGGCGACCTGACGGGCACACTGCCCGTGACCGAGGACCTGGCCGGGCGGTGTCTCGCCCTCCCCTTCCACAACAACCTGACGGACCGAGACGTGGACCTGGTGGCGGACGCCCTGGCGCAAGCGATTGCTCGAACGTCTTGAGACCGATCTCGTGACTCGCGACGCCCACTTCGAAACGTGCAACACCCCGCCGAACAGGCTCGGCGACGAGGGCCGGCGCTCGCGCTTCAGAGCGTGGCGCAGATTGGCGATCCTGGCGCTCGACGGCCTGATCGCCTCCGGTGCGCTGTGGCTGGCGATGGCGCTGCGCTTCGACGGGTCGATCAACCCCCGGTTCCTGCCGTTGATTCCGCAGTACACGACCATCCTGGTGATTGCCCGGATCGCCTCCAGCCGGCTCTTCCGGCTCCACCGCTGGTCGTTTCTTCTCTCCGGTCTCCAGGACGCGGTGCGAGTCGCCTACGCAGGCCTCACCGGAACGGGGCTCTTCATCCTGGGTACCTATTTCTTCCGCCTGACGAGTCCACCCCGGTCGGTCGTGGCGCTGGAGTTCTTCGTCTCGACGGCCGTCATGGGCGTCCTCAGGTTCTCACCCCGGCTCGCCTGGGTCTACCACGTCGACCGCGCAAGGGTTCGCAGAGACACGGTGCAGCGAACGTTGATCATAGGCGCCGGTTCCGCCGGCGAGATGCTCCTGCGCGATCTTCGCCGTTCGCGGGAACATGACCACGCGGTCGTCGGGTTCCTCGACGACGACTCCAGCAAGTGGGGATCGATCGTCGGCGGCAAGCCGATCCTGGGCCCGATCCACAGCCTTCCGGATCTGGTCGAGAAATACCGCATCGCCGAGGTGCTAATCGCCATCCCCCAGCTCCAGGCGCAGAGAATTCGCGAAATCTTGAGCCTCTGCTCAGCGCTCAAGATCCGGTTCAAGATCCTGCCGCTTTCCGCGATCTACCTCCACAAGCAGGCGACCCTGTCGATGCTCCAGGAACTTTCGCCGCAAGACCTGCTCCAGCGGGACGAGGTGGACTTCGCCCGGTCGCCTCTGGCGCACGCGAGCAAGGGACGGAGAGTCCTGGTGAGCGGTGCCGCCGGCTCGATCGGCGGCGAGATTAGCCGGCAGCTCCTCCAGTCGGGCGTGGCCACCCTGGTCATGGTGGACATCAACGAGAACGAGCTCTACCTCAGCTGCCGGCGGCTGGAGACCAGGTTCCCGGACACCGACCTGCGGATCGAGATCGCGGACATCCGTGAGAAGGGGCGCCTCTCCCGCCTGTTCGAGACCTACCGCCCCGAGCACGTTTTCCACGCGGCCGCCCACAAACACGTACCGCTGATGGAGACGGCGCCCTGCGAGGCAGTGAAGAACAACATCCTCGGCACCCGCAACCTGGTCGAGCTCGCGGGCGAGTACGCGTGTGAGCGCTTCGTGTTCATCTCCACCGACAAGGCTGTCCGGCCGACGAGTGTGATGGGCGCGAGCAAGCGGGTGGGAGAGATCCTCGTGCGACACGCCGAGGCCTCCGCGCCGGGGCGGTTCCGTGCCGTCCGTTTCGGCAACGTGCTCGATTCGAACGGCTCCGTCGTACCCCTGTTCCGCGAGCAGATCGCCGCCGGCGGGCCGGTCACGGTGACCCACCCGGAGGTACGCCGCTACTTCATGACCATCTCCGAGGCAGTCGGATTGGTACTCACCGCCGCCTACGGTGAGTTCGGGGCCCTCTGTGTTCTGGACATGGGAGAGCAGATCCGAATCGTCGACCTGGCCCGTCACATGATCACCATGTCAGGCCTCACTCCGGAGGACGAGATCCCCATCGAGTTCACTGGGCTGCGTCCGGGAGAAAAGCTCTACGAGGAGTTGATGGCCGAGGAGGAGGAGCACCTGGAGCGGGCGGACCAGCGGATCCACATGCTCGTTTCGCCCCCGCCGGGCGAGCAGTGCGTCCACATGATCGATGAGGTCGTGGCCGCCGCCGGAGCGGGCGACGACGTCGCGGTCCTGCGGCTGCTGCGCTCGCTCATCCCTAGCTACTGCCCAGCCTCGGAATCCGGGCTGCCGGCGCACGCTCGATGCCAGGCGCTCGGCCACCCGACGACCGCTTCCGATTGACCAGCGAATCGGCTACAACGCAAAGCGGCCCGGCATCGCCGCCGGGCCGCTTTACCGGGGACTGGTCACCCCGGCTTCCGCCACTCGGGCGACCGCCTACCTCTCGAGTGCCTCGGCGACCAGTTCCTCCAGGGCCGCAACCCGGTGCTCCAGGTCTTCCTTCTCCCGTGCCAGCTCCTCGATCTTCTGATCGCGCTGTTGGACCATCTGACGAAGCCCCTGGATCGCTACCAAAGCCACGCCCGCCTTGTCCGACGGCGCGATGTGATGGGCATCGGTGCCGACATTGAACGCCGCGAAAAAGTCCTCGGCCATCGGACCGACGTGCCGGATGCCGTCGCCGTCGTGCTTGTAGCTCCAGACGGTCACCGGCAAGTTCGCCAGACGCTCCAACACGTCCTGGCCGTCGAGGTTCTCGAAGCCGGTCTTCGCCTCACGGCTGGACAGCTCCGTCAGCATGCCGCCGATCGTCATGTCGCCGCCTGCGGAGAGCTGCAGCTCGATGGGTGCACCGGAGCCCGAGGCGTTGATCTGGAAGATCCCGCCGTTGGTGACGGTGTATGTCCAGGAGCCGTTCGAGGCGGCGTTGGTGTTCGAGAAGAGCAGCGTCGGCGGGCCGTTGTTCTCGATCCGCAGCATGTTGCGGTCCGACGCGGTGGTGTTCGTGTTCTCGATGTGAACCTGGCCGTCGCTGCCGATCGATCCGGTCCGCAGCACGTGCAGCGGAGCATCCGGAGACGATGTCCCGACCCCCACGTCACCGCCCGCCGCGATGTCGATCGAGCTCGACGGCGCACCCGGACGGATCCGGAGCGGCAGGGTCGAGCCGTTGGTGACGTCGCGGACGAAGAAGTTGGTCTCGTTGCCGGCGACGTCCCAGGTCTGGGGCGCGAAGCCGCTCGAGCCGTCCTGCTGGAGCCGCAGGGTCGGTGTGTCGCCGTCGACCACGTGGATCTCCGTCGAGGGGGTCGAGGTCCGAATGCCGATCCGGCCGCCGTCGTCGACGTAGAGGGAGTGGCTGCGCGCGTTCGCCTCGATGGTGAACGGCGTCCGGCTGCCGCTGATGTCGTCGACCGAGAACTTGCTCTGGCCGCCGTTGGCGGAGTCGTTGACGGTGATCTGCCAGTCGTTCCTGGGGAAGCTGGCGGCGGTCGACGTGTCGTCGAACTTGATCCGCAGGTTGTTCTCCTTGAGCCGGATCGTGTCGAAGCCGAAGCTCTCGCCGTTGACGCAGTCGAACCCGATGCAGGCGCTGCCGTCGACGATCAGGTCATCGTTGATGACGAAGTCCTTGGGCGCGAGAGTCGCCGGGCCGGTCCCGCCACCGCCGGTGCCCTCGAGGTCTGCGCCACCGCGGGCCGCTGCGGGGGCTGCGGCGAGGGCCGCGCTCCCCAGGCTCCCGGCACCCGAGCGAGGCACCAGAGTGGCGCTCTTCTGCCCTTCCTCCTCGCCGGAGCCCGGGTCGATGATCGTGCCCTCGACGACCGAGAAGCTCGCGCTGTCGACGCTCGCCTCGGCGGGGATGGCCCCCTTCTGCCAGAAGGACCACCAAACGTCGTCTTCCTTGCCGGAGCCCCGCGCCTCCTGCAGAGCCTCCTGGACCTCCGGATCGATCGCGGGCGTGAACCGGAGTTGCCAGGTGTAGGCTCCGTCGAGCGTCCGCTTGACCTCGCTCAGGTCGAAGACGATCTGCTCTCCGGGCTGAAATGTCCTGACGATGTCTTCGCACGGCCCGGAGATGGTCAGGACCGCTTGCGTGTATTCGTACCGAACGGTTGGGTCGAAGAAGATCGCGTTGCCCTTGTAGACGACGTTGGCCACGCGACCGTTGTTCATCGGGCCACAGCTCTGGGCCGGCGCCGCCACCGGCATGCACGCGGCCATGGCAACGACAACTCCGCAGACGATCAGCGAGAACTTCAACGAACTTGGATTTCTCGACACCTTCTTACCTCCTGTCAGGATTGGCTCCACCCCCCCCGGCGGGGCAGATATTCGAGCCCGGCGCCGAAGCCGGGCCGCGTCGGGATCGGTCCTCCAATGACAAACGGCTTGCAGACTGCGAGAAATCGTCTGGAAGCTTGAAGTAGATAGCCATAAATCGATACGAGGTCACCAAGATAGGGGTGACTTCCTTGCCGGAGTGACCTGCCACCCCGTCGGAACACAGAACGTCTACAACTGCGCAGATCCCTCAGCCGAGCTCTTGCCGAGCAGCGCCTCCAGCGCTTCGATGCGCTGCTGGAACGCCTCGATCTGGCGGTCCTTCTCCGCGACCACGCTCCGCACGGTCGCCTCCAGCCCCTGGATCGCCGCCAGGGCGACACCCGCCTTGTCCGACGGCGCGATGTGCGATGGGTCGGTCCCGAGACCGAAGGCGGCATAGAAGTCCTCCGCCATCGGACCGAGATGCACGTTGCCGTGGGCATCGTGTTGGTAGCGCCACAGCATCACCGGCAGGTAGCGCAGCTGGGTCGAAACCTCCCGGGGATCGATCCTCTCGAGGTCGTTCTCGGCCGCGCGGCTTCGGCGTCGGACTTGTAGATCTGCCGGGCGATGTCGCCGTCCATCGCCGGACTGCAGATGCCTTGGGCCAAAAGAGCGGGTGTCGCGGCCAGAACCCAAGCCAGTCCGACCGCCGCCAAAGTGGTTCGGTACACCATCAGTTCGTCTCCTCAGGGGAGGAGCTGACGCTGAATCGTCACGGACAGCGCGGTCCGCGGGTAAGTCTGGGGTGGAGGGCGGCGCCGGGCCGGCCCCGCATCCGATCCCGCCCCCACTGACATCAGATCCTGGGCTCGGACACTCGGCTCTTCATCATGAGGTGGACGCCAGGCGCGAAGCGTTTCTACCTCAATTACTCAAGCTCAGGACGTGAGCCTGGAGGTTGGCCGGCTCGAGACGAGGGCCCGACCGGAGCCGGGCCCTCCTGGATCTCGAGCCGGAACGCGCGGACCGCTCAGTGCTCTTCGGTCAGCAGCACGAGTGCCTCCTCGAGCTTTTCCAGCCGCATCCTCAGGGCCTCGATCTCGGCGTCCTTCTCCCGGACGACCTGGTTCAGACCCTGGATCGCGGCCAGGGCGACGCCCGCCTTGTCCGACGGCGCGATGTGGTGGGCGTCGGTGCCGACGTTGAACGCCGCGTAGAAGTCCTCGGCCATCGGGCCGATGTGCCGGATACCGTCGTCGTCATGTTTGTAGTTCCAGACGGTTACCGGGAGGTTTGCCAGGCGCTCCAGCACGTCCTGGCCATCGAGGTTCTCGAAGCCGGTCTTCGCCTCGCGGCTGGACAGCTCCGTCAGCATGCCGCCGATGGTCATGTCGCCGCCTTCCGAGAGTTGCAGCTCGATGGGCGTACCGGATCCCGAAGCGTTGATCTGGAAGATCCCGCCGTTGGTGACGGTGTACGTCCAGGAGCCGTTCGAAGCGGCGTTGGTGTTCGAGAAGAGCAGCGTCGGTGGACCGTTATTCTCGATCCGCAGCATGTTCCGGTCCGACGCCGTGCCGCTGTTGTTTTCGATGTGAACCTGGCCGTCGCTGCCGATCGATCCGCTGCGAAGCACGTGCAGCGGAGCATCCGCCGACAGGACGCCGATGCCGACGTCGTCATCGGAGTCGATCACGAGGGAGTTGCTGCTCGCACCAGGCCGGATCCGGAACGGCAGGGTCGACCCGTTGGTGGCGTCACGGATGAAGAAGCTGGTCTCGTTGCCGGCGATGTCCCAGGTCTGCGGGGCGAAGCCCGAGGAGCCGTCCTGTTCCAGGCGGAGAGCCGGCGTGTCACCGTCGGTCGTGTGGAGTCGGACGACCGGGTTGGCGGTGCCGAATCCCACGTCGCCGTCACTCTCGACGTAGAGAGCGTTTTGGCGTGCCCCGGCCTCGACTGCGAAGACGAGGTCGGAAGCGCAGCCGCCTTGGCTCGACTGGCCGCAGTCGTTGAAGCCGAGATAGCTGGCACCGCCGTTGAGGTTCGAGTTGGCCTCGATCTCCCAATCGTTGCGCGGGAAGGAGTTGATGGTCGACGTGTCATCAAACTTGATGCGGTCGTTGTTCTCCATCAGCAGGATGGTGGTGTCGGAGAACGTCGGGCTGTTGGGGCAGTCGAAGCCGACACAAAGGCTGTTGCGGATGATCCCGTCGGAATTGGTCAGCACGGCTCCCTTGGGCGCCAGACTCGCCTCGCCCTTGGTGCTGGACACCGCCGAGCCGGAGTCTTCGAACTCGGCCACCGTGGCGATCAGGGGAGAGGCCGCACCGGCCTTCGTCGCGACGACCGCCGACTTCTGCGACTCTTCACCCGTACCCGGGTCGATGATCTCGCCGCCAACCACGGTGAAGCCTTGCCCATCGACGCTTGGGCCCGGCGGGATTGCGCCCTTCTGCCAGAGGGACCACCAGACCGCGTCTTCCTCGCCGGTACCGCGCGAGGAGTCGAGCATCTCGCGGACCTCGGGATCGATCGCCGGCTCGAAGCGGAGCTCCCACTTGTAGGTGCCGTCGAGCACGCGGGTAATCTCCCCGAGGTCGAAGAAGATCTGCTCGCCAGGATCGAAAGACCGGACGATGTCTTCGCATGGTCCTGAGATGGTCAGGGTCGCGCGCTTGTACTCGTAGCGCACCACCGGATCGAAGAAGATCGCGTTGCCCTTGTAGACGACGTCGGCCACGCGACCGTTGTTGAGTGGGCCGCAGGTCTGCGCCGTCGCCGCCACCGGCACGCACATCGCCATGGCGACAACGACTCCGCAGACGATTAGCGAGAATTTCAACGACATCGGATTTCTCGACACCTTTTTACCTCCTGTCAGAGTTGGCTCCGCCCCCTCCGACGGGGCGGACGTTCGAGCCCAGCGCCTTATCTGGGCTTCCTCAGGGTCGGTCCTTCACAGAGAAGCAAGCAGCAGACTGCGAGAAAGTGTGCAGAAGTCTAACATAAATAGTCATATGCCAATGCAAGGCCGCCGAGACAAAGGGTAGCGAACCTGCCGAAGCGACCTGCCACTCCGTCGAGGTACGGAACGGTTGCGGACACGCAGGTCCCTCAACCGAGTTCTCGGCGAGGAGTGCTTCCAACGCCTCGATTCGCTTCTGGAGCGCCTCGATCCGGCGTTCCTTCCCCGCGAGCCCGGTCCGCAAGGTCGCCTCCAGGCCCTGGATCGCCGCCAGGGCGACACCGGCCTTGGCCGCCCGACTCGACAGCTCGGTGAGCGTCTCCCCGATGGTCATCTCGGCAGAGGCGAGGGCCCGGCCGGAACCGGACCCTCGGAGATCCCTCCTGAATCACGCGCCGGGCGACGCGGCCCGGTCAGGTCAGCGCTCTTCGGTCAGCAGCGCGAGCGCACTCTCGAGCTTCTCGATCCGTGCATTCAGGGCCTCGATCTCGGCATCCTTCTCGGCATCCTTCTCCTGAAACGCCTGGTTGAGGCCCTGGATCGCCGCCAAGGCGACGCCCGCCTTGTCCGACGGCGCGATGTGCTTGTCGTCGGGACCGACGTTGAAAGCGGCGTAGAAGTCCTCGGCCATCGGGCCGATGTGCCGGGTACCGTCCTCGTCGTAGCTGTAGCTCCAGACCAGCACTGGCATCGTGGCCAGCCGCTCCAGAATCTGGCGAGTGTCCAGGCTCTCGAAGCCGGTCTTGACCGAACGGCTCGAGTTCTCGGTCAGGGTTCCCCCGATGGTCATGTCGCCGCCTTCCGAGAGTTGCAGCTCGATGGGCGTACCGGATCCCGAAGCGTTGATCTGGAAGATCCCGCCGTTGGTGACGGTGTACGTCCAGGAGCCGTTCGAAGCGGCGTTGGTGTTCGAGAAGAGCAGCGTCGGTGGACCGTTATTCTCGATCCGCAGCATGTTCCGGTCCGACGCCGTGCCGCTGTTGTTTTCGATGTGAACCTGGCCGTCGCTGCCGATCGATCCGCTGCGAAGCACGTGCAGCGGAGCATCCGCCGACAGGACGCCGATGCCGACGTCGTCATCGGAGTCGATCACGAGGGAGTTGCTGCTCGCACCAGGCCGGATCCGGAACGGCAGGGTCGACCCGTTGGTGGCGTCACGGATGAAGAAGCTGGTCTCGTTGCCGGCGATGTCCCAGGTCTGCGGGGCGAAGCCCGAGGAGCCGTCCTGTTCCAGGCGGAGGGTCGGAGAATCGCCGTCGACCGCGTGGAGATTGGCTACCGGGTTCGACGTACCGAAACCCACATCACCGTCACTCTCCACGTAGAGGGCGTTTTGCCGAGCACCCGCCTCGACCGCGAACACCAGGTCCGCCGCACAGCCGCCGTCATTGTCCGCCGTCCCGCAGTCGTTGAAGCCGAGGAAACTCTGCCCGCCGCTCAAGTTCGAGTTGGCCTCGATCTCCCAGTCGTTATTCGGAAACGGAGACACGCTCGTGTCCCCGAACTTGATGCGGGTGTTGTTCTCCATCATCAAGATCGTCGAATCGCCGAAGGCCGGACTGGTCGGGCAGTCGAAGCCGACGCAGAGGCTGTTGTGGATGATGCCGTCGTTGCTCGTCAGCAGCGTACCCTTGGGAGATAGCGTAGCGGCTCCCGCCGGCCGGTCGGGCTCGACCTTGCTGCCCATCTCGATCGCGCCGTCGATGATCGAGAAATACCCGGAGGTGGAAGGCCCCTTGGGCAACCCGGCTCGCATCGCGATCGCCCGGGCGTCCCCGCGTTCACGGACCGCGGCGAGGTCCCGCGCCTGCTTCGCGTCGAGCGTCGCGGTCCCCTTGAGCTCGAAGGCGTAGTTGCCTTCGGGTCGCAAGCTCCCGTCCTCGTTGAACGCGCTGAACACGACGCTCTCGCCGGTGCCGAACGACTGTCGAAGGTAGAAACCATCCGGCCCGGACACAGTGAGCTCGATGCCGCGCTCCACGATCGGTCGCCATTCGATTCCGGCGGAGCCGACCAGGGGCGCGGCCACAGGACTCTGGGCAGCCGCCATACCGGCGACTCCAAAGAAGACGACGAAGCTGATCACGAGCGCTCGATAACTGCCTGTCTGACTCATATTCTGTTCCTCCTCGGTTGAAGGGTCCGCAAACGAGGGCGCGAGTGAACCGATGCGCCCCTTTCTCCACGAATCGGGCATCCAGGCAGTCGATTCAACACCATCTAGAAAGGGCCGAGGTTCGAATAATTCGAACCTCGGCCCGAAAAAACCACTATGGGCGTGGTTGTCTCAATGCTGCTCGATCGCCTTCTCGAGCGCGTCGAGACGCGCGTTCAGCTCTTCGATCTGCTGGTCCTTCCGCTCGATGAGCTGTGCCGTGTCCTTCTTCACCTGGGCGATCTCCGCGTTCTTCTGCTGGAGCGCCTTGTTCAGCCCCTGGATCGCCAGCAACGCCACGCCAGCCTTGTCCGAAGGGGAGATGTGGTGGTCGTCGAGCCCGACGCCGAAGGCGGCGTAGAAGTCCTCGGCCATCGGACCGATGTGGCGCGTGGCGGTCGCATCGGCCGTGTAGCTCCACGAGGTCACCGGTAGCGCGCTCACCCTGTCGAGCACCTGCTCCGGGTCGAGCTGCTCGAAACCAGTCTTGACCGTCCGACTCGAGTTCTCGGTCAGCATCCCGCCGATCGTCATGTTGCCACCGGCGGAGAGCTGCAGCTCGATTGGAGAACCGGAGCCCGAAGCATTGACCTGGAAGATGCCGCTATTGATGACACTGTAGGTCCAGGTGCCGTTCGACGATGCGTTCGTGTTGTTAAACAGCAACGTTGGCGGACCGTTGTTCTCAAGAGTCAGCAAGTTCCGGTCAGAGGCCGTTCCGTTCGTCTCCAGGATCGTCAGCGCGGTGGCGCCATCACTCCCCTGAAAAATTCCAGCCCCGCTGACGTCTAGCCGTTGATCCGGCGAGGCCGTCCCCAACCCCACGTCGCCGCTGGCGTTGACGTAGAGCGAGTTGGTCGGCGCGTTGGGGATGATCTTGAACGGGATCTTCGAGCCGTTGGTCACGTCGCGGACGAAGAAGTTGGTCTCGTTGCCGGCCACGTCCCAGGTCTGGGGGGTGAAGCCGCTGGAGCCGTCCTGCTCGAGGCGCAGGGCCGGGGTGTTGCCGTCGACCGTGTGGATCTGGACCACCGGGCTCGACGTCCCGATGCCGACCCGGCCGGTGGAGTCGACGTAGAGGGTGTTGGTCGGCGTGTTCGCCTCGATCGTGAACGGCGTCTTGCCGTGGGTGATGTCGTCGATGGTGAACTTGTTGGCGCCGCCGCTCGAGGAGTCGTTGGCGGTGAGCTGCCAGTCGTTGTTCGGGAAGCCGCCGCTGGTGGACGTGTCGTCGAACTTGATCCGGGTGTTGTTCTCTTTCAACCGCAGGGTGTCGAAGCCGAAGTTCTCGTTGTTGGCGCAGTCGAAACCGATGCAGGCGCTGCCGTCGACGATCAGGTCGTCGTTGATCACCTGGTCCTTGACCGCGATCTGGTTGCCGGCGGCCGGCTTGCCCTGACCGGGCTCCTCGGCGCCGCCCATGACGATCGCGCCGTCGCGAATGGCGAAGGCGCCGCTCAGGGGCTCGGTCACGGCCGGCAGCTTGCCGGACTTGCGCAGCACGCCGGCGTCGGCGCCGGCCTCGCGCGCGGCGGCGAGCTCCTCGCGAGCCGCCTGGTCGAGCTGCGGAATGGCCCGCAGCTCGTACTTGTAGCTACCGGCGGCCAGGGTGTTGCCGTCCTGGTTGAACAGGCTGAAGCTGGCGGCCTGACCGGCGTCGAAGGTCTTCTGCACGCGGAAGCCGTTCGGGCCGGAGACGGTCAGCTGCAGGCCATAGCTGCCGGCCGGCGCCCAGTCGATCTGGGTCGGTCCGACGGCGGCCGTGGCGATCGGGCCGCGCGCCATGGCGACGCCGGCGAACAGCAGGGCCACGGCGCAAGCCACCACCGTCACTCGAGTCAGTTGGGTCTTGAACATGTTGGTCTAGTCCTCCCTAGTCATGGGTCCGATTCGTGGGGGTCACCGCACAGAGGGACTCGGTGGTAGCGCCGCCGGGTCGGGATGAGAAGTCATATGAGCCAATCTGGAATGAAGATTGACGACGAACCTACCCCTTCGGGTGGTTCAAGTCAAGCGTTTTTTGGCAATCCAGAAGAGATTAACCGCAGCGCATACAGGCACTTGCGAAAGGTCGGCGGATCAGCCGTCCCGCCCCGGAGGACGGCAAGGAGGGCCGGCCTCGTACCGGGTCAGCGCCGCCTGGAGCGCGCTCAGCCGCTCCGTCGAGGCGGATTCGGCCTCGGCGCCGATCACCTTGCGCTGCCACTGGGCCGCCTCGGTGCACTGGCCGGCCTCGGCCAGGGCCTCGGCGAGGAGCTCGCCATGGGCCGAGGTCGGCTGCGCCTTGAACAGCCGGGTTCCCAGATCGACCGCCTTCTCGCCGTCGCGCACCGTCCGGTCGGGCGCCGCCGCCAACAGGCGGGTCAGGCCGTAGACCACGTCGCCATTCGTCGGCATCAGGGCGTAGGCTTCGTCCAGGTGATCCGCCGCCTCGGCGTAGCGGCCCAGGGCGACCAGGAGGGACGCCTCCTCGATCCGCGCGTCGCCCGAGAACGGCGCCCGCTCGATCGCCCGGCCGTCGGCGGCCAGCGCGTCCTCCGCCCGGCCCGCGGCGCGCAAAGCCCGGCCGAGCTCGAGATGCGCCTCGCCGTCCCCCGGCGAGCCGTCGACCGCCGCCTGCAAGTGGTCGATGGCCTCCTCGAGGGGACCCTTCCGGGAGAGCAGGACACCGAGGTTGAAGTGGGCCGTGAGGTTGCCCGGGTCGGTCTCGAGGGCCGCGCGGAACTGCTCGATCGCTCCGTCGACGTCCCCGCTCTGTCCCAGCGCCGATCCCAGGTTGACGTGGGCCGTCACGTCCTTGCCGTCGGCCTCGACCGCCTGGCGGAACTCTTCTGCCGCGTCGTCGTAGCGCCCGGCGCGGAATGCCATCCGGCCGCGCAGGACGTGGACCCGGCTCCCCCGCTTGAGGCCGTCGAGCTCGTCGATCAGCGGGTCGGGCGGCCTGAGACCCACCTTGCCCGCCTTGCTGAGCTCCTCCCGCGCCTTGTCCATCTCGCCCTCGGCCCGGTACGCCATCCCCAGCGGATAGTGCAGCCGGTCGGCCGCCGGCACCGCCGCGAGCGCCTTCTCGAACAGCTCGATCGCCTCGCGGTTGTGCCCCTGGGCGAGCTTGGCGCGGCCGAGCAGCGCCTCCGCTGCCGGCTGCCCCGGCCCGAGGCCGAGCGCGCGCTCGGCGGCGGCCTGGGCCATGTCGTTGCGACCCAGCTCGAGATAGACCTCGCCCAGGTGGATCATCGCCGCGACGGCGGTCGGGCGGATCTTGAGCGCTGCAGGCGTAGGCCGTCTCGGCGTCGGCGAACCGGCCGACCTGCTGGAGCAGGTAGGCGTGGTAGTAGGCCCACCGGAAATCTCGCGGCGACAGGATCCGGGCGTCGATGTAGGCCAGCTCCGCCGGCTCGTTCAGCTCGTACGCCTGGTACAGCCGGCCCAGCTCGCCGTAGGCCTCGGCCTGCTCGGCGCGGGTCGCGGACTCCGAGCCCAGGGTCTCCTCGAGCACCGCGCGGGTCTCCCGAAGCTGGTCGGCAACTTCCCCTTCCAGGCCTTCGAGGGACGGATGGGGAACCGGCACCAGCTCGGGCTCGGTCGGCTCCTGGGCCTGAGCCTGGTCCTGTGCCGGGGCCGGATCGGGCAACCTGCGCAACGCGGGTGGCGGCTCCTGGGCCAGGGACCCGGTGGGGAGGATCAGCGACGTGCCGAAGAGCGCCGTCGCGGTGAGCGCGACGAGCACTGCGCCGCGCGGCTTCGATCCATCGCTCCTGCTCATCGTTCGGTCCTCTCTTCCGGTTGGTCGATCACCCACCAGTACCCCGGCTCCAATCCGACCAGCCGCCGCTCGCGGCCGCCTGGCCAGGTCATCCGGACCTCGGTGACCGGCGCATCGCCCAGTCCGACGACGACCCGGGGGTCGGCGGCGGAGGCGAAGCTGCCGTCGGCCCGCACGCGCCGGATCAGCGTCGGTGCTCCGGTGCGCTCGACCGCGATCCGGGTCCCCAGCGCCGCCGCGCCGCCGGAACCGCTGCGCACGACCATCCCGAGCCAGGGGTGGTCCCGTCCCGCCCGGTTGGCCAGCAGCCGCGCCGGCCCGTTCAGGTTGACCACCAGGGCGTCGACCGCGCCGTCGTTGTCGACGTCGCCGAAGGCGGCACCCCGGCTCACCTCGTCCAGCTCGAACGCCGCCCCGCCCTGCCGGCTCACCTCCTCGAACCGCTTGCCGCCCAGGTTGCGGTAGAGCTGGTTGCGCTGCTCGAAGGGGAACGGGTCGCCCTCGCGCGCCAGCGGCTCGATGGTCCGCACCTCGCCGTTGAGCACCAGCAGGTCGAGCCAGCCGTCGTTGTCGTAGTCGAACCAGCCGGTGCCGAATCCTGTGTACGGGAAGCTCGGCGCCGCCAGGCCGCTCTCGACCGAGCGATCCTCGAACAGGCCGCCGCCGTCGTTGACGTAGAGGGTGTTGGTCTCGCCGTTGATGTGAGTCATGAAGAGATCGAGGTCGCCGTCGGCGTCGAAGTCTCCGGCGTCGATCCCCATGCTGCCCTCGGGCGAGCCCTCCCGGTTGAGGGCGACGCCGGCCAACAGGGCTTCGTCCTCGAACGCGAGGGACGCGGCCGATCCGGCCCCGCCGGCCGCACCGGCCGCGCGTCGGCCCGAGACGTTGCGCCACAGGAAGTTGGCGGCGCCGTCGTTGGTGACGTAGAGATCGGTCCAGCCGTCGCCGTCGAGGTCCGCGGCCAGCACCCCCAGACCGGGCCCCGCCTGCCGGCCGATGCCGGAGGCGTTCGAGACGTCCTCGAAGGCGACGGCGCCCGGGCGCTCGGTCCGGTTGCGCCACAGCCGGTCCGGCAGGGGCTTGAAATCGGACGGGCCGCAGTAGTCCCGCCGGCTGCTCGGCGTGAAGCAGCGCGGGTTGGCCTCGAGATCGACCTCGACGTAGGCGACCTCGAACAGGTCGAGCCGGCCGTCCCGGTCGGCGTCCAGGAAGGTCGCCGCCGTGCTCCAGCGCGGGTCCTCGACCCCGGCCGAGGAGGTGACGTTCTCGAAGGTCCCGTCTCCGCGGTTGCGCCACAGCACATTGGGGCCGTACTCGGTGACGTAGAGGTCGGTCCAGCCGTCGCCGTCGACGTCGGCGGCGGCGAGCCCGGTACCGAACCCCGTGCCGCCGATTCCGGCCGCCTCGGTGACGTCGACGAAGTGGGGAGTGAACGGCGCGACCGGCTCGTCGGACGACCGGGCGGCCACGTCGTTGCGGAACAGCCGGTCGCCGCCCCGATCGTCCCCCGGCCCCCCGCCGTCGCCGGAGTCGCCGGCGCCCGGGCGTAGCCGGCCCCCCTGGACCAGGTAGACGTCCAGGTCGCCGTCGCCGTCGTAGTCGACCAGCCCGCCGCCACCGCCCATGATCTCCGGGTAGTAGAACTCGCCGGACATGCCGTTGGTGTGGACGAAGTCGATCCCCCAGTCCGACCGCGCGCTCGACGAACAGCGGAGGCTCCTCGGCCCGCGCCAGGGGGGCGGCGAGGGTCGCGGCGACAAGCAGGGCCACGGCCTGGAGCGCGAACCCGGCGGTGCGAGAACGGCCTCGTCTGGGAGCGGCGGAGAATCACGGTCGGGAAGTGTACCTCCTCGCGATCGCCCGGGTGGCGCCGTCCGGCTGGACCGGGGCGGCGCGGCACACGAGGGCAGCGGGCGCGATAGAGTCACCGGACCATGGAGCGCACCGCCCACGAGGCCTCTGCGACGTCGGTCGAGCCGCCCGACCAGACGGCGCGCATCTGCCTGATCACCACCGGCGGCACCATCGAGAAGGTCTACGACGAGCACACCGGCGAGCTGGTCAACCGGCGCTCGATCGTCCGGCGCATGCTCTCCGAGCTCCGGCTCGAAGGAGTCGAGACCGAGATCGTCGAGCTGATGAGCAAGGACAGCCTGGATATGGTCGAGGCCGACCGGGAGCGGGTGGTCGAGGCGGTCCGCGCCGCCCTCGCCGAGGACCCGCGCCCCGCCGGCGTCGTCGTGCTCCACGGCACCGACACCCTGGCGGAGACCGGCGAGCGGATCGTGGCCGCCCTCGCGTCCCCCCCGGTACCGGTCGTCCTGACCGGCGCCATGCGGCCGTTCGAGATGAAGCGCTCGGACGCTCTCCAGAACCTCACCGAGGCCCTGTTCGCCACCCGCGCCCTGGCCCCGGGCGTCTATTGCGTGGCCCACGGGCGCGCGCTGCCCTTCCCCGGCGTCCGGAAGGACCGTCGCAGCGGTACCTTCGTCCGGCCCGTCGCGGCACCCGCCGGCGCAGACTCCTAGCAGTCCGCGCGGCGCCCCACCGCCCGCCGTGTCCCGTGTCGACGAATTTTCTTACTTGAACTAATGGATGAAGTTGTATCGAGGAACCGAAGCGCACAGAGAAAGGAGAACGACTCGATGACCGCCCTCCGCTCGATCCGTCGTCTCGCTCGTCGTCCATTCCGCCCGGCCCGCACCGTCGCCGCCCTGTCGATGGCCCTCGCCATCCTGACGGTGCTCGCCACCCCCGCCCACTCCGCGTCCGGGGCCCACTTCACCGACACGACCGCCGCCTTCTCCGAGATCGGCGCCTTCCGCCGCGTCCCGTCGGCGACCCTGGACAACGCCCGCGCCGTCGAGGCCCTCGGGACGGTCCTGCTCGACGACTTCATCGGCCCGTTCCCGATCAAGCCCCACGGCGCCCCCGGCGTCGCCCTGCTCGACTACGACGGCGACGGCGACCTCGACCTCTACGCCACCAACGGACCGGGCGGCGCCAACGCCCTGTTCTCGAACCTCCTGGCCGAGACCGGCAGCCTCGACTTCGTCGACGTCGCCGTCGCCGCGGGCGTCGACGCCACCGACCAGGACTCCTCCGGCGTCTGCTACGGCGACATCGACAACGACGGCGACCCGGACCTCTACGTGCTCGGCCGCAGCGAGCCGGACCGCCTGTTCGAGAACCTGGGCGACGGCACCTTCGCCGACATCACCGCCGCCAGCGGCACCGGTGGCGGCGACCTGATGTCGACCAGCTGCTCGATGGCCGACTTCGACGGCGACGGCCTGCTCGACATCGTCGTCGCCCACAGCTTCGACATGGCGACCAACCTGCCGATCTTCGTCGTCCCGTTCGCCTTGAGCCAGCCCAACCAGCTCTTCCTGAGTGCCGGCGGCAACACCTTCGTCGACGCCAGCCTCTCCTCCGGCGTCGGCGCGGTCCAGGAGATCACCTGGGCGGTGGCGGCGGTCGACCTCAACCAGGACGGGATCGTCGACATCCTCACCGCCAACGACAACGGCACGATCCCCTTCGCCGCGTCCGGCGGGGTCGACCGGGGGCTGCTGCGCTACCTGGTCAACGACGGCACCGGCCACTTCACCGACGTCACCCACGCCGTCGGGCTGGACACACCGGGCGACTGGATGGGGCTGGCGTTCGCGGACTTCGACTCGAACGGCACGATCGACCTCTTCGCCTCCAACTCCGGCGACTGGATCGAGGACTTCCTCGGCGTGCCCGGGGCGGACCTCGGGGTCTATGCGTCCCGCTGGCACCTTCAGCGGCCGGACGGGACGTTCGCCGATCCGGGCATGGGCGCCATGGTCGCCGGCGGCTTCAGTTGGGGCACCAGCGCCCTCGACTACGACAACGACGGCGACTCGGACATCGTCTTCTACGGCGGCATCGACGCCGGGCCGTTCGTCGACGCGTCGAACCCGGGGAGCCTCGCCGAGAACGACGGCGCGGCCGGCTTTACCTACGACGTGGATGCGCTCTTCCCGACCGGCGCGCCCCACGACCGGCGAATCGAGAACGGCCTCGCCGTCGGCGACCTGGACAGCGACGGCTTCCCGGACATCGTCTCGATCTCGGGTGCCAACCTGCCGACCCAGCCGTTCGGGCCGATCCCCTACCCGCGGGCCTGGGGCTCGCCGATCGACGGCCGCGCCCTGCTCTTCCCCACCTGGTTCCCCGGCACCGAACCGAACCAGTTCGTCTACTCGGGCGTCGAGCTGCCCCTGGGGACGGTAGCGGTGGAGCTCAATTCGGGCACGGCGGCCGGCCCCCACGGCAACCGCTGGATCGCGGTGACCACCCGCGGCTCGGTCGGCGACACCGCCGGTGCCCGGACCCCGCGGGACGGCTACGGCGCGGTCGTCCGGGTGACCCCGGCGCGCGGCCGGACCGCCATCCGGCCGGTGCTCGGTGGCTCGAGCTACGCGTCCCAGAACGCCCGGGAGCTCACCTTCGGGCTCGGCCGGGCGCACCGGGCGACGGTCGAGGTGCTCTGGCCGGGCGGCGTGCGCAACCGGCTCTACAGAGTGCGCGCCGGCGAGCGGATCGCTTTCCCGGAGATCCCGTGCAGCTTCGACGACCCGGCCGCGACACCGGCCGCCTATGCGGCCTGCGTCACCGGCGCGCTCGACGAGCTGGCGGCCGCGGGCGCGATCGGCCGGCACGAGCGCGGTCGCTACCTGGGAAGCGCCCTGCGGGCGTTCGCCGAGACCCGGCTGGCGCACTGAGATCGCCATCCGGCCAATCACGGTCCAAACGGGGCCGAAAGAGGACAGGGGCACCCGCGGGCGCCCCTGTCCTCTTTCGGCTCGGGCCGTGCAGCCCGAGGTGACCACCGAGTGAGCGCGGTGAGCGCCGGCGCCTTGGCGCGGACCCTCACCGCGTGCTCCCGGCCGGTCGCTCAGCTACTCTTCTGCATGAACAGCCAGTCGACCAGCGTGTCGAGCTCCTCGTCGCTGCCGGTGAACTTCTTCTTGTGCTTCTTGCCGTTCATGGTCTCCTCGAGGCGGAGCCACTTCTCGACCCACTCCTTGTCGTGCTTGTCGGTCAGGTTCACCAGGTCGGGGCCCTTGATCGCCGCCGACTTGGTCATCGCCTCGATGCCCGCGGGCGGAATCGAGTGGCAGAGGTTGCACTTCTGATCGAGGAACAGCTTCTTGCCCGCGGCGCCGCTGTCGTCCGACATGGCGGTCTGGGCGAAGAAGCCGGCGATCACGAACACGAACAGTCCCGCGATCGGCAGGAAACGCTTCATGGGAATGCCTCCTTGAAAAGGGTGGGATGGTTCACGGGCCGAGTGTACTCCTGTCGGCCGGGCGGGGCATGACCCGCATCATATGGCTCGAAACATCTTGCGGCCGGGAATCGTTGGATGGGAGACCGCCTACAATCCGACGGGCGGGCGAGCCTCCCGACCGGCGCCCGAGCAGCCGACCGGAAGCCGACGCACGAGCCAGCCGATGAACCAGCCGCCGCACCATCAGCGAAAACAGAATCACGGTCCGCTGCCATTCCGCACCGTCCTTCGGAGCTCGCACGGTGCGGGCGGAGCGGGTATGCGATGGCTCGTCCTGGCCCTCGCGGCGGTGGCGATCATCGCCGTGCTCTCGCTGGTCGACCTGACCCCCCGGGTCGAGAGCGACTTCTTCTTCTCGGCCGACGCGCCGGAGCTCCGAGCCGCCGAGCGGATCGACGCCCTCTTCCCCTCCCGCCCGCAGATCCTGATCGCCGCCGCCGCGCCCGACGTGCGCTCGAGCGCCTACACCGCGACCCTGGAGAAGCTCACCGACCGTCTCGCGGCGCTCGACGGGGTCGCGGCGGTGCGCAGCATCACCTCCGGTCCGGCGAGCCCGCGCGCCGCCTTCACCGGCCCCTTCTGGCGGCGGCTGCTCGTCCCCGCGAACCGGTGTCCGAGCCTGAGCTCACCAACCTGGTCGTCGAGCTGACGGACGGCGCGGCCGCCGACCCCGGCCCGGTGGTCGAGCGCGTCGAGGAGACCGTCGCGGCGAGCGGGGCGGAGTCGCCGGACGTCGCCCTGTCGATCTCCGGCGTCCCCTTCGTGGTCGAGCGCATCCGCCGCGCGCTGCTGCGCGACCTCGAGACCTTCACCCTCGCCGCGGTGGCGGTCTTCGGCCTGGTCATCGCCCTGCTCTACCGGGACCGCTGGGTGGTGGCGGGCGTGCTGGCCACCTGCCTGACCTCCTGCGCGGTCACCCTCGCGCTGCTGTCGCTCGCGGGGCTTTCGATCGGCGTGCTCACCGCCAACATCGTCACCATCGTCTTCGTCCTGACCCTCTCGCACCTGATCTACCTGACCGCCAACGCCCGCCGGACTGGGCGACCTGGAGCGGGCGCTCCGGGTCACCGGCGAGGCATCGTTCTGGTGCATGGCGACGACCCTGGCCGGCTTCGCCAGCCTGCTGCTCGCCTCGGCCGAGCCGCTCCGCGAGCTGGGCAAGGCGGGGGCGATCGGCACACTGGTCGCCGTGGCCGCCGCCTACGGCCTCTACCCGCCCTTCCTCCGGCGACGGGCGGCCGGGCCCGACGCCGGCGGACCGGTCGAGGGCCCCATTGCGGAGGAGAGCGCGGAGGAGAGCGTGGCGGGCGGAAACGGCTGGCCGGCCGCCGCCGTCGAGCGCGACCGGGACCCGTTCGGCGGCCGGCGCCTCGGCTGGGCGGTGGTCCTGGCCGCCGTCCTGGTAGCGCTCGCCGCCCTCGGCCTGCCCCGGATCACCACCGACCCGGGGCTGCTGGCCTACTTCGACCCGGACAGTCCGATCGGCACCGGCCTGGCAGTGGTCGACGAGTCCGGCGGATCGAGCCCGCTCCGGGTCCTGTTCGCGGAGCCCGACGGCGGCCGGCTGGACACCGACGACGCACTCACCCGCCTGGCCGCGGTGCAGGAGGAGCTCGAGGCCGACCCCGCCGTCGGGACCGTCCTGTCGCTCGCGCCCCTGGTCGACGAGGCCGCCCGGAGCGTCCCGCTGGCCGGGATGATGGGCAGCCGCCGGCTGGTCGACCTGCTCTCCTCGCCCGCTCTCGGCGGGGTCGGCCGGGCGTTCGTCACCGGCGACCGGGAGCAGGGGCTCCTCTTTCTGCGCATGCGCGAGGCGGGACGGACGGAGCCCCGGGCGCGCATCGTCGACCGGATCGGAGGGGTGCTCGCCGAGCACGGCTTCCGGGTGCAGGCCACGGCCGGCCTGTTCGAGCTCCAGGGCCAGCTCGCCGGCCTGGTCTCCTCGAGCCTGGTCACCGGCCTGGGCGGCCTCTTCCTGCTCTTCGTCGGCGTCTCGTGGGCGGTGGCCCGCGACACCCGCACCGCCGCGGCGATGATGGCCTGCCTGGCCGGCACCCCGGTCGTCCTCTTCGGCGTCTTCGGCCTGGCCGGCCTGCCGGTCGACTTCATCTCCTCGCCGGCCGCCAACGTCGCTCTGTCGGTGGGGATCGACTCCATGATCCACCTGGTCGCCGCCGCCCGGCGCCTGCGCCGCGAGGGCCTCGCCCCGGGGGCGGCCTGGGTTTTGGGTCAAGGCGCGCGCCCGCCTGGCCCGGCCGGTCGCCGGCGCCGGCACCATCCTCGCCGCCGGCTTCGGCCTGTTCCTGCTGTCGAGCTTCCCGCCGACCCGGCGCTTCGGCCTCGCCGTGGTCCTGGGCATCGGCGCGGCCACGGTCTTCACCCTGGTCGTCCTGCCGTGGCTCGCGGCGGCGCCGGGAACGGAACGGAGGAAAGAGATTTCCCCGCGGACGTAACGTTTCGGGCCACTCGTACGTTGTATAGGGTGATGATCGGAGCCGCCCCCACGATGTCGAGAATCCACGAGGAGCCCGACCGCTTGTCCCGCCAAGACCCGCGCTACCCTGATCTCCACGTCTCCCTGCACACGGAGAACCCGCTCGCCCTGGTCAGCGCCACCCGCCTGGCCCTGCGCCGGGCCGGCACCGACCGCACCGAGATCGAGCGCTTCACCCGCGACGCACTCGGCAGCGCGGACCCCCGCACCCTCTGTGGCCGCTGGGTCCGGCTCGAGGTCGAGCGCGACTGACGCCGGCTCCACCCCTCTCCCCGCACGCCGGTCGCGTCGGCGCCGCGACCGGCGCTCGTGCCCTCAGCCGATCCCTTCGTCGGTCGCCGCCTGGACGATCTGCTCGTGCTCCGGGATCTGGAACAGGAACCGGTGGCGCAGGTCCTGGGGCAGGTGCTCGGTCTTGGCCATGAGCCGCCCGTAGGCCTCTTCCAGGAACGGCCGCGCGCGCTCCTGGCGCCCCAGGCGCTCCAGGCCGCGGTAGAGGCGGCTCTCCAGAATCTCCCGGCGCTCGATCACCGGGCTCGAGGCGAGGGCGTTCTCGAGCTCGCTGACCAGGCGAGAGATCTCGTACTCTTCGCCCTTCTGGAGCTCCACCTCCAGCAGGTAGACCAGGTCGAAGGCCGCGCCCTCCTGGCCGTCGGCGCGGCGGTGGCCGTCGAGGGCGATGGTCAGGTGGCGCTTGGCGTCCGCCAGGTTGCGCTGGACCAGCGCAATCCGCCCGAGGAGCTGCTCAGCGTCCGCCAGGGCGAGCTTGGAGGAGCCGAGCGACAGGTCGAAGTGGGCGCGACGGGCCTCTTCGAGCGCCATCGCCGGCCGGCCGAGCAGCAGGAAGTTCTCGGCCACGGACAGGCGGGCGAGCGCTTCCCCCGTGCGGTCGCCCCGCTCCTCGCGCAGCTTGAGCGCCGTGCGCAGCGGCCGCGACGCCCCGACGTGGTCGCCCAGTCGGCTGGCGGCCCGGCCGAGACCGATCAGGGCGAAGCTCGCCTCCTCGTCCTCGCCGCAGCCGAGGAAGACCTGCTCGGCCTCGCGGTAGCAGGCGACGGCCTCGGTGTAGCGACCCATCTGGAGGGCCACCCGCCCCATGGCGGAGAGCGACTGGCCGATCGGCTTCGGCCGCTCCAGGCTCCGCCGGCTCTCGAGCGCTCGGGCGTGGGTCTCCAGCGCCTGGTCGAGCCGGTTCTGGTGGAGCGCCACGTTGCCCAGGTGGAAGCGGGCGCTCGCCGTCAGCGCGCGGGCCCCTGAGCGATCGAGGATCGGGATCACCCGCTCGAGCAACTCGCGGGCCTCACCATGGCGCTCGCGCCGGATCAGCAGCCGCGCCAACCGGAGGACCAGCAGAGCCTGGGGCCCGGATCGAGACAGAGCCCCCTGGTCGGCCGCGACCTGGCGGCTCCGGTGGAGCGCCTCGCGAAGGATCGACTCGGCCTCCTCCAGCCGCCCCTCGTCCTCGGCCAGCTCCGCCTCCAGCCCGGCCAGGGCGGTCAGCTTCTTCGGGTCGTCCTCGGCCAGCTCGCGTGCCCGCTCGAGGTCGGCGCGACTCTCGCCCAGGCCTTCGAGCCGGTGGGCGAGCGGCAGGATCGCCCAGAGCAGCTCGAGCTCCAGCTCCGGATCGACTCGTGCCGCGCCGGCCGGGGAGCGCACCAGGGTGAGCTCGGTGCGCAGCGCGGCCAGCAGCTCGCCCGGGGGGGCGGTTCTGTCGCGAACGGCCGACAGCAGCGGCCCGACCGCCCGCTCCGACCCCTCGAGCATGCGGTAGGTCCGCCAGGCGCCCGACGAGGTCTGGTCGGCGAGCACCGCGCCCAGGTGGCGCCGCAGCCGCTCCGCCTCGTCCGCCGGGGCGACCGCGCGCAGGGCGTTCCCCCAGGCCGGGCAGGCGAGCGCCACGCCCGGACCCCACGGTCCGTCCGCCTCGCGCAACAGCCCGGCCTCCAGCAGGCCGACGGCCCACTCCGGCGGCGTCTCGACGCCGGCGGCCCGGACGGCGGCGCGCACCCGGTCGTCGGGCACCGCCTCCCCGGCCAGGGCCAGGAGCCGCACCGGCGCCACCGGGCCGATCCGGCGCACCTCCGCCTCGACGTGCTGCATCAGCCGGTTGGACGGGGTGTAGCCGATGTCCCGCTCGCCGCGGAAGAAGAGCGTGCCGTGGATCTCGCGGATCAGGTCCTGCTCGGCCAGGGCCGCGAGCCCCTCCTCGAACGGGAACGGGTGGCCCGCCGCCTCCGCCAGCAGCCGCTCGGTGACTTCGTCCGGCAGCGACAGCCCCTGGCAGGCGGCGCGGCGGAAGCGATCCATCTCCTCCGGCTCCATCGGCGGCACCCGGACCTCGGGCAGGTCGGGCAGGGTCCCGGAGTCGTCCTGCCCGTGCCCTTGGCGATGAACCAGCACGCAGCGGAATCCACCGCCGTCGACCGCCGCGTCCGCCAGCGCGTGAGCCAGCGCCAGGTCGTCGGCGCCGGCGCCCTCGAGATCGTCGAGGACGAGTGTCGGCCGCCTGCCGTCGCCTCCGCGCGCGGTGAGCCGCGCGGCCAACCAGGCGGTGACCAGGGTCGACACCAACCGGGCGTCGCCGAGGGAGTCGGGCGCGCCGCCGGGGGCGAGCAGGCGCCCGACGTCGGTCACTCCGAGCTGCGCCAGATCCTCTGCGCCCGGCGGTTCCCCGGCGGCCGAGCGGGCCAGGTCGTGGAGGAGCTGCGCCGCCAGGGACGGTCCGCGGTGGCGCTCCGGCCGGGCCGCCGCGCGGATCACGGTGCCGCCGCCGTCGACCGCGTGCCAGACGACCCGGGTCTTGCCACAGCCAAGAGGGCCGATCACCCTCAACGCCTCGACCGCCCCCGGCGCGGCCACCATGCGCTCGACGTCGGGGCGGCGCACCCGCTCGATCCGCCGGCGGAAGAGGGTCGGGCTGCGCCAGGGCGGTGCCGCCCGGTCTTCCTCGCCGACGCTCAAGATCGGGACCCGGGTGCCTGATGGGCCGGTGTAGAGGATCCGCGTTCCGGTCCGGCACGGCACCTCCAGGCGGCTCGCCACCAGCGACGTCGCCCAGATCGGCTCGGCGCCGACTTCGGGAGGGCGCTGCTCCAGGTCGTCGAGCAGCCGCTCCGACTCCGGCCGGATGGCGTCGCCGTCGGTCAGCACCCGTCCGGAGAGCACCAGCAGTCCGAGCCGCTGCGCCTCGCCCTCCGGCGCCCCCGCCTGGGCCGCGGCGACCAGCTCGCGCGCCACCTGGAGCGCCACGTCGTAGACCGCCGGGTCGCCGGCGACGGGCAGCACGGCGCACAGGTCGTCGCGCAACCAGCGGACCCCGGGGCGCCGGTCGCCGCCCGCTCCGGCCAAGGCCTCCCGGGCGGCGGCGAGCGAGGCTCCGCCCCGGCCGTCCCAGCCGCGCAGGAAGGCGGCCGGCAGAGTGGTGCTGCGCAGTATGGATTCGTCAGGCATCGCCGCGCTCGACTCCCTCTCGGCCCGGGATCGCGTGCCCCGTTTCCGTCCTGGAGCCGTGGTAGCCTCCCCGGCGCGGAATGGCCCGAAGTCTTCAACCCATCCTTTAGTGATCGTACAGGATCGATCGGTTTCAGCAACCCTACCTGACGCGGGGCGGCCGGAGTGTTTCCCGGAGACGCGCGGGCGACGCCCCGACGGGGCCGCCCCCCTCGAGCCGATTCGATCCGGACGAGGAGGACCGCTCGAAATGACCACCGATCCGACCCCGGCCGCCGACGGACCGACCCTTCCCGATCCCCGTAACGCCGACCTCCAGGTCTGGGTCGGCGACGGCCTGGTGCGACGCGACCAGGCCCGGGTCTCCGTGTTCGACAGCGTCGTCCAGGGCGGCGACGCGGTTTGGGAAGGTCTGCGGGTCTACGACGGCCGGATCTTCCAGCTCGACGCCCACCTGGACCGGCTGTTCGACTCGGCCCACGCCATGGCCTTCAGCGCCGTACCGAGCCGCGACGAGGTCGTCCAGGCGCTCTTCACGACCCTCCGGGCCAACGACATGCGCGACGGCGTCCACATCCGGCTGACCCTCACCCGGGGACGCAAGGTCACCTCGGGCATGGACCCGCGGCTCAATCAGTACGGCCCGACCCTCATCGTGCTCGCGGAGTGGAAGCAACCGGTCTACACCGAGACCGGCATCCGACTGGTGACCTCGGCGATCCGACGCAACAACCCCCAATCGATCGACTCGAAGATCCACCACAACAACCTGATCAACAACATCCTGGCCAAGATCCAGGCGAACCAGGCGGGGGTGGACGACGCCATCATGCTCGACCTGGCCGGCTTCGTCTCGGAGACCAATGCGACCAACGTCTTCGTGGTCAAGCGAGGCACCCTGCTGACGCCTCACGCCGACAGCTGCCTGCCCGGGATCACCCGCGGCGTCATCCTGGAGATCGCCCGCGCGGAGGGCATCCCGGCGATCGAGCGCAACGTGTCCATCTCCGAGGTCTGGGCGGCCGACGAGGTCTTCACCAGCGGCACCATGGGCGAGCTGGCGCCGGTGCTGGAGGTCGACGGCCGGACGATCGGAGAGGGTGCCATCGGGCCGCTGACCCGGCGCCTCCAGGAGCTCCACGCCGCGCGGACCGCGCGGGAGGGGACGCCGCTCCCGGCGTGGGACTGAGCGGACCGGCACCGAGGAGAGACGCCATGGAGCGACGCATCGCCATGTGGTCGGGCCCGCGCAACATCTCGACGGCGATGATGCGCTCATGGGGCGTCCGTCCGGACACCGTCGTCACCGACGAGCCCCTCTATGCCCACTATCTCCGGGTCACCGGCATCCACCACCCGGCGCGCGAAGAGATCCTGGCCAGTCAGCCGACCGACTGGCGGACCGTGGTCGACCGGCTGACCGGCCCGATCCCCGAGGGCCGCTCGGTCTGGTACCAGAAGCACATGACCCACCACATGATCCCCGAGGTCGGGCGGGACTGGATCCACCGGGTCACCAACTGCTTCTTGATCCGCGAGCCGGGGGCGGTGATCCTCTCCTACGCCCGGGTTCGACCGGACCCGACCCCCGAGGACCTGGGGCTTCCCCAGCAGGCCGAGCTGTTCGAGCTGGTCCGGGCGCGCACCGGCCGGACGCCGCCGGTGCTGGACGCCCACGACGTGCTGAGCGACCCGGAGCGGGTGCTGCGCCTGCTGTGCGAGGCGATCGACGTCGCGTTCGATCCGTCCATGCTCTCCTGGCCGCCGGGCCCCCGGGAGTCCGACGGAGTCTGGTCGCGCCACTGGTACTCGAGCGTCGAGAGCTCGACCGGGTTCGGTCCGCCGCGTCCGCGGGCCGAGGAGATCCCCGAGCGCTTCCGCGAGGTCTACGAGATCTGCCAGGAGCACTACGACCGGCTCCACCCCCACCGGCTCCGCTGACCCGGCCGCGCGGCCCGCCGGACGGGTGGCGTCCGCCGGGTTCGCACGAGCGTGCTCGTGATTCCGGCCCGCAAGACCTCAGTCGTCGATCGCGACGCCGCGACCGGGTCGCCGGTACCGATGGACGCACCATGTGGCCCGCCCCGGCGCCCCGCCACAGAAATCATTTATTGGATTTCGCGTTGAAACATGCCGGAGGTGTCCCACTTCGCCCACACCTGCGCACTGAGCTGTTACGAGGCCGGGAGATCGGCCCTAACAGCAAGGAAGGGCAATGCTTTACGATAAGCTCAACAGCCAGATGCGCAAGACCGTCGACGAATATGCCACCCGTCTCGGGCCCCTGGCCTGGCACCGGAGGAGCGACCTGCTCGCCGACGCCGCCCGGCCGTTCGTCGAGGATCTCGAGCCCGAGATGGCCAGCCTGGCCGCCAAGGGCTTTATGACGGCAGTGCTGGAGCGCTGGGACGATCCGCGCGTCGTCGACCCGCGGCAGGCCTGCCTCTACATGATCTCGCTCAATCCTCACCACCGGGCGATGGCCGCCGAATACCTGCACGCAAACCCCCACGTCCGCGACGTGGTCGAAGAGGAGCTCGGCGAGGCCTGCTGAGCCGCGGGCGAGGGAGCGCCGCCGGCGCGACGGGAGCAACGCTCGCAAGGGACCGGGTCCCGGGACAGGCCGCCCCGGGCCGCGTCCTCAGCCCTCCGGGCTCGGCTCGACCAGGCGGTGCTTGAGAGCGTAGGCGACGACCTGCGCCCGGTTGTGCAGGTGGAGCTTGTCCAGAATGTTGCGAACGTGGAACTTGACGGTATTCTCGCTGACGCCGAGCTCGGAGGCGAGGCGCCGGTTCGACGTGATGCCGTCGACCATCAGCTCGAGCACCTCCTGCTCGCGCTCGGTCAGCGCGTCCGGGTCGTACTCCTCGCGCGCCGCCGGCTTCGGCCGGGCGAACTCGTCCAGGAGCTTGCGCGCCAGCGACGGAGTGAGCGCGGGCTCGCCCTGGGCGACCCCTTCGAGCAGCGAGAAGAAGCGGTCCGCCTCCAGGTCCTTGAGCAGATAGCCCTTGGCGCCGGCCTTGATCGCCTCGAACAGGTTGGCCTCGTCGTCGGACGCCGTCAACACGATCACCTTGACGTCGGGCAGCTCGGCGGCCAGGCGCTTGGTCGCCTCCAGGCCGTCCATCTCCGGCATCATCAGGTCCATCAAGATCACATCCGGCTTGAGCTTCCAGGCCAGCTCGATCGCCTCCTTGCCGTTCTTGGCCTCGCCGATGACCTCCAGGTCACGAGCGGCGAGGAGGCTACGGAGGCTGTCGCGGAAGAGGGCGTGATCGTCTGCGATGACAATTTTCATTTCAGATCTCCTGAAGCTGCTGCTGCTGCTGCTGCTCCACCAGGGGAATTTCCACGCGGACAAGCACTCCGCGTCCAGGGGATGAATCGAAGCCTATCGTACCGCCGATGCTCACTGCACGCTCACGCATGATGGCGAGGCCGAAGCGCGGTGAGTCGCCGTGCCGCGCCGCCTCCGGGTCGAAGCCGGCGCCGTCGTCCTCGATCTCGACGTTCAACGTGCTGTCGACCCGCTTGAGCTCGACCCGGGCGTGGCGCGCCCCCGAGTGCTTGCGCACGTTCGACAGCGCCTCCTGGACGATGCGCAGGAGCTGGAGCTCGACCGTCGCCGACAGGTGCAGGTCGGGATCGTATTCGATCTTGCCCTCGATGCCACACTGATCCTCCCAGTGGCGGATGAACGCGTCGACCGCCTCGCCCAGCCCGCGGTCGGGCCCGGTCTGGGTGCGTAGCGCCAGGATGCCTTCGCGCACGTCGGTGAGCACCTCGCGCGCCGCCACCGCGAGCTGATCGAGCTGCGCCTCCGCCTGCTCCCGGTTCCCCTTGCCCAGGAACTCGCGCACCGCCTGCGCCTTGGCGTTGACGTAGGCCAGCACCTGGGCCAGGCCGTCGTGCATCTCGCGGGCGATCCGCACCCGCTCCTCCGCCACGGCCAGGTCGCGCAGGCGCTGGTGGAGCCGGGCGTTGTCGATGGCGATCGCCGCGGTGGTGGCGAACCGCACCAGGGTCTCCTCGTCCTCGGCCGAGAACTCGGGCGCCGTCTCCTTCTCGGTGACGTAGAGGTTGCCCCGGTCGTTGCTCTTGCACAGGATCGGCACCGCCAGCAGGGAGCGCATCTCCGGGTGGTTCTCCGGAAAGCCGGCCGAGCGTGGGTCGTCGTGGAGGTTGCGCAGGCGGATGCTCTGCCCCTCGCGGAGCGGTATGCCGAGGAGCCCCCGTCCGCGCGGCGGCTCGCCGATCCCGAGGCGCTCTTCCGGGGTCAGCCCGGAGGTGACGAAGGCCCGGATCTCGCCGTTCTCGTCCGAGACCGAGATCGCACCGTAGCGGGCGTCGACCAGCGAGCACGCCTGGTCCACGACCTTGGTCAGGACACTCTCGAGCGCCAGGTCGCCGTGGATGTCGACCGCCGCGCGATGGAGACCGAGGAGCTCCCGGTTCTGCCGGGTCAGACGCTCTTCGATGGTCTGGAGGCCGGTGAACAGTGCGCCGAAGAAGAACAGGATCGACAGCACCATGACGCCGTCGAGGACCAGGTTCTGCCAGGGCGAGCCGCCATAGGGCTCGAGCAGGTAGCGGGCGTACTCGACGATCGCCAGGAAGGCGACCAGGGCGAGCAGCAGGACCCACTTGACACGGCGTAGGAGGACCGTGTTCACGAACCAGCCCTCCAACGGGAGCGAAACGCGGCGGCCCGGCGGCGGAGGGTGCGGGGAGCGCGCACTGAGTCGGTCATATTCGTGAGCCTCCTGGTGAAGAATCGTGGCACATCCCTTCCTCGAGTGGCTGTGCCACTCCTTCCCTAGGATGAATCACCAGGAGGTCAGAGGAAACTGTCGACAGGGTGGGATCGTCCCACCCGGCCGGGTGGGACGATCCCGAGGTGAAGCAGACCGGCGGGGATCGGCTGGAGCCTCAGGCGGCCCCGTCCTGCAGCCGGGAGGCCCGGGGGAAGAGGATGTTGTTCTCGAGATGAATGTGCCGGTGGAGGTCCGCCTCCAAGGCCTCGAGCCCGGCAAACAGGCCGCGGAAGGTGTTGCAGGCGCCTTCGGGCGCGCTGTAGCCGCCGGTCAGCTCGCGCATCCGCTCGAGCGCCCTGGCGGCGTCGTCGTGCTCGTGCTCCATCACCTCGATCGGTCCGTCGATCATACCGGGGAAGCCGCCGGCACCCGCGGACGCCTCGAGCTGCTCGATCGCCGGGAAGAGGATCTGCTCCTCCTTCATCATGTGGCTCTCGAGCTCCGCGCGCAGGCCGCGGAAGGTTTCCGCCAGGGGCGGAATCATCTCCGGGTGGTGGTCGCCGTGGACCCGCACCACCTTCTCGGCCATCTGGGAAAGAGCGGGCAGGTCCTGGCGCAACCGGGCGTGATAGCGCTCCAGGATGTGATCGACCAGCTCGGAGAGCGGCGCGTCGGCCCAGGAGCGGTCGTCGGCGTCACCGGCCGCGAGCGCCTCTTCGAGCTCGCTCACCAGGGCCGTGGCGTCGAGGCCGCGCTCGCCGCAGACCTCGTCGAGCGGCCGTTTGCCGCCGCAGCAAAAATCGATGCCATGGCGCTGGAAGACGCGGATGGTGGTCGGGTGGTGGGCCGCGATGTCGGCCACGTGGACGCTGGGTTGGATGGTCATTCCGGGACTCCTCGTCTGAGGGCTCTTTCGTATCGGTTCGGTGTCACCGACTCGGCCGCGCCCCTCACCCCCGTCATGTCGTCCGGCGGAGAGTGGCGCGGTCCGCTGCGTTCGAGAGGCACTCTAGGGGCGCTTGGCGGGCCGGTCTTTGCGCTGGCGCAAGGAGGCCCGGTCCGACCCGCCCCGCCATAACCGGTCAATCGCCGGTCGATCTCCCCCTTGACAGCCTCCGGAACCCGCTGTACAGTTCTAGGTCAGTGAGTGTTTACTTACCTCGCCCGCGAACCCACAGCGAACCGACCGAGGCGACCCCATGAGCAGGCGTCCCCCCAAGCCCGACCCGAGCGTCAACCCGACCGACCGACCGAAGAGCCCACCGCGCACCGCGCGGCAGGAGGAGCTCCTCGACATCGCCCTCGACCTGACGCGGGAGGTCGGGATCGGCGGGCTCACCGTGCGGGCGCTCGCCGAGAAGGCCGGGCTTCACCGAGGCGGCCCTCTACCGCCACTTCCCGAGCAAGCAGGCCCTGCTGCTGGCGCTGATGCGGCGGATCGAGGAGCGCTTCCTGCCGACCTTCCGGACGATCGCCTCGGCGTCCGAGCGCCCGGCGCGCGACGCGGCTGGTCGACGTCATGGAGCACCACGTGGCCACCGTGCTGGCCATCGACGGGCTGCCGATCTTCCTGCTGGCCGAGGCCGCCGCGACCGGCGACCGGGCGCTCCAGGAGCAGATCCGCGGCACCATGGGCCGCTACCTGGCCCTGCTCCAGGGCCTGATCGAGGAGCTGCCCGGCGGCCGACCTGGGCGGGCGGACGCCGCGCGAGCTCGCCCTGGTGCTGATGGGCCTGTCCGCCGCCACCGCGCTCCACCACCGCCTGTTCCCCGACGCGGCGGTGGAGCGGGCCGCCGCCGAGGCGCTGCCCACCACCTGGTGGCCCGCCTGCTCACCCAGCGAACCCCCTGACCCGACGTCGACCCCCAGGAGTCCCGACCATGCGATTGCGATTCCCCACTCCGGCCGCCCCCGCGCGGTCGCCGGCTTGCGGCTCCGGCCGCGTCTCGCCTGCCCGCAGTTCCTCGTCCTGGCTGCTCCTGGCGTCCTTGCCGGCCGCCCCGGCCGGTGCCCGCGAGGCACCCCCGCGGACGCGGCGGCGACGGCGCCGGCGAGCGGCGGCTCACCGTCTCCGCCGCGGTCGCCGGCGCCCTCGGCTTCCGCCCCGAGATCGCCGCCGCCAGCGCGGAGCAGCGGCGGGCGGCGAGCGCCGCGTCCGAGGCCCGCGCCGCCCGGGTGCCGAGCCTCGACGGGACGGCGAATGCCGACCTACCACGACAAGCCGATCCCGGTGACCCCGATCCACGGCTTCGATCCCGCCAACATCCCGGACTTCGAGACCACCCTGATCCAGGGCGGCCTGCGGCTCGGCTACACGGTCTGGGACGGCGGCCGGCGGGACGCCGCGATCGCCGCCACCGGGGCCGAGGAGGAGGCGGCCGGCGCCGCCCTCGACGGCGCCCAGCAGCAGGTCGCCGCGCGCACCGTCGCCGCCTACCTGCGCGTGCTGACCCTGGGCGGCACCCTGGAGGCGGCCGACGCCCGCATCGGCGCCATCGAAGCCGAGAAGGCACGGGTCGAGCAGCTCCTCGACGTCGGCCGGGCGGCCCAGGTCGACCTGCGCCGGGCCGAGGCCTCCCTCGCCGCCGCCCGCGCCGACCGGGTGCGCCTGGCCACCGGCCTCGACGCCGCCGAGCGCGAGCTCGCCCGCCTGGTCGGCACCGACCTCGAGGCGGCGCGCTACGACGCGGCTCGGCCCCCATCGACCCGACCGATCCGCTGCCACGGCTCCCCGACCGCGAGGCCCTCTACCGCGCGGCCGAGCAGAACCCGGCGCTGGTCGAGGCGGACCGCCGCCTGGCCGCCGCCGAGGCCTCGGTCGAGCTCGCCCGGGGCGCCCGCCGGCCGACGCTCGGCGCCGTCTCCGACCTCCAGGAGCTCGGCAGCACCAACGGCGGCTGGGAGACCGAGTGGAGCGCCGGCCTCCAGGTCTCGGTGCCGATCTTCCACGGCGGCGCCCTCGACGAGCGCGCCGCCCAGGCCGGCGCGCGGCGCGACGCCGTCGCCGAGAGCCTGCGCGCCACCCGCCTCGATCTCCACCAGAGGCTGGACGCCGCCCTCGCCGCCCTCGACCGGGCGCGGGCGCGCCGGGACGCCCTCGGCGAGGCCCGCGACCAGTACGTCGAGGTGGCGCGGATCGAAAAGCTCCGGCTCGACACCGGCGTCGGCATCCAGGCCGACTACCTGGACGCCGAGGCCTCGCTGCTCGACGCCCGGGCCGGCCTGGTCGAGGCCAGCAACGACGAGGTGGCCGCCCGCGTCGACGTCGCGCGGCTGACCGGCGCCCTCGACCTGCCCTGGATCGAGCGCCACCTGCTCGCCCCGGTGCCGCCGCCGACGACTCCGCCGGCTCGACCGCGTCCGGCGATGCCGCCGAGCCGGCCCGGAAGGCGACCCCTGACCGGCTCCCCCGAGCGAGCCACTGCGTGACATCGAGATCACCCGGAAGGACACGACCATGAAATCGCGCAAGAAGATCATCATCCCGATCGTGCTCCTCGTCCTGGCCGGCGCCGGCTACCTCGTCTGGACCCGCGTCGGTCCGGCCCGAGGAGACCGGCGGGCCGCTCGAAGCCTCCGGCACGGTCGAGGCCACCGACGCCCTCATCGGCTTCGAGATCCCCGGCACCATCGCCTCGGTCGCCGTCGACGAGGGCGACTCCGTCGCCGCCGGCTCCGAGATCGCCCGCCTGCGCACCGAAGAGCTCGAGGCCCAGCGCTCCCAGGCCCAGGCGCGGATCGAGGCCGCCCAGGCCCGCCTGCGCGAGCTCGAGACCGGCAGCCGGCGCCAGGAGATCGCCCAGGGCCGGGCCGAGGTCGCCGCGGCCGAGGAGACCCTGGCCGAGCGGCGGCGCGACCTCGACCGCACCGAGCGCCTGTTCCACGGCGGCGCCGTCGGCCAGGAGGCGTTCGACCAGGCCAAGACCGCCGCCGAGCTCGCCTCGAGCCGCCTCGACCAGGCCAAGGAGCAGCTCGCCCTGCTGCGCGAGGGTCCGCGCAAGGAGCAGATCGAGGCCCAGCGCGCCGTCCTCGGCGAGGCGCAGGCCGGGCTCGACGCGATCGAGGCCCGGCTGGGCAAGACCACGCTCACCGCGCCGTTCGCCGGCCGGGTCACGGTGCGCCACAAGGAGCCGGGCGAGATCGCCGCCGCCGGCGCGCCGGTCGTGACCCTCCAGAACCCGCACGACCGCTGGGTGCGGATCTACATCCCGGAGGACCGGCTGGGCGCCGTCCACCTGGGCGGCGCGGCGACGATCCTCTCCGACACCTACCCGGACAAGCGCTACCCGGGGCGGATCTACTACATCGCCGACCGAGGCCGAGTTCACGCCCAAGAACGTGCAGACCAAGCAGGAGCGGGTGCGCCTGGTCTACGCGGTCAAGGTGCGGGTGACCGACGACCCGGGCTTCGAGCTCAAGCCGGGCATGCCGGTCGACGTGGAGATGCCCGCTCGACCTTCCAGCGGCGAGCCGCCGAGAGGGACGCGGGAGCCGGCGCGATGACCGCGATGATCTCCCTCGACGGGCTGACCCGGCGCTTCGGCGACCTGGCGGCGGTCGACGGCCTCGACTTCGAGGTCGCCCGCGGCGAGCTGTTCGGCCTGGTCGGGCCCGACGGCGCCGGCAAGACGACGACGCTCCGGATGCTCGCCGGCGTGCTCGCGCCGAGCGGCGGCGACGCCACCATCGACGGCGTCTCGGTCGCCCGGGAGCCGGAGCGGGTCAAGCACCGGATCGCCTACATGTCCCAGCGCTTCGGCCTCTACACCGACCTGACCGTGCTCGAGAACCTCCACTTCTACGCCGACCTCTACCGGGTGCCCAAGGCCGAGCGCGGCGAGCGCCTCGACCGGCTGTTCCGGTTCTCCGGGCTGGCGCCGTTCAAGGGGCGCCTGGCCGGGGCGCTCTCCGGCGGCATGAAGCAGAAGCTCGGCCTCTCCTGCGCCCTGATCCACCAGCCCGAGGTGCTGCTGCTGGACGAGCCCACCTTCGGCGTCGACCCGGTGTCGCGCCGCGAGCTCTGGCTGATCGTCCACGAGATGGTCGCCCAGGGGATGACCGCCGTGGTCTCGACCGCCTACATGGACGAGGCGGAGCGCTTCGACCGCCTGGCGCTCCTCCACGCCGGCAAGGCCCGGGCGCTCGACACCCCGGTGGCGCTGCGCGAAGCGTTCGACGGCGAGGTGCTGGAGGCCCGGGTCGACCGGCCGCGCGAGGCGCGCGAGGCGGCCGAGCCCCTGGACGTCGTGCGCCGCGCGGCGGTCTTCGGCAACCACCTCCACGTCACCGTCGACGACGCCGGCGGCGGCGCCCGGAGCGCGATCGAGCGGGCGCTGTCGGAGGCCGGCATCGCCTTCGCCGACCTGGAGCAGATCGCGCCCAGCCTCGAGGACGTCTTCATCGAGCAGATCGCCGCCGCGCGAGGAGGAGCGATGAGCCGCGCCACACCGCCGTCCGGGCGGTCACCGCCGCCGACCTGACCAAGCGCTTCGGCGACTTCACCGCCGTCGACCGGGTCGGCTTCGAGGTCGCCGAGGGCGAGGTCTTCGGCTTCCTCGGCCCCAACGGCGCCGGCAAGACGACCACGATCAAGATGCTCACCGGCCTGCTCCCCCCGACCTCCGGCGAGGGCCGGGTCGCCGGCATCGACGTGGCGGCGCGAGCCGGACGCCGTGCGCCAGCACATCGGCTACATGTCCCAGGCGTTCTCCCTCTACACCGACCTGACCGTGGAGGAGAACCTGAGCTCTGTTCAGCCGGCCTCTACGGCGTGCCGCGGCGAGCGCCGGGAGGAGCGGCCGCGCTGGGCGGTCGAGACCGCGGGCTCGACCGGCGCCCTCGACCGGCTGGTGGCCGAGCTCCCGCTGGGCTTCAAGCAGCGCCTCGCCCTCGGCGCCGCGGTGCTCCACGAGCCGCCGATCCTGTTCCTGGACGAGCCCACCTCGGGGGTCGACCCGCTCACCCGGCGCCGCTTCTGGGACCTGATCTACGAGCTCGCCGAGGGCGGCACGACGGTCCTCACCAGCACCCACTCCATGGACGAGGCCGAGCACTGCAACCGCCTGGCGCTGATGAACCGGGGCAAGCTGATCGCCCTCGGCACGCCGGGCCGAGGTCCGCGCCGTCCATGGACGATCCGCTGCTCGAGGTGCGCGTCTCCGACGGCCCCCGCGCGGCGGAGATCCTGCAGCGGGCCGACTGGGTCGCTCTCGGCCGGGCTCTTCGGGCGCTGCCTCCACGTGGTGGTCGAGGACGCCGAGGGCGCCGAGCGGCGGATCGCACGGCGCTGGAGGCCGACGGGATCGAGGTCGAGAGCGTCGACGCGGGTCGAGCCCGTCGCTCGAGGACGCCTTCATCTCGCTGGTCGCGCGAGGCCGGCGGCGCGCCGACCGCGGACGAGGAGTGACCGCCATGAGCTTCGCAACGCCTGCTCGCCGTCGCCCGCAAGGAGATCATCCAGCTCCGGCGCGATCCGCGCAGCCTGATCCTCGCCTTCATCCTGCCGCTGCTGCTGGTGGTCCTCTTCGGCTACGCCATCTCCTGGGACATCACCAACATCCAGACCGCGGTGCTCGACCGGGACGACTCCCAGCTCAGCCGCAAGCTGATCGACGCCTTCCGGGCGACCGGCTACTTCCAGGTCGACCGCGATGCTCGACAGCGAGGACCGAGATCCGGCCGCTGCTCGAGCGGGGCGAGGCCCAGATCGTCCTGGTGATCCCGCCCGACTTCTCCGACCGATCTCCTCGGCCGAGCGCGGCGGCGGGCCGCCGGCGCCGGTCCAGGCGATGGTCGACGGCTCCGACGCCAACACCGCCACGGTGATCCTCGACTACGCCCAGGGCGTGGTCCGGAGCTTCGCCGACCGGGCGATCCTCGAGGACCTGCGTCGTCCGGCCGCCGCTCCGCGCCGACACCCGGGTCTGGTACAACGAGGAGCTCGAGAGCCGCAACATGATCGTCCCCGGCCTGGTGGCGGTGATCATGATGATCATCGCCGCCATGCTGACCTCGCTGACCATCGCCCGCGAGTGGGAGCGGGGCACCATGGAGCAGCTCGCCTCGACCCCGGTCAGCCGGCTCGAGGTGGTGCTCGGCAAGCTCCTGCCCTACCTCGCCATCGGCATGATCGACGTGGCCACCACGCTCGGTGCTCGGCGTGGTGCTCTTCGACGTGCCGTTCCGGGGCAGCGCCGACGCTGCTGATGGTGCTGTCGTTCTTCTTCCTGCTCGGCTCCCTCGGGCTGGGGATGTTCATCTCGGCGCGCGCCCGCTCCCAGCTCCTGGCGACCCAGGTGGCGATGATCGCCACCTTCCTGCCGGCGTTCCTGCTCTCCGGCTTCATGTTCGCCATCGAGGTCATGCCCCGGGCCCTGCGCGCGTTCACCTTCCTGATCCCGGCGCGCTACTTCGTCGTCGTCACCCGCGGCATCTTCTTGAAGGGCGTCGGCATCCCGGTGCTCCACGTCCAGGGGCTGCTGATGGTCGCTCTACGCCGTGGTCGGCCTGGCGGCGGCGGTGGCGAGCTTCAAGAAGGAGCTGCGATGAGCCCCCTCCTCCTCCCGCGACCCTCCGGACGCGGATCGCCCGCTCGGTCGAGCGGACCCTCGGCATCGTGCGCAAGGAGTTCCTCCAGATCCGCCGCGACCCCCGCCTGTGGCGGGTGATTTTCATCGCGCCGATGATCCAGCTCATGGTCTTCGGCTACGCCGTCTCGACCGACGTGCGCAACACGCCGACCTTCCTGGTCGACCAGGACCACACCCAGGCCTCGCGCGAGCTGGTGGACGCGTTCACCGGCCCCGGCACCTTCCGCATCGTCGACCGCTCGGACGACCCGGCGGCGCTGGTCGACGCCCTGGACCACGGGACCGCGGACATCGGGCTGGTCATCCCGCCCGGCTTCGCCGACGACCTGGCCCGCGCCAGCCAGCCGGGACGGGCGGCGGCACGCCGGCGCGCATCCAGATCCTGGTCGACGGCACCAACTCGAACGTCGCCCAGACCGCCCTCGGCTACGCCGAGCGGATCGTCGCCGACCGGTCGATCGCGATCCTCGCCGACAGCGTGCGGCCGGGCCTCGCAGCCGCCGCTCGATCTCGAGGAGCGCGCCTGGTACAACCCCGACCTCGCCAGCCGCAACTACAACGTGCCGGCCGTGGTGGGCAGCCTGGTCCTGCTGGTCTCGCTGCTGCTCACCGCCCTGGCGGTGGTCCGGGAGCGGGAGATCGGCACCCTCGAGCAGCTCATGGTCTCGCCCCTCGGCCCGGCGGAGCTGATGATCGGCAAGATGCTGCCGTTCGCCCTGATCGGCCTGGTCGACATGACCCTGGTCACGACCATCGCCCTGGCCTGGTTCCACGTGCCGTTCCGCGGCAACCTGCTGGTGCTGCTGCTGGCGACGCGTGCTCTTCCTGGTCTCCGGGCTCGGCCTGGGGCTGCTGATCTCGACCATCTCGTCGACCCAGCAGGAGGCGTTCCTCACCACCTTCCTGCTGTTCATGCCGACGATCCTGCTCTCGGGCTTCCTCTTCCCCGTCTCCTCCATGCCCGAGGTCTTCCGCTGGCTGACCGTGATCAACCCGCTCCGGCACTTCCTGGAGGTGGTGCGCGGGGTCTTCCTCAAGGGCGCCGGCCCGGCCGCTCTGGCCCAGCCGCTGCTGGCGCTGGTGGCGATCGGGACGGTGGTGCTCGGCCTCGCCGTCTGGCGGTTCCACCGGACGCACGCCTAGCGGGGGTGGATGGGGCAGGAGCCGTCCCGCTCGAGCGCGTCGAGCCGGTCACCGATGGCCTGGGCGTCGGCCGGCGTCGGGCGCCGCGTCCAGGTAGTGGCGGAATTCGCGGCAGGCGGCGCGGGACTCGCCGCGGCGGTCGGCGAGTAGGCCGAGCTCCCGGTGGGGCTCGGGGAGCTGCGGGTCGAGACGGACGGCCTCGTGCAGGGCGTCCTCGGCCTCCTGCTCGAGGAGCGCCCGGCTTTCGTCGTCCGAGGCTCGCTCGGCTTGCGCCAGGCGCAGGCGGCCGAGGAGCAGGAGACCCTCCGGGTCGTCCGGTGCCTGACCCAGTACGCGCTCGATCTCGTCTTCGGCCAGGCCGAGGCGGCCCATCTCCAGGTTCATCCGGGCGTCGAGGCGGACCACCGGCCGCATCCGGACGGCAAACTCATCCGCCTGCGCGCCTGTCGCTCCGACCGGAGGTTCCGAGCCCGCGGTCGGTTCCACTGCGCCCTCCGGCGGTACCTGGGTCGCCGCCCACGCCTGGGCACTCTCCAGCCGGTGGGTGAGCTTCGGGTGGCTGCCGAAGAAGAACGCCTGGGCCGCGGAGGCGTCCTCGCCGTGGTCGTCGAGCAGGGCCTGGTAGACCGCCGGCGCGGCCCGGGGGTCGTAGCCGGCCGCCGCCAGCTTGGCGAAGCCCCCCTGGTCGGCCTCGAGCTCCAGGTCGCGGCCGTAGCCGTTGATCGACGCCAGGACCGCCAGCGGCAGGCCGAGGCCGAGGAACAGGTCCGAGAGCAGCCGGATGCGCGCGCCGCGGTGCCACTGCCCGTGGTCGTAGGCGTCCGCCTCCTCGCCGGCCAGGATCACCGACGCGGTCACCGCCGCCACCGTCAGGCCGATCTGGCGGTTCCGGGCCGCCCGCTCGAAGCGGAGCATGTGGCGCCCCTCCACGTGGCTCATCTCGTGGCCGAAGACGGTCGCCAGCTCGTCCTCGCTCTCCATCCGCGCGAGCAGCCCCGTGTGGACGAAGATCGAGCCGTGGGGATAGGCGAAGGCGTTGAGGGTCGGGTCCTCGACCACGGTCACCCGGTAGTGGATCTCCGGGTTGGCCGCCATGGCCGGCGGGTTCAACCGGTGGACGATCCCCTCCAGGTAGCCGACCAGCAGCGGGTCGTCGTAGACCGTCACCTCGGACAGCAACGTCTTCTCCTCGGCCCGGGAGCGGGCCCACAGGTCGCGCTCGTCGGGCAGGGGCTGAAACTGCGCACCCGCGGCGGAGACCGGGGGCAGACGGCTGGTGGCACAGCCGCCCACGAGGCCCTGGGCCAAGAGCAGGAGCGCGGCGATCGCCACGCGGCGCACGGTCGGCGAATGATGCATGGGTCGATCTTAAACCCCCAACGGGCTGGAGCGCTCTCCTGGTAGGCTCTGCACCTCGAGAGCTTCCATCAAGGGGGGGGGGGGGGGGGGGTGGCTCGAGGAGCGAACCCGACCCCGATGGAGCTGCTCGTCCTGCTGCTCGCCCTGGTGATCGTCGGCCTGCCGATCGCCGGGTTCATCCTGGCCGTGATGGCGCTGCGCCGGGTGCGCGCGTCCGCCGCCCGGGCTGACGCCCTGGAGGTCGAGATGGCCCGGCTGCAGCGCGAGGTCCGGCGGCTCCGGCGGCCGGAGGGAGCCGCTCCAGCCACGCCCGCGGGCGACGCCGCGGCGACCCCACCACCGGCGCGACCGGCGGCACACGACGCGGCGCCGCCCGAGACGCCCACGACCCCGCCGGCGAGGCCCGAGACGCCGGCCGCCCCGGTGCCACCGCCACCGACCGTCCCGCCCCCGGTCCGGACCGAAGCGCCCCGGCCGGCGTTCACGGCGTCAGAACCCTCGGCCGCGGAGCGCCCCGCCGCTCCGTCGACCCGTCCGGCACCGCCGCCACCGCCGGAGCCACCGAGTCAACCAGGGCCACCGGGTCAATCGGAGCCACCGGGTCCACCGCACCCGCCGAGCCCGTCGTCGCCACCGGAACAAGGCGGTGGCGTCGAGTGGGAGCGCTGGCTCGGGGTCCGCGGAGCGGCGGTGCTGGCCGGCGTCCTGCTGGCGCTCGCCGGGGTCTACTTCGTCCGCTACTCGATCGAGGCCGGCTGGCTGTCGCCGGCCGTGCGCGTGGCCCTCGGGCTGCTGGCCGGCCTGGGCGCCCTGGTCGGCTCCGAGGTACTGCGCCGGCGCGATTACGAGGACGCCTCGAACGGCCTCGCCGGCGGCGGGGTCGTGGTGCTCTACGCCGCGGTGTGGGCGGCCCGCTCGCTCTACGGCCTCATCCCGATGGCGCTCGCCTTCGCCCTGATGGTCCTGGTGACCGCCGTCTGCGGCCTGCTCGCCTGGCGCCGCGCCTCCCTGGTGGTGGCGCTGCTCGGCCTGATCGGCGGGTTCGCCACGCCGCTCCTGGTGTCGGCGGAGACGACCAGCCCGCTCGGCCTGTTCGGCTACCTGCTGCTGCTCAACACGGGCCTGCTGGTGCTCGGCCGCAAGCGCCGCTGGCCGCTCATCCCGCCCCTCGGACTGTTGGCGACACTGTTCTACGAGGCGCTCTGGATCGTCGGCGACATGACGCCGCGGGAGCTGCCCCTGGCGCTCGGCATCCTCACCGTCTTCGCGGCGCTGTTCGTGGTGGCGCTGCTCCGGGCGGTGCCGGCGGTCGCTTCGACCGACGGAGCCGGCGGGAACGGCGAGGCGGGCGGCATCCTCTGGGCCGGCACCAGGGCCGGGGCGATCCTGCTGCCGTTCGCCTTCGCCCTCTACTTCGCCCTGCGGGCCGACCTGGGCGAGCACCTGTGGCCGGTCGCCGCCATGCTGGTGGTGCTCTCGATCGGTGCCGAGGCCCTGGGCCGGCGCTGGTCCCGGCAGGAAGGCTCCGGCACCGGACAGGCTGAGCAGGGCGAGCTTGGCTGGATCGGGGCCGCTGCCGCGGTCGCCTCGGTGACGATCGTGGCGGTCTGGGCCCTCGACCGGCAGGCGACGGCCGCCACGGCCTGGGAGCTGACGGGCATCGCCGCGGCCCTCGCACTCACCTTCCACGCCTTCGCCGAGCTCGACCTGCGGCAGGTCGGCCGGCACGGCGGCAAGTGAAGGACGACGAGGAGAACGACCGGATCGCTCCCGCGCGACTTCCAGTGGAGAGCGCCGGCATCGCCGCGGCCGGCCTGTTGGCGCTGCTGATCCTCGACGGGCTCGTCGACAGTCCCCCGTTCCTGCTCGCCCGCGGGATCGGCTGGCTGCTGCTGGTCGCCCTGCTGGTGCGCCAGTCGGCCCTGCCCGGCGTCCACCGGCGCCAGGCGTGGGCGGCGCTGGCCCTGGGCGCCGCCCTGCCCCTCTTCGACCAGGCACACCTGGGCAGGCCGGCCCAGGGCGGGCTGCCGGACCCGGTGCTCTACTACGGCCTCGTCCTCGCCGCCGGCGTGGTCTTCCAATTCCTGCCGGCCGTGTGGCAGCGGGGCACGACCCGGCGCTGGTCCCTGCGCGCCGCCCAGCTCTTCGCCCTCGGCGCCCTGGCCTTCTTCGCCGGGGCCGTGGTGGAGCCGACTCTGTCCCCCTGGCTCGCCCTGACCATGCCGCTGGCCCTGGCCGTGCTCGCCACCCTCGGCGCCACCCGGATCGAGCGGCCGACCGGCATCTGGGTCCTGGTCGCCATGGGCCTGGCCGCCTTCGAGCACCTGCTCTGGGCCACCGACCGGACGTTCGGGCCGGAGAGCGCGGAAGCCACGGCCGGGCTCTCACCCCACGCCCTCGGCCTGCTCGCCGGCGCCGTCGGAGTGCTCTTCTTCGCCGCCTGGCCGTTCCTCGCCCGCCCGCGGCTCGACGGGGCGCGCTGGGCCTGGTACGCCGCGGCGCTCGCGGGCCCGGCCTGGTTCCTGCCGCTCGGCTTCCACTGGGACGAGCTGTTCGGCGACGGGGCGATCGGCGCGCTTCCCCTCCTGCTCGGCGCCGTCGCACTGGCCGCGACCGCCCGGGTGCGAGGACTGTGGACGGCCGATGACCCGCGCCGGCTCCGCGGCCTGGTCTGGTTCGCCGCCGTCGCCCTCGGCTTCGCCGCCCTGGCGATCCCGCTCCAGCTCGACCGCGAGTGGGTGACCATCGGCTGGGCGCTCGAAGGCGTCGCCGTCATCGCTCTCTGGCGCCGGCTCGACCACGCCGGGCTCAAGCTCTTCGGCCTGGCCCTGCTGGCGATCGTCGCCGTGCGGGTGGTCCTGCTGCCCCCCTTCGGCCTGCCCGGTCCGGGAAGCGTCTGGCTCGCCTACACCCACCTGGTCCCCCTGGCGGCCCTGGTCGGAGCCGCCCTGCTGCTCGAGCCGCTCGAGGTCGCCCGGCTGCGGCGGGAGCGGTCGTTCTACCCGACGGAGCGCCCCCTGGGGGCGATCCTCTGCGCCCTCGGCGCCATCGCCGTCGGCTTCGCCTGGATCACCCGCACGGTCCACGTCCTGTTCGACGTTCGGCCGGCGGCGCTGGCGGGGCTCGCCCCTTCCGGCTGATCGGGTCGACCAGCATGGGCCACGACCTGACCCTGTCGATCGCCTGGGCGCTCTACGCTCTCCTCCTGCTCGGCCTCGGGCTCGCCCGGACCAGCCGCGGCCTGCGCGGCCTCGGCCTCGGCCTGATGGCGGTGACGGTGGTCAAGGTCTTCCTGTTCGACCTGTCCGGCCTGGAAGACCTCTACCGGGTCGCCTCCCTGGTCGGGCTGGCGATCTCCCTGCTGCTGGTCTCGCTCGCCTACCAGAAGTTCGTGTTCCGAGCGAAACGATCGCCGGCAGGGTCGGGCGGGGCGCCGCGCAAGGACCCCATGCCGCCAGGAGATGCCGTATGAGCTCTCGCCGCACCGCCTTTCGGACACCCCGGCTCGCTCTCCCGGTGATGTCACGACGGGTGCCAGGTCTCTGGCCGAAGCTCGCGGCGGCCATCCTCCTGACGGCGGCCGATCCTCCTACGCGGCGTCTCGGCGGCCGTCCCGGCCGCCGGCCAGCCGGAGCGGGCCGACCGGACCGGCCCCCCGGACCTGGCGACCCTCTTCCCGTCCCGGGCGCCGATCGTGCTCGACGAGAGCCCGGAGGAAGGCGACGGCCGGGGCGCCGCCGGCGGTCGGCTCGTCCGGCTGTTGCTGCCGCCGGAGGTGCTCGGCGCCTGCCGTGGCGACCTGTCCGACCTGCGGATCCTCGACGACGCCGGCCGGGAGGTGCCGTACCTGGTCGACGCCGGCTGGCCAGGAGAGGGCCCGGACACGGCCATCCGGGTGCTCGAACGGCGCACCCCGCGCATTCTCGGCGCCCACCGGACCACCACCGATCCGGACGGCGGGGAGGACGGGACCGGGGGCACGCCGGCGCTCCGCACCGAGTCCTACACCCTCGCCGCGCCGCCGGAGGCGCCCGCCGGCCAGGGCTGGACCCTGGTGCTCGTCACCTCTCGACCGCGCTTCGTCCGCGCGATCGTGGTGACCCAGGGTGGGATCGGGGCGAGCGCAACGGACGACGTCCTCGCCGAGGGCTCCATCTTTCGGCTCGCGCCGTCGCCCGCCGGCGGCGGAGCTGGCGGGCCGCAGGCCCGCGAGCGCCTCGAGATCGCTCTGCCGGAGAGCCTGCCGCCGCGCCTGACCGTCACCCTCTCGGGCGAGGAGGACGCCTTCCTCGAGCCCGGGTTCCGCTACGAGCGCGGCCGGCGGATTCCGGGCCAGGACCGGGCGCGGGTGCCGCTCGCCGCGGTGGACGGCCGCGGCGAGGACGGCCCGGCGGGCTCCGCGGAGCAGCGCGAGCCGACCGGACGGACGCATCGGACGGTCCTCGAGCTCGACCGGCCGCGAGGCCTGGTCCCGGGCGCCCTGGTGCTCGACACCGCCACCACCGCCTTCAGCCGCCGGGTCGAGATCTGGGACGAGGGCCCCGGCGCGGCCGACCAGCCCCTCGGCGCGGCCACCCTCTACCGGGTCCCGGCGCCTTCCTGGATGGACGCCCCGATCGAGGAGCGGACGATCCCCATCGCGACGCCGCGGGGCGACCGGCTGCGGGTGGTGATCGAGGACGGCGACAGCCCGCCGCTCGAGGCGATCGAGGTGCGCGCCGCGCTGCGCCGGCCGGCGCTCGTCTTCAGCCCGGGGAGCGCCGACAGCGGCGGGAGCGGCGACCCGTCGGTCGGCACCCTGCTCTTCGGCGGCGGGCGGGCCTTCCGGCCCCGCTACGACCTCCAGGCGCTGCTGCCGGCGCTGACTCCGGGAGGGCCCCCGGTCGAAGGCCAGGCGGCGGAGATCGCCGAGCGGCTCCTCGACCCCGCGCTCCTCGCCGAAGCTCGCCTGGGCGCGGTCGAGCCCAACCCCCGCTTCGACCCGCGCCCCGCCCTCGCCTTCGCCCACCGGCCCGGCGCCCCGGTCGAAGCCCGGCGCTTCCGCTTCCGCCGAAGCCTCGCCGTCGAACCGTCGGCCGACGGTCTCGCGCGGCTGACCCTCACCCCCGACGACCTGGCCCACGCCCGGCCCGACCTGGCCGACCTGCGGATCGTCGGAGGGGCGGACGGCGGCGATGAACACGGAGAGGGGGACGAGCCCCACCAGTGGGCCTACCTGCTCGAGCCCGGCGCCGCCCGTCACCAGCAGGCGCTCCCGGTCGAGCGCCGCGACGGCGACGAGCCCGGGACCTCCCTCTACCGGCTCACCCTGCCGGCGACGCCGGCGACCCTCGACCGGCTCGTCCTGGACAGCTCCGCCCCCTACTTCGACCGGCCGTTCACGCTACGGGCGACCGTCCCCGCAGCGGACCGAAGGCCGAATGGCGGCCGCAGCGGCAACGCGCGGGAGATCGTCCTCGCCAGCGGCCGGCTCCAGCGCCGGGTCGGCGACCCGCGCCCGGTCACCCTCGCCTTCGGCCCGACCCGGATCGAGCGCCTGGAGCTCGAAGTCGACGACGGCAGCGACGCCCCCCTGGCGATCGATCGCGCCGAAGGCCGTTTCCCGCTGCCGACCCTCTACTTCCCCGTCCCCCAGGGCGACTACGCCCTCCTCCTGGGCGACCCCGACGCCTCCGCCCCCAGCTACGAGCTCACCCGCGCCCGCAGCCTCGTCCTCGCCGTCGCCTCGACCCCCGCCACGGCCAGCCCCCTGGACGACAACCCCGCCTACTCCCGCGCCGCCGGCCTCCTCGCCGCCGGCGGCCTCCAGCGCATCCTCCTGTGGGGAGCCCTCCTCGCCGCGGTCCTGGTCCTCGGCCTCTTCACCCTCCGCCTGGCGCGCCACGAGAGCTGAGCCCGGCAGACGTTCCGCACCTGGAGCGGTGCGGGGGCTACCTCCTGGGGACCCTTCTCGGTCGAGGTCGGCGAGCGCGCGGTCACTTCGCCCCGGGGAGCCAGGCAGACGTTCCTCATGCGGAGCGGTGCGGGGGCTCCCGGCGAACCCCTCGCCGAAGTCCACCGCTCAACAAGCAACCACCCCCGCCCCCGCGGGTGGGAGCCACCTCCGCCACCCGCCCGCCGGAGCGTTGGCCCGGCGCCCCGCCTCCGGCAGACTTGCATCGTGGGCCGTCCTCTGCCCGCCGAGGCCCCGCACTCGCACGCCGGCCACGGTTCACCATCCAACCGATCAGGAGAGACGCCATGGAAATCGTCCGACAGACCCCCGAGCCAGAAGCCGCCCCCCGCCTGCCCCGTCTGGGCGACGCCGCGCCGCCCTTCGAAGCCATGACGACCTTCGGCAAGCTCCGCCTCGAAGACTTCAAAGGGAGCTGGCTGGTCCTGTTCTCCCACCCGGCCGACTTCACCCCCGTCTGCACCACGGAGTTCATGGCCTTCGCCAAGGCCCACCCGGAGCTGCGCAAGATGAACTGCGAGCTGCTCGGCCTGTCGGTCGACAGCGTCTACTCCCACATCGCCTGGGCGCGCAACGTCGAGGAGAAGATGGGGGTCAGGTCACCTTCCCGATCATCGCCGACCTGAACAAGGAGGTCGCCACCCTCTACGGCATGGTGATGCCGAGCGACACGACCACCGAGACGTCGCGCTGCGTGTTCATCATCGACCCGGAGCAGAAGGTGCGCGCGATGATCTACTACCCGCTCACCACCGGCAGGAAGGTCGAGGAGATCGTCCGCGCGGTGCGTGCGCTCCAGACCAGCGACGAGCACGGCGTCGCCACCCCCGAGGGCTGGCTGCCGGGCGACGAGGTGATCGTGCCACCGCCGCTCACCCAGGAGGCCGCCGCCGAGCGCGTCGCCGACCGCTCCGTCGCCTGCAAGGACTGGTACTTCTGCAAGAAGGCGATCTGAGACCTGACGCCGGAAGGAACCGCTCTGAACCAGAGAGGCAAGGAGCGACCATGGCCTGCATCACCGCCGAAGGCGCGCTGACCGACTCCGCCCGCGAGCTGCTCGACCTGCTCGGGACGCCCCAGACGATCGACGAGATCGCCGCCACCCTCGGCCGGCCGCTCTTCCAGGTCCGCTCCAGCCTGCGCGAGATGGTCGACGCCGGGCTGGTGGTGGCCGCGGCCGAGGGCGGCTACGTCGTCACCGCCGAGGGCCGGGCCCAGCTCGGCGCGCCGGCGTGACCCGGATCGGCTCCGCCGTCCTCGGCTCCTGGCTCTGCCTCGGCCTGGCCTCGGCCATCGCTTTGTCCGCGCCGGCGCCGGCCGCCGGCGCGGAGACGCCTCCCGGCCCCACCGATCCGACGGGGGTCGAAGCGCCCGGGAGCCCGGACGGCGGGGCTCGGGGCAGCCGCTCGACGGTCCGCCTCCCCCGCACCGACCTGTTCGAGCCCCTGCTGGCCGATCCCAAGGAGCCTCGGACCTTCGCCGCCTGGGTCTTCTCGTCACCGACGACCCGACGTTCGGCGACCCGAACGTCGGCCTCGCCGGGTTTGGGGGCCACTGGGGGCTGATCCGCTGGCTCGGCGACCGCCCCGGCGACGGCCTGCAGCTTTCGATCTCCGGCGGCGTGTTCGCCCAGTTCAACATGGACACGCCGTCGAAGGACCTGATCAACGCCGACTACGTGGTCGGCTTCCCCCTCTCCTGGCGCCGCGGCGCCACCTCGGCCCGCCTGCGCCTCTACCACCAGAGCTCCCACCTGGGCGACGAGTTCCTGCTGGCCGAGAACCCCGAGCGGCTCAACCTGTCGTTCGAGTCGATCGAGCTGATCGTCGCGCGCGAGATCGGACCGTGGCGCGTTTACGGCGGCGGCGAGTACCTGCTCGCACCCGAGCCCGACACCCTGAAGAGCCAGGTGCTCCACGCCGGCGCCGAGCTCCGCCACCCGGCGCGAGTGTTCGATTTCGGCCACTTCGGCGAGGCCCGGTTCGTCGCCGGCCTCGACGTCAAGTCGTCCGAGACCCAGGACTGGCGCGAGCAGTTGAGCGTGGCGGCGGGCCTGGAGGTCCTGGCGCCCGATCCGGAGGGGGTCGGGGGACGAGCGGAGCTGGAAGCTGCTGGTCAACGCCTTCGACGGTCCCGCGCCGTACAGCCAGTACTTCACCCTCGACGTCTTCTGGGTCGGGCTGGGGCTGGAGCTCGATCTCTAGGACTCTCGCGGCAGGACCACGCGGCCGCCCAGACTCCCAGCGCCGGCTCAGGACCAGGCGAGGGCGTGCAGGGCGTCGCGGTCCCGGATGACGAAGCCGTCGCCGGTGGTCTCGACCAGCCCGGTCTTGCCCCAGCGGCTCATGATCCGGATCGTGGTCTCGATCGTCGTGCCGGCGAGGTCCGCCAGCTCCTGGCGGGAGAGGGCGACCGGGATGTGCACGCTGCCGTCCTCCGCCACGCGCCCCTCGTCGTCGGCGAGCTTGAGCATCAGGCGCGCGAACCGGGGCTCCATCTTGCCGCCGGTGAGCTCCGCCAGGCGGTCGGTGAGCTCGACCAGCCGCCAGGTCATGGCGACGAGCAGGCCGCGGACCAGCGTCGGGTGCTGCTCGAGCAGGCGGAAGAAGTGGGTGCGCGGCACCACCAGGCAGGTCGTCTCCTCGAGCGCCACGGCCGACGCCGGGTAGGGACGCTCCTCGTAGACCGCCACGGCCCCGATCGGGTCGCCGGCGCCGAACAGCTCGAGGATCAGGTCTTTGCCCTCCGGCGTGGTCCGGAAGACCTTGACCCGTCCCGCCACGACCGTGAAGAAGGCGTCCGACGGATCGCCCTCGCCGAACAGGGTCTGGCCGCGGTCGAACCGGCGCAGCACCGACACGGCGGCCAGCCGGCCGCGGTCGTCGGCGGCCAGCCGCCGGAACAGGGGGATGCCCCGAAGGACTGAATCGTCGACCGCCATCACGTCCCCTCCTCGAAGTCGCGCAGGAGCGGCGGCTCGGCGTCCCGGTCCTCGAGCAGTCCGAGCGCCGCGGCGAGAACCCGGTGCTGGAGCTCCGGCGCGTCCGGCGCGCCGAACGGGTAGCCCAGCGGGAACGGCACCCAGAGGGCCCGCGGCGGGCGCACGGCCCGGGCGACGTCCCGCAGGAGCTGGATCGCCACCGTGGCGATGCCCCGCTGCTCCATCTCCGCTCCGATCAGACTCACGGTCTGATTGCACATCGGTCACACCGGGACCAGGAGCGCCACGTCGACCCGGTCCTCGACCAACAGCTCCGCGGCCCGGGGCGCGGTATCGCGCACCAGCCGTCCGGGCGCGGTGACCGAGCCCATGAAGGAGAGGTGCCGCGGGGCCACGGAGCCGATCCGCCCGTGCGCGGCGAGCCGCGGAGCCGGTCGACCGGAAAGGCGACGTTGGCGTCTCGCCGCATCCCGGTGTGGTCGAACGACTCGCTCCGGTGATGATCCTCGAGCATCCCGGCCGCGACGTCCCCGGGAATCGTCCGGAAGCTGGTGTCGCCGCCGCGGACCGAGGAATCGAACCCCTCCTGCCCCGCCACGGTCAACCCGGCGCTCGACACCAGGGCGACCCGCGCCGTGGCCAGCGGCCGGTCCAGCGGGGCCCAGGGCACCGGGTCGATCCGGCGCCAGCGGTAGGCCTTGAGGAAGGCCCGGTAGTGGAGGGGGAGCTCGCGGTTGCTGGCCATCGGAGGGCGATGTTACCCGCATATGACGCGCGTCATAGGCCGGCCTCCGGGAGCGGGTCTACGCTCGTGCCGAGATGGCTCTCGACCGGCGCAGCCTGGCCGCGGAGACGCGTCCGCACCGCCGGTCGCGCGGGACGCCCTCGAGGCCCTGGGGCCTCTGTTTCGCTATCCTATATTCGGACATGACGGAGTCTTCTTTCTCCGATCTATCTCGACCGCCGGCCGCGCCGCCTTCGCCGAAGCTCCCGCCGCGCTCCGCGTTCCGCTCGCGCGCTTCACCGACAGCGAGCCTCCCGGCTGTCCGCCCGGGCGCTCGAGGAGCTCTACACCCACACCTTCGACCTCGACCCGGTCTGCGCCCTCGAGGTCGGATGGCATCTCCACGGCGAGAGCTACGACCGGGGCCGGCTCCTGGTGCGCTGCGCCAGCTGCTCGAGCGGATGGGGATCGACGAGGCGGCGAGCTGCCCGACCACCTGTCTCCATGCTGCCCGCCCTGGCCCGCCTCGATCCGGACGACGCGCGCAGAGCTCGGCCACCGGTGCGTGATCCCGGCCCTGGCGCGAATGCTCGCGGCGTTCGACGGCAGGGACAACCCGTACGCCGACGCGCTCCGCGCCGCCGACGGCGCGCTCCGACTGCTCGTCGGCGAGCCGGACGAAGAGCCCTCGATTCCGTCCCGCACCGCGCCCCACCACCGCAGGAGGTCCCCATGAGCCGCCCCGTCCCGTCCACCGCTCCCGCTCCGCGGCACCCCGGTCCAGGGGCTCTTCGGCGCCACCCTCGGCTTCTTCGTCGGCTTCGCCGCGGTCGCCCTGTTCGGTCCCACCGCGAGCCGCTTCAAGGAGGTCATGGAGCTGACGCCCCTGATGATCGGCTTCCTGGTCTCCATGCCGGCGCTCTCGGGCTCTCTGCTCCGGATCCCGTTCTCGGCCTGGGTCGACACCACCGGCGGCAGGAAGCCCTTCCTGGTCTTGTTGGTGCTCTCCGTCGCCGGCATGCTCGGCCTCACCGCGCGTCGTCTGGTTCCTCTACCCGGATCACCTGTCGGCGGGGTCTACCCCTCCTTCTCCTCCTCGGCGTGCTCAGCGGCTGCGGCATCGCCACCTTCTCGGTCGGCATCAGCCAGGTCGCCTACTGGTACCCCCAGTCCAGGCAGGGCAAGGCGCTCGCCGTCTTCGCCGGCTTCGGCAACGTCGCCCCGGGGCTGTTCTCGTTCCTGTTGCCGATCGCGCTGACCTCGGTGGGGCTGTCGGGCTCCTACCTGATCTGGCTCGCCTTTCTGGTCGCTGGGCACGGTGCTCTACTGGATGTTCGGCAGGAACGCCTGGTACTTCCAGCTCCGCGACCGCGGCGCCTCGGCCCAGCAGGCCCGGGAGGTCGCCCGCGACCACGGCCAGGAGCTGTTTCCGGCCGGCAGCCTCAAGGAGAGCCTCGGGCTCTCCGCCAGGGTGTGGCGGACCTGGGCGCTGGTCGCCGTCTACTTCACCACCTTCGGCGGCTTCATCGCCCTGACCGCCTGGCTGCCCACCTACTGGACCGAGCTCTTCGGCCTGAGCGCGGTCTACGCCGGCCTGCTGACGGCGGTCTACTCCATGCTGACCTCGCTCATCCGCATCCTCGGCGGGGTGATGTCCGACCACCTCCAGGAGGGGGGCGAGAACACCGCGATCCTGGCGCTGCTGATCATGATGGTGGGGGCGGTCGTGATGACCGTCGCCCAGCAGTACCAGCTCGCCGTGCCCGGAGTGATCCTGATGGCCGTCGGCATGGGCGTGGCCAACGCCGCGGTGTTCAAGATCGTGCCTCAGGCGGTTCCCCACGCGGTGGGCGGCGCGGCGGGATGGGTCGGCGGCCTGGGGGCCTTTGGCGGATTCGTCATCCCGCCGATCATGGGCTTCGCCGTCAGCGACCTGGGCCGAGCCGGCTACTCGATCGGCTTCATCGTCTTCATCGCCCTGGCGCTGATCTCCCTGTCGATGGTGTGGATCCTCAAGTACGCCCGCTCGGGGCGCGGCGGCGACGACGCCGCGGCACTACGACGAGAGGAGTCGGGCGACGAGCCGATCGCCCGGCGCGCCGAGGCCTGAGGAGCGCCCGTCCGCTAGTCGATCGGCTCAGGCAAGGCGGGGATTCTTCGGCACGCTCTTTCTCCGCCACGCCGACGCACTCGAGCACCTGCTCGAACTCCGGATCGCCGCGGAGCGCGTCCCAGCGCGGGTCGACCGCGACGAACGGCAGGTCCCAGCTCGCCGCGTGCTGCTCGCATCCCCACAGCAGGTAGTGCAACGCCGCCGACGGCTCGCCCGAGTAGATGGCGTACTCGGCCGGCAGGGTCGGGTTCACGCCCTGCTCGCCCAGCTCGCGGTCGTCGTCGAAGTGCTTCCACCAATCGCCGAAGATCTCCCGCGCGCCGGGCATCTCCGCACGGAAGGCGGCCTTCTGCTTCTCCGTCAGCGGTTCCAGGCCGTCGGCGCGCCTTCCGGCGATGGTCCGCTCGAGGTAGTAACGCGCCATCTCCCGGTCGGCCCGCTCCTCGTCGCCGCTCTCGAGCGCCGCCAGGACCAGCACGCGGTGGCTTGGCTCGTCCAGCGGATCGATCTCCAGCACCCGCTCCCCCTCGCGGATCGCCTGGTCGAAACGGTGGGCGAAGAAGTAGAACCAGCCCAGGGAGACGTCGGGCAGGTGCCCCGGGTCGAGCTCGATGGCGTGCCGGGCGGTGGCGATCGCCTCTTCGTGATGCCCCCGGGCGGAGAGCATCACCGCCCGAAGGAAGGTGGCGTCGATGTCGTTCGGCGCGAGCACCAGCGCCCGGTCGACGTGGCGCGCTGCCCCCTGCCAGTCCAAGTGGAGAAAGAGCAGCGCCGTCGCCAGGACCGTCTGCGCCTCCACCGAGCCGGGATCGAGCGCCAGGGCGGTGCGGGCCTCCTTCTCCGCCTTGGCGAAGGCCTCGGAGCGCCGCACGTCCAGGCGGTAGAGCCACGCACCGGCCAGCGCCGCCCGCGCCGCGGCATACTCCGGCGCCTCCTCGAGCGCCGCCCGGAGCAGCTCCATGGCGCGGCTCGCCGAGGCCACCGGATCGTCCGTGTCGAGCTGGTCGAGCAGGTGGCGCGCCTCGAGGTAGCGGAAGTGGGCCTCTTCGGGCACGATCATCGGCCGCACGGGAACCGGTGGTGCCACCGGCTCGCCCCGATCGGGGACAGGAGAGCCCGAAGGCGGTCGCGAGCGGGCGATGACGAGCCCGACCGCCACCGCCAGGACGATCAGGGCAACCAGGATGGAGCGGCCAACGGAGCGAGCTTGCGGAGCCCGGAGGCCGGCCGGTCCCGGCGCGGGCTCGGCTCTGCGGCGGTCGACGCCGCTGCCGGATCCTGGCGGAGCCGGTCCCTGATCGGCCCCGGCACCGCCGTCGGGCTCGGCCCGCCGCACCACCGGCGCGACGAACCGGTACCCATGCCGGGGAACGTCTCCACGAATCGGGGCTCCTCGGCGCTGTCGTCGAGCGCGACCCGGATCTGCCGGATGCAGTAGTTGATCCCCTGCTCGCTGTCGACGAAGGTGCCCGCCCCCCAGACCGCCTCGCGGATCTGTTCGCGCGACACGGTCCGCCCGGCGTGGCGCGCCAGCAGCTCGAGGACCCGCGCAGGCTGTTGCTGGAGGTGCACCCGCTCGCCCGCGCGGCGCAACGTACCGCTCTCTGGAAGCAGCTCGTAGTCGCCGAAGGCGAGGATCTCGCGGCGATCAGTGCTCTCGTCCACCGGTTCGATCTTACCGCCCGGCCGGCCGGCCTCCAGGGAGCCGAGCGGCCGGTCGCGCGGTGTGCCCGGAACCCGCGCGGACGCGGGCCGACCTGCTCACTCCGAGCGCAGGCTGGTCACCGGGTCGATCGCCAGCGCCCGGCGCGCCGGCAGGTAGCTCGCCGCCAGGCCGATCGCCAGGAGCGTCGCCGCCACGACGGCGAAGGTCCCCGGATCGTGACCGGGCACGCCGTAGAGCAGGCCTGACAGGAGCACGCCGGCGCCGAGGGCGGCCGGGACGCCGAGGACCAGTCCGAGGGCGGCCAGCCGAGCGCCGTGGCCGACCACCAGCCGCAGCACCGAGCCGCTCTGGGCCCCGAGGGCGACCCGGATGCCGATCTCCCGCTCCCGGTGGGCGACCAACGAGGAGACCGTGCCGTACAGGCCGACCACGGTCAGGACGAGGGCGAGCAGGCCGAACAGGCCGGCCAGGGAGAGCGAGAGCTTGCGGTGGGAGAGCGACCCGGAGACCACTTCGGACAGAGGCATCACGGCGTAGACCGGCTGGTCCGGATCGACGCCCGCCACGGCCCGGCGCACCGCGGGGGCCACGGACCTCGGGTCGAGCGCGGTCCGCACCATGAGCGCCATGTGGCCGACGCCGGTCACGCCGTAGGGCAGGTAGATCTCGGGCGACGGCGCCCGCTCGAGCTGGGCGCTCCGCACGTCGCCGACCACGCCGGCGATGCCGACCGTAGGTGCCGAAGGCGAGCAGCCGGTGCTCGAGCGGATCCTCGCCGGGGAAGTAGGTCTCGGCCAGGGAGCGATTGATCCAGACCACCGGCGCGGTGTCGTCCCGGTCGTCCGGCGAGATCGGCCGGCCGCGCAACAGGGGCACGCCGAGCGCCTCGAAGTAGCCCGGCCCGGCGACCCGGAACTCGGCGAACGGCTGGTCCTCCATCCGCTCCGGGGTCGGCCGCCCCTCGACGCCGAAGTTGCCGTTGCTGCCCCACTCCTGGAGTGGGACGTGGGAGATCCAGCCGGCCCGTTCGACCCCGGGGAGGGCCTCCACCGCCTGGCGCACCGGCTCGTAGAAGCGGGAGGACATGTCGTCCTGCGGATAGCTCGCCTCGGGCAGGGAGACCTGGAGGGTCAGCACCTTCTCCGGCTCGAAGCCGAGGTCGGTGCCCGAGAGGACCAGGAACGTGCGCAGCAGCAGACCGGTCGAGGCGAGGAGCACGACGGAGAGGGCCACCTGGCTCGCCACCAGGGAGCCACGGAAGCGCCGGGAGCGACGGCCCGCGCCGACCGCGCCGCCGCCCTCGCGCAGCGAGTCCTGGATGCGCGCGGCCCGCGCCTGGAGCGCCGGCACCAGGGCGAGCGCGACGGTCACCAGCGCCGAGACGGCGGCGAGGAAGGCGAACACCCGCCAGTCGAAGCCGACCCGGGGCGGCACCGGCAGGGCGGTCGCCGCCAGCTCGGAGAAGGCGATCAGGCCGAGCCGACCGAGGGCGAGGCCGAGCAATGCGGCCGAGCCCACCAGGACCACCGCTTCGGCGAAGAACTGGGCGGCGATCTGGCGCGAGCCGGCGCCCAGGGCCGCCCGCACCGCCACCTCGCGCCGCCGGCCTTCGGCCCGCAGCAGCAGGAGGTTGGCGCCGTTGGCGCAGGCGATCAGCAGCACCAGCCCGGTGCCGCCGAAGAGCAACAGCAGCGCCGGGCGCACCCGCCCGACCACCACCTCCCGGAGCGGCTTGATCGCCGCCCCCCGGTCCTGCTGGATCTTCGGGTACGCCTCCCGGATGCCCGTCGCCAGCCGGTCCATCTCCGCCCCGGCTGCCGCCAGCTTGGTCGACGGCGCCAGGCGAGCGACCACCGCCATCCAGTGGCTGCCCCGGTTCGCCGCGGTCTGCGGATCCACGACGAGCGGCACCCAGACGTCCTCCGCCCGGCCGCCGGGCGGGAACTCGAAGCCCTCCGGCATCACGCCGATCACCGTGTGGGCGCGCCCGTCCAGGGTCACCGTGCGGCCGAGGACCTCCGGGTCGGAGCCGAACCGGGTGGCCCAGATCCGATAGGCCAGGACCGCCACCGGCGCCGCGTCCGCCGCTCCGTCCTCGGGCCGGAAGCCCCGGCCGAGAGCCGGCGGCACGCCGACCACGTCGAACAGACCCGGCGTCGCCGCCACCGAGGCCAGCCGCTCCGGCCGGTCGCCCCCCTGGAGCGCCAGGTCGCCGGCCGAGTAGGCGGCCATCCCGGCAAACCCCTCCTGCCGATCGCGCCAGTCGACGAAGTTGGGATACGACACCGAGCCCAGCCCTTCGCCGCCGGGGTAGCGGAAGGTCTCGTAGAGGCGCACCAGCTCCTCCGGGTGATCGTAGGGCAACGGCCGAAGCAACAGGCCGTCGACGAGGCTGAACAGGGCCGTGGTCGCGCCGATCCCCAGGGCGAGGACGAGGACGGCGAGCGGTCCGGCGGCACCGCCGCGGAGCAGGCCGCGGACGGCGAGGCGGAGGTCGTCGAAGACGCGGGGCACGTAGGACATGTCGGATCTCCTCGTCAGGGTTCCTCATGTCGAACGTCCCAGCCGCGGTTTGGTTACTGCGGCTCGGCCAGCAGGTCGAGCAGCTCCTCGCGGCTGAAGACCTTGGCCAAACGGTGGTCGTCCTCCTGCACCACCGCGTCCATCATCCGCCGCTTGCGCTCGATCAGTGCGTGGATCTTCTCTTCGAGCGTGCCCTCGGTGACCAGCTTGAACACCTGGACCGCCCGGTGCTGGCCGATCCGGTGCACCCGGTCGGTCGCCTGGTCCTCGCGCGCGGCGTTCCACCAGCGGTCGTAGTGGATGACCACCGAGCCGCCGACCAGGTCGATGCCGGTGCCGCCCGCCTTCAGGCTGCCGACGAACACCCGGCACTCTGGGTCGTGGTTGAAGCGGTCGACGATCTCGCCCCGCTTGCGCGAGGAGCCGGTCAGCGTGACGAAGCCGACGCCGCGCTCGGCGAGGTCGCGCTCCATCAGCCGGATCATCCCCAGGTACTGGCTGAAGACCACCACCTTGAGCCCGGCGTCGAGGCACTCGGTCGAGCAGCTCCCGGTAGAGGTCCCACTTGCCGGAGGCGGTCTCGGCCACCCGCTCGGGACGGTCGACCTCGTCGAGCACCAGCGCCGGGTGGTCGCAGATCTGCTTGAGCAGGTTGAGCAGGGCGAAGACGTGGATGTAGGGCACCGGCTCGGCGCCGCCGGCGATCCGGCGGGCGAGCTCCTTGCCCCGGCCCGCGACCGCCTCCCGGTAGAGCTTGACCTGGTCCTCGGAGAGCCGGGCGGTGCGCACGTCCTCGATCTTCTCGGGCAGCTCGTCGAGCACCGCCTCCTTGGTCCGGCGCAGGACGAACGGAGCGATCAGGCGCCGGAGCTCCTCCAGCCGCTCGCGCCCCGGCAGCTCCTCGCCGTCGCCGAACCGGTCCTCGAACGAGCGGTCCGAGCCCAGGATGCCGGGCAGCACCAGGTCGAACAGCGCCTTGAGCTCGGAGAGCGAGTTCTCGATCGGCGTGCCGGTCAGCCCGAGCCGCATCGCCGCCTGTACCCGGGCGGCCGCCTGCCAGCCGCGGGTCGCCGGGTTCTTGAGGTTCTGGATCTCGTCGAAGACGGCGAGCGCCCAGGGCACCGCGGCGAGCGCGTCCGCGTCCCGGCGCAGCACGCCGTAGGAGGTGATCACCACGCACCCCCGGGTCGGCCGGTGCCTTCTCGCCGAGCGCCTCGCCGAGATCCCGGTCCGGCCCGTGGTGGATCGGCCGCCCGCAGCCCCGGCGCGTGATCGCGGATCTTGTCGCGCCAGTGGCTGATGACGCTGGTCGGGCAGACCACCAGCATCGGCCGGCGGTGCCCTCCGTCCGGCGCGTCCGTCGTTCGTCGATCGAGGCCGCCGTCAAGGTCGCCATCAGGGCCATCACCTGGTGGGTCTTGCCCAGCCCCATGTCGTCGGCCAGCAGGCCGCCGAGCCGGTTCTCCCACAGGAAGCGCAGCCACTCGACCCCCCGCTCCTGGTAGGGGCGGAGCGGGGTCGCGAGCCCGCTCCGGATGGGCGTAGGGCTCCGCCGGACGGAGCTCGACCAGCCGTGCGGACCAGCTCCGCGCGCTCCGACGGCCGCCCCGTCCTCCCCCTTCGTCCTCGTCCACCAGGATCGCCCGCCCGGTCGCCGCCTGGAGGCCGAGCAGCTCGGCAGCCGAAAGGCGCAGCCGCTCGCCGCGCCGCTGTTCGTCCGCGCCGTCGCCCCGGAAGCGCTCGAGCAACCGGTCGAGGTGGCGCAGGCCGGGCGCGCGCAGGTCGATCCAGCCCTCGGACGTCTCGAGATACGGCACGCCCCGGCTGCGCGCGTCGAGCACGTGGGCCAGCGAGACGGTCGAGTCGCCGAAGCCGTAGTGGACCGCGAGCCAATACCAGCTCCGGTCCTCGGCGCCGTCGAGATCCGCGAGGTCGGCCGGCTCCGCCGACCTCGATCTCGCGCACCGACACCGAGTCGACCTGGCGGAAGATCCGCCGCTCCTCGAGCAGGCCGTCGAACGCCACCACCCCCTCGTCCAGACCGTCACGGTGCTCGTCGAGGAACGACGGCACCCGGCTCCAGTCGAGCCGGAGCCGCCGCGGGGCCTTGAACTTGCGCTCCTTGCCGGTGCGCTCGAGCTCGGCCAGCACCCCCAGGTCCTCGAGGTAGATCAGGCGGCCGTAGCGGAACTTCTCCACCTCCGCCTGCTCGAGCCAGCGCTCCTCCCCGTCGCGCTGGAGCGCCCGGATCACCGGCCGCACGTCGACCTCGCGCGGGACCGTCCTCGCCGCTCTCGATCTCGGTCACCGGCGAGACGTGGAAGATGGTCTTGAGCGGGATCGGCCGGATGCGCAGGTCCTCCTGCTCCGGGAACAGCTCGGCGAGCAGCGCCAGCACCCGCTGGACCGACTCCCGGGGCAGGGTGATCTCGGCGACGCTTCGCCCGGCTCGGCCTCCCGGCGGATCGGCGCCATGGCGCTCGCGCGCTCGGCCGACGCGACGCCGGTCCACCGGCAGACCAGGGCGAAGCGGCCGGTGCGCCGGTCGACGGCCGGATGGAAGCGGGTGCCGTCCGGCCCGAGCTCGCGCACCGCGTGGTAGGCGAAGCGGTACCAGAACCCCTCCTCCAGGGTCTGCCGCCGGGTCTTCATGCCCGCCTTGGCGAGCTGGTGCTCCTGCTTGCTCCACTGGAACATGGCGAGCCGCTCGAGCACCCCGGCCCGGTCGGAGGTGGCCGCGAGGTCGGCCGGCGCCTTGCCCAGGCGCTCGAGCAGCCGGAAGCGGCTGGCGCCGCCGGCGAGCCAGCGGCCCAGCTCGTCGCCGCGCTTCTCGCCGGCGTCTCGGCTCCGCCGGCCGCCGCGCCGGCTCGCTCCGCGCGGAAGCGGACGCCGGACGCCGCCGGAACCGGCGACCTCGAGCCACTCGACCTGGACCCGGTCGCACGGCCGCGGCGCGTCCTCGTTCAGCATGCGGGCCAGCCGGTACCAGGCCGTCCCTTCGAACACCTCGCCCCAGGAGCGGTCGCCGTAGACCTCCCGGAAGGCGAGCACCGCGCGGGAGAGATCCTTGACATGGGAACACGTGGTCGAACGCCCCTTGCCGCAGGTGCACGAGCGCAGCGGCGTGGACAGGCCCGGCACGCCGTCCACGTAGATCGCCGCCCCCTCTTGCCCGGGTCCGGAGGGCGCGAGGCCGATCCGGCGCGGTGGACCTCCAGGTGGATGAGGTCGGACGGCGGTGGCGGGTCGGTGCGGGCGGATCGGGACGATCGGTCGGGCGGTGGCTCAGGCATGGGCGGCGCGATTGTACTCACTCGGTCTCGCTGTGCCGCCGGGCGGCCGCGACCTCCACCGCCGACTCGCCCGCCGGGCGGTCTGTCAGGGCCCGCGCCCGCCGCCGGGCGTCGCCGTGGCGGTGGGCGAGCGACGGCTTGCTCTCGAACGCGTGATCGAAGGCCTCTCTCGCGGCGCGCGCTGCGTCCGGGTCGAGGCCGGCTTCGGCCGCCAGCAGCTCCAGCTCCGCCCGCCAGACCTCCGCGTCCGCCGCCAGCTTGTTGAGCTCGAGCGCCCTGGCCGCCGCCACCAGCCCCGCGTCCACCGCCTGCCGCACCGCCGCCGGCCTCCCTCGCTCGCGGGCCCCTTTCCGAGCCAGGACCGCCTCGTGCCAGTAGAGCTCCGCCAGGAGCTGGTACGCCTCCGCCCCGTCCGGGACCACCTCGGTGGCCCGCTCGAGCGCCGCCTCCGCCGCGCGCAAGTGGGCGTCGGCGTCCCCCTGACCGCTCCGCGCCGTGAGCATCTCGACCGCGCCCAGCAGCTCGAGGCCGAACCCCGACTCCGGATCGACGGCGTCGGCCCGCCGGAGCAGGTCGCGAGCCGCCGCCAGCCCGGGCCGCGGATCGCCGCCGTCCTCGACCGCGTGGCGGGCGCGCAGGACCTCGATCATGGCCGCCGAGCGGAGCGCCTGGGGAAGATCGGGCTGGAGCTCCAGGCCGCCACGGAAGGCCTCGGCCGCGCCGTCGATCGCCGCCTCCGGATCGCGCCCGGTGTCCACCTGCCACTGGGCCAGCTCGAACAGCGCCAGCCCCTGGTTGAACCGGGGGTAGGACCACGACCGGTTCTTTTCCGCCGCGAGCCGGTAATACCTCGAGGCCTCCTCCACCTCCGCCTCCGGGCTCCTGCCCTCCTCCATGGCGACCTCGGCCCGGTGACGGAAGACGTTACCCAGGTTGTTGTAGGCGTAGGTGAAGCCCGGATCGGCGTCGATCGCCCGTCGGAACGCCTTCGCCGCGGCTTCCAGGCTCGCCGCCTGGTCGAGGCCGTGGGCGGCCTCGTGCTCGACCCGCAGGTTGTAGATCGACCCCAGGTTGCTGAACGCCTTGGCGTCATCGGGTACCAGCTCGGTCGCCTTGCGGAAGGCCGCGGTCGCCGCGTCGAGGTACGGCTCCTGGTCCTCGCCGTGGTTCCGGGCCACCAGGATCTGCTCCCAGCGGGCGAGGCCGAGCGCGTTGTAGCTCGCCGCGTCGCCGGGATCGAGGTCGATGGCCCGCCCGAGCGCGGCCACCGCCTCGGTCACCGAGACTCGGGAATCCCTGCCCCGCTCCCGCTCGAACTGGGCCTGGTAGGCGAAGGCGACGCCGAGGCGGCGGGCGTGCTCGGCCTCGTCCGGACCGAGGCGGACCGCTGCGCGCCCCTCGGAGATCGCGCGCTCGATCGTCGCCATGGGGTCCTCGCCCCGGCGGCTGAGGTCCCGGCTGCGCAGGGTCAGCAGACCGGCGAGGAGCGCGTGGGGGCGCCCCCGGTCCGGATCCGCCGCCATCGAGTCGCGGCAGGCGCGCTCCGCCTCGGTGACGGTCGGCCCCAGGTCGCCGCCGGTGTCGAAGAACTCGAGGCCCGCGATCGACCCGCCCAGCGAGCACAGCCGCTCGTGGACCCGGGGGTCGCTCCGTCCCTGTTCCGCCGCCCGCCGGAAGGCCTCGCCCGCCGCACCGAGGCGTTCGATCATCGCCTCGGGCGCCGCCCGGCCGCGGTCGGCGGCGACCGCGGCGACGATCGCGTCGCCTTCGAGCAGCGCCGCCTCGTAGCGCCACGGCGTCGCCCGCGCCACCTCCCCGGCCAGCCGGATCGCCTCGTCGAACCGCCCCTCGTCCAGGGCCAGCCGCGCCTCGAGCAGCCCGGCGCCCCCCTCCGGCAGGCTGCGCAGCAGATCCCGCGCGCGGTCCCGGTAGCGCCGCTCGAGCTCCTGCCGCCGGGCGTCGCGTGCCGCGCCGTCCGGCAGGCGCTCGGCGTCGACCAGCCCCTCCTGGTAGAGGCTGCCGAGCACCTGGGCGAGCGCCCGGGCCACCTCGGGATCGCGCGGATCGTCCCGCCGGGCCCGCTCCAGGTGCTCCCGGGCCGGCCGCAGCTCCCCCAGGCTGGCGTAGCCGCGACCGAGGGCGAAGTGGGCCACGCTCCGCGCGCCGGGCCCGAGGGTGGGCAGAGCCGCCTCCCAGCGATCCAGGCTGGCGCGGAGCGCCGCCTTCTCCCGGCGCACGTCGTGGAGGGCCGCCAGGTGGGAGAGGCGCATCTGGAGGTCGATCCGCTCCACCTCCCGGCCGAACCGCCGAGCCAGGGCCGCCTGCTCGGCGGCGGTGGCCCGGGTGTGCCAGGCGATCGCCCCCATGATTCCCGCGGTGAGCAGGGCCAGGGTGACCAGGGTCGCCGCCACCGGGTGGCGTCTGATGCGCCTGCGCCAGCGGGTGACGACGCTCACCGGGCGGGCGCGGATCGGGTCGCCCGCCAGGAACCGCTCGAGGTCGGTGGCCAGCTCGGGCACGGTAGCTGTAACGTCGGTCTGGAGACTTCTCCAGGCAGGTCTCGACGATGGTCGCCAGGTCCCGGGGCACCGTCGGGTTCACCTTCCCCACACGGAACTGGGTCCTCGTCGTCTCGATCACCGCGAGCAGCGCCTCGAGCCCGGTGGCCGGCCTCGAACGGCGGCTCACCGGTCAGGATGCGATAGAGGACGCAGCCGAGGCTGAACAGGTCCGAGCGCCGGTCCACGTCCCGGTCGCCGCGCGCCTGCTCCGGCGAAATGTAGCCGGGGGTGCCGATCACCTGGCCGGTGCGGGTGAGGGCGGTCTCGGCCCCGGACATGCGGGCGATGCCGAAGTCGAGGACGTACGGCTTGAGCACCCCGTCGGGCCCGGTCTCGACCAGGATGTTGGCCGGCTTGAGATCCCGGTGGACGAGGCCGACCTCGTGGGCCGCCCGGACCGCGTCGAGCACGGTCAGGAAGAGGTGGACCTTGCGCTCGAGCGGCAGATCGGCGACCGCCTCGTCGAGCGGCACGCCGTCGATCCACTGCATGGCGATGTAGGGCCGCCCGTCGAGGCGCCCCACCTCGTAGACCGCGCAGACGTTCGGATGGTCGATCCCGGCCTGGGCACGGGCCTCGCGCAGCATGCGCTCGGCCGACTCCGGGCAGTCGCGGTGCAACACCTTGACGGCCACCGGCCGCGCGAGCTCCGGGTCCCAGCTCCGGTAGACCGCACCCATCCCCCCACGACCGACCAACTCCCCCGTGGCATATCTCATCAGCGGTGCGGCCGAGTCTAGCAAGGGGCTCCACCGGTCGGCAGGCACCGGCGGCTGGTACCATGGCCCGGACAACCCCGACAGCCGCGATGAAGTCCCGTCTCCACCGCATCCGACCCCGCCCGCGGTCGGTCCGGCTCCACCGGATCGGCCGGATCAGCCGCTTCGGCCGCCGAGGGCCGACCTCTCGACCATGCCGTTCGTCCTGACCGGCACGATCCTGGGCCGACCGGTCCGCGTCGTCCTGCCGCCGGGGCGCCTGACCCTCGGCTCCGCCTCCGACAACGACGTCCGGCTGGTCGATCCGACGGTCTCGCGCCGCCACGCCGAGCTCGACATCGGCGCCGACGGGATCGGGGTCCGCGACCTGGGCTCGAGCAACGGCACCGCGGTCGACGGGAGCCCCGCCTCCGGGCGCGCCGCGACCCAGGCGACAGCGGGCGCGGTGCTCCGGTTCGGCAGCGTCGAGCTGGCCCTGGAGCAGGTGGCGCAGGACGACCTGGAGGCCGGCGTCCGCCTGGCCGCGCCGATCCGGGTCGACGCCCCACCGGACGACCGGGTGGAGACCGGCCCCCTCCGCTCCGCGCCGCGACCCACGACCCTCGACCTGCGACCGTTGGACTCCCTGCTCCTGGAGCGCCTGCCGCCGTTGCTCGAGGCCGCGGCTTCCGGTTGCGGCGCGGCGACGGTGGCGGCCAGGGCGGGCGAGGCCCTGTTCGACGAGCTCCCCGTGCGCTGGCTCGAGATCGCCTGGCGGAGCGGCGGCGTGCTGTTCACCGCCGGCGAGCGGCCGGGAGAGGGGGCCGACTCCGGACCCGCCGGGGTGATCCGGACCGCCGGCGACCTCGAGGCCCGCGCCCTGGGGACGGTGCCGGACGCCACCCACGCCCTCGCCGGCGCCCTCGACCTGCTGCTCCAGCTCGTCGACGTCGGCCGCACGCGCGCCCCTCGGCCCGCCGCGCCCGCCCGCCGGCCGGAGGCGCCGCCCGTGCCGGATCCGCCCAGCCTGCACCGGGAGGTGCGGGAAATCTACCGCCGGGCGACGCGCATCGCCGCCGGCGCGGTGAGCGTCCTGGTCCGGGGCGAGTCGGGCACCGGCAAGGAGCTGCTGGCACGCTACATCCACCGGGCCTCGGGCCGCCCCGACGACCGCTTCGTCGCCCTCAACTGCGCGGCCCTGCCCAGCGACCTGCTGGAGGCCGAGCTGTTCGGGGTCGAGAAGGGCGCGGCGACCGGGGTCGATGCGCGGCCGGGCAAGTTCGAGATCGCTCACGAGGGCACCCTCTTCCTGGACGAGATCGGGGACATGTCGCCGGCCACCCAGGCGCGGGTGCTGCGGGTCATTCAGGAGGGCTCCTGCCACCGGATCGGCGGGACGAGCCCCCGGCCCGCCCGGCCGCGGATCGTCTCCGCCACCAACCGGCCGCTCCGGGAGCTGCTCGACCGGGGTGAGTTCCGCGCCGACCTCTACCACCGGATCAACGGCTGGGAGGTGGAGCTGCCGCCGCTGCGCTTCCGGCGGGCGGACGTTCCGAACCTGGCGGTCCACTTCCTCGCGGAGGAGGCGCGGGCGCTGGGGGTCCGCCCGGCCGGCATCTCGCGCCGGGCCCTGCGCTGCCTGGAGAGCTACCCGTGGCCGGGCAACGTCCGCCAGCTCCGCCAGGAGATCGCCCGCGCCGCGCTGTTCCTCGAAGACGGCGACCTGCTCGACACCCGGCTGCTCTCCGACCAGGTGACGGCCGGAGCCGGCGGCCTGGACGGCGCGCCGGAGGCCGCGGGCGCCGGCCGGGGAAGCCTCAAGGACCGCCTCGCCCGCCACGAGCGCGCCGAGATCGAGGCCGCCCTCCGGGCCGCCGACGGCGACGTCGCCGCGGCCGCCGAGGCGCTGGAGGTCCACCGCTCGACCCTGTACCGCCGCATGAAAGCCGTCGGGCTCACCGACGACTGAGCCTCCGCCGAACCGATCCGGTCCGACCGGTAGAACCGTCCCGACCCGCCGCCGGACGCACCGCTGGGACGAGATCCTGTACACTCATTAATGCACGTTTCGCTATAAGCGATGGTCATGTCTGTTCAGCCTGCCGCCGTCACCCCACCGACCGCCCCCCGTCCCACCTCCCCAGTGCGTCCTCGGACGGCCGGTGCCCGCTCGATCTCCCCTCGATGGGCGGGCCCGGTCGTCCCTTTTCATCCCCTCGAACCTGAACCTGAAGGAGGTACCCGATGCCTGACGACCGTCGACCCCGACCCGACGCTCCCGACCGACCCGACCGGGAGGTCCCGCACGCTTCCCCCGCCGACCGGACCGAGGGCGACGGCGTCAGTCGCCGCTCCTTCCTCCAATGGACCGCCGGCGCCGCCGGCGCCGCCTCGTTCGGCGGCCTGCTGGGACCGTCCGCGGCCGAGGCCCGCAACGACCACGGCCAGGGCCCCGACGACGGCCGCCACGGCCGCGGGCCGGCGCCCGAGCTCGAGGGAGCGACCATCGCCGATCTCCAGGCGGCGATGGAGGACGGCTCGCTCACGGCGAGCCAACTCGTCCACCTCTATCTCGCCCGCATCCGCGCCCTCGACCGGAACGGCCCCGGGGTCAACTCGATCATCCAGGTCAACCCCGACGCGCTGGCGATCGCCGCGTCGGCTCGACGCCGAGCGCAAGCGCGGCAACGTGCGCGGGCCGCTGCACGGCATGCCCGTCCTCGTCAAGGACAACGTCGACACGCATGACCGCATGCAGACGACCGCCGGGTCGCTCGCGATGGTCGACGCGACGCGGAACCGAAGGACGCCCTCCGTCGCACGCCTGCGCGAGGCCGGCGCGGTCATCCTCGGCAAGACGAATCTCTCCGAGTGGGCAACTTCCGCTTCGTAGTCGTCAGCGGCTGGAGCGGGCGCGGCGGCCAGGTGCGAACCCGTACGTGCTCGACCGCAACCCCTGCGGCTCCAGCTCCGGCTCCGGCGCGGCCGCCTCGCCGGCCTCGCCGCGGCCGCGGTGGGCACCGAAACCGACGGCTGGATCGTCTGCCCGGCCTCGACCAACGGCATCGTCGGCATCAAGCCGACGGTCGGCCTGGTCAGCCGTTACGGCATCGTCCTGATCTCCCATATCCAGGACACCGGCGTCCATGGCGCACCGTCGCGGACGCCGCCGCCCTGCTCGGCGCCATGACCGGCGTCGACCCGGCCGATCCGAAGACCGCGGCGAGCGCCGGCAACTCGTTCACCGACTACACCAGTTCGTCGACCCGGACGGCCTGGTCGAGCGCGCATCGGCGTCGCCCGCCAGCTACCGGGTTCACCGGCGAGACCGACGCGATCTTCGAGCAGGCGGTCCAGGCCCTGGCCGACGCCGGCGCGACGGTCGTCGACCGTCGACATGCCGTCGTTCGACGAGCTCCAGAACGACTCCTCGGAAATCATCGTCCTGGTGTACGAGTTCAAGCGTGATCTCAACGCCTACCTGGCGAGCCGGACCGGCGTGCCGGTGGCGGACATGGCGGACGTCATCCAGTTCAACCTGGACCACGCCGCCGAGGAGCTCCAGTACTTCGGCCAGGAGTGGTTCGAGCTGGCCCAGGCCGAGATCTTCTCCGAGGCCGAGTACCTGGACGCCCTGGAGCGCGGGCCGCGGCTGGCGGGTGAAGAGGGGATCGACGCGGCGCTCGCCGCCCACGACCTCGACGCCCTGATCGCCCCGACCGGCGCGCCGGCGTGGACCACCGACCTGGTCAACGGCGACAACTTCCTCGGCGGCAGCTCCGGCTTCGCCGCCGTCGCCGGCTACCCGATCGTCACCGTCCCGGCCGGCAACGCCTTCGGCCTGCCGGTCGGCGTCAGCTTCATGGCGAGCGCCTGGAGCGAGCCGACGCTGATCCGCCTGGCCGCGGGCTTTGAAGCGGCCGCCGCCGCGCGTATCACGCCGCGCTTCGTGCCCCGCCTGCCCCTGCCCCGGGTCGCCGGCCACGGCGCCTCCGGCAAGGCCGCCGTCGCGACGGCCGAAGCGGTCGCCGCGGCCGCGGCGCGGGACCTGCGCACGCCGGCCGACCCGGCGAGCCTGCGCGACCGGCTGCTCAAGCTGGCCGAGCCGGCGAAACGTCCGGCGCGCGGCAACGGCCTGCGCAACCCGTTCTACCTGTAGTCCTCTCCGGGACGAGCGACCCCGGCCCCATCCCCCACCCCGTTTCCACCCGGGACCGGGGTCGCTCTCCCCACTTCGCGCAGATGATGTAACATTCCTCTCCCCTCCGGGATCACACCGAGGACGACCCTCCTTCCCCGTTCGAGTCGATTCGGGTCGATCAGGGTCGACCGAGAGCTGGGCGCTCCAACCGCGTTTCCGGGCGGCCGGTGGCACCACCGACCGGCCGCCGTACAGACGGTTCCATCGACCTCTCCCATCCGAGGAGGAGCGCCATGCCAGAAGACCGACCCCTCGATCGTCCTCCGGAAACGGCGGACACTCCGAACGAACACGAAACCGACGGCCCGGCCGGCTCGCCGAACGAAGGCCTGAGCCGCCGCAACTTCCTCCACTGGACCGCGGCCGCCGGCGCCGGCGCGTCCCTCGCCGGCCTGCTCCCCGGGCTCCCAGCCCACGCCTTCCAGCCGAAGGCCGGACCCCACGAAGAGCTCGAAGGCGCGACCATCGCCGAGCTCCAGGCGATGCTCACGTCCGGAGAGCTGAGCGCCGTCGACCTGGTCGACATGTACCTGGAGCGCATCCAGGAGATCGACTGCGACGGTCCGGGACTCAACTCGATCATCGAGACCAACCCGGACGCCCGGCGCCTGGCCGAACGAAGCGACCGCGAGCGCCAGCGGGACCAGGTCCGTGGACCGCTCCACGGCATCCCGATCGTGGTCAAGGACAACATCGACAGCGGCGACCAGATGATGACCGCCGCCGGCTCCCTCGCCCTGGTCGGTGCTCCGGCCGACCGGGACGCCCGGGCGCTCTGGGAGCTGCGCCGCGCCGGCGCGATCCTCCTGGGTAAGGCGGGGTTGTCCGAGTGGGCCAACTTCCGCGGCTTCGACTCGACCAGCGGTTGGAGCGCCCGGGGCGGCCAGGTGCGAAACCCCTACATCCTCGACCGCAACCCCTGCGGATCGAGCTCCGGCTCCGCCGCCGCGACCTCGGCCAGCCTGTGCGCCGCCGCCCTGGGCACCGAGACCGACGGCTCCGTGGTCTGCCCCGCCTCGGCCTGCGGCGTGGTCGGCATCAAGCCGACCCTCGGCCTGGTGTCGCGGAGCGGCGTGGTGCCGATCGCCCACAGCCAGGACACCATCGGCGTCCACGGCCGCACGGTCGGCGACGCGGCGGCGATCCTCGGCGCCATGACCGGCGGCGACAAGGCCGACCCGGCCACCTTCGCCAGCGCCGGCCGGTTCTACAAGGACTACACCCAGTTCCTCGACCCGGACGGCCTCGTCGGGGCCCGGATCGGCGTCCTGCGCGACGGGATCTCCGGCAGCAGCACCGAGACGAACGTGATCTACGAGCAGGCGATCGCCGCCCTGGCCGACGCCGGCGCGGTGATCGTCGATCCGGCCGACCCGCCCGACGTCAACGAGTTCTTCAACGACCCGTCGGAGACCATCGTCCTGGTCTACGAGTTCAAGCGCGACCTGAACGCCTACCTCGCCACCCGCACCGGCGTGCCGATCCGGAACATGGCGGACCTGATCCAGTTCAACCTGGACCACGCGGACGAGGAGCTCCAGTACTTCGGCCAGGAGTGGTGCGAGCTCGCCGAGGCGGACATCTTCACCGAGGCCGACTACATGACGGCGCTCGAGACCGGTCCGCGCCTCGCCGGCCCGGACGGGATCGACGCGGTCATGGACCAGCACCAGCTCGACGCCATCGTCGCGCCGACCGGCTCGCCCGCCTGGAACACCGACCTGGTCAACGGCGACCACTTCCTCACCGCCACCTCGTTCTGGGCCGCGGTCGCCGGCTACCCGAACATCACCGTCCCGGCCGGGTACTCGTTCGGCCTGCCGGTGGGGGTGAACTTCTTCGGCCGGGCCTGGAGCGAGCCGACGCTGATCAAGATCGCGTCCGGCTTCGAGGCCGCCACCCAGGCGCGGACGGCGCCGACGTTCATCCCTGCGCTGCCGCTGCCACGCGTCCAGGGGAAGGCCGCCCAGCGGGCCGGCGCCGGCCGGCGCAGCGACGCCCGGTCCCTGGCCGAGGCGCTGCTGAAGGCCCAGCAGAGCGCCCTGCGGCGCCCGCGCTACATCTGATCCTCGACCCCGCTCGCCGGAGCCCGGGGGACCGTCCCCGGGGCCCGGCGGCGGGCCCCCGCCGTACGACCCTCCCCGGAGCGCCGGCGGCGCTCCGGAACCTCTCGGGCGGTCCGTGCCTCTCAACGGTCGGACGCCGGCCCACCGCGGCCGGCGATCGCGACGAACCATCACCGAGACCCGAAAGGACCCGCACCGCAATGGAGATCCGTTTCCCCGGCGGCGCCGCAGTCGACGCCGTCTTCAAGGGCCACACCATCCACACCGACCAGCCCGAGCGCGCCGGCGGCGGCGGCACCGGCCCCGCCCCGTTCGATCTCTTCCTCGCCTCGATCGGCACCTGCGCCGGCTACTACGCCCTCGCCTTCTGCCAGCAGCGCGGCCTCTCCACCGACGACCTCGAGATCTCCCTCGCCCTCGAGCGCGACCCCGAGCGCCCCCGCCTCAGCGGCATCAAGATCCAGGTCCGCCTCCCCGACGACTTCCCGGAGAAATACCGCAGCGCCATCGTCCGCTCGATCGACCAGTGCGCCGTCAAGCGGCATATTCAGGAACCGCCGGAGATTGTGACGAGCATCGTCTAGGTTGCCAGCGGAGGAGATTCTCCCCATCTGGCACAGCGGGCTGGAGGGTTGCGATGAGCCTCCTTCCTTGCGGTCATCCGATTGGCGCGGTTGCGGCATCGGCTCCGCCTGAGAGGCATCGGCCGGTTCCCCCCTACATCCCCCCGACCCCCGCCCGCAATCCACAAGATCGCCCTCCAACTCCCTCTCGATCCCTCTCCCCCCTGCTCCTTGGCATCTCGTGATCCGGGGCGGGGGGACGAGCGTTGCGCTTGCGGAGCGTCCGGGAGGGAGGGTCGTCGAGGGGCGCCGGCGGCCGCGTCCGCGAGAGGCCTTTGAGCATCCGAGCTGGTCCGACGCGGCCGCCGACGAGGCGCGAGCTTGCCCCCCAGCCGTCAACTTCTCGCGCCGTCCCTCCGAGACCCTCCCTCCCGGACGCTCCCGGCAGACCCCTCCTACCTGCACGCCCCACCCCGCCCGAACGATCCGCCCATCCCGCCCCGTCGGGTGGTGGCCTGGAGCGCCCCAGCCCCTATTCTTGACCAAGTTGGTCACAGGCCCCCACCAATGACCCGCGAGCCCATCCCATGACGATCGAGACGACGACCCCCCAAGCGCTCCACGACTTCCATTTCGACCGCGAGCTGGTCAAGAAGTACGACCGCCCCGGCCCGCGCTACACCTCCTACCCGACCGCTCCCCAGTTCCGGGACGGCTTCTCCTCCGCAGACTCCAGCTCCGATCGAGAGCCGGCAGGACGCCCTGCCGCTGTCGCTCTACGTCCACGTTCCGTTCTGCGAGCGCCGCTGCTTCTTCTGCGGCTGCAACGTGATCATCTCGCGCAACCGGGACCGGGCGCGGAGCTACCTGCCCTGGGTCGAGCGGGAGATGGCCAAGGTCTCCGAGCTCCTCGGCGGGCGCGAGCGCGACACCATCCAGCTCCACTGGGGCGGCGGCACACCGACCTTCCTGCCGCCGGCCGAGATGGCCGAGCTGATGGCGATGATCGGCAAGCACTTCCGGCTCGCCGACAACCTGGAGCTCGGCGTCGAGGTCGACCCGCGCATGTGCACCGAGGAGCAGCTCGACGCCCTGGCCGCCGGCGGCTTCAACCGGCTCTCCATGGGCGTCCAGGACATCGATCCGAGGTCCAGCGGGCGGTCAACCGGGTGCAGCCGGTCGAGGAGACCGGCGCATCCTCGACGGCGCCCACCGGCGCGGCATGGACAGCGTCAACATCGACCTGATCTACGGCCTGCCCCACCAGACGCCGGAGAGCTTCGAGCGCACGGTCAACGAGGTCATCCGCATGAGCCCGGACCGGATCGCGGTGTTCAACTTCGCCTACCTGCCGGAGATGTTCGCCCACCAGAAGACCATCGACCCGGAGGCGCTGCCCGACCCGGAGGCCAAGCTCACCATCCTCGAGAACACGGCCAACCAGCTCACCGCCGCCGGCTACGCCTTCATCGGCATGGACCACTTCGCCAAGCCGGAGGACCCGCTGACCAAGGCGCTCGAGGACGGCACCCTGACCCGCAACTTCCAGGGCTACAGCACCTGCGGCCGGACCGACCTGGTGGCCTTCGGCGTCTCGTCGATCAGCCACGTGGCCGGCGGCTTCGCCCAGAACGTCAAGGGGCTGGACGAGTACCAGGCGGCCCTGGGCGAGGACCGGCTGCCGGTCTTCCGCGGCCTCTTCCCGACGCCGGAGGACCGCCTCCGCCGGGCCGTGATCATGGGCATCATGAGCCACTTCCGGCTGGACAAGGACGCCATCGAGCGCCACTTCGGCATCGACTTCGACGAGCACTTCGCCGACGCCCTCGAGGCGCTCGAGCCGCTGGCCGAGGACGGGCTGGTGGAGCTCGGCGAGCGCAGCCTGCGGGTGACCCCGTTCGGCCGCCTGCTGGTGCGCAACGTCGCCATGTGCTTCGACGGCTACCTCGGCAAGCCATCGGCCGCCAAGGCGCGCTACTCGCGCACCGTCTGACGCCCGGCACCTCCGACGACGACCGAGAGAGCGATCGATGGCCGTGGACAGCCTCCAGACTCCGAGACGCCCGACCGAACGCTCCGACGACCTGGGCCGCCAGGAGCCGTCCACAAGACCGTGCTCCTGGTGGCAACCCGAACGTCGGCAAGAGCGTCCTGTTCGGAACCTGACCCAGCGCTACGTCACCGTGTCGAACTTCCCCGGCACGACGGTGGAGATCGCCCGCGCCCGGGCGGCCTTCAACGGCCGCGAGTGGACTGGTCGACACCCCCGGCATCAACGACATCTCGCCCGGGCCGAGGACGCCCAGGTGACCCGGGAGATGATCGACCGCAACCCGGACGCGACCATCGTCCAGGTGGCCGACGCCAAGAACCTGCGCCGGGCGCTGCTGCTCACCCTCCAGCTCGCCGAGTGGGCCGGCCGATGGTGCTGGTGCTCAACATGATGGACGAGCTCGAGCAGCGCGGCGGCCGGATCGACACGACCCGCCTGGCGCGGCTCCTCGGCGTGCCGGTGGTGACCACCGTGGCCCTGCGCAACGGGCACCGAGGCGGTGATCGACGTGCTGACCGGCGAGGCGGGGCGCGCCCTCGCGGCCGCTCCTCCAGGACCAGCTCCGGGTGCCGGGCGCCCCGGCGGCGCGGCGGTCGAGGGAGGACGGCGGAGCGCTCGACTAGGAGCGCAACCGGTGCGCCTGGCGCTATCAACGAGATCCTGGCCCGGACCTAGTCCATGGAGCGGCCGAAGCACGCCGCCTTCGCCGTCGCCTCGGCTTCTGGGCCATGCACCCGATCAAGGGGCTCGGGCTGCTGGCGCGGCGCTGGTGACCGTCTTCTGGTTCGTCGGGCTGTTCGGCGCCGGCACGCTGGTCGACCTGATCGAGACCGGCCTGTTCCAGCAGCCCATCAACCCGGCTGGCGATCCACGCGGCCGACGCGGTGCTTCCCTTCCCCCACACCCACGCCTTCGAGGAGATGGAGGCGAGCATCGGGCTGCCGATCACGCCGGTCCGGGAGATCCCGCTGGGGACGATCTCGAAGACGGCCCTGGTGCCCGACTACCAGGTCCCGGCGGGGACGAGCTGACCACGTTCCAGAAGGTCCTGCGGTTCGTCCACGACGGGCTGGTCGGCGAGTACGGCCGCTGACGATGGCGGTCTCCTACGCCCTGGCCATCGTCTTCCATCGTCACGACGTTCTTCCTCCTGTTCAGCCTCCTGGAGGACTCGGGCTACCTGCCGCGGATGTCGATCATGGTCAACCGGCTGTTCCGCCTCATGGGCCTCAACGGCAAGGCGGTCCTGCCGATGATCCTGGGGCTCGGCTGCGACACCATGGCGACCATGACCACCAGGGTGCTCGAGACGCGCAAGGAGCGCGTCGTCACCACCATGCTCCTGGCACTGGCGGTTCCGTGCTCGGCCCAGCTCGGTGTGCTGCTCGCGATGATGGCGGCGCTCTCCCCCGGCGGGGCGATCACCTGGGTGGCGATCATCGTCGCGGTGATCTTCCTGGTCGGCTGGTTGACCGCCCGGGTCTTCGGCGGCGAGGACGCGGGAGACTTCATCCTCGAGATCCCGCCCATGCGCCGGCCCCAGCTCGGCAACGTGGTGATCAAGACCTTCAGCCGGCTGAACTGGTACCTGCGGGAGGTGATCCCGCTGTTCATCATCGGCACGGCGGCGCTCTTCCTGCTCGATCAGTTCGGCGCCCTGGCGGAGATCGCCCACTGGGGCGAGCCGCTGGTCACCGGCTGGCTCGGGTTGCCGGCCAACATGTCGAACGCGTTCCTCGTCGGGTTCATGCGCCGCGACTTCGGGGCGGTCTACCTGCTCCAGGCCGCCACCGGACCGTCGCCGGTCCTCTCTCCCCTCCAGATCCTGGTCGCCATGGTGACGATCACCCTCTTCATGCCGTGCATCGCGAACTTCCTGATGATCGCGAAGGAGCACAGCATGAAGGTGGCGTGGGCCATGGCAGCCTTCATCTTCCCCTTCGCCTTCTTCGTCGGAGGCATGGTCCACTGGGTGGCGACATGGCTGATCGGTTCGTGACCTGCCCGCTCTGCGGGCTCGAGTTCCAGCCCACGGATACTCTCTGCGAGCACGGCTGCCCCTGCGCACCGCGTGCGGGCTGATCCGTTGCCCGGGGTGCGAGTACGAGTTCCCGGAGACGCCGCGCGCGGTCTCCTGGCTCAAGCGCCTGTTCGGCAAGGCCGCGGCGCCGGCCGCCTGCGCGCCCGGGATCCGCACCGTGCGCGACCTGCGCACCGGCGAGCGGGCCGCGGTGACCCACCTGGCGGGCGAGAGCTCGGCGCGGCACAACGCCCTGGCGGTGTTCGGGCTGGTACCGGGCTCGGAGATCGTCCTGCTCCAGCGCTACCCGTCCTACGTGATCGAGGTCGGCGAGACCGTCATCGCCCTCGAGTCGGAGGTGGCCGGCTCGATCATCGTCGCGAGCGGCGAGGACGAGAAGGACGACCACCTGGTGTCCGTCGCGGCATCCGGCGCCCGCCTGGTCGCCATCGGCGACAGCCGCGACGGCACCGTCGGGCGGTAGACTCACTCACCATGGGAGGGGAGCATCAGGTCGTCGTGGTCGGCGCCGGCATCTCCGGGCTGACCGTCGCATTCCACCTGGCGCGCGGCCGCGGGCCGGCGTGAAGCCGGTCGTGGTCGAGGCCGCCGACCGGGTCGGTGGCGCCATCCAGACCCTTCGCCGGGACGGCTGGACCTTCGAGCAGGGCCCGAACACGGTGCTCGCCAGCCGCCCCGCGGTCGGCCGGCTGATCGACGAGGCCGGCCTCGAGCCGGTGACGCTGACACGCCCGTCCGGCCTGCAAGCGGCGCTACCTCTGGAAGGGCGACCGGCTGCAGCCGCTCCCGGGCGGTCCGCGCCGCCTTCCTCTCCACCTCGCTCTTCTCCCTCGGCGCCAAGCTCCGGCTGCTCAAGGAGCCCTGGATCGGCCGGCCCCCTGAAGGCACCGAGGAGTCGATCGCCCAGTTCGTGCGCCGCCGCCTGGGCCAGGAGTTCCTCGACTACGCCGTCGGCCCGTTCGTCTCCGGCGTCTACGCCGGGGACCCGGAGCGCCTGTCGGTGCGCTGGGCGGTGTCGCGGATCTGGGGCCTGGAGCACGAGCACGGCAGCCTCATCCGCGGCGCCTTGGCGCGCAGGAAGGGACCCCAGCCCGGCGGCGGCATGATCTCCATGCGCGACGGCCTGGAGATGCTGCCCCGCCGGCTGGCCGAGGCGATCGAGGAGGCCGGCGGGCAGGTGCGCACCGGCGTCCGCTGCCGGGCGTCGTGCGCGCCGCAGGCGGCGGCTTCCGGGTCGAGACGGGGGCCGACGGCGCCCCGAGACGATCGAGGCCGAGCGCGTGGTCCTCGCCGTGCCCGCCGACGCCGCGGCGGAGCTCCTCGACGAGCTCACCGGCGGGGCGAGCGCGCCGATCGCCGACATCCCCTACGCCCCGGTCGCGGTGGCCTCCTACGGCTTCCAGCGGGCGAGCGTCCGCCACCCGCTGGACGGCTTCGGCTTCCTGGCGCCGCGCAAGGAGTCGCTCCGGGTGCTCGGCTGCCTCTTCCCGTCCAGCCTCTTCCCCGGCCGCGCGCCGGAGGGTTGCGTGGCCCTCGCCGCCTTCGCCGGCGGCCGCACCGACCCCGAGGTCGTCGACCTGGACGACGAGGCGCTCGACGAGACCTTCCTCGGCGACCTGGACCGCGCCCTCGGCCTGACCGGCGCGCCGATCTTCCGCGAGCTCCGCGCTGGCCGCGGGCGATCCCCCAGTACGAGGTCGGCCACGGCCGCTACGTCGAGCTGGCCGCGCGGATCGAGGCCGAGCGCCCGGGGATCTACCTGTCGGGCAACTGGACCGGCGGCGTCTCGGTCCCCGACTGCATCCAGACCGCGACCGAGCTGGCCGAGCGGATCGTCACCGAACGGACAGCCGCGGCTGGCTGATCGACTCGCTCCGGCACTCCGCCGCCACACCTCCCCGCCGCGCCCCCGGCGACGGTACAATCTCGTGTTCCATGGATTTCCTGCTCGTCGCCCTCGGCATCGTCCTCCTTTACTTCGGCGGCGAGGCGCTCGTCGCCGGCGCCTCGGCGCTCGCCCGGGCCCTCGGCATGACCCCGCTGGTGATCGGGCTGACCGTGGTCGCCTTCGGCACCTCGGCGCCGGAGCTGGCCGCCACCCTGACCGCCTCGCTCCAGGGCTCACCCGAGGTCGCCTTCGGCAACGTGGTCGGCTCGAACATCGCCAACATCGGCCTGATCCTGGGGATCGGCGCGCTGATCTTCCCGCTCGCCGCCCGCGGCCACTTCCTGCTGCGCGAGATGCCGTTCATGATCGGCACCAGCGCGCTGATGCTCTGGCTGGTGGCGGACGGCCCGGTGGGCCGGGTCGAGGGGGTCTGCCTGCTGGCGCTGCTGGCCGGCTACCTCTGGGTCCTGCTGGCCAAGCAGACCGACGAGGAGGCGCGGGTGGCGTGGGAGTTCGCCCAGGAGTACGGCGACGGCGAGCGGCCCGGTGTCGACCAGCATGCTCAAGGTGGCGGTCGGCATCGCGCTGCTGGTGCTCGGCGCCCAGGCGCTGGTCGCCGGAGCGGTGTCGATCGCCCGGAGCGCCGGCATCGACGAGCGGGTGATCGGCCTGACCCTGGTGGCCCTCGGCACCAGCCTGCCGGAGCTGGCGAGCGCCATCGTCGCGGCGATCAAGCGCGAGGGGGACATCCTGCTGGGCAACGTCGTCGGCTCGAACATCTTCAACGTGCTGGCGATCTTCGGCACCACCTCCCTGGTCTCGCCGGTGCACGTGGAGGTCGGCGGCGCCTGGTTCGACCTGCTGGTGATGATGGTCTTCAGCATCTTGCTCTGGCCGATGCTGTTCTCCCGGCGGCACCTGGACCGCTGGGAGGGCCTGGTGCTGCTGCTCGGCTTCTTCGCCTACGTCGGCTGGCTGTTCGCCTGAGCGCCGGCACGGCGGCGCGAGCGCCGAGGCCGTGCCCCCGGGTACGGGGGTTGCACGATAGGCTTCAGGGTGAGACCCACGAGGGGACCCCGTGACCACGGCGCAACGAGCGATCACCGACGACCTGGAGCTCCTCCTCGGGGTGATGCCGGCCCCGGTGGTCGAGGCGATCGAGCGCGCTCCCGAGCGGGAGGACCTGGTGGAGATCGTCCTCGACCTCGGGCGCCTGCCGGAGGCGCGCTTCCCGGCGCGGGTGCTCGAGATCGGCGACGACCGGGTGTCGCGCGAGGAGCTGGCCGCCGTGGTCGAGCGGGTCGGCAGCTTCGGCGACGACAACCGGGCCGGCATCGAGCGCACCCTGCACCGCATCTCCGCCATGCGCAACCGCTAGGGCGACGTGATCGGCCTGACCTGCCGGGTCGGCCGGGCGGTCATCGGCACGGTCGACATCCTGCGCGACGTCATCGAGGAGGGGGTGTCGATCCTGCTCCTCGGCCGTCCCGGCGTCGGCAAGACCACCCTGCTGCGCGAGGCCGCGCGGGTGCTCGCCGACGACCTGGAGCAAGCGGGTGGTGGTGGTCGACACCTCGAACGAGATCGCCGGCGACGGCGACATCCCCCATCCCGGCATCGGCCGCGCCCGGCGCATGCAGGTGCCCTCGCCCGAGCGCCAGCACGCGGTGATGATCGAGGCGGTCGAGAACCACATGCCGGAGGTGATCGTCATCGACGAGATCGGCACCGGCGCCGAGGCCCTGGCCGCCCGCACCATCGCCGAGCGCGGCGTCCAGCTCATCGCCACCGCCCACGGCAACACCCTGGACAACCTGCTCCAGAACCCGACCCTCTCGGACCTGGTCGGCGGCATCCACGCGGTCACCCTGTCCGACGAGGAGGCCCGCCGCCGCCGGACCCAGAAGACCGTCCTCGAGCGCAAGGCGCCGCCGACCTTCGACGTGGTGGTGGAGATCCTGGACCGCGACCGGCTGGCGGTCCACCACGACATGGCCGACGTGGTCGACCGCTACCTGCGTGGCGAGCCGCTGCGCCCCGAGCGCCGGGTGCGCAAGGACGACGGCGAGGTCGAGATCCGCGAGCCCATCCCAGGGCCGCCGGACGCGCCCCAGCCGGCCGGCACCGCGACGCTCCGCCCCGAGCGCAAGATCCTCAGGGTCTTCCCCTACGCGGTGAGCCGCGAGAAGCTGGAGCGGGCGATCCAGGAGCTCGGCGTGCCGGTCTACCTGGTCGACGACACCCGAGCCGCCGACGTGGTGCTGACGGTCAAGGCCCAGGAGCGGCGCCACCCGAAGAAGCTCCGCGACGCCGAGAGGCGCGGCGTGCCGGTGCGGGTGGTGCGGAGCAACACCGTCCAGCAGATGGAGAAGTTCCTGCGCCACCACTTTGGCATCGAGCGGGGCATCGAGCGGGAAGCCGAACCCGCTCGCCACGCGGCCGGGGACGACTTCCCGGACGACTACCAGGCGAGCCTGCACGAGGCCGAGCAGGCGATCGACCAGGTCCTCGACCGCGGCCACCCGGTCGAGCTCTCGCCCCAGGACCGTCCGATCCGCCGCCTCCAGCACGAGCTGATCGAGCGCGCCGGCCTGGTCAGCGAGGCCAAGGGCACCGAGCCCTACCGCCGGGTCGTCATCTATCCCCGATAGGGCCGGCGCCGCCCCCCCTCCTTCAGCTACAGGTCCGCGTCCTGCCGTGGAGGCAGGTGCCGCTGCAGCACTCGGTGCCGCTGGAGCAGCGGCGCCGGAAGCCTTGCACGAGTCGTGCCGCAGGAGAAGAACGTGGCGCAGTCCGGATCGGCGCGTCGGTCAGGCCGTCGTAGTCGTTGTCGAACGCGTCGTTGACCGGTGGAGGCTCTTCGAATTCTGGTTGTAGCTCTCCCCGGGTGGACACAACCGACCAGGCCGGCGTTCTGCGGATCGTTCCAGACGGCGTCGGACTCGGTGCGCGCGGTCTGGGCGGCCGCCGGCGAGAGGATGCGGACGCTGTTCTCGTTGTTGTAGTTGAACGAGCTGGACGAGAAGTTGTGGGATGCGACAGCACCTGCCCGTCGGCCGCGTCCGCGTCGGCGATCACCGTCTTCCAGTGGTGGGCGCCGAGGAAGTTGGTCACCAGCACCTGCTCGCCGTTGGCGATCAGCGTCGCCGTGTCGTTGTAGCTGTCGGTCGTCCGCGGGTCGACCGCGCCCCGCTTGCTGGTGGCGCCGTTGGCATCGATCCGGTCGCGCACCGGGCGGTAGGTGAGGTAGTAGGTGGTCCACAGCAGCTCGTCGGCGGCGGAGTCGATGGTCGAGTCGATCACACCTCGGTGTCCGACGTGGTGTTGTAGTTGTACGGGCTGAACGCCACCTCCACCACCGTGCCGTCGGCCAGGGTGAAGGTGCCGATCCCCGGGTTCAGGGTCTTCTGGCGACCGAACCGGCCCGTGCCGCCGTCCCGGAGCGACAAGCCGTCGCCGAACATCTCGCCGAGCTCCGCCTGGTAGAAGTCGACGGTCCCGGGGTTGCCGGCGAGGATCGCCACCGCGTTCTCCGCGGCGTTGAAGGCGTAGCTGGTGAGGTTGGTCGAGCCGGTCCAGACCGTCTCCTGGCCATCGAAGATCAGGAACTTGTCGTGGACGAAGCCGGAGGTCTGGGTGCTGGTGCAGCCGGGGGTGACGCTCGGGCCGTCGAAGGAGTTGTTGTCGTCGACCACCGGGATGCCGGCGTTCTTGAGCTGCTGGTAGCCGGGCGAGGCCTCGGCGACGACGATCTCGCAGTCGGCGACCACCTGGACGGTGACGCCCCGCTGCTCGGCGGCGATCAGCCGGTCGATGACGTTCTGCCGCGACAGGCCGTCGATGGCGGCCTGGATCGAGACGGTCTCGCCGTCGATCAGGTCGAGCAGCCGCTGCTCGGTGGCGGAGACGTTGGTCTCGGACACGTCGTCGCTCCGGTCGGTGAACAGCAGCTCGACCGTGCCGGCGCCGCTCGCACCGCCGCCGGTGCAGGTGTAGCCGCCGCAGCTCGGGTCGCACACCGGGTCGGTGCCGACCGGGCACGAGGTCGTCTTGCAGAAGATGGTGCCGTCGCAGGTCTCGCCGCCGCCGCAAATGCCGTCGCCGCAGACCGGCGGCGCGGCCACGCCGGCACGCGGCAAGGCCGACGAGGACGGCCGCCGTCGCGGCGAGCGCCGCCAGGGGACGACGGCGAAGTGCGCAGAGGACGGGGGGACGCGAGGTTCGCAGGATCGTGATCGACATGTCGGAGGACTCCTCGGAGGACGGTGGATGGGAACACAGTGCCGGCGCGGCTCCCGGAGAGCCGCCCGGCGCGAAGTCATTGAAGCGCTCCGAGCGTACCGGCCGATGCTCAGAACTGCAAGACGGCCGAGTGTCCGTCATGGTCGATGGATCGTCACCCGCCCGGGCCGATACAATCGGACGACACCCCACAGATCAGCCGTCCGGCCGGCGGCCCTCACGCCCGTCGTCGGACCTCGCACGACTGCACTCAGGAGAGGTCATGGATTCACGCAACCCGAGCAATACCAGCCGATCGGCCCCGACTCGAACCCGGCGGCCCGACAGGCCCTGGACCGGGCTTCGACGGCGGACCCGGCTCCGGGATGCCCTGCCAGCCGTGCGGCCGCGGGCCCTGCCGCCGTCCAGTCCTACATGTGGGTGATGTCCTTCTTGGTCCTCACCCGCCACCTGGAGTACCGCTCCAACCTGTGTCGCGCCTGCTCGGCGCGGACCGAGCTCAAGGAGCAAGCCAAGTCGGCCCTGCTCGGCTGGTGGGGGTTCCCCTGGGGGCTGATGACCTTCCAGGCCCTCTGGATCAACGCCCGCACGCTGGCCCGGTGGTCGACCCTGCCGGCGCTGGTCGGCATGCTCTCCCTGGTGGTGAGCCTGGCCGTCCCGGTGGGCATCGGCTACACGATCTGGGGCAGCTCCGGAACGAGCGCCAGGCGAAGACCACCGGCGATGGGTGGACGACAAAGTGGTCGGCCCTGATAACGAGAGGCCACCGGCGCTACAACGACGGGCGGAACGACAAGGCCCTGGTGTCGTACCGGGCGGCCTACCAGAAGGCGCCCGATTGGAGCGTCGCCAACTACGACGTGGCCCAGGCCCTGATCGGCCTGGGCCGACTGCGCGAGGCCTTGCCGTACGCGGCCCGGGCGGAGAAGCTCGAGCCGTCGGAATCGCGGCCTGGACGGCGGCGCACGGATACCTCCTGGCGAAGCTCGAGGGCCCCCAGGCCGCCTGGTCCCAGGCCGAGGCCCTGCGCTCGACCGGCCCGAAGGATGCCCGCGACGCCTTCTGGATGGCGCAGCTCTTCGACGCCATCGGCGACTACGAGCAGGAGCTCCGCGCCGTCCAGCGGGCCTCGACTCTCGAGCCCGGCACGACCTACCTCGACGCCCGCGAGCTGATCGCCCTGGTGGAGCTCAACCGGCTGGACGAAGCCGGCGCTCTCGTCGACAAGCTGGGCGTAGGACGGCGAGAAGGGCGACGTGAGCACTCAGCCCTACATGGACTACGCCCTCGAGCTCTACCAGATGCGGATCGAGCCGCTCGCAACCGCCGAGGACCTGTGCGCCGGATGGAGACCGACCGTCGCGACACGGAAGGTGATGAGCCGCCTGGTCCACGCGGCGGAGCGCGCCGGCGACATCGAGGCGACGCGCGCGGCGGTCCGCCGCTGCCTCCACGATCCGGAGACCCCGGGCACCGCCTGGAGCTCGGCCGAGCCCTGGTTCCCGGACACCTGGACCGAGGAGCTGGACGAGGACTCGCCGAACCGTCGAGCCGTTCCCGGCGATCCTCCGGCTGGCCCTCTACGATCCGATCACCGAAGCGCCAGCGATCCGCCGGCTGGCCGCCCGCATCCACACGTCGGACCACTTCCTGGCCGAGGTCAGGGACACCTACATCTACAGGAACCCGCTGCCGGGCGAGTCGCTCGAGCAACGGATCGAAGCCCTCGAAAACCACCTCGAAACCAACCCGGACCACGTGGTCTGCCGCTTGATGCTCGCCGGCATGCTCGTGCGGACCGCGCCGGACCGGGCCGCGGGCCAGCTCCAGATCCTCGATCGGGCGGCCCGGGCCGACCCGGCGCTCGCGGTCGCCCTGGCCCGCGAGCGCAGCGAGTGGCTGGTCGGGCTCGACGACGCCGAGCAGGCCGTGGCGACCATCGAGACCGTGGACCCGGCAGGCGGCAGACCCTACACCGTGGCCCCCTGGTCGACCTGGAGGCGGCGGAGGCCGCGTTCCACGCCGGGAGGGAGCCGATGCTGCAGGAGCGCCTGGCGCGGGTGTTCGAGAGCGACGAAGGCCCGCCCAAGCCGCCGCGCTCCTGATCCGCTGGAGCGACGAGCTGGCGACGGGCGCTCCGATCACCTACCGCGAGGACGTCGATCGGCTGCTGGAGCAGGCCGGCGACAGCCTGCTCACCTCGCGGTCTCCGTCGGCCCAGGCGATCCTCATCGCCGAAGGACGGCCCGACGCACGGCAGCGCGAGGCCTGGATGCCCGAGGAGGCGCGCGGCAGACTCGTCCTGGTGCGCCTCTTCCGCGACGCCGCCGAGCGGGGCAGGCCCGATCTCGAGGCGTTCTCACGGCTGGCCCACTCGCCGTACCCCGCCGAATTCGCGCCCCTGCTGGCGAAGACGGCGCTCGCCCGCCGCGCGCTGGGGCACGAGGACACCTGACGGAGGGGGCCGCCGTCGCTATCGCGGCGCGGCGAAGAGCTGGACCCAGACCACGACAGGCTCGCCGTTGACCTCGCCCCAGGCGACCCCGAGGCCGGTCTCCCGGGCCCGCGGGTCGAGGATATTGCGCCGGTGGTGGGGGCTGTCCAGCCAGCGCTCGACCACCTCGGTCGGGGTGAACAGGCCCTTGGCGATGTTCTCGGCGAGGAAGGCGAACGGCGGGTAGTCGGTCTGCTCCACCCAGTGCCGGGGAGCGAGCCCCTGGGGCGAGACGTGGCCGTAGTAGCCCTGATCGATCATGTCGTCGGCATGCGCCTGGGCGGCCCGGTCGAGCTCGGGGCTCTCGACCACGGTCCCCCGCCCGGCCTTCTTGCGCGCCTGCTCGACCCGCGCCAGCGCCTCGCGCCGGACCGCGTCGAGGTCCTTCAGCGGCTTCACCTGCACGCGGAACCAGGAGGAGCGCGGCGTGGCGAAGAGCAGCACCACGGCGGTCCCCCCGTCCCCCGGCGCGACGCCGACACCCAGGTCCTCGAAGTCGCCGAGGATCGTCTTGCGGAACGAGCTTTCGCCGGAGCCCGAGGTCTCGGACCAGACCCGGACCATGTCTGCGGGCTCCCGATAACCGAGGATCGCTCGCTCGGTCCACAGGTGGGCGGTGTAGCCGGAGGACAGCAACCGCCGCGAGACCCGGCTGACCGTCGAGCTGGTCGAGTCCACCGAACCGGCGCGCGCCACCTCCTCGGCCCGCTCCTGGGCTACCTGGCAGACCACGGGCTGGGCATCGAGGGGAGCGAGCCCGTCCTCGGCGCGGCGCGCGGCGATCCAGGCGATCACTTCATCCCGCGCAGCGCCGGTTCCACCCGAGCCGTGGCACGAGCCGAACTCCTGCTCGGCGCCGCGCGCTCCAGGCGCGGTGGCCGAAGCCGTCGCGGCATCCGGGCGGGGGGCGCCGGAGCCCTGATCAGGGCCTTGCTCCGGCCGTGCGGCGCACGCGACGGCGCTCGAGCAAAGCCATGCGGCCACGACGATCCCGACCAGGATCGGCGACAGGAGGCGCTCGAGGAGAGACTGCGGCGGCGAGAGTCCAGGACCGGTCACGATCCACCGAGCCTATCGCGGTGACGCCGGACGAAGTTTCTGTTGCCCACTTCTCCGCACTGCGTTAGCGTCCGATGATCGCCTGTCGGCGCTACGGTCTCCTGCAGCGCTCGTCGTTCCGGCCCCAGCCAGCAGCTCAATTCAACCCGACCTTGTCCATGCCCATCCTCCTCGTCGTCGATCGCCCCGAAGACTGGCCCCTGGACGTCGCAGACGTCGACGTCGTCCAGGCCCGCACCTACCTCACCGATCCCCGTTACAGCGGCCTCCGGGGGGCGAAGCTGTTCAACCTCTGCCGCTCGTACCGCTACCAGAGCCTGGGCTACTACGTCTCGCTCCTGGCGACGGCCCGCGGCCACCGGCCGCTGCCCAGCGTCACCACGGTCCAGGATCTCAAGACGCCGTCGATCGTGCGCTCGGTCTCGGGCGAGCTCGAGGAGTTGATCGGCAAGAGCCTCGCCCACCTGGCCTCGGACGAGTTCACCCTGAGCGTCTACTTCGGCAGAAACGTGGCCAAGCGCCATCGGCGCCTGGCGCTTCATCTCTTCAACGCCTTCCCCGCACCTCTGCTCCGAGCCGGCTTCGTGCGCTCGGCGCGCAGTGGCCGGTGGGAGATCCGCAGCTTGCGCCTGATCGCGGTCAAGGACGTCCCGGAAGAGCACCGGGACTTCCTGCTCTGGTCCGCTCGAGAGTACTTCGCCGGCCGTCGGGTCGGCACGCCGCGGCGGCCGGCGACCCGGTTCGACCTGGCGATCCTGGTCAACCCGAAGGATTCGAGCCCGCCGTCGGATGATCGGGCCATCGAGAAGCTGGTCCGGGCAGCCCAGGAGGTGGGGATCGGGGCGGATCTCATCGGGCCCGACGACGCCGGCCACATCGGCGAGTACGACGGGCTGTTCCTGCGCGAGACCACCCGGGTCGACCACCACACCTACCGGCTGGCACGGCGAGCCGCGGCCGAAGGGCTGGTGGTGATCGACGATCCGGACTCGATCGTCCGCTGCACCAACAAGGTTTTCCTGGCGGAGCGCCTGGCGCGGGCGCGCATCCCGATGCCGAGGACGGTGATCGTCCACCGGGACAACGCCGCCGCGGTGCCGGATGAGCTCGGCTTCCCCTGCGTGCTCAAGATGCCCGACAGCTCGTTCTCCCTCGGGGTCTTCCGGGTCGAGGACCGGCAGGGGTTCGCCAAGACGGTCCAGCGCCTGCTCGCCACCTCGGACCTGGTGATCGCCCAGGAGTTCTTCCCCAGCGACTTCGACTGGCGGGTCGGCGTGCTGGACCGCAAGGTGCTCTACGTCTGTCGTTACCACATGGCCAAGGGGCACTGGCAGATCGTCCACCGAGATCACCGCGGCCGGCGGCGCTACGGCCCGGTCGACGCGGTGCCGGTCGAGCAAGCGCCGAAGACGGTGGTCTCGACCGCCGTGCGAGCGGCGAACCTCATGGGCGACGGGCTCTATGGCGTCGACGTCAAGGAGCGCGACGGCCGCGCCTACGTCATCGAGGTCAACGACAACCCGACCCTCGAGTCGGGCCTCGAGGACGGCGTCCTCGGTGATGCACTCTACCTGCGGATCATGGAGTCGTTCCTCCGCCGCATGGAGGAGGCGCGGGCGGCGCCGCCCGCCGCGCCCGGCCACCTGCCGGCGCCGGCGCCCGATGCCCCGGTCTCCGACAGCGGCGAGGGCTCGAACGGCACCGACCGGCCCGGGGAGGCGCGGCGGTGAGCCTCCACCTGTTCGAGGGCTATGGCGTCGAGCTCGAGTACATGCTGGTCGACCGGGAGAGCCTCTCCGCCCTGCCCGCCGCCGATCGGGTGCTCGAAGCCGCCGCCGGGGAGATCGCCTCGGACGTGACGGTCGGGGCGCTGTCCTGGTCGAACGAGCTGGTGCTCCACGTCATCGAGCTCAAGACCGACGGACCGGCGCCCCGACTCGGAGGACCCGGAGGATCCGACGGCCTCGCCGCCGCGTTCCAGGACGGCGTCCGGCGGATCGGCGAGATTCTCGCACCTCGCTGCGGCCTGCTCATGCCAACGGCCATGCACCCGTGGTTCGACCCGGAGCGCGAGACCCGGCTCTGGCCCCACGAGTCCAGCCCCGTCTACCAGGCCTACGACCGGATCTTCGGCTGCCGCGGGCACGGCTGGTCGAACCTCCAGAGCGCCCACCTCAACCTCCCCTTCTCCGGCGACGAGGAGTTCGGTCGTCTGCACGCCGCGATTCGCCTGGCACTTCCCCTGCTGCCGGCGCTCGCGGCCGCCTCGCCGATCGTCGAAGGCCGCCTCACCGGCCTGCTCGACAACCGGCTCGAGGTCTACCGCACCAACTCCCGCCGGTTCGCCTCAGTCACCGGACAGGTGATTCCGGAGCCGGTCTTCACCCGGGCCGCCTACGAGCGCGAGATCCTGCAGCCGATCTACCGGGACCTGGCGCCGCTCGACCCGGACGGCGTGCTGCGCGACGAGTTCGCCAACGCCCGCGGCGCCATCGGCCGCTTCGGCCGCGGCTCGATCGAGATCCGCCTCCTCGACGTCCAGGAGGCTCCCCGGGCCGATCTCGCGGTGATCGCGGCGGTGGTCGGCGCGCTGAAGCTCCTGGTGGCCGAGCGCTGGAGCCCCCTCGCCGCCCAGCAGGCCCAGCCGACCGAGCCGCTCGCTGCCCTGCTCCGGCAGACCATCCGGACCGCCGACGAGACGGTGATCGAGGACGGCCCGTACCTCGCCCACTTCGGCCTCCCTGCCGCCCGGGCCACCGCCGGACAGCTCTGGCGCCACCTCGCCGAGGAGGCGACCGCAGGGGGGACCCTGGAGGACGGTGCACTCGCCGCCGACCTCGAGGTGATCCTCACCGAAGGCCCCCTCGCTCGCCGCATGCTCCTCGCCCTGGGCGACGACCCGTCTCGCGCCGCTCAGGAGCGGCTCTATCGCCGGCTGTGCCGGTGCCTGGCCGAGGGCGAGATGTTCCGGGTGTCCTGAGGAGACCGGACGGCGAGGGCCCCGGCTCCCTCGACCGAAGCCGAAGGCTCTCCCCGGAGCTGAGGTCTCTAATCCGAGCCCAGGGCGACGATCGGGTCGACCCGAGTGGCGCGGCGCGCCGGCAGCACCGTGGCGAGAAGCGCCACGGCGCCCAGGAGCCCCAGGACGGCGGCGAAGATCGTCGGGGCGAAGGCCGTCACCCCGTAAAGCAGGCTCTCCAGGCTCCGGGTCAGAACGAAGGCGCCGATCGCTCCGATCGCCAGCCCGACCCCCAGGATCACCAGCCCCTGGCGCACCACCAGCCGGAAGATCTCCCCGGTGCTCGAGCCGAGGGCCAGCCGGATGCCCAGCTCCCGCGTGCGCTGAGCGACCGCGTAGGCCAGCACGCCGTAGATGCCGACCGCCGACAGGAAGAGGGCGACGACGGCGAAGATCACCGCCAGCAGCATGGGCAGCCGGGCGTCGAGCAGGCTGTCGTCGATCTGTTCGGTCATGGTGGCGACGTGGTAGAGAGGCAGCTCCGGATCGAGCCCGGCCACCGCCGCGCGCAGGTCCTCGGTCACCGCGTCCGGTGCCCGCTCGGTGGCGACCACGAGCGAGACGATGCCCGGCGGCTGCTGGGTGACGTCGAAGTAGTACCGCCCCTGGTTCGAGTCCCCCGCCAGGTCGGTGGCGATGATCTGGTCGACCACGCCGACGACGGTCCACCACTGGACCTCTTGCCCCGGGTCCGGAGTGATGTCGAACGAGACCCGTCCTCCGACCGCGCCGCCGGTGCGCTCCCAATCCGGCCAGTAGTGGTCGGCGAGCCAGCGGTCGATGACCAGGACGCGCTGGGAGTCGGCCGTGTCCCGCTGGTCGAAGGTCCGCCCAGCGAGCACCGGGACGTCGAGGGTCTCGAAGTAGCCAGGGCTGACCACGTTGACGTACGGCGCGCGGATCGACTCCCCCGGCGCCGGCGTGTAGCCCTCGACGTTGATCGCGCTCTGGCTGAAGCCGCCGCCGAACGGCGGGCTGGCGGCCAGGCTCGCCGAGCTCACCCCCGGCAGGGCGCGGGTCGCCCGGAGCAGGCGGTCGAAGAACGCGGTCCGCGCGCTCGATTCGCCGTAGCGGGACCCGGGCAGGGCCACCCGGGCGGTGAGCACGCCCTCGGTCCGGAAGCCCGGATCGACCGACGCCGTCCGGACGAAGCTCGCCAGCAGGAAGCCGGCCCCCACCAGCAGGACGAAGGCGAACGCCACCTGGACCGTGACCAGGAGGTTCCGGACCAGGACCGCGCCGCGCCCCGAGCTTCCGGACCGTCCCTCCTGCCGGAAGATCGACGCCAGGTTCTGCCGGAACACCTGGACGACCGGGATCAGGCCGAAGGCGACGCCGATCGCCAGCGACACCGCCACCGTCCAGACCACCACGGTCGCGTCGAGGCCGATGTCGGCGCCGCGGGGGATCTCGTCCAGACCGAGACCCGCCAGGATTCTCAATCCCGCCGCACCCGCCGCAAGCCCGAGGGCTCCGCCGGCGAGCGCCAGCACCACGCTCTCGACGATGAGCTGGCGGGCCACCTGGAGGCGGCCGGCGCCGAGGGCCGCGCGGGTCGCCAGCTCTTTCATCCGGGTGGTGGACCTGACCAGCACCAGCCCGGCGATGTTGACGCAGCCGATCAGCAGGACGAACAGGGCGCCGCCCAGGAGCAGGACGAGCTTCGGCCGGATGGTGCGCACCAGGGCGTCGCGCCAGGGCTCGACCAGGGTGTGGAACCTGGCGTCGATCAGGAGCTGCTTGAACTGGGGATAGAGATCGAGGTTGCGCTCGTTCAGGCCGTCGATCTGGGCCTTCGCCTGACGAAGGCTCGCTCCGGGGGCCAGGCGGGCGATCATCTGCCACGAGTTCGAGTGCCGGGCATCCGCCGAGCGCTCCTCTGCCGTGAACGCCGCCGGGATCCACAGATCCGCCTTCTGGCCGGGCAGCTCGAAGCCCGCCGGCAGCACGCCGACCACGATGTACGGCTCGCCGTCGAGCCGCAGGGTCTCGCCGAGCGCATCCGGCGCCGCGCCGAACAGCCGGCGCCACAGCTCGTCGGTCAGGAGCACCTTCTTCTCCTCTCCGATCTCCCCTTCCGCCTCGGTGAACAGCCGCCCCCTCGACGCCTCGACCCGCAGCAGCGGAAAGAGCGACGGCGTCGCCCGGCCGATCGCGACCCGGTCCGGCAGATCGCCACCGGTCAGCGTCCGGCCCTCGATCCGGAAGACCGCCACCTCCTCGAAGGCTTCGATCTGCTCCCGGCGGTCGAAGTAGTCCGGCACCGCGTTCGAGATCCGCTCGACTCCGGCGCCCGGGTAGGCGTTGTTGAGGATCACCAGCCGGTCCGAGCCGTCGAACGGCAGCGGCGACAGCACCACCGAGTCGAACACGCTGAACACCGCCACCGCCGCACCGACGCAGAGCATCAGGGTCATGAGTGCCGTCACCGTGAACCCTCGGCCCTTGGCCAGGACGCGGACCGCGTGACGCAGGTCGCGCAGCGGCGCGTCGAGGAGCGACGCGTGCGACGTGGTGCCGGGAGCGGACGGCCTGGAGGTCGGCGAGTCGGAGCGATCGGTCATGGCGGAGGCCTTTCTGGTTCGACGGGCGAGCCGGAGCGACGCCGTCTCCGGGGAGCGACGATCGAGCCTGCTCCGAGTGTACGACGCAGGCGACCGGGGAAGGTTTCAACGCTCCGTCCTCCGACGGGGTTGTCGACGCAGCCAGGAGGGGGCCGCGCGCGAGAGCCCATGTCCCCCTCGGTGCGCTCATCGCACAGCTCAATGCCTGAGATGTACTCCACAAACTCCATTTGAACAACTCATGGAAGGCCAGCGGCGGTAGACTGGGCCCCGATCCGAGCCCGACACCTGGCCAAGCACCGACACCGCTCCCCCGATCCATCGTCTTCCGGAGGCCCGCCCCATGCGACCGTCCCCACGCCCGACCGTGCTCCTCGTCGTCCTCGCACTCTCGGCCCTCCTGGCCCCGACGACCCTCCGCCCACAGGAGACGCCGGCCGCCCCCGGAGGGACCACCGCCCAGCCGGGTCAGGCGGACGAGGCCGGGCAGGCGGAGCCGACGGCGACCGAGACCCTCGCCGGCCTGATCCGGGAGACCCTCGCGGTCTCCACCCCCACCATGGCGGCTGAGGAGTACGAAGCGGCCGCCGCGACCTACCGCAGCGTTCTCGAGCGACTGGAAGGAATCGACCGGGACGAGCTCGGCTTCGACGACGCGATCGACGCCGACCTGCTCGAGCGCCATGCGAAGACACGCCTGTTCGAGATCGAAGAGCTCGCGCTCTGGCGCCTGGTGCCGGTCCAGTACTTGGCACTCTTTGAGACCGACGCCCTCTTCCTGCGCCCCTGCGGCCTGCCCGACCGGGCCGTCCGCGACGCCGTCGAGGAGCTCGACCGGCTGCCCGAGGTCCTGGAGCACGGCCGAGCCAACCTCACCCGCCCGGCCAGGGTCTGGACCGAGAACGCCATCTACCAGGCCTGGTACGCCGAGAAGATGCTGACCGAGGACGTGCCGGAGGCCTGCGTCGACGACCCGGAGCTCGCGGCCCGGCTCCAGGCGGCGGCCGGGCGGGCGCTCGAGGCGGTCGAGTCCTTCGAGCGCTGGATGAAGACCGACCTCCTGCCCCGCTCCGACCGCTCGCCTACCTGGACGCCGGAGCAGATCGAGCACTACCAGTTCGTCCACGAAGGGCTGACCGACTGGGGGGTCGAGCGGATGATCGCCGTCGCCCGAGAGGAGGAGGCCCGGCTGACCGAGGAGATGACCGCGCTGGCCACCAGGATCGACCCGTCGGGCGACCTCTCCACGGTCTGGGCGGAGATGAAGGCCGAGGCGCCGCCCTGGGACGGGGTGCTGCCCATGGCCCAGCGCTACGTCGACCTGATGAGCGACTGGCTCCACGGGCCCGGCGGCCACATCGTCACCATTCCGGCCGACCTCGACTACGGCGCCCGGATCACCACCCCCATGGCCCGGCGGCTGCTCTCCTTCGGCGGCGCGGAGTACGGCCCGACCATCGCCGGCCGGCTCTCCGGCTACTACGTGGTGACCCCGGTCGAAGAGCGCTTGACGCCGGACGAGCGTCGGGGCCGCCTCTCCTCCTACAACCCCTACTGGACCGACGTCATCTCCTACCACGAGTGGATCGGCCACAACGTCCAGCGGGCCTACGCTGAGGCCCACGTCACACGCCCCATGCGCGCCGCCTACCACGGCATCTATCTTTCCCAGGCGTGGTCGTTCTACCTCGAAAAGCTGATGGAGGACGAGGGCTACTACGACACGCTCCCCTTCATGGAAGCGCTCAAGACCGCCATGGCCCGACGCCAGATGCGCATGTGGCGCGTCCAGCGCATCCTCACCAAGCTGGAGATGGCCAAGGGCGAGATGAGCTTCGACGAAGCGGTCGACGCCTACGTGGAGAAAATCGGCATGAGCCGGGAGAACGCCTTCATCGAGGTCCAGCGCGACTCCCAGAACCCCTCCCCGCCCGGGCGCGAGATCGTCGGCGAGCGCGAGATCCTGGCACTCCGCGCCGAGTACCGCCGCCGCATGGGCGAGCACTACCGGATGAAGGACTTCCACGAAGCGCTGCTCGGCTACGGCGAGCTTCCCCTGCCGACGATCCGGCGGCTGATGTTCCACGACTGACCGGCTCACCCCGACAACTCCCAGCCGGCATCGGACGCGCGCCGTCCCGGAGCCCACGCCGCCCGGACCGCTCCCGGCAGACTCCTGCCTCTCGCAGGTCTTCCGCTACAATCCCGCCATGTCCGCCGCAATCCACCGCTGCTCCTGGGCCGAGGGCCACGACCTGATGATCGCCTACCACGACGAGGAATGGGGTGTCCCGGAGCGCGACGACCGGGCCCTGTTCGAGAAGCTGATCCTCGACGGCGCCCAGGCCGGCCTGTCCTGGCGCACCATCCTCGAGCGCCGCGAAGGGTACCGCCGCGCCTTCGAGGGCTTCGACCCGGAGCGCATCGCCCGCTACGGCGACGCGGACGTGGAGCGCCTGCTCGCCGACCCCGGCATCATCCGCAACCGCCAGAAAGTCCGCTCCGCCATCGGCAACGCCCGCGCCTACCTCGACCTTCTAGACGAGACCGGGTCCTTCGCCGAGTATCTCTGGAGCTTCGTCGACGGCCGGCCGGAGGTCCACCGCTTCCGCTCGCACAGCCAGATCCCCGCCACCTCGCCGGTCTCAGAGCGTCTGAGCAAGGATCTCAAAGGCCGCGGCTTCTCCTTCGTCGGCCCGACCATCGTCTACGCCTACATGCAGGCCGTCGGCATGGTCAACGACCACCTGGTCGACTGCTTCCGCCACGCGCCGCTGGCCGCCCTGGCCGGGGAAACCGACCCGCCCGACTGAGAAGGATCTACATCGGTCGTTGCAAATCGTCCCGGCCGCCGGCTCCGCGGGGCCGAAAGCAGGCCGTCGGAGCGATCTGGACCCGGATTCGCCCTGACGAAGCGCCACTCCCGACAGGATCGGTCCTTGCATCGCTTTGATTGGATCTCACATCGACCGGCCCCGGGGCACGAAGGATGGTCCCGCGCCGGCCGAGCTGGAGAATCCGAGAGCATGCCGGGGCAAGCCTTGATCGACCAGGAGCACGGAGAGCCAGAACCATTGCGGAGGGCCGCGAGCGACGACGCGGCTCGACACCTCCGCCAACAGCGGGTGGTGGCCGAGCTCGGCCTCGCCGCGATCGTCACGATGGACCTGCAGGAGGTCCTGGACACGATCTCCCTGGCCGCCGTCGAAACCCTCGAGGTCCCCTTCATCGAGATCATGGAGCGGCTCGAGGGCGAGGACTCGCTGCTGCTCCGCGCCGGCGCCGGCTGGCGCGACGGACTGATCGGCTCGACCCGCATCCCGACCGGCCCCGACTCGGTGGCGGGCTTCACCCTCGACGCCGACGGCCCGGTGGTGATCGAGGACCTGGGCGAGGAGACCCGGCTCCGCCCGTCCGACCTGCTGGTCGACCACGGAGTGGTCAGCAGCCTGACCGTGGTCATCCGTTCCCGCTCCGGCCCCTGGGGGGTGCTCGGCGTCCACAACGACCGCCCCCGGTCGTTCTCGCCCGACGACGTCCACTTCGTCCAGTCGCTGGCCAACCTGGTGACCGCCGCGATCGAGCGCCAGAGGATGGAGCTCGAGCTCGACCGCAGCCGCACCGAGCTCGCACTGCGGGCCGCCGAGGCCCGCCTCGGCCGGTCCGAGCGGTTGCTGTCGCTCGGCACGCTGGCGACCGGGCTCGCCCACGAGATCAACAATCCACTCTCGACGATCCTGATCACCGCCGAGTCCGCCCGCGCCGAGCTCGCGCGCGGCGAGAGCAACGGTCGGCTGAGCGAGGACCTGGCCGTGATCATGGACAACGCCGAGCGCTGCGGCGAGATCGTTCACCGGGTGCTCGACTTCATCGGTGAGCGCCGTGCCGAGCAGACCCCCGAGGACGTCAACGAGATCGTCCGCGCCGCCGTCCGGCTGGCCCGCACGGGAACCGGCGCCGCGTCTGCCCGTGAGCACCGGGTGGAGCTCGACCTGGCCGATGACCTGCCGCCGGTGCCGACCGGCCGCGCTGACCTCGAGCAGGCGCTCGCCAAGCTGGTGGCCAACGCCTTCGAGGCGACCGAGGACGCGATCACGGTGTCCGTCGCCACCCGCTCCGTCGATCGCGGCGTAGAGGTCGAGATCCACGACGACGGTCCCGGGATTCCGGCCCCCACGCGGGCCCGCATCTTCAACCCCTTCTTCACCACCCGGCGGGAGCGCGGGGGCGTCGGCCTCGGGCTGCCACTGGCCCACCGGCTGGTCGCCGACCACGGCGGCACCCTGGATCTCGACAGCAGCTCGGACCACGGCACGACGTTCCGGATCGTCCTGCCCGTCCGGCGGTCCGACTCCGACGGAGAGGATTGACGCCGTGGCGCGCATCCTCCTGGTCGAGGACGAGGAGAGCTCGGTCCGGGCCCTCGAGCACTACTTCGAGGGCGCCGGCCACGAAGTCGCCTCCGCCGGCCAGGCCCGCGCCGCGATCGAGCGCGCCCGCGAGTTTTCGCCCGAGATCCTGCTGACCGATCTGTTCCTGGCCGACCGAGAGGGCGGCGCGAGGGTCGCCCGGGAGCTGACCGATCGCGACCCGGACCTCAGGGTGATCGTCATGACCGGGCTCCCGGCGGCCGAAGCCGCGCGCCAGCTCGACGGCACGCCGGTCTTCCGCATCTGCCTCAAGCCGCTCCGGCTCGCCGAGCTCAATGCGACGGTCGAAGCGGCCCTGGCCGACGTCCGCGCCAAGGGCGGCGCGGACGCGCCGTGACGCTCTCCCGCTAGGGCGTGAACGCCTCCCGGTCCTGGAGGCCGGACACGTCGTCGACTCCGGAGCCGACCGGATCGAGATGGTAGTAGTTGATCTCGCCGGTCTCCGTCTGGCGCACCCAGACCTCCACCTCAGACGGCGTGAACCGGCTGATCTGGACCCACAGGAACCCGTTCGGGCGTGGACCGATGAGCTTGACGAACACCTCCGGGCGCCCGGCGAGCGCGCCGCTCAGGCAGAGGCTCTCGGCGATGCAGTCGCCCTCCTTCGCGCCCAGCACCGGGGTGCCGCCGGCGGCGGTGATCCGGGCCTGGAACTCGAAGCCCGGCTGCTCGCCGGTGGTCAGCCAGGTGTCGGTCGGAGGTGGCGGGGCGCCGCCGACCAGGTACTGCACGATGTGACCGAGCGTCGTCTGGAAGGCGCCGTCGATGTCGTTGTTGGACGGGTCGCACCCGTCCGCGCCGGGGCAGCCGCCATAGAGCTGCCCGACCACCTGCCCGACGTCGTTGATCGACGGCCCTCCCGAGCTGCCACCGAAGGTCCCACCGTCGAGCGGCTGCAGATGCAGGAACTTGGTGGTGTCGCCGATGTCCTGTCCCGGCTGCGCCGTGCACGTATGGAACCTCATGTCGCTCGCCCCGAGGGTCTCGTAGCGGGCATAGGTCAGGGGATCGGCCGGGCTGACGTGACCCACCGGGTGGGACAGGCGATGGACGATCGTCCCCGGTGCCACTGCGCTCGCGACGCCGGTCCAGCCGAGGAGCACGCGGCCGGTCGGGATCGCCAGGCCGACCAGGGTGTAGTCACTGTCGAGGCCGGTCGCCAGGAGGTTCGCGCCCTGGCTCCGCGGCAGGGTGCCGAGGTCGGGCGGGGTCCCGTCGCAGCTCGGGGTCGAGTAGTCCCAGAACGCCTCCAGGTTGTCGGCTTTGGCCTGGTCGGAGAAGCAGTGGTTCGCCGTCAAGAGCGGCGGATCGGGCGCCGGGGCCTCACCGTCGGCCGGCGCCGTGTTGAGCAGGCCCCCGGTGCAGACGCCGAAGAACCCGCCGCTGACAGGGAACTCCAGGTGGGCGATCGCCTTCTGCGCTGCGTCGATCACCGGGAAGGTCCCGCTATCCACGCACGACGCGTCGATGACGCAGGTGTGGCTCGGCAGGGGTGCCGGCTCGATCAAGGCCTCTCCGGACTCCCCGAGGCGCACCATCTCGGCCACGCCCGCGATCCGGAAGCCGTAGTCGCCGCCGTCGGCGACCGACTCGGGCGACACTTCCACCTCGAGGTTGACCACCGGGCCGGCGACGCTCGGCGTCAGCAGCTCGCCCCGGTGAACCAGCTCGCGGCCGAACGGGCCGACCGTCTCCCCGTCCTCGGCGTAGACCCAGAGCCGCGCGCCGTCCGGCAGGTTGACGTCGATCAGCCGTAGGCGCAGCCGGTAGGCGTCCTCGACGCGCACCGCCGTGCCCCAGATCGTGCCGTCCGCGGTCCTGGCGTAGGCGCCGCCCGAGCGGACGCCGGCCGGCGACTCGGCGAGCCCCCGGTCGAACCGGACCGTCTGCGCCAGGGGCACCGGCCGCAGGAAGCCGATGCGGACCGGCAGGGCGCCGGACTCGTTCCAGCTCGAGAGGGCCTGGAGCTGATCGACGGCGCCGACCCTCGCAGCGCTCATCGACGCCACCGGCTCGACGCCGAAACGCTCGGCGATCCGCATCGGAGGCTGCTCGGCGGCGCGCAGCGCGTCGACCGACGAGGGGGCGGGCGCGGGCGCCATCGGGAGGCTCTGGATCGCGGCGCCGGCAGCGGCCGCGACGAGCAGCAACGCGGCGGCCAGGAGGACGATCCGGCCGGCGGCCGGGCGGGGACTGGAAGGCTTCAACGGATGCATCGACTCTCTCCTTGCGACAGACGACATCACGCCGGGCGGGCCGACCCTCCGGAGACACCGCTCCCATGGCGACGAGGCACACGGAAAAGGGAACCGGACGACGGCTCACCAGGCAGGGCTCGAACGGACATCATACGACGGGACGGCCGCGGCCGAGTGGCGCCCTCACCCGCGAAGCTCAATCGCGGGGATGGGTGGAGGCGCTCACCGACGGCTGGAGCGGGATGATCGAGCCGGGCTGGCGCCTGGCGACGTCGCTCCAGGTCCCGGTGTGGTGGGCAGGCGGCCCAGACGGTGACGGGGACGGCTCCGCCTGCGGCCGTCTGTGGTGTCCGCCTTGCGGCGAGCGGCCCGGGAAGACCGCCACCGGCGCGCCGAGGGGAGCGCCGTACGGGTAGACCACGGCCGGCGCGCTCTGACGCTCGCGCTCTTGCTGGGCCTCTCGGACCTGCGCCAGCGCAAGCAGGGTGATCGCCCGATCGACCTGAGCGTCCCGGCGCTCTGCCACCTGGCGCTCGTGCTCCGCCCGCGCCTGGCGGGCCGCCTCGGCGACCACCTCGGCGGGGACCCAGCGGCCGTCGACCTCGAAGTAGCCCTTGCGCACCATCATCTCGTCGTAGGGGATCCAGCCGCCGAGCTGTTCGTCGCGCGCGTAGCCGAGCTCGCGCAGGAGCGGCGCGAGGCCGTCCAGGTTCGGGTCGAGCCGCGCCGCCTCGAGCGCCGCATCGCGCACCCCCGACGGCAGGTCGCGCTCGCGGGCCCAGAGCGCCAGCTCGAGCCACGCCCGAGCGGACGAGCTACCGGCGAGCGCTTCGGCCCGCGCCAGGTACTCCTCGTAGGGGGAGGCCGCCCGGTCGATGCGCACCACCCGGGTCATGGGCAGCCGGATCATGCCGTGGGGCAGGCGGATCGCCACCTGGTCGCCCTGGACCTCGGCGATGACCCCTTCGAAGGTCTCGCCGTTGACCAGGTGCACGTCGTCGGCCACCGCGGGCACGGCGGCCAGCAGGAGCAGGAGCGAGACGGCGACGGTGCGTGGAAGCATGGTCTTAGATGGGAGGATACCATAGGCGGTTCTCCCTCCGCCGGTTCCCCGGGCACGTTCAGTCCGTCAGGATCCCTCGCTCGCGCCCAGACGACACTCTCTGTCGATCTCGCTCAGTCCAGCCGGATGCGCCGCTTCTCCGGGTCGCGCTGGCGGCGGTAGAAGATGGCGACGGTACCGATGGTGCCGACCAGGGCGGCGCCGACGCGCGGCCCGATCTCCTCCGCCGTGCTCCGGCGCTCGTCCCGGTCGCCGCCCAGCTTGACCTTGATCAGCTCGTGGCTGTCGAGGGCGTGGTCGATCTCCGCGACGACGGCGTCGGTCAGCCCCCGTTGACCGAGGCGGACCACCGGGTCGAGGGAGTGGGCGAGGCCGCGGAGCGTCTTGCGCTGGGCGCCGGTCAGGTCGGGGGCGTGGTGGATCTGGACCATGCCGGCGATGATACAAGGCCCGGGCCCCTGGGTCACCCCGCTCCGAGCCGACGAAACCTCCCGGGAGGGGGCGTCCCTTTCCCCCCGGAGGGCGGGAAAGGGATCGAGGGATTGGGGGGAGATCCAGTCGATGGTCCAGGTTGATCGGAGCGGCGAGACCGACGGATCGGGATCACCTGACTCGCCGTCGAGAGCTGGTCGACTCTCTTGGCGACGCGTTGCGGATGAGCTGGACGTAGAACTGGACCATGCGCTCATAATCATCGAGCAGGATGCGCTCGTCGGTACCGTGGATCCGTGCGAGATCCCCGGGCCGGATGGTGTAGGGCAGGAACCGGTAGACGGACTCGGTGAGCCCGGCGTAGTGGCGAGCATCGGTGCCGCCGACGACCAGCGACGGAGCCACGGCCGCCCCGGGAACCACCTGGGCGATGGTGTCCGTGACCAGCCGATAGGCCGGCCCGTCGGCCGGCGAGACCGCGCTCGGCTCGCTCGAGAACTCCGCCGCCGGCTCGACCTCGACCCGCTCGTCGGCGACCGTCTCCTCGACCCGCGCGAGCACGCCGTCGATCGTGTCCCGTGGGTGGAGCCGGAAGTTGACCACCGCCCGCGCTTCGGCCGGCAGCACGTTGTCTTTCGGGCTGCCCTCGAGCATGGTCGGGGCGACGGTCGTGCGCAGCAGGGCCGCGGAGGCCGGATCGGCGGCCAAGCGGCCGGTGACGACCGGCTCGAACAGCCACAGGTTGGCCATCACCAGCCGCTGGGAGAAGGGCATCTCCGGCGCCAGCGCCTCGAGCATCGCTCGCGGCGGCCCGTCGATCCCGGCCGGGAACGGGTCGTCATGCAGGCGGACCAGGGCGGCGGCGAGGACGTCGACCGCGGTCTCCGGCGGCGGCGTCGACGAGTGCCCCTCCGGGCCGTGGGCGGTGAGCGTAACCGAGAGATACCCCTTCTCCGCCACCCCGACCATCGCCACCGGGCTCTCGATTCCCGGCATCAGGCCGTCGATCACCGCCTGCCCTTCGTCCAGCACCAGGAACGGCCGAACGTGGCGACGGCCGACGAGCGCCGCGATCCGCGCCGCGCCGGCCCGCCCCCCCACCTCCTCGTCACAGCCGAAGGCCAAGAGCACCGGCCGGGCGGGCTCGAATCCGTCAGCCAGCAGCCGGTCCACCGCCTCCAGGGACGCCGTCACCGCCGCCTTGTCGTCCATCGCGCCCCGCCCCCAGACGGCGCCGTCGGCGACCGCACCCGCGAACGGCGGATGGCTCCACCGCCCCTCGCTTCCCGGAGCGACCGGCACCGTGTCCAGGTGCGCCAGCAGCAGGAGAGGCCGAGCGGGCTCGGCGGTGCCGACCGGAGCGCCCGGCGCCTGCCAGGTGTAGAGCAGGCTACCGCCGGCGACGACCTGCCGGTCCAGGACTTCGTGTGCCCGCGGGAAGCTCGTCTCGAGATAGGCGTGGAGCCGCTTCAGGTCCTCGAGCGGGGGTGGCGAGCCCTCCCGCGACACGGTCGGAATGCGGAGGGCGCCGGCCAGTCGCTCCACCGCCTCCAGGCCGACCCGGGGAAGCTCGGCCGGCTGCACGGCGGGGTGCTCCAAGGCGGCGCCGGCGCCCGCGCCGACCCGGACCGTGCGCACCACCAGAACCGCGGCGAGAGCCACGAGGAGGGCCACCAGGACGCCGATCCCGGCGAAGATCTTCTTCGGCTTCATCGAGTCTCCTCCACGGAGCGTTGAGCGGGGGCGGGCGGCTCAATATAGCAGCCTCCGGGCGGGTCGATCGGCTCCCCTCCGCGCCGCGGAGGTTTCCGGCAGCGCCACGATCCTCTCTGCCAGCGCCGCGGCCATGCCTGCCGGCGCCGCGGCTGTCTTTGCCAGCGCCGCGGCCTTCTTTGCTAGAGTCTCCACGTGGTCGTCCACCGCGCCATCGCACGATCGGGAAGATCGACCTCCGGACGAGCCGCGAGAGCGGGTCGCCCGGGGACCCTCCAGGTCCTGCTCCTCGCCCTGCTGCTGAGCGTGAGCTTCGTCGCGACGAGCTTCGATCTCCATCCCCACGCCGCGCACGACGCCGATCACGCCATTGCCGCCGGAGCGGACCACGGCGAGCTGCCGGTCTTCTCCGGAGCGGCCCACCCCCACCAGGCTCCCCACGTCGAGACCTCGGGTCAGATGGTCACCTTCCGGTGCCCCGTCTGCCTGCTCCACTTCCAGAGCCTGGGCGACGCGGACCGCCATGCGCCCGGGGCGAGACTGCCCTCGGCGACCGGCCGCGTGCGCGCCTCGACGGCGTCGCTCCTGCGCGACCCGCTCCGCCACTCCGGCGGCAGCCGCGGCCCTCCCTCCAGCCTGACGATCGCGTAGACACCGCCTCTCCGGCCGCGGGCGATCCCGCCCCCTCGAGCGGCCCGCCGAGAGCACCGGGTGCGCCGCGCGCGCCCCGGCCTCCGCGGACGGTCGGAGAGTCCGTATCTCGCCGTCGCTCCAGCCCCCAGCCACCGCCGCGCCTGCCCGCGGCCGACCGCATCAGGATCGGCCGCGGAGCGTGGTCCGACACGGCGCGAGCCGGGCGGGGACGAGCGCTCCGATCGCAACGATCCTGAAGGGAGAACCGACCCGATGCACCGAACGATCCCGTGCGACGACGTCGCGGGCGAAGGCCGTCAACGCCTCGCCGACCGGCGCCCGTCGCCCCCGACACCCAGCTTTCGCCCCGACGGGCCCGCGCGCCCGTCGAGCTGTTCCCTCCTCGCCGCCGCGCTGGCGCTCGGCCTCGCCCTCGGCTGCGGCCACCCCGCCGCGGCCACAGAGCGGAGCGCCGGACCGCCCCCCGACGCCGGAGCCGCCGCCGCGGCCGAGGATCCCGTCGCCGCCCTGCGCACCGAGGTCGACGCGTTGAAGCGCGCCTACGAGGCCAGAATCGCCGCGCTCGAAGCGCGGATCGCCGAGCTCGAGGCGCGGCAGGGGGCCGAGACGCCCACCGAGACCGCCGCGGAGACCGGCCAGGCGCCGGAGCGCGAGCAGCCCACCGGACCGGCCGACGAGCCTGACGAGCTCGCCGCCCTGCGCGCCGCTGCCCGGGCCGCGGCCGGTGGCCAGGAGCCGCCGGCGACCGCCACGCCGGCCGCCGGCGCCGCCACCGGAGAGATCTCCTCCGGCCCCCGGGAGGCGACCTTCGGCCGGGAGCGCAACCTCAACCGCCTCAACCCGGAGATCTCCATGACCGGCAACATCGTCGGCATCGCCACCGACGCCGGCCGGGAGGAGTTCCAGGCCAAGGAGTTCGAGCTCAACCTGCAGAGCGCCCTCGACCCGTTCTCCAGCACCAAGTGGACCCTGTCGGTGAACGAAGAAGGGGTCGACGTCGAGGAGGGCTACATCGACTACTCGGCCCTCGGCCACGGCCTGACGCTGACCGCCGGCAAGTTCCGCCAGAGCTTCGGGGTGCTCAACCGCTGGCACAGCCACGCCCTGCCCCAGGTCGACTACCCGCTGGTGATCCAGAGCTACCTGGGCGAGGAAGGCCTGGCCCAGACCGGCCTGTCGCTCGACTGGGTGCTCCCCCACGGCTGGGCGGACACCAACAGCCTGACCGTCCAGGTGACCGACGCCTCGGCCGACGTCTTCGGCGGCAAGGACTTCCAGCACCTGAGCACCCTGGCCCACCTGTCCAACTACTGGGACCTGTCGCCGTCGACCTACTTCGAGCTCGGCCTCTCCGGCGTCGACGGCGAGACTGCCGAGGGCGGCACGGCACGGGTCTGGGGCAGCGACCTGACTCTCGACTGGGCGCCGCCGGGCCGGGCCAAGTACCGCGAGGTGCGCTGGCGAACCGAGCTGATGCGCTCCGAACGGGACGACGCAACCGGCCTGCGCCAGGACGCCTGGGGCGGCTACAGCTACCTGGAAGGGCTGCTGACCCGCAACCTCTGGGCCGGCGTGCGCTACGACCGGGTGGAGGACTCCCTCGATCCGAGCCGGGTGCGCGAGGCGATCGTGCCCTATGTCACGTGGTGGCAGAGCGAGTTCGTGCGCCTGCGCGGCGAGTACCGGATGTTCGACGAGGGGCTGGGCGCGGGGAACCGGAACGCGTTCACGCTGCAATTGACCTGGGCCGCCGGCCCCCACAAGCACGAGAACTATTAGGACCAACGGCGAAGCACGATCGTGACGATTCGAAGAGAAAGCTCATGTCCGCCGGCGACGCCGCTCCGATCGACCTTGATCATCCACTGGATCCCCCCCTACAACCCCCCGACCCCCTTCTCGCCCCCCGTGGGGGGAGAAGGGGGCGCCACCGCCCGGAAGCGCTCGTCGCTTTTCCCAGGAGCCCGACCATGAAACCGTTGCATTCGACCCTCTCCGTCCTCGCCGTGCTGGCCTTGGCCGGCCTCGCCCTCGGTGCGCCGGCCCCTGCGGCCGCGACCGTCACCGTCGTCACCACCCTGCCCGCTTACGCCTCGATCGCCTCGTCGATCGGCGGCGACCGGGTCGAGGTCACCTCGATCGCCACCGGCGAGCAGGACGCCCACTTCGTCAAGGCCAAGCCGTCCTACGCTCTGGCGCTGCGCCGGGCCGATCTGTTCGTCACCACCGGGCTCGACCTCGAGCTCTGGGCGCCGTCGCTGGTCGACAAGTCGGGCAAC
>CAWJLS010000007.1:0-711302 GCA_963843755.1 uncultured Acidobacteriota bacterium
CGACGTCCTCACGGTAGCGGAGCTTGCCCTGCATCCACCATTTGGCCAGTTGCTCGCGCCCTTCGGAAAATCGCTCGGCATAGCCGGAGATCAGGAAGCCCTCGATCCTCGCCTGGTGGATGATCAGCCGAGTGAGCCAGCGGGGTCCCTGCTCGGGAGCCACGAGGTTGTCTTGCGAGCTCTGTCCGCAGACGACGATCCTCGCCCGGGTGTTGATGCTGCGGATGACCGCGTCGGAGATGGCCCCGCCCACGTTGTCGAAGTACAGGTCGACGCCGGCAGGGCAGAGCTCCTCGATCGCCAGCTCGAAGTCCACGGCGGTCCGGTCGTTGAACACCGCGTCGAGGCCGAGCTCGTCGCGCAGCCACGAGATCTCGGCATCGGACCCCGCCACGCCGACGACACGGCACCCCTTGATCTTGGCGATCTGGCCGACGACCATCCCCACCGCCCCTGCCGCCCCGGACACCACGACGGTCTCCCCGTCCCGAGGGACCCCGAGCTCGAGCAGGCCGAAGTACGCGGCGAGCCCCGGCATCCCGAAGACACCGAGCGCGGTCGAGATCGGTGCCAGCCCGGGGTCGACGTTTCTCAGCTCGCTGCCGGAGGCGACCGCGTACTCCTGCCATCCCAACATCCCTTCGACCACTTGACCGATCCGGAAGCCGGGATCCTCGGACTGCACCACCACGGCAACCGCTCCGCCGGGCATGACCTCTCCGATGGCCACGGGCCGGGCGTAGGACTTCTCGGAGTCGTTCATCTGCCCGCGCATGGAGGGGTCGAGCGACAGGTAGAGCGTCCGCACCAGGACCCCGCCGGCGGCGGGCGAGGGCAGCGCGGCGTAGACGAGCTGGAAGTCCGAGATCTTCGGGAGGCCCAGCGGCCGCGCCGCGAGCGTGATCTGCCTGTTGACGGCCGCCATTGGGTATCACGTGTCCTTTCCGGTCCAGGTGCCGTGATGGTTAGGGCTCAGCGGCCGACGGTCCCGACGAGGAGCTCGTTGTGCACGTCGGTGACGCCCTTGGTGGCGCGCGCGATGCGCTCGGCGTCGCTCTTGATCGTCTCCGACCCGACCCGTCCGATCAGCGTCACCACTCCCTGCGAGGAGCTCACGTCGATGTCGCCGGCCCTGATCAGCGTGTTGCTGATGAGCTGCGACTTGACCTTGGAGCTGATCATCACGTCATCGATCCAGCCGCCGACCGTCCGCTCCCCGACCGTGAGCTCGTTCATCACACCCTTGACGCCTTCGGTGCGCCATGCGACCCGGCCGGCCTCGGTTCGGGCCGCCTCGGTGTCGACGACGCCGGTGAGGTAGACGACGCCCTCGTGGGTCGCGACGTCCACCTGCCCGGCCTTGACGCCGTCGTTGGCCTTCAGTGCCGACTCGAGCATCGAGCTGATTCCCGAGTCAGTGTGTTGCGTCGCGGGTGTCACCATCGTCGAAGCGCAGCCGGCGACACCGAGCAGCAGAACGCCCAGCAGAGAGCCGGTGACCATTGCCAGTGTTCGTTTCATGGGGTCGTCCTTCCTGAGTCGACGTTCTTCATTGAACGTACCCTCAACCTAGCCCCTGGGCCGCTCATCGAGAAGAGCACTTTCTACCCGGAATCGAGGTCGCGACGTAGGTAGAAACCCCGTCGACACACCTCGCGCCCGTGAAGGTTCAGGGTTTCGAGCGGTTCACGAGGCGCGCGTGGACCACGAACCGGCGTGGGGAAGGCCCGACGTAGTCGAAGGGATAGCAGGTGACCAAGGTCAGGTCGCGGCCACCTCGTGGATCGATCACGTCCACCTGCGTCGGCTCGACCACGTCGGTCTCCACGACCTCGTAGGCGTAGGTCTTCCGAGGGGTCTCGACCTCGATCCGCTGCCCTATCGCCACGCCCCGAAGGCCCCGGAAGAACGAGTCCCGATGGGCGGCGAAGCTCGCGTTGCCGTGCTCGCCGGGAAGCGCCGTCCCCGGGAAGTGCCCCACGGCATGGCGCAACGTCGCGTCGTCGACCCCCTCGACGGCCATCGCGTCGACGCCGAGATCCGCGATCCGGATCCGGGCCACGACCTCACCCAGGGCCAATGGGGAAGCGGACTCTGGCGGGAGGAGCGGTTCTCCGGGGAGCTCGGAGGCCGCCGAGCGGGCCGACGCCACGAGCCGTTGCCCGGCACGGACCTGGACAGCTCGCCGCTGCCAGAGATCGGCCATCACCCACACCATGAGCACGCCGCCGACCAGCACCAACAGCAGACCCAGGCGACGGCGCCATGGGGACGGTGCGAGCCCCTGCATCGTGGAGTCCTTTCCTTGACAGAACAAACTCCCCGCCCGTGGATCGAAAGACCCCGAGGCGGGGAGGAGAGAAACTGCGTGCTACAGCTCGTGAGAGCCTAGCTCGAGAGCTTCACGGCCAGGCCGGTGGCGACCAGCAGGAGGCTCAATAGCGCGACTGCGGGCGTCCGGCCGGCGGTCGTCGGCAGCGTGTCCATCGGCTGCCGTGCGGTGGACGGCTGCGGTTCCGGTGTGGTCGCGGCGTAGCGCTCCGAAGCCGGCATGGTGGCGACGACGGGCTTGGCGTAGGGGTCCTTGTCGAGCTTGGCGACGACGACGCGCTCCTTGGCGGGCATGTTGGCGATGGCTGGCGCGGCGTCCTGCTGCGCAGGGTGCTCGATGTCGCTGTAGGTCACCTTGACCGGCGAATCATCGAAGCTGCCCGGCAAGAGCACCAGGCCCGTCGCCTTGTAGAGCGGGGGATTGACGTCCTCGACCCGATAGGTCAAGGCGACTCGTTGCCCGGGGCCCGGGAGGGGCTGGTGGAACGTCTTCGGATCGATGACGAACAGCTCTTGGCGCTCCGCCGTGCGGATGATCAGTTGCGACGGTCCGTTGACCGAAGGCTCGACTCGCCCGATGATGGCGAGCTCGTTGCTGCCGGTCCCTTCCACCCAGACCTCCTGATCCACGAGGAGAACGTTCTCGGCGACCAACGAACCGGCTTCCGTCTCTCGCACGACGACGAGGTTCCCCTCGCCCACGACGCGCTTGGGCATGACGGTGTCCGGGTTCAGCGCGAACTCCAACTCGCCTTCGTTCGTCCACAACCTGAGGGAATCAGCGTCTGTTGCGATGACCACGCCGGAGTGGATCGCGGTCTCGGTGTCTGTCTGGGCGGCCACGGTCGGGACGGCTCCCACGAACAACAGCAGCACCGCGATGCTGGATGCTACAGTGACTAGAAATCGATTCATGTTACCTGCGTCCTTCCTGATGCGACGTTCTCGATTGAACGTGGTCTCACCTTAGTCTCCAGGCAACTCTTGAAGGAAGAGCACTTTCTACCCGGGGCCGAGGGCGCGACGTAGGTAGAAACCCCGTCGCGCGCCGCGGGGCAGTGTCGGTGCTCAGCTCCACCTCGATCGCCCCTGGCGCTGAGTACGGGAGGGGGTTTTCTACCTAGCCGCACCTGAGTAGAAACTGCGCTATTCCGGGCGACGATCGAGCGACTAACCTGGAAAAGCGGAGTGGGCCGGGCGGGTGCCGAGGAAGCCTCGACGCCCCTCGGTCCCACGGGCTCCGCGGCATTCCATGGACGACTCGACGCTCGATCTCAAGACCTTCCGCACACTGCTCTCGCCCTACGCGCGCCCGAGCACGCGGAAAGCGGTGGTACAGCTCGTCGACACCGCACTGCCGTTTGTCATCTGCTGGGCCCTGATGGTGGTGAGCCTGTCGGTGTCGTACGCCCTCACCCTGGCCCTGGCGGTGCCGACGGGTTTCCTGTTCATCCGCCTCTTCATTCTGCAGCACGACTGCGGCCACGGCTCGTTCTTCCGCTCGCGCACCGCCAATCACGTAGTGGGATCGCTGCTCGGGATCGTGACCCTGTTCCCGTATGGGTATTGGCGGCGCACGCACGCCATCCATCACGCCACCTCCGGCAACCTCGAGCGCCGGGAGCTGGGCGACGTCAAGACCTACACCGTGCGCGAGTACACCGCCTTCTCCCCGGTTCACCGGTGGCTGTATGCCCTCTACCGCCATCCACTGGTGCTCCTCGGGCTCGGTCCGGCCTACCAGTTCGTCCTCAAGCACCGCTTCCCGTTCGACATTCCGTGGTCGTGGAGGCGTGAGTGGGCGAGCGTGATGTGGACCAACGCCGGCATCGCCCTGGTCTTCGGCTCGCTGTCCTGGTGGCTGGGCTGGCGCGCGGTTCTCATGGTGCACCTGCCGGTGGTCTTCATCGCCGGTGCCGTCGGCGTCTTCCTCTTCTACGTCCAGCACCAGTTCGAGGACACCTACTGGGAGCACGAAGAGGGGTGGGACTTCTATCGAGCCGCCGTCCAGGGCAGCTCCTTTCTCGACCTGCCGAGGCCGCTCCGCTGGCTGACCGGAAACATCGGCTTCCATCACGTCCATCACCTGATGAGCCGCATCCCCAACTACCGCCTGGAGCAGTGCTTCCGTGAGGTTCCGGAGCTGGAGCGCGTCACCCGTCTCACGCTCTTGCAAGGCCTGCGGTGTCTCCGCCTCAAGCTGTGGGACGAAGAGACCCGGAGCCTCGTCGGCTTCGACGCCGTGCGGGAAGGAGGTCACGATGAACGTTCGTCCACTTCATGACCGGGTGCTCGTCCGACGGATCGAGCTCGCGGAGCAGGTGCGCGGTGGGATCATCATCCCCGAGTCTGCTCGGGAAAAGCCCCAGGAGGCCGAGGTCTTCGCGGTCGGCTCGGGCAAGATCAACGACGACGGCTCCCGTTCGCCCATGGGCGTCGAGAAGGGCGACCGCATCCTCATCGGCAAGTACTCCGGGTCCGAGATCAAGATCGACGACGAGGAGTACCTGATCGTCCGCGAGGACGAGATCCTCGCTGTCATCGCGCGCTGAGCCGATCCCTCCACACCCTCTCCACCGAGAGAAGACCGGAAGGCAAGAAGGCAAGAGAATGGCCAAGCAGATCACCTACCACGAGGATGCGCGCGCCGCGATCCTCCGTGGCGTCCACAAGCTCACCGACGCGGTCAAGGTGACCCTCGGGCCGAAGGGACGCAACGTCGTCATCGAGAAGAAGTACGGAGCCCCGACGATCACTAAGGACGGGGTCACCGTCGCCAAGGAGATCGAGCTCCAGGACCCGATCGAGAACATGGGCGCCCAGATGGTGCGCGAGGTGGCGTCGAAGACCTCCGACGTGGCCGGCGACGGCACCACCACCGCCACGGTGCTCGCCATGGCGATCTTCCGCGAAGGTGCGAAGAACGTCACCGCGGGAGCCAACCCCATGGACATCAAGCGGGGCATCGACCTTGCCGTCCAGGCAGCGAACGGGGCGATCGACGCCCTCGCCAAGCCCGTCGAGGGCAAGGACATCGCCCATGTCGGCTCCATCAGTGCCAACAACGATCCCGAGATCGGCGCCATCATCGCCGAGGCGATGGAGAAGGTCGGCAAGGACGGCGTGATCACCGTCGAGGAAGGCAAGAGTCTCGACACCGACCTCGAGGTCGTCGAGGGCATGCAGCTCGACCGCGGGTACCTCTCCCCCTACTTCGTCACCGACGCGGAGCGGATGGAGGCGGTGCTCGAGGGCTGCAAGATCCTTCTCCACGAGAAGAAGATCAGCTCCATGAAGGACCTGCTCCCGGTTCTCGAAGCCACCGCGAAGCAGGGTGCGCCGCTACTGATCCTCGCCGAGGACATCGAGGGGGAAGCGCTGGCCACCCTGGTGGTCAACAAGCTGCGCGGCACTCTCAACGTGGCCGCCGTCAAGGCTCCGGGCTTCGGCGACCGCCGCAAGGCCATGCTCGAGGACATCGCGATCCTGACCGGGGGCCGGGTGATCACCGAAGACCTCGGGATCAAGCTCGAGAACGTGAAGTGGGAGGACCTCGGCGACGCCAGGAAGGTCGTCATCACCAAGGACGACACCACCATCGTCACGGACTCGGAGGGCACCGAGCGCCACGAGGTGATCGCCGGCCGGGTCAAGCAGCTGCGCAACCAGATCGAAGAGAGCTCGTCGGACTACGATCGCGAGAAGCTCCAGGAGCGCCTCGCCAAGCTCGTCGGCGGCGTGGCGATCATCAAGGTCGGCGCGGCCACCGAGACCGAGATGAAGGAAAAGAAGGCGCGGGTCGAGGACGCCATGCATGCGACCAAGGCCGCGGTCGAAGGTGGCATCGTTCCCGGTGGTGGCGTGGCCTTGCTGCGGGCGATCGCAGCCGTCTCGGCCCTCGAGGCGGAAGGCGACGTGCGCCTGGGAGTCCAGATCGTCCGGCGGGCTCTCGAAGAGCCCACCCGCCAGATCGCTGTCAACGCGGGCGAAGAGGGAACCGTCGTCGTGCGCGACCTGATGGCCAAGACCGGAAGCTGGGGGTTCAACGCGGCGACCGGAACGTTCGAGGACCTGCTCGCCGCCGGCATCATCGATCCCGCCAAGGTGACCAAGACCGCGCTCCAGAACGCGGCTTCGATCGCCGGCCTCATGCTCACGACCGAAGCCATGGTCTCCGAGATCGCGGAGAAGAGCTCCGGCGGCGCCGACATGGGCGGCCTCACGGGAGGGATGGACTGAGACCACCGAGTCGGATCCGACAACTCCCCGGCTCGGACGGACGCGGGCCGAGCGGCCTGATGTCGCCGCGGGAGGAGCGCCGCCAGCGAGGAGCCGCTGGGCGAGGAGCGAAGGTGAGCCAGGCCTCTGATGACAGAGATGCTGCGTCACCTTCCCGGGGGCTCCGAGAGTCTCGCCCGATGACGGCTCCGACCGAAGAAGAGGCGGCCGGAGTCGAGACCGCCGAAGGACAGTTCGAGCCTGTGCCAGGTGACGGCGGCACGGCCCGTCTTCGGAGGGCGGCGGCGGAAGGGATCATGAGCATCGACCTGGTGTCGGCAGTAGCGGGGGACCGCGAGCTGACCGGTCCGGAACAGGCTCTGATTCGCCGACACGAGCAAGAGCGCGGCAGCCGTTTCTTCTCGGACCTGCTCTATGCCATCTCGCATCACGACTTCGCCAACGAGGCCGCCGAGTCGAGATGGCAAGAGATCCTGGTTCACAAGGAACGGCTCTCCGGCCTGCTCGGACGGGACGTGGGCATCACCGTCGCGGCGTTGGACTACCTCTCGAACATCACCGGCGAGCTGGAGAGCCCGACCTTGATCTCGGAAGCCCATGTCGCCGAGATCGCGGACCTCGCGATGCGAGACGGGATGACCGGTCTCTTCAATCATGCGACCTGCTACGAGCTGGTGGACTTGGAGCTGAGGAACCACCGGCGCTATCGCACTGGAGTGTGTTTGCTGTTGCTGGACATCGACGATTTCAAAGCGATCAACGACAATGCGGGGTACCAAGAGGGAGACCGGGTGATCGTAGAGCTCGGCCGGGCGCTGGTCGAGGAGGCGAGAGACTCGGATATCTGTTGTCGACTCGGCGGCGACGAGTTCGTGGTCATTCTGCATCTCGCCGACGATCCGAGCGAGGCGAGCACGCTGGCGATGAGGATCAAGGCCAGATCCGCCGAGATCACCGGCGATGGGTGGCAGGTGAGCATCAGTGTCGGGGTGGTTCTGGCTGATGGCGAGACGACCTCCGCTCGCTCCCTGCTGGAGAAGGCGGACCGTGCCCTCCGGGAGGCCAAGGTGCAGGGGAAGAACCGTGTTGTCCTCGGTTTGGTGAGGTGACGTCGCGGCACCCTGGCGAGCGAGCCCTCGGAACACCTGCCACAGGCTGCCGCGCAGGCTCCTGACCGAGGGCGGGTGGGGAGCTCAGGACCGCTCGAGGTAGGCGCCGAAGGCGGCGAGGCCTTCTTCGAAGTCTGCGCGGCCGAAGCCGATCCGGAAGTGGCGGTGGTCGTCGGGGTCGAAAGTGGAGCCGGGGAGTAGCAGGACGCCGGCCCGATCCAACACGTCGGTGCAGAAGTGGTGCGTGCCGACGCCGCCGCGCAGTGCCGGGTAGGCGACCGGGCCGCCGCGGGGCGCGACCCACTGCAGGCGGTCGCCGTGGTGCTCCATGAACCGCGTCAGCCGGTCGACGTTGCGGCGCACGATCTCCCGGTTGCGCCCGGCGACATGCTCGGCGTGGCGCAGCGCGAGGGCGGCGAGCAGCTCGCTCGGCGCCGGCGGGCAGATGGTCAGGTAGTCTTTGTAGGTCGCCAGCCGCTCGAGCAGCCGCCGGTCCCGGGTGGCGGCCCAGCCGATGCGGAGCCCGGCCAGGCCGAACGATTTCGACACCACGCCGAGGGAGACCGCGCTCTCCGACAGGTCGCACGCCGCCGGCAGCCGCTCGTCGTCGTCCAGCTCGAGAAGGCGGTAGACCTCGTCCGAGATCAGCCGGACGTCCCGCTCGTCCGCCTGCGCCACCAGCTCCTCGAAGCCCGGCCGGTCCATCAGGTAGCCGGTCGGGTTGTGGGGCAGGTTGACCACGGCGCCGGCCAGCGGACGGCCGTCGCCGGGGCCCCGCTGCCACAGGGCGTCGACGTCGAGCGCCCAGCCGTCGGCCGCGCGCACCCGCCAGAGCAGCACGTCGCAGCCGCGCCCGCGGGCCACCTCGTGGAGCGACTGATAGCAGGGGAAGTGGACGGCGATCCGGTCGCCGGGCTCGAACGCCACCTGCATCAGGGCGTAGATCGCCTCCTCGCCGCCGCTGAAGACCAGCACGTCGTCCGGGCCGGTGCGCTCGTACTGGGAGGCGATGGCGGCCCGCAGCGCCGGGTGGCCGTTGGGCTCGGTGTAGCCCAGGCGCAGGTCCTCGAGCTCGCCTCGGGCGTCCGGCTCGAGCGCCAGCAGCTCGGCCACCGACCAGGACTCGCAGTCGGAGGCACAGAGGTGGTGAGGCGCGGAGAACTCGTGCCGCGCGAAGAAGCGCTCCAGACGGAAGGGCGGAAGCTGCATGGAAGACGATCCTCACGAGGAAGGGTACCGCATCGCCGGCCCTTCCGGCGCCCCCCTGCGGCGTGGTCGACGGCTCGCTGTGCGGCCGGTGGAGCCGCTGCCGCGCGACCTCGGCTGGACTCAGCGGCCGGCGGCGTCCACCGGCGGTTTGTCGCGGTCGGCCCCTTCGGCCGCCGGCGTGCCGTGGCCCCGCTCGAGCACCAGCAGGCGGTCGACCGCCGGCACCTCGAACCGCTCCCGCGCACCGTCGGGCCACGTGACCACCAGGCGCTCCACCGTGGCGTCCGGCCCGAGGCCGAAGGTGACCGGCAGCTCCACCTGGGAGAGGTAGCCGCGGGTCGGCTCGACCTGGCGCCGCTGGGTCCGTCCGCCCGCGGTCAGCTCGACCAGGGCGCCGACGGCGTCCCGGTTGGGCGCCCGGCCGGCCAGGCGGAGGCGGAGCCAGTGGCGGCCACGCCGGTCGGGCGGGCCGAGGTCGTTGCGCAGCAGCACCGGCGGCCCACCGGTCTGGGTCAGGACCAGGTCGAGGTCGCCGTCGCCGTCGATGTCGGCATAGGCGGCGCCGCGTCCGACCAGCGGGCGGTCCAGGTCGCCCGCCGCCTCACCTGCGACCTGGGCGAGCAGCGGGGTGCCGCCGGTGTTCCAGAAGAGCTGGGGCGGCTGCGCGTGGGTGAGCGACGGCTCGATGCGGTCGATGTCGGACTCCACGTGGCCGTTGGCCTGGACCAGGTCGAGGCGCCCGTCCAGGTCGTAGTCGAACAGCAGCACGCTGAAGGTCAGCGGCTCGCGGGTGGCGCCGCCCAGGCCGAGCCGCAGGGAGTCGTCGGCGAAGAAGGTGGGGTCGCTCTGCGCCCGGTAGAGGGAGGTGTGCTCGTGGGCGAAATTGCCGACCAGGATCGCCAGGTCGCCGGCGGCGTCGCCGGCCCCGGCCCCGCCCGCGGCCCCGGTCAGGTAGCCCCAGTCGACGCCCATGGCGCCGGTGGAGCGGCCGTCCGGGTCGTAGGCCAGGCCGAAGAGCTCGCCGACCTCCTCGAACCGCGGGATGCCGTCGCGGGGTCCCAGGTTGTGGAAGAACAGGTTGCGCACCGTGTCGTCGGTCACCAGCAGGTCGGTCCGGCCGTCCCGGTCGAGGTCGACCGGCGCCACCGCCAGGGCCTTGGACAGCGGCTGGCCGTCGGCCGAGTCGACGAACAGGCCGGCCGCCCGGGCGACCTCGGTGAAGGCGACCGTCCCGTTCCCGGTGTCGTTGCGGAAGAGCAGCGGGTGGGCCCCGGGGTAGCTCTGGGGCCGGGCGTAGGTGAGGCCCCGGCCGTCGCCGGTGAACGGCACCGTGCGGTCGAGGGCGCGGTCCTTCGCCGCCGACCAGGTCAGGTAGTCGCAGACGAACAGATCCAGATCGCCGTCGCCGTCGGCGTCGAAGAAGGCGGCGCAGGTGCTCCAGCGGTCGCCGCCGCCGGTCCCGGTCGCGGCGGTGACGTCCTCGAACACGCCGCCGCGGTTGCGCAGCAGGCGGTTCGACCCGACGGCGGTCAGGTAGAGATCGATCCAGCCGTCCCCGTCGACGTCGCCGGCGGCGACCCCCTGGCCGTAGAACGGCACCGCCCCGGGGCCGTGGAAGATCCGGTCGAGGCCGGTCTCGGCCGTGACATCCCGGAACCGGCCGCCGCCGTCGTTGGCGTAGAGCGTCACGCCGCCGGTCGGCCCCCGGTCGTCCCCGGGCGCTGGTCCTCTTGCTGGTCCGGTCCCCGATTCGGCTCCCGATCCGGCACTCGACCCGATCAGCTCCTCGGGCCAGCGGCCGGAGTCGACGAACAGCAGGTCCTGGTCGCCGTCCCGGTCGAAGTCGAGGAACGCCACCCCGCCGCCCATGGTCTCCGGCAACAGCTTTTCGCCGGTGGCGCCGTTGTGGTGGACGAAGTCGATGCCGGCGGCGGCGGTCACGTCGGTGAAGTGGGCCGGCGGCGGGGTCGCGGTGGCGGAAGTCGCCGATGCCGCGGCCGCCGAAGCCGCCCGAGCCGGCAGCCCGCCGCCGAGCCCGGCCAGGAGCGCGAGCAGGGAGCCGGCGACGAGGCCGCGCGCGATGCGCTCCCGGCGCGTCGGCGAGGCGGGCGCGCCGGGTCGTTCCGCGGTGCCGGTCACCGAGGCGTTCCGCCGTCCGTGGTGGGGCCGGACGGCTCGGCGTCGGGCGCTCCGGCGGCCCCGGCACCGGCTCGGTCGTCTTCCGCCCGGTCTGGCTTGTCGGCCCGGGCGGCCGGCGCCAGCCCCTCCGTCAGCGGCCGGAACAGGCGCAGGGCCGGGCGGGTCAGGTAGTGCTCCCGGTAGAGGGTGTGGAGCGGGTCGTCCGGGTAGGCGTTCGGCGCCTCGTAGGGGTACTGGGGCATGCCGTGGTAGGGCAGCGGCTCGATCGTCTGGGAGTAGGCGGTGTTGGCGTCGGCGTCCTTCGCCCAGCCGTCGACCAGCAGCAGGAAGTCCCGTGTCCAGCCGGCGGGCACCGGTGGCAGGTCCGACGGATCGAACACCATGCGCACCTCGTCGCCCGAGCCCATGACCACGAAGCGGTCGTCGAGAGTCCGGAGCAGCTCGCCCACCGCGCCGTAGCGGGTGTAGAGCCCGGGGGTCGGGTTCCAGACCTCGATCGCGCCGGTCGACGGGCGGCGCTCGGCGTAGAGGAAGCGCTCCGGCTGCTTGCGCTCCGGGTGGATCACCACGCGCGAGAAGCCGCGGAAGTGGAGGTCGGCGCGGTCGAGGGGGATCTCCGTGCGGTGGACGGTCGGCGGGTCGGGGTCGGGCGAGAGGTAGATCTCGTCCCAGTAGACGCACAGGCTCGTGACGATCCGGAGCTTGTGCCAGCCGGCGGGCAGCAGCCCGGTCAGGTCGACGGCGATGGTCTTCGGCTTGCCGGCCGGGATGCCCATGTCGTCGAGCACGGTCACCCAGCGTCCGGAGGCGTCCTGGACCTGGAGCGACGGCAGCTCGAGGCCCACATGGTCAGGTCCACTGCCTTGTGAAGCGGCGAGGAAGGTCGAGCCGTCGGCCCAGTCGACCCAGCCGGAGAGCACCAGGAGCGCCCGCCCCTGGTAGGCCTCGGGGCCGAAGTCGAGGGTCAGGGTGTGGAGGTCGGCCATGCCGTCCGGGTGCCTTGCGAACCCGTCCGGGTAGACCGCGTCCCGGGCCGCCAGCCGCTCGTGGACGTCGCGCCCCCGGCCGTCGATGGCGGCGACCGGGTGGAGCGGCCGGCTCGCGCCGTAGAGCCGGTGCTCGGGGAAGGGAGGCCCCTTGAACTTGTCGTTGGTCAGGATCTCCACGTCCGCCGGGTGGTCGACCGCCGCCAGCCGGATCTCGTCCAGGAAGGCGACCTCGCGCAACTCCTCGGTGACCCGGATCTCGTAGCGGCCGTCGTTCCGCCGGGCCAGGGCGCTGCCCGGGATGCGGATGCCCTCGTCGTGGTCGACGGGGAAGTAGGTGCCGTCGCCGGCGCTCGCCCCGAGGGGGGCGACGCCGAGCACGTCGGTGATGAACTGGAAGGACTTGCCGTTCCAGGTGAAGATCATCGGGCACGAGCCGGACAGGCGGGGCGCCTCCCGGTAGCGCTGGAACGTGTCGGCCGGCTGGCGGATCTCGTTCTGGATCAGCCCGTTGGGCCAGGTGATCCGCACCGTGTCCGCCTCGGTCCGGTCGCCCAGGCCGACGACGATCGGCACGCCGTCGTAGAGTCGCTTCTGGTAAAGGGTGTCCGCCTTGACCTCGATCTCGGCGCCGTGGGCCAGGCGCGGGTTCTTGACCCCGGTCAGGCCGATGCGGAGCCAGTGATTGCTCGTCTCGGTGGCGTTGGTCAGGACGCGCACGACACCGGCTCCATCGATGGCCGCCAGGTCGGTGCGGCCGTCGCCATCGAGGTCGGCCGCGGTCAGGTCCGCGACGAAGGCCGCGCTCGGCTGGTCCCGGGTCGCTCGACCGGCCTGATCCTCGAGATCTACCGCCGCGGCGACGGAGTGCCCGGACGGCTCGAAGGTCCCGCGCCCGCGGTCCCAGAGCAGGTCGATTGCCCCGGTTCCCATGTCGCCGACCGCCAGGTCGCCGGCACCCCGGTTGTCCAGGTCGAGCAGGGCGATCGGCCCGCCGCCGTGCTGGTCGTCCTGGCTGTCGCCGTCCGGCACGGCCACCGCCTCGAACCCCTCCTGGTGATCGTTGCGCAGCACGGTCACACTGCCCGGGCCGGTCGCCACCAGGTCGGTCCAGCCGTCGTGGTCGACGTCGGCTGCCAGGAGCTGCCGCGTGGCGCCCGGCTTGGTGGCCGACTTGGTGCTCAGGCCGGAGGCCAGGGCGGGGAGCGGCCGCGCCTCGTAGACGCCGCCCAGCAGGTCGCGGTAGAGCGTGGCCGAACCGTCGGACGCGGCGACCACCAGGTTGGTCGCCTGGCTGTCGGCCTGGACGTCGATCCGCGCCGCCGCGGTGACCCGCACGCCGTCCCCGAGCGCGACGAACGGGAACCGGTCGGTGCGGTCGCTGAAGGTGCCGTCGCCGTCGTTGCGCAGGAAGGCGGGCTCGGGGCCGAGCAGCAGGAGGTCGAGGTCGTAGTCGTGATCGACGTCGAGCCAGACGGCGCGATCGACCGCCCGGTCCGCCCAGGGGTTCGCCGACTTGGCCGGCGCGGCCGGTGAGGCGGCCGTCGCGGCGGCGTTCGAGGTGTCGGCACCGGCGGCGGTGTCAGCGCCAGCGTCGGCAGAGGCGCCGGAAGGCAGCGCCCCGGTCAGGCGCTCGAAGTGGGCGCCGCCGTGGGGAGCGCTCGGACCGGCGGAGCCTCCCGATCGGTCGGAGTCGGCGGACTGGTCAGGGGCGCCGGAGCTGCCCGCCTCGTCCGCGCCGGCCGCCGCCTTCATCTCGTCCGCTGCGCCTTTCGAGCCCGCCCTGCCGGCCCCGCTCCGGTTGGCCCACAGGGAGACGCCGTCGGCGGAGATCACCAAGAGATCGTCGAGCCCGTCGTTGTCCAGGTCGCCCGCCGCCACGGCCCGGACCTCGCGCAGGGAACCGAGCTCTCCGAAATCGTCTCCGGCGGCCCTCTCCCCGCCCGGGAAGAGACGGATGCCCCGGTCCGACCAGGCCAGCAGGTCGGGGCGGTCGTCGCCGTCGGCGGCGAGCAGGATGAGGCCGACGGTGGCCGCGGACGAAGCGTCGGCCGGTCCGCTGCCGGCCATCCCCAGCGTCTCAGCCGTGAACCGCGGCGTGGCGCCCGGCGCGGGCTGTGCCTCCGGCTCGACCGTGTCGTAGAGCTCCGAGTACCAGCTCCACTCCAGGTCCTCCTGGCCGGAGCCGGCCGCCTTGAGCTCCCGGAAGGTCGCCATCTCCTGCTCGGCCTCCTCGGTCCGGCCGGCCTGGCGGTAGGCGGTGGCGAGCTGGAAGTGGGGGCCGGCGAGCCGGGGGTCGAGCCGGGTCGCCGTCTCGAGCTCCTGGAGCGCCCGCTCCGGCTGCCCCTGGAGGCGGTAGAGGACCCCCAGGTTGTAGTGGGTGATCGGCTCGTCCGGCACCCGCTCGGCCATCCCTTCGAGCTGGGTGATCGCCTGGTCGTACTCCGACTGGCGTTTGAAGGCGATCCCTAAGTTGAACCAGGTGTGAGGGATCGACGGGTCCTGCTTCTGGGCCTTCTCGAGCTCGGCGATCCCCTCGTCGGTCTTGCCGGCCCGGAGCAGGGCGAGCCCCAGGTTGACCCGCTCGCGGGCCGAGTCGGGGGCGAGCGCCAGCGCCTTGCGCAGCTCGCCGACGGCGTCGTACTGGGTCGCCGGGCTTTCGTAGAGCGCCTTGCCGAGGTTGCGGTGGTGCCAGAGCGCAGCCGCCCGCTCGGCCTCGGTCCGGGGCGAGCCGGCTGGTGCGCCGGCTTCCGCGGCGGGAGGCGTCTCAGGAGGCGGGTCCGCCGCCGGGGCGGCGCCTGCGGGAAGTGGGCCGACCAGCAGACCGGCCAGCAGACCGACCAGCAGACTGGGGAGCAGCCCGGCGAGCAGGGCGGCGTCGTGCCTCACGGGGCCACCCCGATCCCTTCGACGATGCGGCTGACCGCGTCGATCGGCACCGGCGGTTTGCCGTCCTCGCCGTCGAGCACCTGGACCGTGCCGTCCGGCCAGCGGATCTCGACCTTCTCGATCGCCTGTCCGGTGGCCGCCGTCCCCAGGCCGACATGCACCCGGGTGCTCGACTGGCTGGCGTAGCCGTTGCCGCAGGCGACCTCCCGCAGGAGCTTGACGCCACCGGTGAGGGTGACGGTGACCCGGGCGCCGATGGCGCCGCGGTTCGAGCCGGGTTGCCTGGGATCGGGCGGCTTCGCGCCAGACTCGGCGGTGCCCCGGTCGATCCCGTCGCCTTCGAGCCGCAGCTCGACCCAGTGGCCGGCGCCCGCGGCGAAGGCGGTGACGTTGTGGTAGAGCAGCGCCCGCTGGCGGGCGTTCGACTGGACCAGGTCGAGGCGCCCGTCGTGGTCGAAGTCGCCGATGCCGATCCCCCGGCCGTCGAGCCTGTTGTCGATCCCCGCCTCGGCCGCCATCTCGCGGAAGGTGCCGTCCCCCCGGTTGCGGAACAGCCGCTGGGGCTGGTAGCCGCTCCAGGTGCGGTCGCCGATGTCCGGGTAGCTGTCGAGGTCGGTGAAGTCGACCCCCGGGGTGATGATCGTCTGGAGCAGCATCGGGATGTAGTTCTCGTCACCCGCCGAGCGCAACCCGTCGACCACGTACAGATCCTCCCAGCCGTCGTTGTCGAAGTCGCCGAACTTCGCCCCCCAGCCCCAGTCGGTGTCGCAGGTGCCGGTCTCCCGGGCCAGGTCGAGGAAAGTCCCGTCGCCGACGTTGCTCCACAGCATGTTGCACTCCTGCATGTACTCGTCGGTGATGTTGGTGACGTAGACGTCCAGCCAGCCGTTGCGGTCGTAGTCGGCGATGTCGACGTTCATCCCCTTCCTGGTGTCGAAGCCCAGGACCTTCTCGGTGGCGTCGGTGAACGTGCCGTCGCCGTTGTTCATGAACAGCCGGTCGGTGCCGTAGTCGGAGGCGACGTAGACGTCCTGGTCGCCGTCGTTGTCCAGGTCTCCGTGGCCGAGGTCGAGCGACCACCCCTTGTGGTGGGCGAGCCCGGCCGCGGCCGTGACGTCGACGAACGCCCGCCCGCCGGTCAGGGAGCCGTCGGCGCCGGGGACCGAGGCCGCCGGCACGTTGTGCCACAGGGTCACGCCGCCGCCGTTGTCGGCGTCGTCCAGGTTGTCGGGCAGCACGTGGGGCGTGTCCAGGTCGAGCAGGTCGACCGCCCGGAAGTAGTTGCCGAACAGGAGGTCGAGCCAGCCGTCGCCGTCGTAGTCGAAGGCGATGGCGGAGATGGTGTTGGCGAACTGGGTGAGGCCGGCGGCCTGCGAGACCTCCTGGAAGCGGACGGGGGAGCCTGGCGCCGCTCCGGAGGCGGACGATCCGAGGTTCCGGTACAGCAACGGCGTGCCGAAGCGCGACACCAGCAGGTCGAGCCGCCCGTCGTCGTCGAAGTCGACCCACAGGCCGTCGGCGACGATCGAGTGGGCGTCGTTGCCGCCAGCGACCCCGGCCGCGACGGCTACGTCCTCGAAACGGAGCTTGCCGGTGTCGCCGTAGAGGTTCCGCAGCAGGTGGTTCGGGCGCCCTTCGCCCGAGTCGGTCAGGAAGAGGTCGTCGTAGCCGTCGCCGTCGAAGTCGCCCACCGCGACGGCGGCGCCGCCGTCGGTGAACATCTCGAGCACCTGGGCCTTGTGGCGGTCGCCGAAGCTGCGGGTCGAGTGGACGAAATCGACGCCGGCCGCGTGGCCGATCTCCTCGAAGCGGATCGCCGGCGCCGCGCCGGCCGGCGGCCCTGTCGGCGTCGCCGGTGGTGCCGGGGTGGCCGCCAGCACTGCGAGGGCGGCGAGGTGTGCCAGCAGCTTCACGGCTCCTCCCCCTCCTGCCACAGCTCGTGCAGGTCGGTCTCCACCCGCTTGCCGATGGCGTAGTGATCCTTGAGGTAGGCGTCGAGCGCCTTGTCGTCGAGCGCCAGCCGTTCTTCGAGGTCGGGCAGCGGGGCGACGGCGGCCAGCTTCTCCAGCCCTCGGCGCCAGACCTCTCGCGCCGTGTCCAGGTCCTTCAGCCGCCACCAGCCGTCGCCCAGGGCGGCGTAGGCGTGGGCGTAGTAGCGCCGGGGCTCGCGCTGCTCGGAGAGCTCGACCGCCCGTTCCAGGTCGGCGATGCCGAGCTTCGCCCGCTTGAAGATCGCCGGCCAGTAGACGTAGCTGTTGCCCCGGGTGTAGAGGGCGAGCCAGGTCGGGTCGCGCTCGATCGCCTCGGTGAAGTGGGTGAGCGCCGTGTTGGCCAGGATCACCCCGGTCACCGCGCCCGCGTCCGGGATCTTGTCGACGTAGGCGTAGCCCCAGTTGAGCCGGACGTCCGCCGACTCCGGGTGGGCCGCGGCCAGCCCCTCGAAGAACGCGATCGAGCGGTCGCAGGCCTTGGCGGCGATCGCCGCCTGGCGGTACTCGGCGCCGTAGCGCAGGTTCGTCGGCGCCAGCGCGGCGGCCTGCTCGAGCAGGGCCACGGCCTGGTCTGCGCTCCCCGCCTCCGCGGCCGCCATCCCCTGCTCGAACAGCTCGGCCGGCGGTACCGGCGGCGCGGTCAGGGTGGCGAGAACAGACGGCGGCAGGGCGGCGAGCGCCAGGAACAGGACCAGGGCGACGTTCATCGATGGGGCTCCTTGGGGGTGGTGTCCCCGGATGGGGAGAGTGGGGCGGTCTCGGAAGCCGGCGCGGTCGCGCGGGGCCCTCCGGGCACGAACGGTTCGAGGCGCGGGTTTCCCTCGACCGCCCGGAGGATCCGGTCGGTTCCCACGGTCTCGAACACCTGGCGCCGGCCCGACGGCCAGACGATCTCCAGGCTGCCGATCGCGGTCTCGTCGCCGAGGCCGAAATGGATGCGCCGGGTGCTCTGGGAGGCGAAGCCGTTGCCGCCGTTGACGAACCGGGTCTGGAGCGCGGGGGCCTGGGCCGGACGTCCGGCGGGGGCGGTGCCGGCGTGCAGCGTCACCCGGGCGCCGATCGCCCGGCGGTTGGCGCCGGCGCCTTCGAGCACCAGCTCCAGCCAGTGGGCGCCGGTCGGCAGGACGTTGCGGTAGAGGTCGGGCTTGGCGCCGGCGTTGGTGACGAACAGGTCCATCCGGCCGTCGTTGTCGAAATCGGCCACGGCGATGCCGCGGGCGTCGGCGATCGAGTCGAGGCCGTGGCGCCTGGCGTCGTCGCGGAAGAGGGTTCCGCCCTGGTTGTGGAACAGGACGTTGCGCTCGTAGCCGGAGAGGGTCTTGTCCCCCATCGGCGGCCAGTTGCGGGCGTCGGCCAGGTCGGCCTTCGGGTCGACGATGAGCTGGAAGATGTCGAGCACGTAGTTGTCCGGCCCGCCGGAGACCCAGCCGTTGGCGACGTAGAGGTCGAGCCAGCCGTCGTTGTCGTAGTCGAAAAACTTGCCCGCCCAACCCCAGCCGGTGTCGTAGGTGCCGGTCTCCTGCGCCACGTCGGTGAACGACAGGTCGCCGTCGTTGTGCCAGAGGAAGTTCCCCTCGCGCATGTACTCGTCGGTGATGTTGGTGACGAACAGGTCGAACAGGCCGTCGTTGTCGAAGTCGGCCCAGTCGGCGTTCATCCCCTTCTTGGTGTCGATCCCCATGGTCGTCTTCGTCACGTCGGTGAACGTGGTCCCCTGGGGCGAGGGGCCGTTGTTGACGAAGAAGCGGTCGGTGCCGAAATCGGACGCCACGAACAGATCCTGGTCGCCGTCGAGATCGGCGTCCACATGGCCCAGGTCGAGGCTCCATCCGGTGTGACCGCCGAGGCCGGCGGCGTCGGTGACGTCGGTGAAATGGGGCACCGCGGGCTGATCAGACCCCGCCGGCACGCCATCGTTGCGGTAGAGGGTCACGCCGCCGCCGTTGTCCGCCGTCTCGAAGCTCTCGGGAAAGAAGCGCGGCGTGTCCGGGTCGAACAGGTCGACCGGCTGGAAGTAGTTGCCCAGGACCAGGTCGAGGTCGCCGTCGCCGTCGTAGTCGAAGGCGATCGCCACGATCGAGTTGAGGCGCCGCGTCAGGCCGGCCCTGGCGGTGATGTCCTCGAAGGTGCCGTCGCCCCGGTTGCGGTAGAGGAGGCTCTGGCCGAACCGGACGACGAAGAGATCCTCCAGCCCGTCGCCGTTGCAGTCGAACCAGAGGGCGTCAGCGGTCGCGTCCTCGGCGTCGTTGCCCTGGGCCACGCCCGCCTTCTCGCCCACCTCGGTGAAGGTGAAGTCGCCGTCGTTGTGGTAGAGCAGGTTGGCGCCGTCCTCCGAGGAGTCGGTGACGAACAGGTCGTCGAAGCCGTCGCCGTCGTAGTCGGCCACCGCGACCGCGGCGCCGAGGGCGGTGTAGCCCTCCATGATTCGGGCGTACGGGTTGTGGAAGCGGCGGTTGTGGTGGGGACGGTCGACGCCGGCGGCGGCGGCGCGGTTCTCGAACCAGGGGGCCGGCTTTGCGGTCGAGGCGGCGGCCGAGGCGGGGGTCGACACGGGGGCGGCGGCGGCGGCCGGCGTGGCGCTCGGCGCGGCGGCGGGCTCGGCGGCCCCGAGCGGCGGCCCCGGCAGCGCCGCGAACACGATCCCCACGATCCAGAGGGTGAGCCCGGCCAACCCGGTCAGCAGGGCAGCAAGGGCGGGTCGGGCCCCCAGAGCGAGCCGGGCCCCGTACGCAGGCCGGACCCCCGTCCGACGCATCGTCCGGGCCGTTGCCGCGCGGCCAGACCGCAGGAGGGGGCTCAACGCTCCCGTCCCTCCGGCGCGCCGGCCTCGGAAGGGTCCTGGAGGAAGATCTCGCGAGAGAGCGGCATGGCGGTGGTCCGGACGCCATAGCGGATGGTCCGAACCAGCGAACGGTACACCGTCGACGGCTCGAGCGCCCAGACGCGGCCGGACCGGACTCTCACCACCAGCGACCAGCTCGCCCGCTCCGCCCGGGCGAAGCGGGCGATCGGTCCGGAGTCCAGGCGCAGTCTGGGCGCTCCGGCGCTGGAGTGTCAAGGGCGCCGGGCCCGCCTCCTGCTACTGTCGGCGCTCATGGAAGCCACCGCCCTCCGTTACGCCGCCGCGGCCTGCCAGGTCGATTTTCCCAACCCCGCGGATCGCTCGGGAGTCGCCGCCCACGTCGACCGTATGCTCCACATGATCGACAGCGCGGTGGCCGGCTACGCACCCTTCCTGCCGGTCAAGCTGGTGGTCTTTCCCGAGTTCGCCCACGCGGCGCCGGTCTACCCGACGGTTCACGAGCTGCACGAGAAGCTGGCCGTGACGATTCCCAACGAGCACACCGAGCGCTACGTCGCCAAGGCCCGGGAGCACGGGATCTACATCCAGACCGGCACCTTCCTCGAGCGGCTGGAAGACGAGAGCCGGTGGGGCGAGGTGGTGTTCAACACGACCTGCCTGATCGGGCCCGGCGGCATCCTGGCCAAGTACCGCAAGGTCTACCCCTGGCTCCCCTGGGAGGTCCACGCCAGCCCCCACGACCTGCCCGGCTACGACGACGAGATCTACCCGGTCACCGACACGCCGATCGGCAAGCTCGGCGCGGCGATCTGCTACGACTGGCTGTTCCCGGAGACCCTGCGCCAGCTCACCGCCAACGGCGCCGAGGTGCTGATCCGGGTCTCCGCCTACATGGACCCCTGGGGGGCGACCCGGCCCATGGACTGGTGGACCGTGGTCAACCGCTGCCGGGCGCTCGAGAACGTCGCCTACGTGGTGGCGTCGAACCAGGCGGCGAGCCTGGCCCACTACCCGCCGTTCTCCTGGCCGGGCGGCAGCATGGTGGTCGATTTCGACGGCCGCATCCTGGCCCAGGCCGACCCGGGTCCGGGGGAGAAGATCGTCTTCGCCCCGGTCGACGTCGGCGCGCTCCGCCACGAACGGGCCAGCCGCCGCGGGCACCAGAACCTGGCCCACCTGCGCACCGAGACCCTGCCGATGTACCGCCGGCCGATGTTCCCGGCGGAGCGGGGCGCCGGGAGCCTGAGCGTCGAAGGCAACGACGCGCTGACCGAGACGGTGAAGAAGGAGCTCGGCTACTGAGACGCCGGCCGGCCTCCGCTCACGAGGCGGGACGGCGCGGCCCTCGCATCACCGGACGTATCGACCGGCTAGAATAAGTCGAGACCTTCTTGAGAGCAGCCGATCAGGACCGACCGATGGCGCGACACATCACGCAGAACCCGCCGGCCGACGACGGGTCGGGGCTCGTCCCCCGGCTCGCCGGCCAGGGCTACTCCCGGGAGCAGGTCGCCGAGCGGCGCGCCTGGGTGGAGGCCGTGACCGGTGCGTCGCTCGAGCAGGTGGGCTCGTACTCGATCTCGAGCGAGGCCATGCGCGGCAACGTCGAGAACCCGGTCGGCGCCTGCCAGGTGCCGCTCGGCGTGGCCGGCCCGCTGGCGGTCCAGGGGGAGCACGCCCGCGGCCGGTTCTACATCCCCCTGGCGACCACCGAGGGTGCCCTGGTGCGCTCCTACGAGCGCGGCATGGCCGCCATCACCCGGGCCGGCGGCGCCACGGCGAGGGTCTCCCTCGACCGCAACCGCGTCTGCCCGATCGTCTGCTTCCCGGACGTGGACGCGGCCCACGGCGCGGCGGTCGAGATCGCGGCGCGCCTCGACGAGCTCCGGGAGGTGGCCGGGGCGACCACGCGCCACGGCCGCCTGGTCGACGTCGAGTGCCGGCCGGCCGGCCGCGACCTGATCGTCACCCTGTCGTTCGCCACCGGCGACGCCCACGGCATGAACATGATCGCGGCCGCCGGCGAGGCGGTCTGCCGCTGGATCGTCGAGCACACCTCGGCCGAGCGCTTCCTGCTGTTCAGCGGCGCCATGTCCGAGAAGCGGGCGAGCGGCTCGCTCCTGGCCGGCGGCAAGGGCAAGCGCGCCACGGCCGGGGCGCTGGTCCCGCGGCGGGCGGTGCGCTCCGTGCTCCGGTCGACGCCGGAGCGGATCGTCGACCTGTGGGAGCACACGGTGGTCGGCCACCTCCAGGCCGGCACCCTCGGCTACAACGGCCACCTCGCCAACGGCTTGACCGCGCTGTTCATCGCCTGCGGCCAGGACGTGGCCAACGTCGCCAACGCCGCGGTCGGGATCACCCGTTTCGAGCGCACGGAAGGAGGCGACCTGTACGCCTCGGTGACCCTGCCGTCGCTGACCGTGGCGACCGTCGGCGGCGGCACCGGGCTCGGCACGGCGCCCGAATGCCTCGCCATGCTCGGCTGTGCCGGCGACGGCAAGGCCCGCAAGCTGGCCGAGATCGTCGCCGCCACGCTGCTGGCCGGCGAGCTGTCGATGGCCGCCGCCCTGGCCGAAGGGCAGCTCGTGGCCGCCCACGAAAGCTACGGCCGCAACCGGCCGGAGGAGCCCCGGCCGGGCGCGAGCGACCCGGACAGCGGAGCGGCCGGTTGAAGCGACCGTTCCGCGGCCTGCGCGAGACCGGGCCCCGACCGTCCTACGACGCCGTCGTCATCGGCTCCGGCGTCGGCGGCCTGGTGGCCGGCAACCTGCTCGCCCGCGAAGGGCTCTCGGTCTTGCTGGTGGAGCAGCACTACATGGCCGGCGGCTTCTGCTCGACCTTCCGCCGGGCCGGCTACACCTTCGACGCCGCCACCCACTTCTACCCCCTCCTGGGCAACCCCGACACCCTCACCGGGCGGCTGCTCGGCGACCTCGGGGTCGAGACCGGCTGGGTCAAGATGGACCCGGTCGACACCTTTCACCTGCCGGACGGCTCCCGGTTCGTGGTGCCGGCGGACTACGACGCCTACCGCCGGCGCCTGGCGGCCGAGTTCCCGGACGAGGCGCAGGCTCTCGACGCGTTCTTCGTCGAGGTGCGCGATGCCTATCTCCTGGGGCTCCTGGCCTACTTCCGCGGCCGTTCGACGCCGCGGCTCGAGCGCTACCGCGACCTGACCGTCCGCCAGGTGCTCGACCGCTACTTCGAGAACGAGCGCCTGAAGCTGGTGCTGACCGCCGACTGCCCCCACTGGGGCTCGCCGCCGGACCGGACGTCGTTCGTCTTCGACTCCATGCTCCGGCTGAGCTACTTCCTCGGCAACTACTACCCCGAAGGGGGCTCCCAGGCGTTCGCCGACGAGCTGGCGCTGCGCTTCGAGCAGCGCGGCGGCCACATCCTCATGTCGACCCGAGTGGAGCGCATCGTCGTCGAGGACGGAGCCGCACGCGGGGTCGAGCTCGAGACCGTGCGCGGCGCCCTCACCGGCCGCTGGAGCGTGCGGACCGGCGCGGTGATCTCGAACGCCGACCTGCTCCAGACCTACGAGCGGCTGCTCGCGCCGGGGGTGGTGGGCGACGAGGCGCTGTCCCGGGCGCTGGCAGAGGTCCGTCGCCTGCGGCCGACCTTTCCCTGCTTCCTCACCCACATCGGCCTGCGCGACGTGCCGTCCGAGGTGCTGGCGGAGGCCCAGGGCTACTACTGGAAGCACTGGGACCCGGAGCGGGTCGGCCGCGACGGGCTGATCTGCAAGGTCTTCGCGCCGACCCTCTACGAGCCGGGGCTGGCGCCGGACGGCGGTCAGATCGTCATCCTGCAGAAGGTCCAGGAGCTCGACTACGGCGCGATCACCGACTGGGAGGCGCACAAACGGGAGGTCGAGACGTTCGTGCTCGACCATTTCGAGCGGGTGATCCCCGGGGTCTCGGACAAGATCGTGGTCAAGCTCTCCGCCTCCGCCCGGACCTCGGAGCGCTTCACCCTCAACACCGCCGGCGCCATGCTCGGCTGGGAGATGTCGCCCGACCAGCTCGGCGACGGACGCCCCGCCGTCCGCACCCCGGTGGACGACCTCTACCTGGCCGGCCACTGGACCCGCCCCGGCGGTGGCATCACGCCGGTGATCGTCTCCGCCCTGCGAGCCGCCGAGGCGCTGTTGGGAGCCCGGGTGGGCCTGGACACGGCGGCGCCGCGCGAGCTCGGCGCCGCGTCGGGGGCCGGATGAGCGACGGCCCGGCGCCGGAGCCGATGGGGAAGAGGGCGGCGCGGGTGGGGAGAGCGGCGGCGGCGAGCCGCCCGCGGACTGGCGGGGGGCCGGGCGAGCACGCTCCGGGGCGGCGGGAGGGCGCCCTGCTGGTGGCCGGTTGCCGGCGGCGGGGAGCGGCCCGCGACCGGGAGGTCGAGGCCCTGTTCGAGGCGCTCGAACGCGGCGGCGCCCGGACCGGTAGGGTGAGAGCCGGCGCGGTGGCGGCCGAGGTCGAGGTCGAGGTCGAGGCGGAGGCCGACGCGGTCGAAACCGGAGGGACGCGGCTGGGCACTGAGCCGGGAGGGGAGGGCGCCTGGCGGCTGGCCGACGGCCGGCCATCGGACGAGGCGCTCGCCGGCGCGGCGGCCCTGGTCTACGACGCCGGCTCCCGCCCGCGCGATCCACGGGTCGCCGTCGACCTGGACGACGCCCGGACGGTGCTCGAGGCGGCGCTCCGGGCCGGCGTCCCGCGGATCGTCGTCCTGTCGAGCACCGAGGTGCATCCGCCGAGCCACCGTCACCCCGGGCTCCTGTCCGAGGACCGGTTCCAGCCGAACCCGGTGGCCCATCCGTGGAGCCGTTCCTGGATCGCCCTCGAAGAGCTGGCGGCGCGTATCGGAGGCGACGGGGAGGCCCGAGAGGGTGGGGAGGTCGCGACCGTCCGAGATGCCGAAGGGGCGGATGCGGCGGGCGGGCTCGACGGGAACGGGCCGGCCTCGGGAGCCGCCGTCGTCGTCCTCCGGGCCGCTCCGCGGGCGGTCCGCGGCGGGCGCGGGTTCTTCAGCCGGCTCCTGACGCCGCCGTTCGCCTTCACCGTCCCCGGGTTCGATCCGTCGATCCAGCTCCTCGACCCCGGCGACCTGGCGCGGGCGATCGAGCGCGCCCTGGCGGCAAAGACAGTGGGCGCCGGCGCCTACAACATCGTCCCCCGCCGGCCGGCGCCGGTGCACCGGGCGATCCGCCTGGCCGGCGGCCATCGTCTCCCCGTGCCGCTGTGGCTCCAGCGGCTGGTCCGCCGCCTGCTCGGACCGACCGGCCGTGCCCATGCCCCGGGGCGTCCCGACTTCCTGCGCTACCCGTGGACCGCGAGCGGCGAGCGGGCGGCGCGGGAGCTGGGGTTCGTCGCCCGGCGGTCGACCGCGGAGGTGGCGGCCGGACTGGCGGCCGGACCGGGGATCGGACTGGGGATCGGCCTGGAGATCGGGGCGGCGGCCGAGCCGGTGGCCCGCCCCGGCGTCCGGGAGCGCCCGAGCGACCGCGACGGCGGCGACCCGGGCGACCCCTGGGAGTGGGGTCGCGGCGGGCTCGACCCGTTCGGCATGGACCGGGCCTACGTCGCCCGCTACGGCCGGACCCTCTTCCGTTTCCTGCACGACGCCTACTGGCGGATCGAGGCGCGCGGGCTGGAGCACGTGCCGCGCTCCGGCCGCGGCGTGCTCACCGGCGTCCACCGGGGGTTCATGCCCTACGACGGCGCCATGGCGCTCCACCTGCTGGTGCGCGAGACCGGGCGCTACCCCCGCTTCCTGCTCCACCCGACCCTGACCAAGTTCCCGTTCCTGGCCAACTTCATGACCAAGCTGGGCGGTGTCATGGCGTGCCGGGAGAACGCCGACTGGGTGCTCGAGCGCGACGGCCTGGTGGGGATCTTCCCGGAGGGGATCGACGGCGCCTTCACCCCGTACCGCAGGGCCTACCGGCTGGGCCGGTTCGGGCGGGACGAGTACGTGCGCATGGCGCTGCGCAACCGCGCGCCGATCATCCCGTTCGTCACCGTCGGCAGCGCCGAGATCTACCCGATCCTCGGGCGGATCGACTGGCCCTGGTTCCAGCGCCTCACCGAGTGGCCCTACCTGCCGATCACGCCGACCTTCCCCCTGCTGCCGGTGCCGCTGCCGTCCAAATGGCATACCCGGGTGCTCGCGCCGCTCCACGTCGAGCGGGAGCATGGCCCCGAGGACGCCGAGGACCCCGAGGTCGTGCGCGCGCTCAGCACCGAGGTGCGGCGGCGGATGGAGGCGGCGCTCGGCGAGATGCTGGCGCGCCGCCGGTCGATCTTCTTCGGGTCGGTGTTCGACGACGAGGCCGAAGACGGAGCCGGGGGCGTCCCCTCGGCCTGACCGGGAGGCGGCTGACCCGGCGGCAGGCTCTGGCCGGAGAATCTTTGGCCGCCCCGGCCGGTTGTCGTACGATGAGCCGAGGCCGGGCACCGCGCCCGCTGGCAGCACCCCGGGCCGCCGCGCCCAATCGCGCCCGACCGCTTGCCCGATCGCTCGCCGCGCCCGCCCGAACTCTCCGCGAACCCTCCGGGAGCCCTCACCATGAGTAAGACCTCTCCGCCGCAGCTCGTCCAGATCGGGTCCACTTCGGAGGCCCAGGCCGGACGCCGTCCGGACGCCGGCACGTCGCCCGCCGGCGACCGCCGGCGCGAGCCCCGGCCCGACTGGCTGCGCATCCGGCTGGCGACCCCCGAGAAGTTCCAGAAGGTCAAGAAGCTGGTCGGGAACCTCTCCCTCAACACGGTCTGCACCGAGGCCCGCTGCCCGAACATCTACGAGTGCTGGGGCGAGCACGGCACGGCCACCTTCATGATCCTCGGCGACACCTGCACGCGCCGTTGCGGCTTCTGCTCGGTCCACACCGGCCGCCCCTCGCCGGGGGTCGACGAGGCCGAGCCGGAGCACGTCGCCCAGGCCGTCGCGACCATGGGCCTCTCCCACGCGGTGATCACCTCTGTCGACCGGGACGACCTCCCCGACGGCGGCGCAAACCACTTCCGCGAGACCATCGAGGCGATCCACCGGAGCAGCCCGGAGTGCGCGGTCGAAGTCCTGACCCCCGACTTCCGCGGCGTGGCGGACGCCCTCGACATCGTCCTCGCCGCCCGGCCGGAGGTCTTCTCCCACAACATGGAGACCGTGCCCCGCATGTACCGCCAGGCGCGCCCCGGGTCGAGCTACGAGCGTAGCCTCGGCCTGCTGGCCGACGCCGCCCGCCGGGTCGAGGCGGGGGAGTACGAAGGGCGGGTCAAGACCTCGGTCATGGTCGGCCTGGGGGAGCAGGACGAGGAGCTCTACGGCACCATCCGCGACATCCGGAACGCCGGGGTCCAGGTCCTCGCGATCGGCCAGTACCTGCGCCCGACCCGCGAGCACCTGCCGGTCGACCGCTACGTCCACCCGGACCAGTTTGCCGAGTACCGCGACTACGCCATGTCGCTGGGCTACCTCCACTGCGAAGCCGGCCCCCTGGTCCGCTCCAGCTACCACGCCCACGAGCACGTCCCGGAGTCGATGAAGAAGGCGAGCCCCGCCGCGTCCTGACGGGATCACCCCCCAACACCCTCGGTCCCTCTCCCCCCTCGCGGGGGGCGAGGGACGCCCCCACCCGCCCCGTGCCTCGGGAGCTCTTGGCGGGGGAGGTGGGGTCGCGCTCGCCGAGCACCCCGTGGACCGCGCGCCCGCCCCGCCCTGCCCCGTCTCCTCAAATGGGTTGTTCGGGTCACCAACCCACCGATCGTCCCACCCCAACCGAAGGGCGAAACTGGAGACGTCCTTGCTCGCCCCGTCTCCTCAACGGGGTCGCCCGGGTCACCAACCCACCGACCATCCCCCCCTTCTCCCGCCACCTGGTTGAGCGGGGCGTGGAAAGGCGAACACTTCGCAGGTGGAGCGGCCCGAGAGCCCCGGCAGAGGGCGTCATGGACCGCGCCCGCGGGAACGGCGACCAGGAACCACCGGACACGCGCGGGCCATGTCGAGCCGCGCGCTGAACCCCGTCCTGGCAGCGAACGCGCGGCGTCCCGGCAGCCGGGGCTCTCGGGCCGCTCCCGGCAGCCCCCTCGCCGCAGACTTCCCCCCGCCCTTCCCTCAGCGGTTCCGGCTCACCACCCACAACCCCCCCGCGATCAACCCGAACCCCGCCGCCTGAACCCACCCCGGCGACTCCGCCAGGAAGATCGCCGCCAGCGTCGCGGTCGCCACCGGCTGAAGCGTCGTGTAGGCGGCCGTCAGCGACGGCGACGACCGCCGCACCGCCCACGTGTTGAGCGAGTAGTTGAAGACCGTCGGGAACAGCACGATGTAGCCCAGTCCCCACCAGACCCCCGCCGGCAACGCACCGTAGTCGACCGCGGCCAGCCGCGGCCCGGTGACGAACGCCATACCGAGCGCGCCGAACGTGAACGCCCCGGCGATCACCGTCCGCCACGGAAGCCGGCGCAACAGCGGCCGCTGGAGCACCAGGAAGGCGGCGAAGCAGAGACAGTTGGACAGGATCAGCTCGTTGCCCAGCAGGGCGCCGTGGGCGAGCGAGAAATGGAGCGGGTTGACCATCACCAGCGCCCCGACCGCCGCCAGGACGATGCCGGCCAGCCGCAACGGCCCGACCTTCTCGATCCGGAACAAGGCGCCGACGGCGACCGCGAACACCGGGATCGACGGCATCAGGATCGCGGCGTTGGTCGCCGCCGTGTGCTGGAGGCCGTTGATGAACAGGAGCTGGTTGGCGAACACGCCGAGGAAGCCGAGCCCCGCCAGGATCGCCAGGTCGCCCAGCCGCGGCATCACCCGGTCGACCCTCCAGGCGACGACGATCAGGATCGGCGTTGCCAGCAGCACCCGCAGGCCGACCAGGGAGAACGGGTCGAGGTAGTCCAACGCCGCCTTGGCGATGACGTGGTAGCCGGCGAAGATCACCTGGACCGCGAGCAGCGCGCCGTGCACCCGCCAGTCCGTGCCGGCCGGAGCGGTCCCTCCCGCCTCCGGCGACGCGACCCCGCCGGGCGCTTCCGCGACCCGGGTGGGCGGCGGCGGGGACGACTGTGTAGCGGAGGGGGTGCCCATGGCCGGCCGAGCATACGTGAGCCGGCACACGGTGCGTAGCGCCCCGTGGAGACAGCCGTTTTGCCCGCGCTTCGGCGCCGCGTTAGAATCGCCCCGCGCTCGACGGGTCCGACCCGAAGGTCCCGAGTGGCCCCGATCGATCTCGATCGGTCTCCACGGGTCTCCAGTGGGAACGGGTCGGCCCCCGGGGCTCCACCGGCGCGAGGCCGGCGCCAGCCGCCCGCCCACCGTCTTCCACCGTGTCTTCGACTGACCCAGGAGCTCAATCGATGGCTGAACGTAGTGATGAGGTCCAGGTCCGACCGGCGAGCGAGCTCGACATCTCGGACATCGTGCTGATCGACGAGAAGATCGGCGGCGAGTACCGTCCGGAAGTCTGGGAACGGAGGCTCGGTTACTACATGCGGAGGGACCCCGAAGCGCCCGTGGTCGCCGAGGCCGACGGACGGGTGGTCGGCTTCATGCTCGGCGAGGTCCGCTCCGGCGACTTCGGGCTCGAGCATCCGACCGGCTGGATCGAGGTTCTCGGCGTCGACCCGGACTTCCGGGGCCGCGCCGTCGGCCGCCTGATGGCCGAGGCGATGCTGGGCCACTTCCGCGAGCAGGGCGCCACCGAGGTCCGCACCCTGGTCGACGAAGGCGAGATGGACGACGTGGCCGGGTTCTTCCGTTCGCTCGGATTCGATCCGGCCCCCCTCACTGCGTACGTCAAGAACCTTTAGATCGTGACCGGCTCGTGACGACTGAGACCAGAGTGACCGCACCATCGATCTCGCCGCTCCGATCGACCTGGATGATCCACGGGATCTCCCCCCAATCCCTCGATCCCTTTCCCACCCTCCGGGGGAAAGGGACGCCCCCTCCCGTGCGCTGCGGGAAGCGGAGGAAGGCGTGGGCGTGAAGATCAGCGCCGGAAGCAGAGACCGAGCGAGGAGTCAGCCTAGATGAACGTTCGAACCGCCAGCTTGCCCAAGACGTACCACGAGGCGGTCGTACGGTGGAAGGACACGTTCCTCACCGACTACGACTTCCTGATGGAGAACTGGGAGAAGCACTTCCCCAACGATGCCCGCATGGAGCTGTGCGCCTACCGGGAGATGGGGATGTGCAAGGAGATCGAGGTCGGCGACCAGAAGGGCAAGCCCAAGTACGTCCGCGCCTCCGAGATGCACCCCGACCAGGCGATGCACCTGTTCGGCGCCATCAAGGCCCAGGCCTCGACCGAGTTCGGCTCGATCCAGCAGCACCGCCTGACCCTCGCCCGGGCCCAGGAGGAAGAGGAGCAGTTCTGGGTCCTGCGCATGATGGCCGAGGAGCTGCGCCACGGCTACCAGATGCTCCACCTGCTGGTCGAGGACGACTGGTCGAGCGTCTCCGACCAGTCGAGCGCCGACCTGATCGAAGAGATCCTCTCCATGCAGACCGGCTCCCACATCCTGGGCGCCTTCAACATCGACTTCGACTCGTTCGTCGACAACGTCACCTTCTGCTGCCTGATCGACCGGGTCGGCAAGTACCAGCTCGCCATGCAGAAGGTCAGCGCCTACCAGCCGATGGCCGAGAGTATGCCGCAGATGCTCCGGGAGGAGGCGTTCCACCTCGCCACCGGCGTCGTCCCCATGCGCCGCTGGGCGCAGAAGGCCGCCCAGGGCGAGGTCTTCATCTCCATGGAGATGATGCAGAAGGCAATCAACAAGTGGCTGCCGCGAGGGCTCGAGATGTTCGGCGACGAGCGCGGCGGCTCGACCAACGTGCGGTTCGGGCTGAAGCCGATGAAGAACGCCGAAGCTCAGGACCAGTACTACGCCGAGGTCTCCAAGGTGGTGCGCGACCTGAACATGCGCTATCTGCGGGCGCGGCTGCCGGAGCTCGACCTGCCGGCGGCCCACAAGGCCCTCGACCGCCTGCTCGAGGGCGAGACGGTGGACGGCGTCAAGCCGGAGGAGCTGCTCTACGCGCCCGACAAGAACTACTACCGGCGCCGCGGCGTGCCCGCCTTCGAGCTGGTCGGGTCCCGGGGCGAGCGGTTCGAAACCACCGCGGAGTACCTGGAGCACCTGGAGAAGACACTCCCGGAGTCCTACCTGGCGTCGAGCGATTTCAAGAGCTTCGCGGACCGGCTGATCAAGGTCGGGACGGGCGACATGACGGCGGCGGAGGCGGCCCACGAGATGCCGTCGCTCCGGCGGGTCGCCGGCACCTGCCCGTGCTCGAAATCGGTCCGCTGGGTGGTCGACGTCCCCCAAAACACCCCGAAGGCCCCGGTGACCGGCGAGGTCTCGGCCTGAGGTCCTGAAACGCTGCACGCGGTGGCCGCCGTGTGCGGCGGGTCGCCGGCGTCGAGCGGGAGGTCCTGACGGATGAGTGTGTTCAACCGCCTGGTGGTCAGCACCCTGCCGCTGGTCCCCAAGCCCATCGTGCGTCACTTCGCCAGCCGCTACGTGGCCGGCGACACCCTGGACAAGGCGGTCGCCCAGGTGCGCGACCTCAACGCCTCGGGGGCCATGGCCACCCTCGACGTGCTCGGCGAGGAGGTGCTCGACGCCGAGCGCGCGAGCCAGTTCACCGACGAGTGCGTGCGCGTGCTCGAGACCATCGAGCGCGAGGGGATCGACTCCAACCTGTCGATCAAGCTGACCATGTTCGGCCTCGAGGTCGAGGAGCGCCTGGCCCACGACAACGCCGAGCGGATCGTCTCGCGGGCCAAGGAGCTGGGCAACTTCGTGCGCATCGACATGGAGGACCGGACGACCACGGACGCGACGCTGCGCATCTACCGCGACCTCCACCAGCGCTACGGCAACGTCGGCTGCGTCTTCCAGGCCTACATGCGCCGCACCCTGGCGGACATCGACGGCCTGCCGGCGCAAGGGGCCAACGTCCGCCTGTGCAAGGGGATCTACATCGAGCCGCGCCCCGCTGCATGGAAGGGCTACGAGACGGTGCGCCGCAACTTCGTCGCGGCGCTCGAAAAGCTCTTCCGCAAGGGCGTTTACGTCGGCATCGCCACCCACGACGAGTACCTGGCCTGCGCCGCCGTCGAGCTGATCGACCGCTGCGGCCTCGGCCGCGAGGAGTACGAGTTCCAGATGCTCCTCGGGGTCGACGAGGAGCTGCGCAAGGTGCTGATCGACGAGGGCCACCGGATGCGCATCTACACCCCCTACGGCAGCGAGTGGTACGCCTACTCGATCCGCCGCCTGCGCGAGAACCCGGAGATCGCCGGCCACGCCGCCAAGGCGGTGCTCGGCCTGCGGTAGGGGGCCGCGCGGCGGAACCGCGCGGCCGTGTTGCGAGCGCCCCGATCGGGCGCGTTGACCCCCCGTTCAGGGCGGTGGTAGCCTGAGCTCAGAACTCCCTTGCCGTCTGGGCAGAACGGGCCGAACGGTCGATCGAACGGCTCCCCCTCCATGGAACGCTCCAGCGACTCTCACCCCCCCGGGGGCCGCCGAACCGACCCCGACACCCACACGGACGGGTTCGATCTCTCCGCCGTCTCCGAGAGCGGCCTCACCCAGGACTACCGCGCCATCGTCCGCGGCGAGCGCTCGGCTGAGCTGGCTGAAGGGGTGGAGGCGAACATCATCCTGATCGCCCATCCGGAGGGCAAGCGGCTGGGCGTGCGCCACCGCCTGTCGCCGAACGAAGCCCTGGACATCGGCCGGTCGATCTCGCTCCGGGTCAGCCTGCCCGAAGTGCTCTCGGTGTCGCGCAAGCACGCCCGCCTGGTCCACCGGGGCGACTCGGTCACCCTGGAAGACCTGGGCAGCACCAACGGCACCTACATCAACGGCCGGCTGGTCAGCGAGCCCGAGGTGCTGCGCAGCGGCGACCGCTTCCAGGTCGGCGCCGTCCATTTCAAGTTCCTCCACGAGCGCGACGTGGAGCACGCCTACTACGAGGCGATCTACCACCTGGTCACCCGCGACGGCCTCACCGACATCTACAACAAGCGCAAGTACCAGGAGGAGGCCGAACGGGAGCTGGCCCGCGCGCGGCGCCACGATCGGCCGCTGGCGCTGATCCTGATCGACCTGGACGAGTTCAAGGAGGTCAACGACTCGTGCGGTCACCTGTGCGGCGACTTCGTGCTCAAGCGGGTCGCCTCGATGATCCGCGAGCGGCTCCGCCCGGAGCAGCTCTTCGCCCGCATCGGCGGCGACGAGTTCGTCATCCTGACGCCGGAGACCGACATCGCCGGGGCGACGCTGCTGGCCCGCAAGATCCGCGACCTGGTGGCCGAGCTCGACCTGCACTACATGGACCGGGAGGTGCCGGTGAGCTGCTCGATCGGCGTCGCCGAGGCGAAGCCGTCCATGGAACACCCGGACGACCTCTTCCGCGCGGCCGACCAGGCGCTCTACAGGTCCAAGCACGGCGGCGGCGACCGGGTGACGGTCGAGCCGGCGGACGACCCGCCGCCCGCAGGCTAGCGGGTCCGGCCGCGGGCGGCTCGCCCGGCGCCATCTCTCAGTGCAAGCTCCCGAGATTTCGAGCGGGCACCTCGATCGTCCGTCTGCTAAACTGCCCGTCCTCCCGTGCTCGCCGACCTCCACTACTCCCACCACCCAGTGACCCCGAGCTGATCCCGCCGTGCTGAGGGAGCTGCACGTCCGCAACCTCGCCGTCCTCGCCCGCGTCGCCGTCGACTTCGGGCCGGGGTTCAACGTGCTCTCCGGCGAGACCGGTGCGGGCAAGTCGATCGTGGTCGACTCCCTGGCGCTGCTGGCCGGCGCGCGGGCGTCGTCGGACATGGTCCGCTCGGGCGCCGACACGCTGACTGTGACCGGGGTGTTCGAGCCGGTGGGGGAGGGCTGGCGCGAGGTGCTGGCCGAGGCCGGGGTCGAGGCCCAGCCGGACGAGCAGGCCGGCGAGCTGCTGCTGCGGCGCGAGATCCAGAAGAGCGGCAGGAACCGCGTCTACGTCAACGATCAGCCGGCCACTGTGCGGCTGCTCGCCGATCTGGCCCCCTGGCTGCTGCGCATCCACGGCCAGCGGGAGGAGCTTGGCCTGGTCGCCCCCGACCTCCAGCGCGCCTGGCTCGACCGGTTCGGCGGCGCCGAGGCGACGGGTCTGCTGGAGCGGGTGGCCGCGGCCTACGACCGCTGGGCGGAGATCCAGGGGCGCCTCGACGAGGTGACCGGCGACGACCGGGTGCGCGCGGAGCGTCTCGACCTGCTCCGCTTCCAGGCGCGGGAGATCGACGCCGCCGACCTGGCGGCCGGGGAGGACGAGGAGCTCCGCCAAGAGCGCGCCGTGCTGCGCAACGCCGAGGCGATCATCCACGCCCTCGGCACCTCCGCGACCCTGTTGCAGGAGGACGAGGGCTCGGCGGTGGACCGGCTGGCCCAGAGCGAGGATGTGCTCGAAGGGATCGAGGGCTGGGAGGGCGAGGCCCGGGCGTGGCGCGCGGAGCTGGAGGAGGCGCGCATCCGGGTGGAGGAGGTGGCGCGCTCGGTCCAGCACCGCCTCGACGCCGTCGAGGTCGATCCGGGGCGGCTCGATTTCGTCGAGGAGCGGCTGGCGACGATCGAGCGCCTGTGCAAGAAGCACGGCGAGAGCGCCACCGCGGTGCTCGCCCGCCGCCGGGAGATCGGTGAGGAGATCGAGCGCCTCGAAGGGGCGGCCGAGAGCCGGTCCGCGCTGGAGGAGAAGGTGGCCGCGGCCCTGGCCGAGTACCGCCGCCACGCCCTGGCGCTCTCCGGGCGCCGCGCCGCCTGGGGCACCGAGCTGGCCGAGGCGGTGCACCGGGAGATCGGCGAGCTGGGCCTCGAGAAGGCGCGCATGGCGGTCACCCTGGAGCGCCGCCGCCGGGAGGACAGCCCGCTCGAGGTCGACGGCGTGCCGGTGGAGCCGGGGCGCGACGGGGTCGACCAGGTGGTCTTCCTGTTCGCGCCCAATCCGGGCGAGGCCCCGCAGCCGCTGTCGAGGATCGCCTCCGGCGGCGAGCTTTCCCGCGTGTCTCTCGGTCTCCAGCTCGCCACCCGCGGCGACGAGGAGGCGAGCCCGACCCTGATCTTCGACGAGGTCGACACCGGCATCGGCGGCGCCCAGGCCGCCGCCCTCGGCCGCAAGCTGCGGCGCCTGGCGGCGAGCGGCCAGATCCTGGCGGTCACCCACCTGCCGCAGGTGGCGAGCTACGGCCACCGCCATTTCCAGGTGGTCAAGACGGTCGAGGACGAGCGCACGGCGACCTCGGTCGCCGGGCTCGACGGCGAGGAGCGGGTCCAGGAGGTGGCGCGCATGCTCGCCGGCCGCAAGGTCACGGAGCTGTCGCTCTCCCACGCCCGGGAGCTGATCGATGGCGCCGACGAGGACGAGAGGGCGGCGTCCTGAGCGACGACGCACCAGAGCCGCTCCGCCGCGTCCGGCTGGACGCGGTGCTCGTCGACCGCGCCCGGCTGGCCGCGCTGGCCGAGCTCCTCGACCGGCCCGACCGGGGCGGCCTGCTGGTGATCCCCACCGAATCGAGCTACGGCCTGGCCGCCGACCCGCGGAGCGCCGCCGGCGTGGCCGCCATCTTCCGGCTCAAGGGGCGCGACGGGGGCAAGGCGCTGCCGGTGGTGGCGGCCGACCGGAGCCAGGTCGTCGCCCTCGGCGTCGCCCCGGACCTGCCGCTGCTCGACCGGCTCGAGCACGCCCGCTCGCCCGCGGAGCCGCCTCTCTGGCCGGGCCCTCTGACCGCCGTGCTGCCGATCGCTCGGCCGCTGCCGGCGACCGCGGGGGAGGCGACCGTCGCCGTCCGGATACCGGGCCACGCGGGACTGCGGCGCCTGCTCTCGCTCCTGGGCCGGCCGCTGACGGCGACCAGCGCCAACCGGAGCGGGGCGGCGCCGGTGCTCGATCCGGACGAGGCCGAAGCGCTGGTGGCGGACGCCGCCGCGGAGGTGGTGGTGATCGACGGCGGGACCCTCCCCGGCGGGCCGCCGTCGACCATTGTTCGCCCTGCCGCGGGACGTGCCGAGGGCGGTGCGGGGGAGGCGCCGGGGATCGAGATCCTGCGTGAAGGGGCGGTTCCGTCCGAGGAGGTCACCCGGCGGCTCGGCGCTTTCTGAGACAATCACCGGCGGCCCGCCCTCCGCGGGGCGGCCCTGGAGCTTCGACGATGACCATGAAGACCATCCCCTCACGCCCCCTGTCCTCCCGGCTCGCCCGGCTCTCCTCGACCGCGGCCCAGGGATCGACCCCGGTCCTGGGCCTGGCTCTGGCTCTGACCTTGGCGGTCGTCCTGGCGCCGGCGGCGGCCTTCGCCGCCCCGCCGGACCAGACGACCTCTCCGGCCGGAGCGCCTGACCAGAGCGCGCCTGATCGGAGCCCGACCGATCAGACCCCGACCGATCAGGGCTCCCCCGAGCGTCTGCCGACCTACCCGGTCGACCAGATCCACCGCGGCCAGACCGGCTACGGCCTGACGGTCTTCAACGGCGACGTCCCGGAACGTTTCGACGTCGAGGTGCTCGGCGTGCTGCGCAACACCGATCCGCAGATGACCTACGTGCTGGCCCGGCTCTCCGGCCACGGGCTCGAGCACGACGGGGTGATCCAGGGGATGAGCGGCAGCCCGGTGTTCATCGACGGGCGCCTGGTCGGCGCCGTCGCCTTCGGGTGGCCGTTCGCCACCGAGGCGATCGCCGGCATCACGCCGATCGAAGCGATGCGCTCGATCGGTGAGCTGCCCTCCGGCATGCCGGCCCGCCCGCCGGAGCCGATGCCGATGCCGGGGGCCGGTACGGCCTCGGCCACGGGACCGGCGGTCACAGCGGCCACGGCGGCCTCGGCCGCCGGTGATCCGCCGCGCCTGGAGGACCTGGCGGCCCTGGCGAGCGGCGGCTCCGGGGAGGCCCCCGAGGACGTCCTGGAGCACGCCCTGGAGGCGCTCCGGCCCCGGGTCTCATCGGTCGCCCCGGGGGCTTCGTCCGCCGTCGGCTGGGTGACCAGCGGCTTCGGCGACGCGTCCCGGAGCGTGCTCGAAACAGCGCTCGGCCAGGTCTCTCCGACCGGAGCGGCCGCCGCCGACGAGACGACCCCGCTCCGGACGGGCGGGCCGGTGGCCGCGGTGCTGGTCGACGGCGACCTCCAGCTCGCCGCCACGGGCACGGTGACCGAGCGCCACGGCGACGAGATCCTCGCCTTCGGCCACTCCTTCCTCGGCCTCGGCCCGCTGTCGGTGCCCATGGCCGCCTCGGAGATCATCACCGTCCTGCCGAGCCGCTACAACTCGTTCAAGATCTCGAACCTCGGACCGGTCGTCGGCGCGTTCGAGCAGGACGCCCAGAGCGGCATCCGGGGGCGGATCGGCCTCGACGCGCCGATGATCCCGTACACCCTACGGGTCAAGGGGGTGCGCGACCGGGAGTTCCACATGCGCATGGCGGCCCTGCCCGACCTGGTGCCGGCACTGACCGCGGCGGCCACCGTCGGCTGCCTCGACTCGGCCAGCTTCAGCGGCGGGCCCCAGGGGATCGACGTCGCGGCCACCTTCCATCTCGCGGGCTGGGGCGACCTCGACCTGCACCAGAGCTTCGACGGCGCCGGCGCGGCCAACAGCGCGAGCGCCTACCTGGTCTCCATGATCTCGTTCCTGGTGCGCAACCCCTACCGCGAGGTCGAGATCACCGGCCTCGACGTCACCCTGACCCAGGCGACCAAGCCGCGCGTGGCCACCCTGGTGGCGGCCCACGCCGAGCACACGGTGGTGCGCCCCGGGGACCGGGTGCGGGTCAACCTCGACCTCAAGAGCTACCGCGGGGAGATGTTCCGGCGCAGCGTGGAGGTCCCGCTCCCCGACGACCTGGCCGCCGGCCCCCTCTACCTGATGGTCGGGGACGGGGCGAGCGCCGACGCCGCGCGCCTGACGATCGAGCCGTCCGACCCGGTGACCTTCTCCCAGGCGCTCGACCTGCTGCGTTCGTTCCACTCGAACCGCGAGCTGGTGGTGCTCCTGGTGGTCCGGGCGAGCGGCCTGTCGGTGGGAGGGAGCTCGTTGCCCCGTCTGCCCGGCTCGGTCCAGTCGATCTGGAAGGCCGCTGCCTCCGGCAGCGCCAAGCCGCTGACCCTGGCGGTGACCGAGACCGAGGCGGGGGAGCTGCCGTTCCCGGCCGACGGCCTGGTGCGGATCGACCTCGAGGTCCGGCGTCGCGAGCCGTTCTCGGAGGAGGGCGGCGCGTCCGATAGGTCGGAAGGCTCCGGCGAGGCGGACGGGGCGTCCGCAGGGGGCGGGGAGAGCGGCGGGCACGGTGCCGTGGACGCGTCCGGGCCGCCGTCGCAGCGTCCGCCAGACGAGAAGCAGACCGGCCAACAGTCCGGAAAACAGTCCGGCCAACAGTCCGGCCAACAGTCCGGTAGGGCCCGGCGCGCAGCCGCCCCCCGGGAGGAGATGCGATGAACCGTACGTCGTCCGGCGGCCGCGCCGCCCACCGTTGTGTCTACCGCGCCGCCCGGATCGTCCTGGTGGGGGCGATCGTGCTGGCGGCGCTGGCACCGGCGCGCCTCGGTGCGACCGAGGTCAAGACGTTCCAGCTCCAGAGCCAGAAGGCGTTCCTCGCCGGCACCCTGGACGGAGTCAGCGTCGACCCGACCGGCCGCCTTCAGCTCGCCGACCGGGCCGAGCGGGTGACCGCCCTCCAGGAGCCGTTCCTGCTCTCCGCCGCCGTCCACCCGGACGGCTGGGTGGTCGGCACCGGCAACGAGGGCAAGGTGCTGCTGATCGACCGCAAGGGTGAGACCAAGGAGCTGTTCTCGGCCGGCGAGGGGCAGGTCTTCGCCGTCCTGGCCGATCCGGACGGTACGGTCTGGGCCGGCGTTTCGCCCGGCGGCAAGGTCTACCGCATCCCGGCCGGCGGCGGCGACGCGACGGTCTGGTTCGAGACCGGCGAGACCTACGTCTGGGACCTGGCGCGGGCGAAGGACGGCTCCCTGTTGGTGGCCACCGGCACGTCGGGCAAGCTGTTCCGGGTCACCGGCGGGCCGGAGGGTGGACCCGATCGAGGTCAGGGCAGCGTCCTGTTCGATTCCGACGACACCCACGTGCGGACCCTGCTGCCCCGGGACGACGGCTCGGTGATCGTCGGCACGGCGGGCGAGGGGCTGATCCTGCGGGTCGCGCCGGACGGCTCCGCCCGGACGCTCTACGACGCCGCCCAGCCGGAGGTGGTCTCCCTGGCCGCGGCTCCCGACGGCACGGTCTACGCCGCGGTCATCGCCTCCGAGGCGAGCCCGGTCGACCTGTCGGCGGCCGCGGCCCGGGCCAAGAGCGGCAAGGACAAGGGCCACGAGGCGGGGGAGGGTGCCGAGTCCGGTGCCGGCGGCCACCCGGGCTCAGGGCCCGGCGCCGTGGTGACGGGGGCGGGGGAGGTCCAGGTGACGGTTGGCACGGTCAGCGCCGGCAGCCGGCCGGCCGGCTTCTCCGGCAAGCACTCCCAGATCATCGCCCTGGCGCCGGACGGCTCGATCGAGACCGCCTGGGGCTTCGACGACGAGACGGTGTTCGATCTCCTGTGGGAGCGCGGCCGCCTGTGGGTCGCCACCGGCCTCGAAGGCAAGCTCTACAGCTTCGACGGCGAGCGCATGGTGCTCGAGCAGGATCTGGACGAGCGCCAGATCGTGGCCCTGCTGCCGGACACGCCGGGCCCGGCCTTCGCCACCACCAACGCTCCCGCGCTCTATCGGCTCTCCGGCGAGCGGGTGCGCAGCGGCACCTACACCAGCCCGGTGCTCGACGCCGGCAGCGTCGCCCGCTTCGGCACCATCCGCTGGCGGGGCGACGCGCCGGACGGCTCGGAGCTGAAGCTTTCCCTGCGCAGCGGCATCTCCTCGGAGCCGGACGCCACCTGGTCGCCGTGGACCGAGGCCGCCCGGCCGGCCGACAACGGCGAGCTGCGGATCGTCGGCCTGCCCCGGGGCCGCTACGTCCAGTGGCGCCTCGTCATGACCGCCCCGCGCCGGGGCGGCGCGCCGCGGGTGGACGGGGTCGAGCTCTCCTACCGGCAGGCCAACCTGCGGCCGGAGATCACCTCGTTCGAGGCCATGGACCCGGGGCAGATCCTGGTCCCCGCCGGCTTCAACCCGACGCTCCAGGTGTTCGAGCCGGCGCACCCCAACCGCGACGGCATCTTCACCACCCTCGAGGACGCGTCGGCCCTCGGCAACGGCGGGCGGACCAAGACCCTGTGGAAGCAGGGCTACCGGACCTTCCGGTGGAACGCCGAAGACCCCAACGGCGACGCGCTGGTCTTCTCGCTCGAGTTCCGGCCGCTCTACCCGGGCGAGGCTTCGGGGGGCGGCGGCAAGGGTTCGAAGTCCGCGGCGCCGAGCTCGAAGGATGAAGCCACGGGCTCGTCCGCCGATGGCTGGATGACGGTCGCCGACGAGCTCACCGACGACCACTACAGCTTCGACGCCACAGTCCTGCCGGACGGCGTCTACCGGTTCCGGCTGCGGGCCTCGGACGCCGACGCCAACGCGCCGTCCGAAGGCCTGGCGAGCGACGAGCTCTCCGAGCCGGTGGTGGTCGACCACACGGCGCCCGCGCTGATCGGCGCGAAGGTCGAAAAGAGGGCGGACGGCAACCGCCTGGTGGTGGTGGTCGAGGACGCCCAGAACCCGCTGCGGTCGGCCGAGATCAGCGTCGACGCCGGGGAGTGGCGGCCGGCCTCGACCGCCGACGGTCTCATCGACGCCCGCCGCGAGGAGGTGGTGATCCCGCTCGATTCGCTGACCGAGGGTGGTGACGGCGAGGGAGCGGCTGGCGCGGCGCCGCGGCTGCTGCTGCTGCGCGTCACCGATGCGGCCTACAATGTGACCACCTACGACCTCACCGGGCGCCTGTGATCAACCCCCGGTCGATCGCCCACTGATCCCCCACCGATCCAATGATCAAGCGCATCGCGGTCTGCCCCGGCTCCTTCGATCCGATCCACAACGGGCACATCGACATCATCGAGCGCTGCCGGCCGCTGTTCGACGAGGTGGTCGTGGCGGTGCTCTACAACGAAGGCAAGAACCCGCTGTTCACCCCGGCGGAGCGGGTGGAGATGATCGAGGAGCTGACCCGCGAGTGGGACGACGTGCGGGTGGAGAGCTTCTCCGGTCTCCTGGTCCACTTCATGGAGGAGATCGGCGCCCGGGTGGTGGTGCGCGGGCTGCGGGCGGTGACCGATTTCGAGTACGAGTTCCAGATGGCGATGATGAACCGCCGTCTGGACGCCCAGGTCGAGACCGTCTTCATGACCCCGCGGGAGGACTTCAGCTTCGTCGCCAGCCGCCTGGTCAAGGAGGTCTTCGCCCTCGGCGGCGACGTCACCGGACTGGTGCCGGACCTGGTGCTCGAGCGGCTGGGCCAGCGGCTCAACCATGGATGAGCCGGAGCGGCGCCGGCCGGGGAGGCCGTTTCGCCGCTTCGCCGCCGTCGCCGTCTGCCTCTGGGCCGTCGTGGTGGCGGGCGGGTTCTGGGGCTTCTCCTACGACGACGCGTTCATCACCTCCCAGTACGCCCGGAGCTGGCAGGAGCGGGGAGCGCTCGAGCTCAACCCCGGCGAGGCGGTCGACGGCACGACCGCGCCCGGGTACGCGGTGCTCCTCGGCAGCCTGGCCCGTCTGACTCCGGGCCTGGGAGTCCCCGCCTGGGGTGGGGGACCATGCTGTCGGTCGCCCTCGCGGCGCTCGCCACCCTGGGGGGCGCCTGGGCGGTGACCTCCGTGCTCGACCGCGTGGCGGCCGTCCGCCCGGGCGCGCGGGAGATCCTCCGTACGGAGCGTCCTGCCCTGTCCGCCCTCCTCCTGGCGCTGGTCCTGGCACCGATCCTGGCGCCGTCGTCCGGCTGGCTCGCCCGCCAGTGGGGACGGCCCCCGGACCCCCGGTGGGGCCTCTACCACCGGGTCGGCGCCTGGCTGGACGAGCATGCCGCGCCCGGCGACGCGGTGGCCAGCGTCGAGGTCGGCTTCCTCGGCTACAGCTCCCGCCGCCCGGTCCTCGACCTGCTCGGCCTGGTCAGCCCGGGCGTGCGCTCGGCGCGGCGGGAGGACCGGCTGGCCGACCTGGTCGCCGCCCGGTCCCCCCGCTACATCCTGGACGTACCCTGGCTCCATCCGCACGCCCTCGACGCGGTCCTGGGCGACCCGTCGATCGCCCGCGCCTACCGCCCCGTCGCCGCGTTCCCGGTCGACGGCGGGAAGACCGTGCGGCTCCTGGCGCGCTGAGCGCCGGGGTCGCTAGTCCCCCCTCCTTCGACAGCGAGCGGTGGGTCGCCGGGGCTCAGCGCCCGTTCAAGGACTTGATCGCCGCCTTGCGCGCGGCCTCGAACTCGTCTCCCGGCAGCCAGGTGGGCGTCTCCGGCTGCTCGGAGAGGATCAGCCCGCAGAGCAGCCCCAGCCGGGCGTCCTGGATCATGCCGTCGAAGTTCCACTCGTCGGTCAGCTCGTCGCTCGGCTGGTGGTAGTGCTCCTGGACCCAGGCGTCGACCTGCTCCGCCCCCCAGCCGTCGGGGTGGCCGATGAAATGGCTGCCGGTGTCGAAGTAGAGGGCCGGCACGCCGATCTTGGCGAAGCTGAACTGGTCCGAGCGGTAGTAGTACCCCTTGTCCGAGTTCTGGTCCGGTTCGATGGTGCGCCCCTGGGACGCCGCCACCGCCTCGGCCACCCGGTCGATGGTCGACTTGCCGGCGCCGATCAGGGTGACGTCCTTGGTGGCACCCCAGATGTCGCCGCCGTCGTAGTTGATGTTGGCCGCGATCAGCCCCGGGGCGAAGGTCGGGTTGCGGGCGAAGTACTTCGAGCCGAGCAGCCCCTGCTCCTCGCCGGCGACGAACAGGAAGAGCGTCGAGCGCTTCGGGGCCTTCGGCAGCTCCTGGTAGGCGCGGGCGATAGCCAGCACCTGGGCGACGCCGGCGCCGTTGTCGAGCGCGCCGTTGTAGATCCGGTCCGTCCCCTCGAGCGACGTCTCGTCCGCCGCCGCCGTGCCCAGGTGGTCGTGGTGGGCGGAGTAGATCACCACCTGCTTGGCGAGCTCCGGATCGCTCCCGGGCAGCACGCCGCCGACGTTGGCGGTGCGCTTGCGCGAGATGGTGTTGGACATGGTGAGCGACGTGTGGATGCCGAGCGGCACCGGCTGGAAGTCGCGCTTCTCCGCCTGGGCGACCAGGTCGTCGAGGTCCTTGCCGGCGGCCTGGAGCAGGCGCCGGGTGGCGTCCTCGGTGGTCCAGGCGGCCACCTGGATACGCGGCTCGCCGGCGGCGGGCAGCTCGAACTGCTCCCCAGTCCAGGAGGTCTGGACCACCTGCCACGGGTAGCCGGCGGACGGGGTGGTGTGGATGATGATCGCGCCGGCGGCGCCCTGGCGGGCGGCGCTCTCGTACTTGTAGGTCCAGCGGCCGTAGTAGAGCCGCGTCTTGCCCTCGAACAGGTCCGGCGACCAGTCCGGGTCGTTGTTGAGCATCAGCAGGACCTTGCCCTGGAGGTCGGCGCTCTTGAAGTCGTCCCAGTCGTACTCGGGCGCCTGGATGCCGTAGCCGACGAACACGACCTCGGCGTCGTCGATGGTCGAGGTGTCCTCCTGGACGCCGGAGGCGGCGATGAAATCGTTCCAGGTGTCGAGGGTCACGTCGCCGCCGCCGGTCCGGAAGGTCCAGGTCTTCGGCGGATGGGCGGTGATGCCGACGACGTCGAACGGTTGCTGGTAGGAGCCGTCGAAGGCCGGCTGGTAGCCCATGGACTCGAGCTGGGTCGAAAGGTAGAGGCGTGTCAGGCGGTCGCCTTCGCTGGCCGGACCGCGGCCGCCGAGCAGGTCGTCGGCGAGGAAGCGCACCGGGGCGCGCAGGGTCGCCCGGTCGATGGCGGCGGCGGCCCGGTCGGTGCCCTCGGGGAGCAGGCTCATGGGCGAGCCGGCGCCAGCCCTCTGGGCTTGCTGGGCCTGGACCGGCGTCGAGAGCAGGGGGGAGAGCAGGGCCGGCAGCGCCACCAGCAGGAGCACCGCCCTGAGCATGCCCCACCTCGCAGTCAGGTTCGCATTCGGGATCGCCTTCTGGATGTTCGAGAGAGAGCGGAGAGAGGCCGTGTCATTCGGTTGCATCAGGTGTCCTCCGGAAGGGATGATCGGGAGTGCGTCGAGGGAAAATCTACCAGATCGGCTCTTGCGGGCATCGGCTCGCCGAGCTATGGTGGTCACGCTCCAGGGTCGCACTGCATGATCCTTCGAACCAAGGTCCGCGACTGCCTGTACCTCAACTGGGCGGTCCCGGCGGACACCGCGCCGCCGGTACCGGAGCCGCTCCGTCTCCAGCGCAGCTTCGACGGCCGGACCGACTGGTGCTTCGCCTCGGCCCTGCTGTTCCACCACGAGGGGCTGCGCTTCCGCGCCCTGCCGTTCGTCCGCGTCTCCTCCCCCCAGCTCCACCTGCGCTACTACGTCGTCGACGGCGACGGCCGGCCGGCGGTCTACCTGCGGCGCACCTTCGTGCCGCTCTGGATGGCCCCGGCGCTGCGCCTGCTCGGCGGCTATCCGGCCTGGCCGGCCCGCCTGCTCTTCGCCCGGCCGTCGCGCGACCCGGAGGCCGGCCGCTGGCGCTGGCAGGTGCGTGGCCGCAAGGGGCTCGACGCGGTAGGGGAGCGGGGCGCGCCGCGGGCGGGCGCGGGGCCGGACCTGGGCACCTGGGACGACACGGTCGAGTTCTTCCGGGTCCGGCACCGCGCCTACGCCGGCCGCCAGGGCTCCCTGCAGCGGATCGAGACCAAGCAGCCGGCGGCGGCGACCTGGCCCCTGCGGGTGGACCTCGCCGAGGACGCGGTGGTGCGCCGGGGCCTCGGCCTCTCCCTGGACGCCCTGCCCGAGCTGCACTCCGCCTGGCTCTGCCCGGAGATGGCCATGACCTTCGAGCTCAGCGCCCAGCCCGAATCGGAAGAGCCGGTGCGCCGCAGCGTGCCCGCTGCCGGCTGAGGAGCCCCGTTTCCCCGAAGTCCCCTGCGTTGTAACTTTCGAGGCGGCGTCCCCGTAGGTTCTCCTGACCGTCAACGACCAGCACCAAGAAGGGGACACACCATGCACGCACGCGCACGCCACGCCCTGGCCCTCACGGCCGTCATGCTCCTCGTCGTCTCCGGCGCCGCCTCGGCGCTCGAGAAGGAGGAGACGTTCGATCACACCTATCCGCTCGCCGCCGGCGGCCAGGTCTCCATCCACAACGTCAACGGCTCCATCGAGGTCACGTCCTGGGATCGGGACGAGGTCCGGGTGCTGGCGGTGAAGAAGGTCCGGGCCTCGAGCAGCTCCCGCGCCGACGAGATCCTGGCCGGCACCGAGATCGAGGTCGAGTCCTCCGCCAGCCGGGTCTCGGTCCGGACCGAGCTGCCGCACTCGTCGGGCGGCATGCTGTCCTGGCTGTTCGGCAACGGCTCGAACGCCAGCGTCTCCTACCAGGTCACCGTGCCGCGCCAGGCCGACGTCGACCTCGGGACCACCAACGGCAAGCTCACGGCGCGGGGCGTCGCCGGGCGGGTCGAAGCGTCGAGCACCAACGGCGGCATCGACCTGTCCGACATCCGCGGCTCGGTCGACGCCTCGACCACCAACGGTGGCGTTTCTGTCGACCTGGCGGAGGTCTCCGGCGGCCGGGACATGTCGTTCTCGTCGACCAACGGCGGCATCCAGGTGACCGTGCCGCGCAGCGCCCGGCTGTCGATCCACGCCTCGACCACCAACGGCGGCATCCACCTGGACGACCTGTCGGCCGACATCCGGAGCAAGAGCCGCCGGCGCCTGGTCGCCGACGTCAACGGCGGCGGCCCGGAGATCCGGGTGACGACGACCAACGGCGGGATCCGGGTTCGGGGGGAGTGACAGGATCTCCCCCCTCCAGGGAGAAAGGGACGCCCCCGCCCGTAGCCGACGGCGCCCAGGAGTCTGCGCGGCAGGACCGCGCGGTCACGTGCTCCTGCCGCGGAGACTCCTAGAGTCGCTCGGTTACCCCCGCGGCACGTCCCCCAGCAGCTCGCCGTCCTCGCCCAGGTCCGGGTAGGGCACTCCCCGGTCGAGGCAGAGGGCGGCGTGCTGCGGGTAGACCCACTCGAAGAGCGTCCGGCGGTAGACCTCCTCCGGCAGCCGCGGGCCGCCGGCGTAGAATCCGGCCTGCTGGCGCTGGCGCCGCGCCTCGTAGAGCAGCAGCGCCGCCGCCACCGAGACGTTGAGGCTCGTCACCATCCCCTCCATCGGCACCGCCACGAAGCCGTGGGCTCGGGCCAGCGCCGGTCGGCTGACGCCGTCCTTCTCCTGCCCCAGGACGATCGCCGTCGGCACGGTGTAGTCGACCTCCCGGTAGTCGCGGACCTCCTTCTCCGGCTCGCCCCCCGGGTGCGCCGCCCAGATCCGGAAGCCGCCCGCCTCCAGCCGGTCGCAGGCCGCCTCGACGCTCCCGTGGCGCACCACCTGCACCCACTTGCCCGTCCCCCGCGAGATCGCCCGCGCCGGCCGCACCACCGGGCGCTCCGGGGCGACCGCGTGCACCTCGAACACCCCCACCGCGTCGCACGAGCGCAGCACCGCCGACAGGTTGTGCGGCTTGTGCACCTGGTCGAGCAGCACGGTCAGATCCGGCTGGCGCCGGTCGAGCACGGCGCGCAGGCGGTGGAAGCGGCGGGGGAGCATGGCGCCTATTGTCTCCCAGGCGTCGCACCGGCCTCCCGCCGCGGCGCCCCGCGCCGATATACTTCGGCCGACTTCAGCGCATGGGCTGCAACGAGACCACTCCGCGCCCGCTCCCGCGCACCCGGGCGCCGATCCAGGAGGAACCCCGATGACCACGACGACCGCCACCGCGTCGATCGACCGTATCCGCGAGCTGCTCGGTGACGAGGCCGACAGCCTGCTCACCCACACCTGCACCGGCATCCCGAAGGAGTCGATCCACCTCACCGGGCCGGACCACGTGGACCGCTCCTTCGGCCTGTCGGACCGCAACCCCCGGGTGCTGGTCAACCTCCAGCGGATGTACGGCCACGGGCGGCTCGGCGGCACCGGGTATCTCTCGATCCTGCCGGTCGACCAGGGGATCGAGCACTCGGCGGCCTCCGCCTTCGGTCCCAACCCGGCGTTCATGGACCCGGAGAACATCGTCAAGCTCGCCATCGAGGGCGGCTGCAACGCCGTCGCCTCGACCCTGGGCGTGCTGGGCTCCCTGTCGCGGAAGTACGCCCACCGCATCCCGTTCCTGGTCAAGATCAACCACAACGAGCTGCTGACCTACCCGAACAGCTACCAGCAGATCCTGTTCTCGAGCGTCGAGCAGGCGTTCGACCTGGGGGCCGCCGCCGTCGGCGCCACCATCTACTTCGGCAGCGACGACGCCCGGCGCGAGATCGTCGAGATCGCCGAGGCCTTCTCCCACGCCCACGACTTGGGGCTGGGCACGGTGCTCTGGTGCTACCTGCGCAACGAGGCGTTCAAGAAGGACGGCACCGACTACCACGCCGCCGCCGACCTGACGGGGCAGGCCAACCACCTGGGCGTCACCATCGAGGCGGACGTCGTCAAGCAGAAGCAGGCGACCAACAACGGCGGCTACCCGGCGATCGGCTTCGGCAAGACGAACGACCGGGTCTACGGCGAGCTGGTGACCGATCATCCGGTCGACCTGGTGCGCTGGCAGGTGGCCAACTGCTTCATGGGGCGGATCGGCCTGATCAACTCCGGCGGCGCGTCGAAGGGCAAGGGCGACCTGGCGGCGGCGGTGCGCACGGCGGTGATCAACAAGCGGGCCGGCGGCACCGGCCTGATCTCCGGCCGCAAGGCGTTCCAGAAGCCGATGGCCGAAGGGGTCGCGCTGCTCCACGCGATCCAGGACGTCTACCTCGCGGATGACGTGACGGTCGCCTGATCGCCGGGGACGGTCCCCGCAACGAGGCGAGAGAGCGAGTAGAGCGATCGTGCACCGTCAGCCCGGCAGCGGTCTCGTGGAGAAGATCGGGGCTCCTGAATCGGCTCGTGGCCCGGCGCAGAGCCCGGTCCGTGATCCGGCGCCTGACACGGCTCACGATCCGGCACCTGCCCGGCGCGGACGCCCGGCAGCGTTTCCGGCGCTCGCTGTGGCCTTTCTCGTGGCCCTCCTTCTGGCCCCCTTTCTTGCCCCCTTTCCAGCCGGGGCGAGCCTGCTGTTCGGAGCGGACCTGCCCACTTCCGCGGCGACTGCGGCCACCGCCACCACGACGGCCACCGCTGACGCACCGGCCGACCACGTCGTCCTGATCTCGGTCGACGGCCTGCGGCCCGAGTTCTATCTCGACCCCTCCTGGCCGGCGCCGATGATGCAGCAGATGCGCCGCGAAGGGGCCTCGGCGCGCGGCGTGCTGTCGGTCTACCCGTCGGTCACCTACCCGTCCCACACGACGATGATCACGGGCGCGCTGCCCGCTCGCCACGGCATCTACTACAACAGCCCCTACGAGCCCGCCGGCCCGACCGGCCGCTGGTACTGGGAGGCCTCCGCGATCCGCGTGCCGACTCTCTGGAGCGCGGTGCGCGACGCCGGTCTGACCTCGGCGAGCATCGGCTGGCCGGTCAGCGTCGGCGCTCCGATCGACCGCAACCTGCCCGAGATCTGGTCGCTGGACCCGAAGGTCGATCCGATCGATGCCATGCGGGCGGTGGAGCAGCCGCCCGGGCTGATCGCCGAGCTGGAGCGGGAGGCGACCGGCCGGCTGAGCCGCGAGACGTTCACCATCGCCCACCTGACCCGGGACGATCGGGCCGGCGCCATGGCGGCGTACCTTCTGGAGCGCTACCGGCCGTCCCTGCTCACTGTCCACCTGATCGAGGCCGACCACTTCCAGCACGAGGAGGGGCGCGACGGGCCGATGGTGCGTCGGGCGGTGGCAACGGTCGACCGGGCCATCGCCCAGGTCGTCGAGGCGGCCGGGCGGGCGGGAATCCTGGGGCGGACCGCCTTCGTCGTCACCGGCGACCACGGGCACGACGACCGCCAGATCCGCCTCGCGCCGAACGTCTGGCTGGCGGAGGCGGGGCTGCTGCGCGATCCGGAAGCCGGATCCGACGCGGCAGGCGAGACCGGTGGGGCAGGGGAAACGCCGCGCCGGGCCGCCTTCCACACCAGCGGGGCGGCCGCCTTCCTCCACCTCCAGGAGCCGGACGGTCCGCAGGGACAGGCCCTCGCCGAGCGTGTCCGGCAGGTCCTGGACGGTCTGCCCGCGGGCGTCCGGAGCCTCTTCCGGATCATGGACCGGGCGGAGCTCGACCGCCGGGGCGCGGCGCCGGAGGCGATCCTCTCCCTCGCCGCCGAGCCGGGGGTCGACTTCACCGAGGACGCGGAGCCGCCGGCGCTCCGGCCGATCGCCGGGGCCACTCACGGCTATCCGCCGGAGCGCGAGACCATGCACACGGGGCTCGTCGCCTGGGGTGCCGGCGTTCGTCCCGGGGCGGTGGCGCCGCTGCTGCGGTTGACCGACGTCGCGCCGCTGGTCAGCCACCTCCTGGGGATTCCGTTCGACGCCCCGGACGGCACCGTGCCGCTCGGCCTGCTCGGCGACGCCGAGCCCGCGAGCCACTGACCCGCCACAGGTCGCCGCCCTCAGATCTCCCGCGGGGAGTCTTCGCCGGCAGCGTTTCGGACAGCGCGCTCAGAGCTCGGAAAGGCGGTCGAGGGTCAGGTCGAGCGGCGGGTGCCCGTCGGCGCGCACGAGCAGTCGGTGCTCGCCGACCGGCAGGTGCTCCAGGTCGAGCTCGACGGTGCCCCACCAGGCGACACCCTCGGGGCGCAGGTGCCAGCGCAGCTTGTCCCACCGCAGGCCGCCGATCCACACCTCGGGCCGGCGGGTCGGCCACGCCAGCAGCAGCCGGACCACGGCGAAATGGGTGGCCGTGTGGATCTCCTTCGCCCTCGACAGATCAGGGCGACCCCACCGGTCGGTCCGGTCAAACCCGTTGCGCCGGCCGGGGCGATGGAACTGGACCGTCCGCCGGCACCACCCCGGTGCCGCGCTCTCCCCCTGCATCCGCAGGGAGACGACGTGCGCGCCTTCGGAGAGGTAGGGGACCGGGAGCTCGAGCACGAACCGCCGGCGGGTCGTCTCGGCGAAGTCGAGGGTGGCGACAGGGGTGCGATCGACGAGCAGCTCGACCTTCTCGAGCGCCTTGCGGGTGTCGACACCGGGAAGGGCGAGCTGCCACGGCACCCGGCCGGTGACCACCAGCGGGTCGGTCACCGTCTCCCCCTCCCGGGGCGAGTCGAGGTGGAAGCCGCTCCGGGGGACCGGCTGGGGCGTGACGCTGACGTACGGGCGGTAGCTCACCGGCTCCACCGCTTCGAGGTGGGGCGAGTGGCGCCGCCTGCCGTTCGCCAGGCAGCTCGCGCAGCCGGCCGGAGGATCGCCGGCGTCCCGGCCGCCGTTCGTGTCGTCGGTGAAGGCGACGTGGTGCCGGCGGAAGGCGGTGAGCTCGGGGCCGTTCCAGATGGCGCCGACGTCGCGGCCGTCTCCGTGGCCGTTCAGGTGGCCGAAGCAGGTGTCGTTGAGGCAGCAGGTCCGGACCTCGCCCGCGGTGGTGACGAACAGGGTGGTGAACGGTTCGGAGCAGACCCACTCGGTCTGGCTGCGCTCTGCGACCCGCTGCGCGTAGTCCCACGATCCGGTACCGGTGAGGAACCGGCTGCTGAACCGGATACCCGCCTCCTCGGCCAGCTCGCCGGCCCTGGCGAGCAGGGCGTCCGCCTCCTCGGTCGAGGACAGGCGGGTCAGCTTCTCGTCGCCGTAGACCCGGCCGAGCGCCGAGGCCGAGCGGCCCCAGTCGAACAGCGGCTCGACATTGACCTCGTCGACCCCCGCGTCCCGGCAGAGCTCGAGCAGCCGGGGGAGCTCCGGCAGGTTCGACGCCATGGCGACGAAGTTCACGGTCAGCTCCGGGCGCCCGTGGCTCCGCCGCACCGAGGCGAGCGCCTCGATCCCGCGGAGCAGGTCGGCGAAATGCCCGCCCTGCCGGATCGTCTCGTAGGTCTCGGCCGTCGCGCCGTCGATCGACAGCGAGATCCGGTCCAGCCCGGCCTCGGCCAGCGCCTCGGCCCGCTCCCGGGTCATCAGGGTTCCGTTGCTGGTCGTGCGGGTATGCACTCCGGCCGCGGAGAGCTCGCGGACGAAGTCTTCCAGGTGGGGGTTGAGCAGCGGTTCGCCGAGGCCGTAGAGGTGGGCTCTGAGGAGCGTCGGGAAGAGGGGACGGAGCGCGCCGAACAGCTCCGGCGTCAGGAGACCGGGACGCCCGCCGCCCGGCCGGTAGCGGTCGTCGTGACCGATGGCGCACATCCGGCACCGGAGGTTGCAGCGGGCGGAGACCTCGACGAACAGCTCGAGGGGCAGCCCCGAGAGCGTCTCGACCTGTCGGTGGTAGTCGCGCCGGAGTCGGCTGACGTTCGCCCAACGTTCGCTGTCCATCCCATCCCTCCCGAGTCTTGGCTGTGGTGCCGATCGATTGATGTCAGCGTAGCATATTTCGGGTTGCGTGAACAGTGCGCCGTCCGGACCCGGGTGGGGTCCGATAGGCTTGCCGGGTCAACCGCAGTCGGAGGGAGCCGCCCCATGCGAACGACCCCACGGACCGTCCTCGCCCTGAGTCTCGCCCTGATGCCCGGAATGGTGAGCGTCGCCTGCGCCCAAGCGAATGATTCGGACGCTCCGGCCGCTTCAGACGCTGCGGCTGCCTCGGTGGCAGCGGAGGAAGCGCCGGCCGGAGCCGTCCACGAGGCGGTGCCGGACCACCCCGACCCGGACGCGACCTACCTGTTCTACCTCCACGGAGCGATCATCGAGAGCCAGGGTCGGCGGCCGACCCATCCCGAGTACGGGGTCTACGAGTACGACCAGATCCTCGACGCCCTGGCGGCGCGCGGTTTCCAGGTGATCAGCGAGGCGCGGCCGGCGGGGACCCAGGTTCCCGCCTATGCCGAAAAGGTCGCGGACCAGGTGCGCTCCCTGGTCGAAGCGGGCGTGCCGGCCGACCACATCGCGGTCGCCGGCCACTCCAAGGGCGCGATGATCACCCTCGGCGTCTCCTCGCTGCTCGATCCGGATCGGTATGCAGGCGTGCGCTACGTGGTCATGGCCGGCTGCTTCCGCGGCGGCAGCCCGATCCGCGGCCTCCGCCTGAGCGGCCACCTGCTGTCGATCTACGACGACGCGGACCGCCTCGCCGGCTCCTGCGACACGGTCTTCACCCACGCGGCGGGCGCCGAAGGGGCGAAGGAGATCGTCCTCCACACCGGCCTGGGGCACGGCGCGTTCTATTCTCCGAGGGATGTGTGGCTAGGACCGTTGACGGCTTGGCTGACGCCTTCGAGGGCGCGCTAGGAAGCGTGCCAGCGTTGCGGAGCACTCTGTCGAGCTCTCGCCGGTCGACGGGTCGCGATCGATCTGGAAGATCCGCAGGATCCCCCCTACAACCCCCCGACCCCCTTCTCTCCCCCAGGGGGAGAAGGGGGCGCCTCCACCCTGTTCCTTCCCGTTACATCCGGCCGTAGCTCGGCCCGCCGCCCCCCTCGGGCGGCACCCAGGTGATGATCTGGTACGGGTCCATGATGTCGCAGGTCTTGCAGTGGACGCAGTTCGAGGCGTTGATCTGCAGGCGCCGTCCGGCCGCGGCCTCGGCGTCCTCGACCACCTCGTAGACCCCCGCCGGGCAGAAGCGCTCGCACGGGTTGCCGTACTCGGCCGGACACCGCTCGACGCAGATCGAGGTGTCGGCTACCAGCAGGTGCACCGGCTGGTCCTCCTCGTGGGAGGTGCCGGAGTTGTAGACGTCCGCCAGCCGGTCGAAGGTCAGCTCGCCGTCCGGCGTGAAGGCGGGCGGCCTCGCCTGGGGCTTGCGGTCCAGGCGCTCCATCCGCTCGTGGCCGGCCTCGGTCTCCAGCCGCCCCTTGAACCCCCAGCCACGGCCGCCGGTGACGAACCCCAGGGCGCCCTGGACCACGCCGCCCAGGAGCCCCTTGTCGAACCCCTGGTGGAAGTTGCGCACCTTCCAGAGATCCTTCTTGAGCCAGCTTCCGTTCACCTTGGCGTCGTAGGCGGCGAGGTCGGCCTCGCCGAAGCTCCCCTTCTTCAGGCACTCGAAGATCGTCTCCGCCGCCAGCATGCCCGACTTCATCCCCAGCGAGATCCCCTTGAGCTTCTGGCTGTTGAGGAAGCCGCCCGAGTCGCCGACGATCAGGAAGCCGTCGCCGTAGAGCTTCGGCATGGCGTACCAGCCGCCCTCCGGGATCGCCTTGGCGCCGTAGTTGATCATCTTGCCGCCCCGGAGGATCTTCGCCACCTCCGGGTGGGTCTTCATGCGCTGGAAAAGAGCGTGGGGGTCGGTCCACGGGTTCTCGTAGTCGAGGCCGATCACAAGGCCGACCGCGGCGACGTTGCCTTCGAGCCCGTAGATGAAGCCGCCGCCGAAGACGTCCTTGCCCAGGGGCCAGTTCATGGTGTGGGTGACCGAGCCGGGAGTGATCCGTCCTTCGGGCAGCTCCCAGTGCTCCTTGATCCCGATGGAGTAGGTCATCGGGTTCTTGCCCGCCCACAGGTCGAGGCGGCTATCGAGCTGCTTGACCAGGGTGCCGCGGACGCCCTCGCCGAGCACCGTGCAGCGGGTACGGATGTCCATCCCCGGCTGGAAGTTGGCCTTCTTCTCGCCCTCCTTGTCGACCCCCTGGTCCTTGGTGCGGACGCCGACCACCGCGCCGTCTTCGAGCAGCACCTGGGACGCCGGAAACTCCGGGAAGACCGACACCCCCTTCTCCTCGGCCTTGTCGCCGAGCCACTTGACCAGCTTGCCGAGAGAGGCGACGTAGTAGCCGTGGTTCGACAGCGGGGGCGGCGTCGGCACCTTGTGGGACTTGGTCTCCGAGAGCCACAGGACGCGGTCCGGGCCCACCGGCGCCTCGAACGGCGCCTCCTGCCACGCGTCGGGGAAGAGCTCCTGGAACGCCACCGGATCGACCACCGCGCCCGAGAAGCCGTGGCTGCCGAGCTCCTTGCCCTTCTCGAGCACCGCGATCTCGATCTCGATCGGCTCGGCCCCGCCGGCGTTGTGCTGCTCGATCAGCTCCGCCAGCCGGTAGGCCCCGGCCAGGCTGGCCGGGCCGGCGCCGACGAAGACGACGTCCATTTCCAGGGTTTCGCGGCTCTCCTCACTCATCGCTGCTCTCCGGTTCGCTGAGGTGATTGTGGGGGTGCTGGCTCTGGTGCTGGCGTCGGCCCCTGCCGGTTCCTATCGGTCCCGGCGGGGGCGGTCGGGAGGATCGGGGAGGGGCCGCGAGGACTGCGATGGGGCGCCCCGGGCGGCGTCCCGACTGGCAGGATCGTAGCATGCGGTTGACAGGCGGGAAGGGGGCGTTTAGGCTGTCCGCGGTCTGGAACCCGATCATGCCCGTCCGCACCGCATCCGCCGCCCCCGCCTCCGTCGCGCCCGTCCGGCTCGGCGCCGCCTCGATCGTCGAGGCTGCCGCCGCCGTGTGCGCGACCTGCTGGTGGCACGGCCGGGTGCATCACTACGGGCACTGAACCGGGCCACGTCCCGGAGCCGACCCGGGACGCGAGACCGCCTCTACCAGCCAGCCTCCTTCCCGGGTCTTCGACCGACCTGGAAGGAGGTTTTCGATTTTGGAGTCGACGGCAGGCCTCATCGCCACCCTCAGCCGGCTGCCCGAACCGGATGAGCCGGACGCGCTGGCCGCGCGCCTGGCCGCCCTGGCCGTCCCGCACGACGCGGTGGCGTTCGTCGAGGTGCGGGCGGACCGGGCGGGCTCCGGCGCTGGCTCCGGCGCTGATTCCGGCCCTGGCTCCGGCTTTGGGCACGCCCTGCCGGAGGCCGCTCTCCGGACCCTCGAGGAGCGCTTCGCCGGGGAGCTGATCTACACCCTGAGGAGCCGCGCCGAAGGGGGCACCGGGCCCGACGATCCGGTGGCCCGGGCCGCCCTGCTCGCCGCGGCCGGCCGTGACGACCGCTGGACCCTGGTCGACCTGGAGGCAGAGCGTGACCTGGTGCCGGCGGTGCTCGACGCGGTTCCGCCGAAGCGGCGCATCCTGTCCTGGCACGGTCCGGCGACCGACGCGGCGGCCCTGGAGCGCCGGTTCGACCGCATGGCGGAGACGCCGGCCCGCTTCTACAAGCTGATCCCGGCGGCGGTGGCGCCGGGGGAGGAGCTGGCGCCGCTCCTCCTGCTGCGGGCGCTGGGCGAGCGCGCCGGCTCGCGCCGTGAGGACGTGATCGCCTTCGCCTCCGGCGCGGCAGGCGTCTGGACCCGGCTGCTGGCGCCGCGTCTGGGCGCGCCGCTGGTCTTCGGGGCGTTTCCGGGCGACGCGCCGGGGGCGCCGGGCCAACCGTCGGTCGACCGCCTGATCGCGGACTACGGGCTGCCGGCGCTGCCCTCCGTCGAGACCCTGTTCGGCGTCATCGGCCGCCCGGTCGGCCACTCTCTCTCGCCGCGGATTCACAACCGGGCCTACCGGGCGCTCGGCATCCCGGCGCTCTACCTCGCCTTCCACGCCGAGCACTTCGGCGATTTCTGGCTCGAGGTGGTGGAGAGCGGCCTGCTCGACGGCCTCGGCTTTCCGCTCCGCGGCCTGTCGGTCACCACCCCGTTCAAGGAGCCGGCGCTGGCCGTGGCCGGCGTGTCGAGCCCGCGGACGGCGCCGATCGGCGCTGCCAACACCCTGGTCGAGCGCGACGGCGTCTGGGAGGCGGAGTCGACCGACCCGGAAGGGGTGCTCCTGCCGCTCCGGGCGCTCGGCGTGGCGCTGGAAGGTTCGGAGGCGGCGGTCCTCGGCGCCGGCGGCGCCGGGCGCGCGGCGGTGGTCGGCCTCCTGGAGGCGGGGGCCGAGGTCACCCTGGTCAACCGGACCGAGGAGCGGGGGCGCCGGGCGGCGGAGACCCTGAAGGTGCCGTTCGTTCCCCTGGCGGGCTTCGCCGGGGCCGCGCCCGAACGCTTCCGGGTGGTGGTCCATGCCACCTCCCTCGGCCGGCAGGAGGGCGAGCCGTTGCCGTTCGATCCGGCCCTGCTGGCGCCGGACGCGGTCGTGGTCGACCTGGTCTACACCGACCGGCCGACGCCCCTGGTGACGGCGGTCCGTTCCTCCGGGCGCACCGCCGTCGACGGCCGCGAAGTCCTCCTCTCCCAGGCGCTCGAGCAGTTCCTCAGGATGACCGGCCGGGAGCTGCCGGTAGCGCTCGCCCGCCAGGCGCTCGGCATCCTCCCTCCTGAGCCCGGGGCGGCAGGTGCACCGTCCTCGCCCCAGCCGTCCTCCGACCGGCCCGGAGGGGCGCGATGAGGATCTCCGCCGCGCTGCCCCACGGCGTCAGCGCCCTGTTCGCCGACTCGGCCCGCCGCCGGCGGGCGCTCGAGACCGCCCTGGTCGACCGGCTGGAGCGGGCCGGTTTCGACGAGGTGGTGCTGCCGATCGTCGACTACCTGGAGCCGTACGAGCCGCTGCTGACCCCGGCCTCCCGGCGGGAGCTCTACCAGCTCATCGACCGGGACGGCGAGCTGCTCGCCCTGCGGGCCGACTTCACCCCCATGCTCGCCCGGCTGATCGCGCCGCGGCTCGACTCCCTGGAGCTGCCGCTGGCGGCCTTCTACCGCGGCGACGTGGTGCGTTTCCAGGAGGAGCGCCCGGGGCGCCTGCGCGAGCTCTACCAGCTCGGTGCCGAGCTCCTCGGGGTGCCGGGGGCCGAGGGCGAGGAGCGCATGCTCCGCCTCTTCCTCGCGCTGCTCGGCCGCGCCACCGACGGGGTGGGGCGGCGCCTCGACGTGGTACTGGGGGTCGCCGGCGCCCTCGACACCCTGCTGGACCGGCTGCTCGAGCGGACCGGTCGACAGGAGGGCGCCGCGGCGGGTGGGCCGCGCGCGCGCCGGGAGCTGACCGCCGCGCTGGCCCGCCGGGACCGGGACGCGATCCGCCGTCTGGCCGGGAAGGAGGGCGCCGGGCCGCTGCTGGCGGTGGCGGAGGAGGGGGTGCCGGAGGATCTGGAGGTGCTGGGCGCCGCCGCGCCGCGGGTCGAGGCGCTCCTCGCGCTCAGGGACCGGCTGGCCGAAGAGGCGGAGTCCGCCGAGGCGACCGCGGCGGCCCAGGAAGCCGAGCCGGCCGGCGACGGCGGTGTGCGGCTGACGGTCGACCTGGCCGAGTTCGCCGCCCTGGGAGCCGAACCGTCGGGTGGCACCTCCTCGGGCGGCACCCCCGAAGGCGAGGACGTGGTCTGGGGCCGCTCCTACTACGACGGCACGGTCTTCCGGGCCTATCTCGGCGGCAGCGCCCAGCCGATCGGCGGCGGCGGCCGCTACGACCGGCTGTTCCGGGAGCTCGGCGCCGAGGTGCCGGCGGTCGGCTTCTCCCTCGGCCTCGACCGCCTGAGCCAGGGTCTCCAGCCGGGGCCGGAGCCGGCGAGGGAGGCGGCGCCGTGAACCGCCCGCTCCACCGCGGCCGCCCCATCCGCCTCGCCCTGGGCAAGGGGCGCAACTTGGCCGTCGCCCTCGACGGCTTCCGGCGCGCCGGGCTCGCCCTCGCCGAGCTGGACGGCCCGCGCCGTCGTCTCATCCTGCCGGCGCCGGAGGACGGCCTGGAGGTGCTGCTCCTGAAGGACGCCGACGTGCCGCTCTACGTGACCTACGGCACGGCCGACCTGGGGGTCGTCGGCAGCGACCTGCTGTCGGAGTCCGACGGCGACCTGCTGGTGCCGGCCCGCTTCCGGGCGGGGCGCTCGCGCATGTCGCTGATCGGCCGCCCCGGCGCCCTGCCGCGGCCCGGCAGCCAGGTGCGGCTGGCGACCAAGTACCCGCGGACGGCGCGGCGCATCGTCGCCCCCCGGCCGTGGGGGGCGGAGATCCTCCGGCTTTCGGGCTCGGTCGAGCTGGCGCCGCTGCTCGACCTGGCGGAGCTGGCGCTCGACATCGTCCAGACCGGCGGCACGCTCCGCGAGAACGGGCTGGTGGAGCTCGAGGCGGTGGAGGAGGTGGCCCCCTGCCTGGTGGCCAACCGGGCCTCGTTTCTGCGCCACCGGCGGTGGATCAACGACCTGGTACGGCGTCTGGAGGAGACGGAGGTGGCGGCATGAAGAGTCCGTTACGGGTGGTCAAGGCGGGTTCGCGCCCCGGCCGGAAGGCGCTCCGGCGCCTGGTCGACCGGGCGGACACGGTGCTCGACCGGCGCACCGTGGCGCGGGCGCGCAAGCTCGTCGAGCGGGTGCGCAAGCAGGGCGACCGGGCCCTGCTGGAGGCGGTGGAGTCTCTCGACGGCCTGGCCGTGGAGTCGGTCGCCGCGCTGGGGCTGGCCGGCGAGTCGCCACACGACGAACGCCTGCCGGAAGGGTTCGCCGAAGCGCTCGAGGCGTCGATCGCCGCGGTCGAGCGCTTCCACCGCCCCCAGGTCCACGACGGCTACCTCCTGGAGGTCGACGGGGTGGCGCTCGAGGAGCGGCGGACGCCGCTCGCGCGGGTCGGGATCTACGTCCCCGGCGGCCGGGCGAGCTACCCCTCGACGGTGGTGATGACGGCGGTGCCGGCGCGCCTCGCCGGCGTTCGGGAGATCGTCGTCGCCACGCCGCCGGCCGCCCTGCTCGCCCAGACTCCGGCCGGGGCGGCGCTCCGCCACACCCTCCGCCGGCTGGGGATCGACGAGATCTGGGGCATGGGCGGTGCCCACGCGGTGGCGGCCCTGGCCTACGGCACGGAGACGATCCGCCGGGTGGACAAGATCGTCGGCCCGGGCAACGCCTGGGTGACCGCCGCCAAGAGCCTGGTGGCGGGCGCGGTGGCCATCGACGGGGTGGCCGGGCCGTCCGAGGTGGTGATCGTGGCCGACCGGTCCCAGCTCGGAGACGGTGCGGAGAGCGGGCTCGGCGGCGGGGCCGAACGGATCGCGGCCGATCTGCTGGCCCAGGCGGAGCACGACCCGCGGGCGGCGGCGGTCCTGATCACCGACAGCGCGAAGCTGGCCAAGGCGGTCGCCCGGGCGGCGGCCACGGCCCTGGAGGAGCTGGCCGGCCAGCCGGCGGGTGCCACCGCGGGTGAGGCCCTGGAGCGCTACGGCGCCGCCTTCGTCGTGCCTGCGATCGAGGATGCCGTGCCGCTGCTCGAGGCGATCGCCCCCGAACACCTTCAGCTCGTCGGCCCCCGGGCCGAGGCGCTGGCGGAGCAGCCCTTGCCGGCGGGGGCGATCTTCGTCGGCACCGACACGCCGGAGGTGTTCGGCGACTACGTGGCCGGACCGAGTCACGTGCTGCCCACCTGCGGCACCGCCCGTTTCGCCTCCGCCCTCGGGGTCGAGGACTTCGTCCGCCGGAGCCACGTGGTGCGCTACACCGAGGCCGCCGCCCGGCGGGCCGCTCCGGTGGCCGCGGCGCTGGCCGACGCCGAGGGGCTGCCGGCCCACGCCCGGGCCGCCCGGCTGCGGGCCGACCCAGCGCTCGGCGGAACCGGCGGGGAGGTGGCGTCGTGAGCGGCCGCCGATCCACTCCGCCGCCGGCGCTCGACGCGGTGCGTGACGAAGTGCGCGCGCTGACCGCCTACCACCTGGAGCAGAGCCCCTACCGGTTCAAGCTCGACCAGAACGAGTCCCCCTGGGAGCCGCCGCGGGCGCTCAAGGAGCGGGTCGCCCGGCAACTGATCGACGCCCGCTGGGCCGAGTACCCGAGCTTCCACGGCGACGAGCTGCGGGCCGATCTCGCCGCGCGCTTCGACTGGCCGGTCGAGGGCGTCCTGGTCGGCAACGGCTCGAACGAGCTGCTCGGCGCCACCGTCGAGGCCCTGCTCGGCCCGGGGCGGGAGCTCCTGGGCGCGGTACCCAGCTTCAGCGTCTACGGCCTGCTGGTGGTCCGGGCCGGCGGCGTCGCCCGGTTCCTCGGGCCGCGGCCGGACCTCCGGCTGCCGGTCGACGAGCTGCTCGAGGAGGCGCGGCGCCGGCCGGAGCGTCCGCTGCTCCTGTGCACGCCGAACAACCCGACCGGCGAGGCGCTGGCGCCCGCGGTGGTGGCGGAGCTCGCCGAGGCCCTCGACGCGCCGTTCCTGCTCGACGGCGCCTACTGCGAGCTCGCCGGCCACGACTACCGGCCGCTCCTCGACACCCATCCGAACCTCCTCTTCTTTCGAACCTTCTCGAAGGCGTGGGCCGTGGGTGGTCTGCGGCTCGGCTTCGTGCTCGGCCACCCGGACCTGGTGCGCGAGGTCTGCAAGGTGAAGGCGCCGTACAACCTGAGCCGGGCGAGCCTGATCGCGGCGCGCGAGGTGCTGGCCGCGGAGCCGTCGACCCGGCGGCGGGTGCGGGCGCTGGTGGCGCTGCGGAGCGAGTGGGAGGCGATGCTCTCCCGGGCGGTGCCGCGCTGGGGGCTCGAGGTCTTCCCGTCGGAGGCCAACTTCGTGCTGGTCCGCTTCGGCGCGGACGCGGCCGGGCGCGCCCGGGCCCGGCGGGTGTTCGACGGCCTGGCCGCCCGGGGCATCCTGGTGCGCGACTTCGACCGGGCGCCGGGCTGTGCCGGCTGCCTGCGCTTCTCGGTCGGAGGCCGGCGGGCGCTGCGGGCGGTGCGCGCGGCGCTCGAGGAGATCGCGGCCGAGGAGGAGGGCACCCGCAGCAGGGAGCGAGAGGAGACCGGATCGTGACCGAACGCCGCCGACGGACCGCCACCGTGGAGAGGAAGACCGGGGAGACGGAGATCGCCTTGCGGCTCGATCTGACCCCGGATCTGGACCAGGAGCCGGCCCCGGCGGGCGGCTCCACGGGAGCCGCGGGGGTCCTCGCGGGGATCGACGTGCCGGACGGCTTCTTCGGCCACATGCTCGACGCGCTCGCCACCCACGGCGGCCTGGGGCTGGCGGTCCGGGCCCGCGGCGACGTCCACGTCGACCTGCACCACACGGTCGAGGACGTGGGGCTCGCCCTGGGGGAGGCGTTGCGCGAAGCGCTCGGCGAGCGCCGCGGCGTCGTCCGCTTCGCCACCGCCCACGTGCCCCTGGACGAGGCACTCGCCCGGGCGGTGGTCGACCTCTCCGGCCGCGGCTTCCTGGTCTACACCGAGCCGGAGGAGCTGACCGGCGCCTGGGTCACCCGCTCGTTTCCGCTCACCCTGGTGGTCGACTTCTTCCAGGCCGTGGCCGACCGGGGGCGGATCACCCTCCACCTGGACGTGCTCCGCGGCCGCAACCCCCATCACGTGGCCGAGGCGGCGTTCAAGGCGGTGGCGGTGGCGCTCCGCCAGGCGGTGGCGCTGCGCACGCCCGGCGGCGCAGACGGTCCGGGATCGAGCGCCGGAGGGATCGAGGTGCCGAGCACGAAAGGGACCCTGTCGTCATGAGCGAGACGAGCGAGCTTGCCGTGGGCCGGCCGATCCGGGCGACGGTGATCGATGCCGGCGTCGGCAACCTGGCCAACCTGGTCCGCGCGCTGCGGGTCGCCGGGACGGGTCCGCCCGGTGGGGGCGCGCCTCTCGCGCCTCCCGCGCCTCCTGAGATCGAGGTGACCGAGGACCCGGAACGGGTCGCCGCGGCCCGCTGCCTGGTGCTCCCCGGCGTCGGCGCCTTCGCCCCGCCGCGCGAGCGTCTGCGCCAGAGCGGCCTGGAGCAGGCCTTGCGCGCCGCCCTCGACGACGGCGCCTGGCTGCTCGGCGTCTGCGTCGGCTTCCAGCTCCTGTTCGACGAGAGCGAGGAGTTCGGCCGGACGGAAGGGCTCGGTCTGCTCTCCGGCCGGGTGACCCGCCTGCCGGCCGGCGTGCCGGTCCCCCACATCGGCTGGAACGCCCTCCACCACCTGGCGGACCACCCGCTCCTGGGGCGCCACGACCAGCACGCCCGGCGCGCCCACCGCGCCGAGGCCCCGCCGGGCGGCCCGTTCTCGACGGTGCCGATCCCCGAAGGGAGCCACGTCTACTTCGTCCACACCTACGCCGTCGAGGGGGCGGCGGAGGGGCAGATCCTCGCCCGCGCCACCCACGGCCGCGACTTTCCCGCTGTCGCCGGCCGAGGCCGTGTCCTCGGCACCCAGTTCCACCCGGAGAAGAGCGGCCCGATCGGGCTCGCCCTGCTCGCCCACTACCTGGAGATCGCCCATGGAGCTCCTGCCAGCAATTGATCTGCGCCGAGGCCGCGTGGTCCGCCTGACCCGCGGCGACGACACCGCGCGCACCGTCTACTCCGACCGGCCGGAGGAGGTGCTGGGCGGCCATGTCGCGGCCGGCGCCGGCCGGGTCCACGTGGTCGACCTCGACGCCGCCTTCGGCGAGCCGCCCCAGCGCGACCTGGTCGCCGCCCTGGTCGCCCGCTTCGGCCGGCTGGCGACCCTGCTCGACGGCGACTCCGGGCTGCAGCTCGGCGGCGGCCTGCGGACGCCGGACGACGTCGCCTGGGCGCTCGAGACCGCCGGCTGTGCCCGGGCGGTGATCGGCTCCATGGTCGGGCGCGATCCGGACGGCTTCGCCCGGCTGGCGGAGCGCTACCCCGGACGGCTGGTGCCGGCCCTCGACGTCGAGAACGGCGCGGTCCGGCTGGCCGGCTGGCGCGAGCGCTCCGACTGGTCGCTCGAGAGCCTGTGCGCCCACCTGCGCGGCCTGCCGTGCCCGGCGATCCTGGTCACCGACGTGAGCCGGGACGGCACCCTCGACGGCCCCAACCTGGGGCTCGCCGAGCGGGTCGCCGACGCCTCCGGCATGCCGGTGCTCCTCTCCGGCGGAGTCCGGTCGCTGGACGACCTGGAGGCGGCGCGGGAGACGCCCGGCATCGCCGGCGCGGTGGTCGGCAAGGCGCTCTACGAGGGGCTGTTCACCGTCCAGGAGGCCCTGGCCGCCAGCCGCGGCCTGCCGCGCCACCAGCGGCGTTCGCGGCACGGGGTGGCGGTGTGACGCCGAGCTCTGCACCGGCCCTGCCCACCGGCCTGACGGTGCGGGTGATCCCGTGCCTCGACGTCTCCCACGGCCGGGTGGTCAAAGGGGTCCGCTTCGAAAACCTGCGCGACCTGCCGGGGGCGGCGGGCGATCCGGCGGAGGCGGCGGCCCGCTACGCCGCCCAGGGCGCCGACGAGATCGTCTTCCTCGACGTCTCCGCCTCGCCGGAGCACCGCGCCACCGACCTCGCCTGGGTGCGCCGGACCGCCGAGCGGGTGTTCGTGCCGTTGACCGTCGGCGGCGGGGTGCGGAGCGTCGACGACGCGGCGGCCCTGCTGCGCGCCGGCGCCGACAAGGTGGGCATCAACAGCGCCGCGGTCGAGCGCCCGGAGCTGCTCGGGGAGATCGCCCGCCGCTTCGGCAGTCAGTGCGCGGTGCTGTCGATCGACGCCCGCCGCAGGGCGTCTGCGAATGGGGCGAACGGGGCGAACGGGGCGGAGGGCGCCGCCCCGGAGTGGCAGGTGATGACCCGGGGCGGGCACCTGGCGACCGGCCGGGACGCGGTCGCCTGGGCCCGCGAAGGGGTCGACCGAGGGGCCGGCGAGATCCTGCTGACCTCGATCGACGCCGACGGCACCGGCGAGGGCTACGACCTGGAGCTGCTGCGGGCCGTGGTCGACGCGGTCGACGTGCCGGTCATCGCCTCCGGCGGCGCCGGCCGCATCGAACACCTGGCCGACGCCCTCGCCACCGGCGCCGCCGCGGTGCTGGCGGCGTCGATCTTCCACGAGAGCCGGCATTCGGTGGGCGAGGTCAAGCATCTGCTGGCGTCGGTCGGCTTCCCCGTCCGCCCGCCCGAGCCGGACGGGTTGACCTGGCACGACGACCCGCGGACGGTCGAGGCGGACGGAGGAGGGGTGTCGTGATCGATCCGGACAGCTTGGTCTATCAAGACGCCGCCGCGTCCGGGTCCGCATCCGAACTTGGGCCGCCGCTGCTGCCGGTCGTGGCCCAGGACGTGGCCACCGGCGCGGTGCTGATGGTCGCCTGGGCCGACCGGGAGGCGGTCGCGCGCACGGTCGACACCGGGTTCGCCTGCTTCTGGAGCCGCTCCCGCCGGGCGCCGTGGATGAAAGGGGAGACCTCGGGCAACCGGCTGCGGGTGGTCGAGGCGGTCGCCGACTGCGACCGGGACACGCTGCTGCTCCGGGTCGAGCCGGAAGGCCCCGCCTGCCACCGCGGGACCCGCACCTGCTTCGAGCCCAACCCGGCGCGGCTCGAGCTCGGCTGGCTGACACAGATCCTGGAGCGCCGCCGCGACACGGCGTCGGCCGAGGAGAGCTACACCGCCCGGCTGCTGGCGGCCGGGGTCGAGCGGATCGCCCAGAAGGTGGGGGAGGAGGGCGTCGAGACGGCGCTCGCGGCCGTCACCCGGGACGAGGACGGCCTGGTCGAGGAGTCGGCGGATCTGCTCTACCACCTGCTCGCCCTGCTGCTCGCCCGGGGCGTCGATCCGGAACGGGTGTCCCGGGCCCTCGCGCGCCGACACCGGGAGAGGGCAGGATGACCCCACCTCGCCGCGCCACGCCCCACGTTCGCGAGTTCCTGGCCGACACGCTGACCCCGCTCGGGGCCTACCGCCGGCTGGCGAAGCTCTCCCCGACCCGCTTTCTGCTCGAGAGCGTCACCGGCGGCGACCAGGTGTCGCGCTTCAGCTTCCTCGGCGCCGCGCCGCGGGAGATCTACCGCCTGTGGCCGGACCGGCTGGAGCGTGAGCGGGACGGCCGCCGCGAGGCGCTCCCCGGCACACCGCTCGACGCCCTGGCCGCCGTCCTCGGCAGCGTCACCTCGGAGCCCGGTCCGGTGCCGTTCATCGGCGGCTTCGTCGGCTACTTCGGCTTCGACACGATCCGGCTGGTGGAGCGGCTGCCGTGCGCGCTCCCGGGCGACCCCCGGCTGCCGCTGGCTCTGCTGGCCCGGTTCGACGCGGTGGCGGTCTTCGACCATGCCCACCAGCGGGTGCTGACCGTGGCCAACGAGATCGAGGGCGAGGTCGACGCCGCCGAGGCCGAGCGCTCCCTGGCCCGGATGGCGGAGGTCTTGACGTCCGCCGGCGCCCCCGGGGCGGTGCCGATCCCCGCCGCCCGCTCGGCGCCCCTCGAGCCGCCGCCCACCGCGGAGCCCAGCCTGTCGGACGAGGCGTTCCGGGCCGCCGTGCGCCGGGCCAAGGAGCACATCACCGCCGGCGACATCTTCCAGGTGGTGCTGGCGCGGCGCTTCCTGATCCGCCGCCGGGTCGAGCCGCTGGCCCTCTACCGGGCGCTCCGGGTGATCAATCCGAGCCCCTACATGGTGCTGCTCGAGACCCCGGACGTGGCCCTGGCCGGCGCCTCGCCCGAGATGCTGGTGAGGAAGACCGGCCGCACCGTCGAGACCCGGCCGATCGCCGGCACCCGCCCGCGGGGAGCCGACCCGGAGGGCGACCGCCGCCTGGCCCGCGACCTGCTCGCCGACCCCAAGGAGCGGGCCGAGCACGTCATGCTGGTCGACCTGGGCCGCAACGACCTGGGGCGGGTCGCCGAGCCCGGCTCGGTCGAGGTGGCGAGCTTCATGGAGATCGAGCGCTACAGCCACGTGATGCACATCGTCTCGAGCGTCGAAGGGCGGCTGGCGGAGGGCAAGAGCGCCCTCGACGCCCTGCTCGCCTGCTTCCCGGCGGGAACCCTCTCCGGCGCGCCCAAGATCCGGGCGATGGAGATCATCGACGAGCTCGAGCCCGAGCCCCGCGGCCCCTACGGCGGCGCGGTGGGCTACTTCTCGTACTCGGGCGACCTCGACACCTGCATCACCATCCGGACCCTGGTGGTCGAAGGGGAGGAGACCTCGGTCACCGCCGGCGCCGGCATCGTCGCCGACTCGGACCCGGACGCCGAGCGCCGGGAGACCGAGAACAAGGCCGCCGGCATGCTGGCGGCGGTGGCGCTCGCCGAACAGATTGCCGAACGCGAGCGCGCCACCCCCGGCGCCGGCCAGCCCGGTGAAAGTGCCGGCCAGCCCGGTGAAGGAGACGCGCCGTGATCCTGATGGTCGACAACTACGACTCGTTCACCTACAACCTGGTCCAGATCCTCGCCGCCGCCGGGGCCGAGATGGACGTGGTGCGGAACGACGCCGCGACCGTCGACGAGCTGCTCGGCCGCCGGCCGGCGGGCATCGTCCTGTCGCCCGGTCCGGGCCGGCCGGAGGACGCGGGCGTCTGCCTCGACCTGCTGCGGCGGCTGGCGGGCGCCGAGCCCGGCGGCCCGCCGCTGCTGGGCGTCTGCCTCGGCCACCAGGCGATGGGCGCCGCCCTCGGCGGGCGGATCGTCCAGGCGCCGGAGCTGATGCACGGCAAGACCTCCGCGGTGCGCCACGACGGGCGGGAGATCTTCGCCGGCCTGCCGAGCCCGTTCGACGCCACCCGCTACCACAGCCTGGTGATCGCGCCCGACACCCTGCCGCCGGAGCTCGAGGCGATGGCCTGGAGCGACGACGGCGTGCTCCAGGCGGTGCGCCACCGCCGGCTCCCCTGGTGGGGCGTCCAGTTCCACCCGGAGTCGATCCTCACCGAGGCCGGCCCGGCGCTGCTCGCCAACTTCCTCAGGCTCTGCGACGAGCACCGATCATGATGAACCCCCGGGGGACGACACCATGACGATCGACGCCCACCAGGCTCTCGACCGGCTCTTGGAGCGCCAGGACCTGAGCCGCGAGGAGATGGAGACGCTGTTCGGCCGGCTGATGGACGGCGAGGTCCAGGACCCGATGAAGGCGGCCCTGCTGATCGCCCTGCGCATGAAGGGGGAGAGCCCCGGGGAGATCGCCGGAGCCGCCTCCGCCATGCGCCGCCGGGTGGTGCCGATCCCTCACGGCCGGGAGCGGGTGGTCGACACCTGCGGCACCGGCGGCGACCGCCGGGGGACGTTCAACATCTCGACCGCCGCCGCCTTCGTCGCCGCCGCCGCCGGCGTGCCGGTGGCCAAGCACGGCAACCGCTCCGTGTCGTCGCGCTCCGGCAGCGCCGACGTGCTGGCCGCCCTCGGGGTCGACATCGAGGTCTCGCCGGCCACCGCCGGCAGGGCCCTCGACGAGATCGGCATCGCCTTCCTGTTCGCGCCGCGGCTCCACCCGGCCATGCGCGAGGTCATGCCGGTGCGCCGCTCGCTGGCGGTGCGCACCGTGTTCAACGTCCTCGGGCCGCTGACCAACCCGGCGGGCGCCCGGCGCCAGGTGCTCGGCGTCTACGCGGAAGGGCTGGTGGAGCCGATCGCCCGGGTGCTGGCCCAGCTCGGCAGCGAGCACGCGGTGGTGGTCCACGGCGCCGACGGCCTGGACGAGATCACCACCACCGGCGCGACCCTGCTGGGCGAGGTCCGCGAGGGCGCGGTCGCCCTCCGTACCGTCGAGCCCGAGGAGCTCGGCATCGACCGGGCGGCGCTCGCCGACCTCGCGGGCGGAGCGCCGGAGGAGAACGCCGAGGCGATGCTCCGCGTGCTCCGAGGAGAGCGGGGCGGCGGGACGGCGGCGCTGGCAGACATCACGGCGGTCAACGCCGGCGCGGCGCTCTGGGTGGGCGGCGTCGAGGAGAGCCTGGAGGCGGGCGTCGCCCGGGCCCGCGACCTGCTCGCCGCCGGCGCCGCCCTGGAGAAGCTCGAACAGCTCGAACGCTACCGGGAGGCACGATGACCGGCACCGAGACCGAAACTGCTGCTCCTCCGGCCCGCCCGCTGGCCGACGTCCTCCGGCGGATCGTCGCCCGGCGCGCCGAGCGCCTGGCGGCGATCCACGCCCATCCGGACGCGCTCGCCGAGCTCGAGCTGCCGGAGACCACCGGGGAGCCCAGGACCGCGGCCGACAACGCGTTCCTCGGGGCGCTCGCCGCGCGGTCTGGTCGAAGAGAGGGTCGCGCGGGCGCTCCCGACGGCGGCCTGGCGGTGATCGCCGAGGTCAAGATGGGCTCGCCCCGCATCGGCTCGCTCGTGGGGCGGATCGACCCGGAGGACCAGGCGCGGCTCTACGCCGACCACGGCGCCGCGGCGCTGTCGGTGGTGGTGGAGCCCGACTTCTTCCACGGCTCCTACGCCCTGCTCTCGCGCTGCCGGCGCGCCTCCGGCCTGCCGGCGATCGCCAAGGACTTCGTGGTCGACCCGCTGCAGCTCCGCTGGGCTGCCGACGCCGGGGCGGACGCGGTGCTGCTGATCGCGGCCCTCCACGAGCCGGCCCGCCTCCGCCACCTGGCCGCCCTGGCCCGCGGCCTCGGGCTGGTGCCGCTGATCGAGACCCACAGCGCGGAGGAGATCGACGGCCTGTCGGCCGGGCCGACCGGGCCTGATGGGGGCGGGGCCGGCTTTCCGTGGGAGCTGGTCGGCGTCAACAACCGCGACCTCGCCACCTTCGAGGTCGACATCGAGCGCTCCGGCCGTCTCGTCCGGCGCCTTCCCGACGGGGCGCTGCGGGTGGCCGAGAGCGGCATCAAGACCGGCGACGACGTGGCGCGGCTCCACCGGGCGGGGTTCGACGCGTTTCTCATCGGCGAGGCCCTGCTGCTGGCCGACGATCCGGCGGCCAGGCTCCGGGAGCTGGTGGGGTGAGACGGCCGATGATCAAGATCTGTGGCGTCACCCGGCCGGAGGACGCGGCGCTCGCCGCGACCCTCGGCGCCGACCTCCTGGGCCTCAACTTCTATCCGCCGAGCCCGCGCTCGCTCGACCCGGAGCGGGACCGGGCTCGCCTGGAGGAGCTGGCCGAGGCGGCCGGCGCGGTGCCGACCGTCGGCGTGTTCGTCGACGAGCGGCCCGAGCGGATCGAGGAGATCGCCGAGCAGGCCGGCCTCGCCCTGGTCCAGCTCCACGGCGACGAAGGCCCGGAGGTGACAAGGCGCTTCGGCCGCCGGGCGATCCGGGTCTTCCGCCGCGAGCGCCTGCCGGAGCCGGCGGAGCTGGCCCTCTACCCGGAGGTCTGGGGCTTCCTGTTCGACGTTCCCTCGGCGCCCGCGCCGCCTGGAGGACCGGGCCGCGGGGCGCTTCACGAGAGGGGCTCCAGGGGGCTCTACGGCGGCACAGGCGAGACGTGGGACTATGAGATGCTGGCTGCGCTGGAGGACGACCGGCCCGTGCTGGTCGCCGGCGGCATCCGGCCGGAGACCGCCCGCGCCGCGCTCGCGGCGTCACGCGCCGCCGGAGTGGATGTCTGCTCCGGCATCGAATCATCACCCGGAACGAAAGATCCCGAGCGCATGAAGCGACTGTTCGAGGAGGTACGCCATGGCACGACATGAACCGGTCCCCGACGCCGCGGGCCATTTCGGTCCCTACGGCGGCCGCTACGTCCCGGAGACCCTGATGGCGCCGCTCGAGGAGCTGACCCGGGCCTACGACAAGCTGCGCACGCAGCGCAGGTTCCGGAAGCGCCTCGACTCCCTGCTGCGCGACTTCGCCGGCCGGCCGACGCCGCTCTACTTCGCCGAGCGGCTGACCCGGGAGCTGGGCGGCGCCAGGATCTACCTGAAGCGAGAGGACCTGCTCCACACCGGCGCCCACAAGATCAACAACGCCATCGGCCAGGCGCTGCTCGCCCAGGAGATGGGCAAGGAGCGGCTGATCGCCGAGACCGGCGCCGGCCAGCACGGCGTGGCGACGGCGACGGCGGCGGCCCTGCTCGGCCTGACCTGCACCATCTACATGGGCGAGGAGGACATGCGGCGCCAGCGCCTCAACGTCGACCGCATGCGCCTGCTGGGCGCCGAGGTGGCGCCGGTCGACGCCGGCAGCCGGACGCTCAAGGACGCGATCAACGAGGCGCTGCGCGACTGGGTGACCAACGTCGCCACCACCCACTACGTGCTCGGCTCGGTGCTCGGCCCGGACCCTTACCCGCGCATGGTGCGCGACTTCCACCGGGTGATCGGCGAGGAGGCCAAGCGCCAGATCCGCAAGCGCGAGGGCAAAGCACGCGCCCGACCTCGTGGTCGCCTGCGTCGGCGGCGGCTCCAACTCGATCGGCATCTTCACCGCGTTTCTCGACGACGAGCGGGTCCGCCTGATCGGCGTCGAGGGCGGCGGCCGGAGCGAGGCCCTGGGCGAGCACGCGGCGCGGTTCGACGGCGGCTCGCTCGGCGTCCTCCACGGCACGCGCACGTTCGTCCTCCAGGACCGGGAGGGGCAGATCGCCGCCACCCACTCGGTCTCGGCCGGCCTCGACTACCCGGCGGTCGGGCCGGAGCACGTCATGCTCCACGACGCCGGCCGGGTCGAGTACACCCGGGCGAGCGACCAGGAGGCGGTCGAGGCGTTCCACCTGCTGTCGCGCACCGAGGGCATCCTGCCGGCGCTCGAGAGCGCCCACGCCCTGGCCGAGGTCCGGCGCCGGGCACCCAAGCTGAGCGCGCGCAACGTCATCCTGGTGAACCTCTCCGGCCGGGGCGACAAGGACGTCGAGTCGGTGCTCGCCTACGACGAGGAGGCCCGCGCCCGCGCCGCGTCCGAGGCCGAGGCGGCGGCCGGCGGGCGGCGGCCGCTGTTCGCCGTCCACGGCGGCGAGATCGAGCGCGCCGAGCCCCAGGAGCGGCCCCACGGCGCCCACGACGTGTCCGCGGCCCGGGCCCTCCGGGAGGTCACCGACGACGCGCCGCAGCCCGATGTGCCCCAGGTGTCCGGCGAGACATCCGACGAACCGCCGCCCGATCCGTCCGATCTGCCAGATGGGGAAGGAGACAACCGATGAGCGCCATCGACCAGGTCTTCGCCCGCTGTTCCGAAGAGGGGCGCGCCGCGTTCATCCCGTTCCTGATGGCGGGCGACCCCGACCTCGACGCCCTGCCGTCGCTGCTCGGCGCCCTGGCCGACGGCGGCGCGGATCTCATCGAGCTCGGCGTGCCGTTCTCCGACCCGATCGCCGACGGACCGGTCAACCAGCGGGCCGCCACCCGGGCGCTGGCCGCCGGCACCACCCTGGCCGGAATCCTCGAAGCGATCGCCGCCCACCGGGACTCCCTCGGCGTGCCGGTCGTCCTGTTCAGCTACTTCAACCCGATCCGCGCCCGGGGGGTCGAGCTGTTCGCCGAGCAGGCGTCGAGCTCCGGCGTCGACGGTGTCCTGTGCGTCGACCTGCCGCCCGAGGAGGCGGACGAGGACTACGTCCCGGCCCTGACCCGCGCCGGCCTCGACCGGGTCTTCCTGCTGGCGCCGACCAGCACCGCCGAGCGGATGAAGGCGGTGGGGGAGCACTCGAGCGGCTTCGTCTACTACGTCTCGCGCACCGGCGTCACCGGCGAGCGCGAGCTGCTGACCAAGACGCTGCCCAAGGAGGTCAAGCGGGTCAGGAAGCGCCTCGACCTGCCGGTGGCGGTGGGCTTCGGCATCTCCAACCCGGACCAGGTGGCCGCGGTCGGCAAGATCGCCGACGGCGTCGTGGTCGGCAGCGCCCTGGTGCGGATCGTCGAAGAGGGCGGCCCCGACATGGCAGAGAAGCTCGAGGCGCGGGTCCGCGAGCTGTCCGAGCCGCTGCGCAAGAAGGCGAAGCGGCGGCGGGGGTGAGCGGCGAGCGCCAAACCTCGTCCATCGAGTGCCAAGGTGGGTTGCTCGACGGCAACCATCGGTATATGGTCTGCGTATACGGAAGAAGAAGAGCGGGCGTCACAAATGGTGGTCCAATTCTGGCACGGCCTTTGTAAGTGACTATCTGCGTGGCGTGATCGCCGCAGAGAAGAGGTGTCTACATGGCCCGCTACCCAATCATCTTCGGTCTTCGTGATGTCGTCCAGGGCGATGGCTACATCGCAGGCGTGTCTGTCAAGGGCAGAGCGTTGATGCACGAGGAGGACGACGGTCATGTCTGGGTCGAGGCAGTCAACCCGGGAGGCTTCACCGGGACGGGGCATAGTCCAACCGAAGCCCTAGAGGATTTCCGGAAGGCCTATACCTCCATCCTCTACGACATCGCCTTGGATGTCACAAGCTTCGATGAGTTCCGAGAAGAGGTAGAAGCGCTGTTCGCTAATGCCGGAGATCTTCCACAACGCGAGTGGGAAGAAGCAGTGCGCGACGTGCGGGCCGGGAAAGTGCGTGCCGACTGGCTGGGTAAGCGACCAGCGGATACGCCACTCGGGATCAGGGTTACAGAGTTGAAGAAACCGTCCGCGAAGCGCAACAAGATTGAGGAAGGCTCGGCCTTGGCGGCGTAGCCCGCCCGTTCGCCAATCTCTGTGGGTACCAGAGGACAGATGCGGTGGAGAGATGTCGCCGCCATGCTGGACGTATGTGCCCCGGGGTGGTCGGACAAGCTCAAGGAACATCGCCGGTGGGTGTACTACGGAAAGCTCAGGGCTATGCTTCCGTTGGGGAAGCATGGCGCCAGTAGAGCCAACCCAGAGCTTGAAGTGGGTCATGTACGTGGCATGGTGAGGCTCTTCGGGATTTTGGACTGCGCCAAAGGAGAGCTTGAGCTTTTGCGCTAACCCGGCCGAACGTAAGTCCTCTTCATGCCGATGTGGAGGCTGAGGTTCCACCGTTCAACGCGCGACGTGCCGATCCGCTCCAGGTCCGGGGAACCGTAGGCCCGGCTCTTCTCCGACGCGATTGGCTTCGGCGGCGCATACCGGCGCTGCCCCTCCTCGTCATACCCAAACTCCTTGTGGATCATCCCGTGACTCGTGCGAGTCCCGAGATGGTAGTTGAGACTCTCAACGTAGGAAGGCCGAGGCATGGGCTGCTCGGCGGGGCGGATAGACTTCGGGCGGTTGCTCATGCGGTGCGGTAGGATGCGCCGCGCACCGATGAGCCGCTTCGACCGCACCCTCCCGACGACCGTCCACGGCCACTACTGGGTCCGCCCGGCGACCGATCCGCCCGGCGACGGACGGCCGACGCCGCTGCTGGTCGGCTTCCACGGCTACGGCGAGACCGCCGAGGACCACCTGGCGGCGCTCGAGTCGGTGCCCGGAGCGGAGACCTGGACCCTGGCGGCGGTGCAGGCGCCCCATCCCTTCTACACCCGCACCGGCAAGGTGGTGGCCTGCTGGATGACCCGGCTCGACCGGGAGCTCGCCATCGCCGACAACACCGCCTACGCCGCCGCCGCGGTCGAGGCGATCCGGCGGGAGACGGGCGCCTCCGGCCCGCTGGTCTTCGCCGGGTTCTCCCAGGGCGTGGCGATGGCCTACCGGGCGGCGGCCGCGGTGCCGTGCGCGGGCCTGATCGCCCTGGCGGGCGACGTGCCGCCGGATGTCGATCCGGCCGCGCTGCCGCGCCTGCTCATCGGTCGCGGTCTCGGCGACGAGTGGTACGACGAGGCCAAGATGGGGGCCGATCTCGACCGTCTGCGTCCGGTCGACGTGACCGTGGAGACCTGTGTCTTCGACGGCGGCCACGAGTGGGGGCGGGCGTTCCGGGACGCGGCCGGCGCCTTCCTGCATTCGATCGTCGCTCCGGCTAGCTGAGGCGGGTCCAGCGCCTCGGGGAGGAGGCACGGAGTGCGCGCTACGCGGTCACTGCCAGCCTCCGCTCGCCACGAAGGCGCCCCAGAAGAACGGGTGGGTGCTCCTGCCGCTTCGCCGGCGGGCCTGGAGCACTTTGCGACTCGCGGCCTGGACCGCCACGGCGGTGGAGGCGCCGGCCAGGCGTTTCCGGTAGAGGATGCCCATCCACTCCCGCGTCGCCAGGTCCTGGACCTTCCAGAGGCTCATGATGAGGGTCTCGGCGCCGCTCATCTCGAGCGCCCGGCGCAGGCCGAGGACCCCTTCTCGCCCCTCGACCGGACCGAGGCCGGTTTCGCACGCGGAGAGGACCACCCAGTCGACGCCCTCGAGATCGAGGGCGGCCAGTTCCTCTGAGTAGAGGACTCCGTCCTCGGATCCCGCCGCCTTCGTGCCGCCCGTCGGGGGTTTGCTCAGTACGAGGCCGCTTGCCAGGAGAGGCTCGTCCCCCGGGGCCACGCACGGCTCGGAGCGGACGAAGCCGTGGCTCGCCAGGTGAATCACCCGGCGGCCGGCCGCATGCCTTGTCAAGTCCTCCTCTCGAGCGCGGGGGCCGGTGAGCTCCAAGACGTCGCCCGCGCTTGCGCTCCCTGTGCCTCTATCGCCTCGGGCCCGGCGCCAGAGGTCAGCGATCTCCTCCACTTCCCGGGAAGAGCCGGGCAGGCTCGGAAGCTCCAGCGCCGAGTCGCCCGGGCAGAGGCCGCCGAGCCTGGTTCCTGGCTCGAGGTCCGGAGCTCCTACGGCCAGGAGGCCGCGTCCGGCGCGTGGCCGGTGGAGGTGACGGACCAGGTCCCGCTCGGCGGAGAGGTAGTGGATCGGGGGACCGGTCTCCACCAGGTAGCGATCCGGATGCCGAGGGCCGGCCGGCAGAGTGGCGAAGCTCACCCGTTGGAGGGTGCCGTCGGGCACTACCAGCACAAGATCGGCGCCTTTTAGGCTGGGTGCGAGCGGATCCCACACGGCCTGCCGCAGGGCATTCCCGGCCCGGGCCAGGGCGGGGGAGAGGCCCGGACCGCCGACCAGGTCCCGGTCCGGTACGGCCACCTGCCGCTGCCAGGCGGCCACTCTGGAGTCGATCTGCCGAGCGTTGCCGAGGGGGAAGGCGCGGGCCTCACCTCCGCCGGCAGGGAGCACCAGCGCCAGGTAGGCGAGCTCGGATCGGCGCCGCGGACCGGGGTTGAGCCCGTCGCCGCGCATTCCCGGGCGGGTCTGCCGGCGGTAGGTGGCGTAGGCGACCAGGGCTGCCTTGTGGGGGAGGGCGCGGCGCACTTCTTCCAGGCTGGGGCGCGGGGTCGTATCGCCTTCCTTGCCGGGTCGGCGGTGGAGAGTGCGCACCGCGGCGAGGTCTCGCTCGGCTGCCTGCAGATCCGTACGGGCGCGTTTCAGGCGTTGTCGGTGGGCCTCCGGGCTCAGGGACTCGGGGTCGCGGGTGAGCAGGCGCTCCAGGCGGTCCTGGGCCGCAGCCAGCCGCGCCGCCTTCTGCCGTACCTGTTCCGGCGCGTCGCGGCGCATGAACCGCCGGCGGCGGACCATCTCGTCCATGACCACCCCGCGGGAGCGGATGAGGGCGGTCCAGACCCGGTCCAGCGGCACGGGCCATCCCGTCTCTCCTTCGAGCGCAAGGGCGGTCAGAGCGATGTCCAGACCCGACGAGGCGGCCGCCGGCCGGAGTCGCAGAGCCTCGAATCGTGTGAGGCCGTGGGCGGTGCGGAAGAAGTGATGGCGCGCCCGGCTCTCGGCTTCGAGCGCCTGTTCCACGGCCAGAGCCCAGCGGTGCTGGCGCCAGTGGACGGTGGCCAGGCCGGTGAGGCTGTCGACCGTCAGACGATGATCGGGACCCAAGGACGGTTCGAGGATTTCGATCGCCCGGGAGAGGAGCCGCTCGGCACGCGCGGTCCTCCTGGGACCGGAGTCCGTCGCTTCGAGGAGAAGAATCGCCAGATAGCTGGAGCTCTCCGCCACGATCGGGTGGTCGGGCCCCAGTGCCTGGAGGCGGATCTCGAGAGCCTTGCTCAGGAGCTCTCGTGCGCGCCGCCCGTCGCCCAGCTCGTAGTGCGCCAGCGCCAAGTCCTGGAGATCGGCCGCCACCAGAGGGTGGCTCGCTCCGAGAGATCGCTGATCGATCGCCAGGGACTGCCGGAAGTCGTCGAGCGCCTTCCGCGTGTCGCCACCGGTCATGGCGAGCTCTCCCAGGTGGTAGAGGCTGTAGGCGACATCGACGTGGTCGGGGCCCTGGAGCCGCTCGCGAAGCCCGAGCGCGGCTTGCAGGTGGCGGCGGGCGGTCTCCCGGTGACCGAGGGCGCGCTCCACGACGCCCAGGGCATCCAGGATGTTGGCCATCTGGACGTTCTCCGGGCCTAGAGCCATGCGGGTCACGTCGAGCGCCTCGTCGTAGAGCGCTCTGGCCGGGGTAAGCTCCCCCTCGAGTTGGTGGAGATTGCCCAGTCGGTAGAGGCCGCGGCCGAGCTCGGCAGTCCCGGGTAGCTCGCGGCGTCGAATCTCGAGCGCGCGCCCGAAGAAGTGCTGTGCACCGGGGTAGTCGCCGCGCTCGGCGTGGAGGATGCCGAGGTTGTCCAGGCTGGGGAGGAGGTCGGGATGATCAGGGCCTGCCTGCTCTCTGTGCAGCTCGAGGGCCCGGCGGGCCAGGCGTTCCGCATCCGGGGAGTGGCTCTCGCCGCTCTGCCAATAGGCCTCCACTCGTAAGTCGAGGAGATCGGCTACCTCCGCGCGCCTGGACGGGGGCGGTCCGTTGTCCGCCCGGCCCCGGAGCTCGAAGCCGAGATTCCTCAGCCGTCGCTCCACCGTTGCCACCACCGGTTCCACCTCGCCGGCTTCGAGGCGGCGGCGGAGCGTCTCGAGATCGTCCCTCGTCTCCGACCTACCGGACAGGCGGACCGCCGAGCCGAGCCCCATGGACCAGAGCAGGGTACCGGTCGACAACAGCACCAGGAGCCCTGGCGCCAACCGGCGCGCCAGCTCGGCCGGTCGGCCGCGCGGCCCGCGCCTCGCCCGGGTCAAGGGCTCCCCTTGTCCTCCGAGCCTGCGCCCTCCACCACGCGGAAGGAGTAGCGTAGAGGCTCCTCCAGAGCGTCGGGTCCTCGACCCTGGAGCAACACCTGGTAGCGCCCCGGGGGAACCTCCGAGGTGGTGCAACGAAGGAACAGGAAGCGACCGTCGTAGAGAGACTCGATCCCGGGCTCCCTGAAGACGGTTCGGCCCCGAGAGTCTTGGAGAACGAGGTCGAGCGGCAGGGCGCCGGGCCCCAGGTCGACGTGCAGGAGGAGCTGGAACTCCTCGGTGGTGGCTCTGGAGGCCGAGCCCCTGGGGATCGTCACCGTGTCCACGCTGGAGCGGCGCACGGCGTCGAGGCGATAGGTCGGGACGATTCGCGTGGGGCCGGCGTCCGGTCCCGACTCGAGGCTACGGTGCAGCCCGGTCTCCAGGCCGAGCGCGAGGGCCAGGACGGCCGCCGCGGCCCATCCCAGCCAGGGGAGGATTGAGCGCTTCGATCGTCTCGGTGGCCGCGGACGATGGGCGACGACGGCCGTCGTCGCCGGGTCGTCGGCTCTGTCTGGCTCGACGGTTTCCTCGCCCGGCGCCGCTTCCAGGGCCTGGTCGAGCTCCGTCAGCAGGAGCGCCTCGCGTCGGCAAGTGGCGCAGCGCTCCAGGTGAGCCTCCACCAACCGGCTTTCCTCGGGGCGGAGCGTGCCGTTGGCCCACCAGGGGAGAAGCTCCTGGATCTCACGGTGACCGCTCTCGGTGTCAGGGGTCATGGGGCGGTGTCCTTCCTGGGTGCTCTGTCGTTTGGGGAAGGAGGAGGTTCAGCAGGGTCGGGACCGTCCTGGCGGTCCGATTCTTCCAGGAGCTCCCGCAGGCGCTGGCGGCAGGTCCAGGCCCGGGACTTGACCGTGCCCACGGGGACGCCGAGCCGCAGGGCGATCTCGCGGTAGTCGAGACTGTCGACGAAGATCATGCGCCAGAGCTCCCGGCAGCGCTCCGGTGACCGGCGGAGGGCGCCGAGGATGTTCCTCCTGCGGTCCTGCCGCTGGGCGGCCTGCTCCGGGTCGTCGTCGTGGACCAGGGAGAGCGCTCCCTCCGGCACAGGGAGCTCCGGCCGTCGGCTCCGGTAGCGGAGTCGGTCGATGGCGGCGTAACGGGTAATGCGTGCGACGTAGGTCTTGAGCGTCGAACGGTGCCGGAAGCGCTCCTCCCGCAGGTTGACCAGTAGGCGCGCGTGGAGCGTCTGGCACAGATCCTCCCGCTCCTCGATGCGGCTCGCCAGGGCCGGGAAACGGGTATTGAGCTCGGCGGCGATCCAACGCTCCACCTCTGCCACGGCATCAGGGTCGCCGGCCAGATAGGCCTTGATCAGGCGGCGGTCTTCGGGGGCGACCCGTATCCCGGAAGGATCGGTTTCCTGGGCAGGCATCGGCTTCCGATCTTAGTACCCCTCTCCATGCGTACGGCAACGTCTCGGCGGTCGGTGCTTCCAGCCCGCCCCGACCGTCCTCATCGCGTCGGCGCGTCGAGTCCCGCCTGGCGCGCGGTCTTCAGAGTGCCGAGCTCCTTCGAAATCGTGATTGAACCTTCCGGGACATGCGACGACAGTGCAGGAAGAAACTTCGGATCGGAGTCCTCCGCGGGGCGGTCCCCAGCCGGGCTCTGGTTCCACATCTCCAATCAATTGAGGAGGAACCCATGAAACGCACTCAGTCCTCGACTACCACGACCCGTGCGGCGCTCGTGCTGGCGCTCGTGATGATGCTGACGACGGCCGGTTCAGTTGCCGCCGGTCCCCCGGTGTACGCGACCCTTCACGGTACCGCTGACGGAGACGGGTTCGGCTTCTCCGTGGCCGGCGCCGGCGACTTCAACGCCGACGGCAGGGACGACATCGTGGTCGGCGCTCCCTGGGCGGACGCCTTCGGCATCGACTCGGGCGCCGCCTATGTGTACTACGGCGGCGCTCAGCCCATCGCCGGCCCGGTTCTCCAGGGATACGGCGTCAGTGGGACCGAGATCGGCTACTCGGTCGCCTCGGCCGGTCGGTTCAACGATGACGGAGTCGATGACATCGTCGTCTGCCAGCGGGGCGGCCAGTCCGTAGCGTCGGTCTATCTGGGGGGGAGCCCACCGGCTGGCGGCGTCTCCTTTGCCCTCCTTCCTACACAGCCTGGGGCCCAGATGGTCGACTCTGGTGCCTGGAACACGTTCTGCCACGCGGTGGCGCGGACCGACTTCAACGGCGACGGCATGGACGACCTGATCGTCGGGGCTCCTGCATACCGGGGCAGCGGCAGTACGCCCTCCGGCCGCGTGTACGTCTATTTCGGCCGTCCGCTCACCGCCCAGAGGGAAACGTACGCCGACCACGTGCTGGACGCGGGAGCCTACCTGGAGAGCTACGACGCCTTCGGTACCAGCCTCGTCGGCCTCGACTTCGACCACGATGGCTACGGCGACTTCGCCGTGGGTGCTCCGGGCAGCAACGCGGTGTTTCTCTATTTCGGCTCGGCGTCCGGGGTGCCCGGCACGCCGATGGTCTTCTCGGAGGTGACGGGCGGCTACGGCAACTCGTTGACCGTCGGCGACCTCAACTACGACAACCGCGACGACCTGGTGGTGGGAGCGGCGGACAGTCTGAGCAACTCCACTGCCGAGAGCGGGGTCTACCGCTACTTCGGCGGTTCGACCCCGGACGCGATTCAAGACGGCTTCACCCGGTCGACCGTGGACTGGACCCAGTACGGCTGGTCGGTGGCCGTGGTCGATCCCGAGGACGAGGGCTACGACAATCTGCTGATCGGAGACCCCTCCTGGTACCTCGACTCGACCGGGCTGGCCGTCAACCAGGGCCGGGTCTACGACGCCTCCCAGGGCTACCGCTTCGACGGCACCACCTGGGGGGACCGCTTCGGCCAGTCGCTCGCCAACCTGGGAGACGTAACCGGGGACGGTCGGGAGGACTTTGCCGTCGGTGCACCGCGCTGGTTCGACCCCGGTTTCGTGAGGCTCTACCGGGGTTTCGACGCGACGCCCCCCTCCTGCGGGAACAAGTGCCCGAACATCGGGGACGGCACGCAGGAAACCAAACCCTGAGCCTCCTCTGAGCGCGCCGCCCGGGCCCTTCGACCGAGGGTCCGGGCGGCGTCCGCCCTGGCAGCGGAATTCGACGCCGGATTTTCGGTGGCCCGCGCCGGCGGCGCTCTCTAGTCTTTCCTCCGGACGGGCGGCGACCGGTCGTCGCCTCCCGCGCTTCGAACCCGGACAAGGAGAGACCCATGCACGCGACAATCGATCCCGCAATCCTCTACTTCGGCACGCCGGTCGTGCTGGTGAGCTCGATGAATGCCGACGGCTCGGCCAACCTGGCGCCGATCTCTTCGGCCTGGTGGCTCGGCCGGAGTTGCCTGCTGGGCTTCGGCGCCCGCTCGTGCACCCCGGCCAACATCCTGCGTCAGGGCGAGTGTGTCCTCAACCTGCCGTCGGTCGCCCAGGTCGACGCCGTCGACCGGCTCGCCAAGACCACCGGCTCCTCACCGGTGCCGCCACACAAGGTCGCCATGGGCTACCGCCATGAGGCGGACAAGTTCGGCCGGGCCGGGCTGACCCCGATCGCCGCCGACCTGGTCGCCCCGCCGCGCGCGGCCGAGTGTCCGGTCCAGCTCGAGGCGGAGCTCGTCGCGCCCCATCCGCTCGAGGAGGCGAACCCCGACCGCCGCGGCAAGCTGGTCGCCCTCGAGATGCGCATCCTGCGGGTCCACGTCGCCGAGGAGATTCGTATGCCCGGCACCGACCACCGCATCGACCCCGAGCGCTGGCGCCCCCTGATGATGAGCTTCTGTGAGCTCTTCGGCCTGGGCGAGAAGCTCCGCCCCTCGACCCTCGCCACGATTCCGGAGGAGTCCTACCGGATCAGGGCGGCGTCCGGGAACGAAAAAATGGTGCCCTGCGGACCCGTCCTGACGAGGCCGCAGGGCACCGCGGTGAAGACTGTCGGACCCAAGACCAACAGTCGTCAGGGAGTGGAGGAGCCGGTCACGCGTTCGATCCAGCACGTGACCTGTGTCTCGGAGAGGTCGACGATCACCTCGCCATCGCCGCCCACGGAGAAGGAGGTCGATGGGTTGGAGCTGGCGACCTGGACCACCAGGTCGTACTTGGCAGGCTGAGACTGCGCGACCAGGCCCATGCGCTCGCAGCCGTGAAGGATCGCGTCGGCCGCGGCGGTCGTCTGGGTGTCGGGGCTCTCCAGGACGAGCTCTTGGGTCTGGCCGGGCAGTCCCGCGCCCGAAACCTGAGCCACCGCACCGTCGGTCGTTCCGAGCGCGAGCTGGCTGACTCCGTTGCGGCCGACCTCGGCGTCCCGTGTGACGATCGACAGGTCGTCGAATCGCACCTGGGCCGTGGTGTCTCCCGTCGTGGATTCGGTGAGGGAGATCCCGACCAGTGCGCTGTCGGAGCTGTTGGTTCCGTCGCTCGCCGTATACGAGAACCCTTCGTCGACGCCCGCCGACACGCCACCGTTCGGCTCATAGGTGAAGCTGCCGTCGGCCTGGACGGTCAGCGTGCCGTAGGTGAGCGAGATGGGTGCCCCTACATCGGAAGCCGAGCCGTTGACCAGCTCGACGGTCAGCGGGTCTCCGTCGGCGTCGCTGTCGTTGCTCAAGAGGCCCGGAGCCGAGACGGTGAGGATGGACCCCAGCTCGACGGAGTACTGATCGTTGTTGGCGATCGGCGGCGAGGGGCTGGATGTGTCCGTCAGGTCGATCGTCACTGTGGTGAGCTGGGACGCCCCGCCGTAGTCCGTCGCCGTGTAGGTGAAGCTGTCGGACGGCGTGTTGGTGGGATCGGAGAGGGTCGTGGGATCGTAGGTGAACGCACCATCGTCAGAGATGGTCAGAGCCGCGCCCGAAGGCAAGGCGGCGTAGTCGGCGTCCGGCGCCGGCGAAAAGGTGATCTGCCCTTGGAAGGACTGCCCGTTGACGCTCGCGACCCGGCAAGAGAGGCCGCAGGTATCGTTGCCGAGCACGCCGGGCGCGGAGATCGTCAGGGCCGTGTCCTTGGCGGTCGAGTAGTTGTCGTCGACCCCTGTCTCGGCGCCGGCGAGTTGGGGGACGCTGAGTCCCAGGGTGATGATCAGGACCAGCGACCACTTGATTCGAATGCTCATGAGTCGAAACCTCCTGTTCCGGGCCGTGGGCCCTGTGATGAGTGAATCGAAGACGTCTCCTCAGCGCCTGTCGGAAAGGATCAGGAAGAGGAGGTTCTCGTCCACGACGCTGAGGGTCTGGGTGTCGGTGGCGGTCTGTCCGGAGCCGTCGGCAACGGTCAGCGTGACGGTGTAGTCACCCCCGTCCGGGTACTCGTGGGTTGGGTCGGCTCCTGTGTCGGCTGCCCCTTCGTCGCCGAAGCTCCAGGCATAGGAGCTGACCCCCGGCGACGACGTGCTGGCGTCGAACTGGCACGACAGGCTGTCGCAGGAGACGGAGAAGCGGGCGACCGGCGGGAAGGTCACGGTCTGGGAGCTCGAGGCCGTCTGGCCGGAGCCGTCGGTGACCGACAGCGTCACCGCGAAGACGCCACTCATCCCGTACTCGTGGGACTCGACAGTGCTCGCTCCTGCAGGCGATCCGTCCCCGAAGTCCCAGCTCAGGACGGTGTCCGGCGTCGAGCCGGTGCTGTCGAAGCTGCAGGAGAAGGCCTCCGGATCGCACTGTGCCGTGAACACCGAGACCGGCGCCAGCGGCACGAGCTTCGAGACCGCCTCGACCTGGCCGGACGGGTCGACGACGGTCAGCGTCACGGGGTAGACGCCGCTGGTCCCGTAGGTGTGGCTCGCCAGCACGCCGTCGGTGATCTGGCCGTCGCCAAGCTGCCAGGAGTAGGCGACCATTCCGGGCGTCGACGCCGACGCGTCGAAGTCGCAGGTGCGGGTTCCCGGCGTGCAGGCGGCCGCGAAGTCCGGAACTGGCGTGAGCTCGACCTCGTGGATCACGAAGCCGGTCTGCCCGTCTCCGTCCGTCAGCTTCAGCGAAACGCTGTAGCGGCCGCTGGTGGCGTAGGTGTGGCGGATGACATCCCCTTCAGGAGAGCCGTTGCCGTCCAACGTGCTGCCGTCACCGAGCTCCCAGTGGTAGCTGGAGACGCCGCTGGTGCTGATGCCGGCGTCGAAGTCGCAGACCCTGCTGTCGTTGGCGCACGCGGCGGTGAAGCTGGCCTCGGGGACGATGCTTACCGTGCGCTGGACGCCGTGCTGGGCCTCGGTCGCGTCCGTCACCAGGAGTGCGACCGTATGGGAGCCGCTCGACGGGAACGTGTGGTCGAGAACCGATCCGCTGAGGGAAACGGTCTGGCCGTCGATCAGCCACCGGAAGCTGCTCGCCGTCAGGTTCTCTCCGGAAGAGCCACCGCCGTCGAAGATGCAGTCCGTCCCGTCGCAGGAGTAGACGAAGTCGGCGATCGGAGCCTGGGTGACGTCGGCGGTGAAGTTGACCAGCAGATGGCCCAGATCCTCGTCGTTGGTCGACAGCTCCAGTCGGCTCACGGTGTTCCCGAGCTCCAGCGCATCGACCTGGACGACGATCTCGGCGGTGTCTCCGGGAGCGACGGAGAAGGAATCGGTCTGTGGGCTGACCAGGGACCAGGCGGTGGGGGTGATGAAGCTGAGGTTGCTGACTTCGAGAGGCGCGTTCCCCTCGTTGGTCAGCACCAGAGACTTTTGGCGGAACGCATGGCAGTTGGTATGGGCCGGCGTGCAGCCAAGATGGACTGGCCCCATGTCGACCGTCGCGCCGTTCTCGATGTCGGTGGTGGCGTCCGGTTGATCTGGATCGGACGTGCCGGGTCGAATGATGGCCCGGATGATCTGGCCTACCCTGAGCTCGAAGTCGTCGAACGAGACGTCGCCCGGGTTGGAGGAGTCGCTGCCATAGTTGATGAAGTACCCTGCGTTTTCGATGTACTGGGGCGCGTCAGAATAAGGGTACGGGACTTCGTTGAAGACGTGCACTCCGTTGATCCAGACGTCCACCTCAGGATCTGTCGGGCTGGCGGCATACTGCAGTCGGACGTGGTTGTATCCTCCAGAGAGGAACGGGTATCCGTCGTCGGTCGGGTTGGCTTGGGCGAGCGGCTGGGTTTCGCCAGACTCTCCATGGAGGGTGAGCTCGCCGGTCTCGAAGTCGAGCTGGAGCCAGAGCTCAGCTTCGGAGAGCACACTGCCGGTGCCGCGGGTGAAGGCCAGCGCACCCCACTCCGCAGCTCCGGGATCTGCCTTGAAGGTCCCTCGAAGCTCGTCGGCGTAGCCTTGGTCCGTCCACTGAGGCGAGTCGGCGTCGAACGGGACGTACCCCTTCCGCCGCACGTTGGCAGTCCCATCGACTGGCGAGCTGAGAGTGATCTCTTTGTCCAGATGACTCACGCCGGCCGCGGTCCAGGTCGGCCAGGTTGCCTCGTTGTCATAGAAGTAGCCGACCGTCTGACCGCCGAGTAGCGTTCCATCCGGTCGCTCGAAGCAATCCGTGATCTTGGGCGGAAGAAAGTCGAAAGGGTTTCCGGTATCGTCGATGATGACGGTGGTCGGCGTGGAGGTTGCGCCGGTACGTGAGTCTTCGGCGACGTAGGTGAGCTGACCGCCACCCATTCCCCGCAGAATGAGAACCTTCTTCTCGGGACCGAATTCGACGGTCATGTCAGAGGAGCCAGTGTTGAAACTCTGGATCCGGTCCGCATTCGTGTCGTTCTGGAGGACCGGGAGCCGGAGCCAACAGTCTCCCGACTTCGTAAAGGTGTCAGGCTGCGCAATGACTTGAACCGGTGGACCCTCGTTGGAGACGGTCACGTGCACGGTCGCAGGGCCGGTCCCGCCTTCCAATTCGTACTGGAACGTGATCTCCGTGGCGTCGCCGAGCTCGCTCTTGACGAACGTGAGGTCGAACAGCCCGTCGCCCAAATACTGCACAGTGCCGATCGGGCTCGGAGTCCAGTCCGCCGGCTCGCCTCCGACATCTCCGGTGATCACCACCTGGAGCGGGTCGCCGTCGGCGTCTTGGTCGTTGGCCAGCACGTCGATGAGGATCGAGTAGGTCTCGACGCCGCCGACGGTCTCGAGGTACCGGTCGGTGGCGACGGCGTAATCGTCCTGAGCCGTCGGAACGGCGGCCAGGGCGGCCGTCGCGCTCCACAGCAGGAGGACGAGACATGTCGTGGTGGCTCGGGCGTACGCGCTCAGTCTGGTCATCTCTGGGTCTCCCTCGGAGTGCTTCTGGCCTCTCGTCCCTCGGCGGGTCAGCGGGTTCCGACCGCGGGGTCTGATTGGATGGGGGTCAGCTCGACGCTGCCGATGGCGTAGGCCAGGTGCTGGTCGGTCACCAGCTCGGCGACGCCGTCGAGATCACCGGCCCGCGAGACGAACCGGTAGAGGGTGCGCCCGCCCGCCAGGTCGGACGGGTTGCGGAAGCTCAGCACGCCGTCCCGGAGCTCGGGTTCGCTCGCCTGGAAGGTCAGCTCCGGCCGTCCGTCCTCGAAGCGGACGTGCCCGCTCACCTGGAGGCCGCCGGACGACGAGGCGATGTCGAGCTCCAGCGTCGCGGGCCACGGGTAGAGGCGGATCGGCCCACGCCACCGCCCGCGCAGGCTTGCGCCGTCGGCCGGCTCCCCGTGGGCGAGGGTGGGCACGGAGGGGAAGGGCGGCTCCTCGGCCGCGGGGCGTCCCCCCTGGGCCGCGAGATCCCGCACCGCCTCCCAGGCCGCCCGGTCGAGGAGCTGCTGCGTCTCGGCCGTGAGGTCGTGGGCGGCGGACGGAGCCGGCGTCTCGGCTGTAGAGGCCTGGGCCGCGCGCGCTCTGGCTGAGGGTGCTTGGGTTGCCGGTGGCCGCCCGGTGATCGTCGTCTCGACGACCGCCGCGGCCAGGGCCGCCCCCGTGGCCGACCAGCCGTCTCCGTACGGGTCGAACAGCGCCACGTCCGGCCGCAGCCGTCGCACCTTCGAGAAGGCGTCGGCGACAGGGGCGAGGAGAGCCCCGCCCTCCCGCGCCAACCGCTCGTACGCCCAGGCGACGGTCGCCTGGTCCGACGCCGGCTCCCCGGGGCGTCGCGGAGGGACGAGGAGGATCGGACGGGCGCCGGCCTGGCGGACCGCGTCCAGGAGCAAGCGCCCGTTGTGCAAGAAGCCGGACGGGTCCCCGACGCGAAGCTGCCCGTCGATCACCAGGGTCCGGCCGAAGGTCCGATGCCCGCGGAGGACCACGAAGTCCCAGGGTTCGGTCCGGAGCGTCTCGAGGACCGTCGGGTCGCCGCGAAGACCTTCCAGCGTGGCGATTCCCGGGCCGGCGCCCTTCACCGTCAGCACCTCCGGCCGGCTCGAGAGCGCGTCGCGCAGCGCGTCCGAGGGCTGCGGAAGCACCAGCACCCGGGCCGGCCCGGACGGCTTCGGAAGGATCTGAGTGGTTTGCGCCCCGGCGGTCGACGCCATGGCGCAAAGAAGAACGAAGGCGGCCTTGCGACTCTTCATGATGTCCTCTGTCTCGACCTCTTCGAGCCTCGCCAAGGTGCACGCGGAAAGCTCGCGCCCTGGAAGCTCCGGTTGTCTGAGGAGGAGACTAGAGAACGGGAAAAGTCGCCGCTATCAAAAGCTTGCTGGCCTGTCCCGCCGGTGCACAGGCTGGTCTGTAGCCTCCGGCAAGTCTTGGAAGAGGCGAGAGGTGAAGGCTACAGCAGAGATCTCTTCGGCGGGAAATTTTCAAGAAATTGCGGAGACGTTGATTCGTATTGAGGAAAATTGTTGACGTGAAAGAGGATCTTCGGTAGATGAATATGCATGCACACGCTATGTCTTGCCGGAGGGCACAAGAGCCGTGGCGAGCGCTTTGTCTCGTCAACCGTCCGCATGGTCGATCACCTTCTCGAGCGACAGTGCTCAGGAGGTACGACACCGCTGCCCGTGCGTCTTCCCCTGCTCGCGTTTCTTCGCTCGGGGACTCTCGACTTGAGGTATGGCTCCCGCCGCGTGCTGGTCGACCCGACGCAGGTCATGCTCCTGAACCACGGGACTCCCTACACGCTCAGGCTGACCGAACGCACCTCGCGCTGCTGCTTGACCACTCTTCAGCTCGAACCTGGAGCCATCGCTACGATCTCTGCTGCCCTCGGACTGGCGGTCGTACCGGTGGCGCCGTTCGAAGTCCCGCTCATCGCGGCTTCGCCGGATCTGGCGTACGCGCTCCACGTACTGCTCGCGGCCACGCGATCCGGGATCGCGTGTGAACGAGAGACCCTCCAGGCCGCGAGGAAGTCAGCTCGGCTGATCGTCGCGTTGTCACTGCGTCAGTCGCGTGGCTCGGAGGAGGGCCCCAGCTCCTGCTTGAAGCTCTCCGAGATGGCTCGGCGAGCTCGAGAGCTGATCGTCAACCATGCCCCGGAGCGCGCGTCGCTGACCGAGATCGCGGCCACTCTGGGCACCTCGCGATTCCATGTCTGCAGGACGTTCAGCTCCGAGGTCGGAATGACGGCGAGGCAGTATCTTCAGCGGCTGCGCATCAGCGAGGCGCTCTATCGTCTCGCGGAGGGAGAGCGAGATCTGACTGCGCTCGCTCTCGATCTCGGCTACTCCAGCCACAGCCACCTGACGAGCGTGTTTCGGAGACTCGTCGGACGCCCGCCGTCCAGGCTATGGGCGTACTCACGAGAGCAGAGCGGGGCCATTCCATCCAGAATCCTCGGGTTGGAGGCTGGGCTCATGGGCGCAGCTCAGCACCGGATCGCAAGTGCGTAGGCGCCAGCTCCGTGGCGTCGGTATTCGGGCTCTTCAGCGGAAGTGATCTCGGCGAGGCTGCCAAGTCCCGTGTGGCGCTTGCTCTGGTAGAGCTTGCCGTTCAGGCTTCGTCCGCCACGATCCGCTGGAAGAGCTCCAAGTACCGATCCCGGTCCAGGATCATCTCGCGGATCTGAGGCCAGAGGATGCGGAGGGCGTCCTCGACAGGGACCACGGGCGAGTAGACGACGACCTCGACCTCCCTGCCCTCGCCATCGGGCACCTTGCGGCCCTCGGCGCGCGCGTAGCCGTCGGCGACGAAGTCATCGAGTGTCGCGCGGACACTGTGGCGATCCGCCGTGGTCTCTTCGGCGAGCGCGTGGAGGATCTCTGGTGCGGTTCCCTGACCGGCCTTCCACAGGGCGTGGAAGATCGGCCACTCCCGCAAGTGGAGGGGGCGCATGGTGGCCCGAGTCTACCGCGAGGGTTGGAAGCGCGCGACCCTGTGAGCGATCCGTTGGATGAAGGCGACCGTGACAGCCTTGTGCTCGACGGCGTCGATCAGCAGACGAAGGGCGGCGAACGCGCCCTGCGGCGCGCCGGCGCGCGTCAGGAGGACCACCGCGTCTCGGGCCAGCTCACGAACCGCGTCGTGGCGCTTTTGTTCCGTCGCGACCATGGCCAAGTCCAGAGAAAGGAGGGCGACGTTGTAGTGGAGTCTGTCTGCAAGGTAGCCGACGCGCGTCTCGTCGTACAGCCTCGCGGCTCCCTCCAGGTCGCCTTCTGCGCGCAGCAGGTCGCCATGAAGCCAGCTCCTCCTCAAGCGTAGCTGATGGTCCACGGGCCGAGGAAGGGCTTCAAAGACCTCCCGCGCCTCGGCGAGCTCTCCGCAGTCGAGTAAGTAGCTGACCAGGTTCTGGCGAGCAATGGCTCCCAACACTGGTTGATCCTCTCGCGCGAGAGCCACCAGAGCCGCACGCGCCCGCCGGATTGCTTCGCGGGGGAGCTCTCGGGCACGGCTGACCATGGCGAGTTTGAGAAGAGTCTTGGCGGCCTCGGCGTCTTGCTGGTTCCGGCGGTAGTATCTCTCGACGCGCTCCAGGAGGGCTTCCGCCTCGAGGTGTCGAAACTCGTCCATCAAGAGGCTTGCCTTGAGGCTGAGAACTGTGTTTTCCGCTCGGCCCTGGCCAAGTCCGCGTCCGACCCACTCTTCTGATTTCTCGAACTCACGTTCGGCCGCCACGTGGTCGCCGAGCAGCCGCAGGGCGTTGGCGTAGTAGGCGTGGGCCTTGGCTCGCAGCTCGGCAACCCAGTGGGCCTGGTACTCCACCTCGTTGAGTCGCTCCGTGACGGCGACCGCCAGGGCCGCGCGGTCGTGGCAGCGCTGCGGATCGGTGAGGCGCGCCTCGAAGCTGTCGCCGAGAAGCCACTGGCAGAAGCCCCACTGCTGGTAGATCAGGCGGTATCGGACCTCGATGAGCTGCTCTTCGAGCGGCAGGTGGGCTAGTTCCTGGTAGAGCTGCGGGGCGGTGACCCACTCTGGGGCTACATGGGGCTCGTAGTGCTCAAGCTTCTGTAGCCATTCCTCGAAGACCGCATAGGACGCCATGCACTCGTCGCACGACAGCGCCTCCGGCGGCAGAGGCTCATAGTTCTTCAGCGCCGCAGTGCACTTTGGGCATTCTTCGACCGCTTCGAGCCATGCCGTCAAGCTCCCTCGGGAGGCGCTGCAGCGGGGGCAGGTGAAGAGCTGATGGCCGGCAACATCCTCCGGATCACCGAACGCGAGAGCCCACTGCTGTGGCTTGAGATGCTGGTGCATTCATGTCTCCTAGCGATTGCTCATGGACTCTAACACAGTGCCCGGGCACCGGCTTGCCGCGGAGCGGCTCGCCGGCGCCCGGGCGAGACCTGGCTTCAAGGGACCAGGGTCAAAACCTCGAGCCAGAAGCCGAGGATCTGCCAGCGAAAGGGGCTCGTAGCAGCAGCGGATCTCTCGGTGGCGTTTTCGGCCGTCTGTTGCAGCTCAGAGCTAGCTCCGGGGCTTGCAGTGGCTGCACCGTCCGGGTCGATCTCGCCACCCATACTCCAACCAGTCGTTGGCAACGCGAGCAGCACAAGCACGGCCAGGCAAAGGATGCGGTAGCGCATCAGTCTTCCTCCTTGCGGCCGGGTCGACCGCCGGCGTCATCACCTTCGCTCGCCCGGCTTCGCAGGGATAGTGTCTCGTGTCTTGGTGGTGAGGTGCGGCTGTGGGGGCCCACGGAGGCTCATCAGATCAGCCAGTGCGAGCGCATTTGCGCAAGGCTCCGCTCCATTCCCTTGGGTTCGTGGAAGGCGATCTGAGCTACTTTTCGCCGACTGTCAGGTTAGGCTGGCCCGTCGCGCCGCGCTGCAGCAATCCATCAAGAGTAGAGATCTCTGAGGTGAAGGTGAACCAGCTATCGCGGCTGGATCGAGCCCGGGGAGGGTAGCGTGTTCGGGGCTCGAAACCGGGTCAATGCAGAGGGGTTTCAGCTTCTATTCGAGGTGCGATTCTACGCTGGTTCGTGGGATGGAGCGGCACGATCGGGGCCGGCGGACGGTGCGAATTGCGCGATCCGAAGTGCCTGATGTGCGCAAGAAAGTGTCACGACTTGATCGCGGAGCCAGGGAAAGCTCCAGGATGACGTGTACGTTTTGGACCTGAAAGGTACGGTAGCTGGCTCGAGATGCTCCTCGTGGCGATGAGCTGGCAGAATTGGCTACAAGTCGCCCTCTCACGATCACCCGGCTAAACAAGGGCCGGCCGAAGAAGACCAGGGGAAGCCTCGAGATGGATTACCAGTCGTAGGCTGGTGCTACCACCGATACATGCTCAGGAAGTGACAGCTCGACTCTCACACCATCATCCGAGCCCGTAGCGCGTTGCTCGAGGCGGTACGAGAAGACGATGTCGAGCTTCGTCGTAGGCGAGTCTTGGAACACCCAGCTCTGTACGTTCTCGATCGTGGCATCATGGAACAACCGATCGCCCTCGGTGACGCGGATGTCGGTCGCTTTGCCGTTCTCGACCCGGGCGACCACGTGCACATCACCAGCAAGTCCTGCTTCGCGAGCTCTTTCGGGATAACTGGGCAGCGCCAGGCTCGCCACCTTCGGTAGACTGCTCGATTCTGGCTCTGGCTTGGACAAGGTGAACTGTGCTACGTCACTCACAGGAGCCGGAGAAAAGTGCAACACGGATTGGACGACGAGCTTCGTGCGAAAGTAGCCGCGATGGCCGTACCGGCGGTTGGCTATCCGGTTGATGTACGCCACCACAGTGGGAAAGGATAGATCGTCGTCTCCCAGAGGGCCGGGGCCGTAGAGCAGACCTTTGACGGTGGCCTTCACTTCTCCCTTCTCGTGCAAGAACTTAATAAATGGTTGGAGGTTAGGCCTGTTCAGTGGAATCTCGATTACGGTCGAGGGCTGAACATCAATGGGGCAACGTGGGCTGTTTGGATCGTACAATACCGTCATCTCGGGTCCGTAGTGGATCACCCCTGTCAAGGTTACCGGAGTCACGTCACCCGGAGACGAGTCTGTGAGCGCCTCGCACAATGGGAGAAGAGGAGGTTCGGCAGGCGTTTGGCTCGTGCCGGCACTAGGTATTGCCAGCATTCCAAGCGCGAGGAGGCTGGGTAGGGCGATTCGGAGTCGATAATCTTTCATTGTCATGTTACTGAAAATATGGAATGAGAACCTTGGCTAGGTCATCTGGTTTGTAGTTTGCCCGGAGAATCTTCGCGATAGACGCGGCGGGGTTTCTTACGCCTCTACCAAGATAGCAGCGTAGGGGATCGGCGCAGAAGTTCGTCTTGACGCCGGCGTCGACTAGAATCTCATTTGTTATGCGGTAGGCCATTTCTTCGCCGGTCCTTACGAGGATGTTCAAGCTCTGGTCAGCATTGATTGAGTCGCCCCAGGTCGCCGAGGCCACCAGAGCTTTGTCCTTCAAGAGGTGAAAGCCTTCGTGGCCTACCTGGGCTCTGAGGTCTTCCGGTTTCTGTCCTGGTTGTATCCTAACTGAGGCTTCGAACTTGAAGCGGTGGGTACTTTCGATAGGAACAGGTGCGGGCGTGGTCCCGCCGCCAGTTCCTTCGAACCTCACCGTGATGCCATTGCCGTCTCCTGGTTCGCCGTATACTGCGGCGTAGTCGTGATATTTCTTGCTCTTGAGCAGTTCCTGGCGTTGGGCCTCGAAGGCTTTCGCGTTGTCGTTGCACTGCGGATCGTCTGCGGCACAATTGGTGTCGTACATCCCCGTCGGATCGACATACTTGACGGGATTGCCAGCCGCATAGGCATACGAATTCCAGGTTTGCGGAGCCGTAGGGTCAGCGTCTCGCCCGGGGTCGATAGTCGAGAAGCGCCCGATCTGCGAACTACAGAACCGCGCATGCATGTAGTCCAAGTCGCCTTCCTGCCCACCCAGATCGAGCTCATCTCGCTCATGCCCCGTAAACTTCAGCCTCAGCTCATCCTGGTTCTCGGAAGTCAGCTCCTCGCCGTACGGTGCCAGGACGTGGCGGGCGACGACCTGCTGGCCTGAGTCGGTCACCAGCCGGGGGCTGCCCAGGTGGTCGAGGTGGTAGTGGCGTTCGCCGGTGGCGTTGCTGACTGAGGCCAGCAGCCCGCTTCCCCTGTACACATAGTCCTCGACCCAGTTCCAGCCGGTGGAGAGGTGCTCGAGGTCACGGAGCACCTGGTTGCCGGGGCCGCGGAGGGTCCAGAGCTCGCGGCCGGGGCTGAGGGTGGCGAGGCGCTCGCCGTCGGCGGTGTAGAGGTATTGACGGGTGACGGTGCCGGCGGCGTTGGTGGCGCGGGTCATCTTGTTGAAGGCGTCGTAGGTGTAGTACCAGGCGGTCGAGGAGGTGGGGTTTCCGGCTGCGTCCCATTGGGGCTGTGAGGTGAGGTTGCCGGCCGGGTCGTAGGTGAACGGGCTCCGGAGGCGGTTGGTGGCCGGGGCGGTTGCGAGGGTACGGGGGTGGGGGCCGGTGACGGCGGTGAGGTTGCCGTAGGGGTCGTAGGAGTAGGCGCGTGTGTCGGCTTGTCCGGCGGGTCCGTAAGGGTAGTAGACGGTGGCGGAGGCCAGGCGGTTGAAGACGTTGTCGTAGCGGAAGGTGTCCTGCTGGTTGTAGAGGGTCGTGCCGGTGTTGTTCTTCTCGACGGTGGTCCGCGTGACCAGGTTGCCGGTTCCGTCATAGGAGTAGCCGGCTTGCCACAGGGTGCCCACGCCGGCGCTTGTGCCCGTGCGGACCTCGACGCCGGCCGGCCGTGGCAGCCCGGTCGGGTCTTCGGCCAGGACGTCGCGGACGCCGTTGCCGTGGACGATCTCGGCGATGGTCACGTTCGGATGATAGCTGATGCTTGCGTACTGGTTCGGATCGCCGGGGGTGCCGACGCCGGTCAGGAGGCCGTCGGTGTAGGAGTTGCGGACCGTTCGGGCCGGTGGCGTGGTCCCGCAGGCGCCCGCGGCGCAGTCGGGGTAGGTGATGTCCGCAAGGTCGCCCAGGGTGTCGTAGGAGAAGTCGCTCGCGAAGCGCATGCGGGGGACGTCGCCGTCGCCGCCGGTGGTGACGAGTCTCCGGGAGAGGCGGCCGCCGATGCCGCCGTAGTGGTTGGTGACGGTGGCGACGACGTCGAGGCCGCCCTCTTGGGCGATGCCGGTGAGGCGGCCGAGTACGTTGAAGCTGTATCTCGTTTCGAGCCCCGAGGCGTCTGAGCTGGCCGACGGAAGGCCGGTGTTCTGGTCGATGTCGGCGTCGACGGTGCGGAGGAGGGGGGCGCCAGCAGGAGGCGCGGAAGCCCCGGGCCGAAGCCCTTCGTGTCAGGAGGTGGATTCTTGATCGACGGGCACCGTGCCGACCTTGCGCAGGTGAGCGCGGATTTTCTCGATGGTTGCGATGGTGAGAGTCTCGGCCAAGGCGGCGTCGTGGAAGATCTTGAGCGAAGAGAAGGCCTCCCGGTGAACGGACTGCGTGCTGAAGACCTGGAAGGCCTCCTGGGCAATCTGCTTGACCCGAGCGGTTTCGCCGCGATCGAGTAGGACGAGGGCCAGCTCAAGGGAGACCATGGCGACATCGTAGGCGACGCCGGTCGCGATGAAGCCCTGGCGAACCAACTCGAGCTTGTCGATCGATGCGTCAGGACGGCCGAGGGCGCGATCGATCCTGCCACGAAGCCAGGTGACATTCAGCTGCAAGCTCTCGGCGAAGTGCTCCTGTTGGGACTCGTGGTCCTCGTCCAGCAGGGCGAGCGCCTTGTCCGGCTCGTCGAGAGCCTCCAGCGCGCGAGCGAGATTGTAGCGGGCGCTCAGGTAGAGCACAGTGTCCCCACTCGGTGAGAGATCCTCGAGAGCACGGGTGGCCGCATGGACCGCCTCCTCCTCCCGGCCCTGGTGGAAATAGACCGTGCAGAGCTTGACTTCGGTTCGTGCACGAAGCACGCTCTCTCCGAGCAATCGGTAGAGGAGGATCGCTCGCAGGAGGAGCCTCTCCGCCTCCCGAAGCTCGCGCCGGTCCTTGCGTAGCGACGCCTCCAGGCTGTCGAGCTCGGCGGCGATGGAGAGATCCGTGACCTTGTCGGTATCCAGAACTTTGCGAGCCCGGCCGAGGTCGACCGCGGCCTCGTTCAGCCGGCCGGTGGCGCGGAGTGCGTTGCCCCGGTGGCCGAGGATACGAACCAGGACTTCCGGACGACTTTCGATCCCGGGGGTCCGGCGGTGGGCGGCGAGGGCCGCGTCCGCCCAGGAGAAGGCTTCCCACGGGTCGGCGGGCAGGTGGCTCCTCGCCTTCTCGACCAGCAATTCGGCGAAAACGTCGCCCCGGAAGCGGGTGTGGGCGCGCTCCACCTTGCCGGCGCGGTCTTCGGCCAGCGTCCGGTCCAGCTCCCTCAACCAGCGCAGCCCCTGGCGGCGAGCCCGCTCGACACCGACGGCGCTCGTACGGACCGCCTGGGCGGCGCGCGCCACGACGGGCGTGTAGATCGACGGTCCGGGCACCTCTCGCCGGTACTTGCGCCAATCGAAGGTCTCGATCTCCTGGCAGCAGATCGGGCAGAGTGCGGCCAGGTGGTCCATGACGATCTCTTCGAGGACCCTGCGCGGAATCTTCTCGTCCAGGACGGCCAGCAGAAGCTCATGAGTTACGTGCATCGGGTCTCAATCCTCGGAAGACAATGTGTGGTGGAAGTGCGAACTACATCCAGCGGAATCCGCGGGCGGCCCGGACGGCGACCGCCCGCGGGGCGAAGCGCTCAACCGCCGAGCGCCGAGCCACCCGGCAGGATCGACTGCCCGGATGGCACCTGGGTTTCCGCGGACACCGTCGCGCCGTCCGGGTCGATGTCGCCAGACAGTCGGTCCCACATGCTGACGACCCAGCCGGGCAGGTGGGCGAGGGCGGCCTGCAGCCGGTCCGTGACCTGGTGGAGAGTGGCGAGGACAGGGAGCGGTTCGCTGATTCCGTCGCGTGCCACGGCGGCGGCCGGCCCGGCTGAGGCCAAGGCGAGGGCCAGCGTGAGGGCCAGCACCGCGACCATCACCGAACGAGTGGGCGCCGCGCGCTGTGGGGTTGGCTGCACCATGGAAGGCTCCTTCCACAGCGGCTCCCGCCGGCCGGCTGCATGCCGGCCCGGGCCGCTGCAACTCCATCGTGCACCAACTTCCACGTCCGATGACGGGCGCTCCGCGCTCGCCCGCTAGCACAAAGGCGCAGCTTGTACCCACAGCGGAGAGCGTCCGGCGGGCCGGTCGTGCCATGGAAGGCAGTAAATGCATCAAGTCTTATTTACCACATGTCGCCTCTTGACGAAACCGTAGGAAGAAGGTGGCGCAACCGCCGTCGGGCGCATCTGCCGAGATCGGTCCATTACACTGCCTCCAACGCTGCGCGCAAGATTTCCTCTGCTTCGAGCAGCAGGCCGTGGACGCGTTGCATCGCTCTGCGCAGTTTCGGCCCGGTGTCTTCTCCGGTGTGGCTCCAGGTCTCGACCATGTCTCGCTGGTGGACTTGCAGCGCCTCCAGGTCTGCGAGCGTGGCGCGGCTCATGAGGAGGTTGAACGGTTCGTCGTCCTCGGTCGACGAGAGCGCTTCGAGTGCAGCGCTTTCGAGGAGGCTGCCGAACTCGGCGAAGATCCTGGAGTGGTCCGGCGTGAATCGGGCGAGGAAGATTGCGCGGAAGGGTTGCGCGACGGACGGAACGTCAGTTGGCTCCTGCGTTCTCTCTGGCAAGGCCGCTCCTTTCTCTTGATGTGGCCGGCGATCTGGACCACTCTTCACCGACCATCGGGTCAGGCTGGCCCGTCGCGCCTCGTTGCAGCACTCCGTCAAGAGTAGGGGGCGCTGAGGTGAAGGTGAACCCGCTATCGCGGCTGGATCGAGCCCTGGGAGGGAGGCGTGTTCGGGGCTCGCAACGGGGTCAATGCAGGGGGGTCTCAGCCTCTATTCGAGGACGGATTCGACGCTGGTTCGCGGGATGGAGCGGCACGGTCGGGGCGGACGGACGGTGCGAATTGCGCGGTCTGAAGTGCCTGATGTGCGCAGGAACGTGTCACGACTTGATCACGGAGCCGGGGGACGCTGCAGGATGACCTGTACGTCTTGGGCCTGAAAGGTGCGGTGGCTAGCGCGACTTGCTCTTCTTGGCGATGAGCTGGCTGAATTGGCTACAAGTCGCCCTCTCACGATCACCCGGCTAAACAAGGGCCGGCCGAAGAAGACCAGGGGAAGCCTCGAGATGGATTACCAGCCGTATTTCGAGCTGACCGACCAGGCATAGAAGCCGCCCCGTTCGCGTGCAACGGACTACGTTGCCAGCGCTCTTAGTCCACCTCGAGGAGGAGGAAGGGCTTTGTCAATTCAAATGGATGCGAAATGGATAGACAGACTCGAGCCTCGGGGTGCGCCTCACCCTTTCCTTGATCCTGATCGATTGCGAGGTACCGAAGAACCAAGCGATAAGTGCCCGGCCTAACTTCCCTCTCAACTTCGCTCACGTGCGCAGCGACCGTCCCCCAGTCCAGGCCTCCCAACCCGTCACTGAGCCTATAGTCAACTGTGACGACAGAGTCCGCCTGATAGACGCCACTGAGGGATACGCCGCTGTCAGGTTCGGATTTCATTGCAAAAAAGCCCGAGCTGCTAGGCTTTAGGATTCGTATACGACTAATTTTCCTGTTGGGTGCAACTAGCTCTACTCGTTGTAATTGACCTGGCTCAACTCGTAGCGGTAGGTTGTCAAAAACAATCGGGCATATGTCAGAGCTATCCGCTCGAAGGGGGCCATCTGCTGCGACCAGAAGGGGCGCAAGGAGGAGGAGGCTTAGTATTGTGACGGAGACGCTGGTTGACTGTATCGGTGACTTCATGAAGTTGGACTCACTTTGTTGGTGGTTTCTGAGCTTGTCTTGCGCGTTCTAGGTAGTCCTTGTAGTCTTTGCGAGTCAGAATGCGCGTCAATACGACTTTACCGTTTACCGACTCGACCTTGAGCATGCTCGTCGTCGAGTTTAGGATGTAAGAGGGCCTTCCGGTTATCTTCGCCCCTTCGCGGTCTTTCGCGCTCGCTGAACCGCCCAGGAGCGTCAAGGATTTTCCGTCGATCTTTACTGGACCACTACCAGGGTGAGAATGCATGGTGCCTGCCAACTCCTTCCCGCTTATTGTAACAATGTCACCGCCTTCCGTTCTGCCCAGTTGCAAATTAACTGAGTTGAGTCTGTGGTCCGTCACTAGGCCACCGTCGATGTCGTAGTCACCATTGCCCAGATTGGCGAAAACAGCACCAACCTCCTGTCTCTCCTGCAGTGGACGGTCCAGCCCGGTCCGCTCTAGGATCGCAGCAACTGCGGCAAGGATATCCGGATCTTCGAGGATCGCACGATCCTGTTTGGTGCGGCGGTCCTTCTTTCCGTTCGGATCAACTCGCAGCATCGGGTTCGCGCTGGCGTAGGCGTAGCGGTTCCAGCTCTGAGGCTGTGTGGCTTCGTGGGAGTTCGCCGGATCCACACTCGCAAACCTCCCCAACTGTGGACTACAGAACCGCGCGTGCATGTAGTCCAGGTCACCCTCCGACCCGCCCAGATCCAGCTCATCCCGCTCATGCCCAGTAAACTTCAACCGTAGCTCGTCTTGGTTCGCGGCCGTCAGCTCCTCCCCGTAGGGCGCGAGCACATGCCGCGCCACGACCTGCTGCCCCGAGTCGGTGACCAGCCGGGGGCTGCCGAGGTGATCGAGGTGGTAGTGGCGCTCGCTCGTGGCGGGGTTCCCGGTGTTGCTGATGGAGGCCAGCAGCCCGCTCCCCCGGTACACATAGTCCTCGACCCAGTTCCAGCCGGTGGAGAGGTGCTCGAGGTCGCGCAGCACCTGGTTGTCGGGGCCGCGGAGGGTCCAGAGCTCGCGGCCGGGGCTGAGGGTGGCGAGGCGCTCGCCGTCGGCGGTGTAGAGGTATTGACGGGTGACGGTGCCGGCGGCGTTGGTGGCGCGGGTCATCTTGTTGAAGGGGTCGTAGGTGTAGTACCAGGCGGTCGAGGAGGTGGGGTTTCCGGCTCCGTCCCATTGGGGCTGTGAGGTGAGGTTGCCGGAAGCTCCCGTACCGCGTGGAGGCCATACTCAGCGCCAGGCTTGCGACCCGGACGGCGAGGCTTCGCCTTGGGAGCGCCCTTGGAGAACGGCGCCGCTTGGCGCTTGCCGCGCCGCCGCCAACCTCTCCCGACATCTGATGGCCGGTAAACAGATAGCGGCTGAGGAAACCCTCTCTTCATCTGTTGTGGCGTCCGACTCCACGTGAATCTCCGACTAGCATCGAAATGAGCCTGTAGATCCACCGAATTGGGTGGATGATGGGTAGCCACACCCTGTATCGAATCTTCAAGTATTCGGAGAGGAGCGCCCTGCCGATCGTGGACGCTTCTTGCTCGTTCGTCGGAGCTGTCGGATACCTCCTCGCGTAAACGTGGTGACCTAGTTCGTGACAGAAGACCCGGCCGACGATCTCGTACCGGATTATGGGCACATGAACTATCCACCACGGCCAAGGATCAAGAATCGTATCGAGAAAAAGCTCAATCCTTGCTGAGTTGTCCTGGTGCACTCTGTAGTAAATGCCGGATGCCAGATGCGCTGCATCCCCACTGGCGAGCGTGCGTTGCCTTTCTCGACGACTCAAACTGAAGGAGTCACGCAAGAGGACCAGGCCTACGCCGCAGGTCACTCGCCCTGGAAGCGTCTGCGCGATACGCTCGACATGGCGAGCATAGTGGAGCTTGGGTTCAAACTTCTTGTAGTGCTGGCGAATTTCCATAGGCGCAAGGACAGCTACTTCTTTGTGAAGCCACCAAGAATCTCACCTAGGATCTCCCAGATCTTGTGGCGCTTGCCTTGCTTTCCTGCTTCTACAAGACCTTCACCCGGCGGTGGCTGCTTGGGGTCGTCGCGATCAGCCGCTCTCCTGTCGGGGGCGGGTGTGGTTCTTGGCTTGGCTCCGGGAATCGCTGTGGGAGCAGGCCTACCTCTTCCGGGAGCAGTCGTGTTGGAATGGACAATTAGAGTTGTGACACCCTTGACGGCGACCGTAGTTGCTGTAAGCGTTAGCTTCTTTCGAGCTCTTCCAACGCCTTGATCGAAGTCAGCGAGGGAGCCAGCGACCGCGGAACCTAGGGAACTTGCGGTTGCTCGGTACTCTGGGTCTGTCTGCATTTTGTAAAGATGAGCCGCAGTCGCGACCGTGGCTACGATCACCACTCCGCCTACGACTAATGTGGCGGTGACAGGCTCTCGCCCGTCTAGATCGACGAATCTCGTCGGGCTAGCCCAAGCATAGGAATAGCGGTTGATGTCTTGCGGCGAGTCAGAAGCGGTACTTCCATTTCGCTGGTCGACGCTGAGGAACCGTGCCAACTGCGGACTACAGAACCGGGCATGCATGTAGTCCAGGTCGCCCTCCTGCCCGCCAAGATCCAGCTCATCCCGCTCATGCCCAGTAAACTTCAACCGTAGCTCGTCTTGGTTCGCGGCCGTCAGCTCCTCCCCGTAGGGCGCGAGCACGTGCCGCGCCACGACCTGCTGCCCTGAGTCGGTCACCAGCCGCGGGCTGCCTAGGTGGTCGAGGTGGTAGTGGCGCTCCCCTGTGGTGTCGACTGACGCTAGCAGCCCGCTCCCCCGGTACACATAGTCCTCGACCCAGTTCCAGCCGGTGGAGAGGTGCTCGAGGTCGCGCAGCACCTGGTTGCCGGGGCCGCGGAGGGTCCAGAGCTCGCGGCCGGGGCTGAGGGTGGCGAGGCGCTCGCCGTCGGCGGTGTAGAGGTATTGACGGGTGACGGTGCCGGCGGCGTTGGTGGCGCGGGTCATCTTGTTGAAGGCGTCGTAGGTGTAGTACCAGGCGGTCGAGGAGGTGGGGTTTCCGGCTGCGTCCCATTGGGGCTGTGAGGTGAGGTTGCCGGCCGGGTCGTAGGTGAACGGGCTCCGGAGGCGGTTGGTGGCCGGGGCGGTTGCGAGGGTACGGGGGTGGGGGCCGGTGACGGCGGTGAGGTTGCCGTAGGGGTCGTAGGAGTAGGCGCGTGTGTCGGCTTGTCCGGCGGGTCCGTAAGGGTAGTAGACGGTGGCGGAGGCCAGGCGGTTGAAGACGTTGTCGTAGCGGAAGACGTCCTGCTGGTCGACGAGCGTCGTGCCGGTGTTGTTTTTGTCGACGGTGGTCCGCGTGACCAGGTTGCCGGTTCCGTCGTAGGAGTAGCCGGCGCTCCACAGGGTGCCCGCGCCGGCGCTTGTGCCCGTGCGGACCTCGACGCCGGCCGGCCGTGGCAGCCCGGTCGGGTCTTCGGCCAGGACGTCGCGGACGCCGTTGCCGTGGAGGATCTCGGCGATGGTCACGTTCGGATGATAGCTGATGCTTGCGTACTGGTTCGGATCGCCGGGGGTGCCGACGCCGGTCAGGAGGCCGTCGGTGTAGGAGTTGCGGACCGTTCGGGCCGGTGGAGTGGTCCCGCAGGCGCCCGCGGCGCAGTCGGGGTAGGTGATGTCCGCAAGGTCGCCCAGGGTGTCGTAGGAGAAGTCGCTCGCGAAGCGCATGCGGGGGACGTCGCCGTCGCCGCCGGTGGTGACCAGTCTCCGGGAGAGGCGGCCGCCGATGCCGCCGTAGTGGTTGGTGACGGTGGCGACGACGTCGAGGCCGCCCAGGTCGTTGTGGCGCTTGCTCTGGTAGAGCTTGCCGTTGCCGTCGGCGATGGTGTGGCTCGTGCCGTAGAGGTTCTTGTAGAAAAGCTCCTTGAGCAGGCGGTGATTGCCTGTGGCGCTTCGCACCTGGGTCAGCCGCTCGGCGGCGTCGTAGGTGTACGTGAGCCCGAAGGGTTCGCCACCCGCGCGGCTGTAGGTTCGTTTGCCGGCGTTGCCGCGGGCGTCGAAGTGGCTGTACTCGATGCAGCCGCCGTCGAGCTCGGGGTGGCACTCTTTGGTCAGGAGCCCCGCTTCGTCGTAGTCGAAGGTACGGATCTGGGTCCCTCCGCCCTGGTCGACCCTGACCAGGCGACCGCCCTCGTCGTACGAGTAGTTCGTTCGGAGCACCAGGCTCGAGGGTTGGGTCGACGGGGCGTCGAGATTCTCGACGCTGAGCAGGCGCCCTTGTTGATCGTAGTAGAGCCTGCTGCGGAGGTAGGTCGGTCCGTTCGGCGTTTCCGCGTCGTGGAGGATCCGGACCGTCTTGAAGATGCCCTCGTAGAAGTAGCTCGTTCGAGAGAGGTTCGTCGCGGCGAGCCCGTCGTCCGGGTTGCGGACGATGGTGGGCCTGCCGAAGATGTCGTAGTCGGTCTCTGTGTTGTGGATGGCCGCGCCGGGGCTTGCGTCGTGCAGGGTCGAGACCTTCTTGACCTGGCCCATGGGGGTGTAGGAGGTGAATCGGCGGTTCTTCCGGTCGGCCGGGGGCCCGGGCAGCGAGGTGCGCTCCTTGCTGACGCGGCCGAGGCCGTCGAAGAAGATTTCGGAGGTGGTGTCGCCGCGGGTGACGGTGACCTTCGCGCGGGTGCCGGCGTCGGCGTTCGCCTCCAGGTAGGTGTAGCTGGTGGGCGCTTCGGCGAGGGCGCCCTGTTGGGCGATGCCGGTGAGGCGGCCGAGCCCGTCGAAGCTGTACCTCGTTTCGAGTCCCGAGGCGTCTCGGCTGGCCGACGGAAGGCCGGTGTTCTGGTCGATGTCGGCGTCGACGGTGCGGAGGAGGGTGGCGCCGTTGTCGGTGTACTCGCTCGTCGACAGCGTTCCGTAGTGAAAGGTGTTCTGGACGAGGTAGTCGTCGGTTCCGGTGTCGCCGCCCGAGTAGGTTTCGGTCTGGACGTTGCCTTGAGCGTCTGGCGTGAAGTCGGCGATCAGGTTGCCGGCGGCCCGCTGGGTCGTTCTCCGGTCGAGGAAGCCGGTGGTGGGGTCGAAGCTGTAGGTCTCGGTGCTCGTTCCGCTCGGTTCGGTGACTCTCATCTCATCGAACAGGCCGAGAAGCCAGGTCGTCGCACCGATTGACGGCTGGTAGTCGACGAAGGTGGTGTGTGTGACGCTCCCGGGGCTGTTGGAGCTCGTGACGGTGGTGCGGTAGTGGCTGTAGCCGTCGAAATCGCTCCGGTCGGTCTCCACGTAGTAGTCCGCCGGCGTGTCGTAGAAGTGCGTGGCGTCAGACTTGACCCGCCAGTTGGCGGTTTCGCACTCGGGACTGGTCGTGAAGTCGTTGTCGCAGTAGTAGATCTGTCCCGCTTCGTGCTCCAGGTAGGTGTCGCGGAGCCCGTGGACGTCGCTGGGCAGGACGAAGCGCTGCGCGCCAGCGATGTCCGGGTTGGCGTCGTAGCACGAGGTCGGGATCTCGAGGTAGGCGTCGTCCATCGACCACTCCGGGTAGCCGTCCGTGGGGGCGGGGTAGCTCGGACAGTCGAAGACCATGGTCGAGCGGTAGCGCTGCCCGTTTCGTGGGTCGGGCTTCAGATGATCGATCGGGAGGCCGTACTGTCTGCTCTCGTAGGGCAGCAGGTTGTGTGCGTCGTCCGAGGCGACCGAGAAGAAGTGGCGCGTCAATCGATAGTGGCCCTGGTCGGCCTTCTCGTAGACGTTGGTGAAGGTCGTGCGGGGGAGGATGCAGGTCCCCGCCGGAAAGGTGACGCGATGTGGCGAGGCGCTCACTCCTCCACTGACGTAGTGCCGCTCGGAGGCGGGGTTGACCTGGTCGTACAGAGTGTGCGTGGTTCTCGCCGTGATCCCCCATTGAACGAGGTATTTCTGCTCTTCGTAGCCCTCCTTAATCGGCGGAGTTTCGCAGATGGAGATCGGGTATTGGTAGCTGCCGTACTCGTAGGTGATGTCGCCGCCGGTGGGCAGGGTGATTTTGTTCAGCCTCCCGTCGTAGTGGCTGCAGACCTGCGACGCGTAGCCGTCGTCGGTGACGTAGGAGAAGGTATAGCGGCCGGCGGGCTGGCCGTCGTTCGGCGTCGTGTCGGGGAGGTCGATCTCCATCAGTTGGTTGAGCGTCTCGGTCCTGTTTTCGCCGGTTTGAGCTCCGATATCGTGGGGGCAGGCGGGCAGGACCGGGTCGCTAGGCGCTGTGTAGAACTCATAGGTCGCGGTGCCGCCACCGAACGCCGCGAGATCGACGGAGGTCACCGTGCCGTTCGCGTCGAAGTGGACAGTGTGGGTGCGGTCCGCCGAATCGGTGATGATCCAGGAGCTGGCGGTATACATCACCTCGACGTAGTTCCCGAAGGGGTCCTGCATCCGGTGGAGCCGCCAGCCGCGGGCGTCGTTGGTGGGCTCGAAGGCCAGGACCACGCCGTCCGGCCGGTCGATCGCCACGCACTGGCCCGAGATGCCCTGGCAGGCCGGGGTCGAGCCGGAGTCGGTCACGCGCAGCCGCAGGTTCGAGCCGTCGCGGGCGTAGACCGGGGACTCCCCGCCGGTTGCCCCGGACGGAGGAAACCTGTGCTCGGCGCCGCCGGCGTCGATGAAGTCCCAACCGTACCCCGGCTTGAGAGAGCTTTGCTGGTCGTAGAGCTCTCCGAGGGTGAGGCGCCAGCTCGTGCCGACGTTCGAGTCCTGGTTGGGGATTCCTCGCAGGCAACCGTCAGGAGCCGACCCGGGATTGGTGAGGACGAGGCTGTCGAGGCTGCCGTCGCTCACCCCGTCGAGCGGCGGGCAGTCGACGATGTAGTCCCAGATCTGCGAGTTGTAGGCGAGGGTGAACCCGTAGTCGAAGCCGCCTCCGAGCGGGTACCGTTGCCCGATCGGGATCGTCACCACGAGGTTGCCGTTGAACAGGTTGACGTTGTCGATGCCGTTGAAGTCGTAGACCTGACCTGCCTGGAACCCGCGGCTCAAGATGGCGTGCGGCTCGGCGGCCCGGAGGGTGCCGGCGGCGAAAAGCGTTCCCACGATCAGGCTGAGGAGGATCGTGGTGATCGAAGTCCGTGGTCTGTTCATCGCATGACTCCCCGCGTCCAGGTTCGATGGAGCCGGGCCCGCCTTCGGTTCGACGGGACCCGGTGACGATCGGGCGAAGCCGGCTGGGCTTGGGCCGCGTGATCTGCGATTCAGGCTAGTTTGAGCGAGCGGGAAGGGCTATCAGAAGATTGCTGACCAATCGAGGGGCGGCTGCAAGACGCCTCCCCACCACCCCGGAGGGCGCTCCGCGAGCAGTGGGCTCGTGATAGCGGCGGAGCGTCGAGTCGCTCAGTCGGGAAACCTTGACGAGCTGGCCTGCCGGTACGCCTCCGGCGTGTCGACGTCGTGGAGGCAGCCGGGGTCGTCGACCCGGACTTCGAGGATCTCTTCCGGGTGGCGGTCGAGGAGTTGGCGCAGGCCGCCGGTGGCGGTGAGGTCGAGGGCGGCGACTTCCCGGAGGAGGCGGGGGGCGATGGCGAGGGGGTGGCCGCGCCGGGGTCGGGCGCCATCACCGGAGACCGGCCCGGCGCCTGGGTCGGCCAGCGGGACGGCCACCGGGACGGCCAGGCCGGCGTCCTCCCGGTTCCGCTCCCGGAGGACGGCGCGGACGGTCGAGGAGCGCAGGCCGGGGAGGTCCGCCGGGGTGACCAGGAGCACCTGGCCGGCGGCGGTGAGGGCGTCGGCTCCGCCGAGGGCGGCGATCCCCGCGAGGATCGAAGAGAGCATCCCGCGCTCGGGCGCCGGGTTGACGGCGACCGTGAAGTCGCGGCTGAGGGCCCAGTCGTGGAGGCGCCGGGCGTCGCGTGCGTCGCTCTGCTGGGCTCCCTTCTCGAGAGGTCCGATCACCAGGCAGACGCGCTGGGCACCCCCTTCGATCAGCGGCCGCACGGTGGCGCCGACGACGGTCTCTCCCCCTTCGACGGGAAGCAGGAGCTTGGGGCGTCCCATCCTGCGGGAGGCCCCGGCGGCGGGAACGACGGCGACCGGCATCACCCCATTCTCGGTGCCCGGCGCCTCGCGGGCAACACCCCGTCGCCCCATCGCTATCGCTACGCGACTCTCGATCGGGCGCTACCAGGTGCTTGACAGCCGTCCTGGATGCCTGTGCAGTCGCCTTGTTGCTACTTAGGTAGCGACTCGGCCACGACCGGAGCGATCCGCGCCGGCCGACGCGCAAAGGCCAGCGCGAATCAGCCGAAGCGAGCCGACCTTCAAGGTCATCGAACCGAACCCAGACTCCAGGACTTCGAGCCATGAACCCCGATCCGACCGCAGCCGACCTGCCCGAGCTCTCCGCGACCGAGCTCGACGTGATGAAGATTCTCTGGAGCGAGGGCAGGCTGAGCGCCCGTGAGCTCCACGATCACCTCGGCCCGGAACGGAGCTGGGCGTACTCGACCACCCGCACGACTCTCGAGCGGATGGTGGACAAGGGGCTGCTGGAGAAGGCCGCGTTCCACGGCATCAACCTCTACGCCCCCAGCCTGGACAAGCCGACCGGCCTGGCCCGTCTCGTCCGCGACTTCGCCGAGCGGGTCCTTGAGATCGACGCGGCGCCGGTGGTCTCGCTGTTCGCCCGAAGCGAGGCCTTGTCGGCCGACGAGATCCGGGAGCTCGAACGGTTGCTGGACTTGACCGAAGGGGTGGACCCGTCGAAGGCGGACGGGGAGGGCTCTCGATGAGTGCCGCCGGAGCCTTCGGAGTGACCGCCGGAGCCTTCGGAACAGAGCTCCGGGAGCTGCTCTCCGTCCTCGCCGTCAACGCCGTCTACGCGGCCGTCCTCTACGCCGGCATCCGGCTGCTGCTGGCGGCACGGTCCGGCCTTGGACGGTTGGCCGGGCCGTTGCCAGGGCCCCCGGGAAGGTTTTGCGCCGCTGGGCCGGACGGGAGGTCGGTCCGGGGGAGCGTGCCCTGGTCGCGGCGACCGAGAGCCTCGCCGCGGCGGCCGTCGCCCACGAGCTGGTCCACGTCCGCGGGCTCGACGACCTCTGGCTCCGGCTCCTGGCCGTCGTGCGGGCCCTGTTCTTCTTCCACCCGGTGGCCTGGTGGGTGTCGGCCCGCCTCGCCGGGACCGATCCCGCCGAGCAGTCCGTCCATTCTGCCGATCGGGCCCTGTTTCCGGCCTTCGGCAGTCCTCTGAGGAGCACTCCCATGCGCATCCATCGTATTGTTCGCCGCAGCGCCCGCCCGATGACCCGGAGCCGGCGCTTCCTCGCCACCCTGATCGCCATCGGCCCGGCCCTGCTGGTCGCCTTCACAGCTCTTCCAATGGCCGCTGCCCCGGCCGCCTCGGCAGTGGGGCAGGGCGGGGACGGCGCCGGGCATGCCGACCGCGGTGTCCCCGCCGGGCACGCCCTCCACGAGGCCCATTGGAGCAGCCCCGTGCGACACGCCCACGTCACCTCGCCGTCCGGCGACCGGCACGACCCGTTCCAGGCCGGTGCGGCTCGAGCGCACCACGACGGAGTCGATCTCGGGGCCCCTTCCGGCACGCCGGTCCGCGTGCCGGCTGACGGAGTGGTGACCATCGCCACCGAGCAGTTCGGGCCTGCGCCTCGCTGGGGAACTGTGGTGGTCGTCGACCATGGCGACGGCCTCCAGACCCGCTATGCCCACATGGGCTCGCTCGCGGTCAGTGTGGGAGAGAGGGTCGTCAAGGGTGACAAGCTGGGCACCGTCGGCACCACCGGCCGTGTCACCGGCCCGCACCTCCATTTCGAAGTTCTTCGTGACGGCAAGCCGGTCGATCCCGCGACGGTGATTGCCGCGTTTGTCGACTGAGACCGTAACCGGGTCCGGCTGTCCCGAGCGGACCCGCGGGGTAGCCCGGCCGGCGGAGGGCCTTCGGGCTCAGGGCTCCGCAGGCGGGGCGTTCTCGTCCGAATCGATCTCGAGCCCGCGCTCCCGCAGGCCCCGCAGGATCGGCCGGGCGATCTCCTCGGCAACAGGGATCTCGACGCCGGTCGCGGTCACCCGGCCGTCGAGGATCAGCCCGGTCGCGAGCGCCGCCGCCAGGCCGACCGTCCGCGCCATGGCCGACCCGTTAACCCCGTCTCCTGTCGTAGCGAAGGTCAGCAGCCGTTCCACCACCTCCCGGCGGGAGCCGTCGGGGTCCTCGATCCCGAACCGGTGCTGGAGGATGACCATGTCGCGCTCGTCTTCGCCGTACACGAGCTTGTCGGAGAACAGGTGGGCCAGGGCGTCCATGGGCGACTGCGCGTCGTCGGGGAGCGGCTGCTGGGAGAAGAGCCCGAGCCAGGCGAAACGACCGAGCACCGGGTGATCCTCGTCCAGGTCGAGGAAGCGGGCGATCCGCGCCGGCATCGGTCCGGAGCCGGGGGGCAGCCGCTGGTCCAGGAGGTCGGAGTAGCTCGGGCCGATTCCCGCCTCCGCCTGGGGGTCGAGCAGGCCGAGCTTGTAGAACGCCTCCATCGTCTCGCACCAGCCCGGGTAGCGGAGCGTGCCGCGGAAGAGGTCTTCCGGCTCGGCGATGCCGTAGAGCGGGCCGTAGGGGAGCGAGTCCCGGTTGGGGTAGCCCTCGAGCGGGCCGATCTTGGGGATCTCGAGCTGCTCCGGGCCGCCCGGCAGGTAGGGGTTCGGGTGCTCGACCACCGTGCCGGCGCGGAGGAACCGGACCCGGCTGCGGGCCGCGAGCAGCACCCCTCGCGGGTTCCAGGAGAGCTTGTAGGCGAACGGGTTGTCGCCCGACGCCTCCGGCGCCGGCAGCCCGCCGCAGTACGAGACCAGCGAGCGCACCCGGCCACCCGCCCGCTCGACCCGCCGGACGCGCTCCGCCGCCATCATGTGATCGATGCCGGGGTCGAGGCCGCACTCGTTGAGCAGCAGCACGCCGCGCCGGCGGGCATCGTCGTCGAGGGCGCGCATCTCCTCGGAGACGTAGGAGGTGGTCACCAGCGGCACCCCGTGCTCGACGCAGAGCGCCGCGACCGCCGGGTGGAGCTCGGCCGGCAGCAGGCTGACCGTCACGTCGGCACCCGCGACCAGGCGGGAGAGGGGCTCGTTGTCCGTCGCGTTGGCCGCGTCCAGGGCGATGGCGCGCGCCCGGTCCGTCTTGGCCGCCGTCTCCGCGCCCTTTCCCCGGGCGACCAGGGTCCGGGCGCGGTCGACGTCGAGCGAGGCCACCACGAGCTCGAGCTCGGGCCGCGTCAGCAGCTCGTCGATCAGCGGGCCGGCGACCAGCCCCGCGCCCAGCACCAGGGCCTTCTTCACGGGGCGGCCTCCGGTGCGGGGGTGGCCCGCAGCCCGATCTGGACGGTGGTCAGGAAGGTGGCCCGCACGGCGGCCGGCCCCTGCGGTGGCGGGGGCGCGCGGCGCTCCCGGCATCCCCTGTGCTCTCTTCGAGTCCCGAGATCGGTCATCACGGTTCCAGGCGGTCGTGCTCTCGGCGGAAGGCGGGCCGCTACGCGCGAACGGGAGCCCGATGTTAGCAGTGTGGCCCGTCGGCCCATCGCCGGCACCACTCGACCATGGCGACGGCCGACGCCGCCCCGGCGTTGATCGACCGGGTCGAGCCGTACTGGGGGATGTGGAGCACCTGCTCGGTCAGCTCTCGCGCCGGCGCCGAAAGGCCCGGTCCTTCCTGGCCGAACAGCAGCACCGAGCGGCGGGGGAGGTCGACGACCGAGGCGTCGAGCAGCGAGCGCGAGCCGGGCAGGTTGTCGATGCCGACCACCGGCAGCTCCTCGCCCCGGGCCCAGTCGGCGAACGCCTCCAGGCTCTCGTGGTGGAGCACGTGCTGGTAGACCTCGGTCATCATGGCGCCGCGGCGGTTCCATTTGCGTTTGCCGACCACGTGGACCGCCCGCGCCAGGAAGGCGTTGGCGTTGCGCACCACGGCGCCGATGTTCGGGTCGTGGACCCAGTTCTCGATCGCCACGTGGAACGGATGCCGCCGCCGGTCGAGCTCCTCCTTGATCGCCGCCACCCGCCAGTAGCGGTAGCGGTCGACGACGTTGCGCCGGTCGCCGGCGGCGAGCAGCTCCGGGTCGAGCCGCGGATCGTCCGGCCAGGGCGCCGGATGAGGTCCGACGCCGACCCCCTGGCCCTCCTGGCCCTCCTGCCCCTCGCGGCGGCGCCGTGCCCTCGTCGGTTCGTCAGTCGCCATGGCGCCATGGTACGCGACCGCGCGGCATCCGGATGGCGGCATCAGGGCGGAAATCTGCTAGACTCGGGAGCCATGGCCTGGCAGGAGCCACAGCGGGTCCACGGCCGGGGCGCTGCCGACAACCCGGCGAACCGGTTCGAGCGCATCGAGGTGGAGCTCGACGGGGCGGCGCCGGAGCGGGTGGAGACGGTCTACCTGGACGATTCGTCCCGCTCGGTGATCTCGACCAACACCAGCCCGGACGTGGGGTTCGACGCGTCGCTCAACCCGTACCGGGGGTGCGAGCACGGTTGCATCTACTGCTACGCCCGCCCGACCCACGAGTACCTGGGGTTCTCCGCCGGGCTCGATTTCGAGAGCCGCATCCTGGTCAAGCGCCACGCGCCGGAGCTGCTGCGCCAGGAGCTCGCTTCCCGCCGCTGGCGCCCCCAGGTGCTGGCGCTCTCCGGCGTCACCGACCCCTACCAGCCGGTGGAGCGCAAGCTGGAGATCACCCGCCGGTGCCTGGAGGTGTTGGCAGAGGCGCGCAACCCGGTCGGGGTGATCACCAAGAGCGGCCTGGTGGCCCGGGACGCGGACCTGCTCGCCGCGCTGGCCGGCCACCGGGCGGTGGTGGTTTCGATCTCCATCACCAGCCTCGACCCGGCGATCGCCCGCACCATGGAGCCGCGCGCCGGCAGCCCCCGGCGGCGGCTGGAGGCGATCACCCGGCTGGCGGAGGCGGGGGTGCCGGTGGGGGCGATGGTGGCGCCGATCGTCCCCGGCCTCACCGACCACGAGATCCCGCGCATCCTGGAGGCGGCGGCCGCGGCCGGCGCGACGTTCGCCGGCTACACCCTGGTCCGGCTGCCGGGCGCCGTCGCCGGCCTGTTCGAAGGCTGGCTCGCGGAGCACTTTCCCGACCGCAAGGAGCGGGTGCTCAACCGGGTGCGCGACCTGCGGGGCGGCCGGTTGAACGAATCCCGCTTCGGCCACCGCATGCACGGCGTCGGGCCGATCGCGGAGCACATCCGCGGCCTGTTCAACCAGACCCGCCGCCGCCTCGGTCTCGACCAGCGCAGCTACGAGCTCTCCACCGCCGCCTTCCGCCGCCCCAGGCGCGACCGGTCCCAGCTCGACCTGTTCGGGTGATCGCCCCCGCCCGAGGGACCCCTCCGGCTGGACCTTTTGCCGCGACGCGGCGTAGAATGCTGCGAGACGTCTCCATCCGACCCGCTGACCCAGCCCAGAAAGGGGCATCCCATGGCCACCACCCTCGACCCCCTCCCCGCCGTGCTCGGAGAGGTCGGACCGGGCCAGGAGCACATCCTGACCGATGAGGCACTCCGCTTCGTCGGCGAGCTCGCGCGCAAGGTCGAGCCGCGCCGCCGCGCGCTGCTCGAGGCACGCGCCGCCCGGGACCGCGAGCTCGCCGCGGGCGACCGTTTCGATTTTCTCGCCTCGACCGAGAGCGTGCGTGCCGCCGACTGGCAGGTCGCCGGCGCGCCGAGCGATCTGACCGAGCGCAAGGTCGAGATCACCGGCCCGTGCGAGCGCAAGATGATGATCAACGCCCTCAACTCGGGCGCCAGCGTGTTCATGGCCGACCTGGAGGACGCCCTCTCTCCGACCTGGGGCAACGTCCTCCAGGGGCAGGTCAACCTCTACGACGCGGTGCGGCGGGAGATCGCCTTCGACGATCCCGACAGCGGCAAGTCCTACCGCCTGGGGGAGCGCCTGGCGACTCTGCTGGTACGCCCCCGTGGTTGGCACCTGGTGGACAAGCACGTCGTCGTCGACGGCGCGCCGATCTCGGCCTCGATCCTCGACTTCGGTCTCTACTTCTTCCACAACGCCCGCGAGCTGATGGAGCGGGGCAGCGGCCCCTACTTCTACCTGCCCAAGCTCGAGAGCCATGCCGAAGCCCGGCTGTGGAACGACGTCTTCGTCCTCGCCCAGGAGCGGCTCGGCATCCCCCGCGGCACCGTCCGCGCCACCGTCCTGATCGAGACCCTGGCGGCCGCATTCGAGATGGAGGAGATCCTCTACGAGCTGCGCGAGCACTCGGCCGGGCTCAACGCCGGACGCTGGGACTACATCTTCTCGATCATCCGGCTGATGCGCTCGAGCGACCTGGTGCTGCCGGACCGGGCCCAGATCACCATGACCGTGCCGTTCATGCGGGCCTACTCGGAGCTCCTGGTGAGGACCTGCCACAAGCGCGGCGCCCACGCCATCGGCGGGATGTCGGCCTTCATCCCGACCCGCCGGGACCCGGAGGTCAACGAGCGCGCCCTGGCCGCCGTGCGGGCCGACAAGCAGCGCGAGGCCGGCGACGGCTTCGACGGCTCGTGGGTCGCCCACCCGGACCTGGTGCCGGTGGTGCGGGAGATCTTCGATGCCCATCTCGAGCGGCAAGGGGGACAGCGGCCGCACCAGAAGGAGCGGCTGCGCGAGGACGTGGCGGTGACCGCCGACGACCTGCTCGACTTCCGGGTCGACGGCGGCCAGGTGACGGAGGCCGGCATCCGCACCAACGTCAACGTCGGCCTCAAGTACCTGGACGCCTGGTTCTCCGGCTGGGGGGCGGCGGCGATCGCCAACCTGATGGAGGACACGGCCACCGCCGAGATCTCCCGGGCCCAGCTCTGGCAGTGGGTCGCCAAGGGGGCGGCGCTCGACGACGGCCGCACGGTGGACGCGGGCGTCTACGGTGCGATCCGCGACGAGGAGGTGGCGGCGTTGCGCCGGGCCGGCAGCGGCGCCGGGTTCCTCGACCAGGCGGTGGCGCTGATGGACGACCTGGTCCTCTCCGAGGAGTTCCAGCTTTTCCTGACCCTGCCGGGGTACGACCGGCTGGCCCACCTGGAAGGAGGCGACCGGTGAGCGAAACGCTGCAGGACAAGACGTTCGAGCAGGAGGTACGCGATCTCGAGGCCCTGTGGCGGGACGAGGCGCGCTGGCACGGCATCCGCCGCGACTACACCGCCGAAGAGGTGGTCGAGCTGCGCGGTTCCATGCGGTTCTCCCACCCGGAGGCGCTCCACGGCGCCGAGCGGCTGTGGAAGCTGCTCCACCAGGACGACCCGGTGCGCACCTTCGGCGCCATGACCGGCTCCCAGGCGGTCCAGATGGTCAAGGCCGGGCTCAAGGCGATCTACGTCTCCGGCTGGCAGATCGCCGGCGACGCCAACCTGGCCCTCCAGACCTACCCGGACCAGAGCCTCTACCCGGTCAACAGCGCGCCGACCCTGGTGCGCCGGATCACCAACGCCCTGCTGCGGGCCGACCAGGTGGAGTGGGCCACCGAGCGCAAGCGCGTCCGCGACTGGATGGCGCCGATCGTCGCCGACGCCGAGGCCGGCTTCGGCGGTCCGGTCCACGCCTTCGAGCTGATGAAGGCGATGATCGAGGCCGGCGCGGCGGGAGTCCATTTCGAGGACCAGCTCGCCTCGGCCAAGAAGTGCGGCCACATGGGGGGCAAGGTCCTGGTGCCGACCGCCCAGTTCATCCGCACGCTCACCGCCGCCCGGCTGGCCGCCGACGTGTTCGAGGTGCCGACCCTGCTGGTCGCCCGCACCGACGCCCTGTCGGCGACGCTGCTGACCGCCAACATCGACGAGCGCGACCACGAGTTCATGACCGGCGAGCGCACGCCCGAGGGCTACTGGATGGTGCGCGAAGGGGCCGACGGCGCCATCTTCCGCGGCCTCGAGTACGCGCCCTACGCGGATCTGCTCTGGTTCGAGACCAGCACGCCGAACCTGGACGAGGCGCGGGTGTTCGCCGAGGCGATCCACGCCAGGTACCCCGGCAAGCTGCTGGCCTACAACTGCTCGCCGTCGTTCAACTGGAAGCGCCACCTGGACGACACGACGATCGAGAAGTTCCAGCGCGAGCTCGGGGCCATGGGCTTCAAGTTCCAGTTCATCACCCTGGCCGGCTGGCACATGGTCAACTACAACGCCTTCCGCCTCGCCACCGAGTACCGGGAGCGGGGGATGTCGGCCTACGTCGACCTCCAGGAGGAGGAGTTCGCCGCCCAGGCCGAGGGCTACACCGCCACCAAGCACCAGCAGGAGGTCGGCACCGGCTACTTCGACCGGGTGCTGGCCACGATCACCCGCGGTGAGACCTCGACCGCGGCGCTCAGCGGGTCGACCGAGGAGCAGCAGTTCGGCTGAGGCAGGACGGCCGGGAGCCGCCCCTCTCCGGAGCGGTGCTCGGGGAGGCGGAGCTCTGCCTCGAGCTTGGCGTTCTGTGTAGGATGGAAGCAGGCTCCGCACCATGGACGTCCGCTCACCGCAGATTGCCGTCTACCGGCTGTTCGACCTGGCCGACGAGATCGACCTGTCGCAGCTCGCCCGGGAACGGTTGCGCCTGTTCCGTGCCCGCCAGGGGGCGGTGAAGTTCGAGCGCCCGCCGGCGACGGTGGAGCTGGGTGTCCACACGGTCGAGGGCCGCGAGGGGCACCTGAGCGCCCGGGTCTACGACTTCGGCGTCTGCGCCCTGCGCTGGCGCACCGAGCTGGGGGCGTCGCTGCCCTGGAGCGTGCTGCTCGACGAGGCCGACCAGGTGATCGAGTCGGCGGCTCTGGCGGCGTTCTTCGAAGGGCAGGTCGAGCGCCTGGAGTCGATGATCGCCCCGGCGCTGGTCCACCCGGTGTCTGAGCGGCTGAGCGAGGACTTCGCGGTGATCCACGCGGCCGGCACCGAGCCGGAGCAGCCGACCGACCGGCTGCTCGACCACCCGGAGGCGCGCGCCCTGGTGCTCGGCGAGCGGGTCGATCTCACCGCCGCCGTCCGCCAGGAGCTGGAGCAGTACGCCTTCGGCTACAGCCGCCGGGATCTTGCGGTCCTCGGGTTCCACCGGGTGCTGATCGTCGATCCGGAGGGGATCTGGGACGTGGCCGACCTGGTGGAGCTGGCCCATGCCGAGCTGATCGAGCTCGGCTACTACGACCGGATCCTCCGGCGCGAGCTCGAGGCGCTGCCGACGGCCCTGGCACGGCGGGGCGGCTTCTTCCGGGGCTTCTTCGGCCGCGGCCACGCCCGCCTGCTCCAGCGGCTCATGGCGCGTCACGCCGAGATCACCGAAGTGCGGACCCGGCTGCGCGGGGCCCTGACCATCACCGAAGACCTCTTCTACGCCAAGGTCTACCGCCGGGCGATGGCGCTCTACGGCACGACCGAGCTGGCCGAGACCATGGAGACCCGCCTGCGGGTGCTGGGCGAGGTCTACACCATGGTCAACGGCGAATCGAACGCCCGCCGAGCCGAGCTGCTGGAGGCGGGCATCCTGATCCTGGTGCTGCTCGAGGTCATCCGGGCGTTCTGGTGAGGGGCGGGGCGGGTATCCTGGCGAGTCATGAACGAACCCACCGTCCGCGATCCTTCCGCCCCCACGGTGCCGCTCGCCGTCGAGACCCACGGCCTGACCCGCACCTTCGGCGATCTCCGGGCGGTCGACGGCATCGATCTCGCGGTTCCTGCCGGCAGCTTCTTCGGCTTTCTCGGCCCCAACGGCGCCGGCAAGTCGACGACCATCAAGTGCCTCACCGGGCTGCTCCGTCCGAGCGGCGGGTCGATGCGCATCCTCGGCCTCGACCCGCTGGCCGACCCGGTGGCGGTCAAGCGCCGGCTCGGGGTGATCCCGGAGGATCTGGCTCTGTTCGAGCGGCTGACCGGGGCCGAGAACCTGGTCTTCGTCGGCCGGGTCCACGGGCTCGACCGCCGGACGGTGGGGGAGCGCGCCGAGGAGCTGTTGGCGCTGTTCGACCTGGAGGAGGCCGCCGGCACGCTGGTGGCCGACTACTCCCACGGCATGCGCAAGAAGCTCTCCCTGGCGGTCGCGCTGCTGCCGTCGCCCCGGCTGCTCTTCCTGGACGAGCCGTTCGAAGGCGTCGACGCCGTCGCCTCGCGCCTGATCAAGCGGCTGCTCCACGACTTCGTCGACCGCGGCGGAACGATCTTCCTCACCTCCCACGTGCTCGAGATCGTCGAGCGGCTGGCGAGCCACGTGGCGATCATCCACCGCGGACGGCTGGTCACCCAGGGTCCGATGGAGGAGCTGCGGGCGGCCTCCGAGGCGAGCGCGGCGGGCCGGACGCTCGAAGAGATCTTCCTCGGCATCGTCGGCGCCGGCGACGAGGAGGAGAAGGAGCTTTCGTGGCTGTGAAGCCCGGGCCCAGCACGATCCCGGCCTCCCTGCGCTCCCTGCGGTCCCGTCACTCTCTGCGTTCTCTGCGCTCTCTGTTGAGCACCTTCTGGTGGCTGCGCTGGCGGATGCTGGTCGGCGGCCTGGCCGGCCGGCGCCGGTCCGGCTGGCGGTTGGTGAGCGCCTGGGCCGAGGTCGGCGGTGCCGCCCTCCTCTGGCTCGGCAGCCTGGGCGGCGCGTTGAGCCTGTCGCTGGGCGCGGTGATCGCCGCCCGGGCCCTGGTGCTGGGCGGCACCGGCCGGGCGATCGCGGTGATCACCGTCCGCGTCCTCCTGGGCGTGGTGAGCGCCGGCTTCGTCCTGTTCCCGGCCATGCGCGGTGCGCGGACCGGCACGGGGGGGCGGGTGCGCCTGCTGCTGCTGCCGATCCGGTCCCGCACGCTCCACGGCCTCGAGGTCGCCTCCTGCCTGGCCGACCCGTGGCTGATCCTGGTGGTGCCGGCGATCGTGGTGCTCGGGCTCACCCTGCTGACCGGCGTCCCCGGGCTGTTCGCCGCCCTCCCCGGCGGCGTCGTCGCCCTGGTGGCCGGGCTCGCCCTGTTCGCCGCGCTCGTGAGCCTGTCGGCCGCGGCCTCGTTCGGGGTCGAGCTCCTCTTCCGAAGCCGGCGCCGGGCGGAGCTGACCGCCCTGGTGGTCTCCGTGGTGTTCATCGTGGTTTCGATGGTGCCGGCCCTGATCGATCACCACGAGCGCCACCGGGAGCAGGCGTCCCGGCATGCCGGGGAGCGCTCCGCGCCGGCGGCGGGGGCCCCGGCGGGACCGCTCGAGCCGTCACGCCCGGGAGCAGCCGGCGACGGGGCGCTCTCTCCCGGGCGCCGCGCAGGCGGTGGCGTGGGTGACAGCGGGCCGAGCACGGACCTCGACCGGCCGGACGCCCTCGGCGAGCTCGGCATGGCGCCCGGCCCGTGGACGCTGGCCCTGCCGTCGGAGGCCTATACGCGGGCCCTCGCCATGGCCGCCTCCGGCCGGCTGGGGGCGGCCTGGAGCGCCGTCGGGGCGCTGGTGATCGAGACCGTCCTGCTCTTCGCCCTGTCGGGGGTCTTCTGGCGGCGCCTGACCACCGGCACCGCCTCGTCGCCCGGACGCCGGGGCGACTCCCGGACCGTCCACGTGCCGGACCTGCCCCTCGTCCGTCCGCCGGTGGCGGCGGTCGCCTGGATGACCCTGCGCACCGCGTTGCGGACTCTGCCCGGACGCATGGCCCTGGTGAGCCCCCTGGTCATGGGCGTGGTCTTCGTCTTCCTCTTCGCCTCGAAGTGGCAGGCGGCGTTCGACCCGGCCGGCATGGCAGCAGCCGCCACGGCAGGGGCCGGCGCGGACCTGGCGGGAGCGCTCCTGGCGACGACGGTCTGCGCCATGGGCCTGCTGGCGACCCAGCCGCTCTCGATCAACCAGCTCGCGGCCGACGGCAGCGGCCTGGTGATGACTCTCCAGGCGCCGCTTCGGGGCGAGGAGTTGGTCCGGGGCAAGGCGCTGGGGCTCGGCCTGTTGGCCGCCCTGGCCGCGGTGCCGGCCAGCCTGGTGGTCGTGGCGCTACGCCCGGGGGCGCTCGCCCTCTGGCCGGCGGTGGTGCTGGCCGCGGCGTCGGCCGCCTGCCTGGTGGCGCCGGTCTTCGCGTCGCTGTCGGCGCTCTTGCCCAAGGCGGTCGACCTCAGCCGGTTCGGCCGCGAGTCCCAGCCCCACAAGCTCGCCGGCCTGCTGGCCCTGGTGACCACCGCCCTCTCCTTCCTGCCGGCCTTCGCCCTGGGGGCCGCGGTCTACACCTGGAGCCGCAGCCCGCTGGCGACCGCGGCGGCCGAGGCCGCCTGGCTGGTGGTGGTGTTTTTCGTCTCCCGCCTCGCCCTCCGGTTCGTCGGCCGGCTGGTCGACGCCCGCCGCGAGGACGTCTACCTAGCGCTCTCGGCCGACTGAGCTCCGCCGGTGCGCGGGAGCGGGGAGTCCCCGCGCACCGGCGGAACCCGCTCAGGTGCCGCTGGCGAGGCTCCGCGAAGAGGCCGGCGCGGCCGCCCGGGGGCGGATCTTGCGCCAGATGGCGAACAGCACCAGGAACAGCCCGAGGGAGCAGACGATCGCCGGTCCGCTCGGCAGGTCCCACTCGTAGGAGGAGACCAGCCCGACGACGCTCGCCAGGAAGCCGGTCGCCCAGGCGATGCCGATGCGCGTCCCCCAGCGGTCGCTCGACCCGAGGGCCAGGATCGCCGGCGCCACCAGGTAGGAGAAGACCATCAGCACGCCGGCGATCTCCACCGACAGGGTGATGACGACGCCGAACGAGAGGTAGAACAGGAAGTCCCACAGGCGGACGCTCACGCCCTCGGCGAACGCGCCGTCCGGATCCTCCGAGATCTTGATGAAGCGCTTCCGGAAGACGTAGTGGAAGAGGCCGACCAGGGAGTAGATCACCAGGTCGCGGATCACCACCGGCCAGCCGACCCACAGGATGGCGCCGGCGAGCACCTCCTTGATGTGCTCGGCGCCCTCCGGCGCCTGGTCGGCGACCAGGATCGCCGCCGCCGAGGCGACCACGTAGGCGATGCCGATGATCGCCTCCTGGGGGATCGCCCGGTCCTTGGTCCGGGTCCAGGAGAAGATCGCCGCGCCGACGATGGTGGCCGAGAGCGAGGCCGCCACCGACACCGGCGTCCCCGGTGCGTGGCCGAAGAAGAAGGCGATCACCGCGCCGAGGGCGGCGATCTGGGCCAGCGAGAGGTCGACGAAGATGACCCCGCGCAGCAGGACGTGGAGGCCCAGGTAGCCGTGGACTCCCACGAGGATGAGGCAGGCGGCGAACGGCGCCGCCATGAAGATCAGGAATTCGTGCACGGTCGGTCTCTCCTTTCCGGGATGAAGGGACGGGCCGTCAGTTGGACGGCGAGAAGGCGGCGGCGAGGTCGTCGACCCAGCCGTCCAGCATCTTGAAATAGGCGTCGGCGTCAGTCCCGGTGGGGCCGATCGGCACGATCACGGCGGTGGCGCTGGTGCGGCCGGCGATCGAGCGCACCTGGTGCTCGGCGAAGTAGCTGGCCGCGAACAGCACGCCGACGTGCTGCTGCTCCATCAGGTCGATCAGCTCGTGGACGTGCTTGGCCGACGGCGGGATGCCCGGCTTCGGCTCCACGTAGTCGGCGATGTCGAGGCCGAACAGGGTCGTGAAGTAGATCCAGTTCTTGTGGTAGGCGACGATCTTCTTGCCGAAAAAGGTGCCTCGCGCCTTGCCGAGCCAGCCGCCCAGGAGGTCGACCAGCGGCTTGCCGTCGAGCTGCTGGCTTTCGAGGAACGGGATCAGCTTGCCGGTGCGGGCGAGGGGATCGAGGGTGCCCGCGTTGAGCACCTGGAGCAGGGCGTCGCCGTAGAGGGCCCGGTCGATCCGGTCCTGGAAGGCCTGGAGGTTGGCCTCGTAGGTCGCCTTGCCGTCCGGATCGACCCGCTCCAGGCCGGCGGCGATGTTGCCGGCGATGATCTTGGCGTTGAGCGGGCTGGTGTAGATGTGGGGGTTGCCGTAGATGTGGACGTCGCCCGCCGAGCGGTTGAGCGCCGACGGCACGTCGAGCAGCGGCACGTTCTGACTGGCCGAGACGAAGCCCGGCTGGCCGTCGCGGATCTTCGTGTTGCCCGACTTGTCGACCAGCGACGGCGCCCAGAGCTCGAGGTCGAGCCCCGTGGTGACGAACAGGTCGGCGCGCCGGAGCGACAGGGCGTAGGACGGCTTCGCCTTGACGAAGTGAGCGTCCTGCTCCCCGGTGGCGATCGAGGACACCGTCACCCGGTCGCCGCCGACCGCTGAAGCGATCGAGGCGTAGGCGGGCAGGGTGGTGACGACGTCGACAGTCGCCGCCGCCGGAGTCGGCGCCCCGAGGGCAATCCCGGCGGCGAGCAGCAGGGCAAGAACAGAAACGGTCGAGTGCAAACGATTCATCAGCAACCTCCTAGTAGTTCTCATGCTTGTGTGGCCCTGCCGCCCAGGTGAGCTGCAGCGTGAACGCGTTCTGATTGCCCGCGCCGAGCCCCTCGTCGAACATCCGGTACTCGCCGCGCAGGCGCACGAACTCGCTCTGCCACCAGGTGACGTACGGCACGATCGCCTCGCGCACGCGGCCCGGGTCGAGCGGGTCCTCCACCCGGTCGTAGCGCACGCCGGCCCAGAGGTTGCGGGTCAGCAGCCCTTCCAGGTAGCTGTAGCCGCCCCAGGCGTCCTGGCGCAGGCCGGTTGCGTCGTCCCGTTCGGAGCGCATCAGCTCGGTCCGCCAGCGCACCTCGCGGTACTTGGCCCGGCCCGGCGGCGCCCAGTCGAGCGTCAGGTCGCTGCCCCAGACCCGTGCCGTGCCCCCCTCGGCGGTCTCGCCGTCGACTCCGGAGAGGCCGAGCTCGAAGTAGGTCGACGGCGACAGGTCCCAGTAGTTCGACAGGTGGGCCAGGGTGCTCAGGTGCTTGAAGTCCTTGCCGCCGAAGACGTCGGCCGACGCGTCGGTCACCTGGACGGTCAGGCTGTTGGTGTCCGCCCAGCCGTGGGGGAGCACCCAGTCGAGCGACAGGCCGGTCTGGGCCAGGCCTTCCGCGCCCAGGTAGTTCTGGATCACCAGCGGGTAGTCGACCTGGGGCAGGGCGTGGCCGTGCCAGCGGTTGAGCACCCCGAAGCTCTGCCGGAACTTGCCGGCGGTGAGGGTCAGGCCGTGGCCGAGGGCCGAGTAGTCGATGTAGCCCTCCTCGACGTCGACCCCTTCGTCGTTCACCGACAGGGTCCACTTGGTGCTGGAGAAGGGGTCGAGGGCGCTCTGGAGGTTGAGCTCGAACTCCTTGGCCTGGAACTCCTCCCGGCCGGCGTCGGTGGCGATGCCGACGAGGTTGCCGGTCATGGAGATCTCCGGGTTCAGGCGGTTGAGGTTGCGCTCGCGGCCGAAGGTCGCCTCCCGGGGGCGCGACGGCGCCTCCTGGGACGGGGCGCCGCCGGTGGAGGTCCCGGTGCCGCCGGAGCCCGACGGGGCGGAGCCGCCCGCCGCGGCACGGGCGGCGGCGCGCAGGGCGGCGAGCTGGTCGCCGCCACCACCGCCGGTCGGCGAGGCCTCGCCCGCCTGGGTGCCGGCGGCGGCTCCGGCCCCGGTCTGGCCCTGCTGCCGCGATCCCTGGCGGGCTTCGAGCTCGGCGATGCGGGCTTCGAGCGCGGCGATCTTCTGTTCGTAGGTGCTCTTCATGGCCGCCACCTCGGCGCGGAGCGCGGCGACCGGGTCGTCGGCCTGCGATGGGCCGCCGAAGCCTCCGGCGCCTCCGGAGCCGCCGGCATCGTCGGCGCGCGCGGCCGTGGGGCAGAGGCCGGCGGCCAGGAGCGTGGCGAGGCCGCAGCAGAGGGCGAGGGTGAGGAGGCGGTGGCGCGGCCGCGCGGCCTCGGCGGATGGTAACGGGGTCGGAGTACTGCGGGTGCTTCGGTCCATCGGGTCCGGTCTCCCTTTCAGGGTGGTCGTCGTCTGACAGCTCCCCGCCGCTGACTCCGTACCCCGAGCAGGACCGTTCCGCCGGCGACCGGGTGATCGGTCGGGCGTCGGGCCCCGAGGGGACGGTGGGCGGTGGGGTGGAACGCGAGAAGCAGCCCTCTCGACCGTTCAGGCCGTGGACCGGACGGCGCCCCGTCGAGGCGCCGCGCGTGTGGACGCGTGGGGAGTGGAGCGGCCGGTCCGATCAGACCGGCTCGGTCGCTTCCGTCACTCCGCCGGCGCCGGCGCGGCGCACGGGGTCGCTCCGGTGGGTCCGGTGGCGAGAGGGGGCGTGGACGCGGGTGTCAGGCGACGGGCGGCGCGCGGCTGCCGCCGAAGTGGCGCACCGGGTCGCGGCGCAACGGCGCCGCGGGCGCGCGGACGCGGTCCGGCTCCGCCGGGAGCCTGGCTCCCGGGGCGTGGAGATCCGCGTCGCCCAGGCTCTGGAAGTGGAGCAGGCAGAGTGGGCACCGGAGGGTGACGACCCGGCCCGATCCTTCGACGTGGGGAGCCTGGTTCGGGTGGGAGGCGCCGGAGTAGACCGGCAGGTCGGCGTGGTCGGCTCCGACGACGGCGTGTTCGGCGTCGTGGGAGGCCTGGGGGTGGAGGTCGAAGCTCGTCGCGGTCAGCGTGAGGGTCAGGAGCAGACCGAGGAGCACCGCCGTCAGGCGGCTGGGACGTCCGCAGGGATGTCTCCGGGGCTGTTCCCCGAGAAGCCCCCCGAGGCGCTCCCCGAGATGCCCGATGGCGCGATGCACGACCACGGGAGCACTCTAGCAGAAGCCTCTCGGCGACTCGGGCGATGGGCTCCGCGCAGGCCCGGGCGGTCGGGGTGGTGGGGGAGGGCGAGGTGGTGGGAACGGCCGGGACGGTTGGTATATTGAGCCGCGTCTACCGGCCCATGCCCACCCTTGTCCGCGCATGCTCGCTCGACGCCCTGACCGCTCTTCGGAGGAGACGCGATGAAGCCCAAGAAGGTCCTCACCGGGATCGGCCTCCTCCTGGCCCTCCTGATCGTCCTCGCCGCGGTCCTGGTCGTGCGCACCGTGCTCGTCGGCTCCGCCGCCGAGGAGCACGCCGCCGCCCCGGTGGAGCTTCCCCGGGTCGGCCTGGAGGCGGTCGAGCGGCTCGCCGGGGCGGTGCGCATTCCGACCGTCTCCCGGGAGGACGCGCCGCCGCCGATCGAGGATCTCCAGCGGTTCCACGCCTACCTCGAGACCACCTTTCCGCGGGCGCACGAAGTGCTCGACCGCCAGGTGGTGGCGGAGGGGAGCCTGCTCTACACCTGGCAGGCGCCGGACGCCCCGGTCGGCACCTCCGAGCCGGCCCGGCCGCTGCTGCTGCTGGCCCACATGGACACGGTCCCGGTGGCGCCGGGAACCGAGGAGCGGTGGGACCATCCGCCGTTCTCGGGCGCCGTCGCCGACGGCGCGGTGTGGGGGCGCGGCGCCATGGACGACAAGGCCTCGGTGACGGCGGTGCTCGAGGCGATCGAGCGGCTGCTGGCCGACGGCTTCGTGCCGAAGCGGCCGGTGCTCGTCGCCTTCGGGCACGACGAGGAGGTGGGCGGCCGCCACGGCGCGGCCCGGGTGGCGGCGCTGCTCGGCCGGCGTCACGTCGAGCCGTTCCTGGTGGTCGACGAAGGGCAGGCGGTGATCGACGGCCTGATGCCGGGGGTCGAGGGCCAGGTGGCGATGATCGGCATCGCGGAGAAGGGCTACCTCTCGGTGGAGCTGACCGCCCACGGGCCGGAGGGGCACTCCTCGACGCCGCCGCCGGAGACCGCCGTCGACATCCTGGCCGCCGCCCTGGTCCGGCTGCACGACGACCCGTTCCCGGCCGGCATCGACGGGCCGCCGCGGGCGATGCTGGAGGCCCTGGCGCCGGAGATGCCGTTCGCCCAGCGGCTGGTGATGTCCAACCTGTGGCTGTTCGAGCCGGTGGTGGCCGGGCGCCTGGCCGCCGACCCGGCGGCCGCCGCCCTGCTGCGGACGACGATCGCGCCGACCATGCTCTCCGGCAGCCCGAAGGACAACGTGCTGCCGGCCGAGGCCCATGCCGTGGTCAACTTCCGGATCCACCCGCGGGACACGATCGACGGGGTGCTGGCGCGGGTGAAGGGGACGATCGGCGACGACCGGGTCGACGTCGAGCCGGCGTCGGAGTTCGCCAGCGAGCCGAGCCCGGTGTCGCCGACCGGCGGCGCGCCCTATGAGCTGCTCCGGGAGACCATCGACCAGGTGGTGCCGGGGGCGGCCATCGCGCCGTCGCTCGTGGTCGGGGGCACCGACTCCCGCTACTACGCCGCGCTGACCGACGCCGTCTACCGGTTCCTGCCGTACACCATCCGCCCGGGCGACCTGGCGCGCATCCACGGCACCAACGAGCGCATCCTGCTCGAGGACTACGAGCGGATGGTGCAGCTCTACGTCCAGTTGATCCGCAACGCGTCAGAGGGGGAGGCGCCGGCGGCGGGCGGCCGCGGCGCCTGAGCTGCGCCGGGGACCGGCCGGGCGCTGTATCATCGCGCCCCCATGCCTGACTCATCGCACCCACGCCACCCCCCCGAGCTGACCGGCGCCCAGCGTAAGACGCTCCGCGGCCTCGCCCACTCCCTCGACCCGGTGGTCCGGATCGGCCAGCGCGGCCTGACCCCGGCGGTGGAGGAGGAGATCGACCAGGCCCTCGATCGCCACGAGCTGATCAAGGTCAAGCTCGGCGGCGACCGCGACGAGCGTCAGCGGACGGCGGAGACGATCGTGCCCCGGGTCGGCGCCGCCCTGGTAGGTACCATCGGCACCCTGGCCATCTACTACCGCCGCCAGCGCGACCCGGAGAAGCGCCGGGTCCGGCTGGACTGACCCCGGCGCGGAGCGCACCACCCCTGCGCTGACGGAGCTGACCACGCTCCGGGGCCGCGGTATGGTATCCTCCCATCCGAGACCATGGGTTTGCGCACGCTCTTCGCCCCCACCCTGGCCGTCGCACTCCTGGTGCCGATGGCCGCCCTGCCCGTCGCGGCGGACGACGTCCACCTGTCCAACGGCGAGACGTTCGACGGGGTGATCGCCGAGGTCCAGGGAGACCAGGTCGAGATCCACCTGCCCCACGGCGTGATCCGCATGCCCATGTCCCGGGTGGTCCGGATCGACCGCGCCACCTCGGCCTACGAGGAGTACCTGAAGCGAGCGGACGCGCTCCATTCGCAGTCCGGTCCTTCGGCCCGGTCCGGCTCGTTGGCCGAGACCTGGCTCGATCTGGCGCTCTGGGCGCGGGACCGCGACCTGCCGTCGTGTGTGCGCGACGCGGCGCTCGAGGCGGCGCGCCTCGACCCGGACCTGGACGGGCTGGCGCCGCTCCTGCGCGACCTGGGCTACGCCCGCGACGACGAGCTGGGCGGCTGGGTCCCCTACGAAGACCTGATGGCGCGCAAGGGGTACGTCCAGGTCGACGGCCGTTGGATCCCCGCCGACGTGGTGGCCGCGGCGGCCCGCCAGGCGCGGGAGGAGAGCGAGCGTCAGGCCGCCGCCCGCCGCGACGCCCAGGTGGACCGGGCGATCACCCTGCTGGCGCTCGCCCAAGCACAGCAGACGCAACAGGCCGAGGAGAGCCGCCGCGAGCAGGCCAACGGGCTGCCGGCCAGCGTCCTCTACCCCTACGGCACGGCGCTCGGATCGACGGTGGCGGTCTTCCCCGGCAGAGTCTCGCCGCGGCCGCGCGCACCCCACGGCGGGCACCACGGAGCGCCGGAAGCGGCGCCGTCCGAGACCCCGGCGCCCGCCCACAACGTCGGCACCTGGAGCGACGTCGCCAAGCGCCAGCCCGGCTCGATCATCCCCCTCCAGGCGTCGACCAGCGCCAGCTCCCACCCCCGTCACTGAGCCCCGCCGCCGGGTCCTCGCGCTGAGGGAGCGGGCGCTCCCTGAGCGTCCCGTCATATGATGGAGCGTAAGGCTCCATTCCGACGGTCGCCGTCCGGACCCCGCTCCCGCGTGTCGTGTCACCGCGGGACCGGTGTCCGCGAATCGATGGCCCGTTCGGCTCGATGACGTTTGTCGCAAGGAGAGATTCGATGCTTTCGTCGTTGCCCCACCGCTTCCGCCCGGCCGCCGGCCGGTTCGTCCTCGTCGTCCTGGCTCTCCTGTGGGCCGCCGGCAGCGCCGGCGCCGCGGTCCGGAGCCTGCCGATGGCCCCGGCCCCGACCTCGATCGGTGCGCCGGCGCTGAGCGTGCCCGCCGCGCCGCCGATGCGCATCGCCGAGCAGTTTGGCGTCGAGCCGATGGCGACCATGAGCGAAGCCCGGGTGGGGGCCGTCGACCAGATCCGGGCCATGGCCACCTGGAACGCGGCCGGCGGCCTGCCGGTCCGGATCGGCTTCTTCCGCCCGCTGCCGCTCGAGCAGACGGTCCGCCTGGACCGCTCCCTGGCCGGTTCGGCCGCCGGGGTGCGTGCGGGCGGTGCCTACGCCCGTGCCACCGGCACCACCGTCTGGGGGACGGCGGTGCGGGTCGAGGGCTCCTATCGCCTCCGCCTGCACCTGAGCGACGTCAGCCTGCCGCCGGAGGCGCGGTTGTGGATCTATGCCGAGGACGGCGAGACGGTGGGGCCGTTCGGCAACGAGCTGATCGACGACGACAACGAGCTGCTGACGCCGAGCGTCGCCGGGCCGGTGGCCTACCTCGAGGTCGAGCTGCCGCAGAGCGCCCTCGAGAGCGGCAGCGGCTTCGGTTTCCAGCTCGACAAGGTGGCCGAGATCGTCCGCCTCGGGCCGTCGGGCGAGCCGCTGGTCGAGCCGGCGCCCCGGCCGGAGACCGGCGATTGCGTGATCGACGCCTCGTGCGTCGACTCGTCGACCTTCCCGGCGATCGGCCCGGTGCGGGCGGCGATCGCCCACCTGGAGTTCCCGGTCGGGCCGTTCCTGGGCCTGTGCACCGGCAGCCTGCTCAACACGTCCCCCGCCGAGCCGGGCGGCCTGGCCCCGGATCCGCCGCTGCTGACCGCCAACCACTGCTTCGATACCCAGGCGGCGGCGACCGGTCTGGAGGCGTTCTGGGACTACTCGACGGCGACCTGCGACGGCCCGGCGCCGGATCTGGGCACCCTGCCGCGCACCAACGGCTCGATGCTCCTGGCCACCGGCATCGTCAGCGACTACACCCTGGTCGATCCGTTCAGCATCCCCGACGGGCGGACCCTCTTGGGGTGGACCGCCACCGCGGACGCCGTCACGCCGGGCACGATCGTCCACCGCATCTCCCACCCGGTGCCTCAGGGTGCGATCCTTCCCCAGAGCTACACCCGCTACCGGGTTCTCGGGCCGAGCGACGCCGCCTTCCAGAGCTGCGGCACGACGGAGGAAGGGCACGAGACGGACGACACCACCAAGTTCCTCCACCTGCAGCCGCTCGACGGCGGGACCTTCGGCGGTAGCTCCGGCGGTTCGTCGATCACCGACAGCGGCCAGGTGGTCGGTCAGCTCTTCGGTGGCTGCGGTCCCAACCCGAACGACGGCTGCGACGCCTCGAACAACGACATCGACGGCGCCTTCCAGACCACCTTCGACCGGATCATGCCGTTCCTGGTCGGCACCGGTACCGAGCCGCCGACCGACCACTGGTTCACCACCTCAGAGCTGCCGGGGTTCGAGTTCCAGGCGCGGATCACGCCGGAGGCCACGGCCCCGCTGCTCGGTGAGAAGGTCGGCAACTGCTTCGCCGAGAGCATCTGCATGAGCGGCGCCCTGTTCGGGCGGCCCGAGGTGGTGGTCAAGGTCATCGGCCCGCGGCCCAACGGCTTCCTGTGGCTGCAGATCAGCCGCTTCACGCCGGCCGCGGCCGAGGTGTGGGTCCGGCGGACGGCCACCGGCCAGATCAAGTACTACCGGTTGGACGCGGTCGACGCCGACGCCGTCGAGGTTCCGGGCCTCCGGGACCGCCGGGCGTTCGCGCCCTAGGAATTCGCGCGGCTCGCCGCCAGGGCCGCCTCGACCGTGGCACCGAGCTCGGCGAGGCGGAGCGGCTTGAAGAAGATGTGGAAGATCGGCATGCCGTCGAGCTGACGCTCGGCCTCCATCTCCGGCTGGCCGGTCATGACGATCACCTGGAGGTGCGGGTCGCGGGCGGTGAGCTCCCGGGCCACCGTCGCGCCGCCTTCGTGGTCGGCCAGGTGCAGGTCGGTCAACAGCAGTTGGGGCGAGATCTCCTCGCCCCGCGCGATCGCCTCCCGGGTGGATGCGGCGCAGGCGACCTCGTGGCCGGCCCGCTCGAGGAAGTGCTCGAGAGCCCGCACCGAGCTCTCTTCGTCTTCCACCAGGAGGATGCGCGCCATGCCCCTAACCCTCTCCGGTGTCTGTGGGGCGGTGGGTGGTGGGGCTCCGATCGGCCACGATCCGGTCCCGCCGAGGGGGTTGCCCGACAGCGCGAACGTCCGCCGTCGGCTTCGCTTTCGGCTCTTCGGGCTCCCGGTCCATGGTTCTCGACCTGGTCTGCTCTGGCAACGGCCGGTCCGGTTTCCCCTGGTCGCAGGGTCCCGTCCAGGGGTGACCGGCCGGAGGTCACCCGGGTTCGATGCAAGGACCGGTCCCGTCGGCCCGTCGTGGTTTCGGGATGGAACGGCCCTTCCGAGCGGCTCGAGGCGCTCGGAGTGCCGGTCCGGGGCCGGTTTTCTGCCGCCTCGAACCGCCTTCGGGAGCCTTTTCAACGGGGCGTGTAGATCCTGCGCCGCGCCGGTGGCTCAGGATCTGGCGGCGAGCGGGGCGTGGCGGAAGCAGTCGACCAGGTGGTCGTTGACCATGCCGACCGCCTGCATGTAGGCGTAGACGATGGTCGGGCCGACGAACGAGAAGCCGCGGCGCTTGAGGTTCTTGCTCACGCTTTCCGAGACCGGCGAGACCGCGGGGACCTCGGCCGGGGAGCGGAAGCGGTTGACCTGGGGCCGGCCGTCGACGAACCCCCACAGGTAGTCGGAGAACGAGCCGGTCTCCTCCAGCAGGGCGAGGTAGGCGCGGGCGTTGCCGATGGCGGAGCGCACCTTCTGGCGGTTGCGGATGATTCCGGGGTCGGCGAGCAGGCGCTGGACGTCGGCGTCGCCGTAGCGGGCGATGCGCTCCGGGTCGAAGCCTTCGAAGGCGCGGCGGTAACCTTCGCGGCGCTCGAGGATGGTGCGCCAGGAGAGGCCGGCCTGGGCACCGTCGAGGATCAGCTTCTCGAACAGCGCCCGATCGTCGCGCTCGGGCACGCCCCACTCCTTGTCGTGATAGGCGGCCATCAGGTCGTGGCCTTCGCACCATGGGCAGCGGTTGATCTCGGTGGACATGGCGGGATTGTAGCGGAGCTCCGTGAGGGCGGCGATCTGCTGGCGGTCCGGCCGCGATCTGGCCGCGGTCCGGTCAGTCGTGGAACATCAGCCGCCGGATCGTCGGCAGGGGGAGCTCGCCGAAGCGCAGGAGCGCCTCGTGGAAGTCCTTCATCCGGTAGTGCTCGCCCATCCGGCGCCGGTACTCGGCGCGTAGCGCCAGGATCTCGTGCTCGCCGACCAGCTCGCGCCCCGGCGGCGACGGGTTCTGGGAGTCGCGCTGGACCTCGATGAAGGCGTTTTCCCGGCTCATACCGATCCTCTCGACGTAGGCGTCGACCGCCTGGTCGAAGGTCATCTCCCCCTTGGCCATCTTCAGCTTGGTCAAGATCCGCTGGACCCGCCACATGCGCATCTGGCGCCGGGCCATGGCGGTCTTGAGCGCCTCCATGTAGGGCAGGGTGTCGTAGTAGCCTTCGTCTTCCATCAGCTTTTCGAGGTAGAACGACCAGGCCTGGGAGAGGTAGATGCCGTGGTAGGCGGCGCGGATCGGCCGCGTCACGTGGGCCTCGGCGTAGGCCCGCTGGACGTTGTGTCCGAGCCACTCGTGGTACGAGATGACGTCGGTCCAGTACGGGTTGTAGGAGCCGAGCCGGCCGCGGCGCTCCTCGGGCGTCAACCGCTCCTCGACCGGGGTGACCACGTAGTAGCCGGAAAGCCGGCCGGCGATCGTCGGGCCGTACTCGGCGCCGCCGAAGGAGAGCAGGCGCCGCGCCATGGGCGTGGTGATCCGGGCGCCGTAGTCGAGGTCGTCCGGGATGGTGACGATGTGGGCGCCGGGGCCGTGGAGCCAGTGGCTCATCAGGTCGACGTAGCGCTGGGCCATGGGCAGGACCCCGTCCCAGGGAGGCGCCTCCGCCTGCATCTCCCGCCAGACCGTACGGAGGTCGCCGGACGGGTCGATCCGCCGGGCGAGGTCGGTCATCTCCTCGGTGAGCTGCCCCTCTTCCTTCTCGGCCAGGGCGAGCATGGCGTCCACCCCCCAGTCGGTCAGGCCCTCGTGGACGAACTGATAGCGCTCGGTCTGCTCCGGTGTCCAGGTCGGAGGACGGTCGGAGCGGGGGAGGAGGTCGGTCTTCATCCAGGCCGTGAACGACTCGACCGCCGCGAGCGCCCGCCCCGCGGCCGCCTGGAGCTCCGCCGCCAGCGCCGGGTCGTCGACACAGGCCCCCGGCACGTCCTCGCGGAGCATCTTCTCGGCGTACCAGGCCTGGTAGATGGCGTTCTCGGTCCACAGGCGGGCCGGGTGGGTGAGGTTCTCGCGGCCGTTGTCGAGGATCGCCGGCAGCCGGTCGAGCTCCTCGACCGCGCCGCGCACCGCCCGGTCCGGCTGGCCGCACGGGCGGAGGAACAGGGCGTCGGTCTGGAAGAGGGCGAAGTAGTTGACCGGCACCAGGCGCCAGAGCTGGAGCTCCTCGATCTCGAACAGCCGGGTCTTGGCGTGGCGCTCGAGCAGGTCGGCGTCGATCGCGTCGTCGAAGCCGAGGGCGCTGCGATCGATCGTGGCCAGCCGCTCGAGGACGCTCCGATAGGTCTCCGCGGCCTGCGCGTACTCGCCGGCCGCCATGGTCGGGGTGGAGACGGCGAGCGCCTCCTGGATGAGACCGGCGAGGGCCGCGGCGCCGTCGGGTGGCGCGGGGGCGGTCGCGCCGAGGGGTCCGAGGGGACAGAGGAGGGCGAGGACGACAAGGACGACAAGGACAGGGAGGAGCGCAGGCGGGCGGCGGGCTGGTCGCATGGGACGGGTCTCCTGATCGGACGGGTCGGGCGGATCGGGCGCGCCCGATCGCTGCCGGAACCGGGTTCGCGGGCAGTCTACCGCCGCGCGTTCCTCCATGAGTTGTTCAATCGCCGTATGTGCGGTGCAACGACAGCGCCGAGCTGTACGCCCGCCGCACGGGCCGGCAGAGAACCGGGGCCTGCCGCGGTCCACCGCGGGCCACCGGGGAGCCGCGGGGTGGGGCGTCCGGGCGCCCTGCTCTTCCCGCTGGACGGGCGATCGCCGGATGAAACTTTCGCCGGTCGCCTGCGTCCTTTCTTCCAGCCGGGGACGTCCGCGGGATGTCCCCGAGGCATCCGTGTCGCCCGAAATCCAAGTCTGCCGTGAAAGGCCTCCGCCATGCCTCGTCGCTCCCGACCGACCGCCCCCTCCCACGGGTTCCACGACACCACGCCGCGGGCGTCCGCCTTCGAGTCGCCGATCCGTGACCTGCGCCACGCGCTCCGCCTCCTGGCCAAGGGGCGCGGGTTCACGGTGACGGTGCTGCTGACCCTCATGCTCTGCGTCGGCGCGGCGGTGGCGGTGTTCAGCGTCTTCGACTCGGTAGTGCTCTCGCCCCTGCCGTTCGACGGCTCGGACCGCCTGGTGATCCTCAACAACGCCTACCCCGGCGCCGGGGTCGGGCGGATCTCGAACGCGGTGCCGGACTACTTCGATCGGCGGGAGCAGATCGGTGCTTTCGAGCAGGTGGCCATCTACCGCACGGAGGGCAGGACCCTCTCCGGCATCGGCGCCGGCGACCGCCCGGAGCGGCTGCAGGTCGGCCGGTCGACGCCGTCGCTCTTCGCCGTGCTCCAGGTGAACGCGGTGCGCGGCCGGCTCTACTCCGAGGCCGAGGCCGAGGTCGGCCACGAGCAGGAGATCGTGCTGACGGACGCCATGTGGCGCTCGCGGTTCGGCGGCGCGCCGGACGTCCTCGGCCGGGTGGTGCGGCTCGACGGCGAGGCGTACACGGTGATCGGCGTGCTGCCGCCCGGCTTCGCCCTGCCCGGCGAGGAGGCCGACGCCTGGGTGCCGGCAGCCTTCACGCCGGAGCAGCGTTCGGTCGACGCGCGGCACTCGAACTCCTGGCAGATGATCGCGCGCCTCGCCCCGGGGGCCTCGATCGAGCAGGCCAGATCCCAGATCGACGCCTTGAACGAGCGCAACCTGGACCTCTACCCCCGGTTCAAGCAGCTCCTGACCGACGCCAGGTTCCACACCCTGGTCGAGCCGTGGCGCGACGACCTGGTGCGCACCATCCGGCCGAAGCTCGTGCTGCTCCTGGGGGGAGCCCTGTTCGTCCTGCTGATCGGCTGCGTCAACATCGCCGGCCTGGTGCTGGTGCGGACCACGACCCGCATGAAGGAGCTGGCGACCCGCTCGGCTCTGGGGGCCGGGCGGCTCCAGATCGCCCGCCAGCTCGTGGTCGAGAGCGTCGTCCTGGGGCTTGCCGGCGGCGGGCTCGGGCTCGCCGCGGGAGCCCTCGGCCTGAAGATCCTGGCAGGGCTCGGCCTCGATGCGATCCCCCGCGGCGCCGAGGTCGGCCTCGACGGGACGGTGGTGCTCTGGACCGTCGTGGTGTCGCTCGCGATCGGCGTCGTCTTCGGGTTGATCCCGGTGGTCCAGGTCTTCCGGCAGGATCTTTCGTCGATCTTCCGCCAGGAGGGCCGGACCGGCAGCTCGAGCCGGGGCGCGGTGCTGGCGCGCAACCTCCTGGTCATGGTCCAGGTGGCGTTCGCCTTCGTCCTGCTGGTCGGCGCCGGCTTCCTGCTGGCGAGCTTCGTCCGCGTCGCGTCGGTCGATCCGGGGTTCCGCACCCAGGGGGTGCTGAGCGCGCGGGTGGCGCTGCCGGCGGACCGCTACGGCGAGCCGAGCGCCCGCATCGCCTTCTTCGGCCGGCTGCTCGAGGGGGCGCGCGCGATCCCCGGCGTGCGCTCGGCGGCGCTCGTCCAGAGCCCGCCCTTCGGCGGTGGCTACAACCAGAGCGCGGTCACGGTCGAGGGCTATACGCCGGCGCCGGGGGAGTCGATCCGCGCGCCCTACCTCAACACGGTGAGCCCCGGCTACTTCGAGACCCTCGAGATCCCGGTGCTGGCGGGGCGGGTGTTCGACGAGCGCGACACGGCGGACTCCCAGCGGGTGCTGGTGATCGACCGGTGGCTCGCCGACCACTACTGGCCCGGCTGGCAGCAGAAGGGTGGCGCCGTCGGCGGGCGGATGCGCTTCGGCGTCACCTCGGACGACGACGAAGAGCCGAACTGGTGGACCGTGATCGGGGTGGTCGACCGGATCGTCGCCACCGACCTGGCCGGCGATTCGAACCAGGGCCGCTACTACTTCGACGTCACCCAACAGACGCCGGCCCGGGTCGCCATGGTGGTCGCCAGCGACCGGGCGCCGGAGGGCGTCACCTCCGACCTGCGCGCGGCGCTCGGCCGGCTCGATCCGGAGCTGCCGCTCTACGACGTGAAGAGCCTGGCGGAGCGGATCGACGACAGCCTGCTCGACGCCCGGCTGCCCATGCTGCTGGCGGCGATCTTCGCTGTCGTGGCACTCTTCCTGTCGGCGGTCGGGATCTACGGCGTCCTCGCCTACGCGGTGGTGTTGCGGAACCGGGAGCTCGGCATCCGCGTGGCCCTCGGGTCGAGCCGGGGGGAGATCTTCCGGCTGGTGGTGCGCCAGGGGCTGGTGATCCTGGGGGTCGGGCTCGCCGTCGGCGCGGTCGGCGCCTACGCCTTGACCCGGAGCCTCTCCGGCCTGCTCTACGGCGTCTCGGCCCTCGATCCGGGGATCTTCGCCGCCGTCCTGGGGCTCCTCGGCGTGGTGGTGCTGCTCGCCACGGTGCTGCCGGCGCGGCGCGCCACCCGCGTCGACCCGATCGTCGCCCTCGGCTCCGAGTAGGTCCACCACTCCCACCTCGCAGGGCGGGGGCGTCCCCTTCCCACCGCGACGATGGGAAGGGGATCGTGGAAGCCCTAACTAGAACAACAGCTTGTACGTTAGCCGGATGTCACGGCCGGGCAGCGGTGCCACGTCCTTGATGAACGAGACGTGGTTCCTCGCCAACTCGTCGGTGAGGTTGTCGCCGGAGAGCAGGATCTCATGGGCGAGGTTGCCGCGGAAGAAGCGGTAGCCGAAGGACGCGTCGAGGGTCGTGAACCCGTCGGTCGGCGTCTCGTTGGCGGCGACCCGGTTCTGCTTGTCGGTCCGGCGGACGAAGAGGGTGGAGGAGAGGTGCTCGCTCCGATAGCGCAGTCCGGCACCGAAGCGCAGCGGCGGGGTCCGGGGCAGCGGCTCGCCGGAGTCGCGCAGCTCGCCCCGCACGAAGTCGGAGGTGAGCTCGAGCTCCAGGTGCTGCGGGTCTGCGTGGTAGAGGTCGATGTGGGCCTCGGCCTCGGCCCCCCAGATCTCGGCGTCCGCCTGCTCGAAGCGCACGATCGGAAGCTCCTCGCCGCTCCCCGCGAGCACTCGGGTCTCGCCGGTGAAGGCCGCGAAGACGTAGCCGTTGAACCGGTTCGCGAACAGGCTGATCAGGCCGCGCACCGGCGACGAGGTCTTGCGCAGGGTCAGATCGAGCCCGGTGGCGGTCTCCTCGGTGAGGTTCGGGTCGCCGATCTCGAACACCCGGGTCGCGATGTGCGGCCCGTCAGCGTAGAGCTCCTCCGGGTCGGGGAGCTTGACGGCGCGCGAGACAGTCAGGGCGGCGGTGAGGCCGTCGGTCGCGTGCCAGACCCCGCCGAGCGACCCCGAGGTTCCGGAGAACGAGCGGTCGCTCTGGCCGATGGCGCTCGAGTCCTGCTGCTCCTGGCGCAGGCCGACTTGGGCCCGGACCTTGCCGGTGCCGATCTCCTCGAAGACGAAGGCCGCCCACGAGTCGTTGTCGGTGGGCGGCACGAATGCCTCCTCGCCGATCGCCTGGAACTTCCGGTTCGACACCTGGACGCCGACCGAGCCCCGGAACGGACCGAGCGGCCTGTGGGGGGCGTCGATCCGGGCCTCCCAGGATTCGTTGAGGAAGCGGGTCCCGACCTCTGGGCCTTCGAGCTCGGTGTGCTCGTAGTCGGTCCGGCCGAAGCGCAGACGGAGGCCGTCGAAGATGCCGAGCCGGCGGGTCAGGCCGGCCCGCAGGTCGAGACGGCGCTGGGAGAGGTCCAGCCGGACGTCCTCCTCGGCGGGGTTGCCGTAGTTGCTGTCGTAGCGCCGCCCCGCGACGCCGATGAACCCGGAATCACCGATCAGGGAGAAGCCGAGGCTGCCACCGTTTGCCGCGACGTCGGAGTTGGGGACCGTCCCGTCGCCGCTCGAGTAGTCCCCGGCCTTGCGATCGAACCCGGAGGCGTGCCAGGCCACGGAGCCCACGCCGCCGTCGAGCGACACGTCGGCGCTCCGCTCATCGGCGTTCGAGGCGCCGACGAGGGACACGGCACCTTCGATCGGTGCTCCGGGAAGGTGCTCCGGGATGCGGCCGTCGATGACGTTGACGACGCCGCCGATGGCGTTCGAGCCGTAGAGCAGGGTCGCCGGACCGCGCACCACCTCGACCTTGTCGGCGTCGAGCGGCTCGAGGGCGACCGCATGGTCAGGGCTGGTGTCGGAGACGTCGCCGCTCTCGACGCCGTTTTCGAGGATCCGGATCCGGTTGCCCCCCTGACCGCGGATGACGGGACGACTGGCGCCGGCACCGAACGAGGTCGAGCTCACACCGGGCTGCTGGGCGAGGGTCTCGCCGAGGCTCGACCGCGCCTCGCGGGCCAGGTCTTCGCCGGAGAGCACGCTCGCCGGCTGTGCGACCTCGGACAGGGTCCGGGCGTCGGGGTTGGCCGTCACCACGACGTCGTCGCCGTGGATCACCAGATCGAGCTGCAGCTCGACGGTGACGCTCTTCCCGCTCTCGATGGTCACCGTCTGCGAGGTCATGCCGAAGCGGGCGCTCTCGACGTGGAGCCGGTACTGCCCGGGGCGCAGGGAGTCGACAGTGAAGCCGCCATCGGCGCCGGTGACCGTGCTGCGGGTCGTTCCGACGAGGGTCACCGTGGCGCCGGGGACGGGGTCGCCGAGCGACGAGAGGACGTGGCCGTCGATCGCTCCGGGAGCCTCGGCCTGTGCGGACAGGGCGCCGGGGAGGACGACGGCGGGGATGAGGGCGAGGACGAAGGCGAAGACGCCGAGGGTCCAGCGATATCGAAGAGACAGAGGTCTCATTTGTTTCATTTCTCCTGGGGACCGGCGGGGCGAGCGTCCGCACCGCGAAGGTGCTCGCGCGTTGCCCCCGGTCCGTCGTTACAGCGGCGCCGGCCGGCGCGGACGCTGTCCGAGCCGGGGCGCGAAGCACAGGTGTCCGGCCGCACGAGACCCGTCGAGCGGGCTCGAACAGCCGGCGAGATCGATCGCAGGGATCGATCGGTTCAGTTGTCTGTGTGGGTGCTGTAACTCAGGAGAGGGGAGGACCGCGGCAGGACGGGCAGGAGAGCGATCCCGCGGGGGCTCTCGTCAGCGGCAGGGTCGCGAGGACGCCCGTGCGGGTCGGGCGCGCCCCGTCGGTGGGGGCGACCGGTGCCAGCCGATGGACGGTGTGAAGGAGGCAAGCCGGGCAGGGTCGGACGAAGACCGTCTTGGACGATTCCGCGTGGGGCGTCCTGGGGTGAGATCGGGTGACGCCGACCGGCACCGCGATCGAGGTCGCCGCCTGGACCAGCCCGTGCTCGACTCCCGGCGCGTCGCGGAGGACGTGGAAGTCGATGACGACGGGGAGAACCGTCGCCAGCAACGCCGTCCCGAGAATCCACGACCCGGCCTTCGAGGCCAGCAGGGAGCGAAATGTCTTCATCGCGTCAGGGACTGTATCAGCCGGCCCGGAACATCTCGCCCGCGGCCAGGCAGTCGCAGAGGCGCCGGTAGAGCCGTTCCTGTGCGGGGCGGGAGCGGTCCTTTCCCAGCGCGCCCAGGGCGCGGAGCATGCGCCGGGCGAGGGGGCCTTCGGTGAGCAGCAGCTCGAGGTCGGCACCGAAGGCCTCGGCGTCGAGGGTGCCGGCGGCGACGGCCCGGTCCACCAGGTGGCGCCAGAGGGCCCCGGCGGTCGGAGCCACCGTGCTTGCCGCGCCGGGGAAGCCGAACTGCTCGAGGTACGAGCGATCCTCGATCACCGCCTGCTCGGCGGTCCGGGTCGTCTGGCGCAGCAGCGCGGCCAGCGGCTCGGTGGGCTGGGCCTGCTGGGCGGCCAGCGGGCTCCAGGTCTCGGCGACCAGCAGCTTCAGCGCGCCGACCACCGCCGCGATCACCGCCAGGTCCGCCCGCGGCGCCTCCTGGACGTCGAGCAGGCGGATCTCGATCGAGCCGCGGCCGAAGCGGGCGATGGCGCCGCGGGCGTTGGCGAACTCGTCGCGCAGCACGCCCTCCGGGTCGAGCGGCGCCAGGTCGCGGTAGATCGGCTCCAGGATTTCGCGCTCGTAGTCGGCCCGGGTGTAGACCGGCTCCGGGATCACCTGGCCGGTCACCGAGGGGATGCGGCGGGAGTTGGTGCGGTAGGCCTCGAGCCGGTTGTCGAGCAGGCCGGTCACGCGCCCCTCGACGATCGGCGAGGTGGCGGCCAGCGCCGGCAGGAGCGGCAGCACCAGGCGGATGGCGGCGTGCAGGCGGCCGAACTCCTCGTCGTCGGCGAACGGCAGGTTCAGGTGGGCGCTCTGGAGGTTCGACCAGCCGTGGCCGCGGCAGCCGAAGATCCGGTCGTAGGCCTGGTAGACGGGGCTGTAGTCGTGGGGCCAGAGGCGGGTCTCGCGCTCCGGGTCGAACCAGGGGTGCATGGCCGTGGGCATCAGCCGGGCGTCCAGGGGAGCGAGGATCTCCTCGATTCGGCGGACCCCGTCCTGGAAGTCCGCTGCCAGGTCGATCGCCTCGCCGGCTGGGCTGGTGAGGCCGGCCGCCCCGGACAGGGCCCGCGCCGGCCCGTCGGTCTTGAGCTCGATGACGTGGAGGACCAGCTCGTTCGACCAGCAGAGCCGACCGACCGTCACGTCCGACGTGATCTCCCCGGCCGCCGCCTCGAGCACCCGGTCGGCGGCGGGCAGGGCGGCGAGGGTCGAGCGGTCGACCAGCATGTACTCCAGCTCGACGCCGTAGCCCTCGAAGAGGTGGAGAGTCACGGGGTGGTCTCGCCGTTGTCGGCCGGCGACGGCCGGTGGCCCGGGGCGGCGGGAGGCATCGCCCGCGCCTCCTCCATCCGGCGCAGGAACGACTCCATGATCCGCAGGTAGAGACCGTCGCCGAGCACCCCGTCCTCGAGCCCCGACTCCAGCGTCGGGTTGTCGTTGACCTCGATCACGTAGGCGCGGCCGTCGCGCTCCTTGACGTCGACCCCGTAGAGCCCGTCGCCCATCAGGTTGGCGGCCCGGACCGCGGTCGAGACCACCACCTTCGGCGCTTCCTCGACCGGCACCGCGTCCACCGGCCCGTAGCGGCGCCGGCCGCGGCCGTCCTGGAGGACGATCTGCCAGTGCCCCTTGGCCATGTGGTAGCGGCAGGCGTAGAGCACCTTGCGGTCGAGCACGCCGATGCGCCAGTCGAAGTCGCTGGGGAAGAACTCCTGGGCGATGACCAGGTCCGAGGTGGTGAGCAGCCGCTGCACGACGGCGGCGAGCTGCGCCCGGTCGTCGACCCGAAAAACCCCCTGGGAGAACGAGCTGTCCGGCATCTTGAGCACGCAGGGGAAGCCGAGGGTCTCGGCCACCGTGGCGGCGTTGTCCCGGTGGACGACCACCGTCTTCGGCGTCGGAATGCGCGCCCGCCCGAGGCGCTCGGCCAGGAACACCTTGTTGGTGCAGCGCAGGATCGAGTCCGGGTCGTCGATCACCACCAGCCCCTCGGCCGCCGCCCGCCGGGAGAGGCGGTAGGTGTAGTGGTCGACGCGGGTGGTCTCGCGCAGGAACAGCGCGTCGTACTCGCCGATGGTGCCGGCGTCGTCCGGACCGATCAGGTCGGCGCCGATCCCCACCTCCTGGGCCGCCCGGACGAACTTCTGGAGCGCCCGGTCGTCGGACGGCGGGCTGCCGTCCTTCGGATCGACCAGGATCGCCAGGTCGAAGCGGGTCGCCGGCCGCCGCGGCGTGCCGACCCGGCGGCCGGCGAAGTACTCGCGGGCGGACCAGAGCAGGAAGTCCTGGTGCTCCTCCGGCACGTCCTTGACCGCGATCAGCCGCAGGCTGCGGATCTCCCAGCGGCCGCTGCGCGACGAGCGCACGAAGCCGGCCCGGAGCAGCGGCGCGGGGAAGGCGTTGAACAGGTGGAGGGCCAGGCGGCGGTGGCGCTGGGCGACGTTCCTGCCGAAATAGACGCTGAGGGTGAACTCGTCCGACGTCAAGTGGGCGAGGCTCTTGCCGATCAGCTCCTCGAGCTCGCCGGAGACCGAGCGCACCAGCGACGGGCTCTTGAGGTCCTGCACCGTGTTGACGCTGGGCAGCGGCCGGTGGCCGCGGGCGGTCGCCAGCAGCGAGACGTAATAGCCCAGGCTCTGGTAGCGGTAGGAGCGGCAGAGGTTGAACAGCTTCGCCCCGCGGAGCGCGCTGTAATGGGGATCGGTGAGGTAGGTGCGGGCCGGAACGACCTCGACCCCCTCGACGTCCAGGGGCCAGTCTTCAGGGTGGTCGACGACGAGGAGGATGGGCATAGGTCGGTGCGCCGCGGCGAACGAACGAACGCTAACCCAGCCAGGGGCCCAGGGCAACAGAGGATCGCGGTCTTCGACGCCGACGCGATAGCCTTGGCGGATCGTGACCGGTCGCTTCCGTCTCCCGCCGCTCCGCACGCCGCCGTCGCGGGCGGCGGTCCTGGCGCTGGGCCTCTCGCTGGCCTGGGGCGCGAGCGCCTGCGCCGCGCCACCGGATCGGGGCTCGGCCGCCGCCCGTCCGGACGACGCGGGGGCTGCCGCGCCCGTGTCAGACCAGGGCAGCGCCGGGCAGGCGCCCGGATCCTGCTACGGATCGGGCGAGACCGTCGCCGCCCGGGATGCCGTGGCCGCCTGGATCGCCGCCCGCCGGGTCCAGGACGGTCTGCCCGCCCTCGAAGCCCAGCCGGTGCTCTGCCAGGTGGCCCAGGAGCGGGCCGAGGAGGTGGCCCGGGCCGGCACGGTGAATTCGACCAGCTCCACGGTCAGCCGGGTCTCCCGCCGGCTCCTCTCCAGCGGCTACGCCGCCCACCTCTGGGCCGAGCGGGCGCTCCTCGGCTTCCGGAAGCCGGCCGACATGGTCCGGGTGTGGTCGGAGACCTCCGGCTCCGGCGAGAGCTCCTTCCGCAGGACGATCCTCGGCGACTTCGAGCAGCTCGGCGTCGGCGTGGCCCCGGGGGACGGCGGCACTGCGGTCGTGCTGCTCTTCGCCACCCCACGCTCGTCGTGGTTGCGGCAGCAGGTGCGCCCGCTCGAGGACCTGGCGTCGGTGCGGCGCGAGGCCCTGGAACGGGTCAACCTGGCGCGGCGGGAGGACGGCAAGGCGCCCGTCACCATCGACCCGGACCTCGACCGGGCGGCCCAGGCCCACGCCGACGACATGGTCGAGCGCGGCTACTACGGTCACGTCTCGCCCCAGGGCGTCGGCCCGCAGGACTTTGTCCAGGCGACCGGCTACCCGCCCTACGCCTTCCTCGCCGAAAACATCGCCAAGGGCCTGTACACCCCGACCGAGGCAGTCGAGCGCTGGCTCGACAGCCCCCACCATCGAGAGAACATCCTCGACCGTCGCTCGGTCCAGACCGGACTGGGTGTCGCCTGGGGAGAGGTCGACGGCGAGCTCGACGTGGTCTGGGTCCAGCTCTTCGGCAAGCCGCGGTAGGACGGCCGGGGCCGCGCCGGCTGGGCGTCTCACACGGCGTCGCGCTGCCGACCACGGCGTGCGAGCGCCGTACGCGCGAGCAGGGGTGCGAGCTCGCTGGCGTGGGGTGAGCCGGCGAGCCGGGCGAAGGCCTCGAGGTCCGGGTGACCCCGCTCGGCGGCATCGTGGAAGAGTCGCGCGAGGACGAGCGTGCCACGGGTCTCCTCGGGGACCAGTTCCTCGCGCTGCCGCGCGTCGACGCGGCCTTCGGCGATCAGAATCCCCTGAACCGACGGAGACGTTTCGAAAAGCAGGCTGTCACCGGCCGTCTCGAGGAGCCGGTCGACGTCCTGGCGATAGGTGATCGGGGCGCCGGTGGCCAGCTCGTCGCTCCACCGGATCAAGAGCGCGGCCGCGTGGTCGGCGTCGTCGTTCCCATGGAGCAGTGTCTCGAGGCGCTCTCGGAGCATCTCGGCCTTGCCCGCGTGGAAGGCGGCCTCCGCCGCGGTCAAGTCGATGAGCCCAGGGCCGACATAGGGTTTGCCGCCGGCGGGCTCCAGGTCCGCGACGGCCGCCACGGCGTCGGCGAGCTCGCCGAGGGCCAGGTCCACCTCGGCCCGACCGCGGGCCACGCCGACGGCGAGCGCCGGATCGTCCTCGGCTGCCCGGTCGAGGATCTCGAGCTGAGCTGCCGCCTGTTCTGGTGCCGTCCGCGCGAGGAGCTCGGCGAGGAGCAAGCGACAGCCCGTGTGGTCCGGGGCGGTCTCGAGGTGCTTCAGGAGGGCCTCGCTCATGGTCGCCAGAGATTCGCCGGGGACGGGGATCCCGTAGGTGTAGGCGTCCACGAGCTGGGCGAACCGAGCGTCGGGGTCATCGACGCGCGAGCCGAGCCGGCGAATTGCTACTGCGTCGGAGATCGGATCGTAGCGCCGCAGCCGGAGGAGCGCCGGGAGGGGCTCGGGGCGCTCCGCGAGGTAGGCATCCAGCTCCGCGGTGAAGGAGTCGCCGAACCAGGGCTCGGCCCATCCCCAGGCAGTGGAGCGGGTCGCGGGATCGAAGAGACATCGGCGGACCGCGGCCCGGGCCTGCTCGAGCTTGCCGGCCCGATCGGCTGCCCGGACCAGGCCGGACATCTGCTTCTCTTTGTAGGCTCCCTTCGCCATGTTGGCGCAGAGGCGCTCGGCTTCGGCCAGCGGCTCGGTCCTCATGCGATAGAGGTCGGCGGCGTAGACCATGTACGGGTACGCGAGCTGCTTCTTGTCCAGACTGTGGACGATCGCGCCGGCTTCGTCCAGCCGGTCCAGCTCGACCAATGCGGTCAGCTCCTCGGCGACCAGGCCAGCGGCGGCCGGCTCGTCGGCGAGGCCTGCCCGGGCGGCGTGGAGCACCTGGTCATACTCGCCGAGCGTGTCGAAGAGGCGCGCGATACAGAAGGCGGCCTCGACGTCCGGCGGTTCGATCCCTCGCAGAGCTGCCGCCTGCTTCTGGGCGGCTTCTGGACCCTTCACCGCTGCCAGGAGATCTCCGTACATCGCCGCTCGTGCCGGGTTGGTGGGGTCGAGCTTCGTGGCCCGTTCCGCGAACGGTAGGGCCTCGTCCAGCCTTCCTAGAGTGTCCAAGGTCTGGGCCATGAAGACATTGACGGAGGTCGACTTCGGTGCCCGCTCGTAGGCTTCCCTGTAGGATGCGAGGGCCTTTTCGAGCTCTCCGGCGTCGTAGGCGTCGTTGCCCTCCTCCAAGAGGGCGACCACGTCCGAGGTCACCCAGTCGCCGATGGCCCTGGCCTGGCGCTCTTCGGCATAGGGAGCCCACACCGAATACCCGACCGCCACAGGAACCGCCACGCCCGCGACAACGGTCAGCATCCCGAAGAGCGCCGGTAGCGTCGACCACCGGGCCAGGGCGCGGGCGTTGACCCACAGGGCCTTGAAGGTCATGACACCCCACGGAATCCCCCACCAGCCGAGCACGGCCGACTTGATCTGCTCTTTGAGCGCGGTGTGGGCCGAGCAGGCGCGGCACAGGTTCGCCTGGTACTCCCGGTGTCGGGTGATGACGAGGAACGACATCACCCACATGTAGGTCTGGACCCTGGCCGGCCCCTGCTCGCAACGCTGGCACGGGACGCCCGAGCCCGCGCCGTCGTTGTCGGCGTCCGGATCGCTTCCCGGCCCGCCTCCTGGCACAGTTGGCGACCGCGAGCCGATCTGGGTGCCGGGGCCGATCGGCTGATACTGCTCGCCTGGCGTGAAGTCCATGGTCTCTCCCGAGGCTCGTGAGCCGGGTGGTGGGCGACCGGGCTGTCGACCCCGGTCCCACGGGTCGGTGATCTACGACTGATCTGGAGGAGCGGTGCCCTTCATTGTATCGGGTCGGGCGCGGGGGCGACGGGGCTGGGCCACTCGGCCGGTGCCCGTGCGTGGTGAAGAGGGGGGACGATCCGACGACGGACCGCGGCGGATTCTTGCAGTATCTCAGGATCGACCGGTACGCTCGTGCAGGCTTTTCACCCTTCCGATCCATGTCCTCCGAGGAGTCGTTCCATGAGCTCGAGATCCTCCCTCCCTCCGGCGATCTTCCTGGTCGCGCTCGCCCTGGCGACCGTCGCGCTTCCCGCGGCCACCGCGTCGCCGGCTTCGTCCACGACAAGTTCCTGATCTTCGGCGGCCAGCAGACGGTCTGGACCGGCTCGACCAACCTCACCAGCTACGCCCTGAACGCCGCCGACCCGGACTGCGCCACCTTCTTCACCTGCAAGCCGACCGGCGCCACCTGCTCGGACGGCACCGAGTGCTGCAGCGGCACCTGCTACCACGGGCAGACGCGGACGTGTAAGTAGCGAGTGGAGACGGTGCTCTGGGTCATCCGAATCGCTGGCCGGACCGCTCTCGAAGGAGTTGATCGACAGCGAAGGCAGGGGTACGCTCGGCTCGATGATTTTCTTTAAAGGGTATTTCGTTACCGCTGATTCCTCTCGAGATTGTGCTGTGGTGCCAGTCGTTGCGGCTTCAGCCTCTGTCGAAGTGAGTGGTGGCCTGTGCGACGCCTCGTCGCCAGCCGATCCCGGCGAGGTTGAGCTCGAAAGGAGTCCGTCATGACCAAGATCCTCCGCAAGATGTCGATCGTTGTTCTGAGCGTGGGCCTTTTCGTGAGTCTGTCCGCATCATCGCCGGACGCATCGGCTCCTGCGAACGACAGAGCGGTTGAGGCGCCCGGCTCTTCCTCCGGGGACTGCCCACCGGCCCAAAAGGCCGGAGTGGAGCTCGCCCCCGGTACCGGCTCGACGATGTCCCCGGCGGCTGAGTCGCAAGAGTCGGCCGCTTCGCCCGGAGGGGCCTATGCCGACAAGATCCTCTGGTTTCCTCCTGAGACCGGTGCGAGTGGCGCACTCTTCATCCCAGAGAGCGTGCTGAAGTCCACGCCGTTCGAAGACCTTCCTCTGGCGTTCAACCGCAAAGAGCTTGAGCAACGGCTGGGAGGCTGGGAGTCCTTCAAGAGGGACGTGCAAGAGACTCGCGGCGTGACGCCCGAAAGGTGCACTCGCGCACCCGAGTTGCCTCCGGACGGGAGCATGCCCGAAGCCTCCTCGCTGGAGGAGCAGATCTTTCGCGAGAGCCGCGTCTCGTTCCTCGGGACGGTGGTCGCTACGGTGCCCGGCCTTGATGTCCTTCTCCGCGGTGTCAGGACGATGGTGTACGTGCGCGTTGAGGAGCTGTTCTTCGACGCAAGGGAAAAGCCAGCCCTCCCGGGGGATGTCATTGCCTTCGAGCTCTCGACGGGCGGACGGATCGAGCTCGAGTCCGGCCTTCTCTGCACCATTCCATCCCAATCCATCTCTCCGGTGCAGCCAGGCGACGAGCTTCTTATTTCGGCCGACTACATCAACCATTTCGACAGCTATGTTGCCCCCATGGTGATCGGTCGCGTCGAGAACGGCGTCGTCCGACTCGACCACAACGCATGGCTGACAGACACCCGTCCCCGTGACCTTCAGGCGCTCCGGGAGCATCTGGAGGCCGAGGCTGCCCGGATAGGCCAACGATGAACACGTACGGGCGTTCCGTGGTCGTCGTCCTGTGCCTGTGCTCGGCGTTACCGGGTGTGGCGCGGGCTCAGATCTCGTGCGTGACCGATGTTGGCGAGAGCGGTACGATCGATGCGTACCTTCCGGGCCTTACCCAGTTCATGCCCGGTGAACCGCTCCACGTCGAGGCCCAGCCGGGGAGCGACCCGATCGAGGGGAACCCCCTTACCGGTGACAAGGTCAAGAACGGTCTCGGGAGGGCCGCAGCGGACTGGAACGGGACCTGCTCCGAGATCTATGTGCCGAAGATCGAGATCGAGGCCGGAACGGCGCGCGAAGAAGGATAGGTGGTTGGCGTCAGATCGCAGCCCAACGAGATCTTCATAGCAGTGATTGACGGACAGCGAAGGCAGGAGTACGCTCGGCTCGTTGATTATTTTGTAAGGGAAATTTGGTTCAAGGAGTTTCTTCGAGAAGTAACTGCGACGACCGGCTTGACAGTGTCAGAAACAGTGAACGTGGCCAGTGGCCTGTGCGACGCCTTGTCGCCAGCCGGTTCCGGAAAGATCGAGCTCGAAAGGAGACCGTCATGACCAAGATCCTCCGCAAGATGTCGATCGTTGTTCTGAGCGTGGGCCTTTTCGTGAGTCTGTCCGCATCATCGCCGGACGCATCGGCTCCTGCGAACGACAGAGCGGTTGAGGCGCCCGGCTCTTCCTCCGGGGACTGCCCACCCGCTCAGAAGAGCGGAGTGGAGCTCGCCCCCGGTACCGGCTCGACGATGTCCCCGGCGGCTGAGTCACAAGAGTCGGCCGCTTCGCCCGGAGGGGCCTATGCCGACAAGATCCTCTGGTTTCCTCCTGAGACCGGTGCGAGTGGCGCGCTCTTCATCCCGGAGAGCGTGCTGAAGTCCACGCCGTTCGAAGAGCTTCCTCTGGGAGCCAGTCGCAGGCCCCTAAATCAAGTACTCGGCGGCTGGGAGGCCTTCAAGCGAGAGGTTCAGGAGACGCGCGGTGTGACGCCCGAGCGGTGCAACTACGCCTTGGGCGGCGCTCCCGATGGGAGCATGCCCGAGGCATCCTCGCTCGATGACCAGATCTTCCGCGAAAACCGAGTCTCGTTTCTCGGAACTGTGGTCGCCACCGTCCTCGGGCTGGATGTTCCACTACGCAGGGTCAGGACCATGGTGTACGTCCGTGTGGACGAGCTGTTCTTCGATGCGCGAGCCGAGGCTCTCCCGGGGGATGTCTTCGCCTTCCAGATCTCGACCGGTGGGCGAATCGAACTCGACTCCGGACCGCTCTGCACCACCCCTCCCCTGTATGTCCGCGAGTTCCTTCCTGGTGACGAGTTGCTGATTTCAGCCGATTATAACAACCACTTCGACCGGTATGTTTCGTGGGAGATCATCGGCCGAATCAAAAACGGCGTCGTCCAACTCGACCACAATGCGATGCTCACGGACACGCAGCCTCTCGGGCTCGAAACGCTGCGTGAGCGTCTTGAGACAAAGGCTCTTCGGAGACCGCAATGAGCACGCGACGGCGTGCCGCGGTCGTCGTATTGTGCGTCTGCTCCGCGTTGCCGGCTGCGTCGCGGGCTCAGATCTCGTGCGTTACCGATGTTACCGAGAGCGGCCAGATCGACGCCTACCTCCCGGGCCTTACCCAGTACATGCCCGGTGAACCACTCCACGTCGAGGTCGAGCCGGATAGCGACCCGATCCAGGGAAATCCTTTGACCGGTGACAAGGTCAAGGATGGTCTCGAGAAGGCTGCTGCGGACTGGAATGGGACCTGCTCCGAAACCTATGTGCCGAAACTCGAGATCGACGCCGGAACGACGCGCGAAGGGGGAGTAGCAGTCGGGATCAAGTATATGGCGAATACGCCTGCGACACAACAAGGCGACAACATTACCCTTGCAGAGTTCGATTCAGTATCAGGCGTGATGACTGTCTATGGGCAGTGTCTTAACGGAAAAGGCGAGCTGTTCAGCGCGATCTGCCAGAAACGCGGCGACAATTATTACATCGACTGGTCGGCCGATTGGGCGGTTGCGTTCTTGACCCACGAGCTGGGCCATGCTCTGGGGGTCGGGCATGATCGCAGCGATGGCGAGTGCTCCGGGTTCAACGGTCTTATGGGCAAGCCGGTGAACTACAAGGGGAGCCTGAAGCCGGAGTATTGCGCGTTCGCCAACCACCAAAACTGTGACGATTCGAACACTGCGAGTTGCCCGGACGATCCGCGGGTGCCGGACGATCCGATCGGCCAGCTTCCGGACCACTGCGAAAGAATTCGGATCCTGTGTGTGCCGAGCGATCCGACCGGTGGGACCCCCGTTCTGTGGTGGCACACCTCGGGCTCGTCCTTCCGCTGTACCGCGGTTTACAGCACGACGGAGTCCGCTTTCGGAACGACGATCACGATCACCAGAGGCTGCTACTGGATCACCGGAGAAGACCCCGACGGAAAAGCGGCGGCCGACGGGGGGTCGACGCTCCCTCCCGCGGAGACAGTGACGGGACCGACGATGAAGGTTCTGAAGCCGAGCCCCGCACAGCCGGTGTCCGGAGTTACCGAGGTGACGGGGTGGGCCGCCCAGGCGGACGAGGGCGTCGCCCAGGTCGCCTTCTGGCTCGACGGGCAGCCGGTGAATCTCGCGAACTTCCAGTACGGGACCGAGCAGGCTGGTATCTGCGCGGACGTGGCAGACCCCAACTGCCCCTACGTCGGATTCCGGGGCGATCTCAACACGACCGGGCTCAACGACGGTGTCCACACGCTGGAGGTCGTGTCGGCAGAGGCCCGGGCGCTCGACCCGGGTCCCGGATATCGGCTGCATACGTTCACGGTCGACAACACGGACCCGTCGGCGTCGATCACGGCGCCGGGTGCCGGAGCGACGGTCTCGGGGGTGGTGCCTGTGACCGCCTCGGCGTCCGACGCCAACGGCGTGAGCGTGGTCTGGTTTTCCGTCGACGGTGTGAGCCAGGCGAGAGACCACAGCGCTCCGTATGAGTTCGACTGGGACACCGCCCTCTGGTCCAACGGCACGCACGTGGTCGAAGCGGAGGCATGGGATCGCTCCGGCAACAGCCACTCGTCGGAGGTGGTGGTCACGGTGACCAACGACTTCGAGACGCCGCAGGTGGCGCTGCTTCAACCGTCGGCGGGTCAGCTCGTGAGTGGCAGCGTCTCCGTCGCGGCTTCGGCGGTCGACAATCAAGGGGTTTCGTCCGTGGAGGTCTACTTGGACGGGAGCCTGGTGGGGACGGACGCGACGGCGCCCTACAGCATCACCTGGAGCTCTGCTTCCGTGGCCGATGGCCCCCATACGCTCACGGCACGCGCCTTCGACGCGACCGGAAACGTCGGGCTCTCCGATCCTCTCCAGGTCACCGTGGACAACACGACGCCGCAGGTCTACGTCGATTCTCCGACCCATCTCCAGTCTGTCCAGGGCTCCTCGGTCAAGATCTCCGGATGGGCGATCGACGGGTCAGGGATCGCTTCGCGCGCCTTCAAGCTCGACGGTCTGGCTCTCCCGGTGACCGGTCTCGTGAGCACGGTCAACCGCCAGGGAGTGTGCGACATGTATTCCTCGGTCGGTGACCCGGCGTGCCCGTCTGTCGGGTGGCGTGGCTATTTCGACTCCACCGCCTTCTCGAACGGTGGGCACACACTCTCGGTCACGGTGACCGATGCGGCGGGCAATGCGGCGACCTTCCAGAGACAGCTCGTCATCGACAACCCGCCGGTCACCCTGACCTTCAACCCTGTTGCTGACGCGACGGCCTGGCAGGTCACTCCGACGTTCAACGACGGGACCTCGTCGACGCTCACCGTGCGTTCGCCGAACGATGGCTACGGTGCATACAGCTTCTTGAAGTTCCAGGTCAGCGGTGTACAGGCTCCCGTCAGCTCCGCGCGATTGCGGGTCCGGGCGCGCGACGCGATGGTCGACCTCTGGCTCTACTGGCTGGTGAGCTCGAGCTGGAGCGAAACCGGACTGACGTGGAACAACTTCCCGGGTCCCGGAGGGGAGCTCGGTCACCTCGACAACCTGACGGCCGGCGGCTGGTACAGCTTCGACGTCTCCGGCTACGTCACGGGTGACGGCACCTACTCGTTGGGGTTCGGCAACAGCGGTTCGGTCTATGCGAGGCTCTGGAGCCGCGAATCGCTCTACGAACCGGTCCTGGAGATCAGCTACGACCCGTAGTTCCTCGAGCACGGCCCCGGTGACGCGCCGGCCTGTCGGTTCTCCAGCGACCTACCGCGGATAGACCACCACCCGGCGGTAGGGCTCGGTCCCCTTGGCCTCGCTGACCAGGCCGGCGCGCTCGATCAGCTCGTGCTGGAGGCGGCGGATCGGGCGGTCCTGGGGGGAGAGCTCGACCGGGTGGCCGCGGTCGAGAACCTGGTCGATGGCCTGCTCGGCCTCGTGGAGGCTGGCCTGGTAGTCGTCCGGGAAGTCGTCGCCCACGCCGCGGCGGGCCGGCCCGTCCTCCCGATCGCTGCCCCGCTCGATACCAAAGTGGTGGCGGAGGAACTTCTCCATCTGCTGGACGGTGTTGCTTCGCACCACGCGCACCGGCACGCCGCGGCCTTCGGCCTCGCGGAGCTTCTTCGGGTGGCGCCGCTCCTGGGCCTTGACGGTCAGCACCAGGTCGGCACCGCGGCTGTCCTCGAGCAGGAACGCCGGCACGTCGAGGGTCTCGATCGCTCGCGCCAGCTTCTCCCGGCTGATCGCGTAGGGGAAGAGCTTGAGGATCTTGCGCTCGGGGCGGAGCGTGGCGGTGCCGCCCGGCTGGGGCGCCCGCGGCTCGGCACCCGCGGCCTGCCCGCGCTCCGGTGGGAAGGCCGGTTCGCGGATCTCGACTCCGCCGTCGTCCTTGCGTACCCGGCGTTCCGGGCGGACCGGCTCGCCGCGCAGGTGGCGGTCGACCACCTCGGCGATGTCGTGGTGGACCGCCAGCAGGTCGCGGTCGAGGATCTCCACCACCACGTCGAAGGTCGGCGGCGCCTTGCGCTCGAGGACGGTCTTCTGGGTCCGCCGCCGGCGCGCCTCCTCGTCCGAGAGGGTGACCGCGTGGATGCCGCCGACCAGGTCCGAGAGCGTCGGGTTCTGGAGCAGGTTGTCCAGGGTGTTGCCGTGGGCGGTGGCGATGAGCTGGACGCCGCGCTCGGCGATGGTGCGGGCGGCCAGGGCCTCGGCGCCGGTGCCGATCTCGTCGATGACGATCACCTCCGGCATGTGGTTCTCGACCGCCTCGATCATCACCGCGTGCTGGCGCTCGGGGGAGGGCACTTGCATGCGCCGGGCGCGGCCGATGCCGGGGTGGGGGATGTCGCCGTCGCCGGCGATCTCGTTCGACGTGTCGACCACCACCACCCGCTTACCCAGGTCGTCGGCGAGCACCCGGGCAGCCTCACGCAGGAGGGTCGTCTTGCCGATGCCGGGGCGGCCGAGGAGCAGGATCGAGGAGCCTTCCTCGATCACGTCGCGCAGGATGTCGACCGTGCCGATCACCGCCCGGCCGACCCGGCAGGTCAGCCCGACCACGTCGCCCTTGCGGTTGCGCAGGGCGGAGATCCGGTGGAGGGTGCGCTCGATGCCGGCCCGGTTGTCGTCGCCGAAGCGGCCGACCCGCTCGACCACGCTCGCCAGCTCGTCCCGCGATACCCGGTGGTCGCCGATCTCGAGCACCCGGGTGGGGAAGCGCGCCTCCGGCAGGCGGCCCAGGTCGAGGACGACCTCCACCAGATCCTCCCGGTCGGGAGCGCGTTCGATCGCCTCCACCACCGGGGCCGGCATCACCCCGAGGAGGAGCTCCAGGTCGTCGGTGATCGATCGTTGGGCGGTGGTCACGGGATGGTCCTCGGTCTCCCCCGAAGCCTATCTCGTCCTATCTCGGAAGGGGTTGCAAGCCGCGAGCCGGCCGGCGCCATCGAGTCAGACGAACAGCCAGCCGATGTAGGAGAAGAAGCCGACCAGCAGGACGACACCCTCCCAGCGGTCGAGCCGGCGGTGGGTGTAGAGCATGGGCCAGAGCAGGATGCTGAAGGCCATCATCACCAGCAGGTCGACCCAGGCGCTGCTGACCTCGACCCGCACCGGCGAGACCAGCGAGGTGGCGCCGAAGATCGCCAGCACGTTGAAGATGTTCGAGCCGACCACGTTGCCGAGCAGGATGTCGCCCTCCCGGCGCATCGCCGCGACGATGGCGGCGGCCAGCTCCGGCAGGCTGGTGCCGAGGGCGACCAGGGTGAGCCCGATCACCCGTTCACCGATGCCGAACGTGCGGGCGATCGAGACCGCTCCGGCGACCAGGACGTCGGCGCCGAGCACCAGGAGTCCGATGCCGATCGCCACTTTGAGCGAGCTGGCCCACACCCGCGGCGGCTCGCCGTCGCCGTACTCCTGGGCGAACTCCCGGGCGACCTGCGCCTCCTCCTCGCTCTGCTTGGCGAGCAGCACCCACAGGTAGCCGCCGAGCAGGGCGAGCAGCAATACCCCTTCGAGCCGGCCGACCGAGCCGTCGGCTACCAGCCAGAGCATCAGGCCGCTGGTGCCGATCATGAACGGCATCTCCCGCAGGAGGAAGTGGCCGCGGGCGGCGACGGGGAAGATCAGCGCGCCGATCCCCAGGATCAGGCCGATGTTGGCGATGTTCGAGCCGATGACGTTGCCGAAGGCGACCTCCGGCGACCCGTGGAGCGTCGCGGTCATGGTGGCGGCCAGCTCCGGCGCCGAGGTGCCGAAGGCGACCACGGTCAGGCCGATCACGAGGGGCGTCATGCCGAGAGCTCGCGCCAGGGCGGAAGATCCCGAGACGAGCAGCTCGCCGCCGAGGTAGAGCAGCGCGATGCCGAGTGCGACCAGGAGGTAGTCCATGGAGCCCGCGATTGTACCGCCGCCCCGGAGCGCGGAGGGTGGTGGAGCCGGTGTTCCGGTTCGGTGGAACGGGCCGGCGGGTGGCCGGGGTGCTGGTGAGGCTGGGGTGCTGGTGAGGCTGAGGGTTGGCGGGTGCGGGGCCCGTGGCGCTCAGACGGCCGCGGTCGCGCGCGGGCTCGGCGCGCGCCGTTCGGCGACCATCCGCTCGGCCAGCTCGGTCGCCGTCTGGATGCAGTCGGGCACCGAGACGCCGCCGGTCCAGTTGCCGGAGAGGTAGAGCCCCGGATGCTCGGCCTCGATGCGGGCGGCGAGCTCGACGAAGCGGCCGTGGCCGACCTCGTACTGGGGGATCGCCCGGGGCCAGCGGCGGAGCTCGCGGAAGACCGGCGCGCCGGTCAGGCCGACGGCCCGGTTCAGGTCGCCGAGCATGGTGCGGTGGAGCGCCTCGTCGTCGAGCTCCAGGAGCTGCGGGTTGGTGCGGCCGCCGGCGAAGGCGGCGAGGGCGACGTGGTCCTCCGGGGCGCGGTCGGGGAAGAGGCTCGACGGGAACAGGCAGCCGAGCACGGTCAGCGACTCCTTGCGCGGCGCCAGGAAGCCGAAGCCGTCGAGCGGGTGGCGGACGCTCGCCCGCGGGAAGCCGTAGGAGGCGACCACCACCGGTGCGTAGGGGATCTCGGCGATCGGCGCGCTCGCGCCGGCGGTGAGGCCGCCGAGCAGGGCGGCGGCGGCGTCGGCCGGCACGGCGAGGACCACCTGCTCGGCCTCGATCGTCTCGCCCGTTTCGCCCGTTTCGCCTTCGAGGGTGATCCGGAAGCCGTCGCCGTCTCCGGAGCGCTCGATCGTCCGGCAGCGGACGCCGGTCCTCACCCGGCCGCCGGCCTGTTCGATCGCCCGGGCCAGGCGGCGGGGGAGCATCTCGAGCCCTTCGCGCATGGAGATCATGCCGCCGCCGGGCTGGGGGCCCTTGCGGCGTGCCAGGGCGCCGCGGATCAGGCTGCCGTGCTCGTGCTCCAGGCTCCAGATCCGCGACACCGCCCAGCGCACCGACAGGCGCTCCGGGTCCCCCGCGTAGACGCCGGAGACGAACGGCCCGACCGCGTAGTCGAGGAACTCCTGGCCGAGGCGGCGGCGGACGAACGCGGCGATCGACTCCTCGGTGCCCTCGGGCGGGCGGCCGATCCACGGCTCCTTGAGCAGGCGGAGCTTGGCGCCGACGGAGAAGAGACGGGTGGTGAGGAAGGAGGGCGGGCTGCCCGGTAGCGGTTGCAGGCGGTCGCCTTTCCACAGGTAGCGCCGCTTGGAGGCGGGGCGGGCGAACAGCGTCACCGGCTCGAGGCCGGCTTCCGAGAGCAACTGGCCGACCGCGGGGCGGCTGGAGAGGACGGTGTTCGGGCCCTGCTCGAAGGTCCAGCCGTCGCGGCGCAGCGTCTGGATGGCGCCGCCGACCGCGCCGGACGCTTCGAGAACCAGCGGTGCCGGACCTCCCTCCCCGCCGGGGCCGCTCCCCGCGCGGCTCAGGTGGAACGCGACGGTCAGCCCGGAGATCCCGGCACCGACGACGACGACCTTGTGCTCCCCGCCCATGGCGCCCGAGTCTACCGGTGAAGCCGGTGAAGTGCGGTGCCGCGGCGACCGCCGATGGCGACCATGCGGGCGCTCTGCCGGGAACGGGGTGCCGCGACGGAGACGAGGGCGTCCTCCGCCTCGTCCTCTTCGTCCTCCCCGGTGCGATCGACGACGATCGAAGCAGCCACCTCGGACTCGAGGGCGATGACGGTCTCGCCGACCTCGACCACGTACGAGGGGTAGCGCTGGAGCAGCACGATCTCCGAGCCCGGCACCAGCCCGAAGACCGCCAGGGCGTTGTGCCGCGCCGAGCTCTCGCCCGCCAGGTGCGCCACCGCCGCCCGCTCGCCCGTCCGCATGTCCTGCACCGTGCGGGTGCCGGGCGGGCAGGCGACCGGCCGGGGTCCCCTGCCGAGCAGCCGCTTGAACCAGGAGATGGCGCGGGGCGTCTCGGGGAACTCGTAGTCGCACGACGGACAGCGCAGCAGGCCGCAGGCGCTGCGCAGCGGGCAGCCGTGCTCGCACAAGGTGTCCGTGGGTTGGAACTCGAGCCCGCACAGCGGGCAGGTCACGATACGGTCAGCCATGTCGCCACCCAATGGACCATGCCTCCGACGAAGAAGGCGAAGGGGAAGATGAAGGCTGCCATGGCCCACGCCACCTTCCAGCCGTGCTCCTTCGCGATCATCAGGAAGTTCGCGATGCACGGCATGAAGAGGGTGATCGTCACCATGGCGACCAGGATCTGGAGCGGGGAGAGGACCGCCGACGGTCCGGTGGCGGCCTGGAGCAGGTAGACCGCACCGAAGTCGCGGCGCATGAACCCGACGAGGAAGGCGTTCGAGGTCTCGGCCGGCAGCCCGAGCCAGCCGGTGACCAGCGGCTCGCCCCAGTGGGCGATCTTGGCCAGGGCGCCGACCTGGTCGAGCAGGAAGAGCGCCGCCGTGCCGAGGATGAACAGCGGGATCACCTCCCGCAGGTACCAGTTCAGCCGGCTGAAGGTCTTGATCAGCACGTTGCCGAGCTGGGGCCGGCGCATGGGCGGGATCTCGAGGATGAAGTCTCCCGCGTCCTCGCCGCCGAAGACGCGGGCGGTCAGCCAGCCGACGAGGAAGATGACGGCGATGATCAGCACCACCCAGGTCAGGGCGCCGGCCAGGGAGAGCGACGCCATCATCGCCAGCAGCACGCCGAGCTGGGCCGAGCACGGGACCGCCAGCGCCAGCAGCATGGTGGTGACGACCCGCTCCTTACGCGACTCGAGCACCCGGGTGGTCATGGTCGCCATGGTGTCGCAGCCGAGCCCCAGGATCATCGGCAGGACGGCCTTGCCGTTGAGGCCCATGAGCCGGAACAGCCGGTTGACCATGATCGACATCCTGGGCAGGTAGCCCGAGTCCTCCAGGATGCTGAATAGGAGGAAGAAGGTCGTGACGATGGGGAAGACGATCGCCAGGGCGTAGGAGACCGCCATGGTGAACACCCCGTACTGCCCGACCAGGCCGTCGTGGCAGAAGCGCAGGACCTTCTGGAAGGCGGTCAGCTCGGTTCCGGCCGGGATCTCGTAGGCGGGCACCAGGGCCGTCTTCGAGATCGTCCCCAGGGGGATCTCCCGGATCGGCGTGATCGGCAGGGCGATCGTCGCCTCCATGTCCTCGGAGGCGTGGGTGTGGGGGAACGGGAAGACCGTATCGGCGGCCCGGATCGCCAGCGGGCTGATGCGCTCGTTGAACAGCCCGGTCTCCATCAGGTTGACCAGGGTGCCGGCGCCGAACAGGCCGACGAACCAGAATACGACCAGCAGTGCGGCTGCCAGCAGGCCGAGCCCCTTGATCGGGTGCATGGCCCAGAAGCCGAGGCGCACGCCGAACGAGGCGTGCTTCGGCCGCTCCATGGAGTAGGTGCGGGCCAGGATCTCGTTGATCAGCCCCAGGCGCGCCCGGTTTCGTTCGTACTCGGAGCGGTGGCCGGCCGCGTCCCCGCCGGCGCCGCCGGCGTCCACCCCGCCCGGCACCCGGAGCTGGTCCTGGAGAAGCGGCCGGGACGGCCGCGTCTCCGACGCTCCGGTGAGCACGTCGATCACCGCCTGGGTGCCCCGGTTGCGCAGGGCGATCGTGGTCACCACCGGCACCCCCAGCAGCCGCGCCAGGCGCGCCGTGTCGATCCGGCCGCCACGCTGCTCGAGCTCGTCCATCATGTTGAGCACCAGCACCATGGGGCGGCCGAGCTCGGCGAGCTGGAGGGTCAGCAGCAGCGCCCGGCGGAGGTTCTTGGCGTCGGCCACCTGGACGATGGTCGCCTCCGGGCTCCGGTCGATCATCTCCCGGGTCACCCGGGCGTCCTCGGCCCGGGGCGAGATGTCGTTGATCCCGGGGGTGTCGATCACCTCCACGTCGTGCTCCCCGGAGGGGCCGTGGAAGGCGGCCCGGGCGCGGGCGATCTCGACCGTCGTGCCGGGGAAGTTCGACACGGTGACGTAGCGCTGGGTGAGGTTGCGGAACAGGACGCTCTTGCCGACGTTCGGATTGCCGACCAGCAGGACCGTCTTCTGGCGGGCCTCTTCGGCGAGCCGATCGGGGCGCCTCGGGGTCTGGATGCTGTCCACGGCCATCGGTCGCTCTCTCGTCGTCGTCGGGGGTTTCCCGTTCGAGGTGGGTCGGGGCGGAAGGTCTCTGGCGAGTCGTCAGGGCGTTCAGACAGTGCGCGAGTAGCGCGCCTTGGCGGCGGCCGGCTTGCCCAGGTAGCCGTCGAAGCACATGGCCACGTTGCGCACCAGCAGCCGTCCGAACGGTGTCACCCGGAGGCCGCGGTCGTCCATCTCCACCAGCCCGTCCGCGGCCAGCGGCTCGAGCGCTTCGAGGGCGTCGGCGAAGTGCTCGTCGAAGTCGACGCCGAAGTGGCGCTCGATCGCCCCCTTGTCCAGCCGGAAGTGGCTCATGATGCCCATGATCACGGCCCGGCGGAGGCGGTCCTCCGGCGTCGGGAAGAGGCCGCGGAAGACCGGCAGCCGGTCCTCGTCCAGGGCCGCCTGGTAGTCGTCCAGCCCCTTGACGTTCTGGGCGAAGCCGCCGGCCACGTGGCCGATCGACGAGACGCCGAACGCCACCAGGTCGGTCCGGCCACAGGTGCTGTAGCCCTGGAAGTTGCGGGTCAGGGTGCCGTCCTCGAGCGCCCGGGTCAGCGGGTCCTCCGGCTTGGCGAAATGGTCCATGCCGATGAAGGCGTAGCCGGCGGAGGTGAGCTGGTTGGCGGTGTTCTCGAGCAGGGTGAGCTTGGTCTCCGGATCGGGCAGCGCCGCCGGGTCGATGGTCTTCTGGTGGGCGAACATCTCCGGCAGGTAGGCGAAGTTGAACACCGCGATCCGGTCCGGGCTCATGCGGATGACTTCGTTGACCGTGCGCCCGAAGCTCTCGGGCGTCTGGTGGGGAAGGCCGTAGATCAGGTCGACGTTGACGCTGTCGATGCCGCGGCGGTGGGCGCCGTCGAGGATGCGCCAGGTCTCCTCCACCGGCTGCACCCGGTTGACCGCCCTCTGGACCGTCGGATCGATGTCCTGGACGCCCATGGACAGCCGGTTGACGCCGCCGGCGGCCAGGGCGTCGAGCTGCTCCTCAGTGCACATCCGCGGGTCGACCTCGACGCCGAGCTCGCAGTCGTCGGTGAGGCGGAAGTGCCGGCGGATCATCGCCATCAGCTCGGCCATCTCGGCCGGCGGCAGGAAGGTCGGCGTGCCGCCGCCCCAGTGGAGCTGGATGGTGTCGCGCTCGCGGCCGTCCAGGAGCTCGGAAACCTTGGCCATCTCCTTCTCGACCCAGGGCAGGTAGGCCCGGGCCCGGTCCCGGTTCCGCGAAATGATCACGTTGCAGCCGCAGAAGAAGCAGCGCCGCTCGCAGAACGGCACGTGGACGTAGAGCGACAGCGGGAGGGCGTCCTGGCGGCTCTCGATCAGGAGCTGGGAGTAGTCGGCCGAGGAGAAGCCGTCCCGGAACTGGGGCGCGGTCGGGTAGGAGGTGTAGCGCGGGCCCGGGCGGTCGTACTTCTTCACCAGCTCGCGATCGAAGTGGAACTCGTGCAGGGAGGAGGTCGTCGTCTTGGTCGTCATGAGTGGGGCTCGCGGGTCATTGGTGGGGGCCTGTGACCAACTTGGTCAAGAATAGGGGCTTGTCCGGCAAGGGCCACCACCCGACGGGGCGGGGTCGGCGGATTGTTGGGGCGGGATGGAGGAGGGGCGGGAGGTCTGTCGGGAGCGTCCGGGAGGGAGGGGCGGCAGGGGACGGCAGAGCTGGACGGTTGGGAGATCAACGCTCGCCTCGTTGGCGTCCGCGTCGGGCCTGGCTGGCTGCTCGGAGGCCGTCGCGGACGCGGCCGCCAGCGCCCCTGTGGCCCCTCCCTCCCGGACGCTCCACGTGCGAGCCGTTTGTCCCCCCGCCCCCCGGATCACGGAAGGTTGAAAGAAGACCGGGCGAGTCGAGGGTGCCTGGCTTGTCTCTGAGGGTGATATCCGGTAGCGTAGGGGAGTCGATTACGGAGATCATTCGAGATGCCGAGGGCGGAAAGGGGCGGAGCCGGTGAGGCTCCGGAGGAGCGACGAGGGGATCACACGTACGACGTGGTCCCTCGAAGTGACGGCTGGGCGGTCAAGAGGCAAGGGGCGGAGCGGGCCAGCGCCGTGTTCCCGACAAGAAGGGAAGCTGAAGAGCGCGCGAAGGAGTTGGTCACGCGTCTTGGAGCCGGGACGGTACGGCTCCTGGGTCGGTCCGGACAGCTCAAGGAGTCGATCATCATCAGGAATCGGGATCTCCCGGTGCGGTCCACGAACCGACGAGGAGGAAGCAAGGGTTCGGTGCGCGGTGGCTCGGATCGGCTTTTCGACGCTCCTTCTGGCGAGATCGAGGGGTTTCATGAGCTGGGGACGAGGCTCGAGGTGTCCGTCGGCGAGGTGGCTGAGCCCGTCGCGGAGATGGTCGCGCCTTCGCCTCGGTTCTCGGAGATGATCGAGGCGATGATGCCGGCGGTGGTGCCGACGCCCGCGACCGTCTTGCAGGCGCGGCGAAACGGCGCGGCGCGGACGGCTCTGATGGAGGAGTTCGGTCTGCTGACGAGCGCGGAGGTGGCGGAGCTGAATCAGTCCGGGGCCGAGAACCGGGCGGCGTTGGCCAGCCGGTGGAAGCGGGAAGGGAGGATCTTTTCGGTCAAGCACCGGGGGCGCGACTACTTTCCCGGGTTCCAGCTCGACCGGGAGGCGCAGCCCCGGGCGGTGATCGCGGAGGTGCTCGCGCAGTTCGGCGCAGGCTACGGCTGGGAGACGGCGCTCTGGTTCACGGCTCCCAACGGCTATCTGGACGGACGGAGGCCCGTCGACCTTCTCGAGACCGATCCGGAGGCCGTCGTCGGGGCTGCTGAGCACGAGGCGGCCGAGATCTACTTCTAGGAGTCTGCGGTGATGGGAGGTCCGTGGCCACCGGAAGCCCCCGGCGAGCTCCTGCCGCGGGTGGTGAGGGTCGCGGCGGGGAAGGTTCTCGCCCGGGTTCACTCCGAGGGGTTTTCAGCGAACGAGCCGAACCCGGGGTTCGGCGCTGGTGGACGTTTCCACTTCGTCCAGGATGGACGGGGCGAGAGGGTCCCGGCCCTCTACGCCGCGGAGACGGCGGCAGCGGCGGTCGCGGAGACGATCTTCCACGAGGTACCGATCCGGCCGCCGGCGGGCCAGACCCCGGCAGTGGCCTCCCGCAAGCTCGTAGGGCGTGTGCTCTCCTCGATCCGGACCCGAAAAGACCTGGCGCTGGTGGAGCTTCACCATCCGGGTCTGGCTCACCTCCATCTCGAGCCGGGTGAGATCAGCGCCACGCTCCCCTCGGAGTACCCGCGGACCCGCGCGTGGGCCCAGGCCCTCTACGACACGACCGACTGCGCAGGTTTGGTCTGGATGTCCCGGCTCCACAACGCCGCGAAGGCCTATGTTCTGTTCGGTGACCGCCTGGGCGCGGGAGACCTCGCTCTGGTGGAGGATCCGCTTCCGCTCTGGTTCGGCCCGGGCCGTCGGCTGATGGACCGGTTCGCTGAGGAGCGAGCGATCCTGATCATCGAGCCGTAGCGGCTCCCTCCACGATGCTCGTCACGATCTCCGGCGGCTCGACCAGGTGCCGTTTGACCGCGCACTGGTCGATCGAGCGGAGGATGGCGCTCCGGTACTTCTCGGGGAAGTCGTCGGGCAGGTGGACCCGGATCTGGATGGCGGCGAGCCTGTGGCGCTCGGGGTCGCGCTCGAAGGCGAGGGTGATGGCGAGGTCGTCCGTGGAGAGGCCGCGCTGCTGGCAGAAGACGAGGGCGTAGTAGCCGGCGCAGGTGCCGATCGAGGCGAGGAAGAGGTCGAACGGGGCGGGGCCGCTGTCGCCGCCTCCGGCGTGCTCCGGCTGGTCGGTGTGGACGGTGTGGCCTTTGAAGACGGCGTCGACTGCGGCGCCGCCGGGGAAGCGGATCTCCATGGTGATGCGGGTCCTTTCGGGTGGGAGGATGGTTCCTTGGGTCGTCGATGATGCCAGACGTGGTCGGTCGAGGACGAACGCCGGCCACCCGGTGAGAGACACGGAGCGCCCGAGAGGTTCCGATCGGGGGCGACAGGGATGGACGAGGGGCCGCCGGGGCCGGTTCATAGAAACCGGGCCCCGGCGACCGCGGGGAGCTACAGGTAGTACGCGCGGCGCAGAACGCTACGCCGGGAGGCGAGCAGGGCCTCGGTCAGGGTCCGGGCGTCGATCCGCCGGGCGCCTGCGGTGCCGCTCTGGGAAGCGCGGGCCGCGGCGTTCGCCGCGTTCTTGCCGACCACGCGCGGCAGTGGCAGCGACGGGATGAAGGTCGGCGCCGTGCGCACCTGGGTCGCGGCTTCGAAGCCCGAGGTGACCTTGATCAGGTTCGGCTCGCTCCAACGCCGGCCGAAGAAGCTCACCCCCACCGGCAGGCCGAACGAGAAGCCGGCCGGCACGGTGATGTTGGGGTAGCCGGCGACCGCGGCGTAGCCCGAGCTGCCGGTCAGGAACAGGTCGCCGTTGACCAGGTCGGTGGTCCAGGCCGGGGAGCCGGTCGGGGCGACGATGGCGTCGAGGTCGTACTGGTCCATGGCCGCGTCGATCCCTTCGGGCCCGGCCAGGCGGGGCCCGCGTTCGAGCGCCGCCAGGTAGTCGTCCTCGGTGAAGATGTCCGCCTCCGCCAGCTCGCAGAACTCCTGACCGAAGTACTGCAGCTCCTCGTCCGCGTGGTCGAGGTTGAACTGGATGAGGTCGGCCAGGCTGGCGATCGGCACGCCGCTGCGGCTGGCGAGGTAGGCGTTCAGGTCGCGCTTGAAATCGTAGATGAGGACGATGATCTCCGACGAGTCGTTGAAGAACTCGTCGACGTTCGGCGGCTCGCCGGGGTCGACGATCGTCGCGCCGGCATCGGCCATGGCGGCGATCGCCTCCTCGAAGATCGCGTCGGCCTCGGAGCTGCCGCCGGTGACGCCGGTGCGCATGACGCCGATGCGGGCGCCGGCGAGGCCGTTCGGGTCGAGGAACTGGGTGTAGTCGTCGTACGAGTTGCCGGCGCTGGCGAAGGTGGCCGGGTCGGCCCGGTCGCCGCCGGTCATCGGTCCGAGCAGTGCCGCCGCGTCGGCGACGGTCCGGCCGTGGCAGCCGATGGTGTCCTGGTTGTGGGAGATCGGCACGACCCCGCTGCGCGACACCAGGCCGAGGGTCGGCTTGATGCCGACGATGCCGCAGGCCGAGGCGGGGCAGACCACGGAGCCGTCGGTCTCGGTGCCGAGGGCGACGGCGCACAGGTTGGCCGAGGTCGCGGCGGCGGAGCCGGAGCTCGAGCCGCACGGGTTGCGGTCGAGGATGTAGGGGTTCCTGACCTGGCCGCCCCGGCCGCTCCACCCGCTCGTGGAGTCGAAGCCGCGGAAGTTGGCCCACTCGGAGAGGCCCGCCTTGCCCAGGAGGATCGCGCCGGCCCGGCGCAGCTTCCAGAGCGCCCGGGCGTCGCGGTCGGCCGGGGCGCCGACCAGGGCGAGGGAGCCGGCGGAGGTCATCATCTGGTCGCTGCTGTCGATGTTGTCCTTGACCACGATCGGGATGCCGTGGAGCGGTCCCCGCACCTCGCCCTGCTGGCGTTCGCGGTCGCGCCGCTCGGCCAGGCGGCGGGCGTCGGGGTTGGTCTGGATGATCGAGTTGAGGCCCGGGCCGTCGCAATCGATGTCCTGGATGCGCTCCAGGTACATGTCGACCAGCTCGACGGCGGAGAGCTGGCCGGACGCCATCATCGCCTGGAGCTCGGCGACGGTCTTCTCCTCGATCTCCTCGTGGGGGCCGAGCTTCGGCAGGACGGCGTGGGCCGGGAGCCCAGGCAGCAGGCCGGCGAGGGAGGCGCCGGCGCCGGCGGCAGCGGTCCAGTGGAGGAAGTTGCGCCGGCTCAGTCCATCACGGGAGCCGGCGACGGACTCTGGGTTCTGTGAATCCGGCGGTTCCGGGGGACGATCGGTGGATCGGTCTTCGGGCATGATGCTCCTCGTCTCGACACGGAGGTCGGGTGGACCCTGTGAACGGCGGCCGAGGGGAGTCGCCCGCGGTCGCCCGGAAACGCGGGTGGAGCATCGTGCCAATCGGTCGATCCCCGGTGCGGCGGAGGATCGCGCTGAAGTGGTCCCTGAGGGGGAAGCATGTTACATCATCTGCGCGAAACGGGAAGGTCGGCATGGGGAGCGCGCGCCCGGCCGGTTTCGCCCGTCCGTTCCAGTGAGTAGAATCGCGCCCCGATGGACGACCTCACCCACTTGGAGCTCCACCGTGCGGGGATCGGTCTCGCCCCGTCGGGCAAGGGGCAGGAGGGGGCGGCGATCCATGTGGACGGAGTCCCGGGCCTGTCCACGACCCTGCGCTCGTGCACCTGCGGCAACGGGCGCTCGACCACCTGCTCCCATCTCAAAGAGCTCTCCCGGGCGGTGCTGGCGTTTCGCGAGGTCTACGGCACGCGGCCGTGGGGGACGGTGTTCGAGGCGACCCCCTGGTTCCGACTGGCCAGGTTGCTGAGCGAGGACGCGCCCCAGGAGTGCTCCCGGCTCCGGGTCGAGTGGCTCGAGGCGGTCGGGGAGCGGCCGTCGGGGGTCCGGTTCCGCGCGGAGCGCTCCACGGGGCAGGGCGCGTCCCAGGCGGCCGTGGAGAGCGTCGCGCGGTTTGACCAGGTGGGGGGCGGGACGGCGGGCCAGACGCGGGGCGAGGAGCTGGGGCGCTGGCTGGCCGGCGGCCCCAGCCGCGTCCGGCTGCTCGAGCGCCTGGGCAAGGCGCCGGCCGATCTCGAGAGCTCCTCCGACCGGGCCGGGGTGCTCGAGCGCCTCGCCATGTTCCAGTGGAGCAAGCAGGAGCACCAGCTCGCCAAGGCGGGCATGAAGACCCGCCGCCAGACCCTGGAAGAGGGGTTCTGGCACCGGTTCGCCTACCACGCCGTGCGCGAGCTCGGGCCGGGCGGCACCCGCTTCCACCCGGCCGTCGACCGCCGCACCGGCCGCTTCACCCTGGTCTGCCGCTGGGTCGGCGCCTCCTCGCCGGAGCGTGCCGCCGGCGTGTCCCCGATCCGGCGCGAGGCCGAGCCGGGCGACGCCGTGGCCGAGATCACCCTGCCGCGGGAGTCGGTCCAGCGGGTGCTCGCCCTGCTCTCCGAGCTCTTCCCGGACCAGGACGACCTGCGCATCCGGCCGATCCCGCTCAAGACCATCTTCCACGTCTCGCCGGTGACCGAGATCCGGAGCGGCGAGGACGGTCCGCGGGAGGTCGACGTCCGGCCGGTGATCCAGGCGCTCCAGCGCGACGGCGAGGAGCGCTGGCTCGAGCAGGCGGAGGTGGAGAAGTTCCGCTACGGCCGGCTGATCTATCTCGAGGATCTCGGCGTCTTGGCTGAGCTGGAGCGGGTCGGCAAGGAGCGCCGGTTCAAGGCGCCGCGGCGCCTGCGGCTCGACTGGAGCCGGGTGCCGTCGTTTCTCGACGAGCACCGCGACGGCCTGGCGGAGGGGCTGGTGGCGTTCGACGGCCTGCTCCAGGAGCGGCGGGTCTTCCACCGGGTCGACTCCGTGTCGGTGCGCGAGATCGAGATCGGACGGGGCGATGGCGGCGACGGAGGTGAGGGAGGCGAGAGCGCCGGAGGCTTCGACGAGGCGGAGGGCCGGAGCTGGTACTGGCTCGCCGTCCACTACGGCTTCGGCGATTCGACCGTCTCCCTGGCTCACGTGCTCGACGCCCGCAGCCGCGGCGTGCCCTACCTCGAGACGCCGGACGGCTGGGTCGACCTCCGCGCGCCCGGCCTCGGACACCTGGACCGCCTGCTCGAACGCTTCCAGTCGGAGGGCGGGTTGCGGGATCGGTGGGGGGATCAGCAGGGGGAGCGCCGGGGCGAGCGCCTGCGGCTGTCGGCCGGCGAGCTGCTCGGCCTCCAGGCGGCGACCGGACAGGTGATCCGGGTGGAAGGGGAGGCCGAGGCCGAGCGCGCGGAGGTGCTTCGGCGGTTGGTCGAGCTCCGTCCTGCGTCGCCCTACACTCAGCCGGCGGGCCTCGAGACGCCGCTTCGCCCCTACCAGGAGCGAGGGGTCGAATGGCTCCGGTTCCTGTGGGAGAACCGGCTCGGCGGCATCCTGGCCGACGACATGGGGCTCGGGAAGACCCACCAGGCGCTCGCGTTGATTGCCGGGTTGCAGGCCGCGCCTGAGTCGGAGTCGGAGGCGACGGAGGCCGGGGCGACGGCGACCGCGCCGCCTGTCGGGCGCGAGGTCACCCGGCCGGTGCTGGTGGTCTGCCCGACCAGCGTCATCAGCCACTGGCGCGACAAGCTACGCGACCACGCGCCGGGCCTCACGGCGGCGATCCACCACGGCCCGGCCCGGGACCTGGGCGAGGCGCTCGGCGGCGCGGGCAGTGGCGGCGCCTGCCGCGTGGTGATCACCTCCTACGGCGTCCTGCGCCGGGACGTGGCCGAGCTGGCCGAGGTGCCGTGGGCGCTCGCCGTCTTCGACGAGATCCAGAACCTCAAGAACTCGTCGACTCGCGGCTGGCGGGCGGCGGCCGAGGTGCCGGCGACGGTGCGGCTCGGCCTGACCGGCACGCCGATCGAAAACTCGCTGACGGAGCTCAAGGCGCTCTTCGACCTGGTCCTGCCGGGGTATCTCGGCTCCGACCAGGCGTTCGAGGACCGCTTCGGCGACGGCGAGGAGCTGCCCGGGCGCGAGCGGCTCGCCGAGCTGCGGCGCCTGATCTCCCCGTTCATCCTGCGGCGGACCAAGGAGGCGGTGCTCGACGAGCTGCCCGAGAAGATCGAGGACGTGCGGACCGCGCGCCTCTCCGAAGACCAGGTCAAGCTCTACCGCGAGGCGGTCTCGGGCCGGGGCAAGGAGCTCGTGCGCCAGATTGCCGGTGGCACGGAGCCGGTGCCCTACATCCACGTCTTCGCCCTGCTCAACCTGCTCAAGCAGGTCTGCGACCACCCGGCGCTGGCGCTCGGCGAGGTCGACCGCCCCGAGCGCGTGGCCGAGACGGCCTCCGGCAAGTGGGACCTCTACCGGGAGCTCCTCACCGAATGCCTGGACGCCGGCCTCAAGATCGTCGTCTTCACCCAGTACCTCGGGATGATCGAGCTGATGGAGCGCGACCTCGAGGAGCGGTCCGTGGGTTACGTCACCCTGACCGGCTCCTCGCGCAAGCGGGGTGAAATCATCGACCGGTTCAACCGCGACCCGGACTGCCGGGTGTTCGTCGGCAGTCTCAAGGCCGGCGGTACCGGCATCGACCTGATCGGCGGCTCGGTGGTGATCCACTACGACCGGTGGTGGAACGCCGCCCGCGAGGACCAGGCGACCGACCGCGTGCACCGGATCGGCCAGCGCCGGGCGGTCCAGGTGTTCAAGCTGGTCACAGAGGGCACGCTGGAGGAGAAGATCCACGCCCTGATCGAGCGCAAACGCCAGATGATGAACGCCGTGGTGCGGGAGGACGACCACCTCCTGGCCAAAGTCTTCAGCCGCGAGGAGCTGCTCGACCTGTTGGCCGAGCCGTTGTAACCAAATCGCGGCTGCCACGTTCGACATGGGGAACCCTGACCAGGAGATCCGCCATGTCCTTCATGCCCCGCTTCCTCGACGACCTCCGCCTCGCGGTCCGCGGTCTCGCCCGCGGCGGTGCCGCCGGCCCGCTCGCCGTTCTGGTCCTCGCCCTGGGGATCGGTGCGACGACCGCCCTGTTCAGCCTGGTCGACGGCCTGCTGCTCCGGCCGCTGCCCTACGAGCACCCGGACGAGCTGGTGCGGGTCTACGAGACCTTCCGCCATCCGGGGGGCGAAGGCCTCGGCTCCGTCTCGTATCCCAACTTCGTCGACTGGCGCGATCGCCAGGAGGGCTTCACCGGGCTGGCGGCGTACCTGTCCGGCGACGTCGCCCTCCAGGGGACCGATCGGCCTGAGCGCCTGGCCTCGATCTCGGCGACCGCCAACCTGTTCGACGTGATCGGTGTGACGCCGGCGCTGGGACGGGGGTTCCGGCCGGAGGACGAGGCGGCGGGCGCAGCACCGGTGGCGGTCCTGTCCCACCGCCTCTGGACGACCCGGTTCGGTGCCGATTCCGCGGTGCTCGGGCGCACGGTGACCCTCGACGGGCGCGCCCACACCGTGGTCGGCGTCATGCCCCAGGGGTTCGAGTTCCCGCCGGGAGGGCGGGCGGAGGACGTCTGGGTGCCGCTGTCGCTCGATCCGCAGATGGCCGCGAATCGGGGCAGCCACTGGCTGGCGGTGATCGGCCGGCTGGCACCGTCGACCTCGTTGGCGGCCGGTGGGGCGGAGATGGACCGGCTGGCGGCGGGCATCCGGGAGGCCTACCCCGAGGAGCAGGAGGATCGGGGAGCGGTGATCAAGCCGCTCCAGGAGGTCGTGGTCGGGCGGGTGCGGCCGGGGCTGCTGCTGCTCTTCGGCGGCACCGGCCTGGTGCTGCTCGTGGCCTGCGCCAACGGCGCCAACCTGCTGCTCCTGCGGGCCGAAGGGCGGCGCCGGGAGGTGGCGGTGCGGGCGGCCCTGGGCGCCGGGGCGGGGCAGATCGCGTCCCAGTTCTTCGCCGAGGCCGTGGTGCTGGTCGGTTCGGCGGCGCTCCTCGGACTGGTGCTGGGCCATGCCGGGCTGGCCGCGTTTTCGACCCTCGCCGCCGCCGCCCTGCCGGTGGCGCCGCGGCCCGGTCTCGACGGGCGGGTGTTCGCCTTCCTCGCCGTCGTCTCGGCGGTGGTGGCCGTGGCCCTCGCCCTGGTGCCGTCGCTCCAGGCGCGCGCGGCGCGCATCCAGGACGCGCTTCGCGACGGCGGTGCCGCCGGGGCGGGCAGGCGGACACGCCGCTTCCGCGGCGGCCTGGTGGCGAGCCAGGTAGCGCTCTCGGTGGTGCTGCTGGCCTCGACCGGCTTGCTGCTCAGGACCTTCCTGGCGCTCTCCGGCACCGAGCTCGGGTTCCAGCCGGAAAAGGTCCTGACCGCGCATGTCTCCCTGCCGGAGGCGAGCTACCCGGCGGAGCAGGCGGTCTCCCGCTTCTACGAGCCGGTGCGGCGGGCGGTCGAGGCCCTCCCCGGAGTCGAGCGGGCCGGCTGGATCTCCCTCGTCCCGCTCCAGGACTGGGGTTCCAACGGCAACTTCGGCATCGAGGGCCGGCCGGCAGCGGAGCGGGTGGAGGACCAGCCGTTCGCCGAGTTTCGGGTGGTCGGACCGGGCTACTTCGAGGCGATCGGGGTGCCGCTTCTGCGCGGCCGGCCGGTCTCCGCGGACGACCGGGACGACACCGCGCCGGCGGTCTGGATCAACCGCTCCCTGGCCGAGACCTACTTCCCCGGCGAGGACCCGCTCGCGCACCGTCTGCGCGTCTTGGATACCGTGGTCGGCATCGCCGGCGTGGTCGGCGACGTGCGGAGCGCCCGGCTGGACCGGGAGCCGTCTCCCGAGATCTACATTCCCTACAGCGTCACGCCCTTCGGTCACATGGCGCTCGTGGTCCGGACCGGCCTCGACCCGATGGCCCTCGCCCCCGCGGTGCGCCGGGCGGTGGCGGCGGTCGATCCGAACCAGCCGGTCTACGCCGTGGAGCCGCTCGTCGACGTGGTCTCCGGGTCGCTTTCCCACCGCAAGCTCTCGCTCGCCCTGGCGGCTCTGTTCGGTCTCGTCGCTCTGGTGCTGACGGTGGTCGGCCTCTACGGGACGGTCTCGTCGGTGGTCGCCCAGCGGGAGCGGGAGATCGGTATCCGGGTCGCCCTGGGGGCTCAGAGCGGCTCGGTGCTCCGGCTGGTGGTCGGCCACGGCGCCCGCCTGGCGGTGCTCGGGCTCGTCCTGGGCGTACCGGCCGCGCTCGGCGTCGGCACGCTCCTCGCCGGGCTCCTCTACGGCGTCCCCGGCGACGATCCCGGCACGTTCGGCGCCGTGGCGACGGTGCTGCTGTTGGTCAGCCTGGCGGCGAGCTACCTGCCGGCCCGGAGGGCGCTGTCGATCGATCCCGTGAGCAGTCTGCGGTCGGACTGATCCGGGTTGCGTGGCGGTCGATCCGGCGTAACCGCATACTCGTGATGGCGAAGGTGTACAATCGACGGAATTACGGATCTTCAGAGCCGCGCGGTCCTCCGGGCCGTTGTGGTCTTGATGGGCCGTCGGCCCTGGCCTTCCGTCCATGAGAAAAGGAGATGCTCATGAAGGCCGCGGTCTACACCTCGCTCTGTCTCTGTTGCCTCTGTCTGCTCGCCCTCCCCGCGTCCGCCGCCACCCCGGCCGGCCAGGACGCTCCGGTGAGCTCCGCGCCGATCCTCGGAACGTTCCCGCTCCAGCCGGTTCCGCTCTCGGTCTGCACACTCCAGATCGAGTGCGACGACGGCTCGATCGTCTCGTGCATGGGCAACAGCTCCTGCACGACGTCCAACGGCGGCAAGTGCGCCGTCTGCGACAGTGTCCAGGCGGGCTGCTGCGCCAAGACCTGCTGCGAAGCCTGCGACGACAACTACTTGAGTTGCATCTACTCTTGCGACCCGTCGATCCCGCGCACCTGCAACATCTGCGAAAACGCCTACACCCACTGCCTCAACCATTGCACCGGCGGATGCGGATAGGCTGATCCGGTTCCTGGAGGCGGGCCCGGGGAGGGGAGCGGGTAAGATCGCTCGCCGATGGCACACACCGACGAGCTCCCACTCCACTACCGGGCCTTCCTCAAGGCCTATCGCTGGCGGCGGATCGATCCGGTCCCGTGGGCCCCGCTTGCCAGGCCGCTGCCCGCGGCGCGGCTCGGCCTGGTGTCGAGCGCCGGGTTGACGGTCGCGGGGCAGGAGCGGTTCGACCCGTCGATCCGCGGCGGCGACGCCAGTTTCCGGACGATCCCCGCGGACGTCGACACGAGGGCGCTGGAGGAGCACCACCGGAGCGAGTCGTTCGACCACACCGGCCTGCGGCGCGACGCCAACGTCGCCTTCCCCGTAGACCGGGTTCGCGAGCTCGCCGCCGAGGGGACGATCGGCTCGGTGGCGCCGCGGCACCTGTCGTTCATGGGCTCGGTGACGGCGCCGGGCCGGTTGGTGCGCGACGTGGCGCCCCGGGCCGCCGAGATCTTCGTCGAGGACCAGGTCGACGTCGCGCTGCTGGTACCCGTGTGACCGATGTGCAACCAGACCGTGAGTCTGGTCGCGGCGGAGATGGAGCGGCGGGGGATCACCACGGTGGTCATCCAGCTCCTGCGGGGGATCGCCCGGGCGATGCGTCCGCCGCGGGCCCTGTGGGTGCCGTACCCGCTGGGCTACCCGTTCGGTGCGCCGGAGGAGCCCGCGCTCCAGCATCGGGTGCTCGCCGCGGCCCTCGGCCTGGTCGAGGAGACGGACGCCGAGCCGCCGCTGCTGCGCGATTTCGAGCCCGGCGCCGAAGTCGCTCGCGGGAGGCGCGCCTGATGCCGGTGACGGATGAGACCCTGCTCGGCGTTCCGCTCTTCCGGCGGCTCGCCGCCGCCGACCGTGCCCGCCTCGCCGCGGTCTCGGTCCTGCGCCGGTTCGACCGCGGCGCGGCACTGTTCGGCGAGGGCGATCCGTCGGACGCGTTCTTCACCGTCGTCGAGGGGCGGGTGAAGGTGTTCCGGACGACCCCCGAGGGCAAGGACCTGATCCTCGAGCTGTTCGGTGCCGGCGACCCGATCGGCGCCGTCGCGGTCTACGAGGAGCGCCCCTATCCGGCCTCCGCCGTGGCGCTCGAGGACACCACCTGCCTGCTCATCCCGCGGGCCCACTTCTTCCGCCTGCTCGAGGAGCACCCGACACTGGTCCGCGGCCTGCTCCTGGCGCTCACCTGGCGGCTGGTGGAGCTCACCGATCGCCTGGCGGAGCTCACCGGCGGCAAGATGGAGCCCCGCTTTGCCCGGCTCTTTCTGAAGCTCGCCGAGGACGAGGGACGAGCGACCGGCGACGGCGCCGTGCACATCCCGGTCGCACTCTCCCGGCAGGAGCTGGCAGACCTCGCCGGCACGACGATCGAGACCACGATCCGGATCTTGAGCCGCTGGGGCAAGGCCGGCGTGGTCGAGACCACCACCGACGGCTTCGTCATCCGGGACCGCAGCGCCCTCGAAACCCTCGCGTGGGCCTGAGACGCGGCTAGACGAGCACGCCGAGCTGGGCCCGCCCTTCGGCGGTGACCAGGTAGCCGCCCTCTGCGGCGGCCACGACCAGGCCGGCGTCGGCCATCTCCCGCAGGCTGGCGCGGACCTGGAACAGCGGGCGGCCGAGGGCGCCGGCGATCTCGTCGATCGTCTGGGGCGTCTCGAGCAGGGCGAGCAGCTCGCGGGCGGACGCGGTCAGGACCCCTTCAGCGGTGATGCAGGCCATCGTCGTCTCCTCATCTCCCTAGATGGCCTTCTTGCAGAAGTACCAGTCCTTGCAGTCGACCGATCCGTCGGCCACCCGTTCGGCGGCGGCCTCTTGGGTCAGCGGCGGCGGCACGATCACCTCGTCGCCGGGCCGCCAGCCCTCGGGCGTGGCGACGCCGTGCTCGTCCGTGGTCTGGAGCGCTTTGACGGCGCGGACGATCTCTTCGACGTTGCGGCCGGTGGTGAGCGGGTAGTAGATCATCGCCCGCACCTTCTGCTCCGGGTCGATGATGAAGACGCAGCGCGACGTCTCGGTCGTGCTGTCGGAGGGCATCACCATGCCGTAGAGACCGGCGACCTCCTTGTTCAGGTCGGCGATGATCGGGAAGGTGACCTTGATCCCCATCTTCTCCTCGACGTTGCGCGCCCAGGCGATGTGGGAGTAGACGCTGTCGACCGAGAGGCCCAGGAGCTCGCAGTTCATCTTGCGCAGCTCCGGGTGGGCCTTGGCGAAGGCCATGAACTCGGTGGTGCAGACCGGGGTGAAGTCGGCCGGGTGGGAGAAGAGGATCAGCCAGCTCCCCTTGAAGTCCTCCAGGCGGAGCTTGCCGAAGGTGGTGACGGCCTCGAACGGCGGCGCGGCATCGCCCAGGCGGGGCAGGCGGGGCGCGGGTTCTGGTTGGGGGGACTGTCGGACGATCTCCATGGAGTCTCTCCTGGTCCGTCGAACGGACGGCTCGTGGCGCGGGTGAACATTCGGCACCTGCGTGGGTGGAGGGAGACCCACAGCGCGAGTCTGGCGGAAGCGGCCCGCGCCGCCAACGCTCCAGCGGGCAGGGGCCGGCGCGAACGCCCACCCGCGGGGGCGGGAGGGCTCGGAGGCGCGGCCGGCGTAGGCGGGCTCCGCCTTCGCGAAGGTCGTAGGTGGGGCGCGATGGCGCGGAGCGCGGGCTTCCGGCCGCCGCCGGTCCGCTCGATCAGCTCGCTGCCATGGGTGCGGTGGTCCGAGCACCGCGGAGGTCGGAGCTCAAGAGCTCCGGCTCTGCCCGATCCACAGACGGTTGCCGTCCGGATCCTCGGTGCGGAGCGCGGTCATGCCGTAGATCGGCACGTTCAAGTCTGGGACCTCGAGCCCCCTTGCGGCGTGTGCGTGCTTGTGGAGCTCCATCCCGTGGATACCGAGGGGAGCCAGCTTTGCCGGCATGGCACTGGCCATGATGTCAGGCTCAAGAGCCTCCGGCTGCGTGATGGATCAAGAAGAGATCGCGACGAAAAGAAGAAGGAGCGACTTCGCACGTGAGAGCCATCGCTTCATGAGTCGTCCGACCTCCGGGTGAGAGTAGCCGGCGGCCGCCGCGAGCAAGAGGAAGATCGCCGAGCTGAAATGGGTCGCCGCGATCTGAGCGTAGGCCAGCGGTAGATCACCGAAGGCTGCGAGCGCGGCCCGAGCGCGCGGTACATGGACCAGGTTCGCCCAGGCCAGGACGAGCAGGAGGGTCGCTCCGAAGACGATCCTCGCAAGGGGCCGGCCCTTCCAGGCCAAGGCGCCCAGTGCAAGGGCGAGGAGCGCGTTGACGAGGAGCCAGCCGAACCCGACGGCCTGGAGGGAGAAGATCCAGACGGCGAGCCGTTGGACGACGCGGACGGTGAAGATCGCCGACGCGATCGCCGTGGCCGATCCGAGAGCGAGCGCGCCCCGTTCGCGCCAACCGATGCCGCGCTTCTGAGGCCGAGGCGTCGGGCGCTCCTGGCCGAGCGGCCGTAGCCGGTCCGAGACATAGACCTTCGGCCTCTGTCGGCTCCGCCAGATCAGAAAGAGCACGAGGCCGATCGCGACGAGGAAGACGAAGACGAGGAAGGCCGGAGGACGAGGCGCGGAGGAGCGCGTAGCACGGCCGAGAGGATGGGCGCGCGCGGCGGAGTCGGCGGACTTTTCGGGCTCGGCCGGCGGCTCGCTGGGCGCGGCGACGCCGAGCTTGACCGTGGCCAGGACGTTCTCCAGCAGGGCCAGCGTCTCCGGCGCGGCCTCTTCCTGCGCACCGGCCACCGCCACGAGCACTCCGTCGCCGGCGTCGGACTCGAGCTCTACGCCGTAGGAGACGCAGACCGTCGACCCTCTGAGGAGGTCGGCCCTGGTGACCTCCCGGCCGCCGCTCTCCGGAGACTTCGGAATCGTCGTGAGCTGGAGGTTGGACGGGGGCGCGGGGTAGAGCGTCTCAGGGCTCGAGAGGCCGCAGCTCCGAACGACGGCGGTCCAGTACTCCGACGTCCGGGTCAGGCGCGCGACGACGAAGTCGAACGGGGCCGAGTGACTGGCCTCGCGCAACGAGAAGATCCGTCGGGGCCCGGAGTCCGACGGTTCGCTCTTCCCCTGGCCGAAGCGGCCCGGCATCGTGAGCTCGACCCCCAGGTCCGGGTCGAGCACCCTGGTCGGCTCGATGCCGCGCACCTCGCTCGTCCAGAACTTCGCCTCCGCCGTCTCTCCGTTTCGGTCGACGAGGTTCGAGGGAGCCCCCGCCTTCCGCAACGCGTCCATCAGATCCTGGCGCAGCAGGCCCGCCGCGATCATCATCGGCGTGACGCCGTCGTCATCCTGGACCCCCGGGACCGCGCCGGCGGAGAGCAGCTCCCGGACCGCTCTCATACCTCCACCGGCGCAGGCGGCGTGAAGCGGCGTGTACCCGAACTCGTCTCGGGCGTTGGGATCGGCCCCGCGGGCCAGAAGGGGAGTGATCTCCGAGATGCAGTGGGCGCTCGCCACCATCAGGGGCGTCCGGCCGCGCTGATCGCGCGTGTCGGCCAGCGCACCTCCGTCGAGGAGGGCCTCCACGATCCTGGCCCCTTGGTCACCACAGGACCGGTGCTCCGGTCGTGCGGCGTAGTGGAGAGCGGTCCTCCCGCTGGAGTCTCCCGCCGCGACGCGCGCTCCGCGGTCCAGGAGCAACCGCACGAGGTGAAGGTTCTTCGCCAAGGCCGCGGCCATGAGCGGCGTCGCCCCCGCCGGGTCCTGCGCGTTCACGTCGGCCCCGGCATCGAGCAACGCCTCGGCGATCCCCTCGTGACCCGATTGAATCGCCAGGGTGAGAGGGAGGAGCGGCATCCCGTTGAAGCTCCGGGGGATCTCCCCGTTCGGATCCTCGCCGGCGGCCAGGAGGCGCTCGACCTCCGCCCGGTTCCCCCGCTGGATCGCCCGGGCGAAGTCCAGCGACGTCTCGCCGGCATGGATCGCCCCGGCCGTGGCGAGCGCGATCGACAGGGTCAGGACGATTCGCAGGGTCACGACGATCCGCCGCCAGATCCGGCGGCCGGTCACTCGAACCCCTCGCGACCGCGGTAGATCCGCGTCTCGCCGACCAGATAGAGGACGCTGCCGTCGGCCGACAGCACGATCGGCCGGCTCTCGAACCGGTCATCCTTCTGGTGGGCGAACAGGCCGAGCGGCGGACGGGTCTTCACCACGCTCTTCTCACCCGAGAAGCGGAGGTGGATCAGGCCCCTCGCCATGTTGATCAGCACGCCACCGGACGGATGCTCCGTCATCGACGCGAGATACCACTGGGGTTCCAACGCGAGGTCCTCTCGCTTCGCCACGAGCCCGGCGAACCGGTCGTTCACATGGCCGCCGACGACGTCCGCACCGTTGTACCCCCGAGCATAGAAATAGGTCCCCTCGAAACGGTTGACAGCCAGGTCGCCCGGGCCACAGGCGCCGTTGCCGAGAGACACGCAGTCGATGATCTCCTCGCGGCCGTCTTCCCGGACACGCCACAGGCCCTGACGGTCGATCACCACGAGCGTGTCTTCGTCCAGAGCCGCCATCTCGCTGTCCGGCATGCGTCCCACGCCGTCACAGAGGACTCGTTCCGGCCGAGTTGGTATTGGGCGCTGGGACCCGCCGGGCGGAACGTAAGCGGCCGACGGAGCGATTCCATGCATCCTGTCGAAAGCGTTCGGGGAGAGACTCGCGGCGGGCCAGCCCTCCGGAAGCCCGTCGTCCCGTGGCTTGGCGGGCTCGGGCTTGGTGGGCTCGTCCGACCGGCGCGGGAAGAAGACCTCCTTGAAATGCCACCCACCCACGACGTAGAAACAGCCCAGAGAGTCTCGAAAAAAGACCGTGCCGCTGGGGAGTGCGGCGAGAGCCTCGATCTTGGGCAGCCCCGAGCGAACCGGCGTCTCCGGCTCGAGAAACGGCTCGACCTCGCCGTCAGGGCTGACCCGAAAGATCGTGCGGTGGTCCGTGACGTAGAGAGAGCCCTCGCCGTCGATGGCCGCGGTGGGGGCGAGTCGCGTCCAGTACCGTGGTCCGACGAACGGATCGAGAGCGTAGACCGACGAGTCGGCAGCCTCCGGAGCCGGCGAATCCTCCGCCTGAGCCGCCGGAGTGCCTTCGGCCTCGCTCTGCTCTCCGCGGACCGGTTCGTCGACGGCCGAGGAAGCCGGATCCCCGCGGTGACAGGAAGCGAGGGGCGTGATCAAGCACACGAGAACCACCGTGCAAGCGGACGAGGCGCGCCATGACGTCATGATGAACTCCGGGCTGAATTTGGCGCCAAGGGGTAGGTCGTGTCCCTTCTGGCAGCATCGGTCGACCTCGGGCTGCTTCCGCGAGCAGGAGCATGAACAGCCCCAGAGAAATCAACGGCACGAGAAACAGACCCAGGCCGAAAACGCAGCAACATGATGGTTCTACTTTGGTGTCTTCGTCCAAATGCAGTACACAACCAAGCAGTCGGCCAGGAGATGCGCGCCAATCTGGGGTATCCACAGGCGGTTCGACAAGCGATCAACAATCGCTCTCTGGAACTCCGTGCAAGTGCCCCAGGTACTTCTCAGAGCCTCGGTCGTCGGTCCGAGAGCCAGATAGGTCCGGCACAGAGCGCCGAGACTGACGGCGACAAAGGCCGTGAACAGGATCGTAACGACAATCTTTTGTGCCCGGGGCCATGGATTCTTGGCACTGAACACCCAGCCGAGAATGGCGGCTGTGAAGGCTACGTAGAAATTCCAGAAGAAGTTGAGCCAGTCCGTGAGCTTGTACGCCGCGTTCAGAATTTGGTCTGGTGTAGGCATGGTGTGGAGTGGTCTGACGTACTGCGTTTCACCTGCAAACGATTGTCAAGCCCCGAGCGCGGCTTGGCAAGCTCGAGTCATCGCTGTCTTGTCAGCACGACATGGGTAGCGGCGGCGGTCGGCACATGCGCGGTGCACTGGTAACCGAGAGCCGGTAGATCGAGCCCGAGCAAGAGATGCTCGCCGGACCCGAGCAGCCTCGGTGCGATCGCCACGTGTAGCTCGTCGATGAGCCCCAGCTCGAGGTATTGGCGGACCGTCGCCACGCCGCCGCTGATCTGTACATCCTTGCCCTCCGCGGCCGTCACTGCACGCTCCAGCGCCTCGCGGATACCCCCGGTAACGAAGTGGAAGACCGTACCGCCCTCCATCTCGACAGACGGGCGGGCATGATGTGTCAGCACGAAGACCGGGCCGTGGTACGGGGGGTTCTTTCCCCACCAGCCGCGCCACGTGTTGTCGGGCCAGGGACCTCGAATCGGGCCGAACATGTTGCGACCCATGACCCAGGCGCCGACGCCCACGCCGAAGCGAGCGGCGAGCTCGTCATCGACGCCCGTCGTGCCACCGGTCTTCCCGCCCATGCGCTGGAACGTGCGCGTCGGGAAAAACCACTCGTGCAACGCCTCCCCTCCGACGCCGAGGGGCTCCTCTGCAGTCTGGTGCGGGCCGGCCCCGTAGCCGTCGAGCGAGATCGTAAAGTTGTGCACGCGTACACGAGTCATTGTCGCTCCCAGGCAAGGATGGCGAGATTCGACGACCCCTGCTGCATTTCAGCGTAACTCCTAACAAATCAGTTGCTTTGAGCAGTCTAGCATCACCTGAAGCCGCGCCTTCTGCGGCGAAAGCGCTGCCGCAATCGGCCCGACGGCAGTTCGCCTCAACGCACAGTGGCGACCTCTTTCAGCCCTCCCCCTCCCGCCGCGCCAGGCGGAGGGTGAAGAGGCCGAGGACGAGGACGGCGGCGACGAGGGCGGCCCAGAGAAGGAGGCGTTGGGGGCCGTGGCCGGTGAGGAGGCCGGCGGCGCGGGAGTAGGCGGGGTTGTCTTCGAGGGGGCCGGCGTCGGCGGGGGCGGAGGCGACGGCGAGGACGAGGGGACGGGCGCGGGTGAGCTCGTAGCTGGGGGCGGTGGCGTCCGGGGCGCCGAGGAGGAGGGTGTAGTGGCCTTCGGGGACGGGGAAGTAGAGGGTGGGGAGGGGGAAGCGCGCGTCGGCCCGGTCGATCGGGAGGGGGGCGTCGCTGCCGTCGTCGACGCGGAGCTCGAGGTGGTCGATCCGGGTGGGCGGGAAGGCGAGGGTGACGGGGCGCGGGTCGCCGACCCGGCGCTGGAGCCGGCCGCTGGCGAGGAGGAGGTCGCGCGGTGGGTCGCTGCCGAGGCGGCGCGGCGCTCCGTTCGCGGCGCCGCCGGTGGTCGGGGCGGGGACGGTCGCCTGGAGGGTGAACGGCCGGTCGAAGAAGGGGGCGGAGCTGTCCAGGATGACCCGGTCGAGGGTGACGGGCGTGGCCGGCAGGGTGAGCTCGTAGACGGAGGTGCCCGGCTCGTCCCCGTCTTTGCGGGTGACGGGCAGAGCCTGTTGCTCGCGGGCGGCGGCGGGTTCGAGGAGGTAGGCCCACTGGGGCGGGTTTCCGGTGTCGGAGCCGGTGGTGTCGGTGGAGGCGACGATGCGCACGTCCGCCAGGTCGGCGCGGGCGTGGGCCAGGTCGCCGGGGGAGAGGGTCAGCCGGGCGAGGCCGTCGTCCGACGGGGTGACGTCGAGGTTTCTGCGGTAGCGGAATCGGCGGGCTTCGACCGGGGCGCCGGGGCGGTGGGCGAAGGCGAGGGCGGGGCGCGGGTCGAACCGCGGGTTGGGGACGACGGCCCCGAGCCGGGCTTCGGCCAGCAGGGCCGGGTCGACGAGCCGCTCGACGATCTCGGCTGCCTGCCCTTCGACCGCCGCTCCGTAGGGAGAGAGGGCCGGCAGCAGGGCCTGGAGGTCGTAGCGCGGGTGGAAGGCGCGGCCGCCGCCGAAGAGCAGGGTTCCGACCTGGGCGCCGTCGCCGGGAGACGGTCCGGCGCCTCCGATGTCTCCGAAGCCCGCCGAGCTCCCGGGGCTGAAGATCAGGGCCGGACGGCGGAGCGCGGCCCGCACCGCCAGCTCGTCGAGCGGCGGGCTGTCGCCGTTGTCGATCACCACGCGCAGGCGGTCGCCGTGGGGCGTGGCGATGGGGATCGAGCGCTCTTCGATCGGGGCGTCCATCCAGGACGGCGCGGGGACGCGGTAGAGAGTGGCCGCGCCGAGCGGCTGGTCGGACGCGCCCGGGCCTTCGTCCCACACCTCTACCCGCCGGCTGAAGGCGGCGGTGGCAGTGTCGAGCACCAGGGCGCCGGGGACCAGGCCGCGGGGGCGCTCGATCTCGAGCACTGTCTGCCGGGCCTGCCCGGAGCCAGGGCCGGAGCCGGTGCCGGCACCCGGACCGGCCTCGGCCTCCCCGCCGTCCTCGCTGCCCTCGCCGTCCTCTCCATGGACCGGGTTGAGCGGCACCCGGGCGCGGTCGCCCCCCGAAATCCGCCGGCTGCGCTCGTAGTGGAAGGAGGGCTCGAGAAACGTGCCCTCCTCGCCGGCCAGGGTCACGGTCAGGCGTGCGGGGAGCTTCTCCGGCAGGGCGATCTGCAGCCGCTCGCGGGCCCCGCCGCGTCCATTCCTGCGACCACCGTCCGTGGAGGAGGGCGAGAGCCGGAAGACCGATCCTTCGGCCACGATCTCGTCTCCACCGGCTCGGGTCACCACCAAGGAGCGCACGAACCGCGGCCGCGGGGTGCCGAGCACCAGGTCCCACCCTTGGCCGGCCGGCGCCGCGGGCGGAGCGGCGAGGGTGTAGGACTCGGTGAGCAGGGCCGGCGTGCCGCCGCTCGCGTCCGGGTCCCGGGTCGAACGGTCGGCGCCCAGGATCGCCGGGGTCCGGCGTTCGAGCACCCGCACCGCCGTGTCCGGCGCGCGGCCGGCGTCGACCAGGTACGGCACCTCCCGGCCGGCGGCGTCGAGGATCCGCAGGTCGGACAGGTCGCTCCGGCAGGCGCCGAGCACCTCCGGCGGCAGCAGCAATCGGACCAGGCGGCCACCGCTCCCCTCGTTCCCGGCGGTGGCAGCGGTCGGGGAGGTTCCGGCCGCCCCGGCCGCTCCGGCCGTCCCGCCGTCCGTCAGCAGGATCGGCGCCCGGGACGGGAAGAGGGTGGCCAGCTCGGGCGGCTCGGCCGGTCCCCCGGCGGCGGCTCCGGCCGCGCCGGGAGTCGCCAGCAGCAGGGTGGCCAGCAGCAGAGTGGTCGACAGGGCCCGCGCGGCGTGGGCGGAAGCGGCTGGGGGAGAAGCTCCCATGACAGATCCTCTCATCGGTCGTCCTTCGTTCCCCCGTCACGGTAGACGAACCGCTGGTAGGCGAGCGAGACCAGCACGAGGGAGAACCCCAGCCCGAGCAGCGAAGCCACCCGGTAGAGATCCTCGAGGTCCGACAGGTCGAACAGGAACAGCTTGAAGACGGTGATCATCATCAGGCCGAGGCCGAGCCCGCGCAGGCCGCGGTCGGAGCGGGCGAAGCCGAGACCGAGCAGCAGCAGGGCGTAGAGCGCCCAGGCGATCGACAGGGTCAGGTCGTGGGCCATGGTCGTGGCCCCTCTTCCTGCGAAGCCCGCGAAGGCCGCGAGGCCGGCCAACGCTGCCGGCGCCGCGCCGAACAGGACGTGGACGGTGCGGGTGACCCAGGAGAAGCCGACCACGATGCCGCCGAGGCCGCAGAGAATCGCCCCCAGCGGTCGCGCGGCCGGGTAGAGCGCCCGCTCCCGGCCCAGCCGGGCGACCTCGAGCGGCTCGAGCAGCAGCGCCGCGCCGAGCAGCGCCGCCGCCGGCACCAGGTGGGTGTAGGCGAGCCAGCCGGCGCCGATCCCACCGGATGGGGGCAGCAGCACTACCCGCACGGCCACGACCGCGAGCAGCGCCAGGCCGAACAGCTTGAGACCGGCGTGGTCCAGGCGCCGCCAGAGGGCGATCACCGCGACCCCTTCGAGGGCCCAGCCGATGGTCACCCACTCCCGGTCGAGCTGGAGCGGGATGGCCAGGGCGGCGAACCCGAGGGCGACGGCGGCGAACCAGACCAGGCCCCGGAGCCGCCGCGGGTCGTCGGCGCTCCAGAGGGTGCGCACCCGGTAGGTGGCCGCGAGAGTGACCGCGCCGAGGGCGATCGGCAGGGCGCCGAGGGCCCCGTCCCCCCAGAGCGCTTCCCAGTGGGAGCCGAGCGACAGGAACCAGGCCGGCCCGGCGAGCGCCGCCGCGTACCAGGCCCAGCGCGCGTCGTCGAGCCGGGGCCGGGCGAGGAACGGCCAGGCGACGAAGAACAGCACGCCGGCGGCCCCGGCGACGAGGCCGAGGGTGTGGGGAGCGGCGGGAGAACCGGGGGCGCTCGGCCGGTCCATCGCCCAGAGCAGGTGCTCGAACGCGGCCAGCCCCATGGCGAGGAGCACCCAGATGCCGGTCGGGCGCTCCAGACGGGTGGCGCCGAGGGTGGTGAGGACGGCCAGGGCCAGCGGGGTGGCGAGGGCGAGCCAGGCGGGCAGCGACGGCTCGGCGACCTGGACCGTGAAGACGACCAGGGCGCCGAGGGCGAAGAGCTGGGCGGCCCGCAGCGACCAAGCGCGCACCAGTTCCCCACGGCGCAGTGCGGGCAGGAGCTGGAAGGCGACGGCGGCGAGCAGGACGAGCCCGTAGTAGAGCTCCGGGGCCGGGAGCCCCTGGCCCGGGAGCAGGGGACGGTCGACGTGGGCCCGGTAGAACAGCGGCAGCGTGGCCCCCAGGGCGAGGGCCGCCCACGCCTGGCGGCGGTATGCGCCGGGCAGGGCGGACTGGCGCACCGACAGGGCGACCAGGACGCCCCAACCGACCGCGCGGGCGAGGAGGAAGGGCGCGCCGTCGACCATGCCGTCGAGGATCAGCAGCGCGAGCAGGCCCGAGGCGGCGAAGCCGGCGCCGCCGAAGCGACGGAGTGGCGACCCGGCGCTGGACGGTTCGGCGGGCTTCGCCGGGGACGGCCCCTGGACGGGGGTCGGGGCCGCATCCCCGCTCGAGACAGGGTCCGGGTCGCCGGGGCCGATCCGGGCGAGGCGCCGTAGATCGAGCTCGACGAAGACGTGGAAGGCGAGGGCCAGGGCGGCGGCGATGGCGGTCAGCTCCCAGGCGGTATAGGCCGTCGCCTGCCGGCCGAGGGCCCAGACCGCCACCACGGCGACCGAGGCCACCGCCGCGGCGGTGCCCAGCCAGTCGAGGTCGTTGCGGGACGAGCCGGGCGTGGCCCAGCGCCTCCGCAGCATCTCGGCGCCGACGCAGAGGATCACCAGCATCGCCGCCACCGGCCAGAGGTGCTCTCCCAGGTCGGCGCGGAGCGCGAAGTAGAAGGCGAAGGCGAACGGCAGCAGGACCGCCGCCGCCCGGGTGGTGGACCAGAGGGTGCTCGGGGCTTCCTCGACCTCACCCGGTTGCGCCCCGGACCCGCCCGCGGACGCGGCGGCCGGCACCGCCCGGAGCAGCGCGAACACGAACAGCGCCGCGAACACCGTCAGGATCACCAGGGCCAGGGGGAGCTCCGACGGCTTCATCCGGGCGAAGATCCAGACCGCCTCGTAGAACAGGGTCGCCACCAGGCCGAGGGGCGGGATGAGCGGCCAGCCCTGCTTGCGGCTCAGGAACAGCAGGCCGACGTTGAGCAGCAGCAGGTAGCCGAACAGGCCGAGGGGGTTGTCCTCCCCCGACTGGATCAGGAGCGGGGTCGCGAAGCCGCCGATCAGCCCGAGCAGCGCCACCACCAGGGAGGCGTGGCGCGAGGCGAGCAGGCCGCAGACGGCCGTGATCAGCACCATCAGGGCGAAGGCGAACCCGGTCGGGATCAGGCCGTAGAGGGCGCGGGCGGCCCAGACCGCGGCGTAGAGCACCACGATCCCGCCGCCGGCGAGGCCGTTCGAGGTGTCCCGGTAGCCGCGCGTTCGCAGCACCTCGGCGCCGATCAGGGCGCCCAGCCCGGCCAGCAGGCCGAGGGCGACGCGCACGGTGGGCGAGAGCCAGCCGGCGTCGATCGAGTAGCGAACGAAGTAGACCCCGGCCAGGGCGACCAGGATGCCGGCCAGGACCGCCGCGCCGCGCACGCCGAGCCAGCGCTCCCACTCGACTCCGCCGCCGTTCTGTCCACCGGCCGCCGGGCCCGCCGGTGGCTGGTCGAGTGGCGGCCGCGGTGGCTGAGGCGGGGTGGCGGACGGTGGCGCAGGCGGAGCCTCCGCGGCCGACGACAGCGTGAGCGCGGCCCCGGGGGCCTCCGTCCGGACCGGCGGCGGAGCCGGCGGCGCGGGCACGGTTCCGGAGGGAAGCTCCGACGCTGTCGAGGCTGTCGAGGCTGTCGACGGTGGGGGCGAAGGCGGCTGCGGCGGTGCGATCGGCGCCGGGGCCTCGACGACCTCGTCCTCTACGATGAGTCCTTCATCGGCCGTTTCGTCGGCTTGGCGGGCGATCTCGTCGGCGACGCCCTCAGCCGGGGCCGCTCGTTCGAGCACCCGCACCCGTCGCCGGAGCTGCGCCAGCTCCGCGCCCAGTTGGTCGGCCCGGGCGGCGGACGCGCGGGCACGGCTCAGGGCGATCAGGCCGACGACGAGCCCGGCGATCGGCACGGCGAGGATTGCCAGGACGAGCAGCGGGATGAGGAGATCCATGGGGTCGGGTCCACCGGCTCCGTGTAATGGTTGGCGGCGGAGAGCGTACCAGGAAAGCAACGCGGGCCTGAGAAGATTAAGATCGACCTGGAGGGATCGACTTCATGCACCATTCTTCGACCGTGCGCCGCGTGGCGATCGTGGCGCTCCTGCTTCTGGCCCAGGGCCTCGTCGGTGGCTGCACCACCAGCCGGCTGCCGCCGGTGTCGGCCGCCGGATCGCGATTCCAGCCGCTGCCCGACGAGGTCGACCTCTGGGCCCGGTCGCGGGCCGAAGAGGAGAAGCTCCTCGGGGACGTCACGGTCTACGACGATCCGGTGCTGGTCGACTACCTGGAGCGGGTGGTCGACCGCCTGAACCCGCCGGCCATGGCCGCCAACCCGGCGATCCACTACCGGGTCACCGTGATCGAGGACCCGAGCCTCAACGCGTTCGCCTACCCCCACGGATCGATCTTCATCCACAGCGGGCTGCTGGCGCGGATGGAGAGCGAGGACGAGCTGGCGACCGTCTTCGGTCACGAGATGAGCCACGTGGAGGGGCGCCACATGCTCCGCTTCCAGCGCGCGGCGAGGAACCGCCAGATCGGGTTGACGGTGGCCGCGGTGACCGCGTCGGTGATCCTGGCCGGCGACGAGGCGGACGCCTACGACCACGGGCACTGGCACCATGCCGCGCACATCCGGCTGCTGTCGGACCTGTTGTTCGGCGTCGGTCTTCCGCTGGCGGTGTTGGCGGCGGTCAACGGCTACGGCCGGGACCTGGAGCACGAGGCCGACGTGGGGGGCTTCGCCAAGCTGGCCGCCGCCGGCTACGACCCCCAGGCGGCGCCGGGGGTCTACGAGGCGCTGCTGGCGGACCACGGAGCGGGGCCGTCCCAGGCCCAGGCGTTCTTCTTCGGCAGCCACCCGAAGCTGGTCAACCGGCTGGAGAACGCCGAGACCTGGGCGGCGGCACAGCCGGAGCCCGGGCCCGAGGAGCCGCGGCCGGCGGGGGTCGCGACCCCGGAGGAGTTCGCCCGCCTCCTGCGGCCGGTGGTCCGGCTCGACGCCGGCATGAACCTGGACATGGGGCGCCTGGCACTCGCCGAAGACGAGGTCGAGCGGCTGCTCGTCCCGACCGCGGGTGCCGCGCCGGCCGACCCGGAGGTCCAACTGCTCCTGGGCCGCCTGCGCCGGGCCGAAGCCGAGGTCCAGGGGCCGGCGGCCCCGGACGACGCGACCCGCGAGCTGCTCGAGCAGGAGGCCGAGGACGCCCTTCACGAGGCCGTCCGCCTCGACCCCCAGCTCCCAGAGCCCCACCGCGAGCTCGCCCTCCTGTACTACGGCCGCGGCGACGACCCGTCGGCCTGCCGCGAGCTCCGCCACTACCTCGACGCCGCTCCCGACGCCGAAGACGCCCAGGCGATCAGCGACCAGCTCTACGGCCTCGAGCAGAGCGGCGCCTGCCGCCCCAGGCGCCCCCTCGCTCCGCCTCCGTGACGGAGGAGGGGGGAAGGGGGGAAGAGGGCGCCGTCAGGAGTGCGTCCTGTGGAACCGCCAGACGGCCAGGCTCAGCAGCACCGTGCCGATCGCCACCAGGGCGAGCAGCGGCTGGGCCAGGGCGGTGACGCCGGCGCCTTTGAGGAACACCCCGCGGACCACTTCCAGGTAGTGCCGTAGCGGGTTGATCACGGTCAGCCAGCGGAAGACTTCGGGCATGGAGCTGACGGGGAAGAGGAAGCCCGAGAGCAGGATGGTCGGCATGAACAGCAGGAAGGTGGTGAGGAAGGCCTCCTGCTGGGTGGCGGAGATAGTCGAGATCAGCAGGCCCAGGCCGAGGCCCGAGACCAGGAACAGGACGGTGGCCAGCAGTAGCACCGGCAGGGCGCCGCGGAAGGGCACATGGAACCAGGCCAGGGCGATAGTCGTCACCAGGCTCATGTCGACCAGCCCGATCAGGGCGAACGGCACCATCTTGCCGATCATCAGCTCGGCCGGCCCGAGGGGGGAGACCATGAGCTGCTCGAGGGTGCCGATCTCGCGCTCGCGGACGACGGCCAGGGCGGTGAGCAGGAGCGAGACCAGCAGGATGAGCGTGCCGACCACGGCCGGCACGTTGTAGTTGCGGCTCGCCAGGTCCGGGTTGTACCAGGCGCGCTCTTCGAGGTCGATCGGCGGCTGGAACCCGGAGTGCACGCTGCCGGCGAGCAGGGCGATCGACCGGTCGGCGACGATGCGCTCGGCATAGCCCAGGGCGGTCTGGGCGACGTTCGAGTTGGTGCCGTCGACCAGGATCTGGATGCGCGCCGGGGCGCTGCCCGCCCCCTCCTTGCTGGCCCGGGCCAGGTCGTCGGCGAAGCCGGGCGGGATGACGATGCCGAGATCCGCGTCGCCGTGGTCGAGGGCGCGGACCAGGTCCCGGGGATCGTCGGAGCGGTCCGCGATGCGGAAGGTGCCGGGGCCGGTGAAGGCGTCGACCAGCTCGCGCGAGGCCTGGGTGTGGTCCTGGTCGACCAAGAAGGTCGGCGTGTTGCGTACGTCGGTCGAGACGGCGTAGCCGAAAACCATGAGCTGGATCATCGGCGCGATGAAGATCACCCGCCAGAGCCGCGGGTCGCGCCGGATCTGCAGGAACTCCTTGCGCACGATGCCGAAGATGCGTTCGGCGGAGCGGGAGAACCGGCTCATCGCAGCTCCTTCTTGAAGCTCGCCACCGCCGCCGTCAGGCCGACGAGGGCGTAGATCACCATCAACAGCCCCTGGACGTGGAGCACCGGGATGCCCACGCCTTTCAAGAAGATGCCGCGGGTGACGACGACGAAGTAGCGCGCCGGGATGAGGTAGGTGAACAGGCGCAGCGCCCGCGGCATGACCTCGATGGCGAACATGAAGCCCGACAGCAGGAACGCCGGCAGGAAGGTCGTGATCATGGCGAGCTGGGTCGCCAGGAGCTGGGAGCGGGCGCGCGCCGAGATGAACATCCCCAGCCCGAGGGAGCCGAGCAGGAAGAAGAACGACAGCACCATGAGCAGGAGCGGGTTGCCGCGGAACGGCACGTCGAAGAGCGCCACGCCGAGCACCGAGGTCGAGGCCACGTCGATCATGCCGATGGCGAGGTAGGGGAGGAGCTTGCCGATCACCACCTCGACCCGGCTGACCGGGGTCGAGGCGAGCTGCTCCATGGTGCCCCGCTCCCACTCGCGGGCGATGGTCAGCGACGTCAGCATGGCCGCGATGATCATCATGATCACCGCCACCAGGCCGGGGACGATCATGTTGCGGCTTTCGAGCTCCTCGTTGTACCAGACGCGCGAGTCGGCGTGGAGCGGCGGCCGGACCACCAGGTCCTCCAGGATCGCCCGTTCGGCGAAGCTGCGGACGACGCCGCGGGCGTAGTTGAGGATCACCGTGGCGGTGTTGGCGTCGGAGCCGTCGATCACCGCCTGGACCGGCGCCGGCGCCCCGCCGCCGCGCTCGGCCGTGGCGACCCGGTCGGAGAAGTCGGGCGGGATCACCAGGACGATCTGGGCGTCGCCGCGCTCGAGCAGGGGGCGGATCTGGGACTCGCTGTCGAGCGTCCGGTCGATCTGGAAGTAGCCGGTCGCCCGGAAGGCGTCGATCAGCTTGCGGCTGAGCTGGGAGCCGTCCCGGTCGAGCACCGCGGTCCGGATGTTGGTGATGTCCCAGGAGATGGCGTAGCCGAACAGGATCACCAGCACCAGGGGCAGGATGAAGGCGAGGATCAGGCTGCGCGGATCGCGGCGGAGCTGGATGACCTCTTTCCTGGCGACGGCCAGCAGGCGTTGCAGGCTCATGGCGCGCCTCCCGCGTCGCGGACCAACGAGATGAACGCGTCCTCGAGCGACGGCTCGACCCGGGTGACGCCCTCGACCGTGACGCCCGCGGGCACCAGGGCGTCGGCGATCCGGCGCGCGGCGTCGTGGGGGTCCTCGACCACCACGTGGAGCAGGCGGCCGAAGAGCCCCGCCGAGACGATCCAGTCCAGCTCCTGGAGAACCTCGGCGGCGTGCGGCGCGTCCGAGACCCGCACCTCGAGCAGCGGATCGGTCATCGACGAGCGCACCTCGGCCGGCGTGCCGAGGGCGATCAGCCGGCCCCGGTTCATCAGCGCCAGGCGGTTGCAGTGCTCCGCCTCGTCCATGGAGTGGGTGCTGGTCAGCACCGTCGTGCCGCCTTCGGCGAGCTCGTAGATCAGGTCCCAGAAGCGCCGCCGGGTGAGCGGATCGACGCCCGAGGTGGGCTCGTCCAGGAACAGGATCGGCGGCTCGTGGAGCACCGCGGCGCCCAGGGCGAGGCGCTGTTTGAAGCCGAGGGGCAGCTCGGCCACCAGCCGGTCGAGGGCGCCGGTCAGGCCCGCGGTCTCGACCGCCCAGCGGCGGCGTTCGGCCCGGCGCGCGCGCGGCACGCCGTAGAGCCGGCTGAACAGCTTCAAGTTCTCCTCGACCGTCAGGTCGGTGTAGAGGGAGAACGCCTGGGACATGTAGCCGATGTGCTGGCGCACGGCGTCCGGGTCCGCCGCCACGTCGATGCCGGCGACCCGCCCCTCGCCGGAGGCCGGCGACAGCAGGCCGGTGAGCATCTTGAGGGTGGTGGTCTTGCCGGCGCCGTTGGGGCCGAGGAAGCCGAACACCTCCCCCTCCGCGACCTCGAAGCTGACCCGGTCGACGGCGGTGAAGTCGCCGAAGCGCTTGGTCAGCTCGGTGGCGCTGACCGCCGGCCCGCTCATCGTTCCTCCTCCGCGGCGGCGATCTGCTCGATGAAGACGTCCTCGAGGCTCGGGGCGATCTGCTCGAAGTCGTCGAAGCCGATGCCGGCCTCCCGGAGCGCCCGCTCGATCGGCCCCCGGGCCGAGGCGGCGTCGTCGACCGTCACGTGGAGGTGGTTGCCGAAGACCGCCGCCCGCCGCACCAGCCCGGGCGGGTCGAGGGACTCGATGCGCGCGCGGGCGTCGCGCGGCCGGTCGACCCGAGCCTCCAGGATCTCGCCGTCGAAGCCCTCGCGGAGCGCCACCGGGGTGTCGAGCGCCCGGGCGCGGCCGGCGTGGAGCAGGGCCAGGCGGTCGAAGCGCTCCGCCTCGTCCATGTAGGCGGTCGAGACCACCGCGGTCATCCCCTGGGCGACCATCTCGTGGACGATCAGCCAGAGCTCGCGGCGCGACACCGGGTCGACGCCGAAGGTGGGCTCGTCGAGCAGCAGCAGGTCCGGCTGGTGGATCAGGGCGCAGGAGAGGCCGAGCTTCTGCTTCATGCCGCCGGAGAGCGCCCCGGCCAGCCGGTCCCGGAACGGCGCCAGGCCCGAGAACCGGAACAGCCGCTCCAGGCGCGCGCCGCGGTCCCGTTTCGGCACCCGGAAGAGGTCGGCGTAGAACTGGAGGTTCTCGAGCACGGTGAGGTCGGTGTAGAGGCCGAAGCGCTGGGACATGTACGCGATCCGGTGCTTGACCCGCTCCGGGTGCCGGGCGACCGAGACGCCGTCGATCGCGGCGTCGCCGTCGCTGGGCGCCAGGACGCCGGCGAGCATCCGGAGCGTCGTCGTCTTGCCGGCGCCGTCCGGGCCGACCAGCCCGAACAGCTCGCCCCGTTCGACCTCGAAGTCGAGGCCGTCGACCGCCGCCAGGTCACCGAAGCGGCGGGTCAGCCGGTCGAGAGTGATCATCGCGCTCATCGCGCCGACCCGGCCCCCTCCGCGGTCGTGTCGGATGGGCCCGAGGCGCCGTCGATCTCCACGTCGACCGGCATGCCCGGCTTGAGCTCGAAGTCGTCGTCGCCGCTCACCTTCACCTTGACCGCGTAGACCAGGCGGACCCGCTCCTCCTTGGTCTGGACGTTCTTGGGCGTGAACTCGGCCTCGTCGGCGATGTAGAAGATCCGCCCCAGGTAGCGCTTGTCCCGATAGGTGTCGGAGAGGATCGTCGCCCCGTCGCCCAGGTGGACGGCGCCGAGCCGGTTCTCCGGGATGTAGATCCGCACCCAGCGGTCCTGGGGGTTCTGGAGGGTGACGACCGGTGCGCCGACGCCGGCGATCTCCCCCGGCTCTTTGTGGCGCACCGTCACCCGGCCGGCGAACGGGGCGGTCAGGGTCGTCTTGCGCAGGCGGGCGTCGATCGCCTCGCGGGCCGCTTGCGCCTCGCCGAGGACCGCGCGCTGGGCCTCGATCTGCTCCTTGCGCGGGCCTTCGCGCAGGAGGGCGAGCTGCTCCTTGGCCTGGTCGACCCGGCTCGACGCCACCTCGGCGGCGGTCTTCGCGCGGTCGTAGGACTCCTGGCCGACGGCGCCGCCACGGAACAGGCGCTCGGTGCGGTCGAGGTCGCGCTTGCGCTCGGCCAGGGTCTCCTGGGCCGCGGAGACCTCGGACCGGGCCTTGGAGATCTCCTGGTGCCGGCTGCCGGTCTCGAGCTCGCGCAGGCGGGCCTCGGCGGCGGCGATGCGGGCTTCGGCCTGGGCGCGCTGGGCCACGAGCTCGTCCGTGCCCAGGCGGGCGATCTCGTCACCGGCCTCGACCGTGTCGCCCTCGTGGACGGCGATCGACTCGATGGTGCCGGGGATCTCGAAGCCGATGAGGGCGTCGGTGGCCTCGACCGTGCCGGACGCCGCGAGCGGGCCGCCGGCCTCATCGGTACGGAAGACGAAGGCCCAGACGAGGACGGCGGCGACGACGGCGAGGAGGAGGATCGGCAGGACGATCTTCTTGGGGGAGCTCATGGTCGGTTCCTTCCAGGTGCGCTGGGTTGTTCGCGGGCACTGGCGCCCAGATGGCGTTCGATCCAGGGCAGGTCGAGCGCCCCGGTCAGGTGGGCGAGGTCGACCCGGGCGGCGACCGCGTCGTTGCGGGCCTCGATGCGGCCGGCGCGGGCGTCGAGCAGGGAGGCCTCGGCGTCCAGGTAGTCGGCCTGGATGCCGACGCCGGTATCGAGCCGGAGCTTCTCGATCCGGGCCACCTCGGCGTACTGCGTCTCGGCCTCGGTCAGGGCCTGGCGGCGGGCCCGGGCCTGGTCGAGGTCGGCGAGGGCGGCGTCGATGCGCTGGTGGAGGTCGAGCCGGGTGGCGCGCAGGCGCTCGGCCACCGCGTCGCGGCGGGCGCCCGCCTGGACCGCCTGCTCGTCGAGGGCGCCGCCGTGGAAGATCGGCACCGAGACCCGGAGTCCGGCGCTCCAGTCGGTCTCGAAGTCGCCGCCGGCGCTGCCCAGCTCCTGGAGGTCGGAGACGGCGGCGAGGGTCGGGCGCCGCGCGCCGCGGGCCACCTCGACCGAGGCGTCGGCGGCCGCCAGGCGGCGGTCGGCCTCGACCAGAGCCGGGTTGGCCTCGGCCGCCTGGTAGAGGGCCTGCCGGTCGGGGAGCCCGCTGTCGCTGGCCTCGCCGGCTTCGCTGGCCGGGTCGCCGGGGTCGGCCGGATCGATCGGTGTCAGCCGGTCGTAGCGGGTCGCCTCGGGGTCGGTGCCGACCAGCCGGGCGAGCTCGCGTTCGGCGGCGTCGAGCCCGGTCGCCAGGCGCACCCGGTCGGCGCGGGCCGCGGCCAGGGAGGCCTCGGCCCGGCGCAGGTCGACCTGGGCCGCCCGGCCGGCGTCGAGGAGCTGCTCGACCCGCCCCTTCTCGGCTTCGATCGCGCCGATCCGGGCGTCGGCCGCTTCGAGCGTGCCGCCCAGGGTGAGCACCCGGAGGTAGGTGCTCACGGTACGGGCGGCGACCTGCTGCTGGGCGCCGTCGAGGGCGGCGCCGGCGGCCTCCGCTTCCGCACCGGCGCCGGTGATGGTGGCGTTCCGGCGGCCGCCGTCCCAGAGGGTGTAGCCGAGCCGCAGGCCGCCCTGGAAGAGGGTGGTGTCGAAGGCCGGGAGGTTCGCCAGGTCGAAGCCGTGGATCGGCGTCACCGGGATCGGCTTGTCGTGGTAGGCGGCGTCGGCGGTGCCGTCGAGGCTCGGCAGCAGGGCCGCGCGGGCCTGGGTCTCGGCGCTCGCCGCGCGCCGCTGCTCGGCTCGCGCGGCGGCGACCTCCGGCCGGAAGCCGAGGGCGGCGGCGACGGCCGCGCGGACGGTGAGCGGGCCGGACGGGGCGTCGGGCGCCGGCCGGGCCAGCGACTTCGGCACGGCGGCCGGTGTCTCAGGCGCGGCCGGTGTCTCGGGCGTGGCCCGCGGCAGCGGGGCGGCGCCGGCCGGCACGGAGGCCAAACCGAGCGCCGCAGCCACAAAGACAGTCGCAGCCACGAAGACAGTCGCGGCCACGAAGACCGCCGCGGCGCCAGAGCAGGTCGCGGCCGCCGGGCGCGGCGGCACGGACGAAGAGGGGGATCGGGCTCGCATGGTCGGGGCTCCTGGAGTGGGGGTCGGGCAGGAGGTTCGGGCTCAGTCAGGTATGGACGGCGGGCGGCGGAGCAGGCGCTCCACCAGGAATCTCGGGAGCTCTTCGGCCGCCGCGCGCTCCACCGCCGCGTCGGGGAACAGCCGGTGGCGGAGGGCGGTGGCGGCGGAGAGTCCCACCATCACCAGGGCGAGCTCCCGCGGCGTGCGGCCGTCGAGGTCGTCCGCGGGGAGCTCCGCGACCAGGCCTTCGAGCAGGGCGAAGTAGTGGCCCATGGTGCCGCGGATCTGCTCCTGGAGCGCCTGGTCGCCGGTGGCGGCCGCCTCCGCCAGCAGGAAGATCGGCAGCCCGTCGATCGCCAGCACCGTCGAGACGTGGCGTTCCATGATCTCGATCAGCCGTTCCCGGGCCGGGCGTTCGCGGGCCTCCGCGATCTTGCGGAAGGCCGGCAGGAAGCGCCCCTCGATCCGCCGCATGAGGGCGAGCAGCAGGGCCTTCTTGCTCGGGTAGTGGCGGTAGAGGGCGGCCTCGGTGAAGCCGGCCTTGGCGGCCAACGCCCGCACGGTGAGCCCGCCGATGCCGACGTCCCGCGCCAGGTCGAGGGCGATGTCGAGCAGCTCCTCCTGCCGCGCGGTACGGGGCGGCTGGTGGTCGGTCGCGTCTTGGGGCTCGTTCGTGGTCATGGGGGAGTGGTTAGTAAACGCTCACTAACCGCTAGCATACTCACCGGCTCGGAACCCTGTCAAGGGCTCGGCGGCGGTTCCGGCGCGTTCGGCCCACCCGCCGAGGTGGGGCGATCCCACCCCGAAGGCAGTTTCTCCAGGCGGCTCGTTCGACCATCCTAGGCCGAGAGCGGGTCACTCCGCCGAGGAGGAGATCCGCGACGATTCGTCACCGGGAGGATCACGAATATGAACTGTCCAGCGCGCGCGAAGCGCACCCTCCGACGCCGCGCGATCGCCTCTCGCCACCCGAGGGGCGGCGTATGAACACGGTGCTCCTGCGCCGCGTCAAGTGGGTCCTCCTGCTCGCCCTGGTCGCCTTCCTGGCGATCGTCGAGTATGCCCGCTACCTGCTCGAGCCCTACGGCGGGTCGCCCTGGCAGAACCTCGTCCTCGACGGCGTCATGGTGCTGTCGATCCTGTTCTTCTTCGGCGCCCTGTTCACCGGCCTCCAGACCATCGAGGAGCGGCTGACGCGTCAGAACCGCGAGCTGCTCGGCCTCCATCGCGCGGCGGTCGACATCCACGGCGACCTGTCGCTCGAGAGCGTGCTGACCAAGGTCGTCGACCAGGCGTGCTCGCTGGTCGACGCCCGCTACGGCGCCATCTCGGTGTCCGATCAACACGGCGAGATCCGTGCCTTCGTCACCTCCGGGCTGACCCCGGAGGAGCGGCTGGCGATCGGCGAGCCGCCGCGCGGGCACGGGCTGCTCGGCGTGCCGCTGCGCGACGGGCAGCGCATCCGGGTCCGTAACCTGGAGGACGACCCGCGCTCGGCCGGCTTTCCGGAGCGTCACCCGGAGATGCACTCGCTCCTGGCGGTGCCGATCTTGTGCAACAGCAACGACCGGGGCAACCTCTACGTCACCGAGAAGGAGACCGCGTCGGAGTTCTCGGCCGAGGACGAGGAGACCCTGGTGCGCTTTGCCACCACCGCCGCCATCGCCATCGACAACGCCCGCCTCCACCAGCGCCTGCGCGACCTGGCGGTGGCCGAGGAGCGGGTGCGGATCGCCCGCGAGATGCACGACGGGCTGGCCCAGGTGCTGGCCTACGTCAACGCCAAGGCCCAGGCGGTGCGCGAGTTCCTCGGCAAGGGCGACCAGGACCGGGCGCGGGAGCAGCTCGACCAGCTCGCGGTCGCGGCCCGCGAGGTGCTCACCGACGTGCGCGAGGGGATCCTGGCGTTACGCACGCAGACCGGCCCGGACCGCGGCCTGGGCGAGGCGGTCGACGCGTTCATGAGCCGGTGGGAGGACCAGAGCGGCATCCAGGGCACCATCGAGTATGATCCCGACCTGCACCTGTCGGCGACGGTCGAGCTGCAGCTCCTGCGCATCGTCCAGGAGGCCCTGTCGAACGTGCGCAAGCATTCGGGCGCGCAACGCGCCCGGGTCGAGCTCAAGCGGGTCGACAGTCATCTGACGGTCGAGGTCGAGGACGACGGCGCGGGGTTCGCCCCGGAGGCGTCACGGCAGGGCGACTCGCCGCGGTTCGGGCTCGCCATCATGCGCGAACGTGCCGCAAGCATCGGCGGTACGATAGTCTTCGACTCGTCCCCTGGGCGCGGAGTGCGTGTCCGCGTGGAAGTCCCCCTGGTGGAGCAGCCGCAGCAGCTTCAGGAGATCTGAGATGAGAATTGTCATAGCCGACGACCACGCGCTCTTCCGCGACAGCCTTCGCAGCCTCCTCGCCGCCCGCGACCTGGACGTCGTGGGCGAGGCGAAGAACGGCCGGGAAGCCATCGAGCTGGCCTGGAAGCTCAAGCCGGACGTGATCTTGATGGACCTGATGATGCCGGAGCTGGACGGCCTGGAGGCGACCAAGCGCCTGGCCGCGGAGCTGCCCGACGTCAAGGTGATCGTGCTGACCGCGTCCGACGACGAGGCCAACCTGTTCGAGGCGATCAAGGCCGGCGCCAAGGGCTACCTGCTCAAGGACCTGGAGGCCGACCGGTTCTTCTCGTTGCTCGAAGGGGTCGCCCAGGGAGAGCCGGCGCTCACGCCGTCACTGGCGCGCAAGCTCCTGGACGAGTTCGCCCGGCCGAAGCCGGCCGCGCGGGAGGAGTACGACCCGGACGCGCTGACCGAGCGCGAGCAGGAGGTGCTGGAGCTGATGGTCGACGGCATCACCTCGAACCGCCGGTTGGCCTCGGAGCTCGGCGTCAGCGAGAACACCGTCAAGTTCCACGTCCGCAACATCCTGGACAAGCTCCACCTGCACAACCGGGCCCAGGTGGTGGCCTACGCCCTCAAGCACCGCCTGGTGGAGCCGACCCCGGAGGCTTGATCCCGCGGAGCCCGAGCTCAGCGGGGCCGATGGGGGCTCAGCAGGGCTCTCCGAGCTCTTCTTCCACCACGTCGCGCACGTGGGGGTTGGCGTGCAGGTACTCGGCCGCCATGGCTCGGTGGTGGGGGTTGAGCGAAATCATGTAAAGGCAGGCCTGGCGCGGGTCGACGACCCGCGGATCGTCCCAGCGCTCGAGCACCGCCGTCATGAAGCCCTTGGCCGCCAGGCTCGCCATCTCCGGTTCCAGATCCTCGACGAAGGGCCTCGCGGCGTCAGCGAGCAGGTCGCTCCTCCGGTTCCACGCCAACGGCCCGAGACGGGTGGCATATTCGTCGACGGTTCTGCGCATCTGGCTGTTGAGCTTATCGTAAAGCATTGCCCTTCCTTGCTGTAAGGGCCGAGTTTCCGGCCTTGTACCAGCACAGTGCCTCGGTCCGGGCAAAGTGGGACACCTCGGGCATGTTTCAATGCAAAATCCAATAACTGATTTCTGTTGCGGGGCGCCCGGCGCCCCATGGGGATACGTCGACCCGTGCCGGTGGCAGCCGCGAGCCTGCGGCGCTCGCAACGCGGCCGCGTGGACTTTCACCACGGGCTGCTAGGGCTGGCCGGCCATGACCTCGGCCGGTAGCTGCTCGACCTCGACGTCCGGCGGCACGCCCTTGTTTGCCACCTCCCAGCCGTTCTCGTCCCAGATGGCCAGGTTCGGCGCCGTGATACCGCCGCCGTCGAGCAGCGTCGGGAAGCCGAGGATGCCGACCAGGCCGCCCCAGGTGCGCTTGCCGACGAGCGTGCCGAGGCCGAGCTTGTGGAACATCCAGGGGAGCAGGTCGCCGCCGGAGCCGGCGTCCTGGTCGATGATCATCACCTTCGGCCCCTGGATCGAGGCCAGTGGGGTCTTGAGATCCTCGCCGTAGCGCATGGCCCAGGGGGAGATGAGCGGCCGCCGGTGGCCTCGAAGCGGGAGTCGAGGTTGTCGTCGACGGTCAGCTCGCGGCCCATCCAGGAGAGCAGCCGGTTGAGATCGGCACGGGTCGCCAGGTCCGGGACGAAGGTGGCGTACTTCTCGTGCACCGCCGGCCAGTCGTTGCCGTGCAGGCCGGGGTCGTAGAAGACGTCGCGCTCCCTTCCGCCGCCGCCTTCCGGCCGCCGGCCTACTGCAGCCGGTGAGGGTAGAGCCGGTCGTAGTGCTCCTGGCAGATCTCGTAGACCTCCTGGTAGCGCGCGGGGACCTCCACCGTCCGCGGCCGGGGCGGGCCGAAGCCGGTCGAGCTCTCGACGCTCGAGTACCAGTGGCTCGACCAGACGCCATCGGCCTCCCGGGGGCCGGGCGGCCACGACAGCATGGTCGGGTCGAACGGCACCTCGATCGACTCGCAGAGGAGGCGCAGCAGGCGCTCGGGGTCGGCGAGCACGTCCAGGGCGTCGAGCACCGGTGGCGTCCGGCCGGTGCGCTGGCGCACCAGCTCGAACAGCTCGGTCTGCTGGGGCAGCCCAAGGTCTTCCGGCGTCGGGTCCGGGCGGACCCGCGAGTAGGAGAGGATCACCGCCCCCGGCTCCCGGATCAGGAAGCAGTTGGTGACCTGGTGGATCCACTCCCGGCCGACCTCGGGGACCATGTGGTGGGTCATGTGCTTCTGGTACCAGATCGACCGTCCGCCGGGGATCGGACCGGTCAGCCGGTCGACTACCTGGCGCCAGTCGGTCGGTTGGCTGGCCAGGATCTCCTCGCGTGCCGGGTGGTGGATGTCGGTGGTCTGGAGGTAGTGGGCGTAGAGGGGCTCGTCGGTGACGGCGGTGTCCGGCCGGGCGCCCCAGGAGCGCATCATGGCCGTCGAGATGTTGCGCGGGCCGGACCACATGGCGATGCGTCGCTCCATGGCGGCTCCCGGGTCAGCTCCACGCCGGGATCGGAGTCCCTTCGCGGGCGGTGCGCTCGGCGTGGAGCCGTTGCAGGCGCTCGGTCATCGGGCCGATGGTGCCGCCGCCGATGGCGCGGCCGTCGACCTCGAGCACCGGCGCCAGCTCGCCCATGGTGCCGGTGGTGAAGACCTCGTCGGCGGACCAGACCTCGGAGATCGAGACGTTGCGCTCGATCGCCGGGATGCCCGCCGCTCGGGCGATCTCCAGGATGACGCCGCGGGTGATCCCGGGCAGGCAACTGTCCGCGTGGGGCGTCAGCAGGGTGCCCCGCCGGACCACGAACAGGTTGGTGGCGTTGGTCTCCGAGACGAAGCCGGCCAGGTCGAGCATGATGGCGTCGTCCACCCCCGCCTGGTTCGCCTGGATCTTGGCCAGGATGTTGTTGATCAGGTTGTTGTGGTGGATCTTCGAGTCGATCGACTGGGGGTTGTTGCGGCGAATCGCCGAGGTGACCAGGCGGATGCCGGTCCGGGTGTAGACCGGCTGCTTCCACTCGGCGAGGACGATCAGCGTCGGCCCATACTGGTTGAGCCGCGGGTCCATCCCGGAGGTGACCTTGCGGCCGCGGGTGAGGGTCAGGCGGACGTGCACCCCGTCGCGCATGTCGTTGGCTTCGAGGGTGGCGAAGATCGCCGCGACGACCTCGTCGCGGGTCGGCACGGCGGTGAACGCCATCGAGGCGGCCGAGTCGAACAGCCGGTCCAGGTGGGCGTCGAGCTGGAAGATCCTGCCGTCGTAGACCCGCAGGCCTTCCCAGACGGCGTCGCCCCCCTGGACGACGCTGTCGAAGACGGAGACCCTGGCCTGGTCGCGGTGGACCAAGCCGTCGCCGACCCAGACCTGGATGTCGGCGTTGCGCGGATCGGGAAGGGCCGGGGCGTCGGTCGTCGTCGGCTCGGAGCTCATCTCGCGTCCTCCTCTCGCAGAGTCAAGTCAGGCCGGTTCGGAGGGCGCAGCGCGGCGCGGGCGTCGGACCGCGCCCCACCGCGTTCCACCGCGGATGACGGCGGACGAGGCAGCGCTGAAACCGATCGATCCGGTACCATCATTACAGGGTGTACAGAAGGACCCGAGCGGGCCCGCGCCCGGGAGGCTACCACGGTGTCAGGGTGTCCACGCGGTTCGGCCGCGCGGTCCCCCGAGGAGGCCGAGCGGACCGATGTCAGACGACTCTGCGCTACGCAGCAGCATCCTGCCGGCGGCGTTCCTGCGCGGCTGGGACGGCCGGGGCGGGGCCTCGCTCGCGGCCGCCCGGCGGGCCCTGACCGAGAAGGCCGAGAAGGCCGAGGGGGCGGACCGTCCGGGCGTCCATTGGTTGCGCGACGACCTGTGCGCGGTCCTGCCGATCGCCGGCGACCCGGCGGTCTACGACGTCGCCCTTCAGGTGGCGCGGGAGCTGGTGGCGGCGGCGCGGGCGGACGCGCCGGGCGGCGATTCCCCGCGGCTCGGGCTGCTGGTCTTCTCTGGCCGCGTGCTGGTGAGCGGCGGCACCCTCCGGCCGGCCTCCGAGCGTCTGCTCGACGATCTGGAGCGGCGCCCGCCCGAGGTCGGCGCCGAGCCGATCTGGGCCACCTCCCTGGTGACCAGCCGGCTGGAGGTGTCGCGTGCCATCGGGGGACGCACCCTCTACACCGGCCCGTCCGGCACCCGCGTGCCGATCCTGGCGGTCGGGGAAGAGGACCGGGCGGCGCCGCCGTGGCGCAGCCCGACGCTCTTCCGGCGGCGCACGGAGCGGGTCCGTCGTCCGGACGTCGAGCACATGATTGCCGGGCCGGGGGCGGTGGAGGCGCTGCGGGTCACCGGTCCCCTCGGCTGTGGCAAGACCCGGGCGGTGTGGCATGCGGTCGACGCCGCCGGCGCGGTGATCCGCGCCGCGGCCCGTCCGGCCCGCCACCGCGGCCCGTCCCTCGCCGCCCAGATCGTCCACGACCTGGCGCGCTCGGCCCTCTCCGGGGCGGCGGGCGAGGTGCCGGGCCCCGAGGACCTGGCAATGCTCGGGATCGACGACGTCGGGCGGCTGCTCGCCCCCGGGGCCGGACCCGCCGCCCTCACCGACGCCCGGCTGGTCTCGGGCCTGGTGTCCGTCTGGCTGGCGACGCGCCGTCGCGACGGCGCGCCGGTGACCCTGGTGCTCGACGACCTCGAAGGGGCCGGTCCCGGCGACCTGGCCCTGGTCCACGCCCTCGCCGACGCGGCGGTGGACGACGGCGCCTTCCGCTGCGTGCTGGTCCATCGCCAGGGCCCCGGGCACGACGGCGACCGCAGCCTGCCCGAGCTGCCCGAGGTGCGGGTGCCGCCCATGGAGCCGGACGAGATGGAGGGTCTGCGCCGCTCCGCCTGCCAGGGGCTGTCGCTGCCGGAGGAGATCACCGAACGGTTGCTGGCGGAGGCGGCGGGCCACCCGTTCCCGTTCGAGGAGGGGCTGGCGGCCCTGGCCGAGCAGGATCTGATCCGCGAGATCCACGGCAGCCTCTTCTTCCGCGGCGAGCGCGACGTGGGCTTCACGCCGTCGAACCGCCTGATGCAGCACGTGGAGGCGGAGGTGCGGCGCATCGGGCCGGCGGCGCCGGTGCGCATCCTGGCGCTCGCCGGCGACGCGGTTCCCGACGAGCGCATTCGCGCCGCCGCCCGCGCCGCCGGCCTCGACGTGCCCGCCGACTGGGCCATCGGCCTGCTGGAGGCCGGGGTGCTGCGCGAGGCGACCGGACCGTGGGGGCCGGGCGTGGCGCTGGCCTGCCCGGCCTGGGGGGACGCCCTGCGGGCGGTCGCCCCGGCGGAGGAGGCGGATCGTCTGCGCCGTCACCTGGGCGAGGTGCTCGCCGACCAGGCCTCGACCGGTGCCTGGCGTACCTACCGGATGCTCGAAGGCTCGGAGCGGGCGGTCGGGCCGCTCCTCTCCGCCGCCCGCGACCGCACGGCGCCGCCCGGCGAGCTGCTGGCGGCCCTGCGCACCGAGCTCACCCTGGTGCGCTCGGTCGCCCGCCCCGATCCCGATCTCGAGCTCGAGCTGCTGTGGGCGATCCTGCCGCTCGCCCACCGGCTGGAAGGGCTGGCGCAGAGCCGGGTCGACCTGGCCCGGGCCCAGGCGCTGGCCGCCGACGATCCGAAGAAGCTGACGGCGTTCGACGGGTTGGAGGCCGAGCTGGCGGAGGACGAGGGGCGCCTCGCCGACGCCGAGCGGATTCTGCGCGAGGCTCTTCGCCGGACCCGCCAGGTGCCCGCCGGCCAGGGGGCCCAGTCCCAGGCGCTCCTGGTGCTCCGGCTGGCGCGGCTGCTGATCCGGCGTGAGCGCCACGGCGAAGCCCGCGAGCTGCTGGAACGAGTGATCCCGATCCTCGACCGCTCCGACGCACCGGCGCTGGCGGCGAGCGCCCGCTTCCACCTGGCCAACGTCGCCCTGCACCAGAACCGGCTCGACCAGGCGATGGAGATCCACGCCCGGGCCCTCGAGACGCGGCGCGGCCTCGAACGGCCGAAGCCGATCGGCCAGTCGCTCTCCGCCATGGGGCGGGTCGCCCTCCAGATGGGGCGCTACACCGAGGCGGTGGCCTGCTACCGGGAGGCGGAGGAGGTCTTCCTCGGCTGCGGCGAGGACGAGGAGGCGAGCTTCGCCCTGATGGGCCTGGGCCGGGCAGCCGCCCGGCTGGGCGACCACGTGGCGGCGTCGCGGCCGCTGCGCACGGCGCTCAAGCTACGCGAAGAGCGGGGCGACCGGACGGGCGAGGCGATCGCCCGCCTGGCGGTGGCCGAGAACTTCCTGCTGCTGGGCCGCCCGGGGACCGCGCTGGAGGAGGCCCGGCGAGCCCACTTCGATCTCTCGCTGGCGTCGGCCAAGCTCGCCCTGGCCGACGCCGAGCAGCTCCTCGGGCGGATCGCGCTCGTCCAGCGCAACCTGGGCGACGCCCGCCGCCATCTGAGCATCGCTCTCGATGGCCACCGGCGGAGCCATGGACCGGAGGGGGCCGCCTTCGACCTGGCGTATCTGCTGGAGGTGGAGCTGCAGAAGGGGGAGTCGTACGAGATCTCGCGCCTGGTGACCGAGCTCGAGACCGAGCTCGCGTCGAGCCCGGTGATCGAACGGCGCGAAATCTTGGAGAGCCGCCTCTACCGGGGGCTGGTCCGCCTGGAGCGCCACGAGCGCGCCCGGCCGTTCCTGGAAGAGGCCTATCAGCGGCTGATGGACAAGACCCAGCACCTGCCCCAGGAGCTGCGCCACCGGTTCCTGTTCCAGATCCCGGAGCACGAGCAGATCGTCCAGGCGGCGACCGACGAGTCGATCGCCTGACCGGGCCGGCAATGAGACTCAGTCGGTCTCGGGATCCAGCCGGACCCAGCGGCCGCAGTGGGTCCGGGGATCGGGACTTCCCAGGGCGTCACGGGTGAAGCGCTCGATCTCGGTGCGATCGGTCCCCGCCCGGCGCAGGGCCAGGCGGGTCGCGCTCACCAGCGCCAGCGGGTTCTCCGTGCGCAGGGAGACGTGGAGATCCGGATAGCGTGGGTCCTGAGGCATCAGGCGTTGGGGCTCCTCGAGCAATCTCGGCATCATGGGGACGACTCCGACCGTCACCCTATAGAACGCACGAGCTGCCCGAAACGTTACGCCGGAGGCGAAAACTCCTTGCCGCGTCCCTTGCCGGCAGCCGCCGCGAGCCACGGCAGGACGACCAGGGTGAAGAGGGTGGCCGCGCCGATGCCGAGCACCACCGCCAGGCCGAAGCGGCGGGTGGGCGGGAAGCTCGACAGCAGGAAGAGGCCGAAGCCGGCGGCCAGGATGGTGCCGGCGCCGGCCACCGGCCGCGCCAGGCGGCCGCGGGCCTCGATCCAGGCCGGCCACGGGGCGAGGCCTTCGCGGCGCAGGCGGCGGGCGGCGGCGACCAGATGGATCATGGAGTCGATGCCGACCGACAGGGCGACGTTGGCCGCCGGGGAGGAGATGAAGTCGACCGGTAGGGCGCCGAGCCCGAGGACGCCGAAGAGGACGATCGGCGTGCCGGCGAGACAGATCATCATGGCCAGGGCCGTGCGGCCGTCGCGGGCCACCGCCCAGGAGACGCCGGCGAACAGCAGGAACAGCCCGCCCAGGCCGGTGACCAGGCTGGACGAAACCAGGCTGGCGAGCTGACCCTGGAGCTCGAACAGGCCCGCCGTCGCCTCGACGGTGAAGCCGTTGTGCCGCAGGATGCCGTCGATCCGGTCGACGATCTGCACCCTCGACGCGGTCCGCCCCGCCTCGCGCATGCGCAGGAAGAGCAGCCCCTGCTGGCGGTCGTCGGTGACGAACGCCTGGGCGACCCGGCCGAAGGCCGGAGAGGAGAGCATGTCGATCAGCCCGCGGCTGCCCATCATGCCGGCCAGGGGGGAGCTGCGGGCCGCCTCGTCGACCAGCGGCGCGAGCGACAGGGCCGTGCCGACTGCCGGATCGGCCTCCAGCTCCTTCTGCACGGCCGCCAGACGGGTGAGCGCGTCGTCGCTGTCGAGGCGCCCGCCGGCCGATGGCGATGGGTCGGTGTCGCGGAACAGCACGCGGAGCGGGCTCGAGCCACCGGCCTCGTCGACCACGGCCAGGCCAGTGCCGATCGGGCTGTCCGGGTCGAAGTAGGCGAGCAGTCCCGGGTCGGTGGTGATCCGGGGCAGGCCGAGGGCGGCCAGCGCCACCAGCACGGCGACCACGGCCACGGCGGCTCCGAGCCGCCGGCCGCCGAACGGGTCGCGGGGCGACGGGGCGGGGCCGGTCGGGTGGTTGGGGTCGGGGCGGGGCGGATCGCGGCGCCGGAGGAACGGCGGGTAGAGCGTGTAGGCGGCCGCCAGGGCGACCAGGGTGCCGATGGAGCCGGCCTTGCCCAGCTCCCGCAGCGGCTCGGCGGAGGCCAGGAGCAGGCTGGCGAAGCCGGCCAGGGTCGTCGCCATGCACCAGAACGACGCCTCGCCGGTGACCCGGAGCGCCTGCGCCAGGTCGCCGAGGCGGCGGGCGTTGGCGGTCAGGTAGATCAGGTGCGACAGGGTGAGGACGAAGACGATGGTGACGATGTTGGCGGTCAGGACGCCGATCGACAGCCCGGCCAACGACAGCAGGGCCAGGGTGGCGGCACAGGCCGCGAGACAGGTGGCCAGGACGCCCGCCACCACCCAGCGGTCTCGGTAGAGCAGGGCGATCACCAGGCCGAAGACCAGCACGGCGGCGAGGGTGAAGGTCCGGAGGTCGCGCAGCAGGGCGCGCCGGATGCGCTCGACCACGTACGGCACGCCGGAGATCGAGACGTCGACTTCGCCGGGCTCGAGCCCCGGAGGATGGGCTTCCACCGCGTGCACGGTCTCCTCCAGGCGCTCGACCAGCGCTCCCTGGCCCGCACCTCGGGAGTCGGTGGGCTCGGTGGAGTCGCCCAGCTCGACCACCAGGTAGGTCAGGGCGGGAGGGGACGTGCCTCCCGCGGCGGACGGGGTCAGCAGCCGGCGCCAGAACGGGCCGGTGAAGGCGGCCGCGGGGCTCGGCGGGCCGGAGGTGATGCTGCGCACCGCCGCGACGCCGTCGAGCGCGGCGAGCTGGCGGGTGAGCTCTCTGATGGTGCTGGTGTAGCCCGCCGAGCGCACGTCCGGCGCGGCGACCGCCAGCAGCACCTGGGGGCGGGACGGGAAAAGGGCGTCGATCTGCTCGGCGGAGCGCAGCTCGGGGGCGTCGGCGGAGAAGAAGAAGTCGCTCTCGACCTTGGGCGTGAGGTCGACCCGCAGGAAGACGGCGACCACCGTGACGATCGCGAACGCCAGCACCAGCCAGCGGGTGGCCGAGGCGGCGAGCACCGGCCGGTGCGGCGGTCGGGGACGGGCGCGCTCGTCTCGATCTCGTGACTGCTGGCTCATCGGCTGACTCGTCCCCGCTGCCCGGCTCGTCCGGGTCGATTGTAGGCGCTCTCCGCTCAAACGATCCGAGGCCGGTGGATGTTTCAAGGAGTAGACTCGGCCGGTGATTCACCCCACCCTACACAAGGAGGCATTGCCATGAAGCGTCTTCTACCGATCGCGGGGATTCTCGTCTTCGCCGTCGCGGTCTTCTTCGCCAACCCTGCCAAGTCGGACGACGGTGGCGCGGGCAAGAAGCTCTTCCTCGCCCAGAAGTGCAACCTCTGCCATTCGATCCCGCCCGCCGGCATCGAGGCGATGACCAAGTCGGCGGCGATCAAGGGCCCGGACCTGGTCAACGTGGGGGATCGGCACGACAAGGAGTGGGTCAAGAAGTGGCTCCGCCTCGAGGAGACCATGAACGGCAAGAAGCACAAGAAGAAGTTCAGCGGCAGCGACGAGGAGCTCGACACGCTGGTCGACTGGGTGCTCTCCCACAAGAGCTAGGCGATCCCCGGGAGCTCGCGGTGAGGAAGCGCGCGGCCGCACCGCCTTGCCGCTGTTGACCGCGACCTCCCGGCGGTCGTCGAAACCGAGGAAAGATGAACGGGGGCGCCGGTCGGCGCCCCCGTTTGCGTCATGGGCTGTTCGCCGGGGTCTCCCCCGGCGGGCGGCCCGCCTCAGTGGCGCCGGTGGGCGGCCGCGAACGCGCGCAGGGCGCTCGCCAGGTAGCGGCCGTGCTCGCGCCGGGTGACGGCGCCGGCGGCCTCCAGCTCGTCGAGCGCGTTGCCGACGCAGGCCGCGTACGCTCTCGGAGTCGCGGCCGGATCGTCATAGCTGCACGGGATCTCCGGGAAGAGGACGTGCTCCCCCGCGCGCACCCCGTAGAGGCGGTTGTGCACGCCGCCCGGCCAGAGGACGTCGACCGTCGCCCGGAAGGCGGAGCCGAGGCCGAAGGTGAGCTCGTGGGCGTGCTGGGAGGCGTAGCTCGATCCGCCCAGGACCGCCCGGATCGCGGTCTTGCCACGATCCGGCGTCACCCGGAGGATCGCGCCGTAGCCGTCCCTCGGCACCCCGGCGCCGGCGACGTCCCCGACCGAGCCGCGGGTGGCGACCCCGATCCAGCGGTTGCCGCCGTGGCGACCCCGGGTCTGCTCGGGGAGTCCCTTCTGGGCCTGGTGCGGGCCGAGGTGCGGACCGTGGTGGTCGTCATCGCCCGAGTTGAGCTCCACCGCGACGGTGCCGAGCGGGAACTGGACGCCCGAGTAGACGAGCTGTCCCGGTTCGGTGCCGGGGAGCCAGGTGGGGAAGACGAGGGCCAGCCCGTCGATCGGCGAGCTCCACGTCCGCGGGTACGGCATCGGCCCGAACGGCTCGGTCGGCAGGTTGGCCGCGGAGATCGAGACGATGTCCGGGTACCCATCGCCGTTCAGGTCGCCCACCGCGAGGCCGTGTTCGATCCGCCGGTTGTGGGGCGCACCGGTGGGGATGATCGCGTTCAGGTCGTAGGTGAAGCCGGCCGCGCCGTCGTTCTCGGCCAGCGAGCCCGGGTTCGCCAGGTCGACGAACGGTCCGGCGTCGAGGCCGCCGTAGAAGACCAGGTCCGTGTCGCCGTCGTTGTCGTAGTCGAGGGCGCTCGTGCCCCAACTGAAGCCGTCGGCGACCATCGGTCCGAGGCCCGGATCGTCGAAGGTGCCGTCCGGCCGCTGGAGATACCAACGCGCGGCGTAGGCGCCGAGGTGCGCCCCCGGAACTCCCAGGGAGTCCTCCAGCCAGTCGCCGGAGTTCGAGGCGAACAGGTCGAGCGTGCCGTCGAAGTTGAAGTCGCCGAAGGCCAGCCCCATCCACTCGCCCGGCTTGTCGAGACCGACGCTGTCGGTGACGTCGGTGAAATGGGCGGTGCCGTCGTTGACCAGGTAGCGCAGCAGCCCGCGGTCGATGCCGCCGGCCGAGGCGAACGGGATGGCGCCGTTGTCGTTGGCCGTGACGATGTCGACGATGCCGTCCTGGTTCAGGTCGACGGCGGCCACCGACCAGGTGATCTCCTGGACGGCGCCGACGCCCGAGCTGGCGCTGGCGTCGACGAAGGTGTTGTTGCCGGCGCTCAGGAAGAGCTGGTTGGGCTCGCTGAGGGCGTACGGGACGACGAAGATCGCCAGGTTGGACGCCATGTCGAAGCTGTGGGCGACGACGATGTCGAGCAGACCGTCGCCGTTGAAGTCGGCCATCGAGCAGGTGGTGGAGGCGAGGTTGCCGCCGCCGGTGCCGCTGGCGGCGGTGATGTCGGCGAACGTGCCGTCGCCCAGGTTCTCGAACAGGCGGTCGGGCTCGCCGCGGCCGAGGACGTAGAGGTCCGGATCGCCGTCGTTGTCGATGTCGCCGTAGCAGACGCCGGTCGAGTCCTGGTCGGTGGCGTCGACCCCGGCGGCGACGGCGACGTCGACGAAGCCGAAGGTGCCGGTCTCCTTCAGTTGGTTGGAGAACAGGGCGTTGGCGCCGCCGGGACCGTTGGTGGCGTAGAGGTCCAGGTCGCCGTCGCCGTCATAGTCGAGCAGGGCGACGCCCGGGGCGCCGTGGGGCTTGATCGGAGACGGGCCGATGAAGTCGTCGAGGAAGGCCGTCCCCAGGGCCTGGACGCTGCGGGCGTTGGCCAGGGTCGCCGACGGGACCCGACGGAAAGCCGCGACGTCGGGCAGGCTGGCGGTCACGTCCGTGAAGTGGACCCCCGACGCGACGGCGGGGGTCGTGAGCACCGAAAGGAAGGTCAGGGCGGCCAGACAGACCAGGGCCGCGCGACCGGTGCGGAGGGTCCGGAACGAACGGCGGGCGGAACGACGGCGGGAACGGGGGGTGATCATCGAGTCGTTCTCCTTATCTCTGTGCGCGGGATTTCTCGATACGAGAGTCCATATCAATTCAAGTACGAAATATCGGAAGCTCGGGACACGGTGGCCGAACCGCCGTGGGCGCGGGCCGGAGCCTGCGCGGGACCGGGCGCGGCACCGGGGTGCCGATCCGGTCGGAGAGGAAGACTCGAGAGGCTACGCGGGGCTGGGAGCCGGGCGGACGAAGGTGCCCTTCTGCCGGTCCTTCCGGACGCCGGGGAAGGGGAGCGCCCGGCCGTGGGCCACGCAGTAGACGCCGGGGGCGAGCGCCCGGGTGGCGAACAGGGCTTCGGTGAGGTTCTGGAGGGCGTCCGAGCGCTTCATCTCGAACGGTCGCATGGCGCCGGTGAAGACCACCGGTACCTCCGGGGAGGGGAGGGCGGCGACCACCCGCTCACCGGTCTCGGCCAGCGTGTCGGTGCCGTGGAGGACGACAATGCCGGCGGGACGAGGCTCCTCGGCGAGGGCCTTGCGCACCGCATCGACGACCCTGGACCGGTCGTCTTCGACCATGTCGAGGCTGTCCTTGCTCATCAGCTCGACGATCTCGGTCTCGACCCCCTCCAGGCGGAGCTCGGAGAGCATGCGCCGGACGATCGAGCGCCGGTTGACCAGCTCGCCGGTGTGCTCGTCGTAGACCTTCTCGATGGTGCCGCCGGTGGTGATCAGGCAGATGTGCTCGCGCTCGTCCATGGCGCGGCGACTCTATCGCGGACCGGGGCTCGTCCTGCGCCGGTCGCGGTCCCGTCCTGGGTCCCGTCCTGGTTGGGGGCAGGGCACGATGACGGCCGTGACCGTGCCGCCGGAGGCGACGTGGAAGCCGGGCTCCGGAAGGGAGGTAGACTCGGCGGCGTGTCTCCGCACGCATCCCCTCCGCCATCCCCCACGTCCGTCGGCCGTGCCTGCACCGGTGCTCCGTCCCGGGCGCGCCGGCTCATCCTCCCTGTCCTGTCCACCGCAGTCGTGGCCGCCGCCCTGTTCGCCGCGCCGGTCGCACGGGGCGACGGGCCGGACCAGGGCGGTCCGGCCGCCTCCGGGGAGCCGCTGTTCGTCGAGCGCGCCGCCCAGTGGGGGATCGACTTCGTCCACACCAACGGCATGTCGGGGCAGTTCTACTACCCGGAGATCATGGGCGGCGGCGGCGGGCTGGTCGATTACGACGGCGACGGCGACCTGGACGTCTACCTGGTCCAGGGAGGGCGGCTCCGGCCCGGCAAGGGGGACGCCACCGGGAGCCGGTCGCCGGCCGACGACCGGGGCGACCGGGGCGGGGACCGGCTGTACAGGAACGACGTCGGACCGCCGTCGGCAGACGAAGGGGCGGCGCCGTTCACACCGCACTTCGTCGACGTCACGGCGTCGGCCGGGATCGCCGGCACCTCCTTCGGGACCGGGCTCGCGGCCGCCGACGTGGACGGCGACGGGTGGACCGACCTCTACGTCACCGAGTACGGACCGAACGTGCTCTGGCACAACCGGGGCGACGGCACGTTCGAGAACGTCACCGCCTCGGCCGGAGTCGAAGACCCGCGCTGGAGCACGGCGGCGACCTTCCTCGACGCGGACCGGGACGGGCGGCTCGACCTGTTCGAGGTCGCCTACGTGGTGGTCGATCTCGAGGCCAACCCGCGCTGCTTCACCCCGAGCAGCCGGCGCGACTACTGCGGGCCGTCCGACTTCAAGCCGCTGGCCGACCGGCTGTGGCGCAACCGAACCGATCCCGCCGAGAACGGGGGGGCGATCTCGTTCGAGGACGTCTCGAACACCTCCGGCATCGGCCGCAAGCCGGGGCCGGGGCTGGGTGCCCTGGCGGCCGATCTCGACGACGACGGCTGGACCGACGTCTACGTCACCAACGACGGCGCCGCCAACTTTCTGTGGCGCAACACGACGGGGGCTCACCGGACAGGAGGGCCCGGACCCGCCGGGGGGATCTCGTTCGAGGACGACGCGCTGCTGGCCGGCGTGGCGCTCAACCGGGAGGGCTCGCCCGAAGGCAGCATGGGGATCGACGCCGGGGATTTCGACGGCGACGGCGACCTCGACCTGTTCATGACCCACATCAACGGCGAGACCAACACGCTCTACGTCAACGACGGCGGCGGCCTGTTCGAGGACCGCACGGTCGAGACCGGGCTGGCGGCGCCGAGCTACCCGTACACCGGGTTCGGCACCGGCTGGTTCGATTTCGACAACGACGGCTGGCTCGACCTGCTGGTGCTCAACGGCGAGGTACGGACGATCGAGCCGCTGGCGCGCGAGGGCGACGCCTTCCCCTTCGAGCAGCGCAACCAGCTCTACCGAAACGTCGGCGGCAAGCGGTTCGAGGACGTCAGCCGGCAGGGCGGCGCCGCCTTCGAGCTGGACGAGGTGAGCCGGGGGGCCGCGTTCGGCGACGTCGACGACGACGGCGCGCTCGACGCCCTGGTGGTCAACCTGAACGGCCCCGCCCGCCTGCTGGTCAACCACGCGGGCCGGGGAAAGCCGTGGCTCGGGATGGTGATCCGGCGCGGCGAGGGAGGGGCGGCGGCGCTCGGGACCCGGGTCGCCGTCGACCGCGACGGTGCGCCGACGCTCCTGCGCCGGGTGCGGTCCGACGGCAGCTTCGCCTCGGCGACCGACCCGCGGGTGGTGGTCGGCCTGGGCGATGCGCCGGTCACCGCAGTGCGCCTCACCTGGCCCGACGGCCGGGAGCGCCGCCTGGTCGGTCTGGAGCCGGGAGCGTGGTGGGTGATCGACGAACCTGAGGAGAGGACGGAACCTTGATCTGGATGAAGAGGGCCTGGACGGCCGGAAGCTGGACGACGGTGACGCGGACGAACGGATCGATGGGCCCCGACGGGCCCGGTGCGCAGCCCGGCGCGCCGCCAGACGCCCGGCGGGTCACCCTCGGCTCCACCCTGGGCCCCGCCGTGGGGCTGGCGGTGCTCCTGGGCGGGCTGCTGCTCCTCCCCTGTGGTGCCCGGGGCCAGGAGCCGCCACCCTTCCTGCGCCGCCCGCCGGCGGCCGGCCAGCCCGCGGCGGCCGACACCGAGCCCCAGCCGGTGCCGGTGCCGCACCCGTCGCTCGAAGGGCTCGAAGGGGTCGTCGCCGACCAGCTCCGCGAGAGCCGCGCGGTGCTCGAAGAGACCCTGTCGTCGAGCACCGCCACCCGGGCCGAGCGGGCCGAGGCCTACGGCGAGCTCGGCCGCCTCTACCAGGCCTACGAGCTCAACGATCCGGCCGACCTCGCCTACACCGACGCCCGGCTGTTGTCGCCCGGCGACTTTCGCTGGGCCTACTACCACGCCTACCTGCTCCAGAAGGTCGGCCGGTTCGCGGACGCCGAGAAGGCCTACGCGGTGGCCCTCAAGATCCATCCGACGGACGTCGCGGCGATGGTCCACCTGGGCGAGGTCTACCTGGAGCTCGGCCGCAACGACATGGCCCAGGCGGCGGCCGAGCGCGCGCTCCAGATCGATCCGGGGCAGCCTTCCGCCGAGGCGTTGCTCGGCCGGGCCAAGCTGGCCCAGGGTGAGAACGGCGAGGCGATCGACCTGTTCGAGAAGGCGCTCGCCAAGGTACCGGCGGCCGACCGGCTGCACTACCCGCTGGGCATGGCCTACCGGGCGGAAGGGAACATGGACAAGGCGCGCGAGGAGCTCAGCAAGGCGGGCAAGGTGGGGATCAAGCCGCCCGACCCGCTGATCGACCAGTTGGCGGATCTCAAGCGGGGCAGCCGCGTGCACGTGCTGCGGGGGCGGATGGCGTTCCGCACCAAGCGCTACGACGACGCCGTCGCCGAGTTCCGCAAGGCGCTCGATGCAGACGGGGACGACGTGGCCGCCCGGATCAACCTGGGCTCGGCGCTAGGGCAGAGCGGCGACCTCGACGGGGCGATCGAGCAGTTCCGCCGCGCTCTTGACACCAAGCCGGACAACGTGACGGCCCACTTCGACCTGGGAGTGCTGCTCGCGCGCCGCGGCCCGATCGACGAGGCCATCTCCCACCTCCAGGCGGCTGTCGACGGCGAGCCGGGAGACGGCGAGGCGCATCTGGAGCTGGGCCGGGCGCTACGCACGGCGGGACGGACGGACGACGCCCTGGAGGCCGACCGCAAGGCGGTCGACCTGGCGCCCTTCTCAGGCGATGCGCGGATGGAGCTGGCGTCGCTGCTGGTCTCCCTCCACCGCTACCACGACGCGGAAGAGGCCCTCGACTCCGCCTACGGCCTTCTGCCGAAGGACGGCGACGTGGTCTACGGCCTCACCCGCCTGCTGGCGGCGTCGCCGGATCTCTCGGTTCGCGACGGCGCCCGTGCCGTCGACCTGGGGCAGCGGCTGTTCAAGGCGCAGCCGACCACCGTCCACGCGGAGGTGCTCGCCGAGGCGCTGGCAGAGACCGGTAAGTGCGCGGAGGCGGCCCAGTGGCAGCGGCAGGTCCTCGGCGCCGAAGCGGCGACCGCCTCGGCGGATCGGCTCGGTGCGCTCCAGGCCGCGCTGGCGCGCTACGAGGCTGGCCCCCCGTGCCGCCCGCCGGGGCAGGGGGACTGAAGCGCCATTTCGTAAGTACCTGTATGCACGGCGGTTAATCTCTCAGGGTTTGGCTGAAAACGCTTGACTTGAACCGCCCAAACGGGTAGGTTCAGCGCTAACATTTTTCCAGGTCATCTTCGATGAAATTCATATCCCGACCCGGCGGCGCAACCACCGAGTCCCCTGTGCGGTGACCCTACGGAACGGACCCAAGACAACGGAGGATTGAACATGTCCCACAAGAACATCATGCGCACGGTGGCACTCGCCTGTGGCGTTGCCCTGCTGTTCGCAGGCGCCGCTCTCGCCGCAGGCCCGGCGGCTACGGCTCAGGTCGGCGCGACCCAGATCGATTGGACCGCGGCCGGTAGCTTCGGCTTGAAGCTCACCGTCTCCGGCCCCCAGGGCTTCCACATGGAGAAGACCTTCGACGCCGGCCAGGCTGCCAGCTTCAGCCTGTTCGACGGCGAGGGCCAGCTTCTCCCCGCCGGGAGCTACACCTACGAGCTGCGCGCGATTCCGCAGCTCGACAAGACGGCGCGTGAGGCGCTCGCGGCCGCGCGCCGCGACGGCGCCAGCGTCGCCAGCCTGCGCAAGGCCGGCATCCTGCCGGCCCGGATCGAGCCGCTGACCGGCGCTTTCGTCGTCCGGGACGGTGCCATCGTCTCGGGTGGCGCCAAGGAGCCCGGCGCCGGCCAGAACACGAGCGCCAACGGGATCGCGACCAAGGACCAGGTGATCGCGGACGACCTGATCGTCGACGGCAGCGCCTGCATCGGCATGGACTGCTCGAATGGCGAGAACTTCGGCTTCGACACCCTCCGCCTCAAGGAGAACAACCTGCGGATCAAGTTCGACGACACGTCGAACTCCGGCAGCTTCCCGTCCAACGACTGGCAGCTCACCGCCAACGGCTCGAACAACGGCGACGCCAGCTACTTCGCGATCGACGACATCACCGGCGGCAAGACGCCCTTCAAGGTTCAGGCGGGTGCGCCGAACAACGCACTGCTGGTCGAGAACGGCGGCTTCATCGGCTTCGGGACCTCGAACCCGGCCGTCAACCTGCACGTGGTCGACGGCAATACCCCCACCCTGCGCCTCGATCAGGACGGCTCGGACGGCTTCACCGCGCAGACCTGGGACGTGGCCGGCAACGAGGCCAACTTCTTCGTCCGTGACGTGACCAACGGCTCGAAGCTGTCGTTCCGGATCCAGCCCGGCGCGCCGGAGAGCTCGATCTACGTCAAGAGCGACGGCGACGTGGGCTTGGGGACCTCCGGCCCGTCGGCAAAGCTGGACGTCCGAGGCGACGGCATCTTCCAGGGCAGTGACGGCACGACTGCGGTGACGATCCAAGAGACGAGCTCGTCGGCTGCCGACCGGAACCTGCTGACGCTGGAGAACAACGGTCCGCCGACGATCTTCTTCCGCAACAACAACGCGTCTGCCAACACCACCTGGACGTACACGGTGAACAACAGCGGTGTCTTCCAGATCAACGCGTCCGGGTCGGGCGCGCCGACCGAGCTGCTGCTCTCCGCCGGTGGTGACATGACGATCGGCGGGATGTTGACCGAGGGCTCGAGCAGGGACATCAAGACCGGCTTCGAGGCGCTCGATCCCCAGCAGGTGCTCGACCGAGTGAGCGCGCTGCCGGTGACCTCGTGGAGCTACACGGCGGACGAGACCGGTACCCGTCACATCGGTCCGATGGCCGAGGACTTCTACGCCGCCTTCAACGTCGGCGTCGACGACAAGCACATTTCGCCCTCGGACAAGGCGGGCGTGGCGCTCTTGGCCATCCAGGGCCTCAACAAAGCTCTTCAGGCCAAGGAGGCCGAGATCGCCCAGGTCAAGAAGGAGACCACGGAGCTGCTCGGTCAGAAGGATCAGCAGATCGAGGAGCTGAATGCACGGCTCGACGCCCTCGAGAAGCTCGTCGAGCAGCGCTAGACGCAGCACAGTCTGAACGGCTTCGGGCCGGGGTTCGAGTGCATCGAGCCCCGGCCCGTTTTCGTCGGGGGGAACGGCCGCGGTGCCACCCCATGCCGCCTGGGTAGGCCGCCCTTCCCACCGTCACTGGAGCACTCGACGGCGGGCTGCAGGACCATTTGCCCATTTGCACCAGGCTATTTCTGTGGTAAAGTCACGACGCTATCCCCTCTGCACTTCTTTGTTCCTTTGTTCGGAGGCCGCTGGTGAGAATCCCCGGCTGAGCCCCTCGGCCAGGAGGCCGAGCCCCTCGCGCCCCCCCGACTTGGGGGGCAAGACCCTGACAGGAGGTAGGAGAACATGTCCAGACTTTCTGCAACCGTCACTGCGATCCTGGTGCTTGTCGTCGTTGCCACCACGTCCGCGCCGGTCCCGGCGCAGACCTGCCGTCCGCTCGACAACGGCCGCGTGGCAGATGTTTTCTACAAAGACAATGCGGTCTTCTTCGACCCGATCGTCCGGTACGAGTACGAGCGCGCGACCCTGACGATCTCCGGACCGTGCGAGACCCTCGTCAAGACCTTCAAGCCTGGCGAGGAGATCTACTTCGACCTGGGCGAGATCAAGCGGACGCTCGACGGTCAGTACAACTGGGAGCTCCGTTTCTCGCCGGCGGTCGATCCGGAGGTTCGCGAGATGCTCGAATCGTCCCGGGGATCCGGCAAGGAGGACGCCGTCTGGTGGTCCCTGTGGCAGAAGGGGGCGATTGCGCCCGGCCCGAGCGTCGACAACGAGGGCTTCAGCGTGGTCGGCGGCTCGATCCTCGATCCCGCGACCGGCGAAGAGTCCCAGAAGTCGGCCGCCGTCGCGACCAAGCAGGGTGCGGCCGGTTCCCTGATCGCCACGACCGCGACTGCCGCGACCGGTGAGGCGACCCTGGTGCCCAAGGGCAGCGTGCTCACCAACTCCGACGGCATCATCCACAACAGCCTGTGCGTCGGCTTCGACTGTCCGACCAGCCCGACGTTCTCCGACACCACCATCCTCATGATGGAGAACAACACGCGGATCAAGTTCGACGACACGTCGACGGCCTCCGGATTCCCGAACAACGACTGGGAGATCCAGGCCAACTCCAACTCGAGCGGCGGCGGAAGCTACCTCGCCGTGAACGATTGCGGCAACTCGAGCCAGGGGGGGTGCGCCGAGGACCCGGTGTTCAAGATCGAGGCAGGGGTCCGCTCGAACGCCCTTTACGTCGAGTCGGACGGTGACGTCGGTGTCGGCACCTCCAACCCGGTGCTGCGCATGCACCTGGTCAAGGGCGATTCCCCGGGTCTGCGCCTGGAGCAGGACGGTTCGTCGGGCTTCGCCCCGCAGACCTGGGACCTGGCCGGTAACGAGACCAGCTTCTTCGTTCGCGACGCGACCAACGGATCGACCCTGCCGTTCAGGATCCGGCCGGGTGCGAGCAGCAACTCCCTGGTCATCGACTCGGACAACGACATCGGGATCGGCGTTCTGTCGCCGGATACCAGGCTCCACGTCCGCGCTTCGGACGGCTCCGCCGCGATCAAGGTCGAGGAGACGAGCGGCACCGCCGCGGACCGGAATCTGCTGACCCTGGAGAACAACGGTCCACCGACCCTCCGGTTCGACAACAACAACGCCGGGTCGAACGCGACCTGGACCTACACCGTCACCAACGGAGGGGTCTTCCAGATCAACGCGTCCGGGTCGGGTGCTCCGATCGAGCTCCAGCTCTCGGCTGGTGGCGATATGACGATCGGCGGGATGCTGACCGAGGGCTCGAGCAGGGACATCAAGACCGGCTTCGAGGCGCTCGATCCCCGGCAGGTGCTCGACCGGGTGAGCGCGATGCCGGTGACCTCGTGGAGCTACACGGCGGACGAGACCGGCACCCGGCACATCGGACCGATGGCGGAGGACTTCTATTCCGCCTTCAAGGTCGGTTCCGACGACAAGCACATCGCGCCGTCGGACAAGGCGGGTGTCGCCTTGGCGGCGATCCAGGGCCTCAACCAGGTGGTCGACGAGAAGGACGCCGAGATCCAGGACCTGAAGGCGCGGATCGACAAGCTCGAGAGCGCGCTCGCGCTGCTGACCGAAGAGCGCTGAGTCCTCGGTCGCGAAAAGCGTCGGTGGCGAAGGGCCCGGCTCCCGCCGGGCCCTTCGTGCACTCTCACCCCGGGCGTCGAGAAGCCTTCGTGAGCTTGAGTACTTGCCGCGGAAACGCTTCGCTCCGTCCGGCTCACCTCATCGTAGGGACCTCGACGTGCGATCCAAGAGGGCGGCGACTCGGGTCGGGAGGACCGCACGGCGGGTCGACCCGGCGCAGTCCTCCGCTCCGGCCCCTTCCAGGGACCTCGCCGTCTGTGACGAATCGATCACACCTGCTCTCCGGCAACTGGCAGCTCCGCGTCAACGACGTGACGATCGGGGGCACTCTCACCGAGCTCTCGAGCCGCTCGGCGAAGACAGCGTTCCAGGCGACCGGTCCAGTACGCGGTCGCGGAGAAGGATCGTCAGGTCGAGGCGCTGGAGGCGCTGCTCGTCGAGAGGTCGGCTGAGGGATCGGCGCGTTCTTGGACGTTCCATGCTTCGACGGGGTAACCGGTCGCTCCGTTCGGCCGGTCACCCACACCCGCTCGAGGGGCCGTATCGACTGATGACTATGTATGTTACGCTCCTGGCCGATTTCTCGCAGTCTGAGATTCGTTCCTCTTTGGAGGACCGACCCCTACGGAGCCCGCTTTCGAAAGCAGGCTCGAACATCCGCCCCGCCGGAGGGGGCGAAGCCAATCCTGACAGGAGGTAAGAAGGTGTCGAGAAATCTTGTGTCATCGAAGGTATCGCTAGCCATCTGCGGAGCCGTCGTCGCACTCTCCTTGTGTGCTTCGGCGGTGGGGGCCCAGATCTGTGGGCCACTGGACAACGGCCGTGTGGCCGATGTCGTCTACAAGGACAACGCGGTGTTCTTCTCCCCGATCGTCCGGTACGAGTACGACCGGGCGATTCTGACCATCTCGGGTCCGTGCGAGGAGATCGTCAAGACCTTCAAGCCCGGCGAGGAGATCTACTTCGACCTCAGTCAGGTCAAGCGGACGCTCGACGGGCACTACACCTGGCAGCTCCGATTCACGCCGACGATCGACTCGGGCGTGCGGGAAGCCTTGGAGGCCTCTCGAGGTACCGGCAAGGAGGACGACGTCTGGTGGTTGTTCTGGCAGAAGGGTGCGATCTCCGCCGGCCCGAGCGTCGACAGCGCGAGCTTCTCGGTGGTCGACGGCACGATCATCGATCCGACCTCCGGTGAGGAGAGCGAGAAGAGCGCTACCCTTGCAGCTCGGTCGACCGGCGGCCCGTTGGGGAGCGCGGCGCTCGCCGCCGCCCCGGCTGCCACCGGCAGTGCCGCGGGCGACGGAGCGACGTTGGCGCCCAAGGACTTCGTCATCAACGACGACCTGATCGTCGACGGCAGCGCCTGCATCGGCTTCGACTGTGTCAGCGGCGAGAGCTTCGGCTTCGACACGATTCGCCTCAAGGAGAACAACTTGCGGATCAAGTTCGACGACACGTCGACCGCCGCGAGCTTCCCGCGCAACGACTGGCAGCTCACCGCAAACGACTCTGCCAACGGCGGCAAGAGCAAGTTCTCGATCGACGACATCAGCGGTGCGAGGACGCCGTTCACCGTCGAAGCGGGTGCTCCCAGCCACTCCCTGTACGTCGACGACGGCGGCCGGCTCGGCCTGGGGACGTCGACTCCGTCGACCGAGATCCACGTGGTCGACGGCGACACCCCGACCCTGCGGCTGCAGCAGGACGGCTCGTCCGGCTTCGCGCCCCAGACCTGGGACGTGGCCGGCAACGAGACCAGCTTCTTCATCCGCGACGCCACCAACGGCTCGACGCTTCCGTTCCGAATCCGTCCCGGTGCGGGCAGCAACGCGCTGGTGATCGACACCGACGACGACATCGGGATCGGGACCCTCTCGCCCGACGCTCCGCTGCACGTCTTCAGTGACGACTCGATCGGCTCTGACGGTCAGGTGCACATCGAGAACACGAACACCACGGCGACCGACCGGAACCTGCTCCGGCTCGAGAACAACGGTCCGCCGACGCTGTTCTTCTCGAACACCAACGCCGGCTCGAACGGCTCCTGGACCTACACCGTAACCAACGGAGGGGTCTTCCAGATCAACGCGTCCGGGTCGGGGGCCCCGATCGAGCTGCAGCTTTCGGCCGGCGGAAACATGACGATCGGCGGGATGCTGACCGAGAACTCGAGCCGGACCGTCAAGACCGGCTTCGAGGCCCTTGATCCCCAGCAGGTGCTCGACCGGGTGAGCGCGCTGCCGGTGACCTCGTGGAGCTACACGGCGGACGAGACCGGTACGCGTCACATCGGTCCGATGGCCGAGGACTTCTACGCGGCGTTCGGTGTCGGCGTCGATTCGCATCACATCGCGCCGTCGGACAAGGCCGGTGTGGCGCTGGTCGCGATTCAGGGCCTGCAGAAGATGGTCGAGCAGCGCGACCAGGAGGTAGCGGAGCTCAAGCGCGACAAGGCCGACCTCGAGAAGCGTGTCGAGGCCCTCGAGGCGCTCGTCACGGGTCCGCGCGAGGACTAGTCCCCGCCCGGTCTACGATGGCGGAGCCTGACCGAGGCTTCGCCCGGCTGGCGGTCCGGCTAGAACGCCGGGCCGCCAGCCTGTTCTAGATGGGCTCCGTATAGCCGTGACGAGCCAACTGAGGTCCCAGGAGCGGCTCGATGAGCTCCAGCTCGGCCTCGGTGAGCTTCTTCCTGCCCTTGCCCACGCTCCGATCGGTCACCTCGGAGACGGCCTCTTCGACGGCGCTTCTGTCAGCCTCGACTCCCAAGAAGTCGACGATGCGCCCGAGCTCTGCCTGCGGCGACGTCACGAAGCGCTCGTAGGAGAGCGTGTGCACCCGTGCCGGCTCGACCTCGGCGAACGCGCGGTCGGAGCTGGCGACGCAGTGGGCCCATTGCGCCGCGCAGACGGCGGCCAGGCCCTGCTCGGTGAGGATCTCTTTCATGCCCCCGAAGCGGGGCCCCCAACTGGCCACGTGACGTTGTTCACCGACCAGCCGGTGGAGGCGGTTGACCAGGAACCGCGACGCGTAGTACGGCACGTCCGTCCAGGGGACGAACCGCGCCTTGCGAGCGATGTAGGCAAGATCGAGCTCCGCGCGCCACCGGTCCATCGCCGACGCGGTCGCGTCGCAGCCGTCCCGGACGATGTAGAGGTAGCGCGCCTCCGGCAGAACCCGGTCGACGAACGGGACGCGGAGCGAGTTGGCGCAGGTCTTCTCGACGACGTGGGTGAACCCCTGGCGGCTCAAGCGATCGAACGCACGTCGGATGGTTGCGACCGCTCGGGGGTTGGCTTGCTCCGGACGGAATTCGTCGGTCGGAAATCCGGCGTTGCCGTGGCGCCAGATATAGTTGATCTCGTCACAAGGCCACGTGCCGAACCCGGGCAGCTTCGTCAGCACGTCCCGGAGCATGTTCGTGCCGGATCGGGGGGCGCCGATGATGACGATCGGGTGGTAACTCAACGGCCGGTCTCCAGAGTAGGGACAATCAGACGCTCGACGCACCGTTGCACGATGTTGCGACGGTGAAAGGGTGGCGCCCGACCGGGCGCCAGACGGGCGAGGCATAGTATACGGAGCAGTGAAGTGGGAACCAAGGAACCCCCCAATCCCTCGGGCCGGCAAGCGGTCGGTGGTGCGTCCCGCGGCCTGACGGAGAAGCAGGTCATCGGTTCTGCCGCCGTGGTCGCGGTCATGCTCCTGCTGGGGCGGCTGGGTGGGCTCGTCCGGGACCTCATCGTGGCGCCGCTGTTCGGCGCGGGAGTCGAGGTGGACGCCCTGGTCGCGGCACGGACGGTGCCGGACCTGGTCTTGACCCTGGTCACCACCGGAGCCGTGAGCGCCGGCTTCCTGCCGGGTCTGTTCCACCTTTCCAAAGGGGAGGGTCGGGTTCCGCCCGAAGGCGTTCGAGCCATCAGCGTGGTCGCGAACTGGCTGCTGCTCGGGACCGCGGCGATCGCCTTGCTCGGCCTGCTCTTCCCGCGCACCTGGATCCGGCTGGTGACGCCCGGCCTCGACGGACAGGTGGAGGAGCTCGCGGCGCACCTGCTTCGGGTCATGGTCCCGGTGATCGTGCTGGTGACCGTGGCGGCGCTTCTCGGGGCCTACTTCAACTTCCGCGGCCGCTTCGCTCTGCCCAGTGCCCGGGCCCTGGTGACGAACGTCACGGTCGTCGCGCTCACGCTCGCGCTCGCGCGCCGGATCGGGATCACGGCGGTGGCCCTGGGGTGGACGGCCGGTGCGCTCGTGCAGGTCGGTCTGATGGCCGTGGCGAGCCGGTCCGTGGGGGTCCAGTACCGGCCGGCGAGCCTGAGTCTCCGAACACCCCATGTGGGGTATTTGTGGAAGATGGTCGTCCCCGTGGTCGTGTCGCAGTGTCTGCTCTATGGACGGTTTCTGGTCGAACGCCAGTTCGCGTCGTGGCTCCCCGCGGGATCTCTGGCCTATCTGAACTATTCATACAGAATCGGCACCGCACCGATGCTGATCGTGGCGAACGCGATCACGACGGTCTATCTCCCCGTCTTTTCGAAACAGGTCGCAAGGGCCGACCTCAAAGGGCTCCAGGACTCGATCGTCCAGAGTGTTTCGATGCTCCTGCTGGGCGTGTTTCCTTTCGTGGTCGCGTTCGTCGCGCTGGCGAAGCCGATCATCAGCCTGCTGCTCCAGCACGGAGCCTTCGGCGCCGCGGACACCGCGGCGACCGCACGCCTGCTGCAGTGGTACACGCTGACCCTGGTCGGCTCGAGCCTGGTGGCCCTCTGCCTCCAGATCCTCTATGCGCAGCACCGTGGCTCCCGCTCGGTGCTGGCGGTGGGTGCGGGGATCGTGGTCCAGGTGGTCGCGACGGCTCTCCTGGTGGGGCGCCTCGCGGTCGACGGTGTCGCGATCAGCACCGGACTGGGGCTGATGGCGAGCTTCGGCCTGCTCGTCGTCGCGCTCTCCGGAACGTTGTCCAAGGGGCTATGGAGCACCTTGGCCTGGAGGCTGCTCAAGATCGCCTCCGCGGCGGCAGCGATGGCTGTCGTACTGTACGGGACGAGGTCCCTCGCCCACGGGGCGGGGGTGATCGTACCGCTCGCCATCGCCGGCGGGATCTACCTGGTGGCGCTCAAGCTCCTGCGAGTGCCGGAGCTCGAGACGATGCTCACGCGCGTTTTGTCGTTCACGAGGCGGAGGCCCGGTTGAAGCTGGATCGAAAGGTGGATCGGATGGACGTCCGTGGGCTCCTTCTCGACAAGGGGTTGCCCTTCCTGTTGACGTCGATCGTCGCGGTTGCCGCCGCGGTACTGCTTCCACCTCCAATGGCGCTCGGCTTCACGATCCCCTTCGTCGGGGTCCTGATCTTCGTCTGGATGTTCGTTTCGCCGCTCTGGAGCGTCGTCCTGTTGCTCGTCTCCTTCTACAACCCGTTGGTCGTGTACGCGCGGCTCGCTCTGTCGCCGTGGAGCTACGGAGTCTGCTACAGCCTGCTGGGCGCCGGTGCGCTGTCGCTTGCGCTCAAGGCGCGTCGTCCGGTTCCCCCGTGGTGGCGGCCGGTCGCGCTGGCGGTGGGCACGATGACCCTGCTTCTCGTCCTGGCCGCGGCGCACGGGCTGTGGGTGGGAAACCCGTCTGTCCAGGTCGCTTCGGACTTCGCCCAGGTCTTCGAGCTCTATCTCGCGTTGTGTTTGACGGCGGTCGCGTTGTGGAACGACGGGACGGCCGGCGAGAAGCTGCGCGTCGTCTTTCTCGTCTTCAGCGTGAGCGTCGCCTGGGAGATCGCGGTCTACCTGTCGGGAGGTGGGGGACTGACTTCCCTCTTGGTGGATACCCGGGCGCTGCAGGATGCGAACCTCGGAAGCGGGGGAGTCCTGGCCGGCGTCAGTCTCGGTCCGTTCATCTTCTTTCCGATTCTGGTCTCCGTGTTTCTCAATGCGAGAGAGACGCTCGCGCGCTCGACGCGGCTCCTCCTGGGGCTCGCCCTGGTCCTGTCGACCGCCAGCGTGCTCGTCACGTTCAAGCGCAGCATCTGGGCCTCGGAGATCCTGGCGGTCCTGGTGATCTTCGCCACCGGCCTGTTCCTCAGCCCTCTCCGCGTCGCCGCGCGCCGGATCCTGCGAGGCGCCGCGGTCGGTGCCGTGGTGTTGTGCGCCCTGTCGTTCGTCCGAGTGGACGGGGGGACACTGGCGGAGTTCGTCGCACGCAGAGTCGAGTTCACGAGGAAGCAACTGGAGACCGGGGAAACCCAGGGAATCGAGACGCGGAGATTCGAGTACGTGGTGGTCGGTGAGGAGGTCGCCGACGCTCCGGTTTTCGGCCGCGGCCTCGGCCGCGAGTACGTTGGGTACGTCCGCGGGACGCTCGGGACGAAGCACTTCATGCACAATACGTATTTGGCATTGTTGCATCGAATGGGAGTGGTGGGGCTGCTCTTCTTCGCCGCGACCCTGGGCCTGATCGTATGGCCCATCCTCCGGCGGCTTTCGTCGATTCCCGGGCCGTTGGAGAAGGCCGTCACCCTGGGTTGCCTGGTCAGCGTCGGAGCGCTCTGCCTTCAGGCCCTGGTGACCGGCATGCTGCTGACGCACCCGGTGTCGGCCTATGTCGGGTGCCTGCTCGGATTGGCGCTCTACCTGGCCAGCGGGGGCCGACTGGAGGTCGTGCGCCCCAAGGGGCGTCGGGAGGAGGGCGGGGAGAGGGAGGCTTCCTTGCTCGTCGTCGACGATGCCGCCGCATCGCCTCCTTTGCGCGCGGACTCCTAGCGGTTCACCATCTCGCGGAACAGCGCGACGGTGAACGCTCCGATGGCTGCGATCAACGCGGCGACCAGGCTCTTGAGGGGGATGCGCTTGGATTCCGGGCGGGTGGGAGGGACGGCCGCCGCTCCCAGTCGGATGTCGGTGAGGTCTTCCTGGGCCTTCGCGATTCTCGCCTGATTGCGATTATTGGCCAGCTCGCTCACCAGATCACGACGGGTCGCCACGTCTCGGTCCATCTCCGCCAGGCGGGCCCGGTTCTCTCGAGAGACCGAGTCGATCTCGACCTGTCGGTCCCCGAGGAGAACCGTGAGCTCCGACTGCCGTTCCTCGGCCAGCTTGTTCAAGAGTGTCCGGCGGCTGCGCTCGAGGCTCTTCAGGTTCGAGGTGAACTCCTCGATGCGTTCGTCGGCGGTGTCGGCGGCGCTGCTCAGCTCGATCTCGATCTCGGTCGCCCGGAGCGCCAGCTCTGTGTAGGTCGGGTTGATCTCCTCGCTGAGCAGGCTCTGGCCCCAGATGGCGCTGGAATCGGCCGCGCTTCCGTTCCGTCCTTGCGAGGTCAGGGCTTCCCACAGCGCGTCGTCGGAGATGCTCTTTTCGAGTCGCAGGCGCTCGGGGGTCTGGGCGAGCTGTTCACGGACGACCAGGATGCGGCGGAGGAGCTCTCGCGTCCCGGCGGTGAGCTGCTGGGACGACGGATCGACGACGGGGCCGGCGGCGGGCGTGGGGTTGGCTCCCAGGTCGTCGATCTTCCGCCGCTGGTCCTGAAAGAGCTTCCGGGTCTCTTCCTGGAAGTCCGCGACCCGGTCCTCGAAGCCCCGACGGAAGGTAGAGATCTTGCGCTCCCACTGCGCGGTGACCTTGTTCAGGTTCTGATCCAGCTCCGCCGACGTCGTCACCCGCTGTGCCTCGAGATCCTGCAGCGCCCGGTTGGCTTCCTGGTATTGACTCTCGACGAAATCGGCCGTCGGAGTCGTCGCCTTGGCCATGAGCTCCTGGGTATGTTCGAGGAAGACCTCGGACCAGGTGTTGGCGATGCGGGCCGCCTTGCCGGCGTCCGGGTATTCGACCACCGCCTCGATCATCGGAGCGAGCGCGTTCTCCTCCGAGCGCTTGGAGACGAAGAGATGGCTCTGCAGCTCCTCGCCCACGCGCAGCACGTCGGAGGTGTCCAGAAGATCCCTTTCCTGGAGCTTGCGGGTCAGCTTCGCCACCACCGCGTCCGATTCGAGCAGCGTCCTATACCCTTGAACAGACATCGTCGGAGGCTTGAGCTGCGAGGCGAAGGTCGGAGGAACGACCACCAGCGTCGCGGACGCACGGAAGCTCGGCGGGAGCAGGAACGCCGTGACGCCGGCGGTTACCGCGGCGGTCAGGACTGCCACGAGCAGGATGGTCAGGCCGTGCCGCCGAACGAAGCGCACGAGATCTTCGCCGGCCAACGGTGGTGGCTCCGGCCGCAGGGGCTCTACGCCTGTCAAGGGCGCAGGCTGGCCCTGCGTGCGGTCAGGAGAGGGTGCGCTCATCGATTCCGTTACCTCATACTGCTCGGAGTGAGGGAGACCTGAGTATAGACCATGTGGACCGCGGCCAGCCACGGCGAGCGCGGCCCCTACGGGACGTGACGAAGGCCGCGGAGGCGTCGGTTCCGGCCCGCGCGAGCTTGTCTTTCGGCCGACGACCTCATAGACTAGCGCCGTCTTCAGACGGGAATGGCGCGAGGTACTTGACGAGACGCCAACGAGTGGACTTGCTGGGGACGACAGCACAAACTACTAGCTGGAGGTCGAGAAGAAATGAGCATTCGCGGAAGGATCGTCGGCGTGATCGTGCTGGCTGTGGCCGGGCTGGCCGTGGCCCCCCAGGTCGTCCTCGCACAGACTGGAACGCTCTTCGTCGAAGGGAACAACGTCGGCATCGGGACCGCGACGCCCGCGTTCAAGCTGGATGTCCAGGGCGACGATGGAGCCTCGACGCGACTCCAGGTCGTCGAGTCCTCGCCGACGAACGCCAGCAGGACGCTGTTCAAGGTGTCGAACAACGGCTATCCCCGCTTCACGCTCGAGGACTCGAGCACGGGAGAGCAGTGGGTCATGGCGATCGTCGGCGGCGGCGCCTTCCAGTTCAACAAGGTCGGAACTGGTGTCGTCGAGTTCAAGTCCTCCGGCGGGGGCGACCTCCAGATCGCGGGCGAGATGAACGCGACCGCCTTCAACACGAGCTCGTCCCGGACGCTCAAAGAGGGTTTCGTCGACATGGACGGCGAGGACGTGCTGAGCAAGGTCATCTCGCTGCCGATCGAGGAGTGGAGCTTCAAGGGGGACGAGACCCGTCACCTGGGTCCGATGGCCGAGGACTTCCGGGCCGCGTTCGGACTCGGAGACAGCAGCCGCCGCATCGGGCTGATGGACGCGGCCGGGGTCAACATGGCCGCCATCCAGGGCCTGCACAAGATGATCGAAGAGCGGGACGATCGGATCCAGGGCCTCGAGCAGCGCGTCGCCGAGCTCGAGACGATGATCCAGAAGCTCGCCGCGAGCACAGACACCGAGAAGTAGTAGCAGGGCGGCTGAGAGCCCGCTAGCCCGCTGTCGTCCTCCCCAGGCCGCTACCAGCGGACCCTGGGGAGGATCTTGGCCTCGTCGATCCGATCCTTGTAGCGCTGCACCGTCCGGAGCATCGCCACCAAGACATCGGTGGTCATGAAGTGGGGTTCGAGGCCCAAGTCCAAGAGGCCGGAGTGCACTGGATTGTAATAGTGCTCTTCGGCCTCTTTGCGTGGGTTCTTGATCTGCTGAACCTGCACGTCGAGGCCGAGGTCTCCGCCCGCCGTCTTGACCCGGTCGGCGAGCTCGTTGACCGAGAACGTCTCGGTGAACTGGTTGAGGATGCGTAGGCGGTTCGGCTCCGCCGGCGTCTCCAGGGCCAGCCGAACGCACTGAAGGGTGTCCTGGAGGTTCAAGTACCCTCGCGTCTGCCCTCCTTCGCCGTAGACGGTGAGAGGGATCCCGGCCACGGCCTGGACCAGGAACCGGTTGACGGCGGTGCCGAAGATGTCGTCGTAGTGGAAGTTCGGCATCAGCCGCTCGTCCAGCGCGGTCTCGGGGGTCGACAGGCCGTAGACGGGGCCCTGCATCAGGTCGGTCACTCTCAGGCCGAAGGTTCGAACGTAAAACCAGAGCAGGTCGGTATCGAAGATCTTCGTCGTGTGATAGAAGCTTCCCGCCTGGCGTGGAAACAAGAACGTCTCGCGCCGGCCTTTGTGCTCGATGTCGATCCAGCCCTCTTCGATGTCGATGTTCGGCGTCCCGTACTCGCCCATTGTGCCCAGCTTGATGATGTGGCAGTCCGGCGCATGGGTCAGGACGGCCCAGACGAGGCTCAAGGTCGTGTTGAGGTTGTTGTCGACGGTCTGCTTCGCCTCGGCGTGGCCGATCATGGAGTACGGGGCCGACGGCTGCTCCGCGTAGTGGATCGCCGCGTCCGGTCGAAACTCCGCGAAGAGCGTTGCGATCGTCGCGAAATCCGTGCAATCCCCGATCTGTACCCTGATCTTGTGGCCCGAGGCCGCCTCGAAGAGCTCCGCGCGCTGTTCGAGGTCGGGAGTGGCGATCAACGCCTCGGAGCGGGTCTGCAGTGCGATCGTCCGGCGCAGGTAGTTGTCGATGACGCAGACTTCGTGACCCCGGCTCGCGAGGTCCATCGCCGTCGGCCAGCCCAAGTAACCGTCTCCGCCGAGTATCAGGACGCGCATTGCAGATCCTCCTCGAGAAGCCCGTGCCGCCGAAGGAACTTCCTGAGCTCCTCCTTGGACAGGGGGTCCATCAGGCTGGAGTTGTAGGGGGTGTTCACCCCGACGTCCGACATTCCCGGATAGCTGTAATCGATCTCCTCCTCGGGAGATCTGAACGCGGGGAGGACGACGAAATAGTCGTCGAGCTCCAGGGATCGCCTCGTCTCTTCCTCGTTGACGAGCTCTTCGTAGAGCTTCTCTCCCGCCTTGCTCCCGATCGTCTTGATCTCGATCTGTTCCCGAGAGAAGCCGTGGCTGGGGGCCAGCTCTTCGATCATCACCTCGGCGAGGTCGGCGATCCGGACCACCGGCATCTTGGTGACAAAGACCTCGCCGCCCCTGGCGAGGAAGGTCGAGTCCATGACCAGGCGAACGGCCTCTTCGAGCGTCATGATGAACCGGGTCATCCGCTCGTCGGTCAAGGTCACGGGGCCGCCGTCGCGGATCTGGCGCCGAAACAGCGGAATCACGGAGCCCCGTGAGCCCAGCACGTTTCCGAAGCGCGTGGCCGCGAACACCGGACCGCCCTTGCCGCGGTGCGCATTGGCCGAGGTCATGAGGCGCTCGCCCATGAGCTTGGAGGTTCCCATGACGTTGGTCGGGTTGACGGCTTTGTCCGACGACGTGAAGAGCACGCGTCCTACGCCGTTGGCGCTGGCGGCCTCGATGACGTTGATCAAGCCCAGGATGTTCGTCTGGACGGCGTTCGTCGGCGACTGCTCGCACAAGATCACGTGCTTGTAGGCGGCGGTGTGGAGGACGACGTCGATGCCACGCATCAGTCGGTGGAGCTGATCCCGGTCGCGGACGTCTCCCAGGTAGAGGTGTACTTCCGGCCTGGAGGCGTGCTCCTGGGTCAAGAAGAACAGCTCGCTCTCGTTGTTGTCGAAGCCGATGACAGTTTCCGGCTCCTGGGCGAGCACCTGGCGCAGCAGTTCCTGGCCCACCGTCCCGCAAACACCGGTGATCAGGACCCGGCGCCGCTTCCAGGTTTCAGAAGGTTTCATGGCTCCCCTCGTGGTCAATCGTCACCTCGGACTCCTGCCGCTCTCCGTCCCCACGGGCGGCGGAGCGAGCGAAGCGTATCAGAGGTCTTGCGCCCCGAGAGCGCTGGAAGGGGGCCGCTCGGTGGCGGGGGATCTTCACCGCGTTTGCGGTATATTCTCCGCCCTCGGTAGGGGGTACTTCATGGGTAGGCCAGTCTCCAGCCAACACACTTCCGGCAGGCATCGGGCGTCGAACGGGAGCCCGGAGTGAGCCGTTCGGTCCTCTGGTTGGCACCTCACTTTCGGACCGGTTCACAGGCCGGAGGCCTCCGGACGTGGGTCCTGGCCAAGCATCTTGCCGCCGAGGGCTACCAGGTGACGGTGACCATCCCGAACTGGGATCCGCTCACCGGCAAGAAGCTGGTCGAGTCGCGGAGGTTGGCGACGCCGGTCGAGGTCGATGGCGTGGAGCTCCTGCACCTGTGGAGCACGAGAAACGACCGCTCGAACGTGCTTCGGAGGATCGCCTACTTCGTGTCCCAATCGCTCGCGGCTCTGCTCGTCGCGGTGACCAGGCGCCGGCCGGACGTGGTGCTGGCCGCGAACTACCCTCCGACCCTGGCCATGGTCGGCCTGCTGTTGTCTCTCCTGTTCCGTCGCCCGTTCGTGCTCGAGGTCCGCGACCTTCCGGCAGAGGCCGCCGTGGCGTCGGGCTATGTCAGCGGCAATCGGCTCGGGCGCATCGCCCTGGCGATGGAACGGTTCCTGCTCAGGTCGGCCAAGTACATCGTGACGGTCGCTCCCGGGATGAGGCGCCGGATGATCGAGCTGGGGGTGAAGCCCGAGGCGATCCGCGTGGTCCCGAACGGCTACGAGGAGTCGATCTTCGAGGCGGCCTGGAGGAGCGGGCGCGACGTCCGCACGGAGCACGGTTGGGGGGATCGCTTCGTGGTGCTCTACGCCGGAACCATGGGGCACATCCCCGACCTGATGACTCTGTTGCGGGCCGCGGTCCTCACCCGCGGCGACGAAGGCATCCGGTACGTCCTGATCGGGGGAGGCCAGCGGGAGCAGGAGTACATCGAGTTCGCTCGTCGCAACGACCTGGAGAGCTGCGAGTTCCTGGGACGGAGGCCGAGGAGCGAGATGCCGCTCTACTGCCAGGCCGCCGATGTCTGCGTCAACCTGTTTCCGAAGAATCCGTTCTGGGGGACGATTCTCGGCAACAAGACGTTCGATTACCTGGGCAGCGGTACGGCGTACGTCTATTGTGGCTCCGAGCCCAGCGATACCGGGGACGTGCTGCGAGCGGCCCGCGCCGGGCTGGTGGTCGAGGCCGAGGATGCCGAAGGCCTGCGCGATGCCATCCTCTACCTCAGGGACCATCCGGCCGAGCGCGAGGCGATGGGGGAGCGGGGCAGGCTGTACGTCACGGAACAGTTCTCCCGGTCGAAGATCGACCGCGAGTTCGAGAGCGCCGTCGCCGAGGCCATCGGGCGCGCGGCGTGGGAGTCCCGGTGACGAGGGACGGCGCACCGAGACGGCCCGCCCCCGAGGACCTGGAGCGCCTGAACGCGGACTTCGAGACGCTCCATCCCCGGGAGATCCTGCGCTGGGCGTGGGAGGTCTTCGGGGACGACGTCGCGTTGAGCTCGTCCTTCCAGACCCAGAGCGTGCCGCTCCTGCACATGGTCAGCCAGGCCGCACCCGAGATGCCGGTGCTCTTCTTGGACACGGGGTTCCATTTTCAGGAGACGCTGACCTTCCGCGATCAACTGGTCGCCTCGCTCGGCCTGAACCTCCGGGTCCTGACGGCCCGTGGGCGGGCGGAGGGCCTCGAGTCGAAGCGTCCGCCGCCGTACAAGACCGACCCCGATCTCTGTTGCTACCTGAACAAGACGGAGCCGCTGCGAAGCGCTCAACAGGGGCTCGCCGCCTGGGTCACGGGGATCCGGCGAGATCAGACGCATCACCGCAAGAAGACGCCCATCCTGGCCTGGCTGGACAGGGGGCTGTTCAAGATCTGCCCGATGGCCACCTGGACCCTGGCGCAGGTGCGGTCCTACATCGAGGAGCACGGTCTCGCCGAACACCCCTTGACCCACGCGGGCTACCGGAGCATCGGCTGCGCACCGTGTACTCAGCCCGTCGCGGACGGGGGCGAGGAGCGAGCCGGGCGCTGGCAGGGGATGGAGAAGACCGAGTGCGGTCTCCATCTGGAGTCGAAGGAGGAACGATGAACGACTCTTCATCCGGGTCGCGAGCGACGGTTCTCGTCACCGGAGGTTGTGGCTACCTGGGGTCTCTCCTGATCCGGGATCTGGCGGGCGACGATCGCCTCGGGCGGCCGGTCGTCCGCATCCTGGACAATTTCCAGAGGGGGCGCCACCAGGCCCTGCTCGATCTGCCCGGGGACGGGGAGGTCGAGCTCGTCGAGGGGGACGTCCTCGACCCCTCGAGCCTTCGGCGGGCGCTGTCCGGCGTCGAGTGGGTCATTCACCTCGCCGCGGTCGTCAGGACGCCGTTCAGCTTCGAGAACCCGGTCTGGCTCGAGCAGGTGAACCACTGGGGGACGCGGCAACTGGTGGAGGCGTGCCTGGAGGTGGGCGTCGAGCGAGTCCTGCTGGCCAGCACCTGCGCCGTCTACGGTCCCGGAGGGCCTTTCGACGAGGCCGATCCGTGCCGCCCGATGGGGCCGTACGCCGTCTCCAAACGGCGTTCGGAAGAGACGGTCCTGACCGCGACCGGCAGGGGGCTTCGCCCGGTCATCGCCCGCCTGGCGACGCTGTACGGCTCGGCACCGGTGATGGACTTTCAGGCGGTGGCGAACCGGTTCTGCTACCTCGCCGGGGTCGGACGCTCCCTGACGGTCTACGGCACCGGCGAGCAGCGGCGGCCGGTGGTCCACGTCCAGGATGCGAGTGACGGGATCAGGTGGTTGGTCGCCAACGCGGGGGGGCTCGACTCGACGACATACAACGTCGTCACCGAGAGCCCGACGATCCTGGAGCTCGCCGAGGCCGTTCGTGCCCAGCGCCCGGAGACGACGATTCGCTTCACCGATCAGGACATCCGGACCCATCTCTCGTTGGCTGCCGAGAACGACCGGCTGCGAGGTCTCGGCTGGCGTCCGACGATCGGTCTCGGGACGGGCCTGGGGGAGCTGCTGGGCCGGCTCCACGGGCTCAAGGCGGCATATCCCGCGGTCGACGATCTGGAGTGACCGGAGAGCCGTCCCGGGGCTGGAGCTTCCGCCGCCCGACCTCGTCTTGACCTTTCGCGAGGCTTGGCGCTAGTCTCCGGGCACCGTTCGCGGCGTGCTGGCCTCGTTGAGCGAGTTTCGTGAAGTCGACGGGTGGGACACAGCGGAGAGGCTCGAGGGTAGAGAGGTTCTCCAGAGAGCGGTCACCGACCGTGGGCCGGAGCTTGTTCGAGATGGCGCAGCAGAGTGGAGCAGCAGACGTGCGGTCGTTGTCGTTTGGACAACGGTTGGTGAAGCGCACGTTCGATCTCCTGTCTGCGACGGTGGGCCTGCTTCTCTTCAGTTGGTTGATCGTCCTGGGGTTCGTCGCGGCGACGGTCGACACCCGCGCATGGGGGTTCTTCACGCAGTGGCGGATCGGCCGATTCGGGCGTCCCTTCCGGATCGTCAAGCTCCGGACGATGAGGAACGACCCGGCCTTCGATACCCACGTCACGACCGGGAGGGACCCGCGGATCACCAGGCTGGGGAGCTTCCTTCGAAGGAGCAAGATCGACGAGCTCCCTCAGCTCTTCAACGTGGTTCGCGGCGAGATGAGCATCGTCGGGCCGAGACCCGAGGTCCCCGGGTTTGCAGATCGCCTCGAAGGTGACGACCGGATCGTCTTGTCGATCCGCCCCGGGATCACCGGCCCGGCGTCGCTGCAGTTCAGGGATGAGGAGAAGCTTCTGACGGGCGTCGACGACCCGGAGAGATACAACGCTGAGGTCCTGTTCCCTACGAAAGTCGAGATCAACAAGGAATACGTTCGGAACTACGGTTTCGTCCGTGACTTGAGCTACATCGTCCAGACAGTGTTCCCGGCGATCGGATCCCGTCCGGGAGATTGCCCCAAGGAGTCTCCATGACGAGCGACAGGACCGCCGACAGGATCTATCTCTCGCCGCCTCACATGTCCGAGGAGGGGTTCGAGCTGGAGCTGGTCCAAGAGGCGTTCCGGACCAACTGGATCGCCCCGGTGGGACCACATCTCACGGCGTTCGAGGAGGAGTTCGCAGAGTACGTGGGGGCCGCCCACGCCGTGGCCGTCGCCTCGGGAACGAGTGCCCTCCATCTGGCCCTCAGGCTGCTCGGCGTCCAACCGGGGGACGAGGTTCTCTGTTCGACGTTGACCTTCATCGCCTCGGCCAATCCGATCGTGTACGAGGGGGCCAGGCCGGTGTTCGTCGACTCTGACGAGGCAACCTGGAACATCGACCCTGAGCTCCTGGGCGAGGAGCTCGACGCCCGCGCCAAGGCCGGCACTCTGCCGCGGGCGGTGATCGTCGTCGATCTGCTGGGACAGTGCGCGGACTACGACCGGATCCAAGCCGTGTGCGAGCAGTACGAGGTGCCCATCGTGGAGGACGCGGCCGAGGCGCTCGGATCGACCTACCGAGGGACGAAGGCCGGCACCTTCGGCGTCTTTGGAGCCTTCTCGTTCAACGGCAACAAGATCATCACGACATCCGGGGGCGGCATGCTCGTCACGTCCAGACAGGATCTGGCGGAGAGGGCCCGACACCTCTCGACCCAGGCCCGCAAGCCCGGGCCTCATTTCGAGCATTCCGAGCTCGGGTACAACTACCGGATGTCCAACGTCTGCGCGGCGATCGGCCGCGGCCAGCTCAGGGTTCTGGATCGAAGGATCGCCAGGCGACGTAGGATCTGGGAGTACTACACGAATCGCCTGGGAGACGTGCCGGGAGTTGACTTCATGCCGATTGCCGACTACGGTTCTCCCAACTTCTGGCTTACCGCTCTCACGATCGATCCGGAACGCTTCGGCACGACGAGAGATGCGGTCATCGATGCCCTGCAGGAACAGCGGATCGAGGCTCGGCCACTGTGGATGCCTCTCCATCGGCAGCCGGTGTACGCTGGCGTCGAGGTGCGGGGAGGGCGCGTGAGCGAGCGGCTGTTCTCCCAAGGGATGTGCCTTCCAAGCGGCTCGGCGCTCGAAGACGAGGACCTGGAACGAATCTCCGACATCGTGTTGGCATCGCGGCGTCGTGGCTAGGTGCGGAGTGCCGATGGACATACCATCTCGATATAGAGACATGGCGAAATGCTGAGGGTGCTAAGGGAGTTCAGCCCATCCCCGTCGGTCTTCGTGCGCATGATTGCCGACGCGGTCATGCTCGCCATGGCCCTCCTGGCCGCCTTCGTGATCCGCTTCCTCTGGCTGGTCCAGGTGCAGAGGATCTCGGTCGACAGCTCGCGCGTGCTGGATCGTTACATCGGAGCGTACTGGCAGAACCTGTTGATCGTGACGCTCATCTCCCTCCCTCTGTTCCTCCTGTTCGGCTTCTACACACGGGGCCGCTACTACCAGAGCCGCTACAAGGTCGTCGTGGTGGCCCAGGCCGTGACCATCAGCTACCTCGTCCTGGCCTTCGCGTCCTACGCCGGCAACTACGTCATCTTCATCCCGCGCGGGGTGTGGCTTCTGGGATGGCTCTTCAGTCTCGGGCTGCTGACGCTGGCGCGCGGCTGGTCTGCCATGTGGCGCCGGATCTCGACGGCCGAGACTGCGCGGGCAGACGCGCGGACCGGAACGCTCGGATCGTCGCAGCACCCGAGAGTGCTGGTCATCGGCGGGGCGGGGTACATCGGGTCGGCGCTGCTGCCGATCTTGCTGCGGAACGGCTATCGTGTGCGGCTGCTCGATCTCCTGCTCTTCGGCGAAGGGCCGGTGTCCGAGTATCTCGGCCATCCCCTGCTCGAGATCGTCAAGGCCGATTTCCGTGAGGTGCACCAGGTGGTCCGGGCGATGGCGGGTGTGGATGCGGTCGTCCACCTCGGGGGGATCGTGGGCGACCCCGCCTGCGCTCTCGACGAGGACCTCACCCTGGAGGTCAACCTGGTGGCGACCCGCATGATCGCGGAGATCGCCAAAGGGCACGGTGTTCAACGGTTCGTCTTCGCGAGTACCTGTTCGGTCTACGGCGCGGGGGACGAAGTCCTGGACGAACGGTCCGCCTTGCGCCCGGTCTCGCTCTACGCCCGGACGAAGATCGGCTCGGAGCGGGTGCTCCGGTCACTGACCGACCAGGTGTTCCAGCCGACGGTGTTGCGATTCGCCACGGTCTACGGGCTGTCGGGACGGAACCGGTTCGACCTGGTGGTGAACCTTTTGACCGCGAAGGCCGTCACCGAGGGACAGATCACCGTCTATGGTGGTGCGCAGTGGAGACCGTTCGTTCACGTGGAGGACGCTGCACGCTCCATCTTCGCAGTCATGGAGCAGCCGACCTCGGTCGTCGGCGGCGAGGTCTTCAACGTCGGCAGCAACGAGCAGAACTACACGATCGAGGAGGTGGCCCAGCTCATCGGCTCGATCGTTCCGAGCGCCGGGATCGTCAACATGGGCGGCGACGTCGACGAGCGGAACTACCGGGTCGATTTCGCGAAGATCCGAGGCAGGCTCGGTTTCGAACCGGTGTGGACCGTCGAGGCGGGCATTCGGCAGGTGATAGAAAAGTTCGAGCAGGGCGAGATCACCGACTACCGTGATCCCCGCCACAGCAACGTGCAGTTCCTGCGTGAAGAGCCGCAGACCGAGCTTGTTCGCCGCGATCTGGACTGGTCCCGTCTCCTCACGGACGAGGGATGACGGACCCCCGACGCTGACCGAGCCGATCCCATAGGACCCTTCTTGCCGCCGCCACATCACCCAGCGGGTCGCGCACGCAGCCGCGCCATGGCAGTGCTGCTCGCGGCCCTGGTCGTCCTGTCACTCTACCTGACGGCGACCTGCCTGTTCGGCGACGCGGAGCATACGTTCTCCGGTGACGAGATCCTGCCCGGAAGCGATCTCGGCCACGTGATCCTCCCGGGCGTGTGCAATCTGATGCCGGGTGGGTGCCGGGTCGAGATCTTCGAGGAGGGGCGAGCGATGGGCCCGAGGGTTTCGTCGCCGCGCGCGATCCGCGGCGCCGGCGCCTATGCCTTCAAGTGCCGAGGATGGCCATCCGCCGCGGTGTTGTACTTCTCCGCGACCGACGGGACGGACCCTTGGTCGAACGGCAAGCATTACGTCGTCCGCTATCCACGAAGGCAGCTTCCGTCGGCGATCGGCTTGCTCGTGGTCTGTTGGTCCGCGGTCTGCTGGATCGGTCGGCGGTATCGATGGTCTCTTGGCGCTCCGTCAGGCTTCGGACGCTCGATCTCGACGGCAGAATGGAGTGTGTGGGTCGGGGGCGCGATCTACTCTGTCTTCGCCGCGCAGGCGTGGCTTCCTGCGCCGAGCGGTGCGTGGTTCGTGGCGATCGCGGCCGCCGGATCGCCGCTGTTCCTCGCCCGGGTCTCTCGACTCTCGGCTGGCTGGCGCCGGCCGGGGCTGTGGGCCCTGTGGGGCGCGGGCCTCCTGACCTGGATGGGGTTGACGACCCTCGGGCCGTCGCCCTATGTCTCCACCCGGACGTTCGCCACGATCGTGGTCGTCGCGGTCTGGGGCCTGGTGCTGTTGGCCGGCGCCCGCTCCCGTCTGACCCAAGGCGGCCGGAGCGGTGCGCATCTCCTGTTCGCGCTCCTGATCGTGGTGTCGTGTCTGAGCCTCGCCCGAGGCGCGGGCTTCGAGCTGGACCGCGCCGTCGCCGCCGTCGGGCTGAGCCAGGTCTGGGCGATCCGCGTGGTCAATACATGGACGACGAAGTTCCTGGCCCAGTGGTTCCTCGTCGTCGGCTGGTGCGCGGTGGCGGCGATCGGGGTGGCGGCGCGGCGGCGGGGTGCCAGCGTCAGATGGATCGCGGTGGCGGCGATCGGTGCCCTCGGAACCTTCACGATCGGCCTCGCCGGATCGAAGACCGGGATCGTCGCGTTGATCGGATCGGTGACCGTCGCCGCCGTCTCCTTCCGCTGGCCCCGGCCGATCCGTCGCCTGGTGGTGGTGGGGCTCATCGCGGTGCTCCTCGCGGCGCCGTGGTTGGCGGCGGTGCCTTGGCGGGCCTTCTCGTCCTGGTCGTCCGCTTCGACTGCAGAGGTGTTGGCGGTGCTGGAGTTGGGCACCCGCGGGAGCATCTGGGAGTTCACCCGACGATGGATCGTCGAGGAACCTCTCGGGGGCTGGGGGATCGGTGCCGCCGCCAACCTCCCGGTGCAGGGAGTTTCCGTGGAGCGGGCGCTGGGAGGGACCTCTCCTCCGGTCAGCCCGGTGCTCCTGCAGCGAACGGCACTTCCCGGCGGGCACCCCCACGACGCCGCCCTCCTGATCTGGTTGGAGTTGGGGCTACTGGGAGCCTTGCTCGTCGCAGGTCTCTTGTGGGCGATCGGACGTTCGATCGCCGCGACGGAGGAAGACAAGCTCACGCATGCGTCGCTCCTGGGCCTCGTGACCGTCAACGCCTGCTTCTTCGCCTTCAACTATCCGGTCTGGAGGCCGGAGATCTTGTCGATCCTTTGGATGAGCGCGGTGCTCGCCGCCGCCGTCCTGCCGCGACGGACGGCCGGTCGCGTGGAGCTTCGCTGGTCGGCGATCGTGATTCTCGTCGTGCTGGTTCTCGGAGGTGGGCTCCTGGGGCAGAGGCGGCTGGGGCGGTGGCTGGCCGTGCACGAGCTTCGACAGGGTCCCGTCGTCCTTCAGCCGGATCGGACCGCCATCGTCGTCAGAGACCGGGCGCGACCGCTGCGGTTCGCACCGCGGTTCGGGGCCGGGGCGAAACTGGCCGAGAGGGTGGCCGGGCACAAGGCGCTGATCCGAGGGTGGGCGTATGCGCCCGACGCTGCGGGGGGGGCGGACCTGGTGCTCGTCTTCGTGGGCCGCGACCTCGCCGGGGTCGGCGCCGCCGATCTTCCTTCTCCCGAAGCCTTCCGGGCGTCGCACACCAGGGACGTCCGGGCCCTGGTTTCGGGGTTCGTGGTCGACGTCGATCCCGCCGAGCTCGAGCTCGACGCTCCGGTCACGGTCGTGGCCCTGCAGGCGGGCACGGCGTGGGCGAAGGTTCTGCCGCCCCTGTCCGGAGGCGCCGCCTCGGAGCCGGCGGTGGAGCCGGGCTTGCAGTTGCGGCCCGATCAGTCGACCGCTACGATGCGACCATCTCCAGAGGCGCTGGTAGCCGAGTGACGTGTAGCCGCCGGAGCCCTCACCGGACGGCTGCATCCATGAGCGCTGCCCGGACGGAAACAGAGGACCGAGTGCCGACCACGCTCCCCATGTGTCACAGCATCCTGGGCGTCCCCATGCGTCGTCGTCTGCTCGGACTGCTGTGTGCCGTGGCGCTTCCGGCTCTCGCGATGGTTGCCGCGTGCGGGCCGGCCCCCCGCGAGGTCGCGCAGGAGGCCCCGGTGGCGGTCCACCCTCTGCTCCCGGATCAGGCCGGGCTGAACGTCATCGTGGTCTCGTTCGACGCGCTCCGGGCGGACGCCCTCGGAGCCTACGGCAACCGCCGAGACGTCACGCCCCATATCGACCGGTTCGCGCGCCGGAATCTCCTGTTTCAGAACGCCTACACCGTGGCGCCGGTCACACCGACCTCGTTCTCGGCGGCCTGGTCCGGATTCCTGCCTCACAGAGTCTTCCAGGGCTGGAAGTTCCAGGCTCCCGAGACCCTGGCCAGCCTGCTCTCCGAGGCCGGGTACCGGACCCAGGCGTTCGTGAGCAACGTCAACCTGACGCCCGAGCGGAGCTTCGACCGGGGATTCCAAGGCTACGACTGGCGACCGCACGCCCCCGACGACCAGCTTCTCGACGCCGCCGTGCAGTGGATCGGGAACCATCCCGATCCGCCGTTCTTCCTGTGGGTCCACCTCCTTGCGCCGCACGCTCCCTACCGGGTGCATCCCGAGGTCGAGGGGCTCTACGAGACGGAGGCGACGGGCCGTTTCGCCAAGACCAGCGGTCCTCGGTTCGAGACCACGGATCCGGCGGAGATCGCCCGTCTCCGGGACCTCTACCATGGCGAGGTCTGGCGCGCGGATCGACTCTTCGCCAGCTTGATGGAGAGTGTGCGTTCCGCGGGGCTCCTCGAGTCGTCGATCGTCGTGCTGACCTCCGACCACGGCGAGGAGTTCGGCGAGCATGGGGCGTTCCAGCACGGCCAGCTCTACGAGGACAACCTGCGCATTCCCCTGATCATCCACCATCCGGCGCTCGAGGGCCGGGTCGTCGAGCAACGGGTCCGGAACATCGACCTGCTGCCGACGATTCTGCGGGCGGTCGGAAGCCCGGTCGCCGGGGAGCGCGACGGGCGGGTCATCCCTGAGTCGGGCACTGGGGAGCCACCGCCGGTGGTGGCGATCGCCATGACTGGGCAGGAGAAGGCCTCGGTCAGCCTGCTCCAGGGATCGAAGAAGCTGATCTTGTGGTGCCACAAGAAGCCGGGAGTGGAAGAGTTCGACCTCGCGACGGACCCCGAAGAGCTCCGCGGTCCGGCGGTGGAGAGCCGGGCGGAGAGCCGGAAGCTCCTGAAGAGGGTCGCGACCCTGGTCGGTGGCCGTCCGTGCCGGGTCATCCTTCGCGCCGCGAAGGGCAAGTCCTCGACGGATGGCCTCGCCGCGAAGAGCATCGAGGTGCTCCGGTCTCTCGGCTATGTGGAGTGACGTGGCGAGCCGTCACGGAGTGTCCCCGGATCGATCACAGGAGGTCCACCTGATGAAGAACGATGGTCGGCGGGCGGAGTCGGTTCGGGCTTTCGCCCGCCGCGTCACACTCTCTCTCGCCTGCGCGCTGGTGTCTTCGTGCAGCCATCCGGTCCAGCCTGCGAAGGCCGGTGCGCCGTCGGTGATCTTGATCTCCGTGGACACCTGCCGGGCGGACCTCTTCGGTAGCCTGACCGGAGAGGAACCGTCGCTGACGCCCAACCTCGACCGATTCGCCGCGGATGCGGTCACGTTCGAGCACGCGTTCATCGAGGCGCCCCACACGCTGCCGTCCCACATGTCGATGATGACGTCGGTCTACCCGGACGTGCACGGGGTGAAGCCCGAGACGGAACCTCTGAGCGACTCCATCGTCACGCTCCCGGAGATTCTGCATCGGGCCGGCTACAGGACCATCGGTCTGGTGACCAGCGAGTGGCTGAAGCCGGACTTCGGCTTCGGGCGGGGCTTCGACGAGTACAAGAGGCTGCACCACGAGGCCAACTACGTCGATCGGGTCAATCGAGAGGCGCTACGCCGGCTGGACCGAAAGCCGGATCTGCCGTTCTTCGCCTTCCTCCACTACTACGACCTCCACTCGGACTTCGAGCAGCAGAGCGAGGACGACAAGCTCCCGTACTACTCGCCTCCCGAATACCGGCGGGGGCTTCCGGTCAGCTCCGACGGGCACGAGTTCTGCGATGCCGAGGGGGTGTGCAACACCCGATACCTGATCGCGATGGACGTGGCCCGTCAGGCGTTGTCGCCAGCCGAGCTCCAGCTCATCCACGATCTCTATCGGGCGGACGCTCCCTTCGTCGACGCCCAGATCGGCATCTTTTTCGACGAGCTGAAGACGCGAGGTCTCTACGACGGGTCATTGATCATCGTGACGGCCGACCACGGGGAGGAGTTCCGCGAGCACGGCCGCTTCATCCACTCTCAGCCCTACGATGAAACGACCCATGTCCCGCTGTTCATCAAGTTCCCCGCGGGCTGGAAGGGCGGAACCCGTGTGGACGGGGTGGTGGAGTCGATCGACATCTACCCGACGATCCTCGACTACCTGGGGCTCGAGGCGCCGAGCTACATCCAGGGTGAGAGCCTCCTGACCCTGCTCGACGCGACGCGGACGCGGAAGAAGCACGCGGCCCTCAGCCAGGCGACGATCAACTGGAAGCGCTACGGGCTGCGAACCGACGACGTCAAGCTGATCGTCGACTTCGTCTCCGGGCATCGGCAGCTCTTCGATCTCGAGCAGGACCCGGGGGAGCGACACGACCTCTCGAAGGAGCGGCCTGCTCTGGCCGCCCAGCTCGAACGTCGCTTGAAGACTCTCGTGCTCGGAAATCGGAAGCTGCACGACGAGCTCGCCAACGGGGCGGGGGCGCCCGGAGCCGGTGACGCGGAGCTCCTCTCGGCCGAAGAGAAGGAGCGGCTCAAGGCGCTCGGTTACGTGAACTGACGGCCCGGCCCGGACGACGAGGCGTCAGGTCTCTCGGGCGCGCGGGCCGCGGTGGGCTCCGAAGCTCGTCAGGGGACTGTGTTGACCGCGACGAAGGTCCCGGCGACGGAGAACCCGCTGCGCAAGACGATCGTGGGCGCCTCGAAGGTGACGTTCCCGGGACCGCCGACGGTGTACGACGGGCCGGCGGTGATGCTGTTGCAGGCCTTTTCCGTCACCGTGCTGTTGACCGTAGAGCCGGTCAGGACCAGGTCGGTATCCGCCACGGAGCACATCTGGGGCTGGTCCTCGAACTGGGCGGTGCAGGAGCGGTCCTGGGTCATCAGGACCACGCCGTCGCTGCAGTCGGCGTCGCCGCTCCAACCGGTGAAGAAGAACCCCATGTCCGGCGTCGCGGTGAGGTTGACGTTGGCGCCGTCGGCGAAGCTCTCGAAGCAGTCGGCCCCGCAGGAGATGCCGGCAGGCGAGCTGGTGACGGTGCCGGTCCCGACACCGAGCTTGCCCACGGAGAGGCCGAAGGCGACCGCCCCGAACTCGTCGGCCCCCAGATCGCGGGTCCCGCTGCGGGTCGCTCCGTCGACGTCGAACGTCTCGGAGCTGCCGGTCGCCGAGTTGGTCGGCGGCTGGGTGCCGTCGACGTGATAGTCGGACGCCGCGGGGTTGACGAAGAAGGTCGATGCGCTGGCATCGAGGATGTTGCTGCCGGGGAAGCCGGTGAACGTACCGGAGTTGGCGTCGCCGTCGTTGGTGTTCTTCTTGTTGCCGACGAACTGGTTGAGGCTGGTCAGGTTCGCGCTGCTGCCGAGGCCGGAGCCGGCTTGGACGTGGAGCGCCGCCGCTCCGGCGGGAACGGTGTGGTCGGCGAGGATGCTGTAGGCCAGGGTCAGCGCGCTCTCCTGGTTGGTGGCGAAGCGGGGGCCGACGAGGATCCCGTTGCCGAAACCGGCGCCGACGATGCGGTTGTCGACGAAGGTGGCGTGGGTCACCTGGGCTCGCGCGCCCAGGAGCCGGAGGCCTCCTCCTCCCCCTTGGGAGCCTTCGGCGATGTTGTCGGCGATGATCGAGTCACGGATCAGGTTGAGCGGCGCGGTCGACGCGAAGGGCCACTCCAGGAAGACGCCGCCGCCCCCGGCGTTGGCCTTCGAGGCGCCCTGGGTTCCGCCCTGGGCAGTGTTGCCGGTGACGGTCGTCCGTTCGAGGGTGATCTGGGAGGCGAACACGTCGATCGCCCCGCCCACGCCGCCGCCGCCCTTCGTCGAGCCGGCTCCCCCCGTCGCCGTGTTACCCGAAAGGTTGGAGTCGAGGATCGTCAGGTTGGTTTCCCGGGCGGGCAGATCCTCGTCGCCTTCCATGAACACCGCTCCGCCGAACGCTCCGCCGCCGGTGTTACTCGCTCCGCCCCCGGTCGCGGAGTTGTTGGTGGCGGTCAGTCTGCGGATCGTGCCGGTCGTGCCGAACGCGAACGCCGCCCCTCCGCCGAGCCCGTCCTTGCCGTCCGTCGAGGAGGCGCCGCCGACGGCGGTATTGCCCTCGAAGTCGAGGTTCAGTCCGTCGAGCACCGCATAGTCGACCAGCAACCCGCCCCCCTGGCCGACGCCGCCCGTGCCTCCTCCTCCCGTGACCTGGTTGTTCAGGAAGCGCACCCGCTCGAGCGTGATGGTCCGGATGTCGCCGGAGGTCGACAGGAGAGCCGCTCCGCCGCCGCCACCGAGCTGCCCGGCCTCGGCGGTGACGACGTTGTCCTCGAACGACATGTCCCGGAGGACGACATCCGCGATGTTGGCCTTCAACCCGCCGCCCACGGTCGGCGCGCCGGTCGCCTTGCCGTTTCTCACAGTGAACCCCTCGATCCGGACCGCGGCCCCGGTGGTGCCACCCTGGACGTAGATGCCCCGGCGCACGTTCTGACCGTCGATGACGGTCGTATGAGCCGCCGGGTCAGGCAACGACCAGTTGCCCGAGGCGAACCCGCCGAGGATCGCGAGGTCCTTCTGGAACACGCAGATGACCGCCGCCTCGCCGCTGCAGGTCTGGGAGTCGACGTAGGTTCCCTGGCTGACCAGGATCGTGTCCCCGGAGGTCGACAGATCGACGGCCTGTTGGATGGTGGCGCAGGGAGATGCTTCGGTCCCGCAGCCGCTTCCGTCGGCGCCGGAGAGGGTGTCCACACGGAAGACGGCGGCACCGGCTGGCGCTACGGCCAGCGTCGTCAACAAGGCGGCTGCCAGCAAGGCGGCGATGGGAGAGGTCGTGATCTTGCCGATCATGGCGGATCTCCTGGGTTCGGCGGTCAGTGCTCTGAAGGGCTCAACAGCCCGCAAGGGGCAATGCTTCCGTCGAGCTCATTCGAGTCCATCAGGGGTCCGGAACGGTCTACGGAACCAGATCGTGGGTCGCGAGGATCCTCAGCAGCCGCTCTTCGAAGGCCTTCCGGTCGAACCGCCCCACGGAGCGGCGCGCCCGCTCCGCGAGCTCGTGGGTCCAGGGCTCGCCATGGCCGTCGATCAGGCGCTTCGTCAACCCGGCCAGCTCGTCGGCCGTCCGGAACAGGAAGCCGGTCTCTCCGTGGTCGACGATCTCGAGCTGCCCCGCCTTGGCGATCACGACCGGGATGCACCCCGCGCTCATCGCCTCGCAGGTCGTCAGCCCGAAATGCTCGAACTTCTCCGGCTGGCGGCGTTCGTTCTCGCCCCAGCCGGCCGCGTGCCAGAAGATCGACGCGTGCCGGTACTCCTCGATCAGCCGGTCCAGGCTGAGGTCGATCAGGATCTTCACCGGGTAGCCGTCGGTCAGGTGCTCGAGCTCGGCGAAGTACTCCAGGTCCTCCATGCGGTTGCGGTGGAGGTTGCCGACCAGGTGGTACTCCCAGCCGTCCGGCACCTGCCCCCGGTCGACCATGCCACGGAACACCCGCAGCATCTCCAGGTGCTTCTTGTTGTGGGAGCCGTGGAAGAAGCGGCCGACGCTGAGGATCACCTTGCCCTTGTCCCCCGGATCGGGAGCGGAGAAGGTGGTCGTGTCGACGGGTGGTGCCAGGACCTCGCTCGGCTGCCTCCAGCGCTTCTCGACCCAGGTGCGGGTGAACTCGGAGATCGACAGCAGCAGGTCGTAGCTCGACGGGATCTTCGGATCGTGACCGTCGAGTCGTCCGGCCGCACGGCGGGCGAACGTCCGGAGCTTGGTCTCGACGCGGTACTTTCCGGGGTCCACCAGGCGGACGCCGAGCGAGCGGCGGTCCCCCGAGAGCCCGACCTCGGCCGGGATGAACGTCCGGCACCTGATCTCGAGATCCATCGATCGGTCTGCCGGGAGCGTCTGCCGCTCGATCGTCAGGGCGTCGTTGCCGAGGGTCCAGCTCACGCCGTTCCCCTGGATGTCCATCACGGATTCCGCCAGGGAGCGGAAGGGTGGTGGGGCGAGCCGGATCCGTGCCCGGCCGCGGTGGAACGCCCAGGGATGGACCCGTAGACGGGCGACGTTGCGGGACCACCGCGAGCCGCTCGCGTCGGCGCCGTAGAACCCGCCCAGCGGCTCGACCGCCTCCGGCGTCCGCCGGTCGAAGGTGCGGAGCAGACGGCGGGCGGGCCGGACCAGGACCTGGGGCCAGGGGGACTGGGGAAACAGCACCACGTAGACCGACTTGCGCGCCTGCGACGGCAGCCGAGAGAGGTAGGTGCAGTTGATCAGCAGGTCGTACTCGGCGGTGACGGGGGAGAGCTCTCGCTCGGTGGCCGGGGGCAGGAGCCGAAACCGCGAGCGGGAGAGGTCGATACCGAGGTGCTCGGCGAGGCCCGGCAAGGCGACCGGGTCGGGGCCGAGCAGCTCGACCTCGTGATCCTGGGAGAGGATCTCCGCCATCACGCCGGCGTAGCGTTCACCACCGCCGCGGGTGTTCCAGTACCGGTTGTACAGGCCGATCTTCATGGGATGTCCAGGAGTTGGGCTTCTCAGTGAGCCAGGGCTCCGGCCCGCTTGAGCAGGGCGCGGGGGAGCCGGAAGACCAGGCTCGACAAGGCCTTGAGCCGGACGACCAGCTCGCCGCGAGCGCGCACTCCGGGAGCGCCGCGGCGTGTCCTCCAGGCGCGTCGCAGCAGAGCGGCAGTGCTGCGGAGCTCGCCGGCGAACGCTCCGGCGAGCGCCCGCGGGCCGCCGTTCTTGGCGATCATCAAGAGCTTGTTGCGCACCACGTGGAAGGTGAAGAGCGGCGACCACTCGACGCTCGAGGTGGCGTGGAGATGGCGGATCGTGCTCCGTGGCTGATAGCGCAGGCGGAAGCCGCGTGAGCGGAGCCTCCAGGACAGGTCGGTATCCTCGTAGTACATGAAGAAGTCGCGGTCGAACAGGCCGACGGCGTCGAGCGCCGACCGGCGGAGGAGGACGGCCGCGCCGCAGAAGGCGTCCACGTCCTCGGCGCGGTCGTACTGGCCCCGGTCCGGCTCGTAGATCCCGCGATCGCCGGCGGCGCCGGCCCGGGAGAGCACGGTGCCGGCGTTGTTGATCAGGTCGAACGACTCCGCCCGGATCTGCTCGGCCGGAATCTCGATCGGATGCTCGGCCAGGGCCGGGCCGAGATCGAACGAGCCGACGTCGGCGGATCCGAGGGCGACCCGCAGGCCGCTCCTGGAGACACCGGCAGGTCCCGAGGCCACCAGCCGCAGGCAGGCCATCCGGTCGAGGGGTCCGACCGGCAGGTAGAGAGTTGCCGGGCCGACGATCGGCCGGACCGGCCGGCCGTCCACGGAGGCCGGCGGTCCGAACCCTTCCTTGAAGACCGGCTTGCGGTACTCGCACCCGTCGAAGGCGGACTCTTCGCCGAGCCAGGCCCACGGCTGGACGTCCGCTTCCGGCGCCTGCGGAGTCAGGACGATGGCGACGAACGGCCGGAAGAAGAGGATCTTCGAGCAGACCGCGGCGATCTCCGGGTCGCCCTCTGCGGTGCGTACCAACTCCTCGAGCCAGCACGGGTCCGCGACCGTGTCGTTGTTGACCAGGGCGATCAGCGGGCCCCGTGCCGCGCGGATGCCGGCGTTGTTGCCTCCGGCGAAGCCCCGATTGCACGCCTGTGGCAACACCCGGACCTCCGGGAAGTCGCGCTCGAGAAGCTCCAGAGACCCGTCGGTCGAGCCGTTGTCGACCACCAGGATCTCGCGATGCCGGTAGGTCTGACACTCGAGGCTCCGCAGAAGATCGGGCAACAGGGTGGCGCCGTTGTAGTTGACGGTGACCACCGAAACCAGGGGAGAGTCCGAGGGCCGGTCACCGCCGCGGCCTGCGCGGCGGCCCGAGAGAGGCGGCCGGCTCATTGCTGTTCCCGGTTGACGAATCGGGCCACTCCCCGCACGGCGCGGCGCAGGGCGCGGGTCGATCGGTACAGGGGGCTCGAGAGGATCGAGAGCAGGTGGCGCTGGACCTTCGCCAGCTCGGCTTCCGCGCGTTCTGCCCGGCGCTCGAACCGGGCACGCTCGCGGTGGTCGTCGTCGCTCTCGAGCTCTCCGAGGCGCGCGGCCAGGCGCTGGATCTCCGCGTGGAGCCTGTCGATGTCGGGGACGAAGAGGGTCGTGGCGGAGTCGAGCTGTGCATCGGCCGTCTCGAAGGCCGGTGCCAGGTGGTCGAGATCGCCTCGGGCCGCCGCCTCCAGCGCCCCGTACAGATCGGCGACCCAGGACGGCAGGCCGGGCTCCCGGCGCAGCTCCTCGACCGATGCCTCGTGGTGGCGCTCGGACGGCCGGAGAAACTCGTCGATCGCCGGCGCGCAGTCCTCGGGGGAGACGGGCCAGGGGAGGTCGAGATCGCGGCTCATCCGGTCGACGACGGGTCGCCAGTCCGCCAGCAGGCGCTCGAAGGAGACGAATGTTCTCCTCCGGCCTTGCGTGTAGCGGATCGCATCGAGGGTGTCGGACAGGTAGAGCAGGATGCACTTGGTCGGCGAGAACTGGTTGCGTCGCTGCAACGAGCCGATCACTTCGAGGGGGTTGCGCACCAAGATGGCGAAGCGCGTGTCGACCCGGAGCTCGTCCAGCAGGTCGATCCAGAGGGGGAGCAGCCGGCCGAGGCGCGGGTCCTTCACCCCCCAGAGCGGCAGGTTCAGGAACCGGTTCTCGATCAGGCTCCGCAGCTCGTCGCGCGACGCCTGGACCTCCTCCAGGTCCCGCCAGCCCCTGGGCATCGGCCGGTAGTCGTGCCAGGCGGAGCCGGCCCGGGAGAGCAGGCTCTCGTGGAGGTCGAAGATCTGGCGGTGCTCCCAGTACCCTTGACGGTTGTCGAACCTCGCGGGCAGGAGATCGTCACCCAGCTCGACCCCGAGCAGGTTCAAGACCCGCGTGAGCGCCGAGGTTCCACTCCGATGGGGACCGAGGATGAGAAGCGATTGACTCAGAGGAACACCGTTTGGAGCTGCTTCGTTTCGCACGCACATTACCATGAGAGCATAGGTCCGGACAGAGGTTCCGCGACGAGGCGAGGGCGGTCGTCTGTGCTACTCTCACGCGCCGGACCCTTCGCTCCGCCACCCCCACAGCACGGTTCGCCCTCGGCCCCGCATGCCCTCAGCCGACCACTCGAACGTCCGGCTCTCGGTCGTCATTCCGACCCACGACACCCGGTCGCTGGCCCTGGCCTGTCTCGACAAGATCTTCGCGGCCGGCAGCCCCTCTCCCGAGGTCGTGCTGCTGGACGACGGCAGCACCGACGGCACCGCCGAGGCGGTTCGAGAACGGTTCCCGGCGGTCCGTGTGCTGTGCAACGAGCGTGCCCTCGGCTTCACCGAGGCGGCCAACCGCGGCCTCGGCGCGGCGACCGGGCGCCTGGTGGTGCTGCTCAACAGCGACACGGAGGTCGACGCCGGGGCGTGGCAGGCGGTCGAGGCCGCCTTCGCCGCCAACCCGTCGCTGGGGATCGTCGGTGCGGCCCTGCGCTATCCGGACGGCACGCCCCAGTGGAGCGGTGGTGGGGAGCCGTCCCATCGCTGGCTGTTCGGCCTGGCGAGCGGCCTGCCGGCTCTCCTGGGCCGGCTTCCGGGGGTCCGCGCCCTGCGCCCGGTGCGGGGGGCTTCGGGTGAGCCGGTGGAGTGGGTCACCGGCGCCGCCATGGCCCTGCGGAGAGAGGTTCTGGAGCGGGTCGGCCCGCTCGATCCCTCCTTCCGGCTCTACGGCCAGGATCTCGACCTCTGCACGCGGGCCCGTGCCGCCGGCTGGTGGGTGGCGGTGGCGCCGTCGTTCCGCGTCCTCCACCACCACGGCGCCACGATCGGGCGCCAGGCCGGGGCGGCCGGTGCCGCCAACCCGGAGTGGCTGTGGCGCGACCTGGTCCGCTGGGGGGCCAAGCACCGCGGTCCCGCCTGGGCCCGCCGGGCCGCCGCCGCGCTCCGCGCCGGGGCGACCCTGCGCCTGGCCGGCCGCTCGTTGGCCGGGGCGTTTCTCCTCGGTACCGCCCGGAATGCCTGGCGACGCGATAGCCTTGCCTTCCGACGGGCGGCCGCAGGGGTCCGGGACGAGCTGCGGATCGTGACCAGCCGGCCTCCCGGCGGACCGCCTCCCGGCGCCGACTCCGGTCGAGGCGCCGGCTCGGCCGGTGGCTCAGGCGCTGGCACCCACGGAACGACAGGCTCATGATCGAACTGCTCCGCTACCGAGACCTCGTGCGCGCGCTGGTCGTTCGCGACCTCAAAGTCCGCTACCGTCGCTCGACCATCGGCTTCCTGTGGACCATGCTCCAGCCGATGTTCACCATGCTGGTGCTGACGCTGGTGTTCAGCAAGGTCTTCCGGTTCTCGCTGCCCCACTACCCGGTCTACGCCCTCGCCGGCATCATGTTCTGGAACTTCTTCAGCCAGAGCGTGACCACCGCCATGAACAGCCTGCGGGGCAACGCGCAGCTCCTGACCAAGATCCCGGTGCCGAAGGCGGTCTTCCCCCTCGCCACCGTGATCGCGGGTGTCATCAACCTGCTGTTCGCCCTGGTGCCCCTGTTCGCGATCCTGCTGATCACCGGCCATCCGATCCGCCTCGCGGTGCTGTTCCTGCCGGTCGCCATCCTGATCGCGGCGCTGTTCACCCTCGGGGCGGGGCTCCTCTTGTCGCCGATGGCGGTGTTCTTCTACGACACGGTCGAAATGGTCACTGTCGTGCTGACGCTGTTGATGTACATGACGCCGGTCTTCTACCCGATGGACATCGTGCCCGCCAAGTACCTCTGGGTGGTCCGCTACAATCCGCTGCGGTCGGTGATGGAGGTCTTCCGCGACCCGATCTACTTCGGCAAGATCCCGCCGCTGCCGCACCTGGCGGTCGCCCTGGGGGTCGCGGCCATCGCCCTGGTGGTCGGCATCATCGCCTTCCGTCGCAGCAGCGACCGCATCCCGTTCTACGTATGACGAGCGCCCGCGAAGTCATCGAGCTGCAGGACGTGTCGCTCTGCTATCGCCTGGCGAAGCAGAAGATCCCCTCGCTCAAGGAGTACGCGATCCATTTCGTCAAGGGGTCGCTCGCCTACGAGCAGCTCTGGGCCCTGAACGAGGTTTCGCTGACGGTGGCGGAGGGGGAGACGATCGGCATCGTCGGCCGCAACGGCGCCGGCAAGAGCACCCTGCTCAAGGTCATCTCCGGTGTGCTCAAGCCGACCCGCGGACGGCTCCGTCGGCGTGGCTGGGTGGCGCCGATCCTGGAGCTCGGCACCGGCTTCGACTTCGAGCTCACCGGCTACGAGAACGTCTACCTGAACGCTCTCCTGCTGGGGCGCCAGCGCCGGGAGATCGACGAGCGTCTGGACCAGATCGTCGAGTTCTCCGGCCTCGGCGACTTCATTCGCAGCCCGATCCGCAACTACTCCTCCGGCATGCTGGCCCGGCTCGGCTTCGCCATCGCCACCGCCTGGAAACCGGACGTGCTGATCCTCGACGAGGTTCTGGCGGTGGGCGACGCACGCTTCCTCAAGCGGTGCGAGCGGCGGATCGAGGAGTTCCGGCAGGCGGGGACGACGATCCTCATTGTCTCCCACGACCCCGACGCCGTGCGCAAGAACTGCCGCCGCTGCCTGTGGCTGGAGCGGGGGAAGCTGCTCGCCGACGGGCCGACCGCCGAGATCCTCGACCGGTATCGCGAGTTCAGCGAGGGGAACGGGACCCGTCCGGGCGTCTGACGCCGCGGTAGACGGCGAGGAGCGCCGCGGCCACCGTCGCCGGTGCGTGCCGCGCTGCGAGCAGGCGGCGGCCCCCTGCGCAGAGCGCTTCGACCAGGGCGGGATCGTGCGCCAGGCGCGCGACCTGCTCCGCCAGCTCCTCCGCCGTCCGGCCGATCAGCAGCTCCCGCCCGTCCTCGGCCGCCAGGCCGGCGGCGGCCTCGGGCGTCGCCACCACGGGGACGCCCCGTGCCCAGCTCTCCAGGATCTTCATGCGGATGCCGGAGGCGATGCGCAGCGGCACGACCTGGATCGAGCCGCGGGGAAAGGCGTCCCGGCTGTCGGCCGGGGGGCGGTGGACGGTGACCCCGGGCGGCGGGTCGCGGTCGGCCGCCGGGGCGAACAGGTGGAGCCGGGCGCCGGGGCACCGCGCCAGCACCGCCGGCCAGACGGTGTCGACAAACCAGCGGACCGCGTCCTCGTTGGGCCGCCAGCCGCCGCTGCCGAGGAGGACGAGGGCCGGGTGCCCCGGGAGTGCCTCGTCCGCCGGCGGGAGCGCGGCCGGGAAGGGGGGCGGCACGACGGTCGGGGAGGGCGGTCCCTTCCGAGTGAGTCCGGACGGCGGAGGCGAGCCGCTCGAGGGTCCGGGCGTCCTCCCGGGTGAGCGCCACCGTGGCGGCGACCGAGGCCACGGCCCGCCCCTCGAAACGGGCGAGGCGCCGCGCCTCCCGGTGGAGCCAGGGGCCGGCCCAGGGGTGGAGCCCGGCGGTTGCGGACCAGAGATCGCTCTCCACGTTCTGGGCCCGCAGGACGACCGGCACGCCGCGGCGCCGGGCCGGGGCGGCCTGGGCGAGGGCGTGGAGCTGCTCGCAGTGGACGACGTCGAACGGTTGCTCGGCGAGCAGCCGCTCGACCGCCCGGGCCACCTCGGGGCGGCGGTGGCGGGCGATGGCGTAGGGCGCGCCGCCGAGGGACGAGAGCAGCGGCCCCACCGCGCCGATGGGGTGGCACGGCACCAGCACCGGGCGACAGACAGGGGCGAGCGCCTGGGCGAGGGCGTCGCGCTCCGCCGCCGGCACGGATCGGTCGACCGGCGCCACCAGGGTCACCTCGACCGCCGCCCGCCCCAGGGCGCGGAGCGTTTCGAGCACCGCCAGCCGCCCGCCGTCGACCGGTGGCACGGGGGGCTTGGTGCCGATCCAGAGAACCTTCATAGAATGCTCGGGCCGCCGGCGAGGGACGTGGGGGAGCGGATGCCGGCGACGCCCGTCGAGGGATGCCCGAGATGACCGCAAGCGACCAGAGAGCCCCGGGGACCGGTCCGTCCTGGCCGATGCCGTTCGCGCCGAGCACCCCGGGGGACGGCGCCCTCACGCGCCGCCAGTGGCTGATCCTCCTGGCGCTCTTCGTCCTGCTCCACTACGGAGCCCTCCTGGTCTCGCTGATCACCGGAAACTTCGATCCGGCACCCAATCACGACCACATCCACGTGGCGCGCCAGGTGCTGGCGCAAGGCTACCCCACGATCGCCATCTGGCCGCCCGGCTTCGGCTACTACCTGGCGCTCAAGATGGCCGTGGCCTCGGCGCTCGGCATCCCGTACTGGACCGGCAAGCTGTGGGCGGACGCCCTGCTCGTCGTCACCTCGGGGGTGCTGTCGACGGTGCTGGCGCTCCGGCTCACCGGCGACCGCACCCTCGCCGTCTGCGCCGGCCTCGGCCTGGCCGCGGCGCCGCTCTTCGCCCTTGCCAGCGCCGAAGATCTGGCGGTCATCCTGTTCCAGCCGCTCTTCCTGGCGGCGCTGATCGTGTTCGTCGACGCCCTCCGGCGGCTCGGTGAGCGCGGGCAGGTGGCGGCCGGCCGCTTCGCCGGCGCCGGCGCCCTGCTCGGCCTCTCCTGCCTGGTGCGCGCCAACCCCCAGTTCCTGCTGCCGGTGGCGGCGCCCCTGGTCTGGTGGGTCGCCCGCCGGAGCCGGTGCCGCCGTCCGTTCCTGCGGGCGGCGCTCGCGGTCGGCTTGGCCCTGCTGGCCCAGATTCTGGTGCTTCTCCCGTGGTCGCTGGCCCAGCGCGCCGAAGCGGGCAAGAGCGGCGTCTTCGCCGCGCCGGTCGTCTACTACGCCTACTTCGACGGCATGGGGCGGCACCACGGGTTCGAGGTCTCGGACGCCTTGCGGGCCGACCCCGATCCGCCGCCGCTGTCGTTCGAAGGGGTGGTGGACTTCAACCGCGAGTGGCTGCACCGCGACCCGTGGGCGCTGGCGAAGCTCTACGCGGTCAAGGTCGTGCGCACCTGGTACCTGTCGGACAGCGGGCGCTGGGACCTCTGGATCCTGCTGCTCCATGCGCCGTGGTGGATCCTGGCGGCATTCGGTACCTGGTGGTGGTGGCGCGCGGCGCCGCGCGATCCGGCGCTCTGGCTGGTGCTGCTGGTGGTGGTCTACCTGTGGGGCATCTCGGCCGCCGTCTCCGGGCTCGCCCGCTACATGGTGCCGGTCTACGGGTTGCTCGGGCTGCTGGCCGGGGTGAGCGTGCGGCGGGGGCTCCGCCGGCTCAGGCCTTCTCGAGCTCGTTGACCAGGGTTGACCAGGGCGATGAAAGAGGTCCCGCCCGGCGGCCGGGCCCGACGCCTCGAGCGGCGGCAGCGCTTCGTCGCGGGGCGTCCCGGAGCAGGCCGTCGAGGTCAGGATCACCAGCCTGCCGCGCGGCCTCGTGAGGGCTTACCGACCGAACCGCCGCTGGCGCTGGTGGTGGGAGCGCAGCGCCCGCAGGAAGTCGATGCGGCGGAAGGCGGGCCAGTAGGTGTCGCAGAAGTAGAACTCGGAGTAGGCGCTCTGCCAGAGCAGGAAGCCGGACAGGCGGACCTCGCCCGAGGTGCGCAGGATGAGGTCGGGCTCCGGCAGGCCGGAGGTGTAGAGGTGGGGCTCGATCGCCCGGTCGTCGAACTGGGCGAGGGTCTCCTCGAGGCTCTTGCCGGCGGCGATCTGGTGCTCCAGGTAGTGCCGGAACGCGTCGGTGATCTCTTCGCGGCCGCCGTAGGCCATGGCGATGTTGAGGTGGAACCGGTCGTAGCCGGCGGTCGCCTCCTCGACGTTGCGGATCGCCTCCCGCAGGCCTTCGGGCAGCAGCTCGGTCTTGCCGATGTAGCGCACCCGGACCTGGTTGGTGTGGACTTCGGAGTGCTCGGCGAGCTCACGGGTCCGGTCCTCGAAGAGCTGGAGCAGCGCCTCGACCTCGGTCGTGTCCCGGCCGAAGTTGTCGAGCGAGAAGCTCCACACGGTGACCACCGGGATGTCGGCCTCGTAGCACCAGGAGAGCACCTGCTGGAGCTTGTCGGCGCCGGCGCGGTGGCCGAGGCTGACGTGCTGGCTGCCGAGGGCGCGGGCGTAGCGCCGGTTGCCGTCCATGATGATGCCGATGTGCCGGGGCAGCTCCCAGCTCTTCATCGCGGTCTCGAGACGCCGCTCGTAGAGGCGGTAGAACGGCCATTGGAGGCTGCGCCGGGCGAGCTCCCAGAGGTGGCGCAGGACGCCCGAGGTCTTGCCGGGTCGGGAGCGCGAGGCGGCGCCGTCGTCGAGGGTGCTCGGCATGCTCATGGTGTCTGAAACGGTGGCGGGGTCGGCCATCTTCCCCAGGCTCTCGCCAGCATACCGGAGTCTCGGGCGAAGCCCGGCCGGGCGCTTCCCCGGGGCGTCAGCCGGCGGCCGGACCGGCCTCGCCGACCAGCCGGCAGAAGGTGGCTGAATCGATGTTGGCGCCGCAGACGATGAGGCCGACCCGACGGCCGGAGAGCTGCTCGCGCAGGGGGCCGAGCAGGGCGGCGGTGGCGGCCGCGCCGGCAGGCTCGACCGCCAGCTTGGCCTCGCGGAAGAGCAGCGCCATGGCGCTGCGCAGGGCGTCGTCGTCCACCTTGACGAGCTGGTCGACGAACTGCCGGCAGAGGCCGAAGCTGTAGGGCGCGGCATGGGGCGCGCCGAGGCTGTCGGCGATCGTCCGCACCCGGTCGATCGCCTCCGGCTTACCCGAGGCGAAGCTCCGGTGCATCGTGTCCGCCCCCTCGGGCTCGACGCCGAAGACCGAGCAGCCGGGCGCCGCCTGTTTGACCGCGGCCGAGATCCCGGCAGCCAGGCCGCCGCCGCCGATCGGCACGATCACGGCGTCCAGCCCCGGCACCTGCTCGGTCAGCTCGAGGCCGACGCCGGCGGTGCCCAGGACGACCTCGGTGCCCTCGAACGGATGGACGAAGAAGCGCCCCTCCTCGCGCTCGATGCGCGCCACCTCGTCGAACGCCTGGTGGACGTCGTCGACCAGCACCACCTCGGCGCCGTAAGCCCGGCAGCCGGCGACCCGGGCCGGGCTGGCGCTCTTCGGCATGACGACCTTGGCCGTGGTGCCGAGGGCCTGGGCGGCGAAGCCGACCGCCATGGCGTGGTTGCCGGCGGAGACGGCGGTGACCCCGCGCTCGAGCGCCGCCGGGTCCCGTTCCTGGAGGGCGAGCATCGTCAGCAGCGCCCCCCGCGGCTTGAAGGTGCCGGCGTACTGGAACAGCTCGAGCTTGAGCCAGACCTCCGTGTCGGCGCCGGCCTCGGAGCCGAGGAGGGCGTCGATCTCCCGGCCCCGCCAGCGCCAGACGGGGGTGGTGCGCACGCGCTCGCCGAGCCGCTCGCGGGCGGCGCGGATCTGCTCGAGGGTCGGGGGCTCCGGGCGGTCTACCATGGCTGATCGGTATTCAGTCGGCGGTCTCAAGGGGCTCCGATCCTAGCAGTCCGCAACCCGCGGCGGCTCCGGTCGTACATGATGCGAGGGAGACTTCCGGCCAGATGAAGATCCGAACCCAGCTCATCGCCGCCTTCTTCGTCCTCGCCATCTTGCCGTTGACGGCGATCGTCCTGTTCTCCTACGTCACCTCGCTCCGGGCCGTGCGCTCGGCGATGGAGGAGGAGACCCGGGCGCTGACCCAGGAGATGGACGGGCGGATGGCGTCGATCCGTAACGACCTGGCGGAGAGCTTCGATCGCCTGGTCCAGTTCCCGTTCCGTAGCCTCTCCGGCGACCCCTCGGTGGCGGCCGACGCCCAGCCGCTGCTCGACGAGCTGGTCCTGGCGATGGGTGACAGCGCACGGCTCGTCCAGTCGCTGGAGTTCGTGCCGGCGCCGCCGGCCCCGGCTGCACCCCCGGCGGGCGGGGTGCCGGATCCCGGTGGTCCGGGCGGCTCCATCCCGTCCGATGCGTCCGAGCCGGCCCCTCCGGTTCCTCCGGCCCCTCGTGGCGAGGGCGCGGCCGCGGCAGCCGCCACCCCCGGGGCCCTCTCCGAACCGGTCCCCTCCGCGGCGCCGGGCTCGGGCGCTGTGGTGATCGACGTGCCGCGCGTCCTCCAGGAGCTCAAGGTGGCCAAGCGCTCGGCGGCGGCGGGCAAGGCGGGGGCGGCCGACGTCGACGCGGCGGTGGGCCTGGCGGTCGAGGTGCTGGGCGAGCTGGCCGCCAACCTGGACGCCGAGCAGCGCTCGATCGAGGAGGATCTGCGCCAGGCCGAGGCGGGAGGGCGGGCGATCCCCGCGGCGACCCGGGAGCGGATGGAGTCGACCCTCGAAGCCCAGCGCAAGGCCCGCGAGGTGGTCACGGAGCGATTGCACCAGGCGATCGAGGCTCGCCGCAAGCTGAGCCGGAGCGAGCGCGAGGCGCTGGAGAAGCGCCGCCGGGAGCAGCGCCTGCTGCTCGGCCGCGAGTTCCAGGTGCCGGTCGAGGAGCAGGGCAAGGTGATCGGCCACGTCACGGCCTCCATCGCCAGCGAGAACGTGCTGGCCGAGGTTCTCCAGCGGAGCACCCGCGGCGAGGGCGAGATCCCGTTCGCCATCGATCGGGACGGCAACCTCTACACCAGCGGCGAGGACGACCGGGCGGTCGTCGAGGGGCTGGAGCTGCGCCGGGGGGACGACGGCCGCTGGGAGCCGTCCGAGGAGCGGGGCGAGTGGGTCGTCGGCTCGTCCGAGGACGCGGCGAGCGGCATGAGCTTCGGAGTGGCGCGCCCGATCCGCCGCTCCCTGGCCGCCGTGCGCGCCACCGCGGCCCGCAACTTCGGCGTCGGCCTCGGCCTCGTGGTGGTCGGCCTGATCGGCATCCAGCCGCTCGCCCGGCGGATGACCCGGCACCTCGATGCGGTCACCCGCGGCGCGGAGCGCATCGCCAAGGGCGACCTGCTGACCCGCGTGCCGGTGCGCTCGGCCAGCGAGTTCGGGCAGCTCGCCCAGGCGTTCAACCGCATGGCCGAAGACCTCTCCCACCACCAGGAGCTGGAGATGAAGCAGCGCCTGGTCCAGGCCGAGCTGGCGCGCAAGAGCCACGAGCTCGAGGAGGCGCGGCGCTTCCAGCTCTCCCTGCTGCCGCGCTGCCTGCCGGACCACCCGACCCTGGAGCTGGCGGTCGCCATGACCACGGCGACCGAGGTCGGCGGGGACTTCTACGACTTCTACACCGGCGCCGACGAGGAGGTGCTGACGGTCGCGGTCGGCGACGCCACGGGCCACGGCGCCCGCGCCGGCACCATGGTGACCGTGGTCAAGAGCCTGCTGATCGCCGACGCCGGCGGCTCGGCACCGGCGGAGTTCCTGTGCTCCGCCAACCGGGCGATCCGCCGCATGGAGCTCCAGCGCATGACCATGGCCCTGTGCATGGCCCGCTTCGAAGGGCGGACCCTGACCATCGCCTCGGCCGGCATGCCACCGGTGTTGGTGCACCGTGCGCACCGGGACGGCTCCGGCGACGGGGCGAGCGACGCGGGGGGTGCCGGTGGCCCTCGCACTGGGGAAGAGACGGTCGAGGAGATCGCCCTGCCCGGTATGCCGCTGGGCGGCCTGGACGAGACCTACCGGGAGAGCACTCTGGAGCTGGCCCCGGGCGACACCGTCCTGCTGCTGAGCGACGGCCTGCCGGAGCTGCCGAACCGGGCCGGCGATCCGCTCGGCTACGCCGCGGTCCAGCGGCGCTTCGGCGAGGTCGCCGACAACCCGCCCGAGGAGATCATCCGGGCGCTCGAGCAGGCCGCGCGGGCCTGGGCCGGCGGCGCCACCCCGGCCGACGACCTGACCTTCGTCGTCGCCAGGGTCCGCTCCGCCTGACCGGCCGGCGGCCTGGCGCGGCCGGCCGCGGCGACGGTCAATCCCGGGCGACCAGGTCCTGATAGTCCGGGTGACGCGCCAGCCAGGCCTCGACGTAGGAGCAGGAGGGGATGATCCTGTAGCCTTCGGCCCGGGCCCAGTCGAGGGCGTAGCGGACCAGCTTGCCGGCGATCCCCTTGCCGCGGGCGGCGGGTGGCACCCGGGTGCTGGCATAGTCGAGCACCTGGTCTCCCACCGGGCGGTAGACGAGGACCGCCCGGGTGTCCTCGGCGCCTCCGACGGAGGCCTCGAAGCGGCTTTCGGACGGGTTGTGGCGGATCTCCAGCGGGGCGTCGTCCATGGGGGTCTCCTGATCGTCTAGACGGAGAAGGCTACTCTACGGGGACTCGATTGCAAGCCGTGGGCCTCGGCCCCGAAGCCTGGGGCCTGACAGTTGTCATGCCGTCTTCGTGACCCGGGCCACTAGGCGCCGGCGACCGAGCCGGCGGATGATGCAGACCGTTCCGATCATGGCGGTGCAGCGGCGGGCGCAACCTCCGGCCGGGACCACCGTACCGTGACAGACGTGGGGATGACCGAAACGATGACCGAGTCACGACAAGCCCTCGACGCCCTCCGGATCGACCGCGCGCCGGAGCTGCCTCCCACCGGTGCCGGCCGGCGGGTGCTCTGGATCGTTCTGGCGCTGCTGGTGGTGGCCGCCGCCGTGGTCGGCCTCCTCCGGTGGCGCCGCGGGGCGGCCCTGCCGCGGGTGGTCACGGCGACGGTGCAGGCGGTCGGCGGCGGCAGCCCGGCGGTGCTCGACGCCTCGGGCTACGTCACCGCCCGCCGCCAGGCGACCGTCTCCTCCAAGGTCACCGGCAAGATCGTCGAGGTCCTGGTGGAGGAGGGGATGGCGGTCGAGGAAGGGCAGGTGCTGGCCCGGCTCGACGACACCACCGCCCAGGCGGCGCTCCGGCTGTCCCGGGCGAACCTGGAGGCGACCCGCCGGTCGGTGGCCGAGACCGAGGTCCGGCTGAAAAAGGCCGAGCTCGACCTGGAGCGGGCCCGGACCCTGGTCGGCAAGAAGGTCGCAGCCCAGGCCGACCTGGACGCCGCCCGCACGGAGCAGGAGGCGCTCGAGGCGCGGTTGGCGCTCGAGCGCGAGCAGGTGGAGGTGGCGCGGCGCGAGGTCGACACCCGGCAGGTGACGGTCGACGACGCGGTGATCCGGGCGCCGTTCGACGGCGTCGCGGTCACCAAGGACGCCCAGCCCGGCGAGATGATCTCGCCGGTCTCGGCCGGCGGCGGCTTCACCCGCACCGGCATCTGCACCCTGGTCGACATGAGCTCGCTCGAGATCGAGGTCGACGTCGGCGAGAGCTACATCCAGCGGGTGCGCCCGGACCAGCCGGTGGAGGCGACCCTCGACGCCTACCCCGACTGGCGGATCCCCGGGCGGGTCATCACCATCGTGCCGGCCGCCGACCGGGAGAAGGCGACCGTGCGGGTGCGCATCGCCTTCGACCGGCTCGACCCGCGGATCCTGCCGGACATGGGGGTGCACGTCGCCTTCCTGGACGAGGGATCGGCGGCGGGGGAGGAGGCGCGGGAGCCCGCGGCGGTCCGGCTGCTGGTGCCGCGGGCGGCGATCCGCCAGGGGCTGCAGGGCGGAGACGTGGCCTTCGTCGTGACCGACGGCGGCGCGGACGGTGGGGACGGAGGGCCGACCGTCTCCCGGCGGCCGGTGACCACCGGCGCGGTCGAGGGCGAGCGGGTCCAGGTGCTCTCCGGGCTCGCGGCCGGCGACAGAGTGGTGGTCGAAGGGCCGTCGGCGCTGGCCGACGGCGACCGGGTGCGCATCGAGACGGCGTCCGGCGGCGCGGGCTGAGCGGCCGAACGACCTGGGCACGATCGATCGAGTGACCTGAGACGGCGACAGCGACAGTGAGAGGGGAGACCGAGGAGATGAGCGACGACATCCTGATCCACCTGCGTGACGTGACCAAGTCGTACAAGCGGGGACGCGAGACGGTCGAGGTGCTCCAGCACCTGGACCTGGCGGTGCCACGGGGCGACTTCGTCGCCCTGATGGGGCCGTCCGGCTCCGGCAAGACGACCCTGCTCAACCTGATCGGCGGCCTCGACCGGCCGAGCTCCGGTGAGGTGGAGGTCGAAGGCCAGCGGATCGACCGCATGTCGGGAAGCGGTCTCGCCGCGTGGCGCGCGCGCCACGTCGGGTTCGTCTTCCAGTTCTACAACCTGCTGCCGGTGCTGACCGCCGAGCGCAACGTCGAGGTGCCGCTGCTGCTCACCGGCCTCTCCCGGTCCCAGCGCAAGCAGCACGTGGCGGCGGCGCTCGACGTGGTCGGCCTGTCGGACCGGGCCAAGCACCACCCGCGCGAGCTCTCGGGCGGCCAGGAGCAGCGGGTCGGCATCGCCCGGGCGATCGTCTCCGACCCGACCTTCCTGCTCTGCGACGAGCCGACCGGCGACCTCGACCGCACCACCGGCACCGAGATCCTCGAGCTGTTGAGCGCCCTCAACCGTGAGCACGGCAAGACCATCGTCATGGTCACCCACGATCCGCGCGCCGCCGGCTTCGCCCGGCGCACGCTGGTGGTCGAGGAGGGCCGGCTGCGGCCCGCCGAGGAGGCGGTGGCGTGATCCCCCTCCTGGGCCCCAAGTACTTCCCGTTGGTCTGGAAGAGCCTCGGCCGGCGCAAGATGCGCACCATCTTCACGATCTTGTCGGTGTTCGTGGCGTTCGTCCTGTTCGCCCTGCTGGCGGCGATCCGTACGGGCTTCACCGGCGGGGTCGAGCTGGCCGGTGCCAACCGCCTGATCACCACCCACAAGGTGTCGATCATCCAGCCCCTGCCGGCGAGCTACGAGGCCGATATCGAGTCGATCGCGGGGGTGGTGGACGCCACGCCGGCCACCTGGTTCGGCGGCGTCTACCAGGACAAGCGGAACTTCTTCGCCCAGATCGCCGTCGAGCCGTCGGAGTGGCTGGCGATGTACCCGGAGTACGTCCTGACGCCGGCGGAGAAGGAGTCGTGGCTCGCCCACCGGACCGGCGCCATCGCCGGGCGCTCGCTGGCCGAGCGCTTCGGCTGGAAGGTGGGCGACCGGATCCCGATCCAGGCCACCATCTGGCAGCGCAAAGACGGCTCGAAGACCTGGGAGTTCACCCTCGAAGGGATCTACGACGGCGCCGAGGAGGGGACCGACACGAGCCAGTTCTTCTTCCGCCAGGACTATCTCCAGGAGGCGCGGGCCTATGGCGAGGGTCTGGTCGGCTGGTACGTCGTGCGCGTCGCAGACCCGGACCGCGCGGCCGAGATCGGCGACGCGATCGACGCCAAGTTCGCCAACTCCCCGGCGGAGACCAAGTCTCCGACCGAGCGGGCGTTCGTCCAGTCGTTCGCCAACCAGGTGGGCGACATCGGCGAGATCGTCACGGCGATCCTGGGGGCGGTCTTCTTCACCATCCTGATCGTCACCGGCAACACCATGGCCCAGGCGGTGCGCGAGCGGATCGGCGAGCTCGCCGTGCTCAAGACCCTCGGGTTCACGGGCTCCCGGGTGCTCGCCCTGGTGCTCGCCGAGTCGCTGCTGATCTGCGCTCTGGGCGGCGGGTTCGGCCTGTTGATCGGCTGGGCGGTGGTGAGCAACGTCGACAACAGCCAGATGTTCTCGGCGTTCTACCTGAGTACCATCGACGTGATCGCCGGCGCCGTTCTGATCGGCGCCCTGGGAGTCGTCGCCGGCATCCTGCCGGCGCTTCGCGCCATGCGCCTCGACGTGGTCGCGGCGTTGAGGAGGGGGTGAGTGTGACCGGACCGATCCACTGGCTCGAACAGGTGGCGATCGTCACCTGGCTGAACGTCAAGAGCATTCCCCGGCGCTGGGGTTCGTCGGCGGCGGCGATCGTCGGCGTGGCCGGCGTGGTGGCGGTGCTGGTGGCCGTGCTGTCGATCGCCCAGGGCTTTCGCAAGACGATGGAGTCGACCGGCTCGCCCGACGTGGCGGTGATCCTGCGCGGCGGTAGCCAGGCCGAGATGAACAGCATCATCGGCCGGGACGCCGCCCGGATCATCGCCGACGCGCCGGGCATCCTGCGGGTCGACGGTGAGCCGATGGCGTCAGCGGAGCTGTTCGTGGTGGTCGACGTGCCCAAACGCACGACCGACACGGTCGCCAACGTGCCGTTGCGTGGGGTCGGACCGGCGGCGTTCGAGATCCGCAAGAATCTCCGGATCGTCGAGGGGCGGCGCTTCACGCCCGGCAAGAACGAGGTCATCGTCGGACGCGCCGCGGCCGGGGAGTTCGCCGGTCTCGACGTGGGCAACACGCTGCGCTGGGGAGAGACCGAGTGGACCGTGGTCGGCCGCTTCGACGCCGGTGGCACCGTGGCGGACTCCGAGATCTGGTGCGACGTCGGAGTGCTCCAGCCCGCCTACCGGCGCGGCACGAGCTACCAGGCGGTCTACGCCCGGCTGACCTCTCCGGATGCGCTCGACGAGCTGGCGGCGGCGCTCGGAGCCGACCCGCGGCTCGACGTGTCGGTCGAACGCGAGACCGAGTACTACGCCGAGCAATCGCGGACGTTGACCAAGTTCATTTCAGGGCTGGGCACCTTGATCGCGGTGCTCATGGGGATCGGGGCGGCGTTCGGCGCGCTCAACACCATGTACACGGCGGTGGCGGCGCGCACCCGCGAGATCGCGACCCTGCGCGCCCTGGGCTTCCGCTCCGGGCCGGTGGTGCTCTCGGTGCTGACCGAGTCGCTGCTCCTGGCCCTGCTGGGCGGGGCGATCGGCGGTGGCCTGGCCTTCGCGCTGTTCGACGGCTACCAGGCGGCGACGCTCAACTGGCAGAGCTTCTCCCAGGTGGCGTTCGCTTTCCGGATCACGCCGGAGCTGCTGGTCCAGGGGATGGCCTGGGCGTTGGCGATCGGGGTGGTGGGCGGGCTGTTCCCGGCGGTGCGGGCGGCGCGGATGCCGGTGGCGTCGGCGCTGCGGGAGCTTTGACGCGATCGCCCCTCCTCATCCTGACCTTCTCCTCCCCGTGCTTTCCGTGGGTCTTTGGCGAAAGGGGTTTGCGCTCCAAGCTCGGGGCGTTCGCTGCCCTATCGTGGGCTTCTTGTCGGCCTTGCGTAGGGTCGAAAGGGTGCAGGCGATGGAGAAATCCCGGGTCTATACTCGGGTCGCGCCAGCTTCGATCCAAGCTCGATCCGATTTCCCGAACGACCCGCATCACTTCCAGGGGGACCCGATGACTCAGGCTCCGCTCGCCTCCCGCTTCGCCCGCCGCGCTCCGCTCCTGTCGATCCTGATCGCCGTGCTGCTCCTCGGCCTCGCCGGGGGGCCGGCAGCGGCCGCGAAGAGCAAGAAGGTGCCCGAGGCGCCCGAGATGAAAGCGGCCGCCGAGCCGGCGGTCGCGCCGGAGCTCTTCCAGGGCATGGCGTGGCGCAACGTCGGGCCGTTCCGCGGCGGCCGGGTGACGGCGGTGGCCGGCGTGGCCCAGGACCCCTACACCTACTACTTCGGCGCCACCGGCGGCGGCGTGTGGAAGACCGAAAACGCCGGCACCACCTGGGCCAACGTCTCCGACGGCTTCTTCGAGACCGGCACGGTCGGCGCCCTGGCGGTCGCCCCGTCCGACCCGAACGTGGTCTACGCCGGCATGGGGGAGGAGCCGGTGCGCGGCGTCACCACGGCGGCCGGTGACGGCGTCTACCGCTCGACCGACGCCGGCAAGAGCTGGACCCACGTCGGGCTCGAGGCGACCCGCCACATCTCGGCCATCGCCGTCCACCCGAAGAACCCCGACCTGGTCTACGTCGGCGCCCAGGGGAACCAGTACAAGGACACGCCGGAGCGCGGCGTCTACCGCTCGGCGGACGGCGGCGCCACCTGGAAGCTGGTGCTCCACGTCAGCGACGGCGCGGGCGTCAGCTCCCTGTCCATGGACCCGACCAACCCGCGCATCCTCTACGCCGCGTTCTGGGATCACCGCCGCAAGCCGTGGGTGATGCGCAGCGGCGGCCCCGACAGCGGCGTCTGGAAGACCACCGACGGCGGCGACACCTGGGAGCGGCTGGGGACGGAGAAAGGCCCGGAGGAGGGCGGCCTGCCGGCGCTCATGGGCAAGGTCGGCGTGGCGGTCTCGCCGGCCCGCCCCGAGCGGGTCTGGGCGATGGTCGAGGCGGACGACGGCGGCCTCTTCCGCTCCGACGACGGCGGCAAGAGCTGGCGCCGGGTCAACGACCAGCGGGTGCTGCGGGCCCGCGCCTGGTACTACACCCACGTCATCGCCGACCCGACCGATCCGAACACGGTCTTCGTGCTCAACGCGCCGGCCATGCGGTCGATCGACGGCGGCCGGACCTTCTCGCGGGTGAACAGCCCCCACGGCGACAACCACGCCCTGTGGGTCAACCCGCGCGACCACCGCTACATGGTCAACGGCAACGACGGCGGCGCCGCCGTCTCGCTCGACGGCGGGGCGACCTGGTCGACCCAGGGCAACCAGCCGACCGCCCAGTTCTACCGCGTGGACGTCGATCACCAATTCCCCTACCACCTCTACGGCGGCCAGCAGGACAACACCACCGTCGACATCGCGAGCGCCGCTCCGGGCGGGATCGGCCGCCAGGACTGGCACCAGGTGGGCGGCTGCGAGAGCGCCCACGTGGCGTTCGACCCGGACGACCCGGTGCTGGTCTACGCCGGCTGCTACCAGGGCATGATCAGCGAGCACGACCAGCGCACCGGGCTCGAGCGCGACGTGGCGGCGATCCCGTTCCTGGGGCTCGGCACCGATCCGAAGGACCAGCCCCACCGGTTCAACTGGAACGCACCGATCGAGGTCTCGCCCCAGGACCCGCGCGTCATCTACCACGGCGCGAACGTCCTGCTGCGCACCGACGACCGGGGGGTGACCTGGACCGAGATCAGCCCGGACCTGACCCGGAACGATCCGGACAAGCAGGGCCCGGGCGGTGAGCCGATCACCAACGAGAGCGCCGGCGGCGAGGTCTACGGCACGATCTTCGCCATCGCCCCGTCGCCCCACGACGCCGGCACCATCTGGGTCGGCTCGGACGACGGGCTGGTCCACCTGACCCGCGACGGCGGCGCGAGCTGGAGCGACGTCACCCCGCCCGGCCTCGGCGAGGCCCAGGTCAACGCCATCGACGTCTCCCCCACGAGGCCGGGGCGGCCTACGTGGCGGTGACCCGCTACAAGCTCGGCGACGACACGCCGCTCGCCTTCAAGACCGCCGACTACGGCGCCCACTGGACCCGGATCACCGGCGGAATCGACGACGGCGATTGGGTGCGGGTGGTGCGGGAAGACCCGGTGCGCCGCGGCCTGCTCTACGCCGGCACCGAGGGCGGGCCCTACGTCTCGTTCGACGACGGCGGCTCCTGGCAGCCGCTCCAGCTCAACCTGCCGGTGGTGCCCGTGACCGATCTCGAGGTGGCCGGCGACGACCTGGTGGCGGCGACCCAGGGGCGGGCGTTCTGGATCCTGGACGACCTGTCGCCGCTTCGCCAGATCGGCGCCCAGCTCGGGGACCAGCAGAAGGAAGGGCCGGCCGGAGCCGACCTCTACCTCTACCAACCGGTCGACGCCGTGCGGGCGCAGTTCGGCGGCCGTCCGGGCGGCGGAGTCGAGGGGCAGAACCCGCCGGGGGGCGCGGTGATCGACTACGTGCTCTCCGAGGAACTGGCCGGGAAGCTGGCGGCGAAGCCGGCCGGGTCTTCTGAGCAGGCCGACCAGGGCGAGGATGGAGACCAGGCCGAGGGCGGCGCAGGGGACGAGGAGGGGAGTGCCGGCAAGGCCATGATGGGCAGCGAGAGCGAGGCGGCCCCGTCGGACGCGATGGCGGATGAGAAGGGCGGCGGGGAGAAGCCGCCCGAGCTGAAGCTCGAGATTCTCGACGCCGACGGCAAGGTGGTCCGCTCCTACAGCAGCCGGCCGAAGAAGGGGCCGGGCGGGGGAGGCGGAGGCGAGGAGTCGTTCTTCGGCCCCCGCGGTCCGCGGGCCCTGCCGACCAAGGCGGGCATGAACCGCTTCGTCTGGGACCTCGGCAGCGAAGACGCGACCGAGGTGCCGGGGCTGGTCACCTTCGGCGGTCTCGGCGGCATCCGGATGCCCCCGGGCACCTACACCGTGCGGCTGAGCGCCGGCGACCGCGAGGTGACCCGGCCGCTCGAGCTGGTCGAAGACCCGCGCATCGACCGCAGCGGCCTCGCCGGGGACACGTCGTACGCCGAGCAGCAGGCCCTGCTGGCCGACGTCCACGACCTGATCGACGCCCTCGACGACGGCGTGCTCCAGGAGCGCCGCGTGCGGCAGCAGGTCGAGCAGGAGATCGCCCGCGCCAAGGATCTGAGCGCCACCGGCACGAACGAGGAGGCCGGCAAGGCGATCTCCAAGGCCGGCGAGGCGCTGGTCAAAGACCTCGAGGACTGGGAGAAGACGGTCGTCCAGGTCAAGACCACCAACTTCCAGGACATCATCAACTACCCCAACCGCCTCAACGGCCAGATCGTCTACCTGTTCAGCTCGATCGACGGCTCCGGCCCGCCGGTCTCGGCCGGCGCCAAGGTCCGCTTCGGCCAGCTCCGCGACCAGTGGGCCGAGCGCAAGCAGGCCTTAGACGAGCTGCTCGGCGCGCGGGTCACCGAGCTCAACGACCTCGTCAGCCAGCACCAGGTGCCGGCGGTCGTGGTCCCGCCGACCGACGACGAGCGCAAGGCGGCCGAGGAGAAGAAGGGGGCCGCGGAGATGGAGCCGGCACCCGCACAGGACGAGGCCGGGGAGGCCGGCGCGGCGGGGGAAGGCGGTGAAGGCGGAGAGGGCGACTGGCGCACGGAGGCCTGGAGGTAGAGGGGAGGGGGCCGTCGGAAGGCGTCGCCGACGGCAACCCCCGCCGCCCCATCGAAGCGCGCTACCCCAGCCGCGACGCCTACCTCGGCCGCTAGGCCACCTACGCCGCCACCCTCGCCCGCCGGCGCGACCTCCTGGACGAGAACCTGCCGGAGCTGATCGAGCGGGCGGAGCGGCTGTGGAGCTTGGTGGTGGGTGAGGGGCGAGCCATCGGCCCCTGAGGAGCGCTCCGCTCCGATCACCCCTCCGTCTCCCGGGTCTTCGCTGCGTCGTCAGCGTTCTCCGAAAAGTCCGAAACTGAGCGTTCGGGTCCGTCCTATAAGCGGAGAGCGGCTCCGTTGACGGATGGCAATTACTCGAATCTCATAAACCTATGGTAGAAGATCTCCAAAATCATCTTCCACGGGGGAGGTCTTTTGCTCCAGAGGCAGTCGATCCAGGGGGGGCGATGAACGCGCGCTCGGGACGACGAATCGCGTCGATGGCGGTGATCTTGGTTCTGGCCGGCTCGGCGTTCTACCTGTGGAAGGCCAGCCGCCTGTTTGCGGCCAGAGACCCCTCGCTTGCCGACATCCTTCGCGAGAAGCCCACCCGTCCGGTGGAGGGCCGTCTCTCGGGTGGCTTCGAGTACGCCCCGTTCGATCCGCAGAGCCGCCCGCATCTCGACCCTTCGGAGTACTTCGCTCTGTTCGAGACGGAGACCCGAGTCTATCGGGGCACGTCGGAGCTTCGGCACGGCCGGTCCAGAGTCTCCGGCAAGCTCTACCTGATCGAGGGGAAGCCGGACAAGGCGGTCGAGACCTACTCGATGCTGGAGAGCGAGGATCCGGAGCCAGCCGACCTGAGTGACCTCGCCGCCGCCTACCTCGACCAGGCCCGGTCGGCAGGAACACCGGCGGACCTGGTGCGGGCACTCGACGCGGCGGATCGAGCGCTCGCGATCGACCCGGAGTACCCCGAAGCCCTGTTCAACCGAGCGGTGGCGCTCGAGGCTCTCGACTTGCGCTCGGCGGCGCTCTCGGCCTGGGACCAGGTGATTTCCGTCGAACCGGCCGCCAGCGGGTGGGGTGAGGAGGCGCGAGAGCGGGAAGCTGCCCTGTCCATGCCGGAGCCGCGAGCCGGTTGGGAGAGCGCCCGGGATCGCCTGCTCGACCGGGCGCGGGCGCGGGACGAGGACGGAGTCCTGGCCCTGGTGCGCGAGAACACACTCGCCGTCCGGGAATTGCTCGAGAGCGATCTCCCGCGGCAGTGGGCCGAAGACCGTCTGTCCGGCCGTCTCCAGGAGGCGGCAGCCGTCGCCTCGGACGGTCTCTTCGTGGCCCGCGTGCTCGAGGCGCTCGGAGGCGATCGTCTTCCTCGCGAGACCTTCGACCTGCTCGCTCGGGGGACTGCCGATGAAGCCGGAGCTCCCCCCGATCCCGACCGGATCGACGACCTCGTCCAGGGGCATCTCGCGTACGCCGCGGGGATGAAGAGCTACGGCGCCGGCGCGATCTCCGACGCTGCGGGAAGCTTCGAGGTGGCTGAGCGTCGGCTCAGTGCCGCGGGCAGCCCTACCGCCCTCTGGGCAACTTTCCAGCGCGCACGGTGCGCCTTCGTCGAGAACGACTACCCCCGAACCCTGGAGATCTTGGAGCCGCTCCTCGCACGAGCGCGGGATGCGACCTACCCGAACCTCGCCGCCCGGACGCTCTGGGTGATCGGGCTGACGCATGTCGTGACCGGGCGGATCGAGGAGGCGTTGGACGAGTACAAGGCGTCGCTCGATCTCTTCGAGATCACCGGCGAGCAGGAGAGCGCCGCCTCCATGCACTCGCTCCTGGCGGACGCCTACGGAGTGGCCGGCCGGGACGACGACGCGTGGCGTCATCGGATCGACGCACTGGACGCTCTGCCTCTGCTCCGGGCCTCCGGGCGGCGCACCGTGGTGTTCATGGATACGACCCTCGCGGTCGTCGCGATGGGATTCCCGGCAGAGGCGGCGAGGATCATCGACGAGGAGATCGAGGAGCTCGATCCGTCGACCGATGCGGTTTCCCTGGCCATCGCGCTACAGGTCCGTGCAGCAGCCGAGGTGGCGGCACAGGAGGACGATCGTGCCCTCGCCACGCTCGCCCAGGCGTCAGACCTCATCGCCGGCTCCGATCCGGGAGTCTGGAAGGCGATCACGGGCGACCTGCTGCAGCTTCGGGGCTGGGTGGCTCGGACCTCGGATCCGGAGAGCGCACTCGCCGACCTGACAGACGCGGTCGAGCTGTTCCGGGAGACCGACTACCACCTCCGCGCTTCCGATCTCTACCGCCGGCGGGCTCTGGTCCGGGAGACGCTCGGAGACATGGGCGGAGCGGAGAGGGACCTCGAGGCAGGAATCGCCGAGCGAGAGGCGCAACGGACGGCGATCGTCGACCCCGCGCTGAGGATCGGCCATTTCGCCGGAACCCTCGACGTTTACGACGAGGCGATCCGGCTCGCGGCAGATACAGGGCACACGGCGGAGGCGCTCGATCTCACGGAGCGGTCCCGGGGGCGAGACCTGATCGAGCGCCTACGCTTGGTTCGTCGCGGAGACGGCGAAGCCTCACTGCCGAGGATCCTACGGGCGGTCGATGTGTCCCGGCGCCTCGGTTCCGGTACGGCGCTCGTCGAGTGTCACGTCCTCGACGACCGGACACTCCTCTGGTGGATCGATCGGGATGGCGTTCGTTTCGCCACGCTGGACCAGGGAAGGGAACGTCTCGCCGGCCGGACGGACGCTCTCGACCAGACCCTGGGCGGCAGGGACCCCGAAGCGTTGCGCGCCCAGCTCCGCAGTCTCTCCGCGGACCTGCTCGGGCCGTTTCGCGACGCTCTCGACCGGGCTGAGCGGATCGTTTTCATTCCGGATGGCCCGCTATGGAACGTCCCCTTCGCCGCCCTGATCGACCCGGCTACCGGCGAGTACCTGATCCGTCGGGTCGCGGTCTCCCTGGCTCCGAGCGCGTCCATTGCCCTGGCTCCCCATCCGGTGACCCGGTCGAAAGGCGCCCTCATCTTGGGCAACCCGACGCTCTCGGCCGATGCCGAACGGGAGCTCCAGCGCCTTCAAGGCGCCGAGCAGGAAGCGAACGAGCTCGGGACGCTTTACCGCGTCTCGCCGCTGATCGGACCGGAGGCGACGGTGGAGGCTTTGACCCGCGGGTTCTCCGGCTCCTCCGTGGTCCACATCGGCGCCCATGCCGAGGTCAACGTGCGCAACCCGCTGCTCTCGTCCCTCCTGCTGGCTCCCACCGCCACCAACCCCTCCGGGCGGCTCTATGCCCATCAGATCCTCGACCGCCGGCTCGGCGGCCCCGAGGTGATCGTGCTCGCCGCCTGTTCGACCGCCGCCGGAAAGCCTCCGCCCGGAGAGGGCGTCGCCGGATTCGTTCGCGCGTTCCTGGCGGCTGGCGTGCCGGCGGTCATCGCCAGCCGCTGGCTGGTCGACGACCGTCTGAACGAAACGCTCTTCCTGGAGCTTCACCGTCAGCTCCTCGCGGGGAAGGCCCCCGCCGAGGCCCTCCGGCGAGCCCAACTCGCCGCCCTCGACGGCAGCAACGAAGAGCTCCATCCACCCGCGGTCTGGGCCGCGTTCAACGTCTACGGCTCGGGGCGCTGAGACTGAGGAGATCGACCGATGGCATTTACACTGAAGATCCATTTCGTTGGTCTAATTGCATGGGTATTCAAACGGGCGGGTGGTCAGTATTCTGATGGGCGTGCGCTTCTCTTGAAAGTCGACGACGAACAGCCATACACCCTAAGCAACGGCCTCCCGATGAAGTCACATTACCCAGGACTTCTCTTTGGCGCCAAGAGTGTGAAGGAGAATCCTTTTCCTGCACCCTCCTACGAATTCCTGAAATCGGTTGATCTCCACTTGTGGAGGTCGGGTCAGAAACCGCCGTTGGGCACCACAGAGTGGGGTGCGATTGACCTTAAACGTCAAAGAGTTTGGCTTGAGCTTCCAGGCGTTGGCGAGCGCAAGGTAGAACCGGATACGGGGCATCGGCCTACTGGCGGAACGGGTCGCCAGCCTCTACCTGATGGACCGACGATGCGGAGCGATGTGTCATTTCTGACCAGCATGAACGAGTTGTGTGTGGACTCGATGACTGGAAACGATGACCATCTACAGGCAGTGCCAATCGTCGACCAGGCTTGCTTTGAGGCTGGACCTGGTACTTTTCACAAATGGGTTGCGGCAGCGTTCGAGGTTCCTTGCGGACACTTGACTGTTCAGCGCCTTGGGGAGATTCCAGGGTCCAAGAAGGCGCCTGGTGAGCCGCTCTCTGGGCCTCCAAGTCCGGTAATTCCCGCCTGCACCTTCAAACCAAAGGAATCGAACGGCCCCCATCCCACTTTGACCCAGGCGGTCGCCGATCACATGTTCTTGACGATTCCCTCGGTTCAAAGCGACTGCCTGAAGGTACATGTCGAATCCGAGAACGATCCGCATGGGGAGATTCTGGAACTGGAACCAATGGATGGAGTCTTGGGTGAAGATCCTGCGATCCTGCTCTTTGTATCGAATCGTCCCCATGCCCTTTCGCCGGGTGAGTTCGACGGACGGGCCCCAGCTTGGCATTTCGAAGCATATTACGAGCTTTCGGAGCATCCAGTCCGAAAGGGGTGGAGGCCGATTCCCTATCCCGAAGAAGATGTGGTGTGCCCTTCCTCGTACAATGGGAGGTATCCGATTCAAGGATCGCTAGAAGGGGCCAAGCTCGAAGACGGGGAGATTCATCCAGCAGGTGCTGGCAGCGCCGGCCGCCCGATCTGCCCCCAGGTGACCTTCACCGCCTTGGAGTAGCTCCCCCACTTCTTCCGCCTCGTCCCCTGCTACGATCCTCCACGCCCCCACCCTGAACCCCGGGGGCGTGGAGGATTGAGCCCATGATGAAAGTCGTTCTCGCCTATTCCGGAGGTCTCGACACCTCTGTCATCTTGAAGTGGATTCAGGAGCGCTACGACGCCGAGGTGATCACGTACACCGGCGATGTGGGGCAGGGGGAGGCGGAGCTGGAGCGCGCTCGACGCGGGGCGGAGCGACACGGGGCGGCGGACGTGGTGATCGAGGATTTGAAGCGGGAGCTCGTTGAGGAGTGTGTGTTTCCGGCGTTGCGGGCGAACGCGGTCTACGAGTGGTATTACCTGCTGGGGACGGCGCTGGCGCGGCCCGTGTTGGCGCGCGGTCTGGTGCGGGCGGCGGAGCAGGCCGGGGCGGACGCGATCGCCCACGGGGCGACGGGGAAGGGGAACGACCAGATCCGGTTCGAGCTGGCGGCCTATGCACTCAAGCCGGACATCCGGGTGATCGCCCCCTGGCGGGAGTGGGATTTCCGCGGCAGGAAGGATCTGCTCGCCTACGCCCGGGAGAAGGGGATCGAGACGCCGGCGGCGGGCTCGGAGGCGCCGCCGTTTTCGACCGACGACAACCTGATGCACATCTCTTACGAGGGCGGCGTGCTGGAGGACCCGTGGGCGGCGCCGCCGAAGGGGATGTACCGGATGACGGTCGACCCGGAGGACGCGCCGGACGAGCCGGAGCGGGTGACGGTGACTTTCGAGCGCGGCGACCCGGTGGCGGTGAACGGCGAGCGGCTGGCGCCGGTGGAGCTGCTGATGCGGCTCAACGAGCTCGCCGGCCGCCACGGCGTCGGCCGGATCGACATCGTCGAGAACCGCTATCTCGGGATGAAGAGCCGCGGTTGCTACGAGACGCCGGGCGGGACGCTCCTCCACCACGCGCGGCGGGCGGTGGAGTCGATCACCCTCGACCGGGAGCTCCACCACCTGCGCGACGAGCTGGTGCCGCGCTATGCCGAGATGATCTACAACGGCCTCTGGTTCAGCCCGGAGCGCGAAGCCCTCCAGTCGTTCATGGACAGCGTCCAGCGGCGGGTCAACGGCGAGGCGCGGCTCAAGCTCTACAAGGGGCACGCGGCGATCGAGGGGCGCCGCTCGGCGACCCACACGCTCTACGACGAGGCGACCGCCACGTTCGAGGCGGACGACGTCTACGACCAGTCGGACGCGACCGGCTTCATCCGGCTCCGGGCGCTCCGCCTGCGGACGCTCGCCGCCAGGCGGATCTCGGAGGGGGAGTGAGCCTCCGGGGGCGCTTCGGCGGACCGGCGGACGCGGCGTTCCAAAGGTTTTCGTCGTCGATCGCCGTCGACCTGCGCATGGCGGCGGAGGAGATCGCCGCGTCGAAGGCCCACGCCACCATGCTGGGCGAGGTGGGCGTGCTGACGGCGGAGGAGGCCGGGCGCCTGGTCGAAGGTCTGGACGCGGTGGGGCGGGAGCTTGCCGACGGCAGCTTCCGCCCCGGCGACGCGCTCGAGGACGTCCACATGGCGGTCGAGGCGCGGCTGGTGGAGACCCTGGGCGAGGTGGGGCGCAAGCTCCACACCGCCCGCTCCAGGAACGATCAGGTGGCGACCGACGTGCGCCTGTGGCTCAAGCACCGGGCCCGGGAGCTGGACGCCGCCCTCGTGGCGCTCCTCGGCGCTCTGCTCGACCGGATCGAGGCCGACGGCCGGACCCTCATGCCCGGCTACACCCATCTCCAGCGGGGCCAGCCGATCCTCCTCGGCCACCACCTGCTGGCCCACGCCTGGCCGCTGGCGCGGGATCGGGGGCGACTGGCCGACGCCGTCGCCCGGCTGGACGAGTGTCCGCTCGGCGCCTGCGCCCTGGCCGGCACCGCCCACCCGATCGACCGCCGCCGGACGGCGGAGCTGCTCGGCTTCGCCCGGCCGGTGCCCAACGCCATGGACGCCGTCGCCGCTCGCGACCACGAGCAGGAGGTGGCGGCGGCCTGCGCGATCCTCACGACCCACCTGTCGCGCCAGGCCGAGGAGCTGGTGCTCTGGTCGACGGCGGAGATGCGCTTCGTCCGTCTGGGCGAGGGCTTCGCCACCGGTTCGTCGATCATGCCGCAGAAGCGCAACCCGGACGCCGCCGAGCTGGTCCGCGGCAAGGCGGCCCGGGTGCACGGCGATCTCACCGCCCTGCTGGCGCTGGTCAAGAACCTGCCGCTGGCCTACAACCGCGACCTCCAGGAGGACCGGGAGCCGCTGTTCGACGCGGTCGAGACGGCGGCCGACTCCTGCCGCCTGATGGGCGGCGTCTGGCGGACGCTGGAGGTGGCGTCGGACCGCTTCGAGGCGGAGCTGGCCGGCGACTTCAGCCTGGCGACCGAGCTGGCCGACCTGTTGGTGGAGGAGGGGGTCTCCTTCCGCAAGGCCCACGAGGCGGTCGGAGGGCTGGTGCGCCGCCTGGACGAGGCGGGCCGGAACCTCTCCGGGATCGATCTCGAGACGCTCCGCCAGGCCCACGCCGCCTTCCCCGACCACGCTCTCGAGCGCCTCGACCCCCGCCGGGCGATCGAGCGCCGCGTCTCCTTGGGCGGCACGGCCTGGAGCGAGGTCGAGCGCCAGGTGGCGGCTCTCCGGGCCGCGATCGGCTGATCCGGTCCGGCGCCGCCGCAGCTCACCCGTTCAGGCTGCCTGGTCTCGGTCCTTGACAAAGAGGACTAAATCAGTCCAGAATGGTTTCAGGTTAGTTGAGATCGCGTCTCAATAGATCTCGAGCGGGCCCGAGCTCCGAGCGCCAAGCCAGAAGACCCCGAGCCAGCCGAACTCCCATCCATGGTTGCCGACACCGAGCGCAAGCAGTTTATCGACTACATCCGCGAGCGGGGCATGCGGGTGACCCCCGAGCGGCTGGCGTTGCTCGACGAGATCTACCGTCTGCACGGCCACATCGACGCCGAGGAGCTGCTCGAGGGGGTGCGCGAGGCGGGCCTCAAGGCGTCCCGGGCGACGGTCTACCGCACCCTCGAGCTGCTGGTCGACTGCGGGCTGGTCCAGCGACAGCGCCTGGGGCGCAACCGCTACCTCTACGAGCACGTCCATGCCGGCCAGCGCCACGACCACCTGGCGTGCCGCTCCTGCGGCCGGGTGGTCGAGTTCGTCAGCCCCGCCATCCAGGCCATGTTGAACGAAATCTGCCGCGCCCACCGGTTCTCCCGGGGCGACCGGCAGCTCCAGATCCTCGGGCTGTGCGAAGCCTGCGCCGCCGAGGAAGAGGGCACGCCCCACTCCGAGATCGCCGAGCCCGTCTCGGCGGCCGGGCGTACCGGCACGCCGCCGGCCACCGACCACGCCGCGGCGGGAGGATCCCATGCTTGAGTCGTTGATCATCACGCTGCGCGAGGGGATCGAGATCGCCCTCGTGGTGGGCATCATCTACGCCTTCCTGCGCAAGGAGGAGCTGACCGGCCACCTGAAGGCGGTGTGGACCGGGCTCGTCGCCGCGGTCGCCGCCAGCCTGGCCGGCGCCTGGGCGCTCCACTCCGTGGCGCTGAACGAGGAGGTTTTCGAGGGCGTCCTCTACGTCGCCTCCGCCGTCATGGTCTCGACCATGGTGGTCTGGATGTGGCGCCACGCCAAGTCGGTCTCCGGCGAGATCAAGGGGACGCTCGGGCGGATCGTCTCGCGATCGAGCTCGCGGGCGGTGTTCGGCGGCATCTTCCTCTTCACTTTCCTGATGGTGGTGCGTGAAGGGGTGGAGACGGCTCTCTTCCTGGCGGCGGTGTCGCTGACCACGAGCGGCATCATGACGGCCCTGGGCTCGATCATCGGCATCGCCCTGGCGGTCTGGTTCGGGGTGCTGTTCATCCGCGGCAGCGTCAAGATGGATCTGGGCCGGTTCTTCAAGGTGACCGGTATCGCCCTGTTCATCTTCACGGTGCAGCTCCTGCTCAACGGGTACCACGAGCTCTCCGAAGCCGGCTGGGTGCCGGCGAACCGGACGACCATGGCGACCATCGGGCCGCTGGTCAGGAACGAGTTTTTCTTCATCGTCGCGGTGCTCGCCCTGCCGCTGATCGCCCTGGCGGTGCCGGGGCGGGCAGGCCGCGAAGCCGCGGCGGCCGCCGGCGAAGGCGGCTCCGAGCCCGCCGGCCAGGCCAGCTCGGCCAACCCGGCGGAACGCCGGCTGCGCCTGGCGGAGATCCGCCGCCAGGGGCGGACCCGGCTCGCCGCCGGCACCCTGGGGGTCGTGATCCTGGCCCTGCTCGGCCTCGGCTTCACCTACAGCCGCTCGGAGAAGGTGACGCCGGTCGAGGCGGTCCAGGCCGGAGCGGACGGTGCCGTGCGCATCCCCCTCGCCTCCCTGGGCACCGGCAAGCTCCACCGTTACAGCGTCGACGTGGACGGCACGACGGTCCGCTTCATCGCCATGCACCTCGGCTCCGGCGAGATCGTCGCCGGCCTGGACGCCTGCGTGATCTGCGGCGACAAGGGGTACTCCCAGAGCGGCTCGGAGGTCTTCTGCCAGCACTGCGCCTCGATCATCAATCCCACGACCATCGGGCAGGGCGGGGGCTGCAACCCGATCCCCCTGGCCGTCGACACGGCGTCGAACGAGCTGGTGGTGCAGCACGCGGCGCTCGAGAAGGCCAAGCCGGTGTTCGACCACTCGGGCGGCGCGCACCAGGGCCACCACGCCTCCTAGCCTGCACTCTTCATGAGCCACCTACTGCGAGCCGCAATTGCACGCAATCTCAGGGCGTACTCGCTCTTTGCTCCTCGACGTACCGTACAGTACGCCTGCGTCGCGCATCGCTGTGTGCGCCCTGATCTCACGCGCACTTGCGGCTCTCGCTACGGCGTCTCGTGAATAGTGCAGGCTAGATTCGCGACGGACCGGGACGGACCATGTTTCTCCGACTGCTGATCGAGTCGTTTCGGCGGGGCCGGCGCTCCAAGGCGCTCGCCCTGGGCGCCGTCGCCCTCGGCACCCTGGCCGCGACGGCGCTGGCGACCCTGGTCCTGGCGTCGGGGGATCGGTTCGCCCGCAGCCTGGCCTCCTACGGCGCCAACCTCCGGGTGGTGCCGGCCGACGGCGCAGACACCCTGCCGGTCGGTGAGCTGGAGCGGCTGGACAAGATCTTCTGGCGCAACAACCTGGTGGCGATCGCGCCGCTGCTGGAGCTACGGGTGGAGATGACGCCGACCGCGGCCGGCGCGCCCGCGGGCGCCGCGGTCCCGACCGTCGCGCCGGTGGTGGGGACCTGGTTCGGCCACCACCTTGCCCACTGGACCACCGGCCTGCCCTCGACCCGCCCGTCGCTGCCGGTGACCGGCCGCTGGCCCGCGGACGGGGCCGCCGAGGTCGCCCTGGGGCGCCGGCTGGCGGCGCGGCTCGGGCTCTCTGACGCGGTGACCACCGGAGCGCCGTCGGTCACGCTGGCCCTGGACGGCCGCGCGGTCGACCTCACCGTCGTCGGCCTGGTGGGCGGCGGAGGCGACGAGGAGGAGCGGGCGTTCGCGCCGCTCACGCCGGTCCAGACCCTGGCCGGGCCCGCCGCGGTGGCGGAAGGGCGGATCACCAGCGCGGAGATCTTCGCCATGACCATCCCCGAGCCGACCTTTCAGCGGCGGGACCCGGCGGCGATGAGCCCGGAGGAGTACGACACCTGGTACTGCACGGCCTATCCGTCGGCCGTTGCCCAGTCGATCGACGAGGGGCTGCCGTCGGCGCGGGCGGACGTGGTGCGGGCGGTGGCCGGCGCCTCGGGCGCGGTGCTGCTCAAGCTGCGCGCCGTGCTGCTCGGGCTGGCGGCGCTGACGGTCTTGGGCGCCTTCCTCGGCGTCTCCTCGACCATGACCGCCACCGTCCAGGGGCGCGAGCGCGAGCTGGCCCTGCTCTCCGCCCTCGGCTCCGAGCGCTCCTGGATCGTCCGCTTCTTCTTGACCGAGGCGGCGCTCATCGGCGTCGTCGGCGGTCTTCTCGGCGGCGCCGCCGGGATGGCCACCGGCCGCTGGCTGGCGCAGGCCCTGTTCGGCCTGCCGGAGGCCTGGGTGCCGGTGCTCCTCCCCCTGGCAGTGGCCCTGGGGCTCGCGGTCGCCGTCGCCGGGACATTGCGGCCGCTGACCCGGGTGCTGCGGAGCGCGCCGGCGTCGGTTCTGGCCGGCGGCGGCCGGCGCTTCGACGGGCGTGCGCTCGGCCGGTCGCTCGATTCCACGGGCGGTCCCGGGCTCGAAAGGGCACGGCCATGATCGCGCGCCTGCTCTTCGGCAGCCTGCGGCGGCGCCTCCGCCACCTGGCGCTGATCGCCGTCGCCACGACCGTCGCCGCCGGCACTGTCGCGGCCACCGCCGGCCTCGGTGCGCGGCTGGAGGAGGGGCTCCAGAGCGCCCTCCACGCCGCCGGTCCCAACCTGGTGGTGCGGCCCCAGGTCGGCGGCCCGGACCGGCTGCCGGCGGGCGCCCTCGCGACGGTCGAGACCACGCCCGGCGTGTCGGTCGCCGCGGCGGTCTCCGAGCTTGCCAGGAGGCGTTCGGGAGAGAGCACCCCGGTGGTGGCCGTCTCGCCCGGCTTCTTCTCGCTCCACCCGGACTGGGAGATCGACGGTCGCCCGCCCGCGTCCGGCGCGGCCCGGCCCGAGGTGCTGGTCGGCTCCCGGGTCGGTGCCGACGTGGTCGCCTCGCTCGGCGCACTCGAAGCCGGGGGGGAGGACGGCCCGCGGGTGGTCGGCCGGCTGACGACCGGCGAGGATCTCGACCGGGCGTTGATCGTCGCCCTGGGCCCGGACGGCGCCCTGCCGGCTGCCGGAGGGCTCGGGGCGCTCGGAACCGACCGGGCCGGCGGAGCGCGGAGCGCTTCGGATCGGCCGGATCAGACGGATCAGAGGGATCGGGCGGATCGGGCGGATCGGACGGATCGCCTGGACGACATCGGCCGCATCGAGGTGCGCACCGAGCCGGGCCGGGTCGAGCAGGTGGCCGCCGCCATCGAGGCCCGGCTGGCCGGCTCCGAGGCCCGCCCTCTGTCCAAAGTGACCGCCACCGACGCGCGCCTGACCCGGAACCTCCAGGCGCTGATGGCCGGGGTCGGCGGCATCTGTCTGCTGCTCGCCCTGGTCACCGTCGCCTCGGCGACCCTCGCCCTGCTCGAAGAGCGGCGCAAGGAGATGGCCCTCTTCCTGTCGCTCGGCTACACCGGGCGCTGGGTCCAGGGGCTGGTCACCGGCGAGCTGTCGCTCGTCGGGCTGGTCTCGGTGGTGGTCGGCTCCCTGGCCGGCGAGGCGGCGGCCGCGGCGCTTGCACGGGAGCTCCTCGGGCTCTCCGGTACGTTTTCACCGAGCCTCGCCGGCGTCTCGGCGGGGCTCCTGGTGGTGGTCGCGGTGATCGCCGCGGCGGCCGCCCTGGTGCGCCGCCGGGTGGAGCGGCTCGACCCCGCCCTGGTGCTCCAGGGGCACTGATCGAACGAGAACCGAAGCACGAGACGGTGGGCAAGCACGGGAGAAAGAGAGACTGACGTGGCGTTGATCGACTTTCAGGACGTGACGCGGAGCTTCGGGCGGCAGGGCGCCCGCAGCGCTCCGCCCGTGCGGGCGTTGGACGGGATCTCCCTCACCGTCGAGGAGGGGGAGTGGCTGGTCGTCATGGGGCCATCGGGCTCCGGCAAGACGACGCTGCTCAACCTGCTGGCCGGCCTCGACCGTCCGACGTCGGGTCGCGCCACGGTCGGCGGCGTCGCCGTCGACGCCCTCGGGCCCCGGGAGCTGGCCCGGTTCCGGCGCGAGGTGATCGGCCTGATCTTCCAAGAGTTCCACCTCATCCCCTATCTCACCGCGCTCGAGAACGTCATGCTCGCCCAGTACGTCCACAGCATGACCGACCGGGACGAGGCGCGCGCGGCGCTCGAGCGGGTCGGCCTGGGGGAGCGCCTGGGGCACCTGCCGAGCCAGCTCTCGGGCGGCGAGAAGCAGCGGGTCTGTGTCGCCCGCGCGCTGATCAACCATCCCCGCCTGATCCTGGCCGACGAGCCGACCGGCAACCTGGACGAGGCCAACGAGCACCAGGTGCTCGATCTGATGACCGACCTCCATCGCCAGGGCTACACCCTGGTGGTGGTGACCCACAACCCCGAGGTGGCGACCCTGGCCGACCGGGTGATCCACCTGGAGCATGGCCGGATCGCCGCCGACCGCCCGGTCGTTCCGGTGGCGGCCGAGCGCCCGCTCCAGGCCGTGCCGAGCTTCTGAGCTTGCCGCGAGCTCTCACCCTCACCCTCACGCTCGCCCTCCTCGGCGGGCCACTCGCGGTCTTCGCATCGGCGGCGGGATCGGCGGCGGAGCCGGCTTCGGCCTCCCTTGGCGCCGCGCCTGCGATGCCGCCGGCCACGGTCGAGCGCACCCTCTTTCTGATGGGCACCCGGGCGGTCCTCCGGGTGGAGGCGACCGACCGGGCCGTGGCCCTCGCCGCCAGCGAGGCGGCGGTCCGGTCGCTCGAGCGGAGCGCGGCCCGTCTCTCCACCTGGGGCGAAGCCCCGCCGGACGACTCGCCGGACGGGTCATCGACCGACGGGGCCGGTGAGCTGGCCCGGCTCAACCGGGCGCCGGTGGGGGAGACGGTCGTGCTGTCGCCCCGGCTGGCCGGCGAGCTCCGCCGGGTGGAGGCGTGCCGGCAGGCCACCGGCGGCGCGTTCGACCCCGCGGTCGGCGCCCTGGTCGCCGCCTGGGGGCTGCGCGACGGCGGCCGGCTGCCGTCGCCGGAGGAGATCACGCGCGCCCTGGCGGCGGACCGCGGCGGCCTGGAGCTCCGGGAGACGCCGGCGGGAGCGGTGGCGATCCGTCGTGGCGCCGGGGTCGTCCTGGACGAAGGTGCCTGGGGCAAGGGCGCCGGGCTCGACGCGGCGATGGCGGTGCTCGGCGCCGAGCCGGCGGTCGTGGCCGCCGAGCTCGACCTCGGCGGGCAGCTCGCGGTGCTGCGCCGTGACCGGGGAGCCGCGGTCGGCGCGGACGGTTCCGACGGCGCGGACTCTGCGAACGCGCCGGGTTCCGCCCTGGCGCCGGCGATCATCGACCTGGCCGACCCGCGGGCGCGGGACCGGGTCGTCGCCCGGCTCGAAATCCGCTCGGGATCGGTCGCCACCTCCGGCAACTCCGAGCGCGGCCTGATCGTCGACGGCCGCCGGATCGGCCACCTGCTCGACCCGCGGACCGGCCGGCCGGCGCCCGACTTCGGCAGCATCACCGTCTGGGCGCCGACCGCGCTCGAGGCCGACTGCCTGGCGACCGGCCTCTACGTGCTCGGCCCCGAGGCCGCCCTGGCCTGGGCCGAGGCCCACCCGGGGATCGAGGTCGTTGTCGCGCGGGTGGACAGCGGTGACAGCGGTGGGGGCGGTGCGAGCGGCGTGCGGCTCCAGGCCTCGTCCGGCCTCGGAGACCGGCTCACACTCCCGTAACCCCCGACCTCACCGAGCCCCCCTCCGGGAGGGGGCGCCCCTGAGAATCCCGCCCTACTCGAGCTTCGCCGTATACAGCAGCGGCACGCCGAGCGAGCTCGGCTCGAACCCCTGAAGCCGCGGCGTGTAGACGTAGGTCGTCGGACCGTACATCACCGGCAGCAGCGGCACCTCGCGGCTGATCAGGTCGCGGATCGTGTCCCGGGCGCTGTCGCTCGACTCGGCGCGGAAGCGGTGGAGCGCCTCGGTCATCTCGCCGTTCGCCCAGCGGGAGAGGTTGGCGTGGACGACGATCGGCTGCCGGGGCGAGGGGACCGCCTCCGGCGAGAGCACCGCCTCCAGGTAGTCCGCCGGGTCCGACGTGTCGGCGATCCAGCCGGCCAGGACCATGTCGTAGTCGCCGCGGGCGATGGTGCTGTAGTACTGCTCCGAGCTGGCGGTCGGGGTGACCTCGATCGCGATGCCGAGCTCGCCGATCTGCCGGGCCAGCTCGTCGGCCACCGCCCGCGGGTTGGGCAGGTAGGGGCGCGGCCCGTAGATCAGGAGCAGCGACAGGCGCTCCGGCTTGGGCACGCCGGGCTCCGCCAGGAGCCGCCTGGCGGTGGCCAGGTCGTGGGAGATGCCGTCGTTCCAGCGGCCCATCAGCGGCGGCAGCAGGCTGGTGGCGGTGAAGGTGAGGGGGTTCGGGTAGGTGGTCTGGGCGATCGCCTTGCGGTCGATCGCCGCCGCCAGGGCCCGGCGAAGCCGCGGATCGCGCAGCGCCTCGTGCTCCGTGTTGAAGTAGAGGATGGCGGTCGCGCTCCCCGGCTCGAGCCACTTGCGCATGCCGCGCACCGTGCCCATGTCCTCGCGGGAGAGCACGCTGGTGAAGTCGACCTCGCCCGCGGCCAGGGCGTCGAGCAGGGCGCGCGGCCGGCCGTCGGCGTCGAGCGGGTAGGTGGAGAAGATCAGCTCGTCGAGGTCCACCGGGTGGCGGTAGCGCGGGTTGCGTACCAGGCGGACCCGGTCCGGGCGGCTGTCCGGGGCGGGCAGGAACGGACCGGTGCCGAGGAGCTCCGTACCGCGCCGGAGCATGACGCTGGCGAAGCGCTGGGTGAGCACCAGGTCGAACCGGGCGTTGGGCCGCTTGAGCCGGAAGACCACCCGGTCGCCCCGGCTCTCGGCCTCGGCATGCTCGTTGAAAAGCCGCGAATCGGCGAGGCTCTCGGCGACCCGGTCGGCCGTCACCTCGGTGCCGTCGAAGAAGGTCACGCCCGGGCGCACGGGGGCGGAGTAGACCGGATGGCTGTCGGAGCTCGACTCCAGCCGGAGCGGCTCGGAGAAGAGCATCGGCTCGGGCGTCTCGGTCCCCTTGGGCGGGGCGTACGGCGTCTCGTAGACCTGGGCGACGACGAAGGCGCTGACGAAGTCCTGGGCGTCGCGCGGATCGAGGTGGTGCGGCGAGGTGATCAGCCCCACCCGCAGGGTCTTGGTGGCGGCGGTGGAGTCGTCCGGCATGGCTCGACTCTACTCCAGATCGCGCACCACGATTTCCGTCAATGCACCAAGGCGGTGGAGTCGTCCGGCATGGCTCGACTCTACTCCAGATCGCGCACCACGATTTCCGTCAATGCACCAAGAATGTCGTCTGGTCGATCCCCGTGTTTCCGTTCGACGGATCGAACGCGTAGACCACCGCGCGGTAGGTTCCGGGCTCCGGCGCCGTCCACTGGGCGGCGAACTGGCTGGCGGTGCCGTCGTAGGCCAGGGGGACCGTCGCCACCTGGTCGTCGTCCCGGTAGACGAGCGCCGCCACCTCGAACCGGTCGGCGTTCCACAGCCCGCCCGGGGTGACCGGACAGCCGCACATCATGGTCACGTTGGCGGCCAGCCGGACGGTGCGGCCGTCGAGGCGCGTGTGGGACGGCGGCGAGAGCACGTCGACGACGAAGCCGGGCATCTCGAGCAGCACGCCGTCGCCGCCGGTGAGGTCCTTGCCCGGGACGATCCACTGGGTGGCCGAGACCTCGTTGGACGCCTGGCGCTGGGCCAGCGGCCCGAGGGCGGTGATCCGGAGGCGCCGTGGACCGGCGAGGTCGAGGGTGGTGGAGAAGACCGCCGTCCCTTCGGTCGACAGGACCCGCGGGCGCACATGGGCCTCCTTCATGATCCGGTCGGTGTCGCCGGTCGATCCCCGGGTCGCGCCGTGGGCGAGGATCTCGCCGGTGTCGGCGTCCGCGATGGTGACCGAGGCGCCGCCCATGGAGGTGCCGATGAAGTTGGCCCCCTTGGCGATCACCCGGACGTCGATCCGGGTGGCCTCGGCCCGGGCCGGCGCCGGGGCCACCGCGGAGAGGGCGGCGAGGGCGGAGACGGCGAGGACGAGGAGGAGGGTGAGGGACGAGGTGCAGGCGGAAGCGGCGGTGGTGGCGGTCGGGCGGAGCCGGGTCGATCGGGGTCGCATGACGGGTCCTCCTGGCAGGGTGTGCTCGATGGCTGGATCGACGGGTCGACGGTGTCGCGCCGGTCGATTCTACGCCGCCCCGGAGCGAGGCGCCCACCCGTCCCGCGGGGCGGCGTCGGCGCCCGGGGCCGGTGGTAGGGTGGCTTCATGCAGGGAAGCGCCGCCCAGGCGGCCGACGTGCTGGCCCACGGCTTTGACGACTATCACCAGCGCTACCGGGCGGTGACCCGCCGTGCACGCGACCGGTTCGAGCGGCGCGAGTGGCAGGGCATCCGCCGGGATACCGTGGAGCGGCTCAACCTCTACGAGCGGCGGGTCGGCGAAACCCTCGACGCGCTCCGTGCCGTGGTCGGCCCCCGGGTGTCCGATCCCGACTTCCTCGGCTCGCTCAAGGCGGCCTACACCGAGGTCATCCTGGGGCGCGACGACTTCGAGCTCTCCCAGACCTTCTTCAACTCGGTCAGCCGCCGCCTCGTCCCCCACCTGGGGCTCTCCCCGCGTATCGACTTCCTGTCGCGCGACTTCCCGCTGCCGTTCCGGGGCTGGGAGATGGCCAGCGCCCGTATGTACGGCGTCCGCCGGGTGGACCCGGGAGTGGTCGCCAAGATCCTGCGCGACACCGGGTTGCGGGTGCCGTTCCGGGACCTGGATGGCGACTGCGCCCGGGTGGCCGAGAGGATCGACGCGGCGCTCGAGACGAGGCTCGGCCGGACGGAGATCGAGGCGCTCGACGTGCTGGTGCCGCTCTTCTTCCGCAACAAGGCCGCCTACCTGGTGGCCCGGGCGCGGTCCAAGGACGCCGTGCTGCCGCTGGTGCTGGCGCTGCTCAACGAGGAAGACGGCCTGCGGGTCGACGCGGTCCTCACCTCCGAGGATCTGGTGTCGGTCCTGTTCAGCTTCGCCCGCTGGTACTTCCACGCCGAGGTCGAGAGCCCGCGGGAGGTGATCGGCTTCCTCCACTCGCTGCTGCCGCGCAAGCGGATCGCCGAGCTCTACATCTCGCTCGGGTACCACAAGCACGGCAAGAGCGAGTTCTACTCGGACCTTTCGAGCGTCATCGCCGAGAGCCACGAGCAGTTCGCGGTCGCGCCGGGGGAGCGGGGCCTGGTCATGTCGGTCTTCCACCTGCCGGACTACGAGTTCGTGTTCAAGGTGATCAAGGACTCGTTCCCGCTCGAGAAGAGCACCACCCGCGAGCGCATCCGGCAAAAGTACCGCCAGGTGCTGTTCCACGACCGGGTCGGCCGGCTGGTCGACTTCCAGGAGTTCGACTACCTGACCTTCCCCCGCGAGCGCTTCTCGGACGCTCTGCTGGCCGAGCTCCTGGACGAGGCGGGGCAGACCGTGCTGGTGGACGAGGAGCGGGTGGTGGTCCGCCACGCCTACGTCGGCCGGCGGGTCGAGCCGCTCGACCTCTACATGCAGCGGGCGTCAGAGGCGCAGCGCGCGGCGGCGGTGATCGACTGGGGCAACACGCTGAGGGACCTGGCGGCGGCCGACATCTTCCCGGGCGACCTGCTGCTCAAGAACTTCGGCGTCACCCGCCACGGCCGGGTCGTGTTCTACGACTACGACGAGCTCGCCTCGCTCGAAGACTGCCGCTTCCGGCGCATCCCGCCGCCCCGCGACCCGGACGACGCCATGGCCGACCAGCCCTGGTTCTCGGTCGGCGAGGACGACATCTTCCCGGAGGAGTTCGAGCGCTTTCTCCAGTTCCAGGGGCCGGACCGGGACGTCTTCCTCGCCCACCACGCCGACCTGCTGGAGGTCGACTTCTGGCGCTCGATGCAGGAGCTCAACCGGGGCGGCGAGGTGATCGACTTCTTCCCGTACCCGGAGAGCGTGCGGCTCGACTGGGGCCGTCAGCCGGCGGCGACCGCACCGACGGCGACCGGCGCCGAGAAGTAGTCGTCCAGCCAGTACGCCTCCGGCCGGCTCTCGACCAGCAGGATACGGTCCCGGTCCGCCTCGTGGACGGCCCGGTGGTAGCGGAAGGCGATGCGGTCGCCGACCCTGCCCACGACCTCGATCTTGCCGGTCCGGTGCGACATGCAGAGCCGGACCTGCTTCGCCAGCCCCGAGAGCTCTCGCCGGGCACGCTCGAAGAGGCCCAGGCACTCTTCCACCGGCACCACGAAGGCACGGTTGCCGGCCGTCGGGCGGCAGATGAACAGGTAGTACGGTGGGACGCCGTTGTACGACAGGCGGCTCAAGAGGCGCGCGATGACCTCCGGATCGTCGTTGATGCCGTGGATGATCGGCGTCTGGCTGACGGTCGCGATGCCGGCCTTCTGGACGCATTCGAGGCCTTGGAGGGCGACGTCGGTGAGCTCGCGAGGATGGTTGAAGTGGGCCACCAGGAAGATCTTGCGCTCCCGGGAGCTGTTGCGGGCCAGCATCTCGACCAGCGGGGGGTCGTCGAGGATGCGGAAGGGGTTGAAGGCGGGCATCTTGGTCCCGATCCGGATGATCCGGACGTGGTCGATCTCGCGCAACCGGTGGATGAGCTCTTCCAGGCGCCGGGTGGACAGGGTCAGCGGATCGCCGCCGCTGAGCAGGACGTTGTTGATCTCGGGATGGGCCGCGATGTAGGCCAGCGGCTCCGTGAAATCGCTGGCGACCTCCTCCGAGCTCGGCGCGAACAGCCGCTTGCGGAAGCAGTAGCGGCAGTAGGAGCCGCACACCCGGTTGACCAGCACAAGCGCCGTATCGTGATACTTGTGCTCGAGCCCGTTGACCACGGTGTAGGCCGCCTCGTCGGAGGCGTCCGAGGTGCCGAACTCGGCCAGCTCCTCGACGTCGGGGATGACCGTCCGCCGGATCGGATCGTCGGGGTCGTCCCAGTCGATCAGGCTCAGAAAATAGTCGTTGGTGCGGAAGGCGAACTTCTCGGCGACCGGCAGCAGACGCTCCTGCTCCGCGGCACTGAGGCCGTCGACCTGCCGAATCTGGGTGACGTAGTGCACGCGCCTCCGGGTGCCATCCATGATGAGCACCTCCTTCTCAGGGAAGAAGAGACTCCTGCGGCCGGGCGAACCGGGGCCTTTCCGGGTGCGTTCCGGGGCCGGTGATCGGCCGGGCCGATCTGCTACGATCTCCCTCGGTTCCGAGGAGGAGGGAGACGTGTCCTTTTCCAACGTCTACGAAGACACCGAGCGGGCGCGGGCCTACGCGACCCTGGAGTTTCCGGGCACCTATCACCTCGCCTACCGCGACCTGCCCGCCCTCTTCGCCGAGCACGTCCACGGTCGCCGGGCGCTCGACTTCGGGTGCGGCGCCGGGCGCTCGACCCGCTTCCTGAGGACGCTCGGCTTCGAAGCGACCGGCCTCGACATCTCGCGCAGCATGATCGAGATGGCGCGGCGCGTCGACCCGGCCGGGACCTACCTCCTGGTCGCCGACGGCGACTTCAGCGGCCTGGAGCCCGCCAGCTTCGACCTGGTGTTTTCCGCCTTCGCCTTCGACAACATCCCCGGGGTCGAGAAGCGGTGCGCTCTGTTGCGCGGCCTGGGCTGCCTGCTCGGCCCGGGCGGGCGGATCGTCCTCCTCGGCTCGACGCCCGAGATCTACACCCACGAGTGGGCGTCCTTCAGCACGCGGGAGTTTCCGGAGAACCGCCGCGCGAAGAGCGGCGAGACGGTGCGGATCGTGATGAAGGACGTCGACGACCGCCGTCCGGTAGAGGACGCCATCTGGTTCCACGAGGACTACGTCGACCTGTTCTCCGCGGCGGGGCTGGAGCTCCTGGCGGAGCACCGGCCGCTCGGCCGCGACGACGAGCCCCAGGAGTGGCTCTCGGAGACCACCGTCGCCCCCTGGGTCGTCTACGTGGTGGGGAGCGGTTCGCGGCATCACGCCAACCTCTGACCGATGTAGGCCGCGCCGATGGCTCCCCGCACCTGGGGGTTGTCGGCGATGTAGATCGTGGTGTCGAGCATCTCCTCGAGCGACCGCACAACCCCCGAGTTGAGTGCCACCCCGCCGCTCATCCCCATCGCCCCCATCGCACCCATCGCCCCCATCGCCCCGTCGTTCGTTTCGCCGGACTCCCGCCGGTGCTTGATCCCCAGCGACCGGATGAGCGAGACCGCCCGGGTGGCGATGGAGTTGTGCACCCCCTTGACGATGTCCGGGATCGGCGTCCCCACCGCCACCAGCGACACGACCTCCGTCTCGGCGAAGACCGTGCAGGTGCTGCTGATGCGCACGGTGTTCTCCGAGCGCCGCGAGACCTCTCCCAGCTCTTCGAGGCCCACGCCCATCGCCTTGGCGGTCACCTCGAGGAACCGGCCGCAGCCGGCGGCGCACTTGTCGTTCATGGCGAAAGTCTCGACGTGCCCGTCGCCGTCGAGGCGGATCGCCTTGCTGTCCTGGCCGCCGATCTCCAGGATGGTCCGGACTTCCGGGTTCTCCAGGTGCATCCCCGCGGCGTGACAGGTGATCTCCGAGACGTGCTTGTCGGAGAACGGGACGTTTTCCCGGCCGTAGCCGGTGGTGACGATGAAGCCGACGTCGCTCGGCGCCAGCCCCACCTTGGCGAGCACCCTGTCGAAGGTCGCTCTCGCCGCGGTGCGGTTGTCTCCGCCGGTCAACCCCACGTCGTAGGCAATCACCTGGAAGCTCTCGTCCATCAGGGCGGACTTGGTGGACAGAGAACCGACGTCTATGCCTGCTGTGATCATCGCTGGGTCTCCTTGGGTCGGATCACCTCATCAGCTCCAGGAAGGCATCGACGCGGTTCTTGACGTGGTTGAAGGCGTAGTTGTTGCGATCGACCAGGTCGATGTTGATGGTCAGGTGCTTGAGGTCCCTGGTGTTCGCCAGGTCCCTGAGCATCGGGCTGACCCCCATCATGTTGCGGCATCCCCAGACGTTGGCGATCAGGAAGCCTTCGATCTCGTAGTCGTCACAGATCCGCTGGATGTCGGAGCACATCCGTTCGGCGTTCCAGTGGTAGAGCATCGCCCGCCTGGCGATGCTCCGCAGCGGCGCCTGCTCGTCGAGCATCATCTGGTTCGCCTCCCACAGGGGGGCCCAGAAGACGATGTCGACGACTTCGTCCATGTGTTGCAGCAGCTCGTGGGACTCCTCGGGCACCTGGCCGATCCACAGGACCCGCTTGCCGCGCTTCTCGGGTCCTCCGATCAGCTCCAGGGCCTCCTCGTGGAGCACCTTGCACAGGTGGGCGTTCTCCCGCGTCCCGAAGTAGTTCATGCCGAAGATCTCTTGCAGCTCGCGGGAGACGCCGGGCAGCTTGTGGCGCGCCAGGAGAGCGGTCGTCTCACGGAAGGAGCGCCGGGCGTCGTTCGAATGGTCGACGGCCGTCCGTAGCGACTCGGCATAGGTCTCGACCCCGAGCTCTTCGGCCAACCGCGACATCATCTGCTCCATCTGCTTGACCAGGTAGTCGATGGAGTCGTCGTCGATCAGGTTGGGCGAATGGAGGGCGAGGGCAGGCGCGTCGTAGCCCTTGCCCGACATGTAGACCAGCTTGGCCAGGCCCTCGCAGGGCTGGTCGTTGGTCAGGACGACGTCCGGAGAGGGGTAGCAGTCGGCCAGCATCATGCCGAACGGACCCCGGAGGAAGGAGCAGATGTCCCGCGAGAGGTGGCGCTCCTGAGTCATCTGGAAGATCCGGTTCACGTCGAGCGACTGGGCGAGCATGATCGCCATCGATTCGATGTTCCACGGCATCAGGCCGAAGGCGAAGCACAGCTCGGTCGGGAACTGTTCGGAGACGTAGGCGACCTTCGACTCCTCCTTGTAGGCCCCCGCCAACCGGTAGGAGTTGATGATGGAGCGCATCTGCCGGGCGCGCAGGGTCGGCCCGTTGCGGCCGGCCTCGCGGCGATGGTCTCCGAGAAGCCCCAGGAGGCTCTGGTACTGCGCCTCGCGCCGCCGTCCGATCAGCTCCTGTCTCATGGCATCTCCTCAGTACATCCGGGCTTCCAGGAAGGTCTGGATCCGGGTCTTGGCCCCGGCGATGTTGGTGGCGTTGCGCTCCCCCTCGATGAACAGCACGGGGATGCGCTCGTCCTGCAGCCGCTCCCGGACGTAGGGGTAGTCGTGCAGGTTGGTGTCGCAGAACTTCAGGGCGTAGTAGATGATCGAGTCGACCCGGTAGTCCCGCGCCAGGTCGAGGAGGTGGCGGATCCGGAGGTCGGTGTCGAGGATGCGCGCGCTGGTGTGCTTCTCCAGGTAGTGGTCGGCGATCGCCGCCACCGGATCGCCGGTCAGGGCGACCGCTCCCTCGAAGTACTTGATGCCGTTGCTGATGTCCTCGCAGACGATGTCCGCGCCGGTCTCCTCGATGGTCTCGATGATCCCCTGGTGGTCGAAGTAGCTGCCGCAGATCATGACCCGGTGGCGCTTGCGGGCCGGCGGCGGTGCGGTGCCTTCGAGCGCGTCGAGAAGGGTCGACAGCCGGGCGTTGAACAGCTCTTTCAAGCCCGTGGTGGCGGCCTGGACGACGCGGATGGACTCGTGCCCGGAGAGCACCTGGACCGCCCCCTTCTTGAGCTCGTAGAGGCGGCGCATGAGATCGCGCGACCGGTTGCAGAGCCGGATCGCCTCGCGTAGCGCCTCGTCGTCGACCGTGCGCTCATAGCGGCGCTCCAGCTCCGCGAGCAGCTTGCGTAGCTGGAGGGCGAAGAACTCCTTGGAAAGGGGCGAGGCGTCGTTCGGCAGCTCGAGGAAGTAGGCCGTGTGCGCCGGCACGTCCCGGCGCCAGGCCTCCCACAGCCGCTTCCTCATGTCGCAGGCGTCGGCGAAGACGACCCCGTCGGCGAAGCCGTAGAGGCCGTCGATGCCCTCGCTCAGGAGGCTCAGCACGTAGGAGCAGTAGTTGTGGCCGAGCTGTGCGCTGGCGGCGCTGGTGTCGATCCCCTGCTCACCGGTCAGGCGGAAGGGCAGGAGGCCCGCCGCGAGAAAGATCTCCTCGGGCGTCTGGATCGAGACGTAGCCGATCTTCGGCCGGGGCTCCGCCCGCAGCAGCTCGATCCGCTGGCGATGTAGGTCCACCACGCCCCGCACCGCGTCGTGTACCGCGTCGTTTCGGCTCATGGCACCCTCGATGGCTCTGCGGACGGTGCTTTCGCCCGCTGGGTCGGCTGGCCCGCCTGGCAAGCGTGAACCGCCTGCGCCACCCAGTCCGAGACCCCGGAGAGGGTCGGCCGGCAGGTCAACTGGTCGATCGTCGGGGAGACCCCCAGGGTGCCGCCGATCCGGGCCAGCAGCGCCATGGCGTCGAGCGACGTCATCCCCAGGGAGACGAGGTCGGAGTCGGTGTCGACCTCCGGCACGCCGAGCAGCTCTTCGACCAGTGCCGCGACCTGGCGGGTGGCCTTCGACCGGTCGATCCTCGTGGCACCCCGTTCGGGCTTGGGGAGCAAGCCGGTGTCCACCTGTCCGTCCGCCTCCCGCGGGATAGCGGCGACCTGGAGGTAGGTGTCGGGGACGTGGCGGGCGGGGAGCCGGGCGGCGAGGCGGGCCTTGACGTCCCGGACCCACGGCGCGGGAGGGCTCACCAGGCCCTGGCGCAGCACCAGGTAGGCGATCAGGCGGTCGTCGCACGGGTCGAGGTCGTCGTACACGACGACGGCGTCCTCGACGTCCGGATGGGCCGCGAGAGCGCGCTCGATCTCGGCAAAGCAGACCCGGTGCCCGTCGACCGGCACCTGCTCGGTCCGGCCGATGATCTCCAGCCGGCCGTCGGCGAGCCATCGTGCCCGGTCGCCGGTGCGGAACATGGTGGCGCCGCCGGCGTGCGGGTTGGCGGTGAACCGGCGGGCCGTCTTCGCCGGGTCTCCGAGGTAGCCCAGGGCGAGGCCGGCACCGCCCACCCAGAGGTCGCCGGAGACTCCCACCGGCTGGAGGCCGCCGTCGTGGGCGAGGACGTAGGCCTCGGCGCCCGCCACCGGCGGGCCGGCGACGGAGCTGGCGCCGGCGCCGACCGCCGTACAGGCGACCACCTCCGCGGTCTCGGCGCATCCGTAGCAGCTCACCAGCTCGTAGTCGCCGCGTCGCTCCGGGCTCACGGTGCGGCCGAAGGTGAGCAGGGCGCGCAGGCTGCCCGGCTCCGCCGACGCCAGGTGCTCGCAGAGCGGCGCCGGCAGCCAGCCGACGGTGACCCGGTCCCGCCCGAGCCGGTCGACCAACAGCGCGAGGTCGTCGCCGGCACGCTCGGGCAGGAGGCTGACCGAGGCGCCGACGGCCAGCAGGGGGAACAGCTCGAAAACAGAGGCGGCGGCGGAGAGGTCGCCGTACTTGCTGCCCCGGTCGGAGGCGGTCAGGGCGAACCGCTCCGCGTACCACCGGCAGCGGTGGGCGAGCGCCCGGTGGCCGACCATCACGGCCCGGGTGCCGCCCTCGGGGTCGCCGGCGGACACGACGCACGCGAGGTCCGGGTCCGCCGCCGGACGGGCGGTCCGGACGCGGCCGTGGTCGCCGTTTGCTGCGCCGTCGAGGTCGAGCAGCCGCGGTCCGGAGAGCCTCCTGGCGGCCGCCGGGTCTCCGAGCACCAGCTTGGCGCCGCTGGTCCGCACGAGCCGGTCGATGCGGGCGGCCGGGAAGCTCCGGCCCAGCGGCAGGTAGGCCGCCCCGGCCTTCCATACCGCGAGCACCGCGGCCACCATCGCCGGTGACGGGGCGGCGAGGATGCCGACGACGTCGCCCGGCGCGATCCCTTCGTCCACCAGGCGTCCGGCCAGGGAGCGGGCGCGCCGGTCGAGCGCGCCGTAGGACAGGTAGCGGTCGCCGGCGACCACCGCCACCCGGTCCGGGCTCGTCTGCGCCTGGAGCTCGATCTGGCGGAGCAGGCCGGTTTCAGCGGAGGGGTCCGTTCCCGCGCCGGGCGCCTCGGCGCGGTGGTTGAGCTCCAGCAGGAGCCGGCGCTTCTCCTCTGGCGTGAGCAGCTCGAGCCGCCCCAGCTCCCGCTCCGGATGGGCGACGATCTGCTCCAGGAGGGTGAGGAAGTTGCGGGCGATCCTCTGGGCGGTGGCCCGCCGGAACAGGTCCGTGGCGTACTCCAGCTCGAAGTCGAGCCGGCCCTCTCGCTCGACCGCGGCCAGGGTCAGGTCGAACTTCGAGACGTGGTACGGGACGACCAGCTCCTCGACCTCGATCCCCGGGATGGCCATCGCCTCGAACGACTGGTCCTGGACCACGAAGATGGTGTTGAACAACGGCCTGCCGCCGTGCCGGTCCGCATGGCTCAGCATCAGGTCCCAGAGCTGGTAGTCCTGGTTCTCCAGGGCGCCGCGGACGGCGGTCTTCACCTGCTCGAGGAAGGCGTCGAAGGGGAGGTCGGCCCGGGGGCGGCTGCGCACCGCATGGGTGCTGACGAACATCCCGATCAGGTTCTGGACGTCGGCGATGGTCCGGCCCGCGGTCGGCACCCCGACGATCACGTCCTCCCGGGCGCTGTACTTCGAGAGCAGAGCCGTGTAGGCGGCGAGGAGCAGCATGTAGAGGGTCGCGCGATGGCTCGAGCAGAGCTTCGTCAGGCCGCGGTGGAGCGCTTCGGACGCTGCGAACTCGAGCCGGGAGCCGACGAAGGCGAAGGATCCGGAGCGCCGGTAGTCGCTGTCGAGCCGCACGGGCGGCGGCGGGTCGGCCAGGGCGGCGCGCCAGTACGCCTCCTGCTCGCGCACCCGCTCCGACTGCAGGTGCTCTCCGAGCCACTCGGCGAAGTCCTTGACCGTCGTCTCGGGGAGGGCCGGCTCGTGCCCGGCGTAGAGCGCCGCCAGTTCCTCGAACAAGATGCCCATCGACGTGCCGTCGCTCACCAGGTGGTGGACGTCGAGCAGCAGCACGTGGCGCTCGCTTCCCATGGGCACCAGGGCGGCCCGTACCAGCGGAGCTCGGTCCAGGTCGAAGGGGCGGACGAAGTCCCGCATGACCTCCCGGATCTCGTCTTCGGCCACCTCGTCGCGGCGGTCGAGTGCGAACTCGACGGCCCGGCTGACCACCTGCACGATCTGCCCGTCGACGACGCGGAACGAGGTCCGGAGAGCCTCGTGGCGGTGGATCAGCCGGCGCAAGGCGCTCTCGAGGCGCTCGGCGTCCAGGTCGCCGTCGAGGCGGAAGGCCATCGGCAGGTTGTACTCGATCCCTTTCTGCGACGAGCAGACGAGGTAGAGCAGCTTCTGGGTCGGCGTCGTGGCGTAGGCCAGGCGGTCCGGCGCCCGCGGGATCATCGACAGGGCGGGCCGCGCGGCGGCCTCGAAATGCGGCGCCAGCGCGGCGATCGTGGGGTGGTCGAAGACGGTCCCCAGGGCCACCTCCGCGTCCAGCTCCCGGTTGGCCTTCGCCAGCATGACGGTGGCGCGCAGGGAGTGGCCGCCGATCTCGAAGAAGTTGTCGTGCACGCCGACCGCGTCCCGGCCGAGGACCTCGCGCCAGATCGCCGCCAACCTGCGTTCGAGGTCGGTGCGCGGCGCCACGTGGGGTCGCCCATTCCGCTCCGGCCGCGGTAGCGCCCCGGCGTCGACCTTGCCCCGGTCGTTCATCGGGATCGCGTCGATGGAGTAGAGCGCCGACGGGACCATGTAGTCGGGCAACCGCTCCGCGAGGTGCGCGCGTAGGCCGGCGTCGTCGTCGCCGTCGTTCCAGACGACGTAGGCGGCGAGGGCCGAGGAGCCGTCGGCCTCCCGCAGCGCGACCACCACCGCGTCCTGAACCGCCGGGTGCGCCAGGATGGTGGTCTCGATCTCCCGCGGCTCCGTCCGGCAGCCACGGACCTTGACCTGCTGATCCGTCCGGCCGATGAACTCGAGCTCGCCGTCGGTGCGCCAGCGGGCAAGGTCGCCGGTCCGGTAGGTCCTCGCCCCCGGCTCGACCGGGCTGGGCAGGAACTTCGCGGCCGTCTTCCGGGGATCGCCGAGGTAGCCGCGCGCCAACCCCACGCCGCTCACGCACAGCTCGCCCGGCACGCCGAACGGCACCGGCCCGTGCCCCCGGTCGAGCAGTACCACCCGGGTGTTGGCGAGCGGCCTGCCGATGGGAATGCGCTCGCCGTTGCCCGCCACCGTGCCGCTGGTGGTGACCACCGTGTCCTCGGTCGGTCCGTAGTTGTTGACCAGGCGGTAGCTCCGGGGCCGGACGAGGCGCAGGCGGTCCCCGCCGGTCAGCAGGACCCGCAGCGACGAGCTCTCCTGCTCCAGGTACAGCTCGCAGACCTGGGTCGGCAGGAAAGCGATCGAGATCCCGCGCTCGTCGAAGAAGCGACCGAGCCGGTACAGGTCGAGGCGGATCGCCTCGTCGATCATGTGGAGCGAGGCCCCGGCCTGGAGGTAGGGGAAGATCTCCCAGACCGACGCGTCGAAGCCGAAGCGGGCGTACTTCGTCGCCCGGTCGTCGGCGGTCACCTGGAAGGCGTCCCGGTGCCAGGCGCACAGGTTGTTGACCGAGCGGTGCTCGATCATCACGCCCTTCGGCGTGCCCGTCGTCCCCGAGGTGTAGATCACGTACGCCAGGTTGCCTCCGGTGACCGGCACGGCGGGGGCGGAGGCCTCTCCCTGGGCGAGGGCGTCGAGCGACGACGGGTCGTCCAGGTCGAGCACTCGCCGCTTCTCGTCCCTCCAGGTGGCGCCGCCGGCTTCGAGCACGATCCGCACCCCGCTGTCCGCGAGCATGGCGGCGGTCCGCTGCGCGGGAGCGTCCGGGTCGATCGGCAGGTAGGCGCAGCCGGCCTTGAGGACGCCGAGGATCCCCGCGATCATCCCGACCGACGGGCCGGCGATGAGCGCGACGACCTCTTCACGGCCGACGCTCGCGGCCAGCAGGGCGCGGGCGATCCGGTCGGCCCGCCGGTCGATCTCGCCGTAGGAGACCGAGCGGTCGCCGTGGACCACCGCGATCCGGTCCGGCGCGGATGTCGCTCGACGCTCGAAGAGTGCGTGGATGCTGGGCGTGTCGCCTGCGAGGGGACGGGGGCCGGCGAGCTCGACCGGCTCGCCGGCCTCGGCAACCTCGGCGAGCTCGAGCAGGAGCTGTTGCCGCTCCGGGCGGGTCAGCAGGTCGAGCTCCGCGATCCTGGTCCGGGGGGAGGCGGCGATCTGCTCCAGCAGGTGCCGGTAGTGGCCGCCGAGCCTCCGGATCGTCGTCCGGTGGAAGAGCCGCGTGCAGTACTCGAGCTCGAAGTCGATGCCCGCCTCGTGCAGCGTCGCCAGCAGGGTGAGGTCGAACTTGGCGACCTTCCAGTCGAAGTCGAGCACCTCGAGGGTCAGGCCGTCGAGCGTCCAGCGGCGCGTGCGGTCCTCGGCCGAGGCGAAGACCGTGTCGAAGAGCGGGCTGCGGCTGAGGTCCCTCTCCACGGCCAGCGTTTCGACCAGCTCGTCGAACTGGAAGTCCTGGTTGCGGTAGGCGTCGAGGACGCGGGTCTTGATCTCGTCGAGGAACTGGTCGAAGCGCAGCGCGCGGCGGGGCTGGCCGCGCAGGGCCAGGGTGTTGACGAACATCCCCACGAGCCGCTGGATCGAGGCGTCGCTCCGGCCCGCCACCGGCGTGCCGACGACGATGTCCTCCTGGCCGGAGTACTTCGCCAGCAGCACCATGTAGGCGGCCAGCAGCGTCATGTGGAGAGTGGTGCCGGAGGCCCGGTCGAGCGCCTTGAGCCTTTCGGCGGTCGCCGCGCCGACCCCGAACGCGACCAGGTCTCCGTCGAACGACTGGACCGCCTGGCGCGGCAAGTCGGTGGGCAGGTCGAGCACCGGCGCCCCGTCCTCGAACAGCCGCGTCCAGTAAGCCTTCTGCTCCCGCAACGCCGGGTCGCCGGCATGGGAGCGCTGCCAGATCGCGTAGTCCTTGTACTGCACGGGGAGCGGCTCGAGCCGGTCGCCCCGGTAGAGCGCCACGAGCTCGTCGGCGATGATCTCGACCGACATGCCGTCCGAGACGATGTGGTGCATGTCGGCGAGGAGGGTGTGGGCCGACGGCCCGGTCTCGGCGACGGTGGCCCGGATCAGCGGAGCCCGCTTGAGGTTGAAGGGGCGGACGAAGCGGACGAGGCTCTCCTCGAGCGGCGAGCCCGCCTCGCCGGCCCAGGGCTCGAAGAGGAACGGCGCCGCCGGCTCGACCTGCTGGACGATCTCGTCCCCGATCAGGTGGAAGGAGGTGCGTAGCGCCTCGTGCCGGGCGATCAGGGCGGTGAACGCCTGCTGCCATCGGGCCAGGTCGATCTCGCCGGTGATCGAGAGCGCCCAGGGAACGTTGTACTGGAGGTCCACCGGCGCCAGTTGGTGGAGGATGTAGAGGCGCTTCTGGGCCGCGGACGCCGGGTAGTACTCCCGGGCCAGGACCGGCTCGATGGCGATCGACGGATCCTCGGCGGTCCGGGCGGCCAGGGCGGCCAGCTCCCGGATCACCGGATGGGCGAACACGTCCTGCAGGGTGATGTGGGTGTGGAGATCGCGGTTGACCCGAGCCGTCATCAGGGTCGCCTTGAGCGACTGCCCGCCGAGCTCGAAGAAGTTGTCGTCGATCCCCACCCTGGGTCGCCCCAGCACCTGCTCCCAGATGGTCGCCATCGCCGCCTCCGCGGTGAACCGCGGAGCGACAAAGCCACCGGTCGCCGTCTCCGGTGGGCCGGGATCCGGCAGCGCCTGCTTGTCGAGCTTGCCGCCACGGCTGATCGGCAACCGCTCGAGGGTGACGCACCGGGCCGGGATCATGGACTCCGGAAGGTGCTGCGCGAGCCGGGAGCGCACGTCGTCGGCGCCGACCGCCTCGGTGCCATCTCCGGAGGGCACGACGTAGGCGCAGAGGTAGGGGTCGCCGGCCGCATCCCACCGCCTGACGACGACCGCGTCGCCGATCCCGGCGAGGCGCCGCAGATGGGCTTCGATCTCCCCGAGCTCGATCCGGAACCCCCGGATCTTGACCTGATCGTCGCTCCGTCCCAGGTAGTCGAGTCCGCCGGTTGGCAGCTCCCGGGCCAGGTCGCCGGTCTCGTAGAGGCGTTGGGAGGGGGGGCCGAAGGGGTCGGGGACGAACCGTTCGGCGGTCAGCCGGGGGCGGTTCAGGTAGCCGCGGGCCAGGCAGGCGCCGGCGACGAACAGGTTCCCCGTCACGGCGCCCGGGACCGGGCCGCCGTACGGGTCCAGCAGGGCGACCCGGGTGTTGCCGATCGGCTCGCCGATAGGCACCGAACGGGCCACGTCCTCCGCCGGCAGGTAGCGGTGCACGGTGCACCCCACGCACGCCTCGGTCGGTCCGTACTCGTTGAAGATCTCGACGCGGCCGCCGAGGAGGTCGTGGATGCGCTTGGCGAGGCCGGTTTCGAGGTCCTCGCCGCCGACGATCAACCGGCGGAGCGCCGTCGGGGCGGGCGCGTCCGCCGGTATCAGCTCGGCCAGCAGGCGCAGGTGGGTCGGCGTCAGCTTGACCAGGGTCGCCCGGCCGTCCTCGAGCAGCTCCCGGAACAGCCCCGCCGGGTCGTCGCCGCGGTAGACCACGACCTCGTTGCCCGAGGTCAGCGGCACGAAGATGGACGTCACGGTCAGGTCGACCGATGCCGGCGAGTGGAGGGCGAAGACCGCGGCCCGGTCGTCGACATAGGTCCTCGTCGCCCACTCGACGTAGTTGGTGAGCGCGCCGTGGGAGATCATCACGCCCTTGGGGGCGCCGGTCGAGCCGGAGGTGTAGATGACGTAGGCGAGCTCGGCCGGATCGGGCGGCACGAACGCCGGCGGCGACCCCGTCGAGCGGTGGATCTCCGCATCGAGGTCGAGCGTCGCCACGCCGCCGGAGGCGAGGTGGCGGGCGTCGCCGTGGACCAGGACCGTGGCGAGGCCGGAATCCTCCGCGATGCTCCGGAACCGCTCGACCGGAATCGTCGGATCGAGCGGCAGGTAGGCGGCGCCGAGCTTGAGGATGCCGAGAATCGCGACGACCATTTCGGGCGCCGGTGCGGCGACCAGGCCGACCAGGTCGCCCCGAGCCACCCCCCGGTCGGCGAGGCTCGCCGCCAGGGCGCTCGACCGGTGGTCGAGCACTCCGTAGGTCAAGGTCGTCTCGCGCCACGACAGGGCGGGGGAGGAGGGGCTGCGGCCGGCGTGCTCGGCGAAGCGCTCGACGACGCTCCTCGCCTCGGCCGTCCTCCCTGCCGTCCACGCGGTCTCTTCCAGCGGCGGGACCGGCGCCGCGCCGAGCTGCTCCTCGACGCTCCGCAGGTCGATCCGGGAGAGGGTGACGGTGGGGTCGGCGGCGATCTGCCCGAGCACCGCCAGGTAGCGCTCGGCCAGCCGTTCGACGGTCTCCCGGCGGAACAGCTCGGTGGCGTACTCGAATTCGAGCACCAGGTCCTGGTCCTGGTACTCGATCGCGGTCAGGCTGAGGTCGAACTTCGAGATCTCGTAGTCGAGCTCGAAGCGGCTCATCTCCACCCCGTCGTAGCGCACGGCCCGCCGGTCCGCGGTGAGCACGGCGAACAGGGTGTCGAAGAGGGGGTTGCGGCCGAGGTCGCGGGGCGGGTCGAGCCGGTCGACGAGCGCCTCGAACTGGTAGTCCTGGTTCTCGAAGGCGTCCAGGCACTCCTCCCGCACCTGCCGCAGGTACTCGGTGAACTCGAGCTCCCCTCGCGGCCGGCTCCTGAGCACCAACGTGTTGACGAACAGGCCGACCACGTCCCGGAAACGCTCGTCCGTCCGGCCGGAGACCAGGGTGCCGACAAGGAGGTCGTCCTGGCCGGTGGTCTTGGCCAGCAGCACGTAGTAGGCCGCCAGCAGGAGGATGTACATCGACACCCGGTTCTTCGCCCCGAGGGCGCGCAGGGCCGCGGTCAGTCCAGTGCCCGGGCGGACGAACACCCGGTCGCCGTGGTACGAGCGGGCCCGCCGGCGCGGGAAGTCGGTCGACAGGTCGAGGACCGGCCGGTCGCCGGCCAGCAGGCGGAGCCAGAACTCCTCCTGGCGCCGGGCCTCCGGCGTCTCGGCGAAGCGCCGCTGCCAGCGGGCGAAGTCGCGGTACCGGCCGGCCGGGCGCGGCAGGAGCTCCCCGGCGTAGAGCCGTCCCAGCTCCTCGAGCAGGATGTCGACGGAGACGCCGTCGCAGACGATGTGGTGGAAGTCGAGCAGCAGGACGTGGGCGTCCTCTCCGGTGCGAACCAAACAGGCGCGCAGCAGCGGGGAGCGGCCGAGGTCGAACGGCCGGACGAACCGCCTGCGGATCGCGTCGAGCTCGGCCGTCCCCTCTGCCCTCCTGCGGGGTAGGGTGACCCGTACCCGTCGCGCGATCCGCTGGACGACCTCGTCGCCGACCAGGGTGAAGGAGGCCCTGAGGACGGGGTGCCGCCGGGTGAGGGCGGACAGAGTCCGGCGCAGGCGGGCGACGTCGAGCCGGCCGTCGATCTTGAGGGCGACCGGCACGTTGTACTCGGTGCCCCCGGGCGACAGGCGATCGAGGACGAACATCCGCGTCTGGTTCGCGGAGGCGGGTGCGCGGGTCCGCTCAACCTGCGAGGCCATCGCCCTCCTCCTCGGCGCCGCCGTCACCGACCAGCAGCGCCAGCTCGGCCACCGTGGGTGCGTCGAACACCGTCCGCGGCGATACCTTGACACCGAACTCCTGGCTCAGCCGCGAGGCCAGCGCCGTCGCCTTCAGGGAGTGTCCGCCGATCTCGAAGAAGTTGTCGTGGGCGCCGATGCAGGGCTTCTCCAGCAGCTCCTCCCAGATGCGGGCGACGCGCAGCTCCTCGGCGCTCCCGAGCTCCCCGTCGCGGGGCGCGTCCCGCTCGCCCTCCGCCTCCGGGCGCTCCGGCGTGGGCAGCGCCTTGCGGTCGATCTTGCCGCTGTCGGTCAGCGGCATCCGGTCGAGGCGGACGAAGCGGGCCGGAACCATGTAGGACGGCAGCAACCCGGACAGGTGGTGACGGAGATCGGCGTCCGTGACCTCCGGTTCGGCGACGTAGTAGGCGCACAGCGACTTGCCGCCGTCGTCGTCGACCAGCGGGGCGACCGACGAGTGCCGCACCGCGGGATGCTGGAGCAGACGGTTCTCGATCTCGCCCAGCTCGATGCGGAACCCGCGGATCTTGACCTGGCGGTCGCCGCGGCCGATGAACTCGACGGTGCCGTCGGGGCGCCACCGCACCAGGTCGCCGGTCTTGTACAGCCGCTCGCCGTCCTCGAACGGGTTGGGGACGAACCGCTCGGCAGTGAGCGACGGCTGCCCGAGGTACCCGCGGGCCAGGCTGTGACCGCCGACGTGGAGCTCGCCGATGGCGCCGACCGGCGAGAGCGCCGACTCGCGGTCGAAGACGTGGACCGACGAGTTGGGGATCGGCCGGCCGATCGGGATCTTCGTCCGCGCCGTCTCGACGATCGGGTAGCAGGTGGAGAAGGTCGTGTTCTCGGTCGGGCCGTAGGCGTTGATCAGGGTCAGCCCCGGGTTCGCCGCGGCCGCGGTCTCGACGTGCTGGGTCGAGAGCACGTCTCCGCCGGAGATCAGGTACCGCAGCGGCGCGAACAGTCCGGGGTCGGCTTCGACCAGCTCGTTGAACAGCGGCGGGATCAGGAACATGACGCTGATCCGATGGGCGGCGAGGAAGCCCCCCAGGGCGCCGGCGTCCAGCAGAACCTCGTCGCTCACCTCGTAGAGCCTCAGTCCGTTGAGCAGCGCGCCCCAGATCTCGAAGGTGGTGGCGTCGAACGCGGGCGCTCCGGTCTGGAGGATGCGGTCGTCGGGGCGCAGCTCCATGTAGTCCACGCTGGTGGCCAGGTTGACCACGCTGCGATGGCTCACCATCACACCCTTGGGGCTACCGGTCGATCCGGAGGTGTAGATGACGTAGGCCAGGTTGCCGGGCCCCGTGAGGTGGACCGGGTCGGTGTCCTCGGCCTCGCGGACCTCCCGGTCGCCGAGCCGTAGCACCGGGCCGTCGAACGCCAGCCCCTCGCGATAGTCGTCGGGCAGCACCAGGGCGCAGGGGGAGGCGTCGCCGAGCAGCTCGTCGATCCGCCGGGGCGGGCTGCTCTTCGCGATGGGCAGGTAGGCGCCCCCCGCCTTGAGGATGCCGAGCTGCCCCATCACCATGTCCGGAGACCTGTCGCCGACCACGGCCACCAGCTTTTCGGGCCCCAACCCGCGCCGGCGCAGGGCCGCCGCGAGCCGGTTGGCGGACCGGTTCAGCTCGCCGTAGCTCAGCATCCGGCCGCCGCCGGGTCCGCCGAAGAGTGCCGGCGCGTCGGGGTGCCGCGCGGCTTGCTCCTCGAAGAGGTCGTGGATGCACCGGTCGTCGGCGTAGGGCGTCGGGCCCGGGTTCCAGTCGCGCACCAGCCGGCGCCGGTGCTCCGCGTCGACCAGCTCGAGCGACCCCAGCGACACCTGCCAGCCCGACGCAAGCTGGCGCAGGAGCGTGACGTAGTGATCCGCCAGTCGCATCACCGTGGCGGTCTCGAACAGGTCGGTGTTGTGCTCGATCCGGATCTCCGCCCCCTGCGAGCCGTAGTGAAGGTCGAAGATCAGGTCGGACTGGACCGCGTTGGTCTGGGTCGCGACGTCGATCCACCGCTCGTCGGTCGACCCGGAGAAGGCCGTCGCCTCCGCGGGGTTGCCCACCACGTTGAACATCGTGCGGACGAGCGGGATACGCCCCTCGCCGCGCCGCGGGGCGAGCTGCTGGATCAGCCGTTCGAACGGGTAATCCTGCATGTGGTAGGCCATCTCCACCTTGCGATGGACCGCGTCGACCAGCTCCTCGAACCGCGCGTCCCGGTCGACGTCGACCCGCACCGCGGTCGTGTTGACGAAGAAGCCGGTCATCTCGTTGAGCTCGAGCTGGTAGTGGCGCCCGGAGAACAGCGCGCCGACCGTGATGTCCTCTTGCTGGCAGAACTTCTGGAGCAGCACGAAGTAGGCCGCGAAGAGGCTGGAGAAGAGCAGCACCTTTCTCGTCCAGCTCAGCGCCTGGAAGGCCGTGATCAGATCCAGGGGCACGTCGACGATCACCAGTCCGCCGCGGAAGGAGAGCCCGGGAGAGGGCAGGTAGTCGGTCGGCAGGTCGAGCGCCGGGACCTCGTCGTGGAACTCGCCGAGCCAGTAGCGCTCCTGCTCTCGGGTCTGCTCGGCGGAGAAGTGCTGCCGCTGCCAGAGGGCGTAGTCCGAGTAGGAGAGCCGTCTCTCGGGCGGCGGGACCGGTTCGCCTCCCGCGAGGGTGTTGTAGAAGGTCACGAGGTCGCGCCAGAGGATCTCGACCGAGGCCGCGTCGGAGATGATGTGGTGGACCCGCAACAGGAGGGCGTGGTCGTCCGTGGCGAGGGTCAGCAGGACGACCTCGAACAGCAGGTCGTCGTAGGTCCAGTGGGAGATCGGCTCCTGGCAGATCCGGGTGATGGAGGCCGCGAGGCGGCGGTCGGCGTCGCCCTTCGCCTTGGCCGACAGGTCGATGTGGCGGAAGCCCTTCCGGGTGTCCTGGTCGAACGCCTGCTGGGGACCCTCGGCCCCCTTGTAGATCCTCGTCCGCAGCACCTGATGGCCGGCGGCCAGCCGCTCGACCGCCTGGCGAAGGCAGCCGGCGTCGAGCGCGCCGCCGATCCGCTTGCAGGTGTTGATGTCCCAGATCGAGCTGTGGGGATCGAGCTCGCAGAAATAGAGCACCCTCTCCTGCTGGAACGTCAGCGGGCAGGAGGCCACCCCCGGCAGCAGCGGGATCGGGGGGTAGCGACGGATGCCGACCGGGTTCACCTCTGCCCTCCCACGAGGCTGTCGTGGATCGCCGGTGCCGCCGCCGCGACCGGAGCCCTGCCGGAGGCCGCGACCGAAGGCCCGACGATCTTGGCGATTTCGGCCATCGTCGGCAGGGCCAGGAAGTCCATCCCGGAGAGCGTGGTGCCGAAGGCCTCGTCGAGGGCCGCAATGAACCGGAGGGTCAGCAGGGAGTTCCCGCCCAGGCGGAAGAAGTTGCTTTCCGGCCCGAGGCCCCGGGTGTTGAGGATGCCCTCGGCGATGGCGATGATGATCTTCTCCAGCTCGCTGGCGTCGCCGGCCGGCGCGGCCGGCGCGGCGGCGGCGTCGCCGGGGCGCGGCAGGGCGCGCCGGTCGATCTTGCCGCTGCGCAGTCTCGGCAGCCGCTCGAGCCGGACGAAGTGGTCGGGGATCATGTAGCCGGGGAGCCAGCGGGCCATCTCGGCGCGGAGCGCTTCGGCCGGCGTCTGGACCGGCGGTCGGTCCTGGCCGGCGGCCGGCGCGTCGGTGGTGAAGTAGGCGACCAGGCACTGCTGTCCCGGCGGATGGTCGTGCGCCGCCACCACCCCTTCGCGGACGCCGCGGCAGGCGCGGAGCCTCTGCTCGACCTCGCCGAGCTCGACCCGGAACCCCCGGACCTTGACCTGCCGGTCCTCCCGGCCCAGGAACTGGATGGCGCCGTCGTCGTCCCACCGGGCCAGGTCTCCCGTGCGGTACAGGCGCTCGCCCTGCCGGTACGGATCTGGGCGGAACCGCTGGTCCGTCAGCGCGGGGTCGTCGAGGTAGCCGCGGGCCAGCCCCGGACCCGCGAGGCAGAGCTCGCCGGTCACCCCCACGGGGACCAGGCCCAGCCCGGCGTCGAGCACGTAGGCCCTGGTGTTCGCGATCGGCCTGCCGATCGGCACCCGCTGCACCTGCCCGTCGCGGCCCGGCGAGTGCCAGGTGGCGTAGATCGCCGCCTCCGTCGGTCCGTAGAGGTTCTCGAGCCGGGCCCAGGGGAGCAGCCTGGAGAATCGGTTGACCACGTCCGGGGCGAGCGCCTCGCCGGCGGCGGCGACGACGTCGAGGCTTTCGAGCTGCCGGAGATCCTCCGGCTTGAGCACCGACAGGAACGTGTCGAGCATCGACGGCACGAAGTCGACGTGGGTGACCTCGTGCGTGGCGATGGCGCTCACCAGCGCGCGGGGATCGCCCTCGGCCCGGCTTGGCAGCAGGGCGAGGGTGCCGTCGGCGAACAGCCAGCCGAACAGCTCGCTGCAGGAGACGTCGAAGGTGAAGCTCGTCTTGAGCAGCCAGGTCTTGTCGGCCCGCGGAAAGCTCCTCTCCAGGAACCACAGGGTGTTCATCAGGGCGCCGTGCTCGACCACCACCCCTTTCGGCTTGCCGGTGGACCCGGAGGTGTAGATCACGTATGCGGCGCTCGTGGAGTCCACGGGCCGTTCCGGGTTCTCTCCGTCGCCGGTGTAGGAGAGCTCGTCGCCGAGGGCGATCCGCGTCGGGAGGGCGGAGGGGTCCGAAGTCCTCGCGGCGCAGCCGCCTCGACCTTCGACGAGCAGGCACCGGGCCGCGCTGTCGTGGAGCAGGTAGTCGACCCGCTCCCGGGGGAGCGCGGGGTCGATCGGCAGGTAGGCGGCGCCGGCCTTGAGGATCGCGAAGGCGCCGACCACCATCTCCGGAGAGCGCTCGGTCATCAGGCCGACGACGTCGCCGTCGCCGATCCCGGCCGCGATCAACGTCGCGGCCAGCCGGTTGACCCTGCGGTTGAACGCCTCGCAGCTCATGCCGCCGCCCTCGAATCGCAGGGCCGGCTTCTCCGGGGTCCGCGCGGCGCGGCCTTCGAGGAGCTCGACGACGTGGCGCGCCGGCGGGGCCGGGGCCGGCTCGCCGGTGCCGAAGGCCAGCAGCCGGTTTCGTTCCGCGGCGTCGAGCATGGTCAGCTCGGCGATCGGGGCCGACGGGGCGGCCAGCATCTGGTCCACCAGCACGAGGTAGTGGCGCAGGAGGCGCTGGATCGTCGTGGCGGCGAAGAGGTCGGGGTTGTACTCGAACCGCAGCTCCGCCGCGTCGGGCCGCAGCCGGACGTCGAGAAAGAGGTCGACCTGGGTCGCCCGCACCGGCGATTGGACCCACTCCTCCCGCCGGACGCCTTCGAACCGGTTCCTCTCGGGCTGTTCGGTGACCAGGTTGAAGAGCACCCGGAACAGCGGGTTCCGGCTCCGCCCCCGCTCCGGGTCGAGGGTCTTCACCAGGCGCTCGAACGGGTAGTCCTGCATCCCGTAGGCGTCGCTGACTCGAGCGTGCAAGGAGCGCACGAGGTCCCCGACGCTCCACCCGTCCTCGATCCCGAGCCGCAGCGCGACGGTGGTCGAGAAGAACCCGGCGAGATTCCTGATCTTCGGGCTGTAGTGACGGCCGGAGAAGACGGTGCCGACGACCAGGTCCTCGGTCCGCGCGTAGCGGCTCAGCAAGAGGACAAAAGCGCTCAGCAAGGTCGAGAATGGGATGACGCGGGTGTCCAGGCTGAACGCCTGGAGACGCTTGACGGTCTCCTTCTCGAGCGTCCGGCGCTCGACCGCACCGTTGAAGGTCACGCCCTTGGGCGCGGGATGGTCGGTGGGCAGGTCGAGCGCGGGCAGGTCGCCGTCGAAGACCCGCAGCCAGTAGCGCTCCTGCTTCCGGGTGCGCTCCTCGGTGAGCTGTTCGCGGACCCAGCGGGCGTAGTCGGCATACTCGAGCTCCAGCGGCGGCAACGGCTCGGCGCCGGTGGCGAGGCGGGCGTTGTAGAGCGCCTTGAGGTCGTGCCACAGGATGCGGAAGGTGGTGGCGTCGGAGATGATGTGGTGGAGCTTCAGGATGAGCAGGGACTCGTCGGCGGCGTAGCGGACGTAGGTCGCCTTGAACAGCTCGCCGCCGAGCAGCGCCACCGGCTGGTCGTACTCGCGCTGGAGGATCGCGCGGGCCCGCTCCTCGGCATCGGCCGGCTCCTGCGTCGAGACGTCGAAAGTCCGGAACGCGCCGATCAGGACCTCGTGAGTGGACTGGCGGGGCTCGCCGTGCTCGAGGAAGATCCGGGTCCTGAGCACCGAGTGCCGCTCCGTGAGGCGGAGCACCGCGGCCTTGAGCGCCTGCACGTCGACCTCTCCCACCAGCCGTTTGCAGGAGAGACGGTTCCACAGCGGGCTGTCGGCTGCCATCTTGCTCAGATAGAGCAGCCGCTCCTGCTGGAACGAGAGCGGCGACGACGGCGCACCGGGCTCGGGCTCGATGTCGGGATACAGCACCTTGGCCTCTTGCATTCTCTTCGTCCTCTCGAGGTCGTCTGCGCTTCCCGGTTCCTCGGCCTATCCCGCGGCTCGCGACGCGGTGGCGGCCCGCACGGGTGAGCGCTCCCTGGTCAGTTCTTCGGCGATGATCAGGCGTTGAATCTCGGACGTCCCGTCCCCGATCTCCGTCAGCTTGGCGTCACGGAAGTACCGCTCCAGGGGGAGGTCCCGGCAGTAGCCGTAGCCGCCGTGGATCTGGATCGCGTTCTTGGTGACCGCCGTCGCCATCTCGGACGCGAACAGCTTGGCTTCGGATGCCTCCTTGACGAAGCTCAGCCCCTGATCCTTCCTCCACGCCCCGTTCTTGAGCAGCAGGTCCGCGGCGTCGATCCCCACCTCCATGTCGGCGAGCATCGCCTGCACCAGCTCGAAGCGATGGAGGGCCTTGCCGAACTGCCGGCGCTCGATCACGTAGTCCACGCAGCGGTCGCGCGCCGCCTCGGCGATCCCGAGGGCGATCGCCGCCATCCCCAGCCGAGCGGCCGGCAGGGTCCGCTGGAGGATCTCGAAGCCGCGGTTCTTGCTGCCGACCAGGTTCTCCTTCGGCACCCGCGCGCCGCAGAAGGAGAGCTCGCCGGTGTCGGAGGCGCGCATGCCGAGCTTGCGCTCGTGCTTGCCCGTGGCGGTGAAGCCCGGGGTCCCCTTCTCGACGACGAACAGGCTCAGGCCCAGCAGCCCGGCGCGCGGCGAGGTCTTGGCCACCACCAGTACCAGGTCCGCCACGTTGCCGTTGGTGACGAAGACCTTGGCGCCGTCGAGGACGTAGTGGTCGCCTCGCTCCTCAGCGCGGGTCTCGATCGAGGCGATGTCCGAGCCGGCACCGGCCTCGGTCATGGCGAACGCGCCGATCGCCTCACCGCGGACCAGCGGCGGCAGGGCGCGCTCCTTGAGCCGCTCGCCGCCCGCGAGGAGGATCGGCTCCGCGGCGAGGGTGGCGTGGGAGAGCACGGTCATGGCGGTCGAGGCGCAGACCTTGGCCAGCTCTCGGATCAGCCCGGTGTAGCTCAGGTAGTCGAGACCCAGTCCGCCGTACGGCTCCGGGAAGGTCGCCCCGAGCAGCCCGAGCGCGCCGACCTCGCGCAGGACCTCCGGGGAGAACCGCTCCTGCTCGTCGGCCTCGCTGGCCCGCGGGGCGAGGATCTTGGCGGCGAACTCCCGGCCGGCGTCGATCAGGCTCGCGTCGTACTCGATCATGACGAGACTCCGAACGCCCGGTGCCAGGCGTCGAGGGCGATCAGCGCGTGGGAGGTCCTGTAGAGCGCCAGGTCGTCGGTGGCGGCGAAGCCGTCCTTCTTGCGGAAGAAGGCGTCGACGTTGCGTTTGTCGAAGTAGTGGCCGATCCGGGAACCGGACGACTGCACCAGGGAGTTGGCCTCGTTGCGCTGGACGAAGAGCGTCTTCGGGTCGACCGGGATGGGCACCGGCCGCTTCTTGCGCTGGATGACCTCGGGCGGCAGCAGGCAGGCGCCGAGGCTCTTGAGCAGGATCTTGTCCTCGCCGTCCGCGGACTTGAAGCGGGACGGCAGGTTGAGGGTCTGCTCCACGATCCGGTGGTCGAGGAACGGCACGCGAGACTCGACGCCCCACGCCATGCTGGTCTTGTCCAGGCGCTCGAGCATCTCGACCATGTAGTACTTCAGGAACAGGAAGAGCTGCTGGTTGACCAGGTCCGGCGTGTGGAGGGCATCGAGATCGACGGCCAGGGTGTCGCGAATCCGCTCGTTGCAGCCGGTCTCGGCCTGAAGTCCCGGGTCGAGCAGGGTGGAGATCTCGTCGAGATGGGGCGCCCAGGGGAACTCCGTCGGGCGGGTCGAACGCCAGCGGTCGAGGAAGAAGTCGTAGCCGGCGAACAGCTCGTCGGCGCCCTCGCCCGAGGTGACCACGGTGACGGTCGGCTTGACGCCCCGGTAGAGCAGGAAGAGCGACGGCGACGTCAGGTCGACCGGCTTCTCGACGTGCCAGGTGACGGTGGACAGGACGTCGAAGTAGTCCTGGGGTCGGAAGACCAGCTCCGTGTGGACGGTGTCGTAGGCCGCCGAGACCTGCCTCGCGAAGTCGGTGTCCGTCCCCTCCCGGCGTAGCGACCGGTTGTCGCCGTAGTCCATCGAGAAGGTCCTGAGCCGCCCGGCGACGTGGCGCGCGGCCAGGGCGGTCACCAGGCTGGAGTCCAGGCCGCCGCTCAGCAGCGTGCCGAACGGGACGTCGCTGACCACCTGCCACCGGACGGAATCGTCCAGGAGGTTCGCGAGGGCCTCCCGGCAGTCCTCGAACGGTCGGCCGTCGTAGGGCAGGCTGTCGCGCTCCATGGACCAGTAGCGCTGCTCCCGGACCGCCCCGCCCTCGACCACCACGGTGCTGCCCGGCGCGACCGAGCGGATCGCGTGGAACATGGTCCGCGAGTCGAGCAGGGAGGTGCACAAGAGGACCTCCGGGATCGAGGTCAGCTCGATCGTCGAGCGGACCGCCGGGTGCTCCAGGATGGCCTTGATCTCCGAGCCGAAGACCAGCCAGCCGTCGGCGATCGCGTAGTAGAGCGGCTTGATGCCGATCCGGTCCCTCGTCAGCAGGAGCCGTTCGTTGCGGGCGTCCCAGAGGGCGAAGGCGAACATGCCGTTGAACGCCGAGACGCACTCCCGTCCGTGCTCCTCGTAGGAGTGGACGATGACCTCGGTGTCGCAGTCGGTCGCGAACCGGTGGCCGCGGGTCTCCAGGCGCCGCCTGAGGTCGCGGTGGTTGTAGATCTCCCCGTTGTAGACCACCCAGACCGTGCCGTCTTCGTTGGTGAGGGGCTGGTGCCCCTTGTCGACGTCGATGACCGACAGGCGACGGTGCCCCAGGCCGAGGAACCGGTCGAGGTGGGCCCCGGAGTCGTCCGGACCGCGATGGGCCAGCCGCTCGCTCATCCGGGTGAGCACGCCCGCAGGCACCGGTCTCTCCTTGCGCAGGTCGAGGACGCCCGAGATTCCGCACATCGCTAGCCTCCGCCGCACTGTCTGCCGCAGGGTCCGCAGAAGAGGCTCTTCTCGACCTGGGCCGCGACCTCGCCCACGCTGCCGGTCGCGTCTCCGAGCTTTTCCAGGGCGGCCTCACGGGTCATCGCGCCGAGGCGCACGAGCTGGGCCATCTCGTAGTCGTAAGGATGGAACCGGTACCGGTTCACGTGCCGGACGATGCCGAAGGCGTTGAGCCGGCAGTTGGTCGAGTTGGGGTCGACGTCGGTGGGCCGGCTCCAGCCGAGCCCGGAGATCGTGCGGTAGATCTCCGCCTCGTCGTAGCCGACGATGGGCAGCGGGCTGATCGTGTAGGGGAAGGGGTGCGTCCGGTGCTCCGCTTCGGTGAGCGTCACGTAGTCGTAGAGCCACGACCCGGTCCGCTCGGCCAGCCTGTCGAACAGCCGGCGGCGCAGCGCGAAGGGGATCTTGTTGTCCCGGTAGATGAGCTCCTCGTTCGACCGCAGGAGCTGCCCGGGGCTGTTGCCGAGCATGACCAGGGGGACGCGCTTCTCGATGGCCGTTCTCAGCACGGCGGTCATCACCATGCGGATGCAGGAGATGCACACGCCGCTGCCGAACATGGTCAGGTGGTCCGGGTAGACCTTCTCCATGCCGCTTTCGAGGAAGATCGCGTTCAAGTGGTCTGCGCGGTACCGGATCGTCATGTGGTCGACGTGGAGGGCCGAGACCACGGTGGCGATGTTGTCGAAGCAGGTGCGGGAGAGGAAACCGTTGTCGAGGGTCAGGGCCAGGAGCCGGAGGTCGTAGCGCTCCTGGAGCAGGTGGATCAGGAAGGTGCTGTCCTTGCCGCCGCTGAACGCTACGACGGCGTCGTACTGCCGTCGCGCGGAGCGCGCCTCTTCGATGACCCTCTCCATCTCCCCCAGGAGCTCTTCGGCCGGGCGGCCCGGGGCCGGCTGCGTCGCCAGCTCCCGGCAGACCGAGCAGACCCCGTCGTCGGAGAACGAGATCCCCGGGAAGCTCTCGGGGAGGACGCAGACCGTGCAGCGCCTCAACACGGCGCTTCCTCGAGAGCGAGGAGCCCCGACCGGTCGACCTTGCCCGAGGCCGTCGTCGGCATCGACTCGCACAGGGTCAGCTCGTCGGGGACCATGTAGTGGGGAAGGTGCCTCTTGCAGTGCCCGGCGACCGCCTGCGACGACAGGCCGGCTCCGGGGGCGGGGACGACGAAAGCGCGGAGGCGCGGCCCGTCGCCGCGATCCGGTGCACAGAGCACGGCCGCCATGACGACCCCGTCGATCGCCTCCAGGCAGGCCTCGATCTCCTCGGGAAAGACCTGGTACCCGAGGCGCTTGATCATCGCGTCCTTGCGCCCGACGAAGTAGAGGTACCCCTCGTCGTCGAGCCTCCCCAGGTCGCCGGTGTGGACTCCGTCAGCACGGAAGGTCGCTCCGCCGTCGCGCCGCCAGTACCCGGGTGAAACGAACGCCCCCCGGTGGACGATCTCGCCGACGATCCCGGCGGGGCACCGATCGTCCGCCTCGTCGACGATCTCGACGGTCACCCCGGGCAGGCTCCTGCCGACCGAGCGCGGCTTGCGGTCGAGCTCGGCGGGAAGCAGGCAGGTGGAGCGGAACGCCTCGGTCGTCCCGTACATCATGTAGACGTCGGTCCCGCACAGGATCCGCCGCAGTCGCGCCAGCTCGTCCTCGGGGAAGACCTCGCCGATCAGCGTGAGATAGCGCAGGTGTGGGAACGAGAGCTCCGCGAACGCCGGGTAGCGGTGGAGCAGCATTCGCCAGAAGGACGGCATGGCATGGAACCCCGTGATCCGCTCGCTCTGCATCGTCCGCACCACGTCCTTGGGGAAGTGGGACGCCTGGAGGACCAGGGTTCCGCCCACCAACGTCGCGGTGAAGAGCTGGCTGAGGGCACCGTCGAACGAGAACGGCGTGACGCTGATCAGCCGGTCGTCGGCCACGTTCCCGAGGACCGCCGCCGACACCCGGGTCGACTCGGAAAGGATCTGGTGGGTGACGATGATGCCTTTCGAGCTCGCGGTCGTCCCCGAGGTGTAGAGGATCGCCGCCGGCTCCCGGTCGTCGGCGTGATCGGGCGCGTCGGCCCAGCCGGTCCCTCCGCCCAGGCGCAGGATCGAGTCGAGTGGCACGGCGCCGGGCGGGCCGGTGCTCCCGGCGCTCTCGCCGAGGCAGATCAGCAGCGGCGGCAGGATGCCGCGCCGCCGCGCCCGCTCGACGGCGGCGCCCTTGCTCGGATGGAAGAAGAGAGCGGAGGGCTCCGTCTCTTCGATCACGTGCTGCAGCTTGGCGTCGCGGAAGGCAGGGTTCATGTGCACCATGACGCAACCGGCCTTCGCCAGCGCGAAGATCACGTACACCTCCGCGGCGCATTTCGACGAATAGATCCCGACGCGCATCCCCTTCTCGATGCCGCGGGATCTCAGGAAACCGGCGATCTTCGCCGATCTCTCGGCGAGCTCGAGGTACGAGACCCGGAGCCCCCGGTCGACGAGCGCCTCCTTGCCGGGAAGGTCCCTCGCCGACCGGGACAGCATCTCGGAGATCGACGACATGGGCGGGCCCTCGCTCGGCATACCGGTCACGGTGAGCGGTGCCGACGTTGCAGGCCGGTGATCATGGTGACGAGGCCATCGACCGTGCCGAAGCTGTCCATGTCGATGTCGTCGCCGGAGATCTCCAGCGCGAACGTGTCCTCGATGAAGGCGACGAGAGACAGAACGTCCAGAGAGGTCAGCAGGCCCGACTCGAACAGGTTGATCGAGGGGTCCCCGATGGTCTCGTGGGCGGCGTCTTCGATGTAGCCGGTGATCGTCTCCCGGACCGTCCGGGCGGCATCGACGGCTCCCTCGGCGGGGATTCCCGAGGTATCCACCAGCGGCTCGCGTACGCTCATGGGTCACCTCTCCGTGTGCCGGTGACCGGCCGGTCGCCGGCTCCGATCGAGTGGGCACCCGGTCGGCTCGTGGTGTGGAGGCCCGGACCGCCGGTGGCGGCCGGGTCCCGTTCATGCTCCTGCTTCAGCGGTGCCTTTGTCCGCGGCGCCCTGTTCCGCGACCGGCGCGGAGACCCACATCCAGGTGCCCATCGCGGCCAAGACGGCGGCCTGGACCGGCATCAGCCGGCACAGGATGGCGTTCTGGCTCAGCGTGATGAGCGCGGCGCGGGGAGGCGCCTCCTCGGCGGCCCCCTCCTCGCCGGCCGGCTTGGCCGCCGCGGGGATCTCCTCGATGTCGATCACGTCGGCGGCGTCGATCTCGTACTTCGCGCCGTTGACGTCGATGCGGCAGGCGGTGTCGGTGACGGAGTGGATCGTGCCGGCGATCACCACCTCGCGCTTCTCGGGCGCGACAGGCTCCACGCCGCACCACAAGGGTGTTCCGGGGTTCTTGAAGCCACTTGCGAACTTCTTGAGTTTCATCGTTGCCTCCGGGGCATCGGTCAACCAACTGTCGAATTCGCGAGAGGGTCGGTCGTGGTCGGCCCTGACTGGGCGGACCCCGAGCGCTCGCGAAAGCCGGCTGCAGATCCGAAATCTCACGCTTGTTCATCATCGACGACCCGATAACGACGCTTAATCAAGCGATCCAATAAGCACGACGTCACTGGAACAAGAACACCGAGGAGCCGATCCGCGCAACACCTTCCGGGGTGGAGGCGGAGCCCGTCTGCCGGGGTAGGGGGCGCTCGATGACCGGCGCGGGAGGGCGCGGAACGAGGGGGAGGGGGCCGCCGGCGTGCCTGCCGGGGCGAGGAGGGGCAGTCCGGGCGGTGGTCTAGGAGGCGGCGTCGCGGCAGGCCCGCAGCGTTCGCTCGACGTAGGCGGGTACCACCGAGCCGCGCCACTGGGCTTGGAAGTCGGTGTTGTCCATCGGCGTCGCGCCGCGGCGGGCGAGCTTGGCGGCTTCGGCGATGGTGTCGTCGGTGAGCTGCTTGCCGACCAGCGCCGCCGCGGCCTTCTCGGCCGGCAGCGGCCGGGAGGAGACCGCGCCCAGGACGATGCGGGCCTCCTCGACGGTGCCGTCGCCGGCCAGGCGCAGGGCCGCCGCCACGGAGAGCACGGCGAAGTCGATCGATCCCCGGCGGCGGAGCTTCGAGAACGAGCTCACCAGGTGCTCGCTGCTCGATTCGGCCGGCACCAGGATCTCGGCGACCAGCTCGTCCGGCCGCTTGGTGAGGTAGTCGATGCCGTCGTCGCGGTAGAGGTCCGCCAGGGGGATGGTCCGTTCGCCTTCGTTCGACACCAGCCGGATACGCGCACCGAGGGCGATCAGCATGGGGGCCGAGTCGCTCGCCGAGTGGGCCCAGCAGCGGGGCGAGCTGGGCGCCACCCAGCAGGTCTCGCCGCACTCCTTCATGCAGTAGTCGATCGAGCGGCGCCACTCTTCGGTCTGGTTGTAGTAGGTGCAGCGGGTGTCGACGCAGACGTTGCCGCCGATCGTCCCCATGTTGCGCAGAGGCGGCGACGAGATCGCCTCGACCGCCTGGGCAAGGGCGGGGTAGCGCCCGCGCACGGCCGGGTGCTCGGCCACCTCGGTGAGGGTGGCGGTGGCGCCGAGCCGCAGCTCCCCGCCGCCGCTGCCCGAGCCGCCGTCGTCCCGGATCGCCCGCAGCTCGTCGACCGCGCCCAGGCCGACCACCACCTCGGCGCTCTGGTGGCGCCGCTTCATGTTCGGCCAGAGATCCGTGCCGCCGGCCACCGGGCGGACCCGGGTCGGCGCCTCGGCAGCCCCCTCGGCGGCGAGGATCGAGGCGGCCTCGGCGAGGCTCTTGGCGGGGCGGTAGGTGAAGCGGGGCAGGCGGAGCATGGCGCGAGGGATCTCCTCTCAGGTCGGCGATAGGGTGAGAGCGGTGAGAGCGGTGAGAGCGGTGCGATCTGGGCGGGGCCGCGGCGGGATCGGGCTCACCGTGGGCTCACTTGGTCGTCAGCGAGGCGATGTCCTTCTTCTGGAGCGCCTCGTCGCGTTCCATCATGGTGCCGGAGGCCGACCGCATGCCGCCGCGCAGCCGGTGCTTGTAGTCGTTGATCGCCCGTCCGTCGCCGCCCTCGGCCGGCGTCGGCACCACCAGCAGCTCGCCGAAATCGACCTCGGGGAAGCGCTCCGGCCCGAACCGGGGCTCCTCGCCCTTGGCCTTCCTGTCGAGCGCCTTGGCGATCATGTGGGGGTGGATCGGCACCTGGTCGACCCGCACGCCGACCGCGTCGAAGATCGAGTTGGCCACCGCCGGCATGATCGGCAGAAGCGGTCCCTGGCCGACCTCCTTGGCCCCGAACGGGCCCTCCGGGTCCGGGTCCTCGATGATGTAGCTGATCACCTCCGGCATCTCCTCGAAGGTCGGGCTCTTGTACTCGAGCAGCGACGGGTGCCGGTGGACCAGGGAGCCGGAGAGGTGCTTGGGGAGGCGGCGGTAGACCTGCTCTTCCATCATCGCCTCGCCGAGCGCCATGTAGACACTGCCCTCGATCTGCCCCATCACCAGGGCCGGGTTGATGCACTTGCCCACGTCGTGGGCGATCCACACCTTTTCGACCTCGAACAGCCCGGTCGCCGGGTCGACCACCGTCTCGACCACCGCGGCCGAGTAGGAGTAGGTCGGCGACGGTCCGACGCCGGCGCCCCGGTAGCGGCCCGGGGAGCGGGGCGGGATGTACGAGCCGGTGGTCCCCAGCGTTCCGAACTTGGCCTCCGCCGCGATCACCGCCTCCTCGAACGACACGCCCGTTTCCGGGTCCTCGGCATCGAACACCCGCCGGTCGGCGAACACCAGGCGGCCCTTCGGCAGCTCGAGCTTCTCGGCCACCGCCCGGGCGATCAGGTCGCGCGCCCGGTCGGCCGCCTCGAGAGCCGCGTTGCCGACCATCAGGGTGACGCGCGAGGAGTAGCTCCCCAGGTCGACCGGGGTCAGGTCGGTGTCGGCCACGCACAGGCGGATGTCGGCGAGATCGATTCCCAGCACCTCGGCGACTACCGCGGCGAGCACCGAGTCCGACCCCTGGCCGATCTCCGACTCGCCGCAGAAGACGGCGACCCCGCCCGAACGGTCGAGCTTGAGCTGGACGCCCGATTGGGGCATGTGGTTCCAGTAGATCGGCAGGCCCGCGCCGGAGAGGTAGGAGCCGCAGGCGAGGCCGAGGCCGCGCCCTGCGGGCAGCTTGCCGTAGCGCTCGCGCCAGCCGGAGCCCTCGACCACCGCCTCGATGCAGCGGCCGAGGCCCATGGAGCCGATCTTGAGCCAGTTGGCGGTGACCGAGCCCGCGGGGGCCAGGTTGCGCAGGCGCAGATCGGCCGGGTCGATCCCCAGCGCGTGGGCGGCCTTGTCCAGGTGGATCTCGAACGCGAAGCGGGGCTGAGGCGTGCCGTGGCCGCGCTTGGGTCCGCACGGCGCCTTGTTGGTGAACGCCCGCAGGCCGTCGAAGCGGTAGGCCGGCAGGTCGTAGGTGACCGTCTGGAGCGCGCCGGTGTAGTAGGTCGAGGCGACGCCGTAGGAGCCGTAGGCGCCGCCGTCGAGGGCGGTCTTCAGGTGCTGGGCGGTCATCGAGCCGTCCTTCCTGAAGCCGGTCTTGACGTGCATCAGCACCGGGTGGCGGCCGCGATGGCAGTAGAAGACCTCTTCGCGGGTCAGGGTCACCTTGACCGGGCGGCCCAGCTTGAGCGCCATGGCCGCGGCGGCGATCTCGTGGTTGAACGGGTCGCTCTTGCCGCCGAAGCCGCCGCCCACCGGCGCCGCCACCACCCGCACCCGGGAGGCGGGCAGCGCCAGCACCTTGGCCAGGGCCCGGTGGAGGTAGTGGGGCGTCTGGGTCGAGGAGTAGACGGTGACGCGCCCTTCGTCCTCCGGCACCGCCACGGTCGCGTGCTGCTCCATGGGCAAGTGGGTGTTGCCCTCGTAGAAGGCCGTGTCCTCGAGCACCAGGTCGGCCGCGGCGAGCCCGGCGTCGACGTCGCCGAAGCGCATGGAGACGAGCTTGTGGAGGTTGCCCTGGTCGCCGTAGTCGTGGATGCGCGGCTCCGGCGTCTCGATCGCCTCGTCGACCGACGCGATCGTCTCGAGCGGCTCGATCGCCACCTCGACCGCGAGGGCCGCCTCCCAGGCGGCGTCCTCGGTGGCGGCGGCGACCGCGACCACCGGGTCGCCGACGAAGCGCACGGTCTCGGGGCAGAGGGCGTGCTCGTCCTGGGAGACCGGCAGGATGCCGAACGGTGTCGGAAGGTCGCGGCCGGTCAGGAAGCCGAGGACGCCGGGGACCGCCTCGGCGGCGGAGAGGTCGATGCCGGTGATCCGGCCGTGGGGAACGGTCGAGCGCACCAGCCGCATGAAGCACATGCGGGGGAACGACAGGTCGTCCGCGAAACGCGTGGCGCCGGTGACCTTCGACCGCCCGTCGACCCGCCGGAACGGCGTGCCGACGATGTTCTTCGCTGTGCGGACCCGCTTGCCGGGGTGCGCTTCGGGGCTCTTCTTTTCGACCGGTTCAGCCATCGTTCCTCCGGTCGGGGATTGTACCGGAGGCGCCCACCTGGACCGAGCACCCACGAGACCGGGCGCCGGGGATCGGTGAGAGGCTCGGCCTACTGATCCAGGCAGGCCCCGCGCAGCGCCACCGACAGGCGATGGAACCCGCTGTGCTCGGTCAGCACCGCGCCGTCCGAGTTGGGGAAGCGGATCGACAGGGCGCCGAACGGCATGTCGGCAGGCACCAGGTCGTCGGTGGTCAGGCTGAACGAGCTCAGGTCGGTGCGGATCTCGAACGAGCGCACGGCCTCGCCGGCCTCGTCGTAGACCGTCCCGATCGCGGTCGGCGGATCGTAGCTCGTCGCGCCGGACGGCATGTCGACCACGAAGCGGAAGCTCGAGCGGCTGGAGATCGCCGGGTTGTTGAGGAAGCGGGTGCTCCAGGCCGCGCACAGCTCGTTCTTCGGCGTGTCGAGGGACATGTCGATCAGCGTGTTGCCGGTGGAGTAGTCGGTTGCCGGGTCGATGAAGAAGAAGTCGCCGGAGAGCTTCGCGCCGCCCTGGCCGGTGTAGCCGACGGCCCCGAGCACCACCAGCCCGCGGGCGATCCCGTCGGCATCGGCCGGCAGGTCTTGGACGTCGCGCAGGTTGATCGTCTGGCTAGCGGCCGGCGCCAGCGTCACCTCCTGGTTCGCCTCGATCGAGCCGCCCAGGGCCGAGACGTAGAGGAGCCGCACCTTGACCGGGTCAGGGGATTCGTTGCGCACGGCGAGCAGCGTCGTCGAGCCGTTCGCGCTGTGGCGATCCACTTCGAAGTAGGGCACCAGGAGCACGTCCGAGACGCCGCCGGAGCGTTCCGCGATCGGTGCCAGCTCGGTTCCCGCGGCGCCGAGGAGCGACCGCAGCGAGGTCATCGCCTCGGCGCTTTTCACGCCGGAGATCCGGCCGGCGTAGGCGTCGAGGTCGGTGATCGGCTGGTCGAGGAAGCGCACGTCGACGGTTCCCGCGCCGTGCGTCTCGGCGGCCGCCGCCAGGGTGGGGGTGGCGGAGACGAGGGCGAGGAGGATCAGGTAGATGGCAGTCGAACGATGTTTCATGGTCAACCTCCGCATCCGGGAGAGAGCAGGTCTCGTGCCAGGTGAGGCGCCGGGTCGCGGACCGGGGCGGATGCGGTGCTCTCAGGCGGTGTCGCCCCGGGGCGCGATCACCCCGGTGTCGGGAGTGGGTCCCACGGTGTCGCCGACCCTGTCCGACAGGGTGGAGAGGGCCGGATGGGCTGGGCTCAACGGGAGGGCTCGGACGGCTCGGGAGAGCCGTAGAGGGTGGCGTGGGAGGGCTGCCAGTCGTCGCCCCGGAGGAGCGCGGCGGCCCCTTCAACCGCTTCGAGAATCTTGATGTAGCCGGTGCAGCGGCAAAGATTCCCCGCCAGGGCGGCACGGATTTCTTCCCTGGTCGGGGTGGAGTTTTCCCTCAGCAGGGCCTTGGCGGCCATCAGGATGCCGGGCGTGCAGTAGCCGCACTGGGCGGCGCCCAGGTCGGCGAACGTGGCCTGGAGAGGGTGGAGGTGGTTGGCCTCCTGGAGCCCCTCCACGGTCTCGATCGCCTTGCCGCCCATCTCGGCGGCGAGCACCAGGCAGGAGAGCACCGGCTGGCCGTCGACCAGGACGGTGCAGGTGCCGCACTCCCCGAGCTCGCACCCGTGCTTCGTGCCGGTGAGGCCGCACTCCTCGCGCAGGACCTCGAGGAGGGTGTGGTGCGTGGGGAAGACCACGGGGCGGTCCTCGCCGTTGACGCGCAGGGTAAGGGTGGTCAGGGCGTCGGACATCGGGCGCGATTGTGGCGCTGGGGGGTGGAGGTGTCAAGGCGAGGGGCTGGAGTCTGCCGGGAGCGGTCCGGGCGGTGACGGCTCCGGGACGCTGCGCGAACTGGAGGGTTGGGGGCTCAACGCGCAGCTCGACATGGCCCGCGTCGGGCCTGGTTGCCACGCGAGGCTCGTGGCGGACGCGGTCCATGACGCCCTCCACCGGCACCGCCCGGACCGCTCCTCATGCGGACTGTTCGTCTCGCCCTCGGCCCGGACGACGAGGTGGTGAGGGAAGGCGTGGCGAAACGACCTGCCCCGGCGAGGAGACGAGGGGAGCAGGCTGTCTGGCCCCTTTCTCCGGGATTACGAGATGTTGGGAGAAGGCCCGCCGCAGCGACCAACCACAGCCCGGAGCAGACCGGGTGGGAGGGGAGAGCAACCCCTTGCGGAGCAGACCGGGCGGGGGCGGGGGGTTGTAGGGGGGGATCCAGCCGGATCATCAAGGTTAAACGGTACTCGGTTGACCGTTCCTGTGCGAGGAACATCTCGAGACGAAACGGACTCGCCGTGCACCGGCTGACGGTGCCGGTTGAAAACCATTGCAGGCCGGCGCAATAGCCCTGGGCAGGGCAGCAGCCCCTTCAAGAAACAACGCCGGGGGCTCTTGCGAGCCGCCCGGCGTGGCGTCGGGATCAGGTGCTGGGCACCGGGGAGCGACCTGGTTGCTTCCCGGTGCCCGCGTTGTGGTTACCAGGTGAATCCGACCCCGAAGTCGAAGATGTCGGCGTCGTAGTCGTCGAAGTTGTAGGCCTTCTCGTTGTAGTCGACGGTGCGATAGCCGACCCGGACGAGGTAGCCCTGTTCGAAGTGGTACTCGCCGAAGAAGCGGTAGTCGTCGCGCTTGACGCCGAAGTCGCCGCTGTTGTCGTAGTTCCTCAGCTCGCCGCCCAACCACAGGGTCTCGGTCACCCGGTAGCGCACCAGGGCCTCGATGAAGTCCGAGTCGACCCCGTAGTTGATGTCGAAGAGCACGCCGTCGTTGACGTCGTTGAGGATCGACTGGTCGATCTTGACGATCGAGTAGCCGACCTGGGCGTTCAGGCGCTTGTTGTTGTAGCCCACGCGGCCCGTGTAGTACTCGTGGTTGCCGTCCCAGCTCGAGTTGCTGTTCTTGTACTCGCTCTTCTGGTAGGTCCCCGAGGCCCAGAACCCGTTGTCCATCCGGTAGCGGCCGGTGAAGCGCGTCCGCGTCCGGTCGGTGGCGGAGATCAGGGTGAACGGATCGTCGATCGAGCTGTCCTCATAGTCGAGGGTCAGGTCCAGACCCTTGATCGGCCGCCAGGCGATGGTGCCGAACAGGCCCTGGTTGTCGGTCGTGGTCGACTCGGCGTCCTGGGGATCGCCTTCCTCGACCGCGGAGTGCTTGACGTCCCGGCTCTCGTTGCGTCCGCCGATCGTGATGGTGAAGTGGTTGGGGCCGCTCCACTGAACGCCGGCCTCGAAGCCGTCGGTCTCGATCTCCCAGCGGCCCCGGTTGGGGGTGCCGTCGAGCACGAAATCGCCGCTCTGGTCGAGGTTGCGGTAGTAGTAGCTGCCCACCAGGGCCCACTGATCGGTGAGCACGTAGGTCAGGTCGACGTCGTACAGGTCGGTGTCGCGGCTGATCGTGCCGTCGCCGGCGACATCCGTGGTGTACGGAGCCCCGCTGAAGCTGACGCCGCCCGCCTGCTCGGTGGACGACAGGTTCATGTCGAGGTTCTCGACGGTGCCCGACGCCCGGATGGTGAACCGGTCGATCGGCGTCGCCACGATCCGCACGGTGTGGTCCCAGGTCTTGAAGTCGTACGGCTGGTTCAGGAAGAAGTAGTCGAGAACCGAGCTGCCGACCTGCTGGCCGGGGGAGAAGATCTCGTAGGAGTTGTCGTACTTGGTGTAGCGCTCTTCGAGCCCCACGGTGACCTTGTCCCAGGCGTACTGGAAGCCGGCGTTGTACTCGTACGACGTCTCGTCGATCGGCTTGTCGAGCTCGACCTCGTCGCGCTGGAGATCGAGCGTCGTCGTGCTGTCGCCGATCTTGGTGTAGCGGTCGAAGCCGAAGGTCAGCTTGGCCCGGGAGGTGAGGTCGAGCTTCAGGCTGGCGCGGTCGCGCACCCGCCGGAAGTTGAAGGTGTGGAAGTCACCGGCCCGGCCGTTGCGCTCGCTGACGGCCTCTTCGGGGAAGAGCTGGTCGTTGTAGAAGTACTGCGACTCCGTGCGGTTGTACTCGAAGTCGAAGCGGCCGAACTTCTCGACCGCCAAGCGGATGCTCTCGAAGGGCTCGCCGCCGAGCTCGTTGACGTTGAGCTGGATGCGGTCGACGAAGTCGCGGAGCGTGCCGTCGGGCGTCAGCGAGAAGTCGAGGTCCATCAGCCGGGGACCGTCGTCCAGGTTGATGTCCTCACGGTACTTGTTGACCTCGCCGTTGACGTCGACGTTGCGGTAGCCGATCACCAGGCGACCGTCGAAGGTTCCGTCTTCCTCGGCAGAGGCGCTCGGGCCGGCCACGACCGCGAGCCCCAGGACGAGGGCCGGCACCAGGACGATCATCGTGTTGCGTGCTGTTCGTTTCATGGTGGACCTCGCTTACTTGAGGAAGAACGGATCGAAGTTCGAGCCGTGGATCGACGAGTGGCAGTTGGTGCAGTTCGCGTCCTCGCCGAAGCGGATGTTGTCCGGCGCGCCGGAGGTGTGGAAGCCCGGCACCTCGCCGTGGCACGAGTAGCAGAGCTGTCCGAGGTTCGGGTAGAGCAGCATGTGCCGGTTCGGCGAGCCGTGGGGGTCGTGGCAGGCGGTGCAGCCCTCGACCCGCGACGAGCCGTGCTCGAAGATGAAGGGGCCACCCTTGTCGGTGTGGCACTTCAGGCAGGTCTGCTGGTGCTTGAAGCCGCCGAGGCGACCGCGGGTCGCCCGCTCGTGCGGGTTGTGGCAACTGACGCACGACAGCACGCCCTCTTGCAGGCGGTGCCGCTCGTTGAACTGGAACTTCGCCGCCACCTCGCTGTGGCACTGGACGCAGAGCTGGGAGGCCTTGTCCAGCTTCATCGCCGGGTCGGCGCTGGTCATGACGGTGCCCGACTTGAGCAGGTCCACCGCGCCGTGGGCCGCCTGGTGGATCTGGTGGCAGCTCGTGCAGGCGACGCCCGCCTGGGCGTGCTCGCTGGTGAAGAAGCGCGGATGGGTGTCGGCGTGGCACTGGAGGCAGGCCTGGCTCTCGATCTTCGGGTCGGTGTCACCGTCGAACGCCAGGATCGTGCCCGCGTCCATTCCGCCGCCCTCTTCGACGTGCTTCGCCGCGCCCTGGTGGCAGGAGGCGCACGAGGCGCCCTCCACGCCGAACAGGTTCTTGTCGGCCTGGTTGAGGACCGAGTGGGGGTTGTCGGCAAAGCTCTCGACTCTGTCCGCGTGGCAGTCGCCACAAGTTGTCGCGGTCGGAACCTCTCCCTGCGCCGCGACCATCGAGGCGGCGCCCAACAGCAGGAACAGGAAGGCTCCGGCCACGAGCGGTGGCATCAAGAGACTCTTCTGTTTCATTTCATTCGACCTCTCGAGTGGATTGCCGCGGCGTCGGGCGCGGCGATTGAACGGACTCTGCACGGTCATGGACCGACTCGGCCGGACCGCCAGATCGATGGGCTGCGGAGTGCATGGCTGAATCCTCCCTCTCTCTCTCGAGACGCTCAGCGTCCTGTATTGTCGACTTCTTTCATCGAGAAGCTTATTCGTCGCCGGGGCACCTGCTCAGACCCGTTGGGGTGGGCTGGGAAAGCCAGTGGCGCACTGGTCGTCCCACCCCGTTGGGTAGGCGGTGTGACGGTCCGAGTGCGCCGCGGGGCTCAACCGCCGGCCCCCAACACCAGTTGATCGTCGGTCGGAGGCGTCGGGCTGTCCTCGACCACGAAGACGTGGCAGGTCTCGCAGTCGATCGGGATGACGTGCTCGCCGTCCGCGGTCTCCATGGAGCCGTCGTGGCAGCGCCAGCAGCCCGGGGAGTCCTCGTGGCCGATGTGGTTCGGGTGGGTCTCCCAGTTGGTGTCCATCTCGGGGAAGACGCTCCGGCCGTAGACCTCGGCCGCCACCTCCGCGCCGGTCTGGACGATGCTCTGGCGGTCGCGCCAGACGTCCGGCTGCTGGTCGCGGTAGTAGCGCAGCACCGCCTCGCGCACCGCCGCGACGCCGGCGTCGTGGGTCGGGTAGTCGCCCTTGATCGCCTCGAGCGCCTGGTGCTTGTAGAACGGCAGGCCGACCAGCTCCGGGCGGCCCATGAGCTCCGCGTCGAGCGCCTTGGACGGCTCTTGGAACAGGTGGGTGGGGCGGTTGTGGCAGTCGATGCAGTCCATCACCCGGGCGCGGCGCTCGAGCTCGGGCTCGGGCGGCAGGTCGTCGCCGCGGGTGTAGACCCGGCGCTCGCCGTCGGGGCGGGTCAGCTCGACCCAGACCATGTTCTCCCGGTCGTCGTTCTCCGACACGTAGCGGATCCGGTTGTCGGAGTAGATGTGCCACCAGTGGATGCCGCCGTGGCGCCCCATGTCGAGGCTGCCGCCGCCGGTCTTGAGGATCATCGCGTTGTAGCTCGGCGTGTTCTTCTCGTCCTCGGCGAAGCGGGCGAAGACCTTGACCTTGTCGCCGTAGTGCTTGGCCGGCCAGTGGCACTGCTCGCAGGTCTCGCGCGCCGGGCGCAGGTTGAGCAGCGGCGTCGCGATCGGCCGGTCATAGGTGTCGAGGGCGGTCTTCCAGACCTGCCGCAGGCCGTCGATCTTCGCGCGCACGAACCACGAGGCGCCGGGGCCGATGTGGCACTGGACGCAGGCCACCCGCGAGTGGGGCGACTGCTGGTAGGCCGTGTACTCCGGCTGCATGAGCTGGTGGCAGGCGGTACCGCAGAACTCGACCGTCTCGAGCTCGTGGACGGCGTAGTAGGAGCTGCTGCCGAAGATGATGGCGTTGATCACCGTCAGCATCAGGATGATCGTCGCCAGCCGGCGCAGGTGCGGATCGTTGAAGTCCAGCTTGGGGTACTTCGACCGCTCCTCGAGAGACAGGCCCTGGGCGATCAGCTTGCGCCGCCGGAACCACATCCCGATCGGCTGCAGGACCAGGCCGAGCAGGAAGACGGCGGGCAGGACGATGTAAGCGAAGATGCCGATGTAGGGGTTGCGAAGCCCCCCGGCCATCTCGCTGATCAGGAAGATGATGATCGACACCGCGGAGACCGTCGTGAAGACGATCCCGACGATGGTCGTGGCGTTGTGCGCATAGTTGAACAGCCGGCCCAGGAATCCACGCCTCTCATCCGCACTCATGACACCCCTCCTCTTTCGATCCCCCCCTGGACAGCTCAGGTTTGCAGCTTATAGCGTAGCGTCGAAGGCTCTCTCCGTGCAAGCGGCCATCTGCACGTCCGCCGAGGACAGGGAGGCCCAGGGGGGAGCCTTCCTCTCCTCGGCGAACGCGCTTTCTCATCGGTCGATCGGTTCCGTCCGGCGGCCGCCTATTGCAGGAACGCCAGCAGGATGCCCAGCGCCAGGAGCAGCCCGACGGCGACCGCCAGGAACCCCCAGAACCGGATCGTCTTGATCTGGCTCCGCTCGGGCGGATCGACCAGGTACTCCTCGAGCTTGCCCTGCTCGACCAGGCGTTGGTACTCCTCCTTCCGCTCCTCCTTGAACCGCTCCAGCGGCATCGAGCCGGTGAAGATCACCGGGTCGAGCGGGAAGCTCTCCGGCCGCATGTGGGTGTGGAAGAAGTGGAAGATGAAGATGAACCCCGTGGCCAGCAGAGCCTCGTCGCTGTGGACGATGAAGGCCGCATTGAGCATCCAGCCCGGGAGGAACGCGCCGAAGAAGCCGGGGAACCAGAGCATCAGGCCGGAGAAGCCGATGATGGCGACGCCCCAGAAGACCGCGAAGTAGTCGAACTTCTCCCAGTAGGTGAAGCGGTCGAAGGTGGGGCGCTTCCGGAGGTACAGGAAGTAGCGCAGGTTGTTGACCAGGTCGGCCAGGTCCTTCGGCCGCGGGACCATGGAGCTCCAGCCGTAGAGCATGCCCTTGTCCTTGTTGATCAGGGCGCGCTTGAGCAGGTTGCCGACGTGGAAGACGAAGTAGCCGAAGGTGAGGATCGCCGCCGACCGGTGGAGGAAGCGGGTCACCGCCACGCCACCGAACAGCGAAACCAGCATCTGGGCCCACTCCGCGGAGTGGAACTTGAGCGGCAGGCCGGTCGCGGCCAGCACCAGGAAGGTGGTGATCACCACCGCGTGGGTGCGGATCTGGCTCTTGCGGAAGCGCCGCACGTACGGCCCTTCCTTCGTGCGCTCGCCGGCCAGCTCGCCCCGGGACAGGGCGACCAGCGAGCGTTGCAGCCAGAGCAGGGTGTGCAGGCCGAAGAAGCCGAACACGCCGACCAGCAGCACGGTCATGAACAGCCAGATCCAGTGCAGCAGGCCGCCGTCCTCCGCGCTCTCGGGCTCGGCGTGCGGGTCGAAGGTCAGGAACGCTTCGCTGACGTTGTCGTGGCACTGGCCACAGGTGGCCATCAGGTGTGCCGGATTGATGCTCGACTGGGGGTCGCTCTCGGGCCGGTTGTTGTGAGGCGTGTGGCAGTCGGAGCAGATCGCGCCGGCGACGAAGCCGAGGTCGGTGACCTCGCCGTGGAAGCTGCCGCGGTAGGTCTCGAGCTGTTTCGTGTGGCAGACGCCGCAGGTCTCGGGGAAGCCGAGCCGGACCGCCCGGCTCTCGGGACGCTTGACCTGGTGGGAGGAGTGGCAGGTCTCGCACACGGGGCCGTCGGTGGAGCCGGCCTCCCATACCTCGCCGTGGGTGCTGCCGCGCCAGATGTCGAGGATGCCCTCGTGGCAGCTCCCGCAGGTGGTCGGGACGTTCTGGTGGGAGACCTTCGAGCTCTCGTCGTCGACCGCCAGGATCGAGTGCGACCCGTGGCAATCGCTGCACGACGGCGCCGCCGTCACCAGGCCGGACTTGAGCAGGGCGCGGCCGTGGACGCTGTCGAGGTAGCCGGTGATCAGTCCGTCGTCGGTCTCGTGGCAGCCGCCGCAGGTGGCGGGCTGCTTGACCGGCGACATCAGAGAGTTGAGGTCGCTCAGCGGCAGGATCTCGTGGGCCGTGCCGTGGCAGTCCTGGCAGCCCACCACGTCGCCGTGGACGCTCTGGGCCAGGTCGTCGCCGGCGTCATGACACTGCGCGCACACCTCGGAGCCGAGCACCGGCGCGTCCGGATGGGGGTAGGCGTCGATGTCGCTGTGGCAGTCGGTGCAGGCGAAGCCGGCGTGGACCGACTTGGGCGACGGTCCCTCGTCGTGGCAGTCGGCGCAGTCGACCTGGGCCCGAACCGCCGACGCCGTCAGGAGCGCCACGAACAGCGCGATGCTCACGGTCGCCAGGAGACGGATTGCAGGCGCTACGAGTCGAGTGGAAGAAGAGTGGTTGGCCTTGCTCATGAAGCCCCCCTCGCATCAGGCCTCGGCACGGTCCTACCCGAGGCTCCGACCGGGGAGGGTCGAGCGGGGAGGGAGTGCCGGTCGGGTCAGCGTGGATCAGCGGTGCGGTGAGAGTGCGGTGGATCCGGCGCGATCGGTCACCAGCGGCCTAGTGGGCCAGGATCGCCATCAGCGGAGCCGAGAACAGTGCTGCGAGGACGAAGATGGTCGCGATGACGAGGGTGACGGAGGCGATTTTTTTCATCATTTCGGTCCTTTTTCATCTCCGGAGAAAGGCCGGATCGTTCGTTCAATCGTGGGAGTGCGACCGCCGGGCCGCCGTTCCGCGAGAAGTGTTGCATGCGGTCCGGACGCTGTAACCACCCGGGCGAAGAGACGTCGCCCACCCGACCGGGTGGTGGAGATTCCCGCCCAGTGACTAAGATGGTTGCAAATTCGCGAGGTGAAGGATGACGGATCGACTGTCGCGTCTCGAGGCGAGGGTGGATGGGCTCACGCGCTCCGTCGAGGAGCTGGCGGCGCGTGTGGCGGGCCTGGAGCGTCCCGTCGCGCCCCCGGCCGAGCCGATCGCCGAGCCGATCGCCGAGACGGTCATCGAGAGGGCGCCGGCTCTCGAGGCGAGCACGCCCGAGCTGCCGGCTCCGTCGCCCGGCGCCGATCGGGCAGAGGGGACGGGTGGGGCGGACGTGGCCGGCTGGAGCGGCCTCGCCCTGGTCGGCCGGACGCTGATGGTCCTGGGCGGCGCCTACCTGATCCGGGCCCTCGCCGAGGCGACCGAGGCGACGGAGGGGACCGGTGGTGGGGACGCGGGGGGCGCGGGGACGCTCCAGCTCTCCCTGCTGGGCCTGGGGATCGCCTACGCCTTCGTCTGGCTCGTCTCCGCGGACCGCGCGGCGGTCGCCGGCCGCCTCCGGAGCGCCGCCTTCCACGGCGCCTCGTTCGCCATCATCGCCGAGCCGCTGGCGTGGGAGGCGGCGGGCCGGTTCCGGATCATCGGTGCCACCGGCGGTGCCGCGGGGGTCGCGCTGTTCACCGGCTGCGCCCTGGCCGTGGCCTGGTGGCGGCGGCTCCGGCCGGTGGCCTGGATCGCGGTGCTGGGCGCCATCTTCTCGTCGTGGGCGCTGATGGCGTCGATCCCGCCGACCCTGCCCGCGCTCGCCGTGCTGGTGGCGGTCACGGTGGCGGCCGACTGGCTGGCGCTGCCGCCCCGGCGCCGTCACCGCGGGGCGCCGGCCTGGCGCTACCTGCCGTGGGTGCCGGCGCTCGCCACCGACCTGACCCTGGCGGTGATCGTCGTCGAGGCGGCCTTCGGCCGGCCGGAGGAGCTGCCCCGGAGCACCGGCCTCGTCTGGGTAGCGCTGGCCCTGTTCATCGGCTCGGCCGGGAGCCTGGTGGTGCGGGCCCTGCTCGACCTCGGCCCGGCGGCCGGGGACCGCTCGGGGTGGGAGGCCGTGGCTGAGACAGGTCCGGCCGCCATCGGGTCGTGGCGGCCCCGCTGGTTCGACCTGGTCCACGCCCCGGTGGCGATGGCGATCGGCTACTGGGGTGCGTGGGGGTTGGTGGGCGCTCTCATCCGGGCCGAGGTCGCCGGGACCGGCCTGGCGCTCGGCCTGGGGATCGCCAGCGCCGCGGCCGCCGTGGCCTGCTACGGTGCGGCGGTTCCGCTGATGGCCCAACGCCCGGCGCGCCGGCCGGCCTACCTGCTGCTGACCACCCTCGGCCTGATCCTCGCGATCGGCGCGGTCTCGGGCCTGCTGCCGGCCGCCGGGCAGGCGACCGCGTGGTCGGCCCTCGCCGTCGTCGGCGCCTGGGTCTCGGGCCGGAGCCGGACGGTGACCCTCGGGCTCCACGCCTTCGTCTATGCCCTGCTCGCCGCCGTCTCGTCGGGGCTGCTGGTGGACGCCGCCCACGCCGTCGCCGCCGCACCGGGGCCCGGCTGGCCGGTGCTCTCGCCCGCGTCGCTCGCGGTGCTGGCGGCCCTGGCGGTGGCGGCGAGCCTGCGGCTGCCGGCCGACTCGCCGTTCTGGGGGCAGGCGGCGCGGGTGCCGAAGCTGCTGCTGCTGGCGGCCCTGGTCTGGGCCGGCGGGGGGGCGTTGCTGGCGCTGGTCCTGCCGTGGGTCGGTGGTGGAGAGCCCGGCGGGGAGGGCGCCCTCGCCCTGGTCGCCGCCGTCCGCACCGGGTTCGTGGCGCTGCTCGCCCTCGGGCTTGCCTGGGCCAGCCGCTTCGACCGGTTCCGAGAGGCGCGCTGGCTGGTCTACGCGGTGCTGATCGCCGGCGCCGTCAAGCTGATCGCCGAAGACCTCCGCCTGGGCCGGGCGGGGGAGCTGTTCGTCGCCCTGGCGGTCTACGGCGGCGCGCTGATCCTGGCGCCCCGGCTGACCAAGGGCCGGACGGCGGGCCTGAGTCCGACCCCCACCCCGGGTCAAGGATCGACCGGGCCGGTACCGCCGGCAGCCTGAGGCGCGGCTGCCGGCGGCGTCCGTCCGGGCGGCCGCTCAGCGCAGGAAGATCGCGATCTGGCTGGCGTACTCGAGGGCCGCGTCGGTCGGCGTGTCGCCGTGCTTCTGGTTGCGGAGCAGCAGCAGGTCCCGGTCGTTCTTCAGGTCGCGGAGCCGCACCTCGAGCTCGATGAACGGGTCGACCTGGATCAGGCCGAAGCCGCCGCCTTCACGGTTGAGGTCGACGATCGCCGCGGACAGCTCCAGGTCGGCCGGGCCGCTGTCGACCGCCTCGAGGCCGAGCTGCTTCATGGCCAGCTTCAGCGACTCGCGGATGCTCGCCAGCTCGTCGTCCTTCATGATGCCGGCGAAGTTCTCGACTTTCGGGACGCGCACGGTCTTGTAGTCGCCGAGGTCGAACCCCAGCTCCTTCGGCTCCTGCTCGGGCTCCGGTCCCCGGCTCTTGAAGCGGCCGAGCAGCCCCTTCTTCTTCTTGCCCTTCGCGGAGTCGGCACGGCTCGCCGCCTCCTGCCAGTCCGGGGTCAGCGCCCAGCCCCAGTCGAACTGCTGGCCGTTGCGCTCGAAGTCGTCCACCATCTTGGAGTACTCCGCGTCGCCGAAGAAGACGCCGGTGATCTCCTCGCCGTCCTTGTAGTCGTCGCTGTGGATGTACAGCTCGGCCCGGGCCGGTACGGCCGGCAGCGAGAGGACGATCGCCAGGACGGGGACGGCGAGGCCCGGGGAGAGGGCGGAGAGGGCGGAAAGGACGCTCGGGCGCATCGTGGCAACTCCTTTGGGTGACTTCGAGCAGGCTCCGCGGTCGGCGGAGCGAGAACCGATCAAAACGCGATCGCAAGGATCAGAAATGAGAGAGGAAGAATACCGGCCGTCTCCGGACCGGTCAAGGCGGAGCCGCGAGGGGGCGCGGGCAGGCGGACGGGGCGTGCGGCGCGCCGGTCGCCCGGTGCGCCGCACCTCCGAAGCGGCCTTCACCCCCTCTCAGCCCCTCTCAGCTAGAAATCTGCCGGATCTTCAGCCCCAGCCCGATCAGCACCAGCAGGATCACCGCCAGCGACACCCACAGCCCGTGGCGCCGGTACTCGAGCTCGTCGAGGGCGCTCTGGGCCTGGTCGAGGGCCGCCTTCGCCTGGGCGATGCCCTCCTCGTGCTGCTTGGCGAACTGGCTGCCGTCCGAGGCGTCGAAGGTATGGACCAGCACCTCGAGCTGGATCTGGGCGTCGACCGCCCGATCGACCGCCAGGGAGGCCTGCTCGGTCAGCACGCCGCCGCGCCGGGCAGCCAGGGTGATGCGCTCGGCGCGGGCGGTCAGCGACGTCAGGTCGCGCATGTCCTGGAGGTAGCGCTCGCTGGTCTTCCAGCCCGCCGCCACGTCGGTCAGCGTCGGCTGTTGGGCGTGGCAGTCGCTGCACCGTCGGACCGGCGCGCGCACCGGCTTGCCCGTGATCGGGTCCATGTAGCCGAAGGTCGTCTTGCCGATCCGGAACTTGCGGAACAGGTTCTCGAACTCGGGGCGCAGGTCGGACGGCAGGTGGAGACCCGCCTGGACGCCGATCGCCGGCGCTTCGTCCCCGTCCCCGGCTCCGTCCGCCGGGGCACCGTCGGCTGCCGCGTCGGACGCCTCGTCCGGAGCGGTCGCCGCCGCCCGTGCCGGCAGGTGGTGGGCGTCGACGGCCAGCGCCTGGTCGACCATCCAGTCGAACAGCGCGTCCCCTTCGAGCCCCTGGTCGTGGGCCTTGGCCAGGAGGTCGTCGCGCACCTGCTCGTAGTGCTCGCGCACCGCGTGGGGCTCCGGTGGCAACGGGCCGCCGGCGGCCGTCTGACCCGCTACGCCGGCCGCCGCGGGCGCTGCTCCGGCCGCCGCAGGCGCTTGGGAGGCCTCTCCGCTCGGCTCGTGGCAGAAGGCGCACGGGATCGGCGGCAGCGGCGCCAGCATGGCCACGGAAGGCCGGATGATCGAGTGGTTCTGGTGGCAGGTGCTGCACTCGGAGAACTCGGCGACGCCGGTCAGACTGGCCTGGGGATCTGGCGCCTCGTGGCAGTTGGAGCAGGCGTCCGGCCCCATCCCCTGGATGAGCTCGTTGTGGCTCTGGAAGCCGGCGTGCTTCGGGCTGTGGCGGAACAGCTCCGCCTCCCGGCCGTGGCACTGGCCGCAGACGAAGGCGACCGATTCGACGCCGGGCGGCGCCGCGCCGTGGTTGCCGTGACAGTCGTTGCAGGTCGGCGCAGTCAGGTCCTCCTTCTCGAACATGGCCGCCGCATGGACGCTCTGGGTCCAGCGGGCGTACTGGTCGACCGGCAGCGGCGCGCCGGACTCGGTGGTGTAGCCGGCCATGTACTCCGCGTCGCCGTGGCACTTCTTGCACGTCTTGGCGACGTTGGTCGGGTAGACCGGCGACTGGGGGTCGGACGGCGACAGGATGCCGTGGACGCCGTGGCAGTCGATACAGGTCGCGACTTTGGTGTCGCCCTTCTCGAGCAGCAGCCGGCCGTGCTGGCTGGTCAGGTACTCCCGTGCCTGGTCGACCCGGGGGTCGGGCTGGAACTGGCGCATGTAGGACGGATCGGAGTGGCAGCGGCCGCAGAAGGCCGGGATCTCCTGTGGGCGGGGCACGCCGATGAACGGGTTCGGCTTGAAGCTCGAGTCCATGGCGTCGTCGACGCTCCGCGACACCGCGGGATCGGGATTGCCGCCGTGGCAAGTCTCGCAGCCGATGCCGACCGCCGCGTGAACGCCGCCCATGTAGTTGTCGACGATCTCCTTGACGTGCTGCTCGGCGAACCAGGCCTCGCTGCTGTGGCAGGTGATGCAGGAGCTCGGCGTCACCGGCTTGGTGGTCTTCGGCGCGGAGGAGGTGGCCGCCTCTTGGGCCGCCGCCTGAGCACCCTCTTGCGCCCCTTCTCGAGCTGGCGCCGGCGCCGGGACGGCCAGCCACAGGACGACGGCGGCGACGGCGGCGACGGCGGCGATGGCTGCGGTGGCTGCGATGGCGACGATGCGGGCTCCCTGTCTCAGCACGGTCATTCCCCTGCCTCCTCTCGACGGTCGTCCTCCTCAGGTGGGTCGGCGCCCTCCGGGCCGTTGCCCTGGCGCACGACGAAGGCGAACAGAGCCGTCAGCGCGAGCACGCCCAGGACGATCAACACCGGCGCCCAGGAGCTGTAGCCCCAGGCGGTCATGCCGACGATGAAGACGAGCGCGGCGAGCCCGACGACGGTGAAGCCCGGGCTCTTGCCCTTCCGGACGATGCCCCGATCGAGGAACGGCACCGCCAGCAGGACCAGCCCGGCAAGGCCGAACAGGACGATCGGAATGACCTCGTACTCGATGCCCAGGATGTGACCCCCCGGCACCTTCTTGAGGGTCTGGAACATGAACATGAAGTACCACTCCGGCTTGATGTTGGCGTAGGCCGGGGCGAACGGGTCGGCCTTCTCTCCCAGCTCCCACGGGAAGAGGGCGGCCAGGGCCGCCAGGACGGCCAGGGCCAGCAGCCAGCCGAACGCGTCGCGGAGGGCGAAGTGGGGCACGAATTTCATCGGCCGGCGCCGCTTCGCCTCGGCCGCGGCCACCGGCGGCACGCTCATGCCGTGGAGCTGGACCAGGGCCAGGTGGAGGCCGATCAGCAGGGTGGTCAGCGCCGGCAGCACGGCGACGTGGAAGCCGTAGAAGCGCGACAGCGTCGCCCCGGTGACCCGGTCGCCGTTGCGCAGGAAGCGCACCGTCCACTCACCGACCACCGGCACCACGCCGGCGATCTCCGTGCCGACCTTGGTGGCGAAGAAGGCGAGCTGGTTCCACGGCAGGAGGTAGCCGGAGAAGCCGAACGCCATGGTGATGAAGAACAGCAGGCAGCCGGTGATCCAGGTCGCCTCCCGGGGCGGCCGGTACGCCTTGCTGAAGTAGACCGTGACCAGGTGGATCCAGGCCGTGAACACCATCAGATTGGCCGACCAGGAGTGGATCGAGCGGATCAGCCAGCCGAACGGCACCTTGGTCATCAGGAACTCGACCGAGGCGAAGGCGTTCTCCGCCGACGGCCGGTAGTAGAGCATCAGCAGGATGCCGGTCATCACCTGGACGGCGAAGAAGAACAGGGTCATGCCGCCGAAGTAATAGATCACCGAGTAGCGGTGCGACGGCACCGTCTTGTGGTCGGCCAGCGCCTGGATCTTGTCCAGGGCGAGCCGGTCGTCGAACCAGCGGCGGATCGCTGCGCGGGAGGCCATGGCTCAGGCCTTCCTCGAGACGACGACGGTCTTCGGCAGGGCGGGCGACTCCGAGACCAGGTGGACCGTGTACGGGGTCAGCGGCGCCGGCGGTGGCCCTCCCACCACCTGGCCCTTCAGGTTATAGGCGCCGTTGTGACAGTTGCACCAGATGAGCTCCTTGGACTTGTTGTACCCGACGATGCACGACAGGTGCGTGCAGGTGGCGGAGAACGCCCGGAACTCCTCGGTGCCGAGGCGGACGACGATCACCGGCTCGGCGCCGAAGGAGACGATCTTGAACCCCTTCTCCAGGAACGCCGGGTCGTTGATCGGGCCGGCCTCCACCTGGTTGGTCGCCGCCTCCGCCCGCTCCGGCGGGCTGAGGAACCGCGCGACCGGGTACAGGATCGACGCCAGCAGGGCGCCCAGGGTCGTACCCAGATACCAGTTGACGAACCGACGACGGGACGACGTGTTCTCTTCCATGGAGCCACCTCCCCTTTTCGGTCCCCGTTGCGAGTCCAGGGCGCTCGGGTCTGACGGCATCAGGTGCGTCGCCGAACCCTCGCGGGCGGCGGGGAGCGCGCTGGATCGCAGGCGCCGTTTGGTGACCGAGTCGTCGGCCGAGCCGGGACTTCTTTTTATGGATCTCTAGCGTGAACGGTAACACCGCTCGGCGGCCATCCCCCGGTGGGCGGGTGGAAACCACCCCCAGGGGTGGGGAGGGGGTGCGGGGGAGAGCGCCTCAGGCGCCGATGTGGACGACGATCTCGCGGCGCTTCTCGGCGGTCCGGTGCTCCCAGACGAAGATGCCCTGCCAGGTGCCGAGGGCGAGCCGGCCGCCGACGATCGGGATGCCGAGGGAGGTGGCGGTGAGGGCCGACTTGATGTGCGACGGCATGTCGTCCGGCCCTTCGATCGTGTGGGTGAAGAGCGGGTCGCCCTCGGGCACCAGCCGGTTCATCCACGACTCGAGGTCGCGCCGGGCGGAGGGGTCGGCGTTCTCCTGGATCGTCAGGCTGGCCGAGGTGTGGCGAATGAACAGGGTGCAGAGCCCCTCGTCGACGGCGGCCTCCCGCACCACGTCGGCGATCTGCGCGGTGATCTCGTGGAGGCCCTGGTCGGCGGCGGGGAGGGTGACGGTTCGGATCATGACGGAGGAATGTTAGCCGAGCGCCGCCAGCACCGGTGCCAACACCGGCGCCAGGACCGCGCGGACCGCCGGCACGCTCAGGCTGTTGCCGACCAGCGGCCAGGCCGTCCGGGCCGGCAGCTCCGGTGGCAGGGTGAACGACGGCGGGAAGCCGAGCAGGCGGAGGATCTCGTGGGGCGCGAACCGCCGCAGGCGCCCGGCCCACCGGCCGCCGAGCCGCAGGTAAGAGCCGCTCCGCACCGGTGAGCGGCCGTAGGCGGCGGTGAAGCAGGCGGTGACCGCCGCCGGGTCGTCCGGGTCCACCCGGTCGAGCGCGTCCTCGTAGCGCCGCTGGACCTGCTCGTCGAGGAGCAGCTCGGCGGGCGGTTGCCGGTCGAGCCCACTGTCTCCATGGGGCCCATACGGTCCATGGGGCCCATCGAGCCCGCCCAGGGAGCGGTCGACCAGCTCCGGCAGGCGGGCGCCGGTCCAGCCGCCGTCACCCCAAGGGGCGACGTCCGTGCCCTGGACGGCCGTCAGGTAGAACCGCCGGCGGCGGTTGGGCACGCCCAGCTCGGTGGGGCAGAGGAGGGTCTCCCGGACCCGGTAGCCGGCCCGGTCGAGGGCCTCGCGAAGCGCCCCGTGGCAGCGGGAGCCCTCGAACCCGGGGACGTTCTCGAGCGCCAGCGCCGCCGGCCGCACCGCGCCGTCGCGGAGAAGGCCGACGAGATGGAGCAGGCCGGCGGCCCGCGGGTCGTCGGCGTCGCGCCTGAGGCCGCGGCGGGTGAACGGCTGGCACGGCGGTGACAGCCACCAGAGATCGGCGCCGAACGCCGCCAGGTCCCGCGCGGCGAGCCCCTCGATCAGCTTGACCCGGACCGGGTGGTCGGGGAAGTTCCGCCGGTAGACCGCGAGCACCTTCTCGCTGATGTCGACCGCTCCGGCCACCTCGACTCCCACCGGCAACGCCGCGGCGCAGCCGCCGATGCCGCAAAACAGCTCGAGGACGCGCGCCGGTCGGGTCACGAGCGCACTGATACCACAGGCGCCCTACGGATTCCGCACCGGCACCTGCGCCGCCTGGGTCAGGACCAGCTCGACCTTGGCGCCTTCCGGCAGGGTGACCTCCTCGCCCTCGGTGTGGGAGGCGATGGCGGTGCCGGCGGCGGCGCCGACGATGGCGCCGATCACCGAGCCCTTGCCCTTGTCGCCCCGGTTGAGCACCCGGCCGAGGATCGCCCCGGCCGCGGCGGCGCCGCCGATGGTGGCGGCATCCTTGGCGGTCTCGCTCTTGCCCTTGGCGGCGAAGTCGGCGTCGATCGGAGCGGCCTCGGCGCCGGGCGGCTGGAGCTCGTAGAACTCGAGGCCGAGCCGGGCGCGCCCGCCGACCTTGCGGTCGAGCGGCACCGCCTCGGTCACCCGGCCGGTGACGATCGACCCGGCGGGGACGACCACCTCACCGCCACGGGTGAGGTCCTCGCTGACCCGCGCGCGGAAGGTGTCGCCGGGCCGGTTGCGGTCGCTGGCGACGGTGTCGAGCAGCTCGACGGTGAACCGGGTGCCGGACGGCAGCAGCTCCGAGGTCCAGGTGACCGCGGGCTCCGGGGCCGGCTCGTCCTCCTGCCAGTCCCCGGTGTCGGCCGCCGGCGGCGCGGGGTCGTAGCCGTCCCGGGCCGCGGCATCCGTGCGGTAGCTCGAGCGCCGCCAGTCGTCGTCAGACGAGCCCGCGGCGTCCGTGGCTCCGCCGTCGCTCGGCCGGCCGTCGTCGCTCATGGACGGCGCCTCGGCCTCTCCGGCGGCGGGCGCCGGTGGCGGCGCCTGGAGGGCGGCTTCGCGGGCGGCCACGCGGGCCTCGCGGGCGGCGAGCTCCTTCTGCTTGCGGGCCAGGGCCTGGCGCTCCTGCTCGGCGCGCTCGGCTTGCGCCGACCGCTGCGCGGCCTGCTCAGGCGGCACGGCGCCCGTCACCGTCCCGGACCCGCCGCCGGGGGCCGCCAGGTCGTCCGTGGCGGCGACGGATTCGTCCTGCGCCGTGGACTCCGCGGCGGTGCCGGGGGCCTGCGCCCCGCCGTCCGCGGCCTGGGCGGCCTGTGCGGCCTGGGCCGCCGAAGCCGCGGGCGTCGCCTCCGGCTCGGAGGCTCCTCCCGCCGCGTCGGCGATCCGCGCCCGGTCCCGGCCGCAGCCGAGGGCGGCGACCAGGACGAGTGCCAGGACGACCGGCAGGCCCCGGCGCATGGCACGGGGGAAGTAGGGAACCCGGGGCGGCTCCGTCTTGGCCCCATCGGCCGCGTGCTGCGGGCGGGGACGGGGCCGGCACGGCGCCGGGTCGTGGCCCCGAACCACTTTCAGCGGAACGGCATGGGGCCGCGAAAGGGGCTTGGACGGGAACGGGTGGGTCGGGATGCGGGGCATGGCGCTCTCCTCCGGTGTCAATCCGCTGGAGAGCGTACGCAACCCCGATGCCACCGAGCGGCGGCGGCCACGAGTGGCGACGGATGGCGACGGATGGCGGCAGATGGACGCCCGGAAACGCTCCGCCGGCGGGGTCGTCTACTCCGGAGAGCGGCGCCGCCCCCGCCAGTGGGCGCCCAGCAGTCCGGCCAGGTAGCCGACGAGGGGGAACAGGGCGAGCAGTGGGCTGGTGCCGAGCCCGCCGTCCGCGGGGAGCTGGAAGGCGGCCCAGTAGGCCAGTGCCACCGGGGCGGCGAAGAACACCGTGCCCGCCCACCGCCGCTGGCGCTCGGCCTCCTTGTGGGCGTACTCGCGCTCGCCCGAGGTCAGCAGCGGGTCGTCCGCCACCTCCCAGCGCCGGCGGTCGATGGTCTCGGCCCGGGCGACGGTGGCGACGCCGCCGGCCAGGCCGAGCAGACCGAGCACGATCGACAGCGGCCAGAAGGCGCCGGCGGGCAGCACCGGCACCAGCCGCAGGCCGATCGAGGCGAGGAACCCGACCGCCAGCGCCGCGACGCCGACGACGGTGGCAACGGTCTGGAGCGACTCGAGACGGCGGCCCATGGCGAGCATCCTAACCGGCTCTGTGCCTCCGCACCGCCGAACGCCCGGCTCGGAACCTTGCGCGCGGCCGGCCGTATAGGGGCCAGGAGCCTGCGCGAGGGGAGTCGAGGGATCGTTGTATCCGTGCGCGGGCCGTACTGCCATCCGGAAGAGCCACATCATTCGAGGAGGAGGACTTCGTGAGATCACGCCCGTCCCGAGTTCTTGCAGACCGGCCGTTCGGCGTCCGCTGCATGCCCCGCCGCCTGCGACTGCTGGCGGGATGCCTGGCCGTCGGCCTGGCGTTCCTGACCGCCGGCTCCGCCGCGGCGGTGAGCTACGACGACTACCACGACTTCGGTGAGGTCGAGGCCCAGCTCCGGGCCTGGGCCGATCGCCCCGAGGTCGACCTGATCAACATCGGCACCTCGGCCGGCGGCCACACCCTCTGGGTGGCGCGCATCGCCGGGGACGGTCCGGTCGATCCCGACCAGCGCCCGGCGGTCTTCGTCGGCGCCAACATCGCCGGCTACCACAACGCAGGCACCGAGGCGGCCCTCGACCTGGTGACGACCCTTCTCGATGGCAGTGGGGGCAGCGCCGCCGAGCTGCTCTCGACCCACACCTTCTACGTGGCACCCGTGCTCGACCCGGACGCCCACGACGCCCTGTTCGCCTCGGTGCACGCCAAGCGCTCCGGCAACGCCATGACCCTCGACCACGACCGCGACGGTCTCGAGGCCGAGGACGGCTTCGACGACCTGAACGGCGACGGCCGGATCACCCGCATGCGCATCCCCGACCCGGCCGGCGGCTGGCTGCCCCACCCGGAGGACCCGCGGGTCATGGTCCGCGCCGACGGCAGCAAGGGGCAGGCCGGCGCCTACCGCATGGAGACCGAGGGGCGGGACGACGACGGCGACGGTGAGCTCAACGAGGATCCGGCGACCGGCGTGGCCCCGGACAAGAACTTCGCCCACCAGTTCCCCTATCCGGACGCGGACGCCGGCCCGTGGCCGAGCTACGCGCCCGAGACCAAGGCGGTGATGGACTTCCTGCTCGCCCACCGCAACGTCGCCCTGGCCGTGGTCTACGGCCCGGCCAACAACCTGCTCGAGAAGCCGCGCAGCCTCGGCGGTGGCAGCGGCGACCTGGGTACCCAGAAGTTCAAGCTGCCCAAGGAGGCGGCCCAGTTCCTCGGCTTCGACCCCGAGGGCGAGTACACCATCGACGAGGTCTGGGACGTCGCCAAGGACCTGTCGTTCGTCATCCAGAACGGCATCACCAAGGACCAGCTCGCCCAGTTCCTCGGCGCCGGCCCGGCGACCAAGCTGGCCGACGAGGACTCGGCCGAGCTCGACCGCTTCGCCAAGGCCTACAAGAAGCGCCTGAAGGACGCCGGGCTGTCCGACGACCGTCCGGCCGAGCAGTACGGCAAGGGCGGCTTCACCCCCTGGCTCTACTACCAGTACGGCGTCATGGCTCTCGAGCTCGACGTCTGGGGTGTGCCCAAGGCGGAGAAGCCCAAAGACGAGGCGACGAGCGACGACGGGGCCCTGACCGTCGACCGGCTCGCGTCGATGAGCGCCGACGACGTGGTCGCCCTCGGCGAGGAGGCGATCCAGAAGTTCCTCGACGACAACGGAGTGCCGGCCCAGTACAACGCGACCATGGTGATCGGCGCGCTCAAGGGCGGCCAGATCACCCCGGAGAAGATGGCCGGCATGATTCGCCAGATGGGCGGCGGCTCGGCCGGAGGGTCGGGGGAGAAGGCGGAGGACGATCCGGCCACCAAGCGGGCCCGCGAGGTGCTCGCCTGGGTCGACGCCAACGCGCCCGACGCGGTCACTCCGTGGACCGCGGTCACCCTGCCCGACGGCACGGAGGCCGAGGTCGGCGGGCTCGATCCGTTCATTCAGGTGGCGCCGCCCTACGCGGTGCTCGAGCCGGCGCTCGGCGTCCACACCGCGACGGTCCTCGACCTGGCGGGCCAGCTCGCCCAGGTCGAGCTGCTGTCGGTCGAGGCCGAGGATCTGGGCGGCGGCGTCGCCCGGGTGCGGGCGGTGGCCGGCAACCGGGGCACTCTGCCGACCCACACCAAGCTGGACGAACGCATGCACACCCACCTGCCGGTCCGCCTGGAGCTGGTCACCGGCGACGGCGTCGAGCTGGTGACCGGCCACTCCGCGGTCACCTCCGAGCGCCTCGAGGGGAGCGCCGGAACGGTCGAAGGCACCTGGCTGGTGCGTGCTCGCCCGGGGACCACCGTCACCGTACGGGTGACCACCGACAACGCCGGAAGCGACCAGAAGACCACCACGATCGGCAAGGGAGCCTGACCATGGATCGGAGACACTCGATGAACACCTCCCGCCACTCTCTGGCCTCGCGGGCGGTCCAGACGCTCGCCGCCACGGCCCTGCTGCTGGCGGCGGCCGGCCCGGCGCGGGCCGCCGCGCCGCTCACCCCGAAAGGGGAGGCGCCCAACCCCCACTTCGACCGGCTCTACGACTACCCGGAGATGGTCGACCTGATGCGCGGCTACGCCCGCGCCTACCCGGAGTGGGTCAAGCTCGAGTCGATCGGCAAGAGCATCCAGGGACGCGACATGTGGATGCTGACGATCAACAACCCGGCGACCGGCGACGACCTGTCGAAGCCGGCCATGTACATCGACGGAAACATCCACGCCAACGAGGTCCAGGGCGCGGAGACGGCCCTCTACACGGTCGACTACGTGCTCAAGAGCTACGGCAAGCTCGACCGGGTGACGGAGCTGCTCGACCGGGCCGCGTTCTACGTCCTGCCGATGGTCAACCCGGACGGCCGCGCCCGCTGGTTCAAGGGGCCGTCGACGCCCCACTTCCCGCGCACGGTGATGGTGGCGGTCGATGACGACCGGGACGGCAAGGCGGACGAGGACGGCTACGACGACCTCGACGGCGACGGCGTGATCACCCAGATGCGCAAGAAGGTGCCGCTCGGCACCGGCAACTTCCGCCTCGACCCGAAGGACCCGCGGATTCTCGTGCAGATCGAGGGCGACGAGCTGGGCGACTACATCATGCTCGGCACCGAGGGGATCGACAACGACGGCGACGGCCTGGTCAACGAGGACACCATCGGCTACGTCGACCCGAACCGCACCTGGGGCTACTTCTGGCAGCCGCGCTACGTCCAGGCCGGCTCCGGCGACTACCCGCTGCAGATCCCGGAGACCCGCTCGATCGCCCTGTGGGCCCTCGATCACCCGAACATCGGCGCGATCCAGAGCTACCACAACAACGGCCAGATGATCCTCCGCGGCCCGGGCTCGAAGCTGCAGCCCAAGTACCCGCCCTCGGACGTCCGCGCCTACGACCTGATCGGCAAAGAGGGCGAGAAGCTCCTGCCCGGGTACAACTACTACGTCACCTGGAAGGACCTCTACACGGTCTACGGCGACACCACCGACCACTTCTACAACATCGAAGGCGCGATCTCCCTCACCAACGAGCTCTACGACGTGCCCGCCGATTTCGACGACGACGGCGAGGTCAGCCCACAGGAGGAGATGAAGTTCAACGACGAGCTCACCCTCGGGCGCCAGTTCGTGAACTGGAAGGAGGTCCAGCACCCCCAGTACGGCACCATCGAGGTCGGGGGGCAGCGCCAGGACGTCGGGCGCATCCCGGAGGGCTGGGCGCTCGAGGAGGAGATCCACCGCAACAACGCGTTCCTCCTCTACGAGGCGCGCCAGTTGCCGAAGATCCACTTCGGCGACGCGGACGTGAAGAAGGTCGGCGACGGCCTGTGGCGCGTCGAGATCCCGGTGATCAACGAGCGCGGCATCCCGACGGTGACGGCGATCGCGGTCAAGAACCATCTGCATCGGATGGACCTGGCCACGGTCGACGGCGCGCGGGTGGTCTCGAGCGGCGTGGTCGACGACCCATGGCTCGACAAGGTGTCGGTCCAGGAGCACCGGCCCGAGCGCCTGATGGTCTCCGGCGTCGGCGCGTTCTCCGCCAAGCGGCTGTTCTTCCTGCTCGAAGGGAAGCCGGGGGAGGTCGAGCTGACCTACGACAGCCTCAAGGGCGGGACGATCCGGACCACCGTCACGCTCGGGCGCTAGGCGCCCCCTCCTCAAGGACCCGGCCCGCGGCCTCCCCCCATGCTCATGATGCCCACGGGGAGGCCGCGGGCCGGGGCTCGCCCCTACGGATTCTGGACAAAACCGGGACATGACTTGGATAGTCACGGAGCTTGGCGTACACTCTCCCGATGACTCCCTCCTCGGAACCGGAAGCACCCCGCTACTCGATCGGCGTCGTGGCGCGGCGGACCGGCCTCAAGCCCGACCTGATCCGCGCCTGGGAACGGCGCTACGGGGCGGTCGAGCCGGCGCGTAGCGAGACCCGGCGCCGGCGCTACTCCGACGCCGAGGTGCGACGGCTTCGCCTGCTGCGCCAGGCGGTCGACGGCGGGCACAGCATCGGCGACATCGCCCACCTGCCGGACGCCGAGATCGAGGAGCTGATCGCCGCCGACGCGGCGGCGGCGGCCACTGTCGGGGGAGCCGCCCGCGGGCGCGCGGTCCCCGCGGCGCCGTGGGGCGGCGATCAGCCGGAGGCGGTCGAGGCGATGCTCGACGCCTGCCTGGCGGCCGTTCGCGCGCTCGACGCCCGAGCCCTCGACCGGGAGCTCGACCGGGCGTCGCTGGCCCTCTCCCGCGCCCACCTGCTCGAGCAGTTGCTCGTGCCGCTGATGGAGCGGGTCGGCGACCTCTGGCACGAGGGAGAGCTGCGCCCCTTCCACGAGCACCTGGCCACTTCTATCGTGCGCTCGTTCCTCGGCGGCCTGACCCCGTCTTCCGGCCAGGACGGTCCGCGCGGGGGGGCGCCGGCGATCGTGCTGACCACGCCGGCGCGGCAGCGTCACGAGCTGGGCGCGCTGATCGCGGCGGTGACCGCCGCGTCCGCCGGCTGGACCATCCTCTACCTCGGGCCCGACCTGCCGGCCGAGGAGATCGCCGGCGTGGCGCTCGAGAGCGGCGCCCGCGCGGTCGCCCTGTCGCTCACCTATCCGCCGGACGATCCGTCCCTCGCCGGCGAGATGGCCCGCCTTCGCCGCCTGCTGCCGCAGGACGTCGAGCTGGTCGTCGGCGGGCGCGCCGCCGCCGGGTACGCCGGGGCCGTCGAGGCGGCGGGAGGGCGCCGGCTGGAGGATCTGAGCGCCTTCCGGCGGGTGTTGGGCGAGCTGCGGTCCGACGGCGTCATCGTCGGTGCCGACTCACGGCATAATCGGTAGACCGGCCCGGCGGTCCCTCCGCCTCCCCCGCGGGGCCGGCATCACGTGACGACCGGACCCTCGGACCTCGAAACCGTCGACCTGGTGATCGTGGGGGCCGGCCCCGCCGGCATCTCCACCGCGCTCCACCTGGTCCGCACCGACCGCCGCTGGGCGGAGCGGATGGTCGTCCTCGACCGGGCGGTCCATCCGCGGGACAAGCTTTGTGGCGGTGGCCTGACCCGCGCGGGCGAGGCGATCCTCGAAGATCTCGCCCTCGGGCCCCTGCCCGCCTCGGTACCGATCTCCGAGATGCGCCTGGTCTTCGGCGACCGCGGCTGGGCCGTCCGCGGCCGGCCGGTCTTCCGGGTCGTACGCCGCGCGGAGCTCGACCACTGGCTGGTGCGCTGCGCCGAGCGCGAAGGCATCCGCGTGCTCCAGGGCGAGCGGGTGGAGGATGTCCGGGTCGGCCCCGATGGGGCACCCGGCCGGGTCGAGGTGACGACGGATCGCGGGCTCTACCGAGCCCGGGCCCTGGTCGGTGCCGACGGCACCAACGGCGCGGTCCGGCGCCGCCTCGGCTGGACCGCGGGGGCCCGGCGGGCGGCGCTGCTCGAGGTGCTGACCCCGGAGGCGCCGGCAGGGGAGGAGCGTTCGCCTGGCCCGACCAGCGCGTCCGGCCCGTCCGCCTCGTCCTCCTCTCCTTGGCGCGGCGTCGCCGTCTTCGACTTCACCCCCATGCGCCACGGCGTGCGCGGCTACTACTGGGACTTCCCCAGCCTGGTGGACGGCCGCCCGATGATGAACCGGGGGATCTTCGACAGCCGGGTCGGCGGCGCCGGGCCGTCGCTGTCGCTCAAGGAGCTGCTCGAGGACGGCCTGGCGCGACGGGGCAGGAGCCTCGACGACGGCACCCTCCAGGGCTACCCGATCCGCTGGTTCGACCCGACCGCCCGTTGTGCCGGCGATCGGGTGGTGCTGGCCGGCGACGCGGCCGGGGCCGACCCGCTGTTCGGCGAAGGGATCTCGTTCGCCCTCCGCCACGGACGGGTGGCGGCGGAGGCGGTCGCCGACGCCTTCGCGCGGGACGATTTCTCGTTCGCCGGCTACGGCCAGCGCCAGCTCGGCGACCCCTTGCTCGCCCACTTGCGCCGGCGCAAGCTCGTGGCGGAGGTGGTCTACCGCCTGCGGGGTGCGCTCGGCCGGCGTCCGCTCTGGTCGCTGGTGCCGTGGGCGACGCGGGCGCTGGAGCGGCTGCGGCCCGGGTTCCTGCCGATCGAGGACACCCGCCTGGAGCGCCTCCGCCTGCCGCCGTCCGAGCTCCGTTCGGGCGCCTGAGCCACCCTGTCTCCCGTGGGGCCGCCAGCGGGACCGAGCGGGGGGGGCCCGTCGAGGCGCGGCCTGCCGGCGGGGGGTAGAATCACCGCCACATGATGCGCCTCCTCCCCGCCGCCGTCCGCCGATCTCTCACCGTTTTCCGCCCCTCCGTCCCCTCCACCTCCGGCCGGCCCCGGTCGGCCCGGAGGCCCCTGCCGGTCTCGGGGCTCGCCCTGGCCCTGCTGGTGATCGCGGCGGTCTGCGCGGTGCCGTCCCAGGGGCAGGACCGGGACCAGGACCGGGCCGCGGCGCCCTCCCGCCCGGCGACCGTCCTGGTCGAGGCGGTGGACGCGTCGGGCGACCTGCTCGACGGCTTCGACCCGTCCGGGGTGCGGGTGCTCGAGGGCGGCAAGGTGTTGCCCGCAACCGTCGAGCCCGGCACCGGGCCCGACGGCGTGGTGGTCTATTTCGACCTGCCGTTGCTGTCGACCGACCAGGTGCTGGCGGCGGCGAGCACCCTTTCGGAGCGGGCGCCGGCGCTGGTCCGCACGGGCGAGGTCGAGGTGGTGGTCGGGGACGAGGGCTCGCGGACCGTTCTGCCGCCGAGCACCGACCCGGAGATCGTCAACCAGGCCCTGGCCGGCGTCGGCACCCGCTACGGCGGCCGGGACGCCCTGGTCGAGGTGCGCAAACGGTTCCTGGACGAGCTCCAGGCCCTGGCCGGTCCGCCGGCCGGTGCCGACGCCCCCCGTGCCCCGCTGTCGGCCGACAAGCTCGACCGCATCGAGCGCCTGGCCGCCGGTTCCCTGCTCGAGGAGGCGGACCTGCTGCGCCGCCAGCGTGAGCGGCTGGTGACCTGGGCGGCGGAAGAGGGTGCCCTCGGGCCGCGCCGTCCGAAAGCCCTGATCCTGGTCACCGGCGGCTTCGACGACGACCCGCTGCCGTTCTACCGCGAGGCGCTCATCGTCCACGGCCTCCGGCGCGAGGTCGGCGACCGCCTGGAGCGCCCGGTCGTCCTGCCCTCCCTCGACGCGGTCGGCCAGGCGCTGTCGGCCTACGGCTGGCTGACCGACCCGTACACCTCCCAGGGCCTCGGCGAGGAGACGGCGCCGCCGGCCGGCGGGACCCAGGGGCCGGCCGCGCCGACCGCGGAGGACACCCTGGGGCGGCCAGGGCTCGACGCCAGCGAGGCGGGCGACGACCAGCGCCCGGCGCTGATCACGCCGAAGCTCGGCCGGCACCGGAAGGAGAAGGGGGCGGCTGCGCTGCCGCCGACCCGGCCCGGCGCCGCCTCCCTGGCGCCGCTCGCGGAGGCGACCGGCGGCGAGGTGATCACCGACCCCTTGCAGATCGAGGAGCTCCTCCGGCGGCTCGCGAAGCGTCCGCGCCTGAGCGTCTCGGCGCCGGCCGGCGAGCCCGTCCAGATCGCGGTCGAGCTCCCCGAGGGCGGCCGGCACTGGCAGGGCGCCACCGTGCGCTACCCCCACTGGATCGGTTCGACGCCGCCGCGCTCGGTGGCGGCGGTCCGGGTGCGCCGGCTGCTCGAAGGGGGCGGCAACCAGGACGAGGGGAGCCTGCCGGTGGAGGCGGTGTTCGCGACCCCGCCACGGGGCTTCGGCGAAGGGCGCCTGACCGTCCGCCTGGGCTCCCCCGGGGTCCCCGCGCCGGCACCCGGCACGCCGCTCCGGGCGACGATCGGCATCGACCGCACCGACGCCGACCCGCTGATCTTCCACCAGGAGCTCGCGGCCCCGGCGGCGAGCGCCGGGAGCGGCGACACCTTCGACGTGCCGGTGACCCTGCCCGACGGAGCCGAGACCCGCCTCGCGGTGCTGGTCGAAGAGCTGCCGGACGGGCGCTCGGGCACCGCCTTCGCCAGCTACCTGGAGGGGCGTGCCGGCGGGGCCGCCGGAGGGGAAGAGGGCGGGCAGGAGGACACGGCGGGGGACACCTACCTGCCGTCGCCGCGGGTCGTCCGCCTGCTGGCGCCGGGCGAGGCCTTCGTGGTCGGTGAGACCACGTTCACGGCGGTCGTCTCGACGCCGCGGGTCCGGCGGGTCGACTTCCTGCTCGACGGCCGGCGGATGGTGGCCAAGGTCCAGTCGCCGTTCCAGGCGACGATCGACGTCGGCTCGGTGCCCGACACGCGCAAGATCGAGGCCGTGGCCTACGACGAGCAGGGCCAGGAGATGGGGCGCGACTCGCTGGTGATCAACCAGGGGGGCGGCGCCTTCCGGGTGCGCATCGTCGAGCCGCGCCCGGGGTCGTGGAGCGACGACAAGCCGCTGGTCGGGCCGGTCGACGTGGAGGCCGACGTCACCGCCCCGGGCGATGCGCGGGTCGACCAGGTGGAGTTCTACTGGGGCTCGCAGCGGGTGGCCACCGCCTACGCGGCGCCCTACCGCCAGCGGATCGTGATTCCGAAGGACTCCCCCCAGGGCTTCCTGCGGGTGGTCGCCCGGCTCGAGGACGGCGCCACGACCGAGGACGTCCAGTTCGTCAACAGCCCCGGCACCGGGGAGCGCCTGGACGTCAACCTGGTGGAGATGTACGTGGTGGTGACCGACAAGCAAGGTCATCCGGTGGACGACCTCACCCAGGACGACTTCAAGATCTACGAGGAGGGCGATCCCCAGGAGATCTCCACCTTCCGCGCCGGCGCCGACCTGCCGCTGACCGTCGGCCTGGCGATCGACTCCTCCGCGTCGATGTTCGTCAAGCTGCCGGCGGTGGGCCAGGCGGCCAGCAAGTTCGTCCGCGAATCGCTCGGCGACGGCGACCGGGCGTTCGTGGTCGGGTTCGGCGGCGAGCCGGAGCTGGTCCAGGAGACGACGAGCAACGAGGCGCGCCTGGAGCGGGCGATCGCGGGGCTGCGGCCGGTGGGGCAGACGGCGCTCTGGGAGTCGCTGGTCTACTCCCTGGTCGAGATCCAGGGGGCGCCCGGGAAGAAGGCCCTGGTGGTGTACACCGACGGCGCGGACGAGGACGAGGACTTCTCGTACCGGACCGCGCTCCGCTTCTCGCGCCGGGTGGGCGTGCCGATCTACTTCATCCTGACCAACAACGAGATCGTCCGGACCGGCGGCAAGGGGTTGGGCGTGCGGCGGTTCCTCGGCCGGATCCAGCGGATCTCGGACGACGTCGGCGGCCGTGTGTTCATCGTCCGCCAGGGGGCGGATCTGTCCAAGGTCTACAAGGAGATCGGCGAGGAGCTGCGCAGCCAGTACCTGCTGGCCTACTACTCCAAGGATCTGCCGGAGGAGACCTGGCGCAACGTCAAGGTCGAGACCGTCAAGCCGGGGTTGAAAGCGCGGACGATCACCGGGACGTACCGGTAGGGGCGAAAACGCGGTCAGCCGAAGTTACGCCCTGCCGGTTAGCCGCTTGAAGGTTCTCCGAGAGTCCGCGTGGTCCCGCCATCTTTCCGCGGAGGATCTCGGATGTTGTATCGAAATGCGGGTCCTGTCGATCCGAGCCGTGCGCCAAGAAGGATAGAGGGCCACACCTTCTGTATCAGTCTTGGCTGTACTTCCCTTATCTTGTGTGCTATGGTGTATTCGATTTTGCTGGCCAGCGAACTAAACAGAAGCTCCATGACTCTAATAAGGAGATGATATGACGAAGAAGCTCCGTCTGGGAGTTGTCTTGCTCTTTCTCCTCGGCATGGCGCTCGTGCCGAGCTTCACCTCGAAGGCAGATGCATCGTGCTTCACCTGCGAGACCGTCTTCAACAGTCAATTCTGCTTCCCCTCCTACCCCGGTCGATCAGGGTGTTCGCAAGGCGATGGGCGCTGCTATCTGAACGGCGCATTCTGTGACATCATCATAGTGGTCGGCTAGCGCTGGCCAGTGACGACTCAACTTTTCGGTCTCGCAAGGTCTTCTTGCGGGATCGAGGAGCTTCTCGAACTTCGCCATGGAGTCCATTGCCATGCGACTGATCCAGAAGATCCGTTTCTCAATACCCCAGAGTGCTGCGATTTTCCTGCTCCTTTTCGGTTTGGCGCCTATTGCTCCATCTGTGCTACACGCCAAGAACGCACCGGTAAGGCTCCGACTCAAGAGCGCCAACTTCTCAACAGAAGAGTTAGTAGAGGGTGCGATCGAAGCGACCGCGATCTCTCCCGATGGCACCGGAATCGCCGAGGAGAAACGGTTTCGGAACATTCGAATCCCGGGTGAGACCGTACTCGATCTTGACGGAGACCTAGTTTGGAAGCTCCATCTTGCCGGAGACGGCATCTGGTGCCGAGACCGCGTCATTCAGATGAATGACCGGTCCGCAGAGCTCACGGTGTGGAGGACAGGAATTGTCAAAGGCCATGCCAGGACTCCGCGTGACCGAGAAGATCCCAAGGTGGTCAAAGCGCGATTCGAATCGTCCCATGCCGATGGCACGGGAGCGAGCAAGGGACCAGAGATTGCGCAAGTCACCGTGAAGTGCCCTGTGGAAGACGGTATCTTCGAATGCGAGTTGCCTGCGGCGAGTCTCGACCTGCGCCTTCGAGCGAAGGGCTACATTTCACACTATCTCTGGAGTGTTGCTGTTGACCCGAACGAACCGACGGACCTTGGGATGTTCGTTCTGAGGCCGGGTGCATCGGTCGTCGGTTACGTTGCTGCTGAGGGCCCCCTGCAGACGAAGCAGGCTCGGGTTCACCTCGACCCCGAGGTGGCGGCTCCAGCACGGAGTCCTGCGGGGGAAGAGCATCAGCATGCGGGCCGCTTCGACACCCAAATAGACGATCGCGGCTTCTTTCAGTTCACCGGGATAGCACCTGGGCAATACCGTCTGAGCGCAACGCAACCGGGGTTTGCCGAGGCGGCCTTGCATCCGGTTCGCGTACTTCCTGGATCCGAAACATCTCTGGCCCAACCTCTCCTACTCCAGCGCCCTGCAGAACTCGAAATCTACTTGGATCCTCCCCAGGATCCGTTTGGCCAACCCTGGGATATCGCCGTGCGGCGTTTTGGCGCCATCCCGGGAATTCTCGATGACGTGAGCGAGGGCGCTGCGAGCTCCGCGGGGGAATACGTTGCGTCGGGGTTGACTCCCGGCAGATTTGCACTCCAGGTAACTGATTCTCTCGGATCGCGCTTCGGCTGGCAGGAAATCGACGTCGACCGAGGCGATCCTCCCGTCTTCATGCACTTGAATGTACTTTGGCTGGAGGGGGAGGTAACGCTTGGCGGAGAAGCGCTCGAAGCCAATCTGGTGTTTGGTGGCCGAAACGGCACGGTTCGGATACCGATCAAAGCGGACAAAGACGGTGTCTTCGGAGGCTTTCTTCCTCACGGTGGCACGTGGGACGTGTTTGTCGAGTCGCACGAACCAGAGGTCAGCAAGACCGTGAGCGTCGAAATCGATGCGAGCGACGAGGAGGACCATGCGGACGTCGAGATTGCGCTTCCCGATACGCTCATCCGAGGCAAGGTGTTGGATGCTAGGGGCCGAGCGGTACCTGGCGCTGTCGTGAAGGCGACAGAAATGGCGCAAGCGCTGATCTCATGGGTGAGATCCGACGACGAAGGGAGGTTCGAGTTTTCTGGACTCGCGGAGGGCCCTGTCGCGCTCGATGCAACAGTGACAGAAGATCTCTCCTCGGACCCCGTGGTGCTACAAGTCTCCGAACATTCTGTGCCCCCCGATGTCGATCTTGTGGTTCACCGTCGTGCGAAGGTCCATGGCGCCGTCGTCTCGAGTCAAGGTCCGGTTCCAGGTACTCTGATCATTGGGATCCCGACGAAGGGCGGTTTGGAGTTCCCGTTCATGGTACGCCCAAAGGCGGTGACGGATCTCAACGGTACCTTTGAGCTCCTCATCCCCGCGGATACCCAAAGTCTTCAGATCGTTGCCTTGCCTCCCGGGTATTCCCTCACGACCTTCCGGATCAATGGTGTGCCGAAAGAGCCTGTCAGATTGCCTGTAATCGAGCATGGAGGGGAGCTGAGGCTCGATTTCGAGTCCGGCACAGGAGGGCAGACTGGGAGAGACGCTCCGAGCCCGGTGGTCGTGTACGACGGGGTCATCCTCGACAGTGCGATCTTGAAGCAATGGGCACAGCTCAAGCTCGCGGATGTCAGGAATCCGGCAGAGTTGGTCGTACCTGAGATGCCTCCCGGAGACTACCAAGCTTGCTGGGTTACCTACGGACGATATGCTCAGCAGTTCGTGAACAAAGCTGGTCAGTCATTCCCCGGTCGGGCGTGTGTTTCAGGATACTTGTCTCCATACGGAGTCCTCGACCTGGAGCTCGACGCTCAAGAGTCGTCTTCGGAGGGCAAGACAGCTTCCAAGTAGTCCCTTGAAAATCATCTAGCGAGACTCCGCCCCCGACCGACCGAAGGTAGTTTCCCGCGCGGCTTCACCTAAAGGTGTCTCGAGTAGACTGAGGCGAGCGAACTTTGAAGTGGTTCGGACCCCGCGAAGATCCCCTCGGCCGGTACAGCAGCGATCGCAATGGGTGGGGGAGCGGTCCGGGTGGTGACGGGAGAGGGCGTCATGGGCCGCGTCCGCGGGGGCGATCGTGCGGCTGAACAGCCCGACGCGGACCATGTCGAGCGACGCGTTGAGCCCCCAGCCCTCCAGTTCGCGTCCCGTCCCCGGCGCCGCCCGGACCGCTCTCGGGCGACCCCCTCGCCGGAGGAAACTCTCAACCGCCGAGTCCGCCGGCTGTGCGACCCGCTTCCGCCTCACTCCTTCGGCCGGTTCTTCGCCACCCATCCCCGGATCAGCTCGGCGACCTCCTCGGCCGCCTCCTCGTGGGGCAGCGGCCCGCTCTCGATCCAGGCCTGCTCGCTCTCGGGGGCGACGCCGGAAAACGCGGCCTGCTCCTCCTCGCTGTCGAGCGGTCCGCCGTCCGTGCTCCAGATGGCCAGCAACGGCATCTCGAGACCGCGCAGGGCGACGTAGGTGTTGCGCGCCAGGGCGTCGCCGAGGAACGCGGCCGGGGCGAAGCGGGCGCCGGGCTGGTGAGCGGTGACGTAGTGGTGGGCGGTCGCCCGCTCCTCGAGCAGCAGGTCCGAGCCGCCGTACAGCCGGCCCGCCCAGCGGCGGAGCGACGGCCGCGAAACCAGCAGGTTGTAGAGCGCCTCGCCGATCCACGGCGCCCGGACCACCGCCTCCAGCAGACGGCCGCGGGTGCGCTGCCCTTCGGCCTGGGCCAGCAGGCCGGTCGGGTTGATCACCGTCAGAGACGCGAAGGGCTCCGGCTCGGCCGCCAGGGCGATGGCATAGGCGGCCGACACCGAGGAGGCGACGACGTGGGCCGGGCGGCGCACCTCGCGGCGGAGAAACTCTCGCAGCAGATCGACGTAGAGCTGGTCGTCGTAGTCGATCTCGGGCCGGTCCGACGCGCCGAACCCGAGCAGATCGAGGGCGTAGACGCGGTGCTCCCCGGCCAGGCGCGCGAACAGCTCGCGCATCTCCCAGGCCGAGGCGGCGGCGTGGATGCCGTGGACCAGCACCACGGGCGGCGCGCCCTCTTTGCCGGTGGTGTACCAGACCACGCGATGGTTGCGGAACGGAAACTCGAGCGGTGTCGAGCGCAGGCTGCGGTAGAGCGGCGGGACGTCCTTGCCCAGGCGCCGGGCCACGGCCAGTCCGGCGACGGCGCCGCCGGCCAGCCCCGCCACGCCGGCCAGCGCCAGGGCGCGGCGGCCGACGCGATCAGTGGTCCCCGAGCGCTCGCGCTCGGCGGTTTCGGCGGCCTCCCGTGCCGGATCGGCCGGCCGGCGCGGGGAGGGCACGCCGCGGGAGATGTCGGGTTCGGGATGGTTCGGACGGGCCGGCGGGCCGGCCTCGCGGGGTCGCTTGGTTCGATCGGTCGCCATCGGTGCACCTTCTCAGTGTGGGCTCGGAATCTGCTCGGAATCGGGGTCGCAGTCGGACTGCTTCATGGTACGTCGGGTCGAAGCGAATGCACACGCCGTACCGGTAAGATGCCGGCTCCGCCCGCGCGCCGGCGCCAGGCCGGCCGCGGACTCCGGTGGCTCGTCACGATGACTTTTTCGATGATCCGTTTCGCACGCCATGCACCCCATGTGAGCGCCGGGCTCCGCGTCGCCGTGCGGGGCGAGGGGCGGGGGCTGGCCGATCGAGCGGGTCGGGCCATCGGGATCGTCCACCGGTCGCTGGTCCTCCTGGTGGGGCTCTCGACGGTGCTGGCGCTGACGTCGCCGGCCGGAGCGGCGAGCTTGTCCCGGTCTTCGCGATCCCAGGAGAGATCCGGGGCGCGGGCGGAGGCCCGACCTGAGACTCGATCCGGGGCTCGATCCGAGGCAGCGAACGACGCGCCGGGCGACCTCGAAACCGACCTCGGGCGCAACGAGGTCCGGGTGCTCTCGGCGCCGTTCGTCCTCGTGCCGGGTGTCACCCTTGAGGACGCCGCGCTGCCCGAGCGGCTGGCGCGGCTGGGCTATCGCCGGGTCCACGACCGGCCGGAGGCGCCGGGCGAGTACTTCTGGGGCAACGAGCTGTTCTGGATCTACCGGCGCGCCCACCGGGTCGGCGGGCAGCGCTGGCCGGCCAGGCTGTTCGGCGTCACTCTGTCCGGGCCGGGGGACCCCGAGAGCGGCAGGAGCGACAGGATCATTGGCTTCGTCGACGCCACGGGGGCGCCGCTCTGGCAGGACGGCGGCGGCCAGCCGTGGATCGAGCCGGAGGTTCTGGCGGAGTCGCTCTCCGCCGACCGGGCGCCGCGCCGGCCGATCGCCCTGGACCGGCTGCCGGAGCACGTCTGGCGCACGGTGCTGGCGGCCGAGGACCACCGCTTCTTCGACCATCCGGGCGTCGACACCCTGTCGGTGGCCCGGGCGCTCCTGGCCAACGCCCTGGCCGGGAGGGTCACCCAGGGCGGCAGCACCATCACCCAGCAGCTCGTCAAGCAGCGCGACCTCTCTCCCCGGCGGACCCTCGGTCGCAAGGTCTCCGAAGCGGTCCGGGCCCTGGCGCTCGAGGCCGAGTACAGCAAGCGGGAGATCCTGGAGAGCTACCTCAACCACGTCTACTTCGGTCACGTGGGCGGGCTGTCGATCTACGGCGTCGGCGCGGCCGCGGAGGCGTACTTCTCGAAGCCGGCGACGAAGCTCGACCTGGGCGAGGCGGCGGTGCTGGCGGCGGTGATCCAGGGGCCGAACCGCCTGTCGCCGATCCGCCACCCCGAGCGGGTCGCCAAGCGCCAGCGCTGGGTGCTGTCCCGGATGGAGGCGCTGGGCTGGGCCGAGCCGGAGGCGCTCGCGCGCGCCCGGCGGCAGGGGATGCCGCGGCTCCGGGTGACGGAGCCCCGGCCGCCCGAGGCGCGACGCTTCCTCTCCTGGGTGCGGAGCGTCGCCGCCGAGGAGGCGCCCGAGCGGGTCGAGCGGGGGCGGGGGATGATCGTCCAGACCGGAATCGACCCACTGGTCCAGGGCCGGGTCGAGGAGGCGGTGGCCCGGGGGCTCGAGCGCCTCCGGCGGGAGCATCGGGGGCTCCGCGGGCGCTCGCTCACTGCCGGCCTGGTGGTACTCGACGCCCGGACCGGCGCGGTGATCGCCGAGGTCGGCGGCGATCCCCGGGACCGCGAGGACCTGTTCGACCGGGCGCGGCGGGCCGAGCGCCAGACCGGCTCCGCGCTCAAGCCGCTAGTGTTGCTCGAGGCGTTCGACGACTGCGGCCGGCGGGCTCCGCTCTACCCGTCCCGCCGGGTGCTGGACGAGCCGATCACCCTCGACCTGCCGTCCGGCCCGTGGAGCCCGGAGAACCTGGGGCGCCGCTACCGTGGGGAGATCACCATCCGCGAGGCGCTGGTCTCTTCGATCAACGTGCCGTTCGTCCGGATCGCCCGCTGGTGCGGGTTCGACGACGTGGCCGCGACCCTGCGCCGGGCCGGCCTCGACGTGCCGGAGGAGCCGCCGCCGTCGTTCGTGCTCGGCTCGCTGGGCACCAGCCCGGCGGAGCTGGCCGGCGCCTTCACCGCCTTCGCCACCCAGGGCGTGGCGCTCCGGCCGCGGCCGGTGCTGTCGATCTTCCGGCCGGCCGGCGCCCGGATCGCGGCGTTCTCACCCGGAGGAGACCGGGTGGCGGAGCCGGCCGCCGCCTTCATGGTGCGCGACCTGCTGCGCGACGTGGTCCGGCGGGGGACCGGCCGTGCCGCCGCCATCGACGGGCTCGACGCCTGGGGCAAGACCGGCAGCTCCTCCGACTGGCGCGACGCCTGGTTCGCCGGCGGTGCCGGCGGCGTGGTGGCGGCGCTGTGGGTGGGGATGGACGACGGCTCGCCCCTCGGACTGCCCGCCAGCCGAGCGGCGGCCCCGATCTGGCACGACGTGGTGGCCGCCGCCGCGCCCGGCCGCCCGGCGCCGGCGCTCGAGGCGCCGTCGGACGTCGAGGTCTTGTGGGTCCAGGACAGCACCGGCCGGCTGCTCAAGCATCCACGGGAGGGCAGCCACTCGGAGCTGTTCGATCGGGATCACCTCCCCCCGGGCCGCAAGTGGTGGCGCCCCGATCCGCCGCTTTCGCCCGTCCGCTAGACCGGGCGGGAAGGGGCGAGGCAGCAAGGTGCCTGCCCCGCCAGGACCAGCTCCGAGCAGATCGAGGCGGTAGGATCGCCACCATGCGCGGTGTCGAGCAGATCCCCTGGCTCTACGATGGCTACATGGACCTGATCGAGTCCATGGGGCTCGGTCGCTGGCGCAGTTGGCTCGCAGGCGGTGCCACCGGCCGGGTCCTCGACGTGGGCACCGGCACGGGCCGCAACCTGCCGCTCTACGCCGAGGGGACCGAGGTCGTCGCCCTCGAGCCCGATCTCGGCATGTTGGCGACCGCCCGCCGGCGCCTCGACGGGCAGCGCTGCGAATGCCTCGTGGTCGGCGACGCCATGGCGATGCCCTTCCGGGACGGTGCCTTCGACACGGCGGTGAGCGGCCTGGTGTTCTGCTCGGTGCCGGACCCGGGCCGCGGTCTCCGAGAAGTGCGCCGGGTGCTGCGATCGGAAGGGACCTTCCGGATGCTCGAGCACGTGCGCCACCCGACGCGGTGGATCGGCCGCCTCCAGGACCTGGTGCAGCCGTGCTGGACGCCGATCGCCGGCGGCTGCCATCCGAACCGGGACACCGAGGCCACCGTCGAAGCCGCCGGCTTCACGATCGATCGGGCGACGCGCCGGGCGAAAGGGACCCTCCGGAGGTTCGTGGCGCGTCCGGCCTGACCGGCTTCTCAGGCTCCTGCGGCTCCTGGCCACCAGGCGCCTCGCGCAAGATCAGCCACGAGATCAGTCCCTGTCCGGCGTCGACCAGCACATGGAGGACGATGGCCGGCCAGAGGGAGCCGAACAGGAGGACGACCGCGGTGAAGAGAGCGCCGGCAATGCCGGTGCTGACGATGCCTTTCGAACCCTGGTAGGCGTGGGCCGCCGCGAAGACGACGACCGAGAGGACGGCCGCACCCCACAGCCCGAGCGCCGGCCGGAAGACCCAGAGGAGGTATCCCCGGAAGACGAGCTCCTCGCAGAAGCCGGCCGACACCGAGAGCGCGACGAACAGCGCCAGCTCGGAGCATGTGTGCGGGAGGACGGCGGCGAGCTCGCCGAGCTGACCCGACAGGCCGGCCCGCCTCGCGGGCGCGATCGCTGCGATCTTGGCGATGGTCCGGCCGTACCAGGTGCCGAGCGCCAGGACCAGCAGACCGGCCACCCACAGCCGCCACCCGTGCGGGGTGACGAATCCGAGCGGCCTCCAGGGCCGTCCCTCGAGCCACCACAGCGCCAGCCCGGCACCGGCCAAGGCCCAGAGCATGGTCATCCAGGCCGACCAGAGCCACCTCCGGGCCCGTCCCCCCTCCGATCCCCGCTCCGACCGGTCCGCGGTGGCGGGGGAGCGCCGGCGGAACGTGCGCCAGAGCACGAAGTGGTCGAACAGCAGCGTGGCCGCGATGAACGCGAGATAGAGACGATCGGTCGTCGTCATCGACATCCCCTTCAGGTGGTTTCGCCCCGGCAGGATTCGCCGGCCGGTGGGGTCGCGTCGCCCCTCACCCGCGCCAGGGCGAGCCCGGCCAGCAGGTCGTAGGTGAAGTGGGCGCCGATGGCCACCCAGAGCGACCCCGTGAGCAGCACGACCACCTGGTTGCCGAAACCCAGCACGCCGGCGACGACGGCGGGCCGGCCGCCCTGGGGGAGATGCATCACGCCGAAGACCGCGGCGCTGGCCAGGGCGGCGATCCAGAAGCTGCCGCTGGCGTCGAGGCCGAGCTGGAACAGGACGCCCCGGTACACGGCCTCCTCGGCGAAGGCCACGGTTCCCAAGAGGCCGACGTAGCCCGCCACCTCGCGGCGCGACCGGGGAGCCAGGTGCCGCCCCACGCGCCGCCGGCTCATCGCCTCGGGCCGCCGGAGCACGGTCCACAGCCGGAGGCACTTGATGGCCACCCAGGCCACCCCGATGGCCGCGTCGGACGGACGGATCGCCGGCACCGGGAAGAGCTCGATCCCCTGCTGCCGCGCGGTGATCCAGGCGAAGGCGAGGAGGATCAGCTCGAAGACCGCGTTGGACGCGTAGAGCCGCGGGCGGGGAGGGAGCGCGGCGCCCCGTCGGACCTGGCGCGACGACCGCCACGCCATGACCGGCATCGCGACGCCGACGCAGAGCACGAACAGCCAGGCGAGGACGCTCACGAGGCGCCCCCGGCGGCCGGCAGCTCCAGGTACCCCCGCGCCAGCCGCGTCAGCTCCGGGACCAGCTCGTCTTCGGCGATGGTCAGCGCCGGAGACCGGATCTCGCCATAGAGGGTGAGCTCTTTGAGCAGCGCCTCGATGGTCGAAACCACGAAGACGGCCGCCCGCCGTGGGTTCGGGTGGCCGATGCCTCCGCGCGACCCTTCGAGAAGCGCGGTGAACCGCTCGATGATCAGGGCGCTGAACGCCGCCGCCGCCGCCCGGAACGCCGGATCGGGATGGCTCCGGGTGTAGGTCAGCACCGCCCGGATCTGCGCCCGCCGCTCACGGAAGCTCGCGACGCGATGCTCGATCCAGGCGGCGACGATCTCCGCCACCGGCCGGCCGCGCCATCGATCCAGAGGGAAGGCGGCGTTCAGATCGTCCTCCGGCTGCCGGTAGTAGCCGGTGAAGAAGGCCGCCAGCAGGGCGTCCTTGTCGCGGAAGCGGCCGTAGAACGTCCCGACGGCGACCCCGGCCTCCCGGCAGATCTCGGCGACCGTTGCGTCCGCGACTCCGGAGCGCGCGATGACCTCCCGGGTGGCGGCGAGGAGCCGCCGCTCCGTGTCGCGGCTGCGTCGCTGCCGGGCGGGGATCGTGCCACTCGGGCGCTTCGGGCCCTTCGGACGCTTCGGACGGTTGCTGGGAGGTGGCGGAGCGCTGGATCGGGGCACGGTCTCTCCGGGCGAGGTGTCGGGGCCGGATGCGAATCCGAACTTGTATTCGGATTATACATAGATCACGGCCCGGGGCATGCGGGCAATCCAGGCCAGGAGCCCGATCCGCTACCCGAAGACGACCAGCAACAGCCCGACCAGGCCGGGGACCGCCTGAAACCACAGGATCTTCCGGCTGGCGGTCGCCGCCCCGAACAGGCCGGCGACGACGACGCACGACAGGAAGAACAGCTTCACGACGAAGCCGCCGCTTCCGAGCAGATCGAGCACCAGGCCCAGGACGAGCCCGGCGGCGAGGAAGCCGTTGTAGAGCCCCTGGTTCGCGGCGAGCACCTTCGTCGCGGCGGCCTGCTCCCTGGTCTGCCCGAAGGCGCGCAGCCCCGCGGGCTTGTCCCACAAGAACATCTCGAGGACCAGGAAGTAGGCGTGGAGCAGGGCGACCAGGACGATCACTGCGTCAGCGAGCATAGTCATGGCGCCCGCACTCTACTCCAAGAGCCTCCGTTCCAGGAGGCTGCGCGGCGAGCCGTCCGGAACGTCCGAGCGCCGGCAGAGCCCGGGAGGTGATCCCGGGGGCCGGGCACACCCCCGCAGTCGGAACGAGGAGAGCCACGTCGTTCCGCGGGGCACCTGCCGGTCCTTTCCGGCAGCCGTCGCCTTCGCTCGGCCTTCAGGCCTTGGCGATCACCTGGCCGACCAGGTAGCTCGTGCCGTCGTTGCCGTTCGGCGTGCTCGGGCCGTGACCGGTGAACTCCTTGGCCACGCCCGGGCGGAAGATCACGCAGTGGGTCGAGCCTCCGAACTGGAAGTAGCCGAGCTCCTGCCCCTTCTCGACGCGCGCGCCGGGTTGGATCGTCTCGTCGATGGAGCAGGTCGAGATCTCCACCATGCCGATGGGCATCACGCAGACCAGGCCGACCGGCTCCTCGGCCTGGATGAAGATGATGGCGCGGGTCTGGACGTGGGCGAGGTAACCCTCGGATTCGTCCTGGTCCGTCGGGTCCTCGCCCCAGGCGGTGTCCTGGGTGAAGAGAAGCCCTTCCTTGACATAGGCCTTGACCACCGTGCCGGCGACGGGGCTGTGCCAGCGGTGGTAGTTGAAGGGGCTCAGGAACGCCTGGAACACGTCGCCGCCGACGAACTGCTCCACGTAGTTGCCGTCGAGCATCTCGTTCAGCGAATAGGGCTCCGACTTGATCCAGAACGGGGTCGACCGCTTCACGTCGTGGGCGATGCGGTAGACCTGGGAGTCACAGGCGGCGGTGACGATCGTCGGATCGTCCGGGTCCGCGATCGGCCGGGCACCCTGGCGCACCGCGCGGGTGAAGAAGTCGTTCCACGAGTGGAACCCCCAGTACTCGGCGTCGGGGTCGTAGACGTAGCTCTCCATGTCGAGCTGCTTCTGGGCGGCCTCGCTCTGCCAGCCGTTCGGCCCGGGGTTGATCACGTAGCGCGAGTCGCTCGAATCGAGGAAGCCCGTCCAGGCGAGCAGCAGCCGGCGGAAGATGGAATTGATCGGCGGGTAGCGGTACGCGGCGAAGCCGGACGGTGTACCCATGGTCCAGATCAACACCGCGGAGAAGGGGGTGCCCACGAGGGCCGTCGCCTCGCCGTGCCCCGGGGGCACGTAGGGCGGCGCGGTGGTCAACACCGCGTTGAGCTGAAGCAGCAGCTCCTCGACCGTTCTGGGGTGGTGCTTCTTGTACTTGGGCGGGATCTCCCGGATCATCTCCGTCACGTACATGCGCGCTACCGGGTCGCGGTCGAGCAGCTCCTGAAAGTCCTGGATGACCGGGTTCACCGGCACCTGGTCCATCTTCTGGACGACCTCTTCCAGAACCACCGAACGGACGCGCTCGATGGCCTCCACGTCGGTAAGCAAGAACGAATCGCGCTGCGTCTTCAGAGCCTCGGACATCTTCCTCTCCCTTCCTGTCGAAGAACCGATGCGTGGGCCAGGACTCCGTCGCGGGGTGCGCGGAAGGCCGCCTGCGTTCCGGGCACTCTGGTCGGTGATCGGTGAACTGCCCGCCCTGGCACCAAGTAGTCAGAGTATACGAACGAGCGGACGAAGAAGAGCGGAGGATTCTGGCGTTGCCGGGGTGTCCGCAGCGCCCGATCGACCTGCGGCCGCCGGGCTGACGCGCGGTCCGAATCATCTCCCCTTGACAGACTAGGAGAAGCCTCCTACTCTTTGCCTAGTCTGACTAGGAGAGACCCCAGGAGAGCCCTGATGACCGAGACCACCGACCTCCTCCCCGGCACCCTCGACATGCTGGTCCTGAAGGCCCTGTCGCTCGAGCCGCTCCACGGCTACGGCCTGTTACAGCGCATCCACCAGATCTCGGGTGGCGCGCTCGAGATCCCCCAGGGATCGATCTACCCGGCGGTCTACCGCCTGGAGCACGAGCGCCTGATCACCGGTGAGTGGGGCAAGAGCGAGGCCGGCCGCAGGGCGAAGTACTACCGCCTGACGCCGGCGGGCCGGCGGCGGTTGAACGAGGAGACCGCCTCCTGGAACCGCCTGGCGACGGCCATCGGGATGGCGCTCGCCATGACCCCCGAGGAGGTCTGACGTGCTGAGCATGCTCGGTCGGCTCGGCTCCCTCTGGCAGGTGCTCACCCGGCGGCGGCGCTTCGAGGCGGAGATGAGCGAGGAGATCCGCCTCCACCTGGACGAGATCACCCGCGAGCTGATCGCCGCGGGGGTCGCCCCGGACGAGGCGGCCCGGCGGGCGCGGCGGGAGTTCGGCAGCGTGCTCAACATCGAGAGCGACTGCCGGGCGGCCCGCGGCGTGGCGCCGTTCGACGAGGCGGCGCGCCAGGTGCGGCTCGCCCTTCGGCGCCTACGCCAGTCTCCGGGATTCACGGTGACGGCGCTGGTCACGCTCGGCCTCTGCCTCGGCGCCAGCCTGACGGTCTTCGCCGCGGTCGACGCCGTCCTGCTACGCCCGCTGCCGTTCCCGGAGCCCGACCGGCTGGTGCGGGTGTTCAACTCCTATCCGAAGGCCGGGGTGCCGGACGACGGCGCCAACCTGACCAACTACTTCGAGCGCCGCGGCCGGATCGCGGCCTTCTCCGGCATCGCGCTGCTGCGCCAGGACGCGGCGGTGGTGGGGGAGACGGGCGCGACCGAGCGGATCGCGGTCACGCGCGTGACGCCGGGCTTCTTCGCGGTGCTGGGGGTGCGCCCCGCCTTCGGGCGTGGCTTCGAGGAGGCGGAGTGCGCGTCCGGGCTCGGACGACGTCGTCGTGCTGACAGACGCGTACTGGCGCCAGCGGCTCGCGGCCGACGGTCACCCGAGGGCGGCGCTCGGCGGCACGATCCGCGTCGACGGGGTGGACAAGCAGATCGTCGGCATCCTGCCGCCGTCGTTCCGGTTCCTCTCGTCCGGGGCGCGGATCTACCTGCCGTACGCGGCGGCTCCGGAGCGGCACGCGCCTGAGCGCCGCCACGCGGGCAGCTCCTCCGACATGATCGCGCGGCTCAGGCCGGGCGCCACGCTCGAGGAGGCCCAGGCGCAGGTGGACGCCCACGACCAGGCGGTGAACGTGGACTCTCCCGACGCGGCGCTCCTCGCCCAGAGCGGGTTCCGCTCGCGGGTGGTGCCGCTCCATGCCGACCACGTGGCGTCGATCCGGCCGGTGCTGCTTCTGCTCCAGGGCGGCGCGCTCCTCCTGCTCGTGGTCGGCGCGGTCAACCTGGTCAACCTGCTGCTCGTCCGGGCGAACGCCCGCTCCCGGGCCCAGGGGATCCGTCAGGCCCTCGGTGCCAGCCGGCGGCACCTGGTGAGCGAGGTGGTGGTGGAGACCACCGTCCTGGCGCTGGGCGGCGGGCTGCTCGGCCTGGGGCTCGGCGCGCTCGGCGTCGAGGCGGTGGCGGCCCTCGGTGCCGGCCGCCTGCCGCTCGGGGCGCGCATCGCTTTCGAGCCCCGTCTGGCGCTCGTCGCCCTGGCGGCGGCGCTCGTGACCGGGATCGTCCTGGCGCTCCCCGTCGCCTGGTTCACGCTCCAGGGGCGGCTGACCTCCTCGCTGGCGACCCAGACGCGGGGCGCCACCGCCCACGCCGCCGCCCAGCAGGTGCGGCACGGGTTCGTCGTCGCCCAGGTCGCCCTGGCGTTCGTGCTGGTCGCCGGGGCGGGGCTCCTGGGGCAGAGCCTGGAGCGCGCCACGGCGGCGGTCCCCGGCTTCCGGCCCGACCATGTTCTGACCGGTCAGGTCTCGCTGTCGTCGGACCGGTACGCCCAGGCGGGCGGAGGCGGCGCGGTTCGTTCAGACCGTCGCCGAGAGCATGGGGCACGAGCCGGGCATCGTCGCGGCCGGCATCGTCTCGAACATCCCGCTGAGCGGCGACGACGCCAAGAGCTCGGCCCACGTGGAGGGCTACGTCCCGGACCCCGATCAGTCGCCGCGGGCCGTCTACAGCTACAGCGTCGGCGGCGAGTACTTCAAGGCGCTGGGGATTCCGCTGCGTGCCGGCCGGTACCTGACGGCAGCCGACGCCGAGCGCCCGCAGCGTGTCTGCGTGGTCGACGAGGACTTCGCCCGCCGCTACTTCCCGCTGGACGATCGGCCGGGGCGATCGGCAAGCGCGTCTACCAGGGCGCGGCCCCCGCGCCGGGAAAGGAAGACGGCGAGCCCTGCACCATCGTCGGCGTCGTGGGCGCGGTGAAGCAGGCCGCGCGTGACGGAGGACGAGGCGCTGGGCGCCGTCTACTACCGGTTCCGCGACCGCCCCATGGAGAGCGCCTACCTGGTGGCGCGCACCAGCGTCGAGCCCGCCGCCGTGACTGGCGCCCTCCGGACCCTCGTGCGCCAGGCCGACCCCGACCTGCCGCTGACCGACGCGCGCACCATGCGCCAGCGCCTCTCCGACAGCCTGCTGCTGCGCCGGTCGCCGGCGCTCCTCTCCGCCGTCTTCGCCGGCTTTGCCCTCCTGCTCACCGCGATCGGCACCTACGGCGTGGTCAGCTACGCCGTCGCCCAACGGCGCCGCGAGATCGGCCTCCGGATGGCCCTCGGCGCCCGGCGGGAGCAGGTCCGGCGGCAGTTCGTGGGGACGGCCCTGCGCCTCGGCGCCCTGGGCACCGCCCTCGGCGTCGTCGGCGCCGCCGCCGCCGGCCGCGCCCTCCAGGCGATCCTCTACCAGGTCCCCGTGCTGCCGGTGGCGACCCTCGCCGGCACCGCCGGCGTCATGCTCGCCGTCTCCCTCGCCGCCTGCCTCATCCCCTCGAGCCGTGCCGCCCGCATGGCACCGACGGTCGCGCTGAGCGAGTAGCGGGTTGCCGCCCGGCACGTGCTCTGCCCTCCGAGACCCTGGCTCCGGGGTCTCGGAGTTGGGATAGGCTTCCGCGATCGACCGGGAGCCACCGGTCGGCCCTCTCTGACAAGGAGCTTTCATGAAGCGGAGTCTGATTCTGTCGGGCCTGCTGAAGTCTGGCTCGAGCTTGGGCCTGGGGCTGGTCCTGAGCCTCGCCCTGCTGCTTCCGGCGGTGGCCCGGGGGAAGTCCGCCTCGGGCAAGTCGCAGGCCTCCGGGACGTTCTCGTCCAAGACCGGCGACTTCGACGTCGTCGGCGCCTATGCGTTTCCGGGCAAGACCGGCACCGACGACGCGCCGGGGATCCGGGTCGCCGTCTCCAACGTCGGCTTCGTGAGCGACATCCTCGACACCTACTGGGACCGCGAGCACTTCATCGACTCCAACTTCGCGGACGACGAGACGGCGGTCGTCTATTTCCAGTTCGACCCGCACGGCGAGTACCGCGGGATGAGCTACTACTTCGGATCAGGGGACGGCTGCGGCTTCTGCTTCGACCCGGACGTGGTCGCCTCGGCCAAGGTCTCGGGCGGCCGGATCGCGGGGCACGTCCAGCACAAGGATCCGAAAGGCGCCACGTTCGACGTCACCTTCGACGTGCCGGTGGCCCCCGCCGACTACGGCTCGGCGCTGCCCGCCGGCGGCGGCGACCCCGGGAAGGCCTACGGCACCTTCCACCAGGCGGTCGCCGAAGGCAACGCGGCCGCCCTGAAGCCGCTCCTGGGAGAGGAGCGCCAGGGCTTTCTCCAGGACCGCGCGGACGCGTTCCTCTCGTTTCTCCAGGAATCCGATCCCGACTCCTACAAGATCACCCGCGGCTTCGTCTCGGGCGACCACGCCCTGCTCCTGGTCTCGGGCGACAAGAGCCCTCTCGGCAAGGTCCACTCCGAGGTCCACCTCCTGCGCGAAGGCGGGCACTGGGTCGTGGACGACGAGATCCTCCAACTCGGCGACGAGTAGCACGACCTGACGGCTGGGCCACCGCGAGCGGGCGGTGCGCCCAGCCGAGGGCTTCTCGACGGCCCCGGGCTGTCGCGGCGCCTCTCCCCCCACAGCCGGCACCGGTCGACCGCGATGGGCTCTGGCGCGGCTCCCCGGTGCTGCACGGCGTAGCTGCCTCCGCCTGAGCTGTTTGACTTCGTCGCGAATACTGAAATACAATGGCGCGAAACGACAAGGAGGTGGTTCCGATGAAGAGAGCAACCCTGTCTTTCGTCCTCATCACCCTTCTCGCCATCCCGCTTCTGGGTGGAGCCGTAGCACGGGCTCAGACGCTGGAGATCGACCAGGCCTGCGCCGTCACGTTGGACGTCTGCTTCGCGAACTGCGACGGGCGTGCCGACCTCGCGGCGGCGTCGCAGTGCCGGATCGGGTGCGAGAACACCGCGGCAACGTGCCTGCCTGACGAAGCGCCGACGCTGAGCTCGGAGGAGTACCTCGCGTTCCAGAGCGGGGGGAACACCCTCTTCACGAAGGCGGCCGCCTGCCACGACACCACGCCGTGTCCCCCGGAGTACGGGTCGTGTGGCAGTTGGTCGCTCTTCAGCGACTGCGGCGACCAGTTCTGCGGCATTTCGACCGCGTGCAAGATCTGCGACGAGTGGGGCCAGTGCACCGCGGGAGGGCCGGCTCTCAAGCAGTACCGGGAGCGCTACCGCGTCTGCTTCAACGCGCAGATGCAAGGGTGCACCGAGTACCAGCGGTCCGTCTCGACCTACGACTGCGGCTGCTGACGGGTCGCGTGTCGACCGTCCCCGGCGACTCGATCGCGGTCGGGTCGCCGGGACGTCGCCGAGGCCGGTCATCGCCGCCACGGCGCCGGCGCCGGCAGGCTAGCTCGGTCCTTCCGCGTCCTTCTTGTCGCGCGGCTTCGCTCCGGCCTCCCGCAGGAGCTGCTCGACCTCGGTGTGGCCTTCGCGGATCGCGATCTCGATCGCGGTGTCGTCGGTCTGGCCAGTGACGTTGAAGTCCGCTCCGGCCTTCAACAGGAGGCGTACGAGGTCGACCCGGCCGTAGTACGTCGCCCAGTTGAGCGCATGGTCCCCGTGGCGGTCCCCCTGGTTTACATCCGCTCCGGCGTCGAGGAGCCGTCGGGCGATCTCGGTGTGGCCATCGCGGCAGGCCTCCATGAGCGGCGTCGTGTTGTAGCGGCTCCGGGTCTGGACGTCGGGGCCGGCCCCGGCGGACAGGAGCGTCCGGACGACGGCTTCGTGTCCGAAGCCCGCGGCGAGGGCGAGGGCGGTATAGCCGCAGTCCAGCCGTCCGTCCGGGTCCGCGCCGTCCGCGAGCGCCGCCTCGACCGCGCCCACGTCGCCCACTGCCGCCGCCGTGACCAGGCGGTGGAGGGCGGATTCCGGAGCCTGGCCCCCCGACTCCGCGGCGAGGAAAGCTCCGACCGCCCCGGCGTGGCGGTTCTCGATCGCGTAATCGAACGCGCGATATTCGCTCGGTGCGGTGAGCGTGGGGTCGGCTCCCGCGCCGAGAAGGAGGGAGACGACGTCCGCCTTGCCGTAGTACGCCGCCGCCATCAGCGGAGTGAACCCGCTCTCGCTCCGGAAGTCCACGTCCGCTCCGTCGGCGAGGAGGGACCGCACCGCGTCCAGGTCGCCGGACTTGGCGGCGGAGTAGAGAGCGGTTCCGGGAGCCTCGTTCGCCCGCGCCGCCGGAACGAAATGGCCTCCGAGACTGGCGGCGACGCCCAGCAAGACGGTGAGGAGAGCGTCGAAGAACCGAGCCCGCCGAGGGACCCTCCGCCCCCTCCGGGTCGAATCGTCCGTCTCGAGAGCGGTCCGATGAGATCGTCTGTCGGTCACCTGCACGTCCCTCCGATGATGAGTCGGGGGAGCGTAGCACGAGGGAGGACAGGGCGGGCCGGTACACTCGGCGTCTCATGAGCGGACCCATCTCGCTTCTTCTCCCCCTGTTCGGCTCCTGGGATGCCTCCATCGGCCGCTCCCCTGGTCGAGGACAAGGACTCATGGCGCGACCCGCTGGTGACCACGGCGTACGCGGAGGCGGCGCTGGCGAGCGACCCGACCAGCGACTCGCGCACGCCCCCGAGGTTCCGCGCCCCAACGGGGCGCTCGAAGACAGCTTCTACAACCGTCCGGAGCATGGCCGTGTACGCTTTCTCCAGGTAGCGAGCGGCTTCCTCTCCCGGCCGTGGGTGGGGCGCCGGCGACCAGCAGGGCGGAAACGCCCTCCTCTGGCGGCCCCGCCGAGACGTCACCCATGACCCTCCTCGCCGTCTCCCACCTGGTCCTCGCCACGGACGACGTGCCCCGGATCACCCGGTTCTTCGAGGCCGCCTTCGGCCTCCAGACCCACTTCGAGAACGACCTGTTCGCGGAGCTCGTCCTGCCGTCGCGGTTCCGGGTCGCCTTCTTCAAGCCGGTCGGCGCCTCGGCCAAGAGCTTCCACGCCGCCGCCGACCGGCGCGGGTCGGCCATCGGGGTCACCGTCGACGACGTCGACGCCGCCTACGAGCGGATCGTCGCGCTCGCAGACGACTTCTCGCTCTCCCTCTCCGGCCCACCCAAAGAGCACCCGTGGGGTGAGAAGAGCTTCCTCCTCACCGACCCGGACGGCAACCGCTGGGAGATCACCCACGCGCCGAGCCCGGGAGGGATGCTCCGGGACCGGTAGCGTCGAGGCCGAGCACGGGTTGGAGACAACGACACGACGAGAACCAGCGATGCGGCGCGGTAGGACAGGCCGACCTGCTAGGTAAACCCCCGGCCCGGCGCCATCACAGCACCGAGCCGGGCGGGAGCGGGTCTGGAGCTCCAGGCAAGGCCCGCTCAGGGCAGGGATGCCTTCACGCTAGCCGCAAAGGATATCGAACTCGCCCGTCACGTACGGGATCCGATACCTGTTGAAGGCGGTCCCGTTGCAGGTGTACGTCACGTCTCCGGTGCCGCTGGCAACCGTCACCCAGACGCCAGGAGATTGGTACTGCTCGATTCTCACCGGCAGGGGGATCTCGGTCTCACCACAGAAGCGGTACCGGCTGGCCGAGATGTAGCTCCCTGCAACCGCGTCCCAGCCGGAAAGCGTTTCGCAGCCCGCCGCGTACACGGGAGAGGGCGACGCGGTGACGACCATGACCAGGCCGAACAGGGCAACGGCCAGGACGAGGTGGGCTGCGGGAAGACGACGGTGGCTCTTCGCTCGTTGCATCGTGCCTCCTACTCAGTTTTGCCGAGATTGTTCAGGAAGCGCCGGCGCTGCAACCAGTGCCCACGGGTGATGTCACGACCAGTATCAGACCATGGACTCTGAAAAAGAGTATACGCGCAAGCGAAGAGATGCGCAAGGTCTACGGATGGGCGGCGCCCCGCTTCTGCCTGGAAAAGCGCCTGAGCTGATCTGGGCGGGCTGCGCTGGTTGCTCGCAGCAGAGCTGGAGGGGCTTCTCGGCCGCTACCGGTACGCTTCGCGCCGGTGGGCGACACGGACCGCGATGTTTCCCAGTAGACGCCCGTTCCGCGTTTCTGCCACGTTGGCAGGTCGTTGAAGTTGACGCCATGTTGGAACAGGAGCTCGTTCTTTTCCGCGGTAGATCGGCCGCTGAGCTCGGCCGTCGCGTGCTGGGCCGAGAGTCCTTCGCGGCGAAGCGCCCAATAGCAGTGGCTGTGGAGTGCATTCCGGTGCGCATCTTCGCTTCGCCATGGAACCGTCGATCGAAGGGCGCCTCGAAGTCCTGCGCCTCCTTCGTCAGCTTGGTGAAGCCGCGCCCCTCCAGGCGGGCGACGATGTAGACGGCGGGCAGGACGCAGTGGTCGTGGGCCGTCTCGAACACACGCATGGTCTGGTCGAGATCATCGAACTTCATTCCGTCCAGTCCTCCACCTGGACATCTCCTCCGTCACGAAGTCGGACGAAGTACAGCTCGTCAAAGCCCTTCTCATGGGTGGGCAACTTCGGGTGCTGGGGCGGCCCGGTGGATGTACCGCTCCGGTACGTGGCGATTCAATCGTCGCGCGCGGACTTGCGGAAAAACTCGTCAGCCGCGATCACCTTCCGCCATCGCGTCCAGCAGGGCGCTCTCTTCTTCTGTGCCGAGAGTGAAGGTCTCATCGTTCTCGGAGGCCACCACCGTGCAGGCACCCGAGAACCTGTCGGCGTACTTCCCGCGGACGCCTCCACTGAAGTCGTATTGAGCTCGAAGCTTGGAGACTTCTCGATTTGCCATCGTTTCAATAGCCCGGCTGGATGCGGAGAGCCTTGGCGACAGAGCTCTGGCCGAGCCCTTGGTCATAGGCGTTCTTGCGCCGAAGCCGGGTCTCGTAGATCCCCTTCCAGCGGCTGAAGTCCACGCGGCTCTCGTCCACATCGTCATAGCGGGCCAGGTCTCCGGCCATCAGAGCGCGGTAGAAATCCTCGCTCAAGACGCCGTACTTCTCCTCGTAGAGCTCCATACCGAGTCCATTATGCGCTCGGTCTCCAACGAGACTGGCGAAATCAGCGTGGATTGAGGAACTGGTCGATCGCCAGGTCGATATCTTCGGCGATCTTCCGCAGCAGGATTGGAGAAATATCTCGGCCCTAGTGAAACGGGACGGTGGTACTACGCCCGTCCGGATGCCGGAATTGCTTGTGCGAGCCCTTCTGGCGAACCTCGATGAATCCCAAGGTGCGGAGAAGCTTGACGACCTTTCGGGGGGAGAGGACTGGGACGTTGCCCATTCAGCCGACCGTCACCTGCTGCGTTCCGACGAACTCGGCCTCGAGCTTGACCTCACCTTCCACAGACAGCAGCTCGATCACCTCGCGAAGATTCTCGTTCAGCTCGTCGAGCGTCTCTGCTTGACTGTGCGCACCAGGGAAACCTGGGATATAGCCCACGTAGAGCCCCGTGTCTGGGCATTTCTCCACGACTGCGGTGTAGGTTCTTGCCATGAATCCTCCAGCGCCTCGTCAGCAGCATAACACCGTGTCGCCCGCGGGGGTCGAAGAGGTACGCACCGAGGTGGGTTGGGACTCCGCCCGGCGTCTCGCTTCTGCCTGGAAGATCGCCTGAGCTGACGGAGTAAGGATCATGGCCAAGGTCACGAGCAAGCTGCAGGTCACGATCCCCAAGAAGCTGGCCGACGAGCTCGGCATCGCGCCGGGAATCGACTACGGACAGGTAGCGAGAAATCTCTACGCCCGCTACTCAGCCCAGAACAAGCTCATCATCCTCACAGGCTGGGAAGGTGATCAGCAGATCCAGGGGCTCGCCTGCACGGGTACCCCGACCCAGGCGGAAATCGACGACTTCGTGGAGATGCTCGATGACCGCCAGGAGGGGATCGATGCAGCCGCCTTGGATTATCCCAATTCCAAGCTGCGGATCGTGCATGCAGTGGAGGTCAACCATGTGGGAACTGGCACAGGCTTCAGTGTACTCAATACGATCCTCCCGCTACTTGCGAAGCAACCTGACCTGATCTCCTACTCAGCCTGGGGGACAACCGCCTCCACCATCCAGTCGAAGCTGGATCTGATCGCCAGCCGTAGCGGGCTCATCAGGAAGCAAATTTTCATCGGCGAGTTCGGCCGCGACTATCGGTCGTCGAACGCTGCCAGCGGCATCTATTCTTTCGGTGAGATGGCGTTCCAGTGGGGTGTTCCGTTCGTCTTCTGCTGGCAGTATCGAGATGACTACCCGGGGGGGTATCACGAGCTTGTCCAGGGGACCTTTCCGAACATCACCCCCACGGCAAACAACACCGGCTTGACGAACCTCCGGAACAGCTACGACAACTTTGCAACGGAGCCTCTTCCCTGAGCCTGCGCTCCTGGCTCCGATCTCGGTTGTCTTCTCGCCAACGAGACGAGAAGCCGACCCCCGTAGTAGACCTCCAGCGCTACCAGGAGATCTACGCTGAGTCGTACTCCGATCAAGTGCTGCCTCAGGCTCACCAGTCCGTCACCGAGGAGGACCACGACCGTCCCTGACGTGAGCCACAAGATCAGGAAGATCATCGGAAAGGCAACAGAGAGCACCCGCTTCTTGAGCGAATGGCTCAACGATGCAATCGTCGTGAGGGCGAACAAGATCCAGATCACTCTCGGCTGCCAGGAGAGAATTTCCGACCGCAACCGAGTCACGCCGAGAAACTGGGGACGGTCTGCATGGCCATCCGGCCTGCGCTCCGTCGTACCGCGCTTGTGGCTCTTCGGTGCGGAGAGCTCGTCGAGCACCTTCCCGAGAGCGCGCCCGGTCGCTCCCGGATCCCGGAAGTACTCTCGTGCGAGTTGCCAACGGGAGATCCTGGCCAGCGCTTCGTGGACGGGATGATCCGGAGCGATGCCACCCGAGAAGACATCCTTCCTGGGAAGCTCCCAGAACTCCTTCGGGACATCGAGGGATCGCAAGGTCTGCTCCGGATTCGAGCTCAAGCGGAGGATGCCGCCATAGATCGCGTGATAGCGATTGACCTGGGGGAAGTTCGGTCCGGAACCGAGGACGAACCATGCGGGCAGTGCAATCGCAAGCAGCAGCAGGACCAGTCCGAGAACCAGAGTCGATCGCGCTCTAAGCTCCCTCTCACCGAACAGGAATGCAATGGAGAGGGCCAGCAAGATGAGCGATGGGAGGACGGAGTACTGCACCTTGGCCGCGCCGCCTAGCAGGGCGAGGGCGACGACCGGCAGTACGGAAGACGGGCCCGGTCGAGGGAGGGTGCCCCCGATCCAGGCAAACCAGAAGACGGTTCCGACGAGAGCGATGAAGAACGTGCCGTCGGCATAGAAGCTGTTGAGGAACGGAAGATAGGAGGCATTGAGAAGCGCAAAGAGCACAAGCAGGATCAGCGAAGCCGGTAACCCACCGAGAATGGCGAAGGTGACCTCGACAACGAGGACGACCAGCAAGACGGCGCCCATCCAACGGATGTCCAGCTTTCCATCCTTGCCTCCCAATCGGGCGGCGATCCATGCGATACAGGAGGCCGAGGAGCCACCTGACAAAAGGCGACCTGGCGAGACTCTGAACAGGCGATCGACGTATCGACCATCGGTTGGCCGGTCGTCCAGGTGGGAAACCCCCGCCGGCCGCGCGACCCTCCAGAAGTCGCCGTTGTCTGCCACACCTTTGACAGGCGACCGGACAAGCCAGAGGAGACCCGCTGCCAGGAGTAGATAACAAGCGACGACCCCGGAGACAGTGCAAGCTCTTCTGAGTCTCTCAGAGACGACGACTCCAGAAAGCTCAGAGGATGCCGACCGGCTTGCCCTCGGCTCGAGGGCCTCGAGCGCCTCGCGAGCCTTGGCGGCTCTAGCGCCGTTCGCGTTCTTTTCGGGTGGCATGGCGGCGCTCAATATACCCTGGTCCGAGCGCCCGCTTTCGTCTGGCCAGGTCAGCTCCATCCCTGGAGCCGTCTGCTGCGCCGTGAGCCCTTCGCGGCGAAGCGCCCGATAGCCGCGGCGGTGCACCTCTGGGCCCACGCCGAAGTCTACGGTCTCCGGCAGCTCCTGTCCGAGGACTTCGAGCACAATCGCCTCTACGGCACGGTGCAGGCAGTCGACCCCTTCCGTCCGCCGCGCGAGGCCCCGGGCGCAGCTCGCTGAGGCGTCGACGACAACCCTTCTCGTCGTCTCCGGCCCGCTCAAGGAGCAGCACCGACGACAACCCGACTTTCGCAGATCGAAAGTTCAATCTTCGATCTGCGGACGCGAGGAGAGGGTGTCTTCGCTACCACGGGCACCCCGGCCTCGGCCGTGCACGCGAGCCACCACCTACCTGGCCACGCGCGCGGCAAGCTCCCTACAGGCTCTTCAGCAACTGGTCATAGTCGGCATGGGAGCCGATCCAGAACCAGATGATTGCGTCGTCCTGTCTCAGGCCGACTGCTCGCCACCCGATGCCGATTCGAACCGAGTAGATGGGGAGCTTCTGGTGAACCCGCTTGAATTGCACACCCGGGTGCGCGGGGTTTTCCTTCCACAGACGGTAGCTCTACCGAGCTCGTTCACGAATCTCGACCGGAAGATCAGAGAAGAGGCGGCGGAACTGCTTGGTGACGCGAGACCTCAAAGCTCGTCGAATCCGAGCTCCTCAGTCTTCCCTACCCGGTGCTCCTCGAGGGCTTCCGTCGCCATTTGCTCAAGCAGGGAAGCGGATGCAGCGAAGGACGCATCCCAGTTCGCATCGTCAGCCAGTTCCTGGAGCAGGTGCGTTGCGATGCGATCCTGCGCCTCCTCGGGCAGCTTTGCGGCCTCGGCAAAGGCCTTTTCGAGCAGTTTCGTCATGGCCAAGTCCTTCCTGGGGCGTGTGATTCTACTACAGCCCGCGACGCAGAAGGCTCTAGCGGGTGAATCCCCCGTAGCTCCTTTGTACCCGCTCAAGCTTCAGTGAGCTCCAGGAGGTGCCCATGAAGTTCATCAGCGTGCGCGACCTGCGCAACCGACCCGCAGACGTCTGGAAGCGCCTGCGCGAGGACGACCTGGTCTTGACGTCGAACGGCAAGCCACAGGGAATCCTCGTCAGCGTAGAGGACGACGATCTGGAGACCGCTCTGACGGCCCTCCGCCGGGCCCGGGCACAGGTCGCCGCGTCGCGGATGCGGCGCCGGGCGGCGGAAGCCGGCCTCACGCGGCTCTCGGACGAGGAAATCGAACAGGAGATCCAGGCGGCGCGGCGCGCCCGCAAATCGGACGCTCGGTGAGGATCGTCCTCGACACCAACGTCCTGGTCTCCGGCCTGCTCAACCCCCACGGGCCGCCGGGACGTGGCACTTCCCACCCGAAGCGAAGCCGCCCGAGCGCCCGGGTGGAGAGCCCACGAGCGTTGGTGACCAGGCGGAGGCGAAGACGATGACCCCGACCGAGCAGCCCTCGCTGGACTCCGTCCCCGCGAGCCAGCGCTGGTTCTGGAGCGAGCGCTGGCAGCAGATGGAGCGCGAGGCCGACGAGGACGTCGCCGCCGGGCGCGTTCACGCCTACGAGGACTTGGACGACTTGCTGGATGCCCTGGACCGGTGAAGCTCAGTGAATCTCGGTAGAGGGAACCAATGAGAACGGTCGTTCTTGAGGTTCGGTCGCTCGAAGAGACCCTGAGCGACATCGCGGACGCGATGAAGACCGGGCGTGCCGAAGACCAGGACCGCATCAGCTTCGCCGAGCCGGAGCTCCTCTGGAAGGTCCTGACCGCCAAGCGGTGGGAGCTGCTCAAGACCCTCCGTGGTGTCGGACCGGTCTCGATTCGCGAAGCGGCGCGTCGCGTCGATCGGGACGTCAAGGGCGTCCATGGTGACGTGACCGCCCTGCGGTGACCTTTCCTACGTCTTCCTGCAAAGCAGAATCGTGACGAACTCCGGGCGACTGTCGGCCGGGGCCGAGGTGCCGGTCATCACTGCACCTCCGCCGGGACCGGTGACGGTGTTGAAGTCCGTCCCGTCGCTGTTGTCGTCCACGGGCTGCTGGTGGCCGTCCCAGTGCTCCAGTGTGTGGCGATGGGGAGGAACCGTGAACGTCCCCGCGCCATGGCTGTGCGTGTTCGACCCGCCCAGATTCCCCGGGGCACTGTTGGAGACGAGGAACCTGCCGTCGTAGGCGGTGACCCGGGCAAAGCCGACAGGGCAGTCGCTGGACTGGTCCCAGAGGATGATCCCGCCGGCCGGAACGGCTCCGCCGGTGAGGTCGTAGACGTCACGCTGATTCGCGCCGTTCCCCGTCGCGACGGAGAGGATGGCCAGGGTGGCTGCAACGAGGACGAGCGAGAACTTGATTCTTCTGATTCTCTCCATTGGGCTCTCGCCCTTCCGACCGCCCGTGTGCGATTGGCGGCGTGCGGTGTGCGACCATCCGGTGCTCGCCGTGGGGGAGATGGTGGGCCTCAGACATGGCGGCGGGGAAGCATGAAGGCCTGCTTTGAGAGTGGTCGCCATCCGGAGATCTCAGAGGGCACCTGAAGCGTCCCCGGTCCCGACGGCCGCGCCAACTGGGGGTGGGTGACCGGGACCGTTCAGGGTGGAGCGGTGCTGGGTAGTCCGCTGGCGCCGGATCGGCGGCCATACGGGACGATCTTCCGCGACCCGGGTCTTTAGCGGCACTGGTACCGCCGCTTGACGGCTCCAGATAGCAGAATATAAGAATTATCCGCAATTCTGCGAAGCCTAGGCTCCGGGCGCACGTCAGCACTCTCGTTCAGGTCGAGAGAGCACGACATCCTATCCGGTGAGCGGCATTCTGGTTCCTGTCTGGCGTCCAGAGGTGGTATCACGCGACGCTGCGGGTAGCAGCAGAGGAGGTATTGTGAGAAAGACTATTTCGATCGTAGCGGCTCTGACCTTCGTTGCCATATTCGCCGGTGTCGAGCCTTACGCCCAGCAAGCGAGGAGATCCCGGACGGATCTGCTTCTGTCCGAGGCGAGTGGTTCCGAAGACCATCATGGTGGGGCAGGTGGGCTCACGCAGGTGCCCCGGCAGGCCGCGGTAGCTCCACCAGGGGGCATCACCGCCTCGGGTGACGTGATTGCTCAGCATCTGATCTCCACGGCAACCGAGGAACCCCCACTGACGGTGGCATCCTCGATTACCGTCCCAAACCTCAGCGCCGACCGAGTGGATGGCCTCGACTCGATGGCGTTCGCTCCCGCAACGAATTCGCCAAACTACGTCGCGACGACAGGTGACGCGATGACAGGACCGCTGTCCTTGCCGTCAGACGGACTTGCCGTTGGGTACGATGACCTGGTTACTGTTGGCGGAAAGGTCGGTGTAGGCACGGCGACTCCCGCCAGTCGTCTCACCGTCGCCGGGGCCATCGAGTCCACCGCAGGTGGGTTTCGGTTCCCTGATGGCTCAGTCCAGACGACCGCTGCCTCCGGCGGGGGCCACCTGGTGGGGACTACGGCGGTTTCCGTGACGGTCTTTGGCCAAAACACCTTCGAGGATGACAGCCACAGCGTCAATCTCACGCTGGAAGAGCCGAGTAGGGTGCTCCTACTCTTCACGGGGACGATGGGATTCGGTTCCACGGTGCAGTCTCAGAGTCTCCAGAGCCTCTTCAACATTGACCAGGGGTCAAGTCTCATCGGGAACTTCTCCTTCACACCGTTCCCTTGGACCAATCACGCATCGAGCGTTCCGGCGAGCGCCTCAGCCGTCACCGAGACCCTTGAGGCTGGGGCTCATTCCTTTCGGATGAGGATTGGTGTCAACACTGCATCGCTAGGCGCATACGGTGGAAACCTCTCTGGGCGTCTGACGGCAATCGTCATCCGATAGCCGGTAGAGCAAAGAGGAACGTGAGCCCTGGCCATCACGGGGGTGGTGGGGGCGGTGAGGCAGGCCCGCAAGCGCAAGTCATCCCCGAGGAACACCTCGCCTTTGAGGATGCCGGTGTATGGACTGGCAGCCCAGAGGGGGGCCTGTGTGCCTGGGTCGCAGAGGCGCCGAGCGCTCAGGTCCTCCTTGAGCGGGACCAGGTCTGTCGTCAGTCCATGCGAGACGCTCACCCTGCGGCAACTTGACAGCACATATGCTATCATCTGGACGTGCGGATCGTGGTGGATACCAACGTCTTCGTCTCGACGCTCCTCGGTTCTGCCGGAGCGAGTCGCGAGGTCATCCGCCGCTGCCTGCTTCGGCAAGTTCAGCCGCTCATGGGAGCTGCTCTCTTCGCCGAATACGAGGCGCTCTTCCACCGCGACCACCTGTACGAGCGATCGCCCCTGAACAAGCAGGAGCGGGAAATCCTCCTTGACGCGTTCATGAGCGTGTGCGTTTGGACCAGCATCTATTACCGCTGGCGACCGAACCTGGTTGACGAAGACGACAACCACGTGGTGGAGCTTGCTGTCGCCGGCGGAGCGTCCGTGATCGTCACGAAGAACGTCCGCGATCTCGGCGGGAGCGAGCTCCGATTCCCGGATCTCCGGATCTACAAGCCGGAAGAATTTCTGGCGCTGGTGAAGTGAGGTGAACCGATGGGAACTCTGACCGTCCGTCTTCCGGACAACACGCATGACCGACTCCGGCAGCTCGCCCGCTACCGCAAGGTCAGCCTGAACCACCTGGTGGAAGAGCTTTCCACTGCGGCGATCGCGGAGTTCGATGCGGAAACCCGTTTCCGTGCCCGCGCCGCGGCCGGATCCCCCGAGAAGGCGCTGGAGATCTTGGAGAAGCTCGATCGGGCTGAAGCGCGCGGTTGACTCGGAGGAGGGTAGAACCTCCGAAGAAGCGTGCCCAACCAGGCCAGACCACGAACAACTATCTTGCACTGGTGCCTGCCGTTCCTCGAGCTTGCCGCCGGGCGCGTCGACGCCCACGATGACATTGACGACCTGCTGGAGGCCCTGGACCGGTGGAGTTCGAGGAGTCTCGGTAGAGTGAACCGATGAAAGCTCCAAGAGGTGGAACGATGAGAACGGTCGTTCTCGAGGTTCGGTCGCTCGAAGAGACCCTGAGCGACGTCGCGGGCGCGATGAAGACCGGGCGTGCCGAAGACCAGGACCGCATCAGCTTCGCCGAGCCGGAGCTCCTCTGGAAGGTCCTGACCGCAAAGCGGTGGGAGTTGCTCAAGACCCTCCGTGGTGTCGGACCGGTCTCGATTCGCGAAGCGGCGCGGCGCGTCGATCGGGACGTCAAGGGCGTCCATGGTGACGTGACCGCCCTGCTCGAAGCCGGGATCCTCACCCGCGTCCCCGATGGCCGGATCGAGCTCCCCTACGACGCCGTCAAGGTCGAGTTTCTGCTGCCTGCAGCGTGAAGAGGTCGAGAGGACGGGCCGACAGCACCGGAACGGGCGGCTGGCACTCCTCTCCGGGACGGGTCGCGCGTCGTGGGGTGGGCGGGATCTCGCCCGGGAGGCGGTGGCAGGGCCGCCGCGCCAGTGTTGTAACACCCCTCCCGAGCTAGCCGACCTGCTCAACCAGCCCTGTGGCTACAGGGTGACCGAAGAAGGCCTCAAGGCCCTCGAAGAGTACGCCAAGGTCCACGGCAAAGCGGGCCGTCGAGGCCGTCCCGCTCTCGGATGTACCCGGCAACCTCGCCGAGTCGATCGAAGACCAAGCGTGGCAAGAGCACAAGCGGCGGCGGAGAAGAGAAGCCCGCGACCGCGGCCGCCGTCTGCTGACCGTCTGCGGCCGATGGCGCGGCAGAAAGCGCATCCCCGACATCCGCCTCTGCGGCCTCTGGCTCAAGAAGGCGGGACTCGACCTGGGACAGGAATTGGAGGTCGAGGTTGAGGCCGGCGTGCTGACCATTTGGGCTGTACTAGGTTAGGCCATTTCATGCGAGGAGGCGGGACCATTCCCGCTTCCTCGCTTCCTGTCTCAGTCAGATCCGACCTCGCCCAAGCTACTCTTGGCTGCCTGCTTGTGACCAGTCTCCATGAAGGCGAGTTTCCGAACGTTGAGATCTAGGATCCACCTAGCGGTCTTGCTGAACCGTTTGGTCCAAACTCAAGAGTTCCCGCCTCCACCTCGGCGCTTCCTCACCAAGGGGTGGTCCAGATTCGGCGCAAATCCGCGGAGACGTCCTTCCAAAGGAGAGATGGGGGTGCCCTGCTGGTATGCCTTGAAGTTCTGGAAGACCTGCTCGACGTCGTCCTTGTGAAAGGCAGGTCCCACGCGCACATCGGTCCCCTCCTCAGTGAAGTGCAGCTGCTCCTCCTCAGCGCCATCCGTCCGAATAGCTTGCGTGGCCACCAACTCGGCCACCGGGCGTTCCGTAGCCATAAACTTGAAACGTCCTTGACCCATTGAGAACCCAAAGGAGAGTCGGAGAAAGAAGATCGGATAAAACAGTGCGCCAACGGTGATTGGCTCTTCAAAGAAAATGGTGGCTCCCGAGTAGACAGCGCCGCAGATCGCTCCGCGGCTGTTGAAGATTGGGCCACCGCTCAACCCATGGGGCACTTCAGCATCAAGAGTGAAGCAGGGACCCTCGACAAATCCCGAAGAGAGTCCCTCAAGAAAGAAGCTCCGCACCTTTCCTTCGATCACTACTAGCCTATGCCGGAAATCCTCGTATGGATTGCTTTTTCCCTTGATGAGTTCATTGACAGAAAGTCCTCCCTCCGGTACTGTAGAATCGCAGTAACCAACACAACGCACCGTCTCTCCAACTCGTGGTGGCGCGAAGGTGATCGTTGGAATGACTGTCGGCACCATGGCTGCCTCGTCGCCAAGAATGTTGCCTATTATTAAATCGGTAGGCGGAGCCGCATGGATGCTTTGGACCGGTCGGATATCGAGAGTCACATCGGCGCGCTTTGGGTTCGGACCCTGGCTAAAGATGACAAGCTCGGTACTGTCAATCAGGCCGCTCCTTCGAGCTGCCTGGAGTCCCTCTCTGGAAAACTCGTCCCTTTTTGGGTGGTGTTGCTTTAAACCTCCCTCGATATTGTGCCGAGCAGTGAAGACGTGATTAAGCGTGCTGAAGCTAAAGGCGGTTCCCAGTGGGAAAAGGCACCCCTGCCCGTTGGAGATCATTAACGGAAAGACTGCCCTTCCCCAGAGGGTATGCCAAGGGGGCAACTCCCACTCACGCTCTCCAACCTGAACCGCTTCATCGAAGTTCAAGTTGATTGCAAACTCCTGCTCGTCCTCCACGACGCTCGCCCTTGAAATTGTCTCTTCGTCAGCTACCAAGTTACCCACCGTCTGGGTCAATCCGACTGGACTTTGCTCACTATTCGGGTACCCGAACTGGAGTTAGTGTAATGTGCGGTCGAAGATGAGCTCCACTGCGGTGCGAAATAGTCTTCTCTTTCCGTTGACGACTAGTGCTAGCGGCGGCGGTGAAGTGGCCGTGCGTCTGTATTCTGGTGCCTAGCATATACTCATTGGGTCTTTCGGCGCGGCTTCCGCTTACTTGCGATCGACCCAGGTCCTGGCCGCCTCCAGGGAGGCGAAGGGTCCGCTGGGGAAGTCCGGGCGGTACTTGGCGGTGCGAAAGAGCGCCTCGGAGAAGGGGTTGTCGTCGCTGACCGACGGTCGGCTGAAGGAGGCCACGACTCCGAGATTCCGAAGCGTCGCGAGCATCGTCGAGCCCTTCATGGGGCCGCCATTGTCAGAATGGAAGACGAGACCCTCGGGGTCGAGATCGAGCGCGGCGCAGGTGTCGCAGAACAGATCGGCCGCCAGGTCACTCGATTCGCGCTCGTGGACGGCCGCGCCGACGATCTTGCGGCTCCAGACGTCGAGGATCATGTAGAGGTAGTAGAACTGGCCGCGCACCGGGCTGGCGAGGTAGGTAATGTCCCACGACCAGACCTGGCACGGGCCGTCGGCGACGTGCTCGTCCGGGCGCCGGTGGACCGCCGGCCGGGAGCGACTCCCGGTGGGCGAGTTGGCCCTGCTCGCGCAGGATGCGGTACATGGTCGACTCGGAGGCCACGTAGATTCCCTGGTCGGCCAGAGACGGCACGATCTGCTTCGGAGACCGGTCCTGGTGCTCCGGATCATTGGCGATCTCGACCACGCGTTGGCGCTCCTCGGCGCTCAGGGCGTTGGGTGGGGTCGAGTGCGGACCGCGGCGGCGGTCTTCGCCGCCACCCTGCCGGCGCCAGCGCTGGACCGCTCGGACACTGAGCCCGAGGATCTCGCAGGCCTTCTGCTGGCGGGCTCCGGCGCGCACCGCGTCGTCGATCAAGCCGAGGATCATTTTCCGTTCCTCGGGATCGTGTCGTCGTCCTCGTCCCCCCAGATCGCCTGGGCTTTTTTTTTGAGCACCAGCAGCGCCGACGCCTCGGCCAGGGCCTTATCCTTGCGCCGCAGCTCCTTCTCGAGCTCGCGCACGCGTCGCGCTTCCGGAGAGCGTTTCTTCGACGACTTCGTCTCCGAGCCCAGGGCCGACTGCATGGCCGCGCGCCAGCGCTCGAGATGCGCCCGATAAAGCCCCTTGCGGCGTAAGAAGGCGCCGAGCTCCTCGCCGGACAGCCCCTCGGCCTCCACGACCGCCTGCCATTTCTCCTCCGTGCTCCAGTCCTGTGGCCTCTTGTTCTTCATCGAGCCCACTGTACCGGCCTTGCGCAGCCAGCGCGACAGCGTGCTCTGCGGCACCCCGGTTTCCTTCGCCAGGGCCGTTGCGCTCGGGCCGCCGGGCATCGCTAGCTTCTGGACCATCTTCGACTTGAACTGCTCCGAGTACTCCATCCTCAGTCGCTTCCTCGCCCCCGATCGGTTTGCTTCGACTCTCAGATCTCCTCGGGTGGTCTGGCGGGGCCTCCGGCTCGCTTCGCTCGCCTCCTGCCCCGCCAGACCACCCGCCCGCCCCGGAAAAGCACCCCGGAACATCCCGGGGGGCGGGGGGCGGGACCAGGAGCCTGAACCGCTACCGGCTTATGCGACAACGGTCCGCTGCAAGGCATTGCGAAGCATGTCTGGAAAAGCATGCAGCATCATGTCCGTTTCTGGGCTATCAATGTAGTCGCCCATGTATGGTTCTCTAGTCCAGATCTCTTGGGACAGGTCGATGGCCCGCAGCAACGATTCTGCTTCCCGCAGCGTACCTGCCTTGATCGTACGGTATGTCTCCAGGGTCAGTTCAGAGAGCCAGGGGAGGTAATCCCTGGCAAGACCAGCCATTGCGAGCAACCCGATTGGTTGTTCCTCATCTTCAAAGGCAAACATCACTCTATCGAGCATCATTGGGTGAAGGCGCCTACGCCTGCGCCGAGGCGAAGGTACCTCCGATACCCTGCTCTCGATCCGCTCCGGTAGGTCACGCATCATCGCTTTCATTTCTTCCAGAATCTTCGCTGCGGTGGAGTCGGATGGAGACTCCGCCTTCTCCGGAGTCTCATCCATCTGCTTCAGCAGCTCTTCGATCTTCGCTTTGAATGTCCCCACCTGAGACCTCAGCACATCGTCGTCCAACTCCAGTGATGGAACACGTTCGGCCAACTGATTGAGCAGCTTGATAAGGGAGTCTTCGCTATCGTCGGAATTCTGGAACTGGAAGAACGGTCCTGGACCTGTGGTAATAGAATTCAGGGATATTCCGAGTGCAAGCCCGAGAACAGGCTTGTTCAACTTGCCTTTGGCGACGCCTGCTTCAAACAGAATCCACGGTCTCGCAACACTTCTCTCGGTGAATAGACAAACAACATCCGAAGCGGAGTCCAGTTTCTCCATGAGTCGCTTGTACCACTCGTCTCCGAACTCGATTCCTTCGCGGCCCTTGTTATCGGACGAGCGGAATGACCTGAGCATGCCGGCACTGACGCTACGCAGCAGCTTGCTGAAGGCCTCTGCGAGCTTCGCGTCTCGGGAGTCATGGCTGATAAACACGAGAGGCGATGTCGGTTTGCGCGCCGGCTTGTCGCCTGCGCTCGCTTGCGGCTTATCTGTTTCTGGCATCTCAGTGACCTCTCGACTCTGCTACGGTACGCTTGGGTAGGCGGATGCTTTGGGGCAGCCACTCCTCGCTCGCCCGTCGGGTCGTGGTCGTGGCCCTATTTCGGCGAAGACCGTTGTATCGTGGGCATATTAGCACTCTCGCGGCAATGTAAGCGTTTCGCTGAGGGATTTGGGAGCGTGGGCGTCGAAACGGGAGCAGCGGACCTTGTTGCTGCGGACTCAAACGAGGAGGAGGTTGTCTCTCGGCCGTCCAAGTCTCGCGCCATCCTGTCGAGCGCCTCGCCACCGGACGCTCCAGGAGGCGGTTGCTAATATCTTAATCCTTCCTCTCACTTCAACCGCCCCCGCCGCTTCAACAGCTCCCCCAGCCGCTCATGAATCCACCGACGCGCCTCCTCGTGCTCGGCGAAGTCCTTCTCTCGCCGGCGGAATTCGGGCGTGTGGTGGTGGCGCCGTCCATCGCGGATCTCGGTGCCGAGCTCGGCGTGGAGGAGCTCGTGGTGGATGACGGAGGCCACGACGTAGTGGGGGACGCTGGGGTGGTCGAGGACGGGGTGGATGCGGACGAGGTGGTCTTCTTCGGACCAGCTTCCGAGCTTGAGGGTGGAGCGGCCCCTTCTGGATCGAGTGGCGCGGCGGGCGCGGCCTGAGTTGCCGGCTTTGCCGGCCCGGCTCCAGGCGATGTCGACGTTCAGTCGGCCGCCGAAGTAGCGGTGGTTGATCTCGTCGCGGATGGCTTCGAGGTCGTGGACGTGGCCGGCCCATCCGGGGGCGCCGCCGGGGGCGCGGCGGCGTTCGTCGATGACCGCGTGCCAGTCGTCCGGGGCTGGGCCGGGGCCGGCGGTTTCGCGGTAGTGGGTCATCCAGGTGCGGAGGGTCTTCCGGGCTTCGCGGCGGGCGCGGCCGCGCTGGGGGCCGGCGAGGACGGCGGCGATGGCGTGGACGACGTCGTCGGGCGCCAGGGCGAGGCACCAGTGGAGGCGGACGATCCAGCCGCCGTGGTCGGCCGGGCGGCCGGAGACGAGGACGGTGCGGTGGTCGGTGAGGATGAGCCGGGAGAGGCCGTCGGGGAGCAGCTCGTCGAGCCGCTGGTGGAGGCGGCGCCGGTGGGCGAGGGGGCCTCGCTCGAGGTTGACCTGGGCGTGGACTTCGGAATTGATCTCGGGCTTGGCCTCGCGGCCGGCCGCGGCCACCTCGAAGAGGGAGAGCTGTTCGGGCGCCGGCATCGGGGGTGAGTGTACCGCTGGTCGCCGTGCCGATCGCCAAGCGGCTCGGGCTCGGCTCGGCCCTGGGGTATCTGCTGGCCGGTGTCGCCATCGGGCCGTTCGCCCTCGGTCTGGTCGGCGAGGGGGGCCAGGACGTCCTCCACTTCGCCGAGTTCGGGGTCGTGCTGATGCTCTTCCTGATCGGCCTGGAGCTCGAGCCGAGCCGGGTCTGGCGCCTGCGGGGGCCGATCCTCGGCCTGGGCGGGCTCCAGGTGGGCCTGACCACCTGCGTGCTGGCGGCCGTCGCCCTCGGGCTCGGCGTGGAGTGGCGGGTGGCGCTCGCCGTCGGCGTGACCCTCGCCCTCTCGTCGACCGCGATCGTCCTCCAGACCCTGGACGAGAAGGGCTTGCTGTCCACCCGGGGCGGCCAGAGCTCGTTCGCCGTGCTCCTCTTCCAGGACATCGCGGTGATCCCGATCCTCGCCCTGATGCCGCTGCTGGCGGTCCCCGGCGCCGGGGGGCGCGGCCCGGAGCCCGGTTACGAGGACACCTGGGGGGAAACCTGGGTCTCCGGGCTCCCCGGCTGGGCCGAGACCCTGGTCGTGCTGGCGGCGGTGCTCGCGATCATCCTGGCGGGCCGCTTCCTGCTCCAACCCCTCTTCCGGGCGATCGCACGGACCGGGCTCCGGGAGCTGTTCACGGCGACGGCGCTCCTCGTGGTCATCGCCGCGGCGGTGCTCATGGCGAAGGTCGGGGTCAGCCCCGCTCTCGGCACCTTCCTGGCCGGCGTGGTGCTGGCGAGGAGCGAGTACCGCCACGAGCTCGAGACCGACATCCAGCCGTTCAAGGGCCTGCTCCTCGGCCTCTTCTTCATGGCGATCGGCGCGGGGATCGATTTCGCCCTGATCGCGCGCAGCCCGGGCCTGATCCTCGCCCTGACCGGCGCGCTCATCGTCGCCAAGCTCCTGGTGCTCCTGGTCCTCGGCCGGCTGTTCAAGCTCAGCTTCGACCAGACCCTGCTGTTCGGCTTCTCCCTCGCCCAGGCGGGCGAATTCGCCTTCGTCCTGCTGTCGTTCGCGGTCCGCTACGACGTGGTGGGCGAGAACCTGGCGGCGACGCTCATCGCCGTGGTCGCCCTGACCATGGCCGCCACGCCGGTCCTGATGCTGCTCAACGAGCGGCTCGTCCAGCCCCGCTTCGGCACCCGCGAGCGGACCGGCCGGGAGGCCGACGAGATCGACGAGCAGAACCCGGTGATCATCGCCGGGTTCGGCAGCTTCGGCGCGATCGTCGGCCGGCTGCTCCGGGCCAACGGGGTCTCCGCCACGGTGCTCGACCTGGACTCGGACCGGGTCGACCTGCTCCGAAAGCTCGGTCTCAAGGTCTTCTACGGCGACGCCTCGCGCCCCGAGCTGCTGCGCGCCGCCGGCGCCGGCAAGGCCCGGCTGCTGGTGCTCGCCCTCGACCGGGTGGAGAAGAACCTGGAGCTGGTCGAGACCGCCAGGAAGCACTTCCCCCAGCTCACGATCCTGGCCCGCGCCCGGAACCGGGCCGAGGCGTACGACCTCCTCGACGCCGGCGTCGAGCACGTGTTCCGGGACAAGCTGGACTCCTCGCTCCGGCTGGGCGTCGAGGCGCTCCGCCTGCTCGGCTTCCAGGCCCACCAGGCCCAGCGGGCGGCCCAGACCTTCCGCCGCCACGACGAAAAGGCCGTCCGGGAGCTCGCCAAGCTGCGCCACGACCAGGCGCTCTACCTGACGACCGCGCGTGAGCGGATCGAAGGCCTCGAAGCGCTCCTCCGGGGCGACCTCGCGGATCAGGACGAGCTGCGCGACGCCGGCTGGGACTCCGAGTCCCCGCCCTAAGCTACATGGTGAGATTGCGACGTCAGAGCGACAGTGTTCGCTCTTGTGCTACAGTGCCTTCGTAAACGGCGGCCGACGGCCCGATGTTGCTGGAGTCGATCTTCATAGTGGATTCGGCCGCCCGGAGATTGGGTGGTGCTGGCTGTAGCACAGGGCAGTCGAGGCACGCGGCAAGAGGCCGGAGAGCGTGTACATTGCGCGGCACGCCACACCCCCAGAGAATCGACGAGTCGGGTCAGAGCACCTCCCTTCTATCCGTTCGAGACGCAGTACGGCCAACGTGCATGAAGGTGGATTCCTTCGGCGGCTGGCCAGGCAATTCCCGAACGACGTCAGGAGGTAGGTTGCTATGCAGTCCGTGTCAAGGAGTAGCGCATGGAGCGCTACGAGTCCGTTTCTCGTCCTCGCAGTCCTCGGTCTGGTGTGCCTCGCAGGAAGCGTCGCTGCCCACGCCGAAACCTCCCATCCGTTCATCCCACCCATGTCGTGCCAGAGGGCCGGCAGGACGCCGGAAGCCGAGATCACGAGAGTGAAGCTGAGCGACGACGTGGTGGTGGAGAGGATCAAAGGCAAGGCGGCGCTCAAGCGTCTCACCGAGCTCCGCAACCGCCAGCCGGAGGCCTTTGCCAGGGCGCGGAAGGACTTGCGGTCGCACGGCTTTGTGCCGACCGAAAAGGTGTACATCGAGCGAACCGTCCGGCTGGCCAGCAAGGGTCCCGGAGCGGGAGACCCACAAGTCGTTCCGACCCAAGACTACGGAGAGTCGAACGCAGACGGTGAGATTCTCTTCTGGTCCTGGAACGACGGAAACGACGCCACCTGGGAAGGAACAATCTACATGGACGTGTACTCCGCCGGCGCGGCGGCGACCTGGGACGGCCAGATCGACACGTCCACGGAAGAGTATCCGTGGATTTACTACACGAAAACCTGGGAAGGACCGGGGAGCGGCGGCGGTCGTCCCAAGGTGGATTTCCAAGGCCCGAGGCCGAAAGGGCCGAGCTTCTCGGTTGTCTCAGCCACAATGACTCGTCCCGGAGGCCCGCGAGCCTACCTCCGCGAGGCGAGCTTCTACGATTGGGCGGTTTGTTGGCGGGCGTGTGTCGTCGGAAGCTGTATCGCGGCGGCCATCGGCTGCAAGTGGGGAGACGGCCTCTGGCCGGGTTGCTTCGGGGCGTGGTGCGTCGGAGCCGAAGTCGGCTGCGGCGTCACGTGCTTCCTCGCGAAGTAGGAGGGCAAGATGTCGAGAGAAGGAAAGCGTAGCGCGCCGGAGAGCTTCGAGTTGACGGCACTCGAATTCAACCTCCTGCTCCTCGAAAACCTGGTGCTTGGAGCGTTCTTGTTCGCGGTGATCGCATGGGCCTTGCACCGGTTCTTCGACGCTCCGGCTGCTCTTGGCGTGGGAGCTGGGATTCTCGCCGTCGGATGGGCGCTCTATCCGGCGGTGAGCGTCTACAGCCGGGCCATCGGGAAGCCGATGCGGTTCCTCCGTTTCGCCGCGGTGTCGATTCTCGGCGCCGCGGTCGGCAGCGCCCTGTTCGCCCTGCTGCGGTAGGAGGAGCGGTCCGAGGAGACGTTCACATGAACCACTGGCGAGGCGAGGGGGACGAGATCCTCTTCCACTACGACTTGTACTTCTCGCCTTGCGGCTGCTCTGCGTGGCAAGAGTTGGCAGTCCGAGCCCGAATCATGCCAGCGCTAAAACGGCCGAGATCGGCCAGGAGAATGGCGGGGGCGGTAAGGTCTTTGACATCCGAGGGATACGGTTCGATGAGAGGTGCTGACAAGGGTCTCTGGGGGGCTCGGAGAGGTCGCCCAGAGGGAATGATGGGTGGAGTGTTTGCAAATCGTTGAGGGTACGCGGGTTGGATCTATTCCCCTCGAATTGCTCTGAGCTACATGGTGGGTTTGCCTGGTGGGCTCACAGGGGGGGAGGAGCCGGAGTAGGGGCTGGCGCCCTACCGCCGATTTGCCTGCAGCACCTTCTTCCGCAGCCGGAAGGTCTTCGGCGTGACCTCGACCAGCTCGTCTTCGGCGATGAATTCGATCGCCTGTTCGAGGGAGAGGCGGCGCGGCGGGACGAGGTGGGTGGTTTCGTCGGCGCTGGCGGCGCGCATGTTGGTGAGCTTTTTCTCGCGGCAGATGTTGACGTCGAGGTCGGCGCCGCGGTTGTGCTCGCCGATGATCATGCCTTCGTAGACCTCTTCGCCGGGGCCGACGAAGAGGGTGCCGCGGGGCTGGAGGTTTTCGATCGCGTAGGCGGTGGTCTTGCCCAGGCGGTCGGCGATCATGGCGCCGGTGGGGCGGCGCGGGATGTCGCCCATCCACGGCTCCCAGCCGTCGAAGATCTGGTTCATGATGCCGGTGCCTTTGGTCTCGGTCAGGAACTCGGTGCGGAAGCCGATCAGGCCGCGCGAAGGAATCCGGAACTCGAGCCGCACCCGGCCGGAGCCGTGGTTGACCATGTGGAGCATGCGGCCGCGGCGCTCGCCGGCCATCTGGGTGACGGCGCCGACGAAGTCTTCGGGGCAGTCGACGAGCAGGATCTCGATCGGCTCGTGGAGCTTGTCGTCGATCCGCTTGGTCACCACCTCGGGGCGGGCGACGGAGAGCTCGTAGCTTTCGCGGCGCATCATCTCGACCAGGATGGCGAGCTGGAGCTCGCCGCGGCCGGTGACCTTGTAGGCGTCCGGGGAGTCGGTCTCTTCGACCCGCAGGGAGACGTTGGTCAGGGTCTCCTTGAACAGGCGCTCGCGCAGGCGCCGGGAGGTGACGTACTTGCCGTCGCGGCCGGAGAAGGGTGAGGTGTTGACGGAGAGGACCACCGCCAGGGTCGGCTCGTCGATGGCGATGCCGGCGAGGGGCCGGGGAGCGTCCACCGGGCAGAGGGTCGCGCCGATCCAGACGTCCGGCGGCCCGGCGACGGCGACGATGTCCCCGGCGCCGGCCTCGGCGATCTCGGTGCGCTTCAAGCCGTCGAAGCCGTAGAGGGTGCTCACCTTGGCGCGCACCGGCTCCTCGTCCAGCCGGCAGACCGCCACCTCCTGCCCCTTCTTGATCGAGCCGTTGACGATCCGGCCGATCGCCAGGCGGCCGACGTAGTCGTCGTAGTCGAGGTTGGTGATCAGGAGCTGGAGCGGCGCGTCCGGGTCGTAGGCCGGCGCCGGCACGGTGGCGACGATCTGCTCGAAGAGCGGCGTGAGCGGTGTCTCCTCGCCGTCCGGTGTCACCCGGCAGACGCCCCGCTTGGCATTGGTGTAGAGGACGGGGAAGTCGAGCTGGTCCTCGCCCGCGTCGAGATCGATGAACAGGTCGTAGACCTCGTCCAGCACCTCGTCCGGCCGGGCGTCGGCGCGGTCGATCTTGTTGATGACGACGATCGGCGGCAGGCCCGCCTCGAGCGCCTTCTTGAGGACGAAGCGGGTCTGGGGGAGCGGGCCTTCGGCCGCGTCCACCAACAGCATGACCCCGTCGACCATCTCGAGAATGCGCTCCACCTCGCCGCCGAAGTCGGCGTGGCCGGGGGTGTCGACGATGTTGACCTTGTAGTCGCCCCAGCGCACGGCGGTGTTCTTCGCCATGATGGTGATGCCGCGCTCGCGCTCGAGATCGATCGAGTCCATCACCCGGTCGACCACCTCCTGGTGCTCGGTGAAGGCGCCGCCCTGGCGGAGCATGGCGTCGACCAGGGTGGTCTTGCCGTGGTCGACGTGGGCGATGATGGCGAGGTTGCGCAGGTCGTCGCGGGTGGCGGTCTTGGTGTCGCCGGCGTGGTGGTGGCCGTAGTGCGAGGCGGTGTGACGGTGTGAGGAGTGCGTGGTCGTGCTCATGGCGTTCGGGTCCTACCGGGTGTGGGAGGTGGAAGACGTGAGGTTGCGCCGGAGCTCCGGCGGGCGGGAGGTGGATGATATGTCAGGTCGGGGTCTGGAAGGAAGTCCGACGGCTCATCGCCTGGATGATCGTTTCAGGCGATGAAACCGACAGTTCGTGTGATGAATGAGCCCCTCATGGCCGCTCACCGGGCGGCGGCCTGCTCTCCTTCCACCATGGTGCGCAGCGCGGTGATCTCGACCGCCGGCAGGGCCTTCCAGCGGCCGTTCTGGCGGCGGCGCTCGATGGCGTCGGCCGCGTAGCGGATCGAGGTGACCAGCTTGCCCTGGCGGTTGAAGACGTGGGCGCGGCCTTTCTCGCCCAGGACGACGAAGGTCCGCCGCCGGGTGTCGAGCAGCACGTTCTCGTCCTTGGCGGCGGCCAGGTCGGCCAGCGCCATGCGGGTCGGCCGGTCCCCCTGGTCGTGGCGCGTGGCGGCGTGCTTGGTGCGCCGGGCCTGGGCGCGCTTGCCCTTCTCCAGCCGCCGGGCCAGGCCCTCGATCAGCCCTTCGATGCGCCGCTCGGCGGCGGCCTCGGCCTTCTTGCGCCCGCCCTTCTTGCTCTTCCCGCCCTTCCGGGTCGTCTCGTCCGCCTGGCCCTGCTGTTCGGTCTGCCGAGGAGATCCGCCCCGCGCCTTGGCCACCGAGCGCTCGATCGAGTCCAGCACGCTCGCCGCCCACCGCACCTGGGTGCCCCAAGGGCTCTCGCCCAGGCGGTCGAACAGGTGCTCCGGAGGCTCGCCTTCGGGGCCGAGGGCGAGGACGTTGAGGCTGTAGCGGCGGCGGTTGCCTGCGGGACGGGAGGAGACCAGTTGGAAGGTGGCGGCGATCGGGGTCTCGTTGCCGCGCCGGTCGGCGACCCGGTAGAAGCCGGCGCTCACCTGGCCGTGGAGGCGGTACCCGGCGGTGCGGTCCCGGTAGACGTCGAGGAGCTGGGCGGTCAGCTCCTCGCCGGTCAGCGGGATCGCGAGGACCGGGGCCACCCCGTGGGAGCCGTTCGAGTAGAGGTCGCCGGCCCGCGGGTCGTGGCGCTCGACCAGCCACTGGGCGAAGTCGACGAACCGGGGGACGCCGGACGGGCCGTAGCCGGCGAAGGTCGAGCGCGGCGACGGCAGGGTGGCGTGCTCGCACTCGGCGCTCTCGCAGCGCAGGCAGTAGACCCGGCCGGGGCGGAAGGCGCTCCGGTGGTGGAGGAGACCTTCGATGCCCGCGCCGATCGCGTCCTGGAGCGCCCGGGCGGCCTTGTCCACCGCCGCCCGGTCGGCGTCCCGGTCGGTGGAGAGGGGGACCGGCAGCGCCAGCTCCAGCGCCTCCCGCTCGCCGTCGGCCAGGTGCCCCTGGGGGTGCAGGCGCAGGCGGTCCCGGGCCACCTCGGAGAGCAGCTCGAGGGCACGGCGCAGGCGCTCGTCGGTGGGCGTGGAGGGTCTCCCTTCGGTCGGAGTGTGCGAGTCGGCGGTCACGGTGCAACGATAACCGCGCCGGGGCGACGGAGCTTCCAGAGCCACCGGAAGTGGCTATTCCTGGTACCCTTTGCGCCCACCATGGACGAAGCACGATCCGAAAGCCCGGCGCCGGCACGGAGTGAGGGGGAGGCGGTCGATCCCGTTGCCGAGCCCATCGATGTCGAGGCCGTGCGTGCCTACCTGTTGGAGCTCCAGGACCGCATCACCACCGGCTGCCAGGCCCTGGAGGGCGCGGACGGGGGGAGGTTCCGGGAAGACGCCTGGGACCGGGCGACGGAGCCGGACGGAGCGAACGCGTCCGCCGAGCCCGTCCTGGGGGGCGGCCGGTCCCGGGTGATCGAGCGCGGGACCCTGTTCGAGAAGGCCGGCATCAACTTCTCCGACGTCGGTGGCGCGAGGCTGCCCGCCTCGGCCACCGCCCGGCGCCCGGAGCTGGCCGGCCGGAGCTTCCGCGCCATGGGGGTCTCCCTGGTGCTCCACCCGGAGAACCCCTACGTCCCCACGTCCCACGCCAACGTGCGCTTCTTCGTCGCCGAGCGGCCGGGGGAGGCGCCGGTCTGGTGGTTCGGCGGCGGCTTCGACCTCACTCCGTACTACCCGTTCGAGGAGGACGCGATCCACTGGCACCGGACGGCGTGGGAGGCCTGCCTGCCGTTCGAGGAAGCGCTCGGCGAGCCGGTCCACGACCGGTTCAAGCGCTGGTGCGACGAGTACTTCTTCCTTGCGCACCGGGGCGAGGCGCGGGGGGTCGGCGGGCTGTTCTTCGACGACCTCAACGAGTGGGGCTTCGAGCGCTGCTTCGCCTTCGTGCGGGCGGTGGGGGACGCCTTCCTGCCGGCGTATCTGCCGATCGTCCGCCGCCGCCGCGAGACCCCGTGGGGGAGCGCGAGCGCCGCTTCCAGCTCCTCCGGCGCGGGCGCTACGTGGAGTTCAACCTGGTCTACGACCGCGGGACGCTCTTCGGTCTCCAGTCCGGCGGCCGGACGGAGTCGATCCTCATGTCGCTGCCGCCGCTGGTGCGCTGGGACTACGACTGGCGGCCGGAGCCGGGGAGCCTGGAGGCGCGCCTGACCGAGGAATTCCTGGTACCCCGGGATTGGTTGGGTGACCCTTGAACGGCCCGAAATCCTGTGCAATTCTCTTCTGGGGTGCCCTTCCGGCCCCTCGGAGCTCAAGGAGTCTCTCAGTCATGACAACCACAATCCGTCGCGTACTGTTCGCTTGCACTGTCCTCTCGATCGCCCTCGCCCTCGGCCTCGCCGTGGCGCCGTCCCCGGCCCGGGCCGGCATCCACTACAAGGCCGATACCGTGGTGTCCGGCGCCCACGACAGCTCGACCAAGGTCGAGGCCTGGATCGAAGGAGGGAAGGGCAAGATCCTCTTCGTCGACAGCGATCAGCCGATGCTGGAGGCGAACGAGTACCTGCTGACGACCGACGGTGGCAAGACCCTCTACCTGGTCAACCCGAAGGAGAAGACCTACACCCAGTGGGACCTCCAGGCCATGCTCCAGACGTTCGGCGACGTCATGGAGAGCATGAAGGGGGTGGTCAACCTGGACTTCTCCGACCCGAAGGTGGAGAAGCTGGAGGAGGGGCCCGGCGGCCAGATCCTCGGTCACGCCACCACCCACACCCGCTTCCGCACCTCCTACACCACCTCGATCAAGATCATGGGCATGAAGCGGTCGAGCTCCACCGAGACGGTGCAGGATCTCTGGACCACCGACGCCTTCAACGACGCGGCGCTCGGCGTCTGGCTGCGCACCGAGCCGCCGGCGACCGGCATCGAGGGGCTCGACAAGCTGATCAAGTCGTCGATGGACCAGGTCAAGGGCCTGCCGCTCAAGAGCGTCGTCGTCTCCACCACGACCGGCCAGAAGGGTAAGCGCGAGACCACGAGCCGGACCGAGACCGAGGTCACGCTGCTGGAGGAGACGTCGGTGCCGGGCTCGACCTTCGAGATCCCGGAGGGCTACAAGGAGCAGCAGATGGAGATGGACGGGCAGGACGGGCAGAAGGACGAGGGCAATCCGTTCAGCCGGTTCCTCAAGGGGAAGGGGAAGAGCGGCGGCGGGCGGTAGGGAGCGGCTTCATCCCGCAGACGGACCCGTCCCGTAGACGTACAAAGGCCCCGGGCGGTGGATGCCGCCCGGGGCCTTTTTTCCGTCCAGCCGTCTCTGTCGGCGTCAGACCAGCTTGGCGTCGAGCGTGATCTCGGCGGCGGCCAGGACCTTGGACACCGGGCAGCCCTCCTTGGATTTCTTGGCCACCTCCTGGAAGGTCTCCTCGTCGATCCCCGGCACCTTCGCCTCGCACACCAGGTGGATGCTCGGGATGGCGAAGCCGTCGTCCTTCTTGACCAGCTTGACCTCGGCGCGGGTCTCGATGCGCTCCGGGGCGTGACCGGCCCGGCCCAGGTTGCCGGAGAACGCCATGGAGAAACAGCCGGCGTGGGCGGCGGCGATCAGCTCTTCCGGGTTGGTGCCGGTGCCGTCCTCGAACCGGGAGCTGAACGAGTACGGCCCTTTGAACGCTCCGCTCTCCAGCTCGACGGTTCCGTTTCCTTCGATGATCGGGCCGTTCCAGACGGCCGTGGCTTTGCGTGTCGGCATGAATCAATCTCCTTCTTGGGGTGCGAAATCGAGCCTTCGCTCGACGGGATGAAACGGTTTCGGCGTGTCCGCCATACAAATGTAGGGGAACCTCTCCGGCATACGCCGGATCCCTTCAGTCCTCCGAACCGGTAGTGCGGCCCGCTCCGAGCCGGGCCGCCTACCGGCCCTTTTTTTGCGCCTCGGCGCCGGAGTCGACCTTGTCGAGCTCCAGCTCAGTGTCGGGCGGGAGCTTGTGCAGGGCGGAGATCCGGTAGCCGGGCGTCCCCTCCCAGCGCACTTCGAGCGTGAACTCCACCTTGTCGCCCGGGGCGAGCGAGGCCACGTCGACGCCGTCCGCCGTCGGGAAGGGCATGGTCATCGACGCCATGCCGACCACGTCGCCGTCGATGCCGACGAAGTCCGGAACCGCCTCGTGGCGGATGCGGAGCTGGTCGGTCGGGCCGCCGCCGCCGGGGACGGCCACCACCTCGCCGCGGACGGTGTAGGTCTGGGCGTCACCCTCGGCGGCCGAGTGCTCCGCACCGCCGCGGCAGGCCAGGCTCAACGGCAGGATGGAGGCGAGCAGCCCCAGGGCGAGCAGCTTCAGGGGGAGCAGGTGGGGCGCGAATCGGAAGGCGGCGCGCGCTGTGGGTCGTTGGATCATCGATCAGGCTCCGGTTCCGGCGAGGTTCTTGGCCAGGAAGGCGACGGTCCGCCGCCAGGCGTCCTGGGCGGGTTCCGGGCGATAGCGTTCGCCCGACGGGTTGGCGAAGGCGTGGCCCGCGCCGTCGTAGATCTTGACCTCCACCGGCTTGCCCAGCTCCTCCAGGGCCGACGCGAAGGCGTGGACCTGATCCGGCGGGATCGATCCGTCCTCGGCGCCGAAGAGGCCCAGGACCGGAGAGTCGAGCTTCGCCAGCTCGGCCTTGTCGGTGGTCAGGTGGCCGTAATAGATGACCGTGGCGTCGATTCCCTCGGGGTAGGCGAGGGCGGTGCGCAGCGACCAGCCGCCGCCGAAGCACCAGCCGATGACGCCGATCCGGGGGGACTTCCCGTCCTGCGTCTCGGTCAACTGCTTCGCCAGGTACGCCCGGGCCTGGCCCAGGTTGTCGATCGCCTGGTCCGGGTCGACGGCCGACATCAGGCCGCGCGCGCCGTCCGGCGTGTCGGCGACCTGGCCGCCGTAGAGGTCGACCGCCAGCGCCACGTAGCCCTCACCGGCCAGCCGGCGGGTCATGGCGCGGATGTTGTCGTTGAGCCCCCACCACTCGTGGATCACCAGCAGGCCGGGGAGCGGTCCGGTGGCGCCCTCGGGGCGGGCCAGGTAGCCGGTGACCTGCTGGCCGCCGACGTCGCCGTAGACCGCCGGCGCGGCCGTCACCGCGGTGGCCGGCTCGGCGGTGGCGGCGGCGCTCGCCACCGGGTGGTCCCCCACGTGCTCGGGCGCCATCTCGGCGGCCTCGGCGGCCGACTGGGAAGATGGGGAGGGTGTGGAGCTTTGGGAATCATCCGCCGTGCCGCCGCCCGAGCAGGCGAGGCCCAGCAGGAGCGCCGCGGACAGCGCCAGGGCGGACAGCGGGGACGACAGGATGGCCGGAGAACAGGCCGGACGGGGGTCGATCATCGTGTGCACCTCATGGGACCCTGTGCATCCAAGATGTGTGCCGGTCGACCCTCCCGGCGGTCGCTCCACGCCCCGGTGCCTGCCCCGAGAACGGGTGCCGCCCCGTGTCGAGGCGGGCGGGCCTCAGCGGCTGAGGACGCGCGCCGGCAGCATGATCACCGCCTTGAGGAAGGCGAACACCCCCTCGACGGTCATGCCGACCAGGCGGAACGGCAGCAGGAGCAGCCAGACCAGCGGATAGAGCACGAGGGCCAGAAGCGCCACCGGCCAACAGACGACCAGCAGCAGGCACCAGAGTAGGAACGCGAGCATGGGCAAAACCTCCACGGGACAAGACGGATTCGCCGCCGGAAGGTTTCAGCGCGGCGGCCCCGCCCGTCGCGCGCGGCGCAACGGGCGGGCTGGGCGGGACCGTCGGGACCGTCGACTCCGAACGGAGCAGAGGCACCGTCACGCGGACGTCAGCACCTCGCGGATGTGGCCGAGCGCCCAGTCGATCTCCTCTTTCTTGATCACCAGGGGCGGCGCCATGCGGATGACGTGCTTGTGGGTCTCCTTGCACAGCATGCCCTTCTGCTGGAGCGCCTCGCAGAAGCGCCGGGCGCCGCCGGCCTCCGGGTGGAGCTCGATGCCGATCCACAGGCCGCGGCCCCGGATCTCCTTGACGTGGGGCGAGTCGATGGCCCGGAGCTGCTCCATGAAGTAGGTGCCGAGCTCGGCCGAGCGCTCGACCATCTTCTCCTCGACCAGCACCTCGAGCGCCCGGGTGGCGACCGCCGCGGCCACCGGGTTGCCGCCGTAGGTCGAGCCGTGGGTGCCCGGGGTGAAGACGGCCATGACCTCCTCGGAGGCGAGGATGCCGGAGACCGGGTAGAGGCCGCCGGAGAGCGCCTTGCCGACGATCAGCACGTCGGGGCGGGCGTCGGCCTCGTGCTCGTAGGCGAACATCTTGCCGGTGCGGCCGAGGCCGGACTGGATCTCGTCCAGGATGAAGAGGACGTTGTTCTTCTTGGTGACCTCGCGCAGGCGGTTGAGGTAGCCCTCCGGCGGGATGATGATGCCGCCTTCGCCCTGGATCGGCTCGATCAGCACGGCGGCGGTGTTTTCGGTGATCGCGTTCTCGACCGCCTCGGCGTCGCCGTAGGGGAGGATCTTGAAGCCGGGGGTGAACGGCCCGAAGCCCTCGAAGGTCTCCGCGCCGGTGGAGAAGCCGACGATGGTGGTGGTGCGGCCGTGGAAGTTGTTGGCGAAGACCAGGATCTCCGCCTTGTCCTTCGGCACGCCCTTGACCTCGTAGGCCCACTTGCGCGCCGCCTTGATGGCGGTCTCGACCGCCTCGGCGCCGGTGTTCATCGGCAGCACCTTGGGGAAGCCGGTGAGCTCGCAGATCGCCTTGCAGAAGGCGCCGAGCTGGTCGTTGCGGAACGCGCGGGAGGTCAGCGCCACGCGCTTCGACTGCTCGACGAGGGCGTCGACGATCTTCGGATGGCAGTGGCCCTGGTTGACGGCCGAGTAGGCGGCCAGGAAGTCCAGGTACTTCTTCCCTTCGACGTCCCAGACCCAGCAGCCCTCGGCGCGCTCGATGACGACGTCGAGCGGATGGTAGTTGTGGGCGCCGTACCGGTCTTCGAGGGCGATGTGGTCGGCGGTGGTGAGCTTCTCGTCGGTCGCGATCATGGTCTCTTCCTCAGAACATCGGAGGGCCGCGGCGGGGGCGCTCGCGAAGGAGGCGTTCCCCGGGGCCCGGGTGAGAGGTCTCGTGGGTGGCGGGTGGCGGAGGCTCGAGGGCCTCCGAACCCTGGCGCCCGGCCGGCAGGATGGCGTTGCCGGCGGGCTCTAGGCGGCGTTCTACCACAGATCGGACGGTCTGAGTAGACCGCCGGCGCGGCCTCCCGCGGGAGGCGGATGGCAAGGAGCTTGCGTCAAACGGGTCCCGACACCGGGTGACCGGGCAAGGCCCGGCGCCCGGGCCCAACACTGACCGACCGCTCGCGACCGAGCAGGAGACCGACCATGAAGATCCTTCGCCCCTGCCTCCCTCTCCTTGCACTGGCCCTCGTCGTCTCCCTGCTCGTCGGCTGTGCCGGCGCCACCGCGCCCTACCGCGGCCCGTACGAAACGCGCCGTGACAAGACCGCCAAGGGGGCCGGTATCGGCGCCGCCGCCGGTGCCGCCGCCGCGGTGCTCAAGGGCAAGCGCCAGGCCGACGAGATCCTGGCCGGCGCGGCCATCGGCGCGGTCGTCGGGGCCGGCGTCGGCGCCTACATGGACGCCCAGGAAGAGCAGCTCGCCCGGATCCCCGGGACGACGGTCGAGCGGGTCGGGCCGGACACCCTGCTGGTGCACTTCGAAAGCGACGTGCTGTTCAACGTCGACTCCGCGATCGTCAGCCCGTCGGCGCGCGGAACCCTGAGCCAGGTGGCCCAGGTGCTGATCGAGCACCCGAAGACCGCCCTCGTGGTCCAGGGCCACACGGACTCCACCGGCAGCGAGGAGCACAACCAACAGCTCTCCGACCGCCGGGCCGAGGCGGTGAAGAACTTCCTGATCGGCCGCGGCGTCGACGCGGGCCGCATGACCGCCGTCGGCTACGGCGAGGGCTATCCGGTCGCCTCGAACGACACCGAGTCCGGGCGCCAGCTCAACCGGCGGGTCGACCTGTTGATCAAGGCCCGAGCGAAGTAGGGGCAGGGAGGAGGGCTCGGAGAATCTTCCCGCACGCGTCGGTGTTGAAGGCGGAGAACCTGCCGAGGAGACCCGATGCACCCGAGCGATCCCTCCGAGCCCTCCGCCACCGACCGTCCCGCCCCGCTCGCCGCCGAGCCCGCCCCGGGGGCGAGCGGCCCGCCGGCCCGCCCGGCGGCCGGTGGCGGGGACGGGGCGGCGGACGGAGCGGCCGGCAGCCCGGAGGGTGGCGCGGGAGAGGGCTCCTCCTGGTGGCGCGGTGCCTGGGAGTGGTTCCGGCCGCTGCTGGTCCTGCTGCTCGTGCTGTCGTCCTTCCGCTCCGCCGTCGCCGACTGGAACGACGTCCCCACCGGCTCGATGAAGCCGACCATCCTCGAAGGCGACCGGGTGTTCGTCAACAAGATCGCCTACGACCTCAAGGTGCCGTTCACTACCTGGCGCGTGGCCGAATGGGCGAACCCGCGGCGGGGCGACATCGTCGTGCTGCTCAGCCCGGAAGACGGCCGCCGCCTGATCAAGCGGGTCATCGGCCTGCCGGGCGACGAGCTGGTGCTGCGCAGCAACCACCTGTTCGTCAACGGCAAGCCGGCCGAGTACGAGCCGATCGACCGCTCGATCGCCGACCGGATCGACCCGAAGGAAGACCCGTTCCAGCGCCAGATCGCCTGGGAAGAGATCGGCAAAGAGCGCCACCCGGTGATGGTCACCCCGGCGCTCCACAGCCGGCGGGGCGACTTCGGTCCGATCCTGGTGCCGGAGGGGCAGTACTTCATGATGGGTGACAACCGGGACGAAAGCCGCGACTCGCGCTTCATCGGCTTCGTCCCCCGCGACCTCATCCTCGGTCATGCGGTCGGCGTCGCCTTCTCGCTGGACCGGAAGGACTATCACTTCCGGTCGGGTCGGTTCTTCGAGCCGCTGGAGTGAGCCCCTCCGTCGTCACGATCGCGGAGGCGATCGCCCGGCTGCGCGACCACGACAAGCTCGGCCGCGAGCTGGTCTTCTCCCACACCCTCCCCGGCCATCCGGCGCGCCACGCCGCGCTCGCCGAGCCGCTGCCCGCGCCGCTGGCCGGGGCGCTGGCCGCCGCCGGGGTCGAGCGCCTCTTCTCCCACCAGGCCGAAGGGATCGACGCGGTCCGGCGGGGCGAGAACGTCCTGGTCACCACCCCGACCGCCTCCGGCAAGTCGCTGGTCTTCCACCTGCCGTCGCTGATCGAGGCGCTCGAGGGCGGTCCCGGGCGGGCGCTCTTCCTCTTCCCTCTCAAGGCGCTCGGCCAGGACCAGCGGGCGAAGTTCAATGCACTGGCCCGTTCGGCGGGGTTGGCCGGAGCGGCGGGAGCGGCAGGAGCGGCGGGAGACGCGGACGGCCAACCCTCCGCGGAGACTCTGGGCGCCGGCCTCGGAGCCGACCTAGAAGCCGGGGCCGTGATCTACGACGGCGACACGCCGCGGGCCGAGCGGGCCGCCATCCGCCGCCACCTGCCCCGGGTCCTGGTCACCAACCCGGACATGCTGCACCTGGGCATCCTCTCCCACTGGACGAGCTGGACCGAGCTGCTGGCGAACGTCCGCTGGATCGTCCTCGACGAGCTCCACACCTACCGGGGGATCTTCGGCTCCCACTTCCACCACGTGCTCCAGCGCCTGCTGCGGGTCTGCCGGAGCGAAGGCGGCGACCCGACGCTGATCGCCTCCTCGGCGACCGCCGAGAACGCCGTCGAGTTCGCCGAGACCCTGACCGGCCGCCCGTTCCACTGGGTGCGCGAGAGCGGCGCCCCGCGGGAGGCGCGCCACGTGCTGCTGTTCCGGCCGGAGGCGAGCCCGTACACCACGGCGCTCGCCCTGTTCGTCGAGCTGCTGCGCTCCGGGGCGAAGACGATCGTCTTCACCAAGGCCCGCCGGATCACCGAGCTGCTCTACTCCTGGCTCCGCCGCCAGGACCCGGAGCTCGCCCGGCGGGTGGCGAGCTACCGCTCCGGCTTCCTGCCCGAGGAGCGGCGCGACATCGAGCGGCGGCTGTTCGAGGGGCGCCTGGACGGGGTGATCTCGACCTCGGCGCTCGAGATGGGGATCGACGTCGGCGGCCTCGACGCCTGCATCCTGGTCGGTTATCCGGGGAGCGTCATGGCCACCTGGCAGCGCTCCGGCCGGGCCGGCCGCGGCAACCGGGAGTCGCTCACCGCCCTGGTCGCCATGCCCGACGCCCTCGACCAGTACTTCCTCGAACATCCGGAGGAGCTGCTGGAGCGGCCGTGCGAGCGGCTGATCGTCGACCCGGCGAACGAGCCGGTGACGCGGGTCCACCTGGTGTGCGCCGCCGCCGAGCTGCCGCTGACCCCGGCGCGCGACGGCGCCGCCGGCGGGTACCTCGAGCGCCACGGCGCCCTGGTCGGGACGATGGTCGAGGAGCGCCGCCTGCTGGCCGCCGCCGACGGCTCCGAAGTGCTGTCACCGTCGCGCCGCCCCCAGCGCCACGTCAACCTGCGCGGCGGCGGCGAGACCTACGACATCGTCAACGCCGAGACCGGCGAGATGATCGGCACCATCGACGGCGGCCGGGTGCTTCACGAATGCCACCCGGGGGCGATCTACCTCCACGGCGGACGCCAGCACGAGGTGGAGACCCTCGACCTCGACCACCGCCACGTCCTCGTGCGCCGGGGCAAGGTCGACTACTTCACGACGCCGCTGACGGAGAAGGAGACCGAGATCCTGGAGGTGCAGGGCGAGCGCACGGACGGGGACGGGCTGATCGCCCGCCTGGGCCGCCTCGAGGTGACCGAGCGGGTGGTCGGCTACGAGCGCAAGCGGATCCAGAACCAGGAGGTGCTCGGCCAGCACACCCTCGAGCTGCCGTCGACCCAGTTCGAGACGGTCGGCCTCTGGTGGGAGGCGCCGCGCCGCTTCGAGGAGACCCTGCGCGGCCACGGCGAGCACTTCCTCGGCGCCCTCCACGCCACCGAGCACGCGGCGATCTCGCTCTTCCCGATCCTGGCGATCTGCGACCGGGGGGACATCGGCGGCATCTCCTACCACCGCCACCCCCAGGTCGGGTGCGGCGCGGTGTTCATCTACGACGGACACCCCGGGGGCGTCGGAATCGCGGCGCGCGGCTTCCGGGAGCTGCCGGAGCTGCTCGGGAGGGTGCTCGACCTGCTCGACGGCTGCCCGTGCGAGAGCGGCTGCCCGTCGTGCATCCAGAGCCCCAAGTGCGGCAACGGCAACCGCCCCCTGGACAAGGAGGGCGCCGCCCGGGTGCTGCGCATGCTGCTCGACCGGGAGCAGCCGGTGCCGCTGCCCGAGCGCGTCGAGCGGGAGGAGCAGGCGGAGCGGGAGCGGCTCGAGGCCGGGGGAGGGTTGCCGCAGACGACCCGGCGGGTGGTGCTGCCGGCCGCGGGCCCACCCGGGGCCGCGGGCGACTCCGGGGCGCCGGTCGCCACGGAAGCCGGGGCGCGTGGAACGACGGCCGCCGGTTTGGAGGCCGTGGAGGACGTCGAAGAGGTGACGCGTTCAGAGGAGGTCCCGGCGCCGGCTGGGCCGGCTGGGCCGGCCGCTCCGGTCGCTCAGGCCGTGTCGGAGCCGCCCCGTGCGTCGAGCGGAGCCAGGCGGACTTCGGTGGGCTCCGTCCCGGGGGCGCCGCCGAGCGTCGCCCCGTCCCAGGGCACCCTGACCGTCCTCTTCGACCTGGAGACCCGGCGCTCGGCGGACGAGGTGGGCGGCTGGGGCAACGCCCACCGCATGGGGATCTCGGTCGGCGTGGCCTGTCTGCTGGAGGAGGGGCGGTTCGAGATCTTCCGGGAGGAGCGGGTGGGGGAGCTTTCGGACCTGCTGGTCGGCGCCGACCTGGTGGTGGGGTTCAACGTCAACCGGTTCGACTACTCGGTTCTCTCGGGATACACCGGGCTCGACTACCAGCGCCTGACGCGGACCCTCGATCTACTGGAAGAGGTGCACCGGCGGGTCGGCTTCCGGGTGGGGCTGGACCACCTGGCGGGGGAGACGCTGGGGGCGGCCAAGTCGGCCGATGGGCTGCAGTGCCTCGAGTGGGTGCGGGAGGGGCGGTTGGACCTGGTGGAGAGCTACTGCAAGAAGGACGTGGAGCTGACGCGGGATCTCTATCTGTACGGGCGGCGGGAGGGGTGTGTGTGGATGCGGCATCGGCAGAGGGGGCGGGTGCGGGTGCCGGTGGAGTGGTAGAGGGATCGAGGCACCGGAGGTCCGGCGCGAGCGAGCGCTCCAGGGGCCGGCTCGCATGGGATGGCTGCGGGGCGGGGTGCTCGCCTGCCCGAGCGCCCGCGACAGGCCGTCCTGCCCTCCGAAGAGGTTTCGTGGGCGCGGGCGTCGAGCACCCCTCGGAGCGCTCGCTCGCGCCGGACCTCCTCCCCGCCGCACCCAAGCGGAACCAATCTGCGGCGCACGGGCGGGGGCGTCCCCTTCCCCCCGGAGGGTGGGAAGGGGATCGAGGGGATGGGGGGAGATCCAGTGGATCATCTGGGTCGATCGCGGCCCAGCGTGCGGTGACTCCGCGAGGAGTCGTCGCCGTGGGAGGGTGTTCACCCGCGGAGACCCGAAGGGGGTCGAGGGGATGGGGGGAGATCCAATTTACCCGCGGGGTCGCAGCGTGTCTCTGGCGCGGGCTTCGAGCTCGCGGCTCCAGGCGACGATCTCGCGGGCGCCGGGGCGCTCGGCGTAGGGGCCGAGGGCTTCGAGGGCGGCGGCGATCTCTTCGTGCAGCGCGTCGACGGTGGCGGCGCCGGCGCCGGTCGCCAGCACCGCGCGGCCGAGGGCTTCGGCGTGGTCGGCGGTGACCCGCGGGGCGTTCCACAGCCGCGCCACTTCGCGGCGGACGGTCTCGGAGCGGCCGGCGGCGACCAGGATCGGGAAGGTCGGCTCCCGGTTGAGGATGTCGGCGAAGGAGTCTTTGCCGGTGCCCAGGCGCTGGAGGTCGAGCAGGTCGTCGGCGAGCTGGAAGGCGATTCCCAGGCGCTCGGCGCATTCGCCGAAACGCTCCGCCGACTCTTCGTCGTCCACCAGCAGCGCGGCCGAGCGGGCGCACCAGGCGAAGAGCGATCCGGTCTTGCCCGACAGGATCGCCCGCCACTGATCGAGCGGCAGCTCCACGCGGCCCCGGGCCAGCACTTCGGCCATGACGCCGCGGGTCATGGTGGCGATGGTCTCGACCGCTTCGGAGGTGATGATGCGCGGCCGCTGGCGGAGCTGGACGAACGCCAGGGTCAGCACCAGGTCGCCGGAGAGCACCGCGGCGGTCGCGCCCCACAGGGCGTTGGCCGTCGGCCGGCCGCGGCGGGTCTCGGCGCCGTCGACCACGTCGTCGTGGAGCAGGCTGCCGGCGTGGATCAGCTCACCGGCCACGGCGACGTCGACCAGCCCGTCCACCGGCGCGTCGATGGCGCGGCCGAACAGGAAGGTCAGCCGCGGCCGCGCCCGCTTGGCGGCACCGGCCAGGATCAGGTTGCGCGCCGCCTCCATGAGGATCTCCGGGCCTTCCGGGCCGGCGTGGGTGCCGGTGTCCAGGGCCTCGGCCAGGGCCGCCTCGACGTCGGTGACGAAGGCTTCCAGGTCGACGGCGGTCTCCAGCAGCTCTTTGGACGGCTCGCGCAGCATGGTGCCGGGAGTATAGCCGGAGGGCCGCGGCGGCGCATCTGACCGCATCGACCCACTCACCTGGACGAGCGCGCGCCGTTCGGGCTCCTCAACGTACAGAGCAGAACGCCTCGGTCGCCCTCACGACGCGCGCCTCGGATCTCCGGCTATCTGCGCCGCAGAGCCGACAGGTAGAATGGCCGGACCCGATGCGACGCAAGCCCTCCCTCGACTGGCTGTTGGTCTTCGTGCCCGTGGCGATCGGGCTCGATCTCGCCGGCGGCGCCTCCGCGACCTGGACCTTCGTCGCAGCCTGTGTCGCGGTGATCCCCCTGGCCGGCTGGCTGGGCAAGGCGACCGAGCACCTGGCCGAGCGCACCACCGAAGGGATCGGCGGCCTGCTCAACGCCACCTTCGGCAACGCTGCGGAGCTGATCATCGGGCTGCTCGCCCTGCGCGAGGGGTTGACCGATGTGGTCAAGGCCTCGATCACCGGCTCGATCCTCGGCAACATCCTGCTCGTCATGGGGGCCGCGTTCTTCGCCGGCGGCATCAAGTTCGAGCACCAGAAGTTCAACGTCTCCGGCGCCCGGGTCCAGGCGACCATGCTGACCCTGGCGTCGGTGGCGCTCATCATGCCGGCGGTGTTTCACCACCTGGTGCCCCAGGCCGCCCGCTCCGAGCGGACGCTGTCGGTCGAGATCGGGGTGGTGCTGATCGCCACCTACGGTGCCATGCTGCTGTTCTCGCTCCGCACCCACCGCCAGCTCTTCACCGCCACGGCGGCCGAGGCGGCCGGCGTCGAGGACGCGGGGCGCACGGCGTGGAGCCTCCAGAAGTCGATCGGCGTGCTGGTGGTGTCCGCGGCGCTGATCGGGTGGGTGAGCGAGATCCTGGTCGGCTCGGTGGAGGAGGCGGCCCACGCCCTGGGGATGACCGAGATCTTCGTCGGCGTGATCGTGGTCGCCATCGTCGGCAACGCCGCCGAGCACTCGACGGCGATTCTCATGGCGCGCAAGAACCGCATGGACCTGGCGGTCGGCATCTCCGTCGGCAGCTCGATCCAGGTGGCCCTGTTCGTCGCACCGGTGCTGGTCTTCGCCAGCCAGTTCCTCGGCCCCCGGCCCATGGACCTGGTGTTCAGTCCGGCCGAGGTGGTGGCGATCGTCCTGGCGGTCTGGATCGCCGGCCAGACCACCGGAGACGGGGAGTCGAACTGGCTCGAGGGGGTGCAGCTCCTGGTGGTGTACACGATCCTCGGGATCATCTTCTACTTCCTGCCGGCCGCGGCGATGCACCAGTAGGCCGGGCGGCGGGACCCTCCGGCCCGGACGCCTGCCAGCTCTCCTCTTCCCACCGCCCGTCCAGCGGCGTATGATCCGTCGCTCGCTCTGGAGGAGCACCATGGCGCGTCCGCAGACCCGTGTCTCCGACCCGGGCACGTCCGAACCCCTGAAACTCGCGTTCGCCCTCCGGAGAGCCCTGGCCCAGGGCTACTCGATGGTGGAGCTGCGCACCGACGTCATGGCCGGCCTGGTCGTGGGCATCGTGGCCTTGCCGCTGTCGATGGCCCTGGCGATCGCGTCCGGCGTGGCGCCCCAGCACGGCCTGTACACCGCGATCGTCGCCGGCGCCCTGATCGCTCTGCTGGGCGGCTCCCGCACCCAGGTCTCCGGCCCGACGGCCGCCTTCGTCACGGTGCTCGCGCCGATCGCCGCCACCTTCGGCCTCGGCGGGCTCGCCCTGGCGACCGCCATGGCGGGCCTGCTGCTGATCGTCCTGGGGGTGGCCCGCCTCGGACGGCTCGTCGAGTTCGTGCCCTATCCGGTGACCACCGGCTTTACCGCTGGCATCGCGCTGGTGATCGCGACCCTCCAGGTGAAGGATTTCCTCGGGCTGCGGGTCGAGACGTCTTCCGGCGACATCGGCGACCGGCTGGCGTCGCTCGTCCGCGCGCTCCCGGGCGCCCACCTTCCGGACCTCGCCATCGGGGCCCTGACCCTCGCCCTCCTGGTGCTGTGGCCGCGGTGGCCGCGCTTCGGAGTCAAGGTGCCGTCGCCGCTGGTCGCGCTGACCGTGGCGGCGGTGGTGGCGGCGCTGTTGGCCCACTGGCTGCCGGGCTTTTCCGTCGACACCATCCAGAGCCGCTTCTCCTACGAGATCGGCGGCGGCGTCCACCCCGGCATTCCGCGTGTGCCGCCGGTTCCCCAGCTCCCCTGGCGGCTCCCCGGGGCCGATGGCCGGCCGCTGGCGCTGAGCTACGGCCTGGTGCACCAGCTCGCGGGCCCGGCCTTCGCCATCGCCATGCTCGGCGCCATCGAGTCTCTGCTCTCCGCGGTGGTGGCGGACGGCATGACCCGCCACCGCCACGATCCGGACGCCGAGCTGATCGCCCAGGGCGTGGGCAACCTGGTGGCACCGTTCTTCGGCGGCATCGCGGCCACCGGCGCCATCGCCCGCACCGCCACCAACGTTCGCTCCGGCGGCCGCTCGCCGGTCGCGGCCATGGTCCATTCCGCCGTGGTGCTCGCCGCCATGGTCGCCCTGGCGCCGCTGCTCGGCCGGCTTCCCATGGCCTCCCTCGCCGCGTTGCTGCTGGTCGTGGCGTGGAACATGAGTGAAGCGCGGCACGTTGTTCGCACGATCCGGGTCGCCCCCAAGAGCGACGTCCTGGTGCTCCTCTGCTGCCTGACCCTGACCGTCACCTTCGACATGGTCGTCGCGGTGGTCGCCGGAATCTTGCTCGCCGCCCTGCTCTTCATGCGCCGCATGGCGGCGGTCTCGGGGGTCGAGCTGGTCGGGCCCCGCGACCGGTCGGTGAGGGAGCCGCTGCCGGCGGGAGTTCTGGTCTACCGGATCGCCGGCCCGCTGTTCTTCGGCGCCGCGCAGAAGGCGATGGGCGCCCTCCACACGGTCGACCCCGCGGTCCGCTTCCTGGTGCTGGACCTGAGCGCGGTGCCGGCGCTCGACGCCACCGGCCTGTTCAACCTCGACTCGGCGATCAGCCGGCTCCACGAGGGCGGCGTCCTGGTGCTGCTCGGCGGTCTCCAGGAGCAGCCTCTGCGGGCGCTCCTCAAGGGCGGCTGGCGGCAGCGGCGGCACCAGGTGATGCTGTTTCACTCGATCGACGCGGCGCTCACGACGGCCCGGCGCCTGGGAGAGACCGCCGCCTGACGGGCTGGACGGCGGGGCCGGGGGCGGATCGATCGAGCCCGGTCGGCGCCCACCCTGGTCAAGCTGCGTGCTGGCGGAGCCTGCGTTTACGGCGCTCGGCGGCGACCGCCATGCCGATGGTGGAGGAGAGGATCAGGACGCCGCCCGCCACCGCCCACGGCCCGGGAATCTCGCCGTGGACGAGCCAGGCCCAGAGCGGGCTGAAGGTCGGCTCGACGAGCAGCAGCAAGGACGCCTCGAGGGCCGGCACGTGCTCGATGCCGTCGGTGAGCAGTACGTAGGCGACGCCGATCTGGAAGACCCCCAGGTGGACGACGGCGACCCAGTCGACCCAACTGGTCGAGCCGGCGGCGACCGGCAGGGCCCAGGGCAGACAGGCGAGCGCGGCGAAAGTGTTGCCGACGAGCGCGGCGGCGGCCCCGGGGCGGCTCTTCAGGGCAGCACGGCCGCTCGCCGGGGCGGCTTCCACGGTCGTCCCATCGCCCGCCTCGGCGCACTCGGCGCGCGCGCTTCCGACCCAGCGCAGGCCCATGATGGTCAAGGCCCAGGTCAGCCCGGCCGCCGCGCCCAGCAAGTTGCCGAGCCACGGGTCGGGGGCGGTGGCGAAGGTCTGCTGGTCGCCGACGAAGAAGGCGACGAGGCCGAGGCCGATGGCCGCCATCCATCCGAGGTCGCCCCGGTGGGTCCGTTCGCCCAGCAGGCGGGGGGCCAGCAGCAGGATGTAGAGCGGGGCGGTCGACTGGAGGAAGATCGCGTTGGCGGCGGTGGTGTACTTGTTCGCCGCCACGTAGAGGATCATGGTGACGGCATAGGCGACGCCGACGAGCAGGGTCCGGCGGCCGATCGAGCGGACCGCCCGCGGCACCAGCAGCGCCAGGGTCAGAGCGGCGATGCCGGAGCGGAAGCTCGCCACCTGCCAGGCGGAGAGGGTGGTCAGCTTGATCGCCGCGCCGCCGGTGGAGAAGAGGAACGCGGCGCCGAGGACCGAGAGGGTGCCGCGCAGGCCGGAGTCGTGGCGCTGGGTGCGGGCGGTGGACACGGCGCGCGGAGTCTATCCCCGCCTCGGTGGTGGGGCCATGGTCGCCACGGGGTCCGATTCCGGCGGCCGGATCGCGCCGGGTCACGATAGGGTTGCGCACATGGCGAACGAGCCCGAGGGAGGCACCAGGTCCGCGGGGCTGGAGGAGGCCGACCGGCCGGACCGCCAGCCGGATCGGAGCCCGGGCCGAGCTCCCGATCGGATGCGGGTCACCGTGCGCGAGGTGCGCTCGGGCACCGTGACCGAGCGCATGGACCGGGTGGCGGTCGAGGAGCCGCTCGAGATCCGCCTCGCGGCGGGCGGCGAGCAGCGCACCCTGGCGGTCACCATGCGCACCCCGGGCGCCGACCGCGAGCTGGCGGTCGGCTTCCTCTACGGCGAGGGGCTGATCCGCGACCGGGCGTTGATCGCCGGCGTCGAGTGCTTCGCCGAGGAGGTCGCAACGGAGGGAGAGGGGGAGGTGGAGGCCGGCGACCCGCCCCGGGCGTCGACCCGGGACGTGGTGGTGGTGGAGCTCGCCGCTCGCCGGCTGCCGGACCTCCGCTCCCTCGACCGCCACTTCTTCACCAGCAGCGCTTGCGGCGTATGCGGCCGGGCCTCCCTCGACGAGCTGCTGGTCGCCGGGTGCGAGCCGGCGGCGCCCGGACCGGTGTTCGCGCCGTCGGTGATCTGCTCGTTCCCCGACAGCCTGCGCCGTGCCCAGGCGGCGTTCGACGAGACCGGGGGGCTGCACGCGGCGGCCCTGTTCGACGTCGGCGGCCGGCGCCTGTCGATCCACGAGGACGTGGGCCGGCACAACGCCCTCGACAAGCTCGTCGGCCGGGCGGTGCTCGACGGCGCGCTGACCCCGGAGACGCCGCTCGCCGAGCACGCCGTGATGGTCAGCGGCCGCGCCAGCTTCGAGCTGCTGCAGAAGTGCGTGGCGGCCGGCGCTCCGATGCTGTGCGCGGTCTCGGCTCCGAGCAGCCTGGCGGTGGAGATCGCCCGGCGGTTTCGGGTCACCCTCGTCGCCTTCCTGCGCGGCGAGCGCTTCAACGTCTACGCGGAGCCGGGGCGGATCGGCACCGGGTAGGAGCGGGTGGACGGCCTAGCGAATCGGCCGTCCCCGGAACCAGAGATGGTCGTACGCGGTGACCTGCTCGTCGCTCGTCCGCTCCTCGTTCGAAGGGGCGTCGGATCGGGCGGGCTCATGCCGGAGATCCTCGTCACGGGGGTGGGACGTCTCCTCCGGACGCTGGGTGGTGGCGGCAGTGTTCGTGTTCGTCATCGCCTCGAAAGGTGCGCTCGACGGCTGGAACCGTGACGCGCGGGCGCTTCAGGTAGAATCCGCGGCATCGTCGCGACAACCTCCCGGTCAACGCTTCGGAACAAGCCGTACGCTGCCCGGGCACCGGTTCGCTCGAGGGAGGGATCACAGTGGAGAAGCGCGCATCGTTCAGCCATCTCGGCTTCATCATCGCCGCTGCCGGCTCGGCCATCGGCCTGGGGAACATCTGGAAGTTCCCCTACATCACCTACGCCAACGAGGGCGGCTCCTTCGTCCTCATCTACCTGGCGGCGGTGCTGGCCATCGGCCTCCCGGTCATGATGGCGGAGATCCTGATCGGCCGGCGGACGTCGAAGAGCCCGGTGAGCGCGTTCCTCGAGCTGGCGCGCGGCATCGCCGGCGGCAAGGCGTGGGCGGCGGTCGGCTACCTCGGGGTGGCGACCGGCTTCATCATCCTGTCCTACTACTCGGTGGTGGCCGGCTGGACGGTCTACTACTTCGGCAAGTGCATCGCCTGGTCGATCGGCGGCTTCACGCCGGAGATCGCCGGCTCGCTCGGCGATCAGTTCGGCGCCTTCCTGGGCAACGGCTGGCTCCAGCTCACCTTCCACGTCCTGTTCATGTTGATGACCATGGGCGTGATCATCATGGGCGTGAGCAAGGGGATCGAGGCGGTGACCCGCATCCTGATGCCGATCCTCTTCGTCATGCTGATCTCGCTGTGCGTGGTCTCGGCCTGGTCGCCCGGCTTCCACGAGGCGATCGCCTTCCTGTTCAAGGCGAGCCACATCACCCGTGACGGGATTCTCGAGGCGGTGGGGCAGGCCTTCTTCAGCCTGTCGCTCGGCATGGGCGCGATGATCACCTACGGCTCCTACACCAAACGGACCCAGTCGATCCGTCGGGACGCGGCGATGGTCTGCATCCTGGACACGGCGATCGCCTTGATGGCGTCGCTGGTGATGTTCTCGATCATCTTCAGCGTGCCGGCGGCCGAGCGCGTGGGCACCTTCACCGCCAGCTCGACAATCCTGTTCACGACCATCCCGCGCATGCTCTACGCCCTGCCCGGTGGTGTGCTCTGGACGCCGATGTTCTACCTGCTGGTGGCGTTCGCGGCGCTGACCTCGACCATCTCCCTGCTCGAGGTGGTGGTCTCCTACTTCATCGACCACCTGGGCTGGAGCCGCAAGCGGGCGACGTGGATCGTCGGCCTGATCACGACGGCTTTGGGCGGCTTTTCGGCACTCTCTTTCGGCGCCTTTGCCCCGTTCAGCACGATCCGTCCGTTCGGCCACCACTCCCAGGGCGTGTTCGACTCGATGGACTACCTGGCGACCAACTGGCTGCTGCCGGTGGGCGGGTTCTTCATCGCCGTCTTCACCGGCTGGTTCCTGTCCAACCGCCTGACGCGCGACGAGCTCGAGGCGGGGGGTGGGCCGTTCCCGCTCCACTGGATGTGGAAGTGGGCGCTGCGGGTGCTCTGCCCGGTGGCGATCGGCTGGATTCTGTTCGCGGTGGTCCACGGCAAGGCGTTCAACTGAGGCGAATCTCCTTCTGAGGTGAGTCTCCGGCGAAGGGTTCGCCGGGAGCGGGCCGGGAGGCCCCGCCTCCGAGACGGCGACCGAGCTGGACGGTTGGGGGACCAACGGTCGCCTCGGTTCGGACCGCGCCGGATCTGGCTGCGAGCTCACTCGGTCTCGCGAGCGCGGTCCTCAACGCCCTCCAGCGGGGCCTCCCGACCCGCTCCACATCCACACCGCTCGTCCTCTCCGCTCCACGCCCGAATCGTTCGCCTCCAGCGCCCTGCATCACGAGAAGGTGAGAGAGGAAGGGTTGGGTGGCGGCGATCCCATGGGTGCACGTGGCGACGCTCCCTGGGGGAGGCGCGTATCATCGGGCGCATGACGGAACGTTCTGATGATCTGAGCACGGAGGAGTTGGTCGCCCTGGTGGAGCGGGTGTTCGCGCCGCGGCCGGGGGACCGGGCGCTGGCGATCCTGGTCGATCTGCCGCGCGAGGGGATGCCCGATCGGGACGGTTGGCGGGAGCGGCGGGCAATGGCGCTCTCCTGGTGGCAGCGGCTGCGCGATGAGCGGGAGCGGCTGGGCGTCGACGTCGACCTGGTCTGGTTCCCGGCGAGCGCGGGGAACAACGCGGACCTGCCGGAGCGAGCGTGGCGGGCGGTGCCAGGGGCCGACGCTCCCGCGACGGTGGAGGCGCTCGACCCGGCGGCGTCCGTCCCGATGGCGGAGGTCTTCGCCGGCGTCGATCTCTTCCTCGCCCCGACGGAGCTCTCCGCCACCGCGCCGCTCAAGGTGGCGGCGCGCACCTACGGCTTCCGCGCGGCGACGATGCCCGGCTTCTCCCGCGCCATGGTGCCGGCCCTCCGCCTCGACTACGTGGAGGTCGATCGCCGCTGTCGGCAGCTCGAGGGGCTGCTCGACCGGGCGGAACGGGCCGACCTGCTGTTCCGCCTGTCCGGCGGCGCGCGCTGTGAGCTCACCCTCGACCTGAGGCACCGCCAGGCCCACGCCTCGGGTGGACTCCTGCGCGAGCCCGGCACCGCCGGCAACCTGCCCTCCGGCGAGACCTACATCGTGCCCTACGAGGGCGAACGGGACGGCGAGCCCAGCCGCTCCGCCGGCCGCCTGCCGGTGCAGCTCCCGGACCTCGCTCCAGGGGCGGGCGAGCGGGAGTCGGACACCCTGCCCGGCGCCGGGGAAGGGGGCGAGGTCGTGATCTACCGCATCGAAGGCAACCGGGCCGTGGCGGTGGAGGAGGGTGGGGCGACCGCCCGGCGCGAGGCGGAGCGGCTGGCACGGGAGCCGGCCTACGGCAACCTGGCCGAGCTCGGCCTCGGCATCCTCGCCGCCTACGGCCTCGCGCCGGTCGGCTCCGTCCTGCTGGACGAAAAGCTCGGCCTCCACATCGCCTTCGGCCGGAGCGACCACTTCGGCGGCATCGTCGGCCCCGGCGACTTCTCGGCCCCGTCCGAAGTCGTCCACATCGACCGCGTCTACCTCCCCGCCCTCCAGCCCGCCGTCACGGCCGAGCGCGTCGACCTGGTGATGGACGACGGCTCGACCGTCGAGCTGATGCAGGACGGCGAGTACCGGATCGAGCTCGACTGAGCCTCGGGCCAACTCGGCCGTCAGACTGTCGCCCTGGTCCAACCGGAGTCTGGAGAGTGGGCCAGTTTCGTCGCGTGGGCGAGTGAGGATCAGCGGTACGCCACGACTTCCAGACCCGGCACGCGGCGGAAGTGCTCGACATTGGCTGTCACCAGGGGCATGTTCTTGGCGAGCGCTACCGCGGCGATCCAAAGGTCGTTGGACCCGATCAACTGACCGGTTCGCCGGAGGTGACGGAACGCGTTGCCGTACTCCCAGCAGACGTCCAGACTGGACGGCAGAACGTGAAACGGGGCGATGAACGCTTCCCAGGCGGAGCGCTCCGCCAGACTTTCCCCGGCCGTGAGCTCTCCCGCGACGGTATACGTCAGGAAGAGACGGACCTCCGACGCATCCTCGAGGAAGCGGCAGGCAGGGCCCGTCTCCCGTCGGCGCCCTTCCCGTTCGAGGTCGATCAGGAAGGTGGTTTCGAGAATCAGTCCCTCCGCCATTTGTCCTTCGGAGGTTGATCCTCCGCCTTCATCCGCTCGATCTGGTTCAGGCCTTCTTCGGTAAAGAAGGGTCCGTGTTCCCGGACTCGTTCGAGAAGCTGGGCGCCGGTGATGGTCTCGTCGGGCCATTTGGCGCGCAACACGACCTCGCTGAAGGACTCTCCTGCGTAGCGGCGAGCTTGACGGAGCTTCTCGTAGGCTTCGACTCGGAGCGATATGGTCTTCGTCGCCATGCACAGAGAATGCATGATGCACAGAGAGGTGTCAAGCATCTGCGTACTCGTCTTTTGCGACCACGGCGTGCGATTGTCCAGGGCTCCATGAGGACAAGCGAATCGGCCTTGCAGCGGCGGCACTGCGCGGCCATCAGGATAAACCAAGGATCAAGGAGCCTTCCGCTTGCGGGAGCGATGGCTACTGAGTGTGCGGTGAGTGTTCCCACACCGTCTCACTGTGGACGGCTCAGCCGAGATCAACGTCCTCCGAAGCCAGTCCCGCAGATCTACTCGAGGATTCCGGCGTCTAAGCTGTGGACCCGTAGAACGACGCGGTCTCTCTGGTCCTGCATTCCTCCGCCCCCCTCCTTTTTTGTGCCGAGTAGGGTGATTCTTGGTGATGTTTCCGTTGACGTCTTGGAGGTTGATGATCTGCTCGCTGCGTTCGGTTAATGAACTCGGCGATAGGCAGTGGCAGCCTCTTGGCGAGCGTTCCGCACACGGAGCGTCCGGCGGGGAGGGGTCAGGGGTGCTCGGCGACCGCGACCTCGACGGCCCTGGGAGTGAACCCCCGCCGAACGCGGTCGCCGGGCAGGCGAGGACTTGCCTCGGGACACCTTGCATCCGAGCCGGCCCCTGGCCCCTCCCCGCCGGACTCTCCCGGCAGACTCCTCGCCGAAGGACCCACTCTACCCGCCCGTCAGCCCATTCCCTCACCGAAAGTCGTGGCTCTCGATCGCGGCCAGCTTCGGCAACGGCCAGAAGCGTTCGGCGCGCAGCGAGATCGAGCCGTCCTTGGCCTGGACGATTCCCTCCACCACCAGCCCCGGCGCCCCGGCGATCAGCGCCCGGTGCTCCCGGAAGAGCTCCGCGGGGACGATCGCCTGGGTCATGCCGCTCTCGTCCTCCAAGGTGACGAAGAGGATGCCGTTGGCGGTTCCCGGCCGCTGGCGCACGATCACTGAGCCGGCGGTCTTGAGGCGCGTTCCCTCGGGGAAGCGGGCCAGGTCGGTCGTCCGGACGACGCCCTTGGCCTTGAGGGCGCGCCGCAGGTGGACCATGGGGTGGACGCCGGTGGTCAGCGACGTTCCCTCGAAGTCGGCCACGGTCTCCTCGACCGGGGTCATCTCGGCGAGCGGCGACGGCGACTCGTCCGGCTGGTCCTCGAGCAGCGGTCCGGCGGGGCGGGCGGCGCGGGCGGCCTGCCAGAGGGCCTGGCGGCGGGTCAGGCCGAGGCTCGCCAGGGCGCCGACGGCGGAGAGGGTGGCGAGCTCGTCGTCCCGTAGCGAGGTGCGGTGGGCGAGCTCTTCGATCGAGGCGTAGGGGCCGGCGGCGTGGCGCTCGTGGGCGAGGGCGTGGCCGGTCTCTCGCCGCAGGCCGCGGACGTAGCGCAGGCCCAATCTGCATCGCCCTTCCTCCCACGTGCACGTCCAGTCGGAGTGGTTGACGTCGATCGGCAGCACGTCGACGCCGTGGCGGCGGGCGTCCTGGATCAGGGTGGCCGGGTGGTAGAAGCCCATGGGCCAGGCGTTGAGCAGGGCGATCAGAAAGGCGGTGGGGTGGTGGGCCTTGAGGTAGGCGCTGGCGTAGGCGATGAGGGCGAAGCTGGCGGCGTGGGACTCGGGGAAGCCGTAGAGGGCGAAGGAGGTGATGCCGCGCAGGATCTCCTCCTGGGCCGGGCCGACGATGCCGCGCTCGCGCATGCCGGCGCGCAGCCGGTCCTCGATCCGGCGCATGGCGTCCCGCGAGCGTTTGAAGCCCATCGCCCGGCGCAGCTCCTCGGCCTCGCCGCCGGAGAACCCCGCCGCCGCCATGGCGATCTTCAGGATCTGCTCCTGGAAGAGCGGCACCCCCAGGGTGCGCTCGAGGATCGGCTCCAGGCAGGGGTGGGGGTAGGTGACCGGCTCGCGCCCCCGGCGGCGCTCGAAGTAGGGGTGGGCGAGGTTGCCGGCGATCGGCCCGGGGCGGATGATCGCCACCTGGATGACCAGGTCGTAGAAGCGCTCGGGGCGGTTCCTGGGCAGCGACGCCATCTGGGCGCGGCTCTCCACCTGGAAGACCCCGGCCGTGTCCGCCTCCCGCAGCATGCGGAAGGTCTTCGGGTCGTCCGGCGGCAGGTGGGCGAGGTCGATGTGGACCCCTTCGCGCTCGCGGATCAGCGGCACCGCCTCTTCGAGGGCGCCCAGCATGCCCAGGCCCAGCAGGTCGACCTTGACGATGCCTAAGTCGGCGCAGTCCTCCTTGTCCCACTGGACCACCACCCGCCCCTCCATCGCCGCCGGCTCGAGCGGCACCACCTCGTCGAGCCGGCCGGCGGCGATCACCATGCCGCCCGAGTGCTGGCCCAGGTGGCGCGGCAGGTGGTGGACCTGCTGCCAGAGGTCCGCGAACAGGCGCACCCGCCGCTCCCGCGGGTCGAACCCGGCCTCGGCCAGCGCCGCCTCGAGCGACGGCTGGTCGCCGCGGCTGGTGTCGTAGCTGATGCGGCCGAGGGTCTTCGACAGCCGGTCCTCTTGCGCGCGGGAGTAGCCGAGGGCCTTGGCCACCTCCCGGGCGGCGGAGCGGTCGCGGTAGGTGATGACGTTGGCGGTCATGGCCGCGCCGCGCTCGCCGTAGCGCCGGTAGACGTACTGGATCACCCGCTCGCGCTGGTCGCCGGAGGGCAGGTCGAGGTCGATGTCGGGCCACTCGCCGCGCTCCTCGGAGAGGAAGCGCTCGAACAGCAGGTCCATCTTCACCGGGTCGACGGCGGTGATCGAGAGCGCGTAGCAGACGGCGCTGTTGGCGGCCGAGCCGCGCCCCTGGGCGAGGATGCCCTGCTCTTTGCAGAAGCGGACGATGTCCCAGACGATCAGGAAGTAGCCGGCCAGGCCGAGCGTCTCGATCATCGCCAGCTCGCGCTCGATCTGGGCCTGGGCCCGGGCGGTCAGCGGCCGGAAGCGGGCGCGGGCGCCGTTCCAGGCCAGGTGGCGCAGGTAGGAGTCCGGCGTCTCCCCCGGCGGCAGCGGGAAGTCGGGGAAGCGGTAGCCCAGGTCCTGGAGGGTGAAGTCCAGGCGCTCGGCGAGCTCGGCGGCGCGCTCGAGCGCCCCGGGCGCCTCGGAGAACAGGGCGGCCATCTCCGCCGGGCTCTTGAGATGGCGCTCCCGGTGGCCCTCGAGCAGGCGGCCGGCGCGGTCCAGGGTGGTGCGGTGGTGGATCACCGAGAGCACGTCCTGGAGCGGCTTGTCCTCGGGCCGGGCGTAGCGCACGCCGTTGGTGGCCACCGTCGGCAGCCGCAGGCTCGCGGCCAGGTCGAGGAGGGCGCGGTTGCGGTGCTCCTCGGCGCGCAGGTGGTGGCGCTGGAGCTCGATGTGGAGGCGGCCGGGGAAGAGGGCGCGCAGGCGCTCGAGCAGGCGCCTGGGGGAGCCGTCCGCGGCGGGCGCGGCCTTCGCGCCACCCGTTTTCGGATCGGCTCCGGGATCGACTCCGGGACGGGCTCCGATCCTGCCACCGAGGAGGGCGCGGGTCACCGGGTCGCCGCCGCCGACCAGGCAGTGGAGCCCCGCGGTGTGGGCGGCGACCTGGTCCCAGGTGGCCAGCGGGTCGCCCTTGGGGCGGCCCAGGGCGGCGGACGTGAGCAGGCGGCAGAGGTTGCGGTAGCCGGTCCGGCTCTCGACCAGCAGGGTCAGCCGGGGCGGGGGAGGCGCGCCGTTCCGGTCCGTCTGCCCGAGCGGGTCATCGAGCGCCACCTCCGCCCCGACCAGGGCGCGGAGGCCGGCGGCGCGGGCCGCGGCGTGGAGCCGAGGGGCGCCGTAGACGCCGTTGCGGTCGACCAGGGCGAGGGCCGGCAGATCGAGCTCCGCGGCCCGGTGGACCAGGTCTTCGGGGGCGGAGGCCGCCTCCAGGAACGAGAACGCGGAGGCGGCCCGTAGCTCGGCGTAGCGCGGCGGGGCCATCGTCTGGAGAGTATAGCGTAATCAGAGCGTAATTTTGTCGCCTCCCATGGTGCCGCGTGCCGGCGTCGGGGCTCTCGGCGAGGGGTCGGAGGAGGGGTTCCCGCCGGGCCCTGCGTCGCTCAATCCACCGCCTCGACCGGGACCGGCACTGGGCCCGGAACCGTCGCCGAGGAGCAGCTCTCCGGAGAGACCACCGTCACCCTGGTCGAGATCCCGGTCCAGGTGCTCGACGCCGACGGCAACCCGGTGCGTGGGCTCACCGCCGACGATTTCGCCATCTACGACGAAGGCGAGCGGCGATCCGGTTGGTCCGCGAGGGGCTCGAGCCGTCCGACCTGGTCGGCGTGACCTTCTTCCACGGCCGGAGCGGCTCGTCCTCTCGTCACGAGGTGGTTGTCGTCGAATCGTAGATCCCGTCCGCGTACCAGGTGCCGGTCCGCCGGTCCCGGTAGATCCGGTACAGGCCGCCGCCGGCGAGCTCGACGTCCCAGTACTCCCGCTCGGCCGGATCGTCGGTCCACCATCCCTCCTCCAGGTGCCACGGACCGGCGGCGACGCGGACCCGGCCGTCGATCGGCGGCCGCTTGGCGTCGGAGGAGGCGGCCGCGGCGGGGGCGGTGCGGATCGAGAGCAGGCGCCGCGGGTCGGCCGGCGAGGACTCTTCACCCTCGATCACCTCGAGCTCCACCGGTGGTCGCAGGGCGCGCACACTCAGCAGACCGCGCCCGCGGGCAGGACGGCGCCGGACCGGCGGCGGGGGCGGCGGATCGTAGGGGGCGAGCTCGAAATGCTCCGGGCGATGGGCGTCGACCGGCCGGGGGGAGCCCACCCGCCCCGGACCGAGCAGGGCGAACAACCGGGCGATGGTGGTGGCCAGGCGGTCCGGGGCCAGGGCCGCCGGGCCGAGCAGGGAGAGCTGGGCGCCGCGGGGCTCGTTCGGGTGGGCGGCGAAGGTGAAGCCGGCGACCGGCGCGCCGGGCGGCCGGGCCTCGAGATCGAGCCGCACCAGGGTGAGCAGGGCCTTGGTGTCGGTGGTCGGAGCCGGCAGCTCGAGGCTCCGGTCGGCGTGGCCGTCGGGCTCGAGCCGCAGGGCCAGCTCCAGCCGGGCGCAGGCGAGACCGCGGGTCTCGAGCCGCCGGCAGAGGCGCTCGAGGGCGGTCCGGGCGACGAACAGGAACGGTTCCAGCGCGACCAGGGGCCACTCCAGGTCCATGCCCTCGGAGAACGACGGCGGCGGCTCCCGGGGGGCGAGCGGCCGGGGATCGAGGCCCCGGGCCACCGCCTGGAGGGCGCGCCCCGCCTCGCCCAGGCGGCTGGCGACCTGGGCGGCGGGGAGCCGGGCGAGGGCGCCCACGGAACGGACACCCCAGCGCTCCAGCGCGGCGGCCACCCGCACCTCGGGGGAGAGGCGCTCGAGCGGCAGTGGCGCGAGGAACAGGGCCTCCTCGCCCGCCGGCACGACGGTGGGACCGGGGCCGTCGGCGGCCGCGACCCGGGCCGCCAGCTTGCTGGCCGCGATCCCCACCCGGACCGGGAGCCCGGCGGCCTCCGCGGCGGCGGCCATGGCGCGGCCTGCATCTCGTTCGGCCCGTTCGGCCCACTCTGCTCGCTCGGAGGCTCCGCGTGTCGCGCCGGGGTCGGCGTCGCCGGGATCGTCCTGCCCCGGTCCGGCGGCGTGGCGCTCGATGCCGGTGATATCCAGGTAGACCACGCCCTCGTCCCCCTCGCCGATCCCGTCCTGGACGCGGGGGGAGAAGGCCTCCGCCACGTCGAGCAGCGCCTCGCGGGCCGAGCGTTCGCACTCCGGGTCCCGTCCGCGGGCGGCCAGGTCGGGCAGCAGCGCCCGCGCCTGGGGCAGGCTCATGCCGGTCCGGATGCCGGCCTTGCGGGCGGGGCGGGTGGCGGCGACCACCCGGGCGCGCGCCCCGACCCCTTCGAGCACGGCGAGTGCCTCGTCGCGGAGCTCGGGCTCGCTGCGCAGGCGGGCGGCGAGCGGGAAGAGGGGGACCGCCAGGCAGGCGATCCGGACGCGGCACGGAGGGCTCTCGGACATCGGCGCATCGGCCATGGAGCGGCGGGGCGTCAGGCCCCGGAAGCGCCGACGGCGACGAGCGGCCGCTCGGCGGGGGGCCGGATCAGGGGCTCGATGGGAGGTTCGACCGGGTGCCCGACCGGCGTGGGGCGCGGGCGCCGCCGCCGTTCCGGAGGGCGCTCGCGACCCTCCTCCCGGCCGGTGTCGTAGGCCAGGGCGTCGGCCGTGAGCAGGCGCAGGCGCTCCTCCGTCGACGGCGGCCGCGTCCGGGCCTTCTCCAGTCGGAGGTCGGCGTCGAGCCCCAGGACGAGCGGTCGTGTCTCCGTTCCCCGGCCGGCGCGCGCGACGGCGCGGCCGAGCCGTCGCCGTCCGCTCACCGTCAGCACGGTCGCGGCGGCGGCGCCGCTCACCCGGTAGGGGGAGGAGATCAGCAGGGCGCCGCCGTGGCGCTCGGCGGTGCGGGCGAGCCGCAGCCACGCCGCGGTGGGGCCGCGGCCGCCGGGGACCGGGGGGAGCCCCAAGTCGACGACCACCAGGGGAAACCCGCCGGTGAGCAGCATCTCGGCCCCGGCGAGGGTCTCCCGGACGGAGCGGGGGCGCAGCCAGAGGAGCCGGTCGAGCCGGGCGCCGGCGGCCAGCAGGTCGAGCGGCTGGAGGCCGTCCCCCAGGTCGACGAAGGCCGCGCTCTCGCCGGCGCCGGCCGCTCCGGCCAGGGCGGCAAGCAGGATCGAGAACCGGCCGCAGGAGCGGCCGCCGGTCAGCTCCACCAACTCGCCGCGGGCCAGGCCTCCGCCGAGCAGCCGGTCGAGCTCCGGCAGGGCTGTGGCGAGTGGGGGAGGGCGGTCCTCCGCGGCGCGGCGCCGGACGAGCTCTCGGCCGGTGGTGAGGCGCTGGCGGAGGGTGGCGAGGTCGACAAGGGAAGGCTCGGGGGCCGGCCGGGATTCGTCGCGGGGGGTAGGCGCGTCAAGCTCTCCGGCCGGGTCCCCCTCGAGCCATTCCATACTCTGGATCAGTGCTGCCATCTGACGTCATCGGTCCATGGTCTCGTCGATCGCCAGGACGGTGGCGCGCCAAGTGTTACGCTCTTTCGCCGCCATCCGAGGAGATGCATGATAGGCGTAATAAGAGCGTAAGTCAAGGGCCTGAAAAACGGGCGGCGCGGAAGGCCGCGCCGCCCGTCGGGAACCGGAAGAAGGGTGCTGCTCAGACGTCGAGGAACCGGGCCACGCGGGCGACCGTGTGCGCGGGGAACGCCACGTGCACATGGGCGTCCGGGGCGTCCACCTGGACCACGAAGGTGCCGCCACGCTTGGTGACCTGGACCGATTCGTCGTTCGTCATCACGTTCACGAGCATCGCGTCCGGGCACCGCTCGAGCTCGCGGGCCATGGTCCGGATCATCGGCTGGTAGGGGGCGGCCTCGGTGCGCATCTGCGCCAGATCCTTGGCCGGAAGGGCCACCTCCGCGATGCCGAGCGCGAGATCCAGCAAGGCGGCGGGGACCGGCACGTAGAGGTTCGTGCCGTCCGGCCCGGTCTCGTGGACCCGCACGGTGACCACACCCGAGCTCACCACCGTGGCGGCCAGGGCGACGCCGGTGCCGGCGAAGAAGACGGCGACGGCGACGGTCAGGGCGATGGCGATGCGTGCGAGGCGTCCCATGGTTTCTACTCCGCCTCCGCCACGTTGTCGATCCACACGTGGACGCTGGTCTCGCCGTCGCGCACGGTCACCAGGTCCCCGGGGCCCTGGGCGGCCAGAGCCGAGATCGCGGCCTGGAGATCGAGCTGCTCACCCGGGGCCGACAGCAGGGCGTCGAGCACGGCGATCGGGAAGTGGGCGTGGACCTCGGTGCCGTCCTGGCTCTCCTCGGTCTCGACCCGCAGGTAGTCGCCCTGCTTGTAGAAGACGATGTTCTCCGTGTCGGTCTGGACCTCGGCGAAGGTGGCGTCGGGGGAGTCCTTGAGGCTCTGGAGCACGCGCCGCAGGTCGTCGATGCTGATGTCCGAGTCCTCGATCTCGATCTTGGCGCCGTCGACCTTGAAGTCGCCGGAGTTCTCGATCAGGGGCAGCACGCCTTGGAGGAAGGCCACCGGCAGGTTGACGGTCACCCGCGTGTTGTCGCCGCCGTCTTCGTGGACCTTGACGTGGATCCAAAGGTCCTGGTTCGCCGTCTGGGCCGCCACCGGCAGGGCGACGAGAAGGGCCAGGGCCGCGATGATCAGGGTGTGTCGGGTTTTCATCTCGGGTCTCCTTGTGTGGTGCATCGTCCGCGTTCATCCAGCAAGACGACCGGGACCCGAGGAATGTTTCATCGGGGGCGCGAGGACGCCCCCGCCCGGAGGCGAGAGGCTCAGCTCGTCAGGCCGGCGAGCTCTTCGACCATCTCTTCGACCACCTGGAAGCCGCCGCGCCAGAAGTCGGGGTCGCTCATGTCGACGCCGGCCTCCGACAGGATCGCGGTCGGCCGGGCCGAGCCGCCGTGGGCGAGCAGGCGCATGTAGACCGGCTTGAAGGCGTCGCCCTCTCTCTGGAAGCGCCGGTAGAGCGACAGCACCAGGAGCTGGCCGAAGGCGTAGGAGTAGCAGTAGAAGGGGCTCTGGTAGATGTGCGGGATCGACAGCCACTCGTAGCGGAACTCGTCGGGAACCTCGATGCTGTCGCCGAACTGCTCGGCCAGGTTGTCGAGGTAGATCTGCTCGAGGGCCTCGAGCGAGCTGCCGGCGCGGATCGCATCGTGGGCGGCGCTCTCGAACAGCACGAAGTAGGTCTGGCGCAGCACCGTGGCGTAGATGTCGTCGACCGACTTGGCGAGGATCTCCCGGCGGACCAGCGGGTCGCGCTCCTGCGCCAGCAGCCGCTGGGTGACCAGGATCTCCGCGAACACGGAGGCGGTCTCGGCCAGCGGCAGGGACGACTGCTGGGTGAGCGCGGAGTGGTCGGCCGCCATCATGCTGTGGATCGCGTGGCCGAGCTCATGGGCGAGGGTGGCCACGTCCCGCGGCTGGTCGGTGTAGTTGACCAGGACCCAGGGGGTCAGCGACGGCAGCACGGTCGAGCACATGGCGCCGCCCCGCTTTCCCTTGCGGACGGCGGAGTCGATGTGGTCCTCGGCGAACACCCGCTCGGCCAGCTCGGCGAAGCGCGGGTGGAAGTCGTCGAAGGTCTCGAGCACCAGGCGCACCGCCTCGTCGTAGGGCACCAGGCGATCCGACGTGCCGATCGGCGCGTACAGATCGTAGCGGCGGAGGCGCTCCATCCCGAGCCAGCCGGCCTTGAGCCGGAAGTAGCGCTGGAAGACCCCGCGGCTCTCCCGGCACACCGAGAGCAGCGTCTCCACGGCGTCGTCCGGGACGTCGTTGTTGAGGTTGCGCACCGCGATCGGCGAGGCGAGGCCGCGCAGGTCGACGTTTTCCGATGCCCAGTCGCGCACCCGGTGGGCGTAGATCTGCCCGAGGACGCCGGCCTCGTCGCCGTAGACCCGGTAGAGCTCCCGGTAGGCGCGCGAGCGCAGGTCCGGGTCGGTGGAGTAGGCGTACCGCATCAGCTCGTCCCGGGTCAGCCGCCGCGTGGTGCCGTCCACCTCGAGCTCGAACTCGAGCCGGTTGGTGAGCATGGAGTAGACCGTCACCAGGGCGTCGACCCCGTTGGCGTCCTTGAGGTTGATGATCTGCTCGCTGCGTTCGTCGAGGGTGTAGGGAGCGAACAGCCGCAGCTCCTCGAGGTAGTGCCGCTCATCGGGGTGGGTCGCACCATCGGGGAGCAGGCGCTCGGCCTCGGCGGTCGGAAGAGCGCGCCACCAGAGGCTGAAGAAGAGCATGCGGTTGAAGACCCCGGTCAAGAACTCGTGGACCCGGTTGCGCAGGTTGAGGTTCTCCGGCGACTGGGTGTCGGCCGAGAAGGCCAGCGATGCGAAGCCCGACAAGACCCAGGCCCGTTCGACGATTCGCTGGTACTCCTGGAGGATCGCCACGAGCGTGGCCGGCGTGAGCGCTTCGGAGAGGTCGTTCCGGTGCCGTTCGAACCGGTCGACGGCGTGGCGGATCTCGTCGAACCGCTCGGAGAGCGTCTGCTCGCCGGCATCCGGGAGCAGCTCGCTGAGGTTCCAGGTCGACGGGCGGTGCTCGGTGGTCGTGGACAGGGGGCTCGTCGTCATCGGTGTCTTTTCGTCGGTCGGTCGAGGAAGATCCGGCGCGGGCTCGCCGGGGCATCGTCTGCGGTGCGCAGGCCGTGGTCGGGCCGGCCGGGTGCGACGACTCGACAGTCTATCGTGCCCGGAGCCTGCCCGCAGGCGTTCGACGGCCCCGCCGTGTCCCGTTTTTGGCCGTTCGGCATACGGGTTATTGATAGATGGCCACGTCCGAGAGAGTCCTCGAGACGGTTTCCTCCGTGGGAACCACCTCGCCCGTGTGTGCGGTGCTCGGACTGCTACGCCATTTTTCGCCGCAAGGTGCAAAAGATCCCGAATCAAGAAATAATTGGTAGATTGAGGGAGAAAGGAGATTCCCTATGTTCCCGATTTCGAAACGAGTCCTGGCTGCGGTCGCCGTCGTCGCCCTGCTGAGCGTCACCCTGTTCGCCGTCCCCGCCCAGGCCGCCGGCCTCCGGGCCTTCGACACCGTCGACACCCCGACCTGGTCGATCTTTTCCCTGGGCTTCTGGCAGAACGCCTTCAGCCCGATCCTCGCGTGGTTCCAGTCCGAGGATCATCAGCCGACGGTGCAGAAGGCGGGGGGGCCGCAGAGTCTGTTCGACCGGGTGGGGAACGCGTTCGACCCGAACGGTGCGAGGATTCTCAGCACGGCATCCGATCCGATTCCGACGCCGGAGCCCGGGATCAACTGATCGACACCAGCTCCGTCGAGTCGTGGGTTCTCGTCAGGGATACGGAGGACGGCCTTCTGGGCAGAGGCAACCTTCTCGACAAGTCCCCGTATACAAGGCAGGGGGTTGCGCCCCGGGAGGAAAGGTCATAGAGTTATAGCAGATGATGTTCAATTCGGTGGTTGCTCAGAAGCCTGGGGAGGTGCGCTAGATGAAGCGCAGGCATCTTGACCCCAAGCTCTTCGATCGGCTCCTTCGAGGGAAGGCGTCCGCAGAAGAGATGCGGGAGCTTGCATGGCATCTTCTGGATGTCTGCCCGGACTGCTCTGGTGCGGAGGAAGAGTGGCGGGTGGATGACGGAGCGACGACGACCCTGGACAAGACTGTGGAGATGATCCCCTCGGGCTGTGGCCATGAGGAGGTCTCCCTTGAGCGCGTGCGTACGCGGCTCGAAGGGTCGATGGCGGCGCTATTCCGTCAAAAGGACGAGGCTCCTGCGTCCCTGGAGGAGCTCCTGGCTCACCCACCGGAGCGGCAGCGCCTTCTGATCCGCAATAATCCCCGGTTCCAGAGTGTGCCTCTCGCAGAGCTCTGGCTCGACTCGGTCTGGGAGCAAGGCCTGAACGAGCCGGAGTCGGGCGAGCAGGCGGCCGAGCTCGTTCTGGAGTTGGTCGACGCGATCGGGCCGGACTTGATGGGTAAAGAGATCCTCGACGACCTCCGTGGTCGGGCGTGGGCCTATCGAGCCAACTTTCGGAGGATCCGTGGTGACTTCCGATCCGCCTGGGAGGCATTTGGCCTCGCTGATCGATTCGTCGACCAGGGGAGTGGGGATCTCCTGGAAACAGCGCGACTCTGTGATTTGAAATCGACGTTGTGCCGGGCTCAAGGAAGGCATGAGGAAGCCCAAGACCTGATTCGGAAGGCGATCGGGATCTACCGGTTGACCGACGAGAGCCACCTCGCGGGTCGAACCATGGTGACTCAGGCTCTCTTGTTGAAGGAGCAAGGGAAGCCTGGGCATGCCATCCGGATCCTCAAGGAAGCCGTCGGTATGATCGATGCTGAGCGCGAGCCGTACTTGATGCTGATCGCGCATCAGAACCTGGTGAGCTACCTGACCGATCTCGGCCGGTATGAGGAAGCCCAGGCGATGCTACCCAGGGTTCGTCGGCGAACTGTCGAGATCGGGCGCCGAAACGATCTGCTCCGCCTTCGCTGGCTGGAGGGTGACATTCAACTCGGGCTTGGACACGAGGCTCGTGCCGAGAGTGCCTTCCTCGAGGTGCGGAAGGGCTTCGCGGAGCTTGGGATCGGCTTCGATGCCGCGACGATCAGCTTGGAAATCGCGGCCCTCTACTTGCGCCAGGGGCGGACGGCTGAAATCAAGCAGCTCGCCGCGGAGATGGTCCCGATCTTCGAGTCCCAGGATGTCCACCAAGAGACCATCGCCGCTCTGCTCCTGTTCAAGAAGGCCGTCGACATGGAGACCTTGACGGCGCGGATGCTCGAAGAGGTGTCCGACGTTCTCCAGCGCTCCAAGGGGCGTCCCCGTCCTCGGTCCGAGCAGCCTTCCTGACGGCCCTGCGCGACCAGCCTCTAGAACACAACGGGCGGCGACCACCTCGCGGTGGTGCCGCCCGTTCTGCGTTGTGGCCCCCGGGCGCGGTGATCGGCCCGGGGCGCTCGTGGGGGAGGCCTACTCGGCCTCGGCCCCCTTGTCCGCCCCGTCACTGTCGGTCTCGGCGCCGATGGCCAGGACGTCTTCGGGGATGGCGAAGTCGAGGGTCTTCTCGCAGAAGGTCTTCCACCCGTCGCTGTCGTCCTGGAAGACGATGTTCTCGTCGCGGAAGATCCCGTCCGTGACGATCAGGTCCTCCTGGATGTAGAGGATGTCGTCGTCGGCCAGCTCGGTGCGCTGCTCGACCTCCTCGTCGGGGCGGTCGGGCTCGGGCTGGCGGAGGTTGCCCAGCTCGGGCTTCCAGTTGTCGTACTTCTTGAGGTCGGACGCGAGGTATGCCTTGCAGTACCTTCCCATTTCGGCCATCGGGTCGATCTCCTCTCGGTTCGGTTGGTGTCGGTTTGTCGAGGTCTGTCTCGCCGCCGGGCTCGGAGCACGTGCTTCGGAGTGGTCGCGACCGGGGCGGGGGGTGTCTTCGGGTCGTGTGGTTACGTCGGATCAGTGGACGATCGGCTCCGGGGCCGGGGCGGCCTCCGGGGTCCCCTCGCCGGGGAAGAGGAGGCTCTGCCGTAGCGCTCCGTCGTCGAGGACGATCTCCTGGAGGGGGCGCCGGAGCGGCTCCACTGTACCGTCTGGATGGTAGGCGAGCCCTCCGCCGGAGGGCAGCCCCAGGCCGCGCACGGTCAGGTCCGAGACGTGGAGCAGGCGCCGCAGGAGCTGCCAGTCGGACGCTTCGCCGTGGGCTTCGAGGATCGCCGGCACCAGGCGGAAGGTCAGGTGGACGGCGTTGCGCCCGATCTCGTCCGGCGCGCGGTCTTCGGGGGCGATGGCCCAGCCGAGCTGGGCGGCCCCGGCGGAGATGCCCACCAGGGTCGCACCCTCGAAGTAGCGCCGGGAGATCACGTCGCGGATGCCGCTCTGCTCGAACACCCGCCAGCCGCGCAGCGGGTCGCCGCCGGCCAGCAGGATCAGGTCCGCCCGGTCGAGGAACCGGCGGTCTTCGTCCGGGAACGTGGACAGGATCATCCGGTGGTCGGTGATGCCGATCGACTCCATGGCGGCCGAGAAGATGGAGTAGAAGTCCGGGTCGTCACCGTTCGACGCCCCGAGGTAGGCCGCGCTGGCCCCCTCCGCCGGCAGGTCGTGCGCGATCGTCTCGAGCCACGGCACGTCGGTTTCCGGCTCGCGCCAGAACAGCAGTTGACTGTCTGCCAGGCAGTAGATCGGCTTCAGCTCTCGCCCGGCGATGGGCTCCTCGCTCACTCCAACTCTCCCTTGTCGGCCGAGGTGACCTGCTTGCGGACCGGCGCACGGCGCCGGTCTCCCCTGCTTGAGTGCGTGGAGGGACCGGAAGCGAGACGGGGGTCGTGGAGTCGTTGCGTGAAGACGGGTCGAAGTCGCCGGTGGCGGCAGTCGACCGGTCCGCCGGCCGGTCCCCCGAACGGTCCCACAACCGGTCCCACAACCGGTCTAGGCGCGACCCGTGGAGGGGCGGCCGTTCACGCTAGAATACCCGCGGATTTCCTGTCGTCCGGAGCGCTCCGCGCCCCGTCCCTCTTCGGGTGGTGAGGCACGGCTCCGGTCGACGCGACCGCCTTTCAAGGGGAGCTCCATGACCCAGCCCATCGCACCGCCTCCGCCCCCGCCGGCCGGAACCCCGCCGGCAGGCAACCCGCGACAGATGGTCGACGGCCCGGCGATCGGGCTGATTGTCACCGGCGTCATCGGTATCTTGCTGGGGCTGCTCAGCCTGCTCTCGCATCTCGTCGGATTCGGCATGTCGAGCCTCGGCAACGAGCTCGGAGACTATGGCGGGTACGAGCGCTACGCGAGCTTCATGAGCGGCAGCGTCGGCATCTTCTTCGCCTTCGTCGGTCTCGGCATCTCGGCGTTCGTCATCTGGGCGGCGCTCAAGATGCGAAACCTGGAGAATCGGGTGCTGGCGATCGTGGCGAGCGTCCTGGCGATGGTCCCCTGCCTCGGCCCCTGCTGCCTGATCGGCATTCCCGTCGGCATCTGGAGCCTGGTGGTCCTGCTGAAGCCCGAGGTCCAGCAGGCGTTCGTCAGTTGACGCCGGCCGGCGAGACCCCGACCCCGACCCCGACGCCGACCTCGGCGCCTGCGCCGGCCCCTCGGGCGGCGCTGTCTCCGGAGCGGATCGCCGCCGCCGAGCGCCGGCTCCACCTGTTGGTCCTGGCGATCTGCCTGGGCCTGGTCGGGACCGCCTTCGTGCTCACGCCGGCCAGTCCGGCCGCTTCGATTCGAGCCGGCGGCGGAGCGATCACCCTCGCCGGCTTCCGGCTTCCCGAGGTATGTGCCTTCAAGCGCGTCACGGGGCTGCCCTGTCCCGGGTGCGGCCTGACCCGCTCGTGGGTCGCCGCCGTCCACGGCGACCTGGCGGACAGTTTCGCCTTCCACCGGCTCGGCTGGCTGGTGCTCCTCTACGTCGTCGTCCAAGCGCTCCGGCACGGCGCCTGGCTGGTGGTCACGGGGCGACGGGAGGCGATCGAGCGAGCCGGCGGCTGGCTCGACCGCGGGATCATCCCTCTGGGCGGGCTGCTCCTGATCGCCTGGGTGCCGACGCTGCTCGCCGCGCTCGGCTGACGTCACCCTCGCCGGCCGGCGAGAGGTCGCGTGGGACGGGCGGAGCCAGGTATCAGAACTGGGGGAACTGGGGGCCGCGGGGCCCCGGGGAAGGGGAGTGGAGCCGACGATCGGACTTGAACCGATGACCTGCCGCTTACGAGGCGGCTGCTCTACCACTGAGCTACGTCGGCTCTGAAGGGGCTTGGGAGCCCGCCGCGGCGCTCTGGCCGCGGAGGCGTGAGTCTAACGGATCGGTCCGTGTCGGGCAACGGTCGCGCGGGCTCCCTCCCGCGCGGCGCCGGGCACGCTCTCGTCGTGGGTCGGACAGTCCCGCTCAGGCCGTCGCGGCCTGCTCTTCGCCGTCTTCCGGGTGGATCTCGTCGAGCTCCACCGAGACCAGCTTGGAGACCCCCCGTTCTTCCATGGTGACGCCGTAGAGAGTCGAGGCGGCCTGCATGCTGAGCTTGTTGTGGGTGATCAGGAGGAACTGGGTGTCCCCGGCCATCTCCCCCAGCATCTCGACGAAGCGGACGGTGTTGGGGTCGTCGAGCGGCGCGTCGACCTCGTCCAGGATGCAGAACGGCGAGGGCTTGGTCTGGAAGAGGGCGAAGAGCAGGGCCACGGCGGTCAGTGCCTTCTCGCCGCCGGAGAGCAGCATCAGGTTCTGGAGCCGCTTGCCGGGGGGGCGGGCGACGATCTCGATGCCGCTTTCGAGCGGGTCCTCCTCGTCCTGGAGGCGCATCTCGGCCTCGCCGCCGCGGAAGAGCTTGACGAAGATCTCGCCGAACGACCGGTTGACCTCGGCGAAGGTCTCCCGGAAACGCTCGCTCGAGGTCTGGTTGATCTCGCGGATCGTCCGCCTCAGGCTCTCGACGGACTGCTCCACGTCGGCCCGCTGCTCGGTGAGGAAGCCGTGGCGCTCCTTCTGCTCCTCGTACTCCTCGACCGCCAGGACGTTGACCGGACCGAGCCGCTCGAGGGTCGCCTTGGTACGGGCGAGCTCCGTCTCGAGATCGGAGAGCTCCGCCAGGTCGGCCTGATCGAGCTCCTCCAGATCCTCGTCGCCGCCCGCTCCTACCGCCTCCGACCGGGCGAGGGGCTGGGGCAGGTCGCGGTGGAACTCTTCGCGGAAGTCGGCCGCCACGTGGCCGGCGTTCTGCTTGAGCTCGGCCTCCTTGATGCGCAGCCCTTCGACGGTCTCCCGGGCGCCGTCGCGCTCGGTCCGGAGCTCGTTGAGAGAGCCTTCGAGGGCGCGGATCGCGGCCCGCTTCCCGTCGAGGCGCTCCTGCTCGCCGAGGGTCGCCTGCTCGGCCTCGGCACGCTGTTCGAGCGCCTCCTGAAGCTCCCGCTCGGCCCGCTCCATGTCCCCTTCGAGCTGGCCGCGGCGCTCGGCGAGGCGCGCCGCCTCCTCGTCCCAGGCGGACGCCTGGCGCCGGCCCTCGTCGATCTCGCGCCGCAGGCGCTCCATCTCCCGATCGTGGGAGTCGAGCCGCTCCTTGAGCAGCTCCAGGCGGCCGCGCCGTCCGGCGCTCGACTCGCGGAGGCTCTCACGGCGTTCCTTGGCCCCGCGCACCTCCTCGCCCAGCCGATCGAAACGCTCCTGGAGCTCCCGGTGACGCTCCTGGGCGGCCTCGATCTCGGCGCCGGCCGAGGCCTGACGCTCCCGGGCCTCGCCGATCTCGCCGTCGAGCTGGCCGCGCTCGCGCTCGAGCTTTTCGCCCTCGCCCTGGAGGCGGCGATGGCGGGCCACCGCGTCCTCCTTGCGCGCCCGGGCGACGGCCAGCTCCTGGCGCTGTCCGGCGATCGCCCGCTCCTCGTCGTTCTTGGCGCCGGCGGTCTCCGAGCGCAGGGCCACCAGCCGCTCCAGCTCCGCCCGGGCGGCTTCGAGCTTCTCCTCCAGGATGGGGATCGCCTCGCCCAGCTCCGCCTTCTGGCGCTCCCGCTCCAGCACGCCGGGCTCGCCCCGCTGGCCCGGGACGTGGACCACGCCGCCCTGGAACCAGAGCCCTTCGGGGGCGAGGAAGGCGACGCCCCGGTGACGGTGGGCTAGGCGCTGAGCGGAGGCGGCGTCCTCGACCAGGTAGGCGGGGGGGAGGGCGGCGGCCAGAGCCGCGTCCAGCCCTAGGCCCCGGCCGAGGGGGAGAACCACGGCGGGGTCGTCGACCTCGTCGCTCCCCTCGCTCCCCTCGCTCCCCTCGTTACCATCGGGCATCGCGCCCGCCAGCGGACGGACGAGCTGGGCGGCGGCGCGCTCCTCGAGGCCGTGGGCCAGCTCCAGGGCGTCCCGGTCGGCGCCGATCACCACCGCGTCGGCCAGCTCGCCGAGATAGCGGTCGAGGGCGCGTTCCCACCCTTCGACGGCGCGCACCTGGTCGGCCAGATAGGTCGGCGCCGGGATGCCCTGGTCTGCCAGGGCCTGCTCGAGGGCGGTGCGCCGCTCGGCGTGGGCGCGGGTGAGCTCCTCGAGGAGCTTGCGCCGCTGGCGGCTCTCGGACAGCCGGGTTTCGAGGCGCCGCACCTCGTCCACCGCCCGCGCCTCCTGCTCGAGGATCTCGGCCAGGCGCTTCGCCATGCGCTCGATCTCGGCCGCCCGTCGCTCGATCGACCCTTCGAGGTCGCCGACCCGGGCCGTCGCCGTCTCGAGCGTCTCGACGGCCTGGGCCAGCTCGGTGCCGTGCTCGGCGATCTCCTCGCCCAACCGGTGGCTCCGGTAGTTGGCCTTCTCGAGCTCGATCTCGCCCTGGTGGAGGCGCTGGCGCAGCCGGTTGACCTCGGCCGACGCCTGGAGGAGCTCGGTCCGGACCGCCTCGAGCCGGCGCTCGGCCTCGGCCAGGGCCTGCTCGGCCGCACTCACCTCTTCGGCGTCGCGGCTCACCGCGTCGGCCGCCGTGGCCAGCTCGCCGTCGATCTCCGCCCGCCGCTCCTCGAGCTCGGTCAGGGTGGCGGTGCGCTCCTCGGCCTCGTGGCTCCGGCGCTCGGCGAGGGTCCGGCCGCTCGCCATCCGCTCGGCGATCTCCTGGACCCGCTCACGGCCGCTCTTCAGGAGCTGCTGGCGTCCTTCGATGGTGGCGCTCAGGTCCGCCACGGTCTTGTGGCGCTCGGCGACGCCGGCGGCCATGCGGTCGAGCTCCTCGCGGCCGGCGGCGAGCTCGGCCTCGCGGCGGTGGAGGTCGGCGGCGAGGGCGGCGTCGCGGGAGAGCGCGCTCTCGAGCTCCGCGCGCACCACCTCCAGCCGGTCGCGGATCTGGCGCCAGCGGCCCAGCAGAACCTGCTCGAGCTGCCGGCGGTAGTCCTTCTGCTTCTCCTGGTAACGGCGCGCAGCGTTCGCCTGGCGCTTGAGCGACCGGAGCGCCCGCTCGACCTCGCCGACCACGTCCTCGAGCCGCAGCAGGTTCGCCCGCGCCTCCTCCAGCTTGACCTCGGCGACCCGCTTCCTCGCCTTGTAGCGGGTGATTCCGGCCGCCTCCTCGAGCAGCCGGCGCCGCTCCTGGGGCTTGCCGGAGAGGATCATGCCGATCTTGCCCTGCTCGATCACCGAGTAGGTGCGGATGCCCAGCCCGGTGTCCATCAGGGTGTCCTTGATCTCCTTGAGCCGCACCACCCGGTCGTTGAGCCGGTACTGGCTCTCGCCGCTGCGGAAGACCCGCCGGCCGATGGTCAGCTCGCCGTCCTCGGCGTGAGGGAAGGAGGGGTCGGTCTCGAGCACCAGGGAGACCTCGGCCATGCCGAGCGGTTTGCGCTCGGACGAGCCGTTGAAGATCACGTCCTCCATGGTCTCGCCGCGCAGGCTCTTGGCGCTCTGCTCGCCCAGGACCCAGGTCATGGCGTCGGAGAGGTTCGACTTGCCGCACCCGTTCGGTCCGACGATGGCAGTGATGCCACCGGCGAACTGGAGGTCGGTCGGGTCGACGAAGGACTTGAATCCGGACAGCTCGAGGCGCTTCAGTTTCAGCATGGCGTCAGACCGGCGAGCCTAGCAGACAGGGGCTCGGCCGACAAGAGATTTGACACTATCCGTGGTAGGTGCTCGGGTAGATCCTACTACATGTCGTGGTGATGCCCCGGACCGCACAGGCGCGGGATCGAGGGCTCAGGAACGCTTCGCCGGCGCCGTGTCGCTGGCTGCGTCGCCGGCAGGTGGCAGCAGACGGTCGAGGTAGAACGCCGCCCACAGGATGAGCGGGAAGGCGAGCTTGACCGGCAGGTCGAGCACGTGTTTGCCCAGGCCCCAGAGGTTGCGGGCGACGGCGCCGTAGTGCTCCAGGCTCCACGAGCCAAGCTGGGTCGTGTAGGTGAACTGGATCCAGAACACGACCAGGGCGATGTGGAAAAACGCCGTGATCAGCAGCGCCACACCCAGGTCCCCCAGGCGCTTGCGCCACGCCAGGTCGGGCGTGCCGAGGAACAGTGCCGCCAGCAGGATGAAATGGAAGTGGAGGTCGGTGACCCGAAACGATCCGACCACGTCGTCCGAGGGGGGGAAGTCGGTGCGCGCGATGAGCGCGAAGTGGTCGTCCTTCGGCACCAGGCGGGTGACGTTCGGGCTCTCGACCAGCAGGTGGATGACGTTCTGGCCGGCGACCTCCAGGAACCGGTTGTAGACCGGCGTCAGCGCCAGCCAGACGAGCGCCATCGGCACCATCCAGAGGAGGGTGTTGCGGACCAGCCGGAGGCCGAACGACCGGCGCGTGCCGGCCGGCTGCTCGGCGGCCGCTGCCCGCGCCCGGCTCCGCCGCGTCACGCCCCGCCCTCGGAGTCTCCCGACGAGGCGGCCGCTGCCGCTTCGGCCGCGCCGGCGGCGGTGGTCGGCGGCGCCGTCGCCCGGTTGGCCCAGAGGATCCACAGCACCACGCCGGAGAGGATGACCAGCGTCTGCCAGATCACCGTGTGGGAGGTGTCGAACAGGTCGGGGAGGTAGGAGCCGGTGAGGAACAGCGCCACCACCCGCACCAGGTTGACCAGTTGGATGGCGACCGTGCCGACGGCGAGCCCGATCAGGCGCCAGCGCCAGCTCGCCGGGAAGGCGAGCACCGCCGCCAGGAAGATCAGCAGCGTCTCGACGCCGTTGCAGCCGTTCTCGATGTTGACCGCGAAGCGGTCGTTGCGGATCACGGTCCCCTGGCGGGTCACGTCCTGGCCGATCAGGTTCAGGGTCGTGCCGCTCGCCGAGGCGACGCCGGTGGTGAACGGCACGATGAGGTGATCGTTGACCCAGTTGAGCGACAGGACGGTGAAGCCGCCGGCCAGGATCACGACGAACAGCACCAGGAAGACGACCTGGCGGCGGCGGGGCGAGCGACCGGTTCCGTTCGCCGCCTCGGGCGGCGTCGCGGAGGGCGAGGCGGATCGTTTCGAGTGCTTGCTCACGGATCTCGTCGGGTGGTCTGCAAGGGGGGCCGATGTTATGCACCCGGCCGGCCGGTGTCCAGCCGCCCGGGCCTGGCCGATTCCGCAAGGCCGATCGCTGGCGCCCTCCGACTTCCCGGCGGTCTCGTGTCCAACTCGAAGACCGGGATCTGCTTGTCCGGCGGCGGCACGCGTTCCAGGTCAACCTGATGGCCAACCTGACCTCCTGGGTGGTGGAGAGGAACGCCGCGAAGCTGAGCGCGTTCCTCCGTTGAGACGGCCTCAGATGGGCGGGCCGCCGCTCGGGCCGGCACCGGTCTGGCCCGAAGGCGACGGGCCGATCAGCAGGTAGCCGATCACCAGGCCGAAGCTCGCCAGGCCGACCGCCGAGCCGACGCCGCGACCGGCGAGGAAGAAGGCGGTGACGGTGACCAGGGTGAGCACCACGAAGAGGATCTTGAGGGTCTTGGAGTGCCGGGCGCTCCGGGGATCCGGGGCACCGAGACAGCATTTCTTGTACTTCTTGCCGCTGCCGCAGGGGCACAGGTCGTTACGAGAGACGGCCATGTCGGGTCCTTCCGCGAGGGAGTTGCTGAGATCGATGCTGCTCGATCGAGCCGGATTCGGCTCGGGAGTGTCGGACGGTCGCGCGACCACGAGGGCCCGCCGGGTCGAACCTGCCGGGTGTGGTCGCACCGTGTAACCGTCCCGGCGTCACCGTTGTTCCCGGCCACGATCGGGTCAGGGGTCGTCGACGGTGCCGCGGTCGATCAGGGTGTCGGCCCACTCCAGGACGGGGCGCAGCCTGGGTGGCAGGAGGGCCGCCGCCTCGGCGCGGGGGAGCCAGCGGAGCTCGTGGTGCTCGGGGTGCCCCAGCTCCGGGTTCACCGGCAGGTCGACGGCCACGTCGGCCGGCGCCTCGGCCAGGTAGTAGCGGGCGACCTTGAGACCGCCGCGTCCGCGGTAGGGCTCGGTCTCGCGCCAGGACGCGCCCCAGGAGAACGCGAGGTCCCGGAGAGACGCCTCCTCCTCCGCCTCCCGCTCGGCCGCCGTGCGCGGCTCTTCGCCCGGCTCCACCTCGCCCTTGGGGAAGTCCCAGTGCTTGTAGGAGCGGAGGATCAGGTACTCGCGTCGGCCCGCGGGGCGGCGGACCACGACGACACCGGCCGAGAGGTTCGGTTTCCCCATGGGCCGAGTGTAACGGCGGGGGGCGGAGCGAGTGCCCCGCCGCCCGCCGGAGGGGTCAGTCGACGCGCTCGGCGAGCCCTCGGGCCAGCACCTGGTCGATGAGCGCGTCCATCTCGTGCTGGGCTTTGTCGGCGGCCTCTCGCTGCCTCTCTCCCAGCTCCTTCTGCTTCGTGCCCAGCTCGCGCTGGCGTTCGCCCAGCTCCTTCTGGCGCCGGCCGAGCTCCCGCTGCCGCTCGCTCAGCTCGCGCATCTGGTCCGCCAGGTCGCGGTGGTCCTGCTTCCGGGTGGAGCGGGCGGTCTCGTCACCGTTGGCCGCGGCGGCCGCCAGGGCGGCCTGGCGGGCGCCCAGCTCCGCCTGCTGCGCGCCGAGGCGCCCCTGCTGGGCCCCCAGCTCGCCCTGTCGTCCGCCGAGCTCGCCCTGGCGCTGGCCGAGCTCTCCCTGCTGGTGTCCGAGCTCGATCTGCGGCTTGACGATCTGCTTGGCACGGTCGATCGTGGCCGGGTCCCGGACCACGTACTCGGCGCCATCGTGGCGGAACCAGAGCAGGGGCCGGTCGTCTGCGCGCAGGGCGCGCACATGGTCGGCGCTGTCCAGATGCCCGTGAAGGACCATGTGATCGCCTTCGAGCAGCAGGGCGTAGGACTGCCCGTCGCCGTCGTCCGACCAGACCCAGTCGGATCCGGAGACGGGCTCGGTCGGGGCGGCCGGCGGCGGGGGAGGCGCCGCGATGCCGGGCCGGCGCGGTGCGACCGCGGTAGGAGCCGCCAGTGCCACGGCGGCCGGAGCCGGGGCGTCGGCCCTGGCGGAGATGGCGACTGGGGCGGCCGCGGCCCGCGGCGGGGCGGGGGCCGCGGCCGGGGCGTCGGCAGGTGCCGCCTTGGCGACAGGCGCCGGCGGCGCGGGCGTCTCAGCGCGAGGAGCCGAAGGCGCGGGCGGCGCCTGGGCGACGATGGTTACCGGCACGAGGCCGAGGACCAGGGTGAGGGCGGCCAGCCACCACCAGGGTGAGGTGCGGCGAGCCGATCGGGTGCTTCGTTCGAGCATCTGGAGCCTCCGTTTGAGGTCTTGGACGGAGGGGGCGGCGCCCGCGGCGGCGAGACCGGTCTCTCGCGGGGCCACCCCCCACCGGAGGAGCAGGCGCCCATAGGCCCGGGGCGCCGCGCCCACGAGCCGGAGCACCTCGACGTCGCACGCCGCTTCCCGCGCCAGCACGAATTCGCGCTGGGCGAGGGCGGCGAGCGGGTGAAAGAAGAAGAGTCTTCGTGCCAGGAGCGGAATCCAGGCGAGCCACGGGTCGCGCCGTTCGAGATGGACGAGCTCGTGGCAGAGCATCATGATCTGTTCGTCGCGGGGTGCGGCGAGGGCGCCCGGCGGCAGGAGGATGGTCGGCCGGAGGAGCCCGACCGCCTGGGGCGAGGTCACCCGGTCGGTCGTTCGGAGGTCCGGTCGTCGGGTCGAGCCGAGGCGTTCGAGCAGCTCGCTCAGCCGGTCGGCCACGGGCCCGCCGGTCACCGGCCGGGCGCTCCGCACAGTGCGCGCCAGGCGGACCGCCTGGACCGTCGTCACCGCCGCTCCCGCCGCCACGCCCAGGCCCCAGAGCAGGATCAGGGACGGGATCAGGGCCGCGGGCAGAGTGGAAGCCAGCCCAAGGGGAGCGAGGGGAGCGAGGGGCGCGGGGCCGTCCACTGCGGGCGCTCCGGCCGCGCGGAATCCGGGGAGCGCGCCGGGCTCCGGGGCGCCCGCGGGTCGGCCGGCGAGCGGGCTCGGAGCGGCGGAGTCGGAGGCGCGAGGGGGGACCCCAGTGGCCGTCGAGGGGGAACCCGAGGTGGCGGCGAGCGCCGCCGGATCGATCGTGTCCGCCGGCAGGAGCGGCAGCTCGACCGGCGACAGCCAGACGCAGCCGACCAGCAGCTTGAGGCAGACCAACCACCAGAGGGCGGTGCGGACCCGGGCGGGGATCTGCGGCGCCAGGCGGCAGAGCAGCCAGACGCCGCCCGCGACCACGGCGCCGGCGATCGACGCCCGCAGGAGCGTCGCCGCCAGCCCGGGGACCAGTCCGGAGCTCAGCCCGGAGACCAGCCCGGAGGCCAACCCGGCGATCACGGCTCCTCCTCCCGGCGGGACTGGAGGCTCGAGACCAACGCCTCGAGCTCCTCGAGCTCGGCGTCGGAGACCTGGGCGGTCTCGGCAAGGTAGCTCACGAAGGGAGATACGGAGCCGCCGAGGGTTCGTTCGACGAACCGCTCGACCACGCCGCGCAGCAGCTCCGGGGCCGAGCTCGGCGAGGTGTAGCGGTAGACCGCACCCACCTTGGTGCGCTGGAGCAGGCCCTTCTTGCGCAGCCGCTCCATCATGGTGAGCACCGTCGAGCGTGCCAGGTCGTGGGGCCGCCCGAAGGCGTCGGCCGCTTCGCCGACGCTCGCCCCGCCGCGCTCGGCGAGAAAGCGGAGCAGGGCGAGCTCCTGGTCACCGACGCTCGGGGTCTCGGTCTCTTGATTCGTCATCGCGGGTCTCGTCGGTTGTCCGGTCCGGGCCGGTTCGGTCCGGTTCGGTCCGGTACGGCCTGTGTGACGACAGGTGTCGTCAACTCGTCCTGACCTTACACTTGACGACACGTGTCGTCAAGTGTCTGGTCGGGGCCCTGTCATCCAGAGGCTGCTAAAGTCGGCCGGCGAACCCCCACGCGGATTCCGGCCGCGCCGCCGTTCCCGTCGCCGGCGTCGCGTTCAAGCCCTGACCCACCGACCAGGAGATCCGAAGATGACCCGACCGCTCGTTCCGTTCGATGCCGTTGCCGGGCGCCGCCCCGGCCTGCTGCCGCTCCTCGCTGCCGCCGTGCTGGTGGTCCTGCTGCCCGGGCTGTCCGCCGGCCCCGCCTACGCCCAGGAGGGCGGCGACGCCATGATGGCCAAGGGCGATCCCGTGCTCGACGTGCTGCGCTCCGACTGGGACTCGGTCAGCGACAAGCTGATCTCCCTGGGCGAGGCGATCCCGGCGGACAAGTACTCGTGGGCGCCTTCGGACGGAGTGCGCTCGGTGGGTGAGGTGCTGGTCCACGTCGCGGGGCCGAACTTCGCTCTCACCGGCCCGCTCCTCGGCGAGGAGTCGCCGGCCGACAACCCGCTCGAGAGCCTCGGCGAGAAGCCGACCAAGGAGGAGATCCTGGCGGTCGTCAAGCAGTCGATCGAGCGCGTGGACAAGGCGCTCGCCCACGTGACCGCGGACGACCTGGGCAAGAGCTACCCGGCCTTCGGCCGGCAGATGAGCGGCATGCGGGTGATCGACATCCTCCTCAGCCACGCCCACGAGCACCTGGGCCAGCTCATCGCCTACGCCCGCTCGAACGGCGTCGTGCCGCCCTGGAGCCGCTCCGAGTAGGCCGCTTCCGGCCGGTGATAACCTCCAGCGCCATGACGTACAGCACATTCAAGGTCATCCACCTCTTCGGGGTGCTCTTCCTGTTCACCGCCATCGGCGGCAGCGTCTTCCTCCGCTTCGGCGGCGTCCAGAAGGCCCTCGAAGGTGCCGGCGCCAACGTGCGCCGCGTCACCGGCATCGTCCACGGGGTCGCCCTGCTGGTGATCTTGATCAGCGGCTTCGGCGTCCTCGCGCGCCTCGACGTCATGCAGGGCGGCGTGCCCGGCTGGGTCTGGGGCAAGCTGGTGATCTGGCTGCTGCTGGGCGCGGCCTTGCCGGTCGCGCGAAAGGTACCGCGGGCCGCCGGCGTCCTCTGGTGGCTGCTGCCTCTGCTGGGGACCGCGGCCGCCTGGCTGGCGATCGTCAAGCCCTGAGCAGGCCCCGCGTCCCGCCCGCTCGCCCCACTTCTCCAAGGGGCCGGCCCCGAGCCCTCGGGGTCGGCCCTCAGCTTCCCGGATAGCTCTCGGGCAGGTCGAACCCCAGGGTCCGGACCAGGAAGGCCCACTCGTCCGCCACCCGCTCGATCTGCTTCGACGTCGGGGTGCCGCCGCCGTGGCCGGCGCGGGTCTCGATCCGGATCAGCACCGGCTCCGGTCCCGCCTGGACGTGCTGGAGCCGGGCGGCGAACTTGAAGCTGTGGGCCGGCACCACCCGGTCGTCGGTGTCGGCCGTGGTTACCAGGGTCGCCGGATACTCGGTCCCCGGCTCCAGGTTGTGGTACGGCGAGTAGGCGTAGAGCGCCGCGAACTCGTCCGGATCCTCGGCCGAGCCGTAGTCGTCTACCCAGAAGCGGCCGGCGGTGAAGCGGTCGAAACGCAGCATGTCCATCACGCCGACCGCCGGCAGCGCGGCGCCGAACAGGTCCGGCCGCTGGGTCATGGCGGCACCGACCAACAGGCCGCCGTTCGACCCTCCCTGGATCGCCAGCCGCTCGGGCTTCGTGTAGTGGTGATCGATCAGCCACTGGGCCGCCGCCAGGAAGTCGTCGAAGACGTTCTGCTTGTGGAGCTTGGTGCCGGCCTCGTGCCACGCCTCGCCGTACTCGCCGCCGCCGCGCAGGTTGGCCATCGCGAACACCCCGCCCATCTCCATCCAGGCCAGACGGCTGACCGAGAAGGAGGGCGTCAGCGAGATCTGAAAGCCGCCGTAGCCGTAGAGCAGGGTCGGGTTGGAGCCGTCGCGCTCGAGCCCGCGCATGTAGGCCAGGAACATCGGCACCCGCGTGCCGTCCTTGGACGAGAAGAAGACCTGCTCGACGGCGTAGTCGGCCGGGTCGAAGTCGACCTCCGCCCGGCGCAGCAGGGTGCTCTTGCCGGTCGCCACGTCGTAGCGGTAGATGGAGGGCGGCGTGGCGAAGCTCGAGAAGACGTAGAACGTCTCGTGGTCGTCGGCCCGGCCCTGGAACCCCTCCGCGGTGCCGATGCCGGGCAGCGCCACGTCGCGGACCGGTGAGCCGTCGACGCTGAACACCCGCACCCGCGTCTTGGCGTCCTCCAGGTACTGGCCGACGAAGCGGTCGCCGATGAACGAGACCTCCTCCAGCGTCTCGTCCGACTCCGGCAGCACCTCCTGCCAGTGCTCCCGCTCCGGATGGCGCACGTCGATCGCCACCACCCGGTAGCGCGCGGCGCCGTCGTCGGTGCGGAAGAAGAGCCGGGGGCCGACGTTGCCGATGAAGTCGTAGTCGTGCTCCTGCTCGACCAGGTTGCCGACCAGCACATGGGGCATGGCGTACGGCTGCTGGAGGTCGCGCACCAGGACGGCGTTGCCGCTGGTCCCCTTGCTCGCCACGATCACCAGGTACCGGTCGTCCTCGGTCACCCGGGCGCCCAGGTTGAGCTGCGGCAGGTCGGGCCGCTCGTAGACCAGCACGTCCTCGCTCTGGTCGGTGCCGACCCGGTGGTAGTAGATCTTCTGGTTGAACGAAGCCGACTGGTACTCGGTGCCCTCTTCCGGCCTGGGGTAGCGGCCGTAGAAGAAGCCGTCGTCGCCGGGACCCCAGCCGACGCCGCTGAACTTGATCCAGTGGATCTCGTCGTCGAGGACCTTGCCGGTGGCGATCTCCATGACCCGCCAGGTGGTCCAGTCCGAGCCCGCCTCGGCGACGCCGTAGGCCAGGTAGCGCCCGTCGTCGCCGACCTCGGCGTCGGCGAGGGCGACCGTGCCGTCCTCCGACCAGGAGTTGGGGTCGATCAGCACCCGCGGTGCGCGGTCGAGGCTGTCCTGGACGTAGAGCACCGGCTGGTTCTGGAGGCCGTCGTTGCGGGTGAAGAAGTAGCGCCCGCCCTGCTTGGTCGGCGGCGAGTAGCGCTCGTAGTTCCACAGCTCGGTGAGGCGGGCCTCGATCTCCTTGCGCTCCGGGATGCCGGCGAGGTACCGGAAGGTGACCTCGTTCTCCGCCTCCACCCATTCACGCACCGCGTCGGACTCGCGCACGTCCTGCTCGAGCCAGCGGTAGGGGTCCTTCACCTCCACGCCGTGGTAGACGTCCACCTGCTCGACCCGCTGGGTCCGGGGGTAGATCAGGCCTCGCAGCGGCGAGCGCTCGGCCGCGCCGCTGGGGCGTGCCAAGGCGAGAGCGACGAAGAAGAGGAGCGCGTGGAGAGGGCAGACGGTTCGATGCATCGCGTGGTTCCCTGGAGCTGTGCGTGGCGTCAGTCGATCGCGCGGCCCCGGCCGATGGAAGCGACGGCAACTGATGGAAGTGCGTCCTGGCGGGCTTCGGCGCAGTTTAGCAGGAGGCGGTGTGCTCCACGGTCACCTCGGCGATCGCCGTTCGGATGTCGTCGAGCGCCGCCTCGATGGTCTCCCGGTGGGTGCGGACCGAGAGCACGCAGACGCGGATGACGAACCGCCCGCCGACCCGCGTGCCGGTCAGGAACGTCCGCCGGCGCCGGTTGACCTGCTCGATGACCTCCCGATTCAGCCGATCGAGCCGCTCCCCCCGCTGCGCGCCATTGACCTCGGGCGGCTCGACCCGGAAGGCGAGCAGCGACAGCTCCGGCTCCGCCACGATGCGGACGTGCGGGGTCGCCCGCAGCTCGTCCGCCAGCCAGCGGGCCAGCTCCAGCTTCTCGGCCAGGGCCCGGCGGAACGGCCCGAAGCCGTAGAGGGAGAGCGGGAGCCAGACCCGCAGCCCCCGGAAATGGCGCGAGAGCTCCGGCGAGTCGAGGTGGGGGTCGGCCAGGCCGACGTCGCCGTGATCCTCCGGCAGGTAGTCGGCGCCGAAGGCGTGGGCCCGGCGCAGGGCGGCGCCGTCGCGCACCAGCAGGGCCCCGGTGCCGTACGGGATGAACAGCCCCTTGTGGGGGTCGAGCACCAGCGAATCGGCCCGCTCGAGCCCGGCCAGGGTCTGCCGGCCGGCGTCGGTGAGCGCGAAGCAGGCGCCATAGGCACCGTCGACGTGGAACCACATCTTCTCGTCGGCCGCCAGGTCGGCGAGCCCGTTCAGGGGATCGACCGCGCCGGTGTTGACGGTGCCGGCGTTGCCGACGACGAAGAACGGATCGAGGCCGCGGCGGCGGTCGGCGGCGATCGCCTCCCGCAGCCGGCCGAGGCGGATGCGGAACGCGCCGTCGGTCGGGACGACCCGCACGTTGGCCGCCGGGAACCCGGCGAGCACCGCCGCCTTGGCGAGGCTGTGGTGGGCCTGGTCGGAGACGTAGAGGGTGCCGGTGAGGAAGTCCTCGCCCAGGCGCTCGCGCCGGGCGGTGACCACGGCGCTGAAGGCGGCCAGGGAGCCGCCGCTGGTCAGGATGCCGCGCGTCTCCGCGGGAAAGCCGATCGCCTCGGCGAGCCAGCGGAGCACGTTGGCCTCGAGCTGGACCAGGGCCGGGGCGGCGGCGAGCACGCCGGTGAACCGGTTGGTGGCGGCGGCGATCAGGTCTCCGACGGCGGCGGCAAACAGGCCGCCCCCGGGCACGAACCCCAGGTAGCCCGGCGCCGCCGAGTTGAACGACTGCGGCAGGGCCTGGTCGAACAGGAGGTCGAGGAGCTCCTCGACGGGGCGGCCGGCCTCCGGGAGCGGGGCGACCTGTTCGCGGGCGATCTCCGTCGGCGGCCGGTCGTAGGTCACCGCCTGCTCCGGCAGGCTCTCGACGTGGGCGACGATCCGCTCCAGGGCCGCCTCGACGAGGCGACGCATCTGCTCGGCGGACGGTTCGAGGTCGCGGACGGCGGCGGGCGGGCCCTGGCTCCCGGGAGGTTCTGGGCGCGGCATCGGACCGTTCAGCCCTCGGGCAGGAGGAGGCCGACCACCCGCGTCTTCCAGTCGACGTAGCGGCGGGCGATCGCCGACAGGTCCGCGGGCTTCAGGCCGCGGACCGTGTCGTCGAAGTCGAGCAGCCCGGTCGGGTCTTCGCCCCGGCGGTAGGCATCGGCCAGGGCGCCGAGCCAGAAGCTGTTGTCCTCGGTGTCGGTCTCGTGCTGGCGCAGGAGGATCTGGCGCACCTTGTCCGCCAGCTCCTCTGAGACGTCCCCCCGCTCGATGCGCTCGATCTCCTGGTGGACTGTCTCCACGAGGTCGCGCGCCCGCTCGGGGGCGCAGCCGAACCGGATCGACGTGCTCACCCGGCCCTGCGGCCGCCAGCTCAGCTCCGTGCTGACGCTGACGTTGTAGACCGCTCCCAGGTCCTCGCGCATCACCTCCCGGAGGCGGATCTCGAGCGCCCGGCCGAAGGCGCTCATCACCCTCCGGGTCTGCCGGTCCAGGGCCTGCGGGTCGGCGGGCTGGCCGAGGACGATCCAGACGTCCGCCTTGGGCTCGATGCCGCGGCGGACCACCACCTCGGCCGGCGTCTCCGGGCGCACGATCCCGATGTCGCGCCAGGTCTCGTGGCGGTCGGTGGAGGGCAGGCTGGCCAGGTAGGTGGTGACCATCGGCTCGAGTGCCGCCGGGTCGAACGCCCCGACCAGGACGAACGTCAGCTCGGAGGCGTCGGCGTAGCGGTCGCGGTAGATCGCCAGCGCCCGGTCCGGGTCGATGGCGTCGAGGCGCTCGGGGGTCAGCGGCTGGCGCCGGAGGTGGTCGCCGGAGAGGCGCTTGTACATCTCCTCGATGAAGACCTGCTCCGGGTCGGCGAGACGGTTCCGGAGCAGGGGCCGTACCCGGTCCTTGTAGGAGGTGATGGCCTCACGGTCGAGCCGGGGAGCCGTCAAGGCCAGGTGGACGAGCTGGAAGAGGGTCTCCAGGTCGTCGGCGGAGGAGGCACCGTCGACCCCCTGCTCGAGCTCGTCGATGTACGGGCTGACCTTGGCCACCTTGCCGGCCATCAGCTTGGCCAGTGCCAGCTCGTCGTGGTCTCCGAGGCCGCCGAGGGAGACGGCCTCGGCGGCGTAGGAGGCGCTCAGGTAGTCCTCGTCGGGCACCAGCGAGCTGCCGCCCGGGCTGAACCCGGTCAGCAGCACCTGGTCCTTGCGCAGGTCGGTCGGCTTGAGCACCATGCGGACGCCGTTCGAGAGCGTCCACTCGATGACGCCGAGCTTCGGGAGCCGGCGCCGCGCGACGATCGACCCCGGGGTCGGCGTCTCGGCCATCAGCGGGCCGTCGGGGGTCGCGTCGGTGTAGGCCTCGACCGGCTGCTGGCGGACCTTCTGGAACACCGCCAGCAGGTCGTCCTTCGAAGGCAGTGTGTCCGCCGACTTCTCGGGCCCGGTCAGGAGAATCACCCGGTCCGCCTCCGCCGTCCGGACCTGGGCGAGGGCGTTGACCTCGTCCAGGGTGATCTCCGGCAGGTAGCGGCGGGCCATCTCCACCTCCGCCGCGATCCCCGGGATCGGCTCGCCCTCGAGGAAGTTGCGCGAGTACTCGGCGGCGTAGGAGCCGGAGCTCCGGTTCTCCCGCTGGACCCAGGTGCGCTCGTAGGCCCGCAGCAGGCTCTTCTTGGTGCGTTCGAGCTCGCCCTCGGTGAACCCGTGGCGATGGACCCGCTCGATCTCGGTCAGCAGCGCCTCGAGCCCGGGCAGCACCCCGCCTTCGGTCACCCCGGCATCGAGCTCGTCGAAGTCGGCGGTGCGCACCAGGGAGTCGGAGTCCGACGAGGCGTAGAGGAACGGCGGGTCCGGGCGGTGGCCGATCTCGTAGAGCCGGTCGTTGATCATGCCGTGGTAGACGCCCTCGACCAGGCCCCGGCGGTAGTCGCCGACCGTGTCCTCCTGCTTGCGGGGAAGCTTGGTGTAGACCGACACCGAGGTGACCGTGAGCTCCGGGTCGGTGAACCGGGCGAACAGGGTCTGGTCGTGGCCGGGGATCTCGTACACCGTTCGCGGCCGCTCGGGCTTCGGGTTCTCGAGGCCGGAGAACCGGTGGCGGATGGTTCGCTCGACCCGGTCGGGGTCGAAGTCGCCGATCGCGATCACCGCCATCAGGTCCGGCCGATACCAATCCTTGTAGAAACGTTCGATCGTCTCGCGCGAGGCGGTCTCCAGGACTTTCCGCGAGCCGATGGGCAGCCTCTGGGCGTAGCGCGAGTCGGCGAACAGCACCGGGATCTCCGCGTCCCGCAAGCGCCCCGCGGCGCCGCGGCCCAGGCGCCACTCCTCGGTCACCACCTTCCGCTCCTGATCGATCTCCTTCGGGTCGAAGGTGACGCCGCCGGCCCAGTCTTCGAGGATCTGGAGCCCTTTGTCGAGGGCGCCGGAGCGGCCGGTCGGCACCTGCAGCAGGTAGGCCGTCTCGTCGTAGCTGGTGTAGGCGTTGACATCCGGCCCGAAGCGCATGCCGATCGACTCCAGGTAGTCGACCAGCTCCTGGTGCTGGAAGTGGCGGGTGCCGTTGAACGCCATGTGCTCGATCAGGTGGGCCAGGCCCTGCTGATCGTCGTCCTCCAGCAACGAGCCGGCGTTGACCACCAGCCACAGCTCGGCGCGGTTCTCCGGCGCGACGTTGCGGCGCACGTAGTAGGTCAAGCCGTTGTCGAGGCGTCCCTTGCGCAGGGTCGGGTCGGTGGGGAGCTGGGCGTCGAGGTCGACAGGGACGGGAACCGCCGGCTCGGCGTTCTCCCGGGCGCTCGCCGCCGTTGCGGCGCTGGCTCGGGGCGCGGCCGCCGTGCCGGAAGAGCAGGCGACGACGGCGAAGCAGGCGAGGGCGGCCAGCAGCGCGAGGGCTGCCGGCAGGAGCGGCGAGAGGCGGCGGCGGGCGGTCTCGGAGGCGGGGCTGGAGGCGCGCATGATCCTGGGAAGGATATGCCATCGGCGTGACGGGGCAGCGGGTAGGATGCTCGCCATGAGAGTCCGAGCGACGATCCCGTCTCCGCCCCGTTCCGTTCCGCGTGCTCCGGCTCGCCCGGTCGCCTCCGGGGCCGGCCGCCCCGTCCTGCTCCTGGCGCTCCTGCTGCTCGGCGCCGTCTGCACCCGCGCGGCCGGCGCCGCGCCCGGCGATGCCGCGACCCGGGCCGCCGCGCCGGCCGAGGCGGCGCTGACCGCGGCCACCGCCGCCCGCTTCGCACGCCTGGCCCTGGCCTGCGTCCACCAGGAGTACCCGAACAAGATCGCCCACGTGCTCCGGAGCGACGCCGACGTGGCGCCGCCGCGCCAGCTCACCCCCGCGTTCTACGGCTGCTACGACTGGCACTCCTCGGTCCACGGCCACTGGCTGCTGGCGCGCCTCGCCCGCACCTTTCCCGAGGCCGACTTCGCTCCGCAGGCCCGGGCCGCCCTGGCCCAGAGCCTGACGCCGGAGCACATCGCCGGCGAGGTGGCCTACCTCCAGGGGGAGGGCCGGGTCTCCTTCGAGCGGCCGTACGGCCTCGCCTGGCTGCTCCAGCTCGCCGCCGAGCTGCGCGAGTGGGACGACCCCCAGGCGGCGGAGTGGTCGAAGACCCTGGAGCCGCTGGAGCGGGCCGCCGCCGATCGCATCCGCACCTGGCTGCCCAAGCTGACCGATCCGATCCGCATCGGCGAGCACGCCCAGACCGCGTTTGCCTTCGGCTTGATCTGGGACTGGGCGGGGATCGCGGGCGACGACGCCATGCGCGACCTGTTGCGCTCGAGGATCGGCGACTACTACCTGGGAGACCGGAACTGTCCCCTGAGCTACGAGCCGGGCGGGCAGGACTTCCTCTCGCCGTGCATCGCCGAGGCCGACCTGGTGCGCCGGGTGCTCGACCCGCCGGCCTACGCCGCCTGGCTCGGCGCCTTCCTGCCGGGCATCCCGCTCGCCGGGACGACCGCGGCCGCCTCGGAGGAACGGGCGGCAGACGTGGTTGAAGCCGGCCGTGGTGACCGACCCGAGCGATCCGAAGCTCGCCCATCTGGACGGCCTCAACCTCTCCCGCGCCTGGATGCTCGAAGGGATGGCCGCCGGGCTGCCGGCGGGCGACCCGCGCATCCCGACCCTCGCCGCCGCCGCCCGTGCCCACGCCGAGGCCGGCCTGGCGGCGGTGACCGGCGAGCACTACGAGGGCGGCCACTGGCTGGGCAGCTTCGCCACCTACCTGGTGACCCGCCGCGGGCTGGAGTGAGCCGCGGTTACAGCCAGAACGGAATGACGGCGTGGCCGGGGGACGCCAGCTCGGCGGCCACGCCCGGCGCGGGCGGTGAAGCCTTGACGGTGAGGACGTGCCGCCCCCGGGGGAGGCTGCTCGTGGAGATGTACGTGACGATGCCGAGGAGCCCGCTTCCGGGGTCGGTGGTGAACCGGAAGTCGAGATCCGGGCGAGGGCTCCCGTCGAGCTCCACGGCATGCTCTTCGGCCAGGCACCGGATGGCGCCCGCCGCCCGCGCGTCCGGCGACCGGGAGTCGTCGCCGCCGGGAGGGGTGGCCTCCGGGCAAGAGGCGAGGGTCGGGTCGTCCCGGTCGGGCACGTACGGTACGAAGAGCCGGACGTACGGCGTGCGGACGATGTCCGACTGGATGAACGGGACGGCCGCACGGGCAGCCGCGCCTGTGCGCTGGTCGGCGTAGCTCCTGAAGTCCACCGTCTGCTCCGAGGCCTCCGCCGGGACGTAGGAGAGGGCGCGCGGCAGATCCCCGCCTCTGTACAGGCGCAGGTGCATCGCCGCCGCCCCGAAGCTCAGGAAGAGCAGGCCGAAGAGCAGCGGCATCATCACCCGGGTGCGGACGTTGGTGGAGAGGGTGTTGAAGATCGGACCGTAGAGGGGCCGCGCCAGCACGATGTACACGGCGGCCACGAGCACACGCAGCACGCGCGCCCGCCGCGAGCCCGGCGCGAGGCGGGCGCCGAAGCGGCGGTCGAGGCGGGTGATCGTCGCGACGAGGACGGCGAATGCGAGGATCAGGAGCACGGGAAGCTGGGCGACGGTCTGCCCGCCGAAGAAGACCTGGGAGATTCCCAGGGAGACGAGGGTGGCCACGGCCAGGAGCACCGCGCCGAACACCACCACGATGGCCGCCAGGAAGGCGAACGCGAAGATCACGGCGCAGAAGTTGTCCACCGCCTCGATGCGCTCCGGCAGCGTCCGTTCCCGAGCGAGGGAGATCTCGGTGAACATCGGCCCCCGGCGCAGGCGGTCCCACCGCACGCCCTCGGGATAGACCGAGTGCAGGCCGACGAGGGCCACCCAAAAGGTCCGGGAGACGAGGTGCACCACGAAGGCGGTGATGAGCGCGAAAACGGCCGCCTCGGCCAACAGGAGCCCCCCGGACAGGAGCGCCTGGGCGTTGCCGGTGAAGCGCGGGAGGAGCGCGCTGAGCCCCCTGGCGAACAGCGGAGGGAGCTGGAAGAGCCCGAAGATGACGACGCCCGACACCAGCATCTCCAGCTCCCAGGTGGGCGTCGTGTCCCCGGGGATCTGGAGGGGGGCCGTGCCGGGCGCTTGCGGCGCCTCGGGCGGGTGGTCGGGAGGTGTCGTCATGGGAAGGACGTGGTCGCAGACTCCTAGAGTAGCGCGAGAGGGGGCGATCCAGAAACGTGACCGTTCGCCCCTCCCGGGTACTCTCCCCACGATGGACATGGAGACGACGGTGCGCGCCCTGGCCCCTCGGCTGCTCCGCTACTGCCTGGGGCGGCTCGGGGCGGGCGACCTGGCCGAGGAGGCGTCCCAGGAGGCGCTGGCGGCCCTGGTCGGGCGCTGGCGGCGCCACGGACCGCCCGAGTCGCCGGAGGCGTTCGCCTTCGCGGTGGCCCGGCGGCGGGCCTCGCGGGCGCTCTGGAAGCGCCGCCTGACCGCGCCGCTCACCGCCCTCGCCGACGGTCACGGCGCTGCCGACGCGGTCGGTTTCGTCGGCGTCGCGGCGGCAGCCAGCCCGGAGGCGCGAGCGATCCGGCGGCGGGAGCTCTCCCGGACCCTGGCGGCGATCCGCCGGCTGTCCGCGCGGGAGCGCGAAGCGCTGCTGCTGGTGGCCGGCGGCGAGCTGTCGGGCGCGGCGGCGGCACGGGTCCTCGGGATCTCGCCGTCGGCGCTCAAGATGCGCGTCCACCGGGCGCGCGCCCGTCTCGCCAAAGTCCTGGAGGACCCATCATGACTCCCGACACCCGACATCATCGCGCGATCGACGAGCGACTGTGCCGCGCGCTGGAGCCGTCCGGTCCGGCGGTCGAGCGGGTCGCCCGGCGGGCGCTCGACGCGCCGTCGCACCGCGCCGCGCCGGGCCGGTGGCTCGCCACCGCGGCGGTCGCCCTGGTCGTGGCCGCCCTCTGGGTCGTGCCGCTGCTGCGGCGCGACCCGCCGGTGGAGGCGCCGGAGGCGCACGTCTCGATGGTCAACGTGGGTTCGGTGGTCGTGCTCGACGCCGGCCGCGGCAGGGGCACCGTGCTCCTGTCCGGGGTGCCCGCCGACGGCGGGACGCCCTGGCGCGGCCAGATGATCATCCAACGAGGAGAGAGACCATGAGCCGGATCACCGAGAAGACGCCGCTGTGGATCGTCATCGTGCTGGCCGCCGGGGCATTCGCCGCCGCTGCCGGCGCCAAGGAAGAGCGGATCGACGTCGCGCTGAAGGACGCCTCCGGGCAGAAGGTGCTGCAGTCGTTCGGCCAGATCCTCGAGGCAAAGGAGGTCAAGATCGATCCCTCGATCGACGGTGACCTGACCATCACGCTCAACAACGCCCGGGTGACGACCGTGATGGACGCGGCCTGCGACGCGCTCGGCTGCCGGTGGACCTTCGAGGACGGCGTGCTGGAGTTCGCGCCGGACCCCGACTACACGCCGCCGAAGAAGGCTGACGACAAGGCGGCGGATCCTCTGGGCGAACCGGTCAACCTGGAGCTCGAGGACGCGCCGATCCGCGACGTGCTCGGGGCGTTCGGGCGGATCGCCGACATGAAGGTGAAGATCGACCCGGCGATCCAGGGGACCATGTCGGTACAGATCCACGACAAGCCCGCGCGCGAGGCCCTCGAGCAGATCTGCAAGGAGCACGACTTCGTCTGCGACGTGACCGTCTCGGGGGATGAGGGGTCGGTCCTCGAGGTCGCGCCGCGGACGCAGCCGTAGGCGCGTTCGCCCGGTCACCTCATGGTGAACAGCGCCGTCATCAGGTCGATGCCGTACCAGAGGTTCTCGATCCGCAGGTTCTCGTCCGGCCCGTGTTGGTTGTCGTCGTGGTTGGCGATCGGCACGATCACCGCCGGCGCGCCGAGCCGGTCGTTGAACAGGTAGAGCGGCAGGGAGCCGCCGAGGGTCGGCAGCAGCACCAGGTCGTCGCCCGCCACCCGGCGGGCGGCGGCGATCACCGGCTGGACCGCCGGGTCGCTCATCGACGCGCGGGCCGCCGGGTAGCCGGGCCGGCGGATCACCTTGGCGATCTTCGGGTGAGCGAGGCGGGTCTCGAGGTCCGGGTCCTCCCGGACGATGAAGTACCCCTGCTTGCGGATGTGCGCCTCCACCAGGTCGAGCATGGCCGCCGGGTCGTTGCCCTTGGCCAGCCGGAGGTCGAGGGTGGCCGTGGCCTCGGTCGGGATGACGTTGCGGGCCTCGTCGCCGACGGCGGCGCTCACCATGCCGCGGATGTTGAGCGACGGGTAGAGGAGCCGCTCGGCGAGCGGCGCATCGTGCATCTCGGTCTCGGCCAGGCCGAGCTCTTTGCGGAGCTGATCGTCGTAGTCCGGCAGCGCCGCGATCGCCCGGCGCTCGGCGTCGCTGGGTGGGACGGTCGAGTCGTAGAAGCCATCGACCAGCGGCCGGCCGTCGTCGTCCTTCATGCTCCCCAGCAACTGGGCCAGGCGGAGTGCCGGGTTGGGAGCCCAGTTGCCGTAGTGGCCGCTGTGGAGGTAGCGGGTGGCGCCGTAGACGGTGATGTCCAGGCCGGTGTAGCCGCGCACCCCGAAGACGAGCTGCGGACGGCGGCTCTGGTGGACCGGGCCGTCGCAGATCAGCCAGGTGTCGACCTTCAGCTCCTCGGGGTGGGCCTTCATGTACTCGCCCAGATGGGTCGAGCCCGCCTCCTCCTCGCCTTCGAAGAAGAAGACCAGGTTGGCGCTCGGTGCGATGCCGGCGGCCTGCAACGCGTCGAGGGCTCCCAGGATGGCCGGGAACGGTGCCTTGTCGTCGCCGGCCGAGCGGGCGTAGAGGCGCCACTCGCCCCACGTCCCCCGCTCCCGGTCGGCCGGTTCGCCGGCGGCGGGGAACGGAATCGGCTTGCCGCCGTCTTCGATCGGTCCGTCGTAGAGGGCCGGCTTGTAAGGCTCGGTGGCGGTCCACTGGGTCGGGTCGACCGGCTGGCCGTCGTAATGGACGTAGATGCCGATCGTGTGGCCGGTGCCCGTGCTGTTTGCCGCCGCGGGAAGCACGCCGTAGACGATCGGCGGCACCTCCGGCTGGTCCGGGAGCTGCCAGAGGGTGGCGTCGACGCCGCGGGCGGCGAGCAGGTCGCGGAGGCGCTCGGCGTTGGCGTGGATGTCCTTGGTGTCGCGCGCCACGTTGGGCATCGACAGCAGGGCGGCGTAGTCGCGCACGATCTCGGCGGCGTGGTCGGTCCGCCAGGCGCGGGCGACCTGGACCGGGTCGGCGTCTGCCTGTCCTGGGGAGTCTCCCGGCGGAGCCGCCGTCGCCGCCGCGGCCCCGGCGATCGCCAGTAGGAGAGCCAGAGCGAGGGCCCGCGCCGCGACAGTCGCGGCGGCGGGGGCGCTGGCGGGAGCGACGGCAAAGCGGTGGTTCGAATCCATGGTGTACACCTCCCGGTCGAACGAGTCAGAACTCAGGTGGAAGGCTCGGCGAGCCCGTGGTCCTCGTCGTCGAGGCCCAGCCCCTCGGCCGCCCCGTGGCGGGCGGCGCTGTAGGCCGCCACGAGCAGGCCGCAGATGACGCCGAAGGCGAGCAGCCCGATCAGGGTGAACCAGTCGCCCATCTCGGACGGTGTCGAAAGTCCGGCGAGCGCCTCGCCGAGCGGGAACCGCGCCCCCTTGGAGTCGCCGTAGGTGCTCAGCGCCTCCATCAGGCCGACCAGGAAGGCGCCGCCGGCCAGCCCGGCGACCGCCCCCACCGCGCCGCGCCAGGCCAGGCCGAACCGGCCCAGGGGCGGCCTGTGGTCGGTCTCCTCGACGGTGAAGCGGGGCTCGCGGGTGCCCAGGGGGGAGAAGCGCTGGAGCAGCAGGAGCCCGGGGATGCCGGCGACCATCGACAGCCAGAAGAAGTTGGTCCAGCCCATGCCGTAGACCATGAAGCCGGAGAGCGGTCCGCCGAACAGGCGGGGGATGCCGAACAGGCTGGAGAACAGGGCGTACTGGGTCGCCGAGAAGCGCTTCTGGGTCATGCGCAGCAGGAGCGTCAAGAAGGCGCCGGTGCCGAGCCCCTGGGTGAAGCTTTCGAACCCCATGGCGCCGTACATGAGCGGCCGGTTGATCGCGCTGTGGGCGACCAGGATGTAGCCCACGTTCGAGAAGATCTGGAGAAAACCGAACAGCCAGAGCGCGTGGCCCAGCCCCAGCGGCGTGGTCAGCGCCCCGCCGAGGAAGGCGCCGACGAGGATCGCGATCATCGCCACCGTCGCCAAGGCGACCCCCCGGTCGACGGCGGTATAGCCCATGTCGACCAGGAACGGGCGCAGCAGGGCCTGGGCCAGGTTGTCGCCGAACTTGTAGGTGAAGACGAAGGCCAGGATCTCGAGTGCCCGGTGGCGGGAGAGGAAGCCGAGGAACGGGTACCAGACCGCCTCCTTGAGCGTCCGCGGCGAGACCACCTTCATCTCCGGCTCCGGCGCCTTCCAGGTGATCACCAGCATCGGCAGGTAGAGCGCCGCCAGCCCGATGGCGGTCCACTTCCAGGAGAACGTCCCGGCCAGGGTGATGGCGCCGCCGCCGGCGACGAACATCGCCGCCCGGTAGACCGCGATCTTGGCGCCGGCGGCCACCCCCTGCTCGTCCTTGTGGAGGACGTCGACCACGTAGGCGTCGTAAGCGATGTCCTGGCTCGCCGAGGCGAACGCGATGGCCAGCGCCACGGCGCCGACCACCCAAGCGGTGTCCGGATCGCTGCCGACGCCCGCGAGCATCAGGGTGAGCCCGAGGAGCGCCACCTGGGCGATCGCCACCCAGCCGCGGCGGCGCCCCCAGAACGGCGGCGCGTAGCGGTCCATCAACGGCGACCAGAGGAACTTGAAGGTCCACGGCGCCTGGGCGAGGGTGATCAGGCCGATCACCCGGATGTCGACCCCGATCGAAGCCAGCCAGTCCGGAATGCCGATCCAGACCAGGCCGAGGGGCATCCCGGAGGCGAAGGAGAGGAGCACCACGGAGGCCGTGCGCCACGACCTCATGGCCCGGATCAGGCTCTCCCAAGTTCCCGGTCGATCGCCGGGCCGCTTTCCGGGTCGATCGCCTGGCCGTTCGCTCGGGCGGTCTGGGCCCGGAGTCTCCGTGCTCTCGGTCATGCTCTGCTCACTCCTGGACCTCCCGGAAGAGCTCCTTGGCTCGCTCGGCCCGTGCGCGGTGGTCGACGACCGGGTCCGGGTACTCCTCCCGGCTCAGGCCCGCCGGGCGCTTGCTCTCGAGGGCGAGGATCAGCGTGCCGTCGAGGCCGGCCAGCTCCGGCACCCAGCGCCGGACGTACTCACCCCCCGGGTCGAACTTCTTTTGCTGCCGCCACGGGTTGAACACCCGGAACCAGGGCTGGGCGTCGGCGCCGGTGGAGGCGGCCCACTGCCAGCTCCCGTTGTTGACCGCCGGATCGTAGTCGACCAGGTGATTGGCGAACCAACGCTCGCCCCGGCGCCAGTCGACGTGCAGATCCTTGACCAGGAACGAGGCCGTGATCATGCGCGCCCGGTTGTGCATCCAGCCCGTGGCGGCGAGCTGGCGCATGCCGGCGTCGACGATGGGGAAGCCTGTGCGCCCCGCGCACCAGGCGGCGAACAGCGCCTCGTCGTTCTCCCAGACGATCCGGTCGCAGCTTCGCCGGAACGACCTGCCAAAGACCGCCGGGTCGTGCCAGGCAATCTGGGTGAAGAAGTCCCGCCACCAGAGCTGGCGTACCAGCTCGTGCTCCTCGCCGAGGGCCGCGACCGCCCGGTGGTAGGTCTCGCGGATCGACACCGTGCCGAACTTGTGGTGGGCCGAAAGGCCGGTCGTACCGTCCTCCTCCGCCAGCCGGTCGCGGGTCTCCGCATAGGCGTCGAACGTGCCGAGCCGGTCCAGGATTGCCAGCCCCCGCGCCCGGCCGCCGCGGACCCAGAGATCCGGAGTCTGCCGGGGGAGCAGCTCCCACGCCTCCTCGAGTGACAGCGCCTGCGGGTCGTCCTCCGTCACCCAGGAGGTTCTCGGCACGCCGTGGGGCCGGGGCACGATCTCTTTGCGGGCCGCCCGCCAGAACGGAGTGAACACCTTGTACGTCGTCCCCTGCCCCGTGCGCAGCCGGTCCGGTGGTACGAGCAGCGCGTCGTGCTCCTGGACGAACGCGATCCCGCGGGAAGCGCACAGCTCCTCGATCTCGGCGTCCCGCTCCCGGGCGAAGGGGGTGTAGTCCCGGTTCACCGCCACCGCCCCGTTCTCGGTCTCACCGATCCACTTGGAGATGATCGCCGACAGATCGATCCGGTAGAGATAGAGCCGCCCGCCCGCCTCCCGGAGCTGCCGGTCCAGATCCCCCAGCGACTCCAGCATGAATTCGAACGCCGGCGCCGAGAAGTACGGATTCTCCTCCGGGTCCGCCTGCCGCGGATCGAACACGAAGCACGGCACCACCTCCTCCGCCAGCTCCGCGATCCGCGCCAGCGCCGTGTTGTCCGCCAGCCGCAGATCCCGCCGGAAGATGAACAGCGCACGCTGGTAAGGCTTGGTCATGGGCACGCGGATCATACAGGGGCGACGGTCCGTCCCGGCGCGGTCTGCATCCCTATGTCGGTTGGAGAGCTGAGAACCTGCATTCCAATGTCGATTGAAGCCCAGAAACCCCGCATCGCGATGCATTGCCCGAGGCGCAGCCCCTTCGCGACCCCGCCCCTTTGGTACGCTTGAACGATCTCGAGGGTCCCCGTCGCGGAACATCTCCGGCGGCGCCGTCCGATCGCGAGATCAACCATGGCCAACATCGCCTACGACCTCCCGTCCTCCGCGTTCGCAGCCCTCCGGCTCTCGCCGAAAGAGTTCGCGGACGAGATGCGCATCGCCGCATCCGTCCAGTGGTACGCCCAGGGCCGCCTGTCCCAGGAGAAGGCGGCGGAGATCGCCGGGTTGTCTCGGGCGCAGTTCCTCGAAGAGCTCTTCCGGCGCAAGGTCCCGGCCTGCCAGGTCACTCTCGAAGAGCTCATCGAAGAGATCGAGCATGAGTAGACGGTGGGTGGCGAACGCTTCGCCACTCATCCTTCTCGGGAAGGTCGGTCAGTTGAGCCTGCTATGCCAGCTTGCCGACGAGCTGGTCGTTCCGGAAATGGTCGTTCGGGAGGTGAGCGCCAAGCCCGATGGCGAGGAAGCCATCGACGAGCTCGCCGGGATCTCGGGCGTCAGGATCGAGCCCGACCGGTCCGTTTCCAAAGTCATCGAAGCCTGGGATCTCGGTCCCGGGGAATCACAGGTTCTCGCGGCTTCAGAGGGTAGTGCGAGCTCTCGAGCCGTGCTGGACGATCTCGAGGCGCGCCGGTGTGCTGCGTCGATTGACGTCCCAGTCATCGGAACTCTCGGCGTGGTGCTCCGGGCGAAGAGAAAGGGTGTCGTGCCTGCCGCTCGGCCTCTGCTGGAGCGGCTGCGCCACGAGGGACTCTATGTCTCGACCGACCTGCTCGAACAGGCTTTGAAACACGTTGGCGAGTAGGTCCGGGTGTGGGCGACTCGCAGGCCGCCGTCCGCGTAGTTCGCGGGCTGCCGTCGGGTGTACCGCTGAGGCAAGGGGTTGCTCTTTCAGCCTGCAGCCTGCTCGATGTGGTCCACGAGCTCCTCGTAGACGTCCAGGCTGTTGAGGAGGACATTGCCAAACGGTGCCAGGAGACTTCGCAGTCGGCGAGCGATCTCTGCATCATCCAGGGCGTGGAGATACCACGCCACGATCAGGGCTGGTGCCAGTCGCGTGGCTTCCTCCAGGTACTCACCCCTGGTCAACAGCTCCTGCTGCGTCGCCAGGAGTTGCGCGAGCTCGGTGCGCTGTACGGAAGAGCAGATCCTGGAGTCCCTATCCAAGAGCAGAGGCTGGGACCCGAGAGCCCATGCCGCGACGTCCCGCAGATCTTCTTCGACTCCGTGTTGCCATACCTCGAAGAGTCGCCCGAGAACGTCGGGCTCCGTCGGAGGGCTCCACGCGCGGGAGGACGCCAAATATCCGAGCGCGAGGCAGCTCGCGAGTTGCTCCCGTGGAGTGTCCGAGAAGGCCAGTGATTGGACAAGGCCGGCCGACGAGTGAAGGAGCTTGAGGAGGTCAGGGTCCTCCAGGAATTGCGCGCCGCGCGGGTTCTCAGCCAGAGCGCGGGCCAGGTACCCAACGGCGAGTGCCCCCTCGCACCGGGGCAGGGGATCAGGGCTCGACAAGAGCTGATGGAAGTGTCTCGATGCTCCTCTAAACTCTTCGAGGTCTTCGCTTTCGATGGCTCCCTGCCACGCTACATGCCCAAGTGCGCTGGCCGCGCGCAACAACGCTGGAGCTTCTCCGGAGTACGCTCGTCGAGCTTCTGCGAGAAGCTCGGCACCGTATCGCCCGCGGGCCAGGGTGCGCAGGAAGCTTGCCGTTCCTAGAGGTCCCTCGTACCGTACCAACTGACGGAGTGCCGCTCGGATCGTCTCCGGTCTTGCGGCGGCCTCGTCGGCAAGGCAATTCCCCAGTGCAAGGAGGGCGGGGGGCAGAGGCACTCTGGGAAGATCTGCGGGATCGAGCCGGTCGAGCGTCTCCGTCAGTCGTTCGATGAGTGCCTCGGTCTCTTTTCCCCCCAGGACTGCGGCGAGGGGGATCACCTCGCGCCAGGCTTCGTCCTCGAAGTGTGGCTCCAGGACGCTGACGAGCGTGTCGTCGTCGGACCGACCGGGGTGCCAGCCTTCGACCATGGCCCGGGCACAGAGGAACTCCTGGAACGTCAGGTGCCGGAACTCGAAGAACTCGACCAGCCGGCCGTCCTCGACGTCGTGACCCGCCATCATGAGCAGGCTGCTCCGGTCTTCGACCCGGTGGATGAACTCTTCCACCGACTGCTCGACGAACCCGAGCTCGGTCGGGAGCGCTTCCCGGGCCGCCTGGAGGAGGGCGCCGAGCCGCGGGCGACTGATCTTCTGGACCCCCTCGAGCATCATGGCGGACGCCACGTAGCAGAGCTGGGTCATGGCCTCTTCTTCGCGGAGTGGCTCGTGGCCTTCGACGTTCCAGGTCATGAGCAGGACCTCGACTGCCTTGCCGTAGAGGATCGCCCGTCGGGTCGGGAGCCGGCCGACCCAGCGCTTGACCAGGAACAGGGTTGTGAGGAGAAGGGGATTGACCGCGAGGCGGTGGATGCGGTCGTTCGCGATGATGGCGGCGGCGAGCTCTTCGGCGTCGGCGCGGACCTTCGCGGTATCCCCGATCACCTCGGTGTGCCAGGCGAGGCTCAGGCGCCGGATGTCGTCCGCGTCGAAAGGTGAGAGGGTGGCCTTCGTGCAGACGGGTGCCAGGTGGGCTGCCACGTGGCGAAACCCGGCCTCCCGGGAGGTGACCACCAAGGCGGTCTCGGGGTAGGCCTGGAGCGCCGAGCGCAACGTGCAGACGAAGGCGGCGCGGTCACCGGAGTCGGAGATCTCGTCCAGCCCGTCGACCAGGAGAAGGACGCGGCCGGCCAGGAGCGCCCGGTCGACCTCTGCCCGGAAGACCTCCGCATGGTGGCGCACGGGCTCGTGCCGGGTGAGGGCGGCCAAGATTTCCGTGAAGGGCTTCCTGGCCAGGTCGCGAAGCTCGCGGCAGCGGAAGAAGAGGGGTAGCCAGTCGCGGTCCGGGAGCTCGTCCGCGACCTCCCGCAGACGACCGGGGTCCGCGTACGCGATCGCCAGCCGCTTGAGCAGAGTCGACTTGCCGCCGCCCGGGGGCGCCAGCAGGGCGAGCCGTGGGTGGTGATCGAGAGCTGCTCCGACCGGCTGCCGCTCGAGGGCTCGGCGCTTCTCTTTGCCGGAAAGCTCAACTGTCGATTCGGATCTAGGTCCGGTCGCCGGCTCGACATCCGGTCCGATGTCCCGATCGATGTCCCGTTCGAGGTCCCGTTCGAGGTCCAGGTGGAGGGGGACGAAGAGGTTCTCCAGCCGTGGTCGTTGGGCTCCCACCTCGCCGTCGGCGGGCAAGCCGTCGAGCTCGATGAAGCCGCACTCGTGCGCCAGGTACACGGAGTAGGCGGCCAGAGCTTCTTCTACGCTCTGTTCGTCATCTCGTGCGGGCGGCTCGGGGTTCAGGCAGGTCAGCTCGGCAAGATTCCCACCGCAGGTCTGGTCGGCGGTGATCACCTCCTCGGCGAGTGCCTTGGCGAGGGGTGTGCCGTCCGAGTGGACCAGGACGACGTGCGTCCGTGCCTTCCCCGCGAGGTAATAGACGGCCCAGATCCAGCCCCGCTCATGGGCGAGGAGCTCGGCCTCGGGATCAAGCTCCAGGTCGTCGAGGTTCCGGCAGCAGCGCCCCGCCATTTCGGTCGCTCGCTCCCTGGGGATCAAGACGCGACCGGTGACCATCTCGTCCACCACCTGCGATCCGTCCAGCAAGACGATCTCGCTCCGCCGTCCCTGCCTCTCCTGCTCTCGGGCGGTTTCGCGGAAGCCCCCGAGGGAAACGAAGTACCCGGTGACGGGAGTCTCGTCCTTCGATCCACGCTCGGCGTCGAGCGCACCGACGAACTTGTTCACGTCGTCGCCGCCCACCGGCCGCTTCGACGCCTTGCACTCCGCGATCGCCCGCCGGGGCTCATGGCGATGCTCTGCGATCAGGTCGATCTCACGACCGGCCTTGTGAACGTTGAGTCGCGGCTGGTCGTACCCCAGAGCGATGATGAGGTCCGCCATCAACTGGCCGAAGAGATCCCCCCGGCGGTTGTTGTCCCGCTCGAGGAGTCGAATCGTCGCTCCAGTCGCCATTTGTAGAGGACCTTCGCGGTCGCCACCTGTTCTCGGGTTTCGAGGGCCAGGACGCAGGTCATTGTACTTGCACGAACGACGGGAGAAGGAGCGTGGTTCTGTCCGCGGGGTCGCGGTCGCCGGCCAGGCGACCCACTCAACCCGACGGTGAGCGCGGGCGTCGCAAGAGCGGGGTTCCTTCGGCCCGTTTCGACTCGAGGGATCCGGCCTCCCGACGGCAGCGAACGTCGACCCGTGGCGCGGGCCGGGCGGCTGCGGTGGAGGGCGTCATGGACCGCGTCCGCGAGATTGTTCGTGCATCGATGCCGGTCCGACGCGGGCCATGCCGAGGTGCGAGTTTTCCCCGCCAGCCCTCAAGTTCTCGCGCCGTCCCGGAGCCGCGCCGCGCGGCCCGCGCCCGGCGACCCCCTCGGCGAAGGCTTCTACTCAGCGAACGTTCCCGCCCCGCTCTCCGCGCTCTCTCCCGCTCCTCCCGCTCCTCCCGATCCCCCGCCCCGCCGCCCACGATCCCCAGATCCTCGTAGACCGCCGCGCACAGGCTCTCCATGCGGTCGAGGTGGTCTTCGTCGCCGGGGGTGCCGTTGGTGGCGAGGGCGACGACCAGGCGGTTCTCCGGGTCGGCGAAGGCGGTGGAGCTCTTGTACCCGCTGTGGCCGTAGGTGCGTCGAGAAGCGTGGGGACCGTAGGCGTAGGGCAGGGTCGGCTGGTCGTAGATCGCCGAGTTGACGATGAAGCCGAGCCCCCAGTCCATGACATGGCGGAAGGTGTGGTCGTAGAGCCCCACCCGGTGGCGGGCGGTCAGCGCCTCGACCGTCTGGGGGGTGAGCAGGCGCTCGCCGCTCGCCGCGACACCGCCCGCCAGCAGCGCCTCGTAGAAGCGCCCAAGCTCGCGGATCGGCCCCCGCCCGTTGCCGCCGGGCGACGGGTTGACCACGTGGTCCTCCTGGTGCCAGCGGTGGGGCCGCGGCTCCGGTCCGGAGGTCTCGTACATCACCGCGATCCGCTCCGACTCCTCGCCGCCGTAGGCCGCGAACTGCTCCGGGCTCATGCCGACCCAGGAGTCCGCCATGCCGAGCGGCTCGAACAGCTCCTCGCGGATCAGCCGGTCGTACGGCCGGCCGTCGATCCGCCGGAGCACCTCGCCGAGGATGAACCAGCTCGACGACATGTGGTAGCCCGCCTTCTTGCCCGGGTCCCAGCGCGGCTCGAGCTTGCGCGCGCAGATCTTCGCGATGACCGCGTCCCAAGGTCTCCCGAGGCCAACCGACGTCGAACATGCGGATGCCGCTGGTGTGAGTCAGTAGGTGGCGCAGGGTTACCCCCTCCTTGCCGCCGGCGGCGAACTCGGGGACGAACCGGGCTACCGGGTCGTCGAGGTCGAGGGCGCCGCGTTCCCAGAAGCGGGCGAGGGCGACGGCCGCCGTCGGCTTGCTGGACGACAGCCAGAGGGTGATCGTCTCCGGCGTCATCGGCACGCCGCGGCGAGCCTCACCGACGGCGAGGTCGGCGACCGTCTCGCCCGCGCGGGAGACGTAGAGCTGGGCGCCCAGGTGGAGGCCGCGGTCGATCCCTTCGCGGAGCAGGGCCAGGGTCCTGGGCAGCGGGGGCAGCGGGGACGGGGTGGCGTCGGAGGTCGAGGGGTCGGTCATCGCTGGCGGAGCTCGCTGGTTACTTGAAAGACCTGGCCGTCCTCGAGCCGCAGGGCAGTCAGCCGCTCGCCCCAGGCGCAGCCGGTGTCGAGGGCCCGGACCCCCGGCGCGATGCGCAGGCCGAGGGCCGCCCAGTGGCCGAAGACGACCGTGTGATCGGCACTCTTGCGCCCGGGAACCTCGTGCCAGGGGAGGGCGTCCGCGGGCGCCTCCCAGGGGGCGCCGGTGAAGTCACCCCGGGGGGTGCCGCGGTGGTCGATCGTCCGGATGAGCGTGAACACGGCGAGCGCCCGGTCGCGGCGCTCGCCGCGGGTGAAGTCCGAGCGCCAACGGCGTGGCGGCACGGCGTAGCGGTCGAGGAGGCACTTCGCCCCGGGGGCGCGCAGGGCGTCCTCGACCTCGCGTGCCAGCCCTTCGGCCTCGTCGACCGTCCACTGGGGCAGCAGGCCGGCATGGACGAGGACGGTGTCCCCGTCCCGGTGGAGGAGCGGGCGCCGGTAGAGCCAGTCGACGAGCTCGGCCCGGTCCGGCGCATGGAGAACCCCGTCCAGGGTGTCGCGCGGCCGCGGGTCGGCGCCGTCGGCCCGGGCCAGCAGGTGGACGTCGTGATTGCCGAGGACGGAGACGAAACGTTCGCCGAGCTCCTGCTCCTTGCGGCGGGCCCAGCGTAGGACGCCGGCCGAGTCCGGGCCCCGGTTGACCAGGTCACCCACCATCCAAAGCCGATCGGTCGCGGCGTCGAAGGGCAGGCGATCGAAGAGCGCCTCCAGGGTGTGAAGGCAGCCGTGGATGTCGCCGATGACGTACGTGAACATGGTCTCGATCGGTCTCGGTCAGGGTCGGTCAGGGTCGGGGTCGAGAGGCGTGCGCGCGGGGCGGCTGCGGGGAGCGGCGCCTGCTGCCGCTCCCGGAGCCCCCGGTGGAGTCCTCGAAGCCCTCGGAGTCTATTTGAGGATGGCGCGGACGTCGTTCCACCGGGAGCGGGCCCGGGCGAACTCCCGGTGGGTGAACCCGAGCTCGCTGGCGATCTGGCGGATGCGGTTCTCTTCGGCCGATGAGATGGAGCCGTCGGCGGCGGAGATCTCGAACAGGCACGACAGGAGCTCCTTGCGCTGGTCCCGGTCGGCCACCTCGGCGAACTCTCGGGTCGCCAGGAAGTGCTCGGTGCCGCCGGAGCGCAGGCTGTGCTCGACCGCGACGTCGACGGCCATCGTCGCCTCGGCCGGTTCGAGCTGGCCGAGCGCGGCGATGATCTCCGCCATCTTGGAGCGCTCCGCCGCGCTGATGTCGAGGTCCGCGTGGGCGACCCGGGAGAGGACGACGGCGAACGCCGCGACGTAGCGGGCGCGCTCCGGGCCGAGGCGCTCGAGGCGCGCCGCGATCTCCTGGACCGCTCCCGGAGGGGTACGGGCACCAGCCCGCTGGAAGCCGAGAAGCTCGAGGAGCGAAGGCATGACGCGTCAGTTTACCCGCTCCGCCTCACGGCTGCTTCGGCGGGGCGAAGGCGTCTCCCAGCTTGGCCGCGATCCGGTCGCGAATCCACGAACCGTCCCACCACTCGACGGGAGTCACCGGCTCGCCGTCGATCATCATGGTGAAGTGGAGGTGGTCGCCGCCAGCGAGCCCGGTGGAGCCGGTCAGCCCGAGTGTCTGGCCGCGCTCGACGTGCTGGCCCTCCTCGACCGCGATCGACGACAGGTGGCTGCACAGGCTCATCAGCCCATAGCCGTGATCGAGGACGACGGTGTTGCCGTAGATCCCGAAGTAGCGGGCGAGCAGGACGATGCCGTCGTTGGCGGCCGGCACCTCGTCGTGGCGGGTCGAGGCGAGGTCGAAGCCCAGGTGGGTCTGGTGGTCGACCGGCTTGCCGTCGAAGACGTACGTCCGGCGGTCCGCGAACTGGGACATCACCTGGCCGCCGGGCAGCGGCAGGAACGGCCGGTGCCAGAGGAGCTCGGGCGTCGAGCGCTCGGAGAGCGCGCGCAGCTCGTCGGCGTCCTCGGCCCGGAGCGCGCCGTTGATCTCCAGGTAGTTGTCGAGCAGGCTGCCGCGATCCTCGAGACCCGGCGTCTGGTCCATGATCTCCGGCACCACCTTGGCCATGAACGACTCGCTCAACCGGATCGTGTCCCGGTGGGGCGGCCGCGGAAACCACTGGTCGACGAACGCGACCTCCGACTCGTTGCCCAGGGGGTCGGCCGCCACCAACCGCAATCCCGCGGGGTCCTCCAGGTCGTGGGGCGCGGCGAACAGGGCGAACCGCTCGCCGGCATCGCCGCCGGGCAGCGGGTATCCGGGGAAGAAACGGACGGTCGGAGCGGCCGTTTCGTCACCGTCCGCGCCCTCCGCCCGGTCGGGCGTCCGGTCCGGAGCCCGATCCGGAGTCAGGGTCACCCGCACCCCGTCGCGCCCGCCGTCGGCGAGCGCCGAGGCGTCCACCCGGTAGACCACGACGCCGCTGCCGCCCTGGGCCACGTAGTGCTGGTGGGAGAGCACGGTGACCAGCGGCGGCCGGAGGTCCACCGGCAGGACCAGCTCTTCGCTGACCGGCGCCGGGCTCCGCAGCAGGCTGCCCGCCCGTTCGGCGACCACCCGCACCGTGGCGTCCCCCTCGCGCAGGTCGTCGACGGTCTGCGGGCCGGCGGTGACGTCGAACGTGTCGTCGGTGGCGCGCGGGCCCCAGAAGGCCCAGAAGGGGCGCGGTCCCGGGTAGGTGCGCTCCTCGAGGACGGTCGTCTCGTCGCCCTGGACCAGCTCCACGCGGGCACCGGCGAGGCCGCGGGACGGCTCGGACAGGTGGATGGTGACCTTCGTGCCGGCCCGGCCGATGCCGGGGCGGGCGGCCTCGAGGGTGGCGTGCGGGGTGCCGGTGCGCAGCCAGGCGAGGGCGGCCAGGGCGCCGGCGGCGAGAACGGCGACGACAAGAATCAGGCGGAGCGGACCGCCGCCGGAGCGGCGGCCGCTGTCGAGCTGAGAACGCATCAAGACTCCTCGGTCTTCTCGGTGGGCTTCGGGGGCGGCGCAGACTCCTAGTGAGCGGGCTCGTCGCGCCAGCCGTCGATTTCGTCTCGGAGGGCTTGCAGATAGGGTGCCTGGGGCGGCTGCTCCATGCCTTCGGCCGCCTTCAGTGCCTCCTGGCCGACCTCGATGGCCTGGGCGTGGTCGCCGGTCGCGGCCAGCAGGCGGGCTTTGGCGGCCAGGTTCCAGAAGTTGCGCTCGAGCGCCAGCGACGCTTCGACCCAGTGCATCGCCTGGTCGAGGTGCTTGCCGCTCTCGAGGGCGTAGGTCGCCGCCCGGTAAGGGTACTGCCAGCGCACCACCGCGTCGAGGTTGGCCATGACCCGGGCGTCGAGGTCGACGGAGACGTGGAACGGCACCGCCAGCCGGTCCCAGCGGAGCACCGCGTCGGCGGAGTCGTCGGCCAGGTTCTCGAAGCCGTACTCGAGCCACTCGTGCCTCGGCGCCTCGTGGGGAGTGACCTCGACGCGCAGCGCGTCGTTGTCCTGCGAGTAGTCGAACGCCCCCCAGGAATCGGCGACCTTGGAGAAGATGATCGTCCAGGACCTGGCCCCGGGGATCATCATCAGCCCGTAGGTGCCCGCGGATAGCGGTTTGCCTTCGATCATCACGTCGTCGGTGGCGGTGAAGGTGGTGCGGTCGTTGGCGCCGGCGCGCCAGACCTTGTCGTAGGGCACGAGGCCGCCCCAGATGGTCCGTCCCTTGACGCCGGGGCGGTGGTAGCGGATGGTCACCTCGGTGACGCCGATGGTCTGGGTGACGCTGGCGGCCTGGCTGGTCCGCGGCATGTCGAGCTGGGCCGCGGCCGGGCCGGCGACCAGCAGCGCCAGCAGGGCGGCGCTCAGCAGGGCGGCCGGACGTCCGGACGGCGTGGCGGGGCGGGTTCCAGCGCGGTGTGCGGGGTGCGCTCTCATGGGGCTCCTCTCTTCAGGGAGGTCGTGGAGATCGATCGGTTTCAGGGCACGAAACGGTAGCCGGCGCCGCGCACGGTGTGGATGTGGCGCGGGCGCCAGGAGTTCTCTTCGAACGCCTTGCGCAGGGCGAGGATGACGTTGTCGACCACGCGGGTGTTCGGGTGGTCCGGCAGCTCCCAGACCTCGGCCAGGAGCTCGCGGCGGCTGATCACCTGGTTCGGCCGGCGGGCGAAGATCTTCATCACCGCCAGCTCCTTCTTCGAAAGCTCCACCTCGCCGGCCAGGGTCTGGGCGCGCCAGCTCGAGAAGTCGACCCAGAAGTCGCCGAAGGCGAAGCGTCCCTCGCCCGGGTCGGCGGTCTCGGCCTCGTCGGCCTCCGCGGAGTCGGTCCGGGTGCGCGACCAGCTCTGGCGCCGGAGCAGCCCCTCGACCCTCGCCAGCAGCTCGGCCAGGTCGAACGGCTTGACCATGTAGTCGTCGGCGCCGACCTTGAGGCCGTAGACCACGTCGTCCGGCTGGCTGCGGGCGGTCAGCATCAGGACCGGGGTGAAGTCGCGCGCCTGGCGCAGGCGCTGGCAGACTTCGAAGCCGTCCACCTCGGGCAGCCGCACGTCGAGCAGGATCAGGTCGTAGCCGCCCGGCTCGGCGATCTCGAGCGCCTGGCGGCCGTCGGTGGCCAGGTCGACCCGCCACCCCTTGCGCTCCAGGTTGAGGACCAGTCCTTGGGCGATCGCCTCTTCGTCCTCGACCACCAGGATGCGCGGCCCGTCGGCGGGGTTCACGACACCTCCCGTTCCCGGGCCGTGCCGTCGTCGCGGGGCGGCCGTTCGAAGTGGAGCCGGGGGAGCTCGATGCGGAAGCGGGTGCCGGGCCGGCCTTCGTGGGAGAAGGCGTGGACCGAGCCGCCCATCTCACGCACCAGCCCGGAGACGATGAACAGCCCCAGGCCGGTGCCCTTGCGCCGTCCGTCCACCTGCCGGCCGGCCTGGTAGAAGCGGTCGAAGATCTTCGGCAGCTCCTTCTTCGGGATGCCGACGCCGTCGTCGTCGACCTCGATCACCGCCAGGTCGTCGTCGGCGGTCACCGTGCAGCGAACCTCACCGTCCGCGGTCGAGAAGCGGGTGGCGTTGTCGATCAGGTTGTCCATCAACCGGCGCAGCGCGTCCTCGGTGGCGCCGACGGCGGCGTCGGTCTCGACCCGGGTGGACAGCCGCACGCCGTGGGCCTCGGTCCGTGGGCGGACCTCCTCGAAGTACCCGGGGAAGAACTCGCCGAGGGCGATCGGCTCGAGCGAGAGCTGCTTCTTGCGCGCCACCAACCGGCTCGACTCGAGCACGTCGTCGACCAGGGCCGCCATCCGGTCGGACTGCTGGAGGATGAACCCGAGCGAGCGGTCGAGCTGGGCCGGGTCGACGTCGCCTTCCTGGAGCGTCTGGGCGTGGAGCTTGATCGCCGCCAGCGGCGACTTGAGCTCGTGGGTGACCGTCGAGATGAACTCCTCCTGCTTGCGGGCGTAGCGGTGCTCGGCGACCCGGGTGGCGAGCTGGGAGGTGAGCTCGATGATCAGCAGGGCCGCCAGGCCGCAACCGACCGCCAGCACCACCCAGTGGACGTTGCCCACCGGCACGCCGACCCGGTCGGCCAGGTCGTTGATCCGCGCCCGCGCCTGGATGGTGTAGGAGACCCACACCACCAGCAGAGCGATCGCGACCAGGATGGAGACGACGTAGCTGACGACGATGCGGGTGCGGCGGATGGGGATCACCCGGAGATCGTACCGTGCCCTCCGGCCCGCTGCCCATCTCTCCTCATCTCCCCGGGGACCTTCGTCAGGACCCCCGTGACGGTCGGCGGAGGGCGGTGACGAAAGCCTGACAGAGGATTGACTCTCCGCGGATGGTGTTTTCGCGGGCCGCCCCCGACAATGGAGCCCGCCCGCAGACCGTTGATCGTTCACCCGCTGACGAGGACACCCCGCTCCATGATCGAGTTCGAAGGACACCCGGAAATCCGGTGGAACGTGAAGATCGTTCCGTTCATCCTGGCCCACCTCGCCTGTCTCGCCGCCTTCTGGCTGCCCGTCTCCTGGGGGCTCGTCGCCCTCTGCGCCGGGATGTACCTGGTCCGGATGTTCGGCATCACGGCCGGCTTCCACCGCTACTTCTCCCACCGCAGCTTCAAGACCGGCCGGGTCTTCCAGCTCGTCCTCGCCTGCATGGGGATGTTCTCCTTCCAGAAGGGTCCGCTCTGGTGGGCCGCCCACCACCGCCACCACCACCGCGCGAGCGACCAGTCGGACGACCTCCATTCGCCGGGCCGCCACGGCTTCCTCTGGGCGCACGTCGGCTGGATCCTCACCGACAAGCACGACGACACCGACTACGAGCGGATCGCCGACTTCGCCAAGTACCCGGAGATGGTCTGGCTCAACGAGCACCACCTGGTGCCCGGCGTCGCCCTGGGGGCGGTGCTGTTCGCCGTCGGCGGCCTGCCGGCGCTGCTCTGGGGGCTGTTCATCCCGACCGTGCTCACCTGGCACGCCACCTTCGCCATCAACAGCCTGACCCACATGTTCGGCCGGCGGCGCTACGCCACCACGGACGACAGCCGCAACAGCCTGCTGCTGGCGCTGGTCTGCCTGGGCGAGGGCTGGCACAACAACCACCACTACTACAAGAGCTCCACCCGCCAGGGGTTCTACTGGTGGGAGATCGACCTGACCTACTACGCCCTGCGGGCGCTGGCGGCGTTGGGTGTCGTCTGGGGCCTCAAGGACGTTCCCGAGCACGTGCGCGAGTCCAACCGCGTCGACCGTGCCGGGGCGCTGGCCGAACGGCCGGCGGCGTAGGGAGGCCCTGGCTGTCGCCGTGGAAGAATCGCGGCCGATGGAGTGGGTCGCGAAACCGTTCGGCGAGCTGGCTCTCGAGGAGCTCTACGGCGTCCTCCGCCTCCGGGCGGAGGTGTTCGTCGTCGAGCAGGCGTGCACCTACCAGGATCTCGACGGGCTCGACCGGGCGGCGGTCCACCTGGCCGGGGTGGAGGAGGGCGCGCTCGTCGCCTATGCCCGGTGGTACGAGGAGGGAGATCACGTCCGGCTCGGGCGGATCGTCACCAGCCCCCGGGTCCGCGGCCGGGGCCTCGGCCGGAGGCTGGTGACGGAAGCGCTCCAACGGATCGCGGACGAGCACCCCGGACGGCCGGTGCTCATCCACGCGCAGGCCTACCTCGAAGGCTTCTACCGCGGGCTCGGCTTCGAGCGCCGCGGCGAGCCGTTCGAGGAGGACGGGATTCCGCACGTGGCGATGATCGCCTGACCGGCCGCCACGCCCGCGCCGACTATCCCGTCCAGCCGGCGCCTCCGCTCTTGCCTTCGTTTTCGATCTGCGGGTCGCTCGAGATCACTTTGCTCTTGCCGGTGCCGTCGCTGACCTTGGCGTACACCGTGTAGCTGAACAGCTCCTTCGTGGTGTTGGCGTTGGTGGCGATCCACTCCCCTTTGTTGTTGCTGGTGTCTTCGTGCGGGATGCCGATGGCGCAGCCGTCGCCGACCGGGTCCGCGAAGCCGATGTACTGGATCTCGAGGTTGCCCGACGGAACCCAGCGGATGGTCGGTTCCTCGTCCATCGCCGCGACTCCCCGATCCGGCGAGATCTTGAGCTTGGTTTCCGAGAAGATCGAAACTTGAAGCTTCAGCTCTGACATTCTGATGACTCCTTTCGTGGTGCTCGATGACAGGGTGTTCGGACCGGGCTCTCAACGGTGCGGTGCTTCGGGCTCGGAGTCGGACGGCCCCGGGAGCCCGTGTTCGTGGCACAGGGCGATCAGCTCCGGGTCTCGGTAGCCGAGAGACCAGAGGGTTCGGGTGATGGTCTGGGCCTTGTCCGAGCGACCCTGGTAGATCAGCGCCTGGGCCCAGGGGTCGAGCAGGCTGTGGTCGCGGGAGCCCTCGGCCACCGGCCCCAGCACCTGGGCGGCGCGCTGCCAGAGGCTCTGGGCCTCGTCGGGGTCTCCGCGCGCCTGGGCGACGCGGCCCTGGACCAGGAGGACGATGCCGAGCATGCGCGTGGCCTGACGGTCGGCGCCTCGGCCGTCCAACTGGTTTCCGAGCACCTGGCGCGCCCGGTCCAGCGACACGGCCGCCCGGTCCCGGGCTCCGGTGAGCAGCAGCATGGTGCCCATCCAGCGGAGCGCGTCGGCGCGATCGATCTGCCAGCGGGCGTCGGAGGGGTCCTCCTGCGCGAGGTTCTCGAACATCTCCAGGGCGCGGCGGCATTCGGTCAGCGCGACGTCGGGCTCGCCCGTCCGTTCCAGGACACTCGCCAGCCGGAGGCGGTCGATCGCCAGCTCGCGGCGCCAGCGGGAGTTGGTCGGGTCGCGGGCGACCAGGTCGGACATGAGCTCCTGGGCGGTCGACGCGTGGTCGTGGGCCGCCGCCAGGTCTCCGAGCGCCTCGTCCAGGGCGCTCAAGTAGTTGTGGCTGACCGCCAGTCGTTGGCGCCAGCCGGTGTTCGACGGCTCTTCGGAGACGAGCTGCTGCTTGAGGGCGAGGTCGGCCTGGAAGGCGTCGCGGGCCTCGTCGAGCCGGCCCAGGGCCTCGAGCACCGAGCCCGAGATGTTGTAGCTTTTGGCCAGCTCGAGACGGTAGGTGGTGCTCCTCGGATGCCGGCGGACCAGGTCCTGCTTGATCTCCAGGGTCTGCTGAAACTGCTCGAGGGCGCCCGACAGGTCCCCGCGGGCCTGGAGCACCGAGCCGATGTTGCTGTGGGTGTAGGCCACCTCCAGGCGCCACTCCGGGTTGCTCGGGTCCTTCGCCGCGAGCCGTTCGGCGACGTCGAGGTAGGCGCGGAAGTGGCGTTCGGCGTCCTCCAGGCGGTTCTGGCGCCAGTGCACGTAGCCGACGCCGAAATGACTCTCCCCGAGGGTCTTGAGCCAGTCGGTCCGGTCCGGGCCGCGGGCGACCAGGCGCTCGGCGAGGGTGAGCGCCTCCTTGTAGGACTCGAGGGCGGCGCCCAAGTTGCCCTGGCTCGAGCGCACCTCGCCGATCTGGTAGAGCGCCTGGGCCCGCCGGAACAGCTCGTCGTCGGTCAGCTCGTCGGCCGGCACCGTTTCGAAGTAGGCCATCGCCTGGTCGCCGACCTCGTCGAGGATGTCGAGCTTGCCGATCGGCTCGAGCTTCTCCCGCAGGTCGCCCACCATGAAGCCGATCAGGCCTTCCGCCTGGGCGCGGCGGCGCTCGGCCTCCTTGCGCGCCTCGATCGCCTGGTAGGCGAGCAGGGAGACGACCAGGAGCACCACCAACGCGCCGGCGGCGACCAGGGCGGAGACGCGCCGCCGGCGGTGGGCCCGGTCGAGGGCGCGTCGCTCGGCCTCGCGCTCCTCGCGGTCCCGCTGTTCGGCCGCGGCCTGCTCGCGGCGCTCGTCGACGGTGCGCAGGCGCTCGGCCGCCTCCTGGGCGCTGCGCAGCCGGCGCTCCGGATGGCCGTCGACCAGCGACGCCAGATCCTCGCGCAGCAGCTCGTCCTCGACGTCGCGCCGCCAGCCCGGCGCCAGGGCGCGCGTGAAGTCGCCGACCAGGAACTGGTAGAGCACGACCCCGAGGGCGTAGAGGTCGGCCTGGACCGTCGGGGTGCGCCCCTCGACCAGCTCCGGCGCCATGTACAGGTGCGTGCCGCCGGCCGAGCCGGGCGAGTCGGCGACCATCTCGGTCAGGTCGAACAGGGTGATCCCCCGGTTCGCCAGCACCCCCCGGTCGGTCAGGACGCCGATGCCGAAATCGGTCAGCCGGACCCGCGGCGCCCCGTCGTTGCCGGTGGTGATGAGGACGTTCGACGGCTTGACGTCCTTGTGCAGGACGCCGACCGAATGGGCGGCGGCGAGGGCCTCGGCCACCTGGGCGAGGAGCTCGAGGCGGGTCGCCAGGGGGACCCTCTCGGCGCCGCCCTGCTCGGCGACCCACTCCAGCAGGTTGCCGCCCTCCGTGTACTCGGACTCCAGGAAGTACGGCGCCTGGTCGAAGTTCCAGTCGAGGATGCGGGCGATGTCGGTGCGGGCGCCGAGGGTCTCCTTGAGCAGCCGGAAGAGGGTCACCTCCCGCTGGAGGGACCGGAGCCGATCGGCCTGGTAGCAGAACTTGAACACCCGGGGCTCGGTGGTCTTGGCGTTGCGGCACAGCCAGACCTCGCCGAACCCCCCTTCACCGAGCTTCTCGGAGACGAACCACCCGTCGCGGCGCGGGATCTCGAGCCCCGGCGCCGGCCGCCAGCCCAGGGTCAGCTCCTCCTCGTCGGAGACCGCCCGCCGGGCCTTGGCGCTGCTCTTGGGGACGGCCAGGGGAGAGACGCCGGAGACGCCGACCTCGAAGATCTCCACCGGCTCGTCGACCCCTTTGAGCCGGTAGGAGCCGTGGGCGAGCCAGCGCAGCGATCCGTCGACCTCGAAGGTCTCGAACGCCGCCCCCTGGCGCGCCAGGTCGAACGCCGCCCGGGTCAGCAGGGTCTGGCGCGCGGACGCCAGGGCCATCACCCGCGCGGCCACCGGCTTGGCGACACCCTCGATCTCCACCGGCTTGGCGCCCCGCTCGACATCCTCCGGCGGGTTGCGCCGCTCGTAGACCTCGCCCAGGTGGATGCCGACCCGAGCCGCCAGCTCGACCCCCTCGGATTTCGACAGCTCGGACAGGGCGCGGTGGTAGGCGAGGGCGAAGCGGACCGCGTCGACGGCCCGGTCGAAGACCAGCAAGAAGCCGTCGGTCTTGTCGATCTCACGACCGCCGCACTCCCAGACGAGGTCGCGGGCGAGGCGTTCGTGCTGGGCCGACAGCCGGGCGGCCGGCCGGTCACCGAGGGTCGCGAACAGGCGGGTACTGTCGACGAGGTCCGTGACCACCAGCGTCCGGACGGACGCAGTGCTCCGGACTACGCGATCCTCTCCCCGCGCCTTCGACGCCCCGGCAGGCATGGTCGTCGACTCGCTTTCCCCGATAGATTAGTGGTCTTGATAAGTCCCAATGTTGATCATAGGAAAGTACGCCGCTCTGTGCAACGTCACCCGGGTAGACTGGGTCCATGGTCTGCCTGAACCGCGTTCTCGGCTCGTCGAACGTCTCCCGTCTGCTGGCAAGTCTCACCTTGCTGGGCGCGCTGAACATTTTCGGACTGTCGGCCCCGGTGCGTGCGGCGAAGGCGCCCTCCGCGGCGCCCGCGCGGAGCACCGAGGACGTCCGGGTACCGCCGGGCGGCCTGATCCGCTGGTCCGGTGAGGGGACCACGGCCTGCGCCATGGAGGGGGAGCACTGGGAGTCGCGCGGCGACACCTGCTGGTACCCGGTCGACCTGCTCCACGCGGCCGGACCGCTCGCGATCTCCCGCTGGCGCTCCGGCAAGAAGGAGAGCGTGCAGGTCGTGGTGACCGACTACCCCTACGAGGTCCAGCACATCGAGATCGCCGACGACTCCCAGGTCAACCTCTCGTCGAAGGACCTGGCGCGCGCCCGGCGCGAGGGGCGCACCATCGGTGCGCTGTGGAGCCGGGAGGGACCGGCGCTCTTCGACCTCCCCCTGGCGCCGCCCCTCGACCCGATGCCCGAGGGCGGCCGGTTCGGAGACCGCCGGTTCTTCAACGGCCAGCCGCGCAGCCCCCACACCGGCTCCGACTTCCATGCCGAGGCCGGCACCCCGGTCCATGCGGCGGCCGACGGGGTCGTGGCCCTGGCGTCGAACCTGTTCTTCTCCGGCAACAGCGTCTTCCTCGACCACGGCGACGGCCTGATCACCATGTACTTCCACCTGAGCGAGATGGAGGTCGAGGAGGGGCAGCGGGTCGAGCGCGGGCAGGTGATCGGCAAGGTGGGCTCTACCGGCCGGGCGACCGGTCCCCACCTCCATTTCGGCGTCCGCTGGCACGGCGAGCGGATCGACCCGGCCACCGTCCTCGACCCGGGTACCGCGGCGATCGTCGTGCCTGCCGGTCCGCTCCCCCTGCGAACCGTTCGTCCTCGGTCGGCCTCAGGCGACGAGACTGGTGGGGGAGATCCTGCTCCAACCATCGTCCAAGTTTCGGGGACGACCGGGCGGGGGTCGGGGGGTTGTAGGGGGGATCCAGCCGGATCATCCAGGTCAATTGGTATTCAACGAACCGAGCCTGCGCGAGGTCACTTCGGGAGAGTCAACGTGACTCCCGTGCGCCCTCGGCTGCACAGAAAAAAGGCCGCCCCCTGCACGAGGGCGGCCACCGGAACGTGGTGCGTTCCGGGCTCGACGACCTATTTTCTTGAAAGGGTTTGAACGTTCGGCCCGCTGTCGTAGGTCAGCGACGAGCGGGTCACGTTGTCGATCGAGTCTCCGAAGCTGTGGCCTTTGGCCGGACCGGCCCCGGTCCGCGGGCTCCAGGGGTCGGCTGGCGGAACCGACCCCACGGGCGTAGTCGCCAGGACGGGGGCGAGGCAGACACCCGCGACGGAGCTACGGCTCATTCCAGCGGTCTCCTTGTGAGCTGCTGAGTCGATTGAGCCAGGCACGCGCTTGGCCCATCAAGCTTCAAGGACCACCAGAGAGAGCAAGACGGGTGCCACCTGGGGAAGAGCTCCCCAAGTGCCTGAAAAGGAAGGGATTGTGTTCGGGGTGGCGGGGCGCGAAGTGGGTCATCGAATGACCCTTTGGGTCAGGGATTGATCCGCTTCGTGGTCAATCCCTGACCCGTCTCGGGTCTTCGAAGAGGGGGCGGCCTCAGTAGCTGTGGTCGCCGATGCGGACCTTGCCCCGGAAGGTCCAGTAGATGGCCACGGTGTAGGCCAGGACGAAGGGCATGCCGATGGCGGCGATGATCGCCATGATGCCGAGCGTCTTGGGCGACGACGCGGCGTTGTAGATGGTCAGGCTGTTCGCCGCCACCGGGTTCGAGGTCACCAGGTTGGGGAAGAGCGCGATCCCCACCAGCCCGACCAGGCTGACGATCAGCACGCAGGACGAGACGAACGCCTGGGCGCTCCGCCCCATGAACAGAGACCGTGGCACGTTGCCGATGGCGAGCACCGACAGCACCACCACCACCCAGGCCCACGGGAAGCGCCCGAAGTTGTCGGTCGCGTGGGGGATGGTCATGAGGGTGATGATGGTGGTCAGCAGGTAGAGCACCAGGAACCAGCCGAAGCCGTGCCAGATCCACCGGCGGACCCGCGTCTGCAGGTCGCCTTCCGTCTTGAGGTGGAGGTAGATCGCGCCGTGCATGGCCAGCAGGGCGACGGTCAGGGCGCCGACCAGCAGAGGGTAGAACGGCAACTGCCCGGGGAACAGCAGGTCCCAGAAGTTGCCGGCGAAGATGCCCCGCGCGTCGAGCGGTACCCCGATCATCACCGCGCCGATGGCGACGCCGAACAGCAGGGCCGCCAGCAGACTGGCCACGAAGAAGCCACCGTCCCAGAAGCTCCGCCAGGCCGACGGCTCCATCTTGCCGCGGAACTCGAGGGAGACGGCGCGCAGGATGAGGGCCAGGAGCACCGCCATGAAGGCGATGTAGAAGCCGGAGAAGACGGTGGCGTAGGCCTCGGGGAAGGCGGCGAACATGGCGCCGCCGAAGGTCACCAGCCAGACCTCGTTGCCGTCCCAGATCGGGCCGATCGAGTTGAGCACGACGCGGCGCTCCGCGTCGGTGCGAGCCCCCAGGTGCAGGATGCCCACACCGAGGTCGAAGCCGTCCAGGATGGCGTAGCCGGCGAGCAGCACGCCCAGGAGTCCGAACCAGAGAATGTTCAGGTCCATCAGCTCAACCCTCCTCGCTCGTTTCGATGGATCGCTTGTCGCCGGTGAGGGATGAGCTCTTGCCGGTCATCCTGGCGGCGGTCTCGAAGTAGTCCCGGGCGCTGGTCTCCTCGGGCTCCAGCCCGACCGGCGCCGGCCCGTGCTGGATCTTGTTGTTGAGCAGCATCACCCAGAGGACGAAGAGCAGCAGGTAGATCAGCCCGAACATGATGATCGAGCCGAGAACCTCGCCACCTCGGACCACCTCGGAGAGCGAGTCGGAGGTCAGCAGGCCGCCGACCGCATGTCCGTCGACCAGCTTCGGGTAGACGATCCAGGGTTGGCGGCCGACCTCGGCGGCGACCCAGCCGAGCTCGTTGGCGGCGAAGGCCAGGAGCACGGCGAAGACGAAGAACCAGAGCAGCCAGCGGGTCTCGAACAGCGTTCCACGGCGATGGAGCCAGGCGGCGTAGAGGGTGGACAGGACGAACAGCATGCCGATCCAGACCATCATGTGGTAGCTCTGGAACGAGATCCAGACCGGCGGCCGTCCCCACTCCTGCTCGAGGTCGTCGAGACCCGGGACCTCGGCCGAGGTGTCGAAATGGGTCAGCCAGGAGAGGAGCCCCGGGACGGCGACGCTGTACTTGACGGTCTCCGTCGTCTCGTCAGGCCAGCCGAACAGGTGCATCGGCGCATGGCTCTCGGTCGAGTACTGCCCCTCGAACGCGGCCAGCTTGGCCGGCTGGTGCTTGGCCACGGTGTCCGCCTCGAAGTGGCCGGAGCCGGCCTGGGCCAGGGAGAAGATCGCCGCCAGGGCCAGGGCGCCCGAGAACGAGCGCTTGGCGAACTCCTGGTGACGCCCGTGGAGCAGGTACCAGGCGGCGATCGACATGACGAAGAAAGCGCCCAGGATGAACGCGCCGAACCAGACGTGGACCAGCCGCTGGACCGACGACGGGTTGAACACCATGGCCCAGAAGTCGGTGATCTCGGCCCTCTTGAAGACCTGGCCGTTGATGACGTGCTCGCGGATGGTGAACCCGGCCGGGGTCTGCTGCCAGGAGTTGGCGACGGTGATCCAGACCGACGAGAAGATCGAGCCCAGGGAGACCATCAGGCCCGCGAAGAAGTGGAACTTCGGCGACACCCGGTCCCAGCCGAACAGCAGCACGGCGAGGAAGCCGGACTCGAGGAAGAAGGCGAAGATCCCCTCGGCCGCCAGGGCGGAGCCGAAGACGTCGCCGACGTAGCGGGAGTAGACGGCCCAGTTGGTGCCGAACTGGAACTCCATGACGATGCCGGTGGCGACGCCGACGGCGAAGTTGAGGCCGAAGATCTTGACCCAGAACCTCGCCGCCGATTCGTAGATCGGGTCGCCGCTCCGCAGGTGACGCCACATCAGGTAGACGATCACCAGCGACAGGCCGATGGTCAACGGCGGGAAGATGTAGTGGAACATCACCGTCAGCGCGAATTGCAGACGGGACAGGAACAGGACATCCATCGTGTGATCGCTCCCCTCGCTTGGTTTGGACGGTGGGTAGGCGGTGCAGGTGGTCCGAGCAGAAACAGCCCGGCTCCGGGAGGGGCCGGGCTGTTTCCTACGCTACCGTGCCAACGGGGTGGCGACCCCACCCGAACGGGCGGGATGAGGGGGCAGGGGGGCGCTACTCCATGACTTCGAGGGTCGCACGGGCGGCGCCGTGGATCTCCCGGGACTTGGGGTCCTGGAGGAACGCCACCACGCCGAGGTCCGAGCGCTTCCAGCTCGGATCGAGGGACAGCGCGACCTCGCCCGAGCTGGTCGCTCCGGCCGCCGCCGGCACCGAGAACGCCTTCTCGAGCCGCCGGACCACGTAGTCGTTGCGCAGCGTCCGGTCGGCGTTCTCGCCGCGCGCCACCGAGGTGGTCAGATCCTTCTGGTAGAGCGCGACCCAGAGGTCGAGCGGGCGGGGCGCGGCACCGGTCAGCTCGGCGTCCGCGATCGCCCGCAGGTCGTTCGGCGTGTCGCCGGGGGAGAGGCGCAGGTGGACCTTGCCGAGCTGGGGCAGCTTCAGGGCGCGATCGATCAGGGCGTCGACCTTGTCCTCGCTGGAGCCGACGCAGTCCCACCGGCCGTCGACCACGAGCTGCGGCGTGTACACCCGGTTGGTGTCGAACGCCTGGGCGTAGCGACGCTGGCGGTTCGACCACTCCTTCGACGAGAACGGGTCGGTCCAGCCGATGTAGTTCCAGTAGTCGACGTGGAAGCTCAGGGGGAAGACCTTGGTGGCGAGCTTCGGGTCGTCACCGAGCCGGGTCAGGAGCCGGTCGGCGGGCGGGCAGCTCGAGCAGCCCTGAGAGGTGAAGAGCTCGATCACCACCGGTCCGTCTCCGGCCGGCGAGGAGGAGCGTGCCGAGGCCGCCTTCACCGGGGCGGCGCTGGCGTCCTCGACGGTCGCCGGATCGAGCACGAGCCACAGGGCCGCGGCGGCCAGGGCGAGCGTCGCGAGCACGACGACGACCGGCCGCGACGCGGGGCGGGGGGAGGAGGGTCGATGGGTCATGGGGAGATCTCCAGACTCGGTCAGATTCGGTTCGATCGATCATGCGGGCGCGAGGCCCGATCGCCTTCACAATCTCCTGGACATCATAGCGGGCAGCCTGCGGGCTGCCCCCAAGGGTGGTGCGTTCCGGGCCGCGGGTAGCTAGACTGGCCTTGAAACCACGGCCCGACTCTTCCCCGCAACGGCCCAAGCTGCCGACACGGTGCGGCGGGCTGGGCGGGCGGCGGCGACCGTCGCGCGGGATCGCGGGCGAGGAGGTGCTCATGCGCATCCAAGCCACGTGGACTCTCCGCACCAGGGTGGCGATCCTGGCGCTCGCGGTTCTCGCGGTCCCCTGGCTGGTCTCGACTCTCCAGGCTCAATCTCCCACGCCGCCCGCCGGGGCGGACCACCGGCAGCTCGCTGCCCAGGGCTCGGTCACCTACCGCGTCTACTGCAAGAACTGCCACGGCGTGGCCGCACGGGGCGACGGCAACCTGGCCCAGTACTTGAGCCAGCCGCCGAGCAACCTGACCACCCTTGCGCGCGACGCAGGCGGCGGCTTCCCGGTCGACCATGTATACGCGGCGATCGACGGCCGGGATCTGCCGCCGGCGCTGGGCCGGCGCGAAATGCCGGTGTGGGGGGAGGCGTTCGGTGCGACGGACGAGGCCGCCGGGCTGACCCCGGACCAGATCCACACCAAGATCTGGGGCCTGGTCTACTACCTGGAGTCGCTCCAGCAGCACCCCACCCCGACGAGCTAGCGGCGCCGGGGCGGGATGCGAGGGGGCCGGGGGTCTCGACCGCGCGACCTCGCGCGGCAGATCCTCAGCGGATGCCGACCGGCTGGCCGTTCTCGAGGTCCATGTGGACCGCCTGGGGCACGCGCGGCAGGCCCGGCATGCGCAGGATGTCGCCCAGCAGCGGCACCAGGAAGCCCGCACCGGCGGAGAGGATGACGCCGCGCACGGTGACCGGGAAGCCCTCCGGACGGCCCGTCAGCTTCGGGTCGTCGGACAGCGAGGCCGGCGTCTTCGCCACGCACAGCGGCAGCTCCTCGTAGCCAAGGCGCCGGATCTCGGCGAGGTCGCGCGTGGCCTCCTTGGTGTAGATGATGTCGCCGGCGCCGTAGATCTTGGTGGCGACCGCCTCCATCTTGGTCTCGAACGAGTCCTTCCAGTCGTAGACCGGCTTGAACGGGTCCGGCTCCTTCTCCGCGTGCTCGAGCACGGCCCGGGCGAGATCCTCGGCGCCTTCGCCGCCGCGGGCGAAGTGGTCCGAGAGTGCGCACGGAACGCCGAGCTCGTCGCAGGCGGCGCGAATGACGGCGATCTCCTCGTCGGTGTCGGTGTGGAACCGGTTGATCGCGACGATCGGGGTCTCCTCGAAGGTCCGGATGTTCTCCAGGTGCTTGCGCAGGTTGCCCAGGCCCCGCTCGACCGCCGCCGGATCGGGCCGCTCGAGGTCGTCGGCGGCGGCACCGCCGTGCAGCTTGAGCGCCCGCACGGTCGCCACCAGCACGACCGCCGCGGTGTCCAGCCCGGCGGAGACACACTTGATGTCGAAGAACTTCTCGGCCCCCAGGTCGGCGCCGAAGCCGGCCTCGGTGACGGTCCAGTCGGCGTGGCTCATGGCCATCTTGGTGGCGATCACCGAGTTGCAGCCGTGGGCGATGTTGGCGAACGGCCCGCCGTGGATCAGCGCCGGCACGCCCTCGACCGTCTGCACCAGGTTGGGCATCAGGGTGTCCTTGAGCAGCACCAGCATGCCGCCGACCGCGTCCAGGTCCTTGGCGGTCACCGGCTCGCGGCCGTAGGTCTGGGCGACGATCAGGCGCTCCAGGCGCTTGCGCAGGTCGCCGGCGTTCTCGGACAGGCAGAGCGCCGCCATGATCTCGGAGGCGGCGGTGATGTCGAAGCCGCTCTCCCGCGGCACGCCCTGGGCCGGGCCTCCGAGGCCGATCACCATGTTGCGCAGGGCGCGGTCGTTCATGTCCATCACCCGCTTCCAGGACACCCGGCGGGGGTCGATGCCGAGGCTGTTGCCCTGGTGGAGGTGGTTGTCGAGCATGGCGGCCAGCAGGTTGTTGGCCGAGGTGATGGCGTGGAAATCGCCGGTGAAGTGGAGGTTGATCTCCTCGGCTGGAGTCACCGTCGACTTGCCGCCGCCGGTGGCGCCGCCCTTGATGCCGAAGGTCGGCCCCAGCGACGGCTCGCGCAGGGCCAGGCAGACCGACTCGCCGATCCGGGCCAGCCCCTGGGCGAGACCGATCGACGTGGTCGTCTTGCCTTCGCCCGCCTTGGTCGGCGTGATCGCCGTGACCAGCACCAGCTTGCCCGGTTTCCTGCCCGAGCTCTGGGCCTCCAGCCGGATCTTGGCCTTGTCGGTGCCGTACGGCACCAGGTGGTCGGAGGCGATGCCCAGGCGTTCTGCGACTTCGCTGATCGGTCGAATGGCGCTCATGACTCTCCCTCTTCGTATGCGCTGCGGTCTCTGCGATGGAATGCTTCGGTACAGGAACTGACAAAGGTGGGGGAGCGCCGGGACCGGCCGCTCCGCCGACTAGGTTATCCGGGATCGCCGATTCCGGCCACCCACCGCCGGGGTAGGGCCCGTCTCCGAGGGGGCATCGGCCCGTCCTGTCTATAATCGAAAGCCGTGAGCCCTCTCGACGACCCGACCGACCACGACGCCGTGGACGACGAGGGACCTCTGCGCAAAGAGCGGATCGACATCCAGCGCAAGGTCTCGCTGAAGTTCAAGGAGTTCCGCGGCTTCATCACCGAGTTCTCGGAGAACATCTCGACCGGCGGGATGTTCATCCGTACCACCAGGCCGCAGCCGCCGGGGAGCATCTTCGACTTCGAGTTCACCCTCGGCGAGGACTACACCCTGATCCACGGGCTCGGCGAGGTGGTCTGGGTGCGCGAAGGGGACGAAGGGTTCGACCGGCCGTCGGGGATGGGGGTGCGGTTCCTCAGCCTGGACCCGGAGAGCCGCCGGCTGATCGACGAGATCGTCGCCCGGCGGCTGGAGAACCTGGGGCGCTCACAGGACGGTTCGATCGGCGGCTGGGGCATGGGCGAGGCAGAGGCGGACGCGTCCTTGCCCTCGGCGTCGACGCCTCCGGTGGCCCCTCCAGCCGCCGGCGCGGCGTGGGCGGACGAGGGCGAAGGGATCAGTTGGGAAACCGGTCCGGTGGGGCGCGACGACGTCCGGCGATCCACGCCTGCCGAGGAGGTCGGCGAGCCCGAGGCTCCCGGGGAGCCCGAGGAGCCCGAACGCACCGCACCGGAATCCGGCCACGGAGAGGCTCTCTCGGATCTTTCGGACCTGGTGGGAGTCGACCGGCGCGAGACGCCGTCATCCGCGTCCGAGAAGCCGCCGCCCTACATCTCGGGCAGCCTCTCCCCCTACGCGCGCTCCTACCGCTCCTACCAGCTCGGCCAGGCGCAGTCGGCCGCGCACTCGAGCCGCCTGTCCGGCCTGCTGAGCTCGCGGCCTCTGACCATCGTCCTGGCGCTCGTCGTGGCCGCGGTGCTCGTGTTCGCCGGCTTCTTCCTCCTCGCGCCCGAAAAGACCATGAACCTGCTGATCGGCTCGCCGGGCAGATCGGCCCGGGAGGCGCACCGGGCGAAGATCCAGGTCCCCGCCCAGGGCGTGCCCGCGGCCGGAGCTGAAGCGCCCGCGGCCGGAGCTGAAGCGCCCGCGGCCGGAGCTGAAGCGCCCGCGGCCGGAGGTGAGACACTCGCGGCCGGAGGTGAGACACCCGCGGCCGGAGCTGAAGCGCCCGCGGCCGGAGCTGAGACACCCGCGGCCGGAGCGGAGACACCGGCAAACGGATCCGAGACGCCCACCGCCGGCCCGGGGTCCCGGGAGGCACGGGAGGCAAACGCCGACCGCTCGGCCGAGCCGTCCGGGGAGACCGCGTCCGGCGCGCTCACCGTCGGGCCCACCGCGTCCGGCGCCTCCGCCTCTGACGGACCCCGGAGCGCCGGGGGTTCCGCCGCCGGCACCCGGGGTGCGAAGACGGCGACGGCGACGGCGATGGCGCCGACCGAGCCGCTGCCGGCCGAGCCCGACGACCAGCCGTTCACCCGCATCCTCAACATCACCTGGCAGAAGCAGGGCGACCAGCTCCTGGTCACCATCTTCCTCGATGGCGAGGTGCGGGAGTGGGACTACACCCTGGTCCGGATCAACGCGCCGCCGCCGCGGGAGCTGGTCCGGCTCCGCGGGGCCAAGGAGCCGTTCCCGCGCACGACGATTCCGGTCGACTCGGACCTGGTCGAGCGCGTCCGGACCGGTTTCCATCCGCGCGACGGCGAGGACGAGATCCACGTGGTGCTCGACCTCTCCTCCCCGGACGTGGTGCTCCAGCGGAGCGAGGCGGTGGGCGACGAGATCCGTCTCTACTTGGGCCTCTCCGAAGAGTCGACGGCGGACGACGAGCCGCCGTCGTAGGAATCTCCGATCTCATGGCGCGCGGACGGGATCGCGGAGAGTCCCACCGGGTTCGTTCGACGGCGCCCGGCCGCCCACCCTGCGAGCGGTTGCGGGCCGGCGGCGTCGAGCTGGCCGTCCACCGCCTGGAGGCCGAGACGGACCGGCGCCCCCGCCTGGTCCTGCTCCACGGCGGCCCCGGCCTCGACCATCATCTGCTGCTCCCCCTCGGCACGCTCCTGGCCGAGAGCTACCAGGTCTGGATGCCCGATCTTCCGGGCCACGGCGGCTCGGACCTGCCGTCGGGGCGTGCCCCCGGTCTTGCCATCCTGGAGGACCGGCTCGCCGCCTGGTTGGGCGGGCTCCCGGGCGGCTACGACGCCGTGGTCGGCCACTCGATGGGCGCCTGGATCACGAGCCGGCTGCTGCGCCAGGGCCGCATCGCGCCGCGGGCCGTGGCGCTCCTGGCACCGCCCGCCGCCGGCCAGGAGCGCGGGGCGACGGCGTTGCGGCGCGCGGCCGCCGCCATGGTCTCCGGCGGCCGGGGTGGCCGCGCGTCCCGCGCGGTCCGCTCGGCCCTCTCGGTTCGCTCGGGCAGACCGGCCAGATCGGCGCGTTCGGAGCGGGTGCAGGCGCGGGTCCGGGAGCGGGCGCGGCGCGAGCTCCGGGCCCATGTGGCGGCAGAGACCGCCGGCGCGGCACGGCCGGAGTTTCTCGACGCGCTGGAGCGGGTCGAGGCCCGGGACACGCGCGGCTACGGCGTCCTGCTGCGCGACTTCCACCGGGCCCTCACCGGCCCCGTCCGCCCGTTCGATCCGGGCTGTCCGGTGCTCGTCGTGTGCGGCGCGCGCGATCTCACGACGCCGCCCGACCAGGCCCGCCGGGTGGCCGAGAGCCTCGCCGGCGCCCGCCTCGAGCTGATCGACGACGCGGGGCACTATCCGTTCGCCGAGCGCCCCGAGGCGGTGGCGAACCTCCTGCTCGGATTTCTGGGTGGAGTGCTCTGAGCCCCTTCCCCAGACGCACGACCGCCCCGATCCCCACCCGCTCGCGTGCAACGGATGAGGGTCGGGGCGGCGTACAGGCCCCTGGGGGTCGGCGTCAGGGCCGGACGCGGTAGTTGACGATGGTCTCCCCCTGGTCGGGGAGAAGCAGACGGAGCGAGACGACGTCGCCTGCCTTGATGCCCTCGGCGGCCTTGTGCATGTCGGACTCGCTCTTGACCTCCTGGCCGTTGATCTTCAGCAGCTTCATGCCGGCGCGGATGCCGGCCCGGGCCGCCGGACTGAACGGCGTCACCTGGTCGATCACCACGCCGCCGGACTTGTCGTAGCCGAGCTGGTTGGCGACATCGTCGGTGAGCGGCTCGACGCTGAACCCGAGAGTCTGCTCGGCCGCGGCGCCGCCCTTCGCCGGCGTGTCCTCGTCCGAGGTCTCGAACTCACCGAGCGTGACCTCGACGTCCTTGCTCTTGCCGTCCCGGAAGATCTTCAGCTTGACCTTCTGGCCCGGGTCCATCTTGGCCAGGGTGGTGGTCAGGTCGGTCGCGTCGTCGATCTTCTTGCCGTCGACGGCGAGGATCACGTCGCCGGGCTGGAGGCCGACCTTGGACGCAGGGGTGTCGTCCTGGACCGTGCGCACGTTGGCGCCGCGGACCTCGTCGAGCCCGTAGGCCTCGGCGTCGACCGCGGTCACGTCGCTCACCGAGACGCCGAGCTGGGGCCGGCGAACGTGGCCGTACTGCAGCAGGTCGGAGATCACGCGGTTGGCGATGTTGATCGGGATGGCGAAGCCGTAGCCGACGAACGACGGGCCGCCGAGGATCGCCGTGTTGATGCCGATCACCTGCCCTTCGAGGTCGACCAGCGGGCCGCCCGAGTTGCCGGGATTGATGGCGGCGTCAGTCTGGATGTATGCCTCTAAGGCAGCCCCGCCCCTGCCGAGCTGACGCCCCTTGGCGCTGACGATGCCGGCGGTGACGGTCGCCTCCAGGCCGAACGGCGAGCCGAGGGCCAGGACCCAGTCACCCACCTGCGCCTGGTCGGAATCGCCGAGCTGGGAGACCGGCAGCGTCTCGTCGTCGTTCGGGTCGATCTTGAGCAGGGCGACGTCGGTGTTCGGGTCCGCGCCGACGACCTTGGCGTCGTACTCGCGGCCGTCCACCAGCCGGACGAGCACCGAGGTGGCGTCGGAGATCACGTGGTTGTTGGTCACCACGTGACCCTCCTTGTCCAGGATGAAGCCGGAGCCGGAGCCGACCTCGGGCGGTGCTTCGCCCTGGGGAGTCTGCGGCTGGCCGAAGAAGCGGCGGAAGGGCTCCGGAACCTGGAGCTGTCCATGACCTTCGGACGGCTTCTGGACCTCGATGTAGACGACGGCGGGCAGGGCTTCGTGAGCCGCGGCCTGGAACGTATCGGACAGGGCGCGCGCGATGCCGGTGTCGACCGACTGAGGTTTCGGGCCGAGCTGCTTCTCGATCGACTTCTGGGCCGACTGCTGGGGGGATGACGCCGCCTCGGCGGTCTCGGACGTTGCCGCCGGTCCGCAGGCGACGACCACGAGAACGGCCAGGATGGCGAGGACACGGGAGATCTCTCGTTTCGATCGGTTCATTACTGTCGGTTCCTCCGGTGGGTCTCGAACTTCAGGATTCCTTGCATGCCGCTCCGAGCCCTATGCAAGGTTCGGTCCCGCTTTCAGCGAGGCTCCGTTTCGAGCGGACGAGGGGAGATCGGTCACTCGCCGTCGACGAACCGGAGGATGCGGTCGAGCCGCGCTTCGGCGTCGGCCTCGCCGATGTCCATCAGCCGCCGGGTGTAATCGCTCTGGAACATCACCAGGCTGAGCAGGTCGGGGCTGGCGGTCTCGCGGGAGCCGAGGCCGCGCACCAGGTGGCGGAAGAGCTTCGGCAGATCCGGCTCGAGCTCGGCGGCGAGCCGGCCCAGGTCCTGGGAGGGGCGGACCACCTCGACGTCGATGACCCGCATGCCGTGGCGCCGCTCGGTGGGCAGCTCGCGCAGCAACTGGTTGAGGCGCTCGACCCGCAGGGCGTCCTGGTCGACGGCGTCGAGGAAAATGGCATTGAGCAACTGGCTGGCGATCTGGAGCGGCGGTGGATAGCCGCGGATCTGGGAGCGCCCGGCCTCCTCCGGCGTCTTGCCGTGGCGGGTCGAGAGCACGAGGATGCGATCCGCGCCCATGTGGATCGAGGGCGACAAGGGGGTGGTCAGCCGGATGCCGCCGTCGCCGTGCCACATCCCCTCGACCCGGATCGCCGGGAAGAAGAACGGTAGCGCCGCGGAGGCCATGACGTGATCGATCGTGATCCGGGTCCGGCGGCTGCGCCGGTAGGTGTGCTCCCAGGTCGCCACGTCCGCGCCCTCGACCCAGGCGACCGACTGGCCGGTCTCGAAGTTGCTGGTCAGGACGGCGAAGGCGTGGAGCAGGCCGCGCTCCAGGTGCTCTCCGACGTGGCCGATGGTCCCGTCGGGCCCGGCGTCCAGGGTCTCGGTCAACAGCCGGCGCAGGGGCGAGGTGTCGACCAGCCCGCGCACCTCGGGCGCCAGCCGGCCACCGCCCGAGACCAGGCGGGCGCCCCAGCGCAGGGTCGTGCGGGTCAGAGACCAGGGGTCGACGCAGAAGACCTGGGGCACCCGGAGCCCGCCCCAGAGCTGGTGCAGGCGCTCGACGGCGCCGGGGAGGTCGTCGGGCCGGATGGCGAGGCAGGCGGCGTTGATCGCGCCCGCCGAGACGCCGGTGAGGATCTGGAAGCGCAGCCGTGGCCGATGGCGCGCCAGGCAGCGGAGCAACCCCACCTGGTACGCCCCCCGCGCCCCGCCGCCCGACAGCATCAACGCCAGCCCACCGCCCCCGGTGTGCTGGCGTTCGCTGGCCGGGGCGTCGAGATCGTTGCGCATCACACAGAGTCCGCCGCAAGGAGAGGCGGGCGCACTCTACCAACCTCGATCGCCCCCTACCTCCCTCGATCCCTCTTCCCCCTCGCGGGGGAGGAGGGACGCCACCTCCCGCCCTCGTCTCGTTCGGACATCGTAGTTCGGGGTGAGGGGTGCGAACGGTCCGCATGAAGAGCGTCCGGGAGGGAGGGTCTCGACGGGGCGCTGGCGGCCGCGTCCGCGAGAGCTCTTGAGTATCCGGGCAGGCCCGACGCGGACGCCAACGAGACGCGAGCTTGCCTCCCAGCCGTCAACGTCTCGCGTCGTCCCCTCCGAGACCCTCCCTCCCGGACGCTCTCGGCAGACTCCTCGGCGAACGACCGCTTCGATCAGCCCGCGGCCGCCGCCCGTGCGGGCGGCTCTTCGCCGCGCCCCGCCTTCTCCGACTCCCGGTGCGCCTTGAGGAACGTCTCCGGCTTCGAAAACACCTTGGCGATCCGCATCCCCTTGCGCACCGCCCCCGGCGTGACCTTGCCCGTCGCCAGGGCGGCGGCGAGCTGAAGGTAGGTCTTCGCCTTGCCCCGCTCCCGGTAACGCACCTCGAGCGTCGTCCGCCACAGCCGCGAGTACTCGGCGTAGAACTCCTCGAGCGGCAGCCGGGTCGGCAGCACCGCGTGAATGATGTCGAACAGCTCCCAGTCGCTCGTCGTCAGCCGCTTCCGGGCATCGCCCCAGAGGTCCGTCCCCGGCAACGGAGTGAGCACGGAGAAGCCGCTGTTGTACGTGCCGTGGCGGGCGATCCACTCTCTGAGATGGGCGAAGTCCTCCCGATCCCACGCCGGGTCGACGATGAAGTTCGAGGTGAACCCGACCCCCATCTCCTTGAGGATCTCGATCGCCCGCAGGTTGTTGTCCGCGCTGTTCTTCTTGTTGACCGACTGGAGCCCCTCGTTGGTCACCGCCTCGACGCCGAGGAAGATCGCCAGGTCGCCGCACTCCTTCCACATCTCGATCAGGTGCGGGAACTTGCAGATGATGTCGGTGCGGGTCTGCACGGTGAAGTACTTGCGGATGCCGGCGGCCTTGATCTGGCGGGCCATCTCCTCGCCCCGGCGCACGTTCATCCAGAAGATGTCGTCGGTGATGAAGACGCTGGGCGCGTCGATGGCCTTGAGCTCCTCGACCACCCGCTCCGGCGACTTCTCGCGGAAGCTGCTCTCGTGGAACTTCCACACCGAGCAGAAGTTGCACTTGAACGGGCAGCCGCGGGCGGTCTCCATGAGCGCCAGCGGTTTGCGGAAGTTGATGTAGTAGTGGGGGGCGTAGTGGCGGATCAGGTGGCGGGCGGGGAGCGGCAGGTCGTCGAGCTCGCGGCGGGCCGGCGGCGCCCCGGTCGACACCTGGCCGCCCCGGCGGTTGAGCACCAGGCCGGGGGCGCGCGCCAGGTCGCCGCCGGTGTCGAGGGCGTGGACCAGCGGCGGCATGACCTCCTCGCCGTCGCCGATCGCCACGGCGTCGATCGCCGGATCGTCGAACCAGTCGGGGTCGCGGGAGGCGTCGTGGCCGCCGACGACGACGAACGCCTCGGGCAGCTCGCCCTTGACCCTGCGCGCCAGCTCGAGGCAGCGGTAGCGCTCGGTGGTGAAGTTGCACTGCAGCCCGACCACCTGCGGTTCGAGCTCACGGCAGCGCGCGAGCCCGGTCTCCGCCCCCTCGATCCGCAAATCGAGAATCGTGCAGTCGTGCCCGTCGAGCTCCAGCGCACCGGCGACGCATTCCGGCCCGAGAGGCTCGACGAACGTCAGCATCTCCAGCCCCAGAATGCCGCCGATGGGCGGTTTCAAAAAGACGACTCGCATCCAAGACCCTCCTCTCGGGGGAGCAGCAGCCCAGCCCGCGATCCATGAAGTGAAGCAGTTCATCCCATCACGGGGGAAGAGCCGCGGTCAAGCCCGTTCACCCAACGGCGGCGGGGCTCCTGCCCCTGGGGGTGGCGACTCCGGACAGGGCCGGGGCTACCATCATCTCGGGGCGTGAGACCCCACGATTCCACCCCGATCCCGCTTCACTTCACGTCATTTCACCTCGACAGGACCCTCAACGAGACTCCCATGAGCCAGCCGATCACTGCGCGCGAAACCAAGACCGAACGCGTCCTCCTGGGCGACGAAGCGGTGGCGCAGGGCGCCCTCGACGCAGGCCTCACCGCCGCGTACGGGTACCCCGGCACCCCGTCGACCGAAATCATGGAATACCTGCTCCAGCGGCAGGACCCCGAGGAGGGGCCGGTCGCGCGCTGGAGCGCCAACGAAAAGACCGCCTACGAGTCCGCCCTCGGCGTCGCCATGGCCGGCGGCCGGGCCCTGGTGGTGATGAAGCACGTGGGCCTGAACGTGGCGGCCGATCCGTTCATGAACTCGTCGCTGCTCGACCTGCACGCGGGCCTGGTGGTGGCGGTGGCCGACGACCCCGGGATGCACAGCTCGCAGAACGAGCAGGACAGCCGGGCGTATGCCGAAATGGCACATATCCCGTGCCTCGAGCCGGCCACCCAGCAGGAGGCCTACGACATGACCCGGCGGGCGTTCGATCTCTCCGAGCGCTTCCGCACGCCGGTGCTCCTGCGCATGGTCACCCGCCTGGCCCACAGCCGGACGAGCATCACCTTGCGCCGCCCCGCCGAGCGGCGCCCGCACCTGCTGCCGGCCGACCCCACCGCCTGGACCCTGCTGCCGGCCAACGCCCGGCGCCGCTGGAAGGTGGTGCTCGACCGCCAGCGGGCGGTGGAGCGCTACCTCGCCAAGGAGGGGGTGGACGCGGAGCTCTCGGTGCTCACCCTGCGCCCGGGGGCCGACCTGGGCGTGGTCACGACCGGCCTGGCCCGCGGCTACTTCCTGGAGGCGCTCGACGGGCTGGAGGAGCGCCCGTCCCACCTGCACGTGGGCGCCTACCCGGTGCCCGAAGAGGCGCTCCGGCGCCTGGCCGCCTCGGCCGAGACGATCCTGGTGCTCGAGGAGGGGCAGCCGCTGCTCGAACGGCGGTTGCGCGGCATCCTGCCGACCGCGACCGAGGTGATCGGCCGCGAGACCGGCGCCGTGCCCGCGGACGGTGAGCTGAACCCGGACCTGGTGCGGGCGGCCCTCGGCCTGGCCGAACGCCCCCATGCCGAGCTGGCGGAGCCGATCGTCCTGCCCGGCCGGCCGCCGCAGCTCTGCGCCGGCTGCCCCCACCGCGACAGCTTCACCGCCCTCGAACGGGCGCTCGACGCGGTCGACGTGGCCGGCGGCCCCGGCGGCATCGAGCAGGGCGGCGGCCCCCTGGTGACCGGGGACATCGGCTGCTACACCCTGGGGGCTCTGCCGCCGTTCCGGGCGATCGACTCGTGCGTCTGCATGGGCGCCTCGATCGGCATGGCCCGGGGCGCGGCCGACGCCGGCGTGCGGCCGGTGGTGGCGGTGATCGGCGACTCGACCTTCCTCCACTCCGGCATCCAGCCGTTGCTCGACGCGGCGACCGACGACACCGACATGACGGTGCTGATCCTGGACAACGGGGCGGTCGGCATGACCGGCGCCCAGGACACGGTGGCGCCGTCCTCGCGGCTCGAGCCGATCGCCCTGGCGGTCGGCGTCCACCCGGACCGGTGCACCGTGGTCGACGCCCATCCGCGCAAGCTCGACCAGATGACCGACGTGCTCAAACAGGCGATCGAGCACCGCGGGCTCTCCGTGGTGATCGCCGCCCGGGAGTGCATCGAGCACGCCCGGCAGCGCAAGCGGGGTGTGGCATGAACCGTCCCACGGGATCGACCCGGCGGCTCGACGCCGTCCTCGCCGGGGTCGGCGGCCAGGGGGTGCTGTCGATCGGTGCCCTGATCGCCGGCGCCGCGGCCGACGCCGGCCTCTGGGTCAAACAGTCCGAGGTCCACGGCATGTCCCAGCGAGGCGGCGCCGTCGAGGCCTACCTGCGGATCTCCGACCGGCCGATCAAGAGCGACCTGATCGGCCGGGGCGAGGCCGACCTGATCCTGAGCCTCGAGCCGGTGGAGGCGCTCCGCCACCTGGAGATGCTGCGCCCGGACGGGATCGTGGTGACCTCGACCGAGCCGGTCGAGAACGTCCCCGACTACCCCGAGCTCGCGCTCGTCCACGACCGGGTCCGCAGCCTCCCCGGCAGCGTCCTGGTCGACGCCGGACGGCTCGCCCGGGCGGCCGGCAACGCCAAGGCGGCCAACGTCGTCCTGGTCGGCGCGGCGGCGGCACATCTGCCGGTCTCGCCCGAGGATCTCGAGGAGCGCATCCGCCGGATCTTCGCGGCCAAGGGCGACCAGGTAATCGACGCCAACCTGAAGGCGTTCCGCGCCGGCCTGGCGGAGGCGGCGGTCCCTGTCGCCCGATGACCGCCCGCCATCGACGAAGCCATTCCGTCCGCTTCCCCCCGCCCGGGCCGGCTCTGGCCGGCTCTGGCCGGCCGATCCGGTCACCCGGGGAAGGGGATCGAGGGGATGAGGGGAGATCCGGTGGGTGGGAGCGATCCAGCAAGGGGGAGGGACGGTGACGGCGGTGAGTGAAGAGCGTTCACGCCCGGGTCGGACCGGGGCGGAGATGCCCGAGCGGGTGCTGGCCCGCATCCGGGAGGGCCTGCGCGTGGCGGGAGCGGCGGGGGAGGAGATGCCGTCGGGCCGCGCCCTGCTCGAGACCGAGGGGATGGAGCTGGCCCGCGCCCTCGGGCTCGCGGTCCCCCGGGTCGCGGTGCTCGGCGGGCTGGAGGCGGCCCTCGCCTGGGCCGCCGATGCGGGCGGGTCGGCCGAGCCGACTGCGTCGGCCGCGTTGACCCCAGAAGTGGCCTTCGACGCCGTGTGGGACGCGCCGGCCGCGGACTGGGGGGGCGAGCGGGTGGTCCTCAAGGCGATCTCCCGTGAGCTGCCCCACAAGAGCGAACGGGGGGCGGTGCGGATCGTCGCCCGGGAGCGCCGGGCGGTGGCCGCGGAGATCCGGGCCATGGCGGAGCGCTTGGGCGGGGTGGAGGTCGAAGGCTTCGCCCTGTTCGAGCTGGTGCCCCACGAGCCCGGCGTCGCCGGCGAGCTCCTCCTGGGCATGCGCTGGACCGAGGATTTCGGGCCGGTGGTGACGGTCGGCCCGGGCGGCGTCGAGACCGAGCTGCTGGCGGCGACCCTGGCGCCGGGGCAGGGGAGCGCCATCCTCTCGCCGTCGATCCTGCGGCAGCCGTCGCCGGAGGCGGCGGTGCGGGCGGTGCTCGGCAGCCGGCGGCTGCTGCGGGCGGCGACCGAGCCGTTTCGGGGGCGCCGGCCGGCGGTCACGCTGGAGGAGCTGGCCCGCGCGGTGGTGCGCCTGCTCGACGGCGCGGAGCGCCTGTTCGCGGCCGGCCTCGACGAGCTGGAGCTGAACCCGGTCGTCCTGACGCCGCGCGGTCTGGTGGCGCTGGATGCCGCGGGCCGCCTGGCGCCGCCGGAGGACGACCGAGCCGGCGGCGGGGCGCGATCCGCCCCCGGCGGCGTGGGTGCGGCCCGCCGCCACGAGAAGATCGCCCGGCTGCTCGCGCCGCGCTCGGTGGCGGTGATGGGGGTCTCCGAACGGACGGTCAACCCCGGGCGGATCATCCTGCGCAACATGCTCCGCCTCGGCTTTCCGGCGGAGCGGCTGTGGGTGGTCAAGGAGGGCGACGGCCCGATCGACGGCTGCCGGCGGGTGGCGGAGCTCGCCGCCCTGCCGGAGCCGGTCGACCTGTTGGTGCTGGCGGTGGCCGGCGACCAGGTGCCCGCCCTGGTGGACGAGGTGGTGGCCGGGCGGTGGGCCGAGAGCCTGGTGGTCATCCCCGGCGGCCTGGGCGAGACGGCGGACAGCGGCGGGCGGGCGGAGGCGGTGCGGGCGAGCCTGGCCGCGGCGCGGGAGGGCGCCTGGGGCGGCCCGGTGCTCAACGGCGGCAACTGCCTCGGCGTGCGCTCGCTGCCGGGCAGGATCGACACCCTGTTCATCCCGCGCCACAAGCTGCGCTTCCCCGAGACGGGGCCCCGAGGCGGATCGGACCGCGGACCGGACCCGGTCGCCCTGATCTCCCAGAGCGGCGCCTTCGCCATCGCCCGGGCGTCGAAGCTCCGGACCCTGGCCCCGCGCTACCTGATCACGGTCGGCAACCAGCTCGACCTCACCGTCGGCGACTACCTCGAGCACCTGGTGGACGACCCGGCCTCGCGGGTGGTCGCCTGCTACGTCGAGGGCTTCCAGCGGGGCGACGGGCTGCGGTTCCTCGACGCGGCGCGGGCGATCGTCGGCCAGGGGCGGACGGTGATCCTCTACCGTGCCGGCCGGACCGCGGCCGGCGCCCGGGCCAGCGCCTCCCACACGGCGTCGATCGCCGGCGAGTTCGCGGTCAGCCGGGAGCTCGCCCAGGCGGCGGGGGTGGTGGTGGCCGACACCCTGGAGGACTTCGAGGATCTGGTGAAGCTGTTCGCCCGCCTCGACGGCCGGTCGGCCCGGCCGGAGACGAAGGAGGAGACCGGGCTGAGGCTGGGAGCCCTGACCAACGCCGGGTTCGAGGCGGTGGCGATCGCCGACCGCCTGGGGCCGCTCCGGCTGGCGGGGCTCGCGGAGACGACGCGCCGCCGGGTGGAGGAGGTGCTCGCCGCGCGCCGGCTGGAGGGGATCGTGTCGGTCGGCAATCCGCTCGACGTGACGCCGATGATGGACGACGCGGGGTTCGTCGAGTCCGCCCGGGCGCTGCTGGAGGATCCGGGGGTCGACCTCGGAGTGGTCGGCTGCGTGCCGCTCACCGGGGCGATGGAGACGGTCGCGCCGTACGACCCGGCTGACAGCGCGGGCCCGGAGCACGACGAAGACGGCACCCGCTCCGGCGCCACGGCCGACCGGCTCGCCGCCCTCTGGCGGGAGACGCGCCGGCCGTGGGTCGTCGTCGTCGACTCCGGCGCCCTCTACGACCCGATGGTCCGGGTGCTCGAGGACGCCGGGGTGCCGGTCTTCCGCTCCGCCGATCGGGCCGTGCGCCTGCTCGGGGTCTGGGCGGCGGCGCGGGCCGGCCGGGCTTGAGGCGGCCGGAATCGGCTGGAGCGCCGTTCGGAATCGGCTGGAGCGCCAGCAGGCTTAGTGCTTCTTCATCATCCCGTCGTCGCCGGAGAACAGCTTGGCGTACTCGCCGTAGCCTTCCTTCTCCAGATCCTTGGCCGGGATGAAGCGTAGCGACGCGGAGTCCATGCAGTAGCGCAGCCCCGTGGGCGGCGGGCCGTCGTCGAACACGTGGCCCAGGTGGGAGTCCGCGTGCTTGCTCCGGACCTCGGTGCGGACGGCGCCGAAGCTCCGGTCCTCCTTCTTGACGATGTTGTCCGGGTCGAGGGGGCGGGTGAAGCTCGGCCAGCCGGTTCCTGACTCGAACTTGTCCTTGGAGCTGAACAGCGGCTCGCCGGAGACGACGTCGACGTAGATGCCCGGCTCGTGGTTGTTCCAGTACTCGTTGTGGAAGGCCGGCTCGGTGCCGTCCTGCTGGGTCACCTTGTACTGCATCGGCGTGAGCATCTTGCGGAGCTCGGCGTCGGACGGCTTCTGGAAGTCCATCCACGTGCCGCCGTCCATCTTGCCGTCCATCTTGTCGCCTTTGGCGCCCTTCTTCATCGTCTGGTCGGCCTGCATCGTGCCGGGCGCGGCCTGGGCCGGGCGCGGGATCGCCAGGGCGAGCGGCGCCGCGAGCAGGAGCAGGGCCAGCGGGGCGAAGCGGGCGGTTCGGAAGCGGGTCTCAGTACGCATGGTGTCGGTTCCTCTGGGTTGTTGGAGTCGAAACTGTAGCAGTCGATTCTCACGGGATGATCACGGTCCGGATGCAGGACGATCACGGCCCGTTCGCACCGTGGATCCCGGTGCCGCGCTGGCCGCGGAAGGGCAACGGACCGCTATACTTCGCCGGTCGCCATGCCAGTTTCCCCAGAGCTTCTCGAGGAGATCTCCCACCGTCGCGAAGGGTCGCTGGGCGAGGTCCGGTTCCCGGTCCTGCTCCAGGCGCTCGCCTCGCACGAGCGCACGGCCGTGCTCGAGATCCGTCGCGGCCCGATCTGGAAGCGGATCATCCTCGAGTACGGCACGCCGGTCGACTGCCGTTCGAACTTGATCCACGAGACCCTCGGCCGGTTCATGGTCTCCCTCGGAAAGCTCGACGAGGAGACCGGCGACCGCCTGATGCGGGACGCCCTGGCCCGCGGCGTCCAGCTCGGCGACGTGCTGCGCGACGAGGGGGTGGTCGACTCCCTCGAGCTGTTCAAGATCCTCCAGCAGAACCTGGCCAAGAAGCTGCTCGACGGCTTCACCTGGAAAGACGGTGCGTTCGCCGTCCGGTTCGACGTGCCGGAGGTCGACTCCCCGCTCAAGGTTCGCGTCCCGCAGCTCGTGGTCACCGGTGTCACCCGGTTCAGCCCGATCGAGGAGGTCAACGACGCGGTCGGTGGGTTGGTGGGGAAGCGGCTGGTCATTCCGCCGGTGCCGCCGGTCGACCCGGAGGAGATCAAGCTCACCGGCGGCCAGCGGCAGCTCGTCGAGGCGCTCCGGACTCCCAAGCGGCTGGACGAGATCGCCCTGGGCGGCCCGCTGTCCCACGGCGAGGTCAGCCGTCTGGTCTACGCCCTGTCGATCCTGGGTGTAGTGGTGCCGGAGGAGATGCTGGCCTCGCTGCCGTCCGCTCCGGCCCCGCGGGACGGGGCGGGGGCGTCGGCGGTGCCTCCGGCGGCCGCCTCGGCCGGTCCGGCGACGGTGGGAGCGACGGTCGGGGCCGCGGCCGTGGGGACGGACGCGGGCGGGTCGCCCCTGGACGAGCCGCCGCTGCCCCCGGCCGAGCTCGACAGGCTCGAGAACGAGGTCATGGAGGCCTACCTGGCCCATCGGCGCCAGGACGCGTTCGACCTGCTCGGCCTCTCCCCGGAGGCGCCGGTGGCGGAGATCCGGCGTCGCTACCTGCTCTTCGCCCGCCGGTTCGCCCCGTGGCGGTTCCGGCTCCCGCGGCTCGCCGGCGTCGCCGACAAGGCGGAGGATCTCTTCGTCGCCGGCGCCCGCGCCTTCGGCGAGCTGATGGACACCGAGCAGCGCAACACGCTGATCTTCCGGCGCCAGACGCTGGCCGAGGAGAGGGAGCGGGATCGGCTGGAGGCGGCGGGCCAGCACAAGATCGAGACCGACCTGCTCGACTCCCAGAAGCAGTTCCGCAAGGGGCTCGCGCTGGTCCAGAAGGGCGACTACGACAGGGCGTTGACGATCCTCGAGTTCGCCGCCGATTGCGACCCCCAGAACAGCCTCTACCGGGCGGAGGCCGCCTGGTGCCGGTACCTGCGCTCACCGAGCGGCAGCGACGCGCGCAAGGCGCTCGAGGAGCTCGAAGAGGCCCAGCGGATCGATCCCCGGGCCGGCCTGGTGGCCTACTACGCCGGCGAGATCCACCGCGGCCTGGGCAACTGGGACGAGGCGGAGAGCCACCTGCGCCGCGCCAACCAGCTCATGGCCCCCGATCGGCGGCCGATCGAAGCACTCAAGATCCTGGCCCGCGATCGCAAGGGCAAGCGGCGCTGACGCGCGATCACGCGTCGCCTACGACGAGCTGGATGGGGGCGTCGCCTGCCCCTGCCCATCGATGACGACCGGTTCATCGGATCCCATACTCCTTCAGCCTGTTGTAGAGCGTCCGGACCGAGATCCCCAGGAGCTGGGCCGCCCGCTCCCGGTGTCCGCCGGTCTGCTCCAGGGCTTCGAGGATCGCCTGGCGCTCCCGCTCGGCGAGGGAGAGCGGCGGCTCCCCGGAGGGGCCGGCCGGCGCGTCGCCGGGCCGCGGACCGGGTCCACCGGCCGGTGCGCTCCCGGCCCCCGGCGGCTGAAGCGCTGGCAGCGCCGGCAGCGCCGGCAGGTCACCGCGCTCGATGCGCTCACCGGCGGCGGCGATCAGCGCCCGTTCGAGGGCGTTGCGCAGCTCGCGCACGTTGCCCGGCCAGGAGTGCTCGCGGAGCGCCTCCATCGCGTCGGGCGAGATCGGCAGGGCCGGCAGGCCGGAGCGCGCCGCCAGCCGTTCGAGCAGCCGTGGCACCAGGAGGTCGAGGTCGCCGGCGCGCTCGCGGAGCGGCGGCAGGTGGAGGGCGACCACGTTGAGGCGGTAGAAGAGATCCTCCCGAAACGCCCCGGCCGCCACCTCCCGGGCCAGGTCCCGGTTGGTCGCCGCCACCAGCCGCAGGTCGACCGGGATCGGACCGCTGCCTCCGACCCGCTCGATCGCCCGCTCTTCGAGGGCGCGCAGCAGCTTCGCCTGGAGCGCCTCGGAGAGCTCGCCGATCTCGTCGAGGAACAGGGTGCCGCCGTCGGCCAGCTCGAAGCGGCCGCGGTGGCGGGTCTCGGCGCCGGTGAACGCCCCCTTCTCGTGGCCGAACAGCTCGCTCTCGGCCAGGCTCTCTGGCAGGGCGGCGGCGTTGACCACCACGAACGGCCCCGAGGCCCGGGGCGAGCGGTCGTGGATGCGCCGGGCGAGGAGCTCCTTGCCGGTGCCCGACTCGCCGGTGACCAGCACCGTGGCGCCGGTGGCCGCCGCCCGGTCGGCCAGCGCCAGCAGCTCGAGCATCCCGGGGGCACGGGTGAGGATCTCGCCCTCGTCTGCGGACCGGGCCGCCCGCCGGCCGAGCAGTGCCCGCACCATGCGCCGGAGCGCCGCCGGGCTTTCGAGCGGCTTGGTCAGGTAGTCGGCCGCGCCGGTGCGCACCGCCTCCACCGCCTGGGGGATGGTGCCGTAGGCGGTCATCAGCACGACCTCCGGCGGCTCGGCCGCGGCGCGCAGGCGCCGGGTCAGCTCCAGGCCGTCGAGGCCGGGCATGCGCTGGTCGGAGAGCACCAGGTCGGGCGGCTCGGCGGCGACCGTGCGCAGCGCCTCCTCGGCGCTGGCGGCGGTCAGGATGCGGTAGCCCTCCGGCCGCAGGATGTCGACCACCAGGTGCCGGAAGGCGTCGTCGTCGTCGACCACCAGGACGGTGGCGAGGCCGGTGGCGGGAGGCGCGCTCACCACGCCTCCCCGGGGCGCGGCAGGCGCAGGCGGGCCAGCGCGCCGCCGCCGGGGCGCTCGGCCAGGGTCAGGGTGCCGCCGTTGGCCCGGGCCAGGGAGCGGGCGATCGGCAGGCCGAGACCCGTGCCCCCCGCGCGGCCGGTGACGTACGGCTCGAACAGCCGCTCGGGGGCGTCCCCGGGGCCGGCGCCCCGGTCGGCGACGGTGATCTCCACGCCGGCGTCGGCGGTCCGGGCGGCGAGCTCGACCGGCGCCTCCTCGGGCGATGCCTGGAGGGCGTTGTCCACGAGGTTGACCAGGATCTGGCGCAGGTGCTCGCCGTCCGCCAGGATCTCGGCGTCCCGGTCGCCGGTGACGCGCACCCGCGGGCTCAGCGACGCGAGCTCCGCGGCCACCTCCCCGAAGCGGACCGGCCGCGCCTCGGCCCGGGTCGGCCGGGCGTAGTCGAGCAGGTCGCCCAGCAGGTGCTCCATGCGTTTCGCCTGCTCCAGGATCCGGTCGAGGCTGCCGTCCGTGCCGTCCGTTCCGTCCCTGCCGTCCCTGTCTTCGAGGCTGCGCTCGAGCAGGAGCTGGCACGACCCCTTGATGGTCGCCAGCGGCGTCCTGAGCTGGTGGGCGAGGCCGGCGCCGGCCAGGGCCAGCTCCTCCAGGCGCTGGCGCTCCAGCTCGGCCAGGGCCTCGCGCTGGCGACGGACCAGCAGCCGGCCGCCGACCAGCGACAGGGCGACCAGGGCGGCAGCGGTCAGCACCACCACCGGCAGGAGCAGCAGCTCGCTCCAGGGGGGGCCGAGGGCGGCGGGGGAGGGGACCAGCCGCAGGATGCGCCGTCCCCGCGGTCCGCCGCCGTGGGCGCCGCCGTGCATTCCCCGTCCCGGGCCTCCGCGCATGCCGGGGAGCGTGCCGCTCGCGGTCCTGCCGGTCGTGTCGCCCGGCTCGCTGCGCCATGCCGATCCGAGGAACAGGTCGACCTCGAACACCCCGGGTCCGTCCGCGGCGCCGACCGCCGCCTCGGGGACGCCGCCGGGGTCGAGCAGGGCCAGCCCCCGGAGGAGCCCGTCCGACGCGTCGAGCTCGCGCGCCAGCACGGCCTCGGCGTCGGCGGGCTGGACGTCCCGCAGGGCGATCTCGATCGACCGGGCTGCCCGGTTCATCCGCCCTTCGAGGGTCAGGGTGCGCCGCTCGGAGCGGGCGGTGGTGGCGGTGGAGGCGAGCAGCAGCAGGGCGATCGCCACCACGGTGGCGGCGGAGGGCAGGATCAGGTCCCAGCGCAACCCGCGGTCGTCGCTCGCCATGGCATCAATCTATCGGAACCCGGCCGCCCCTGCACCGGCTGCAGGTGGGGCTGCACGCCCTGCAGTCGGTGCAGGCGAGGGCGCCCCGGCGGATGGCGGTGGATCGATGGACAACTCGAGTAAATTCAGTCACTTGCGCCGATCCGTGCCGGTGGCACCGAGGTTGCTCTTCCCGTAGAGCGACCGGCCGCATGACGCGGCAGGGACCGAAACCGAGGAAAGCACACCATGAACCGACACTTCATCGCCCTGACGTCCGCCCTCACCCTCCTGGTCGCCCTCGCGGTCGTGGCGGCCCCTGCCCAGGCGAGGATGAGAGGTCCGCAGATCGACCCGTCGACCCGCGCCGAAGTCCAGGGGACCGTGGTCGAGCTCCAGACCGCTCGCGGCGAAGGCATGCCGACGTTGGTGATCGACTCCGGCCAGGGCAAGCCGATGACCGTCCGTCTGGGGCCCGCCTGGTACCTCGACAAGAGCGGCTTCAAGGCCGCCGCCGGCGACCAGGTCCACCTGGTCACCTACCAGTGCCCGAGCTCTGACGCCGACGCCGTGGCCGGCTCGGTCGAGAACCTGACCAACGGCGACACTCTCAACCTGCGGGACGACCAGGGGGTGCCGGAATGGATGGGCTCCGGCAAGGGCATGCACGGAATGCACGGCAAAGGGATGATGGGTCGCGGCCAGGGCATGATGGGCAACGGGCAGGGCATGGTGGGGCAGGGCGGTCAGGGGAAGGGCCCCGGCGGCGGCTCCGGTCGCACCTGCCCGCGCAACGGCGCCAGCCGCTGAGCGCTCCGGCCTGACGGCTCCGACGAGTCGCCGCCGAGCCTGCACGCACTCCCGCCGGCGACTCCGGTCCCCGGGGTTCGAACCCCCGGGGACCGTTTGCCGTCTTAGTCCACCGGCACCTCCCGCGCGGCCCGGGCCAGCACCGTCGCCGACGCACCCCCCACCCGCTCATAGGCGGCGACGAACCGGTCGGTCTCGGCCGCCCGGTGCTCGCCCAGGTTGTGAGCCCAGCGGTAGCCGACCGGCTGGTACCAGAGCTCGGCCTGGAGGCTGAACGGACCGCGGGCGCTCCCCAGGTCGATCTCGAGCCGCACCCGGTCGCCCCCGGCGGCGAAGTCCTCGTCACCGGACGCCGCGCCGAGCACCGCGACGTCGTCCTCGGCGGTCGCCTTGTCAAACCCCTCGGGCAGCAGGCGGTTGTCCTTGACGAACCGGACCGCGGCGATCAGTCCGGTGGTCACCGCGCCGTCGCTGTCCGCCATGATCGCCTCGTAGACCTGCACCTGGTCGGCCCGGTCGATCGTCCGGTGATGGGGCTCGTAACGGGTCGGGTCGAGGTCGTTGTCGTTGCCCTCGATCCGGCCGTCCCCACCCAGCGCGCCGGACTCGAAGACCACGGCGCCGGCCGCGTCGCGCACCACCAGGTGGAGCCACGCGCGCCGGGACGGATAGGCGGTCGGCAGCTTGTGGCCGGCCAGGCTCGTCACCGTGACCTCCGCCACCAGCCGCCCGTCGGAGACGCCGGCCCGGTCGATCCGCAGGCGCGCGGCGGACGTCTCCAGGTGCTCCACGGTGCGCCGCGCCGCGGTGTCGAGCTCCTGAGGCAGCGCCGCGACGCCCAGGGTCGCCCGGTCGGCGTTGAAGACCCGGGGCATCAGGAAGTTGCCACCGCGGAACACGTGGCGCGAGAAGTGGGTGCGTGGCACGCCGAGCACGCCGGTGATCGCCATCGCACCGTCGACCACCGGCAGGTGGCACGCCTGGCAGCTCTGGCTGTCGGGGTAGGCGCTGTGGCGCCACTCGAGGTAGGGCACCTGTTCGGGTAGCTCGCCCACCACCGTGCCGCCCGGACCGCGGGCGTGGGTGTAGAGCGTGTGGCAGGTGGCGCACAGCGCGGAGCTCTGGATGTGATCCGCCCGGGTCGGCGCGAAGCCGGAGGAGGAGCGCATGATCTCCGCGCGGGCGTCGTCGACCGTGAACGGGCCGAACAGCTCCCGGGGCCTCTGGCCGACGGCGGCGGCGCCCAGGCCGGGCGGCAGCGGCGTGACCGTGTCGATCGAGAACCCGGCGACGAAGCTCGACGGCTCGCCCAGCCGGTCGGCGCGGATCTGGTGACAGACGGTGCAGGAGACGCCGTCCGCGGCGAGCAGCGCCGCCGGCGTCACAGCGGTGCCGATAGGCAGGTTGGCGAACACCTGGCCCTGGCTGCCGGCGGTCTTGGCCTCGAAGCGCATCATCGGCATGTGGCACGCCGAGCACTCGTCCTGGATCGCGGCCGCGGACTCCGGGTGCTCCAGGGTCTCTCGGCGAACCGCCGCCTGCCAGTATGGGTCGCGGGCCGCGTTGGCCATCATCGAGGCGCGCCAGTCGGTTCCCAGGGAGACGTCCTGGCCGGCCGGGGTCACCAGGCCGTTGTGGCAGCCCATGCAGCGATCGGCGGTGACGAACAGCGTCGCGGCCGGGGCGCCCTGGGGGGCTGCCGGGCCTGCCGTGACGGTCAGGGAGAGGAACAGGATCGTGGCGGCGAGCGGTCGGGATCGTGTCATGGCAATCACCACCCTTCGAAGAGTCCGCCGTCGAACCAGTCCCACAGCACGTACACCAGGGCCGAGGTCTCGCGGACGTCGGTGTCGTTCAACGGGATGCGCAGCGCGACGTCCAGGCGGACGTGCTGGCGGTCGGAGAGGGTCACGTGGACCTGCGGTACGGCGTCCCAGTCGGTGGTCGCACCGCCTTCGAGCTCCCGTGCCGCAAGGAGCTCGACCATGGGTGCCCACAGCCGGTCCCACCGCCCCTGGCGGAAGCTGCGGCCGAGGGCCAGACGGCAGAAGCCCTCCTCGGTCGCCCGCTGCGTGTCGGTCGGTAGCTCGAACCCGGCCTGGCCGTGAAGGAAGAAGTGAGCCGGCAGGATCTGTCCGTAGGAGACGAACGGCTCGAAGATCACCGTCCCCTTGCCGAACCCGCGGTCCTGGTCACCGGTGGGCAGGATCACCTCGCCGGTGACGCTCCAGATCGTGCCCCGGTCGAGACTGGCGAAGAGGGTGTGCTTGACCCCCGTGGCCACGTCGCCGATGCCGGAGGCCCAGCGGGTCGTCCCGTCGTCCTCGGCGCCCGGGCCCGGTGCGGCCTGCTCCTCCCACGCCAGCGGCACGACCAGCTCGAACTGGGAGCGGGGGCCGAACCGTTGCTCGTAGACGATCTCCGCCTCCACCTGGTCGTCGCCCTCGGTCCTGACGGTCAAGGTGAAGACGGCCTCGTCCTCCGGATAGGCCTTTTCGGTGAACATCGCCCGGGGCAGGTTGAGCTCGCCCCGCGGCCAGCGCGGGTCGGCACAGAAGGTGCGGATGTGGTCGAGGGCGCCCTCGATCTGCTCGGGCGTCAGGGCGCTGCCGAAGGCCGGCATGAGCACTGTGAAGCCGCGTGCCGGGCCGCCGTGGGTGACGACCGACGCCCAATCGGGGTTCGGCTCGCGGGTGGCGAAGTTGCAGTCGGTGAAGTCGGGCAGCGGCTGGGCGAAGCCCACCTGGCTGCGCAGGGCGCCCGCGCCGTCGCCGCCGTGGCAGTTGGCGCAGGCGGCGCGGTAGAGCGCCGCGCCCGTCAGGGAAGCGAGCTCCGGTGGTTGGTCGGCCCCGCTGCCCGAGACGGCGCCCGGGACGGTCAGCGCGGCGCAGAACAGCAGGACCGCGAGAACGGTCCTATCGGTACTGGTCCTTTCCATGACTGGCTCCCACCTCCTCGTGGTTCGTTCCACGGTTTCGGCGGTCGCCGGCCCGGTCAGCCCCGCCGGAGCTCGCGGCAGGCGCGAGAATCCGGTCGGATCGACCTCGACCTCAGGAGTGCCCCGGCGACCAGGACGGCCGCCCCTCCATTGAAGGTAAGGGTATGGCCTGGAGGCGCCGCGCGCGACGTCAGGGCGGGGAGTCGGCGAGTTCCCGCCGGGTAGGTCGGCTTCCTACCCGGGAGGAGGTGGCAAAGGAGCCGCGGGGCTCAGACGTCGTTGAGGTCGTAGCGCATGATCGAGGCGTGGCGCCCGCCGGGAACCCGCTCCAGGGCGTAGACGTCGCCCGCCGGCCCGGTGGCCCGCGCCACCACCCCCTCGATCGCCGCCCGGTCCTCCCCATCGAGCTCCAGGCGGAACGCCTCGAGCGTCCGGTCCAGGTGGCGGGCGCCGGTCGTCCCGACGATCGCCGCCGCCACCCCGGGCCGGTCGAGCACCCAGCGCAGGGCGACGGTCGAGAGCGCCACGCCGTGGCGCCTGCCGATTCGCCGGAGCACGGCGAGCAGCTCCTGGACCAGCTCCCAGGGGCCGAGCTCGTCGAGGATCAGCCGGTACTTGGTGAGCGATCGGTTGGCCAGATCCTCGGCCGCCACGTCCGGCTCCGGCGCGCCGGCCCAGCGTTCGGAGAGGAAGCCGCCGGCGAGCGCGCCATAGCAGAGCAGGCCGACCCCCCGGGCGCGGGCCAGGTCGGTCAGGGCGTGCTCGGGGCGGCGGTCGACCACCGAGTACTGGGTCTGGTGGGAGACGATCTCGATCCCGGAGTCGAGCAGCGCGGCCAGGTGGGGCGCGTCGAAGTTGGTCACCCCCACGTGGCGGACCTTCCCCTCCCGGCGCAGGGCGTCGAGCCAGCCGGCGGCCTCGACGGCTCCGGGGACCCGGTAGTCCCACCAGTGGAGCTGGACCAGGTCGAGCCGCTCGACCCCCAGGCGGCCGAGGGAGCGTTCGACGATCGCCGTGAGATCGCGGCGGGTGAGGCCGGGCAGCGCCGCCAGGTCGGGGACCAGCTTGGTGTGGACCTGGAGCGGCGGCGGCGCCAGGTCGCCGCCACGGCGCCGCCAGGCGCGGAGGACGTCGCCCAGGAGGTCTTCGACGCCGGTGTAGATGTCGGCGCAGTCGAAGGTGGTGAGGCCGGCCTCGGCCCGCCGCAGCAGCCCCTCGATCGCCTCGTCCCGGTCGCCGGCGCCCCGCCGGTGGCCGTCCGAGAGCTGCCAGGTGCCGTTGATCACCCGCGCGATCGAGTAGCCGGGGGCGAGCTCGATCCGCTCGACAGAGCCTTTCGAGCCGAGGGACTCGGAGGCTCCCGGCGGTCCGGAGGCGCCCGCCTCCGGACCTCTCCCGCCGCCACTCATGGCGCGCCCTCCCGCTCTTTGTCCGGCAGGTCTCCGTCCGGGGCCCGGGCCCCGCCGGCCTCGTCCCCGGGCCCGGCGGGGAGGGGGACCACCGTGACCTCGCCGTGGCGGAACGTGCGCCGGCGCACCCGGGTGATGCGGAAGACGGCGCCGCAGTGGGGGTCGGGGCAGGCGACGTCGGTGTCGGTGGTCATCCAGTCGTTCGGGTCGGTCTCGCGCTGCTTGGCCGGCAGCAGGGGGAGCAGCGCGGCCAGCGGGTAGATGGGGAAGCTCTGGCCGGGCGGCAGGGTGAGGTTCTCGCCGGAGAGCTCGAAGGAGTCGCCCGGCCGGTGGTTGCACACCATCTCGTCCGGCTCGCCGGCCACCTCCACCCGCAGGTCGTAGAGGGTGAACTCGTCCTTCGTCGGTTCGCTCATGGAAAGGGGAGAGTACCGCACCCGTGGTAGCCTGCGCGGCGCGTCCCCGCCCCATTCGCGCCGCGACGCGCGCGCGATTCGACCGCGGTTCGACCCCGAGACCCCAGATGAGCGAACCCGCCGCACCCGCCCGGCCTCCGCTCCGCTTCTACGGCGGCGTGGCCGGGGCCCTGCTGCCGTTCGCCCTGTTCTTGGGCGGCGTCACCTGGCTGGCCCTGTCCGGCGCCCCGGACGAGCGCGGCTTCTGGCCGGTGCTGCTCGCCGCCCTGGCGCTCGCCGTGCTGCTCGCCCGCGACCGGCGGGCGTACGCCGACGCGGCGATCGCCGGCATGAGCCAGCCGATCGTCATGGTGATGATCCTGGCCTGGCTGCTGGCCGGCGTCCTCGCCGCCCTGATGAACGCCAGCGGCTTCGTCGAGGCCCTGGTCTGGGCGGCCCGCGCGGCCGGCGTGTCGGGCGGCGGCTTCGCGGCGGCGGCCTTCGTCCTGGCGGCGATCGTCTCCACCGCCACCGGCACCAGCCTGGGGACGCTGCTGCTGGCGGCGCCGCTGCTCTACCCGGCGGGCGCGGCCCTCGGCGCCGATCCGGTCTGGCTGCTCGGGGCGATCCTGGGCGGGGCGACCTTCGGCGACAACGTCTCGCCGGTGTCGGACACGACCATCGCCTCGGCGACCACCCAGGGGGCCGACCTGGGCGGGGTGGTGCGCAGCCGCATGCGCTACGCCCTGCCCGCGGCGGCGGTGGCGCTGGTCCTCTATGCCGTGCTCGGCGGGGCTTCGCCCGGCGCCGGCGCCTTGACCGGGACTGGGACCGGGGTCGGGGCCGCGGGGGCGGGCGGGCTGCCGCCGCTGGCGGCAACGCCGCGGGGCCTGCCGATGCTGGCCGCGCCGGCGCTGGTGATCTTCCTGCTGCTCCGGCGCCGGCACCTGCTCGAAGGGCTGCTCGCCGGCATCGCGGCGGCCCTCGGCCTGGGGCTGGTCCTGGGCCTGATCGCCCCCGCCCAGGTGCTCTACGTCGACGCCGAGCGCTTCGTCGCCCGGGGGCTGATCGTCGACGGCATGGAGCGGGGGATCGGCGTGTCCGTCTTCACCATCCTGCTGATGGGGCTGGTCGGCGGGCTGGAGGCGACCGGGCTGCTCGAACGGCTGGTCGCCCTGGCCGAGGGACGCACGCGGAGCGCCCGCGGCGGCGAGCTGTGGATCTTCGGCGCGGTCTCGGCGGCGGTGCTGCTGACCACCCACTCGGTGGTCGGCATCCTGACCGTGGGGGATTTCACCCGGCGGACCGGCGAGCGTTTCGGCATCGGCGCCTACCGGCGGTCCAACCTGCTCGACGTGACCGCCTGCACCTATCCGTTCCTGCTGCCGTACTGCATCCCGACCATCCTGGCGGCGAGCACCACGGTCAGCGGCGCGGCGTTCGGCATGCCGCGCATCTCACCGTTCGCCGCCGGGATGGCGAACCTCCACTCCTGGGCGCTTCTGGGGACGATCCTGATCGCCGTCCTGACCGGCTACGGCCGGACGGCGGGGGAGTCGTGACGGGGCGGTCGCCCGCTACAGGCTGCGCTTCTTGCCGCGCAGGTTCCGGCGGCTGCCCTTCGGCTTCGACGGGCGGATGTTCCCGTTCGGGTCGAACGGAGAGCCGCCGCCGCCGCGGGGAGCCATCGGCGGACGCGGGGCGCGCTCCTGGGCCTCATTGACCCGGATCGCCCGCCCGCCGATCTCCTTGCCGTCGAGCTTCTCGATGGCCTGCTGCACGCCCTCGGCGTCCGTGAACTCGACGAACGCGAAGCCGCGCGGCCGGCCGCTGGCGCGGTCGACCGGAATGAACACCTCCTGGACCTCCCCGACCTCGCCGAAGACTTTCTCGAGCTCGTTCTGCGTGGTCTGGAAGTTCAGGTTCCCGACGAAGACTTTGTGACTGATGGCGTCCTCCCGCCGTGGACGGAGCGCGTCGCGCGGCTCCGTCTGAGGTTGATCGGGCGGGGGTCCGTCCGCGAGGTCTGCGGGGACCGCAACGGCCGCAAACTGCGGGGAATCCGGCCCGAGGAAAAGTCTGCCGCACCCCTGGGGCGCGGCGATGTCGCGCGTAGGATAATCCATTCGCCCGGCCGGCGCGAGCCCCGCGCCGCGGTCCGATCCTCCGGGAGGCTCCACCGTGCACGCTCCGCGCGCCGGTGCCGCGAGGGCGCCGGCCGCCCTCGGACGCACGGCGGAGGCTGACATGTCATCGGAGGAATGATCAGCTCGGCGCCTTGAACAGACAGTCCATCGCCGTGTTGATCACCTCGTGCGCCGGCTGGTCCCGCCGGTCGTTCGGGGTCTATACTTGCCCCCGTTCTCGCCCAGCACCCTAAAGACGGCACCCTGCAGGAGGACGGATGGGCACCAGCGACAGAGTCGAGATCGGCGTGATCGGGGGCAGCGGCCTCTACGAGATGGAGGGGTTGACCGTGCGCGAGGAGCGGACGATCGACACCCCCTTCGGCGAGCCGTCGGACGCCTTCGTGATCGGCGAGATCGCGGGTCGCTCGGTGGCCTTCCTGGCGCGCCACGGGCGCGGCCACCGGCTGCTGCCGACGGAGATCAACTTCCGCGCCAACCTCTACGCCATGAAGCTGCTCGGCGTCGAGCGCATCCTGTCGGTCTCGGCGGTCGGGTCGATGAAGGTGGACTACGCGCCGACCCACATCGTGGTCCCCGACCAGTTCTTCGACCGCACCCGCCACCGGCCGGACACCTTCTTCGGCGACGGGCTGGTGGCCCACGTCTCGCTGGCCGACCCGGTCTGCCCCGAGATGGTGGGCCTGGCGGTCGAGGCGGCGCGGGAGGCCGGCGCCACGGTGCACAAGGGCGGCACCTACCTGTGCATGGAGGGCCCCCAGTTCTCGACCCGCGCCGAGAGCCACATCTACCGCTCCTGGGGCGTCGACGTGATCGGCATGACCAACCTCCAGGAGGCGCGCATGGCCCGCGAGGCGGAGATCTGCTACGCCACCCTGGCCATGGTCACCGACTACGACTGCTGGCACGAGGAGGAGGAGGCCGCCCACACCGCTTCGATCCTCGAGGTGCTGCGCGAGAACGTCAAGACCGGCCAGCGGGTCGTCGCCAACCTGATCGCCAGGCTGCCCGAGCGCGCCGCGGACCATCCGTGCGCCACGGCGCTGGCCGGGGCGATCATCACCGACCCGACGAAGGTCCCTGCCGCCACCCGGGCCAAGCTCGCGCCGATCGTCGGCAAGTACCTCGATCGGTAGGTCGTGTTGAGCAACCAGAAGAAGAAGCGGATCCTCGTCACCAACGACGACGGCGTCTTCTCGGCCGGCATCCAGCGCCTGGCCGAGGCGCTCGGCGAGCTCGCCGAGGTGACCGTCGTCGCCCCCGACCGGGAGCAGAGCGCCAGCGGCCACGCGCTCACCCTGCACCGGCCGCTGCGCATCCGGCCGATCGAGGAGAGCTGGTACTCGGTCGACGGCACGCCGACCGACTGCGTCAACCTGGCGATCCTCTGGCTGCTCAAGGACGATCCGCCGGACCTGGTCTGTTCGGGGATCAACTTCGGCACCAACCTGGGCGACGACGTGACCTACTCGGGCACCGTCTCGGCGACCTTCGAAGGGACGCTGCTGGGGGTGCCGTCGGTGGCGTTCAGCCAGGAGATCGGCCCCAAGTTCTCGTTCGAGCGCGGCGCAAGCTACGCCGCCGAGCTGGTCGAGGAGCTCCTCGGCATGGAGCTGCTCCCGGACCTGCTGCTCAACGTCAACATCCCGGCCGGGCCGATCCAGGGCGTGCGCTTCACCAGGCTCGGCCGGCGGCGCTACAACCAGTCGATCATCGAGAAGCAGGACCCGCGGGGCCGCAACTACTACTGGATCGCCGGCCAGCCGGAGTGGGAGCTGGAGGAGGGCACCGACTTCGACGCCATGTCGAACGGCTGCGTGTCGGTGACGCCGCTGCATCTGGATCTGACCGACTACCGGGGGCTCGAGACCTACGGACCCCTGCGCGAGCGGCTGGAGACGCTGGCAGAGAACGATGAGCCGGGCTGACGGCGGCGGGGCGTCCCGCCGGGGGAGCGGGGGGAACGAGGTGAATGGGGTGAAGCGAGTGGATTCTTCGGGGCGGGCCGACCCGTTGGCCCGGCGGATGGCGGAGCGCCGCCGGCGCATGGTGGAGCAGCACATCGCCGGCCGCGGCATCGCCGACCCGCGGGTGCTCGACGCCATGGCCGAGGTGCCGCGGCACCTGTTCGTGCGCGAGCACCTGCGGCGCAAGGCCTACGAAGACTACGCCCTGCCGATCGAGGAGGGGCAGACCATCTCCCAGCCCTACGTCGTGGCCCGGATGACCGAGCTGCTGCGGGTCGAGGCGCACCACAAGGTGCTCGAGATCGGCACCGGCTCCGGCTACCAGACGGCGATCCTCGCCCGGCTCGCCCGCTGGGTCTACAGCCTGGAGCGGATGCCCGAGCTGGCGCGGAGCGCCATCGGCCGCCTGCGCACCCTCGGCGTCGACAACGTCAAGGTCGTCATCTTCGACGGCACCATGGGGTGGTCCGAGGCGGCGCCGTTCGACCGCATCCTGGTGACCGCCGGCGCGCCGGTGGTGCCCGAGGCCCTGCTCGACCAGCTCGGCGAGGGCGGCCGGCTGCTGATCCCCGAGGGCGGGCGCGCGGGGCAGCGTCTGGTGCTCTACGAGAAGCGGAGCGAGGGGGTCGTGCGCGACGCCGGGGAGGCGGTGGCGTTCGTGCCGCTGATCGGCCGGTTCGGCTGGGAGGAGCCGTCGTCGTGAGCGGGCTTCTCGAGCTCGTCCGGCACATGGCGATGGAGGGGCGGGAGCTCCTCCACGAGCTGCTGCTCTGGGTCGAGAGCTTCGCCCGCAACCCGTACGGCACCTGGGCGCTCTTTGCCATCGCCTTCGCCGAGTCGAGCTTCTTCCCGATCCCGCCCGACGTGCTGCTGATCGCCCTGTGCATCGCCGAGCCGGAGCGCTCGCTCTGGTACGCCCTGGTCTGCTCGGTCGGCTCGGTGCTCGGCGGCATGACCGGTTACGGCATCGGGCGCTACGGCGGCCGGCCGCTGCTGCTCAAGATCTTCAGCCACGAGCGGGTCGATTCGGTGGCGGACTACTTCGACCGCTGGAACGCCTGGGCGGTGGGGATCGCCGGGCTCACCCCGATCCCGTACAAGGTGTTCACCATCTCGGGCGGCGCCTTCGCCATCGACTTCCGCATCTTCACCATCGCCTCGGCGGTCTCGCGGAGCCTGCGGTTCTTCGTCATCGCGGTGCTGATGTGGATCTACGGCGCGCCGATCCGGGCGTTCATCGAGGAGTACCTGGGCTGGCTGTTCCTCGCCTTCATCGCCCTGCTGCTCGGCGGCTTCTGGATCGCCGCCGGCCACGGGGTCCGGCGCTCGCGCCGGGCGCGCCGGGAGCGCGCTGCCGCTGCCTCGGCCGTCGCCGCCGGGCGGAGCGATGGCTCAGGTCTGATCGAGGACCCGATCGGGAGTCGGGGCGAACCCGCGGAGGCTCCCGAGGAGGGCGGGGCGTGAGCCCGGCGCCGCACGACGTACCGCGGGCGGCGAAGGGCTTCGCCGTCGCGGGCCGCGTCGAGCGCGTCACCGTCCGGCCCCTCGACCGTCCGTCCGACGGGCCGGGGGGGACCGGCCGGTTCGACGTCCGCATCTGACCCCACCCGATCTCGGTCCGAAACGCCGCCCGAGGCCGGCTCCGGCCCTCGTCTCGTCAGCCCTCGGTGCCCTTCGGCGGGGGCGCTCGGAGGCGCCTCCTCCCCCCATCGCGGCGTACGCGCCGCCGGTGTCACCGTTCCGAGCCGGACTGCACTCTAGGTATAACTAAGTCCCGCTCTTGCGGGGTATCTGCAACTGCCGTTCAGTAGAAGGTGTTGTAAGAAGCGCGTCGGTCGACCGGGACCGGTCGCGGGGCGAGGTGCGGCACCGCCGATCGCCAGTGCCGCGCCGCCACCGTTGCGCCCCGCCGCCACCAGCCGATGAGTTCCAAGAGTCCTCCCTCCTCCGAGCTGTCGCGCGACAAGCTCGACCGCCTGATCCATCAGCTCAAGAAGCGCCGTGGGTCGGAGGCGCCGGCGAAGATCCCGGCGCGCCTCCCGGACGCCGGCCGAACCCCCCTGTCGAGCGCCCAGGAGCGTCTCTGGTTCCTGCACCGGCTCGATCCCGCGTCGCCGGCCTACAACCTGACGGCGGCGATCCGTTTCGACGGCGTGCCCGACCCGTCGGTGCTGCGGCGCGCGCTCGGGGAGATGGTGCGCCGCCACGAGAGCCTGCGCACGGTGGTCTCGCCGGCCGGGGAGGGCGGGCCGGGCGACGGCGACGATCGCCCCGCACAGCGCGTGTTGCCGGTCGAGAGGCTCCTCGCCCTGCCGCGGGTCGACCTGGGCGGACTGGCGCGGCCCCGCCGGCAGACGCCGGAGAGGCCGGACGGACCGGAGACGGCGGAGGAGGCCGCGTGGCCGCGCGGATCGCACGGCCCGGATCGGGTCGACGAGGAGCGCCGCAGGATCGCCGCGCTCCTGGCCCGGACGCCGTTCGACCTGGCGCGCGGCCCCCTGTTGCGGGTCACCGAGATCCGGCGCGCCGCGGAGGCGTCGGACCTCGTCTTGTCGGTCCATCACCTGGTCGCCGACGGCTGGTCGATCGGGCTGTTCACCCGCGAGCTCTCCCACCTGGACCGGGCGCTGGCCGCCGGCCGGCCGCCGAGCCTCGACCCGCTGGAGGTCCGCTACGGCGACTTCGCCGCCTGGCAGCGGGAGCGGCTCGCCGCCGGGGCCCTCGACGACGCCCTCGACGAGCGGCGGAACCGCCTGGAGGGGGCGCCGGCCGCCGCCCTGCCGGCCGACCGCCCGTGGCCGACCGAGCTCTCCGGGCGCGGCGCGGTCGTGCCGGTGGCGCTCGACGGCGAGCGCACCGAGGCCGTCCGCGCGCTCGCACGGGAGGCGGGCGCCACGCCGTTCATGGTGGTGCTGGCCGCCTTCCACCTGCTGCTCGGCCGCCTGAGCGGCGAGGACGACCTGGTGGTCGGCACCGTCGTCGCGGGCCGCGAGCGCCCCGAGCTCGAAGGGATCGTCGGCTTCTTCGCCAACACCCTGGCCCTGCGCACCGAGATCGGCGGCGCCGCCCGCTTCGCGGACGTCCTGGAGCGGACCCGGCGGTCGGTGCTCGAGGCCTTCCGGTTCCAGGATCTGCCGTTCGAAGCGCTGGCCGGGGCGACCGAAGGCGGCACCTTCCTGCGCACCCTGGTGGCGATGGAGCGGCGCCCGGGCGGCGAGCTGGGGCTGGCCGGAGCGGCTGGCAGAACCGGAACGGGCCGGCAGGCGGAGACGGACGGCATGGTTCGCGGGCACCTGGAGGAGATCCACAGCGGCACCGCCAAGTTCGCCCTGTCGCTCCAGCTCCGCGACGAGGGCGACGCCGTCCGCGGCGTCATCGAGTACAGCACCGACCTCTACGACCGGACGACGGTGGTGCGCTTCGGCGCGGCCTTCGACCGCATCCTGGCCGCCGCGGTGGCCGATCCCGCGCGGTCGCCCGCCGCGATTGCCCTGCTCGGCTTGCTCGGAGTCGGCGAGCGCCACCAGGTGGTCCGGGAGTGGGCCGGCGCCGGCCGGGTCCACGGGCCGGGCGCCGAGGGCGACCGGTCCCTGGTCGAGCTGTTCGCCCGCCGCGCGGCGGAGCGCCCCGACGCGCCGGCCCTCGTGTTTCACGACGGCGCGGCCACCTACGCCGAGCTCGACAGGCGGTCGGCGCGGCTCGCCGCGGCTCTGCGGGGGGCGGGGGTCGGACCCGGAGACGTGGTCGCCCTGTGCCTCGAGCGCTCGGCGGAGCTGGTGGTCTCCCTGCTGGCGGCGCTCCGGGCCGGCGGCGTCTGCCTCTGCCTGGACCCGGCCCACCCGGAGGAGCGGCTGGCGTTCATGCTCGCCGACTCCGGGGCCGCCGTCCTGGTCACCCGCCCCGGCCTGGCGCCCGGCCTCGATGCGGCCCTCGACTCGGTCCCCACCCTGACGCCGGACGCGGCGGCCGACGGCGAGGCCGCCCCGCTGAGCGCGCTGCTCCTTCTGCCGTCGCCGCCGTCGCCGCCGTCGCCGCCGTCGCCGCCGTCGCTGCCGTCGCTGCCGGCGTCGGCGCCGGCCCAACTGCTCTACACCTCCGGCTCGACCGGCGCGCCCAAGGGCGTGCTGCTGCCGCACCGCGGCCTGGTCCGGCTGGTGCGCGGCGATCGGAGTGCGACCAACCTGCCGGTCGGTCCCGGCGACCGGGTGGCCCAGGTGGCCAACACCTCGTTCGACGCCGCGGCCTGGGAGGTCTGGTCGGCCCTGGCCAACGGCGCCTGCCTGGTCGGCATCCCGCGCGACGCGGTGCTCGATCCCCGCCGGCTGGCGGCCGAGCTGGCCGAGCGGTCGATCTCGGTCGTGCTGCTGACCACCTCGGTGTTCAACCAGCTCGCCCGGGAGGTGCCGGACGCCCTCGGCGGCGTGCGCTTCGCCTACTTCGGCGGTGAGGCGGCCGACCCGGCGGCGGTCCGGCAGGTGCTCGAGGCGGCGCCTCCGGAGGTTCTGGTCAACGCCTACGGCCCGACCGAGAACAGCGTCATCTCCACCTGCGAACGGATCACCGCCCTCGGGCCGCGGGCACGGTCGGTGCCGATCGGCCGGCCGATCGCCGGCAGCACGGCCCACGTGGTCGACCGGGAGCTGCGGCCGGTACCGATCGGCGCGGTCGGTGAGCTGGTGGTGGGCGGCGACGGCGTCGCCCTCGGCTACCGCGGACGCCCCGCGGCCAGTGCCGAGGTGTTCGTGCCGGACCCGTTCGACGGGACGTCCGGAGATCGCTCCGGGGCCGACTCCCGGGCCGACTCCCGCTCAGGGGGTGGCCGCCTCTACCGAACCGGCGACCTGGTCCGCCGGCTGGGGGACGGGCGGCTGGAGTTCGTCGGCCGGGCGGACCACCAGGTCAAGGTGCGCGGCGTGCGCATCGAGCCGGGAGAGGTGGAGGCGGTCCTGGCGGAGCACCCGGCGCTGCTGGCGGCGATGGTGACCGTCGCGGCCCCGCCGGCCGGGCCCGCGGCCGAGGGAGGCGGCCTGCGCCTGGTGGCCTACGGCATCGTCCGTCCGGAGCTCGCCGCCGATCCGGACGCGGCGGAGCACCCGGACGCCGCCGACCTGCGCCGGTTCCTCGAGTCGCGGCTGCCGGCGGCCATGATCCCGTCGGCGTTCCTGCTACTGGACGAGCTTCCCCTCACCCCCCACGGCAAGCTCGACCGCACCCGCCTGCCCGACCCGGCGTCGGCGCTGGCGGCGGCCACCGGAGAGTACGTGGCGCCCCGCACGCCGACCGAGCGGGCGGTGGCGCGGGCGTTCGCCGAGGTGCTCGAGGTCGACCGGGTCGGCGTCCACGACGACTTCTTCGAGCGCGGCGGCCACTCCCTGTTGGCGAGCCGGGCGGTGACCCGGATCGGCCGCGCCCTCGGCACCGAGCCCGCCCTGCGCACCCTGTTCGAGAACCCGACGGTCGAAGGGCTGGCCCTGACGCTGGAGGCGGCCCTGGAGGCGGCTCCGGAGAGCTCTCTGGGAGGGGCCCTGGATGGAGGAGCCCCGGGGAGGGTGGGGGAGGGGGAGGAGGTGCTCGCCGCCGGCCCGATCCGGGCCCCGAGTCGAAGCGGGGACCCCGACGGCGGCGGCCCCGCGCCGGCGACCTTCGGCCAGGAGCGGCTCTGGTTCCTCGAACGCCTCGAACCGGGCGCCGCCTACGCCATCCCGTTGGCCGTCCGGCTGGAGGGCGCCCTCGACCGGGCGGCCTTGGCGTGGGCGTTCGACCGGGTGGCGGCTCGCCACGAGACCCTGCGCACGGTGTTCGAGGAGGACGACGGCCGCCCGGTGCAGGTGGTGCGACCGGTCGCAGGCTCGGCCGACTCGCGCTTTTCGACGGACGCGGCCGGGGCGCCCCGCCTGCCGGTCGTCGACCTGCGCGGCCTCGACCTGCCGGCCCGCGCCCGGGCGCGGGCAAGCGCGCGCCGGGAGGTGGCGGAGCGACCGTTCGACCTGGAGCGGGGGCCGCTGCTCCGGCTCTGCCTGCTCGAGCTGGGCGAGCCGGGTGAGCTGGGCGAGCCGGGTGAGGCGGGTGAGGCGGGGGCAGGGGGCGACGAGCCCCGATCCGGGGCCGACGCCGATCCCCGGTCCGCATCCCAGTCCGAGCTGCTGGTCGACGTTCACCATGCGGTCGCCGACGGCTGGTCGATGGGCGTGCTGGTGCGGGAGCTGGGTGCCTTCTACCGCCAGGCGGTCGACGGCGCGCCCGGCGCCCGGGATGCCTTGCCCGAGCTGCCGTTCTCCTACCGCGACTTCGCCCGCTGGCAGCGGCGCTGGATGGCGGGCGGGCGGCTCGAACGGCTGCTCGCGTTCTGGCGCCGCGAGCTCGCCGATCCGCCGCGGGCCGTCGTGCCCGCCGACCGCCCACCGCCGGCCGTGCGCCGCCGCCCCCAGGGAGAGGTGCGGGTCCGCGTGGCGCCGGCGACGGTGGCGGGCCTGGCGGCGACCGCCCGGGAGCGTGGGGCGACCCTGTTCATGGCGCTGCTCGCCGGCTTCGACGCCCTGCTCGGCCGCCTGACCGGCTCCCGGGACGTCACCGTCGGCTCGCCGATCGCCAACCGCGGCCGGTTCGAGACCGAAGGGCTGATCGGGCTGTTCGTCAACACCGTCGTGCTGCGCGGACGGCTCGACGGCGACCCGTCGTTCGCCGCTCTGGTCGAGCGCACCCGGGAGACGACCCTCGACGCCTACGCCCACCAGGATCTGCCGTTCGAGCGCCTGGTCGAGGCGATCGAGCCGGAGCGCAGCCTGACCGCGACGCCGCTCTTCCAGGTCTTCTTCGCCCTCCAGAACCTGGACCTCGCCCCGCTCGACCTGGCCGGGGTGCGGGCGACGCCGGAAGGGCTGGCGCCGGCGGCGGCCAAGTTCGACCTCAGCCTGCTGCTGGAGGAGGCGGACGACGGCGGGATCGCCGGGGCGCTCGAGTACGACCGGGAGCTGTTCGACCCGACGACCGCCGAGCGCCTCGCCCGGCGCTACGCCCTGCTGCTCGACGCGGCGGCGGCGGCACCGGACCGGGCCCTCTCCGGGCTGCCCGTGCTGCTGCCGGCGGAGCGCCAGCAGGCCCTGGTGGAGTGGCAGGGGCCGGCGCCCTCTCCGATCCCGCCGATCGACTCGATCGGGCAGCCGACCCTGGCCTCCCTGTTCGCCGCGCGGGCGGCGGCGTGCCCGGACGCGGTGGCGCTCGAGACGGCGGCCGGCTGCTGGAGCTACGGCGCCCTCGCCCGGCGCTCGGCCGCGCTCGCCGCCCGGCTCGCCGCCCGCGGTGTCGGTCCCGAGGTGCGGGTGGCGGTCCGGTCGGAGCGCTCGGCGGACCTGGTGGTGGCGCTCCTCGGCGTCCTGCGGGCGGGCGGCGCCTACGTCCCCCTCGACCCCGCCTACCCGGCCGAGCGGATCGCGTTCATGCTGGAGGACTCTGCCGCCGCGCTGCTGGTGACCGATCAGCCGGCGGCGGCGGACGATGGCGACGGCGGCCTCGAGATCTTGCGGCTCGCTTCGGACGAGACCGGCGAGCCCGCACCGGGCCAGAATTCGAGTCAGGCATCGAGTCGGGCGGGGAGTCAGGCCCCGGCCGCGGCCGGCAACCTCGCCTACGTCATCTACACCTCCGGCTCCACCGGCCGCCCCAAGGGCGTGGCGATCGAGCACCGGAGCGCGGTCGCCCTGGTGGGCTGGGCCGCGGCGGCGTTCTCCGCCGACGAGCTCGACGGCGTGCTCGCCGGCACCTCGGTCTGCTTCGACCTGTCGGTGTTCGAGCTGTTCGTCCCGCTCACCCTCGGCGGGCGGGTGCTGCTGGTGCCGGACGCCCTGGCCGCCGCATCCGAGCCGATGGCGGCCCGGACCCGGACGATCAACACGGTGCCCTCGGCGATGGCGGAGCTGGTGCGCCTCGGCGGGCTGCCCGCGGCGGTGAGCGCGGTCAACCTGGCGGGCGAGCCGCTCAAGGGGAGCCTCGTCCGGCAGATCCACGACACGCTGCCGGCCGCCCGGGTGCTCGACCTCTACGGCCCGTCGGAGGACACCACCTACTCGACCTTCGGCGTGGTCGACCCGGCCGAGGAGCGGGAGCCGACCATCGGGCGGCCGGTGGACGGGACCCGGGCCTACGTCCTCGACGCCGACGGCGCGCCGGTACCCCCCGGCGTGCCGGGCGAGCTCCTCCTGGGCGGAGCCGGCCTCTCCCGGGGCTACCTGGGGCGGCCCGCCACCACCGCCGAGCGCTACCTGCCCGACCCGTTCGGGACGGAGGAGGGCGGCCGCCTCTACCGCACCGGCGACCTGGTGCGCCACCTGCCGGACGGCCGGCTCGACTTCCTCGGCCGCATCGATCACCAGGTCAAGGTGCGCGGCTTCCGGGTCGAGCTGGGGGAGATCGAGGCGGCTCTCACCCGCGATCCGGAGGTCCACGACGCCGCGGTGCTGGTGCGCGGCGACGGTCCGGGCGCCCGGTTGGTGGCCTACGTCGAGGTGGGGGAGCGGGCGGGCGCCCGGGACGCCGATGGCGGCGCCGCCGGGATCGCGGGGGTCGGCGAGGGCGCTCCCTCCGCCGGCCCGACGCGCGACCTGCCACCCGATCTGGTACCCCGTTGGATGAGGAGCCTGCGCCGGCGGTTGCCGGACTACATGGTGCCGTCGGAGGTGGTGCCGGTCGCCGCCCTGCCCCGGACGCCGAACGGCAAGATCGACCGGCGGGCGCTAGCTGAGATGACCGCGCTGGAGCCGTCGGCCGCCGGGCGGCGCGGCGCCGGGCCGGGATCGGCCGGCTGGCAGGCGCCCGAGGGAGCGCTCCAGGACATGGTGGCCGCGGTCTTCGCCGAGATCCTGGAGGTGGAGCGGGTCGGCGCCCGGGACGACTTCTTCGCCCTCGGCGGCCACTCCCTGCTGGCGACCCGGGCGGTGTCGCGGCTGCGCATCGCCCTCGGGGTCGAGGTACCGGTGCGGGCGGTGTTCGAGACGCCGACGGTCGAGGGCCTGGCCGCGGCGCTCGGGCGGCTGGCGCCCACGGCGACCGAGCCGCCCGGGGAGGCCGGGCCGCCGCTGGTCCCCCTCGCCCGGACCGACCGGAGCCCGCGGACCGAGCGGGGCGACGGCGACCCCGCCCTCTCGTTCGCCCCCTCGTTCGCCCCGTCATTCGCTCAAGAGCGGCTCTGGTTCCTCGACCGGCTGAGCGGCGGCGGCCCGGCCTACAACGTCCCCGGGGCGGCCTGGATCGACGGACCGCTCGACGCGGCGGCGCTCGGCGCCGCGGTGTCCGGCGTCGTGTGGCGCCACGAGGCCCTCCGCACCACCTTCGCCGAAGAGGCGGGCGCCCCGATCCAGGTGGTCGGCGCCGGCGCGCGGACCGGCCTCACCCGGGTCGACCTCGGCGCGCTGCCCGCCGCCAGGCGCGAGGAGGCGGCCCTGGCGGCGGCCCGTCGCGAGGCGCGGGCGGGGTTCGATCTCGAGCGCGGCCCGCTGGTGCGTACGGCCCTCTTCCGCCTCGGCCCGGAGCGCCACCTGCTGTCGGTGACCATGCACCACATCGTCTCCGACGGCTGGTCGATCGGCGTCTTTCTGGGCGAGCTGGGGGCGCTCTACACGCGGTCGGCGGCTCCGCCCGCCGCCTCCGCGGGCCTGCCGGCGCTCCCGGCGCTGCCGATCCAGTACGCCGATTTCGCCGCCTGGCAGCGCGCCTGGCTGCGCGGCCCGGTGCTGGAGCGGCTGCTCGACCACTGGCGCGGGGCGCTCGACGGCCTCCAGGTCCTCGACCTGCCGGCCGACCGGCCGCGCCCGGCCGAGGCGAGCCCGGCGGGCGACCGGGTCGGCGTCCGCCTCGGCGCTGACCTCGCCGGCCGGATCGACGCCCTGGCGCGGCGCGCCGGCGCCACCCCGTTCATGGTGCTGTTGGCTGCCTTCCAGGCGCTCCTCTCCCGGCTGGCCGGCGATGACGACGTGGCGGTCGGCTCGCCGATCGCCAACCGCACCCGCGCGGAGATCGAGCCGCTGATCGGCTTCTTCGTCAACACCCTGGTGCTGCGCGGCGACCTCTCCGGCGACCCCGACCTGGACAGCCTGCTGGCTCGCACCCGGGAGACGACCCTCGGCGCCTACGCCCACCAGGAGCTGCCGTTCGAGCGCCTGGTGGAGGAGCTGTCGCCCGAGCGCGACCCGAGCCGCACGCCGCTGGTCCAGGTCATGCTGGCGCTCCAGGACGTGCCGACGGCGGTCGCGCTGCCCGGGCTGGCGCTCGCCCCGGTGGAGCTCCACACCGGCGTCGCCAAGCTCGACCTGACCGTGGTCTGCCGCCCGGCGGCCGACGGCGGCCTGGTGGCCGATCTCGAGTACCGCACCGCGCTGTTCGACCGGCAAACGGTCGAGCGGCTCGGTGAGCGCTTCCGCCGGCTGCTGGCGGCCTGGCTGGCCGAGCCCGGGCTGCGGGCGAGCGAGCTGCCGCTCCTGAGCGCGGAGGAGCGGGGCCAGATCCTGGGGCCGTGGTCGGGGGCCGCCACCGCCTACCCGGCCGGCGTCCCGGTGGGGGACCTCTTCCTCCGCCAGGTAGAGCGCCGGCCGGACGCCGTCGCCCTCGACTTCGACGGCCGGAGCTGGACCTACCGGGAGCTGGGCGAGCGGGCGCTGCGGCTGGCCGGACGGCTGGTCGACCAAGGGGTGCGGCCCGGGGAGCGGGTGGCCCTCTGCTTCGAGCCGTCGCCCGAGCTGCTGGCGGCGACCGTCGCCGTGGTCCTGGCCGGCGCCGCCTACGTCCCCCTCGATCCGTCCTACCCGACCGAGCGTCTGGAGCTGATGCTGGCGGACGCCGGCGTGCGGACGCTGCTGGCCGGTCCGGGTGTCGAGGCGGCGCTGCCGGTGCCGCTGCCGCCGGGCGTCGTGCGGTTGCCCGGGGACGACGCCGGCCCGGCGCCCGCTCCCCGCGGGTCCGGCTCCGGCCGCCTGCCTGCCGGGCTGCCGGCGGACCACCCGATCTACGTCATCTACACCTCGGGGTCGACCGGCCGGCCGAAAGGGGTCGTGGTCTCCCACCGCGGCGTGGCGCGGCTGGTCCTGGAGACCGACTACCTACAGCTCGGTCCGGACGATCGGGTGGGCCAGCTCTCGAACATCGCGTTCGACGCCGCCACCTTCGAGATCTGGGGCGCGCTGCTCACCGGCGGCCGGCTGGTGGGGATCGGCCGGGAGACCGCCCTCGACCCGGAGCGGCTGGCCGCCGAGCTCGCCCGCCAGGGCATCACCGTCCAGTTCCTCACCACGGCGCTGTTCGACCAGGTGGCGCGGCGGGCGCCGGGTGCCTTCCGGGATCTGCGGACCGTGCTGTTCGGCGGCGAGGCGGTCGACCCGAGCGCGGTGCGCCGGGTGCTGGCGGGCGACCGGACGGGGGCGCGGCGGGCACCGGACGCCCTGCTCCACGTGTACGGGCCGACCGAGAACACCACCTTCTCGACCTGGCACCCGGTCGAGGCGGTCGCCGAGGGCGCGCCGACGGTGCCGATCGGCGGCGCCGTCGCCAACAGCACCGTCCTGGTGACCGACCGGGGCGGGCGGCCGGTGCCCCCGGGCGTGGTCGGTGAGCTGCTGGTGGGCGGCGACGGCCTGGCCCAGGGCTACCTGGGACGGCCGGCGCTGACCGCGGAGCGCTTCGTCCCGGCCGATCCGGCGCTCGGTCTTGCCGGAGGTGGGTCCGGCGACGGGGCCGGCTCCGGGGCAGGGTCGGGACAGGGCGGCGTAAGGGCCTACCGCACCGGCGACCTGGTGCGGCGGCGCCGCGACGGGGCGATCGAGTTCGTCGGCCGGGTCGACGACCAGGTCAAAATCCGCGGCTTCCGGATCGAGCCCGGCGAGGTGGAGGCGGTGCTCTCCGGCCATCCGGGGCTGGCCCGGGCGGCGGTGCTGGTGCGCGAGGACACGCCGGGGGAGCGGCGGCTCGTGGCCTACGCCGCGCCCGCTCCGGAGGCGGCGGATGCGGAGGACGGGCGACGGGAGCCGGTCGACGCCGACGCCCTGCGTGACTACCTGCGCGCCCGGCTGCCGGCCCACATGGTGCCGGCGGCGTTCGTGGTGCTCGACGACCTGCCGCTCAACCCGAACGGCAAGATCGACCGCCGGGCCCTGCCGGCGCCCGCGCCGGACGCCCTCGGGGGGGCCTACGTGGCGCCGCGCAGCCCGGCCGAGGAGCTGGTGGCGCGGGTCTTCGCCGAGGTGCTCGACGTGCCGCGGGTCGGCGCCCGGGACAGCTTCTTCGACCTCGGCGGCCACTCGCTCAAGGCGACCCGGGTGATCGCGCGCCTGCGGGAGCGCTCGGGGGTGGAGGTGCCGCTGCGCCGGCTGTTCGAACGGCCGACGGTCGCCGAGCTGGCGGGCGTGCTCGAGGAGGCCGGGGCGGCGGGCGGTGCGGCGCTCGGGGACCTGCCGTTGACGCCGCTGGAGCCGGCGCTCCGGGCGGCCGGCATGCCGCTGTCGTTCGCCCAGGAGCGGCTCTGGATCCTGGAGCAGCTCGAGCCGGGGACCGACGCCTACACCATGCCGTTCGCGGTCCGGCTCCGCGGGGCGCTCGATGCGCCGGCCCTGGCGGCGGCGCTGGACGGGGTGGTGGCGCGCCACGAGGTTCTGCGGACGGTCTTCCGGGAGGGGGCCGACGGGGTGGTCCAGGTTCCGGCCCCAACCCGGGCTCCGGTCCCGACCGCGACGGACGAGCCCCGCGGGGGAATCCTCCGGTCGCGCCTGCCGCTGGTCGACCTGTCCGGCCTGCCGGGCGAGGCACGGGAGGGCGCCCTGGAGCGGGCCCACCGAGCCCTCGATCGTCTTGCGTTCGACCTGGCGACCGGCCCCATGCTGCGCACGGTCCTGCTCCGGGAGGACGGGGGAGCGACGAGCCACGTTCTGCATGCCGCGGTCCACCACATCGCGGCCGACGGCGGCTCGATCGAGATCCTGCTCGGCGAGCTGGCGATCCTCTACGGCGCCCGGAGCCGGAGGCGGGTCCGGGAGCTGGACCGGGGCGGGGCGGCGGGCCCGGGGCCGGATCTGGCCGATTTGACCGATCCGGCCGATCCGGCCGATTCGATCGGGCCGCCCGGAGCTGCCCGACCTGCCCGTCCAGTACGGCGACTTCGCCGCCTGGCAGCGGGCCCGGCTGGCGGGGGCGGAGAGGGAGCGCCAGCTCGCCTACTGGCGCGAACGGCTGGCCGGGGCGCCGGAAGGGGGCTCCGAGCTGCCCCTCGATCGCCCCCGGCCGGCGGTCCAGAGCTTCCGCGGCGCACGCCGGGGGATGATGCTCGAGGCCGAGCTGACCGATCGTCTGGAGGCGCTCGGGCGACGGCGGGAGGCGTCGCTCTTCATGACCCTGCTCGCCGCGTTCAGCCTCGTCCTCCAGCGCCTCGGCGGCGACGACGACGTGGTCGTCGGCTCGCCGATCGCCGGCCGCGACCGCCGGGAGACCGAGCCGCTCATCGGCATCTTCCTCAACACCCTGGTGCTGCGCACCGACCTGTCCGGGGCGCCGTCGTTCGGCGAGCTGCTCGACCGGGTCCGGCGGAGCGCGCTCGGCGCCTACGGCCACCAGGACGTGCCGTTCGAGATGCTGCTCGAAGACCTGCGGCCGGCCCGGGACCTGTCGCGGACGCCGCTGTTCCAGGTCTTCTTCAACATGTTCCGCTCGGACCTCGACCGGGTGCGCCTCCCCGGGCTCGCGCTCGAGGTGATCGACGCGCCGGAGCCGCCGTCGAAGTTCGACCTGACCCTCTACGTCACCACGCCGGGCGACCGGGTCCGTTTCGAGGCGGTCTACAACGCCGACCTGTTCGACGGCACCACCATCGAGCGGATCCTCGCCCAGCTCCGTACCGTCCTCGACCAGGCGGTCGCCGCGCCGGAGGCGTCGATCGCCTCCTACTCCCTGTGCACCCCGGAGATGGAGCGGGTGCTGCCCGATCCGGCCGCGCCGCTCGACACCACCTGGCACGGCCCGATCCATGCCGCCCTCGAACGGGCGGCCGCCGCCGCCCCGGAGCGCCTGGCGGTGGCCGATCCGCACCGTGCCTGGACCTACGGCGACCTCGCCCGGGCCGCCTGGGCCCTGGCGGCCGAGCTGGCCGCGGCCGGCGTCGGGCGCGGGGACGCGGTCGCCATCTATGCCCACCGTTCGGCACCGCTGGCGGCGGCGGTCTACGGCGTGCTCGCGGCCGGCGGCGTCACCGTGCTGCTCGACCCCGCCTACCCGGGAACGCGCCTGGCGATGATGGTGGAGAGCGCCGAGGTGGCGGCGCTGGTCGCCCTGCGGCCGGCGGGGGAGCCGCCGGAGGAGCTCACGCGGGCCCTCGACGCGCTCGGGGCGCCCCGGATCGACGTCAGCGCCGGCGCCGAGGAGCTCCTGGGCGGCGCCCCGAGCCCGTTCCGGCCGGTGGCGGTCGGCCCGGACGACCCGGCCTGCATCACCTTCACCTCGGGTTCGACCGGCCGGCCCAAGGGGGTCGTCGGCCGCCACGGGTCGTTGACCCATTTCCTGCCCCGGCAGTGCGACCGCTTCGCCCTCCGGCCGGACGACCGCTTCAGCGTCCTCTCCGGGCTGGCCCACGACCCGCTCCAGCGTGATCTGTTCACGCCGGTCTGGCTCGGCGCCGCCCTGTTCGTCCCCGAGCCCGAGACCATGGGCGAGCCGGGGGAGCTCGCCCGCTGGCTGGTGCGCGAGCGGGTCACCGTCTCCAACATGACTCCGGCCATGCTCCAACTGGTCGCCCAGCCTGCCGCCGAGCCTGCCGCCGCGCCGCTCCGCCTCGACGACCTGCGGCGGGTCCTCCTGGTCGGCGACGTGTTGACCCGCCGCGACGTGGCGCGGCTCCGGGAGCTGGCACCGGCGGCCGAGTGCATCAACCTGTACGGCTCCACCGAGACCCAGCGCGCGCTCGGCTACCACCGGCCCGGGGACACCCCGCTGCCCGGCGCCGGCGAGGTCTTGCCGCTGGGGAAGGGCCTGGGCAGCGCCCAGCTCCTGGTGCTGACCCCGGGGGCCGGTCCGGCCGGTGAGCTCGGCGCCGCCGGCGGGGAGAGCTGGGCCGGACGGGCCGCGATCGGCGAGGTGGGGGAGATCGCCGTGCGCAGCCCCCATCTGGCCCTCGGCTACCTGGGCGACCCGGAGCTCACCGCGCGCCGCTTCGTCGCCAACCCGTTCGTTCCGCTCGGTCCGGCGTCCGTCCCGAAGCCCGTCCCGCCCGGGACGACCGCGGGAGGCGTCGGGCGACCGCCTGTACCGCACCGGCGACCTGGGCCGGTATCTCGCCGACGGCTCGGTCATCTTCCTCGGCCGGGCCGATCGCCAGGTCAAGATCCGCGGCTACCGGATCGAGCTCGGCGAGGTGGAGGCCCACCTGGCGTCGCTGCCCGGGGTCCGCGACGCCGCGGTGCTGGTGCACGAGGACCCGGTCCGGGGCCCGGTGCTGGTCGGTTACGCGGCCACCGGCGGGGCGGCCACCGGCTGGGCGGGCGACGAGACCGCGGGGGCGGACGGGACGGGCGGATCGGGCGGATCGGGCGGAGCTGACGGTGATTGGGAGGGCAAGGGAGACGGCGGGGCGGCGCTACGCGCGAGGCTGGCCGAGCGCCTGCCCACCGCCATGGTGCCGGCCGCCGTCGTCGTCCTCGACAGGCTGCCGTTGACCCCGAACCGGAAGATCGACCGGCGGGCGCTCCACGCCCACGGCGAGCGGCTCGGGGTGCTCTCGGGGGCGCGGTTCGGTGCCCTCGGTGGCAGCGCCGCGACGGCGGAGCCGCCGCGTACGGCGCTCGAACGCACCCTGGCGGGCCTGTTCGCCGAGACGCTCGGCCTGCCGGGCCTTCCGGGTCAGGCAGCGGTCGGCCGGAACGACGACTTCTTCGCCCTCGGCGGCCACTCGATCCTGGCGACCCGGCTGGCGGCGCGCATCCGGGCGGCGTTCGACGTGCCGCTGGCCCTGCGCCACCTGTTCGAGCGGCCGACGGTGGCCGGGCTGGCGGCCATCCTGGCCGACGCCGGGGCGCGGTCGGGATCGGCGGAGAAGCCGATCCCGCGCCTGCCCCGTCCCCCCGGCTTCGACGACGGCGCCCGGGGGGAGGGGAGGACCGCGCCGGATCTCGATCCGGCGGCGGGGTTCGAGGTGCCGCTCTCGCCGGGGCAGCGCCGGCTGTGGTTCCTGGACCGTCTCGAGCCGGAGAGCACCGCCTACACCATGGCCGGCGCCCTCGCCCTCCACGGCGCCCTCGACGGGGCGGCGCTGGCCGGGGCGCTCGCCGACGTGGTGCGGCGCCACGAGGTGCTCCGCACCGTCTTCCCAGCGCGCGACGGACGCCCGCTCCAGGTCGTCCGGCCGCCGTCCGCGGTCTCGGCGACGGGGTCGGAGGCCCCGCTGCTGCCGGTGGTCGATCTCTCCGGTCTTGCTGCCGGCCCCGGCGGTCTCGACGGCCCCGGCGGTCCCGACGGCTTGGAGAAGGGAGCCCGGGAGCGGTGGCGTGCGCGGGTTCTGGAGGCGGCCGTCGGGCGCCCGTTCGACCTGGCACGGGGCCCGCTGGTGCGGGCGCTCCTGGCGCGGACCGCGCCGGACGAGCACGCGCTGCTGGTGACCATGCACCACATCGTCTCCGACGGCTGGTCGGTCGGCCTGTTCGTGCGGGAGATGGCCGGCCGCTACGCCGCGCGCCGGGTGGACGTCGCGCCGTCCGATGTCTTCCGAAGCTGCCGGTCCAGTACGGCGACTATGCCGCCTGGCTGGAGGGCCGGCAGGACGACCGGGCGCTCGCCGGCGACCTGGCCTACTGGCGGGAGCGGCTGGCCGGCGTGCCGGTGCTCGAGCTGCCCACCGACCGGCCGCGGCCGGTCGATCGGCGCGGCCGCGGGGCGTTGGCGCGGGAGGCGCTCTCCGCGCAGACCGTCACCGCGCTCGACCGGCTGGCCGGGAGCGCCGGGGCGACCCGTTACATGGTGCTGATGGCGGCGTTCCAGGCTCTCCTCGGGCGCCTTGCGGGGCAGTCGGACCTGACCGTCGGCTCGCCGGTGGCCCACCGCAGCCACCCCGACCTGACCGAGCTGATCGGCTTCTTCGTCAACACCGTGGTGCTCCGCGGCGACCTCTCCGGAAACCCCTCGTTCCGCGACCTGGTCGGCCGGACGCGGCAGGCGGCGCTGGGCGCCTTCGCCCACCAGGAGCTGCCGTTCGAGCGCCTGGTCGACGCCCTGGCGCCCCGGCGGGACCGGGCCCACACACCGCTCTTCCAGGCCCTGTTCGTGCTCCAGAACACGCCCGCCGGCCGCGGTCGACCTTCCGGGGCTGGCCGTCCGGCCCCTCGCCCTCGGCCGCACCAGCGCGCGGTGGGACCTGTCGCTGTCGGCGGCCGAGCCGGCGGTCGCGGGCGGCGGCCTGACCCTCTCTCTCGAGTACGACACCGATCTGTTCGACCGCACCACCGCCCGGCGCCTGCTCGGCCACCTCGGCGTCCTGCTGGCGGCGGCTGCCGACCGGCCGGATACGGCCCTGGACGCCCTGCCGCTGCTCACCGCCGCCGAGCGCCAGCAGGTGCGTGAGTGGAACGCCTCGGCCCTCGCGCCCCGGCCGGTGCCGTCGGACGCTCGCTCGCCGACCCTCCACGCGCGGTTCCGTGCGTGGGCCCGGCGGACGCCGGACGCGATCGCCGTGAGCGCGGGCGGGCGGGCGCTCAGCTACGGCGCCCTGGAGCGGCGGGCGGTCCGCCTGGCCGGGCGCCTCCGCCGGGCCGGGGTCGGTCCGGAGAGCATCGTCGGCCTGTGCGCGGAGCGCTCGGTCGAGCTGGTGGAGGGGGTTCTCGCCGTGCTCGAAGCCGGTGGCGCCTACCTGCCCCTTGATCCCGGTCTGCCGGCGGCGCGGCGCGAGCTGATCCTCGGCGACGCCGGCGCCTCCCTGGTGCTGGTCCAGGCCGGGCTGGAGGACGCCGTGCCGGCCGCCTCCGCGGGTTCCGAGGAGATGGGGGCGATGGGGACGATGGGGGCGCCGGACGTGACGGTGCTGCGGTTCGGTGACGGCCGGGGTGAGGAGACGGACGACGGACCGGACGGCAGCCCGGACGGTTGGGCACCGACGGCGGAGGGTCCGCGCGCCGCCGGTTCCCAACCCCTCCCCGACAACCTGGCCTACGTCATCTACACCTCGGGCTCCACCGGCCGGCCCAAAGGATCGCTCCTCACCCACGGCAACGCCGCCCGGCTGTTCGACGCCACCCGGGCCTGGTTCGGGCCCTCGCCCGAGGACGCGTGGACCCTGTTCCATTCGTTCGCCTTCGATTTTTCGGTCTGGGAGCTGTGGGGGGCGCTCGCCCACGGCGGCCGGCTGGAGGTGGTGCCCTACTGGGTCAGCCGCGAGCCGCGGGCGTTCCTCGACCTGGTCCGCGACCGCAGAGTGACCGTGCTGAGCCAGACGCCGTCGGCCTTCAAGCAGATCGTCGCGGCCGACGCCGGTCCGGCCGGTGTGGACGATTCGGCCAGCCCGGCCAGCCCGGCCAGCCCGGCCAGCTCGGCCAGCTCGGCTGGGGCCCTGCGGGCGGTGGTCTTCGGCGGCGAGGCGCTCGAGCCGGCGGCGCTGGCGCCGTGGATCGCGCGCCACGGCGACGGCTCGCCGCGCCTGGTCAACATGTACGGCATCACCGAGACCACGGTGCACGTGACCTATCGTCCGGTCACGGCGGCGGACGCCACCAGCCCGGCCGGCAGCCCAGCCGGCAGCCCGATTGGCGTGGGGATTCCCGACCTGCGGGTCCACCTGCTCGACCCGGCGATGGCGCCGGTGCCGGTCGGCGTCCCCGGCGAGATCCACGTCGGCGGCCCCGGCCTCGCCCGCGGCTACCTCGCTCGCCCCGCCCTGACCGCCGAGCGCTTCGTGCCCGACCCGTTGGCGGAGGGGCTTCCCGGCGAACGGCTGTACAAGGCGGGCGACCTGGCGCGCCGGCTGCCGGACGGCGGGCTCGACTTCCTCGGCCGCATCGACCACCAGGTCAAGGTGCGTGGTTTCCGGATCGAGCTCGGGGAGATCGAGGCGGTTCTGGTCCGCCATCCGGAGGTCGCCCAGGTGGCGGTGGTGGCCCGGGACGACCGGGACGACCGGGGCGACGGCGGCGGCGCCGCCGGTCGCCCGGGGTCGTCCGGCGGCACCTACCTGGCGGCCTACGTCGTGCCGTCGTCTCCAGACCCGGACCTGGAGCCGGATAGGGCGCCGGCGATCGCCGCCCTGCGCGAGCACTGCGGCGCGGTGCTGCCGGACTACATGGTGCCGGCCGCGTGGGTGATGCTCGACGAGCTGCCGCTGACCGGCAACGGCAAGCTCGACCGCCGGGCGCTGCCGGTGCCCACCTTCGGCTCCTCGGGCTCGATGGGCGCCGGCGGCGACGACCGGGCCTACCAGGCGCCCCGGGGGGCGGTGGAGGAGGCGGTGGCGGCGGTCTACGCCGAGGTGCTCGGCGCCGGCCGGGTCGGCTCCGGGGACGACTTCTTCGCCCTCGGCGGGCACTCGCTGCTCGCCACCCAGGTGGTCTCCCGCCTCGGCGACCGGCTCGGCATGGAGCCGTCGCTGCGCGAGCTGTTCGAGTCGCCGCGGGTCGCCGACCTGGCCCGGGGGCTGGCGGCCCGCCTGGAGGACGCGACGGGGTCGGCAGGGACGGCGAGCGTTACGGAGAAGGCGGGGCAGGCGGACCCGACGGGGCAGGCGAGGCGGGGCGAGCTCGACCCGGCGGCCCGGGCCGAGCTGCTGGCCCGGCCCGGTCCGCGGCCGCTGTCGGCGGCCCAGAGGCGGATCTGGTTCCTCGACCGGCTGCTGCCGGGCTCGGCGCTCTACAACGTCCCGGGTCGTCTGGCGCTCCACGGACCGCTCCGTCCGGCCGCCCTGGCCGCCGCCCTCTCCGCCGTGACCGCGCGCCACCAGGCGCTCCGCGTGCGGGTGGCCACGGACGATCAGGGGCCGGTCCAGGTGGTGGAGCCGGCGGCTCCCGTCCCCTTACCGGTGATCGATCTCTCCCGCCTGGGCGCCCTCGCCGGTGCACCGGAGGGAGCGCCGCCGGTCGCCGCCGGGGAGGCCGAGCGGCTGGCCCGGGCCGCCGCCCGGCGGCCGTTCGACCTCGCCACCGGGCCGCTCCTCCGCGCCGGCCTGCTCCGCCTCGGCCCGGCGATCCACCATCTGGTGCTGGTGCTCCATCACCTGGTCGCCGACGGCTGGTCGATGGGAATCCTGGTCCGCGAGGCCGCCGAGCTCTACCGGGCGGCGATCGACGGGCGCCGGGCACGGCTCGAGCCGCTGCCGCTCCAGTTCCCGGACTACGCCCTGCTGGAGCAGCACCGCCTGGTGTCGGGCGCCCTCGACGGCCAGCTCGCCGCCTGGTGCGAGACCCTGGCCGGCCTCGACCGTCTCGCCCTGCCGACCGATCGCCCCCGAACGACCGAGCGCACCGGCTGGGCCGGGGAGGCGCGCATCCGGCTGGGCGGGGCGCTGAGCGAGGCGCTGGACGAGCTGGGGCGGCGCGCCGAGGCGTCCCGCTTCATGGTCGCCCTGGCCGTGCTCCAGGCGCTCCTCGGCCGTACGGCCGGCACCGACGACGTGGCCGTCGGCAGCCCGGTCGCCAACCGCCACCGGCTGGAGAGCGAGCCGCTGATCGGCTGCCTGGTCAACACCCTGGTCCTGCGCGGCGACCTGTCGTCCGGGCCGGCCGGTGGTCCGGACAGCGCTCCGGCCGGCGATCCGGCTGGCTATCCGGCCGCCGACTCGACCGCTTGGGGGCCCCTGACCGGCAGAGGCCACCTGGCGCGGGTCCGCCGGGCGGCGCTGGCGGCGTTCGACCGCCAGGAGGTGCCGTTCGAACGGCTGGTCGAGGCGATGGCACGGCGCGCCCCCCGCGACTCCGCCGGCCGGGGAGAGCGCGAGCTGGCGCCGCTGTTCGAGGTCCTGTTGACCTACCAGAACGTGCCCCACGAGCTTCCGTCCTTCGCCGGCCTGGAGAGCGAGCCCCTGCCGTCCGCGCCGGTCGGCGCCAAGTTCGACCTGAGCTTCGAGCTGGTCGACCGCGAACGTGGGGACGGCCTGGAGCTGCGCGCCGTCTACGACCGGGACCTGTTCGACGCCACCACGGTGCAGCGCCTGCTCGGCCGCTTCCGGGCGCTCGCGGCCGCCCTCGCCGAGCACCCCGACCGGCCGCTCGCGGCGCTCTCGCCCCTGACCCCGGCGGAGCGTCAGCAGGCGCTGGAGTGGAACGCCGCGGTCGTGGCCGATTCGCAGGGGGCGGAGGCGGCGCCCGAGCCGCTCCACGTCCGCTTCCGGCGCCAGGCGCGCCGGGCGCCGGACGCGGTGGCGGTGGCGATCGACGACCGGGCGTTGACCTACGGCGCCCTGGCGCGCCGGGTGGTGACCCTGGCCGGGCGCCTGCGCCGCGCCGGCGTCGGCCCGGACGACCTGGTCGCCCTGTGCGCCGAGCGGTCGATCGATCTGGTGGTCGCCCTGCTGGCGATCCTGGAGGCGGGCGGCGCCTACCTGCCCCTCGACCCGGGCGTGCCGGCGGCCCGCCTGGAGCTGATCTTGGAGGATGCCGCGCCGGCCGCCGTGCTGGTCCAGGCGGGGCTGGAGGATCGGCTGCCCGGGGCTGTCGAAGGGGATGCGGGCGCGGACGATCCGGCCGGGCCGAGGCGCCTGGTGATCGCGGAGGCGGCCGAAGGGGAGACGGCTCCGGACGCAACGTCCGTCCTGCCGGACAGTCTGGCCTACGTCATCTACACCTCCGGCTCCACCGGCCGGCCCAAGGGGACCCTGATCACCCACCGGGCGGCGGCGCGGCTGTTCGACCGGACGGCTCCGTGGTTCGGCTTCGGCACGGAGGAGGCCCGCGACGGCGTCTGGACCCTGTTCCACTCCTACGCCTTCGACTTCTCGGTCTGGGAGCTGTGGGGGGCGCTCGCCCACGGTGGGCGGCTGGAGATCGTGCCCTACTGGGTGAGCCGGTCCCCCCAGGCGTTCCTCGACCTGCTGCGGGACCGCCGGGTGACGGTGCTCAGCCAGACGCCGTCGGCGTTCAAGCAGCTCGTGGCGGCGGAGGCGTCCGCGGCGGCGGAGGCGTCGCCGGGGCCGAGAACCGTGCCGCCCGTGCCGTCGTCCTTGCGCCGGGTGGTGTTCGGCGGCGAGGCGCTCGAGCCCGCGTCGCTCGCGCCGTGGATCGCGCGGCACGGAGCCGAGCGGCCGGCCCTGATCAACATGTACGGCATCACCGAGACCACGGTGCACGTGACCTACCGCCCGGTCACGGCGGCGGACGTCGAGGGCGTGGGCGCCAGCCCGGTGGGCAGTCCGATCGGAGCGGCGATCCCCGACCTGCGACTCCACCTGCTCGATCCGGCCATGGAGCCGGTCCCCCTCGGCGTGCCGGGGGAGATCCACGTCGGCGGTCCCGGCCTGGCGCGCGGCTACCTCGATCGCCCCGCACTGACCGCCGAGCGCTTCGTGCCCGATCCGTTCGCGGCCTCGATCGGCCGCTCCGGCGAGCGGCTGTACAAGGCGGGCGACCTGGCCCGGCGGATGCCGGACGGCGGCCTCGACTTCCTCGGCCGGATCGATCACCAGGTGAAGATCCGCGGCTTCCGCATCGAGCTGGGGGAGATCGAGGCGGTCCTGGCGCGCCACCCGCAGGTGGCCCAGGTGGCGGTGCTCGCCCGCGGCGGCCGGGGCGAGGGCGCCCAGCCGGGCGGCGGCGCCTCCCTGGCGGCGTACGTGGTGCCGCGCGCCGGGGCGGACGGGTCGATCGAGGCGCTGCGCGAGCACTGCGCCCGGGAGCTGCCGGACTACATGGTGCCGACCGCCTGGGCGGTGCTCGAGGCGCTGCCGCTCACCGTCAACGGCAAGCTCGACCGGCAGGCGCTGCCGGAGCCGGAGGCGGCGGGCGGCGACGAGCGCCCGTTCGTCGCGCCCCGGGGTCCGGTGGAGGAGGCGGTGGCGGCGGTCTACGCCGACGTGCTCGGGGTCGGGCGGGTCGGCGCCCACGACAGCTTCTTCGACCTCGGCGGGCACTCCCTGCTCGCCACCCAGGCGGTGTCGCGCCTCGGCCACCGGCTCGGTGTCGAACCGTCGTTGCGCGAGCTGTTCGAAACGCCGGACGTGGCCGGCCTGGCCGCCCTGCTGCGGACGCGCCTGGGCGCGTCGGACCGGGGCGAGCGGCCGGACGCACGCGACGCTGCCGCGCGCGGCGAGGCATGGCGCGCGTTGCGGGAAGAGATCGCTCGCCAGCCGGGGCCGCGGCCGCTGTCCGCCGCCCAGAAGCGGATCTGGTTCTTCGATCGCCTCGACCCGGGCTCGGCGCTCTACAACGTGCCCGCCCGGCTCGCCCTGCGCGGTCTGCTCCGGCCGGCGGCCCTGGCGGCGGCGCTGTCCGGGATCGCCGCCCGCCACGAGGTGCTCCGGGTCCGGGTCGCCGAGGAGGACGAGGGCCCGGTCCAGGTGGTGAGGCCGGCGGCGCGGGTGCCGCTGCCGGTGATCGATCTCTCCGGCCTGTCCGGCGTCTCCGAGAGGGGACCGGCGCGCGCCGTCCGCGAGGCCGAGCGGCTGGCGGCCGGCGCCGCCCGGCGGCCGTTCGACCTGGCCGCCGGACCGCTCCTCCGGGCGAGCCTGCTCCGCCTCGGCCCGGCGATTCACCACCTGGTGCTGGTGCTCCACCACGTGGTGGCCGACGGCTGGTCGATGGGGATCTTCGTGCGCGAGGTGGGCGAGCTCTACCGGGCGTCGGCCGCCGGCCGGCCGCCGGCGCTCGCGCCGCTCGACCTCCAGTTCCCGGACTACGCCCTGCTGGAGGAGCGGCGCCTGGCCTCCGGCCTGCTCGACGACCAGATCGACGCCTGGTGCGCCGCCCTCGCCGGGCTCGAAGCGCTCGACCTGCCGACCGATCGCCCGCGCGGCGCGGCGGCAGGGGAGGCGCGGCGGGGCCCGGGCGGCACGGCGAGCCTCCTCCTGGGGCCGGAGCTGACCGAAGCCTTGGACCGCCTGGCGCGGAGCGCCGACGCCTCCCGGTTCATGGTGGTCCTGGCGGTCCTCCAGGCCTTCCTCGGCCGCACCGCCGGCGTCGACGACGTGGCGGTGGGCACGGTGGTCGCCAACCGCCACCGGCTGGAGAGCGAGGCCCTGATCGGCTGCCTGGTCAACACCCTGGTGCTGCGCGCCGACCTGGCAGCCCCCCTCACCGGCCGGGACCACCTGGCCCGGGTCCGGCGCACCGCCCTCGACGCGTTCGGCCGCCAGGATCTGCCGTACGAACGGCTGGTGGAGGAGCTCGCCCGGCGCGCGCAGCGCCACGACGGCGAGCCGCTGTTCAACGTCTTCCTGGGGCACCTGAACGCGCCGTTCGAGATGCCCGCCCTCGAAGGGCTGGCCACCGAGGCGCTGCCGGCGGCGACGGTCGGCGCCAAGTTCGACCTGGCCTTCGAGCTGGCGGACGGGCCGGACGGGCTGTCGCTCCACCTGTCCTACGACCGGGCCCTGTTCGACCCGACCACCGCCGGCCGCCTGCTCGCCCGGGTCCGGGCGCTGGCCACCGACCTGGCCGCGCGGCCGGAGGCGCCGGTCGAGACCCTCTCCCTCCTGCCGGCCGCCGAGCGGCACCAGGTGGTGACCGAGTGGCGCGCGGCCCTGCCCCGGGCTGCAAAAGAGAGGGACGCCCCGCCGGCCGGGGCTTCCGGCCTCCACGGCCTGGTGTGGGAGCAGGCCGCGCGGACGCCGGACGCGGTCGCCCTCGTCCTCGACCTCGAGACGGGCGGCCGGCAGGTGACCTACGGCGCCCTCGTGCGGCGGGCCGAAGCGCTGGCCGGACGGCTCGCGCGCCACCTGGAGGGAGCCGGGCCGGAGCGCGCGGTCGGCGTCTACCTGGAGCGCTCGGTCGAGGCGGTCGTCGCCCTCCTGGGCTGTCTCGAGGCGGGCGCCGTCTACCTGCCCCTCGACCCGGCCTCGCCCGACGAGCGCCTGGCCTACGTCCTCCGCGATGCCACGCCGGTCGCGGTGGTCGCCGACCGGTCGGGGGCGGACCGGCTCACCGCCTTGCTGGCGGACGCGGACGGTCGCGATCGCGGTGAGATCGGCGGAGCGGGCGACACCGGCGCGACGCCCCCGGCGATGGTGCTGCTGGACGACGCCGTGCGACACGACCGGCAGCCGGCGCCACGTCCCCGGCGGCCCGCACGACCGGCCGACCCGGACCGCCTGGCGTACGTCATCTACACCTCCGGCTCCACGGGCCGGCCCAAAGGGGTCGGCGTCGCCCACGGCGCGGCGGTCGCCCACGTCCGGGCGGCGGTGGCGGCTTATGGGCTCGGCCCGGCCGACCGGGCGCCGCTGTTCGGCTCGCTCAGCTTCGACATCAGCATCGAGGAGATCCTCGGCCCGCTGGCGGCCGGCGCCCGCCTGTCGATCCGGGAGGGCGGTCCGTTCGAGGTTCCGCGCTTCCGGCGGTTGGTCGCCGAGCACCGCCTGACCTGCCTGAACCTGCCGACCGCCGCCTGGGCCGAGTGGGTCCGCCAGCAGCCGGACGGGGGCACGGCCGGGACCGACGGCCTCCGGCTCGTCGTCACCGGCGGCGAGGCGATGCCGGCCGAAGCCGCGGAGCGGTTCCGCCGGGCCGTGCCCGGCGCCGTGGAGCTGCTCAACGCCTACGGGCCGACCGAGGCGGTGGTCACCTCCACCGTCCACCGGGTCGACGGCGACCCGGGACGGGGCTGGGAGCAGGTGCCGATCGGCCGGCCCCTGGGCGCCGACCGGGCGGTGGTGGCCGACGCCGCGCTCCGGCCGGTGCCGGTGGGGGTCGCCGGCGAGCTGCTCCTGGGCGGCCCGGGGCTGGCCCGGGGCTACCTGGGACGGCCGGGGCTGACGGCGGAACGGTTCGTCCCCGATCCCCTCTCCCAGTCGGCCGGATGGACCGCATCGGCCGGATCGCCCGGAGCGGCCTCGGCCGGTGGGCGGCTCTACCGGACCGGCGACCTGGTCCGCTGGCTGCCGGACGGCAGCCTGGCCTTCCTGGGGCGCAACGACCGCCAGGTCAAGGTGCGCGGCTTCCGCATCGAGCTGGGGGAGATCGAGGCGGCGCTGGCCCGGGCCCCCGGCGTCGGCGCGGCGGTGGTGGTCGCCCGGGCGGCCGGCGGTGGCGGCGGCGACCGGCGGGTCACCGCCTACCTGGTGCCGGCCCCGGAGGCCGCTCGGGAGCTGGAGGCCGCGTTCGACCTGGACGCCGTTCGGGGCCACTGCGCCGCGACCCTGCCGCCGTACATGGTCCCCGCCGCCTGGGTCGTGCTGCCGGAGCTGCCGCTGACGGCGACCGGAAAAGTCGACCACCGCGCCCTGCCCGAGCCGGCGGCCGGCTCGACGGCGGCGGATCGATTCGTGGCGCCGCGGAGGGCGGCCGAAGAGCTGATCGCCGGGGCGTTCGCCGCGGTGCTCGATCTCGACCGGGTGGGGGTCCACGACTCGTTCTTCGAGGTCGGTGGCCATTCGCTCAAGGCGACCCGCCTGGCCGCGCGCCTGCGGGCGCTGCTCGGTCGCGAGGTGCCGCTGCGCCTGATCTTCGAGCGGCCGACGGTGGCCGGCCTCGCCGCGGCGCTGGGCGGCGGCGCGGAGGGCGCGGGAGACGGGACGGAGGAGCGGCCGATCGTGGCCCTGCCGCGACCCGCGGGGGTGGCCGAGCTGCCGCTGTCGTTCTCCCAGGAGCGGCTCTGGTTCCTCGACCGGCTGCGGCCCGGGACCTCGGAGTACAACATCCCCCAGGTCTTGCGCCTGACCGGGGCGCTCCGCCCCGACCTCCTGGCGCGGGCCTGGACCGCCCTGGTGGCGCGCCACGAGGCGTTGCGCACCGTGTTCGTCGAGCGGGCTTCCGGCCGGCGCGGACCGACGGCGCCGCTGGAGATCGTCGGACCGGTGCAGCGGGTGCTGCCCGCGCGGCGCCAGGCGCTCCCGGTCGTCGACCTGGAGGCGCTGCCGCCCGCCCGGCGAGAGACGGTCGGACGCGCGCTGGTGGTGGGCGCGGCGCGGGCGCCGTTCGACCTGGTCACGGGCCCGCTCCTGCGCACGACCCTGGTGCGCCTGGGCGCGGAGGAGCACCTGCTGGTGGCCGTGGTCCACCACATCGTCGCCGACGGCTGGTCGGTGGAGGTGCTGGTGCGGGAGCTGGTGGAGCTCTGGGGCGCGGCGCTGGCGGGGCGCCCGCCGGCGCTGGCACCGCTGCCGGTCCAGTACGGCGACTACGCGGCGTGGGAACGGGAGCACCTGGCCGGAGCGCGGCTCGACGAGCTGCTCCGGGTCTGGACCGGGCGGCTGGCCGGCCTCCGGCCGCTCGAGCTGCCCACCGACCGCCCGCGGCCGGCCGAGCGCGTCGGCCGCGGCGGCACCGTGCGGCGCCACCTGCCCGCGGCGCTCCGGTCCGGGCTCGACGCGCTGGCGCGCCGCCACGGGGTGACCCCGTTCATGGTGCTGACCGCCGCCTTCCAGGCGCTCCTGGCACGGCTCGCGGGCGACGACGACGTGGCCCTGGGCACGCCGATCGCCAACCGGCGCCGGGGCGAGCTCGAGCCGTTGATCGGGTTCTTCGTCAACACCTTGGTGCTGCGCGGCGACCTGTCGGGCGATCCGCCCTTCGCGACGCTGCTCGAGCGCACGCGGGAGATCTCTCTCGAGGCGTATGCCCACCAGGAGCTGCCGTTCGAACGCCTGGTCGAGGAGCTCGCCCCCGCGCGCGACCCGAGCCGGACGCCGCTCTTCCAGGTGATGGTCACCTTCCAGGCCGCGTCGGTGGGGCCCCTCGGAGAGACGGCGCAGACCGGGCCGGCGGGGTGCAGGCAGAGACGGCGGCGCCGGCGGGGCTGACCGTGGATCCGGTGGAGCTCGAGGCGCAGGTGGCGAAGTTCGACCTGAGCGCGGTCTTCGCCGAGACCGGCCCCCCGGCGGAAGCCCCGGGGACGGGGCCGGCGGGAGCCCCGAGCACAGGTCCGGCGGGAGCCGGTCGCGGCGCCACGCTGGCGCTCACCCTCGAGTACGACGCCGACCTGTTCGACCAGGAGACGGTGGAGCGGCTCGGCCGCCGGATCGAGGCGCTCCTGGAGCGGGTGGCGGCGGCGCCCGGCACCCGCCTCTCCGGGCTGCCGGTGCTGCTCGAGGACGAGCGGCGCCAGGTGCTCGGGGCGTGGCGCGGCACGGCGACCGGCTACCCGCGGGAGGCGTCGGTGGTGGACCTCTTCCGCCGCCAGGTCGCCGAGCGGCCGGACGCGGTGGCGCTCGACTTCCGGCCGGAGGGGCGCGACCTCCAGATCACCTACGCCGCCCTGAGCGCGCGGGCGGACGCTCTGGCGGGCCGGCTGTGGGCGGCCGGCGTGCGGCCCGGCGCTCCGGTGGGGCTGTGCTTCGAGCGTTCGCCGGAGCTGGTGGTCGCCATGCTCGGCACCGTCCTCGTCGGGGCGGCCTACGTGCCCCTCGATCCGTCCTATCCGCCGGACCGGCTGGCGCTCATGCTCGACGACACGGGCGCCCGGGTGGTGCTCGCCGGGGACGGGCTGGAGGGGGCTCTGCCGCGGCCGCTGCCGGACGGGGTCCGGGTGCTGGGCGGCGGGGCGTCCCCGGGTGCCGCGGCGCCCTCGGAGGTCAAGGCCGCGCCGCGGGTCGAGGTGATGCCGGAGCAGCGCCTCTACGTCCTCTACACCTCCGGCTCGACCGGACGGCCCAAGGGCGTGGTGGTGCCCCACCGTGCGGTCGTCCGCCTGGTCCACGACACCGACTACGTCCACCTCGACCCCGGAGACGCGGTCGCGCACCTTTCGAACACCGCCTTCGACGCGGCCACGTTCGAGGTCTGGGGCACGCTGATCAACGGCGGCCGGATGGTCGGCATCGACCGCCGGAGCGTCCTCGATCCGGAGCTGTTCGCCGGCGCCCTCGACCGCGGCCGGGTGCGCGCCCTGCTGATGACCGCGGCGCTGTTCAACCAGGCGGCCGAGCGGATCGTCGCGCAGCCCGACGGCCCGGTGGCGGCAGCACTCGCCGGCGTCGGGACGCTGGTCGTCGGCGGCGAGGCGCTCGACCCGGGGGCGATCTACGGGGTGATGGCGGCGGGACGGGCTCCCGCGCGGCTGCTCAACGGCTACGGCCCGACCGAGAACACCACCCTCTCCACGACCTACGAGATTCCGTCCTCGACCGGGCCGGCGGCCATTCCGATCGGGTGGGCGATCGCCAACAGCACGACGGTGGTGGTCGACTGCCACCTGCAGCCGGTGCCGCCGGGGGTGGTCGGTGAGCTCCTGGTCGGCGGCGACGGCCTGGCCCAGGGCTACCTGGGCCGCCCCGGGTTGACGGCGGAGCGGTTCGTTCCCGATCTGCTCTCCGGCCGGGCTGGAGCGGGCCCGGGCGAGCGCCTGTACCGGACCGGCGACCTGGTCCGCCGCCTCCGGAGCGGGGAGATCGTCTTCATCGGCCGCCTCGACGACCAGGTCAAGATCCGCGGCTTCCGCATCGAGCCGGGCGAGGTGGCGGCGGTCCTCTCGGGCCACCCGGCGTTGGCCCGGGTCGCGGTGGTGGTGCGCGAGGACGAGCCCGGGGAGCTCCGCCTGGTGGCCTACGTCGCGCCGCGGGCCGACGAGGGGTCTCCGGGCCGGAGTCCGAGCGGGGCCCGGGACGAGGCCTCTCTGGTGCAGGCGCTCGGCGAGCATCTGCGGGAGCGCCTGCCGGCCTACATGGTGCCGTCGGCGTTCGTCGTGCTCGACGAGCTGCCGCTGACCCCCAACGGCAAGGTCGACCGCCGGGCCCTGCCGGCGCCCGAGCGGCCGGCGACCGCGGCGTACGTGGCGCCGCGGAGCGCGACCGAGGAGCTCCTGGCCCGCGCGTTCGCCCAGGTGCTGGGCACCGACGGTCCGGTCGGCGTCCACGACTCGTTCTTCGACCTCGGCGGCCATTCGCTCAAGGCGACCCGCCTGGTCGCCCACCTGCGCGAGGTCCTCGACTGGGAGGTGCCGCTCCGGCTGGTGTTCGAGCACCCGACGGTGGCCGCGCTGGCGGCGGCGCTCCCGGCGCTCCGGAGCGGGGCGGCGGGAGCACCGATCGAGCGGCTCGCGGCGGGCGCCGAGCGCCCGCTCTCGTTCGCCCAGGAGCGCCTCTGGTTCCTCGACCAGATGGCTCCGGAGTCGTCCGCCTACAACATCGTCGACGCGCTCCGCCTGCGCGGCCGTCTCGACGTCGCCGCGCTCGCCCGCGCCTGGAACGCCCTGGTGGCGCGTCACGAGCCGCTGCGCACGGTGTTCGAGGCGACCGGTGGACGCCCGGTCCAGCGGGTGCTGCCCCGGCGGCGCCAGCCGTTGCCGGTGATCGACCTGGCGGCGCTGCCGGCGGCGCGGCGCGAGGCGGTCGGTCGAACCCTGCTGGAGGCCGAGGCGGAGCGCCCGTTCGACCTGGCCACCGGCCCGCTGCTCGTGACGCCGGTGGTCCGCCTCGGCACCGAGGAGCACCTCCTGCTGGTGTCGATCCACCACATCGTCGCCGACGGCTGGTCGATGGGCGTGCTGGTCGAGGAGATGGCGGAGCTCTACGGCGCCTTCCGGGAAGGGCGTGCGCCCGCACTCCGCCCGCTGCCGATCCAGTTCGCCGACTACGCCGTGTGGGAGCGCCGGCGTCTCTCCGGCGCTCACCTGGAGTGGCTGCTCGCCGCCTGGCACGTGCGCCTCGACGGCCTCCGTCCGCTCGCCCTGCCCACCGACCGGCGCCGGCCGGCGGAGCGCGGCGGGGCGGCCGGGGTGGTCCGCCTGGCCCTGCCGCCCGCGGTGCGCGCGGGGGTGGCGGAGCTCGCCCGCGAGCACGGCGCCACCGACTTCATGGTCCTGCTGGCGGCGTTCCAGGCGTTCCTCTCGCGGCTCACCGGCGACGACGACGTGGCGGTCGCCTCGCCGGTGGCCAATCGGGAACGGGGCGAGGTGCACGGCCTGATCGGCTTCTTCGTCAACACCCTGGTGCTGCGCGGCGACCTCGCGGGCGATCCGTCGTTCGCCGAGCTGGTCGCACGCACCCGGGGGAGGACGCTGGAGGCGTACGCCCACCAGGAGCTGCCGTTCGAGCGGCTGGTCGAGGAGCTGGCGCCGGAGCGCGACACCGGCCGGCCGCCGCTGGCCCAGGTGATGATGACCCTCCAGAACGCCGCCGAGCCGGTGCCGCTGCTCGGACTGGAGGTCGGCCGCCTCGGGATCGATCCGGCCACCTCCAAGGTCGACCTGACGGCGAGCTTCTCCGAGGCCGGGGACCGCTTCGGCCTGGCGCTCGAGTACGACGCCGACCTGTTCGACCGGGAGACGGTCGAGATCCTGGGGGAGCGGCTGCGGACGCTGCTCGAGCAGGTGGTCGCGGCGCCGGAGAGGCGGCTGGCCGAGCTGTCGCTGGTGACCGGACCCGAGCGGCGGCGACTGCTCGGGCCGTGGCGTGGCCGGGCGGTGGACTACCCCCGCGATGGCTCGGCGGTCGAGCTCTTCGAGCGCCGGGCGGCGGCGCACCCGGACCGGGTGGCGCTCGACTTCGGCTCCGTGGGAGGAGGGAGCCAGGTCACCTACGGCGCCCTGGCGGACCGCGCCCGCGCCCTGTCCGGAGCCCTGCGCCGGCAGGGGGTCGGGCCCGGCGACCGGGTCGGTCTGTGCTTCGAGCGCTCGGTCGAGCTGCTGGTGGCGATCCTCGGGGTGGCGAGGCTCGGCGCCGCCTACGTGCCGCTCGATCCGGCCAACCCGGCCGCGCGGCTCGCCTACATCATCGAGGACACGGGCCTCCGCCTGATCCTGCTCGGAACGGGGACCCGTCCCGGGTCAGGTCCGGAGCCCGGCCCGGAGTCAGGCCCGGAGCCAGATCCGGCGTCGGGCCCGGGGCTCGGCGGGGCCTTGCCCGACCCGTTGCCCCCCGGGGTCCGGGTGCTGGGGCCGGCGGCCCAGGCCGAGGCGATCGCGGCCCGGACCGAGGAGGCCAAGGCCGCGGCCGGAGACGATCGCTCCGTGCCGGCGGAGCAGCCGCTCAACGTCTTCTACACCTCCGGCTCGACCGGCCGTCCCAAGGGGGTCGAGGTTCCCCATCGGGCGGTGGTCCGGTTGGCGTGCGACACCGCCCTGGTCGACTTCGGAGCGGAGGACTCGGTCGGCCACCTGTCGAACACGGCGTTCGACGCCGCGTCGCTCGAGATCTGGGGCGCGCTGCTCAACGGCGCCCGCCTGGTCGGGATCGACCGCGACACGGTGCTCGATCCGGCGACGCTGTTCGGGGACCTGAGCCGCCGCGGCGTCACCGCGATGTTTCTCACCACGGCGCTCTTCAACCAGGTGATCGCCCAGGTGGCGGCGGCGGGCGATCGGGAGACGGTGCGGCCTGCGCGGCCGCACACCGGCCTGCGCGAGATCTTCTTCGGCGGCGAGGCGGCCGATCCCCGGACGGTGCGGACGGCGCGGGCTCTGCTGCCGTCGGTGCTGGTGGTGAACGTCTACGGCCCGACCGAGAACGGCTCCATCTCGACCCGCCACCGGGTGCGCGAGCTGCCGGCGGACGCCACCGCCGTGCCGATCGGCGGCTCGCTCGACAACTCGACCGTCCAGGTGGTCGACCGGTCGCTCCGCCTGGTCCCCCCCGGGGTCGACGGCGAGCTGCTGGTCGGCGGCGACGGCCTGGCCCAGGGCTACCTGGGGAGGGCGGCGTTGACCGCGGAGCGGTTCGTGCCCGACCCGTTCGCCGTCCTGGAAGGGGGCCGGCTCTACCGCACCGGCGACCTCGCCCGCTGGCGCCGCGACGGCGCCCTCGACTTCGTCGGCCGGGTCGACGACCAGGTCAAGATCCGCGGCTTCCGCATCGAGCCGGGGGAGGTGGCCGCGGTCCTCTCCGGCGACCCGACGCTGGCGGCCGCGGCGGTGATCGTGCGCGAGGAGCGCCCCGGCGAGCTCGTCCTGGTGGCCTACGCGGTCCCCCGGGAGGGGGTCGACGTCCAGGCCGGAGACCTCGAGCGTTCCCTCCGGGAGCGGCTGCCGGGCTACATGGTGCCGTCCGCCTTCGTGCTGCTCGACGAGCTGCCGGTGACCCCCAACGGCAAGCTCGACCGCCGGGCCCTGCCGGCGCCGGAGCGCCGCGCGGAGAGCGGTACGGGCGGGCTGCCGCGCACCGAGGCCGAGGCGCTCGTCGCGCGCGCTTTCTCCGAGGTCCTCGGGGTCGAGAGGGTCGGGATCGACGACAGCTTCTTCGACCTGGGCGGCCACTCGCTCAAGGCGACCCAGCTCGCCTCCAGGCTGCGCGAGCTCTGCCGGCGGGAGGTCCCGGTCCGGCTGATCTTCGAAGCGCCGACGGTGGCGGCTCTGGCCGCCCTGCTGGCCGAAGGGGACGCGGAGCTGGCGGCGCCGCCGCTGGTCGTCCGCCAGACCGGCGGCCTGCGCCCGCTCTCCTTCTCCCAGGAGCGGCTGTGGATTCTCGACCGGCTCGATCCCGGCTCGGCCGCCTACACCATCCCCGCGGCGGTGCGGCTGTGCGGCGTCCTGGACCTGCCGGCCCTGGCGGTCGCCCTCGGCGGGGTGGTGGCCCGGCACGAGGCGCTCCGCACCACCTTCGTGGTCCGGAACGGTCAGCCGTACCAGCGGGTGGGACCGCCGGCCGCCCAGCCGCTCCCGGCCGTCGACCTGGCGGGCCTCGCCGGCCTGCCGGAGGCCCGGCGGGGCGCCGCCCTGGACGCCGTGCTGAAGCAGTTGTGCGCCGCGCCGTTCGACCTGGAGGAGGGGCCGCTGCTCCGCACCACGCTGGTGGTCGAGGCGGCGGACCGCGCGGTGCTCCACACGACCATGCACCACATCGTCTCGGACGGCTGGTCGCTGGGGATCTTCGTGCGCGAGGTCTGCGCCCTCTACGATGCCGCCCGCACGGCGGGTGACGGAGCAGGCGCCGGCGAAGGGATCGCGGCGGAGGAGCCCCTGGCGCCGCTGCCGATCCAGTACGGCGACTACGCGCAGTGGCAGCGGGACTGGCTCTCCGGCGAGACCCGGGAGCGGCAGCTCGCCCACTGGCGCGAGCGGCTCGCGGGGGCGCCGGCCGGCCTCGACCTGCCCTTCGACCGGCCGCGGCCGGCGGTCCAGACCTTCCGCGGCGACCATCGGGAGGCACGGCTGCCGGCCGCCCTGACCCGGGGGCTCCGCGCCCTCGGCGTCGAGGAGGACGGCTCCCTGTTCATGGTCCTGCTGGCCGCGTTCAAGGTGCTGCTGGCGCGCACCAGCGGTGAGGACGACGTGGTGGTCGGCACCCCGATCGCAGGCCGCAACCGCGGCGAGCTCGAGGGCATGATCGGCATGTTCCTCAACACCCTGGTGCTGCGCACCGACCTTGCGGGGGCGCCGTCGTTCCGCGAGCTGGTGGACCGGGTCCGGCAGACGGCGCTCGACGCCTACGCCCACCAGGACGTGCCGTTCGAGATGTTGATCGACGAGCTGGGGGCCGAGCGCGACCCGTCGCGGACCCCCTTCTTCCAGGTCTTCTTCAACATGCTCGAGCTGCCGTTCGAGGCGCGCTCCCGGCTGCCGGACGTGGCGGTGGAGACGGTCGAGCTGCCGGAGGAGCCGTCGAAGTTCGATCTCACCCTCTACGTCGGCCCGACCGGCGACGGGGAGCTGAGCCTGTCGGCGGCGTACAACAGGGATCTGTTCGACGGCGCGACCGTCGAGCGCCTGCTCGGCCAGTACCGGGCGCTGCTCGAGCAGGTCGTGGCGAACCCCGAGGTCCCGATCGAGGCGCTGTCGCTGGTGTCGGCGGAGGAGCGGGCGGTGCTGCCCGACCCGACGGCGCCGCTCGGCGCCGCCTGGCACGGGCCGATCCACGGCGCTCTGCACCGCATCGCGGACGAGGCGCCGGACCGGCGGGCGGTCGTCGACGCCTGGGGCACCTGGACCTACGGCGGCCTGCGCGCCTGGTCGGACGAGGTGGCCCGCCGGCTGACCGCGGCGGTGCTTCCGGCGGCGGCTCCGGCGGCAGGCGCCACCGGGCGGACCTTCCGGGTCGCCGTCTACGGCGAGCGCTCGGCCGCCCTGGCGGCGTCGGTGCTCGGCACCCTGGAGGCGGGCGGCGCCTTCGTCATGCTCGACCCGGCCTACCCGGTGCAGCGCCTGGCCGAGACGCTCGCGGCGGCCGGGGTCGCCGCGCTGCTTCACCTGGAGGCGGCCGGGGAGATGCCGGCGGCGTTGACCGAGGCGCTGGCGGCCGCCGGGACGCCTGTGCTGGCGGTGGGGCCGCGGCCCGACGCTTCGCCGGCCGGGGCGCCCGCGCCGACAGCCTCGGCGGCCCCGGCCGAGCCGTTCGAACCGGTCGAGGCCGGTCCGGACGACCCGGCCTACGTCGCCTTCACCTCGGGCTCGACCGGGCGGCCGAAAGGGATCGTCGGGCGCCACGGCTCGCTGACCCATTTCCTGCCCTGGCAGTGCGAGCGCTTCCGGCTCGGTCCGGACGACCGGTTCACCATGCTCTCCGGCCTGGCCCACGACCCGCTGCACCGCGACCTGTTCACCCCGCTCTGGCTCGGCGCGACCCTGGTGGCGCCCGATCCGAGGGACCTGGGGACGCCGGAGCGGCTGCGGCGCTGGATGGCCCGCGAGGGGGTCACGGTCGCCCACCTGACGCCGGCCATGGGCAAGCTGCTGACCGAGCGGCTGCCGTCTCGGCAGACGGCCAACCCGGCCCACCCAGTAGACCCGGCGGCCCCGGCAGCCCCGGCAGCCCCGGCCGACGGTGCCGTGCCGTCGCTCCGCCGGACCTTCCTGGTGGGCGACGTGCTGACCCGGGGCGACGTGGCGCGGCTGCGGGCCCTGTCGCCGTCGGTCGGCGTGGTCAACCTCTACGGCTCGACCGAGACCCAGCGGGCGGTGGCCTTCCACGAAGTCGGCGCTCCGTCCCGCGGCGCGCGCGGCCAGGAGGTGCTGCCGCTGGGCCGGGGGATGGAGGACGTGCAGCTCCTGGTGCTCGGTCGCTCGGGCGCCCTGGCGGCGATCGGAGAGGTGGGGGAGATCGCGGTGCGCAGCCCGCACCTGGCCCTGGGCTACGCCGAGGACGAGGAGCTGACCGCCCGCCGCTTCGCCCCCAACCCGTTCGTTCCGCCCGGCGAGGCGGCCCGGTCCGGCGACCGGATCTACCGCACCGGCGACCTGGGGCGCTACGACCGGGCGGGCGAGGTCCGTTTCCTCGGCCGGGCGGACCAGCAGGTCAAGATCCGCGGCTTCCGCATCGAGCTGGGCGAGGTCGTCGCCCACCTGGAGGCGGCGCCGGGGGTCGAGGACGCGGCCGTCCTGTTGCGCTCCGACGGCCCGTTGGGGCAGCGGCTGTGCGCCTACGTCGTCGCCGCGGCGAGGCCCGAGGGTCGCGCCGCCGGGGGAGGGGAGGACGACGAGGCGCGGATCGCCCCCGTCCGCGACCACCTGCGGGAGCGCCTTCCGGCCTACATGGTGCCGGCGACCTACGTCCTCCTCGACCGCCTGCCGCTGACCCCGAACGGCAAGCTCGACCGCCGGGCGCTGCAGGCCCTCGACGACCGGGCGCGCGACCGGGGCGATCGCCTCCGGGAGCCGTCGACCGAAGCCGAGCGCTGGGTGGCGACCGCCTTCCGGGAGGTTCTCGGGGTCGACGAGGTGGGGATCGACGACAACTTCTTCGACCTGGGAGGCCACTCGCTCAAGGCGACCCAGCTCGTCTCCCGTCTGCGGGAGCTGTGCCGCCAGGAGGTGCCGCTGCGCCAGGTGTTCGAGCGGCCGACGGTGGCGGAGCTGGCGGCGGTGCTGGCGGCGGGCGACGCCGACCTGGCGGCGCCGACCCTGGTGCGCCGGAAGGCGACCGGGCCGCGGCCGCTCTCCTACGCCCAGGAGCGGCTCTGGATCCTCGACCGGCTGGAGCCCGGGTCGACGGCCTACAACATGCCGACGGCGGTGCGCCTGACCGGCCGCCTCGACCTGGCGGCGCTCACCGGCGCAATCGACGGCATGGTCGCGCGCCACGAGTCGCTCCGGACCACGTTCGCGGTCCGCGACGGCAAGCCGGTGCAGCGGGTGGCGCCGCCCGGCCCCCAGCCGCTGCCGGCGATCGACCTGTCGGGCCTGACGGGCGCGCGCCGCGGTCCGGCGCTCGATTCCGTGCTGGCGCAACTGGGCGCCTGCCCCTTCGACCTCGAACGCGGTCCGCTGCTCCGGACCACCCTGGTGATCGAGGCGGCGGACCGCGCGGTGCTCCACTCGACCATGCACCACATCGTCTCCGACGGCTGGTCGATGGGGATCTTCGTGGGCGAGGTCTGTGCCCTCTATGCCGCCCGGCCCCTCCCGCCGCTACCGATCCAGTACGGCGACTACGCGGTGTGGCAGCGCCAGTGGCTTTCCGGTGGCACCCGGGAGCGCCAGCTCGCCCACTGGCGGGAGCGGCTGGCCGGGGCGCCTCCCGGTCTCGACCTGCCGCTCGACCGCCCGCGGCCGGCGGTGCGGACCTTCCGGGGCGCTCACCAGGATTTCCGCCTGGCGCCGAAGCTGGTGGCCGGCCTCCGCGCCCTCGGCGCCCGGGCCGGCGGCTCGCTGTTCATGGTGCTGCTGGCCGCGTTCAAGGTGCTGCTGGCGCGGACCAGCGGCGAGGACGACGTGGTGGTCGGTACTCCGATCGCCGGCCGCACCCGGGCCGAGCTCGAAGGGCTGATCGGCATGTTCCTCAACACCCTGGTGCTGCGCACCGACCTGTCGGGGAGCCCGTCGTTCGGCGAGCTGGTGGACCGGGTCCGGCGGACCGCCCTCGACGCCTTCAGCCACCAGGACGTGCCGTTCGAGATGCTGATCGACGAGCTCAGGCCGGAGCGCGACCTCTCGCGGACGCCCTTCTTCCAGATCTTCTTCAACATGCTCGAGCTGCCGTTCGAGGCCCGGGCCGAGCTGCCCGGGCTCGAGGTCGGGGCGGTCGACATGCCGGAGGACCCGCCCAAGTTCGACCTCACCCTCTACCTGCGCCCCGACGCCGACGACGGGGTCGTGCTCGCCGCGGTCTACAACAAGGATCTGTTCGACCCGGTGACCATGGAGCGCCTGCTGTCTCAGTACCGGCTGCTGCTCGAGCAGGCGGTGGCGCGGCCGGAGGCGCCGATCGGCAGCCTGTCGCTGCTGTCGGCGGAGGAGCGGGCGGTGCTGCCCGACCCGACGGCGCCGCTCGACGCCACCTGGCACGGGCCGATCCATGCCGCGCTCGCAGCGGATCGCGGACGAGGCGCCGGACCGGCGGGCGGTCGTCGACGCCCGGGGGACCTGGAGCTACGGCGCGCTCCGCGCCTGGTCGGACGAGGTGGCGCGCCGTCTGCGGCCGCACCTGGCGGAGCGCTCGCCGGCCCGGGTCGCCATCTACGGCCAGCGCGCGGCCTCCCTGGTGCCGGCCGTGCTCGGCACGCTGGCGGCGGGCGGCGCGTTCGTCATGCTCGACCCGACCTATCCGGCGCAGCGCCTGGTCGACACGCTCGCGGCGGCCGGGGTCGCCGCGCTGCTCCACCTGGAGGCGGCCGGGGAGATGCCGGCGGCGCTGGCCGAGGCGCTGGCGGCGGCCGGGACGCCGGTGCTGGCGGTGGGGCTGCGGCCCGACGGTTTGCCGGCCGAGCCGACCGAGTCAGGCGATCCGGCCACCCAGGCCGGGCCGTTCGGGCCGGTCGAGGTCGGTCCGGACGACCCGGCCTACGTCGCCTTCACCTCGGGCTCGACCGGGCGGCCGAAAGGGATCGTCGGGCGCCACGGCTCGTTGACCCATTTCCTGCCCTGGCAGTGCCAGCGCTTCGGGCTCGGGCCGGACGACCGGTTCACCATGCTCTCCGGTCTGGCCCACGACCCGCTGCAGCGCGACCTGTTCACCCCGCTCTGGCTCGGCGCGACCCTGGTGGCTCCGGATCCGCGGGACCTGGGGACGCCGGAGCGGCTGCGGCGCTGGATGGCCCGCGAGGGCGCCACGGTCGCCCACCTGACGCCGGCCATGGGGAAGCTGCTGACCGACCGGCTGCCGTCCGGACCGCGGGCCGGCCAGGGGGCGGACGGGGCCGACGGTGCCGTGCCGTCGCTCCGCCGGACCTTCCTGGTGGGCGACGTGCTGACCCGGGGCGACGCGGCGCGGCTGCGGGCGCTCTCGCCGCGGGTCGGCGTGGTCAACCTCTACGGCTCGACCGAGACCCAGCGGGCGGTGGCCTTCCACGCGGCCGGCGGGGAGGGCGGGGCCCGAGGCGGTGAGCAGGGCAAGGAGGTGCTGCCGCTGGGCCGGGGCATGGAGGGCGTGCAGCTCCTGGTGCTCGACCCGTCGGGCGGCCTGGCGGCGATCGGCGAGGTGGGGGAGATCGCGGTGCGCAGCCCGCACCTGGCCCTCGGCTACGCCGAGGACGACGAGCTGACCGCCCGGCGGTTCGCCGCCAACCCGTTCCTTCCGCCCGGAGAGGCGGCCACGGCCGGCGATCGGATCTACCGTACCGGCGACCTGGGGCGCTACGACCGGACGGGGGAGGTCCGTTTCCTCGGCCGGGCGGACCAGCAGGTCAAGATCCGCGGCTTCCGCATCGAGCTGGGCGAGGTCGTCGCCCACCTGGAGGCGGCGCCGGGAGTCGAGGACGCGGCCGTCCTGCCGCGCTCCGACGGCCCGCTGGGGCAGCGGCTGTGCGCCTACGTCGTCACCGCGGCGGGTGCCGGCACGGGGAGCGGGGGAGAGGGGGAGGGCCAGAGCGAGGGGACGCTCGACGCCCTGCGCGGCCACCTGCGCGGGCGCCTCCCCGCCTACATGGTGCCGGCGACCTTCGTCTTCCTCGACCGCCTGCCGTTGACCCCGAACGGCAAGCTCGACCGCCGGGCGCTGCTCGCCCTCGACGACCAGGTGCGGGCGGCCACCGGCGGCGGCAAGGGGGAGACCGCGACCACCGAGACCGAGCGCAAGCTCGCGACGATCGTCCAGGAGGTGCTGGGGATCGAACGGGTCGGGGTCGACGAGAACTTCTTCGACCTGGGGGCCAACTCCCTGCTGCTGATCCAGGTCCACGGCCGGCTGGAGGAGGTCTTCGGCCGCGAGCTGGCGGTGGTGGAGCTGTTCAACCACCCGACGCTCCGTCTGCTGGCCCGTCACCTCGACGCGGGCTCGGCGGCCGAGACGGAGACCGCCGAGCCCGGTCCGCCCCGCCGCGGGGCCGGATCGCGGGCCGCCGCCGATGCCGTTTCCGATGCCGCGTCCGAGTCCGCCTCAGATGCCGAGACGCAGGAGGCTGCGCGGCGCGAGCGGCTACGCCAGGGGCGCGACCGCCTCCGCCGCCGTCGCCGGTAGGCCGCCGCCGGCAGCCTGTCCCTCGGGCCGCACCCGCCGGTCCGGGCGCCCGCGGCGGTCGCGCGATCGGGGAGGCCGCGGGAGTCACAGTTTTGGATCGCATGCGCACTCAAGGATTGACGTGTATCTGAGTGATCTGTCGATTGTCGCCTCCTCTCCCGCATGAGTGACGCCGAAAGCTCTCCGACCAGCCTGTCCCGCCGCCGTCTGGACAGGTTGATCAGGAAGCTGGCGGAGAAGGGTGGTGAGCGCCAGGCTTCCGCCCCGATTCCGCGCCGCGGCCCGGACGCCGGCCCGGCGCCGTTGTCGTTCCCCCAGGAGCGGCTCTGGTTCCTCCACCGGCTGGACCCGTCCGCCCCGACCTACAACCTGACCGCGGCCCTCGACCTCCCGCCGGGGGTCGACCTTCCGGCGCTCGAACGGAGCCTGCGGGAGATCGTCCGCCGTCACGAGAGCCTGCGGACAGTCGTCGGGCGCGACGACCGCGGCGAGCCGGTCCAGGTCGTGCTGCCGCCGTCCGCGGTGCCGCCGCCGGCGCGGGTCGACCTGCGCCGCCTCCCGACCTCCCCCGGCAGCCCCCGGGCGCCCCGCCCGCCCCGGGGTCCGCGGAGCGATCCGCGCCGCGCGGAGACGGGCCGTGAGGCCCTCGACCACTGGAGCCGGGCCGAGGCGCGGCGGCCGTTCGACCTGGAGCGGGGGCCGCTGGTGCGCTTCACCCTCGTCCTGTCGGGCGACGGCGGGATCAGGCTGCTGGTGTCGGTCCACCACGCGGTGGCCGACGGCTGGTCGATCGGCGTCTTCACCCACGAGCTGGCGGAGCTCTACGGCGCGTTCGGCCACGCCCGGGCCTCGCCGCTCGAGGAGCCGCCGCTCCAGTACGGCGACTTCGCGGCCTGGCAGCGCCGCCGGTCCGAGGAGGGCGCCCTGGCGGAGGGTGTGGCCTTCTGGCGCGACCACCTGGCGGGTGCGCCGCGGACCGAGCTGGTGCCGGATCGGCCCCGCGGACGGGGGGCGGGACTGGGCGATCGGCCAGGCGGCTCGACGGCGCCCGGGGCCCACGGACGCCTGGTGGAGATCGACCTGCCGGAGCCGCTCGCCGGCAGCCTCCGGCGCCTCGCGCAGGGCGGGTCGACCACCCTGTTCACCGCCCTCCTGGGCGGCCTCTCCGTGCTCCTCTCGCGCGCCACCGGCGAGGACGACGTGGTGGTCGGAACGGTCGTCGCCGGCCGGGACGGGCGCGAGCTCGAGGGCCTGATCGGCTTCTTCGTCAACACCCTGGCGCTGAGGGTGCGGCTCGACGGGGCGGAGACCTTCCGGCAGGCCCTGGCGCGGGCGCGGCAGGGGGCGGAGGCGGCGCTCGCCCACCGGGACGTGCCGTACGCGGCGGTCGTCCGGGCGCTCGGTTCGGACGGTGCGGGAGCGGCTGGCGCCCCGCCCGGCGGGCCCTTCGCCGGCCCCCTTTCCAGTCAGGCTGGTCAGGCTGGTCAGGCAGGTCAGGCAGGTCACTCTGGTCAGGGCAAGGACCCGTTCCGCGTCATGCTGTCGCTCGAGGCCCGCCCGGGCCGCACCCTGACCCTCGACGGCTCCCGCGTGGCGGTGTCGGAGGTCCACAGCGGCACGGCCAAGTTCGACCTGGCGCTTCAGCTCGCCGAGGAGGACGGCCGGGTGCGGGGGAGCGCCGAGTACGACGCCGGGCGCTTCGACGGGACCACCGTGCGCCGGCTGCTCGGCCGTCTCCGGCGGCTCCTGGAGGCGGCCGTCGACGCCCCGGACCGGCCGCTCGCCGCGCTCGACCTGCTGAGCGCGGCCGAGCGCCACCAGCTCCTGTTCTCCTGGAGCGGCGAAGCCGGGTTCGAGGACGTGTCGCTCCTCGAAGGCGCTGGCACGCTCTCCTGCTCCACCCTGACCGGCCTGTTCGCCGCGCGGGCACGGGAGCGGCCGGAGGCGCCGGCGGTGAGCTACCCCGGCCGGCCGGACGAATCCTTGACCTACGGCGGGCTGGCGGCACGGGCCGCCGCCCTCGACGGCCGGCTGCGGCGGGCGGGCCTGCGCCCGGGGCGGCCGGTGGGCGTCTGCCTGGAGCGCTCCGTCGACCTGGTGGTCGCCATCGTCGCCGTACTGCGGGCCGGCGCCTACCCGCTCTGCCTCGATCCGTCCCACCCGGAGGAGCGCCTGGAGCTGATGCTGCGCGACGCGGGGGCCGGGCTGCTGGTGACCCGCTCGGACGTGGACCGGCTCGCCCGGCTCGCGGGCGGTGCCGGCGTGACCCGCCGGCTGGAGCTCGACCGCCTCGCCGACCCGGACCCGACGGCCGCCGCGGCTGCGGCCGCGGCCGATCCCGTCCCCGAACCGGTGCGGCTGCCGTCCGACGCTCCCGCCCAGCTCCTCTACACCTCCGGCTCGACCGGCCGCCCCAAGGGCGTCGTCGTGCCCCACCGGGCGGTGGTCCGGCTGGTGCGCGGCGGCGGGGCCACCCAGGTCGGGCCGGGCGACCGGGTCGCCCAGGTGGCCAACGCCTCGTTCGACGCGGCCACCTGGGAGATCTGGTCCGCCCTGGCCAACGGCGCCGCCCTGGTCGGCATCCCGCGGCAGGTGACGCTGGCGCCGGATCGGCTGCGGGCGGCGTTCGCCGACCACGGCATCACCGTCGCGCTGCTGACCACGGCGCTGTTCAACCGGGTGGCGCGGGAGGTGCCGGAGGCGTTCGGCCCGCTGCGCCTGGCCTACTTCGGCGGCGAGGCGGCCGATCCGGAGGCGGTCGCCGGGGTGCTGGCGGCGCGCGCCTCCGGGGCGCTGATCAACGCCTACGGACCGACCGAGAACGGGGTCATCTCCACTTGCGAGGCGATGACGGGCGCCGGCCGCCGGGGCGCTCCGGCGGCCGGGCGCCCCGTGCCCATCGGCCGCCCGATCGCCGGGTCGACGGCCCACGTGGTCGACCGCGCCCTGCGGCCGGTGCCGGCGGGGGTGGCGGGGGAGCTGGTGGTCGGCGGCGCGGGGCTCGCCCTCGGCTACCACGGTCGTCCGCGGGCCACCGCCGAGGCGTTCGTGCCCGACCCGTTCGGCGCCGCCGCCGGTGCCCGCGCACGGCCCGGCGCGCGCCTCTACCGGACCGGCGACCTGGCGCGGCGCCTGGGCGACGGCCGGCTGGAGTTCGCCGGCCGGATCGACCACCAGGTCAAGATCCGCGGCGTCCGGATCGAGCCGGGGGAGATCGAGACCGTCCTGGCCGAGCATCCCGACCTGGACGGCGCGGCGGTGCTGGCGCACCGTCCGCCTGCCGGAGCGGATGTCGACTCGGGGGGCCCGGGGGGCTCCGCGGGCGCGGCGGTCCGGCTGGTGGCCTACGTCGTCCCCCGCCCCGGCCACGGGGCCGATCCGGCGGCGGTCCGGGCGTTCCTCGAGCGGCGCCTGCCGGCGGCCATGGTGCCGTCGGTCGTCGTGCCGCTGGAGCGCCTGCGCCTCGACCCCCACGGCAAGCTCGACCGGCGGGCGCTCGCGGCCGTGCCGCTGCCCGACGCCCTGTTCGCGGCCGGCGCGGCCGGCCGGCCGCCGTACGTGGCGCCGCGCACGCCGGCCGAGCGGGCGGTCGCCGCCTGCTTCGCCGAGGTGCTGGAGGTCGAGCGGGTCGGGGTCGACGACGACTTCTTCTCCCTCGGCGGCCACTCCCTGCTGGCGGCGCGGTTGGTGGGGCGGATCGGGCGGGCGCTCCGGTCCGAGCCGTCGCTGGGCACCCTGTTCGAGCATCCGCGGGTGGCCGACCTGGCGCGGGCGATCGAGGAGCGGGGCCCGGTCGAGAGGAGTGAGGAGGCGGACGACAGCGGCGGGGAGGGCTTCGAGGACGCGGTACCGATCCCGCGGCGGGGCGGGGTATCGGACCGCCCCGGCCAGGTCGATCACCCCGGTCGATCCGAGAGGGCGCCCGCCGCCTTCGCCCAGCAGCGGCTCTGGTTCCTCGACCGGCTGGAGCCGGGCTCTGCGGCCTACCACATCCCGGCGGTGCTGACGCTGCGGGGGGACCTCGACCGGCCGGCGCTGGCCGCCGCCCTCCGGTCGATCGTCGTCCGCCACGAGGCGCTCCGCACCCGCTTCGCGGAGGAGGACGGCCTGCCGGTCCAGGTGATCGTCCCGGCGGAGGAGCTGCCGGCCCGGATGGCGATGCCGGTGGTCGACCTGGCCGCCCTGCCGGCCGGCCCGCGCGGTGCGGAGCTGGCACGCCTGCGGCGCCAGGTCGCCCGGCGGCCGTTCGACCTCGACGCCGCCGGCGCGCCGGACGGATCGGCCGGGACCGGCAGACCGCCCGTCGCCGGCCTGCTTCGCACCTGGCTGGCGGCGCTGGCGCCGGACCGGCACGAGCTGCTGGTCGCGCTCCACCACGTGGTCGCCGACGGCTGGTCGGTCGGGGTCCTCGCCCGGGAGCTGGCCGCCTTCTACGGTGGGGAGGGCGACCTCCTGCCGCCGCTGCCGATCCAGTATGGCGACTACGCGGTGTGGCAGCGACGACGCCTGGACGGCCCGCGGCTCGAACGGCTGCTCGATGCCTGGCGCCGGGAGCTCGACGGCCTGGCGCCGCTCGAGCTGCCGGCGGACCGGCCGACCCCGCCGGTGAGGACGCGGCGCGCCGGCCACCGGAGCGTCCACCTGCCGCCGGCTCTGGTCGCCTCCCTCGAGCGGCTCGGCGAGGGGCGGGGGGCGACCCTGTTCATGGTGCTGCTGGCCGGCTTCCAGGCGCTGCTCTCCCGTCTCACCGGCCGCGCCGACCTGGCGGTCGGCACGCCGGTGGCCAACCGGGACCGGCAGGAGACCGAGGGGCTGATCGGCCTGTTCGTCGACACCCTGGTGCTGCGCGGCCGGCTCGACGGCGATCCGTCCTTCGACGCCCTGGTCGAGCGGACCCGGGGCACGGCGCTCGCGGGCCTCGGCCGGAGCGCCCTGCCGTTCGAGCGCCTGGTCGAGGCCCTGGCCCCCGAGCGCAGCCTGGCGTCGACGCCGCTGGTCCAGGTGCTCTTCGCCCTCCAGAACCTGCCGACGCGGCGCTTCGCCCTGTCCGGCCTGGAGGTCTCGGTGGCGCCGCTCGACAGCGGCACGGCCAAGCTCGACCTGAGCCTGCTGTTCGAGGAGACGGCGGACGGCGGCCTGCTCGGCGACCTGGAGTACGACCTCGACCTGTTCGACCCGAGCACCGCCGAGCGGCTCGGCCGGCGCTTCCGGGGTCTGCTCGAGGCGGTCGCCGAAGCGCCGGCGACGCCGCTCTCCCGGCTGCCGGTGGTCCTGCCCGGCGAGCGGCAGGCGGTGCTGTATGAGTGGCAGGGCGTGGAGGCCGCCCCGGAGGAGTCCACCCGTGGGGAGGCCACCCTGGACCGCCTGGTGGTCGAGCGGGCGGTGGCGGTGCCGGATGCGATCGCCGTCGAGACGCCGGACGGGTGCTGGAGCTACCGGGCCCTCGAACGCCGCTCCCGCGAGGTCGCCGCGGCGCTCGTCCGGCGGGGCGTCGGGCCGGAGGCGCGGGTCGGTGTCTGCCTGGAGCGCTCGGCGGAGCTGGTGGCGGCGCTCCTCGGGGTGCTCCGGGCCGGCGGCTGCTCGGTGCCGCTCGATCCCGCCTACCCGCGGGAGCGGATCGACTTCATGCTCCGGGACGCGGGCGCGCGGGTGCTGGTGGCCGAGCGGGCGGTGGCGGCCCGTCTGGACGACCGAGAGCGCGACCTCGGAGAGCCCGCCGGCCCGGGCGAGCCCGAGCAGGAGAGCCTCGAGGCGGCGCCGGATCGCCTGCTGCTCGACGAGCAGGGCGGCGGCGGCGACGATCTCCTCTCCGCGCTCGCCGTCTCCTCGCTCTCTTCGGCCTCTGCCGGCGGCGCGGGCCGCCTGGCCTACGTCATTTACACCTCCGGCTCGACCGGCCGCCCCAAGGGGGTGGCGATCGAGCATCGCAGCGCGGTCGCCCTGGTCGGGTGGGCCCGGACCGCGTTCAGCGCGGAGGAGCTCTCCGGGGTGCTGGCCGCGACCTCGGTCTGCTTCGACCTGTCGGTGTTCGAGCTGTTCGCCACCCTGGCGAGCGGCGGGCGGGTGCTCCTGGCGCGCGACGCCCTGGAGCTCGAGACCCTCCCCGGGCGTCACCGGGTGCGGCTGATCAACACCGTCCCGTCGGCGATGGCCGAGCTCGTGCGCACCGGCGCGGTGCCGGATTCGGTGCTCACCGTCAACCTGGCCGGCGAGCCGCTCAAAGGGAGCCTGGTGCGGCACATCCACCGCCGCTGCCGGGCCGGGCGGGTCCTCAACCTCTACGGCCCGTCGGAGGACACCACCTACTCGACCCGGTCCGATGCGTCGGCGGAGGCCCTCGGGAGCGGCGCGGTCAAGTGGAGTGGGGGGAGTGGGGGGAGTGAGCCGACGATCGGCCGCCCCCTCCCCGGGACCCGGGCGCTGGTGCTGGACGCGGCCGGCGTGCCGGTCCCGCCGGGCGTTCCGGGCGAGCTGTCCCTGGCGGGCGACGGCCTGGCCCGCGGCTACCTGGGGCGGCCGGCCCTCACCGCCGAGCGGTTCGTCCCCGATCCGTTCGTCTCCGGCCGGTTCGCCTCCACAGGCGGGCGGCTCTACCGCACGGGCGACCTGGTTTGCCACCGCCACGACGGCCGCCTGGAGTTCCTCGGCCGCATCGACCAGCAGATCAAGCTGCGCGGCCACCGCATCGAGCTCGGCGAGGTGGAGGCGGTGCTCGCCGCCCACCCGGCGGTGGGCGACTGCGCGGTGGCGGTGCGCGGGGAGGGGGCGGCGGCACGGCTGATCGCCTTCGTCGAGGCGGAGGAGGGCGAGGCGCCGACCGCCGAGGAGCTGGCCCGCCATGCCCGTAGACGGCTGGCCGAGGTGATGGTGCCGGCGGCGTTCGAACGCCTCGACGCCCTGCCCCGGACGGCCAACGGCAAGATCGACCGCCGGGCCCTGGCGCGGCTGGACGTGACCTCGGTCGCAGCGGGAGCCGTCGGCTCGGTCGCGCCGCGGACGCCCGAGGAGGCGGCGGTGGCGGAGGTCGTCGCCGAGGTGCTGGGGATCGAGCGCCTGGGGGTAGAGGACGATTTCTTCGCCCTCGGCGGTCACTCCCTGCTGGCGACCCGGGTGGTCGCCCGGCTGCGCTCCCTCTACGGCGTCGAGCTGCCGGTGCGAGCGCTGTTCACGACCCCGACGGTGGCCGGCATCGCGGGGCACCTGGTGGACCTCCGGGCGGGCCTCGACGACCGGCCCGGCGCGGAGCCCCCGCTGCCCTCTCTGCCAGAGATCGAGCCGGTGCCGCCCGCCGACCGGCCGGCGGCGCTCCCCCTCTCCTTCGCCCAGGAGCGGATCTGGTTCCTCGACCGCTACACCGGCGGCGGCGCGGCCTACACGATGCCGGGGGCCGTCCGTCTCCGCGGGGTGCTCGACGCCGGCGCCCTGGCGGCGGGGTTGGCGGCCATCGTCCGGCGCCACGAGGTCCTCCGGACCGCCTTCCCCCGCGGCGCCGGTGGGGAGCCGATCCAGGTGGTCGGCCGGGCGGCCCCGAGCCCTCCGGCCCCCTTCGAGTCGATCGAGTGGATCGACCTGGTCGACCTGACCGCCCTGCCGGCGGCGGTGCGCGACGACGCGGCGCTCCGGGCCGGCCGGAGCGAGGCCCGCCGCGGGTTCGACCTCGGGCGGCCGGCCGGCGGATCGCTGCTGCGCTCGATCCTCGTCCGGCTGGCACCGGAGGACCACCTGCTGCTGGTCACCATGCACCACATCGTCTCCGACGGCTGGTCGCTCGGCGTGCTGCTGGGCGAGCTCGGGGCGCTCTACGCCGCCAGGGTGGAGGGCGCCCGGGCGGTGGCCGGTGGACCGGCGGAGCCTCTGCCGGCGTCCGATCGTGACCCCCTGCCGCCGCTGCCCATCCAGTACGCCGACTTCGCCCTCTGGCAGCGGCGGGTGCTCCAGGGCGAGGCGCTCGAGGCGCTGACCGCGTACTGGCGCGGGCGGCTGGAGGGTCTCCAACCGCTCGACCTGCCCGCCGACCGGCCGCGGGGCAGCTTCGGTGGGCGGCAGGCCGCCGCCGCCGGCGGGTCCGTCGGGTTCACCGTCCCGGCGGAGCTGACGGCCGCGGCCGCGTCCCTGGCCCGGCGGCGGGGCGCCACGCCGTTCATGATCTGGCTGGCCGCCGCCCAGGCGCTCCTCGGGCGCCTCGCCGGGGTCGACGACCTGGCGGTGGGCTCGCCGATCGCCAACCGCACGCGCTCGGCCGTCGAGCCGCTGATCGGCTGTTTCGTCAACACCCTCGTGCTGCGCGGCGACCTCAGCGGACGGCCCCGGTTCGAAACGTTCCTCGACCGGGTCCGGGAGGGGGCGCTCGAGGCCTACGCCCACCAGGATCTGCCGTTCGAGAAGCTGGTCGAGGAGCTGGCGCCGGACCGCGATCCGGGCAGGACGCCGCTGGTCGAGGTGCTGCTGGCGTACCAGGATCTGCCGATCGGGCAGCGGCTGCCGGGGCTCACCCTGGAACCGGTCGAGCTGCCCACCGGCGTGGCCAAGGTCGACCTGACGATCGTGCTCCACCCGCGGGACGGCGCCCTGGCCGGGACGCTCGACTACGACGCCGAGCGGTTCGACCGGGAGACGGTGGAGCGGCTCGGCGAGCGCCTGGTCGCCCTGATGGCGGCGGCGGTCGAGCAGCCGGGCCGGCGCCTGGCCGAGCTGCCGCTGCTGACGCCGGCGGAGGAGCGGCAGATCCTCGGGCCGTGGCGGGGGAGGGAGCGCCCCTACCCGCGGGACGCGACCCTGCCCGCGCTGTTCCGGGAGACGGTGGCGGCCGGTCCGGACCGGCCCGCCGTGGTCGCCGGCCGGCGGGTGGTGACCTACGCCGCCCTGGCCGCCCGCGCCCACGCCCTGGCCGCCGACCTCCGGCGCCGCGGCGTCGGCCCCGGGGCCGTCGTCGCCCTGCGCCTCGACCGGTCGGTCGAGATGGTGGTCGCGATCCTGGGCGTGCTCGAGGCCGGCGGCACCTGCCTGCCGATCGACACCGCGTCCCCCGAGGCGCGGGTGCGGGCGGTCCTCGACGACGCCGCGGCGCGGCTGGTGCTCGGACCCGAGCAGCTCTCGTCGGTGGCGTCGGAGGCGGCGGAGGCGTCGGAGGCGGAGGATCTGTCGGCCATTCCGGAGCAGGGGGCGATCCCGACCTCCCCGGCGGCGATCTTCTACACCTCCGGCTCCACCGGTCGCCCCAAAGGGGTCGTCGTGCCGCACCGGGCGGTCGTGCGGCTGGTCCGGAACACCGACTACGTCGCCCTGGGACCGGACGACCGGGTGGCCCACGTCTCGAACACCGCGTTCGACGCCGCCTCGTTCGAGATCTGGGGCGCGCTGCTCAACGGCGGCTGCCTGGAGGTGATCGACCGCGACACGGTGCTCGCCCCGGACGAGCTGTCGGCGGCCGTGCGCGGGCACCGCGTCACCGCCATGTTCCTCACCACCTCGCTGTTCAACCAGGTCGCGCTGCGGGCGCCGGAGACCTACCGCGCCCTGGGCACCATCGGCTTCGGCGGCGAGGCGGCCGACCCGGCGGCGGTCCGCCGTGCCCTGGCGGACGGCGCGCCCCGCCGGCTGGTGCACTTCTACGGCCCGACCGAGAACGCGACCTTCTCGACCTGGCACCTGGTGCGGCAGGTCCCCGCCGGCGCGGTGACGGTGCCGATCGGCGGCGCCATCGCCAACAGCACGGTCCAGGTGCTCGACCCCGGCGGCGCACCGGTCCCGGCCGGCGTGCCGGGGGAGCTGTACGTCGGCGGCGACGGCCTGGCCCAGGGCTACCGGGGGCGCCCGGCGCTGACCGCGGAGCGCTTCGTACCCGACGGGTCGGCCCGCCCGGCCGGTCCGGCCTGGTCGGAGGGGAGCGGCGGTGGGCGCCCGGGCGCCCGCCTCTACCGCACCGGCGACCAGGTGCGGTGGCTCCGCGACGGCGCCATCGAGTTCCTCGGCCGGTTCGACGACCAGGTCAAGATCCGGGGCTTCCGCATCGAGCCGGGCGAGGTGGAGGCGGTGCTGGCCGCCCTGCCGGAGGTGGCGCGGGCCAGCGTCCAGGTGCGCGAGGACGTGCCCGGCGCGCGGCGGCTGGTGGCCTACGCGGTGCTCACCGAGGAGGCCCGGCGTGGAGAAGGGGGCGATGAAGTCGACGCCGGGACCCTGCGCCGGCGCCTGCGCGAGCGCCTGCCCGGGTACATGGTGCCGGCGGCCTTCGTGCTCCTCGACCGGCTGCCGCTCAACGCCAACGGCAAGGTGGACCGGCGGGCCCTGCCGGCGCCGGAGGAGGTGGTCGGCGAGGGAGCGGCCGGCGCCGGCGGCTTCGTGGCGCCCAGGACCGACGCCGAGGCGGCGGTGGCGCGGGCGTTCGCCGCGGTCCTCGGGGTCGAGCGGGTGGGGGCGCACGACGGCTTCTTCGACCTCGGCGGCCACTCCCTGATGGCGACCCAGGTGGTCTCGCGGCTGGCCGACGAGCTGGGGGTCGAGCCCTCCCTGCGGACCCTGTTCGAGCACCCGACGGTGGAGGATCTGGCGGGTCACCTGGAGGGGGAGGCGCGGTCCGCCGGCCCGTCCGCCTCGCCCGGACTGTCCGGGTCGTCCGGGGATCTCGGGCCGGTCGAGCGGCCGGCCGGCCCGCTGCCCGCGTCGGCGGCCCAGCGGCGGCTCTGGTTCATCGACCGGATGAGCCCGGGCTCGCCGCTCTACTCCGTGCCCGGCCTGCTGGCGCTCCGCGGGACCCTCCGTCCTGGTCTCCTGGCGGCGGCGCTGTCCGCGGTCGTCGCCCGGCACGAGGCGCTCCGGACCACCTTCGCCGAGGTGGAAGGCGAGCCGGTGCAGGTGATCGCCCCGCCCCGGCCGGAGTCGCAGGCGGCGCCGATGCCGGTGGTCGACCTGACGGCCCTGCCCGACGTCGTACGGGAGAGGGAGCGCAGACGGCGGGTGGAGGCCGAGGCGGTGCGCCCCTTCGACCTGGCCCGGGGGCCGCTGATCCGGCTGTGCCTCGTGCGGTCGCGGCCGGCCGAGCACCACCTGCTGGTGGTCATGCACCACATCGTCTCGGACGGCTGGTCGATCGGCGTCTTCGTCCGCGAGGCGGCGACCCTCTACCGGGCGCGGCTCGACGGCGACGGGGCGGAGCCGGCTCTGGCTCCCCTTCCTCCGCTACCGCTCCATTACGCCGACTACGCCCTGCTCCAGGAGCGCCGCCTGGCGGCCGGCCGGCTCGACGAACAGCTCGCCTACTGGCGCCGCCGTCTCGACGCCCTGGAGCCGCTCGACCTCGCGACCGACCGTCCGCGGCCGCCGCGGCGGGCCGGGCGCGGCGAGACGGTCGTCGCCCCCCTGGGTGCCGGGCTGAGCGCCGCCCTCGTCGACCGGGCGGAGGGGGAGGGCGCGTCGCCGTTCATGGTCGTGCTGGCGATCCTCCAGACCCTGCTCGGGCGGGCGGCCGGCCGCGACGACGTCGCCGTCGGCACCCCGATCGCCAACCGCCACCACCTGGAGAGCGAGCCGCTCATCGGCCTCTTCGTCAACACCCTGGTGCTGCGCGGCGACCTCTCCGGCGACCCCACCGGGACGGAGCTGATCGAGCGGACCCGGCGCGCGAGTCTCGAGGCGTTCGCCCGCCAGGACGTGCCGTTCGAGCGCCTGGTCGAGGAGCTGGCGCCGCGGCGCGACCCGTCGCGGACGCCGCTGTTCGAGGTTCTGCTGGTGTTCCAGAACGCGCCGTTCGAGCTGCCGGCGCTGCCCGGCCTGGAGGTCGAGCCGCTGGGAGTGAGGACCGGGACCGCCAAGGTCGACCTGAGCTTCGAGCTCACCGGGCGGGTCGCCCGGCACGGGGAGAGCGACGGGGAGAGCGACCCCGGCCTCACCCTCCACCTGACGTTCGACCGGGACCTGTTCGACCGCACCACCGCCCACCGGCTGGTCAACCGGTTCCGGGCGCTCGCCGAGGCGCTGGTCGCCACCCCGGAGGTCCGCCTGTCCGAGCTGTCGGGGCTGCCGGCCGCGGAGCGCCACCAGGTGCTCTACGAATGGGACGCGGCTCCGCCTCGGCGCCGGTCGGGCCCGATGGGTGGCGAACGGCTGCACGACCTGGTGCGGCAGAGCGCCGAGCGGACGCCGGATGCGGTGGCGCTCGAGGCCGGCGACACGGCCCTGACCTATGGCGTGCTGATGGAGCGGGTCGACGCCCTCGCCGGGCGGATCGGCGCGGTGCTCGACCGACAGGGCGATGGGGCCGGTGGGGTGGCGGAGCCGTCGGTCGCGGTCCACCTGGAGCGGTCGATCGACGCGGTGGTGGCGCTCCTGGCGACGCTGGTGGCGGGGGCGGTGTTCGTCCCCCTCGACCCGGAGTCGCCGGACGCCCGGTCGGCGTTCGTCCTGCGGGACGCCGGGGTCGCCGCCCTGGTCGGCCGCCTCCGGAGCCGCCACGGGCGGCGGGTCGCGGCGGACGGGGCGGGAGGCTCCCCGGAGCTGGTCGTCCTGGGCGTGACCGGGACAGGGGGGCGCGGCACCCGAGCGGATCGGCCTGCTCGGCCGGCTGATTCGGCCCGGCCGGGCCGGGCGCATCGACCGCGGGGCGGGACCGATCCACGGGCGGTGGCCTACCGCCTCTACACCTCCGGCTCCACCGGCCGGCCCAAGGGGGTCGGGATTCCCCACGCGGCGGCCGCCGCCTACATGCGCGACGTCGCCCGGCGCTATCGGCTCGGCACCGGCGAGCGCTCCATCCTGTTCTCCTCGCCGATCTTCGACATGGCGCTCGAGCAGATCTTCGCGCCGCTCTCCGCCGGGGCGACGGTCTGCATCTGGCGCATCGGGCCGTTCTCGGGCAGCGGCATGAGCCGCTTCCTGGTCAGACGCCGCCTCACCGTCGCCAAGCTGTCGGCCGCCGGCTGGATCGAGTGGCTGCTGGCGGCCGAGGCGGAGCCCTCCGACCTAGACGGCCACTCCCTGCGGACGGTGATCTCCGGTGGCGAAGCCATGCCGCCCGACGGCATCCGCCGGCTGGCGGCGCTGGCGGAGCGGAGCGGGGTCGAGCTGGAGCTGTTCAACGCCTACGGCCCGACCGAGACGGTCGTCAACTCGGCGGTCCACCGGACGCCGGTCGTCGGCCGGGCGCCGGAGCCGCCTTCCGGGTCGGCCGGGTCGGGCGGGTCGGGCGGATCGGCCGGCCGAGCGGTGCCGACCCGTGTGCCGATCGGCAGGGCGGTCGGCGACGACCGGCTGCGGGTGGTCGACCGGACCCTCCGGCCGGTGGCGGTGGGCGTGCCGGGGGAGCTGCTGGTGGGCGGTCCGGGCCTGGCCCGGGGCTACCTGGGCCGGCCGGCGCTGACCGCCGAGCGGTTCGTTCCCGACCCGTTCGCGGGGGAGGTGACCGGCGGGCGGCTCTACCGCACCGGCGACCTGGCCCGTTGGCTGCCGGACGGCACCCTCGACCTGCTGGGCCGCAATGACGGCCAGATCAAGGTGCGGGGCCACCGCCTGGAGCTGGGAGAGGTGGAGACGGTCTTCGCCCTCCAGCCGTCGGTGGACGCCTGCGTCGTGGTCGCGGTCGGCCCGGTGGGTGGTCTCCGGCTGGTGGCTTTCGTGGTCGCCGCGGCGGACGCCCCGCCGGAGGACGAGCTGGCCGCGGCCCTGCTCGAGGAGGCCGGCCGGCGCCTGCCACCGGCGGCGGTGCCGTCCGCGGTGGCGAGGATCGAGTCGTTGCCCCGGACCCCGACGGGGAAGGTGGACCGGAAGGGACTGGCCGAGCGGGCGGTCGAGGTGCTGGCCCGGCTCGGCGGAGCGGGCGGCCGGGGCGCGCAGGGGGTGGCACCGCGGACGCCGACGGAGCACCTGGTGGCGGCGGCCTTCGGCGAGGTGCTGGGGGTCCATCGGGTGGGCGTGCACGACGACTTCTTCGCCCTGGGCGGCCACTCGCTCCTGGCCACCCGGCTGGTGTCGCGGCTGCGGCAGCGGACCGGCGTTGAGCCGTCGCTACGGGCGCTGTTCGAGACGCCGACGGTGGCCGGGTTCTCCCGCTCGCTCGACCGGGAGCTGGCGGCGGCCCGGGGCGAGGAGGCGGTCTCGCTCGAGGAGGAGCTGGCGGCGGTGGCGGACGGGCCGGCGGTGGCTTCGGCGGCCCAGCGGCGGCTCTGGTTCCTCGACCGCCTCGATCCGGGCTCGACCCTCTACAGCGTGCCGGGGCGGCTGGAGCTGCGCGGCGTGCTCGACACCGGGGCGCTCGCGGCGGCGCTCACCGGCGTGGCCGCGCGCCACGAGGCCCTGCGGACGGTGTTCGTCGAGGGGGCGGGCCAGGGTGCTGGTTCGTCGGCCCGCGACGGGGCCCGACCGGACCCCGCCCTGACCTGGCCGAGCGACGCGGGACCTGGCGGTCCCGTCCCGGTGGTCTCGCCGCCCCGGGCGGTGCCGCTGCCGGTGATCGACTTGAGCGCACTGACCGGCTCAGGGCCGACCTCACGTTCCGGTCTGGAGCGGACCGCTCCGAAGGGCTCGGTGGGCCCGGCCCCGTCCACGCGGTCCGACGCGGTCGCGCGGGAGGCGCCGGGACCAGGTGCCCGGGACGCCGGGATCAGGGCGGAGTCGGAGGCGGAGCGCCTGGCGGTGGCGGAGGCGCTGCGGCCGTTCGACCTGGCCCGGGGCCCGCTGCTCCGTGCCGCCCTGGTGCGTCTCGCCCCGGAGCGCCACCACCTGCTGGTCAACCTCCACCACATCGTCTCCGACGGCTGGTCGATCGGCCTGTTCGTCGAGGAGGTGGCGGAGCTCTACCGGGCGGGCCACGAGCAGCGGGCGCCGGCGCTGCCGCCGCTACGTCTCCAGTACGGCGACTACGCCAAGCTCCAGGAGCGGCGCCTGGCCGGCGGGCTTCTGGCCGCGCAGCTCGATCACTGGCGGGACCGCCTGCGGGGTGTGGAGGCCGTCGGCTGGCCCCACGACCGGCGTCGCCCGGCGAACCCGTCGCGCCGCGGGGCGATGGCGCGGTGGGAGCTGCCGCCCGATCTCGTGGCGGGGCTCGCCCGCGTGGGCCGGGAGCAGGGGCTCTCGGAGTTCATGGTCGAGCTGGCGATCGTGCTCCTGCTGCTGCGGCGCTCGACCGGCCGCGGCGACCTGGCGGTGGGCACGCCGATCGCCAACCGTCACCGGCTGGAGAGCGAGGGCCTGATCGGCCTGCTGGTCAACACCCTGGTGCTGCGGACCGACCTGTCGGGCGACCCGACGGTGGCCGAGGCGCTCGACCGGGTGCGGGAGACGGCGCTCGACGCCTACGCCCACCAGGATCTGCCGTTCGAACGCCTGGTGGAGGAGCTCTCCCCGGAGCGCCGCCTCGGGCGCAACCCGCTGTTCGAGGTCATGCTCTCCCACCAGAGCGAGGACCACCGGGCGCCGGAGCTGCCGGGGGTGGAGGTCGAGCTCCTGGGCGTGGAGACGGGGTCGGCCAAGCTCGACCTGACGCTCCAGACCGTCGAGCAGGGCGGGCGGACCTGGGTGACGGCGAGCTACGACCGGGACCTGTTCGACGGGACGACGATCCTGCGGTTGCTGGCCGGCTACCGGGAGGTGGCGCGAAGCCTGGTCGAGGGACCGGTCGCGCGGCCGCTCTCCGCCATCGTCCACCTGCCGCGGGCCGAGCGCCACCAGGTGGTGGCCGAGTGGAGCCTGCCGGAGGGCGAGCCGCCCGTTGGGTACGGGACCGCCGGAGACAGCCGTCTGGACAGGGCGCTCCCCGCGTCGCGGCTCCACGAGCTGGTCCGGGCGAGCGCGGAGCGGGCGCCGGACGCCCTGGCGTTGGACGGGGTGGCGTTGGACGGGGCGGCGCTGGACGGGGCGGCCTGCCAGGTGAGCTACGGCGCCCTGGTGGCCTGGGGCCGGGCCGGCGCGGCGCGGCTGGCGGCGGCCGGGGTGGCGGCCGGCGTGAAGATCGGTCCGGAGGCGCCGGTCGGCGTCTTCCTGGAGCGTTCGAACGGGGCGGTGGCGGCGATCCTGGCGGTGCTCGAGGCGGGCGGTGCCTACCTGCCCCTCGACCCGGCGTACCCGGACGCGCGCCTCGAGCAGATGCTCGCCGACGCGGCGCCGGTGGCGGTGCTGACGGCGCCGGGCGATGCGGAGGCGACGGGCCGGCTGCGGACGCTGCTGGAGCGGGCCGGGTCGAGTGCGCCGGTGGTCGAGGCGCCGCGGCTCGGGGAAGGTGCCACGGATCTCGCCTCTGCCCGCGTCCCCGCCGGGCGGCCGTCGCGGCCTCCGTCCGAAGCCTGCGCCTACGTCATCTACACCTCGGGCTCGACCGGTCGCCCGAAGGGCGTCGGGGTGCCCCACGAGGCGGCGGCGCACCAGGCGGTGGCGGCCGCCCGGGCCTACGGCATCGCCCCTGACGACGCCCTGCTCCTGTTCGCCTCCCTGAGCTTCGACCTCGCGGTCGAGGAGGTCTTCGCGCCGCTGGCGGCCGGGGCGCGGCTCTGTGTCTGGCCGGCGGAGCCGTTCTCGGCCGACGTGCTCCAGCGGTTCGTGGCGGCGCGGCGGGTGACCCGCATGAACCTGCCGACCGCGGCCTGGGTGGAGTGGCTGGGACGGCCGATGCTCTCTGGGAACGGTCGCGACGGCGTTCCGACGGAGACCGACTTCCTGGAGCTGGTGATCGCCGGCGGCGAGGCGATGCCGGCCGGGGCGGCGGCCCGCTTCCTTAGGCAGAGAGAGGAGCGGATGACCGGGCGCAGCGGCGCCGCTCCCGCGACCCGCCTGATCAACGCCTACGGGCCGACCGAAGCGGTGGTCACCTCCACCCTGGAGCGGGTGGCGCTCCGACGGGACGGCGAAAGTGGCCCCGTCCCGGTCGGGCCGAGCGTGCCGATCGGCCGGCCGTTCGGCCGCGACCGGGCCTACGTCGCCGACCGGACGCTGCGGGAGGCGCCGGTCGGCGCGCCCGGGGAGCTGCTCCTCGGTGGGCCGGGCCTGGCCCGCGGCTACCTGGGGCGGCCGGCGCAGACCGCCGAGCGCTTCGTGCCCGACCCGTTCGCCCAATTCGACGGCGCCGGCCACGGTGGCACGCCCGGCGCGCGGCTCTACCGCACCGGCGACCTGGCCCGCTGGCTGCCGGACGGGCGGTTGGAGCACCTGGGCAGGAACGACGCCCAGGTCAAGGTGCGCGGCCACCGGATCGAGCTGGGCGAGGTGGAGGCGGCGGTCCTGGCGCTCGACGGCGTCGCCGCGGGGGCGGTGGTGGCGACCCCCGGACCGGACGTGCGCATGGTGGCGTTCGCGGTGCTGGCGAGGCCGGAGGCGGAGGCCCAGATCGAGGGCCGGACCCTGCGCGAGCGCCTTTCCGAGACGCTCCCGGCGGCGCTGGTGCCGTCGGCGGTGGCGGTGGTGGACGCCCTGCCGGAGACCCCGTCGGGGAAGGTCGACCGGCGGGCGCTGGCGCTCCGGGCGGTCGACGTGCTCGCCCATCTGGGGGGAGCGGGCGGGGCCGGCGGAGGAGGGGAGCCGCCGCGGACGCCGACGGAGCACCTGGTGGCGGAAGCCTTCGCCGAGGTGCTCGGCGTGCACCAGGTAGGAGCCCAGGACGACTTCTTCCTCCTGGGCGGCCACTCGCTGCTGGCCACCCGGCTGGTGTCGCGGCTGCGGCAGCGGACCGGTGTGGAGCCGTCGCTACGGGCGCTGTTCGAGACGCCGACGGTGGCCGGGTTCGCCCGCTCGCTCGACCGGGAGCTGGCGGCGGCCCGGGGCGAGGAGGCGGTCTCGCTCGAGGAGGAGCTGGCGGCGGTGGCGGACGCGCCGCCGGTGGCCTCGGCGGCCCAGCGGCGGCTCTGGTTCCTCGACCGCCTCGATCCGGGCTCGACCCAGTACAGCGTGCCGGGGCGTCTCGATCTGCGCGGCCCGCTCGACACGGCGGCCCTGTCCTCGGCGCTCACCGGCGTGGCGGCGCGCCACGAGGCTCTGCGGACGGTGTTCGTCGAGGGTGCTGGCCATGAGGGTGTGGGCCATGGGGTTGTGCCGTCGGCCCGCGCCGGGGCCCGGCCGGGCTCCGCCGGGTCCTGGCCGAGCGGCGAGGGGCTCGGCGGCCCTGTACCGGTGGTCTCGCCGCCGCGGGCGGTACCGCTGCCGGTGATCGACCTGACGGCCCTGCCCGGTCGGGCGCCGATCTCCGCGGCGGGCCGGGGTGCATCGAGCCCGCCCGGCGCGACCGGCCGAGCGGCGAGCCCGGGTCTTCAGGAGGCCCGGACCAGGGGCGGGGCCGGCGGCGAGACAGAGGCCGGTGTCGGGACAGAGGCCGGAGAGGAGACAGAGGCCGGCGCCGAGACAGAAGCCGGAGCGGAGACACGGGCCGAAGCAGAGGCCGAGCGCCTGGCGGTGGCGGAGGCGCTGCGGCCGTTCGACCTGGCCCACGGCCCGCTGCTCCGCGCCGCCCTGGTGCGTCTCGCCCCGGAGCGCCACCACCTGCTGGTCAACCTGCACCACATCGTCTCCGACGGCTGGTCGGTCGGCGTGTTCGTCGAGGAGGTGGCGGAGCTCTACCGGGCGCGGTATGAGCAGCGGGCGCCGGCTCTGCCGCCGCTGCGGCTCCAGTACGGCGACTACGCCAAGCTCCAGGAGCGGCGCCTGGCCGCCGGGCTGCTGGCCGCGCAGCTCGATCACTGGCGGGACCGCCTGCGGGGTGTGGAGGCCGTCGGCTGGCCCCACGACCGGCGTCGCCCGGCGAACCCGTCGCGGCGGGGGGCGGTGGAGGCCGCGGAGCTGCCGCCCGATCTCGTGGCGGGGCTCGCTCGCGTGGGCCGGGAGCAGGGGCTCTCGGAGTTCATGGTCGAGCTGGCGGTCCTGCTCGTCCTGCTGCGGCGCTCGACCGGCCGTGGCGACCTGGCGGTGGGCACGCCGATCGCCAACCGGCACCGGCTGGAGAGCGAGGGCCTGATCGGCCTGCTGGTCAACACCCTGGTGCTGCGGACCGACCTGTCGGGCGACCCGACGGTGGCCGAGGCGCTCGACCGGGTGCGGGAGACGGCGCTCGACGCCTACGCCCACCAGGATCTGCCGTTCGAACGCCTGGTGGAGGAGCTCTCCCCGGAGCGCCGCCTCGGGCGCAACCCCCTGTTCGAGGTCATGCTCTCCCACCTCGACCAGGGCTCCGGGGCGCAAGGAGGGTTCCGGCTGCCGGGTCTGGAGGTCGAGCCACTCGGGGTGGAGACGGGGTCGGCCAAGCTCGACCTGACGCTCCAGACCGTCGAGGAGGGCGGGCGGACCTGGGTGACGGCGAGCTACGACCGGGACCTGTTCGACCGGACGACGATCCTGCGCCTGCTGGCCGGCTACCGGGAGGTGGCGCGGAGCCTGGTCGAGGGACCGGTCGCGCGGCCGCTCTCCGCCATCGTCCACCTGCCGCGGGCCGAGCGCCACCAGGTGGTGGCCGAGTGGAGCCTGCCGGAGGGCGAGCCGCCCGTTGGGTACGGGATCGCCGGAGACAGCCGTCTGGACAGGGCGCTTCCCGCGTCGCGGCTCCACGAGCTGGTCCGGGCGAGCGCGGAGCGGGCGCCGGACGCCGTGGCGTTGGACGGGGCGGCTCTGGATGGGGCGGCGCTGGACGGGGCGGCCTGCCAGGTGAGCTACGGCGCCCTGGTGGCCTGGGGCCGGGCCGGCGCGGCGCGGCTGGCGGCGGCCGGGGTGGCGGCCGGCGTGAAGATCGGTCCGGAGGCGCCGGTCGGCGTCTTCCTGGAGCGTTCGAACGGGGCGGTGGCGGCGATCCTGGCGGTGCTCGAGGCGGGCGGCGCCTACCTGCCCCTCGACCCGGCGTACCCGGACGCGCGCCTCGAGCAGATGCTGGCCGACGCGGCGCCGGTGGCGGTGCTGACGGCGCCGGACGATGCCGAGGCGACGGGCCGCCTGCGGACGCTGCTGGAACGGGCCGGGTCGAGCGCGCCGGTGGTCGAGGCGCCGCGGCTCGGGGAAGGTGCCACGGATCTCGCCGTTGCCGGCGTCCCCGCCGGGAGGCCGGCGCGGACTCCGTCCGAAGCCTGCGCCTACGTCATCTACACCTCGGGCTCGACCGGGCAGCCGAAGGGCGTCGGGGTGCCCCACGAGGCGGCGGCGCACCAGGCGGTGGCGGCCGCCCGGGCCTACGGCATCGCGCCCGACGACGCGTTGCTGCTGTTCGCCTCCCTGAGCTTCGACCTCGGGGTCGAGCAGGCCTTCGCGCCGCTGGCGGCCGGGGCGCGGCTCTGTGTCTGGCCGGCGGAGCCGTTCTCGGCCGACGCGCTCCAGCGGTTCGTGGCGGCGCGGCGGGTGACCCGCATGAACCTGCCGACCGCGGCCTGGGTCGAGTGGCTGGGACGGGCGGCTTTCGCCGAGGAGGGTGGTGACAGTGGCGACGGCGCCGGCACTGTGCCGGGCGAGCCGGTCGAGGCCGACTCCCTGGCGCTGGTGATCGCCGGCGGCGAGGCGATGCCTGCCGGGGCGGCGGCCCGCTTCCTTACGCAAAGAGAGGAGCGGATGAACGGGCGCAGCGGCGCCGCTCCCGCGACCCGCCTGATCAACGCCTACGGGCCGACCGAGGCGGTGGTCACCTCCACCCTGGAGCGGGTGGCGCTCCGACGGGACGGCGAAAGTGGCCCCGTCCCGGTCGGGCCGAGCGTGCCGATCGGCCGGCCGTTCGGCCGCGACCGGGCCTACGTCGCCGACCGGACGTTGCGGGAGGCGCCGGTCGGCGCGCCCGGGGAGCTGCTCCTCGGTGGGCCGGGCCTGGCCCGCGGCTACCTGGGGCGGCCGGCACAGACCGCCGAGCGCTTCGTGCCCGACCCGTTCGCCCAATTCGACGGCGCCGGCCACGGTGGCACGCCCGGCGCGCGGCTCTACCGCACCGGCGACCTGGCCCGCTGGCTGCCGGACGGGCGGTTGGAGCACCTGGGCAGGAACGACGCCCAGGTCAAGGTGCGCGGCCACCGGATCGAGCTGGGCGAGGTGGAGGCGGCGGTCCTGGCGCTCGACGGCGTCGCCGCGGGGGCGGTGGTGGCGACCCCCGGGCCGGACGTGCGCATGGTGGCGTTCGCGGTGCTGGCGAGGCCGGAGGCGGAGGCCCAGATCGAGGGCCGGACCCTGCGCGAGCGCCTTTCCGAGAGGCTCCCGGCGGCGCTGGTGCCGTCGGCGGTGGCGGTGGTGGACGCCCTGCCGGAGACCCCGTCGGGGAAGGTCGACCGGCGGGCGCTGGCGCTCCGGGCGGTCGACGTGCTCGCCCATCTGGGGGGAGCGGGCGAGGCCTCAGAACCCCCGCGGACGCCGACGGAGCACCTGGTGGCGGAAGCCTTCGCCGAGGTGCTCGGCGTGCACCAGGTAGGAGCCCAGGACGACTTCTTCCTCCTGGGCGGCCACTCGCTGCTGGCCACCCGGCTGGTGTCGCGGCTGCGGCAGCGGACCGGTGTGGAGCCGTCGCTGCGGGCGCTGTTCGAGACGCCGACGGTGGCCGGGTTCGCCCGCTCGCTCGACCGGGAGCTGGCGGCGGCCCGGGGTGAGGAGGCGGTCTCGCTCGAGGAGGAGCTGGCGGCGGTGGCGGACGCGCCGGCGGTGGCCTCGGCGGCCCAGCGGCGGCTCTGGTTCCTCGACCGCCTCGATCCGGGCTCGACCCAGTACAGCGTGCCGGGGCGTCTCGATCTGCGCGGCCCGCTCGACACGGCGGCCCTGTCCTCGGCGCTCACCGGCGTGGCGGCGCGCCACGAGGCTCTGCGGACGGTGTTCGTCGAGGGTGTGGGCCATGAGGGTGTGGGCCATGGGGTTGTGCCGTCGGCCCGCGCCGGGGCCCGGCCGGGCTCCGCCGGGTCCTGGCCGGGCGGCGCGGGGCTCGGCGGCCCTGTACCGGTGGTCTCGCCGCCGCGGGCGGTACCGCTGCCGGTGATCGACCTGACGGCCCTGCCCGGTCGGGCGCCGATCTCCGCGGCGGGCCGGGGTGCATCGAGCCCGCCCGGCGCGACCGGCCGAGCGGCGAGCCCGGGTCTTCAGGAGGCCCGGACCAGGGGCGGGGCCGGCGGCGAGACAGAGGCCGGTGTCGGGACAGGGGCCGGCGCCGAGACAGAGGCCGGTGTCGGGACAGAGGCCGGAGCGGAGACACGGGCCGAAGCAGAGGCCGAGCGCCTGGCGGTGGCGGAGGCGCTGCGGCCGTTCGACCTGGCCCACGGCCCGCTGCTCCGCACCGCCCTGGTGCGCCTCGCCCCGGAGCGCCACCACCTGGTCGTGAACCTGCACCACATCGTCTCCGACGGCTGGTCGGTCGGCGTGTTCGTCGAGGAGGTGGCGGAGCTCTACCGGGCGCGGTATGAGCAGCGGGCGCCGGCTCTGCCGCCGCTGCGGCTCCAGTACGGCGACTACGCCAAGCTCCAGGAGCGGCGCCTGGCCGCCGGGCTGCTGGCCGCGCAGCTCGATCACTGGACGGCGCGGCTCGCGGACCTGGTGGGGGAGGAGGCGGTGGGGTGGCCCCACGACCGGCCGCGGCCGGCCGATCCGGCGCGCCGGGGAGCGACGGAGGCCGTCGCGCTGCCGCCCGATCTCGCGGCGGGGCTCACCCGCGTGGCCCGGGAGCACGGTCTCTCGGAGTTCATGGTCGAGCTGGCGGTCCTGCTCGTCCTGCTGCGGCGCTCGACCGGCCGGGACGACCTGGCGGTCGGAATGCCGATCGCCAACCGTCACCGGCTGGAGAGCGAGGGCCTGATCGGCCTGCTGGTCAATACCCTGGTGCTGCGCACGGATCTGTCGGGCGATCCGACGGTGGCCGAGGCGCTCGACCGGGTGCGGGAGACGGCGCTCGACGCCTACGCCCACCAGGATCTGCCGTTCGAGCGCCTGGTGGAGGAGCTCTCCCCGGAGCGCCGTCTCGGGCGCAACCCCCTGTTCGAGGTCATGGTCTCGCACCAGCGCGAGACCCGCGCGGCGCCGGAGCTGCCGGGGATCGAGACGACCGTGCTGGCGGTGGAGACGGGGGCCGCGAAGCTCGACCTGGCGCTCCAGACGATCGAGCGCGACGGGCGGATCTGGGTGAGCGTTGGCTACGACGTCGAGCTGTTCGATCGCACCACCGTCGGCCGTCTCCTGGCCGGCTACTTGACGGTGGCGCGGAGCCTGATCGGGGCGGTCGAGGAGGACGGGGCGCGGGGGACGCCGCTCTCGGCCCTCGTCGACCTGCCGGCCGCCGAGCGCCACCAGGTGCTGGCGGAGTGGAGCGTGCCCGAGGGGCGCGTCGCCCTCGAGGGGGCGGACTTCACGGGGGGCGGCGCTCCGGCGCTCCGGCTCCACGACCTGGTCCGGGCGAGCGCCGAGAGGGCGCCGGACGCGGTGGCGCTCGACGGCGAGAGCGGACAGGTGACCTACGGCGCCCTGGTGCGGTGGGCGCTGGCGGGCGCGGCGCGGCTGGCGGCGGCGGGCGTGACGATCCGGCCGGACGCTGAGGTCGGCGTCTTCCTGGAGCGTTCGGCCACGGCGGTCGCCGCCAACCTGGCGGTGCTGGAGGCGGGCGGCGCCTACCTGCCCCTCGACCCGAGCTCTCCGGACGCCCGCATCGAGCAGATGCTCGCCGACGCCGCGCCGGTGGCCGTCTTCGCCGCGCCGGACGGCGTCTCCCGGCTCCGCGCCCTGCTCGAGACCGCCGGCGGCTCGGCGCCGGTGATCGAGATGCCCGGGCTCGGGGCGGTGGCGCGGGAGGGCGGTGGCGAGCCGCCGGCTGCCGTCCAGCTCCGCTCCCAGGCTCGGGTACCGAGCCCGGAGTCGGCCTGTGCCTACATCATCTACACCTCCGGGTCGACCGGCCGGCCGAAGGGGGTCGGCGTGCCCCACGGGGCGGCGGCGCGCCAGGCCCTGGCCGTGGCGCGGGCCTACGGCGTCGGCTCCGGCGACCGGATGGTGCTGTTCGCCTCCCTCGGCTTCGACCTCAGCGTCGAGCAGATCTTCGTCCCCCTGGCCGCGGGGGCGCGGGCCTGCCTCTGGCCGGTGGAGCCGTTCTCGGCGGACGCGCTGCGGCGGTTCGTGGCCTCCCACCAGGTGACCCGGATGAGCCTGCCGACCGCCGCCTGGGTCGAGTGGTCGGGCCTGCCGCAGGACGGCCGGGCGGAGGAGGGCTCCCTGCACCTGGTGATGGCCGGTGGCGAGGCGATGCCGGCGTCGGCGGCGGAGCGGTTCGTCCGCCGGCCCGAGGCGGTGGGCGGGGCGTCGACCCCGACGATCGAGCTGCTCAACGCCTACGGACCGACCGAGGTGGTGGTCAGCTCGACCCTGGAGTGGGTGGCCCGGAGCTGGAAGGACGGCGACGGGGGGCGGCGGAGCGTGCCGATCGGCCGCCCCTTCGGCCGCGACCGGGTGTTCGTCACCGACCGGCGGTTGCGGCCGGCGCCCGTCGGCACGCCGGGCGAGCTGGTGCTCGGCGGCCCGGGCCTGAGCCGCGGCTATCTCGGGCGGCCGGCGCTGACCGCCGAGCGGTTCGTCCCCGACCCGTTCGCGGGCGAGCAGCCCGGCGCCCGCCTCTACCGCACCGGCGACCTGGCCCGTTGGCTGCCCGACGGGCGGCTGGAGCACCTGGGCAGGAACGATGCTCAGGTCAAGGTGCGGGGCCACCGGGTGGAGCTGGGGGAGATCGAGTCGGCCCTGCTGCACCTCGATGGCGTCGCCGCCGCCGCGGTGGTGGCGACCCCCGGGCCGGACGTGCGCCTGGTGGCGTTCGTGCTGGCCCAGGAGCCGGAGGCCGCCCCCGAGGGCCGCGCCCTGCGCCGACGCCTGGCGGAGACTCTGCCGGCGGCGATGGTGCCGTCGGCGGTGGCGGTGGTGGAGTCGCTGCCGGAGACCCCGTCCGGCAAGGTCGACCGGCGGGCCTTGGCGGATCGGACGGCCGAGGTGCTGGCCGGCCTGGGGCGAGCGGGCGGGCTCGGCGAGGGCGCGGTTCCGCCCAGGACGGCCGCCGAACAACAGGTGGCGTCCGTCTTCGCCGAGGTGCTCGGAGTCGGGGAGGTCGGCGCCCACGACGACTTCTTCGCCCTCGGCGGCCACTCGCTGCTGGCCGCCCGCGTGGTCTCGCGGCTGCGGGAGCGCCTGGGGGTGGAGCCGTCGCTCCGGGACCTGTTCGAGGCGCCGACGGTGGCCGGGTTCGCCCGCTCGCTCGAGCGGGCGCTGGCGGCCTCGCTGGAGCAGGAGGGGTCGCTCGACGAGGAGCTGGCAAAGGTCGCCGGAGAGCCGCCGGTGGTGTCGGCGGCCCAGCGCCGTTTCTGGTTCCTCGACCGCCTGGAGCCGGGGTCGGCGCTCTACAGCGTGCCGGGGCGCCTGGAGCTGCGCGGAGATCTCGACGCCGGGGCGCTGGCGGCGGCGCTCAGCGGCGTGACGGCTCGGCACGATGCCCTGCGCACGGTGTTCGTCGAAGCCTCGTCCCACGAGCCGGGCGGCGTGATGTCGCCGGTCTCGGTCCGTGTGCTGGCCGGGGCGGTGGCCCACGGCGAGGACGGAGTGGGCGGGCCGGTGCCGGTGGTCCGCGAGCCGACGGCGGTGCCGCTGCCGGTGATCGATCTGAGCGCCCTGCCCGGTGAGCGGAAGGCGGAGGCGGCGCAGGCGGCGGGCGCGGGGAGCGAGGCGGAGCGCCTGGCGGTGGCGGAGGCGCTCCGGCCGTTCGACCTGGCGGTCGGACCGCTGCTGCGCGTCGCCTTGGTGCGGCTGGGTCCGGAGCGTCACCACCTGCTGGTGAACCTGCACCACATCGTCTCCGACGGATGGTCGGTCGGCCTGTTCGTCGGCGAGGTGGCGGAGCTCTACCGGGCGCGGCTCGAAGGGCGTCCGGCCGCCCTGCCGCCCATGCGGCTCCAGTACGGCGACTACGCCAAGCTCCAGGAGCGGCGCCTGGACGGCGGGCTGCTGGCGCTGCAGCTCGATCACTGGCGGGAGCGTCTGCGGGGCGTGGAGTCCGTCGGCTGGCCCCACGACCGGCCGCGACCGGAGGGCTCGTCGCGCCGCGGGGGGACGGAGGCGGTGGAGCTGCCACCCGGCCTGGCGGGGGACCTCGCCCGTCTGGCCCGCGAGCGGGAGGTGTCGGAGTTCATGGTCGAGCTGGCGATCCTCCTGATCCTGCTCGCCCGCGCGACCGGCCGGGACGACCTGGTGGTCGGAACGCCGATCGCCAACCGTCACCGCCTGGAGAGCGAAGGGCTGATCGGCCTGCTGGTCAACACCCTGGTGCTGCGGACCGACCTGTCCGGCGATCCGACGGTCGGTGAGCTGCTCGACCGGGTGCGGGAGACGGCGCTCGACGCCTTCGCCCACCAGGATCTGCCGTTCGAGCGGCTGGTCGAAGAGCTCGCCCCGGACCGCCGGCAGGGGGGCAACCCGCTGTTCGAGGTCATGCTCTCCCACCACCGCGAGACGCACCGCCCGCCGACCCTGCCCGGCCTGGAGACGCGCATGCTGCCGGTGGAGACGGGGACCGCGAAGCTCGACCTGGGCCTCCAGACGGTCGAGCGGGACGGGCGGACCTGGATCACCGCGGGCTACGACGCCGGGCTGTTCGACCGCTCGACGATCCGGCGCCTCCTGGCCGGCTACCGGGTGGTGGCGCGGAGACTCGTCGGGGCTTTGGAGAGGCCGCTCTCCGCCCTCGATCACCTGCCCCGGGCCGAGCGCCACCAGGTGGTGGCCGAGTGGAGCCGGCCGGCGGATGTCGGAGCTGGACGGCCCGGGGGACCCGGGCGCGCGGAGGAGGGCATGCCGGGATCGTCGCTGCTCGATCTGGTGCGGGCGAGCGCGCAGCGGGCGCCGGACGCGGTGGCGCTCGACGGCGCGGGTGAGCAGGTGACCTACGGCGCCCTCGTCGCCTGGGCCCGGGCGGGCGCCGCCCGGCTGGCCGGCGCCGGGGTGACGGCCGGGGCGGACGTGCCGGTGGCGGTGTTCGTCGAGCGCTCCGCCGCGGCGGTGGCGGCGATCCTCGCGGTGCTCGAGGCGGGGGGCACCTACCTGGCGCTCGATCCCGCCCTGCCGGACGCGCGAATCGAGCAGATGCTGGCCGACGCGGCGCCGGTGGCGGTGGTCCTGCCGCCGGGCGATCCGGCGGCGGCGGACCGGCTGGCCGTCCTGCGCGAGCGCTCGGGGTGCCGGGCCGCGGTGCTCGAACTGCCGGCGCCGGGCAGTGGCGGCGGCGCGGCGGCATCCGGGGCGGTGGCGGCCTCCGCGGCCGAGGCTTGCGCCTACGTCATCTACACCTCCGGCTCGACCGGGCGGCCGAAAGGGGTCGGCGTCTCCCACGGCGCCGCGGCGCACCAGGCGTTGGCGGCGGCGCGGGCCTGCGGCATCGGCGCCGACGACCGCACGGTGCTGTTCGCCTCCCTCGGCTTCGACCTCAGCGTCCAGCAGGTCTTCGCCCCCCTGGCGTCGGGGGCGCGGATCTGCCTGTGGCCGGTGGCGCCGTTCTCGGCCGAGGCGCTCCGGCGGTTCGTGGCCGCCCACCGGGTGACCCGGATGAGCCTGCCGGCCGCGGCCTGGGCCGAGTGGGTCGGCCTGCCGGAGGACGGCCGGTCCGAGGAGAGCTCGCTGGCCCTGGTGATGGCCGGCGGCGAGGCGATGCCGGTCGCGGCGGCGGAGCGCTTCGTCGATCGGGTCGCGGCAACCCCGGCAGCGCCGGCGATCGAGCTGGTCAACGCCTACGGCCCGACCGAGGCGGTGGTCTGCTCCACCCTCGAGTGGGTGGCGCGCACCTGGCGTGAGGGCGATCGCGGGCGGCGGAGCGTGCCGATCGGCCGGCCGTTCGGCCGCGACCGGGCCTACGTGGTCGACCGGGCGCTCGATCCGGCGGGGGTGGGGGCCCCGGGCGAGCTGGTGCTGGGCGGCCCGGGGCTGGCCCGCGGCTACCTGGGGCGGCCGGCGCTGACCGCGGAGCGGTTCGTCCCCGACCCCTTCGCCGGCACCGACCGGGGCGAGGCTGGCTCAGTTGGCTCTGCGGGCGCCCGCCTCTACCGCACCGGCGATCTCGTCCGCTGGCTGCCCGACGGGCGGCTGGAGCACCTGGGCAGGAACGACGCCCAGGTCAAGGTGCGCGGCCACCGGGTGGAGCTGGGCGAGGTGGAGGCGGTCCTGTCGGAGCACGACGGTGTCGCCGCGGCCGCGGTGGTGGCGACCGCCGGACCGGACGTGCGGCTCGTGGCGTTTGCTGTCGCGCGGCGCTCGCCGGGGGCGGACGGCGGGCCGGAGGCGGAGGCGCTGCGCAAGCACCTGGCCGGGCGTCTCCCTCCCGCCCTGGTGCCGGCGGCGGTGCAGGTGGTGGAGTCGCTGCCGGAGACGTCGGCGGGCAAGGTCGACCGGCGGGCGCTGCGGGAGCGGGCGGCCGAGGTGCTGGCCGGGCTGGGTGGACGGGGAGGACGAGGTCGGGGAGGGGAGCCGCCGCGGACGCCGATGGAGACGCTGGTGGCGGCGGTGTTCGGCGAGGTTCTCGGTGTGCGGGAGGTGGGCGCCGACGACGATTTCTTCGCCCTCGGCGGGCACTCGCTCCTCGCCACCCGCCTGGTCTCGCGGCTGCGGGAGCTGGTCGGCGTCGAGATCCCCTTGCGGACCCTGTTCGACCGTCCGACGGTGGCCGCCCTGGCCGAGGTGGCGGCCGGCCTGGGAGCCGGTGCCGGCGACCTCCATGCGCCGACGCCCCTGGCGCCGGAGCTGCGCGCCGCCGGCGTCCCCCTGTCGTTCGCCCAGGAGCGCCTCTGGATCCTGGAGCAGATCGAGCCGGGGACCGTGGCCTACACGATCCCGTTCGCCGCCCGGTTCCGGGGCCGGCTCGACACGGCGGCGCTGGCCGCCGCCTTCTCCTCCGTGGTGGCACGCCACGAGGCGCTGCGGACCGTCTTCCGGGCGTCGGGCGGCACGCCGGTCCAGGTCGTGCTTCCCGCGGCGCCCCATGCGCTACCGGTGGTCGACCTGTCCGGCCTCGCGGCCCGTGCCGTGCCCGGTGACGAGCGCACCCGCGCCGCCCTGGAGCGTCTCCATTCGCGGCTCCAGCGGCAGCCGTTCGACCTCGAGCACGACCCCATGCTGCGCACCGTCCTGGTGCGCGAGGCGGCGACCAGCCATGTGCTCTGGGCGTCGGTGCACCACCTGGTGGCCGACGGCTGGTCGGTGGAGGTGCTGCTGCGCGAGGTCGCCGCGCTCTACGGCGCCCACGGCGCCGACGACGCCCGCGGAGACCGGCCGGCGCCGGTGCTGCCGGAGCTGCCGATCCAGTACGGCGACTTCGCGGTCTGGCAGCGCCGCCGCCTGGACGGGGGGCTGCGGGAGCGCCAGCTCGCCTACTGGCGGCGCCGGCTCGACGGTGCGCCGGAGGGGGGGACCGAGCTCCCTCTCGACGCCCCGCGGCCGCCGGTCCGCGCGTTCCGGGGAGACCGGGCGGGAACCACCTTCGAGCCCGCCCTGACCGACGGCCTGAAGGCGCTCGCCCGCCACGGCGGCGCCTCGCTGTTCATGGTGCTGCTGGCGGCCTTCAAGCTCCTGCTGGCGCGGCTTTCGGGCGACCGGGACGTGGTCGTGGGCGCGCCGGTCGCCGGCCGCGAGCACACCTCCCTCGAGCCGCTGATGGGGATGTTCTTGAACACCCTCGTCCTGCGGACCGACCTGTCCGGCGCCCCGACCTTCGAGGAGCTGCTGGTGCGGGTGCGCGAGACCTCCCTCGGCGCCTTCGCCCACCAGGACGTGCCGTTCGAGATGCTGCTCGACGAGCTCGGGACCGAGCGCGACCTGTCGCGGACCCCCTGGTTCCAGGTCTTCTTCAACATGTTCACCGCCTCGGCGGCCAAGCCGGAGCTGCCGGGGCTGGTGGCCGAGACGGTGGCGGCGCCGAGCGCGCCGGCCAAGCTCGACCTGACGCTCTACGTCACGGTGCCCGCCCGCGGCGGCGTCCACCTGGAGGCGGTCTACAACGCGGACCTGTTCGAGCCGCCGACCATCGACCGCCTGCTCGGCCAGTACCGGGCGGTCCTGGAGCAGGTGGTCGCGGAGCCGGCGGCGAGCATCGAGCGCTACTCGCTGGTGACGCCGGAGGCGGCGGCCGTGCTGCCCGATCCCCGCGCGGCGCTCGACGGCACCTGGCGCGGGCCGATCCACGCCGCGCTCGTCGCGCGGGCGCGCCGCGCGCCTGACCGGGTGGCGGTGACCGACCCCGATGGAGCCTGGACCTACGCCGCGGTGGGGGAGCGTGCGGCGCGCCTCGCCCACCGCCTGATCGCCCTCGGGGTCGCGCCGGGCGACCGGGTGGCGATCCTCGCCCACCGGAGCGTGCCGCTCGTCTGGACCGTGCTCGGCGTGCTCGAGGCCGGCGCCGCCTTCGTCCTGCTCGACCCCGCCTATCCGCCCGCCCGCCTGGCGGAGATGGCCGAGCTGGCGGCGCCGCGGGCATTCGTCCACCTGGAGGCGGCGGGCGAGCCGCCGGCCGAGCTCCTCTCGGCCCTGGCCGCGCAGGCTGCGCTGGACGCCCCGGCCGCGACGGGCGTCCCCCACCTGGTCGTGCGCCGCGACGGCCGCGGGCTGGGAGCCGACGCGCCCGGTGCCGCCGCGGCGCCGCCGTCCGCGGCCGCTCCGGCGATCGAGGTCGGTCCCGACGACCCGGCCTATCTCGCCTTCACCTCGGGCTCGACCGGCAAGCCGAAGGGCATCCTGGGCCGCCACGGCTCCCTGACCCACTTCCTGCCCTGGCAGTGCGAGCGCTTCGGCCTGACCGGGGACGACCGCTTCACCATGCTCTCGGGGCTCGCCCACGACCCGCTGCACCGGGACCTGTTCACCCCGCTCTGGCTCGGCGCGACGCTGGCGGCGCCGGCGCCGGAGAGCCTGCTGATCCCTGGCGCCCTGGCCGCCTGGATGGCCCGCGAGCGCCTGAGCGTCGCCCACCTGACCCCGGCCATGGGACAGGTGCTGGCGGAGCCGCCCGGGGTCGGGGAGCGGCCGGTGGTGGATTCCCTGCGCCGGGTCTTCCTGGTCGGCGACGCGCTGACCAGGAGCCACGTCCAGCGCCTCCGGGAGCTGGCGCCCGGGGTCTCGTGCGTCAACCTGTACGGCTCGACCGAGACCCAGCGCGCGGTCAGCTTCCACGAGGCCAACGAGGCCAACGAGGCCAACGGGGCGCAACCGGACGCGGGCCGGCGCGGGCGGGCGGTGCTCCCGCTCGGGCGGGGCATGGCGGGGGCCCAGCTCCTGGTGCTCACCTCCGAGGATGCCCTGGCCGGGATCGGCGAGGTCGGCGAGATCGCCGTCCGCAGCCCCCATCTCGCCCTCGGCTACCTGGACGAGCCGGAGCTCACGGCGCGCAAGTTCACCCGCAACCCCCTCGGGCTCGACGCGACGGACCGCGTCTACCGGACCGGCGACCTGGGGCGCTACCTGCCGGACGGCTCGGTCGAGCACGTCGGCCGCATCGACCAGCAGGTCAAGATCCGCGGCTTCCGGGTCGAGCCGGGGGAGATCGCGGCGCGGCTCGAGGCGCTCGACGGGGTGCGCGAGGCGGCGGTCGTGGCCCTCGGGGAAGGGGCCGGCCGCCGGCTGGTGGCCTACGTGGTCGTGCTCTCGACTGGGACGGACGGGGATGGGGCGGACGGGGAGGCCGTCGGAGCGGACGCGCTGCGGGCGGCGCTCGCCGCCGAGCTGCCCGCCTACATGGTGCCCGCCGCGGTCGTCGCCGTCGAGCGGATTCCTTTGACCGCCAACGGCAAGGTCGACCGCCGGGCGCTGGCGCGCATCGACGACGGCTCCCGTGGGGCGGCGGCGGCCTCCCGCCCGGCGCGCACGGAGGCGGAGCGGCGGATCGCCGGCATCGTCCGGGAGGTCCTGGGGATCGAGAGGGTCGGCGCGGACGACAACTTCTTCGACCTGGGGGGGAACTCGCTGCTGCTGGTGCGGGTGCACGCCCGCCTGGAGCAGGCGTTCGGCCGCCCGATCCGGGTGACCGACCTGTTTGCCCATCCGAGCGTCGCCTCCCTGGCGGCACACCTGGCCGGACCCGGCGAGCTGGGCGCTGGGGCGCAAGGCGAGGCGGTGCCCGTCACGGCGGGAGGGCCGCCCGGAGAGGGACGAGCGGAGCCCGATCCGTCGACAGCCCAGGCGGCGAAAGCCGGTCGGATCGCCCGGGACGAGCGCCTCCGCCGGGGGCGCCAGCGCCTGGCGCGGCGCCGCCGGAGCGGGAGGGACGACGAGGGCTCGTGACGCCGCGGGGGTGGCCGGCGGAGGGCCGAACCGATAGATTGGTCACCATTGACGCGCGAGCTGCACTGTAGGGATGACGCAAGCTCCGGTCCGATGGCCGATTTCGGCTCGATGAGGCCAAGGTGGCCGAGGTAGCCGAGGTGGCCGACCGGACCGATCGGTCACCCCGACCCGGGGGATCCGGGCGACCCGGGCGGGGACGAACCGGTCGCACGCGCGAAGGCACGGACGGCAAACGCTCGCCACGCTCTCCGGGAGTCCGGGGTGCCGGCGGGCGGTCATGGGTTCAGGGGGAGACGAGATGAGCACCGAGCACGACAGTCTTCTGGAAGGGGATCTCGAACTGGATCGCGAGGCCGGCGAGCCGACCGGATCGGAGATCGCCGTGGTGGGGATGGCCTGCCGCTACCCCGGGGCCGACTCGGTCGACGCGCTGTGGCGCAACCTGCGCGACGGGGTCGACTCCCTGCACGAGCTGACCCCGGAGGAGCTGGGCGCGGCCGGCATCGATCCGGAGGCGGTGCGCGGCGGCAAGTGGGTCCCCGTCTCCCGGCAGATCTCAGACGACGACCGCTTCGATGCCGACTTCTTCGGCATGGCGTCGTGGGAGGCGGAGGTGATGGAGCCCCAGTACCGGGTCTTCCTCGAATGCGCATGGCAGGCGTTCGAGGACGCCGGCTACGACCCGAAGACCGCCCAGGGCCTGACCGGCGTCTTCGCCGGCTCCCGCTCCAGCCTCTACCTGTTCAACATCGCGACCCGGCCGGACCTCATCGCCAAGATCGGCGAGATGGCGATCTCCCTGGTCAACGACAAGGACTACCTGGCGACCCGGGTCTCCTACCTGTTCGACCTCAAGGGCCCGAGCGTCAGCGTCCAGACCGCCTGCTCGACCTCCCTCGTCGCTGTCCACATGGGGTGCCAGAGCCTGATCGCCGGCGAGGCCGACACGGTCCTGGCGGGCGGCGTGGCGCTGCGCTACCCGAGCACCGGCTACCCGGACGTGGCCGGCAGCGTCCAGTCCTCCGACGGCCGGGTGCGGACGTTCGACGCCCGGGCCGACGGCACGATGTTCGGCAGCGGCGTCGGCGCCGTGGTGCTCAAGCGGCTGGAGGACGCGCTCGCCGACGGCGACACCGTGCGGGCGGTGATCCGCGGCTCCGGGATCAGCAACGACGGCGCCCACAAGGTGGGCTTCGCCGCGCCCAGCCTGGAGGGGCAGAGCGTGGCGATCCGCTCGGCGCTGCTGGTGGCCGACGTCGATCCGGAGTCGATCGACTACGTCGAGGCCCACGGCACCGGCACGCCCATGGGCGACCCGATCGAGGTCCAGGCGCTGACCAAGGTCTACCGGGAGTCGACCCGGCGCACCGGCTACTGCGCCCTCGGGTCGATCAAGTCGAACATCGGTCACGCCAGCGCCGCCTCCGGCGTCGCCGGCCTGATCAAGACGGTGCTCGCCCTGGAGAACGAGCAGATCCCGCCGTCGCTGCACTACGAGCAGCCGAACCCCCAGATCGACTTCGCCTCCAGCCCGTTCTTCGTCAACGACTCGCTCCGGCCGTGGCCGCGGGGAGAGCGGCTCCGGCGGGCCGGGGTCAGCTCCTTCGGCATGGGCGGCACCAACGTCCACGTGGTGGTCGAGGAGGCGCCGGTGCTGCCCGCGACCTCGGCGTCCCGCCCGCACCAGCTCCTGGTCCTCTCGGCCCGCTCCGCCGACGCCCTGGCCCGCCAGGGCGAGGCCCTCGGGCGGCACCTGGAGGCGCACCCGGAGCTCGCGGCATCCGATGGGGCCGCCTCCGCCGGCCTGGCGGACGTCGCCTACACCCTCCAGGTCGGGCGCCGGGCCCATGCCCACCGGCGGGCGCTGGTCTGCGCCGACCGGGCGGAGGCGCTCCGGGCGCTGGCCGAGCCCGCCGGCGGCCGTGGGGCCGTGGGCGCGCCCGGCGGCCGCCGGCCGTCGGTGGCGTTCCTGTTCTCCGGCCAGGGCTCCCAGTACCCCGGCATGATGCGCGGCCTCTACGGGAGCGAGCCGGTGTTCGCCGCGCTCTTCGACCGCTGCGCGGAGATCGCCGAGCCGCTCCTCGGGTACGACCTGCGCTCCGTCGTCCACCCGGAGGACGGGGTGGGGGAGCAGGGCGAGCCGGGCACGGAGGCCGCCGCGCGCCTGGCGCAGACGGCCTGCGCCCAGCCGGCGCTGTTCGCGGTCGAGTACGCCCTCGCCGGTCTCTGGCGTTCCTGGGGCGTCGAGCCGCGGGCGCTGCTCGGCCACTCGATCGGTGAGTACGTCGCCGCCTGTGTGGCCGGCGTCCTGTCGCTCGAGGACGCCCTGGCGGTGGTCGTCGCCCGGGGCCGGCTGATGCAGGAGCTGCCCGCCGGCTCGATGCTCGCCGTGCCGCTGGCCGAGGACGAGCTGGCCGGGCGGCTGGAGGCCCAGCTTTCGATCGCCGCGGTGAACGCTCCCGGCCGCTCCGTGGTCTCCGGGCCGACCGCCGCCGTCGACGCCCTGCGCGAGCGCCTGGAGGGCGAGGGCATCGTCTGCCGGCCGCTCCACACCTCCCACGCCTTCCACTCGGCGATGATGGCGCCGATCCTGGCGCCGTTCGCCGAGCGCCTCGCCCGGGTGACGCTGCGGCCGCCCGAGATCCCGTTCGTGTCGAATGTCACCGGCACCTGGATCACCGACGCCGAGGCCACCGACCCCGGCTACTGGGCCCGCCATCTGCGCGGCGCGGTGCGCTTCGCCGACGGGGTCCGGGAGCTGCTGGCGGACGACGAGACGGTGCTGCTGGAGGTCGGTCCGGGCAACACCCTGACCACCCTGGCGCGGCGCCACCCGGAGCGCCGGCCCGAGCAGGAGGTGGTCGCCTCCGTGCGCCATCCCAAGGAGGACGTGGCGGACCAGGCGTTCCTGCTCCAGGCCCTCGGCCGCCTGTGGTGCGCCGGGGTGCCGATCGACTGGTCGAAGCTCCATGGGGGCGAGAGCCGGCGACGGGTGCCGCTGCCGGGCTACCCGTTCGAGCGCCAGCGCTATTGGGTCGAGCCGGACCAGCGGGGCTTCCTGGCCGCCGCGGGCCAGGGCGCCAAGATGGTGGAGCGGGATCTGTCCGACTGGTTCTACCTGCCGTCCTGGGCGCCGTCGCTGTCCGCCGCGCCCGCGGCCGACCTGGAGGAGGCGCCGCGCACCTGGTGGGTCTTCGGCGGCGGCGCGCCGCTGGCCGGGCGCATCCTCGAAACCCTGCGCGGCCTCGGCCAGCGGGTGGTGGAGGTGGCGCCGGGGGAGCGGTTCGAGCGGCCGGACGGCGGGGCGGAGGCGGGGACGTTCCGGGTCCGGCCGGCGGCGCGGGAGGACTTCGACGCCCTGGTCGACGCCGCCCTGGCCGATGGCGGTCCGCCCGACGTGGTGCTCCACCTGTGGAACGTCTCGGGCGACGGGGCGGTCCGCGCCGACGGTTCCGTCGGCAACCCCGACGAGGTCGGCCGGGTGGAGGCGGCCGAGGGGCTCGCCTTCTGGAGCCAGCTCTTCCTGGCCCAGGCGATCGGCCGGCACGCCCTGGAGCGGCCGCTGCGCTGGCTCACCGTCTCCGACCGGATGCAGCGGGTCGGCGGGGAGCGCGCGCTCGATCCGCTGAAGGCGACCCTGCTCGGGCCGGTCAAGGTGATCCCGATCGAATACCCGAACGTGACCGCGTCGAGCCTCGACCTGGAGCCGGACGGCGGCCGCGGTCTCGCCGCCGCGGTCGACCGAGTCCTGGCGGAGGCGACCGGCGGCGCCAGCGACCTGGTGGTTGCCGTCCGCGACGGGGAGCGTTACGTGCAGGAGTGGCGCGAGGTGCACCTGGGTGAGGTGCCGGCGGACGAGGTGCCGCTGCGCGACCGGGGCGTCTACCTGATCACCGGCGGCCTGGGCGGCATCGGCGTCGCCCTCGCAGAGTTCCTGGCCCGCGAGCACTCCGCTCGCCTGGTCCTGGTCGGCCGGACGCCCCTGCCGGAGCGCGACACGTGGGACGCCTGGCTCGACGGTCGCCTCGGCCGGGACGAGCAGGGCGACCGGGGCGACCGGATGAGGGCCAAGATCCGCTGCATCCGGGCGCTCGAGGCGCTCGGCGCGGAGGTCTTGACCCCGAGCGCCGACGTCACCGACCCGGACCAGATGGCGGCCGCTATTGGCGAGGCGCTGGAGCGGTTCGGCACGATCGACGGCGTGATCCATGCGGCGGGGCTTCCGGGCGGCGGCATGATCCAGCTCAAGACCGTGGACGCGGCGGCGGCCGTGCTCGCTCCCAAGATCCGCGGAACTCTGGTCCTCGAGCAGGCCCTGGCCGCCGCGGGCTGCCGTCCCGAGCTCCTGGTGGTCTTCTCCTCGACCATCTCCTGCCTCGGCGGTCTCGGCCAGGTGGACTACTGCGCCGCCGACAGCTTCCTCGACGCCTGGGCCCATCAGCACAAGGTGGCGGGTGCTCGAATCGATGGCGACGGCGAGGGCCCTGGCGCCGGCGAGGGCGGGCCGACCCTGGTGCGGTCGGTGGGCTGGGGGGCCTGGGCGCAGGTCGGCATGGCGGTCGAGACCGGCCTGATCGCCGCCTCGAACCGGCCCTCGTTCAGCCTCATCCATCCGGAGGCGGGAACCGAGGCGTTCCGGCGGCTCCTGTCGCGTCGCCTGAGCGGGGCGCACGTGGTGGTCTCCGCGCGCGACCTCCACGAGCTGATCGAGACCGTCCGCAGCATCGACCGCGAGGAGCTGATGCACCGGGCCGGTCTCGGCGCCGAGCCCGGCGTGGCCCACGCCCGCCCCGACCTGCCGACGCCCTATGTCGCGCCGCGCGACGACGCCGAACGCCGGCTGGCGGCGATCTGGAGCTCGTCGCTCGGCCTGGACGAGGTCGGGGTCGAGGACAACTTCTTCGATCTCGGCGGCGACTCCGTGATGGCGATCCAGCTCATCGCCCGGGCCAACGAGGCCGGCTTCGAGCTGGCGCCGGACCATCTGTTCGAGCACCAGACCGTCGCGGCCCTCGCCCGCCTGGCGGGCGGCGGCGCGGAGGACGAGCCGGCACCGGAGGAGCGGTGGGAGGAATGGCTCCGCCAGCAGGGAACCGGCCTCTGGCGGGACGCTGCCGGCGCCTGGCTCGGCGGGCCCGCCCAGGAGCTCGACGAAGTGCGGTTGGTGCCGGAGGAGGAAGCTGCCGCGGCCCTGGCCGCGAGAGGCGAGAAGGAGCTGGTACGGGCGAAGCTCGACGCCGTGCGCGGGCGGGCGCTGCTCGACGAGGCCCTCCCGGAGCTGCGGGCGACCTTCGAAGAGGTGGTGCTGGCGGCCCTGGTCAGGAGCGTGCTCGACCGCTGGCACGGGGAGCGGCTGCGGGTGGAGATGATCAGCGACGGCCGCTCCGGAATCCCGGAGGCCGCCGCCTTCGCCGGCTCGAGCGTGGCGCTGCCGTTCGCCTGCCCCGTGGTGGTCGACCTGGTCGGCCTCGCAGACCCGGAGGATCTGTTCAAGACGGCCTCGGCGGAGCTGGTGCGCCGGGTCAAGGAGCAGGTCCGAGGGCTGCCCGGCCGGGGTGCCGCCTTCGCCGCCCTGGCCCTCGGCGCCGACGCCGGGCTCCGGCAGCGGCTGGATGCTTTGCCGCGGCCCCAGGTGTCGCTCGAGGCGGGCGCGGTGGCCGACGAAGCGGCCCGGAGCGGCGAGGGGGTCGCCGGAGCACGCGGCGAGTCGGCCCTCGACGTGCTGGCCCGCGTCGAGGACGGCGCGGTGATCCTCGACCTCCGGTTCGCCGAGGGCGTTCTCGGGTCGGAGGACGTCGAGGCGGTGGCGGCCACCATGGTCGAGCTGCTGGGCCGGATCGCCACCACGGGAGCGGAGGAGGCCTCCGCTGAGGCGATCTCTCCGACCGACTTCCCCGAAGCCGGCCTCGACGAGGCGGACCTGGCGAAAGTCCTGGCCAAGCTCGGCGGCTGAGCCGCCCTCGCCCGGCCGCCCTCCCCTGGCCTCGATCGGGGCCTCGATCGGGGCCCCGATCCGGGCCGCGGGTCCGGGCCGCGGGTCCGGACGAGTCCTTCCACGCCCTCTACGAGGACGAAAAATGGCGGGTCCGGGACCCCGTGCTCCCGTGGGAGCCCGGGTCCCGAGACCCGCCGTATCGATTGCCGGGGGCCGGCAGGTGCCGACCCCCGGCGAGGGTTGAATGACCTAGTGGTGGCCGTGGCCGTGGTCGTGGCCGTGGCCATGGTCGTGGGCGTCGTGGAACGCGCGCCGGGCGCTGTCCCGCAGACGGCTCCGCTCGTGGGCGTTGATCACGCCCGCGTGGAGGTAGCCGTTGAGCGCCCGCATGACGCACGCGTTGTACTGGCCGAAGCTGTGCCAGTCGCCGTCGTAGCTGCACGGGATCTCCGGCAGCACCACGTGCTCGCCGGCCTGGACGTCGTCCAGGCGGTTGTGGACGCCGCCCGGCCAGAGGATCTCGGCCACACCGCCGTCGGCCTGGCCGACGCCGAAGGTGAGATCGAGGCTGTCCTGGGAGGCGTAGCTCGAGCCGCCGACCACCGGCAGCGCCGTGCCCGGCAGGCCGTCGGCCGTGAAGTGGACCACCGCGCCGATGCCGTCACGGTTGACCACGCCGCCGTGGACCAGGTCCTTGCCGCCGACGGTGGTGAACTGGACCGACCGGTTGCCGTTGTCGGCGCTGTTGAGCTCGACCGCCAGGCTGCCGTCGACCAGGTCGGGCTCGAGCCAGAACCACTGCCCCGGGAGCAGCGGGTACCACTCGGCCTCGACCGCCGCGATGGAGTCGAAGACGCCGCCCTTGGGGCCGCTGATGAAGCCGACCCAGTTGAAGAAGTTGAACGGGATGACGTCGAAGTTCGACACCGAGACGATGTCGTCGAAGCCGTCGTTGTTCAGGTCGCCGACCGCGACGCCGTTGACGGTGCGCGGGCGGTGGTCCTTGAGGATCGTCGAGTCGTCGTAGGTGAAGGTGGCCGAGCAGTTGCCGTTGTTGCGGTACATGACGCCCGGGTTGTCGGCGACGACGGACGTCACGTTGTCGAGCGAGCCGTGGTAGACCAGGTCGAAGTCGCCGTCGTTGTCGTAGTCGATCGGCGCGGTGCCCCAGCCGAAGACGTTCGGGCCCAGCTCGGCCAGGCCGAGCTCGTGGTAGGTGCCGTCGGGGTTGCGCAGGAAGAAGGCCGACGGGGTCCGGGTACCGCCCAGGTAGTTGCCCCAGTTGGTGCTGAAGAAGTCGAGCTCGCCGTTGCAGTCGTAGTCGGCGTAGGCGACGCCCATCCAGCCGCCCTCCTTGTCCAGCTCGGAGGCGAAGGTGATGTCGGTGAAGTGCCCCGTGCCGTCGTTCTGGAAGAAGCGCGGGTAGCCGCGCTCGTCGGCCTTGTTGACCGGCGCCGCGCCCTGGGTGTCGATGCTCAGGATGTCGACGTCGCCGTCCTGGTCCATGTCGGCGGAGCCGATGGCCCAGGTGAAGGCCGCGTCGGGGAGGTTCGAGACCTGGTGCAGGCCGGCCGCCGCGCCGACCTCGGCGAAGGTGTTGCTGCCCTGGTTGAGGAACAGCTCGTTGTGCTGGAGGCCGGGGTAGACGCCGGGCACCGCGATCGGCTCCCGGTTGCTCCAGTTGTCGTAGGTGTTGGCGACCGCGATGTCGAGCAGGCCGTCGCCGTCGAAGTCGGCCATGGTGCAGGCCGTCGCCCAGCGGCCGTCGCCGGTGGCGCCGCTGCCGGTGGAGATGTCGAGGAACGAGCCGTCGCCCTGGTTCTCCAGCAGGACGTAGGGGTCACCGCTGCCGACCACGAAGATGTCGTCGTCGCCGTCGTTGTCGATGTCGCCGAAGCAGACGCCCGAGCTGTCCTGGGCCGTGGCGCCGGCGCCGGAGGAGAGGCCGACGTCGATGAACGAGACCGAGCCGGTCTCCATGAGCTGGTTCGAGTACAGGCTGTTCGGGGTGCCCGGGCCGTTGGTGGCGTAGATGTCCAGGTCCCCGTCGTTGTCGTAGTCGAGCAGGGCCACGCCCGGCGCGCCGTTCGGCTTGAGCGGGTGCGCGATCGCCGCGGGACGGATCGGATCGGGGATCGGCGACTGGGCGACCATCGCCAGGTGGCCGGCGTAGCGGACCGACTCGGTCCGGTGATAGGTGATGCCGGCACCGCCGCCGTCGGCGATGTCGGTAAAGGTGACGCCGCCGTCGGCGAACAGCGGCCCCGCGATGATCAGTGCGATCAGGGCGAGAGCGCCGCACAGAGTCCATCGGGCCGCCGAGATGCTTCCGGCATTGGCGGGGGTGTGAGACATGGAGCTACCTCCCTTTCAGGGTCTGAGAAATCCATCGACGGACCAGGGTGACGGGAGCTGTGCGGCCCCTGTTTCGGCCGGCCGGAGCGAGCGGTCCGGCGAACCTGATCCGGGGTCTGAACCTTGTGTGCACGCACAGACCGTTTTCGAGACACTACCGATCCATGCATCCTCTTTCTTCCTAGCTATTTGTGAATTCTGAAGAATCAAAGGCCCAAGGCTGCGGCAACGCAATCGACTGCGTAATCTGTCACGAACCGTAGCGACCGGCGCACAAAGAGGGAGCGTGGCGACCGTATCCGCGATCGCCCGATCTACCTCTACCGACGGGGCTCAGGAGACTTCCCGACCGATGCGCGAGTGGTTGCGACAGATCCGCCTGGCGGGCCGGAGCCTGGCCCGCAATCCGGTCGTCACCGGCGCGGCAGTGCTCTGCCTGGCGCTCGGCGTCGGTCCCAATACGGCGGTGTTCAGCATCGTCGACGCGGTGCTGCTGCGTCCGCTGCCGTACCGCGACCCCGGTCAGGTGGTGCTGGTCCGCGACCAGTTCGTCCAGCAGGGGCAGGCGGAGGTGCCCCTGTCGATGGTCGAGTTCCGCGACGTCCGGGAGCGGTCGAAGAGCTTCGACCGGCTGGCCGCCGTCGGCGCCCAGCTCGTCAACCTGACAGGGGACGGGGAGCCGGAGCGCCTGCTGGTAGCGCGCGGCTCGGAGGGGATCTTCGACCTCCTCGGGGTGTCGGCCGCCGCCGGCCGCATGTTCTCGCCGGAGGATCACGAGGCGGGGGCGGCGGGCGTCGCCGTCCTTTCGAACCACCTGTGGACGAAACGCTTCGGCGCCGACCCGGCGGTCGTCGGCAAGGTGGTGCGGCTCAACGACCAGCCGACCCAGATCGTCGGCGTCCTGCCCGAGGACTTCCGCCTGGGCAGGAGCGACTACGACGCCTGGCTGCCGATCCTGGAGAACCCCAACCCCCCGCCGCGCAACGCCCGCTTCCTGAACGTCGTCGGGCGGTTGCGCGACGGCGTGGCTCTGGAGTCGGCGCTGTCGGAGCTCCAGGTGGTCGCCGGGCAGATGCAGCGTGACCATCCGGAGGCCTACCCGGAGGACAGCGGCTGGAACCTCACCGCGATCCGGGCGCGCGACGACCTGGTCGGCGACGTCCGGAAGATCCTCCTGGCGCTCGGCCTCGCCGTCGGGCTGGTCCTCCTGATCGCCTGCGCCAACGTGGCGAACCTGCTGCTGGCGCGCTCGGAGGCGCGCAAGAAGGAGGTGGCGATCCGGATCTCCCTGGGGGCCTCCCGGGGCGACCTCGTGCGCCAGTTCCTGACCGAAGGGGTGCTGCTGGCCGTCGCCGGGGCGGCGCTCGGGCTGCTGCTCGCCCTGTGGGTGATCCGCGGCGTCGTCCACGCCTATTCCGACGCCATCCCGCGGGCGGACGCGGTCGGCCTCGACCCGCGGGTGCTCCTCTTCACCCTCGCGGTGGCGGTCGTCATCGGCCTGCTGTTCGGCCTGGTGCCGTCGTTCCGTTCGAGCCGGGTCGATCTGGGCGACGCCCTCACGGACGGCGGCAAGACCTCCTCCCAGGGCAGCACCGGCGGCCGGCTGCGCAACCTGCTGGTGGTCGCCGAGGTGGCGCTCGCCCTGGTGGTGCTGATCGGCGGCAGCCTGGTCGCCCAGAGCTTCATCCGGCTGCTGCGGACCGACCCGGGCTACCGCCCCGACGGTGTCCTGACGCTGACCCTCAGCCTGAGCCGGGTCGCCTACGGGGACGACAGCCGGGTCGTCGGCTTCTTCGACACCCTGACCGACCGCGTCGGGCGGGTGCCCGGGGTGCGGAAGGCCGCGGTCGCCTCCCACCTGCCGGCCGGCTTCGGGATCGTCGGCGACGTCGAGCCGGAAGGGGCCGACACCGCGGGCGGCGCGCCGACGACCGGCTGGCGCATCGTCGGCCCGGGCTACTTCCAGGCCATGGGCATTCCGCTGCTCGAAGGGCGTGCCATCGACCGCCGCGACGACGCCGGCCATCCGCCGGTGGTGGTGGTCGACCAGGGCCTGGCGGCGCGCCTGTGGCCCGGGGAGGACGCGCTCGGCAAGCGGCTGCGCATCGAGTCGCCGCGCCCGGGCGGGACCGCCTGGCGCGAGGTCGTCGGGGTGGTCGGCACCGTCCAGCACAACCTGCTCGAGGGGAGCTCGAGCGACCAGCTCTACCTGCCGTACGCCCAGTATCCGGTCCGGCTGATGTCGGTGGTCGCCCGGACCGAGGGCGATCCGGAGGCGATGGTCGGCCGGGTGCGCGACGTCATCGGCGAGGTCGACCCGGCGCTGCCGGTCGAGGACGTCCAGACCATGCGCCACCGCCTGGACGCTTCCCTCTCCCAGCCGCGGCTGGCCAGCGTGCTGTTCGGCTCGTTCGCCCTGATCGGCCTGCTGCTGGCGGTGGTCGGCGTCTACGGCGTCATCGCCTACGGGGTCGCCCGGCGCGCCCGGGAGATCGGCATCCGCGTCGCCCTGGGCGCCCGCCGGAGCGAGGTGGTCGGCCTGATCCTCCGCCACGGCCTCGCGGTCACCGCGATCGGCCTGGCCCTCGGCGTGCTCTCGGCCCTGCTGGCCAGCCGCCTGCTCGCCGGCTTCCTCCACGGCGTCAGCAGCACCGATCCGGTCACCTACCTGGGCATGAGCGTGCTGCTCCTCGCGCTGGCCTCGGTGGCCAGCCTGGTCCCGGCGTGGCGCGCGGCGCGAAACGACCCGGGCGGGGTCCTCCGTGCGGAGTGACGCCGACCGCAACGCCAGATCATCCGTCTCCCCGGGCGGCTCGCCTCGTGCTGCCGCCCACACCCTGCTGGTCGTGATCCGAGGATGGCCCCCGCAGTGAAGCCCAAGACGCTCGAGAACCTGGAGGACATCTACGGCCTGTCGCCGGTGCAGCAGGGGATGCTGTTCCACAGCGTCCTGGCGCCGGGGACCGGCGTCTACATCCAGCAGTTCGCCACCACCTACGAGCAGGACTTCGATCCCGACCGGTTCCTGGCGACGTGGCGGCGGGTCGTCGAGCGCCACCCGGCGCTGCGCACCTCGTTCGTCTGGGAGGATCTCGACGAGCCGGTGCAGGTGGTGCACCGCCGGGTCGAGCTGCCGGTGGAGCGCCTCGACTGGCGCACCCTCGGCGACGCCGAGCAGGCGGAGCGCTTCGCCGCCTTGCGGGAGGCCGACCGCCTGCGCGGCTTCGACCTCGGCAAGGCCCCCCTCGTCCGGCTGACCCTGGCGCGGGTCGGCGAGACGGCCTACCGGTTCGTCTGCACCTTCCATCACGCCATCGCCGACGGCTGGTCGATCGACCTTCTGACCCGCGAGCTGAGCCAGCTCTACGCGGCCGAGAGGGCGGGCCGGACGCTGGCGCTGGCGGAGCGGCGGCCGTTCCGGGACTACGTCGCCTGGCTGCGCCGCCGCGATCCGGCGGAGGCGATCGCGTACTGGCGCGAGCGCCTCGACGGCTTCACCGAGCCGACCCCTCTCACCGTGGGCCGCCCCGCCGATCGAGCCGGCGCGGCCCAGGCGGCCCAGGAGGAGGGCGCCGCGCCGGGGGAGCACGACACGGAGGTCGTCACCACCGCGGTCGACCCGGCGACCACCGGCCGGCTGCGGGAGCTGGCGCGAGGGCGGCGGCTGACCCTCAACACCCTCGTCCAGGCGGCCTATGCGCTGCTCCTGTCGCGCTACGCCGGGCGCGACGACGTGCTGTTCGGCGTCACCGTCTCCGGCCGGCCGCCGTCGCTGCCCGGGGTCGAGGGGATCATCGGCTGCTTCCTCAACACGCTGCCGGCGCGCTTCCGGGTCGACGACCGGGAGACGGTGCTCGACTACCTGGCGCGGATCCAGGAGGAGCAGCTCGCCATGCGCCGCCACGAGCACGTGCCGCTGGTCGACGTGCGCGCCCAGGCGCCGGTGCCCCGGGACCGGGAGCTGTTCGACAGCATCCTGGTGTTCGAGAGCTTCCCCGGCCAGGGGGGCGGCCGCGGCGGGCCGGTGGTGCAGGAGGAGGAGGGAATCCTCCAGCGCACCAACTACCCCCTGACCCTGGTGGCGGCGGCCGGCGACCGGATCGTTCTGCGGGCGGCGTTCGAGCGCTCGCGGTTCTCCCGGCCGGCCATGGAGCGCCTGCTCGGCCACTGGCGCACCCTGCTCGGTGCGTTCGCCGAGCGGCCGGAGGCGCGCCTCGGCGGGTTCGAGCTGCTGACCGCCGCCGAGCGCCGCCAGGCCCTGGGCGAATGGAACCGGCCGGGCGCCGACTACCGGAGCGGCCGGAGCCTGCACGACGACTTCCGGCGGCAGGTGCGCGAGCACCCGGACCGGGTGGCCGTGACCTGGGGGGACGGCGTGGCGCCGCCGGCCCTGGTGAGCTACGGCGAGCTCGGCCGGCGGGCCGTGGGCCTGGCGCGGCTCCTGCGCCGGGCCGGCGCGGGGCCGGAGACGCTGGTCGGCCTGTGCGTCGAGCGTTCGATCGAGATGGTGGTGGCGATCCTCGGCATCCTGGAGGCTGGCGCGGCCTACCTGCCCCTCGACCCGAAGGCGCCGGCGGACCGGCTGGCGTTCATGATCCGGGACTCCGGCGCGCCGATCGTCCTCGCCGGTTCCGGCCTGGAGGAGTCGCTGGCGGCCCTGGAGGAGGGCGCGGACGGGGCCGGGGACTTGGGCGGCGCCGGGCAGGGGCGCGAGGCCGGCGCCCCGGCGCCGCGGGTCCTCCGGCTCGACCGGCTGGAGGAGGCCGAGGAGGCCGGGACCGGCGGCTCGGCCGGTGCCGATCGATCCCCGCTCCTTGGCCTACGTCATCTATACCTCGGGCTCCACCGGCCGGCCCAAGGGCTCGCTCATCTCCCACGAGAGCGCCCAGCGGCTGTTCGCCGCCACGGCGGAGTGGTTCGATTTCAGCCGCGACGGCGGGGCCGACGAGGCCTGGAGCCTGTTCCACTCCTACGCCTTCGACTTCTCGGTCTGGGAGCTCTGGGGGCCGCTCGCCCACGGCGGCCGCCTGGTGCTCGTGCCCTACTGGATCAGCCGCTCTCCGGAGGCCTTCCTGGCGCTGCTCGGCCGCGAGCGGGTGACCACCCTCAGCCAGACGCCGTCGGCCTTCAAGCAGCTCGTCGCGGCGGAGGCCGCCGCTCCGGGCGGAGCGGCCGGGGCGGGAGCGGGGCTGGCCCTGGAGACGGTGGTGTTCGGCGGCGAGGCGCTCGAGCCGGCGTCGCTCGCGCCCTGGGTCGCCCGCCACGGCGACCGGCGGCCGCGGCTGATCAACATGTACGGCATCACCGAGACCACGGTCCACGTCACCTACCGGCCGATCGGCCGCGGTGGACGTGGAGGGCGACGGGGCGGGGGAGCGGAGCGCGGCGAGCCCGGTCGGGGTGCCGATCCCGGACCTCCAGGTCCACCTGCTCGACTCCCGGGGCGCCCTGGTGCCGGTGGGCGTTCCCGGCGAGGTCCACGTCGGCGGCGCCGGCCTCGCCCGCGGCTACCTCGGGCCGGCCGGGGCTGACCGCCGAGCGCTTCGTGCCCGATCCGTTCGGGCCGGAGGTGGCGGCGGCGGCGGGCGCCGGCCGCCGGCTCTACCGCGCCGGCGACCTGGCCCGGCGGCTGCCGGACGGCGAGATCGACTTCCTCGGCCGGATCGACCACCAGGTCAAGGTGCGCGGCTTCCGCATCGAGCTGGGGGAGATCGAGGCGGTGCTGGCGCGCCACCCGGCGGTCGGTCAGGTCGCCGTGGTGGCCCGCGAGGACACGCCGGGCGACCGCCGCCTGGTGGCCTACGTGGTGCCCCGCGCGGAGCCGGCTGACGGGTCCTCCGGCGAGGCCTCCGGAGAGCGGTCCCGGGCTCCGTCGGCTCCGCCGACCTGCGCGAGCACGCCGCCCGGTTCCTGACCGACTACATGGTGCCGTCGGCGTTCGTCGAGCTGGCGGAGCTGCCGTTGACCGTCAACGGCAAGCTCGACCGGGATGCGCTGCCGGCGCCGGATGAGGCCGAGCGGCTCGCCGGCGGCGGCCCGGTTCGAGCCGCCGGCGACGCCGACCGAGGAGGTGTTGGCCGGCATCTGGTGCGACGTCCTGGGGGTGCCCGAGGCCGGGCGCCGGGACGACTTCTTCGAGCTCGGCGGCCATTCGCTGCTGGCCACCCGGGTCGCCTCGCGGGTGCGCGAGGTCGCTGGGCGTGACGATCCCGCTGCGCGCCCTGTTCGAGGCGCCCACCCTGGCCGAGGCGGCGGCGCGGATCGACAGGAGCGGGGCGACGGGCGGGCGGCGCCGGCGCGGCACCGCCGATCCGGCGCCTGGACGAGGGTGAGCGTGCCGAAGGGGTGCCCCTGTCCCACGCCCAGGAGCGGCTCTGGTTCCTCGACCGGATGGAGCCGGAGAGCTCCGCCTACAACGTCCCCGGGGCGCTCCGGCTGCGCGGCTCCCTCGACGTCGGCGGCGCTCGCCGGCGGCATCGGCGCGCTGGTCCGCCGGCACGAGAGCCTGCGCACGGTCTTCCGCATCCGCGGCGGCCGCCCGGTGCAGCAGGTGCTCCCCTGGGAGCCGCCGCGCCTGCCGCTGGTCGACCTCTCCGGGCCTGCGCGGCGGCGGCGCGGGAGGCGACCTGGCCGGGCTCGGGCGGCGAGAGGCCGAGCGGCCGTTCGACCTGGTCGACGGACCGGTCCTCCGGACCACCCTGGCGCGCCTCGCGCCGGACGACCACGGCGTGCTGGTGACCATGCACCACATCGTCTCGGACGCCTGGTCGCTCGGGGTCTTCGTCTCCGAGCTGGCAGCGCTCTACCGGGCTGCGGTGGACGGCCTGTCCGGTGGTCAGGCGGGGCTGCCGGCGCTGCCGATCCAGTACCCGGACTACGCCGCCTGGCAGCGGGAGTGGCTCTCCGGCGACGTGCTCGAGGAGCAGCTCGGCTACTGGCGGGAGCGGCTGGCGGGGGCCGACGGGATGCTCGACCTGCCGACCGACCGGCCCCGGCCGCTGGCCCGGAGCCTGATCGGCTCGACCCTGCCCCTGCGCCTCGACAGGACGGTCTCGGACGGCCTGAGGGCACTCGCCCGGGAGCGCGGCGCCACCCTGTTCATGGTCCTGATGGCCGGTTTCCAGGCGCTCCTCGGCCGGCTCACCGGGCAGGACGACCTGGTGGTCGGCTCGACCATCGCCAACCGGCGGCGCGAGGAGATCCAGGGGCTGATCGGGTTCTTCGTCAACACCCTCGCCCTGCGCGTCGACCAGGGCGACGACCCCGGCTTCGACGCCCTGGTCGATCGGGTCCGCGAGGCCAGCCTCGGCGCCTACGATCACCAGGATCTGCCGTTCGAGCAGCTCGTGCGCGAGATCCAGCCCCAGCGGGACCTGTCGCGCTCGCCCCTCTTCCAGGTGGTGCTCCAGCTCCACAACGTGCCGACGGAGCCGCTCCAGCTCCCGGGCCTGGTGCTCGAGCCGATCCTCTCCGACAGCCAGACGGCGAAGTTCGACCTGGTGCTCAACTTCACCGAGGGCGACGGGCGCATCGGCGCCACCTGGCGCTACCGGAGCGACCTGTTCGACCGCACCACGGTGCGCCGGATGATCCGCCACCTGGAGGTTCTGCTGGCGGCCGTCGCTCCCATCCCCGGCGGCTCCGGTGGCTCGTCCGTCCCCCTGTCGGCGCTGCCGCTGCTCGACGCCGGCGAGCGCCACCAGGTGCTGGTCGAGACCGGCGACGTCCCCGGGTCCCCCCGCGTCCCGGCCGGACCGGCTGCCGCGGTGGGGGAGGCGGCGGCGGCCGGAGCCGAGGCGGGTTCCGGCGGCGCGACCCTGGACGCCCTGTTCGCCGCCCGTGCCCTCGCCGCGCCCGACGCCGTCGCCCTGAGCGCGGACGGTGCCCACCTGACCTACGGCGCCCTCGCCCGCCGGGTCGGACGGGTCGCGGGCGCCCTCCGGCGCCACGGCGTCGGACCGGAGACGCCGGTCGTCCTCTGCTTCGAGCGCGGGGCGGAGATGGTGGTGGCGATCCTCGGCGTGCTGGCGGCGGGCGGCGCCTACGTGCCCCTCGACCCGGCCTACCCGGCCGAGCGGCTGGAGCTGGTGCTCGAGGACTCGGGGGCGCCGGTCGCCCTGGTCGACGCGGCCGGGTTCGAGGCGCTGCCGGCGGCCGGCACGGCCCGGGTCGTCCGGCTCGACGAGCTCGAAGGACCCGACGGGGCCGACGGGGCCGACGGGGCCGATGGGGCCGATGGGGCCGACGGGGCCGATGGGGCCGATGGGGCCGGCTCGCCCGGCCCGCTCGAGTCGCGAGATTGGCCCGTCTCGATCCCGCGGGGGGAGACCGACGCGCGCCGGGCCGCCTATGTCATCTACACCTCCGGCTCCACCGGCCGGCCGAAGGGCGTCCCGGTCACCCATGCCAACGCCGTCCGGCTGTTCGAGTCGACGGCGCCCTATTTCGGGTTCGGGTCCGGCTCCTGCGCGGACGACGTCTGGACCCTGTTCCACTCCTACGCCTTCGACTTCTCGGTCTGGGAGCTGTGGGGGCCGCTCCTCCACGGCGGGCGCCTGGTGGTCGTGCCCCATGGGGTGAGCCGCTCGCCGGAGGAGCTCCACGCCCTGATCCGGCGCGAGCGGGTGACGGTCCTCAACCAGACGCCGTCGGCCTTCCGGCAGCTCGTCCGCGCCGACGCCGGCGCGCCCCCGATCGACAGCCTGCGGGCGGTGATCTTCGGCGGCGAGGCGCTGGAGCTGGCGTCGCTGGCGCCGTGGGTGGCCCGCTACGGCGACCGCCACCCCGAGCTGGTCAACATGTACGGCATCACCGAGACGACCGTGCACGTGACCTACCGGCCGCTGTCGGCCGGCGACGTGTCGGCCGCCCGGGGCAGCGTCATCGGCCGGCCGATCCCCGACCTCAGGGTCCACCTGCTCGACCGGGGCGCTCGGCCCGTGCCGCTGGGCGTGGCCGGCGAGATCCACGTCGCCGGGGCGGGGCTCGCCCGCGGCTACCTGGGGCGGCCGGGGCTGACCGCCGAGCGGTTCGTGCCCGACCCGTTCGCCGCCCTCTCGGGGACGGGCGCCGGCGGCCGGCTCTACCGCAGCGGCGACCTCGCCCGCCGCCTGGCCGATGGCGACCTGGAGTACCTGGGCCGGATCGACCACCAGGTCAAGGTGCGCGGCTTCCGCATCGAGCTGGGCGAGATCGAGTCCGCGCTGGTGGCGCACCCGGCGCTGGCGGAGGCGGTGGTCGTGGCCCGGCCGGCGGCGCCTGGCGGTGAGCGCGGTGAGCGCTGTGAGGACGGAACGCGCCTGGTCGCCTACGTCGTGCCGGCGGGCGACGACCGGCCGCCGGTGGAGGCGCTGCGCTCGTTCGCCGGCCGCACCCTGCCGGACTACATGGTGCCGGCGGCGTTCGTCGTCCTGGACGCGATCCCGCTCACCCCCAACGGCAAGGTCGACCGGCGCGCCCTGCCGGAGCCGGACGCCGAGCGCCCGGACCTGGCCCAGGAGCTGGTCGCCCCGCGCGACCCGCTGGAGAGCTGGCTGGCCGAGCGCTGGTGCGAGGTGCTCCACCTGGACCGGGTGGGGGTCCACGACGAGTTCTTCGACCTCGGCGGCAGCTCGCTCTCCGGGGCGGTGCTGATCAACCGGCTCCAGGAGGAGTTGGGCGAGATCGTCCACGTGGTGGTGATCTTCGACGCGCCGACCATCGCTCAGCTCGCCGAGCATCTGCGCCGCCAGCACCCGGCGGCGGTCGCCCGCCTGTTCGACGGGGAGGCGGAGGCGGACGGCCTGGCTTCGGCAGGCGAGGCTCCGGTGGGCGAGACGGCCGGTGCCGCGCCGGAGGGAGGAGGCACTGGAGAGGCGGCCGGTGCGGAGCCGCCGGTGGACGACGCCGCCATCGAGTGGGTGCGGCGGACGGCCCGGGGGCTCGAGCGGTTCGTCGTCCGCGATCCGGCCCAGAGGGGGGCCGACAGGAGCGCCGCGGCGGGGGACGAGCTCGGGTCCGGGGCCGGCGGAGCCAAGAACCCGCCGGCGGTGTTCGTCCTGTCGGCGCCGCGCTCCGGCTCGACCCTGCTGCGGGTCATGCTCGGCGGCCACCCGGGGCTGTTCGCGCCGCCGGAGCTCGAGCTGCTGTCGTTCGACACCCTGGCCGAGCGCCACGCGGTGTTCAGAGGGCGTGACGCCTTCTGGCTGGAGGGGGCGATCCGTGCCCTGATGGAGCTCGACGACTGCGACGCGGACACCGCCCGCGCCCGGCTCGAAGCCTGGGAGGAGGAGGGGGTGTCGACCCGGGAGGCCTACCGGCGCTTCCAGGAGCGGTTGGGCGAGCGCCTGCTGGTCGACAAGACGCCGTCCTACGCCCTCCACCCCGGCGTGCTCGCCCGGGCCGAGGAGGTCTTCGACGGTCCGCGCTACGTCCACCTGGTACGCCACCCCTACGGCATGATCCGGTCGTTCGAGGAGGCCAAGCTCGACCAGATCTTCTTCCCGGCCGACCACCCGTTCAGCCGCCGGCGCCTCGCCGAGCTGATCTGGGCCGCCTCGGAGCGCAACATCCGCGCCTTCCTCGACGGGGTGCCGAGCGCCCGCCACCACACGGTGCGGTTCGAGGACCTGGTGCGGGCGCCGGAGCGCAGCCTGCGCCGGCTGTGCACCTTCCTCGGGGTCGAGTACCACCCGGCGATGGCCGAGCCGTACCGGGACCAGGGCGGACGGATGACCGACGGCATCCACGCCCAGTCGCGCATGCTCGGCGACGTCAAGTTCCACCGCCACGCCGGGGTCGACCCGGCGGTGGCCGACCAGTGGCGGGGGAGCTACGCGCGGGACTTCCTCGGCCGGCCCACCCTGGAGCTGGCGGCAGGCCACGGCTACCAGCCGCTCGAGCGCAAGCTGCCGCCGCTCGCGCCGCGGCCGTGGAGCTGCGGTGAGCGGCTGCCGCTCTCCTTCGCCCAGGAGCGGCTCTGGTTCCTGGAGCAGCTCGACCCGGGCACCGCCACCTACAACATCCCCGCGGCCGTGCGCCTGCTCGGCACCCTCGACCTGGCGGCCTTCGCCGCCGTCCTGGCGGCGGTGGAGGAGCGCCAGGCGAGCCTGCGCACCACCTTCACCGCGGACGAGGGGCGGCCGTTCCAGGTGGTCGCGCCGCCCGCGCCGCCGCCGCTGCCGGTGACCGACCTGGCGGCGCTGCCGGAGCACCTGCGCCGTGCCGAGGCCCGCCGGCAGGCCGAGGACGAGGCGCGCCGCCCGTTCGACATCGCCCGCGGGCCGCTGTTCCGGGCGCGCCTGCTGCGCCTGGCGCGCGGTGAGCACGCCGTCCTGCTGACCATGCACCACATCGTCTCCGACGGCTGGTCGATGGGCGTGCTGGTGCGCGAGATCGCCGGGCTCTACGGGGAGCTGGCCGGGGACCGGGCGGGAAACCGCGTGGAACGCCGAGCCGAGGGCCGGGCGGACGCGCCGCCGTGGAGCCGGCCGCCGGCGGTCCAGTACGCCGACTTCGCCCTCTGGCAGCGGGAGGCGATCCCGGAGGACGCGATCGAGGAGCAGCTCGGCTACTGGCGCCGCCAGCTCGCCGGAGCACCGGTGCTCGAGCTGCCGACCGACCGGCCGCGGCCGACCCTCCAGGCGTTCCGCGGCTCGACCCTGCCCCTGGGCTTCCCCGAGGGGCTGGCCGACGACCTGCGCCACCTGGCCCAGGACGAAGGGGTGACCCGCTACGTCACCATGCTGGCCGCCTTCCAGGTGCTGCTCTCCCGCTGGGCGGGGCAGGACGACCTCACCGTCGGCAGCCCGTTCGCCAACCGCAACCGGCCGGAGATCGAGGAGCTGATCGGCTTCTTCGTCAACACCCTGGTGCTGCGCGGCGACCTGGCGGACGACCCGCCGTTCCGGACGCTGCTCGGCCGGGTGCGCTCCGTCGTGCGGGAGGCGTTCGCCCACCAGGACGTGCCGTTCGAGCGCATCGTCCAGGAGGTCCAGCCGGGGCGGAGCCTGAGCGTGCCGCCGCTGTTCCAGGCGATGCTGACGCTCCAGGACCGGCCGGTGTCGGCGGTCGATCTGCCCGGCCTGACCTTGCGGCGCCTGGAGTCCGACATCACGGTCTCCAAGTTCGACCTCACGCTGACCCTGGTGGAGAGCGGCGGCGCGCTCGGCGGCCAGTGGGTCTGGAACGTCGACCTGTTCGACCGGTCGACCGTCGAGCGCATCGGGCGGACGTTCGAGACCCTGCTGCACGGCCTCGTCGCCGACCCGGACCGGCCGGTCTCGGCTCTGCCGCTGATGACGCCGGCCGAGCTGGACCAGGTGCTGGTGGAGTGGAACCGGCCGCCGGTCGACTACCCCGTGCCCGGCGTGACGCCCGAGGTGATCCGGGAGCTGGCGCGCAGCCGGCCGGACGCGGTGGCGGTGGTGTCGGCAGGGGAGGGGGGCGACCTGCGGCTGACCTACGGCGCCCTCGACTGCTGGGCGGACCGGCTGGCGCGGCGCCTGGGGTCGGCCGGTGTCGGGCTGGGCAGCGTGGTCGCCTTCGCCGCCGAGCGCTCGCCGGAGATGGTGGCCGGGCTGCTGGCGGTGCTCCGGACCGGCGCCGCCTACCTGCCGGTCGATCCCGCCCTGCCGGCGGACCGGGCGGCGTTCATGCTCGAGGACGCGGGCGCCGACCTGCTCCTGGCCCAGCGGCGCCTGCTCGACGGGCGGTTGGCGCCCGTGGTGGCCGTGGTGGGGACGGGCCTGGGGACCCTGGCGCTCGAGTCGTGCGGACCGGTGGCCGAGGCCGCGCGCCCCGGCGAGGGGGTAGCCGCGGACGGCGACGGCCCCGGGCCGCCGCCCGGCGACGCGACCGCTTACCTGATCTACACCTCCGGCTCCACCGGCCGGCCCAAGGGGGTGGCGGTGTCCCATCGGTCGATGGCCAACCGGCTGCTCTGGGTGGCCGCCACCGACATGGGGCCGGACGACGCCTTCCTCCAGAAGACGACCATCAGCTTCGACGTCTCGGTGGCCGAGATCTTCGGCTCCCTGGTCTCCGGCAGCCGGGTGGTGCTGCCGCCGCCCGGGGCGGAGAAGGACACCGACGCCCTGGTGCGCCTGATCGCCCGCGAGCGGATCAGCCACACCTCGTTCCCGCCGACCCTGCTCAACGCCCTGCTCGACGAGCCCGATTTCCGGCGCCTGGACAGCCTGAAGGTGATGATCACCGGCGGCGAGACCGTGCCGCCCGAGCTGCCGCGGCGCTTCTACGAGCACCTGGACGCCGCGCTGCTCAATCGCTACGGGCCGACCGAGACGACCATCTCGGTGACCTCGTGGCCGTGCCTGCGGGAGGTCGAGGAGCGCTCGCTGCCGATCGGCCGGCCGACGGCGAAGGCGGAGGTGCGGGTGCTCGACGCCCGCCTGCGGCCGGTGCCGCCGGGCGTGGTCGGCGAGATCGTTCTCGGCGGCACCTGTGTCGCCCAGGGCTACCACGGCCGCCCGGCGCTGACCGCGGCGGCCTTCGTGCCCGACCCGTTCCCCTCTCCGAACGGCGCGGAGGGCGCAGAGGCCCCCGGCCGGCGCGAGGGCGCCCACCGCTCGGGGCGCCTCTACCGGACCGGCGACCTGGGGCGCTTCCGGCCCGACGGGGCGCTCGAGTTCGTCGGCCGGGTCGACCGCCAGGTGAAGATCCGCGGCTTCCGGGTCGAGCTGGGGGAGATCGAGGCGGTGCTGACGGCGCATCCGGCGGTGCGGGAGGCGGCGGTCGCCGCCCACGGCGAGGGCGGGGCGAAGATCCTGGTCGCCTACCCGGTGGCCGAGGGGGAGGCGCCGCTCGGCCCCGGCGAGCTGGCGGAGCTCGGCCGCCACGTCGCCGAGCACCTGCCGGCCCACATGGTGCCGTCGGTCTTCGTGCCGCTCGCGGCGCTGCCGGTGAGCGCCACCGGCAAGGTCGACCGGGCGGCGCTGCCGGCGCCGGCGGAGCGCGCCGCCTCCGGCCGGGCCACCGGTGCCGGGGAGAGCTACGAGGCGCCGGCGGACGCGGTGGAGGAGCGGCTGGCGGCGATCTGGAGCGACGTGCTGGAGGTCGAAGGCGTCGGCCGCCACGACGGCTTCTTCGACCTGGGCGGCCACTCGCTGCTCGCCACGCGGGTGGTCTCCCGCGTGCGCCGGGCGTTCGAGGTCGAGCTCCCCTTGCGCGCCCTGTTCGAGCAGCCGACCGTCGCCGGCCTGGCACGGGAGGTCGCGGCGCTGCGCGGCGCCGGGCAGCCCTCGGCCGCGAGACCGCCGCTGCTGCCCGCGCCCCGGGACGGCGCCCTGCCGCTGTCGTTCGCCCAGGAGCGGCTCTGGTTCCTCGACCGGCTCGACGGCGGCGGGGCGGTCTACAACGTGCCGCTGGCGGCGCGCCTCCGCGGCCCGCTCGACCCCGCGGCCCTGCGCCGGGCGTTGGGGCTGGTCGTCGGGCGCCACGAGGCGCTCCGCACGACCTTCCGGGACGCCGGCGGCCGGCCGGTCCAGGAGGTCCACGACGACCTGCCGCCCGGGTGGCTCGAGGCGGACCTCTCCGGCCTGGCGCCGGGCGCCCGTGCCGAGGCCGTCGCGCGGGCGTCGCGGGCGGCGGCGGAACGGGCGTTCGACCTTGCGGCCGGGCCGCTGCTGCGGGTCGGCCTGCTGCGCACCGGCCCCGGCGAGCACGTGGTGCTGCTGACCCTGCACCACATCGTCTCGGACGTCTGGTCGATGGGGGTCTTCCTGCGCGAGCTGAGCGCCGCCTACCGGGCGCTGGTCGGAGGGGGCTCGCCGGCCGCGGCTCCGGCTGTGGAGCGGCCCGGCCGTCTGGCGTTGCCGCCGTTGCCGGTCCAGTACGCCGACTACGCCGTCTGGCAGCGGAGCTGGCTCCAGGGCGCCGCCCTCGACGCCGAGGTCGCCTTCTGGCGCGAGCTGCTGGAGGGGGCGCCGGCGGTGCTCGAGCTGCCCACCGACCGGCCGCGTCCGCCGGTCCAGACCTTCGCCGGCGGCAAGCGCTTCACGGTGCTCGACCCGGCCGCCGCCGCCGGCCTCGCGCGGCTGGCCCGCGACCGCGACGGCACCCTGTTCATGGCCGCGTTCGCCGCCATGGCGGCCTGGCTGTCGCGGATCACCGGCCAGGACGACCTGCTGATCGGCACGCCGGTGGCCAACCGGGACCGCCTGGAGGTCGAGGGGCTGATCGGCTTCTTCCTCAACACGCTGGTGCTGCGCGCCCGCCTCGATCCGGAGCGGGACGACCTGCCGGGGACGGCGGAACGGCCGCTGAGCTTCGCCGGGCTGTTGGGCCGGGCGCGCACGACGGTGGTCGAGGCGTTCGCCCACCAGGAGGTGCCGTTCGAGAAGCTGGTCGAGGATCTGGAGGTCGGCCGCGACCTCAGCCACTCGCCGCTCTTCCAGGTCATGCTGGTGGTCCAGGGCGAGCGGCGGGGCGACGGCCTCGACCTGCCCGGGATCACGGTCGAGCGCCTGGGCGCCGGCGCCGACGTCGCCAAGTTCGACCTCACCCTGTCGTTCGCCGAGCTCGCCGGCGACGGCCTGCTGCTCACCCTGGAGCACAACACCGACCTGTTCGACGCCACCTCCGCCGAGCGCCTGCTCGGCGCCCTCGGCACCCTGCTCGAGGGCGCGGTCGCCGAGCCGGAGGCGCCGCTCGGGGCGTTGCCGCTGCTCGGCCCCGCCCAGCGCCAGCAGCTCCTGGAGTGGAACGACCGGCAGAGCGGCCGGCCGCGCGGCGCCAGCATCCACCGGATGGTCCAGGAGCAGGCGGCGCGCACGCCGGAGCGGATCGCGGTCGAGCTCGGCAGACAGCGGCTCAGCTACGGCGAGCTCAACGCCCGGGCCAACCGGCTGGCGCGACTGCTGCGGCGGCGCGGCGTCGGCACCGACTCGCCGGCGGCGCTCTACCTGGGGCGCTCCCTCGACCTGGTGGTCGGCGTGCTGGCGGTGCTCAAGGCGGGCGGGGCGTACCTGCTGCTCGAACCCTCCTACCCGGCCGACCGGCTCGCCTTCATGATCGAGGACTCGGGCGCGCCGGTGGTGCTGACGGTCGAAGGGATGGTCGAGACCCTGCCGCCGAGCGACGCGCGGACAGTGCTGCTCGACGCCGAGGCGGCGGCGATCGCCGCGGAGCGGGGTGACGACCTGCCCGAGCGGTCGGACCCGGAGAGCCTGGTCTACCTGATCTACACCTCCGGCTCCACCGGTCGACCCAAGGGCGTCGCCCTGCCGCACGCGGCGCTCGAAAACCTCCTCACCTGGACCCACGGCGAGTTCCCCACCGGCTTCCGGCGCCTCCAGCTCGCCTCGCTCAGCTTCGACGTGGCGTTCGTCGAGCTGTTCCTCACCTGGAGCTACGGCGGCACCCTGGTGCTCCTGGCCGAGGAGCAGCGGCGCGACATGCCGGGCCTCGCCCGCCTGCTGATCGAGCGCCGGGTGGAGGCGATGACCGTGCCGGTGGTGGTCCTCCAGCAGCTCGCCGAGGAGCTCGAACGGCTGGGGGCTGTGCCGGCGGCGCTCCACCAGGTCATCTCGACCGGCGAGCAGCTCCAGGTGACGCCACCGGTCGCCGCCCTGTTCGGGGAGCTGCTCGCCCTGTCCCGCGAGCAGCCGCTCGCACCTTTGGGCACGAGCCAGCCGGGCACGAGCGGTCTCCGCTCGACCCGGTTGCGCTCGACTCGGCTTCACAATCACTACGGACCGTCCGAGAGCCACGTGGTCACCGCCCTGGCGCTCGACGCCGACCCGGCGCGCTGGAGCTCCCACCCGCCGATCGGGCGGCCGATCGACAACACCCGCATCCACCTGCTCGACCGCAGGTTGGAGGAGGTGCCGGCCGGGGTGCCGGGCGAGCTCTACATCGCCGGCGTCTGCCTGGCGCGGGGCTACACCGGCCGGCCGGCGCTGACCGCCGAGCGCTTCATCCCGGACCCGTTCTCCGGCGTCGGGGACGCCGCCCCCGGCGGGCGCCTCTACCGCGCCGGCGACCTGGCCCGCCATCTCCAGGACGGTGTCATCGAGTACCTGGGGCGGATCGACCACCAGGTCAAGATCCGCGGCTTCCGGGTCGAGCCGGGCGAGGTGGAGTCGGCCCTGGCCGACCACGACGCCGTGCGCGAGACCGTGGTGGTGCCGCGGCCGGACGGTGCCGGCGGCCACCGCCTGGTGGCCTACTACGTGCCGGAGGACGCCTCGCCGGAGGTGGCGGAGCTGCGCGCCTTCCTCTCCCGCCGCCTGCCGGACCACATGGTGCCGTCCGCCTACGTCGAGCTGGAGACGATCCCGCTCAACCCGAACGGCAAGATCGACCGCAAGGCGCTGCCCGATCCGGAGACCGGGCAGACCGGCGTCGAGTCCGAGTACGTGGCGCCGCGGACCGCCGAGGAGGAGCTGCTGGCCAACCTGTGGGCGGATCTGTTCGGCGTCGCCCGGGTCGGCGCCCGCGACGACTTCTTCGCCCTCGGCGGCCACTCGCTGCTGGCGACCCAGCTCCTGTCGCGCATCCGGGACGCGTTCGGCGTCGAGCCGCCGCTCCGGCGGATCTTCGAGAACCCGACCGTCGAGGCGCTGGCGGCGGTGGTGGCGGACGAGCGGCGGAGCGCCGCCGGGGCGCCGGCCCAGCCGCCGCTCGCGCCGCGGACCGGCGAGCGGGAGGGCGAGATCCCCCTGTCGTTCGCCCAGGAGCGGCTCTGGTTCCTCGACCGGCTGGAGCCGGGATCGTCGACCTACAACATGCCGACGACGGTGCGGCTGGAGGGCGCGCTCGATCCGGCCCTCTTCCAGGCGAGCCTCGACCTGGTCGCCCAGCGCCACGAGCCGCTGCGCACCACCTTCGCCCTGGCCGGCGAGCGGCCGGTCCAGCGGATCGCGCCGCGGGGGCACGTGCCGGTGCGGACGGTCGACCTGTCGGCCCTGCCGGAGGCGCGGCGCGAGCGGCTGTCGGTGGAGCTCGCCACCCGGGCGGCGCGGCGGCCGTTCGACCTGGTCACCGGGCCGCTGGCGCGGGTGACCCTGCTGCGTCTCGGGGCCACCGACCACGTGGCGGTGATCGCCATGCACCACATCGTCACCGACGGCTGGTCGATGGGCGTCTTCGTGCGCGAGCTGGGCGCCTGCTACCGGGCGGCCCAGGCGGGGGAGGAGCCGCGGCTGAGGCCGCTGCCGGTCCAGTACGCCGACTACGCGGTCTGGCAGCGGGGCTGGCTCTCCGGCGAGACCCTGGCGGCGGAGGTCGAGCACTGGAGCCGGACCCTGGCCGGCGCACCGGCGGTCCTCACCATGCCCACCGACCGGCCGCGGCCGCCGGTCCAGCGCTACCGCGGCCGCCACCAGGTCCACGTCCTGCCGGAGGACTTGGTCGACGGCCTGCGCCGTCTGGCCCGCGGCGAGGGCGCCACCCTGTTCATGGTCCTGCTGGCGGCGCTCGACGCCTTCGTCCACCTGCACACCGGCCAGGAGGACCTGGTGGTGGGCACGCCGGTGGCCGGGCGGACCCGGCGCGAGGTCGAAGGGCTGATCGGCTTCTTCCTCAACAGCGTCGTGCTGCGCCTCCAGGTGACCGGCGAGACCCCGTTCCGGGCGGTGGTCGGGGCGGCCCGCGAGGCCGGGCTCGAGGCGTTCGCCCACCAGGAGCTGCCGCTCGAGAAGCTGGTCGAGGAGCTGGCGGTGGAGCGGACGCTCAGCCATGCGCCGCTCTTCCAGATGATGCTCGTCCACCAGACTCAGGGGCAGGCGGACGGCGCCCAGGAGCTGCCCGGCCTGGCGATCCGGCCGGTCAAGCTCGAAGGCAGCACGGCCAAGTTCGACCTGACCCTGAACGTCGCCCCCGCCGGCGGGGCTCTCCTCTGCCGCTGGATGTACAACCGCGACCTCTACGACCCGACCACCATCGAACGGTGGGGCCGGCGGTTCGAGGCGCTGGTGCGCTCGGCTCTCGCCGCGCCGGAGCGGCCGGTCGGACGCCTGGCCCTGCTGAGCGGCGCCGAGCGCCAGCAGCTCCTGGAGTGGAACGACTCGGCGACGGCCTACCCGGAGGCTCCGGACACCCTCCACGGGGCGATCGCGGCGCGCACCGCCGCCGTCCCCGACGCGGTGGCCCTGGAGGGCGACGGGGTGGCGCTCAGCTTCCGCGAGACGGTGCGCCGGGCCCGGCGGCAGGCCCGGAGGTTGGCCCAGGCCGGGGTCCGCCCCGGCGATCGGGTCGGCGTCTGCGCCGAGCGCTCGCCGGAGATGGTGATCGCCCTGCTCGCCATCTTCGAGGCCGGCGCCGCCTATGTGCCGCTCGACCCGGCCTACCCGGCGGAGCGCCTGGCGGCGATGGTCGAGGACGCCGCGCCGGCGGTGGTGCTGCTCCAGGAGGGTCTCCCCGCGGCGATCGCCGAGGGGCTTGCGGAGGCCCGCTCCGTGCTGCCGCTCGACGGCGCTCCCCGGGGTGATGGGTTGGCTTTGCCGATCGGGCCGATCGGGCCGGCTGGGGAGAGGGCGGCCTACGTCCTCTTCACCTCCGGCTCCACCGGGCGGCCCAAGGGCGTCGTCAACGCCCACCGCGGGGTCGTCAACCGCCTCGCCTGGATGCAGGAGACTTTCCCCATCGGGCCGGGCGACCGGGTGCTCCAGAAGACCCCGTACAGCTTCGACGTCTCGGTCTGGGAGCTGTTCTGGCCGCTGATCGACGGCGCGACCCTCACCATCGCCCGCCCCGGCGGCCACCAGGACAGCGCTTACCTGGCCGCGACGATCCAGAGCGCCCGGGTGACCACGATCCATTTCGTGCCGTCGATGCTCCAGGTCTTCCTCGACGACCCGGCCGCCGGCCGCTGCGACAGCCTGCGCCGGGTGATCGTCAGCGGCGAGGCGCTGCCGCCGGACCTGGCGGCCCGCCACGCCGAGCGCCTGGCCGCGCCGCTCCACAACCTGTACGGGCCGACCGAGGCGGCGATCGACGTCACCTGGTGGCCCTGCCCGGCGCCGTCCCGGTCTTTCGAGAAGGCGGAGCCTCTCACCACGGTGCCGATCGGCCGGCCCGTGGCCAACACCCAGATCCACGTGCTGGACCGGGCGCTGCGGCCGGCCGCCCCCGGCGTCGCCGGCGAGCTCGCCATCGGCGGCGTCCAGGTCGCCCGCGGCTACATCGGGCGGCCCTCGCTGACCGCCGAGCGCTTCGTGCCCGATCCGTTCGCCGGCGAGGCCGGTGACGGCGGCGGGGTGCCGGCGGGCGCCCGGCTCTACCGCACCGGGGACCTCGCCCGCCATCGCCGCGACGGTAGCGTCGAGTTCCTCGGCCGCCTCGACCACCAGGTCAAGCTGCGCGGCCTGCGCATCGAGCTGGGTGAGATCGAGGCCGCCCTCGGCGAGCGGCCGGAGGTGCGGGAGGTCGTGGTCGTGCTGCGCGACGACCTGCCCGGCGGCCCGGGCCTCGCCGCCTACGTCGTGCCGAGCGGCGCCCCGGCCGGAGCGTCCGGTGGATCGGCGGGCGACGCAGCGGATGAGGCTCTGGAGGCGACCCTGCGCGCGGCCCTGGCCCGGGAGCTGCCCGACTACATGGTGCCGACCGCCTTCACTGTCTTGGGCGAGCTGCCGCTCAACCCGAACGGCAAGGTCGACCGCAAGGCGCTGCCGCGCCCTTCGACTGCCGGCGGCGGCGGTGCCCGGGGAGGCGAGGCGGCGCCGGAGCCGCCGGTGGACGACCTGGAGCGCGAGCTGGCGGCGCTCTTCTCCCGCGCCCTGTCGTCTAGGAGCCAGGAGGTTCGCCCGGAGGTGGGGCGCCGGGACGACTTCTTCGACCTCGGCGGCAACTCGATCGCCGGCGCGGTGCTGATCAACCGGCTCCAGGAGCGCCTGGGGGAGATCGTCCACGTGGTGGCGCTGTTCGACACCCCGACGGTCGCCGGCCTGGCGGACTACCTGGCGCGGAAGTACCCGGCGGCGGTGGCCCGCCTGTGGGGCGAGGAGCTGCTCGCCGCGCGGGGTGCGCACGGGGAGCACGGGGTACACGGCGCGCGGGCCGAGGGCGGGTCCGGGGCGGCGAGCCGCCGGCTCGACGAGGCCCGGGTGGAGGCGCTCCAGTCGCTGGTCCGGCGGCGCGGCCCGGGCGGTGTCCCGGAGCGGCCGAACCGCCGCGCCGTCTTCGTGCTGTCGCCGCCGCGCTCCGGCTCGACCCTGCTGCGGGTGATGCTCGGCGGCCACCCCGACCTGTTCGCGCCGCCCGAGCTCGAGCTGCTCGGCTTCGCCACCCTGGCGGAGCGGCGGGCGGCCTTCGCCGGGCGCGACGCCTTCCGCCTCGAAGGGGTGGTGCGGGCGGTGATGGAGCTGCGGGGGGCGGACGCTACGGAGGCCGAGGTGCTGGTCGAGGACATGACCGGCCGGGGGCTGTCGACGGCACAGCTCTACGGCCGGATGCAGGAGTGGCTGGGCGACGGGCGGCTGCTGGTGGACAAGACGCCCACCTACGCCTGGGACCCGGACGCGCTCGCGGCGGCCGAGCGCTCGTTCGACGAGCCGCTCTACATCCACCTGCTGCGCCACCCCCACGGCATGATCCACTCGTTCGAGGAGGCGCGGGTCGACGAGATCTTCTTCGGCCCGGAGGCGCCCGTGGACCCGGAGTCGGGCCGGCCGTTCGCACGCCGCGAGCTGGCGGAGGCGTCCTGGGTGCTGGCCCACCGCAACATCGAGCGTTTCTTCCGCGGGGTGCCGGCGGAGCGCCGGCTGGCGCTGCGGTTCGAGGAGCTGGTCGCCGCGCCGGAGCGGGAGCTGGGCCGCCTGTGCGAGTTCCTCGGGGTCGACTACCACCCGGCGATGGCCCGGCCCTACGGCGACCGGGGCGCGCGCATGACCGACGGCGTCCACGCCGCGTCGCGCATGCTGGGCGACGTCAAGTTCCACCAGCACCGCGGCATCGATCCGGCGGTGGCCGACCGCTGGCGCGACGCCGTGCAGGAGGACTTCCTCGGCGAGCCGACCTGGTCGCTGGCGGCCGCGCTCGGCTACGACCCCGCCGACCGCCCGGGCGCCGTCGGCGGACCGATCGTGCGCCGCGACCGGGCATCCGGTCCCGGCCGAGCGCCCGCGGCGCCGCTCTCCTTCGCCCAGGAGCGGCTCTGGTTCCTCGACCGCCTGGAGCCGGCGAGCGCCGCCTACAACATCCCCGCCGTGTTCCGCCTGCGCGGCGCCCTCGACGACCGCGCGCTGGAGGGCGCCCTGGTGGCGGTGGTGGCCCGCCACGAGACCCTGCGCACCCGGTTCGCCGACGCCGCCGACCTGGTCGGCGCCCCGTCCGGCGACCGGTCCGGCGACCGGTCCGGCGACCCGTCCGGCGACCTGGCCGGCGACCCGGCCTGGGGCTCGACCCCGGGTTCGGGCTCGGCTCCGGGGCGGGGTCCGGTCCAGATCCCGTGCGCGCCGGACGACCCGGCGGGCGCCTTCCGGCTCCAGCGCATCGACCTGTCGGGCGCCGCGCCCGGCGAGCGGGCGCGCCAGCTCGCCCGGATCGTGCCGGAGGTCTCGAACCGGCCGTTCGACCTGACGGCCGGCAACCTCTTCCGGGCGACGCTGGTGCGGGTCGAACGGGAGGAGCACGTCCTCCTCCTGGTGATGCACCACATCGTCTCCGACGGCTGGTCGGTGGGCGTCCTGTTCCGCGAGCTGACGGCCCTCTACCACGCCGGCCTCACCGCGGGGACGGGGGAGCCGCCGCCCCTGCCGCCGCTGCCGATCCAGTACTCCGACTACGCCGCCTGGCAGCGCTCCCGGCTCGCGGGCGCCCGCCTGGAGCGGGAGCTGGCCTTCTGGCGCGACGAGCTGACCGGCGTGGCACCGCTCGAGCTGCCGACCGACCGCCCGCGGCCGGCGGTCCAGACCTACCGCGGCGCGGCCCGCCCGGTCTCCCTGAGCCCGGCGCTGGCGGACGGCCTCCGTGCCCTCGGACGCTCGGCCGGTGCGACCCCGTTCATGACCTTGGCGGCGCTCTTCGCCGTGCTGCTCCACCGGCTCTCCGGCCAGGAGGATCTGACGATCGGCACGCCGGTGGCCAACCGTACGCGGACCGAGACCGAGCCGCTGGTCGGCCTGTTCGCCAACACCCTGGTGCTGCGGGCCGACCTCTCCGCGCACCCGGAAGGGGCGAGCGGCGGGAACGGAGGGCCCGGGTTCACCGAGCTGCTCGGTCGCGTCCGCCGGCGCAGCCTCGGTCTCTTCGCCCACCAGGACGTGCCGTTCGAGAAGGTGGTCCAGGAGCTGCGGCCGGAGCGGGACCTGGCGCGGTCGCCGCTCTTCCAGGTGATGTTCGCCCTGCAGAACGCCCGCGGCGGGACGCTCGAACCGGCGGCGGAGACCGAGCTACCGGGGCTCACGATCGAGCCGATGCGCCCCGGCGTCACGGCGGTCAAGTTCGAGCTCACCCTCTCCGTGGCGGAGGGGCCGCGCGGCGTGGTCGGCGGCCTGGAGTACAACAGCGACCTGTTCGACGCTGCGACGGCGGACCGCCTGCTGCGCCAGCTCCGCACCCTGGCCGCCGAGGTGCTGGCCGCTCCCGACCGGCCGGTCGGCACCCTGGCGATGCTCGATCCGGGGCAGCGCCAGCAGCTCCTGGTGGAGTGGAACGACACGGCCGCCGGCCTCGAGCTCGGCGACGGAGGCTTCGCCGGCCGGACGGTGCCGGAGATGATCGAGCACCGGGCGGCGACCGCTCCCGGCGCACCGGCGGTCACCTGCGCCGGCCGCACGCTGACCTACGGGGAGCTCGACCGCCGGGCCAACCGACTGGCCCATCACCTGGTCGCCCTCGGCGTGGCGCCGGAGGACCGGGTCGGCCTGCTCCTCGACCGGTCGGCCGCGATGGTGGTCGCGGCGCTCGCGGTGATGAAGGCGGGCGCCGCCTACGTCCCCCTCGACCCGGCCTATCCGGCGGACCGGCTGGCCTACGTCCTCGGCGACGCCGGCGCCCGGGTGCTGGTCTCGACCACGGGGGTCGCCGCGCCGCTGTCGGCTGCCCTCGGTGGCGCCGCCGGCGGCCTCCGAACGCTCCTCCTGGACGGGCCCGAGGCCCCGGCGATCGATGGACGCCCCGCCACGCGCCCGGAGACGACGCCCGGGCCGCTCGCCCTCGCCTATCTGATCTACACCTCCGGGTCGACCGGCCGGCCCAAGGGGGTCGAGATCGTCCACGGCGCGCTCGCCAACTTCATCGCCTCCATGGCCCGGCGGCCTGGGCTCTCGGCCGGCGACACCCTGGTGGCGGTGACCACCTTCTCGTTCGACATCGCCGGGCTGGAGCTCTACGGGCCGCTCGCCGCCGGCGCCCGGGTGGTGGTGGCGACCCGGGAGGAGACGACCGACGGCCGCCGCCTGGCGGCGCTGCTGGAGGAGGCGGCGGCGACCGTGCTCCAGGCGACGCCGGCCACCTGGCGGCTGCTGCTCGACGCCGGCTGGGGCGGCTCCCCCCGGCTGCGGGCGCTGTGCGGCGGCGAGGCCCTGCCGCCGGAGCTGGCCCGCGCGCTGCGGCCGCGGGTCGAGAGCCTGTGGAACATGTACGGCCCGACCGAGACCACCATCTGGTCCTCGACCCTGCCGGTCGAGCCGGCGGCGGGGCCGGTCCGGGTCGGCGGTCCGATCGCCGGCACCACCTTCGCCGTGCTCGACGCCCGCTGGCAGCCGGTGCCTCTCGGGGTGCCGGGCGAGCTCGCCATCGGCGGCGCCGGCGTCGCCCGGGGCTACCGCGGGCGGCCCGGCCTGACCGCCGAACGGTTCGTCCCGTCGCCGCTCGGCGCCGGGCGGCTCTACCGGACGGGCGACTTGGTGCGGGCGCTGCCGGACGGCACGTTCGAGTTCCTCGGCCGCCTCGACCACCAGGTCAAGGTGCGCGGCCACCGGATCGAGCTCGGCGAGATCGAGGCCGCCCTGGCCGCCCATCCGTCGGTGGCCCTGGCGGTGGCGGCGGTCGCCGGAGCGGCGGAGCAGCGGCGCCTGGTCGCCTACGTCGTGGCGGCGGGCCCTGGTCAGGGTTCGGATCCGGGGCCCGATTCGGCGCCCGGTTCGGGGCTGGACCCGGGCGCTCTGCGCGAGCACCTGCGCCGGAGCCTGCCCGACTACATGGTGCCCACCCTCTTCGTGCCGCTGGACGAGCTGCCGCTGACCCCCAACGGCAAGGTCGACCGCAAGGCGCTGCCGGCCCTCGGCAGCCTCCGCCGGGCGGGCACGGCCGAGGCGGTGGCGCCGCGCACGGCGACCGAGCGCCGGGTCGCCGCCTGCTTCGAGGAGCTGCTCGAGGTGGAGGGGGTCGGTGCCCACGACGACTTCTTCACCCTCGGCGGCCACTCGCTGCTGCTGGTCGAGCTGGCCCGCCGCCTGCGCACCGGCTTCGGGGTCGACGTGCCGGTGGTCGACCTCTTCCGCCACTCGACCGTCGAGTCGCTCGCCGCCGGCCTCGAGCGCTGGAGCGCCACCGGCCCCGAGCTGCCGGACGGCGTGATCCGGCTGCGCGCCGGCGCTCCGGGCTCCGAGGAGGCGCCGCCGCTCTTCCTGGTCCACCCGGTGTCGGGCGAGCTCGCCCTCTACCGCGGCCTGGTCGAGGCGCTCGGCGGCGGCCGGGCGATCTACGGCTTCCAGGCCCACGGCTTCGACCCGGGGACCCGGCCGGACGACCGGGTGGAGGCGATGGCGGCCCGCTACGCCCGCGCCCTCCAGGCGGTCCATCCCGACGGGCCGGTGCTGCTGGCGGCGAGCTCCATGGGCGGGCTGGTCGCGTTCGAGATGGCACGCCGGCTGGACGGGGCGGGGCGCCGCCCGGCCCTGCTAGCGCTGATCGACACCCCGGTGCCGGGCTCGAAGCCGCCGCGGCAGCGCCCCGACGGCGAGGTCGAGCTCAACCTGCTCGCCTACCTGCTCGGCGGCGCGGAGCCCGCCATCGGCCTCGACGAGCTCCAGGCCATGAGCCGGGAGGAGCGCCTGGAGTACCTGCTCCGCCAGGGTCGCCGGGCGGGAACGATCTCCGCCGCGTCCGGCCTCGACGACATCGCCCGGGTGATCGCCGTGGTCGAGGCCAACCAGGCGGCGATGGACGCCTATCGGCCCGAGCCGTGGCGGGGCGGACTGGTCTACTTCCGTGCCGCCGACGGGTCGGCGGCGGAGGGCGACGACGACCGGCCACCTTGGAGCGGGTTGGCACGGAACGGCGTCGAGCTGCACTTAGTTCCGGGCAACCACCTGTCACTGCACAGAGCGCCCCATGTCGAGCGCCTGGCCGAGCGGCTGACCCTCAGTCTCGAACGCGCTGGGAGAGTAGATGACGATTCAACACACAGCGACCGGACGCCGACCCCGTCCGCGCCGGTACCAGCGGAGTGAGGAAGATCCCCGATGAGTGAGACCACCCCCCGACCGACCGACAGCGACCGCATCTACGACCTCGTGGGAGTCGGCTTCGGTCCGGCCAACCTCTCTCTCGCTGTCGCCCTGGAGGAGGAGGCCGAGCGGTCCGGCGGCGCCGACCTGGACCGCCTCTTCCTCGAAGCCCGCACCAGCCCGTGCTGGCATCCGGGGATGCTGATCGAGGACTCGATGCTCCAGATCACGGTGCTCAAGGACCTGGTCACCGTGCGCAACCCGTGCAGCCGCTTCACCTTCCTCAACTACCTCAAGGAGAAGGACCGGCTGTTCGAGTTCCTCAACCTGCGCGACCTGTTCCCGACGCGGATCGAGTTCAACGACTACCTGACCTGGGCGACGGAGAAGCTGTCGGACCGGGTGCGCTTCGGCCGCCGAGTGCGCTCGATCGAGCCGATCGAGGAGGGTGCCGACGGCAGCGTCCGGCTGGTGCGGGTGACCGCCGAGAGGGTCGGCGGACCGGAGGCGGGGAGCATCGAGACCCTCCTGGCGCGCAACGTGGTCGTCGCCACCGGGCCGACGAAGTGGCTGCCCGCCGGCGTCGAGCTGCCCCGGGACGAGCCGATGGCCGACCGGGTGTTCCACGCCTACGACTTCATGCACCGCATGGACCGCGGGTTCCCCGACCGGCAGGGCAGCCCCCGCCTGCTGGTGATCGGCTCCGGACAGAGCGGCGCCGAGCTCTTCTTCACCCTGCTGCGCCGCTACCCGAACGCCGACATCACCGCCGCGGTGCGCCGGTTCGGCTACAAGCCGGTCGACGAGAGCGACTACACCAACGAGGTCTTCTTCCCGTCGATGATCGACTTCTTCTACGACCTGCCGGACGACCGCCGCCAGCGCGTGGTCGACTCGTTCCGCGACGTCAACTACGCCGTCGTCGACCATCCGCTGATCCGGAAGATCTACCGCGCCCTGTACGACGAGCGGGTCGCCGGCAAGGACCGCGCGCGGCTGCTGCGCTACGTCGAGCTCGAGGCGATCGAGACCGAGGGGGAGACCGTCCACGCGCGGTTCCGCCACCTGATCGAGGACCGGCCGGTGGAGCTGGAGCTCGACGGCGTGGTGGTCGCCACCGGCTTCCGCTGGGACAAGGAGCATCCGCTGCTCGACGGGCTGTCCCACTGTTTCGCGACCGGTGCCGACGGCTACAAGGTGCGGCGCGACTACCGCCTCGAAGGGCAGCCCGGGTTCGAGGCCGGCGTCTACCTCCAGGGCTACCTGGAAGCGACCCACGGCATCTCGGAGACGGTTCTCTCGCTGCTGCCGATGCGTGCCCAGGACATCGTCGACTCGCTGGTCGCGGCCTGCGCCGCCACGCCGCCGGCGGCGTCGACGGTGCCGGAGGCGCCCGAGGTCGGCGTCGTTTGAGCGTTCATCCGGTCTCGGCGGGGCAGCAGGCCCTCTGGCTGCTCCATCGGCGGGACCCGGAGCGGGTCGGCGAGGCCTACACCATCGCCGCGGCCGGGCGGATCGTCGGGGCGGTCGACCCCGCGGCCCTGGCCGGTGCGTTCGACACCCTGGTAGCGCGGCACCCGGCGCTCCGCACCCGATTCCCCGAGGCACCCCCCGCGCCGGGCTCCGACTCGGACTCCGAACCCGACCCCGGCCGGACGGAGAGCGGTCCGGCGGAGGGCTGGGACCCGGCGTGGCCCGAGACCCCGGTCCAGGTGGTGCGGCCGGCCCGTGCGCCCCGGCCGCACCGGCAGTTAGTGGCGACGGGCGGTGGCGGGGAAGACCGCGGCCTGCTCGAGATCGTCGATGGTGCCGGTTGGGCCGCGGCGGAGGTCCCGGAACGGCTGGCCGAGCTCGCCTACCGCCCGTTCGACCTCGCCCGCGGTCCCCTGGTGCGGGCCGTCCTGGTCCGCCGGGGCGGGGAGGCGGTCCTGCTGCTGGCGCTCCACCACCTGGTGGGGGATCTCTGGTCCCTGGCTGTCCTGGTGCGTGAGCTGGGCAAGGCCTACCGGAGCTGCGCCGCCGGCCGCGCCGGGACCGCCGATCTCGAGCCTCTCCGTCTGACCCACGGCGAGTGGGTGCGCCGGCGGTACCGGGCGCTGGCCGGGGAGGAGGGGGAGCGGCTGTGGGCGTTCTGGCGTGGACGGATGGAGTCCGGAGCGCCCCCCCTCGAGCTGCCCACCGACCGGCCGCGGCCGGCGCTCCAGAGCTTCGCCGGCGAGGTCGTCTTCCGGCCGCTCGGCCGGCCGGCCGGCGACGGGGATGGCCCCCAGAGCGGCCTGCGGAGCGCCCTCGGGCGGCTGGCGCGGCGCGCCGGCACCCAGCGGTTCACGGCGCTGCTGGCGGCCTACCAGGTGGTGCTCTCCCGCTGGTCCGGCCAGGACGACTTCCTGGTCGGCTCACCCACCGCCGGCCGCGGCGACGTGCGCGCCGCCGGCTCGGAGCTGGCCGGGGTGGTCGGCTACTTCGTCAACCCGGTGCCGATCCGCGCGCCGCTCGCCGGCGATCCGACGTTCCGCGATTTGCTGGAGCGCCTGGGCGAGGAGACGGCGGCGGTGCTCGCCCACCAGGACCTGCCGTTCCCGTGGCTCGCCGAGCACGCCCTGGCCACCGGTGCGGCCGAGCGCGATCCGAGCCGGCCGCCGGTCTTCCAGACCCTGTTCGTGCTCCAGAAGAGCCCGATCCCCGGCATGCGTGGGCTCGGCGCCTTCGCCCTCGGTCGCGAAGGCGCGCCGCTCCGTCTCGACGCCGACGACGGCGGCCTCGAGCTGGCCTCGGTGCCGCTGCCCCAGCGGGGGGCCCAGTTCGACCTGTCGCTCTACGTCACCGACGAGGGCGGGGAGCTGGTCGGGTCGCTGGAGTACAACCGCGACCTCTTCTCCCGCGCCACGGCCGAGCGCTTCCTCGATCACCTGGCCGCCGTGCTCCACGGGGCGGTGGCGGAGCCGGAGCGCAGGATCTCGGAGCTGCCGCTGCTGGGCGCGGCCGAGCGGCGCCAGGTGCTCGAGGAGTGGGCGCCGGGGCGGCTCGTCACCTCGGATCGAACCGCCTCGGAGCGGACGGGGGCTCCAGGACGGCCCGGGCTCCTCCACGAGCGCTTCCTGGCGGCCGCGGCGGCGGCTCCGGACGAGGAGGCTCTGCTCTGGGCCGCTCCGGCGGCAGAGGGTTCCGCGGGGGCACCCGGGCAGGTCGCCGAGCAGGTCCAGGCGCTCACCCGCGGCGCGCTGGCCGAGCGCTCGGCCCGGGTGGCCCGGCGGCTCCGGGCCCTGGGGGTCGGGCCGGAGGTGCCGGTCGGCGTCTTCCTCGACCGGACGCCCGAGCTGGTGGTGGCCCTGCTCGGCGTGCTGCGGGCCGGCGGCGCCTACGTGCCCATGGACCCGGCCTATCCGCCGGAGCGCATCGCCACCATGATCGAGGACAGCGGCATGCCGCTGGTCATCACCGGTCCGGGGCTGGCCGAGCGCCTGGTGTCGACGGAGAGCACCGCGTCGGTGGCGCTCGGTGGTGGCGGTGGTGGCGGGGAGGGCGGGGAGGGCCAGGAAGGGCGAGGTGTTGTCGAGCTCGCCGCCCTCGAGGCGGAGGCGGCCCCGGCGCCCGACTCGGCGGCCTATCCGGCGATCGACTCGGCGATCGATCCGGTGAGTGGGGAGGAGCCTCCGGTGACGCCGGACGCCCTCGCCTACGTCATCTACACCTCTGGCTCCACCGGCCGGCCCAAGGGGGTGGCGATCAGCCACCGGAGCGCCTCCGCCCTGATCGACTGGGCGGGGGAGGAGCTGTCGGCGGACGAGCTGGCCGGCGTGCTGGCGGCGACCTCGGTCTGCTTCGATCTCTCGGTGTTCGAGCTGTTCGCGCCGCTGTCGCTCGGCGGGCGGATCGTCCTGGCGTCGGATGCGCTGGCCCTCGGCGGCCACCCCGCGGCCGACCGCGTGACCTTGGTCAACACCGTCCCGTCGGCGATGGAAGGGCTGTGCGCGGAAGGGGCCCTGCCGGCGTCGGTGCGCACGGTCTGCCTGGCGGGGGAGCCGCTCCGGGGACGGCTGGTCGACGCGGTCTACTCCTCGTCTTCATCGGTCGAGCGGGTGCTCAACCTGTACGGGCCGTCGGAGGACACCACCTACTCGACCGGCGCGCTCTGCCCGCGCCGGGCACCGGCGGCGGACGGGGGCGTCCAGGAGGTCCGCGAGCCGACCATCGGCAGGGCGCTGCCCGGCGGACGCGCCTACGTCGTCGATCCGGGGCTCGGCCTCCAACCCCGGGGCGTGCCCGGCGAGCTGGTCCTCGGCGGCGCCGGCCTGGCCCGCGGCTACCTGAGACGCCCGGCGCTGACCGCGGAGCGCTTCGTCCCCGACCCGTTCGGGCCGGCCGGCGGACGCCTCTACCGGACCGGCGACCTGGCGCAGTGGCTGCCGGGGGCGGGCAGGGTCGGCGAGCCGATCGAGTCTGGCGACTCTGGCGAGCCGGGGGCAGGGGAGCTCGAGTACCTCGGCCGCCTCGACCACCAGGTCAAGGTGCGTGGGTTCCGCATCGAGCTGGGCGAGGTGGAGGTGGCTCTGGCGAGCCATCCCCAGGTCGCCGAGGCGGTGGTCGTGGTGCGGGGAGAGGGCGGCGACCGGCGGCTGGTCGGCTACGTCGCGGCGACGGGGGAGGAGCCGCCCGGGGTCGCCTCCCTGCGCTCGTTCCTCGGCCAGCGCCTGCCGGGCTACATGGTGCCGGACGCGCTGGTCCTGCTCGACACCCTGCCCCGGACCCCCAACGGCAAGGTGGACCGCAAGGCGCTCCCCGAGCCGGCGGGCGGGCGGGCAGGTGTCTCCGGGGAGTACGTGGAGCCCGAGACGGCCGTCGAGCTGATCCTCGCCGCCATGTGGCGGGAGGTGCTCGACGTCGAGCGGGTCGGCATCCACGACAGCTTCTTCGAGCTCGGCGGCCACTCGATCTCCGCCCACCGGCTGCTGCTTCGCGTCCGCGAGGAGTTCGGCGTCGACGTGCCGGTCCACGACCTGTTCGCGCGGCCGACCATCGCCGGCCTGGCCACCGCCATCGCCGAAGCCCTGATGGCCGGCCTCGACGAGGAGACGCTGGCCGAGGTGATGGACGGCCTGGACGGTTGAGAGGGGTGCGGAGGGGGAGGAGCTGGTGCGGCTGGGAGGACTCGAACCCCCGACCAAGAGCTTAGGAGGCTCCTGCTCTATCCACCTGAGCTACAGCCGCACGGGGTGGGAGAGTCTACCAAGTGTCGGCCCCCTTCCGTCCGGTCCGATCCAACGCTGAGAGAGCGGAGCGGACGAAAGGGGGCTGGACGAGCCGGCGCTGTCGATCGGCCTCGGCTCAGGCGGGCTCGACGATCGCGGTCAGCGGGCGCTCGAGCTCCTCGCGCAGGCTGCGGACCAGGGTCTCGAGCTGCTGCTGCTGGCGCTCCAGCCGATCGATCCGCTGCGCGAGGGCGTCGGAGGCGCGGCCGGAAAATGCCGCGGCGGCGGGCTCGGCCGCGGCACGGGCCGGAGCGGCCGACTGGACCGACTGGGAGATGGGTGCCGGCCTGGGCGATCCGGCGGCGGCGCGCTTCTTCTCCGTCTTCGCCTTGGGCGGCCGGCCCGGCTTGCTCTCCTTGCGGATCTGCTGGAAGACCGCGATCGCCTCCGGTGGGAAGCGGCGCTTGCGCCCGTGGCCGACGTGGGGGATGCGGTCCTCGTGCTTGGTGGCGTAGCGGGCGATGGTCGGGTAGGCGACTCCGAGCTCGTCGCTGATCGCCTTGAGCGTCAGGGTGGCGGGGCCGGTCGGGGCGGTCGCCGGCTGCGACTCGACGGCCGCGGCCTGGGTCTCGGTGGCCGCCGGCTGGGTCTCGACGGCCACCGGCGTCGCTGTCCGGTCTTCGGCGGCGGCGGCCGGCGCCGGTTCCGGCTCTTCGGAACGGGCGGTCTCAGAAACACTTTCCGCCTCGCTTACGTCTTGCGGCTCGGCTTCGCGCTCCGGGGCGGGAGCCTCACGACGGCGGCGTACGCGGGGGAGCGAGAGGAGCCCGAACCCGCCGCGGCGGGGCAGGTCGCGCTGCTCCGCCTCCTTGCGGTGGAGCTCGGCGAAGATCTCGAACGCCTCCTCCGGGAATCTCTGCTGCGATCCGGACCCCTCGGAAGGGATCTGGTCCGGGTATTCGCGCTTGTAGCGGAGCAGGATCGGCATCGCGATGCCGGTCTCCTGGGCCACTTCCATCAGACTGAAGGTCCTCGGCTCGGTGCCGCCGCGATTCGCCTTGCGGGTCGGCCCGAGAATGGACGGGGTCTCGGCCATGGGTTCAGTCGCCTCCGGGATCAAATCTGTCTAAAGAAATATACGGCTTTCTCGAAGTGGGATCATTATCAAGAATCGGGTTGGTGGTTGTCAATCGCCTGGTTGCCGCAAGGATTCTCCTGTCACGCACCAGGGGTTTCGCTACACCCTAGAGATGGCATCGGCGGGGCGAGGTGCGCCGCCCATGCGGACCTGTGGACCGTCCGTCAGAACAGCTTCCAGCCACCGCCCCCACCCCCGAACCGAGCCGCCCGTGTCTTCCGATTGCCAGCCGCCTCCCGATCGGCCCGCTCGGATGATCGGTGCCGCCCCGCGCTCCCACTGCTACCGGCGCTGGGGCCGGCTCGATCCGGCACGGCTGTCGCGGGCGGTGGAGCGGCTGCTCGGCGGGACGCGGCCCGAGCGGGAGGCGGGAGGCCTCTCCGGCTCGTTCGCCCACCTCCCCATGGCGGCGGCGACCGCCGCCGAGCGCTACCGGACCGCCGAGTCGGCCTGCTGGGTCCTCGGCCGCTGTCTCGAGAGCGGCCGCTCGACCTCGCACCTGCTGGTGGCCTATCTCGATCCCGGAGAGCACGAGGCGGGGCACCTGCTGGTCGCCGGCCGGGGGCCGGAGGTGGCTGACGACGACGCCTGCATCGCCCTGTCGGAGACGTTGCTGGAGCTCTACCGCGAGCTCGAGTCCCGGTGACGCCGTCTGCCCGTCTCTCCCGCCCGCGTCCCGCTTCCTCGTCGCGCCTGCACCACCCAGACAGGTCGGACCGCGATCGGTCCGACGCGATCGTCCACCGACGCGACGGAGGCCGCGCCAGGCCGGCCAAGGAGGTTCTCGAGGTGCCCATCCGCAAGCTCGATCGGAGCGAGTTCGTTCACGCCTACAACGTCGACCTGCAGGTGCTCTACCCGTGGGACGGTGTGGTGGAGCCCCCGTTCGGCGCCGCGTGGGCGGTCCTGGCTCCAGGCGAGTCGACCAAGCCCCATGCCCACCAGGAGTGCGAGAGCTTCTTCATCGCCAAAGGGCGGGGCGTGATGTCGATCGGCGACGAGGAGGTGCCGGTGGAGCCGGGGCACGTGACCTTCCACCGGCCGTTCTTCGACCACCGGCTGACCAACACCTCCGAGACCGAGGACCTGCTCTTCCTGACCGTCTTCTGGGAGGACAGGGGGCAGTGGGAGCACGGCGAGGGGGAGGCCGCGGCTGCCGCGCCGACCTCGACCGCTGCCCCGACCACTGCCCGGGTGCCGGCCCACACCGAGCGGGCGCTGGTGACCGCGGCGCCGCCGACGCCCAACGGCGACCTCCACGTCGGCCACCTGGCCGGTCCCTACCTGGCCGCCGACGTCCATGCCCGGTTCCTCCGCCTGCAGGGGGTCGACGCGACCTTCGCCCTCGGCAGCGACGACAACTCCCGCTGGGTGGTCGGCATGGGCGAGAGCCTCGGCCAGGGGCCCGAAGAGACCGCCACGACGTTCGCCGACGCCATCCTCGACACGCTGCAGGGGGCGGGGATCGACCTCTCTTTCTACCGTCCCAACGAGTCGGCCCATCACCGGCGCCTCGTGCAGGAGGTCTTCCGGCGGCTCTACGAGCAGGGCGACCTGGTGGAGAAGGAGGTCCCGGTCGCCTGGTGCCCGGCGTGCGACGAGATGCTGTTCGAGTACCGGGTCCGCGGGCGCTGCGGGCACTGCGGCGAGGGCGTCGCGGGCCACACCTGCGAGGCGTGTGGCTGGCCCAACACCGGCGGCGACCTGGCCGATCCGGAGTGCACGCGCTGCGGGGCGGCCGCCGAGGTGCGCCGTGTGCCGCGGCTGGTCTTCCCGGTCGCGCGGCACACCGAACGTCTGCGCGAGGCCTACCGGCGGATCGAGATGCCGGCCCGGCTGCGGGCCTTCTGCGAAGAGGTGCTGGAGACGGGCGCGCCGGACTTCCCGGTCACCCAGCCGGGCGCGTGGGGAATCGAGGTCCCGGTCGACGGCCACGACGGCGAGCGGATCAACGTCTGGTTCGAGATCGGACCGCGCTACCTGGCCTACGCCGAGCACCTGGCCGAGGAGCGGGAGCTGCCCGGGCCTCCTCGGGCCGACGGGGCACCGGCCGGCGAGGGCGAGGGATGGCGCGCCTACTGGACGGCGCCCGAGGCCCGCGTGGTCCAGTTCTTCGGCGTCGACAACAGCTTCTACTACGGCGTCCTGGTGCCGGCCCTGTTCATGGCGTTCGAGCCCGCCGTGCGCCTGCCGGTGGCGCTGGTGACCAACGAGTTCTACCGCCTCGACGGGAAGAAGTTCTCGACCAGCCGCGACCACCGGATCATGGGGCGCGAGCTGGTGGCCGAGGCGCCCCGGGACGCGGTGCGCTACTTCCTGGCCCGGACCTGCCCGGAGCGGGAGGAGACCAACTTCACCCGCGAGGACTTCCGCGCCATCTGCAGGGACCGCCTGCTCGGCGGCTGGCAGGCGTGGCTCCACGACCTCGCCGAGCGGGCCGAGCGGGCGGCCGAGTCGCGCACCCCGGCGACCGGCGACTGGACCGGCGAGCAGCGCCGCTTCTACCACCGCCTCCAGGCGTTGCTGGCGGAGGTGGAGCAGGGCTACGCCGCCGAGGGATATTCGCCCCAGCAGGTGGTCCGGGCGCTCGACGAGATCGTCCGCGAGGCGCGCCGGTTCGGCCGGGGCCAGGTCCACTGGGACCGGGCGGTGAAGACCCGGGGCGAGGAGCGGCGTACGGCGATCGCCCTCGAGCTGCTGGCGGCCAAAGTGCTCGGCCTGGCGGCGTCGCCGCTTATGCCGGAGACCGGCGCGCGGCTCTGGCGTGCCCTCGGTTACCCGGAAGGTCCGGGTTCGGGCTCGTGGAGCGCGGCGCTGGACTGGGTGCCTCCGGGCCAGGAGGTGGGCGGTCTGCGCGAGCCGCTGATCCCCGGCCTCGAGGAGGCGATGAAGGAGATCGACGTGGACTGAAACGTCGCGCTTCCCAGGGCCTCTCTCGGCCCCCCACTCGTCAGGGTGGTGAGCCCCCCGGTTTTCGAGGTGGGATACATGTCACGAAAACCCCCACGTGGTGCACTGACAAGGTGAACCGTCATGCGAAGTCGAATTCGAAAGAGTACAGAAGGGTCGATGCATCGCCGTCACGCTGGCGTGCGCTCGTCGGCTGCCGCCCTTCTGGCAATTTTCCGGAAGGATGAGCCATGAGCGAGAGCGTCACGACGTGCCAGGAGCAGAAGACCGAAGATTCTTGTTGGGGCTACCAACTGATCATCGACTGCTTCGGCTGTAGCCACGAGGCGTGCTGTGACCTGGACCGGGGTTACGAGTTCCTCGACCAGATCTGTGCACACCTCAACATGACCAAGCAGACCCAGCCCTACATCTTCAAGACCTGCGAGCGGACCTTCCCGGGCAAGCCGGGCTACAGCGGTTGGGTGCCGATCATCGAGAGCGGCATTCAGATCCACACGTCCGCCAACAACCGCTTCATCAGTGTCGACGTCTACTCCTGCCACAAGTTCGACGCCAAGATGGTCGAAGACTACGTGCGTGAGTGGTTCGCTCCGAAGTCCGTCGAGAGCCAGTTCTTCTACCGCGGCCAGGACCTCCTGCAGCGGTCGTTCCCCTCCGAAGAGCGCCGTAGCGCCTGAGCTTCAGCCTTCGGAAGACAAACCCCCCGGAAGACCACCCCCAAGCTTCGCTAGTGGCGCGGCCCGGCCGCCGTCGTACGCCCCAGGTGTGCGCGTCGCCGGGCCGCTCCGCGTCAGACCCAGTCGCCGGCCGAGGCGTTCATCCGTGACACCTTCCACCGGATGCCCAGGCTGAGGAACGGCTCGGGCGGGGTGCGTCCGGGGCCGGGCAGGGCGCGCATGTCGCGGAGCAGGGCGGACTCGTCGCCGTGGGCCCATTCGGCCAGCAGCTCGCCGGAGATGGTGCCCATGGCGATCCCCGCGCCGGTGAACCCGGCCGCCGCCCACAGGCCGTCGTCGAGCTGACCGAACTGGTGGCGCCGGCTGGCCGATGCCCCCATCACCCCGGCCCAGGTGGTCTCGAGCTCGATGGGCTCCCGGGCGGGGCGGGGCGGGCCGGGTGACCCGAAGAGGGCCGGCCAGCGCCGGGCCAGTGCCTCCCGGTGGGCGGTCCGGGCGCGCTCCCGGACGGCGTCCGGCGCGTCGAAGTCCCGGGAGTAGTGGAGGGTGTTGCGGACCAGGATGCGCTGGTCGCGGGTCCGTCGCAGGCTCGACCCCATGGCGTCCTGGGCCAGCAGGCCCCACTCCCGCTCGCCGCCGAGGGCGTCGAGCTCGGAGTCGGTCAGCCGGCGGGTCATGCTGCCGAAGGTGATCAGCGGGAAGACCTCGCGGCCCAGGGCTCCGAGGCCGGGTGTGTAGCCGTTGGCCGCCAGGATCACCCGCGGTGTGGTCACCGTGGCGCGGTCGGTGGTGACCGTCCAGCCGCCGCCCGGGAGGCGGTCGAGGGCGCGGACGGGGGTGTGCTCGTGGAGCTCGACACTCGCCGGCAGGGAGCGGACCAGGCCGCGCAGGAGGTCCGCCGGCTGGAGCAGGGGGCGCCCCGGCATGCGGATGCCCCGGCGGTAGAACCGGCTGCCGGTGGCGCGCTCCATGCCGTCCTGGTCCAGGTCGTCGTAGGCCTCTCCCTGGGCGTCGAGCCAGGCCGCCAGAGTCGCCAGGTCCGCCAGGCCGTCAGCACCCGCGGCGGCGTGGATCCAGCCGGTGTCGTCCCAGGCGCAGTCGATCTCGTGGTCGGCCACCTGGCGGCGCAGGGCGGCGATCCCGGCCCGGGAGAGGCGCACGTGGCGCGCCGCCGCCGCCGGCTCCATGGCGGTGGTGAAGTAGGCGATGTCGACGACGAACCCGGAGCTGCGGGCCGAGGCGCCGTGGCCGGCGCGCTGGGCGTCGAGCACGACGACCCGCCCGCCGGGCTCGAGCTCGGCCAGCCGGCGCGCGGCGGCGAGGCCGGTCAGGCCGGCGCCGATCACCACCGCGTCGGCCGTCAGGTCGTCCTCGAGCGGCGCCCTCCCGGCGGTCCCGGCCTCGCCGGCCTCGCCAGCCTCGCCGTTCTCACCGGGCGGGGGGAACCAGCCGCACCGCGCGTCGTCGTGGGGCAGGGCACGGGTGCGGAGTCGCTGAAGCGGTCGGGGCATCGGCGGCGTCCTCTCAGATGATGGTCACTGTGGGCTGCCCCTCGACCACCGAGCCGATCTCGGCGGCCCGATGGCCGGCGTCCAGAAGCTCCGCGAGCAGGGCCTCCGCCCGGTCGGCGGGGGCGGCGATCAGCAGGCCGCCGGAGGTCTGGGGATCGAACAGCAGCTCGAGCTGCTCGGGGCGGAGCCCGGCCCGGTCGTCGAAGACGTCGCCGCAGTTGCGGCGGTTGGCGGCGGTCGCGTCCGTGGTGACCCCGCGGGCGACCAGCCGTTCGAAGCCGTCGAGCGTCGGCAGGTCGGCGAAGCGAACCCGGAGCGTCGCGCCCGAGCCCCGGGCCATCTCGCGGGCGTGGCCGGCGAGGCCGAAGCCGGTGACGTCGGTCGCGGCGCGGCAGCCGTGGGCGAGAGCCAGCCGCGAGGCGGCGGCGTTGAGCCGTTCCATCTCGACCAGCGCCTCCTCGAGACCGTCGGCGCTCAGCTTGCCGAGCTTGAACGCGTTGATCAGCACGCCGGTGCCGAGGGGCTTGGTGAGCAGCAGGCGGTCGCCGGGGCGGGCGGCGGCGTTGGTCAGCAGCCGCGCGGGATCGGCGCGGCCGACGGCGGCGAGCCCGAACTTGAGCTCCTCGTCGCGCACTGTGTGGCCGCCCAGAAGCGCCCCGCCGGCCTCGGCCAGGGTCTCCGCGGCGCCGGCCAGGATGGCGCCCAGCTCCTCCGGCGGCACCCCCGTCTCCGGGAAGCAGCAGAGGTTCAGGGCGAACAGCATCTCACCGCCCATGGCGAAGACGTCGGAGAGCGAGTTGGCCGCCGCGATCCGCCCGAACCGCCGGGCGTCGTCGCACACCGGGGTGATGAAGTCCGCGGTCGCCACCAGCCCCTGCCCTTCGAAGAGATACACCCCGGCATCGTCGGCCGCTTCGGGGCCGACAAGCACCCGCTCGTCCCCGCCGGCGATGGCGAGGAGAGGGTGAACGAGCTCTTCCAAGTCCCCCGGACCGATCTTGGCCGCTCACCCACCGGAGGTGGCGCACGCGGTCAGGCGGAACTTCTTGCGGAACAGTGCCATGGACCGGCGAGTGTAGCGCAGCTCTTGAGCAGATTGACCGCCTTCTCACCGGCCGCCGCCGGGTGGGGGCGTCCCTTTCCCCCGGAGGGTGGGAAAGGGATCGAGGGTTTGGGGGGAGATCGGGTTCAGACGCAGAGCTCGGTCAGCAGCCGGCGCCAGGCCTGGCTCTCCCGCTCCGGCTGGACCAGGTCCGCCAGGCTCCGGGAACGCTCCAGGAGCAGGTCGTAGAGCTCCTCGTCGGTCTCCACCCGGCGCAGCAGGCGGGCCAGGGCGGCCGTGTCGCCGGCCGGGAAGAGCCCCGGGTGGTCGGGACCCAGGATGCCGGTGCAGCCCGGGATGTCGCTGGCGATCACCGGCGTTCCCAGGGCGATCGCCTCGGAGAGCACGTTCGGCGCCCCTTCGGCGCGGGAGGTGATGGCCAGCACATGGCAGGTGGCCAGGGTCCGGAGGGTGTCCATGTGGTCGACCTCGCCGATCCACCGGTAGCGGGGCGTCTCGGCGGCCAGGCGTTCCGCCGCGGCCTCGGACTCCGGGTCGAGGGCGCCGCCCAGGTGGACGATCTCCACGGCCGAGTCCTCGGGCAGGGTGGCGGCCGCGTGGCCGGCCCGCAGCGGGTCCTTGACCTCCCGCAGGTGGGCCACCACGGCGACCCGGAACGGGCGCGCTTCGTGGGGTGGCCGCGGCTGGGCCGCGACGTCGGGGGGGAGCGTCGCCGACTGGACGATCACCCGGGTGCGCGGCCGTAGCGCGTCCGGGATCTGGTCGAGGGCCAGAGGGTGGAGGACGACGATCCGGTCCGCCGCGCCGAGCGACGAGACCACGCGTGGATCGCCGGCGGGCAGGTCGAGGTAAAGATCGGTGCCGGTGCCCACCACGATCAGCGGGCCGCCGGGACGGCGCTCGCAGAAGCGGGCGATCGACGGCGCCGAGCGCGCCGCGTGGAGCGCGATCAGCAGCTCGCAGGGCTGGGCGCGGAGCTCCTCGACGACGGTCGGCGCGTGCCCCAGATCGGCGAGCAGGGAGGCCCAGCGGCGGGCCGTCTGACGGTTGCCGGTGCGCGAGCCGGGTGGCGCGGGCGTGACGATCAGGATGCGCGACGGCTCGCGCGCGGTATCTTGTCCCGGAGACGGTTCCACGACACACGAGTATAGAGGCGACCGCGGCGGTGGGTGTGCGGCGCCTTCGAGCACCGAATTCTCTGCGCCAACCCCTGGAAGGAGTCCCCATGCGACGCACCGTTGCGGCCCTCGCCCTCCTGCTGCTCACCGCCGGCGCCGCCTGGCTGGCCATCGACCGTCTGCGGCCGCCCGATGCGGTCCCGGAGTCGGCCCCCGCGACGGAGTTCTCGGCCGAGCGGGCCATGCACCACGTGCGCAAGCTGGCGGTCCAGCCGCGGCCGATCGGCAGCGAGGCCCACGAGGTGGCGCGGAGCTACATCGTCGGCGCCCTGCGCGGGCTCGGTCTGCGCACCGAGCAGTGGAGCGGCGTCGGCGCCTACGTCGGGCGGCCGGTCTTCGGCAGCGTCCGCGATCTCATCGCCCGCGTCCCCGGCACCGGCGCGTCGCCCGGCACCGTCCTGCTCATGGCGCACTACGACTCGGTGCCCGCCGGACCCGGCGCCAGCGACGACGCCGTCGGCGTGGCCGTGCTGCTCGAGACCCTGCGGGCTCTGCTCGCCGGGCCGCAACCGAAGAACGACGTCGTCGCCCTGTTCACCGACGGGGAAGAGACCGGGCTACTGGGGGCGGAGGCCTTCCTCCACGGACATCCGTTGGCCGACAAGGTGGACGTCGTGGTCAATTTCGAGGCCCGTGGCACCCGGGGGCCGTCGCTCATGTTCGAGACCGGGCCGGGCAACCTGTGGGCCATCGGCCGCTTCGCCACCGCCCCCTACCCGGTGGGCGCCTCCTACTCCTACGAGATCTACAAGCGGCTGCCCAACGACACCGACTACACGCTGTTCAAGCGGCGCAAAATCCCCGGCCTGAACTTCGCCCACATCCACGGCGCGGTCGCCTACCACACGGCCCTCGACTCGATCCGCCACCTCGACACGTCTACCGTCCAGCACCACGGCTCGAACGCCCTGGCCCTGGCCCACGCCTTCGGCGACGCGGACCTCGAGCAGGCCCACCACGGGGGCAACGCGGTCTACTTCAACCCGCTCGGCAGCGCGTTCGTCTACTACCCGGCGTCCTGGGTCCTCGGGCTGCTCGCCCTGCTCGGCGTGCTGGTGGTCGCCGTCATCGCCCTGGGGGTCTCCCGGCGGCGGATCGGCCTCGGCCGGACGCTGCTCGGCGTGGTGCTGGGGATCGTCGTTCTGGTGGTCCTGGGCGGCGTCTTCCTGGTGCTTCGCGGCCTGCTCTTCCCGCTGCGCTACGACTTCTGGATCTGGGGGACGGGCTCGTCGGTGGCCTGGACCGAGCTCGGGGCGACCCTCCTCGCCCTGGGCGCCGCCATCGCCCTGCTGCGTCTCGCCGGCCGGTTCGGCCGCCCGGGGGACGCGACCGCCGCGGGCCTGGTGCTCTGGCTGGTGGTGACGGCGGCGGTCTCGGTGGTCGCTCCGGGCGCCAGCTACCTGTTCATGGTGCCGCTCCTGTTCCAGATCCTCGCGGTGGGCGCGCTCTTCCTGCGCGCCGGGGCCAGCGACGAACAGGAGGACGCTCCGATGGGGGTTCTCCCCCTGGCCCTCCTGGTGCTCGCCGCCGTGGTGACGGCGCTGGTCTGGGCACCGACCCTGTCGCTGATCGCCGTCGGGCTGCAGGCGCCGGGCGTCCTGGTGCTGGTGGTGCTTTCGGCCCTGCTCCTGGCCTTCCTGGCGCCCCAGGTGGAGGTGCTCTCCGGGACCCGGCCCCGCTGGGCGGTGCCGGTGCTGCTGGTGGTGGCCGGGCTGGCGGTGATCGTGGCCGTGCGCTCGGCCTCGGCGTTCGGGCCGGAGAACCCGCGTCCGACCAACCTGATCTACGTCCTCGACGCCGACCGGGGCGAGGCCGTGTGGGCGTCGCTCAAGCCGAAGCCGGACGAGTGGACCGGCAAGGTCCTCCCCGAGACACCCGAGATGCGGGCGTTGCCGGAGTTCCTGGGCCGGGACGGCAAGCTCGCCACCGGGCCGGCCCCGGTGCTGCCTCTGGCCGAGCCGAGCCTCCAGCTCCTGGGCTCGGACGCGGGCGTGACCCATCTGCGGGTCGTGCCGCCGGCCGGCGCCGCCCGGGTCCGCATCCTGCTCTCTCCGCGCTCTGCGGTCGAGGGGGTGTCGATCGCCGGACGGGAGGCGGAGCTGGCGGGCGCCGACGCCTCCGACGCGCCGTACGTCCTGACCTACTTCGCGCCGCCGACCGAAGGCGTCGACCTCGACGTGACCACGGCCGATCCCAAGGCGCTCCAGGTGGCCGTCGCCGGCCAGTGGTGGGGCGTGCCCACCGCCGATCAGGGCGGACCGGGACCGAAGCCGGAGGGCTACATGCAGGCGCCGTGGCCGTTCGACGCCGACACCACCCTGGTCCGCCGTGCCTGGAGTGTCGGCGATCTGAGCGATGCCGGCGATCTCGCGCCTCCCAGCGACTCCGCCGAGGGCATGGCGGACGACGGGGCGGGTGATGCGTCCGACGCGGGCGCCAGCGACGGCGCGTCGGCGGGCTGAGAACGACGCCGGTCGCCTGCCACCGGCACCCGCGGTGGTGGTGACGGAGCGGCGGTTGCGTTAAAGTAACGCCCCGCCGGTCCGCGACCCGGACTGAGCTGTGTCCACCCTTCATGCATTGCACCGGCAAGCGCCGGATATCTGTCGAGAGGATCGAGGATGAGCGACCGCCTGACGCGCAAGGAGATGAAGCGCCGAGACCACTTCCAGTTGGCCATGACGGGCGTTCTGGACTGGATCCAGACGCATCGCAAGCAGATCGTGCTCGGCTTCGTGGTGGTGGTGCTGGCGGTGATCGCTGGCGTGGCCTGGACTTTCTGGAGCGCCAACCGGGAAGGGCACGCCCAGGCGCTGCTGGCCGACGCCATCGACGCCTACGGGGCCCCGGTGGGAGACCAGAGCGCCGACGGCTCCGCGGCCTCCGCCAAGGACGACGACGGGCCGCATTTCGCCACCGACGACGCCCGGCGGGCCAAGGCCAAGGAGCTCTTCGACGAGGTGCGTGACCGCTACGGCTCGAGCGACGCGGCCGGCGTCGCGGAGGTCTACCTGGGCAAGATCGCCGAGGAGGAGGGGGACGCGGACCGCGCCCGCGAGCTGTGGCAGGACTTCCTGGACGACGCCCCCTCGACCGCCCTCGCCGCCGACGTCCAGATCAACCTGTTCGAGCTCGACCGGGCCAACGGCAAGGCCCAGGAAGTCGCCACCACGCTCGAAGGGATGCTCGCCCAGGACACCAAGCCGCTGCCGGAGGACGTGATCCTCTTCCAGCTCGCCACCACCCTGGAGCAGCTCGGGCGCGGCCAGGAGGCGACGGAGCGCTACCAGCAGATCGTCGACGAGCACAAGAGCTCGCCCTACGTGTCCGAAGCGCGCAGCAAGCTGGCCGCCTCGTCGGGCGCCGGCGGCGCGACGCCGAGCTTCCAGCTCCCCTCCTGAGCGGCGTCGCCGGACGGCACGCCATGCTGATCGGTTCGGTCCTCGACCGGCTGCGGGCCGGTCGCACCCTCGGCGACGACGAGCTGCGCGCGGCGGTCGCCGGCGCGGCGGACGGTAGCTGGGCCGACGCCCAGCTCGGCGCCTTCCTCATGGGCGTCGCCGTGCGCGGCCTCGACGTCCACCAGACCGGCGTGCTCACCCGGGCCATGCTCGGGTCGGGCGAGCGCTGGGACCTGGGCGACGACGTTCCCCTCCTGGGCGACAAGCACTCGACGGGCGGCGTCGGCGACAAGGTGTCGCTGGTGCTCGGGCCGCTGCTCGCGGCCTGCGGCCGTCCGGTCGCCATGCTCACCGGCCGCGGCCTCGGCCACACCGGCGGAACCGCCGACAAGCTGGAGTCGATCCCCGGCCTCACCCTGGAGCTCGGACGCGCACGGACCGTCGAGCTGCTGCGCTCCATCGGCCTGGCGATCGGCGTCGCCACGGAGCGGATCGCCCCGGCCGACCGCATCCTCTACGGGCTGCGCGACGTCACCGGCACGGTGCGCTCGATCCCTCTCGTGGTGGCGAGCATCCTGTCGAAGAAGCTGGCCACCGGCGCCCGGGCGCTGGTGCTCGACGTCAAGGTGGGCAGCGGCGCGTTCTTCCCGGAGCGCGAGGACGGCCGGGCGCTGGCCGGTCGGCTGGTCGAGACCGCCCGCGAGCTCGGCCTGCCGGCGGGGGCCCTGCTGACCGACATGAGCCAGCCGCTCGGCCGCTGGGCCGGCCACACCGTCGAGGTGCAGGAGTCGATCGACTGCCTGTCCGGCGACGGCCCGGACGACCTCACCGAGCTGACCCTGCTCCAGGCGGAGGAGCTGGCCCGGCTGGTCGGCGCGCCGCTCGAGCGGTCCGCGCTGGAGCGGGCGATCGCCTCCGGCGCGGCGCGGGAGCGGTTCGACCGTTGGGCCGCCCTCCAGGGGGCCGAGCCGTCGTGGCTGGCGGACCCGGGGCTGGCCGTGGCGCCGGAAGAGGTGGTGCTGGAGGCCAGCCGTGGGGGCGTCCTCGAGGCGGTGGACACCGAGGGTCTCGGGCTGGTTCTGGCCGCCGCCGGCGGTGGCCGGGTGCGGCCCGGCGACCGGATCGACCCGGAAGTCGCCCTGGCCACCGAGGCGCGTCTCGGCGACCGGGTGGAGGCGGGGCAGCCGCTGGCGCGGCTCTACCTGCGGCGCCGTGACGAGCGCCTCGCGGAGCGGGCGCGGAGCTGCTTCGTGGTGGGGGAGAGCGGCGAGGCGCCGCCGCTGGTCTACGAACGGATCGAGTAGGTCAGGATCGCCGCCGGCCCGCCCTCAGGGCTCGATGGACCAGGGGACCGTCTCCCGCGGCCGGTCGGGGCCGGGGACCACGTCGAGGCCGCCCGGTCCGGCGTCGAGCACCGCCGGCTCCGCCGAGCCGCCCGTCTCGATCGACGCCCGCGCGGTGGTGCGCAGGTTCTCGTCCAGCCTGAGCACCTTCCAGACGCCGGAGCGGGCGTCGCGGTAGATCATCAGGCTGCCGGAGCCGTCCGCGGCGGGGTCGAAGCGCGGGAAGAGGGAGCCGATGGGGGCGAACGGCTCGGGGGTGCTCCAGGCGCCGTCGTCGAAGTGGGACATGACCAGCCGGTAGCCGCCGGACTCGTAGCGGCTCCAGACGGCGACCGGCCGTCCGCCGAGGACGGTGACCGCGGGGGTGATGTCCGGCACCCAGTTGTCCTTCGCCACCGGCCGCGGCTCGGACCAGGAGCGATCCTCGTAGCGGCTCCAGACGATCTCGTCGTCCGAGCCGTCGAAGGCGCTCCACAGGGCGAGGAACGAGCCGTCGCCCAGCGCCGTGGCGGCGAGGGCGATCTGGCTACCCTCGCCCGGCGGCGCGACCACCTCGGTCGGCCCCCAGTGGTCGCCCTGGAACTCCGAGTAGAGGACCTGAGTGGTGCGCGGCCCGTCGCCCGCCAGCCACAGCAGCCCTTCGAGGGAGCCGTCCTCGACCAGGGGGGTCGGCTCCGAGACGTAGTGCCCGCCGGGGGTCGGCGTCACCAGCCGCTCCGGCTCGCCCCAGGTGAGGCTCTCCGGAGAGTCCGCGCGGCCGAGCAGGTCGGCGTGGATCAGCAGCAGGGCGGAGTCGTTGCGGACTCCGGCGGCGATGCAGCCGCCTTCCGCGGACTTGACCGAGCGGAAGCGGACCCCGGCGGCGAGTGGCAGCTCCAGCTCCGCGCCCGAGACGGCCGCGACGCGCAACGACTGGACGCCGGAGACCAGGCTGACCGCCGGGACCGTTCCGCGGGCCGCCGCGGAGCCGAGGAGGGCCCCCACCAGAAGGGCCAGGAGGACCGGGAAGGTCCTCGCGGTGGGAGCCGTGCGGGCAGGCCGGCGCGCGGCCCGAGCCCCGAGCACAGCCTGAGGCGGGGCCGGAGCTGGCCTTGGTGCCGAGGGACCAGGGGTCGCCTCACGCGCGCAGAGGGTGCAGGTCGATGAGGCTGTTGCTCGGAGCGCGGGAAAGATCACGGGGCCGCCTTGGATCTGGATCGGGGAGGATCGGGATCGGATGGGTCGGGCTGATGGTAAGTGGCTCCGCAACCGCCTGTCAATCGTCCGTCTCGCCCGCCGCCCGGCGCCGGCCGCCCCGATCGAGGCCCGTCGAGGTCAGGGGTATCATCTCTCCACCATGCGCGCCGCGATCCTCGCCGTCGGGACCGAGCTCCTGAGCACCGACCGTCTCGACACCAACTCGCTCCGCCTGACCGAGGCGCTGGAGCGCTACGGCATCGACCTCGAGCGCAAGCTGGTGGTCGGCGACCGGCGGGGTGCCCTGGCCGAGGCGATCGGCGCCCTGGTCGCCGGCCACGACCTGGTCCTGATCACCGGCGGCCTCGGCCCGACCACCGACGACCTCACCCGGGAGGCGGCCGCCGAGGCGCTCGGCCGGACCCTGACCCTCGACGAGGCGATCGTCGACGAGCTGCGCGAGCGGTTCCGCGCGTTCGGCCGCACGATGCCCGACGTCAACCGGCGCCAGGCCATGGTCCCCTCGGGGGAGACCGAGGTGATCCCGAACCGGCGGGGGAGCGCTCCCGGCCTGCGGCTGGTCGAGCCGTCGGGGACGACCGTCTTCCTCTTCCCCGGCGTGCCGAACGAGCTCGAGGGGATGATCGAGACCCACCTCGAGCCGTGGCTCGAAGAGCGTTCGGGCGGGCGGCAGAGCGAGCGGATCGAGCTCAAGGTCGCCGGCATGCCCGAGTCCGAGGTGGAGGAGCGCATCGCCCCGGCCTACGACGAGCTCGGCCGGGAGGCGATCTCGGTGCTCGCCGGGGCGGCGGAGGTGCTGGTGCGGGCGACGGCGGTGGGCACCGAGCCCGAGCGGCGAGAGGTGCTCGAACGGGCCGAGGCGCGGCTCGCCGGGCTGCTCGGCGAGGCGGTGTTCACCCACCGGGCCGACGAGACCCTGGAGGCGGTGGTCGGCCGCCTGCTCGCCGAGCGGAGCGAGACCCTGGTCACCGCGGAGTCGTGCACCGGCGGCCTGGTGGCCGAGCGGATCACCCGGGTGCCCGGCTCGAGCGCCTACTTCCTGGGCGGGGCGGTGGTCTACACCGATCGGCTGAAGCGGGAGCTGCTCGGCGTCTCGCCGGAGCTCCTGGCCGAGCACGGCGCGGTCAGCGAGCCGGTGGCGCGGGCGATGGCGAGCGGCGCCCGCGAGGCCCTGGGCGCCGACTGGTCGCTCGCCATCACCGGTATCGCCGGCCCGACCGGCGGCAGCGAGGCCAAGCCGGTGGGGACGGTGCACCTGGCCTGGGCCGGCCCGGGCGGCGTCAGCCACCGCCGGGTGCGGTTCCTCGGCGACCGGGACCGGGTCCGCCGGCTGTCGGCCCAGGTGGCGCTCGAGGGGCTGCGGCGCAGGCTGGTCGCCGATGGCTGAAGGCTCTTTGACGGCTGAGGGCTCTTTGACGGCTGAAGGCTCTCCCGACGCGGCGGGCGCTCTCCGGCTGTTCGTGGCGCTCGACCTGCCGGTCGCCCATCGTCGGGAGGTCGTCCGGCGCGCGGGCTCCCTGCGGGGGGAGCTGCCGCCGGCGCGCTGGGTGAAGGCGGAGGCCATGCACCTGACCCTGGTGTTCCTGGGGGACACGCCGCCGCGCCTCCTGGACCCGCTGAGCGCCGCTCTCGCCCCGGCCTTCGCGGCCTCGGTGCCGTTCGATCTCGTCCTCTCCGGCGGCGGTACGTTCCCGCCTCGCGGTCCGGCGCGGGCCGCCTGGGTCGCCGTCCATGGTGTCGAGGTGGCCGGGGCCGTCGAAGCGGGGGGCGGCGGCGCGACGGCGCTGGTTGCGCTCCAGGGCCGGGTCGCCGACGCCGTGGCGGACGCCCTCGAACGTCCGGCCGAGCGCAAGCGGTACCACCCCCACGTCACCGTGGCGCGCCCCCGCCGCCCCTGGAACCGGTCGGCGGTCGAGCGCTTCGCCGCGGCGTTCGAGACGCCGGTGGCCGAGCCGTTCCGGGTCGGCGAAGGGGTGCTGTACCGGAGCCGCCTCGATCCGGGAGGGGCGATCTACACTCCGCTGGAGCGGTTCCCGTTGGCAGCGCCACGAGAGGAGACATCTTGACTGAGACACCGATCGGAATTCTCGGAGCCGGCTCCTGGGGCACCGCCCTCGCCGTCCACCTGGCGGAGCACGGCGGCCACCCGGTGCGCCTCTGGTGCCGGCGGGCCGAGCTCGCCCGGTCGCTGGCCGAGGGCCGGCAGAACCCGGACTACCTGCCGGAGGTGGAGCTGCCGCCGGCGGTCGAGCCGACCGCGGCGCTCGAGGCGATCGCCGTCTGCGACCCGGTGCTCGTGGTGGTGCCGTCCCACGGCTTCCGCGAGGTGTTGCGGGAGCTCCTGCCGCTGACCGCCGCCGGGCGCCCGGTGCGTCTGGTCTCGTCGACCAAAGGGATCGAGACCGAGACCATGGCGCGCATGAGCCAGGTGGGGTTCGAGGAGGGGATGGCCGCCGACCGGGACGTGCGCTTCGGTGTCCTCTCCGGCCCCACGTTCGCCGCCGAGCTCGCCCGCGGCGTGCCGAGCGCCGCCGTCATCGCGTCCGAGCACGAGGAGCTGGCGGCGGAGCTGCGCGAGCGCCTGGCGACGCCCCGCCTGCGCCTCTACTCGTCGTCCGACGTGGTCGGCGTCGAGCTCGGCGGAACCGCCAAGAACGTCATCGCCATCGCCGCCGGCATCGTCAGCGGCCTCGGCTTCGGCCACAACACCCTCGCGGCGCTGATCACGCGCGGCCTGCACGAGGTCACCCGCCTGGGCATCGCCTACGGCGGCCAGGCGCGGAGCTTCGCCGGCCTCGCCGGCCTCGGCGACCTGGTGCTGACCTGTACCGGAGGGCTGTCGCGCAACCGCCGGATCGGCCTCGAGCTGGCCCAGGGCAAGACGCTCCAGCAGATCCAGTCCGGGACCCACATGGTCGCCGAGGGCATCCGCAACTCGCTGTCGATCTCGAAGCTCGCCGCCGAGCGCAAGGTGGAGATGCCGATCACCGAGCAGATGGTGGAGGTGCTCTACCAGGAGAAGAGCCCGAGCCGGGCGCTCGAGGAGCTGATGACGCGCGAGCTGAAGGAAGAGGCCGCGCTCTAGCCGGATCGCCTCCCGACTCCCGACTCCGCACTCCCGGCCGCGGTCGCCGACGGGGCCGGGCTACCGCCGGAAGCCGCGCACCAGGACCACCGCCGAGGCGATCCAGATGAAGGCCCACATCATCACCACGTAGAGCGGCCGCGAGACGTAGCTCGCCTCGGCGTGGAGCAGCGCCGGCACGGTGACGATCAGGCCCCAGGTGGCGAACCCCAGGGCGACGAGCAGCAGGAGCCTCATCGCGGTGCGTCCCATCGGTCCTCTCTTTCGTCCTCTTGTCGGTCCCTGGCCGGCGGCTCGGCGACCGGCCTACTTGCCTTCGGACCGCGGCTTGCCGTCGGCGCTCGGGCGAGAGGCTTCGAGGTCGAGCCGCGCCAGCTTCTCGGGCTTCTTGCGCAGGGAGCGGGCGAGGCGCCGTCCGAGCACTGTCTGGAGCGCGCCCGTGTCGCCGCCGGGCGCCCGGTCGATCGGGATCCAGCCGCCGGCCATCATGCCGTGGCCGCCCCCCTTGCCCCGGCGTCCGATCAGGCGGCGCATCAGGCCGCCGGCGTCGGCCCGCGGGTTGGTCGTGCGGATCGACAGGTAGATCCGCTCGCCGAACAGCCCCGTGCACAGCGACCAGGTCTTGCCCTGCATGCGCAGCAGCAGGTCGGCGATCTCCGGCACGATGTCCGGCTGGTCGACGTGGCTCAGGTGGCTGACCACCAGGGTGTCGACCGTCTCCAGGTTCTCGAGCGCCTCGTGCAGGTTGCCGAAGTAGGAGATCGGCAGCCGGGCGTTCTGGATGCGCGACAGCGCCCGCCGGTCGATCTCGGGCAGCATCCGGTCGTAGACCGCCTTGTCGGCCCGGGTGTACTCGCGGCCGAACTCCTGGGTCTCGGAGCGGATGGCGTAGACCACGGCGGTCGCCAGCGAGCGGGGAAGAGGGAGGCCGGAGACCTTGAGGTACTCGGCCAGGATGGTCGCGGTAGAGCCGTAGTCCGGGCGGATGTCGGCCAGCGACACCCCTTCGATCGTCTGCCGCTCCGGGTGGTGGTCGAACACCAGCTCCGCCACCCGGTCTTCGGGGAGCTGGCTGTTGCCGGTCCGCGGCTGGGCGTCCACCAGGGCGAAGCGTTTGTAGTGGCGCAGGTTGAGGTGCCGCAGGTGGCTGAACTTGGTCCCCAGCACCCGGACCAGCTCCCGGTTCTCGGCCCGGCCGATGATGCCGCCGTAGGCGAGGGTCACCTTCTGCTTGAAGGCGTTGCGCAGGATGCGGCCCAGGATCGCCGCCGACGCGATGGCGTCCGGGTCCGGGTTGTCGTGGGTCAGCACCAGCCAGCGCCCGTGGCGGTCGTGGCCGCGGACGAGCTCGGCGAGCGCACCGTAGCTCTTGCGGGTCTGGTGTTCTGGCGGCATGAGTCCCGGCATTGTACTGGACTGGGGACCCGCGGGGTGGCGCGGATGGTAGGATCTGCCGCGGCCCCGGGGGCGCCCCGCCTCCGGGGCTCCCTACGCCCATGCACCCCGTACTCTTCCGCGTCTTCGGCTACGTCATCAGCTCGTTCGGGCTGATGCTCATGGTGGCGTTCGTCGCCGCCTTCATGCAACTGCGTTGGGGCATGCGCCGGCTCGGCGCGGGCGACGAGGAGGACGCCGCGACGTTGGTGCTGGCCGCGGGCTTCGGCGGCATCATCGGCGCGAAGGTCTACTACGCCGTCCTCTACGGCGACTGGCACCTGCTGCTCGACCGCTCCGGCCTGGTCTGGTACGGCGGCTTCCTGCTCGCCGTGGTGGCCCTGATCTGGGTCATGCGCCGGCGCCAGCTCCCGACCTGGCCGACGGTCGACGCCCTGAGCCTGTCGCTGGCGATCGGCTACGCCCTGGGACGGGTCGGCTGCTTCCTGGTCGGCGACGACTACGGTGTGCCGACCGACCTGCCGTGGGGCGTCGCCTTCCCCCAGGGGGCGGCACCGCCGTCGACCGCCGGGGCGCTGCGCTTCCAGTTCGGCGTCGACGTGCCGGCGAGCATCCCGGACTCCCAGTTGATGAAGGTGCACCCGACCCAGCTCTACGAGACCCTAATCTGCCTGGGCATCTGGGCGTTCGGGCTGTGGCTGGTCCGCCGCCGGCCGCGGGGCGGAGTGACCGGAATGGCGATGCTCGCCCTGCTCGGTGCCGAGCGCTTCGGCGTCGAGATCCTGCGGGCCAAGGACGACCGGTTCTTCGGCGGCCTGACCGTGGCCCAGGTCATCAGCCTCTGCGTGGTCGCCGTCGCCCTGTTCCTGCTGCTGCGCCGCCGCAGGGCTCCGGAACGGGCCTGAGCGGGCGGCGAGCGGGAGGCGGCCCCGCGCCCTCGGCCCCCGTCAGTGCCCGCCAGTGCCTGTCGGCCCCGACGGAACCGGTCGGGCCCCACCGGGCCCCCGCGGACGGAGTCCGGCGCACTCGACCGGTACGCCAGCCGGGTCACGACCCGGGCCCGCGCCGAACCGCCCTCCAGGCCAGGAATTCGCGCCCCTCTCCGCGCACTTGAGATCGAAGAGATGCAGCCCGACCCCCGATCGACCACGCCCCGCCCCGCCCCGCCCGAGCGGCCGCCCCGCCTGCTGACCATCGCCGGCTCCGACTCCGGCGGTGGCGCCGGCATCCAGGCCGATCTCAAGACGTTCGCCGCCCACGGCGCCTACGGCATGAGTGCCATCACCGCGGTGACCGCCCAGAACACCCGCGGCGTGACCGCCGTCCACCCGATTCCGCCGGACGTGGTGGCGGCCCAGATCGACGCCGTCTTCGGCGACCTGGGGGTCGACGGCGTCAAGATCGGCATGTTGGCCGGGGCGCCGATCGTCCGCGCCGTCGCCCGCGTGCTCGCCGTCTGGCTGGAGCGTCTGGGCGCCGACGCGCCGCCGGTGGTGCTCGATCCGGTCATGGTGGCCAAGAGCGGCGACGCCCTGCTCGCCGACGAGGCGGTCGGCGCCCTGCGCGAGGAGCTGCTCCCCCTGGCCTCCGTGGTGACGCCGAACCTGCCCGAGGCGGCGCGGCTGACCGGCCTGCCGGTGGGCAGCTTCGCCGAGCGCGAGGCCGCCGCCCGGGCCCTCGCTCGGGAGACCGGGGTGGGGCGGGGCCGCGGCACAGCCGGCGCGGTCCTGCTCAAGGGGGGGCACGGCGAGGGGGACGAGGTGGTCGACCTCCTGGCCGACCTCGGTGGTGGGCGCGCCTTCCGCCACCCCCGGATCGAGAGCCGCTCCACCCACGGCACCGGCTGCACCCTGTCGTCGGCGCTCGCCGCCCGGCTGGCGGCCGGAGAGCCCCTGGCCACGGCGGCCGCCGGGGCAATCGGCTACCTCCAGCAGGCGATCGCCCACGCCTATCCGCTGGGCGGCGGCCACGGGCCGGTGGATCATCTGTTCGCGCTCGCGGGGCCGCCGGGCGCACCCGGGCTCGCTGTGCCGGGCCGTCGAGCCGACCGCCACGTTCTGGAAGAGGAGCCGTCATGAGCGATCGGGTGCTCGATCTCGCCGTCATCGGCGCCGGTCCGACCGGCATCGCCGTCGCCGCCGCCGCGGTGCGCCGGGGGATGGAGGTGCTGGCGGTGGACCAGGGCCCGCTCTGCGCCAGCCTCCAGGCCTATCCCACCGACCTGGTGTTCTTCACCACCCGCGAGCGCCTGGAGATCGCGGACGTGCCGTTCACCATCCCGGAATCGAAGCCGAACCGCCGCCAGGCGCTGGTCTACTACCGGGAGGTGGTCAAGCGGCACGGCGTACCGCTGGCGCTGTTCGAGCCGGTCGACCGGATCGAGACGCTGGCCTCGCCCGCTCCCGACGGCGCCTGCTTCCTGGTCCACTCGCGGCCGGCGAGCGGCCCCCGGACGCTGCGCGCGCGGGCGGTCGCCCTCGCGACCGGCTACTTCTGGAATCCACGGCATCTGGAGGTGCCCGGCGAGGAGCTGCCCTGGATCCGCACGATCTACTCCGAGCCGTACGCCCACTTCGGCCAGCATGTGCTGATCGTCGGCGGTGGCAACTCGGCGGCCAAGACGGCCCTCGACCTGTGGCGCAACGACGCCCGGGTGACCCTGGTCCACCGCCGGGCGGAGCTCAAGCCGACGGTCAAGTACTGGATCCGGCCGGACATCGACAACCGCATCGCCGAAGGCTCGATCGACGCCCGCTTCGAGAGCCGGGTGGTCGCCTTCCACGACGGCGACGCCGCGACGCCGCGCGGGGCGGAGATCGAGGGGCCGAACGGCCGCGATTTCGTCTCGTGCGACGCCGTCTATCTCCAGATCGGCTACGTGCCGGATGTCGAGCTCCAGCGCGGCGCCGGCGTCGAGGTCGACGAGGAGACGGCGATCCCGGAGCTCGATCCGGAGAGCTGCGAATCGAACGTCTCCGGCCTCTACATCGCCGGCACCCTCCAGGCGGGAAAGTTCACCAACCGCATCTTCATCGAGAACTCGCGCGACCACGGCAAGAAGATCGTCGACCACCTGGAACGACGGCTCCGGGCGGTCGGCCGCGCGGTATGATCGCCCTCGTTGGCACCCCTTCGAACCGACCAGGCAGGCATGTGAATCCCATGATCGACCGCACTCTCCGCACGCTGTTCCTCGCCGCGCTCGCCGCGCTGGCGCTGCTCGTCCCGATGGCCGGCCCCGCCCGGGCAGAGCAGGAGAAGCCCGCCGCGTCCAATGACGGATCGGAAGGGTCCCAGAGCGACCTGTTCATCGACACGGTCGAGGTCAACGTGGTGAACGTGGACGTCTACGTCACCGACCACGACGGCAACCCGGTGAAGGGGCTGACCGCCAAGGACTTCGAGGTGCTCGAGAACGGCAACGAGGTCAGCCTGACCAACTTCTACGCCATCGAGGGCAGCCAGGTGGTCGAGTCCGAAGGCAGCGGCCCGACGCTGCCGCAGGGCGCGGTGGCGGGGGAGGAGCACACCGCGGAGCCGAAGGAGCAGATCCCCGGGCTGGCGCCCAAGCCGACGATCCCCGAGGACCAGCGGCTGAGCCTGGTCCTCTACGTCGACAACTACAACATCCGGCCCCACAACCGGCGCCGGGTGCTCCAGGACGTGCGCTCCTTCGTCTCCCGTCACGTCGGACCCCAGGACCGGGTGATGCTGGTGACCTACGATCACGCGCTCCACGTGCGCAGGAGCTTCACCAGCGACACGCGCTCGGTGGTCGACGCCCTGTTCAAGGTCGACGAGCTCACCGGCAACGCCGTCCACTTCGACAGCGACCGCCGGGACACGCTGCGGCGGATCGAGGACTCCCAGTCCGCCGGTGAGGCGCTGAGCTGGGCCGAGACCTACGCCGAGTCGATCCGTAACGACCTGTTCTTCTCGATCGACGCCATGCGCGAGATCGTCAACTCCCTGGCCGGGCTGCCCGGGCGCAAGGCGATCCTCTACGTCAGCGACGGCGTGCCGATGATCGCGGGCGAGGACATCTTCCATGCCGTGCAGCAGAAGTACTCGAGCTCGGGCGCCATGACCCGGGTGCTGGACTACGACGCCTCGCGCCGGTTCGAGGAGCTCGCCGCCACCGCCAACGCCAACCGGGTCAGCTTCTACACCCTCGACGCGGCCGGCCTGCGCCCGCCGTCGTCGGCTGACGCCTCCGAGTTCGGCCGCGGCCAGGCGGGCTCGCTCCAGTTCGTCGACTCGGTGCGGACCCACAACCTCCAGGCGCCGCTGCAGATGCTGGCGGAGGAGACCGGCGGCCGGGCGATCATCAACCTGAACCGGGTCGGGCCGATCCTCGACAAGGTGGCCCAGGACTTCCGCAGCTACTACTCCCTGGGGTACTCGCCGGCCCATAGCGGCGACGGGCGCTACTACAAGATCGACGTCAAGCTCAAGGGCGCCGCCGCCGGCCACAAGTACTCGCTCCGTCACCGCACCGGCTACCGCGACAAGACCAGCGCCGACCAGATGAGCGATGGCGTGCTCGCCGCTCTCCACTTCCCGTACTACGCCAACCCGCTCGATCTCGACCTGTCGTTCGACACGAGCCACCAGCGCGACGACGGGCTGTTCCTGGTGCCGGTCAAGGTGCGGGTCCCGCTCCGTTCGCTGACTCTGGTGCCGCGGGGCAATACGTACCAGGCCCAGGCCAAGCTCTACCTCGCGGCGCTCGACGATCGGGGCGACGTCTCCGACGTCCAGCACGTCCTCCTGCCCGTCCAGGTGTCGGCCGACGAGATCGGCCAGCTCGACGGCAAGGACTTCATCTACACCGTGAGCTTGCTGATGCGGCGCGGAGAGCAGAAGGTCGCCGTGGGCGTTCGGGACGAGATCGCCGCGAACAATTCGTTCGTGACCGCCACGGTGCACGTGAACTAGGGGGTTCGATGAGTAGACGCCGCCGCTGGAGCGACACCTTCCGCGCCCTGGGCAGTGCCGTGCTCGGGCTGCTCAAGGCTGAGCTGGAGGCCTTCGAGCAGGACGTGGCGCGGTCGACCAAGCAGGCCGCCATCGGGATCGCCCTGTTCGGGGCGGCCGCGGCCTTCGCGTTCTGGACCCTCGGCGTGGCGACCTACTTCTTGATTCAGCTCGTGGCCCTCTGGCTGCCGCTGTGGGGCGCCTCGCTGGCGGTCACCCTGCTGTTCCTCGTCGTGGTCGCCGTGCTGGCGCTGCTCGGTGCGCGCCGGCTCCGGCGCTGGCAGAACCCGCTGTCGACCGCCCGCGACCGCATGGACGACCACATCGCGTGGTGGCAGGACCGGGTGTTCGCCCCGGTCGGCGAGGTCGGCGCCGGTGCCCGGCCGCTCGGGGAAGGGTCCGGGAGGGACGAGGACGACGCGTGGGACGAGGACGAGACGGACGAACCGGGAGAGTCGCCATGAGCCGAGACGACGCACGCCAGGACGCGGTCGAGAGGAGCCGCCGCGAGGTGGAGCTCCGCCTGGCCGAGGTCAAGGAGTCGATCGGTCGGGAGACCGGCTTGCGCCCGAAGGCCAAGCACACACTGCTCGCGTTGGTCGCGGCGTCGGCCGGGTTCGCCCTGGCGCTCGGCAGACGCCGCCGGCGCAAGAAGCGCCGCCCCTGAGGGGACCCGCTCCGGTTCGGCTCGGCGCGGTCAGTCGGTCAATCGACCGGCCGCTTGAACACCATGGCGATGTTGTCCGTCGCCCCGCTCTTGAAGTTCACCGACGTGATGGAGATCAGCTCCCACCCGTCGGCGCCCAGCGTGTTGAGCTGCGGCGCCGCGTTCGGATCGAGCCGGTAGTTCTCACTTCGGATATTGATGATCTTGTATTCCCACTTGGTCATCTCTCGCCCTCTTTCGTCCCTCCGGCTTGCCAAGCGGGGCCCGGGCGCCCCCTGACGACTCGGTCCGGTCGTTCTGGAACCGAATCGAGCTCGGGTCCGGTCCAGTGGTCCATTGCGCTGTCATTGTAACGGTTTGGAGGGAGTTTCCAGCCGACCGACGGGGTAGTGTCAGGGGTAGGTTCGGGGGTAGTTTCCGGCCTCACCCGGCGGGCGAGGAGGGCAGGGTGATCCGCACCGGCGCGCCGCGCTCGACCGACCACGCGGCGGCCAGGCTGCGGGAGCGGAGCGACAGCTCGACGGTGCCCAGGGAGCCGACCAGGGCGCCCGCCTCGCCGTCCGGCAGCTCGGCGTAGTGGGCGATCCAGCGCTCGGTGGCCCGGTCGCCGACCTCCACCCGCGGCCCGCGCGGCCCACGGAGGGCCTCCGACCGCCCGACCCAGGCCGCCGGCACGTCGGTGATCAGGTTTCCGAAGCGGTCGATCCGCACGACCCGGCCGCGGACGACCGCGCCGCCGCCGGACGCCGGGGGTCGCGGGTCGCGCGTCGGCCGGGGGCGCTCGAGCAGCACCGGGTCGTCGATCACCGGCCCCATCTCCTCGAGCGGCTCTCCCCGCAGCAGGGCCGCCGCGACCGGCGCGAACCGGTCGCGGCCGTGGAAGGTGGCTCCCGGAGCCGCCAGGAAGAGATCCTCCCGGACCACGCTGCGGATCTCGAGCGAGCCGGGTACGGAGGCGTCCTCGGGACGGGCTGATGGGCTCGGGCTCGGCGGCGGCGCCAGCCACGGGGTCAGCAGCCCGTTGTCCGGGGCCACGAAACGGTGGCCGCCGGCGCGTACCGCCAGGATGCGCCGCGCGCTGCCGACCCCCGGGTCGACGACGGCCAGGTGCACCGTGCCGGCAGGGAAGGTCGGCGCCGCGGCCGCCAGCAGGTCCGCCGCGCCCTCGACGTCGCCGGCCGGCAGGTCGTGGCACAGGTCGACCAGGTGGTCGACGGTTCCGGCAAGACGCAAGATGGTTCCCTTGACCGCGCCGACGTAGTAGTCGGTGCCTCCGAAATCGGTCAGCAGAGTGAGAGTTCGCACGAATCGAGACGTTAACACTCCGTCCGGCCCGGTGCGGCCCGGTCCGGTTGGCCGGGGTTTCCCGGCGAAGGGCGAGAGGAGCCGAGATCGCGGATGAAGTAGTTGACACATCTCTGTGTTAGCGTTACGCTGTTTCGTCGATAGACGACCTGCCAGAAAATTCGAGAGTGTCGAATTCCATCGAAAAGAGCCTTTGTAGGGGGTCTCGATGACGGTCGAACACCACCCGGTTCTCCGGTCCGCCCTGTTTCTCGATTTCGACAACATCTATCTCGGACTGGCTCAGGGAGGCGTGGGCGGCGAGGAGGAGTTCGCCCGCAACCCGATCCGCTGGCTGCGCTGGCTGGAGGGGTCGCTCGACTCCGCCCCGCCGGTCCGATCCGTCCGCGGGTCCCGGGAGCCGTCCGACCGGCCCCGGGAGCCGCTCGGCGACCGCCGCCGGCGCATCCTCATCCGGCGCTGCTACCTCAACCCGAAGAGCTTCCACTGGTCGCGGCCGTTCTTCATCCGCGCCGGCTTCGAGGTGGTCGACACGCCGGCCCTGACGGCCCAGGGCAAGACCAGCACCGACATCCAAATGGCGCTCGACATGGTCGACACCCTGAGCCACACCACCCGCTTCGACGAGTTCATCCTGTTCTCGGGCGACGCCGACTTCACGCCGGTGCTGCGGCGGCTGCGCGAGCACGACCGGCACACCATCGTGCTCGCCACCGGTCCGACGGCGGCGGCCTACCGCAGCGTCTGCGACCAGGTGGTGGACGAGGAGCGGTTCGTCGAGCAGGCCCTGGGCATCACCGGCGAGGAGGGGGCGGCAACCGGCCAGCGCGCCCCGTCGGAGCCGCCCGACGAGCTGCTCCGGCGCATCGCCGCCCGGGTCGAGGAGCTGGCCGCCATGACCGGCGGCATCCAGCCGGTCCACCTGCCGGCGATCTACAAGGAGTTCCGGGAGTTCTCCGAGGGCGAGAACTGGCTCGGAACCTTCTCGCTGCGGGCCATGACCGACGCCGTGGTGGCCGCCAGCGACCGGCTGGTGATCTTCGGCGAGGACCCGTGGTGGGTCGGCCAGACCGAGCGGACGGAGCGGGACGAGGGTGGCGAGGACGGGCTCGTGGCCGAGCCGACGGACGTGACGCCGCCGGGGATCGAGCTGCCGGAGGACGAGCGCGCCCGGCTGGCGGAGTTCGTCCGGCACACGGTCGAGCGCTCCGACCGGCCTCTCGGTCTGGCCACGGTCGCTCACCTCGCGGTCCAGGAGTTCGGCGACGACCTGCGCGCCTTCAACTGGCGCGGCGCCGGCTCGTTCAAGGCTTTCCTGGAGCACCTCGACCTGGAGCCGATCCGGATCTCGGAGGCCGAGACCGGCGCCGTCTTCGACCCGGAGCGCCACGCCGATCCGGCCGAGCGCGAAGGGCGGGACCTGTTCGCCGAGGAGCGCCCGGAGCTCGCCCGGCTGGCCGAGTCGGTCCACGAGCTGACCGACACCCCCTACCTGGCTCCCGAGCACTACGCCACCGTGCTCACCGAGACGGCCCGGGAGGTGGAGGCCAACGGCTTCCACATGACCCGCACCTCGAAGGCCGTCCGCGACCGCTGCTACGGCCGGGGGATCATGGTCCCGCGCTCGGCGATCTCGTTCCTGCTCAAGGGGTTGAGCTACTCCGGCTACCCGCTGCGCGACCCCGGTCCCCACACCGCGCGGCGCCTCGGCGAGGCGGTGGCGGAGAACACCATCACCCTCTGCCGGCGGGCGCAGATGGAGATCGGGCCGGAGCAGGAGGCGCAGATCCGGTCCTGGATCGCCGGAAGCCTGCCCGATGAGGACGACGACACCGACCGGGGGTACGAGGGCGAAACGTACGAGGACCAGGCGTACGAGGGCGACGAGGCCGGTGAGGACGACGAAGAGGAGACCGAGGAGGCACCCCCGGCTGTGGCGCGAGACGTCGTCGGCGAACCCCACTGAGGCCCCACCGAGGCGGTATGATCCGGCCCCCATGGCCGCTCCGCCCACCACCGGCCTCCGGTCCCATTCGCCGGACTCTCCAGACACTCCGGGCTGTCCGGAGTCGGGGAAGGGCTCCACGCCGACCCGCCGGCTGCTGCTCTTCACCAAGCCCGGCGTGCCGGGGCGGGTCAAGACCCGCCTGACCACCGAGCTGACGCCGGAGCAGGCGGCGGTCGTCCACCAGGCGTTCGTCGACGACCTGGTCGAACGGCTGGGCGAGGGCGCCTTCGAGCTGCGGATCGCCTGGGCGCTCGAGCCCGGTGAGGCGCTGCCGGCGGTGACTTCCGAGTCCCCCGGGTCGGGTCCGCAGGCAAGCCCTTCATCCGCCGACACTCGGGACTCCGCCACGGCCGCGGTTTTTCCTCAGACCGCGATTTCTCCCGAAGCTGCGGCGCTGCCAGCGCTCCGCCAGGAGGGGGCCGACCTGGGGGAGCGGCTGTTCCGGGGCCTGCGGGCCGCCGCGACCGTCGACGGCGGCGCGGCGACGGTCGCCGCCCTCGGCAGCGACCACCCGACGGCCGACCTCGACGTCCTGGGCGAGGCGTTCGAACGGGTCGAGGCCGGTGCCGACGTCGTCCTGGGGCCGAGCCACGACGGCGGCTACTACCTGATCGTGGTCGCCGCCCGGGCCCTGACGCCGGCGCTCTTCGCCGATGTCGACTGGAGCACCGAGCGGGTCCTGCGGCAGACGGTCGAGAGGATCGAGACGGCGGGGCTGCGGTTGGAGTGGGTGCCGGCGGCGCTCGACGTGGACACGCCCGAGGATCTCCGCCGCCTCATGGACGAGCTGGCGGTGGCGGACCCGGCGCTCTGTCCGCGGACCCGGCGCGTCCTGGCCGACCTCGGCCTGCTGGATCGGTCCGGCCGGGACTCCCGCGACGGGGCGGCGGACGAGCGGGGGCGGAACGAGTCTTGAACCGGAGGTCGGCATGAGAGTGCTCACGGCGGAAGCGATGGCGCGGGTCGACCGCGCGGCGGTCGAGGAGCTCGGCGTGCCGAGCATGGTGTTGATGGAGAACGCCGCGCTCGGGCTGGCGGAGGCGGTCGCCACCTCGTTCCCGGAGGCGGCGGCCGTGGCGATCTACTGCGGCCCCGGCAACAACGGCGGCGACGGGCTGGCCTTGGCCCGCCACCTGGCGATCCGCGGCTACCAAGTGGTCTGCTTTCTCCTGTTCGGCGGCCGGGAGACGCGGGGCGACGCCGCGGCGCAGCTCGCCATCTGCCGGGCCCTGGGCGGGGCGCGGAGCCGGGCCCGGGGCGAGGACGCGGTGCCCCTCGTCCCCCTGGTCGAGATCGGCCCGGACGACGCCCTGGACGGGGCGTTGACGGCGGCGCGCGCCGCCGACCTGGTGGTCGACGCCCTGTTCGGCACCGGTCTCGGGCGCCCGCTCGAGGGGCAGCTCGCCGAGCTGGTCGAAGGGCTGAGCCAGGTCTCCACGCCGCGCCTGGCGGTCGACCTGCCGAGCGGCCTCAACGGCAGCCGGCCGGAGCCGTTCGGCCCCCACCTGGTGGCCGACGTGACGGTGACCTTCGGGGCGCCCAAGCCGGCGCAGGTTCTGTCGCCGGCGGCCGAGGCGATGGGCGAGCTGGTGGTCGCCGACCTGGGGGTGCCGGCCTCGCTCATCGACCGGGACTGGGGCGAGCCGGACGGCCCGCTCCACCTGATCGTGGCGGAGGAGCTCGCCACCCTGCTGGTGCCGCGGGAGGCGGAGAGCCACAAGGGGACCTACGGCCACCTGCTGCTGGCGGCCGGCTCGGTCGGCGCCGCGGGGGCGGCGGTGCTGGCGGCCCGCGCCGCGGTGCGCTCCGGTGCCGGCCTGGTGACCGCGGCGGTGCCGGAGCCGATCGTCCAGACCGTGGACGGCGCCTCGATCGAGTCCATGACCCTGCCCCTGCCGGCCGGCGGCGACGGCAGGATCGCCGAGGCGGCGGCCGCGGCGGTGCTGGCGGCGGCGGCCGGGCGGAGCGCCCTGGCCCTCGGTCCGGGGATGGGGCAGACCGCGGCGGTGGCGGAGACGCTCCGGCGCATCGTCCTCGTCGCCGAGCTGCCGCTGGTGCTGGACGCGGACGGGATCAACGCCTTCGCCGGCCGGGCCGAGGAGCTGCGCGAGCGGCCGGCGCCGACCGTGCTGACCCCCCACCCGGGGGAGGCGGGGCGGCTGCTCGGCGTCTCGACAGCCGAGGTGGTGGCCGACCGGCGGGCGGCGGCCCGGCGGGCGGCGGCGGCGACCGGCGCGGTGGTGGTGCTCAAGGGGCATCAGACGCTGGTGGCGACGCCCGACGGCGCCCTCCACGTCAACCCGACCGGCAACCCCGGCATGGCGACAGGGGGCAGCGGCGACGTGCTCACCGGGCTGATCGGTGCGCTCCTGGCCCAGGGGTACGAGGCGCCCGAGGCGGCGCTGCTCGGGGTCTACCTCCACGGGCGGGCGGGGGACCGGGCGGCCGAGCGGTACGGCACGGTCGGCCTGGCCGCGGGCGACCTGGTCGAGGAGCTGCCGGCGGCGTTCGAGGAGCTGCGCGAGCGGTAGCGGGGAGCGCCGATGACGAAAAGGTCCTGGACGACGGCGAGCGAGGCGGAGACGGAGGCGGTGGGCGAGGCGTTGGGGCGGGAGCTGGCGCCGAACGGGGTGCTGCTGCTCGAGGGCGACCTGGGAGCGGGCAAGACGGTGCTGGCGCGGGGGGTGGCGTCGGCCCTGGGAATCGACCCGCGGCAGGTGCAGAGCCCGACCTACGTGCTGGTGCGCGAGCACGACGGGGAGCACGGCCGGTTCGTCCACGTCGACCTCTACCGCCTCGATCCGGAAGAGGTGGAGGGGGCCGGGATCGAGGAGCTGATCGCCGGTCCGGGGGTCAAGGTCGTCGAATGGGCCGAGCGGCTGCCGTTCCCCGTCCTGGGGGCGCACCGGGTGCGGCTCGAGCGTGCCGGCGAGGGCGCGCGGCGGATCGTCGAGATCGGGTAGCCGGGCGGGCTTGGGCGGCGGGTCGCCGACCCTGTAGGATGCTCTGGTTCGCTCCCGGTGAGCTCACATCATTGGTCACATCGAAGGAGGAGATTCCAAACCATGAAAATCAAGAAGATCGGCGTGCTCGGCTGCGGGTTGATGGGGTCGGGGATCGCGGAGGTCGCCGCCCGCGGCGGCCACACCACGGTGGTGCGCGAGGTCAGCGAGGACCTGCTGGAGAAGGGGCTCGGGCGGCTCGAGAAGTCGCTCGGCCGGGCGGTGGAAAAGGGCAAGCTGGACGCCGCTCAAAGCGACGAGATCCGCGGCCGGATCTCCGGCACGGTGGAGCTCGACGACCTGGCCGACTGCGACCTGGTGGTCGAGGCGATCGTCGAGAACCTGGACGAGAAGAAGAAGACCTTCGGCAACCTCGACCGGGTGGTCAAGGCGGACGCGATCTTCGCCTCCAACACCTCGTCGCTGACCATCACCCAGATCGCCATGGCGACGTCCCGTCCGGACCGCTTCCTCGGCCTGCACTTCTTCAACCCGGTGCCGGTGATGAAGCTGGTCGAGGTGGTGCGCACCCTGGTGACCTCGGACGAGGCCTTCACCACGGTCATGGAGTGGGCCGCGGCCGTCGGCAAGCAGCCGATCGCCTGCCGCGACAACTCGGGGTTCATCGTCAACCGCCTGCTGGTGCCCTACCTGCTCGACGCCATCCGCGCCTACGAGGAGGGAGTCGGCACCCTCGAGGACATCGACAAGGGCATGCAGCTCGGCTGCGGCTACCCGATGGGGCCGTTCACCCTGCTCGATTTCGTCGGCCTCGACACCACGTACTACATCGCCAACATCATGTTCGAGGAGTATCGGGAGAAGCGCTTCGCGCCGCCGCCGCTGCTCAAGCAGATGGTGCTGGCCGGGCGCCACGGGCGCAAGAGCGGCCGCGGGTTTTACGACTACTCGAAGAAGTGAGGCTGAGATCGCCCTCCGGGGGGAGAGACGCCTCCTCCCGGAAGCCTCGGCGCTCATGGGAGATGACCTGTTCGGCGGCCGAGCTGGTAAACTGGCAGGCCACCCATTCATGACGTCGCGAACTCAACCAGCTTCCCCGCCACCTCCTCGATGAGCCAGGTCACTCTGCCCGAGGAGGGTCTCGAGACCCTGTTCGGAATCCACGACGAGAACCTGCGCCGCATGGAGCGGGCGTTCGGGGTCGAGCTCTCGGCCCGCGGCTCCGAGCTGTCGATCACCGGCAGCCCGGAGGGCGCGCAGGCGGTCGAGCACCTGCTCGCCGAGCTGCGCACCCTCGCCGAGCGCGGCTTCCAGCTCAAGCCGGCGGACATGCGGGTCGCCGTCCGGGTGGTCCAGGAGGATCCGGAGGCGTCGCTGATCGACTTCTTCCAGCCGGCGGGCATGCTGGCGTCGGTCAACCGGCTGGTCAAGCCGCGGACGCTCCGCCAGCAGACCTACCTCAAGGCGATGATCGACGACGACATCGTCGTCTCGATCGGCCCGGCCGGCACCGGCAAGACCTACCTGGCGGTGGCCATGGCGGCCGCCTACCTGGTGGAGAAGAAGGTGCGCCGGATCGTCCTGGCGCGGCCGGCGGTCGAGGCGGGCGAGAAGCTCGGCTTCCTCCCCGGCGACCTGGTGGAGAAGGTCAACCCGTACCTGCGGCCACTCTACGACGCCCTCTACGACATCATCGGCTACGAGAAGGTCGGCCGGATGCTCGAACGGGGGATCATCGAGGTGGCGCCGATCGCCTTCATGCGCGGGCGCACGCTCAACGACAGCTTCATCATCCTGGACGAGGCCCAGAACACCACCACGGAGCAGATGAAGATGTTCCTGACCCGGATCGGCTTCGGGTCGAAGGCGGTGATCAACGGTGACGTCACCCAGGTCGACCTGCCCCAGGGGCGGCGCTCGGGCCTGCGCGAGGCCGAGCTGGTGCTCTCCGGCATCGACGGCATCCGCTTCTTCTACTTCGACGAGCGGGACGTGGTGCGCCACACCCTGGTGCAGCAGGTGATCACGGCGTACGAACGCTACGAGCAGCAGCAGGCCCGGAAGGAGCGGTCGCGGGAGGATCGGGCCAGGCGCGAGGCGGCCGAAGAGGAGGCCCGGACCGAGCGTCCTTGAGCGAGCTCGTGCAGCCCTGAGCGGGCCTGCGCAGCCCGGAAGTCACCCCGGCGGCGCATCGTCCCGGGGCTCCGCCGAAGGCGTCATCCGACCCATGGCAAAGACCACCAGCAAGACCGGCAGCGGTGCCGCCCCCTCGGCGGGCGGGCGCGCCGGTGCGCTCCAGGGCATCGCGGCACCCCCGCAGAGCCCGGAGCGCTGGCGTTGGCTCGCGCGGCTGACCGGCCGCGGCGGCGAGCTCTGGGAGCACCTGCTCGAGATGCCCGCCCTGTGGGTCGTGCTGCTTCTCCTGGTCGGGACCTGGGCGCTGACTCCGGGCGGCTTCGTGCCGGCGCCGAAGGTGATCGAGGGCGGCGTGGCGAGCCGCGACTACGTGGCGCCGGAGGACCTGCTGGTCCCGGACGACGAGACCACCCTCGAGAAGCAGAACCAGGCGCGGGACGAGGTGCAGCCGGTCTACGACTTCGACCCCGGGGCCGCGGACGAGGTCGAGGAGCGCCTGTCCGCCCTGTTCGCCACCGGCCGCCAGGTGCTGGCGCCGTCGCACGGCGACGCGGCCGGGAGGGGCGCGGACCGCAAAGCGGCCCCGCCCAAGGACCGGAGCTCCGGCAAGGGCGCGGCGTCCGGGAAGGCCGCGGCCGACGAGCAGGGGAGCGCGCCGGAGGAGCTGGCCCCGTCCGACGAGGCGTCGGTCCTGGCGGGTGGCTCCGGGCTGCGGGTCACCCCGGATCAGGCGGTCGCCCTGCGCGGCACCGGCTTCGCCGACGACCTGGAAGACCGCGTGCGCACGGTCGCCGGGCGCGCCCTGCGGCGGGGGATCGTCGAAGGCAAGGCCCGGCTGCTCGAAAACCGGGTGCGCGGGGTGACGCTGCGCAACCTGCGCACCGGCGAGGAGCAGCGCCACTACGACCTCTACGACCATCTCGAGTACCCGAACGAGGTGCGCGACTTCCTGGAGGCGGAGGTCGGCGACTGGCGCGACCTGACCGGCTCCCAGCGGCGGGCGGTGGTAGACCTGTTGATGGCCAACCTGCCGGCCAACCTTTCGCCCAACCGCAAGGAGACCCTGGAGCGGCGCGACGCGGCGGCGGCGGCGACGCCGCCGGTCTTCAAGCAGATCCGCAAGGGGCAGGTGATCGTCCGCAAGGGGGACCAGATCGACCCGGCGGCGGCCCGGACGATCTCGGAGATCACCGGCAAGGACCGCATGGCCACGCGGCTGCTGCCGATCCTGGCGACCTTCTCGCTGCTCGGCCTGGCGGCCCTGGCGGTGTGGATCGGCGCCGGCGCCAAGGGGGTCGTGAAGGCGGCCGGCCACGGCCAGCGCCGCTCCTACGGCGAGACGCTGTTGCTGCTGCTGGTCAGCCTGCTGGGGACCAAGTTCTGCTTCGCGGTCGCCACCGCGCTGGCGGCGTCGTTCGACGCGCCGCCGTTCGACTCCGTGCGCAGCTACGTCTTCGGGGTGCCGTTCGCCGGCCTGGCGCTGATCGCGGCGCTCTTGTTCGGGCGCGCGACGGCGGCGCTGCTGGTCTTCCTGTTCTCGCTCCTGGTCAGCCGGCTGGTGGGCGCGGACGCCCTCTGGGTGACCCTCTACGCCGCCGTCGGCTCCCTCGGCGCGGTCTACGCCGTCGACGCGTACCAGATCAAGCAGCGCCTGACGCTGATCCGCGTCGGGCTGCTGGTCGGCGGCCTGAACGTGGTCGCCGTGGTGCTGCTGACGGCGCTGACCTCGGGCGGCACGGTCGAGCCGCTCCAACTGCTGTTCGACGGCCTGTGCGCGTTCGGCGGCGGCCTGATGGTGGCGGCGGTCGGCAGCTTCGCCCTGCCGATCCTGGAGTCGCTGCTGGGGATCACCACCGACATCAAGCTGGTCGAGCTGGCCAACGCCAACCTGCCGCTCCTGCGGCGCCTGGCGTTCGAGGCGCCGGGCACCTTCCAGCACTCCTTGATGGTCGCCAACCTGGCCAAGGAGGGCTGCGACGTGATCGGCGCCGACTCGGTCCTGGCCTACACCGGCGGCCTCTACCACGACGTGGGCAAGGTCTTCCGCCCGGACTACTTCGTCGAGAACCAGCACCCGGGGCAGAACCGCCACGACAAGCTGGTGCCGTCGATGAGCGCGCTGATCATCATCAACCACGTCAAGGACGGCCTGGCGCTGGCCGAGGAGTACCGCCTGCCCCGGCCGGTGCGCGACGCCATCGCCCAGCACCACGGCACCCGCCTGATCACCTACTTCTACCAGCGCGCCCAGGACCGGGCCGAGCGGGAAGAGGACGTCACCGAGGAGAAGTACCGTTACCCCGGGCCGAAGCCCCAGAACAAGGTGATGGCGGTGCTGATGCTGGCCGACGGCGTCGAGGCGGCGAGCCGCACCCTGTCCGAGCCGACGCCGGTCCACATCCGCACCCTGGTCGGCAAGATCGTCGACGACTGCCTCCGAGACGGCCAGCTCGACGAAAGCGACCTGACCCTCTCCGACATCGACCGGGTCTCCCAGTCCTTCATTCGCGTGCTGACCACCATCTTCCACCAGCGGATCGACTACCCGGGCTTCGATTTTCGAGGCGAGAAGGGCGATCGGCGGCCGGAGCGGCCGGCCGAAACGGCGCGGGCCTCCTGACGCGCGATGGATTCCACGGACCGAGACGCGACCTGCGAGGTCGCCTTGCAGAACCCGGGAGAGTTCCCCGAGGGCGACGAGCCGGAGCTGGGCCCCTGGCTCGAGCGCCTGGTGGCCGAGCTGGCGCCGACGGCGGACAGCTTCGCCGTGCGCTTCACCACCGAGCGGGAGATGCGCCGCCTCAATCGCACCTACCGGGGCAAGGACTATCCGACCGACGTGCTGTCGTTCCCGGGCGAGGAGACGCCGGACGGGGTCCACCTGGGCGACGTGGTGCTCTGCGTGCCGGTGGCCCGGAGCCAGGCCGCACGCGCCGGCCACGACACCGGCGATGAGCTGCGGGTGTTGTTGCTCCACGGCGTGCTCCACTGCCTGGGCTACGACCACGAGACCGACGACGGCACCATGGAACGGCTCGAGGCCGGCCTGCGTGCGCGGTGGATCGGGGACCCGGGCCAGGACGAGGAGGAGAGCGCGGCGGCCGCGGACGCGAGCGGCGACGGGGAGGAGCGGAGCGATGGCTGACGGCGTTGACCTCGGCGCCCTGGGCGCGAGCTTCGAGGCCGGCCTGTTGTGGATCTCGATCGTCCTGCTGGCGCTGTCGCTCCTGGTCTCGACCCTGTCGGCACTGATCGAGCGCTCCGGGCCGATCCGCCTGCGCCACTGGACGGAGGAGGCCGAAGGGCGGCTGCGGCGGTGCTACGAGCAGCCGGCCCGGTTCGAGGCCTTCCGCCTGCTGCTCTCGGCCCTGGCCAAGCTGGTGCCGGTGGCCCTGATGTGCAGCCTAGCCGGCTGGCTCGGCGAGGCGGGGCTGGTCGACGCCGCCGAGCCGGCGGTGGTCTGGGCGGCGGTCCTGCTGATCCCGGTGATCGTGGCCAACGAGATCGGCAACCGGTTCCTGGTCGCCTGGGACCCGGAGCGGGCGCTCGAGCGGCTGACGCCGGTCTACCGTCTGCTGGCCCTCCTCCTGACCCCGTTGATCGGCCTCGCGGTGATGCTCTTCCCGGAGGACGCGGCGCGCCGCCGGGCCGAGCAGGACGAGGAGGAGGCGACCGAGGACGAGATCGAGGCGTTCATCGACGTCGGCACCCGCGAAGGCATCCTCGAGCCGGGCGAGGGGGAGATGGTCTGGGGGATCGTCGACTTCAGCGACACCGCCGTGCGCAGCGTGATGACGCCACGGATCGACGTCTGGTGCGCGCCGGTGGACAGCGATCTCGACGAGCTGGCCGACCGGTTCGTCGAGTCGGGCCACTCCCGGCTGCCGCTCTACGAGAGCTCGCCCGACCACATCGTCGGCATCCTCCACATCCGGGACCTGCTCCGCGGCCTGCACGCCGGAGCCGAAGCCTCCGACGGCGACGGCGACGGGGCGGGTCCGCGGCCGAGCGCCCGGTCGCTGTCCAACCCGCCGTTCTTCGTCCCCGAGACCAAGCCGCTGGGGCAGCTCCTGAAAGAGCTCCAGGCGCGCTTCCAGCAGATGGCGGTGGTGGTGGACGAGTACGGCGGCACGGCGGGCATCGTCACCGTCGAGGACCTGGTCGAGGAGATCGTCGGCGAGCTGGTCGACGAGCACGAAGAGGCCCACCCGGAGAACGAGCTGCTGGCCGACGGGGCGTGGCGGCTCGCCGGCTCCTCGGACGTGGACGTCCTGGAGGAGCTGTTCGGCGTCGACCTGGGCGAGGTGCCCTACGAAACCGTCGGCGGAATGGTCTTCAGCCTGCACGGCGACGTTCCGGCGGTGGGCGACATGGTGGAAGGCTACGGCCTGCGCTACACGGTCGAGGAGGTCGAGGAGCGGCGGGTCTCGCGGGTGCGGGTCGAGCCGTTGGTCACCGCAGGGCGGCCCCGAGCCGGCCGAGGAGGAGAGAACGTGAGTGAGGATCAGGACCAGACCGGCGCCGTCGCCGGCGCAACCCGGTTCGGGACCGTCGCCCTGATCGGGCGGCCCAACGCCGGCAAGTCGACGCTGATGAACCGGCTGCTCGACGAGAAGCTGGCGATCGTCTCCGACAAGCCGCAGACCACCCGCCACCGGCTGGTGGGCATCCTCTCGGCGGAGCGGGGCCAGATGGTGTTCTACGACACCCCGGGCGTCCACAAGCCGCTCCACCGGATGAACAAGCAGATGGTGCGCTACGCCGTCGACGCCCTCGACGAGGCCGACGTCGTCTGCCTGCTGGTCGACGCCACCCAGCGCTTCGGCTCGGGCGATCAGTACATGGTCGAGCTGCTGGAGCGCACGAGCCGTCCGAAGCTCGCCCTGCTGAACAAGATCGACCGGGTCTCGAAGCCGTCGCTCCTGCCGACCATCGCCCGCTACGCCGACTCCGGGCTGTTCCAGGAGGTGGTGCCGATCTCGGCGCTCTCCGGCGACGGCTGCGACCGCCTGCTCGACCTGCTCTGGGGCCTGCTGCCCGAAGGGCCGCCCGCCTACGACCCCGAGCTGCTGACCCTCCACCCGGAGCGCTTCCTGGCCGCCGAGCGCATCCGCGAGAAGATCCTCGAGCACACCCGCGACGAGCTGCCCTTCGCCACCGCCGTCCTGCTCGAGACCTGGGAAGAGGCCGGTTCGGAAGAGGGGCGGGGCCTGATCAAGATCGGCGCCTCGATCCTGGTGGAAAAGCCGGGCCAGAAGAAGATCCTCATCGGCCGGGGCGGCAGCATGATCAAGACCATCGGCACCGAGGCCCGCCTCGATTTGGAGCAGTACCTCGAATCGCGTGTCTTCCTCGATCTCCACGTCCGGGTCGAGGAAGACTGGCGCGAGCGCCGGAACGTGCTGGCGGATATCGATCGAGAGATTCTGCTGGGAGAGTGATCGGTCAGGTCACCTCTGCCATTCGCCTACCGGGTCGATGGAACGACCGTCGGCCTCATTCATCGCTTTCAGTCCTGGCTGATCTTGGTATATTCGCTGAAACATGAAGGTGTAGAGAGTCTGGTCTTTTTCGGTTGTCGCCGCGGCACGAAGCGGGAGGAACCTGATGAACGGTCGGCGAAGAGGTGCCATGGTTCTCCTCGCCCTGTGCCTCGCGGGTATGGGCTCCCCGGGCGTGGCCGAGGCGGCTGGCTTCTCCAAGATCCTCGGTGTCCTGGTTCCGGGCGCTCTCAAGTCGGCGGGCAAAGCTCTCAGCGGCTTCTTTGTCGCCTATGAGGGCGGAAAGATCCTGGATCGGCTGCTGGGTGAGGATCTGGCATCCCAACTGGAGAGCGTCAGGGCCGATCTCCATACGGTGATCGAGAGCGAGGTCGACGAGGTGGCAGCCGCCGTCGGAGAAGAGCAGACCCTCCGCCAAGAGGCCGTGGAAGCGGTCGAGAGTGAGCTGGAGCTTGTCGACAGGGCGCTCGCTGTGCTGCGTGGAGAGGTGAGAGATGTCGGCGGGGCGGTGGCCAGGATCAAGGAGGATCAGGCCAGGCTCGAGGCAGGGATCGAAGAGCTGGATCGCCGGATGATGGCTCTCGAGGCCCGGGTCGATCGCTTGGGCGGCCGGATCGATCGGCTCGATGCGCGCGTCGCGATCCTCGAAGACGCATTGATTCGGGACTGCCTGGACCTGAGGAATGCCCCGCGGGTGGGGGCGATGGGCTTTCGCACTCTTCAACGTGACCGGGCGGTGCTGATCGACTCATCTGACAGCGAGAGGCTGCACCTCACGGTCCGTGCATTCCTGGATGTCTGTACGGCGGACTTGACCGAGCGCGGGCTGCTCCTCCAGCTAGCTTGGGTCACCTGGGGGCTCGACCGAGAGCTCTCTCTCTTTGCGACCTTCAAGCACATCGAACAGGGCGGGTTCGATCCGGTCTCTCTCAATCAGTTGACCCGCATCGAGTACCCCCTTGACCGCCCCGTCCATCCTGTCGATGGCCAGGTTACCGAGATCTTCATCCCCTACGCGGAGATTCCTTTCTCCGCGACCCGCCGTCTCGCCTTGGCGCTGGTCATGACTCACGACGGCGGGCCGATCTACTCCCTGCCCGACCGCGTGCTCAACTGCCGCTTCGGCCAGCAGACCCAGTGCCTCTGGGGCCGGTAGTGGGGTGGGTGCGTCAGACGTCCCGTAGCTGGCCGCCGGTGACGAGGTGTCGGGCGCCAGGAGAGGTGGCAGAGCTCTGGAGGGGGACGCTCCTACCTGCTCCTCCTGTCCCATCAGCCCGGCTCCCAACAGGCAGCCGTGGGTGGTGTGCGTGTGTGTGGGGCCTCCCGCACCGCTCCGGCAGACCCCTCGCTACGCTCCCTCTCCCCCGGTCAGTAGCTCCCACTCCGCCGCCGGCTCGTCGCCCGGCCCTTCGACCTGCCGTGCCCGGAGGGTCCCGGCCTGGAGCCGGGCGACGGCCCGGCGGTCGCGCCAGGGGGTGAGGAGCACCACCGAGTCCTCGGCCACCTCTTCGACCACCCCCAGGGCGAGGCAGAACCCCTCGTCGTCGAGCAGGCCGACGATCGACCCGGTCTGCGCCTCGGCTCCCGGGGTCCAGGCGCTGTCGAGGATGCGCCGGCGGGCGAAGCGGAGCGGCCGGGCGTCGGCCAGGTGGGCCCGTAGGCGGGACTCGGCCGCCCGGCGCCGCGCGGCCGTTCGCCGGTCCCCCGGCGGCTCGTCCCCCGTCGACTCGGGCACCCGGTAGACCGTGATCCGTCCCTTGACCACGTCGAGGAACGGCCGCAGCTCGCCGTTGCGCTCGATCGCCACCACCTGGTCCACACCTGTGGCCAGGACCATGTGGTGGAGTAGCTCCCAGACCCTCGGATCGGTGCCGCGGACGTCGCCCCGGCCGTCGCCGTTCGGCGGGGGCGCTTCGACCGCCGGCGCGTCCAGGACCACCAGCTCCGCCCCCTCCTGCCGGGCGCGCTCGGCCAGGCGCGCGGTGCCGACCACGGTCTGGAGCGGCAGGCTGCTGGCCGAGGTGGCGCCGACGAACCACTGGGCGGCCGGCGCCCGCCACGGGCTGGTCAGGGCGAGGCCCAGGCAGCCGGCCGGGCCGATCGAGGTCTGGCCCGGGTCGGCGTCGATCTCGGCCACCCGTGGAAGGCCCCGGCCGAGCTGGGCGGTGAGGAATCCGGCCAGCGGCGTCTTGCCGGTTCCGGCCGCTCCGACGACCAGCACCGTGCCTCGCTCCAGGTAGGCGAGGACGTCCTCCCAGCCGGGGCGAGGACTGACTCTGCGTGTTTCGAGCACGGGGAGGAACCTACCAGAAGTCCTGTGCTACGCTCCATTTCCGTGCGAGTCGTCACTGTCAAGCGGCCGGAGCAGCAGGCCGAGCTTCTGCGGAAGTTCGTCCGCAAGGGGAGCCGACAAAGCATCACCAAGCTGCTGGGGAAGGTGCGCCCGGAGGACATCGCGGTCATGTTCCGCGGCCTGACGCCGGCGGAGCGCATCGACACCTTCCGCATCCTGGTCGACGACGACCGCGAGAGCGCCGGCGACGTCCTGGCGGAGCTCGACGCGCCGCTCAGGCTCGGCCTGCTCGAACGCCTCCAGCCGCAGGAGGTCGCCTCGATCCTCGAAGGGATGCCGGTCGACGACCAGGTGTTCGTCATCGAGTCGGTTCCGGAGCACCTGCGCCCGGCGATCCTCTCCCTGGTCGGGGTCGAGTCGCTGTCGGACGTCCAGAGCCAGCTCACCTTCGAGGACGATTCCGCCGGCCGGATCATGACCCGGGAGTTCTTCGCGCTGCCCGAGACCACGACGGTGCGCGACGCGGTGGCGGCGATCCAGGAGCACCGGGAGCTGGAGCTGGTCGTCTACCTCTACGTGCTCGACCAGGACGAGTGCCTGTCGGGGGTGATGTCGCTGCGCCAGCTCCTGCTGGCCCGGCCGGCCAAGACCCTGGCCGAGGTCACCACCCGGGACGTGATCAGCGTCCACACGGACACGGACCAGGAGGAGGTGGCCCAGCTCGCCACCCGCTACGACCTGCTGGCCCTGCCGGTGGTCGACTCCGACGGCCACCTGGTCGGCATCGTCACCTACGACGACATCGTCGACGTGCTGCGCGAGGAGGCGACCGAGGACCTGTTCAAGATGGCGGGCACTTCGGACGAGGAGATCCTCTACCAGGAGCGCTCGTTCAAGGTCGCCTCGATCCGGCTGCCCTGGTTGCTGGTCAACCTGGCCGGCGGCGTGCTCACCGGCCTGCTGTTCAAGCACTTCCAGATCCAGCTCAAGGACGCCCTCTTCCTGGTCACCTTCGTACCGGTGATCATGGGCATGGGCGGCAACGTCGGCAACCAGACCTCGACCATCGCGGTGCGCGGGCTGGCGACCGGGCGCCTGCGCCGCGGCGAGGCGAGCACCCGCCAGTTCCTGTGGCGTCAGCTCAAGGTGGGGCTGCTGCTCGGCGTCTCCTGCGCGTCGGTGGTGGCGGTGGCCGCGGCCGTGCTGGAGCAGAACCCGATGTACTCGTTGGTGGTGGGCGGCGCGATGTTCTGCGCCCTGGTGCTGGCGTCGGTCAACGGCTCGCTGATCCCGCTCCTGTTCGAGCGCCTGGGGGTCGATCCCGCCATCGCCTCCGGCCCCCTGGTGGCGACCACCAACGACATCACCGGCATCCTGATCTACTTCAGCCTCGCCACCGCCATGATCGGCTGGCTGGTCCGGTAGATCCGGTAGGTCCGGAATGCCCGACGCGGCAGCTCTCCGCCGCCCGGTGTAGGCTTTGCCGGATGCGAGCCTTCCAGGGCGAGGCCCTGATCCTCGACGTCTTCGACCTCCACGAGAAGGACCGGATCGTCACCCTTCTGACCCGCGAGCGGGGCAAGAAGAAAGGGGTGGCCCGCGGCGCCCGGCGCAAGTACTCCCGGTTCGCCGGCCAGCTCCAGCCGCTCGCCAAGGTGGCGGTGCACTGGTTCGAGAAGGAGGGGCGCGACCTGGTACGGATCGGCGAGGTGGAGCTCGTCCGGCCGGCCCACAAGCTCCAGCAGGATCTCGACGGCATCCTGCTGGGCAGCTACCTTGCCGACCACCTGGTGGAGTTCGTCCAGGAGGACGAGCCGGGCGATCTGTGGTTCCGGCTGCTCGATTCGACGATCGAAGCCCTCCTTCGGGGGGTGGACCGCGACGCCGCGGCGCGGTATTTTGAGGCCTGGGTGTTACGGCTCTCCGGCATCTTTCCACCACCCCGAGAGTGTCCTGTGTGCGAGCGGCCCTTCCCGCGCGGCGGGGCGGTCTTGCCGCGAAGCGACGATCACCTGGTGTGTGTGGACTGCGCCGCCCGCGGCGTGGAAGGCCCGGCCGGCGTCGGTGCCGGTGGCGGCTTGCCGATCGGCTCCGACGTTCTCGAGCTCCTGCTGCGCGTGGGAGCGGAGCGCCTGGACAGCTTCGCCGCGCGGCCCCCGGGCGACGACACGCTGCGGCGGGCCGAACGCCTCGCGGCCGAGGTACGACGGCGCTTCCTCGGCCGCGAGCTCAAGAGCTACGGTGTGATCGAACGCATGCGCCCCGACCTGAACCGTTCATGACCTTGCCCCGAGACGACTCCATGCAGCAGAGCTTCCAACAACTCATCCTCCGCCTGACCGAGTACTGGGCCGGCCAGGGCTGCGTCCTGCAGCAGCCCTACGACCTGGAGGTCGGCGCCGGGACCATGGCGCCGGACACCTTCCTGCGCGTGCTCGGCCCCGAGCCCTGGCGGGTCGCCTACGTGCAGCCCTCCCGGCGCCCGGCCGACGGGCGCTACGGCGACAACCCGTTCCGGCTGGGCAAGCACTACCAGCTCCAGGTGGTGCTCAAGCCCTCGCCCGACGACGTCCAGGCGCTCTACGTCAAGAGCCTGGAGGCGATCGGCCTCGACCTCACGGTCCACGACCTGCGCTTCGAGGAGGACAACTGGGAGGCGCCGACCCTGGGCGCGGCCGGCGTCGGCTGGCAGGTGATGCTCGACGGCATGGAGATCACCCAGTTCACCTACTTCCAGCAGGCGGGCGGCCTCGAGCTCGACCCGATCAGCGTCGAGATCACCTACGGCCTCGAGCGGATCACCATGTTCCTGGGGCTCTCCCGGAGCGTCTACGACCTCGACTGGGTGCCGGGGGGGCCGACCTACGGCCAGGTCCGCCACCAGGACGAGGTCGAGCAGTCGAAGTACTGTTTCGAGGTCGCCGACGTGGCGTTCTACCGCCAACAGCTCGACGGCTACGAGCGCGAGGCCGGCCGGTGCCTGGAGGCGGGGCTGGTGCTGCCGGCCTACGAGTGCGCCTTGAAGTGCTCCCACCTGTTCAACGTGCTCGACGCCCGGGGCGCGGTCTCGGTGACCGACCGGGTGGCGCTGATCAAGCGGGTGCGCGACCTGGCGGTCACCTGCGCCAAGGCCTACGTGGCGAGCCGCGAGGAGCTCGGCTTTCCCCTGCTCGGCCGGAGGGACCGGCCGGGGGGCGCCGGCGCCGGCGGTGACGGCGCGGCGGCGGAGACGGGAGGTGCCCGATGAGCGGCACCGGGAAGGAGTACCTGCTCGAGGTGCGCACGGAGGAGATCCCGGCGCGCATGCTGGAGCCGGGGGTCAAGCACCTGGCGACCCGCCTGTTCGAGGAGCTCATGGGCCGCGCCCTCGGGCCGACCAAGGTGTCGACCGGGTTCACCCCGCGACGGCTGCTGGTGGTGCTCGAAGGGGTGCCGGAGTCCGAGCCCGACCGGGACGAGGAGTCGGTGGGGCCGCCGGCGCGGATCTGCTACGACGACGCGGGGAACCCGACCAAGGCGCTCGCAGGCTTCGCCAAGAGGCTCGGCCTCGCGCCGGAGGCGCTCGAGCGGGTCGAGACCGACAAGGGCGAGTACGTCGTCGCCCGCCAGCGGGTGAAGGGGCGGCCGACGCCGGAGGTGCTGGCAGAGCTCGTCCCCAAGGTGCTGACCGAGATCCCGTGGCCCAAGACCATGCGGTGGGGCGAGTCCAGAGGGCCGTGGGTGCGGCCGGTCCACGGCATCGTGTCGCTGTTCGACGGGGCGGTGGTGCCGTTCGAGCTGTTCGGTGTGACCGCCGGGGACCGCACCGCCGGCCACCCGGTGCTCTCGCCGCAGGAGGTGGCGGTGACCGGGGCGGCGGACCTCGAGGCGAAGCTCGCCGAGCGCGGCATCGAGACCGACCCGGCGGCACGGCGTGACCGGCTCCACGCGGCCATGGTCGAGCGCGCCGAGGCGGTGGGCGGGCGCCTGGTCGAGGACCCGGACCTGCTCGGCCGGCTGGCCGCCATGTGCGCCATCCCCGGCGTCATGGAGGGCGGCTTCGACGAGTCGTTCCTGGAGCTTCCCCGCGAGGTGCTGATCACCAGCCTGAAGGACCACCAGAGCGCCCTGACTGTGGAGGGGACAAGTGAAGCTCCCACCGGCGAGGGCAGCTTGCTGCCCCGGTTCCTGACCGTCATGGATCGCCCCGACGATCCGGCGGGACGGGTGCGGGCCGGCAACGAGTGGGTGGTCGAGGCGCGTCTGGCCGACGCCCGGTTCTTCTACCAGGAGGACCGGAAGCGGCCGCTGGTGGACCGGGCCGGGGAGCTCGAGCAGCTCGCCTTTCACGCCGCCCTCGGCAGCTACGCGGACAAGACCGCGCGTCTCGAGGGGCTGGCCGGCACCGTGTGCGAGGAGCTCGGTTGGGCCGACGAGCAGGGCGGCGCCCGGCGCGCCGCGGGGCTGCTCAAGATCGATCTCGTGACCGAGATGGTCAAGGAGTTCACCTCGCTCCAGGGGGTCGTCGGCGGCGTCTACCTGCGGGAGGACGGCGAGCCGGAGGCGGTGTGGCAGGCGGTCTACGACCAGTACCTACCCACCTCGACCGACGACCCGCTGCCCCGGGGGAAGGCCGGCGCGGTGGTCGGCATCGCCGACCGCTTCGACACCCTGGTCGGCATCTTCGGCCTCGGCCTCGTGCCCACCGGCAGCCGTGACCCGTTCGGCCTGCGGCGGGCGGCCCAGGGGGTGGCGCGGATCGCCCTCGAGCGCGACCTGCCGCTCGATTTCGGCCGGTTGCTCGATCGTGCCGCGGCCCTCTTCGGCGACCGGTTGACTCAGAGCGCCGACGCCATCCGCCAGGCTCTCGAGCCGTTCTTCGCCGACCGGGTCCGCCACCTGCTCGGTCTGCGCGGCTTCGCCTACGACGAGATCGAGGCGGGGCTGGCGGCGATCGATGCCGAGGGCGTCCCGCGCGGCGGCTTCGCCGACCTGCCCGATCTCGCCGCACGGGTCGAGGCGCTCCACCGGGTGCGCGACGAGCCGCAGTTCCTGTCGGTGGTGCTGGCCGCCAAGCGGATCGACAACATCGTCAAGGACGCGGCGCCCGGCGCGCCGGACGAGTCGCTGCTCCAGGAGCCGGCGGAGAAGGACCTCTTCGTCGCCTTCCGCGAGCTGGCGGCAGACGTCGAAGAAGCCGCCGCGGCCCGCCGCTACGAGGACGCCCTCCGGCGGATCGCCGAGCTGGCGGAGGTCCTCGACCGGTTCTTCGAGGACGTGCTGGTGATGGCCGAGGACCCGGCGGTCAAGACCAACCGCCTGGCCCTGCTGCGCGCCATCGGCCGGACCCTCTCCCGGGTCGCCGGCCTGACCGAGGTGGTCGTCGACAAGGAGGAGCACCGCCGCCGCCACGGCGGCTGAGCCCTCCCGGGCCGCCACGAAGTGTCCCGTTTTGCCATGACCTGTTCATCGAGACTCGCGATCTGTCCATCCATCCCATGAATCGGCCCTCCACCGACCGCATCTCCACGCTCCAGGAGGCATGAGCACGCCATGAGCACCAAGTATGTCTACGCGTTCGGCGGCGGCACCGCCGAGGGTGCCGCGTCCCAGAAACCGCTCCTCGGAGGCAAGGGCTCCGGGCTGGCCGAGATGGCCCGTCTCGGCGTGCCCGTGCCCCCCGGCTTCACGATCACGACCGAGGCGTGCATCCACTACCAGCGCCACGACGGCGCCTACCCGGACGGCCTGCGCGACCAGGTGGCCGCGGCGCTCGCCCGGGTCGAGGAGCTCCAGCGGCGCCGCTTCGGCGACCCGGCCGACCCGCTGCTGGTCTCGGTGCGCTCGGGCGCGGCGGTGTCGATGCCCGGGATGATGGACACGGTGCTCAACCTGGGTCTCTCCCGCGACCTCGTCGAGCAGCGGACCGCCGCCGGCCAGGACGCCCGCTTCCTGTGGGACGCCTACCGGCGGCTGCTCACCATGTACGGCGACGTGGTGCTCGGCGTGGCCCACCGGGAGTTCGAGACGCTCCTGGAGGCGGCCCGTGACGCCGAGGGCGTGGCGACCGACCCCGAGCTGTCGGCGGCGGCGCTGGCGCGGGTGGCGGAGGAGTACGAGGCGCTGATCGAGCGCCAGACCGGCGCCCCCTTCCCCCAGGACCCCCAGGAGCAGCTCTGGGGCGGCATCAACGCCGTGTTCGACTCCTGGAACAACCAGCGGGCCCGCGACTACCGGCGGCTCAACCACCTGCCCGACGACATGGGGACGGCGGTCAACGTCCAGACCATGGTGTTCGGCAACCGGGGCCCGCGCTGCGCCACCGGCGTCGCCTTCACCCGCAACCCGGCCACCGGCGACGCCGACATCTACGGCGAGTACCTGGTCAACGCCCAGGGCGAGGACGTGGTCGCCGGCATCCGGACGCCGAAGTCGATCCATCCGGAGACCGATGGCGGCGCCGGCGGGATGGGCGAGGACTTCCCGAACGCGTTCGAGGAGCTCCAGGACGTGGCGCGGACCCTCGAGGCCCATTTCCGGGACATGCAGGATCTCGAGTTCACGGTCGAGGACGACACCCTCTACATGCTCCAGACCCGGACCGGCAAGCGGACCGGACCGGCGGCGATCCGGATCGCCGTCGACATGGTGCGGGAGAAGCTGATCGAGGAGAGCGAAGGCCTCGCCCGGGTCGAGCCGCGCCACCTGGTCCAGATGCTGGCGCCGGAGTTCGACCTGGACGCGCGCCACAAGGCGGAGCAGGACGGGCGGGTGCTGGCCAAGGGGCTGCCCGCCGGCCCGGGCGCCGCCTCCGGCCGCATCGCTCTCGACGCCGACCGGGCCTCGGCGATGGCCCACGAGGACGGGGCGGGGCCGGTGCTCCTGGTGCGCGAGGAGACCTCGCCCGAGGACATCGTCGGAATGCACGCCTCGGTCGGCATCCTCACCTCCCGCGGCGGCATGACCTCCCACGCGGCGGTGGTCGCCCGCGGGCTGGGCAAGCCGTGCATCGTCGGCGCCGCCGACCTGTCGGTCGACGAAGGGCAGGGGACGGTGACGGTCGGCGGCAGGAGCTTCCGGGAGGGCGATGCGCTGTCGATCGACGGCACCTCGGGCGAGGTGATCGCCGGCGAGCTGCCGACCCGGGAGAGTCAGGTGCTCCGGCACCTGCTCGAGGGGGCCGAGGCGACCCCGGGCGCCGCGGCGTTCGTCGAGGTGCTCGGCTGGGCCGACCGGGCCCGGCGCCTGCGGGTGCGCGCCAACGCCGACACCCCGGACGACGCCCGCGCGGCCCGCGCCCTGGGCGCCCAGGGGATCGGCCTCTGCCGCACCGAGCACATGTTCTTCGCCGAGGACCGGATCATGCTGGTGCGGCGGATGATCCTGGCGGCCGACGCCGCCGAGCGGGAGAGCGCCCTGGAGCGCCTGCTGCCGATGCAGCAGTCGGACTTCGAAGGCATCTTCGAGGCCATGGAGGGCTTCCCGGTGACCGTTCGCCTGCTCGATCCGCCGCTCCACGAGTTCCTGCCCCACGGCGGCAAGGCGCTCGAGGACGTGGCCCGGGACATGGGACTGCCGCCCGACCGGGTGGCGGCGAAGGCGGCCGCCCTGGGCGAGGTCAACCCGATGCTCGGCCACCGCGGCTGCCGCCTCGGCCTGACCGCGCCGGAGATCTACCGCATGCAGGTGGAGGCGATCGTCCGCGCCGGCTGCGTACGCCAGAAGGCGGGCGACCGGGTGCTGGCGGAGATCATGATCCCCCTGGTCGGCACCGAGGAGGAGCTGCGCGACCTGCGCCGGCTCGCCGAGGAGACCGCCGAGCGGGTCCAGTCCGAGCAGGGGATCACCCTCGACCACCTGCTGATCGGCACCATGATCGAAGTGCCGCGGGCCGCCCTGGTGGCCGACAAGATCGCCCGCCACGCCGACTTCTTCTCCTTCGGCACCAACGACCTCACCCAGATGACCTACGGCTACTCGCGGGACGACGCCGGCCGCTTCCTGCCGGCCTACGTCGACCAGAAGATCCTGCCGTTCGACCCCTTCGCCCGCATCGACCCGGACGGCGTCGGCCAGCTCGTGCGGATGGCGGTGGAGAAGGGGCGTGCCACCAAGGGCGACCTCCACCTCGGCATCTGCGGCGAGCACGGCGGCGACCCGGACTCGATCGCCTTCTGCGACGCGGCCGGCCTCGACTACGTCTCCTGCTCCCCCTACCGCGTCCCCGTGGCACGCCTGGCCGCGGCCCGGTCGACCCTGGGGGCGGGGGCGGGCGGAGAGGACTGAGGCGCGCCCCGAACCCGAACGGCCGGGAGACGCGCCTCAGCGGTCCTGTTCCTCTCAGCGGATGTCAGCGGAGGCGGGGCCGCTGCCCCTCAGAGCGCGTCAGCCGGTGATCCGGCGGATCGTCCAAAGGCCGCCGAGCAGCAGGGCAGCGCCCAACAACACCATGCCCCGGAGACCGAGGGTCGGTACCTCGAGGGCGCTCGGCAATCGATCGAGCTGCATCGAGACGCCGCCCTGGTTGTCGCTGTAGTTGTCGTCGATGATCCAGCAGCTCAGGTCGCCCGCGTCGCTGGTGAACGTGAGGCCGCTGGGGGCGTTGGCCAGCGCCAGCGCCTGCGTCTGCCAGATCGAGGGGATCGGGTTGATCGTCACGGTACCGGTGCCGGGGATGTCGCAGGTGACCCGGTGGAGCCAGCCCTGGCTGCAGTTGGCTCCGCTCCCGTCGCAGCCGGTGACGTTGCCCCAGTAGTTGACGGCGTCGAACTGGCCGCCGTCTCCGGTCCCGATGAAGGTGACCTGGTAGGTCCCGGCCGGGATGGAGTTGACCACCACCGGGTTCGCGGCGTCGTTGACCGTCGGCGGTGAGCCGCTGACGTCGAGGAAGTAGGTCTGGGCGGAGGCCGTGGAGGAGGCGACGAGGCCGAGGCTCATCGTGAGCACGAGACAGACATTGCGCACAGTTCCAGTCATTGTTCTCCCCTGAAGTGTCGGTTGACGAGCGTTGCTGCCGGAAGACGAGGTTCCCAGCCGCTCAGATTGCCGTTCGGCACCGCGAGCTGAAACACGACCGATCAGCCGCGACCGGTGATGTCGGTCGGCTGCAGGGCAAGGCCAGGACGTGCACGCGCCGCAAGCTGTCGAACGGGCGCGAAAAGGCTGTCAGTGAAGTGCTTGCGTGTCCATGCCTTCGTGATGCGATTTCTTTCCTCTGCGGTGCCGGCTCGCTCTCTGTGCTGCGCTCGCGGTGGTGGGCCTGGTTCCCGACCCTTACGCCCACCACGCGCTCGCCAAGGGGTTCGCCCGGCGAGTCCTCTTGGGACACCACGGTCACGTCAGCGGGCGCGAGACGTGGGAGCACGACGGCGACCGAATCCGGTCGTTTGCCTGTGCTACCGTACGCGGCGGCAAACATTCATTATCGCAATTGACCTCCGTGCCCTTCGTGACGGCCCGTGATCGGTCGTCGCGTGGCAGGGAGCTCTGCGGGACCTTGGACGCCGCGGTGCCCGATCTGCCGGTCGGGTTGGTATGCGGCGGTCGCCTCGAGAGGAGGCTCGATGTGAGCAGGTTGGTACGCGCCCTGGATCGATTCGCCCTGTTCGTCTTGCTCTGCAGCCTGGCGGGCACGGCCGTGACGGCGGCTCCGGCCGCCGCGGAGCGGTACACGGTCGGCACCCTGGGGGCGACGATCCCGGGCGAGAACTGGGAGCGTGTCCAGCTCAGCAAGGACCTCGGCAAGGATCAGTTCTTTCGGGCGGACCGGCAGTACGTTCTGGTCGCCCTCGAGATCTTCGATCTGTTCGAGGTGCGGGCCGATTTCGTCGGCAAGCTCGACGACTTCACGTCGGGCGTGACGGCCGCCACGACCGACCTCCAGGCGGACCCCGAGATGGACTACCTCCGGCGGGACGGCGTCACCCGGGCGACGCGCCGGTTCAAGGCGTCGGCCTCCGGGATGAGCCTGTCGTACCGCGTCGACCTGATCTCGGCGGGCGATGGGGTGGGGTACCTGTTCATGAGCTGGGCCCCGGCGTCCTCGAGCGACGGGTTCGACGAGCAGGTGGCCGCGACCCTCGACGGGTTCGAGCTGCCCGGCCCCGACTCCGCGTGGGCGCAGAAGGCGACGCCGTCGTCCCACCGCTTCGAGTTCGGCGACCGGACGGTGGAGATGACCTTCCGGGACAGCGTCTTCGAGGAGAAGGGATCGAAGCCCGGCGAGCGCTACACGCTGCTCGAGAACGGCAACTCGATCGTCGTCCATCTCTTCGTCGACGCCCTGGACGGGACCGCGGACAGCGTGCTCGACCAGATCTTGCAGAGTGTCGTCCAAGAGAAGGGCTACGAGGAGCTGGTGCGCTCCGACCTCGAGATTCCGCTGGGCTCCGGACGGCAGGTTCTACTCCGTCACGACGGCGCGCCGTCCACCGACCTGGCCGTAGCGGTGGTCGACCTCGGGGACGGCCACTGGATCGACCTGCGCATGCTCTCCCAGGGGCGGGCTGGTCACCGGGAGAGCCTGTGGAACAGCCTGCTCGACTCGCTCCAGGTCACCGATGCCTCGGATCTCGACGCTTTCCCGGTGGTTGCGAAGCCGAAGGACGAGGAGCCGGTCTACCTCGATCCCAAGGCGCGCCGGCTGCTCGAGGAGAGCTGCCTGCTCGGCACGGCGCCCTCCACCGTGGCCGCGATCGTCGGCGACGGCGACCTGCTGGTCCGCGAAGGGCAGCGGGTGACGCGGGTGTCGCCGGCGCAGCCGGAGGACGAGGGCTCGGCCTCGACCCGCGTCCTCTTCGACGCGGGTACGTACCTCCGGGGAGCCTTGGTCCCCTGGGGCGATCGGGCCCTCCTGGTGGGAGCCGACGACCCGCTGGGCGGGAACGACGGCGTTCTGATGATCGTCGACGGAGACGCGGAGCTGGCCGAGTTCCGCGCCGACGTGGCCGCGCCTGCCGGATCAGCCGGATCGGAGAGCTCGGCGGGCGAGGATCTGCTGCTCGCACGCAACGGCACCAGCGAGCCGCTCGTCGGGATGATCGGCCTGCCGTCTGTGGGGCCGGCCGAGGTCGTGCTCCGGGACGCGGCCGGCGAGGAGCGCACCCTGTTCGAGCTGGCGGACCAGGACGTCTCCGCCCTCGCCCGGCGGCCGTCCGGCCGGATCCTGGTGGCGGCGACGCCGCGGGCCGGCCTGTCGGTCGCCGGAGAGGGACCGGCGCTGCGCCTGCTCCTGACCGGGGACGACGGTCGCAAGCCGAAGGAGATCGCGCGCTGGCGGCGGGTCGATCGCATCGAGCCGGGCCCGGCGTCCTGGCTGCTCTCGGGCTCACCGGCCGAGGGCGTCCGGGGCGTCTACCGGCTGAGCGACGACGGCACGGCCGAGCTGCTGCTGAGCGGCCCGGCCACCGGGCTGGCGCTGACCGAGGACGAGCTCACCTTCTCCACGAAGAAGTGCCTCGAGCCGTCGGAGGCGATCGACCCGCACTGTGTCTACCGGGCGGATCTCGCCCTGGCGCGGGAGCTGGGGCGCACGTTCCAGCCGTTCACGACCGAAACCGTCAACCAGATCGCCGCCCGCGCCTGGCCGGAGCTGGACGGCGATGCGGTCAACGCCTTCCCGTCCACGCCCCAGGAGATCGCCGACGCCGTGGCGCGGGCGGACCAGGCCACGCGCGAGCTCACCGGGGCCGAGCTGCCGAGCGCAAGCGCGGGGGTCGACGACCTGCTCGCGGGCCTCTACTACGACCGCGAGGTCTCGGACCGCGGCGTCCTTCTGCTGTCGGTGCTGCTGAGCGAATCCCTGCTCCACGACGGGGCGGTCTGGGAGCCGTCGGTCGCGTCGGCCCGATCAGCCGGTGCGACCCACGACGCCGGGTCGTGGCAGACCGAGAACGCGTTCGCGGTCGGGCTCCACCCGGTGTCGGTAGTCCTCAGCACGCTCTACGACGAGGACGGCTGGTACCGGCCGGCGGAGAACATCGCCGAGCAGTCCGAGGGGCGCACGATCATCCTCGGGCTCGATCCGAAGGCGCTCGAACGCCGGGTGCGGGCCGAGGAGGTCCCGACCCTGGCGGAGGACCTGCGCGCGGCGCGGGTCGATCGGCTGGCCGCGGCGCTCGACGCCCGGCCGGAGAACGTCTACCTGCGGGAGGCGGTCTACGGGCATCTGGCCGCCCAGGGGAGCCGCGCCGAGCTCGCCGAGCTGGCGGGCCGGTTCGCCGCTCGCGACGACGCCCACGGGATCGACCTCCGCGCCTGGCTGGCCGCCCGGCTGGCCGGCGACCTGTCGCCGGAGGAGACGGCCACCGTCATCACCGACCTGCGGAGCGCCATCGAGCGCGCGCCGGACGATCCGGGGCTCTATCTGCTGCTCGGCACGGCCTACGAGCGGACCACGGATGCCGACGATCCGACCCGCCCACGGGAGCTGGCCCGGGCCTGCTACCGCAAGGCGAGCGATACGGCGGCCTGGGGCAAGCTCAAGGACCAGGCCGAGGCTGCGCTGGCCCGGCTCGGGGAGGGCGAGTGAGGTCGCCGCGCGACAAGGCTTCCGAGGGCTCGGAGGGACGTGACGGTCGAAACGGGGTGGCCGCGCGTGTCGCGCCCTTCGCCCGCTCTGTGTGCTGCGTCCTGCTGACGGCCGTCTCGACGGCTCCGGTCCTCCTGGCCCAACCGGCCCAGCCGGCTCAGCCAGACCCATCGGCCCAGGCGGTGGGCGGTCAGCTCGAGGTCCACGCCGCTGAACGGGCGGAGGCGTTGGCCCGGATCGAGCTCGAGGACGTGCCGCTCCGCCGGCATCTCGTGGAGACGCAGCGGCTCGCGATCTGGCTGCCCGAAGAGTGGGGCGACGCCTCCCCGGCCGGCAAGGGGTCGGTCGCGTTCCAGGCGGACGGTGACCTGCTGCTGGTGATCAGCCGGTTCGAGGCGCCGCCCGGCTCCGCCCTCGTGCCGATCTTCCAGCAGGCGCTGGCGGGCAGCCGGAAGAACGGCGGCTTCGAAACCGTCGAGAGCGTGCGCCGGTTCGAGCTCGCCGGCCGCGACGCGGTCGAGGCCGCCGGCATCAGGACGACGGAGAAGGGTGTCCAGAGCCAGCGGCTCGTGGTCTCGATGCCTCCGGACCACTCCCACTTCCGCCTCGTGGTGCTGGTGGGGACCGAGGAGCCGGCGGCGCTCGACCGGACCCTGGTGGGCCTGGTCCGGGACTGGACGCCGCTCGACGGAGGAGCCTGGAGCCCTGCCCTGGAGCGTCAGCGGCGCAGGCTGCTGGAGGGCGACGGCTCGGTTCCGATCGAGCCGGAGACGTGGGCGGAGCGCAACCGCCTGTTCGACGCCATGGCGCGCCCCGAGGCGATCGGGCAGGAGTGGGTCGAGGAGCGGCTGCAGGCGTTCGCCGCCGCCGACCCGCGGCTGCTCCTCGACGGCCTGTTCCACCACCATCCGCGGGTCCGGATCGCCTGTCTGGAAGCGCTCGATCCCACGGCGCTCGAGGAGCCGATGCGGACCGCCTTCTACGTCGCCGCCATGGCCGACTCCGATCCGGCGGTGCGCGACCGGGCGGCCCGTCGCCTGGTCGCCTCGAGCGTTTCGGACGGCGCTGCGAGCAGTGGTGACGGCGACGGCGACGCCGACCTCGTGTCGCGGGTCCTCGCCCGGACCCTGGAGGTCGACTCCGAGGAGGCGCGGTCCGCCGCCTTCCAGCTCCTGGCGGCGGCACCCCCGGCGCGACGGACCGAGCTGGTGCAGGAGGCGTTCGCCGAGCGCCGGCAGGACTCCGAGGCGACGCAGGCGTTCCTGGTGACCGTGCTCGGCACCTGGGGACCGCGCGACGAGGCCATCGATCGGCAGCTCTCGATCCTCTGGAAGATCAGCCGGAGCGACCGCGTGCGGCGGGCCGCGTGGTTCGCGCTCGCCCGCGACGGCGACCAGGCGGCCCTGGCGGCGGCACGGGACCGGCTGGACGATCCACTGGCGGACAGCCCGGTGCCGTTGCCGGCCGCCGCGCGCTGGACGGCCGTCTACGCCGCGGTGGATGACGGCGGCGCGCCCTGGAAGGCGCTGGCGAAGTCGCTGGCGGACACCGGGGAGGGCGCCGGCGAGGACAAGGTTGCGGAGGGCTCGGAGGGTCCGAAGGTCCCGAAGGACCTCCGGGACGACCTCGAGACCGCCGGCAAGACACTCGACGAGCTGGCCGACTACCTGGACGCCCTTCCAGCGGCGGCCGGCGCGGCGCAGGAGTGCCCGGCTCTGCGCACCCTGGCTCTGCGTTCGGACGAGAGCGCCTGGGCGACCCGCCGGCGGAGCCGGCTCGGCTGTGCCGAGGAGGAGTCGAAGGCCCTGGTGCGCGCCTCGATCCCGCGGCCCGGACCGTACGCCTTCGGGCTGCTCGACCTGCTCGGCCGGCTGCAGCTCGGCTCGGAGCTCCACAACCAGATCTTCCAGGCCGCCTACCAGGCGTTCAGCCGCAAGCTCGACCGGTGGGCGGGCGACCCGGTGACGACGGCGTCGACCGGCATCGATCTCGAGGCGCCGTGGGAGCTCTCCTGGGCGGACCGGGCGCAGGACGGCGGCGACTCGAGCCTGGGGAGCGCCACCTGGCGCTTGTCGGCCAGCAACCCCGACCGGCTGTTGGGCACCGTGCTGCGGGCCGGCTCGGGCCCCGTCGACCTCGACCGCCTGGCCCAGGGGGTCTTCTCGTCCCATGCCATGGCGCTGGTGCCCGTGGCACTGACCGCCCTGTGGATGGACGAGCAGCGGACGGTCACCGGCTCGGACGAGAACGGCTCGACCCCCGCGCCGACCGAGACCTACGTCGCCCTCGAGCCGACCGACCGGTCATCGGACGACACCGGCGCGTGGGTGCTCCACCGCCTGGAGATCGGGGACGAGGGGCCCGACTGGCGGCGCAGCCATCTTCGCCGGCACGGCACGCAGCTCACGGTGACCGATGCCTCCGGCGACTCCGTGCCGCCGGACTCGCCGATCGCGCCCACCGCGCAGGCCGGGGACTCGTCGGCCCGCATCGAGGTCGACCTCGCCGCCGTCATCGACCGCCTGAAGGACGAGGGAGAGGTCTCCGACGCTCTGGGCGGCCTGGCAGGCTCCGACCTGGCGTTCTCCGCCGGGACGGCTTTCGAGTCGGACGCGATCGCGACGGACTTCCGGATCGACGGGTTGCCGGAGGACTGGCTGGCCGTGGCGGAGGGGGCGGAGGCCGACCGCTTCCGCGCGCCGTCGGAGCTCCTGCCCGCGGCATGCCTCGCCTGGACGGGGCTCCAGGCGAACCCGGCGGCGCTGGCGGCGCGGCTCGGGGACCTCCCGGCGACGGCCTTCGAGGATCTGAAGCCGAGGAGCCGCCGGCGGCTCCTCCGGTTCGTCGAGGGCATCGACGGCGAGGCGGGCCTCGCCGTCGTCGGTGTGCCCGACCCGCACACCGAGAAGCCCGCGGAGGCCTGGCAGGATCGGCTCGTCCTGTACGTCGCGGTCGATCCCCACCAGGGGGAGCGGCTCCTCCGGCGGGAGTCGAAGGGGCGTGAGCGCCACGGCGACCGCCGGATGTACCGGCTGAACGACCGCCTCCTCGGCACCCAGGTGGGGCGATTCCTGGTCCTCGGGTCGAACCCGGAGCTGCTCGCGGAGCTCGGCCGGGCGCCGTTCCTCGCCTCCAGCTCCATGTATCGACGGGTCACCTCCCGCGCCCCGTCCGACGCGATCCTCCTGGCCGGTTGGGACACCGACCGGCTCGCCGACGCCGTCGAGGCGAGCGTCGGCAGCCGGGACGGCGGCGAGAGATCCACCTTCGCCGTCGAGGTCTTCCGCGCCCTGGGAGGCGTCGCGGGCTGGCTGGGCCGGCGCGAGGGGGCGCTGGTGGGCGAGCTGTCGACCGACCCGCGGCTGCAGTCGGAGGCGACCCGGGCGAGGGTGCGGCAACTGGCGAGCTACGGCGACCTGGCGTGGGGCTCCGTGCAGGCGCGTGGGCTCCCCGCCGAGGCCATCGACGGGATCGAGCCGTCGGTCCTGGAGGTGACGCTCCGCCTGCCCCGGGGGGTGTCCGGCGTGACGATCGACTGGGCCAACGAGCGGCTCGAGCAGCAGGCGCCAGGGCCCGACTTCTACCGGTTCGTCTCCCACGCGGGGACGCCGTTGCCGGAGACGAGCGACCTCACGCTCCCGATCACCGCGCCGGAGCTGCGGCCGTACGCCCGTAACGAGGAGAACCTCGACCTCGACTCCGAGGAGATCAAGGATCTGGCGGAGACGATCCGGGCCGGCGAGACCGATCCGGCCAAGATCGTCCAGGCGATCGCCGCCTGGGCCCACGACACTCTGGAGTACAAGGTCGTCGAGGATTCCGTGAGCACCGAGCAGGTGCTCGCCACCCGCCAGGCCGATTGCACGGAGTACAGCCAGCTCACCATCGCCCTGGCGCGCAGCCTGGGCATCCCGGCCCGAGGCGTCCACGGCCTCGTCATCGCCAGCGAGGCCGCCTACTTCCACCGCTGGGTGGAGGTCTATCTCGGCCGCTGGTACGAGATCGACCCGACCTGGGGTGTGGTCGCCGTACCGGCCACCCACCTGCGCGTTCCCGTGGACGACTCGCGCTTCCTGGCGTCGATGCCCGGCGCCCGCTTCACGGTCGAGGCGGTCCGGGACGATGCCGCGGGCGGCGCGGGAGGGAGTGGGGAGGCGTGGGCACGACGCCTGCCCGAGACGGCCGCCGCGGGCTCGGACCGACTCGATGTGGCGGCGAACGGTGAGACGGTGGTCGTCGCCTGGGCGGCCCCTGCCGAGGAAGGGACGGGGAAGGCGGAGGAGGAGGCGAGCGGGCCCGGGGCGATCGTCTCCGAGGACGGCGGGCTCACCTTCCACGAGATCGCGGCGCCGGACGCCCGGCTCGGCCGCCTGCTCGGCGGCCACGGCAGGATCCTCTGGCTCGGCGCCGGAGGCGGAGCCGGGGCACGAGGACAGGGCGTCCCCGCGGTGTACGCGCTGGACGGCGACCGGCAGTGGCGCCGCCTGCGCCTGCCGAGCGCCCTGGCAGCGGGCGGCACGGCCGAGGCGACCGCGGGGTGGACCTTCGGCCTCCGCCCCGAGGGCTACCTGGCGCTGGCCGCGGGCTCCGACCACGCGGTTCTGCTCGACCGGGACCTCGCCTCGCCGCGGGAGGTTCCGCTGCCGGAAGGCGGCACCGGCGAGTGGCTGCTGGCCCGGGCAGGGGGCCTCCTGGTGCGGAGCCCTCCGGCACCGATCGATTCCGAGACCGGCTCCAGAGCCGAGACCGAGGCCGACTCAGGGGCCGCCACTGAGCCCGACCCCGGGCCCGACCCCGGGCCTGCCGCCGGACCCGGCACTGGACTCGCCGCCGGACCCGGCGCGGGGGCGATCACCGTCTACCGGTGGCGCGACGGCGGTTGGGCGGAGCCGGTGACGGTCGACGACAGCGCCGACTTCGAGGCCGTCGGGGTCCGGCGCTCGGACGAGCTGACGGAGGTGCTCGCCCGCCAACGGCCCGGCGGGCGACTGATGCGCCTCATCATCGGCGCCGACTCCCAGACACGCCGGGCCGCCTCGGACGAGGAGGCGAGCGCGTTCACCGGTGCGGCGCGGAGCGAGGCGGGCGAGTGGAGCGTCTGGACCGTGGACCAGGACGTCGTGCTGGTCCACCGTCCGCCCGAGACTCCCGATCCGGAGACGCCGACCACCGAACGCTGATGCTTCCCTGCTACCTCGTCGTGGGCGAGGTGGCAACAAGCCTCTGCTACGCTTACGAAATGGTCACCGCGGCTTCGCTCACCACTGCCGGGCAGGGGCTGGACCGTCGCCCCAGGGCAGAGTCGAAAACCCTCGAGGATCTCCTCTCAGATCTGCTGACCGGAGCCATCCGGATTCCGCGATTTCAGAGGGGTTTGCGGTGGGAGGATGAAGATCGGCGAAAGCTGTTCGATAGCATTCTTCGGGGGTATCCGATCGGCACGCTGCTGTTCTGGAAGCGAGCGGCTGAAGCGGGGCCCGTGCAGATCGGGAGGCTTCGGACTCAGGCGAGTGAGCGGACCGACGCCCTTTGGGTGGTCGACGGACAGCAGCGCCTCACCACCTTGGCCGATGCTCTGCTGGTGCGTCCCGATCCGAGCACGGAGGAGCGGCAGCTCTTCGTCGACCTGGAGGAGCTGAGCGTTCAGCTCGGCCGGGACCTGGCAGCTCCGCGGTGGCTGCCGGTCTACGAGGCGGCCGATACCGAGCGGCTCCTCGAGTGGGTGCATCAGGAGGGTGCCGGCGACGAGCTCCGGCGCGTCGCGTTCGCAGTGGGTAAGCGTCTCCGCGAGTATCAGGTGCCCCTCTATATCGTCGAGACAGAGGAAGAGGACGTTCTTCGGGAGATCTTCGATCGGATCAACTCCACCGGCAAGACCCTGGAGCGTGCAGAGGTCTTCGATGCGCTCCACGGGAGCCGGGGCGGAGAATTTCCCGGCTCTCTCCACGACATTGCCGAGTCGTTGATCCGACTCGGTTTCGGCCGGCTGGAGGAGACCCTGATTTTGCGGGCGCTCTTGGCGCTTCGCGGCAAGGACCCGAGCCGCGGCTTCCGTCAGATCGATCGTGCGGATGTTCCCGTGGCACTCCGGGAAACGGCCGCCGGCCTGCGCCGGGCGATCACCTTCGCTCGCGACGTCGGCGGATTCCCGCACGTGTCCCTCCTGCCCTATCGGCTTCCTCTGGTGACACTGAGCCTTTTCTTTCACCTCCACCCTGACCCTCGGGCCAGGACCAAGACTCTCTTGCGGCGCTGGATCTGGAGGGGTGCGATCAGTGGCGGCCACCGAGGGGATACCGTCGGGACGCGCACGACGCTCGAAGCGATCGATCCATCCGACGAGGAGCGTTCGGTCCAGACCCTTCTCGAGGGGCTCGCAGGGCGCCCTGAGGAACCCATCGAGCTCAGTCCCTTCAACTTCAGGCATGCCCGGTCGAAGCTCCACTTGGTCGGATTGGCGGAGCTCGGCCCTCGGCACCTGGAGACGGACAGCCTGATCGACGTTGCTGCTCTGTGCGAACAGGAGAGAATTCCAGCGCAGCCGCTCGCCTCGTCACCTTCTCCGAAGAGCCCGGAGCGAGGGCTCGCAGGCCGGATTCTTCACCCGCCCATGCCTCCGTCTCGACTTCGTCGGTTGATTGTCGAGGCCAGCGATCCCGTGCTGCGGACCCACGGAATTCCGTCCGATGCAGTAGAGGCGCTTCGCCGCGGTGCCACGCGGGAGTTTTTCGACTTGCGGGATCGGCACCTGCGGCAGGTCGTCGGTCAGGCGCTCGACAGCAAGGCCGAGTGGGGTGCTAGTGATCGGCCGTCTCTGGCGTACCTGGTCTCGCCTCCTCAGGGCTGATCTGTGCTCATCCGTCTCGAAGACCTGCCAGTAGGGACTCTCCGCCGAGAGGATGGAGAACGCTGGGTTTTCCGTACTTTCGAGTCGTATCGTAGGACCTTTCCACGGCCGATCTTGGGGCAGGTCTTCGAGGACGACCTGTCTCGCGAGTGGCGCCGCCGGGTTCGTCTTCCGCCCTTCTTCTCGAATCTCTTGCCCGAGGGCGCGCTCAGGAGCCTCATCGCTCAGGAGCTTGGGGTCCCCGAGGAGCGAGAAGGGTTCCTCCTGGCGCGCCTGGGGCAGGATCTTCCTGGAGCCGTGATCGCCGAGCGGGAGGTCGACGAGGAGCTGATCGAAGGACCGGTCAAGCTGGATGGCGGGGACGCGGCGCCGTCGGACGGTGAAGACGCCGCACGGTTGAAGTTCTCGCTCGCCGGCGTCCAGCTCAAGCTGTCCGCTCTCGAGGAGGAGCGCGGCCTGACGGTCCCCGCCAGCGGTCAGGGCGGCAACTGGATCGTCAAGCTTCCCCTGCCTGCCCATGCCGCGCTTCCGACCGTCGAGTGGTCGATGCTCGAATGGGCCGAGCGGGCCGGGTTCGAGGTTCCTCGACACCGAGTGGTCGACGTCGAGCGGATCGGGAACCTCCCTCTTGAATGGCCGGTCCGTACGGGCCAGGCACTGGCCGTAAAGAGGTTCGATCGTCCTGCGCCGGGACGTCGGATTCATCAGGAGGATTTCGCCCAGATCCTGGACGTTTACCCAACCCCAGAAGGCAAGTACCGGAGCGCCAGCTCCGAGACCCTGGGTCGGATTCTCAGGTCGTTGACTGGACCAGAAGGTGTTGCTGAGTATGTCCGGCGCCTCGTGTTCGTCGTTCTTTCCGGCAATGGCGATGCACATCTCAAGAACTGGACCCTGGTCTATCCGGACGGCCGGACGCCGAGGCTCTCTCCGCTCTACGACCAGGTCTTCACCCGGGCATTCATCGAGGGGGACAAGCTCGCGTTGAACCTCGGAGGTGAGCGGGACTTCTACAAGATCGACGAAGAGGTCTTCACGAGACTCGCGAACAAGATCGGCGCCGACCCGGGAGATGTCGTCGACACTCTCAGAGAGGCGACGGAGAAGGTCCGGTCCGCGTGGAGCGACGTCCGCAGGAACCTGCCCCTGAGCGAAGGCATTCGAGGTCAGGTCGATCAGCACCTATCCATGGTGACGCTGTGAGGAGCGCATAGGCTCTGAGCTCGTCGCTGCTCGCCTGGCCCGACCGTCTTGAGACCGGCTCACGCTCGGCCCTTCGGGCGGCCGTTGCGTGGTGGGGGGGCGCCCTCCGATAGACTCCGCCCGATGCCCAAGATCCATCTCCTCACCGACCACCTCGTCTCCCAGATCGCCGCCGGAGAGGTGGTGGAGCGGCCGGCGTCGGTGGTCAAGGAGCTGGTGGAGAACGCCCTCGACGCCGGGGCGTCCGAGGTGGAGATCGAGCTCGAGTCGGGGGGCAAGCGGCGCATCCGGGTGATCGACGATGGCGCCGGCATGGGGCGCGACGACGCCCTGCTCGCCTTCGATCGCCACGCGACCAGCAAGATCGCCCAGTTCGAGGACTTGGAGCGGGTCGGTACCCTCGGCTTCCGGGGGGAGGCGCTGGCGTCGATCGCGGCGGTGGCGCGGGTCGAGCTGCTGACGGCGGAGGAGCCGGGAGACGGCCACCGGGTGCGGATCGAGGGCGGCCGGGTGCGGGTGGCGGAGCCGGCGCCGCGGCCGCGGGGGACGACGATCGAGGTCGCTTCGCTGTTCTTCAATGTGCCCGCACGGCGCAAGTTCCTGAAGACGCCGGCGACCGAGCTACGGCGCGCGGTAGAGGTGGTGCAGGGGTACGCGCTGGCCCGGCCGGACGTGCGCTTCGTGCTCCGCCACGAGGGCAGGAACCTGCTGGACGCCCTGCCGTCCGACGCCGGTGCCGAGGGGCTCAAGCGGCGGGTGGAGCAGGTTTTCGGCGCCGGCCTGGCGCGCGAGCTGGTGGAGATCCCCCGGCGCTCGCGCGACGGCGGCGAGACGATCTGGGGCCTGGTCGGGACGCCCGAGACGACCCGCGGCCGGCGCCTGTTCGTGTTCGTCAACCGACGCCTGCTGCGCGACCGCGCGATCCTCGCCACCTTCTACCGCTCGGTGCGCGACCTGTGGAAGCGGGACGACTACCCGGCGCTCTTCCTGTTTCTCGATCTGCCGCCGGAGGAGGTCGACGTCAACGTCCACCCCCAGAAGGCCGAGGTCCGGTTCCGCGATCCGCGGCTGGTCGACCGGGTGGGGGAGGCGCTCCGCTACGGGCTCGACCGGGCCCGCGGCGAGGAGGCGGCGCCGCTCAGGAGCCCCGAAGGGCCGCCCGCGGCGCCGCTCGCCTGGCAGGGGCTCGGCGGCCGGCCGTCGGTCGGCTACCCGGTCCCGACCGACCGGGGGGCGGAGCCCTGGCGGATGCGTCCGGCTGTCAGTCAGGGCGGTCAGGGCGGTCAGGGTGGGGAGCTCGCCACGGAAGGCGTCTTCACGGAGGGCGAGGGGCGCGGGGACGAGCTCCGCGAGCGGCCACCCATCGGGTATCCGGCGGGGCACGGGCCGGCCGCCGACCGGCTGGCGAGCCCTACTTACGCCCCGCTCGGCACCCGCGGGACCGTGCCGCTCTCGGGCCGCTCGGGCGAGGTGCGACCGTTCCGCCTGCTGGGCCAGTACAAGGGCACCCTGATCCTGCTCGAGGGGCCGGACGGCCTCTACCTGATCGACCAGCACGTGGCCCACGAACGGATCCTCTACGAGCGCATCCGCCGCAACCTGGCCCGCCACGACTCGCCCAGCCAGCGGCTGGTCGATCCGCCCCTGCTCGAGCTGTCCAAGCCGGAGGCCATGCGCCTGCTCGACCTGGCGGAGTCGCTCGACACCTGCGGCTTCGGGATCGCCGAGCTCTCGGGCGGCACGGTGGCGCTGACCTCGGTGCCGGCCGGGCTCGACGCGGAGGAGGCGGAGCGGCTGCTGCTCCACCTGGCGGGAGACGGGGTGGCCGGCGACGGCGACGGGGGCGACGAGGGGGAGGCGCTGGCCCGGCGGCTGCTCGACGGCCTCGCGGCCGACCTGTCGTGCAAGGCGGCGGTCAAGATGCATCACCCGCTGACCGCCGACGAGATGGAGGCGCTCATCACCGAGCTGTTCGAGGCCGAGAACCCCTACGCCTGCCCCCACGGCCGCCCGGTGGTGCTGAAGATGGGCGACGCCGACCTCGAGCGCAGGTTCGGCAGGCGCTAGAAGTCCTGCCCAGCAGGGAGCTCCCTAGCCGCCGACGCGGGCGAAGTCGATCCAGCCGCGCTCGACGTCGGTGCCCAGCAGCTCCACCTCGGTCCGGTCGCCCACGTCCAGCCCGTGGAATCCCCGCACCACCTTGCCCTCGACCGGTGGGCGGAAGATCCGCACCCAGGTCCCCTTGGGCGAGGCGCCGGTGACGATGGCGTCGAAGCGCTGTCCCTTCTTGCCTTCGAGCAGCAGGGCCGCGGCCGACTTGCGCACCTGGCGCTCGATCTTGTCGGCGTCGTCCTCCTGCTCGGTGCAGTGGCGGGCGAGCTCGCGCAGCTCGCCGATCGAGTAGGGGACCTCCCGGTCGTCGAGCACCGCCTTGAGCATGCGCTGGGTGATGAGATCGGGATACCGCCGGTTGGGCGCCGTCGAGTGGGTGTAGGCGCGCACCGCCAGGCCGAAGTGCCCGGGGACTTCCCCCTCGTGGCTCTCGACCGCGTACTCGCCGGAGCCCATCAGCTTGACGATGGTCAGGGAGAGGTCCGGGAAGCGGTCCGGGTCGGCCCGCTTGGCCTTGACCAGGAACGCCTCGAGGGCCGCGGCGTCCGGCTCGTCGGGGAGGTGGACCCCGTACCCGGACGCGACACCGGCGATCTTGCCCCAGCGCTCCGGCGAGCGCAGCACCCGGCGCAGGGCCGGGACCTTGTGGCGGGCCAGGAACTGGGCGGAGACGCTGTTGGCGGCGATCATCAAGTCCTCGATCAGCTCCCGCGCCCGGTTCTTGCGCTGCTCCTGGAGGTCGGAGAGGTGTCCGCCGCTGAACACCGCCCGCGGCTCGGAGGTCTCGAGGTCGAGGGCGCCGTGGCGGTGGCGCTTCTCGCGCAGGCTCTGGGCGACCCGGTCCTGGAGCCGCAGGGTCTCGTCGAGCCCGGGGACCGCCGCCAGCGCGTCCGGCGCTTCGGCCTCGCCTTCGAGCCAGGCGGCGACCGCGTCGTAGGCGAGCTTCGCCCGGTTGCGCACCGTCGCCCGGTAGACGTCGGAGCCGAGGATCTCGCCGTCCGGGTCGACCACCATCTCGAACACGACGGACAGCCGGTCCTCCGCGTCGACCAGGGAGGTCAGATCCCACGACAGCCGCTCCGGCAGCATGGAGTAGAGCTTCGCGGCGGTGTAGACCGAGGTGGTGTTCTGGCGCGCGTGGCCGTCGATGGCGCCCCCTTTGGGCACCAGGGAGTCGACGTCGGCGATCGCCACCGACACCCGGATGCGCTGGTCGTCGAGCGGCTCGGCGACCGAGAGCTGGTCGATGTCGCGGGAGTCGTCGTTGTCGATCGAGCACCACAGGAGCGAGCGGAGATCGCGGGTGGTGTCGTCGGTGGCCGGACTGTCGAGGTCGGCGACCTCTTCGTGGACCGCCGCGGAGAAGGTGGGGAGGAGACCTCGATCGCGCATCGCCTGGTCGGCGATCCGTTCGAGATCTCCGCGGTCGTGTCGTCGGGAGGACATGCAGGGATGATAGCCGAGGGGGGTGCGCGGTCACATAGACTCGACGGCGCCATGCCCGCCGACCGACCGGACCTCATCACGGATCAGCACACCCCGGGCGTCGTCGACGTCCTGATCGTCGGGGCCGGCTTCGCCGGCGCCGCGACCGCCTACCACCTGAGCGACCGGTTCGACGGCTCGATCCTCGTGGTGGAGCAGGAGAAGACGCCCGGCGCCCACGCCTCGGGGCGCAACGCCTCGATGCTCCGCCAGTCGGAGTCCGATCCGGCCGTGCGGGCGGCCGCGGTGGCGAGCCGCGCGGCCTACGAGCGGCTGGGCGACCGGGTGGGCTACGCCCCGGTCGGCTCCCTGCTCCTGGGGCGCCCGGAGACGCTGGCCGCCGTCCGGGAGGTGGACCTGGTGGCGAGCCGGCTGATCCCTCCCGCGGAGGCCGCCCGCCGGGTTCCCCTCCTGGGCTGGGACGATCCGGCCGGATCGGGCTTCGACGGCGCCCTCGAGACCACGGGCGACGGTGTGATGGACACCTGGGCCCTGCTCACCACCTACCTCGACGGCGCCCGTTCCCGGGGCGTCGAGCTGCGCACGGAGTGCGAGGTGCTGGCGATCTCCGACGGACCGCCGTTTCGCGTCCGCACGTCCCGGGGCGAGATCACCGCGGGACGAGTGGTCGACGCCGCCGGCGGCTGGGCGGAGGAGATCGCACGCCGGGCCGGGCTCGTGCCGCCACCGCTCGTGCCGTTCAAGCGGCACCTGTTCGTCCTGGACCTGCCGTGGCCGGCGCCGGCGATCGATCCGTCGTGGCCGTTCGTCTGGGACCTGGACCGGGGCTTCTACTTCCGGCCGGAGTCGGGCGGGCTGCTGTTTTCGGTCTGCGACGAGGAGCGCGGCTCCAGCCGGACCCGGCTCGAGGAGACGGTCAGCCCGGGGATCGACGAGCGGCTGGCCGAGCGGATCTTCGGCTGCCTGCCCCGGCTCCGTGACGCCGCGGTGCGCCGCGTCTGGTCGTGCTTCCGCACCAAGACGCCCGACGGGCGGTTCGTCATCGGGGCCGACCCTGCGGTGGAGGGGTGGTTCTGGGTGGCGGGCCTGGGAGGGCACGGCATGGGGTGTAGCTGGGAGGTGGGCCGCCTGGCCGCCGACGGGCTCCTCGGCGCGGCGCCGTCGCCCGCCTTCGACCCGTCCCGGTCGACGCTGGTCGCCCCGGAGCCAGGGCCCCGCCGCGGGGCGTAGAGCGGGAAAAGTTCCCCGGCCAAGAGGATCTCCGGGGAGGAAGCGAGGCTCGCCGGCACGGCGGCAGGCCTGTGGCGGGGGAGAGGGAGGGCCGCCGGACGGGTCGGCGCCATCAGCAGACCGAGGCGAATAGAGCCCCGTAGCGCCCCGTAGAGCGTTGTGCTGCAAGGGCTTCCGGCCCACTCTTCAGATCGTACAGCGGGTCCTGTCCGCGGCGGCCGTGGGCCTGGCATCGCCGTTGCGATGTCTCCGGGGCGACCGTCCGGAGGTCGATCCTCCGGACCGAAACCCTGAACGAAGGAGGTCCACCGATGAAGCTCAAGACCCTGTCGATCCTGACCGCGCTGGCCCTGGCCCTGACCCTGCCGCTGGTGGCCCAGGCCCAGGACAACACCCAGCCGCAGCAGGACCAGACCCAGCAGATGCAGGATCAGTCGGCCGTCGATCAGTCCAACCTGGCCGCCGACCAGCAGGTCGACCAGCAAGAGGATCCGGCGATTCAGGACTCCGCGATGGCCAATGATGAGAACGGCGAGATGGACCAGAGCACCGAGTCCGAGGCTGTCGCGGCGGACGACACGACCCAGTCCGACCGTGAGCTGCCCCAGACGGCCAGCCCGCTGGCCCTGATCGCCCTGATCGGCACCGCGTCCGTCGGCGCCGCAGCCGGCATGAAAGCCCTGCGTAGCTGACCCCTGAACCCATCGGCCGCGCGACGAGCTCGCGCGGCCGGCGGGTTCCCGTCCCCCGCCGAGAGGGCGGCGGCCGCTCAGGACAGATCCTCGCGATCGGTCCAGGCCAGCCGCCTCCCTCTCGGCGTTTTTGCGTTCAGCTCGACGCGTTCGTCACCCACCAACCAACCGACACACGGGACGCCACGCTGAATCGAAGACAGTTGCTCGGCGCCGGAGCCCTGGCGGGGGCGGGGCTGCTCGGCGCACCGATGCTCAATCTCGGCCGCTGCCGGCTGTTCGCCCAGGGGAGGGCGCCTCACGGATCGTCGGCGCACCGCCCGCTGGAGGTCTCGACCCGCGCGGTCGACCTCGTGCTCGGCTCGCCGGTGATCGACATGCTCTCGCTCCTGACCCTGGAGTGGTCGGAGCTCTGGCGCTGGCAGGATGCGCCGGGGTCGTTTCGCGAGTCGGACTACCGGCGGCTCGAAGCCCCTGCCATCGACGTCTACCACCCGGCGGTCAAGACGGGAGCGGTCGACCCCTATCTCGCCGCGGTCCGGTGGATGGACGGCTGGGATCGGCTGCTCGGCCGCCAGCCCTGCTTCCTCTCCCGCATCGAGACCGAGGGCGATCTGGTCCGGGCGCCGCGGCTCGGGCCGATCGGGGTGATCGTCGGCTTCCAGGACTCCAACCATTTCCGCACGGTCGACGACGTGGAATGGTTCTACCGCCGCGGCCAGCGCATCTCTCAGCTCACGTACAACGGCCGCAACCGCCTGGGCAGCGGCTGCAAGGTCCGCGCGGATCGCGGCCTGACCCGGTTCGGCGGCGAAGTGGTGGCGGCCATGGACCGCCTCGGCATGGGGATCGACGTCTCCCACTGTGGCGAGCGGACCTCGCTCGACGCGATCGAATCCTCGACCCGGCCGGTGCTGATCACCCACTCCAACTGCCGCGCCCTGGTCCCGGGGCAGCCGCGCTGCAAGTCGGACCGGGTGATCCAGCGCATGGCCCGCCGGGGCGGCGTGATGGGGATCACGGTGGTGCGCGCGTTCGTCGCGAGCGGCCACGTGCCGACCCTCGACGACCTGCTCGACCATTTCGACCACGTGGCCCACATCGCCGGCGTCGAGCACCTCGGCCTCGGCAGCGACCTCGACGCGGACGGGATCGACCCGAGCACCGGCCGGCCACGGGTCCTCTACGCGATCCGCGGCCTCGACCCCCGGGGGCGGGTCTTCCAGATCGCCGACGGTCTGCTGGCCCGGGGCTACACGAGCGACGACGTGCGCCTGATCCTGGGCGGCAACTTCCTCCGCGCCCTGGGCGAGATCTGGAGACCGGTCAAGCCTCCGGCAGATCCTCCGACGCGGCGTGACCCGTTCTGTCCGGCGCCCCGCCCACGGGTCCCGGCCGCCCTCGCAGGGTGACGGCCGGCCGGCTGCGCTATCGTCCGGGCAGGACGCCGCGAATCGATGCCGTTGCTACGCATGATGGAGATCGTCGTGCCCGAGGAGCGGGCCGAGGATCTGTGCGCCCTCTTGGCCGAGGAGGAGGAGCTGTTCGACCGCTGGACCGAGCCGCTGGACGACGGCCTGGTCCGGGCGAAGGTGCTCCTCCCCGTGGGGCGCACAGAGGGGCTCTCCGACCTGCTGAGCGAGCGCTTCGCGGGCGACGAGCGGTTCCGCATCGTGTTCTTCGCGGTCGAGGCGACGGTCCCCCGGGTCGAGGAGCCCGAAACGCCCGAGGACGAGGGGGAGGCGGCGCCGGAGGACGGGGAGGAGCGGGAGCAGCAGCCGGCGCGGGTCAGCCGCGAGGAGCTCTACGCCGATCTGCAGGAGGGATCGCGCCTCTCGCCGGTCTACCTGGTGACGGTGGTGCTTTCGACCCTGGTGGCGGCGATCGGCCTGGTGCGCGGCGACCTCGCCGTGATCATCGGCGCCATGGTGATCGCCCCGCTGCTCGGCCCGAACGTCGCGCTGGCCCTGGCCGTCACCCTGGGCGACGGACCGCTCGCGGTGCGGGCGCTCAAGACGATCGTCGCCGGGTTCGTCGCCGCGGCGGCGGTCTCCGTGGTGATGGGGTTTGTCCTGTCGGTCGACCCGTCGGTGTCGGAGATCGCGTCGCGCACCGATGCGAGTTACTCCGACCTCGCCCTCGCCCTCGCCGCGGGGAGCGTCGGCGCCCTCGCCTTCACCACCGGGATCCCGACGGCGCTCATCGGGGTGATGGTGGCGGTCGCCCTGCTCCCGCCCCTGGCGGTCACCGGGCTGCTGCTCGGTTCCGGGCACCCGGCGCAGGCGGCCGGCGCCGCCGTGCTGGTGTTGACCAACATCGCCTGCATCAACCTGGCCGGCATCGTCACCTTCCTGGCCCAACGGGTCCGCCCCCGCACCTGGTGGGAAGAGGAGCGGGCCAAGCGGGCGACGAAGGTCGCCGTCGCCCTCTGGCTCGTCGTCCTGGCGGTGCTGGCGACGGCGATCGGGCTGATCTGGTACCTCTGATCGGGCGCCGCGGCGGGACACCGGCTCCACTGTCGCTGCCCTCGAGCCGCGCCGCGGGCCCTCGACCGGCAACCCGGCTGCACCGTAGTGTTGCGCACAGTTCTTGACGGGGGCCGAACTTCGTCAAGTAGCAATATCCAACCCTGACAAATCGATCGGTCTGCCCCGCCGCCGGATCGGACGAGCACTTTACATTCTCCGGCAAGAACCTTCGCAATCGTCGAAGGATCTCTGTCAAATGGGTAAAGTCTCATGTCGGTGGATATTTAGGATGTTTTTCTCTGAGACTCGATTCGAGAGCGGATTCGTCATCTTTCGAGAAGGGGTTGACACGGACTTTCTAACCGTTTACGTTCCCCGAAACTTTGAATCGCGCAAGCTCGGTTCCGGCAGTCGAGGAGGCGTCTTTGCGTGGGGGAATCCCAAGAGTGAAGACGCCTCCTTTTCGTTCTCTGGCCCTCTGTCTGGCCGCTCTCTCGACCTGCGCTGTCTCACCCGCGCGTGCCCTCGACCTGGGGAGCGCCCAGCTCCAGATCGCGGGGACGCGGCTGGCGGTGAGCCCCGAGAGTCAGACCGTTCCGAACAACACCGCGACCATCGTCGAGACCCATCTCGAAGGGTACGACGTCGCCTCCGGAACGCTGCCCACCGATCTCAAGGTGGTGGCGGACCTCACGGGGCCGGAGATCGATGGCGTCCAGCGGCTCGAGACGGTGCCCAACGAGCCGTTCCGGATCCCGCGGTTGCGGCTTGAGGGGCAGTACCAGCTCGACAACATCCGGCTGGTCGAGGGCGACGAGCTGCTGGCCTACGGGGAACCGCGCTCGTCGGCGATCCTGGTCACCCAGGTGCTGGTCACCCGGGTGACGTCGCGGGCGCTGACCCTGGACGAGGTCCGGTCCTACGGAATCGTGGTCGACGACGACCAGTTCCACGCCTTCAACTTCACGTTCGGGTTCGCGGTCGACGGAGAGGTCTTCTCCTACGACATGCCGGTGCTGTTCAGCAGCGGCGCCGGCTTCCCGAGCTCGGTCGAGGTCTTGCGGCCGCCGCAGTTGGTGGGCGGCGGTGGGGGGACCAGCACCGCGCGGTTCCGTCCGCCGCGGATGGCGCCGTTCACCCTCAAGCTGAAGGGCTCGCACCAGAGCGATCCCAACGGCGGCTGCAAGGCGATCGGCGGCTGCCGCCAGGCCGATCCGGTGAGCCTGCCCGGTGTGATCCTGTTTCCGACCGACGTCAGCCTGCTCAACCAGTTCTTCTCCGTCGTGGTGGTGGCGAAGAACGCGGCGCCGGAGGGCGATCCTCTGACCATCCGCGACCTCACCGCCAAGGTGAGCCTGCCGCCGGGGCTGCGCCAGGCCGAGACCGAGCCGCCGACCCCCCTCGGGGTGCCGGTGCCGGTCCGCGTCCCAGGGCCCGACGGCACCCTGGGAACCAACGACGACGTGACCTTCCTCGTCGCCCAGGCGGAAGGGCAGGCCGAGGTGCTGGTCGAGGGCAAGGAGGAGGGGACCCACGTCGTGGAGCTCACCCTCGAAGGCGTGCTCGACGGCTTCCCCGACGGCGAGATCCGGCGGGTGACCGGTACGGCCAAGGGCGCCGTGGTGGTGCGCGATCCGACCCTGGGGGTGACGATCAACCACCCGGAGGTCGTCCGGGTCGACGAGCAGTATCCGCTGCGCCTGACCATCTCCAACACCGGCAACGCGCCGGTCAACCTCCTGACCTTGTCGCTGCCGATCTCCGGCCTCTCCGGCACCGAGGTGGTGGGCGGGAGCTCGAAGACGATCCAGAGCCTGCCGCCGGGGGAGTCGGAGCTGGTCGAGTTCCAGCTCGTCTCGCACCGGACCGGCCGGGTGGTCGCGTCGTCGATCCGCCACGGCAGCCAGATCGATCCCCGGTTCGAGTTCTCGGTCGGGGTCGGAGAGCTGGGCATCCCGCTCTCGCCCGAGGCGATCATCCTGCCGAGCTCGACCGACGTCCTGCCCCAGGACTTCGTCCGGCACTCGCTGGCGCTCGTCGGCCTGGGCTACTCGCTGGGCACCGCGCCGGTCGAGAGCCTCGGTCCGGACAGCCCGATCATCGACCTCGGAAGCCTGCACGAGAAGGTCTACTGGCTGGGCCAGGCCGGCCGCCAGGTCGGGCTCGGGGAGAGCCTCTTCGATGCCTCCGCGGTGCTCGCCGCGGAGTGGACCGGGGCGCGCAGCCCGGACTGGGGCTGGGACGAGCTCCGGCGCCGGACCGAGAAGGGCGGCAAGGTGGGCCAGGCGCTGGGCGACGTTTTCGCGGCGGAGGCGGCGGCGACCAGCCCGCAGGCGACCTTCGAGCGCTTCGTCGCCAGCACCGCCTATCTCGGGCCGATCCAGGCGGCGCTCGGCGTCGGCAACGGGACGAGTCTCTCGATCTCCAGCCGGACGAGCGGCAAGACCATCGCCGGTTCGGGGACGGACCCGGCTCGCGAGCGCGCGCTGCCGTTCGCCGACCTCTTCGACCTGGGCGCCTCCCAGCTCGGGCTGCTGGGCTGGCCGGAGGAGGGCGGGTACCGCGTCCGCATCGACGACGCCGACGGCGGCGCGGCGGAGCTCCACCTGCTGATCCCCGGGCCGTCGGGAGAGCTGCGTCGCGTCTACTGGGACGGCCTGTCGTTCTCCGCCGGCGGGTCGGCCCAGGTCGACTACCAGGCGTCGGACAGCTCGTTCACGCTGTCGGTCGACTCCGACGGCGACGGCATCGTCGACGACCAGATCCCGGGCAGCGAGACCACTGTCACCCCTCGCCCGTTCGGCGTGGTGTCCGTGGTCCAGGACGCGACCACGGTGTCCGGCCACGCGGTCGAGGTGCTGTTCACCCAGGACGTCGACCTGCAGCAGTTGATCCCGGCCGATCCGGGGCGCTTCACCATTCCCGGCCTGGTGTCCAACGGCGGCCTGGTGAAGGCCGAGGCGGATGCGTGCGACGGGGGGTTGCTCGGCGGGTGCAACAGCGATCCCGAGGCGGAGGAGAACCCGGGCACCGGGTACCTGCCGGGGCCGCGGGTGGTGACCAACCCGTTCAAGGGCCTGCTCAACACCCGCGTCGTCCGGGTGACGTTCAACAACCCGGTCAGCCCGTACAAGCAGCGCGACCTGACCATCCGCGACGTCGCCAGCCTGACCGGGGAGACGGTGTCCAACGCGGTGGTGCCGGTCCAGACGACGGTCACCGACCCGGGCGGCATTGTCCAGGGGAGCGTCTTCGGACCGGACGGCGAGCCGGTCGCCCACGCGCAGGTGGAGCTGTTGCAGGTGGAGCCCACCTACCTGGGCTGCATGGTGGGCAAAGTGGCCGAGGTCCAGACCGACGGGGCGGGGCGGTTCGAGCTCGATTACGTCCGCCAGACCCGGTGCTCCGACCTCTACACCATCCGGGCGACCGATCCGGCGAGCGGCTTCCACGGCGTCTCCCGCGGCCGCATGCGGTTCGTCGGCCAGACCTCCCAGCTCGACGTGCTGATGCTCGGCCGCGGCACGGTCCGCGGGCGGGTGACCTACGACGACGGCACGGTCCCGGACCGGTACCAGGTCACCGGCTACAGCCCGGTCTTCTTCGAAGGGACCGAGGCGACGTACGGCCCGGACGGCACCTACGAGATCCGTGACCTGCCGGTCGGCACCATCAGCCTGGGCGCGACCGACCGCGACGGCGGGTACGTCTTTCAGACGGTCGAGATCGAGCGGGCGGGCTCGGTCGTCGAGCGCAACCTGACGATCATCCGCAAGGCGCCGGACGAGGCGACGGGGGACGTGCGCGGGACGGTCTTCGCCACTGACGGGACGACCCCGATCTACGACGCCTACGTCGCCCTCTACGTCGACGGCGAGCTCACCGGCGTCGAGCGCAGCGACCTGGACGGCGCGTTCGACTTCGGCACGGTGCGCGCGGGCCTCGCCGAGATCGAGGCGTTCGACGGCACCACGGGGCTCTCGGGGGCACAGCTCCAGTTCGACATCCAGCAGGACCAGGTCAACGACATCACCGTCCTGCTCAAGGACGACCGCGGCGCCGTCGAAGGGCACGTCTACCGCCAGACCCTGAGCTCGGTCACGCCGCTGGCAGGGGCGGTGGTGTGGGTCAGCGGAACGCCGTTCAACACGGTGACCGACGCCAACGGCTACTACCACCTGGACGGGGTCTTCTCCGGGAGCCGAGCGGTCCTCGCGGCGGACCTCGAGCGGCAGGTCCAGGTCTCCGAGGTGGTCACCGTCGGCTCGGAAGGGCAGACGACCACCCGCGATCTCTACTTCGTCGAGAGTGTCGGCAGCGGTATTTCGGGCGAGGTCTTGGGCTTCTCGGGCAACCCGGTCCCCGGTGCCACGATCCATCTTGACGACGGCCACGGTGGGTGGTGGAAACAGGCCTTCACCGACGCCTCGGGGCGGTTCAGCATTCCGAACTTGTCTCCCGGCGGCTACAAGCTGCACGTGTTCTCCGGCTCGGCGGGCGCGGTGGCTTCCGCCACGATCCGCTTCGAAGGGGAGACGCCGTTTGTCCACGTCCGCTTCAAGAAGGGGACGATCCGGGGCACGACCCAGGTGATCAACGAGTCCGGCCAGGTGGTGGGGGTGAAGTCGCTCGTCACCTACCGGACGACCGTTCCGCTACCGACGGGGACCGTCGGCCTCGACTTCGTCGCCCACACCTTCGAGACCGAGGACGACGGCAGCTTCGAGATCCCCGATGTCCTGGCCGGCCGCTACCGGGTCACCGTCTCGAACGCCTTCCACGGCGAGAAGACCTTCAACGACGAGATCGTTTTCGACGGCGAGGTGCGCCAGCACGACGTCCTGTTCCAGCCGAGCGCAGAAGTCCGCGGCGTGGTGCTCGACTGGGATGGGCAGACGCCGGTGCCCGGCGCCACGGTCAACCTGCGGCACCCGGCGTTCTCGGACTACGACCTGGTGACCGACGAGGAGGGACAGTTCACCTTCTCGCTCATCCCCCCCGGGGCCGGGCGCTTCGCCGTCGACGCCGAGATCGAACGGGGCGGCGTCTACCGCACGGCCCGGGTCTGGGTGGCGCTGACCAAGGCGGGGCAGGAGCTCGACGTGGAGATCGTCCTGCCGCAGCAGGGGACGGTCAGCGGCTGGGTCGAGGACGCCAACGGTGCGACGGTCCCCGGCGCGGTCGTCACGTTGAGGGAGGGGTCCTACCCCTACCGCCGCCAGATTCACAACACGGACGAAGACGGCAACTTCAGCTTCACCAACATCTTTGCCGGGTCGGTCTCGATCTCGGCCCAGGCTCCCGAGCTCGGCGGCCTCGGCGGACGCGACGCGGTGGAGATCGTCGAGGAAGAGCAGGTGGTCTTCAGCGTCGTCGTCCTCCAGGGGACCGGCGAAGTGACCGGACGGGTGTACTCGCCCGAGACCGGAGAGCTGGTGCCGACCGCCCAGGTCGCCCTCGACCGCAACGTCCGGAACAACTTCGACACCATCACGACCACCGACGGCGAGTTCCGTTTCCGGCTCCTGCCGCTCGGCACGTACCGGGTGCGCGTCTTCGACCCGACGATGGGGCGGTTCGGCCGGACCGACTGGTTCTCGGTCGACACCAATGGGCAGGTGGTCGACGTGCCGGTCACGCTCGAAGCCCGGGGATCGGTGGACGGCCACCTGTACGAGCCGGAGTCGGGGCTGGGGGTGCCGGCGGCGACGATCCGGCTGCGGACCGAGTCGATCCGGCCGTTTACCACCTATGCCAGCACCGATGTCGACGGCTACTTCGAGCTCGAGGGCATCCCCGAAGGGGAGTTCACGCTCCAGACCCGGGAGCCAGACGGCAGGCGCCAGGCCAAGGGTGCCGGCGAGATCGTCACCGAGGATCAGCTCGTCACGGTCGACCTCTACCTCGAGGCGGTCGGTCGGGTGGTGGGCTCGGTGCTCAATCCGGAGGGACAGCCCGCGGGCCTCTTCGCCAATGCCAACGCGGTGCTGTACGAGAGCGGTCAGGTCGTCGGGGCCAGCCTGGACAACCCGTTCGCCTTCGACGGGGTGCTGACGGGCAAGGGTCTCGAGGTGCGGGCGTACGAGAACGGTGGCGACCATCGCGGGAAGGTCACCGGGAAACTCGCCGACGGTGAGGAGGAGATCACCCTCGACGTCCAGATGCAGCCGCTGGGCACGGCGGCCGTGACCGTCGTGGACAGCGGCGGCAACCCCGTCGGCGGGGTCGAGGTCAACCTGCGCAACAACGGGTTCTACGGCTACAAGAACCTGACGACGACCAGCGGCGCGGACGGTCGCACGCTGTTCGACACCATCGGCGCCGGCTGGATTAGCGTCAGCGCGAAGCAGCCGGTGACCCTGCTGCGCGGATCGACCGAAGGGGACCTGACCCTCGACGGGGAGCAGGTGGAGCTGACGGTACAGCTCCAGGACTCCGGCATCGTGCGCGGGCGGGTCGTCCTCGCGGACGGCGTCACGCCGGCGGAAGACGCCCTGGTGGTGGTCAAGCGGGGGAGCCGGACGCTCCAGGTCCTGGCCGACGCCAACGGCGACTTCGAGCTCTCGTCGGTGCCGCTGGGCAGCTACTCGCTCTACGTCCAAGAGAGCTTCGGCCCGGGGACGATCGAGCGCTTCGGCTCGATGGACGCCAACGGCGAGATCGACGACTTCGGCACCCTGGTCCTCGACAGTCGAGGAGCCGGCGGTGGTGTCGATCGAGCCGGCGAGCGGCTCGGCCGACCTGCCGCTCAGCAGCGTCGTGACGGTTCGGTTCAGCGAGCCGGCCGACCCGAGCCGCTGGTCCGGGTCCTGGATCACCTTCCGCAAGCTGTCGAGCTCCAGCGTGAGCTACACCAGGAGCTGGTCGGAGGGCGACACGGTCCTGACACTCACACCCAACGCGCCGCTTGCCAGTTTCAGTGGCTACGAGGTGATCGTCCAGGACGTCATCGACCTCGCCGGCAAACACCTCGCCGACCGGGTGCGGACGACCTTCAACACCGTCGACGTGGTGCCGCCGACCGTCGTCGACCTCGTGCCGCGGGACGGCCAGAACCAGATCCCGGTGGACGCGTCGATCCTGGTGACCTTCTCCGAGCAGGTGGCCTTCGAGTCGCTCTCCGGCTCCGCCTTCCAGCTCACCGATCTCTCGACCGGCAGCGGTGTCACGACCACGTTCCAGCACCTGATCGGTGAGCGCCAGGTCCTGCTCACCCCCGCCTCCGGGCTCCAGAGTGACCGCGAGTACCAGCTCACCGTCCAGAACGTCCAGGACAACAGTGGCAACGTCATGAGCGCGCCGGTGACCACGACCTTCTGGACGGTCGACACGATCCCGCCCCAGATCGTCTCCGTCGACTTCCCGGCGGGCACCAGCTTCGTCTCGGGCGACGACGTGCCGGTGGTGGTGACGGCGACCGACGAGTGGGGGGTGGCGTCGACGAGCCTGGCGATTCTCGACTGGTCCTGGAGCGATCAGGAAGAGCCGTGGGAGCTGACCGGCGTGGCACCGGCCGTTTCGGCGGCAGGCGACGTCACGGCTTCGATCGACATGACAGACGTTCACGGCAACGTGACGACGGTCGATCGACTGATCACCATCACTCCGAACCCGAACGCCTTGGCTCCCTCGTTCGCGTCGACGTGCGGTCGGGACGGGGATGTCGTCGTCCCAGGCATCGATGCGGAATTCGCTTTCACGGTCACGGACGACGAAGCCGTCGAGAACCTGCGGTTCTTCGTCGACGGCGAGCTGCTCGACGAAGTACCCCATCTCAACGCGGAGTCGACTGTCGGAGACTTCCTCTGGAAGCCGCCGGCGGACGCAGTGGCCGGAACGTCCTACCTCGTCCGGTTCGAGGCACGGGATTTCGCCGGCAACGTCGGGTCGAAGGAGCTGACGGTGTCGGTTCCCACCGGCGAGATCCGCGTCGGCGGCGGCAGCCTCTTCAACGACTACGCGGGGCAAGAGCTGACGCTGGCCGGAGGAGACTTCATCCTCAGAGAGCCACTCGATGTTGCGGCTCTCCACGTCGTGCGAGGTACGTCGCTCGATCTGCTGGATGGCTTGACCGAGATGGACCTCGATGTCGACGGCCTCGTGACGGTCCAGTGTGGGGCGGCAATCGACGCCTCGGCGCACGGCTATCCCGGCGGCACGCTGGACGACAAGGTCGGCGGCGCGCCGGCAGGGTTGACCGGTTCGTCGGTCGATGCCGGTGGCAGCCACGGTGGAGTCGGGGTGACCTGGAACAACCCGGGTCCTGCAGGTGAGGTCTTCGGCAGCGTCTATCAACCCACCGAGCTCGGCGGCGGAGGTTCGTTCTCCGGGACCAACCCGGCGGGCGTCGGCGCCGCGGGTGGCGGCGTGCTGGTTCTCGATGCCGGGACGGTGCGCGTGGACGGTGAGATCCGAGCACGCGGCGAGAAGGCGGCGAGCTGCGATCCGAACTCAGGCTCTGGTGCGGGAGGCTCGCTCGTCGTCCGGGCCGGATCACTCGAAGGCAGTGGTCTCCTCGATGCCTCGGGAGGGACTTCCTACCGCTCGGGTAGCAACTGCTGGAACGGCAGCGGCGGCGGTGGCCGTGTCGCACTCGAGGTGACGACCTTCAACGGCTTCGATCCGGCGATGCAAGCACGCGCGTGGGGTGGGTCGCACGGCGACCCGAGCGGACAGGTGTTCGGCTATGCGGCCCCCGGGACGGTCTTCTATCGGGACAACGGCTCCACATACGGCACCTTGGTCATCGGCGTCGGAACCGATGATCAAGGGGTTCCTCGCACCGGACCCCCGACCGAGCTGCCGCATCTCGGCACCGGCCCTGTCGTGACATTCGAAGCTGTCGGGTCCGATGCGTGGATCGAGACGACCGATCCGTTCCGGCCACGGTGGTTGGGGGCCTGGGTCGCTCTACTGGATGGAGCGGGACGACGGCTCGGCACCTTTGCCGTGGCGCAGATCGATGGGTCCGGCCGCGCCTTGCTCTCAGGTGCTGCGGCCTTCGGGGGCGCGCAGAGCCTTGCCGGCGAGTACAGGTTCGATGGGGTCGAGACGGCCGACGGCTCGAGCCTGGACGCGACCGACCCGATCCAGGTGACGGACTGGACGTTCGCGGGCGAGGTCTTGGTTCCGCCTGTTCTGACGACGACCAACCTCTTGGTCGAGAGCGGTGCCACGGTCCACCCTGTTTCGGGGTCGACCTTGTCGATGACCGTGACGGGGACCATGACGGTGGAGTCGGGCGCGGTGATCGACCTGACGGGGCTCGGCTACGGGTTGCAGGGAGCGCCGGCGGGGATCGTGGGAGCGACTTCCCATGTCGGAGGCAGCCACGGTGGAGCCGGGGCGTTGGGAGAGGGAGACGCACTGACTCCCGGCGAGGTGTACGACAGCGTCTACGCACCGACGGAAGCGGGTGGCGGCGCGGGGAACTCGCCCGGCCATCCAGGCGGCGGTGCTGTCTCGATCGACGCGGGCTATCTGGTTCTGGACGGCGCGATCGTGGTGCGCGGCGAAGGCGGGACCGGAAACTGGGATGCCGCCGGTGCGGGTGGCTCGGTGCTGATTCGAGCCGACGTGATGAGTGGCTCCGGATCGATCGATGCCTCGGGTGGCGACGCCGCGGTAGGGAACCGGTATCCGGCACCGGGCGGTGGTGGCGGCGGGCGGGTAGCGATCGAGGCCGGCGACCTGAGTGGGTTCGACGTCGCGAGCCAGGTGCGGGCCTGGGGCGGCAGCCTGGTCGACGGTGGTGTGTCAAGCTACGCGACGCCGGGAACGGTTCTGTCTCGAGACTCGAGCGGGACGTACGGCACGCTGTTCATCGACGCTGGCCAGGAGACGGACGGGACCGATCGCAAGGGGGGCGTCACGGAGCTGCCGGCCCTGGGCTCGGGCGGCGTGGCGGGCTTCGAGGTGAGCGGGGCGGATGCCTGGGTGACATCGACTCTCGGTGCCCTCTTCCCACGGTGGACGGGTGCCTGGATGGAGTTGTCGGATGGCTCCGGGGGCGCGTTGGGGACGTTCCGCGTGTCTGCGCTCGACGCGTCGGGCCGTGCGTTGCTCGAGGGGGCGGGTGCCCTGACCGGAGTGGTCAGCTATCGGGGCGAGTACCGGTTCGACGCCTTCGAGCTTCGGCACGGAGCGGGGATGAAGGCGGCTGAGGCCGTTCAGAGCGGAGACCTCGTGCTGTGGGACGACACCGAGGTTTCGGGCGAGATCTCGGCAACCGAGGTGACCGTCAAGACCGGAGCCGTGGTCCGACCCGAATCGGGAAGCCGCTTGAGCTTCCAGGTTCTTGGGACGATGACCGTGGAGCCCGGCGCCTTGATCGATGTGCGCGGCCTGGGCTATAGCGGAGGGATCGGATCGCATGTCGACGGATATGCGCCGACGGGCGTTTCCGATTCGCCGCCTGACGCGGGTGGGAGCCACGGCGGTGTCGGTGGCAAGGGGCAGTATGACCCCGACTACGGCGGAGAGGTCTACGACAGCGTCTACCGTCCGTCGATGGCGGGCGGCGGTGGCTCGCTGGCCTCGACCAGTAATAACCGTGGCGGCGGTGGCGGAGGTGTCGTCGAAATCACTGCGAGCGACCTGACTCTCGACGGAACGATCGACGCGAGGGGTGAGCAGCCTGACCAGGGCTGGGAGGCCGGCGGTGCCGGCGGAACGGTCTTCATCCATGTGGATTCTCTGAGCGGATCAGGTGCGATCGACGCGTCGGGTGGGGACGCGCAGCCCGGCGCGCGGAGCGCCGCTCCGGGCGGCGGCGGCGGTGGTCGAATCGCACTCGAGGTCGGTCAGTCGCTCGACTTCGATCCGGTGACGCAACTCGTGTCGCGCGGCGGCTTGCTGGTGAACTCCGGGGCCAATATCGGCTACGGCGCACCGGGGACGATCTTCACGAGCCTCCCGTCGTCCACCTACGGTGACTTGCGCATCGACCAGGGAGGGAGCGGCGGCCTCACGATGCCGGCGACCGTCCTGCCGGCGGTCGGTCACGGCTCCGTCGGCACGACGACCCCGGGGACCGAGGATCCGACCGACCTCTGGATCGAACCCCAGGACCCGACCGAACTGTTCAGCGTCGGAGTCGTCGGGATGTGGGTCCGGATCGGCGGAGTCGACTATCCGGTGATCGATCAGAGCGTGGATCGGCGGCAGCTCTTGCTCGAGGGTGCGGCCGGGTCGGTCGCTACCGGGGACGCCTACCTCGGAATCTACAAGTTCGATTCGGTGACCGTGACCGGCGACGCCAACCTGTCGCTCTTCGACGGAGACGAGGTCGGGACCTGGACCGTCGACCCCGGATCCACTGTGACCCCGGTCGATCTCGATCCACCGACGGTCACAGTGACCTCACCGGCGGCGGGGACGGAGTTCGTGGCGGGCGATCAGGTGGCGATCTCGGCGGATGTCACGGACCCCAGCGGAGTGGAGTACGTAACCTTCAGCCTGGGGGACCAGACGTTCACGACCTCGACGCCGCCGTACCAGTGGACCGCGCCTGCGCCGATCGTGGAGGTCGAGCAGGATGTTCCGATCGTCATCGAGACGACGGACGGCAACGACAATCCGCTGACCCTCCAGCACCTGATCCACGTCCAACCGGTCGCACCGGGTGATCCCCCGGTCGTCTCTATCGCCTGCCCGAGCCCGGGGGCCCGCCTGGCTCCGGGCACGGGTCTCGACTTCTCCGTCTCAGCGACCCACGACGATGGCGTGGAGCGGATCGAGGTACTGATCGACGACGACCCGACGGTCGTGCAGACGGCCTTCGCCAGCACGCTGAGCTTCCACTGGGACGCTCCGCTGGACGGGGTGGACGGCGAGGTCCACACACTCCACTTCCGCGCCCGGAGCCTGGGGGGTGTCTACGGTGAGGTGGTCTATCCGGTCGAAGTGATCGCCGCCAATGTGATCACCGCGAACACCACGATCGCCGACGGGGACACCAGCCTCGACGGGAGCAGCGTGGTGGTCGAGGCGGGGACCCTGACAGTCGAAGGGTCCCACACGTTCAGGGATCTGGTGGTCTTGAACGGCGCGGACGTCACCCATCCGGCCGCCGCCGTGGGCGAGGATCAGGGCGTTCTGCTGACCCTGAACCGCGACCTGTTCGTCGCCTGCGGCGCAGCGATCGACGTCAGCGAGCGGGGTTACCCGGGCTCCGTCAGCTACCGGGAGGGTGCGGAACCGTCGTTCTACGTCGCGGACGACTTCGACGATGGCAACCTGAACGGCTGGCAGATCGTCGACGAGGGTGACATCGACGGGCCGTCGATCTGGACCGTCACCTCCGGGGCGGCGCGCCAGCGGTCGAACATCCATTCGGACGCCAACCCGGGCAAGGGGACCTACGCCCTGTGGCCCGGACCAATCCCGTCGGGCGACTATCGCTTCAGTCTCTTCATGCTCGCCTCGGACGACGACGGAGTCGGCGTGATGTTCCGCTATGTCGACGCGGACAACTACTACCGATTGGTCTGGGATCGGGAGGCCTCCTCTCGGAGGTTGGAGCGGGTCGAATACGGTGTGGTGACCGTCTTGGCAGAGGATTTCGAGCCGTACGACATCTGGTACTGGTACCTGGTCGAGATCGTCGCCGACGGGCCTCGGCTCTCGGTCTCGATCGACGGGACGGAGATCTTCTCGGTCGTCGATTCAACCCACTCGACCGGAACGATCGCCCTCTACGCGTTCGCCAACACCGACGCCCGGTTCGAGGACATCCAGGTGACCCCGCTGACGGCTCCCTCCGTCTTCAGCGGAGCCAGCCATGGAGGCCGCGGCGGCGAGGCGGATGGCACCCACTTCGTGTACGACAGCGTCTTCGATCCGCATGACGCTGGGTCCGGCGGCGGCAGCCTGTCGGCCGCCGCGGGCGGTGGGGTGGTTCGGATCACTGCGGCCGGCAATGCGGTGATCGACGGTGACATCCGGGCGACCGGAGGGCGGTCGGCGAGCCGGCGCTCTTCGAGCGCAGGCGGCTCGATCCGGCTCGACGCCGTGTCGATTGTCGGACTCGGCTCGATCGACGCATCCGGCGGCGATGGCCTCTCCCGGCCGGCCTCCGGTGGTGGCGGCCGCATCGCGCTCTACGGCGCGACGATCTCGGATGCCCTGGTGGGCCGATCTCTGGCGGCCGGCGGGCAAGGAGACGACTCCGGGGAGTCCGGTGCGGCTGGAACGATCTTCGTCAAGCGGGACGCACAGCCGTTCGGTGACCTGATCATCGACAACGGCGGCCTCGTTTCCGACCAGACGACGGAGCTCCTGGCGGCCGGCCCCGGTACGGTCGATGGGGTCGGTCCTTCCAGTATCACCGACGATCAGGCGGAGTTCATCCACGATCTGACGGGGCTCGAAATCTTTTTCGACGGCGATCGCTCGGCGCTCTGGCCGATCACGGGTCATGCCCATCGGGGCCGGACGCTGAACCTGGACACCTCCGGCCAGGCGCTGTCGGCGTCGGTCGGCGACTCGTACGAGGGTCTCTATCGCTTCGATCGAGTGATCGTTCGAGGTCAGGCCAAGGTGGTCACGGAGAGTGCCGTCGAGTCACCGACTCCCGAAGTCGAGAGTGGGGCGTCATGGACACCGGAGCACCGACCCGGCATCACGATCACCAACCCGCTCGACGGACAGCATTTCGTTGCGGGCACCACGATGACCATCTCGGCGGACGTAGACGATCTCTTCGGGATCGACAGCGTCGAGCTGACGTTCGATGGTCGCCGCTTTGACGACAGCTCTGCGCCGTACGAGTGGACCTTCGTCGCTCCGGCGGTGGCGGTCTCGACGAGTGAAGAGGTCCTCGTCCAAACGGTGGACAGGTCGGGGCGGAGCCTGCAAGCCACCGTGACCCTCACCATCGATCCCAGCACGGATGCGACGGCGCCTGACCTCAGCAGGGACCGCTGCCCCCGATCAGGCGATCTGGTCTTGCCGGGAGAGTACGTCTCCGTCGGTGCCTCTCTGACCGACGAGACCCTCCTGTACCGGGCGGCACTTCTCGTCGACGGTTCCGCTGTCGAGGAAGTGCTGCGAATCGACCAACCGGCAGCGGTTGCCGCTCTCGGGTTCACCGTGCCGGACAGCGCCCCGCCGGGGACGCAGATCGCGGTCCAGATCGAGGTGCTCGACTACGGTCTGAACGTCACGACGGAAGCCTTCGTTCTGGAGGTCGCCCCGGCGACGACTCTCGTCGGCGACCAGAGCCTGACCGCCAGCCTGGACGGGACCGACGTCGTGCTCGGCCCCGGAACGTTCACGGTGGACGAGCCGCTGAGCCCGGCGTCCTTGAGCCTGCTGGACGGCGCCAAGCTGGTGCCTGCCGTGGGCAGCTCCCTCGAGATCGAGGTCACCGCGGGAACGCACATCCAGTGTGGCGGCGCGGTGGACGCGACGGGGTTCGGATACGAAGGCGGCACCAGCCAGCACGAGTCGGGTCTGGCGCCGTCGTGGGTGAGCGCGTCGGGGCGGAGCGAGGGCGGCAGCCACGGTGGCCTGGGGACCGGTGGGGAGTATCAGGGCACCTACGACCCCGGCGAGGTCTACGACAGCGTGTACAGCCCATCTCTCGGAGGAGGCGGTGGCGGCCGTTACACCAGCAGCTATCGCGGTGGCTCCGGCGGCGGCGTCGTCGAGATCACGGCGAACGACGTCGTGGTCGATGGTGAAATCAAGGCGCGGGGAGAAGATCCGAAATACTACGCGGGGGCTGGCGCGGGGGGCAGCGTGGTGATCGATGCGGCGACCCTGACCGGCTCGGGCGCGATCGATGCTTCAGGAGGGGATTACTACAAGGCCGCGTTGGGCGGATGGGGGCCGCCTGGCGGAGGCGGCAGGGTGGCGCTGTACGTCGACGACCTGGCCGCCTTCGATGCGGCGACCCAGGTCTCGGTCCAGGGGGGCAGCCGCTACTCGAGCACGGGTAGCATCGAGAAGACGGCGGGACCAGGCACGGTCTACCTGTTCGATGCGGGCTCGACGTACGGGCGGTTGGTCGTCGACGGCGGACAGACCGAGCTCCTTGAGACGACCGCGTTGCCGGCTCTCGGCGCCGGTTCGGTCGTTTCGATGGAGGTCGCCGGCACCGATGCGTGGCTGACTGGAGACTCGCTCTTCCGACCACGCCATCTGGGCTCCTGGATTGTGCTGACAGACACCGATGGGGCAGAGGTCGGCGCTTACCGCGTCGTGGACGTGGACGGGGCAGGTCGTGCCTTGCTCTCCGGGGCCAGCACGGCGAGCGGCGCGGCCGAGTATCGGGGCGAGTACCGGTTCGACCGCATCGAGGCCCGTGGCGGCGCTGTCCTGAGCGCGACCGATCGCCTGTGGAGCGCGGAAGCTGTGTACGCGGAGGTCGTTCGGGTGCCGGCGACCCTGGAGGCCGACACGGTCACGATCGCGAGCGGTGCGCAGGTCGAGCCAGCCGCCGGTAGCTCGCTCCACCTGGACGTTTCGGGGACGCTGACCGTCCAGGCCGGCGCGGTCCTCGACGTGACCGGCTACGGCTACGAGGGCGGCAACGACGTGCACGAGTCGGGGCTGGCTCCGCCTGCGGTCGGCGCCTCCGGCCGGAGCGAAGGCGGCAGCCACGGCGGCCTGGGCAAAGAAGGCCAATACGAGTCGAGCTACGAACCCGGTGAGGTCTTCGACAGCGTTTACTCTCCGGCCCTACCGGGTGGTGGCGGGGGTCGGTACAACACCAGCCACCAGGGTGGCTCAGGTGGCGGTGTCATCGACATCGAAGCCAGCAGTGTCGTGGTCGACGGTGAGATTCGGGCGCGCGGCGGTGATCCGACGTACTACGCCGGTGCTGGCGCAGGCGGAACGATCGTCATCGATGCCCAGAGCCTCAGCGGCACCGGCTCGATCGACGCGTCGGGTGGTGACTATTTCAAGGCGACCCTGGGCGGCTGGGGCCCGCCCGGCGGCGGTGGCCGAGTGGCCTTGTACGTCAACGATCTGAGCCAGTTCGACGAGGCTTCGCAGGTCTGGGTGGCCGGTGGACACCGCTACGGTAGCGGCGGGGCCGTCGAGACGACAGGCTCCTCGGGAACCCTGTTCGTTCTTCGGCCGACCTCGACGTTCGGCGACCTGTTCGTCCACCTTTCCCTGCCGCTGGGCAACAACGTGCCCAATACCACGCTCCCCACCATAGGCACCGGCACGGTCGGTGTGATCGAGGTCGACACCACCGACCCGAGCGATCTGTGGATCGAGCCCCAGGACCAGGCGACGCTGTTCAGCCTGGGGACGGGGGGGATGTCGGTGCGGATCGGTGGCAGCGACTACGTGGTGATCGATCAGACGGCCGATCGCCGGCGGCTGCTCCTCGACGGCGCGGCCGGGCTGGTCTCGGTCGGCGACGCCTACCAGGGTGTCTACAAGTTCGACACCGTCACGGTCCGTGGCGGTGCGGTTCTCGAGTTCCTCGATACGGCGGACGTGACCACCTTCGACGTGGACGCGGACTCCCAGGTCATCACTCCTCAGTAGGAATCCCATGAAGCGAGCTCTGCTGGTCCTCTCCGTTGCCTGTGGCGTCTTCTTGAGCGCCGCGTCCGCCCTGGTCGCCCAGGACGTCGATCCGCCGGTGATCGCGATCACCGAGGGTGGCGTGCCGCTGGCCGACGGCGCCCTCTTCAACCGCTCGGCGACGCCCGAGATCCAGGTGACGGACGCGTCGCCGACGACGGTCGACACGCTGCTCGACGGCACGGCGTTCGTCTCCGGCACCATGGTCTCCGGCGAAGGGAGCCACACGCTCTCGGTCACGGCGACCGACGACCAGAGCAACAGCGCGAGCGCGACGGTCACCTTCGAGATCGACACGGTGGCGCCGGTGTTCGTCTCGATCCTGCCGGTGTCGGGGACCTTGACCTCGGCGGCGGAGGTCACGCTGCAGGGGCAGGTGACCGGCGCGAGCGCGGTGACCGTCGACGGCCAGGCCGTCACCCTGGTCGGCGAGGACTTCACGGCGGGACCGTTCAGCCTGAGCGAGGGGGAGCGGACCTGGACGCTGGTGGCGAGCGACGCCGCGGGCAACAGCACCCAGACGACCCACCGGGTCGTGCGCGACTCGACGCCGCCGACGATCTCGATCGACCAGCCGCTGGCGGGCACGGTGCGCAAGGCGAGCCCGGTCGACGTGGTCGGGACGGCCAGCGACCCGCACCTCCAGTCGGTGGCGGTCAACGGGACGACGGCCGGACTGACCGGCTCGACCTTCCTGTCGGCGAACGTGCCGCTCGGGGAGGGGAGCACGCAGATCGTCGCCGAGGCGACCGATGCGGCGGGCAACGTCGCCCAGGCGACCCGCACGGTGGTCCTCGACACCCAGCCGCCGGCGCTCGCGATCACCGATCCGGCGGCGGGCACCGTGGTGCCGGACGGGACGATCACGGTCAGCGGCACGGCGGCCGATCCCCATCTCGACCGGGTGGAGGTCGACGGGGTCGCGGCCCAGCTCACGGGCGAGGCCTGGACCGGCAGCGCGTCGCTCACCGAGGGTGGCAACACGATCGAGGTGCGGGCCTACGACCGGCTCGGCTGGAGCACCGCGGCGACGGTCAGCGTGGTGCGCGACAGTCAGGCGCCGGCGATCCAGATCGACGATCCGGCGGACGGCGCGTACCTCCAGGGCGACACGGTCGACGTCTCCGGCACGGTCGGCAACGAGGCCGGCCTGACGGTGACGGTCAACGGGGTCGCCGCGACCGTCGACCAGACCCCGGACCCGGCCACGTTCTCGGCTACCGGTGTGCCGCTGGTCGAGGGTGAGAACCGCCTGATCGCGCGGGTCACGGACAGCGTCGGCAACCAGGGGGCCCACACGCTCCTGGTCTACCGCGACACCATCGCGCCGGCCTTCGTCGGCGTCGATCCCGGCGACGGCGCCCTGGCGATCCCTCCGGGGACGGTCTTCGAAGTCACCTTCTCTGAAGACCTCGGCACGCTCGGCGCCGGGGCGTGGAGCCTGGAGACGGCTGCCGGCCAGACGATCCCGGCCGCCGGGACGGTCTCCGGACCGGTTCTGTTCGTCGAGCCGCAGAGCGACCTGCCGTCGGCGACCGGTCTGCGCCTCGTCCTCACCGCCGGCATCGTCGACCGGGCCGGCAACGCCCTGGACACGCCGCCGACCCTGACCTTCACGACCCTGGACGTCGAGGCGCCGGCCGCCCCGGTGCTGAGCGCCCAGCCGCCGGCGTACCTGTGCGCGTCGTCGGTGGCGCTCGGCGGCACCAGCGAGCCGGACGCGGTCGTCCGGGTGTCGGGCGGCGCCAGCGAGGCGCAGACCCGCGCGGCGGCCGACGGGTCGTTCGCCCTGTCGGTGGAGCTGGTGCCCGGGCGCCTCAACCACTTGGAGCTCACGGCGACCGACCAGGACGGCAACAGCTCGCCGCCGGTGGCGGTCGACGTGGTCCAGGACTGCACGGCGCCCACCGTCACCGGCGCGACGCTCGAGAACGGCACGATCGAGGTCGCGTTCAGCGAGGCCGTCTCCTCGGCGACCGTCACCCAGGCCGGCGCGGTCACCGTCTCCACCGGCTCGGCATCGCTGGCGGGAACGGTGACGGTCTCCCCGGATGGCCTGGGGGCGGTCTTCACGCCGGATCAGGCGTTCCCGGCGGAGCCGGTGCGCCTCGACGTCGCGCGCACGGTCGAGGACCTGGCCGGCAACCCGCTGGCGTTTCCGTACTCCGAGATCTTCGGCGGCTCGGTGACCACGAGCTTCGTCGCCGGACGGGTGCTCGACGCGGGGACCGGGCGGCCGCTGGCCGGTGCGACGGCGGTGATCGACTCGACCGACGGCGTCGTCCAGCCCGATCCCCAGCCGACGGCGACGACCGGCGGCGACGGCCAGTTCCGCATCCCGGTCGCGGCCGGCACCCACGGGCTCATCGTGGCGCGGGCCGGGTACACGCCGGTCCTCCGGTTCGTCAGCTCGGCGACGGGGCAGGGCGGCGACGCGTTCGACCCGCGCCTGACGCCGGCCGTCCCGCCGCAGACGGTGGGCACCGCCGGCGGTTCCTTCGTCGGCGAGGTCGCCGGCTCTGAAGGCCTGACCCTGGACGTGCCGTCGGCGGCGCTCGCGACCGACGCCGCGGTGGCGGTGACGCCGCTCGAGGAGCAGGCCCTGCCGGCGCTGCTGCCCTATGGCTGGTCGCCCCGCGGGGCGGCTTGGGTCGACCTGGGCGGGGAGGCGCTGTCGTCGGCGGCGACCCTCGACCTGCCGGTCGACGCTCCGGACGGCACCCAGCTCGCCTTCGCCCGCCTCGATCTCTCGACCCTCCAGTGGCACGTCGAGGCGGTCGAGACGGTCGCCGGTGGAGCGATCTCCGGCCCGGTGACCGAGGAGACCGGCTACGTGGCGGTCGAGGCGGATTCGGGGTCGATGGCGCCGCCGGCGGCGGTGGCCGGCACCGTGCTCGGCAGCTCGTCGGCGCCGACGGGCACCGAGATCGCCGCGGCGGCGATCTCCTTCGACCCGACCGTCGTCCTGCCGAGCCAGCGCAGCGAGGCGACGGTCGACTACACCCTGGCGTCGGGGGTGACCGAGGTCCCGAGCGGCCTATCGCTGACCCTGTCGGTCCAGGAGGAGCTGACTCTCCTGGACGGGACCTCGCGCTCCGAGCCCGCCTACGAGGCGGACCTGGTGCTCTACCACGGCAGCGACGGCGCGCCCCGCTCCCGCTTCGGCCTGCGCCCGTCGGTCGTCGCCCAGAGCGTGCCCATCGAGGTCGGCGCGGAGAACGTCGTCGTCCGTCCGTACGCCGGCCAGACCGTCCAGGGCAACGTGCTCGGGCCGTCCGGCGGCACCGTCTCGACGCCCGAAGGGGACCGGGTCGATCTGCCGGCGGGCGCCGTCTCGGAGCCGACCGCGGTGCTGCTCGAACGGGTCGCGGAGGCGGACCTGCCCGTCGGCGTCCCGGACGGCACGGAGTACCTGGGTGCCCTCGCTCTCGATCTCAGCGGCCGGACGCTGGCCTCGGCGGCGTCGCTGACCCTCGAGCTCGGCGCGGCCCCGACGGCGGGGGAGGAGGGCCTGCTGCTCGAGGTGATCGATCCGGGATCCGGACGGGTCTTCCGGCCGGTCGCCCAGCTCGCCGCGACCGCCAGCGGCTGGACCACCGCGGCGATCGATCCGCTCGACCTGCCGTGGCCCGGGGTGCGCGACGAGGCGACCTACGTCTTCGCCCGGTTGACCCTCCCGGTCGGCTACCTGCGCGGCACGGTGTTCGACGTCGGCGGGGTGCCGCTGGCCGGCGCTGTGGTCTCCGCGACGACCTCGGCGAGCCTGAACGGCGTCGTGCCGTGGCTCCAGGTCTCGAGCGACGACGGCAGCTACGTGCTGCCCACCCCGGTCGACGTCCAGACGGTCCGCGCGGTCAACCCGGCGACCGGCGACGTGGGAGTGGCGGCGCCGTCGATCGCCGCCGCCGACGACCGGGTCGATCAGGACCTCTTCCTCCAGATCACCGGCCCCGAGGTGGTCAGCGTCAACCCGGCCGACGGGGCCGTCGACGTGACGCCCGGGATCGAGCCGACGGTGACCTTCAGCGAGGCGGTCGATCCGGCCACGGCGGCGAGCGGCGTGCTGCTCTACGACGGCGCGGACCTGGTGCCGGCGACGGTCGAGGTCCAGGGGGCGCTGGTGCGGCTCCGCCCGCAGGCCACCCTGCGCCCAGGCGTCGCCCACGAGGTACGGGTCAACACCGAGATCAAAGACCTCCAGGGCAACCGCCTGGCGAACGCGGTGATCTCGACCTTCACCACCCTCGAGGTCGACATCCAGCGACCAGCTCGACCTGCTCCGGGTGCACCTGTTCGAGCCGGATGCCAACGGCATGGCACGGGTGCTCGGCGACGCGGGCGCGGTGCCCGCGGGCAGCCTGGTGTTCGTCGAGAACCTCTCCCGCCTGATCTCGACGCCGTCGGTGACGGCGGGGCAGGACGGCGGCTTCGACCTCCAGGTGGAGGCGACGCTCACCGACCGCCTGCTCCTCCACGTGGTCGTCACCGGCCAGAACGAAGTGGTGATCGAGCTCACCCCGTTCCTTTCGGCCGACGGCCGCGGCGGCCACATCACCGATCCGGCCGAGGCGGTGACCTTCACCACGGTCGACGGCATCACCGTGACGATCGAAGCGGACACCTTCGCCCAGCCGACCATCGTGCGGGTCGACCCGCAGCCGGTGGAGAGCTGGACGGCGCCCCATCCGTCCGACTTCAACGTTTCGACCGTCTTCGACCTCGACTTCGGCGGCGCCGAGGCGCTCAAGCCGGTCCGGATCGCCATGCCGCTGCCCGCCGGTCTGACCGGCGACGAAGGGCCGTACCTGCTCTCGCGTGAGGAGACGATCCTCGGCGAGGACCGGTGGATGATGTACGACCTGATGCGGTTCGACGGCACCGGGCTGACGACCGAGCCGGACCCGGACAACCAGACGCCCGCGGCGAGCGCGGCTGGCGCAGCGACCAAGCCGGCCGATTCCACCACCAGCCCCGTCAAGTCCGCGTCCAGGGTCGCGTCGCTGTCCGATCGCTCCGTCGCCTCGCTCGGCCCGCGTGCCTCACTGCCACCGGCGGGATGGAAGGCGTACGTGCCGGGGGCGGTCTACCCGGGCCGTTACAGCGTGGTCAACAGCACCGGGTCGCTCGGCTTCGTCGCCATTCCGCTGCTCGAGGTCAAGACCTACGCGTACTACGACCACCTCCAGATCGAGGGGCTCGTCGCGCAGGTCAACGCGGTGATCGACCGTTTCCTCGCCTTCGACGCGATCCTCCTGCCGACGCGGGTCGGGGAGTCGTTCACCATCGCGGGCCGGGATCTGACCACCGGCTACAAGTTCTACGAGGCCAGCTACGACCCGCCGGCGGAGGGGGAGATCGTCTTCCTACCGGCCGGGGATCAGGACAATGGACAGCCGCCGGTTCCGTCGAGCGGCTCTCCCCTCCGGTTCTTCACCTTCACGGCGGCGCGCTCCGAAACGATCGAGCTGGCGGACGGAATCGAAGCTGTGATCGATGCGCCAGGGGGAGCGGTCTCGTGACGCTTCAAGGCTCCCTTGGAGAGGCGGGCGCGGGTCTCCACCTGCATCTGATCGGCCTCGACGACGACTCGGATCTCGACATCACGACGAATCCCCCGAGCGGAGGGGGACCACCTGGCGATTTCTCGGACTCCACCCTGGTCAGTCTCGGGAACAGGTACTTGGTAGCGGTCGGCCATGTGGTGGCGAGTGACCAAGCCCTACGGGTCACCTTCTCCGAGGGCCTTCCGTCGAAACCGAAGGGAATCCAGGTGCTCGACGCCGCCGGCAAGGACGTGCAGGCGGACGTGGAGCCGGACGGCGACCAGGCGACGGTTCGTATCTCCTTGCCGGCGGGCTGGCACGGCGGTGAGAGCTACACGCTGCACCTCGGGCCCGAGCTGTCAGACAGCGCAGGCAACTCGTGGGATCGCACGCTCGACCTCGAGTTCAAGGTCGAAGGCACCGGGACTCTGGACACCTACGAACCGCTGGACAACGTCCGCGACGTGGCACGCCTCGGGGGGTTGCTCTTCGTCGCGGCGGACACGAAGGGCCTGGCGGTGATCGACGGGTCCGATCCTCGGAACCTGGAGAGCTATGTCCAGGGCGGCGGCAACGCGATCTACTTCCCTCTGCCCTCGAACGACCCCGTCTACGGCGTGACGGTCGACCCCCATGGCCGGGTCTTCGTCGTCGGCGGTGGCAAGAACACGCCGGGCTGGCTCGAGATCTTCGATCCGCTCGATCTCGACCTCGCGGCGATCGCCGCCTCGCCGGAGGACGCGACGCTCCGGGCTGCCGCGTTCAACGGCAAGAGCGTCGTCTCCGACTCGACCTCGGGCGAGCTGTCGGGGCAGGGCAACACCCTCCCGGCCGGTACGCCGCGGCGGGTGAAAGTGTTGTCCGACGACCAGGTCGACCGCTGGCGGATCGGCATCGAGGCGGCTCCGGACGGGATCGTCGTGCTGCCCGCGGAACCGCCGGCCCAGGGCGGGCCGTACCAGGTCACGGTCAGCGGTACCGGGTCGGACGAAAACCGGCCTGTGACCCTGCGCGACCTCGACCGGGGCCGGTGGGCGCGGGACGACACCGACTCGGCCAAGGGCTTTACCGTGACCCTGACGGTCGAGGCCGGAGACACGCTCGAGCTGCTCCGCAACCGGAGCGCCGTCGCCTATGTGGCTACGCTCGGCGTCGGCATCGAGGCGGTCCGGGTCGACACCTTCTACAACGAGCCGGCAGGCTCACCGACGTACGGCACCGACCTCCTCGGCTACTACACCGGCTTCGAGGACCCGTCGCTGTCGCTCTGTGACACCGGCGGTGACATCAGCGGTGCGACCCTCGACGTCGGTCTGCTCACGAAGGATGGGCCGCCCCACCCGCTGACGGTCGTAGGCCTCGTCGGTCTCCGGGGCCTGGTCTTCCTCGACAGCCCCCTCGACGACGTCGGCGACCTCAGCCGGTTCGGCGACCTCTGTCTGAACATCGACGGTTCCCGTGCGATCCAGGGGCTCGAGGTCCTTCAGAACTACGCCTTCGACCTGGACGGCGACGGGGTGGCGGAGCCGAGTGAGGCGCGCGACTACCTGCTCGTCGCCCACCGGGCTCGCGGCCTCCTGATCCTCGACGCGACCGACCGCGACCACATTTTCCTGGTCAGCCGGATCGACCTGCCCGGCGGCGCCGCGCACCTGGGGCTCGACCGTGAAGGGCGTCGTGTCTACGTGGCGGGCGCGGGCGCCGGTGTCTACGTGGTGAGCCTCGACGGGGTCCTGACGACGGACAAGATCGACCAGAACCTCGACGGCCTGGACGATCGGATTCTCGAGACGGTGCCCCTGGACGGGGGCAGCCTGTCACCCATCCTGCTGCTTCCCGACCTTGGGCTGGTCTACTCCGGCGGTCTCGATCGCGGCCTGACCGGTCTCTCGGTCTCCGGGCCGAAGATCGTCGCCATCGCCGAGAACGGCGACGATCCGGGCACTGGTGAGCCCGCCACGAGCCAGTGGCGGCAGATCACCCGCCTGGCCCCGTTCGGTGTGCCGACGGCGCCCGAGTCCAGTGCGGAAGGCGCCGAGGACTTGCCCGGGGCGTTCCGTCTCCTGGCCTACCTGCCCGGCGTCGCCGGCTCCGAAGTCAAGCTGGACCTGGTCAGCGTCGGCCCCGGCGGGGACGAGATCGCGGGCGCGGGCGACCCGGCCACGATCGCCGACCTGCCACCGACCTCGCTCACGGGAGCGGACGGCGTGGTCCTCCACCGCCTGTCCGACAATCCCCTGGACGAGGGCTACCAGACCTACCTCTCCGAAGAGATCGCGGCGGTCGCCGACCTCCGCGCCGCCTCCGCCTTCACCCGCACGACCAAGGAGGACGACCTCTGCGGTGACCGTTGCACCGTACCGGACGGCGCCCGGGAGATCCTCTCCGGCGACCGCATCGCCGTGCGCATCGGCGAGTCGCTCGAGAGCGTGCTCGAGCCGACCTACGGAGCCGTGCGGCTCGCCGCGGCGGAGCTCGACCTCCCGAGCGTCCGCTGGGAGATGAGCCCGTCCGTTCGCCAGGAGCCGACCCTCAACCCGTCCCTCGGTTCCGGCGACGTGGCCCCGGGAACCCTCCTCCATTCGGGCGAGATGACCCACGGGGCGACCGACCTGTCGGTCAAATCGCGCGGCTTCGACTTCGCCTTCACCCGCACCTACCGCAACCAGACCGTCGGCGCCGGCCCCCTCGGCCCGGGCTGGGACTTCGGCTACCACCAGCGCCTGCGCGAGCTGCCGAACGGGAACGTCGAGTACTACGACGGGCGCGGGCGGCGGGAGATCTTCGAGGTCGACGACTCCGACGAACGCCGCCGAGGGCACCTACAAACCGCCGGCGGGACGCTTCGTCGTGCTGACCAAGACGGCCGCCGGCTGGGTATGGATCGCGAGTCACAAGGACCAGATGCGCTTTGACCGGTCCGGAAGGCTCGTGGCGATCGCCGATGCCGTCCGGGACTCCGACGGCACCGGCGGACCAAGCCGACCGGCAACGAGATGCGCTTCCCCTACGACCCGGCCGGGCGGCTGGTGCGGGATCAACGACACTCTCGACCGCGACTACCGCCTCGAGTACGACGCGGACGGGCGGCTGACGAAGCTGACCGACTTCGACGGCCGCGAGGTCACCTACGAGTACGACACCGCCGGCCGGCTCGCGAGTGTCACCTCCCCGGAGGTCACAAGGGGGAGTCGACCTTCCCGGACGGTCTGACCACGACCTACACCTACGAGACCGCTCCGGCGACCTCGCTGGCCAGCTCACCCATCGCGACAACCTGACCTCGATCACCGACGCCCGCGGCATCGACTGGCTCGACCTACCTACACCGACGCCTACGGGGACGGCCGGGCGGACGAGGTGACCGGAGACCTGGGGCGGCGATCCGCTCTCGATCGCTTACGACTTCACCGCCCGCACCGCGACCGTCACCGACCGGCGGGGCACACTGGAGCTACCAGCACGATGCCGACGGCCACCCGACCCAGCTGACCGACCCGGCGAGCGCAGTCGACGACCATGGCCTACGACGCCGAGGGCCTGGTGACGAGCGTCACCGAGCCGCTCGGCCGGGTGACGACCACCACCTACCAGACGGCCGGCGGCCGGCGCAGCCGGGGCAACGTGACGGAGATGACCGTCACCGCGGACACCCGCGGCCCCAACGGCTCGGCCGGGAGGCTGACGACGTGATCAGCTACGACCCCCGCACCAACCTCCCCGCGACCGTCACCGATCCCCGCGGCGCCGTGACCACCTACACCCGGAACGCCGCCGGCCTGCCCAAGACGATCGCCCGGCCCGAGGGCGCGACGACGGCGATGGAGTACAACGACTTCGGCCAGGTCACGAAGGTCACGAACCCGAACGGCCACGTGACCAGCTACGCCTACTTCGGGAGCGGTGAGGGCGAGGGGTACCTGCAGCCGGGAGATCGTCGACCCGGGCGGCCTCGGCCTGACGACCCGCTACGAGGTCGACCCCCGCGGCAACGTCACCGCCCTCACCGACCCGCGCGGCACGCGGCCACGACGCACCACAACGAGCTCGACTGGACGGTGGAGGAGACGGCGGCCGCCGGCGCACTCGACTACACCACCACGTACAGCTTCGACAAGGCCGGCCAGGTGACGCAGGTGCGGGAGCCGTACGGCCTGGGGGCGGAGACGTTCGCGACCCACATCACCTACGGCTCGGTCGGCGAGGTGCTGTCGGTCGCGCGCGAGACCGGCCGCGCGGCGAGCGCCACCACGACCTACAGCTACGACGCGAACCGCAACCCGACGCGGGTCGACCGATCGCGAACGGCCACAAGACGAAGCTCGCCTACGACGCGCGCAACCTCCTCGCGAGACGGACGATGGGGAAGGACACGGCCGAGGAGGTCACCGAGAGCTTCACCTACGATGCCGAGGGCCGGCGACGGAGCCACGACCGACGGCCGGGCGAACGAGTGGACCCGCGAGCACGACGGCTATGGCCGGCGTGGCCGCCACGGTGGATCCCCTCGGCAACCGCGCAGGACCGCCTACGACGACGGCGGCAACGCCACCGAGACCCGGAGCCTCGGCGCCGGAGGCTCGCTCTCGCGAAGAGCGGCGCCACGTACGACCTCCTGGGACGCGCCATACGACGCGACTATCTCTGGTCCGACCGACCCGGGCGGCCGCCGAGCTGACGACGATCGGCTACGACCCGGCCGGCAAGCCTGGTCTCGACCCCGACGCCCTCGGCCGCCTCTCGGTCTTCGCCTACGACAGCGCCGAGCGTCGGGTCGCGCAGGATCCGATGGGCAACGAGGTCGAGCTACCAGCTCAACGCCACCGGGCAGCCGGAGACGGTCACCCTGGCCGAGGTGATGCCGGGGCGGCGGCGCAACGACGACCACCACGCACGAGTACGACGCCCTGGGCCGGGAGATCGCGCGTGCCGATCCGCTGGGCAACACCACCCGACCGGGTCCTCGACGCGCAGGGCCACGCCCGGCTCGTGATCGATCCCGAGGGCCACCAGACCGAACGGGTCTACGACAGCCTCGGCCGCATGCTCACGGAGACCCTGCCCGAGGGCATCCGCACCGAGATCGGCTACGACCCCAAGGGCAACCGCACGAGCTACCGCGACGCTCTCGGCAACACCACCACCTGGGCCTACGACGCGCTCGACCGGGTGACGGCCGTCACCTACCCGGACGCCACCACCGAGACCACGCTTACGACGGCGCCGGAAACACGACCCAGATCACCCAGCCCTCCGGCACCGTGGTGGCCCAGAGCCTCGACGCCGCCAACCGCCTGACGGCCCGGACCATCACCCCCGCCGCCGGCTTCGAGGGCCCGACCTCGGAGACCTTCGCCTACGACGGCCTGGACCGCCTGACCCAGGCGGTCTCCGGCACCGGCCCGGGCGGTGACCAGCACCCGGACGTACGACTCGCTCTCCCGGATGACCTCCGAGGCCACCGCAGGCAGGGCCGTCTCCTACGCCCTCGACGCCGCCGGTAACGTCACCGCCCTGACCTACCCCTCGGGCCTCACGGTCGGCCGCACGATCGACGCTCTCGACCGCCTCGCAGCCATCCCCGGCGTCGCCAGCTACGGCTACCGCGGCCCGGACCTGGTGGCTAAGAAGACCGTCGGTGCGCTCTCGGGCGCGGTGGGTTACGACGGCGCCCGCCGGCCACTCGAGCGCGGCCTCGGCCGCCGGGGGCGGCGGTCGTCACGAGAGCATGGCTGGTCGCCCCGGAGCCTACTGACCGGGCAGAGCCGCCGGTCCCTGAACGACACGGCCTTCCGGATGGGCCACGACAAGGCCGGCCGGCTGACGAGCGGAGCCACGTGGGAGCTCCCCGAGGCCCCGGCGCCCTCTCGGCCGGCGCCACGACGCTCGTCTACGACGCGGCCCAGAACCTCGTCGAGAGCGACGGCCGAGCACGGAGGACCCCCGAACCGCAAGCCGACGGTCTCCGACCCCGCAACCGCCCCACGTCGATCGACGGTGTGCCCTTGAGCTGGGACGCGAACGGCAACCTAACCGCCAAGGGCGACCTGCGCTTCCACTACGACTGGAGAAACCGCCTGACACGCGTCGACCTCGCGGATGGCACCGACGTCGCCACCTACGCCTACGACGCCTTCAACCGCCTGGTGCGGCGAAACGCCGGGAGCACGACCGAGACGACCGCCTGGTCCGGCTGGCAGCCGGTCGAGACCTACGAGGCCGGCCAGCTCGCCGAGCGCCGGACCTTCGGCCTTGGGCTCGACGAGCTCGTGCGCCTGGAGATCGACCTCGACGGCGACGGGAGCTGGAGCAGACCTACACGCCGCTCTACGACCAGGTGGGCAACCTCGTGGCGCTGGCCGGCCCGGCGGGCGAGATCGTCGAGCGCTACGAGTACTCCCCTACGGCTTCCGCGTCGCCGCGGTGGACTCGATCCCGCCGGAGATCCTGCAGCTCCTCTACCGGGACGGCGCGCTCCACTCCAGATGTCCGAGGAGATCCTGCGCGCTGTGCTGGCGCCGGAGACGAGCCCGCAGGCCCAGGTGACGAGCGAAGGCCTCACCGCCCAGGCCGCCGCCTCGACCGAACCGCCTCCGGTCTCGCTGGTGGACGGCCACCGGCGAGGAGATCCCGGTCACCGTGACCTTCCCCGAGGAGCTGGGTCGCTTCGCCTTCCGGCGCGCGGTGATCACGCCGACCGGAACGCCCCCGCGGCCGGCACCGAGGTGACGCTGCGGATCGAGGCCGCCGGCCTCCAGGACCTCTTCTTCAACGAGCCGCGGCCGCCTTCGAGCAGACCTTCGCCTGGCCGGGGGGCGAGGCGGTGCTCCAGGACGACGCCGCGCCCCAGGTCGAGGAGATCCTCACGCGGGCGGCCACCTGGAGATCGGCTTCTCCGAAGAGGTGGACCTCGCCACCGCGCAGGCCGCGATCACGATCGACGGCGCGACGGTCGCCTGGGAGCTGGCGCCACCGGCTACCGCCTCCGGACCGTCGATCCGCTGCGCAGCCGCGCCCAGACCCTGACGATCGGCACGGCGTCCAGGACCTCGCCGGCACCGCGCTGCCGGCGGCATGACGTGGACCTCGGCCCCCATCGCCACCGGGACCCGGAGCCGGTGTCGAGCGCGCTGGCGGCCCACGCGCTGCCGCGAACGAGCCTGTCCCCGCTCAGGGCTTCGGCTCCCCCGACTCGATCTTCTACCGCGTCGCTGAGCCGGCCAGCTCCTGACCCCGCCACCGGCAACCGCTTCGGCTTCCACGGCCGCGAGTCGACTTCACCACCGGCCTCGTCTACTTCCGCAACCGCTGGTACGACCCCGAGCTGGGCGGTTCGTCACAAGATCCCCTCGGGTACGTGGATGGACCCAACCTCTACCAGTATGCCCTGAACAACCCCAGCAGCTTCTCCGATCCCATGGGGCTGGCCACCTGTCCGGAGTGCACGAAGCAGTACAACCGCGATGTGAAGGCCAAGGAGGCGAAGAAGCTGGTGAAGACCTTCGAGAACCTCCTCTTCCAGACGCAGTGGTTCCTGGCGGAGAACGACTTCGCCACCAAGGAGGAGGCGTGGATTGCTCTTTCAGGCTTCCTTGTAGACCGAGGCTTGGTCTCTGGGATGCGACCCCGCATCCAGGGGCAACGGTTGGCGACTTTGCTTATCGGTCCGGCCGACTGTAGCGACGACGTGAACCAGACTCTGTGTCCATCTGGACATGCATGAGAAGTTCTGGGAAGGAGCGGAGTGGGTGGCCGGAACGGCTGCGATGGCCGTCTTGCCGGAAATCGGCTTGACGGAGTTGACGGCTGGAGGGACCAGCTACGCTGCGATGCTGGGAGCCGAGTCCAGGCGAATGTGCGGTATGCGAGGGTCTTGGAGAATATCGCGGCGAGTCAGCAGGCTCGGATGGCAAGCAACTTCGGAAGATACGTGTCGGCAGAGTCTCGATCGTTGCGCAGCCCTAGCTTCCTGGGCACCGAGGGAGGAGAGCTCATTCCGGTCCCGAGTGGAGCATCGGGCCCATACTCGACGCAACTGTCCTCGCGGCTTCCAATTTACGGGCGGATCTGGTAGCCGGGGTCTTCATCCCCGAGTGTCCAACGTGCGGGTGATGGATCCAACTCTTCCGAAGGGTTAGTCCCCGGGGTATCCAGGAGGCTACGTGAGTTACAGCAACGAGCTTGAACAGGCGGTGAATCCGTTTACCGGAAAGACAATTCCGAAGACTTGATCCGTGGTGGCACATTCCGGTAACCTTGAGCAAGGGATCAACCCCATGACCAATAGAGATTTCGCCTCAGGTACAGAGCTTCTTCAGGTATTGGTAGGGAAGCAGCTCAGCTCGGTGGAATTTGTTCAAGACTATGTTCAGCTTCGGTTCGACGGCCCTGTATTGACAGCGCTGGTTTGGCCAGTCGTTTCCTCGGATGGTCGAAAACTCCGATATGGGGAAGTTGAATTTCGGGATGCCTTATGTCAGCGGATTGGGCTGACAGTAACCAAAGTCGAACCCAGTCCCGATGAAGCACTAGAGATCGATTTTGGAGTGTGATTCTACGATCACGGTTTCTTTGCGAGAGGCGGATTACGTTGCGGCTGAGGCGCTTCGTTTTAGCGTCAGCAGCTCAGAGTGGTTGGTTCTCTAGCAGCTGCTGAGGAAGGTGCCACCCGCCTAGCTGCAGCCGCCTCTCGGGGAGCGCCCGAGGTCCAGAGCGATCCGACCGCCTCTTCACTCGGGCAGCTTGAACCGCCGGGGCCTGCCCCCGGTGAGGCACCGAATCTCCTCTTCGTACCGAGACCAGTAGCTGAAGAACTCACGCCTCACGGCGCCGACGGCTGCCCTTCGAAGCTCATCACCGTCGATCGCCACCTCGGTTTCGCAACGACGGCATTCGTAGCGCCAGCCGCTGCATCCGGTGCCCGTACTCCAGGAAGACCTCTTCCAGTTGGCTTGAACAGTCGGGACAGTAGGGCTGTCCGACCTGGACCCGGTCCAGGAAGATCTCCACATCGGGCGGGATGCGCTCGCCGAGAACGATCTGAGCACGGAGGTCGACGGCGACGCCGTCTTCGCGGTAGGTGCCGATGACGACCTGTCGCTGGGTCAGGGACCTTGCGCCGGTCCTTGGTGAAGAATCCGCCGATCTTCTCGACGGTGCCGAGGAGCCGGTCTCCGAGCTTGGCCCACGCCTCTCCGAAGGCCACGGCGTCTACCCGGCGAGGACCTTTCCCATCTGGGAGCGCTTGACGAGGGAGTCGAGGAGGATGACGAGGGCCTTCTGGTCTTCGTCGGAGAGCCGGTCGATCTCTCGGTAGAGCTGGTGGAGCTTGGGGTTTCGGATCTTGAGGTCCGGCTCGTGGGGCTCGGTGCGTCCGACGAGCTCGTCGAGGCTGACTTCGAGGAGGTCGGCGAGCT
>CAWJLS010000008.1:0-464637 GCA_963843755.1 uncultured Acidobacteriota bacterium
CGTATGAGGCGCACAACCGTCAGTCTACCCGACGATCTCACGGAGCTCCTGCGCGACGAGGCGCGGCGACGCAGCACCTCCGTGTCCGAAGTGGTTCGCAGGATCATCGCCCAGTCGCTCTTGGGATCGGAAACGAAGCCCCGGGAGATCCCGTTCGCCGGGATCATGGATGATCCGGAGATGGTCCAGAGCGACCAGATCGAGGACTTCCTCGAGGAGACCTGGACCGATGCCATCGATCGCGATCGTCGATAGCGGTCCGCTGATCGCCGCGGCGAACCGGGCGGACAAGTACCACGTCGCTGCACTCTCGGCGTTGCGCTCCCCGGAGCTTCGACTCGTCATCCCGGCCCTGTGCGTCGCCGAGGTGAGCCACGTCCTGCAGCAAAGTGCCGGTCCACGGGCCGAGGCGACCTTTCTCCGGTCATTGGAGGGATTCGACGTTCGGCTGCCGATGCCCGAGGACTGGAACCGAATCGCCGACCTGGTCGAGCAGTACTCCGACTTCCCGTTGGGCGGGACGGACGCGACCGTCGTCGCCCTGGCCGAACGGCTCAAGACCGACCTGCTCCTGACCACCGACCACCGGCATTTCCGAGCGGTTCGGCCGCTCCACTGTGAGAGCTTCCAGTTGCTGATCGACGAGCGATAGCGGCGACCCATCTGAGAGAGAGGCCGTGGCGACGCTACGCAAGGTGATCTCCGGGGGCCAGACCGGCGTCGATCGGGCGGCGCTCGCGGCGGCGCGGGCGGCCGGGCTCGCGATCGGCGGCTGGTGCCCGCCCGGGCGGGCGAGCGAGGCCGGCCCGATCCCTCTCGACCTGCCGCTCACCGAGACTCCCGCGGAGCGCAGCACGGACGCGCCCGACGTGCCCCGCTCGCTGCGCACCGAGTGGAACGTGCGCGACGCGGACGCCACGCTGGTCCTCTCCCCGGCCGTCGGCGCGCCCGGCTTCCCTGGCTCCCCCGGCTCCCCCGGCTCCCCGACAACCGATGCGGACGATCCGGGAACGACCTGGGCCGTGCGCTGCGCTGAGCGCTACGGCCGGCCGCTCCTGGTGGTCTCTCCGGAGCGCGCCGTCCGCGTCGTCCACCGCGCGGGAGATCGTCCGCTGGCTCGGCGCGCGAGAGATCGCCATCCTGAACGTGGCCGGCCCGAGCGAGACCACCTGCCCGGGGATCGGCGAGCGCGCCTTGGCGCTGCTCTCCGCGGTGTTCAAGGACGCTGCGCCGCCTGATTGATCGATTCGAATGTGCCCGTCTTCGATTGTGCCGGGGTGTTCGTGGCGGGAAGCGGCGGGATGAATTGGTCCGGGGCGGCCAGCTCGACGTTGACCCGGAGCTCCTCCTTCAGCTTCGGGATCGCCCAAAGGAGCTCGTCGCTGTCGGGAATCAGCTTGACGTCGATGTCTACCGTGCTCGAGCGGAAGCCCAGGAGCACCGCTGTGACTCCACCAGTTACGTAAATCCGCGACGGCGAGGACGCCCGTGGACCGAGCGCGCGGAAGAACCGCTCGATCGTTTCGGAAGTCGCTAGCTCACGCATTCCGCGGCGTTCTCGAAGCTCACGAGGCGACCGACCCAGGCGTTGTACCGGAAGTGGGCGCTGTCGGAGTCCTCGGCGGCCAGGAAGAGGTAGAGGCGGTGCTCGGGATCCCTGAAGGTCCGCTTTGGCACGGGGATCCCGATGCGCCGCAAGCGCGGGGCACCGATCGAGACCAGCAGGGCGGCGACCGTCTCGTCGCGGCGTCGGAGGTCGGCCAGACCCTGGCGAACGAGGTCGCCTCCGGGAAGAGCGTCGTAGTTCACGGGATGGATGCTAGCACTGCGGTCGCGCGTCGCGGCGCGGCTGCTGCTCCGCTTTGCTCTCGGTGCTCCGCGTGCCAGGTGAATGTTGGTGGCGCTCGATCTCCGTGTCCCAGGCCTCTGCGACCTGCCGGGGCCGCCCGGTGGGCTCCGCGTCGAGGCGCTCGAGGTCCGTCCGGTGCATCGTGCAGAGGAATCGTGTGGAGGGCCGCGTCAGCGCCCGAAGATCTCTCCCACCTGGAGGCGGAAGCCGGGGACGGCCGGGCTGGCGTCGACGGTGTCGGCCTCGGTGTACGTCCGGGGTGGATGGTGGCGACGGTGAACGGTCAGCGTCCGCTCCGCGGGATCGACGACCCAGACGGCGCAGGAGCCGGCCGCCAGGAAGTCGCGGACCTTGTCGTCGATCGCCGTCGGGTGATTGCCCGGGGAGAGGACCTCGACCGCCAAGTCCGGTGCGCCTTCGAAGTACGGCCCACGGCACGCTTCGCTCGCGAGCCGTTCCGTGGCCACGAACGCCACGTCCGGGGCGCGCACGGTGTCCGGGTCCCTGGCGAGGACGAAGCCGGTCTCCGCCGCGTAGACCTCTCCCAGCCGACGCTCCCGGACGAACGACCAGAGAATCCCGAAGACGTTGCCAGCGACACGGCCGTGCGCTTGGCCCGGCGGCGGCTCGCAAACGACGCTGCCCGCCACCAGCTCGGACAACCCCTCCTCGGGTGCGGCGTAGGGAAGATCCTCGGCGTGAACGTGGCACTTGAGCGACGGGTCGATCATGGTTGGCCTTTGGCCTTTCGAGGAAAACTGTAGCACGGCCAGAGAGACTAGTATCTCGTGGCGATAACTCGCGTCTGAATGGGTGGGGCGAGCAGAGCCCGCCGAAACCAGCGGCCGGGGCAGGAGTGGCCCGCCCCGGCCGGTGGATCGGCCGATCAATGGCTCGGCCTACGTCCGCGCCTCCACCCGCCGCATGAGCAGGCGGCCGAGGGTGGCGAGCTCGTCCTTCGGCAGGGCCTGGAGCAGGTGGGCGAGGGCACCGGTGTGGAGCAGGAGGCACCGGGCCGCGTGGAGCGGGTGGACGAGGGCCGGCTCCGGGCGCGCCAGGTGGCCCAGGTGGCGCCGGCCGTCGTGGAGCGGCACGCCGAGGCGCTTGGTCTTCGGGCTGACCGCGCGGTGATTGGGAATCGCCAACGCCGGCAGGGCCGCGGCCACCAGGTGCGCCGTCGGGCGCTCCCGGAGCACGGCCACCGCCCGGCCGCCGTCGGCCACCGGCTCGCCCCGGCGGGCCACCGCCCACACCGCGCCGCGGTCCGGGCTCACGTCGATCGGTTCCACGTCCCACGGCCCGCTCCAGCGCCCACCGCGGCCGAGCGCCGCCGGCGCCTCGTCCACCGACAGCTCGGGCATCCCGGCCTGCAAGAGAAACCCGGGGCGAAAGGCGTTCGGAAAGGACGTGCGAGAGGCCTTCGAGGGGGGAGGATTCGACGGGGTGGGAGTCGAAGAGTGGCGAGGGGACGGACTGCTATCCTTCAGACAAGTCTGCATTGGAGGATCACGCTCCTTTGCGGATGAGGCCCGGGCGAGCTCCACCTCGCTCGGGCCGTTTGCGTTTCGAAGGCTCGTGTCACGAGGTTGATCTGTGCCCGATGACCTCGATCGGCCTCCGGCTTGATTTACGCCACACTACCGCGAAATCGGCAATCTGTCAACAGCCGAAACACCCATGCCGCACGAGTCATCTAGCGCCGTTGACAGCGGCGACATCCACGAGAAGAGAACCCGCGAAGAGAGACATTTAGTATGGTTGTGTGCCAGAGGAGAGATCCATGGACGTTTCTTCGCCGAGCCGCAGACTGACCGCCGAGGACCTTCCCTACGAAGCGCCGGAGGAGGGTCTTTCCGAGCTGGTGCACGGGGAGATCCTCCGCGAGCCGTCGCCGGGCGAGGAGCATGGCTGGGTGGGAGCCAACCTCTTGATCCCCCTGGGTCGATTCATCCAGGAGAACCGGCTCGGGCGGGTCTACCTCGCGGAGACCGGCTTCGTCCTCGCCCGCGATCCGGACACCGTGCGCGCTCCGGACATCGCGTTCGTTTCGCAGGAGCGCCTCGACGCAGAGGTGCGCCGCGGCCCGTACTTCGAGGGTGCCCCCGACCTGGCGGTCGAGGTGCTCTCGCCGGGGAATTCGCCGCGGGAGATCGGAGCGAAGGTCCGGAACTTCCTGGCTGCCGGCTCGCGCGCGGTGTGGATCGTCGACCCGTCGTCCCGGACGGTGATGATCCATCAGCGCGACCGCATCCCCGAGACCCTGCTCGAGACCGATGTCCTCGACGGCGGTTCCGCTGTCCCCGGCTTTCGCCTGCCGGTGCGGGCGATCTTCGAGCCGTAAGGGAGGGCGGTGGGACGGCGGGCCCGCCGTGTTAGCATCAACCTACGGAGGTGGATATGGAGCTATCCAAGAAGACGACGATCCTCTTTCCGCCCGATCTCCATGAGCACCTGGTTCGTCAGGCCGAGAGGGAAGGGACGAGCCTCGGTGAGCTCGTTCGTCGAGCCTGCCGGATCGAGTATGGCTACAGCTCGAGGGAAGAGCGCCGCCGCGCTCTGGACGAGTTGCTATCCCTCGATCTGCCGGTCGGAGGAACGGACGAGATGAAGCGCGAGTCGGTCCCGACGCCGGAAGAGATCTTCCGGGAGAAACGCCCTCGGCATCACGCGGCCAGGAGGACGCGGTCGCGGTGATTCTCCTGGATACGAACCTCTTCATGTACGCCGCTGGCGCAGACCACCCGAACAAGGCACCTGCCGGTCGGTTCTTGGAGCGGGTTGCGTCGGAGGAGGTCGAGGCGGTGATCGACGCTGAGACGTTGCAGGAGATCCTCCACCGGTATCGCGCCATCCGACGATGGGGAGATGGGCGCCGGGTCTACGACCTCGCGCGCACTCTGGTTCCCGCCGTCTTACCCGTCACTGCGCCGATCCTCGACAGGGCGCGAACCCTGATGGATCAATATCCGGGGCTCATGGCTCGCGACGCGCTGCACGCGGCGGTCGCCCTCGACCACACGGGCGGTGCAATTTGCAGCTTCGACGACGACTTCGATGCGATCGAGGGAGTCCGGAGAACCTCGCCGCGCTGAGCCGAAGTCGTTCGCCGACCACCAGCTCGTAGCTCGTCGTGCAACGTCCTCCAACTGCGTGGCACGTCGCGTCGGGGACCGACTCCACCTGCTCGATCGCGGAGGTGAGGGCATCACCAAAGGACGGCGCCGCGCGAATGAAATCGGTGTAGCCGACGCGATCGACCTCGCCCAGTGTCGCGTCATCACATCCCGTCTCGAACAGAGCGTCGATGGCCGACGCGTCGAGCTCGCCATGGAGGATCAGTGTGACTTCGTACTTGGACACGCTGGGTCTTCTCCTACGAGGTCACCCTACCTCCGACCTCCAACAGCGGCGCAAGCCTCTGGTTTGGCTTCAACCCAGGACCGCTGGAGGTTCCTCGTAGGCCCCTTTCTCCGTGCGACTCTTCACGTGCCAGGGGAATGGTGGGGTGGGATCTCGATTACTCCAGCGGAGCGATCTTCTCGAGGCGTTCGAGCCTTTCGGCTCGCCCCCACTGGCGCTGGAGGTCATCTTGGTGGAGTGCTGCCCACTCGGCCACCAGGCCCATCGCCCGTGGCGGCAGCTTCCCGTCGACGACCGCGAGCGTCGCAATGTCGATCCGCGCTTCGAAGGAGCCGTACTCGGCGTGGAAATGAGGAGGAGCGTGGTCTCCGAAGTACATCCGGATCACAATGCCTTAGAACCGGCAGAGCTCAGGCACTCTGCCTCAGAGCGCGAAGCCTCGGGAACACGTCCTCCGGGGATTGGCCTGTGAGCCACATGTACACGGAGTCCGGGCAGAGCTCGATCTCGTCGGTCCAAGCGATGGCGTTGCCGGGGCCGATGTGGACTCGACGGAACGCCTCGGGATCGTTCCACAGCTCGAAGACTCCTCGGCCCGCGAAGCGAGACAGATCGACCTCTCCCTCCGCGCCGTCCGAATAGCGGACCCAGATCCGATGGTCTGAGCGAGCTCCAACTTCGAGTGGCTTGGGTGTCATCGCTCTCCTCGCGCCCGATCGTATCAACTCGCCGTGCTGGCAAGGTGCCGTGCGACCACGGCCCTTCATCCCGTCCTTCCTGGTAGATGGGACGCCCACTACGCCACATCCCGCCAGGCCACATGGTCGAGGTCACGAACCGGACCTTCCAGAAGCGCTACCTGCTGCTTCCCACGCGGAAGCTGCACCGGATCGTGCGCGGTGTCCTGGGCCGCGTGCAGCGCAAACTCTCGATGCCGATCCAAGGTTTCACCTTCGCCTCGAACCACTTCCACCTGCTGGTGACGCCGAAGGACGCCGAACACCTGGCCAGCTTCATGCGCCGCGTCGAACAGAAGCTTTCCGTCGAGGTGACACACCTCTACGACTGGGAAGGCTCCCTCTGGCAGGACCGCTACCATGCCATACCAATTGAAAATGACGAACGCGCGCAGGTCGGCAGGCTGCGGTACATCCTGAGCCACGGAGTCAAAGAGGGCCTTGTCGGACGGTGCGCGGAGTGGCCCGGAGCCCACTGTGTGACCGCCCTGACCGAGGGCGAGCGCCTCACCGGCACCTGGTACGACCGGACCGCCCAGTACCGGGCGAACCGGTGGAGTGGAGAGACCGTCGACGAAGAGCAATTCACTGAGGACGAGGAGATCGTCCTGACCCCTCTGCCCTGCTGGGCGCACCACACGGAAGAGGAGCGCCGCGACTTCGTGCGGGAGATGATCGCCAAGATCGAGGCCGAAGCGGCGGCCAAGCACCGCGCGCAGGGCACGAGGCCCCTTGGCGTCAAGAAGATCCTCCGGCACCACCCCTGGGAGCGACCGAAGACGGCGAAGAGATCGCCTCGCCCTTGGTGCCATGCGGTGACCAAGGAAGGCCGGGAGCTCCTGAAGCGCGCCTACCAGCTCTTCGCCGCGGCCTTTCGCGACGCCGCCGAGCTGCTCAAGGACGGCGTGCCCAACCCGCCCTTCCCGGAAGGCAGCTTCCCGCCGGGAAGGCTCTTCGTGCCCCACACGGCGCCTGGATAGCGCCGACAGCCGCATCCCTTCGATCCACAGACTTCGTATCCCGCCGCCGACAGCGACTCACCCCTGTCGGCTGGGCCGGGGTCTGTCCGGACGGCGAGAAATCTGCCCCGGTGGCGCCGACGGAGCAGAGCTGGACGGTGGATAAGGCCCTCTTCTCGTGAGTTCGCGGGATCGGCGATTCTGATAGGCTCTATACAAACAGGCTGACGCAGGCGCACGACGAATTGGCTTCTGTCTTCTCTAATTTCAAGGCACCCCAGGGCGGGTCGACAGAAGCGGACGACGCAGTGGCTTCTCTAGTTCCATGGCATCAATCTCGACCTCTGGCGGCCCTTCTCCTGTTGCACCAAGCCGAGTCAATGCCGAACCGGGTCGATTAGACTGACAAGGGAGCAACACAATGCGGATCATGGTCCTGCATGTCGGGGATATCCACCTCAAGGGCGATGGGAATCCCGTACTTGGCAGGGAAGAAGCGATAGTCGCAGCCGTACGAAGCACTGGTTACGAAGTTGACCGGTTGTTGATCGTAATCGCCGGGGATCTCGCGTACTCCGGGCAAGATCTAGAATATGACCTTGCGATGCAATTCATCAAGTCAATCGAGGACCGTCTCGAGGAGGTGTTTTCCCTCGCCGCAGGAGACGTTGCCACACTAGTAGTTCCAGGAAATCATGATTGCGATTTCGCAAGCGAAGGCGCCGCCAGAAATCTTCTCATTAAGGCAATACTTCAGGGGGAGGCATCGGTATCTGACGCCGATGTTGTCCATCTTTGTCTTGAAGTGCAGAGCAGCTTTAGGGCATGTAGAGACTTGCTGATGGAGGGGCTGGACCTGAAGCAAATGGGGAAACTTCCCCTAGACATCGCGTTCTATGTGGACCTCTGGGGCTCTGTAAGGCTGCTAGCAATGAATACTGCGTGGTTGTCGCAACTAAACGAAAGCCCTGGTGAGCTGTTCATGCCTCCCATAATCTGGCCCGATGGCGAGCGTGTCGAAGTGACTATCGCAGTATTCCATCACCCCTACAACTGGCTCCATCCTCGGAGTAGTCGGAACTTTCGGAGCGAGGTCGAAAGTATCGCCGACATTGCTCTCAGTGGACATGAACATGAAAATAGCAGGAGGCTGATAAGCGCAGAAGGGGGCCTGAGGTCGACTCACATAGAGGGCGGCGCACTGCAAGTGAGAGAAGACGCGAGTATGAGCGCTTTCAATGTCATTATACTGGATACGGAAGGCGCTAGGAACAAGTTTGCCCAATTTGTTTGGAGAGGCACGCGATACGAACTGGGCGAGGGCTCTCTTCGGGGTAGGGATGGGAGTGTGCTTCGGTGGGAACCCTATCAACTCAATCGGGCCAGAACAAGAGGTAAGGTTGCGTTGCGCGAGGATTTCGAACGTGTCCTTGAGGAGCCAGGGTTGACTCTCATTGGGGCGGAACATTCCATTCATCTGGCGGACATTTTTGTGTCGCCAGACCTGATGGAACTGCCCGTGTACGGAGATCCAAGGAAGCCCGGAAGGCTAATTCCGGCCGAAAGAATATTCGATAGTTTACTGGCGCGAGAACGAGTGCTAGTGACTGCGGATGACCAAGCAGGCAAGACAGCCCTAGCGCACAGGCTCTTCCTGGAATGTGTGCAGCGGGGATTCTATCCTGTCCTCATTGGAGGCGAGGATCGCCTTCCAAGAGGCGACACTCTCTTTGGGTACTTAGAAAAGAAGTTCGAAGAACAATATGTGTCGCCAGATCGGACTCACTTCTCTCAGGCAGATCGATCAAGCCGAGTTGTGATATTCGACGACTTCCACCGTACCAAGACCTCTCGGAGGTCGCGAAGCGATATCCTTGTAAGAATGGGGATGTTCGCTGGGCGGTTCTATTTGTTCGCTCATGATTTAGATAATGTGGTGGAGGAAATTCTGCGAGGAGAAAGTCGGGAGGATTTTGACTATCTCCAAATACTGCCGTTGGGATTCCTTCGTCGCCATGATTTCGTCGAGAGGTGGTTTGAGCGACATGGCGAGGGAGTCGATCCCCCGGAGGTCTTCGCCCGGAGAGTGGTGCAGGCCACCAAGACGCTTGATGCCGTGGTTGGTCGAAACCTCGTGCCTGCGTATCCTATATATTTGATAGCGATCCTTCGTGCTCTCGACGAAGGAGTTGGGGTAGACTTGTCAGTGGGCAGTCACGGCTACTACTATGAACTCCTCATCAAGACAGCGCTAGCGAGAAGGAGGAGTAGTAGGGAGTATGACCTTTTAATTAATTGCCTTACGTGGTTCGCGTATAAATTATATTCGGAAAAAAGGGATTGGCTCGCTCGGGAGTCTGCGATAGCTTGGTTGGGTGAGTATGCTGCCGAGTTCGACTTGGAGATCAATGCAGAGAAGGTTGTCAGGAAGATGACGAGGGACGGACTCTTCTCGCTTCGCAATGGGGAGCTTTCTTTTAAATATCCATACATTCGGTATTTTTTCGTTGCGCGATATTTTGCTGAAAATATCGCGGTCGATGCTGTTCGGATGCAAGTGAGGGGACTTGCATCCGAAGTGAGCGATGAGGAGGTGGCGAACACTCTTCTGTTTCTGGCGCACCTCTCGCGTGACGAGCTAATCCTGGAGACTATATTGTCTGTGGCGTCTGGTCGGTTTGCTGGCCAAGCGCTCTGTAGCTTGGAGGAGAAGGAACTAGAGTTTCTTGGGGAAGTGAGAGAGCTGACAGGCATTGTGTTCGAGGACAAGGGCGCGCGTGAATACCGGAGGCAGTTGGCCGCACAAAGAGATGAAGAGGACGAGGACGAAGTGACACCGATTGAACGGGAGGTGGAAGAGGAGCGACGGGAGGCTCGGAAGGAGTTCGCCGCTTCCATCCGGTCCTTGCAGATCGTTGGGGAGGTCTTGAAGAGCTTCCCTGCAACGCTCAAGAGTGATACGAAGCTGGATATGGCTCGTGCTTGTTATTCTTTGGGTCGTCGTGTGACAGGAGCAGTTTTGGCTATGCTTGAGAAGAGCCGAGAGTTGCTCGTTAGGGATATAGTAGACGCTGCTAATATCGAAGAATTGGAGTTAATGCAGGAGGAGGTGGTCGCGGAGGTTGAAAACGTCCTTTTGTGGCTCGCGCGGGCGGCGAGTTTCGGCGTGATCAAGAAGGTGTCAGGTGCAATTGGCGCCCCGGAACTGCAGAGAACATATGATCGATTAATTGAAGAAGATCGGTGCATTATGACAGAGCTGATGGATCTGTCGATCAGACTTGAACAAGCGGGCAGTGTTCCAGGAAATAGGATAAAGGAGCTGGCGCAGAGCTGGGTTAAGAAGCCATTCGGGAAGTCCTTGCTCCAATTGTTGGTTCTTAGCCATCTTTACATGTTTGATGTCGACTACAGAACTAAGCAACAAGTATGCGAGGCCTTGGGAGTAGAATACCGGCCGGTCCAGATCCGGAGTTCGAATCCCCGCCGGTTGAAAGCCAGCGGTAAAGCGCGGAGAGGCAAAGAGCCATCAATCGCTAAAGAGGAGTGACCGTAGCGAGTACTGCCACCTCCATGCGGAGAGTGTTAACTCTAAGGAGGTCTCTTGCTCCATCTTGTGAGCCTCCGCGCTCCCCGCCGCCGGGTTTGCAGATGAAGCCCGCGTCACGCTCCGCAACGGCTTCCCATGGCTCAACTGCTCAAGGTTAGGCTCGCGGAAGCTCCGCGTCTCTGAACTCGCAGGCTCTTCGTGCCCTCAGACGATTTCCCGCGGCAATTCCAGCCCCTCGGGTCCTAGCAGGAGTACGTCGTGGGTAGAAGGGGGAGAGCTGCTCCAAACCGAGCATGGCGGATTTGGGGTCGTCGCCTTCTTTCTTCTTGCGCGCGGCGAGGAAGTCGTGGAGGACTTTGCCGGTGTGGCGGCGATGAGGCGGTCTGCCTCGTCTTGAAGAGCGAGGTCGCGCTTGGGGCGAAGGATTGGCCGTGTGAGGTGGCGTGCCGGGTGCGGAGAACCACGATTTTCATGACTGAGGGAGGTTGCGCTACTTACGCAAGGTCTGGCGGGGAGCCTGGCGTCGATGACAGGATGATGAAACACGCGCTCGCGGCGATCATCTACGAGAGGACTCCGCATGGACGCCGAGACAGCCGTTCCCGCTCCCGAAGATCGGAAGCCCGGTCCGCTGCCCATCAGGGCTACCGCCGAGGGTGCTTGGCGCACGGTCCTCGATGGCCGGGGAGATGTCGTCGTCCTCGTCGCTCTCGCCTTCGTCCCGGCGGGGATCCTCGTCTTCGCGGAGCCTGTGCGGGGGCATCTGCCCAGGTTACCGGCTTTTCTGGACCTCGTCGTCTCGCTCCTGATCGGCGCCCTCGGCGTCGCCGTCGCGGCGTACGTCGCTTCCTACTGGCATCGGTTCCTACTGCTGGGGCCAGACGAGGTCTTCGCCACGTTGCCCAGGTGGACCAGCGGCGAGAGTCGGCTCTTCTGGAGATACGTCGGCTACGCGATTCTCACGTGGATCGGTTCCGTTCGCCTGGATCCTCACCGTCACCTCCATCGCCATCGTGCTCGACGGTCTGGGCACGCTGCCGCAGTGGATCATGGCAGTTTCGGTCGGCGGGACTATGGTCCTCTGCGGGTATGTGTCTGCACGCCTCAGCCTGGCTTTTCCTGCAGCGGCGATCGACGGCCCGTCACGCTCCTTTTCGAAGAGTTGGGAAGCCACGGTCGGCAACGGCTGGAGACTCGTTTTCGCCGCCGCGATGGCCCTCTCGCCTCTCGTGCTTCCGGCCTGGGCCGGGGTGCGCCTCTTCACCTCCGGTGCCAGCTCTTCGGAGGGGCCTTGTTGGCGCTCACCTACCTCTTCGCTGTCGTGATCCTGGAGGGCGTCCTCTCGCTCACCTACCGCCGCCTGATCCTTTCCGGTGGCCTGATCGACGATGAGTCCACCGAGTTGCCGGGAGAGTCCGATCCGATGGCTGAGGCGGGGGTTTGTCGCCTCGCCTCCCGGAGCACTCTCTTCGACCGGGACGTCCAGGGCTGACGGAAACTCGACCTAGCTCCGTTTGCGTCACCGCCCCCTCGTAGTAAACGCCAACGCCAACAAGGTCTTCTGCTCCATCTTGTGAGCCTCCGCGCTCCCGGTCGCCGGGCTGGCTGACGCGGCCCGTTTCACGCTCCGCACCGGCTTCCCGCGGCTCAACCTCTCCAGCTCCGGCATGACGAAGCTGAGCGCCCCCATGTTGGCAGGCTCTTCCTGCACCCACACAATCTCCCGCAGCGGTCCCAACTTGTCCAGCTCGGCCAGCAGCTCGTCGTGGGGGAAGGGGTAGAGCTGCTCGAGGCCGAGGATGGCGGTCTTGGGGTCGTCGCCTTCTTGCTTTTTGCGCTCGGCGCGGAGCTCGTGGAGGACTTTGCCGGTGGCGAGGACGGCGCGCTCGGCCTTTTGTAGCTCGCGCTCGGGCATGACGGGGAGGAAGCGCTCGCGGGTGAAGGAGGTGCGCGGCGAGGTGGCGGGTTTGGCCCGGAGCATGCCTTTGGGGGTCATGACGATGAGGGGCTTGCGCCATTTGCGCAGCGCTTGGCGGCGGAGGAGGTGGAAGTATTGGGCCGCGGTCGAGGGGTAGGTGACCTGGATGTTGTCTTCGGCGGCGGCCTGGAGGTAGCGCTCGAGGCGGGCGCTGGAGTGTTCGGGGCCTTGGCCTTCGAAGCCGTGGGGAAGGAGCAGCACGAGACCGGAGAGGAGGCCCCATTTGTCTTCGCCGGCGGTGATGAACTGGTCGATGATGATCTGGCCGCCGTTGGCGAAGTCGCCGAACTGGGCTTCCCAGACGGTGAGGGCTTCGGGGTAGTCGCGGCTGAAGCCGTATTCGAAGCCGAGGACGCCGGCTTCGGAGAGCTGGCTGTCGTGGACCTCGAAGAACGCTTGGGTCTCAGAGATGTTGCACAGGGTGCAGTACTCGCTCTCGTCCTCGGTGTCGATCAGAACGGCGTGGCGCTGGTTGAAGGTGGCGCGGCGGCTGTCTTCGCCGGAGAGGCGCACGGGCACGCCCTGGTCGACGAGGGAGGCGAAGGCGAGGGATTCGGCCATGCCGTAGTCGATGGGGCGCTCGCCGCGGCCCATCTCCAGGCGCTGGTCGAGGAGCTTCTGGATCTTGCCGTGGACGTGGAAGCTGTCCGGGGGGCTGGTCAGCCGCTCGGCGTAGCGCTCCACTTGGCTCTCGGTGAGCCCGGTCTCCACTTCGTAGGCCGGGTCGTACCAGCCGCCGCGGAAGTCCTTCCAGTACTCGGGGAAGGAGGCGAGCTGGGGCCGCGAGGTCATCTCCTTGGCCTTCTCCTGGGCCGCGTTCAGCTCCTCCTTGAAGCTCTTCTCGAGCTCTCCGGCGCTCTCTTCCAGGCCGTTGTCCTCGGCGTAGATCTGGTAGAGGCGCGGGTGCTCGCCGATCGCCTTGTAGAGCACCGGCTGGGTGATCGACGGGTCGTCGATCTCGCTGTGGCCGTGGCGCCGGTAGCCGATGAGGTCGACGATCACGTCGGAGCCGAAGGCGTAGCGGTAGTCGACGGCGATCTTGGCCACCCGCACGACCTGCTCCGGGTCCTCGCCGTTGACGTGGAAGATCGGCACCGGCAGCCGCTTGGCGACGTCGGTCGAGTAGCGCCACGACCAGAGCGCCTTGGGCTCGGTGGTGAAGCCGATCAGGTTGTTGACCACGATGTGGACGGTGCCGCCCACGGAGTAGCCGTCGAGGTGGGCGAAGTTCAGGGTCTCGGCGAGGATGCCCTGGCCGGCGAAGGCGGCGTCGCCGTGCATGACGATCGGCAGAACCTTCTGCGTCCCGTCTTCGCCGCGCTCGATGCGGATGCGCTGCTGCTTCGCCCACACCCGCCCCTGGACCACCGGGTCCACCGCCTCGAGGTGGCTCGGGTTCGAGGACAGGTGGATGCGGATGGTGCGCCCGTCCTGCGTCTTGTAGGCGCCGGTCGCGCCCATGTGGTACTTGACGTCGCCGCCGCCCAGGATGCTCCGCGGGTCGACGTCTTCGAAGCCGGCGAAGAGCTCCTCGGCCGGCCGGCCGACCACGTTCAGCATGACGGAGAGGCGCCCGCGGTGGCTCATGCCGAGCACCACCTGCTCCACCTCGTAGCCGCCGGCGACTTCCAGGCACTCGTGGAGCATGGGGACGAGGGCGGTCACGCCCTCGATCGAGAAGCGCTTGGTGCCGAGATAGCGCTGTTGGAGCACCTCCTCGAAGACCTCCGCGCGCACCAGCCCGTCGAGGATGCGCTGGCGGCGCTCGTCGGACGGCTCGGTCCGATGCGCCGGGTCCGCGCCGTCGCACTCCATGCGCTCGGCGATCCAGGCGCGCTTGTCCGGGTCCGGGATGTGGGCCATCTCGACGCACAGGGTCCCGGAGTAGGCGTGGCGGGCCTCGGCCACCCCGTCGCCCTCGGTGGGCAGCTCGGGATGGGAGACCGGCGGCAGGCGTCGGCGGAGCGGGTCGAGGTGTGCCTGGAGGTAGCCCCAGCGCCGGTAGGCCTCGAGCGTCTGCTGCCTGGACTGGGAAGGAGGACCCGCGGGGCCCGAGGCGTCGGGTCCGGAGGAGGAAGCGTGCGGTTTCGCCGTGGCGACGTCGGTGGTCATGACGGTCCTAGCCTAACCTGTCTGTTCGGGTGGGGAGCTGCGACTTGCTAAACTGGCGCGCCGGCCTCGATGTGCCCGGCCGCGTTCGCCTTCGTGCTGGGCACGTCCAACGCTCCGACCGTCGCCCCCATTCCAAGGAGTTCAATGGGGTGAGACGGCTTCCGATCCACTCCAGACACCTCCTGGGTGCTCCCATGCGATCGACACGCCCCCTATTCGCTCTTCCTCTCGCCGCTCCGGTCGTCCGGGCGGTCCTGATTCTGCTCCTGGCCGTCGGCCTGTCGGCCGTCCTCGCCGGCTGGCTGGCGCCCGTGGCGCTCGCCGACGGCCCCCGGATGGCCCCCGCCGCCCCCGCTGACAGCCCGGGAATGGACCCCACGGCCGCGCCCGCGGCAGAGCTCCGCGCCCCCCTCGGCCCGTCGCCGCTCGCGCCCGCCACGACCGGCGGCATCGACCTGGTCGACCGGGCGCTCGCCAAGCTCGCCACCCATCGGCGCCTGCTGGTGATCGGCGCCCACCCGGACGACGAGGACACGTCGGCGCTGACGCTCGTCTCCCGCGAGCAGGGGGGCGAGGCGGCGTACTTCGCGCTCTCCCGGGGCGAGGGGGGGCAGAACCTGCTCGGCCCGGAGCTGCAGGTCGACCTGGGGATCCTCCGCTCCCGCGAGCTGCTGGCCGCCCGCGGCATCGACGGCGGCCGCCAGTACTTCTCCCGGGCCTACGACTTCGGGTTCACCCGCTCGCTCCCCGAGACCTTCGAGAAGTGGCCGGAGCCGATCCTGCTGGAGGACGCCGTGCGGGTGATCCGGCGGTTCCGGCCCCAGGTGATCGTCTCCGTCTTCCCCGGCACGCCGCGGGCCGGCCACGGCCAGCACCAGGCGGCCGGCGTGATCGCCCACGAGGCGTTCGAGGCGGCCGGCAAGGCGGACGCGTTCTCCGATATGCCGGCGGAGACGGTACGCCGGCGGATCGGCCGGCCGTGGACTCCGGAGTCGCTGTTTCGCGCCACCTGGTGGGACCGGGACGAGACGACCCTGACCACCGCGCTCGGCGAGACCGAGCCGCTCTCCGGCAAGACGGTCTTTCAGGTCGCCATGGAGAGCCGCAGCCAGCACCGCTCCCAGGACATGGGGCGGGTACTGCCCCTGGGCGCCTACCAGGGCCGCTACGGATGGGTGGCCGGGCCGGGCGGGAAAGGCTCGGACCGCCTGTTTTCCGGCGTCGACACCCGGCTCGAAGCGATCGCCGCGCTCTTGCCCGCCGGCAACGACCGCGACGAGGTCGAGGCGGACCTGGCCTCCGCCCGGGAGCTCGCCGAGCTGGCGCGGGAGAAGCTCGCTCCGCGCAGGCTCGACGACGCGGCGCTCTCCCTGGTGGTGATCCGTGAGCGCCTGCGCCACGCGCGGGAGGTGGCCGAGAACATCTCCCGCGCAATGGCCAGCTCCGGCCGTGACACCCAGGCCGGCGCGGACGCCGCGTCCGCCGTGGCGCTGCTCCGGGAGAAGGAGCGGATCGCCGACGCCGCCGTGGTGGCGGCCGCCGGCATCGCGGTCGACGCCTGGACCGAGCTCTCCGCGGTGGCGCCGGGGGAGACCGTGCGGGTCCATGCCCAGGTCTACCGGGGCGGCCCGGACGAGAAGACCCAGGCGGACCTGTCGGCCGACTTGGCCGTGGGCCCGGAGGTGCGGCTGACCGGCGTCGAGCTCGTCGACCCGCGCGATCACGCCGACCACGCCGGCTCCAGCGGCTCCAGCGGCTCCAGCGGCTCCGCCGGCTCCAGGAAGGCGTCGGACTCCGGCGCCGATGGCACGACCCTCGGACCGTGGCGGGTGGTGCCGGCGACCGCCCTCGACGAGAAGGACCGCGACGAGACAACGGTCGAAGGGAGCGAGCTGGTCGAGGGCCAGGCGCTCGGTGCCCTCCCGCACGGCATGCTCGCCGCCTGGGCGTTCGACGTCACCCCGGGGCCGGACGCGGCGCCGTCCCGGCCGTACTACCTGCCCGATCGACCGGATGCGGCGAGCCGGACGGACGCGGCGAGTGGGTCGGATGCGGACGCTCCGATGGCCGGGGAGGGCCAGCCGTTCGATCCGTTCCGGGACACCCTCTACGACTGGGCCGCCGTGCAGGACGCGACCCTTCTGGGCGAGCCGTTCGGGCCGCCGTCGCTGGTCGCCCGGTTCCGCTTCGACATTGGCAACCAGGCGATCGTGGTCGACCGGGAGGTGGTCGAGCGAGAGGCGGACCAGGCGGTGGGGGAGGTGCGCCGCCCGCTCCGGATCGTGCCGGCGATCGAGGTCTCCGTCGACCCGGACCTGGTGGTCTGGTCGGCGAGCTGGAACGGCTCTCAGGTCGGCGGCGATCCCCGCAAGCACCCTTCGAAGACCCTCAAGATCGCGCTCCGCTCCCATGTCGACCGGCCGCTCACCGGGCAGGTGCGGCTCGAGGTGCCGGACGGCTGGCCGGCGGTCGCGCCGCAGCCGTTCTCGATCGAGCAGCCGTACGGTGACGACGCGGTCGAGATCCCGTTCCGGCCGCCGGCCGGCCTGGCGCGCGGCCACTACCGGTTCGAGGTCGCCGCGACCGTGGACGGCGGCGGGGTCTACCGGGCGTCCTATCCGCTGGTGGACTACCCCCACATCCGGCCGACGCCTTCCCCCAAGGAGGCGCGGGTGGAGGTCGCGGCGGCGGACATCCGCCTGCCCGAGCTCTCCGCGGTCGGCTTCGTCGCCGGGGCGTCGGACAAGGTGCCCCAGGATCTGGCGTCGATCGGCGTGCCGATCGAGAGGCTGAGCGGGGCGGACGTGGCGGCGCGGGAGCCGGCGGACCTGGCCCGCTACGACGCGATCGTCGTCGGCAGCCGCGCGTACGAGACCGATGCCGAGCTCGGCCGGGTCAACTCCAAGCTGCTCGACTACGCCCGGGGCGGCGGCCTGCTGCTCGTCCTCTACCAGCAGTACCAGTTCGTCCGCGGCAACTACGCGCCCTATCCGCTCGAGATCGCCCGGCCCCACGACCGGGTGACCGACGAGACCGCGCCGGTTCTGCTGCTGGAGCCGGACGACCCGGTCTTCACCACGCCCAACCGGCTCGGCCCGGAGGACTGGGAGGGCTGGGTCCAGGAGCGCGGCCTCTACTTCGCCCACACCTGGGACGCCCACTACCGGCCGCTGCTCCAGTTCCCCAGCGATCCCGCGCTTGCCGATCAGGGTGATTCGCAGGGCGACGACCAGGCTCAGGCAGGCGAGGAGGAGGGTGTCGAGGGCCTGCGCGGCGGGCTGCTGGTCGCCCCCCTCGGCAAAGGGACCTACGTCTACACCGGCCTCGCCCTCTTCCGCCAGCTCCCGGCGGGGGTGACCGGCGCCTACCGGCTGTTCGCCAACCTGCTGGGGTTGGCGTCGGAGCCGCCGTCGGGCGCCCCGTCCCAGAGAAGGTCCACGGGAGGATGAGCGTGGCCGCCCCGGGGGTGAAGCTCCACGTCGGCTGTGGCCGGGAGCGCCTCGAAGGCTGGGTCAACCTCGACACCCAGAGCTACCCCGGGGTCGACGTGGTGGCCGACGTCACCGAGGGCCTCGACTTCTCCGAGGTCGAGGCGGTCTACGCCGAGCACTTCCTGGAGCACCTGACCATCGCCCAGGCGCTCGACTTCCTGCTCGAGTGCCACCGGGTGCTCCGGGACGGCGGCCTGCTGCGGCTGACCACCCCGAACCTCGACTGGGCGTGGAAGAGCCACTACTGGCTCGAGGACACCACGCCGGAGCTCAAGCGGCAGATGGCCTTCGCCCTCAACCTGGCGTTCTACGGCTGGGAGCACCGCTTCCTCTGGAACCGGGAGACCCTGGAGCGGGCTCTGACCGCCTGCGGCTTCGGCGAGCTGGCCTGGCCCGATCACGGTGAGAGCGAGCACGAGCTGTTCCGGGGCATCGAGCGCCACCGCACCTACGAGAACCTGCCCGGCCTGCCCCACGTGCTGATCGTCGACGCGCGCAAGGGGGCGCCGGCCCCGGAGGCTCTCGCCGCGTTCCGGCGGACCGCCCAGGAGTCGTTCCTCGACCACATGAAGGGTTGAGCTGGTGACCGAACCGCCGACCCTGGACGCCACCTTCCGGCGGATCAACGCCGAGCACCTGGCGAGGAGCTTCCCGCCCGGCAGCGCCAACCACCGGCACCGGCTGGAGTTCTCCCTCGGGCGGCTGCGCGAGGGGCGGCGGGCGGTGGGCTACCTGGCGCGGCGCTACCCGCAGGTGCTGGGAGCCCTGGCGGACGCAGGGGAGCCGGCGCCCGAGGACGGGGTGGGCGGATCGGCGGGCGGCGCACCGGACGAGGTGGAGGGCTTGGAGGGAATGGTGTCGGTGCGTCCGGATGCCCCCGCGGTGCTCGACCTGGGCTGCGGCAACGGCGGCATGCTGCTGCCGTTCGCCGCCGCCGGTGCCCGGGCGGTCGGTCTCGATCTCGATCCGCGGCCGGAGATCGGCGCGGTCGCCCGAGCGGAGGGCCTGGCGGTCGAGACGGTCGCAGGCCGGGGCGAGGAGCTGCCGTTCGCCGACGCCACCTTCGACCTGGTCCTCTTCGTCGAGACGGTCGAGCACCTGGAGGTTCCCCGCCAGACCGGCCGCGAGATCGTGCGGGTGCTCAAGCCCGGCGGGCTCTGCTACGTCACCACGCCGCCGCGCTTGCGGTTCCTCCTCGGGCGCGATCCCCACTACGGCCTGCCCGGCCTGCTGCTGCTGCCGGACCGGCTCCAACGGCTGCTGTTCGAGCGCCTGCTCCGGCGGGGCGAGCCGTACGCCGTCACCCACACCTACTGGAGCGTCGCCGGCGTGCTGGGGACGCTCCCGGGGCTCCGCCTCGCCGAGGTGACGTCGAAGAACTGGGCCGGGCCGCTCCGGCGCCTGGACTGGGACTGGATCGTTGCGCGGAAGGGCTGAGAGCGCGGCCGGACGAGCGGCCCGCCGCCGGCCCCGTCCCTTCCGAGATCGCGAGATTCCTTGCTTGACGGGCTCCGATCCCGTAGGCTGAAGCTCTCTATGTCGAATAGACATACACCGGAGGCCGGATCCGATCGCCCGGCGCGCCACGGCCGAGCCCCGTCCGGACCGTCGCGAGCGGCCCGATCGACCCCGGTGGCCAGGTCGGCTCCAGCGGCCCGTTCGGCTCCGGCGTCCCCGTCCGCTCCCTCTGTGCAACCGGGACCCCTCGCGGCGCCGGGTCCCGCACCGCGTCCCGACTCCCGCCCCGTCCCGCGTTCCATCTCGCGACCGATCTCCCGTCATGGCTGGTCGTTCGTCGAGGAGGCCCGCAAGCGGGAGATCATCGACGCGCTGTGCTCTGGCCTGGTGGGGGGCACGGCGCTTCCCGGACCGGTCCATGCCGAGCTCGACCTCACCGACCGCTGCAACGTCGCCTGCTACTTCTGCAACCAGATGGACGTCCGCACCAAGGACGCCATGCCGTTCGAGCAGGTGGAGCGCCTGGTCGACGAGCTGGTCGCCGGAGGCCTCCGCTCGGTGCGCCTCTCCGGCGGCGGCGACCCGCTCATGTACCCGGAGATCGTGCGCGTCTTCGACCTGCTGGGGGAGCGGGGCGTGGTGGTCGACAATCTGACCACGAACGCCGCCCGCCTCGGTCCGGAGGTGGCCGAGCGGCTGGTACGCCCGCTTCCCGGCGGCGCGCGCGAAGTGATGGTCTCGCTCAATGCGGTCGACAAGCTCGACTACCACCGCATGATGCGGGTGGCGCCGAAGATCTTCGACACGGTGCTCGAGAACGTCCGCCACCTGGTCGCCCTGCGCGGCGAGGTGCCGACACCGGCGGTGACGGTGCAGTTCCTGATCGACCGGGAGAGCTACCGCCGGCTGCCGGAAATGGTCGCCCTCGGCACCTCCCTCGGGGTCGACCGGATCGCCGTCAACCCGGTGCTCGACATCCCCAACGAACGGCTGAGCGGCGCGCCGCTGCTCTGGCCGGGGGACCTGGAGCTGGTGCGGCCGTATCTGCGGCGGGCGCTGGAGAAGGATCTCGAGACTGCCGGGAACGGGTCCGCGCCGGGTGACGATGGCGGCGGCGGCGATGGCGGCGGCGGCGGCCTGCTCCATCTCTCGTTCCCGTGGGAGCCCTGGAACCAGATGGTCGACGAGCTGCGCGTCGAGCTCCAGGGCGCGGCGCTCCGGCCCTACCCGGTGGCGGAGAGCTTCCGTTCCGACCTCGACCACTGCTTCTTCGGCTGGTACTCGGCGGCGATCCGCGGTACCGGCGAGATCTACCCGTGCTGCATGCTGATCAACCCGACCTACGAGCCGATCGGCGACCTGCGCCAGGGGAGCCTCACCGAGCAGTGGCAGGGGGAGGGTTTCACCCGGCTGCGCGAGGAGATGCGGGAGGTCTTCCTGCGCGACGGGCGGATCGGGACCGACGGCATGAAGGCGCTCCGCCCCCAGTGTGTGGAGACCGGCCGGTGCGGCTTGAAGACCATGTACTTCCGGGCGGACGAGGCGTTCTACCGGGAGCTGGGCGAGGTGATGGACGCCGCGCGCCGGAGCGAGATCGGCGCGTCAGGCGGCCTGCGGGGTGTCGGGCGGGCCGCGGGGATCTTCGCCTACCGCCTGTACTGGGGCCTCAAGAGCCGCTGGACGCGGCTGCGGCAGGTGTGGCACCGGGTGCGGGCCCGCCACCTCCCCCGGCTGGTGCCCTCGGCCCGGGTCCACCTCGGGCGCCGCGAGCGCTCGCGCGACGGGGTGCTCGACGGCTGGGTCCGGCTGGCCTTCCGGCATGGGGCTGAGCCAGAGGCTGAGCAGGGGGCTGGGTTGGGGTCTGAGCTGGGGTCTGAGCAGGGGCCTGAGTCCGTAGGGCCTGACGGGGCCGGCCGGAACGGTCACACCGCCTGGGCCGACCGGGTGATCGGACCGGGAGAAAAAGTCCCGTACCGGCGGGCCCGGGCGATCCACGCCGAGCGGGTGCTCGAAACCCTCCCTGCCGACGCGGCGCGCGCGTTCCTGGTGCAGGCGCGGGAGGCCCTGGCCGGGGACGGCGTTCTTCGCATCGTGACGCGGAGGCCGGCGGCGCTCGATCCGGAGGCGCTCAAACCGGCCTCGATCGCCCCGGTAGCGCCCGCCCCGGCGGCTGCCGCTCCCGAGCCGATCGAGTCACCGGAGCCCGCCGCCCCGGCGCCGGCCGTCGCGGAGGGCGCGCCGGCGGACACGGCGCTGTGGAGCGCGGAGGAGCTGGAGCGCGAGCTCCGGGCCGCCGGCTTTGTCGAGATCGTGCAGTGCTCCTACGGTCGCAGCCCGCATCCGTGGCTCCGCAACCTCGAGGAGAGCCCGTGCCCCGTTCCCGCGGGTGACGTCGACGGCGCGAGCGGGACGGCCGCGGTGGCCGATACCGGAGGCGACGCGCCGCCGCCGGTCCTGGTGATCGAGGCGAGTGTGCCGGTCGGGTCCTACCCGTTCGCGGCCGACCCCCGATGAGCGAACCCTCTTCCGGGACCTCCCGTTCCCCCCGCCCGCGTCCGCCCGGCGTGTCCCGGCGGCCCCCGGCCGTCTGGCAGCAGTGGCGGCCGTTCGTCCTCCCCGCCGCCGTCTGGGGTGTCGTCGTCGGCGCGCTGGCGATCCACTGTGCCGGCCAGGCGCCGGACGACATGTTCATCACCTTCCGGTACGCCTGGAACCTGGCCCACGGCCACGGCTTCGTGTTCAACCCGGGGCAGCGGGTCTTCGGCCTGACCAACCCGGGGCTCGGCCTCCTCCTGGCCGGGCTCCACGCGGTGACCCGGGCGCCGATCCACCTGCTGGCGACCGCGGTCTATGGCGTCTCGCTCTGGGCCCTGGCGATGCTCGTCTGGGCCGATCTGCGCCACCGCGGGCTCCGGCTGGAGGCGGCGGTCGGCGGCACCCTGGTGGTCGCCTCGACCTTCCTCTGGCTCAACCAGGGCTCGGCGGGGGCGACGGTGCTGGCGCTCCTGGCCGGCTCGGCGGTCCTGGCCGTTCGCCGGCCGGTGGCGGCGGGTCTCCTCGCGGGATGCGCCGTCTGGTTCCGGCCGGACGCGGCGCTCGGTGTGCTGCTCCTCGGCCTCCTCCTCTGGGGCACCTCGCGCCGCCTGCCGTGGCGCTGGGGTCTCGCGGCGGCCGGCACGATCCTGGCCGGTGTCCTGGCGGCGTGGCTCTGGTTCGGGACGGTCGTGCCCGGGACGCTCCACGCCAAGCAGGTGATGGCCGCCTCTCGGCCGACGAGTTGGACCGGGCCGACCCAGTTTTGGGCGCGGGCGGCCGGTCTCCTGCCGCGCCACTGGGGCAAGGCCTGGCTCCTGGTCGGAGCCGGCGGCATCGTCGGCCTCTGGCCGCTGGTCGAGCGGGGCGGGCGGGCGGTCCGTCTGCTGGCCCTCTACGGGGCGTTGGTGGCGCTCGCCTATCCGTTGCTGGGGGTGCCGTTCTTTTCCTGGTACGTGGTTCCGACGGTCGCCGCCGCGCTCTACGGTCTGGCCGCCCTGGTGTGCGGCGCCGGCCGCGGGGTCGCCGCGCTGGTCCTCGGCGGGGCGGCAGGGCCGAGCTGGGCCCGTCCGCTGCTCGCGGCGGCGGTCGCGGCTGCCCTGCTGGTGGCGCCGGCGGTCTCCATCGCCCAGGCCTCGATCCGCTGGCTGGAGCGCGGCACCCCGTCAGGGCGCTACGGCACCTACCGCGAGGCGGCGCTGTGGATCCGTGAGCACACCGGGCCGGACGAACGCATCGCGTTCGGCGAGATCGGCAACCTGGCCTACTGGAGCGAGCGGCCTGTGGACGACCTGATGGGGCTGGTCACGCCGCGGGTGCTGCCCTACGTGGCAAAGGGCGACGGGACCGGCGCCTTTCTCGCCCTTCAGCCGGATGTCTACGTCGACCATCCGCAGGCGCCCCAGCCCGGCATCGCCCACCGGGCGTGGTTCACCCGGGCTTATGAGCTCGTCGCGCGCATGCCGCCGCCGCCGGACGGGGTCGGCGAGGTGAAGATCTATCGGCGGCGGCCGGGGGTCGCCCTGCCGCCGGAGCGGCCTCCCGAGCGCCACCTGGAGGCTCCCCCCGGGCTTTCGCCCGCTACTGGACGTAGCCGAGGCTCCGGAGGCGATCCATGACCCGGTCGCTCCACCGCGACTCCTCGCCCCGCTCCCGGGCTGCCGCCGCTTCCTGGCGGACCCAGCGCGAGATCTCCCGGCCGAGCCGGCGGGCGGTCTGCCGGTGGCGGGGATCGCGGATCAGGTTGCGGGTCTCGCCCGGGTCGCTCGCGAGGTCGTAGAGCTCCGGCCGCCCGGCGCGGGCGCGCAGGATCAGCTTGAACCGGCCGTCGCTGGCCGCTCGGGCGCCGGCCCACTCGGAGACGACGATCCGCGGGCCGCCTTCCCCGTTCTTCCCGTCGCCCTCTTCGCCGGACGCCGCTCCACGGCCCTCGATCGCGCTCCGCAGGCTCGTTCCGGGCAATGTTTCGGGCGGCTCGATCTGCAGGTAGTCGAGGAGCGTCGGCGTCAGATCGAAGCTCGCCGCCGGTGCCGCGACGCGCCGTGGCCCGGTGGCCTCGATCGCCCGCGGCAGACGGATCAGGAGCGGGACGTGGACCTCGTTGTCGTAGACGGTGTGGCAGTGCTTGATCTGGCCGTGCTCGTAGAACGCCTCGCCGTGGTCCGCCAGCAGGACGACGACCGTGTTGTCCAGCAGGCCGCGGTCCGTGAGGCCGTCGAGGAACTTGCCGAGGGCGTCGTCGAAGAAGGCGATCTCGTCGTCGTAGAGGTCGTGGAAGTGGGCGATGTGGGCGCGCTCGGGAGATCCCTGCGGGAACACCTCGCCGGCGGCGATGCGCTTGGCGATCGGGTTCGGGTTGCCCTTCTGCACCGCCTCCGGGCCGTCGTACGGCTCGACGGCGAACTGCCGCGGCCACTCCTTGCGCGGCCGGTACGGGCCGTGGGGGTCCATGAAGTGGAGGTAGAGGAAGAAGGGCCGGGGCAGGGCGTCGATCTGCTCGAAGGCCTGGTCGCGGACGCAGGTGGCAGTGCGCCACAGGCACGACTCGTCGAAATGCTCGAAGCCGGGTTCGAAGCCGCCGTGCGGATTGAAGTTCGACGGCGTCGCGCGGACGATCGGGCTGGCGGAGACGGCGGCGGTGGCGTAGCCGTGGGCACGGAGGATCGCCGGCAGGGTCGCGATGCCGTCCGGAATGCCCATGTGGCCGTCGGGCTGGCCGGCGAAGCGCGACGGCGGCAGGCCGGTGAGGATCGAGTTGACCGACGGGAAGGTGCAGGGCGCCTGGGCGCGGGCCTGCTCGAACAGGAAGCTCTTCTCGGCCAGGGCGTCGAGATGGGGAGAGGTCGGCCGGTCGTAGCCGTAGGCACCCAGATCCTGGGCCCGGAGGGTGTCGACCAGGAGGACGATGACGTTCGGGCGCGGCGGCGGCTCGAGTCCGCCACAGCCGACGAGCCCGGCGAGGCCGACGAGACAGAACGCGCCGGCCAGTGCGGTCAGAGCGGTCCGAGCGGCCAGGCCGGTCGGGCTGGTCCGGCTGGTCAGGCTGCTCCGGCCGCGCCGGCCTCGTCGGTCGTGCCGGATGCGCCGGATGTACTGGGATGGGGCGCCCTGGAGAGCTTGGCGTTTCATGACCGGCAGACTTTACCGTTTCGGGCGGGGCCGGCATCGACCAGGCTCGGCCAAGCCCAGCCAAGCTCGGCCCAGCCCGGACAAGCTCGGTCGACCCCGGTTGTTCCGTCCGGTGTCCTCGCGGGTGCCCCGAGGAGTCCGGCGGCTTCGCGATAGACTCGGCGATCCGGTCGCGGGCAGGTTCTGCCGGTCCGCCGCCGCTCGCCGGAGACTCCCATGACCGATTCGAAGCCCGAAGTCTCGCTCCGCTCTTCCGTCGCCCTGCTCCTCCTCGCCCTGCCGGTGCTGCTCGCCGCGCTCGGCCTCTGGTCGTGCGGCGACGACCGCACCCGGGTGGTCCTCTACAGCCCCCACGGCCGCGACCTGCTCGCCCTGCTCGAGACCACCTACGAGGCCGAGCACCCGGACGTCGACGTCCGCTGGCTGGACATGGGCTCCCAGGAGGTGTTCGACCGCATCCGCTCGGAGAAGGCGAACCCCCAGGCGGACGTCTGGTTCGGCGGACCGGACACCATCTTCGGCCGCGGCGCCGAGCAGGGGCTGCTCCAGCCCTACCGGCCGGCCTGGGCCGACGCGGTGCCGGCGACGAGCCGCGCACCGGGCGACCTCTACTTCGGCGCCTACCGCTCCATGCCGGTGCTGGTCTACAACACGGACAAGGTGAGCGCCGACGAGGCGCCGCGCGACTGGGACGACCTGCTCGACCCGCGCTGGAAGGGGGAGATCCTGATCCGCGATCCCCTCGCCTCCGGCACCATGCGGACGATGTTCGGCATGTTCCTGGCCCGTTCGGTCGACCAGACCGGCTCGGACGAGCAGGGTTTCGCGTGGCTCCGGCGGCTCGACGGCCAGACCAAGGAGTACGTCCTCAACCCGGCGTTGATGATCGAGAAGCTGGTGCGCGGCGAGGGCCTGGTGACCGTCTGGGACCTGACCGACATCCTGCTCCAGAAGGAGCGCGGCAAGCCGCTCGACTTCCACTTCCCGACCAGCGGCACGCCGGTGATCGACGACTCGATCGGCCTGGTCGCCGGCGCCAGGCACCCGGAGGCGGCTGAGGCGTTCATCGACTGGGTGGGCAGCCCGGAGGCCCAGCGCCTGGCGGCGGAGAAGGTCTACCGGGTGCCGGCGCGCACCGACCTCGCCCGCGATCAGCTCCCGCCCTGGGCCCAGGACGTGCTCGACCGGTTGGTGCCGGCCGACGTCGACTGGGACCTGATCGAGCAACGCGGCCCCGACTGGATGGCCCAGTGGGACCGGACCATCCGCGGCGCGTCCGGCTCCTGATCCCCGGTCTTCGCGAGCGTCTCCCGACCCTCTTGCTCTCATGGCCTTCCTCGAAACCTCGCGGCTGACCAAGCGCTTCGGCGATCTCGTCGTCCTGGACGAGCTGTCGCTCGAGGTGGCGGATGGGGAGGTGCTGGCGCTGCTCGGGCCGTCGGGGAGCGGCAAGACCACCTTCCTGCGCCTGCTCGCGGGCTTCGAGACCGCCGACGGCGGGACGATCCGGGCCGCCGGCCGCGACGTCACCCGCCTCGCCCCGGCCGCCCGCGGCTTCGGCATGGTTTTCCAGCACTACGCCCTCTTTCCCCACCTCACGGTCCGCGGCAACGTCGCCTTCGGGCTGGAGGCGCGGCGCTGGGAGAAGGCGGCGATCGCGCGCCGGGTGGCGGAGGTGCTCGCCCTGGTCGACCTCGAAGGGTTCGAGGAGCGGCCGGTCGGCGCCCTCTCGGGCGGCCAGCAGCAGCGGGTCGCCCTGGCCCGGGCGCTGGCGCCCGACCCGCCGCTCCTGCTCCTCGACGAGCCGCTGTCGAACCTCGACCCGTCGCTGCGCGAGCGCACCCGGCGCGAGCTCCTGGCGGCGATTCGCCGGGTCGGCATCACGACCGTGCTGGTGACCCACGAGCAGGACGAGGCCTTCCACCTGGGCGACCGGGTGGCGGTGCTCTGGCGCGGCCGTCTGCAGCAGGTGGGGAGGCCGGAGGCGCTCTATCTCGATCCGGCCAACCGGTTCGTCGCCTCGTTCATCGGCCGGAGCACGGCGCTGCCCGGGGTGGTGGTGGGGCGGGGCGAGGACGGCCGCTGCCGGGTGCGGCTCGCGGTGGCGGGGTCGGAGGGCCCGGTCTGGGAGGCGATCGACCGGAGCGGGAAGGGCCCGGCGGGCGGGCCGGACGACAGGACAGGCGGCCGGGGGCCCTACCAGAATCGAGGCGAGGATCGGGGTGAGGGTCGAGGCGAGGATCGGGGCGAGGGCCCGAGTGAGGGTCTGAGTCAGGGCCTGAGTCAGGGCCTGAGTCAAGGCGAGAATGCGGTTCTGGTAGTGCGGCCCGAGAGCCTGCGGCTCAGGCGGTGCGGGGCCGGGGACGCGGTCGGCGATGGCGGTGAAGTCGACGAGCGCGGCGAAGTCGGCGATGAGGAGCTCGCCGGCACGGTGGTCGGCCGGCGCTACGGCGGTCCGGTCACCTATTACCAGGTGGCGCTCGGGGCCGACCCGGACGAGGGGGCCGCGGCCGGGACGGGCGCCCCGATGGAGATCGAGGTCCTGGCGGGTCTCGACGCGGCCGAGGAGGGGGAGCGGGTGCGTATCGGGTTGCGCCCCGAGGCGGCGCCCGAGGCGCCGATGCCGTCGGCCTTCGCTCGCCGCGCCGTCTCCGGGGCCGTGGCTGAACGTCGGGAGAGCCCACGCCGCGAGGCAGAGGCCCCCGGGGCCGGCGGCGACGGTGCGGCCGCCGGCAGCGGGTGGGAGGCGCCATGACCGGGCACGCACCGCCGGGGGCGCGGCCGCCGGCGGGTGCTGTCCACGCGGCGGGCCGGAGCTCCCGCCTGGCCTCCGCGGCGCTGGCGACGGCGCTTCTCCTCGGGCTGCTGCTCGCCTGGCTGGTCGGCTATCCGCTGCTCATCACCCTGGCCGAGGCGCTCCGCGGTCCGGCGGGCTGGACGGCCCAGGGCTTCCGCGACTTCGCGGCGCGGCCGGACGAATGGCTGGCGCTCTGGCGGAGCCTGTGGATCTCGGTCGCCTCGGTCGTGCTCTCGGGAGCGGTCGGCGTGCCGCTGGCGTTTCTGTTCGAGCGCACCGAGTTCCCCGGCCGGCGCCTGCTCTCCGCCCTGGTGGCGCTGCCGGTCGCCCTGCCGCCCCTGGTCGGGGTGATCGCCTTCCTCTTCCTCTACGGCGAGAGCGGCTTCGTGTCGCGGGCGGTCCAGGCGCTCTTCGGGCTCGACGCCGCGCCGTGGCGCCTGGCCGGCCCCGGGGCGATCCTGCTGGTCCACACCTACTCGATGTACGTCTACTTCTACCTCTTCACCCGGGCCGGCCTCGCCGGTCAGGACCGGGCCCTGGGCGAGGCGTCGGCCAGCCTCGGGGCCGGGCGGCTCCGCACCCTCCTCCGGGTGACCCTGCCGACGCTGCGGCCGGCGATCGCGGGGGCGGCGCTGCTGACCTTCATGACCTCGCTGGCGTCGTTCTCGGCGCCGTACATCTTCGGCGGCTCGTTCCGGGTGATGACCACCCAGATCACCGCGTCCAAGCTCAACGGCCAGCTCCGGGCGGCCCAGGTGGAGACGGTCACCCTGGCGGCGATGGCCCTGGTCGGTCTCTGGCTGTTGACCCGGATGGGCGGGCTGGCGTTCGCCTCGGGCGCGGTCCGCGGCGTCGCCCCGGAGCGTACGCGGATCGCCTCGCCGGCCGCCCGGGGAGCGGCGACCGCCGGCGGCTGGCTGGTGGCGACGCTGCTGCTCCTGCCGCACCTGACCCTGCTGCTGATCTCCCTGGTGCCGCCGGGGACCTGGACCGCCCAGGCGGTGCCGCCGGTCTTCGGCCTGGACAACTACCGCGGTCTGCTCGCCCAGCCGGAGCGCCTGCGGCCGGTGGTCAACTCCCTCTGGATGGCCGGGGCGGCGACCCTCGGCGCCCTGATCCTGGGGGTCGGCGCCGCGCGGGCGGCGGCCCGGCTGCGCGGCCGCGGCCGGAGCGCGGTGGGGCGGGGCGAGCGCCCCCTCGGCCGGCTGCTCGAAGGTCTGCTGGCGCTGCCGTGGGCGGTGCCGGGGACGGTCTTCGCGGTGGCCCTGGCGGTGACCTTCAGCGTCGACGCGCCGGCGGCCGGACGGTTCGTGCTCGTCGGCACTCCCTGGATCCTGCCGCTCGCCTACCTGGTGCGGAGCCTCCCGCTCACCGGCCGCTCGGCGGTGGCGGGGCTCTCCCAGGTCGACCCGGCGCTCGAGGAGGCGTCGTCCTCGCTCGGCGCCGGGCGGCTGCGGACGCTCCGGCGCGTGGTGCTGCCGCTGCTGCGGCCGGCGCTCGCCGCCGGCGCCGCCCTCGCCTTCATCACCGGGCTGGGGGACTTCGTCGCCTCGGTCGTGCTCTACACCCTCGATACCCGGCCTATCTCGATCGAGATCCTGTCGTCGCTCCGGGTCCAGGACCTGGGGGGCGCGGCGGTCTACGGGGTGCTCCTGGCGGTGGCGAGCGGTGCCGCCTTCTTCCTGTGGGGTGAGGGGAGGCGGGCGTGAGGCAAGCCGAGCTCAAGCACCTGTCGGTGCTCATGGCGACCGTGTTCATCGACATGATCGGCTTCCTGATGGTGCTGCCGCTGCTGCCGTTCTATGCCGAGCGGCTGGGGGCGAGCCCGGTGATGGTCACCCTGCTGGTGGCGGCGTTCGCCCTGTCCCAGCTCGTCGCGTCGCCGCTCTGGGGGCGCTTCTCCGACCGGCTGGGCCGGCGCCCGATGATCATCTGCGGGCTGCTCCTCTCCGGGGCGGCGTTCGTCCTGTTCGGCTTCGCCAGCAGCCTGATCGGGTCCGGTCACGACGGCGGGCAGCACCTGTTCGGCATCACCCACGCGGGGCTGTGGCTGCTGTTCGCGTCGCGGATCATCCAGGGGATGGGGGGCGGCACGACCAGCGTGGTCCACGCCTACGTCAGCGACGTGGTGCCCCGGGGCGAGCGGGCCAAGGCACTCGGCTGGATGTCGGCGGCGACCAGCGCCGGCGTCACGCTCGGTCCGGCGCTCGGCTCGCTCTCGGCCCACTGGGGCGAGGCGGCGCCGGGTTTCCTGGCGGCGGTCCTCTGTGTGGCCAACGCGGTGTTCGCCTGGTCGCTGCTGCCGGAGACGAAGCGGGACCGCCAAGAGGAGGGCGGGGGAGGGCGCCAAGAGCCGCTGCTCTCGGCCGTCGGACGGGTGCTCTCCGACCCCGGGCGGGAGATCCACGTGCTGATCTTCGTCTACGCCCTCGGCATGATGGCGTTCATGGCGATGAACAGCATCATGGCGCTCTTCCTGGAGCGCGACTTCGGCGCCACGGACGAGACCATCGGCTGGTTCTACGTCTATGTCGGGGCGCTGTCGTTCGTCATGCGGGCGGTGATCCTCGGCCCGGTCGTGTCGTGGCTGGGCGAGGTCAAGACGCTGCGGGTGGGTGCGCTGGCCCTGGCCGCCGGCCTGTTGACGGTTCCGTTCACCGGCAGCCTCGGCCTCGCCCTGCCGTGGAACGTGGTGGTCCTGGGGCTGGCGGCGGCGCTGATGCCGGTCGGCACGGCGCTGCTCTTCCCGTCGACCACCTCCCAGATCTCCGGCCGGGCTCTACGCCACGAGACCGGCCAGACGCTGGGCGTGCAGCAGGCGTTCGGCGGCGTCTCGCGGGTGGTCGGACCGGTCTGGGCCGGCTTCGCCTTTCAGGAGCTGGGTGTGCCGACGCCCTTCTGGATCGGCGCCGGGATCATGGTGGCGGCCTTCATGATCGCGCTGCGCGTCCATCCGCCGGGAAGCGCGGTCGTCGCCGGGGACCACCGGCCGGCCTCCGAGCAACTCGGGGCCGAGGAGGAAGGGGCGTGACCGGCGCTCCCCGTGCGGGGAGAACGGGGGCACCCCCGCCCGGAGCGCGCGCCGCCTCGTGAAGAGGCTGCGCATGCCGCGGACGGGGGAGGGGCTCCCGTAGCCGAGCCCATCAGCCGGACCCATCAGCCGGGTCGACCGGGGATGAATCGTCAGGGGATCTCGTCGCACTGGCCGGAGACGCCGATCGAGAAGCGACCCTGGGTGCTGGCCTCTGCGTAGACCACCCCGCCTCCGCTGTTGCTGAAGTTGAACTTCAGCGTCCCGAAGTCGAGCCCGGTGAAGGTCGAGTAGTTGAACCGCAGCGAGTGCGAGATCGTCTTGATGTTGACCGGAGAACCGACCAGGTTGCCGGCCTCGTCGTAGGCCTGGACGCTGAACGAGGGTGGGTCGCCGCCCCCCGTGCCCCGCGGGTTGTCGATCCAGACGGTCAGGTCCGTGCCGCTCCCCGGTAGCGGCAGGTTCAGGAAGCGGACCGACGCCTTGGTGCAGCGCTGGATGATCCGGAAGAGCTTGTCGCCGGTCGCGAAGTTGTTGCCCACGTCGACCTGGAAGAAGTCCCCGGCCAGGACCGGGGTCATGTCCGGGTTGCCGGCCGTGGTGATCAGGACATAGCCCTCCGCGAAGCCCTCCATGCTGACCGCCAGGCCCGGAACGTCCCGGATGTTGACGGTATGGGTCTGGTACGGGCCCAGGTTGAAGGTCTCGGTCCGCTGGCTGACGCCGGTGGTCGTGAAGTACTCGACCCCGGCGGAGACCGGCGAGTTGGTCAGGTTGCGCACGGCGTAGAGGGTGGTGGTGCCGACGCCGCTGGTCTTGTCGACCGAGAACCGCGGCACGCCCAGGGTCTCGGCGAACACGCCCGGGGTGAAGACGTAGGCCCGGAGCATCAGCGCCTTGTACGAGATGCCGCCGCTGAAGGTGTTCAGCGGTGCCCACGAGCCGCTCTCGTTGGAGCGGTAGAAGCCGGGCTGGGCCGGGGCGCCGTTCAGGCCGTCGTCGTCGACGCAGAACCAGTAGCCGGAGTCGACGGCCGGGTTGTAGCGCACGCCGATGTAGACGTTCGACATGGTCAGCGGGTAGCTGAAGCTGGAGTGGTAGAAGGTCGGCGTGCTGGTCACGCCGGTGGCCACGGCCGCGAAGCTGGCGAGCTCTGTGCCGGGGCTGCCACCGGGACCGTTGGCGGCCCAGATCACCACTTCGTAGTGGATCTTCGAGTCACCACTCGTCTGGCGCATGCAGAAGTCGATGCCGCCCAGGGTGACGTCGGCCCCGCCGATGTTCTGGAACAGCATGTTGGTCTCGATAGTCTTGGCGCCGGAGTTGAGCAAGACGTCGTAGGAGCCGTCGTCGTACCCGAAAATGCCTGCCGCCTTCTCGGCCTTGCTCTTCGGTGCAGTCTCGGCAGGAGGCTCGACGAGGGTGTTGCCCGAGCCGTGCTCCACCCGGTCCATCGTCTGGCCCGGAAGCACAGGTTGGAGCGTCTGGGATCGGGCGGGGGCGGCCAGCGCGCAGACGAGAAGCGCGACGGCCAGGGGGACGAAGGTGCAAGGGCGCGACGGAAGATTCACGACTCCCTCCTTGGGTCGATGGATGGCCTCGCCACCGAGGGGCTGCGCTGGAGGGCTGGCCGCTGACTCGCCGCGAGGTGTGACATCAGTCTACTCGGAGACTGGCCGGTACACCACAAGGACGGTCCGCGCTCGGTGAATCCCTCAGCGAAGGGGGCGGGGTTTGCCCCCTGAAACGCCAAAAGGCCGCGGTCGATCGGATGATCGTCGCGGCCTCGTTAGCTTCAGAACCTCGTTCGGTGAGGTTGGTAGCGGGGGCAGGATTTGAACCTGCGACCTTTGGGTTATGAGCCCAACGAGCTACCGGACTGCTCCACCCCGCGTCACCGTTTTTCAACCCGCTCCCCTCGGAGCGGGTCCATGATGGTTCCACACGGCCGGGTCGGTGTCAAGGCTTCCGAGAGGCTCGATTGGACTCGTTCGGGCACCTCGAATGGCGCCTCTCGACCCGTCGCGTGCAGGGGTCATAACAGCCGTCCGGGAGGCCTCATTCCCACGAATCCCCCCGCGGCGCGGGCGACCCCGTATAATCGGGCGCGGAGCGTACCGGCACCTCCGAACACCCACCTCGTCACCGACTCACCAGCGATCGAACCCGCCGAGACCCGCCACAGGAGCACCGATGTTCTCGATCGACCAGATCCACGCCCGAGAGATTCTCGATTCCCGCGGTAACCCGACCCTCGAGGTCGAGTGTTTTCTGGAAGGAGGCGCCTGGGGCCGGGCCGCCGTGCCGTCCGGTGCGTCGACCGGCAGCCGGGAGGCCCTGGAGCTGCGCGACGGTGGCAAGCGCTACGGCGGCAAGGGAGTGACCGAGGCGGTCGAGCACGTCAAGGGGGAGATCGCCGGTGCGTTGCGCGGCCGGGACGCCCGGGACCAGGCGCTGATCGACCGTCACCTGATCGATCTGGACGGCACCGAGTCGAAGAAGCGCCTCGGCGCAAACGCCATTCTCGGCGCCTCGCTCGCCGTCGCCAAGGCGTCGGCCTGCGCTGCCGGCCTGCCGCTCTACTCCTACCTCGGCAGCCCGGCGTCGACCATTCTGCCGGTACCCCAGCTCAACGTGTTGAACGGCGGCGCCCACGCCGACAACACCGTCGACGTCCAGGAGTTCATGCTCGTTCCGCTCGGCTTCGAGTCGTTCGCCGAGGCGCTCCGCGCCGGGGTCGAGACCTACCACACCCTGAAGAAGGTCCTGCGCTCGCGCGGGCTCGGCACCGGCGTCGGCGACGAGGGCGGCTTCGCTCCGGACCTCAAGACCAACCGGGAGGCCCTCGACCTGCTGGTGGAGGCGATCTCCCAAGCCGGCTACGAGCCGGGCCGCGAGATCGCCCTGGCGGTGGACGTGGCGGCCAACGAGCTGGTCGAGAAGAAGAAGCGCAAGGGGATCTCCTATGCGCTCGCCGGCGAGGGGCGCTCGGGGTTGTCGGCCTCCGACCTGATCGGGCTCTACGCCGAGTGGCTGGACGCCTACCCCCTGGTGTCGATCGAGGACGGCATCGCCGAGCAGGACCGGGACGGCTGGAAGGAGATGACCGACGCCCTCGACGCGCGCGTCCAGCTCGTCGGCGACGATGTCTTCGTCACCAACCCGGAGATCTTCGCCGAAGGGATCGCCGACGGCCTGGCCAACTCGATCCTGGTCAAGCTCAACCAGATCGGCACCCTGACGGAGACCTTCGCCGCCATCGAGATGGCCCGCACCAACAGCTACGGCACGGTGATCAGCCACCGCTCCGGCGAGACCAACGACACGACCATCGCGGACCTCGCGGTGGCCACCCGCGCCGGCCAGATCAAGACCGGTGCGCCGGCGCGGAGCGACCGCGTCTCGAAGTACAACCGACTGCTGCGCATCGAGGAGGAGCTGGAAGGGGTCGCCGGCTACGCCGGAGCGGCCGCCTTCCCGCGCTGGACGCCGTGACCGACCCGACCGCCGCTCCGCGTCGACCCGTCCGCACGGTGACGGTGGCGGTGGTGCTGTTTCTGGTTCTGCTGGTCGGCCTGGCCGCCGCCCGGAGCTGGCGGGATCTGGACCGCTCCCGGGCCCGGGAGGCGGAGCTCGAGGCCAAGGTGGAGGCGACGAGCCACCGGATCGACGTCCTCGACCGGCGCATCCAGCGCCTGCGTGACGATCCCCTCCTGCTGGAGCGCCTGGCGCGCGAGCAGCTCGGCCTGGTCAAGGACGGGGACGTGGTCTTCGTCCTGCCGGACGCCGAGGCCGAAGAGGCCGGCGACGCGACGGCGCCGTCCTCGGCCACCCGGCCTTGACCTGACCCGGCGCTAGCCCTGCGCCGGCGGCTCCACCTTGGCTTCGCCGCCCAGCCCCAGCCGCCGGTTGCCCCACGCCAGCGTCAGCTTGAGTGCCGGCGGCGTGATCAGCGTGGTCACGATCACCATGATGACCACCGCCGAGTAGATTTCGTCGTTGATCACCCGCTGGCCGTCGAGGACCAGGGAGGCGCCGATCGACGCGAAGATCAGCCCGACCTCGCCCCGGGGCACCATCCCGACCGCCACCGACAGGCGGTCGAGCCCTTTCTCCATCACGCCGCCGGCGCAGACCATCTTGCCGATGATGGCGGCCACCGACAGCAGCGTCGCGAAGCCGAGCACGCTGACCTGGCCGAAGGTGTTCAGGTCGACCCGGATCCCCATCAGGACGAAGAAGATGGGCACCAGGAAGATGTAGATCGGGTGGATCAGCTCCTCGATGGTGTGCTCGCCGCGGTCGAGGAAGTCGCGGTAGTGGACCTTGTCGAGGATCAGGCCGGCGGCGAAGGCGCCGACGATGGTGGCCAGGCCGATCACGTTGGCCAGGTAGGAGAGCAGGAAGCAGAAGACCAGGGACACGGTGAGCAACATGCCCTGGATGCGCAGCCGGCTCGCCAAGCCGAACATGTGTGGCGCCACCCAGCCACCGACGACCACCGCGCCACCCAGGAAGAGCACCGCCTTGGCCACGATCCAGAGGATGTGGAGCGAGGACAGCTCGGTCCCGGTCCCGGCGGCCTGGATGACGCCGGAGACGACCGCCAGGATGACCAGCCCCAGGACGTCGTCGATCACCGCCGCGCCGAGGATGATCTTCGACTCGCGGCGCTGGAGCTTGCCCAGGTCCGAGAGCACGCGGGCCGTGATGCCGACGCTGGTGGCGCAGAGCGTCGCGCCGATGAAGATGTGGGCCAGCGTCTCCTCCTGGGGAATCATCCAGGCGGACACGCCCCAGCCGAGGAAGAACGGGGCGATGACGCCGAAGACCGCGACCAGGAGGCTCGACACGCCGACCGACTTCATCTCGTCCAGGTTCGACTCGAGCCCGACGTCGAACAGCAGCAGGATGACGCCGATCTCGGCCAGGATCTCGATGCCGGAGCTGTGCTTGAGGAACTCCAGTCCGTGGAACCCGACGAGCGTCAGATTGCCGAGGAGCACGCCCCCGACCAGCTCCCCCAGGACCGCCGGCTGGTCCATGCGCTCGAAGACCGCACCGATCAGCTTCGCCACCAGCAGGATGACCACCAGGCCGAAGAGCACCGGCAGGACCGGGCTGGCGTGGCCTCCTCCCTCGCCGTGCTCCTCGCCCGCGGTGGCCGCGGCGCTCTCGGACCCTGTCGTGTCGGCGGTGTGCTCCGTCCCGGTCGCCGTTCCGGCGGAAGCGCCCGCGTCAGCAGCCCGGGCGGCCTCGGAGGAGTGGTCGCCGGACGGCTGCGGTGGAGCGGACTGACCGGTGAGGGCTCCGCCGTGGAGCGCGAGCATGAGGACGAGGGCGGCAAGGGCGATCAGGGTCTTGCGCATCGCTTGATCGGGTCCTCCGAGGTCGTAGATCGGGGAGGGCGGCGGTGGACGCGGCCCTGAGTGGAGGGTGAATCCTACCACCCGGTCGGGTAGGGCGATTGCGCAAGCGAGGGCGGAGCTCCGGGGTCGGGCTTGACGCGGGGTTGACGCGGCCTTGACGGGAGCCCGGGCGTCTGCTTTCATGAGTCAAGGAAACACCGCATCAACGTTGTGCTCGAACCGGGTGCCGGACTTCGATTCGCCGCCGGCTGTCGACCTCTATCCCTCCGGGAGGATCCGATGACGCTTCGCCTCCGCCGCACCGATCGCTCGTCGCACTCACCGCGCCATCAGGGATCGCTCGCCCGCGCTCTCGCCGCGCTCCTCGTCACGGGGCTCGTGACGGTGGCGGTCGGCGCCGGGACGGCGCGTCCGGCGGCCGCGGACCCCCTCGAGTGCCCGGCCGACGCGGGTCGAGCCCTCCTGCCGACCGACCCCGCGCTCTGCGCAAGCCTGGCGCAGGAGATTCGCGACCCGTCGGCGCTGCCGCTCGCGGAGTACCAGACCAAGCTCGGCATCTTCCTGCGCAACTTCTGCCACCGGGACGAGAACGCCGGCTGGCGCCGCGACAAGTCCGTGCGCGACACCGGGCCGTTCACCGCGCGGCTCGAGAACGGCCAGTGGGTGGGCGACTACCACGGCACCCACGCACCGGTGGTGATCTGGTACTCGGAGGAGATGATCGACTGGCTGGAGGCCTACCGCCCGGCGGAGGGGACCCCGGCGGCCGACCCGCCGCCGATCCCGGACGGCGCGATCATGGTCAAGGAGATGTACCCGGCGCCGGCGGCTCTGTGTGCGTCGGTCGATCCGACCCACCTGCTGCCGACCAGCGGCGCGGCGATCATGGTGCGCGACGGGGGCGCCTCCCAGGACGGCTGGTACTGGGGCTGGTTCGGCTGGCCCGGCCAGGGTTGGGACCCGGACTACCCGGCCGGCCCGAACAACCGCCTCCCCTTCCAGGGGTTCGGCCAGTACTGCATGAACTGCCACGCCTCGGCGCGCGACAACCTGACCTTCGCCAGCCTGGACAACGTCGAGGGCTATCCCGGCGATCCACTGGTCTTCCTCTCCCAGCACTTCTACGCGCCGAAGCCGGTGCCGAGCCACCACCGGCTGGTGACCCTGCCCGGCGACGACGCGCTCCGGTTGGGCCAGCCCAACCTGGCCTACGACACGACCTTCGTCGACTCCGTGCCGGCCGCGACCCTGCCTCGTCCGTCCTGGGAGACGGTCTCCAAGATGCCGTCGGAGACCTACGACAACACCTGGGTCGAGGCCGGCGGCCCGTCGGCGACCAGCGAGTTCGTCACCTCGGACCAGTGCCTCGGCTGCCACGACGCCGGCGGCACCGGCCTCCAGTTCGACATGACCGAGCCGAACCCGCACAACGGCTCCCAACTGCTGAACCTCTCGCCGTACGCCACCTGGCGCTCCTCGCCCATGGGGTTGGGGGGGCGCGATCCGATCTTCTTCGCCATGCTGGCCAGCGAGACGGACACCTTCCATCCGGACGAGTCGCCGGAGATCCAGAACATCTGCCTCGGCTGCCACGGCATCACCGGCCAGCGGCAGTTCGGCATCGACACCAATGAGGAAGAGGACGAGTGCCAGAACTTCCTCCGCGAGTACGTCAACGCGGTCCCCTACCCGCCGGACCCGGCGAAGAACCCCCTGGTCCACCTCGCCGAGTTTGGTGGCCTGGCCCGCGACGGCATCTCGTGCACCACCTGCCACCACATGCTGGTGGGTGAGGGCGACGGGCCGGCCGTGGAGGAGCCCGAGAACCGCTGCGTGGTCGAGCGCCAGAAGCTGCTCAACCCGGGCGCCGAGGGCTTCGCCAAGACGTTCACCGGCAGCTTTCTGGTCGGTAAGCCGACCGAGCTCTACGGGCCGTTCGAGGAGCCCAAGGTCAAGCCGATGGAGCACGCCCTCAACATCACGCCGGTCTACGACGAGTCGGTCAAGGCATCGGAGCTGTGCGGCACCTGCCACACCGTCCACCTGCCGGTACTGGCCGGCGGCGAGACCGTCGCCCGCACCTACGAGCAGACCACCTACCCGGAGTGGGCGTTCAGCGACTACCGGACCGGCTCGACTCCCCAGGGGACCCTGCCGGGCGGTGCGGGACCCAAGGCCGAGTCCTGCCAGAGCTGCCACATGGAGAGCAAGGACGCCGCCGGCAAGCCGTTCGCCAGCAAGATCGCCGGCATCCAAGAGCACTCGAACTTCCCCCAGGCCGAGCACGCCCTGGGGTCCGCCGACCTCGACCTGCCGGTGCGCGAGGGCTTCGCCCGCCACACCCTGGTCGGCCTGAACGTCTTCTTCGTCAAGATGGCCCAGCAGTTCCCCGACGTCCTCGGCATCCGGACCCAGGACCCGATGCTCGTCGACCTCGGGCTCGACCCGCTCATCCTGACCGAGCAGAAGATGCTCGCGCAGGCATCCAACACCACCGCCGACGTGACCCTCTCCGGCCTCTCGACCGCCGGCGGTACCCTCGACGCCACGGTGACGGTGACCAGCAAGACCGGCCACAAGTTCCCGTCCGGCGTCGGCTTCCGGCGGGCGTTCATCGAGCTCGACGTGCTCGACGACCTCGGCCGGGTGCTCTGGGCCTCCGGGCGGACGAACGGCGCCGGCCTGATCGTCGACGGCGCCGGCCAGCCCCTCGACGGCGAGCTCTGGTGGAAGGACGACTGCTCCGGTCTGCTGCACCCGGACGAGCTGGTCTACCAGCCCCACTACCAGACCATCACCCGCCAGGACCAGGCTCAGATCTACCAGGAGCTGGTGACCGCGCCGCCCGACGGCGCGGCCTCCGTCTGCGGCCTCGACGCCGAGCCGGAGCCACCGTTCACCACCAGCTTCCTGTCCATCTGCGGCCACGTCAAAGACAACCGCATCCTGCCCAGCGGCTTCCTCCCGCTGCCCCAGCGGATCGAGATCGCCGAAGCGCTCGGCGCCGGCGAAGACCTGGCGCGCGACTCCGGCCCCCACGCCGTCGGCGGCGATCCCGACTACGTCCACGGCGGCCTGGACAGCGTCGACTATCGCATTCCCCTCGCCGACATCCCGGGCACCCCGGTCGCCGTCCGCGCCACCCTCTACTACCAGGCCACCCCGCCCTACTTCCTCCAGGACCGCTTCTGCACCTCCCAGAGCCCCGACACCCAACGCCTCTACTTCCTCGCCGGCCACGTCAACCTCCAAGGGACCTCGGCCGAGGACTGGAAGCTCGAGGTGGTCGGGACGGGGGAAGTGGCGCTGTCCGAGGGCGACGGGTGAGGCCTTGATAGGCTCGACAGACGCTCGACGACACAGGTTTCGCCGCCGTCCGAGAACCTGAGACCTCTCGTTCCGGCCGGCGGCTCGTCGAAGGAGGTTGCCATGCCGAGCACGAGCTCCGGGCGTCGGAACGGATTCCCGCCCTTTCTCCCCGTCCTGGTCTTCGCGGCGCTCAGTTTGGCCGCTGTGAGCGCCCTGCCCGCGGTGGCCCAGCCGGCTACCATGGTCGCCGACATCCGAACCGTCGGTGACGACCTCGCGGCCTGGCTCTTCCCGTCACCGATCACCGAGCTCGGAGGCGCGCTCTATTTCTTCGCCGACGACAAGCTTCACGGCCGCGAGCTCTGGTCGAGCGATGGCACGGCCGCCGGAACGACGATGGTGGCGGATATCGACCCTGTCGGCTCGTCCGCGCCGGCTTCGTTCGCGAGTTGGAACGGGGCGGTCTGGTTCGGTGCGGACGACGGAGTCCATGGGCGGGAGCTGTGGACGAGCGACGGAACCGTCGGCGGCACCGCTCTGGTCAAAGACCTCGACCCCGGGCCGAACAGCGGGTACCTCACCGACCAGGCCCCGTTGACCCACCTCTTCACGCCGACCGCCCTGGGCGGCGTGCTGCTGTTCCCTGCCGACGACGGTACGCACGGTCAGGAGCTGTGGACGACCGACGGGACGGCCGGTGGCACCTCGATGCTGACCGACATCGAGCCCGGGACGGAGGGCTCTTCACCGTTGTTCCTCACCGCTCTCGATGGTTTCGTCTACTTCCAGGCGGCTCGGACGGGGAGCGGCCGGGAGGTCTGGAGCACAGACGGCACGGCGACCGGGACGGCTCTCTTCGCCGACATCGAGCCGGGCCCCGGATGGAGCTCTCCGGGCGCCTTCTTCCGAGCGGCCGGACGGCTCTTCTTTCCGGCCACGACCTCAGTCGCGGGGCGCGAGCTCTGGGCGACCGACGGTGCTGTGACCGAGATGGTCGCCGACGTCAATCCCGGTGCGCCGGATGGCCTGCCGCTGGTTACCTCCTACGGCATCGCCCCGTTCGGTGACGTGGTGCTGTTCCAGGCGGACTACGGCGTTCACGGCTTCGAGCCGTGGATCAGCGACGGGACGGACGCCGGCACGGCCATGCTCGGGGACATCGACCCGGGGAGCGCCGGGGCGTTCGAGGTTCTCTCCCAACCGCTGGTGGCCCGGAGCCTGGACGATCGCGCCTATTTCTTCGCTCGCGACACCGCGGCGCCCGGCCCGGTACTGGGTTGGGAGCTGTGGGGAACCGACGGCACTCCGGAGGGGACCTCCCTGGTGCGCGACATCGACCAGCAGGCGTCGTCGGTCACCACCGAGCCGGGCTGGTCCTACACCGAGATGGTCGATGTCGCGGGGCAAACCTTCTTCTACGCCGACGACGGCGTCCACGGGTTGGAGCTCTGGGTCAGCGACGGTACCGCGACCGGTACGCACCTGGTGAGCGACCTGGCGCCTGGCGCCGACGGGATCGGGGCCCAGTTCCTCACACGGTTGAATGACCTCCTGTTCTTCTCCGGTCGAGGCTCCGGGACGGAGCGTTGGCTGTACCGGAGCGACGGCGAGGCTGCGGGGACGGTGCCGGTGGTCGCCGGGCCGCCGCTCGACCCGCGAGTACTGACGCCTTTCGGGGGTGCCCTCTACTTCATCGCGGCCGACGGAGCGGGGCAGCGGTCGCTCTGGCGTTCCGACGGTTCGGAGGCTGGTACCGCTTCGTTCCCCGCCGGCGACCCGGTGGCGGACGTGCGCGAGCTCGCCGCCGGGCCCGACCGGCTCGACGTCGCCACGTCGTCGGCGCTCTGGACGACCGCGGGAGACGCGGCATCGACCGAAGTCTTGGCGAGCGTCGAGGCGTACCACCTGAGGCGGTCAGTGAACCTCACCTTCTTCGTCGCGGAGGTGACGGACGGCCTGGGCGAGCTCTGGGAGACCGACGGCACCGCCAGCGGAACTCACCGGGTCTTGGACGTACGGAGCGGGTCTCCTGGGGCGATTCCGGTCGAGCCCAGCTCCAATCTCCCGCGCCCGGACCACTCTCCCATCGCCGTCCTCGGTTACCGGGACGCGGCCTTCTTCGCCGCTGACGACGGCGTGCACGGAGCGGAGCTGTGGTGGAGCGACGGCACACCGCAGGGCACCGTTCTGGATCAGGACATCGATCCCGGAGCCGCCTCCTCCAGCCCGGCCCATTTCACTCTGTCCGCGGGCAAGCTCTTCTTCACTGCCACCGACGGCGTTCACGGCTTCGAGCCGTGGGCGATGGCGCTCGAGCACCACTGGCCGCGCTGAACCCCCACCCGCCGGGGTGTTCTTGGAGGTTGAGCGGTAGGCTAGTGTTCATGAAACTCTTCGCTGCGCTCCTCTTGCCAACCCGCTCCTCCCCGCGACCGATGAGGGGGTCCTTGTGACGACTCGACAACCGGGTGCAGGGCGCCTCGCGCTGCGTGGCGCGTGGGTGGGGCTGCTGTGGACGGCGCCGCTGGCGGTGGTGCTGTGGCTGGGCGATCGGATTGCCGGGTTGTCCTTCCCGCCGTTCGATCTGTTCGACTGGATGACCGGGGTGCTGCCGGGGTCGGTGGTGACGTTCGGTATCGACTCGATGATCGGGCTGCTGCGGGCGCTGGGGCTGGACGTGGCCGACACCGCGAAGCTGGCGGAGCGCTCGATGGCGGTCGCGCAGTTCGTGGCCGGCGGCGTGGTGGTGGGGGCGGTGGTGTTCGCGCTGTTCGGGCTCCGCCGCCTGCGGACCGGGACGGGCCCCGGGACGGTCGTCGGCCTGGTGATCGGGGTGGTGGTCGGCCTGCCGGCGGTGGCGGCGGTCCTGGCGGCCGGGAGCGCGGAGGTCGCGCCGCTCGTCGCCGGGCTCTGGCTGGCGGTCCTGTTTCTGGCTTTCGGGTTGGCGCTCGCCTGCAGTGTGCGGCGGACGGTGGGGGCGGGCGAGGCTGCGGCGGCCGAGGACGGGGAGGCCATCCTGGCGGTGCCCCTCGATCGCCGGCGCTTCATGCTCCGCCTGGGGGCCCTGAGCGCGACGGTGACGGTCGCCGGCGCGACGGTGGCGACGGTGCTGGCCCGCAGTGGGCGGGCGGTGGCGAGCGCGGTGACCGGGCGGACGGAGACCGGCAAGGGGACGCCGTTCCCGAACCTGGACGATCCGGTAAAGCCCGCGCCGGGGACGCGGCCGGAGTACACGCCGGTCGCGGACCACTACGAGGTCTACATCCACGCGGAGCCGCCGAAGGTCGACGGGGCCACCTGGGTGCTGCCGATCACCGGCATGGTGGATCGGCCCCTGCGCCTGACCATGGACGAGATCCGCAGCCGGTACGAGGTCCACGACCGGTTCAACACCATTTCGTGTATCTCCGGGCGGGTCGGCACGAGCCTCATTTCCACGACCCAGTGGACCGGCGCCCTGCTGACCGACGTGCTGGCCGACGCCGGCGTCCAGGAGGGCGCGACCTACCTGAACATCACGTCGGCCGACGGCTATCACGAGACCGTGCCTCTCGACCTGGTACGCGAGGACGGCCGGCTGCTGCTCTGTTACGAGTGGGACGGCGGGCCGCTGCCGGCGGGCCACGGCTTCCCGCTGCGCATCTGGATTCCGAACCGCTACGGCATGAAGCAGCCGAAGTGGATCACCGGCATCGAGGTGACGGACCAGTACCACGCCGGCTACTGGGTCGAGCGCGGCTGGGATCGCGACGCAGTGGTGAAGGAGACCTCGGTGGTCGACACGGTGGCGGTCGACGCCGCCTACCGTGACGGCGGCAGGACCCTGGTGCCGGTGGGCGGCATCGCCTGGGCCGGCGACCGCGGGATCTCGAAGGTCGAGGTGCGGGTCGACGGCGGGGCCTGGCAGGCGGCGCGGCTCCGTTCGCCGCTGTCGGAGACCACCTGGGTGATCTGGCGCTACGACTGGCCGATGGAGGCGGGCGAGCACGAGTTCGAGGTGCGGTGTGTCGACGGCGACGGCAAGCCGCAGATCGAGGAGGCTCACGGCAACCGGCCGAGCGGCGCGACCGGCATCGACGAGCTGACGGCGAAGGCGTAGGGCGCAGGTCCCTGGGGCGGACGGTTCGCCGGGAGCGGGCCGGGGGGCGCTCCTGTCACCCGCGCAGGAGGCGCAGGGCGTTCGCGATCACCAGCAGCGAGGCGCCCATGTCGGCGGCGATGGCGGCCCAGAGGCTGGCCAGGCCGACGGTGGCGAGGAGGAAGACGACCGCCTTGACGCCGAGGGCGAAGCCGATGTTCTGGCGGATGATCCGGAGCGCTCGGCGGGAGTGGTCGATCAGCCAGGGCAGGCGCGTCAGGTCGTCGGCCATGAGCGCCACGTCGGCGGTTTCGATGGCGGCGTCGGTGCCGGCCGCGCCCATGGCGATGCCGAGGCCGGAGCGGGCCATGGCCGGTGCGTCGTTGACCCCGTCGCCGATCATCGCCACCCGCCCGTAGCGCGCCACCAGCTCCTCGACTGCGGTGACCTTGCCCGCCGGCAGGAGCTCCGCACGGATCTCGTCGATCCCGGCCTGTTCGGCGACCGCACGGGCCGTCGGCTCGTTGTCGCCCGTGAGCATGGCCAGGTGCCGGAGGCCCCGCCGCCTGAGCGCCGCGATCACCTCCGGAGCTTCCGGCCGTAGCGCGTCGGCCAGGACGATCACCCCACGGACGCGGGTGCCTTCGCCGACGACGATCACCGTGTGGCCAGCGCCGGCGACTACTGGCAAGCCCGCGACCTTCTGACTGCCCCCGATCCGTCGGCAAGCGGCCTCGATCGCCGGTGACAGATCGCCCTCTCCGCCGGAGGGCTCGAACAGGCCGGAGCGCTCCGTCTTCCCCTCCTCCAGCCGGTCGAGCAGGTAGCGCCGGCTGCCGACCCAGGCCGTGCGGCCGTTTACGTCGCCCTCCGCGCCGCGCCCGGGCAGCGCCTGGAGCCGGGTGGCCGGCTCGTAGGCGACACCTCGCGCGGCCGCGTGCTCGACGATCGCCCGGGCCAGGGGGTGCTCGCTCCGCGCCTCGAGCGCCGCCGCCAGCGCGAGCACCGCGTCCCGCGCCGCCTCGCCGGCCCGCCCTCCGTCTCCGTCGACCTCCTCGCCGTTCGCTCCGGTGGCCCCGGTTCCGGCGTCGTCCGGAAACGCCTCGACGCCGACCACGACCGGAGCACCGGCGGTCAGCGTCCCGGTCTTGTCGAAGGCGATCGCCTCGAGCCGCGCCGGCTCCTCGACGAAGACACCGCCCTTGATCAGCACACCGTGGCGGGCCGCCGATGCGAGGGCGGCGACGATCGAGACCGGGGTCGAGATGACCAGGGCGCACGGGCAGCCGATCACCAGCAGGACGAGACCGCGGTAGATCCATTCGGACCAGGCGGCCCCGTCCGCCGGGCTGCCGGTCGCGGCGAGCGCCAGGGGCGGGAGGACCATGACCGCGGCGGCCAGCGCCATCACCGCCGGCGTGTAAACGCGGGCGAAGCGCTCGACCCAGCGCTCCGAGGGAGAGCGCCGGGCCTGGGCCTCCTCGACCAGCCGCACGATGTGGGCGAGCGTCGTCTCCTCCGCCGGGCGGGTGGTCCGCACCTCGAGCGCCCCGTCGCCGTTGATCGTGCCGGCGAACACCTCGTCCCCCGGCTCCTTCGCCACCGGCAGGCTCTCGCCGGTGATCGGTGCCTGGTCGACCGCGCTGGTGCCGGTGAGGACCGTGCCGTCGAGCGGGATCTTCTCGCCCGGCGTGACCACCACCGTCGACCCCGGGGCGACCTCGCCGGCCGGCACCGTCTCCTCGGAGCCGTCCGGGTGGCGGACGCGGGCGACGGTGGGGGAGAGGTCGAGGAGCGCGTCCACCGCCCGCCGTGCCCGGCCGACGCTCCATCCTTCGAGCACCAGGGAGAGGGCGAAGAGGACGGCGACCGAGGCCGCTTCCAGCCACTGGCCGAGGGCGACCGCGCCGGTGATGGCGACGGTCATCAGGAGGTTCATGTCCGGCCGCAGGTGGCGGGCCGCCGCCCAGGCGCGGGGCAGGATGTGCCAGACGGCGACCAGGATCGCCGCTGAGTAGAGGAGGCGGGCCGGCCAGGGTACCGCCGTTTCGTGGGCCCCGAGCGCGGCGAGCAAGCCCCCGGTGACGAGCGCGTGGACGGCGAACCCGGCGACCGTCAGCAGCCCCGACGCCAAGGTCAAGAGCGCCCGCCCGTGGCGCGCCCAGAAGCTCTCGGTTCCCACCCCTTCGACCTCGTCGCGCCACGCCTCGGCACGCATCCCCGTGCGCGCGACCGCCTCGCGCACGGCCTCCGGGGAGTCGGCCGCCGCCGGATCGAGCACCAGCATCCGTCCGCGGAGGACGTCGAAGCGCAGGTTCTCCGCTCCTCCCACCACCGGACCCACCGCCCGCTCCAGCGCCGCGACCTCCTCGGAGCAGTCCATTCCGCGGATGCGGAAGTCGAAGGAAGACCGTTTACTCGTACCGACCATGACGGAGCCACTCTCGCCCGGCACTGGCCGGTTGTCAATCAAGCGGGGAATCGAGGGGTTCGCCCGGCCCGCTCCGGGCGAACCCATCGTCGAAGGACCTCCTCGCCCCCTCTGGGAACGAACCCCCGCCCGTTCCGGTTACCAGATCGGGATGATCGACCGCGTCTGGGAGGAGGCCTCCCGCACGCTACGCGCCAGTGCGCCTTTTCGCCGGCTCCGCGACGAGCTGGGGGACGTGGTGCGTCTGCCCGTCCCCGGGGCCGCCTGGGTCGCCGAGCTCCTCGGTGAGGATCTGGACCGGCCCGTCCTCGCGGTCGTGCCGCGGGAGGCGGACGCCCTGGCCTGGATCGAGGCGGTGACCCTGTTCGCCGGCCCCAGTGACGGGGAGAGTGACGGGGGCGGCGGACGGGAGGCCGTGTTCTTCCCGGGTCCGTCGCTCACCCCCTACCAGGAGGCCGCGGCGTCGCTCAACGTCCGCGCCCAGGAGGCGCTCGCCCTCGACCGCATCCTCGCCGGCCGGGCGGGCACCGTCGTCTGCACCCCCCGCGGGCTCTTCCGGCGGCTGCCGGATCGGGCGGCCTTCCGGCGCGCGGTGATCGAGGTCGGGCCGGACGAGGAGCACCCGCTGGACGGCCTTATCGAGCACTTGACCACCTACGGCTACCGGCGCACCGACCTGGTTTCGGAAGTCGGCGACTTCGCCATCCGCGGCGGCATCGTCGATGTCTTCCCGCCGGGTGAGGACGAGCCGCTCCGGATCGAGCTGTTCGGCGACACGGTGGACACGATCCGCCGGTTCGACCCGGTCTCCCAGCGCTCCGAAGGGCGGGTCGAGCGCGCCCGCCTGCTCCCTCTGCTGCTCTACCCGGGCGGGGTCGACGATGCGGAGCTGCTCGCCGAGCTGTTGGCCGAGCATGCCGCGGGCGGACGGGGCAGCGACGCCGAGACCGATCCGGAGATCGGACAGTTTCTGGCCGATCTCCGGGAGCGGGGCGAGGCCCCGGGTTGGGAGAACTACCTGCCGCTCCTGTCCGGCACGACGGTCGGCCTCGACGAGTGGCTGTCCGGCGGGGCGGAGGGCGCGCCGCCGCACTCGCCGCACACGCCGCCGCGATCCCCGCTGATCGTGGCGGTCGATCCACCCGCCCTGAGCGCGGAGATCGAGCACTACGCCGCCCGCCTGTCGGCCGATTTCGAGAGCCGGCTCGAGGCCGGGCGCCTGGCGGTGCCGCCCGAGGCGCTCGAGCATCCGGTGGCGCGGGTCGAAGGGCTGGTGGCCCGCTCCGACGTCCGGCTGCGCGACCTGATCGCTGCCCAGGGGAACGGGGCCGACGCCGCGGTGGCCGACTTCCACGGCACCACCACCGACGTCTTCCACGGCCAGCTCCCGCGCTTCCCCCAGGAGGTGGCGGCGGCCGCCGCCCGGGGCGAGCGCTGTGTCGTCGTGGTGGCGCCGGAGCATCGCCGGGGCATGGAGGAGCTGCTCGAGGGGCGCCACGTGCCGCTGGCGAACGGCAGCTCCGCGGTGAGTGGCGGCGACGGCGCGGGCCATGCGGCGGACGGCGTCCTGCTGGTGCCGGGCGAGCTCGAACGCGGCTTCCGCCTCACCTTGGCCGGCGTGGCGCTCTACGGCGAGCATCAGCTCCTGCCGCGGGCGCTGCCCGGCCGGCGCACCAGCAAGGGGACCCGCCGCCCGCGCTACGGCCCGTTCATCTCCGGCCTGCGCGACCTCAAGGTGGGCGACTTCGTGGTCCATGCGGACCACGGCATCGGCCAGTTCGTGGCGCTTCGGAGCGTCGAGGGTGACGGGGCGTCGGGGCCGCTCGGCCCGCCGAGCCCACCCGGTCGGGGGGCGGCGTCCGCCAAGGCCGAGAGCACCGAGGTGATGGAGATCGCCTACGCCAGCGGCCAGAGCCTGCTGCTGCCGCTCTCCCGGCTCGATCAGCTCCAGAAGTACAGCGGCATGGAGGGGGTCTCGCCCCGGCTCGACAAGCTCGGCGGCACCTCCTGGAACCGGACCAAGGCGCGGGTCAAGAAGAGCATGCGCGACATGGCCGGCGAGCTGCTCAAGCTCTATGCCGAGCGCCAGGTGGCGCGGGCGCCGGTGATGCTCGACGACACCGACATGATGCGCCAGTTCGAGGCCGCCTTCCCGTACGAGGAGACGCCGGACCAGCTCGAGGCGATCGCGGCGATCAAGGAGGATCTGGGGAAGGAGCGCCCCATGGACCGCCTGCTCTGCGGCGACGTCGGCTACGGCAAGACCGAGGTCGCCATGCGCGCCGCCTTCAAGGCGGTCGATAGCGGCTACCAGGTGGCGGTGCTGGCGCCGACCACGATCCTCGCCGACCAGCATCTGGAGACCTTCCAGGAACGCTTCCAGGACTTCCCGGTCAAGGTGGAGATGATCTCCCGCTTCCGCACGTCGAGCGAGGTGCGGGCGCTGCGCGAGCGGCTGGCCAAGGGCGAGGTCGACATCCTGGTCGGCACCCACCGCCTGCTGTCGAAGGACATCGAGATCCCCAAGATCGGCCTGCTCATCGTCGACGAGGAGCAGCGCTTCGGCGTCGCCCAGAAAGAGCGTCTGAAGCAGGTCAAGAAGGACGTCCACGTGCTCGCCATGTCGGCCACGCCGGTGCCGCGGACGCTCCAGCTCTCCCTCGCCGGCGTGCGCGACCTGTCGGTCATCGAGACGCCGCCCAAGGACCGGATGGCGGTCGAGACGGCGCTCGTGCCGTACAACGGCGAGGTGGTGCGCGAGGCGATCGAGTACGAGATCGAGCGCGGCGGCCAGGTCTACTACGTCTACAACCGGGTGGAGTCGATCGAGCGCATCCAGTCCTACCTCAAGGAGCTGGTGCCCGGCTTGCGCATCACGGTCGGCCACGGGCAGCTCGACGAGAAGGAGCTGTCGCGGCGCATGCATGCGTTCACCCGCAGGGAGTACGATGTCCTCTTGGCGACGACCATCATCGAGAACGGCATCGACATTCCGAACGTCAACACCATGATCGTCCACCGGGCGGACCGTTTCGGCCTGGCCCAGCTCTACCAGCTCCGCGGCCGGGTCGGCCGCAGCAATCAGCTCGCTTACTGCTACCTGCTGATCCCGGGCGACCGGGTGCTCTCGGAGCCGGCCAGGAAGCGCCTGGCGGCGATCCGGGAGTTCACCGACCTGGGCTCCGGCTTCCGCATCGCGGCGCGCGATCTCGAGATCCGCGGCGCCGGCAACCTCCTGGGCGCCGAGCAGAGCGGCCACATCGCCGCGGTCGGCATCGAGACCTACATCAAGATGCTCGAGGACACGGTGCGCGAGCTCAAAGGGGAGGCGGTGGAGGAGGGCCCGTCGGTGGCGATCGACCTGCCGGTGCCGATGGCGATCCCCCACGACTACGTGGCGGACGAGAACCTGCGCATGGAGGTCTACCAGAAGCTCGCCGGTGCCGAGGCGGACGAGCGCGACCTGCTGGAGGAGCTGACCGACCGGTTCGGCCCGCCGCCCGAGGCGGTGCACAAGCTGCTCGAGGTGGCCGCGCTCAAGCGGGTCGCCGAGGAGCTCCGCATCCAGTCGATCTCCGGCCGCGGCAAGAGCCTGACCATCCGCCTGCGCCGGGACTCGCGGATCGACGTCGAGCGCCTGATCGAGCTGGTCTCCGACCGCCCCGGGGCGAGCTTCAGCCCGACCGGCGTGCTGACGCTGGCCGCCGGCGGCGAGGAGATGCTCTCGGTCGCCCGCCGGACCCTGGGGGAGCTGGCGGCATGAGGCCTCCGGCCCACGGGGTGCGCTCTGCACGGCGCCTGACCCGGGCGGGCTCGGTCCCGGTCCCGGTTCTGGGGCAGGGTGCAGGCTCGGTTCCGGTTCTGGGGCCGGCGCTGCGGCTGACGCTCGGGCTGGGGGTCCTCGCCCTGGTCGGCTTCGCCGCCTGCCACGGCGGACCGGCGCCGGACACGGTCGCCACCCTCGGCGACCACGAGATCCCCTACAGCGCCTTCACCGCCTACGTCGAGGCCCAGACCGACACCTCGCCGGCGTCGCTCGAGTCGCCGGTCCTCTCCAGCCTGCTCGACCAGTTCCTGGACGAGCGGATCCTGGTGCGGACGGCGATCGACCAGGGGCTGATCCCTGAAGACGCCGCCGGCGGAGGGCCCGAGGAGAAGGTCGACCACCGCCAGGCGCTCAAGGCGCTGCTCCAACAGGCGCCCAAGGGCGAGCCGACCGAGGACGAGCTGCGGGCACGCTACAAGGCCGAGAAGACGCGCTTCTCCCTCCCCGCGCGGGTGCGCCTCTCCCAGATCCTGGTCGACGACCGGGCGACCGCCGAGAAGGCGAAGGCGGAGCTGGACGCCGGGGCCGACTTCGCGGAGGTCGCCAAACGCTACTCGATCGATCCGAGCGCACCGTACGGCGGCAGCCAGGGCGAGCTCTCCCACGACGACCTGCCGGAGGAGTTCGCGGCGATCATCTTCCGGCTCCAGCCGGGTCAGGTCAGCGACATCGTCGAGGCCGACTACGGCTTCCACATCTTCCTGGTGACCGAGCGTCTGCCGGCGCGGACCGTGCCGTTCGAAGAGGCCGCGCCGGAGCTGCGCAAGCGGCTTCGCGAGGAGCGGGCTGCCGACAGCGTCTCCCGATTGGTGACCGATGCTCGGAACCGATACACTGTGCGGGTTTATGAAGACCACCTCCCCTTCGACTACCGTGGTTCCTACCCGACGGCTTCGTCCAGCGATGGTCCGGCGGGTTCCTGACGGCCGGCGCGCGGTGCGCCTGTCGGTCCTGATCGCCGTCTTCGTCGTGCTGGCCGGCCCCGTGCTCGCCACCGTGGCGCGTGCCGAGGTCGTCGACCGGGTGGTGCTCCGGGTCAACGACCGCATCGCCACCCTGCTCGACTACGAGAGCCGCCGCGCCGGTGCGCTCTCGCAGCTCCAGGCGCGCGACGACCTGTCCCCGGACGACCGCGAGAAGGCGCTCGCGAACATGGGCAACCAGGTCTTCCGCAAGATGTTCGAGGACCTGCTCCTGCTGTCGCGCGCCGACCAGCTCTCGATCCATCCGGAGGAGAGCGAGGTCGACGCCGGCGTGCACCAGATCCGCCAGGGCTTCGGCATCCAGAGCGATGACGAGTTCGCGGCCGCCCTCTCTCAGGAGGGCATGAGCCTCGCCGAGTTCCGCGAGCAGGTGCGGGACCAGCTCCGGATCCGCCAGGTGGTCGGCAAGGAGGTCTCCGCCAAGATCGACGTCGAGGAGGACGACCTGCGCCGGGTCTACCGCGCCGAGCAGGACCAGTTCGTCACCCCGAAGCGCTGGCGGGTCCGCGAGCTGATCGTGCTCGAGAGCGACGACAGCGACCCCCAGGAGATCCTCGAGCTCGCCCAGGCGATCCGCGGCGAGATCATCGGCGGCCGGGCGATCGACGAGGTCGCCGCCGAGTACTCCAAGGCGGGCAAGACGAGCGACCTGGTCGACCTGGGCTGGGTCGTCTCCGGCGAGCTCGACCCGCAGCTCGAAGCCTCGCTCGCGAGCCTGTCGCCGGGCGACGTCTCCGAGCCGATCGCGGCCCGCGGCGGGTACCACCTCCTACAGCTCCAGGAGTTCGAGGACCAGCGCGCCCAGGCCTTCTCCGAGGTCTCCGACCAGATCGAGGCGCGCGAGCGCCGTCGCCTGTTCGCCCAGAAGTTCCAGGACTACATGCGCGACCTGGAGAAGCAGGCCTACGTGGTCGCCGACCCGCCGCCGGACGCGGCCGGCTTCCGGACCGTCGCCGGCGACCGGGAGGACGTCGACCCCTACGCGGGCTTCGCGACGGAGTCCGACGCCGCCGCCGGCAAGAAGGAGAAGACACCGGTGCCCGAGAAGCCTGCCGTCGAGCCGGAGGCGGCGAAGCCCGTTCCGCCACCACGCTGACCCCCTGCGCTTTCGCGCACGCTGGTTCTTTGAAAGGCCGGGCCCGATCGCCCGGCCTTCTTCGTTTCCTCAGTATTCAAGCCCCTGACGGCCCGGTGCTCCGGTCGCCCGCCCACGTGCGTGCGAGGGAGACGGTGGACAAAAGTGGACCAGAGTGGACAAAAGTGGGTCCGCTTGTTAGTCTGACCGTCAAACCTTCCGTACCGGGTGAGGGTCATGTTCAGGGGAAGTGCACCGACAAAGATCGACGACAAGGGGCGGCTGAAGATTCCGACCCCGTTCCGGACCACCATCGAAGAGCGGTGGGGATCGGACATTTTCGCCACGTCGATTCTCGGCGATTCGGCCCTCATCTACCCTCTGCCGGTGTGGGAGGAGATCGAACAGCGACTCTCCACCATGCCCTCGACCCACTCGTCCAAGAATCGCTTCCTCGAGCGGGTCAACTACTTCGGTCAGCAAGCCAAGCTGGATACCCAGGGGCGGATCGTCGTGCCGCAGATCCTGCGCGAGAGCGCGCAGATCGTCGGTGAGGTGGTGGTGAGCGCCCAACTGGACCACCTGGTGGTCTGGAACCGCGAGCGCTTCGAGGAGCGCCTCGTCCAGGAACCGTTCACGGAGGACGACTTCCGTGCCTTGAGCGATCTGAACATCTAACCGCCGTGTGCGGGGCGCGTGGCGTCCCGCCGGCGTGTGCAAAGGCGAATGAGCTCTGATGTCGACCATGTCCCCGTCCTCGTCGACGAGACCCTCCGGTACCTGGTGCCGGACCGGGTGTCCGAGCACCCGGACGGGGAGACTGCGCTCTTCGTCGATTGCACCCTCGGCCTGGGCGGGCACGCCGAAGCGCTGCTGGAGAGCGCGCCGTGCGTCCACCTGCTCGGCATCGACCGCGATCCGGCGGCGCTCGATCGCGCCGGACGCCGGCTGGGGCGCTTCGGCGACCGGGTGCGGCTGGTCGAGGGCAGCTTCTCCGAGGTCGTGGCGCTGGTCACCGAGGCGACTGCCGGATGGCCCGAGCGGCCTTTCGGTCACGCCGCGGGCGAGGAGGGACGGATCGCCGGGATCCTGGCCGATCTCGGCGTCTCGTCGTTGCAGCTCGACACCGCCGAGCGGGGCTTCAGCTTCCGGTTCGACGCCCCGCTCGACATGCGCATGGGGCGCACCGGCCCCACCGCGGCGGACGTGGTCAACAGCTACGCGGAGGCGGACTTGATGCGGATCTTCAGGGAGTACGGAGAGGAGCGCCAGGCGCGGCGCATCGCTCGCGCCCTGGCCCGAGCACGGGAGGACGCGCCGGTCGAGACCACCGGAGAGCTGCGACGGCTCATCCTGGAGGCCAAGGGAGGACCCTTCTACAAGGAGGGGCGCCGGGAAGGAAGGGTCGACCCGGCGACGCGGGTGTTCCAGGCGCTGCGCATCGAGGTCAACCGCGAGCTGGCGGAGCTCGAGCGCTTCGTCGAGGAGGCCGTGCGCCTGCTGGAGGCCGACGGCCGGCTGGTGGTGATCTCGTACCACAGCCTGGAGGACCGGATCGTCAAGAACACCTTGCGCGACCTGGCGCGCGGCGAGATCGACCAGATCACCGGCCGGCCACGGGCCGAGACCCGGGTGCTCGAGGTGCTGACCAAGAAGCCGGTGACCCCGCGAGACGAGGAGGTCGAGACCAACCCGCGGTCGCGTTCGGCCAAGCTGCGGGCCGCCCGCCGGAGGGCGATCGATCCATGAAGACCGCCCGTTCCTCCTACGCCGTCCACCGTCCGGTCGCCAACGAGTACCTGGTCCGCGAGCGCGACCGGCGGCGGCTGCGCGACCTGGTCAAGGTGGTGCTGGTGCTGGCGCCGGTCGCCCTGGCGCTGACCGGTTTCACCTGGATCCACCTCCAGGTCCTGGACGCGGGGTACCACATCGACACACTGGAGCGGCGCCTCCACGACCTGGAGCGCAAGGAGAGCCGCATGCGGCTCGAGTCGTCGTACCTGTCGAACCCCGACCTGATCGAGCGGCGGGCCCGCGAGGAGCTGGGCATGCGCCCGCCGACGGTCGACCAGCTCGTGTTCGTCGAGGCGGGACACACGGCAGGGCAGGCGAGTCAAGAGGGAGGCCGATGAAGTCTCGCCTCGTCGTGGCGCTGATCGCCGTGTCGGTCTGGTTCGCGGTCGTCGGGGCGCGGCTCGCCCTGCTCCAGGTGCGCGACCACGACCTCTACGCCGAACGCGCCTCGGACCAGCAGCTCCGGGTGGTCGAGCTCGACCCGCCGCGAGGCACGATCTACGACGCCCGCGGCCGCGAGCTGGCGGTCTCGGTGCCGGTCGACTCCCTCTTCGCCTTGCCCCACGAGGTCGTCGACCCGAAGGCGACGGCGGCGAAGCTGGCGCCGCTGCTGAGCGTTCCGCGGGCCGAGCTCGAGCAGCGTCTCTCCGGCGACCGCCGCTGGGTCTGGCTCGAGCGCAAGCTCGATCCGCCGGCGGCCACCGCCGTGCGCAAGCTCGACCTGCCCGGCCTGGGGTTCGTCGAGGAGTCGAAGCGCTACTACCCGATGCGCGCGCTGGCGGCGGCCGTGCTGGGCTACGTCGGCACCGACGACGAGGGCCTCCGCGGCCTCGAGTACACCTACGACGACGTGGTCTCGGGACGGGCCGCCGAGCGGGCGGTGATCCGCGACAACCGGGCCGGCTCACTGGTCTTCCCGGGCCTCTCGTTCGCCGAGCCGGTCCCGGGCAAGAACCTGCATCTCACGATCGACGCGACGATCCAGCACGTGGTCGAGTCCGAGCTGTTCGCGGCGGTGGAGAAGAACCGGGCCAAGGGCGGCTGGGCGATCATCCTCGATCCGGCGACCGGCGCGGTGCTGGCGATGGCCTCCTACCCGTCCTACGACGCCAACCGGGCCTTGGAGCACCCGGAGCTCGAGCGCATCCAGCCGGTGAGCGACGTCTACGAGCCCGGCTCGACCTTCAAGGTGGTGACCGCGTCGGCGGCCCTCGACGCCAACCTGGTCGATCCGTCCGACACGTTCGACTGCGAGATGGGGCACATCGTCCTGTACGGCACCCGCATCGCCGACCACAACCCGTACGGCATCCTGACCTTCCGCGAGATCATGGATCACTCGTCGAACGTCGGCGCGATCAAGATCGGCCTCAAGGTCGGGCCCGATCGCCTCTACAAGATGATCCGCGCGTTCGGCTTCGGCCAGAAGACCGGTATCGACCTGCCGGGGGAGAGCCCCGGGAGCTTGCGGCCGCTCGAGCGCTGGGACCCGATCACGCCGGCTTACATCTCGTTCGGCCAGGGCATCGCCGTGACGCCGATCCAGCTCGCGACGGCGGCGGCCGCGCTGGCCGACGGCGGGCGGCTGCACCGGCCGTTCGTGGTCCGCTCGGTGGGCGACGGGACGTCGGTCACCCGGACCGCGGCCCAGGTCACCGGACGGCCGATCGCGCCGTCGACCGCGCTCCAGCTCGAGCGCATCTTGGAGGGCGTGTTCGAGGCGGGCGGCACGGCCTCAGGCGAGGGGATCGACGGCTACCGGCTCGCCGGCAAGACCGGCACCGCCCAGAAGGTGGTCGACGGCCGCTACTCCCAGACCCGGTTCGTCGCCAACTTCATCGGCTTCGCGCCGGCCCGCCGGCCGGCGCTCGCCGGCCTGGTGGCGATCGACGAGCCCCGGGCCGGCCTGACTTCGGGGGGCCGCGTGGCGGCGCCGGTCTTCGCCGCCATCGCGCAGCGCATCCTGCCGTACCTGGGGGTGGCGCCGGATCGGGACCCGGTTCCGACCCAGCACCTGGCGGCCCTGCCTGCCGCTGGAGCCGGGGAGCCGTCTCCCCAGGGAGCGGGAGGCTGATGGTGCGCCTGTCCCGACTGATCGAGGGTCTTCCGGTCCGGTCCGCCGACCCGGTCGAGGCGTCTGGCGAGGGGGCGGAGGCGAGCGACCCGGAGATCACCGGCGTGCGCATCGACTCGCGCCGGGTGGAGCCGGGCGATCTGTTCATCGCCGTGGCCGGTGCCCACCACGACGGCGCCGCGTTCGCCGCCGCCGCCGTCCAGCGGGGCGCGCGGGCGATCCTCGCCGCTCCCGGCTGCCGGCCGGCGGAGTGGGACGCGTCCATCCCCTGGCTCGAAACCGATCCTGACGCCGGGTCGCCGCGCGAGCTGGCCGGGCCGCTCTCCGTCCGCGTTGACGGTCACCCGGAGCGGGAGCTGAGCCTGGCCGCGGTCACCGGCACCAACGGCAAGTCGACCGTGGTCGCCCTGCTGGCGTCGATCCTGGAGGCCGCCGGCCGGCCGGCCGGCCTGATCGGCACGCTCGGCTACCGCTTCGGCGACGACGTGACCGCCGGCGAGCGGACGACCCCGGAGGCGCCGGAGGTGGTCCGTCTGCTCCGGCGCTGGCGCGACCGGGGAGCCGAGGCGGTCGCCATGGAGGCGTCGTCCCACGCTCTCGACCTCGGGCGTCTGAGCGGCCTCGCCTTCGACGTGGCGGTGTTCACCAACCTGACCCAGGACCACCTGGACTGGCACGGCGACTTCGAGAGCTACTTCGCCGCCAAGCGCCGGCTGTTCGACATGCTCACGCCCGGTGGCGGTGCCGCCGTCAACCTGGACGACCCCTACGGCCGCCGGCTGGCGGAGGAGCTGTCGTCGGCGGACGCGGTCCGTCTCGTCACCTTCGGCACGACCGAGGAGGCGTCGGTCCGGGCGCGGGACGTCCACCTCCACGAGCGGGGCATCGAGGCGCTGGTCGAGACTCCGCGCGGCTCCTTCCCGATGAGCTCGCCGCTGCTCGGCCGGTACAACCTGGAGAACCTGCTGGCGGCCGTCGCGGCCTCGGAGGTCCTCGCTCTCGACCACGAGGCGGTCGGGCGGGGGATCGCCTCCCGCGGACCGTTGCCGGGCCGGCTCGAGCTGGTCGAGGCGCCGGCCGCCGCGGGCGAGCGCCCGTTCCCGGTCTACATCGACTACGCCCACACGCCGGGGGCGCTCGAAGCGCTGCTGCGGGCGGTCACGGAGCTTTCGGGGCGGCGGATCATCCTGGTCTTCGGCGCCGGCGGCGACCGCGACCGGGAGAAGCGCCATCCGATGGGGCGGCGCGCCGGCGAGCTGGCCGAGCTGCCGATCCTGACCTCGGACAACCCGCGGTCCGAGGACCCGCTCCAGATCATCCACCAGGTGGAGGAAGGGCTCGAGGCGAGCGGCAGCACCACTTACCGCATCGTGCCCGACCGCCGCGAGGCGATCCACCGGGCGATCGCCGTCGCCGGCCCCGGCGACGCGGTGGTGATCGCCGGCAAGGGGCACGAGGAGATCCAGCAGATCGGCTCGCGCAAGCTGCCCTTCTCCGACCGGGACGAGGCGGTGAAGGCGCTCGAGGAGCGGTTCCGGGAGACGGCGGAGCGATGAGGCGACGGATCGAGGAGGCCGCGCAGGCCATGGAGGGCGAAGTGATCGCCGGGGACGCCGCGGCGCTCTGGTCCGGCGCCGCCCTCGACTCGCGCCGGGTGACCGGCGGCGAGCTGTTCTTCGCCCTCGCCGGCGAGGCCACCGACGGGCACCGGTTCGTCGGCGACGCCCTGTCCCGGGGCGCCGCCGCGGCGGTGGTCGAGCGGCCGGAGGAGGTCGCGGATGCGGGCGCGGGACAGACCGTCCTTTCCGACGGCGCCTGCCTGGTGCGCGTCGGCGACGCCTTCGCCGCCCTCCACGCCCTGGTCCGGCACCTGCGCCGGGAGCTGCCGGACGTGCTGATCGGCATCACCGGCTCGGTCGGCAAGACGACCACCAAGGAGCTGGTGGGCGCGGTGCTCGCCGAGCGCTTCCGGACCGCCCGGACGCCGGGCAACCTGAACAACCTCTACGGCTTCCCCCTGGCCTACCTGGGCATCCCGGGCGACACCGAGGTGATGGTCGCCGAGCTGGGCATGTCGTTTCCCGGCGAGCTCGGCAGGGTCAGCGCCCTCGCCCGCCCCGACGGCGTGGTCCTGACCGCCGTGCGCCCGGCCCACCTCGAGAACTTCGCCGACGTGTCGGCCATCGCCGAGGCCAAGGCGGAGATCTTCGACGGCGTTCCCACGACCGGCGAGGGGGCGCGGCGCGCCTTCGCCGTCGCCAACCGGGACGACCCGGAGGTGGTGCGGGTGACCGAGCGCTGGGCGGTGTCCGGCGCCACCTCTGGCGCGTCCGACAGGTCAGGAGACGGGGCCCCGCGGCGGGTGATCTGGTACGGGCTGGGCGACGACCCGGCCGTGACCGTCCGCGGGCGCGATGTGCGCCCGGCGGTGCTCGCAGATGGCCGGATCGGCATCCGGTTCCGCCTGGAGCTGTCGGGCGAGCCGGCGGGCACCGACCGGGCGGAAGCCGAAGAGGGGGCGGGCCAGGTCGCCGGTGAGATCGAGCTGCCGCTCCACGGCCTCTACAACGCGTCGAACGCCCTGGCGGCGGCGGGCGTGGCCGTCGCCCTCGGCCTCGATCTCGCCACCATCCGCCGCGGCCTGACCAAGGTCCGGGCCTCCGCCCACCGGGGCGAGGTCCACCGGTTGGCGGACGGGGCGACGGTGATCGACGACGCCTACAACTCGAACCCGGACGCCCTGAACGAGGCGCTGGCGAGCGCCCGCAGCCTGCGCGACGCGCCGGACGGGATCGCCGCCGAACGGCTGGTGGCGGTGCTGGGCGACATGCTCGAGCTCGGTCCGGGTGGGCCGGAGCTCCACCGGGCGGCGGGCCGGTGGGCGGCCGCCCTCGGCTTCGACCCGGTGGTCGGGGTCGGGCCGCTGTCGGAAGAGCTGGTGGCCGCCGCCCGCGCCGCGGGCGTCACCACGGCGGTCCACTGTGCCGACGCCGTGGCCGCCGCCGACTGGGCCGAGCGGACCGTCGCGGCCGGGGACCTGGTGCTGGTCAAAGGATCGCGGGGCATCGGCCTCGAACGGGTCGTCGAGCGCCTCGTGGGGCGCGAGCCCCGGTCCGCCGGCGCTCCCGGCTCGCCGAGCCAGAGGACCGGCGCGGAGGGCGCGGCCTGATGCTCTACCACCTGCTCTATCCGCTGTCGGAGTTCTTCGGCCCGCTCAACGTCTTCCGCTACATCACGTTCCGGGCGGCCGGCGCGGTGGTGACGGCGCTGGTGCTGTCGCTGCTGCTCGGCCCGGCCTACATCCGGCTGCTCAGGCGGCTCCAGCTCGGCCAGCTCATCCGCGAGGAGGGCCCGAAGAGCCACCAGGAGAAGGCCGGGACGCCGACCATGGGCGGGCTGCTGATCCTCACCGCGGTGGTCGTGCCGACCGTGCTGTGGGCGAAGCTGACCAACCCGTACGTCTGGGTCGCCACGACGGTGACCGTGGCGTTCGGTGCCATCGGCTTCCTCGACGACTCGCTCAAGATCCGCCGCCGCCGCAACCTCGGGCTGACCGCGCGGGCCAAGTTCAGCTTGCAGGTGCTCGCGGCGGCCGTCGCGGCGGTGGTTCTGCTCCAGTTGCCGAGCTTCACCAGCACGCTGACCTTCCCGTTCTTCAAGTCGGTGGCGGTGTCGCTCGGCTGGTTCTACGTGCCGTTCGCGGTGCTGGTGCTGGTCGGGACGTCGAACGCCGTCAACCTGACCGACGGCCTCGACGGCCTGGCGATCGGCGCCACCCTGGTGGCCGCGGCCACCTACGCGGTGTTCACCTACCTGGCCGGCAACGTGGTCCTCGGCGGCTACCTCCAGGTTCCCTACATCGAGGGCGTCGGCGAGGTGACCATCTTCTGCGGTGCGCTGGTCGGGGCGAGCCTCGGCTTCCTCTGGTTCAACGCCCATCCGGCGGACGTCTTCATGGGCGACGTCGGGTCGCTGTCGATCGGCGCCGCCATCGGCATCGTCGCGCTGCTCGCCAAGCAGGAGATCCTGCTCGTCCTGGTGGGCGGGCTGTTCGTGCTCGAGGCGCTGTCGGTGATCGCCCAGGTGACCTCGTTCAAGCTGACCGGCCGGCGGGTCTTCCGCATGGCCCCGCTCCATCACCACTTCGAGCTGGCCGGCTGGGCGGAGTCGAAGGTGATCGTGCGTTTCTGGATCCTGTCGCTGCTCTTCGCCCTGCTCTCGCTCTCGACCCTCAAGCTCCGATGAACGACCGCGCCGACAGCGAACGCGACCGCTGGGACCGTGTCCTGGTCTACGGGCTGGGCCTGTCCGGCCGGGCCGCCGTGCGGCTGCTGCTGGCCCATGGCGCTCGGCCCGATCGATCGAATCGGCCGGATGGCGGAGCCGGCGCCGTGCGGGTGGTCGGGGTCGACGCGCGGCCGGAGTCGGCGCTCGATCTGGCGGATCTTGTTCAGTTGGCCGAGTCGGCGGATGGGAGCCGGTTCGAGCTCCGGGCCGGCGGCGAGCCGGACGCGCTGCCCGAGGGCGTCGCCGCGGTGGTGGTCTCGCCGGGCGTGCCCCTCGACCGGCCGCTCCTGGCCGACGCCCGGCGGCGGGGTGTGCCGGTGCTGGCCGAGGTCGAGCTGGCCTTCCCGTTCCTCGACGGCCCGGTGGTGGCGGTGACCGGCTCCAACGGCAAGAGCACGACGACGGCGCTGGCCGGGGCGATGCTGCGGGCGGCCGGATGGGATGCGCGGGTGTGCGGCAACATCGGCGAGCCGCTCTCCTCCCAGGTCGGGCGGTCCCCGGACGCCGATGCACCGGCCGAGGCCGGTACCGACTCTGGCACTGGCGCCGGCCGGACGCTCTACGTCGTCGAGCTCTCGAGCTTCCAGCTCTCCGCCATCCACCGGTTCCGTCCCCGGGCGGCGGTGTTCCTCAACCTGGCCGCCGATCACCTGGACCGCCACGGCACGCTCGAGGAGTACGCGGCGGCCAAGCGGCGGATCTTCGAGAACCAGCACGGGGACGACGTCGCCGTGCTCAACGCCGACGACCCGCTGGTCCGGGCGACCGAGACCCGGTCCCGGCAGCTCCTGTTCTCGCGCCGGGAGGAGGTGGCCGCCGGCTGCTTCGTGCGCGGCGACGCGGTGGTCGAGCGGGGGGCGGACGGCGGCGAGACGGTGCTGTTCACGGCGGCCGACGTGCCGCTGGCCGGGGCCCACAACCTGGCCAACGCCATGGCCGCGGCGCTCCTGGCCCGCGCCCTCGGCGCGCCGGTCGAGGCCGTGCGCTCCGCCCTCGCCGGGTTCCGCGGCCTGTCCCATCGCATGGAGCGGGTGGCCGAGCACCGGGGCGTCACCTGGTACGACGACTCCAAGGGGACCAATCCCGCGGCGACGCTCGGCTGCCTCGAAGGGTTCGCCGACGGCACGGTCCACCTGATCCTGGGCGGGCGCAACAAGGGCAACGACTTCGCCGCCCTGGCCCCGGCGGTGGCGACCAAGGCCCGCCGGGTCTACCTGATCGGCGAATCGGCCGGGGAGATCGAGCGCGACCTGACCGGCGCCTGGACCCGGGGGGCGGCGACCTCCGGCTCCGACTCCGGTGCTGACGCCAGAAGGGCGCCTGTGCCGATCAGCCGCGTCGAGACCCTGGACCGGGCGGTCGCCGAGGCCGCCGAGCGGGCCCGGGCCGGCGAGGCCGTGCTGCTGTCGCCGGCCTGCGCGAGCTTCGACCAGTTCCGCGATTTCAACCAGCGGGGGGACGTCTTCCAGCGTCTCGTCCGCACGACCGTCGGGGGGGCCGCCGTTGGCCAAGAAGCTGGCGTTTGACCGCGTGCTGTTCGGCGTCGTCGCCCTGGCCGTCGGCTTCGGCCTGGTGATGGTGTACTCCGCCAGCGCGCCGCTCGCCCGCTCCCTGGGCGGGCCCGACGGCACCGCGGCCGGCTTCAACCCGTTCGTGGTCAAGCAGAGCCTGGCGGCGCTGCTCGGCCTGGTCGGCATGGCGATCGCCATGCACGTCGACTACCGGGTGCTGCGCAAGCCGGCGGTGATCTACGCCCTGCTCGGCGGCATCGTCGTGCTGCTGGCGGCGGTGCTCTTCGGCCCCGAGATCAGCGCCACCCACCGGTGGTTCCGGGTCGGCCCGGTGTCGGTGCAGCCGGCGGAGTGGGCCAAGCTCGCGCTGATCCCCTACGTCGCCTACCAGATCGACCGCAAGCCGGAGCGGATCGACCATCCGACCCTGCTGGTGCCGGTGCTGGTGGCGACCGGCTGTGTGGTCGGGCTGATCCTGCTCCAGCCCGATTTCGGCACCTCGGTGCTGCTGCTGGCGACGGTCGGCCTGATGGTCTTCCTCGCCGGCCTGCCCTGGCGCTACCTGGCCGGCGCGCTGGCGGCCGGCGTACCGCTGCTCCTGGTGCTGGTGCTGGCGGAGCCGTACCGCCGCCGGCGCCTGTTCGCCTTCCTCGATCCGGACGCGGACCCGTTCGGCGCCGGCTTCCAGCCGCGGCAGTCGCTGATCGCGGTCGGCTCGGGCGGCCTGTTCGGCCTCGGTCCGGGCGGCAGCGTCCAGAAGCTCCACTACCTGCCCCATCCCCACTCGGACTACATCTTCGCCATCGTCTGCGAGGAGCTGGGGATGATCGGGGCGATCGCCCTGCTGGGGCTGTTCGCCCTGCTGCTCTGGCGGGGGGTGCGCGCCGGCCTGTCGGCGCCCGACCAGTTCGGACGCTACCTGGCCTGGGGGATCACCGGCCTGCTGGTGATCCAGGCCCTGATCCACGTTTCGGTCTCGCTGGCACTGGCTCCCTCGAAAGGGATCCCGTTGCCGTTCATCTCCTACGGCGGCTCGTCGCTGGTGGTCTCCATGATCGCCTGCGGCACGCTGCTCAACGTCTCCCAGCACGGATGAGCGGCGCGGCGGCACAGGCGGGGCTGCACGTGCTCCTGACCGGGGGCGGCTCGGGAGGGCACATCTTCCCGGCGCTCGCCGTCGGCGAGGAGCTGGCGTCCCGCGGCTGCGCGGTCAGCTACGCCGGCTCGGGACGGGGGATGGAGGCCCGGCTGGTGCCGGAGCGCGGCGTGGCGTTCCATCCGCTCCGCTCCCGGGCCCTGGTCGGGCGCGGCCTGACGGCCAAGGCCCTGGCGCTCGCCACCCTCGCCCTGTCGGCCCTGGCGGGGGCGCGGCTGGTCCGCCGGCTCCGCGCGCGGGTCGTCTTTGGCACCGGCGGCTACGCCTCGGCACCGGCGGTTCTCGGGGCTCGGCTGGCCCGGCGCCCGGTGCTGCTGCTCGAGCCCAACGCCCGCGCCGGCGTGGCCAACCGTCAGCTCTCCCGGTTCGCCGCGGGGGCGGCGGTCGCCTTCCCGCGGGTGGCGAACGACTTCACCTGCCCGACGCGGACGACCGGCGTGCCGGTGCGCAAGGCGTTCTTCGACGGCGCCCAGCCGCTGCCGGAGACCGGCCTCCGCCTGCTGCTCCTGGGCGGCAGCCAGGGCGCCCGGTCGCTCAACCGTGCCCTGCCGCTGGCGCTCGGCGGCCCGGACGGGCTGCTCGCGCGCCTGCCGGAGCTGACCGTCGTCCACCAGACCGGCGGCGGCCAGTTGGAGCCGACCCGGGAGGCGTACCGCCGGGCCGGCATCGCGACCCCAAGTGAAGTCAGCGAAGTCAGTGAAGTCAGTGAAGTCGGCGGAGTCAGCGGAGTCGGCGGAGTCGGCGGAGTCGGCCAGATCGGCCAGATCGACCAGAGCGGGGCCGGGCCCGCGACCGGAGCGTCCCGCGTCCGCCTGGTGCCGTTCATCGAGGACGTGGCCGGCGCCATGGCCCGGAGCCACCTGGTGCTCTCCCGCGCCGGCGCGATCACGGTCGCCGAGATCGCCGCCGCCGGGCGGCCGTCGGTGCTGGTGCCGATCACCCTGGCGCTGGGACACCAGAAGGACAACGCCCGGGCGCTCGAGGAGGCGGGGGCGGCGCGGGCCGTCTTCGAGCCGACGCCGCCCGGCCCTTCGGAGGCAGCGGCCGACTCGACGGACTCGGCAGATCGGGCCGACCAGGCATTGGCCACCATCCTCGGGGACACGCTGGCCCAGCTCCTGGGCGACCGGGCGGAGCTCGCCCGCATGGCGGACGCGGCGCGGAGCCTGGGGCGCCCCGGGGCGGCGGCGGCGATCGCCGACTGGGTGCTGGAGCTGGCGGGGGCACCGTCCCGCACGGCGGCGGGAGGCGCGCGATGATCTTCCGGCGCTTCACCGGCCTGGACCGGGTGCACCTGGTGGGCATCGGCGGCACCGGCATGAGCGGCATCGCCGAGGTGCTGCTCGAGTACGACGTCGAGGTCTCCGGCAGCGACCGCTCGCGCACGGAGACCACGGAGCGTCTGGTCAGCCTCGGCGCTCGCGTCTCCTACGGCCATGCGCCGGAGCACGTCGAGGGTGCCGACCTGGTGGTCTACTCCTCCGCCGTCCCGAGGGACAACGTCGAGGTGGTCGAGGCGCGCCGGCGCGGCATCACCGTCGTCCGGCGGGCCGAGATGCTGGCCGAGCTGATGCGCCTCAAGTACGGCGTGGCGGTCGCCGGCACCCACGGCAAGACGACCACCACGTCCCTGGTCGGCGCGATCCTCACCGAGGCCGGCCTCGACCCGACGGTGATCGTCGGCGGCCGGGTGCGCGCCCTCGGCACCGGCGCCCGGATGGGGCACAGCGACTACCTGGTGGCCGAGGCCGACGAGTTCGACCGGAGCTTCCTGCGCCTGGCGCCGATCATCGCGGTGATCACCACCATCGACGTCGACCACCTGGACACCTACGAGGATCTCGACGCGATCAAGAGCGCCTTCGTCCAGTTCGCCGAGCAGGTGCCGTTTTTCGGCCAGGTGATCGTCTGCCTCGACGACCCGAACGTCCAGGAGATCCTGCCGCGCATCGCCGACCGCCGGATCGTCAGCTACGGCTTCAACCCCCAGGCCGACTTCCAGGCGCTGGAGGTCACGCTCGGTCAGGGCGAGGCGGAGGCCGGCGCGGTCGCGGCCACCCGGTTCAGCGTCCGCCACGGCGAGGCCGGCGTGCTCGGCACGGTGACCCTGCCGATGCCGGGGCGCCACAACGTCGCCAACGCCCTCGCCGCGATCGCCGTCTCCCGGGCCCTGGACGTGCCGTTCGAGGCGATCGCCCGGGCGCTGGCCCAGTTCAAGGGGATCGATCGGCGGTTCGACCGCCGCGGCACCTGGCAGGGCGCCGCCGTGATCGACGACTACGCTCACCACCCGGCGGAGGTGGCCGCGACCCTGGCGGCGGCGCGGCAGGTCTGCCCGGCCGGCAAGATCCACGCGGTCTTCCAGCCGCACCTGTTCACCCGCACCCGTGACCAGGCGACCGCCTTCGGCCGTGCGCTGCTCGGTGCCGACCGGGTGGTGGTGACCGACGTCTACCCGTCGCGCGAGCAGCCGATCGAGGGGGTCACCGGCGAGCTGGTGGTGGATGCGGCCCGGGCCTCCGGTCATCGCCGCGTCGCCTACTGCCCGTCGTGGCGCGACGCGCCGGAGGTGCTGGCGCCCGAGGTCGAGCCGGGGGATCTGGTGATCACCCTGGGCGCCGGCGACGTCTACCGGCTGGCCCTGGATCTCGCGACCCAGGGAGAGGCCGCCGCGGCCGAGAAGGGGGGGGCCTCGTGAGGGCGCCGCGCGATCCCCTGTCCCACGGTCCGCGGCCGCCGGCGTGGACGCCGACGGTCGAGGCGCCCGCCCGGCCCGATCTGTCCGGTCGGTATGCCCAGGGCGGTGCTCTACACGGTGCCTCTCCGGCGTCGGCGGCCGGCGGCGCCAGCCAGGTGCTGCCCTTCCGGCGGCGGACCGGCCTGCCGGTGCGGCGGCGCAGCCGGCTGGCGGCGTTCGTCCGGCCGTTCCTGATGGCCGTGGTCATCGTCGGGGTGCCGGCGTCGGCCCTGTGGTGGTCGGCGACCTCGCCCGCCTTCGCCCTGACCGATCTCGAGATCCACGGTTCGGAGCGGGTCAGCGCCGAGTGGATGCGCGGCCAGCTCGCCGACCTGGTCGGCCAGAACCTGGTCTGGCTACCGCTCGACCGGGTGGAGCACATCCTCTCCGGTCACCCGTGGATCGCCGGGGTGGAGGTGACCAAGGAGCTGCCGGACCGGCTGCGGGTGGTGGTGGTGGAGCGCCGGCCGGTGGCGATCCTCGACGAGACCCGGGACGGCGTGCGGACGAGCTTCTGGATCGATGCCGACGGGTCGCTGATCGCGCCCCGGGCGCAGGCCGCGGGCGCTACCGCCGGGGGCGCAGAGTCGAGCGGGGAGGTCGCGGGCGGTTCCGACGCCGCCTTCCTGCAGTTGCATTGGGACGGCGCCTCGGAGGTGCCCGCCGACCGCCGCCGGGAGGTTCTGGCGGCGGCCCTCGGCGCGGCGCGCCAGGCGACCGAGGCCGCGCCCGCCTTGGGCGGAGCGGTCGATTCCGTGACGGTTTTGGGGGACGAGGACTTCCGGCTCGAGGGGGCGGCGCTGCCGTTCCCGCTGCTCGTCCGGTTCTACGACGACGGGCAGAGGTCGGAGATCGCGTCGCGCCTGCGGCGCTTGGAGGAGTTACTGCCGGAGATTCGATCGGAGATGGGGACCCGGCTCGCCGAGCCGGCTTCGGTCGACCTTCGCTTCAGACATCGAATCGTCGTTCGGCCGGCGGTCGCCGAGACCGCCGTCGGCCATGAGAGGGGGGCCTGATGCCCAAACCGGAAGAGTATTTCGTCGCCATCGACGTCGGCACCGCCAAGATCGGCGTCCTCATCGGCCAGCGGGACGAGGCCGGCGCCATGGAGGTCGTCGGCAAGGGCCTGGCGCCCAACCGCGGCACCCGCCGCGGCAACATCGTCAACGTCGAGGCGACGGTGGAGGCGCTGCGCCAGGCGACCGAGGAGGCCGAGGTGATGGCCGGCGTGGAGGTCTCCCGCGCCTGGGTCGGCATCGCCGGCTCCGACATCCGCAACGTCAACTCCCGCGGCATGGTCAGTGTCGCCCGGCGCGACCGGGAGATCAGCCGCCAGGACATCGACCGGGTGCTGGAGGCGGCCCAGTCGGCGGCCCTGCCGTCGGACCGCGAGATCCTCCACGCCATCCCCCAGGAGTTCCTGGTGGACGAGCAGGGCGGAATCGTCGACCCGCTCGGCATGCTGGGCAGCCGGCTGGAGGTCACCCTCCACCTGGTCACCGGCAACGTCACCCGCACCAAGACGCTCCTGACCTGCATCAACCGGGCGGGTATCGAGGTGGTGGAGCTGGTGTTCGAGCCGCTGGCGACGGCCGACGCGGTCCTGAGCCCGGACGAGCGGGAGCTCGGCGCCCTGCTCATCGACCTGGGCGCGGGCACCACCGAGTACGCCCTGTTCATGGACGGCTGCGTACAGCACAGCGCCGTGCTTCCGGTCGGCGCCGGCCATTTCACCAACGACCTGGCCATGGTGCTGCGGACGCCGTTCGCCGAGGCCGAGCGGATCAAGGTCAAGAAGGGGTGCTGCCTGGGCAGCCTGGTCACCGGCGACGAGGGCGTCTCGGTGCCGACCGTGGCCGGCGGCGTGCCCCGGGTGGTGCCCAAGCGCGAGCTGGCGGAGATCCTCCAGCCGCGCGCCGAGGAGCTGTTCGAGCTGATCCGGGCCGACCTGGCCAAGCAGGGGTGGGACGAGACCTTGCGCGGCGGCGTCGTGCTCACCGGCGGCGGCGCGCAGCTCGACGGCCTGCTCGAGATGTCGGAGCAGATCTTCGACTCGGCCGTGCGCCACGGCCTGCCGGCCGGGCTGCGCGGCCTGGTCGACGTCATCAACTCGCCGGCCTGGGCCACCGCCTCCGGCATCCTGATCTACGGCATGCATGCCGAGGACCGCCGCGGCCGGGCGCGCCGCCGCAGCGGCTGGTCTGTCAAGGACGTCGTGGGAAGTCTCAAAGGAATGTTCTCGGACCTTCTCTAGAAGAAGGGCTCACCATTCACCAAACACCTACGGGGGGTAGGCAATGATTCTGTTCGAAGACCAAGAGCAGCAAGAACCGGAAGAGCACCGGCCGATCACACTGGACGACGTCGACCTGCCGGCGGCCAACATCAAGGTCGTCGGAATCGGGGGTGGCGGCGGCAACGCCGTCAACCGGATGATCGACGCCGAGCTGCGCGGCATCGAGTTCATGGCGGTCAACACCGACCTCCAGGCGCTGCGCAAGTGCCGCGCGCCGATGAAGCTCCAGCTCGGCACGGCCCTGACCCGGGGCCTGGGTGCCGGCGCCGATCCGGAGATCGGCAGGAAGGCCGCGCTCGAGGACACGGAGGGGGTGCTCGAGGCGCTCGACGGCGCCGACATGGTGTTCATCACCGCCGGCCTGGGCGGCGGCACCGGCAGCGGCGCGGCGCCGATCCTGGCCTCGCTCGCCTCGGAGATCGGCGCCCTCACCGTCGCCGTGGTGACCAAGCCGTTCAGCTTCGAAGGGCGCCGGCGCATGAACGTCGCCGACCGGGCGGTCGACGAGCTGCGCACCGCCGTCGACACCTTGATCACCATCCCCAACGAGCGGCTGCTCAACTTCGTCGAGCGCGGCACGCCGCTGTCCGAGGCGTTCCGCATCGCCGACGACGTGCTGCGCCAGGCGGTCCAGGGGATCAGCGACCTGATCACCGTGCCGGGCGAGATCAACGTCGACTTCGCCGACGTGCGCACGATCATGACCGGCATGGGCATGGCGCTCATGGGCACCGGCGTCGCCAAGGGCGACAACCGGGCGCTCGAGGCGGCCCAGCGGGCGATCTCGTCGCCGCTGCTCGAGGAGACCTCGATCCAGGGCGCCAAGGGCGTGCTGATCAACATCTCCGGCGGCCACGACCTGACGCTCTACGAGGTCGCCGAGGCCGCCCAGATCATCGCCGAGGCGGTCGATCCGGACGCCAACATCATCTCCGGCATGGTGATCGACGAGACCCTGGACGAGGCGATGAAGGTCACGGTGATCGCCACCGGCTTCGACGAGGTCGCCTCCGGCGAGCGGCCGTCGCCGCACCCGGAGCTGGTCCGCAGCCGCCAGCACCGGGAGGAGGTGGAGAGCGCGCCGGACGAGCGGGAGCCGGACCGGTTCCAGGCCGACGAGCGCGAGGCCGAGCCGATGCCGGAGCCCCGCCGCTTCGAGCGGCCGGCCGCGGTGGCCGAGGAGCCGCACGACGAGGAGCCGGAGGTGCCGTTCTACCGCAAGGTGCTCGCCCACCGGCAGACCGAGGACTCCGGCGGCTTCGGCCCGAACTGGTCGAACGTCGACGACTACGACATTCCGACGGTGCTCCGGAAGCAGATGGACTGACCCCTCTGCCGAATGGGCACGCCGTCTCGGGCCGTCCTCGCTCTTCGCTTGCGGGTGGCCCGATCCGACGCACCCCTCCGGCAGAGGGACGGCGCCGTTGCTGTCCGGTCGCCAGCTTGATTGCCTAGCAGGGCTGTTTTGATTGGCGTTGTCGTCTGTCAGAGCCGTTTGCACCCCCCGTGACGGCTCGTTGGGAGGCCGTGCCGGCCGCGTTGCCGGCACGGCCTCGTTGTTTGAGCGCCGGCCGTTCGGCGCCGCACTTCATTTGACGGCGACGGTTCGATACTCTCTGTACTTGCCAACGCCCCGCCACCGCTCGCCGGCGGCGATCCCGAACCTGAATCCGACCCCGAGACTTGCTATGAGAACGCAGCGCATCGCGAACGCCATCCTCTGTTCGATCCTCACGATCGCCCTGGTGTCCCTCGTCGCTTGCGGCGGCGACGAGCCGAAGCAGCCCGACGTGATCAAGCCGATGTCCTCCCAGCCCGCCAACGATGGCGGCATGGGACAGGGCATGGGCCAGGCCGCCGCCGGCTCCGGCCAGCTCGACATCGAGCTGCCGGACTCCTGGGTCAAGGAGCCCCCGTCCAACGCCATGCGGATGCTCCAGGCCACCATCCCCGGTGACGCCGGCGAAGGCCAGCTCGCCGTCTTCTACTTCGGCCCCGGCGGCGGCGGCGGCGTGGAGCAGAACATCGAGCGCTGGCTCGGCCAGGTCCAGCCGGCCGACGACAGCCAGCCGGTCCGCGACACCTTCGACGCCAACGGCCTGACGATCCACACGGTCGAGGCCAAGGGCACGATCACGCCGTCGCGGATGACGATGACCGCCGAGACGCCGGAGCCGCAGCCGCACTCCATGCTGCTCGGCGCGGTGGTCGAGGGCCCGGGCGGTCCGTGGTTCATCAAGCTGACCGGCCCCGAGGCCACGCTGGAGGCCCAGCACGACGCGTACGTCGACATGCTCAAGAACCTGAAGGTGAACCAGGGCGGCTAGCGGTCCGTCTCGACCGCCCTGCCGCGCAGGCCACCAGGCTCCGGTCGGCTGCCACAGCCGACCAGCCGATACGCGAACGGCCGGCGAAGGATCGCCGGCCGTTCGTGCCTCTCGTCCAGAGGGCCCCGCCTGCAGAGCCCACGGCGCTCACCGGGGCGGCTTGCGCTCCTGGGGCTCGGCCTCGGAGGCCGCTGCCGCGCGCTCCCGCGCCTCCGCCTCCCGTTCGAGCGCCTCCTGACGCTTCTCGATCTCCGCCCGCTCGGCGGCGAAGCGCTCCTCCGCCTCCTGGCGGCGCTCTTCGAGGGCGCTCATCCGCTGCTCGAGCTCCTGGCGCAGGTCCTCGAGGCTCGCGCCCCGGTCCCGGAGAGCCTCGGCGTGGCGCTCGAGCTCTGAGCTCTCGGCCCGTTCGACCCGGCGCTGAAGCTCCGCGGCCCGCTCCTCGAGCCGGCCCAGGTCGTCCTCTCTCATCCGCTGGGCGTCGCGGCTCATGCGCTCGGCTTCGCGGTTGAGCCGCTCGACCTCGTCGTTGTAGCGCTCGACCCTCTCGGGGTGCTTCTCGGCCTCCTGGGCGAGGCGGAGCGCCTCGGCCTTCATCCGGGTGAGCTGCTCGCGGCTCGGTCGACTCCGTTCGTCGAGCTTCCGGGCCTGCTCGGCCAGCCGCTGGACCTCCTTCTGCAACTGGGCGCGCGCCTCCGAGGACAGCTCGTGCTCCCTGTCGGCAGAGGCCATCTCGGCGACCAACTGGCGGCGGAGCTGGTCGAGCAGCTCCTTTTGGTTCGCCGTGGAGAGGGCGATCTCGCGGTCCATCTCGTCGTGGGCTGTCTCGAGGTCTCGGACCTGCTCGTCGAGCCGCTGCCGGACCTCCTGGCGCGCCCGGTCCTCGGCCGCGATCCGGGCGTCCCGCCGGACCTGCCGATCGCGCTCGACCCGCCGGTCGACCGTCCGCCTGCGGTCCTCGACCCGCCGGACCGTGCGCGTGGCGTGCTGTTCGGGCTCTTCGGCGGCCTGCCCGCTCTGGCCGGTCTCGCCGCTCTGGCCGGTCTGACGGGCTTCGCCCTCCTGGTCACCCTGCTCAGCGGACGGCTGGTCGGTGTCCCCGTTCGTCGTCGCCGGCGTCCCCGTCACCTCGGCCGCCTCCGCGGACGCGGCGTCCGGCAGGAGCGGCGCGATGCCGGGGGCCAGGCACCCGACCGCGATCAGCAGGGCCGCCGGGAGCAGCAGGGACCAGCGCCGCTTGGGTCCCCGGGCCTGGGCGCTACCGTCGAGGATTCTCTCGACCCGCTGCCCGAGCTCCCTGGAGCCGGAGGCCATGCTCGGGAGCTGGGTCCAGGCCGGCGCGGGCCAGCCGCTGGCCGACCGATCTCCGTGACCGCCGGTGAGCCAGCCGGCGACCTCGGTCAGGCAGCGGGCCAGGGCGGTCCGGTCGCCCGTGCGCTCGACCGCCCAGGCGTCGCACCGCAGCTCCGCGATCTCCTGGAGGCGGGCGCGGGCCAGCCGGTTGAGCGGCTGGACGAAGAGCAGCTTCTCGATCGTGCGGGCCGCCAGCAGCCAGGCCGGATCGCGGCGCTCCAGGTGGGCCAGCTCGTGGGCCAGCAGGCCGCTCTGGCGGCGTGGGCCGAGGGCGTCCAGCGCCCGCCGGGGCAAGCAGATCTCGCGCTCCAGGACGCCGAGGGCGACCGGAACGGGCAGGCGGCCGGAGCCGGTCAGACGGACCGGCCGGCGGGTGCCGGTGTCGGTCAGGAGGCGGTCGAGCAGGTGGCGCGGTCCTGCGGCGATCTCCGCGCGGCGCCGGAGCAGCCGGCGAAGCCGTACCCACGAGGCGGCAAGCCAGGCGGCGCCGCCGAGCCCCCCGAGCAGCCAGAGCCCCAGCACCAGCCGCTGCCAGCCGGGCAGCAGGGCCGCCGGGGTGGCGAGGAGCGGGTAGGGGGTGGAGGAGGAGGGCTCGGCGGACGCGGCCGGCTCGGTGCGCGCCATGCCGGTCTCGCTCGACAGGACCGGCGCGCTCGGCGACATCGGGGTGAGCGTCGTGCTCGACGCAACGGCGACCGGGTTCGCCAGGCCGAGCCCCACCTGCAGGGTGGCGGTCAGCAGGGCGCCCACCAGCGCGCCCTTCCAGAGGCTCTCTTCGAGGGCCAGCGCACCGTCGGAGCGCCGGCCGCGGAGCAGCCGGGAGGCGATCCAGGCCGCGCCGAGCAGCAGGGTGCTGTGGATCAGGTAGGTTCCGAGCCAGGCCAGGGGAATCGATGCGGTCATCATCAGCGCTCCTTGTCCGAGTCCTTTTCCAACGTCGTCCCTTCGTGCTCGGCGATCAGCGACCGGAGGCGGGTGAGCTCGTCCGGGTCGAAGTCGTTTTCGGCGAGCAGGTGGCTCACCAGGGCGGTGACTTCGCCACGGAACAGGCGGTCGGTCAGCTCTCCCACCATGGTCCGCCGGACGGCGGCCTCGGTCACCGTCGGCCGATACAGGTACCTACGGCCTTCGGTGCGGTGGGTGACCACGCCCTTGTCTTCCATCTTGCGCAGCATGGTGGCGATGGTCGTCGGCGCCAGGTCCCGCTCTTCGAGCGCTTCGTGGACCTCGGTGACGGCGGTCTCGCCCCGCGCCCAGAGGACGCGCATGATGGCGAGCTGAAGCTCTCCCAAGCGGTGTCGGTCGGTCATGATCGTCGGCTCCCCGGCTTGTACTACTTGGGTAGTATTACCTGGGTAGTAGACGCTGTCAAGGGGGGAGGGGACACCCCCTCCCGTGTGCGTCGGGGGAGGGCCTGTCGGGGGGGGGGCTCTCGGGGGCTCAGGGGAAGCCGAACTTCGCCGGCTGGCCGGTGGCTTCGCGCACCGCCATCCAGACGCCGCCATAGGGGTCGAGCTGCTTGTGGCGCCGGACGACCGCGGGGATCGGCACGTGGACGAAGACGTTGTGCCAGTAGCCGACCAGCAGGTCGGTCTTGCCGGCCATGGCGGCGTGCACCGCATGGCGCGCCAGGGAGTCGCACAGCAGGCTGTCGGAGGTGTTGGCCGGCGCCGAGCGGATCAGGTAACTCGGATCGAAGTACTTGAGGTAGGTGGAGACGCCGCGCTCGGCGAAATGGGCCCGGATGCGTTCGCACAGGAACGCGCCGATGTCGTGGAGCTTGACGTTGCCGGAGGCGTCCCGCGCGCGCTCCTCCTCCGGGAAGAGATCCTGGCCGGCACCTTCGGCGACCACGATCACCGCGTGGCCGCGCTCCTCGAGGCGCTCCGCCAGGTGCTCGAACAGCCCGCCGTCGCCGTCGAGCCGGAACGGCACCTCGGGGACGAGGGTGAAGTTGACCTCCTGGCTGGCCAAGGTCGCCCCGGCGGCGATGAAGCCGGCGTAGCGGCCCATGAGCTTGACCAGGCCGATGCCGTTGCGCACGCCCCGCGCCTCGACGTGGGCCCCCTGGATCACCGAGCGCGCCTGGTCGAGGGCGGTGTAGAAGCCGAACGAGCGGTAGACGAACGGGATGTCGTTGTCGATCGTCTTGGGGATGCCGACGATGGCGATCTCGAGCCCGCGGCGCTCGATCTCCTCCCACAGGGCGTGGGCGCCGCGCTGGGTGCCGTCGCCGCCGATACACAGCAGCAGGTCGATCTCCCGCGCCTGGAGGAAGTCGACCATGAGCGCCACGTTCTGGGGCCCGCGGGAGGAGCCGAGCTCGGTGCCGCCCTCCCGGTGGATGCTCTCGACGTACTCGGGGGTCAGCGGGATCGGCGGCGTGCCGAAGGCGGGGTTGAGGCCCTGGAAGCCGTAGCGGATTCCCAGCACCTCGCGCACGCCGTAGCGGTAGTAGAGCTGGTTGAACGCCGAGCGCACCACGTTGTTGGTGCCCGGGCAGAGGCCGCCGCAGGTGACGATCGCCGCCCGGGTCGTCGTGGGCTCGAAGAACAGCCGCTCGCGCGGGCCGGCCTTCTCGAAGTAGAGGTCGTCGCCGTCGGGGCCTGCTGGCTCGTCGGGGCGCACCTCGATCGAGCAGCGGACCCGGGTGCCGGTGCGGACGAAGGAGCCGCTGCTGCTGGCCTCGGGCGGTGGCAGGGGAAGCGGGGAAGGAAGCGTACAGACGCCGAGCTCCCGGATGGTGAGCTCAGACTGTTCGAGGGGGACTCCGTGCATTCAGGCGTCAGCTCTGTTGGTCGATCTGCCTCCGCAAGAGCTCGTTTTCAAATGCCATGCCGACCTGGGCGGTGGCCAGCTCCAGTATGTCGATATCCTCGATCGGGCTCTGGTTCTCCCCGTTGTCCGTGTAAATCAGGGAGATCACCCGCTGGGCGCCGAGCACCGGGAAGATCACCGCCTTGCCGTTGGCCGGCCGGCCGAGCAGGTCGGCGAGGCGCCGCGGCAGCCGGGCCTCCTCGAAGTCGGTGGTCACCACCTCGGCGTCGTTGAGGCTGCGGGTCAGGGCGTTGTCATCGCGGATCGAGAGCTTGAGCCCGCGGGTCTTCTCGGCCAGCGGGTGCCCCTGGTCGTCGAGACCGAAGGCGCCGAGGGCGGAGAGCTCGTCCCGCTTGACCAGGAAGAGGATCGCCCGCTCGACCGACTCGGAGATGATGTGCATCAGGTTGAGGGCGACGGTGGCCGAGATCAGCCCGGAGCGCAGGTCGCCGAAGACGCGCCGGAGCCGCTCGACCCCGGCGGCGCTGACCCCCTCGAAGGAGGTGCTGCCGTCGGACGGGATGGCGCTTCGGCCGCGGTTGCGCGCCAGGCCGGCGACGCAGGTGACGATCGGGTCGACCTCGGGGGGCAGGGCGGCGAGCGCGCCGGCCTCATAGATCGGGCCGGCCGCCTCCCCCTCGGGCAGCAGGGCGACGAACGGCGTGCCGATGCGGGTGCGCCGCAGCCGCCCCAGGTCCTCGATGTCGACCTGCTCGTTGCGCAGGTCGACCAGGACGATCGGCGGCTCGTGGCCGGGGAAGGCCTTGCCGGCCGCGGTCAGAGCCACCGCCTCGATCGGCGCGAAGCCGGGCGGCAGGGCGCGGTCGAGGGCGGTCGCCAGGGAGGCGTCGTCGGTGACGATCTGGATGCGGTGGACGCCGATCTCGTCCTCGGCCACCGCCATGATGTCGACCTGGGTGTCGGCGTCGCCTTCGAAGTCGCTCGACCAGAAGTCGGAGTCGTCCGATTCCTCGTGGGTGCCGGCCGGCGGATGGGGATGGGTCTCGTCCGCGTCCCGGTTGCGCTCGTCGAAGATCCGCGCCGCCTCCAACAGCACCATCTGGGTGTTGATGTCGGCGTCCGGCACCACCTCGCCCGGGTAGAGGGCGATGTCGTCGATCGGCCGCAGGTCGTCGACCACGAACTCGAAGGTCCCGCGGTCCCAGCCGACCAGCTCGCCGATGGTCTCCTCGATCTGCTGGCCGACGGCGCGGCGCAGGGAGTCCTGCTGGATGGCGTCGTTCGACACCAGGATCTGCCCCAGGCTGCGCTCGTGCTCCTCGACGACCTGGGTCTGCATGGCCTGCTCGAGCTGGTCGTTCGAGATCAGCCCGCCCCGGGTCAGCAGCTCGCCGAGCCGCGGGGTGTTGGGGCTGCCGGCACTCACCAGCTTGCCCTTGTGGAAGCCGATCATCGCCCGCTCGTCGTCCCGGCGCAGCATCAGCGTCCCGGTCCGCTGACCGAGGTGGATGAACTGCATGACGTCCGCGACGGAGACGTCTTCGAGACTTCCGGAGATGGCCATGGGTCGATGGAGGTCGGTAGTCGCCGGCAGAGGCCCTCGAAAGGGGCTACTCCTCGCCTCGGGCGAGCTTGACGAGGCTCTCGAGGCTCCGGAGCTTGCGGTCCTTGGCCGCATACAGACGGGCCGCGAACAAGGCCGACGCGGCGTGGGCGGAGAGCAGGTCCAAGAGGTCCCGGTCTTCGCCGCGAAGCATCGGCTTGTGGTCGAACAGCTTCAGGATCACCAGGGCGCCGACCACCGCGTCGTGGACCCGCAACGGCACCGCCGCGAGCGCCGGCGAGTCGTCGTAGGGGCCCAGGCGCAGCACGCCGTCGTCGAGCGACTCGTCGACCATCGGGTCGCCGCCGGTGTAGCGTCCGCTCGAGTACAGCGGGTCGTCCTCGATCGCCTCGCCGAGGGCGACTTCGCACTCGTTCGGGACCTCCTCGTCCTTGAGCAGCAGCACGAAGCGCTCGGAGCCGAGCAGGTTGATGGCGATCTCGGCGATGGTCTGCTGGACCTCGGAGGGGTGGAGCGTCGCGTGGAGCTGGTACGTGGCGACGTAGAGGTTCATCAGCCGGCCGGCCTGGTGCTCGGAGTCGACCAGCCGGGCGGCCAGCTCCTTGACGTCGGTCTCGGCCGCCGCCAGGCGCGCTTCCAGGTCGCGCGTACGCTCCCGGTCGGAGCCGGCTGCGGACACGCCGGCCGCGCCGAGGTCGGTCTCGATCACCCGAACGAGCTCGCCGGCCCGGTCCAGGGTGGCCCGCAACTGGTCGAGAAGATCCGCGCCGCTCATGGTCGCATGGCTCAGACGGCTGGCGCCGGTGCTCGGGCCGCCCGTCTTCGGTTCGGATTCGCTGGTGCTCTTGTCGCTCACGCTGAGGTTTGCTTTCGTCTCGGTCCGCCCGGTCGCGTCAGGTCTTGGCGATCACATCGAGCAGCTCGTCGGTCCGAAACGGCTTCTTGATGTAGGCCGTCGCGCCGGCTTCGAGACCGCGGGCGGTGTCGGCCTCGGTCCCCTCGGTGCTGATGATGATCACGGTCAGCTCGTCGAGTCGCCCGTTGGTGCGCACCGCGTCGAGGAACTCGAGCCCGTTCATGTTCGGCATGTTGATGTCGAGCAGGACCAGGTCGACGTCGTCGTGCTCTTCGAGGTGGCCGAGGGCCTCGCGGCCATCGCCGGCGTGAACGAGAGGATACTGGCGCAGCATCACCTCGAACATCTTGTGCATCAGCTTCGAGTCGTCCACGACCAGAATCTTGTTGGGCTCCACGGCGGTCTCCATCCCCTCGTTCCGGTGGCTTCGCTACCCTCTACCCGGTGTCGTGAGCTCGTGTCGCGTGACAGGGCGCAAAGCCGGAAGCTCGAACGCCGAGTCTAGCCGACGGTCGCAAGTCGAGCAAGGAGCGCGACATCCGCCGTTCTCCGGGCACGGCGGCGGTTCTCGGTGCGCCGCCTGAGGAAGTTCTGAGGCGAGGGCCGTGGGCGACCGGTCCGCGGGTCCGGCGGTGTAGCATCGAAGTCCAGGAGCCTGTGCGCCGTCCGCTTCGACCATTCGGGTCCGCGCCGGACGCGCCGAAAGGAGGTCCGCATGGTCCGTCGCCGCTCCCTCCTCTTCCCCTCCATCCCCCTGGCCGTTGTCGTTCCCGTGATGGTCGCCGTGTCCGTGGTCGGCCTCGGAGTCTTCGTCGCCGGTCCCGCGGTCGCACAGCCCCTGGACGTCGGCCCGGCGGGCCTGTTCACCGAGACAGTCAGTGTCGACCTGGTCAACGTCGAGGTCTTCGCCACCGATGCCGACGGCGCGCCGGTGCTCGGTCTCGGGCCGGAAGACTTCCGGGTGTTCGAGGACGGCCGGCCGGTCGAGGTCACCCATTTCGCCCGGATCGAAGCCCCGGGCGCGGGTCCCGCCGGGTCGGCCGGGCCGTCCCCGGGCGGCGTGGCTCCCCGCGGGTCGACCGGGTCGGGCCTGTCGATCGAGTCGCCCGAACCGGCCAAGATGGTGCTGTTCATCGATGAGCTCCACACCGGCCCCGGCAGCCGCAAGCGCCTGGCCGAGAACCTGGTGCCCGCCCTCGGGCGGATGCTCTCGCCGGGGGACGAGGTCATGGTGGTGGCCTACGACGGCACCTTCGACGTGCTCTGCCCGTTCACCTCCGACCTCGAGGCGGTCGATCGGGCGCTCCAGGCGCAGCGGCGGATCACCGCCAACCAGCTCCAGGCCGGGTTCGCGGACCAGCGTGCCCTCGAAACGTGCAGCTCGAGCAGTTGATGGAGGCGCGTGGCAATGCCAAGCCGGGGGTCACCGGCATCTGCGTCAACATCGGCGGGCTGGCCGAGACCTTCGCCGACGAGGCGCACCACCGGGTCGAGCAGACAATCGACGCCCTCACCGGCTTCGTCAACTCCCTGGCGGGCCTGCCCGGGCGCAAGGTGCTGGTTCACGTCAGCGACGGCATCCCCCTGATCCCGGGTGGCAAGGTGCTGAGCTACGCCATCGAGCTGTGCGACGGCTCCGGCGCGGTCAAGGGGGTCGACTACGCCACCGACGTGACCTCGATCGCCGGCAACGGGCAGTATCACCGGTGGGATCCGGTCAGCGCCCGGCTGCGGATGACCGACCTCGACACCACCCGCGAATGGCAGCAGCTCGCCGCCCACGCCAACGCCCACCAGGTGAGCTTCTACCCGATCCAGGCCCAGGGCCTCAAGGACCAGACCATCTCGGTCGCGAGCGACGTCCGGATGAGCAGCCAGACGGTCTCGTTCGGCCTGCGCAATCTCCAGGACTCCCTCGACCTGATCGCCCGGGAGACCGGCGGCCGCGCGACGCTCAACACCAACGACGTCGCCGTCGGGATCGAGCGGGCGCTCGACGACGCCCGCTCCTACTATCTGCTGGCGTTCAAGCCGGCCGCCACCGAGGCCGGGACGGTGCACCGGATCGAGGTCGAGACCGACCGGCCAGGCGTGCGTCTGCGCCACCGGATGAGCTACCGGGCCAAGAGCGGGCGCGAGCAGGTCTCCGACACCCTGCTGAGCACCCTGCTCTACGATCAGCAGCACAATCCGCTCGACATCGCGGTCGAGCCGGTCGCCTCGGCGAGCGCCGACGGAGAGACGCGCGCGGTGCGCTTCCGGGTTATCGTGCCGCTGTCGAAAATCACCCTGCTGCCGCGCGGCGAGAGCTTCGAGGGGATGTTCACGGTCTACCTCAGGGCGCAGGCCGAGGACGGTGACACTACGCCGGTGCGCTATCGCTCGATTCCAGTCTCCGTGCCGCTCGAAGGGATGTTGCGGGACTTCGTCTACGAGGTGGAGATGAACCTCGACCTGGGGGGCCACACGGTGGCGGTGGCGGTGCACGACGAGCTGGGAGGGGAGACGGCGACCGTCAAGCGGGAGGTCCCGCCGGCCGAGGCCGTGGCCGGCATGTAGTCCGCAAGGCCGGTGCCGCGCCCACCCGCTCGGGTGTGGAAGCGCCGCCGGATCGGCGCCAGAGTGGCCCCATGCGCGAGCTCACCGACGGATCGACCGCGATCGTCCGGGGCGCCATGGCGGCCGGCTGCTCGTTCTTCGCCGGCTACCCGATCACCCCCGCCTCTCCCATCCTGATGTCGATGCTCGCCGAGCTGCCGCGGGCGGGCGGCGTGGCGATCCAGGGCGAGGACGAGATCGCCTCCCTGGGCATGTGCATCGGCGCCGCCATGGGCGGGGCGCGGGCGATGACCGCGACCAGCGGCCCCGGGATCAGCCTCTACAGCGAGAACCTGGGGCTCGCGGTCATGGGCGAGGTGCCGCTGGTGGTGGTCGACGTCCAGCGCCTCGGGCCGTCGACCGGCGGCGCGACGACGGTCGCCCAGGGTGACGTGCAGTTCGTCCGCTGGGGAACGGCGGGCGGCTACCCGGTGATCGTGCTCAGCCCGTCGTCGATCGCCGAGTGCTACGCCCTGACCCGGCGGGCCTTCGAGCTGGCCGAGCGGTTCCGCTGTCCGGTCTTCCTGCTCACCGACAAGGAGGTCGCCCTGACCCTCAACACGGTCGAGCTCGACGGGGACCGGGACGCGCCGGCCGGTCTCCGGGAGACGGGCGCGGATGAGGACACGGGGGCAAGCACGGCCGGGGGCTCCGCTCCGTCCGCCCGGGTCTACCGCTACGAGCCGGCGGACGGCGTCTCGCCCATGCGCCTCTACGGCCGGGACGGGACGGTGCGCTTCACCGGCTCGACCCACGACGAGCGGGCGATCATCACCAAGGACCCGGCGACCGTCGGGGCGCTCAACCGGCACCTGATCGAGAAGATCGAGGCCCACCGGGACGAGATCGAGATGGTGGTCGACGACCCGCAGCCGGGCGCCGAGACCCTGTGGATCTCCTACGGCGTGACCGCCGGGGCCATGCGCGAGGCGGTGGCGCTCGCGCGGGAGCGGGGGGAGACGGTGGCGGCGCTGACCCTCCTGAGCCTCTGGCCGGTGCCGGAGACGGCGATCGGACGGGCGCTCGCCGCGGCGGGAAGCACGCTCCGCCGGGTCGTGGTCGCAGAGCTCAACCACGGGCTCTACCGGCGGGAGATCGAGCGCCTGGTCCCGGCCGTTCGAGGTACTGAAAGCGCCGGCGGCCCCGAGAGCGCCGGCGGCCCCGTGGTCACCGGTCTCCACCGGATCGACGGCGAGCTGATCACCCCGAGCCAGTTCCTCGACACCCTGAACCCGCTCGTTCCGCTCGAAAGGGAGGCCCGGTCATGAGCCCCGTCGCGACGCCCCCCGTGCCGCCGCTCGACACGTTCCGCAACGGCACCCCGTACCCGTTCTGCCCCGGCTGCGGCCACAGCACCATCCTCGACCGGCTCGACCAGGCCCTGGTCTCCCTCGGCCGCGACCCGGAGGAGGTGGTGATCGTCAGCGACATCGGCTGCTCGGGCCTGTCGGACCAGTACTTCGCCACCAGCGCTTTCCACGGTCTCCACGGCCGTTCGATCACCTACGCCACGGGCATCAAGCTCGCCCGGCCGGAGCTCGAGGTGATCGTGGTCATGGGCGACGGCGGCACCGGAATCGGCGGCGCCCACGTGCTCAATGCCGCCCGGCGCAACATCGGCATCACCGTCTTGGTGTTCAACAACTTCAACTACGGCATGACCGGCGGCCAGCACTCGGCGACCACGCCGCCCGACGCGATCACCTCGACCACCCCAGGCGGCAACTTCGAGCGGCCGCTCGACCTGTGCGCGACGGTCGCCGCCAACGGCGCCGGCTATGTCTTCCGCGGCACCAGCTTCGACGACGACCTGGCGGTGCGCATCGCCGACGGCATCCGCCTGCCGGGCTTCGCCCTGCTCGACATCTGGGAGCTGTGCACCGCCCACTTCGTGCCGTCCAACAAGGCGTCGAAGCGGACGCTCGCCGAGCTGCGCGAGCGGCTCGGGTTCGCGTCCGGCCTGATCCAGCAGCTCGGCCGCCCGGAGTACGGCGCGGCCTACCGGAAGGTGGCGGGGGCGCGGGCCCTCGAAGGCTCGTCGGCGCTCTCGCCCCAGGGGCTCGCCCCGATCTTCTCCGCCGGTCTCGACCGGCGCTTCGAGCTGGTGGTCGCCGGGGCCGCCGGCGGCAAGGTGCGCTCGGCGGCGCGGACGCTGGCCCAGGCGGCGGTGCTGTCCGGCCTCTGGGCGGCCCAGCGCGACGACTACCCCGTGACGGTCAAGACCGGCCACAGCCTCTCCCACCTGGTGCTCTCGCCCGAGCCGATCGACCATGCGGGGTCGAGCGGTCGCCCCGACGCGGTGCTGGTGTTGGCGGAGGAGGGGGCGCGCAAGCTGGCCGGCGTCCTGCCGCGGCTCGGGAGCGCCAGCCGGCTGTTCGTTCTGCCGCCGTTCGCCGGCCTCGACAGCCCGGCGCCGGCGACCGTGATCGATCCGGGCCGTGCCGCCGAAAAGGTCGCCAAGACCGAGCTCGCCCTGTTCGCCCTGGCGGCGGTCGTCGCCCATCTCGACCGGCCCGACCGGACGGGCGCACCGTCTGCCTCCCGCTCCGGCTCCGCAGGCGGCTCCCTGTTCCCGGTGGAGGCGCTCGCGGAGGCGCTCCGGCTCGCCGGCGGCTCCTTCCTCGACAAGCGCCTGGCGGCGGTGCGCGCCGGCAGCGAGCTCGCGGGCCGTCCGGCCGCCTGATCCAGCCTCCGAAGCCGGCACAGCCCCGGGCATCGACCGGGGGACTGCCGCCAGCCGGGCCCCTTCCCGTCGCCGCGGGGCACGGTCCGCTATACTTCCCCCTAACACAATCAGGTGTCGGGAGGACGATGAGCGGGGAAACGGCTCGGAAGAGCAGGGGTACACATCCTGCGTCTCCATCGGTCTCGGACCAGGTCGTCGAAAGGCTCTCCCCCTACCTTGGCGAGCTCAACGCGAGGGTATGGGTCAAGGTTGTGGCCCAGCGGGATCTCGGGGTGGGGCCCGAAGAGGTGTCGACTGCGGATCTGGGGACGGTGATCGAAGGCCTGCGCCCTTCGCTCAACACGTTCATGGGCCGGGACGCGGCGGAGGACCTGCTGAAGCGGGTCTCCCGGGAGGTTCGCTGAATGCGCTACCGCTGGTTGTCCGTCTATCCGCTGCTCTACGCCGCGGCCTTCGTGCTGATCTCCTGGCGGCTCCTCGCCGGGGACGGCGACCTGGCTTCGTTCGTCCACGACCAGCGCCTCGTCGTCCGGGGCCTGGCCGTCGTCGGCTGTTTCGCCGCCTTCTCGGCGTTCTCGTCCGGAGACCACCTGCGCCGCGCCTGGTTCTGGCTCGCCGTCGCCATGATGGTAGTCCTGGTCCGGGACGTGATGCGGTTGTTCGCCGCCCGCGGCGAGGTGGCGGCGGTCGACTGGACGATCAGCGGTCTGGGCGTGCTGGGCAACGTGGCGTTCCTGGTCGGCGTCTGGATGCTCGCCCGGGCGTGGAAGCTGGCGGCGGTCTCACTGCCCGGCGGCGACACCGGGTTCGGGGTGGTGACCGTGGTGGCCGCGGTGCTGGCCCTGGTCGTCGCCGGCCCCGGGGCGTATCGATTTCTCGGGATGCTCCTGAGCGGCGACTGGATCGGGCTCGTGCCGGTGGTCTCGGCCGTGGTCGACATCCTGTCGCTCTGCCTGCTGGCGCCGCTGCTGCTGACCACCCTCTCCCTGCGCGGCGGGCTGTTCGCCTGGCCCTGGGGCCTCGTCACGACGAGCATGATCTGCTGGCTGCTGTTCGACGCGGCGGCGACCTTCAGCGGCAGCCTGTTCGGAGGGACCTTCCCGGTGCACGAGATCTTCCGCGGCTTGGCGGAGAACTACCTGTTCGCGGCCGGCCTCGCCCAGAGCTTCGTCGTCGGCGACGTCCGGAAGGCGTAGCCGATCCGCTCCGCGACCGCCGGGGCTTCTGGATGCCGAAGAGCAGCGGGAGGAGGCGTCCCTTTCCCCCCGTGAGGGTGGGAAAGGGATCGAAGGATTGGGGGGTGATCCTAATAGACGTCGAAGCTGAGGATCTTGGCGTCCAGCGGCCCGAGCCGGATCGGCGTCCGCTGGCGCGGCTTCAGCCCGATGTGCTTGCCCTTGGCCGGGTCGCCGGCCAGCACCACCGCCTTGAAGCCCGCGTAGTGGTGCTTCATCAGGTCGCCGATGCGGGGCCACTGGTCCTCGGACGGGTCGAGGCGCTCGCCGAACGGCGGGTTGATCAGGAGCAGCCCCGGGCCGGCGGGCGGCTCGTAGGAGAACGCGTTCCCCACGTCCACCCGGGCGAAGCCGTCGAGCCCCGCCCGGCGCAGGTTGGCGCGTGCCGCCCGCACCGCCTCGGGATCCTCGTCGATGCCGAGCAGTTGGACCGTGCCGCCGGCCGCGGCCGGTGCCGGCAGCGGCTCCTTCTGGACCGAGCGCCAGACCCCGGCGGCGAAGCCGGGCAGCCGCTCGAAGCCCCAGCGCTCGCGCAGACGGCCGGGCGCCAGCCCCAGGGCGTAGGCGCCGGCCTCGGCCAGCAGGGTGCCGCCGCCGCACATGGGGTCGACCACCACGCCCTGCCCGTCCCACTCCGCGGCCAGCACGCACGCCGCCGCCACCTGCTCGCGCACCGGCGCCGGCCCCGCCGCCACCCGGTAGCCGCGCCGGTCGAGGGAGTCGCCCGAGGTGTCGAGCAGCAGGCTGGCCCGGTCCTGGAAGAGCCACACCCGGAGCTGGAGGTCCGGGTCGTTGCGGTCGACGGTGGCGCGCTTCCTGTAGCGCCGGCGCTGGGCGTCGACGATGCCGTCCTTGACCCGCACCGCCACCCACCGCTTGTCACGAACCTGGGAGCGGGCGGAGGTGGCCCGGATGGCGAAGCTCCGCTGGGGTTCGAAGAGCTCGCCGGCCGAGAGCCCGTCCCAGCGGCGCGAGCCGAGGACCAGCTCCGCGGCGCCGGCGGCCAGGGCGTCGTCGTCCGCGGCGTTCCAGGCGCCGAGCTCCACCAGCACCCGGTTGGCGCTCCGCAGGCGCCAGTTGGCCCGGTAGACGTCGATCCAGCCGCCGCTGAAGGAGACCGCCGAGCGCTCCCGGGAGATTCCGCCGAAGCCGTTGGCACGGAGCTCCTGTTCGAGGATCCATTCGAGACCGAGGGCGCAGGTGGCGATGAGTCGGAGGGCCATGGGGGCGGATTCTACTCCCGGACCGGTGCGACCTCCCGGTCCGCCGGCTCGCTTGGGGCTGCCGGGCTTCCTCGGGCCGCCGGGTTGCCTCTGGCCGCTGGTCTGCCTCTGGCCGCTGGTCTGCCTCTGGCTGCTGGTCTGCCTCTGGCTGCTGGTCTGCCTCTGGCTGCTGGTCTGCCTCTGGCTGCTGGCGCCGGCTCAGAACTGGAACCCGATCGACGCCAGCCAGGCCCGACGGGTACCGAACTGGAGGGCGAGGTCGCGGGCGTCGCTGTCCTCGTAGTCGACCTTGAGCACCCAGTTGTAGGTCGGCCGGTAGTTGATGCCGCCGGTCCATCGCCGTTCGCGCTGAACCGACCAGGCGCCGTCCAGCGGCCCCTCGAGACGAGCCGCGTCGTACTCGGCGACCAGCTCGATCCGGGCGGTGGGGAAGGCCTGGCCGTGCCAGCCGCGGCCGAGGAAGGACGGGGTCGCGCGGTAGACCAGGCGGCCGTACCAGCCGTTCAGGGTGGCGTCGTCGGCGAAGCGGTCCTGCTCGGCCTTCAGGCGGTTGACCTCGCCGGTGAGGACCAGCGGCCCCCGCTCCAGGTAGAGGTCGAGGGCACCGCCGGAGAGGTTGAGGTCGCCGGCGTCGTCGTAGGCGCCGGTGTAGACCGACAGGCCGGTCCGCAGCCAGCCGCCGAGGGTCCAGGCGCCGCGGCCGACCAGCGCCGGCTCGGCGTTGTTGTCGGCTCCGAACGGCTGGCGGGCGTCGCGGGTGCCCAGGGCGGTGACGTCGGCGTCGAGGCCCGAGACCAGGTAGACCTCGTAGTCGAACGAGGAGAGGTCGCCCAGCGGTGCGGTGCCGTAGACGCCGAAGCCGTTGTCGGTCCAGTCGGACGGTGCCACCACGTAGGAGGTGAGCGGTTTCGAGATGACCGCGCGGTTGGGGGCATAGTGGTCGACGTTGACGTTGCCGAACGGCACCAGGAGGGCGCCGCCGCGGACGTTGAGCCAGGGGGCGACGGTGTAGTTGGCGTAGGCCTGCTCGAGCAGAACCTCGCCGCCCCGCTCACCGCCGACGGTGGCGGCCCGCTCGAGCTCGATCTCGGCGAAGAAGCCGAGCCGGTCGTGGGGCTGGCCGGAGACCACCAGCTCGAAGGCCTCGGCGTCGAACAGGGTCCCGGGGTCTGGCTGGCGCTCCCGGATCGCGTTGACGGTGCCGTAGACGGTCAAGTTGTTGCGGCGCCGCTCGCCGGCCGACAGGAGATCGACCCGTTCGGAGGTCGACCGGACCTGGTCGGCGAGGCGTTGCTGCTCCGTGTCGATCCGGTCGGTGGCTTCCGCCAGGGCCTGGGCCTGCTCCCCGGACTCGGCCTGCGGAGAGGACGCGGTCTTCTCGTCACCGCGGTCGAGCAGCTCTCCGACCAGGGCACGGAGCTCCGCGATCTCCTGGTGCAGGGCCTCCATGCCCTGCTCGAGGTGCTCGACCCGGGTCGCGAGCGGCTGATCGGCGGCCGGGGTCGACGGTTCCTCGGCGGCCGGAGCCGGCGGGGCGAGGGCGACGGCAGCGCCGACCCCGCCGACCCAGAGGGCGAGGGCGAGCGTGAAGACCGTTGCGGGGCGGCGGCTCATAGCGAGACCTCCAGTTCCTCTGGGTTGCTGGCGCGGCCGTCGGGACTCAGGACGACGACCGAGTAGAGGCCCAGCGGGACGTCGGGAGCCACGAACAGGGTCACCCGGACGCGTTCGTCGCTCTGTCGCCGGAGACGGCGGACCCGGATACCGGACGCCAGTGCGTCGCCCCGGCGGACCTCGATCGTCACGCCCTCGGCGAACGCGACCCCGTCGAGCACCACGGTGGCGACGGCGCCGCGCCGGACGACGGCCGGGGTGACCCTCTCGAGCTGTGGGGCGGGGGTGGTGGGCGCGGCGGCGGTGGGCGCGGCGCGTTCGCCCTCCGGCGTGCGGTCGCTGGCTGTCGGCCTGGCCGAGGCGGCGTCCGGCTCGCCGGTCGCCCGGAGCGTGGACGACGAGGCGGGTTCGTGCTGTTCCGGAAGGGCGGCTCGGTCTCTCGCCGAATCTGACGTGATCATGGCCTCGCCTTCCGAGCTCGCTTGCTCGTGCGTGCGGGCTGGATCCTCGGTCGGAGGAGCGTCCGCGGGGGCGGTAGGCCTGGCCGACGCCAGCTCGGCGGACGCCGCGGGGTCGCTCCCGCGCGTCCCGCTCGCATCGTCCCGTGGCCGTCCGGTCTCTGGCACGGTCGCCGGCCCGGCCTCCTGAAGGGCTCTGGCTGCCGCGTTCCCTCGACGCTCCGACGGCGCGCGGTCGGCCGTGGTCCGTCCCGCCGTGGTCCGCCCCGCCGTGTCGCCTGCCGGTCGGACCTCCTCTCCGGTGGGCGGGCGGGTCTCGGCGGGCGCCGTCCGACCCGATCCGGGCGGAGATCCGGGCGGTGATTCGGGACGCGCGGCCGGCTCCGTCCGCGCTCCGGGGTCTTCCGCTGGCTGCGACGTGGCGTCGCGGCTCTCGGGCTTTTCCAGGTCTCCGCCGGTTCCGTCGTCGCGTTTCGAGGGCGTGGACGGGTTGGACACGGCTCCGGCACGGACGGGCGTGTCGCGTGGGGACGTCTCCGGAGACACTGCCGGATGGCCGGCGAGGAGCCAGGCGAGCGCTCCGGCGGTTCCCAGGAGCGCGATCCCCCCGACCGCCCACCGGAGCCACGCGGGCCGTCCGGCGGGAGACCGGCGAGTCGTTCGCGCGGTCCCCTGTCTCTCGATGACGACGGTGGCCTGAGCGAGGGAATCCGAAGCGTTCGCCACCCGGGCCTCGAGCGCCTGGCGGAGCGGCATGAGGGTCGCCGGCCGGCCGGCGGAACGACGGGCCAGGCAGGCCATGACCGCGGCGCTCAGGTCCGGCTCCAGATCGGGCCGGAGGGTGGCGAGCGGCTCGGGCGTGGCGGTGAGCACACGCGTCAGGCACTGCTCCAGGGTGTCGGCCGCGAAAGGGTTCTGGCCGGTCAACGCCTCGTAGGCCACCAGCCCCACGGCATAGATGTCGGAGGCCCTCGAGTGCCCCTCGCCGTTGAGCACCTCGGGCGCCAGGTACCGGGGCGTTCCCATCAGCATGCCGGTGGCGGTCAGCGCGACGGAGCCGGCGCGGGCGATGCCGAAGTCCAGAAGCTTCGCCTGCCCGCCGTCGAGCACCTGGACGTTCGACGGCTTGACGTCCCGGTGGAGCACTCCCTGGCTGTGGGCGTGATCGATCGCCCGGCAGAGGGAGACGAGCACGGAGAGGACGGCGGCCTCGGGTGGCCGTCGCTCCAGCCAGCGCTCGAAGCTCTCTCCTCCGAGGTGTTCCATCGCCAGGAACGGCTGCCCCTCGTGAAAGCCGAACTCGAGCAGGGTGACGATCTCCGGGTGGGAGAGGTTGCCGATGGTTCGGGCCTCCTCCAGGAACCGGGCGCGGGCCTCGTCGCCGGTCGCCCCGGAGAGCACCTTGACCGCCACCTTGCGGCCGATGTGCGGATCCTCTCCGAGATAGACCCGCCCCATGGCGCCCTGGCCCAGGAGACCGACGATCCGGTACTTGCCGATCTGCTCCGGGTGGGCGGATGCGTCCGCGCTGCGCATGACGGCGGTCATTCTGGCAGCCGAAGGCCGGAGCCTTCCCACCCGTTCGGGCGGGGCGCCATCGCCCTCGCGGGACCGCTACAATGCGGGTCCATGCCCACTACCCTCACCGCCTGCCCGCGCAACTGCTACAGCACCTGCGCCATGCGGGTGACCGTCGAGGACGGCCGGCTGGTGCGGATCGAGGGCGACCCCGGGAACCGGGCGACGCCGGAGGGGCCGTGCTTGAAGGGCCTCTCCTACGTCGAGCGGGCCGCCTCGCCTGACCGGATCGTCCACCCGCTCGGGCGCACCGCCGCCGGCTTCGAGCCGATCACCTGGGACGACGCGCTGTCGCGGATCGCCGCCGCGCTCGAACGGACCCGCCGCGAGCACGGGCCGCAATCGGTCTTCTACTACAGCGCCAGCGGCACCAAGGGGCTGCTCAACCGTGCCGGTCTCGCCTTCTGGCGCCTGTTCGGCGGCTGCACGACCACCTACGGCGACCTCTGCTGGCCGGCGGGGCTCGAAGCCACCCGCCTCACCCTGGGGGACAACAAGCACAACGTGCCGTGGGACCTGGCCAACGCCCGGCTGATCGTCCTCTGGGGCAAGAACGTCGCCGAGACCAACGTCCACCAGATCGCCCATGTCGAGCAGGCGCGGGCAGCCGGCGGGCGGGTGGTGGTGATCGATCCCCGGCGGACGGAGACGGCGGAGCACGCGGATCTTCTGATCCAACCGCGGCCGGGGACCGACGGCGCCCTCGCCCTGGGGGTCGCCCACGTGCTGGTCCGCGACGGCCTGGTCGACCGGGCGTTCATCGACGCCCACGTCCTGGGCTACGACGCCTACGCCGCGATGCTCGACGAGCTCCCGCCGGAGCGGGCAGCCGCGATCTGCGAGGTCCCGGTCGGGGAGATCGAGGAGCTGGCCCGCTGGGTCGGGACGATCCAGCCCCTGACGATCAACCCCGGCTTCGGCATGCAGCGCTACACCAACAGCGGCCAGGCGATGCGCGCCATGCTCGCCCTGCTGGCGCTGACCGGACAGGTCGGCCGCCCCGGCGCCGGTTGGATGTACGCCAACCTCCAGACGGCGGTGTTCGACGAGGTGAAGGACCCGATCGCGTTCTTCCCCCCCGCCGAGTCAGACCGGCCGGACGGCCTCGTGCGAGTGGGGATCTCGACGGCGCGGCTCGGGCGGGACCTGCCGAAGCTGACCGATCCGCCGGTCCGGGTGGCGTGGGTCGAGCGCGGCAACCCGATCCCCCAGAACCCGGAGACCGGCCGGGTGCTCGACGCCTTCCGCGCCCTCGACTTCCGGGTGGTGGTCGAGGAGTTCCTGACCGACACGGCGCGGGAGGCGGACGTCGTCCTGCCGGCCAAGAACCTGTTCGAGCAGACCGACGTCATCGGCGCCTACTGGCACCCCTATCTCCAGATCCGGGACAAGGTGCTCGATCCGCCGCCCGAAGTGCGGCCGGAGACCGAGATCTATCGTGCCCTGGGGCGGCGGCTGGGCATCCCGGAGCAGCAGCTCGCGGAGGCGCTGCCCGGCCCCGGGGACGCAGAGGTCGAGGCCTGGCTGGAGGCGAAGCTGGCGCCGTTCGACCTCAGTCTGGACCGGCTCCGCCAGGGACCGGTGCTGGCGCCGGGTTGCGAAGAGATCGCCTTCGCCGACCGGACCTTCCCGACGCCGTCGGGCAAGATCGAGCTGGTCTCCGTCGAGGCGCGGGAGCGCTGGGGGCTCGACGAGCTGCCCCGGTTCACCGAGCCCGAGGAGAGTGTCCGCCGGGGTGGCCGCTACCCGCTCCAGCTCCTGACGCCCAACACCAAGAACCGCATCCACAGCCAGTTCGGGAACCTCCAGACGATTCGCCGCATGGAGCCGGCGCCGTTCGTCGGGATGCACCCGGACGATGCCGCCGCCCGCGGGCTGGACGAGGGGGAGTCGGCGCGGATCTTCAACGACCGGGGCAGCCTCACCCTCCCCGTGCGCTTCGACTGGGGCTCCCGGCCCGGATGCGTCTGGGTGACCAACGGCTGGTGGCTCCGGGACGGCGGCGCGGTCAACCTGCTCTCCCGGGGCCGCGAGACCGACATGGGACACGGCGCCGCCTTCCACGACAACCTGGTCGAGGTCGAGCGCGCCTGAGCATGCCGGACGCGACTGCGAGCGCGGCCCGCCTGGCCCGCCCGGGCCGCCCGAGTGGGGAGCCGGCCTTCGTCTTCGACCCGGATCGCTGCACCGGCTGCGAGGCGTGCCGGGTGGCCTGCGGCATCGAGAACGGCGAGGGTGACGGCCAGGGCCTGGACACGGGCTGGCGCCAGATCCTCACCCTCAACCCGGGCCGCCACCCGGCGCTCCCCACCACCCACCTGAGCCTCGCCTGCAACCACTGCGCGGAGCCGGCCTGCATGCTCGGCTGCCCGGCCGCGGCCTATCACCGGGACGAGGCGACCGGCGCCGTCCTGCTCGACCCGGACAAGTGCATGGGCTGCCGCTACTGCTCCTGGGTCTGCCCCTACGACGCGCCGCGCTACGACGAGACCGCCGGGGTGATGAGCAAATGCACCTTCTGCTCCCACCGCCTGGCGGCCGGCGACGAGCCGGCCTGCATCGAAGCCTGCCCGACCGACGCGCTCACTCTGGGCCGCCGGGCCGACGCCCGGGAGGAGCCGATCGGCGCGGGGCTCGAGCCCTGGGGACTGGGCCCGGCCCTGGCGGTGCGGCGGTCGCGGCGTGCGGCGGCGCCGTCGATCGGCTCGATCACGGCATCCTCCGCCGGGGCGACCGCCGGCGGTCGCGACGCCCCCCGGGCCTCGATGCCCGAGATCTCGGGGCCGGCTCGTTCGGCGCCCCCGGCAGGCTCGCCCTCCGGCCGGCCGCGCCCACGCCAGCCGCTCCCGCCCTCCAAGATCCGTCTGCGCGCCGAGTGGGCGCTGCTCGTCTTCACCCTGGCCGTCCCGGCCCTCCTCGCCTGGCTCTCCGCCGGCCTCGTCCGCCCCGAGAGCGTCCCCCCACGGTGGGCTCCGTGGACCCCCTGGGCCTTCCTCGGCGCCGGCGGCCTGTCGATGGGTCTCAGCACCCTCCACCTCGGCCGCCCCTCCCGCGCCTGGCGGGCGATCCTCAACCTGCGCACCTCGCCCCTCAGCCGGGAGATCGCCCTCTCCTCGGCCTTCCTCGGCACCGGCTTCCTCTCCCTCCTGCTCCCGGCCGGCGCGCCGCTCCGCCTCCCCGTCGGCGCCCTGGCCGTCCTCCTCGGCACCGGCGCCCTGCTCGCCATCGACGCCGTCTACCGGGCCATCCCGCGTCCCGGCGCACGCCGCCTCCACAGCGCCGACGCCTGGCTCACCGGTGCCCTCCTCGTCGGCCTCGCCGTCCAGCTCCCCCTCGCCTGGGCACCGGCCGCCCTGCTCAAGCTCGTCCTGACCCTCCGCGAGCGCACCCTCCCCGTCCCCCTCCTGACCCTCCGCCTCCTGCTCCTCGCCGCCGCCCTGATCCTGGCCGCCACCGACGTCCACTGGCCCTGGGTCCTCCTCACCGCTCTCGCCGGCGAGCTCCTCGACCGCGCCGCCTTCTACCACCGCCTCGAACCGGCCAGCCCGGCTCGGACGATGGCGGCGCAGATGACCGCGGCCCTGGGTCGGTGAACGGGAGACGGGCTGGACAGCTCTTCCGCGCGCGCTGTCGCGGTCGTCACTCCGCGAGCAGAAACCCCGCCACCTCCTCCTCGATCCGGTCGAGGGAGTTGAGCAGCGAGTGGTCGTCGTCGACTTCGATCAGGGTGACGTGGGGGTGGACCGCGGCGTAGCGGCGGGAGCTTTCGATCGGGACGGTTTCGTCCTGTCGGCCGTGGAGGATGTGGGTCGGGCAGGGGACCTCGGGGAAGGCCGGGTGGCGCTGGACGCTCTCGCAGAACCCCCAGTGGACCGGGGTGAGGACGCCGGCGCCGTCTTCGATGGCGTAGCTGCCGTCGCGCCGCCAGGTCTCGAGGGCATCGGAGCCGAGGAGCGTGGGCCAGCGGCGGGCCAGGTCGAACCCAGGGCAGAGCAGGAGGAGGCGGTCGGTCCGCTCCGGGTTGCGTCCGCACCAGATCGCGGCGACGAGGCCGCCGAAGCTCGAGCCGATGAAGCGCCAGATCGTCCCCGCCGGGCTGGCCTTCACCAGCTCGTCGACCGCGGCCAGGGCGCCCTCGACCGTCAGCTCGGCGAACGACGGGCGGTTGAGGTCGGGCAGGACCAGCTCCATCCCCCGGCGCTCCAGGCGCCGCCGGAGATCCTGCCCCTTGCGGGTCAGCGGTCCGGAGGCGAAGCCGTGGAGGTAGGCGTAGCGGTGGGGGTCGTCCGACACGTCCGTTGTTCCGTCAGATCGTCGCTCAGCGCCTCACGCGGCGGAGGCGAGGTTCTCTCGGATGATGCGCGGATGCCGGGCGGCGATGCGGAGAAGGGCGACCGCGGGGCCTTCCGGATGGCGGCGTCCCTGCTCCCAGTTCCTCAGAGTGTGCACACTGATCCCCATCGCTCGCGCGAAATCGACCTGGGTCAGGCCGACGAACCGGCGGAGGGCGGCCACGTCATCGCCGGTCTCGAACCGCCCCAGCATCAAGCGCCTGCGTACGCTTGCCGGGACCGCACTTGCCAGTTGATCCTCTGTCAGCTCAGGAATCTCGGTCATGGTCGTCTCTCCATGAAGGCGTCGAAATGGGCTCGCTCTTTCCGGGTGGCCCATCGGGCGCTGATGATGCGGATGGTTGCCTCTTCCTGTTCGGTCCAGACGACCAGGACCAACCCTCGCTCGATCGAGCCGATGGCGATGAACCGATCTTCGTCGTCGGAGTGCTCTGCGTCGAAGATCTCAAGGAAGTCGGCGCCCGAGGTCAGGAGCGACCGTGCCTCTTCGAACGAAACGCCGTGCTTGGCCTGATTCGCACGATTCTTCTCCTCATCCCAGACCACCCGCACCAGAGGAGGGTATCAGTCAATGGCGGAGTCAGCCAATGGCGCACCTCGCTGCACTCGATCGGCCTTCGCTCGTCACTCCTCCGCTCCGTCCTTCCTGATGCCTTCGACGCCGGGGAAGGCGAGGGCTCCTTTCTCCGTGTACCAGGTCATGACCTCGACCTCCAGCAGGCCGGCCTGGACCGCCGGGTCTTGCTCGGCCAGGCGTCGCGCTTCGTCGACGGAGCCGACGCGGTAGAGGACGAGGCCACGTTTCCGTTCGTCATCCTGATCGCCGAAGGGCCCGGCGACGACCGCGTACCCTTCCTCGGCCATGCGCCGGATATGGCCCAGGTGGGCGGCCTGGATCTTCCGGGCTTCGTCGTCGGATACGTCTGGGCGGTGGGCCGGGCGGTTCAGGAGGACGAGCTGATAGCTGTCGAACTCCATCGGCTCGGCACCGGCAGGGGCCGCGTCCTGGGATGCGGTCGGGTGGGCGCCGACCGGTGCCAGGTCGAGCAGGAGGGCCGCGCCGAGGGCGGCGACGGTGAGGAGCGGAAGGAGAAGTGGGGAGCGGCGATCGGTCATGACGGGGCTCCTTGAAGGGACGAGGTCGCGAGTGGGTCGGCTTCCCAGCCGGTCGAGTCGGTCGGTCGAGTCAGCCGGTCGAAGGGCCGGACCGGGGTTGGCGGAAGCGCCGGACGAAGAGCACGAGCCAGACGACGGTGAACGCCAGGTACAGGCCGAGGGCCCACCAGAAGGTGCCGGGCGAGGCCGGGCCTGGGTCGAGGCTCGCGGCGAAGGACACGCCCATGACGTGGCTGACCAGCATCAGGGTTCCGACCCCGAACCAGACGAGGTAGACGGCGATCGTCCGGTGGGTCTCGTCCCGCCGCTCCGGCGCCAGCCAGTAGTCCTTGTGGGGCAGGTTGACGAGGTCGTCGGGGATGCGTTTCAACAGGAGTGGCAGGAGCAGGAAGGGGCCGACCGTGATCACCACGATGACGGCGTAGAGCTCCAGGAACGCCGTTTTCGGCATCCAGCCGTCCGGCTGGCCGTCGAGCCCGAAATGGGAGGCTACGGTGCGCGGCAGCCGGGGTGCGTAGTAGGCCACCTGGAGCGCGATGACCACCAGGAGGGCGACGAGGGCGAAGCGGGCGAAGCGCATGGTCGGGAGTGTGGTTGTCAGTGCGTCAATTTAGCAGACGGAGGCGGTCCGTCGCGGCCGTCGCGGCTTCACATCCTCTTCACACCTGCTTCCTACGATCCCGCCGACGGCAGGCGAGCCCGGCCCCCGGAGATCTCGCGGCGATCGCGACCGGCGAGGTCGGTGCGACCGGTGCGAGGCGCGAGATCGGCCGGACCTGGGTTCCGACGCGCCGAGAGGCTCGGACCGAGCCGCCTACGACCGACCCGAGACGATCCAAGGAGAGTGCCCCCGTGAATCGATCCGCCCGATGCTCCAGATCCTTCCAAGCTCCTCGTCCAGGCGGCCGTGGACGACGCGGCCGGCTGCAGGCCGCGACGCTCGCCGCCCTCGCCACGCTGCTGCTCCTGGGCGCGCCGTCCCCGGCGCCCGCGGCCGCCGTGACCGCACTGGGCGCCGCAGCGCCGGCCGACGCCGCACGGGAGGCCGTGGTCCACGGCTTCGTCGACGCGTTCAACAGCGGCGATCCGGCCACGGTGATCGCCTTCCTCCGGGGCCACGCGACGCCGGAGTGGCTCGCCGAGCGGAAGGAGAACGACCGGCTCGAGCTGTTCTCCCGGATGATGAAGGATCTGGGACGGGTGGAGGTGCGCGGCATCGCGGCCGAAGGGGCCGACCGCGTGGTGGTGGAGACGGCCGCCGAAGGGGTGGACGACCCGGTGCGTTTCGAGCTGGTGTTCGCCCCGAGCTCGGATGGTGAGAAGGACAAGGCGCCGGGGGGCCAGGCGTGGATCGCCGGCCTGGGCATCGACATCACCCCGGCGCTGCCGAGCGACCTGCCGCCGCTGCCGTCGCTCTCCGCGGCCGATGGCAGCGGTAGGCTCGGCGAGTCCGACCGCGCGGTCCTGGACCGCTACTTCCGAGACCTGGCCGCCGCCGACCGTTTCTCCGGGACCGTGCTGCTGGCGATCGACGGCGAACCGATCTTCCAAGGCGCCTACGGGCTGGCCGACCGGGACTGGAGCATCCCGAACCGCATGAGCACCCGCTTCGACGTCGGCTCGATCGAGAAGGAGTTCACCAAGGTGGCGATCGGCCAGCTCCTGGAGGCCGGCAAGATCTCGCTCGACGACACGCTCCTCGATCTCCTGCCGGACTATCCGAACCCGGACGTCGGACGGCGGATCACCGTCGCCCAACTCCTCCACCACACCTCCGGTCTCGGGGACCTTTTCGGCCCGCGGTACTTCCACGCCGACAAGGCCGATTACCGGACGAACCGCGACTACTTCCCGCTGTTCGCGGACCAGCCGCTGCTGTTCGAGCCGGGGACCGATCGCAGCTACTCGAACGCCGGCTATATCGTGCTCGGGGCGATCGTCGCCCGGGTCTCCGGCGAGTCCTACGCCGACTACGTGACCCACCACGTCTTCGAGCCCGCCGGCATGACCGGCGCCGCGTTCGCCGCCCGCGACGAGATCCGCCACGACGTGGCGAAGAGCTACACGCGCCAGCCCCGCCAACTTCCCGAAACCGGTCGCCCCCATCACCCGGCTGGGCCGGCTGGCCCGGATCGTCCTGACGGTCCGGACGGGTCCGCCGGGCCGGCGCCGCTTCGCCCTGCCATCTTCATGCTGCCGGTGGTGGGGATGGGGGCCGGCAGCTCCGTGGTCACCGCTGCCGACCTGCTGGCCTTCGATCGCGCACTGCGCGGCTACCGCCTGCTCGATCCCCGCTACACCACCTGGTTCTTCACCGGCGAGCTGCCGCCGGAGCCGCCGAAGGCACCGCGGGCGGAGTTTTCGATCGGCGTCGCCGGTGGGGCGCCGGGAGTGAACGCAATTCTCGAAGGGAGCGGCCGCCACGTGGCGATCATCCTGTCGAACTTCGACCCGCCCACCGCCGAGGGCTTGGGGATCGAGCTGGCCCGGAGGCTCGAAGCGCTGGTGCCGCCCGCTGCGCCGGACCGGAAGTAGTCCGGCGGCGGTAGTCTGGGCGGCCATGGTTCCCACCGCGCGCATCCTGCTGGTCGAGGACGATCCCAAGGTCGCCCGTACGGTGCGTCTGTACCTGGAGGCGTCCGGCTACGAGGCGGTCTGGGTGGCGGACGGGCGGGAGGCGGTCGAGCAGGCGACCGGTGCGGTGGGCCGCACTGACGGTGGCCGCGCCGGTGGTGCCAGAGCTGTGGACAGCCGCACAGGCGCGCCGTTCGACCTGGTGGTCCTCGACCTCATGCTCCCCGGCCTCGACGGCTACGCGGTCTGCCGCCGCCTGCGGGAGGTGTCGCGCGTGCCGATCATCATGCTGACGGCGCGCACGACCGAGGACGATCGGGTCCGCGGGCTCGACCTGGGGGCGGACGACTACCTGGCGAAGCCGTTCAGCCCGCGGGAGCTGATGGCCCGCATCCGGGCGGTCTTGCGCCGGGCCGAGGAGACGGCGCCGGGCCGGGGAGCGCCGCCCGAGGTGCTACGCGTCGCCGACCTGGTGATCGACCTCGGAGCACGGACGGTCGAGCGCGCCGGCCGGTCCGTGCGGCTGACCCCCACCGAGCTCGACCTGCTGGCCGCCCTCGCCCGCCATCCGAACCGGGTGTTCACCCGCGACGAGCTGATCGAGCGCGCCCTCGGCCCGGACTTCGAGGGCGGCGACCGGACCATCGACGCCCACGTCAAGAACCTGCGCCGCGCCCTGGAGCCCGATCCGCGGAACCCGCGCTACGTCGAGACTGTCTTCGGTGTCGGCTACCGGCTCGCTCAGCGGGCGGTCTCCGCCGAGTCCGAGCCAGCTCTCGACTCCGGACCCGACTCTGGAGAGGTGCCGTGAGCAGCCTGCGTCTCAAGATCTTCCTCGCCCTGGGGTTGCTGGTGGTCACCGCGATCGCCCTCCTGGGAGTGCTGAGCCGCGGCGTCACCCGGACCGGCCTCCACCAGATCGTCGAGCTGGAGGAGGCGCGGGGCCAAGAGGCGGACCTCGCCCTGGCCAAGACCCTGCGCCGCGACCTCGAGGAGGCGTGGTGGCGGGACGGCGACTTCCGCGCTGCCGAGGGCATCCTGGACGACTTCGCCCGGACGACCGCCGGCCTGCCCCAGGTGCCCGGCATCGCCCTGTTCGACGCCCGGGCCCGGCTGGTGGTCGGGCGCGACATGCCGTCGGACCGGGTGGAGGCCAAGCCGCTCGGCGGCACCGAGGAGGGCATGATCAAGGCGCAGTGGACGATCGCGAACGGGGGGCGGAACGAAGTCCTGGAGCTACGAGGTGGGCTGCCCGTCCGGGACCGGGAGGGAACGCAGATCGGAACTCTGCTGCCGATCCTCCGCTCCTCCCCCGAGCGTGCCGCGGACCGCCGGGAGGCGCTCTCCCAGGTCGACCGCCGCCTGCTGGCAGCCGCCGGTGGCGTGGCCGCCCTGGCACTGCTTCTGGGAGGCCTCCTGGTCCGGCGGATCGTGCGGCCGATAGAAGCCTTGTCCGAGGCGGCGCGGGCGCTCGGCGCGGGCGATCTCGGCCGCCGGGTCCGGGTGCGCTCGGACGACGAGCTCGGCCGCCTGGGACGGGCCTTCAACCAGATGGCCGGCGCCCTGGAGCGCGCCGAGGGGCTCCGCCGGCAGATGGTCGCCGACGTGGCCCACGAGCTGCGCACCCCCCTGGCCGCGCTCCGCGCCCAGCTCGAGGCGATCCAGGACGGGCTGGTCGCGGCGACGCCGGAAACCGTCGCCTCCCTCGTCGAGGACACCGACCACCTGGGCCGCCTGGTCGACGATCTGCAGGATCTCGCCCTGGCCGACGCCGGCCGGCTCACCCTCGACCGCCAGCCCCTCTCCCTGAAGGACGAAGTCCTTGCCGCTGCCCGGTCGCTCGGCTTCGACTCAGGTCACGAGCCCGGCCCCGAGCCCGACCTCGATGGCGGCCTCGAGCCGGGCCTCGATCGAGGACGTCTGTCGGCCGACGGTCCCGGTCTTAGCCCCCGGTCGGATCGACGGCCCGGCCTGGTCATCGACCTCCCGCCGGGGCTTCCGCGGGTCGACTTCGATCCCCGACGCCTGCGCCAGGTCCTCCTCAACCTGCTCGAGAACGCGCGGGTCCACGGCGCGAGCGGCAGCTCCGCGCGGTCGATCGTCGTCTCCGCCCGTGTCGAGGGTCACGACCACCCCATGATCCGGCTCAGCGTGCGCGACCACGGTCCGGGCATCGCGAAGGACGACCTGCCGCGGGTCGCGGAGCGCTTCTCCCGCGGAGATCCGTCACGCGGTCGCACCTGTGGCGGCACCGGCCTCGGCCTCGCCATTGCCAAGTCCCTGGTCGAGCTCCACGGTGGCACCCTCGAAGCCGACAACGCCGAGGGCGGAGGCGCGGTAATCGCGGTGACCCTGCCGGTGGCCTCGCGCGGTAGCGTGGCGCGGAGTCGTCCTGCCGCCGAGACCTGAGCCGAGCGCGGCTCAGCGGGAGAACAGGAACGAGATCACCCGCGGCGGCTTGCCCGTGTCCTCCTCGTGCCACCAGTCGTCCCGGCGCACGATCGACAGCCCGGCCGCCTCCGCCGCCTCCAGAAACTCCTCGACCGGGTGGACGAAGGCCTCGATCTCGGTGGTGATGCCGGCCTGCTCGAAGCGCGCCCGGGTGCCCCGGACCTGGCGCTCGGGGTGGAGCTCGGAGACGAAGAACCAGCCGCCCGGCGCGAGCGTCCGGCACGCCTCGGCGAAGACCGGGGCCAACGCCGGGACGTGTTCGAGCACCAGGTTGCAGGTGACGAGATCCGCCCAACCGTCACGGCACGGCCAGCCGGCGGTCGCGTCTGCCACGGCGAAGGCGACCCGCCTCGATCCTGACCTCGCTCTCGGCGCCGTCTCCGATCTCAGTCCCGTCTCCGTGCCCAGCTTGTCCCGCGCGATCCCGAGCATCCCCGGCGAGAAGTCGAGCGCCAGGACCCGCTCGGCGCCCCGGGCGAGGAAGGCGGTGTTCTTCCCCGTGCCGCAGCCGATCTCGATCGCGGAACGGACCGCGAGACCGTCCAGCACCTCGCGTGTCACCGCCCGATCCAGATCCCGGGTGCGGTTGCGGTCGGAGTCGTACGTCGCCGCCCAGGCGTCGTAGCTCGCCCGGACGGGGGAGAGGGAGTCACGAGTCACGGAAGGTCACCGAGTCGAACAGCCTGGACATGCGGTCAGTCTACAGGGAGCCCGCGGGGCAGCGCAGCGTGAGGGCGCGGTCGCTCATTGCCAAACGGGACGATTCACGAGATACAACGTACCTTTCATAGGAAGAATGTACGATTCATCGGATCGCTTCTCGCCGGGTAGATCGCCGGGTAGAGGACCCTAGACCGCTACGCTAAGCTGCCGGAGATGGCCGACGGAGCAGACGAACGACGGGTCGCCACTGTCCTCATGCGTCCCGGCTGAGAGAACGGCCCGCTCGCGGTCGCGAGCTTCCGCGAGATCCTCGCCCGCAAGCAGGTCGAGGCCGCCGTCCATCCCGTCGTCGTCACCAGCGAGGAGCACGCCCGCGAGCTCCGAATGCCCGGCAGCCCGACGATCCGGCTCGACGGTCGCGATCTCTATCCGATGGACCCGATCGAACCGACCGACCCGACTGATCCGCAGGGAGAGCGGCAACGGTCCTACGGCTTCACCTGAAGGGTCTACCCCGACCACCAGCCGGGGCATCCCGGAGTTCCCGGGAACGAGACGATCGAACGGGCCCTGGCCGAGGCGGGCTGGGTCGCGTCCTGAAGGGCGTCTGGGTCCCCCGCCAGGTAGGATCTGCCCGACGACTGGCAAGGAGGCCATCGATGGACGTCCGGATCAAGCGGGTGTACGAAGAGCCGAGCGAGGCGGACGGGGTGCGCATTCTGGTCGACCGGCTGTGGCCGCGGGGGATTTCGAAGGCGACGGCGCGGATCGACTTCTGGTCGAAAGAGGTTGCGCCGTCGAACGAGCTGCGCAAGTGGTACCACCAGCGGCCCGGGGAGTGGGAGGAGTTCAAGGTGCGCTATTTCGCCGAGCTGGATGCGGGGCCGGCCGGCCTCGACGAGCTCGTGGTGCGGGTGCGCCAAGGGGGCGTGACCTTCGTCTACAGCTCGAAGGAGCCGGACCACAACAACGCTCGGGCGCTCCGGGAGTACGTCGAGTCTCGGGGCTGAGCCGAGACGAGCGGGCGAACCGCCTGGACCCCGGCCGATCGGCGGAATCCGGTCCGCCGGCGCACCGTTGGATCGGGTGTCATGGAACGAAGAAACGTCGTGTCCGTCGTGGTGCTCGCCGCCCTCGTCGCCGCCTTCGGGCTCGCCGGCGGTTTCGGCTACCGGACCCTCAAGGAGCTGCGGGCGGAGATCTCCGGGCTGCGATCGAGCGTCGCCGGTCTCCAGGGGGACCTGGCGCAGTCCGAGAAGCAGGCCGAGGCGGCCCGGACCCGGGCGGACGCCGCCGAGGAGCGGGCGTCGCGGGCGGAAGACCTCTCCCAGCGGCTGGCGGAGCGGGCGCGCGTGGCCGAGGAGCAGGCGAGCTCGGCCCGCGGCGAGGCCCGGACTGCCAAGAGCGAGGCCGAGACAGCCCTGAGTCACGCGGCGGAGGCGACCGAGGCTCGGCACCAGGCCGAGCAGAAGCAGCGCGACGCGATCATCGACGCCACCCGGGCGGAGCAGGAGGCGGCCGTCGCCCGCGAGCTCCTCGCCAAGGTCCGCGCCCAGAAGGAGCGCGAGCTCGATCGCCTCCAGCGGACGCTGGGCAAGATCGCCGAGACCCGCCGCACCGCCCTCGGCATGGTGATGAACCTGGGCGACAGCATCGAGTTCGATTTCAACAAGGCGCAAGCTCCGCCCCGAGAACAGGGAGATCCTCAGCCGCATCGCCGGGGTCCTCCTGACCGCCGAGGATTTCGGCATCCAGGTCTACGGCCACACCGACGACGTCGGCACCGTCGAGTACAACCAGGAGCTCTCCGAGCGGCGCGCGCAGGCGGTGCGCGAGTACCTGATCGAAGCGGGCGTCGAGCCGGAACGGATCCAGGCCAAGGGGTTCGGCAAGTCCGCGCCGCTGGTCGAAGGCACGGATCCGGCGTCGCGCCAGCGCAACCGCCGGGTCGAGATCGCGGTGGTGCAGACGGAAGGCTCGCTGCCTGAGAACTTCATCGCCGAGCCGGCGGACGGCGGAAAGCCCGCGGGGAAGACCGACCCACACTAACCCGGGCCCGGGCGGGAATGCAGTCGATTCGTTTATTATGAGCCATCGTGTCGACGGATGTGCCCTCGCCGGGCTGTGCTCTGGCGAGTGATCCGGGTCGCGCGAACTTGAGCGCTTCGGTTGCGCACAGGAGATACCGATGAAGGTCGCATTTCTGAAAGCACCGGTCGGAGGGATCATCGGGCTCGAGATGATCACGTTCGTCGAGCCCCTGGGGCTCGAGTGCGTGGCGGGCGGCCTGGAGCGCGACGGCCACACCTGCCGGATCGTCGACCTGCGCATCGAAGGGCTCGAGCGCGGGCTGGCCAAGGCCCGGCGGTTCGAGCCCGACATCGTCGGCCTCCAGTGCAACTTCACCACCGAGCGCTACCGCCTGCTGCGGCTGGCGAAGCGGGTCAAGAGAGAGCTGCCGGACGCCCTGCTCGTGGTGGGCGGGCACGACGCGTCGCGCGACCCGTCGTGGTTCCTGCACCCGTCGATCGACGTGGTGGCGGTCGGTGACGGCGAGGAGATCATGCCGGCGCTGGTCGACGCCTGGAGCCGGGGGCAGGACCCGGCCGCTCTCGAGGCCGTTCCCGGCCTGCTGCTCAACCGTCCGGCCCGGCCGGTGGCGACCGGCCACGCGCCGGCCCGCAAGGACATCGACGAGCTGCCAATGCCGGCGCGCCACCTGATCTCGGACTACGCCGGCGAGTACTACATCAGCTTCCGCCGGCCGCTGGCGCTGCTCGAGACCGCCCGCGGCTGCCCGTTCAAGTGCAACTTCTGCTCGGTGTGGAAGTTCCACGAGAGCACCTTCCGCGAGAAGTCGCCGGATCGGGTGGTCCGCGAGCTCGCCCAGATCGAGGCGCCGAACGTCTTCATCACGGACGACATCTTCTGGATGAACGCCAAGCGGGGGCGTGAGCTGGCGGCGGCGATCCAGGCCTCCGGCATCCGCAAGCACTACACGATCCAGACCCGCTCGGACATCATCTGCAAGTTCCCGGACCTGATCGAGACCTGGCGCGGCTGCGGCAGGATGACCATCTTCCTCGGCCTCGAAAAAATCGACGACGCCGGCCTCTCCTCGGTCAACAAGAAGAACACCGTCGCCAACAACAACCGGGCGATCGAGATCCTCCAGGACCTGGACGTGGGCTACACGCCCAACTTCATCGTCGATCCGAGCTGGGAGCACGAAGACTTCGACAAGCTCAAGCGCTGGGTCGAGCGCACCGGCGCCTACAACAGCGGCTTCTCCGTCCTGACCCCGTTGCCCGGCACCGACCTCTGGGACGAGGTCGAGGACGACGTGGTGACCGAGGACTGGGAGCTGTTCGACATCACCCACGCGGTGCTGCCGACCCGGCTGCCGCTCGAGGAGTTCTACGCCGAGCTGGGCAGCCTGTGGAAGACCACCATGGACGTGCGCTACGCCGCCCACGGGCGGCTCAAGGTCGCCCTCGGCCTCCTCGCCGCCCTCGCCACCCGGCAGGTGACCTTCCAAGGCCTCCGCAAGGGCATGCGCATGGGCACCGTCCTCAGCCGCCCCCAGACCTTCCTCCGCGCCCACGACCAGAGCGCCGAGCGCCTGGACAGCATGGCCGGCCTGCTGGCCGAGGTCGGGGCGCCGCCTGCCCAGCCCTGCTAGGAGTCTCGAGCAGAATCCCGCAAGGCGCTCGCGAGGTTCAGCAAGCCCCCGCCGCGGACTGCTAGACTCCCGCCTCCGCACGACCCTGTAGAGGTTCGCGGCCTTCTCCAGAGGGCCGCGGGAAGCGAGGCGCCATGGAGAGCGAAGCTCTATTCAGAGATCCGATCAGCGTCATGGCCGTGATCATCATGATCCCGGTCTTCTTCGTCTGGCTGGAGAAGCGGACGCGGTGGAAGATCTTCGACTTCTTGCCCGCGATCATCTGGATCTTCCTGATGCCCATCTTCATGAGCAACGCGGGCGTCATCCCCAAGGCGAGCCCGGTCTACGACACGTTCAAGTCGTTCGCCGTGCCGCTCTTTATCGTGCTCATGCTGCTCGACATCGACATCCGCCAGGCGATGCGGGTTGCCTGGCGGGGCGCGGGGGTGCTGGTGGTCGGCTCCCTGGGCATCGTCGTCGGGGCGGTGGTCTCCTTCTACGCCTTCCGCTGGGGGCTGCCGGCGGCCGCCTGGTCCGGCTTCGGCGCGCTCGCGGGGAGCTGGATCGGCGGCACCGGCAACCTCGCGGCGGTGGCGGAGAGCCTGAAGACACCGCACGAGTTCGTCGGCGTGGTCGTCATCGTCGACAACTTCGTCTACCTGGTCTACTTCCCGATCATCCTGACCTGCAAGAGCTGGTCGGGGTGGTTCAACCGCTTCAGCCGCGTCTCCCAGGAACAGATCGACCACATCGTCGAGGCGACCCAGGAAGTGGAGAAGAAGACCCACGAGGTGCACTTCAAGGACATCCTCACCCTCCTGGGCTTCGCCCTGTCGGCCATCGTCGTCGCCGATCTCGTCTCCCGGCTCCTGCCGGAAATGCCTCCCGTGCTCACCCAGAAGACCTGGGCCATGCTCCTCGTCACCACCCTCGGCATCGCCCTCTCCGCCACCCCGCTCCGCAAAGTACCCGGCACCGAACCGCTCTCGATGACCTTCGTCTACATCTACATGACCATGATCGGGGCGACCGCCGACCTCTCGAAGCTCGGGGGCGCCCAGTGGTTCCTCGTCGCCGGCTTCGTCTGCATCGCGGTCCACTTCCTCTTCATCACCCTCGCCGCCCGCCTCTTCCGCGTCGACGTCAGCATGGCCGCCGTCGCCAGCGTCGCCGCCGTCGGCGGCGCCGCCTCAGCCCCCGTGGCCGCCGGCTTCCACCGCGAAGAGCTCGTCCCCGTTTCGATCATGCTGGCCCTGATCGGCTACGCCCTGGGGAACTACCTGGGCGTGTTGACGGCGCTGCTCTGCCACGCGTTGGTGTGAGCAGAGGGCGGGCGTTTGGCGGACTTTCACAACGGGCTGCTAGGGACCGACTGAGAAGGCCAGGTTTTCCCGGGAGCATGTCTCCTGCCCGGGGAGGTGGCAACTAGGCGCCACGCTGGCCGCCACTCTGCGTCGCGGCTTCAGGCGTCTTTGGCCCTTCGGGCCGACCTGGTACATTTCGCGGTATCGCAGTGCTAGCGGATATTCAGCATGAAAGGTGCCCGGGCTTGGGCGAGGACTTCTGCGGCGAGATATACGTCGCGTTACCGCTATCCCGTGCCCGCTTACTCAACGTTAGCCGCCGAGGATTTCGTTGAGACCAGAGATGACGAGTTCTAGTTCGTCAGGAGCGAGGCGGCCCAAGCGGCGGCCGAGTCGATCAGTCGAGAGTGTCCGAATCTGGCTCATCTTGACCCAGGAGCGTTTGGGCAGCTTCGTGGACTGGATCTCGAGCGTGAGTGGAAAACCCGCCTTGGGCTGGCGACTCGTCATGGCCACCGCGATTACGGTTCCGGATCGCTCGTTGAATACGTCCTCGCTCAGGACCGCAACCGGTCGGCGTCCTGCCTGTTCGTGGCCGCGGACCGGATTGAGCTCAGCCCAGACAACATCGCCCCTCAGTATTCGGGCCATGCGGTCTCGCTGGAGAGAAACTCCTCGGCGGCTGTCTGCTCTTCTGCGGGATCGAGCTTGGCACACTCTCGCGCCAAGCGAACACGGTGCATCTTCTCCAGCTTCTCGGCAAGAGCATCCTGAATCAGCCGGCTACGGCTTGGGAAGACACCGGCCTGCACCAGTCTGTCAGCCTCTTTCAGGGCATCGCGGTCGAGGGATACGGCAATCTTGGCGGCGGGCATGTCGTGATGGTAGCACCGAGGGTCATACTGGACAAGTGGGGGCGGCTAACCCGCTTGTACCGCGCGGCTCCGCCGCTGGAAGCACCAGGAGGGAGCTCACCGCGCGGGTGCCTTCTTCGGGGAAGGAGAAGACCTCGGTCCAGGTGGCGCCGCCGTCCCGGCTGCGGTAGACGGACCGGGCGTGGCCGGCGCGGAGCTTCACTGGTCCGAAGCGCTCGACCCGGAGTCGACGCTCAGCCAGTACCTCCTGTCGATGGCGCTTCGATGGCGCTGATGCTTGCGAGAGACGACGAGGCCGCCTGGCAGGAGTCCCGGACCATCGCCCGCCGGCTTTCGGTATGACTTGTACAGATTGAAAGTCTCATTTACAATCCGTGCATGTTCGTCGAGCGCAATCTCTCTGGTCCGCTGGTCGAGTCGGCGGCCAGGATGCCGGTGGTGGCCGTCACCGGTCCACGGCAAGCGGGCAAGACGACACTCTGCCGCCGCACGTTCCCGGACAAGCCGTTCGTCTCGTTGGAGCCTCTCGACACCCGACGCTACGCGGCCGAGGATCCTCGCGGCTTCCTGCGCGAGTTCGCGGACGGCGCGATCCTGGACGAGGTGCAGCGCGTCCCCGACCTCTTCAGCTACTTGCAGGAGGTGGTCGACGAGCGCCCTGAGCCGGGACGATTCATTCTCACGGGGTCTCAGCACTTCGGCCTCACCGAGGCGATCACCCAGAGCCTGGCGGGGCGGATCGCGCTCCTCCACCTGCTGCCGCTGAGCTTCGACGAGCTGGCCCGGTTCAGCGACGCCCCGACCGACCTGTGGACGCTGATCTGGACCGGTTCCTATCCCCGGATCTACGACCAGGGTCTCGAGCCAGCGCGCTGGTTGGCCGACTACACGGCGACCTACCTCCAACGGGACGTGCGCCAGGTGCTCAACGTCACCGACCTCGAAGCCTTCGGCGGCTTTCTCCAACTGGCGGCGGGCCGGACCGCGACTGAGCTCAATCTGTCCACCCTGGGCGCAGACGTGGGGGTCTCGCATCCGACGGTCCGGGCGTGGCTCTCGGTCTTGGAGGCAAGTTTCCTCTGCCTGCGGCTCCCGGCCTGGCATCGAAACGCACGCAAGCGGATCGTCAAGGCACCGAAGCTCCATTTCATGGACACCGGCCTCACCTGCCACCTTCTTGGAATCGTCGAACCGGGCCAGTTGCGCCGCCACCCGCTCCGCGGCGCTCTCTTCGAGAGCTGGGTCGTCTCCGAGGTCTACAAGTGGCGGGTTCATCGGGCGCTTCCGGCGCGCATGTTCCACTATCGCGAAACGCGAGGGCTCGAGGTCGACCTGCTGGTCGAAGAGGGTGAGCGCCTCGTCGTCGCCGAGGCGAAGTCCGCGGCGACGATCGCCAGCGGCTTCCTGAAGACCTTGGACCGTTTCCGTGCCGAAGTCGGGGACCATCAGCCCCACCTCGCCAGCGAGATGCGCCTGGTCTACGGGGGCGACACGGCCCAACGGAGGAGCCACACGGCGATCATCCCGTGGAACCGGGTCCACGAGCATCGGTGGTGAGTCGCGTTCGGGCCGGAGCCGGCTGGAACCGGCTCGCCATCAGAAGCCCTGCTGCTCCGGCGGGAAGCCGTAGCGATCGGACAGGCCCGGGAGCTCGTCGACGCCAGGGCGGGCGCCGGGGAGCTCGTAGTAGCGCAGCAGGCCGTCGCTGGTGCGCTCGATCCAGGTCTCGACCGTCGAGGTGGAGAGCTTGACCAGGGTCGGCCAGAGGTAGCCGTTCGGCTTCGGCCCGACGATCCGGAGGAAGACTTCCGAGCGCCCGGGCAGGGCGCCGCTCACGCAGACGGTCTCCGGCAGGCAGTTGGGTTCGCGGGCTCCCCGGAGGCTGGCGCCGGCCTGGTTGGTGATCCGCACCTTGAACCGGAAGCCGGGGAAGGCCGGGTCCTCGATCCAGGGGCCGGTGGGCGGAGGCGGCTCGTCCGCGGGGGCGTTCGGGTCGAGGCGGTGGACGCCGCCTTGGGTGATGGCGTAGAGGGTTCCGCTCCCGGAGACCAGACGCTCGATCCCGCGATTCTCGAGCCCGGAGGAGATCGGTGTCCACGTGGTCCCTCGGTCGGTGCTCCGGTAGGCGCCTGCGCCGGAGGTGGCGGCCCAGGCGACGGACGGATCGGTCGGGTCGGAGGCCAGATCGGTGACGCCGATGGGGAGAGGGTCGGCGCGGGGCAGGTCGCCGTCGGCGAGCTCCCAGGTGTCGCCGCCGTCGAGGCTCCGGAACAGAACCCCGGTGCCGGCGGCGTGGGCCGGGGGCGGGGCGCCCAGGCCGGCGAGGATTGTGCTCGGCACATCCGGCGCATCACCCTGTGCGGCCGCCGGAAGCACCAGGAGGGAGGTCACCGCGCGGGTGCCTTCTTCCGGGAAGGAGAAGACCTCGGTCCACGTGGCGCCGCCGTTCCGGCTGCGGTAGATCGCTTTGTGAAGCGACGAGTCCCTGCCGACGGCGGCGAACAGGAGCGCTGGGTCCGACGGGTCGACCGCCATCGCCTGGACCCCCTCGTTGGGATCGAAGATCGTGTTCCAGGTGAGTCCCCGGTCGTCGCTGGCCGCGAGGATTCCGTGTCCGAAGGACGCTTCGATGGCGTAGACGGTGGGAGCGGCCTCGGGACCGCTCGTCGGAGCGACGACCAGGCGCCCCACGGAGGTGCTCGACAGGCCGTCGTTGGCTTCGTCCCAGGTCGCCCCCAGGTCCGTGCTCCGCAGAAGGCCGAATCGCAGCGGCCCGGGAACGCCGGGACCCTGCCGGTAGCCGGCGGTCGCCAGCAGGAGGACCGCCGGTTGCGAACCCGGGAGGAACGCCAGGTCGAAAACCGGGGCGGGAAGGGTCGGGGTGGGGCGGTTGTTGGGAGGGGGCACATGGACGTCCGGGACCGTCTCGACCGGGGACCAGGTCCCTCCTCCGTCCGCGGTCGACAGCAGGCCGCGCCCGACGGCTCCGACGAATAGGGTCCCAGGGTTGTCAGGGTCGGAGTCTTCGGGGTCGATCGCCAGGGCGGTCGTCCAGGCCGGTCGTCCAGGCCGGCATGCCGTCGCCGGCGCGCTGCCAGGAGGCCGCTGCGTCCGTGCTCAGCCACGGCCCGAAGAGCGTCGCGGCGATCAACCGCTCCGGATGGTCGGGGGCGAGGGTCAGGTCTCGCACCGGCGCGTGGGCGGGGAGCCCGTCGGTGACGGGCCGCCAGGACTCGCCGCCGTCTGTGCTCCGGAAGATGCCGCCGAGGCCGCCGATGTAGAGGACGTCCGGGTCGTCCGGGTGGAGGGCCAGGGCCTCGAACGGCCGGAGGAGGGCTCGGAGCGGGTGGAACTGGTCGCCGCGCGCGACCCAGTGGCGGCCGCCGTCCTCGCTGACCAGGGGCGTCCCGCACGAGCCCAGGCAGACGACCCGGTTCGGGTCGGCGGGGGAGACGGCGAGCCGGTTGGCCCGCGCGTCCCGTGGCACGCCGGAGAGCGACGCCTGCCAGGGGGAGTCTCCCACCCGCCCGAAGATGCCGGCGGTGGTGGCGGCGTAGAACGCCGGAGGCGATCCCGGGGCGGCGGCGACGGCTGAGGCCTGCTGGCCGACGTCCGGGCCGAGCGGGATCCAGCCGATGGCCCAGGCGGCGGGGGGACCGGCCAGCAGGGCGGTGAGGAGGGGAGCGGGTGGGCGGCGGGCGACGGCGCGGAGCGTGGCGGAGATGTGCACCAAAATATGCTATTCAGCCTATCGTCGCGATCAAGGGCCGCCCGACGGGCACCTCACACGCCGGCCGCCGCCGCATCGGCTCGCGAGTCGGCCAGCTCCGGCTTCGCCCTCACCTCCCTCAGATCGTCTTTGATTCTTTGACGGTTCGCTTGAGGTCTTTTGACCTCGGACTGCCCGAGGATCGAGCCCTGTTCCTGGAGCCGCGGCCGCGATGTGCGGCCGGCGAGGTATCCGGCCCGCACCCTCGGCGGTGACCTCGTTTCCGGCCCGCGGTCGCTCGAAGGAAAGGCTGGGCCGGAGACGCGCTCCCTCGGGAGCGGGAAGGAGTCGATTCATGGGATCCCGTGGTATCAAGCTCATCGCCGTCACTCTGTTCGTCCTCGCCCTGGCCGGGGCCAGCGCTCTGCTCGCACCGGAGGCCCAGGCGGCCGGAAACTGCCACTGCGGCCCGCAGAAGACCACGAACGTGGACTACGGGCGGGGTTACACCTGCACGCAGGCGACGAACAACCTGAAGACCCGGCTCGATTCGCAGGTCTTCTGTGCGTTCGGGCTGTGCGGCAAGACCCTGGTCATCACTTCTGAGTGTCACGCGTACTCGGCGAGCCAGGTCGAGGTCAACGGCTACTACCAGTACACCTGCAACATCTGCCTGGACTGAGAGTCCTCGGCACGTTCGCGTCGCCGGGCGGTCGGGCCGGGTTCGCCGGGCCCGGCCGTCCGGCCTTTTCCGGGCGATCTTTCGACGGACCGGTGGATGCTATCTTTGAGGCAATGCAGCAACTGCCGGACCGCGTGGTGTATCTGTTCGGTCCGTTCCGGCTCGACCCGGCGGGGCGCCGCCTGCTCCGCGACGGCGAGCCGGTCGGCCTGACCGCCAAGGTGTTCGACGTTCTGGCCGCCCTGGTGGAGGCCCAGGGGGCGGTGGTGGAGCGCGACGCCCTGATGGATCGGGTGTGGCCGGCGACGGCGGTGATCGACGCCAACCTCACCCAGACGGTGTCGGTTCTGCGCAAGGCGCTGGGCGATACCGCCGCGGAGCATCGCTACATCGCCACGGTGCCCGGGCGGGGTTACCAGTTCACGGCGCCGGTCGAGACGGTCCGGCTGGCGGAGGCGCTCGTTCGTGGGCACTGCGTCCGTCGGCACGGATGCGGAGACGGGCGCGGAGAAGGAGCCGTCCGGCGCGGCGACGGAAGGCGGGGCCGGGTGGCGTCTCGGCGGCGGGCGCCTCCGGGAGAGAACCCGGCGCTGGAGCGTGATCCCCGGAGCGCTGGTGGTCGCGCTGACGATCGTCGTGGTCGCGGTGGCCATCCTGACGGCGCTTCGGGTCGGCGTGGGACCGGGACCAACGGGAGAGCACCGTCCCCGATGCTCATCGCTCGGTGGCCGTGCTGCCGTTCACGGTGCTGACGCCGGATCGTCTCGATCCCTCCTTCGGCGTGGCGGTGAGCGCGGCGATCACCCGGACGCTCGGTGGGCAGGACCGGCTCGTCGTGCGGCCGGTCGAGGCAGTGCTGGCGGCGCGCCCCGGGGAGGGGGCGCCACGCGAGGTCGCCCGGTCGGTGCACGCGGATCTCGTGGTGACGGGGACGGTGCAGGCGGCCGACGGGGCGGTGCGGGTGTCGAGCGAGCTGCTCGACGTCGGCCGCGATCAGGCGCTCTGGTCGGTGGCGTTCGACCAGGAGATGGGCTCCCTTTTCGCCGCCGAGCAGGCGGTCGCCGAGCGGGTGGCGCGGGAGCTGGCGCTCAGCCTGCGGGAGGCGGCGGCGCCTCCCGGCGGGAAGACGGCGACGGGCAGCGGTGCGGCCTATCGCGAGTTCCTGCTCGGCCGCGCGAAGTTTCTCGAGCGGACGCGGGAGGGGTACGAGATCGCGGCGGCTGCGTTCGAGCGGGCCCTCGATCGCGACCCGACGTACACGCCGGCGCTCGCCCACCTGGCCTTGACCCATGCGCTCATGGCGTCGAACGGCAATGCCAACGAGTCGTCCCGCGATCTCTACATCCGCGCCGTGGCCGAGGCCCGGCGGGCGGTCGAGCGCGCGCCGGATCTCGCGGAGGGGCACCTCGCCCTCGGCCTCGCGGAGATGAACGGTGAGTACGACTGGGCGGCGGCGGCCACCGAGCTCCGCCGGGCCGAGGAGATCGATCCGGAGTCGACGCGCGGCCGCTACTACCTGGCGATGGCGCTGATGCTCGCGGGCGACGACGAGGCCGCCTGGCGGGAAGCCCGGACGATCGCTCAGTCCCGGGCCCGGGGTGCCGCCCGCGGAGGAGCTCAGCACCCGGTTCTCCTACGGTCTGCTGGCGACGTTCCTGGGGCGTGACGCGGAGAGCCGGGACGCGCTGGCGCAGGCCCTCGTCGTCGGGCCGGACCACGGCGGCATCCGCATGTACTACGCCATCGCCCTGGACGAGCTGGGGGATCACGCTGGGGCCCTGGCGGAGCTCGACCGGGCGGCGCTCCAGTACCTCTCCTCATCCCAGGTGACGGCGACCCTGGCCAACTACCTGGGGCGCTCGGGCGATCCCCAAGACCGGGCGCGAGGCCGGCAGATCCTGGCCGACCTCGAAGCCAAGGAGGCGGGCTCCCCGGGACAGACCCTCAGCCTGGCGATCGCCCATGCCGGCGCCGGCTCCAAGGCGGAGGCGATCCGGCTTCTGTGGCAGGCGCACGAAGAGCGCGCGGTGCTGCCGATCTTCGTCCAGCGGGACCACCGCATCGACCCCCTGCGCGGCGAGCCGGAGTTTCAGCGGCTGCTGGTGGCGATGCACCTGGCGCCGGCTCGAGAGCGGGCGCGCCGGACAGATTCCTAGGCTCGGCGGGCGCCTCGGTGGTACAAAAGGCGCGGAGGTCAACCGATGAGCCTGAGGCCGAGCACCGCGCTGTCCGTCGTTCTGATCGCTGCATCCTTGCTGGTTCTCTTCGGGGGCGATGCGCTCTCCGCGGAGGAGCCGACTCCCCGTCCGGACAGTCCGGACATCACCGGCAGTCCGGGCGCCCCGGCGACCTGGCGGGTGGACTACTACCACACGGGCGGCCTGGGGCTCGAGGCGTTCAGCCTCGACCGGGTGGTGGTCGAGCCGCTGCCCTGGCCGGGAAACCCCCACGGCTTCGTCGACACCGCGGACACGGGCACCTACCGCTTCCGCGTCGAGTCGGAGAACGGCCGGGTGCTCTATGCGCGGGGGTTCTCATCGATCTACGCCGAGTGGGAGAGCACGGCGGAGGCGGCCGAGCGCCACCGCACGTTCCAGGAGTCGCTCCGCTTCCCGGCCCCCGCCGACCGCTCGCCGGTCGTGGTGGTGGTCGACAAGCGGGGCGGCGACGGGGCGTTCGCCGAGGTCTGGCGCACCCGGATCGATCCGGCGAACATGTTCATCGACCCGTCGCCGCCGCCCCACCAGGATCTGATCGAGATCGAGCGTCACGGCGACCCGCGGGACAAGGTCGACGTGCTGCTGCTGGGCGACGGCTACACGGCGGAGGAGTGCCGGGCCAAGTTCCAGGCCGACGCCCACCGCCTGATCGACGTCTTCTTCGCCCACGAGCCGTTCCGCCACCGCCGCAACGACTTCAACATCTGGGGCCTCTGCCCGCCGGCCGAGGTCTCGGGCATCTCGCGGCCGTCGACCGGCGTCCACCGGCGCTCGCCGATCGGGGCGACCTACGACGCCTTCGGCTCGGAGCGCTACGTGCTGACCTTCGACAACCGGGCCTGGCGCGACATCGCCTCGTGGGCGCCGTACGAGTTCGTCGAGATCCTGGCCAACGGGGAGACTTACGGCGGCGGCGGCATCTACAACCTGTTCGCCACCGTCGCGGTCGACAGCGACTGGGCGCCGTACATCTTCATCCACGAGCTCGCCCACCATTTCGCCGGCCTGGCCGACGAGTACTACACGTCTCCGGTGGCCTACGAGGCGCCGAAGCAGGTCCGGGAGCCGTGGGAGCCGAACGTGACGGCCCTCGCCGGCCAGACGGGCGGTTCCGATGCGGGCGCCCTCAAGTGGGCCGACCTGGTGACGCCCGGCACGCCGATCCCGACCCCGTGGCCCAAGGAGGCTTTCGAGGCGCGGGAGAAGGAGATCCAGGCCCGCAGGAAGGAGATCCGGGCCCAGAACCTGCCGGAGTCGGTGATGTCGGACCTGTTCCGTGAGGAGCTGGCGTTCACCACGTCGCTCTTCGGCAGCGCCGAGCACACGCACGCGGTCGGCGCTTTCCAGGGCGCCAACTACGACGCCCGGGTGTTCTACCGCCCGCAGATGGACTGCATCATGTTCGGTCGCGACGACGTGCCGTTCTGCGCCGTCTGCCAGCGCGCGCTCGAGCGGGTGATCGACCTCTACACGCCGGCCGGCGGGCCGGGACGATGACCGATCCCGGAGCGGAGAGCCCGGATCTCGCCCCGGATCTCGCCCCGGATCTTGTGGACGGGCCCGAGCCCGCGGCGGGGGCGGATCTCGTGGCGGCGCCGGACGACGAGACGGAGCCCCAGGCTCCCGTCCGCCGCCCGGTCGGCCTCTGGCTGCTGACGGCGGCGCTCCTCGCCAGCCCGCTGCTCCACCTGGCGGCCTTGCTCCTGGGCCGCCACTGGCTCAACTTCGGCAGCCAGCGCGTCTGGGACGGCTTCGTCTACTTCCTGATCGCGCCGATCGTCGGCTGGCTCATGCTCCGGCGCCACGAGCGGGCGCGCTTTTCGGTCTACGTCTTCCTGTCGTGCGAGATCCTGCGGGCGGTGCGTATCCACTCCCACGCCCTCGGCATCCTGGCGGTGGGCTCGATCCTCTACCTGCAACTGCCCGCCGCCCGCCGGTTCCACCCGTCGGTCGATCCGCGCCGGGTGCTCCGGCGGATCGGGCTGCGCGGGGGAGAGCCGGCCGACTAGGCCTCGCCGGAGTCCGGCGAGGCCTCCTGCCCGTCGCTCCAGAACGGGCGCCACCGCTCCTCGGACGACTTGGGCGTGACGAAGCTCACGCCCACCAGGGCGAGGATCGAGGCCGTGGCCGCGGGGTAGATGATGTGGTCGTAGTCCAGGGGCATGTCGGTGAAGCCGAGCGGGATGCTCCCGAGACCGGAGCGGGCGAGGAAGGCGAAGACGATGGTGACGACGATGCCGGAGGCGACCGACGCTACGCCGGCGGCCGGTGTCACCCGGCGCCAGAGGAAGGCGGCCAGGATCGCCGGTGTCACCGCGGCGCCGACCATGGTGTAGGCGTAGAGCGCCATGTCGAGGATGTTCTCGAAGAAGCCGGTGATGACGAACGCCACCAGGGCGAGGACGACGATCATCACCCGCTGGAAGAGGACGACCGTCTTGTCGCTGGCGTTCGGGGCGAGGAAGCGCTGGAAGACGTCCCGGGTCAGGTTGGTCGACGGCACCAGCAGGAAGGTGTTGGCGGTGGAGAAGACGATCGCCGCGGCGCCGATCAGCAGGACCACTCCGACCACGACCGGCAGCTTGGTCGCCGCGAGGTTGAGGAGGACGGTCTCCGTCGCCGCCCGGTCGAGGGCGCCGGAGGCCGTCCGGAACGACGGGTCGTTCCAGAAGGCGCCGGCGCCGAAGACGGCGGTGGTGGCGAGCATCGTTTCGACGAAGATGACGCCGACGATCATCCCGACCACGGCCCGGCGGGCCGCCCGCTCGTCCTTGGCGGACATGAACTTCTGGTAGATGCTGCTCTCGCCGAGGAGCAGGAAGAAGGCCGGGAAGAAGAGACCGAGGGCGGCGCCGATGCCGGTCGCCCCGATCGGGCTGAAGTGGGTCGCCGGCAGGGTCGCGGTGAGGTGGCTCCAACCGCCCGCGGCCTTCAGGGCGAACGGCGCCGCGACCGCCACGCCGCCGATGATCATCAGGCCGTTGGCGATGTCCAGGGCGACCACCGAGCTCATCCCCGCGGCGACCGTGTAGATCACCACCAGGGCGCAGACGATCGCCTGGCCCCAGATCGGCTCGATCCGGCCGTTGGTGACGATCGTCAGGAGCTTGCCGCCGCCGATGAGCTGGTAGCCCGCGATGGTCAGGTAGGCGACGATGATCGCGAACGTCCCCAGCAGGCGCGCCGCGGCGCCGTAGCGCATCTCCAGGATGTCCGGCAGGGTGTACTGGGCGATCCGCCGCACCTTGGGTGCCAGGAAGTAGACGATGGCGAGCCCGGCCCAGGCGCCGGCCGAGAGCCAGAGCGCCGAGAACCCTTGCCTGAAGGCTCGCCCGGCACCGGCGAACAGACTCCCCGAGCCGATCCAGGTGCAGACCAGGGTCCCGACCAGGACCATCGCCGGAATGCCCCGCCCGGCCACCATGAAGTCGTCCTGATTCTTGACCGAACGGCTCTTGACGACACTGACGACGATCAAGAAGACCAGGTACGCGGCGATTGCCCAGAGATAGACCATGCTCTCGTTCTCCCTAGCGAAGTTTCCCTTCGGTGGTGGGCACATCGTACACCGTCAGGGCTCAGCAAGACCTCCGGGCGGGGGCGCCCCCTTCTCCCCCTCGGGGGGAGAGAAGGGGGACGGGGGGTTGTCGAGGGGGATCCAGTCGAGGTGCTTGACAGGCGACGACACGTCGCCTAGATTAGACGCCGCGTCAGAGTTTCGGACGCGACGAAATCGAAACAACGAGGCGTCAGGAGACATCGAGCGATGGGACGGTACCCGGAGAAGCGGCGCCAGGCGCTGGAAGCGACCATGCGAGACGAGGTCTTCCGCGTCGCCAGCGCAATCCTGCGCCAGGACGGCTTCGCCGCCATGACCATGGACCGCATTGCCCGCGAGGTCGGTGTCTCCCGCGCGACGCTCTACAACTACTTCGCCGACTCGGACGCGGTGATGAACTTCGTCGAGGCCGAGACCTTCAAGCCGGTGGCCTCGCGGATCGAGGCCGTCGTCGAGGGGCCGGGATCGGCGCCGGAGAAGCTGACGGCGATCGCCCGCGGGCTGCTCGACTCGCTGTACGAGGACCGTGCCCTCCTGATGGCGCTGTTCGCGAAGAAGGAGATGCAGGGCGCGCGGGCCGAGCAGAAGCGCCAGCACCGCCGGCGGTTCCTCGACCTCACCGAGGCGGTGGTGGTCGCGGGCGTCGCCGAGGGCAGCCTGCGGCAGGTTCCCGAGCGGCTGGCGGCCGAGGTCTTCCTCGGCGCGCTCGGCGGACTGATCGACTCCATGGTCTACGCGGCCGAGCTCAAGACGGCGGACGAGATCGTTCCCGGAGTCATGGACATTTTGCTCGTCGGCCTGGTCGCACGGCCCGAGGCCGCTCGCTAGACGATTGCCCCGGGGGCCCGGGTGCAGCGCCCCTTGAAGACTGCAGGACGCGCAAGGAGAACACCATGCAAAGACTTCGGCACGGCGTCACGACGCTGCTGCTCGTCGCCGCGGCGGGTGCCGCGTCGCTCACCGCCGGCTGCGGGGGGAAGCAGGCCGCCCCGCCCGCGCCGCCTCCGCCCGAGGTGTCGACGGTGACGCTCGCCCCCCGGCAGGTCACGCTGACCACCGAGCTGCCCGGGCGGACCTCTCCCTACCTGGTGGCCGAGATCCGGCCCCAGGTCAACGGCCTGATCCAGGAGCGCAAGTTCACCGAGGGGAGCGACGTCAAGCGGGGGAGCGTGCTCTACCAGATCGATCCGGCGCCCTACCAGGCGGCTTACGACCAGGCGGCCGCGGCGCTCGAGCTGGCCCAGGCCAACCTGCCGGCGCTGCGCTCGCGGGCCGAGCGCATGCGCGGGCTGGCGGAGGCGCGGGCCGCCGGGGAGCAGGAGGCCGACGACGCGGAGGCCGCCCTGCGCCAGGCCGAGGCGAACGTCTCGGCGGCGAAGGCGGCGCTCGACGCCGCCCGGATCAACCTCTCCTACACGCCGATCAAGGCGCCGATCTCCGGCCGGATCGGCCGCTCCGCGGTGACCATCGGCGCGCTCGTCACCGCCTTCCAGCCGACGCCGCTGGCGACCGTCCAGCAGCTCGACCCGATCTACGTCGACGTCACCCAGGCCACCTCGGAGGTTCTGCGCCTCCAACGCGCCCTGGCCCGCGGCCAGATCACCGACGGCGAGAGCAGCCGGTCGGTCAAGCTGCTGCTCGAGGACGGCACGCCCTACGCCGAGGCCGGCCGGCTCGAGTTCCGTGACGTCACCGTCGACCCGACCACCGGCTCGGTCACGCTGCGCATGGTCTTCCCCAACCCGGACCGGGTCTTGCTGCCCGGCATGTACGTGCGCACCGTGGTCGAGGAGGGGGTGGTCGACGACGCCCTGCTCGTGCCCCAGCAGGGGGTCACCCGCGACCCCAAGGGGAACCCGGTGGCGCTGGTGGTCGACGCGGACGGCACCGTCGAGCAGCGCTCGCCGGTGATCGACCGGGCCATGGGCGACTCGTGGCTGGTCACCAGCGGTCTCGAGGCGGGCGACCGGTTGATCGTCGAGTCCAAGGGCCAGGTGCGGCCCGGGCAGACGGTGCGGCCGGTGCCGTTCGAAGGTGCCTACGGCGGTGCCGCGCCGTCCGAGGGCTCAGCGAAGCAGCCGGCGACGGTCGAGGGCTGAGGAGAGCCGCCATGGCCAACTTCTTCCTCGATCGCCCCGTCTTCGCCTGGGTCATCGCCATCGGGCTGATGCTCGCCGGCGTCCTGGCGATCGTCAACCTGCCCATCTCCCAGTACCCGCCGGTGGCGCCGCCGTCGATCGGCATCACCGCCTTCTACCCGGGCGCCTCGGCCAAGACGGTCGAGGACAGCGTGGTCCAGATCATCGAGCAGAAGATGACCGGGCTGGAGTCGATGATCTACATGGCGTCGACCAGCGACTCGGCCGGCGCCGCCAACATCACGCTGACCTTCGCCGCCGGCACCGATCCGGACATCGCCTGGTCCAAGGTCCAGAACAAGCTCCAGCTCGCCCTGCCGGTGCTGCCGGAGGTGGTTCAGCGCCAGGGCGTGACGGTCGCCAAGTCGACCCGCAACTACCTGCTGCTGGTGGGCCTGACGTCGACCGACGGCCGTTACGACCGGAACGACCTGACCGACTACCTCTTCTCCCAGGTCCAGTCGGTGCTGGCGCGGGTGCCCGGGGTGGGCGACGTCGAGGTGTTCGGCTCCCAGTACGCCATGCGGCTGTGGCTCAACCCCGACAAGCTGCTCAAGTACGGCATGACCATCGGTGACGTGGTCGCCGCCGTGCGCTCCTACAACGTCGAGGTCTCCGCCGGCCAGTTCGGTGGCACCCCGGCGGAGCCCGGCCAGCGGCTCAACGCGTCGATCCTGGTCCAGTCGCTGCTCCAGACGCCGGAGGAGTTCGGGGCGGTGCCGCTACGCACCAACCCGGACGGCTCCGTGGTGCGGGTGCGCGACGTCGGCCGGACGGAGCTGGGCACCGAGTTCGCCGACATGGACTCGACCTACAACGGCCGGCCGGCGGGCGTGGCGGCGATCCGCCAGGAGCCGGGCGCCAACGCGCTCGACACCGCCGACGCGGTCAAGGCCAAGATGGCCGAGCTGTCCCAGTACTTCCCCGAAGGGGTGAAGGTCATCTACCCGTACGACACGACGCCGTTCGTGCGGGTCGCCATCGACGAGGTGGTCAAGACCCTGATCGAGGCGATCTTCCTCGTCTTCCTGGTGATGTACCTCTTCCTCGGCAACATCCGGGCGACGCTCATCCCGACCATCGCCGTGCCGGTGGTGATCCTGGGGACCTTCGGCGTGCTCTCGGTGCTCGGCTTCTCGATCAACATGCTGACCATGTTCGCCATGGTGCTGTCGATCGGCCTGCTGGTGGACGATGCGATCGTCGTGGTGGAGAACGTCGAGCGGGTGATGAGCGAGGAGGGCCTGGGGCCGCTCGAGGCGACGCGCAAGTCGATGCGCGAGATCACCAGCGCCCTGGTCGGCATCGGCCTGGTGCTCTCCGCGGTGTTCGGGCCGATGGTCTTCTTCCCCGGCTCGACCGGCATCATCTACCGCCAGTTCTCGGCCACGGTCATCGCCTCCATGCTGCTGTCGGTGCTGGTCGCCCTGATCCTGACGCCCGTGCTGTGCGCCGCGCTGCTCAAGCCGGTGGCCAAGGGGCACGAGGCGGCCGAGGGCTCGGTGCTCTTCGGGGCCTTCTTCCGGCGCTTCAACCGTCTGTTCAACTGGAGCCGGGACCGCTACGCGGGGGCGGTCGGTCACATCCTGGGCCGCAGGTTCCGGTACGCGGCGGTCTTCGTCCTGATCGTGGCGCTCACCGGGTTCCTCTTCGTGCGCATGCCCACCGCCTACCTGCCGGACGAGGACCAGGGGCTGCTGATCACCGCCGTCCAACTGCCGGTCGGTTCCACCCTGGAGCAGACCAAGGCGGTGATGGCCGAGGTGACCCGCCACTACGTCGAGGACCAGAAGGCCGCCGTCCGCTCGGTCATGGCGATCTCCGGCTTCGGTTTCTCCGGCCGCGCCCAGAACCAGGGGCTGGCCTTCCTCCAGCTCCGCGACTGGGACGAGCGCCAGTCGCCCGACCTCAAGGCCAAGGCGGTGGCGGGCAAGGCCATGGCCCACTTCGCCACCCTGCGCAATGCCCAGGCGTTCGCCTTCCCGCCGCCGGCGATCATCGAGCTCGGCACCTCGAACGGCTTCGACTTCATGCTCCAGGACCGGAGCGGCATCGGCCACGAGAATCTGATGGAGGCGCGCAACATGCTGCTCGGCAAGGCGGCGGCGGACCCGCGGCTGATCGCCGTGCGGCCCAACGGCCTGGCCGACGTGCCCCAGTACAAGGTGGACGTCGACTGGGCGAAGGCCGGCGCCATGGGGGTGTCGGTCAACGCGGCCCGGAGCGAGCTCGCCGGCGCCTTCGGCAGCGCCTACGTCAACGACTTCATCCAGAACGGTCGGGTCAAGCGGGTCTACGCCCAGCTCGACGCGCCGTACCGCATGCTGCCGAAGGACATCGAGCAGTTCCACGTCAGGAACAACGCCGGCAAGATGGTGCCGTTCTCGGCACTCTCCTCGGCCCGCTGGACCTACGGCTCGCCGCGGCTGGAGCGCTACAACGGCTTCCCGGCGCTCAACTTCCTCGGCGAGGCGGCGCCCGGCTACAGCTCGGGTGAGGCGATGGACGCCATGGAAGAGCTGGCCGGCGAGCTGCCGGCGGGGCTCGGCTTCGAGTGGAACGGCGTCTCCTACCAGGAGCGGGCGGCCCAGTCCCAGGCGGGGCTGCTGTACGGCTTCTCCGTGCTGGTCATCTTCCTGGTCCTGGCGGCCCTCTACGAGAGCTGGATCGTGCCGTTCTCGATTCTCCTCGCCCTGCCGCTCGGGGTCGTCGGCAGCATCGCGGCCTCGTCGCTGCGCGGCCTGCCCAACGACGTCTACTTCCAGATCGGCCTGCTGACGGTGCTCGGTCTGACCACCAAGAACGCCATCCTCATCGTCCAGTTCGCCAAGATGAACCTCGAGCAGGGCATGGGGTTGATCGAGGCGACCCTCCAGGCGGCCCGGCTCAGGATCCGGCCGATCGTCATGACCTCGCTCGCCTTCGGCTTCGGCGTGCTGCCGCTGGCGCTGGCCAGCGGGGCCGGCGCGGGGGCCCAGAAGGCGATCGGGACCGCGGTCTTCGGCGGCATGGTCACGGCGACCACCCTGGCCGTCTTCTTCATCCCGCTCTTCTTCGTCGTCGTCGAGCAGATCTTCGGCAGCGGCGGGAGACGCGGCCGTGGCGGCGAGGGCGGTGCGGCCGAGGGGACCGACGGGTCCGGCGAGCACGGCGGACCGAGGATCGTGGAGGCCCAGTCATGAGGACAAAGATGCAGACCGAGGGAACGGCGACGTCCGGACGCTTCGGACGCTTCGGACGCTTCGGACGCATCGGGCGCATCGGGCGCTTCGGGCGCTTCGGGCGCTTCGGGCGCATCGGGCGCATCGGCCGGTCGGCGGGCCGGTCGGCGTCGCCGAGCCTGATGATCCCGGGGACTCTGGCGGCCGGCCTGGCGATCCTCGTCCTGGCGGCCGCCGGGTGCTCCCTGGCGCCCGACTACCAGCGCCCGGCGATGCCCGTGGCGAACGCGTGGGACGAGCCGAGCGCCGCCGAGGCGCCGGCTGCCGACCAGGCGCCGGCGGGTGGCGAGACGTCGGCGGGTGCGGGGATGAAGTCCGCCCAGGCCGGAACCCCCGTGGCGGAGATCCCGTGGCGGGACTTCGTCTCCGACCCGAAGCTCGAGTCGCTCATTGAGCTGGCGCTCGACAACAACCGCGACCTGCGCGTCGCCGCCCTGAACGTCCAGCGGGCGCAGGCCGCCTACCGCATCCGGCGCTCCGACCGCTATCCCAAGCTCGGCGCCACCGCCGGCGCCCAGAGCTTCAGCTTCGCCACCGACCTCGGCGGCTCGGGCAGCTCGGGGACATCGACCTTCGAGCAGTACAACGTCGACCTGGGGATTTCGGCCTGGGAGATCGACTTCTTCGGCCGCATCCGGAGCCTCGAGGACGCGGCGCTCGAGCAGTACTTCGCCACCCGGGAGGCCCAGGTGGCGGCGCAGATCTCCCTGGTCTCCGAGGTCGCGTCCGCCTACCTGACGCTCGCCGCGGACACGGAGAGCCTGCGCCTGGCCCAGTCGACGCTGGAGGCGCAGCAGTCGACCTACGACCTGGTCAAGAAGAGCGCCGAGCTCGGTATGACCTCGGACCTCGACCTGCGCCAGTCCCAGAGCCAGGTCGACGCGTCGCGGGCGGACGCGGCCCGGCTGCGCGCCCGGATCGCCCACGACCGGAGCGCCCTCGCCCTGCTCACCGGCGCGCCGGTCCCGGCCGACCTGCTCCCCGACGGGCTCGGCCCGGTGACCGAGATGCGCTACCTCGCCCCCGGGCTTCCCTCCGAGGTGCTGCTCGACCGGCCGGACGTGCTGATCGCCGAGCACCGGCTCAAGGCCGCCAACGCCGACATCGGGGCGGCCCGCGCGGCGTTCTTCCCGCGGGTCTCGCTCACCGGCAGCGGCGGCACCCTGAGCAGCGACGTGTCGGGCCTGTTCGGCTCGGGCAGCGGGGTCTGGAGCTTCGTCGCCAACATCCAGCAGCCGATCTTCCAGGCGGGCGCGCTGCGCGCCGGTCTCGCGGCCTCCTACGTCGACCGGGACCTGGCCGTCGCCCAGTACGAAAAGGCGATCCAGACCGCGTTCGTCGAGGTCGACGACGCGCTCGCCCAGCGCGCCATCCTGACCGACCAGCAGAGTGCCCAGGAGTCGCTGGTCGACGGGCTGAACGAGGCCTACCGCCTGTCCAAGGCCCGCTACGACTCCGGCATCGACGGGTACCTCGACGTCCTGGTGGCCGAGCGCTCGCTCTACGCCGCCCGCCAGGGCCTGGTCTCCGTCCGCCTGGCCGACCAGCTCAACCTGGTGACCCTGTTCAAAGTCCTGGGCGGCGGCGGGCCGGCCGGCGGGGCCGGGGCGCACGGTGAGGCCGGTGGGGTCGACGAGGGCGGGGAGGCCGGAGAGGAGTGATCGCCCTCACAGGGCGCCCGTCAGCACACCGCCGCCGGTCCGACACCATGCGTCGGCCGGCGGCGGCGTGCGTTCGGGCTCAGAGGCCCTTCAGGTAGGTGGCCAGGACCAGCAGCCCCCACGCCACGACCACCACCCAGAAGGCGTTGGGCGTGAAGAAGGGGATGGCCACGAACGTCGAGAGGACACCGAGGGCTCCCAGGATGAGGGAGATGATCCAGACGATCTGCTTCGGCGCGCTGAGCTTCATCGACAAACCTCCGGTCGTTGGTCGGGTCACGGCCCACACAGGTCGCCTCGGCGCGGATCGCCAGGGTGACCGCACTCCTTCCCGCGAACACACCATCACCCGCACCGGATGAGCGATTGCCGGACGCTCGTTCCATGGGAACGCCGACGCCGGCCGGTGCCCACCGGTCGGGAGGAGTCGAGCCGTTTCGGGCTTGGTTCAGTATCTGGAGAGAGTCTACCAGAGGCCTCGTGGGCTGAGCGCTGGCGCCGGGTCGACGCCGCCGCGCGCGACCGCCCGGGGACCAGGCCTCGCGGAGCCGGCCTCCAGGTCGGCAGGCACGGTTCCGTTCCGGTGATACCGCCGGTCGGGGTCAGATGTTTTTTGGAAAGTTCCGAAAAGCGTTATATACTGCGATGATCGGATGTGTCGGTCCGGAAACCGAGATCCTCGAGCCCTGACGCGGCGCCTGTGATTTCCCCCTCCTCGGTCTTCGGTTCAATAGGACGAACCTGAGTGAGAGGAGAGTGAACGATGCCGTATCCCGCAAAGATCTCCCACCTGGCGCGATTCCAGCAGGAACTGGTCGGACGGTGGGAGAACCGTCCGTTGGGCAAGCTCGGCAAGGGCAAGCCGCTCGGAGGGGAGAAGAATCCCCTTTCGTACAACATCATGCCCCTGCCCCAGGAGCTGGACCCGGACGGGTACATTCTGAAGAACTTCAAGTACTACGAGCGGCTCAAGTTCAACGACGACGACGTCGAGAACACCCTGGCCATCGCCGCGGAGGCTCCGAACCGCGGAGGTCAGGTCTCCCAGAACGCCCGCGCTCTGTTCTACGAGCAGCAGGTCAAGTTCGCCGAAGGTCCCGCCAAGAACGAGGTGGTCCACGTCGAGAACGGGGCCTGGCTGTACCTCCCGCGGTTCGTGCAGCAGAAGGGGCCGTATCCCAAGGACATCGACAAGGAGCCGGTGACGCCCGCGCTGAGCCAGCCGACCGACGTGTCGGTGGCGAAGCAGATCGCCGTGCCGCACGGCAACTCGATCCTCGCCCTCGGCAGCTTCGACACGGTTTCCGAGGCCAAGGGCAGCGCCCTGTGCGAGAAGAACCCGGTGATTCCGGGCAGCCCCGTCATCCCGGACGGCCCGCTGCCCTACCCGATGCCGGCGACGCCGGTCGCCAATCCCAAGCCGCCCCCGCCGACGTTCATCTCGTGCCTCAACGCCGATGAGCGGTACTCGACGCAGATGGCCAACCCGAAGGACTTCCAGAACCCCCATCCGGATCTCACCCAGTGCCCCAACAAGCCGCTCCAGGAGGCAGTCGCGCTCATCAAGCCGGACCGGTACATGCACTGGCACGTCACGACCCGGCCGCTGCTCAACGGCCATGGCCACGTGACCAACATCCCGTTCGAGCAGCGCGTCTCCGACGTCACGGACTACTGGGCCGACTACTGGCTGCTGTTCAAGGGCAAGAACGAGAAGTTCCTGGCCTACACCCAGACCATGATCATGACCCTGATGATCAAGACGAAGAAGCGCCCGGTGCCGGAGATGTTCTGCTTCCCGCACGTGACCTGCAACACGGTCACCTACGTCTCCTGACCCCTTCCTGAACGCCGGCCGCCCCGGCCGCCCCGCCGCCGAGACGAGGTCCCGGCGGCGGGGCGGCGGGTGGCCGCTCTGGTCTCTCGCAGGTCTCACCTCCGGCGCGCCGCCGCGACCCCGAGCAGCAGGCCCGAGGTCAGCAGCGCCAGCCGGGCGAAGACGTCGCCGATCTTCCGGTAGAGCGTGTCGCCCGGGCCGCGCGGCTTCCCTGCCGTGAGGGTCACCAGTCCGTCCAGCGAGGAGGACTTCGGCTAACCGGTTCCACCCCTCTCCGTAGTTGAATGCAGGGAGAGATGATGACCGACGCCGAACGAGCCGCCATCCGCGAGACGCGAGCCGGAAACCCGGACGCGTTCGCCGTCCTGGTTCAGCTCCACTCCCGGGCGCTCTACCGCCTCGCGGTGCGGATCCTGGGTCGCCCGGAGCGGGCCGAGGACGTGGTCCAGGAGGCGTTCCTGCGCGCGTTCCGCGCCCTCGACCAGTTCGACGACCGGGGCGAGATCTTGCCCTGGCTCCGGCGCATCGCGGCCAACGCCGCCATCGACGATCTGCGCCGCTCGCGCCGCGAGGAGCCCCTCGACGGTGAGGAGCACGGACAGTCGGGGGAGCCCGGAGAGTGGCACCCCTCCCGTCTGCCGGCGAGCGCCGAGCCCTCCCCCGACCGCAGGACCGCATCGGCCCAGATGGGACGGGCCGCCCGCCGCGCGCTGTCCGGCCTGTCGCCCGACGAGCGCGCGGCCTTCCTCATGCGCCACGTGGAGGGCTGCTCCATCGCCGAGATCAGCCGTGCCCTGGGCAAGCGTGAGAACGCCACCAAGCAATCGATCTTCCGCGCGGTGCGCAAGCTGCGGCGCTCGCTCGCCGCGTGGACGGAGGTACGCCGTGAAGAGCTGGCGTGACGAGGACCTGATCTTGTTTGTCTACGACGAGCATCCGCGGGGCGAGGAGCTCGAGCGCGACCTGCTCGATTCCGAAGCTGGGCCGGCCCTGCGGGAACGGCTCGACGCCCTGCGCCGTCAGCTCGCCGTCTTCGACGAGCCGGCGGCGCCGGAGCCGCGGCCGGGGCTCGAGGAGCGGGTCTGGGCCCGGCTCCGTCCGCAGCTCGACTCCGACTCCGAGCCCCGGACTCGAAGTGGCGCCCGCCGCCTCTTCGGCCGGCCGGCCCCTGCCTGGGGAGGGTGGCGCTTCGCCGCCGTCGCGGCGGCCCTGGTCTTGGCTCTGCTCGGGGCCCTGCTCGGGGCGTTCGTCCTCGGCCGCCGTTCGGTGACCCCGTCTTCCGCGGTCGTCGCCGCCCGCCCGTTCTCCGACGCGGCGCGCGAGCGCCTGCTCGACTCGTCGGTCTCGGGCCATCTCGAGAGCTCGTCGCTCCTGCTTACCGACCTGAGCCACGCGTCGCCGGAGCAGCAGCTCGGCGACGAGCGGGTCTGGGCGGCTTCGCTGCTCGCCGAGAACCGTCTCTATCGCCGCGCCGCCGAGCGCGCCGGCCAGCGGCGGATCGTGGCGCTGCTCGACGAGCTCGAGCCGCTCCTCGTGGAGCTCGCCAACCTGCCGGCCGATCCGGCGGCAGGCGAGGTCACCTCGCTACAGCACCGTATCGACGAGCGCGACCTGCTGTTCAAGGTCCGGGTCGTCGGTGCGCGCCTTCGTTCGTCCACCCTTTGACCCTCGACCGGAGAACCCTCATGAACGCCACTGTCCGTTCCACCCTGCTGAGTCTCGTCCTCGCCGCCGGCCTGGCCGCGGTCGTCGCGCCACCGGTGCGAGCCGCCGTGGTCGACGACGCCCAGGCGTCGCACACCGACCGCTACCGCGCCGGCCAGCGCGCGCTGTCCGAGGAGCGCTGGTCGGACGCCCTCCAGGCGTTCTCCGCGATCGCCGCCGACAAGGGGCCGGAGTCCGCCGCCGCGCTTTACTGGAAGGCCTGGTCGCAGTCGAAGCTCGACCGCCGGGCCGACGCGCTGACCACCCTGTCGTCGCTTCAGAGCACCTATCCCAAGAGCGACTGGATCGACGACGCCCGGGCCCTCGAGATCCAGCTCCGCGGCCCGCGCGGGTCGGCCGTGGGCGCCGGGAGCGAGGGGCGCTCGTCGAGCCAGGGGGATGCAAAGAGCGGGCTGTCGGGCGACGAGGAGCTTCAGCTCTACGCCCTCGACGGCCTGATGCAGGCCGATCCCGAGAAGGCGGTGCCGATCCTCGAGCGTTTCCTCTCCTCCGACCGTCCGCTCCAGCTCAAGAAGCGCGCCCTCTTCGTGCTGTCGCAGAGCGAGTCGCCGCGCGCCCGGGAGATCCTGCTCCGCGTCGCGCGCCAGGGGGAGCCGCGCGAGCTCCAGGTCGAAGCGGTGCGCGACCTCGGGATCGCGGGCGGCCAGGAGGATCTCGCCGCCCTCTCCCGGATCTGGAAGGAGGCGTCGCCCGAGGTCAAGGGAGCGGTCCTCGAAGCCTGGCTGATCGCCGACCAGACCGGGCCGATCCTGGAGGCCGCCCGCTCCGAGCCCGACCCGGCGCTCCGCGCCAAGGCGATCGACCAGCTCGGCGCCATGGACGCCTCGAAGGAGCTGAAGGCCCTCTACTCCGCCGAGAAGGACCGCGAGCTCCGGAGCAAGATCCTGGGTGCTTTGGGGGTCGCGGAGGACGTCGCGACCTTGACCGAGGTCGCCCGCAGCGAGACCGACCCCGCGCTGCGCGGCAAGGCGATCGAGGCGATCGGCATCGCCGGCGGGCCGGAGGCGACGAAGCAGCTCGCCGCGCTCTACTCGTCGGAGACCGATCCCAAGGTCCGCGCCAGCGTGCTCAACGCGTACCTCATCCTCGGCGATGCCCACGGCCTGCTCGAGCTCTACCGGCGGGAGAAGGACCCGGAGCTCAAGCGCAAGATCGTCCAGACCCTGTCGGTCATGGACGACGCCGAGTCCCAGGCGTTCCTCGAGAAGCTGCTGGGGGGGCAGTCGTGAGCCGGCGCCGCGCCAGGGGGCTCGCCGCCGCGGTTCTCGCTCCGGCCCTGGCCGTGACGCTCGCATCGGTCGCGGTCGCGGCGAGCGCCCAGGCCGACCGTGGGATCGCGAACGCCCGGCTGGAGAGCCGCCGGGCGGCCGACCCGGCGACGGTCGTCGGGTCGCTGGGCGGGAGGTCGAGCTGGGTCACGTGGACCGTGCCGGGGACCGCGCGGGCGGCGGACGTCTGCTGCTTCAGCCACGACTGGACGCGGCAGGGCTGTTCGCTGGCCGAGGAGGAGAGAGGGTGGGGGACGAGCGACCGCGACCGCGAGCCGATGGCGCCCCGGGAGCTCCGGGTGCTCGCCGAGATCGAGGGCGGCCACCCGGTGCGTCTGCTCGCGGTCGGCCTGGCCTGTCCGATCGACGGTGGGGGGAGTCACGTGGTCGACCTCACAGGGGTCGAGGTCGAGCGGAGCCTCGACCTGCTCGAGCGCTGGAGCCGGGACGCGGCGACGGACCGGGTGCGCGAGGGCGCGCTCGCCGCCGTCGCCTATCACGCGACGCCCTCGGCCGCGGAGCGCCTGGCCCGCCTGGGGCGCCAGTCCGGCCCGAGTGGCAAGAGTGGCAGGAGCGGCCAGGCAGGCCGCCGCGACCTCCGCGGCCAGGCCCTCTTCTGGCTCTCCCAGACCCGGGACCCGCGGGCCGCCGCCTGGCTCGGCGACGTGATTGCCCACGATGAGAGCCGCGACCTCCGCGAGCAGGCGGTCTTCGCCCTCGCCCAGCTCGACGGCTCGGTGCCGCTCCTCGTGCGCCTCCTGCACGAGACCGAGCGCCCGGACGTCCGCCGCCAGGCGCTCTTCTGGCTGGCTCAGTCGAAGGATCCCCGAGCCCTCGACGAGCTCGACGCGATTTTGAATCCCTGAGTGCCCTCAGGCGGTGGGCAGCATCGCCTTGGCCTTGGCCAGGGCGATGACCTGCTCGCGGTCGCCACGCCCGACCAGCACGCAGACCAGCTCGCCCTCCTGCCAGGCCACCACGGTGGCGCCGCCCTCGTCGTAGATCCGGAAGGTGAACGGCCCGCGGTGGCGGACCTCGACGGGCGCCGGTAGCTCTTCGAGACGGCCGCGGAACATGGCGCAGAGCAGGCGGCCGGTCGGGCCGTGGTACAGCGTCCAGGCGGTCGGGTGGCCGGCGACGGTCGCCGTATCGCCGCCGGTGAGCGCGATGTTCATCATGGCGAGGTCGAGCACCCGGGGGGTGAAGCCGACCTGCTGTTCGAGCCGCTCCGAGAGGAGGGCGGCATCGTCGGTGACGTAGGTCGGATCGGCGCTCGCCTGGACCCGGGCGAGCGCCGCGATCGGATCGGCCGGGGTGGCCGCCGCCCACGGCCGGAGCCAGAGGACCGCGGCGATCGCCAGCACGGCGACCGTGGCGGCGACCGGCCAGAGGAGGCGGCCGGGGCGCCGTCGGCTCGCCGCGAGCGGCGCGGGCGCCGCGGGGCGGCCGGCGGCGGCGAGCGCCTGCTCGAGCTGCCGGTGGAGGGCGGCCGGAGCCTCCTCGGGGCCGGTCTCCCGGAGAAGGCGACGGGTCGAGCCGAGCGTGTCGCGCAGCCGGCGGCAGCGCGCGCAGCCGGCGAGATGGGCCTCGATCTCGGCCGCCGCGGCGCCGTCCAGGCGCCCGTCGAGAAGCTCCTGCAGGAGCTCGTCGGGGTGGCGTGTCACCGGGTCTTCGCTCATGGCTCAGTCGTCGTTCGTCCTGGGCGCGTCTCGATGTACGGGCGCGGTCTCCTGCTCGTCGCCACGGGCTTCGTCATGCGCCTTGTCCCGCAGAAGGGCGGCCAACAGCTTACGGCCGCGCGCCAGGCGGGAGCGGATCGTGCCCACCGGGCATCCGAGAGCTTCCGCCGCCTCCTCGTAGGTCGCGTCGCCGAGGTCGACGAGCACGATGGCGTCGCGAAACACCTCGGGCAGGGCGTCCAGGGCGGTGTCCACGGCTTCCCCGGCGCCGTGGCGACCTGCCTCGAGCCGGGTCAGTGGGTCCTCCCAGGTCGAGACCGTCAGCTCGCGCTCCAGCCTCTCCTCCAACTCGTCGAGCGACACCGCCGATGGTCGCCGCCGCCGCCGGTGGTAACGGTTGGTGGCGATCGAATACAGGATGGTGAACAGCCAGGCACGGCTGTTCGTTCCCGGCCGGAAGGAACCGAACGTCCGGAGGGCGCGCAGCAGGGTCTCCTGGACCAGGTCGGCCGCCTCGTCGGCGTTCCGGAGGAGCCGCCGTGCGACGCGGTACAGCCTGTCGACGTGGGGCAGCGCCTCGGCGCTGAATCGTTCGGCGATGTCGGGATCGTCTCGCACGGGGGGAAACACACGGAGGGACGGGGAACTCTACCGCACCCCCGCCTGTTCACCGAAAGCCAGCAAGGGAGAACGCCGTGGCTCGAGACACGAACGCACCCTCCCGCCGACGTGTGCAGATTCCGTAAACCGACTTCACGAAGAAGAGGAGACCGTACCGATGCATTCCCTTCCAGCCCTCCCCCGTCGAGCCCTCGTTCTGGCCGTGGCGCTCGCCGCCGTTCTCGGGGCGCTCGTCGTTCCGCACCCGGCGCAGGCCAACCAGACCCGGCGCATCCTGCACCGCCCCGCGGTGATCCAGCAGCCCGGCGTCTACGACGTCGGCTTCAACTTCGCCACCACCGGCGCCACCCCGGCGATCGTCGTCCAGTCGAGCGACGTGACGATCAACTTCTGCGGCCACAGCCTCGAAGGGCCCGGCGACCTCCAGGGCGTCGGCGTGCTCGTCGACGGGGTCGACAACGTGCGCATCTCCGGCGGCGGCTTGGCCGGCTTCCAGATCGGCGTCCAGGTCGTCAACTCGACCAACGTCGTCATCGACGGCATGCAGATCGAAGGCAACGACCTCGGCGGCGCGCCGCCGGCCATCGAGATCGGCGTGCTGCTGCTCGACTCGCGCGGCGTCGTCGTGTCCGGCAACACGATCGCCAACACCTTCCTGGGCGTCTTCGTTCGGGGGCCGGGCTCCATGGGCAACCGTGTCAGCGGCAACACCATCGCCGGGGGCGAGCACGGTGAGCTGGCCATCTGCTTCAACCCGGCTCCGAACCAGACGGAGGGCGGCCCGGCCGCCAACCTGGTGACCGACAACCACGTCGGGGCGTTCAACCGCGGCCTCTCGCTGTCCACCGACAGCGCGGCGAACATCGTGCGGGGCAACTCCTTCGTCACCTTCGGCGAAGGGATCAGCGAGAAGACCCCGGGCACCAACATGATCGAGGACAACATCCTCGCGTCGCTCACTCCGTAGCGCCCGCCGCCACGGACCCCTGGACGAGACGACGACCCAAGGCCCGCCGGCGCCGCCGGCGGGCCTTGGGCCTGGTCGCCGCGCAGCAGCGCGTTCGCCGGGCGGTGATCGACCGGTCCGCGGAAGCTTCGCCCTGTCGTTCGAGCGTGAGGGTTCCCTGGTCGGCTACCGCTTCGACCACGACGAGGCGAAGGGCGACGGCGAGTACGTCGTGCTCGACGGCGAGGCCGAGGACGGCGGTCTGCGCCTGCCCGAGGTCCGGCGCTGGTCCTCCAACCCGGACGACACCTACCTCGCCACCGATACCCTCGACGTGCTCCACGTCTTCGAGCCCTGAGCCGCCCTTGCTCCGGGTAGGCCGGGTATGATGTCCGGCGACTCTTCAAGTACGAAATTCGTTTGCGGGGGGACATCATGAAGCGACGGTGTGGCACCGTTGTCGTCTGGCTGGTGGGGATGTCGGGGCTCTTGGCTTGCTGGGCCTGGGGAGGCCGGCCGCTGCTCGCCGACCAGCCGGCCACCTGCCAGGAGCCGGTGCCGGTCGAGCTCACCGGCACCTACTGCGCCGAGCTCCGGGCGCCCGAGGTCGGTTGCCAAGCCTGGCCCGACGTCGAGGGCGGGCTGCGGCAGAAGAATCTCAACACCGTCCAGCAGGCCGCCGACCTGTTCTCCTGGCAGCAGTTCCTCGCCCTCTCCTGGCCCGCCGGCGCGGTGCGGGGGACGCCGGATCGCCACGCGGACTTCTCCCAGCCGGGGCCGCGGGTCTGGGAGACCTGGAAGGAGGCGTACGAGATCTACCTTCCCGACGGGGCGGAGCCGGCGCCGTGGGATGCGCCGCAGCCGATCCCCGCGGGCTGCGAGGGCGCCACCAAGATGCTCCAGCGCACCAGCAAGGTCGACGACGAGGTCGACGCGGTGCTCCAGGCGCTGCCGGCCGACGGCACGCTCCCGGCGACGCTCAAAGACCAGAGCGGACGGCTGCTGCGCTACGAGATCCGCCTCAACCGGCCGCTGTTCGAGTACATCACCGACCCGGCCCGGAAGCTCTACGACGGCGAGCGCCAGGCCGAGGCCGAGCGCATCGATTTCCCCGTCGGCAGCCAACTGCTCAAGGCCGCCTGGCGCCCGGTGGGGCCGGAGGAGGCGCCCTTCTTCCACACGGTCGAGGCCTGCGTCTGCGACGACGGTTCCCGGGGCCAGCCCCATCACTGCCGCAAGCAGACCATGGGCCTTGCCGGCTGGCATCTGGCGACCAAGACCAGCAGCGCGCCGCAGTGGATCTGGTCGACCTTCGAACAGGTCGACAATGTCGTCTCCACCCACGGCGCCGTGCCGCCGCTCAACGATCCCTCGTGCCCGGCGGCCCTCTGTCCGCCCAACCGGCAGACGCCGCTGAGCATCCCCAACCAGGTGCGCCGCGTGATCCAGATCCCGTCGGCGCAGCCCGAGTGTTCGCGGTCCGGGGCGGCGGTCGACGACGTCGCGGTGCTCAACTCCGACGTCCAGAAGACGCTCGCCAGTCTGGGCTCGGAGCTCCAGAGCTACGAGCTGGTCGGGAGCCAGTGGGCGCGGCCACGATCGGAGCGCTCGGCGTCGGACGCGTCGGTGGTGCCGGTCGCCTCTCACACTCCGCTGGCCGCGGCGCGGGCCGACTTCGACACCTTCCCGACGCTCCTCGCCAACACCACCATGGAGACGTTCTCCCAGGAGACCTCGTCGTGCATGGGCTGCCACGCGATGGCGCGGACCCTGAACCCCCATCGGTTCGTGTCGTCGGACTTCAGCTTCACGCTCAACAACGCCCACCCGCGGCCCCAGGGCGCCCTGTGCGACGACGTCGAGGCCTCGGTCTCGTGCAGCGACACCATCCTGCCGCCGCCCCGGCGCCCGCGCACCGCCTGGGAGCGCGAGCACTGGAGCGAGATCCTCGCCGGCTTCCGGTACACCACGGAGACCTACGAGCTGGTGGGCAAGCGCTACGTCGGCTCGAAGCTGCACTGCCAGAGCTGCCACCTCAACGGCGGCGGCAACCGCGACGCGGCGTGGTGGGTCGACATGTGGACGGTCTACGACTATCCGAAGACCACCCAGCTGCAGCAGCGCATCAACGGCTGCTTCGAACGCAGCATGAACGGCCACGCGATCTGCTCGACCGAGAACGGCCCCGCCGACTGCGAGAAGAGCCCGATCATGCGCAGCCTGATCGTCTACATGAAGTGGCTCACCGACTCCTACGACCACGACCGGCCCGATCGCCGGACGGGGCAGCCGGTGGAAGGGTACCCGCCGACGGTGGTCGCGGACGGCGACGTCGAGCACGGGCGCCGGGTCTTCGCCCAGAAGTGCGCCTTCTGCCACAACGCCCGGGGGCAGGGTCGGTACCAGAGCGACACCTACTTCCGGCCGGCGCTCTGGGGCCCCGACTCGTTCAACGCCTGCGCCGGCATGGCCCAGGCGAAGAACTTCGTGCCCTTCGTGCGCTGGAACATGCCCTACACCAGCGGCGGCCTGCTCACCGACCGCGAGGCCAACGACCTGGCCGCCTTCGTCGGTGCGCAGTGCCGCCCGGGCAAGCCCGGCGTCGGCCCCGACGGCGAGCCGTGCTCGCTGACCCCCGCGTGTGTCGACGGAGCCCAGCCCACCATGGGCCCCGGCGCGGCGGAAGGGAGCCCGGTCAGGCTCTTCCCGGCGTGGCCGGAGAGCGAGGTGAAGACGCTCCCCGCCGACCTGCGGTGAGCGCGGGACGAGGTCTGTGGGCCGCGGATCGACCGCGCGCCCGCAGCCGCTTCATCTCCGGCCGGAGATGAAGGCGAGGACGGCCACGAACAGGGCGCCGCCGATGATCGACCAGACGATGGGGAAGGGCGTGCCGCCGACGTTGATCACGAACAGCTCGGGGAGGGCGAAGGCGCGGGCCAGCCAGAGGCCGATCAGGGCGCCGATGAAGCCGACGGCGATCGACACGAAGCAGCCGCCGCGGGAGTAGCCGACGATGGCTTGGCCGATGGCTCCGGCGAGGCCGGCGATGAGCAGCAGGACGAGCAGGTCGAACAGGGTCATGGGAGGTCTCCTCGGGTCGGTGAACGGGTGCCGGTGTCTCGGCTCGCACAGATGCGTAGCGGTTGGAGAGAGCGTCTACCGGCGGCGTCGGCGAAGGATGAAGCAAGATCCTTTCCAGCGCGTCCGACCGCGTGGGCGCCGCCTTCTCGTCACCCCTCTCCTGTAAGGTCGGGTCAATCACCGCCGCCCATTCGAGCGAGGAGGAAGCGATGAAGACCATCGATCCGCAGGCACCCGTCCTGGTGACCGGGGCGACCGGGTACGTCGCCGGCTGGCTGGTCAAGAAGCTCCTCGACCAGGGACATTCCGTGCATGCGGCGGTACGCGATCCCGGGAACGAGGGGAAGGTGCGGTACCTGAACGACCTGGCCGATGGCGCTCCCGGGACGATCCGCTACTTCCGGTCCGACCTGCTGGAGCCGGGGTCGTACGGCGACGCCATGGCGGGCTGCGAGCTGGTCTTCCACACCGCGTCGCCGTTCACCGCCGCCGTCGACGATCCCGTCAAGGAGCTGATCGAGCCGGCGCAGCTCGGCACCCGCAACGTCCTGGGCGAGGCCGACCGCACGCCGTCGGTCCAGCGGGTGGTGGTGACCAGCAGTTGCGCCGCCATCTACGGCGACAACGCCGACCTCGCCGAGACGCCGGACGGCGTCTTCACCGAGGAGGTCTGGAACACCAGCTCGTCGGCGGAGCACCAGGCCTACTCGTACTCCAAGACCCTGGCCGAGCGGGAGGCGTGGGAGATCGCCGGCCGCCAGGACCGGTGGGACCTGGTGACGGTCAACCCGAGCCTGGTCCTGGGGCCGGGGATCAACCCCCACGGAACGTCGGAGAGCTTCAACCTGATGAAGCATTTCGGCGACGGCACGCTCAAGACCGGTGTTCCACGGTACGGGTTCGGGATCGTCGACGTCCGGGACCTGGCCGAGGCCCACTACAAGGCGGGGTTCACGCCGCCGGCCCAAGGGCGCTACATCGTCTCCGGCCACGACTCCGACCTGGCCGACGTGGCCGCCATTCTCCGCCAGGAGCTCGGCGACCGCTATCCCATTCCCACCCGTACCCTGCCCAAGTGGTTGATCTGGTTGGTCGGTCCGATCCTCGACAAGGCCATGACCCGGAAGGTCGTGAGCCGCAACGTCGGCCTGCCGTGGAAGGCGGACAACAGCAAGGGCGTCCGCGAGCTGGGCCTGACCTACCGGCCGCTCGAGGAGACCGTGGTCGACTTCTTCCGGCAGATGGTCGACCACGGCGTGTTCGAGGCGTCGAAGGGGGGAGGACGGAGCGGCTGACCGGCGCCGGAGCGTCGCCGGCACAGGCCCGGTCGAGGTGGACGAGCGCGATGACGTTCATGAGCGTGGTTCCTCTCGGTCGTGTGGCCGGTCGACCGGGTGGTCGTCGTCGCCGACGGATTGCGATGGAATGGATGGCGACACTGCGCCAAACAGTCAACAGAGCCTGGCCTCTCTTGGAGTCAACCTGCGTTCTAGAAGATAGCGACGGGCTGTGGAGCGTCGCTCGGTTTGATCACTGCAAGGGAGAATGACGATGGATGAGCAGAAGAAGGACCCTGAATCCAACGCCGAGGCCGCTGTCGTTGCGGGGAAAGTCTTTGTGACATTTGATGCCAGTGGTGGGCTATCTCAGGTCGACTCCAACCCGAGTCAGGCGTTGAAGGTCACCGAGGAGCAGGGGACGGTCGCCTGGCATCTCGTCAAGACGCTGAACGTCGCACCCGGTTGGGCGGCGCGCATCTGCAATGTCGTCTTGTGCGACCCGAGGGACATTCCGGACGATTTCCAGTCTTGGGGCTCCCCGGACGGTCAAGTCTGGACCTGGACGTGGACGCTCAGCACGAATGGCACGCAGCGGACGGTTCCCTATGACCTCTTCATTTGTTATGGCCCCGCAAGCTCCTTTGGTGAGCCGATGCCTTCCTCGCCGTTGGTCCAGGTCGTGAGCCTCCGCGAGATCCTCGCGACCGACCCGTCGATCCTCCTTCCACCGGAACCTAACCAGCCGCTCGGGTCGTAGAGAGGAGAGGCCGGAGGTCGTCGAACCAGGGCAGAGTGAACCAGGTCCGGCTCACGCCCAGCTCGAGCGCGCGCTCGGCATTGACCAGGGCCGAGGTCCGCTCGCCCGATACCGCGTAGACGAGGGCGGCTTCGAAGGCGACCTGCGGATTGTCGGGCTCGGCCTGGAGGGCCCGCTGGACCGTTGCTACGGCTTCCTGGGTCCTTCCCAGGTGGGCCAGGGCCTGGGCGCTGACAGTGAGCTGCTGCCAGGAGGTGTCTGGATGTTCGAGGTCGACCTGATCGACCACGGTGCGATAGAGCTTCGCCGCCTCCTCGCCGCGGCCCAGCAGTTGGAGCGCGTCGGCGAGATTGAGCGTCGCCACCGGGTTGTCCGGCTCGCGCTCGTGGGCCCTCTGGTAGGCCGCTTCGGCGTCCTCCAGGCGTCCGGCCAGTTGATAGGCCAGGCCGATGTTGGACAGCTCGGTCACCTCCGGTGAACGCGCGATGAGCTGCTCGTAGAGCTCGACCGCCCGCTCGGGATCTCCTTGGAGCAGCTCGAGCTGGGCCAGGAAGGACATGGCCCGGAAATGCCGCGGGGCTCGGACGAGGAGGCGTTCCAGGGTCGCGCGCGCCTCGGCGACCTCGCCGTCGTTGTACTCGAGGTAAGCCAGGCTCAGCAGGACGTTCGCCGCGGGATGGAGCTGGGCGGCACGGCGCATGAGGGCCACCGCCCGGTCTTGAGAGCCGTCGTGCGCCAGCGCCTGGGCGCGCCGCTTGAGTACCTCGGCGGACGCGGGTTCCAGGGCCTCGAGGGAGCTCAGAGTCTGCTTCGCCAGGTCCCAGCGTCCCCCCTGGGCGGCCAGGTCGAACAGCCGGTGAAGGGGCCGCGGGTCGTGCGGCGCCAGGCGCCGTGCCTGTTGCAGCAGCTCGAAGCCGTGTTCCAGCTCGTCGGCCTGACGCGAGAAGAAGTACTGTTGCCGGATGATCTCGGCCTCCAGCAGGTAGACCTCCAGGAACCGTGGTGCCCGCTGGCGCAGGAACTCGAGACGCTCCAGGAGCTTCTCGTCTCCGGGGCCCTGTTTGGTCTCGAAGTCCCGGCGGAGTCGGAGCAACTCGGTGTAGACCGCGGAGCTCGGTACCTCGGGAGCCTCTTTCCGCGGCCGGTGGCCCGGGTAGGCGGAGCGGAGCTGAGCGTCTACCGCGGTGGCGAGGAGAGCGGTGTCGTCGGGAGCGGCCTCGAAGCTGGAGAGCCACAGCACGCGGCCGTCGCTGGCGGCCAACCGGCTCAGGGTGACCACGCAGCGCTCGGGTCGGCACGCCAGGCGCGAACGCAGCACCTCGTCCGCCGCCAGGGCCCGGGCCAGGGCCCGCGGGTCCCGGGTCTCGGTGCCGGCCTGCTCGGGGCTCAGGGCGGCCAGGCCGTGGAGGCGGGCGAGAGCCTGATTGGCGGCGGTGGTGAGCCCGACGCGGAGCAGGTCGGCGTCCGACAGATCCTGGCTGCCTAAGAGCTCAGGCGGTGCCACCACGACGTAGAGTGGCGGCCGGTGCGCCGAGGAGCGCATCCGGAGGATTCCGGCGACGACCGAGACCGCGACGATCCCGAGGGAAACGCCGAGCACGAGAAGAAGGCGCCGGCGACGGGCCCGGCGGCCCGAGCGCCCCGTTTCGAGGTTGCTGAGCGCGGCGGCCACCTCGGAGGCCCGTTGCGGCCGGTGGGCCGGGTCCTTCTCGAGCAGTCGGAGGATGAGGTCGGAGAGCTCCGGAGACAAGGCCTGGTTGAGCTGCGCCGGCGGCGTCGGGTCCTCCGCGCACGTTCGCCGCAGCGCCACCGCCGGATCGGGATCTTCGAACGGTGACTCGCCGGTCAGCATCTCGTACAGCAGGATGCCGAAGGAGAACAGGTCGGAGCGCCCGTCGACCTCGATGCCCCGGATCTGCTCGGGTGACATGGAGCGAAAGGTGCCCAGCACCTGGTGCTCGCCCGTGAGACGGGTGTCGCCACCGGCGGGAGACACCGGTGCAGCGAGCCGCTTGGCGAGACCGAAGTCGAGGATCTTGGCCCGATTCTCGGGCGTGACGATCACGTTCTCGGTCTTGAGGTCGCGATGGACCACGCCGCGTTCGTGGGCGGCGGCCAGGCCCTCGGCGATCTGTCGGGCCAGGGGCAGAGCCTGCGCCTCGGAGAGAGGTCCCTCGTCGAGCACTGCCGAGAGCGGCCGGCCTTCGACCCGCTCCATGACCAGCCAGTCTTCGCCGCCGTGCTCCAGGAGGTCGAAGATCTGGACGATGGCCGGATGGCTGAGGCCGGCGGCGGCGCGGGCCTCGCGCCGGAAGCGCCGACGGCGCGAGGCGCTCGACCCGCTGCCCCGCAGATGCACTCGCTTGAGCGCTACGGTGCGCTCCAGGCGGGCGTCGAAGGCCTCGTACACCTCGCCCATCCCGCCACGTCCGAGCTTGCTGGTCACACGGTAGTGGCCGACTTGGGAGCCCGGGTTGCACGCGGGGAGTACGGGGCATCCCGTGTCCTCCGTCGGCGGCTCGTCGAGCCAGCTCTGGACCTCCGCGGCTGCCGGGCCTTCCAGGAAGCCGTCGGCGCGGGCGTCTGCGGCCAGCAGATCGTCGAGCTCGGGGCGCAGATCGGGCTCCTCGGCGCACGCTGCGTCGAGGAACGCGGTCCGTGCTTCCGGCGGCAGCTCCAGCACCCGGTCGAGGATCTGCTCGATGCGCCGCCAGCGGGCTCGATCGGGCGAGCGTTCGCCATCCACCGCTCAGCCGTCCTCTCGGGTGTCCGCCGCCGACCGGATCGGTCGGTATCCGGTCGACAGGCGGTGGGTCATCCCTTCACTTCCTCGAGCGCCCGAAAGAGGAACGCCCGGGCCTTGCGCCAGTCCCGCCGGACCGTGCGCTGCGAAAGCTTCATCACCTCGCCGATCTCCTCCTCGGTCAAGCCACCGAAGAATCGCATCTCCACCAGCCGGGCGAGCCGCTCGTTGAGCGCCGCCAGGGCCGTCAGCGCTTGGTCGACGGCCAGCAGGTCGACCGCGCGGGGGTCGGCCGCCCGGTGGCCCTCGGCGAGGGTGACGCGGATGGCGCCCTGGCCCCGTTTCACGGCGGTCCGGCGCCGCGCCCGGTCGACCAGGATGTGGCGCATGGCCAGCGCGGCCACCGCGAGGAAGTGGCTCCGGTCCCGCCAGCCGGCCCGGTCTCGGTCCACCAGCCGCAGGTAGGCCTCGTGGACCAGGGCCGTGGAGTCGAGGGTCGGGTTGGGTCCCTGACGCCTCAGTTGCCGGCGGGCGAGGAAGCGCAGCTCTCCGTAGAGCAGCGGAACCAACCGATCCACGGCCCCGTCCTCGCCCCGGCGAACCGCCTCCAGGAGGTGGGTCACCTCGCTCGTCTGGTCCACTCCGGGGTCCACTCCTCTCTTGATTTCGACGGCAAGTCTCAGCGCAAAGACTAGCGGTCGGGGTGCGCGCCAGGCAAATCGTCGTGTGCCCGGGTGTGCCGCGCGTGGCCGAAGCGGCGCGTGTCCTCCTCCGGCCGGATTTTGCGGTTCCTCGACCAGCGGTTCGGTGCAGGACGTTCCGAGCCGAACGGTCCACGAGAACGACAACGCGAGAAGGCGAGGCACAGGGTGAAGAAACGACCCGACCCGGAGCACCTGGCGCGAGACATCGAACGCGGCGTTGCCGAGGCGGAGCACACCTTCGTCGAGTGGTACGGCAAGGCGTTGAGAGTCCAGTTAAAGCACTGGACCCGCGATTCTTCCGACGCGGAGGATCTCTATCAAGAGGCGTTCCACCTAGCCCTGGCCAAGGTCCGGCGCGGCGAGCTGCGGCACCGGGAGAGACTTCCCGGCTTTCTGGCTTCTCTGGCCAGAAACCTGAGCATCCAACACTACCGTGCCGCGGGTGCCCGCCTGCGGGCGACGACGCCCCTGGAGGAGGGTGGTCATCGAGCGGACTCGAGGGACGGGCCGCTCGACGTCCTCCTGCGCATCGAGCGGTCCGCCCGGCTCCGCCGTGCCCTCGGCGAGCTCGAGAACCCGCGGGACCGGGAGGTCTTGACCCGCTACTACCTCGCCGAAGACGACAGCGCCACGATCTGTGCCGAGCTCGCCATCTCCCGGAGCCACTTCAAACGGGTGCTCTTTCGGGCGCGCCGGCGTCTGCGGGAGGCCTACACGCGATCGTCTCGATGAAGAGGGGTGGGACCTTCCCGCCGGAGTCTTCACTGCAATTAGTAGAGCTTGAATTCCGATCTCCCGGCGGCATCCGCTTCGGGAGATCTTCCATGACCCGCAGGAGACAAGAAGGAGCGATCGAATCATGTGTGCAGAAGCCGCTGAGAAGGTCTTCGTCCAGAACAACCAGAACCTGAGCGATGACGTCAACCTGGTTCCCTACCAGTGCACGCAGTTCGCCACCCTGAACGGTACCGACATGGCGCTGACCCTCACCAACCTGAGCCCCCAGAACCTGGCCGAGTGGACCGCCGCCAGCAGCGGCTCGAAGTGCGTCGAGCCCGGGTCGGGCCAGATCCCGCCGTACGGTCAGAAGACCTTCGCGCCGTGCGACTTCCATGGAACGCCGCTGGTCGTCTGCAACGTCACCAACCCCAACAAGCCGGCCAACATCCGCGTCCTCCTGAAGGGCGTGAAGTCCTAGCCTCCTGAGGCTCTCTCACGGTTCGGGTGAGGGTCCGGTGAACGGTTCACCGTTCACCGGACCTTCTTCCGACCGGAGCCTCGCGGCGATCCGGCAATCTCCCACAGAGATTGAAGGGCGATCACCATGGCTGACAGCTCGAATCTGACGCTCCACCCGCTGGAGAGCCACCAGCTCGCCACGTCCAACGGGACGGCGATGGTGCTCTCGCTGGTCAATTCGAGCGACTCCAACGTCGCGACCTACGCCGTCGCCTGTACCCCCATCGGCTTCTCCGACGAAGGGACGTTGGCGGTCGAAGGACAGAAGCTGTACGACCCCATGAACTACCAGGGCAACCCGCTCGGGGTCGCCAACACCACCAATCCCAACAAGCCGGCGGACATCGAGGTCTTCCTGGGGCAACTGGGTGCAAAGGCGCTCGACGAGGAGATCGCCGAGCCGCGTCCCCAAGAAGTCTCGGAGGATCCCGGGGAGGGTCCGAAATGAGCGATGACACCCTGAGAGTCGATCAAGCCCCGGAGACCGGCACGTGGCGGGTCTACAACGAGAGCCAAGGTAAACCGGGCGATCCGATCGAGTACGACTTCGACGCCAAGGCGTTCGAGGCCTCCAAGCTGCCGAAGACCGGCACGACCCTGATCGATGCCGATCCTTTTCGGCTGGTGGTGGCCGATCCGACCGGTCCACCCAAGACGGGGCGCCTCGAGATCGCCGCGAAGATCTGGGAGATGCCCGCTCCGGGCTATCGCGACGAGGTTCTCGAGGCGTTCGACGAGCTCCTCGGTGAGCTCGACGCCCTCGAGGGAAAGGGGGTCGTGCCCGGGGTGACCGGTCTCTTGCGCCAGGTGATGGCGACGGTCATCCCGGCCACGTTCGCCGAGAGCCTCTACTTCAACTACAGCCTCTACTTCGGTGCCGAGAGTCGGCCGCGGGCCTATGTCGACCTGCAGGCGAGCATGCGCCTGCGCCTCGACACCCAGGTTCGCCAGCTCGTCTCTCCGCCGGACGTCTCGGGGACGACGGAGGGGGAGTCGGCGCTCTTCGATCCGCTGGTCAACGGCTTCGTGGGAACGGGCTCGACGTTTCTCCACCTGATCGAGACCCCGGCCCGGGACGGGACACCCCGCCTCGGCTTCGACGCCTTCATCGCCGGCGCCCCGCTGCCCCAGGTGGCCGCCGAGCGGGGTGGCGCCGGCGGGATCATCGACCTGCGCAACGGCCCCTTCCGGCGGCGGTACTTCCGCCTCTGCCTGCCGGCGACCTTCCCGTCCAGCGACAGCTCCGGGTTCGTCGGGACGGCGCGCAACTTCACCCTCCTCGGGGCGGATTCGCGCCCCGCCCTGGAGCGGGCCACCGACGCCTACTACGCCTCCGAGCCGTTGCCCGCCGACGCGGTGTCGGCCTTCTTCCGTGGCCGCATGGTGCTCGTCCCCGAGCTGCTCACGTTCCTCAACGGCGAGCCGCTGTACTTGCCGGTGAGCACCACGGTGCGCCAGTTCATCCGGCGCTATGCCAGCTTCCCGCGGGTTCCGGGCCTGAACGTCAACAACGGCAACCTCCCGTACGAGCGCTACCGGCCGAGTGTCCAGTTCGCCGCCGGAGGCCAGTTCCCCAACTACTACTCCCAGCTCAGCTTCGAAGAGACCCCCGCCGCCGACGAGGCGCTGACCACGGATGCCTACGACCTGCCGGTGCTGGCGGCGGACGCATTTACCTTCGCGTTGCCGTCCTGAGATGCCTGGTCACCCCCATGCGCCGGAGCGCGCTGCCCGGCGGAGGTCCGACGGACCCGATCCCCGGCTCCGGTTCAGCAACCTCTCCTCGCGGATTGCGTGGCTCTACTTCGCCGTCACCGGCGAGGGGGTCGGGCAGAGGACCGACCGAAGACTCCTGTTCGTGGCGCCGGCGGTGGAGCCCCCTCCGCAGTCGCCGCTCTCTCTGGGTGAGAGCTGGGCGCTTTACGACGGGGTCTACCTGTTCCTGGGGGACGACCTGGTCGATCAGGGTGTCTTTCTCGCCCGGCTTCGGGTTCTGCTCACCGATCCGGCGCTCCGGGGAGCGCGGCTTCTCTGGATCGCCAACCCGCAAGACGGCTTCGAGCGATGGGTGGTCACCGCCCTGCGCGTGGCCGATCTCACCCCCGAGGGCGGGCGGCTGTCGGCGCTCGCGTTCTTCGACCTGCACAACGACGGGGTGATGGCCGCCGCCGGCACCGAGCTGGCGGTGGAGGAGAGCACGGCCTCCTTCCGGCTGGGGCCGCCAGACGGAGCGCCGAAGGGCATCTGGCTCACCGCCCGGGACGGCGCCGTCCGGCTGCCGCTGCTCTCCGGCGCTCTGCGCATCCCTCTGGCCGGCAGCGGGGCCCGCGCGCTCGACTTCCCCCTGGAGATTCCTTCGGCTCCGACGGAGGGGGGGGCGCCGATCGACCTGCTGGACGTCGGGTGCCGGTACTTCTATCCCGAACCCTCCACGCCCGGCACCGGTCTGATCACTTCCCAGCGCTACCCGCTGTTCGATACCACCCGCGCGGGTCTGAGCCTGCGGGCGAGCCTCGACCCCCTATCCCCTCTCGACCCGGAGCGCACTCGCTTCGCCTTCACCCAGGGGGCGGAGACCGCCAGCTTCTTCCGCTCCAACCTGGGAAGGCCGCTGTCTCTCAAGCCAGGGACCGCCGCCCTGGTGTTCGCCCCCAAGCCGACGACCGCGGCCCGGACGGGGCGTGGGCCCGCGCCGGGTCTGCCGTTCTGCCTCGTGCCGACCGGTGACTTCACGATCGGCTCGGAGGCCGGAGCGGAGGCCCCCGGCCTGGCTTCGAAGGGCCCGGACCTGCTCTGCGGGACCGCCGGCGCCGAGTACGTCGCGCTTACCGGCTCCGGCACGCTCACCTGCTTCCCGGGCCAGCCGGCCTACGCCGCCGCGTTCGACCCGCGCCGCACCGGCGCCGACGGCCCCGCGACCTCCCGCGAGGATCCGCTCGATTCGCGGGCGACGACCGCTTGGGTCGCGGTCTCCGACCCGGCGGGCGGGGAGCTGACCTATTTCGCTCAGCCCCAGGCGTCGATCCTCTACAGGCACCAGGACGTCTCCCCGTGCGTGGAGCAGGACGCGGGCCAGGACGGGCTCCTCCGCTACTTCCCTCTGACCGCCGGCCTCCTGCCTCCCGAGCCGGCCTCCGGGGACGCCTATCCCCTCGTGCCTTACGCCGGTCTCGGACAGTCCCTCGCGTCCTACGGTGGCCTGGAGACGACAGCCCTCAGCCCGCAACGGCGGGCGGTGATCTATCGCCTGAACAAGGACGATCCCAGGGTGATGGGGCAGGCTCGCGGCGCCGGCAGAGACGGCGAGGGAATCGCCGATCCCTGCTCCGATCCGGAGGCGAAGCGCGCCGTGACCCCCCAGGGGCTGATCGGGGTATTCGACCACTCCTGGACGACCTGGCAGTGCCTGCTGCTGGCCCGGAACGAAGGTCGTCTCCTCGCTCTCCGAGACGTCGCCGGACCGCTGCGGGCGGCTCTTCTGACCAACCAGCAGTTCCTGGTGTCGGCGAGCCCGTCGGCGCTCCGGGATCACCTCGCACCGCCCCACGACGGCGTTTCGATCGCCGACTGGCAGATCGAGCTCGATCCGGCCCTCTGGAGCCGCCACGGCACGGTGATGATCTTCAAGAACCACGAGAAATCGCTCCACGAGCTGGTCCAGGACCTGAGCACCTGGACCCTGGCCGGGGAGCTCAACACCGTCCCGTCGGTCACTCAGGAGCAGATTCTCGCCGCCCTCGACGTCCCGGACGACGAGAGCTTCCGCCCGTTCAAGGAGCTGGTGGACGATCCGCAGTGGAACGGCATTCTGTTTCTCAACGCCTTCGTTCCTCTCACCGGCCTGCCACCGGAGCTTCGGGGGTTGGCGGCCGGGATCGATCCGGCCCGCTTCTTCGCCCATCACGTCGGTATCAACCAGGCGGCGGTGCAGGGTGACGGCCGGGAGATGAAGGACAGCTCGCTGTTCGGCCTGATCCATTACACGAGCCCCGCGGGGGGCCAGTCGATCGGCAGCGCCTACGACTTCCAGGTCCAGCGGCTGACGGTACGCTTCGCCAACTCCGCGGTGGCGACCTTCGCCTCGCGGATCGCCGTCACCCTCAACCAGCTCTTCGGTGCCCCGTCCCGGCAGGTCGGTCAGGCCGGCGACAACGCCGTGCTGCTCGACGGCGTGTACCAGCGTCACGGCGACACGACGAGGCAGAAGGAGACCCCGACCTACGTCTTCAACCTCGTCCGCCCGACCCGGTTCTCCCTCGACGACGCCGTCCTCGAGGAGGTCGGGATCGAGAAGGCCCAGCTCAATACGTTGAGCACAGAGGACGACGGAGAGGTCCGTTCCCGGTTCTCCTTCTGGGGCTCCCTGCGCTTCGCGGCCCAGGCGGGCGCCGGAGCAGCGGGGGGGACCGAGACGTTCGATCTCTTCTCCTTCGACGCCCTGGCCTACTCCCAGCTCTGGCTGGGGATGAGCTTTCCCACCGCCACGCCGTCGGCCCGGCAGTTCACCTTCGTCCCGGCGGAGATGACCTTCGACGCGGCGCGGAGCACCGCCCGCGAGGGGAGCCTGGCTCGGCACTTCCCCCTCAAGATCGCCCGCTTCGCCCAGTCGCAGTCGACCCAGAAACCGGGCGACGAGGGCTACCTGGCGCTCCAGGTTCCGGTGCCCCAGCAGGGCCTGAGTGTGCCCTGGTACGCCCTGGTGTTCGACCTCAACCTCGGCACGGTCGGAGCGTTGGCCGCGGAGGCGGGCCTGGTGGCCAGCCTGATGACGGCGTGGTCGCCAGCCACTCAGGAGGGCCGGACCTTCGTCGGCCTCAAGCTGCCGGGCTCCACCGGCTCCGGCAACGAGATCTCCATCCAAGGGGTGCTGAAGATCACCCTCTACAGCCTCGAGCTGTTGGCGAGCGACGGCGCCTACCTGCTGAAGCTCAACGGCATCAACCTGCGGTTCCTGGGCAAGGCATTGCCCCCCGGGGGCTCCTTCGATTTCTTCGTCTTCGGCGACCCGGACGCCTCCGCCGGCTCGGATTCCCTGGGCTGGTACGGGGCGTACCTCAAGGACCAGGACAAGAGTGGGCGCAACGGGCGTCCCGCTCTCGTCCCGGCACCCCCTGAGCTCCGGAGTCTCCTCGAACCCAACGCCGGTTCACCTGACCGGACTTCCTGAAAGGAACGACCCATGAGCCAGACGTCCAAGACCCGCCCGCAATCCACGCCCGACGGCACTTCGCTGACGGTCGCCCAGGCCGAAGCTGGCAGCAACCTGACCCTCCAGGGCTCGCTGGTTGTCGAGATCGGTGGCGAGACCTACACCCTGTCGGGGACGGTCGGCGATGACCTGATCGTCAAGTTCGACAAGCCCTTCCCCGCCGGGGCGAACCTCGGCCCCATCCTGTCGATCGCCCCGGCGGTCGCCAGCGCCCTGGGGGCGCCGGGGCTGGCGGACAGCGTGACCAAGGAGATCGACGCCTTGGCGAACGCGAACATCCCCATCCTGAGCGGGGTGATCAAGGTGCTCAAGACCGCTCCGGTCCAGATCACCTACCTGGAGATCAACACCAAGACGAGCACCTACGGCTTCGGGTTCGCCCTCGACTTCCGCAACCTGGACATCTCCGCGGGCGACATCAAGCTCGACGCGTTCGGCCTGAGAGTCACCTACGTCAAGACGTCGAGCTGAGAGCCACACCGCGTCCCCCCCGGGTACAGGCAGGCACGAACTGGGTCAGAGGGAGCACCGTGAACCGAAACGAGCATGATGACCGGAGCCCCGGCGAAGAGCTCGCACGTCCCGCCGCACAGAGCCAGCTCGAGGTGGAGCTGACGGGTCTGTTCAGGATCCGCCAGCTCGCCCTGGAGCTCCAGGCCCGTTTCGGCAAGGGCGTGGACACGGTCTTTCTCGCCCAGCTCGGGGATCTGTCGCTGGGAGCGATCCTCGAGTACCTGGTGGGGCTCGCCGTGCCCGGCTTCCGCCTGGAGCTCCCTCCGCCCTGGGACGTCATCAATTCGATCAACCTACGGAACCTGACCTTCGAGGTCAACGTCACCCAGAGCAAGATCGGGTTCTCCTACGGCAACCTCGGCCTGAACCTGACCTTCCTCGAGCTGGAAAAGGTCCAGGTCTTCTTCTCGGTCTCGGGCAAGCGGTCCGTGGACATCGCGGTGTTCGGGAGCGTCCTGGGGAAGGACTTCAGCAAGGATCCGATCACCTGGGACCTGCTCAACCAGCCGCCGCCGTCGGTGCCGACCCGCGGGGCGAAGGTCTTCGACCTGTCGTACCTGGGCCTGGGGCAGCGGGTGACCCTGCGGGACATCGAGAGCCTGACCACCGTCGAGGCGGTGATCGAGGCGTTGAAGGCGTCGTACCGGGACGTTCCGCCCGACGGCAATCCCCTGGCGCACCTGCCGGCCTTGAAGTTCGACGCCGGAGCGGGCTGGCTGATCGGCACCCAGGTCTCGGTGCTGGACACGGTGGCCTTGAGCGCCGTCTTCAACGATCCCAAGCTCTACGGCCTGCTGGTCAGCCTGTCCGGGAAGCGGGCCAAGTCCCTGGCAGGATTGCAGTTCGAGATCCTCTACCGCAAGGTCGCGGACGACGTCGGGCTCTACCACATCGAGCTCAAGCTGCCGGACGCATTGCGCCAGATCGAGGCCGGCGCCGCGTCGATCACCCTGCCGATCATCGACGTCGACATCTACACCAACGGCAACTTCCTCATCGATCTCGGCTTCCCGCGCGATCTCGACTTCAGCCGCTCGTTCGTCATCCAGGTATTGATCGGGCCGGTTCCCGTGATCGGCGCCGGTGGGCTCTACTTCGGCGTGCTCGACGGCAACACGTCGAAGGCCGTGCCCCGTGTCACCAACGGCGAGTTCGTGCCGGTGATCGTCTTCGGCGTCGGGGCCCGCCTCGGGGTGGGCAAGACGTTCAACAAGGGCATTCTCAAGGCCGGCGCCTACCTGGCGGTGCAGGGCCTGCTGGAGGGCGCGCTGGGCTTCTTCCAGCCGACTTCGCCCTCGGTCGCCAAGGCGACCTTCTACCGCATCAGCGGCGCCATCGGCATCGTCGCGCACATCTACGGCACGGTCGAGTTCGCGATCATCAAGGCGACCCTCGACCTGTACGCCTACGCCACCGCCCAGGGGGTCTTCGAAGCGTATCTGCCGACGGTCTTGAGCTTCGAGGCCGGGGTCAGCGTGTCGCTCAAGGTGCGGGTCAACTTGGGCCTGTTCACGGTCAAGGTGGATCTCTCCTTCTCGGCTACCTTCCGCACGTCGATGGAGATCGGCAGCCGCCAGGAGACGCCCTGGGTCCTGGCGGCCGGGGGAGGGGATTCGGCCAACCTGGCGCTCTACTCCCAGGCTCTGGAGGGACGGGGTTTCCGGCCTCTGGAGGGTGGGGTGCTGCTGCTGGACCCGGTCTACGCCCGGGTGTTGGAGTCCGGAGTCTCCTGGCGCGGCGTGCAGGTGGTCGACGAGCGGCCGACGCTGGGCCTGACCTTCCAGCCGATGACCTCGATCGGCTTCGTCGGCGACCACCCCGGGGGAGGCACGGACGGTGCCTGCCCCCGCTTCGGTCCCGACGCCGAGCAGCAGGTGCAACTGGTGGCGGCGATGTTCATTCAGGGCCCCGAACAGCCCGGCGACAGGGCGGGCGACGGCGTGACCCCAGTCCCAGTCCCGCCGGTCCCGTCGGACTTCGAGCTGCTGTCGCGCTACGGCCTGCTGTGGGCGCTCCAGCGGGTGAAGGAGGCGAAGCGCCGGGTGGCGGGGGACGAGGCGGGCGACGCGGTGACCCTGAGCGAGCTGCGTCTGGCGTACCACAGCCTCACCGCGCCGGGTGCGCTGGACGTCTGCGACGTCGTCGAGTTCTTGCGTCTCAACTTCGCCTTCCTGATCGAGCCGCCGCCGGCGAAGGGCGGCGACGGGCCGACCGTCGAAGAGATGGCCCAGCGCAGCTACGTGATCTTTCCCATGCTCCCGTTCCTCGAGTTGAACGCCGGCTCCGGGGACTACGAGGTCGACTTCGCCACCCGGACCCCGTGCAGCGCGGACTACCGGCGCGAGCTCGCCGAGTACTTCGAACAGCTCGCGGCGCAGGACACGCCGGAGCGCCAGGGGCCCGACCGGGCCGCGCAGGACGCTTCGGGTGGCACGGCTGCGGATCCGCCCATGGCGGCGTGCATCCTGCTGGACTATGTGTCGATCATCCTGCGCCAGGTCCTGGAGAAGGCGATCGACCTTTACGAGGTCTTCCCTTACACGGCGCAGGAGGGGGACACGCTCGGTGGCATCGCCCGGCGCTTCGGGCTCGTCGACGCCGGCGCCGTGGCACGGATCGTCCGCGCCAACGAGACCGAGTCCGCCTTCCTGGTCACGGGTACGGAGCTCACCGTCTCGATGGGTGCACAGAGGGTGCTCGGCGGCGACACCCTACGCTCTCTGGCCGAGCGGACGGGGCTCCAGGTGGTCGGCGTGGGGTCGGCGCTCCGGACCCAGGCGGGCGTCTTGCTCGAGTCGGCGTCTGTGCGGGTGGACGGAGGGCGCTACACCCTCGCGAAGGGCGACACCCTCGAGTCGATCGCGCGGACGTTCTTCACCACGCCGGAGGCGATTGAGGCGGCCAACCCCGGCTTCCCGTGGACGCCCGTGCCGCCCGGTCAGTCCGTGCCGGTGGCCAAAGAGATCCGGCTGCCGGCGATCGACGTGCCCGTCGGTGGCGACGACGCGCTCACCCTGGGGCAGATCGCCGATCTCGTCCAGGTCCCCTTGGCCGCCCTGGCTTCCCTCAACGCCGACCGATCGATCCTGCGCGAGGGCGCGCTGGCGTTTCTCCCGGTCACCGCCGTCGTCCAGCAGGGCGACAGCCTCGAGACGCTCGCCGGTCGCTTCGGCCTTCAGCCGGTGGACCTGATCGCCGCCGCCGTCGACACCCCGGCGCTGTTCGCCCCCGGCGCGACGATCGAACTGCAGGACGGCACCTACGTCTTGCGGGAAGAGGACACGGTGGCGGACGTCGCCGCGCGGTTCTCGATTACCGAGGTGGCGCTCTACGGGGCCAACCCGGGGTTCGACTGGACGCCGCCTCCGGGGCTCTCCGTGCCTTGGGGCGAGACCGTCCGGCTGCCTCCGGTGACCGTGGCCCTCAACCAGAACAGCAGCCTGGGCACCCTCGCCCGCTTCGTGGGTGTCGCGGTCGACGAGCTGGTCGCCCAGGTCGCCGGCGACAAGATCCTCCTGGCGTCGGCTCCCGTGCCGCTGCCACCGGTGCCCTACACCGTCGGCGACGGCGACACCCTGGCGGGCGTCTCCCGGCGCTTCGGCGTCACCGCCCTGGCCCTGGCCCAGGCCAATCCGGGCTCGGAGGCCCGCTTCGGCACCGTCCTCGTGCCCGAGGCCGAGACCCTGCCCGAGGCCACCCTGCTCGAGCTGCTGCAGGAGCGCGGGGATTTCGCCGCGTCGACCGGCACGGTCTCCCGCTTCCTCCTCCACGGTCTGCGCTTGCCGTCGCCCGAGGAGATCCCCGGAGTCTTGCAACCCGCAGCAGAGAGTGCCGCCGCGGTGCCGGGCGAGGTCGACTGGGCGGACCTCTGCCTCTACCCGGTCTACACGCTCACCGGCCAGCAGTGGGGAGCGCCGGCGAAGCCGAGCACGGCCTATGGCATCGAGCTCAGCTTGAGCGGAGACTCCACGAACGGGGGCGCTGACGGCCCCGATGGCGCCGATGGCGCCTCCTGGCCCTGTCCTCCGCCCGAGATCACCTTCCAGTCCGAGACGCCGGACAAGGGGCTGACGATTCACCTGAGCACCCTCGACGTGTCGACCATCGAGGGCTTCGCCGAGCTTCTCAACACCGGCAGGCCGCCCTTCGATCCGCAGGTGCTGGCCTTCACGCGGCTGCCTCCGTACAGCACGGTCGGAAAGCACTTCGGATTCGCCAAGCCCGTGCCCTGGCAGGCGCCGAGCGTGCCGCAGTTTACCTCCGAGCCGCTCGGACAGGCCGCCGGCCAGCCGAGCCTTTATGCCCTGCCCGAGGGTCTGGGCCAGGTGCTCACGGAGCTCGGCGACCGGCCGGCCCCCCTGGTGGTCAAGGTGGGCTCCCAACGCCTGGCCGAGGGACCGTGTGTCCGGGCTGAGGAGGCCGAGGGCTACGGCTGGGCCACCCGCTTCGAGATCCGTCTGCGCCGGGTTCCGGCTCCGGGCGGAGCGAAGCACTTCGTACCGTCCCTCTACCAGGTCTACAGCGCTGATTCGCGCAGCAGGACCGCGCTGCTGACCCTCCTCGACGCGTTGCGCGGCGGGGAATCCATGGACGACGTGTCCCTGCATCTCCTCTACGCGGCGAACCCGGCCGGCGGTTCGGCCGCGGCCGGCGGTGACTCCGCGGGGTTGCGCTCCGACCCGGTGGATCCGGCGTCGATCCTGCTGCTCAAGGCCAACCTCTCGACGCTCACCCGGAGCCCGGCGACCGGGCTGGATCTGCTCGAAGCCCCACGGACGGCCGACGAAGCGCTCTTCAGCGCCTCCCTGGCGGAGCCACGGGACTTCCTCGCCCTGCTGTGGGAGGCGAGCGTGGTGAATTCCGGGGGCTACTACCTCTTCTACCGCATCGGCGACGGCGGGGAGCTGCCGCCGCAACTGTTCAATCAGAACCCCGAGGCGACGTTGACCGTGGTCGCGGTCGTTCGCTCGCCCGGCCTGCCGGAGACGATCGGTCTGCGCCCGTTCCACAACGCGCTCGTCTTCACCGAAAACCTGGACTCGGAGGATGCGGTGGTCTTCGCCGAGGCCTCCCGCTTCCCGGTGTCGGAGGGGGCGGAGTGGTCGAAGATCGCTCCCCAGCTCCACCTCACGCAGGAGGAGCTGGCCTGGGCCAACGCCTCCGTCCCGCGCCTCGTGCGCCCCGGGGCCGTTCTCGAGCTCCCCGAGACGAGTTACGCCGTGCTCCCCGGCGACGACCTGCTCACTATCAGCCTGGAGACAGGTGCGAGCCTGGCGGACGTCGCCGCCGCCCTCGGAGACCGTACCGACGTCCTCCTCGCGGGCGCCGAGCTGTTCCGTGGCCCTCAATGGGTCGCGCGTCAGGCCAGTCTTCGGATGGGCAACGAGGGCTTCCGGCTGGTCCGGACCGATCCCGATTCGGAAGCCACGGCGGGCCACGGCGTGGAGGCCCAGGCGGACCCGGCCACCGCGCTCCAGGTGCGCTTCAACCTGTTCGGGTTCCGCCTTGCCGACTTCGGCGCCTTCGTCCGCACCGCCGAGGGGCTGCCCGCCGGGCCCGGTCACAGTACCGGCGATCCGTGCGGTGGCAGTGCTGCGGGTGAGCTGCTCGGGCTGCCGGCCACCGCCGACGGCACCCCGCCGTGGCTCTACCAGCGGGCCCTGGAGGTCGCGCGCCACGGCAAGGAACCCCTGCCGGTGACGCCGGTTCCGGGGCCGGACCCCTACACCGGTCTGGACGACGAGGTGCGCCTGGACCTCCAGATCCAGGATCTGTTCGGCAACCGCGGCCTGGCCGACGGGGTCCTTCCCGCCTTGACCAACAGAATCCTCTACCGGGACCCGGTGATCGGCCTGAACCAGTGGCCCGCGTCCCAGGCCACCTACCGGTTCGTGGCGTCGGACACCCTGAGGGACCCGGGGGTGCCGGCGGAGGCCGTCCTGGAGGTCTCGTTCACCCTCGATCCGTCGCGCTACGTTCCGCCCGCCGCGTCGCCGTGGTCTCCGATCGCCGAACGCGCCGCGACCGACCGGGACCTCTACCGCCTGATCTACTTCCAGGTGGCGCGACCGGACGTCTCCCTCAGCGCCAGCACCACGGTGGATCGAGAGAGCCCCCATCGGCTGGACAAGGGTGCCTTGGTGGACCTGGCGGTGGCGGCGTACCGCTACCTGGACACGGTCGCGGACCTGGTGCAGACCACGGCGGCCGCCGTCGCCGGAGATACTTTGGCGGCGATCGCCGGAGAGTTCCACGTCAGCGTCCAGGACCTGGCCGAGCTCAACCGCGGTGCCAAGGAGCTCCTGGCCGTGGGGGCGGAGATCCACGTCCCCCTGGTCTACGCCGTGGTGCGCAACGACAGCCTGGAGACCATCCTCCAGCGCAGCGGCTCCTCCCTGAGCCCGGCGGAGCTCGGCACTCTCAACCGGGGGGAACCGCTCCAGGCCGGGACCGTCCTGGCCTTGCCCGACGGCGGGCATCACACGATCGCCGAGGGCGACACCCTGGAGGCGATCGGCGCGGCGCAGGACCCCCCTGTCTTGCCCGGTGCGCTGGCCGAGCTCAACAAGGCGCTGCCCGATCTCTTCCCGGACGGAGAGGAGATCTCCCTGGGGGTCGCCGTCGAGACCGTCGACGCGGGAGACACGCTGGCCTCGCTGGCGCGGACCTACGGCCTGGGCGTCGGGTTGCTCGCGGAGGCCAACGGCGGGCGTCCGATCCTTCACGCGGGGGCGGAGATCGCCCTCCCGAGCCACCTGGAGCTGGGCGACGAGACCATCTCCACCCACCTCGTCGTGTCGGGCGACACGTTCGCCTCGATCGCCCGCGAGAGCGGCAGCCGTCCGGCCCTCCTCGGCCTGGCCAACCAGGTCCTGGACGCCGTACTGGAGGTGGGGACGACCTTCGGCTATCAGGTCGGCGACCGGTCGCACCGGGAGACGGTGGCCGAGCACGACACCCTCGCCACGGTCCTGGCGCGGTTCCAGCAGGCCTTCGACGAGCCGGGGATCACGGCCGGCGACCTGGCCGCCGCCAACGCCGACGCCGAGGTGTTGCATCCCGGCTCCCGCGTGCTGCTCGCGCCACCGGTGATGGAGGAGGTGGCCCCGGTCTCGGCGGAGAGCTTCCCGTCGGTGCTCTTCGCGCTCGCGGTGGAAGCGGTTCTCGCTCGCGATCCACAGCTCGTGGATCCGGCCTTCGCCGGTGTCCCCGAGGTGCTCGAGGCCCGCGCCACCCTGGCGCCCCGGCTGGTGGCCGTGGGGAGGTCCAAGGACGGCGACCAGGACCTGGGGCTCGAGCGCTTCGCCAAGAACTTCCAGGCCGCGTTCGACGACACGTTGCGCCTGGCGACCGGCGCCGAGCCCGAGCAGGGGTCCGCCGACGGCGCGGCGGCGGCCCGCCGGTTGGTGGCCGTCCAGTGGCAGACCGCGGAGCTGGGCTACCAGGTCCTCGACCGCCCTTCGTTCTTCGCACCGCGGCCTCTGCTCAACACCCCGTGGGCCGGCGAGGCACAGATCCGTCCCTACAGTCGGGGCGAGCCTCTGGGGACGGCGGTGGAACAGTCCTTCCGGGGGATCGATCTCGACACCTGGGGCCGTCGCTTCCTGGCGGCGATGGACCGCGCGCTGTCTCCCGGCGCCTCGGTCGCGGGCTTCCGTCTCGCTCAGAAGGCCTGGACCGGCTTGGCGACGGCCAAGGGCCGGCTCGCCTCGGCGATCGGCGCCACGGTCCAGCCGATCCTCGAAGGAGAGCCGGTCGGCGACGTCGCCGCGGTGCGCACGGCGCTCGAGCAGCGCCTGTCGATCGAGCTCTCCGAGGCCTATCGGGTCGACACCCTGGTCCAGCTCCCGGTGACCGTCACCTCCCCGGCCGACGATCCGAAGACCGCGCTCAGGCTCTCCGGACAGCCCCGAGGCGCCGCCTACACACTGCCCCAGGGGGCGACCCTGCACGGGGTCGCCACGCACTTCGAGGCTCCGGTGGATCTGCTGGCCACGGTCATGGCCGGGATCCGGTACGTCCTGGTCCCCGGGTTCGTGGTGCGCTTCGACGGCCATGAGCACACGGTCCGGCCCGACGACAGCCTGGCGGTCGTCGCCGCCGCGCTCGAAACGACACCGCAGGCTCTCGCGGCGCACCTGGCCACGACGCAAGGCTTCCTCCAGGAGGGTGCCGGCCTGAACCTGGTGCGCCGGCGCGGGGAGCTCACCGACATCGACAGCCTCGCCACGGCGATCGCCCGCCTGGCGCTGGACGTCACCAGCGAGGGGGCCCTGAAGAGGGAGGCGGCGAGCTTCGCCGCCATGAACGCCTCGGTGCCGAACGTCTTCCAGGCCGGAAAGAAGATCCGGCTCGACGACCGGTCCTATGTCACCCGCTCCGGCGACACCCTGGAGACCATCGCCGAGGGGCTCGGTGGCGATGTCACGCCCGGCGACGTGGTCGAGGCAGAGCTCGACGTCGAGGATCTGGTCGAGCCCGGGACCGTGGTCTCGCTGCTGGTCCGGGTGCCGGGCTACACCCTTTCCGACGCCAAGGTCGCCCTGTTCGATACCGAGCGGACCGGCAAGAGCTCGACCCTCACCTTCCTCTTCCACGCCGCCTCGAGCACCGCCCTCAGCCGGTTGCGGCTCGACCTGGGGTATCAGGTCAATGAGCTCGAGTACGACATCCGGGACGTTTCCTGGGCCCAGGGCTACCAGGCGTCCAGTTGGCTGTCGTTCATCCTGCCCGCGAGCGACGACTCCCTGGGCCAGGTGGACATCCCGATCCCACTGCGGGCGTATCCGGTCCCCCCGGTCGTCGACCGCCAGAGCTTCGAGCAAGCTCTGCCGGAGGAGCCGACCCTGGACGAGATCAAGACCTGGAGCTACCGCTACCAGTTCACCTACGACCCCGCGGCCCAGGACCAGCTCTTCACCAGCCAGGAGAGCAACGTTCCCCAGGGCGCGGGCCGGTCGCTGCGCGACGCCGAGCCGGAGCTGCCGGAGCTCCTGGCCCAGTACGCCGACGTCGCGACCCCGCTCGAAGCGGACCTCGCCTTGCTCGCCACGCCCGGCGCGACCCAAGATCCTGCGCTGGCGGCGATCGCGGCGAACGCGCTCGAGATCTTCTCCAGGCTCGCCGGCGACATCGCTGACGCCTGGACGAAGTGGCAGCCGCCGACCGCAACCCCGCCGCCCGCCCGCCCGGTCTACCGCGTGCTGCACCGTAAAGCCGCCGATGGCCGCGACCGGGTGCGCCTCCAGGCCGCGAACGGCCCGGCCGGCGAGATGCGCTCCGAGGCGTTCCCCGAGATCCGGCTCCTCGACCGGGAGCTGGAGGAGACGGTCCACGGGAGCGGGTTCAGCATCGCCACCTTCGCCCCACGATCTCCTCGGGCCGAGGCCGTCTCCCCGGGGGATCGCTACGAGGTGCGGGTGCCCGATCTCCACATCATCGACACCCAGAACATCTGGGGCAGCGTGGCGGTGCAGCGCAACGGGGACCTGATCCCCGGGCGGACGACGTCCTCGGAGTTCGTCTACCAGCTCGACGACGTTCGCTTCACCTCCAAGCTGGTGCCCCTCCTGCGGTATCCGAAGGCGTTCGACGTCGCCACCCTGCCCCCCGCGGCCGCCGAGCTGGAGAAGCCGACGCTCCTCGACTACCTGATCCGGCTCTTCACCGACGTGCTCTCGGAGGGCGAGGGCGGTGGCTCGCCCCAGGCGCGCAACTTGCGCCTCTCGGTCGATTTCGGCTTCACCCTCGCCGGCTCGTCGGCCGCGAGCTCGCTGGTCTCCCGGGTTCCCGTCGTGCTGCGGCCGACGTTCCTGTTCGTTCCGGGCCGGGATCTCGACAGGACGAGCGGTTTCTGCGCCGACCTGGCCACCTTCCTCCAAGGTTGGCTGGTCTGTCGCCAGGCCGACCTTGCGGCGGACGGGCGGTGGATCTTCGATCTGAGCCTCTACACGACCCTCGGCCAGGCCGAGGCCGCGACCCAGCCTCCTCTGCTGGAGCTGACCCATCTGTACCTCGACCTCGCGGACGTGGCCCCTTCCAACCCTCAACGATGATGGACGAGGAGACACTCATGAGTCCTTCGAGCAACCCGCAGCCGGCCCCACAGGTTCACGACGTCACTCTGCAGCCGGGCCAATCCATCACCTTCAGCTCGGTCGTGCCATTCCAGGTCGAGGTGAGCAATCCGAATTCCCGGCACGGCGAGCTGGCGGTCACCGAGGACGGCCAGGCCCGCCGACTCACCCTGCCTCCCTTCGGCGTCGCCGTGCTCCCCTTCGAAGCCGGCGTGGTCCGGTTGACCAACCTCGGCCAGGTGGTGCTCCTGGTTTCGTCCGGGATCTCCGAGGCTCAAGGCCAGGAAGGGGGGGGGCGTCTCCTGCCTGAGTCCTTCGTCATCCAGCCGGGCTGGAAGCTCGTCTTCGATCTCCCGCACGGCGGTCGGATCGACCTGATGAACGGCAACGAGACCGCCGGGACGGTCGACATCTCTCAGGACGGCAAGTCCGAGCCGCACGAGGTGCCGGCGAAGGACGGGATCTCCGTCCCGGTCGCGCCCGGCACGGTCGGCGTCACCAACACCGGGAGCGTGCCGCTCTTGATGACCATCGTCTCCGCGAGCTGACGGCTCACGGACTTCACCGGAAACTCCATCCAGGAGGAGGACTGTCATGACCATCCGTTGGAAAGCGCGGCTCGGGTCTGAGGACATCGCCCCGCTCGAAGAGCGAACCCGGCTTTCAATCCAAGAGATCTTCGGCGAGATCACTGGATTCGTCGACTACACGCTGGGAGACGCACAGAAAGCGAAAACCCAGGTGGACTGGCCGCCGGACGTCGACTTCACCAGCGCGACCAAGGACCAAGAGCATTCCGAGATGGTCGCCCTCGGGAGGATGCTGCCGAGCCAAATGAACCGATGGGGTGTTCAGAGTGACGGCACGGTCGGCGCCAACGACGGTGATCCGATCGGGGGGGACAACTACCGAACCGATCTGCCGCACTGCGGCCATTGCACGATCCTTCTCTATGTCCTGCACCTCCCGCTGACGGAACCGACCAAGGGTCGCTACAACCTTGCCGCCCAGCTCGGCTACACGGTGCCAACGGAGGTCCGGCAGAGTCTTCCTACTCTCGCTCTGCTGGTGAACAAGAACCAGAACGGAGGGGGCGAGGGCTTCGTCGCCGTCAAGCGGATGGTGAATGCGTTCATTTCCACGCCAGCCGCGGATCAGTGGGTTCTCGAGTTGGCTCCGAGGGTCTACGTGACGAACGAGGCGGTTGTCTCCGGGCCGCCCGACGGGACGGAGATCCTTCCGTGGGAGGAGGCAAGGGAGCACCGGGTGGACGTCAACAAGGCCAACTACGGCAAAGCCGCTCTTCTCACCATCCTATGGAAGCTGGTCTACGCCGGGATCCTCGCCAACGTGAAGTAGGCCGCCTTCGGCTTCCAGGACGATCTGATCGGGCACTTCGTGAACGTCCCGCGGATCTACGAGGCGACGCTCAGCGACTTGGCGAAGGGTCTCCCATCCGGGGATCGAGGTCTTCCACAGAGGCCGTTCCTGCAAGTCGACGGGCGCGTCCTGCCCTTGGAGAGAGCTCGCGTCGAGGAGCTCGACGGTCGATCCCTGGTGGCGACCACTCATTTCGACGGAGCGTGGAAGCTCATCGACCTCATCGCGGAGGATGGTGCGGTTCTGGACCTGCCCCAGACCGTGGTCGGGAGCGGAACGCCGACCGTCTACTGGTCGATCGCTTCGGAATCGGACGAGGGGGATTGGCAGGACGTGATTTGGTGGAGCCGATCGGGATCGAACCGACGACCTCTTGAATGCCATTCAAGCGCTCTCCCAACTGAGCTACGGCCCCACCGGTTGGGACGCGTCAGTGTAGGAAAACGCGGACCGCGTGTCAATCGTTGCCCGGGGGCAGCCCGGGAGCCGGTTCGGAGGTCGCTTCAGGCGTCGATCTCGTAGCGCTGGATCTTCGCCTTGAGGGTGTTTCTGGCGATGCCCAGCAGGCGCGCGGCTTCGCGGATCTTGCCGTCGCTCTGGGCCAGGGCGGCTTCGATCATCTGGCGGTCGATGGCGTCCATGGTCCGCTGGTAGCCATCGCCCGAGAGATCGATCGCCTCGGGCGCCAGGTCGGAGACCGTGCGCGGTGCTGGGCGGGGGGCTCCAGAGTCGGAGATCCACTGGAAGTCGGCGACGCCCAGCACCTCGGTCTCCGGCGGCGAGAGCACGAGCGCCCGGTGGACGGCGGCCTCGAGCTCGCGCACGTTGCCGGGCCAGGGGTGGCCGCTGAACAGGTCGAGCACCGCCGGGTCGAAGCGCTTGGCGGGCAGCCCCAGGTCCCGGCTGATCCGCTCCATGAAGTGCTGGAGCAGGTAGGGCACGTCTTCGCGCCGCTCGCGCAGGGGCGGCAGGATGATCGGGATGATGTTGAGCCGGTAGTAGAGATCCTCGCGGAACTCGTCGTGCTCGATCGCCTCTTCCAGGTTCAGGTTGGTGGCGGCGATGATCCGGGCGTCGGAGCTCTGGGTCCGGGTGCCGCCGACGCGCTCGAACTCCTTGTCCTCGACGACCCGCAGCAGCTTGGCCTGGACCGACTTCGAGATCTTGCCGATCTCGTCCAGGAAGATGGTGCCGCCGTCGGCCAGCTCGAAGCGCCCCGGCTTGCGGCCGGTGGCGCCGGTAAAGGCCCCTTTCTCGTGGCCGAAGAGCTCGGACTCGACCAGCGTCTCCGGCAGGGCCGCGCAGTTGAAGTGGATGAACGGGCCCTTGCGGCGGGGCGAGATGTTGTGGATGACCCGCCCCACCAGCCCCTTGCCGGTGCCGCTCTCGCCGCGGATGAGCACGGTCGAGCTCGACTGGGCGACCCGTTCCAGGGTCTCCTTGAGCTCGATCACCGCCCGGCTCTTGCCGATCAGGCCGCCCAGGTGGTGGGTGGCGAGCATCTCCCGGCGCAAGTGCTCGTTCTCGGCCTTGAGGCGCTTGCGCGCGTCGTCCAGCTCACCGTAGAGCCGTGCGTTGTCGATCGCCACGGCGGCGCCGTCGGCGAAGGTCTGGAGGAACTCGAGGTCGCCGCGGGAGAACAGGTGGCGGGTGTGGCAGTGGTCGACGTAGATCGCGCCCGCCCGCCGGTCGCGGATCGCGAGCGGCACGCACAGGATCGACAGGATGTGGCTGGCGATGATCGACTCGGCGCCGGCGAAGCGGCGGTCTGAGATCGCGTCGACCGCGAGCACCGGCTCTCCGGACTCGATCACCCGCCGGACCACGCTTTCCGAGAGCTGGCGCTGCTCGGCGCCGTGGTCCCGCTCTCCCCGCCCCTTGCTGATGTTGCGCGACACCGCCACGTCGAGCTCGCCGGTCAGCTCGTCGGCCAGCACTACCATGCCCCGCTCGGCGCCGACCCGCTCGAGCGCCAGGTCCATGGTCGCGTCGAGCACCGCGTCGAGGTCGAGGGTCGAGTTGATCACCCGCAGCACTTCGTGCAGCGTGCTGTCGCGCCGGTCGCTTCCGGGGGAGTCGACCACCGCCCGGTGGTTCTCCCGGATGCGGGCGATCGCTCCCCGGGCGCGCTCCGCGTCGAGCTCGGCGCCCAGATCCTCGAACCCTTCGAGGGCCTGCCGGAGCCGCTCGTTGGCCAGCTCCGCGTCGGCGGTGCCGAGGCCCCACTCGTAGAGGCTTCGCGCCAGCTCGTAGGGTGCGCCGATCGCCTCCAGCCGTTCGACCGACTCGGCGAACAGACGATCGGAGCGGTGGACCCTCGGCAGGCCCACGCCGGTCTCGTCGAGCGCCGCGCCGTCCGTCTCTGTGGGGGCGGAGCCCGAGGTCAGCGCGGCGAGGCGCGCCTCGACCGCCAGGACCCGCGCGCCGGTGAGCTGGTCGCCCAGCTCGTCGACCCGGCGGCGCGCCTCGGCGGCGTGGCCGATGGCCGCCTCGCGGTCGCCGCGGGCCAGGTCGACCTCGGCGGCGGCCAGCAGGATGCGGCCGAGCAGCTCCTCGGTCTCGGAGTCGCGCGCCAGCTCGAGGGCTTTGCCCAGGGTCGCCGTGGCGCGCCCGGCCTGGCCGCGGTCGGCCTCGAGCAGCCCCCGCTGGAGCAGGGCCTGGGTCTCGAGGTCGCGGCCTCCGGCCTCGCGCGATCCGGCCAGGGCCTCGGCGAGACGGCGCTCCGCCTCGTCCAGGTGGCCACTCTTTCGTTCGAGCGACGCGAGCTGGGTCAGGGTCGCCAGCCGGTCGGCGGTGCCGGACGGGCCGTGGAGCAGGTCGAGCGCGCGGCGTGCGTGGCGTCGCGCCCGGCGCCAGTCGCCCAGGACTTCGTCCACCTCGGCCAGGTTGAGCTGTGCCAGGGCCTCGCCCTCCCGGGCACCGAGCCGGCGGTTCATCGACAGGCTGCGGGTGAGCAGGCGGCGGGCCTCGCGCCACTCCCCGCGGCTGCAGCGGATGATCCCCAGGTTGTTGAGGGCGGTGAGCTGGCCCCAGGGGTCGTTGAGGCGCTCGGACGCCGCCAGGTTCTCGCCGAACCGCTCCAGGGCGATCGCGAACTCGCCCGTCTTCCAGGCGACGGTGGCCAGGCTGTTGCGCAGCAGCATGGCGAGCCACGGGTCGCCGCTCGCCTCGGCGATGCGCAGGCCCCGGCGGGCCAGGCGCCCGGCGCGCTTCCAGTCGGCCCGGGCGTAGAACATGCGCGAGAGGGTGTTGAGCAAGAACGCGCGTTGGCGGTCGAGGCCGGCGGCGCTCGCCCGGCGGAGCGCGCTGCGGGCGGCCTCGAACGAGGCCTCGGCCTCGCCCAGGTCGCGCAGCGCGACCGCCACGCCGTGACGGAGCTCGCTCTCGAGCTCGAAGCGGTCGACGGCCCCGGCGCTCCCGTCCTTCTCCTTGTCGACCTCGGCCGGTGCCAGCGCCTCGAGCCCGAGCTCGAAGGTGGCGCGCGCCACCTCGTGCTCGCCCAGGCGGCCGTGGAGGCGCCCCTTCTCGAGCGCCAGCCGGGCCCGCAGGCCCGTTGCGCCGTCGTCGTCCGACTCGGGATGGAGCGCCAGCCGCTCCGGCGCGTCGATCAGCTCCTGGTAGAGGCGGAGCGCGAGGCCCGGGTGGCCGCTGCGGGCGTAGGCGCGTGCCTGGCCGAGCAGGGCGGTGACGGCCGCCCGGTCGTCGCCCGCTTCCTCGGCGGCCTCGGCCGCCCGCCGGCAGAGCATCGCGGCCTCGGCGTGGCCGTGGACCTGGGCGGCGCGCCGGGCCGCCTCGAGCAGGTGGGGAAGGGCTTCGACCCGGTCGCCGGCGCGCCAGTAGTGCTCCGCCACCTCGGCGACCAGCTCGCGGTCGGCGCCGGCGGCGAGGCGGCCTTCGAGCAGGGCGGCGAGCTGCCGGTGGAGGGCGCTCCGGCGCGCCTCGTCGAGGCCGTCGTAGAGGCTGCGCTCGAAATGCTCGCTGGCGAAGGTGTAGAGGGTGGCGTCCCCTTCGTGGCTGCGCTCCAGGAACCCGCGGGAGACGAGGTCGGCCAGGTCGCGGTAGAGGGGGTCGGCCTCGCCGCCGATGAGCCGTGCGAGGGTCTCCAGGCGGAACGGGCTGCCGATCACCGCGGCGGTCTCGAGCGACGCACGGAGCGCTTCCGGCAGGCCTTCCAGCCGCTGCCAGTCGAGGGCGCTCTGGTCCCGGGCCAGGCGTTCGAGCACCGGTGGACGGATCTTCCAGCCGCCGTCGCGCAGCACCAGGCCGCCCTCGTCGACGGCGTGGCCGATGAGCTGCTGGATGCGCCCGGGGAGCCCGCCGCTGCGGTCGACGACCCAGTCGAGCATCGAGTCCGGCAGGGCCTCGCGGCGCTCGAAGCCGAGGCTCGCCTGGAGCAGCCGGGCGGTGGCGTCCGGCCCGAGCGGGTGGAGCACCAGGCGCTCGATCGTCTCGCCGTCCGACGATCGTCCGTCCTCGCCCTCCGCCAGGTCGCGCGCCGCCGCCTCCCGGCCGAGATCGTTCCCCTGGCCGGGCGGCGTCTCGTGCCGGTCCTCCGGCAGGGGGCGGCGACAGCCGAGGACCAGGACCCGCGCCGAGCCCAGGTCGGCGGCGAGGAACTGGAGCAGCTCGTCGGTCTCCGGCCCGGCCAGGTGGAGATCCTCGAGCGCCAGGACCAGCGGCCCGTCCTGGGTGTGGCTCGCCTCGGCGAGCCGGCGGGAGATCTCCCGGTAGAACAGGAAGCGCCCGCGCTCGTCACCGGCGGTCGGGCTCGCCTCCTGGGGCGGCTCGACGGCGATGCCCAGGCGGTCGAGGGCCTGGAGCACCGGGCGCAGCGGACGGGACCGTTCGCCTTCGGAGCGGCCGAGCACCACCCGGGCGCCCTGGACCGCCGCGAGCAGCCGGAACTCCCGCAGCAGGCGCGACTTGCCGACCCCCTCGGCCCCTTCGCACAGGACCACGCGGCTGGTCCCCTTGCGGGCGTCCGCCAGGGCGTCGGTCAGCCGGCCGAGCTCGACCTCGCGCCCGACCAGGCGGCTGGTGAGGACCCGACCGGGGCCGAGGGCGAGGCGGGCCAGCTCCTCCTCCGCCACCTTCCGGCCGGTGACCCGGGCGAGCTCCTGAAGCAGCCGGCCGGCGCTCGAGTAGCGGTCGCGCGGGTCGCGGCGCAGCAGGCGGGTGAGGATCTCGGCGAGCGGCTCGGGCATGCCGGGGCGCAGCGTCCGCGGGTCCGGCACCGAGCCTTCCAGGTGGAAGCGGATCGCCGCCCCGTCGTCGCCCGGCGTCGTCGGCAGCGAGCCGGTGGCGATCTCGAGCAGGGTCAAGCCGAGGCTGTAGAGGTCGGCCCGGTGGTCCCAGGCGTCCTGGAGCAGCACCTCGGGCGCCATGTAGGCAAGGGTGCCGCGGATGCGCCGGTCGAGGGGGTCGCGCAGGTTCTGGGCGAGGCCGAAGTCGAGGATCTTGAGCTGGCCGGTCCCGAACCCGAGGTTGGCCGGCTTGACGTCGAGGTGGACGACGCCGAGGCGGTGGATGTGGGCGAGGCCGGCCGCCGCCTGGAAGGCGAGGTCGTAGACCGCGTCCCACGACGGCAGCTCCGGCGCGTCGGCACCGCCGCGGCGCCGCGGGAAGGGCTCGACCAGCTCCATCACCAGGAACGGGAAGAGGCCCTGGAGGACCCCGACCTCCCGCACCTCGATGACGTTGGGGTGGCGGACCTCGGACAGCAGGCTCGCCTCGTGACGGAACCGCGCCAGGTCGTCGGCGGCGCTCGGCTGGAGGGCGACCTTGAGCGCCAGCGGGCGGGCGTCGTCCTCGGTCCCCATGCGGACCCGGTAGACGGCGGCGCGGGCGGTGCGCGCGATCTCGCCCTCGACCACCAGGTTGCCGAGCAGCCGCTCCAGCTCTTCGAGGTCGGGGGACGCCGGGTCGGCCGCGCCGGCCTCGTCGGGCGCGTCGATCGTCCTCGCCTCGAGGGCCTCGCGAGCCTCGATCGCCGCGAGGGCTTCGGGCGGTTCGAGCGTGGGCGGCACGGTGGGGGCGTCGGCGCTCATGGCTGTTCGGCGAGCTCCCACGGTTGTGGCGCGCGGCGCGGGCCGTTCGCCCCGTCTCGGGCGCGGGCGGCGGCCTCACCCGGGGGCGGGCCGTCGGCGAGGCGGCGCACGATCTCGTTGCGCAGCTCCGCGAGGCCGGCGCCGGTGAGCGCGGAGATTGAAACCGAATCGGCGCCCGGGCGCTGGGCCGGGGCGCCGTCGCCGGCCTCGTCGAAGGCGAGCTTGTCGCTCTTGTTGAACACCCGCAGCAGGCGCTCCGGCTCGACGCCGAGGCTCTCGAGCACCTCCTCGGCGACCTCCATCTGCTCGCTCCACCGCGGGTGGCTGCGGTCGATCACGTGGAGCACCAGGTCGGACTCCGCGATCTCACCGAGCGTGCTCCGGAACGACGAGACCAGGTGGTGGGGGAGCTTGCGGATGAAGCCGACGGTGTCGGTGAAGATGATCGTGCCGCTCCCCGCCAGGTCGCCCCGGCGCAGCCGCGCGTCGAGGGTCGCGAACAGGCGGTCGGCCGTCCGGGCGCCGCCGGCGTCGGTCAGGCGGTTGAACAGGGTCGACTTGCCGGCGTTGGTGTAGCCGGCCAGGGCGACGATCGGCGTTCCGCGCCGCCCACGGCGCTGGGTCTCGCGGGTGCGCTCGATCTTCTCCAGGTCCTTCTGCAGGCGCTTGATCCGCTGTCGGAGCATGCGCCGGTCCGCCTCGAGCTGGGTCTCGCCCTCGCCGCCGCGGACACCGATGCCGCCGGCCTGGCGGCCGAGGTGGCGCCATCGCCGGGTCAGGCGGGGCAGCATGTAGTTGAGCTGCGCCAGCTCCACCTGGGTGCGGGCTTCGCGGGTGCGGGCGCGCTGGTGGAAGATCTCCAGGATCAGGGCGCTCCGGTCGAGGACCGCGCTGCCCACCGCCTTCTCCAGGTTCTTGACCTGGCTCGGGGAGAGGTCGTCGTCGAACAGCAGCAGGTCCGCGCCCAGCTCCTTGGCCGCCCGCCCGACCTCCTGCGCCTTGCCGCGGCCGATGAAGTGGGCCGGGTCGGGGGCGCGGCGGCGCTGGATCGCCCGGCCGACCGTCCGGACGCCGGCGCTCTCGGCGAGCTGCGCCAGCTCGTCCAGGTGCTCTTCGATCGCGAAGCCCGGCTGCTCCGGAAGGATCAACCCGACCAGGAAGGCCCGTCGCTGCTCCGTCGGATCGATCGCGCGCTGATGATTCAATTTCGGCCGGTCCCTCCGCTATCCTAGTGACCGGAGGGACCCGATCCGGGTCGGCTCGCGGTGCGCATCGCGGTCTGTCTGGGCGGTGGACGCCCGGGGGTCAAAGTCTGACCCTTAGAACCGTCTCCGGGGCGGGTCAATTCCTGATCCTTCGCCCGATCTTCGGCCTGTTTTCACCGCTGGCCGCGCGCCGCGGCCTCGCGGTGGAGACCGGACTTCAGCTTCGAGGGCACGCCATGACGACCACGCCAGACCAGACCCCAGATTCCCCGCCCACCCCCGATGGAGCCGATGGAGCCGACGGATCCGACCGATCCGAAGGGGCCGCTTCGACCCCCGGCCGGCTGAGCCTCCAGACCCGGTTGCTCACCCTGCTCGTCGTGGTGCTCGCCCTCGCCGTGCTGTTCTGGCCCCGCGGCGGTGCCGACAAGGAGGCGCCCGGCGGCTTCCTGGTCGGTTCCGATGGCCGGCCGGTGCCGATGGCCTCACGCATGGCGCCGGTCACCCTGGTCCACTTCTGGGCCACGTGGTGCCCGCCGTGCATCAGCGAAGCGCCGTCGCTCGAGCGCTTCACCTCCGACTTCGGTCAGTACCGGGGAGACTTCACCGTGCTGATGGTCGCGGTCGACGACGAGCCCCAGCGGGTCCAGCAGTTCCTCGGCGAGCGGACGGGCGCGGTGCTCTACGACCCGTCGTGGGAGGTGACCCACCGGTTCGGCACCGAGAAGCTGCCGGAGACCTATCTGGTGGTGCGCGGCCAGGTGATCAAGCGCTGGATCGGCCCCCAGGACTGGGCCGATCCGGACATCCGCCAGAGCATTGTCGACGCGATCCACAGCGTGCGGCCGGAGGGCGCCCCGGGGGAGGAGGCCTCGAAGGCGTGACCGAGCTCTCCGGGAAGCTCGCCGGCGCCGGCTCGTCGACCTGGACGGCGACCGACGAACGGCTCCGGCTCCGGGAGGGGGAGTCTCTTTGCCCTAGAAGTGCACGACCAGCCCGGCGCCGCCGACCAGGAAGATCTGCGCCTGGTCGAAGTCGACGTAGTGGCCGGACAGCTCGACCGCGACGCCGAGCCAGGGGTTGATCGGGAACTCGCCGCTGGCGCCCGCGGACAGGCCGATCGCCGTGTGATTCTCGCTCTCGCCGGTGAACAGGTTGTTGCCGCCGAGGCGATACCCTCCGAGGGCGATGTAGATGCCGGAGTCGTAGTAGCTGTGCCGGTAACGGTATTCGCCGCCGATGGTCGCGTAGGTCATGTCGGCGTCGGTGAGCTCGGAGCCGAACTGGCCGCCGTCGCCGAGACCCAGGTTGCCGATCCGCACGACCAGGTGCTCGCCGGGCTGGGTGATCACCGACAGGTCGAGCTGGAACCCGGTGTTGCCCAGGTCGTCCCCCGGGTTGGCGTCCTGCGAGCCGCCGACGGTGCCCAGGAGGCCGGCGCTGAAGGTGTAGAGCTCACCCTGGGCGTGGGCCGGTGCGGACCACGCGGTCAACGCAAGCAGCGTCAGGGCGACGGTGAGGAGGGAGGCGTAGGCGGTGCGCGTGGGCCGGGAGGCTCGATCCATGATGACTCTCGTTCGGGTCGTTCGCGTCGGGGTGATCGAAGGGTCGGCGCGCGGGGCGCCGGGGCTCGGAGTGTTGCGGCAGTATAGCGTTTCCTCTCCCCGGGGGACGGGCTCTGCTCCTGGTCGACCCGTGTCGATCGCGGTCGATTCGCCGCCGATCAGGAGGCCGGTCACCGAGGTCATTTGCGTGTACGAACGGCGCACCATGAACGTCACACCTCCACCGACAGAGAGAGCAGCAGAGAGAGCAGACCGCCCACCGCGCCCGACCTCTCGTCTTCTGGGCGCCCTCCAGCGCTTCTTCCTGCCGGCGTCCTGTCTGGCCTGCGGTCAGCCGCTCGGGGCGGGACGCCAGCTTCTCGGTCTGTGCCTGCCGTGCCGGGGCAAGCTGCGTCTGCCGCCGGCCGGCTGCTCCGTCTGCGGCGGCCCTCTCGACGGGGCCCCGACTGAAGCCGGCGAGGCCGGAGCCGCCACGGTCTGCCGCCGTTGCCGCAAGCTGCCGCCGGCGTTCGAGCGGCTGTGGGCGGTCTGGAGCTACGAGGGGCCGGCGGCCGCCGTGATCGGGGGGCTCAAGTATCGGCGGCTCGACTACCTCGGGACGCACCTGGCCGACGTGATGGCCGAGGCGATGGGGGAGGGGCCGGCCCGTGCGAGCCTCGGCACGACGGCCGGGGGCCTTGACGCGGCCCTGGTCGTGCCGGTGCCGCTCCACTGGCGCCGCCGGCTGACCCGCGGCTTCAACCAGGCGGAGCGGATCGCCCGCCCGCTGGCGGCACGGCTCGGCCTGCCGTTCGCTCAGCTCCTGCGGCGCCGGCGGGCCACCCGATCGCAGGCGCGCTTGGGCCGCGCGGAGCGTCTGGCCAACCCGGCCGGCGCCTTCGCCGTCCGTCGCTCCGCCCGCCGTCTGCTGTCGGGGCTGCCGGGCCGGTCCGTGGGAGTCGAACAGGGCGATCGGGAGCGGCGCCCCGGCGGGCTCGACGGCGCCCACGTGCTCCTGGTCGACGACGTGGCGACCACCGGCGCCACCCTCGACGCGGCGGCCCGGACGCTCCGGATCGCGGGCGCCCGGCGGGTGACCGCCATCGTCGCCGCACGAACGCCGGAAGATTCTTACTAAAATACGCGTTTGTAGATATTTGAGCGTGGTAGAGTCGAGCGGCGAATCGTTGACAGGTGGTTGCTCGCGCGGCTACACTCGACGATTAGCAGGATTTCGTCTATGACGAAGCTGACCCAACGCATCACGTCGCTGGCGGCGTTTTCCCTCTCGCTGCTGGCCCTGCCCGGTGCCCTCGCGGCGCTGCCGGATGCGTCGGTCCGCGCCGTCGGTGGCTCCGCCCCGACCGGCGTGACGGCGGCGAAAGACGCGGGCGTCTTCGGCCGTGTGATCGGCGACCTGCAGCCGCTCTCCGCGGTCCGGGTCTACGCCTACCAGCTCGCCGACCTGAGCCTCAAGCAGGTGGTCACCGACGCCGACGGCGCGTTCCGCTTCCCCGAGCTTCCCGCCGGTCTCTACAAGATCATCGCCCACAAGAGCGGCTTCGTGCCGGCGGTCGTGATGTTGGCCCGGACCCGGGGCAACACGCGCCAGTACCTGGAGGTGGAGCTCGCCGAGCAGTCGGCCGACGCCAAGCCCGGCGACGACTTCTGGTCGGTCCGCGACCGCATTCCGGCGGACGTCCTGCGCGAGATCGTCACGCCGACGCCGGAGCTGCGGCTGGCGGACTCGCCGTTCGGTCCGGGCAACCGCGTCGTGGTCAATCGTGTCGGCACCGCCATGGAGGCGATGACCGGCGTCGATCAGTTCCACGGCAACGGCGAGGCGGTGCTCTCCGGCGGCCAGCTCGGCGTCGAGGGCAAGATGGCCGGCATGCGCATCGGGCTGACCGGTGACTACTGGAGGCTGGCTCCCTCGGGCGCCGGCAGCGCGACGACGGACGTGGACGGTCTCGCCCGCCACTTGGTCCTCAAGCTCGAGGACGACGACTCCCAGCTCGCGCTGTCGACCATCACCCAGCGCCTGGCCGGAGACTCCCTCACCGGTGAGCCGATCGACTTCGAGTCGCACCGGCTGACCTGGGGCCAGGACTTCGAGGACAGCCGCGCCTACGTCACGGCCCAGTACACCAGCCAGGCCAACTACTACGCCGACAACTCATTGGCGCCGATCGAGGTGCCGCGGGCTTCCCAGTCCTGGGAGGTCGAGGGCTCCTACACGTTCGACACCAGCGACCGCTCGAGCTTCCAGGGCGGCATGCGCTACCGCGACCGCTCGGTCGACCTCACCGGCGACGAAGTGCCGGACGGGTTCCAGGCGCTCCAGGACCAGCGGCTCGACCTGTACGGGCGGGCCGGCACCCGGATCGAGCCGACCGTGCTGATCGAGTACGGCCTGTACACCACGCTGCGGGACGGCTCCCTGTCGCTCGTTCCCCATGGCGGTCTGGTGCTCCAGCTCGGCGACGAGTGGCAGGCCTCCGCCCTGGCGAGCGGCCGGCTGTCGACCGACGACAAGCTGGGCGTGCGCGACTTCTTGCCGGCCTTTTACAGCGAGTCGGAGAGCTGCACTCAGGGTGAGCAGAGCTGCTACAAGGTCGCCTTCGACCGCCACGCCGAGGACGGCAGCACCGACCTCTCCGTCGGTGCCATGCACCGTGAGATCGGCGAGACCCTGCGGCTGTTCTTCAACGACGACTTCTTCGACCACCTGGAGAGCCTCTACCTGGTCCGCGGCGACCAGATTCCGGAGCTCCAGTTCGGCGTCTCCCGGCGGGTGACGCCGGAGATCCTGGCGCACCTGGAGTCGAACGTCGGCGCGGGCGGCGGTGGCGTCTTCTACGCCACCGACAACGAGCCGTACGAGAACTCGGTCCGCTACCTGGTCACCTCCCTGGACACCCACTTCCAGGGCACGGACACGGGCGTGTTCATCTCCTTTCACCACCTGGAGCAGGAGCTCGACCCCATGGCCCAGGCGGTGGAGGAGGCCGATCCGGGGCGCAACCGGCTGGAGGTGCAGCGCCTCCAGCTCATGCTGACCCAGGATCTGAACATCCTCCTCGACCTGGCCGCCGACTGGGCGGTCAAGCTCAACATGGAAGTCAGCCGCGGCTCGATGCTGTTCGACCAGCCGGGCCACTCCGACGAGCTTCGGCGCCGCATCCTGGGCGGCTTCGCCGTCAAGTTCTGACCGCCCGCGTCACCCTCCTCCACAGCTCCTTCGTTCCTTTGGATCGCCCGTCGGGGGATTCTTCCCGCCACGGGGCCGTCCGGCAGCCTGAATCCAAGGGGATGGATAGAATCCATCAGAATGGACCGACGGGCCCGAAACGCCCTCGAATCCGCCGTTTTCGGCGATTCAAGAATCCGATTCCGTGGCACAAATCGTGCGTTTCCCGCTGATCGGAGCTCGTCGAACCGATGAACCCGACAGGATCTCGCCGTCTCAGCGGTCCCCTCGCGATCGCTCTGGTCGCCGCCATCGCGGTGGCGGCTCTCGGCGTGGTGAGCTTCGTCCGGGCGCTCGATACCTTCCAGCCGCTCGGGTTCGAAGCGGTGCGCTCCGGCGCCGGCTGGACGGTGACCTCTGTCGACGACGTCTTCGTCGGCCGCCTCGGGGTACAGGTCGGAGACCAGATCTTCCCGGCGTCGGGAGGGGATTCGACGAACCTGGCCCGGACCCTCCGTGAGGCACCGGAGACCCCCTTGATGGTGCTGCGGGACGGCGAGGGGATCGAGACCACCTATCGGCGACCGCCGCTGTCGGTCGACTGGTCCTACCTGGTCCTGGCCCTGATCGGCAGCTTCTACCTGCTGATCGGGGTGTACACCCTGCTCCGGGAGCGCCGGCCGGAAGCCTTCCTGTTCTACCTCTGGTGCGTCGCCTCCGCGGTCGTCTACCTGTTCACGCCGTCGGGGCTCGTCGACGCCACCGGCCGCCTGCTCTACGCCGCGGAGGAGGTCGCCCGCGGGTTCCTGCCGCCGTTGACCCTGCACCTCTTCCTGGTCTTCCCGCGGCCGCTGGGGCTGGCCCCCGGCGAGGCGCGCGACGGCCGGAGCGTGTTCGGCCGCCTGCGGGTTCCGCGCGCTGCCCTGGTCTCGCTGCTCTACCTGCCGGCGGTGGCGATCCTGGGCGTGCAGATCGCCCTGATGACCTTCGCCGGGCGCGGGATCGGCTCGATCGAGGTCGGCCGGCTCCTGCCGCTGCTCGACCGGATGAGCCTGATCCACCTGGTCACCTACGCCATGGTCGCCCTCGGCGTGGTGGTCTTCCGGCTCGGCCGCCAGCGGAACCGCGAGGAGCAGCGCCAGCTCCAGTGGATCGCGCTCGGCCTGGGCGTGGGCTACCTGCCCTTCCTGGCGCTCTACGTCGTGCCGTACACCCTGGGGGCCGGCCTGCCGCGGCTGGTGACCCTGGCCGCCGTGGTGCCGTTGGGGATCGTGCCGCTGACCTTCGCCTGGGCGATCCTGCGCTACAAGCTCTGGGACATCGCCGTGGTGGTGCGCGAGTCGGTGTCCACGGCGCTGACCGTGCTGTTCGCCGGGGCCGCCTTCGCCCTGGCGCACCTGGTGGTCAGCCGGTCGGTTCCGGTCCACCTGGGGCTGGCCCGCGACTTCCTGTCGTTCGGCAGCGGCGTGGTGATCGCCGGCCTCCTGTTGCCGACCCGCCGGCGCGTCGACTCGGCGCTCGAACGTCTCCAGTACGGGCGGGCGGTAGCCAAGCGGCGGGCGCTCCAGCGCCTCGGCCGTGAGCTCCTGACCGAGCGCGACCTCGATCGGCTCTGCTCCGAGCTGCTGACCGAGCTGTGCGACGGCCTCGACCTCGAGGTCGCCAACCTCTACCTGATCGACCGCCCCGGTTCGATGGTGGCGATGGCCCGGGACGACCTGACGGGCCGGCCGGCGGGCGGCGGCCACGGCGTGCCCCGGCGGATCGCCCTCGACGAGGTCGACGCCGATCTCTGGTCGCGCGAGGTCGAGGCCCTGACCGGCGTCTCCTTGGGCACCGGCGGTCCCGACCCCCGTCAGCGGCTCTTCCTGGCCGGCTACCGCTACGCCTTCCCGCTGACCGTCCGGAGCCAGCCGGTCGGCTTGCTGGTGGTCGGTTTCCGGCTCGGCGAGATCCCCCTGTCGAGCGACGACCTGGACCTGGTGCGTCAGCTCTCCGGCGGCGCGGCCCTGGCGATCGAGAACGCCCGCCTGCTCGACGAGCTCGGCCACCGCCTGGACGAGGTGCTCGAGCTCCAGAGCTTCAACGCCGGGATCATCGAGTCCTCGCCCGCGGGCATCGCGGTGATCGATCCCGACGAGCGGATTCTGACCGCCAACGCCGCCTTCGCCCGGCTGGTCGAGGTGGAGGACGGCGAGCTGGTCGGGGCGGTGGCGAGCGAGCTGCTGCCGATCGAACCGGTGCCCGAGCCCGGCGAGGGGTTGACCGAGGTCTCCTACAGCGACGCCGACGGTACGGAGCGCCACCTCCAGATCTCCGTCGCCGCGTTCCACTCCGCGCCCGGTGCCGATCCCGCCGAGGCGCTGCGCCTGCTGCTGGTCCACGACGTCAGCGAGCGGGTGGCGATGGAGAAGGCGCTGCGGGAGAAGGACCGCCTCGCCTCCCTGGGCATCCTGGCCGCCGGCGTCGCCCATGAGGTCAACACACCGATCACCGGCATCTCCAGCTACGCCCAGATGCTGCTCGCCGACACCCCCGAGGACGACCCGCGCCACGAGATCCTCAAGAAGGTGGAGAAGCAGACGTTCCGGGCCGCCCGCATCGTCAACAACCTGCTCGAGTTCGCCCGCAACCGGACCGAGGAGCTCCATCCGGTCGACCTGGTGCCGCTGATCGGCGAGGCGCTCGACCTGCTCTCCGAGCGCCGGGCCCGGCGCCAGGTCCGGCTCGACCTCGAGCTGCCGGAAAACGAGCTGCTGGTAGTGCAGGGCAACGACGGCGAGCTCCAGCAGGTGATCACCAACCTGGCGCTCAACGCCATCGACGCCATGCCCGGCGGCGGCGCGCTCCGCCTGGTCGCCCGGCGGGCCTGCGACTGGGCGGAGGTGGTGGTCTCCGACACCGGCGACGGCATCCCGGCCGAGCAGATCGAGCGCATCTTCGAGCCGTTCTACTCGACCAAGATCGGGCGGGGCGGGACCGGTCTCGGCCTCCCGATCAGCTATGACATCATTCGGCGGCACGGCGGTGACGTCCAGGTGGAGAGCGCGCCGGGCGAGGGCACCCGCTTCACCCTCCGCCTCCCGCTGCTCGGTGAAGGTGGCCGCCACGCGTCGTCCGAGCGCCCGTCTCTGGAGGCGTCCTTCGGGGACGAAGGTTCCGCCGGCGCGCCGCCGTCGAAGCCGACGACCCGCCCATGAGCATCCTGATCATCGACGACGAGGAGGTTCTCCAGGACGTCCTCAGCTCCCTGCTCCGCCGGGAGGGCCACGAGGTCCTGACCGCGCGGACCGGCGAGGAGGGGCTGCACGTCCTGCGGGAAGAGGAGGTCGAGCTGGTGCTGCTCGACCTGATGCTTCCCGGCATCTCCGGCCAGGAGGTGCTCCAGCAGATCCGGCGCGAGGACCCCGACCAGGTGGTCGTGGTGGTCACCGCCTACTCCTCGATCGAGGGCGCCATCGAGGCCATGCGCCAGGGCGCCTTCCACTACATCCCGAAGCCGTTCAAGAACGAAGAGGTCCTGCTCACCGTCCGCAAGGGGCTCGATCAGCGCCGCCTGACGGACGAGAACCGCAGCCTCAAAGAGCAGCTCCGGGCCCGGTACTCGTTCGACAACATCGTCGGCAAGTCGAAGCCGATGCAGGAGGTCTTCGAGCTCGTCTCCCTGGCGGCGCCGTCGAAGTCCAACATCCTCATCCTGGGGGAGAGCGGCACCGGCAAAGAGCTGGTCGCGAAGGCGATCCACCACCACTCCCGGCGCGCCTCGGGCCCGTTCGTGACGGTCAACTCCGGCTCCATGCCGGCGGACCTGCTGGAGAGCAACCTGTTCGGCCATGTCAAGGGTGCGTTCACCGGCGCCGTCTCGGCCAAGAAGGGGCTGTTCGAGGTCGCCAACACCGGCTCGATCTTCTTCGACGAGATCGGCAACATCCCGATCGACACCCAGGCGAAGCTCCTGCGGGTGATCCAGGAGAAGGAGTTCATGCGCCTGGGCGGGGTCGAGACCTTGACCGCCGACACCCGGATCATCGCCGCGACCAATGCCGACCTCGAAGGGGAGGTCGCCCGCGGCACCTTCCGCGAAGACCTCTACTACCGGCTCAACGTCATCACCATCCCGCTGCCCCCGTTGCGAACGCGGACCGAGGACATCCCGCTCCTCGCCCGCCACTTCCTCGCCCGCTACTCCGAGGAGAACGACAAACCGCTCGGGGGGATCACCTCCGAGGCCATGAGCCTGCTCCTCGACTACCGCTGGCCGGGCAACGTGCGCGAGCTCGAGAACGTCGTCGAGCGCGCCGTCGTGCTCTCGACCGGCGCCGCGCTCGACGTCGACCTCCTGCCCCCCACCGTCCGCCGCGGCGAAGGCACCACCCACCTCTCCCCACCGCCCCCCAACGGCGAGATCTCCCTCAAGGACGCCGTCAGCGAGTACGAGCGCCAGCTCATCATCCGCGCCCTCCGCCAGGCCGGCGGCGTCCAGAAGCACGCCGCCGAAAAGCTCCAGGTCAAGCCGACGACGCTCCACGAGATGATCAAGCGGCACAAGATTTCGATCGAGAGCCTGGCGAGCTGAGCCGGCCGCGGCGGCGGCCTGTCGCCGTCCCCGAAGTGTGCCTCGCAGGCTCGAATCCGCCGGGCTGACGGTGCGAAATCGTCGCCTGAGCGGGCGGATTGTCACGAATGTCTCAGAATCGACACTGCTGTAAACTGGAGCGAGAAGTCGGAGCCCCGTGTTGCAGCGAGTCGGCGAATCCCCACAGAAGGCGTCCGCGGAGCAAGGATCGGTCGATCTGACGAAAGTCCTGGTGGTGGCACTGCATCAGCAGCCGCCGGCCCAGGACGTCATGATCCAGGTGACCCTCGAGGGCCTGCTCGACCGCTACCGCCGGCGGCTGGCCCACCGCTCCGGCGGCGGCCCGGAGTTCATGGCGGTTCCGGACCAGCCTGACCTGCGGTTCTACGAACCGGTCACCAGCCTGCTCTGGGGCTCTTACGACCACGCAACCTTCTACCTTGCGGACGATCTGGAGTCGGTCGTTCACGTGGCGAGCAGCAGCGGTGCCACGGCCCAAGAGTTCGTCTTCGGCTCTCCGTACGACTTTCCGGGAGACGGCCCGCCGCGGGAGGGTGGGCTCGCCCAACTGCTCAGCCCGGAGCGCAACGATCGCCGGCCGTTCCTCTCCGTCAGCCGGATCAAGCTGCCGGACTATCTCCCTCTCTCGGTGCATCGGCGCTACGAGCGGCCATGGCTCGTCGCGTCCACGGCATCGCTCTGGAGGCGGGCGTCGTTCCGGTGATTCTGCGGTGCTGGTCCTGGCCCGAGCTCGCGTGCATCCTGCTCTGCGACCGGCCGGGCCCGTTGCTCGCGACCGCGCGCGCCATCGAGAGCACAACGATCGGCACGCTGCGCACCCACGATCCGGCCTTCGAGCAGGCCTTCCAGGCGGCCCTCCGGGATCACCGCGTCGGGCGCGAGATCGCCCGGCTCTGGATCAGTGGGCCACCGCAAGAGCCCCATGAGCTCGCGGACGAGCCGGTCGTCGATCTGTCGCTGCTCGACAGGCGTCATGCCGTGGTCGCGGCGAAGAGCCAGATCGGCATCCTGGAACCGGCCTGGGCACGGGTCGCCGGCCCGCTGCCGGCGTGTCTTCAGGAGGTCGGGGAGCGTGCGTTCCGAAGGCCTCTCGCTCCGCCCCCGACCGGCCGGGCCGGCCGGGCCGGGGTGGCCGAAACGGGCGGCGTGGAGGCAGATCTCGACCGGTACTGCGGCGCCCTCGAAGCCAGCCGCTCCCCTGCGGGCGCCGCTGCCTCCCCGTTCGTCGCCCGGATCAGCATCCTGGTGAAGCCGGGGCATCTCTCCGACGTGCGCCGGGATCTCCAACGCCTGGCCAAGAGCTTGCCGGACGAGCTCACGCTGCGGACCAGCGTCGACGGGGAGGGCACCACGCTCCTCTTGTTCGTGCAACTACCCGATGAGCCGCTCGCCTTCGCCCGACTGTTGGCGATCAGCCACTGGCTCCGGGTCTGGGAGCCGCTTCGCCCCCACATCCTGGACGTCACGACCCTGTTCGAAGAGTGTGACGGGAGCCGGGGCGCGACCGGCGCGACCGGCGCAGAGGACGACGAGCCGACGGCCCGCCGGGAGGGCGACGACTCCGGGGACAACGGGTACGGTCTGCTGTACAAGTTTCCCTCGGACGAGGCCCGGACCTTCGGGCGCTACCGGGCGAAGCTCAAGGGGCTGGGCCGGGTCGAGAGCCGGTCGCTGCACACCTGGATGGCGGCACTCGACCATACGGTCTCGCGGCCGGAGATGTACGGGGCGATGATGGAGCTCCATGCGGCGGCGAGCAGTGCCTACAGCGACATCATCTACTCGCGGGAGGACCACTGGCGGAGGCACGCACGCCTTTCGGACCGGGTCCGTGAGCTGCTGCGCCACGGGCGCGCCGCCTACAACCAGCGCCTGCAGTTCTCTCCGGTCATGCGCGGGGCTCCGCCGATCAGCGGGCAGCTCCCCTACGGCATCAACCAGATCGTCGGCATGCTCGACGGTCTCGCGGCGTCGATCATCCAGGTCGTTCGGGCCGACGATCCGGTCGACCCGGACAGCACGCACTCGACGAGAACCATCGTGGTCTTCGAGCCGGACGCGGCCATCGGCACCCGGCCGGTGCTGAATCTGACCATCCTGACGGTCAACCTGCTGCAGGCGCTGATCCCGGTGAGCCTCTGCCTGCTGTTTCACGAGATGGGTCATGCCCTCGAGCATCATCTCTGCGACCAGGAGGCGGTGGATCCCGGCGAGGCGGCGTCGTTGGACCGCCAGGCGTGGCGCGAGAGCCAGCAGGACACGATCGAGCGGATGGCCGATCTGTACTGCGATCAGGAGGAAGTGTCCGAAGACGAGGGATCGAGCCCTCCGGATCGAGACGATCTTCGCCGCGAGCGGCAGGTCCGGGTCCGGCTCCGGGTGCGGCGGTTCCTCGAAGACATCTTTCCCCACACGGTCTGGCGCCGCCTGGGCTGTGGCGGCGACTTCGATCTCTTCACGACCCAGTTCCTCGCCGGGCAGGCGATGGGGCTGCGAACTCAGAGCGATCCGCGGGATCCGAAGGTCTCCCTGTTCGCCTGGGCAGAGACGGCGGTGCACCTGGCCATTCAGCAACTGCTGGCCGAAGAGGGAGAGGATCTGGACAAGGTCGTACACCGCCTCGCGAGCGGGGACGATCTGCGCGCCGCGTTGGTCGCGAAGCTTCCGAAGGTCCTGGCCTATGCCGCCACGGAGTTGGGCGACGCCGCCATTGCGCTGGGAAACTCGCAAGCCGAGCTGCAGGACTCCCTGAGGGGCTCCTGGGCTTCGTGGATCTCGATGCTGGCGCTGGTCTGTGGTCCCGAGCTCGACGGGCCCAAGCCCTACTGGCGCCACCTGGCCTCGTTGATGGAGCGCCTGGCAGCCATCGAAGGGCGCATCGACCGTGTCGAGGAGGGTCTCCGTGACACCCCCGGCTCGGGGTACCGGACGATCGTCGAGCAGGTCCGGGCCGGGGAGCCGGCGTTCTGTCCCTGGAGCGTGGTCTCCGAAGACTACCGACCGACCGACGAGGCGTTTCTCTGGGTGCGGCAGATCCTCCGTGCCGTCACGGAGGACTTCGAGGCGGGGCACCGGGGAGGCATCAGCCTCCAGTCCTCCCGCGAGCGGGCGCTGGCACCCGACGGCCCGCGTCCGCCGAGACCTCTCGAAGCAGGCCTCTACACCGACCACACCGGCGGTCTCACGGCCGTCGGACGAGAGCAACGGCTCCTGCATCTGAAGGTCTGTAACGCCGCGTTCGAATCCCTCTGGGAGCTGACCAGCCGGATCATGGCCGGTCGGATCCGGCGGTTCCTCGTTCGCAGGAGAGATTTCGAGCGCATCCGATCCAGCGGCCGGGCAAGAGTCCGGATCGGGCAGAAGGTCGCGAATGTGCCGCTGTGCGACGTCTCGCCGATCGGGTTCAGCGTCGGGCCGGCCGAAGCGCTCGCCGGCCTCGGGCAGGGAGACCGGGTCGAGATCGAGCGCAAAGACGGCCGCTGGCTGCCCTCGACGGTGATCTGGGCGGCCGACAGGGACGGACCGTCGATCGGCGCCGTGCTCGACGGCGAGCAGGACCAGGGCGCGGCCCCTGCCTCGACCCTGGTGATCAGCTCGCGCCTCCAGATGGACCCCTACTGGGCCAAGGTGTACGAACCATGACCTCCGCCTGGTGGCTCGATCAGCACCCCCTGACCCAACCGGAAGCCGATCTCTTTGAAGTCGACGCGGCAGCTCGGGAGTTGGCGCGGCGCCTGCGCGCCGCCCACGGCGGCGACCAGGACGGAAGCCTGTCCAACCTGGTCGTCTCGTTCGAAGGCCGCCGCGGCGCGGGCAAGACCAGCTTCGTCAACCTGCTCGTCACCCACCTCCGAGACCAGCAAGGTGACGACGCGCCGGTCGAGGTGCGCTACGAGCCCGACCGCCCCGGCTCGACGCCACTTTCGATCTGGGCGGCGGTCGCCTACAGGGTCGGCGAAGCGCTCTACCACCGGTTCCACCGTCGCTGCCTCGGGTCGGACCAGGCGGTGGAGATCCTGTCGCCCGCGCAAGCGGCCGAGGGCGCTGACGCGGCGGTGGCCTCGGTCGAGACGGCGTCGTTCAAGGACCCGCGGCTCCACTGGCTGGAGGTTGCACGGAGACTGAGCGCGGAGGTTTCCAAAGACCAGTGGGGGCCGTGCCTGAATCTCTTCGTCGATGCGCCGTCGAAGATCCCCGGCCGACACCTGGAGTGGCAAGACGGTCGCAAGGCTCTGCTCCATGCCGCCGAAGGCCTGGTCGCCGCGGGGACCGGGCAGGCCGGAAAGGCTTTGGACAAGGGGGGCAGCGCGGCGAGCACCCTGATCGAGAAGCGGCTCGTGGAAGGGCCGACCTGGGGCGTCGACACCGCGGAGTTCGTGGGCGAGCTCGGCGTGCTCCTGCGGGTCTTCCACAGGAAGCGGCCCGGGTGGCGGGCGGTGGTCGTGCTCGACCACCTGAGCTGCTTCGACGACGTCGACCTGCAGCAGGTCGAGGAGGCCCTCGGCCTGCTGCGCCAGTTGGAGGGCGTGCTCGTCCTGCTGGTGCTCGATCCGCGGGCCGGACGGCTCCTCGACCCCGCGATGTGGGCCGTCTCTGCCAGGAGGCCGCGTGAGGACGCGAGAGACGCTCCGCCGCCGGGAGATGCGGAGCAAGACACCAAGGACGCGCGAGACGGGTTCCATGCTCTCGTCGACCTGCGCCTCCCGGTGCCGACACCGTCGAACTACGAGCTGGTCGGCATGACCCGGCGGTTCATCGAGGAGCTGAACCTGCCGATCTCTTCGTCGGAGGTCACCTCCTTCGCGCGCCTCCTCGTCCGGCGGGGCATCGCCCGGCCCCGGGAGACCAAGCGAGCGCTGCTCTGGCTGTGGATGAGGCTCCATCACTCCGACGCGCCCCGGACGCTCCTGATCGATCGATCCGGTGAGCCGCTCGCGGCGGCGCGGCGACGCGAGGTGCTCGAGCTGCTCCTGGACCTGCACCTGTTCATCGAAAAGCGGCTGCCGGCGGCGAGCCTGCTCCGGACCGCGGAGAGCTGCTTCCCCGTCCTCGCCCACTTCCCGGTCAGGCCGTGGAACCTCCGGGGCTGGACCGATCGCCAGGGGCGAGGGTTGACGCTGTGGGACGGCAAGCTGGACTCCAGCAAGCGGGACCTGATCCTGCTCCTCCGGCTGTTGACCCTGGGCAAGTTCGCCGGCGCGGAGAGCTTGATGTCCGGGCACCTGTCGAGGGCACGAGAGCTCTGGAGGCGTTGCCGGGAAGAACTGATCGAGGAAGATCCGTTGTGGTTGAAGAAGCTCGACGAGCTCGAGGCGCGCTCGCTGAAGGCCCACCTCGAGACCCGGCTGAGCCAGGTCTCGCTGACCAGGATGCTCTTCATCGGTTTCCTGATCTCCGCCGGCCGTCGCTTCGACCTCGCGGGTCCGGCCGAGCCGGACGGTGGCGGCCTACGGCCGTGGGAGCACTGGTTCGACAGCGACTTGCTCACAATGATATATCAGCATAAGCAAAGCTCGCTCACGGACCGCCGGTGTTGCCTGGTTCTGTTGAACCTGTTGCACCCCCTCACGGCGGAGGCTCTCAACGCTCCCGAAAGGGGTGGAGACGCTCCCGGCGGGGGTGGCGACGGGCCCGGGGACGACCGGGAGATGCTGGGGTCGTTGCTCGAGCAACGGACCGCCCTGATTGACACGCTGAGGGAAAACCTGTAGAACGCTATGGAAGAATGTCATATCCTCCGGAAAACCCGCCGGGGAGACTCCATACAATGTACAAAGACGACTACTACGACCTCCTCCTAGAAGAGGTGGACGATCTGCCGCACGACCCCAACATCCACGGGGCGTTTGCCGGAGGCCCACCGATTCTCACGGAAGCCGAGGCGCGCAAGCTTCTGAGCGACCCGGAGAGCTTCGAGCGGCGGGCTCAGGAGGCGCTCCGCCGAGCACGCGAGCGCGCTGCTGCCCAGTCAGGGCACTGACCTCCGGGCCGGGGCGCCCCCACTCCAAGCCGCCCCTCCCCCCAGCGTTTCAGAACCGAGGTGGATGCATCCCCCCGGCCCAGCGGGCCGTGGCGGAGCGGTGCGCCGTACCTGGCTGTTCGGCTCGGTGGTTCTCCCCCGTCGGCCGGTAGAATGCTCGCGGCCTGCCCGCCGCCGAACCCACCTGCGAAAGGACCGCCTCGATGCCCGATCCCCACCGCCGCTGGACCGCACTCCTCAGACCGGCCGCCCGGTCGATCGTCTGCACCGTTCTCGTCCTCTTCGCGCAGGTCGCCCTGTTCGCGGCGCCGGCGCCGGCAGCCGACACGCCGCCGCTCCTCCTGCCCCTCTCCCACGGGCGCCAGCTCGCCCTGCCGGCGCTCGATCCGGACGTGCCGTCGCCCGCCGAGTTCCTGGGCTACCCCCTCGGCGCCCGTTTCACCCACCACCTGCGCATCCTCGACTACCTGGACCGCCTGGCCGAGGCGTCGCCCCGGGTGACGCTGTGGCGCTACGGCGCGACCTACGAGGGACGGCCCCTGACCCTGGTGGCGATCTCGTCGCCGGAGAACATCGCCCACCTGGGCGAGATCCGGGCCCGGCATCTGCGGCTCGCCGATCCGCGGGGCCTCGCTCCCGAGGAACGGCAGCGGCTGGTGGAGGAGACCCCGGTGGTGGTGTGGCTGGCCTACGGCGTCCACGGCAACGAGTCCTCCTCGTCCGAGGCGGCCATGGCCGCGGCCTACGCCCTGGCGGCCGGGGAGGGGGAGTGGCCGGCGCGGCTCGAGCACACGGTGGTGCTGATCGACCCGCTGGTCAATCCGGATGGCCGCGAGCGCTACGTCACCGCGTACGAACAGCGCCGCGGGGCGAACCCCAACGCCGATCCCGATGCGGCCGAGCACTGGGAGCCGTGGCCCGGCGGCCGCCAGAATCACTACCTGATCGACCTCAACCGGGACTGGGCGTGGGCGAGCCAGGTGGAGACCCGTGAGCGACTCGCCGCCTACGAGCGCTGGGAGCCCCAGGTGTTCGTCGACTACCACGAGATGTTCGCCGAGTCGAGCTACTTCTTCCCGCCGGCCGCGGCACCGGTCAACCCGTATCTCGACAAGCGCACGGTCGGCTGGCTCGACGTCTTCGGCCGGGCCAACGCGGCGGCGTTCGACCGCCAGGGTTGGCCCTACTTCAAGGCGGAGTCGTTCGACCTCTTCTACCCGGGCTACGGCGACGCCTACCCGACCTTCCGCGGCGCCGTCGGCATGACCTACGAGATGGCGGGGCACGGCCGGGCCGGCCTGGTGATGGAGCTGCGCGACGGCAGCCTGTTGACCCTGGCAGACCGCATCGCCCACCACACCACCACGTCGCTGTCGACGGTCGAGACGGCGGCCGACAACCGCCAGCGCCTGCTCGAGGACTTCGTCGCCTCCCGCGCCGATGCCGCGGCGACTGCCGGCCCGGCCTACCTGTGGTCTGCGGACCGTCACGAGGCCGGCGCCCTCGCCTCGCTGCTCGCACGCCACGGCATCGAGGTCGCCCGCCTGGAGCAGCCGACCCGTCTCGGCGCCCGCGAGCTGACCGCGGACGACAGCACCCGGCCGAGCCTGCAGTCGTTCCCGGCGGGGACGTACGTCGTGCAGTCGGCTCAGCCCCTGGGGAACCTGGTCAAGACGCTGCTGGGGCGCTCGACCCGCATCGACGAGTCCTATCTCGAGCGCCAGCGCAAACGCCTGGAGCGCAACCTCGGGACCGAGTTCTACGACATCACCGCCTGGTCGCTGCCGCTGGCCTACAACCTGGAAGCCTGGGTGGCGCCCGAGCCCCCGGCCGGGCTGGCCACGACACCGTTCGAGCCGGCGCGCCGGATGGACGAGCCCGAAGGGCCCGATCGACTCGACAGGCCGGACGGGCCCGATGTGGGCAGCAGCGACATGGTGGGGCTCGAACCCGCCGCCTTGGCAGCGCCGTCGGAGGGCGTCGGCTACCTGGTGGCGCCGGCCGGGTTGGACGGCTATCGCTTCGTCGCCGACCTGCTGCGCGAGGGCATCGACTTCCGGGTCGCCTTCGACAGTTTCGATCTCGCGGGGACCTCCTATCCGTCGGGGACCGTGTTCATCCCGCGGCTGGGGAACGAAGAGCGGCAGGAGCGCATGGCATCGGGAGACGGCGGCGGTGGGGCGGCGGACGGCGGCGCCCTGGCGATGCGGATCGACGAGCTGGCGAAGGCCCACGGCGTGGTGGCCCGGGAGGCCGAGACGTTCTACACCGGCCGTGGCGTCTCCCTCGGGTCGGACCTGGTGCCGACGGTCGTGCCGCCGAAGGTCGGTGTGCTCTCCGGCCGCGGGACCTCGCCCACCTCGTTCGGGTTCCTCTGGCACCTCCTCGACCGGCAGATCGGGCTCCCCCACAGCCGCCTCGACATGGACCGGCTGGGCGGCATCGACCTGTCCGATTTCGACGTGCTGGTGCTGCCGGACGGATGGGGCTACTCGAGCATCCTCGACGGCGAGACGGCCGACGAGGTGGTCCGTTGGGTCAAGGACGGCGGCGTGCTGGTGGCGGTGGGCGGGGCGTACCGTTGGCTCGCCCAGCACGACCTGACCGAGGTCAAGCCGTGGAAGCCGGCGGAGAGCGGCGGCGACGCCAAGCGGGGCGGCGAGGGGAAGGCGTCCGGCGGCGGCACCGACGCGGCCAAGACGCCGGACGAGGTCGAGGAGTCGCTGGCCCAGCGGCCGATCCAGACGCCGGGCGCGATCGTCGCCACCGCGCTGACCCCGGACCATCCGCTGGCCCTCGGTGTGCCGGCGCCGCCGCCGGTGCTGGTCACCGGGCAGACGGTGCTGCTGCCGACCGGCGATCCCCAGGTCGACGTGCTGCGGGTGGTCGAGAAGGACCCGATCCTGGCGGGCGTCGCCTGGCCGGAGGCGGTCGATCGGCTGTCCGGCTCGCTGCTGGCGAGCGTCGAGCGCCAGGGGCGCGGCTCGGTGGTGCTGTTCGCCCAGGAGCCCGACTTCCGCCTGTTCTGGCGCGGCACGGCACCGCTCTTCTTGAACGCGGTCACCTACGGCCCGACCCTCTCCGGGGGGCGGCGGTGAGCGCGGCTCTGGGGACGGATCGCCTGGCGGCCAGCCGGTCGAGGGCGCTGGGGGCCGGAGGACGCCGGGCTCTCGGGCCCGATCCGGGTGTCGCGGCCTTGCAGGAATTTTGGGGCTTCGGCTAGAGTTGCAGATTCGCGGGTCAAATCCCGCAACCGACTTCGCCTCCCATCCGAGGACATCTCGAGGACGATACCGTGAAGAAAGACATCCATCCCGAGCTCCACATGGTGACCGCCGTCTGTGCCTGCGGCAACACCTTCCAGACCCGCTCGACCAAGGACGAGCTGCGGCTCGAGATCTGCAGCGCCTGCCACCCGTTCTTCACCGGCAAGCAGAAGCTGGTCGACTCCGCCGGCCGCGTCGAGCGCTTCCAGCGCCGTTACGGCAAGCGGACCGCCGCAGCGTCCTGACCCGTCGACTCGACGATCCGGCCGGACCGCGCCCGCCTACTTGGATCGGGGGGCGCCGTCCGGCCTCGTCGTATCGCGTAACCCCCACGCGGACCTTCCCCCGGATCCCAGATGCTCGAGAAGCTGGCCCAGATCGAGAAGCGGCACGACGAGCTGACCGCCAAGCTCGCCGATCCGGAGGTTCTCTCCGACCGCTCGACCTATACCGAGACCACCAAGGCGCTGGCCGAGATCTCGGGCGCGGTCGATCTCTACCGGCAGTTCAAGGAGGTCGAGCACCAGCTCGCCGACACCCGGGAGATGCTCGACGGCCTGCCCAAGGACGACGAGCTCTACGAGCTGGCCCAGGTCGAGCAGGCCGAGCTGGAGGAGCGGCGTGAGTCCCTGGAGCAGGCGCTCCGGGTCGAGCTGACGCCGAAAGACCCGAACGACACCCGCAACGTGGTGCTCGAGATCCGCGCCGGCACCGGCGGCGACGAGGCGACCCTGTTCGCCGCCGAGCTGTTCCGCATGTACTCGCGCTACGCCGAAGGGCAGCGCTGGCGGGTCGAGGTGATCGACCTGTCGGAATCGGACGTCGGCGGGATCAAGGAGGTCTCGGCGATCGTCGAGGGGCGCGGCGCCTACAGCCGGCTCAAGTACGAGGCCGGCGTCCACCGTGTCCAGCGGGTGCCGGAGACCGAGACCTCGGGCCGCATCCACACCTCCGCGGTCACGATCGCCGTCCTGCCGGAGGCCGAAGACGTGGAGGTGGAGCTCGACGAGAGCGAGATCCGGGTCGACCGGTTCTGCTCCTCCGGTCCCGGCGGCCAGGGCGTCAACACCACCTACTCCGCCGTCCGCCTGACCCACGAGCCGACCGGCATCGTCGTCACCTGCCAGGACGAGCGCAGCCAGATCAAGAACAAGGCGAAGGCGTTGCGCGTGCTCAAGGCCCGGCTGTACGAGATCGAGCAGGCCAAGGCGAACGAGGCGCTGACCGCCGAGCGGCGCAAGATGGTCGGCAGCGGCGATCGCTCGGAGAAGATCCGCACCTACAACTTCCCCCAGAACCGGGTCACCGACCACCGCATCGGCCTGACGGTCCACCAGCTCCCGTCGGTCCTCGAAGGGGAGCTCGACCCGCTCATCCAGCCCCTCGCCGACCACGAGCGGGCCCAGGCCCTCGAGACCGTGGCCGTCGACGGCTGAGGCGCCGGCGACGATCGGCCCGGAGCGCCCCGAGAGGCCGACCGAGGACCCCCCGAGGACTCCCGGAGACCCCGGACTGTTGCCGACCGTCCGCCAGCTCCTCGACCGGGCCAAGACCGCCCTGCGGGCGGCCCCCTTCGACCCCTCACCCCGCGAAGCCCACCTGCTGCTCGGATGGGTCCTCGGCCTGTCCGAGGCCCAGCTCCTGAGCCGGGACGATCACTGTCCGACGGCGGACGAGGAGCGGGCGTTCGATGCCCTGCTCCGGCGCCGCCTGACCGGCGAGCCGGTCGCCTACCTGCTCGGCGAACGGGAGTTCTTCGGCCGCACGTTCGCCGTCGACCCGCGGGTGCTGATCCCCCGGCCGGAGACCGAGCACCTGGTGGAGGTGGTCCTCGGCCTGCCGCTCCCGGAGCGGGCGCGGGTGCTCGACGTCGGCGTCGGCTCCGGCGCCATCGCCGCCACCCTGGCGCTCGAACGGCCGGGCTGGCGCCTGGCCGCCACCGACCTCTCGCTCGGAGCCCTGGCCGTCGCCCGGGCCAACGCCCGCCGTCTGGGGGCCGGGGTCGGCCTGGTCGGGGCCGACCTGGCCGTCGGCGTCGACCTGGCGGCGTTCGACCTGCTCGTCTCCAATCCGCCATACGTCGCACCAGAAGAAGCGGAAGGGCTCTCGCCGGAGGTCACCCGGTTCGAGCCCGGCCGGGCGCTCTTCGCCGGCCCGGAAGGGGAGACGGAGGCGGGGCGGGGCGCCGGCACGATCGGCGCGCTGCTCCGACAGGCGGAAGCGATCCGCGCCGGGGGGTGGGTCGTACTGGAGATCGGCCACCGCCAGATGCCGGTCGTCCGGCGCCTGGCGGTGGCGGGGCCCTGGGTGCTCGAACGGGAAATCGCCGACTATTCGGGCTTCGACCGGGTGGGCGTGTTGCGACGGCGGTAGAATGGCCCGCCGCGGCGGCCGGGCCGGCTCGACCCGGTCCGGGCCGGCCCGACCTGACCCGACCTGACTCGACTGGGGCGCCGCACCCTTTCGCTGGATCCGGACCACCTCACCACGCAAGGCAGGTTCCTGATGGACATGTTTCGCATCCAAGGCCCCACCCCTCTAGTCGGCCGGGTGCGAGCGAGCGGGGCCAAGAACGCCGCCTTGCCGGCGCTGGCCGCCTGCCTATTGACGAGCGAGCCGGTGGTCCTCCGGCGCCTGCCGCGGGTGCGCGACATCCGGACCATGGAGAAGCTGCTCCAGCACCTGGGCGTCGAGAAGGACGAGGTGAACGGGGGCGACGTCCGGCTCCAGGCGACCGGCAAGCCGCCCGACGACGAGGCCCCCTACGAGCTGGTCAAGACCATGCGCGCCAGCGTCCTGTCGCTGGGGCCGCTCCTGGCCCGCCGGGGGCACGCCCGCGTCTCCTTGCCCGGCGGCTGCGCCATCGGCGTGCGCCCCGTGGACCAGCACCTGGCCGGCCTGGCGGCCCTCGGCGCGGACATCCGCCTCGAAGGGGGCTACGTCGAGGCGCGGGCGACCCGCCTCAAGGGTGGGCGCTACCGGTTCGACATGCCGACCGTCACCGGCACCGAGAACCTGCTGATGGCCGCCGCCCTCGCCGACGGCACGACGGTGCTCGACAACTGCGCTCGGGAGCCGGAGATCGTCGACCTCGCCCGGCTGCTCCAGGCGATGGGCGCGGGCATCGAGGGGGCGGGGACCGCGGAGATCGTGATCGAAGGGCGGCGCGAGCTGGGCGGCGCCGAGCACGAGGTGATCGCCGACCGGATCGAGGGGGGCACCTACTTGATCGGCGCCGCCCTGACCGGCGGCGACGTGACCCTCGACGGGGCGGTCGAGGAGCACCTGCGGCCGCTGCTCGACGTCCTCGAACGGGCCGGAGCTACGGTGGAGGTGGCCGGGGCGGCCGAGGGCTCGATCCGGGTGCGCTGCCGTGGGGCCCTGGCCCCGGTCAAGGTCGAGACGTCGCCCCACCCGGGCTTCCCGACCGACCTCCAGGCACAGCTCATGGTGCTGATGACCCGCGCCGAGGGCACCGCCACGATCCGCGAGACCGTGTTCGAGAACCGTTTCCAGCATGTCTCCGAGCTGATGCGCATGGGTGCCGTGATCGACGTCAGGGGAAACGAGGCCCACGTCTTCGGCCCGACCCCGCTCTCCGGATCGCCAGTGATGGCCACCGACCTGCGGGCGTCGGCTTGCCTGGTGCTCGCCGGACTGGCGGCCGCCGGCGAGACCACGGTGCAGCGGATCTACCACCTGGACCGGGGCTACGAGCGGATGGAGGAGAAGCTCCAGCGGCTCGGCGCCCGCCTGGAGAGGGAGTCCCGGCCGTTCCCGGAGGGGGCGACCACATGAGGGCGCCGCGGGAGTCGCTCCGCCGGGCCGTTCCGGCGCTCGTCGCCGCCGGGCTGGTGGTCTCCCTCGGGACGCCGCGCTCCGACGCCGCCGCGGACGACCCGCGCATCCCGATCGTCGAGCGGCTCCTGGCGGGGCAGACCGAGGCCGCCCTGGAGGTGGCCGACGCGTTCCAGGTCGCCGCCCCGAAGCAGGCCGCGGCCTACGGGGTGAGCTACCTGCGCGGCCGTCTGCTCGAGCGGCTCGGGCGGAAGGTGGCGGCCGAGGACGCCTTCGCCGACGCCCTCAACGAGGCGCCCGCGCTCCAGCCCTACGTCAAGTACCAGCTCGCGCGTATCCAGGAGATCGACGGTCACCCGGAGGTGGCGACCGGGCTGGTCGCCTCCGTGGTCGCGCCCGGGACGCCACAGGATCTGCTGGAGCAGGCGACGGAGCTTTTCGCCCGCTCGATCGCCGCCGGCGGCGACTGCCGCGTGCTGCGCGGGGTGCGCAACCGGGGCGGCCTGCCGGAGGAGCAGGACCGTCTGCTGCGGGTGGTGGCCGGCCAGTGCACGCTGCGGGAGGGCAAGCCCGTGGAGGCCACCCGGCAGCTCTGCGAGCTGATCCAGGAGAACCGCGAGGACGACTCGGCACGGCGTGCCGCGGTCCTGCTGGACGATCTCCTCCGGCGCGACCTGGCGCTGCGCGAGCCGGTGGCGGCCCAGGGCTGCGACGTGGAGCTGGAGGCCGGCCTCGCCTTCCACCACCACCGGGAGTACGACCGCTCGATCCCCTACCTGGAGCGGGCCCTCGCCCGGTTCCCGAGGCGCCGGATCGTCGCCGACGACACCGAGTTCGATGCCCGCTACGCCCTGGCCCGCGGCTACTTCTGGCGTGAGGACTTCGCCCAGGCGGCCGAGCGCTTCGCCGACCTGGCGCTCCGCGCCCGCGACCTGGAGGAGCGTTCGCGGGTGCTCTACCAGCAGGGGCGCTGCCTGGAGCTCATGGGGCGATGGACCACCGCCGACGCGATCTTCCGCCGGACCTACATGACCCTCCAGGGGGGGCGCCTCTCGGCGCCGGCACTGCTCTCGGCCCTGCGCCTCGAGTGGCGCAACGAGCAGCAGCACGAACGCGACGCTCTCGATCTCTACCGGCTGCTGGTGAACCGGCGCGACGGTGCGGAGTACGCCTCCCGCGCGGCCCTCTTCCTGGCCTCGTCGGACCTCGTCCGCGGCCGCTCCGACCGGGCCGGCCACTGGCTCGACGACGCCGAGAGGTTCGACCGCGCCGCGCGGCTCGAGGTCACCTACTGGCGTGGACGCCTGGCCGAGGCCCAAGGCTCACTCTCCGAGGCGATCGGCCACTACCTCGACGTGGCGGTCGACGAGCCCTATCACCCGCTGGCGATCGACGCGCTCGACCGCCTGCGGAACGGGCCGCTGGCCGAGCCCGCCCTGGCGGAGGTCACCCGCCGCGTCCACTCCGGGCGTCCGGACGACCTGTTCGCCGCCTGGCTGGTCGCCGGCGAGGGCCACCCGGTCGGGCGCTCCGCCTGGCACGCGCTCCAGAACCGGCTGCGCGGCAGCCAGTCCACGGGGACCTACCTCGACCTCGACTCGGTGCCGGTTGCCCAATGGCCGCTGTGGAAGGACGCGCCGGACGACGCCCCCGGCATGCTGCTCGCCCTCGGCCTGGTCGACGAGGGCGCCTCGGCGGTGCGCGAGCACTTCCCGGCCGACCGGCCGGAGCTCGCGTTCACCGGCGCCCGGCTGCTGCTCGGGGCCGGGCGGACCCGCCAGGCGATCCTGTTGGCCGACGTCTCTACCAAGCCGCTCACGCGCCGGCTCGAGGACCCGCTGCTGCCGAACGAGGTGCGGACGCTGCTCTACCCGTTCCCCTGGCAGCAGGAGATCCGGACCCAGGCCGAGCGCTTCGGTGTCGACCCGTATCTCCTGGCCGGGGTCATCCGGGAGGAGAGCCAGTTCTCTCCGGATGCGGTCTCGGCCGTGACCGCCCGCGGCCTGACCCAGTTCGTCTGGCTGACCGCCAAGCGGCTGGCGGCCCAGGTCGGCATGGGGCAGCTCCGCCCGCGGGATCTCTACCGGCCGGAGGTGTCGATCCTCCTGGGCGCGGTCTACCTGGGGGAGCTGTCGGGGCAGTTCGGCGGTCTCGAGCACGAGGAGGTGGCGGCCTACAACGCCGGTCCGGCGCAGGCGCGCCTGTGGCAGGCCTACTGCTTCACCCGCGAGATGCCGGAGTTCTACACCAAGACCGGCTTCTCCCAGACCCGGGGCTACCTGCGGCGGGTGCTCGGCAGCCGCACCCAGTACGCCGAGCTCTACGGCGACACCTCGGATCGCGCGTCCGGCTTCCGCTGGCGCTACCGGGGTGGCAGGGACAGGTCGGTGGACGGCGGCGACGGCGGCCGCTGAGCCTCACGAGCCGCCGGCGCTCGACGCGGGGGCCTTGTCGATCTCCAGGATCACCGGCGGCACCGAGTCGTGCTCGCTGTCGAAGTAGTTGACGATGTCGGCGTCGCGGCGCAGCTCCTCCGTCCGGCTCTCGATCGCCTCGTTCAGCCGCTGCTCCTTGAGCACCCCGCGGATCTGCTCGCGCACCTGCTCGATCGGCGGGACCGGCTGGTTGTGCGCCTTCAGCGCCGGCGTGAGGGTCTCCTCGTAGTACTGCCGGATGTCCTCGAGGCTGACGAAGATCCGCGGCCCGAGGAACTCCTCGAAGTAGGTCCAGACCATCAACTGGCGGGTGACGAGCTGGTGCAGGGAGTCGAGGTCGAGGCCGACCAGGTGCAGCCGGCGCTCGAAGTCCTCCTCGCTCGGGAAGCGGGAGCGGATCGCCTCGACCTGCTCGTCGATATGGGAGACCGGCACCTGCTCCAGCCCGAAACGGGTCACCTCGTGGAAGCGCACCCGCTGATCGATCAGTGTGTCGAGCACTCGCCGGCGGAAGGCCCGATCGCTCTCGCCCTCCTTGCGCTCCACCAGGCCGAGGGTGATCGACCGGTCGAGGTCGGAGGAGAGGATCGGATCCTCGTCGACCACCGCGACGATCCGGTCGCGCAGGAGGAGCTTCTGCGGCGCGTCCGCGGCGGCGGCTCGGGGCGCTCCGGCGGCCTGGGTCACCTGGCTCGCCGGAGTCGTCCGGTCCGCCTGGCGCGCCTGGCTCGCTTGGGCGGGGAGAGACCCGGCCGAGAAGGCCAGGACGAGCGCCGCGGCCCCGAGCGCCCGGAGTGCCGGATGGGCCAGGCGCGAGGTGGGGCGCTGGCGACGTGGGGGCCGGTGGTGACAGGCGGGGCGCATCGAACAAGATGCTAGCAGTCGGCGCGCCAGGAGTCTGCCGCGCGGCCTCGTCGGGGTGGCGGCCTGCTAGTCTCCGGCCGATGAGCGAGGAGCCTCAGCACGGCGCCGGGCGGCTGCTGGTCGTCGCCACCCCGATCGGCAATCTGGGCGACCTGTCGGAGCGGGCGCGGCAGGCGTTCGAGGAGGCCGACCTGGTGGCGTGCGAGGACACCCGCCACACCGGCCGCCTGCTCGCCCACCTGGGGATCAAGCGCCCCCTGGTCTCGCTCCACGAGCACAACGAGCGCCAGCGCCTGCCGCGGATGCTCGAGGAGCTCGGCGCGGGGCGGACCGTCGCCCTGGTCAGCGACGCCGGCACGCCTTTGGTCTCCGATCCCGGCTACGTCCTGGTGCGCGAGGCGATCCGCGCCGGCGTCCGGGTCGAGCCGATCCCGGGCCCCTCGGCGGCGCTGGCGGCGCTGGTGGCCTCCGGCCTGCCGCCGCACCCGTTCACCTTCTGCGGCTTCCCGCCGCCCAAGCGCGGCAAGCGCAGGAGCTTCTACGAACGGTTCGCCGGCCTCGGCCACACGCTGGTGATGTTCGAGTCCCCCCACCGCCTGCTGGCCAGCCTGGAAGACGCCGTGGCGGTGCTGGGCAACCGGCCCGCCGCCGTCGCGCGCGAGCTGACCAAGCTGCACGAGGAGATCGTGCGCGGGCCGCTGGAGGAGGTCCTCGCCACCCTGGCAGGACGGCCGAGCCTCAAGGGCGAGCTCGTCGTCGTCGTCGGCGCGGCGGAGGAGCCTGGCTAGCTCATCACGGCTCTCAACTGCGCGACCTCACGCGCCAGCACCTCCAGGAACCCGTCCACCTGCTCGGCCGTGTTCGACGGCCCGAAGCTCACGCGCAGCGAGGCCAGCGCCTCCGCCGGCGCGATCCCCATGGCGGCGAGGGTCGCCGACGGCTCCATCTTGCCCGAGCTGCACGCCGAGCCGGTCGACACCGCGTAGCCGGCGCGGTCGAGGCGGAGCAGGAGCGACTCCCCCTCGATCCCGAGGAAGGCGACATGGGAGGTCTGGGGCAGCCGGGGGGCGTCGCGGCAGTGGACGACCGTGTCCGGGATCGCCGCCAGCCCGGCCTCGAACCGGTCGCGGAGGGCGCGCAGGGCCTGCTCGCGCGCGGGGAGCTCCTCGGCGGCGATCCGCGCCGCCTCGCCAAAGCCGACCAGGGCGGCGACGTTCTCGGTCGACGCGCGCCACCCGTGCTCCTGGCCGCCGCCGACGAGCAGCGGGTCGAAACGAGCCCCCGGCCGAAGCCAGAGAGCCGCCGCGCCGAGCGGGCCGTAGAACTTGTGGGCGCCCAGCACCAGGTAGTCGGAGTCGAGCGCGTGGACGTTCACCGGGATCTTGCCCACCGCCTGGACCGCGTCGACCAGCAGCGGCACGCCCAGCTCCCGGCAGGCGCGGGCGACCTCCGGCACGGGCTGGACGGTGCCGAGCTCGTTGTTGGCGAGCATCAGGCAGGCGACGCGGGTGTCCTCGGTGAGGGACGCGGCCATCCGGCCGGCGTCGACCCGGCCGTCCGGACCGGGCGGGATGCGGATCACCTCGAGACCGGCTCCGGCGAGCGCCTCGGCGGCGATCCGGAGCGACGGGTGCTCCATCGCCGAGAGCACGATCCTGCCGGTTTCGCGGGCGGTTCGCCGGCACAGGGAGCCGAGCAGGACGGCGTTGTTGGCCTCGGTGCCCGAGGCGGTGAAGACGATCTCGCCGGGCCGGGCGCCGAGCAGCGCGGCGACGTGGCACCGGGCTTGCTCGACCGCCTGGCGTGCCTCCCGCCCGCGCCGGTGGACGGACGAAGGGTTGCCGAAGCGCTCTCCGAGCCACGGGAGCATCGCGTCGCGGACGCGAGGGTCGAGAGGGGTGGTGGCGTTGTGGTCGAAATAGATGGTGTCCATTCCCGAATGCGAGTGTAGCAATCGGACGGGGACACCGCCGGGGCGGCCGCGGAATCCGCTCCGGAGAGGGGCAGTTATACAAGAGAGCCCGCAATCCGCCCGAGCTCGTCGCGCTGCGGCGCCGGCGTCGGGGCGGGCGTCAGGAGCCGACATCGTGCGTTCGACAGCCTCCTCCCCCTTCCGGACCCCGAACCGGACCCTCCCTCGAACGCTGACCCGGACCCCGACCGGGGGCCTGACTCGGAAAGGCGGCCTGGTCGCGGCCGGCCTGATCGCCGGCCTGCTCCTGCTGGCGCCGGCCGCGGGCCACGCCGAGAAGACCGCCAAGGACGAGAAGCCGCCCAAGCATCGGGTGCAGGATCTGCCCGAGAAGTACCAGGACTTCCTCAAGCAGGTGCAACTGCTGATCACCGACGAGGAGCGCGACGCCTTCCTGGCCTTGAACGAAGACTACGAGCGCGATGCGTTCATCGAGCGCTTCTGGAAGGTCCGCGACCCCGATCCCCGGACGGCCCGCAACGAGCTCGAGGACCAGTGGGACATCCGCCTCAAGACCATCGAGCGGGACTACCCCGACGCCAACGACGAGCGGGGCCGGATGCTGCTGCTCAACGGGCCGCCGGACCTCAAGGTCACCAGCCGCTGCAGCATTCTCTATCCGGTCGAGGTCTGGATCTGGCAGCAGAGCCCGGCGCTCGGCCACGAGCTCGCCCTGGTCTTCTACCGGCGCCTGGGGACCGGGCCGTTCCGGATCTGGGCTCCGCTCGACGGACGGAGCGCCCTGTTCGATCCCTGGACCTCGCCCAACACCGGCCGCACTCTCCAGGAGATCGCGCTGCGCTGCCCCGACGGCGACAAGCTCGCCGCAGGCATCGGCTGGGTGATCCAGCAGGGCAACCTGGGGTTCGATTCGACCCTCGCGCGGATCGACAGCAGCATCGATCCGCCGTCCGACGAGTGGGTGGAGACGTTCGACAGCTACTCGACCCGCGTGGCACCCGGCGCGGAGACCTTCGACGCCGGCCTGGCGCTGACCTATCCGGGCAGCCGCCAGAGCCGGACCGTCACCCAGGGCGTGATCTCGGTGCCCACCGCGGCCATCGGCGCCGCCGAGCTGGCCGGCACCAAGTCGTACAACCTGCTGCTCAACGGCGAGGTGTTGCTCGACGACAAGCTGTTCGAGAGCTTCCGCTACAAGTTCGACTACCCGGAGGCGCAGCTCCAGGGCGGTTCGGACGGGGTGATCCCGCTGGTCTTCGAGCGCGCCCTGCGGCCGAACCACTACGACCTGATCGTGCGGGTCGAGGACCTCAACTCCGGCAAGATGTTCCGGGCCGAACGGCAGATCGACGTGCCCGAGGTCAAAGGCCCGGCTCCCGGCCCGCCGCCCAAGGACGCGACGACCGTACGGCTCCTGTCCGAGGCGAACGCCCTCCTATCCGAAGGGCAGACCAGCCTGCGCCTGGTGCGGCCGCGCGGTGAGCTGCTGACCGACATGATCCGGTTCAACACCCTGGCGGTCGGTCCCGGCATCGACCGCGTGCGCTTCGCCCTCGACGGCCAGACCGTGCTGGTCGACAAGAAGCCGCCCTACAGCGTCGAGCTCAACCTCGGGACCCTCCCCCGGACCCACACCCTCCGCGCCACCGCCCTCGACGCCGACGGCGCCGAGCTGGCGAGCGACGAGATCCTGGTCAACTCGGGCGGCACCCGGTTCCGCGTCCACCTCACCGAGCCGCACCGGGGGCGCACCTACACCGACAGCCTACGGGTCGCCGCGGAGCTGGAGGTGCCGGCCGGCGCCAAGGTCGAGCGCGTGGAGCTCTACCTGGACGAGACCAAGGTGGCGACCCTCTACGATCCGCCCTGGAGCCAGCCGGTCGTCCTGCCGCCCGCGCTGCGCGGCGCCATGGGCTACGTGCGCGCCGTGGCCTACCTCGAAGACGGCAACTCCACCGAGGACACGGTGTTCATCAACGCCCCGGACTACATGGAGGAGGTCGACGTCCAGTTCGTCGAGCTCTACGCCACCGTCCTCGACGGCAGCGGCCGGCCGGTGGACGGGCTGACCCGGGACGACTTCAAGGTCCTCGAAGAGAACCGGGAGCAGCAGATCCTGCGCTTCGAGCAGGTCCGCGACCTGCCGATCCACGCCGGCATCCTGATGGACGTCTCCGCCTCGATGGAAGGTCGGATCGAAGGCACCCGCCAGGCGGCGCTCCAGTTCTACCAGCAGATCCTGCACCCCAAAGACCGGGCGGCCCTGATCACCTTCAACGATTACCCGAACCTGGCGGTCAAGTTCACCAACGACGTCGACGAGCTCGCCGGCGGCCTCGCCGGGCTCAAGGCCGAGCGCGGCACCTCGCTCTGGGACAGCGTCATCTTCTCCCTCTACTACTTCAACGGCATCAAAGGGCAGAAGGCGCTGCTGATCCTCTCCGATGGCGAGGACGAATCGTCCCGCTTCGGCTTCGACGACGCCCTCGAGTACGCCCGCCGGGCCGGCGTCACCATCTATGCCGTCGGCCTCGACCTGCCCCACGGCGAAGCGCGCAAGCACCTGACCAAGCTGGCCGAAGAGACCGGCGGCCGGAGCTACTTCATCGACTCGACCGACACCCTCTCGGCGATCTACAGCCAGGTCGAGAAAGAGCTCCGCTCCCAATACCTCGTCGCCTACCAATCCGCCGACCCCGACACCACCGGCGCCTTCCGCCACGTCAAGCTGGAGGTCGACCGCCGCGGCCTGGACGTCAAGACGATGACGGGGTATTACCCGTGAGTCGGTAGGACGTTCTTCCGCGTCGTTCGTCGAAGGTGGTTCCCTGCACTCCGGAGCCCCACCCTCGCCGAGCCAACGACCGTCGAGGAGACGAGCGGTCCGGGGGGTGAGCGGTGGAGGGCGTCATGGACCGCGTCCGCGATACCCCCTGCGTGTCTGGGCGGCCCGACGCGGGCCATGTCGAGGCGCGCGCTTGCCTTCCAACAAGCAGTAACGCGCGCCGTCCCGGAGCCGTCACCCCCCGGACCGCTCCGGCAAACCCCTCGCCGCCCCCGCGCTCCCGTGGCGCCCCCGCCCCCCCGGTGTATCCTTCGTCGACCATGCCCCAGCCCTCCCCGTCGTCCCCTCAACCAGCCCTCGTCCTCGCCTCCGGCTCCCCCCGCCGCCGCGACCTCCTCGACGCCCTCGGCCTCGCCTTCACGGTCCGCCCGGCCGACCTCGACGAGACCCCGCACTCCGGCGAGACGCCCCGCGCCTACGTCGAGCGCCTGGCGCAGGAGAAGGCCACCGCGCGGGCGGAGCCGGGAGAGCTGGTGCTGGCGGCCGACACCTCGGTGATCCTGGACGGGGAGATCCTCGGCAAACCGGAGGACGAGGCCGACGGCCGGCGCCTGCTCGGGCTCCTCGCCGGGCGCGAGCACGTGGTCCTCTCCGGCGTCGCCCTCCACCTGCCCGACCCGGAGGGGAGCGGGGCCGGCGGCACGACCCGCACCCACGTCGAGGAGTCCCGGGTCCGGATCGCCGCCCTCACCCCGGAGGAGATCGCCTGGTACGTCGCCACCGGCGAGACCATGGACAAGGCGGGCGGCTACGCCATCCAGGGCCTCGGGGCCATGTACGTGGAATCGGTCCACGGCGACTACACCAACGTCGTCGGCCTGCCCCTGCCGGCGACCTACCGGCTGTTCCGGGCGCTGGGCCTCGAGCTGCGCGACTTCCGGACGGAGGAGACCCGTCGATGAGCCACGACCTTCCGACCACCGCCCTGTCCCGCGGCCCCGCCGGGACCCTGCCCGAGCTGGGGGCGCGCTACCTGGAGGAGTACCTGGACAAGATCCGGCTGTCGGTCGAACGGCTGGACGAAACCGCGCTCTGGTGGCGCCCGGCGCCGGCCACCAACAGCGCCGGCAACCTCCTGCTCCACCTGGTCGGCAATCTCTCCCTATGGATCCTCGACGGCCTCGGAGGGCGTCCGTACGATCGGGACCGAGCGAGGGAGTTCGCGGCCCAGGGCGGTCCGGACGCGCCGACCGCCGCCGCCCTGATCGAGCGGTTGACCGCCGTGGTGGCCGACTGCCGGGAGGTGCTGGAGGGGTTGGACGGTCCGGACGGAGGAGCGGGGGCCGGCCTGGCGGCGGAGATCGACATCCAGGGCTACCGGGTCGATCGGCTCGGCGCGCTCTTCCACGCGGTCGAGCACATGGCGTACCACACGGGGCAGATCGTCTGGATCGTCAAGCAGCTCCGCCCACAGCGGCCGCTCGAGTTCTACCCGCGCCACGCCGGCGAGTAGACCGCGCGGCGGGGGTGCGGCTCCGATCGGGGCCCAGATCGGGCCGGCCGGTTCAGCCGCCGAACTTGATCGGGTCGCCGAGCTCGTCGAGGGAGAAGTTGGCCATGATCTGGTGGCCGTTGAAGTCGAGGACGCGGATGTCTTCGGCCCCTTCGAGGTCCTGGGCGATGTTGTCGAACGCTTGCGGGTAGCGCTGGCGGACCGCCTCCAGGTCGACCTCATAAGCGATGAACTTGTCGATGCCCTTGTAGCGAAGCTTGTCGACCAGGCGTGCGTCGGTGAGCTTGGGGTAGGTCGAGAGCACCAGGATGGGGCCGGTGCCGGTGAAGATGAGGTAGGCGCGGGTGGTGGCTTTGGGGCTCATCGGTCGCTCCTCCCGGTCAGGCCGGTCAGGTTTTGGTCAAGCTACCCTCCGCCGTCCGAGGAGTCAAGGCGGACCCATCCGACATAATCACGCCCATGGCGTACGGCGACACCTTCACCACGATCCTGGTCCGCCCGCGGGAGGCGGGCAACGTCGGCATGGTCTGCCGGGCGATGGCGAACATGGGGCTCAGCGAGCTGCGGCTGGTCGAGCCGGCGACGGAGCTGACCGGGGAGGCGCGAATGTTCGCGGTCGGGGCGCAGCACCTGTTGGCGTCGGCGACCCGGTTCGCCTCTCTGGAGGAGGCCGTGGCGCCGTTCCGGCGGGTGGTGGGAACGACGTCGGCGCGCGACCGCGCGCTGTCGGTGCCGGTGGTGACGCCGCGGGAGCTCCCCGGGCTGCTGGTCGCCGAGGATGGCTCGGAGCTGCCGACGGCGCTGGTGTTCGGCTCCGAGGTCGGCGGCCTGACGAACGAGGAGCTGGCTCTGTGCAACCCGGTGGTGACCATCCCCTGCGCGCCGGAGCAGCCGACCCTCAATCTGGCCCAGGCGGTGTTGGTGGTGGCGTACGAGCTGTACGTCACCCTCGGTGCCGGCCGCGAAGGGCCGCTCCACCCGGAGGAGCCGGCCGGCCGCAGCGAGCCGGAGCCGCCGGCCGACGTCGAGCGGGTCGAGGGCCTGTTCTCCCATCTGCGCGGTGTGCTCGAGGAGGTCGGCTTCGCCCGCGACACGAGCTTCGACGGCGTGATGAGGGACCTGCGCCAGCTCGCCGCGCGCGCCCGGCCGAGCGAACGGGAGGTGACGATCGCGCGCGGCATCCTGCGCCGCATGCAGAACGCCCTGCGGCGCCGCCACGCAGATTGACCTCGAATCGACCGCGGATCGCCCTGGAACCGACCGCGGATCGATCGCCGCCTGACGGCCGGCCGGGCGTAGTACGATGCGGCCGTCATGAGTGTCAAGCCTCGAGTCGCCGAGAGCCTCTCCCGTGCTCCGATCATCGGAGTCGTTCGAACCCACGACCACGACGAGGCGGCAGAGGTCGCCCGCTCGTTCATCGACGCCGGTCTCGAGCTGATCGAGATCACCTTCACGGTCCCCGAGGCGACCCGCCTGGTGGAGACTCTGCGGGCCGAGCGCGGGGCGGCGGGCCCGCCGTGGATCGGCATGGGCACGGTGACCAATGCCGACCGCGCCGACCGGGCCGTCGCCGCCGGCACCGAGTTCATCGTCTCGCCCAACGTGTCGCGGCCGGTGATCGACTGCGCTCATGAGAACGACATCTACCTGGTCGTCGGCGCCCTGACGCCGACCGAGATCGCCGAGGCCCACGAGCTCGGCGCCGACCTGGTCAAGGTCTACCCGCTGCCGCCGGTCGGCGGGCCGGCCTACCTCAAGGTGGTGCGCGGCCCTCTGGGCGACGTCCCCATGCTCGCCGCCGGCGGCTTCGGCATCGAGGCGATCCCCGGCTACCGGGCCGAGGGCGCCATCGCCTACGGCATCGGCGGTCCGCTCCTCGGGGCGACCCCGGAAGAGACGAAAGAGCGCGTCGCCCGGGCCTTGGCGCTCGCCACCGGTGGCCAGGGCGAGGCCGGTGGAGAGCCGGGTTGAGCGCTCCCGAGACGAGTGAAGCCCCGGCGCCGCTCCAGGCGGCGTTCGACCCGACGCCGGAGATCTTCGCCACCGACGGAGGCGGGACGTTCACCTTCCCGCTCCAGGTCGACGGCGACGGCTTCCTGGAGACCGGCCCGTACGACGAGTGCCGGCTGGTGATCTCGGTCTGGCACCCGTCGGAGCGGCGCTCGATCGATCTCGACCGGGCCTACGTCGAGGTCCGGGCGACGTTCGACCGGGAGGAGGGGGCCCGCTGGGTGCGGATCGCCGAGGTGGAGCCGGTGGTGCCCGCCTACGGCAGCGACAGCTTCGACGGCTGGATCGTCCTGCCGGTCCTGGCCGAGGCGACCGCCTTCGCGCTCTACGGCGCCGGCTTCGAGCCCCGCTCGCGCATCCAGGTGCGCGGCTCGGCCTACCTGGTGCCCTGATCTTTTCCACCTACAGCTCGGACCGCCCTCGCTGACGGCCCACCCAGGAGACATTCCATGGATCACGTCGACCTGCTCAGCCGCCTCGCCCAACCGGAGGACTCGAAGATCGTCCTCCTGGTGCTCGACGGGGTCGGCGACCTGCGGACCGCCCACCAGTTCGAGACCGCCCTCGAGGCGGCCGGCATCACCCACCTCGACCACCTGGCCGAACGCTCGGCCCTGGGGCGGCTGGTGCCGGTCACGCCGGGGGTGACGCCGGGCAGCGGGCCCGGCCACCTGGCACTGTTCGGCTACGACCCGACGGCGCCCGCCAACGACATCGGCCGGGGCGCACTCGAGGCCCTCGGTGTCGGCGTCGAGCTCCGCCCGGGGGACGTGGTCGCCCGCGGCAACTTCGCCACCCTGGACGGCGACGGCAAGGTGACCGACCGGCGGGCCGGCCGGATCCCGACCGAGGAGAACCGCCGGCTGACGAAGAAGCTCAACGCGGCCCTCGATGGTGCCGACACCGGCGGTCTCGACGTCTCGATCCACTCCGGCGAGGGGCACCGCTTCGTGTTGCTGGTCACGGCGGGTGGCGAGGGCGACCTGTCGCCGGAGATCGAGGACACCGACCCCCAGGAGACCGGGGTCGAGCCGCTCCCTCTGACGGCCCGCGAGCCGCAGGCCGCGTCGACGGTCGAGCGCCTGAAGCCGGTCCTGGACGTCCTGAGGGCGGCGCTGGCGGACGAGGAGCAGGCGAACGGCTTCCTGCTCCGCGGCTTCGAGACGCTGCCCAAGATCCCGACCCTGGCCGAGCTCTACCACCTGAAGCTCGGCTGCTTCGCCGGCTATCCCCTCTACCGGGGCGTGGCCAAGCTCTGCGGCATGGAGCTGGCGACCGACGACAAGGAGGTGGAGGATCTGTTCGAGCGCGTCCGCGAGCGCTGGGACGACTTCGACTTCTTCTTCATCCACGTCAAGGAGGCGGACAAGGCGGGGGAGGACGGCGACATGAACGCCAAGGTGCGCATCCTGGAGCGGGTGGACGAGGCGCTACCGCGGCTGCTCGAGATGCTCGACCCGGAGCGGGACGTGCTGGCGATCACCGGCGACCACTCGACGCCGGTGCCGATGGCGCTCCACTCGTGGCACCCGATCCCGCTCCTGGTGTACGGGCCGTACTGCTTCGTCGACGACGAGGACCGCTTCTCCGAGGTCAGCGCCGCCCGCGGCCACCTGGGGACCTTCCCGTCCCGGGAGCTCATGGGCTTGCTGCTGGGAAACGCCGGCCGCCTCCACAAGTTCGGGGCGTAGGAGCAGAACCGCCTGCCGGGCGGGGGCGTCCCTCGCCCACCTGGAGGGTGGGAGAGGGATCGAGGGTGAGGGGGGTGATCCAGAGGATCGTCTAGGTTGATCGGAGCGGCGAAGGAGTTGTCGCGACCGGGGCCGGCCCATCGTCGCGACCTCGCCGCCCGATCCTCATCGAAACCCGCGGCGCAGCTCGCGCTTGAACGTGCTGTACGTGCTTTCGTCGAACAGGGCGACGGTCACCTTGTTCAGCTTGGTGCCGCCCTGGAGGTAGCGGTGGATCTCGGTGAGCATGATCCGGGCCGCGCGATCGACGGGGAACCCGAAGTTGCCGGTGGAGATGGCCGGGATGGCGATGGTGCGGAGGCCGTTGCGGTCCGCCAGGGCCAGGGCCGAGCGCACGGCGGCGGCCAGCTTGCGGTCCTCGTCGCCCTCTCCGTTCTTGGGGCCGACGGCGTGGATGACCTGCTTCGCGTCGAGCTCGCCCGCTCCCGTCATCACCGCGGTGCCGACCGGGGTCGAGCCGATCCGGTCGCACTCTTCCTGGATGCTCGGTCCGCCTTTTTCGCGGATCGCGCCGGCGACGCCGGACCCGAGCTGAAGCTGCTCATTGGCCGCGTTGACGATGGCATCGGCTGCGAGCTCGGTGATGTCTGCCTCGATCAGCTCGAGAGTGGTTCCGTTCAACTCGAGTGAGAGCTTGTTCTCCGCCATGGTCTGTCGTTTCCTCCGGGCGTCATCATATCAGGACGGTCCCGCCCCACGGAGTGGGGGCAGACGGGGTACACTTCGCCCACCATGTTGACCGCGTTGAAGACCGAGCTCGCTTCCCGAGTCGCCGATCGCATCCGGGACCTCTACGGCGTCGAGCATCAGCCGACGGTGGAGATCCCTCCGCGCCGCGAGCTGGGCGACCTTTCGTTCCCGGCCGCTCTCCAGCTCGCCCGCGAGGTGCGCAAGAATCCCCGCCAGATCGGCCAGGAGCTGGCCGACGGACTGGAGCTTCCGGCGATCGTCAAGGAGCTGCGTGTCGAAGGCCCAGGGTATCTCAATCTGTACCTCGAGCGCCCGGCCGTGGTCCGCCGGCTGCTCGAGGAGCCCTTGGTGGAGGTTCCGTCCGAAGGCGACGAGACGGACGGCGAGGGAGCCGCCTCCAAGGACAAGGTGATCGTCGAGCACACCAACATCAACCCGAACAAGGCGGCCCACATCGGCCACCTGAGGAACGCGGTCCTCGGCGACGTGCTGGTCCGCCTGCTCCGCCGCCTGGGCTACCCGGTGGAGGTCCAGAACTACATCGACGACACCGGGGTCCAGCTCGCCGACGTGGTGGTCGGGTTCATCGACATCGAGCACATGTCGCTGGCCGACGTGGCGGCGCTGCCCGAGCCGTTCGACTACTTCTGTTGGGACCTCTACAGCGCCGTCGGCCGCTGGTACGAGGAGGACGGCGAGCGCCTCGCGCTACGCCGCGAGACCCTGCACTCGCTGGAAGCGGACGAGGGCGAACGGGCCGAGATGGGTCGGCTGGTGGCCCGGCGGGTGGTGACCCGGCACCTGGAGACCATGGGCCGGCTCGGGGTGAGCTACGACCTGCTCACCCACGAGCGCCACATCCTGGGACACGACTTCTTCGCCATGGCCTCGGAGAAGCTCGAGGCCTCCGGCGCCATGCACCTCGAGCCGGAAGGCAAGAACGCCGGCTGCTGGGTCATGCCGCTCGCCCAGAGCGAGGAGTTCGCCGGCCTCGAGGACGCGGACAAGGTGATCGTCCGCTCCGACGGCACGGTCACCTACGTCGGCAAGGACATCGCCTACCAGCTCTGGAAGTTCGGCCTGCTGGGCAAGGACTTCGCCTACCGCTACTGGATGGACCAGGAGCTCTGGGAGACGGCCATGGAAGGGGCGGAGAGCCATCCGCCCTTCGGCGGCGGCGAGCGGGTGATCAACGTCATCGACGCCCGGCAGAGCTACCTCCAGAGGATCGTCCGGGCGGGGCTCGAGGCCCTGGGCCACACCGGCGAGGCCGAGCGTTCGATCCACTTCGCCTACGAGATGGTGTCGCTGTCGGAAGGGACCGCGCGCCAGTTCGGCTTCCTCGGCGAGGACGAGGAGGCGAAGTCGCTCGAGATGTCGGGCCGCAAAGGGATCGGGGTCAAGGCGGACGACCTGCTCGACGTGCTGGTGTCGAAGAGCCGCGACGAGGTCACCAAGCGCAACCGCGAGATCGGCGGCGAGGAGCTCGACCACCTGGCACGCCAGATCGCCACGGCGGCGCTCCGGCTGTTCATGGTCAAGGCGACCACCACCCGGGTGATCGCCTTCGACCTCGACGACGCGACCAACTTCGAGGGCGAGACCGGACCGTACCTCCAGTACGCCGCGGTGCGGGCCAACAACATCGGACGCAAGCTGGTCGAGGCGGGGCTGCCGGGGACGGTGGAGCCGGCCGAGGCGGCGGAGCTCGACGGCACGCTGTTCTCCGATGATCTCTGGCACCTGGTGTGGGCGGTGGCGCGGGTCGGCGAGACGCTGGAGAAGGCGGCCGACAGCCTGGAGCTGTCGATGGTCGCCCGCGACGCCCTCGACCTGGCCCAGAGCTTCAACGCCCTCTACCACAAGCACCCGATCCTGCAGGAGGAGGACGACGCCTTGCGCTCGGCGCGTCTGGCCACCATGCAGGTCTTCCGCCGCGGCCTCGACGAGCTGCTGGCCGTGATCGGCGTGCCGATCCCGGATCGCATGTAGCTCTCGGCGACGCAACGGCCCGGGCGGGGGCGTCCCTTTCCCCCCGGAGGGCGGGAAAGGGATCGAGGGATTGGGGGGAGATCTAGATCATTTCCGCTTCTGCCCCAACCGCTCCAGCGCCTGGACGAACCGCTCCAGCCCGTCCAGGTGGTGCAGCGCGTCGACCACCCGCGCCGCCTCGCCGGCCCCGTTGCCGTACACCAGGCCGTTGCGCAGCTCCGGCAGAGGCTCGAGCTTGCGGATCAGCGGGTCGGTGAACTCCTCGTAGATCGCCAGGTTGCGGATCGCCTCCGAGAAGTCCTCGAAGCGCAGGCGGCGGCGGCTGGACAGCTCGCCGGCGATGTCGATCACCCGCTGGCTCGCCACCAGCAGCGAATGGCGCACGTCGTTGTCCAGGGAGACGTCGCGGCGCAGGTCGTCCGCGCTCCGTACCTGGATCTGGATCTTCTTCAGGTGCTCCAGATGGCGCCGCAGGTCGGCGATCCGGTCCTCGAGATAGCTCACGGGGTCACCTCGCGGAACGGGCGAGCACGGGGGAGCGTGTTCGCCGGTGCAGGCGGAGGAAGGTGTCGGCGTCGGCGGCGCGGATCTGGAGGTCGCGCAGGAAGCAGCGCACCGTTTCCTGGTCGGTGGCGAAGAGCCGGCGCCCTTCGGAGACGATGCGGCGGGCGACCGACGGCGGCGCGTCGTCGAGCACGATCACGTCGATGGCCGGGTCGTCGACCAGCTCGGCGAGCTCGCCCTCGAGCCGGGCGTGCAGGGCGAGGCGGCTCTTGCGGTCCGGGTACGACGCGGGCTCCGGCAGGACGCCGAAGGCGATCTCGCTCTCCCAGTGGGGGCGCCCGACCGCCCAGCTCCCGAAGAGCCAGACCGCGGCGATTCCCAGCTCCGGCCGCCCCCGGAAATAGGCTTCAAGGCGCTCGATCCGTTGCCGTCGCATGATGTCGGTGACCGTATCGTCCAGACCCTGAAAATACCACGGAAGAGGCCTGATTCGACCCCCCGGACACCCCCCTCCCGATCCAGTACACTTCACGCCATGACGACCCCGATCCAGGCCGGAGACTCCCAGGGGAAACCACGCCGTTTCAGCTCGTTCGGTTGTGGCTGCGGTATCGCCATCGCCGTCGTCCTGGGGGTGCTCATCGGGGTCTCGTGGTACGCCTACATCAAGGGCAAGCATTTCGAAGAGTCCTTGCGCGATCCGGCTGCCCGCGACGCCAGGAGCCGCGAGATCCTGGGGTACGAGACTCTGCCGGCCGGCTACCACCCCATGGGCGGGATGGAGATCCCGTTCGTCATGGAGATGGCCATGCTCTCCGACCGTGATCCGGCGCCCGGCGAGAGCGTCGAAGGGGCGGCCGACGCGTTCCGGCGGCACGGCTTCGTCTTCATGCGCACCCGCGCCAGGGACAAGGAGAGCCGGGAGCTGGACGAGTACTTCTCCGGGGCGCGCGAGACGACCGACTTCTTCAGCCAGACCGACCTTCACTTCGAGGTGGAGGAGCGCCTCGGGCGCGGCGAGCTGTCCCTCGACCCGGCGACAGTGGATTACGTCACGGAGCGGGTGCGTATGGATCTCGAGGGCGAGCGGCGCGACGAGATCCTCGCCCAGCTCCGGTTCCGGTGCCCGGACGACAAGCATCTGCGCGTGGCGCTCTGGTTCGAGCCCGATCCCGGGCCCGCGTCCGGATCAGCGGCCGATGCGCTCGCCGGAACGCCGGCGGACCCGAAGGCGATCGAGGCCTTCCTGGGCCACTTCAAGCTCTGCCGGTGAGCGAGCGCCCTCGGTGAGATCGCGCCGCGTCCGACGCTCGAGGCGAGCCCGAGCCGTTGGTCACGGAGCGGGTGCTCCCGAAGGATCGCGCCGGTCGGGAGCCGGCGGCCAGGAGACTGTGCACAGAGGAGGGGGACGACGATGGAAGGACAATCCCAGTCGAAGTACACCGTCTGGCACTTCATCGGCTGCGGCTGCACCGTGCTTCTGCTGCTCGGCCTGATCGGCGTCGGCGGGTTCATCTGGTTCGGCAAGCAGATGGTCGACGGCATGAAGGCGGGCTTCACGGACCCGGAGGTGCGCGCCGCGCAGACCCAGAAGATCCTCGGCTACGAGGAGCTTCCCGACGGCTACCACCCCGGGTTCACGATCTCGGTGCCGTTCATGTTCGACATGGCGACGCTGGGCGACAAGGAGCTCCCGGCCGGCGAGACCCTGCACGACGAACGGCACGACCGCGGGTTCGGCGGCAAGCTGTTCGAGCGGAGCGGCTTCCTCTACCTCAAGGCGCGCGCCATGGGGAAGAAGCAGAACACGGACGTCGAAGGGGAGATGAACCTCGACCTCCAGCTCCAGCGCCGGATCGGCGAGGGCACCATCGAGGCGGGCGGCGCCGACGTCCACTACACGGCGAGCTTCGCCTACGGCACGAAGGACGACCAGCGGGTCCCGACCATCTCGACCGACATGAAGATCGAGTGCCTCTCCGATCCGTACGTCCGCAAGGCGGTCTGGTTCACCGCCGGACCCAAGGACCCGGGTGGGGAGATCGACCCCGCGATCCTCGCCGGCACCGCCGGCGACCCCGAGGCGATCAAGGCCTTCCTCGACCACTTCGATCTGTGTCGGTAGGGGGGAAAGGGACGCCCCCTCCCTTCACTCCTCGCCGTAGGCGATCTCGAAGTGGCGTAGGCGCCAGGCGGAGAGGGCGAGGAGCGCGGCCGAGACCAGCAGCAGGCCGGGTACGGCCAGCCAGGGGGACGGCGGGGTCGCCAGCAGGGCCAGCAACTGCTCCGGGGGTGAGACCGGCTGCAGGGTCTGCAGGTAGTGAATCACGCTGATGCGCTTGAGCAGCGGGGGCCACAGGAAGTTGGCCCACTCCCAGAAGTAGATCACCGCGCCCGGCAGGATCGGGCTGCGGAAGAAGAGCCCCATGGCCGTGAACACCGCGCCGTAGCCGAGCACGCCGAGCAGGGTGACCCCCAGGTAGCCGGCGAGCTGGCCGAGGCCGCCGCCGCGCAGCATGAAGGCGGCGTAGCCGCCGGAGCCGCTCCCCAGGGTGAGCGGCAGGAAGGCGATCACGAAGCAGCCCGCCACCGCGACGCAGAGCACCAGCGAGACGGCGACGAACCCGGCCAGGAACTTGCCGAAGACCAGGATCTCCCGCGGCACCGGGGCGAGGAACGAGTAGTGGAGGCTCCGCTCCTGGATCTCGGCCCGGAACAGCCGGGTGAAGACCAGCAGGCAGACGAAGAAGATCACCACGCGGGCGAACAGGAGCCCGTAGACACCGGCGAAGTGCTGGGAGATCTCGCCGGCGGCCGGCGCGGTGTCCGGCGCCCGGACGACCATCATCCAGAAGGTGATCAGCGCGATCGAGCTGACCGGCAGCCCGGCCAGCAGGTACAGGCCGAGGGCGCGCAGCCCGAGGAAGTTGCGCCAGATCTCGAGCCGCGCCACGGCCAGGGTCTGGCGCCAGGCGAGGCGGTTCTCCGCCGGCCCGGTCACACTCACGTCGCTCATGCCGCGCTCCCTTCGGACCCGATCAGGTAGCGATAGATCGACTGCACGTCCTCGTCCACCGGCATCACCGTGTCGACGGCGAGCCCCTCCTCCAGCACCACCCGGTTGAGGAGCAGGTAGAAAGCGTCCGCGTCGCGGGTGGCGATCACCACACCGGCGCCGTCCTCGGCCAGGCGGGCTTCGACCGCGCCGGTCTCGTCGAACACCCGGGCGGCCAGGCGCGCCGGCCGGTCGCAGCGGATGAGGATCTTCATCGGGTGGCTCTGCATCTCCGAGCGCACGCCGCGGATGTCGCCCTCCGCCACCACGTAGCCGTGGTTGAGCAGCACCACCGTGTCAGAGATCATGTCGACCTCGTGGAGGATGTGGGACGAGACGATCACGTGGAGGTCGTCCTCGGCGAGCTGGCGGAAGAGCTGGATCATCTCGGCGCGGGCCATCGGGTCGAGGCCGTTGAGCGGCTCGTCCAGCAGCAGCACCGACGGGCGGTGGGCCATGGCCTGGGCCAGGCGGATGCGCTGGCGCATGCCCTTGCTGTACCCGGCCACCTTGCGACCGGCCACGTCCGACAGGCCGACCCGCTCGATCGCCTCCTCGGCGAGCCGCCGGGCGGCGGCGCCCGGGTAGCCGTGGAGCCGCAGGTAGGAGGTGACGAAGCTGCGCCCGGTCATGCCCCGGGGGAAGCTGTCGTACTGCGTGGCGTAGCCGATCATCCGGAACAGCTCCCGCGGCCGGTCGGTGGGCACGCCGAGTACCTGGATCGAGCCGCGCGAGGGCCGGAGCAGGCCGGTGGCCAGGTTGAACAGCGTCGTCTTGCCGGAGCCGTTCGGTCCCACCAGGCCGGTGATGCCGGGCGCGATCGACAGGTTCACCCGGTTGACGCCGAGCACCTCGCCGTAGAACTTCGAGACGTTGTCGAAGACGATGCACCCGTCCCCGCCCGGGGTCTGCGCCGCGCTCATGACACCACCTCGTAGGCGCGGAGCTTGCGGGCGAGGATCAGCAGCGAGACGGCGGTCACGCCGATCAGCACCACCCAGGCGCCGACGAGCGGCGCGCCCTCGGCGATCGGCGGCAGGCCGAAGAGACCGTGCAGGATCGCCCGCAGGTCCGCCCACGGGTTGAGCAACAGTGCCCAGCGGGCGCCGATGGTCTGGTAGATCAGCAGCCCGAACGCGGGCAGCAACAGGAAGGTCGTGATCAGCACGCCCCGGACCGCCAACGGCCACCGGATGAGCGCCGAGAGCGCCAGCGTGAGGGTCGAGAGGGAGACGATCCAGGCCCACGAGCCGGCGAGGATGGCGAAGGCCAGCCACGCGTTCTCGAGGCCCCAGTGCAGCCCTTCGAGGCTCATCGACAGGGCGAACAGAGCCAGGCCGGAGATCCAGGTCGTGAGCGAGACGCCGGCTCCGAGGATCACGAACTTTCCCAGCACGTACTCCGGCCGGCTGATCGGCCGGCCGAGGTAGAGCGGCAGCGCGCCGTTGCCGAGATCCATCGACATGAGCCGCGGGCCGGCGACCAGGACGACGACGAAGCTGATGCCGAACTGGATCGCGAGGAAGGTGGAGAAGAAGCTGCCGCCGATGGGGAGCACCCGGTTGACGTCCTCGGTGGTGATCCCGAACAGCGCCAGGGCGCGCGTGTTGTAGCGCACGTAGATCAGCGAGGCGAAGGCGAGGGTGGTGAGCACCGACGCCGCCAGCAGGAACCACCAGAGCTTCGAGCCGAAGAGGCGCTGGTAGGCGTAGCGCGGGATGACCAGGAAGCGGAACGCCCGCGGCGTCTCGGCCCCCCGGTACGGCTCGTAGAGCTGTTCATAGACCGCCATCTGCCCCCCCGTCCTGTGTCGGTTCCGCCTGCCCGCCGGGGGCGGGGACGCCGCCCATGGCTTCGAGGAAGATGTCCTCCAGCGAGTCGCGGCGGAACGCCAGGCGCCGGAGCTGGACGCCGTGCTCGTCGGCCAGCCGGTAGAAGGCGTCCACCTCCAGGCCCTCGGGCAGCACCGCCTTGATCCGGGTCGGCGTGGTCAGGGCGACCTCGCAGCCGAGGGCGCGCACCGCCTCGGGGAACGAGCCGTTGCCGCCCTGGGTCTCGAGCTCCAGGAAGCGCCGGTTGGTGCGCCGCTCCTCGGCCAGGTCGGTGAACGCCGCCACCTCGCCGGTCTTCAGGACCAGCACCTCGTCGCAGCACTCCTCGACGTCGCGCAGCAGGTGCGACGAGAGGATCAGCCGCACCTCGCCGGTGTCGCGGATCTCCTTGATCAGCCGCAGCATGCGCTCGCGTGCCGGCGGGTCGAGGCCGGCGGTCGGTTCGTCCAGGAGCAGCAGGCGCGGCCCGTGGACGATCGCCTGGGCGAGCTTGGCGAGCTGCTTCATGCCGAAGGAGTAGCTCTCCATCGGCCGGTAGCGCGCCTCGCCGAGGCCGACGTAGTGGAGCGCTTCGTGGGCCCGCTCCAGGGCCTGCTCGGCGGGCAGGCCGGAGAGCTCGGCCATCAGCCGGACGAAGCGCACGCCGCTCATGCCGGCGATGAACGCCTCGCGCTCCGGCATGTAGCCGAGCAGGGCGCGCACCGCGTGGGAGCGGTGGACCACGTCGTGGCCGAGCACCCTGGCCGAGCCGGCCGACGGCCGGTAGAACCCGAGCAGGGTGTGGAGCAGGGTGGTCTTGCCGGCACCGTTGGGGCCGAGGAGACCGATGGCCCGGCCGGTCAGCTTGGCCGAAATACCGCGGAGGGCCTTGAGGCGGCCGAAGCGCACCTCCAGGCCCTCCAGCTCCACGACCGGCGAGTCCGCCCCCGCGGGGGGAGGCGGCCCGCCGGGGGCGGGGCGTTGCGACGGGTCGGTCATGAGCCTCCTCGCTCGTCCGTGTGGTCGACGGCGGCGCCGGTGCCCTGGGCGTGTCCCAGGATGGCGTCCGACGCGGCGGCCGGAGCGAGCAGGCCGAACAGGCCGTGGTCGCCTCCGAAGCCGGCCAGCCCGCCGGCCGAGCCGAGCAGGGCGGAGAGCGGCATCATCCCGTCACCGCCGAAGTTGGCCGCGAACACCAGACGATCTTCCAGGCCGTAAGCGTAGCCCAGGCTCGGCGGCCGTAGCTTGCCGGCCTCCGCGAGCGTCGCCTGCTCGTCGGCCGTCAGCTCCCGTCCGGAGTCCCGGGTCTTGGCGATCATGTCGGCCAGCGGGCCCAGGCGTGAGCCCAGATCCTGGTAGAGGACGGCGGAGAAGTTGGCGTAGCCGTCGGCCGGCAGCAGGTCGCGGAACTTCGCCGAGGCGAGCAGGTTGGCGCCGGTCTGGTGCGCCCGGATCGCGGTGTCGAGCAGCGCCGGGCTGGGCGCGGCCACCAGGTAGGAGTCGACGTAGGTGTAGTAGACGGCGACCCCTTGAGCTCCCTCGACCGAGCCCGACAGCGCCCAGACGGTGCGCCCGCCGATCTCCTCCGAGGTCAGGGACAGATGGCCCGTCCCCTCCTGGTGCTCCGCCAGCTCGGTGTTGAGCTGGTCCACCGCCCACTCGAGCGTCGTCTGGAGCCGGTCCGCGTCGTAGACCTCGATGACCACCTTGAACGACGGCTTCGGCACCAGCGGCCCGTCGAGGGCGAAGGCGAGCTCGCCGCCGAGCGGCGCCGCCAGGTCGTGCTTCAGGTCGAAGCCCTGGTCCTGCTCCATCTGCTCGAACCTGGCGAGCGCGTCCGGATCACGGCGCAGCATGATCGCCATCATCTCGTCGACCAGGTCTTCCGGGTCGCGGACCACGAAGGCCGCGGCCGCGGCGGCGTCGGCGGTGACGTACTCCAGGCTGCCCATGGGGGCCGGCTCCGCCAGCCACGAGGCCACGCCGTGGCGCGGGCCGTCGAAGGCCAGCACGGCGCGGCCGCTCGGATGGTCGCCGGACTCGGACCAGCGCACCATCAGGTACTTGGCGTCCTCGAAGCCGAGCCCGTTGTCGCCCAGGCCGGCCCGGTCGAGCAGCGTCCTCAGGTCCGCGGCCACCAGCCACTCCACGCCCTCGGTGTAGGCGCCGGCCAGCAGGTCGTAGAAGTTGCTGCCGCGCAGGCCGGGCTCGCCGGCCAGGGTCGCGGCCATCCCGGGCAGGCCCTTGGGGCCGATCGAGGCGACCACGAAGCCGTTCGTGGGCCAGACGTAGAGCGCGCTCTGTGCGTCCTGCCCGGGGGTGGTGCCGCCCGGCAGGTGCGCCGGGTCGTCGACCAGGACGATCCGGTCGCCGTGCCCTTCGGCCGCGAGGCGCTCGATCTCCTGCTCGAGGAAGGCCCGGAAGGCGGGCGGGTCGAGCACCTGGGCGTAGGCCACGGCGCTGCCGTCGTGGGTCTCCTCGCCCGGGTTGCCGACCGCGGCGAAGGCGACCTCGTCCCCGAGGTAGCTGCCGAAGTCGCGGATGCGCTCGATCAGCGCGTCGATCTCCTCCTGGTGGGCGAGCATGCCGCGCTCGTCCAGCGCCTCGCGCAGCACCGGGCTCGACGCCAAGCGCTCGGAGAGCACCCGCCGCGCCTCGCTCATCGACTCCGCCACGTTGGGCACGGCGGCGTAGAGAGTGGTGCCGGCCGGCGCCAGGTCGAGCAGCGTCGTCGCGGTGCGCGGCTGCGGCGCGGCCACGGTCTGGCGGATCTGCTCCTGGAGCGCGTTGAGCTCCTTCAGCAGGGCCAGGTACTTGTCCAGGTCGCGGCTCCAGGAGATCTCGTCGGCCACCGGCACGGCGGCCAGGCTCTGGCGGGTCGTGACCTGGTCGCCCGGGTGGAGGAGGTCCTCCCGGCGGCCTTGCTCGACCCGCACCTCGCCCTCGATCACCGACACGCGGGAGCCCTTGGTGCCGTGGTTGACGGCGAAGATGGTGCCGGTGACCGCCACGCGGCAGTCCTCGGTGTCGACGAACAGGTGCCCCCGGGAGCGCTTGGCCGCTTCGACGATCACCCGCCCCTGGTCGAGGTCGAGAGTGGTGTCGCCCCGGTTGACCAGGTGGCCGACGCGGACCGCCATCTCGGTCCGTTCGGCGAGCTCGATGCGCGAGCCGTCGACCAGCCGGAGGATGGCGCCCGAGCCTTTGGCCGTGCGCACTTCCTGGTTGCGGGCGATGTGGTCGCCGGCGCGGAGCGCGCGGCTGCTGTCGCCGGTGACGAGATAGAGCGAGCCGTCGATCGACTCGACCGAGGCGATCGCCGGCCCGTGGCCGGCGCCCGCTCCGAACGGGCCGATGGGGCCGAGAAGCCCGGTGGCGGCGAGGATCGTCACCCCGAGGCCGACCACCAGCACCGCGGCGGCGGCGAGCAGCCATCGCCTGGGACGGTGGCCGGCGCGAGCGGAGGTGTCCGTCTCCTCGTCCCCGGTGCTCCAGCCGACGGCCGGGGTGGCCGAGCTCGTGGCGGCAGGTGCGGCGTGCCCCTCGCGGGCCGCCATCAGGGCCCGGCGGCAGGGCAGGCAGCCGCGGGTGTGGTCTTCGATCAGGAGGGCTTTGCCCTCGGGCAGCTCGCCGGCCAGGTAGGGGCCGAGCAGGGCGCGGACGTCGGCGCAGCCGCCGATCGCGTCGATGGACCGGGCCGCGTCGTTCGGGACGGCCGCGTCGCCGCTCATCTGGGCGGCCAGACGCTCCCATACCCGGTCGGCGGCTTCGGTGAACGCCCGGTCGTCGGGCAGGTCGTGGCGGATCTCCTCCGCGGCGGTGTCGAGCGCCGCGTCGAGCTCGCGTCGGTTGCGGGTCATGACAGGCCTCCTTGCGGGGAATCGAGCTCCTGGCGGAGTCGGGATCGTGTCCGGTGCAGCGTGACGGCGACGGCGGTCTGGGACATGGAGAGGAGCCGGGCGATCTCCTTGTTGCCGAGCCCTTCGAAGAAGCGGAGGCTGAAGACCTCGGCTGCTTTCGGGCTCGACTCTCCCAGGCGTGCCAGGGCCTGGCGCAGGGTCTCGCGACTCTCGCGGCCGGCACGGTGCCGTTCCGGGTCCGGGGACTCGTCGTGGAGCTGCGGCGCGCTCTCGCCGTCCAGGTCGACGGCGCGGCGGCGCTTGCGTGACCGGATCACGTCGAGGGCGGCGTTGACCGCCGCGCGGCGGAGGTAGGCGCCGGTGCTCGGTCCGATCTCGAGCGGCGGGGTGTCCGAGCCGCTCGCTGGCCGGCCGGCGAGCCGCAGGAACACGGTCTGGAGCACGTCCTCCGCGTCGGCCATCCTGCCGGTCACCCGGTACGCCGCCCGGAGGATGGTGTCCGCGTGCTCCCGGTAGACGGCCTCGAGGGTGCTGGGGTGGTCGGCGCCGGCCGCTCCGCCTGGGGATGGGCTCGCCGTCCCGGGCGGCGCCGGTCGGTCTCGGCCGGTGGATGCTCCGTTGACCGCTGCTCTCACGGGTCTCTCCTTTCGTCCGTCATCACCCATGGAACGATCCCGCGGAGGATTTCTTACGTGGGCCGGCTCCCAGGGCCCGGGCGAGGGTGTGGAGCGTCCCCGGCCAGTCGGCCGACAGGGGGTCGAGGGTCACCACCCGGGCACCGATCTCGTCCGCGATCACGCCCGCGCCCCGGCTCGGGTAGCCGGGCTGGGCGAAGACCACGCGGATGCCCCGGCGGCGGGCCTCTTCGGTCAGCTCCACCACATGGCGCAGCGACGGCTCCTTGCCCTCGGTCTCGATCGCCATCTGCTCGAGGTGGTACTCCTCGGCGAAGTGGCCCCAGGCCGGGTGGTAGACCAGGAAGGCGCGCTCGTCCAGGGCGGCGACTTCCCGGCGGATGTCGGCATCCAGGGTGTCGACCGTGGCATCGAACGAGACCAGCCCGCGGCGATAGGCCGGGGCTCCGTCCGGATCGATCCGCGACAGCGTGCCGGCGAGGTCGTGCGCCGCCTGCCGCACCAGGTCGGGGGCGACCCAGAGGTGGGGGTCGCCGGCGCCGCCGTCGTGGGAGTGCGGGGGGAGGCCGGCCTCGTGGTCCGTGTGGCGGTCCGCGTCCTGGCTCAGGTTCAGCCCCGCCGCCATCGACACCGTGGCGATCCCGGGGTGCCGGGCCAGCACCGGCAGGACGTGGCGCTGCTCGAAGGCGAACCCCGGATGCCCCACCAGGAAGACCAGGTCGGCCCGGGCCAGGGCGACCATCTGGCGTGGCGACGGCGCGGCGATCTCCGGCGTCGAGCCGGGCGGCAGCAGGACCGTGATCTGCGCCCGGGGCCCGGCGATCTGCTCGACGAAGTACGCCTGTGGCGGGACGGAGACCACCACCCGCAGCGGCCGCGCCAGGCGGTCCGAGTCCGCGCGCCCCGCCTCGCCCAGTTGGCCGCCAGGTGGAGGAGAGGCGCAGGCGGCCAGCACCAGGAGGATCAATCCTAGAAGTCGATTCACCGCTCGACGATAGCCCACCTTGTTCATGGCCTGCCGACAAAGAACCCGGGACCGGCGTGGCCGATCCCGGGTTCGGGGTCTTTCCGGCCGGCCGGGGGAGAGCCCCGGCCGGTGTCATGCGCCGCGGGTCAGTGACCCATCGGCGGCGGGTTGTGGCCCGGCGTCTTGATCGGCGGCTCGGGGCGCTCGGGGAGCTTCACGGGATCGTCGTGAATCTCCTGTTCGATCACCTCGATCGCCTTCTCGAGCTGCGGGTCGCGACCCTCGATCAGCGCCTTCGGCGTCTGGTCGACCTCGATGTCGGGCTCCACGCCCCAGCCTTCGATCGACCAGGTGCCTTCCACCGACACGTGGCCGAACTCCGGCACGAAGACGGTGCCGCCGTCGATCAGCGGACCGCGCCCGCTGATGCCGGTGACGCCGCCCCAGGTGCGCTTGCCGATCAGCGGGCCGAGGCCCGCCTGCCGGAACATGGCCGGGAAGATGTCGCCGTCCGAGGCCGAGCCGCCGTTGATCAGGCAGACCAGGTGGCCGGGGAAGACCGCGCCGCCCGGGTAGGTCGTCGGGTAGTCGGAGTTACGCGAGTAGCCGACCGACAGGAGCTTGCGCTGGAGCCGCTCGATCAGCATGCCGGAGACGTTGCCGCCGCCGTTGTCGCGGACGTCGATGATCAGCCCCTGCTTGCGGAGCTGGCCGTAGTAGTGCTTGATGAACTCCCAGATACCGTCGGCGCCCATGTCGGGCACGTGGATGTAGCCCACCTTGCCATCGGTCGCCTCGGTCACCTTGTCCATGTTGCCGTCGACCCACTCGAGGTAGATCAGCTTGTCCTCGTCGGTGATCGGCTCGTAGGTGATCGTGTGGGCGCCGTCCATGGTCGGCTTGTCGTTGACCGTCAGCTCGACCGGCCGGTCCGACTTGTAGCGCAGCATCCGGTACGGGTTGTCCCCGGCCCCGAGCGACTCGCCGTCGATGGCGAGGACGTAGTCGCCCTCGGAGATGTCGACCCCGACCTCGGTCAGCGGCGAGCGGTAGCGCGGCTCGTCGTTCTCACCGTGGAAGATCTTGGTGATCTTGTAGCGGCCGGCCGCCGGGTCGAGGGCGAAGCGGGCGCCCGGCAGGGCCACGTCGGGCCGGTCCGGGATCTCGAAGTCGCCGCCGACGATGTAGGCGTGGGAGATGCTGAGCTCGGCGACCATCTCGCTGAGCACGTAGTTGAGGTCGGAGCGGTGGCCGACGTACTGGAGCAGCGAGCGGTACTGGTCACCGAGCGCCTTCCAGTCGTAGCCGTGCATGTTGGGGACGTAGAAGAAGTCCCGGTAGCGGCGCCAGACCTCGTTGAAGACCTCGGCCCACTCGGCCTTCGGGTCGCGGAACACCTTCAGGTCGGCGGTCGACACCTGCTTGGGCTCGCCGCCCGGGGAGGTGCCGTAGAGCATGAAGCCGGGTCCCTGCTGCACCAGGATCTTGGAGCCGTCGTGGGAGAGCGCCAGGTTCTGGATGCCGCTGACGAGGCTCTTCGACTCGCGGTCCTCGAACGAGAACAGCTTGACCTCGACCTGGCCGTTGGGCTCGCGGCCGTAGAAGAACGACGGCCCCTGGACGTAGAGCAGGCCCTGGTCGAGCGCCTGGATGCCGAAGTAGTTCTCCGGCTGGACCGGGATGCGGACGATCCGGTCGGCGAGGCCGTCCCAGTCGATCTTGACCGGCTCCGGGCCCTCGGCCTTCATCTCGTCCTTGCCCTTCTTGTCGGCGTCCTTCTTCCCCTTCGACTCCATGGAGTCGTCGCCCTTCATGGCGTCGTCCTTCTTGCCCTCGACCTCGGCCTCGTCGCTCTGCGGGGGCAGCAGCGCCTTGGTCTTCTTGGTCAGGGCGAGGCCGTAGATCCCGGTCTCCCGGTCGCCGACGTAGTTCCACTCGAAGGAGCCGACCTGCGGCGCGAAGCCGTGGTCCGCCAGGTAGAAGAGGTAGTCGCCCTTCGGGCTCCAGGTCGGGCCGTACTCGTTGAACAGGTCGCCGGTCACCCGGTGGGTCTGGCCGTCGGCGGCGCTCCAGATGTAGAGCGAGTTGGCGCCCGTCGGCCCGCCCTGGCTGAACGCCAGGTAGCCGCTGTCCGGCGCCCAGGTCGCGTCGGTGAGGAAGCCGGTCGGGGAGTCGGCGACCTCGATCATCTTCTTGCTCGCGACGTCGACCACGTAGAGCTTGCCGTTCTTGTCGGAGAGGGCGATCTTCTTGCTGTCCGGCGACCAGGCGGTCGTGATCAGCATGGCCGCGAGCGAGTCGGTGAGCTGCGTCGGCTCGCCGCTGCCGTCCTGGTCGATGACGTAGAGCTCCTCCTCGCCGGTCATGTCGGAGACGAAGGCGATCTTGGAGCCGTCCGGCGACCAGACGGCGAGCTTGTCGTGGGCGCCGGAGCTGTGGGTCAGGTTGCGCACCGCGCCGTGCTCGATCGGCACCGTGAAGACGTCGCCGCGGGCGACGAAGAGGGCCCGGTTGGCCTTCGGCGACAGCTCGAAGCTCTCGATGTTGTCGGCCACCGAGATCTCGCTCGGCCGGGTCGGCAGGGCGTCCGTCGGGCACGTCGATCGACAGGTGCTTGCTGGCGCCGGTGGCGATGTCGTAGACCTCCAGCTCGCCGCCCAGCTCGTAGACGATCTTGCTCTGGTTGTCGCTGCTCGGCCAGCGGACGTCCCACTTGGTCGACTCGGTGAGCTGCTTGACGTCCCCCGAGGCGATGTCGTACGAGTAGAGGTTGAGCGTGCCCGTCTTGTCCGAGTCGTAGAAGATCTTGTCGCCGATCCACATCGGATCGCGCTCGGTCCGCGGGTTGTCGGTGATCTGCTTGGCGTCGTAGGTGTCCAGGTCGAAGATGTAGAGGTCCTGGGCCCAGCCGCCCTGGTAGCGCTTCCAGCTCCGGAAGTCGCGGGTCAGGGGGGAGTAGACGATCTTCTTGCCGTCGGGCGAGAGGTCGCCGGCGCCCGAGGTCGGCATCGGCAGGCGCTCGGGGAGGCCGCCGTCGACGTCGACCAGGAAGAGCTGGGTGTCGGCCAGGTCCCAGCCGTCGCGCATGGAGCGGAAGAGCACCTTCTTGCCGTCGGCCGTCCAGCCGTAAACCTGGTTGTCGTAGCCCCAGCGCGGCGGCAGCGGCCCGTTGGCCGGGTAGTAGGTGAGCTGCCTCGGGACGCCGCCCTCGGCCGGCACCACGTAGACCTGCTCGTCACCGTCGTACTGGCCGGTGAAGGCGATCCACTTGCCATCGGGCGAGAACTTCGGGAACAGCTCCAGCCCGGGGTGGGTCGTCAGGCGCACCGCGCGGCCGCCGTCGGCCGGCGCGGTCCAGATGTCGCCCGCATAGACGAAGGCGACCTTGTCGCCGTGAATGTCCGGGAATCGCAACAGCTTGGTCTGCGCGGCCGCCGGACCCGCAGCCATCGTGGCGACGGCCGCGAGGACGAGGAGCGCGATGGCGAGTCGTCTCACTTGGACCTCCTGTAAATGGATTGAATGCTGTACAGATGGGGCGTAGTCATCCCCTTCCCCCGGTGTTACGGCACCGGGGGCGAAAAGTTGCTCTCGCGCCGACTCCCCGTGAACCTCCGCCTCGAGCCGAGAGCCTTCGGCGGCGGGTCGGGGGGGGGGGGCGATCTGCTAATACGCGAGCAGGGAGCGGGCGGTCTCGACCACGCCCTCCGTCGACGGCAGGAGCTGGCGCTCGAGCACCTTGGCGTAGGGCGATGGCCGGTCCGGGTAGCCGATGCGGCCGACCGGCGCGTCGAGCCAGGAGAACGCGCGCTCGGCGATGCGGGCCGCGACCTCGGCGCCGAAGCCGCCGGTGAGCTGGTCCTCGTGGACGATCAGCGCCCGGGCGGTCTTCTTGACCGACGCGAGGACCGTCTCCTCGTCGAAGGGGACGAGGGTCCGCAGGTCGACGACCTCCGCCTCGACGCCGTCGGCGGCGAGCGCCTCGGCGGCCTCGAGCGCGGTCCACACCGTAGAGCCGTAGGCGATCAGGGTGAGGTCGCGGCCGGGGCGGACGACGCGCGCCCGCCCCAGCGGCTCGATCGCCTCGGTCGCCTCCAGGTGGGCCGGCAGCACCTCCTTGATCCGGCGGTAAAGGAACTTGTGCTCGAAGAAGAGCACCGGGTTGGGGTCGCGGATCGCGGCCTTGAGCAGCATTCGTGCGTCGGCCGCGGTCGCCGGGCAGACCACCTTGAGGCCGGCGACGTGGGTGAACCACCCCTCCGGGTTCTGGGAGTGGAACGGCCCGGCGCCGACGCCGCCGCCCGACGGCAGCCGGACGGTGATCGGGCAGGGGATCTGCCAGCGGTAGTAGAGCTTCGCCGCGACGTTGACGATCTGGTTGAAGCCGCAGGTGACGAAGTCGGCGAACTGCATCTCGACCACCGGCCGGTAGCCCAGCAGGGAGGCGCCGATGGCGATGCCGAGGGTGCCGCTCTCGGCGATGGGGGTGTCGCGGACGCGGTCGGGCCAGCGCGCGTGGAGGCCGCGGGTGACCCGGAAGGCGCCTTCGAAGGTGCCGATGTCCTGGCCCAGCAGGACCACGGAGTCGTCGCGCTCCATCTCCTCGGTCAGCGCCCGGTGGATCGCCTCGACGTAGGTCGTGGTGTCGCCGGCCGCCCGGGGGCTCGTCCGGTCCGGCGCCCCCGCCGAGGCGGCGGGGAGCGCGGGCGTCTCGTCGAGCCCGGCGGTCCCGGGGACGGGGGCGAACACCGAGCGGTGGGCGGTCTCCGGGTCGGGGCCGGCGCCGTCCAGGGCGCGGTCGAGGACCCGCTCCACCAGATCCTTGGCGCGCTCGTCGATCCGGTGGCGGGTGACCTCGTCCAGGATCCCTTCGGCGGCCAGGCGTTGCGGATAGGTCGGCACCGGGTCTTCGGTCCGGTAGCGCTCGAGATCGTCCTCGGGCACCACCTTGAGGGAGTCGTCCCCCTCGCTGTGCCCCTTCATCCGGCCGAGCATCGCCTCGAGCAGGGTCGGGCCCTCGCCGGCCCGCGCCCGGGCCACCGCCCGGCCGACCGCCGCGGCGACCGCGTCCGGGTCGTTGCCGTCCACCGTCTCCGCGGCGATGCCGTAGCCGACGCCCCGGTCCGAGAGGCGCTCGCAGGCGTACTGCTGATCGGTCGGGGTGGAGAAGGCGAAGCGGTTGTTCTCGACCACCAGGATCAGCGGCAGCTTCCACACCGCGGCCATGTTCAGGCCCTCGTGGAAATCCCCGGTCGAGGTGCCGCCGTCGCCGATGAAGTTGATCGCCACACGGTCGCTACCGCGTAGCGCCTGGGCGAAGGCGCAGCCCGCGGCGACCGGGATCATCGCTCCCAGGTGGCTGATCATGCCGGGGTGGACGATCCCCGCCTCGGGATCGATGTAGCCGTAGTGAAACGAGCGCTCGACGCCCTGGGAGAAGCCGTCGCGGCGCCCGAGGAGCTGGCTCGCCAGGCGGTGGAGGATCTCCTCCGGCTCGGGCCGGCGCTCGTCCGCCTCGCCGAAGCCGAAGCCGGGAAACGTCCGTGCCGGGTCCAGGTAGACGGCCAGGATCGCGCCCAGGTCGCGGTGGAGCGTGCACAGGGCGTCGCCCGGGCCGAGGGCGAGGCCCGCCGGCACGGTGGTCGCCTCGTTGCCCACCTCGCTGTACCACTTGGTGACCCGCCCGGTGAGCAGCAGCGACTCGAACCGGGAGTCGAGCTCCCGGGTCAAGCGCATGAACGCATACCGAAGCTTGCGGGCGGTGGCGGGAGAGTGGAGGGTCAGGGAAGGGAAGGGAGTGTCGTCGTTCAGATCGGATTGTGGTTCCATGTCATCTCTTGAGCTTGGCGATCTTCTTCTCGAACTGCTTGCGCCGCTTGTGGTCCGGCGCCATCTGGAGCAGCACCTTCAGGGCCAGCTCCGCCTTGCCGGCGTCGCCCGCCTCGATGTATTCGTCGACCTGTGCCTCGCCCTGGGCGACCGCCCGGCTGCGCTCGTGCTCCTGCTCGAGGCGCGCGACTTCGGCCAGCAGCTCGGCCGGCCGGGGGTCGTCTGGGGAGGTGCGCTGGTACTCGCCGGCCACCGAGCGGGCACCGGCGAAGTCACCGTGATCCAGGCGCTCGCGGAAGGCCTCCCGGAAGACCTCGGCCTGGGCCTCGCCGACCGCGCTGGTGCGCGCCTCCTCCAGCCGGGCGCGCCACAGGTCGAGGGTCACCTTGGCGGCGCCCAGGTCGGCCATGGCCTTGATCTCTTGCTGCGCCTCCTCGATCTTGTGTGCCTCCATCAGCTCCTGGAGGCGCTCCCGGTGGGCGTCGAGGTCGGCGGTCTTCTCGCGGTCGGCTTCGGCGGCGTCGATCTCGCCTTGCAGGACCGCCGCCAGGTCGGGGTCGAGCTTCTCGAGCTGGGAGAGCGAGCGCCGGGCGGTCCGTGGATCGTCCGCCCGCAGCGACTCCCGGGCGTCGGCCAGCACCTGTTCGGCCTCCTTCTCCTGCTCGGCCTCCTCGTCGACCAGCTCGATCCAGTGCTCGTAGTCGCCCTGCTTCGGGTGGTTCGGGGCGAGCTCGAGCAGGGTCTGGAGAGCCAGCCGTGCCAGCGGCACCTGCTTGGTCTTGAGGTACCGCTCCACCAGGGCGGCGGCCTCGTCGACCCGCTGGCGCCGGGCGCTGGTCTGCTCCAGGCGCTCGATCTGCCGCTCCAGCCGCTCGATCTCGGTCGGCGTCCAGGCCGCCTCCGGGCCCGGCTCCGGGGCGTCCGCCACCAGGGCGCGGACGCTCTCGAGCGCCTCGCGGGCCGGCGCCGGATCGCCCGCGCCGATCCGTTCGCGCACCGCCGCCACGGCGGCCTCGAGCTCCTCGCCGCGCCGCTTCTCCTGCTCCTGCCGCTGCGCGTCCCGCTCCTTACGCTTGCGGTCGGCCAGCTCCTGGGCCGCGGCCAGGCGGGTTTCGAGCGCCGGTAGCGCCTTGGCGCGCGGATCGTTGCGGCGCAGCTTCTCGACCACGCTCCGCGCCTCGTCCAGGCGGCCGCCGGAGACCAGCGCCTCCACCTGGTCGACCATTTTGGAGCCGTTGCGCTGGCGCCGGGCCGCCGCCTCGATCTGGGCGAGCAGCGCGTCCTTCTCAGAGCGCGTCAGCTCCCGCGAGCCGGCGGTGCTGCCGGCCACCGGCCGTCGCGGCGCGGCGCCGGCCGGGCGCACGGCGGCGCCGCCCTGCCGCGCCCGGGCCAGGGCCTCGATGAAGCTCGCCGCGTTCGGGAAGCGCTCGGAGCGCTCGCGGGCCAGCCCGCGTAGCACGACCGCCTCGAGGGTCGGCGTGATCGGCTGGTCCGGGTTGCGGTCGGTGAGCGGCAGCGGGTCCTCGGAGAGCCGCTTGAAGATCGCGCCCTGGGGCGTCTCCGCCTCGAACGGCGGCAGGCCGGTGAGCATCTCGTAGAGCACCAGCGCCATCGAGTAGAGGTCGGTCCGGTTGTCCAGGGTCTCGCCCTTGTGCAGGCCGGCCTGCTCCGGCGCGCAGTAGAGGAGCTTGCCCATGAACATGCCGTCCTGGGTGACCTCGTGGTCCGGGTCCGGCTCCAGGTTCTTGGCCAGCCCGAGGTCGATGATCTTGAGCTGGGGCGGGCCCTGGCCGGCGACCGCGACCATCAGGTTGTCGGGCGAGATGTCGCGGTGGATCATGCCGGCGCCGTGGATGGCGTCGAGGCCGCGCAGGGCCTGGATCGCCAGGTCGACGGCGAGGTCGACCGCCACCGGCCCGTCGCGGCGCAGCCGGGTGCCCACGTCCTCGCCCTCGATGTACTCCCAGACCATGTAGAAGCTGCCGTCGCCCAGCCGCGAGTAGTCGTAGAGGATCGCGACGTTGGGGTGCTTGATCTGGGTGGCGAAGCGGGCCTCGCGCAGGAAGCGCTTCTGGGCGTCCGGGTCGCCGACCCGGTCGGGCCGCAGGATCTTGACCACCCGCTTCTCTTCCAGGTGGATGTGGCGGACCAGGTAGACCTCCCCCATGCCGCCCCCGCCGAGATGGTCGAGAACCTCGTACTTGCCGTCGAGAACGCTGCCGGCCTGTTGCTGGGGTGGCGTCAAGGTCTGCTCCTGCTGGCTCCTGCCGGGTTCCGCCGGGGGGTCGAGCGGGCCCGGCGTGGGCGTGGCGCGGGGCGTCCCGGGGGAGTGGTGCTCACTTCGGGCGGTGCCCGTCCGCGTCAGGCTCTGTATTGTAGCGGGGTACGGCGACTTTCTGTGGGAGAAGTGTCATCGAGGCCCGGATCGGGACGGTTCGGCTCCGTTCGGTCGGGATCGGCTCGCGGCCGGGCCGGCTCCAGACCGACGGATCACGCCGTGCCGGATATGATTCCCGGTGGAAGCGCTCGGGGGCTGGTGCCTCCCGCGGTCTTCAAAACCGTTGTTCCGGGTCGGAAGCGGCTCGGAGGGTGGGTTCGATTCCCATGCGCTTCCGCCAACCGCTCGGATCGGCCGCGGCTCGCTTGCCGATCACCTGCCGATCCCCTGCCGATTACCTGCGAAACACCGCCGTCACCCCGCCCGAGATCAGCGCCGCCAGGTGGACCAGGATCTGGGGGAGCGCCAGGCTGCCCGGGAAGGCCAGGTACCGGGGCTCCCACACCGGGTCGAACTTCTCCTTGTAGTGGCGCAGCCCCTGGAAGTTGTAGAAGTGCTCGCCGTGGCGGTAGACCAGCCCGGCCACCCGGTTCCAGAGCGGCGCCCCGGTGCGCCCTTCGAGGCCGGCGAACGGCGTCATTCCGAGGTCGAACCGGCGGTAGCCGGCGGCCGAGCCCCAGAGCATCACGCGGGTGAACAGATAGGTCATGACCCCGGGCGGCGCCTCGGAGCCGAAGCGCATGAGATCGAGCGACAGCTCCTCGCCCGCGGCCAGCACGTTGGCGAACGCGATCACCTCATCGCCCCGACGGACCAGGGCGATGGGGAAGCGCTCGAGATAGGCGCTGTCGAACCGGCCGAGGGAAAAGCCTTTCTCGGCCGCCGACTTGCCGCCGAGCCACGCGTCCGAGACCTGGCGCAGCACCGGCAAGAGCTCGGCGACCCCCTCCCGGGGGACGATCTCGAACCGGCACTCCTCCCGCTCCTCGGTCCGCCGCAGGGCGTTGCGCAGATCCTTGCGGCGGTGCCCGTCGAGGCTGAACCCGTCCAGGGGCACCTGCCCCTCCTCTCCCAACTTGAGCAGGGAGAGCCCCATGTCGACGTAGAGGTGGAGGTTCTCCTCGGCCACCTGGTAGAAGACCGGCCACCCGTCGTGGCGCTCGACCAGCTCGCGGAAGCGCCAGGCGAGCTCCCGCGCCGCTCTGCCGGCCCCTGCCGGGCGGAGTGTTCCTTCCACGCCAGGCGCGCCGCTCGCGCCGGCCAACGCCACTGACGCCACTGACTCCACTGGGTCGCCCAGGGCGATCCAGCTTCGGCTCTCGACCGCGTACATCAAGTAGGCGTCGCGCTCCGGTGAGAACAGCAACCGCTTGTCGCCGAGGAGCGCCAGCAGGCCGTCCGTGCGGGAGGCGCCGGCGGCCACCTCCTCGGTCCGGTCGAGCTGCTCTGGGGTCGGCGGGTCGGGGTCCGGCGGCGCCGGACGGAGGCCGCGGATCGCCGCCAGCACCAGCAGCGCCGCCGACGCGGCGACCAGGGCGCGCAGGGCGCGGGGCGCGTCACCGTGGAGGGCGAAGCTCCACCACAGCTCCTGGGAGTACTCGACGTGGCGGTAGACGAACAGGGTCAGCCAGAGGGTGGCGGCGAGCACCAGGACGATCCCGGTCACCCAGCCCGGGCTCAGCCGCGCCTCGAGCAGCGACGCCTTGCGGTCGAACGCCTGGTGCAGCGGCGCCAGGGCGATCAGCATGAAGCCGAGGGCGATGGCCGTGGCCCAGTCGAGGCCGCGCAGCAGGGAGAAGGCGATGCCGCCGGCCAGCAGGGCGACCGTCGCGTGGTAGGCCACGTCCAGCCGGCGCTGGAGGCCGCGGGCGAGCACCATGAGCAGGGCGCCCGACAGGCTGGCCAGGAAGTGGGAGGCCTCGATTACCGGCAGCGGCAGCAGGTCGTTGAGCCACGACAGCCGGGAGGCGTGGGCCGGGGTGGCGCCGGTGACCAGGAGCAGGGCGCCACCGACGAAGGTGGTGAGCGCCAGCGCCTGGGGCACCACGAGGGTCGCCAGCCGGGCCGCCGCGCCGACGGCACGCTGGAGGCGGACGCGCTCCCGGTGGAGCTCGACGCCGGCCAGGGTGAGCGCCGCCAGCACCAGCGGGCCCAGGTAGTAGATCGCCCGGTAGAGCAGCAGGGCGCCGAGCAGGCCGCCCGTCGCCACGAGATCGCGCCCGTCGCCGGTCGCGGCGGATACGGCGTGGTGCCCGGTCAGGCTGAGCACCAGGACCGTCTCGAACACCCCCAGGCCGCCGGGCACCTGGCTGGTGAAGCCGGCCATCTGGGCGAGCAGGAAGGCGACCAGGAAGCCGGCGAACGGCGGCGCGACCGCCGCGGGCAGCAGGACGTAGAGGACGGCCGCGGCCAGCACCCAGTCGACCGCGGAGACGGCGACCTGGCCCAGCGCCAGCCGCGCGGTCGGCAGCGAGATCTGCCAGGAGCGGATCACCAGCGGCCGCCGATAGAAGGCGCAGGCCGCGAGGTAGAGGGCCACCAGGGCGAGCAGGCCGACGCCGAAGGCCCGTTCGCCCGCTCCACCCGGCACCAGCGAGGCGAGCAGATCGAGCGCGCCGAGAGGGTCGAGGGCCGGCGGCAGGCTTCCCGGGGCGAAGGCGAACACGGCGCCGACGAGGGAGACGAAACCGACCCAGAACGTCAGGAAGCCGAAGCCGACGATCTTGGTCACCTGCTCGGCGGACACCCCCCAGGTGCCGTACAGGCGGAAGCGCAAGGGAGCGCCGGTGAGCAGAGCCTGCCCCAGGGTGTTGCTGAAGGCGTAGGCGGTGAACGCCGCCAGGCCGACCTGGCGGTACGGCAGGTCCGAGCCGGCGTAGCGGCAGCCGAGCAGGTCGTAGCCGGTCAGGGCGACGTAGCCGAACGCAGTGAGCGCGGCCGCCAGGACCAGCGACAGGTTCGGCAGCTCCCGGACATAGGCCACCGCCTGGTGGTAGTGGCTCGGCTCGAGCTCCTGGTGGAGGAGCCAGAGGGCCGCCGAGAACAGCACCACCGGCAGCAGAGGGGCGAGGCGTCGAAGGATCGCTCTCATGGCATCGCGCTCCGGCGCGGGTCCGGGACGGTGGCGGGGAGGTCCGTCAACCGAGGGCTTGCAGGAAGTCGGCCACCAGGTCGTCGGTCCCCTCGATGCCGACCGACACCCGGATCAGCTCGTCGGTGACGCCCATGGCGGCCCGTTCCGCCGGCTCCAGGGTGCGGTGCGAGGTGGTGGCCGGACGGGTTACCAGGCTCTCGACCCCGCCCAGGCTGGGGGCCACCGCCGGCAGCCGCACGGCCTCCAGGAAGGCGTTCGCCGCCGCCACGCCGCCCTCGACCTCGAACGCCAGCATGCCGCCGCAACCGCCGAACAGGTGGCTCGCCCGGCGGTGGTCCGGGTGGGACTCGAGCCCCGGGTAGTGGACCCGCCGCACCTTGGGGTGCTTCTCGAGCGCCCGCGCCAGCGCCAGGGCGGAGGTGTTGTGCCGCTCCATGCGCAGCCCCAGGGTCTTGATCCCCCGGTCGAGCAGGAAGCAGCCGTGGGGGTCGAGGGAGCCGCCCAGGCCGCGCAGGGTCGAGAGCGCCGGCCCCATCAGCTCGGCGCGGCCGGCGAGCACCCCGGCCACCAGGTCGGAGTGGCCGTTCAGGTACTTGGTGGCGCTGTGGAGCTCCAGGTCGAACCCGTGGGCGAGCGGCAGGAAGTTGACCGGCGTGGCGAAGGTGTTGTCGATGATCGACACCAGGTTGTGCTCCCGGGCGAAGGCGACCACCTCCTCCAGGGCGGCCACCCGCATCGTCGGGTTGCTGATCGACTCGACGTAGATCGCCCGGGTGCCGGCGGTGAGCTCCGCCGACCAGGACCCCGGGTCGGTGGGGTCGACCAGGACGACCTCGACGCCGTGGCGCGGGAGCTGCTTGGTGACGAACGAGTGGGTGCCGCCGTAGACGCCGCGTTGGACCAGCAGCCGGTCGCCGGCACGGAGCACGGACAGCAGGGCGCTCGAGACGGCCGCCATGCCGCTGCCGGTGACCAGCGCCTGCTCGGCCCCCAGCAGCTCGGCCAGCTTGCCCTGGAGGTAGCGGTGGTTCGGCGTGTTCGAGTAGCGGATGTAGCGCGGCTCGGCGTCGGCGCCCGGCACCGTGTCCCGGTACATGGCGGACTGGAAGACCGGCATCACCACCGCGCCCTCGATCCCCTCCGGCATGGCGCCGGCATGGATAAAGCGGGTGTCGAGCGAGTCGGGGCGATCGGCGGGGGGGCAATCGGACGCGTTGGATCGATCGGTCATGGCAGGCTCGGAGGCGCTCCTCGCGGGTCGATGAGTCGGTCGGGGTCGGGGTTCTGGGCCGGGGCCTGTTCAGAGTCGGAGTCGGAGTCGGGCTCAGAGTCGGGTTCGGAGTCGGTCGAGCGGACCTCGTCGGCAGCTCGCGGGACCGGGACGGAGTCCGAACGCGGTCAGAACAGAGTGTCGGCCAGCGGCAGGACCTCGCACGGCGCGCCGGCCTCGAGCCCCGGGCTGCCGGCGGGGACCCGCACCAGCACCGTCCCATGGGCGTAGGATCTCATGTCGTGGGAGCCGACCGGGTGCCCCGGATCGGCCAGCAGGCGGCCGTCCTCGACGCGCACCTGGCCCGGCATGAAGCGGTCCCGCGCCTTGGCCCGTGGCAGGGGGCCGGCCAGCTCGGCGGTGAGCGCGCCGTGCCAGTAGCCGTCCGGGCGGCCCATCAGCCGCCGGAGCACCGGCCGCACGAACAGCCAGAACCCGACCATCACCGACGCCGGGTTGCCCGGCAGCCCGAACACCAGCCGGCCGCGCGGAGCCCGATCGCCGGAAGCAGCGGACGCGCCCGGTCCGCCGGGCAGCCGGAGCGCGGCGAGCAGCGGCTTGCCCGGCTGGATCGCCACGCCGTGGAAGAGCTTCCGGCAGCCCAGCCCCAGGAGCGTCTCCTCGACCAGGTCGCGCTCCCCCATCGAGACGCCGCCCGAGAGCAGCAGCACGTCGGCGGAGAAGCCTTGCTCGACCAGGGCGCGCAGCCGGCCGGGCTCGTCGGGCGCGATCCCCAGCAGCTCGGCCTCGACCCCCAGGGTGTGGCAGGCGGCCAGGACGAAGTCGGAGTGGGAGTCCCGCAGGTGGCCGGGGCCGGGCTCCCGGTCGGGCGGCACCACCTCGTCGCCGGTCACCAGCAGGGCGACCCGCGGGGTCCGGTGCACCGGCAGGGTCGCGTAGCCGTGGGTCGCGGCGAGCGCCATGGCTCCCGGCGTGAGCAGAGTGCGCGCCGGCAGCAGCTCGGCGCCGCGCCGGATGACCTCGCCGCCGCGCCGGACATGGTCGCCGGGCGCCCCGGCGTCGTCGAACGCGACGACCTCCTCCGGCCGGTCCCCGCCACCCGCGGCGTCCACCACCTCGCCGGCACTCTCCCGGACGTTGTCCCGGACACCGTCCCGGACGGGCCGCACCCGGGCCCGTTCCACCGGGATCACCCGGTCCGCCCCCGCGGGCACCGGTGCCCCGGTCATGATCCGCACCACGCCGGGGAGCCCGGGGAGTTCACCCGCCGGCTCGAGCCGGGCGCCCGGCGCATGGCCGGCGACGATCATGCCGCCGACCGGGAGCTCGGTGTCGAGCGGCGGGGCGCCGGTCAGGGCGAAGCCGTCCATCGCCGAGACGTCCTGGGCCGGCACGTCGACCGTCGCCGTCAGGGCCTCCGCGAGCACCCTGCCGGCGGCCTCGCGGCGCGGGGTCCGAACCCCTGCGAGCGGCGCCAGGTGCGGTTCGAGCCGGCTCCAGGCTTCGTGCGGATCGATCATGGGGCCGATGCTACCGGCAGACCGGGACGTTCACCACTCCCTGGTATACTTCCGCGTCCCGATTCGGTCCGGTCGACTCGGCTTCCCCCGCTGGCTGACGTTGCTTCGAGCCAGCCTGGCCGGACGACCCCCATGGCAGGAGATCCCATGTGAGCGGCTCTGAGAAAGGATTCGAGTACCGAGCCGATCTGGCGGAGACCGCGCTCCCGGAGATGCTGTACACGGTCGAGCGCTTCCAGGTCCCCGGCGTGATCGAAGCCGAGCGGGACGGGGTGACCAAGCGCGTCTACGTGCGGGAGGGGTACGTCGTGCACGCGTCGTCGACCGACCGCAAGGACTCGCTCGGCGCCTACCTCCAGCGCACCGGCACGATCTCCGCCGAGGAGTTCACCGCCACCATGGTGGCGCGCTCCGGCACCAAGAAGCGCTACGGCGAGCTGCTCATCGAGCAGGGGCTGATCTCCCCGGCCGGCATCCACGAGGCGATTCGCAAGCAGGTCGAGTCGATCGTCTGGAGCCTGTTCTACTGGCAGGAGGGGAGCGTCCGGTTCGAGATCGGCAGCTTCCAGACGCCGACCGAGGTGCGCATCCTCCTGCCCATGCGCCAGGTGATCCTCCACGGGATCAAGAGCGCCCCCAACGCCAAGGCCCTGGTCGCGCGCCTGGGGCGCAAGGAGACGGTCTTCGAGCCCAACTTCACCACCGAGGACCTGATCCGGGCGGCGATCGGCGCCGACGAGCTCGCCCTCCTCCAACTGATCGACGGCCAGCGCACCCTCTACGACATCTGCCACAACGGTCCCCTCTCGGCACCGGAGAACGCCAAGCTGGTCTACGCCTTCCAGGTCCTGCGGCTGGTACGCCGGCGCCAGGAAACGGACGCGGCGGAGGCGGCGGGGGCGAAGGCGGCGTCCCGCGAGGAGCCGGCGCCGCGCCCTGCTTCGTCGGGCATCAAGATCCGGTTCAAGACCGGGGCGGACCGCATGCAGGGAGACTGATCGCCGGCCAGGGCCCGGGAAGGCTCCGTGCGCCGATCGCGTTTCAAAGGAGTCAGCGCGGCTGTGGCCTGTGGCCCGCAAGCGCCGCCGCGCTCGAGTTCGAGATCACCAGGAGGAAGACGCTCGTGCCACTGTACGAATACAAGTGTGAAGCCTGCGGACATCAGTTGGAGGCCCTTCAACAGGTCTCCGAGCCGCCGCTGACCAAGTGCCCCGAGTGTGGCGGCGCGCTCAAGAAGCTCCTGTCCGCACCGGCGTTTCAGTTCAAGGGGTCGGGCTGGTACGTCACCGACTACGGCGGCAAGTCCAACGGCAACCGGTCCGAGTCCGGCAGCAAGGAGGCGGGCGAGAAGGCGGCCTCCGGCGAGAGCGGCGGCTCGAAGTCGAACGCCGGCAAAGGGTCCGAGAGCAAGACCGCCGGGTCCAGCTCCTAGCGGGCCCAGGCGGCTCCGCGGCGCTTCCCGCCCCCGCCGTTCCCCCACCGTCGTCCCGCGCCATGCCGACCCGACCGAGCGCACCGACCCCCGCGGACCTCCTGCGGCGGGCCGGCCAGATCGTCGAGCGCCAGGGTCGCGTGGCCCTCGCCCACATCGTCCGGGTGGAAGGATCGACCGCCGGCAAGACCGGCTGGAAGCTCCTGGTCGCCCCCGACGGCACGACCGAAGGCAACCTGGGCGGCGGCTCCTTCGAGGCGCTGGTCATCGCCGACGCCCGCGCGCGGCTGGCCGACCGCCTGACCGACGGCCCACAGGCCGCCACGGACGACCCCGCGCCGGACGGCTCCTCCGGACAGATCAAGCGTTACTACATGACAGAGAAGGCCGCCAAGGGCCAGCCGACCGGCATGGTCTGCGGCGGCTTCGCGGAGGTCTACCTCGAAGTGATCGAAGCCCCGCCAGTCGCCGTCGTCTACGGTGGCGGTCCGGTCGGCCAGGCCCTGGCGCGAGGCGCCGAGCTCGCCGGCTTCGACCTGGTCGTCCTCGACGACCGCCCGGACTTCCGCCGCCCCGAGCTCTTCCCCGAAGGCACCCGCCTGCCGGCGGTCGGCCGCGACTTCGCCCTCCAGGAGGCGGGTCCGGACGGCGGCGACCCCCTGGCCGCGGTCGCCGGCCGCCCCCTCTACGCCGTGATCGTCACCCGCTGCTGGGAGACCGACGTCGCCGCCCTCGCCACCCTCCTCGCCACCCCGCCCGAGCGCCTCACCTACCTCGGCCTCATGGGCAGCCGCCGCAAGGTCGAGCACGTCAAAGAAGAGCTCGCCGCCCGCGGCCACCGCCTCGACGATCCATCACCTCCACGCACCCATCGGCCTCGACCTGGGCGGCGACAGCCCCGGCGAGATCGCCATCGCCGTCCTCGCCCAGATGATCCAGGTCCGCTACGGCCGGGGGTAGGGGAGGTTCAGGTACGCGGCCGGTTTGAGGACGCGGACACCGCGGACCTCCCTGCCGAAGTGAGGACCGAACGCCCGCCGATCGCCCGTGACGAGGAACCCGCAGCGGGAGGAGACCGCCGCCTGGAGGATCGGCCGGTCGGACTCCGGAATCCCGGCCAGCTCGCTGAGGTCAGGATCGAGGGGAGGATTGGCGACGATCTCCAGGGAGACGACGAGGGCCTCCAGGCGCTTTCGGTGTGCCTCGTCGATGCAGTTGCGCCGCGCCTCCTCTAGAGCGTAGGTGGAGACGACGAGCTGCGTCTCCGCGAGGTCCCAGAGGCGGCGAAGCCCGGAGTCCGCCCGGTAGGACGCCGAGAAGAGGACGTTCGCGTCAAGGAAGACCCGATCCATTGCTCGCGCCGGCAACCGGGTTCAGGGCTTTTCGTGAGCGATCTGGTCCGGGTCGAACCCGAGCTTGCGCACCTCTTCGACCGCCCGCAAGTAGTCCGCCTCGTCGACGGCGTTTTCGAGCAGGAGCTCCGCCTTCCTTCGCGCACCGTAGATCTCCACCGGCAGCGCCACCGCCGGACGCAGCATCAACCCGCGGTCATCCTCCTCCAGGAGCACCAGGCTCCCTTCCTCGAAGCCGTACTTGCGCCGCAGCTCGACGGGGATCACGACCGTGCCCCGCTTGCCGACCCTGCTGCTGATCGTCGTGCTCATCGGGCGCAGGATATCAGATTGTCAGAAAATCAGATGGCTGGGGCTCGACCAAGGCTCTCAACATCCCCGCCGGTAGCCATTCCCAGACTTGACCGATGCTCAGTGGCCGCGGGGTTGCCTCGACGGTCTTCGGGCTCTGACGGCCGTCGTCTCCCTGATAAAGTCCCGTCCGATCACCACTGAGTGAACACGACGAGGAGGACGGGGTGGACGAGGCGAATGTCTTGATCGCCGGGCGGATCTCTGTCGATCCGGGGAGCTGTTTCACCGATTCCAAGGGGCGGGCCAGGAAGGGGATCGAGAAGCGGGTACGCCGCTGGCTGGAGGCGGCGGCGCCGCTGTTGGCGCCGATCCTCGAGCCGGGCGAGGTGGTGCGGATGGTCACGCCGGCCAGCTCGCCGTACTCGTTGCTCGAGATTCTGACGACCGGCTGGATCATCGTCTACGTCAAGCGGTGCCTGTTGGTGGTCACCGACCGGCGGATCCTGCACATCCCGACGACTCAGGGGCTCACACCGCGCCAGTCGATCGCGGAGATGCGTTTCGGCGACCTGGAGGAGGCGCGGGTCAAGGGGCTCCTGTCGAAGGCGCTCCGTCTGACGTACCGCGGCGGGAAGCGGGAGATCTTCCGGACCATCCCGTCGGACGCGGGGAAGTGTCTGGAGCAGGCGCTCGCGCGGCGGGACCCGGCACTCCACGCGCCCAGCCCCGGCTCCGGCGGGCGGCGCCACCTCTGTCCGGGTTGTGGCGAGGTGCTCGACCGTCTGACCGAGCAGTCCCGGTGCCCGGTCTGCGGCTTGCGCTTCAAGGACCGCAAGCGGGCGGTGCTGCTCTCGGTGGTCTTCCCGGGCGGCGGCTACTTCTACACCGGGCATCCGATCCTCGGGCTCGCCGATGCGGTGGTGGAGGGGGGGCTCCTCTTCTTCTTGATTGCGTCGCTGGTGCAGGCCGCGAACGGCGATCCCGAGCTGGGCTGGGCGAACGTGGCGGTGTTCGGGGCGATCCTCGCGATCGAGAAGCTGGTGACCATCTACCACGCGGGCCACTATCTCGGCGAGCTGCTGCCGGCCGACCGCGCCTTCCGTCCGTCCGCGACCCGCTTCGGTCCCACCTGACCGCGGGGGAGGCCGGGGCTGTCGCACGGGCGCCGCGGACACGGCGCGATGCGGCCGTGTTCCGGCGTTTGCCGTGCAGTATCCTTCGAACTCTTGCGTGACCTCTCCTCCGGGCTCGCGGTCGGCTCCACGGCGCCGGTGCGATGCCCGGTCCTTCGATCCCTGACAAGGAGCACTCCCCCATGGCGCGAAAGCCGAGCTTCGTCCTCATCATCACCGATCAACAGAGCGGCAATCCGTACTGGCCGGACGGCTGGGCGGAGCAGAACCTGCCGGCCATGCGTTGGCTCAAGGAGCACGGCATCGACTTCCCGCGCGCCTACACCAACTCCTGCACCTGCTCGCCGGCGCGCGCGACGCTCTTCACCGGGCTCTACCCGGCGCAGCACCGGATGACCGAGGTCCTGGAGTTCGACAACACCGCCCGCATTCTGAGCGACGTGAGCCTCCAGCAGGGGGAGGGCGGCGGCGTGGAGGCCCAGATCTCGACCCAGTCGTTGGCGCTCAACATCAAGGAGCGGCGCCAGGCGGTGCTGAGCTACAACATCCAGAACATCGCCCGGGTGCTGGGCAGCGCCGGGTACGACGTGGTGTTCAAGGGGAAGTGGCACCTGACCAAGCCGGCGGCGTGGGTCAGGGATCCGGAGCGCGGCATCGACCAGAAGTACTGGACCGAGGCCGACGTCGACCAGCTCCGCGAGCGCTTCGGCTTCGACGGCTGGACCATGCCGGACGCGGGCGACAACCTGGCGATCGAGAACTTCGGCGGCGGCGACGTCAAGAACGACCAGCGCTTCATCGACGGCCGCGGCCAGGCGGCCAAGTACGGCGACGTGCCCTACGAGCTGCTCGAGCCCCACAGCGCGGTCCACTTCCTGAAGAGCTACGACGGCGACCGTCCGGTCTGCCTGATCGTCTCGCTGGTCAACCCCCACGACGTGCTCGCCTTCCCCGGCACCGGCGGCGCGGAGGTGGATGGCCAGCCGCGCTACAAGGCGGCCGGCTACGAGGACAGCGAGTTCGCCGATCTGCCGATCGACCGGCCGCCGACCTGGGGCGAGGACCTCTCGACCAAGCCGCGGGCCCAGGCAGAGTTCCGGGTGGTGAGCAACATCGGCAACGGTCAGATCGGTCCCGACGACGAGGCCCTGCAGCGCGCCTATTGCCGGTTCTACGCCTACCTGTGCAAGCACGTCGACCACCAGATCCTCCAGGTGCTCCACGCCCTCGAGGGCTCGAAGGTGGGCGAGGACGCCTACGTCGTGCGCCTGAGCGACCACGGCGACATGGCGATGTCCCACGGCCTCCAGCGCCAGAAGATGTACAACATGTACGAGGAGACCCTGAACGTGCCGTTCGTCATCTCCCACACCCGGGCGAAGGAGCGCGGCATGCGCTGCGGCGAGACCTCGAACGCCCTGGTCAGCCTGGTCGACGTGCTGCCGACCCTGGCGACCCTGGGCGGCGTGCCGGACCGGGACCGCTGGTCGTTCAAGGGGCGGGATCTCACTCCGGTGCTGGCCGACCCGGCCGCCGAGGTCCAGGACGTGCTCCACTTCACCTACGACGACAACTACTTCTTCGTCCCGTCCGCGGGTCAGATCCGGGCGATCATCGAGAAGCGCTGGAAGTACGCGGTCTACTTCGATCCGTACACCGACGCGCCGTTCGAGTACGAGATGTACGACCTGGACGTGCCGCGGGACGAGCGGGAGGTGGTCAACCTGGGCCATCCGGGGACCGAGGTGTCCGAGGCCGTCGCCGCCGAGCGCGAGCGGCTCCACCAGCGGCTGATCCGGGTGATGGAGACGCTGGGCACGATCCCCGAGGGGGTCGACTGGCCGGCCCACTGGGGCGAGCAGCGCCCCGGCACGCCGGACGCGCCGCCGGCCGTGGGCGCCGGCGTCCCGGCGGTGGCCGCGCCGACGGTCTAGCCGGTCGACGCGTACTCGAGGAGCGGACGGTTGCCGGAGGCGGCGGCCGTCCCTCCTCGGTCTTCCTCGGCCCTCTTCAGACAGGATTCAGACCGGGCCGCTTCGACAGCAACTACTTGGCCAGGGCCGCTTCGACGGCAACTACTTGGCCAGGGCCGCTTCGACAGCGGCCTCGGCATGAATGCGGGTGGTGTCGAAGAGCGGCACCAGGCTCTCGTCGGCCCGGCTCGCCGCCCCGTCCAGCAGCAGCAGCGGGAGCTCCGTGCAGCCGAGGATGACGCCTTCGGCGCCGCGCTCGGCCAGCTCTCCGATCATCCGCTGTAGCTCGCGTCGCGAGCCGTCGTCCAGCACCCCCCGCGCCAGCTCCTCGTAGATCACCCGGTGGACCAGCTCCCGATCCGGCTCGCCGGGGGTCAGCACGCGCAGGCCGTGGCGCTCCTCCAGGCGGCCGCGGTAGAAGTCCATCTCCATGGTGAAGCGGGTGCCGAGCAGTCCGACGGTGGTCAGTCCGGCCTGCCGGACGCTCGCCGCGGTGGCGTCCGTCAGGTGGAGCAGGGGGATCGAGATCGCCGCCTCGATGGTGTCGGCGACCCGGTGCATGGTGTTGGCGCCGATCAACAGGATCTCCGCCCCGGCGGCCTCGAGCCGCCGGGCGTCGGCGGCGAGGCGACGCCCGGCCTCGTCCCAGGCGTCCGCCTTCTGGAGGTCCGAGATCTCGGCGAAGTCGACCGACAGCACGATGCAGCGGGCCGAGTGGAGGCCGCCCAGACGGCGGGAGATCTCCTGGTTCAGGATGCGGTAGTAGACGGCGGAGCTCTCCCAGCTCATGCCGCCGAGCAGGCCGATGGTCTTCATGGCGGCATCGTATCCTTCCCGGCCACCCCTTGGGGTGGTGTGTTGTTCGGTGATCCATGGCATGCTGATACCCCATGAACGCTCGGGTTGCGCTGTCTGCGCTGGCCGTTTCGTTCTTCCTCTCTGTCGCTCCGGCAATCGCCGGGGTCGGCCGGTGGACACCGGCGGGCCCTTCGGGGGGCGGGGTCGCGTCGCTGGCCGTCGATCCGGAGCACGCCGGACACCTGTACGCGGCGACCACCCGCGGCGGGCTGTTCAAGACGATCGACGGCGGGCGCCGTTGGCTGCCGGTGAGCTCCGGGCTGCCGTCGGCGACCGATCGAGCCGTCGGTCACCTGGTGGTGGCACCCTCCCGCCCGGCGACGGTCTTTGCCGCGGTGCGGAGCACGGGGATGCCGCAGCCCTGGGAAGGGCTCTACCGGAGTCTCGACGCCGGGCTGAGCTGGGAGCGGCGCGGCGCGCCGCCGGCAGGAAGCGCCCTGGTCGTCTCCGGTGCCGATCCGGACCTCCTGTTTGTCGCCGGCTTCACCGATCCGGTCAACCTCGACGCGGCGGTCTTTCGGAGCGTCGACGGGGGGACGAGCTGGCAGCGGGTGCTCACCCTTCCGCCCGAGGCTTGGCCCTTCGGCCTGGCCGCGGAGCCGCCGGGCGGTGACGCCGTCTTCGCGTGGACTCAGGAGGACCTCTGGAGGAGCCGGGATCTCGGCGAGAGCTGGGAGGATCTGAGCCGCGTCGGGGACCTCGGGGAGCGAATCCACGGCCTGGTCGCACTCGCGGGTGCACCGAGCGCGCCCGCGACCGTCTACGCCGTCGGCGACGCGGTCTACCGGAGCGGGAACCGCGGGGCGAGCTGGCAGAGAGTTTCGGCGCGCCCCGCAGTGTGCGGCCGGCGCATCGTGGTGCACCCACGGCGGCCCTCGACGGTCTACCTGGCGTGCACCGACCGTCTCGTCCGGAGCGTGGACGGTGGGATGACCTGGACCGATCTCTACGTCGACGCCGCCGGCTTCAGTCCGTGGCTCTACGACCTGGCGATCGATCCGTTCGACGCGCGGACCCTGTACGTGGGGGTCGATGTCCAGGGGGTCTACAAGAGTCGCACGGAGGGTGCGGCCTGGATCCGCGTCAGCGCGGGGCTGGAACGGTTCTCGATCTCACAGCTCGTCCTCGATCCGTTCGCGCCGCGGACGCTCTACGCGATCACCCCCGGCATCATCGACCAGAGTGGGCGAGGGGTGAGCTGGCTGTGGCGCAGCCTCGACGGCGGCGAGACGTGGCTTCGGTGGCTCCCGGCCTTCGAGAAGTCGTTCCTCGAGGTTCTTCCGGACACCCGGTCCCCGGGCTCGTTCTACCTCGCCACGACGGGCGGCCTCTTCCTTCAGGACCAGGTCGCGGGGACGCGGCGCCGGCTCTGGGACGGTCCCGCCTACCGACTGGCCGTCGATGCCGGCAAACCCGATCTGCTCTACCTGCTGGATGACGACGTCTTCCGCAGCCCCGACGGAGGGCGGTCGTGGAAGAAGGCGTTGGACTTCCCGCCGGTCCCCCCCGGCAACCACATCCATCGCGCCGCCTTCGATCTGCTTGCCGACCCGTTCCTGTCCGGTCGCGTCTACGTGCCGTTCGAGGACGGGATCGTCGGTGGCGAGAGCAGCTACGGTATGTACCGGAGCGACGATCGCGGTCTGTCGTGGACGGTCGTCGACTGGCAGGGGCCCGATCTCCACTTCGCCCCCAACCGGTCGCCGGGTGGGCCGTCGACCCTCTACTCGGGGACCAGCGTGAGCACCGACGGTGGCGAAACCTGGCAGTTGACCGGTTTCCCCGGTCCGATGGTCCTGATCGTCTCCGGAGACCCGACGACGTTCTACGTCCAGGACCAGGAGCGTCTCTTCCGCAGTCGCGACGGCGGGGCGACCTGGCTCGCGATCCCCGGGGGGAAGGCCCCCGCGGGGCCGGACGACCTTCGCCCGCCGCGGTACCAGACGGCGATCGCCCATCCGGCGGTCCCGGAGCGCCTGTTCGCCTCGGGCTCGACGGGTGGCGTCCTGCGGGCCGAGGCGGTGAACGCTTCGGGGAGCCAGCTCCAGGGCGGACGGTTCGAGCTCCGGGCGTCGTGGCGCGACGCGGAGGGGAGGTACGGCGCCGCGCAGCCGGTGCCCCTCTCCGACCGGTCGGTTGCTTTCGGTCTCGGTGGACGCCGCAGGCTGATCGCGGTGGTCGACCTCCTCGACCGCCGGGACGAGACCGGGCACTTCCGGGTCGTCGGGGCCAGCCTGCTGCCGATGGAGACGACGGTCACGGTCGTCGACCGGGTGACCGGCCAGAGCCGGGACCTCTACTTCCCGCGGGAGGAGGCCGCCAGCGACCTCGACGTCGACCGCGTCCCGCCGCTCCCCGAGCCGTTCGGCGCTTCGGGTCCGGCCGGGTCGCCGGTGTGCAGTGAGAGCACGGCGATCGGGCTCCTGGGCGGCCAGTTCCGCGTCAGGGTGGTGCGGCAACCGGCGGCCGGCACCGCCGAGCCGGCGCCGATGGGGAGCCTGCGATGGGAGGCGGGCGCCGCCTGCTTCGACGATCCGGCCGTGCCGTCGGTGGCGGTTCAGATGGTCGACGGAAGGGCGGTCAACGGCTCGACCTGGGTCCTGGTCGGCGGCCTCTCCGAGGACTCCTACGTCGTCGAGGTCACCGACCTGCGGACCGGTGCGATCCGCCGCTACGCCCATGCCGCCGGCCCACCGGCCAGCAGCGCGGATCTCCACGCCTTCTAGCTTCCCGGGGCCCTCAGCCGTCGAGCCCCGCCTCGGCCCGCGCCTCCTCGGCGACGGCGGTCCAGTCCTGGTCCCCGCGCCCGTGGTCGAGCGCCTCCTGGAACCGTTCCTGCAACAGCTCCACCAGGCGGGCGCGGGCGCCGAACGCGTCCGCGGTCTGCGCGGCCAGGCCCACGTCCTTGGCGCCGAGGGAGAGCTTGAACAGGGCGTCGTCGTGGCGCCGGTCGTTGATCTGCTTGCCGTAGTTGACGTAGAGCGGGCAGCCGAACAGGGTCGACGTCGCCATCCGGTGGAAGGCGCGGGGGTCGAGGCCCGCCTTCTCGATCACGGCGAACGCCTCGGCCATGGCCTCCAGGGCCGAGGCGATGAGGAAGTTGAACTCGATCTTGGCGACGTGGGCCGCGGCGGGGGTCTCGCCGAAGTCGAACACGCCGCCGCCTTCGCTGCCGAGCCGTTCGAGGACCGGCAGGGCGATCTTCTTGGCGCTTTCGGCGCCCGAGATCAGGTAGCCCTGCTTGCGGGCGGCGACGAAGTCCGGGCGGCCGAGGATCGGCGCGGCCACGTAGCGGGCGCCGGCGTCGGTATGGCGGGCGGCCAGCTCCTCGGCGCAGCCGGCGGAGATGGTGCTCATCGACAGGTGGACGGCGCCGGCGGCGCCCAGGGCAGTGAGGACGTCGTCCCGGCCGAAGACGCTCCGCACCGCGTCGTCGTCGGCCAGGCAGCTCAGGACGAGCCCTTTGCCGGAGCACGCTTCGGCCGGGGAGCCGGCCAGGGTGGCGCCGTGCGACGCCAGCGGGCGGGCGCTCTCCGCCGTGCGGTTCCAGACGGTGACCGCGTCGCCGTCGGCGAGCAGGTTTTCGATCGTCGGGCGCCCCATCGAGCCCGTTCCGATGAATGTCAGGTCCATGAGATCCTCCTGAAGAACGCGATGGTGTTCGGGTCGCCGGCAGGAGATGCGAGCGCCGTGCCGGCGCCGGGCCGGGGAGGGGCGACCGCGTTGAGCCGTCGCGAGAGAAGACGAACGACCGAGAGGGAAGAGGAGGACACGGTGTCAGAAGGAACCCCGCGGAGCACGCGAGACGACGGACAGGGCAAGGCCGCCGAGGGCGGCGGCGGGGGCAAGATCGGCTTCTGGGGGGCGACCTCCATCGGTGTCGGCGGCATGGTCGGCGGCGGCATCTTCGCCGTCCTCGGGCTGGCGGTGCAGCTCGCCCGGGGCGGGGCGCCGGTGGCGTTCGCCATCGCCGGGATCGTGGCCCTGGCGACCGCCTACTCCTACGCCCGCCTGTCGGTCGCCTACCCGAGCCAGGGTGGCACGGTTGCCTATCTCGACCGCGCCTTCGGCCCGGGGCTGCTCACCGGCACCCTCAACATCCTCCTCTGGATCAGCTACATCGTCATGCTGTCGCTCTACTCCTACGCCTTCGGCAGCTACGGCGCGAGCCTCTTTCCGGCCGACTCCCAGGCGCTCTGGAAGCACGTGCTGATCAGCGGCGCGGTGCTGGTGCTGACCGGGCTCAACCTGCTCTCGGCCAAGGTGATCGGCGAGGCGGAGGACCTGATCGTCGTGATCAAGCTGGCGATCCTGCTGCTGTTCGTCGGCGTCGGCTTCTGGGGCGTCGACACCGGCGCCGTCGCCCCGGGGAGCTGGGCGGCGCCGTTCCACCTGGTGGCCGGCGGCATGATCATCTTCCTCGCCTACGAGGGGTTCGAGCTGATCGCCAACACGGCGACCGACATCGAGGCGCCGTCGAAGAACCTGCCGCGGGCCCTGTTCACCTCCGTGGGGTTCGTGCTGGTGCTCTACGTCCTGGTGGCGGCCGTCACCGTCGGCAACCTGCCGGTGGACAAGATCGTCGAGGCCAAGGACTACGCCCTCGCCGCGGCGGCCCGCCCGTTCCTGGGGGAGCGCGGCTACCTGCTGATCACCGTCGCCGCCCTGCTGTCGACCGCCTCGGCGATCAACGCCACAGTCTACGGCGCCGCCCGGCTGAGCTACATCATCGCCAAGGACGGCGAGCTGCCGGACTGGCTGGAGCGCAAGGTCTGGAGCGAGCCGGTGGAAGGGCTGCTGATCACCGCCGCGGCCACGCTCTTGATCGCCAACCTGGTCGACCTGTCGAGCCTGTCGACCATGGGGAGCGCCGGCTTTCTGCTGATCTTCGCCGCGGTCAACGCGGCCAACGCCAAGCAGGCGGAGGAGACCGGCAGCCGGCGGTGGATCTCGGTCGGCGCCGCGCTGCTCTGCCTCGGTGCCCTGGCGAGCCTGCTCTGGCAGACGCTGACCAGCGCGCCCTCCCACCTCTGGATTCTGGCCGGCATGCTGGCCCTCAGCTTCGCCGTCGAGGGCGGCTTCCGGCTGTGGACCGACCGGACGATCCGCCTGCCGAAGCTCTGACGGCCGCTCAGTCGTCGGCGCCGGTGACGCCGACCTTCTTTGCGTAGTAGCGGAAGCTCCGGAAGCTCATGCCGAGCAGCTCGGCGGCCCGGGTCTGGACGCCGTCGGCGCGCTCCAGCGCCTGGGCCATCAGCTCGGCGCGCAGGGTTTCGAGGTAGGCCTCGAGGTCGAGCCCCTCGTCCGGCAGGGTGACCGTCTCGGTGCCGGGAGTGCGGCCGCGGACCAGATGCGGGGGCAGGTCCCGGGTGGTGATGGTCTCCTCCGCGGACAGGGCGACCGCCCGCTCGATGATGTTTTCCAGCTCGCGCACGTTGCCCGGCCACTGGTAGCCCTCCAGCAGGCGCATGGCGTCGACCGAGACGTGGCGGCGCTCGATGTCGAGCTGCTCGGCGAACTGCCGGAGGAAGTGCTCGACCAGGGCCGGGATGTCCTCGCGCCGCTGGCGTAGCGGCGGCAGCCGGATCGGGATGACGTTGATCCGGTAGTAGAGGTCCTCGCGCAGGTCGCCGGTGGCGATGCGGTCCTCCAGGTTCTGGTTGGTCGCGGCGATGATCCGCACGTCGATCGGCTCCTCGACGTTGCCGCCGACCCGGCGCACGGTCCTGTCCTGGAGGGCGCGCAGGAGCTTGACCTGCATCGACGGGCTCATCTCGCCGATCTCGTCCAGGAAGAGGGTCCCCTGGTCGGCTTCCTGGAACAGCCCCTTCTTCTCGCGCACCGCGCCGGTGAAGGCGCCGCGCACGTGGCCGAACAGCTCGCTTTCGAGCAGGTTCTCCGGCAGCGCGCCGCAGTTGATCGACAGGAACTTGTTCTTGGCCCGGGGGCTGGCGAAATGGATCGCCCGGGCGATCAGCTCCTTGCCGGTGCCGCTCTCGCCCTGGACCAGCACGGTCGACGCGGTGCGGGCGACCCGCTCGACCAGGGCGAAGACCTCCTGCATCTTGCGCGACGTGCCGATGATGTTGGCGAAGCCGAACTTGCCTTCGAGCTCGCGGCGCAGGTAGACGTTCTGCTCTTCGAGCTCGGTCTTCTCGAGCGCCTTCTCGGCCAGGACCTTGAGCTCCTCGACGTCGAACGGCTTCGAGATGTAGTCGTAGGCGCCCAGCCGCATGGCCTCGATCGCCGACTTGGTCGAGGTGTAGGCGGTCATCATGATCACCGCGGCGTGGGGCTGGCTCTGCTTGATCTCGCGCAAGAGGTCGAGGCCGTTGCCGTCGGGCATCAGGATGTCGCACAGGATCAGGTGGTGGTCCGTGCCCTGGAGCCGCTCGCGCGCCTCGCTCATGGACGAGGCGGTGCAGACCTGGTAGCCCTCCTCTTCGAACAGCAGCGAGAGGAACTCGATCAGGCTCGCCTCGTCGTCGATGATCAGGATGCGTCGGGTCATGGTCAGGCCTCGGCGCTCTGTGCGGCGGTCTCGGTCGCGGCGGGGGTCGGGCCGGCGGCGCCGGAACCGGTCGAACCGGTGAGGGGAAGCTGGACCGTGATCCGCGTCCGCGCCCCGGGGCGGCTGTCCACCGACAGGCTGCCGCCGTGATCCTGGACGATCCGGTAGACGATCGCCATCCCCAGGCCGGTGCCCTTGTCGAAGAACGACTTGAACGGGTGGAAGAGGTTGGCCCGTTCCTCGCGGGTCATCCCCTTGCCGGTGTCGTGGAACTCGATCTCGTAGCTCTTCCGGCGGGCGCGGCCGGTGACCCGGAGCGTGCCGCCGTCCGGCATCGCCTTGAGGGCGTTCTTGGCCAGGTTCCAGAAGATCTGGCTGACCCCGTCCGGGTCCGCGAACAGCCGGGTCGACGGCGGGTCGACCGACAGCTCCAGGTGGTGCTCGGGGGTGACGTCTTCGCTGTTCTGGAGCAGCTCGAAGTGCTCGGTCAGCAGCCGGCCGACGTCGAAGGCGACCAGCGACGGCTGGCGCGGCCGGGCGTACTCGAGGAAGCTCTTGATCGTCCGGTCGAGGCGCTGGCTCTCCTTGAGCAGGATGCCGACCAGCCGGCGCTGGGGAGACTCCTCCTCGACCGTCCGCGACAGGAGCTGCACCGAGCCCGAGATGGCGGCGAGCGGGTTGCCGATCTCGTGGGCCAGGCCGGCGGCGAGGGTGCCGACGGCGGCCATGCGGTCCTTCATCCGGACCGTCTCCTCGAGCTTCCGCCACGGGGTCAGGTCCTGGAAGATGATGATGCTGCCGGTGCGGCGGCCGTCGGCGTCCTCGAGCTGGGCGAGGGAGAAGCCGACGTAGATCGGCGCCTCCTCACGGACCACCCGGATCTCGCTCTCCAGGCGGCCGGTGTCGCCGGTCGACCGGTGGAACTGCTGCCACTGGTCGCGGGAGATGATGCCGGTGTCCGCCACGTGGCGCCCGACGAGCTCGGCTTCATCGAGGCGGAGGATCTGCTGCCCGGCCCGGTTGAGGCTGGTGACGAGGCCGGAGCGGTCGGTGGTGATCAGCCCGCTGGTGATCGACTGGACCACGTCCCGGTACTTGATCTCGAGGTCGGCCATCTCCTCCGACTTGGCGACCAGCTCCTGCTCGGCACGGGCGACGTTCGATACCAGGAACCAGGTGAGGAAGGTGACCGCGTAGAAGGCGAACAGGTGGATCGACAAGTTGTAGAGCAGCCGCCTGGTCGTCGAGAAGTCCTGGATCAGCATCGACCCGTCCGGCAGCGCCAGCCATCCCTGGTAGAGCGAGATCTGGAGCAGGGCGTAGAGGGCGAACGCCAGGGTGGCGACGCCGGTCGAACGCCGCCGGAGCAGGGTGGTGGCGACCGCGATCACCAGCAGGTAGAGGATGGAGAACGGGCTCTCGATGCCGCCGAAGAAGTAGACCAGCAGGGTGACCAGCAGCAGGTCGCCGAAGAACTGGATGTAGGCCTGGAGGCGGTCGTGGCCGGCGAACAGCCGGAGGAGGACGGTGTAGATCAGGCTGGCCAGATAGGTCAGCCCGGCGATCAGGTAGAGCAGCCGGGTGTCGACCCGGGGCTCGGACGCCGACGGGACCTCGATGACCGCCTGATCGGGCGCGGACTGGACGGTCCCTTCGATCCCGGACCGTTCACGGGGCGCGATCTGGAGGAGGAAGTAGGGCAGGACGACGCTCGTCACCACCACCAGGCGAATGGCGATCAGCCACTGGAGCTGCCGGGCGAGAGGGGAGGGCGTACGGCTCACGGGTGACAGTTTACGTCAGTCGAGCCCCCGGCAGAGAGAGGGGGCGCCGCGCGGACCGGGTGTTCCGCGCGGCGCCGGGCTTGTCGATCCGGTCGAGTCGTGTCGCTCGGGAGGTGCGCCCTCAACTGATCTTGGTGATGACCTGGTAGAGCGGCAGGTACATCGAGGTCACGATGACGCCGATGATCACGCCGAGGATGGCGATCATGATCGGCTCGATCAGCTTCATCATGCCCTCGACCGCGGTGTCCACCTCGTCCTCGTAGAAGTCGGCGATCTTCGACAGCATCTGGTCGAGGGCGCCGGTCTGCTCGCCGACGTTGATCATCTGGACGACCATGGGCGGGAACACCTTGGTCTCGGCCAGCGGGTCGGAGATCGTCTTGCCTTCCTCGACGCTCTTGCGCACGGCCATCACGGCGTCCTCGATGACCGCGTTGCCGGCCGTCTTGGCCGTGATCTCCAGGCCGTCGAGGATCGGCACGCCCGAGGTGGTCAGGGTCGAAAGCGTTCGGCAGAACCGGGCGACGGCGATCTTGCGCAGCAGCATGCCGATCACCGGGATGCGCAGCATGAAGTTGTCGAGCACCCGGCGGCCCTGCTCCGTCTTGTGCCACCGGCTGATCGCCACGCCCGCGGCGATCAGAACGACGATGATCCAGAAGAAGTAGCGGCCGACGAAGCGGCTCGACCCGACCACCATCCGGGTGATCCACGGCATCTCGCCGCCCAGCCCGGCGAACAGTTGGGCGAAGGTCGGGATGACGAACTTGAGGATCAGGAAGACCACGGCGGCGGCGATCGTGATCACCGCGGTCGGGTAGATCAGCGCCGACTTGACCTGGCTCTTGAGCTTGACGATCTTCTCGATGTAGGTCGACAGGCGCTGAAGGATGATGTCCAGGATGCCGCCGGCCTCGCCGGCGGAGACCATGTGGACGAACAGGTTGTCGAACGCCTTCGGCTGGCGGGCCATGGCGTCGGCCAGCGACGAGCCCTGCTCGACGTCCTGGCGCACCTGCTGGATCATGCCGCGGAAGGCCTTGCTCTCCTCCTGCTCACCGAGGATCTCCAGGCACTGGACCAGGGGCAGGCCGGCGTCGAGCATGACCGAGAACTGGCGGGTGAAGACCGCCAGGCTCTTGGAGCTGACCCGCTGGGGCAGCCGCGGCATGAGGCGGATCTCGCGCTTCTCTCGCAGGTTCTGCACCTGGATCTGATCGCGCCGCAACATCGCCTCGGCGGCGGCCCGGTTGTCCGCGACGAGCACACCCTGGCGGGCCTGCCCGGTCCGCGCGCGTCCTTTCCATTCGAAGCTCGGCATCTCTCGTTACCTCCTCCTCGCCGGCCGGGCGTTGGCCGCGGCTCCGGGACTGCTGCCCAGGGACGGATTCAGCGCCTCCGGCCCCCGGGCGATGATCTCCTGGAGCTCGTCCGGGTAGGACGAGCGCGCCAGCGCCGTCTGCAGGGTGATCAGCCGCTTGAAGTAGAGCGCCGCCAGGGATTGATTGAACGTCTGCATGCCGTGCTTGGTCTGGCCGGCCTGCATCATGCCGTAGATCTGGTGGACCTTGTCTTCTCGGATCAGGTTGCGGATCGCCGAGCTGGGCACCAGGATCTCCATCGCCAGCGCCCGCCCCTTGCCGCCCGCCCGCGGGAGCAGCGACTGACAGAGGATGCCCTCGAGCACGAACGAGAGCTGGACCCGCACCTGGGACTGCTGGTGCGACGGGAAGATGTCGATGATCCGGTTGATCGTCTGGGCCGCCGAGTTGGTGTGCAAGGTGGCGAAGGTCAAGTGGCCGGTCTCGGCGATGCGCAGTGCCGACTCCACCGTCTCGTGGTCGCGCATCTCGCCGATCAGCACGACGTCCGGGTCCTGGCGCAGCACCGAGCGCAGGGCGTTGGCGAAGTTGTGGGTATCCGCCTTGAGCTCGCGCTGGTTGACCAGACACTTCTTGTGCGAGTGGAGGTACTCGACCGGATCCTCGATGGTGACGATGTGCTCGCTACGCTCCCGGTTGACCTTGTCGAGCATCGCCGCCAGGGTGGTCGACTTGCCCGAGCCGGTCGGGCCGGTGACCAGGATCAGGCCGCGCGGCTTCTCGCACAGCCCCTCCACCACGTGGGGCAGGCCGAGGTCGCGGAAGCCCCGGATCTCGTACGGGATGCGGCGGAAGGCGGCGGCGATGGCGCCGCGCTGATGGAAGACGTTGGCGCGGAAGCGGGCCAGGCCCTTGATGCCGAAGGAGAAGTCGATTTCGAGATCTTCCTCCAGCCGGTGCTTCTGGTTGTCGGTCAGGATCGAGTAGGCGAGCTGCTTGGTCTCCGACGCGGTCATTGGAGGCACGTTCAGCGGCTTGAGCTGGCCGTCGATGCGGATCTGGGGTGGCGAGTTGGTGGTGACGTGGAGGTCGGTCCCCCCCTGGTCGACCATGGCTTTGAGAAGCTGGTTGAGCGTGACAGCCATCAAGGATCCTCGACTCGGCGGTGTCCGGATTCCCGGGTCCACCATGATATTGAAGACGTTCGATGAGTCTACCGCAAGCTCCCCCACGAGGCCAGAGAGGCGAAACCGGCCCACCGCCTCCCGGGGGGCTTCCGCCTCGCCGGGCCTCCAGCACCAGGTCGCTCGCCGGTCGATTCCCTGCGGTATGGTAGCGCGTTATGGATGGAGCCGCCGTCTTTCACGAGGAGGAGCGCCTCGGCAAGGCCTACGACGCACGCTTGATGCGCCGCCTGATCGCCTACGTCAAGCCCTACAAGGGGTTGGCCACGGCGGCGGTCGTCCTGATCGTGCTCTCGTCGGTGCTCCAGCTCGTCGGGCCGCTGGCGACCGCCGTCGCCCTCGACCTCTACATGCGGCCGGCGGCCGCGCCGGGTGAACCGCTCGGGCACTCGGTCTCGCCGGCCGCGCGCTGGTTCCAGACCTTCCTCGACGGCCACGCCGTGCACCTGGCGCCGGCCGAAGGCATCGCCCTGGTGGCCCTGATCTACCTGGTGGCACGCCTGCTCACCTTCGTCGTGCTCTACGTTCAGTCGTACCTCATGCAGATGATGGGGCAGAAGATCATGTACGACCTCCGGCGGGAGGTCTTCGGTCGGTTTCAACGTCTGCCGGTCACCTACTTCGACAAGAACCCGATCGGACGGCTGGTGACCCGGGTGACCACCGACGTCGACGCCCTGAACGAGCTGTTCACCGCCGGGCTGGTGTCGATCTTCGGCGACGTGGTGCTGCTGGTCGGCATCGTTTGGGTGCTCTTCTGGCTCGACTGGAGGCTCGCCCTGGTGACGTTCGCCGTCCTGCCCTTGCTGCTCGCCCTGACCCTCTGGTTCAAGGTGCGCGCGCGCCAGAGCTACCGCCAGGTGCGGGTGCGCATCGCCCGGATCAACGCCTTCCTCCAGGAGCACATCACCGGCATGCAGGTGCTCCAGCTTTTCAACGGGGAGGAGCGGGCGTTCGGCGGGTTCTCGACGATCAATCGGGATCACCGGGACGCCAACGTCCGGGCGATCTTCTACTACGCGGTCTACTTTCCGGCGGTCGAGGTGATCACCGCCCTCGGGGTCGGCCTGATCGTCTGGTACGGCGGCCTCAACGTGCTCGACAGCGTGCTGTCGCTCGGCGCCCTGATCGCCTTCCTCCAGTACGCCCAGCGCTTCTACCAGCCGCTGGCCGATCTGTCGGACAAGTACAACATCCTGCAGGCGGCGATGGCCGCCTCCGAGCGCACCTTCCGGGTGCTCGACACGCCGGCCGTGATCGAGTCGCCCCCGGCTCCCTACCGTCCGGACGAGCGTCCGGACGAGCGTCGTCGGGACGGGCTGGCCGGGGTCGCCGGGGCGCTGGCGTTCGAAGACGTCCGCTTCTCCTACAAGGAGGGCGAGCCGGTGCTGCGCGGGATCTCGTTCGCCGTCGAGCCCGGCGAGACCCTGGCGATCGTCGGCCACACCGGCGCCGGCAAGAGCACCCTGGCCAACCTGTTGCTGCGCTTCTACGACGTGGACTCAGGAAGCGTCACGGTCGACGGCGTCGACGTCCGGAAGTGGGACCTCGCGGCGCTGCGCCGGTCGATCGGCCTGGTGCTCCAGGACGTGTTCCTGTTCTCCGGCACCGTCGGGCGCAACATCCGCCTGGACGAGGACGAGATCGACGACGAGCGCATCCGCTGGGCGGCGTCGGAGGCCCAGGCGCTCGGCTTCATCGAGCAGCTCCCGGAGCGGTTCGAGGCGCCGGTGCGGGAGCGCGGCGCCGGGCTCTCGGTCGGCCAGAAGCAGCTCATCGCCTTCGCCCGGGCGCTGGCCTTCGACCCGAAGATCCTGATCCTGGACGAGGCCACCTCGTCGATCGACACCGAGACCGAGCAGCTCATCCAGCAGGCGCTCGACCGGCTGCTCGTCGGGCGTACCAACCTGGTGATCGCCCACCGGCTCTCGACGGTCCAGAAGGCCGACCGGATCCTGGTCCTCCACAAGGGGGAGGTGCGCGAGATCGGCACCCACCAGGAGCTCCTCGCCCAGCGCGGCATCTACTTCCGGCTCTACCAGCTCCAGTTCAAGGACCAGGAAGCGCTGGCGGCAGGCTAGCCTGCACTCTTCATGAGCCACCTACTGCGAGCCGCAAGTGCACGCAATCTCAGGGCGTACTCGCTCTTTGCTCCTCGACGTACCGTTACAGTACGCCTGCGTCGCGCATCGCTGTGTGCGCCCTGATCTCACGCGCACTTGCGGTTCTCGCTACGGCGTCTCGTGAATAATGCAGGCTAGGAGTCTGCGCGGCAGGACGCGCGACCGCGCGTTCAGCCCTGGTAGAGCGCCTCGAACTTCTCCTGGTTCCCTTCGGCGGCGACGGTCCAGGCGGTCAGGCTCGCCAGCAGGTTGATCTCGGTCGCCGAGAGGTCGGTGTCCAGGGTGCCGTAGTGGGGGAAGGAGTGGAACGACGCCGGGTCGTCGAAATCCCCCAGCAGTGCCCGGACGTCGGACGACAGCGCGTCGTACCAGTCGCGCACCCGGGCGGTGTAGACCCAGAGCACGGTCACCGTGCGGCCGCCGGGAACCCCGAACCAGCGGTTGGCCTGGACGTCCAGGCTCTGAGAGAACAGGGCCGGCCTCAGGTTGGCGCCGGAGCCGCTCGCCTGCCAGAGCCCGCGCAGGAGGTCGGCGAACGCCCCGGAGGGGAAGACCTGGCTGTTCTGCCCTTCGGCGAACGCGGGCGTGTCGTCGCCGGCGTACAGCCGGTAGCCCTCGCCCTCCTGGTAGGGCTGGTAGCCGAAGAGCGGCGGAATCTGGCTCGACACCAGGATGCCGGTCCCCGGCTCGGTCGTGCCGTCGGCCTTGACGACTCCGCCGGAGACGGCCTCCAGGCGCTGGTTCGAGTTGATGAAGGAGATGACGTTGTCGATGTCGGTGTAGGTCAGCATGTCGGCGACCCCGGTGTTCTCGAGGCTGCCACCGTCGGCGAACTGGGTCGGCAGGGTCTGGGGGAAGGGCTGGACGCCGGCGACCGGCCAGTAGGCGTACTCCGGAATCAGGGACGACAGCACCCCGAGATCCTGCTTCATGTCGCCCATGAGCTTCGCTCGGTGGTGCTTGGTCCGATGCTTGGCGAAGAGCTCCGAGAGCTTCTCCAGACTTGTGCCGAGCTTGTCGAGATGCTTGCCGAGCAGACCCATGGCGTCGGCGAACGTCTGGTCCACCAGGTCGAGGAACTCGTCCGGCTTCTGGGCGTACTGGGCGAACAGGTTCCCCAGCATCTCGGCGAAGGCGGCGCTCGAGGCGCCGACGGCGTCGGCGATCGCCCACTGGCGGAGCTGGCCGACACTGACCTCGGGCTCGTCGACCGCGGCCGGGTTGGAGCTGAAGCCGAACGAGGTCACGCCGCCGCCGCCCGGCGCCCGGTCGTTTGCGTCGACGCCGGAGGGAGAGCCCACGATGCCGGTGAAGAAGGGTGTCGACTGGACCGGGGCGAGCAGGCGGAAGCTGGTGCCCGGCTCGGCCAGGAACATCGAGGTGTTGCAGAGCAGGTACGGCCGCTCAGAGCGCTTCGGGCCGGACGCGACCAGGTGGGCGGTCTCGTCCTGGAGCTGGGTGCCGCCGCGGGTGACGTCGCGCTCCAGGGTCTCCCGGTCCCAGGTGAAGAGCGAGGTCGGCGCGAACCGGGAGCCCGGGTCGTAGAGACCGTACGGTTCGAGGATGTGCAGGCCGATCAGCGCCTGCCACAGGAAGTTGGGCGGCGTCTTGCCGAGCTTGTAGAGCAGGTATGCCTCGACCGCCAGGGCCGCGACCGAGAACAGCCTGGTCGAGATGGTGTTGCCGACGTTGCCGTCGGGCAGGACGTCCAGGGTCTCGGCGGGCGTGTGGCCGCTCGTCTTGGTCGGGACCAGGCGCCCCGGGTCGGCGACGTACTCGTTCAGGTAGGCGTCGTCGCTGGTCCTCTGGGGGAGGTACTCGAAGGTGACGCCGACCCAGGAGCCGCCCGAGACGGTCGACAGCGCGCGCGTCTTGCCCAGCAGGCCGAGGGCCCTGAGGCCACGGAGCTGGCCCATGCCGGCGGACAGAGCGCGGGAGCCGCCTCCGGAGAGGCAGATCCCGACGTTGCCGGGAGTGTCGGCGCGGTCGACGAAGCGCTGGACGGTGAGCGGACCCGTGGCGAGGTCGGCGACGAAAACGCCGGAAGAACCGGAGCGCTGCAGCATGGCACCCTCCTTCGCGTTGTCGTAATTGATCGATCATCATAGCAAAGATCGCCGAGCGCGCCGGCGATCCGCTCGACCACCGGGCCGAAGAGGTGTTGGGTGTGCACCAGGCGCTCGATCGCCTCGGCGCGGTGAACCCGCGCCACGTCCAGCTCGTCGAGCCGCGCTACTTCTCGGGGTTCACCGTCGACGAGACGGCCGAGGTTCTGGGCGTCTCGCGGCCGGTGGCGCTCAAGGTGCTGCGGGGAGTGGCCCCGGAGCTGCTGCGTTCGTGCTCACCGAACCGCCCAACGCATCCCTGGACGGCTTCATGATGGGTCGGCTCGAGGAAGCTCATCGCGACGCAACCCTGTCCCTCGCAAAGCGGTGCGAAACAGGATCGTTCGACTGGAGTGACCGCCCGGTGGGCGGCTTCTGAAGATCAGGAGCCGGTGTCCTGTTCCTCCGGCTTGATCTGCTCGATCACCTGCATGAGCTGGGTCAGCCGCTCGCCGGTCCGCTCGGTGGGGGGGTACCGGTAGTCGAGGATCAGGAGGCGGTTCGCCGCCGGGTGGACCGCCAGCGCCCGGTACTCCTCGATCATCTCGCCGTCGTCTCCGCGGTAGCGGCCGCGGCTGGTGTAGATGGTGCCGATGGCGGCGCCGCCGAGCTCGTTCTGCCCCTTGTAGTCGCCGTCCGGCAGGGACTCGATCCGTGCCTTCTCCTGCCAGACCCGTTCGACCAGGTTGACGCCGGCGGTCTGCTCCGGGCCGATCTTGAACGACAGCGTCGCCGAGTCGTCGGGGTCGGTGCGCTTCAACACGAGCTGGTCGCCCTCGTTGCGGACCACCCGGAAACCGTCCGGCAGGTGGCTGAGGGTGATGCCGAGCGCGGCGTTGGTCACCGCCGGGGCGGCACCTCCGTCGTCTCCGGAGCCGGACGGGCCGCAGGCGAGGGAGCCGAGGACGGCGGCGGCGAGCAGCAGGGCCGCCAGGGCTCGCGGCGTCGGCCGGCTCGGTCGGAACGGCCGGAAGGGCCGGCGGGGGCGGTGCGCGGGGGGAGTGGAACGCATGGAGATCTCCTCGAAGTCTGGGAATCGTCGACAGGCGATCTTACCCGGCGGTCACCTCCCGGCGAGAGGCGATCCGGATGAGATCGAGGTGTCCCGCCGCGAGGGCTGTGTGCACTCATATAGCTAGACGACAATTTACATTCCTTCTGTCATGCGGTGAAACGCCGGTGGCGGGAGGGCGATCAACCCCCCCCGGGCCCCCGGCCCGGACTTTTGAAGGAGGACTGATGAAGCGCATCATGATGTCTATTGCTCTCGTCGCTCTGTTGGCGTCGGTGCCGGTCTCGGCCTCGACGTTCGCCGCCATGAGCGACGAAGCCCTCGTCGCCAGCTCCCAAGCGGTGATCGTCGGCGACGTCGACCAGGTCTACTCGTTCTGGAACGAGGACGGCACCGCCGTCTTGACCGAGGCCGTGATCCACGTCGACCGCGTGATCGCCGGCTCCGCTCCCTCCCAGGTCACGGTGCGCACGTTCGGCGGCCAGGTGGGCGACTACCGCCTGGTGGCGGACGGTTTCCCGACCTTCCAGCAGGGTGAGCGCACCGTCCTGTTCCTCGCGGCCGGTGCGGACGGTACCTACAAGGTCGCCGGCTACCAGCTCGGCCAGTACCGGGTCCGCCCGGGGGCCGACGGTGTCGCCATGGCCTTCCCCACGCTCGAGCACGGCGTGCGCCTGATGTTCAAGGACGGCACCGCCGCTCCGGCGCCCAAGGCGCAGTCGCTCGAGGCCCTGACCAACCGGGTGCGGCGGATCGCCGCCAGCCGGCCCACCACCCCCCGCGTGAAGTAGACCGACCGAGAGGAGAGCGATCATGAAGAAGATGTCCAGTAGGTACTTCGTCCTCGCCGTTCTCGGTCTGCTCCTGGCGGGCTCGGTTTCGGCTTACGTCCTGCTCAGCCCGGCGCGCACCTGGGACAGCGCACCGAACTACACCGTCGACAACCGCGGCCTGACCGGCGTCACCGACAGCGACGGCGGCGCCACCGCGGTGGTCAACGCGATCAACAACTCCAGCGTCGGCTGGAACAGCGCCGGCTCCGGCACGGTGGTCCAGGCCCACAAGGGCTCGGTCTCCGGGTTCTCCCTCGGCGACGGCGTTCCGATGCTCAACTTCACCGACCCCCAGAACGCCTGCACCGGCAACTGCCTGGCGGCCACCTTCACCTCCTACTACAGCCAGCGCGGCGACGGCAGCTACCGCATCTACGACGCCGACATCGTCACCAACACCAGCCATGCCTGGACCTCCCAGAGCGAGGATCCGGGCGGCTCCGGCTGCTCCGGCGAGTACTACATCGAGGGCGTCATGGTGCACGAGGTCGGCCACGGCATCGGCATGGCCCACAGCAACACCTCCGGCGCCACCATGTACCCGTCGGTCTCGGCCTGCAACAACGGCCCGGCCTCGATCTCCTCCGACGACGTCGCCGGCATCAACGCCCTCTACGGCAGCGGCGGGGGCGGCGGCGGCGCGCCGTGCACCGGCTGCGACCACTTCAGCGGCTCGCTCTCGGGCAGCGGCGACTACGACTACCAGCCGAACGGCACCTACTACTACGCCGGGTCCGGCACCCACAAGGGCTGGCTCGAGGGTCCGTCCGGGGCCGATTTCGACCTCTACCTGTGGAAGTGGAACGGTTCGAGCTGGTCGACCGTCGCGAGCTCGACCGCGTCGAGCTCGTCGGAGTCGATCACCTACAACGGCTCGTCGGGCTACTACGTCTGGCGGATCTACTCCTACAGCGGTTCCGGAAGCTACGACTTCTGGACCGACCATCCGTAGCCGCTTCGCGTCGTCGGCCGGGAGCGGGGCCCCCGCTCCCGGCCGGAGGTTCCCCGCGGCGGGTCAATTGTTGATCGAATCGTCAACAATTGACCCGCCTGTCGGGTCCTCGGCTGACCCTCTCCTGCCCGATCCGTCCGGACCTCGGGCTCCACGCACCGCCTCCTCGGCCGTGCCGTCAGGACGCAAACCCTTCCCCGCGTAGCACTTGACCGCGCCGATGCCGGCTTGTGCCCGGTGCTGGCACAGCCGTTGCGGATGAGCTGCGATCAAGTGATTCGCGAGATGCGTGCGGGGCTGCGCTCCCTCCCCAATGGGGATGGCGGGGGGACGACGGGTGCTCGCAGACCGTCTCGCTCCCTCGAACCCTGACTTTTCCAAGGAGGCAGCATGAAGCGGACTCTGCTCACCGGAGCGCTGCTCGTCGCCGTGGCGGCGATGGCGATTCCGACCGGAGCCTCGACCTTCGTCGCCCTGAGCGACCAGCAGCTCGTCGCCCAGTCCGACGCCATCGTCGTCGGCGAGGTGCTCGAGACCTTCTCCTACTGGAACGACGCGCACTCGATGATCTATACCGAGGCGGTCTTCTCCGTCCAGCGCGTGGTGGCCGGCGACGCTCCGGCCCTGATCAACGTGCGTACCGCCGGCGGCGTGGTCGGCAGCTACAAGGTGGAGGCCGACGGCTTCCCCACCTTCCGCAAGGGCCAGCGCCAGCTCCTGTTCGTCCACCGCACCGGCTCCTCCGATGTGGTCGAGCTGACCGGCTACCGGCAGGGCCAGTTCTTCGTCCAGCGCACCGCCGAAGGGCGTGAGATGGCCGTGCCGGCGCTCGGCCACACCCGTCTCCTGACCCGTGCCGGCCAGCTCGCGCCGCGTCCGAGCACCGTGCCGCTCGAGAGCAAGATCGGCGCGATCCAGTCCATCGACCAGCGGGTCCACCGCGGCCCGATCACCAAGTGAGCGGGGAGGAGAGACCATGAACACGTTCCGCCTGAAGACCCTCGGCTTCCTCGTCGTCGGGGTGCTGCTCGCCGCGAGCGCCCTGACCGCCTACGTGCTGCTCGATCCGCCGCGCACCTGGGACAGCGCGCCGACCTACATCGTCGACCAGAACGGCAGCCCCTCGATCACCGACAGCGACGGTGGCGTCACCGCCGTGGTCAACGCGATCGGGTCCAACAAAGCCTGGAACGGAGCCGGCTCCGGCACCGTCATCCACGCCCAGGCCGGCGACACCAGCAACTTCCAGCTCGGTGACGGCGTGCCGATGTTGCGCTTCGACGATCCGCTCCACGCCTGCACGGGGAGCTGCCTGGCGGCGACCTTCACCGGCTACTACAGCCAGCGCAACGACGGCACCTGGCGGATCGACGACGCCGACATCGTCAACAACACGCGCTACGACTACACCTCTACCCGCGAGCCGGACGGCTGCTCGGGCGAGTACTACATCGAGGGGATCATGGTCCACGAGACCGGCCACGGCCTCGGCCTCGCCCACAGCAACGTCGCCGGCTCCACCATGTACCCGTCGGTTGCGGCGTGCGACAACGGTCCGGCGACCATCGCCCAGGACGACGCCGACGGCATCAACGCCCTGTACTCGGGCGGCGGCGGTGGCGGCGGCTCGTGCACGCTCGGCCAGAAGGGCGACTCGTGCACGGCCAACTCGGACTGCTGCTCCAACAAGTGCCGCGGGTCGAGCGGCAGCATGACCTGCAAGTGATGACCTGCAAGTGATCGGCGCGCACGGCGTGCGTCGATCGGGTGACCCGTCCGGGTCGCCCACGGTCTGTGGTCGTCGGGCGGGGCCCCCTCGGGGGCTCCGCCCGTCGACCGTTCGGAGGGGAGGCCGCGCCGCGATCCGTCCGGCGTCAGACGTGCTTCGCCAGGCGAACTCCGGTGAGCTGGAACCGGGTACCGGCCGGCCAGAAGTTGCGATAGCTCACCCGCAGGTGATTGGCCGGCGTCGCGCAGGAGCCGCCTCGCAGAATCCGCTGGTTGTCCATGAACTTGCCGTTGTACTCCATCAGGGAGCCTTCGAACGGCTTGTACCCCGGGTACGGCTCGTAGTGGCTGGAGGTCCACTCCCACAGGTCGCCCGCGCTCTGGGCGAGCTCTTTCGGCCCGTGTCCGTTCGAGGCGGCCGGGTGGAACCGCCGGGAGTCGAGCAGGTTCGCGCCACCGCTCGGGAAGCCGGCGGTCCGGGCGCCGTGCTCCCACTCCGGCTCGGTCGGCAGGCGGACGCCTTCCCACTCGCCGCCCTGGGCCGCGAGCCAGTGGCAGAAGGCGTCCGCCTCGTAGAAGCTCAGGTGGCAGACCGGCTCGTCCGGGTCGAGCGGACGCATGCCGCTCAGGGTCCAGAGAGTCCAGCCGCCCGCGCCCATCCCGCCGGTCCCGTCGCTCGACCGTTCCCAGTAGAGCGGCGCCCGCCAGCCCTCCGCGTTGACCCGGGCCCAGCCGTTGGTCATCCACAGCAGCGGGTTCTCGTAGCCGCCGTCCTCGATGAACGCCAGGTACTCCCGGTTGGTCACCAGCCGGTCGGCCAGGGCGAAGTCCTGGAGGTAGACCTTGTGTACCGGCAGCTCGATGTCCCAGCACCAGCCGCCTTCGAGATTGCCGATCTCGCGGACCCCGCCCTCGAACGGGACGAACCGGAGAGGCTGTGGGCTGCCACTTCCCTCGCCGGCACTCCCCGCGTCGCCGGCCGGGCGCGGCGCGTAGGCCTCCCGGAAGCCGGGCGCGTTGCTGCCCAGGATGTGCTTGATCTCGGTCAGCAGTAGCTCCTGGTGCTGCTGCTCGTGCTGGATGCCGGTGGTGGTCAGGAAGGCGATCTCCGCCAGATCGTCCTCGGGGGCGGTGCGGATCAGCTCCTCCATGCGCTCGTCGACCGAACGGCGGAAGGTCAGCACCTCGTCGGTGGTCGGGCGGGTGACCAGGCCGCGCCGGTCGCGGGGGAGCCGCGGGCCGAGGGCCTCGTAGTAGGAGTTGAGGGGGAACTCCAGGCGCCGGTCGGCGTCGGTGTAGAGCCCGCGCGGCGCCAGGATGTTGCGGGCGAAGAACCAGGATGTGTGGCCCAGGTTCCACCACGGCGGGCTGACGTCGTGCATGGTCTGCACCCGGTAGTCCTCGGGCGCCAGCGGCCGGCAGAGCTCGAGGCTCAGGGCGCGGGTGTCGGTGAAGGCTCTCAGGAGTTGCTCGCGGTCCATGGTCGGGGGATCTCCTCGATCGTCCAGGCGGGGGAATCGGGTCCAGATCGCTCGAAACGTAGCCTATCGAAGCCTTACGTCGAGTGCCGAGGGAGCGGATGGGTCGCGGGCGGAGACCCGGCTAGTCGAGCTGCTTGCGGATTTCGTAGAGCACCAGCAGCAGGCCGAAGGCGACGGCGCCGGCGAACCAGGCGAACTGCGCCTTCATCGAGAGGTCGGTGAGCTGGAAGATGACGATCGAGGCGCTGAGGATGAAGGTCAAGCCGAGGGCGCGGAGCTGGCGCCAGATCAGGCGCGACAGGTCCCGGTAGACGGTGACCACGTCGCACGGCTCGACACCGAGCTCCTGGCGCGCGTCCAGGTCGATCAGGATCAACGGCAGATCGCGGTCGGGCCCCGGCGAGATCCGCTCCAGGTCGAGCTCCTCGTGGCAGTCCGGCACCCGCGCCCAGTCCTGGGCCAGCAGGCGCCAGTCCCGGACCATCCCGTGGGTGGCCTCGAGCCCCCGCAGGGTGATCCGCGCGGTCGCCGACTCGATCGTCACGAATCCGCCCGGCTCCAGTCCGAGCACGTCGAAGCCGTCGGCGGGGATCCGGCAGACGCTGATTTCCATCTCCTCGTAGCGCGCCACCGTCACCCGCATGAGCTGTGGTTGGACCCGGCCGCACAGGCGGAGCAGCCACCGGACCAGGCGGGAGGGCCAGCGCCGCGACTCCTCCAGGCGGCGCTCCCCGCGCTCGGGTGCCCGCACCACCACCGGATCGTCACGCTTGATGCCGAGCCCCTGGCGCAGCTTCTGGTCCATCTGTACTGCGCCGCGCCCGGGACGCTTCGAGCGGTCCTGCGCCTCGTGGAGGCGTGCCCGGACCCTCACCGTCTTTCGCGGGTGGACGCTCTCCAGGATGACGGATCGCTTGAGGCGCCGGAGTGGCCAGCGACCGCGGAGGCCGAGGGTCCGGAGGTCGTCCTCGTGGAGCTGGGCGATGAATGCCTTGCCCGCGCCCCGGCGGTCGCCGGTCGGGCGGGCGGTCAGGACCAGGCCGCCCTCGGCCGCGGCCAGGCGGTCCGCGCCCTGCCGGAGGGAGCGTTCGACCAGGATCAGCCGTTGGGTGCGCAGAAAGCGGTGGACGCGTCCGTCGGCCCGCGGGAGCGCCGACGCCGGAGTGGACGGTCCCTCCGGGCCGGGTTCCGGGGGCAGGCAGCCGGCCAGGTAGGCTTCGATCCTGCGGAGTGGCAGCGGCTCTTCGTCCTTCCCGGGATCGACGGGCATGGTGCCCACCGAGGGCGCCCAGAAGGTCTCGAGCAGGCCGCGGCAGAGGGTCGAGAGGTAGGCGTCGCTCGGTGTTTTCTGCCCCCCGTCGAGCGGTCGCGGGGTGGTGAACGTCCAGACGGGGACGGCAGGTCCGTCGGGCGCAGCCGCGCCGACCGGCACGCGGCCGGCGCAGAGCAGCAAGCCGTACTCGCCGGCACCGGTCTCGATCCGTGTCCCCGGCGCCGCGCCGGTGAGCGCGTCGGTGGAGACGAGGGCGGTGCCACGCTCCGAGGCGAGGCCGTTCTCCTGGGCCAGGACGGCGCGGAGCTGGTCGGCGGTGATCAGGTAGATCCGGGCGTAGGTCAGGGCGCCGGGCTCCTCCTCCGGACGGACGAAGGCGACGCCGCCCCCGCCCCACGTCCCGGCGTCGCCGGCGAAGTAGAGCCTCTGGGCGAGGCGGAACTGGCGGGAGGCCCGGGGCGGCGACGGGTCGGGGGCGCCCTCTTCGCCGGTCGTCTTGCCCTCCGGAGTGCCGCCGGCGAGGTAGGCCATGAACCGGTCGTAGGACAGGTTCGACCCGTAGGCGAGGTACCAGACGAGCGGCTCGGACGTCTCCGGGGAAGCCATGGCAGGCGGGAGTCTACCGGAGGTGCAGGCCTGATCGGGGCCGGCCGGAAGACAGTGCGGGCCGGGCCCCCGGTCCGATCGTGGGATCGGCGGGGGCCCGGCCCGGGAGACGATCGACGAGCGATCGGCGGGACGGACCGTGCCTGGCGCCTCAGGCGGCCAGGACGCTCTTCATCTCGGCGACCAGCTCCTGGAGCATCTTCTTCGCGTCCGAGAACAGCATCATGGTGTTCTCGTACTCGAACAGCTCGTTCTTGATGCCGGCGAAGCCCGGCGACAGGCTTCGCTTGATGACCATCACCGTGGAGGCTTCCCACACCTGGAGCACCGGCATGCCGGCGATCGGGCTGTTCGGGTCCTTGGTCGCGGCCGGGTTGACCACGTCGTTGGCGCCGACCACGATCACCACGTCGGTGTTCTTGAACTCCGGGTTGATCTGGTCCATCTCCTTGAGCTTCTCGTACGGCACGTCGGCCTCGGCCAGGAGCACGTTCATGTGCCCCGGCATGCGGCCCGCCACCGGGTGGATGGCGTACTCGACGTCCGTGCCGTGCTTCTCCAGCAGGTCGGCCAGCTCCTTGACCGTGTGCTGGGCCTGGGCGACGGCGAGGCCGTAGCCGGGCACGATGATCACCCGCTCGGCGTTCTCGAGCACCAGGGCCGCGTCCTCGGCGGTGTAGGAGCGGACGGTGCCGTACTCCGACGCCCCGCCGCCGCCGCCGGTGGTCTCGACCGCGCCGAAGCCGCCGAACAGCACGTTGGCCAGCGACCGGTTCATCGCCACGCACATGATGTTGGTCAGGATGAGGCCGGAGGCGCCGACCAGCGCGCCGCTGACGATCAAGACGTGATTGTTGAGGACGAAGCCGGTCATCGACGCCGCGATGCCCGAGTACGAGTTCAGCAGCGAGATCACCACCGGCATGTCGGCGCCGCCGATCGGGATGACCAGCATGACGCCGAGCACCAGGGAGATCACCAGCACGACGATCGCCAGCAGGGCGATGGTCGCCGGCACCTGGACGACGAAGGCGAAGTAGATGCCGATGCCGAGGGCGCCGAGGATGAGCAGCGCGTTGATCACGTGGCGGCCGGGCAGCAGAAGCGGCTCGCCCTTGACGACCTTGCCGGCCAGCTTGGCGTAGGCGACGACCGAGCCGCTGAAGGTGACGCCGCCGACGAGGATGGAGAGGACCACGGTCAGGGCGGAAGAGCCGCCGAGCACGTTGCCCAGGGTCTCGACCTTGGCCAGCTCGACGCTGTCGGTCCAGACCACGGAGAGGGCGACCAGGGCCGAGGCGATCCCGCCGCAGCCGTTGAACAGGGCGACCATCTCCGGCATCGAGGTCATCTTGACCTTGACCGCGGCGACCGCGCCGACGACACCGCCGACGATGACGCCGCCGATGATCCAGCGGTAGTCGACGACGCCCATCAACAGGAGTGTCGCGGCGACCGCGAGGAACATGGCGAAGGCGGCGACCAGGTTGCCCTTGCGAGCGGTCCGGACCCGGGTCATCCCCTTGATGCCGCGGATGAACAGGACCGCCGAGAGCAGGTACAGAAGCGGTACGACAATCTGATGGATCACGGCAGCCCCCTCACTTCTTCTTTTTCTGCCCGAACATGCCGAGCATGCGATCCGTGACCATGAAGCCGCCGATGACGTTGACGGTGGCGAAGGCGATGGCCAGGAAGCCGAGGATGTTCGAGACCGTCGGCGGCGCGGTCTGGGCGGCGATCAGGGCTCCGACGATGGTGATGCCGGAGACCGCGTTGGCACCGGACATCAGCGGAGTGTGCAGGGTCGGCGGGACCTTGGTGATGATCTCGAACCCGACGAAGATCGCCAGCACGAAGACGTACAGGCCGAACAGCAGCTCTTGGGTCATGCGCTCACCTCCTGGAGGGCCTTGGCGGTGGCCTCGTGGACGACCTCGCCGTCGTGGGTCAGCAGGCTTCCGGCGATGACCTCGTCCTCCCTGTCGAGCTTCAGACCCTCGTCTTCGGTTTCGAGGAGCTGGAGCAGGGCGTGGATGTTGCGGGCGTACATGGTGCTCGCGTCCTCCGGCATGGTCGCCGCCAGGTTCGAGGGGCCGAGGATGGTGACGCCGCCGTGGACGACCGTCTCGTCCGCCTTCGACAGGGCGCAGTTGCCGCCCTGCTCGACCGCCATGTCGAGGATGACCGCGCCGTTGCGCATGCCGTCGACCATCTCTTCGGTCACCAGCCGGGGTGCGGGGCGGCCCGGGATCAGGGCGGTGGTGATGACGACGTTGGCGTGCGCCACGTGCTGGGCGACGATCTCGCGCTGCTTGCGCAGGAACTCTTCGCCCATCTCCTTGGCGTAGCCGCCCTCGCCGGCGCCGCTCTCCATCTCCGGCAGCGGGATGAACTTGCCGCCCAGGGAGTGGACCTGCTCTTCGACCTCGGGGCGGATGTCGGAAACCTCGACCGTGGCGCCGAGGCGCTTGGCGGTGGCGATCGCCTGGAGCCCGGCGACGCCGGCCCCCATGATCACCACGCGGGCCGGCGGGATGGTGCCGGCGGCGGTCATCAACAGCGGGAAGTAGCGGCCGAGCTCGGCCGCGGCCAGGATCACCGCTTTGTAGCCGGCGATCGAGGCCTGGGAGGACAGGGCGTCCATCGACTGGGCGCGGCTGATTCGCGGCACCAGCTCCATCGCCAGGCTCGAGACTTTGTGCTCGGCCAGGGCGCGGACCGTGTCGTGGTTGCGGTAGGGAGCGAGCAGGCCGATCAGCAGGGCGCCGGCCTTCATCGAAGCGACCCGCTCCGGGCTCGGAGCGCGCACCACGGTGATCAGGTCCGCCGAGCCCCAGGCCTTCTCGGCCTCGGCGGCGGAGGCGATCGTCGCGCCGGCCTTCTCGTACATCTGGTCGGTGAACCAGGAGGTGGCGCCGGCGCCTGCCTCGACGGTGACCTCGAGGCCCTCCTTGACCATCTTCTGGATGGTTTCGGGAGTGGCCGAGACCCGCGTCTCCCCTGCGTGCGTCTCCTTCGGAATGAAGACTGCAGTCATGGGTTCCTCTGCGTGTCGTTTGGGTGAGTGTTCGGTGGGGCGAACGAGCCTCCGCCGCAGCGGAGACCGCGGGAAATCCGCTCGTGTTCGGCGACGATCCTACCGGCGCGGTTGAAGGGTTGCAAGGACAGGACCGGGGTGGTATCCGCACCCCGTGCCCCCGGGTCGGCCGTCCCACCCGGCGAGGTGGTGGGCGCTTCGCGGCCTCTCCGCCGGCCTATAATGAGGCCCAGCGCCCGCCGCCCGCACCGCCGCGGGCTCCGCAGGGTGCCGCCGCCACCGGCCACCGACAGTCCGAGGCCGAAACTCCGAGGAGGTCCCATGGAACGCCCCGTCGCCCGTGTGCTCGACCTGGTCCCGCCGAGCTCCCAGCAGATCCTCAACCTGAGTGTGGACGAAGCGCGGGCGCGGATCCTCGAGGCCGAGCCGGAAGGCGTCCTCGGCATCCACGGCTCCTTCGCCCTGATCGCCCGCGACGGCGAGCGGGTCTGCCTGGCCCGGAGCCTCGACCGCCCGCTGCGTTACTTCCTGGCCAAAGAGCCGGCCGGGCCGATGCTGATGGTCGCCGAGCGCATCGAGCAGATCCGCGAGGCGCTCGAGGCGGAGGGCTACGGCGACCAGTTCCATCCTTCCTACACCCGCATGGTGCCGGCCCACCACGTGGTGACCCTGCAACTGATCGGCTGCCCCGATCCGAACCCCACCTACCGGCGGTTCTTCGCCCCGCCGCGCGGCACCATGGCGGCCGACCTCGACCTGATCGGCGAGCGCTACGTCGGCGCCCTGTGCGCGGAGCTGCGCGACTGGGTGGAGTCGGTGCCCGCGCGCGAGCCGATCGGGGTCGCCTTCTCGGGCGGTCTCGACAGCGGCTCGATCCTGGTCTGCCTCGAGCACGTGCTGCGCGAGGCGGGCCAGAGCCCGGCCCGGCTCAAGGCGTTCACCCTGGAGGTGGGCGACGGCGGCGAGGACGCCCGGCAGGCGCGGGAGTTCCTGCGCGCCACCGGGCTCGAGATGCTCGGCGAGACCGTGGCCGTGGCGCCCGAGGCGATCGACCCGTTCGCGGCGGTCGAGGTGATCGAGGACTACAAGCCGCTCGACGTCGAGTGCGCGGCGGCCAACCTCGCCCTGCTGCGAGCGCTGCGCGAGCGCTACCCCGACTGGCGCCTGATGGTCGACGGCGACGGCGGCGACGAGAACCTGAAGGACTACCCGATCGAGGAGAACCGGGAGCTGACCATCCGCAGCGTGGTCGGCAACTCCATGCTCTACCAGGAGGGCTGGGGCGTCGACGCGATCAAGCACTCCCTGACCCACTCGGGCGGCTACAGCCGGGGGTGCGTGCGCACCTACGCGCCGGCCGCCCTGTACGGCTTCCAGGGGTTCAGCCCGTTCACCCGGCCGCGGGTGGTGGAGGTGGCCGAGGCGATCCCGTTCGACGCGCTGGCCGACGGCTCCCACGACCGTCTCTACGCCTTGAAGGGCGAGGTTCTCGGGCGCGGCGTCGAGAAGCTCACCGGCCGCAAGCTCCCGGTCTTCCCCAAGCGCCGGTTCCAGGACGGCGCGGTCGCCGGCGCCGTGGCGGCGGAGCGCTTCGGCCACTCGGAGCTGCGCTACCGGGCCCACTTCCTGAGCCACTTCGCCGGCGCCTCGTGAGCCCGGCCGGACGGCGCCGCGGCCCCAAGGTGGCGCTCGATCCGTGGCGGCCGATCCGCGTCCTCCACGAGCGGGAACGCCTCGGCGGAGCGACAGACTCGACCGGGGCGACGAGATCGAGGGGCCCGGCCGGCCCGGCCGGCTCGATCGGCTCGATCGGCTCGACCGGCTCAGAAGGCGCCGGACCGGCCCCGGCGCTGGCCATCTTCCTCGCCGGGGCCGAGTGCCCGTTCCGCTGCGTCTTCTGCGACCTGTGGCGGGAGACTCTCGACGGGCCGACCCCGCCCGGGGCGATCGCCCGGCAGGTGGAGATCGCGCTCCGGGAGCTGGGTGGTCCCGGCGACCTCGACGGGTCCGGAGCGGGATCTGGCCGGCGGGCGGCCCCAGGTGAGCTGAACGAGACGGTCGTCAAGCTGTACAACGCGAGCAACTTCTTCGATCCCCGGGCGGTGCCGGAGGAGGATCTCTGGGCGGTCGCCGCGCTCCTGGCGCCGGCCCGCCGGGTGGTGGTCGAGTGCCATCCGCGCCTGATCCTCGACGGGCGGGAGGGGCGGGGAGGGGATCTGTGCCGGCGCTTCGCCGGGGCGCTGGCCGGCGACGCGGGCGGCGGTGCGGAGCTCGAAGTCGCCATGGGGCTCGAGACCGTCCACCCGGAGGCGTTCCCGCGGCTCGACAAAGGGATGGCGCTCGAAGACTTCGGCGCCGCGGCGGCCCGGTTGCGGGAGATGGGCGTGCTGGTCCGGGCCTTCGTCCTGGTCGGCGCCCCGTTCGTGCCGCCGGAGGAGGCGGTCACGTGGGCGGTGCGCTCGGTCGAGCACGCGCTGGCGGCCGGTGCCACCCACGTCTCCCTGATCCCTGTCCGGGTGGATGACGGCACCGGCGGGCCGGACCGGGCAGATCGGGCCGGGAGCGTCATGGCGGCGCTCGCCGCCCGCGGCGAGCTCACGCCGCCCCGGCTCGGCCAGCTCGAAGAGGCCCTGGAGCGGTCGCTCCGGGTGGCCCGCGCACGGTCGATGGAGCGTCTGGGGTCGTCAGGTCGCGAAGAGCCGGTGATCACCGCCGACCTGTGGGACCTGGAGCGCTTCGCCACCTGCGCGAGCTGCCTGCCGGTGCGCCGGGCGCGGCTCGAACTGGCCAACGAGACGGGGCGTCTGGAGCCGGGCCCGCCGATCTCACTTGGCGGCACCGCGGCCGGCCGGGCGGGTTCCTGCCCTTCCTGCGGCTGGTCCGGCGAGCCCGGCGAGTCCAGCGAGCTCGGCGAGGCCGGCGGGGACGGCGCGTCCGGTCGGGGTGGTTGAGCAGGCCGAGCGATCCGACCCGCCCGACCGGCCTTGAAGGCGTTCGCGGGATAATCGGCCTGCGCCATGCAGCGAACCCTCTCGGTCTTCCGCTCGATCCGCAGCCCGATCACCGGGTCCATCCCCCTCGGGATCGTGGTCGCCCTCCTCGTCCTGGTCCCCGCCCTGGGCGTCCAGCTCGGCTGCGGCGGACCTCCTCCGCTGCTCGTCTTCGGCGCCGCCTCCCTGGCCGACGCCCTGGAGGGCGCGGGCGAGGCCTGGAGCGCCGACCATCCGGACCGGCCGGTGGCCTTCAACTTCGCCGGCTCGAACGACCTGGCGCGCCAGATCGCCGCCGGCGCGCCGGCGGATCTCTTCGTCTCCGCCAACCGGGCTCAGCTCGACGCCGCGGCCCGCGCGGTGCGGGGACGGCAGGTGGCGCTGCTGGCCAACGCGCTGGTGGTGGTCGTGCCCGCCGCGCGGCAAGGGGCTCCGGGTAGACAGACTCCGCCGGTGGCCGGCGCCCGCGATCTGCTCGCCTTCGACCGCATCGCCCTGCCCGACCCGGAGGCCGTGCCGGCCGGCGTCTACGCCCGCCACTGGCTGGAGGCGACGGGCGTCTGGCCGGCGCTCGCGGACCGGGTGGTGCCGGCCCTCGACGTGCGGGCGAATCTCGAGGCGGTGGCGTCCGGCAGTCTGCCTGCCGGCGTGGTCTACGCCACCGATGCCGCGATCAGTGACCGGGTGACGGTCGTCTACCGGGTGCCCGGCCCGCCGGCTCACCCCGAAGGCCCGGGGCCGGAGATCGTCTACTGGGCGGCGCCGATCGACGGCGGCGACGTGCCGGCGGCGGCGAGCTTCCTGTCCTGGCTGGGCTCGCCCGAAGCCGGGGCGATCTTCCGCCGGTTCGGCTTCGAGCCCCTGGCGCACTCGGCGGGTCCGACGCCGTGAGCGACCTGGCGGGCATCGTCCACCTGGTGCTGTTCACCCTCGGCGTCGCGCTCGCCGCCACCCTGCTCATCCTGCCGCCCGGCCTGGCCCTCGGCTGGGCCCTGTCGCGGCCCACCTGGCGCGGGCGGGCGGCGGTCGAGGCGCTGATCTCCCTGCCCCTGGTCCTGCCGCCGACCGCGGTCGGCCTGGGGCTGCTGCTCCTGTTCGGCGCCCACGGCCCCGTCGGCGGCCCGCTGCGCCGGCTCCTCGGGATCGAGGTCGCTTTTACCTGGAAGGCGGTGGTGGTGGCCACGGGCGTGGTCGCCTTCCCGCTCCTGGTGCGGAGCGTGCGCACCGCCCTCGAAGAGGTCGACCCCCGGCTGCTCGGCGTCGCCCGCACCCTCGGGCGCGGCCCGGTTACCACCTTCTTCGCCGTCCACCTGCCGCTGGCCTGGCGGGGCGTGCTGGCAGGCATGGTGCTGGCCTTCGCCCGGGCGCTGGGCGAGTTCGGGGCGACGATCCTGGTCGCCGGCAACATCCCCGGGCGGACCCAGACCCTGGCGCTGGCGATCTTCCAGCGGGTCCAGGTGGGGCGTGACCGGGAGGCGGTGCTGTTGGCCGGGATCTCGGCGCTGGTCGCCTTCGTCCTGCTGCTGGTGGTGGAGTGGCTGACGCGACGGCGCGAGCGGAGGTTGGAGCGGTGAGTCCGCTGAGGCCGACGGGAAAGGCGGGACCGGTGATCCGGCTCGACCTGACGCTCCCCCTCGACCGGTTCGTCCTGCGGGTCGAAACGGAGCTGGGGGGTGCCGCCGCGATCCTCGGACCGTCGGGCGCCGGCAAGACCGCCCTACTCGAATCGATCGCCGGCCTGCGCCCGGCCCGCGGCAGGGTCGAGGTGGCCGGAGAGGTGCTCCAGGACACGGCGTCCGGGCGCGGCCTCCGGCTACCCCCGGAGCGGCGCCGGCTCGGCTACGTCCCCCAGGACGGGGCGCTCTTCCCTCATCTCTCGGTGCGCTCGAACCTGCTGTTCGGGTGCTCCCGCGGGGGCGGCTCCCGGCCTGGAGGCGGCTACCGGCGTGGAAGGCGCTCTGCCGAGGAGGTCTACGAGGTGGACGAGCAGCTCGCCACCGTCGTGGCGGCCCTCGACCTCGAGCCGCTGCTCGACCGCTCGCCGCGCAACCTCTCCGGCGGCGAGCGGCGCCGGGTCGCCCTCGGCCGGGCGCTGCTGGCTCGTCCGCGGCTGCTGCTCCTGGACGAGCCGACCACCGGGCTCGACCCGTTGCGGGCGCGCAAGGCCCTCGCCCGGGTTCGCCAGGTGCGCCGGGAGCTCGGCGTGCCGCTGCTGGTGGTCACTCACCGGGCGGACGAAGCCGCGGCGCTGGCCGACGAGGTCGTGGTGCTCGAGGACGGCCGGGTGCGCGAGTCCGGGCCGGTGCGCGAGGTGCTGGTGCGGCGGGCGCGGGGCGAGGGGGCGGAGGCGGAGACCCTGGTCGAAGCGCGGGTGGTGGCCCATCGGGCGGATGGTGGGGTGACGCGGGTGCGGCTGGAGAGCGGGGGGCCGGTCGAGATGAGCATCCCCTGGACGCCGGATCTCGCGGTCGGCGGGTCGGTGCTGCTGGCGGTCGGGGCGAGCGAGGTGCTGGTGGCGTCGGAGCGGCCGGTGGGGCTGTCGGCGCGGAACGTGGTCGAGGTGGTGGTGGATGAGCTGGCGCGGGTCGGGGAGGCGTGGCTGGTGCGGGCCGGGCCGTGGTTGGCCCATTTGACGACCGAGGCGGTGCGGGAGCTGGGGGTCGTGGTGGGGGGGCGGGTGTGGATGGTGGTGAAGACGCATGCGTGGCGGGTGGTGGCGGGGTAGAGGCGCGAGGGGGAGGGGGGGGGAGGCGTCTGCCGGGAGCGGCCGGGAGGGAGGGTCTGGGGGGGGGTACGGCGGGAGAACTTGGGGGTTGGGAGACAAACTCCCGCCTCGTTGGCGTCCGCGTCGGACGGTCTCGGCCGCTCGAGAGCCGTCGCGGACGCGGCCGCCAGCGCCCCTCGACGACCCTCTCTCCCGGCCGCTCCTCACGCGATCCGCTCGCCCTCTCCGCCATGCGCCGGTCTGCTGACTCTTGAGAGGTCGTGGGCGCGTCCCTCGACGCCCTACGGCCCGGGCCTCCCGACCCGCTCCAATGCGAGCCGTTCGTCCTCCCGCAGGCCCACGACGTTTCCCGGTGCGGTCCTCCCGAGCTGCCTCTCGGAGTCTCTGTCGACCCCTATGCCCCGGGGTACGAGATGTTGGGAGAAGATCTGTGGAAATCCCCGTCCTCTCAACGGAGCAGGCTGGGCGGGGGCGCCCCCTTCTCCCCCTGGGGGAGAGAAGGGGGTCGGGGGGTTGTCGGGGGGATTCAGAGGATCGTCCAGGTAGATCGGTGCTCAACGGTCCGATCCACCGCGACGAGAGTGGACGGGGTTGGCGACAGGTTCCGGCGGGAGCCCCGAAGGGGGTGATCCGGTCGATGCATCTGAGGCGGAGGCGATTCCGCAACCCTGCCCGGAGGAAGACCGCAAGGAAGGAAGTTCGGCCTGAGTGTCTTTCCGGCGACACGAGCGGCTGACCTCCTGGACAGTCCTACCCGCCATCGCGTTCTGGCACAATCTCTTCTCAGGAGGCAACCCAATGGGACTGATCGACGGCATGTTGGGAGACCTGATCGGTGGCTCGACGGGGATCGAGGGGCGGATGATCCGCAGGATGGTGCGGCGCGCGGGGGTGCGGAATCTGCTGATGCTCGGCGGGGCTGCCGCCCTCGGAGGGTTGGCGGTGTCGAAGGCGGGGCCGGGGTCGACGGCGCCTGCGTGGTCCGGACCCGGGTCGCGGACGGAGGTGCCGCCCAGCGCGGGCGGTGGCGCGCCGCCGACGGGCCGGGCGGTTCCGCCGCCACCTCCGCCACCGGCCGAGGTCGCCGCGGCGGAGGATTCCGCGGCCGCGGTACCTCCGCCTCCCCCGCCGCCCGCCGCCCCGCCTTCGGCTCCGGCGCCTTCGGCAGCCCCGGCTCACCTGCGGCCGGAGGAGGACGATCTGGACATCGACGTGCTGCCCCCCGACGCGGTGCTGCCGGCGGTGCGGACGATGGTGGCGGCGGCGCTCGCCGACGGCGAGCTGAGCGGGGAGGAGCGCTCGATGGTGCTCGGGCGGATCGACGACGCCGACCTGCCGGAGGAGTCGGTGCGGCGCATTCACCAGGATCTGGTCCTGCCGCCGACGCCGGACGAGCTGGCGGCTCTGGCGCCGACGCCCGAGGCGCGCGAGACGCTCTACCGTCTGGCCGCGGTGGTGCTGATGGCCGACGGGGAGGCGACGGCGACGGAGCGCGGCTGGCTCGATCGGTTGGCGGCGGCGTTCGAGGTCGCGCCGGAGCGCAAGGCGGCGCTGGAGCACGAGGTCTTCGGCCACGAGGGGTGAGAGGAGTGAGGGGAGTGAGGGGCCGGCGCCTGCCGCCGACGCGGGGCCGGGTGGCGTGCTAACTTCGCCTTCTCATGGTACGCCCCCTGTTCATCACCTTCGAGGGTCTCGACGGCAGTGGCAAGACGACGCATCTGCGCCGCCTCGCCGACGCGCTCCGGGGGGCCGGGCAGTCCTGCCGGGTGACCCATGAGCCGGGCGGTACGCCGCTCGCCGAAGAGATCCGGCGGGTGTTCCTCGACCCCCGCTGGGGCGAGGTCGACGGCACCGTCGAGCTGTTGCTGGTCTTCGCCAGCCGCCGCCAGCATCTGATCGAGGTGATCGAGCCGGCGCTCGCCGCCGGGGAGCACGTCCTCTGCGACCGGTTCACCGATTCGACCCGCGCCTACCAGGGCGCCGGGCGCGGCGTGTCGCGGGAGCTGATCGACCGGGTGGACCAGGTGGCGACCGGCGGCCGGGTGCCGGACCGGACCCTGCTCTTCGACCTGCCGCCGGAGGTGGCGCGTGCGCGCGGCGCCTGCCCGCGGCGCTCGACCGAGCCCGACGAGCGCCGTCTGGACGACGAGACCCTGGAGTTCTACCGCCGGGCGCGGGACGGTTTCCTGGAGCTCGCCCGCGCCGAGCCGGAGCGGTTCCGGGTGGTCGACTCCTCCGGTCCCCGCGAGGAGACCGCCCGCCAGGTGCGGGCGGCGCTCGCCGACCTGCTGGAGCTGCCCGGCGAGCGGCTCGAGGGGGTGTCCCCCGTCGAGGAGACGGGGGGATGAACGCCGATCACGCCCTGGAGCTCGCGCGCCGGGGGGAGCTCTATCCGGGGGTGATCCTCCACGGGGCGACCGACGCGGCGCGCCGCCGGGTCGCCCTGGAGCTGGCCCGCACTCTGCTCTGCACGGAGCCGGCGGAGAGCCGCCCGTGCGGCGCCTGCGCCCACTGCCGGCGCATCCCCCTTCCTGCGGAGGGCGCGGCGGGCAGCGAAGGGGCCCGGAGCGACACCGAGCCCTTCCACCCGGACGTCCAGATCCTCGAGCGCGACCTCAAGACGTCGACCTCGGTCGAGGCGACCAAGACGTTCCTCCGGACGGCCCAGGTCTCGCCGTTCGAGGCCCGCGGCCAGGTGTTCGTCGTCGCCAACGCGGAGACCCTCACCGGCGAGGCGGCCAACGCGCTGCTCAAGACCCTGGAGGAGCCCCACACCTCGGCGCCGCGGCACTTCCTGCTCCTCGCCCCGTCCCGCCTCGATCTGCTGCCGACGCTGCGGAGCCGGGCGCTGTCGGTCTACCTGGGACCGGCGGCGAGCCTGCCGGAGGACGAGGTGGAGGCGCTCGCCGGCCGGCTCGCCCAGTGTCTGGCGGGGTGGGCGTCGAGCGCGTCACCGGCCTGGATCCTCGCGGCCTCCCAGGCCATCGAGGCGGCGGGCGACTGGTCCGACCCCCGGGCCGGGCGCCCGTGGGCGATCGCGGCCCGCGCCCTGGTGCAGGCCCGTGAGCGCCTGCCGGACGATCGGGGCGCTCCTTTCGATTCGACCGATTCGACCGATTCGGGCGGCTCGGCCGCGGCGCTCTCGCGGGCCGTGCTGGCGGCGGCGGAGGAGCTGCTCCGGGCCCCGGCGCTCCGCCTGCGGGGGATTCCGCCCGGCCGCATCGTCGACGGCGTGCTGGCCCGTCACCTGGCGCCGGTTCGATCCCCGGCCAGCCCCTCGGAGCGCCCGCCCGCTGGCCCCGGCGCGGCCGCCGGTCCCGGCCGCGGGCGCACTCGGCCCCGGAGCGGCCGGCCGGTAAGTTCGCGCCGCTAGATCTGCCCGACGAAGGAGCTCCACCGATGACGCCTCACCGTTTCCGAACCTCACTCTGCGCCCCTCTCGTCGCTGTCCTGGCCGGTGTTCTCGGCACCGTCGTCGCCGGCTCGGTGGGAGGGGGTGCCGCGGCCGCCGCGGCGCCCGCGCCGCCGGAGATCCTGGCGCACATCGGCGAGGAGTCGATCACCCGGGCCGAGGTCGAGGCGGCCGCCGCCGACGGCCTCTCCGAGATGCGGGTCGAGCTGGAGAAGTGCCAGACCGAGGCGAAGCGCCAGGGGCACCAGGTGCTGGAGGACACGACCCGCAACCTGGTGCGCGATCGCCTGCTCCAGGCCGAGGCGAAGACCCGCGGCCTGAGCCGCGACCAGCTCCTCGCCCAGGAGGTCCAGGGCAAGGTGGAGCCGGTCACGGCCGCGGACGCCAAGGCGTTCTTCGACCAGAACAAGGCCCAGATCCCGAACCGTTCGTTCGAGAAGGTCGCCTCGCAGATCCAGGTCTACCTCGAGCAGCAGCGCTTGAGCCAGGCGTACGAGGACTACCTGACCCACCTCGAGGACAAGTACCGGGTCACGTACGACCTCGAGCCGTTCCGGGTCGCGATCGACACGGCGGGGGAGCCGGCCGAAGGCCCGGCGGACGCGGCGGTGACGATCGTCGAGTTCTCCGACTTCGCCTGCCCGTCGTGCGCCAAGCTGGAGCCGATCCTCAAGAGGCTCCGTGAGCACTACGGAGAGAAGCTCCGCGTGGTCTTCAAGCAGTTCCCGCTGGCCGTCCATCCCCACGCCCGCCAGGCGGCCGAGGCGTCGCTCTGCGCCCACGCCCAGGGGAAGTTCTGGGAGCTTCACGACGCGATGTTCGCCGACCAGACGAAGCTCGAGACCGAGGATCTCCAGGCCAAGGCGCAGGCAGCCGGCCTCGACCCCGGGGCGTTCTTCTCCTGCCTGGAGGGGGGCGAGCAGGCGGAGGCGGTGCGGCAGGACGTCCGCGAAGGCACCGTCGCGGGGGTGTCCGGCACGCCGGCGATCTACATCAACGGCCGCACGGTCATCGGCACCGTCACCTACGAGAGTCTCGCCGCGACGATCGACGACGAGCTGGCGCGGGAGGATTCGTGAGCTACCGACCCGTCGCGCTCGACTTCGAGCGTGTTGCCCCCGAGGAGACCCTGGAGCGCGCCCGGAGCTTCTACCAGGAGATGGACCGCCGCAGGAGCGTGCGCGAGTTCGCTCCGGACCCGGTGCCGCGGGAGGCGATCGAGCTCGCCATCCGCACCGCCTCGACCGCGCCGTCGGGCGCCCACCGCCAGCCGTGGCGGTTCGTGGCGATCGACGACCCGGAGACCAAGCGGGCGATCCGCGTCGCCGCCGAGCAGGAGGAGTACATCAGCTACGAGGAGGGGCGGATGCCGCCCGAGTGGCTGGAGGCGCTGGCGCCGCTCGGTACGGACTGGCACAAGCCGTTCCTGGAGACGGTACCGTGGATCGTGGTGGTGTTCGCGGAGCTCTACGGGGTCGAGGCGGACGGGGCGAAGCGGAAGAACTACTACGTCAAGGAGAGCGTGGGGATCGCCTGCGGGCTGTTCATCGCGGCGCTCCACCGGATGGGGCTGGCGACCCTGACCCACACGCCGAGCCCGATGCGCTTCCTGAGCCAGATCCTGGGGCGGCCGGAGAACGAGAAGCCGTTCATCCTGTTCCCCATCGGCTACCCGGCCGCAGGGTGCGAGGTGCCCGACCTCCAGCGCAAGCCGCTCGAGGACGTGGCGATCTGGAACCCCGAGCGATAGCTCCCGGCGACCGGTCGCCCCGGACAGGCCAGAGGCGTCCCGAACGATCTGGGCGGGCCGCGCCCCCTCGAGCCCGGGCCCCGGAAGAGCACCGTCGTGATCGGCGCTCTTGACGGCATCTTCTATTTATTTCACAATCAACGAATCGTGAAGCATTCTCGAATGTCGCACTGGATGTCGCACTGGATGACGAACCTGGTGTCGCACTCGATGGCTCAGTAGGGGCCGAGGCTCACGGGCTCGGTCCCCGGGGAGGAGGTCATGGCGCTCATCGTCTCCGGCCGGATCGCCCCACTCGATCCACGCGACCCGACCGCCTCGTTCACCGGCAAGCTGTTCCTCACGGACGACGGCCGGGTCGCCGCGGTCCGCGCCCAGGGAGAGGCGGCACCGAGCGGCTTCTCGTCCGCCCCGGAGGTCGACGTCGGATCGGCGTTCGTCTACCCGGGACTGATCGACCTCCACTCCCACATCGGCTACAACTCGCTCCCCCTGTGGCGGGAGGAGACCCAGGAGACTCCGTACCTCCACCACGACCGGTGGCCCGACGAGCCGTCCTACAAGCCGCGCATCACCTGGCCCGCCTATCTGCTCGCCTCCGGCGCGCCGGAGGCCCTCCTGGTCTACGTCCAGACCCGGGCGCTGGCCGGGGGCTCCACCGCCATCCAAGGGTGGCCGAGCCGCAACCGCAACCCGGTGAACCTGCTGGTGCGGTCGGTCGACGACGAGGACCTGGGGACCGGGAACCGGAACCTCATCCGGACCTCCGCCCTGACCCTCGACACGGACGGTCTCCGGGAGCGTGCGGACCTGCTCGAGCGCGGCGTCAGCGGCTTCCTCTACCACTGTGCGGAAGGTCAGCGGGGCAGCCTGGTGGCTCGGGAGCTCGAGGACGTCGCCGACACCAATTGTCTGCGCGAGAAGCTGATCGCGATCCACCTCAACGCGGTCGACGGCAGCGCCTTCCACCGTTGGGGAGAGCGGGCGCGGCTGGCGGGCGACGCGGGACCGGGCAGCCTGGTGTGGTCGCCGTTCTCCAACCTGTGGCTCTACGGGCTGCAGACCGCCGACGTCGCCGCGGCCCGGCGGGAGGGGGTGACGGTCTGCCTGGGCAGCGACTGGGGGCCGTCCGGTTCCAAGAACCTCCTCGGCGAGATCAAGGTGGCGCGGCTGTGGTCGGAGCACGAGGGGCTCGGGCTGACCGCCTTCGACCTGGCGCAGATGGTCACCGCCAACCCCGGCGACACCCTCGCCCGCTGCTGGCCCGCCCAGGCGGGGCGGCTGGTGCCGGGCGCCCTCGGCGACGTCGCCGTGATCGCCGACGCGCGGGACGCCGATCCGTGGGAGAACCTGGTGCTCGCCCGGGAGGAGGACGTGCTGCTGGTGATCGTCGGCGGCCAGGCGCGCCTCGGCACCAAGCACCTGATGGACGGCGCCGGGGTGACCGCGAGCACCTCCGTCCACCTGGGGGGCGGGCACCGCCGCCGGATCGCCCTGGTCGATCCGGATGACCCCACGCGGCGGTGGTTCTGGTCCCGGGTCCTCGACCGCTTCGACCAGGTCCGAAAGGACCCGGCGGGCGCCATGGCCAACGGCCTGAGCGCGCTCCGCGCCCTGGCGGACATGGAGACCGCCGCGATGTCGTCGGCGAAGGCCCCGTTGATCCTGGAGCTCGACATGCCCGGACCCGGCGGCGTGCAGGCCGGCCCCCCTCCCGACCCGTCCTCGGTGGTGATCCCCGACCCGCCGTCGCTGCGCCACGACCTGCCGTGGCGCGCGGAGGTGAAGCGCAACCCGTTCCCCGAGAGGGTGCTCGACGATCTGGACCGCTTCTACGCCTGACGCCGAAGCGAGGAGAGCCGAAGAGGACAGCCGAGGAGGCCAGGTGTCCGAGCCGTCATCCATGAGAGAGGCCAGCACGCGGGACGCCATCCGTTCCGCCCAGCGGGGCGAGAGCCTGGCGGCGTTCTACGCCCGGGAGCTGGCGGCGGCCGAGAGGTCCGTGAAGAGCGGCGACCGGGAGCGGGTGGTGGACACCTTCCTCTCCCTGATGGAGGGGCTCTACGTCCACCTGCCGCTCAAGCGCGCCATGTACGGCAAGGATCCGATCCAGCAGCTCCGGCTGCTGCGGCAGCGGGCCCCGACCCTGTCCCAGCGGGCGTTCCACGCCGGGCTGGCGCGGATCCTGACCGAGCTGCGGGACGCCCACACCCGCTACCTGGGGCCGACCGAGTGGCGGCGGAAGGTCGCCCTGCTGCCGTTCATGGTCGAGCCGTTCGGTCCCACCGAGGGGCCCCGGTTCCTGGTCTCCAACGTGGCGGAGGGCGACCCGGTGTTCGAAGGATCGGGGTTCGGCCAGGGCGTCGAGGTGCTCTGGTGGAACGGGGTTCCCATCCAGCGCGCCGTCGAGCGCTACGCGGATTGGGAGACCGGCGGCAGGCCGGACGCGCGCCTGGCCCGGGCCTGCGAGTCCCTCACCTTCCGGCCCCTCGGCTACGGCCTGCCGCCGGACGAGCACTGGGTCCACGTCGGCTACCGGGCGCCGGCGCCGGGCGGCAGCGAGCAGGGCGAGCAGAACGAGCAGGAGATGCGGATCGACTGGCGGGTGGTCGACATCGCCCGCGCGAAGGAGCGGGAGGAGGCAGCCGCTCCGGGCGCTGCGCACCGCGCCCTGGCGGTCGATCCCGCGGCGGAGTCGACGCGGCGGGCCAAGAAGCTGCTCTTCGCCCCCGAGGCCTGGTACGAGCACGAGCACGGCGCGCCGTCCGCCGTCGCCGGGAAGGACGCCCCGTCGACCGGCCACTGGACCACGGGCCGGTTCCAGGACAACGTCGCCGCCAAACAGGTCGAGACCGCCTCCGGCACCTTCGGCTACCTCCGCCTGTGGAGCTTCGATCTGATCGACGACGACGGCTTCCTGGCGGAGGTCCAGAGCCTGCTGAAGCTCCTGCCGCGGCGCGGCCTGATCGTCGACGCGCGGGCCAATCCCGGCGGTCTCATCTGGGCCGCCGAGCGGCTGCTGCAGCTCTTCACTCCGCGGGAGATCGCCCCCACGCGGTTCTCCTTCCTGGCCACCGACCTCACCCGGGAGATGGCGGACGCGCCCCAGAATGCGACCTCGCTCGGCGCCTGGCGCCGCAGTCTGCGGGAGGCGGTCGAGAACGGCGAGCCGTACTCCCGGGAGGTGCCGCTGACCCCGCCTTCCCTGTGCAACAACCTGGGCCAGTGCTACGGCGGTCCGGTGGTGTGCGTGGTCGACGCCAACACCTATTCGGCCGGCGACCTGTTCGCCGCGGGGTTCGTCGACAACCAGATCGGCCAGTTGATCTCCGTCGGCCGGGCCACCGGGGCGGGGGGCGCCAACGTCTGGACGCCGGTCGACGTGCAGCGGGCCCTGGCGGGCACCCATCACGCCCTCGGGAGCCTCCCCGGGGGGATCGGGTTCAGCCTCGCGGTCCGGCGGGCCGTGCGCAGCGGCGACGCCGCGGGGGCCTTGATCGAGGACGTCGGGGTCCCCGGCCAGATCCACTACGACCTGACCCGCGACGACCTGACCTTCGGCAACCGCGATCTGCTGGACCTCTGCGGCGCCCTGCTCGCCTCCGAGCCGTTGACCGACCTGGCGGTCGAGCGGGTCGGTGAAGCCGGCCTCGAGGTCGCGCCCTCGGGCCTCGACCGGATCGACGTCTACGCCGACGGGCGGCCCGCAGGTCCCTCCCTGGCGGCGGACGAGAAGCCGTTGACGGTGCGGCTGCCGGCGACCTGGAACGAGGCGGCGGTGCTCGGCTACCAGGGCCAGATCCTGCGCCAGCGCCGCCTGATTCCACGACGGAGCTCTCCATGAGATCCGACAGACTGCCCCGAGGAGGACCCGATGAGCCATTCCTTCGATGACCTGGTCGACGCGGCGTATCGTGGCAAGACCGCCCCCGAGATTCTCGCGGCGCCGGCGGATGCCCTCCTCGGCGTCTCCGCCGGGGATGCCGGCCACCTGAAGGCCGCGTTCGGCATCGAGACGGTGGGCGACCTGGCGGACGACCCGTTCTCCGAGCGGGCGCGGACGATCCGGGCGGCCGCCGGCACGCCGGCCTTCGACCCCGGCCCGCCGCCGGGCTGGGAGGCGTTCTTCGCCCAGGCGCCGCTCGACCACTACCTGAATCACCCGTCGGGCCGCTTCCGCCTGGACTTCGGGCCGGTCTACTACCGCGGCCGCCTCGACGGGACGGCCCGGGTGATCGTCGTCGGGCAGGACCCGTCTACCAACGAGATCCTCGCCCACCGCATCTTCGTCGGCAGCTCGGGGCAGCGGGTGCAGGGGTTTCTCGCCAGGCTCGGCGTCGTCCGCTCCTACACGATGCTCAACACCTTCCTGTTCAGCGTCTTCGGCCAGGTCGACGCGGAGCTGCGGGCGATCTCGCTGGAGGAGCCGGTCCTGTCCTACCGCAACGCCTTCCTCGACCGGCTGAAGGCGGGGAACCCGATCGAGGCGGTGATCTCCTTCGGGGCGGGCGCCCGGCACGCGGTCGAGCACTGGCCCGGGCTCGGCGACCTGCCGTTCTTCCACCTCACCCATCCGGCGGCGGACGACGACTTCGTCGTCGCGTCGTGGAACGAGGCGCTCGGGGAGGTACCGGACGCGGTCCGGCCGGACGACGGCGGCCTGCCGGACGCGACGCCCTACGCCGCTCCCCTGGGCGACGGGACGCTGACGCCCATCCCGCGGTTCGACCTGCCCTTCGGCGTCCCCGACTTCCAGCGCTCCGGCGGCGGCCACAGCACCCGCGACGGCAACGACACGATCGTCTGGACGGCGGGCTGAGCCCGCCGCCACGACGCCGTCCTGCCGTGTCTCTGTCGACTAGTAGTAGTCCGCGCAGGAGAGGAAGTAGCCGCAGACCGGGTCGGGGCAGTAGAGCTTGCACTTGCGCTCGGCGAGCTCCTTGCCGCAGATGGGGCAGGTGCGCATGAGCCGGTCGGGGTCCGGCTCCGCGGTCCGGGCACGCTCGGCGGGAGCGGTGCGCTCGGTGCGGGCGAAGGGCTGGGGCGGTTCGGGGGCGCGCTCGGGCATGGCACGGTGAGCCTATCGGATGTTCCTCCCGGACCGGAACGGCCCGTCCGCTATACTGTCCGGCCCGGTCTCGGGGCGCTCCGCAGCGGGGCGCCCGCCCATCGCTCAACCCTTCTCGAGGACTGCGTGACCCGACCTCTGCTGTTCGCCGCCGGCGGCTCGCGTGACGAGTGGACCCTGGCCGAGGCCGGGGCGCCGCTGGAGCTGGACCGTTTGGTGCCGCCGGAGGGCGCTCCGTGGGAGCTGGAGATCGGGTTCGGCAAGGGGCGCTACCTGCTGCGCCGGGCCGAGGAGTACCCGGAGCGGCGCTTTCTCGGCATCGAGATGGCGGCGGAGTACTTCGGCATCCTGGTCCGGCGGGCGCGCCGCCGCAAGCTGGGCAACGTGCTGGCACTCCGGGGCGAGGCGCTCTATGCGCTCTCGGCGGTGCTCCCCCGAGGGTTCGCCGAGGTGGTGCACGTCTACCACCCGGACCCGTGGCCGAAGGCGCGGCACCACAAGCGGCGGCTGTTCGATCCGGCGACGGTCGACCTCGTGCTCGGCGCGCTCAGGCCGGGCGGCACGCTCTACTTCGCGACCGATCACCTGGAGTACGGCGAGGTGGTCGTGGATCTCCTGGAGCGCCACCCGGCGGTGACGGTGGAGCGGCTGGACGGGCCGTGGCCCGACGGGCCGCGGACCAACTACGAGGCCAAGTACATCGAGGAGGGGCGTCCGATCCTCCGGCTGGTGGTCAAGGCGCAGCCGGCCGAGACGACCCTCCACCCGGACGGCTGCGCGGGGATCGTCTCCGCGGTCCGGGGCGCGGAACCTCTGGAAGGGAGCTCGCGATGAGCGCATTTCCGGTAGAGCTCGAGATCCCGGTCCGGTTCCGGGACATCGACGGCATGGGCCACGTCAACAACGCGGTCTTCCACACCTATCTCGAGAGCGCCCGCCTCGCCTACTGGAGCCGTCTCGGCGGCGGCGACCACCTGGAGGACGTCTCCTTCATCCTGGCGCGCATGGAGTGCGACTTCCGGGGCCAGATCCCGTTCGGCGGCGCCGTCAAGGTCCGCATCCGCTGCCCGGGGATCGGCACCAAGAGCTTCGAGCTCGACTACCGGGTCGAGTCGCCCGGCGGCGCGACGCTCTACGCCGAGGCCCGGTCGGTCCAGGTCTGCTACGACTACGCGCGGGACGAGACGGTGCCGGTCTCCGACGATCTGCGCCGGCGGATCGCGACCCTCGAAGGGTGGCAGGCGGTTTGAGCCACTACCAGTTCCTCCGCCCGTACTTCCGCCGCCACCGCGGCCGGGTGGCGATCGGTGTGCTCTCGATCCTGCTGGCGGTGGCGCTCGGGCTGATCACCCCGCTGCTGGTGGGCTGGGCGGTCGACGCCCTGCACACCGATCTGTCGGTCAAGGTGCTGGTGACCTATGCCGCGCTGGTGCTCGGGGTCGCCGTGGCCCGGGGTGTCTTCACCTTCCTCCAGCGCCTGATCCTGGTCACCGTCAGCCGGGACATCGAGCTCGAGCTGCGCAACGTCTACTTCGGGCACCTGGAGCGGCTCTCCCTGGGCTTCTACACCGACCGCTACACCGGCGACCTGATGGCCCGGGGGACCAACGACCTCCAGGCCGTGCGCATGATGTGCGGGCCGGCCATCATGTACAGCTCCAACACGATCTTCACGGCGATCGGCGCGCTGGTGCTGATGATCCACATCCACCTGCCGCTGACCCTGGTCTCCCTGGCCTCGATGCCCCTCGTGGCCCTGGGGACCAAGATCTTCGGCGAGCGCATCCACCAGCTCTTCGAGGACGTCCAGGAGAACTTCTCGCAGCTCTCGACCCGGGTGCAGGAGAACCTGGCCGGCCTCCGCGTGGTGCGGGCCTACGCCCAGGAGGCGGGCGAGGAGGCGCGCTTCGACCAGGTCAACCTGCGCCACGTGGAGCGCAACCGGCGACTGATCCTGTGGGACGCGGCGTTCCGGCCGCTGCTCCAGGTGCTGGTCGGGTTCGGCTTCGTCGCCGTGCTCTGGTACGGCGGTGTGCTGGTGCTGCGCGGCACGATCACCGTCGGGCAGTTCGTCACCTTCAACCTGTTCCTGAACCAGCTCATCTGGCCGATGATCGCCATCGGCTGGGTGATCAACCTGATCCAGCGCGGCTCGGCGTCGCTCGGGCGCATCCGCTCGATCCTGGACACAGAGCCGGACATCGCCGACCCGGCGACGCCGGAAGAGGTCGAGGCGATCCGCGGCGACGTGGCGGTGCGGAACCTGACCTTCGCGTATAGCGAGGGGACCGAGCGCATCCTCGAAGACGTCCGGTTCGACGCTCCGGCCGGCTCGACGGTGGCGCTGGTGGGGCGGACCGGGTCGGGCAAGTCGACCCTGCTGTCGTTCCTCCCGCGGCTGGTCGATCCGCCGCCGGAGACGGTGTTCGTCGACGGGATCGCGGTCGAGCGGCTGCCGCTCGGGGTGCTGCGCGGGGCGATCGGCATGGTGCCCCAGGAGAGCTTCCTGTTCTCGACGACGGTGCGCGAGAACATCGCCCTCGGCCGGCCGGAGGCGACCCGGGAAGAGATCGAGCGGGCGGCGGCGATGGCCGGGCTGGGGTCCGACCTCGAGGGCTTCCCGAAGGGGTTGGAGACGCTGGTCGGCGAGCGGGGGATCACGCTGTCGGGCGGGCAGAAGCAGCGGGTGGCCCTGGCCCGGGCCCTGCTCCGGGAGCCGCGGATCCTGATCCTGGACGACAGCCTGTCGGCGGTCGACACGAGCACCGAGGAGGAGATCCTCCGCAACCTGGCGACGGTGTTCGTCGGGCGGACGGTGTTCCTCGTCTCCCACCGGATCTCGACCGTGCGCCGGGCGGACCTGATCCTGGTGCTCGACGGGGGCGAGGTGGTGGAGCGGGGGAGCCACGAGGAGCTGCTGGTGGGCGGTGGGCTGTACGCGGAGCTGGCGGAGCGGCAGCGCCTGGAGGAGGAGCTGGAGGCGGTGTAGGGGGCGTCTGCCGGAGCGGGCCGGGAGGCCCGGCCTCCGGGACGGCGCACGAAGTGGGACGGTTGGAGGGGCAACGTGCGCCTCGGCTCGGGTCGCGCCGGGCCTGGCCGGCTGCTCGGGCGCCGACGCGGGCGCGCCCCTCGACGCCCTCCGGCCCGGGCCTCCCGGCCCGCTCCCCTGCGAAGCGTTCGTCAATCCCCCCTCCCGCAGAAGGTGATGTTGGGAAATCTCCTGCGGCGCAGACTCCTCGTCTCGGGCTTGCAGGTAGGATCGCTTCACCATGAGCGATCGAGGCAGGGTGGTCGTGACCGGCGGGTCGGGGATGATCGGGTCTGCCCTGACGGCGGAGCTGGCCGGCGCGGGGTACGAGGTCGTGGTGCTGTCGCGGCGGCCGGAGGCGGTGTCGGGGCTGCCGGACGGGGCGCGGGCCGTGGGCTGGGACGCGCAGACGGTCGCCGGCTGGGGCCAGGAGGTGGAGGGGGCTCGGGCGGTGGTCAACCTGGCCGGGGCCGGGATCGCGGACCGGCGCTGGACGGCCCGGCGCAAACGGCTTCTAGGGCTCAGCCGGACGGGGTCGACCCGGGCGGTGGCCCAGGCGATCCAGCGGGCGTCGGAGCGGCCGGCGATGCTGCTCCAGATGTCGGGGATCGATTACTACGGCGATCACCCGGAGGAGCGGCGGGTGACCGAGGAGGTGCCGGCGGGCGAGGGATTTCTGGCCGACCTGACCCGGGACTGGGAGGCGGCGAGCCGGCCGGTCGAGGAGGTGGGGGTGCGGCGCTGTCTGCTGCGCACGAGCATGGTCCTCTCCGGCGAAGGCGGTGCGCTGCCCCGGCTGGCGCTGCCGTTCAAGCTGTTCGCCGGCGGCCCGGCCGGCGACGGCCGCCAGTGGGTCTCCTGGATCCACCTGCGCGACGAGGTCCGGGCGATTCGCTTCCTGCTCGAGAGCGAGGACGCCGACGGGGCGTTCAACCTGACCGCCCCGGAGCCGGTGACCAACCGCGAGCTCGCCCGGACCCTGGGGCAGGTTCTCGGCCGCCCGTCCTTCGTCCGGGCTCCCGCCTTCGCCCTGCGTCTGGCCCTGGGCGAGATGGCGGACGTGGTGCTCGACGGGAGGCGGGCGGTGCCGTACCGGTTGCTGGAGGAGGGGTTTTCGTTCGAGTACGGGACGTTGCGCGAGGCCCTCGGCGCGATCTACTGAGTCTTCCCTCGATCCCTCGGGCCCTTTCCCGATCGACCAGAACGGCCGACGGACGCCGGCCTGGGCGGGGGGAAAGGGGCGCCCCCTACCGGCGATCTTGTGAGGTAGGCCGTTCTAGCCGTCCCAGAGGGAGCGGACGGTCGCTTCGACCTCGTCGCGCAGCTCGGGGCGGGCGTAGACGCGGTAGCGGTCGATTCGTTGCAGGTGGCGGATGAAGTGGCTGGCCCGCTCCATGGTGACGGTCGTGCCGTCGGCCCGGCGCACCAGCAGGTTTCCCTGGCCGAAGCGGTGGGGGTCTTTCGCCGAATGGGACTCGATCAGGTTCTCCCGGCCGAAACGCTCGTCGAGCCGGGGCAGGAGCTCTTCGAACGCGGTGCGTTGCCGGGCGGAGAGGTGCTCGTCGGTCTCGAACGCCAGCGGGAAGTGTGCGCGGGTGGTCACCGCCCGGGAGTGGACGTTGTCGGAGGCGCGCATGCGGGAGGTCACGGTCACGTCGTCGTGCTCCAGGAAGCTCTCCGGGTCGGACGGCCACCGCCAGCCGGCGGCGACCAGCCAGCGCGACAGGTGGAGCTCGAGCGCCTTGCTGATGACGTTGAAGTAGACCTGGGTGAACATGTAGTAGCGCGCCAGGACCAGCGCTTCGAGGGCGTGGACGCCCCCCTCGTCGACGCCGATGCCCCAGCGACCCGCCGCCACGTCTTCGATCGGCAGCATGGTGTCGAGCAGCCGGTCCAGGTCGTAGCTGCCGTAGCGCACGCCGCAGAACAGGCTGTCGCGCAGCAGGTAGTCCATCTTGTCGACGTCGAGCTCGCTGGAGATGATCTGGGCGAGCAGGTGGTCGACGCCCGGCTCACCCTCGCTGGAGGTCTCCTCCCCCTCCGGGGCGCCGGCGATCAGGCCGGCGACCCGCCGCTCGTCGAGGGCGCCGCCGTGGTGCGCGAAGATCTCGGCGATCTCCTCGTGGGCGATCAGCCGGCGGGTCATCTCCTCGTGATCGATCCCTTCGTCGAACAGCTCCTCGGCCGAGTGGCTGAACGGGGCGTGGCCGACGTCGTGGAGCAGGGCGGCGGCGCGGACGGCGCGGCGCTCGACCGCCTCGGGCCCCTGGGGCAGCAGGCCGCCGCTCTTGGCGGCGAGGGCGTCGTAGACCCGGCCGGCCAGCTCCATGGCGCCCAGGGCGTGGCTGAAGCGGCTGTGCTCCGCGCCCGGGTAGACCATGTAGGTCAGGCCGAGCTGGCGGATGAAGCGCAGCCGCTGGACCGGGCGGCTGTTGATCAGTGCGGCCTCGAGCGTGTCGGCGCGAATGAAGCCGTGGACCGGGTCGCGGATCGTCAGCATGCCGCGGGGGAGGCCTCCGGACGGGCCGGCAAGGGGACGAGCACGGGGCGAATCAGTTCCATTCGGCTCCGTCCGCGAGGCGCCGGTAGGGGCGGAGCAGGTCGAGCACCCGCCGGCGGCTGCGCAGGATGCGGAGCAGCTCGACGGCGCGGTCGGGGAGCGGGGACTCGAGCAGGTCGATCTTGCGCAGGGCGGGCACGTCGAGCTGGGCGGCCAGTCCGTTGACCAGGTACTCGAAGCTGGTGCGGGCGGTCAGGTCCGCCAGGTCGTGGTGGTCGACCGGGAACTGGTCGCCCATTTCCTGGGCGAGGCCGCGGACGATGACCAGGATCTCCCGGCGCATGGTCTGGACCGCCGGGTCGCTCTCGTCCACCTGGGTCTCCTCGAGCGGCCGGACCACCGCGCGCCGGTAGGGCAGGAGGAGGTTCTCCTCCTCGTACTCGACGGCGAAGCGGAACTCGCCCCGCAGGACGATGTTCGAGCGGCCGTCGGGCAGGGTGTCGATGTCGACCAGGCGTCCGGCGGTCCCCTCGGGGAAGATGGCGGGCGGCTGGCCGAAGCCCCGCTCCGGTCCGGGCTTGAGCAGCACCATGCCGATCCACCGGGCCCGCTCGTCCCGTCCGATCACGTCCCGGACCATGCGCCGGTAGCGCGGCTCGAAGACGTGGAGCTTCAGATCCGTGTGCGGGAAGTGCACCACGTCCGGGAGCGGGAACAGGGGGATGCGGGGGTGGGGGCTCACGCCGTGGATCATAGCAACGTGCTATAACTCCAGCCGTTCCCCCGATGCGCTGTCCGGCTCCATCGACGGTCCCGCTCCTGATCCTGCTGACGCTGGTGACCAGCGTGGCGTTCGCCGTGCCGTGGGCTCGTGCCCAATCGTCTGCCCCCGCGGCAGCCTCGACGCCCGAGGGCGCCGCGACCGTCGACCTGGTGAACGCCGGCGACCGCGCCTTCGCCGAACGGGCGCACCAGGTCGGCGGCGTCTGGCGGCCCGACGCCGCGGCCGTCGGCCGCGCCGTCGACGACTACCAGGCCGCGGTCGACGAGGACGGCGACGACTTCGCCGCCTGGAAGGGTCTGCTGACGGCCCTCTACTTCGAAGGCGAGTACCTGGCCGGCGACCAGGAGCGGCGACGACAGGTCTTCGAACGGGGCAAGGAGGCGGCGGAGGCGGCCCTGGCCCGGTTGGCGCGCCGCGCCGGCGCGGAGCCGGATGCCTTCCGCGACCTCGATCCCGGCGAACGCGTGGCGCGGTTGACGCGGGTCGACGGTCTGCGCGAGGACGCCGCCGCGCTCTACTTCTGGTCGGGGGTCCATTGGGGGCTCTGGGGCGACGCCTTCGGCCGGTTGGCGGCGGCCCGGCAGGGGGTCGCGGGGACGGTGCGCGACGACGCGCTGACCGCCCTCGCCCTCGACCCGGACGTCGAGCGTGCCGGCCCCCACCGGGTGCTCGGACGGCTTCATTCCGAGGCGCCCAAGATCCCGTTCTTCACCGGCTGGATCGACCGCGGCCTGGCGATCTCCGAGCTGGAGAAGGCGGTGGCCGAGGCGCCGGACGAGCCGCTCAACCGCCTCTACCTGGCGGAGGCGCTGCTCGATCACCGGCCGGAGAGCCGGCGCCAGGCGATCGAGCAGCTCCGCGCCATCCTCGCCCGGCCCGTGACCCCTCCCCGGGCGGTGGAGCTGAGCAGCGCCCAGGCGGAGGCGCGGCGCCTGCTCGGCGACCTGGAGGACGCATCCCGTTGAAGCCGCCGGTCCCGCCGCGGTCCGGTTCGTCCCACGCTCGCGCTCTGGCGGAGTCTCCATGCAGCTTCACACCAAGATCGTCATCGGACTGATTCTCGGCGTCGTCCTCGGCCTCGTCGCCAACCTGTTCGCCGTCGGCTGGCTGACCGCCGCGCTGGCCTTCGTCGAGCCCGTCGGCACCGCCTTCATCCGGCTGATCACCATGGTCGTGGTCCCCCTGGTGGCGGCGAGCCTGCTGATCGGCACGGCGTCGCTCGGCGACCTGCGCAAGCTCGGGCGGATCGGCGGCAAGACCATCGCCTACTACATGGCGACGACGGCGATCGCGGTGTGCATCGGGCTGCTGCTGTCGAACCTGGTCCAGCCCGGCTCGCGGATCGAGCCCCAGACCCGCGACGAGCTGTCGGCCCAGTTCGCCAACGAGGCCGGCCAGAAGATGGCGATGGCGGCCGAGAGCCCGTCGGTCGGCGAGGTGCTGCTCGACATGATCCCGCGCAACCCGATCCAGGCGGCCGCCAACATGGACCTGCTGCCGCTGATCGTCTTCACCATCCTGTTCGGCGCGGCGATCACCCAGGTCAGCCAGGAGCGGCGCGACGCGGTGCTCCGGGTGGCGGAAGGGGTCAACGACGCGGTCATGGTGCTGATCGACTGGATCATGAAGCTGGCGCCGTACGCGGTCTTCGCCCTGATCGCCTCGGTGATCTCCAGGTTCGGTCTCGACCTGCTGCGTTCGCTCCTGTTCTACGCCTTGACCGTGGTGGCCGGCCTGCTGCTCCACGCCTTCGGCACCTATGCCCTGGTCATCCGCTTCCTGGTCAAGCTCAACCCGGTGACCTTCTTCCGGCGGATCGCCGAGGCGCCGCTGGTGGCCTTCTCCACGTCGAGCTCGAACGCCACGCTGCCGGTGACCATGGAGACGGCGGAGGAGGACCTGGGGGTGTCGAGCTCGATCGCGTCCTTCGTGCTGCCCCTCGGCGCCACGGTCAACATGGACGGCACGGCCCTCTACCAGGCGGTGGCGGCCATGTTCATCGCCCAGATCTATGCCCTGCCCATGGGCATCGAGGCGCAGCTCAAGATCGTCCTCACCGCGACCCTGGCGAGCATCGGCGCCGCCGGCGTGCCCAGCGCCGGCATCATCATCCTGATCCTGGTGCTCCAGTCGATCGGCATCGGCGGGGCGGAGGCGGCGGCCGGCATCGCCCTGATCCTCGGGGTCGACCGGATCCTCGACATGCTCCGCACCGCGGTGAACGTCACCGGCGACCTGACGGCGGCGAGCTTCGTGGCGCGGACCGAGGGGGAGACGTTGACGCCGCGCCGGGTAGATCATCCGATCAGGATGAATCAGGTGGAGTAGCTGGTCGCCCCTCCAACCCCCTGTCCCCTTCCCTAACCGGTCCAAGGGATCTGTTCGATCCACTCCTCGGGAGGCGCGGGGGGGAGGGCGGCCAGGAGCTGGGCGACGGTCCGGCCGTCGGGTGGGACGGGCAGATCGGGCGCGATGGCGGCGAGCGGCTCGAGCACGAAGCGCCGGCTCCGGAGCCGTGGGTGGGGGAGCGTCAGCTCGGGCGTGTCGCTCACGCAGGAGCCGAACAGCACCAGGTCGACGTCGAGAGGGCGCGGGTCGGCGTGGGCGCGCCCTACCGAAGAGGCGCGTTGGCGGCCCGCTGCGAGCTCGAGAGCCTTCCCGACGGCGAGGACGTCGCCGGGCGCGAGCCGGGTCGTGCCGAGGGCGGCGGTGTTGAAGAAGGGGGGCTGGTCTGAGGGAGGAACCGGGGCGCTGCGGTAGAGCGGGGCGATCTCGAGGGGGCCGAGGGCTTCGGCCAGCCGTTCGAGGGCGGCGGCCAGGGTCGAGCGGGTCGATCGCTCGACGGCCCGATTGGCGCCGAGGGCGAGGGCGAAGACGGTGGCGTCTCTGCGCGGTCGCCGTGGCCGCTCGAACCGTTCAGGCCGCTCGCAGGGAGGGGCCTGCGCGGAGCCGTCGGACGCGGGTCGGATGCCTTCAGTCGTCGAGGTCGTCGTCGTCCTCGTCGTCGAATTCTTCGTCGTCGAGCCCCTCGAGATCCTCGTCTTCGAGGTCTTCGTCATCGAGGTCTTCGAAGGAGTCGTCGTCCCCGGTCAGGTCTGGCTCGGAGGAGCTGCGTTCCGGCTCCGGCTCCGGCTCAGGGGTCGCCTCGGCCGGTGCGGCTTTCTTCGTCTTGCGGCGGCTCTTCGACTTGGCCTGATCCTCGTCCTCGCCGGCGACCTTTGCGCCGCAACGGGGGCAGACGGGGTCCGGCTTGCCCAGGTCGTAGAACTTCGCACCGCATTCGGAGCACTCGTGCTTCTTTCCGAGCTCTGGCATCTCTTGAAGTCCTCCTCGAACTGCTGGCCTGACGGGGTCGCGAAGCTAGCACCAGCCCCCGAACCTGTCAACAGAGTTTGGGCGGGCGGCCGGTCACGGATTTGTGCGCCGCGCGCACTACAGAGTTGCGCACGCCGCCTCTGTCTGCCGGCCCGGCCGGCCGGGAGGCTGAAGCTGTACCTTGAACCCGTGACGCCGCATTCCGGAGTCCAGGCGGCCCCGGCCGGCGCTTCCAAGAATCGGTACCACCAGGAGGATCCAGCTCGATGGACCAGTGGGAACGCGAAGACACCACGACCTACAAGGTCGTCATCAACCACGAAGAGCAGTACTCGATCTGGCCGGCCGATCGGGAGAACCCCTTGGGCTGGAACGATGTGGGCAAGCAAGGTACGAAGCAGGAGTGCCTCGACTACATCGAAGAGGTGTGGACCGACATGCGTCCCCTGTCCCTGCGCAAGAAGATGGAGGAGATGGAGAAGGCGGCCGCCAAGGACGCGGACTGACGGCATGAGCTCGACCGGCGTCAGCCCCTGGCTCAAGATCTTTCGGCCGCGGCCCGGGGCGACCCTCAGGCTGTTCTGCTTTCCCTACGCCGGCGGCGGGGCGTCCGTGTATCGCCTGTGGCCGGACGATCTGCCCGACTGGGTCGAGGTGTGCGCGGTCCAGCTCCCGGGGCGCGAATCCCGCTGGCGCGAGGAGCCGTTCCTGCTCATGGAGCCGTTGGCCGACGCCGCCACCGCGGCCCTGGTCCCCCGGCTCGACCGGCCGTTCGCGTTTTTCGGCCACAGCATGGGGGGCGCCCTCGCCTTCGAGGTCACCCGGCGCCTGGCCGCCCGCGTCTCGGGCAACGGCTTCGGCCCCTCCCGCCTGCCGCTTCACCTGTTCGTCTCCGGCCGCCCGGCTCCGGGCGTGCGCGACGACAAGGATCCGATCCACGAGCTGCCGCGGGAGGAGTTCATCGAGGCCATCCGCGGCTACAGCGGGACGCCGGAGGAGGTGCTCCAGAACCGGGAGCTCATGGAGCTGGTGGAGCCGCTGCTGCGCGCCGACTTCGCCGTTTCGGAGACCTACCGGCCGGAGACGGAGCGCGAGCCGTTCGACATCGCGATCACGGCGCTCGGCGGCGTCGGTGACGAGGACGTCTCGGAGGAGCACCTGGAAGCCTGGCGCAACGAGACCCGGGGGCCGTTCCGGATGCAGATGTTCGACGGCGGCCACTTCTTCCTGACCGAGCGGCACGCGGAGGTGCTCGCCACGGTCCGCCGGGAGCTGGCCCGGCTTCCGGTCGCGGTCGGCTGAGGCCGCTGCTACGATCCTTCCGTGGTCCGGGACGCGGCGACGCTGACGATCGATTCCCCGTGGCCGGCGGCGGCCGCGGTGCCGGCGTCGGCGGGCGGCTCCTCTCTACCCGACGAGCGCACGGTCGGCGTCTGGCTGATCGACCTGGACCGCCCTGCGCTGGCGCCGGAGCGTCTGGCGGCCCACCTGGCGCCGGACGAGCGCGCCCGCGCCGAGCGCTTCCGCTTCGACGTCCATCGGCGCCGCTTCGCCACCGGCCGCGGCGCCCTGCGCGAGATTCTCGGCCGCCTGCTCGACCGCGATCCGGCGGCGCTCTCCTTCGCCTACGGGACCAAGGGCAAGCCCCGCCTGGTCGCAGGGGGCGGAGGCGCCGGCGGGGACGCCTTGCGGTTCAACCTGTCCCACTCCCAGAACGCCGCCCTGCTCGCCGTCGCCTGGGACCGGGAGGTCGGCGTCGACGTCGAGGCGCTCCGCCCGCTCGACGACGCCCCGCTGTTGGTCGAGCGCTTCTTCGCGCCCCGGGAGCGCCGCACCTTCGCCGGCCTGCCGGAGACCGAGCGGCTGGCCGGCTTCTACACCGCCTGGACCCGCAAGGAGGCCTACGTCAAGGCGCGCGGCGACGGGCTGTCGCTGCCGACGACCGCGTTCGAGGTCGAGCTCGCCCCCGGCAGCGAGGCGCGGCTGGTCGCGTTCGATCAGGAGCCCGAGGAGGTCGGGCGCTGGGATCTCGTCGGCCTGGAGCCGGCGCCGGGGTTCCTCGGGGCGCTGGCGGTCGAGGCGCGGCATGGGGAGGCGGCGCCGGAGACACCGGAGAGGCGCCCGGACCGGGTCGAGCTCCGGGTCTGGGCGTCCTGAGAGCGCCGCGTGCCCTTTCGTGCCCGGTCCCGACGGGGCCGGGCGGGGCGGCCGGGCGAAATTCTCCCGCCGCGGACGCGGTTTGCTTCTCCGTGCCGTTTGCCCGAGCGTCCGCTCCGGGCGCTCCACAACCCCCTGGCCCGCTGAACCTCCGAACCAGCTCCGCCGCCCACCGAGATCCGTCGATGCGTCGATTCCTTCCCCTCCCGTCTCTGCTCAGCAAGCTCATTCTCCTGGCTCCGGTCCTGCTCCTGCTCGGGGCCCCGGCACCGGCCCGCGCCGCGACGGCGACGCCGCCGGACCCCGACGCCACCGGCCTGTCGGGCGCCGAGCGGCTCGACGCCCTGTTCGCGCGGGTCAAGGCGGCGCAGTCCAAGCTCCACTCGCTCGAGGCGAACTTCATGCAGCGCAAGGAGAGCGAGCTGTTCGTCGAGCCGGAGGTGGCCCGCGGGCGGTTCCTGTTCCTCGCCCCCGATCGGGTGCGCTGGGAGTTCACCGAGCCGAACCCGATGGTGGTGGTGATCGGCGAGGACACCATGACCACCTGGTACCGGGACCTGAAGCAGGCGGAGGTGCTGCCGGTCGGCCGCTACTCCGAGCAGGTCTTCAAGTACATGGGGGCGAGCGGCTCGCTCGAGACCCTGCTCGACTACTTCCGGGTGAGCGTCACCTTCCCGGACGATCCGAACGCGCCGTACCGGCTGAGCCTCGACCCGCGCTACCCGCGGATCGCCAAGCGCATCCAGTCGATGGACATCTGGATCGACCACAAGATCTTCGTCCCGGTGCGCCTGCGCTATGTCGAGCCCGGCGGCGACTCGACCGACTACCGCTTCTCCGACCTCGAGATCAACCCGGACATCTCGCCGAAGCGCTTCGAGCTCGACCTGCCGCCGGACGTCGAGACCCGCGGCGACCGGTCCGGCGAGCAGACCTCGCCGTAGCGGATCGCGCCTCCGTGCTCACTTTCGAGGTCACCGCGACCGACGGCCGGGCGCGGCGGGGACGGCTGACCACGCCCCACGGCGTGGTCGAGACGCCGGCGTTCATGCCGGTGGGGACCCTGGGAGCGGTCAAGGGCGTGCCGCCGGACACCCTGGAGGCGATGGGTGCCCAGGTGATGCTGTCCAACCTGTACCACCTGACCCTGCGTCCGGGAATCGACGTCATCGAAGGCCTGGGCGGGGTCCACGCCTTCACCTCATGGCGGCGGCCGATCCTCACCGACAGCGGTGGCTACCAGGTCTTCAGCCTGGCGGCCCGCCGGCGCATCGACGACGACGGGGTGTCGTTCCAGAGCCACGTCGACGGTGCGCCGCTCCGGTTCACCCCCGAGGGGGTGGTCGAGAGCCAGCTCCGCCTGGGGGTCGACATTGCCATGGTGCTCGACGAGTGCCCGCCCTGGCCGGTGAGCGAAGAGGGGGCAGCCGCGGCGGTCGACCGGACCCTCGCCTGGGCCGCCCGCTCGCGCGCGGCGTGGGAGCGCGGCCGGAGCGGAGGTGACGGGGCCCGTGACGGGGCAGGTGGGGACCGGGCCGGCGGGCTGTTCGGTATCGTCCAGGGCAGCGCCTACCGCGGCCTGCGCGAACGGGCGGCCGAGGCGACGGCGGCGCTCGGGTTCGACGGCTACGCCATCGGCGGGGTCAGCGTCGGCGAACCGGACGCCCTGCGCCACGAGACGGTGGAGTGGACGGCGCCGGTGCTGCCCGCGGACCGCCCCCGCTACCTCATGGGCGTGGGCACCCCGGGCGACATCCTCCACGCCGTGCGCCAGGGGGTCGACCTGTTCGACTGCGTGCTGCCGGCGCGCAACGCCCGCCACGGGAATCTGTTCGCCCGCGGCGGCGTGGTCCGGCTCAAGAACGCCCGCTACCGGGACGATCCTCTGCCGCCCGATCCGACCTGCCGATGCCCCACCTGCCGGCGGGTCAGCCGCGCTTTGCTCGCCCATTTGATCCGTTCCCACGAGATCACCGGGCTGGCGCTGGCGACAATCCACAACTTGAGCTTTTACCTTGACTTCATGGCCGAGATTCGCCAAGCTACCGCGTCCGGAACGCTTGCGGCGCTCAGTGACCCCGTCATCTCCGCTCCCCCGAACGAAGCGAGGAACCCTTGAAGCGTGGCTCTCGTCGACTTTGGTCGGGTGCCCCGCTCGGGGCCGGGGATCGGGGTCTGGCATCCGGGTGTCCGTACGCACCGGCGCCGTGGACGAACCGAGGCACGAACCAAGGCAGGAAGGGAAGGTCCCGATGACGACAGCGTTTCAGGTGCTGCCGGCACTGCTCCAGCAGAGCCCGGGTGGCCTCGGTGCGATGATCGCCCAGCTCGCCCCGTTCATCCTCATCTTCATCATCTTCTGGGTGTTGCTGATCCAGCCGGCCCGTCGCCGGCAGAAGGCGCACCAGCAGATGCTCGAGGAGCTCAAGCGGGGAGACAAGGTGGTGACCAACGGCGGTCTCCACGGCGAGGTCGCGGGTATCGAGGACGGCGTCGTGTTCCTCAAGATCTCAGACAACGTGAAGGTCCGCGTCTCCAAGTCGGCCGTGGCCGGTCTCCAGGGCGAGGCGGAGCCGGGAGGTGGTAAGCAATGAACCGTAGTCTGCTCTGGCGTGGCCTCCTGATCCTGTTCATCGTCGGGATCCTGGCGCTCTCCGCCTATCCGCTGGACCAGAAGCTCAAGCTCGGCCTCGATCTTCGCGGCGGCATGCACCTGGTCCTCAAGGTGAAGACCGAGGACGCGGTGGGTGCCGAGACCGAGTCCGACATGGACCGCCTGCGGCGTGTCCTCGACGACGAGGACATCAAGGGCGCCGAGACCAAGAAGACCACCGACACCACCTTCCTGCTCACCGGCGTCGGGCCGTCCGACGACTCCAAGCTCGAAGACGTCGTCGACAAGTATCTGACCCACTGGCGCTCGGAGCGCACCGCGGACGGCGTGGTCTTCGAGATGCGCGACTCCTACCAGGCCGAGACCCGGCGGCTCGCGGTCTCCCAGGCGATCCAGACCATCCGCAACCGGATCGACGCATTCGGCGTCTCCGAGCCGGTGATCGTGGCGCAGCCCGACAAGGAGCGCATCGTCGTCCAGCTCCCGGGCGTCGACGACCCCGAGCGGGTCAAGAAGCTGATCAAGGACACGGCGTTCCTCGAGTTCCGCATCGTCGAGTATCCCGAGGGCGGCGGCAGCGCCTCGAGCCGTGACGAGATCCTGTCCCACTACGGCGGCACCCTTCCGGACGACGTCCAGATCAAGGTCGAGGACATCCGAAACGATCAGACCAAGGAGGTCGTCGGCCAGCGCTACTACGCGGTCGAGGCGTCCTCGGCCGTCACCGGCCGCGACCTCAAGAACGCCCATTCGGGGCTCGGCCAGTTCCAGGAGCCGGTGGTCAACTTCAGCATGACGCCGGAAGGGGCCGACAAGTTCGGCAAGCTGACCGGCGACAACGTGGGCCGCTACCTGGCGATCGTGCTCGACGGCAAGATCGTCTCCGCGCCGCGCATCAACAGCCGGATCTCCGACAGCGGCGTGATCGAAGGCAGCTTCACCCAGGAACAGGTCCAGGACCTGTCGACGGCGCTCCGTTCGGGCGCCCTGCCGGCAGGCATTCAGTACCTGGAGGAGCGCACGGTCGGGCCGACCCTGGGTCAGGACTCGATCGACGAGGGGCTCCGCGCGGGCATGCTGGGCGGCGTCCTGGTCGTCCTGACCATGCTGGTCGTCTACAAGCGCGCCGGCATCAACGCGGTGCTGGCGCTGGCCCTCAACGTGGTCCTGGTGTTCGGCTCTCTGGCCTACTTCAAGGCCACGCTGACGCTGCCCGGCATCGCCGGCATCATCCTGACGATCGGCATGGCGGTCGACGCCAACGTGCTCGTGTTCGAGCGCATCCGGGAGGAGCTGCACCGCGGCCGGACGGTCCGCTCGGCGATCGCCAACGGCTTCGACAAGGCCCGCTCGTCGATCTACGACGCGAACATCACGACGCTGATCGCCGCCCTGTTCCTCTTCCAGTTCGGAACCGGCCCGATCCGCGGCTTCGCCGTCACCCTGTCCGTCGGTATCTTCTCGTCGATCTTCACGGCGCTCTTCGTCAGCCGCTGGTTGTTCGACGTCGTGACCAAGCGGCGCGGCAAGATCGAAAAACTGTCCATCTGAGAGCCGACCACGAGGCGAGGAGAACGGAATGGAGTTTCTGCGCGACACCCACATCGATTTCATGAAGTACCGCAAGGGCTTCGTGGTCGTTTCGGCGGCTCTGGTGCTGGTCAGCGTGCTGGCGGTCTTCGTCCACGGCAAGCTGAACATGGGCATCGACTTCGCCGGTGGTACCCAGCTCACCCTGAAGTTCCAGCAGTACCCGGAGGTCAACGACCTGCGCGGGGTGCTGGAGGTCGCCGGATTCGACGACGCAGTGATCCAGCGCTTCGGTGAGGCCGACTCGAACGAGGTGCTGATCAAGACGCCTCAGATCAAGGGCGACGCGGCGGACCAGGCGCAAGCGGCGGACGACGCCGGTACGGCCAGCCCTGCGGCGGATGGCACCGACCAGGCGGCCGCCGCGACCGACCAGGGGGATCAGGGCGAGCAGGCCGACCAGGAGCAGGCGAGCGCCGAGGAAGGCAGCCAGTCGACCGTCCTCCAGGCGCTCGACGAGAAGTACAACCCGGGCGGCGGCTTCGACCTCAACCGCGTCGGCGCCGAGGCGATCGGCACCGAGCTGACCAAGCTCGACCCCGACGGCGTGGCGGCCCAGGACCCCGACACGGCCCAGGACTACTACTCGGGCATCGGCGAGGCGATCGTCGCCGCCCGCCAGGAGAAGGGCATCTTCTCTTCCTGGGACCAGGTGACCTCGGCCAAGGACGTGAGCCAGAAGGTCTTCGACGCGCTCAAGAACGACAACGCCACCCTCGGCTCCTTCTCGCTGCTCGCCGCCGAGCACGTCGGGCCCCAGATCGGCCGCGAGCTGCGCACCAAGGGCATCCTGGCGGTCGTCCTGTCGCTGGTCGGCATGCTGCTCTACATCTGGCTCCGGTTCGAGCTGCGGTTCGGCGTCGGTGCCCTGGTGGCGGTGTTCCACGACGTGATGGTGGTCCTGGGGCTCTACGCCCTGATGAACTACGAGTTCAACCTGACGTCGATCGCGGCCTTCCTGACGCTGGTCGGCTACTCGGTGAACGACACCGTGGTCATCTTCGACCGCGTGCGCGAGAACATGCGCCGCTCCCGGCGGGAGCCGCTGCGCGACATCCTCAACGCGAGCATCAACCAGACCCTGTCGCGGACGATGCTGACCTCCGGCACGACGCTGCTGGCGGTCGGGGCGCTGCTGCTCTTCGGCGGCGACGTCCTGCGCGGGTTCTCCTTCGTCCTGACGGTCGGTATCGTCGTCGGCACCTACTCGTCGGTCTATGTGGCGAGCCCGTTCGCCATGCTCTGGGAGACCCTGTTCGGCTCCGAGGCCAAGGCCCGCCGAAGCAGCTCGTCGAACAGCAAAGCGGCCTAGGTCGCCCCGAGGGGCGGCCCCGCCGTGATCGGCGCACGCGCCGGCGCCGCCACTTCAGGGCCTGCGCTATAGTTCGTCGACGGGCTCCTTCCGAGTCCGTCGGACGACGATGGCCCCTTCCCGAGAGAAGCTCCCCCCACCCCCGGTGCCCAGCCCGGGGGTGGTTCGCTTCGACGACATCCTGCACCGCCTGGAGGCCCGTGGCCGGGTGTTCGACGAGGCCTTCCTGCGCCAGGTCTACGTCTTCTCCGCGCAGGCCCACCGGGACCAGACCCGCCGCTCCGGCGAGCCGTACCTGACCCACCCGCTGTCGGTCGCCTACCTGCTGGCCGACCTCAAGTTCGACCAGACCTGCGTCGCGGTCGGGCTGCTCCACGACGTCCTCGAAGACACCCTCACCACCAAGGAGACGCTGGAGCAGACCTTCGGCGCCGAGGTGACGGAGCTGGTCGACGGCCTGACCAAGCTGGCCCGCCACGAGTACGTGCGGCGCGACGACGCCCAGGCGGAGACCTTCCGCAAGATGATCCTGGCCTCGGCCAAGGACATCCGGGTGATCCTGGTCAAGCTGGCGGACCGTCTGCACAACATGCAGACGCTGGAGCACCTGCCCCCGGAGAAGCGCCGGCGGATCTCCCGCGAGACGCTCGAGATCTACGCGCCGATCGCCCATCGCCTCGGCATGGCGCGCGTCAAGGGCGACCTTGAGGACCTCGCGTTCTACTACCTCTACCCGCACCAGTACGCCGAGCTCCACTCGCGGCTTGCCGAGAAGCTCAAGGTCGGCAAGGAGTCGATCAGCTCGTTGCGGGTGCGCCTGGCCAAGGCGCTCGAGGAGTCGGGCATCGAGGCCGACATCAGCTACCGGGTCAAGCGGTCGTACTCGATCTACCAAAAGCTCCGGCGCCAGGGGATCGACATCTCCCAGCTCTACGACTACCTGGCCTTCCGGATCGTCACCCACGATCTCAAGGACACTTACGCGGCCCTCGGCGTGGTGCACCAGGTGTGGCGGCCGATTCCGGGGCGGTTCAAGGACTACATCGCCATGCCGAAGCCGAACCTCTACCAGTCGTTGCACACGACGGTGGTGGGGGAGCGCGGCCAGCCGTTCGAGGTGCAGATCCGGACCCGGGAGATGGACCTGGTGGCCGAGGAGGGGATCGCCGCCCACTGGCACTACAAGGAGGGCACCGACCAGCCCAAGGAGAGCGATCCCAACATCCTGTGGCTGCGCCAGCTCCTCGAGTGGCAGAAGGAGGTCCAGGATCCGCGAACCTTCCTGACCAGCCTCAAGATCGACCTCTACCCGGAGGAGGTCTACGTCTTCACCCCCAAGGGGGAGGTCCTGTCGTTCCCGCGCGGCGTGACGCCGATCGACTTCGCCTACAAGATCCACACGGAGCTCGGCCATCAGTGCTCCGGCGCCCGGGTCAACGGCAAGCTGGTGCCGCTGCGCACCAAGCTCCACAACGGCGACATGGTCGAGGTGCTGACCAACCCGAACCGTCATCCGAGCCGCGACTGGCTCAACTTCGTCGCCACCACCCGGGCCAAGAGCAAGATCCGCCACTGGCTCAACACCCAGCAGAAGCGCCGGGCGGTGGAGATCGGCCGCCGCCTGCTCGAGAAGGAGATCCGCAAGTACAGGCTGAGCCCCAAGAAGCTGCTCGATGGTGAGACGTTCGACCGCTTCCTGAAGGAAGAGGGGCTGGCGAACCTCGACGACATGCTGTCGAAGGTCGGCTTCGGCAAGCTGCCGCCGCGGGGCGCGGTGGAGCGGCTGGCGCCGGAGGAGCTGGGCGGCGAGCGCGGCGAGGAGCCCGGGCGCCTACGCCAGGCGGTGACCCGCCTGCTGCCCGGTCGCGGCGACGGCCCGATCCTGGTCAAGGGCCACGGCGACCTGCTGGCCTACATGGCCAAGTGCTGCAACCCGCTGCCCGGCGAGCGGATCGTCGGCTACATCACCCGTGGCCGGGGTGTTTCGGTCCACTCGGTCGACTGTCCCAACGTCAAGAACCTCATGTACAACCCCGAGCGGGAGATCGAGGTCCGCTGGGCCAAGGAGGTGGACGAGGTCTTCGGCGCGACCCTGTTCATCGAGACCGAGGACCAGAAGGGGATGCTGGCCAAGCTCACCCAGGTGGTCGCCGAGTACAAGTCGAACATCACCAACATCGGCGCCCGCACCACCGAGACCGGCCACGGCCTGATCGAGATGAAGCTCGAGGTCCGGGACCGCAAGCACCTGCTCAAGATCCTCCAGGGCCTGCGCAAGGCGACCGGCGTGCTCCGGGTGACGCGGCAGATGTCCGCGTCGAGCTCGGGGAGCGCCGTGGCGTCCCGGTCGGGATCGGGGTAGGGCGGATACACGTCGACCGTTCGGAGGCCGTGGCGCGGCCTCCGCGGTCGGTGTTCGCTGGTGCGGGGAAGTCGAGCTGCTCTAACTGGTCGCGGCGGTCTCTTCGTCCGGAGCCCACTGACGAACCGGCGCCTTGGTCACCTTGCCGCTCCGGAGGCACCGGGTGCAGACGGCGATGCGCTGCACGGTTCCGTCCACGAGGGCACGAACGCGCTGGAGATTCGGCTTGAACGTGCGCTTGGTCACGTTGTGGGCATGGCTGATGCTCGATCCGGAGACCGTCGACTTTCCGCAGATGTGGCACTGCCTGGGCATGATGAGCTCCTTCGGGTCAGTCCGAACGGCGAAGGGTAGCAGATGGATCGAGGCGTCGCAAGGGTGGATCGCCGCCACCGACGGTCGCGCGTGGCGGCAGGCTCCCGGGCTCTGCTGCGTCGCGGGACCGCACCGGCTCCCAGGGGAGGCCGTGGGGCTTGCGTTTCGGCTCCATCGGCGGGTATAGCTATAGCTGTATTTGCAGCTTGACAGCGCCAGTTTCCGGTGCTAGCCTCCAGCGAAGCTTTAAGGAACCAGTCCTAAGTTCGCAAGAAACCGAGGATTTCGGGGGAGTCTCCAGGGCCTTGCTCTTCTCACGCGCAAAAGGGGTCGTCGGCCTCGACATCGGCAGCTCGGCACTCAAGCTGGTCGAGCTCAAGCCCCGCAAGGGCGGGGAGTTCTCCCTGGTCCGTCTCGGGGTGGAGCCGCTGTCTCCGGAGGCCATCGTCGATGGCACGATCATGGACTCTTCCCTGGTCGTGGACGCCATCCACCAGCTCAACAACGAGACCAAGGTGAAGAACCCAAACTTCGCCACCTCGCTGTCCGGGCATTCGGTGATCATCAAGAAGATCCAGCTTCCCCATACGCCGGCGGACGAGCTGGCCGAGTCGATCCAGTGGGAGGCGGAGCAGTACATCCCGTTCGACATCAACGACGTCCGCCTCGACTACATGGTGCTGGGTGAGGGCGCCGGGCCGCAGGACTCGATGGAGGTTCTGCTGGTGGCGGTCAAGCGGGACAAGGTGAACGACTACGTCTCGGTGATCAGCCAGGCGGGCAAGACACCGGGCCTGGTCGACGTCGACGCGTTCGCCGTCCAGAACGCCTACGAGGTCAACTACGACCTGGACACCCTCCGGGTGGTGGCGCTGGTGAACATGGGCGCGGCGGTGACCAACATCAACGTGCTCGCCGGCGGGCAGTCGGTCTTCTGGCGCGACATCTCGTTCGGCGGCAACCAGTTCACCGAGGCGCTCCAGCGCGAGTTCAACCTGTCGTTCGACGCCGCCGAAATGCTCAAGCGGGGACAGCCGGCCGACGGGGTGTCGGTGGCGGACGCCCGCGCCGTGCTGGACTCGGTCTCCCAGGAGATGGCCGAGGAGCTGCACAAGACGTTCGATTTCTTCTCGGCCACGGCGTCCGAAGGCTCGGTCGAGCAGATGATGCTCTCCGGCGGCTGCGCACTGACGCCCAACCTGGTCGACGTTCTGCGGGACCGGTTCGGGGTCGGCGTCGAGGTGATGAACCCCTTGCGGCAGATCCACTACCGGGAGAGCGATTTCGATTCGGCCTGGCTCGACACCATCGCCCCGACGCTCGCCGTCGCGGTCGGGCTGGCCATTCGTCAGGTGGGGGACTGAGCCGTGATCCGGATCAACCTGCTGTCCGAGGGACGCCGGCCGACCGCGGTCCGCAAGTCCAAGGGTCCGTCGCTGGCCGAAAGAGACTGGACCAACGTAGCGCTCGTCGCGGCCATTCTCGTGGGGCTCGCCGCGGCCGGCGCCTACTGGTTCGTTCTCGACCAGCGCCGGAGTGACGCGCAGCAGGAGGTCAACGCGGCCAAGGCCGAGGTCGAGCGCCTCAAGCCGATCCTCGAAGAGGTCGAGATGTTCAAGAAGAAGAAGGCCGACCTCGAGCGCAAGATCGACGTCATCACCAACCTGAAGAACCAGCAGACCGGGCCGGTGCGGGTGATGGACGCCGTCTCTCGAGCCCTTCCCGAGCTGTTGTGGCTCGACCGGATGGAGGTCAAGTCCAGCGAGATCCGAATCAGTGGCCGGGCGTTCAACGTCAACGCCGTCTCCAACTTCATCGAGAACCTCGACAAGGTTCCGGAGTTCCGTGAGCCGCATGTCGGGCAGGTCAAAGAGAACGGCGAGGTCTACGACTTCACCATCACAGTGGCGTACTCACTGACTCCTCCGAAGAAGGACGACGAGGAGCCGGCGGAGGACGCCGCCTGAGGCGGCGAGGGACGGGAGGCGCAAGGTGGCGGCATTCGAGACCGGACTGGAAGGCAAGCCCTGGTACTACGGGCTCCTCGTAGGCCTGTTGGTCGGAGCGGGTCTGTTCTGGGCGGCGCACTACTTCTTCCTCGCTCCGATGAAGCAGGACATCGCGCGCCTCCAGAGCCAGCTCGACGATCTCCAGACCAAGATCCAGGAGGGGCGCTCCGCCCAGGCGCGGTTGCCCCAGTTCCGCGAGCAGGTGAGGCGCCTGGAGCTGGAGCTCGACAAGCTGCTCCGCATCCTGCCGGCACGGTTGAACACCCAGGAGATCCTGCGCAACGTGCGCACCCTGGCCGAACAGGGGGACTTCGACCTCAAGGTGTTCCAGCCGGGCAAGCTGACGGAGAAGGAGTTCTACAGGGAGTGGCCGATTCAGATCCGGCTGATCGGCCAGTACCACAACCTGGCCGTCTTCTTCGACAAGATCCGGCGCTATCCGCGGATCTTCAACATCGAGAACCTGACGATCAACGCGACGAAGCAGGCCGACAGTCAGCACACGCTGGAGACGAGCTTCACCGCCAAGACCTTCGTCTACTCCGGCGGAGCGGCGGACGCGGAGGCGCCGGCCAAGGGTCAGCCGCCGAAGAAGGGAGCGCCGAGATGAACCAGACTTCGCGCCGGCGGCTCCGGTTCTCCCTGCCCCTCGCGCTGGCGGTGCTCGCGGTCGCGGTCACGCTGACCGCGGGCGTGGCGTTCGCCTTGCCGCAGGACGATGGCGCGTCCACGTCGAAGACCGCCGATGCGCCCACCGCCCAGGCCACCGACCAGGGGCAGGACGAGCAGGCCGCCAACGAGGATCAGGCGGACCAGCCCCAGGGCCAGGCGGGAGACGAGGCCAAGGGCGACAACCAGAGCATCGAGAGCATCGATCAGCTCCTGAAGGGTGAGGAGGCGATCCTCGCCGGCGAAGGCTACAGCTACGATCCGGGAGACCGCAGGGACCCGTTCAAGTCGCTCCTCAAAGCGACCGACGTGCCGAACTTCCGCGGTCCACGGCCGGACGGCATCCCGGGGTTGCTGATCGACGAGGTCATCCTGACCGGCATCTTCCGGACCGATTCGGGCTACGTCGCCCAGGTCCAGTCGGCGGAGAACGAAAAGAGCTACCTCCTCAAGGAGGGGGACCAATTGTACGACGGCGACGTCGTACGCATCACGGGGACTGAAGTGGTCTTCAAGCAGATCGTCCAAGATCCGACGGCCTTGAAGCCGTTCCGCGAAGTGGTCAAGACCTTGAGCTCGGAGCGAGGGTGACGGTGAAAGAGGCTCGAAGAGGCGGCGCGCAGGGCGCCGTCCGAACGGATGAGGTGAGCGCCATGGGAGATGTCGTGATCACAGGTGCAAAGAGGACGGACTGTCAGCGAAGTAGTCCGGCCGCAGAACGTGACGAGGTTGGCGGGTCGAGAGCCCGGTCGTGGCTCAGAGGAGGCGCCGTCGGCATCGCCCTCGTTCTGGCCCTGATCTCTCTGACGGCGGCGGGATGCCGTTCGGGCGCCCCGGCGCCTGCGGCCGAGAGCGCCACGCCTCCGCCCATAGCGGACGACCAGATGGCCGAGCCGGCGTCCGAGCCACAGCCGGCCAAGGTCACCGACATCGAGGTCCGCGAGGCCGCGCCGGGGACGGTCATCGAGCTGACGGCCGACCAGCCGCTCGTCTGGACCAGCTACCGGAACACGAAGGGCGACGTCGTCGTCGAGCTTCCCAACACGGTCGCACCCGGCATCAGCACTGTCCCCTCCGACGACACGATCGTCCAGGACGTGAGCGTCGAGGAGGATCGAGGCGGGAGCCGACCCCTGACCCGGGTCGTCGTCGTCACGCGCGGTGACACGGAACAGAGCCTGCGGGCGGACGGCAACAGCCTGTTCGTCGAGCTCACCCCGACCGACAACGCACCGGAGCCGGCCCTCGCCTTCGAGCCGATCGCCGAGGAGGAGGTCGCGGCCGAGCCGGAGCCGACCCCCGTCCTGGAGCCGGCTCCCAGCCACGCCGCGGCCGCGGATCAGATGGCCCCGCCCAGCGCGTCCGCCGCCTCGCCCGCCCGGAACCTCGGCACCCCCGAGTCGCCGGTCGCCGGCCCGCCGCCCCAGGGCGTCCAGGCCACCCGGCTGCGCCAGGTCCAGATCCATCGCACCGACGACATGACCGTCGTCGAGATCGCCGGTGACGGCGAGTTCGCCTACTCGACCTTCCGCCTCGGCGAGCCGGAGCGCTTCGTGATCGACCTGGCGGGGGTGGTCAACCAGTCCGATCGCGCGGCGATCCCGGTCGGCTCGAACTCCGTCGAGCGGGTCCGCGTCGCCCAGTTCAAGCCGTTCCCGAACCCGGTCTCCCGGGTCGTCTTCGACCTCAACGACCATCCGGCGCCGGACATCGAGCGCACGCCGGAATCGCTGATCATCCGCTTCCCCACGGGGGGCGCCACCATGGCCGCGCAGGCGCCTCCGCAGATGGAGCCGCCGCCGAAGCCGGCGATGAACGAACCGGCAGAGGCCGAAATGGCTGCCGCGCCGCCGATGGCCCCCCGGGAGGCGAGCTCCGAGCCCATGGCTTCGGAAATGGCGACGCCCCATCGTGCCGACGCCGGGTCGGCCGCGGCGATGGCGCCACCGCCGAGTCAGCCCGCCCCGGGCGCCGCGATGACCGCCATCGAGCCCGCCTCGGGCAGCGCTCCGGACAGCGCCTCGGAGGGCCAAGGCACCGAGTCTCGGATCGAGATGGCGCGGTCGCCCTCCACGGTCAGCGACGTCGGCGTCTTCGGCGCCCAGCAGGTCAGCCCCGGCAGCGACCAGCAGGCCGAGGGCAAAGGGCCGGTCTTCGGCGCCCGCACCGTGAGCGAAGAGCGCAAGTACTTCGGCGAGCCGATCGACATGACGCTCAAGGACGCGGATGTCGTAGAGACCCTGCGCTCCTTCTCGAAGATCGCCGGGCTCAACATCGTCATCCAGCCCGGGGTCTCCGGCCGGGTGACCGTGGAGCTCCACGACGTCCCTTGGGACCAGGCGCTCGAGCAGATCCTCAAGATCAACGGGTTGGGCTACGAGGTCGACGGCAACATCATGCGGATCGCCAGCCTCGATACGTTGAGCAAGGAAGCCCAGCAGCAGCAGAAGCTCGCGCAGGCCAAGTCGCTGTCGCGTCCGCTCCAGACGGTGATGAAGCGCCTCTCGTACACCAGCGCCTCGAACGTCGCTACGATCCTCCGGTCGGGTGGGCGCCAGAGCATTCTGTCGCCGCGGGGTAGCGTGATCGTCGACAATCGAACCAACACGCTGATCCTGTCCGAGCTCCCCGAGTACATGGACACCGTCCTCGCCATCGTCGACAACCTCGACGAGCCGGAGCCGCAGGTGATGATCGAGGCGCGGATCATCGAGACCACCAAGCGGTTCAGCCGGACCCTCGGCGTCTCCTGGGGCTTCGATCTGACGGCCGGGCCGGGCACCGGAAACTCCACCGGGGTTCAGTTCCCGAACAACGTGGACGCGAACGGTTCCGTCAACCTGGCCACCGGAGGCCAGAACGGTCTCCTGAACCTGCGCTTCGGCAACATTCTCAACACCTTCCAGCTCGACGCGGTGCTCAATGCCGCCGAAGACGACGGCCTGGTGAACATCCTGTCGACCCCGAAGGTGGCGACGCTCAACAACCACCAGGCGACCATCCAGAGCGGCGTCCAGGTACCGATCCAGACGGTGGCGAACAACACCGTGACGGTCCAGTTCGTCAACGCGACCCTCCGTCTCGATGTGACACCTCAGATCACCGCAGACGGCACGGTGGTCATGGACATCAACATCCAGAAGCGGGAAGTTCAGACCGCCTTCCTGCTGCCCAACGCCACCAACGCGCCGATTTCGACCAAGGAGGCGTCCACGCAGGTGCTGGTCCGCGACGGAGGTACCGCGGTCATCGGGGGCATCTACGAGGTCTCCACCGACCAGAGCGAGAGCCGGGTGCCGGGGCTCGCCAGTATCCCGATCCTGGGGCACCTGTTCCGCAACCGCGACCGGAGCGACGAGAACAAGGAGCTCCTCATCTTCATCACCCCGCGGGTCGTCCGCCTGTAAGCTTGGAGAAGACGGTATGAGACAGCTCACCTCCGCTGCACTGTTGATCCTGGTCGCCAGCCTCGGGCTGGCGGGTTGCTCCGGAGACTCCGGCAAAGTCGACTCCGGCGGTGTCTCCCTGGTCATCTCCAACTTCGATGGCCTGCCGAGCATCGTCGGCATGGAGCAGGCCGTCGCGGGCGGACTGGTGACGATCGACACGATCACGGTGTCGTCGATCATCCAGAACCCCGACCTGGGCCAGACCGATCTCCAGACCGTGCGCATGCGGAGCTACGAGGTCGTCTTCACTCGTGCCGACACGGGCACCCGCGTCCCGACGCCGCTCGTCGACGGGTTGATCAGCACCGTGCCGCCCGGCGGTGACACGACCTACAACAACCTGCCGATCCTGCGAAGCGAGCAGCTCCTGAACCCGCCGCTGTCGGACCTCCTGTTCGTCAACGGCGGGACCGACGACGAAACCGGTTCCGACGTGATCAAGTTGAACCTCAGAATCCGCTTCTTCGGACGAACCCTGGGTGGCAGGGACGTGGTGACAGCGCCACAGTCGTTCCCGATCGAGTTCCGACCGACTCTGTAGGGGTAGGCCTATGTTCGACAACAAACTCCCGAAGCATTTCCGCGGCCTCGTTCTGGGCGCGGTCGTCCTGGTCCTGCTCGCCGGCACGATCGGGTTCGTCGCGTGCAGCGCCGGCTCGCCGAGCGAGCCGGATCAGCCGGCGGGCTCGCCGCCCAACACGGCCAACGCGGTCTGGAACATCACCGTGGGCCTGAGCAGCTCGGAGGTTCCCGCCGGGAGCACGGACCCGGTCACCGTCACGGTCCGCGTTCGGCGGAGGGACAACGGCCAGTCGCCGGCCAACGGGACCACCGTCGTGGTCTCGGCCAGCGCCGGTACGTTCTCTTCCGAGGTGATCCAGCTCTCGAACGGCCAGGGGACGACCTCCTACACGCCGCCGGCCCAGCAGGGCTCCGGCACAGTGACGATTCAGGCCCGCCTGGAGGGGGACTTCGGTCAGGCGCAGCTCCGGATCCTCGAGCCGGCCACCTTCTTCATCGCCGCCGTTCAGCCGAACACCGGGAACCCCAACGGTGGCGACCAGGTGTCGATCACGGGTGGCGGCTTCGAAGAGCCGGTGCGCGTAACCTTCGGAGGGGTTCCCGCCCAGGTGCTCTCGGTCTCGGCCAACCGCATCCGGGTAGAAACGCCGCCGTCCTCGACCACCGTCGGTGCGGGGCAGACCGTCTCGGTGCCGGTCAGCGTGACCATCAACCTCAACACCACCGATCAGGCGGTCGATAGCCTCTCGAGCGCCTTCAGTTACGTCATCGGCGGTGGCGCGCCGGTTCAGCCGGCCGTGTCGTCGGTCTCTCCCGCGTCGGGCCCGAACGAGGGCGGCACGCGGGTGACCATCAACGGTGACGGCTTCCAGTCGCCGGTGCAGGTCTTCTTCGGCCAGGGCGGCTCCGCCCAGAGCTTCACGGGGGTCGAGGCGACGGTCCAGTCCGTCAGCTCGTCACGGATCGTGGTCACGACGCCCCCGGCCACCGGGTTCGGACAGAACAACCTCAACCAGGTGGTCGACGTGCTGGTCAAGAACCTGAACAGCGGGTTCTCGACGGTTGCGTCGAGCGTGTTCCAGTACGGCTCCGGCGGGGCCAACGTCCCGTTCGTTTCGAGCATCGGCCCGGCGGAAGGTCCCTACAGCGGCGGTACGGTGGTCACGGTCTACGGCCAGGGCTTCGATGCTCCGGTCGCCGTCGAGATGGGCACCCTCGCGCAGACCGTCCTATCCGTGACCGGAACCGAGATCGTGGTGCGGACGAATGCGATCCAGGTCACCTCGTGCAACGACATCTCCGGCGAAACCCGGGTGGTCAACATCGAGACCAACGAGTCCGCCACCGGTCCCAACTTCATCTACCGGGTGCCGCAGACGGTCGTCACCGGCGTCTCGCCAGGCTCCGGGACCGCAAACGGGAACACGACGGTCACGATCTCCGGTCAGGGCTTCCAGAGCCCGCTCCGCGTGCTCTTCGGAGACCAGGCCGGGTCGGTCCAGAGCGTTTCGGCCGATGGGACCCAGATCGTGGTGAAGACGCCCACGTTCTCGGGCACTCTCAACACCGAAGCGTGTGGCGACGGTGGCGAGCGCTTCGTACCGACGGCGGTCGACGTCCAGGTGGAGAACCTGGTGACCACCTGCGAGGACTCGCTGTCGCAGGCCTACGTCTTCTTGCCGACGGACACGACCTGTCGCAACGAGACGCCGCCCGAGCCGACGCTGCCGGAGTGCAGCGACGGGATCGACAACGACAATGACGGCCTGACGGATTACAACGGTGGTGTGTCACCGCCGGGCGATCCTCAGTGCAGCAGCGACGGCGACAACAGCGAGGCCAGTTGATCGCGGTTTCCTAGCGGCCGCGATTTCCCTTGCGTCCCCTGAACGCGGCGCGGCGGGTCTAGACGACCCGCCGCGCCGCTCCGTATACTTCGCCGAGATGAAGAAAGCCCTACGCTGGTCCCCCGTCCTCGTACTCGCCCTCGCCGCGGTCGTCGCGGTGGCCTGTGACAGCGCGAATCCTGTTGCGCCGAATGGAACCGTGTTGACCATCTCCGCGGCGCCGACCCAGATTGACCTCACCGGTAGCTCCACGATCACGGTGATCGGCCGACAGCCCAACGGCAACCCGCTGAACCCGGGGACCGAGGTTCGGTTCTCCACCTCGCTCGGATCGATCAATCCATTGATCGCGGAGGTCGGGAACGACGGCAGCGCGGTCGCGACGCTCCGGGGTCAGGGGCGGGCCGGAACGGCCACCGTGGAGGCGACGACCGGTGGCGGAACGGCCAGCGGAGGAGACGGCAGCACGAGCGGCGGTGGCACGACGGCGAGCATCGACGTGGAGATCGGTCGCGCCGCGTCCTCGGTCTCGCTTCAGGCGACGCCAGCCAGCGTCCCTGAGAGCGGCGCCACGGTCCAACTCCTCGCCCTCGTGCGCGACGTGGACGGCGAGCCTCTGGGGGGCATCGCGGTCAACTTCCAGGCTCAGATCGGGACCCTCTCGTCTGGTGGGGCGTTCATCAGGACCAATTCCTCCGGCCAGGCGTCCGACGCGCTCGAGCTCACCGAGGGAGACCTCGCGTCGATCAGCAACGACAGCTTCTCCGTCAGCGTGCAGGCCGCCGGGGGCGGAGGCAGCGGCGCGGTGCAGAACGACGATCTCTCGATCGCGATCCTCCGTCGGCCGAGGGCCTCGTTCACGGTCAACACGAACAAGCTGACCGTCGTGTTGACGGACACGTCGACCGGCAACCCGACCTCGTGGACGTGGACGTTCGGCGACGGCTCCGCGTCAGTCCAAACCCAGAACACGAGTCACACTTATGCCGCCGCCGGTCAGTACACGGTGAGGCTGGAGATCAGCAACGCCGCGGGGACCAGCGAGAGCAGCCAGGTGGTCACCGTGAGCGAGTCGGGTTAGCGCGCCGGATGCCAGCGGGGCGCGCCGAGACATCGTGCCCCGACCGGGTGCCGGTTGCGCCTCTCGGTGCCCCGGCGGATCTCCCGAGGGTTCGTCTGGGAACTGTTTGACTCGACCCGTCCAGGTCGAGGCTGAGAGCGGCCGCAAGGCGCCTACTCCGCGTGCGGTCACTGCTATACTCCGGGCGTTCCGAATGCGCCGGAGACGGCGATCCCATGGCTGATCCGAAACCTACCAGCGAGCGCCTCGAAGCCCTGAAGGCCCGCTGGGAGTCCGATCGGGGCTCCCGCGTCTTCCTGCAACTGGCCGACGAGTACCGGCGCCTCGACCGGGAAGAGGATGCGGTGCGCATCCTGGACGAGGGATTGGAAGCGAACCCGGGGCACGTCGGGGCGCGGGTCGCGCGGGGGCGGAGCCTGCTGGCCCTCGGGCGCGCGCGCGAGGCGACCTCCGACCTCGAGAAGGTGATCGAGAGCGATCCCACCCAGATGGTCGCCTACCGGTTCCTGGTCGAGGGCTACATTCAGCAGGGGGCCGCCGACAAGGCACGTCAGCGCCTGAGTGTCTACGGTCTGCTCAACGACGCCGACCCGGACATCGCGGAGCTCGACCGGAAGATCCGGGATCTCGAGCGGGCCGAGCGGACCGGTGCGTGGCCGATGCCGGATGCGTCGGGAGCGTCCGAGAGCCTGCCCAAGACCCCGAGCGCCGCCCAGGCGACGACCCCGGCCGAACCTTCGCTTCCGGAGCCGCCACCCCCACCGCCCGCGACCGCGCCGGCCGCCGACGAGGGATCGGCGGAGGCGCCGTTCCCTGAGGCGCCGCCGGCCGAGCCGGCCGCTCCGGCATCACCGTTCGCCGAGCTCTCCGACGCCGCCGAGGAGGAGCCTCTCCCGGTCGCGCCCGTCGCCGCTCCGGAGAGGGCGCCCCGGGCGATCGATCCGTTCCCCGCCCTGACGATCCCGGAGGATCGCCGTCGTTACCTGGACGGGTTCGAGGAAGGTCTCTTCGGCGCACCGGCCGCGGCGGCGGCCCCGGAAGAGGCCGAGGATGATGAGATCGGGCTGGCCGAGACGGCCGAGGGGCCCGCAGAGTCCGAGCCCCCCGACGAGCCGTTCGACCTGGCCGCCTCCCCGGCGGGCGCGTCCGAGGGGGACCCGTTCGACCTGACGACAACTCCAGTGGACGCGGTACCGGATCTCGGCGCCCTGCTCGCCCCCGAAGCGGAGGTCGCCGAGGCGGCCGCCGAACCGGTCGAGCCGCCCCCGTTCGAGGATCCCGTCGAGCCGGACGAGTCGTTCGAGGCGCTCGAAGAGCCGGCCGCTGTCGCCTCGATCGAACCGACGGACGCGCTCGAGCCGGCCGAGCCGATCGAGGCGGCCGAAACGGCCGAGCCGATCCAGGCAGGTGGGCCGGTCGAGTCAATCGAGCCCGCTGAGGTGGAAGAGATGGCGGAGCCGGAGGCACCGGCCGCGCCGGCCGAGCCGCCGGCCGCCGAGCCTCCCGCGGAGCCTCCCGCCGACCAGGGGCGCGCCACGGTGACCCTCGGCAGGCTCTACCTCCGCCAGGGGCATCTCCGCGAAGCCGAGGAGAGCTTCCGGGAGGTTCTGGCGCGGGAGGCGGACAACCAGGAGGCGCAGCGCGGGCTGGAGGAGGTCGCCGCGCTCCGGGCCCCCGGCGTCGAGGTGACGGACCTGCTCGACGGCTACCGGCCGGGCGAGCACGGCGAAGGGCTGACCGCGCGCAAGCGCTACGCCCTCAGGCGATACCTCGAGCGGCTCCGGGGGGGCGGCGCCGATGTTCATTGAGCGGCTGAACGAGATCAGCAGCCGGATCGAAGGCGCCCTCGCCCTCGCCCTGGTCGCCGAGGACGGCATTACCGTCGAGTCCTACAGCGCCGCCTCGGACATCGATCTCGACCTGCTCGCCGCGGAGCTGATCACCCAGGTACGCGCCATCGCGGAGAACCACAAGGAGCTCGCCGCCGGCGACGTGCGGCAGGTCACCGTGGCCACCGAGCAGATCACCGTGATGGTAAGCTCCGTCAGCGAAAGCTACTATCTGGTCCTCGTGCTCGGAGAGGGAAGCAACCGCGGAAGGGCGCGCTTCGAGCTGCGCCGGGCTCGCCTCCTGCTCGAGCAAGACCTGGTCTGATCCGGCGTCCGACCGGAGGACCCGGACGCAGGGACGCCGGAGAGGATTCACATCGCCACGAGTTTCCCCGCTCATCGTCAACTGCTGACGGCCGCCCCCGGGCGCCGCGTTTCCGGAGGGATCGAACACCGATCCGTCGCATCATAGGGAGTCGACATCCGTGCTGACCTTCGAACAGATCAAGGAACTCATCGAGCTGGTCGCCCACCGCAAGCTCCAGGGGCTCGAAGTCGAGCGCTCGGGCTTTCGGCTGAAGATCGACGGTGATCGGGCGAGCGCCCCCGCGCCCGCGCCACCGGTTCTGGCCGCGGCGGCGGGGCCGGCGCCCGCGGCGGTGCAACCGGTCGCTCCGGCCGCCGCTCCGCCGGTGGAGGAGCCGGACGACGAGGACGACGGTCTGCCGCCCAACGCCCACATCATCAAGTCACCGATCGTCGGCACCTTCTACCGGTCACCCGCCCCGGACGCCGATCCGTTCACCGACATCGGGTCCCGGATCAAGAAGGGCCAGGTTCTCTGCATCGTCGAGGCGATGAAGCTGATGAACGAGATCGAGGCCGAGGTCGACGGGACCGTGCTCGAGATCTACGCCGAGGATTCGGAGCCGGTCGAGTTCGGCGAGCCACTCTTCGCCATCAAGCCGGCGTAGGAGCTCTCCTTCCTCATGTTCAAGAAGGTTCTGATCGCCAACCGGGGGGAGATCGCCCTCCGGGTCATCCACGCCTGCCGAGAGCTCGGGATCAAGACGGTCGCCGTCTACAGCGAGGCGGACCGCGACAGCCTGCACGTCCTCTATGCCGACGAGGCGGTCTGCATCGGTCCGCCATCGTCGTCCGAGAGCTACCTGCGCCTGTCGCGGATCATTCCGGCGGCCGAGATCACCGGTGCCGACGCCGTGCATCCCGGCTACGGCTTCCTGGCCGAGAACGCCCACTTCGCCGAGGTTCTCGGCGAGTGCAACATCACCTGGATCGGCCCGCGCCCCGAGACCATCCGGCTGATGGGCGACAAGGCGGCGGCTCGCCGCACCGCCCTGCGCGCCGAGGTGCCGGTCCTGCCCGGGAGCGAGGAGGCGCTGCCCGACGCCGCGGCGGCGGAGGAGCGTGCCGCGGAGATCGGCTACCCGGTGATCCTCAAGGCGGCGGCCGGCGGCGGCGGGCGCGGCATGCGGATCGTCGAGCGTCCGGAGGAGATCGCGGGCCAGTTCTCCACCGCCAGCGAGGAGGCGAGCAAGGCGTTCGGCGACGGCTCGATCTACCTGGAGAAGTACCTCACGCGGCCGCGGCACATCGAGTTCCAGGTGTTCGGCGACTCCCAGGGCAAGGTCATTCACCTGGGCGAGCGCGAGTGCTCGATCCAGCGCCGTCACCAGAAGCTGATCGAGGAGTCGCCGTCGCCGGCGCTGACGCCGGAGCTGCGTGCCCGCATGGGTGCCGCGGCGGTGCGCCTGTGCGAGGAGGTCGGCTACGAGAACGCCGGCACCATCGAGTTCCTGCTCGACGAGGACGGCAGCTTCTACTTCATGGAGATGAACACCCGCATCCAGGTGGAGCACCCGGTGACGGAGATCGTCATGGGGGTCGACCTGGTGCGCATGCAGCTCCAGATCGCGGCCGGCCAGCCGCTGACGGTGGAGAGCGGCAAGGAGCCGCGGGGCCACGCCATGGAGTGCCGGATCAACGCCGAGGACCCGGAGCGGTTCCGGCCCTCGCCGGGCAAGCTCGAGACCTACCATCCGCCCGGAGGCCCCGGCGTGCGGCTCGACACCCACGCCTACGAGGACTACGTGATCCCGCCCTACTACGACTCCCTGGTCGCCAAGCTGATCGTCCACGACCACGACCGGGCGTCGACGATCACCCGCATGGGGCGCGCCCTCGAGCAGTACGTCATCGAGGGCATCCAGACGACCATCCCACTCCACCAGGAGATCCTCCGCGACCCGGCCTTCCGGGCGGGGGACATGTCGACCAAGTTCATGGAGCGGTTCCTGGCGGACCGGGCCAAGCGGCGAGCGGCGGAGGAGTCGGCCGCCGAATGACCGCCAGTGCCGGCGCCGAGCGAGCCGAACAGGCCGCACCCCCCAGGGCGCAGCCGCCCGGCGCCGTCTACGCCATCGCCGACGTCGAGGCGCTCGCGGCCACTGGCACAAGAGGAGCCGGCGTGGCCGACGCCGTCGCCGCCATGGCCCGCGGCGGGGCCGCCTGGGTCCAGATCCGGGCCAAGCGCCTACCCGATCGGGATCTGCTCGACCTCGCCCTGGCGTGCCGCCGGGTTCTGGAAGAGACCGGGACCAGCCTCTGGATCGACGACCGTCCGGACGTGGCCGCCCTGTGTGGCGCGGCGGGCGTTCACCTGGGTCAGGCCGACCTGCCGCCGGCTGCCGCCCGCCGTCTGCTCGGGCCGGAGATCTGGATCGGCCGCTCGACCCACGATCGAGAGCAGCTCCGGGAGGCGGCGGCCGACCCGGCGGTCGACGTGGTGGCGATCGGACCGGTCTTCGCCACGCGCAGCAAGGAGCGACCCGACCCGGTCGTCGGCCTGGATCTGGTGCGCTGGGCACGGGCCGCGACCGACAAGCCGCTGGTCGCGATCGGCGGCATCGACGCGGCGACCATCGCCCAGGTGCTCGCCGCGGGGGCCGACGCGGCGGCGGTGATCTCGGCGGTCTGCCGGGGCGACGTGGAGGAGAACGTGAGCCGCCTGCGCGAGGCGGCGGCGGAGAGTCGATGAGCAGTGGGGAGGTGACAGCTTGACGAGCTCTGAACGGTTCGGCAGTCGGTGGGGCCTGGTCCTCGCCACGTTGGGGATGGCCGTGGGAACCGGCAACATCTGGCGCTTTCCCCGGGTGGCCGCGACCAACGGCGGCGGCAGCTTCCTGGTGGCCTGGGTGGTTTTCCTGCTGCTCTGGTCCGTGCCGCTGATGATGGTCGAGTTCTCGTTCGGCAAGCGGTCCCGGCGGGGGCCGGTCCGCGCCTTCGCCGACCTGGTCTCGAAGAAGTCGGCCTGGATGGGCGGCTGGGTGGCTCTCTGCGCCATCTGCATCATGTTCTACTACTCGGTGGTCGCCGGGTGGTGCCTGCGCTACCTGTTCGCGTCGCTCACCGGGGAGCTCACCCACACCTCGTCCGATGCCTTCTGGAGCGGCTACGCCGGCTCCGGCTCGGCTCTGCTCACCCACTTCCTGGCCCTCGGCCTCGGCGTGGCGGTGGTCTGGTTCGGCGTCCGGGGGATCGAGCGCGTCGCCAAGGTGCTGATCCCGACCCTGTTCCTGCTGGTGATCGCCCTGGCGATCCGCGCCGTCACCCTGCCCGGTGCCTCGGCCGGGCTCGACTTCCTGTTCACCCCCCATTGGAGCGAGCTGGCCAGCCCCGGGATCTGGATCCAGGCGCTGACCCAGAACGCCTGGGACACCGGTGCCGGCTGGGGCCTGATCCTCTCCTACGCGGTCTACATGAAGGCGCGGGAGGACGTGCCGCTCAACTCGTTCCTGATCGGCTTCGGCAACAACTCCGTCTCGCTGCTGGCCGGGATCATGGTCCTGTGCACCGTGTTCGCCATCAATCCCGGCGCCCAGAGCCAGATCGTCGGCGCCACCAACGAGGGGTTGACCTTCATCTGGATGCCGCGGCTGTTCGAGGCCATGCCGGGAGGGCCGTTCTTCATGGTGCTCTTCTTCTTGGCCCTCGCCTTCGCGGCCCTGACCAGCCTGATCTCGATGTTGGAGCTGGGAACCCGAGTGCTCGTCGACCGGGGCGTCCCCCGGCGCCGGGCGCTGCTGTGGATCGCCGCCGCCGGCCTGGTGTTCGGCGCGCCGTCGGCGCTGTCGACCGACTTCCTGGGGAACCAGGACTGGGTCTGGGGCGTCGGGCTCATGCTCTCCGGCCTGTTCTTCGCCCTCGGGGCCCGCCGCTTCGGCCTCGAGCGTCTGCGGAGCGAGGTGATCAACGCGCCGGGGGCCGACCTGCGCATCGGGCGCTGGTGGAGCTTCGTGATCGGCGTCGTGGTGCCGGTCGAGGCGGTGGTGCTGATCCTCTGGTGGTTGGTCAAGCAGGCGATGGGCGGTTCGCTTCACGATGTACTGGACCCGTTGGCGCCGTTCAGCACCGGGACCGTGCTGCTCCAGTGGGCCATCCTGCTGGTAGCCCTGTGGGTCGCCAACCGGTGGCTCGCCGGGGGTGACGAGGAGGTAGCATGAGCGGGAGCGCGCTGGTGATGATGATCGTGGTCTGCGGACTCATCTGGGGCGGCTTCCTGGCACTCCTCAGCCGCGCCGTTCGCAGAGAGGGCGCCAAACAGGACGGAAGGATCGACGAGCACCCACCGCATCCTTCCCCGTAGACGAGCGACGACGAGAGGCGGATGCATCTGTTCCTGACCGGGTTCATGGGCTGCGGCAAGACGACCGTCGGTCGGGTTCTCGCCCGCCGGCTCGGGCGTCCGTTCGTCGATCTGGACAGCGAGATCGAGGAGCGTGCCGGAGCGACCGTGCGGGAGATCTTCGAGCAGGGCGGTGAGCCGCTCTTCCGGCGCATGGAGCAGGACGCCCTGCGGGCGGCCGTAGCGCGCGGCACCGCGTCCGTGATCGCCACGGGAGGTGGGACGGTCACGCTGGAGAAGAACCTGGAGATCCTGGGGCGCTCCGGCCTGACCGTCTGGCTCGACCCGCCGTTTTCGGTCATCACGTCGCGCATCGGAGCGGAGGGCAAGGCAGACCGACCGCTGTTCGACGACGAGACCCAGGCCCTGGAGCTCTACCGGCACCGGTTGCCGGCGTACCGGCGGGCCGATCTGCGGCTCGCCGTCGACCCGGACGAGCTGCCGGAAGAGGTCGCCGCCCGGGTCGAGCTGCTGCTGGAGAGGACGACGTGAAGTACCTGGTGATCTCGGACATGCACGGCAACTGGGCGGCGCTCCGTACGGTGCTGCGCAAAGTCCGCCGCAAGCGCTTCGACGCCGTCCTGATCCTGGGCGACCTGGTCGGCTACGGGGCGGCGCCGAACCAGGTGGTCGAGGCGGTGCGCGATCTCACCGGACCTGTCGTCAGCGTCCGCGGCAACCACGACAAGGTCGTGGCGGGCATCGACTCCGGCGAGACCTTCAACGAGTCGGCGCTGATCGCGGCCCAGTGGACGGCGAGCCACCTCACCCACCAGAACCTGCAGACGGTCCGCGGGCTGGAGGCGGGGCCGGTGGAGGTCGACGAGGGCCTGGCGATCTGTCACGGCGCACCGATCGACGAGGACAAGTACCTGTTCTCGGACCGGGACGCGGCGGCGGTCTTCCGCGACTGGAACGCGCCGCTGACCTTCTTCGGCCATACCCACGTGACGTCGATGTTCAGCTTCGATGCGAGGCGGCGGGAGATCGACGTCCGTGCGCTGCCGAACGAGGGGAGCCTCGACCTCCGGGAGGGCGTCCGGTACCTCCTGAACCCCGGCTCGGTCGGCCAGCCCAGGGACCGCGACCCGCGGTCGTCGTACATGATCTACGACTCCGACCGGCGCCGAGTGCGCTGGTTCCGCCTGCCATACCCGATCGAGGAGACGCAGCAGCGCATCCTCGAGGCCGGGCTGCCGGTGATGCTGGCCCATCGGCTGGCTGCCGGGATCTGACTGACTCGATCCCCCCTACAACCCCCCGACCCCCTTCTCTCCCCCAGGGGGAGAAGGGGGCGCCCCCGCCCAGGGGGCTGCCTGTGGCCGTGGCGGATGTGGCTCTGCCCATGAAAAAGGCCCGGGCGCCCTCTTCGGAGGGGGCGCCCGGGCCTCGTTGGGTTTGGCTGGCGGCTCGGGTCAGCTCTTGTCGCCCGCTCCGGCCCCGGCCGGGGCCTCCTGCTGGATCGGATCGGGGCGCACCGACTGGCGCACGCGCTTGACCATCGACAGGATGCCGCCGAACAGGATCACGTAGAGCCCGAACCAGACGAGCTGGATGAGCGGCTTCCTGCTCACGTCGATCGACAGGGTCGTCGGCTCGGCGCTCATGCCGGGCACGCCGACGAACGCGAGCTGCACCTTGCCGTTCTTGGGGTCGATCCCGGAGATCCGCACCATGCCGCCCGTGTCCATCGAGAGCGGCGGCGTATCCGAGCTCCTGCGCGCCTGGTCGACCTTGAACAGAGGCAGGACCGGCGTCGTCTTGCCTTCCGGGTCGATCATGTCGAGCTTGGCGCCGATCGTCACCACCCCCTCACCCGACTGCATCTTGGCGAGGGCGTTGCCGTCGATCCCCAGGTCGAGGCCGTTGAACCGGACCGTGTACTTGCCCACCTCGGTGCTGTCGCCCTGGACCAGCTCGACCATCTCGGGCTCGTCGGCCCGGCGGCCGATGGAGTAGGCGAGGGGCGAGACGTAGTAGTCCTGGAGCAGCGTGTTCTTGACGTCCGGGTTGACCATGGTCTGGCCGGTGCGATTGTTCCGGAACATCTTCGGGTAGCTGTAGAACCGGCCGCCGTCCGGCGTGTCGACCTGCACCACCATGGCGTCCTTGTCCCGGGGGCTCTTCTTCTTGGCGAAGCCGATGAAGGTGAGCGTGTTCTCACCGACCTTCTGCGGCTGGTCGAGAGCCAGAGTCACCTTGGTGCTCTGGTCGTAGGCCGAGGAGGCGATGAAGCCGAGCAGGATGATGCCGACCCCGACGTGGGCGAGATAGCCGCCGGCCGACGCCAGGCCCCGGTCCCGGCCCTTGAGCACGGTCTTGTGCAGGTTCGTGCCGAGGGCCAGCGTCGCGAGGAAGACGTAGGCCAGGTGGAACGGGTTGTGGACCGCCAGGATGCCGGCGAACGTGGCGACCGCGGCGGCGACGATGGCCGACGGCAGGATCTTCTTGCCGAGCTCGCGCAGGGGCGTGCCCTTCCAGGTCAGGAAGGGGACCACGGCGAGCAGCAAGGCCAGCAGCAGGGCGATCGGCAGGTTCACCTGGTTGTAGAACTCCGGACCGACCTGCCCCGGGTTCTTGAGGAACGCGGTCAGCAGCGGCGCGGAGGTCCCCGCGGTGATCATCACCGCCGAGGCCAGGATGACGATGGACGAGAGCACCAGCACCGTGCCGCGGGAGACCAGCGGATCTTCGTTGGGGTGCGTCGGCATCTTGGGCAGCCGGGACGCCAGCAGGTAGATCGACAACAGCAGGAAGAACGCCATCAGGCCGATCAGCCAGCCCGAGATCCCCAGGTCGACGAAGCTGTGGACCGAGAAGTCCGCCAGCACGCCGGAGCGGGTCAGGAAGGTGCCGTAGAGCACCGACATGAAGACCAGCGTGGCGAGCACGTAGTTGATCCGGCGGAAGCGCCCCTTGGAGCGCTCCATGTAGAGGCCGTGGATCAGCACCGTGCCGAACAGGAACGGGATGAAGGAGGCGTTCTCCACCGGGTCCCAGCCCCAGTAACCGCCCCAGCCGAGGGTGGTGTACGCCCAGTAGCCGCCGAGCAGGATCGCGAGACCCAGGACCATGAAGCCGCCCAGGGCCCACGGGAACGCCCGGCGCGCCCAGTTCCCGCTGGTGTCCCGGCGCCAGAGCGACGCCATGGCGAACGAGAACGGGATGGCGCTGGCCGCGAAGCCGATGAACATGATCGGCGGGTGGATCACCATCCAGTTGTCCTGGAGCAGCGGGTTGAGCCCCTGGCCGTCGGTCGGGGTCGTGTTGAGCATCACGAACGGGTTCTCGCGCACCAGGATGAACACCAGACCGAGGAGCGTGGTCAGGTAGATCGCCATGACCGTCGGCTCCTGCTTGCCGGCCGTGCGGTAGACCCCGAGGCCGAGCAGCGAGCCCCACAGCAGCCAGATCAGGAAGCTCCCTTTCTGGCCGGCCCAGAAGGCGGCGAGCTGGTAGTGGGACGGCAGGTCGAGGCCGGAGTACTGGTGGACGTACTCGATCCGGAAGTCGCGCGTCACCAGGGCGAAGCCCATGACCACGGCGGCGAGCACGACCGAGAAGGCGAAACAGGTGTAGGCGCGGCGGGCGAACCGCAGGGCGCCTTCATCGCCGCGCAGCACCAGGGAGTAGCCCCAGAGCGCGGTGACGGAGAAGAGCAGCGCGCACCACATGGCGAGCGCGCCGGGGAGGTACAGGGAGGAGAGGTATTGCATCGTGGCCCGCCCGTTCAGCTATAGGATTTCGTCTCTTCGAGGCCCTGGTACTTGCTCGGGCACTTGACCAGCAGCTTGTTCGCGGAGAACTCCTTCTGGTCGGCCGAGTACTGGCCGATGGCGACGATGCTGATCGCATCCTCGAAGTTCCCCGGCTTGACGCCGTGGTAGCGGACATGCAGCGTGTCGCCGCTCTCCTTGTCCTGGAGAGTGAACAGGAGCGACTGGCTCTCCTGGTCGTAGTCGGAGCTGCCCTTCACCAGACCGCCGGCCACCTGGACCGTGCGGCTGACCGAGCGCGCCTGGTCGTAGGAGACGTAAGGCGTCAGGCTTTTCTTGAAGGAGGCCAGCGTGAGCCCGGCCAGGGCCAGGATCAGCACCGCTCCGATGGCGTACAGGGTGGTCTTCCCGTTCTTCATCAGTCCTTCTCCCTCTCGTGGTCTTCAGGCTCGAACGCTTCCAGGTGGCGGATCTTTCGATTCAGTCTGAGCAGGTAAAGGAACAGGCCCGTCCAGACGAGGAAGTTGACTGCGGCGAAAGCCAGCTTCACTGCATTGGTGATCGTCGTTGGGTCTTCCATGGCGCTACAACACCCCTCCGAGCCGGGTTATTCTGGAGCTTGTCGATCTTCTTCACACATCACCATAACAGCCGTCGGCACCCGGGTCTGTCAACCGGTCGACGGTTCCCACGGCGGCCTTCAGGCCTCTTCCACCCGGTCGGCGATCCGCGCCAGGCGTGTCGCCAGGTTGTGCAGCCAGAAGAAGAGGCACATGAACCCGATGGAGCCGCACAGCAGGATGTCCAGGACGGAGTGGTCCATGCGCAGCTCCATCTGGTTGTTGAGCACCGGCTGCGGGTGGAGCGAGAAGCCGGCGATCCGCGGCGCGACGAAGAAGAGGAACGGTGAGACCACCAGCCCGAGCACGGCGTAGGCCCCGGCGACCCGTCCCCGTACCTCCTCGTCGGCGACCTGGCTGCGCAGGGCCAGGTATGCCGCGTAGTAGATCAGCGCCACCGTGATCGAGAGCTGGCGCGGGTCCCAGTTCCAGAACGCTCCCCACTCGACCTTGGCCCAGATGGCGCCGGAGACGGTCGCCAGGACGCAGAAAACCAGGCCGATCTCGACCGCGGCGTTGGCCGCCTGGTCGTGCCGGCGGTCGCGGGTCTTGAGGTGGATCGCGCTCCAGATGCCGGCGGTCACGAACGCCACGAAGGACGTCCACGCCATCGGCACGTGGAAGAACAGGATGCGGCTCGATTCGCCGTTGCCGACGAAGCCCTTCATGGGCGGAGCGAAGAGGTAAGCGCCGGCGATCGCGACGGCGATCACCAGCCAGAGCAACCAGAGGAGGATGGTTCGCATGATGGGTCCGGGTCCCGAAGCGAGGTGTTTCGAGGAAGGCCGAAAAACGGCCTGAGTCGGCCCGGCTCGCCCGACCGGGGCGCCTCGCTCCGGCTCGCAACTCTCGGTCGGGGGGACCTGCGGCCCGAAAGTCAAGGAGTCCAGATGGGCGGGAAGAGCATCAACCCAGCCACCGACAGGGTTCCATCATACAGGAGGAGCATGCGCAGCTCCACGCCGGGTGGCTCGCCGGCGATCGCCGCCCGGGTGAGCTGGACGGCGAACAGCAGGGCCGGCACCAGGATCGGCAGGAGCAGCACCGCGAACAGGGCGCTCCGGGTCCTCGCCTGGGCCACCATGGCGGCGACCAGGGTGCTGCCCACGGCCATGCCGTAGCCGCCGGCCGCGAGCGCCACGACCAGCACCCACGGTCTGGCGACCGAGAGCTGCAGCATGGCGAGGAACAGGGGCGTGATCAGGGCCTCGAGCGCGGCGACGATGGTGAAGCCGTAGACCAGCTTGCCGCAGAACAGCGCCGACGGCGTCGCCGCCAGGCGCAGGGCGGTCGCGGTGTGGGTCTCTTCCTCCGCTACGAACACCCGCGGCAGCCCGGCGGTGACCGCGAACAGGACGATCAGCCACAGGATCACCGGCAGCACGGCGGTCGCCATCTGGGGCGAGTTGCCGATCGGTCCCAGCACCACGCTGACCACGACCAGCGTGGTGAAGGCGAACAGCCCCAGCGTGTTCAGGGCATAGCGGGTGCGGTACTCGCACCGCCAGTCCTTGACGAAAACGGACGCCGCCTCAGCGACCCAGGTCGATCCTCGCCGCGACACGGGGCACCTCCAGCGGTCCGGGGTTGGCGACCACGGCGAAGCCGCCGGCGGTCAGGTGATCGGTGAGGATGGCAGTGCCCTGCTCGACGCCGGGCTGATCCAGGTTCTGGAACGGCTCGTCGAGCAGCAGCAGCCGCGGCCGGTCGAGCAGCGCCCAGCCCCAGCGCAGGCGCTGGCGCATGCCGGAGGAGAGCGCCCCGGCGAGCCGGTCGTGGGGCAGGCCGAGGTGGTCGAGCAGCTCCGCCGCGCGCCCCGGGTCGACGCCGCGCAGGCGGCAGAAGAACTCCAGGTTCTCGACCGCCGTGAGCTCCTCGTAGAGTGCCAGGTCCGGGGCGACGTAGCCGACCGACCGCCGCCGTTCGCCGATGTCCAGCGTGCGCCCGTCAAGACTGAGCTCGATGCTGCCGCTCTCGGCGGCGAGCAGGCCGGCGAGGATGCGGACCAGGGTCGACTTGCCGGAGCCGTTGGCGCCGTTGACCAGCAGCACCTCCCCCGGCCCCACCTCGCCCGAGACCCCGGTCAGGACGCGGAGCCGGCCGAAGCGGCGCTTGATGTTCTCGAACCGGAGGTGGGTCGCGGACGCCATCGCGGGCGAAGACTACCGTCTGAGGCCGAGGTGCGCCAAGGGTGCGCCGCCCCATCGCCGATCGAACGCCCCCCGAGCTCCGTTCGAGCAGAGCGCCTCCGATTGAGCGGAACGGATGGAGCGGAGAGAATGACAGGCGACCGAGGAGCACCGATGGCGAAACGACCCGACCCCGACCTCCGCCCCTGTCCCCCCTCTCATCCCTTCCCGGCGGCCCTGGCCGCCCTGGCCGTCCTCGCACTGGCCCTCGTCCTGGCCGGTGGGGCCTGTGCCGGGGCCGGACCGCATCCGCAGCGGGCAGGCCGGGCGGGAGTGGGCCGCGCCCCGGGACCGTTCGGCGAGGCGGCGGACCGTGGCGGGCAGCGGGCGCGGGCGGGCCGGGCCGGAGCAGACGAGGTCGACAACGAGCAGAACCGCGAGCTCCGTTCGCTGCTGCTCCTGCTCGTCGACCGGAAGACCTACGAGCCGTTGATCGTCCGCCGGTGCTTGGCCGGCCCGCCGCCGCTGCGCCGGGAGCTCGCCGCGGCGCTGGGGCGTGCCGGCGATCCACGTGCCCTCGACCCCCTGCTCGGCCTGCTGCTCGACGACGAGGTGGAGGTACAACGCGCCGCCGCCTTCGCGATCGGCGATTTCGGCGAGCGGCTCGATCCGAAACGGCTCAGCGACCGGCGGCGGGCGGCGGGCGGCCTGCTGGATGCGGTCGCCGGGCCGGACCGGGAGGTCGGCACCCTGGCGGTCGAAGCGCTGGGCAAGCTCGGCGTGACCGTGGAGCAGGTGCTGGCCCGGATGAAGGACCTGGAGCCGGCGGAGCGCTGGGCGCGCCTGCTGCCGTCGCTCTATCGCTTCCCCGATCCGCAGACGCCCGGCCTCGCCCTCCAGGGGCTCGACCTGGAGGACCCGGCGCTGGTCGAGTGGGCCGCCTACGCCCTGACCGTCCGCCCCCAGGCCTCCTCCCTGGAGACGATCCGGGCCCTGGCCGCCGACCCGCCCTCCCCCCGGGTGGCCGCCTGGGCCGCCCGAGCCCTGGGCACCATCGGGCGTGGCGGCGACGACCTGAAGCTCCTCCGGCCGATGCTCGACGGCAGCGCGCCGGCGGCGACGATCGAAGCCCTGCACGCCGCCCGCTCGCTGATCTCTTCCGGACGGGTCGCGGCCCCCGACGCCTGGCGCGACCGCCTGGTGGAGCTGGCGTCCGACCCGCGCCCGGGGGTCCGCCTGACCGCCCTCGACGCGGCCTCCGCGTGGCTGCTCGACGACCGGCTCGGGACCCTGCTCGCCGAGCGGGTGCGTTCCGACGCCGTCGCCGCCGAGCGCGGCGCGGCCCTGGTCGCCCTGGCCAGCGGCGGTGACCCGCGGGCCGAGGAGCTGACCGCCGCCGCGGCCCGCTCCGACCAGCGCCGCCTGCGCGCCCGGGCGGCGGAAGCCGCCGGGCTGCTCGGTGCGACGGCGATCCTCGATCGGTTGGCCGGCGACGCCGAGCCGATGGTCCGCCAGGCCGTGCTCGCCGTGCGCCTGGCCGCGGCGGGGCATGGTGCCCGAGGCGCCGCCGGCGGCGCAGACCCCGGCGCGGCCGGTCTCCGGTGGGTCGAACAGGTGCTGCCGGGTCTGCCGGCGCAGCCGGCGGGGACGACGGGCGGCGCGGCGCCGTCATCGCCGCCTTCCCGGGCGTCCGGAGGGGCCCAGCCGTCCGCGGGGGGCGATCCGGATCCCGGCGTGCGGGCGGTCGCCCTCCACTGGCTGGCCGAGCACCCGCTTCTGCCGGTGAAGGACCTGGAGACGCCGCTGGTGCGCTCCCTCGGCGGGCCGGTGACCGAGGAGCGGATGGCCGCCCTGGACGCGATCGTGGCGCGGGTCCACCGCGTCGCCGGGTCGGCACCCGGGTCGGAAGCCGGGTCGGACGCCGGAGCGGAGCCCGGGACGGGCTCGGAGGAGCGCGAGACGGCGACCGCGATGCTGCTCGAGGTGGCGGGCGACGCCGACTTCGCCACCCGGGAGCCGGCCGCCGCCGGCCTGGCGAGCCTCGGGCTCGACCGGCCGGCGGTCGGCGCCGCGGAGAGCGAACGGAGCTCCCAGGTCTACGGACGCATCCTGGACGAGACGGGTCGGCCACGCACGGTCGAGATCCGCACCGAGCGGGGCGACGTTCAGGTCCGCCTCGACTGTCCGGAGGCTCCGCTGACCTGTCTCAACTTCCTTCAGCTCGCCGACCAGGGCTTCTACGACGGCCTGACCTTCCACCGGGTGGTGCCGGGGTCGGTGGTCCAGGGCGGCGATCCCCGGGGCGATGGCTGGGGCGGCCCGGGCTTCGCCATCCGCGACGAGCTCGGCCGGCTGCGCTTCGGCGACGCGGTGGACGGCGGCATCCTGGGCATGGCGGAACAGCGACCCGACACGGCGGGAAGCCAGTTCTTCCTCACCCTGGCGCCCCGGCCGGACCTCGACGGCAAGTTCACGGCGTTCGGCGAGGTGGTCGAGGGGCGCGAGGTGCTCGACCACCTCCTGCCCGGCGATCGGATCGAGTCGGTTCGGGAGATCGGGGGCGCGGACGGCGAGCCGGTGGCGCCGAGCGGCCGGTCGGGCCGATGGTAGACTCCCCGATCATGCCTCGCTCGATCGCTCGTGCCCTGCCGGTGGTGGCGCTCTGTGCGCTCTCGGTCTCGATCTTCTCCGTCGCGCGTCCCGCGTGGGCGGACGACTCCACGCCGTCCGACGACCAGGTGCTGGTCGGCCAGGTGACCCGTGAACAGGTGGAGAACACGGTCCCCGCCTGGGTCGGCAACACGGTCGGTTCCGAGATCGATCCGGACGCGGCGGCGGCGCTCGCCGACGTCGACCCCGGGGCCGAGGTGATCATCTTCTTCGGCACCTGGTGCTCCGACAGCGCGCGCGAGGTGCCCAGGTTCTGGCGCGCGCTCGACCAGGTCGGGGGCGTCGTCCCGTTCGACATCCGGTACGAGGCGGTCGACCGGGAGAAGAACCGCCCCAAGGAGCTGGTCGAGCAGTACGACCTGCGCTTCGTGCCGACGTTCATCGTCCGCCGGGACGGTCGAGAGGCCGGTCGCGTGGTCGAAGGGGCGCCCCACGGCATCGAGAGCGACCTGCTCGCCCTGCTGACCGGCAAAGCCTCCGGCGTCCTGAGCACCCGCCCGGATCTCGCGGGGTCCGAGTCGACGGACGGTGCCTCCGATGGCGGCCCGTGACGGTGCCGGTTCGACCGGCTGCAACCTTCCCCTGCCCACTCCGTACTCTCCAGTGACGCGATGACCCCTGAGGTGGTCGAGCCCACCGACGAGGAGCTGGTCGAAGCCATCCTCCAGGGTCAGCGGGAGCGCTTCGGCGACCTGGTAGATCGCTACCAGGGCCGCCTGGTGAACTACCTGTACCGGCTCCTGCGTAGCGTCGAAGACGCCCATGAGCTGGCGCAGGAGGTGTTCATCAAGGTGTACCAGGCTCTCGATCGCTACGACCCACGCTACCGGTTCTCGACCTGGATCTTCCGGGTGGCGCAGAACGCGGCCATCGACCAGATCCGCAAGCGGCGGATCAAGACGGTCTCGTTCGACGGCCGTCCCGATGCCGACGGCGAGGTGCACGAATGGGAGCCGGCCGATCCGGAGCGGGGTCCGTATGGAGCCTTGAGGAACCAGGAGCGGGGCGGTGCGATCCAGGATGCGATCGAGGGCCTGCCGTGGGAGTACCGCGAGCTGATCGTCCTCCGGCACTTCGGCGAGCTGTCCTACGACGAGATCGCCACGCTCAAGGAGATGCCGCTGGGGACGGTGAAGAACAAGCTCTTCCGGGCTCGACAAATGCTCAAAGAAGAGCTGGCGGAGTACCTGGTGGACTGATCTGGTGCCCGCCTTGCAACAACCTGGGGCGCCCCGCAGTCGAGGGGTCCGAGGAGCGCACGAGGAGCAACGCAGATGACCGAAGAGACCCAGAGGATCGAGCACGACCGCTACCGCGAGTGGCTGACCCTCGAGCACGAGCCGGGTGCGGCGCTCGATCCGGCCGCGCTGCGCGAGCTCGAGACACACCTCGACCAGTGCGGCGAGTGCCGGACCGAGCGGGCCGCCCTCGGCCGCATGGACGCGCTGCTGGCCGGAGGCCGGCTCGGCGTGCGCGGCGGCTTCCGGGAGGACGTGATGCGCTCCCTGCCGGCCGCCGGCTGGGAGGGCAGAAGTCCCCGGTCGTGGCGCCTGCCGGTGGCGGTCATGCTGCTGCTGGGCGCCGCCGCGGCGCTGCTCCTCGGCGTCCACTCCGCCGAAACCGCTCCCGGCCTGCCGCTGGGCGGGGCACTGACGGCCCTCGCCGAAGCGTTCGGCACCGGTCTTCTCGCCGGCACCGGCATGCTCTGGGCCTCGTGGCGCGGCATCGGCCTGGTGCTCGACTCGGTTCTCAGCCCGTCCGGCGCCATCGCCCTGGTGGCTTTCGTCCTCTGCTTCGACGTCCTCGCCCTGACCCTGATCGCCCGCCGCGGACGGACCGCGGCCCAGCCGGCCGGCTCCGTCGCGGGCCGGGCTCGCGACGGCCGGGACCGTTCGTCGAGACCTCGCCGCTGAGGAGCGCCGTGCGCCGTCGTCCCCGCCTGCGGGCAGTGAGCTCCGTCCTCTTCGCCTCCCTCGCCGTCCTCGCGATCGTCGGCGGTGTGCCGTGCGCGGCACAGGCGCCGGCCGTCCAGGGCGCACCGGAGGCGGCGCTGGTCATCGCCGAAGGGAGCATCGCCCGCAGCCAGGTGGTCGCCCTCGGCCGTGACGTGGTGGTCGCGGGCGAGGCGCTCTCGGACGTGGCGGCCTTCAACGGAACGGTCCGGGTGACCGGGAGCGTCTCCGGCGATCTGATCGTCCTGAACGGCGATGCCCGGATCGCGGCCGGCGCTCACGTGGGCGGAGACGTGTTCGTCCTCGGCGGCAGTGTCGAGGCCGCGCCCGGCTCACGTATCGACGGCCGCACCGTCGCCCATCCGACCGCCTCGTCTGCCTGGATGACCCTGCTGGAAGGACCGAGCGTCGGCCTGGGCGGCGCCTCGGCGCTGGTGCTCGGCACCAAGCTCGCCCTGATGGCGGCCTGGATGGCGCTCGCCCTGCTCGTCTTCGCCGCCTCCGGCCGCCAGGTTCTGGCGACCTCGGCCACCGTCCGGCGGGAGCCGTTCCGCTGCTTCGTGGTCGGCCTGACCGGCGTCCTCGCCCTGGTGCTGACCGGCGTCGCCTTCGCCGCCGTCGCGCCGCCGCTGGCGAGCGCGCCGCTGCTGGTGCTGGTGGTGCTCTTCGCCCTGCTGCTCAAGCTGTGGGGCATGGTCGCGGTCTTCCACGCCCTCGGCACGTGGACGATGGCGACGCTCCGGCGGCGGCGCCCCCTGGCGCTCAACGCCGCCACCACGGGGCTGCTGCTCCTGGGGCTGGCCAAGTTCGTGCCCCACCTGGGCGGCTGGGTGTGGACCGTGGCGACCCTGATCGGCGTCGGCGCCAGCCTGGCGTCGAAGTTCGGTCGCCAGGAGGCCTGGTTCCAGATGGCGGAGCTGGAGCGGGTCGAGTCGCCGATCTGACGCCGCGCGCCGAGGATGCGGGAGGCCGGCCTCGCGAGCCGGGTCCGCCGCCTCCGCCGACGCCCCCGCTCCGCCGATGGCGTGTTGCGCTCTCCGGGGAGGTGCCGTAACGTGATCGCGGCGGGCCACGTAGCGCCACACCGACCCATCGAGAGCACAGCGAGGAGAGAGCAGAACATCATGGCAAGCATCCAGAAGATCGGAGTCATCGGCGCCGGGACCATGGGTCACGGCATCACCCAGGTCGCGGCCGGCAGCGGTCTCGACGTCGTGCTGGTCGACGTGGCACAGGCGGCCCTGGACAAGGGTCTGGCCAAGATCGAGAAGGGTTTCGGCAAGCTGGTCGAGAAAGAGAAGATCACCGCCGCCGACCGGGACGCCGCCCTCGGGCGGATCACCACCTCGACCGAGCTCGACGCCGTCGACGGCCGTCCGCTGGTGGTCGAAGCCGTGGTCGAGCGCCTCGACGTCAAACAGAAGGTCCTGGCGGAGCTCGACCGCCTGGTGCCGGACGAGACGATTCTCGCCACCAACACCAGCTCGATCTCGATCACCAAGCTGGCGGCGGTCACCGGCCGCGCCGACCGGGTGATCGGCATGCACTTCATGAACCCGGTGCCGCTGATGAAGCTGGTCGAGGTGATCCGCGGCCTGGCGACCAGCCAGGAGACCTACGACGCGGTCGAAGAGGCCGCGAAGGGCATGGGCAAGATCCCGGTCGAGGTCCACGACGCCCCCGGCTTCGTCTCCAACCGGGTGCTCATGCCGATGATCAACGAGGCGATCTTCTGCCTCTACGAAGGGGTCGGCGCGCCGGAAGCGATCGACCAGGTGATGAAGCTGGGGATGAACCACCCGATGGGGCCCCTCGCCCTGGCCGACCTGATCGGCCTGGACGTCTGCCTCGACATCCTGAACGTCCTTTACGACGGCTTCAAGGACCCCAAGTACCGCCCCTGCCCGCTGCTGGTGAAGATGGTCGACGCCGGCCGCCTGGGCAGAAAGTCCGGTCACGGCTTCTACCCGTACTGAGGGCCACCAGCAGACCAAAAGGCTAATGACGACCCAACGCCCCTCAACGCGAGACCCCCGGGAGGGGGCGTCCCTGTCCTCCCGCACAGGTCGACTTCCGTCGGCCGTCCTGGTCGAGTGGGGAAAGGGATCGAGGGATTGGGGGGAGACCAAGTCATCGACCATCACTACGTAGGAGGCGGCACGGTTTTCTGCCAGACCTGCGGGGCACCCAACCCCGACGAGCAAGAGTTCTGTCGGCTCTGCCACCAGAAGCTCCTGGTGCTCTCCGGCGCGCCGGTCCTGGTGGACGACGACGGTGTGCCCGAAGAGGGCGCCGAAGAGCAGTTCTCGTTCGACGAGCACCTGCTCGAGCGGATCTCGATCCTCGAGGAGGCGGTCAAGCGCACGGCCGAGATGATGCGCCAGGTGCTGGAGACCCTGCGGCGCCAGGAGAAGAGCATCCTGATCAACCAGACCGGGCTGTCCAGCCTCCAGGAGCTCCTGGAGCAGAAGCGCCTGCTCGCCCGCGAGGAGTGGAGCGACCTCTGGCAGGACCGGATGGACGGAGAGCTCCTGGCGCTCGAACGGCGCGACCGTTTCGTCGGCATGCGCGACCGCATCGCGGCCCTCTTCCAGGGCGAGGGCCGCGAGAGCTTCGTCCAGTACCTCGAAGACGCCGAGTACGCCTTCTACGCCCTCGACACCGGCCGCGCCCTCGAAGCGCTGGAGGCCGCCCACCGGCTCGACCGCGCCAACCCGGACCTGGTCTGGTTCCTGGGTGAGACCTACTTCAACGAAGGGGAGACGGCGCGGGCGTTGCCGTTCTTCCGCCGACTGCTGGAGTCCGACCCCTACCACTACGAGGGGCTGGTCTACAGCGGCGTCATCCACCACGAGAGCGGCGACGACGGCCGGGCGATGGAGCTGCTGGAGCGCGCCGTCGGCCGCTACCCGGAGGCGTTCCTGCCCCGGTTCACCCTGGGAGGGATCTACGCCGACCAGGGGCGCCTGGAGGAGGCGGTGGAGAGCCTGGAGCGCGCGGTGGCGATCGAGCCGGTGCCCCAGGCGCTCTACCTGCTGGGCAGCGCCTACTACGAGCTCGGCCGCTCCGGCCTGTCGATCGGCCGCCTGCGCGAGGCGGTGCGCCGCGACCCGGCGTTCGAGGAGGCGCTCAACCTGCTCGGTCTGGCCTACCTCCGCCGCGGCTGGAGCCGCAAGGCGCTGGACGCCTTCCGCCAGGCGCAGCGGCTCAACCCGCGCAAGATGCGCTACCAGGACCTGGTGCGCTACCTCTCCGGCCAGGGCGAGACGCCGCTGCCGGAGGTGCCGGGCGAGGCCGGCCGCTGGTTCGGCCGCGGCGAGGAGAAGCTGCGTGCCGACGACCTGCGGGGCGCCATGGTCTGCTACCGGCGCGCCCTCGGCCTGGCACCCGAGAACCCGACGCTCCTCATGTCCTACGCCCTCCTGTGCCTGGAGCTCGACCGCAGCCAGGAGATCGAAGCCGTGGCCAAGAAGGTGCTCGAGCTCGACCCGGGGGAGATGCTCGAGGCCACCGCCTGCGCCGCCCTGATCGAGGCGCTGCGCGGCCAGGGCCGGCTGATCGAAGGCGACCGGATCGGCCACGCCCTGCTCGAGCAGGGGCGCTCGCCGTTCGCCCGCACCATCGCCTACTACGAGCTCGCCTGCAACCTGACCGAGAAGGGGCGCGGGCCCGAGACCGGGGGCGACGCCGCGCCAGAGGGCGAGCGCGAGGCCGATCTGGAGCAGGCCCTCGACCTCGCCCGCCGGTCCCTCGACCACGCGCCGGACGAGCTCAAGCAGTTCCCCCTGGCGGTCCTCGGCTGGATCCACTACAAGCGGGGCGAGTACGACGAGGCGGTCGACTTCCTGACCAAGTCGAGCGAGCTCGGACCCTCGTCCACCACCCTCACCCACCTGGGAATGGCGCTGCTGGCCTCCGGCGAAGACGAGCGCGCCCGCGCCGTCCTCGACCGCGCCCGCACCCTCTCCGACCGCGGCGCCGCCCTCGGATCGAAGATGATGCAGTTCATGAAGGACTCGACGCGCCTGCTGGAACGGGTGAAGTAGGGCTGACTCCGCCCCGTCCGATCTGATAAGAACGCGACTTGCGGCCGTGCCACCGGCCCGAGTCGTTCGCCGCCCCGCTCATCTCAAGGAGACGTTCCCATGCGCTGGAGCCAGTACTACCTGTTCACCACCCGCGAGGTCCCCAGCGACGCCGAAGTCGTCAGCCACCAGCTCATGGTGCGCGCCGGCATGATCAAGAAGGTTGCCGCCGGCATCTACACCTACCTGCCGTTCGGCTGGCGCAGCATCCGCAAGCTCGAGGAGATCGTCCGCCGCGAGCTCGCCGTCGCCGGCTCGATCGAGCTCACCATGCCGGTCGTCCAGCCGGCCGAGCTGTGGCAGGAGACCGGTCGTTGGGAGAAGTACGGCCACCTGCTGCTCAGGATCGGCGACCGCCACGAGCGTGAGTTCTGCTTCGCCCCGACCGCCGAAGAGGTGGTGACCGACCTGGTGCGCAAGGACGTCTCCTCCTACCGCCAGTTGCCGATCAACCTGTTCCAGATCGGCGACAAGTTCCGCGACGAGATCCGCCCCCGCTTCGGCCTCATGCGCGGGCGCGAGTTCATCATGAAGGACGCCTACTCCTTCCATGCCGACGACCGGAGCATGGACGAGACCTACGACGCCATGGAGGCCGCCTACCGGCGCATCTTCGAGGCCTGCCAGCTCGAGTACACGGTGGTCGAGGCCGACACCGGCGAGATCGGCGGCTCCGACTCCCACGAGTTCATGGTCCTGGCCGACACCGGTGAGGACCAGGTGGTGCGCGACCCGGTGACCGGCTACGCGGCGAACGTGGAGAAGGCGGTCTGCGGGCCGATCCCGGCGGGCCCCCCGCTCGACGTCGACGGGGCCGCAGGCGCCATGGAGCAGGTCGCCACGCCGGGCCAGCACACCGTCGCCGAGGTCGCCGCCTTCCTGAGCGTTGACCCGCGCCAGATCGTCAAGACCCTGCTCTACACGACCGACGACGGCCCAGTCGCGGCGCTCGTGCGCGGCGACCGCGAGGTCAACGAGTTCAAGCTCAAGAACGTCCTCGGCGCCGAGTGGATCGAGCTCGCCGACGAGACGGAAGTCCGCCGGCTCACCGGCGCGCCCGTCGGCTTCGCCGGCCCGGTCGGCCTGCCCGGGGAGGTCGAGATCCTCGCCGATCGCTCGCTCGAGGGGATGACGGCGTTCGTCTGCGGCGCCAACGCGGCCGACGCCCACCTGGTCGGCGTGCAGGTCGGCCGGGACCTGGAGATCGCGGAGTATCACGACCTCCTCCTGGTCACCGGCGGCGACCCCTCGCCCCGGGGAGACGCCGAGCTCGAGCTCTACCGCGGCATCGAGGTCGGCCACATCTTCAAGCTCGGCACCAAGTACTCGGCGGCCATGGGCTGCGTCTACGCCGACGACCAGGGCGAGGACCACCCGATGATCATGGGCTGCTACGGACTGGGCATCGGCCGCACCGTCGCCGCCGCCATCGAGCAGAACCACGACGACGACGGCATCATCTGGCCACGTCCACTCGCCCCCTTCGAAGTCCTCCTCCTGGAGCTCAACCCGAAGGGCGAAGAGCACGTCCGCGAGGAGACCGAGCGCCTCTACACCGCGTTCCAGGAGAAGGGCGTCGACGTCCTCTGGGACGACCGCGACGAGCGCCCCGGCGTCAAGTTCAACGACGCCGACCTCCTCGGCGTGCCCGTGCGCATCGTCGTCGGCGCCCGCGGCCTCAAGGAAGGCAAGGTCGAGCTCTCCCACCGCCGCGACCGGGAGAAGGTCCAGGTGGCCAAGGGCGACGCCGTGGCCAAAGCGATGGAGATGCTGGAAGGCTGAGCGTAGGTGGAGTGGTGGCAACGGAGCCCAGAATCCCTGACCGCTTCCAAAGTCCGAGCACACTGCTGTCTCTCCCAGTGTCCCCACACCTACGATCAGGGGCACGGACCGGTTGTCAAGGCAATGCTTCAATTGCGTTGACCTTGGTCGAGTCCCCAAGGTAGGCTCACTAGCGGATGAGAGCACCTAGAAGAAGGCGCCCTCCTGTGCGCCGCCTCGCCTCGTGGCGGGATGAAAGCGAGCGATTGACTCGTGTGGCTGACCGTGCCCGGTACGTTGGGTCTCCGGAACACAAAGACATTCCGTCGTTTGCGGGACAGCCGCGTCCGCGCGCGGATGCGTCAATCTGTCCGAAAGCGCTGAACGGAGAGCAGGAGAGAGTGGAGGGATGGCTGCGCGAAGCGATTCGTCGTGGCGCCGTGGGTGAGCTCTGTGAGGGGATGTTTCCGAGATACGTGTGGTTCAAGGACGGGAACGTCGTATATGAGGGGCGTCTGGTGAACAGGGGTCTCGGTGAGTACAAGGGCTACCCGCTCGAGGAGGACGGGTGGCCGAGCGGAATCGAAGAGATCTATGCCTGATCTAGCTTTCGATTTTGAATGGGTGGATCCGCAAGGCGCTCGCGGGCCGGAGCTTCGCGCCACCTGGGCGCGTCTGTCTATCAAGGTCGGCGACGAGGTGGTGACACGGGCAGTCGACCGGGAGACCCGGGCGGTTCGCGACTCGATCTATACCCCTCTCTACCCCATTGCCGAGTGGATTGCCTTGAACTGGTGGTGCTTGCTCTACGAAGTAGACAAACCACAGCGCTCGAAAGGGAGCGGATATCGTTCACGCCACTTTCTGCGCGCGGCGGGTGAAGGGTTCGCTCTTCCAGATCTGTTGTTCGATCCGATGGGCGAGACTTATCGTTTGTCCTGGAGCTCTAGAGATTTCCGCCACTCGCGCGTGGAATTCGTGAGCAAGGGAGTGGAATATCTGGCGCCAGAAGACGTCAAAGAGGCGCTACGGCGCTTCGTTCAGGCGGTTGCTTTGCGGCTAGAGGACGAAGGAGTCAGCGAGACGCTCTTGCAGTCGGAGTGGGAGCAACTGGACGTTCTGGATCCCGAGGAGAAGACGTTCTGCCGGTTGGCCGCTTCGCTCGGTCTCGATCCGTTCGATACAAGTGCCGATGATCAGCAGAGTATCGAAGAGGCGGCAGGAAGGTTGCCGCCAGAAATCCACGAAGAGTTTTTCTACACGGTTGATCTTCTCACTCTGCTCAACGAAGCCGACGGTGTAGAGAATGCGCTGGAGACCGCCTCGGCGAACGGAGGGGCACTCGACGGTCTCTGCTCGCTTCGTGAGTCCTTCTCTCAAAGGTTGTCTCGGCTGACGGACCAGGGGATGGCGCCTTGGCGGGAAGGGTACCGGGCGGCGCGAGTACTTCGGGAGCAACTCGCGATGGATGGCGAGCCGCTGATGGACTTTCCCGCGATCGCGAAGATGCTCCGAGTCGCCGGCGACGAGCTCCAGAAGGTTATCAAACCGAGCTCAGGTCTATCCCGAGTCGATGGCGTCGTCGGATTCAACAAGCGGCAGAGTCCGGGTTTCGTCGTTCGATCGTCCGTGGCAGAGACACAGCGGTTCATATTCTGTCGGGAGCTGTTCGAATACCTCAGCGCTCCAAACGGCTCGCCGTTGATTGTCACGAAAGCCCGGACCGAGCGGCAGAAGAGGAATCGCGCTTTTGCCGCCGAATTTCTCTTGCCGTCGGAAACCCTACGTTCTCAAGTCGACAGCGACCTTGTCAGTGCTGAGGCGGTCGACGAAATCGCAAGTTCCTACGGAGTGTCCTGGGATATTGTCAAGTATCAGATGGAGAATCACGGAATCGCTCGTCTGAGCACCGATTGACCAGCGTCAGTCCACGTTCTCGCCCGCCGCCTCGCCCGGCTCGGGCGGGCGGACGGTGACGCGGAGGGTCTCGATCCGGTTGTGCTGGACCTGGTCGACCTCGAGCAGGAGGGGGCCGAGCTCGACGGTGTCGCCGCGCAGGGGGCGGCGGCCGATGTCCGACAGGACGACGCCGCCGATGGTGTCCTCGTCCCGGTCGGAGAACTCCACGTCCAGCGCCTCTTCCACCTCCTCGACCAGCATGGCGCCGGAGACGGAGTAGACGTTGTCGCCGAGGGCGGTGAGCTCGGGCTTTTCGGCGTCGAACTCGTCCTGGATCTGGCCGACGATCTCCTCGATCACGTTCTCGAGCGTGACCACGCCGCTCACCCCGCCGTACTCGTCGAGGACGGCGGCCAGGTGGACCTGTTCGCCGAGCATCCGGTTGAGCAGCCGGTCGAGGGCCAGGGTCTCCGGCACGAAGGCGAGCTCGCGGGAGACGGCTTCGAGTGACTCGAGCGGCTCGGCGCTGCGGAAGAGATCCTTGATGTGGATCATGCCCACGACCCGGTCGAGGGAGCCGTCGCACAGCGGGAAGCGGGTGTGGCCGCTCTTTCTCGCCGTCTGGAGGTTGGCCTCGAGCGTCTTCTTGGTGTCCAGGTAGACCACGTCGGCCCGCGGCACCATGATCTGGCGGGCCATGCGGTGGGAGAGCTCGAAGATGTTGTCCAGCAGCTCGCGCTTGTTCTCCGACAGGCTGGTGGCGTCCCGCGAGGAGAGCATCCGGCGCAGCTCCTCCTCGTCTTGGGCCAGCTCGCCTTCGGCCACCGGCTGGATGCCGAACACCTTGAGGATCGCGTTGGCGGCGTGGTTGAGCACCCAGATCGCCGGGTAGGTCGCCTTGTAGAAGGCCTGCATGGGCAGGGCGACCCACAGGGCGGTGTGCTCCGCCTTGCGGATGGAGAGCGACTTCGGCGCCAGCTCACCGAGCACGATGTGGAGGATGGTGATGGTGACGAACGCCACGGTCAGCGCCGCGGAGTGGACCAGTCCCGGGCCGGCGCCGGGGATCAGCCGCACCAGCGGCTCGACGATCCAGACGAACGCCGGCTCGCCGACCCAGCCCAGGGCCAGGCTCGCCAGGGTGATGCCGAGCTGGGTGGCGGAGAGGTAGGCGTCCAGGTGCTCGACCATGTGGCGCGCGACCCGGCCCCGCCGCGAGCCGGACGAAGCGTGGGGGTCGAGCTGGGTCGGCCGCACCTTGACCAGGGCGAACTCGGCGGCGACGAAGAAGCCGTTCAGGAAGACCAGCCCGAAGGCGACGCACAGGCCGAGCAGGGGGTCCAGCACCGGCACCGAGACGGGCGGGGCGGCGGCGAGGAGGAAGATGGGCATCACGACCAGGACGTCGTCGCCCGCACCTGGCTGCAGGATGACCCCGACGGAAGGCCATACTGCTGGCCGGTCCGTGGGCGGAGCTGGTGGGTAGGGGGAGGCTCTTCGTTCACGAGCGCAGGGAGTCTACCATAGGGCCGGGGAGTCGCCTCGCCTCCGGCGGGAGGGGCCGAAGCGCCTGCGATAGTCTGGGCGCTCGGTCGCCGATCCCCGATCCGTTCGAGCCGTCATGATCCGTTCCGCCGTCCCTTCGCGCCGCAGCTCGCCCCTCCTCCTCGCACCGGCCCTGGCCGCGCTCGTGCTCTCGACCCCGGTGCCGGCCCGTGGGGGAGCGATGCCGTCGGCCGCCCCGGTCACCTCGGCCGCGCAGAGCGCACCCGTCGCCCAGGCGCCGCCGTCTCGTTCGGCCGCGCCGCCGTCGTCCTCCCCCTCCGTGTCGGCGGCGTCGGTCGCGGAGCTGCTGGCGGCCGGCCGCCAGGCGTTGGACGAGAACCGCGCGGACGAGGCGGTGACGCGGTTTCGCCAGGCCCTCGAACAGATCCAGTCCTCGGGCTCGGCGGAGCCGGCGGCGGTCGCCGACGTCGAGGCCCTGCTCGGGCGCGCCCTGGTGCTGACCGACCACTACGCCGAGGCGAGCGGTCACCTGGAGCGGTCGGTCGCGCTCGGCCACGCCGACGTCGCCACGCTGCTCTACCTCGGCTCGGCCCAGTGGGAGAGCCAGCAGCTCGAACCGGCGGTGACGAGCCTGAGTCGGGCGGCCGAGCTGGCGACGGGGACCTCGGCGGACTTCCTGGCGCACCATCAGCTCGGCCGGCTGCTCGTCTGGATGGGGCGCCCGGCCGAGGCGGTTCCGCCCCTCGAGCGGGCGGTCTCCCTGCGCGGCGACGCCTTCGACGCCCGCCTGGACCTGGCCCGCGCCCTCGATCGGTCGGGCTCGCTCGAGCGGGCGGTGACCGTCTACGGCGAGGCGATCGCGATGAACCCGGGCAGCCAATACGCCCAGTGGGGGATGGCCCAGGCGCTGCTCCGGCTGGGGCGGCGGGACGAGGCCCAGGAGCACCTGGTGGTCTACCGGAAGCTCTACGAGGAGAACAAGGAGCGGACCAAGGAGACCATCCTCAACGACGCGCGGATGGCCCGGGCGCGGGAGCTGTTCGAGCAGCGCAAGCTGGACGAGGCCGAGGAGATCGTCACCGGGCTGCCGGAGTCGGCCGAGACCCTCGAAGCCCTGGCTCGCATCCGGGCCACCGGCGGGAACCTGGACGGCGCCGTCACCGCCCTCGAGAGGGCGGTCGCCCTCGCCCCGGACCGGGACGACCTTCGGCGGCTGCTCGCCGAGGCCCGGCTCCTGGCCCAGGAGGCGTCCCATGGCGGATGACGGCCGTACGCGCGGCGCGGTCCGCCGGGCGTTGGCCCGCGGCGTGGTCGGGATTCTCGGGCTTTGCGGGGCGCTCGGCGCTCTCGGGGCGAGCAGCGCGGGCGCGGCCCCGCCGGCGGAGGCTTCAGCGCCCTCGTCACCGGGTCCGTTCGGTGCATCCGACAACCCCGCCTGCCGGCTCCACGACGTCGCCCACCAGGTCGGCCTCGACTTCGTTCACGACCGGGGCACGACCCCGGAGCGCCATCTGGTCGAGACCATGGGGGCCGGGCTCACCTGGCTCGACTACGACGGCGACGGCCTGCGCGACCTCTACGTGGTCCAGTCCGGGCCGTTCCCGCCGCGGGAGCCGCGCCCGCCCGGGGCCGCCAACCGCCTGTTCCGCAACCTGGGGCCGGGCGCCGACGGCGTGGTCCGGTTCGAGGACGTGACCGACCGGGCCGGCGTCGGCGACCGGGGTTACGGCATGGGCGCGGTCGCCGCCGACGTCGACGGCGACGGCGATCCGGACCTGCTGGTCACCAACTACGGCCCCGACGTCTTCTACCGCAACCGGGGCGACGGCACGTTCGAGGACGACACCGCGGCGGCCGGGCTCGGCCTGGACGGCTGGAGCTCGTCGGCCGCGTTCGCCGACGCCGACGGTGACGGCGACCTCGACCTCTACGTCTCGCGCTACGTGATCTACGACGTGGACGCGGACGTGCGCTGCGAGAACGAGGAGACCGGCGAGCGGCTCTACTGCGACCCGGCCATGTACGACGGCGCCACCGACCGGTTCTTTCTGAATCGGGGACCCGATCCTGAAGGTCTGGGCACGTTCGAGGACGCCACTGTCGCGGCCGGGCTCGACCACGCCGACGGGCGTGGCTTGGGGGTCCAGTTCACCGACCTGGACGGCGACGGCCGGCCCGACATCTACGTCGCCAACGACGAGACGATCAACTTCCTGTTCCGCAACCGGGGGGTCGGCGCCGACGGCAAGGTCACGTTCGAGGATCTCTCCTTGCTCTCGGGCACCGCCGTCAACATGGACGGCAAGCCCGAGGCCGGCATGGGGGTGGTGGTGGCCGACTTCGACCACGACGGCGACCCGGACCTGGCGGTGACCAACTTCGATGTCGAGACCAACACCTACTACGAGAACCTGGGCGACATGCAGTTCGCCGACTCCTCGGCGTCGGCCGGGTTCGGCGTGCCGTCGTTCAACCTGCTCGGCTTCGGCATGGCGGCGGTCGACCTGGACGGCGACGGCGACCTGGACACCTACACCACCGACGGCCACATCTTCTTCCACCCCCGGCGCCCCAACCTGACCTACGCCCAGCGGGACCTGATCCTCCTCGGCGACGGCCACGGACGGTTCACCGAGCTGCGCTGTCCGTTCCTCACCGAGGACCCGAAGGTCGGCCGCGGCCTGGCGGTCGCCGACTACGACCACGACGGCGATCCGGATCTCGCGATCGTCAACAACGGCGGACCGCTGCAGCTCCTCCAGAGCGAGCTTCCGGGCTATTCCGGCGGGGCGGTCGGCATCCGGTTGCGCGGAGCGGGTCCGAACCGCGAGGCGGTCGGCTCGCGGGTCGACCTGATCACCGGCGACGTCCTCCATCGGCGCTGGATCACCGCCGGCGACAGCTACCAGTCGTCGAGCGACCGCCTGGTCCTCTTCGCCAGCTCCGGCAAGCCCGGCGCGGCCGAGATCCGCTGGCCCGGCGGCGCCGTGCGCCGGCTCCTGAACCTGCCGGCCGGGGCGGAGCTGGTCGTCTTCCAGTAGCGACCCCACGGCCGCCTGTCGGCGCGCTCCGGCCGCGGGGCCCGGCCGCGTCAACCTGCGGCATGCCGCGGAGCGGCATGGTAGATTGGGTGACTGAAAGGAGCCCCGCCATGCCCACCGTCTTCTTCACCGGCTTCCCCGGCTTCCTCGGCTCCGAGCTCCTGCCCCGGGTGCTCGACCGCTCCGACGACACCGCCGCCGTCTGCCTCGTCCAGCCCAAGTTCGCCGACCTCGCGCGCGCCCGCCGAGACCAGCTCGTCGCCGCCCATCCGGGCTACGACGGACGGATCCGCCTGGTCGAGGGGGACATCACCCGCCCCGGGCTGGCCCTCGGGCCGCCGGCCGACGCCCGCGCCCTGCGCGACGAAGTCACCGAGATCTTCCACCTGGCGGCCGTCTACGACCTGTCGGTCGCCCGCGACCTGGCCCTCAAGGTCAACGTCGAGGGCACCGGCAACATGCTCCGGTTCGCCGGCGAGTGCCCGCGGCTCGAGCGCTTCCAGTACATCTCGACCTGCTACGTCTCCGGCTGCTTCGCCGGCGCGTTCACCGAGGACGACCTGGTCAAGGGGCAGGAGTTCAACAACTATTACGAGGAGACCAAGTACCTGGCCGAGATCAAGGTCCGGGAGTGGATGGACAAGGGCCTGCCGGTGACGATCTACCGGCCGTCGATCGTGGTCGGCGACTCGAAGAGCGGCGCGACCCAGAAGTACGACGGGCCGTACTACGTGATCCGCTGGATCCTCAAGCAGCCGGGCGTGGCGGTGATGCCGGTGGTGGGCGACGTCCGCCGCACCCGGGTCAACGTGGTGCCGCGCGACTTCGTCATCGACGCCATGGCCTACCTCTCCGCCGCCGCGCGCTCCCGGGGCCGGGTCTACCAGCTCGCCGATCCGAACGCCCTGACCGTCGACGAGATGCTGCACGCGGTCGCCCGGGCGGCGGGCAAGACGGTGGTGCGGATTCCGACCCTGGCGAGCCTGGCCAAGGCCTCCCTCGACTACGTGCCGTTCCTCGAGCGGGTCATGGGCATCCCGTCGGCGGCGATCGACTACTTCACCCATCCGACCTACTACACGGCCGACCACACGCTGGAGGATCTCGACGGCAGCGGCATCGCCATCCCGGCGTTCGGCACCTACGTCGAGCGCCTGGTCGCCTTCGTCCGCGCCCATCCGGAGATCCGCTCCGAGGCCATGGTCTGAGGCCTTGAGACAGGACGGAGGGGGAGAGGGCGCTCGGGCGCCGGGGCTATGATGTCGTCATGCGACGTCAGCGCCCCACTCCCCACCGCCTCGTCCCAGGCTTTGCCCACCGCTTCGCCCTGACCTCCGCCCTCCTCCTCGCCACCCTGGCGCCGGCCGCGACGCTGTCGGCCGCCGAGGCGAAGCCGTTCTTCACCCTGCACGAGGTCGGCACGGGGGTGTTCGCCGCGGTTGCCGTCGCCGGCAGCGGCGCCGGGAGCAACGCCGGCTTCGTGATCGGCGACGACAGCGTCGCGGTGATCGACACCTTCCAGTCCGCGGCCGCCGCGAAGCAACTGCTCGCGGCGATCCGCGAGCGCACCGACTTGCCCGTCCGATTCGTCGTCGACACCCACTACCACCTGGATCACGTGGCGGGCAACGGCGTCTTCCGGGACGCCGGGGCGGTGATCGTCGCCCAGCGCAACGTGCGCGCCTGGGAACGCCCCGAGAACCTCAAGTGGTGGGGCGACGACGTCCCGCCCGACAAGCAGGCGTGGGTCGAGTCACTGGTCCTGCCCGAGCTGGTCTACGACCGGGGGATCGACCTCTACCTGGGCTCGCGCCACCTGGAGGTCCACGTCCTGCCCGGCCACACCGGGGGCGACTCGGTCGTCGTCGTCCCCGACGCCGACGTGGTGTTCACCGGCGACCTGTTCTGGGACGAGACGCTGCCCAACACGACCGACGCGGACACGGCCGCCTGGGTGACCACGGACGAAGCGCTGGTCGCCGAGCAGCCGGACGCGACCTTCGTCCCCGGGCACGGCGAGGTCGGCAAGGCCGCCGAGGTCAGCGCCTTCCGCGGCTACCTCGAAGCGCTGCGGAGCGCCGTCGCCGGGGCGCAGGGGAAGGGGCTGACGGGGGAGGCCCTGGTCGAGGCGGCCCATGGGGAGCTCGCCCCGCGCTACCAGGAGTGGGCCTTCTTCGACCACTTCATCGACCAGAACATCCGCCAGGCGGCGGACGAGCTGACGGGCACCAAGCGCCGCCCGGTGCCGGTGGGCTGACCGGTCAGGCGGAGGGCGGAGCCTGCGGCAGGGGCGGCGCCAGGCTCGCCGGCCCGCGCCGGTGGATCCAGAAGACCAGCAGCCCGGCGACGAGGGTCAGCCCCACGGCCAGGCCCCACCAGACGCCCGCCAGGCCGTACCCGCCGCGGACGCCGAGCACGTAGGCCAGCGGCAGCGCGACGGCATAGAAGCCGAGCAGGTAGATCAGGGCCGCCGGCACGGTCTTGCCCATCCCCCGGAGCACGCCGGAGCCGATCACCTGCAGGCCGTCGCCGATCTGGAAGGCGGCGGCGATCGGCAGGATCGTCGCGCACAGGGCGATCACCCCGGCGTCGTGGGAGAACAGCGCCGGCAGCAGGCGCCGGCCGAGGACGAGGACGACCGCGGCCACGGTCATGACCACCCCGCCCAGTCCGAGGGCCACCCAGCCAGCGCGTTGCGCCGCCTGGTGCTCGCCGGCGCCGATCAGGTTGCCGATCCGGGTGACCGCGGCGAACGAGATCCCCATGGGCACCATGAAGGTCAGCGACGAGATCGACAGCACGATCGTGTGGGCCGCCAGCGGGTCGTGGCCGAGCCAGCCGGACCACAAGGTGCTGATGCTGAAGGCCCAGAACTCGAGCCCCATCTGCACACCGACCGGCGCGCCGAGGGCCAGCATCTTGCGCAGCGAGCCGCCGTCGAGGACGTTGCGCCCCCAGCCGCGCCAGGGGCTTCCCGCGCCCAGGCCGTGGGCCGCCACGGCGACGAACGTGAAGACGTAGACGAACGAGATGCCGGTGGCGATGCCCGCGCCGACCGCCCCCAGGGCGGGCAGGCCCCAGTGACCGAAGATCAGCAGCCAGTTGAAGAAGACGTTGACGGCGTTGACGCTGATCGTCGCCCACATGATCGGCTTCATCCGTCCCTGGGACTGGAGCCAGTGGCGCAGCACGATGTAGCCGAAGAAGAGCGGCAACCCCGGGAGCTGGGCCAGCACGTAGCGGTGGGCTTCGGCGGCGAGCGCCGGGTCCTGGCCACTGAGCTCGAGGGCCGGCCCGGTGGCGAGAGCCAGGCCCAGCCAGACCGGCGACAGCAGGACCACCAGCACCAGGCCGCGCTGGCCGGCGAGGACCAGCCCGGGGCGGTCGCCGGCGCCGTAGGCCTGGGAGGCGACCGGGTCGAGCCCCAGCAGCAGTCCGATCGTCAGGATCGACGTACCGAACATCCACACCCGGCCGAGCGAGGCGGCGTCCAGGGCGTGGACGCTCACCTGTCCGAGCATGACGACGTCGATCAGCCACAAGCTCATGGCCGCCACCTGGGCGGTCACCAGCGGGGCCGCCAGCCGCGTCAGGCGGCGGATCTCCTGGCGCACGGATGCCATCGTCCGGGGACTATGTCAGAGATGGAGGGAGCTTGCGGGCCCCGGCGGGCAGGGTCCGCCCGGCTCGATCGGCGCGAGACCGGTTCCCGGAGATCCTCAGGCCCAGGTCAGGCGGAAGACCAGCGGATCGGCGGCGATCTCGCCGCGCTCGGAGAACGCCTCCTCGACCACCTGGATCCGCTTCGCGCCGACCTTCTCGAAGCCGAGCTCCAGCCAGCCGCAAGCCACCGGCGCCAGGTACTGCACCTCACCCAGCCCGTGGACCCGGCTGACGCCCACCTTGCGGTCGAGCGCCGCGTCGTCGTTGTCCACGTGCACGCCCTGGAAGTACTGGTTCCAGAAGCGCTCGATGGTGCGGAACATCTGATCCGGCGTGCCGATCAGGGCGATCATCACGCGGAACACGGTGCTCAGGTTGTCGCTGGCGACGAAACGGCCGAGCTCGCGCAGGGCGCGGTGGAAGGCGGGGTCGTCCCCCGGATGGGCCACCCGGCCGACCGCGGTCCAGGCCTCGGAGATGACGCTCGCCGGGTACCACTCGGTGGCCAGGGGGTGTCTCATCGCCTCCGCGGCGGCGGGGGAGATGGCGGCGGCGACCTGCTCGAAGGCCTCCTTGCCATAGGTCTTGCGGATCCAGTTGGCCGAGCTCATCAGCCCGGTGCCCTTCGCCTTCGCGCTGCTGGGTGCCGCCACGTCGATCATGCCCGATCCTCCCGGGAAGACCCTAGAGGACGACGATTCTGGCGTCAAACTCTTGAAAAAGAAAGAGATCCATTCGCGTGAAACCGGATGGACGGTTCCGCGTGCCGGGCTCTCCGTAGGCGGCTCACTCCCGGGGGAAGACGATCTGCTCCGCGAGCGACCCGTCGAGGAAGGCCGCCCGGAGCGCCGGGTAGCGGATCTTGCCGTTGGCGGTGCGCGGGATCGCCCGCGGGGTGAGCAGGAAGACCCGGCCGGGGCGCAGGCCGAGGCGCTCGTAGATCCGTGCCACCAGGTCGGCGACCATCTCGTGCAGCCGGTCCTCGGACGGCGGCCGGGCGCGGCGGAGCTCGGCGAAGACGTAGGCCTGCTCCCCTTCGAGCCCGCCCCGGTCGATGCCGACGGCGGCGGCGCGACGGACGAACGACAGCGCCTCGGCCGCCTCTTCGAGCTCCTGGGGGGCGAGGTTGCGCCCCGCCTGGAGGATGATGTTCTTGGTCCGTCCGACCAAGAAGACGTGGCCGGCGGCGTCGCGGAACCCGAGGTCGCCGGTGCGGACGGCGCGCGGCGCCGCTCCGGACATATCGGACGAGCCGGAGGCTCCCGAGGACGCGCCGCGCCAGAAGAGCGCCGCCGTCGCCTCCGGGTCGCGGAAGTAGCCCGAGGTGGCCGCCGGGCTTTCGACGACGATCTCGCCGACCACGCCGGGCGCGGTGATCTCGGCCGGCTCGGGGGCCGCCTCCGGATCCGCCTCGAGCTCGGAGGCCGGGACGATGCGCAGCCGCACCCCGGGGAACGGCCGCCCGATCGACACCAGCCCCGCCAGCCCCGCCAGCCCCGCCAGGTCGGCCGTCTCGCCGGGCTCCCCGGTCTCACGGGGCGCCCTGGTCTCCCCGGGCTCCGCGGTCTCCCCGGGCTCCGCGGCCCCGATCGGGCGCGAGACCACCGGCGCCGTGCCGGGAGCCTGCATCGAGACCCCGACGGTTGCCTCGGCCAGGCCGTAGCCCGCCACCACGACCCGGTCGAGGCCGAAGGTCTCCTCGAACCGGGCGATGGTGGTGGCACGGACCGGCTCGGCGGCGTCGAGGGCCACCCGTAGGCTCGACAGGTCGAAGCCGGCCGGGTCGCGCACCGCCCGCTGGCAGAGGCGGTAGGCGAAGTCCGGCGCGGCGGTGAACGTCCCCCGGTGCTCGGCGATGGCGCGCAGCCAGGCGCGCACGTCGCTCAGGCTGCTCGGCAGGAGCACCAGCCGGGCGCCCAGGAAGAAGGGCACCATGGTCATGAGGATGAGGCCCATGTCGTGGTGCACCGGCAGCCAGCTCACGAACACGTCGTCGGGGGTGATCTCCATCCCGGAGATCATCTGGAGGACGTTGGTGCGCAGGTTGTCGTGGGTGACCACCACCCCCTTGGGCGCACCCGTGCTGCCGGAGGTGTACTGCAGGAAGGCCGGCCGGTGCTCCAGCCCGGCGGGATCGGCTGGATGGGGACGGTCGGCCGCGAGCCCGGCTTCGAGGCTCTCCAGCCCGGCGATTACCAGCGGCCCGGTCTCGCCGGTCCGGCCGGTCCCGCCGTCCGCGAGCCGGCCCGCCAGGCGCTCGCCCACGGCGGTGAGCGCCGCCGCCGGCGTTTCCCGGTCGAGGATCACCACCGCGGCCCCGCACAGGGCGGCGATGTCGACCACCCGGTCGACGCCGGACCGGGGGAAGATCGGAACCGGCACGGCGCCGGCACGCTGGGCGCCGTAGAAGGCGGCGAAGAAGTCCGCCCCGTTGGGCAGGACCAGCACGACCCGCGGGCCGAAGGCGTCCTCGTCGCCGTGCCCCGATCGCCGGTTGGGCGGCCGGTTGGATCGCCGGTTGGGCCGCCGGTTGGGCCGCCGGCTCAGCCGCTGCTCGAGGGCCGCGGCGACCCGGCCGCTGGCCTCCCAGAGCGCGCCGTAGGTGTGCTCGCTCCCTTCGAACAGAAAGGCGGAGCGGCCGGGCTCGTCGCGCGCCCGCCGGGCCAGGCGCTCGAGGACGAGCGGGTGCGCCGCGGCCGAACGGTCAGGAACGGCCGATGGGGCTGCGTCGGGACGATCGGTCGGTCGGTTCATGGGCTGCTCGCGGGGAGAGTAGCAGCAGGAGCCGGTAGTAGACTCCGCTCACCGATGCATCGCCCTCTGGGGAGCTTCGAGACCGCGGCCACGCTGACCAACGACGCGGCACCCTTCGTCGTGGTGGTGGTGCTGGCGTTGGACGGGAGTCCGTCACCCGGCCGCCTGCGCGCCGCGCTCGCGACGCTGCAGCACCGCCATCCCTTGCTGCGGGTGCGGATCGCCGAGCAGGCGGGCCGCTTCGTCTACGAGCCGCTCGAAGGCTCCGGCCGCCAGGGCCCGGCACCGATCCCCTTCCGAACCGTCGAGCGGACCGGGGACGACCGCTGGCAGGCGGTGGCGGAGGAGGAGCTCAACACCCGGATCGACTCCCAGGCCGGACCGCTGGTCCGCTGCGTCCTGGTGGCCTCCGGCGCCGCCTCGCACGGCGACGGCGCGCGGCCGCCCGCGCGGTGCGAGGTTCTCCTCGCCTTCCATCACGCGATCATGGACGGAGCCTCCGCGACCGAGCTGCTGCGGGAGCTCGTGGAGCTGTGCGAGGAGGGGGCCGCCGGTGCCGGGGAGGAGACCGGCGGGGCGGGGGCCAAGACCGGTGGGTCGGACGGGCCGGCCGCCCCGATCCTGCCGCCGGCCGAGACGTTGCTGCCGCCGTCGTACCGCGGCCTGGCCGGGCGGCTCCGGGCGGGTCGGTTCCTCGGTCGCCAGGTGGCCGACGAGGTGGTGTTCCGCCTGCGCACCCGGGGCGGGCGGCGGCCACCGATCGCGGCCACCGCCCGCTGCCACATCCTGCCGGTCGGCCTCTCCCGGGAGGAGACCGCGGCGCTGGTCCAGGCCACCCGCAGGCGGCGGGTGACCCTCAACGGCGCCCTCGGCGCGGCCTTCCTGCTGGCGGTGGATCGCCATCTCTACGGCGACCGCGCCCGGGCCCTGCGCTACATGACCTTCGCCGACCTGCGTCCGTACCTCGACCCGCCGGTGGTTGCCGAGGCGCTCGGCAGCTTCCTGGCCATGGTGCGCTACACGGCGCGGCTGGACGCCGGTCCGCGGGCGACGGGGCAGGGTGGGATGGAGCGCTTCTGGCGCCTTGCCGTCCGGCTCTCGGAGCAGGTGGCCGCGGGCGCCCGGCGGGGCGACAAGGGGTGGTCGGTCCGCTTCTCGGAGGCGGTCCTGCGCATGCTTCTGCGCAGAGGCAGCGAGCGGATGGCGGCGACGGCGGTCAGCTACACCGGCGTCGCGCGCCGACGCCGGCCGGTCGGGCCGCGCGGCCTGCGCGCCTTCGTCTCCAACTTCCGGCTCGGTCCAGAGTACACGGCCCAGGCGCGGATCTTCGACGGCGAGCTGCTGCTCGACATTCTCTATCTGGACGTGGACATGGACGCCGCCCTGGCGCGGACCCTGGCCGAGGAGGTTCTGAGCCTCCTCCGCGGGGCTGGTACCCCATCCGGGCATTCCGAAGGGGAAGAGGAGGACTCGTGAGCGTGGACGTGACGATAGACGAGATCTGCAAGCTCGTGGCGCTGCAGCTCGGCAAGCGGCGGGTGGCGGCCGACGAGCGCCTGGTCGAGGACCTGGGCGCCGAGTCGCTGGACGTGGTCAACCTGGTCGCCCGCCTCGAGGAGCGCTACGACCTCACCATCGACGAGACGGAGCTGCCCGACCTGCGGACGGCGACGGATCTCTACGAGCGGGTCCGGGCCGGGATCGGGAGCGAGTCCGCGGGGCCCTGAACCCTGGAGACAAAGAGCCGCGGGCGGTGGAACCGGCTTCAGCCCGACCGGTTCCACCACTCCCGCGGCAGAAGATCTCGGCGACAGGTTCTCAGCGGCTGTGCGCGGCCGCGAAGACCTTGGCGAGGGGATCTCCGTCGTAGCCCAGGGCCTGCCAGTCCATCCGGCCGCCCGGGCTGTGGCAGTCGAGGCATCCGAGCGCTTCGGACGCCGGGGAGACCTCGTGGAAGATCCCCATGTAGCGCACCGTGTCGACCCATTCGTACTGGGCGTCGTCGATGCCGTAGAACTCCTTCGCGGCCCCTTTCACCGCCTTGTCGATGTCGCCGTCGGCGAAGAACTCCTCGACGACGATCGGCACGATCCACTGCTTGTCCTTGAGCACCGGCAGCTTGCCGCGGTGGATCTTGAAGGCGTAGATCTTGGAGCCGTCCTCCGCCTTCGAGCCGTGGGGCATCATCATGCCCACCTTGCCGTCGGCGTTCATCTTGACCGGCTCACCGGGGAGCTGCGCCACGGTGGTGCCGTCGTACCAGGCGTAGACCGGCTGGACGTCCTTCTCCAGCGTGATGGTCGCGCTGTATTTGTCGCTGTCCTCGTGGTAGGCCGGTGTCGACCAGTCGCGCACCATGTCGGTCGGGTCGACCTTGGCGAACCGCGGGATGTGGCAGACCGTGCAGTAGACCTTCGCGGTGTGGGCGTTGAGCGCTTCTGCCTTGTGCGGTGCGTCGCCGTGGCACTCGTTGCAGCGCAACAGATGGTCCGGCGTGTCGGTCGCCGAGAGATCCGTGCCGCGGCCGAGGACCCGGTGATCGTCGCCGCCGTGGCAGGTGACGCACTGCATGTCGTTGCCTTCGGCGGCCATGTGGACGTCGAGCTCCCGGTCGCCGTCGGCCATGGCGTACTCGATGTCACCGCGCTTGAAGTTCGGGCCACCGCCCGAGCCGGCGTGGCAGCGCAGGCACATCTTGCGCTGGGGCAGCGAGATGCGCTTCGACACGGAGTCCATGCCGACCTGGTTCTTCCACAGCACCGGGCGCCACTGCCAACCGCCGTCCTCCGTCGGGTAGAGGTCCCGGTTGTAGCCCGAGGCGTGGCAGATCAGGCAGTCGATGTTCTCGATCTGCTCCTCGGAGATCTGCTCCTCCGGCAGCTTCCCGAGGCCCGCGTGGCAGGCGGAGCACCCCTTGGACAGGATCTCGCCCCGGCTGTTGCGGGTCAGGCCGATCCAACTGGCCTCGGGGTTGGTGCAGAAGTCGTTGATCGTGTTGATCTTGCCGAGCTTCTTGCCGTGGGAGTTCAGGAGCTGCGGGGTGTCGCCCTTCCACTGGTAGTGCTGGGAGTGGAAGAAGGAGGTCGCCTCGTCGCGGTGGCACTCGAGGCAGGTCTTGGTGCCTTCGTAGTGCTCGAAGTACTCCTGGTGGGAGTAGGTGGTCTTGGCGTGGGCCGCCGGGGCCGCCGCCACCCCGCCGAGCAGGGTGGCGACAGCGATGAGAGTGACGACGGCGCCCCGATGGATCGCGCGCGGGCGGGTCGGGTGAGTCATCGGGACCTCCTCCCTAGAACCGCGCGACGAGGCTCAACGAGGCCTTCGACGCCGAGTCGTAGGTCGGGAAGCCGAGGGTCGGCGTCGAGTCGAGCTTCTTCGGCGCCCCGAGGTGCCATCCCGACTGCGACCACTCGTAGTCGTAGTCGATGTAGTCGAGCTTCAGGATGAAGCGGTCGGTGATGCGGTGGGTCAGGTACAGCTCCCAGACGTTGCCGCGGGTCGCGGTCTTCGGCGCGATCAGGTCGTCCTCCGCCAGGGCGAAGTTGAACCAGTACTGGGAGCCGTGGTTGAACTCGGCGCCGATTTTGGTCTTGTCCTGGTTGAACTTGTAGCGCGCCCCGAGGTACCACATCGACCCGTTGTGCTCCTCCGGCATCTGGAAGGGGTCGGAGAACAGCCCGCCGAACGGGGTGGTCACCGGGTTCGGGTGCGACTCCATATAGTTGCCGGAGACGAACCAGTCGAACGGTCCGTCCTGGCGGATCAAGACGACGCTGGCGAGGTCGATGTCGCCCAGGTTCGACGACGGCGTGAAGCGCAGGACCACCGGCGCGTTGATCGAGTTGCCGGTCAGCGGGTCCTGGGTGAAGACCACCTGGCCGTTGAAGCCGTCGGTGACGTCGAAGGCGCGCGCCACGGTGGTCTGGATGAACATCTTCTCGGTGTCCAGAATGTCCCAGTTGAGGCCCAGGAAGGTCGCGTCCTTGAGACGGTCGGCGGGGAGCTTGAGCAGCTCGCCGTTGCCGAAGCCGGACTCGTAGCCCAGGCCGTAGCACAGCCGGACGGTCGAGTAGTCGTTCAGGTGGTAGCCGGCGGTGATGCCGTCGAACTGGTAGTCGATGATCGAGCCGAGCGGCGTGCCGCCGCGGGGCTCGTCCTGGCGGAAGTTGAGCGGCGCGCCGGCGGTCGACGGACGGCGTCCGATCGAGAGGTAGAACGGCACTCCGCCGATGTTCGTCCAGTTGAAGTAGGCGCGCTCGACCCGCACGATGTCGGAGTTGGGCACGCCGGTCGTGGTGCCGTCGACGTTGAGGCTGGTCGGCTGGCCGTTGAACACCTGGATGCCGGTCGAGTCGCCGAACACCTTGTACATCGACAGGCGGCCGGAGAAGGAGACGTTGTCCCCCATGTCCGAGTCGAGGCGCAGGCGCAGGCGGTTCGTGTAGAGGATGCTGTTGTCGGCGTCGTAGCCCGGCACGTAGGTCTGGGGCATGAGCATGCCGAAGAGCTGCTGCTGGAGCTGCGGCGGGAACTGGGCCAGGGCCGCCTGCAGGTCGTTGTAGGTCAGGCCGTTGGTGAAGAAGAGGTAGTCGCCGTAGTGGGTGGCGATCTGCTGGTTCACGGCGTCGGTCGACGCCGGCAGCATGCCGGTCGAGCCCACGTAGAACAGCGTGTTGACGATCAGGTTCTGGAGCTTCAGGCCGTCGAAATGATCCGGCACGCTGGCCTGGATGCTGTGGGCCTCGAAGCGGAAATCGCCGGAGAGGTTGACGCGGTCGAGCGCGTCCTTGCGCTCCCCGGTGCGCACCTTGCGCTCCAGGTCCTTGACCTTCTCCTTGATCTTGGCCAGCTCTTCCGCGTTCTGCTCGGCAGTGGTCTTGGCGCTCATGCCCTCGTCCTGGGCGGCTTCCTGGGCCAGGGCGGGCAGGGCCGCGACGACCAGCAGGAGGAGGAAAGCGATCGACAGGATGGCGAACGACTTGGTGAGTGTCATGGCGTTGTCTCGGTTCGGTGAAGGGTGCGTCGGCCTCAGCCGCAAGTCATCGGGTGCTCGGAGTCGGCCGCGTGGTCGATCGTCCAGTCACGCAGCGTCTTGTATTCCTCGGGGGTGAGCAGCTCGAGCACCGCCTTGTCCCCATGGTGCGGATCGGTGACGGTCTTGTGGGCGGGCGTGAACTGCTCGTCGAAGAACTCCGTCCACTGGTCCTGGATCAGGGTCATCGGCGTGTACTCGCCGTCGGGCGAGTCCGCCAGGTGACACTGCTTGCAGTACTCCTTGTACAGCTCCTTGCCGGTCATCTTCTTGTCCTTGGCCGTGGCCGAGAACGAAAGGGCCAGCAAGACGATCGTGGTGAAGACGGTCAGGGTGAGAGTGCGTCTCGTGCTGGACATAGTGGTCTCCGGGCTCTAGCCCCGTCCCGGTCCTTGGGGCTCTCGGTGATGAAGTGGAGCGCCGGACCTTCGGCCGGTGCTCCGGGTGACAGGGAAAGAATGCGCTATCTAACCTTCAGAGCACATACCCATATGGGTAGTTATTCGGTTAGGTCGATCCCCCCGGGGAGTGGGGGGGGATGGCGGGGCCCGCCGGGCGGGGGCCGGTGGAGGGATCAGGCGGGGCTCAGGCCGGGGAGACGGCTACGTCAGGCTGGGGAGGCGGCCCAGACGGCCATCAGGTGCTTGACGTAGGCCAGGGTCGTTTCGAGGTTCTGGACCGTGTTCCATTCGAAGCGGCTGTGGAAATCGTGGCCGCCGGTGAAGATGTTGGGCGTCGGCAGCCCCTTCTCCGACAGCCGGGCGCCGTCGGTGCCGCCGCGCACCCGCTGTTCGGTCAGGGCGAGCCCCATCGCCTCGCCGGCCCGGAAGGCGAGCTCGATCGCCCGCGGATCCTCGGCGGTGATGTACTCCTTCATGTTGCGGTAGCTCTCCTCGATTTCGAGCTCGATCGTCGCCCGCGGGTGGGCCGCCCGGGCCGCCTCCACCAGGTGCTCGAGGAAGCGCTTGCGCCGCTCGAAGCCGTCGGTCGAGAAGTCGCGGATGAGGATCTTGGCCTCGGTCCGCGTGGGCGAGGCGCCGTCCGCGATCCGGTGGGCGAAGAAGTAGCCCTCGGTGCCGTCGGTCGCCTCCGGCGACTGGTCCGCCGGCAGGGCCGCCAGGATCTCGGCGGCGATCCGCACCGCGTTGGCCATGACGCCGCGGGCGGTCCCCGGATGGACGTTGACGCCGTGGACGCGCACCGTGGCGGTGGCGGCGTTGAAGGTCTCGGTGTCGATCTCGCCGATCGAGCCGCCGTCGACCGTGTAGCCGACCCGGGCGCCGACGCGGTCGAGGTCGAGGGCGTCGACCCCCCGGCCGACCTCCTCGTCGACCGTGAAGCAGACGCGCAGCGGCGGCCGCGGCAGCGAAGGGTCCGCGGCCAGGTCCGCGGCGAGCTGCATGATCACCGCGACGCCGGCCTTGTCGTCGCTGCCCAGGAGCGTCGTGCCGTCGCCGGTGATGATGTCGTGCCCCAGGTGGTCGAGGAGCTTGGGCGAGCGCTCCGGGTCGAGCACCACCGGCGGGTCGCCGCCGAGCTCGAGCGGCGAGCCATCGTAGCCGCGGTGGACCCGTGGCCGCACCGGCCCGCCCGGCTCGTCGGGGGCGGTGTCGACATGGGCGAAGAGCGCCAGCACCGGCGCGCCCTCGGCGCCGCCCGGGACCGTCGCGTAGACGTAGCCGTGCTCGTCCATCGCGGTGTCGTCGAGGCCCATCGCCCGGAGCTCCTCGACGAGCAGCGTCGAGAGGTTCTTCTGCTTCTCGGTCGTCGGGACGGTGTTCGAGTCCGGGTCCGACTGGGTGTCGACCTGGACGTAGCGCAGAAAGCGTTCGGCGACCGGCGGCAGGGCGGCTCGATCGGGCGCGTCGGCGCCGGTTCGGTCGGCTGGCGTGGGGGTGGGGCTCATGCGGTCGGATCTCCTGGCGGTCGATTCCTCGGGCTCCGGCCCGATGGCGGCCGGTCTCGGTGGTTCGATGTTCTCACGCTCCGCCGCAACCATCGCCCGCCGGGTCCGTACCACCGGGGAGATAGAATCCTCGACACTCCCGTTTTCGATGATTGATCCCCGAGAGGAGAGCTCCATGCGCGCGTCACGATTCGCCCGGTCGTCCGTCTTCGGTCTGGTCCTCTGCACGCTCCTCGTGGCCGGGCTGGGCCTGGGAGCCGCCGCCCCCCTGACCGCCCAGGCCGCGCCCGACCGCCCGGCGCTTTCGGGCCCGATCCCTGTGCCGGCCGGAGCGGAGGCCTCGCCGTCGTTCGATCCGGAGGTGGCGACCCAGGCCTACCTGGACATCCTCTCCCCGGAGCAGAAGGAGCGCTCCGACGCCTACTTCGAGGGCGGCTACTGGCTGCGGCTCTGGGGCTTCCTCTACGGCCTCGGCGTCGCCTGGCTGCTCCTGGGCACCGGGCTTTCGGCGCGCATGCGCGACGTGGCGGAGCGGATCACCCGCCGCAAGCCGCTCCAGACCGTCTTCTACGCCGTGCAGTACCTCGTCTTGACCGCGATCCTCTCCTTCCCTCTGGCCCTCTACACCGGCTTCTTCCGCGAGCATCAATACGGCCTTGCCACCCAGGGCTTCGGCGGCTGGCTGCGCGATCAGGCGGTCGGGTTCGGCGTCGAGTTCATCCTGATGCCGATCGTGTTGATGTTCCTCTACGGCGTGATCCGCAAGGCGCCGAAGACCTGGTGGGTCTGGGGCGCGGTCGGCGGCGTCGTCCTGCTCGGCTTCGTCATGCTGATCGGCCCGGTCTACATCGACCCGCTGTTCAACACCTACAAGCCGCTCGAGGACCCGGCGGTCAAGGCGCCGATCCTGTCGCTCGCCCGCGCCAACGGCGTGCCGGTCGACGAGGTCTGGGAGTTCGACGCCTCGCGCCAGTCGAACCGGATCAGCGCCAACGTCAGCGGGTTCCTCGGCACCATGAGCGTGCGCCTGAACGACAACCTCCTGAAGCGCTGCACCCTGCCGGAGATCAAGGCGGTCATGGCCCACGAGATCGGCCACTACGTGCTCAACCACGTCTACGAGATGCTGCCGCTCTTCGCGCTCATCCTGGCGGTCGGCTTCGTCTTCGTCCGCTTCGGCTTCGACCGGGTGGTGCGGATGTGGGGCGGCGGCTGGGGGGTCCGCGGGATCGGCGACGTGGCGGGGCTGCCGCTCCTCGGCGCCCTGCTGACGGTCTACATGTTCGTCATGACGCCGGTGTTCAACACGATCATCCGCACCAACGAGGCGGAGGCCGATCTGTTCGGCGTGAACGCCGCCCGCGAGCCGGACGGCTTCGCCTCGACCGCCCTCAAGCTCTCCGAGTACCGCAAGCTCGATCCGGGTCCGGTGGAGGAGTGGATCTTCTACGACCACCCGAGCGGCCGTTCGCGCATTCACATGGCCATGGTCTGGAAGGCCGAGCACCTGGACATGGCGCAGCAGTGGGCCGCGGAGCGGGCCGGCGAGACGTCTGCCGAGGCCCCTGAGGCCCCTGAGGTCAAGGCGCCCGCCGCCGGCGACGAGTCCATGACCCCGGAATCGGCCCAGGAATCGGCCCAGGAATCGGGTCAGGAATCGGGTCAGGCCGGGGCAACTGGCGACGGTTGAGCCCGAGAGCGGCCCGGGGTGCGCGCCCCGGGCCGCTCGTCACCGGCCGTCATGGAAAAAGCCCCCGGGTCGACGCGTCGCGCGCCGGCTCGGGGGCTTTTTGCATGGTCGGCAAGCAGGCCGGCCGGGAGCGCGGTGTCCAGACAGCAGGCACTGAAAGGTTTCGGTTCTTCGTGACACATCCGGTCGGAAGGCTTCGGTCGGTCGGGCGGGTACCGCGGCGTTTCGCGGTACCCGGTCGGACGAGAAGAGGGAGAAGAGGATGGATTGGCGAATGAATCATGCAGTCACCGCCCTCGCGGCCCATGGGGCGACACAAGGTTTACATTCAGAATCTTTCAATCTATGATCTCGGCGAGGCGTGGCACGACGCGGGTGGCGGTGTGGGAGCTGACTCGTGAGGGATTTTCCCGGCGGCCGGCGTTCCCTCCCGCGGTCCCCGCGACACAACGCCCGACCGAACTGGAAGGAGAGTCCATGCCCGACACCATGACGAGCTTCGCGAGTGCCGGTTCCGAGGTCCTCTTCTCGATCGAACGGCGCCGGTTCCCCCGGGTGCCCGTTCCGAACCTGGTGGTCGGCATCGAGCGTGCCGGGGCCGAGACGGCAGACCCTGCCAACCCTGTCGGGGCGCCAGGAGGATCCTCCGGGTTCACCGGGGTCGGCTCGGCCATCGACCTGAGCCTCGACGGCATGAGCCTCACCCTTCCCGAGGACATCCCCCTCGGCTCGGAGGTCCTCCTCACCTTCCAGGTCGACTCCCCGGACCCGGTCGGCGACACGATCGCCTTCGTCCGCGTCCCCGCCATCGTGGTCCGCCGGAAGCCCGGCTTCAGCACCGGCGCGGTCCTCTTCCTCGGCTGGGAGTCGGCCGACTGGCAGGCGCTCGAGAGCTACCTCGAGCGGCGCTGAAACCGGGTCCGGCTCGCCGCCCGCGGTGTCCACTCTCGTCGACCCACTCGACGTCCCGACCATCACCCTCGACGGTCTCCTCGACCGCTACCGGGTGCTGCTGCTCGACGCCTACGGTGTGCTGGTCACCTCGACCGGCGCCCTGCCGGGGGCGGTGGAGCTGATCGGGCGGCTGAACCGGGAGGGGCGGGAGTACTCGATCGTCACCAACGACGCCTCCCGCCTGCCGGAGACGATCGCACGGCGCTTCCAGGGGTTCGGGCTCGAGGTGGCGGCCGAGCGGGTGATCACCTCCGGGTCGCTGCTCGAGGGCCACTTCCGGGAGCGGGGCCTCCGGGGCCTGCGTTGCGCCTTCATGGGCCCGGAGGACACGGGCACCTACATCGAGCGAGCCGGCGGGCGGCCGGTAGCGCCGGACGAGGACTTCGAGGTGCTGGTCCTGGGTGATGAGCAGGGTCCGCCGCTCCTCCAGACGATGGACCTGCTCCTCTCCGGCGTCATCCGGCGGGTCGACCGGGCGCAGCCGATCCACCTGGTCCTGCCGAACCCGGACCGGCTCTATCCCAAAGGGAACGGCGCCTTCGGGCTCGGCATCGGCAGCGTGGCGCGGATGGTCGAGGCGGCCCTCGCGCACCGCTACCCGGGGCGCGACGACCTTCGCTTCACCCGGCTGGGCAAGCCGTGCGCCCCCATGTTCGACGCGGCGGTGGCGCGCCACGGCGGGCGGGAGCGGATGGCGGAGATGGTCATGGTCGGTGACCAGCTCGCCACCGACATCCGCGGCGCCCGGGACTTCGGCCTCGACTCCGCCTTGGTGACCGGAGGCGTGACGGCCGCGGTCACGGACGGCTCCGTGACGGGAGTCCGCCCGACCTGGAAGCTGGTCTGACGGTTCTTCCTGCCCGAGGGTGCCGGGGGAGGGCGGTGTTTCAGTCCGAAATCCGCCGGTCCTCTCGCTCGCGGGCCAGGAGCAGGTCGTTCCAGGAGTGGAACTTCCGAACGCCGGGGCGGCGGCGCAGGCCAGCCAGCCGGTGCGTCGTCGCCATCAGGTCGAAGGCGATCTTCAAGTTCTCCGGGTCGAGAGGTGTCCGCGCCGCCGGCCCCGGCATCTCTTCGACGGATCGGAACTTCCGCACGCCCATCAGTCATCCTCCTCGAGGGCGAACCGCTCCCGAATCGCTTCCGCGTCCAGGCGGTCTTGGGGGCGAACGGTGTTGCGTTTCATCTCGTACAGCATACGCGGAGTCGCGACCCGAATCCGGACTCCCTCGACCACGACCAGGTGGGATTCGAGATCCTCGTACCGAAACGCCTCGCCGAGGCGAGACAGGATATCCATCGAATACCGGCCGTGCGGAGGCGAGTACTCGATCGCCGGGTAGTCGCCGGCCAGATCTTCGACTGTGATCTCGTTGACGTTCGGATCGTCGTACAGCGCCAGCAGTGCGCGCCGCAAGCGTTCCACGTTCTCCGGATCCGGCGACACGAAGAAGTCGACATCGCGGGTCGCTCGGATGAGCCCTTGCGCAGCCATGGCCATTGCCCCGACCAGGACGTACTCCACTCCCTCCGACTCGAAAGCCGCCAGAATGCGGCGGGCTTCCTCAAAGCTCATGTACGGGGACTGAGAGACCATGACCGAGGAGTGATGGGCTTTGCAGGTTGACGCCGGCGAACCGAGCGCCGTTCGATGCGACAATCCTACACGGAAGCGGAGAGGCCGGCCCGGCGGGCTTTTCACCCCCGTTTCTATGCCTTGGCTGGCGCTCGGAGCGGCTCTTGGTCGTCGAGCTCAGGGATAGCCAATCGGTTCTGGTGTGGTCGGCAGCGATCCGTCCAAGATCATGGAGAGTCATGTCCCATCTTGAATTGACCTGCTTCTGGAAGGATCTGTGTCGTCTTGGTGGTCGCGCGCCCCGCCGGTGGCTTCGGCGGAGGTACTCTCGGCTGTCGGTCGTCGCCGCAACGCTGGTGTTGATTGGCTTGACGAGCTCGCCCGAAGGAGCGAGGTTGACTCACGGCTCGGCCCTTCTGTCCTCTTGGGTTGAGCCGGTCACCGGCATGGAGTTTCTCTGGGTGCCGCCGGGGAGGTTTCGCATGGGTAGCGGCACCGAGGTCGCCGGGCGCCAGGAGGACGAGACGCCACACGAGGTCGAGCTGACCCACGGGTACTTCCTGGGTCGCTACGAGGTCACCCAGGAGGAGTGGCAGAGGGTGATGGGGGACAACCCCAGCCATTTTGCCCAGTGCGGCCCCCGCTGTCCGGTCGAGACGGTGAGCTACCTGGCGGTCCAGGAGTTCATTGGCCGGTTGGAGGCGCTCTCGCCGGGGAGCCGGTTCCGGCTGCCGACCGAGGCCGAGTGGGAGCGAGCCTGCCGTGCAGGCACCGAGACGCCGTTCTCGACCGGCGAGACCCTCACCGCCGCCCAGGCCAACGTCGACGGCCGCTACCCGTATCCGCCGCCTCCGCCCCATCCGACCTCTGCAAGATCGGCGCGATCGGGCGAATCGATCGGCTCGATCGGCCCGATCGACTCGACCGCCTCGGTCGACCGGGGCGAGGCGAAGGACCCCGACGGCGGCTACGTCGGCTCCCCGACGCCTGTCGGCAGCTATCCGCCCAACCCGTGGGGCTTCTACGACCTCCACGGCAACGTCTGGGAGTGGTGCCAGGACTGGTACGCGCCCTATGTCCCCGCCGTCTCCGGGGCGGTGCGCGATCCCCAGGGGCCCGCGGGGCCGGCGGTTCGGGCGCCGGCGGGGCTCTCCGGTTCCCTGCGGGTGATCCGCGGTGGAAGCTGGACCTTCGACGTCAACAGCGCCCGCTGCGCCCTGCGCTACACCCACCGTCCCCGGGACGACGGACCCAGCCTCGGATTCCGGCTGGTGCGGGAGGCGAGATCTCCCTGATCCGGCACTTGCGACCTCTCCAGACGGGAGAGAGGCCGGTCGCCACCCTCCCGCCTACTGCTGCGGAGTGAACCCCTCGCGGTCGAAGAGCCCTGGAAGATCCGAGCTGCCGGGGGATGCGCCCCCAAGGCGGTAATAGCGGACGGTGCCGGTCGAAACCTGTTCAATCCAGACCTCGACCGTCGACGTGGTGAACTTGACCAGGGTCGGCCAGAGGTAGCCGTTCGGTTTCGGTCCGACGACCCGCACGAACACCTCGGAACGACCCTCGATCGCCCCCGAGACGCACAGGGTCTCCGGGATGCAGGCGGCCTCGGATCGGCCGAGGATCGGGGTTCCGCCGGACGGCGTGATGCGCACCTTGACCGTGAAGCCGGGGAGCTCGTCGGTGGTCAGGTCCGGGCCGTCGGGCGGCGGAGGGTCTGAGGCCGGTGTGGCCATCGACCAGAGGGCGACCGGGGCGTTGCCGTGATCCGCTCGGCCCCAGAAGATCGCGTGGTCGCCGAGGACCTTCCACGAGTAGACAACACGTTGGAAGATGAACTCGAGGCCTCCGAGGAGCACGTCGTCGAAGTGTGCGACCTCGCGCGCTCCAGGCCCGTCCGGCCACACTTCCCAGATGTTCTGTCGAATCCCGGCGGGCTCGTAGGCGCGCAGGAAGAGCCGTCCGTCCACCTGGTCGGCAACGCTCGGGTAGCCGCCACACTCGCCTGGGCAGAGGTCCGCGACCTGCTCGACGAGGTTGTCCTGGGGACGCCATCGCCACAGCTCCCGGTCGCGCGGCTGGGCCTCGGCGGAGAAGTAGTACCAGCCGTCGAAGACGGCGATGTCCGCAGGCTGAGAGTCGCACGGTCCAGGGCAGATGTCCGCCAGGAGCTTGGTTCCCGATGGCGTCCCGTCCGTGCTCCAGGGCTCTTGCCCTGACGATCCGTCGTAGAGGGACACCAGCGCCCGTCCACCAGGCAGCCCGAGAGGGTCGGTCCAAAGATGTCCTCCCACCTGGTCATCGGATGCCGTTCCGAGCTGCGCCGTTCCTTGCGGGGTGCCGTCACTCGCCCAGATCGGGTAGGGGTTCTCCAGAACTGGGTCCGTCTGGAAGTCGGCGAACTCGAAGAACAGGCGTCCCTGGGCGCCCCTGGCGCGAACGGACGATCCCGGTCGGCGGAACCCGAGGTCGGCGATCTGTCGAAAGGCCTGGCTTCCCCGCTCCAACGCCCAGAGCGTTCGTCGGCGAAGCATCAGGCCCGTCACGGGATCGGGCTCCTCGTCGTTGCTCAAGGCGACGAGGAACAGCCGGTCTCCCGCGGGCTTCCAGAGACTGATGATCTCGGAATCACCGAGCTCCACCCGAAAGGCGGTGGTCCCGGCGGTGGTGCCGTCGCTCCGACCGACCCATGGGTGGAGTGTCTCGTCGTCACCGGGTTGATAACCGTAGAAGTAGAGAGCGCCGTCGAACGCCACGAGGCCGCTGGCGCCCGCGAATCCCAAGGTGCTGAGGTCGCTCACCAGCCGCGTCCCCTGCTTCGACCCGTCGGTCCCCCAGAGCTTGGCGCTCGCGCCTTCGGCGTTCGTGACGAAGAAGAAGGTCCCGAGCTCCGGGACCAACTGTGCGGGCGGCGCGCCACCGCCTGGGATGTAGGAAAAGGTCTCGTCGCCCTGGAGCAAGCGGTAGGTCCCCTGCTGCGTTCCGTCGGTCCTCCACAGCTCGATCCACTCGGGCAGGTCGCAGGACGCTCCGGAAAGCGCCGAGATCGGCTCTGGTGCTCTACACACGGTAAAGAACAGCACACCGTTCAGGGTGTCCGGCCAGTAGGAGAACAGAGAGACTTCGGGTGGCAGCAAGGGGTGCGTCCCCGCAGGCGTGCCGTCGGTGCTCCAGAGGGCCAAACGGACGGTGTCGTCCAGGACCGACGTCGTCCCGTGGAGGTCCAGCTCGTCCAGCCAGAAGATCGCCACGTCTCCCAGAGTGGCGAAGATGTCTCCCGGATCGACATCATCCGCCAATCCCTGGGGGTTCAGCACCAGCTCCGGGGCGGCCGCCGGCTGCGCGTGGACGACGCCCGTGACGAGGGCGAGCGCCACCAGGGTGACGACGGTACGAAAGACGCTTGTTGCGTTGAAGCGGACCCAGCTCATCGACGACCTGCTCGGCACGGCGTGAAGCTTCGCCTGTGCACCATCCGTTCGATGGTACACGGGTGACGCGGCCCGGGCGAGGCCGGCGGGAGACCGTTCCGGGAGAGCTGGATCTCAGCCGGTTCCGAGCCCTTCCAGCTCGGTCTCGATCTCTTCCCACTCGCCCATGAGCTGTTCGATCTTGGCCTTCAAGTCCTTCTGCTCGCGCTCGAGCTTGGCGACCTCTTTGGGCGGGGTCTTCTCGAAGTACGTGGGGTCGCAGAAGGTCTCGTTGATGGCGCCGACCCGCTGCTCGGCCTTGTCGACCTGCTCGGTCAGCGTGTCGCGGCGCTTGCCCAGCTCTTTGGCCCGGCGCTGGCGCTCGCGTTCCTCCTCCTTGCTGCGGGAGGGTGCGGGCGCGCCCTTGTCCTTCTTCTCGCGCTTGACCCGGAGCATGGCGGCGTCGGCGTCCAGATGGTCGTCGCCGACCGTCTCCAGGTACTCGGCGTAGGTGCCGCGGAAGTCGTCGATGCCGGAGGGGGAGATCTCGATGATCCGCTCGGCCAGCTCGGAGACGAACCAGCGGTCGTGGGAGACGAAGAGGAGGGTGCCGTCGTACTCTTTGAGCCCTTCGATCAGGGCCTGGATCGCCTCGAGGTCCAGGTGGTTGGTCGGCTCGTCGAGCACCAGGACGTTCGGATGCTCGACCGCCAGGCGGGAGAAGACCAGGCGCGCGCCCTCGCCGCCCGAGAGGCTGCCGACCGCCTTCTTGACGTCGTCGCCGGTGAACAGCACCGCTCCCAGGTTGCCGCGGACGAAGCCGATCGGCTCGGTCGGGCAGCGCTCCCAGAGCCACGCCTCGACGCTCTGCTTCGAGCCTTTGAAGATCTCCTTGTGGTCCTGGGCGAAGTAGCCGGGGTAGGTCTCGTAGCCCCACTCGACGGTGCCTGCGTCCGCCGCGACCTCGCCCATGGCGATCTTGAGCAGGGTCGACTTGCCGATGCCGTTGGGGCCGATGATGGCGATCCGGTCGCCCCGGCGCACGGTCAGCGAGACGCCGTGGAGCACCTGCTTGTCGCCGTAGGACTTCTCGACGTCCTCGATCACCAGGGCGTCCTTGCCGCTCGGCCGCACCTGGCGGAAGCGGAAGGTGGGGTAGCGGCGCGAGGAGGGGGGCAGCGGCTCCAGGTCTTCGGCCATCTTCTCGATCAGCTTGACCTTGCTCTGGGCCTGCCGGGCCTTGGTCGCCTTGGCGCGGAAGCGGTCGACGAACGCCTGGTGGTCGGCGATCTTCTTCTCCATCCGCTCGTTCTCGGCCTCGCGGCGGGTCCGCTCCTCGTGCTTGGCGGCTTCGAAGTCGGAGTAGGTGCCCGGGTACAGGGTCGCCGTCTCGTAGTCGACGTCGATGATGTAGTTGCAGACGTTGTCGAGAAACCGGTGGTCGTGGGAGACCACCAGGGCGATGCCGTCGTAGCCGGAGAGGAACTTCTCCAGCCAGCGGATCGAGACGATGTCCAGGTGGTTGGTCGGCTCATCCAGCATCAGGGCGTCCGGCTTGGCGGCCAGGGTCTTGGCCAGGAGCACCCGCAGCTTGAACCCGCCCGACAGGGTCGAGAGCGCCTGGCGGTGGACCTCGGTCGGGATGCCCAGCCCTTCGAGGATCTCGCCGGCCCGGGCCTCGAGCGAGTAGCCGTCCTTGGCCAGGATCACGTCCTCGAGCTCGGCGTAGCGCTCGGCATCGAACTCCTCGTGGGCGCGCTCGAGGAGGCGTTCCTTTTCGACCATCGCTTGCCAGACCTGGTCGTCGCCGGCCATGGCGACCTCCAGGATCGGCATCTCCTCGTAGCGGAAGTGGTCCTGCTCCAGAAAGCCCAGGGTCAGCCGCTTGGGGATGGCGAGCGTCCCCCCGGTCGGCTCCTCCTGCTCGGAGAGGATGCGCAGCAGGGTCGACTTGCCGGACCCGTTGGCGCCCACCAGCCCGTAGCGGTTGCCGGGGTTGAGCTGGAACGAGACACCTTCGAACAGCGTCTGGGGTCCGTAGTGCTTGGCGAGGCCGGAGACAGAGATCATCGGGGGTCCTGGATGCAGTGCTGTGCCGTGGAGAGGGATCGGGACGCGGGCCCTGGAGGGAAACCGTGGCGAGGGGAGCGCTATTTCTCCGCGGCGGTGACGCACCGCGGCGCGCCGCCGGTGAGCTAACATCGGGGCCCGCCGACCGTCATCGGCTCGTCCGACCGTTGACCTGAACGTGTGGGGAGCGGGCGATCGCCCGAGGCGTCTCCCCACTGCGCCTTCCGATGGCCGATTCCAAGCACCCCGAGCCCAGACCGCCCTCGTCCCGTGACCGTTCCGCGCGTCCGGCGCGGTCGGGCTCCCCCAGCCGATCCGATCGATCGAGCCGATCCGATCGATCGGGCCGCGACCGTCCGACGGGCCGGGTGCCGCGGGTTCTGGTCCGTCTGCGCATCCGCAAACGGCCGATCCTCTGGTCGATCGTCGGTCTCTTCTTGCTCCTCGTTCTGGGCGGTCTGTGGGCGCTCTGGCCCTACTGGAAGCTCTCCGGCCAGTTCGAGGACGTGCCCCAGATCCAGCCGTCGCGCCTCTACGGCCGCCCCATGGAGCTGGCCGTGGGGGAGCCGGCGCAGATGGAGGACATCGTCGAGGAGCTCGCCGGGGAGGGCTACCGTCCGGTCCAGGAGAGCGATCGGCTGACCACCGGCCGGTACCACCGCGGGGGCTCCACCCTGACGGTGGCCCTGCGGACCTTCCCGACGGTGGCCGGTAGCGGGCGCGGGGGCGGGGTGCCGCTCGCGATCCGCCTGGGCGGCGGCTGGGTGCGCGGCCTCGATCTGGCGGGCCGGAAAGTGGAGCGCACGACGCTCGAGCCGCCGCTCCTCGCCAGCTACTACGGCCCCGACCTCAAGGAGCGCCGGCCGGTCCGGGTGGACGCCCTGCCGGAAGAGCTGGTCGAGGCGGTGCTGGCGGCGGAGGACGACGCCTTCTTCTCCCACGCCGGGCTCTCGCCCACCGGCATCGCCCGGGCGGCCTGGAAGAACCTGACCGGCTCCGGCCCGCCCCAGGGCGGCTCGACCATCACCCAGCAGCTCGTCAAGAACCTCTACCTGACCCACGAGCGGACCCTGTCGCGCAAGATCCGCGAAGCGTTCCTGGCGATCTTCGTCGAGCTGCGCCACTCGAAGCGGGCGATCCTCCAGGCCTACCTCAACGAGATCTACCTGGGCAGCTCGAACGGCGTCAACCTGATCGGTGTCGGTGCCGCCTCGCGGGCCTACTTCGGCAAGGACCCGGACCAGCTCGACCTGCCCGAGTCGGCCGCCCTGGCCGGCATGATCCAGTCGCCGGCCAACTACGACCCGGTGAGGAAGCCCGACCGGGCCAAGGTCCGGCGCGACTGGGTGCTCGACCGCATGGTGACCCTCGGCTTCCTGGAGAAGGGCCGGGCGGAGCGGGCCAAGGCGACGCCGGTCTCCACCGCCCCGGAGCGCCTGGTGCGGCGCCGGGCGCCCTACTTCGCGAACTTCGCCGCCGCCGAGGCCGAGCGGCGCTTCGGGGTCAAGGAGCTGGACGACACCGGCTACACCCTGCTGTCGACCCTCGACTGGCGCGACCAGGAGGCGGCTCAGGAGGCCGTAGCCTGGGGCCTGCCGGCGCTCGAGAAGGGGTGGGAGAAGGGCCGCAAGGTGGCGGTCCCCCTCCAGGCGGCTCTGGTCTCGGTCGACCCGGGCTCCGGCGCGATCCGCGCCTACGTCGGCGGCCGGGACTACGGCAAGAGCCAGTTCGACCGTGCCTCCCAGGCGCGGCGCCAGGCCGGGAGCGCCTTCAAACCCGTGGTCTACGCCACCGCCCTGATGCTCCACGAGGCCACGCCCGCCACCCTGATCGAAGACGGGCCGCTGACCGTCACCCTGCCCAACCAGACCTGGACGCCGAGCAACTACGACAACGACTACCACGGCTGGGTCACCGTCCGGACCGCCCTCGAAGAGAGCTACAACGTCGCCACCGCCCGGCTGGCGCTCCAGGTCGGCCTGCCGGCGATCGTCGAAACCGCCAAGAGCCTGGGCGTCACGACGCCGCTCGAGCCGGTGCCGTCGCTCGCCCTCGGCGCCTTCGAGATGACCCCGGTCGAGATGGCCACGGTCTACGCCACCTTCGCCGCTGGCGGGCGCCGGCCGAGCGTCCACGCCCTGCGCGGGGTGCGCGACCGCCACGGCGAGGCGCTCACCGGCCTCGCGCTGCTCGCTCCGGAACAGGCCATCGCCCCGGACATCGACTCCGTGCTCACCGCCATGCTCCAGGGCGTCGTCGACCGGGGCACCGGCGCCTCGGCCCGCCGCCAGGGCCTCGAAGACCCGGTCGCCGGCAAGACCGGCACCTCCAACGGCCGCCGGGACAACTGGTTCGCCGGCTATGCCCCCTCCCGCGCGACCGTCGTCTGGGTCGGCTACGACGACAACTCCACCACCCGCATGTCCGGCGCCCGCGCGGCCCTGCCCATCTGGACCCGCTTCACCGTCAAGGTCCGCCCGCCCGGCGGCTACGCCGACTTCCCCGTGCCGCCCGGCGTCACCACCGCCGTGATCGACCCCGAGACCGGCGAGCTCGCCACCGACGAGTGCCCCACGACCATCACCGAGACCTTCCTCGTCGGCGACGTGCCCCAGGAGGCCTGCCACCTCCACGGCCACTGGTGGGACCGCTGGCAAGAGCGCGACCGCCGGCGCGACGAGGAGAGGCATCGCGGCGGGCTGCGCGGATTCCTTCACCGGGTCTTCGGCGGCGGCGGCGAGCCGGACCGGAATCCGGATCAGGAGCCGGATCGGCCGCCGGACCGGGAGCGCGAGCCGCCGCCGCGCCGCTGAGCTCGGGCTGCCGGGGCGGACCGGCGGTTCCGCCTGTCAAACGGCCCTCACTGCCCCCACGGATCGACCAGGTCGATCCCGAGCCCTTCGAAGTGGCGGATGTTGCGGGTGGCCAGGGTGGCTTTGCGCGCCGCGGTGATGCCGGCGATCTGGACGTCCCGGATCTCCACCGGGCGGCCCGCTGCCCTGCGGGCGGCTGCGATCCGGCCGGCGGCTTCGGCGGCTGAGCGGTCGAAGACCACGACACGGTCCTCGAAGTCCTCGTCCAGAACCTGGTCGAAGGCCGCCTCCAGGCGGCGTCGCCGTCGGCCGCTCGCCAGGATCTCCAGGCCGAGGCGGACTTCGAAGACGGTGATCGATGTGGTCCAGACCGATTCCGGGGGGAGACTGTCCAGCCAGCGGACGACGAACGGTTCGGGTTCACGCCGCATCAAGGCGGAGAGGACGTTGGTGTCGAGGAGGATCACGCGTCGAAATCGGCCGGTCGGGGCTCCTCTCCACGGAGCTCCGGGATGTCGTCATCCAGACCGATCGAAGCGAAGCGCAGGGCGATTCGGGATCCGAGGGGGGACTTGGGTTCGTCTTCGTCCCGGACGGCGTTGCGCAGGATTTCTCGGACCTCTGCAGCAGTGCTGTGCCCATGGCGCCGCGCACGGTGCTCGAGCTTCTTCTTGACGTCCTCGTCGAGGTTCCTGACCAGGAGCTGGGTCATCGCTGAACGATAGCATGATATCGCCGAACTCCGTTCGGGACGATTGCTGCCGGCCACCGGTGGGTGCTCGCACCGGATGTGCTCTCCTGGGAGAGTGCTCGACCGTTGACGCTATGCTCCCGTACTGGAGTCATTTCCGCGGCAGCACCTGGACCCGACAACAGAGGAGGCGACCGATGACGAAGATCCGCGACCGGGCCCGCAGACGGCTCGAGGTGGTGAAACGAGGGGCGCGGGAGGGGGTGCGCTGGCGCTCGGAGCGCATGCTCTGGGGCGTGCCGCTGGTGGACGTGGCCGTGGGCGGACGGTCCGAGGACGGCGAGCCGGCGCGGGCGCGTGGGGTGATCGCGGTGGGGGAGGAGGCCGAAGGGGTGCTGGCGCTGGGTGGGCGCGCCCGGGGGATCTTCGCCCTCGGGGGGCAGGCGCGGGGTGCGTTCGCCGTCGGCGGCACGGCGCGGGGGCTGGTCGCCCTCGGCGGCGTGGCGCTGGGCGTGATCGCGGTGGGCGGGGCGGCGGCCGGGCTGGCGGCCTTGGGCGGCGCGGCGCTGGGCGGTGTGGCGCTCGGCGGTGCCTCTGCCGGCTATCTGGCGGTCGGCGGTGTGGCGGCGGGGCGCAAGACGGTCTCGGTGCGCGGCCGCTGCCGCTCCGGATCGGGCCGCTGCTCCCGCGGCCGGCGCGGTCGCTCGGCACTGCCGTAGGCACTCAAACGTTCCGCCGGCGAAGCGCGTAAGATGGCGCCAGCGGGATGAGCTCTTCCACGACGACGGTCACGATCGCCGTCGCTCCGGCGTCGGTCTTCGCGCGGCTTCGGCGGGCGCGCGGGTCGTGGTTGTTCGCCGTCCTGGTGGTGTTGGCCGTCGGGCTGGTCGCGGCGGCCTGCGTCGGCACGGCCCGGCGCCTGGGCGGGGCGGACCCCGGCCTGTCGTTTTCCTCCCTGCGCGGCCACGTGACCCTGGTGGAGGGTCGCTGGTCCCACGTCGAGCTGGGGGATACCTTCGTCGAGATCGGGGGCCGGCCGGTGTCGAGCCCCGCTGACATTCGGGCCGCCTGGGACGCGATCGAGCCGGGGCCGCTCACCATTCGGTTCCGCCGCGGCGACCAGGTGTGGGAGGAGACCGCCGAAGCGCTCCCTCGGAGTCTGCTCGTGCGGATCGGCACCTGGCTCCGCGTCCTGACCGGGGCCTTCCTCCTGGCGGCGGCGGTGCTGGTTTTCGCCGTTCGCCCCGGCCGGTGGGTCACCTGGGTGTTCCTGCTGTTCTGCTTCGCCCTCGCCTTCCATCTGCTGATCTACCTGGCGCTGCTGCCCGCGCCGGCCGCCGGAGTGCTGCTCGAAAGCCTCGGCATGTACGCGTCCGCCGGCTCCGCGGTCTGGCTGTTCGGCCTCTTCCCGCAGCCGATCTCCAGGCGGCGGCGCTGGGGGGCCCTGGCCTTCCTGCCGCTGCTGGTCGCGGCGGCCCTGATGGTCTGGGGTATCGGACGGCCCGCCGGCTACCGGATGGACCTGGCGGTGATCTACGGCGGCTATCTGTTGGCGGTCCTCGCCGGCCTGGTCTCGATCGGCCTGCTGGTCGTGCAACTCGTCCGGGCGCACCGCCAGGAGGACGGCCTGACCGCGTCCAAGTGCCGTGCGCTGTTCGTGGCCGTGACGATCGGCCTGCTGCTGCCGGCATCTCTCGGGCTGGCCGGGTCGTTCGGTTTCGAGTTCGATTTCGTGGCCAAGTCGTTCCCGATCGTCTTCTTCGTCGGCATGACCGCGTACTCGATCGTGCGCCACAACGCGTTCGACATCGACCGGTTCACGGCGGCCCTGGTCGGGTACGGCGTGACCATCGTCGGCCTGGGGCTCGCCTTCGCGCTGGTGCTGGTCGGCCTGCCGCTGCTGGTCGGCTGGAGCGGGGTCAGCCGGTCGCCGGTGGCTGGAGCCGTCAGCGCCACCCTCTTCTTCCTCCTCTTCAACCCGGTCTACCGGCGGATCCGCAAGCGCGTCGACCGGGTCTTCCTGCGCTCCGGGGTCGCCGAGGCGGAGCGCTTGCGGCTGCTCCGGGAGCTCGCCGACGGCGTCCGGACGGACGACCTGGGTGCCGCCCTCGGCAAGGCGCTCGAGGCCGCGTCGAGCCTCCACGCCGCGCGGACGGAGGTCTGGACCGCGGGCGCGGACGGCAGCTACGGACGGTTCGGGGCCGGGACCGGCACGGTGACGGAGGAGTCGCTGCCGGCCGGGAGCGCCATCGTCTCGGCCCTCGGCGGTGGGGGCCACGGCGTCGAAGGGGCGGTCGCCGGTCGACTCGCCACGGAGGTCCAGCGCGAGCTCACCGACCGCGGCCTTGCCCTCGCCTCGCCGATCGTCGCCAACGACCGGCTGCAGGGGTTCGTCGCCCTCGGCCGCAAGAGGAACGGCACCGCGTACTCGAAGGAGGAGCGCGACTTCGTCGAGATGATCGGCTCCCACCTGGCCCTCGCCTTCGAGCGCTCCAGCGGGCGCACGGTCCGCCTCGGGCCGTACCGGATCGTCGAGCGGCTGGGCACCGGCGGCATGGCCGAGGTGTTCCGGGCCGAGAAGCAGGGGCCGGGCGGGTTCGAGCTGCCGGTCGCCCTCAAACGGATGCTGCCGCACCTGGACGACGATCCGGATTGCGTCGCCATGTTCCTCGACGAGGCGCGCATCGCCGCCCAGCTCAGCCACCAGAACATCGTCCGGATCTACGACGTCGAGAGCCTCCAGGGGCGCTACTTCATCGCCATGGAGTACGTGGACGGGGCGACCCTGGCGCAGCTCGTCCGCGCTGCCCGGCACCGGGGCGAGGTGCTGCCGCTCGACGTGAGCGCCGCCGTCGCCGTCGCCATGCTGCGGGCCCTCGGCTATGCCCACGCGCTCGAGGACCGCCACGGCCGCCGGGTCCACCTGGTGCACCGCGACGTCAAGCCGGGCAACCTCCTGGTCAGCCGTCAGGGCGAGGTCAAGCTGGGCGACTTCGGCATCGCGCGGGCGGAGTTTCGCCTCTACCGCACGGAGCCGGGCGAGACGCGGGGCACGCTGCCCTACATGGCGCCCGAGCAGTGGCAGGGGAACGCCGGGCCGGAGTCCGACCTGTTCTCGGCCGGCACGGTGATCTACGAGATGGTCACCGGGGTCTGCGCGTTCCCGGAAGGAGTCACCGCGAGCGTCTTCGTCCCGCCCTCGAAACGCCGTCCCGAGGTGCCGCCGAGCCTGGACGCCTTCTTGGAACGGGCTCTGGCGGAGGAGGTGGCGTCCCGCTTCGCCACGGCGGAGGCGATGGAGGAGGCGTTTCTCCTGGCGATCGCCCCGATCGCTCCTGCCGAGGCCTCGGCGGTCGCCGGTCTGGTCGAAGCGTACGCTCCCTCGGCCCAGGCCGCCTCGTCCTCCGATCCGACCGTGCTGGTCGACGACCGGCCGAGGACGGTGACCGAACGGCTCGACGCGTCCCCTCCGGACGACCTGCCGCCGACCGTCCGGGGCTGACCCGCCGAGGGTGGGCAGCGCCTGCGGTTTCGGTCAGCACCCGTAGCGCGAGTCAGAACCCGCAGCCTCCAGCCGCCCCCTCAAGGCGCCGTTTCGAGCCGGAGGTCGGTGACCGTCTCCGGATCGAGGGCGACGGAGCCGAGCAGGGCGTCGAGCCGCCCGTGGCGGACGGCCGCGGCTACCTGGGAGGGGCCCCGGAAGACGTCCCACGTCCCGGGGGAGAGGACCAGGAGGAGCTGGCCCTCGGCGTCGGTGCGGCGGGGCAGGCCCAGGTGCTCGAGGTGACCGTCCAGGACCTGGGGCGGGACGACGCGGTCCTTGTCGCGGCGGAGAACGACGGACTGATCCGCCAGGGCGTGGCCGACCGAGAAGTCGAGATGCACGCGCAGGACCGCCGGCGGCGTGTCGCACTGCAGCACCACCGGACCGCGGGTGGAGCTTCCGTCCGCGCCCTCGTCAGCGGCCGGGATGGCCACGTCGGTGAGCGGGCAGCCCGGGCCGCTGACCCAGAGGCGGAGCGGCGGCGCGTGGGAAGGGTCCTGCCGGGTCGGCGGCGGCGAGTCCAGGGTGAAGGTCCCGTCGGCCGCGGTCACGGTCTCCCCCTGGCAGCGGGGCGAGTCGCCGGGCTCGTCGGTGCAGGCGGTCAACCAGACACCGGCCAGCGGCTCCCCCCGGCCGGAGACCACCCGTCCGAGGAGCTGGTCGGCAGGGCGCAGGACGAGCCCGATCCGCGACGGGGCCTCGGGGACGCCCAGGGCCACCTTGGCCTGCGCCGGCTCGTAGCCGGCGAGGGTCGCCTCGACCTCGCCCTTCCCCGGGCGGAGGACCGGGATCTCGAAGTCACCGCGGCTGTCGGTCGTGGTCTTCTGGTGGGATGCGGACGTCGACCACCGGAGGGTCACCGTGGCGTGTGGCAGGGGCGCCCCGGTGGTCGAAAAGACCCGGCCGGTGATGGCCTGGGTCTCCACGTAGAACCGAACGGTCCCCCCGGTGTCGTCGACCTGGACGCCTCGGGAAACGATCCCGGCACCGTCGGGTGCGTAGAGGTCGACCGCGAAGAGCCCCGGGCTCAGGACGAGGAGCTCGAAGCTGCCGTCGTCGCCGCTGGTGGTGGTGCCGAGGGAGAGCGGCGACGGCCGGTAATGGGCGCTTCCGTCGTCGAGCGCCTCCTGCCAGACCGGTCGCACCCGCAGCCGGTATCGCTGCGCCGGTGCCGCCCCGCGGGAGACGCTCCCCCGGATCGGCCGGGGACGGAGGTCGAGCGCCAGCTCCGTGGTCTCACGATCCTGGATCTCCAGCGCCCGGAGCGCCCGGCCCGGCCCTTCCGGTGGACGGATTCGGAGAACGTAGCGCCCCACGGCCAGGTGCCGGACGCGGTATCGGCCCGCTCCGTCCGTGCGCCCCCGGTCGGCCGCCACCTCCGGCAGCTCGTCGCGTGCCGTCCGCTCCGGATCGATGAACAGCGTACAGTCGAAACCGGGTGCCGGCTTGCCCTTCCACCGGATCCGGACGTCGAGCGTCCCGCCGGGCTGGAGCGCCACCTCCTGGACGACGAGCCCTCCGGCCGGCGCGATCAGGCCGCGGGCGGTCGCCGGGGCGTGGTGGGGATCCTCGGTCGCGACCGTCGCCATGGGCGCGTCGATCCCGGAGAAGAGCGCCAGGCCGTCGGCCGGGGTCTGCACCGCCGCCATCAGGCGGACGTGGGCGTCGGGAGAGTTCGGCGACGCCTCGATCAGGCGGAGCCCGATGCCGGCCAGCGGGCGGTGGCGGACGGCATCGCTGGTCCGGACCATCGCCGACCAGCCGTCCCGCGGCCGGTAGCGGACGTCCACCCGGCCGCCGGGCGGCGCGTCGAGCCGGTGGAGGTCCGGGGCGTTGCGGCCGGAGCGGACGGCGAGGATGGTGCCTCCGGAGGGCACCTGGACAGGCGTCGCCGGATCGCCCGTGCGGATCTCCTCGAGCGGCTCCCGGAACACCGGGTCGGTAGCCCGGTAGAAGGCGAGCCTGGCCCCGGGGGGAAGCCCGGCGACGGTGAGCTCCGCCTTGCGCGGCAGGACCAACCCGACGTCCTCGCGATCGTTCGCCAGAGCATCCGCCGAGAGTCGGATCGGTCCGTGTCCGGGAGCCTCTGCCCGCAAGGCCGTGGCGCCGACAGGCCAGGGGACCGTCTCCTCCGACCCGACGCGCCGGCAGGTCCGCTCCGTTCCGAACCAGAAGCACACCTCGAGCCCCGGCACCGGTCGGCCCAGGTCGTCGCGGAACTGGAGAGTCCGGGGAGCCGCACCCGCCGGCGCCGCGGCGACCGAGGGCAGGATGACCGCGGCCAGGACGACCGGAGCCAGAAAGTGCATGGCCGGCAGGCGGAGCGCTTCCGCCACAACCCTGACGGTTCGGAGATGCATGAGGTCTCCTCAGGCTACCGCACTCCGCAAGGTTGCCGGCTGGGGAGATCGCGTCGGCACGGCGGACCGACCCGATTGACTTCACCTGTCGATCTCGCACCCGGCCGTTCGACCAGGGAGTGTGAGACCACGAACCAACGACATGGAGACCGAGATGAGCGAGATGACGATCGAGCCGTACCTGTTTTTCGAAGGCCGCTGCGAGGAGGCGATCACGCTCTACCGCGAGGCGCTGGGTGCCGAGGTGGAGATGATGATGCGATTCGAGCAGAGCCCGGAACCTCAAGGAGAAGGGGAAGGAGAGTGCATGCTGCCGGAGGGCTCGGAGAAGAAGATCATGCACGCTTCCATCACCATCGGCGGCGCGCGCATCCTGATGTCGGACGGGATGTGCTCGGGAGGGGCGAGCTTCGGCGGCGTGTCGGTGTCGCTCTCGGTGCCGGAGGCGGAGACCGTGGACCGGTTCTTCGGCGCCCTGGCCGAGGGCGGCTCGGTGCAGATGCCGCCGGGCGAGACCTTCTGGTCGAAGCGGTTCTCGATGGTCACGGACCGGTTCGGCGTGAGCTGGATGGTCGGCGTGCCGGGAGAGCCGCCGCCGGGCGCCTGAGGGTGAAGACGGGCGGGCGCTCCGACCCACGGAGCGCCCACCTCCTCTTCGAGCGTCTCGCGATCGTCTCTCGGGGGGTCTCAGGCGCTACACGACGTCGCGGCGCTCGGGCACGCCAGGACGCACGACAGGCGCTGCTGGATGCAGGGCTGGTTGCTGCGGGTGGTGCTCGCCGAGCAGACGCCGCCGCAGAGGGGGATGGACACCGCGTAGCTCCCCGGCATTCCGGCCACCAGCGGGGAAGCGGCCTGGGGGCCTGCCGCGACGGCGGGCAGGGCGATGCACAGGACGGCGAGACAGCAGAGGGCGGTATATCCTGCCGGGCCATGGTTCCCCCGGGGCAGCCCGACCTCGCCGTCTCCGTTCCCGACGCCGTGGCCATCGCGATCACGGGCCGGTGAGGCGCGCCGTGCGGATCGACCGTCTCCCTCCGGCACCGTGGCGGACCCGCTTCGCCCCCGCGCCGACCGGCTTTCTGCATCTCGGCCATGCGGTCAGCGCGCTCTTCGTCTGGGGGGTGGCGCGGGCGTTCGGCGGCCGGGTCGTGCTGCGGGTCGAGGACCACGACCGCGTCCGGTCCCGGCCGGAGTACGAGGCGGCGCTCCGGGAGGACCTGGACTGGCTCGGCCTGGAGCCGGACGAGGAGGCGCCCCGCCAGAGCGCGCGCGGCGAGCGCTACGGCGAGGTGCTGGCGGATCTCGCGGCGCGCGGCCTGACCTACCCCTGCACCTGCACCCGCCGCCAGATCCGGGCCCGTGTCGACCGGGTGGGGGGCCGGCCCGGCGGTCCGCCGGAGAATGGGGACGGGGAGATCTGGTACCCGGGGACGTGCCGGGAGCGCGGGATCGACCCGGCCGCGACACCGATCCGGCGCCTCCGGCTCGCGCCGCGGACGATCTCCTTCGAGGACCTGGCGCTGGGCCCTCAGCAGCAGGTGCCGGCGGAGCAGTGCGGCGACCTGCTCCTGCGCAACCGGGCGGGCCACTGGACCTACCAGTTCGCCGTCGTCGTCGACGACCTCGACCAGGGGATCGACCTGGTCATCCGGGGCGCCGATCTCCTCGCCTCGACCGGCCGCCAGATCCAGCTCGCCGGGCTGCTCGGCGGGCGAGCGGGCGCCGCCGAGGCGGCTCCGGTGCGCACCCTCCATCACCCCCTGGTCGTGGACTCCTCCGGGGCCAAGCTCTCCAAGTCCCGGGGCGACACCGGCGTCCGCGAGCTCCGGGCCGCGGGCTGGACCGCCGAGCGGGTGTTGGGCGAGGCCGCCCACCGGGCCGGCCTCGTCGACCGGCCGCGCCCCCTGACCCTGGCGGACGTGGCGGAGCTCTTCACCCGTTGAGCCCGCCCGATCAGGGCGTATCGAGCAGGGGATCGATGACCGCCTCGAAGCTGGCACCCGCTCCGACCGAGAACCCGCTTCCGAAGGCGATCGAGCGGCCGGCGCGGAAGACCACCCTCCCCGGCAGGACGATCGGCAAGACGCCGGTGGTCGTGATCGTGTGGCAGGCCTCGTAGGTCGAGGAGGTGATGAACGGCAGCGGGAGGAGGCCCGGCAGGACCAGGTCGAGGTCGCTGGTGCACTGGGTCACCGTCACGGGGTGCACTGCGGCGCTGCATCCACCGGCGTTGCAGGCCTCGAGCCGCACGGTGTAGACACCGCGGGCGGCGAAGGTCCAGAGCGGGTTCTGGTCGGCGCTGTCGGCGATCGGCTGGACGCCATCGTAGGAGAAGTCCCAGGTCCAGGAGGTCGGGTCGCCCGACGACTGGTCGAGGAACTGGACCTGCTCCCCGGCGGTGACCGAGACGTCGGCCGCGCTCAGGGAGACGACGCGGGGCGTGCTCGTCGAAGGGATTGGGGCCGGGATCGGGGCCGGGCTCGGGGCCGCGATCAGGGCCGGAGGTACGGCGTCCGCCTGGGCGAAGGCCGCGGTAGCGAACGCACCGAGGGCGAGGGCCCACCAGAGACTTGGTAGTTGCCGATGCACGTATAGCCCAACCGCAGTGGATTCCAGGCGATTCCCAGAGAGGCCGCACGACCCTGGCGGGCGGAATCCGGCGCCGCCCATTGAAGTTGTCATGACCGAGATCTGACGAAGATCTGATGCCATCCGCCCCGGTGCGCCGCTAGAGTTTCTTCAGAGCGACCGGGCGCGGACAGTCGGACCCCGTGGGGCGGTGGCTTCACTCCACTCGCCACTCCACGCGGACGGGTCCAGGGAGGGACGACGTGAGCGGACGACAGACGATCATTACCGGCACCGGCAGCTACGTGCCGAGCCGGAAAGTCCTCAACCAGGAGTTCTCGGATGCCGAGTTCTTCGACCACGAAGGCCGGCCCTTCGAGCACCCGACCGAGGCGATCATCGAGAAGTTCCAGGGCATCACCGGCATCGCCGAGCGACGCTACGTGGCCGACGAGCTGGTCACCTCCGACATCGCCACCCTCGCCGCCGAAGAGGCCCTGGCCTCGTCCGGGATCGATCCGGAGACCCTGGACTACGTCGTCGTCGGCCACAACTTCGGCGACGTGAAGGCGGACAATCGGCGCTCGGACTTCGTGCCCAGCCTGGCCGCCCGGGTGAAGGCCAAGCTCGGCGTCCGCAACCCGCGGGCGATCGCCTACGACCTGCCATTCGGCTGTCCGGGCTGGCTCCAGGGGGTGATCCAGACGGACTACTTCCTCCGCTCCGGCGACGCCTCCCGCGCCCTGGTGATCGGCGCCGAGACGCTCTCCCGGGTGTGCGACCCCCACGATCGCGACAGCATGATCTACGCCGACGGCGCCGGAGCGGTGGTGCTCGAAGCCCGCGAGACCGACGAGCCGGTCGGCATCCTCGCCCACGCCACGCGGTCGGACACGGTGGACCACGCCTACCTGCTCCGGATGGGAGCCTCATCCCACCCCGAAGCGGCCGACGGCGAGCTGTTCCTCAAGATGGACGGCCACCGGGTCTACGAGTACGCGGTCAAGACGGTGCCGTCGGTCGCCGAGGAGTGCCTGGCCAAAGCCGGCCTGGCGCTCGCCGACGTCGACAAGATCCTGCTCCACCAGGCCAACGCCAAGATGGACGAAGCGATCGTCAAGCGCCTGCTGCGCTCGGCCGGCGACACGCGCTCCGCCGACGACCTGGCGCCGCTGACCGTCGGCTGGCTGGGCAACAGCTCGGTGGCGACCCTGCCGACCCTGCTCGACCTGCTCCAGAAGCGCCAGATGAACGGCCACCACATCGACCCCGGCGACCTGGTCCTGTTCGCCGCCGTCGGCGCCGGCATGAACATCAACGCCCTGGCCTACCGGGCGGTCTGAGCCGGCGGCGGAGCGGTCCCTCCGGGGCGATCGCCCGTCCCCACGGGGACCGGGCGGGCCCGAGCAGGACGGAGCCGGCCCGGCCCGGTAGGATCGTGGGGTGAGCGCTCGACACACCTTCCGGCCTCTTGGCCGCTTCCGGACCGCCACCCCGGCCTGGCCGGACGCCCTGCATGTTCCGATCGCACCGATCGCGCCGATCGTACTGATCGCGGCCCTGGTCCTCACCGTCGTTGCGCTGCCGCGCCCAGCGGCCGCCGCGCAGGAACCGCCCACCCGCGGCTGGCACCGGGTCGAGCTGCCTGAGAGCGCCAGCTACGCCTGGTTCTACCTACCGGCCGCCGTCGCTCCGGCGACGCCGCTGCCGGCGGTCGTCTTCCTCCACGGTTCCGGCGCCACCCCCGAGGCGTGGCGCCCCTTCCTCAGCGGTCCGGCCGAAGACATCGGCGTGGTGGTCATCGTGCCCGCCCCGTCCGACCCCTTGAGCTGGGGGATCGCCGACGACACCGTCACGATCGAGGAGGCCATCGACCGGGTCGGCGCGGCCCTCGGCACCACCTTTCCCCTCGAGCGGCGGCGGATCGGCCTGGCCGGACACTCCTCCGGCGGCGCCTACGCCTACTTCGTCGCCTACGAAACCGCCGGCCGCTTCGCCGGCGTCGCCGCCTTCTCCGCCCCCTTCCGCCACATCCTCGGCGTCGCCGATCCGCGCTACACCGCGCCGATCTTCCTCTGGTACGGCACCGCCGATCCCAACTACGCCACCGGCCACTTCGCCGCCATCACCGCCATGCTCGACCACCGCGGCATTCCCTGGCAGCCGGGCATCGTTCCCGGCCTCGGCCACAGCGACATCCGTCCGGAGGACCTGGACGAAGCCTTCGCCTTCCTCGCCGCCCAGCGCTACTCGTGGTTCCAGACCCTGCGGCCGAAGAGCTCTGGGCTCCGGTAGGCGAAGCGGAGAAGCGGTGGCGACCGTCGATCCTCGCACGGCGGATGTTACGCCGAATCAACGCCTTGTCTTCTCCTGGCGGATCACGTAACCTCCCTGTAACTTCGTATTGAGCCTGTTGGCGCAGATCGACGAAGAGGCCGGCACGACTTGCCGGTCAAGGGAGAGGTATGTCGTTTCATCTGCCATTTGCCGAGCGATCCGCCCGGATCAAGCGACTATTTATCGAGTTACACGGCTATGCCTATTTCCACAATCCGTCCGAGATCGGCAACGTGGACAGTCGCTTCATCGGTCGCGACGAGATCTGCGAGCGCCTCCGCACGCTCCTGACCAAGCACCAGACGAAATCGGGCTCGTACCTGGTCACCGGCTATCGCGGCGTCGGCAAGTCGAGCCTGGTCGCCCGCGTCCTCTCCGAGATCAGCTCGGGAAAGAACCGGTCCCGCCGGGCGTCGAGGTACTTCCGGATCCTCTTCCCGCTGCCGTTCCTGGCAATGCTGGACGTGGAGCTCTGGAACGTCTTCCGTGCGGGCTGGCTGGAGTACCTGTTCTTCTGGCTGCCCGCGATCTTCTGCCTGACCTCGCTGCTTCTCTTGGTGGCCGAGGATCCGCGGCGACCGGCGCGGAGCGAGGGGTTCCGTGCCCTGGGGAAGTGGGCGAAGGAGCACCTGTTCCGTGCGGTGTGGATGAGCAACGAGCGCTACCCCGACCGCCGGTACAAGGTCCTGCTGCAGGACTATCTCTATCTCTCGGCGATCCAGATCGCCGCGCTGGTGATCTTCACGATCGCCCACGCGTTGCGGGACGAGGACATCCACTTCCAGGGGCGCTTGACCATCTACCTGGGCCTCTACGCCGCGTTCGTCCTGACGGCGGCGTGCACCACGACCTGGGATCGGATGCGCGAGCGCGAGCCCCGAGAGATGGGCGGCCGGGGTGCCAAGCTGCGGAGCTTCCTCCGCGCGTTCTGGGGCAGGGTCAGGGCGGCGATCACCAACTACGTCAACTTCTCCCACCGCATCTACATCAAGATCAATCTCGGCAAGGACGACATCGAAGAGATCGACATCCTGCGCCTGATCTCGCGCAGCATCTACTCCAAGTACCTGGAGTTCCGGAAGTTCGGCCTGACGGACCTCTGGTGGCGCCTGCTCTACCTCCTGGTGCTGTACTTCGCCGTCGGCCTCGTCTACTACCTGCCGCCGGTCTACCAGCTCAACAACAGCTTCGAGGACTCGCTGCACGCCTACACCTACCTCCCCAGCCAGCTCGTCGGCCTCCAGGGGGTGGAGCCCAAGGATCTCGACGTGGTGCTGACCTGCCTGAGCCGGAACGACGAGCTCGACTTGCCGACGTTCTGGTCGACGCTCGCGCTGCGGGTCACCGGGACGTCCCCCCGTGGGCAGGCCGCCGGGGTTGAACGGTTCTGCGCCACCCGGTTCCCGGTGAAGGATCGCGTCCTCGGCGGCACGGCCGGCTGGATCGTGGGACGAGAGGCCCGCCAAGCGTTCCGGGCCCTGACGGACCCCGCCGCGGGCGTCCAGCGGATCGCCCTTTCGGGCGTCAGCTTCGTCGACCTCTCGGTCTACGCGATGTATCGGGGCGTTCGGGAGAACCTTCCCCCACCCTTGAGCCTTCTCGCCGAGCGGACCAGCAGGTTCCAGGGCACTCTCCTGGAGACGATGCATCCGCACGAGGGGTTCCGCCTGCTGCCGGAGTTCCCCGACTACGCCCTCTTCTTCTACCTCGTCGTCGCGTGGGTCGGGCTCAGCGCGCTCGCCAGGCGCCGGCCGTTCGGCCTCGTCACCCACGACGCCATCATCCGGGAGCTCCGGCTGCTGAACGATGCGATCGACGCCCAGGTGACCCGGGAGGAGAGCGCGTCGGGGACGACCCACCTGAACGTCCTCGAGCTCGGTTTCGGCAAGAAGAGCCGGAAGGTGTACCCCTTCGCCAACGCGCGCGAGATCGAGAAGCGGCTGCTCGAGATCCTGGACGAGATCGACCGCATTCCCCGCCTGACCGTGCGGCCCAACTTCACCTTCATCTTCGACGAGCTGGACAAGATCGAGCCGCACAAGAACGAGGCGCTGGCGGCCGAGGAGGAGCAGGAGGAGAAAGGGACTCCACTCGGTCAGTGGGAGTGGCTGCCGAGCTCCTACGGCGCGACCCGGGAACGGCAGCGCCGGATCCTCGCCCTGCTGTCGAACTTGAAGCACCTGTTCACCACGGCCAAGGCGAAGTTCATCTTCATCGCCGGCCGCGAGATGTACGACGCGTCGCTGGCGGACGTCTCCGACCGGCACTTCTTCATGGGCAGCATCTTCAACGAGGTGCTCTACGTTCCGAGCTTCCTCCGCGATCCCTGGGACCGCCAACTGGCGGATGTCACCAGCACGACGGAGGCGTTCGTCTGCCAGTTCCTGATGCCGCGCTGGTTTCTCGGGACGAGTGCACCCTGGAGCGGTACGCGGAGTACCTTGGAGCAGCACGTTCTGCCCGATGGCCACGGGGACGGCGAGGAGGCCGAGGCGCAGCGCAAGATCAGAGCGCATGCAGCGGGAGAAGGTCCTCCACGAGGTCTACAACTTCATCGTCTACTTGACCTACCGCAGCAACGGCGCGCCGAAGAAGCTCACCCGGATCCTGGAGCACTACATCACGCGCAGGGACGAACCGGCCCTGGAGAGGACTCGCGGAGCCTGTGGGTCGGGAAGACGCCTGGCGCCCTGTTCCTGGAGTTCGGCTTCTACGATCAGTACACCTTCGGTCTGATCTCCTACCTCGCCCAGCCGCTCTTCCTGTCGATCCACCGGAGCAACAAGGACTACGGTGACAAGCTCCTGGTCTCCACCTCGTTCCTCCTGGACCATCTCTACAAGTTCCACGGCTTCGGGTTCTCCTGGCGGAACCTGGAGCTGCTCCCGGAGATCGTGGACGTCAACAAGGCGCCCCAGCTTCGCGAGCTGATCGGCCAGATCATCCAGTTCCTCGGCAGCACCCACATCGAGGAGATCGCCAGCGGGCTGTACGACTTCAAGTTCCGCAAGAAGATCACCGAGGAGATCACGTTCCTGTCGAAGATCTCGGAGGCCGAGTCCGCGGCGTTCAACTTCACCCTGGACGAGTCGCTCCCGATCAAGCAGTACTACAACCGGAAGCTGCACGACCTGCTGTCGATCTACCGCCCGACCCTGGCCAAGTTCGAGGCGGGCAACTTCATCAACGCGGTGGCCTTCGTGCGCATGATCCTGGGCGACCTCCACTACTACGACGAGGAGTTCGACCACGCCATCCTGGAGTACCTGGAGGCGGTCCAGGAGCTCAAGCGCCTGCGCCCGGAGGAGCTCGGATCCGGCGGCTCGTGCTGATGATCCGCAACTTCCTCAAGCTCGGCCTGGCCTACGAGAAGAAGCGCACCCACGACTCGGCCTTCGTCCTGTACGGGAGCCTGACCACGGCGATCGTCCGGAGCCGGGAGATCGACGTGGATGCGCTGGGGCTCAAGGAGTCGCGGCGCGAGGGCGCGGATTTCTACCTCTCCCCACACCCGGCGATCCCCGCTTCGTCGGCTCGCGAAGCGACGCGCGCGGCTCGGAGCTCAACCGGGTGCTCGAGGGGTCGACTTCCGCCCGGCGTTGGCCGATCTCTCCTACAAGGCGGCGGCGTTCGAAGGCATCCGCCTGCTCTATCAGCCGTTCCTGGCCAAGCTCCAGATCGTCGAGAAGTCGAGCCTTGGTGGCATCTCGCCGTGGGACGTCCGCCGCAACCAGCGCGAGTTCGACTTCATCTGAAGTGTTCGACAAGCAGACGGCCGTGCTCATCACCGCGGAGTTCTACAACAAGGTCGGCGACATCCTGTTCTACAAGAACGGGCCGAGCCCTCAGGCGATGCGCTGCGTCGAGGTCGGCAGACCCGAAGGCAGCCTGCCGATCTACTGTGCGCGCGAGGACGCGGGTGCGAGGAGAACACGCGCGTCGGCGGCTTGTGGAGCCGGGGGATGCGCACGCCGTGCGCGGCCTGCGGCTATTCGATGAAGGCGCTGGAGGACCTGTGCCAGAGAGTCTTCCTGGAGGACGCCACCGAGCGCTCGGAGCGGCGCCGGTCGCTCCTGCGCACCTTCTTGAGGCGGGGCACCCTCGAAGAGCCGGTGGCGCCGTTCGGAGGCGAGATCGTCCTCCTGCCGTCAGAGCGAAACCTCCTCCTCCGGCGGTTCCTGAAGCGAGGCGCCGGTCGACGCAAGCCGTGGGCTCAGCGCCTCCGCCGCCACCTGCACTGGAAGCTCTTCCTGGTCCTCGGGGATCCGGCGCAGCGCTCGCGGCCCGTGGGCGCCCTGCGGGAGCTCTCCAATCTGCTCTCCGACACCGGAGATTCGTTCTTGAGCTGCGCGGTCCCTCACCGCCTGGCCCACACCTTGAACCAGAAGCTCCTCCGGCTGGCCATCGCCACCATCTCCCTGCCGGCGACGAAAGACGAGGAGGACGGCAAGCGCCGCATCACGGATCTGCTCGATGCGCTCGCCGAGTGTCCCCGCCTGAGCAAGATCGAGGAGGCGATCCTCTACTACGTCCTCGCCGCCGGGTTCTACAAGATCGCCGGGGACTACAAGTCCCATTCCCACCAACTCACCAAGGTGCTCTACGTGGTGCGCGAAGCCGTGTCCGCAGGCGTCGTCTGCCAGATGTCGGAAACGACCGGCGAGGTCTCCTGCGGCAAGGCGCTGGCTCCGCCCACGATCAAGAGCCTCAAGGAGACGCTCGCCGCACGGATCATCCGGGGGATCTATCGCACCTACGAGAGCACCCACCGGGTTGAGATCGAAAAGCTCAAGGCGATGCTGGTCGACGCCGACGCGTTGCCGTACCGGCAGAACGCGGTCTATCTCAACAACCTCTCCATGGCTCGCGAGCTGAGGGAGGTGATCGTCATTCTGCACGAGATTCAGCTGACCGCCCGGACCGGCGGTGGCCAAGGGGCGGACGGCGGGTCGGAGGAGGAGACGGATCGGTCGACCGAGACCAGCTCGGATGTGGTGGAAGAAGCAGAGGTCGAGACAGCGCAACAGGAGGGAGCGGAGGTAGAGAAGGAGTCTTCAACGGACACGGAGAACAAGCTGCTTGTGGAACTGTTGACCTCGACCGGGTTCATTTCTCCCTATGGAATGGTCAACAGCATGTACAACCGCATCCACGAGCTACGGTTTCGGGCGCGCCAGAACTACGAGATCCTGAAGACGCTGCGCTGCGACGCTCTATTGAGCCCCAGTTACGAGGCACCGTCAGCAGACTGGCTGGACGCGATTCACGAGAGCGACGACTGGCTCGGGCGCGCGGACGAGATCCTCGGAAAGATCCCGGGGCCGCTCGGCGACGTTGGGCCGGACGAAGTGAAGCACCTCAAGGTGGGCGCTGCCCTGGAGCACCTGATCGTCGACTCCATCTTCTGCCTGCACGAGGTGCTGCGCTGCCTCAAGACCTTCGGCCTGTCCTACATGGCCAACCACTCCATGCGCGCCGCCACCCACGACAAGCTCGCCCAGTGGTGCGACGCGCTCTACAACTACTTGAAGCTGTACACCAAGGAACCTCCGAAGCGGAAGGGGCCGGAGCCTCCTGACGGGGCCGGCGCCGAGATCGATCGCTTCGAGGACGAGCGTGTCGTCTACGGTCGCATGAAGGAGCAGCTCGAGGAGGCGATCGGCCCGGCGGACCTGGTGACCCTGACTCCCAGCTACCATCGTGAGCGTGCCCTGCTGCACTACCGGGCGACCTCGAGACCCACGCGGAGGGGCGCGCCTACAAGCAGATCCTCGACAACATGTACTACCTGGACGACGACTTCCACGACGAGCTGACCCACTTCTGCGCGGCGGCGGAGCGCTTTCGGATCAACTCGGGGCAGATCGAGGCGGCGATCAAGCTGCTCTCGGTCCAGTGCAACAGCACACGGGTTCACGAACCGGAGCACTACTACTCGTGGCAGCCCGGAGGGCGAAGGACTAGCCGGGGGCCGAGGGCGGCGGTGCGCGCAAAGGGGGAACATCCGATGTAACCGATGCGCTCCTCCGGTCGTAGTCAGGCGAGGAGGAAGCGCAATGGATCTCTTCGTCAAGCAGCTCCGGTATACCCTGCGTGGCCTGGCCGCCACGCCCGCCTTCACGATCACGGCCGTCGTCACGCTCGCCCTCGGTATCGGGGCGGCGGCGGCGGTGTTCAGCGTGGTCCACGGGGTGCTGCTCAAGCCGCTGCCGTTCGAGCGGCCGGACCGGCTGGTGGGGGTCTGGCACGAGGCGCCGGGCATGGGGTGGCAGAAGATCAACCAGGCCCCGGCCCTCTACCTGACCTACCGGGAGGAGAATCGGACCTTCGTCGACACCGGGATCTGGGACAACACCCGGGCGACGGTGACCGGCACGGCGGAGCCGGAGGAGGTGCCGGCGATGCTGGTGACCGATGGCACGTTGCCGCTCCTCGGGGTGAAGCCCTTGCTGGGGCGGACCTTCACCAAGGAGGACGACTCGCCGGGCACCGAGGAGACGGTGATGCTCACCTACGGCTTCTGGCAGAGCCACTTCGGCGGTGACCGAGAGGTGATCGGCCAGAGCCTGACGGTCGACGGTAAGCCGAGGACGGTGATCGGCGTGCTCCGGAAGGATCTCCAGTTCCTGGACTACGATCCGTCGCTCTTCCTGCCCATGCGGATCGACCGCAAGGACCTCATGTTCGGCAACTTCAGCTTCCAGGGCGTGGCGCGGCTGCGTGACGGCGTCACCATCGAGCAGGCGAACGAGGACGTGGCGCGGATGATCCCGATCGCTCTCGACCGCTTTCCGATGCCGCCCGGGTTCTCGAAGCAGATGGTCGAGGAGATGAAGTTCGGTCCGCAACTGACCTGGCTCAAGGACGATGTGATCGGTGACGTGGGCAAGGCGCTCTGGGTGCTCCTGGGCACCGTCGGGATCGTCCTGCTGGTGGCGTGCGCGAACGTCGCCAATCTGCTGCTGGTGCGGGCGGAGAGCCGTCATCGCCAGCTCGCCATCCGCTCCGCCCTGGGCGCCGGCCGAGGCCGCCTCGGCCGGGACCTGCTGCTGGAGAGCCTGGTGCTCGGGCTGGTCGGCGGCGGCCTCGGGCTCGGCCTGGCGGAGGCCGGGATCGTGCTGCTCCGGGCCCTCGATCCCCGGGGGCTGCCGCGGCTGGACGAGATCACGCTCGACCCGACGGTCGTGCTGTTCACCCTCGCGCTGTCGATCGCGGCTCCGGTCGTCTTCGGCCTCCTGCCGGTGGCGCGGCTGAAGCTGGCGGACATGGTGTCGGCGCTCAAGGAGGAGAGCCGGGGCGGCACCTCGGGAATCCGCAGCCGCAGGGTCCGGAACGTGCTCGTGGCGGGCCAGGTCGGCCTGGCGCTGGTGCTGATGGTCGGCTCCGGCTTGATGGTCCGGAGCTTCCTCGCCCTGCGCGACGTCCGGCCGGGGTTCGAGAACCCGGCCCAGGTGCTCACCTTCCGGGCGCCGGTGCCGGAGGCGGAGGTGGAGGAGCCGGCCCAGGTGGCGCTCCTGCACCAGCAGATCCTGGACGCTCTGCGGCGGGTCCCCGGGGTCACGTCGGTCGGCTTGAGCTCGTCGGCGACCATGGACGGATTCGACTCGAACGACCCGATCTTTGTCCAGGACTTCCCGGCTTCCGAGGGTCAGATGCCGCCGCTCCGGCGGTTCAAGTGGATCACGCCCGGCTACTTCGGGACCATGGGCAACCCGGTCCTGGCGGGCCGGGGGATCGACTGGGCGGACATCCACGACCGGCGGGGCGTGGCCGTGGTGACCAGAAACTTCGCGCTCGAGTACTGGAAGGACCCGGGCGAGGCGGTCGGCAAGCGTATCCGGGTCAGCCCGAAGGACCCGTGGCGGGAGATCGTCGGCGTGGTCGGAGACGTGCGGGACAACGGCGTCGACCAGCATGCCGTGGCGACCATCTATTGGCCGCTGGTGACCACCGGGATCTGGGGGCAGGATCTGTACGTGCCGCGGTCGGTGGCCTACACCATCCGCTCGCCCCGGGTCGGCACCGCCAGCCTGGTCGACGACCTGAGCTCCGCCGTCTGGTCGGTCAACCCGCGGCTGCCCCTGGCCCAGGTGCGGACCATGGAAGAGATCTTGAGCCGCTCGATGGCGCGGACGTCGTTCACCCTGGTGATGCTCGCCATCGCTGCGATCACGGCCCTGCTGCTGGGCGGGGTCGGGATCTACGGCGTGACGTCCTACGTGGTCGCCCAGCGGAACCGGGAGATCGGGGTCCGCATGGCCCTGGGGGCGCAGCGGGGCGACGTCCGGGGGCTGGTGCTGCGGCAAGGGCTGGTGCTCGCCGCAGCAGGCATCGTGGCCGGGTTCGCCGCGGCGTTCGGGCTCTCCCAGTTGATGGGGGCGCTCCTGTATGGCGTCCAGCCGTTCGACCCGGTGACCTTCGCGGCGGCCGGCTGCGGGGCGGCGCTGCTGGCGCTTTCGGCGAGCTGGCTGCCGGCGCGCCGTGCCGCGCGGGTCGACCCGGTGAAGACGCTGTACTGACGCAGCGGGGTGGGGGGCGGGTCCGGTAGCATCACCGCCATGGCACGACTGAAGGGGCCGCCGGGGCCGACCGATCCGGATCGCGGGATGTGGCAGGGGCGGTCGGTCGCTCGGCGGTTCATCTCGCCGGACGGCTGGACGGTGCTGGTCGGACGCACCGCGGCGGACAACGACCTGCTGTCGATCAAGCTCGCCTCCCCCCACGACTTCTGGTTCCACGTCGCCGGCCAGCCGGGGTCCCACGTGGTCGTCCTCAACCCGGACAAGGAGGACCGCCTGCCCCGGGAGACCGAGCGGTTCGCCGCGGGCCTGGCGGCGGGCTACTCGAGCGCGCGCAAGGGCGGGCGGGTGGCGGTCCACGCGGCGCGTGGCGAGGACGTGCGCAAGCCCCGGGGGTTGGCCGCCGGCAAGGTGACGCTCCGGCGGGAGAAGACGCTCCAGGTGGCGCCGCTCCGGGCCGGCGACGACGGCGTGGCGGAGAGCTGAGGACGGCGAGGCGGAGGGCCGGTCGCGCCCTGCGCCCCGGTTCGGTGCTTCGGGGCACCTTACTCAAGGGCACCCCTGCATCACGTCCGAGGAGCACCTGTCATGTCCGATCCGTCTGCATCCGCCGAAGGAAAGACCCTGCGCGTCGGTCTGCTCGCTCCGGTCCACGAGCTGGACCCGTGGGGCAAGCACGACTTCGAGAGCACCATGATCCTGGCGCACGTCTTCGAGTCGCCGCTCGCCCAAGCCCAAGCTCAGGTTCAGGCCCAGGCTCAGGCCGACGCCGGCGGGCCCAGGGAGGGCGACCGGGCGCCGACGCCCCTGCTGCTGGCCGAGCCGCTCCAGCGCTCCGCCGACGGCCGGACCCTGTCGGCGGCGGTCCGGCAGGACGTGCGATTCTCCGACGGCACGGCGCTGACCGCCGACGTGCTGGCCGCCTCCCTCACCCGGTCGAAAGTGTTCCGCCGCATGGCGGACGTCGAGGCCGACGGCGACCGGGTGGTCTTCCGCCCGAAGCATGCCGGCGCGCGGCTCGACCTGGGCCTCAGCCAACGGTTCTGCGGCGTCGTCCTGGAGCGCGGTGGCACCGCCCTCGGCACCGGCCCCTACCGGATCGATCCGGCCTCGACGCCGGAGCACACCCGCCTGGTGCGCAACCCCGAGTACCGCGAGCCGGTCGACATCGACACGATCGAGTTCGTCGCCTACCCGGCGGACGCGGACGGCCGTCCGGAAGCGTTGCTGGCGGCGGTGGAGCGGGGCGAGGTCGACTTCTGCAACGTCGTCTCGCGGGAGGACATCGGCCGGCTCAAGGGCGTGCGCAAGTGGATCGAGCCCGGCAGCGGGACGGCGATCCTCTACTTCAACACCGAGCGTCCCGCCGTGCGCGACCCCAAGGCGCGGCAGGCCCTGGCCCGGGCGATCGACCGGGCGGCGGCGGCCCGGTGCTGCTACCCGAACCCGGTCGCCTTCACCGCCACGGGGCTGCTGCCGCCGATGATGGGCTCGATGCGCGACGGCATCCACTACGACCCGAAGCAGGCCGGCGTCCAGTTCCGGTCGCTCGACGAGCGCCCGGAGCGGCTGACCCTGCTGCTGATCCACGGCCCACGCCCCTACCTGCCCCAGCCGCGGGCGGTGGCCGATGGGCTGGTGGCCCAGCTCGGCGCCCTCGGCATCCAGGTGGACGTCCGCCAACCGGCGACGCTCGAGGACTACTTCCGCGAGGCGGTGCGGGGCGACTACGACCTGGCCCTCTCCGGCTGGGTCGCCGACGCGTCCGACCCGGCCGACTTCCTGGAGACGATCCTGGCGCCGGACTCGGTCCCGAGCGGCGGCCAGCACCTGATCGACGGCAACCTCAGCCACTGGAAGAGCGACGCCGTCAAGGCGGCGATCGACCGCTTCGCCGAGGACTCGAGCGAGGCGGCCAAGCAGGCGATCCTCGAGATCCTCAAAACCGAGACGCCGATGCTGCCGCTGATCTACGGTCCGACCATCTTCGTCTACTCGCTGCGGGTGGTCGAGTTCAAGCCGTCGCCGCTGGGGATTCCGGAGTTCGGCAAGATGAAGCTCGCGGACTGAACCGATCGTCCCCTCGTCGGATCGTCCTTCGGCGAGGCCGTTCGAGACGGCAGAGGGTTGTGCAAGCAGCCTCTCGAGAAGGGGTACGGCCGGAGTGCGCAAGCCGTCCAGTGCGGGCCTTCGTGGCATTACAAACCAGAGATTTGTGGATATTGTAATACCAGGGCGTTGACGAGCGCCTTGCGGGTGGGTAGGCTTCATCCTTCACGAGTGCTGCAGGGCATGAACGGCGGAAGGGAAAGGAGCTTCGGAGAGTGAGAGTCCACCCAGACGCAGAATCGGCAGTTTCGACGGCATGGTGATGGGAAGCAGAGACATCCTGGCCCAGGCACGAGCGCTCTGCGAGGTGGAGCTTCTGCCGGTGGCGCTCTGCTTGGTCGAGCCTGAGCCCTTCGGCAGGATCCTCTGTGCCAACGCACGGTTCGTACAGTTGTTCGGTCCCAGCGCCGTTGGGCGAAAGGCGGTGAAGTTCTATCAGGATCCTGCGGATCGGGAGCGGTTCCTGGCGAAGTTGACCTCCGTGACGAAGGGCGGCGGCCTCGATGTCCGGGAGGAATCTCTCCGCCTGACGATCGACGGCCAACCACTGGTCGTCAAGGACTTCACAAAGATCCTGCGCAACGAGAAGGGCGAGGTGGCTGGCCACCTCTCGTGCCTTATCGAGTACGCGGAGGAGGACCATGCCCTGGGACTTGTCCACGATCTCCCGGTGGGCATTTTCGGGCTCGATGCAGAGGACGCTCTGACGTTCTACAACCAGCGCCTGGCAGAGCTGTTCGGCTGCCCGGACAGGGGAGAGCTACAAAGCGCATTTGCGTCCGAGGCGGTTCTGGATCGCGAGGAGGGCCAGAGGCTACGGCGTGCCCTGGACCAGGACGGAAGCGTCCGCGACTACCGGCTAGAGCTCGTCCGCGGCAACAAGACGTTCATCGGTTCGGTCACGGCACTTCGTATCCCCCGGGAGCCGGACCGGCCCTACGCCGGATGTGAAGGCGCGATCATCGACGTGACGAGCGAGGAGGGCTACCGTCACCTCATCGACGAGATGCCGATCGCACTGTTCGAGCTGCGCAGGGAGGGCGAGGTAGGGCCTGTTCCACGAGAGATCATCACCTACTGCAATCCGGCGTTTGCCAGCATCAACGGGTATGAGACGGTGGAGGAGGTTCTCAGGCGCCCGATCGAGGACTTCCACCAGTCTAGGGAGAGTTACCAGGAAGCTCTGGCTTCCTTCGAGGAGCGGGAGGCAAAGCATGACGAGACCCCCGTCGAGCTCCCGATCAGGAAGCGCCGCGGAGAGGAGGAGGTGGAGCGGTCGGTTTCTGTCAACGCGCGGTTCGTTCGAGATCGTGCCGGGCGGGTGATCGGTCGGTTGGGAGTCTCCCGGGACGTGACGGACGAGCGTGGGCTCCGGGAATGGAACGAGCTTCTCACTCGAGACATCGGAAACCTTCTCCACAGCTACTCCTCGAGCATGATGTCGCTTCGGCACACGCTCGATCTATCCCTTGAGCTTTCCGGGGAGAGCCCTTTCGGAGACGTTGCCCGGGCCGGCGCGTTGGAGAAACTTCTCGAGCACTTCGAGAAACCACGGCTGGCTCTGGCAGACGCCCTCTCAGAGCTTCTGGAGAAGAGGCAGGAGAAGCATGCCGCGGGAGCATGGCAAGACGAGGACTGGGACGCGCTGGGACGGAACAGGAAGTTGCTCGCCTTTCGTGTGCGGCACTTACCGGAAGAGCTCCGCTACGCCACCCTCCGCCAGATCGCGGCGGAGTGTCTGGCGGTCCTCTCCCGCCTAGAAGCAGGAAGGCTACCCCGGGAGTTCGAGAAGAGGGCACGGGTTGCTGCCATGGAGCTTCGGCGCCTCGGAACTCAACTGGCGCTTCTACTGGCCAAGGGCAAGATCGTCGAGTTGGGCGACGAGCTGCGGGCGGTGAGAGAGGTCGTGACCCGGCGGTCACGGCGGGTGGCAGAGTGGGAAATCCTACGGATCGAAGAGCTGGTTCGGGGAGGATTGGCAGAGGTAGCCGAATATGCACAGAGCCGAGATGTTCAGCTACGCAGCGAGCTCGAAGAGGACGCTCTGGGGGCTGAGGTCGAGGGAGACGAGCGCGATCTGGCACGCGCGATCGGCAACATTTTCCACAACGCGGTCAAGTACTCCTGGCACCGGGAGGCTGGAGCCTACGCCACGGTGCGGATGTCGATCGGAGGCGGCAAGGTGGTGCTCGAAGTCGTCAACTACGGTGTGCCCATTCCCCCGGACGAGCTCGAGCTCGTGTTCAAGATCGGTGTCCGGGGTCGTTTCTCCGGCGACCGGCGCCGGGTGGGCACCGGGATCGGCCTCTGGGATGCGCAGTGGGTAGCACGGAACCACCAGGGGCGCTTGACTATCGAAAGCCGACCTGCGTCGTCAGGTAGGGACAAAAACGATTTTCAGCAACCGTTCTTGACGACGGTGCGGCTGGAGTTACCCCTTGTACAAGGGACTGGAGGGTCACGGTTTGGCAGATGAGAGCATTCTCTGGGTGGAGGACGAGGCGTCCGTCGAGCTCCAATATCTGTGCGCGCCTGTCGTGACGGCTGGCTACGATCTTCGCGTGGCGACCGACGCGAGCCAAGCGATCGCCGAGCTTCGGAAGCGGGAATTCGCCGCGGTCATCTTCGACATTCGCATTCCTCCAGGATCGGACCCACGGTGGATTGACTTGTACAACCGGGCGGGAGCCGACCCTGCCGCAGCTCGACTGGGGTTGCACCTTCTCCGGGCTCTCCTGCTACCGGATGATGAAGATACGCAAGTCAAGCTGAAGAGCGATGAAGTTCCGGCTTGGTTGAGGGGAGATCGGTGCGCTGTGTTCTCGGTAGAGGCCGAACGTGCCGTAGACGGAGATCTGGCAGCTACGGGGTTGAAAGAGGTCAAGACCAAGGGCCCCAACCTGGATGTGATGGCCTTGCTTGGGCTCATCGAAGCAGTACTCCAGACACCTGGCGGAGACGAGAGCGGTGTCACGTCTACAGCTAGATAGGACGGATTGGTGGGCCGTTCTACTCCATTCTGTCGCTGTGTTCGGAGCCGCGCTGATCGTCTCGGTCCACCAGTTCATATTAGATAAGTCAGTCTTGGCAGCATTTGTTCAAGTTTACGTAATGCTCACCATCTTTGCGATGGGGGCTCCGGAGCTGCTCCTGAACACTGTCGGCAGAGACGGAGTTCGGAAATTGGTCCAAGAGACCTTCCGGTTTCCGCGGTCGGGACGGATTCTCGTCCTCTTCTTGGGCTTCGGTGCTTTGACCTCCGCGACATACGAGGCTTTCCCGGAATCCATCGTTGGTGACCGCTGCGCGCTGACGCGAGTGATCGTGGTGACTCTTGTGGCGAGCCTGTCAGCGACTCTTCTCAGCGTCCTTTCCTACGTCCGAAACTTCCAGTGGGAAAAGATGGTTCGCCGCATCGGTGGCAAAGCGAGAGAGTGCCTTGGAGCACCATTACCCAAGAAGCCACCGGATAGAGTAGCTCCAGGCACTGAAAAGTTGAAGAATACTCTGGGCAAAGCCCTGCGGAGCTTGGAGCAGTTGGGAGCGGCAGGGAGGACCCATGCGGAATGGGGAAGGATTCTGAGAGAGCTGTGTCGCCTTGCAGCGGAAGTCACGAGGTCTGACCGTTATGGGGGTAATAGCCTGGAAGCGGTGATTCGCTCGGTTGTGTCGGTCATCAAGGGGAACTCGAGGTTCACGAGTGCAAAGAACATGGTCGAGGGCCTCAACGCGGTCGAGGCGATCCAAGGCTCGATTCGAGCGACCGGAAAGCAGAAGACCGAGGACGAAAGGCGGGTTCAAGAGGCTCTCTTCAACGTATCGACCTTTATTCTGGACGTTGCGATCGAGACCCCGGGAGGTGGCTACGAGGGAGTCGTCGAGAGGGCCATTTCGAGTCTCGAAGACCAACCCGCCCGGCAATTTGTCTTGCTGCGCAAGACACTGGATCTGAAGGAGTCGCCACTACGTCAAAAGGCAGCAATCCTCCTCAGGGCGGCTTACAGGAGCGAAGAAGACCCGGGATTGCGCATCGAGCGCTGCTCGCGACTCGCAGGTTTCGCGGCCTTGCTCCGCGAGCAGGGCCGGGCGGAGCAGCGGTGGGTGAAGGAGCGGATCGTCACGTCCCTCGACGGAGCTCTATCCGAGGTTCTCGCTGAGGCGTACGAGTGGATGTTCAAGAGCGGTGAGTTTTCGGTCGCCAGCGCTCTGGACCGTTGGAGGGAGGAGGTTGCCGCGGAGGGGGCGGAGCGGAGCACCCGAGGGTGCTCGTCTCCTCTGGTTACCATCAACGTTTCGCTTTTTGGGCGTCCGTGACGGTAGGGCGCGGTAGCCGGGCAGTGCGACGGTGTTTCTGGTGCGTTGGAAGTTGCTTTACCCCTTCGCTGCTGTCCTGACCTACACCTCGACATGCAACACTCGATCGTGCTCCTGGCGAGGGCTATGAGCGAAACTTCTTCTCGCTCGGACGCCCGCATTTCTTGGCTCAGTTGACGGCCCTCTTCGCCTGCTCGAGCTCGTCGAGCAGCACCCGCAGATCCTCTTCCTCGGTCCGGTAGCTGGTGATGCAGGCCCGGACGACGGCGCGGCCGCCGGTCAGGACGACCTTGGAGATCCAGACCCGCTGGCGGCGCTGGACCTCGGCCACCAGGGCGCCGACCTTGGACTTGCGGCCCTGCTCGAGATCGGGGTGGGTGCAGCAGACCAGGGGGAGGGGTGTCTCGTTGACCACCTGCCAGCCGGCGTCGGTGAGCAGCGCGCGCAGGCGGTCGCCCATGGCCGCCTGGTGCTCGATCAGCTCCCGGTAGCCGTCCAGCCCCAGCTCGGCCAGGCTGAGGAAGAGCTTGATGCCGATCGCCCGGCGTGACCACTGGACGGTGGAGGCGTAGGGGTCGAGGGCGCCGCGGGAGCCGGCGGGCATGTAGGTGGTGGCGGTGCCGAAGGCGCGGGACGGGGTCTCCGGGTGGCGGCAGAAGAACATGCCGGCGCCCATGGGGACGGAGAGCCACTTGTGGGCGTCCCAGGTGACGGAGTCGGCCCGCTCGATGCCGGCCAGGACGGGCTTGAGCCGTGGGGAGAGGGCCGCCGCGCCACCCCAGGCGGCGTCGACGTGGAGCCAGGCGCCGTGGGCGGCCGCGACCTCGGCGATCCGGTCGATCGGGTCGACCACGCCGGCGCTGGTGGTGCCGGCGGTGGCGACGACGAAGAACGGCCGGACGCCGGCGCGGGCGTCGTCCCGGAGCGCCCGGTCGAGGGCGCGGGGATCGAGCCGCAGATCCTTGCCCACCCGCACTTCCCGCAGCGCTCCGCTGCCGAGGCCGGCCATCCGGGCGATCTTGGCGAACGAATGGTGGGCCTCGCGGGAGACGTAGAGGGTCGGCCGGCCGTCGACGGCGGCGAGCCCGTCCTCGGCCGCCTCCGGGAACAGCTCGGCGAGCGCCGCCAGCACGGCGGTCAGGTTGGCCTCGGCGCCGCCGGAAGTGAAGTGGGCGGCGCAGCGCTCCGGGTCGAACCCGAGCACCCCGGCCAACGTCGCCAGGACCCGCCGCTCGATCTCGTTCACCGCCGGTGCGTGGGACCAGGCGGCGAGCTGAGGGTTGAATAGCGCCACCAGCGTGTCGGCGAGCACGCCCGCGTCGCGGACGCTCGGGTTGAACAGGCCGAAGTAGCGCGGATGGGTGACGTGGATCGACCGCTCGCGCAGCAGCCCGATCAGCTCGTCGACCGCCCGTGGCAGGGGGAGCGGCCGGCGAAAGTCGTAGCCGGCGAGCTCCGCCCGCATGGTGGCGGCCGCGATCGGCCCGCCGACCGGCAGGTCGCGGATCTCCGCGGGGAAACGCTCGATCTCCTGGAGCACCCGGCTCCAGGCGGCGGTGCGGTCCTCGGTGCTCGGTTCCCGGCTCATGGTGGCGAGATCAGATCGTATCCCGTCGCCGGAGTCCACCGGGGAACTGGCATCCAATTCTCTCTTCCCCTTGACAGTCTATGGGAAGCTCGCCTACCCTTTCCCTAGACGTTCTAAGGGAGATGCGATGAACGAGACCAAGACCGACCTCCTCCAGGGCACGCTGGACCTGCTGATCCTGACCACTCTCGCGCTCGAGGCGCGCCACGGGTGGGGCATCGCGGAGCGCATCCGCCAGGTGTCCGGCGGCGATCTGGAGGCCAAGGAGGGGTCGCTCTACCCGGCGCTCCACCGCCTGGAGCGGAAGCGCTGGATCACCTCCGCGTGGGGGGTGTCGGAGAACAACCGGCGGGCCAAGTACTACCGGCTGACCGCCAAGGGCCGGAAGCGCCTGGAGCTCGAGCAGAGCGAGTGGCGCCGGGTGTCGGCGGCGATCGACCGCGTGCTGGAGGCGGTATGAACCCCTTCCGGGCCGTCGGCAGGCGCGTCGCCTCCCTGGTCCGCCCCGTCGTGCGGCCCCTGATCCGCCGGGAAGAGGTCGAGCGCGACCTGGACGAGGAGATGCGCTTCCATCTCGAGATGGCGATCGAGCGCAACCTCGCCCGGGGGATGAGCCCCGAGGAGGCGCGGCGCCGGGCGCGCCGGGAGTTCGGCGGCGTCGAGCAGGCCAAGGAGGCGTGCCGCGACGAGTGGTCGTGGAGCACCCTCGAACGGGTCTGGAAGGACGTTCGCTACAGCGTCCGCAGCCTCCGCCGGAGCCCCGGCTACACCCTCGTCGTGGTGCTCATCCTGGCCCTCGGCATCGGCGCCAACACGGCGATCTTCAGCGTCGTCCACGACGTGCTCCTGCGGCCGTTGCCGTATCCGCACGGCGACGACCTGGTGGTCTTCCACGAGGCGGCGCCCGGAGCCGGCTACGACGAGCTGCGGATCTCGGCGGCCGAGGTGCGCGACTACCGGGAGCAGCTCCACGCCCTCGCGGGTCTCTCCGAGGTCCACACCATGAGCTTCACCCTCATGGGGCGCGAGCATCCGGAGCGGGTGGAGACCGGCGTGGTCTCGTCCGGCTTCTTCGGCGTCCTCGGTGTCCAGCCGATCCTCGGCCGGAGCTTCCGTGCGGCCGATGAGACGCCCGGCGCCGCCCCCGTCCTGATCCTGAGCAACCGGTACTGGCGCCAGAGCTTCGGCGCCGACCCGAACATCGTCGGCCGGGTGTTCCAGATGAACGACCGGCCGCACCGGGTCATCGGGGTGCTGCCCGAGCTGCCGCCCTACCCGCTGGACCAGGATCTGTTCATGACGACCTCGGCCTGCCCGTTCCGGGCCGCGGCCCAGAAGCGGATGGACGAGGATCGCCACGCCGGCCGGATGATGGAGCTGATCGGCCGGCTCGCCCCCGGGGTGTCGCTCGACCAGGCGAACGCCGAGGTCGCCGCCGTCGCCCGCCGGTTCGTCGAGGCGCACCCGAAGGCCTACCCGGCGGACCTGGAGCTCGAGGCGTCGCTCGACACGCTCCGTTCGACGGTGACCCGGGAGGCCCGCCCGGTCCTGCTCATCCTGCTCGGCATGACCGGGATCGTCCTGCTGATCGCCTGCGCCAACCTGGCCAACCTCTCCCTCGCCCGCCTGCTGCGCCGCGAGCGGGAGCTGGCGGCGCGGGCGGCGCTCGGTGCGAGCCGCGGTCGCCTGGTCCGGCAGTTGCTGATCGAGAGCACCCTGGTGGCGCTGGCCGGTGGGGTGGCCGGGCTGGTGGTCGCACACCTCGGTCTCGGGTTGGTGTCGCAGCTCGCCAGACAGTTCAGCCCGCGCATGGTCGAGGTCGGCCTCGACACCCCGGTGCTCGGCTTCACCCTCGTCCTGTCCTGCCTGAGCGGCCTGTTCTTCGGCGTCATGGCCCTGCCGTCGCGCTCCCACCTGGCCGAGGCGCTCAAGAGCGGCACCGGCCACGGCGGCATCGGCCGCCGGCACCGCCGGGTGCGCAACGCCCTGGTGGTCGGACAGGTGTCGCTCGCCGTCGTGCTCCTGGCCGGCGCCGGCCTGATGGTGCGCTCCGTCGTTCTGCTCCACCAGATCGACCTCGGCTTCAACCCGGACCGGGTGGTGACCGCGGAGGTCCACCTGGACTGGTCGCACTACAGCTCGGTCCAGGGGCAGATGTCGGACGACGAGGCGGACACCCGGAGCGTCGCCTTCTGGAACGAGCTGGTCGAGCGCGTGCGCGCGGTCCCCGGGGTGGTCGAGGCGGCGGCGGCCGACCGCTTCCCGCTGGCCGGCGGCACGCCCTTCCCGCGGCCGGTGGTGGTCGAGGGGCAGGAGGCCGACAAGGGCGGCGTCCCGCCGCAGGTGGACGTCCAGGACGTGAGCCCGGGCTTCTTCCGCGTGCTCGGCGTGCCGGTCCTCTCCGGGCGGCCGTTCGACCGCCGCGACCGCAAGGACGGCAGCCCGGTGCTGCTGGTCAACCGGTCGGCGGCCCGGCACCTGTGGGGTGATGGCGACCCGGTGGGGCACCGCCTGTCGCTCGACGACGGCAAGAGCTGGGCGACGGTGGTCGGCGTGGTGGCCGACTACAAGGACTTCAGCCTGCGGGACACGGCGGCCCCGGACGAGGTCTTCCGGCCGGTCAGCCAGTCGGGAGGCGCCTTCCGTATCATCGCCCGGACCGAAGGCCCGCCGGACGTCTTGGCCGGACAGATCCGCGACCTGGTGCTGGGCGTCGACCCGACCCAGCCGGTGGCCAACGTCCGCACGCTCAGCCAGGTGCTCTCCGAGCAGGTCGCCTCGCCCCGCCTGACCGCGCTGCTGTTCAGCTCGTTCGCGGTCCTGGCCCTGGCGATCGCCCTGACCGGCATCGCCGGCACCCTGGCGTTCTCGGTCGGCCAGCGCACCCGCGAGCTCGGCCTGCGCATGGCCCTCGGGGCGGACCGGTCGTCGGTGCTCTGGCTGGTGGTGCGCCAGGGGACGGCCCTGGTCGCCTGCGGGCTGGCGATCGGCCTGGCCACGGCCTTGGCCTCGACCCGGTTCCTGGACCGGCTGCTGTTCGGCGTCGGCCCGGCCGATCCGGTCACCCTGTGCGCGGTCGCCGGGCTGCTGCTGCTCGCCGCCGGCGTCGCCTGCTGGATCCCGGCGCGCCGGGCCACCGGCGTCGACCCCTCACGCGCGCTCCAGGCCTGATTGTGCAGTGCCATCTCAGGCCGACGAGGGCCTGGGGCGGGGGCGTCCCCTTCCCCTACCCGAGCTGCTTGTGGAACAGCTTGGCCGCGGCGGCGAAGCCGACGGCCGTGAACAGCGCCATCGCTGCCAGCTCCCCCGGCTGGTCGACCAGGGTCGAGCCGCGTAGCAGGATGCCCCGGCAGAGGCGGATGAAGTGGGTCAGCGGCAGCAGCTCGCCCAGCCACCGCGCCGGCGCCGGCATCGCCTCGAACGGGAACATGAAGCCGGAGAGCAGCACCGACGGCAGGAAGAAGAAGAACGACACCTGGGTGGCCTGGAACTGGGACGAGGTGGTGGCGGAGATCACCAGCCCGAGGGTCAGGTTGGCGGCGATGAACACCAGCGACGCCACCGCCAGGTCCCACAGGTGGCCCTGGATCGGCACCCGGAAGAGCACCAGGCCGGTGACCACGACGATCACCACCTGCAGGAAGCCGATGGCGATGTAGGGCAGGATCTTGCCGGTCATCAGCTCCATCCGGCCGACCGGCGTGGCGATCAGGAACTCGAACGTCCCGCGCTCGCGCTCCCGCACCAGCGACAGCGCCGTCATCATGATCATGGTCGTGGTGAGGATCACCCCCAACAGCGCCGGCACGACGAAGAGCGCCGTGCGGATCTCCGGGTTGTAGAGGTCGAGCACGGTGATGTCGAGGAAGTGGGGGTGGACGAGACGGGGCTGGACGCCGAGGCGGTTGCGCCGGTGGGGCGGCTGCGCGGCCGCCTCTCCGGTCGAGCCGCCGGCCGAGCCCAGGCGCTGGTTGTGGCGGTCGGCGAGCCCCTCCGCCGAGGCGCGGACCGCCCGGGCGAGGGTCGGGTCGGAGGCGTCCACCAGCACCGAGATCTCGGCCCCGCGGCCGCGGTGGTAGGCGCGGGCGAAGCCGGCCGGGATCACCACCGCCGCCCGCACCTCGCCCTTGCGCAGCAGCGCTTCGGCGGCCTCGGCGTCGGCCGCGCGGCGGACGAAATCGAACGTCTGGGTCGCCTCGAGCTGGCCGACCAGCAGCCGGCTGACGCTGCTCTCGGAGTGGTCGACCAGGGCCGTCGCCACATGGCGCACGTCCTGCTCGATGGCGTAGCCGAAGAGCAGGAGCTGGACCGCCGGGACGCCGACGATGAAGCCCATGGTCAGCCGGTCGCGGCGGAGCTGGCGGACCTCCTTCAAGGCGACCGAACGCACCCGGCGGAGGCTGGCAAGCAGCCGCGGGCCGCCGAGCCGGGTGACGAGGCGCCGGAGCGGCGGGCGGACGATCGAGCCGAGGCCGGCCCCTAGCCGGGAGCCCATCCTGCCGAAGACGCCCGTTTCGTCCGGCCGCGGAGCCTCGACGGTCTCCCCCACGGAACCCCCAGCGGTCTGGTCACCCCGGTCCGTCGCTCCCTCCTCGGGCAGCGTCGTGGCGTCCGCGTCGCTCATGAGCCGGGCCTCTCCAGCACGACCGTGCGGTGGATCGTCCGCAGGGGATCTCCGTCGAGGGTTTCGCCGGCCAGCAGCGCCACGAAGACGTCCTCGAGATCGGGGTCGGCCGGCCGCACGGGGCCGCAGCGGATGCCGGCGTCCTCGAGCCGGGAGACGAGCCCGGGCGCCTCGCAACCGACGTCGCGGCCGGGCGCCAGCAGCACGTGGACCTCGCGGCCGAGCTGGGTGGCGCTGGTCACCGGCGGCAGAGTGCGGAGCAGGTCGACGGCGTCGTCGGCGGGGTCGGCGGTCAGCTCGATCACCCGCCCGCGGAGCGCGCCGGTCAGCGCCGCCGGCGCCCCGACCGCCACCGAGCGGCCGTCGCGTACCACGCACAGCCGGTGACAGCGCACCGCCTCGTCCATGTAGTGGGTGGAGACCAGCACGGTGGCGCCGTCGCCGGCGAGGTCGAAGATCTTCTCCCAGAAGCGGCGCCGGCTGTCCGGGTCGACCCCGGCGGTAGGCTCGTCCAGGAACAGCAGCTCCGGCCGGTGGATCGTCGCCACGGCCAGGGCGAGGCGCTGCTTCCAGCCGCCCGACAGGGTCGCGGGCCGCTGGCGCCGCCGCTCGGCGAGGCCGTACTCGGCCAGGCTCTCCTCGACCCGCCGGCGCCGGGTCTCGCCGTCGAGGCCGAAGATCTCGGCCGCGAACTCCAGGTTCTCCGCCACCGACAGGTCCTCGTAGAGCGAGAACCGCTGGGTCATGTAGCCGAGGCGCGAGCGCAGCTTTTCGGCGTCCCGCGGCATTTCGAGCCCGAGCACCCGGGCGGTCCCCGCCGACGGCTCGAGCAGGCCGACCAGCATGCGGATGAGGGTCGACTTGCCGGCGCCGTTGGGCCCGAGGAAGCCGAACACCTCGCCCCGCCGGACCTCGAGGTCCAGGTCGTCGACGGCGGTCAGCGCGCCGAAGCGCCGCGTCAGGCCGCGCGCCTCGATCACAGGCCCATGCGGCCCATGAGGCCCATTCGGCCCGTGGGTCCCGATCGGGTCGATCGCCTCGGGTGCCTCGGAGAAGGGGCTCACCCTTCGTCCAGTCCGAGGTAGACGCGCACCCGGGCCGGCAGGCCGGGGCGCAGGTCGTCCGGGGCGTCATCGATCACCACCCGGGTCTCGTAGACCAGGTGGGCGCTCTCGCGCTCGGTGAGGGCGTAGTGGGGCGTGAACTCCGGCTCCCGGGCGATGTCGCTCACATGACCGGCGAGCTTCCGGTCGAGCCCCCCGATCTCGATCTCGGCCTTGCTGCCCGGGTGGGTCGAGGCCACCGCCCGGGCGGGCAACCAGACCCGCACCCAGGGCTCCTCGTTCGCCAGCACCACGGCCGCCACACCGCCGGCAGGCACCCGTTCGCCGACCTCGAACGCCACCTGGTCGACGACGCCCGGCAGGTGGGCGCGGAGCGTCAGCTCGTCGAGTCGCTTCTGGGCCTGGGCGATGCGCGCCTCCTTCTCCGCCACCAGCGCCACCGCCTCGTCCCGTCGCCGCTCCGCCGTGTCCAGATCCTGGGCGGTGCTGATCCGCGCCTTGCGCAGGTTGACCGCCCGCTCGTATAGCCCCTGGGCCTCCTTGAGCCCCGCGTCGGCGGCCTGCTTGGCGGCCTCCCCGGCGCGCAGCTCGGCCGTCGCCACCGCCGTGTCGAGCTGCACGACCACGTCACCCGATGCCACGGAGTCGCCGACCTCGACCGGGATGGCGACGATCTCGGCCGACACCGGCGCCGCCAGCTCGAGCGTCTTGCGCTCCACGGTGCCGGCCAGGTCGACCGACTGCCGGCCGCAGCCCGCCAACAGAGACAGGACCGGCAGGGCGGCCAGGGCGAGCACGGCGGGCGGCCGACGGGTGCGGAAGCCGGGGTCCTTCATCGCATCTCCTCCTCGCCGCGCGGCCCGGCGCGCCCGGCGCGCGCCCGGTCCGGCCGTCTCCGGCCCGATTCGGCGCGCGGCGGACTCGCGTGGGGCGGGGCGTCTCAGGGTTGCCGCGGGGTTGCGATTCCTCGACAGATCTCGAATGGCCGCCAAGCTATCACGGGGCCGATCCGGGACGACGTGCTCACTCGTCCTCGTCGTCGAGGGCGTCGGCCAGATCGTCCTCGTCCGCCTCGGCGAGCAGCGCCTCGACCACGGCGACCGACAGGCCGGCGATGGTCGGGCTCCTCGAAGAAGCGGCGGACCGGGAGCTCGACGCCGAACGCGTCGCGCACCCGCAGCAGGATCTGGGTCGCCTTGAGCGAGTGGCCGCCGAGGGCGAAGAAGTTGTCGTTGATGCCGATCCGCTCGACCTCCAGCACCTCGGTCCAGAGCTCGGCCAGCGCCACCTCGAGGTCGGTCTCCGGCGGCTCGTACTCCTGGCCGGCGGCGGCGCGGCTCGCCTCGGGTGCCGGCAGCCCCTTGCGGTCGATTTTGCCGCTCGGGGTGCGCGGCAGCTCGTCGAGCTCGACGAAGAGCGGCGGCACCATGTAGCCGGGCAGGCGCTCCTGGAGCCAGCTCCGGGCGGCGGCCGTCAGGGAGCCGCCGCCGTCCTCCTCCTCGCCGGTCCCTTCCGCCACGGCCGGCACCAGGTAGCCGACGAGGTCGAGGCCCCCCGCCGCCTTGTCGGGGTCCTCGTAGACCGTGACCACCGCCTCGGCGATCCGCGGGTGGGAGGCGAGGGAGGCCTCGATCTCGCCCAGCTCGATGCGGAAGCCGCGCACCTTGACCTGGTGGTCTAGGCGGCCGAGGAACTCGAGCTCGCCGTCGCGGCGCCAGCGGACCAGGTCGCCGGTGCGGTAGATCCGGCCGCCGCCGGCTGCCGGATCGGCCGGGGGGCCGGTCGGGGAGTCGGACGGAAGATCGCCGAACGGATCGGGCACGAAGCTCTCGGCGGTGCGTCCGGGGCGGCCCAGGTAGCCGCGGGCTAGGCCCGCGCCGGCCAGGCAGAGCTCGCCGGGCACGCCGACGGGGCAGAGCGATCCGGGCGGCCCGCCCGGCTCGACCACGTACGCCCGGCTGCCGGCGATCGGCCGGCCGATGGTCGGTTCGGCGGCCGGTGCCTCGCCTTGCCGGTTGCCCTGTTCTTTGCCCGGTCCTTTGAAAGAACGCGGCACGCGGGAGCCGGTGGAGTAGGTGGTGTCCTCCGACGGGCCGTAGAGGTTGTAGAGCGCGGTCAGCCCCGGCGCACCCTCGAAGACCTGGTCGGCCAGCGCCCGCTTGAGCGGCTCGCCGGCCAGGTTGACCACCCGCACCGACTCCGGCAGGGCGGCCCCCGCCAGCAGCTCGCGCATCACCGACGGCACCGTGTTGATCAGCCGGATCTCGCCGCTGTCGGCCAGGGCCGGCAGCTCGAGGGCGTCGCGGGCGAGGATCAGCTTGCCGCCGTGGGCCAGCGTCGCGAACAGCTCGTAGACCGACAGGTCGAAGCAGACCGAGGTGGCCGCCAGCATGCCGGCGAACGCCTCAGCCGGGAAGAGAGCGCCGGCCCAGCGCACCATCGCCACCGCGGCGGCGTGGGAGATGGCGACCCCCTTGGGCCTGCCCGTGGACCCGGAGGTGTAGATCAGGTAGGCGAGCTGGCCCGGGTCGACTCGCGGGTCGAGGCCGGGCTCGATCCGGATCGACGAAGCATCGAGCTCGGCCAGGGCGGCCGGATCGAGCAGCTCGTCCAGGGCCAGGACCTCCGGCGTCGGATCGAGCGCGGCGAGGTCCAGCCGTTCGACCAGGTCGGCGTCGGTCAGCACCACCGCGGCGGCCGAGTCCTCGAGCATGAAGGCGACCCGCTCCGGCGGATAGTTCGGGTCGAGGGGGACGTAGGTGCCGCCCGCCTCGAGCACGCCCAGGAGCGCCGCGACCAGCGCCTGCGAACGCTGGGCGAAGACGCCGACCCGGGTCTCCGGCCCGACCCCCGCGGCGCGGAGCCGTCGGGAGACGGCCGCGGCACGGAGCGCCAGGCCGCGGTACGTGAGGCGGTCGTCGCCGGCCACCAGCGCCTCGGCGTCCGGGGTCCGCTCCACCTGGTGCCGGACCAGGCGGTGCAGGCAGTCCGGCTCCGGCCCGCCGGCGGCGCTCACGGCGCGCGCCCCGCCGTCGCTCCACTCGGCATGGAGCAGGTGACGCTCGGCCGGGCCGAGCACGCCGAGGTGGGAAAGGCGCTCGTCGGGCGCCTCGACAGCCGCCGCCAGCAGGTTGCCCAGGTGGCGGCCGAGGCGGAGCACGGTCGTCGGGTCGAAGAGATCCCGGTTGTACTCCAGCCGTGCCGCCATCCGGTCGTCGTGGCGGGCCAGGTCGACGGTCAGGTCGAACTTCGCCGCGGTCATCGGCAGCGGCTCCGGCTCGAGAGTCGCGCCGGGGATCTCCAGGCGTGCGCGGGGGGCGTTCTGGAACACGAACAGAACCTGGAAGAGCGGTGTCGAGCTGAGGTCCCGGGCCGGCGCCACCTCCTCGACCAGGCGCTCGAACGGCAGGTCCTGGTGGGCGAAGGCGCCGAGGGACATCTCCTTGACCCGTCCGACCAGGGTGGCGAACGAAGGATCGCCCGCCAGGTCGACCCGTAGCGCCAGGGTGTTGACGAAGACGCCGATCAACCCTTCGAGCTCCTGGTGGGTGCGGCCGGCGATCGGGCTGCCGATCACCACGTCGCCCTGGCGCGAGAGGCGGCCGAGGAGGCTGGCCAAACCCGCCAGCAGCACCATGAACGGCGTCGCGTCCAGGCGCCGGGCGAGGCGCTCGATCTCGTCGGCCTGGAGGGCGGTCTCCGCGCCCAGGGCGGTGCGCAGCTCGCCGCCGCGGAAGGTCTGGACCGGCGGGCGCGGCCGGTCGAGGGGCAGCTCGATGGCCGATGGCGCGCCGGTGAGCAGGTCGCGCCACCAGCCGAGGCGCCGGTCGAGCGCCTCGCCCCGGAGCCAGCCCCGCTGCCAGACGGCGAAGTCGGTGTAGCGGACCGGCAGCTCCGGCAGGCCGGACGGTGTGGACGCAACGCCCTCGTCGCTCCGGCCGTCGCCGGCCATGCGGGCGCTGTAGAGCGCCGCCAGCTCGCGCACCAGCACGCCGACCGACCAGCCGTCGGAGGCGATGTGATGCATGGAGAAGGCGACCAGGTGCTCGCGGCTCTCCAGGCGGACCAGGGCGACCCGGAGCAGCAGGTCGCGGGTCAGGTCGAACGGCACCACCGCGATCCGCCGGGCTCCGAGCAGGGCGGCCTCTCGGCGGCGCTCGGCCGGCAGAGCCGAAAGGTCGATCACCGGCAGGGGCACAGGGCCGGACGGCGTGGCGCGGCCCGCCGCGAGCGTCTCGAACGGCCGGACCCGCTGGATGACCCCGTCGTCGATCTCGTCGAAGACGGTCCGCAAGGTGCCGTGGCGGCGGACCACGTCGGACAGGGCACCGGCCAGGGCCGCCGGCTCCAGGTCGCCGGTGATCCGCACGGCCCCCGGCATGTGGTACGCGGCCGAGGTCGGGTCGAGCCGGGCCAGGAACCAGAGCCGCGCCTGGGTGAAGGAGGCCGGCCAGGGGCCCTCCTCGCCGACCTCCTGAAGGTCGGCCGGCTCGATCGGCGGCACGTCGGGCGCGGGGCCGGTGCCCGCAAGCTCCCCGGCCGCCTCGGCCACGGCCGCCGCCAGGCCGGCCACCGTCGGGGTCTCGAACAGGCGCCGCAGAGGCAGCTCGACCTCGAACGCCGTGCGCACCCGGGCGACCAGGCGCGTGGCCAGCAGCGAGTGGCCGCCGAGCTCGAAGAAGTCGTCCTCCGCGCCTACCCGCTCGACCTCCAGGACGTCGGCGAACAGGGCCGCCATCCGCTCCTCTCCCGGGGTCCGCGGCGCCACGTACTCGCGCCGGCTGTCGCTCTCCCAGTGGGGCTCGGGCAGGCGCCGCCGGTCGACCTTGCCGGAGCTGGTCAGGGGCAGGACGTCCATCACCTCGAAGGCCGCCGGCACCATGTAGGCCGGGAGCTTCTCGCCGACGAACGAGCGCAGCGCGTCGATCTCCGGCGTGGCCTCCGGATCGAGCACCAGGTAGGCGGCGAGGCGGCGGTTCTCGCTGCCCTCCTCGTCGCAGTCGATGACCGCCGCCTCCAGCACGCCCGGGTGCTGCACGAGCACGGCCTCGATCTCGCCCAGCTCGATGCGGAAGCCGCGGATCTTGACCTGCTGGTCGATCCGGCCGAGGAACTCCACCACGCCGTCCGGCCGCCAGCGGGTCAGGTCGCCGCTCCGGTAGAGGCGCGCCCCGGGGGTGCCGTTTCGCTCGGCGAAGGGGTCCGGGACGAAGGTCTCGGCGGTCCGCCGCGGATGGTGCAAGTAGCCGCGGGCGACGCCGACGCCGCCGATGCACAGCTCGCCCGGGACCGTAGCCGGCACCGGGTGGAAGCCGGCGTCGAGCAGGTAGAGGGTCGCGCCGCCGATGCGCCGTCCGATCGGGATGGTCTGGACGTCGCGCTCGCCGTCGCAGCGCCAGGAGGTGACCGAGAGGGTGGTCTCCGTCGGTCCGTAGCGGTTGTAGAGCGGCACGCTCGTGCGCTCGGCGAGCCGCTCCGGCAGGGTCGGCGGCACCGCCTCGCCGCCGGTCATCATGCCGACCATCGGCGCCATCCGATCGAGCCCGGGCTGCTCCATGAGGACGCTGAGCTGGGACGGCAGGAACGAGGTCTGGGCGATCCGTTCGCGGGCGATCAGGTCGAGCAGGTAGTCCATGTCGCCGTGGCCGCCGGGGCGGGCGAGCACGACCCGGGTGCCCGCGACCAGGGGCGAGAACAGCTCGCCGACCGACAGGTCGAAGCAGATCGACGCCTTGAGCAGGCCGGCGCCGCCGCCGACCGGATCGAGGGCGGCGGCGTAGAGCAGCCGGTTGGCGACCGCGCGGTGGGAGACCACCACGCCCTTCGGCCGGCCGGTCGAGCCGGAGGTGAAGATGGCGTAGGCGGCGTTCTCCGGACGGGACGCCGGGAGGGTCGCCGGTCGCGAGGTCGCGCCGGTGCCGGCCCGCGCGGGGGCGGCCCCCGCGGTACCGGCTAGTGCCTCGGGGTCGTCGATCCGGAGCGGTGCGGCGGCGGTGGTCTCCAGACGCTCGCCGACGTCGCGATGGGTGACGACCCAGTCGAGGCCGGCCTCGTCGATCATCACCTCGATCCGGTCCTGGGGGTAGCCGGGATCGAGGGGGACGTAGGCGGCGCCGGCCCGCAGGATGCCGACGACGCCGACCGCCAGGTCGATCGAACGCTCCATGCACAGGCCGACCAGCGACTCCGGGCCGACGCCGCGCCGGATCAGCGCCTCGGCGACCGCCCGGGAGCTCTCCATCAAGGCGGCATAGCTCAGGTGGCGGTCCTCGAACACCACGGCCACCGCGTCCGGCGTGCGTTCGGCCCAGCGCTCGATCAGGTGGTGCAGGCAGCCGCCCTCCGGGTCCACCGGCCACGGCTCGTCGTTCCACTCGACGAAGAGCTGGTGGCGCTCCGTGGCGCTCAGCAGGGAGAGGGTGTCGAGCGTGTGCGAGGGGTCCTCGACCAGGGCCTCCAGGACGTGCTCGAGATGAGCGGCCATCCTGCGGATCGTGGTCGGGTCGAACAGCTCGCTGCTGTAGCTCCAGACGCCGAGCAGCCCGGGGCGGTCCTCGCCCTCGCCGGCATCGTTGGCATCGTTGGCTCCAGCAGACCCGATGGCGTCCGTCGGCTCGAACGAGACGGTGAGATCGAACTTGGCCGTGCCGCTCTCGGTCACCAGTCGCTCCAGGCGCAGGCCGGGCAGCTCCAACGGGCCCATGGGCGCGTTCTGGAGCGCCAACATGACCTGGACGAGCGGCGGCACGCCGGACGTGCGGTGGGGGATCAGCGCTTCGACCAGCCGGTCGAACGGGAGCTGCTGGTGGGCGAACGCGTCGAGGCTGGTCTCGCGCGCCCGGTCGACCAGGGCCCCCAGGGTCGGTCCGTCCTCGAGCCGCAGCCGCAGGGCGACCGTCTCGACGAACAGGCCGATCAGGTGCTCGAGCTCGCTGCGGTCGCGGCCGGCGTTGGGAGTCCCGAGGATCAGGTCCCGCCGGCCGCTGGTCTTGGCGAGCAGGGCCCCGAACCCGGCGAGCAGCACCATGAAGAGGGTCGCGCCGTGGTCCCGGGCGTAGGCGTCGAGGCGCTCGGCGAGGCGCGGCGGCAGCGGGATGCGCACGACGCCGCCGGCCCCGCTCGGAGTGAGCGGCCGGGGCCGGTCGGTGGGCATCTCGAGCACCGTCGGTGCCTCGTCGAGCTCCTGGCGCCACCAGGCGAGCAGCTCGTCTTGGACCTCCTCGGTGAGGCGTTCGCGGTGCCAGAGGGCGAAGTCGCCGTACTGGATCGGCAGCGGCGGTAGCACGGCCCGCCTGCCGGCGACGCTGCCGCCGTAGAGGGCCGAGAGCTCGCCGACGAACACCCCGAGCGACCAGCCGTCGGAGATCACGTGGTGCATGACCACCGAGACGATGTGCTCGGCGGGGGCGAGCCGGATCAGGGTCGTCCGCAGCAGAGGGGCCTCGGTGAGCGCCACCGGCCGGCGGGCGTCGCGGGCGACCAGCCGGTGCGCCGCGGGCCGGCGCCGCTCGTCGGGCAGGGCGCTCAGGTCGACGACCGGCAGGGTCGCGCGGACCGCGCCCGGAGGGTGGATGCGCTGGAGCGGAGTGTCGCCCCGCTCTCCGGCCTCGACGATCTCGGTGCGCAGCGCCTCGTGGCGGGCGACGAGGGTGTCCAGGGCGCCGGCCAGGGCGGGCAGGTCGAGCCGCCCGGCCATGCGCACGGCGCCCGGCATGTTGTAGGTCGACGCCTCCGGGTCGAGCCGGGCCAGGAACCAGAGCCGCTCCTGGGAGAAGGTGAGCGGTGCGCTCGACGGATCGGGGCGCCGCGCGATCGGCGGCGTCGCGGCCACGGGGGAGAGCGCCTGCCCAGGGCCACGCGCGGCGGTCGGTGTGCCGTCGCCGAGCCACCGGGCGAGGCCGGCGACCGTCGGGGTCTCGAACAGGGCCGAGACCGGGATCTCGGCGCCGGTGGCGGCCCGGATCCGGGCGACCAGCCGGGTGGCGAGCAGCGAGTGGCCGCCGAGGCGGAAGAAGTCCTCGTCGCGGCCGACCGCCCGGCCGGCGGGCAGGGAGAGGACTTCGGCGAACAGGGCGGCCAGGCGCGTTTCGGCGGGGCTCCCCTGTCGGCCCGCGGCCCGGTCGAGGTCAGTTCGGCCGAGGGCTTCCCGGTCGGGGCCGGCGCCGTCATCGAAGGCCGGCTCGGGCAGGGCCTTGCGGTCGACCTTGCCGTTGGGGGTGAGCGGCAGGGCGTCGAGCGGGACGAAGGCGGCCGGCACCATGTAGGCCGGCAGGCGCTCGCCGAGGGCGAGGCGGAGCGCCTCCACCAGGTCGACCCGTTCGATCGAGCTGGCCGAGTCGATCGAGCCGGCCGGGTCGGCCGGCTTGGGCTCGCCGGTTCCGGGCCCCGCGTCGCCGGCCGGCACGACGTAGGCGACCAGCATCGCCTCGCCCGCCGCGTCGCCGCTACCGCCGCGCCGGCGGGCGACGACCACCGCCTCCTCGACCCGGGGGTCGGCGGTCAGGGCGGCCTCGATCTCGCCGAGCTCGATGCGGAAGCCGCGGATCTTGACCTGGTGGTCGAGGCGGCCGAGGAACTCGATCTGTCCGTCCGGGCGGCGCCGGGCCAGGTCGCCGGTGCGGTAGAGCCGGCCGCCGGCCGCCGGCGACAGGCCCGCGAACGGGTCGGGCACGAAGCTGGCCGCGGTGCGCGCCGGGCGGCCCAGGTAACCGCGGGCGAGGCCGGCGCCGCTCAGGCAGAGCTCGCCGGGCACGCCGACCGGCGCCGGCCGGAGCGAGCGGTCGAGCACGTGGGCCCGGCCGCCGGTGATGGGAACGCCGACCGTCGGCTCTCCCGGCGAGTCCGCCTCGGAGGCAGGATCGATCCGGACGAACGTCGAGTAGGTCGTGTCCTCCGACGGGCCGTAGAGGTTGTAGACCCGGTCGACCCCGGGGAAGGCGCGGTAGATGCCGTCGACCAGGGAGCGCGTGAGCGGCTCGCCGGCCAGGTTGACGGTCGTGACCGAGGCCGGCAGGGAGCCGGCGGCGACCAACTCCTTCATCGCCGACGGGACGGTGTTGATCAGGCGCACCTCGTCGGTGCCGGTGAAGCCGGCGACGCCGAGGGCGTTGTCCGCCAGGACGATCCGGCCGCCGGTCGCCAGCGGCAGGAAGATCTCGAAGACCGACAGGTCGAAGCAGATCGACGTGCCGGCCAGGACGCCGCCCAGCTCCTCGGCCGTGTAGACGCCGGCCGCCCAGTCGATCAGCGCCCCGGCTGCCCCGTGGGAGATGGCGACCCCCTTGGGTCGGCCGGTCGAGCCGGAGGTGTAGATCAGGTAGGCGAGGGCGTCGCCCTGCGGCAGGCCGGACCCGCTCGACTCCAGCGCCTGGGTCGGGTCCGGTGCATCGTCCTCCGAGACCTCCCCCGGATCGAGGACGAGGATCGGCGTCTCGCGGGCCGTCTCCGTGCGGCTCAGCCGATCGATGGGGAGGCGCTCCCGGGTCTCGGCCGACGCCAGCACCACCGGCGCGCCCGCGTCCTCGAGCATGAACGCCAGGCGCTCCTCCGGGTAGGCGGCGTCGAGGGGGACGTAGGCGCCGCCGGCTTCGAGCACCGCCAGCAGGGCGACGACCATCTCCGGCCCGCGGGGCAGGCAGACGCCGACCCGGACCTCGCCACCCGTCTTCACCCCCTCAGGGGAGTCGTCAACCGCCCCGACGCCGGCCGCCCGCAGCCGCGCGGCCAGGAGCGCGCTCCGCCGGACCAGCTCGCCGTAGGTCAGGCGCTCGCCGGTCTCGCCGGCCTCTCCGGCTTCGTGGTGCCGGCCGCGGTACACCAGGGCGACGGCGTCCGGCGTCCGGGCGGCCTGGGCGCGGACTCTCGCGTCGAGGCGGGGCGAGACCCGCGGGTGCTCCGCGTCCGCCACCGGCGCGGTGTCGTTCCATTCGGCCAGCACCTGCTGGCGCTGGGCCGGGTCGAGCAGCGACAGCTCTGACAGGCGGCGCTCCGGCGCGGCGAGCATCTCCTCGAGCACGCTCCGGAGCTGGTCCGCCATCCGTCGCACGGTGGTGCCGTCGAACAGCGAGGCGTCGTAGGTCCACCGTCCGAGGAGGCCGGCTTCCGACGGTCCGGGGAGCGGCTCGAGGTCGAGCTCCAGGTCGAACTTCGCCTGCCCGCTCTCGAGCGGCAGGCGCTCCAGGCGCAGCCCCGGAAGCTCCAACGCCTCCTCGGGCGTGTTCTGGAGCACGATCAGGGCCTGGACCAGGGGCGACACGCCGCGGGTCCGCTCGGGGACCAGCTCGGCCACCAGGCGGTCGAACGGCAGCTCCTGGTGGGTGAACGCCCGGAGCGACGCCGCCCGCGCCCGCTCGACCAGCTCGGCCGCGCGCGGGTCGCCGTCGAGCCGCGCCCGGAGGGCGACCGTGTCGACGAACATGCCGATCAGGCCGTCGAGCTCGCTCCGGTTCCGTCCCGCGCTCGGGGTGCCGACGACGAAATCGTCCCGGCCGCTGAGGCGTGCGAGCAGCGCCTCGAAGCCGGCGAGCACGACCATGAACAGGGTCGCCGACCGGTCGTGGCCGAACGCCTCCAGCCGCGTCACCAGGTCCGCGGGAAGCGTCGCCGTGACCGCCGCCCCGGCGGCGGTGTTCGCGGGGCGTCGCGGACGGTCGAACGGCAGCTCCAGGGTCGTCGGCACCCCGGCGAGCTCGTGGCGCCACCAGGCCAGCAGTCCGTCGAGATGCGATCCGGTCAGCCGTCGGCGCTGCCAGAGGGCGAAGTCGCCGTACTGGACCGGCAGCGGCGGCAGATCCGCCCGCGTACCGGTATGGCGGGCGGTGTAGAGCGCCGTCATCTCGCGCACGAACACGCTCAGCGACCAGCCATCGGCGATGGCGTGGTGCAGGACCACGGTCAGCAGATGGGTGTCCGGTTCCAGGCGCACCAGCGTGGTGCGGATCAGCGGGGCATGGCCGATGGCGAGCGGGCGGGCGGCCTCCTGGGCGGCCAGCCGGCGGGCCAGGCACCGGCCGCGGTCGGGATCGAGGCCGGACAGGTCGATCACCGGCAGCGCCGGCCGGACCGAGGTCCCGACGGTCGTGGCGGGATAGATCTTCTGCGCCGGCTCCGCCGGTCCGTCGATCAGGGCGGTGCGCAGGGTCTCGTGCCGCGCCATCAGGTCGCCGAGGGCGCGGGTCAGCGTCGCCAGGCCGAGCGGCCCCTCGATCATCAGGCCGCCCGGCATGTTGTAGGAGGCGCTCTCCGGGTCGAGCTGATGCAGGAACCAGAGGCGACGCTGGGCGAACGAGAGCGGCACCTCCGCACTGCCGGCCGGCCGGGCCGCGAGCGGCTCCGCGGGCAGGATCGCGTCCTCGCGCCCGGCGGACTCGATCTGGTCGGCCAGCTCCGCGACCGTGGGCGCCTCGAACAGGACGGCCACCGGCACGTCGATGCCGGCGCGCTCGCGCAGCCGGTAGACCAGGCGGGTGGCGAGCAGGGAGTTGCCGCCGAGGCGGAAGAAATCGTCGTTGCGACCGACCGACCGGTCCGCCTCGTCCTGGCCGGCGGCTCCACCTTCCAGGCCCAACACCTCGGCGAACAGCGAGGCCAGGAGCTCTTCGAGCGACGAGCCGGGCGCCTGGCCCGGAGCGCCCGTGCCCCACCCGGGCTCGGGCAGGGCGGAGCGATCGAGCTTGCCGGAGGCGTTGCGCGGCAGGGCCTCGAGCTCGACGAAGAGGGCCGGGATCATGTACCGGGGCAGGCGCTCCGCGAGGGCGGTGCGCAGGGCGTCCCCCAGCCCTTTCGCCGTTCCGTCGGCGGTTCGGTCGGGCCCTCCCTCCTCGGCCGGCGCGGCCGGGACCACGTAGGCGACCAGCAGGGGCTCGCCGGCCCGCAGCGGGGCGGCGACCGCCGCCTCCTCGACCCGTGGATCGGCGGCCAGGGCGGCCTCGATCTCTCCCAGCTCGATGCGGAAGCCGCGGATTTTGACCTGGTGATCGAGGCGGCCGAGGAACTCGAGCGCACCGTCCGGGCGGCGCCGCGCCAGGTCGCCGGTGCGGTAGAGACGGCCGCCGGCCGCCGAGGAGCGGCACGGGAACGGGTCGGGCACGAAACGCGCCGCGGTGCGCGCCGGGCGGCCCAGGTAGCCGCGGGCGAGGCCGGCGCCGGCCAGGCACAGCTCCCCCGGAACACCGATCGGGACGGGCCGCAGCTCCCGGTCGAGAACGTGGGACCGGCTGCCGGCGATGGGGAAACCGATGGGAGGCTCGCCGGTCTGCGCGTCCGCGCTCCGGCCGAGGGGCGGACGGTCGATGCGGGCGAAGGTCGAGTAGGTGGTGTCTTCGGACGGGCCGTAGAGGTCGTAGACCCGCTCGACCCCGGGGAACGCCTGGTAGATCCCGTCGACCAGCGAGCGCCGGAGCGGCTCGCCGGCCAGGTTGACCGTGCGTACCGAGCCCGGCAGGGTGCCGGCGGCCACCAGCTCGTTCATCACCGCGGGCACCGTGTTGACCAGGGTGACCTCGCCGGTGTCCAGGTGGTCGGCGGCGCCGAGGGCGTCGTCGGCGAGGACGATCCGGCCACCGGTGGCGAGCGGCAGGAAGATCTCGTAGACCGACAGGTCGAAGCAGACCGAGGTGCCGGCCAGGACGCCGGCCAGTTCGTCGCCCGAGTAGGCGCCGGCCGCCCAGTCGAGCATTGCGCCGGCGGCGCCGTGGGAGATGGCGACCCCTTTGGGGGTGCCGGTCGAACCGGAGGTGTAGATCAGGTAGGCGAGGGCGTCGCCCGCCGGCAACGGCTCAGCCTCCGCCCCCTGTTCCGTTTCCCTCGCCTCCTCCTCCAGGGCGGCGGGTCCCACGGTGGGGTCGAGCACCGTGACGGAGAGGTGGGGGAGGTGCCGGGCGGTCTCCGCGCGGCCCATGCACTCGAGCGGCAGACGGTCGCGGGTCTCGGCCGAGGCCAGGACGACCGTCGCGGCCGAGTCTTCGAGCATGAAGGCCAGCCGGTCCTTCGGATAGTCGGCGTCGAGGGGGACGTAGGCGCCGCCGGCCTCGAGCACCGCCAGCAGGGAGACCACCAGGTCCGGTGTGCGCGGTAGGCAGACGGCGACCCGGGCCGCGTCCGGCGGGGCCCCCGGAGCGTGGTCGGATCGTGGCCCCACGCCGGCCGCGCGCAGGCGCCGGGCGAGCGCCGTCGTCCGGCGGGTGAGCTCGCCGTAGGTCAGGTGCTCGCCGTTCCGGCCGAGGAGGGCGATCGCTTCCGCCGTCCGGGCGGCCTGGGAACGGACGCGGGCGTCCAGGCGGCGCGCCCCCGGCGCAGCCGACGCCGTGACGTCGGAGTCGTTCCACTCGACCAGAACCTGGTGGCTCTGGGAGGAGGAGAGGAGCGGCAGCCCCGCGAGGCGCCGGCCCGGGTCGGCGACCATCGTCTCGAGGACGGTGCGGAGCTGATCCGCCATGCGGTGGACGGTCGTCCGGTCGAACAGAGCGGCACGGTAGCGCCAGGTCCCGCGCAGCCCGGCCGCTCGAGGGTCGCCGGGGTCGGACCCAGCGGCGGACTCGGGGTGGGGCTCGAAGGCCACCTCCAGGTCGAACCGGGCGTCGGCGCTGTCGAGCGGCCGGCGCTCGAGCCGCAGGCCGGGGAGCTCGAGCGGACCGAGCGGCGCGTTCTGGAGGACGAGCAGCACCTGGACCAGCGGCTCCACGGCGCGCGAGCGCTCGGGCGCCAGGTCGGCCACCAGCCGTTCGAACGGCAGCTCGTGGTGATCGAGGGCGCCCCGGGCGGCCGCGCGGGTGCGCTCGACCAGCTCGTCTACCGTCGGGTCGCCGCCGAGCCGCGCCCGCAGGGCGACCGTGTCGACGAACATGCCGATCAGGTCGTCGAGCTCGGCCCGGTCGCGGCCCGCGTTGGGCGTGCCCAGGACCAGGTCGTCCTGTCCGCTGAGCCGTCCGAGCAGCGCCTCGAACCCGGCCAGGAGGACCGTGAAGAGGGTCGCCGAGCGCTGGCGGCCGAACGCCTCCAGCCGCTCGACGAGCACCCCCGGAAGGGCGGCGCGCACCGTGCCCGCCTCCCGGCCCCGGTCCGACTGGCGGGAGCGGTCGAACGGCAGCTCCAGCACCGCCGGAGCACCGGCCAGCTCGTGTCGCCACCAGTCGAGCAACTGCTCGGCCCGGGTCTCGTCGAGCCGCCGTCGCTGCCAGAGGGCGAAATCGCCGTACTGGATCGGCAGCGGGGCGAGGGTGGGGGCGTGGCCGGCGGTGCGGGCGCCGTAGCAGGCCGAGAGCTCGCGCAGCAGGACGCCCAGCGACCAGCCGTCGGCCACGGCGTGATGGAGGACCAGGACCAGGAGGTGATCGGTCGGGCCGAGGCGGAGCGCCGTCGTTCGCATCAGCGGCGCACGGTCGATCGGCACCGGCCGTGCCGCCTCGGCGATGGCGATCCGCTGCGCGACCCGCCGTCTCCGCGCGGGGTCCAGGGTGCTCAGGTCGACCACCGGCAGTGCGGGGTGGCACGCGCCGGCGGGGAGGATCGCCTGCACCGGTCCGGCGGTGCCGTCGACCAGGGCGGTGCGCAGGGTCTCGTGGCGCTTCGTCAGGTCGCCGATCGCCGCCGCCAGCGACGCCGTGCCGAGGTTGCCCGCCAGGGCGACCGCCTGGCTGACGTTGTCCGCCGCCGAGTCCGGGTCGAGCTGGTGGAGGAACCAGAACCGGCGCTGGGCGAACGAGAGCGGCGCCACGGAGGGGTCGTCCCGCCGCGGGATGGCGTCCGAGGGCGTAGGGACTCCCGCGCCCAGCAGCGGGTCGAGCTCGCGGGCCAGGCCGGCGACCGTCGGTCGGTCGAAGACGGTGCGGACGGAGAGCGCGGTGCCGAACGCCTCGTTGATCCGGGCGACCAGCCGGGTGGCGAGGAGCGAGTGGCCGCCGAGGCGGAAGAAGTCCTCGTCGCGGCCGACCGCCCGGCCGGCGGGCAGGGAGAGAACCTCGGCGAACAGGGCGGCCAGGCGCGTTTCGGTGGGGCTCCCCTGTCGGCCCGCGGCCCGGTCGAGGTCAGTTCGGCCGAGGGCTTCCCGGTCGGGGCCGGCGCCGTCGTCGAAGGCCGGCTCGGGCAGGGCCTTGCGGTCGACCTTGCCGTTGGGGGTGAGCGGCAGGGCGTCGAGCGGGACGAAGGCGGCCGGCACCATGTAGGCCGGCAGGCGCTCGCCGAGGGCGAGGCGGAGCGCCCCCACCAGGTCGACCCGTTCGATCGAGCCGGCCGAGTCGATCGAGCCGGCCGGGTCGGCCGGCTTGGGCTCGCCGGTTCCGGGCCCCGCGTCGCCGGCCGGCACGACGTAGGCGACCAGCATCGCCTCGCCCGCCGCGTCGCCGCTACCGCCGCGCCGGCGGGCGACGACCACCGCCTCCTCGACCCGGGGGTCGGCGGTCAGGGCGGCCTCGATCTCGCCGAGCTCGATGCGGAAGCCGCGGATCTTGACCTGGTGGTCGAGGCGGCCGAGGAACTCGATCTGTCCGTCCGGGCGGCGCCGGGCCAGGTCGCCGGTGCGGTAGAGCCGGCCGCCGGCCGCCGGCGACAGGCCCGCGAACGGGTCGGGCACGAAGCTGGCCGCGGTGCGCGCCGGGCGGCCCAGGTAACCGCGGGCGAGGCCGGCGCCGCTCAGGCAGAGCTCGCCGGGCACGCCGACCGGCGCCGGCCGGAGCGAGCGGTCGAGCACGTGGGCCCGGCCGCCGGTGATGGGAACGCCGACCGTCGGCTCTCCCGGCGAGTCCGCCTCGGAGGCAGGATCGATCCGGACGAACGTCGAGTAGGTCGTGTCCTCCGACGGGCCGTAGAGGTTGTAGACCCGGTCGACCCCGGGGAAGGCGCGGTAGATCCCGTCGACCAGGGAGCGCGTGAGCGGCTCGCCGGCCAGGTTGACGGTCGTGACCGAGGCCGGCAGGGAGCCGGCGGCGACCAGCTCCTTCATCGCCGACGGGACGGTGTTGATCAGGCGCACCTCGTCGGTGCCGGTGAAGCCGGCGACGCCGAGGGCGTTGTCCGCCAGGACGATCCGGCCGCCGGTCGCCAGCGGCAGGAAGATCTCGAAGACCGACAGGTCGAAGCAGATCGACGTGCCGGCCAGGACGCCGCCCAGCTCCTCGGCCGTGTAGACGCCGGCCGCCCAGTCGATCAGCGACCCGGCCGCCCCGTGGGAGATGGCGACCCCCTTGGGTCGGCCGGTCGAGCCGGAGGTGTAGATCAGGTAGGCGAGGGCGTCGCCCTGCGGCAGGCCGGACCCGCTCGACTCCAGCGTCGGAGACGGGTCCGGTGCATCGTCCTCCGAGATCTCCCCCGGATCGAGGACGAGGATCGGCGTCTCGCGGCCCGTCTCCGCGCGGCTCAGCCGATCGAGGGGGAGGCGCTCCCGGGTCTCGGCCGACGCCAGCACCACCGGCGCGCCCGCGTCCTCGAGCATGAACGCCAGGCGCTCCTCCGGGTAGGCGCCGTCGAGGGGGACGTAGGCGCCGCCGGCCTCGAGCACCGCCAGCAGGGCGACGACCATCTCCGGCCCGCGGGGCAGGCAGACGCCGACCCGGACCTCGCCGCCCGCCTTCACCCCCTCAGGGGACTCATCAGCCGCCCCGACGCCGGCCGCCCGCAGCCGCGCGGCCAGGAGCGCGCTCCGCCGGACCAGCTCGCCGTAGGTCAGGCGCTCGCCGGTCTCGCCGGCCTCGCCTGTCTCGCCGGCTTCGTGGTACCGGCCGCGGTACACCAGGGCGACGGCGTCCGGCGTCCGGGCGGCCTGGGCGCGGACTCTCGCGTCGAGGCGGGGCGAGACCCGCGGGTGCTCCGCGTCCGCCACCGGCGCGGTGTCGTTCCATTCGGCCAGCACCTGCTGGCGCTGGGCCGGGTCGAGCAGCGACAGCTCTGACAGGCGGCGCTCCGGCGCCTCGGCCACCTCGGCCAGCAGCCGGCGGAGCTGGCCGGCCATGCGCCGGGCGGTCGCCCGGTCGAACAGGTCCCGGTCGTAGACCAGGGAGCCCCACAGCTCGCCGGCGATCTCGGCGGCGAAGACGGTCAGGTCGAACTGGGCGCCGACCGGCTCGAGCGGCACCGACTCCAAGACCAGGGCCCCCAGCTCGAGCCGTGCGCCTGGCTCTCCCAGGGCGAAGCCGGACATGCCCTCGCCGACCCCCAGGCGGGAGCGCTGGAGGCTGAACAGCACCTGGAAGATCGGCGTGCGGCTGGCGTCGCGGCCGGCCTCCAGGCGCTCGACCAGGAGCGGAAACGGGAAGTCCTGGTGCTCGAACGCCCGCTTGCCGGCGTCCCGGACCCGCTCGAGAAGCGTGCCGAAGGTCGGGTCGCCGGCGGCGTCGGCGCGGACCGCCACCGGGTTGACGCAGTAGCCGACCAGGTCGGAGACGTCGCCGTCGCGCCGCCCTGCCGTCGGGGTGCCGACCACCACCTCGTCCTGGCCGGAGAGGCGGAGGAGCAGGGCCTGGAGCCCGGCCAGGCCGGTCACGAACGGGTTGGCGCCGTGGCGCCGGCCGGTCTTGCGCAGCCGCTTCCAGAGGTCGGCGTCGAGGCGGAACGGCTCGGCGGCGCCGCGCTGGTGCCGGGCGGCGGGGCGGTGGCGGTCGGCGGGCAGATCGAGGGCGGCCGGCCGGTCGGCCAGCTCCTCGCGCCAGAACGCCCACAGCTTCTCGCCCTCCTCGCCGGCGAGCCGGGCCTCCTGGCGGGCGATCAGGTCGTCGAAGGTCGCTTCGAGCGGCGGCAGGGAGCCCTCGCCGTCGTACAGCGCGCCCAGCTCGCGGAGCAGCACCGCCAGCGACCAGAGGTCGGAGATCAGGTGGTGGATGGAGAGGACCAGCCGGTCGTCGCCCGGACCGCGTTCGAACAGGGTCAGCCGGACCAGCGGACCCCGCTCCAGGTCGAACGGCCGGTAGGCGTTCTCGCCCAGCGCCCTCTCCAGGGCGGCCTCGTCGAGCGCCCGGGCGTCGACCCGCCCCAGGCGGACCGGCATCGTCTCGGCCACCCGTCGCACCGGCTCGCCGTCCACCTCCGCGAACGTGGTGCGCAGCGCAGGGTGCCGGACCACCAGCGCCTGGAGGGCCCGCTCCAGGGCGCGCGCGTCCACCGCGTCGACGGTCCGGCCGGCCGCGGCGATGATGTAGGCGCCGCTGCCCGGGGCCAGGCGGTCGAGGAACCAGAGCGCCCGTTGGCCGCGGGAGAGCGGAGCCGTACGGGTGCCCGGCCCCGCCGGCCGGCCCTCGGTGGGAGCGTCGGGCGTGAGCAGGGGGCTTCGGGACATCGTCACCTCATCCGGTTCGGTCAGTGGAGGCCGCGGCGCGTTCCCGGCTCTCGGGGCCCTGCCGGTGCGCGGTCTCGGAGCGGAGCATCTCCTCTTCCAGCCGCCGGGCGAGCCCTTCTGCGTGAGGCGGGAAGTGGATCGACATGTGGTCGCCGGGGGCGATCTCCACGGTGACGTGCCCGGCCAGGGCGCTCCAGCCCGACTCCTGCGGGCGCTCCATGCGCTCGGCCGTGGTCGCCGCCCGGACGTGGAGCAGCTCGCCATCGTACGGTTCGGGGCGGTACTCGGTCATGGCCCGGCCGTTGGCGTTGACGATGTCCATCAACCGGCGCAGGCGGGCGAGGTCGAAGCTCGCCGGCAGGGCGCCGGCCGCCCGGGCGGTGGTCAGGATGTGCGACAGGCGCTCGTCTCGGGACTCCATGGTCTCGAGGCGGGCGACGCTGTCTGGGTCCGCCCCGCCCAGCAGGTGGTGGAGGGCCTCCATCTCGAAGCGCTTCCCGGCCGACGCGTCGTCGGGGGTCGGCGCCTCGCCCGGCGCGCCGGTGTCGAGGAAGCCGAGCAGGGCGACCTCCTGCCCCGCGGCCCGCAGCCGGCGGGCCATCTCGTAGGCGATGACGCCGCCCATGGAGCTGCCCACCAGGTGGTAGGGGCCCTCGGGCCGGATGCTGCGGATCGAGTCGACGTAGCGCGCGGCCATCGCCTCGATCGACCGCAGCGGCTCCTCCCCGGCCTCCATGCCGAGGGCGCGCAGGCCGTAGACCGGCCGCCCCGGGGCGAGCCCGGCGGCCAGGAAGCGGAAGAAGTAGGTGTCGCCGAAGACCGCGTGGATCAGGAAGAGCGGCGGGACGTCGGCATCCCCCGGGCGGAGCGCCGTCAGGCAGGGAGGCAGCCCGCTCGTCGCGCTCGCGCCGGCCGCATCCGCCGGGCCGGTCCGTTCGAGCTCGTCGTAGCCCAGGCCGATCGCCAGCTCGCGGGTGACGTCGCCCAGGAAGTCCTCCGTGTAGACGTCCCGCCAGCGTTCGGCGGCGGAGGAGTCGATTTTCTTGTGGGTGTGGAACTTGACGTCGCCCAGCATCTTCGCCTGCTCGTGGATGCCGTCGGTCATCCGCCGCTGGCGCTCCTGGTAGGGCTCGATCATCGCCGGCTGGTAGTCGAGGCCGAGGAAGGCGGCGACGCCGCGCATTACCGGCTCCGGGTCGCCCACCATCTGCTCGAAGTGGACCCGCATCTGGCGCTCCGCCGGCACCCCGTCCAGGAAGGAGACGATGTTCTGGTGGCTGGCGGTCCAGATCAGCTCCGCCAGCTCGCGGCGCTCGAAGTCGTGGTCGTAGCGGAAGAAGAGCTGCTCGAGGCGCGCCTCCTCGAACGACAGGATGCCGCCGTACGGGTGGCGGAGCAGGTGGAGGTAGAGCGGCTCGTCGAAGTCCTCCTCGGCGCGTTCGAGGATCGCCGGATCGAGGGCGTAGGACGGCGTCTTGTCGACCAGGATGCGGTCGCCGATCCACCCCTGCATCTCGCGGTAGAAGTCGCGCACCGGCTGCTCCCGGCGCTCGCGCTCCTCCATCATCGCCCGGGCCTCGTCCGCGTCGCAGCCGCGCAGCTCCATGACCGCCCGCAGTACCCCCTCGAGCCAGAACGAGTAGCGGTCGGAGAAGGCGCGCTTGCGGTCGCCCAGGGTGTTGAACGGCAGCAGCTCGAGCTCGGGCGGCGCGAACAGGCTCGGGTGGCCGGCGAGCATGACCCGGAGCAGGGTGGAGCCGGATCGCGGCGGCGACAGGACGAACACGGCGCGCGGGTTCTTCTCGGCGCTCTCGCGCGGGAAGGGCGCCAGCGGCTCGATCAGCGCGCGGAGCTGGCCCAGGCGCTCGTCGTCGACCCGGCGGGTGCTCTCGCGGCGGCGGCGCATCGCGTCCAGCGCCTCGGGCGGCAGCGACTCTTCGCCGAACAGCTCGCTCACCCGCTCGTCGTACTGGACCGCGAGATAGGTGGCGAGCTCGCCCAGGTTGCGGGTGTCGAACAGCGCCGTGACGTAGACGTGCTGGCCGAGGGTCGCCTCGAGCCGGTTGATCAGCGTCGCGCCCTGGATCGAGTTGCCGCCCAGGTCGAAGAAGCTGTCGTCGAGGCCGGCCCGGTCGACGCCCAGGACGTCCTGCCAGGCCTCCGCCAGGAAGCGCTCGAGCGGCGTCTTCGGCGGGATGTAGGCGCCGGCCAGGTCGGGGCGGGCCGAGTCCGGGGCGGGCAGGGCCTTCTTGTCGAGCTTGCCGGTCGGGGTCGACGGCATCGCGTCCAGGGTGACGAACGCCGACGGCACCATGAACTCCGGCAGCCGCTCGGCCAGGGCCGCGCGCAGGGCGCTCACCGTCAGGGTGGCGGCGGCCGTTCCCGGCTCCGGCACGAGATAGGCGACCAGGCGCTCGTCGCCGGTTTCGGAGCGCACCATGACCGCGGCCTCGCGCACGTCGGGGTGCTCGCGCAGCGCCTCCTCTACCTCGCCCAGCTCGATGCGGAAGCCGCGCACCTTGACCTGGGTGTCGGCCCGGCCGAGGAACTCGATGGCGCCGTCGAACCGGTGGCGGGCCAGGTCGCCGGTGCGGTAGAGCCGGGCGCCCGGGGTCGTGCTCCACGGGTCGGGGACGAAGCGCTCGGCGGTGAGTGCCGGGCGGCCCAGGTAGCCGACCGCCACGCCGCTGCCGCCGAGCAGGATCTCGCCGGCCACCCCGACCGGGACGGTGCGCAGAGCCGGGTCGGTGAGGTAGACCCGCACGCCGCGGAACGGCCGGCCGATCGGCACCCGCCCGAGGGCGGCGATCGCCTCGGGGTCCCGCGGCAGCGGCAGCCGGGTGCCGGAGATGGTCGCCTCGGTCGGGCCGTAGAAGTTGTACAGCCGTGCCGCCGGCGCCCGGCGGGCGAGCTCGGCGAACTTCTCGGTCGACGGCGCCTCGGCGCCGGTGCACAGGGTGCGCAAGCAGTCCGGCACCGTCCGGTCGGCGGCCACCAGCTCGTCGACGATCTGGTGCCAGTGGGAGCTGGTCAGGCTGATCTTGGTCGCCCGGCGCAGAGCGCACTCGTCCATCAGCTCCAGCGGACGGAGCGTCGCCGGCCGCGGCTCGAGCACCATGGTGGCGCCGCTGGTCAGGGTCAGGAAGACCTCGTCGCACGACAGGTCGAACGACAGCGACGCGAACTGGAGCTGGGTGTCGCCCGGGCCGAAGGCGAACAGCTCGCGGATGGCGGCGAGCCGCTCGGCCAGCGACCGGTGGGTGACCAGCACGCCCTTCGGCCGGCCGGTGGAGCCGGAGGTGTAGATGACGTAGGCGCCATCCTCCGGGTCCGGGCCGGAGAGGTCGGCCGGGCCGGCGGGATCCTCGCCCTCGAGCGCCCTCGGATCGTCGAGCAGCACCTCGCGGGGGCGCTCCTTCGGCTCCAGGGTGTCGAACAGCGCCCGGTGCTCGCTCCGGGTGACCAGGGCGACCGGCGCGGCGTCCGCGACCATGAACGCCAGGCGCTCGCCGGGGAAGCCCAGGTCGAGGGGCAGGTAGGCGGCGCCCGCCTCGAGGGCGGCGACGACGGCGACGATCTGGTCGAAGGAGCGCTCCAGGCAGACCGCCACCCGGCGGCCCGGCCCGGCGCCGAGGGCGCGCAGGCGGCGGGCCAGGCGGCGGGCACGCCGGACGAGGGCGCCGTAGGTCAGCCGGTCCTCGCCCAGGACCAGGGCGACCGCGTCCGGGGCTTCGGCGGCGCGTTCGGCGACCAGGTGGTGGATCGGCCGGTCTTCGGCCGGCATCGCCGGCGTCTCGTTGAACGCCACCACCACCTGGTGGGCCTCGGTGGCGGTCAGCAGCGGCAGGCTGCCGACCGCGCGGTCCGGCTCGGCCGCCACCGTCCGCAGCAGGCCGTCCAGCCGCTCGGCGATGCGCTCGACGGTCGTGGCGTCGAACAGCGCCTGGCGGTAGCCGAGGATGCCGCGCAGGCCGTCGGGCGTCTCGGTCACGGCGAGGGTGAGGTCGAACTTGGCCGTCGCCCCGCGGATCTCGACCGGCTCGAGCTCCAGGCCGGGCAGCTCGTGGCGGTTCATGCCGGCGTCGTGGACCGACAGCATGACCTGGAAGATCGGCGAGTGGCTGCGGCTCCTCTCCGGCTGGAGCTCGGCGACCAGCTTCTCGAACGGCAGATCCTGGTGGGCGAACGCCTCGGTGCTGGACCGGTGGACCCGGCCGAGCAGGGAGCGGAAGCTGGGGTTCCCTTCGACGCTGACGCGCAGCGCGAGGGTGTTGACGAACATCCCGATCAGCCCCTCGACCTCTTCCCTGGTCCGGTTGGCGATCGGCGAGCCGACCACCAGGTCGTCCTGGCCGCTCAGCCGGAACAGCAGGGCGTCGAACGCGGCCAGCAGGACGGCGTAGAGGGTCGTCCCTTCGGTCCGGGCCAGCGCCCGTAGCCGCCCGGTCAGGGCGCCGTCGAACGACAGCGGGTGGCGCCGTCCCTGGGGGGTGATCACCGACGGGCGCGGCCGGTCGGTGGGCAGCTCGAGCACCTCGGGCGCCCCGGCGAGGCGCTGGCGCCAGTAGGAGAGCTGGCGCTCGAGCTCGTCGCCGCTCAGCCACTCGCGCTGCCAGAGGGCGAAGTCCGGGTACTGGATCGGCAGCGGCGGCAGCACCGCCTCCGCCGGCCGGCCCTCTTGGTGCGCCGTGTAGAGCGCCGCCAGCTCGCGGACGAACAGCCCCGCCGCCCAGCCGTCGGCGACGATGTGGTGGAAGGTCAGGAAGAAGACGTGTTCGTCCGGCGCCAGGCGGAGCAGTGTCGCGCGCACCAGCGGGCCGGTCTCGAGGTCGAACGGCCGCTCCGCCTCCTGGCGGGCGAGGGCCTCGATCTCCGAGGTGTCCGGGCGCCGTCCGTCCCCGGACCGATCTTGGAGGTCGACCAGCTCCGGCTCCAGCACGAACGGCGGGTGGATCACCTGGTAGGCGCCGTCGGACCCGGCGCGGAACGTGGTGCGCAGGGCCTCGTGACGGCGGACGATGTCGGACAGCGCCGCGGTCAGGGTCGGCAGGTCGAGGGCGCCGCGCAGGCGGAAGGCGGCCGGGATGTTGTAGGCCGCGCTGCCCGGCTCGAACCGGTCGAGGAACCAGAGCCGCTCCTGGGCGAACGAGAGCGGGATGTGCTCCGGGCGCTCGCGCGGGCGGATCGGGGGCGCGAGGACGGTCGTCGCCCCGTCCCCCTCGGTCCCCCGGATGGCGTCGACGCCCGCGGCCACGCCGGCCACGGTCGGCGTCTCGAACAGCCGCTTGAGCGGCAGGTCGACCCCGAGGGTGCGGCGCAGCCGCGACACGAACCGGGTGGCGAGCAGCGAATGGCCGCCGAGCTGGAAGAAATCGTCGTTGCGGTCGACCCGCTGGGTACCGAGAAGCGAGCACCAGAGGGCGGCGACCGCCTCCTCGGTCGGCGTCCGCGGCGGCTCGAACGGGTGCTCGCCGCCGGCCGCGGCCAGCGCGGCCTCGGACGGGTCGGGCAGCGCCCGCCGGTCGAGCTTACCGTTGGCGGTCAGCGGCAGCGCTTCGAGCACGGTGAGCGTCGACGGCACCATGTACTCGGGCAGCTCCTTGGCCAGGGAGGCCCGCAGCGCGGACGCCAGAGAGGCGCGCTCGTCCGGCGTCAGCGCCCGGCCCGCGGCCGGCACGACGTAGCCGTCCAGGCGGATGCCGGCGGGCGGTTTGCCCCGGGGCATCACCACGGCCGCGGCGACCCGGGAGTCGGCCGCCAGGCACTCCTCGATCTCGCCCAGCTCGATGCGGAAGCCGCGCACCTGGACCTGGTGGTCGATGCGGCCCAGGAAGTCGATCTCGCCGTCGGTGCGCAGGCGCACCAGGTCGCCGCTTCGGTAGAGCCGGCCGCCGGGGCTGTCCGGCCGGGCGAACGGGTCGGGGACGAAGCGCTCCGCGGTCAGCGCCGGCCGGCCCAGGTAGCCGTGAGAGAGGCCGATGCCGGCCATGTGGAGCTCGCCCGCGACGCCGATCGGCGCCATCTCCAGCGCCCGGTCGAGGACGTAGGTGCGCAGGTTTGGGATCGGCCGGCCGATGGGCGGCGGTGCCGGGGTGGTGGCACCGGGAGAGGGCCGGAAGGGCTCGACCGGGCTACAGGTCGAGATCACCGTGCACTCGGTCGGCCCGTAGTGGTTGATCAGGGTGAAGCTCCGCCCCGGCTCGGGGCGCCGGTGGAGGGCGTCGCCGCCCGCCAGGAGTGCCCGGAGGGCGGGGAGCTCTCCCTCCCGGCGCGTGCGGGCGGCGCCCGGCTTGGGGACGGCCAGCGCACCGGGCTCCTCCAGCAGCGCCTCGGCCATCGGGGTGGCCAGGAAGCAGACGCTCACCCTCTGGGCGACCAGGAAGGTCGACAGCCGTTCGGGGGAGAGGATGGTGGGGCGGTCGCCGATCGCGAGCCGCGCACCGGCGGTGAGCGAGGCCCAGATTTCCCACACCGAGGCGTCGAAGCCGGGGCCGGCCACCATGCCGGTGCAGTCCCCCGGCCCCAGCTCGTAGGCGGTGCGGTGCCAGATCGTCAGGTTGGTCAGGCCACGGTGGGCCATGACGGTCCCCTTGGGACGGCCGGTGGAGCCCGAGGTGTAGATGATGTAGGCGGGCTGCTCGGGGTCGACCTCCCGCGACGGCGCGGTGCTCTGACTGTCCTCGGGCCCGTCCTCGCCGGCGGTCCCGTCGTCGTCGCCGGGGAAGGTCAGGACCGGCACGGCGCCCGCCCAGCCGGCCGCCGTGGCGTCCGGCGCCACGAGGATCGCGGCGCCGGAGTCCTCCAGCATGAAGGCGCGGCGATCTTCCGGGTAGGACGGGTCGATCGGCAGGTAGGTGGCGCCCGCGTCGAGTGCGGCGAGGACCGCGACGACCAGCTCGACCGAGCGCTCGAAGCAGAGCGCCACGAGGGTGCCCGGCGGGACGCTCCGCGCCTCGGGGCGGCTCCCCAGACGCTCGGCGAGCCTCGCGGTCAGGCGGCGGGCGCGGCGGGCCAGCTCGCCGGCGGTGACGGTCCTCCCGCCGTCCGCGATGGCGACCGAGTCCGGCGCGGCGGCGGCCAGGCGGGCGAAGCGCCGCTGGACCGGTTCCCAGCCCGCTCCAGAATCCACCGGCGCCGCGGTGTCGTTCCACTCGGTCAGCACCTGGTGCCGTTCGCCGTCGCCCAGCAGCGGCAGCCGGGCGACCGGTGCCTCCGGGTTCGCCAGCGCCCCGGCCAGCAGGGTGCGCAGGCGATCGGTCAGCCGGCGGGCGGTGGTCGGATCGAACAGGTCGCGGTTGAACTCGAGCGATCCGGCCAGGCCGCCGTCCGGGCGCTCGACGAACACCAGGGTCAGGTCGAACTTGGCCATGTCGGCCTGGATCGGGATCGGCTCGAACGAGATGCCGGGCAGCTCGTGGCGCCCCATGGGGGTGTTCTGGAGGGCCATCACCACCTGGTACACCGGGCTGCGCGACGGGTCCCGGCGGATGTCGAGGCGCTCGACGACCTTCTCGAACGGCACGTCCTGGTGCTCGAAGGCATCCAGGGTCTCGCCGCGCACCCGCCGGAGGAGGTCGCGGAAGCTCTCCTGGCCGTTCACGTGGGTCCGGAGCGGCAGGGTGTTGACGAAGAAGCCGATCAGCCCTTCCACCTCGGGGCGCGAGCGCCCGGCCACCGGGGTGCCCACCACCAGGTCGTCGGCGCCCGTGCTGCGGTGGAGCAGGGCGTCGAAGGCGGTGAGCAGCGCCATGAACAGGGTCGAGTTCTCGTTCCGGGCGAGCTCCCGCAGGGCGTCGGCCTGCGCCGCCGGCAGCCGCGCGTCGACGTAGGCACCTCGCTGGCTCTGGATCGGCGGCCGGGGCCGGTCGGTGGGCAGCTCGAGCAGCTCGGGGGCGCCGTCGAGGTGCCGGTGCCAGTAGTCGAGGCGCCGCTCCAGGGTCTCGCCGGAGAGCCAGAGCCGCTGCCAGACGGCGAAGTCCGGGTACTGTACCGGCAGCTCCGGCAGGAGGGCCGGGCGGCCCTGGGAGAAGGCGGCGTAGAGCGCCGCCACCTCGCGCAGGAAGACCCCGATCGACCAGCCGTCGGAGACGATGTGGTGCATCGTCACCACCAGCAGGTGCCGGGTGTCGCCGCCGAGGGTGCTCAGGCGGACCAGGAGGCTCCGCATCAGCGGCGCGTGCGACAGGTCGAAGGGGCGGAGCCCCTCGACCTGGATCACGGCCCGGGCGGTCCGCTCTCGCGCCGCCTCGGGGAGGGCGGAGAGGTCGACCACCGGCGGGCGCGGCCCGCGGTCGGCCGGCGCCACCACCTGGATCGGCGTGGCGCCGTCGCCTTCCCGGAAGCTCGTTCGCAGGGCCTCGTGGCGGCGCACGATCTCCGCCAGGCTGCGGGCCATGGCCGGCACGTCGAGGGAGCCGACGAGGCGGAGGGCGGCCGGCACGTTGTACCAGGAGCGGCCGGGGTCCATGCGGTCGACGAACCAGAGGCGCTCCTGGGCGAACGACAGCGGCAGCTCCCGGTCCGGCCGATCGCGGTCGATGGGCCGGAGCGGCGGCAACTGGGCGCGCGGGGCGGCCTCGACCGCCGCGGCCAGGGCTCCGAGGGTCGAGGCCTCGAACACCGTGCGCACCGGCAGGTCGGTTCCCAGGCGCTCCCGCAGTCGGGCGACCAGGCGGGTGACCAGGAGGGAGTGGCCGCCGAGACGGAAGAAGTCGTCGTGGACGCCGATGCGGAACGCCGGCTGGCCGTCCCCGCCGGGCGCCTCCGCCGGGGCGTCGGGCGCCAGGAGCTCGCGCCAGACGGCGGCGATCTCGGACTCGACCACCGTCCGGGGCGGCACGTGCTCGGCCGCCGAGCCCAGGCGCCAGTCCCGCGGGTCGGCGCTCGCCGCCAGCGCCTTGCGGTCGACCTTGCCGCTCGACAGCAGGGGCAGCGACGGGACGATCACGAACCCGGTCGGCACCATCGCCTCGGGCAGGCGCCGGACCAGCGCCCTGCGCAGGGCTTCGACGTCGAGAGCCGCGCCGCCGTCGGCCGCGCCCTCCGGCAGCACGAACGCGACGAGCTGGAGGTCGGACGACGCGTCCGCCGCGGAGCGGGACGATCCCGCGGGCATCGTCAGCACCACCGCCTGCCGCACCCCGTCGAGCTCGCCCAGGGCGCTCTCGATCTCTCCCAGCTCCATGCGCACGCCGCGCACCTTGACCTGGTGGTCGATCCGGCCGAGGAACTCGATCACCCCGTCCGAGCGCCAGCGGGCGAGGTCGCCGCTGCGGTAGACGCGCGCCCCCGGGGCGTCGGAGAACGGGTCGGGCACGAACCGCTCGGCGGTGAGGCCCGGGCGGCCGAGGTAGCCGCGCCCGACCGGCAGGCCGCCGAGCAGCAGCTCGCCGACGACGCCGACGGGGACGGCTGTGAGCTGCGCGTCGGCCACCTGGACCGACGCGTTGTCCACCGGCCGGCCGATCGGGATCGGCGCGGCCGTGTCGTGGGGCGCGGGCACCGGGCACCGCCAGTGGGTGACCTCGATCGCCGTCTCCGTCGGGCCGTAGAGGTCGAGGAGGTCCGGGCCGCTTCCCTGCTCACGTCCTGGCCCACTCTCGGGTAGGGCGCCGAGGCGGTCGTAGAACCGGGCCACCAGGTCCGGGGTCAGGGCTTCGCCGCTCGCCACCACCCGGCGCAGGCTCGCCGCGCACGCCTCGACCCCCGGCACCTCCAGCAGCTCGCGCAGCATGGACGGCACGGCGTGAGCGGTGGTGATGCCGCGCTCGGCGATCAGCGTGGCGAGATACCCCGGATCGCGGTGGCCGCCGGGGCGCGCCATCTCCAGCCGCGCGCCGCACACCAGCGGCACGAACAGCTCCCAGACCGAGACGTCGAAGCCGAACGGGGTCTTCTGGAGGAAGCGCTCGCCGGCGTCGATGCCGTAGTGATCGACCATCCAGAGCAGGCGGTTGACCGGGCCGGCGTGAGAGTTCATCGCCCCCTTGGGCCGGCCGGTCGAGCCGGAGGTGTAGATGGTGTAGGCGAGGCGCCCTTCAACCGGCGGTCTCGTCTCCCCAGGCTCCCGCAGACGGTCGGTGCCGTTCGCGCCGGGCGTCTTGCCCGGCGTGAGCGGCACGATGCGCGGCGTCGCCGAGCGGTCCGCCCCGCCGTCGGAGCGCAGGCTCGACGCGAGGTGCTCGAAGCCTTGCTGGACGAGCAGGATCCGCAGGCCCGCGTCGGCCGCCATGAAGCGCAGGCGCTCGACCGGGTAGGTCGGCTCGAGCGGCACGTAGGCCGCGCCGGAACACAGGGTGGCGAGGAGGCCCACCATCATCTCCGTCGAGCGCTCGGCGAGAACCCCGACGAGGACTTCGGGGCCGGCGCCCAGGGTCCGGAGGTGGCGGGCCAGGGCGGCGGCCCGGTCCAGCAGGCCGCCGTAGGTCAGCGCCGTGTCGCCGGCCACCACCGCAACCGCGTCCGGCGTGCGCTCGGCCTGGGCCGCGACCAGGGAGGAGATGGTCGCGCGGCGCGCGGGGCGGGCGGTGTCGTTCCACTCGACGAGCTGCTGTCGCTCGGCGGCGCCCAGCAGCGGCAGGCGGGAGATCGGTGCCTCCGGGTCCGCCAGCGCGCCGGCCAGGAGGGTGCCCAGGCGCTCGGTCAGCCGGCGCGCGGTGGTCGGATCGAACAGGTCGCGGTTGAACTCGAGCGATCCGGCGAGGGCGCCGTCCGGGCGCTCGACGAACACCAGGGTCAGGTCGAACTTGGCCGTCCGCCCTCCGACCGGCACCGGCTCGAAGGCGATGCCGGGCAGCTCGTGGCGCTTCATGGGGGCGTTCTGGAGGACCAGGAACACCTGGAAGACCGGGCTGCGCGACGGGTCCCGGCGGATGTCGAGGCGCTCGACGACCTTCTCGAACGGCACGTCCTGGTGCTCGAAGGCGTCCAGGGTCTCGTCGCGCACCCGCCGGAGGAGGTCGCGGAAGCTCTCCTCCCCGTGCACGCGGGTCCGGAGTGGCAGGGTGTTGACGAAGAAGCCGATCAGCCCCTCGACCTCGGGGCGCGAGCGTCCGGCGACCGGCGTGCCCACCACCAGGTCGTCGGCACCCGTGCTCCGGTGGAGCAGGGCGTCGAACGCGGCGAGCAGCGCCATGAATAGGGTCGCACCCTCCTCCCGGGCGAGCCCGTACAGCGTTCGGGTCTGCGGTGCCGGCAGCCGCGCGTCGACGTAGGCACCTCGCTGGCTCTGGATCGGCGGCCGGGGCCGGTCGGTGGGCAGCTCGAGCAGCTCCGGGGCGCCGTCGAGGTGCCGGTGCCAGTAGTCGAGGCGCCGCTCCAGGGTCTGGCCGGAGAGCCAGAGCCGCTGCCAGACGGCGAAATCGGGGTACTGGATCGGCAGCTCCGGCAGCGGCGACGGGCGGCCCTCGACGAACGCGCCGTAGAGCGCTGGCACCTCGTGCAGGAAGACGCCCATCGACCAGCCGTCGGAGACGATGTGGTGCATCGTCACCTCCAGCAGGTGCCGGGCGTCGACGCCCTCGCCGTGGTCGCGGTGGGCGTCGAGCCGCACCAACAGGCTCCGCACCAGCGGCGCGCGCGACAGGTCGAACGGGCGGAGCGACTCGAATTCGAGCACGGCCTGGGCGGTCCGCTCCCGTAGCGCCTCAGGGAGGGCGGAGAGGTCGACCACCGGCATCGGGAAAGGCACGGCCGGTGTCACCACCTGGAACGGTGCCGGGCCGTCGCCGTCGGGGAAGCTCGTGCGCAGCGCCTCGTGGCGCCGGACGATCTCCTGCAGGCTGCGGGCCATGGCCGGCAGGTCGAGGGCGCCCACCATTCGCACGGCGGCCGGCAGGTTGTACCAGGAGCGCCCGGGGTGCATACGGTCGACGAACCAGAGGCGCTCCTGGGCGAACGACAGCGGCAGGTCCCGCCCCGGACGGTCGCGGCCGGCCCGCTCGAGAGGCGGTGCTTCGGTGCGGGGGGAGGCATCGATCGCCGCCCCCAGGGCCCGGAGGGTCGGCGCCTCGAACAGCCGCTTGAGCGGCAGGTCGACGCCCAGGGAACGGCGCAGCCGCGAGACCAACCGGGTCGCGACCAGCGAATGGCCGCCGAGCTGGAAGAAGTCGTCGTTGCGGCCGACCCGCTCGACGCCGAGCAGCTCCCGCCAGATGTCGGCGATCGCCTCCTCGGTCGGTGTCTTCGGCGGCTCGAACCGGTCCTTGCCGCCGAGCGCCGCCAGCGCGGCGTCCGACGGGTCGGGCAGCGCCCGCCGGTCGACCTTGCCGTTGGCGGTCAGCGGTAGCGCGTCGAGCACGGTGAGCGTCGACGGCACCATGTACTCGGGCAGCTCGTCGGCCAGGCGGGCCCGGAGGTCGGACTCCAGAGTGGCGCGCTCGTCCGCCGTCAGCGGCCGGTCGGCGGTCGCCGCCACGTAGCCGTCGAGGCGGATGCCGGCGGGTGCCTCGCCCCGGGCCACCACCACGGTCAGACCGACCCGCGGGTCGTCCGCCAGGCGCTCCTCGATCTCGCCCAGCTCGATGCGGAAACCGCGCACCTGGACCTGGTGGTCGATGCGGCCGAGGAAGTCGAGCACACCGTCGGTGCGGCGGCGCACCAGGTCGCCGGAGCGGTAGAGGCGCTGGCCTCCCCGCGGTCCGCCGGGAGCGGCCCCGGCGGTGCCGTCGTCGGCGCCGGCGAACGGGTTGGGCACGAAGCGCTCGGCGGTCAGGCCGGGCCGAGCCAGGTAGCCGTGGGAGACACCCGCGCCGGCGATGTAGAGCTCGCCCGCCACGCCGATCGGCACCGGCCCCATCGACCGGTCCAGGACGTAGACCCGCAGGTTGTCGATCGGCCGGCCGATGGGCGGCAGCGCCGACTGGCCGGGGGTCGATCCGCCGCGGCCATCGGTCGCCCGCGGTGCGGGCTCCACCGCCCAGGTGGTCGAGGCCACGGTGCACTCGGTCGGCCCGTAGATGTTGATCAGGGTGAAGGCGTGGCCCGGATCGGGGCGCCGGTGGAGGGCGTCGCCGCCGGCGAGCAGGAACCGGAGCGGCGGGGTCTCACCGGCCGCCAGCGGGCCGGGCTCTTCCAGCACCGCCTCGGCGAGCGGCGTCGGCAGGAAGCAGACGGTCACCCGCTGGGCGGCCAGCCAGGCTGTCACCCGCTCGGGGGCGGCGGCCAGCTCGCGGTCGCAGATCACCAGCGCCCCACCCGAGGTGAGCGAAGTCCAGGTCTCCCACACCGAGGCGTCGAAGCCGGGGCCGGCGACCATGCCGGAGCGGTCGCCGCGCCCCAGGGAGTAGGAGGTGTGGTGCCAGCTCACCAGGCTGGCCAGGCCCCGGTGGGACAGGACGGCCCCCTTGGGGCGGCCCGTCGAGCCGGAGGTGTAGATGATGTAGGCCGGCTCCTCCGGGTCGGTCGGGGGCGGCGACGCGGCGGCCGTGGCGTCGCGCTCGTGCCCTTCGCCCAGGGCCTGGACGGTGGCGGAAGCGGCGGCGCCCCGGCAGACCAGGACCGGGACTGTGCCCGCCCAGGCGGCGGCACGGTCGTCCGGGCTCAGCAGGACCGTGGCACCGGAGTCTTCGAGCATGAAGGCGCGGCGCTCCTCCGGGTAGGAGGGATCGATCGGCACGTAGTGGGCGCCCGCCTCGAGGGTCGCCAGCGCCGCCGTCACCAGCTCGGCGGAGCGCTCGAAGCAGAGCGCCACGACGGCGCCCCGCGGCAGGCCCTGAGCAGCCAGCCGCCGGGTCAGCCGGCGGGCCCGGCGGGCCAGCTCGCCGGCGGTCAGCGCCTGCGCGCCGTGGAGCAGGGCGACCGCGTCGGGCGCCTCGTCGGCCAGGCGGAAGAACCGCCGGTGGACCGCCTCCCAGCCGCCCGCGGCCGTCGCCCGTGTGGGGTCGCCGCCGACCGGCGTGTCGGTGTCGTTCCACTCGCCCAGCGCCTGGTGCCGCTCGGCGGCGCTCAGCAGCCCGATGCGGCTCACCGGCACCGCCGGGTCGGCGATCACCCCTCGGACCAGCCGTTCGAAGTGGCCGAGGAACCGGACCATGGTCGTCCGGTCGATCCGCGCCGTGCTGTACTGGAGCTCGCCCTCGATCCGGCCGTCCCGCTCACCCATCAGGAGGCTGAGGTCGAGCTTCGCGGTCCCGGTGTCCACCGGCACCAGCGTGGTCTCGACCCCCGGCAGGCTCAACCCCGAGACCGGCGTGTTCTGGAGGCCGAAGAGAACCTGGACGATCGGCGGATGAGAGAGGTCGCGGTCCGGTTGGAGCACTTCGACCAGGCGCTCGAACGGCACCGACTGGTCGAACGCCTCGAGCACGCTGCCGCGGACCCGCTCCAGCAGGTCGGCGAAGCTCGGGTCGTCGGAGAGGTCGGCGTCGAGCGGCAGGGTGTTGACGAACATCCCGATCAGCGCTTCCGCGTCCTGGTGCTGGCGGTTGGCGATCGGGGCGCCGACGATCGGCGTATCGCTGCTCGCGGCGCGGCCGAGCAGGACGAGGAAGGCGGCCAGCAGGCCGTTGAACAGGCTGGCGCCGCGGTCGTTGCAGAAGGCCCGGACCGAGTCGGCGAGCTCCGGTGACCAGGAGAACCGGATGCTCTCGGCGAGGCCGTTGCCGTCAATCGGCTCCGGGTGGTCGACGGGCAGGGGGAGCACCGCCGGCAGCCGCCCGAGGCGCTCGCGCCAGTAGGCGATCCGCTTCTCCTGGGCCGGGCTCGTCAGCCGCTCGTGTTGCCAGGCGACGAGCTCAGCGTAGGTGGTCGCCAGCGGCGGCAGGGGCGAAGGGCGCCCCTCGTGAAAGGCGGTGTAGGTGGCGCCCAGCTCGCGCAGGAAGATGCCCAGCGACCAGCCGTCGGAGACGATGTGGTGGAAGACCGAGACCAGCCGATGGCTCGTGGGAGCGACCCGGAGGAGGGTGAACCGCGGCGCGCTGCTCTGCTCGAGGGCGAACGGCTGGTCGGCGCAGACCGAGGTCAGGCGGTCCCGCTCGGCGGCTGCCCGGCGCTCCGCCAGGGCGGTCAGGTCGACGGTCGCCATCCGGCCCTGGCGCTCCCGCCGGGTGCGGGGGAGGAGCACCTGGACCGGCTCGTCGGCCTCGGTCTCGAACCGGCTGTGGAGCGGCGCGTGACGCTCGACGATCTCCGACAGCGCCCCGCTCAGGGCCCGCAGGTCGAGGGCGCCGTGCAGATCGAGCGCCGTCGGCACGTTGTAGGCGGAGGTTCCCGGAGAGAGCTGCTCCAGGAACCAGATCCGCCGTTGGGCGGGGGAGAGGGGGTGGCGGTCGCTCGTCGGCTTCGGCCTGGCGCCGGCCCTGGCCGGGGCGCCCATGCCCTTCACCGGCAGCTTCTTCTTGCCCAGCTTCTTGGCCAGGCGGCTCAGCTCGTCGCGGGAGAGTTTTCCGGTCTTCACGCCGATCGACTCCTCTACTCCTGGCGCAGGGACGACAGCGGGTCCACGCGGAGCGCCTTGCGGGTCGGTTGATAGGCGGCGAGGAGCGCCAGCCCGAGCAGCAACAGGGCGACCGCCGCGAAGGTCACCGGGTCGTGGGTGCTGACTCCGAACAGCAGGTCGGTGGCGAACCGCGAGGTGAACAGGGCGCCGACGGCCCCGAGCACGATGCCCACGGCGGCCACCCCGACGCTCTCGCCGACGACCATCTTGACGATGCTCCAGCGCTCGGCACCGAGTGCCATCCGGATGCCGATCTCGGTCGAGCGCTGGGTGACCGAGTAGGCGACCACGCCGTAGACCCCCACCGTCACCAGCAGCAGGGCGACCAGGCCGAAGGCGCCCATGAGCCAGGCGAACGAGCGGCGGCCGGCGATCGATTCGGCGACCACCGCCGTCATCGGGCGGACCGCCTCGATCGGCTGGTCGGGGTCGATCGACCAGACCGTGTTGCGCACGTCGCCGATGAGCGCCGAGGGGTCGCCGGCGGCCTTGACCGCGACGGCGAAGAACGGGAACGCGGCTTGGGGGTAGGGGGTGTAGACGTGCTCCCGGGCGGTCGCCTCGAGGCCGAGGGCCTTGACGCTACCGACCACGCCGACCACCGAGCGCCACTGGGCGACGTTGCCGGGGCGTCCGGAGAGCAGGAGCCGCTTGCCGATCGGGTTCTGCCCCGGCCAGTAGCGCTCGGCCAGGTTCTGGTCGACCACCGCCACCGGCGCTCCCTGTTCGTCGTCGGTCTGGCGGAAGGTCCTGCCGGCGATCAGCGGGATACCCATGGCCTCGAAGTAGCCCGGGCTCGCCGGACGCCAGTCGACCGACGGCCGGGGCTCTCCCGGGTCGAGGACATAGCCCTCGAAGTCGGTCTCGACGGCGAAGCGGCGGGTGCCCATGGGCAGCTCGTTGACCGTCCCCACCGCCTGGACGCCCGGTACCGAGCCGAGGCGGTCGAGCAGCTCCCGGTAGAAGCCGGCGTACTGGTGGCGCTCCGGGTATTTCTGGGGTGAGAGGTAGACCTGGAAGGTGAGCACGGGGTCCGGGTCGAACCCGGGCGGCACCTGCTTGAGCTCCAGGTAGCTGCGGATCATCAGCCCGGCGCCGATCAGCGCCAGCGTCGCGACCGCCACCTCGGCGAGCACCAGGGCGCTGCGCAGCCTGCGGCCGCCGGCGGTGGACGAGGCGCGGCGGTCGTCCCCCTCCTTGAAGGTCGACGCCAGGTCGGGGCGCGACGCCCGTAGCGCCGGCAGCAGGCCGGCGGCCAGGCCGACCGCCACCGCCACGGCGGCGGTGAAGGCCAGCACCCGCCAGTCGAGCCCGACGGTCTCGATCCGCGGGATCGCCCCCGGGTTGATGCGCACGAAGGCGCGCACCCCCCACCAGGCGAGCAGCAGGCCGGCGGCGCCACCGATCGACGACAGCAGCAGGCTCTCGCCCAGCAGGCCGCGGATCAGGGTGCTGCGGTTCGCGCCGAGGGCCGAGCGCAGGGCGAGCTCCCGGCTGCGCACGGTGGCCTGGGCGAGCATCAGGTTGACCACGTTGACGCAGGAGATGAGCAGCACCAGGCCGGCCAGGCCGAAGACCGCCAGCAGCTTGCTGCCGACGTCGCCGACGATCTCGTCGGCGATCGGGACCACCTTCAGGCGGAACCCGGCTTTGGGCGGGTAGACGTCGGGGTAGGTGCGTTCGAACCGGCTGACCAGGGTGTCCAGCTCCGCCTGGGCGGCCTGCCGGTCGCTGCCCGGCGCCAGGCGGCCGACCACCGCCAGGCCGCGGTACGACCGGTCCGGCAGCTTGGCCGGGTCGAGATCGAGCGGAATCCAGATCTCGTAGTGGGGGCCGAGGCCGAGGCGAAACTCGCGGGGCATGACGCCGATGACCGTGTACGGCTCGCCGTCGAGGCGGATCTGGCGCCCGACGACGCTCTTGTCGGCGGAGAAGCGGCGGCGCCAGAAGCCGTCGCTGAGGACGACCACGCGCCCGTCGCCGTCCTGGTCCTCGCCCTTGGCGAAGCCGCGGCCGAGCGCCGGTTCGACGCCGAGGACCGAGAACAGGCCGACCGAGGCCCGCGCGGCGAGCAGGCGCTCCGGCTGGTCGTTGCCGGTGTAGTTGAGGTAGCCGGAGCGGAAGGCGGCGAGCCGCTCGAACGACCGGGTCATGTCCTCGATGTCGAGGAACTCTTGTCCCGAGGAGGGTTGGCGCTCGAGGTCGGTCGAGCGGACCTCCCCCCAGATCAGCACGACCCGGTCCGGGTTGCGGAACGGGAGGTCGCGGAGTAGCACCCCGTCGACGAGGCTGAAGACGGCCGTGTTGGCACCGATGCCCAGGGCCAGGCAGACGACGACCGCGGCGGTCACGCCGGGGCGCTTGCCGAGCCGTCGGAAGGACGTTCGTAGATCGCGAAGGTTCATGGCTCCAGTTCCAGCCCTTACTCGCTTCTGGCGGGAACGGGGGGCCCGCAGATCCCGTGGAGCCCCGACAAATTCAGGGGCCCGGCGCAACGAAGTTCAGGGGGGACGGGGATCCAACCGCCGCGGCAGAGCTATTTCTAGAGTGCGTCCCCCTAGTGAAGCGGGACAGATTCAGGTTTCATGGAAATGCTCCGCGTCCCGGTGCTGCTTCGGCGCTGCACTAGGAGGGGGAAACCACAGAGTCGCCGGGACCGGGGACCTCCCACCCCCGGTTCCGTTTTGTACTACTTATTTAATAAAAAGGTTTGGAGGAAACCCGATGAGACGAGCTGCGTTTGCCCTACGCGCAGGTCTCTGTACCTGCCTCACTGCCCTGGTCGCCTGGAGCCCGGCGATGGCCGACGGCGGCGTCACCTTTACCGACATCGCCGAGGGTGGCGGTGCCGGCGTGACGTTCCACCGGACCGCGTCGCCCCGCGACGCGATCCGCACCGACATCCTCAACGCGACGCCGATCGAGACCCCCGACTTCCTCGGCAACGCCCGGGCCAACAGCCCGCAGAAGGCCCACGGCGGGCCGGGCGTCGCGATCCTCGACTACGACAACGACGGGGACGAGGACGTCTACGTCACCAACGGTCCGGGTTCGGCGAACAGCCTGTACTCGAACCAGCTCGTCGAGACCGGCCAGGTGACGTTCGTCGACGTGGCCGTCGCGGCGGGCGTCGACGCCACCGACCAGGACAGCTCGGGCGTCTGCTTCGGCGACATCGACAACGACGGCGACCAGGACATCTACGTCCTCGGCACCGGCGAGTCGAACCTGCTGTTCGAGAACAACGGCGACGGCACCTTCACCGACATCACCGCCGCCTCCGGCGCCGGTGGCCAGACCCGCCATCCGGTCGGCTGCTCGATGGGTGACGTCAACAACGACGGCTTCCTGGACATCGTGGTCGGCAACAGCTACGGCGGTTGCGACAACCCGCAGAACCCGGTGACCATGGAGAACACCCCGTGCACCTGGAGCGGCGACCCCGACGCCCCGCCGCAGAGCGGCTGGGAGCATCGCCAGCCGGTGTTCGGCGCGTCCGACACCTACAGCTTCATGGAGCAGAACATCCTGCTGGTCAACCAGGGCGGCGACCACTTCGTCGACGACTCCTCGGCCGCCGGCATCGAGAGCGTCTCCGGCATGTCGGGTCCCGGCCTGAGCGGCGCCGCCTTCACCTGGGCGATCGCCATGTACGACTACGACGGCGACGGCAACATCGACATCCACAGCGCCGACAACCTCGGCTCTGCGGCCGATCCGATCGGCCTGCACCGGATGTACCACAACGACGGCCAGGGCAACTTCACCGAGATGACCGGCGCCCTGACCCTCGACCAGGAGCCGGGCGGCTGGATGGGCGTGGCGCCGGCCGACTTCAACTGCGACGGCCGGATGGACTTCTTCGCCACCAACCTGGGCAGCTACCTGGGCGGTTCCGGCTTCGAGTCCCGCTGGTTCCTGCAGAACGAGGACGGCACCTACTCGTCGCCGGGCGTCGGTGACCTGATCCGGACCCCGTTCGGCTGGGGCACCTCGGCGTTCGACTACGACAACGACGGCGACGACGACGTCATCTTCCACGGCTCGGTCGACATCACGAACCTGGTGATGGCCGACAACCCGGGCGCCCTGCTGCGCAACGACGGCAACTGCTCCGCCACCTTCAGCTACGACGGAAACGCGATCCAGCGCGACCATCGCCTGCGCACCGTCAACGGCGTGGCGACCGGCGACCTGAACAACGACGGGTTCTACGACATGGTGTCGGTGTCGAGCGTCAACATCGAGCCGACCTCGACCTACCTGCCGGCGTACCTGCTGGCCGGCGGCAGCGTCGGTTCGCCGTTCGACGACGTTTCCAGGTTCCAGAACGTCCTGACGTCGCGGGTCATGCCGGGCTTCCTGGTGCCGGTCGACCCGTTCCCGACCTTCCCGGACGGCGACCTGTCGATCGAGCTCAACAGCGCCAACAACGGCAACCACTGGGCCAAGGTGCGCCTGCTCGGCAGCGCCGGCGTCCTCGACGGCGGCACGGTCAACCGTGACGGCATCGGCGCCACGGTGCGCTTCACGCCGCTCGGCGGAAACACCCAGTCGCTGCCGGTCCTGGGCGGCTCGAGCTACGCTTCCGAGAACAGCCTCGAGCTCGGCTTCGGCATGGGGAGCGCGAACCTGGCGACGATCGACGTGCTGTGGCCGGGCGGCGACCGCAACCGGCTCTACGGCGCCCGCAACGGCGACGAGATCGTCTTCCCGCACATCCCGTGCAGCTACGACGGCGATTGGAACAACTTCGGCCAGTACAACTCCTGCGTCGTCCACGCGCTGCAGGACTACCGGCACCAACGCCTGATCAGCCGTGCCGACTACTACCGTCTGGCCGCCAGCGCCGCGGGTGCGTACTTCGAGACGCATGCCTGCGCCAACATCTTCGGCAACTGCTGAGACCTCGAGACGCGGGGTCCGGAGCGCTCGCTCCGGCTCCGCGTCCCGATCGATTGCGAGGGCGGCCTTCGGGCCGCCCTTTTTTTGTTCTCCGCCTCTCTACGTTGCGAGCTCGCGAGGCGCCGGAGAGTTCAGATTTCTTGATAATACTCTTCGTCCCGGTGTGCCCTCGACGGTGCACTACATTGGAGAACCCACAGAGTCGTCGGGATTGGGAAAGTCAGAATCCTTATTCCGCGTTCTTATCATCATCTAATTAAAAGGTTGGGAGCCAATTCGATGAGTCGAGCTGCGTTTGCCCTCCGCACAGGCTTTTGTACCTGCCTCGTCGCCCTGATCGCCTGGAGTCCGGCGATGGCCGACGGTGGCGTCGTCTTCAACGACATCGCCCAAGGTGGCGGTGCCGGCATCACCTTCCATCGCACCGCCTCCCCGCGCGACGCGATCCGGTCCACGATCCTGAACAGCACGCCGATCGGCATTCCGACGTTCGTCTTCGACACGCGGCCCAGCAGCCCGCAGAAGGCCCACGGCGGTCCGGGTGTCGCCATCCTCGACTTCGACAACGACGGCGACCTGGACGTCTACGTCACCAACGGTCCGGGCTCGGCCAACAGCCTGTACTCGAACCAGCTCGTCGAGACCGGTCAGTTGAGCTTCGTCGACGTGGGCCTCGCGGCGGGCGTCGACGCCACCGCTCAGGACAGCTCGGGCGTCTGCTTCGGCGACATCGACAACGACGGCGACCAGGACATCTACGTCCTCGGCACCGGCGAGTCGAACCTGCTGTTCGAGAACAACGGCGACGGCACGTTCACCGACATCACCAACGCCGCCGGCGCCGGCGGCCAGGACCGTCACGGTGTGGGTTGCTCGATGGGTGACGTCAACAACGACGGCTACCTGGACATCGTGATCGCCGACACCTACGGCGGCTGCAACAACCCGACCAGCCAGGTCACCGGCCAGACCAACCCCTGCACCTGGACGGGCAACGCGAGCGACCCGGCGCAGAGCGGCTGGGAGCATCGCCAACCGGTGTTCGGCTCGGCCAACATCTACGACCAGATGGAGCAGAACATCCTGCTGGTCAACCAGGGCGGCAACCAGTTCGTGGACGACTCCGCGGCCTCCGGCATCGAGAGCGTCTCCGGCATGTCCGGCCCCGGCCTCTCCGGTGCGGCCTTCACCTGGGCGATCGCCATGTACGACTACGACCAGGACGGCAACATCGACATCCAGAGCGCCGACAACCAGGGCTCCGCGGGCAGCCCGATCGGCCTCCACCGGATGTACCACAACGACGGTCTCGGCAACTTCACCGAGATGACCAACAACCTGACCCTGGATCAGCAGGTGGGCGGGTGGATGGGCATCGCTCCCGCCGACTTCAACTGCGACGGGCGGATGGACTTCTTCGCCACCAACCTGGGCAGCTACCTGGGCGGCAGCGGCTTCGAGTCCCGCTGGTTCCTGCAGAACGCCGACGGCACCTACTCTTCGCCGGGCGTCGGCGCCCTGCTGCGGACCCCCTTCGGTTGGGGCACCTCGGCGTTCGACTACGACAACGACGGCGACGACGACATCATCTTCCACGGTTCGGTCGACATCCTGAACCTGGTGATGGCCGACAACCCGGGCGTTCTGCTGCAGAACGACGGCAACTGCTCCGCCTCCTTCAGCTACTCTCCCACCGTCATCCAGCGCGACCACCGTCTGCGCACCGTCCACGGTGTCGCGACCGGCGACCTCAACAACGACGGCTTCTTCGACATCGTCTCGGTGTCGAGCATCAACATCGTGCCTCCGCCGGGCTTCCTCTCCCCGGCGTCGCTGCTCGCCGGCGGCCCGATCGGCTCGATCTTCGACTCCTATTCGGGCTTCGCCAACGTCCTGACCTCGCGGGTCGTGCCGGGCTCGCTCGTGCCGGTCTCGCCGGCGCCGCTCTTCCCGGACGGCGACCTGTCGCTCGACATGAACAGCGCCAACAACGGCAACGGCTGGGCCAAGGTCGACCTGCTCGGCAGCGGCGGCATCCTCGCCGGCGGCACGGTCAACCGCGACGGCATCGGCGCCACGGTGAGCTTCACGCCGGACGGCGGCAACACGCAGTCTCTGCCGGTCCTGGGTGGCTCCAGCTACGCCTCCCAGAACAGCCTGGAGGTCGGCTTCGGCATGGGCGCCGCGACCGAGGGCACCGTCGACGTGCTGTGGCCGGGCGGCGTGCGCAACCGGCTCTACGGCGTCGCCTCCGGCGAGACGATCCTCTTCCCGCACATCCCGTGCAGCTACGACGGGAACTGGAAGAACTTCGGCCAGTACAACTCCTGCGTCATGCAGGCGCTCAACACCTACAAGAACGCCGGCCTGATCACCGTTGCCCAGCGCAACCGGTTCCGCGACAGCGCCCGGCAGGCGTACAACGAGGCCAACTGAGGCCGATCAACACGAAGCCGGGTCTCGAGACCCGGCTTCGTCAAGAAGCGTCGAAGGGGCGGCCTCCGGGCCGCCCCTTTTTTTTCGGTCTCCCGCTCTTCTCTTCGCGGACCCTTGATGAATATGTAAAGTTCAGATTTCTTGCCAATACTCCTCGTCCCGGTGCGCCCCGGGCAGTGCACTACAGGGAAGAAACCACTGTGTCGACGGGACTGGGTAATATCGAATACCCGGTCGCATGTTCCATGTGTATTGAATCAAATAGGTTTGGAGAAAAAATGATGAGACGAGCAGCACTTGCCCTCTGCACAGGCTTCTGTACCTGCCTCGTTGCCCTGACCGCCTGGAGCCCGGCGATGGCCGACGGCGGCGTCACCTTCAACGACATCGCCCAGGGCGGAGGTGCCGGGATCACCTTCCAGCGCACCGCCTCCCCGCGCGACGCGATCCGGTCCGCGATCCTGAACAGCACGCCGATCACCATTCCGAGCTTCGTCTTCGATGCGCGGCCCAGCAGCCCGCAGAAAGGGCACGGCGGCCCGGGTGTCGCCGTCCTCGACTACGACAACGACGGGGACGAGGACGTCTACGTCACCAACGGTCCGGGCTCGGCCAACAGCCTGTACTCGAACCAGCTCGTCGAGACCGGGCAGGTGAGCTTCGTCGACGTGGGCCTCGCGGCGGGCGTCGACGCCACCGCTCAGGACAGCTCGGGCGTCTGCTTCGGCGACATCGACAACGACGGCGACGAGGATCTCTACGTCCTCGGCACCGGCGAGTCGAACCTGCTGTTCGAGAACAACGGCGACGGCACGTTCACCGACATCACCAACGCCGCCGGCGCCGGCGGCCAGGACCGCCACGGCGTGGGCTGCTCGATGGGCGACGTCAACAACGACGGCTACCTGGACATCGTGATCGCCGACACCTACGGCGGCTGCAACAACCCGACCAGCCAGGTCACCGGCGAGACCAACCCCTGCACCTGGACCGGCAGCGCGAGCGACCCGGCACAGAGCGGTTGGGAGCATCGCCAACCGGTGTTCGGCTCGGCCAACATCTACGACCAGATGGAGCAGAACATCCTGCTGGTCAACCAGGGCGGCAACCAGTTCGTGGACGACTCCGCGGCCTCCGGCATCGAGAGCGTCTCCGGCATGTCCGGCCCCGGCCTCTCCGGTGCGGCCTTCACCTGGGCGATCGCCATGTACGACTACGACCAGGACGGCAACATCGACATCCAGAGCGCCGACAACCAGGGCTCCGCGGGCAGCCCGATCGGTCTCCACCGGATGTACCACAACGACGGTCTCGGCAACTTCACCGAGATGACCAACAACCTGACCCTGGATCAGCAGGTGGGCGGGTGGATGGGCATCGCTCCCGCCGACTTCAACTGCGACGGGCGGATGGACTTCTTCGCCACCAACCTGGGCAGCTACCTGGGCGGCGCCGGCCTCGAGTCCCGCTGGTTCTTGCAGAACGCCGACGGCACCTACTCTTCACCGGGCGTCGGCGCCCTGCTGCGGACCCCGTTCGGCTGGGGCACCTCGGCGTTCGACTACGACAACGACGGCGACGACGACATCATCTTCCACGGCTCGGTCGACATCACGAACCTGGTGATGGCCGACAACCCGGGCGTCTTGCTGCAGAACGACGGCAACTGCTCCGCCACCTTCAGCTACTCTCCCACCGTCATCCAGCGGGACCACCGCCTGCGGACCGTCCACGGCGTCGCGACGGGCGACCTCAACGACGACGGCTTCTTCGACATCGTGTCGGTGTCGAGCATCAACATCGTGCCCCCGCCGTCGTTCCTCTCCCCGGCGTCGCTGCTCGTCGGCGGCTCGATCGGCTCGATTTTCGACTCCTATTCGGGGTTCGCGAACGTCCTGACGTCGCAAGTGGTGCCGGGCTCGCTCGTGCCGGTGTCGCCGGGCCCGACCTTCCCGGACGGCGACCTGTCGCTCGACATGAACAGCGCCGACAACGGCAACCACTGGGCCAAGGTCCGGCTGGTCGGCAGCGCCGGCATCCTCCACCACGGAACCGTCAATCGCGACGGGATCGGCGCCACGGTCAGCTTCACCCCCCGCGACGGCAACACCCAGTCGCTGCCGGTTCTGGGCGGCTCGAGCTACGCTTCCCAGAACAGCCTCCAGCTCGGCTTCGGCATGGGCGACGCCGACTGGGGCACGGTCGACGTGCTGTGGCCGGGCGGTGACCGCAACCGTCTCTACGGCGTGTGGAACGGCGAGAGGGTCGTCTTCCCCCACATTCCGTGCAGCTACGACGGGAACTGGCACAACTTCGGCCAGTACAACGCCTGCGTCGTGCACGCGCTGCAGCGCTACCGCCACCGGGGAATCATCAGCGGACTCGACTTCCTGCGGTTGAGCACCAGCGCTGCGCTGGCCTACCAGGAGGCCCAGGAGGGCAGTCACGGCGGCGGCCACCACGGGCATCACTGAGTCCGAACCGGTGCGGGACCGGAGGTGAGCCTCTCGGTTCCGTGGTTGCATCGAGTCCAAGGGCGGCCTCCGGGCCGCCCTTTTTCTTGCTGCCAGAACCTTTCGGCCCGCTCTTGCGTCTCTCTTCCTGGAGGCCGGTGGACGCTCCACCGCGCAGACTCCTCGAGAGACGAGGCCCCGACCTTGAGCCCGGAGCAGACCGAGACGCTTCTCGCGCGATGCCGTGCACACGACGAGCACGCCTGGGAGGAGCTCGTGCGCCGGTATCAAGGGAGGGTCTTCGCGGTGACGCTGCGCTACCTGCGCGACCGGGAGGAGGCGAGGGACACCGCCCAGGACGTGTTCGTGGCGCTCTACCGCAACCTCGACGGGGTGCGCGACGACCAGGCGTTTCTCGCCTGGCTGTTGCGGCTGACCAGGAACCGCTGCCTCGACCGCCTGCGGCGTCTCGAGGCCCGGCGGTGGGATCGGGCGGTGCCGGTGGAGGAGGCCTGCGAGCTGCCGGACCCGGGCCCCGATCCCGAGGATGCCGGAGTACGCTCGGGGCGCCGGGACCTCCTCCGTCGGGCCCTGGCCCGGCTGAGCGCCGCCAGCCGCGAGCTGATCGTGCTCAAGGAGATCCGCGAGCTCAAGCTGTCGGAGATCGCCGAGCGGCTCGGCCTGCCGGTGGGCACGGTCAAGTCCAGGTCCCACCGGGCGCGGCAGGAGCTGAGCGAGGCGCTCCGCTCGATCGAGCCCGCTGCGGACGGCCCGGTCGACTCCGGGGGCGGGCCCCGGGGGAGCACCCGCCGGTGTCGCGACGGCGGTCATCCGGGCGAGATCCCCACGCTCGGCGAGATGGACGACGCGGGAGGGTACTCATGAGATGTAGAGACTTCGAACGGCATCTGGCCGGCTGGGTCGGGGAGGGGCTCACCGCCGAGGACCGGTCCGCCTGCGAGCGGCATCTCGCGACCTGTACGGGCTGCCGGGAGCTGGCGGAGCTGGCCGCCTTCGCCGCCGAGCCGGCCGACCCGGGGCCGGGATTCGTCGAGGGCGTGATGGCACGGACCGTCGGCGCCCGCCAGGCACCCCTGTCCGCCGCGGCGGCCTCGCCGGAGCCCCCGGCCGATGCGTCGCGGGCCGGCCGCAGAGGGCGGAGAGCGTGGTCGCTCGATCTCGGCAAGGGAGCCGACCTCTGGTCCCGCCTGGTCCGCCGCCCACGGTTCGCCCTGGAGGCGGCCTACGTCCTGACCCTGGTGCTCACCCCGCTCGTCGCCTGGTCCGGGGCTCCGGGGCGGACGCTGGAGCTGGTCGGCCGCGCCGGCCGGATGGGCAGCGGCGCGGTGATGACGGCGAGCCGAGGCCTGACGGAGGGGGCCGCCGAGCAGGCCGGGTGGCTGGGGACAGCGGCAGGAGCCGAGCTCCGAACCTTCGGGACCCGCCTTGCGTCCTCCATGGAGAGGGGCCGAAACGACGGCCCGCACGACCCGAACCAGAAGAAAGGGGACGCACCATGACCTACGACGAGACGAGCCGAGGCGATCAGGGCGGAGAGACGATGCCCGGCGCCGAGACGGCCTGGCAGGAACCTTCCCAGCACGCTGCCCAGGGCTCCACCCACAGCGCGCCGCCCGCGGCCTACGCCTCTCCCTATGCGGCGCACCAGGTGCCGGCCACCCTGGCCGACGATCCGCTCCACCGCTCGCCGCTGGTCGCCGGGCTGCTCTCCCTGGCGCCGGGGCTCGGCCAGGTCTACTGCGGCTACACGCGGCTCGGCTTCCTCCACGCCGTCGTGGTGGTGCTGATGTTCGGCTTCCTCGCCCTCGATCTGTCCGATCCGTTGTCGGCGATCGGCTCCGTCTTCCTCACCTTCTTCTGGCTCTACGGCATCGTCGACGCCTGGCGCCGCGCCGTGCTGGTCAACCAGTCGCTGCTCGGCCGGCTGCACCTCGACCTGCCCGAGGCCGTCGGCGAGCCCGGCTTCCGCGGCTCGCTCTCCGGCGGCGTCGCCCTGGTGGCCCTCGGCGCTCTGCTGCTCTCGAACACCCTGTTCCGGGTCCCCCTGGACTGGGTCGAGGACTGGTGGCCGATGGCTCTGATCGCCGTCGGTGCCTGGCTCACCTACCGGGCGGTCCGGGACCGCAAGGGGCAGGAGGCTTAGTACACCGTGGCAGAAATGCGCTCGCATTCGGGCGCCGCCGCATCCACCCCAGCGGCGTTGCGCTCCCTGCGGCAGACCTTCGGGTATGCCTCGGTCGCGCGCCTTGCTGGGGCGGCGCCTCGGCGCCCTCGATACGTGACCGTATTTCTGCCACGGTGTACTTAGCGGTTCCGGTGGGCGGCGCCGCCCGATCCGCTGCGGGGCCTCGGGCACGGTAAGATCAGGGGCTCGACGCCCCACGGGTTCCTCCCGGTTCGCCCCGGGAGGGGGCCCGCGGGCGTAGACTCCCAGGTATTCGACGAGCATGCCCGACGAGCCACAGCACCGCCCGGCGATCGAGGTCGACCGGGCGTTCACCCACAACCTCAAAGGCGTCTCCTGCCGGGTGCCCCACGAAGCGGTGACCGTGGTCACCGGCCCGTCCGGTGCCGGCAAGTCGTCGCTCGCCTTCGACACGATCTACGCCGAAGGGCAGCGGCGGTTCGTCGAGTCGATGTCGACCTACGTCCAGCAGTTCCTGGAGCAGATGGAGCGGCCGCCGGTCGACGAGCTTCGCAACGTCCTGCCGGCGGTGGCGATCGAGGCCAAGAGCTCGATCCGCAACGCCCGCTCCACGGTCGGTACGATCACCGAGACCCACGATGTCCTGCGGCTGCTGTTCGCCCACCTGGGCGAGGTGCTCTGTCCGAACGGCCACGGCCCGCTGCGCCGCTACCAGCCGGAGCAGGTGGCCGCGGCGCTCGACGGCGAAGCGACGGGGGAGATGGGGGCGGCGGGGGAGCGGTTCCTGCTCGCCGTCCGCCTGCCGCGACCGAAGAAGCACGCGGACGAGAGCCTCCAGGAGCTCATCCGCCAGGGCTTCATCCGCCGGCTACGGGAGGACCGGGACGGCGAGATCGAGCGCCTGGAGCCGGGCGCCAAGTGGTTCAAGAAGCTCGATCCGATGGTCCTGGTGCTCGGCCGGTTCAAGGCGACCGGCGGCGACTTCCCGACCCGCCTGGTCGAGACCGTCGAGCAGGGCTACGCCCTCGGCGCCGGCCGGGTCGAGGCGATCGAGGACCTCGACGGCCAGGCGGAGGAGGGGCCCCGCGACCCGGCCGGAGAGCCCAGGCGGCGCATCTACTCCCGGGGCCTCATCTGCTCGAAGTGCGGTGCCACCGCCCGGACGCCCACCCCGGCGCTCTTCTCGTTCAACTCGCCGCTCGGCGCCTGCCCTGAGTGTCAGGGCTTCGGCCGGGTGATCGGCATCGACCCGGAGCGGGTGGTCCCGGACCCGACCCGCACCCTCCAGGAGCACCCGATCGCCCCCTGGAACACCCCGGCCTACGAGGAGATGTACGAGTCGCTGTTCCGCGCCGCCGAGGTGCGGGGGGTGCCGCTCGACGTGCCGTGGAACGAGCTGTCCGAGGACGACCGGCGGTGGGTGTGGAGCGGGCGCAAGGCGGAGCGGGCCAAGCCGGGCGGCGGCTCGAAGTTCACCGACCTGGACGGCTTCTTCCGCTGGCTCGAGCGCCGGACCTACCGGGTCCACGTGCGGGTGCTCCTGGCCCGCTACCGCGCCTACAACCCGTGCCCGTCGTGCGGCGGCGCCCGGCTCAAGCCGGAGGCGCTGGCGGTGCACCTCGAAGGGTGCGCCATCGCGGACCTCACCGCGCTGTCGGTGGAGCAGTTCCGCCAGTGGCTCGCCGACCGCCAATGGACCGAGCGCCAGCGGGAGGTGGCCGGCCACCTGATCGAGGAGCTGACCGAGCGGATCGAGGTGCTCCACCGGGTGGGGCTCGACTACCTCGCCCTCGACCGCCAGGCGCGCACCCTCTCCGGCGGCGAGACCCAGCGCATCCACCTGGCGGCGGCCCTGGGGACCGGCTTGACCAGCACCCTCTACGTCCTGGACGAGCCGACCATCGGTCTCCATCCCCAGGATTCGGACAAGCTCCTCACCCTGCTCCACGACCTGGCGGCGGCCGGCAACACGGTCCTCGTGGTCGAGCACGACCGCACGATCATCCGCGGCGCCGACCACGTCATCGACCTGGGTCCCAAGGCCGGCGAGAACGGCGGCGAGCTGATGGTCGAGGGCACGATCGACGAGATCCTGGCCTCCGAACGCTCGCTCACCGGCCGCTACCTCGCGGCGCCTCCGCCGACCCGGGCGCGGGAGCACCTGGCCCGACATCACCGAGAGCGGCGCAGAGAGCACTGCCAGGAGGCCCTGTCGAAAGAGCTGTCAGGCCGGCCGCGCGTCAAGATCGTCGGCGCCTCCGCCCACAACCTGCGGAACCTGACGGTCGAGCTCCCCCTGGGCTCCATGGTGGCGGTCACCGGCGTCTCCGGCTCCGGCAAGTCGAGCCTGATCGAGAACGTCCTCCACGGCACCTACCAGCGCTCCCGCGGCGTGGTCGACGTCGAGCCCGGAGCGGTGGAGGCGATCGAAGGGCTGGACGGGCTGGGCGACGTCACCCTGGTCGACCAGAGCCCACTCGGCCGCTCCAGCCGCTCGAACCCGGTGACCTACGTCAAGGCCTACGACGAGATCCGCAAGATCTTCGCCGGGGTGCCGGTGGCCAAGGCGAGAGGGATCACGCCGGGCCACTTCTCGTTCAACACGGACAAGGGGCGCTGCCCGGTGTGCAAGGGCACCGGCGACACCGAGGTCGACATGCAGTTCATGGCGCCGGTGACCGTGGTCTGCGCCGAGTGCCAGGGGCGGCGGTTCAAGAAGCAGATCCTGGCGATCACCTTCCGCGGCAAGGCGATCGACGAGGTGCTGGATCTCACGGTGGAGGAGGCGATCGAGCACTTCCACGGCCACAAGAAGCTGATCAAGCGCCTGACGGTGCTGGCGGCGGCCGGCCTCGGGTACCTGCGCCTCGGCCAGCCGACCTCGACGCTCTCGGGCGGCGAGGCCCAGCGGCTCAAGCTCGCCAGCTTCCTCGACCGGCCGAAGAAGGAGGCGCCGCGGCTCTTCCTGTTCGACGAGCCGACCACCGGCCTCCACCTCGCGGACATCGACCTGCTCTACGAGACCCTGCGCCGCCTGGTCCGCCGGGGCGATGGCGTGGTCATCGTCGAGCACGCCACCGACCTCATCGCCCGGGCCGACTGGATCGTCGACCTGGGGCCGGGCGGCGGCGCCCACGGCGGCGAGCTGCTCTACTCCGGCCCGCTCGAAGAGTTCCTGGACACCATCGACAGCCCGACGGCGGAGGAGCTCAGGAAGCACCTCCACTGGCAGCGGCAGTAGCCCGGCCGAGATCGCAACCCCAGCTCAAGGGAGGTTCGACGGGCAGGACACCGCCTCGGAGCGGATCTCGAGGCGGGCGCCGCTCTCGACGTGGAAGCCGTCGCCCAGGACGACGGTCGGCGCCCGCAGCAGCACGTCGGCGCCGGCCTGGAGCACGGTCGTCCCCGCGGTGATCGAGGTCTCCGACTCCTCGAGCGCCGGGGCCGCGTAGGTCGCTCCGCGCAAGGTCACCGCCGTCCGCGACCAGGAACAGGCGAAACTCGTCGGCGTCGTGGGTGCCGTCCAGGTTGCAGGTCAGAGCGGCGTCGCGCTCGATCACCGAGCCGGCGCCGACGAGGTCGACCTCGCTGGTGATGGTCGGCAAGCCGTTGACCGACTCGTCGGAGTCCTGCGCCGACAGCGTGTGCGTCGATGCCGAGGCCAGCTCGATGGTGTCGAGGCCTGCTGTGCCCGCCGGGCAGTCCGTGTTGTCCACCTGGGCATCGGCGTTGGCGTTGGCGTTGTGGATGGCCTCAACCAGCGAGCACACGCCGTTGGCCGCCACGGCCACCTCGGCGTCGGCGACGGCGAGGTTCGCGCCCTCGGCGGCGCCTGCGGCGGTGAGCAGTTGGGTCGCCACGATGGCGCTCCAGACGGCCGGTCGGAAGATCTCGGCGCGGACGCGGTCCGAGAGGGTGGGTTGGGTGCTCGCCGGGTCCCAGGACATGAGCGTCTCCTGATCGGGGGTCCGCGGGGCGGTCGGTGACCCAGACCGCCCGTTGCCCCGGGTCGAAGAAGTGGGCTGCGCTGTCGACGTGACCGAGCCCATGTCGCGCGCGCCGCCGGGTCCGATCGGGCGCCCGGCGCTGGAGCGCGCAGAGGCTTCCATCTCGAGGTTTCGTTAGGATGGACAGATGCCGGAGCTGCCGGACGTCGAGCTCTATCTCCACGCGCTCAGCACCCGCATCGTCGGCGAGCCGCTGGTCCGGGTGCGGCTCGGGAGCCCGTTCCTGGTCCGCTCGGTCCGGCCGCCGCTGTCGGCCGCGGAGGGGCGGCGGGTCGCCGGGCTCCGGCGGCTGGGCAAGCGGATCGTCTGGGAGCTCGACGGCGACCTCTTCCTGGTCTTCCACCTGATGATCGCCGGCCGGTTCCAGTGGAGGGTTCCGAAAGGGGAGGAGCCGGTCAAGATTCCGGGCAAGAAGGGGTTGGCGGCGTTCGATTTCCCCACCGGGACGCTGCTCCTGACCGAGATGGGGTCGAAGAAGCGGGCCTCCCTCCACGTGGTGGAGGGTGAGGACGCCCTGGCCGAGCACGACCCGGGCGGGCTCGAGGTGCTCGGCACGGATCCGGACAGCTTCCGCCGGGCGCTCACTGCGGAGAACCGGACGCTCAAGCGCGCCCTGACCGATCCGCGCATCCTCTCCGGCATCGGCAACGCCTACTCCGACGAGATCCTCCACGCAGCCAAGCTGTCACCGTTCAAACGGACCGGCGACCTCACCGGCGAGGAGACCGAGCGCCTCTTCCGGGCGACCGTCGACCTGCTCACCACCTGGGCGGCCCGCCTCCGCGAAGAGACCGGCGACGGCTTCCCGGCCAAGGTCACCGCCTTCCGTGAAGGCTTCGCCGTCCACGGCCGCTACGGCCAGCCCTGCCCGGTCTGCGGCACCCCTGTCCAGCACATCCTGTACGCCGAAACGGAAGCCAACTACTGCCCGACCTGCCAGACCGGCGGCAAGCTCCTCGCCGACCGCGTGCTCTCCAACCTGATGCGCGGCGACTGGCCCAAGACCCTGGAGGAGCTGGAGCAGAGGAAGCGGCGGTAGGCGGGGCAGGGGCCTTGCGGCATCTCGACGAGGACGACCGGCCAGAAGGCCCACCAGGAGAACACCACCCAGCGGACCCTGGAGGCGGTGCGGCGGAGCGAAATGCCCTCGACGGATTCCGCGAGCGCTTACCGGCGTCTGTACCCTCTCGCCTTGCGCAGGACCGAGGTCTCGCACGACCGGGTGATCGAGTTGCCCGCTCCGTCGGTCGCGGTGGCTTCCCAGGTGATGCGCCGGCGGACACCGGGCGCGGGGGGAACCGTCAGGGTGTCGCCCTCGAGCGAGACGCGACATGGGCGCCAGGGGAGCTCCACCACGTTCCCGTCCAGGGCGATGAGTTCGCACGTGGCGTTCGCGACCTCCACCGAGGCGACCTGGCAATTGTCGGACGCGGTGGCGGTGAATGAGATGGGAACCTGCCACAGAGAGATCGTCTCCGGCGCGTTGCACTCGACCACCGGGGCGGCCCGGTCCTCCACGGTGACAGTCGCGTCGCAGGTCGCGAGCGTGCCCGCCTGTTCGATCGTAAAGGTCACCAGGGTGTCGCCCGGCGGGTAGGGGCCGGGCGGGTCCGCCGCGACGATGAGCGCCTGGCCGTCGGGGTCGAACGCCGTCGGACCGATCGACGCCGAGCACCGACCTTCGTCGGTCGCCATCGCCAGGTCGTGGCAGGAGATCCGCGGCTCGCCGGCCTCCGCCGTCAGGCGCACGTCGTCGTAGTTCGCCTGGACGCCCGGCGACAGGAGCCGGATCTCGAGCGGGGCGCCCAGCTCCGGCTCCGCGTCGCCCGAGGTGTAGCGCACCGTGGAGGTCACCCAGGTGCCCTGGGCCGGGTGGAGGCCCGAGCGGTCCTCAGCGAGGACGGTGCCACCGGCCCGGAGCTGGACGATGTAGCCGGCGAAGGGGTCGTTGTTGTTCCAGCCGACCGCCACCGAGAGGACATAGGTCGTGTTCGGCTCGAGGGGCGTCGAGAGGGTCTGCCGCACGCTGTTGCCGGAGAGGTTGACATAGGCGACGTTCCGGCCCTCCGGAATGCCTCCCGGGTAGTCGCTCGCGGTCGGACGGAAGATCCCGTCCCCGCCGCCGGGGCTGGTGCGCCAGCCGGTGATGGTGACCCGGATGCCCCCGACCGGCAGCGGGTCCGCCTCGAACCCCGGGTTGGTGATCGGCACGTCGGCCGCGGTGGCGGGCCAACCGGTCAGCATCCCGATCAGAAGGAGGCTGAAGAGCCGTCGCGGGGTCGTCGTACGGTCCTGGATGCAGGGAGTGCGTGGCATGGTCTCGCCTCCTTCGGTCGAGCTCGATGCACGCGAGGCCTTCCGAGGCGTCCGGAAGCGGGGCCTTGCTCATCCTCGGCGCGCGGGACTGTCTGGTTCGGAGTGATCCCGCGCGCCGGATGCTTTCGTGTTTGCTGCATGGCGAAGCGTCTATGGATGCGCCGATCGCACGGCAGGGGCTGTACAAAATTGGCATGAGATGTACGAAGGAGGCATTGCGCTATTGCGAGGCGCTCATGCGGGGGTTCCGATCGCTGGGCCAGCGGCCGATCGGTCTCGAACTGGCCGAACAGGTTTGCAGCGTCATCAAGAACCAGGAGATGTCGGTTCGCCAGGGTGCTGGCACGGCGGTGGTTGGTGCCGTGACTGGCCGGGTGATCTACACGCCGCCCGAAGGGGAGGAGCGGCTTCGGCGGCTACTCGCCAACTGGGAGAGCTTCCTTCAAGAGGCCGACGACCTCGATCCGTTGGTCCGGATGGCCGTGGGGCACTACCAGTTCGAGGCGATCCATCCCTTCACGGATGGCAACGGCCGGACAGGGCGCGTGCTCAACAGCCTGCTACTGGTCGCGATGGGCCTCCTTCCGGAGCCGATCCTCTACCTCAGCCAGTTCATCACCGCCCAGAAGGACGAGTACTACCGCCGCCTCCTAACGGTGACCGCGGAGGGAGACTGGGAGGCGTGGCTGCTCTTCATGCTCGAGGCGGTCGAGGAGAGCTCGGTTTGGACCACGGCGAAGATCGGCGCCGTCCGCGGGCTCGCCGGCCACACGGCCAAGTGGGTGCGCGAGTGGCTTCCCCGGATCTACAGCCGCGAGCTCGTCGACGTCCTGTTCCAGCAGCCGTACTGCCGGATCGCGAACGTAGTCGACGCCGGGATCGTCGAGCGGCAGGCCGCTTCGCGGTACCTCAAGGCCCTGGCCGGGATCGGGGTTGTGCGACAGGAGACCGTGGGGCGGGAGAAGCTCTTCGTCCACGAGAAGCTCCTCGGCCTGCTGACCAGCGAGGAGCACGCTTGGGAAAGGTACGGGTAGCCGTTACCGCCAATCCCCCGGCACCTCAACCGGTGTGGCCCTCCTCATCGACGCGCAGCCAGGGTCTCTCTCAGGGCGGCTTCGGCTTCCTCTGGAGGGTAGCGGCTCGTGAGCTTCTCGAACGTCTGCCGCTGGGACTCGAGATCTGCGGCGGTGACGGTGCGGGTCAGCGTGTAGACGATGTAGTGGTTCAGAGAGACCCCTTCGCGCTGGGCCTGCTGGGTGAGGCGTTGGTGGAGGGATTCGGGGAGTCGGACGGTCAGGCGGCTCATGGTGTGTTCTCCTGCTGCATGAGATCCAGGAAGGTCTCGGGTCCGACGACCCTGAAACCGAGCTCGGTGCCGTGAGAAACCGGCGGCTGTAAGGATCGCCTTCCTTGCGTCGTGTTCAGGGCGTGACACGGCCGGCCGGCCATCCCCTGAACCGAGCTCGGAAAGGATTCGTCTCCAGTGCAGATCGTCGCGGAGTTGGTGTTGGTGTTCGCCGTCATGCTCAGTGTCAAGTGGGGTGCGGACGCGTTCGGCATGATCGGCGCCGGGTCGCTGGCCATGTGGTGCGCGATCGTCGTGGCGACCTGGTTGCTCCGGCGGCGCTCCGCGAGCTGGCGCGGTCTCGGGCTCGCCTGGCCTCGGGGCTTCAAGGCGTGGCGGTCGACCGTGGGATGGGCCCTCCTGGCGATCGTTTCGGTCGCCGCTGCCATGGGTCTCGTGATCGAGCCGGTGACCTCCGCGCTCGGTCTCGAGACGCCGGCCAGCGCGGCCGACCGGTTCCAGCCGCTGATCGGTCATCCGGGCCGCTTCGCCGTCTACCTGGTCGTCGTGATCTGGATCGGGGCCGCCCTGGGCGAGGAGCTACAGATGCGCGGCTTCGTCCTCAACCGCCTGGCGGATCTCTTCGGCCGCCGCAAGCTCGGGTGGGGCGCGGCGATCGCCTTGCAGTCGGTCATTTTCGGCTGTCTCCACGCCTACCAGGGCCTCCACGGCATCATCGCCACGGGGGTGATCAGTGTGATCCTCTCTCTCGTCTACTTGGCGTCGGGCCGACGGCTCGCCCCTGTCGTCCTCGCCCACGGCATGCTCGACACGATCATCCTGACCGCGCTCTACCTGAACGGGGGGGTGGTGAGCTGACGTCTGCTGGTAGGCTGCGGTGCGGAGGGTTTGCGCAATGGTTCGACCGCAGTGGATGCGTCATCTCGTACCGGTCGTCTCGGTCCTGGCCCTGGTGGTCTGGGCGAGTGCCGGGATCGCGGAAGAAGGCCCGTCGGCTGCCTCACGCGACGCGTGGCATTCGTGTAGCGGCGACCGTGTCCGGTTCGTGACGCCCGCGGGCTGGCACCTGGCCGAGAAGGAGGTCTCGGACGGGTTGACGGCGTGCACCCTGACGCCGGGCCCGGCGGACGGGGCCCTCGCAGGCGGCAGCGTCACCTTCAAGCACTGGTCCAAGTGGCCGGTCTCCGCGGGTGTCGAGCCGTCCGAGTACGCCGCGAACACGGTCCAGAAGCTCTCGCGGATGGGCCGGGTCGTCGAGCAGCACACCGGCGCCGACGGCGCCTCGTTCGTCTATCGCATCGAGCTGGTGACGACCGAGGGCGAGCGGCAGACGCACCAGTGGGTGCTCTTCGTCGCCCACCCGCGGCACGCCACCCTCGACCTGGTGATCGCCGAGTGGCCGGAAACCTCCTGGGCCGAGGCGTCGAAGAAGATCGAGGTGACTCTGAGGAGCCTGCGGTTCGCCGACCGGGAGGAGTGACGGGCGGCTGAGCGGCGGGTGCCAGGCGGGTGTCTGGCGGTTTCCTGGTGAAGCGCCGGCTCAGCCGACCCCTTCGGCGACCCGCTCGGCGACCGCCCGGGCCTGGAGCGCGTGCTGGCGCCGCAGATCCTCCAGGTCGGCCATCACCGCGAGCGCGGTCGGCCTGCGGCCCGCCCCCCGTCCCTGGACCACCACCTCCGAGCCGTCGGCGCCGGTCACCACGAGGACGTTCTCCTCGTCCCGTACCCGGCCCAGCAGGTCGTCGGCGGCGACGCGCTCGGGGCGGACCTCCAGGCTGGCGGACCCGTCGTCCGAGAAGGAGCCGCGTGCGACCAGGCGAAGCCGCTCACCGGGAACCGGCCGCGCGCTACGGGCCGCCGGGCCGTCGATGCCGTGGACGTCGACGTCCTGCATCCCGAGGGCGCGGCCGGTGGCGATACGGCCGAGGAGCACCGCCTTGGCGGCGGCGTCCGCACCCGAGAGGTCGGCGCTCGGGTCGGCCTCGGCGAACCCGAGCTCCTGGGCCTTGGCCACCGCCTGGTCGAAGTCGAGGCCGTCGGCGAGGCGGTCGAGGACGAAGTTGGTCGTGCCGTTGAGCACGCCACGGAAGCCGCGGACGCCGGGGAAGCGGGTCATGCGTGCCACCGCCTCGAGCATGGGGACCGCTCCGCCGACCGCGGCCGAGCCGAGCAGCCGCACGCCGGCGTCGTCGGCGGTGCGTTCGAGCTCCGGCCCGTGCTCGGCGAGGAGCAGCTTGTTGGCGGTGACCACGTGGCGCTCGCGGCGGAGCGACTCCAGGACGTAGCGGCGGGCGTCGCCGGCGCCTCCGACGAGCTCGACCACGACGTCGCACTCGGGGGCGAGGGCGGCCTCCGGATCGTCGGTGATCAGCCCCGGATCGTGGTCGACGTCGCGGGCCCTTGCCGCATCCCGCACCAGGACCGAGACGATCCGGTAGCGGTCGGGCTGCTCCGTCAGGCGCTCGTAGACCCCGCCGCCGACGGTGCCGAGGCCGAGCAGGGCGACCCGGAGCGGTGGCGGCGGTGGCGGGGCGAGCTCCATCCGCGTCGGGCCAGCCCCGACCAGGGTCGGCCGTGCCGTGCCGACGGCGCCGACCGCGAACTCCAGGCTCCGGCTCCGTGCCAGGGCCACGGCCTTCGGCTGGACCACCGGCGCTCCGTCGGCGATGGCGTCGTCCCACGACAGGCGGGTCCAGCGGGCGGGCGGCGTCCCCGGCAGCGCGGGGTCGCGCTCGTACCATCCGTCCACGTCCTTGATCAGGCGGCAGCGCGCGCCGAGCTCCTGGGCGAGGAAGATCGCCGTCAGGTCGGATCCCCCGCGGCCGAGGAGCGTGGTGTCGCCGTACTCGTCGACCCCGGCGAAGCCCGGGACGACCACCACGGGGACCTGTTCGAGGGCCGAGGTCAGCGCCTCGCGATTCACCGCCACCGGCTCGCCGTCCGCCGCGTCGCCGCGGGTGTGCAGGCCGAGCCGGTGAATGCCGATGCATGCGGCGGGGACGCCGTCGCCGTCGAGCTGGAGGGCGAGGGCCGCGGTCGCCTCGGCCTCGCCGGTGGCGAGCAAGGCGCAGTGGGAGCGCCCGAACGAGCCGGGGCACAGGCGGCAGGCGAGCTCGGTCAGGGCGTCGGTGCGGCCGCGGAACGCGGAGACCACCGCGACCACCCGGTGGCCGGCGCGGACCTCGCGATAGATCTCGAGCGACGCGGCGTCCAGGTTCTCCGGGCCTTCGAGGATCGAACCGCCCAGCTTCAGGACCACCAGGGAGCTCATGAGGAGGCCCTCCGCAATGCTGCCTTCTTCAGTGCCTGGTCGAGGTCGTCCATCAGGTCTTCGGGGTCTTCCAGGCCGACCGACAGGCGGATCAGCCCGCCGGTCAGCCCGACGGCGCGGAGCTGGTCCTCCGGCACGTCGGCGTGGGTCATGGTCGCCGGATGGGTGGCCAGGGTCTGGGCGGCGCCGAGGCTCTCGGCCAGCAGGACCCGCCGCAACGCCGGCAGCATCGCCAGGGCCGCCTTCTCGCCGCCGGTGAGGTCGAACGCGAGGACGCCGCCGCCCGCGCCCTGCTGGCGCCGGGCCAGCTCGTGCTGCGGAAAGGAGGGCAGGAACGGGTAGAGCACCCGCCGCACCTCGGACCTCTGCTCGAGCCATTCGGCGAGGGCCAGGGCGCTGCGGCTGTGCTGTTCCATGCGCAGCGGCAGGGTGGTGAGGCCCTGGTGGGTGAGCCACGCCCCGAACGGGGTCTGGATCGAGCCGGCGGTCTTGCGGACGAACAGGAGCCGGTCGTGGAGCTCGCCGTCGTTGGTCAGCAGGGCCCCGCCGACCGCCGCGTTGTGCCCGTCGATGAACTTGGTGGTGGAGTGGATCGAGACGTCGGCCCCCAGCTCCAGGGGCCGCTGGAGCACCCCGGTCAGGAAGGTGTTGTCCACGGCCAGCAGGGCGCCGGCATCGCGGGCGATCTCGGCCGCCGCGCCGATGTCGACCAGGTCGAGGGTCGGGTTGCCGGGCGTTTCCACCAGGACGAGCCGGGTCTCGTCGCGCACCGCCGCCCGGATCGTCTCGGGGTCGCGGGCGTCGACGAAGCTCGCGGTGACCCCGAAGCGCGACAGGATCTGGCCGAGCAGGCGGACGGTGCCGCCGTAGACCACGCGGGAGCAGATCACGTGGTCGCCGGAGCCCAGGTGGGTGAGCGCCAGGGCGGTGATCGCCGCCATCCCCGAGGCCCAGGCGGTGGCATGGTCCGCCTCCTCGTGCGCCGCCAACGCCTCCTCGAGCGCCGACACGGTGGGGTTGAGCGTTCGCGAGTAGGTGTAGCCGCGATCGACCCCGACCGCCTCCTGGACATAGGTGGTCGACTGGACGATCGGCGGCAGCGCGGCCCCGGTGGTCGGGTCCGGGCGGCGCCCGGCGGCAACGGCCGAGGTCCGGGGTCTGACGGTTGCGGAACGGCGATCCGAGCTCATGGTTGGGCCTCCCGGGCGCACTCGACACCCTTTGACGTCTTGCGTCGCTTCATCAGTGCATCGAGTGCCTTGCTGCGGGACGGCTGCAAGAAGGAGAGCCGCACCTCTGTTTCGAGGCGCGAGGTTCGGAGGAGAGGCGGAGCCGCCGTCGGTCGAGGGCGGCTGTCTCTTCCGTGGCATGCTAAAGCACTGGTAGATGTGAGTCGATCCGCCGAGTCGCGGTTTCCCCTAGAACACTTCCGAGGAGAGGTCTGCAGTGCTGATCCGCAAGCTCGATCCCAAGTCGTTCGTCCGTGCGTACAACGCCGACCTGCAAGAGGTCTACCCGTGGGAAGGGGTGGTGAGCCCGCCGTATGGCGCGGTCTGGGCGGTCCTGCGGCCCGGGGAGACCAGCAAGTCCCACGCCCACCAGGAGTGCGAGAGCTTCTTCATCGCCAGCGGCCGGGGGCGGATCAGGATCGGCCAGGAAGAGGCGCTCCTCGAGCCCGGCGACGTCACCTTCCACCGTCCGTTCGACGAGCACGAGCTGAGCAACGCGTCGGACACCGAAGACCTCTTCTTCCTGGATGTCTACTGGGAGCAGAAGGAGCTGTGGACCGACCCGGCGGGCGAAGTCGCCGGCGAGGCCGCTCCGGTCGGCCGGGGGCCGGTGACAGCCGAAGGGGTCGAGCGCATCCTGGTGACCTCGGCGGCCCCGACCCCCAACGGGGACCTCCACCTGGGTCATCTCTCCGGCCCCTACCTGTGCTCGGACTTCGTCACCCGGTATCTGCGCCTGCGCGGCTACGACGCCCACTACGGCGCCGGCACCGACGACAACTCCTGGTTCGTCAAGAGCCTGAGCGAGGAGATGGGTCTCACCCCCCAGGAGACCGCGGATCGCTATTTCGACGAGATCGGCGAGACGCTCGAGATGGCGGGGGTGCGCCGGACCCTGGCGCCGCAGCCCAACAAGGACGCGCACCACGTGGCGATCGTCCAGGAGTGCTTCTCGCGCCTGCTCGAAGAAGGCCATCTGGAGGAGCGGGAGGCGCCGCTGCCCTACTGCGAGGCGTGCGACCTCCACCTGTTCGAGCCGTACGTCCGGGGCCGCTGCGCCCACTGCGGCGGCGCCGTCACCGGCCACACCTGCGAGGCCTGCGGCTGGTACAACGATCCGTCCCAACTGGTCGACCCCGAGTGCACCCGCTGCGGCGCCGCCGCCGGCAGCCGCGACGTCAAGCGCTTCTTCTTCCCGCTCAGCCGCTTCACCCGCGAGCTCCAGGTGCACCACCGGTTCACGCCGTCGAGCCCGCGCTTCCGCGCCTTCTGCGAGCACGTCTTGGAGGAAGGCGCGCCGGACATCGCCGTCACCTACCCGACGGACTGGGGCGTGCCGGTGCCGGTCGAAGGCTACGAGGACCAGCGGATGTGGTCGTGGTTCGAGCTCGGCCCGCGCTACTTCAACTACGCCCGCCTCATGGCCGAAAAGCTGGGGCTCGACGACGGCTACCAGGCCTACTGGCGCTCGCCGGAGAGCCGCATCGTCCGCCTGATCGGCTTCGACAACAGCTTCTACGACGGCCTGCTGCTCAACGCCGTCTACCTCGCCTACGACCCGGACATCCGGCTGCCGGCGGCCTACATCGTCAACGAGCTCTACCGCCTCGACGGCAAGAAGTTCTCCACCAGCCGCAACCATCGCATCCTGGGCCGCGAGCTGCTGGCCGAGGCGCCGCGCGACGCCGTCCGCTACTTCCTCGCCTACGACGGGCCGGAGCGCGAGGAGACCAACTTCACCCTCGCGCGGTTCCGCGACACCGTGCGCCGTGAGCTGCTCGACGGGGTCCAGGGGTGGCTGAGCGGGCTGGCCGAGCGGCTGGCGGCGGACTTCGACAACACCGTCCCCGCCACCGGCGACTGGATCGACTACCATCGCCGCTTCTTCCACCGCCTCCAGGGCCACCTGCAGGACGCGGCCGAGGGCTACCAGCCGGAGAGCTTCTCGCTCCACCAGGTCACCGCCGTGATGAGCGACCTGGTCCGCGAGGCCCGGCGCTTCGGCCAGGGCGAGCGCTACTGGAAGCTGGTGGAGACGCGCAGCCAGGAGAACCGCACCGGCATCGCCCTCGAGCTGCTGGCCGCCAAGGTGCTAGCGCTCATCGCCGCGCCGATCATGCCCGACTTCGCCGGCCGCCTCTGGCAGGCCCTGGGCTGCGGCGAGGGCGGCCCCGAGGACGGAAGCTGGGACACGGTGCTCGAGTGGCTGGAGTCGGGCCAGACGCTCGACAGCCTGGGCCAGGACTTCTTCCCCGGGCTCGCTGCCTACCTGGAGAAGGGTCTGACGGCGGCCGCGGAGCGCGCCCCGGAGAAGGCCCTGGAGGCGGTCTCCGCCCGGTAGCACCCGCGGTCTGGCCGGTCCACCGTCCGCGGTCGTCGGCGGCCCTTCGTCTCCGGCGAGGCCCGGTGAGCGGACTCCACGTCGGGTGGTATCTTCGCAGCTTCCATTGAACCGAAAGGGAGAGTGCATGGGTACCCATAGCGTCGCGATCGAGATGTCCCAGGCCACCATCCAGCAGCTCCAGCAGTCAGGGTCCAAGCTGGTCGTGCTCAAGTCGGTGTCGAGCCCCGCCCCGGGCGGTTCGCCGCTCGTCTGGATCCAGCAGCCGCCGGGCATGTCGCCGATGCAGGTCACCTGGCAGGAAGAGCTTCAGGTGTTCACGAGCCAGCAGCAGCTCGCCCCCGGTGTTGTGATCACGCCGAGCTACATGGTGCCGATGAACCTCGGGCAGACCTTGGTCGTGACAGAGCCCTCCGGGATCGGAATAGTCCAGCCCAACGGGACCCCCGGGCAGCTCACGATCCAGAGCCAGGTATCGGCGCAGCTCACGGTCGGCCACGCACAAGTTGCCGCGGGAGGGGCCCCCGGACTGGTCGCCGGCTTCTCCCTCTTCGGCCCCCAGGTGGTTCCGATGACGCCTGTCGACACCGTCCTCCTGGCGTTCGTTCCGAACGCGCCGAGGCAGGGAACGGTGGTCACCACCCTGCCGAGCCCGGGCTTCCTGGTCGACACCAGCAACGGAAACCGGCAGGTCACCTACGACAGCGACGCGGGCTGGAGCTGCGGCGGTTGCTCGTGGGCGCGGATGATCGGTCCGGGAACGCAACTGGCTCCCGTGCTGATCCACCCGTAGGCGGGGTGGGAGAACGGTACAAGGACGAGCTGACGGCAGAGCCACGTTGGGAAGCCGCCAGGGGCATCCCGGTCTTCTTGTCGTAGGACGTGTCGCCGAAAGCCAATTGCCGCGACACGTCTCCTGGGCGTGTCGTTGCCGGCGATATCTCCTCCGCGGCGGCCTCCACTGAGCTTTTCCGCTCAGGGCTGCTAGCTGTTCCCCGGCAGAAGGCCCATGCCGGACTTCCCCCTCACTCTCCGGGAGCCCCGCCGCGCATCACCCGTGGAGCGTCGGTCGAGCGGTAGCGGGACCTGACGGCCTCCGGTGAGACCGCTTCGGCGCTTGGCGCCTCGGCGAGGCAAGGGTTGATGTCTTTGTACTGGAAGAAGCTCTGCATGGCGACCTGCATCTGGAGCGAGGTGTCGAGCGACACGGCCTGCGGCGTGACCGTCGTGGGCAGGCAGGTCTTGGAGCTCACCGCGCCGAAGGCCGCGGATCCCGCGAGGTTGCGGAACCAGTAGAGTTTCTGCTGGTCGGTCTTGCATGCGGAGCTGAAGGGCGCGAGGGCGGCGTCGACCGGGTACTGTGCCGTGCTGTGGCAGCTCATGCAGGCGGAGATCGGGTTGTCCACCGGCCCGTTGACCCGCCCGGCCCAGCCGAGGTGGCTCTTGGCGAAGGCGGGGATCTCGGGGCTGATGTAGGCCTCCTTCAGGGGCTTGCCGGCGGTCTGGTCGGCCGGGGTGTAGCCGGGGTCGTTGCCCCACATCAGGCCGACCGGCCGGAGGCGATTCCAGGCGACCGGGTCGGGGGCGTCCTTGTCGAAGGCGAAGGTGCCGTAGACCCAGCCCGACGGTTGGGCCCGATCGTCGCGCACGGCCACGTCCATCTGGAGGAGTCGCACTGTGGTCAACTGCCCGTTGCCGGTGGCGATCTGCCACTCGGGCGCACCCTGCACGAGGTAGTTGGCGGGATCTTCGAAATCGCTGGGCACCGCGGCGGTGAACAGGATCTTGAAGACCATGGTGCCTTCCGCGAAGCGGGTCTTCGAGAGGTCGGGATTGTCGGGCTGGGCCCAGACCTGCCCCGTCGTGTAGCCGCCGGCGTCGTTGTAGAAGCCGATGGCGTAGTTGCTGACAGAGGCGCCCTGGCGAATGCCGAGCTCCGGGTAGTGCAGCGTCCGTTCCTGGGTGAGCCCGTGGACCAGCTCGCGCCGGCCCGGGCCGTAGTTCATCAGGGGGATGTGGAACCAGGCGCGCACGGAGTTTTCCTGCGGCCGGAAGTCGGCGGCGATCATGCCGTCGAAGGCGTAGTCGCGCAGGGCGTAGAGGTACTCGTCCGCCGTTTCGGGACTGGCGCGGAAGTCGATCTTGGCCCAGGGCTGGTCGCCGTCCGTCGGTGGGGTGGACGGGTAGTTCTGGGCGAGCTGGAACCACGGCCCGTCGTATCCATCTGGGAACAGCGTCTTCTCGACGACGTAATCGGGGAACGTGCCGGAGCACTGAGCGATGCTCGTGCCGTCCGAGCTCGGCTGCCCGTTGGAGTCGACGGGGAGGCACTGAGTGCCCGGGGCGCACGGTTGCCCGGAGGAGGCGGCCGTCGCCGTCGCGTCCATCCCCTGGCCTTGGGTGGGTTGCTCGTCCGGAGCCTCCGGGCATCCGGTGAGCAACAGCCCGCAGAGGGCGGCGGGCAAGGCGGAGCGCAGAATGGAGGCCACAAACCGGTCGCCAAGGGCGATTGCATGACGCATGGAGAACCTCCCAGCTCTCGGGCTCGAGATCAGTCTCGAGCTTTGTCGGAATTTTAGAAAGTGAGAGTATGACCACCTTGCCCAAAGTAGTCAAGCAAATGTCCCGCCCGTCCCGGCACTTCAGTCGATCGAGGAGCAGACCGACCATCGACAAGACGAGGAGAATCCAGACCTCCTGACCTACCCCCGCTCCAAAATGTCCGGTTGATCGCCGCTCGAGGCGTTTCGAGCGCCTGGGAAGCGGGCGGCGGTGGCGGGCATCGCAATCCGCATCCGGGTCACGTGGGCCTTCGGGATCTCACGGCGGCCGTGGTAGGCGCGCACGTGGCCATCGACATAGAGGAAGCCCAGGGCGTGCCCCCGGGTGGCGACCCGGCGCCGGGCCAGGGCGTGGCCGAGCTCGGCCGAGCAGCCCTGAGCGGCGAGCCGGGCGAGCTTCCTGCGCAAGGTCTTGACCTCCGGAGCCCGGTCGAGGCCGAGGACCTGGCCGAGCTGAGCCGGCGAGCGATCGGACGGATCGTGGTCCAACGAGAACGCCGCCGAAGCCGGGTCGGCCGCCGGAGCGGACAGTATTGGGTCCGCAGGCCCACCCTCGGCCTCGCGGGCCTCTGCCCCCGGCGCACGGGCGCTGGTACCCTCCGGATCGCCCAGACCGGACAGTTTTGGGTCCGCACCCCTCACAAGGGGCGACCCTGTGGTTTCAGGGAGCTACGAGGGGTAGGTCAGGAGGTCTGGATTCTAGCGAGGCTCGAAATGGTGGAATCGGCGTTCGCAGTCCACCGCGGTGGGGTGAGCGAGTCTCGTTCTTGAGTCTTCCCCAGCAAGTTAGGCTTGGCGGCGTGCAAATCCGGAATGAGGCTAGGGAGCTCCGGTTGCGCGCTGCGGCAGCACGCCAAGGTCCGTGGCCGAACACAAGCGGTGGCCTCCCGTTACCCAGATTGCCTTCGATCCAGTAGATGCTGCCTGTCGCCGAAACCTTTGCAGCCGGTCCAGTCCAGTAGAATGCCGCCTTGAGCCCGACGATCTTTCGAGAGGGTCCGTTCCGTTTCTTCTTCTCCAGGGAGGAGCCTCGTGCTCACGTCCATGTTCAGGGTCCGGAGGGCGCGGCACTCCCGTCCAGCACATCCTCTACGCCGAAACGCAAGCAAACTACTGCCCGACCTACCAGACCGGCGGCAAGCTCCTCGCCGACCGCGTCCTCTCCAACCTGATGCGCGGCGACTGGCCCAATTCGGCGCTCCCCGCCGCCCAGCGACCGGCCACCTCCGCGGCGCGCTGAGGATCGTTGACGAGCAGGACGAGCCGGTGGTCGTGGTCGCTGTACTGCACCTCGATATTCACGCCCGCGTCGGCCATGGCCCGGGAGATCTTGCCGAGCTGGCCCGGTTCCTCCTGGTCGAGACGGAGCATGAGGACCTCGCGGCAGGCGGCGACGGTCATCCCTCCCGCCACCAGGGCGTCCCGGGCGGCGGGACCGTCTCGGAAGAGGAAATGGCCGATCCCCCGCCCGCCGACGACGAAGACGCCGCCTCCTTCGATGCTGACGCCGGCCCTGCCCAGGATCTCGCCCATGCGCGCGAGCTCGCCAGGACGGTCGTCCAAGAGGATCTCCAGGTCGTGCATCACGAAGCCTCTCTACTTGTCTGATCGTGGGCCTTCCGGCTGTCCCGTGGCGCCTGGCTCCGCTCGGAAGGGCCGTAGTCCCGCACCACTTCGGCCATGCGCAGGCGGTAGTCGGTGAAGAAGCGCTGGCGGCCGAGGGCCTGGACGCGCCGGTGCTCCGGGTGGTTGCGCCACCGCGCCACCGCCTCTTCGTCCTCGAAGAAGCCGAGGGCGAGGTACTTGGACTCGTCGGTGCAGCTCTTGAACCGCTCGACGCCCAAGTAGCCGTCGATCGCGGGCAGGTAGGTGCGGATCTCGTCGGCAGTGTCCAGGTACTCGGCGTAGGCCTCGGGTGCGTCCGGATCGAACCAGTACTCGAAGATCATGGCGATCATCTGGGGGGCCTCCAGTCTTCTGGTTGAAGCTCGTGGCTCAGCTCGTCCTCCGTTGTCACGGGAGGAGAGTCTCACCGGAGGCGCGTGAACGCTTCGTCATTCATCAAATCGTCGGCGCGGCGACGGATACCTCGTCGGCTGCTGCTCCGCCCGCCGTCAGTGGAGCGCCAGGCCCACGCGCTCTCGCAGGGCGTGGTGACCTTTCTCGGTCACCTCGAGGATCCGGCTGTCCAGGTCTCTCCGCACCCAGCCTCGGTCCAGGGCGAGGTCGAGGACGGCGGCCCCCAGGGCACCTCCCAGGTGGGCGCGGCGCTCGCTCCAGTCGAGGCAGGCGAAGGCGAAGCGACGACGGCGGGACATCGCGGCGTCGATGTCGACCCCGAGGGCCTCGAAGCCTCGCCGGCCGTCGTCGGTGAGGTGGTATGCCTTGTCCTCGGCGGGCCCCTGGAGCCAGCCTCTCCATTCGAAGGCCTTGCACAGCCCGACGCCGAGGCTCCCGGCGATGTGGTCGTAGCAGGTCCGCGCGTTGCGGAGGCGATCGGGGGTGCTCGGGACGAACGTTTCGATCGACCCCGCCGTCAGCACGCTCAGCGCTTCGAGCGCCGTCGCCACTTCGGGCCCGGCGAGGCGGTAGTAGCGGTGGCGGCCCTGGGGGAGGGCTTTGACCAGGCGGCAACGTTCGAGCCGCTTGAGGTGGACGCTCGCCGTCGGGGGGCTGACGTCGGCGATCACCGCGAGCTCGGTGGCGGTCCGGGCCCGGTCGTCCAAGAGGCAGTAGAGCATGCGGGCCCGGGCGGGTACGCCGATCGCGGCGGCGATCTCCGAGACCGCGACGTCTGCTGCGTCCACGTCCATGATTCGATCGTAACCAAACCGTGACATCAGCGCAACCGGGATTCTCAGCGCATCACGGGTTGAGATCCGGCACCGCACCGTTCTCGCCGCGGTTGCTGTCGCTCGTCGGAGGCTACAATGCGAAGATGCCTTCAGCTCAGGAGATGAGGATGCGACGGCCGCTGTCCGGCGAGATCTCGCTTTCAGGTCATGCCGGAGCGTTCAACGCCTCGAACGCGAGCTTCGAGCTCGATTCCATGGACGGCGTGGTGACCCTGTACGAAGAACGGTTCAGCCACTACGGTGACGAGCACCCCGCTCCGCTTGGCCACCGGGAGAATCTCGGGGACGAGGTCTCCTACGTTGCGGATCTCGAGACCGTGGAGGTCCGGCGGTGGCTAATCCAGGCTGACCGCGCGGTGCCGATCGCTCTCACGCTCTACCGGGTCGAGGACGGAGACACCCCGAGCGACGTGGCCGAGGGGCTCTCGCCGTCCTTCGAGCTGGAGATCCGAACCGGTTGGATCGAGACCAGCCCCGACGGCGAGCTGCCTACGGCGGGCCAGTGGGTCCGGATCGACGTGCCGATGGAGGGCGGCCTGCCGTTTGCCCGTCCACGTGGAGACACGCCATGAAGTGGAAGCACATCTTGATGATGATATCGATCTGCTCATTGCTCTCGAGTCCCTCCCGCTTGAGCGGCCAGAGGCTCGAGCCACCGCAGCAGGCTTGGGAGATCGCCGGGATGCCTCGAGGTCACGTCAAGAAGTGTGTAAACGTCCTCAGGCGACGGCCTCCGTGTCGGTGAGTTGTGGTTGCTCGTCGAGGACTCTGACTCCGTCGACGAAGCGGGCTCCCATGGCGACCTCTGGCAGGAGCTCGGGGTGATCGAGCCGGCGGAAAGTCCGTTCGGCGACCATGAGCAAGCGCCAGATGAGCGCGGTGGCGTTGACGACCTTCTTGAAGCGTTTGCCGGCGTCGGTCCGCAGGCGCACGGAGGCGAAGGGCGATTCGACGGGGTTGGTCGTGCGGATGTGCTTCCAGTGCTCCTTGGGGAAGTCGTAGAAGGCCACCATCCGCTCCCAGTCCCGGAGGAGCGTCTCGGCGGCGGCGGGATGCTCGGCACCGAAGCGCTCGACGAATTGGTCCCGCAGCCGCTCGCAGTCCGCTCGCGTCTCGGCGTAGGGCATCTGTCGCAGCAGGGCCCGCGCCTCGGCCTGGAGACGCTTCGGCAATCGATCCAGGACGTTGCGCATCCGATGGTTCCAGCACCGCTGCTCGCCGATCTCGGGAAAGACGTCGGCCACGGCGGCCCAGATGCCGAGGTGACCGTCGGCGATGAGGAGCCGAGGAGGTCTCAGGCCCCGCTGGCGCAGGCCGCGCAGGAGGTCGCCCCACGCGGCATGGGACTCTCGAGGTCCCGGCTCGATGGCCAAGATCACCTTGCGTCCGTCGCGCAGACCCGCGAGGACGACGAGCAGGGCGGCCTTGTCCTTCTCGAGACCGGCCTTGACGTAGATCCCGTCGGCCCACAGGTAGACCGGCTCCAGGCCGCTCAACGACCGGCGTCTCCAGGCCTCGTACTCGGCCACCCACTTGCCTCGCAGACGCTCGATCGAGCTCGCCGAAAGGGGCGCCCCGTCCCCCAGAAGACCACGCAGCGCCAGCTCGAAATCCCCCTGAGCCAGGCCGTGCAGGTAGAGCTGGGGCAGCAACTCGCCGATCTGCTCGCTACGACGCTTGAACAGCGGCAGCACCTGGCTCTCGAACCGTTCCTCGAGCCCTCGAACCCGTGGCCGTCGCACCTCGACCGTGCCGCAGCTCATCGACAGCCGCCGCGGCTTGCCGTACCCGTTGCGGTAGACCGTCGCTCCCTCACCCACCAACGGGCGCCGCTCGCTCTTCTTGCGACCCACCAGTGCCGTGACCTCCTCCTCCAGGAGCCCCTGGACGAACTCCTGGATCCGCTCACGAGCCAACTCCTCCAGGCTCTCCCAGATCCCTCTTGACCCAAACCTCTCTTCGGTGCTCTTCTCACCCATGGCGGCGTCTCCTTCTTCCCGAGCTTCATTGCCCGGGTGTCTTGGTCGACACGAAGGGTACGCCGCCTTTGGCCTATTTACACACCTTCTGAGGCTACCTCGATGCCTCTGGAGCACGTGTATGAGGTTCTGGGGGTGGGAGATCAGGCGTTCGCCATCGGCGAAAACGTCGATCAGCACAATGTGCTCCTCGGATTCGAAGGCCCCAACGAGAGGCTCATGTTCATGGTTCGGATCGAGGCTCCAGAGTTCGGAAATATCCGGACGGGATCGTCCCTTCGTCTCGGCCTGATCCATATCCGGGACAGCAACCAAGGAGAGGGTGAAGGGATCGACTATTTGGCGCTCCTGGTCGTGGCGGACGACACGACACCCTACTACGAGCAGTACGAGACGTGGCTCTATCTCTGGCCATTGGAGTCCGGCGGGAAAGCTCTCGGGAAGCTACAGAAGGTCAAGCTCGGAGAGACCAGTGTGGCAAACCAGGAGAAGGACCCGAGTGGGCGATGGGTCTATATCGCCGCCCCGAGACGAGAGATCGATGCTACCGACGAACCCCGGCCAGGCTTCAGGACCTTTGTCCGTGTTTTGGTCGGTGACCGGAACCGAGACGGGTACCAAGATCTCATCCTGTGGTCGCGCACCTGCGAGTCCCGTGAGCTCGATGAGCCGGAGGTAGAAGCAAAGGGCGCCTACTGCTCGCCACCGTTCAAGCTGAAGCAGGAGGTCAAGGTGCTGCCATTCAGCCCGAAGGACCAGAGGTTCGGCCCCGCCGTCGAGGACGGGGGGCCGATGCTGCCGGATCAGATCTGGAAAGAGGGGATGACCGTCACGCCATACGGCGAGCCGACGTCCTAATAGAACGGCAATGGATCGAAATGGGCTTCACCATCGAGCTTCTGGCGTGACGCAACGGCTGGTCCTAGAGGGTAGTTGGCGAAAGGCAGATCGAGGAGTGAGCAGATGAAACTAGGACGACACACTGACACGCGGGGTCCACTATCCTCGATCGTGCTACTGGTGGGCCTGGTTGTCGCCGCCTTCACTGCTCTCCCCGCCCACGCCCAACTCGGCGCCGACTGCACGGCCTCGCTCCTCGGGCGTACGGCGCAGGTCAATGACGAGGGGACGTTTTTCATCTCCAACATTCCCGTGGAGCCCGGTCTCCACAGGGTGCGGATCACCTGCAGCCCCGACGGGGGCGTGGTGGCGCGCGGCCAGTCCGCTCTCTTCGACATCCAACCGAACGTTTTGATCCAGGTCGGTCCGATCGCCTTCGGCGCCGTCGACCCGATTCCGGTGTTCCTGCA
>CAWJLS010000009.1:0-228589 GCA_963843755.1 uncultured Acidobacteriota bacterium
ACCCGTTCGTCGCCGATGGCCCCGAAGCGGGCGGTGTCGGACCGAGCATCGGCGCCGGCGCGCCGGCTTCGCAAGGCAGGCCGCACGGCGGTCGCCTCTACCGCACCGGCGACCTGGCCCGGTGGCTGCCCGACGGCCGGATCGAGTACCTGGGCCGGCTCGACCACCAGGTCCAGGTGCGCGGCCAGCGGGTCGAGCCGGACGAGATCGCGGCGGTGCTCGCCGGCCATCCGGCCGTGCGGGAGGTGGCGGTGGTAGCGCCGGAGGCCGCCCCGGGCGACGTGCGGCTGGTCGCCTGGGTCGTGGCCCGAGGGGACGGCCCGCGCGGCCCGAGCGGCCCGAACGGCCAGAGCGACCAGAGTGACCTCGACCTCCGAGGCTGGCTGGGCGAGCGCCTGCCCCGCGCCCTGGTGCCGGCGGCCGTGGTCGAGGTCGCGGAGCTGCCGCGGACGCCGAGCGGCAAGATCGACCGCCGGGCGCTCCTCGCCCGCGGCGTGCCGGCCGAGGGTCTCGAGACGGGCCGGTTCGTCGCGCCCCGGTCGCCGATGGAAGAGGTCCTGGCGGGGCTGTTCGAGGACGTCCTGGGGGTCGAGCGGGTCGGAGTCCACGACGGCTTCTTCGACCTCGGCGGCCACTCGCTGGTGGCGACCCGCCTGGTCTCGCGGGTGCGCACGGCCCTCGGCCTCGAGCTGCCGCTCCGGAGCCTGTTCGAGACCCCGACGGTCGCCGGGCTCGCGGCGGCGCTGGAGGCCACCGAGAGCCAGGGCGCGGCCGGGGCGATCGAACGGCGGACGGAGGACGGCCCGCTCCCCCTCTCCTCCTCCCAGGAGCGGCTCTGGTTCCTGGAGCGCTTCGAGCCGGGCAACGCCTCGCTCCACATCCCCGGGTCGGTCCGCCTCCGCGGGACGCTCGACCCCGGCGCCCTGGTGGCAGGGCTCGATCTGGTCGTGGCGCGCCACGAGTCGCTCCGGACCACGTTCGGAGAGCTGGACGGCCGGCCGGTCCAGCGGGTCGCGCCGCGGCTGACCCTCACCCTGCCGATCGTCGACCTCTCGGGCCTGCCCGCGGCGGCGCGGGAGGCCACGTCGGACCGCTGGCTGGAGAGCGCCGCCGAGCGGCCGTTCGACCTCGCGCGGGGGCCGCTGCTCCGCGCCCTGCTGCTGCGCCTCGCTCCCGACGACCACCTCCTCTCCCTGGTCGTCCACCACGTGGTCGCCGACGGCTGGTCGATGGACGTCCTGGTGCGCGAGCTCGCCGCGGGCTACAGGGCGGCCCGGCTCGGCGAGGTAACCGACCTCCCGGAGCTGCCGATCCAGTACCCCGACTACGCCGTCTGGCAGCGCCAGGGCCTCGCCTCGGGCGCCCTCGACGGACAGCTCGACTACTGGCGCGGCCGCCTCGGCGACGCCCCGCCCCTCGAGCTGCCCACCGACCGGCCGCGCCCCGCGGTCCAGACCTTCACCGGCGGGGAGATCGTCCGCACCCTGCCACCCGCGCTCCACGACGCCCTGCGCGCCCTCGGTCGCCGCCGCGGGGTCACCCTGTTCATGACCCTCCTCGCCCTGCTCGAGGTGCTCCTCGCCCGCCTCTCCGGCCAGGACGACCTGACGGTGGGGACGCCGATCGCCGGGCGCCGCCACGAAGAGGTCGAAGGCCTGATCGGCCTCTTCCTCAACTCCCTGGCGCTGCGCACCGATCTCGGCGACGACCCGACCTTCAACGAGCTGCTCGACCGGGTGCGGACGACGGCGCTCGAGGCCTACGCCCACCAGGACGTGCCGTTCGAGCGGATCTTGGAGGAAGTCCTCCCGGAGCGGGACCTCTCCCGGACCCCGCTCTTCCAGGTCTTCTTCAACATGCTCAACCTGCCGGCGGCGCCCATCGAGCTGCCGGAGGTCACCCTCGAGCCCCACCGGGTGCCGCTGGCCCATGCGAAGTTCGACCTGACGATCTACGCCCGCGAGGACGACGACGGCATCTCCCTCGACCTGGTCTACAACGCCGATCTCTTCGACCGGCCACGCATGGAGGAGCTGCTCCGCCAGCTCGAGCACCTGGCGTGGCAGGTCGCTGACCCGGTCGGGGCGCCCGAGCGGCCGATCGGCACGCTCTCCCTGGTCACGGTGGACGCCCGCTCCCTGCTGCCGGCGCCGGAGGCACCCCTGGGCGACGCCTGGGAGGGTGCGCTCCACGATCTGGTCGCACAGCACGCGGCGGCCACGCCGGACCGCACGGCGGTCACCGACCCGGACGGGTCCTGGAGCTACGCTTATCTGAGCTCAGCCAGCGCCCGCCTCGCCGCCGCCCTCCAGGCGCAGGGCGTGACCCGCGGCGACCGGGTGGTCATCTTCGGCCACCGGAGCGCCGGCCTGGTGGTCTCGCTCCTCGCCGTCTTGGAGAGCGGCGGCGCCTTCGTCGTGCTCGACCCGGCCCAGCCGGCGCCCCGCCTGGCGCGCACCGTCGAGCTCGCCGCGCCCCGGGCCTTCCTCGCTCTGGAAGCGGCCGGCCCGGTGCCGGCGGAGCTGGACGCGGCGCTCGATCCGCTCGGAGCGCCGGACGGACCCGGGCGGGTACGCCAGGCGGGCGAGTCGAGCCCATCCGGACCAGCGGCACGCATTACCGTGCCCGCCGGCTCCGCCGCGCTCAGGTGCTGGCTCACGGAGCTGCCGCAGACGCCCCCCGGCCACGAGGTCGAGGTCGGCCCGGACGACGCCGCCTACGTCGCCTTCACCTCCGGCTCGACCGGCGAGCCCAAGGGGATCCTCGGGCGCCACGGCTCCCTGACCCACTTCGTGCCGTGGCAGCGCCGGGCCTTCGGCCTCGACGACGGCGACCGCTTCAGCCTCCTTTCGGGCCTGGCCCACGACCCGCTCCACCGGGACGTCTTCACCCCGCTCCAGCTCGGCGGCACCGTGGTCGTCCCGGAGCCCCGCGACCTCGAAGTCCCTCGCCGGCTCGCCGCCTGGATGGCCCGGGAGCGGCTCACCGTCGGCCACTTCACGCCGGCGCTGGGGCGCCTGCTCTCCGACGCCGCCACCGCGTCCAGGGAAGCCCCCGCGGAGGCTCCCTCGTGGACCGCTGTCGCCGGCAGCACAGGAAGAGAGGGTTCCGCGGAAGTCCGGCTGCCGGATCTCCGCCACGCCTTCTTCGTCGGCGAAGTGCTGACCGTCGGCGACGTCGAGCGGCTCCGTGCGCTGGCCCCGGCGGTCCAGGTCGTCAACTACTACGGCTCGACCGAGACTCAGCGGGCGGTCGGCTATCACCCGGTCGCGCTGGAGACTCCCCGTCACTCCGACCCGCTCCTCCAGCGTGCGGAGGGAAGAGAGCGGCCTTACTCAGACCCCGCAACAGCGGGCACTGCACAGGCTCCGGATCGCCGAGGCACAGCCGCCCTCCCCCTGGGCCGAGGCATGGAGGACGTCCAGCTCCTGGTGCTCGGTCCGGACGATGCCCTGTGCGGCATCGGCGAGCTGGGTGAGATCGCCGTGCGCAGCCCCCACGTCGCCCTCGGCTACCTGGGCGACCCCGCCCTCACCGCGGCGCGCTTCACGCCGGTCGACAGCTCCGCCGGGGACGGCCAGCGCGATCCCCGCGCGGCAGGAGCCCCGGGTGAGCGCGTCTACCGTACCGGCGACCTGGGCCGCTACCTGCCGGACGGGGACGTCGTCTTCGCCGGCCGCCGCGACCGCCAGGTCAAGGTCCGAGGCTTCCGGGTCGAGCCCGCCGAGATCGAGGCCCAGATCACCCGCTCGCCGACCGTCCGCCAGGCGGCGGTGCTGCTGCACGCGGGGGCTCGCGGGGCAGGCGCTGCCGGCTCCGCCTCCGCGCCGCGGCTGGTCGCCTTCGTCGTGCCCGAGGCGGCGGGCACGGATGAGGCGGACCCTGACGCGGCGGGCACCGACGACGCGCAGGGCTTCGCGGCCAGGCTGCGGGCCGAGATCGAGCAGCGCCTGCCGGCCTACATGGTGCCGAGCGCCTTCGTCCTGCTCGATGCGCTCCCCCTGACCCCCAACCGCAAGCTCGACCGGGCGGCCCTGGAGCGGCTCCCGGTGGCGATGGAGTCGGCCGCCGAAGCCACCTTCGTCGCGCCACGCACCCCGGTCGAGACGGCCCTGGCGGAGATCTGGAGCGAGCTGCTGGACGTGCCCCGGGTCGGCGCCTCCGACCACTTCTTCGCCCTCGGCGGCCACTCCCTGCTGGCGGTCCGGGTCAACGCCCGCATCCTCGACACCCTGGGCGTCGAGCTGCCGCTGCGGCTCTTCTTCGAGCAGCCGACGCTCGTGGGCCTCGCCCAGGCGATCGAGCGCCGGATGGCCGCGGAAACCGCCGAGGGTCCGGAGGCCGAGGCTGCGGCTGCGGTGCCGCCGCCCCTCACCCGGCGTCCCGCGGACGCGCCGCCCGCCCGGCTCTCCTTCGGCCAGGAGCGCCTCTGGTTCCTCGACCAGCTCGAGCCGGGCAACGCCGCCTACCACGTGCCGATCGCCCTGCGCCTCCGCGGGCACCTCGACACGGCGGCCCTGGCGGCGGCGCTCTCCGGCGTGGTGCGCCGCCACGAGATCCTGCGCACCGGCATCCGGGCCGTGGCCGGTGAGCCGGTCCAGGAGGTCGCCCCCGCTGTCCAGGTACCGCTGCCGGTCGTCGACCTCGGGCGGCTGCCCGCCGAGCGCGCCACGGCGGAGGCGAGCGCCCTGGCCGCCGCCGTCGTGCGGCGCCCCTTCGACCTGGCGCAGCCGCCGCTCCTCACCGCCTTGCTGGTGCGCTTCGCCCCGGACGAGCACGCCGCGGTCGCCTCGATCCACCACATCGCCACCGACGGCTGGTCGACCGGCGTCTTCGTCCGCGACCTGGCCGCCCTCTATCGGACGGCTCGGGCGGTCCGCCACGCCGGCGCGGCAGACGGAGTCGTCCTCGACGTGGCAGAGCTACCCGAGCTGCCCGTCCAGTACGCCGACTTCGCGGCCTGGCAGCGGAGCTGGCTCCAGGGGGACGCCCTGGAGCGCATGCTCGCTCCGTGGCGCAGGCGCCTCGCGGGCGCGCCGGACCTCGAGATGCCGACCGACCGGCCGCGGCCGCCGGTGCGCCGTGGCCGCGGCGCCCAGGTGCCGGTAGCCCTGCCGGCGGAGCTCACCGACGCCCTCGCGGCCCTCTGCCGCCAGGACGGCGCGACCCTCTTCATGGGGCTCCTGGCCCTCGTCTCCGCCCTGCTCGGACGCTACAGCGGCCAGCTCGACCTGACCGTCGGCACCCCGGTCGCCAACCGCCGCCGCACCGAGCTCGAGCCGCTGATCGGCTTCTTCGTCAACACCCTGGCGCTCCGCACCGACCTCACCGGCGCCCCGGGCTTCCGCGACCTCCTCGCCCGGGTGCGCGAGACCACGATCGAGGCCTACGCCCACCAGGAGGTCCCCTTCGAGCGCCTGGTCGACGACCTCGGCGTCGAACGCCGCCTCGACCGCACGCCCCTCTACCAGGCTCTGCTCGCCCTCCAGAGCGTGCCGTTCGGCGCCGTCGAGCTACCGGAGCTCACCCTGGAGCCCTGGCCGGCGGCGCCGGGAGCGGCCCAGACCGACCTCGCCTTCCGCCTGCGCGAGCGCGACGGCGACGGCGACGGCCCTCACCAGAATGGAGTCCGGAACGGGATCGGCGTCGGCGGCATCCTCGAGTACGACGCCGACCTGTTCGAACGGCAGACCGCCGAGCGACTGGTCGCCCACCTCGAGACGCTGCTCCGGGGCGCGGTCGAGCACCCCGAAACGCCGCTCGCCCAGCTCCCCCTGCTGAGCGAAACGGAGCGCGAGCAGCTCCTCGACACCTGGAACGCCACCGACAGGGACTACGCCCCGCGCCCCCTCCACGAGGCCTTCGCCGAGCAGGCCCGGCGGACGCCCGACGCGGTGGCGGTGGTGCTCGACGGAGAGACCGCCCCCTCCGGCCCCCGCTGCCTGAGCTACGCCGCCCTCGCCCACCGCGTCCGGCGCCTCGCCCGGCGCCTGGCCAAAGCCGGCGTGCGGCCGGGGGACCGGGTCGGGGTGATGATCGAGCGCTCGCCGGAGATGGTGACCGCTCTCCTGGCCGTGCTCGAGTCCGGCGCCGCCTACGTCCCCCTGGAGCCCGATCTCCCCGGCGATCGACTCGCCTTCATGCTGGGCGACTTCGCGATCGGCCTCGACCGCCCGGTGGTCCTCACCGCCGAGCCGCTCGCCGCCGGCGCCCCAACGATCCGGCAGGCGGTGGCGGGCGCCGAACGCACGTTCACCGTTCTGAGCGTCCGGGAGCCCGACTCGGCCGACCGGGGCGACCGGGGCGACCGGGCCGACCGGGGCGCAGATCCGGGCGATCACGACGACCTCGCCGCTGCCCCGCCCGCCTCGTCCCTCGGCCTCGACGGCCCGGCCTACGCCATCTACACCTCCGGCTCCACCGGCCGGCCCAAGGGCACGGTCAACAGCCACCGCGGCATCGCCAACCGCCTCCTGTGGATGCAGGAGACCTTCGGCCTCGTCCCCGGCGACCGCGTGATGCAGAAGACGCCGATCGGTTTCGACGTCTCCGTCTGGGAGCTCTTCTGGACGCTGACGACCGGCGCCACCATGGTGCTGGCGCGGCCCGGCGGACATCGCGATCCCCACTACCTGGAGGACGCCGTCGGCCGCACCGGCGTCACGGTCCTCCACTTCGTGCCGTCGATGCTCCAGGCCCTCGTCGACGTGGCGGACCTGTCGTGCCTGGCGGGTGTGCGCCGGGTCTTTTCCAGCGGCGAGGCCCTGCCCGCGGAGCTGGCATCCCGCTTCACCGAGAGCCTGGGCCCCCACGGCGTCGAGCTCCACAACCTCTACGGGCCGACGGAAGCGGCGGTGGACGTGACCTGGTGGCCCTGCCCGGTGGGCACACCGACGGCCGGCAGGCGCCGCATTCCGATCGGCAAGCCGGTCGCCAACACCCGGGTCTACGTCCTCGACCCCGACCTCCAGCCGGTCCCGGTCGGCGTCCTGGGGGAGCTCCACCTGGCCGGGGTCCAGCTCGCCAACGGCTATCTCGGCCGCCCGGCCCTCACCGCCGAGCGCTTCATCCCGAACCCGTTCGCCGGTCCCGGCGAGCGGCTCTACCGCACCGGGGACCGCACCCGCTGGAGCCTCGACGGTGAGATCGAGTACTTCGGCCGCATCGATCACCAGGTCAAGATCCGCGGCCAACGCATCGAGCCGGGGGAGATCGAGGCGGTGCTCGGCGGCCACGCCGCGGTCCGCGAGGCCGCGGTCCTGCCGCGCGACCGGCGCGGCGAAACGGTCCTGGTGGCCTACGTGGTGCCGGCGGACGGCTCCGGCGAGGATCTCGCCGCCGCCCTGCGGGCCCACCTGCGGGCGCACCTGCCGGAGCCGATGGTCCCGGGCGTCTTCCACCCGCTGGAGGCGATGCCGCTCACCCCGAACGGCAAGCTCGACCGGGCGGCCCTCGGACGCCTGAGCCTGCCGGAGCTCACTCAGACCGAGGAGTGGATCGCGCCGCGGACGCCGGTGGAGCGGGAGCTCGCCCGGATCTGGAGCGAGCTCCTGGGGCTGCCGGAGGACCGTGTCGGCGTCCACGACCACTTCTTCGATCTCGGTGGGCACTCGCTGATGGCGACCCGGGTCGCCGCGCGGATCGAGGAGAGCTTCTCCGTCCGCCTGGCGCTGCGCACCCTGTTCCGGGCTCCGACCGTCGCCGGTCTGGCCGAGCAGATCGAGGCGGCGCGGCCGGACACCACGGAGGCCGACGCGATCGCCGAGGCCCTGGAGCGCATCGAGGATCTGTCCGAAGAAGAGGCCGAGGCCCTGCTCGCCGAGCTCGGCGTCGCCGGGCCGGAGGAGGACTGAGCGGATGGCGACGAACAAGGACCGCGTAGCGCAGCTCTCGGACCGGAAGCGCGCCCTCCTGGACGCCCTCCTGGCGAAGAAGGGCGTCGACCTCGAGCGCTCGATGGTGCTGCCCCGGAAAGGAACCGGGCCGGCACCGCTCTCCTACGGCCAGGAGCGGCTCTGGTGGCTCCACCGGCTCGACCCGGGGAGCACCGCCTACAACCTCCACCAGGCGCTGCGGCTGGTCGGCGCGCTCGACACCGGCGCCCTGATGCGCGCCCTCGGCGAGCTCTTCCGCCGCCACGAGGTGCTGCGCTCCGTCGTGTGCTCGTCGGCCGCCGAGCGGGCCGATACCGGCGACGGCACGGCGGTCCAGGTCGTCGGCCAGGAGGTCCGCCCCGTCCCCCGTCCGCCCTGCGCCCGGGTCGACGTCTCGGGGCTGCCGGCACGCCGGAGCGAGGCCGAGCTGCGCCGCCTGGCCCAGGGCGAGGCCGACCGGCCGTTCGACCTGGAGCGCGACCTCCCCCTGCGCTGCCTGCTGGTCGACGCGGGCGGCGAGCACGCCCTCCTCTTCACCCTCCACCACATCGCCACCGACGGCTGGTCGATGACCCTGCTGGTGGGTGAGGTCTCGGCGCTCTACCAGGCGTTCGCCGCCGGCCACCCCTCACCGCTGCCACCGCTGCCACCGCTGCCGGTGCAGTACGGAGACTTCGCGGCCTGGCAGCGGCGCAACCTCGACGGGGAGGCCGTGGAGCGGCAGCTCGCCTACTGGCGCGAGCGGCTGGCGGGAGCGCCCGACCTGCTGGAGCTGCCCACCGACCGCCCCCGGCCGGTCCGGCCGAGCTTCCGGGGCGCGTCCCGGAAGCTGAGCGTCCCCCGCCCGGTCGCCGAGGGGCTCCGCGGCCTCGTGCGCGGCACGGACGCGACGCTGTTCATGGCGCTGCTCGCCGTGCTCCAGATCGTGCTGGGACGGCTGAGCGGCCAGACGGACGTGGTGGTGGGGACCGCGGTGGCCAACCGGCGCCGGCCGGAGCTCGAAGGGCTGATCGGCTTCTTCGTCAACACCCTGGCGCTCCGCGCCGACCTGGCGGAAGAGCTCCCCTTCCGGGACTTCCTCGGGCGCCTCGCCGCGTCGACCCTGGAGGACTACGACCACCAGGACGTGCCGTTCGAGAAGGTGGTCGAGGCGGTCCGCCCGGACCGGCGGTCGAAGGAGTCGCCCCTGTTCCAGGTGCTCCTGACCGTCCAGAACACCCCCCTCGGCACGGCCCAGGCGCTCCGCGACCCCGACGGCAACGCCCTGGAGCTGGTGCCCCTGCCGGTCGAGGGCGCCTCGGCCAAGGTCGACCTGACCTGGACCCTGAGCGAGCAGGGTGGCGCCCTCGCGGGGACGCTGCGCTACCGCACCGATCTGTTCGACGCGGCGACCGCGGAACGCTGGGCACGCTCTTTCCGGACGCTGCTGGCGGCGGCGGTGGCCGATCCGGAGCGCCGGATCTCGGAGCTGGCGGCCCTGCCCCGGGAGGAGCGGCACCAGGTTCTGCTCGAGTGGAGCCACGCGCCCGACGAACGCCACGACGTGACGGCCGACCCGGCCGCCGCGGACGGCGACCTTCCGGTGCCGACCGTGATCGCCCTGTTCGCGGAGCGGGCGCTGGAGGCGCCGGCGGCACCGGCCGTGGTCTGCGGCGACACGATCCTGTCCTACGCCGACCTCGACCGGCGCTCGCTGGCCCTCGCCCGGCGGCTGCTGGATGTCGGGGTCGGGGCGGGCGTCGAGCCGGGATCGGTGGTCGGCCTCGCCACGGGACGGTCGATCGAGATGGTCGTCGGCGTCCTCGCCATCCTCCGTGCCGGCGCCGCCTACCTCTTCCTCGAATCGGGCGCGCCCGGCGAGCGGCGGCGCTCGCTGCTCGACGACGCCGGCGTACGGGTGGTGGTCGCCACGCCCGCGGAGGCCGGCGCGTTCGCGGGTGACGAGCGGCGCGTGGTGACGGTGTCGGAGGCAGAGGCGGCGTCGGAGCCGCTCGGCCCGGGAGCCGGCGAGCCGGCCGACTCCCTGCCACCGGTCGATCCCCGGGCGGCGGCCTACCTGGTCTACACCTCCGGCTCGACCGGCCGCCCCAAGGGCGTGGTGGTGGAGCACCGCCAGCTCACCGTCCACCTGCGCGGCTTCGCGGAGCGGCTCGACCCGCCGCCCCGGGCCGCCTACGGGCTGGTCCAGCCGCTGTCGGTGGACGGCTCCAAGGACTGCCTCTTCCTGCCCCTGATCACCGGCGGCGCGGTCCACGTCCTCACCGAGGCGGAGACCCTCGACGCCGCGATCCTGATGGCCCGGTTCGAGCGCCACCCGGTCGACGTCCTCAAGCTGGCCCCGTCCCACCTGGCGGCGCTGCTCGACGCGGGCGGCGACCCCGCGCGCCTGCTGCCCGCCCGGCTGGTGGTCGGCGGCGAGGCCTCGGACACCGCCTGGGCGATCGGCCTCGCGCGCCGGGTGCCCCACTGCCTGATCCTCAACAACTACGGCCCCACCGAGACCACGGTGGGCGTGGTGATGCACCCGGTCCGGCCCGCGGAGCTCACTAGCAGGCCCGAGCTGGTGTCGCGGGTGCTCCCCCTGGGACGCCCCCTCGCCGGCACCCGGATCCAGGTGCTCGACCCGGAGCTGCGGCCGGTGCCGGTCGGCGCGCCCGGCGAGCTGTGCGTCGGCGGCCGGACCGTGACCCGCGGCTACCTGGGCCAGCCGGCACGCACGGCCGAGCGCTTCGTGCCCGACCCGCGGGACTCGGACCTCCACGACCGGTCCCGCGGCGGGCGGCTCTACCGCACTGGCGACCTGGTGCGCCATCGCCCGGACGGCCTGATCGAGTTCCTCGGGCGGGTCGACCGCCAGCTCAAGGTGCGCGGCTTCCGGATCGAGCCCGGGGAGATCGAGGCCGCCCTCGGCGCCCATCCGAGCGTCGGCCGCGCGGTCGTCACCGGGCGCAAGGAGTCGGGCGAGACGCGCCTCGCCGCCTACGTGGTGCCCGCGGCCGGCCACCACCCCGACCCGCGCGAGCTGGCGGAGTTTCTCCGCCCGCGCCTGCCGGAGGCGATGCGGCCCTCGGCCTGGGTGGTGCTCGACGAGCTCCCCAGGACCGCCCAGGGCAAGGTCGACCTGCGGGCTCTGCCGGAGCCGGCGGCGACCGGCGACGGTTTGGAGGCCCCGTCCGCGATGCCGCGGAGCGAGCTCGAGGCACTGCTGGCCGGGATCTGGGGCGATCTCCTGGGCGTCGAGCAGGTCGGCGTCGACGACGACTTCTTCGACCTCGGGGGGCACTCGCTGCTCGCGACCCGCCTGCTGTTCGCGCTGCAGCGGACCCTGCCGGTGCCCGTGGCGCTCGAGGACGTCTTCCTCCACCCGACGGTGGCGGAGCTGGCCCGGGCGGTGGAGACGCGGCTCGCGGAGGGCACGGCCGGCACGGCTGGCGCGGCCGGCGCGTCGAGCAGATCCCCGGGCGCCATCGTGCGCCTGCCCCGCGACGCCCGCGGCGTGCCGCTCGACCGGCCGCCCCTGTCGTTCGCCCAGCAGCGGCTCTGGTTCCTCTCCCGCCTGGAGCCCTCCTCCACCGCGTACCACAGCCCGGTGCCGGTGCGCCTCGGCGGCCCGCTCGTGCCGGCGGCCCTGGCCGGCGCCCTCCAGGCGGTGGTGGACCGGCACGAGGCCCTGCGCACGGTCTTCCCCTCCGCGGACGGCCTGCCCTGGCAGGAGGTGCTGCCGCGGCTCGCCCTGCCGCTGCCGGTGATCGATCTCTCGCGCCTGGAGGAGGAGCGCCGCGACGGGGAGGTGCGCCGCCTGGCGACGGCCGAAGCCCATCGCCCGTTCGACCCGACGGCCGGTCCGCTGCTGCGGGCGCGGCTCGTCCGCCTGGGGCCGGAGGAGCACGTCGTCGTCCTGGCCCGCCACCACCTGGTCTCCGACGAGTGGTCGACCGAGGTCCTCTTCCGGGAGGTCGCGGCGCTCTACGCCTTCTACGGGCAGACCCTCGGCGACGGGCGGGCATCCGCGCCCCCCCTGCCGCCGCTGCCGATTCAGTACGCCGACTTCGCCGCCTGGCAGCGCGACTGGCTGACCGGCGAGGTGCTCGACGCCGAGATCGGCTTCTGGCGGCAGGCGCTCGACGGGATCGAGCCGATCGAGCTGCCCACGGACCGGCCGCGGCCTGCGATCGCCACGTCCCGGGGAGGGCGCCGGCGGCGGCTCCTGCCGCCGGAGATCGCCGACCCGGTGCGGCGCCTGGCCCGCCGCGAGAGCGCGACGCCGTTCATGGTCCTGGCGGCGTCGTTCTTCGCCCTCCTCGGCCGCCTGACCGGGCGGTCCGACCTCAGCCTGGGAACCCCCGTGGCGAACCGCCGGCGGCCGGAGCTCGAAGGGCTGATCGGGTTCTTCGACAACACGCTGGTCCTGCGTGGCGACCTGTCGGGCCGGCCGAGCTTCCGCGAGCTGCTGGCCCGTGCCCGGGAGACCGCCCTGCGGGCGTTCGCGCACCAGGATCTGCCGTTCGAGCGCCTGGTCGAAGAGCTCCAGCCGCGGCGCGACCTGGCGCGGCACCCGCTCTTCCAGGTCATGCTGGTGATGCAGACCGCGGCCGACGTCCAGCCGGCGGGCGCGCTGAGCATGCAGTGGCTGCCGCTCGAAACTCGGACGGCCAAGCTCGACCTCACCCTGTTCGGCGGCTTCGACGGCGAGCGCCTCCGGCTCGACGCCGAGCACAGCACGGACCTGTTCGACGGCACCACCATCGAGCGCTGGCTCGATCACCTCGCGGCCCTGCTGGCGGCGGTCGGCGAGGACCCCGAACGGCGGCCGGAGGAGCTGCCGCTGCTGCCGGCGGCGATGCGCCACCAGGTGCTCCGGGAGTGGAGCGCCCCGGCGGTCACCTCCCCGGACGCATCCCCAGGCGAAGCGCGCGAGGCGGAGCCCGTGCACCGCCGGGTGGCGCGGGTCGCGGCCGGGCGGCCGGACGCGGTGGCCGCCGAGATGGACGGCGAGCTGTTGCTCTACGGAGAGCTCGCGGACCGGGCTGGGCGCCTGGCCGGCCGCCTGGCCCGCGCGGGGGTCGGCCCGGACGTGCCGGTGGGTCTCTTCTTCGAGCGCTCCCTCGACCTGCTGGTCGCGGTCCAGGGCGTCCTCGAGGCGGGAGGCACGGTCCTCGCCCTCGACCCGGGCCTGCCGGCGGCGCGCCTCGAGCAGATCCTGGAGGACGCCCGCCCGCCGGTGATCCTCACCGCCTCCGATCTGACGGACCGGCTGCCCGCCAGCGCGGCCGAGACGTCGATCTTCGACCGCGCGCTGGAGACCGGAGACGGCACGACCGAGGCGGCACCGCACGGCGGCGCCGCCGGCCGCGACCACCTCGTCTACCTGATCTACACCTCCGGCTCCACCGGACGGCCGAAGGGTGTGGCGCTCCCCCACGGCGTGCTCGCGGATCTCCTCGCCTGGCAGGAGGACGAGCTTCCGGGGCCGGCGCGGACGCTCCAGTTCGCGCCGCTCAGCTTCGACGTCAGCTTCCAGGAGATCTACTCCACCTGGGGCGCCGGCGGCACGCTGATCGTGGCCGGCGAGGAGGAGCGCCGCGACCCGCGGGCCCTCTGGCGCCTCCTGGCCGAGCAGCGTGTCGAGCGGCTGTTCCTGCCGTTTGTCGCCCTCCAGGAGCTGGCCGAGGCCGCGCCGCCGGAGCCGCCGGCGACCCTGCGCGACGTCGTCACCGCCGGCGAGCAGCTCCGGATCACCCCGGCGATCGCCGGGCTTTTCGACCGGCTGCCCGGGGCGCGCCTCCACAACCACTACGGGCCGTCGGAGACCCACGTCGTCACGACGCACGTGCTGGACGGCGCCGCCGGGCCCACCGAGCGTTGGCCGCGGCTCCCGCCCATCGGCCGCGCCGTCGCCCGCGGCCGGGTCCACGTGGTGGACGCCGCCCTGCGCCCCGCCCTGCCGGGGACGGCCGGCGAGCTCTGCCTGGGCGGCGGCTTCCCGGCCCGCGGCTACCTCCGGCGCCCCGGCCTGACCGCCGAGCGGTTCGTGCCCGACCCGTTCGGCGCGGCCGGCTCCCGGCTCTACCGCACGGGCGACGGCGCCCGCTTCGGGGCGGACGGCGCGCTGGAGTTCCTGGGCCGCCTGGACCACCAGGTCAAGATCCGCGGCTACCGGGTCGAGCCGGGGGAGGTAGAGGCGGTGCTCGAGCAGCACCCGCAGGTGGGCCGGGCCGTGGTGACGGTGGTGACCGTGCGGGCGGGCGCGACCGGCGCGGAGCTGGCCGCGTTCGTGGTGCCGGCCGCGGAGCCCGCAGAGACCGAAGCCACCGGCCAGCCGGTGGACCAGGCGGTCGACCTGCCGGCGGTGCGGGCGTTCCTGCGCGACCGGCTCCCGGCCTACATGGTGCCGCGGACGGTGGTCGCCGTGGAGGAGCTGCCGCTCACCGCCAGCGGCAAGGTGGACCGCAGGGCGCTGGCCGCCCTGGCCGCCACCGCCGTCGAGACCGGCGCCGGGGACGCCGGAACCGCCCCGGCGGCACCGCCCCGCACCCCGGTCGAGGCCCTGCTGGTCGAGATCTGGGCCGACCTGCTCGGTGCCGCGACCGTCGGCATCCACGACGACTTCTTCGAGCTCGGCGGCCACTCGCTGCTCGCCACGCGGGTGTGCTCCCGCCTGCGCCACGCCCTGGAGGTCGACGTGCCGGTGCGCCAGGTGTTCGAAACGCCGACGGTGGCCGCCCTGGCGGCGGCGGTCGACGCCCTGCTCCGGGGCGACGGACGCCCCGCCCCGCCACCCATCCGGCGGCGCGACGGCCGCCCTTCCTGGCCCCTCTCCTACGCCCAGGAGCGGCTCTGGTTCCTGCAGCGGCTCCAGCCGGACAGCTCGGCCTACAACCTCCCCTTCCCGCTCGAGGTGGCAGGGGCCCTCGACCTGCCGGCGCTGGCGGCGAGCCTGGCGGAGCTGGTGCGGCGCCACGAGAGTCTCCGAACGCACTTCACCCTGGTCGACGGCGCCCCGCGCCAGGTGGTCGATCCGCCCCCCGCGGCGGCGCTGCCGCTCCTCGACCTGACCGCCCTCCCCGAGCGCCGCCGGGACCCGGAGGCGCGACGGCTCGCCCGGGCCGAGGCGCGCCGTCCCTTCGACCTGGCGACCGGACCGCTCGTGCGCCACGCCGTCGCCCGCCTCGCCCCCGACGACCACGCCCTCTACCTCACCCTGCACCACGTGGCGGGCGACGGCTGGTCGACGGGCGTGCTGTCGCGCGAGCTCTCGGCGCTCTACCGGGCCTTCTCCGAGGGACGGCCGTCCCCGCTGGCGGAGCTGCCGGTCCAGTACGCGGACTTCGCCGTCTGGCAGCGGGCCTGGCTCACGGGCGACGAGCTCGACCGGCAGGTGGCGTTCTGGCGCGATCTCCTGGACGGAGCGCCGGCCGCCCTCGACCTGCCGGCCGACCGGCCCCGGCCGCCGGTCCAGAGCTTCGCCGGGTCGAACCGGGCGCTGGAGCTGCCGCCGGAGACGGAGACCGGTGTCCGCGCCCTGGCACGGCGGCTCGGCGCGACCCCTTCGATGGTGCTGCTGGCGGCGTTCGCGGTGCTCCTCCGGCGCCACGGAGCCGGCGACGACCTGGTCCTCGGCCTGCCGGTGGCCAACCGGACCGACGACGCCCTGGCCGGGCTGGTCGGGTTCTTCGTCAACGTCCTGCCGGTCCGCCTGCGCCTGCGCCCCCTCCTGGACCTGAACCAGGACCTCGACCTCGACCTGGACCGGGACCGGACGGACGGCGACGGGACGTTCGGCGCCCTCGTCGAGGCCGTGCGGGAAGTGGAGCTCGGCGCCTTCGCCCACCAGGACGTGCCGTTCGAGCTGCTGGTGGAGCGCCTGGGGATCGAACGGGACGCCAGCCGGCCGCCCCTGGTGCAGGCGGCGTTCAACCTGCTGAACACCCCCGTGGCCGCGGTCGACCCGGGCGGGCTCACGCTGCGCCCCCTGCGCGTCGGCGCCGTCGTCTCCCGGGTCGACCTCCTCCTGACCCTCCAGGACCCGGTCTCCCCGGGCTCCGGGTTCCGGGGCTCCTGGGAGTACTCGACGGCGCTGTTCGACGCCACCACCGTGGAGCGCCTGTCCCGCGCCTTCGCCCGCCTGGTCGAGGCGGCGGTGGCCGCCCCCGATCGCCGCCTCGACGAGCTGCCGGTCGTCTCCCCCGCGGCGTGGCACCAGGTGGTCCGGGAGTGGGGCACGGCACCCGACGAGGGGCCCGACGGGGCCCACGACGGGAAGGCGGACCCCGCCGCGCGCGAGCCGGTGGCCACCCGCTTCCTGCGCCAGGCCCGCCGCATGCCGGACGCCCCGGCGGTGGTCGCGGACGGCAGGACCGTGACCTACGGCGAGCTGGCCCGGCGGAGCGAGGCCGTGGCGCGCGCCCTGCGGGCCCGGGGCGTCGGACCGGAGGACCGGGTGGCGGTCGCCCTCGGGCGCTCGCCGGAGCTGGTGGCGGTGATGCTGGGGATCGCCCGCGCCGGCGGCGTCTACGTGCCGGTCGACCCCACCCTGCCGGACGCACGGCGCCGCCTGCTGATCGAGGACAGCGCCGCCCGGTTCGTCGTCGGCGCCACCGGGGGCACCGGAGGCGAGGTGGCCGTGGACGACCTGCTGTCCGGAGCCGCGTCGAACGGGCTCGAGGAGGCGGCCGTCCCCGACCCGACCCCGGGCAACTGGCCTACGTCATCTACACCTCGGGCTCCACCGGCCGGCCGAAAGGGGTGGCGATCCCCTGCCGGGCGCTCCAGGAGCTCGTCGACTGGTACCGGGCTGCCTACGACCCGGGGCCGGCGGACCGGGTCTCCCACCTGTCGGGCGTCGGCTTCGACGCCTCGATCATCGAGCTCTGGCCGGCCCTGTGCTCCGGCGCCTCGGTCCATCTCGTGCCGCCGACGGTGATCGCCTCGCCGCCGGAGCTGGTGTCCTGGGCCGTCGCCCGGCGGATCAGCCTGCTCCTGATGCCCACGCCGCTGGCCGAGCCGGTGTTCGCGACGGGGCTGGACCCGGGGCCGTCGCTGAAGGCGGCCATCGTCGGCGGCGATCGGCTGCGGCGCCGGCCGCCGGCGACCGGCTCGTGGCGGGTGCTCAACCACCTCGGCCCGACGGAGACGACCGTGGTGGCGACCTGGGGCCTGGTGCCGCCGGAGGGAGCAGGAGAGGAAGGGCTGCCGACGATCGGCCGACCGCGGCGCGGCGTCTCGGCCATCGTCTGCGACCCGTCCTTGCGCCCGGTACCGGCCGGGGTGGCGGGAGAGCTGTGCTTCGGCGGGGCGGGCCTGGCCCGCGGCTACCTCGGGCTGCCCGCGCGCACCGCCCAGACCTTCGTGCCGAACCCGTGGAGCGCACGCCCCGGGGAGCGGCTCTACCGGAGCGGCGACCTGGCGCGGACCCGGGGCGACGGCGAGCTCGAGTTCATCGGCCGCCGGGACGGCCAGGTCAAGATCCGCGGCCACCGCGTCGAGCTGGGCGAGGTGGAGGCGGCGCTCGAACGGCACCCGACGGTGCGGGAGGCGGTGGCCGTGGCCCGGAGCGGACCGGGCGGGGTGGCGCGCCTGGTGGCGTACGTCGCCCCGGAGTCGCCGGTCGATCCCGGCGCCCGGACCGACACCGAAGCCGTGCTGCGCACCCACCTCCGGGAGCACCTGCCGGAGGCCATGGTCCCGTCCGTCTGGGTCTTCCTGGACGCCCTGCCCCGGACGACCACCGGCAAGGTCGACCGCCGCGCGCTGCCGGAGCCGTTCTCCGAGGGCGGGCGGACGGCGGCGCCGCCACGAGCGGGAGCGCGGGCAGGTGCGGCCGGGGCGCGCACCAGCGCCGAGCGGCGCGTTGCCGAGATCTGGTGCGAGGTTCTCGGGATCGCCGAGCCCGGGCTGCACGAGAACTTCTTCGACGTCGGCGGCCACTCCCTCCTGCTCATCCAGCTCCAGGAGCGCCTGGCGGAGGCGATGGGGCGGCCGGTGCCGGCGGTGGAGCTCCTCCGGCGCTCGACGATCGCCGAGCAGGCGACCCTGTTCGAGGGGGCGAGCGCCGCGGCTGGGAAGCAGAGCGCGGCGGACCGTGGCCCCACGACCGATCCCGCCCCCCGGCAGGGCCGCCGGGGCCGCGAAGGCGACCGGATCGCCATCGTCGGCATGGCCCTGCGCGTCCCCGGCGCCTCGACGCCGGAGGCGTTCTGGGAGAACCTCCGGGGCGGCGTCGAGTCGATCCGGCCCTACGACGACCAGGAGCTGCTGGCCGCCGGCGTCGACCCTGCCGTGCTCGACGACCCGCACTACGTCAAGGCCGGCGCCCGGATCGACGGCCCCGACCGGTTCGACGCCGCGCTGTTCGCCATCCCGCCGCGCGAGGCGGAGCTCATGGACCCGCAGCACCGCGTGTTCCTGGAGTGCTCCTGGGAGGCCCTGGAGCATGCGGGGCACGCGCCGTCGCTCGACGGGGCGGGGATCGGCGTCTTCGCCGGCTGCGGCATGCCCCACTACCTGCTCGACCTGGCGGGCCGCGGGGTCGACCTGGGGCGGTTCGGCCTGCTCCCCCTGGTGCTCAGCAACCGCGGCGACTTCCTGCCCAACCGGGTCTCCTACAAGCTCGACCTGGGCGGACCGAGCGTCAACGTCCAGACCGCCTGCTCGACCTCGCTGGTGGCGGTCCACCTCGCCTGCCGGAGCCTGCGGGAGGGCGAGTGCGACCTCGCCCTGGCGGGCGCGGTGACCCTGGGGCCGCCGCGGATCTCCGGGTACCACCACGAGGAAGGGGGGATCAACTCCCCCGACGGACACTGCCGGGCCTTCGACTACCGGGCGGCCGGGACCGTGGGCTCGGAGGGCGCGGCGGTGGTGGTGCTCAAGCGCCTCGCCGACGCCCGGGCCGACGGCGACACCATCCACGCCGTGATCCGCGGCTCCGCGATCAACAACGACGGCAGCCGCAAGGTCGGCCTGACCGCCCCCAGCGCCGAAGGGCAGGCCGTCGCCCTGGCGGAGGCGCTGACGGCCGCCGGCGTCGCCCCCGGCGACATCGGCTTCATCGAGACCCACGGCACCGGCACCCGCCTGGGCGACCCGGTAGAGCTGGATGCCCTGTCCCGCGTCTACGGAGAAGGCGGCGAAGGTAGGGAGCCGTGCGTCCTGGGCGCCCTCAAGACCAACATCGGCCACCTGGACACCGCCGCGGGAGGCGCCGGGCTGATCAAGGCCGTGCTGGCGCTCACCCACGAGGAGATCCCGCCCACCCTGCACTTCGAGCAGCCGAACCCGGAGATCGCCCCCGGCGCCCGCCCACAGCTCGCCGAGGGAGGACACAAAGGCAGCCGGTTCGTGATCAACCGCGAGCCCCTGGCCTGGCGCCGGGGCGAGCGGCCGCGCCGTGCCGCCGTCAGCTCCTTCGGCATGGGCGGCACCAACGCCCACGTCGTGCTCGAGGAGGCGCCCCTGCCGGAGACGGCCAAGACCGAGGCGACGGCGGAACCGCCGGGGCCGATGGAGCCGCCGGGGCCGATGGAGACATCGGGGCCGACAGAGACACCGAGCCCGTCCGGGCCGGCCCGGCTCCTGGTCCTCTCCGCCGCCTCCGACGAGACGCTCCGCGCGTCCGCCGGGCGGCTGGCCGCCCACCTGCGCGCGATCCCCGGGCTGCCGCTGGCCGACGCCGCGTTCACCCTCCAGGTCGGCCGCCAGCCCCTGGCCCGCCGCCGCGCCTGGGTCTGCCGGGACACCGCCGAGGCGGTCGCGGCGCTCGACGACTTCGCCGCGGGACAGGGGGCCGTCGCCACGGCCCGGGAGCGGCGCGCCGTCTTCCTGCTCCCGGGGCAGGGCGCCCAGGCGGCGGGCATGGGCGCCGCCCTCTACCGGGACGAGCCGGAGCTCCGCCGCTGGATCGACCGGTGCGCGACGAGCCTGAAGCCCCGGCTCGGCCTCGACCTGCGCCGGCTCCTGGGGATCGGCCTGGACGAGGGCGACGCGGCGCCGGAGCTCGTCCGCACCGCCCTGGTCCAACCGGCCCTGTTCGCCTTCGAGTACGCCCTGGCCCGCCTCTGGATCTCCTGGGGCGTCGAGCCGGAGGCGCTCCTCGGACACAGCCTGGGCGAGTACGTGGCGGCATGCCTGGCCGGCGTCATGGACCTCGACGACGCCCTCGCCCTGGTGGCCGAACGGGGCCGGCTGATGGACTCCCTGCCGCCGGGGGCCATGACGGCGGTCCCCCTGACCCCGGAGGAGGTGCAGGCCCGGCTGAACGGGCTCGCCGACCTCGCCGACCTCGCCCTGGCGGCGGTCAACGGCCCGGACCGGTGCGTGGTCTCGGGGGCGCCGGACGCGGTCGCCGCCTTCGAGGCGGCGCTGGCGGCGGACGACGTGCCGTGCCGCCGGCTCGCCACCTCCCACGCCTTCCACTCGCCGATGATGGACGGCATCCTCGACGCGTTCCGGGCGGTGGTCGCCGAGCTCGAGCTGAACCCGCCGCGAATCCCCTTCCTGTCCAACGTCACCGGCACCTGGATCCGGGACGACCAGGCCGTCGACCCGGACTATTGGGTGCAGCACCTGCGCCGGCCGGTGCTCTTCGCCCCGGCGCTCGCCGAGCTCGCCGCGGAGCCGCGGCGGGCCTTCCTGGAGGTGGGGCCGGGACGGACGCTGAGCCGCCTGGCCCGGCGGCAGGCCACGTCCGGCCAGCCGGTCGTGCCGTCGATGGAGGGCGACGCCCCGTCCAGCACCCAGCCCAGCACCCTGCCCAGCACGCTGCCCAGGACCTTGCCCAGCTCCCTGTTGATCGCCCTCGGCCGCCTATGGCAGGCCGGCTGTCCGGTCTCCTGGCACGGGGTCAACGCCGGCGAGCGGCACCGGCGGGTGCCGCTGCCCACCTACCCGTTCGAGCGCCACCGGTACCGGCTCGGGGCCGATTCCGGCACGGCACGGCCGGCCGCCGTCCAACCCGGGGCGCGGCAGCCGCCCTCCCGCTGGCTCTACGCGCTCCAGTGGAAGTCGGCGGCTCTGCGAGGAGACGCGGGGCGGAACGAAGGGACCGGCGCGGCCGCTCCGGCCGAGGCGGGAAGGTCCCCCTGGCTGGTGCTCGACGGCGGCGGGCTCGGGGCGGAGCTGGTGACCCGGCTCCGGGCACGGGGCGACGAGGTCGTCGTGGCCCGTCCCGGCGACGGCTTCCGGCGCGTGGACACGCACGAGGTCGTCCTCGCCCCGGGCTCCCCCGACGACTTCCGGCGCCTGCTCGCCGACCTCGCCGCCGAGGGGCGCTCGCCCGCGCGGATCGCCTACCTGTGGACCCTCGGCCGGCCGATCCCCGACGGCGCGGACACGGACGCCCTGCTCGAACGGAGCTTCTACGCGCCCCTCTTCCTGGCCCAGGCGCTCGCGGCCGAGCGGAGCGCCGAGCGGGTGGAGATCGCCCTGGTCACCTGCGGCACCCAGCAGGTCGGCGGCGACGACCGGATGGTGCCGGAGAACGCCACGCTGACCGGTCTCGCCCGGGTGATCCCCCAGGAGATCGAAGGCGTCGGCTGCCGCCTGGTCGACCTGGTCCCGCCGCCGGCGACGCCGGAGTCAGGCCCCGCCTGGGCGGATCTGGCGGACCGCGTGATGGCCGAGCTCGATGCCTGCGGCGAGGAGCCGATCGTCGCCTACCGCGGCCGGCGCCGCTGGGTCCCCGTGTTCGAGCCGTGCGGGACCGACCTGGACGCCGCGGGCGGGAGCGCCGCCGACGCGAGCCCGTTCGCGGCCACGCCGGGCCGCACCCGCACCGTCCTGATCACCGGCGGTCTCGGCGGCCTGGGCTGGAGCTTCGCCCGCCGCCTCGGGGCCGAGGCCGGCTGGAACCTGGTCCTGACCGGCCGGGCGGAGCTGCCGGCGCCGGAGCGCCGCGGCGCCTGGATCGACCAGCACGGGGAGGACGACGCCACCAGCCGCAAGATCCGGCGCCTCGAGGCCCTGGAAGAGCAGGGCACGGAGGTGCTGGCCCTGGCCGCCGACGTCTGCGACCCCGAGGCCATGGCGGAGGTGCTCCGCCGGGCCGAGGAGCGCTTCGGCGCGATCGACGGCGTGATCCACACCGCCGGCCTGCCGGGTGGCGGCCTGATCCCGCTCAAGACCCGGGAGGCGGCCGCGGCGGTCCTGGCGCCGAAGGTTCACGGAACGCGGGTCCTGGGCCGGCTGCTGGCCGACCGGGACCTGGAGCTCTTCGTCCTCTGCTCGTCGCTGGCGGCGCTGGCGCCGCCGGCGGGCCAGGTGGACTACTGCGCCGCCAACGCGTTCCTCGACGCCTACGCTGAGAGTTGGGCCCAGAGTCAGGTCCAGCCGCCGACCGGTCTCCGGGACGAGTCTCCCGGCGGCCGCGGGCACTGGGCCAAGGTGGTGTCGATCGGCTGGGACGCCTGGCGGGAGCTGGGCATGGCGGTCGAGACCGTTTCGGCGGACGGCGAGCCGCGCCGGCGCCGGATCGTCAACGGCCTCAGCCCGGACGAGGGCGCCGAGGCCCTGGAACGGGTGCTCCGCCTGGACGAGCCCCACGTGGCCGTCTCGACTCGGGCGCTGGGCGCACTGCTGGAGCGGCGCCAGCGACCCCGGCGAGACGAACCGTCGGCGGCGGACCACGAGCCGGCGTCCGCCCCCGGCGAGCGCCACGAGCGTCCGGCGCTCGAGACGCCCTACGCGGCGCCCGAGGACGAGGTGGAAACCCGGATCGCCGAGGTCTGGCAGGACTGCCTCGGGGTCCAGGCCGTCGGCCGCGACGACGACTTCTTCGACCTGGGAGGCGACTCGCTGTTCGCGACGCGGATCGTCTCGCGCTTGCGCCAGGAGCTCGGCTGTGACCTCGCGCTGCGGGACTTCCTCGAACGCCCGACGGTGGCCGGACAGGCCTCCCTGGTGGCCGAGCTGCGACGGGACAGTACGTCGACGGACGCGGTCTTGGGCGAGATTCTCGACGAGATCGGGTGACAAGAATTAGGAGACTTGGGATGAGTGATCTGGCCCGTAGACTTGCATCGCTGACGCCGGAAAAGCAGAAACAGCTCTCCGCCCTGCTGGAGAAGCGCGGACTGTCCGCGTCGGATCTGCCGATCCTGCCGCGCTCGGAGACGCGCGACACGTTCCCGCTCTCCTTCGCCCAGGAACGGCTCTGGTTCATCCACCAGCTCGCTCCGGAGAGCACCGCCTACAACCTGTCCAGCCTGCTGCCGTTCAAGGCGCACCTGGACTTGGCGATGCTGGGCGCGACCTTCGACGAGATCGTCCGGCGCCACGAGACGCTGCGCACCCGCTTCGCCCTGACAGAGGACGAGCCGTGCCAGGTCGTCGAGCCCCACCGGCCGCGGCCGGTGCCGGGCGTCGACCTGCGCGGCCTGCCGGAGGAGCTCAGAGACCGGGAGCTGCGGCGCTGGACCACCCGGGCGGCGCGCCTCCCCTTCGACCTCTCCCGGACGCCGCTCTGGCGGCTGCTCGTCTTCCGCCTCGCGCCGGACCACCACGTGGTGTTCCTGTCGATGCACCACATCGTCACCGACGGCGTCTCGCTCGAGAACCTCTGGCGCGAGATCCGGGAGCTCTACCAGGCGTTCGCCACCGGCCGGCCGTCGCCCCTGGCCGAGCTGCCGATCCAGTACGGCGACTACGCCCTCTGGCAGCGGCGGTGGCTCTCCGGCGAGATCCTCGAGTCCCAGGCCCGTTACTGGCAGGAGAAGCTCGCCGGGGCGCCGGCGGTCCTCGACCTGCCCACGGACCGGCCCCGCCCGCCGGTCCAGACCTACCGTGGCAACCGGTGCGCCGTGGTCCTGGACGAGGAGCTCGTCGGCCGGCTCAAGGCGCTGAGCCGGCAGAACGAGGCCACCCTGTTCGTGACCCTGATGGCCGCCCTCCAGGTGATCCTCGGCCGCTACTCGGGGCAGGACGACTTGTGTATCGGAACCTCCATCGCCGGACGCCACAAGGTGGAGACCGAGCGCCTGATCGGGTTCTTCGTCAACACCCTGGTCCTGCGCGCCGACCTGGGGTCCGGCCGCCCCCAGGGCCCGACCTTCGCCGAGCACGTGGGCGCCACGCGCCGGGCCGTGCTGGAGGCCCACGAGAACCAGGATCTGCCGTTCGAGCGCCTGATCCAGCGCCTCCAGCCGGAGCGCAACCTGTCGTACTCGCCGCTGTTCCAGGTGATGTTCGCCATGCAGGCCCGGCGGCAGGCGGCCGCCCGCCGGCAGCGGGACGAGAACGGCGCCACGCCCAAGCCGTCCGTCGGCAGCGAGGCCATCAACTCCACCTTCGACCTCAACCTGGAGATCGCCGAGATCGGCGACGAGGTGCGCGGGGCCCTCTACTACAACGTCGACCTGTTCGACGACACCACCGTGAGGAGGCTCCTCGGCCACTACGAGGCGCTGCTGCGCGCCGCCGTCGAGGCCCCGGAACGGGGCGTCCGGGAGCTGCCGATCGCGCTCCCCGGGGAGCGCCAGGCGCTGCTCCTCGAGTGGAACGACACCGCCCGGACCTTCCCGGAGCTCGACCGTCCGGCCGACCCGGCGATCCACGAGCTCTTCGACGCGCGGGCCCAGGCGGTTCCGGACGCGGTCGCCCTGGTCGCCCGCGACGCCGCGCTGACCTACGCCGAGCTCGACCGCCGGAGCGACCGCCTGGCCCACCACCTCCGGTCGCTCGGCATCGGTCTCGAGGCACCGGTGGGGATCTGCCTCGAACGCTCGGTCGAGATGGTGGTAGCGCTCCTCGCCGTGCTCAAGGCGGGCGCCGCCTACGTCCCCCTCGACCCGGACTACCCGGCCGACCGGCTGCTGTTCATGGCCGAGGACGCCGTGGCGCGCGCCCCCCGCCCGGTGGTGCTCACCCAGGAGCACCTGCTGGATTCCCTGCCCTGGAGCGGTGACGGCAACGGCGGCAGCGGCGGCGCGATCGAGTGCATCGCCCTCGACCGGCCGACGCCCACTCTGGCGGAAGTCCCGGCCGCCGGCCCGGTCGACGATCCGGGCAGGGCGCCGGCGGCGCGCCCCCCCCGGGAGGCGCTCGCGTACATGATCTACACCTCCGGCTCCACCGGCCGCCCCAAGGGGGTGATGAACGCCCATCGGGGGGTGGTCAACCGGCTGCTCTGGATGCAGGCGGCGTTCGGCCTCGACGGCACGGACGCCGTGCTCCAGAAGACCCCCATGAGCTTCGACGTCTCGGTGTGGGAGTTCTTCTGGCCGCTCGCCACCGGCGCCCGCCTGGTGATGGCCGAGCCGAAGGGGCACCAGGACCCCGCCTACCTGGTCGAGACGATCGAGCGGGAGCGCATCACCACGATGCATTTCGTCCCGGCGATGCTGGAGGCGTTCGTGGAGGAGCCGGGGCTGGACCGCTGCCGCACCCTGCGGCGGATCGTCACCAGCGGCGAGGCCCTGCCGGGGGACCTGGCGCACCGGTGCATCGAGCGCGTCGGCGCGCCGCTCCACAACCTGTACGGACCGACCGAGGCGGCGGTCGACGTGACCGCCTGGCCGGCCTCCGGCGACCCAAAGGAGCAGGGCGTGCCGATCGGCCGGCCGGTGGCCAACACCCAAATCCTGGTCATGGACCGCGAACTGCGGCCGTCGCCCCGGGGGGTGCCCGGGGAGCTCCTGATCGGCGGCGTCCAGGTCGCCCGCGGCTACCTGGGCCGGCCGGCGCTGACCGCCGAGCGGTTCGTTCCCGCCCCGGACGCGGGTGACGCGCCCGCGGTCCCCGGGGCGCGGCTCTACCGCACCGGCGACCGGGTCCGGACGCTGGCCGGAGGCGAGATCGAGTTCCTGGGCCGCCTCGACTCCCAGGTGAAGGTGCGCGGCTTCCGCGTCGAGCTGGGCGAGGTCGAGGCCCGCTGCGCGACCCACCCCGCGATCCGGGAGGCGGCGGTGGTGGTGCAGGGCGAGGCGGCCGACGCACGGCGCCTGGTGGCGTTCCTGATCCCCGAGGATCCGGACGCCTTCGACCTCGCCGCGGTGCGCGAGCACCTGGCGGAGACCCTGCCGGACCACATGGTGCCGTCGCTGCTGGTGCCGATCGACGAGCTGCCCCTGTCGCCGAGCGGCAAGGTGGACCGCAAGGCGCTGGCGCGGCGTCCCCTTCCCGGAGCGGCCGGCGCCCCCGGCGCCGACACCAAGGCGGGCCTGGGCCGGGCAGGGGGCGCCGGCTTCGTGGCGCCCGCGAGCGAGGTCGAAAGGGCGATCGCCGGGATCTGGCGCGAGCTCCTCGGCCTGGAGACGCTGGGCATCCGGGACAACTTCTTCGAGCTGGGCGGACACTCGCTGCTGCTCGCCCGGGTGCGGCGCCGGCTGCGCGAGGAGCTCGGCTGTGACGTGCCGATCCTCGACCTGTTTCGCTACCCGACGATCGCGGCCCTGGCGGCCCACCTCGGCTCCGCCGCCGGCCGGACGGCCGGGACGGCGGGCTCCGCCCCGTTCGAGACCGGGACCGGAGTCGGGGCCGGGACCGACACCGAAGCCGGCGCCCTGCCCGGTGCCGGCACGCCGCGGGCGGCGGCACTCATCCACCGCGAGCGCCCCTCCCGGGCCGAGCCCATCGCCATCGTCGGCATGGCCGGCCGCTTCGCCGGCGCCCAGGATCTGGACGCGTTCTGGCGGCACCTGAGCGACGGAGACGAGCTGATCCGCGCCTTCACCGACGAGGAGCTCCAGGAGGTCGGGTTCGACCGCCGGGTGCTCGAGCGCCCCGAGTTCGTCAAGGCCTGCGGCCTGCTCGAAGGGGTCGACACCTTCGACGCCGGCCTGTTCGGCATCTCGCCGCGCGAGGCGAGCCTGATCGACCCCCAGCAGCGGGTCTTCCTGGAGGTGGCGTGGGAGGCCCTCGAGCGAGCCGGCTACGACCCGGAGACCACCGCGGACCGGATCGGGGTGTTCGCGGGCATCGGCCTGAACCGCTACCTCCGCCACCTGTTCAGCAACCCGGAGGTGATCCAGAGCGCCGGCGAGATGCAGATCATGCTGGCCAACGACAAGGACTACGTGGCGACGCGCACCTCCTACAAGCTGAACCTGAAGGGGCCCAGCGTCACCGTCCAGACCGCCTGCTCCACCTCGCTGGTGGCCATCCACATGGCGTGCCGCAGCCTGCGCGAAGGCGAGTGCGAGATGGCCCTCGCCGGCGGCGTCTCCCTGCTCTCCTTCGACAAGACGGGCTACATCTTCCAGGAGGGGGGCATCATGTCCCCTGACGGCCATTGCCGGGCGTTCGACGCGGACGCCCGCGGCACGGTCGGCGGCTCCGGAGTCGGCATCGTCGTCCTCAAGCCGCTGGCGGCCGCCCTGGCCGATCGCGACCCGATCGACGCGGTGATCCGGGGCTCGGCGATCAACAACGACGGCTCGTACAAGGTGGGCTTCACCGCCCCGAGCGTCGAAGGGCAGGCGCGGGCCCTGGCCGATGCCCTCGCCGACGCCGAGGTCGATCCCGCCACCGTGGGGTACGTCGAGACCCACGGCACCGGCACCTCGCTGGGCGATCCGATCGAGGTGGCGGCCCTGACCCAGGCCTACGGCGCCGGCAACGGCCACCGCCGCGCCCTCGGCTCGGTCAAGACCAACATCGGCCACACCGACGCCGCGGCGGGCGTGGCCGGCCTGATCAAGGCCACCCTCGCCCTCAAGCACGCCCAGGTGCCGCCGAGCCTCCACTTCAAGGAGCCCAACCCGCAGATCGACTTCGACGCCGGCGGCTTCTACGTCAACACCGAGCTGTCCGACTGGGAGGCCGACGGCACGCCCCGGCGCGCCGGCGTCAGCGCGTTCGGCCTCGGCGGCACCAACGCCCACGCGGTGCTCGAAGAGGCGCCGCCACAGGACGAGGAGCCGGCGCCGGGACGGGCGTGGCAGCTCGCGGTCCTCTCCGGCCGCACGCCGACGGCCCTGGAGCGGTCCGCGGAGCGCCTTGCCGGCCACCTGGAGCGCCACGGCGACCTCCACCTGCCCGACGTCGCCTACACCCTCCAGGTCGGCCGCAAGGGGCTGACCCACCGCCGGGCCGTGGTCTGCCGCGACCTCGGGGCGCTGCGCACGGTGCTCGGCGGCGACGCGGCCCCCGCCGCCGCCCTGGTGCCCTCCGCCCCCAGCGGCGCCCGGGAGCGGCCGGTGGCGTTCCTCTTCCCCGGCCAGGGCGCCCAGCACCCCGGCATGGGGCAGGAGCTCTACGAGACCGAGGAGGTCTACCGGCGCACCGTGGACGCCTGCTGCGACCGGTTCGCCCCGATCCTCGGGTTCGACCTGCGCGAGATCCTCCACCCGGCCGGCGACGGGTCGTCGGGCGACGCCTTCGCCAGCGCCGCGGAGCGGCTCCGCCAGACCGCCTGCACCCAGCCCGCCCTGTTCGCCGTCGAGATGGCCCTGGCCCGCCTGTGGATGAGCTGGGGGGTGCGGCCCGAGGCGATGGTCGGCCACAGCGTCGGCGAGTACGCCGCCGCCTGCGTCGCCGGCGTCTTCACGCTGGAGGAGGCCGCGACCCTGGTGGCGCGCCGGGGCCAGCTCCTCCAGGGGCTGCCCGGCGGGGCCATGCTGAGCGTCCCGCTGCCTGCCGAGGAGATCGAGCCGCTGCTGGGGGAGACCCTGTCGCTGGCGGCGGTCAACGGCCCGCAGCAGTGTGTCGTCTCCGGCCCCGAGACCGCGGTGGCACGGTTCGAAGAGCGGCTCGAGGGCGACGACGTCGCCACCCGCCGCCTGCACACCTCCCACGCCTTCCACTCGGGGATGGTCGAGCCGGTCATGGACGCCTTCCGCCGCGAGGTCGCAGCGCTCGAGCTCCGGCGGCCACGCCTCCCCTTCCTGTCGAACGTCACCGGCACCTGGATCCGGGACGACGAGGCCACGGACCCGGACTACTGGGCGCGCCACCTGCGCCGCCCCGTCCGGTTCGCCGACGCCCTCGACACGCTCGCCACCCTGGGGCAGGGCGACGGCGCGGCCCTGCTGGAAGTGGGGCCGGGACGGACCCTGACGACGCTGGCCCGCCGCCACCCGCAGATCCCCGCCGACCGGCCGGCCGTGGTCTCGCTACGGCCCCCACAGCGCGGCGGAAAGGCCGGAGGGAGCCGCTCCACCCGGGCGCCCGGCGTGCCGGAGGCGGGGCAGGCGTCCGACCTCGCCCACCTGCTGGCCGCCGTCGGCGGGCTGTGGACGGCCGGCGTGCGCATCGACTGGCACGCCGTTTCCGCCGGGCAACGGCGGCGCCGCCTGGCGCTGCCGACCTACCCCTTCGAGCGCGAGCGCCACTGGGTCGAGCCGGCCAAGGGGCCGGTCGCCGGCCGGGGCGCCCGGCGAGGCGCCCACGCCTCCGGGCAGGGCAAGCTGCGGCCGGAGGACTGGCTCTACGCGCCGGTGTGGAAGCCCGCCACGCCGCCGGCGGCGGATGCCGCCCCGAGCCCTGACCTGAGTCAGACCCCGAGACCGGCCGAGTGCTGGCTCCTGTTCACCGACGGCGGAGGCCTGGCCGACCGCCTGGCGGACCACCTCGAAGCCCGTGGGCGAACCGTCCGGCGGGTCCGGCCGGGGGAGGCGTTCGCCGACGCCGGTGACGGCACCTTCCGCCTCGGCCTCGGCCGCCCCGAGGACTACGGCGCCCTGCTGCGCGCCCTCGAGAAGGAGGGGCTGGAGCCGACCCACATCGGGCACTTCGCGACCCTCGACAGCGCTCCCCCTCCCCGTGACGGAGAGCGCGACGGGGCGCGTGACGGGGCGCGCGAGGAGTCGCCGCGCGAGGTCGCGCAGCGCATCCAGGAGGAGCAGGAGCACGGCTTCCTGAGCCTGCTCTACCTGACCCAGGCGCTGGCCGCCCGGCCGGCCGGCGAGCCGATCCGGCTGACCCTGGTGTCGACCGGCCTGCAGGCGGTGGACGGCAGCGAGCGCCTGCGCCCCGAAGGGGCGACGGCCCTCGGGCTGCTGAGAGTCTGCTCCCAGGAGCACGACAACATCGTCTGCCGCAACGTCGACGTGGTGGTGCCGGCGGGCGAGCGGGGGCGCGCGGAGCTCGTCGAACGGCTCGCCGCCGAGCTCGCCAGCCCCGAGCAGGGGGTCGCCGTGGCCTACCGCAGGGACGGCCGCTGGGTCCAGAGCTACGAGCCGCTCGAGGGACCGGAGCCCGAGGCCGGACATCGCGTGCTGCGCCAGCAGGGGGTGTACCTGCTCACCGGCGGTCTCGGCCGGATCGGTCTCGCCCTGGCCGAGGATCTCGCCCGCGTCTGCAACGCCCGCCTGGTGCTCACCGGGCGCACGCCGCTGCCGGAGCGCGAGGCGTGGGACGGCTGGCTCGCCGAGCACGGCGAGGACGACCCGACGAGCCGCAAGATCGCCCGGGTTCGCGCCTTGGAGGAGGCCGGTGCGGAGGTCCTGGTGCTGGCGGCCGACGTCGCCGACCGGCGCCAGATGGCCGAAGCCGTGCGCCGCGCGCACGAGCACTTCGGCGCGCTCCACGGCGTCGTCCACCTGGCGGGGGAGCTCAAGGACTGGATGCTCCCCCTGGAGGAGACCGACGCCGACCTCTGCCGGGCCCAGTTCCTGCCCAAGGTCTACGGTCTGTACGTCCTGGAGGAGGTGCTCGAAGGCCTCGACCTCGACTTCTGCATCCTGTTCTCCTCCCTCGCCGCGGTGCTCGGCGGCCTGGGCCTGGCGGCCTACGCCTCGGCCAACACGTTCATCGACGCGTTCGCCCGGCGGCACAACCGGGAGCACGAGGTGCCCTGGCTCAGCATCGCCTGGGACGCGTGGCAGTTCGACGCCGCCGCCCAGGGGATCGGCCGCGGCCTGGCCCAGCTCGCCCTGCACCCCGACGAGGGGGTCGAGGCGTTCCACCGCGCCCTCGTCTTCCGCCACCGGTCGCAGGTCGTCGTGTCGACCGGCGACCTCGAGGCGCGCCTCGCCACCTGGCTGCGGCCCGCCCAGGAGGAGGCCCAGGAGCAGGCACCGGCCGCCGACTCCAGCCGCAGCTCCCGGTGGAATCTCTCGACCGAGTACGAGGAGCCGTCCGACGAGACCGAGAAGGTGCTCACCGAGCTCTGGCAGGAGCTCCTCGGGATCGACTCGATCGGCATCCACGACAACTTCTTCGAGCTCGGCGGCGACTCGCTGGTGGGGATCCAGATGATCTCCCGCGTGCGCCGGATGTTCCAGACCAAGCTCTCCCTGCGCGACCTGTTCGAAGGCTCGACGGTCGCCGAGCTGGCCTCCCTGGTCAGCTCCCGGCAGCAGGGTGACGAGGAGCGCAACGCCCTCGAAGAGCTGCTGGCGGAGATCGAGGACGAACCGGCCCAGGAGAGCGCGTGACGGATCTGGCCCGGCGACTCGCGTCGCTCTCCCCGCAGGAGCTGGACACGTTCGAGCGACGCCTCGACGAGCGCGGCCTGGCACTGCCCGACGAGATGCCCATCCGGCGGCATCCGGACCGGTCGGTGTACCCGCTCGCCTACACTCAGCAACGGCTCTGGTTCCTCCAGCACCTCGACCGCGGAAGCACCGCCTACCACGTGTTCCAGGGGCAGCGCCTCGGGGGGCCGATCGATCCGGCGGTCCTCGAACGGGTGCTGGACGCGATCGTCGCGCGCCACGCGGTGCTCCGGAGCGCCTACGCCACCGAGGACGACCAGCCGGTCCAGGTGGTCCGTGCCTCCGAGCCCGCGCCCCTGCCCCGCGTCGACCTGACCCGGCTGGACGATGGACGCCGCGAGCCGGAGGCCCAGCGGCTGGGGGGCGTCCTCAACGCCATGCCGTTCGACCTCACGGACCCTCCGCGAGGCCGGACGATCCGGGCGCTGCTGGTCCGGCTCGGCCCGGACGACCACGTGCTCTTCCTGTCGCTCCACCACATCGCCGCCGACGGCTGGTCCTTCCGCATCCTCAAGCGCGAGATCCTGGCCCTCTACCGGGCGTTCGCCCTCGGCCGCCCGTCGCCGCTGCCGGAGCTGCCGATCCAGTACGGCGACTACGCGCTCTGGCAGCTCCGGTGGCTGCGCGGCAGCCGTCTCGAGAAGCAGCTCGACTACTGGCGCACCCGCCTCGACGGCGCGCCGGACGTCCTCGACCTGCCCACCGACCGGCCGAGGCCGGAGATCCAGAGCTTCCGCGGCGCCGTCCGCGAGATCACCCTGCCGCCGCCGCTGACCGACGCCCTCCAGGAGCTCGCCCGCCGCGAGCGCTCGACCCTGTTCACCGTCCTGGTGGCGGCCTTCCAGCTCCTCCTGGCGCGCTGGTCGGGGAGCCGCGACCTGTGCGTCGGCGTGCCCGTGGCCGGCCGCTCGCGGGAAGAGACGGAGCCGCTGATCGGGCTGTTCCTCAACACCGTGGTGCTGCGCTCGGACCTCGACGGCCGTCCGGGCTTCCGGGAGCTCCTGGGCCGGGTCGGCCAGAGCGTGCTCGACGCCCAGGACCACCAGGATCTGCCGTTCGAGCGGCTGGTCCAGGAGCTGCGCCCCGAGCGCAACCTGGCGACCACGCCGCTCTTCCAGGCGCTGTTCGCGATGCAGGTCGGGAGCGCCCCGTCCCCGCGGGCCGCGCAGGCCGCCCTCTCGGAAGCGGCGGCCACCGGCGGCGGCGACCGGGGGGATGACCAGGCCCAGGGGGGCGGCGGCTTCCGGGTCGAGCCGTTCGGCGGCCAGGTGCGGGCGACGGCGTTCGACATGAACCTGGAGGCGAGCGACGAGGGCGGCTCGATCCGCCTCTCCCTCACCTACCGCACCGACCTCTTCGACACCACCACCATGGCGCGGTTCCTCTGGCACTACGGCCTGGTGCTGAGCGGTGCCGTCGAGACGCCGGACCGGCCGGTGTGGGCGCTGCCGATGCTCACGCCGCCGGAGCGCCAGGCGCTGCTGGAGCGCAACGACACGGCGACCCGGTACCCGCGGGCGCTGCTGCCGGAGCTCTTCGCCCGGCGGGCGGCGGAGGCGCCGGACCGGCCGGCGGTGATCGCCGACGACGAGCAGCTCACCTACGGCGAGCTGGAGCGGCGATCCCGGCACCTCGCCGCCACGCTGCGCCGCCGCGGAATCGGCCCGGACGTCGTGGTGGGGCTCCTCCTGGAGCGGTCCGCCGCGACCCTGGTGGCGATCTGGGGCATCCTGCGGGCCGGCGGGGCGTACCTGCCGCTCGATCCCGGCCTGCCCTGGGAGCGCCTGGCGTTCATGATGGACGAGGCGTTCGGCGACGGGCCGGCCGTGGTGGTGACCCGCCGCCGGCACCTGGAGAGCCTGCCGCCCGAGCGCAGGAGCGGCGCGCTGCTCCTGGATGAGCCGCCGGCCGTGGAGGGAGATGCGGGAGAGGGGGGCGATGAGACCGGTGCCGGTGCCGGTGCCGGCGCGCAGAGTCCCTCCCTGCCGGCCACCTTCCAGCCGGAGTCGCTGATCTACACCCTCTACACGTCCGGCTCCACCGGCCGGCCGAAAGGGGTGATGAACAGCCACGGGGCGGTGCTCAACCGCCTCCTCTGGATGCAGCAGCGCTTCCCGCTCGGCCCGGACGACCGGGTGTTCCAGAAGACGCCCCTGTCGTTCGACGTCTCCGCCTGGGAGCTGCTCTGGCCCCACGCGGTGGGCGCGACCCAGGTGGTCGCCCGGCCCGACGGGCACCGCGACCCCGGCTACCTGGCGCGGCGGATCGAGCAGGAGGCGGTCACCATCGTCCACTTCGTGCCGTCCATGCTGCGCCTGTTCCTGGAGACCCCGGGGGTCGAGCAGCGGACCCGCGCCCTGTCCCAGGTGGTGGCGAGCGGCGAGGAGCTCCCCGTGGAGGTCGCCGAGGCGTGCCGCCGCCGGCTCGGCGTCCGCGTCGCCAACCTCTACGGCCCGACGGAGGCCGCCATCGACGTCTCGGTCTTCGGCTGGGACGCGGCGGCCGCCAGGCTCCACGGCGAGCGGCAGGGCGTGCCGATCGGCCGGCCGATCGCCAACCTCGGGCTCTACGAGCTCGATGCCGAGGCCCAGCCGGTGCCGCCGGGGGTGGTCGGGCAGCTCGGCCTCGCCGGCGACGGCCTCGCCCGCGGCTACCGTGCCCGGCCGGCCCTGACGGCGGAGCGGTTCGTGCCCCATCCGCTCGCCGGGGTGGACGGTTCGGACCGGCCCGCCGGCGGGCGCGTCTACCTCACCGGCGATCTCGCCCGCGTCTTGCCCGCCGGCGAGGTCGAGTTCCTCGGCCGGCTGGACCACCAGGTGAAGGTGCGCGGTTTCCGGATCGAGCTGGGGGAGATCGAGGCCGTCCTGGTCCGCCATCCCGCCGTCCAGGACGCGGTGGTCGTGGCCGCAGCGGCGGAGGACGGCCACGGCAGCCGGCGGCTGGTGGCCTATGCGGCCACCGGCGGCGCACCGGGAACCGATCCCGAAGCGCTCCGCGACGACCTGGCCAGTGCGCTCCGCGACCACCTGGCGGCGAGCCTTCCGGACTACATGGTCCCGGCCCAGATCGTCCTCCTGGACGCCCTGCCCCGGCTGACCAGCGGCAAGATCGACCGCCGGGCCCTGCCCGCCCCCGGCCGGGAGCGGCCCGCCACCGAGCGGCGGATGGTGGCGCCGCGCAACGAGGTGGAGGAACGGCTCGCCGCCCTCTGGCGCGAGCTCCTGCACCTCGACGAGCTGAGCGTCGAGGACGGCTTCTTCGCGCTCGGGGGCGACTCGATCCTCGGGCTCCAGATGATCTTCCGCGCCGGCCGCGAGGGGCTGCTGCTGGAGCCGCAGGATCTCTTCCGCCACCCGACCCTGGCCGACCTGGCGTCGGTCGTCCGCCGGGCGCCGGACGGCGGAGCATCGGAGACATCGGAAGCCACCGGGCTCGGCCCGGCGACCGGCGAGCTGCCGCTGACCCCGGTGCAGCGCTGGTTCTTCGACCAGCAGCGCGCCGCGCCCCACCACTTCAACCAGACCCTGTTCTTCCGCCTCGACCCGGCGCCGCGCCCGGAGCTGGTCGGCCGCGCCGTCGCCCACCTGCTGCGGCACCACGACGCCCTCCGGCTGCGGGTTCCGGACGGCGGGCGGCGGGCGGTCATCGACCCGCCGGGCTCGTCGTCCCAGGGGGAAGACGGCGCCCGGGGCGTCTTCGCCCACGTCGACCTGGAGCGGCTCGCCGCGACAGCCGGGCCCGAGGCCCTGGCGAAAACCCTCAGCAAGGCCAGAACCGCCGCCGCGGCCTCCCTCCAGGCGAGCCTCGATCTGGCCGACGGCCCGCTGATCCGGGTGGTGCTCTTCACCGCCGGTGCCGACCGGGACGCCCGGCTCCTCTTCACCGTCCACCACCTGGCGGTGGACGGCGTCTCCTGGCGCATCCTGCTCGACGACCTGGCGACGCTCTACCGCCAGCTCTCGACCGGCCACGAGCCCGCCCTGCCGGCCAAGACCGCCCCGTTCCGCCGCTGGGCCGAGCTCCTCGCCGAGCGGGCCACCGCGCCGGAGACGCGGGCGACGCTCGAGGCGTGGCGCCGGATCGCCGCCCCGACCGCACCGCTGAGGGTGGACGCGGGCGCCGAGGCCGGCGAACCGCTCGAAGGGACCGCCCGGCGGCTGGAGACGGTCCTCGACCGCGACGCCACCCGGGCGGTGCTGGTCGACGCCCACCGGACCTACGGCACGAACACCGAGGAGATCCTGCTGGCCGCCGTCGCCCGGGCGCTCGGTGCCTGGTCCGGACGGGAGGAGATCGTCCTGGACCGCGAGGGGCACGGCCGCGACGTCCCGCTGGGAGGGAGCCTCCGGGGGGTCGACCTGACCCGGACCGTCGGCTGGTTCACGGCGGTCCACCCCGCACGCCTTCCGGCCGCAGGCGGACCGGGCTCCGCCCTCAAGGGGGTCAAGGAGGCGCTGCGCGAGGTGCCCCGGATGGCCAACGGCGGCGCCGGCTACGGCCTGCTGCGCTACCTGGGGGCGGAGGAGGATCGGGCGGCGCTGGCGGAGCTGCCCGCGCGCGAGGTGCTGTTCAACTACCTCGGGCAGCTCGACCGCGGCGGCTCCGGCCCCGGCCCCGGCCCCGACTCCGGCTCGGGCCCCGACGAAAGCTCCGGCGAGAGCCTCCGCCTCACCCTCGCGGACGAGCCGCCCGGGCCGGCCTACGCGCCCTCGGGGCGACGCTCCCACCTGCTGGAGCTGGACGCCCGGGTGGTCGGCGAGCGCCTCCGCCTGGCCCTGATCTACAGCCCCGAGCGCCACCACGCGGCGACCGCCGAGGCCCTGCTGGCCGCGGTCGAGCGGGAGCTCCGGGCGCTGCTCGCCCACTGCGCCGCGCGCGCCGCCGCGCTCCGGACGCCGGACCTCACGCCGTCGGACGTACCGCTCGCGGGGCTCGACGCGGAGGCTCTCGACGCCCTGCGCACGGGCACCCGCGGGATCGTCGACCTCTACCCCCTGTCGCCGCTCCAGGAGGGCATCCTCTTCCACAGCGTCTACGCCCCCGAGTCGCGCGTCTACGACATGCAGCTCACCTGCACGATCGGCGGCGCGGTCGATCCCGAGGCCTTCCGCCGCGCCTGGCAGCGCCTGGTCGACCGGCACACCGTGCTGCGCAGCTCGTTCCTCTGGGACGGCCTCGACCGCCCCCTCCAGGCGGTGCACCGGCGGGTGGAGGTGCCGTTCCGCCTCGAAGACTGGCGCGGCCTCCCCGCGTCCGAGACCGACGAGCGGCAGCGGCGGCTGCAGGAGGAGGAGCTGGCGCCCGGGTTCGACCTCGGCGAGCCGCCGCTCCTCCGCCTGGCCCTGGCGCGCCTGGGCGAGGCCTCCTGGCGCTTCGTCTGGACCCACCACCACCTGCCCCTCGACGGCTGGTCGCTGCCGCCGCTCTTCGCCGAGGTCTTCCGCCACTACCGGGCCGAGGTCGCGGGCGAGGCGGTGCGGCTCGAGCCGGTCCGCCCCTACCGCGACTACATCGCCTGGCTGGAGGCGCGAGACCCGGCGGCCGCCGAGGCGTTCTGGCGGAGCAACCTGGCGGGCTTCTTCGAGGCGACCCCGCTGCCGGACGCGCGGTCCCGGGGCGGCGCCCCGCGGTCTGACCAGGACGGGGACCAGGACGAGGACCAGGAGACGGACCGGGTGACCGACCTCCTCACCCCGGACGCGACGGAGGCTCTGCGGGCCCTCGGCCGCCGCTGCGGGGTGACCCTGGGCACGGTGGTTCAGGCGGCCTGGGCGCTCCTGCTGGGGCGCCACGCCGGCACCGACGACGTGGTCTTCGGCGCGACGGTCTCCGGCCGGCCGGCGGACCTCGACGGCGCCGAGCGGATGCTGGGCCTGTTCATCAACACCCTGCCGATGCGGGTGGCGCTCCCCCGGGAGGAGACGGTCGAGGGGTGGCTGCGGGAGGTGCAGGGGACCCTGGCCGAGGCCCGCGGCTACGAGTACGCCGCCCTCGCCGCCATCCAGGGCTGGAGCGAGATGCCGCCCGGCCAGCCGCTGTTCGAGACGCTGGTGGTGTTCGAGAACTACCCGGCGGGGGCGGCGGTGGCCGCCGCCTCGGAAGGGACGGAGGCGGACGCCGACGCTCCGGCGCCCTCTGCAGATGCTCCCGGCGCTGCCGGCGGACGCCGCCCGTCGCCGCTGCGCGTCGAGGTGGTCGAGAACGTCGAGCGCACCAACTTCCCGCTGGTCCTCCAGGCCCTGCCCGGCGACCGCCTGGAGCTGCGCCTGGGCTACCGCCGCGCGCGCCTCGACCGGTTCGCCGTCGAGCGGCTCATGGGGCGCCTGCGCTGCCTGCTGGACGCCATGGCGGCCGCCCCGGGGGAGCGCCCCGAGACGCTGGCCCTGATCTCAGCGGCCGAGCGCCACCAGCTCCTCCACGAGTGGAACGACACCGGGGCGCCCACGTTGCCGGCCGAGGAGGCGCTGGTCCACTGGGCCATCGAACAGCAGGCGGCACGCCAGCCGGAGCGGGTCGCGGTCGTCGCCCCCGAGGCGACCCTGACCTACGGCGAGCTCGCCCGGCGCGCCGGGTCGGTGGCGCGGCGTCTCACGGCGCTGGGGATCGGCCCCGGGTCGCCGGTGGGCGTCTACGCCAAGCGCTCGGCCGACCGGGTGGCGGTCCTCCTGGGCATCCTCCAGGCCGGCGGCTGCTTCGTCCCGCTGGCGGTCGAGGCGCCGCCGGAGCGCCTCTCCGCGGTCCTCGACGAGGTGCTGCCCACCGTGGTCGTGGCCGGCGAGGAGCTCGCGGACCGGCTGCCGCCGCACGCCGGAGCGGTGTTGGGCCTGTCCGAGGCGGTGAAGGGGATGGTGACCGGGGCGGTGGGGGAACCGGTGAGCGGCGAACGGTCCCCCGTGGCCCCCGTTCAGGTGACCCCGGAGCATCCGGCGTACGTCATCTACACCTCCGGCTCGACCGGCAGGCCCAAGGGCGTCGTGATCTCCCACCGGTCGGCGGCCCAGTGGCTGGTGGCCCTGGCCTCGACCCTGCTGCCGGAGGACGCCTACCTCCAGCGCGCCTCCCTGAGCTTCGACCCCGCCGTGGCGGAGACCCTGGCGCCGCTCTGCGGCGGCACCAAGGTGGTCCTGGCCCCGACCGAGGCGCACCAGGACGTGGACGCGTTCGACCGGCTGATGGTGGACCACCGGATCAGCCATGCCGCCTTCCCGCCCCAGGTACTGGAGCTGCTGGCGGAGCGCGGCCGGCCGACGGGGTGGCTGGCGGCCCGGCGAGTCCTGGTGGGCGGCGAGACCGTGCCGCCGGAGCTTCCGGGCAGGCTGTACCGGCAGCTCGGCCCGCAGGCCGCGGTCCTCCACCGCTACGGCCCGACCGAGACCACCATCGTGGTGCTGAGCTGGCAGTGCCCGCGCCGGGGGCCGACGCCGCACCGGCTCCCCCTGGGCCGGCCGATCCCGCGCACCGAGGTCTACGTCGCCGACGCGACCCTCCGGCCGATGCCCCCGGGGGCCGCGGGCGAGCTGCTGATCGGCGGCGTCTACCTGGCCCAGGGCTACTTCCAGCGGCCGGCGACCACGGCGGAGCGCTTCGTCCCGGACCCCTTCTCCGGCCGGCCCGGGGCGCGCCTCTACCGGAGCGGCGACCTGACGGCCCGGCGGCCGGACGGGACGCTCGAGTTCCTCGGCCGGGTCGACCGCCAGATCAAGATCCGCGGCTTCCGCGTCGAGCTCGAGGAGATCGAGGCCGTCCTCCGCCGGCACCCGGAGGTGCGGGAGGCCGTGGTCGAGATGCGCCACGACCCGGCGGGGCGGCGGCTGGTCGCCTATCTCGAGACCCGGAGCGAGATCCCGGTGGCCGACCTCCGGGACGCTGCCGCCGAGGCGCTGCCGGCGTACATGGTCCCCGCCGCCTGGGTGATGCTCCCCACCCTGCCCCGGCTGCCCAGCCGCAAGGTGGACCGCAAGGCGCTGCCGGCGCCGGCCCCGCCGGAACGGGCCGCCGGCGCCGCGCTCCGGGCTCCGTCCACCGCCCGGGAGGAGGCCCTCGCGGCGATCTGGCGCAAGCTCCTCCACCTGGAGGAGGTCGGGGTCGACGACAACTTCTTCGAGCTCGGAGGCGATTCGATCCTCACCCTGCAGGTGGTCTCCCGCGCCGCCCGCGCGGGTCTCCGCCTGACCCCGAAGCAGGTCTTCGAGAACCCGACCATCGCCGAGCAGGCCGAGGTGGCGCACGACGTGGACGGTGCGGCCGGGGGCCGACGCCTCGGCGCCGCCGGCCGGCCGGCCGGCCCCACGGTCGGTCAGGTCCCGATGACCCCGATCCAGCGCGAGTTCTTCTCCATTCCGCGCACCGACCGGCACCATTTCAACCAGGCCGTCGCCCTGCGCGTCGAGCCGGCGCCCCGCATGGACCGGCTGGAGCGGGCCGTGGCCGCCCTGGCGGAGCACCACGACCTCCTCCGCGCCCGCTACCGGAAGACGCCGGACGGCTGGCGGCAGGAGATCGCCCCGGCCGGTGAGGCCGGCAGAGGCCGGCGAGGACGGCCCGATGCGCCGTCCGCCGCTCGTGCACGTCGACCTCCGCGGCGTCGGCCCGGAGAGGTTCCGCGAGGCGCTCGACGCCGCCGCGGCGCGGCTTCAGGCCTCCCTCGACCTCGAACGGGGTCCGGTCTTCCGCGTCGCCCTGGTCTCCACCTCGACCGCGGCGGGCCCGCCGCGCTGCTTTCTCCTGTGGGTGGCCCACCACCTGGTGGTGGACGGGGTCTCCTGGCGCATCCTGGCGGACGACCTGCGGGAGCTCTACGAGGGCCTGGCCCGGGGCGAGGACGCCCGTCTGCCGCCGCGCACGACGCCGGTGGCGGAGTGGGCCCGGCGCCTGGCGGACAACTACGCCGGATCGGCGGAGCTGGCCGCCGAGCTGGCTCGCTGGACCGGCGGCGGAGACGCCACCGCGGGCACCGCGCCGGCGCTGTCCGGGGAACTGCCCCTCGACCCGGACCCTGAGAGCGAAGGCGAGCGGCCCGCACGACCCAACCTGGAAGGCGCCTGTGCCACCGTCGGCCGGCTGCTCGAGGCGGCACCGACCCGCGGGCTGCTCCAGGAGGCGCCGTCGGCCTATCGCATCCGCCCGGACGAGATCCTGCTGACCGCCCTCGCGCGGGCGCTCCACTCCTGGACGGAGCAGGAGTCGATCCTCCTGGACCTGGAGGGCCACGGCCGCGAGCCGCTGTTCGACGACGTCGACCTGTCGCGGACGGTGGGCTGGTTCACGGTCCTCTACCCCCTGCGCGTCGCGGCGGGCGCCCTCGGCCCGGACGACCTCGACGACTGGCTCAAGACCGTCAAGGAGACCTTCCGGTCCGTGCCCCACGGCGGGATCGGCTACGGCGTGCTCCGCCACCTGGGGCCGCCGGAGGCGCGGGAGCGCCTCGCGGCCCTGCCCCGGGCCCAGGTGAGCTTCAACTACCTCGGCCGCTTCGGCGAGGCGGCCGGCGGGCCCGGCTCCGGGGAGGGCGCCGACCCCTCGGCGGTCACGCCGCCCGAGGGCCGCTCCGCCGCCGCGGCCGAACCGGGCCCGGACCCGGGCCCTGCAACCGGCGAGCCGGACGAAGCCCTCCGTCTCTCCTTCGTCGGCGAGGCCCCGGGGCCGGCCACCAGTCCGCGGGCCGAGCGGCGGTACCTGCTCAACGTCTCCGCCCGGGTCGAGGGCGACCGGCTGCGGCTCTCCGTCACCTACAGCCCGCGCCACCACCGGCGGGAGACGGTCGAGGCGCTCCTCGGCTCCATGGCCGCCGACCTCGACCGGCTGGTGGCCCACTGCCTCCGGCCCGGGGCCCACGGCTACACGCCGTCGGACTTCCCGCTGGCCGGGCTCGACCGCGCCACCCTGGAGCAGATCCTCCACGACCCGGTCCTCCGGAATCGGGAGATCGACGACCTCTACCCCCTCGCGCCGACCCAGCAGGGGATGCTCTTCCACCGCCTGGTCGACCCCGCGTCGAAGGCGTACTTCGTCCAGTTCTCCCAGATCCTTCGCGGCGCCCTCGACACGGCGGCGCTCCGCGGCGCCTGGGAGGACGCGGTCGCGGCCCATCCGATCCTCCGGACCTCCTTCCTCTGGGAGGGGCTGGCCGAGCCGCTGCAGGTGGTCCGGCGGACGATCGACTCCCCGTGGCGGGAGCTCGACTGGCGCCACCTCGGCCAGGAGGAGCAGCGCCGGGAGCTCGACCGCCTCGCCGTGACGCTGCGCGAGGAGGGGTTCGACCTGGGCCGGCCGCCGCTCTTCAGTTGGACGCTGATCCGGGTGGCGGAAGAGGTCTACATCTTCCACTGGAGCTACCACCACATCCTGCTCGACGGCTGGAGCGCGCCGCTGCTGCGCAACGAGATCTACGAGCGCTACCTGGGGCGGCTCGCCGGTCGCCCCGGTCGGCTGGTCGGGCCGGCACGCCGCCGCCCGTTCCGCGACTTCGTCGCCTGGGTCCGGCGCCAGGACATGGAGCGCTCCCGGGAGTTCTGGAAGCGGGAGCTGGCCGGGTTCAGCGATCCCGTCTCCCTCGGCATCGCCCCCGCCACCACCGCGCCGCCGAAGGAGGAGGAGCGCTTCGTCGGCTTCCCCCTGGCCGTCGCGCCGCCCGCGGCGGCGGCCGTGCGGGAGCTCGCCGGCCGCCTGCGGGTGACCCTGAACACCCTGGTCCAGGGCGCATGGGCCCTGGTCCTCGCCCGTGCCGGCGACCGGGACGACGTGGTCTTCGGCGCCACGGTGTCGGGACGCTCGGCGCCGGTCGAGGGGATCGACACCATGCTCGGCATCTGCATCAGCACGCTGCCCGTCCGGGCGCCGGTCGCCCTGGACCGGTCCCTCGGCCCGTGGCTCCGCGCGCTCCAGACTCGCCAGGTGGAGGCGCGCGAGTACGAGCACACGCCGCTGATGCTGATCCAGAAGTGGAGCGAGGTTCCCGCGCACCGGCCGCTGTTCGAGAGCCTGGTGGTGTTCGAGAACTACCCGCGGGACCGCGCCTTCGGCGAGGACACCGACGACGCGGCCCCACACCACGGGGCTCGACCGCAGGAGACCCGGAGCCAGGAAGGAGCGCCGGCGCCGGCCACCGAAGACCCGGGACCGGCGGCGGAGACGACGCAGCCCCCCGGGCGGTCGGAAGGAGGGTTGGTCGCGGGCGGCCGCGTCGGCCAGTTCGAGCGGGTGAGCTACCCGCTGACCCTGGTCGTCGACCCGTCCGGCGACGGCATGGGCCTGGGGCTCGGGGTCGACGGACGCCTGTTCGGAGAGGCCACCGGACGGCGGCTGCTGGCGACCTTCGCCACCCTGCTCGAGGGGATGGCGGAGCGCCCGGAGGCGCTGCTCGGCGAGCTGCCGCTCCTCTCCGCCGGCGAGCGCGACCAGATCCTGCGGAGCTGGAGCCGCGTCGACGCCCAGGCCGCTCGCGTCGAGGGCTCCGAGGCCGAGCCCCCTGACGAGGGTCGCGCTCCGGAGCCGCTGACCGGGTTGACGGGATTGATCGCGCGCCGGGCCGCGGCGACGCCGGACGCCACGGCGATCGTCGCCGGCGGGGAGCACGTCTCCTACGGCGAGCTCGAGCGCCGCGCCCGCTCGTGGCAGGCCGTGTTCGCGTGCCGGGGCGTCGGCCCCGAGTCGCGGGTCGCCCTGCTCGCCCATCGCACCCCGGAGGTGATCGCGGCGCTTCTCGGCATCTGGCAGGCGGGCGGCGCCTACGTGCCGATCGATCCGGCCACCCCGCCGGCCCGCCTGAGCGCCCTGGTGCGCGACTCGGGCGCGGAGCTGCTGGTGATCGGAGGGGGACCGCGGCGGCCGGACGGGGTGGAGACCGGCGAGGAAGCCGGGACGGAGGTCCCGGTCCTCGACCTCCGCGACCCGCGGGACACAGCCTCCGGCGCGGCAGCCGCTCCGGACGGTGGGGCCGCCCCGAACGCTAGGGTAGCCCCGGCCTGGGGCCCGTCGCCCCGCAACCTCGCGTACCTCATCTACACGTCCGGCTCCACCGGCCGCCCGAAGGCGGTGATGGTCGAGCACGCCTCGCTGGTCGACTACGCCCTCGCCGCCGCCGACCTCGCCGGGATCACCGCCGGCGACCGGGTGCTCCAGTTCGCCTCGTTCGCCTTCGACACCAGCGCCGAGGAGATCTTCCCGTGCCTGCTCTCGGGCGCCACCCTGGTGCTCCGCGACGACACGGTGCTCGAGCCCGGGGCGTTCGTCGCGGCCTGCGAACGCTGGCGGCTCACCGTCCTCGACCTGCCCACCGCCTACTGGCACGAGCTCACCCGCCACCTGGAGGAGGTGGAGGCCGAGGACGATCCGGTCCCGACCGCCCTGCGGCTGGTCATCCTGGGCGGCGAGCGCGCCGAGGGTGAGCGGCTGGCGGCCTGGTACCGGCGAGTCGGAGACGACGTCGCACTGGTCAACACCTACGGACCTACGGAGGGCACCATCGTCACCACCCAGGCACCCCTGTCACGCCCGCCGGCGCCGCGCGAGATCGGCGCCCGCACCGTCTGGCCTCCGGTCCCCATCGGATGGCCGCGCCCCGGCGCCCGGGTCTACGTCCTCGGCCCCGACCACCAGCCTCTGGCCCCCGGCTTCCCGGGGGAGCTCCACCTGGGCGGAACCGGGGTGGCCCGCGGCTACCACGACCGCCCCGCCCTCACCGCCGCCGTCTTCGTTCCGGACCCGTTCGCCGACGAACCGGGAAGCCGCCTGTACCGGACCGGCGACCTGGTGCGCTACCGCGAGGACGGCGGGCTCGACTTCGTCGGCCGTGCCGACGGCCAGGTGAAGCTCCGGGGCCACCGCGTGGAGCTGGGCGAGGTGGAGGCGGCTCTCGAGCGCCTGCCGGCCGTGCGCCGCGCGGCGGTCACCGTCCAGCGGCAGGCCGACCGCACCGACGGACTGCTCGCCGCCCACGTGGTTCCCACCGACGGAGCTCCGGGAGAGGAGGACGCCCTCGCGGCCGAGAAGGCGGCCGAAGAGCTGGCCCGCGCGCTGCGCACCGCCCTGGCCGGGCAGCTCCCGCCGTTCATGATCCCGGCGGCCTTCGCCTTCCTCGACGAGATGCCGCTCACGCCGAGCGGCAAGGTCGACCGCCGCCGCCTGCCGTCCGTTGGGGTCGCCGCGCCGGCGCACCGGGCCGAGCCCCCCCGAAACCCGACGGAAGCCCGGCTGGTGGGCATCTGGGAAGAGGTCTTCGGCCGGCACCCGCTGGGCAGGGAGGACGACTTCTTCGATCTCGGAGGCGACTCGATGCTGGCCCTTCGGCTGATGGGCAGGGTGCGCCGGGAGCTCGGCCGGGAGCTGCCGCTGGCGGCGCTCTTCCAACACACCACCATGGCCGCCCTGGCCGCCCACCTGCGGCACGGGGAGGGCTCCGGCGGCGGGCCGGCGGTGGCGATCCGGGGCACGGGATCACGCCCGCCGCTGTTCCTCGTCCACCCGGCCGGGGGCGAGATCCTCTGCTACCGCGACCTGGCCCGCGCCCTGGGCGACGACCAGCCGGTCTACGGCCTGCAGGCGCTCGGGCTCGTCCCCGGTGAGACGGTCCTGGACCGGGTCGACGCCATGGCCGAGCACTACCTCGAGGCGGCGCGCCGGATCGATCCCGACGGCCCCCGGGCGATCGGCGGGTGGTCCGTCGGTGGGGTGGTGGCGTTCGAGATGGCGCGCCGGCAGGCGGCCGCGGGGGGCGAGCCGTTGCTGCTGCTCCTCGACGCGCTGACCCCGGAGCGGATGAACGGATGGACCGACCTCGAGCTGATCGGCGAGTTCGCCAAGCTGCTCGGCCTCTCGGCTCCGGAGGCCGCGATCGCCGTGCAGGACGACGAGGAGACCCGCCGCCGGTTCGCGGTCTACGAGGCGACCGTCCGCTCCGCCGAGCGGTTCCGGCCCGAGCCCTGGGACGGCCGGGCCTGCCTCCTGCGCGCCGGCAGCCTTGGCGGGGATGGCGGCGGAGGCAGGGGCGGCGACCTGGGCTGGGCGCGCTACCTGCGCAACCTCACGATCGACTGGGTTCCCGGGGCGACCCATCAGACCCTGCTGACACCGCCCCACGTCTCCGTCCTGGCCAGGCGCCTGGCCACCTCGATGGATCAAGCGCTCGATCGGGAGAAGGTGGTGGCACCATGACCGAGACCCCTCGACAGCCCGGCGGACGCGCCCCCGCCGAACCCGCCGCGTCCGCCGCGTCCGCCGGGCCCGCCGACCGGGAGCTTCTCTGGCAGGAGGCCCGGGGGAGCGCCACGACCTTCCCGCGGGAGCTCCTGAGCCTCTTCTCCGGCAAGCGCGGCGGCAAGCGCGGGAGGCAGAGCCAGGACACCGCCGGGGCCGGGAGTCTGCGCCGGCTGCTGGGGCTCGCCAGGCCCTACCGCGGCCGCCTCGTGGTCGCCCTGGTGATCGTGCTCCTGGGGAGCCTCGTCTCCCTCGGCACGACCCTCACCTGGCGCTACCTGGTCGACTCGGTCACGCCGGGGGGCAACCCCGACCTGCTGGACCGGGTCGCCCTCGGGCTGCTCGGGCTGTATGTGCTGCGCTCCGTGCTCAGTCTGGCCTCCGGGTACCTGCTCAACGTCGTCGGCCTCCGGCTGATCATGGACCTGCGCTTCGAGCTCTTCCGGCACCTCCAGACGCTGTCGCTGCGCTTCTACACCGAGCGGCGCGTCGGCGAGCTCGTCTCCCGGGTCATGAACGACGTCCAGACCGTGCGGGACGTCCTCACCGGGGACCTCTCCGGCCTCCTCCAGCAGACGGTCCTCTTCCTCGGCGCCTTGACCTTCATCCTGGTCATCAACTGGCGCCTCTCCCTGCTGATGTTCGTGCTGGTGCCGGCGGTCTCCGTCATCTCGATCCTCCTCGGGCGGGCGATGCGGGGGCTGTCCGCGGAGGTCACCGACGGCTTCGCCGCCGTCTACACGGTCCTGGAGGAGACCCTGAGCGGCGTCCGGACCGTGCGCTCCTTCGTCCGCGAGAGCTACGAAGAGGGCCGCTTCCGCAGCTTCCTCGGCAAGCTCCTGGGGATCGCGCTGCGCCGGATGTACTTCCAGATCGCCTTCGGCCCCATGCTCTCGGCGCTCTTCTTCTCATCGACGGTGGTGATCATCTGGTACGGCGGCAAACAGGTCCTGGCCGGCCAGATCACCACCGGGCAGCTCGTCACCTTCATCCTCCTCACCTCGCTGATCGGCGGCTCCATCCGGTGGGTCGGCGGGCTGTGGACGCGGTTGCAGTCGGCCCTCGGCTCCTGCGACCGGATCTTCCGCCTGCTGGACGTGGAGAACGAGATCGTGGAGCCCGCCGACGCGGTCGCGCTGCCGGACCTCGAAGGGCGCGTGCGCTTCGACAAGGTCAGCTTCGCGTACCGCTCGGCCGACTCCGAACGAGAGCCCGGGCGAGAGCCAGGGCGAGAGCCAGGACGGGAGCCCCCGACCGTCCTCCACGACATCGACCTGGAGGTGGCCCCGGGAGAGAAGCTCGCCATCGTCGGCCCCAGCGGCGCGGGCAAGAGCACCCTGATGCACCTCGTGCCGCGGTTCTACGACCCGTCGGCCGGCCGCATCCTGGTCGACGGCGTCGACCTGCGCACGGTGCGCCTCGACACCCTGCGCAGCCAGGTCGGCTTCGTGCCCCAGGAGACCCACCTGTTCGGCGGCACGGTCCGCGAGAACCTGCTCTACGGCAAGCTCGAGGCGTCCGAGGAGGAGCTGGTCGCGGCGGCCGAGGCCGCCAACGCCCACGAGTTCATCACCCGGCTGGAGAACGGCTACGAGACGATCGTCGGCGAGAAGGGCATCCGGCTGAGCGGCGGCCAGCGCCAACGGCTCGCCATCGGCCGGGTCCTGCTCAAGGACCCGCGCATCCTGCTCCTGGACGAGGCCACCTCGGCCCTCGACAGCGAGAGCGAGCGGCTGGTGCAGGAGGCCCTGGACCGCCTGATGGAGGGGCGCACCACCCTGGTGGTCGCCCACCGCCTGAGCACGGTCCAGGATGCCGACCGCATCGCCGTCCTGGACGGCGGCCGGGTGGTGGAGCTCGGCACCCACGAGGAGCTGTTGGCGGCGGACCGGCTGTACGCCCGCCTGTGCCGGCAACAGTTCTGGGATTCGGCGGAATCGGCGGCGGCGCCCGAGGAGGCCCAGCCATGAGCCGGGGCGAACGTCAGTTCGTGCTCGTCATCCCGGACGGCGCCGGCGACCGGAACCGGCCGGGGGGAGCCACCCCGCTGGAAGCGGCCCACCTGCCGGCGATGGACTTCGTCGCGCACGAGGGCGTCTCCGGCCGGTGCCGGACGCTCTACCCCGAGCTGCCCAAAGGGAGCATCGTCGCCCAGATGGGCCTCCTGGGGTGGGACCCGCGCCTCTATTGCCCCCACGGGCGCGCGTCGTGCGAGCTGCTCGCCCTGGACGGCCCGGCCCCCCTCGGCGCGGGCGACCTGGCGTTCCGCGCCAACCTGGTGCGGACCCGGGGGTCGGTGCTCGCGAGCTACAACGCCGACGCCATCCCGGACCGCGTCGCGGCCCCCCTGGTCGACCGGATCAACGAGGGCCTCGACGGCCGGTTCCCGGACTTCGAGCTCCACCACAACCTCGACTTCCGGACCACGCTGATCGTCCGCGACGCCCAGATCGATCCGCGCTCCTTCGTCTGCCTCGAGCCCCACGAGCACCAGAACCGGCCGCTCGACCTCCAGCACCTGGTGGGAAGCCGGAGCGCGCCCGCCGCCGCCCTTGCCCGGCGCCTCAACGACTATCTCGCCGAGGTCCGCGCCCTGCTGGCCGAGGAGGAGACGAGCGCCAACCTGCTCCTGCCGTGGAGCCCTTCGGGCCCCCTCCACATCCCTTCGTTCCGCGAGCACACCGGGTTCGAGGGCACGGTGGCCGTGGTGGCGGCGATGGACTTTCTCCAGGGGATCGCCCGCGCCGGCGACATGGAGTTCCACAAGGTGGGCAACGGCCGGGTCGACACGGACTTCCGGGGCAAGGGCGAGACGGTCATGAGGCTGCTGGAGGAGGGTTGCCGGTTCGTGGTCTGCCACGTGAACGCCCCGGACGAGGCCGCCCACATGGGAGACGTGGCGGCCAAGATCGACGCCCTGGAGCGGATCGACCGCACCATCGTGGCGCCGGTGGTCGACTACTTCCGCCGCCGTCCCGAGGCCCTGGGGTGCGTGGCCGTGGTGCCGGACCACTACACCAACTCGGCGCTGGGGGACGACGAGTCGCGTGCGGCGGCCCACTCCCTCGACCCGGTTCCCTTCGCCCTGTGGGACGGGCACCGCCGGGACCGGACCGACCGGTTGACAGAAGACGCGGCCGCCGCGGGCACCTACGGCCCGGAGCCGGTGAGCCACTTGGAGATCCTGGCCCTGATGGGGGTCATCGACGACGGGAGAGCGCATGAGTGAGCGGACGGTGCACGAGGACGTATTCAGCCTGGTGGGGAACACGCCCCACGTGCGGATCGCGGTGGACGAGCGGCCGGATGCCCGGGTCTACGTGAAGCTCGAGGGGAGCAACCCGACCGGCAGCGTCAAGGACCGGGCGTGCGTGGCGATGCTCGAGGAGAAGATCGCCGCCGGCGAGCTCGGCCCGGAGCGGACGATCCTCGACGCCTCGAGCGGCAACATGGCCTGCGCCATCGCCTACTTCGGGCGGGTGCTGGGCTACTCGACGCGTGTCTTCTCCAACTCCAAGCTGACCGACGACAAGCGGGCCTTCATCGAGTACTTCGGCGCCGAGCTCGACATCGTCGGCCAGTTCACGATCGAGGGCAACCGGGAGTGCCGCCGGATCGCCGAGGCCGAGCCGGAGCGCTACTGCTTCCTCGACCAGCTCCACAACCCGGCCAACCCCCGGGCGCACTACAAGGCGACCGGACCCGAGATCCTGGCCGCCTTCCCCGACCTCCGCATGCTGGTCGGCTCCCTGGGCTCCGGCGGCTCCCTCGCCGGCACGGCGCGGTTCCTGAAAGAGAAGCTGCCCGACCTGACGGTCGTGGCGGTGGAGGCGGCCTCCGGGACCCGCCTGCCGGGGACGGGAGCGTTCGTCGACGGCGACTATGTCACCCCGTTCATCGAGAGCGGCTACGCCGAAGGGATCTTCGACCGCACGGTGCGGGTCCAGGAGCAGGAGGCGAAGGACGCGACCCGGCGGCTCCGCGACCGGGGCATCTTCTGCGGCATTCAGACCGGCGGCGTCTTCCACGCCGTCGTCGAGAGCCTGGGCGAGGAAGCGGCCGCCGGCCGCGACGGCGACGTGGTCTTCCTCTCCGGCGACAGCGGCTGGAAGAACATGGAGAAGCTCATCGCCCTGTGAGCCCGCGGGCGTCCGCGCCGTCGGGCCCCGCGGGCGCAGGCACCGCCATCACCGACACGCCGGAGCGGTAGACCAGCGCGCCGCCCCGGTCGGCGGCCCCCACCAGCAGCACGCAGACGCCGAGGGCCGCGAGCACCGTGACCAGGCGGGCCGGCACCAGGCCGGTCCGCTCCCGCCGCCGGTCCCGCCAGGCGAGGGCCAGGCGGGTGAGGGCGACGGCCGCGGCCGCGTACAGGAACCAGTGGGCCCAGTCGGAGTGGTCCTCCACCGCCGGCCGGAGCGCCTCCGGCAGCCCGGTCAGCGACTCCGCCGCCTCCTCGCCGGCCCAGACGGCAACCCAGGCCGTCAGCGCCGCGAGGGCGTAGAGCGACGCCGTCACCCGGTCGAGCAGAGGGTGGCGGCGCCAGAGGACCACCAGGTCGAAGAGGATCGCCACCGGCAGCAGGGCGATCGGAAAATGGATCACCGCCGGGTGGAGATTCGGCAGCGACGAGCTGTTGAGCAGGGTCTCGAACACGGCCCGGATCTTACCGCCGCCCGGCGTCTCCCCTCGGAACGCACCGGCGGGCGGACGTTCCCCACCCTGTCGTGTAGGAGCTGAGGACCCGGGCCCAGAAACCCCGAAGCGGGGGTCCCCGGCGCACACCGCCGAAGTACCCCCGCCTCATTGCGAACCCTGACAAGGAGGACCGAAAGGAGCTTTACCAGTCAACTGGCTCACGCCACCGATCTCCTGACAACAAAGAGAGTACGCGCCCCACCCCCCCACCCAAACACCCCAAAAGGTAGGAAGACGATCACGAATAGGTGGTTCGAGCGCTGCCTGGCAAGATCGCCCCCCAATCCCTCACTCCCTTTCCCCCCACGCAGGGGGAAAGGGACGCCCCCGCCCAGGGTTCGGCATCTGCCGGGGACCTCGAAGCGAGTGCGAGCGCGCTGCCGACTCAGGGGCACTGCGGTGTCGCCCGGGCCCCGTCGCGAGAGCCGCCGGCAGCGAACTCAGGGGCTGCGGGTTCGACAGGATCTCGTCGTGAGAGCGCTCCGAGTGCGTCAGATCGCCCCAGCGCAAGCGAAGAGCGACCGAGGCGTACCAGAGGTACGTCGCAGGGAGCGATGAGCGAGGACGGGGCGAGATGGCGTGCTCGGGGGGCTCGCAGCAGAGATCCTGTCGAGACCGCAGCCCCCCAGAAAGACCCCGGGCGGGGACACCCAGAGGACTCATTCCCCAGGAGCACCCCCGCCCGTCGAACCCTGACAAGGAGAGCCGATGCGGGACGAAGCGTGACGCCTGCGCTGCCGGCCTCCCCTGACTGGATGGAACTTACCGGGAGCCGGTCCCCCGGACCACACCCAAACGGGTGGGACGGGCCGGCCTCGATCGCCTTCACCGATGGCCGCACCATCGGTCCCACCCTGGACAGGAACGGCCTGCGCCCGTCGCGCTACGTGGTCACCAAGAACGGCCTGGTGGTCATGGCGAGCGAGGTCGGCGTGCTCGACCTGCCAGCCTCCCACGTCGTCCGGAAAGGGCGGCTCCAGCCCGGACGGCTGTTGGTCGCCGATCTCGCCGAGCTCTGCATCCTGGGGGATACGGAGGTCAAGGAGAGGATCGCGACCTCGAAGCCGGCGGAAGCGATGCGGCCTGGTGGTCGACGAGTACCGGATGGGCGCCTCCGAGCTGCCCGCCGGCCCCGCCCGCGACCTGCCCGACATGCTTGCCGACGAGTCCGCCGAGGGTCCGCGCAACGCGGCGGATACCATCCCCCTGAAGGAGGTTCACACCATGCACGTCATCGCCGATCTGTGCGTCGTTCCTGTGGGAGTCGGGGTCTCGGTGAGCGAGTACGTGACCGCCTGCGAGCGAGTGCTCGCGGAGGCCGGGCTCGCGCACCGGCTCCACGCCTACGGCACCAACATCGAGGGGGAGTGGGACGAGGTGTTCGCCGCGGTCAAGCGCTGCCACGAGGTGGTGCACGCGATGGGCGCGCCGCGGATCAGCTCGACCCTGCGCTTCGGCACCCGGACCGACCGGGACCAGACCATGACCGACAAGATCGAGAGCGTCGAGCGGCGACTGGGGGGCGGCGACTGACCGCTCGGTGGAGGGAGGGGACCCGTGAGGACCGCCCGCTCAGAGGGGCGGGTCCTCACGGGCTGCGACGGCGACCGGCCACGGCCCATGGGGCCGCGGGGTCGCCGTCAGGTGCCGACTAGCAGTAACAGCAGTTCCTGAACTTGGCGCAGAAGCAGGAGAGGTCGCACTCCGAGCAGTCGTTCACCGGGAAGCCGCTGCCACAGTCGACCGCCGGCAGGATGCCGGCGAACGGCTCGGCGAACAGCGCGGTCGGATCCGGCGTGGCCACCTCCGTCGGAATCTCCACCGCGGCCGCCGGGGCGACCTCCGCGGCCGGCGCCGGGGCGGTGGTCACGGTCGCCGGCGCCTGGTCGGCGGCGGGGACGGGCGGTGCGGCAAACCCGGCCGCGGCGAAGACGAAGACGGAAAACAGTGCCAGAAGAGTGATACGGGCTTTCATTGCAGCCTCCTTGAACAAAGGTTCTGGGATGCCCATTGGGCAACGACACTTCACTTACTGTATTTCTTGTATTCTGAAGTGTCAACTCAAGAATAACCCCCGCCCCGGCCGCCGGCGACCGTTCAGGGGCGCCGGCGGCCTTTCAGGTAGGCCCGCCCCTTCTCCATCAGCCGGGTGAACTCCTCCCGGTCTTCGGCGCGCACCACGGAGCGCAGGCGCTCGACCGCGAGCAGCAGCGCAGCCAAGGACTCTGTGCCGTAGTCGTTCAGGGTCTGGATCTCGTAGTAGAGGCCCGGGCTCTCCGCCGCCACCCGGCCGGCGACGTCGAGCTGGGCGTCGAAGGTGGTGCTGGAGAGCTCGGCCAACTTCGGCGCCGCCTCGCCGCTCTCGGCCAGCGCGGTGAAGAACGCGATGTTGACCGCGTGGGAGAGCCCCAGGACGTAGGCGATCAGCCGGTCGTGGCTCTCGAGGTCCATCTCTACCGTCACCGCCATGGTCGAGGCGAAGAGGGCCCGCGCGGCGTCGGTCGCCTCCGGCACGCCCAGGTCGACGAAGACCACGTGGCGCGTCGACAGGAGCTCAGTGTCCGGCCCGAACATGGGGTGCAGCGAGGTGACCTTGAGCCCGGCCTCGGCACACGCCTTGAGCGCCTCGCGCAGCGGGCTCTTGAGGGAGCTGACGTCGAAGACCACCCCCGGAGGCCGGCGCTCGGCGAGCTCGAACAGGATCTCGCGGGTGGTCGAGATCGGCGCCGCGACGACGATCAGGTCGTGGTCGAGCGGCGTCTGGCGCCAGTCGGCGTGGTGGGGGACGTCCGGGAGGACGTCGGCGGGAGAGGGTGCCGGATCGGCGATCTCGATCGCGTAGCCCTGGGAGCCGAGAAAGCGGACGAACCAGCGCCCCATGGCGCCGGCACCACCGATCACCAGGACCCGCTGGCCGGAGCCCTGGCCGTGGGAGGTCACCCGGTCCTGCTCCTGGACCGTGAGGGAGGAGCGGATCAGCAGGACCATCAGCTCCTCCGCGGCGTCGGGCGGGAACCCCTGGCGCTCGGCCGTCCGCCGGGCGCGCTCGATGACGTCGCGCTCTTGCCGGTAGTCGCGGGTGGGGAGACCGGCGTCGCGCTTGCGCCGGCCGATCTCCATGGCCAGCCTCTGGCGCTCCGCCGACAGCTCCAGGATCCGGCGGTCGATGTCGCTCAACGCGTCTCGTAGCTCGTCCAGACTCATCCGGGGATGCTACCTCGACCGCGGCGCCCTCGGCCCGGTCTCCTCGCCGGCGCCGGCCACTCGATCCGGCCGCCTGGTCCGATCGCCCGAACGGCGCGCCCGGACGAACGAAGGCCCGGGCTCGCGATGCCGCCGCGAGCCCGGGCCGAAGGAGCTCTAACTCACGTCAGAGATCGACGGAGCTGCGTCCGCTCAGGGAACGCAGGCCGTGACCTGGACGTCGTCCAGGAACCAGCCGTCTGCGGTGACGCTGCAGTCGCTGATGCCGGTGAACGCGATGTAGAGCGTCTGGCCACCGCAACCGCCCGAACCGCCGGTGACCATGTCACAGGCCGCATCCAGGTCGATCTCCGTCGAGGCGAAGGACGACTGGGTGCCGGTGAAGATCGGCAGGCCTGCCGCACCGCTCGGCTCGCAGGCCGCGCTGACGGTTCCGTTGTAGGTGGCGCCGCTGATGATGTCCGCCGCCGGAACCACCGTGTAGCTCGAGCCGTCGAGCGACAGGGCCACGAGGGCGCCGTCGTAGTTGGTCTCGAACTGGCGGCGGTGGTTGAAGGTCAGCCGCGCGTCGCTGGAGCCGGTGGGCACCGCGATGCCGCTGCCGTTGCCCGGCTCGGCGTAGATGAACCGGTTGCTGCTGTAGTTCCGGCTGCAGTTCGTGCCGCCGAAGCGGAAGATGTGCGGCGAGCTGGCCGCGCTGCAGGTCTGGACACCGCGCCAGACGTTGGTGTTCGACCCGTCGAACGAACCGCGGACCCAGTCGGACAGGCCCGAAGCCGAGTCGAAGTTGTTCGAGTAGAGGCTCTGCGTGGTGCAGCCGCCGCTGGTGCAGGCCGAGGTGTCGTAGGTGCACGAGTTGGAGCAGCTCAGGGTGCCGCCGGTGAAGCCGAGGCTCGAGCAGGTGGCGCCGCCGAGGGCGCCGCCGTCGCACTGCTCACCGGTCTCGATCACGCCGTTGCCGCAGACCGGGCCGGTGGTGTTGGTGCACCCGGAGGTGTCGTAGCCGTCGCAAGTCGAGTTGCAGGCGAGGGTGCCGCCGGTGAACCCGAAGTCGGTGCAGCTCGCGCCGCCCAGGGCGGTGCCGTCGCAGGTTTCGCCGGTCTCGATGGTGTTGTTGCCGCAGAACGGACCGCTCGTGCTGCACTCGAAGTCGACCGTCGAGAAGCCCACGTTCTCCGCCTGGCTCTCACTGCTCGAGCCCGGGTAGAAGTGGCGGGTGTCGGTCCACGCCAGGTACGCCTTGCAGTTCTGGGCGTCGAGGCCCAGGTACTCGCCGTACTGGTTCGGGTTGGCGTTGCCGTTGTCGCTGGTGTTCTCGTCCGAGTAGGAGATCGAGCTGTTGTTGAACTCGGAGCTCGCCGAGGACACCTTGACGTTGGTGTCCCAGGTCACGCCGCAGTCGGTGGACCGGGCGGTGTAGAAGTCGACCTTCCGGTTGTTGCTGTCGTTGCGGGCGTCGTGCCACGCCACCACCACCTGGCCGTTCGACTGGTCGACGACCAGGAACGGATGGAACTGGGTGCGGCTGGTCGAGTCGTCGTTCACCTTGACCGGCGAGGACCAGGAGGCGCCGCCGTTGGTCGACCGCGAGACGTAGATGTCCGCGGCGCTGGCGCTCGAGGAGGTGTCGCCGAAGGTGGCGTAGAGCGTGCCGTCACAGGCACCGCCCGAGTTGTCCACGTCGACCGCACCGAACGGGCCGATGCCGCGGTTGTCCTGGACGCCCGGGGTGCTGTCGTTGGAGAACGCAACCAGGCTGAAGTCCCGGACCAGGACCGGCGTCGACCAGGAGGCGCCGCCGTTCGTCGAGTGGGTGGAGTACATCCGCTCGTTGGTGCAAGTGCTGCCGCAGGTCAGCGTGTCGAAGACGATGTGCACGGTGCCGTTGTCCTCGACCGCCAGGTCGCAGCCCAGGTCGTAGGTGCCGCTGGTCGCCGTCGGGACGTCGACCTCGGTCCACGACGAGCCGCCGTTGGACGAGTAGGCCATCTTCTCGTTGTTGTCCCGGTCCCAGCAGGTGTACTGGCGGCCGTAGTAGGGGCTCGACGAGTTGTTGTCGATGGTGAAGAAGTTCTTGTCCTCGAAGGTCGAGGCGCCCCAACTGTTCTTGACCACGCCCTGGCCGCTCCAGGTGGCGCCACCGTTGGTCGACTTGGCGACCACCATGGCGACGTAGTTGTTGTTGCCGATGGCGCAGATCAGCATGTGATTGATGTAGACGTTGTTGTTGTCGTCCCAGGAGAGCGCCGGGTCCGAACCGTAGACGGTACCGGAGCAGCTCAGGCCCGAGTAGGCGCTCTGGCCCGGGGCGCAGGTGTAACCCCAGGTGGCGCCGCCGTCGGACGAGTAGAAGATCGCCTGGATGCCGCCGGCGCAGGCGCCGCCCATGGTGTCCCAGGTGTTGGCGGCCGCGACGATCTGGTTCGAGTTGTTCGGGTTCACCGCCACCTGGATCTCGCCCTGGAAGGTCTCGGGCGCGGGGCTGAAGTTGGTCGCCACGTTGCGGTTCGTGCCGATGGTCGTGCGCGTCGCCAGACCGTTGGCGTCCGCGTCCTCGGAGGTGTCGATCGGCCAGCCGGCCAGGACGCTGTCGACGTAGGTGTCGCCGTAGGTCCGGCGGGCGTCCGCCTCGTGGAGCTGGATCCAGCGCTTGTGCCACTCGAAGAGGAAGCGCGGGACGGCGACCTCGTAGTGCTTGGTCTCCATGTCGATCTGCAGGTACTCGAGGGGGGAGATCGGCATGAAGGAGAGGTACTGGTCGACGACCTCGGGCCGGTTCATGTTGCCGTCGAGCTTCTTCTGGAAAGCCTGGAACTCGAGGTTGCCCTTCAGGTTCTCGTAGACGGGCTGGAGCTGGAGTCGCATGTCGGCGCGGGTGGTGGGGGCGGCGCCTTCAGGACGGGACTCGGGAACTGCCGTGAGGGTGATGGGACCGGTACGCACGACCTGCATGGGCACCTTGCCGGGGGTCTTCTTCTGGGCCACCGCCGGGCCGGCGATCAGCGCAATCGCTGCCACCAACCCGAGGGAAAGGCCCAACTTCCGGGGGGAAGCCTTGAACATTCATCTCCTCCTTGGCCAGATCGGAGCTGGCCTCGTCTTATCAATTGCTAATGAATGGGGGCACGCGCCGCCATTCACCGCAAAAAGCCTCACGGTGTTCCAACCACCCGGGCCGCACCGCTCATACGAGCGGACAGGACAGGTCACATCAGCCGAACGGGCCGATCACGCGGATCGACCCCGGTTCGGATGACCGGTCCCCCGACCCAAAAACCCGGTGCCCTTACGACGGAGTCGTGGACGAACCCCGATGGATTCGTTCCAGCACTGATGAGATGTTGAGCGCCAAGCCTTACGGAGAACTAGGTGCTCGAACACACCGAAGTGGGACACGTCCCCCGAAGCGCCGGGAGGAGCGGAGAGATCGCCCCGGCGCCGGCCTGGATGCCGGGACGTCGACGGCCGGTCAGACGCGCCCTGAAACAGCCGCGGGCCCCGGAGCGTAGGGCTGCCCGAGAGCGACCCTCGAACCCCGACCGCCGAGGAGGCACCCCATGGCCGAGCTGTTCCACTCCCTGCGCTTCAGTGTCCGTACCCTCCGCCGGAGCCCCGGTCTTTCCGCGATCGCGATCCTCGCCCTGACCCTGGGGATCGGCCTGACGACCGCCATGTACAGCATCGTCCACGGCGCGCTGCAGAACCTGCCGTTCGAGGACGCCGACCGCCTCCTCCACCTCGAGCGCAACCGGCCGTCGGAGGGGATCGACAGCATGGAGGTGACGATCGCCGACTTCCTCGACTGGCGCCGTCAACAGACCTCCTTCGAAGACCTGGCGGCGTTCTACACCGGCACCGCCAACCTGGCCGGCAACGACGCCAGCCCGGAGCGCTACGAGGGCGCCTTCATGACCGCCGACTCGTTCCGGCTGTTGCGGGCGCACGCCGCCCTCGGCCGGACGTTCGAAGAGGGCGAGGACGGCCCCGGGGCGGCGGCGGCGGTGATCCTGGGGCACCGGGTGTGGCGCGACCGGTTCCGGAGCGATCCGGACATCCTCGGCCGCACCGTGAGGATCAACGGCGAGCCCACGGTGGTGATCGGGGTCATGCCCGAAGGGTTCCGCTTCCCCATCGACCAGGATCTCTGGCTCCCCCTGCGCTGGGACGCCGACCTGCCGTCACGCGACGCGGGGCAGACGCTCGAGGTCTACGGCCGCCTGGCGCCCGGAGTCACCGCCGACCAGGCCCAGGTCGAGATGTCGTCGATCGCCAAGCGCCTCGCCGACACCTACCCGGAGACGAACAAGGGCGTCGGCGCGGTGGTCAAGCCGTACACGGAGGAGTTCGTCGGGCAGGAGGCGATCGCCCTGCTCTACGTCATGCTCGGCGCGGTCCTCGGGGTGCTGCTGATCGCCTGCGCCAACGTCGCCAACCTGCTGCTCGCACGGACCGCCCTGCGCAGCCGCGAGGTCGCCGTCCGCTCGGCCCTGGGTGCCGGACGGCTGCGGGTCGTGCTCGGGGTCCTCGGCGAGGCCGCGCTCCTCTCCGCCGCCGGCGCCGTCCTCGGGCTCGGCCTGGCCACGATCGGGGTGCGCCTCTTCGACCAGGCGATCCAGGCGACCGATCCGCCCTACTGGCTGCACTTCGGGATCGATCTGAAGGTGGCCGCCTTCGTGGTCGCCGTCGCCGCGGCGGCGACCCTCCTCTCCGGCCTGTTGCCGGCGCTCCAGGCCTCCGGTGCCCGGGTCGGCGAGGTGCTCAAGGACGAAGGGCGCGGCGCCTCGAGCTTCCGTCTCGGCAAGCTCGCCCGCTCGCTGGTGGTCGCCGAGCTCGCTCTCTCCTGCGGCCTGCTCGTTGCAACCGGGCTGATGGTCAAGAGCGTCGTCGAGCTGCGCACCCACGACTACGGCTTCGCCGTCGACGGCCTGTTCACCGCCAGGATCGGCCTGTTCGAGAGCGAGTACCCGACGCCGGACGACCGGGCACGCTTCTTCGAGAGCCTGCGCGAGCGGCTCGCCGAACGCCCGGAGGCGCGCCAGGTGGGGCTGACCGACTCGCTGCCCATCCTCGGCTCGCCGCGGTACAAGTTCGTCCTGCGCGGCGACGAGCAGCCCGACGGCACCTCGTTGCGCGCCCGGCGGGTGGCGGTGAGCCCCGGGGTCTTCGAGGCCTTCGAGGTCCGCCCGCTCTCCGGGCGCACCTTCACCGCCCACGACCGCCGCGACTCCCGGCCTGTGGCGCTGGTCAACCGGCCGTTCGCCGAGCGCTACTTCCCCGGCGAGAACCCGATCGGCCGGCAAGTGAAGATCGACCTCTCGGACGAGAGCGAGGACTGGAGGACGATCGTCGGCGTGGTGCCCGACATGGAGCTGGGCGGCCCGCGGCAGGAGGACCCGGAAGGGATCTACGTGCCGTTGGCCCAGACCGACACGCGGTTCGCGTCGCTGGTCGTCCGCAGCGAGGGCGACCCGATGGCCCTGGCCCCGGCGGTGCGCCAGGCGGTGGCCGCCCAGGACCCGTACCTGCCGATCTACTGGGTCCGGACGATGAGCGATGCGATCCATCGCCAGAACTGGTTCGTCGACGTCTTCGGCACCATCTTCGCCATCTTCGGCGTCTCCGGCCTGCTGCTGGCAGTGATCGGGCTCTACGGCGTCATGAGCTTCTCGGTCCAGCGCCGGACCCACGAGGTCGGCATCCGCATGGCCCTGGGAGCCGACAGCGGCAAGATCCTGCGCCTCATGGTGCGCCAGGGCGCCATCCAGGTCGGCATCGGCACCGTGCTGGGGATCGGGCTCGCCCTGGCGCTCTCGCGCGGCATCCGGATCCTGCTGTTCGCTGTCGATCCGTGGGACGCCGGGATCTTCGTCGTGATCGTCGCGGTGCTGGTGGTCACCAGCCTGGTCGCCGCCCTGCTGCCGGCCCGCCGGGCGGCGATCGTCGACCCGGCGGTGGCGCTGCGGCGGGACTGACAACCGCTCGGGATAGAGTGCATCCTCAAACAAAGGAGACGCCCATGTCCCGATCCGCCGCCTGGCCCGCGCTCCCGCTGGACGCCTGGGAGGAGACCTACCAGACCCTGCAACGATGGACCCAGGTCGTGGGCAAGATCCGCCTCGCGCGGACCCCCTACGTCAACCACTGGTGGAACGTGACCCTCTACGTCACCCCCCGTGGGCTGACGACCGCGGCCATGGCCGCCGGCGAGCGCTCGTTCTCGATCGATTTCGACTTCGTCCGCCACCGGCTGGTGATCGCCGCCGACGACGGCACGACGACGAGGATCCCGCTCGCGCCCATGTCGGTGGCCGCCTTCTACGGCAAGGTGATGGAGAGCCTGGAAGCGATGGGCCTGGCGACCTCGATCTGGCCCGTGCCGGTGGAGGTGACGGACACGGTGCCGTTCCCAGAGGACACGGTCCACGCGGCCTACGACCCGGCGATGGTGGAGCGCCTGCACACGATCCTGGTCCAGGTGGACCGCGTCATGCGCCGCTTCCGCGGTGGCTTCCTCGGCAAGTCCTCGCCGGTGCACTTCTTCTGGGGCGCCTTCGACCTGGCGGTGACCCGCTTCAGCGGCCGGGCGGTGCCCGAGCCGCCCGCCGACCCGGTGATGGGGCCCGCCTACTCCCACGAAGTGATCAGCCACGGCTGGTGGCCGGGCGGTGACTGGCCGATGGGGGGACGGGTGGAGGCGCCGGTGTTCTACGCCTACGCCGTCCCGGAACCCGCCGGGTTCCAGCAGGCCGCGCTGCCTAGCGGCGGCGCCTACGACGCCACGTTCGGCGAGTACATCCTGCCGTACGACACCGTGGCGGAGGCCGACGACCCGGAGGCGGTGCTGCTCGACTTCATGGAGCGCACCTACGCCGTGGGGGCGGACGCCGCCGGCTGGGACCGGGCGGCGCTCGAGGTGACCAGCCCGCCGGGCCGCTCCTGAGCGGGGTCGACCCGGCCCTATCGGACCCCGCAAGGCCCCATCGGGGCGCGAGTCACTCCGGGAAGCCCTCCCGGTCGAACAGGCCGGGCAGCACGTCGTGGCCCGGGGCCGCCCCCTCCAGGTGGTACTGGCGCAGCCTACCGGTGGAAGCCCGCTGGATCCAGACGTCGACCGCCGACGTGGTGAGCTTGACCAGGGTCGGCCAGAGATAGCCGTTCGGCTTCGGCCCGACGACGCGCAGGAACACTTCGCTCCGCCCCGGCACGGCGCCGCTCACACACAGCGTCTCGGGCAGGCAGGCCGCCTCGCGCCGGGTCGGCACCGGCTCCCCGTCCTGCGGCACGATCCGGACCCAGAAGCGGAAGCCGGGGATCTCCGGCGTGGTCATCGGCGCTCCCGGCGGCGGCACGGACGTGGGCGGGTAGCTGTCGTCGTCCAGCGACCGGGCCCAGACCCCGGCCTGGGTCGCGGCGAAGAGCACCCGCGGGCCGGACGCCGGCAGGACGACGCTCTGGACCTGGATCGTGGCGAGGATCCCCGTGGCGAACGGCGCCCAGGTGGCGCCGCCGTCGGTGCTGCGCTCGAGGCCGTCGAACTGCCCGCGGTAGCGCACGCCCGCCACCGCCGGGTCCGCCACCTCGCCGGCCGAGCGCCCCTCCTCCGGCCGCGCGCCGAGGGGCTCGAACGGGGTCACGACGAAGGGGCTGAAGGTGGTGCCGCCATCGGTGCTCCGCTCGATGTCGCCGTCGCGGATCGTGTACAGCCTCGCCGGGTTCCGGGCGTCGACGAAGACCTGCCGATCGCCGTCCGGTCCCTGGTCGTGGAACGAGTCCAGACTCGCCCAGCTCGTGCCGCCGTCGAAGCTCTCGTAGATCACCTGGACCAGCGGCGGCGGCGGACAGAAGCCGACCTTGCAGGGGTTCTCCCCCGGCACCTCGTCCCAGGCCAGTAGCGTCTTGGCCTGGGGGGTCGGCGCCAGGCGCGCCAGCGGCGCCGGCAGGCGCCGGAGCCAGACCGACCAGGTGGCGCCGTCGTCGGTGCTGCGGTAGGCCGTCTGGTCGGTGCGCTGGTAGAGCGGTCCGGCGCTCGTCGTCCGCCCCCGCGGGTCCCAGTGGATCGCCCCGACGAGCTCCTCCTGCGCGCCACGGAGGACCGGCAGGCCGGCGCCGACCCGGGTCCACTGCTCCCCCGCGTCCGTGCTCCGGAACAGCAGCACCCGCGACGGCTCGCCACCCTGGGCGGCGAACTGGACGCTGGCGAAGACGATCCGCGGCCGGGTCGGGTCGAGCCACAGGTCCCGGACGAGTCGGATGCCGCCGTCGCCCGCGCCGGGATGGAACCGCCCCTGGAGACCCTGCCAGGAGAGCCCCCAGTCGGAGGAGGCGAAGGCGTTGCCGTTGCGCCCGACGGCGTAGAGATGGCCGCTGCCTCGCGGATCGATCACCAGGCCCTCGGTGCCGGGCCCGCTGGTCACCCCGAGCGACAGGGGCTGAGAGAGGAGGCCGTCGCTCGCCGGCCGCCAGCTCGCCCCGCCGTCGGTCGAGCGGAAGATGCCGTCCGCCTGGAAGCCGACCAGAACCTCTCCGGCGGCGAACGGCAGGGCGGTCACGGCGGCGGACTCCTGGCCGCTGAGGCCTTCGGTCACCCGAGTCCAGGTGGCGCCGCCGTCGGTCGAGTGGAAGACGCCGAAGCGGCCGGCCGCGACCATCTCGGGCTCCGCGGCCTGGCCTCCCGGCGACCCCGGAGGCAGCACCGCCAAGGCCCGCGGCCGCCACGGCCGGCGCTCGCCACCCACGTCCCGCAGATCCTCCCCGGCCGGGGTCCACGTCGCCCCGCCGTCGGTGCTCACCGAGACCCCGGTGTAGCCCGGGTGCTCGGCCAGGGCGAAGACGGTCGACGGATCCTCCGCGGAGAACGCGATCGCGGCCGGCGTGGCGACCAGACCGGCGTTGCCCAGCCCGGTCGAGGAGGCGCTCCAGTGTGCCCCGCCGTCGGTGGACTTGAACAGCCCTTGCCGGTCGACCGCGGCGAAGAGGGTCTCGGGGCGGCGCGGGTCGATCGCCAGCGCCCGGACGACGCCGTCGGCGAGGCCGCGCGAGACCCGCCGCCAGCTCCCGCCGCCGTCGAGGCTCCGCCAGACGCCCCGGCTGGTCCCGGCGTAGAGGGTTCCGGGCGTGGACGGGACGATGGCGAGTGTGAAGACGAAAAAGCCGCGACGGATCGGCAGACCGTCGTTGGTCGCCGACCACGACGCGCCGCGGTCGTGGCTCACCAGCACACCCTGGGCGGTGGTGGCGTACACCGTGTCCGGATCGGTCGGGTGGGCGACGAGACCAAAAACCGAGTGCTCGAGCCCTTCGCGCGCCGGCCGCCAGGTGGCGCCGCCGTCGGCGCTGCGGAAGATCCCGCCCGAGCTCAAGCCGGCGAAGACCAGCCCCGGCGCGGCCGGGCTCGCCGCCAGTGCCATGACGTCGCCGCCGTCGGGACCGAGCTGGACCCACTCCGCCAGGGCCCGGGCCGGCGCCCCGGCCAGGACCGTCAGGAGCACGGCCAGCGCAAGGACGGTCGGCCATCCCCGTCGCCCGAACCGAGAGCGCGGCCCGCCGCGGGGACGGAGCGGTTCGTTCGACGGGGCGGTGAGGCGATGTGGTAAGCGCATAGATGTCTCCTTCCTGCCGGGTGGATCTGACGCTCGTCAGGCGGCGACGTCGTGGGCTGGTCGGCCAAGAACGGCGTGAAACCGGAGGGTGTTCCGGCGGCGAGCGTCGGCTGACGGGTTGACGCGTAGATGCTATTACAGCATTGCCGACACGTCAACCGACCCGGCGGCGACAGGCGGGAGACAGCCGCCTCTCCATGGTGTCCTCAGCGGTCGATCGCGGTGTTCTCGGCATTCGCGGCATTCGCGGCATTCGCGGCTCGATTCCGCGGCGCGTCCAGCCCGGGGTGGGCGTAGAGCTGGACCGCTTCGCTGCCCAGGCGGTAGCGGTACTCGGCGTCCGAGATGCCGTTGTGCCACGAGCCGGCGGCCCGGGCACCGAGGTAGCCGGCGAAGAACAGGGCGAGGATCGCCGCGCCGTAGGCCGGCACCGGGATGCGCCGGCGCCTCGTCCACCCGATCCCCAGGGCGTCCTTGACCGGGCAGGCGGCCACGCAGTCCAGGCAGCCGGTGCACTCGGGGCTGGTGATCGCCGTCTTGCGCGACACCGGCAGCCGGGCGCCGCACGCCTTGTCGCACAGCTTGCAGTCGATGCAGCTCACCGGGTCGCGGCGGATCTTGACCGGCGAGAACCAGGAGACCAGGCCGAGGAGCGCGCCGTAGGGGCAGAGGTAGCGGCACCAGAAGCCCTTCCAGAGGATCGACGCGGCGAGCAGCAGCGCCAGGACGCCCAGGGCCATGCTCGAGATCTCGACGAAGAACAGGCCCATGCGCACGTCCGAGAGGCGGTAGTAGGGGGATTCGATGAACGAGCGCACCGCGGCCGCCGGCATGCGCACGATCGCCCAGGCGAAGAACCCCAGCAGCAGGTACTTGAGAACGCGCAGCGGCACGTCGAGCCAGCGCCAGATCCGGAACGTGCGGCCGAAGAAGAAGCGCCCCACGCGCGCGGCGAGGTCCGACAGGAAACCGACCGGGCAGACCCAGGAGCAGAAGCTCTTGCGCGCCACCAGGGCGAGCGCCGCGAAGATCAGCAGCAGGACCGTGGCGGCCGGGTGCACGGCGTTGAGGCTGCCGTGGTAGGCCCAGTCGAAGACGCCGAGCAGCCCGCCGATCGGCAGGAAGCCCTCCACCCCGGGGGGCCGGGCGGGCAGGACCTGGGAACCCGCCCGCGCCGCCGCGACGAAGCGGGCGAACTGGACGCCGAGCAGCACGCAGGTGATCGCGAAGCCGCTCTGGACGAGGATGCGGAAGCGGAACGAGCGGTGCCACTTGCGCCCGACCCGGCCGCCGAGAAAGGCGGCGAGCCGGCGGAGCGTGGCGTGGACGCGAGGGAGGAGTGCGTCGGTCATGATGAGGAGTCCTTCGGTCGGTCGTCGGTCGGGAGTGGCGCTCGGCGCTCAATCAGGTCAATTCATCGCCTCGATGTCTGAATTATTTCACCACCTCTCGCCGTGACCACCGCCCGGCGACGCGGCACGGACCCACCCCGAGGGGTGGAGCCGCCGCGAGAGAGAGGGTAGAGTCGGACCATGCGGAACATGACTGTGGTGGTCCTCACACTCTTGAGTCTCTTTGCGCTCGGCATCCCCGCGGCCCAGGCCGCTCCCGCCCGTGCCCCGTCCCCTGCCCCGACGCAGGCCGTGCGCTCCGCGCTCGCGGAGCTGTCGGCGACCGCCGGTGCCGAGGTCCGGGCGACGATCTCGCCACGCTCCGGCCGGGTCAGCTTCTTGCGCACGGCCCCGGGCTCCCCGATCCCGGTCCACGGCTCGACGGCCGAGCAGCGCGCCCGGAGCTTCCTCGGCGAGCAGGCCGGCCTGTTCGGCTTCCGCTCCGTCGACGACCTGATCACCCTGCGGGTCAGCCCGGTCGACAAGGCCGGCATGGAGCACGTGCGCTTCCTCCAGACCTACCGCGGAGTGCCGGTCGCGGGTGGCGAGATCGGCGTCCACCTGCGCGGTGACGGGGTCGTGGCGGTCCACTCCAAGACCCTGCCGGACCTGGCCGGCCTCTCGACCGTCCCGACCTTGAGCGCCGACGCGGCCCGAAGCCTGGCGCGCGAATCGCTGAAGCGGACGGTCGACGCGGGTGTCACGCGGCCGGTCGCCCTGAGCACTCCGCGGCTCGAGATCCTCAACCGGGGGCACCTGGGCGGCCCGTCCTCCGCCACGCGCCTGGCCTGGTTCATCGAGGCGCGGCGGATCGATCTCCGGGAGTACCTCTGGGTGGACGCACAGAGCGGCCTGGTCCTGCTGCAGTTCAGCCAGCTCACCAGCGCCCTGGACCGCGCGATCTACGACGCGGACGACCCGAACGACGGCGTGTACAACGACCTGCCGGGGGCTCTGGTCCGGAGCGAGGGCGGTTCGGTGACCGGCGACACGGACGCCGACCTGGCCTACGACTACTCCGGCGACACCTACGACTACTACTCCACCGTCCACGGCCGCGACAGCTTCGACGACGCCGGCTCGACGATCATCTCCACCGTCCACTTCTGCCCGTCCGCCTCGGCCCAGGACTGCCCGTTCCAGAACGCGTTCTGGAACGGTGAGCAGATGGTCTACGGCGACGGCTTCTCGGCGGCCGACGACGTCGACGCCCACGAGCTGACCCACGCGGTCACCGAGCGCACGGCCAACCTCTTCTACTACATGCAGCCGGGCGCCCTGAACGAGTCGTACTCCGACATCTTCGGCGAGACCATCGACCTGACCAACGGCGCCGGCACCGACACCTCCGGCGTGCGCTGGCTCCTGGGCGAGGACGTGCCGGTCTTCGGGGCGATCCGCGACATGATGACGCCGACCGACTTCGGCGACCCGGGCAAGGTGAGCGACTCCGAGTACCGCTGCAACGACCCGGGGACCGACTCCGGCAACGTCCACACCAACAGCGGCGTGCCCAACCACGCCTACGCCCTGATGGTCGACGGCGGCACGTACAACAGCGTCACGGTCACCGGCATCGGGCTGACCAAGGCCGCCAAGGTCGAGTACCGCGCGCTGACCCAGTACTTGCTCTCCGCCTCCGACTTCGAGGACAACGAGAACGCCCTGCTCCAGTCCTGCTCCGACCTGGTCGGCACCGACGGCATCGTCGCCACCGACTGCGACGAGGTGGCCGCCGCCCTGAGCGCCGTCGAGATGTCCGCCCCCTCGCCGTGCGGCAACCCGGCCGTCCCCGACCTGTGCCCGGCGGGCGACCAGAACACCGACCTCTTCTTCGACGACTTCGAGGAGCTGGCCGGCGGCGACGTCAACAACCCCGCCCTGCTCAGCCAGTGGACCAGCGACGTCTTCTCGGGCGGCAACCATTGGAACGTCTGCTGTATCGGGGCCTACGCCACCAGCGGCACCGGCAACGCCTGGGGCTACGACGTCAACGCCACCGCGGACTCCGCGCTCGAGATGGTCTCCGACATCGCCGTGCCGTTCGGCGGCGCCTACTTCGAGTTCGACCACTCCTACGGCTTCGAAAACTCCGGCGTGGTCCGCTACTGGGACGGCGGCGTGCTCGAGATGAGCACCGACGGAGGGACGACCTGGTCCGACGCCGGCGGACTGATCGTCGGCGGCGCGAGCTACGGCGGCACGATCAGCACGCTCGACAGCAACCCCCTCGCCGGACGCTCGGGGTTCGTCGCCGACAGCTACGGATACACCGCCAGCCGCCTCGACCTGTCGAGCCTGCGCGGCCAGAGCGTCCGCTTCCGCTTCCGGATCGGCACCGATTCGACGGGCAGCGACTACGGCTGGTTCATCGACGACGCGCGCATCTTCACGTGCGCCGCCCCCGAATGCACCACGCCCGACCTGGTGATCACCTCCGGCACGGTCACCGGCGTGGACACCCGCTCCGCCTGCAACTCGGTCGCCGCCGGCGGCACCTTCGGCGTCGCCGGCACCGGCGACCTGACGTTGGATGCGCCGGTCGTGGTGCTGACCAGCGGGTTCTCGGTCCAGGACGGAGGCAAGCTGGTGATCAAGACCCAGTAGCCGGCCCGGTCGCTCCCGCGGGAGCGCGTCGCGGAGCGGGAGGAGCCGCCGGACTCCACCAGAATCGGTGGGGGCCGGCGGCTCAGGGACTGCAGAAGGTCAGCGAAGGTCAGTACGGCTCGAGCTCGCACGGCGGCAGGGCGACCTGGCCGGGAATCGCGCTATAGGGCTCGAGGCAGGGATCGGTCGGGCCGAGCTCCACGGAGACCGACTTGGAGCTGGACGCCGTGTGGCTGCCGCTGTCGGTCACCGTCACGCCGACCGTGTCGGTCCGGTAGATCCACCGGGGGGTGGAGCAGAAGGTTCTCGAGTAGCTCGCGCTGTTCGAGCCGACGGACGAGCCATTGTAGGTCCAGGCGTAGTTGGTGAAGCTGCCGGTGCCACCCGACGGATGCGCCGTCCAGGTGACCGTCTGGCAGCCGGAGGGCACGTAGACGTAGCTCGCGCCCGAGATGTAGACCGACAGCGGGAGACAACTGGAATTCGAGTCGGTCTGCTGGAAGAAGCCGAAGTCGTTGCTGCTCACGTACGCGCGGGCGTAGGCGTAGCAACTGTCCGCCGTCCCGGAGAGCGACGCGTAGGCGTAGCTGGAGACGTTCGTGCCCGGTCCGCTCGGATCGGTCTGGCTCTGGGTCGTGGTCACCCCGTTGGTGGTCGTCGACACGTAGGCGTAGGCATAGGTGCTGGCGACGTAGCTGCAGGTGTTGTAGAAGTAGGAGTCCGCCTGGGCGGTGGCGCCGGCGTAGGCGTACGCGTGATAGCCCCAACCGATGTCGCACCCCGACGGGACCTGCAGCGCCATCGGCTGGAGGCTCGCCCCCTGGCCGTGCCTGGCGCGGTCGAGCTGGTCCTTGACCGACGCGAGCAGCTCCTGGTGGCCCTCGATCGCGTCCCACAGCTCGTCCGACGGGGCGACCACGTAGTCGGCTTGCATCCTGTCGAGCTCTCCGGCGAGCTGGTTCGCCGCCCAGGCCAGGCCGCGCACGCCGTGGGCCCAGGTCTCGACCCGGCCGTCCGCCAGCTCACGACGCATGACCTCGGGCGCGACCGTCTGCCAGCCGTCCTGGAGCAGATATTCGAGGGGATTGCCGAACGTGGGGCCCTGGACGCTCATGCCCAGGTCCCGCTCCCCCGCCGGAACGACTCCGGGGCAGAGCAGGCCGACCAACACAACGAGTCCCAGACTGAGAAGAATGCGTTCTCTCATCACGTCCTCCAGATCTTCGTGGAGATCCGAAACCGCCGCCAGGCCCTCTGGCCGGGCGTACGGTGACTCCCGGAAGGTCCCGCGCCCCACGATGAGCACGGGCCGAGAGTCGACTGCACATGCCGGCGGTCCCGGGGAGGACGAAAGACCGTCGTGCGAAGCTCGCAAGCGACGACTGAGAGAAATCTTGTCCAGGTTATACCAGATATTACAAAATTTCGCAATCGCGACTGTTCGCCGTAGCAAATTCCTCCGGCAGGGGGTATCCTGCGGGGCCGTGACCTTGCCGCACCCCTCCTCGCACCGCGTGCGGAGCGCCCTCCTTTCGCTCCTCGTGGCGTCGGCGGCGCTGCTCGCCGGCTGCGTCTCGTTCACGCCCTACGCGGCGGTGCGCCAGAGCGTCCCGCCGGAGAGCCTGCTCGAGATCGACGGCCACCTGGTCCACGTGGTCGACCGGGGGCCGCGCGACGGCGCCGAGGCGGTGGTGTTCATCCACGGCTTCGGCGCCTCGACCTACTCCTGGCGCAAGGTCACGCCGGAGCTGCCCGGCTACCGGACGGTCGCCATCGACCTGAACGGCTTCGGCTACACCGAACGCCCCGACGGGCTCGAGCCGTACACCCGGGACGGCCAGGTCGAGCTGATCCGGGGCGTGCTCGACCGCCTGGGGCTGGGGCGGGTCCACCTGGTCGGCCACTCCTACGGCGGCGCCATCGTGCTGACCTTCGCCGACCGCTACCCGGAGCGCCTGCTCTCCCTGACGGCGATCGACAGCGCCCGCCCCGACTACCCGGAGACCCGGCGGCGGACCATCGCCCGCTGGCGGCCGGCCCTCGACCTCTACCTACGGCTCTGGGCGCTCCACTACCGCTCGGTCGAACGGGCACTCGATCACTCGGTGTGGGACGACAGCCAGGTGACCCCGGAGCTGGTGGAGGCCTATCTCGAGCGGCTGCGGATCGAGGGGGCCGCGCGTGCCTACTACGGCGTCACCGCACCCGCGCCCGATCCGCCCGAGCCGGCGGAGGTGGTCCGGCTCGATCGGCTGAAGATGCCGGTGCTGGTGGTTTGGGGCATCGAGGACCCGGTCATCCCGATCGAGAAAGGCCGCCGCGCCACGGCCGAGGTGCCCTGCCACCGGTTCGTCGCCATCCCGGACTGCGGCCACCTGCCGATGGAAGAGCAGCCCGCGGCGCTGGCCGCGGCGCTCCGCGACTTCCTGGCCGACCCGCAGGCCGTCTGCGACGCACGCTCGACCCCGCAGTAAGCCCAACCCCCAACCGACCGACCTCCGCGACTCAGGCTACCGGGCGCGGGCGTCCCCTTCCCCCCGCGAGGGCGGGAAGGGGATCGAGGGGATGGGGGGAGATCCAGTGGATGATCTAGGTCGATCGGGCCGGCACACCCGGCGACGGAGAGTCTCGAGCCAAATCGTCACGGCGTGGGTTGTGCGCCATCCTAAACTTGCCGCCGCGGGTACCCGAGCCCCTGGAGGCTCCCGGCGATATCGTCCAGGATCACCGGATCGTCGATGGTCGACGGCATGCGGTACTCCTTGCCGTCGGCGATCTGGCGCATGGTGGAGCGGAGCACCTTGCCGGAGCGGGTTTTCGGCAGACGGGCGACCACGGCCACGTCCTGGAAGCAGGCGATGGCGCCGATCTCGTCGCGCACCAGCTTCTTGAGCTCGTCGGCGATCTCGGACGGCCGGCGGTCGACCCCGTCCTTGAGCACCACGAAGCCGACCGGGAGCTGCCCCTTGAGCGAGTCGGCGGCGCCGATCACCGCGCACTCGGCGACGTCCGGGTGCGACGCCACCACCTCCTCCATCGCGCCGGTCGAGAGCCGGTGGCCGGAGACGTTGATGACGTCGTCGATCCGCCCCATGACGTAGAGGTAGCCGTCCTCGTCCTTGTAGCCGCCGTCGCTCGTGAAGTAGAAGCCGGGGAAGCGCTCGGTGTAGGACGAGACGAAGCGCTCGTCGTCGTTCCACAGCGTGGTGAGCGTGCCCGGTGGAAGCGGTAGCCGGATCGCCACCGCCCCTTCCTCGTGGGGCTCGCTCTCGTGCCCACGGCGGTCGAGGATGCGCACGTCGTAGCCGGGCACCGAGACGGTCGGCGAGCCGGGCTTGATGATCAACTGCTCGATCCCCATGCAGTTGGCCGCGATCGGCCAGCCGCTCTCGGTCTGCCACCAGTGGTCGATCACCGGCCGCTTCAGGATCTTGCGCGCCCAGTGGTAGGTGTCCGGATCGAGCCGCTCACCGGCGAGGAAGAGGTACTTGAAGTCGAGCAGGTCGTGCTCGGCGACGTGCTCGCCGTGGGGGTCCTCCTTCTTGATCGCCCGGATGGCGGTCGGCGCCGTGAACAGCGCCCGCACGCCGTGCTGGGAGACGACCCGCCAGAACGCGCCCGGGTCGGGGGTGCCGACCGGCTTGCCCTCGTAGAGGATGGTCGTGCAGCCCATGAGCAGCGGGCCGTAGACGATGTAGGAGTGGCCGACCACCCAGCCGACGTCGGAGGCGGCCCAGAACACGTCCCGGGGACGGACGTCGTAGACCGCCTCCATCGACCAGTGGAGGGCGACAGCGTGACCGCCGTTGTCGCGCACCACCCCCTTGGGCCGCCCGGTCGTGCCGGAGGTGTAGAGGATGTAGAGCGGATCGGTCGCCTGGACCGGCACGCACGCGGCGGGCTTGGCGGCGGCCACCGCCTCCCGCCAGTCGACGTCGCGGCCGGCGACCATCGACGCCCGCACCTGGGGGCGCTGGAAGACCACGCAACGCTCCGGCGGATGCTTGGCGAGCTCGAACGCGCGGTCGACCAGCGGCTTGTACTCGAGCAGCTTCTTGCCCTCGATCGCACCCGAGGCGGTGAGCAGCACCTTGGGGCGGGCGTCGTCGATGCGGATGGCGAGCTCGTTGGAGGCGAAGCCGCCGAAGACGACCGAGTGGACGGCGCCGATCCGGGCGCAGGCGAGCATGGCGACGACCGCCTCCGGGATCATCGGCATGTAGATCACCACCGTGTCGCCCTTGCCGACCCCCAAGTCGACCAGCACGCCGGCGAAGGTCGCCACCCGGTCGCGCAGCTCGCGGTAGGTGAAGCGTTCGATGGTGCTCGTCACCGGGCTGTCGTAGATCAGCGCCGTGACGTCGGCCCGGCCCTTCTCGACGTGTCGGTCGAGGCAGTTGTAGCAGGTGTTGAGGCCGCCGCCGGGGAACCAGCGGTAGAAGGGCGGGTTCGCGTCGTCCAGGACCCGGTCCCAGCGCTTGGTCCAGTCGATGCGCTCGGCGGCGCGACCCCAGAACTCCTCGGGAGCCTCGATGCTTCGGGCGAAGACCTCTTCGTAGCGTCCCATGGACCTCTCCTCTTCGTGGGTGTCTGCCTAAAAATACCAGCTCGCCCACAGGTAGACCCGATCGGGAGAGGCGAGCACCGGCGGCATCTCGCCCGGCGCTGCCGGGAGCCCGGGCACCACCAGCCCGCCGAGCTCGCTCCCGCGGCCGCCGTAGGAGAGGTCGGCGCCGACGGTGATCTCGAGATCCTGGGTGGCGTTCCAGACCAGCCGCGGCTGGACGAGCCCGGAGCCGTCGTCCAGGTTGCGCAGGGTGGTGACCCAGAGGTTGAGCAGCGGGCCGATCTCCAGGTTGGCGGCGGCGTCGGCGTAGCGGCGGCCGAGGGTGAAGAGCTCGCCGCGGGCGAGGCGCTCGACCAGCGCCGGGTCGTCGAGCGCCCGGGCCGCGTCCGACTCCCCCAGGCCGTCGTAGTAGAGCTCGACCCAGCCGTAGGCGTTGCGCCCGGCCAGCACCCAGGAGCGATCGACGTTGGCCACCGCGGTGACGAAGCCGCCGCCCCCCTCGATCCCTTCGGTCCGGTCGAGATCGGTCCAGACCGCGTTCGCCCGCCAGATGCCGCCGCCGACCCCGCCGCTGGCCCCGGCGCCGAGCACCGTCCGGCCGTAGTGGCGCGCCAGCAGCAGGTCGCCGGACAGGCGGCCGCCGGTGCCGGGGACGCCGCGATGGAGCTTGGCCGCGAACGACGACTGGTCCCAGGCCACGTCGCCGGTGGCCGGGTCCCGCCGCGGCACGCCCAGGAGCTGGAGCTCGCCGCCCGCCACGTCAGCGATCTGGACGCTCACCATGTCGTCGCCCAGCTTGTACTCCCGCTCCACGTCCGACGGCGAGAACGGGTTGAACAGGTCCATCGGGTTGAACAGCAGCCCGTCGCCCCAGGTCAGCGCCTGGCGGCCGACGCGGACGCTCCCCCAGTCCGGATGCCACGACAGGACCAGCCGGTCGATGCGCTCGGTCGCCCGGTACTGGCTGCCCTCGTCGGTCGTCGTCAGGTCGAACAGGCGCCGCTCGTCGCCCGTGGGAGCGCCCAGCAGGCCCACCTCCGACAGGCTCGGAACGTCGCCGGAGAAGAGCTCGCCCAGCCGCCGGGTGGCTTCGATCGTGTCCCCTTCCCGCAGCACGCTCTCCGAGTGGATCTCGAAATCGAACCGCCCTCCCGGCCCGAACGGTCCGAGCTCGAGCTTGAGGCGCAGCTCCTGGGCGGCGTCGAGCAGCCGTCCGGGGCCGGTGAGCGCCAGCAGGTTGTCGTCGGACACGCGGCCGGCGAGCTGGCGCAGGCGCAGGTGCCCTCCCCAATGGACCGGCAGCGTCTCGCCGGAGCCCCGATCCGATTGGGCCGGCTGGGACGACTGGACCGGCTGGGCCGATTGGGCCTGGAGAGGACCGCCCATTGCCAGCGCCCCGAGCGCGGCGCAGGCGGCGGCCGCTCCACGGACTCGGCCCCGGAGACCGCCACGGCGACGACCGGGCTCAGCTCTCCCGTCGCGAATCACGCTCCACCCGCCCGTCCTTCAAGTACACCAGACGTCGCGCATGGTCCATCACCATCTGGTCGTGGGTCGAGAAGATGAAGGTCACCCCTTTGCAGCGGTTCATCTCCTCCATGGTGTCGAGCAGGGCGCGGCCGGTCTCGGAGTCCAGGTTCGCGGTCGGCTCGTCCGCCAGCACGATCGCCGGGTCGGCGACGATCGCCCGGGCCACGGCGACGCGCTGCTGCTGCCCTCCGGACAGCTCGGCCGGGCGGCGGTCGTAGAGCCCTTCGAGGCCGACCTCGTCGAGGATCTCGCGGGCGCGCCGCCGGCGCTCGGCCGCCGGCACCCCCTGGAGCATCATGACGAACTCGGCGTTCTCCTCGGCCGACAGCACCGGGATGAGGTTGTAGGCCTGGAAGACGAAGCCGACCCGCCGCAAGCGCAGCTCCGCCAGGTCGGCGGGCGTCATGGCTCCGACGTCGTTGCCGTCGACCGAGATCGCCCCGCCGTCGGTGCCGTCCAGGCCGCCGATCAGGTTGAGCAGTGTCGTCTTACCCGAGCCCGACGGGCCCGCCAGGGCGAGGAACTCTCCGGGCTCGACCGCCAGGTCGATGCCCTGGAGGGCGTGCACCGCGAGCTTGCCCTGGCTGTACGTCTTCTCGACACCCCGACACTCCACAATGCTCATCGTTCAGCTCTCCTCGTCAGACCCGTCGCATCGCCTCGACCGGGGTGAAGCGCGCGGCCTTCAAGGCCGGGTAGACGCTCACCACCACGCCGAGCAGCAAGACCACCGCGTTCGCCGTCACCAGGTCGTCGCGCACCAGCACCGGGTAGACCACCCGGGACGCGCCGAACAGCTCCATGCCGGCCGCCATGGCCGAGAGATCGATCCCGTGGACGCTCAACGCCGCCACGCTCAGCCAGCCGAGCAGGTTCCCCAACGCCGAGCCGAGGAGCAGCAGGAGCACCGCCTCGACCAGCACTTCGCCGACGATCGCCCGCGGCCGCATGCCGAGCGCCTTGAGCAGGCCGAACTCCCGCATGCGCTCGAACACCGCCATCAGGATGGTGTTGACCACGCCGAAGCCCATGGCGATGAAGACCACGAAGAACCAGAGCTTGATGAAGCCGACGTAGAGGTCGAGCACCGCCCGCTCCACCGGCAGCAGCTCGCGCCAGGAGTCGACCTGCAGGGCGGCCTCGGACTGATCGGAGCCGGTGGCGGCCGGCAGCGCCCGCCGCAGCCGCTCCGCCGCGTCCTCCGCCTGGTGGTAGTCGGCCAGCTCCACGGCGATCTCGGAGACGGCGCCGTCCATCGCCAGCCAGGTCGAGGCGACCCGGCGGGAGACGAACACGTACTGCTTCTCCGTCGCCTCGAGCTCCGCCCGGTAGACGCCCACCACGCGGAAGGCGCGCGAGACCACGGTGCCGTTGCGGTCCTGGGCGGTGAGCACCAGCTTGTGGCCGAGCTCGGTCTCCATCTCGTCGAGCAGCGCCTGGCCGACGACGATGGCATCCTCGTCCCCGTCCGAGCGGAGGAAGCGGCCGGCGGTGATCACGCCCGGACCGATGAACGACATCGTCGGCTCGAGGGCCGGGTCGATGCCGACCAGGGTGGCGCCGCCGGTGTGGCGCGCGGTGCTCAGCACCACCGGCACGCGCACCCGCTCGATCACCCGGGCCGACCAGGGCTGGGCGCCGAGCACCCGGCGCACGGTCGCGGTCACCGCCTCCGGGTCGGCGATGGCGTGGGCCGCCACCGGGTCGCTCCGGTAGTCGGCGGCGTGGATCTGGAGGTGGCCGGTGAGGGTGCGGATGCCGTTCTCGACCATCTCCTCGGCCATGCCGCGCATCAGCGCGCCGAGCAGCAGCATGCTCCAGACGCCGAGGACGATGGCGGTGAGGATGACCGCCGTGCGCCGCCGGTTGCGCCACAGATTCCTCCAGGCGATCTTCGAGTAGACCGCGGCGCGGCGGCCCGTCTCGGCCAGGCGCCCCATCAGGGTCGGGGCCAGGGTCGGGCTCAGGGCCCCGGTCAGAGTCGAGCTCCGACCTCGGGTCCGGCTCTCAGACATGGGTCAACGCCTCCACCGGCTTGAGGCGCCGGATCTTGAGCGCCGGGTAGATGGCCGCCAGCCCCGTGATCACCAGTACCAGGAGCGGCCCGGTCAGGGCGCTCAGCACCGACAGCTTCGGATACATGCGGCCCGTGATGCCGAACCGCTCGAGCAGCTCGTTGGCGCCCGAGATGTCGATGCCGTGGGCCTGGAAGTAGAGGGTGACCGCGCTGCCGAGGACGATCCCGGCGGCGATGCCGACGCCGGTGAGCGCCAGCGACTCGAGCAGCAGCAGCCGGCCCAGGCGGCCGGGGGGTGTGCCGATCGCCATCATCACGCCGAACTCCCGCGTCCGCTCCAGGAACGCCATCAGGAACGTGTTGAGGATGCTGAAGGCGACGACGAAGATCAGCGCGACGTAGAAGATCAGCCCGCTCACCAGGTCGACCTTGATGCTCTGGAGGAGGCCGGGCATGATCTGGTTCCAGTCGAGCACCACCAGGGGCGGCGACTGGGCGACCCCTCCGGCCCCTCCGGTCCCCTGGAGACGCGCGGCGAGCTGCCGCTTGATCGCCGGCACGCTCCACAGGTCCTTGCCGATGACGACCACCTGGTGGACCGCGTCGCCCATGGTGAAGACCTGCTGGAAGGTGGCGAGCGGCATCTGGAGCGTGGAGCGGTCGAGCTCGTCGATCCCGGAGCTGAAGATCCCGCGCACCGTCAGCACGGTCGCGGCGACCGAGCCGTCCAGCCCCTGGCCGATCACCGTCACCTCGTCGCCGATCCCCACCTTGAGGTTGTTGGCCAACAGGTCGCCGACCAAGGCGCCTTCCGGGTCGTCCCCCGACAGGAAGCTCCCCTCGGTCACCAGCGACTCCAGGCTCGAGACCTTCGCCTCGCGCACCGGGTCGATCCCGACCACCTGGCCGCCGTAGGTCCGCTCGTCGGACGACAGCACGGCGAACGCGCTCGCCCGGCTGGTGTAGGCCTCGACACCCGGGATGCCGTCGAGCACCCGGTCGACCGCCGCCGGGTCGCGCACCACCTGGCGCATCTCGTGGTCGTGGTGGTAGCCGGCCGCCTGCACCTGGAGGTGACCGACCTCGATCTTGACCGAGGAATCGATCATGGTGGCGTAGCTGCCGAGCTGGAACGACAGCATGAACACCAGCACCAGGCAGGCGAAGGCGATCGCCGCCACCGTGAGCCAGGTGCGCCGGGGGTTGCGCCAGACGTTGCGCCAGGCCATCTGGAGGTCGATCTTCATCGGGAGTGTCCGGAACGCCGGCCGGTCGCCATCAGCTCGACGGGTTGCGCAGGTTGGTCATGGTGAACAGGCGGTCGGGCAGGGAGTCCTGGAAGGAGAGGTCGGTGTAGTGGAGCTCGGTCCACTCCCCCTCCTTCTCCGCCTTCTGCATGTGGAGCGTGGCCGGCAGCACGCGACCGCCGAAGGTGCGGATGTCGCTCGTGGTGAGCGCTTTGACCAGCGCGCCGTCCTCGTCGTAGAAGCGCTCGGCCAGGAGGACGTCGTCGTCCCGGATCTCCAGCTCGAGCGCCCCCCAGACCACCGGCGCTCCCGGATGGGGCGTCGAATGGACGGTGTAGACGGTGTGGCCGTCCTGCGTCGAGGTCTCGGTCACCTGGTGGTCGTAGTCGTTGACCAGGCTGTCGGTCTTCGCCAGGTCGTTGTTCGAGAAGTCCGAGCCCATCCACGACTGGGACATCATCGACGGCGGCAGCTTGATCACCCGGTTGACCTTCGGGTTGAACAGCCACATGTCCTGCCCCTTCTTGAGCGTCCCGTTGCCCTCGTCCTTGGCCGGCGCCGTGATCCGGACCAGGCTCTGGGCGTCGCCTTCGGTCCACACGTCCATGGTCATGGTCCGCTCCCAGTCCGGCCGGTGGATGGTCATGACCGCCGTGCCGGTCGATGCCTTGCCCCGGTAGTGGTCGAACGCGGCCCGCACCAGGGCGTTCCCCTGCGGCGAGGCATCCTCCGAGGCGCCCGGCACCGATCCCTCGGGAGCGTCCGCGGCGCCGCAGATGGGCGACGCGAAGGCCAACAGGCCGATCAGGACTCCCGCGACGGCCGCGGCCCGCGACGGAGCCTGGCGGAGCGAGAACCCGGTCTGATCCCTCATCGTCTTCTCCTCTCGATCAACGTTCGATACCCGAGCACAGGGCGTCGACGAACGTCGCCGCCGCGGCCTCGACGTCCACGCCGCGATCGACCCAGTACTGGAGCCCCAGGGCGTCGATGGCGCCGACGATCGCCGCCGCCATGCCGTCGGGATCGAGCCCGGGGCGGAGCTCGCCGCGCGCCTGGCCGTCCCGGACGAGCCCGGCGACGTGCCCCCGGAAGTCGCGGTACAGGTCCGCGAACGCCGCCCGCAGACGGTCGCCGTAGACCTCGTGGCTGCAGCCGGACCAGAGCTCGAAGGTCACACCGTAGAGCTCCACCTGGGCGACCGCCTCCCCGACCATCATCTGGATGAGGGAGCGGAGCCGCTCGGCGGCGGGGGCGTCACGGTCCATCTCGGCGCCGAGGCGGGCGTGCATGCCGTAGCTCATCAACTCGAAGACCGCGAAGAAGAGCTCCTCCTTGCTGCGGAAGTACTCGTAGACCGTCCCCTTGCCGACGCCGGCACGCTCCGCCACGTCGGCGATCCGCGCACCCGCGTAGCCCTTCTCCGCGAACACCTCGGTCGCCGCCGCGGCCAGCGCCTGGCGGCGTTCCTCGCGATCGACGATCTTGGGGGTCATGGTCGGCGGTCTTCCGTCGCTCTTTTTCCGACCGACCGGTCGGTCAAGAAAGTGTACGGCCCATCGATCGTCGTGTCAACCACCTCCTGCCCACCGCTCCCGCCCCGCCCTATTCCACCCCACTCCACCGCCGCCCCCGCGGCTCCGGAGCCGCGCGAGCCGGGTAGTAGACTTCGAGCAACTTCCGACTCGCCGACTCGACGCCGGACCCTGAACTCGATGCCCCGTTCCGCCTCTCTCTTCGAGCGCCTGCTGTTCCGGGCCAAGCTCGCCGACCACGCCTTTCTGGTGGCGATCGCCGCCGTCATCGGCGGGCTCGGCGGGCTCGGCGCCGTCGGCTTCCGCAAGCTCATCTCCCTCGCCCAGCGCGTGACCTGGGGCGACTGGTCGCCGAGCCTGGAGCTGATCCGTGCCCACTCCGGCTGGTGGATCCTCCTGGCGCCGGCGGTGGGCGGGCTGATCGTCGGCCCGATGGTCTACTTCTTCGCCCGCGAGGCCAAGGGGCACGGCGTGCCCGAGGTGATGGAGGCGGTGGCGCTCCGCGCCGGGGTGATCCGGCCGCGGCTGGTGGTGATCAAGAGCCTGGCGTCGGCGATCTCGATCGGCACCGGCGGCTCGGTCGGGCGCGAAGGTCCGATCGTCCAGATCGGCTCCGCCCTCGGCTCGACCATCGGCCAGTGGTTCCGGGTCTCAGGAAGGCGCCTGCGGACCCTGGTCGGCTGCGGCGCGGCGGCGGGCATCGCCGCCACGTTCAACGCACCGATCGCCGGGGCGCTGTTCGCGGTCGAGGTGATCCTGGCCGACTTCGCGGTGGCGCGCTTCTCCCCGATCGTCATCTCGTCGGTGATCGCCACCGTCGTCTCGCGCCATTTCCTCGGCAATCACCCCGCCTTCGAGGTCCCCACCTACCGGCTGGTCAGCCCGTGGGAGCTGCCGATCTACCTGATTCTCGGCCTGCTGGCGGCCCTGGTCAGCCTGGCGTTCATCTGGGGCCTCTACAAGACGGAGGACCTGTTCGACGCCTCGAGAATCCCGGGGTGGCTGGCGGCGGCGGCCGGCGGGCTGCTGGTCGGCGCCATCGGGTTCGCCCACCCGGAGGTCCTGGGCGTCGGCTACGAGGCGATCACCGACATGCTCCAGGGGCGCCTGGCGGTCGAGCTGCTGGCCGCCCTGGTGGTACTCAAGCTGCTGGCGACCTGCCTGACCATCGGCTCCGGCGGCTCGGGCGGCATCCTGGCGCCGTCGCTCTTCCTCGGCGCTACGGTCGGCGGCATGATCGGCTTCGCGGCCCACGCGCTGCTGCCGGCGGCGACCGCCTCCCCCGGCGCCTACGCCCTGGTCGGGATGGGCGCGGTCGTGGCGGGGACCACCCACGCCCCGCTCACCGCCATCCTGATCATCTTCGAGCTGACCTCCGACTACAGCCTGATCGTGCCGCTGATGATGTGCTGCATCATCTCGACACTCCTGACCACCCGCCTCAAGCGCGGCTCGATCTACACCATGAAGCTGCTCCGGCGCGGCCTGGACCTCTCCCACGGCCAGGACGTCAACGTGCTCAAGGCGCTCAAGGTGGCCGACGTCATGGAGGAGCCGCCGCTCGTGGTCCCTGCCGACGCGCCCCTGGGGAAGGTGGTCGGCGAGCTGGCGATCAGCCCGCGGCCGGTGGTCTACGTCGTCGATCACGACCACCGCCTGCGCGGGTTCATCGCCACCGAGGACATGCGCGCGGCCCTGGAGCACGTCGAGGACGCGCCGTTCCTGCTGGCCGCCGACCTCGCCCGAGAGGATCTGAAGACGCTCAAGCCGGACACCGGCCTGGACGCGGTGATGCGGATCTTCGCCGGCAAGAACCGGGAAGAGCTGCCGGTGATCGCGGACAACGGCAGCGGCCGACTGGTCGGCGTGGTCGGACGGCGCCACCTCCTCGACGCCTACCAGACCGAGCTGACGAAGCGCGACGTGGTCTCCGAGCTGGGCGGCAGCCTCGACCAGACCGCCACCGAGGTGATCCACCTGGGCAAGGATTTCCGCATGGCGGAGATCGACGCACCCGGCGCGTTCACCGGCCGGACGATCCGCGACCTCGACGTCCGCGCCCGCTGGGGCGCCGAGATCCTGCTCGTCCGCCGCCCCTCTCCCCGCGACGACGACGAAGTCGAGATCGTGCCCGAGGCCGACACCACGGTCCACCGGGGCGATCGCCTGGTGGTGCTGGCCAAGACGCGCGACCTGGCCCGCCTGCGGGCGCTCTGAACGCCGTCCTCTACCCCACGCCAGAGGTCGCCGCCCAGCTCACCAGGCCGCCGGCGACGATCACGATCATCAGGTAGACGACCGCCCGCTTGACGCCGAGGCGACGGCCCCCGCCCCGGCCCTGGTCACCGCCCTGGTCACCGTGCCCCTCCTGGGGCTTCAGGTGCTGGCGGACGTGCTGCCGGTGGAGCCACACCAGGGCCGCCGCGAGCACGACCATCGCCAGGTTGAGCCAGAAGGTGTAGTCGATGGCGAAGCGGCTCACCTCGTGGACCGCGCGCCGGCTCTCCGGCGTGATGTCGAGGGCCGCGAATGCCAGTTGGAGGGTCAGCGCCGTGATCTCGATGCTGACGAACATCACCCCGGCGATGTAGAGCGCCACCCGCGGGCCGTAGTACTTGGCGTTGATCGCCACCAGAGGCGGCACCATCAGGTCGGAGTAGATGAACCCCATGATGCCGGCGAACACCACGCCGTTGGCGTTGAGGACCGTGGCGAGCGGGATGTTGCCCATGGAGCCGATGAAGGTGGCCGCGGCGACGAACGGGGCGATCGCCGCGTTCTCGATCAGCACCAGCCAGTGGGGCACGGCGGGCCCGACGTCGATCAGGAAGATCTTGGCCCACAGGGAGGCCGGCACCAGGACCGCGACGAAGCCGGCGACGGTGAAGCCGATGACGATCTCCTCCCACACCATCTGCCAGTCCATGACGAACTTGTGCCCGACCAGGTGCCAGCCGTAGCGGCTGCGGATCCGCTCCTTCCAGTCGAAGTCCGCCTCCTCGGGCGGGGCGTCCTGCTCCACCTGGCGGCGCGCGGCCTCCATCCACTCGGTCGGATAGGTCCACCGGATCAGTACCGTGCTGATCAGCACCAGCAGCAGGCCGCCGACGATCTCCGCGGCCAGGAACTGCCAGCCGAGGAAGATCAGGATCAACACGCCCAGCTCGATCACCAGGTTGGTGGAGGCGAACATGAAGGCGACCGCGGCGACGAAATGGGCGCCCTTCAGGACCAGCGAGCGAGCGGTCGCCAGGGCGGCGAACGAGCACGAGGACGAGGCCGCGCCGAACACCGTGGCGAGCGACACGCTCTTGGCGTCCGCTCCCCCCATCTGCCGGGTCAGCCGCGCCTTCGGGACGAACGCCTGGATCATCCCGGAGACCGCGTAGCCGAAGACGAACGCCCAGCCCGCCTTCCAGAAAAATCCCACCGCCGTCTTCGCCGCCTCACCCCATGTCGCCAGGAAGTCCATGGACACCTGTCCTCTCTCGTCCCTTCTTCGTCGGAATCCCGGCTCGACCCAACCGCGCAGAGCACACGGCCGATGCCCTCTGACCAAGCAGGACCCGTGCCGGAGGGCTGGATCGACTTGAGCGCGCCCTCAGAGAAAGGGGTACCCGGCGGCTACGACGAGAAAGGGCTCCTACGCAGGTCCAGGTCGGCCGGGACTGCTACCCCTCGGTCGAGCTGTCCTGGAAGTGACGGTCGATCAGGTCATCGAACTTGGAAAGAAGCCGGGCCAGGCTCTCATTTCGCCTGGACGCCAGGCCGAAGTCGAGGAGATTCGTGAGCCTGGGCTGCCAGGAGGGCTTGACGTACTTGCTGGGATGCAGCGCCTCCTTGAGCAGCCCGACTGCATCCCGCTCGGAGGTATAGGTCAACCCGTCCACTTCCAGGCTCTCCGCCGATGCTACGAGCCAGTCCTCGTACTTCGCGTCCGCCAGACAGACGACGACCTCCTTCCCAGCTGCAGCATTCCGACTCCGGTGGAACACGTCGGGACCGAGCTCGCACACCGGATCGCCCTCGCCGTCCAGGAGGACAAGCACACACCGACAGCCGGGACGGACAGCAGCGACGGCAACCTTCCCCTCGATGCCTTTCGGCTTGAGGGCATTCGGCCGTCCGTTGCATGGGACCGGTTTGCCGATCAGGTCAGCGTAGATCTGGCGCTCGATGAGGCGTCTCCGAAGCAGTAGAGGAACCGCCTGGATCTCACCGCGCCCTTCGACCACCAGGCCGAGATGGGGTGCGTTCACCGGTGGAGTCATGCGACGGCCGGATCGAGTGCGTCGGAACGAAGGAGCTCGCCTGGAGTGATGAGGCCTTCCCGCACCGGGATCCGTGTGTGTTCGGCCACCGGCGCGATGTGCGAAGCGCCGGCCTCCGTCCAAACCACGCGTAGCTCGTCCAGGTCGAGAGCGTCGACCATGTCGGCGCTGTGTGTGGTGACGAGAATCTGCGTATCCGCCGAGTGCTCACGCAGGATGTCCACCAGCGTCCTCAACGCCCCCAGGTGGATGGCGCGCTCCGGCTCCTCGATCACCACGAGCGCCGGTGCCTCCTTCTGGAACAGCGACGTCAGAATGCCGAATGCCCGGAGGGTACCGTCCGACATCTGCTTGGCGCTGAACTCACGCGTCTTGCCGCTGACACGCTGGTAGAAAGCAAGAGTGAGCTTGTCCGCGACGTGCCGCGGCTCGATCCGGTCGATGTCCGGCACGATCGCCGCGAGCTCGCTCACCAGCTCTCGGCGACGCGGTCCATCGAGCGTCTCGAAGAAGCTGGCCGTGTTGGAGCCATCCGGTTCGAAGTCGTTTCCAGGACTCGGCTCCTGGAGGTCTCCGAGACGAGAGGGCTCGATCTCCACGGTTTGGAGGGTTCGAAGGAGATTCCAGAGATCCTCGGTACCCAACGAAACCACCGGTAAAGCGCTCTGGCCGGGTGGAATCGCCGGGAACAGAGGCGTCAACGTCCCACCGTTCTGAAGCTCGAGCGAGGCCTTGACGGTCCCGCGTTCATGGAAAAAGCTGGAACGACGATCGCGAGAGAAGATCTCCCCCTTCTCCAGCTTCACCTCGTATCGCTTGCCCTTCTTGGCTCCGAGGTGCAGCTCGTAGGTCGAGACCGGAAGCTCCGGAGCCACCTGAAACCGGAGAATGAGCGACGGATCGTAGGGCCGCCCCTCACTTCGGTGCCGGAGCTGGTCGAACCCCCCTCGACGGGCGATCGCAGTCTGCAGCCCGAACGTCGGAATCTCCCGCAACAGCCGCACCGCCGTCACGGCGTTCGACTTGCCTGCCGCATTGGGTCCTACGAGCGCTGTCAGGTTCCCGAGATCAAGGGACGCCTCCCGATAGCTCAGGAAGTTCCGCAGAACCAGCTCCGTCACCTTCATGGCGCTGTATCTGGGGAGACCGACTGCTTTACCAAGATTGTCACCCGTCGATCCTACCAGCGTGACTCGACCTGGGGCGGGATGCTGCCGAGAGAGCCTTCGCCCGCCACTCCGACGAGGACTCCGAGGCGAGGGGGACCTCTTTTCGTACCTCCCCGGACAGCCTATTCGCTGCCAATCGGATCGAGCAGGCGGACGAGCTTCGAGTAGTCGTTCTCCTCGGCGTATCGGCGCAGCTTGCGAATCGTCGTCCTCGGCAACGCGCGCTTTCTCTTGTGCCAGACTTTTTGGGCCTTCCAGGCATCGCCCGGCAACTCGGTCTTCGGATCTTCGCCGATGTACCAGGAGAGGTTTCCGAGCTTTCCCGCGACGGCGTTGAAGAGCGCCGGGTGGACATCCTGTTCAGCCCAGTGCTCAAAGATGTTGAGCGTCGCTTCCAGGATGAGATGGATCGTCCCAAAGTCGGCCCAGGACCAGGAATCCTCGGGTTCCAAAATCTCGTCGAGGAGCTCGAGGGGCTTCCGGCTCCCGTGGCGTGCACTGTACTCGACGAGAGCAGCCAAGTACTTCTCCCGGGTCGCTCGACTGGCGAGAAACTGCTTGCGGGATTTTGGAGACTCGAGCTCCTTCACCAGCGCGCGGACTTGGGCGTCATCGCGCTCCAGAGCGTCCCGCGCGTCGACAATCTCGCGGAGGAACGTGGTGAGGCCGTCAATCGGGACGATCAGCTCGTCATGATCGCCCCAGTAGGGCTCTTGCTCCCCTCCGTCTGGGTCCCACAACGTCTGGATGACCGAGCCGACCGAGGACCCTCCGGCAGTACCGCCGTTCGAGGAGTAGGAGCGCGCCCACTCGATGGCCGTCAGTACGTTGACGTCTCCGAGGCCGTAGCCGAGGAGCAAGGTGGTCGACTCCGAGAAGAGCAAGGACAGCTTGATCTGGCGGTACTCGCCCATGCGGAACGTCTCGACGTAGTCCTGTTCCGTGATGACGATGCTCGCCGGCGCGAGCCGGTGGCCATGGAGGTGATAGACGGGTGTGACGCGGGCGTTCGCCGGAATGACCTGCCGCGGGAGGAGAACGTCGGAATCCGGTAGGAGCTCCTCGATCAACAGGTCGAAGTTCGTGGTGACGATCCATGCTGGTCCGATCCCTTTGAGCGCCTCTCCGAGATCGTCTGAGAGCTCCGGGTTCTGATGGAACGCGGTCAGCCGGGCGATCTTCTCCTTGATCCGGGACGTCGCTTCGTCGAGAGCCGTTCGACGGTTTCCCGTTGGCGCATCCTTGCCTGTGTCTTCGAGAATTTTCTCGCGCAAGACTCTGGCCATCTCGGACGCCATCCGAGGATAGGACATCCCCTGGGAGTCGGCGGGCGGAAACTCCAGATCGAGCTCCGCAGCGGCGCACTCCAGCAACTCGCCCCAGCTCAAGGCGGGCTTTGGGCTGTCTTCCGTGGCGGCGATGGAGAACCCGGTCCCAATGAGGAGCCCTAGCCCTCCGGTGAGACTGGCACGGCCGAGCCGTTTCAGGACCTCATCTCTGGACGGAGGGGCGAGGTCGTACGGAGACATCGAATGACTTCAGACGGGTTCGAATAGCAGGGGAAATCAGGGCACAGGGGACCAGCGATTGCCGGTAGCCATCGATGGTACTCGAAAACGAAGGCACTTAGAAGCTCGACGAGCCTTCTCTGTCGAGCCACTCCGCTCGCCCCACGCCACCGGCGCTCGAGATCGCGCTGAAGCCTCTCTGATTCTGCGCCCTCACTGACCCCCTACCGCACGCCGACCTGCCCCGTACCTGACCCCTACCTCACCAGCGGCCGGTACTTGATCCGGTGGGGCTGGTCGGCCTCGGCGCCGAGGCGCTTCTTCCGGTCGGCCTCGTAGTCCTGGTAGTTGCCCTCGAACCAGACCACCCGGCTGTCGCCCTCGAAGGCGAGGATGTGGGTGGCGATGCGGTCGAGAAACCAGCGGTCGTGACTGATGACGACGGCGCTGCCGGCGAAGCCGAGGAGGGCCTCTTCGAGCGCCCGCAGGGTGTCGACGTCGAGGTCGTTGGTCGGCTCGTCGAGCAGCAGGAGGTTGCCGCCGCTCTTCAAGAGCTTGGCCAGGTGCAGCCGGTTGCGCTCACCGCCCGAGAGGCTCGCGACCTTCTTCTGCTGGTCGGGGCCGCGGAAGCCGAACGAGGCGGCGTAGGCGCGGGAGCTCACTTCGCGGCGGCCGAGCAGGATCAGCTCCTTGCCGCCGTCGGAGATCTCTTGCCAGACGGTCTGCTCGCCGTCGAGCCCGGCCCGGGACTGGTCGACGTAGGCGAGCGCCACCGTCTCGCCGAGGCGGAGGGTGCCCTGGTCGGGCTGCTCCTGGCCGACGATCATGCGGAAGAGGGTCGTCTTGCCGGCGCCGTTGGGGCCGATGACGCCGACGATGCCGCCGGGCGGTAGCAGGAAGTCGACGCCGTCCATCAGCAGGCGGTCGCCGAAGCCCTTGGCCAGGCCGTGGGCCTCCACCACTACGTCGCCCAGCCGCGGACCGGGCGGGATGGTGATCTCGGTCGGCCCGCCGCGCCGCTCGGCTCCCCGGTCCTCGGCCAGCAGGCTCTCGTACTGGGCGATGCGCGCCTTGCTCTTGGCCTGGCGGCCGCGCGGGGTCATCTGCAGCCACTCGAGCTCGCGCTGGAGGGTCTTGCGCCGGGCCGAGGCCTCCTTCTCCTCCTGGCCCAGCCGCGCCTCCTTCTGCTCCAGCCACGACGAGTAGTTGCCCTCCCACGGGATGCCGGCGCCGCGGTCGAGCTCCAGGATCCAGCCGGCGACGTTGTCCAGGAAGTAGCGGTCGTGGGTCACCGCGACCACCGTCCCCTTGTACTGGTGGAGGTGGCGCTCCAGCCAGGCCACCGACTCGGCGTCCAGGTGGTTGGTCGGCTCGTCGAGCAGCAGCAGGTCGGGCTGGCGCAGCAGCACCTGGCACAGAGCCACCCGCCGCGTCTCGCCGCCCGAGAGCACCGAGACGTCGGCGTCTCCCGGCGGCAGGCGGAGCGCCTCCATCGCCAGCTCGACCCGGCTGTCCAGCTCCCAGGCGCCGGCGGCCTCGATGGCGTCCTGGAGCTGCGCCTGCTCGTCGAGCACTCGCTCCATCTCCTCGGGCGTCATCTCCTCGCCCAGGCGCATGGACAGCTCGTCGAACCGGGTCAGCAGCTCCCGTGTCGGTGCCACCGCCTCCTCGACGCAGTCGCGCACCGTCGCCCCCTCCGGCAGCCGCGGCTCCTGGGGCAAGTACCCGACGCTCCGTCCGGCGCCGAGGAACGCCTCGCCGGCGAAGTCCGGGTCGACCCCGGCCATGATCCGGAGCAGCGTCGACTTGCCGGCCCCGTTCGCCCCCAGGACGCCGATCTTGGCGCCGTAGTAGAACGACAGCCAGATCCCCTTCAGGATCTCCTTGCCCTGCGGCGTGACCTTCCGCAGGTCTTTCATGGTGTAGATGAACGGTGGTGCCATGGGGTGTCGCTCTCCTCGATGAAGAGAACGGCCGGGGCGAGCCCCGGCCGTTCGATGTGTTGCCCCGTGCCTGCGTCCTGGACGGACGCGGCCCGGCCGATCCTCGCCGATCAGGCCCGATCGGGCCCGATCAGGCGAGGTCGAACCTGTCCGCGTCCATCACCTTGGTCCAGGCCGCGACGAACTCGTCGGCGAACTTCTGCCGCGCGTCGTCCGCGGCATAGACCTCCGACAGGGCCCGGAGCCGCGCGTTGGAGCCGAAGACGAGGTCGGCGCGGGTGGCCGTCCACTTGCGCTCGCCGCTCGCGCGGTCCTTGCCTTCGAACAGGCCCTCGGGATGATCGGCGTCCGCCATCGGCACCCACTCCGTGCCCATGTCGAGCAGGTTGACGAAGAAGTCGTTGGTCAACGTGCCGGGGCGGTCGGTGAAGAGGCCGTGCGACGAGCCGTCGGCGTTGGCGCCGAGGGACCGCAGGCCGCCGACGAGGACCGTCATCTCGGGAGCGCTCAGCGTCAGGAGCTGTGCCCTGTCGACCAGCAGGTGCTCGCTCGCCACCGGGACCGGGCCCCGCAGGTAGTTGCGGAACCCGTCGGCGTACGGCTCGAGCGGCTCGAACGACTCCGCGTCGGTCTGCTCCTCCGTCGCATCCATGCGCCCCGGGGTGAACGGCACCTCGACCGGGCAGCCGCCGTCCGCGGCCGCCTTCTCCACCGCGGCGCAGCCGCCGAGGACGATCAGGTCGGCCATCGAGACCCTCTTGTCCCCCGCCTGGGCCGCGTGGAGCTCGTCCCGGATCGCCTCCAGGGTGGACAGCACCGCGGCGAGCTGCGCCGGCCGGTTGACCTCCCAATCCTTCTGGGGTGCCAGGCGGATGCGCGCACCGTTGGCGCCGCCGCGCCGGTCGGAGCCACGGAAGGTCGAGGCCGAGGACCAGGCGGTGAAGACCAGCTCGGAGACGGTGAGCCCGGACGACAGGATCTTCGCCTTGAGCGCGGCGACGTCCTCCGCGTCGATCAGCTCGTGGTCGACGGCGGGGATCGGGTCCTGCCAGATCAGGTCCTCGTCGGGGACCTCCGGGCCGAGGTAGCGTGCCTTCGGGCCCATGTCGCGGTGGGTCAGCTTGAACCAGGCGCGGGCGAACGCATCCGCCAGCTCCTCCGGGTGCTCGTAGAAGCGCCGCGAGATCTTCTCGTAGATCGGGTCGAAGCGGAGCGACAGGTCGGTGGTCAACATCCCCGGCGGGTGGCTCTTCGACCCGTCGAACGCGTCCGGAACCGCACCGGCGCCACCCTTCGGAGTCCACTGCCAGGCCCCGGCCGGGCTCTTGGTCAGCTCCCAGTCGTAGCCGAACAGGTTCTCGAAGAAGTTGTTGCTCCAGTGCGTCGGCGTCTCGGTCCAGGTCACCTCGATACCGCTGGTGATCGCGTCCGGGCCCTTGCCGCTGCCGTGCCGGCAGGCCCAACCGAGGCCCATCTCCTGGATGTCGCCGGCCTCGGGCTCGGGCCCGACCAGCGCCGCGTCGCCCGCGCCGTGGGTCTTGCCGAAGGTGTGGCCGCCGGCGATCAGGGCGACGGTCTCCTCGTCGTTCATGGCCATGCGGGCGAAGGTCTCCCGGATGTCGCGGGCGGCCGCGATCGGGTCCGGCTTGCCGTTGGGGCCCTCCGGGTTGACGTAGATCAGGCCCATCTGGACCGCGGCCAGAGGGTTCTCGAGGTCCCGGTCCCCGGAGTAGCGCTTATCGCCGAGCCACTCCTCTTCCACGCCCCAGTAGATGTCCTTCGGGGGCTCCCAGACGTCTTCGCGGCCGCCGCCGAAGCCGAAGGTCTCGAACCCCATCGACTCGAGGGCGCAGTTGCCGGCGAGGATGATCAGGTCTGCCCAGGAGATCTGCTTGCCGTACTTCTTCTTGACCGGCCAGAGCAGCCGGCGCGCCTTGTCGAGGTTGGCATTGTCCGGCCAGCTATTGAGCGGCGCGAAGCGCTGGGCGCCGGTGGACGAGCCGCCCCGGCCGTCGCCGATCCTGTAGGTGCCCGCGCTGTGCCAGGCCATGCGGATGAACAGCGGCCCGTAGTGCCCGAAGTCGGCCGGCCACCAGTCCTTGGAGTCCGTCATCAGGGCATGGAGGTCCCGCTTCACGGCGTCGAGGTCGAGCGTCTCGAACTCCGCCCGGTAGTCGAACGCGTCGCCCATCGGATTGGCCTCGGGCGAGCCCTGGTGCAACATGTCGAGGTTCAACTGATTCGGCCACCAGTCCCGGTTGGACCTGCCGCCGGCCGTCGTGTGGATGAACGGGCACTGGGCCCCGCTCTCGTCGGTCTTGGTTCCCATCGATTCTCCGATCGTGATCCTAGAATTACAGAAGACGTGCAACGAACTTCACCGAGCTGAAATCAGGGGAGGTGCGGGACAGCGGTCGCGATGCGGCAGAGTGGACGCGTCGCGGCCACGCCCCTCAACGTATCACTTTTCGGCGCCTTGTGGGGAGGCCGCCGGGCGGGTCGGGCCGGAGGACTCGGGGAGGGGGGGTGCCGACCGCGGCCGGCGAGCACGCGCTCGCCGGCAACCGGGGCTGTCGCGCGAGGCGATCAGAGTCCCGACGGAGGACGGGGCCGGTCTTGGGTCAACTCAACGGGAGTGCTTGGAACGTGGAGCGGCGACGGGGAAGGGGGAAAGCGGCAGCGACGCGGTGGAGCGAGACCCTCCTCGCGTGGACGAGCCTCGGCTCGCAGGCCGCCGCGTCGCTCCCCCCTTCACGGCTCACTGAGCGGCCTGGAGGGCCACCGAGTCCAAGTAGCAGGTACCGACCGTATCGTCCGGGTTGTTGCAGAAGCAGTAGGTCCCGCAGTCGAGCGAGTCGTTGCACCGCAGCCCGACACAGGCGTGCACCGGGGTGATGTCGCCGACGCCGGTCGTCGCCTGGGACGACGAGGACGCGGGGGCCGCGGTCAACTGGAACGCCGAGAGCAGCAGCACGAAGGTGACGGCGACGAGAACGGGAAGGGTGGCTCGAGACAACTGTTGACGCTTCATGGGATCTCCTTTGCGTGTCAGGGTCGTTGCACAGAGACAGGCCCCGTCCTCTCGTCAAGGCCTGAGTCAGAAATCGGAAGGTCACCGACCAGGAGCTCGGTCGTCGAGGTGGCGGACGTCAGGTCGACCCCCAGCGCGGTCTCGATCCCGACCACGTCCTGGAGGCCGAGAGCTCCGAGCCAGATGTGCTCGACCTCGCCTCGGGGGTTGACCAGCACCGTCTGGGGGGTCAGGTCGAGCTTGTACGCCAGGAAGTCTCGGGGATCGGGCTCCGACAGGATCTCGATCGACCCCAGGCCGTGCTTCTCGACGTACGGTCCGAGGCCCTGGGGCAGGGTCGAAACCCCGATCATGCGGAATCTGGCCGGGTCGAGCACCGCGGCGAGCTGCTTCCAGATCTTCAGGTTCCGGAGAGACCAACTGCACTGAGGCGAGAAGACCGCGAAGACGGTCGAACGACCGCCCTCGAAGCCGACTGTCGTGGGCGTACCGTCCCGAGAAAAGGCGTGGAGCGCCGGCAGGACATCCCCCTCTTGCAGGTAGAGCCGCCTCTGCCCCGAGACGGTCGGCTTTCCGAGCTCCTTCTTGAGGTTACGGTTCTGGACGACCAGCAGGAGGTCCGAGACCGCCAGGAGCCCGACCAGAACGATCAGGACTCCGACCGTCCAGGACGTCGTGCGTCGCGCACGACCCGGTGAAGCCAAGGTCTCAGCTCCGGTGCCGAAGCTCATCCACACCTCCCCGCCTCGGCGGGCGTCGCACAGGACGAGGCGCCTCGCCATTCACATCGTTCACATCGTTGATCAGGAAACTACGAAGAGTATGCAGCACGAAGATGCACAGAGTCAAGCCAGCGGTCGGCTCGTGTCAGGGGAAGGAGGCCCGATGAGCGATCCGGGCACTCCCGGGCCTGGCCCCGAAGTCCGCCCGCAGACTCCCAGGGTCCGGCTCCAGGGTCCGGCTCCAAACATCACGGGCCGAGCCCGGGTTCCTCGACACCCGGTGCTCGGCCCGCGTCTCCTCAGCGACGGCTCGGCCTCAGCGGCCGTCGGAGGACATGGCGCCGCCCTCCTCCGTCGTGCCCTTCTTCATCATGTCCTTGTGCATCGGGCAGTCGCCGCACTTCTCGTGCATGGGGCAGTCGCCCTTCATGCCGTCCTTCATCATCGGACAGTCGTCACACTTCATGCCCTTGTCCTTCATCGGACAGTCGTCGCACTTCATGTCGCCGTGCTTCATCGGGCAGTCGTCGCACTTCATGCCCTTGTCCTTCATCGGGCAGTCGTCGCCCATCGGACAGTTGCCGCAGCTCCCACCGTGGCCCTTCATCATCTTGCCGCCGTGGTGCATGCCGGCCTTGCCGTGGCCCATCATGCTGCCCATGCCTTCCATCATCTCGATGCGCTGCCCCATGGCCTTCTGGTGCTGGGCGACCAGCTCGTCGAGGACCGCGGCGATGGCGTCGACCTTGGCCTCGCCCTGGGCGGAGTCCATCTGCCCGACCAGGGAGTCGAGCTTCGCCTGGGACTGCTTCATCTCGTCGAGCATCTGCTGGTGACGCTGCATCATCTGCTCGCGCATCTGCTGCATGTCCTGCTGCTGGTCCATCGCCGGCTGCTCGTCCATCGCCTTCAACGTCACGGCCTGCGCCGGCGCCTCGTCGCCGGCGAAGGCGAACGGGACGGTTACGGCTAGCAGGGCCAGCAGGGCCAGGGTCAGGGTGAGCAGCAGGGGCAACTTCAGGTTCTTCTTGGTCATTGTTTCCTCCTTGGGTTACAGGTCGTGTACGGCATTCTCCGGATGCGCCGGGCTTGACGGGGTCGGGTCGGTCATACAGCGTTCAGCTTGCCACGAAACAGCCGTCGAAGAGCCTCCCGCCGTCTCGCCATGGACTTCGTGGACTTCATTCGGCCGCCTCGACGAGCGCTTCCTGCTCGTCGCGCACGAGCGGGGAGCGGCGCAGCTTGATCGAGCGCCAGATGAAGAAGATCGCCGGGTAGACGAGCAGCTCACCGACGAACGAGCTGAAGACGCCGCCGACCATCGGGGCGGCGATGCGGCGCATGACGTCGGCGCCGGTGCCGGTCGACCAGAGGATCGGCGTGAGCGACAGCAGGATCGCGGCGACGGTCATCATCTTCGGGCGGATCCGCTGGACCGCGCCGTGGTCGACCGCCTCCACGAGGTCGTGGTAGTCGACCATCTTCCCCTCCCGGTGCCAGCGCTCGTAGGCGAGGTCCAGGTAGAGCAGCATGACCACGCCGGTCTCGGCATCCAGCCCGGCCAGGGCGATCAGCCCCACCCAGACGGCGATCGACCAGTTGTAGCCGAGGATGTACAGCAGCCAGACCGCCCCGACGAGGGAGAACGGCACCGCGATCAGCACGATCGCCGTCTTCACCAGCGACTTGGTGTTCAGGTACAGAATCAGGAAGATCAGGAAGAGGGTGATCGGCACGATCACCAGCAGCCGCTGCGTGGCGCGCTGCATGTACTCGTACTGGCCCGACCAGAAGATCGAATAGCCGGCCGGAAGGTCGACCTGGTCGGCGACCTCCTTCTTCGCCCGCTCGACCCAGGTACCGACGTCGATCCCCTTGAGGTCGACGTAGACCCAGGCGTTGGGCCGGGCGTTCTCCGACTTGATCGCCGGGGGACCCTGGCGCACCTCGATCGTGGCGAGCTGGGAAAGCGGCACCTGGGGACCGGCCGGGGTCGGCACCACGGTCTCCTGCAGGGCCTCGACGCTGTCGCGCAGCTCCCGCGGGTAGCGCACGTTGATCGGGTAGCGCTCCAGCCCTTCGACCGTGTACGAGACGTTCATGCCGCCGATGGCGGACTGGATGATGTCCTGGACGTCGCCCACGGACAGGCCGTAGCGGGCCGCCGCCTGGCGGTCTACGCGGAAGTCGAGATAGTTGCCGCCCATCACCCGCTCGGCGTAGGCCGAGAGCGTGCCGGGCAGGTTGCCGACCGCTGCCTCCACCTCCTTGCCGAGCTGCTCCAGGGTCCGGAGGTCCGGGCCGGCGATCTTGATCCCCACCGGCGTCTTGATGCCGGTCGAGAGCATGTCGATCCGGGTCTTGATCGGCATGGTCCAGGCGTTGGTCAGGCCCGGGAACTGGATCGCCCGGTCCATCTGGTCGACCAGCTTGTCCTTGGTCATGCCCGGGCGCCACTCCGACTTGTCCTTGAGCGTGATGGTGGTCTCGATCATCGACAGCGGCGCCGGGTCGGTGGCGGTCCGCGCCCGGCCGACCTTGCCGAACACCGACTTCACCTCCGGGAAGCTGGCGATGATCTTGTCGGTCTGCTGGAGGATCTCCTTCGCCTTGGTCACCGAGATGCCGGGGAAGGTGGTCGGCATGTAGAGCAGATCCCCCTCCCAGAGCGGCGGCATGAACTCGGAGCCGATGTGCTGCATGGGGATCAGGATCGAGACCATCAGCAGGACGGCGACGACGATCACCGCCCAGCGCCAACGCAGGGCGACGTTGAGCACCGGCGTGTACAGCCGCCGCAAGATGCGCGAGATCGGGTGGTGCTCCTCGCTGTGGATCTTGCCGCGCACGAACCAGTACATGAGCACCGGAATCACCGTGATGGCGAGCAGCGAGGACGCCGCCAGGGCGTAGGTCTTGGTGAACGCGAGCGGCTTGAACAGGCGCCCCTCCTGGGCCTGGAGCGTGAACACCGGCATGAAGCTGACGGTGATCACCAGCAGGGTGAAGAAGAGCGTCGGCCCGACCTCCTGCGCCGAGCGCAGGATGATCTCGAAGTGGGAGCGCTCGCCCTTCCACTCCTCGTAGTGTTTGTGGGCGTTCTCCACCATGATGATCGCCGCGTCGACAAGCACACCGATCGAGATGGCGATCCCCCCCAGGGACATGATGTTGGCCCCCAGACCCTGGATCTTCATGACGATGAAGGCGATCAGGATCGACACCGGGATCGACAGGATCGCCACCAGCGCCGAGCGGAAGTGGAAGAGGAAGACGATGCACACCAGGGCGACGATGATCGACTCCTCGATCAGCGTGTGGGTGAGCGTCTCCACCGAGTGCTCGATCAGCCCGGTGCGGTCGTAGGCGACCGAGATCTCGACGTCGTCCGGCAGCCCGGCCTCGAGCTCGGCGAGCTTCTCCTTGACCCGGCCGATGGTCTCGAGCGTGTCGGCCCCGGCGCGCACCACGACCACGCCGCCCACCGTCTCCCCCTGGCCGTTCCAGTCCGCCAGACCGCGGCGGATCTCCGGTCCGATGGTGACGTTGGCCACGTTCTTCAGGAGGATCGGCGTACCCCCCGGTCCGTGGCCGAGGACCACCGACTCCAGGTCCTCGACGTCCTCGACGTAGCCCAGGCCGCGCACCATGTACTCGCGCTCGCCCATCTCGACGACCCGTCCGCCGACGTCGTTGTTGGACTCCTTGATCGCCATCTTCACCTGGTGGAGCGGGATGTCGTAGGCCCGGAGCTTCACCGGGTCGACCTCGACCTGGTACTGGCGGACGAAGCCGCCGATCGAGGCGACCTCCGAGACCCCTTCGACGCCGGAGAGGGCGTACTTCAGGTACCAGTCCTGGTACGTCCGGAGGTCGGCCAGCGAGCGCCTGTCGGAGCTCAAGACGTACATGAACGCCCAGCCGACGCCGGTGGCGTCCGGACCGAGCTGGGGCGACACCCCGGGCGGCAGGTCGCTGGAGAGACCCGACAGGTACTCGAGCACCCGCGAGCGGGCCCAGTAGAGGTCGGTCCCGTCCTCGAAGATGACGTAGACGAACGAGTAGCCGAAGAAGGAGTAGCCGCGGACCACCTTGGCGTAGGGGACCGCGAGCATCTTGGTGGTGATCGGGTAGGTGACCTGGTCCTCGACCACCTGGGGCGCCTGCCCCGCGTAGTCGGTGTAGATGATCACCTGGACGTCCGACAGGTCGGGGATGGCGTCCAGCCGGGTCTGCTGGATCGCCCAGATGCCGCCGACGACGGCGAAGAGCAGGCCGACGACGACCAGGAACTGGTTGCGCAGGGACCACTCGATGATGCGACTAAGCATCGTCGCGCCCCTTGTGCTTCCTCGAGTCGTCGCCGGCCGTCTCGCCCCCCCGAGCCTCGAGCGCCTTGGCCCGCTTCTGCTCGATCATCTTCTGGACCGCCTCCTGGAGGTTCGACTCGGAGTCGATCAGGAACTGGGACGAGGTGACGATCCGCTCGCCGGCCGACAGCCCGTCGAGCACCTGGACGTAGCCCTCGCCGGCGGCACCCAGCGTGACGTCGCGCGGCGCGAAGCGGCCGTCGCCCAGGGCGACGATCACCACGTTGCGCTCGCCGGTCCGGAGCACCGCCTGGCTGGGCACGGCGACCGCGTCCCGGGCCGCCGGCGGCCGGAAGACCACCGTCGTGTACATGCCGCTCTTGAGCTTGCCGCTGCGGTTGGGAACCTCGAGCATCAGCGCGACCGTGCGGGTCTTCTCCGAGACCTCGGGCTCGATGTAGCGCACCCGGCCCGTGAAGTGCTCCCCGGGGAAGTAGGACAGGGTGACGTCCGCCATGGAGCCCTCGTGCACCCAGGCGAGCTGGTCCTCAAACACCTCGACGTTGAGCCACAGGCTCGAGAGATTCGCGATGTGGAACAGCTCCATCCCCGGCTTGACCCCCATCCCTTCGAGGCCGGCCACGCGCATCATCACGACACCCGACGCGGGCGACGTGACGGTGAGCGTGCGATAGACCGTGTCGGCCTGTTCGAGCTCGCCGACCTGCTCAGGGGTGATGTCCCAGTAGGAGAGCCGCTGGCGGGCGGCCTGGACCAGCGACTCGGCGCGCCTCCGCGACGCGTCCGGAGCGTTCTCCATGCGTTTGGCGTACTCGAGCGCGGAGAGCAGCTCCTGCTCGGTCTGGACGAGCTCGGGCGAGTAGATCTCGAACAGCGGCTCGCCCTTCCTCACGGGCTGCCCCTTGTAGTTGATGTAGACCTTCTCGACGAAGCCCGGGTACTTGGTGGTGACGGAGACCATCTTCTGCTGGTCGTACTCGAGGTAGCCGACGGTGCGGATCTCCCGCGCCACCGTGCGGCGCTCGACCCTCGCGGTCCGGACGTTCATGTTCTGGACGGTGACCGGATCGATCGAAACCACGGGGCCGTCGTTCATCGCCCCTTGTGGAGTCCCCGCCGTGTCGACCTCGTCGGCGTAGACCGGCACGTAGTCCATGCCCATGGAGTCCTTGGACGGCACCGGCGAGGTCACGGCCGGGTCCATCGGGTTGCGGTAGAACAGGATCTCCCGCTCACCCTTCGCGGCGGAGCCCTCGGCCGTCGCCATCGGCTTCATCTTCTCGACGAGCGGCGTACCGTCGATCGGGCAGTCACCCGGCGCGTCGAACACCTGGTCCGGGAAGTCCTGGCAGACCCAGGAGGTCTTCATCGCCCCGTGGTCGTGGCCGTCGCGGCCCGCGCCGCCGTCGCGCAGCGGCACCAGCTTCATGCCGCAGATCGGGCAGTTGCCCGGCTCGTCCTGGATGACGTTCGGGTGCATGCCGCAGGTCCACAGCGTGCCTTCGGGCATGGCGGCATCGTCGGCGGCGCTCATCGAGGTGTTCACGCCGCCGTGGAGCCACTCGCCGAACGGCAGGACGCCGAACGGGTCGGCGAAGACCAGGCCGGCGAGGAGGAAGCCGAGCAGCACCCAGAGGACGGGCAAGAACCGGCTCCGTGCGCGCGGCTCGGCCCTCGGGGTCTGCTGGGTGGTCGTTTCGGTGTCGTGGCCGCTCATGGCGCGACTCCTTCGTCCATCTCGTCCGTGGCGGCGGCCGGCGCTCCGTCCCGGGCGGAGGCGCCTGCGCCGAAGCTTCCGTCAGAGGACTCGTCCGCCGATTCGTGGCTCGACTTGTCAAGCCGCGGGGCGGGAGGCAGGTCGATCGGCCGCCCCGCGGCGCCTTCCAGGCGGGCGAGGGTGATCGCCCAGTCGGCGCGCGCCCGGGCCGTCGAGGTGCGGACGTCGAGCAGCACGCGCTCGGCGTCGAGCAGGTCGAGGGCGTTGATGCTGCCGGCGCTGTACGCCGACTCCGCCGAGGAGAGGGACTCCTCGGCCTGGATGACCAGCACGTCGTCGAACAGCCGGAGCTGGCGCCAGGTGAGGTCCAGCCGCTCGGTCAGCTCGCCCAGCGACCGGTCGATCCCGGCGGCCACCGCCCGGCGCGAGCTCTCGGCGGCGCGCTGGTGGGCCAGGGCCTCCTCGATGCCGGCGTCGATCCGATCCCGCCAGACCGGCAGGTTGACCGAGGCGGTGAGGCCGAGGATGTCGTCGCCGTTGCCCTCCGGCGGGTTGGTCCGCCCGGCCGCGTCCTCCCGCTGGCCGACCTGGGTGTAGGTGAGCCCGACGGTGACGTCCGGGAAGCGTTCGAGGCCGGCTAGCTCCGCGCCCTTCCGGGCGGCGGAGATCTGCGCGTCGGCCCCGGCGATCTCCGGGCGGGCGACGAGCGCCTGGTGCTCGAGCCGGGCCATCAGCTCGCCGGAGGGACGGGCCTCGGGCAGCGCCGGCGGATCGATCGCCGTCCCGGCCGGCCGGTCGCGCAGGGCGTTGAGCTGGGCGACGAGGGCCACCCGGCGGTCGGCGATCTGGAGCAGGCGGCTCTCGTCCTTGGTGATCTCGGCCTGGAGCTTGATCACCGACTGGCCGAGGCCGACACCGGCGGTGTAGCGGCTCTCGGCCAGCTCCTCGTAGTGGTCGAGGACCGCGTGGTCGGCCCGGACGATGGCGCGCCACCGGTCGAGGAAGGTCAGCTCGTAGGCCAGGCGCCGGGTCTCGGTGACCAGCTCGAGCGCCTGCGCCTCGGCCTCGGCGCCGGCCGCCGCGGCGGCGGAGAGCGCGCGCCGGGCGCGCAGGTCGAGCTTGCCGAACCACGGGAAACGCTGGGACAGGCTGACCATGACGTTCTGCGGCCCGGTGCGCGTCTCCGGGGTGAGCACAAACGCGGTCAGGCCCGCCATGGGATCGGGCAGCGATCGCACCTGCGGCGCCACCTGCCGGGCCGCCTCGGCCCGCTGGCGCGCGGCGTCGAGCGCGGGGTTGCGGTCGAGCACCTCGCCGGCCAGGGCGCGGAGCCCCGGATCGTCGATCGAGGCGAGCACCGCGTGGGCGGCGGACGCCGGCGGCGCGGCCGGCTCAGACGAAGGCCGAGAGACCGTGCCGAGGTCCGACGGCGGTTGTGCCGCGTCGGCCGGAGTCGCGGCGCCACCGATCAAGGCGATCGCCAGGATCGACAGGATCGACAAGATTGGCAAGATCCGCAAGATCGGCAGAATGGAAACGGTGTCCGCGACACCGGAAGACTGCGGGGACATAGCGCTCCTCCAGGGAGTTCGAATCCGAAGGATTCATCCCGCCGGCATCGCTCTGTCGGGAGAGCGACGGTGCCGAGCGGGCACACTTCACCTGGGGAGAGCGATCAGCTCAGGAAGCTGGAGAACAGGGTGTAGAGGGGAACGTCGGGGAGGGCACCGTCGCCGTCGGGAGCGTCGATCGGCTGGCCGTCCGGCCCGCAGGGCACGCACTGTGCGACACAGTCGGTGTCGGAGAGGGGCGCCTGGGGCTGCTTCTGGAGCTGCTGCTCGGGCGCCTTCGGGTCCTCGGCGGGGACCTTGCCGGTGGCGTCACCCGCGCAGCACTCCATGTCACCCATCTGACCATGGGGACCGGCCAGCGGGCAGGCCGCGCCTTCCATTGAGCGGGGCATCGAGTTGGACGGCGCATCGGCCGCCGCGCCGGAGCCGGAGGCGCCGGACGACCTCAGCAGGCACGCCTCCATGTCCATCCCGCACACCGGCACCTGGATCAGGGCCAGGACGGTCACCACCGAGGCCGCGACCGCCAGGATCGAGGAGCGGTGCGCCCGGAAGCCGACACGGAGGCCGGCCAGACGGTGGCGGAGGGTGCGGTTCGTCGTCACGAGAACGAGGCTACTGGAGAGATTGTGACCTGCCTACTACCTATCCGGGCGGGATCGGACTCCGGATGGGCGGGGCGCGCAGCGGGTCGGTCCGTCGATCCGGTCAACAGCCGCCGCCCCCACGGCATTCCCGGCCCGCCCCGGGCGCTCCCGGGCGCTCCCGGGCGACGACACCGTCGATCGGTCCGATGAAACAATCCTCTCGGTCACCCGTCTCCATGGATGATGCTGGAGCACTTCCAGACGCTCGTCGAACAGCACCAGGACCGGGTCTTCACCCTGTCCTGCTACCTGCTCGGCGATCGCGAAGAGGCCGCCGACGCCACCCAGGAAGTGCTCCTGCGGTTGTGGCGCAACCTGGGCAGCCTGAAAGACGACGGCGACGGCGCCGACGGGGGGCAGGGGACCGAAGGGGGCAACAGCGTCGCCGCCTGGCTCACCCGGGTGACCCGCAACTACTGCTTCGACCAGCTCAGGAAACGGCGCAGCCAGCGCAACGCCCTGGGCGACGAGCAGGAGCCGGAGGTCTTCGAGCTCACCGCTGGAGACGACCCCAGCCCGGAGCACCGGGCGGCGAGCTCCGACCTGGGCCGCCACCTGCAGAGGGCCATCCGGGAGCTCGCCGAGCCCTATCGCAGCGTCTTGATCCTGCGGGAGGTGCAGGAGATGAAGTACAAAGAGATCAGTGAGGCACTCGAGATGCCGATCAACACCGTCAAGGTCAACATTCACCGGGGGCGCAGGATGCTCCGCGACCGCCTGAGAGGGGTGATGGATCATGCCGCGGCCTGCTGAGCTTCCGTGCGCGTCGGTCCGCGACCGGATCGACCCGTGGCTGGACGGCGATCTCGATCCTCGCGACGAGATCCGCGTCCGCCGTCACCTCGACGACTGCGCCGCCTGCCGCGAAGAGCTTCGGCTCGCCCGCAACCTGCGCCAGGCGCTCCGGAGCGGCCTGCCGACCCTCGCCTGCCCGCCGGAGGTGACGGCCGAGGTCATGCGCCGCGTCCAAACTGATCAGGCCGGTCAGGCCGATCAGGAGACGACCCGGCAGGTGGAGTCCGGGGCGGGCTGGTGGCGGCGCCTGCTCGACGCGCTCACCGTCCGCCCCACCGCCTCGCCGATCGGGGCGTGGGCAGCGGTGGCCGCCCTCCTGCTGGTGGTCGCCGCCGTGCCGTTGATCGTCCACACCGTCCTCGCCCCGGAAGCGCGCCAGGCGCCCCGGCAGGCGGTCCAGAGCCCGGACCGGCCGACGCCCGCCGTCGAGACGGACTACACCCCGGAGCAGATCGCCCAGGCCGAGCGCCAGGCCCGCCTGGTGCTCGCCGCCGTCGCCGAGGTCAGCCGGGGCGCCGGCCACACCGTCCAGGAACGGGTCTTCGACCAGGCCGTGATGAGGCCAGCCCGCCGCGCGGTCGCCAGCCTGGAGCGAGCCCCCGAGCGGCAGCCGACCGACGGGGAGGGGAGACAGCCATGAGCCTCTGGACAGCCATGAGCCTCTGGACAGCCATGAGCCTGAGGACGACCATGAGCCTGAGGACACCGCCGACCGACCGAGCGCCCGGGGACCTTCGGGCCGTGGCGGGACACGCCGCCCCGTGCGCCGCCGGCCGCCGCCTCGCCCGCCGGGCCCTGCGCCTCGTGCCAGTGACGCTCCTCCTGCTGGGGCTCGGGCTCCCGGTGGCCGCCCAGGCGCGGCCGCCGAAGGACGAGCCGAGCCGCCCGCCGAGCCCGTCGTTCGCCGACGACCCGGGCTACGTCGACTTCGAAGCCCTCGGCCTGGCCGAGTCCGACGAGGTCACCCTGCGGGTCTCCCTGTTCGGGCCGATCCTCCGCCTGGTGGCCGAAGCCACCCGCCAGGACGAGCCGGGCTTCTCCGATCTGCTGGACAAGCTGCGGGCGATCCGCGCGGACCTCTACGACGTCGCCGCCGACCGGCTTCCGGAGCTGCGCCGCCGCACCACCGCGACCGCCCGCCTGCTCGAGAAGCGCGGCTGGCAGACCGTGGTCGAGATCCGCTCCGAGTCGGGCGACCTGTCCTACATCCAGACCCGGACCGACGGATCGACCATCTCGGGTCTGTCGGTGATGTTCATCGAGCCCGACGGCAGCGCCGGGTTCATCAACATCGTCGGCGACGTCTCGCCCGAAGAGCTGGGCCGCATCGGGCGCACCTTCCACATCGAGCCGCTCGAACGCGTGGAGTCCGAGCTCGGCACGAGCGACCAGGAACCACCGCAATGACCACCGACCGTACGTCCACCCTGTCGTCTCCGCCGTCCGCGTGGGCCTCCGCCCCACGGAGCGTCGCAACGAGTGCCCTGTTGGCGCTCCTCGCCCTCGCCGGCCTCGCCACGGCCGGCTGCTGGCGGGGCCCCGGCCCGGAGCCGATCCGGCGGGCCGTCGAAGAGCAGGTCCCCGGGGCCCACTTCGACCGCGACGTCCACGTGCGCCTCGGCCGCATGACCACCGGCCTCGCCCGCTGGGTGGCCAACCGGGCCCTCGACGAGGATGATGCCGACGACGCCGAGGCGAAGGTCGTGATCAACGCCGTGCGCCGCGTCGAGGTTGCCGTCTACACCAACCGGTCCCGTCTGGACGACGACTCGGTCGACGGCGTCACCATGCCCTCCTCCCTCCGCAGGATGCTCGGCCGCGAGGGGTGGGTGGTGATGACCGAGGCGCGGGACGCGGGCTCCATGGCCTGGGTGTTGGTGAACCAGGACTCCCAATCCGGGTCGCCCGAGATCCGTGGAATCTACGTCGTCTCCCTCGACTCCGACGAGCTGTCGATCGTGCGCCTCGAAGGGCGGTTCGACGAGGCGTTCGCCAAGATCTTCGCCGACGACCCCTACGGCGCCCCCGAGCACGCCCTCGACGGCTCCGAAGGGTAGGGCCGGTCCGGTCCGGTCCGGGCGGCCCGGCCTGGGCCGGATCGGGCCGCCCCGCGGCGCCCCGACCCGGGAGGAACACGATATATTGACAGGCTCTCGGCGCAGCACCGAAGTACCGCCTCTTTTTCGCCATGACCCGCCGCACGGACTCCCCGTCACCCCGCACCTCGGCCACCTTGGCCGACGCCCTGCGGCGTGAGCTGTTCGAGGCCGCGGCGCGGGAGGACCGGCCAGAGCCCGTCCTCGCCCTGCTGTGCAACCAGCTCGACGAGCGCCTCGACGCCGCCTGCTGCTGCGCCACGCTGGTCAACCCGACCGACCACAGCCTGCGCCTGGTCGCCGCCCCCAGCCTGCCGTTCACCCTGCGCAAGGCGCTCGCCTCGAGCGCCCACGAGCCGGGCGCGGGCCTGGCACCGATCGCCCTGACGTCGGGCGAGACCGTGCTCTGCCCGGACGTCGCCACCGACCCGCGCTGGAACCGCCACCGGGAGAAGCTGCTCGCCGCCGGCTTCCGGGCGACCTGCTCGGTGCCGGTGCTCGGCGTCGCCGAAGTCGACCGTCCGCGCGCCGAAGGCACCGGCTCCCACCGGCCGGAGGCGGCGCCGGTCCTCGGCACCATCGAGCTCTTCTCCCGCCGGGCCGGCGCCCCGCCCGACGACGTGCTCGAAACCCTCGCCCTGGCGTCGGCGCTGGCCGGCACGGTGCTCCAGGCGTTGCGTTCGCGGAACCAGATCCGCCAGCAGCAGAGCTTCGATCCGGTGACCGACCTGCCCAACCGGCGCCTGTTCGGCATCGAGCTCGAACGGGCGCTCCGCGATGCCGACCCGCGGCGCGACCGGCTGGCCCTGCTGCTGCTCGATCTCGACCATTTCAAGGAGCTCAACGACGGGGTCGGCTACGCCGTCGGCGACTCGTTGCTCCGTGCCGCCGCCGGCCGCCTCACCAGCCTGCGCGACGCCGGCGACCAGATCGCCCGGCTCGGCGACGACGATTTCGCCCTGCTCATGACCACGGACGCCGACAGCGCCCGCGCCGAAGCCCGGGCCCTGGAGATCCTGGCCGCGCTCCGGGCCCCCTACGACTTCGGTGGCCAGGTGCTCGCGCTGACCGCGAGCGCCGGCCTGAGCCTCTTCCCGTGGGACGGCCACGACTCCGGCACGCTGCTGCGCACCGCCCAAAAGGCCCTGCAAGAGGCCAAGCGCCACGGCCGCAACTGCCTGCGCGTCTACACCGCCACCCTCGGCACCGCCGACTACGACTCGATCGAGCTCAGAACCTCGCTCCACGTGGCGGTCGAGGAGAGAGAGCTGAACCTCGTGTACCAGCCGATCGTCGAGGCCGGAACCGGCTCGATCCACGCCGCCGAGGCCCTGGCCACCTGGGACCACCCGCGCCGCGGCCACCTCCCTGCCAGCCGCTTCATCACGCTGGCCGAGGAGACCGGCCTGATCTCCCAGATCGGCGAGTGGAGCCTGGCCCAAGGGTGCGCCGACGCGAGCCACTGGCTGCGAGCCACCGGCCGGCCGGTCCGGCTGACCGTCAACATCGCCGCCAACTACTTCCAGGAGAGGGGCTTCGTCGAGCGGGTGCGGACGGTGCTCGACGAGACCGGCCTGCCCAGCGACTGCCTGGTGCTCGAGATCACCGAGCGCACCGCGACCTCCGACATCGACCGGGCCTGCCAGACCATGCGCGCCCTGGCCGACCTGGGCGTCCGCATCGCCCTGGACGACTTCGGCACCGGCTACTCGTCGATGAACCAGCTCAAGCAGTTCGTCCTCCACTGGCTCAAGGTCGACGGCTCGTTCGTCCAGGGCCTCCCTCACGAAGCCGACAACCGGGCGATCGTGCGCGCCATCCTGGCCATGGCCCGGGCGCTCCGGCTGACCGTGGTGGCGGAAGGGGTCGAGACCGCGGAGGCCGCCGCCTTCCTCGCCGAAGAGGGCTGCGAGCTTCTCCAGGGGTACTACTTCAGCCGCCCCATGCCGAGCGACGACCTGACGACCGCCCTCGGCACCGACTGAAGTCGACGAGGAGATCAGGCCGGCCGGGCGTGATCCCGCCCCCAGGCCCGGATCCGCGCCACCGACTCCGGCCGCAGCCGCGCCAGCGGCCGCGTCGCCCCGATCTCCTCGATCAGGATCTCCGTCGCCAACGGCCGGCGGGCGCTGAACGCGTTGTAGAGCGCCGCCACCACGACGCCCTCGATCTCGGCACCGGAGAAGCCGTCGGCCGCCGCCGCCAGCGCCGCCAGGTCGAACCGCGCCGGGTCGCGCTCCCGGCGCGCCAGGTGGATCGAGAAGATCCGCTCGCGCTCGGCGGCGGCCGGCAGGTCGAAGAAGAAGACCTCGTCGAAGCGCCCCCGGCGCAGCAGCTCGACCGGCAGGCGCTCGACCTCGTTCGCCGTCGCCAGGACGACCACCGGCGCCCGGTCCATCGGCCGCTCCTGCATCCAGGTCAGCAGGGTCCCGCGGATGCGCTGGGCCAGCCCGCCGTCCGCGCCGCCACCGCTCTCGGCCAGCGCCTTTTCGATCTCGTCGATCCACAGCACCGCCGGGGCGACCCCCTCCGCCGTCGCCAGGGCCCGGCGCAGGTTGGACTCGGTCTCGCCGATGAACTTGTCGAACAGCCGCCCCGGATCGAGCGCCAGGAGCGGCAACCGCCAGGCACCGGCGATCGTCCGGCACGCCAGGCTCTTGCCGGTCCCCGGGACGCCGGTCAGCAGCAGCCCCTTGGGCGGCTCCAGGCCGAAGCGGTGGGCCGACTCGCTGAACGCCTCGCTCCGGCGCTCGATCCAGCGCTTGAGGTGCTCGGCGCCGCCGAGGGTCTCGAGCCCCGAGGCCGGCTCGATCCACTGGAGGATCCCGCCGACCTCGACCCGCTGTCGCTTGCCCTCGAGCAGGCGCTCCAGGTCGTCGACCGACAGCCGGCCGTCGGCCAGCGCCGCCTGGTAGAGAAGCCGCCGGGCCTCGTCGCGATGGAGCCCGCGGAGCGCCCGCGCGAGGGCGGCGACCTGGTCGCCCTGGAGGTCGATCTCGATCGCTCGCGGCCGGTCCGGCCCACCCGATCCACCCGGCTCGCCGGGCCCACCCCACGGCCCCCGCCCCTCCGCCGGCGAACGGGCGGCAAGCTCGGCGGCGGTGCGGCGCACCAGGTGCTCCAGCTCCTGCTGGTCCGGCAGGGCGAGCTCCAGCCGCGCCGCGTCCGGCGCCAGGCTTCCCGGCAGGTCGACCGCCACCCCGGTCAGCACCGCCGTCGAGCGCGAGCCGGCGAACGAGCGCCCCAGGTCGCGCAGCCGCCGGACCACCTCCGGCCGCTCGAAATAGGGATGGAGATCCTGGAACACCACCAGCACCTCCCCCGTCATCCCGGCCAGCCGCGCCAGCGCCTGCTCCGGCGCCTCCGTCTCCGCCAACCGCCCGCGCTCCGACGGGTTCGCCGCCACCCCCCGCACCAGCCCGGTCGACGAGCTCCAGAACAGCAGCGGCAGCGACAGATCCGCCGCCACCCGCGCCACCAGCTCCTCCACCCGCCCCTCCTCCGAGCTCTCGAGGACCACGAACGGATAGCGGGACAGGACGAGCAGCGTCAGCTCGCGGCGCAGGGAGTCGAACGGAGACATGGCGAGGCAGTCTACCGGTACGAACGACCGGCCACCGACATTCGGCTTCCCGTCCGATCGTCCGGGAGCGGAGGCGGATCGCTCAGTGATCTCAGGCCGGATCGAGGATCGTGACGTTCAACCCCGGTACCGCGCGGAAGTGGCCGTCGAAAGTGAGCAGATGGCCGCCGCAGTCGAGCGTCGTCGCGGCGATCCACAGGTCGTTGACCGGAATCGGCGTCCCGGCGCGCCGGAGAGCGGCGAAGGCGCTACCGTAGCGCCGCGCGACGTCCGGTGAGGTCGGACGCACCGTCACGAACGGCTCCGCCAGGAACTCCTCCAGGATCGACCGGTTCTCCCGCTGACGGCTGCCCAGCGCGAACCCACCCTCCAGCTCGCCCAGGACCGTCACCGGCAGAATCACCACCTCCGCCGCGGCGACCAGGTCCAAGACTTCCCGGTGCCCGCTCCGCATCCAGGAGTAGGCCAAGGTGTCGAGCACCAGCCGCCTCACCGGGCCTTCAGCGCCAGAGCTCATCGTCGATCGTGCGCTGGGCCCGCAGAGCGTCCTCGAACTCGACCCGGTCGGCAGAGGTCCAGGTCGCGTAGCGCTCGAGCCGTCGCCGCCGCTCCCCCGTCCCCAGGGCCCGTTCCAGAATCTCCAAGACGGTCGCGTTGACGCTCTTCTCCCGCTCTCGGCTCAGCTCTTTCAGCCGGCTCGCTGTCTCGTCCGGAACCCCTCGAATGGTCAACTGCCTCGCCATGCCTGCACGATAGCACAAGAGTGTAGGCACCGAGGCAACTCGACTTTCGTCAAGAGTTACGCGAGGGTGGGGGACTCAAGTCCAAGCAGACGACCTTGACCTTGTCGCGCGAAGCCTCCGGAATGGTCCTCTCCAATGCACTCTTCAGTCCGTTCGCGCTCGTCGGCCGCTCAATCGAAGAGGGTGGAGTTGGAAGAGGTACAGCATCGGTCCCGAACCAGAACACCAGGTAGAGCCCGAAGCCCGCGGAGTCCGGGTCGCGTGAGTAGCGGGGGATTAGTTGGCCTTCGATCGCAGTCCAGACCTCTCGATGCATAGGAAGCTTGGCCTCGATCGGGAGGTGCACTGGGCGGGAGCCGTGAAACATCACCGCACGGACGTCCGCTCGCCGTTCTTCCGCATGGCGGCTCTCAGTCTCGAGGTGCACCTCGAAATGAGCCACTCGAGAGTTGAGCAAGGTGATCAGCAGGTCGCGGCAACTGTTTTCGCCTCTCGGCTCCGTGACACGACTGTGCGGGTCTGATCGATCTGTGTTCCAGAACTGCTTCCAGTCGTCCTGCGGACCATCACGGAGTTCTCGCGCTAGGGACTCGATGTGGTCAACCAAGAGCGCCAGGAGATCTCGGGAATTTGCCGGCCGACAGTTGGCCAGAGCCTCGCCAACTTGTCGAAAACTCGGCACCTGGAACTCGATGTCGCGTCGGGTCCGTCTCTGTTGCTCGCGTGCGTGGTCGATCTCCTCCTTCCACGGAGACAGCCGTCTCTTCTTCGAGAGGCGTTCCAAGTACCCCTGCGCTTCGGCCTCCGGATTCGAAGCCAGTGTCTCGGCCAGGCTTACCACCAAGCGGGCCAGCGACCATGTGCTTGGAATCGGTCCGTCCGGCGGTGCCAGGTTCTCTGGCCTGCAAGTCCGGCCGAATGCACAGATCATCTGGTAAGCCTGCGCAGGGTCCGGAGTTGTCGTAGCCAATCCGTCCCCTGGGTCAGGATCGCCTTGCCGAACCTCAGAAATGATGGAAGCGATCGCGTACGCCTTCTCAAGGGAACGAGAGGCATGCTTGGCTGGAGGTACCTCGCCTATGCGGAGCTTTGCATAGTCGAGGTACCTCCACCGCCCGCTCATTCTCGACCGTGAAGACGCGGCGCCGGATGATCGCGCCGAAGTCCATCCCGTCGCCTTCGGGTAGATCGCGCAAGAGCGGGAACTCCGCACTTTCCACACTCCTGTCGAGAGCAAAACCACCGAGCCCCGCGAGGAGCTGAACTGCCGAGAGGAACGCTGCGGTATCGAGGATCTGCGCAACGGGAACCACGCCCGTCGAGGTTCGCTGGTGGGCCTGGCTTTGCTCCTTAGCTAACAGACGGAGTCCCTCCTCATAAACCTGCCTTTGGCTCGTCGGCCATCGACCCTCAGCCACAATCCCGAGCAGCAACGACAGGGTCAAGGGATTGAGTAGCAACTCCTCCAACCCGTGGCGTTCCGCTGTCGCGACGAAATCGGATGGGTCTCGCAGCCGCTCCCCGGCAAGGGCCTGGACATCACTCCTCGACAAGGGCTCGAGCAGGAGCGTCACAACTTCGCCCGTCCTGCTGACGTTCCCCAAGCGGCAGAGGTCCGCGCTCCCGAACCAGTCTGCGGGACGGCAGGAGAGTCGGAGGGCCGGCATGCCGAGGTCATCGAGACGACCCACCACCTGGCCGACGGTGTTGGTCGCATCGGCAGAACCGGTACGGACCTCGTCCAGCCCGTCGAGATAGAGAGTCCGATCCCGGAACCGATCCACGCTCAAGTCAAGGAAGTCTCGCACCGTGACGTAGTGCCCGCCTTCCTCCTCCGCCATGCGTCGGAAGAGCTCGGTCTTTCCGAGACCCGGGTCGCCGAGGAGGACGATCGCAGAGCGGTTGAAAAAGACTGGAAAGCTCTCTACCTCTTGCTCGGATCCGGCATCATCTAGAGAACTCATCTCGTGGACGGTGCGGGGTACAAAGAGCTTAAAGCTGTCTCGGGCCATCGCCCAATTTCACCATGACTTCGAGACAAGAAGGTGCGAGAAGGTCTTCCCGCAACCTGTCGCCACCGGTCCTGCCATGGTCAGTCGCGAGAAAAGGCGAACGGTTCGCGGGTGGAGCGTCCGGGAGGAAGGGTCGGCAGGGGCGCTGGCGGCCGCGCCCGCGAGAGTCCTTGAGCAGCGGGGCAGGTCCGACGCGAACGCCAACGAGACGCGCGTTGAGCCCCCAACCGTCCAGTTCGCGCGGCGTCCCCGTCCGACCCGTCCTCCCGGACGCTCCCGACAGACGCACCGTCTACAATCCTCCCCATGCTCTACGACATCACCCCGCTCGTCTCCCCCGCCCTCCCGGTCTGGCCCGGCGACACGCCGTACCGGGCCGAGCTCACCTGGTCGATGGCCGAGGGGGCGCCGGTGAACGTCTCGGCGATCACCACCACGCCGCACCTGGGCGCCCATGCGGACGCACCGTTCCACGTCGAGGCCGACGGGGCGACGATCGCCGATCTGCCGCTCGAGCCGTTCCTCGGGCCGTGCCGGGTGGTCGACGTGCCGGCGGAGCCGCTCATCGTGCCGGCCCATCTGGACGGGGTCGATCTCGGCGACCCGCCGCGGCTGCTGCTCAAGACCGGAAGCGTCCGGCGGGGCGGAGAGCGGCAGGGGGACGACGCCTCCCCGGCGTTCCCGGAGCGCTTCTCGGCCCTGTCGCCGGAGCTCGCCCGCGCCCTCGGCGAGGCCGGGGCGTTGCTGGTCGGCCTCGACACGCCGTCGGTCGATCCGTTCGACAGCAAGGATCTGCTGGCGCACCACGCGCTGATCGCGGGCGGGGTGGTCAACCTGGAGGGTCTGCTGCTCGACGGGGTGCCGGCGGGGGTCTACGAGCTGGTGGCGCTGCCGCTGCGCCTGGCGGGGCTCGACGCCTCGCCGGTCCGGGCGGTGCTGCGCACCCTGCCCTGACGCGGCTCAGCTCCGCGCCTCCCGGACGATCGCCACGCCGCTCGAGGTGCCGAGGCGAGAGGCGCCGGCATCGAGCATCGCCAGGGCCGTCTCCAGGTCGCGGATGCCGCCGGAGGCTTTGATCCGCGCCCGGTCCCCGACCGCTGCGGCCAGCAGACGGACGTCCTCGACGGTCGCCCCACCGCCTCCGAAGCCGGTCGAGGTCTTGACGAAGTCGGCCCCCGCGTCGGCCACCAGGACAGCCGCCCGCCGCTTCTCGTCGTCGGTGAGGAGCGCCGTCTCCAGGATCACCTTGAGCACCAGCTCGGCATCGGCGGCCCGGAGCGCCTCGACCCAGCCGCGGAGGTCGTCGAGGACCCGGCCGGTCTCGCCGCTCTTGAGCCGCGAGACGTTGATCACCGTGTCGAGCTCCCGGGCGCCGGCGGCCACCGCCTGCCGGGACTCGGCGATCCGCGCCACCGGGTCGGCGTAGCCCAGCGGAAACGAGATCACGGTGCACACCGCCACCCGCGGCGCACCGGTGCCCGCCGCCTCGGCCGCCCGGTCGAGGGCCCGGGCCGCCTCCGCCACGTAGCAGGGCGGGATGCAGACCGAGGCGAAGCCGTGCTCCGCCGCCTCACCGACCACGCGCAGCACGTCCTGCCGGCGGGCGTCCGGCTTGAGCAGGGTGTGATCGATCGCGCGCGCCAGATTCGCCGGGTCCGGGTGGTGGGTGGATGCGTCCTCAGCCATCGTCTTCCTCCGTCGGTTCGGACCGGGCCGAGCCGCCCGGCCGGCCGGACGGGAGCAGGATCCGGCCGAGCCGCGCTCCGGTGTAGTAATAGCGCAGGATTTCCCGGTAGTCGAGGCCGCGGCCGGCCATGATGTAGGCCCCGACCTGGCACATGCCGACACCGTGCCCCCAGCCGCCGCCGGTGAACAGCCAGCCCGGCGCGCCGTTCGGACCCTTGGCCCGCCGCGCTTCGAACCGGGTGTCGGGCAGGTCGAGGGTCCAGCGCACCGCCAGCCCCTCGACCCGGACCGACCGGTCGCCGTCGCCGAGCAGGTCGATCGCGCCCACCCGCCCCGAGATGCCCCGGGTGACGACCTCGAACCCGCGGAAGCCGAGGCCGGGGTAGCGCTGGGCGACCAGCTCGGCGAGGCGGGCGTCGCTGCGGAAGCGGCTCCAGGTCCGGAGCCGTGCCTGGCGGGCCGGTGCGGCCGCCGGGTCGGGGGCGCCGGCGCGGGGGGCGTGGACGGTCTGGACCAGGGCCCGGGGCGTTCCCCGCCACCGGTAGAGGGTCAACCGGTCGCCGGCCGCCAGGTCGAGGGCGGTGGCCACGGCGCCCGACTCCCGCCGGCGGAAGGTCAGCACGCCGTCGGGAAGAGTCCGCTCCACGCCCTCTTCGCCGTCCTTGTCGATCTTGGTCGCCCGCAGGATGGAGCCTTTGCCGTCCGGCGTCGGCCCGATCTCACGGAAGCGCAGCTCCTCCTCGTCGAGCAGCCCGACCACCCGCGCCAGCGAGAGGACCAGCCACTCGGCCTCGTCGTCGTGCAGGGTGCCGCCCTCGCCCTGGCGGTCGGCGAACGGCTCCGCCGGCCGGAGCGCCGCCGGCAGGACGGTCCCGAGGCGGGTCACCGCGCCCGGTGCGCCGACGTCCGGGTCGGCCAGCAGCCGCGGGTCGAGCACCAGATCGAAGAGCGAGCGAACGAACCGCCGCACCTCGCGCCGGTCGAGGGAGGCGAGCCGGTCCTCGGGCAGCGGCAGGCCGGCGGTCCGGGCGACCGTCCGGAGCCGCTCCTCCAACGCCTTGCGCGGCGACCCGCCCGGCGGCGGCACCAGCCGGCGGGTCAGCCCGGCCGGGAACGGCGTGCCCGGCGCCAGGTCACCGCCGATCCGCGTCGTCCCGTCCTCCGGACAGGGCACGCCCCGCAGGTACGGCGCGTCCATCCAGGGAAAGACCAGCTTGGCGTCCTCCGTGTGACCGCCGCAGGTGGCGCTGTAGAGCGCCTCGATCAGCTTGCCGTCGTAGAGCAGCACCTGGCCGGCGGTCTCCGCCACCGCCCGGTCCGACAGCGGGTGCTCGGCGCCGACGCCGCCGTAGACCTGGCAGCGCACGCCGGCGCACAGATCGAACCCCTCGGTGTCGAACTCCCCCAGGTGGTGGAGGGCGTAGGTGCGGGCGGCGACGGTCTGCGCCTTGAGCGCCTCGAGCCGCGGGTAGAGGGCGGGGCCGAGCTCCCGGGGGACGACGCCGCGCAAGTACTGCTCCATCGGTAGCTCGTTGATCAGATTGAGGGCACCCCGGTCGTTGAGGTAAAGCAGCAGCCGGCCCCGGTAGCGACCCGCGGCGGCAGGCTGGGCCGGATGGAGGGCCTCGCTCCGTACCTCGAGCCCCGGCGGAGCGTCCGCTGCGCTCGGCTCGACGGCGACCCACCGGCCGAGGACGCGGAAGGAGCGCTCCCCCCAGCGCACCCGGAGCGCCGGCTCGGTCATCGCGCCGCCCTCCTCGGTCACCCACGCGCCGCCCATCCCCAAGGCGTCGAGCCGGTCGCGCCCGGCCTCCGCCGCCTCACGGGTCTCGAACCGCCCGGCCCGCACCCGGTAGAGGCCGGTCGACGCGTCGAACCGGGCATCGGCCGGCCAGCCGGTGCGCTGGGCGAGGTCCCGGGCGAGGGCCTCGGCCTGGAGCCGGTCCTTGAGCGCCGCCACCTGGAGGCGGTGCTCGGGCACCTCGACCGATCCGGCGGCCGGCTCGATGGTCAGGGGGCCCGGAAGCTCCTTGGCCTCGCCGCCGATCGACAGGGTCACCCGCCCGGCACAGCAGGGCAGGTCGAAGCGGGTCAGATCGCTTGCCAGGCCGATACGGATGCGGACGGCCGCGTAGGCGTCGGACGCGGACGGCCGATCGGATCGATCGAGTGCGCCGGATCGCCGCGCCGAGGGCCCCGTCGACGAGGCGGGCGCGGCCGGCCGGCCGTCGTCGGCGAGACGATCCGGGGCGCCGTCGGAAGCCGGAGCGAACACTCCCCAGGCCAACGCCAGTGCGGCGACCCAGGCCGCCGTCCACGGCGCCAGGCGCCTCACCGCTCCCTCACCTCCGGATCGGCCGCCACCAGGGCCGCGAAGCTGGCCAGGGCCCAGACGTTGACCGCGGCCGCCACCAACGATTGGACCAGGGAGCTGACGACGAAGACGACCATGCGGAGCCCCCACTGGCCGGCGAGAACGAGGTCGAGGATCGTCCGTCCCGTGCCGACGATCAGGAGCAACAGGACGGTCGCGACGAGCAGCGCCAGGAACAGCAGGGAGGCCGCGCCGAGCCGCCGCCCGAGAACCTGGAAGCCGAAGATCGACCCGTGCACCGTGCCGCCCTTGGGCTCCGGCAGGGCGACCGCCGGCTGGGCGAGCAGGCCCCAGATGGCCAGCACCCAGAACAGGAAAAGGAGCGGGATGGAGCCGCCGCAGCCGAGGCCCGTCGCCGCACCGCCGCCCCAGCTCTGCCAGGCGGCGCCGAGACCGGCCATCAGCAGGACCGCCACCAGGGCGACCAGCATCCAGGCGGTGATCACCAGGTGGCAGAACCAGAAGAACCGCCAGAGGTGGCGCCCACCCCAGCCGGCGAAATCGGACAGGGTGAAGGTCTTGAACCAGCGCCAGCCGCCGGCGCGCAGGTGGGCGTCCGGATGGGCCTGGCGCTCGCCGGTCAGCAGGATGCCGACGATGCCGGCCTGGAACCAGGCCCAGACCACCACCACGAGCATCCCGAGGAACAGGGAGGCGACCAGCCCGGCCGCGAGGGCGCCGAGGTGCGCCTCCACCTGGGCGGGCAGGCTGGAGAGCCAGGCGTCGACCTTCCCGAGGTCGCCGAAGTCGCCGAGTGCGCTCCAGTCCGACAACAAGGCCGTGCCGCCGAACACCAGGACGAGCGGCAGCAGCGAGAGGAAGAACAGGACCGTCACCAGGAAGCTCTGGAGCACCGCCATCCAGATCACGCCGGAGTTGGCGCGCGCGGACAGAAAGCCGCGCTGCATGCAGACCAGGACCGAGCGCTTCATCCCGTCAGACCCGGACCTGCCCGGATTGGATCTGGACCCGGAAATCACCGACGGCATCCAGGACGACCGGAGTGGCCATCTCGAACAGGCGCGAGACGAGCTGCACCGAGATGCGTTCCTCGAGGAGTGGAGCTCCACGGAGGGTCGGCGGCGAGTCCGGCCCCCTGTCCAGGCTCCGCTGCCCGGTGGCCACCGCGCTCCCGGAGCGTTCCAGCGGATAGTTGGTCGTGAACAGGGTCGGCCGCCGCTCGGTGTAGCGGGTGTTGATCACCAGGTAGAGGATGTCGCGCACCCACGCGGTCGGCTTCTGGGCACCGAGCTCGTCGAGCACCAGCACGTCGGCCCGGATCACCGGGTCGAGGATCTGGCGCTTGGACTCCGGCGAGCCCGGATCGAACGTCGATTGGATCTGGTGGATCAGGGTGGTGAAGTCGATGAACCGCCCACGGACACTGTACCGGTCGATCAATGCGCGGAGCACCGCCACGGCGAGGTGGGTCTTGCCGCCGCCCGGCGGACCGACGAAGATCAGGCCGGACTCGGCAAAGCCGCCGTCGTCACCCCAGAATCGCTCGACGTACCTCTCGGCATCGCCGCAGGCTTTGACGAGCTGGCGCTGCGCGCGCCCGTCCGGGTGGGAGGTGTGGAAGCGCGCCAGACTGCAGGTCGCGTAGCGCGCGGGAATGCCTGCGACCTCATGCAGCCGCCCCTGGAGGGCGCGCTTGCGGCACTCGCACCGCCGGGCGGTGCCGGCGCCGCCGTCCTCGACGATCACCCATCCCGTGCCTTCGCACTCGGGGCAGGGCTCTTGCGCCGGCTGGTCGGGCATCTCGGGCGGATCGTACCAGAGGGGGCGGTGGCGACGGCCCCCGCCTGCCCGGGAGCTTCAGCGCCGCCGGTCGCGGGGAGCGTGGACCGGCGGACCGGTCTTGACCCGGACCAGGGCGTAGCGGCGGTCGACGCCGGCCCGCTGGTCGAGAACCTGCTGTTTGACCAGGTTGAGCAGACGGTCGACCTCGGTCTGCATCTCGTCCATTTGCTCCTGGAGGTTGAGGATCACCTCGACCCCGGCCAGGTTGACGCCCAGGTCGCGGGTCAGGGTGAGGATGGTCTCCAGGCGCTCGATCGTGCCGTCGTCGTAGAGGCGGGTGTTGCCCGCGCTCCGCGCCGGCGTGATCAGCCCTTCGCGCTCGTAGAGCCGCAGCGTCTGCGGGTGGATTCCGAAACGCTCGGCGACGACGCTGATCATCACGTACTTCTGTTCCGTCCGGTGCTGTTTGCGTCGGGCCATGCTTCAGCCCCCTTCTTTCTGATCGATCGGAATGGCCTCCGATGGCCCAGATGGCCCCGCCGGACCCGGCCGCTTGGGCAGCTCGACCCGCAGGATGCCGTGGTCGAGGGCGGCGGCGATCCGGTCGGCGTCGACCGCGGCGGGTAGCTCGAAGACGCGGCGGAACCGGCCGTAGCTGCGCTCCATGCGGGCGAACGCCCGGTCGGCAGGGAGCGGCGGCCGGCGGCCGGAGAGCTCCAGCCGCCGGCCGTCGACCGTCAGGTCGACGTCGCTTCGCTCGACGCCCGGGAGCTCCGCGTAGAGGACGAAGGCCTCGCCGGTCTCGAGGACGTCGACGGCGGGGGACCAGCTCCCGGGGAGGGCGTCTGCGTCCCCCGCCGCGCTCTCGGCGACGCCGGAGCGCAACAGCAGCTCGTCGAAGACGGACTGGACCCGATCCTGGATCCGGGCCATCTCCTCGAGGTAGCTCTTGCGGTAGCCGGCCATGTCAGGACTCGTCGGTTTCGACGTACTCGGCGTCGATCACCTCGTCGTCGGCATCGCCGGCCGGGCCACCGGCCGCCTGGGAGCCACCGGCCGCGCCCGCCGCGCCTGCCCCGCCGGCCGGACCGTCCTGGCCCGCGGCCTGCTGCTGGTACATCACCTCGGCCAGCTTGTGGGACGCCTGGGTCAGCGTCTCGGTCGCCGCCTTCATGGCGTCGAGGTCGTCGGCCTCGAGCGCCTTCTTGGCCTCGGCCAGGGCGCTCTCGAGCTTGCCGATCGACTCCGGATCGAGCTTCTCCTTGTGCTCGTTGAAGGTCTTCTCGGTCGAGTAGACCAGGGTGTCGAGCTGGTTGCGCGCCTCGACGCGCTGGCGGCGCTGCTTGTCCTCCTCGCTGTGCTCCTCGGCCTCGTGGACCATGCGGTCGATCTCCTTGTCGTCGAGACCGGACGAGGCGGTGATGGTGATCTTCTGCTCCTTGCCGGTCCCCAGGTCCTTCGCCGACACGTGGGCGATACCGTTGGCGTCGATGTCGAAGGTGACCTCGATCTGCGGGATGCCGCGCGGCGCCGCCGGGATGCCGACCAGGTGGAACCGGCCGAGAGTCCGGTTGTCCTTGGCCATCTCGCGCTCCCCCTGGAGCACGTGCACCTCGACCGAGGTCTGGTTGTCGGCCGCGGTCGAGAAGATCTCGCTCTTCCTGGTCGGGATCGTCGTGTTGCGCTCGATCAGCTTGGTGGCGACGCCGCCCAGGGTCTCGATGCCGAGCGACAGCGGGGTGACGTCGAGCAGCAGCACGTCCTGGACCTCGCCGCCGAGCACACCGCCCTGGACCGCCGCGCCGATGGCCACGACCTCGTCCGGGTTGACGCCCTTGTGGGGCTCCCGGCCGAAGAAGTCGGTGACGATCTGCTGGATGAGCGGCATCCGGGTCTGGCCACCGACCAGCACCACCTCGTCGACCTGCCCCTTCTCGAGCCCGGCGTCCGACAGGGCCCGTTTGCACGGCTCGATCGAGCGCTTGACGATCGGCTCGACGAGCTGCTCCAGCTTGGCCCGGGTGAGCTTCAGGTTGAGGTGCTTCGGGCCGCTCTGGTCGGCGGTGATGAACGGCAGGTTGATTTCGGTCTCCTGGGCGCTCGAAAGCTCGATCTTGGCCTTCTCCGCGGACTCCTTGAGCCGCTGGAGCGCCATCGGGTCCTTGCCCAGGTCGATGCCCTGGTCCTTCTTGAACTCCTCCAGCAGCCAGTCGATGATCACCTGGTCGATGTTGTCGCCGCCCAGGTGGGTGTCACCGTTGGTCGACTTGACCTCGACCACGCCCTCGCCGACCTCGAGGATCGAGATGTCGAAGGTGCCGCCGCCGAAGTCGTAGACGGCGATCGTCTGGTCGGTCTTCTTGTCCAGGCCGTAGGCCAGCGCCGCCGCGGTCGGCTCGTTGACCAGCCGCTCGACCTCGAGCCCGGCGATCTTGCCAGCGTCCTTGGTCGCCTGGCGCTGGGAGTCGTTGAAGTAGGCCGGCACGGTGATGACCGCCTTCTCCACCTTCTCGCCCAGGTAGTCCTCGGCCGCCGACTTGAGCTTCTGGAGCACCATGGCCGAGATCTCGGGCGGCGAATACTTCTTGTCGCCGACGACCACGCGGCAATCGCCGTTTTCCGCGCGCTCGACCTTGTACGGGACCATCTTCATCTCCTCGGAGACTTCGTCGTACTTGCGCCCCATGAAGCGCTTGATCGAGAAGATGGTGCGGTCCGGGTTGGTGACCGACTGACGCTTGGCGACCTGGCCGACCAGGCGCTCGTCGCTCTTGCTGAACGCGACCACGGAGGCCGTCGTCCGGTTGCCTTCGGCGTTGGGGATGACCTTCGGCTCCCCACCCTCCATGACCGCGACGACGCTGTTGGTCGTCCCCAGGTCGATTCCTATGATCTTGCTCACGTGTCTCCTCCTTGAACAGGGTCTCTCTCGTATCGGCCGTGGCCGTGGCGGACGAGGCGTGCTCGGCCTCACCGACCTCACGAACCGTAGTGATGAACCTTAGTGACTCTCTGGCAAGTTTGGGCCCGCCGCGAGCCGCACCGTATATGACAAGAACTGACTCAGGTTTATTCCGGCGCAGCGATCCCTCGAAGGCAAGGGGCAGAAAGGGCGTACTCGACCGCTAGTCGAGGAGCACCAGCGGCGGCTCGTCGGTGCCCCCGCGGATCGGCGCGAGGAACTCCGGATCGAGCAGGAAGTTGCCGGAGATGGAGCGGCGAGCCCCCGGCGGCTCCTCCTCCGCCCCTTCGACGGTCACCGGGTGGATCTGGAACGAGCCTTCGGCCGCGCCGTAGGAGAGGGTCCGGCCCCGGGCGTCGACCAGATCCTCGCGCTGCAGCAGGCCGAGACCGACCAGGTCCTGGAGCCGATCGGGGAAGCGGCCCTTGAGCAGGAAGTAGGTCTGGGCCGCGCGGTCGATCTTGGACAGGAGGACGGCATCGTAGACGCTCGACTGGGCGGTGCGCTCCCGGGTGAGCCAGGGGAACGGCAGGACGACACCGGACGGAGTAAGGACGACCGCGCCGAGCACCACCGCCGCCAGGATCACCGCCAGCAGGCCGGTGATCGGCAGCGACCGGCCGGTCTCGGCCAGGACCGCCTCTCGCGGCGGCTGCCGCGGGCGCTCCCTGGGCGGGCGGGGCCGCCTCTCCGTGGTGTCTTCGATCTCGGCGCCCGGAGCCCCGGCCGCCGGCCCCGGCGCCATCTCGTGCAGGGTCCCCGGGGCAGGCGCCACCTGGATCGGCTCGTCGAGCGTCAGGTCGGACAGCGGGTCCGTCGCGGTCACGGGCGGTGCGCCGGTCGGCGGAGAGAGCGACTCCGCGGCCGGCTCGGCCCGCACGACCAGCCCTTCGCGGGCCAGGCGAAAGAGGATGTAGCGGGTCCGATCGAGCGGCACCCGGGCCGCCTGGGCAACCTCGTAGACCGGTCGGTGCGCGGCCACTTCCTCGAGCACCCGCGCCTCCTCCGGCGTCAGCCAGAGCGCGTCGCCGAGCCCGTCCAGCATCTCGCCGATCGGCTCGGGCTCGGCCAGGTCGTCGAGCTCGCGCACCCGGACGGAGCGCTCGGAGGTGGTGCGGTCCAGGAGGCTGTCCGGCTCCGGGAGGGCATCGCGCTCCTGGTCCTCGATCGCCCGTAGGAGCAGCTCGTCGACGCCGATCGAGCGGAAGCCCTCCTCGTAGGAGACCTCGTCGCCGCCGTAGAACTTGAACTGCCCGGTGCGCCAGTCGAGCAGCGATTCGAGCAGCTTCACCGTGTGGGAGCGCAGCGCCTCGAGCAGCTCGCCGCGGTCGATGTGCCCCCCGGAGACCAGCAGGTCGCCCAGCCGCGGTCCGCCCTGGGACGAACGGTGGGACAGGCCGCGCAGGAGGGTGGCGTCGACCTTGCCCTCGGCCACCAGCACTTCGCCGATCCCCTCCTCGGTCGTCTCGGTGAGGGAGTCGGCAGCCACGATCCGCCCTTCCAGGAACGACACCGCGACGATGTCGGCCGGCCCCTGGACCGTCAGAATGCCGGTCTTGCGCTGCTGGGAGACCACCTGAAGGATCTCCGGCAACTGGAAGAGGTCGAGAGTGCCTTCGACAGCCATGGGCTCGTGGTCTCCGGTCCGCGTCCGCTACTGAAACCGCCGGTGCGGGCCTTCAGCCCCTCCGCAGGAAGATCCGGCCGATGCGCCAGGCGATCAGGACGACGAACGCGGCGGTGGCGGGCCAGAGGAGGAACCAGTCGCCCGGATCGTATCGCCACGGGACGGGATAGCCGAAGCCGGCCCCCGCCCCGGCGATCAGCGCCACCAGGAGCGCGGCCGGCACGAGCATGGAAAGGAAGGCCGCGAGGCCCCGGTCCTGGCAGGCGGCGCCGAACCCGGGCAGCAGGGCGGTGAGGATCGGCGAGGAGGGCGGCCGCAAGAGGCGTGCGGGGCGGCGGGACGGGTCGGCGCCCACCGTCAGGCGCTCGAGCACGGTCAGCAGAATCAGCGCGACCACGGCGAACGCGGCGACCGCCAGCACCGAGCGGAGCTCTCCGAGGCGCTCGAGCCACGACGGATCGGCGCCCGTAGGCTCCCAGGTCGCGGCCAGCTCCGCCTCGATCTCCGGCACCCGGTCGAAGCCCCCTTCGGTCGTCACCACCCGCTGGCGGTCCGGCCGGCGCATCCACCGGGTGACCTGCCGATCGTCGATCGAGCGCGCCTGGTCCAGGGCCTGGCGCTGCTCGTCGTAGAGGTAGGACTCGGCGTAGGCGACGCTCAGGTCGAACTGGGCGGCGGCGCTGCGGGAATCGATCGAGGCCGCCTTCTGGAACATGGCCACCGCGTTGCCGTGGTCGCCCTGGGTCAGGTAGTAGGCGCCCAGGTCGATCATCGCGGAGACGTTGTCCGGCTCCGCCTCGAGCACCTTCTCGTAGCGCCGACGGGCCGCGTCCCACTGGCCGAAGCGGACGTGGAGGTCGCCCAGGAACTGATCGACCGCCGGGCTGTTCGGCAGCGCCGTCGAAAGGCTGCGGAGATCGAGGAAGAGGTTGCCGTAGAGCCGGCCCTGCACCACGCTCTCCATCGCCTGGACCGGCGGCGACGTCCGCAAGCCGAGTGTCTCGCGTCCCCGGTCGGCTGCCCACGGCACGAGGCCCAGGCACAGCCAGAGAGTCGCCAGGACCACGCGTTTGCTCGGCGAGGTCCGGCGCCACAGCAGGACCGACCAGTAGAGCACCAGCCAGACCGGACCCCAGGGGAGCAGCAGGGGCCACAGCAACGCCACCAGGATCAGCACCTGGATCAGCGGCCCGGGCACCCGGGGCAGGCGCCCCGCGATCGCCACACCCAGGTCGTTGAGCACCGCGCGGCCGTCGGTCAGCAGCAGCAGGCCGAGGAACAGGGTGCCGGCCACCAGCAGGCTCACCAGGCCCCAGAGGCCGAGGTTGACCAGCACCGGCGTGCGCAAGAGCCCGTTGCCGAACAGGCGGACGTAGCCTCGTGCCTGGGCCGTCAGGCGTTCGACCAGCTTCCCCTCGGCCCGTGCCACCTCCGCCTCGGCGAACGCGGTCTCGGGGCGCCCCGGGTCGAGGCGCTCAGCGGCGGTCAGGGCCAACGCCGCGCGCTCGGTCTCCCCTTCGCGCGCCGACTCCACCGCCTGGACCATGGCGCCCGCCGCCAGGTCGGGAAGGCGCTCCATGCCGAGCTGGTCGGCGGTCGACAACAGGTCGTCCACCACCCCCAGGGCACGCTCCGCGTTCGAGCCGTAGAGGGCGGTGGTCCACTGGAGCCAAGCGTCCTGGAGCCGGGCCAGCGTCTCCTCGGTCGCGCGGGTGAGCACGGGCGCGCCGCTCCGGGGCAACTGGGCAGAGACGGCTCCGGCCCAGCCGACCAGGACGAGCAGGCAGAGGAGCGTGACGAGGCCGAGCCGGGCGGACACACCCGGCCGCCTTGCGACCCCGACCCGGACGGCGCCGACCCGAGAAGACCGGGGCCGGAGAGGGGTCCCTCGCCGGCTCTCAGCCCTTGGTCTGGACATACCCGAGGCGCAGTTGGTGGAGCGCATCCTCCAGCATGTCCGATTCCTGGGAGGTCAGGTTGCCGGCGGTCTTGTGCCGGAGGACGTCGAGGAGGTCGATGTACAGGCGAGCGACCTCGAGGCTCTGGGAGGCTTCGGCGGGCGACTGGACCGCGTTGCGCATGTAGACCGAGGCCGGTTCGGCCAGGGCCATGACCAGGTCGTAGAACTGGGGGTTCTGGCCGTTGCCGGGAAGCTCGTCGAGCGGCTCCTGGGCGGGCGGCTCGTCGGCCGGAGGGCTCTCGGAGGGCGCGCCTGGGGTCGGGCGGGCGCCGGGGCCGCCGATCGGTTCCTGCGAAGCCGGCGCGGGCTCGGATGCCGCGGGCCGCTCCTCCGCCGGGCGTGGCTTCGGCTCCTTGGCCTCCTCTTCGAGGAAGCGGTACTCTTCGCGGAGCGAGCCGTCCGGAGCGAACATTCGCTTGTCGGTGACCTTGATCTTCGATTCGTCGTGGTCGCTCACTCGGTCCAACCGTTCCTTTCGGAGTCTCGTCTGAGTCTCGTGTCAGGGAGTCCTTCGAGGTCCCACGCGCGCTGGCACGGCCGGAGGGTCGCACCTTCCAGCCGACAGAACGGAACCTTCGGACGATCGTAGCAAGGCCCTCGGGGAGCGGCAACCGAGCCGGCCAGGTTGCGAGCGGATCGAGCACTGTTCAGGAGACAGCTTGAACGACCCCGGAGACAGCCCGAGCGCCACCGACCTACGACGCCTGCTCGACCTGGTCGAGCGCCTGCGCGCCCCCGACGGCTGCCCGTGGGACCGCGAGCAGACCCTCGCCGACGCCCGTACCTACCTGATCGAAGAGGCCCACGAAGCCGCCGCAGCCGCCGCAGCCGGAGACTGGGACGAGCTCGCCGGTGAGCTCGGCGACCTGCTCTTCCAGGTGGCGTTCGTCGCCCGCCTCGGCGAGGAGGAGGGCGCCCTCGACGCCGGCGCGGTGATCGACCGCATCCTCGACAAGATGATCGCCCGCCACCCCCACGTCTTCGGCGGCGAGCAGGCGGCCGACGCCGAGGAGGTGCTCGCCCGCTGGGAGCAGAACAAGCTCGAGGAGGGGACGAACCGGTCCCTGCTGGCCGGAGTCGCCGACTCCTTGCCGCCGCTGGTGGCCGCCTATCGCATCTCCCAGAAGGCGGCCGGCATCGGCTTCGACTGGCCCGGCCCGGCCGAGGTGCTGGAGAAGCTGGACGAGGAGATCGCCGAGCTCGAGGCCGAGCTGCCCGGCCTGACCGCGCCGGGAGCATCGGACACGGAGCCTGCCCGGGGCGCGTCCGGGACGACCGCCGGCCCCGAGCGGCCGAACCGTGAAGACCACGTGGACCGCATGCGCGACGAGATCGGCGACATTCTGTTCACCGTGGTCAACCTGGCCCGCAAGCTGGGCGTCGATCCGGACGCGGCGCTCGCCGGCACCAACGCCAAGTTCCGGCGCCGCTTCGGCCAGGTCGAAGCCACGCTGAACAAGCGCCCGGGCGGCCTGGCGGAGGCCGGCCTCGACGAGATGGAGCGCCTGTGGGGGGAAGCGAAACGGTCCGAGCGCGGTTGAATCCCACGTGAAGCCAGCGAAGACTGCCCTCCGCCACACCGCCGTCCACCCGCCCATCGCCCGTCGCCTCCGCCCACCGGGCGCCGCGCTCGTCCTCCTCGCCCTGCTCCTCTCCGCCGCCGTCCTGGGAGCCTGCGACCCCGACGCCTCGGACTTCACCGCCCGGCCTGCCTCGGCGGCGGCACCGGCGGCCGCCGCCTCGACCGCGACCGAGCCCGCGGAGAGGGTCATCTTCCTGGGCGACAGCCTGACCGCCGGCCCCGGGCTCGTCGAGGAGGAGACCTACCCGGCCCTGATCGCCAACCGGCTCCACGACCAGGGCTACGACGTCGACGTGGTCAACGCCGGCGTCAGCGGCGACACCACCGCCGGCGGCCTGGCCCGGCTCGACTGGCTGCTCGACCAGAAGCCCGCGGTGCTGGTGGTCGGCCTCGGCGCCAACGACGGCCTGCGCGGCCTGCCCCTCGACCGGGCCGAGGAGAACCTGCGGACGATCGTCGGCCGCGCCCGCGACGCCGGCGCCCGGGTGCTGCTGCTGGGAATGAAGATCCCGCCGAGCCAGGGCCTGGACTACGCCGAGCGCTTCGAGGAGATGTACCCGCGCATCGCCGACGACCTGAACGTCCCCCTGGTGCCGTTCCTGCTCGACGGCGTGGCCGCCCGGCCGTCGCTCAACATGCCGGACCGGATCCATCCCAACGCCCTGGGGCACCGCCAGCTCGCCGCCAACGTCTACCCTTATCTCGAAGACATCCTGGACCAAATCGGCCCGACCGGCTGACGCCATGGACACCACCTCCACCCCCCGCCTCGCGACCCGCAACCTGACCAAGCGGCTGCCTTCCGGCGACCGCGTGCTGACCATCCTCGACCGGGTCGACCTGGCGATCGCGCCGGGGGAGTCGGTGGCGATCCTCGGTCCGTCGGGGAGCGGCAAGTCGACCCTCCTCGGCCTGCTGGCCGGCCTCGACCGCCCGACCGAGGGCGAGGTGCTGCTCGACGGCGCACCGATCCAGGACCTCTCGGAGGACGAGCTGGCCCTGCTGCGCCGCCGGCGGATCGGCTTCGTCTTCCAGTCGTTCGAGCTGCTGGAGAACCTGACCGCGCGCGAGAACGTCATGGTGCCGCTCGAGCTGCTTCGCCAGGACGGCGCGGGGCGCCGCGCGGACGAGCTGCTGGCGGCGGTCGGGCTGTCGGAGCGGGGCCACCACTACCCCGCCCAGCTCTCCGGCGGCGAGCAGCAGCGGGTGGCGCTGGCCCGGGCCTTCGCCGCCGAGCCGGCGGTGCTGCTGGCGGACGAGCCGACCGGCAACCTGGACGGGGCGACCGGGGCGGTGGTGCTCGAGATGCTGCGCCAGCTCCAGGCGAGCCGGGGGACGACGCTGGTGGTGGTGACCCACGACCCGGCGGTGGCGGCCATGGCCGACCGGCGGCTCCACCTCCGGGACGGCCGGCTCGACGGCCCGGCGCCGGCCTCGGAGGGAGCGCGGGACGGGGAGCGCCCATGAGCGTGCCGCGGCCACGGCTGGTGCCGTTGATGCTCCGCGAGCTCCGCGGGTCGGCGGGGCGGATGGCCTTCTTCGTCCTCTGCCTGGCGGTGGGGGTGGCCGCGGTGGTGGCGGTGGCGGGGGTCTCCGGAGGGCTGGACTCGGGGCTACGCAAGGAGGGGCGGCAGTTGCTGGCGGCGGACCTCGAAGTGCGGGGGCCGGAGCCGGCGCCGGCGGCGCTGGGGGCGGTGTTGGAGCGGCTCGGGGACGGGGGCCGCGGGCGGCGGGCGGATCTTCGGGAGCTGGTGACGATGGTGTCGGTGGACGAGCCGGGGGCGCGGAGTGGGCCGGTGGCCGGGCGGGCGCGTCGGGCCGAGCCTCCGGGACCGCGCGAGAACTTGGCCGGCGGACGCTCAACTCGCGCCTCGGCTCGGCCCACGCCGGACCGGGCTGGAACGGACACGGCCGACGCAGGCGCGGGCCTCGACGCCCTCCGGCCTCGGCCCGACGCGCCCGCCCGGACACCTACCAGCTCGGCGGATGAGGCGGGGTCTTCTGCCGGAAATGAAGCGACCTCGGATGCGGGTACGGCTTCAGCCCAGGTCACGCTCTCCAAGACGGCTAACGAGGACGCGACTGGGGGAGGGGGCGATCCGATGGAGCGCGATCCCAGCTCGTTGAGTTGAAGGTGGTCGACGGCCCCTACCCGTTCTACGGGAATCTGGTCACGAAGCCGGCGCGGCCGTTGGCGGAGCTGCTCTCGGGGAACGGAGTGGTGGCGGCGCCGGAGCTGCTGGAGCACCTGGGGCTATCGGTCGGGGACCGGTTGTACGTCGGCGGCCTGCCGGCCAAGGTCACGGCGGTGGTCGAGAGCGAGCCGGACAGCCTGGGCGGGGCGTTCGGGTTCTCCGCCGGACCGCGGCTGTTCGCCGGGCCGGAGCTGTTCGACCGCACGGGGCTCGAGACGACGGGCAGCCGCATCCGCTACCGGACGCTCGTCGCCCTCCCGGCCGGCGCGCCGCGAGAGGCGACCAAGGCCTGGGCGGAGGCGATCCGCGACGCGCTGCCGCCGGACGTCTACCGCGTCGAGACCTGGACCGAGGCCCAGCCGTCCCTGCGTTCCGGGCTGGCGCGGGCGGAGCGCTTCCTCGGGCTGGTGGCCCTGCTGTCGCTCCTGGTCGGCGGCATCGGCGTCGGCCAGACGGTCCGCGCCTGGCTGGCGGGCCGCCTGGACGCGGTGGCGGTGCTCGAATGCATCGGCCTGCGTCCGCGGGAGGTGGCCCTGGTCTATGCCGGCCAGGTAGCGCTCCTCGGGCTGGTCGGCAGCCTGGTGGGAGCCGCCGCCGGCGTCGGGGTCGAGCTGGCGCTGCCCCGCCTGGCCGCCGGCATCGTTCCGCCGGACCTGATCGACCCGTTCCAGCCGGCGGCGGTCCTCCGCGGGGTGCTGCTCGGCGTCGGCGTGGCGCTGCTCTTCGGCCTGCCGTCGCTGGGCGCCGTGCTGCGGGTGCCGCCGGTGCGGGTCCTGCGGCGCTCGGTCGAGCCGCTCCCGGTGCCGCGGCGGGTGGCGGTCGTGACGGTCCTGGCGGTGCTGGGGGGCGTCTGGGCGACCGCCGCCATCCAGGCGGACTCGGCCCTCCTGGGCGCTCAGTTCACCGGCGGCGCCCTGCTCGCCGCCCTCCTCCTGGGGGTCGCCGCCTGGGGAGTCTCGCGCCTCGCCGCCGCCCTCCCCCGGGCGCAGGCGGCACTGCGCGGGCGTTTCTGGCTCCGGCACGGCCTGGCGTCGCTCGCCCGTCCCGGAGCGGCGACCCTCACCGCCACCGTCGCCCTCGGCCTGGGGGTGCTGGTGGTCGCCGCCCTCTGGCTGGTCGAGCGCGGCCTGACCCGCCAGTTGGTGGGCAACCTGCCCGAGACCGCGCCGAGCGTCTTCCTGGTCGATATCCAGCCGGACCAGTGGGACGGCGTGCGGACGATCTTCGAGCAGCAGGGAGCGACCCACGTCGATTCGGTGCCGGTGGTGATGGCCCGTCTGTCGGCGATCGACGGCGTCTCGGTGCGCAAGACGGTCGAGCACCGGGCGGAGGACGGCTCCCGGGCCGGCGGCGACGCCGACAACAGCGGTAGCTCGGACAGCGAGCGCCAGCGAAGCCCCGAACGGGAACGCGGCCGGAGAGGCGGCGATCGGCGCTGGGCCCTGACCCGCGAGCAGCGCCTGACCTACCTCGACACCCTGCCCGAGGACAACCGCATCGTCGCCGGCTCCCTGTGGAGCGAGCCGGGGGTCGACGAGGTGAGCGTCGAAGAGGACTTCGCCCACGATCTCGGCATCGGCCTCGGCTCGGTCCTCCGCTTCGACGTCCAGGGGGTGCCGATCGACCTGACCGTGACCAGCCTCCGCACGGTCGACTGGTCGACCTTCGGCATCAACTTCTTCCTGGTGGTCGAGCCGGGGGTGCTCGACCGGGCGCCTCAGTTCCGCATCGCCGCGGCCCAACTGCCGCCCGGCGGCGAGATCGCGCTCCAGGACCGGATCGCTGCGGCGTTCCCCAACGTCACCGTGCTGCGGGTGCGCGAGATCCTGGAGAAGGTGGTGACCACGCTGCGCCGGATCTCCGACGGCGTCCGCTTCGTCGGCGGCTTCACGATCCTGGCCGGCATGGCGATCCTCGGCGGCGCGGTGTCGGCCGGAGCGGTGCGCCGGCGGCGGGAGGTGGCGCTGCTCAAGACGCTCGGCACGACCCGGGCCGGGGTCGTCGCGGTCTACGCCCTCGAGTACGCCCTGGTCGGCCTGATCGCCGGGACCATCGGCTGCGCCGGCGGGGCGGTCCTGGCCCGCGAGGTGCTGGTCCGCGGCATGGACGTCGCGTTCTCGTTCGCGCCGCTCGAGCTGGCGTGGCACCTGGGCGCCGCCCTGGGGGCGACGGTGCTGCTGACCGTGATCGCCGGCCTCGCCGCCAGCGTCAGGGCGCTCCAGAGCCGGCCCGCCGACGTGCTGCTGTCCCGGTGACGCGGGCGGGGCGCCGCCCGGCCCCGCCGACCGACACCGCCCGGATGCCCAGCCCGGCCAAGACCGCCAGCGCCGAGCCGAAGAGCGCCAGCCCCCAGCTCCAGCTCGCCGGCGCGTAACGCAGCACGACCCGGTGCACACCCGCCGGTGCGCGGAAACCGACGAACGCCCAGTCGACCGTCAGCGGCTCGGCCGGCGCACCGTCGATCGTCAGCCGCCACCCCGGCGCGTCGCTGACGCTCGACGCCACCACCATCCCGCCGTCGCTCCGGGTCTCGAGCTCGAACCGGTTGGCGCCGACCGCGCGCAAGGTGACCTCCCCCTCTTGCCGGCCGATGGGGCCGGAGGCGGCGGAGGCGGCACCGCCCCGCCCGACCGAGCGTCGCGGATAGACCGCCAGGCGGCCGAAGTCGTCGATCGCGGCGGCGGCCCGCGCCAGGTCGTCGCCTGCCGCCACGGCGCGCACCCGCTCGGGGACGAAGAAGAGCGGCAAGGCCGTCTCCAGCTCGAGCACCCGCGCGCCCGGACCGTCGAACGCCACCCGCCACGGCGTGCCCGGGTTCCGGCCCGGCTGAGTCAGCACGTAGCGCACACCGAGCAGGGCCAGGGTCGGCGCGGTCCGGTCGAGGCCGTGGAGCTGGAGCGGTTTGCCCGGCCTCCAGGACCCGGGAGCGAGGCGGGGCCCGAGCAGCCAGGCGGGGCGCGCCGGCGCCATGGGGTCGTTGGTCCGCGGGTCCCACAGGCCGTAGAACGCCGCGGTGTTCGGGGACAGGCCCCAGCCTTCGCCGATCACCCGAAACGGCCGCGGCGACTCCGCGAACCGCTTCTGCAGCCAGGCGACCGACGGCGGCGGCGGGATCTGGTGCTCCGGCGGGACGATCGGCTGGTAGCACGCACCGAACAGGACGACGTCGGCGAGGATCGCCAGGGGCACCAGGGCGAGCACCACGGGGTGGCAGCCCGGCCCGGACCGCGCGCCGGACCCGGCGGAGCCCTGGAGCGCGGCCAGGGTCAGCGCCACGACGACCGCTCCGCCCAGGGTCACGCCCCACCAGAGCGCCCGCCAGGGAAGCCCTTCGAGCGGCGGCGGTACGAAGGCGGCGGCCACCAGGGCTCCGGCGATCACGGCGGTCACGGCGAGCCGCTGCCGTCGCCCGGCCCGGGAGAGCTCCGCCAGGGTCAGCCCCGCCGCCAGGGCGGCCGCCAGCACCCAGACCAGCCGGAGACGGCCGTGGAAGGCGTCGGACATCCCGGGCAGGGCGTTGAACAGGGTGAACATCGGCTCGACGTCGAGCGCCACCGCCAGGGCGACCGCACCGCCGGCGACCAGCGCCAGGATGCGCCCGCGCCAGATCGCCGCGCCAGCCACGGCCAGGGCCAGGGTGAGCAGGCCGGCGTAGTGGCTGCACGCCTCGTTGAGGTTCTTCCATCCGTGCCAGTCGCCGTCCCGCGGGCTGCCGAACGCCAGCGGCTCGACCAGCGGCACCAGGGCGGCGGCGGAGAACGGCGGCGGATGCATGGCGACGCCCGCGCCGGACCGGATGTAGCTGATCCGCTGGCTCTGGCCGAGGGTCTCGAGCACCGGCAGGAGCACCGGCGCGGACAGGGCGAGCGCCAGCAGGGAGGCCACCGCCACCCGCCCGACGAACCGGAGCCGCCACCGCCCACCGTCCCCGGAACGACCCGCCGCAGCGGACCGGCGGACCAGCAGCGCACCCATCACGCCGGCCGCCACGATCGCCGTGTGCGCCAGCGTCTCCGGGTGGCCGCTCGAGGCCATGCCGACGGCGCACGCCACCAGCCCGGCCAGGGCGCCGCGCCCGCCCCGCCAGAGCGCGACGAGGCCCAGCAGCACGCCGGGCAGGAACATCGCCGCCATCGACAGGGGGTGGTAGAGCCAGACCACCGAATAGGCCGACAGGGAGAATGCGACCGCCGCGGTCGCCGCGCCGAGCTGCCGCGCCCGCGTCGGCAGTCCCCCGCGCAGGAGCGCCAGCGCCAAGGCGTGGGTGAGCAGCAGCCCGAGCAGAACCTGCCAGGCGGCGGCCAGCGTCATCCCGCGCAGGGGCGGAACGGGCAACGCCATCAGGTGGAGCGGCGCGAAGGGAGCGGACTGGGCGTTGCCCAGGAGCGGCTGCCCCGTCCCCAGCTCGTTCGCCCAGAGCGGCGCCTCGCCGGCGAGCAGGCGCTCACGCACCAGCGTCCGGAACGGCAACATCTGGAACGGAACGTCCGACAGCAGCGGGTTCTGGACCGCGAGCGGCGCCTCCAGCGTGCCCGCCCAGGGCGCCCAGCGGTACGCGATGTCGACCGGCACCTGGACCGACTGCGTGGCCAGGGGGACGGCGAACAGCCCGAAGACCAGCACGGCGTAGCCGAGCGCCCAGCGCCGCGGCAGCTCCGGCCGCCACCAGCGGACCGCGGCCACCAGCAGGGCCGCACCGGCGGCGTACAGTGTGCAGTCGACGAGACCGTCCGGAAGCATGGCTCCCCGCAGGTCCCCGGGCTACTTGGCGGCCACCGACGAGCGGTCGAGGACGTAGCTCACCGGCACGAACCGGTAGCCGCGGGCGGCCGCCTGCGGAACCTCTTCCTGGAGCACGCGCAGGGTGTCCGGGTGGGGATGGCCGATGGCGATCGCCGAGCCCCGCTTGCGCGCCTCCTCGAGCAGGCGGCGGAACTGGTAGCGCACGGCGTCCGGCCGGGGATCGGGATCGAGGAAGACCTGGCGTTCGGCGGCCGGCAGGTCGAGATCCCGGGCGGCGGTAAAGGCGACGCTGTCCGCGCTGGTCCGCGAGTCCAGGAAGTAGAGGCCGTGCTTGGCGATGACGCCGAGAATCACGTCCATCGCCCGGCGGTCGGCGGACAGGCGAGAGCCCATGTGGTTGTTGACGCCGACCGCGCCGGGCACCGCCTCGAGCGCCCGGCGCGTGGCCTGGACGAGCTGGCGCCGGGACATGGACTCGGTCAGCGCTCCGGGCCCCGGGTCGGCGCCGCCGGTCGGCTCCATCGGCAGGTGGACGATCATCTCCGCGCCCCGCCGCCGGAGAGTCGAGACCACCTCGGCGGTCCGGCTCTCATAGGGCAGCACCGCGTAGGTGACCGGCACGCCGAGGCCGCCGATCGTGTCCAGGTCGGAGAGGCTGCGCCCCAGGTCGTCGATCACCAGGGAGACGACGGCGCCCCGACCGGGCGGCGGCGCCCCTTCGACCGTCGGCGTCTCGGGCACGGTCTCGACCGCGAACTCGTGCTCCTGGTGCTTGGTCGTGGACGCCGTGGCGCCGGCAGCGGTTTCGCGCGGCGCGGCGCCGCGAGCGCCCGCGGTCTGACCGGCCGACGGTTGCCCGCCCCGCCGGGCGCCACCGGCCGCCGCCGCGCCGTCGTTCGGCACGGGAGCCCGCTCCCCCAGCCACCCCGACAGGAAGCGCCGCGGCGACAGGTCGGACGAGCCGAGATAGAGGCCGGCTGCGAACAGGCCGACCGCGAACAGCACGAGCAGCGTCCAGCGCCCCGCCCGCCACCCGCCGTTCGGCTTGCGCGGCCGCTTGGATCGGCGGGCTGGGCCGGAGCGGCCGGGTCGGGCCGCGGAAGACCGGGACGCCGGCGCACGGCGGCGCCCTCCGGGACGACGTCGGACCATGGCTCAGGAATCCTCTCGGCGCACGATGTCCACTTCCCGCCGAGGCCCGCTCGTCGCGAGCAGGGCCCCAGGGACGTCCTACGCCGCCACCTTCTTCTCCGCGGCGGCGTCGGCGGACGGCTCGGCGGGCTCGTCGAGCAGCTCGAGCGCCCGATCGAGCACCAGGTCGGGCGCCTCTTCGGCGCTCTCCTTCCGGGCGCGCTCGATCTCGCTGAAGGTGCGCAGACGGTCCGCCACCCGCTCGTCCGGATCGAGCGGCTCCTTGACCGGCGTGGAGTCCGGACCGGTGTAGAGCGCGTCGGACAGGAAGACGACCGCGCCGCTCGACAGCTCGATCATCGACTCGCGGCCGGCGAAGCCGAAGGTGCGCCCGCCGACCAGCTCGGCGCCGGCCTTCTGCCGCAAGACGCTTGCCACCAGCTCGGCCGGCCCGAAGGTCGAGCGGTCGGTGAGCACCAGGATGCGCCCCTGCCAGGTGGGCTTGCTGTCGCCCCGGTAGGTTTCGACGTCCTCGCCGCGCTCGTTCAGGTGGCCCAGCTCGCCGTCGGCGAACAGGCCGGCCAGCGAGTAGGCCGCCTCGGCGTCGCCGCCGGCGGTCCCGCGCAGGTCGATGACCAGCTTGCCCTGGTCGTCGGCGCCGTGGAGGAGCGCCGCCACCCGGCCCGTGGTGTCCGCGTCGATGACCGGAACGGTCAGCACCGGCACGCCGTCGTGCTCGTCGAGGGTCGGCACCGGCTCGGGGAAGGTGCCGAGGGTGAGGTCGGTGTCCCGGGTCTCGGCGTAGCGCACCAGGTGGAGGTGGATCTTGGTGCCCGGGTCGCCCGCCAGCATCTCCTGGATCTCCCACATGGGCACCACGCGGGTCTCCCGCCCCTGGATCTCGGCGACCAGGTCGCCCTGCTGGAGTCCTGCCGCCTCGGCCGGGCTGTCGGCCAGCACCGACATGACGTAGACCATCCCCCGCTCGCGCATCAGCACCAGGCCGCTGCGCGACGCCCCCACCTCCCGCGCCGCCAGGTAGTCGCTCACCGCGTCGGACGGCACGTAGACCGCCATCGGGTCGAGGCCGTCGGTCATGCCGTCGAGGGCCGCCGCCATCAGGGTGTCGACGTCGGTCTCTTCGACGTAGGCCTGGTGGACCAGCCCGAGCGAGTCGGTGAACACCGACAGGTACTTGTAGAGGGAGTCTTCGCCCGGCTGGTCGTCGACCGTCGCGCCCAGCAGCGAGCCGGCGAGGATCGGGAAGACGATCGCGATGGAGGCGAGGAAGAAGAGGAAACGGCTTCGCGTCATGGGGAGGGTGTCCGTTCGATGGCGTTCAGTGGACGGGCAGTGGTCAAGTAGTGGCCAGGAGACTCTTGCACGGCGGCCGGAGCGCGCGGCTCAACGGAGCCAGTCCAGCGGGTCCTCCGGGCGGTTTTCCTGCCGGATCTCGAAATAGACCGGACCGGAGGCCGCCCCGACCGAATCTCCCAACTCTAGCACGTCGCCCTGACTCACCAGGGTCTTGGCCAGGCCGGCGTAGAGCGAGAAGACACGCCCCGGATGGTGCACGATCACCGTCCGTCCGTAGCCTTCGAACGGCGCCGCGAACAGCACCTTGCCGGGGTAGACGGCGCGCACCAGGACGCTCTTCTGAGGGTCGGCGGCGGCGACCAGCGCGGACGGCGCGATCTCGATGCCGTTGTGGGGCACCTCGGTGCGGTAGCGGGGGTCGCGCCGCGGGCCGAAGCCGAGGGTCACCTTGCCGGCGACCGGCCAGTCGAGCACGCCCCGGAAGTCCTGGATCGGCCGCCCGGAGAGCGGCGTGGTCTCGCGGCCGTAGAGCAGGTCGATCAGGTTGGCGAGCTTGCGCTCCTTGTCGACCAGCCCTTCGGTGCGCTCACTGAGCGCCCGGCGCTTCGAGCGCGCCTCCTGGAGCAGCCGCTCCTGGCGCCCGCGGACGGCCGCCAGGCTGTTGCGGCGGCTCTCCGCCTGCTCGACCCAGCGCTCCACCTCCTGGCGCTGGGCCACCAGCCGCTGGCGCTCGGTCTCGAGCCGCTCGGTCGCCTCCCGGTAGCCGTCGATCGCCTCGCCGTCCCGGCGCACCAGGAAGCGCAGCAGGCGGACCGCCGACGGCAGGTCGGCGCCGGTCTCCACCGACAGGAGCAGCCGGAGATGGCCGTGGCGACCGAGCCGATAGAGCCCGGTCAGGCGTTCGCGCAGCGAGGCGCGGGCCTCGCCGAGGGCCTGCTCGAGCCGCGCGACCTCGGCCTCGGCCTGGTCGACCCGCTCGGCGGCCAGGTCGCGGGCGGCCACCGCCTCGGCCACCCGCCGGCGCTGGAGCTGGAGCTCCAGGGCGACCTCGTTCAGCCGCTGCTCGAGGGTGCGCTCCCGCTCGCGCGCGGACGACAGCTCCCCCTCCAGGCGCGTGATCTCCTGGCGGATCTCCGTCAGGTCGCGCTGGCGAGGGTCGACCGGTGCCTGGGCGAGCAGGCCGGCGGCCAGGAGCAGCGTGCAGAGGAAGAAGAGGGGAGGGAGCCTGCGCGGCCGAGCGGCCCGGTCACGGCGCTCGCCCGTGCAGACTCCCCGACGCATCAGAACGAGCGCAGAGCCTCGTCCTCGTCTTCGTAGACGTCGAAGACGGTGATGAGCTGGGTGATCTGGAGGATGTCGCTGACCTTCGGCGGCAGGTTGGCGAGCTTCAGCAGGCCGCCCCGGTTGGTCACCGTGGTGAACGAGCTGACCAGCTCGCCGACGCCGGAGGAGTCGATCGTGGTCACGTCAGCCAGGTTGATGAGCAGGTTCTTGGCGCCCGCGGAGAGCGCCTCGCGGATGGCGTCGCGCAGGGCGACGTCGCCGACGCCGATGGTGATCTTGCCCTTGAGGTCGAGAATCGTGACGCCTTCACGCTGCCGTACATTGATCTTCATTGCATCTCCTTCTAGCGGTCGGACGGATCGGCCGGAGCGGCTGGTGCCTCGCCTCCGTCCCGGTCGGATTCACTCTCCCCGCCGAGGCGCTTGCGGAGGGTGACCTCCGTCCCCTCGCCCGGCCGGAAACGGTATTGGATGTCGTCCATGAAGCTCTTCATGTAGAAGATGCCCCGGCCGTTGGGCCGGAGCCGGTTCTCTGGTGCCAGGGGATCGGTCAGGTCGCCGGGATCGAAACCCTCCCCCTCGTCGCGAACGCGAACCACGAGCTCCTCGTGCTGGAGCTCGAGGTCGATCTCCACCCTCTTGTTCGGCTCCAGGCGGTTGCCGTGCTTGATCGCATTGGCCACCGCCTCGCGCACTGCGAGATCGATCCAGTGGCGGCTCTCCTCGTCGAGGTCGAACGCAGACAGGGCGTCGGACAAGACGGCGTGCACCAGCTCGATGTTCTCGAAGCGGCTGCCGATCGTGAGGTGGAACGGGGAAGGTTCGGCCGGCATCGCTACGGTCAGGAGTCTACCAGAGGAACCACCCGATCCAGCCCAGGAGGGCAGGCGCTCCCTCCGCGCCGCGGCCGGCCACCTGCGGCAGGAAGTGCAGGACCAGCGGGATGATCACCAGGAGCTGGATGAAGTCGAAGGTGGCATGCGCCGCGACCGACGCGAGCACGCTCCGGCGCCAGCGCACCAGGAAGGCGAACAGGAGCGACAGGCAGCAGATGCCGATGAGCATGAACGGCTGCCCGTACGACAGGTGCGCGAGGACGAAGGCACCGGTCGACAGGGCGATGCCCACCCGGGGCTGGAGCAGCCCGCGGAAGAAGCTCTCTTCGACGACGCCCGCGCTCAGCACCAGGCCAAGCCTGACGAACCAGGGCAGGCCGGCGATCAGCGGCACCACCTCCGGCGGCTGCTTCGGCACCAGGTTCTCGCCGCCCAGCAGGTACATCGTCATGGCGACCACCACCATCACCACGATCACCGCCAGCCAGCCGGCGATGCCGACGAGGATGCCGAGGCCGACCTCGTTCCAGGGCCGTTCGGCCTTCCAACCAATCTGGCGGCCCAGCTCCTCGAGCAGCGGACGGGACGTCCGGCCGGCGTAGCCGAGCACGAACCAGGTGACCAGCGAGAGCACCAGCAGCCCCTGGAGCAAGAACAGCCGCGGGCTGTCGACGGTCTCGGGCGTCGCCGGCTGCTCGGCCCCGAACATTCCGACAGGCAAGAAGACGGCGAGGAAGAGGATCCCCCCCAGGACCACCGCGCCGGCGATCCGGCGCCACGGCTCGTCGAACCCGGGCGGCAGGAAGCCGCGGGCCTCGCTGGCCCGGTCGAACCACACCGCGGCGGCACAAGCCAGGAGGGCCGGGATCAACAGGCGGAGCAGGCCGATCGGGTCGATCACGGGCGCCGACTCAGTCCTCGTCCGCGTCCGCGTCGGCCGCTGGCGGCAGCACCAGCACCGGGCACGGGGCCGAACGGATCACCGCCTCGGTGGTCGAGCCCATCAGCGCGTGACGCAGGCCGCTCTGGGCGTGGCGAGCGACCACGATCACGTCCGCCTCGACCTGCTCGGCGATGTCGACGATCTCCGCGGCCACCCGGCCGTGGCCGATCACCGTCTCGATCTCGACCTCCTGCGCCTCGGGCAGGTCGGCGACCCACTCGTCGATGCGGTTGTGGGCCCGTTCGCGCATCACGCGCCGGTAGTCGCCGGCCGGGTCCTCGAACGAGAAGAGATCGGGGTACGGGAAGCTCGTGTCGACGACGAACAGGGCGACCACCGAGGCGCCGCTGGCGCGGGCGATGGCGACACCGTGGGCCAGGGATCGGGCGGAAGCGTCGGTGAAGTCGACGGGAATGACGATCTTCTTGTAGGGATACGTCGCGGTCATCGCAGATCCTCGGTGCAGTTCCTGGGAGAGGGGTCTCGGCCGGGTCGAGCCATCTGCCCCTACGGCCGCGGATCGCGGCGGAAAGCGATGGTAACATCGTCACGGAGCATTGGCTCCGAACCCCCTGACCCCGGCCCGCCCGATCGGCCCGGCCTCACCCGGCGGGGCAGTCGGTGCGGACCGCCGGGCAGCTCGAACATCCCAGCATCTGCCAGCATCCGCCAGCATCTGAACACTCAGCAATCGCCAGACCAAGGAGACAACCCGCCATGAGCCGCTTCCCCGGCGTGGATTTCATCGACTTCGACAGCCTGCTCTCCGAGGAGGAGCGCATGGTGCGCGACACGGTGCGCCAGTTCGTCGACGAGAAGGTGATGCCGATCATCGAGGAGTGCAACGAAGAGGGGCGCTTCCCGATGCAGCTCATCCCCGAGATGGGCGAGCTCGGCTTTTTCGGCCCGACCATCGACGAGTACGGCCTGCCCGGCCTCAACAACGTCGCCTACGGCCTGATCATGCAGGAGCTCGAGCGCGGTGACTCAGGGGTACGCAGCTTCGCCTCGGTCCAGAGCGGCCTGGTCATGTACCCGATCTACGCCTTCGGCTCCCAGGAGCAGAAGGATCGCTGGATCCCCAAGCTCGGCTCCGGCGAGGCGATCGGCTGCTTCGGCCTGACCGAGCCCGACTTCGGCTCCAACCCGGGCGGCATGCGCACCCGGGCGGTCAAGGACGGCGACTCCTGGGTGCTCAACGGCTCCAAGCAGTGGATCACCAACGGCTCCCTGGCCGACGTGGCGGTGGTCTGGGCCTACACCGACGACGGCGTCCGCGGCTTCCTGGTCGAGAAGGGCACGCCGGGCTACACGGCGACCTCCCAGCACGGCAAGTTCTCACTGCGCGCCTCCGACACCTCCGAGCTCGGCTTCCAGGACTGCCGCATCCCGGCCGAGAACATCCTGCCGAAGACCACCGGCCTCAAGAACGCCCTCATGTGCCTCAACCAGGCCCGCTACGGCATCGCCTGGGGCGGCCTCGGCGCGGCCATGGACTGCTTCGTCTGCGCCCGCGACTACGCCCTGGAGCGGATCCAGTTCTCCGGCCAGCCGATCGCCAGCCACCAGCTCATCCAGGAGAAGCTGGTCTGGATGGTGTCCGAGATCACCAAGGGCCAGCTCCTGGTGCTCCAGCTCGGCCGCCTCAAGGACCAGGGGCGGCTCAAGCACCAGATGGTGTCGCTGGGCAAGCGCAACAACGTCTGGGTCGCCCGCGAGTCCGCCCGGCTCGCCCGCGAGGTCCTGGGCGCCAACGGCATCGTCAACGACTACCCGGTGATCCGCCACATGATGAACATCGAGTCGGTGTTCACCTACGAAGGCACCCACGACATCCACGGCCTGATCATCGGCGAGGCGATCACCGGCATCCCGGCGTTCAACGCCCCGGAGCGGCCGGCTCCCAAGCCGAAGAAGCAGCCCGCCGAGGCCGCCGCGGGGGCCGGCGCATGACGACGGCCTCCGTCGACCGGCTGTTCGAGCAGGAGTTTATGCGCGTCACCGAGCGCGCCGCAGTCGCCGCGGCGCGCAGCATGGGGCGGGGCGACCGCCACGGCTCCGACCAGGTGGCGGTCGAGGCGATGCGCGAGGAGCTCAACACGCTCGAGATCGCCGGCCGCGTGGTGATCGGCGAGGGCGAGCGCGACGAGGCGCCGATGCTCTACGTCGGCGAGGAAGTGGGCAAGCACGCCGGCAAGCCCGACGCGGCGGCGGAGGCCCAGGGGGCCGCGGCGGTCGACATCGCGGTCGACCCCCTCGAAGGCACCAACCTGTGCGCCACCGGCGCCCCCGGAGCGATCGCCGTGCTCGCCGCCGCCGAGCACGGCGGCCTGCTCCACGCGCCGGACACCTACATGCAGAAGATCGTCGTCGGCCCGACCGCCCGCGGCCGCGTCCACATCGACGCCCCGGTGGCCGAGAACCTGCGCAACATCGCCGACGCCTTCGACCGCGACGTGGCCGACCTGATCGTCGTCGTCCTCGACCGCGACCGCCACGCCGGCCTCATCCAGGACATCCGCGAGGCCGGCGCCCGCATCCGCCTGATCGGCGACGGCGACCTCTCCGCCGGCATCTCGGCGGCGGTCCGCGGCACCGGCGTCCACGCGGTGTTCGGCATCGGCGGCGCGCCCGAGGGGGTGCTCACCGCCGCCGCCATGCGCTGTCTCGGCGGCGAGATCCAGGCCCGGCTTGTCGCCCTCGACGAAGGCCAGCGGCAGCGCCTCGAGCGCCTCGGCTACACCGACCTCACCAAGGTCTACACCACCGACGAGCTGGCACCGGGAAACCAGATCCTGTTCTCCGCCACCGGCGTGACCGACGGCGAGCTGCTCAAGGGGGTACGCTTCTTCGGCGGCGGCTACCGCACGTCGACCCTGTTCATGTCGTGTCCGCGGCAGCTCATCCGCTTCGTCGACACGATCCACCGGGAAGACGGCGCCGGACCGGTGCGTTTTGCGTAGCCGATGATCAAACCCGACCGCTGGATTCGAGCCTGGGGGGAGCAGGGGGGCGTCACGCCCTTCGAGCCGTCGCAGGTCAACGCGGCGAGCTACGACGTGCGCGTCTCGGAGCACTGGATCTGCCCGACCCGGGACCCGGAGGAGTTCCACTCCGCGGACGTCAAGCTGTTCCCGGGCGAGGTGGTGCTCGCCTCGACCCTCGAGCACGTCCGGATCCCGCGCGGGGTGGCCTGCGACCTCAAGCTCAAGTCGACCCTCGGCCGGCTGTGGATCAACCACTCGCTCGCCGGCTGGTGCGACCCGGGGTTCGAGGGCAACATCACCCTCGAGCTGCAGAACCTGGGGCCCGCGCCGTTCGTGCTCGAGGCCGGCCGGCGGATCGCCCAGCTCATCTTCATCGCCATGGAGCAAGAGCCCGACGTCGCCTACGGCGAGCCCGGCTCCTCCAGCCACTACCAGGGCCAGCGAGGCACGACCCTTGCGCGCACCGGCGACTGACCACCCACACCGAACCGCCCGGCTCCACGACAGCCTCCCCACTCCCGACCCGTCCGAGACGATCGAGCCGTCACCTTGGGAATCACCGGCAATCTGAAAACGATGGAGCTCACCGAGCTCCTCCAGTGGGTCTCCCAGGGCAGCAAGTCCGGCACCCTGGTGATCGACAACGCCCGGGTCAAGAAGAAGATCTACTTCAAGGGCGGGCGGATCATGTCGTCCGCCTCGACCGACCCGCGCGAGTACCTGGGCCACTTCCTGGTCAGCCACGGCCACATCAACGAAGAGGAGCTGTCGAAAGCGATCTCCATGCAGGAGAAGAGCGGCATGCTCCTCGGCAAGATCCTGGCCACCATCGGAGCCATCTCCGAGGAAGACCTGAGCCGGCTGCTCCGCCTCAAAGCCGAAGAATCGGTCTACGACCTCTTCACCTGGTCCGAAGGAGAGTTCCGGTTCATCGACGACGAGATCCCCGAAGGCACCATGGTGCCGATGAACCTGGACGTCACCTCGATCGTCCTCGAAGGGGTCCAGCGCGTCGACGAGTGGCAGCGCATCCGCGAGGTCATCCCGTCCTCCCAGGCGATCCCCGTCTCGGTCACCGACCTGCTCGCCGACCCGAAGCTCTCCGCCGCGGCCCGGAACATCCTCGAGCAGGTCAACGACGACCGCACCGTCGAGGAGATCCAGGTCCAGACCCACTCGAGCGAATTCTTCGTCTCCAAGGTCCTGTTCGACCAGGCGCGCAAAGGGCGGCTCAAGGTCGTCCGGCCCCGCTGGGGCAAACCGCCGGGGGGCGACGGCACCGAAAACGGCGACGGATCGGGCCACCAGGCCGCCGGCGCCGCCGGCCTCGTCGCCACCGCCAAGAAACACCTCACCGCCAAAGAGTTCGAAAAAGCGCTGCGCCACCTCCGGGCCGCCCGCAGCCTCGAGCCCGACGCCAAGAAGGTCCAGCAGGCGCTCGCCAAAGGCGAAGAGATCGTCGCCAACCAGATCACCAAGGCCGGCATCACCCTCGACTCCGTCCCCAAGCTCGAGCGCACCATGGCCGAGCTCCCCTCCCTCGAAATCTCCCCCCAGGGCGGCTTCATCCTCACCCGCGTCAACGGCACCTACGACATCCGCTCGATCGTCAAGATCAGCCCCATGCCCCAGATCGACGCTCTGCTGGTGTTCTACCGCCTGCTCGAAGCAGGGCATATCTCGCTCAAGAAGTAGGCGAAGGCGGTAGGAGCCTTCCTTGCGGGTCAGGAAGAAGGGTGGCCGGGGCCCTACTGCGACAATTCCAGGAGGTCGAGTCCCTGCCCGACGACGACCAGCTCGTCGTCAAGAAGCTCCTCGACGCCCTCCTCACCAAGAAGCAGATTCAGCGGCTCGCCCGGTAGGCGCATCTCCAGGTGAAAGGCCAACGCACAACGAGCCAGGCGAAGCAGTTCGAGGAGTTGGTCGCGCGCATTGAGGCCGTTGCGGCGCCGCGAGGTGCCGCGGTGAAGTCACCCGACCGGATCCGGGAGAGGTCAACGTCAAGAGGTGTGGAAACGTCCTCAGGCGACGGCCTCCGCGTCGACGAGTTGTGGTTCCTCGTCGAGGACTCTGACTCCGTCGACGAAGGGGGCTCCCATGGCGACCTCCGGCAGGAGCTCAGGGTGATCGAGCCGCCGGAAGGTCCGTTCAGCGACCATCAGCAGGCGCCAGATGAGCGCGGTGGCATTGACGACCTTCTTGAAGCGTTTTCCGGCGTCGGCCCACAGGTAGACCGGCTCCAGACCGCTCAACGACCGGCGTCTCCAGGCCTCGTACTCGGCCACCCACTTGCCACGAAGACGCTCGTTCGAGCTCGCCGACAGGGGCGGCCCGTTGCCCAAGAGACCACGCAGCACCAGCTCGAAATCCCCCTGGGCGAGACCGTGCAGGTAGAGCTGGGGAAACAGCTCGCCGATCTGCTCGCTACGACGCTTGAACAGCGGCAGCACCTGGCTCTCGAACCGTTCCTCGAGCCCTCGAACCCGCGGTCGCCGCACCTCGACCGTCCCGCAGCTCATCGACAGCCGCCGCGGCTTGCCGTACCCGTTGCGGTAGACCGTCGCTCCTTCACCCAACAACGGGCGTCGCTCGCTCTTCTTGCGACCCACCAGCGCCGTGACCTCCTCCTCCAGAAGCTCCTGGACGAACTCCTGGATCCGCTGACGAGCCAGTTCCTCCAGGCTCTCCCAGATCCCTCTTGACCCGAACCTCTCTTCGGTGCTCTTCTCACCCATGGCGGCGTCTCCTTCTTCCCGAGCTCCAATGCCCGGGTGTCTTGGCCGACACGAAGGGTACGCCGCCTTTGGCCTATTTACACACCTTCTGAGGCTACCTCGCGGCCGGAATGGGTTAGCACTCTCCATCGCCGGGTCCACACTCATAAACCGCCCCAGATGGGCGGAGAAGTACCTGGCATGCATGTAGTCCAGGTTGTCAGTTGCAAGTCCTCTTTGGAAGCGGATTCTTCCTCATGCGACGAAAGTGTCTCCCGCCCATGTCGTTGAGAATATTGATCAAGTGAGCCAGAGCCTCTCCAATGACTCGACCATCACAAACTGGGAATCCAAGGCTTTCGTCGCCTACCATGAAGGCCACCTCGCGAACGTCGCAGCAGCCCGGTTCGTAGCCGTTGGCGCGTAACTCGGCTAGCGCCGCATCAAATTCTGAGGAGCCTAGGAACCTCTTCAAGTCGGAGAGCTCCCCCGGGCTGAGGTGGGAGACGGCGTTCCTCGGTCGTCCACTGTCGTAGGTCACGCGCCCATTTCCGTAGAAGGTCAGCTCGTACCCGACGAAGCTTTGCCACTCGCCGACTGCAAGGAGGACCCCTTCATCCTGGGCCGAGAGCGGAGCGGGGATCATCGAACAACCGCCGACGACCGCAAGAAGGGTTGAGTAGAGGACGCTGAGGAGTCGAAGGCGTGTCGTGGTCATTTCGGAACCAACTTGGAGGGGAACTCCACATAGAACTTGCGCCTGGGATGTCGAGGGATCACCCCGAGGAAGTTGATCCCTCGTCTGTTGTCGAAGAAGCCAAGTCTAGCCCCGAGATAGGCCGGCCCTCGGATTGGCAAGCCACGCTCTTGGCGAATCTGGTTGACGAACGCTACCGTGGGGCCGACCTCCGTAGATCTCTTATTGCCAGAAGGGTCCTTCAAGCCAAGAGCTGCATGTGCCGCTTCGTGCAGGAACACGGTCGCTGTATTGAAGGCTGCAGGCGCGACCTTGCCGTAGTCGAGATGGCTGAAATCAGCGAAATCGATCCGAATTTCTCGGGTGCCGTTGGGATGATCCCCGAACAGCACATCTGGCCGGTTGTTGGCCGAGCTGACGTCGTAAACCTCCTCTGCACCTATCAGGTCGTTCAAGAAGTTCGTCGCCTTGGCCGAACTACCCTCTCCAACACTCACAAGAGCAAGGTTCTTATCCTCATCAACGTCGTAAGTGTTGCCAGAAACGTCAGAAAGATCCTTCAGTAACTTGACGAGATCGTCGTCCTCAAGGCCTGCGAGGCTGACGACTTCACCCGTAGGGTCAACAAGATTGAGCGGGTTGGCCTGAACGTAAGTATAGCGATTCCAAGATTGAGGCCATAGAACGGACGAACCTCCTACCGGGTCCACACTCATAAACCGCCCCAGATGCGCCGAGAAGTACCTTGCATGCAGGGTGTGGCGATTCCGCCGCGACCGGCAGCTAAGAGACTGGTTTTCCAGTCGCTTGCGCTGATCCCGGGCGAAAAATCGCCCAGAGGCGGTTTTGAGCCGCCGGGGGTGGGCGGCCGGAGGTCGAGGAGCGCTGGAGCAGGCAGCTCCAACTAGAAATCCGCTAGGAACCCGATGAGATCGTCGAGCTGCCGCCCACGGGAATTAGGCTCACCTTGAGGCCCAAGGCCTGTCTCGGCGAGTTCCTCGGCCAAGGCTCCGCGAAGAGCCTCCCGAGTCCCGACGGCCAACGGGGTACGGCCCAAACACTCGATCGCAGGGATTAGGTCAGGGCTCCTCCGCGAAGCTACTTCGCGAAGAAGCTGGAGTTCGCGGTCCCCAATGGATCTTGTTCTAGAGGGCATTTCTACGGAATTCGCGTACCAGCAAGGGACTTGGCCCAGGCCGTGACGACGCTCCCCTTGTCGTTCAGAACTACAGTTGCGTAACGTCCAACGTATCTGATGGTTCCGTTGGCCAGCGGAACTACCTGCTGCGGATTGGCAACTGCATCGAGCAAAGCTCTCGACGCAACACCGCGGCCTTCACGAGAGATCACCTGGTTGATTCCATGGCGGGTGAACCCCGTAATCTCAGCACTCGCGACCTCCTCGGCCGGCGCCCTACTGAATAAGCTGAAACTACGCTGTACTCCTCGGCCCAGCAAGCCTAGACCCTCACCGAAGACGTATCCACCGGCAATCTGTGCATCGAGCCAGGTGACCCCCTCGAAGAAGGCGTGGTTGCTCGACACATCGGCCAGCATCATGCAGTTGGGATCCGAGCTGCAGTCGCCTCCGGCTCCGAGCGCCACACTTGTGTTCAGCGCCTGCTTGAAGGTCATGCCCCGCATCGACCTCGGCAGGTAGGGCAAGCTGTTCAGACTTCCGGGGTTTCGCAGGAAACCGCCGAACCCGACGAAGTTCGCGAAGCGCGTTGGGACGAAATACCCGGTCACGGTGATCTCGCCACTGCAGCTCGTTCCATCCTGGTTCGAAGAACACGAGTCGATTTCGGCAAGGCCTTGTGGGTCGGTGTACCTGACCGGATTACCCTTCACATAGCTGTAGCGATTCCAGCTCTGAGGTTCCCCCGTCATTCCGCCGATGGGATCGACCGACGTGAACCGCCCCAGGTGGGCGGAGAAGTACCTTGCATGCATGTAGTCCAGGTCGACCGTGTCGCCCGCGGCGTAGTCGTCGCGCTCGTGGCCGGTGAACTGGAGCGCTTCAGCGTCCGGGTCGAGGGGGGTCGCCTCCTCGCCGAAGGGGAAGTAGAGGTGGGTCTGGTCTTTGGCGCCGCCGGGGCCGGTGAGGAGGCGGGGGGTGCCGAGGTGGTCGGGGTGGAGGTAGATGTCGGTTTCTGAGAGGCCGGGGTCTCGGACGGTGGCCAGCAGGGTGTTGCCGCGCCAGATGTAGTCGCGGCTCAGGTGCCAGTGGTCTTTGGTGTCGTCGGTGCCGTCGAGCTGGTACTGGCGCAGGGGGGCACCGGTGAGGTCCCGGAGCGTGTAGGTCGTCTTCCAGTTCCAGGGTTCTGGACCGTCGGTCCAGTTGACGACCCAGATCCGCTCGTCGCCGGGGCCGTAGATGTTGATCCAGCCTCGGCCGTCGGAGCGCGTGACGTCCCAGAGCATGTTGAACGGGTCGTAGCGGTAGCTCCAGAAGGTACCGTCCCCGATGGGTTGCTGGGTCACGTTCCCCGAGCTGTCGTACTGGAAGAGGCTCGAGCTCATCCGGTTGGTGCTCGGGTTGGTCGTGACGGTCTCGCGGGAGCCATCGGTCGTGACCGCCTTCAGATTGCCGAAGCGGTCATACTCGTAGCTCTGGGTGCGCTGCGCTTCGGACGGCGGCGAGAGGTTGACCGCGGCGCCGCTCTCGGCGACCAGGGTGCCGCCGCTCTGGACGGAGAAGCCGTCGTGGAAGACGATCGGGCCCTCGGCGCGGAGGGTGACGTCGCCCGACCCCGCGACGGTGTAGTTGGGGCCGGCGTCGATCGTGCCGCAGACCTCGTAGGTTTGCTTGCCGGTTTCGGTCCCGGTCAGGGTCTGGCTGCCGCCGCAGGCCACGGGGTACGCCCCGAGACGGGCATCCTCCACGCGGCTCACCTGGTCGTAGAGGTAGCGGTCGGCGCCCGTGCGCACGACGTTGCCGGCGCCGTCGTAGGCGTAGGCGCCGGTGTTGAGGTTCTCGCTGGCCCCGGTGGTGCGGATCCGGAACGGCCGGGCCATGCCCTTGGGATCGTTCTCCTGGATCCAGGTCACCCCGTTGCCGTGCTCGACCTTCGAGACCATGCCGTTGGGATGGTACCCGATCGTGGTGGCGAAGCCGGGGATCGCGGTGAGGTACCCCTCGTCGAAGCTCTGGAAGACCGTGCGTCCCGTCGTCGCCTGGTTGCAGTAGACATGGCTGCAGCTCGGGTAGCTCCGGTTCGCGACGTCGCCGAGCGGGCTGTGCTGGAGCGAGTAGTTGAAGGTCGGGCGGCTCCCGTCCGCGTCAGAGCCGGTCCCGACCTGGGTCGTCACGGACGTCACTCCACCGGTCCCGTCGTTGTAGAGGTAGCTCTCCTCGACCCAGGCGTCGAACCGTGCCGACTGCTCTCGGTCCTGGTCCGCCGGGAGCAGAACCCAGTTGTGGCGCCTCATCTTGGCGAGCTTCCCCTTGCCGTGGGCTCCAGCCAGAGAGTTGTTCGCCGCGTAGGTCCACTCCTTCCAACAGCCCAGGGTCGCCGGGTCGCCACACTGGGCGCCGGGTTCCTTGATCTGGATCAGCCGTCCGGCGGAGTCGTAGGCGTAGCGCAGGTCCCAGTCACCCCGTTGGATGCGCCCCGGGTTGCCCAGGGGGTCGAACAGGGAGTAGTGGACCGTGGTGCCCAGCTCCGGGTGGCTTTCGTCGGTCAGAAACCCCCTCCCGTCGTAGGTGAAGTCCCGGTGCTGCGTGGTCAGGCCGGTGCCGACGTTCTGGCGGACCTGGGTCAGGTTTCCCTGGACGTCGTAGGTGTAGCGGGTCTTGGTCACCCCGGCCCCGTCGTCCGGCTCGCGCACCTCCCGGAGCCGGCCGAAGCGGTCGTAGATCTCTTCGGTGGTCTCGTCCGTCGTCGTCACCGCGTGGCTGGCATCGAGCGCCTCGCCGATCGAAACGGTCGTGGTGCGCGATCGCTCGCCGGAGTAGCCGAGCCCGACCTCGAAGCCGTCGGGTAGGGTGATCTTGCCGGGACGGCCGAACGGGTCGTAGCCGCTGTAGAAGGTCTTGCCCTGGGCCGGCGCGTTCTTGACGTGCCAGGTCTCACGGGAGGCCAGTTGGTCCCGGCCGGTCCAGGTGGTCGCCCGCTGCGCCGTCACCTCCCCGGGAAGGTCGCGCTGCTCGTCGACCACGCGCCCCAGGCCATCGAAGGTGTACTGCTCCCCGGCCAGGACTTGGTTGCCCAGCTTGCTCCGGATCGCGACCTTGGCCGGGCCCGGGTTCTGGGAGCCGGGCGGCATGTAGGGACTGTAGATGTAGACCGTCTGAGCCAGTCCCGACGGCGGGATCTCCTTGGTCAACCGGCCCAGGTCGTCGTAGTCGTAGCTCGTCGCGAGCCCGGAGGAGTCGCGGCTGGCGCTGACCTGGCCGGTGCGGCACCGGATGGTCCGGTCGGTCGAGAGGAAGCTCGCACCGGTCCACTGGCTGGTCGCCAGGACGCCACAGACGTAGGTGTGGTCTTGGCCGTAGGGCGCGCTTGCCGGGAGGCCCAGGTTGCAAAGGCCTCCGGTCGTCCCCAGGTTGGCGCTGTCACCGCCGAAGGTACGCTCGCGCCGGACGAACCCGTCACTCTCGTGGCTCACGTCCGAGCTCCGCTGGTCCCGGGTCACGATCACGTCGTGGGGACCGCGGCTCGTCCCTTCCCACGTCCGCATCCGTTGGAGGAAGCCGGTGTTCGGATCGAAGCAGGCCTCGCGGGTCACCGTCTCGGTCCCTTCGGTCACCGTCTGCGTGTCGTAGGTGCCGAGCACCCAGGGATCGCCGGCGCCGGGGATGTTCGAGACCGAGCGGTTGGGGTTGTAGTCGGTCTCCGTGACCCGCGTGCTGGCGAACGGGAAGGTGCCCGTCTCCGTCATCGTGCGGTAGTGGCCCAGCCCGTCGAAGTCGTCGAGATCCGTCGTCGCCTCCTTGGAGCCGTCGTCCTCGTAGACGGTCTTCTCCGACGCGAGCCGCGGATTGACCCCCGGACCGCTGTTCTCGTAGCGCACGTAGACCGAGCGCAGCAGGGAGCCCGAGGCGTCGCGGACCTGGCGGGAGAGGAAGCGGCCATCGCCGTCGCTGGTCTGCCGGGTGAAGGGCAGGCCGTACTCTCCCGAGGTCCACCCCGCGTCCTTCATGCACTGCGTCGATCCGGACGGGGTGCAGGAGTAGACACTGAAGAAATTGCTCGTCTTGTTGCCGTCCGGGTCGGTCACGTCGGTCTGTTGCTCGCACTTGGAGCAGTTGGGAGCGTCGTTTCTCGACGACGAGTAGGTCCACTCGCCGACCACGTGGTTCGAAGAGTCCAGGTGCCGGCGCGAGGCGATCCCGGCCGCTTGGCGGAACGGGGAGTTGGGCCCGCCGGATAGGAGGTGCAGGGGGCCGAGCTTTCTCGACTCCTCGGGAAACACCACGTCCGCCCACGTCCATTCGAAGGCGCCGCCGGTCGGAAGATCGAGCCGGGTCAGGTGCCCGTTGAGCAGCCGATCTCCACACGAGGTGGTGTCGTCGACGAGGTAGGCGCCGACCGGGATGGTGTAGGCGGACTGATCCGGCAGAGTCACCGAAGTCAGCACCGGGTAGCTCACGTTGCTGTCGTCGCCGCAGATTTTCGTGCCCGGGCAGAGAACCGGCTCGTTGCAGGCGCGAGGAAAGGAGACCGTGTTGCCGTAGCCGAACTGATATTGCGCATCCGTCCCGTCGAACGCTTCGAGCGTCACCGTCTTGACCACGAGCCGGTACTCCTGCAGAGGAGACTGCTCCGGCCCGGTCTCGCCGTCCGTGATCGCCTGTCGTTCGAACTGGATCTCGTGGTGCCGGCCATAGCTGTCGGTCAGCGTCCAGAGCATCGGAACGTTGTCTGCGCCCCGATCGCCATAGGAGATGTCGAGATGGTTGCCGAAGGGATCCTCGATCCGCGAGAGCCCGTCCGGGCCGAACGTTCGCTTCAACCCATCCGGAAACTCCACCGTGCCGTCGGCCGGTACGTAGCGGAGATAGGTGCTGTCTCGGGTGAAGTCGACGCCGTTGATCGTCTGTTCCCCCAGGTGCAGCGGACCGGCAAAGAGCTCGTGAAGAGACTGGTCCGGGCTCTCGTAGGTCGGGCCGACATTGGTGCTCAACGGATCCACATCGCTCTCGAAGCGCCCGAGGGAGAGCTCCCAGCCCAGACCCGCGTTCGACCGATAGCGCGGCAGCGCTTGGAGGTACTGTGCTCCATCTTGGGTCTCTCCTTCCCACTCCCAGACGTTGCCCGTATACGTCAGCACGAGTTGGTAGGAGAAGTCCGGACCGACCGGATAGGACGGCCCCATCGGGATCGTCAGCGTGAGATTCCGGTTGAACAGGTTGACGTTCTCGATCCCGGAGAAGTCGAACACGTGCTCCGGACGGAACCCCTGGGCGTGGTTGGGGTGCTCGGCCGCCGCCGGTCCGCCGGTCAGGAGAGACGCGGCGACCAGGAGTCCGGTGATCTGGACCAGGGCCATCGCGCGGCGGGCGCTCATGGCGCGCCTCCGGTCCCGCTCGGCGGGCCGAGCAGGCGGGTGGCGTAGAACTGGAGCGTCCGGGGGTCGATCACCACCAACACGTCGTCCCGGGCGAATCGATCGGGTGGAGCCGGCCCGGCACCCATCGGCTCCAGGTCCTCGAGCGCCGTCGTCGAACGGTCGTCGTCTGCCCCGTCGTGATCGTGGGGGCCGGTGTCGTGCGCCCGCAGCCACCAGGAGCCCACGCCCGGGCGTACCAGCAGCATGTCGACGAAGCTGAACCGGTGCCGGAGGCGGTTGACCAACCCCGGGGCTCCGACCTCGAACCCCTTGCCCGGGAAGGCCACTTCCCGCAGTACGAACCCCGGCGGCGCCCCGACCGTGTAGGCGCCGGTCGCGAGGTCGACCACCGCCCAGACCGACTTGAGCGGTACCGACCCGTCGTCGCTCTCCGGCGCGAATCGTGCCTCGCCGAACGAATCGACCGGTTCGGTCCCGCGAAAGCGCACCACCTCGTTGAAGTACTCCCGTGGAATCCGCGCGACGCTGAAGAAGACCGCGTCTCCCCCCGGCGTGAGGTCGGAAGCCACCACCTCGAGCGACTCGAACGAGAGCATCAGCTCCGGCGTCGAGCTCGCCGCGCGGCCGAGCGGCTCCGGCGCGCTCCACCTCGAAGGCGACGAAGACGAAAAAGGCGACGGAGCGGCCACCGCGGGAGCAGAGACCGCCACCAAGAGCAGAAGACTGACGACTGGCAGGACCCGCAATCCCATGAAGCTTCCCCAGTTTCTCAAATCGCAATCAATAGATATTTGACGAGAATCGGCAATACCAAAGTAAACTACCTGCCGCATTGAGACACGTCAACCTCGCAATCGCAACATTGCGAGAATCACCTGCCGGTCGCCTCGGTCCGCATCTCGGCGGAGAGGCAACCGGCCAGGCGGGACGGGGGGACGAACGTTCCGACTGTGGCGCGGGTCGGGAGGCCGATGCCGGAGGGCGTCGAGGAACGCGCCCGCGGGGTCGGCCGAGCCGACGTGGAGACCCGGCGTGCCCCGTTCGGCTTCACCCCAGACGCGGCCGCGACACGTGCCGGTTCCCGCGGACGGCGAAGCGCAGCGGCCAGTGGGCCGCCTCGCCGGCGTAGTCGACGCCGACGCGACGTCCCGTCACGACCTCGGCGTCCAGAACCGGCTCGCCGGCGGTGATCGTCAGCTCGCCTCCCCAGAGCGGCGCGCCGTCCAGGGTGAGGTCGACGCCGAGGGCCTGGCAAAGCTTGCCGGGGCCGCCGGCGAGGTCGCCGGGGCGCGGACGGCGAGGCTTGTCCGCCAGGCCGCGGTAGACCGCCATCGCGTCGGCGCCTTCGACCGGCTCTCCCGCTCGGAGCAGGACCGCGGTGCCGTCGTCTTCGCCGCCGGTGACGGCGTTCAGGCAGTGGTGCATGCCGTAGATCAGGTAGACGTAGGCGTGGCCGCCGGGGCGGAAGAGGCGCCGGCTGCGCGGCGTCACCGGGCCGGCGTGGGCGTGGCTCGCCCGGTCCCCTTCGCCCTGGTAGGCCTCGGTTTCAACCAGACGGAGGACCAGGTGTTCCCGCGAACCACCCGGACCGCCGCTCTGGGGCCTGCCCGGGGACTCGCCCTGAGACTCGCTCGGGAGCTCAACTGCAGGCACGGTCCGCACCACGTAGCGGCCGAGGAGGTCGCGGGCGACCTCGGCGGACGGACGACGGTAGAAGCTCGGGGGGAGCGGCGTGAAGGGCGACGCGGCGTCGGGGTGGTCCGCAGGAAGGGTTGGCGGAACGGCCGGGGGCATGGCCGGGTACGGTAGCATTCGCGGGTGCCCCTTCCCCACCTGTTCGACCTGGTCCCCCCACCGTTCGTCGCCGCTTTCGACCCCGAAGCCCCCTGGGATCTCCTGGGCGAGCCGCTCGACGCCGCCCTGGCGGCCGTGGCCACTCCGACCGGCTTCCGGCCCGGCGAGGGCGTCTACCTCCTCGGCGACGGGATCGTCGTTCACTCGACGGCCTCGATCGCCCCCGGCGCCGTCATCGAGGGCCCGGCCTGGATCGGTCAGGGGGCGACCGTGCGCACCGGCGCCTACATTCGGGGTGGCTGCTGGATCGACGACCTCGCGGTGGTCGGTGCCAACACGGAGGTCAAGCGGAGCATCCTCTTCCCCGCGGCCAAGGCACCCCACCTCGCCTACGTCGGCGACTCGATCCTCGGCCGGGGGGTCAACCTGGGCGCCGGCACGGTGCTGTCCAACTTCCGCCACGACGGCCGGCAGGTGGTCATCCCCCGTGCCCCGTTTGGCGGTGGCCCGGAGGACGCGCAGACGATCGAGACCGGCCGGCGCAAGCTGGGTGCGATCCTGGGCGAGAAGGTCGCCATCGGCTGCAACTCGGTGCTCCACCCCGGCGTGATCATGGGGTACCGCGCCCAGACCTATCCTGGGGTGATGCTCCGGTCCGGGGTGTACGGCGAGCGGGTGCTGGTGAAGCTCCGCCAGCACCAGGAAACAGTGGTGATGGAAGAGTACCCGGCAGGCTAGGCCGGATACCGCACCACGACCATCGTCCGGTCGTCGTCCGCCGGCGCGCCGCGGCTGAAGCGGCGCACGTCCAGACCCACCGCCTCGACGATCTTCTCCGCCGGCTCTTGGCGATGGGCCGCCGCCACCTCGAGCATGTGCTCGACGCCGTACTCGGCCCAGGTCCCGCCTTCGCGGCCCCGGGTCTCGCTGATGCCGTCGGTGTAGAGCACCAGCAGGTCGCCCGGCTTGAGATTGACGAAGCCGCGCTCATAGGTGGCGTCGGCCACCGGCCCGAGCACCGTGCCGCCCTCTTCGAGCGGCCGGGGATCGCCGTCGGCCGGGATGTGGTACGGCGGCGGATGGCCGGCGTTGACGTAGATGAACGTGCCCTGGCTCTCGAGCTCGCCGTAGAACATCGAGACGAACCGGCTGGTCAGCGTGCTCTCGTGGATGATGCGGTTGAGCCGCTCGACCGTGCGGACGATCTTGAAGTCGCGCCCGAGGCCCATGCGCAGGCCCATGTAGATGTCCCGGGTCTGGAGGGCCGCCGGCAGGCCGTGACCGGAGACGTCGGCGATCGCCAGACCCAAGATCTTGTCCGACAGCGGCACATAGTCGAAGAAGTCGCCGCCGACGCTTTCGACCGGCACGGTGCGGCCGAAGATGTCGAAGTTGCCGAAGGCCGGCGCCCGCCGCGGCAGGATCGACGCCTGGATCTTGCGCGCCTCGCGGAAGATCCCTTCCATCCGCTCCTGGCGGATCTTCTGGTTCAGGCTGTGGCGGAGGATGCCCAGGGAGAACAGGATGTCCTCCCGGTGGTGGCCGGGGGCGACGTTGAACGCCAGGATGAAGTCCTCCCCCACCTCGATCGCCGCGAACTGCTCGACCCCGAGCTGCTCCTCCAGGCTGTGGTCGAACTGGGGATCGCTCTTCTCCATGTAGACGATGCCGTGGTCGAGCAGCGTCTGGACCGGCTCGTAGGTGATCGGCACCCGGATGCCCGGCGGCAGCTCCTTGGCCTCGCCGAACGCCCTCTGGAGCACCAGGTGGCTGCCGTGGCGCCGGTAGAGCCGGCCGGCGTAGAGCCCCAGCTCGTCGCGGAACTGGGCGATGATCAGCGACGTGACGGTGTGGATGGTGTCGCCGACGTCGTCGGTGCGCTCGATGGTCTCGACCGCGTGCTCGACCTTCTTCATCAGCTCCCGGTAGTCGACCGGGCGCGTGCTCGCCTCTTTGGGCTCAGCAGTACTCATGCTTCATGCCTCTGAATGTGACCTCGTCAACCGTTGTCGATGATCGCCCGGACGATCGCGTCCTGCGCGTTCCGCGCCTGCCAGGCGGTCCGGGTCCGGTTGGCCAGGATCGAGAAGACGTAGATCCTGCCGGAGCGGGCTCGAGCGTACCCGGACAGTGACGACACTCCGGAAAGAGTGCCGGTCTTGGCGTGAACGTTTCCGCGGTAGGGGGCCCGGTCGAGCCGATCCTCGAGCGATTGCTCCGGGGTACCTGAGACCGGCAGCGAATTGAAGAGCTCCTTGCCCCAACGGTGATCGTACATCTCCCGCAGCAGGCGCACCAGGGCCGCGGGCGCGAACCGGTCGCGGCGGCTGAGGCCGGAGCCGTCGACCATGGAGTAGCTGCCCTCCGGGATGCCGAGGCGGCCGAGGAACGCGGCGACCGCCCGCAGCCCCCCGGCCCAGCTCCCTTCGCCGCAGGACGCGGCGCCGACGGTCTTGAGCAGGGTCTCGGCGTAGAGGTTCTGGCTCCGGCGGTTGGTCACCTCGAGGGTCGTCAGCAGGTCGCTCCGGTGGACGGCGATCTGCCGCCACCAGGCGCCGGCCGGCAGGTCGTGGACCGGCCGGAGCCGGCCGTCGATCGCGATGCCGTGTCCGGCCAGCGCGTCGCGCAGGGCCTCGCCGAAGTAGCGCGGCGGGTCCGGGACCGTGACCCAGGCCTCGACCGGCCGCGCACCCCGGTAGACCGTGCCGTCCACCTCGACCGCGGACGAGTCGCCCTGACGGATGATCCGTACCCGGTGCCGGCGCCGCGAGCTGCTCGGTACGGTGCGGTTGTCGACCTGGAGCAGGTGGTCGAGCGGCGGCGCCAGGTCGACCCGGGGGCGTCCACGCACGGACGGCCGGACGGCGAGGAGCATGCAGTTGTCGCTGAAGTTGAGGGCCGAGACCGGCGCCTGGTACCAGCGCGCCCGCTGGTCCTCCGGCCAGTCCGGATGGACGCCCGGACCTTCGAACCGGCCGTCGACCAGGACCAGGTCGCCGTCGACCCGGTGGATCCCGCGGGCGGCCAGCGCGTCGGCCCACGGCAGGAAGGCCGAGTACGGATCGCCGCTCCACCGGCCGGAGAAGGTCGGGTCGCCGCTGCCGACCACCGCCAGGTCGCCGTGGAGCACCCCGTCTTCGACCGTGCCGCGGGCGAGCAGCGGCGTCTCGAAGAACCAGTTGGGACCGAGCGCGTCGAGCGCCGTGGCGGTGGTGACGAGCTTGGTGTTCGACGCGGCGATCCGCGGCGTGTCGGCCTTGTAGGAGTACACGCTGGCGCCGGTGGCGAGGTCCGTGACCTGGACGCCCAGGTCCGGTGCCACCCGCAACGCCCGGGAGACCTGGGCGTTGACCGCCCGGTTGAGTGCAGTGAACGACCGGGGCGACTGGGGTGACCGAGGGGGAGCCGGTCGAGCGGGAGCCGGTCGAGTCGCAGCCGGTCCGGCCGGTGCCGCGGAGATGGGCGGGGCGGCGGCCGCCAGGGTGACGAACAGCAAGGCGAGGAGCAGCCCGCGTCGCAGGCCCCGGACGCCCGCCCGGCGCCTGTTGCTCACCGCGTGCTGCCGTCCGTCAGGCGACATCGGTCCCGCGTCCCGCCTAAAGCAGCAGCCCCGCGATCGTCGCGGTCTGGAAGCATGCGAGCGAGCCGGCGATCATCGCCCGCAGCCCCAGCCTGGCCAGGTCGCCTTTGCGCTCGGGGGCGATGCCGCCGATGCCGCCGATCTGGATGGCGATCGAGGAGAAGTTCGAGAAGCCGCACAGGGCGTAGGTGGCGATCACCTGGGAGCGCTCCGACAGCTCGCCCGCCTTGGCCATGTCCTCCAACCGCAGGTAGCCGACGAACTCGTTGACCACCGTCTTGATCCCCAGCAGCGAGCCGACCTTGCCGGCCTCGGCCCACGGCACGCCCATCACCCAGGCGAGCGGCCGGAAGATCCATCCGAGCAGCCACTCGAGCGACAGGTCCGGATAGCCGAACAGGCCGCCAGCCCAGTGAAAGCCGGCGTTGATCACCGCGATCAGGCCGAGGAAAGCGAGCAGCATGGCGCCGACGTTCAAGGCCAGCTTGAGACCGGCGCCGGCGCCTTCGGCCGCGGCGTCGATGACGTTGACGTAGGGCGTCTTGATCTCCACCCGCACGTCGCCCGCGGTGACGCTCTCCTCGGTCTCCGGGAACATCAGCTTGGCCATCACCAGGGCGGCCGGCGCGGACATGACGCTGGCCGAGATCAGGTGGCCGGCGGAGACCCCCATGCCGACGTAGGCCGCCAGGACGCCCCCCGCGATGGTGGCGAAGCCGCCGGTCATCACCGCCATCAGCTCCGACTTCGTCATGTCCTTGACGTAGGGCCGCACCAGCAGCGGCGCCTCGGTCTGGCCGACGAAGATGTTGCCCGAGGCCGACAGCGACTCGGCGCCCGAGGTCCCCATGAAGCGCATCATCACGTAGGCGAACGCCTTGACCACCTTCTGTACCAGCCCGACGTGGTAGAGCACCGCGATGAAGCTGGAGAAGAAGATGATCGTCGGCAGCACCTTGAAGGCGAAGTAGTGCTCCTCGAAGTTGTCGCCGAAGATGAACTTCGAGCCGGCGTCGGCGAAGTCGAGGAACGCCGTCACCACCCGGCTCATCTCGAGGAAGAACGCCTGTCCCCACGGGGTCTTGAGGATCAGGACGGCGAAGATGAACTGGAGCAGCGTGCCGACGATGACGGTGCGCCAGTTGATCGCCTTGCGGTCCGTCGAGAGGGCGTAGGCGATGCCCAACATCACCACCAGGCCGAGCAGGGCGATCATCGAGGCGCCCTCTCGTCGAGGACCGGCGTCCCGGCTCCCGCGGGAGAGGGCGAGGACGGGCGACGCGGAGGACGGCACCGGCAGTCTGTGCGCAACATGGCCGCGGCAGCGTATCCCAGGGGTCCCGGCTCGGCAAGGCGGCGGACCCTCGCGACCAAGCCGGCGGCCACTCCCCGACCGCGCGCCACCCGTCCGGCGGGCGGGGCCCTGGAGCCGGCTCGCCACCGGCTCCGGACCCGACCCGCTGGCTCCCGCTCAGAACTGGTAGGACAGCCCGACCGAGACCCGCCGTCCGGGCTCCAGCACCCGCTCGCCGGCGAACGGATCGAGCGACGTCAGGTGGTCGGCGTAGGCCTGGTCGAACAGGTTCTCGACCCCGACCCGGATCGTCACGCCCCGAGCCGCCCGCCAGCCGGCCGCCAGGTCGACCGTGGTGTGGCCGTCGGTGGGCTGCTCGAGGCGGCTCGTGGCCACCCGGGTCTGGTCGTCGACCCAGTCCACGCTGCCGTCGATCCAGCCGCGCTCGCCGGCCGCCGTCCAGCGGAGCCCCGTCCGCACGTCGAGCGGCGGCACGCCGAAGGCCGGCTCGTCGAACGTCTCGTCGCGCCCGCGGACGTAGCTCGCGGTCGCCCGCCAGCCGAGCGTCTGGCCGGAGCGGCCCAGGGGGCGGTCGCCGTGGAGCGACGCCTCGCCGCCCCAGAACGTCGCCCCGTCGCCGTTGATGTAGCGATAGACGGTCGGCGGCGAGAGCGGCAGCCGGCGGGGCACCGACGGGTCGGGCACGACAGTGATGTAGTCCTCGATCCGCCGGTAGTAGAGGTCGACGGAGGCGACCGTCGAGATCCCTCCGCCCGAGCCCAGGTAGACCTCGCTGCCGAGATCGATCTCCTGGCTCGCCTCCGGCTTCAGGGACGGGTCGCCCAGCAGCTCGGCCGCCACCTGGAAGCGGGTCGAAGGGAAGCGGTCGGAGTAGCGCTCGAGCACCGACGCGGTCCGCACCGCCCGCCCGAGGCCCGCGGTCAGCACCCAGATGTCCGAGAGGTTCCAGCGCCCCGACAGCGCGGCGCTCAGGTTGGTCTCGGTCCGGTCCGGGTTCCCGGTCGTGTTCTCACGGAAGAACTCCGACAGCGTGCCGGCGGACGCGTCCACCCGGTCGACGCGCACCGTCCCGGCGAGCTCGACGGCGTCCCGCCGCCAGATCCCCTGGCCGTAGGCACCGCCGTCGACGATCTCCGCATCGGGCCAGACGATGTCCTGAAACAGCACCGCCCCCGTGTCGCGGCGGCTGACGGTGCGATGGGCGTCCTGCTTCAGGTCGTAGACGTCCCCGCCCACCCGCCAGCGCAGGCCGGCCGCGGCGAGATCCGCGTGCACCGACGCGCCCCGCGTGTCGGCGTGGGTCGGCAGATCGACGTCGAGGCCGAACGGCGGCACCCGCCCGGGCATGGGCAGGGCGGTCGGCTTCTCGTCGTTGTTCATCCGGTGGCGCTTCTCGTTCGAGTAGACCTGGGCATGGACCCCCCGGAGCACCCGGCCGCCGGTGCCCGGTCCGGCGGACGTCGAAGGCGCCTGCCAGTCCAGGTCGACCGCGTGGGAGTTGGTGAAGAAGTAGCTCGCGTCCAGGATGCGGCCCGGGTAGTCGAGGTCGTGCTGGCCCTGGTAGCCGCCGCTGTACTCGACCGTCGTGTTCCCGCTCGGCCGGAAGCCGAGGCGCCAGTGAGCGCTCTCCGACCGGTAGTCGCCCGGCACGGTGGAGCCGTCGCCGGCCCGGTAGTCGTTGCCGTTGCGCCCGTCGAGGCTGAGGACGAAGCGGCTCCTCTCGCTGCTCCGGTAGACCGTCGCGCCGCCGTCTCCGACCGAGCCGTTCTCGCCCCACGATCCGTCCACGCGACCGCCCCAGCCTCCGCCCGCGCCGTCCTGCCGGAACGGCGGCCGGAAAGTCTCGACACGGATCGCCGACAGCGCGCCGGCGCCCCAGGTGAGGGCGTACGGCCCCTTGACGACCTGCACGCTCTCGACCGCGTCCGGGCCGACGTGGGAGAGGTCGGAGTCCATGCGGGCCGGGCCGGCGGCGAAGGTCCGGGTGCCGTCGACGAACGCCGCGACCTGGCTCTCCTGGAGGCCGCGCACGCTCGGGTCCAGGTTGATCGAGCCCCGGCGGGTGGCGTTCAGGGCCGGCTCGTCGCGGAGCGCTTCGACCAGGTCGCGGGTGTCGCGCTCCTGGAGGTCCCGCCCCGCCACCCGCCTCTCGGTCGCCAGCCCCGGGTCCTGGGCCGTCACCACGATCGACCGGCGCACCTCCTCGACCGGCTTCTCGTCCGCCCCGTTGTCGGCCGGCTTGGCCGGGGTCGACGTGGAGGCGGCGGCCGACTTCGTCTCGTCCGCTCGCTTCTTCTGCGACTCGTCCTTCCGGGAGCCGGACTGCGCCCCGCTCTCCGTCCCGACCGAGGCCACCGCGCGCGACGGGTCGCCGGCCCGGCCTTCGGCGGCCGCTGGCGCGCTCGTCGTCAGCGCCCCGAGCAGGATCAGGCCCAGAGCCGGGCCGAGCGTCATGTCTGAGATCGAGAGCGCACGGGGCACCCTCCGTCGATTCCTCGAGTCCATCGTCCTCTCTCCTTCCACGGGCCGAGCGTGTCCCTTCGGGCGCCCATCAGGCGCCGATCAGGCGCCGATCAGGGATAGGGGCGGCCCTGAACCAGGTGGATTTACCGGTGAATCAAAGGTGAATCTGGGGGTCGAGGTCGCGCGCGAAGGAGGGGGGACCGCGGGGAGAGATGACCGAGGCGAGGGTGGCCGCATGGAGGGCAGCGCCATCGACCGGGGGGTGGAGGGCGGACGGCAGCTCGACGGCGAGCGCGGCGCCGTCCGTGTCGCAGGAGGCCGAGCGGCGGCCGGAGGCGCTCGACGCCACGCCCTGGCAGCCGCCACAGCGGGCGGAGACCACCGCCGGGGCCGACTCCCAGCGGGCCCCGTGAGGAGCCGCGGCCGCCCCGGATGCGTGTCCGGCGGCCTGGTGGCCTCCGTGGTGGGCGAGCATGCAGCAGCACCCCTCGCCGCACTTCATGCCGCAGGCGCACCGCTGCCCGGCGGCGGCCGGCGACATCGCGCCGTCCGCCGAAGCGAGCGGCACGAGCAACGCCAGCAGCGCCCAGAGGGCGATCGCGATGCGGGCCGAGCGGTGGATCATCGTCTGCGAGTGTACGGTGCGCGGCCCCCGCAAACCAAGCACGCTGCCCCCTGTCGACTCTCCGGAGCTCCCGGTACAATGCTGCGGTCCGTCCCGTCATGCACCGATGCCCGGCCGACCGCCGACGATCGGCCGCCGACTCCAGGCACCCGCTCCACGTCCACAGAGCCTCACCAAGATGGAAGGAGAGCCCATGACCGACGCCAGCCGCCCGCGCCCCGTGCGCCACGGCGCCTACCCCGAGCTCACCTGGCCCGCGATCCTGTTCGGCTACGTGATCGGCTCGCTGATCGCCCTGTCGATCGGCTACCTGAGCCTGAGGCTCGGCTTCTCGATCGAGGGCTCGGAGCTCGCCGCGATCCTCGGCTTCGGCATCCTGCGCGGCGCCATGCGCAGGAGCTCGATCGTCGAGAACAACATCCTCCAGACCCTGGCCTCCGGCGTCAACGGCGCCTCGGCCGGGATGATGTTCTCGGTGCCGGCGATCTTCATCCTCGGGTACCACGACTTCTCCTACACCCTGGTCATCCTCGGATCGATCGTCGGCGGCATCCTCGGGATCGCCTTCATCATCCCGCTGCGCAAGCAGATGATCGACTTCGACCGGCTCGCCTATCCGGGCGGCATCGCCACGGCGGCGGTGCTCAAGTCGCCGGGCGCCGGCATCCGCAAGGCGTGGCTGCTACTGGCCGGCGCGGTGCTCTCCGGAGCGGTTCACTTCACCAGCCTCTCGACCGGCGTCGAGGACTGGAACCTGGGGGCTCTGCTCCACATGCCGGACTACATGAACGGCATCTGGTACCTGTCGCTGCTGACCGTCGGCGTCGCCTTCCTGGCCGGCCGCGGCGGCTTCTTCTTCATCGTCGGCGGCTACGTCTGCTACTGGGTGCTGGCACCGTTCCTCGCCCACACCGGCGCCTTTCCGCCGGCGGAGGTGGCCGCCGGGGCGGGCGGCATCGCCAACTGGCTGCGGCTGACCCTGTTCCGGCCGGTGGGGATCGGCATGCTGGTGGGCGGCGCGCTCACCGGCATCGCCCTCGCCCTGCCGCTGGTGGCGAGCGCCATCAAGAGCATGCAGTCGGCGGCCAAGACCCGCTCGGCGGTGAGCCGCGACGAGATGCCGATCCGCCTGCTGTACTTCGCGGTCGCGGGCGCGCTGGTGGCGCTCATGGTGGTCGCCTACCTGTCGGTCGACGAGATCGGCTTCCCGCGCGCCGTGTTGATGGCGGTGCTCGGGACGCTGTGGATCTGGGTCGCCGGCGTCGTGCTGTCGGAGTGCATCGGGCGCACCAACTGGTCACCGCTCTCCGGCATGACGCTGATCGGCGTCACTATCCTGCTGTTCGCCGCCAGCGGCATGAGCGACCGCTCCACCGTGGTGGCGGCGATCGTGGTCGGCGCCGCCATGTGCGTGGCCATGGCCCAGGCCACGGACCTGATGCTCGACCTCAAGACCGGCTATCTGGTCGGCGCCATCCCCCGGCGCCAACAGATCGCCCAGTTCCTCGGCACCTGGCTCGGACCGATCCTGATCATGGGGCTGATCATCCTGCTCCACAAGGCCTACGGCCTGGGCAGCGAGAGGATCCCCGCGCCCCAGGGCGAGGCGCTGGCGGCGGTCATCCAGGGCATCCTCGGCGGCAAGGTACCGCTCGCCAAGTACGCCGCGGGAGCCGGGCTCGGCGCGCTGCTCTCCACCTCGGGGATCGGCGGCCTCGGCGTCCTGGTCGGCCTCGGCTTCTACCTGCCGTTCAACATCGTCCTGACCTACACCATCGGCACCCTCTTGCGCCTCGCCTCCGACAAGTTCATGGGGCGCGAGTTCACCGACGACACCGGCGTGCCGATCGCCGCCGGCCTGATCGTCGGCGAGGCCCTGGTCGGGGTCGGCTATTCGCTGTGGGTCGTGTTCAGCGCGGGCGTCTAGCCTGCTAGGAGGAACGATCATGCGAGCACTCGGGTACTTCCTGATCACCGCCGGCTTCCTCATCGGAGCCTACTTCGCCGTCCAGCAGCCGGAGAACCTCCCCCTGGGCGGTTACCTGGCCGGCCTGGCCGTCGGCATCCTGGGTGTCGTCATCGTCCAGACGGCACGGCGCCGGGCCTCCCGGGGCGCCGACCGGCTGGCGACGAACATGGCGACGCTCGAGTCGAGCCTGGCACGGGTGGCCGACAACGCCCGCGCCCTCGACGCCGAGAAGGAATCGATCGACGTCTACGACCTCAAGACCCGCATCGACGCGACCTTCCCCGCCGATCTGGGCGCGTTCGTCGACGCCCGCGAGTCGATCATCCACCGGCACAGCCTCCAGGCCTACGCCGACGTGATGAACCCGTTCGCCGCCGGAGAGCGCTACCTCAACCGGGTCTGGTCCTGCTCGACCGACGGCTACATCGACGAGGCCCACGAGTACTTGGGCCGCGCCCACGAGCAGTTCGAGGAGGCGCTCGCCGTCCTGCGGACGCTGCCCAGGCCGGCCGGGCCAGCCGAATCGGCTGAGCTGGCCGGGAAGGCCGGACAGGCCGCCGAAGGGCGCCCGTGAAGCGGGTCCTCTTCGTCTGCCTGGGCAACATCTGTCGCTCGCCCACGGCCGAGGGGGTGATGGACCACCTGCTCACCGAGCGCGGCCTCGAACACGAGGTCGAGGTCGACTCGGCCGGCACCATCGCCTACCACGTGGGCGAAGGCGCCGACCCGCGCATGCAGCGGGCGGCGGCCGAGCGCGGCTACGCCCTGGACAGCATCTCCCGGCAGGTGGAGGAAGAGGACTTCGAGCGCTTCGACCTGGTGGTCGCCATGGACCGGTCGAACCGCCAGGACCTCGAGGAGATGGCGCCCGCCGGCACCGCGGACAAGCTCAGGCTGCTCTCGGACTTCCTGGGCGAGGGAGCGCCGGTGGACGTGCCCGACCCCTACTGGGGCGGCGCCAAGGGGTTCGACCGGGTGATCGACCTGATCGAGGAGGCCTGCCCGCGCATCCTGGAGGCGCTCCTCGACGAGCAGGAAGGGCGACGGGAGCGACCCGAGGCGACGGGGACCGCGCCGCCCGACGAACCTTGAGTCGGCCCCCGGCTCACCGCGAATACGCCAGAGGCGAACGGCCGAGACCATGACCCCCGAGCTGCGGAGCGCCATCGAAGCCACCCTGGCCGCCGCCGGGAGGCCGGTGACGATCACCGGCGCCCGCCCGGTCGGCGGCGGGTGCATCCACCGGGCCGAGATCGCCGCCTTCGAGGGGACGTCTCGTTCGACAGGCGACGGCGCCCACGGGCCGGCCGGCGCGCTGTTCGTCAAGTCGAACGACGACCCGCGGGCGGCCGCGATGTTCGAGACCGAGGCCGCGGGGCTCCGGGCGCTCGCCGCCCCCGGGGCGATCCGCGTGCCCCTGGACCCGCGGGTCGGGCGCGCGGGCGACCGTTCCTTCCTGGTGATGGAAGCGATCCCCACGGGTCGCCCCGGCAAGCGGTTCTTCGAGGACTTCGGCCGCCGCTTCGCCCGCCTCCACGGCCTGACCCGGGCGGCGCGCTGCGGCTTCGCCCACGACAACTTCCTCGGCGCCACGCCCCAGCCCAACGGCTGGATGGACACGTGGGTCGAGTTCTTCCGCGTCCGGCGGCTCGGGTTCCAGATCGACCTGGCCCGTGAGCGCGGCCTCTCGGACCCGGAGCTCGACCGGCTGATGGACCGCCTGCTCGACCGCCTGGACCAGTGGATCGACCTGACCGGCCTGGAAGGGGAGCCCGCCTGCCTGCTCCACGGCGACCTCTGGAGCGGCAACTTCCTGGTGGATGAGGAGGGCGAGCCGGTACTGGTCGACCCGGCGGTCTACTACGGGCACCGGGAGGCGGATCTCGCCATGACCGAGCTGTTCGGCGGCTTCTCTCCCCGCTTCTACGCCGCTTACGAGGAGGAGTGGCCGCTCCCGCCGGGCAGCGCCGACCGGCGCGCCCTCTACCAGCTCTACCACCTGCTCAACCACCTCAACCTCTTCGGCCGCGGCTACCGGGGTCAGGCGGTCGCGATCGCCCGCCGGTTCGCCTGAGCGGCCGGGCCGCCCCCAAGCGCCTACTCCGCGGCGGCGTCCCGGCGCGCCTGCTCCTGCCCGATCCACCAGTCGATGTGCTCCTCCAGCACCGCCAGCGGCATGGCGCCGTGGCCGATCACCGCGTCGTGGAAGCGGCGCACGTCGAACCGGTCCCCCAGGGCCTCCTCGGCCCGGTGGCGCAGCCGCCAGATGGTCGCGCTGCCGAGCTTGTAGCCCAGCGCCTGGGCCGGGATGTCGGTCGAGTAGCGAAGCGTCTCCGTGGCGAGCTGGGTGGACGACTCGAGGACCCGCTGGCCCATGTAGTCGAGCGCCTTCTCCCGCGACCAGCCGAGGACGTTCATGCCGGTGTCGACCACCAGCCGGCACGACAGGAACATGTCCATGGCGAGGCGGCCGTAGTGGTCGTAGGGCTCGGCGTAGAGACCCATCTCGCCCGCCAGGCCGGAGGCGTACTCCGCCCAGCCCTCGACGAAGGCGGTCGGGAAGGAGCTCCGGCGGAAGGCGGGCAGGTCGTGGTTCTCGTTCTGGAGGGCGATCTGGAAGTGGTGGCCCGGAACCAGCTCGTGGTAGATCAGCGCCGCGGCCTGGACCAGGGAGCGCTGGTCGAGCTTCGAGCCGTTGAAATAGTAGAGCCCGCGCTCCTGGCCCGGCGTCGGCCACTGGTAGTAGCCGTAGGTCATCCCCGGCTCGAGCGCCGGGTCGAGGCGGCCGACGCCGTAGGGCGCCTTCGGGGTGTGCAGGAACCAGCGGCCGATCAGCGGCTCGATGCGGCGGATCGGCCGGTTCAGCCGTTCGGCGACGCCGGCCGGGTCGCAGGCCAGGAAGCGCGGATCGGTGCGCAGCATGGCGTTGAAGTCGGCCATCGAGGCGTCGGAGCCGAGGAGCTTGCGGATCGTCGCCATCTCCCCCTCGATCCGTTCGACCTCCGCCAGGCCGCGCCGGTGGATCTCCCCGGGAGAGAGATCGAGCCCCGTGCGCAGCCGGACCAGCGTCCGGTACGCCTCGGCGCCCCCAGGGTACTGGCCCAGGCCGACCGCCTCCGGCGCCGCCGCCCGGTAGTCGTCGCCGAAGATCGCCACCAGCCGGCCGAACGCCGGCGCGATCTGCCCGGCGATGCGGCGGTCCACCTCGCTCTCGAACGCCTTCGCCTCCTCCGGGTCGACCCCGGCGAGCCGCGCGGAGGCGACATGGAAGGGATGCGCTGTCGGGTCAGAGGGGGCGCCACCCTTCTCCGCCTCGTGCGGCGCCTGGTCGCCCGCCTCGTGCGGCGCCAGGGCGGAGAGCGTCGCCACCACCAGGTCGATCTCCGGCCGCGGGACGAGGATCCCCATCCGCCGCTGGGTCTCCAGGTTCGCTCGCAGGGTCTCCGCGATGTCCGGGAGCTGGTCGAGCAGGTGGAGGTAGCGCTGCCGGTCCTCGGGTGTCGCCACCGGCACCTGCGCCAGCGTCTGGCCGACGCCCGAGAAGGCCCAGGCGTAGGGAGTGACCTGGAAGCTGTACCAGAAGACGGTCGGCGCCTCGACCACCTGGTCGAGCTCCCAGCGCAAGATCTTGGCCGTCAGCCAGCGCTCGTGGTCGCCGTCCCCGGCCTCCGGCGGACCGTCGAAGCGGTCGATGTCGATCGTGTCCAACCGGTCGAGCAACCCCCGGGCCCAGGCCGCGTCCTGCTTCGCCTCGTCGTAGGAGAGGGAGGGCAGCTCCTCGACCGGCAGCCCTTCCTTGAGCCGCAGCGCCGCCGAGCGCGCGAGCACGTGCTGCCAGTACTCCTCCGCGAGGGCGTCCAGGCGGACGGCCGCGTCGCCGGCCGGGGCCATCGCCTCCGCCGCGGCGGCCGGCGAGGCGGCCAAGCCACCGAGGGCGACGAGCGCGAGAGACCCGAGAAGCCCGGCGAGCCCGAGCAGCAGAGACGTCAGAACCGCGGCGGCCGGTGCGCCGGTTCGGTCCGATGCAGTGGTCGATCGGGTGGCGGTCGATCGGGAGGCGGCGGTCGGGCGGCGGTCTGTCCTTCTCACGGTCCCTGCTCCTTTCCGGAGAGCTGGCTGCGCTCCGAGCCGTCCAGCGTCTCGAGTCGTCCGAACGAGAACTTCTCGAGTGGCTCCGCCCGTCCGAGCACCCAGTCGGCGACGTGCTCGCCCAGCACCGGGCAGAGCTTGAAGCCGTGGCCGGAGCCGCCGCCGACGATCCAGGTGTTGGCCGCCTGCGGGTGGCGGTCGATCAGGTAGTGCCCGTCGGGGGTGTTGGTGTACTGGCAGACCCGGGTCTCGACCAGCGGCGCGCCGGCCATGCCCGGGAAGCGCTCCCGCAGCAGGGCGCGGACACGCTCCAGGCTGTCCTGGCGCGGGACCCGTTCGAGGTCGGTCGGGTCGATCCGCTCGCCGTGGGTGTCGTCGGCGATCTTGAAGCCGCGGTTGCGGTTGCCCGGGATGCCGTAGAGGACCCGCTTCCCGAAGTCGACCCAGACCGGCAGAGACTCCTCGTCGTACGAGCTGGCGCCGGCGCCTCTCCCAGCAGGAGTGCCGAAGTAGAAGACGTCCTGGCGGCTCGGCCGGAGGCGCTCTCCCACCAGCTCGGGGAAGAGCGTGCCGAGCCACGGGCCGCAGGCGAAGACGAAGTGGTCGGCCGAGAGCGTCGCACCGCCGTCGAGCCGGACGCTCGCCATGCGCCCGTCGGCCACCGCGCCCGGCGCCGCCGACGCCCGCACCACGTCGCCCCCCTCGGCGGCCACCGCCCGCTCCACCGCCTGGCACGCTCGCCGGGCGGTGAGGTAGCCGGCCTCCTCCTCGTAGTAGACGTGGGCGACACCGTCGAAATCGATACCGGGGAAGCGCCGCCGGGCCTCGGGCCCGTCGAGCCGGCGGACCGAGAGGCCGACCTCCTCCATGAACGGCATCGACGCCCGGGCGTAGCCGTCGTCGCCGCGGAACATCCAGAGGGCGCCCGTCTTCTGGTAGAGCGGCTGACAGAAGTCCCCTTGCCACCGCCGCTCGGCGTCGCGCCAGAGCTCGAACGCCCGGGCGACCCACTCGGTGTAGACCCGGTCCGGACCGTACATGCCCCGGATCACCCGGGTCTCGCCGCCGGAGCTGGCGCGGGAGTTGCCCGCCCCCCAGGCGTCGACCAGGGTGACCCGGGCGCCGCGGCGGAGCAGCCAGAGGGCGGTCCAGCCGCCGAAGGCGCCCGCGCCGATGACCGCCACCCGCGGTCCGTCGGACGGGTGCACTGCCGGGGCCTTCGCCGGTTCGGCCGCGGGGGCGGAGTGAACCGCGCGGGGAGACGCCGCGCCGGCCATCACCACCCCGCCGGCGGCGACGGCGCCGCGGAGCAGGTCGCGCCGGCTGAGGTCCCGGGCCGTGGAAGCTCCTTCGGCGGCCTGCGACGCCCGTCGCGGCGCCAACAGTTCGGGTCGACACGCCACTCGATCGTCCATCCGGCGCCCTCCACAGGGGTTGCGCAGTTCATGCGGCAGTTGATCGGTTCGATAGCTGAAATGTACGATTCGTGCCCCAATTGTACACACCATCGGGCCGCGGCCGCACAGGCCGGAGGCGGCCGGACCGACCCGGAAGCCGCCCTCCACGCTGTCGCTCGCGACCGGATCGTCACTCTACCGTCCTGCCGACCCCATCCCCCGGGTCCCATCCTCCGAGCCGATTCTCCGATCCGAGGCGGGCGGCTCCCCGCGCCGTGCAGGCGGGAGGCCCCGGAGCCGCGGCGGTCGCGGTAGGCTCGCCCCGCGCACCGACTCCCGCTCACGCCGTCGACTCCGTTCCCCGTCCAGCCCCGCGAGGTCCCGTCCCATGCACCCCGCCCTCTCCCTCTGCCGCGCCCGGCTCGCCGGCACCGGCCCGTCCGCTGCCACCGCCTCGGTCACCCTTTCCGGCCTCCGACCGGCCGCGTCGCGCGCCCTGGTTCTGCTGGCACTCCTCGCCGCCCTGACCTCCGGCTGCGCCACGCAGCAGCCCGGCGGACCGGCCCCGGCGGTCGCCCCTGGACAGGAGACGCCCAGCTTCACCTTCCTCGGCGAGGCGGTGATCGGACCGGACCTGCCCGCCGGCGTCCGGCCGCTCGACCCGGACCGTCCGGCGCCGGTCGGCGGCCTCTCCGGGCTGGTCTTCGACCCGGCGCGGGGCGACTACCTGGCGCTCTCCGACAGCCGGGGTGAGCACGACCACGGACCGGTGCGGATGTACCGGATGGCGATCGCCCTCCGGGCGGGAAGGCTGACGGACGATGGCGCTCGGGTGAGGTCGGTGACCGCGCTCCGCGACCGGGGCGGCGCGCTGTTGGAGAAGGGCACGGTGGACCCGGAAGGGATCGCCCTCGCCCCGGGCGGTGGGGTCTACGTCTCGTCGGAAGGCGTCGCCAAGGACGGGATCGACCCGTTCGTGCGGCGCTACGACGACGACGGCCGGATGACCGGCGAGCTCCCCCTGCCGGACGCCTGCCGCTGCCGCGGCGGCGCCCACCCGCGCGGCGTGCGCGACAACCTGGGCTTCGAGCCGCTCACCGTCAGCCCGCCAGCGCCAGAGCACGCACGCGGCGTGCGCTACCTCTTCACCGGCACCGAGAACGCCCTCGCCCAGGACGGTCCGAAGGCGACGGTCGACCACGGCAGCGCATCGCGCCTGTTGCGCTGGACCCTGGCGGCGGACGGCACCGCCGCCGGCCCGCCCACCGAATGGGTCTACCCGGTCTCGCCGGTCGCCGAGGCGCCGACCCCCGAGCACCCCCAGCCGGACGGCCTGCCGGTCGCCGGCCTGGTCGAGTTGATCGCCCTCGGGCCCCACGACCTGCTCTCCCTCGAGCGCTCCTACACCGACGGCGTCGGCACAACGGTCCGCCTCTATCGGGTCCGGCTGGACGGCGCGACCGAGGTCACCGGCCGCACGTCCCTCGCGGAGGGACCCGAGGAGCCGCCCGCGGGCGGGCGCGCGCGGCGCGACGGGCGCGATGACCGACCTGACCGCGATGACCGACATGGGGACCACCGGCCCGTCCCCGCGTCGAAGACCCTGCTGCTCGACGTCTCCGCGGCGCTCGCCGGCCACCACGTGCTGAGCGACAACCTCGAAGGGATGACCTTCGGCCCGGACCTCCCCGACGGCCGGCGGCTGCTCCTCCTGGTGAGCGACGACAACTTCAACCACGACAGCCAGCGCACCCACGTGGTCGCCTTCGCCGTCGCGCCCCGGGTCCTGTAGGCGTCCTGTAGGCGCCACTGCCGCTGTAACCCTCGGTCTCGTTCGTTCGTACGAGGCGTCAGAAAGCCTCGACCTCGCCGACCGGGCGGACCCGGCCGGCGATCGTCAGTTGGACAGCCGACCCGTCCTGGAGAAGCCCGATGCCCCCGACCCGCTCCGCGTCCCCGTCCTCGTCCCCTGCCCACCCGGGCACCCCGTCCGGCCGCGCCCGCGCCTGGCTCGACGGCGTGCGCCAGGACGTCAAGTTCGCCGTCCGCAGCCTGCGCAAGGCGCCCGGCTTCCTGGCCGTGGCGGTCGTCACCCTCGCCCTCGGCATCGGCGCCAACACGGCGATCTTCAGCGTCGTTCGGGGCGTGCTGCTCGAGCCGCTCCCCTACCCGAACCCGGACCGGCTGGTCCAGGTCTGGGAGCTCAACCAGCGCGGCCGCCCGATGCAGGTGGCCGGCCAGAACGCCCGCGACTGGCGCGACCAGTCCGACAGCTTCCGCTCCCTGGCCGCCTACGCCGGCTGGCAGACGACCGTGCTCGGCGGCGCCGAGCCGATGCGGACCGAGATCGCGATCGTCTCCCAGGGGTTCTTCGGCACGCTGGGGGTCGCCCCGGAGCTGGGGCGGATCCCGCGGGCGGAGGAGCACCAGGAGGGCGCCGAGCCGGTCGCCGTGGTCAGCCACCGGTTCTGGCGCGACCAGCTCGGCGGCCGGCCGCTCGACGCGGCGGGCCACAGCGCACGCATCGAGGTCAACGAGTACTCGCTCCGGGTGGTCGGGGTCATGCCGGCGGCGTTCGACCTCCCGGAGGGCACGGACGTCTGGTACCCGAAGGAGCTCTACCCCGCCAACCCGTACCGCAGCTCCCACAACTTCCGGGTCATCGCCCGCCTGCGGGACGGCGCGCCGGTGGCCGCCGCCATCACTCAGGCGACGACCGAGCTCGACACGATCACCGCCCGGCTGCTCGACGGCACCTCGGAGGACCCGGCGTACGTCGCCCACGGCGTCCAGGTGACCGGGCTGCGTGACGAGCTGGTCGGCTCCGTCAAGAAGCCGCTCTGGATCCTGCTCGGCGCCGCGGGGCTGGTCCTGCTGGTCGCCTGCTCCAACCTGGCGAGCGCCTTCCTCGCCCGGGGCACCGACCGGTACCACGAAATGGCCGTGCGCGGATCGTTGGGGGCGAACCGCGCGCGCCTGCTCCGCCAGCTCTTCGTCGAAAGCCTGGCGGTGGCCCTTGCCGGCGCCGCGGCGGGCGTGGCGCTCGCCGTCGCCGCGGTCCGGGCGCTGGTCCAGCTCGGGCCGCGCTCGGTGCCACGCCTGGCGGACGTCGGCCTGGACCCCCAGGTGCTGGCCTTCGCCCTCGGGCTGGCCGTGGCCACCGCGGTGCTGTTCGGGCTGCTGCCGGCGCTGCGCCTCACCCGCAGCGCGGCGGCCGGTCTCACGACCGGCTCTCACGCCAGCCACGACCGGAGCTGGCAACGGAGCTGGCGCCTGCTGGTGGGGGCCGAGGTCGCCCTGGCGCTGGTGCTCCTGGTCAGCTCCGGCCTCCTGGTGCAGAGCCTGTGGCGCATCCTGAAGGTCGACCTGGGGTTCGAGCCGCGGAGCGTGGTGACGGTCGATTTCGACCTGCCGGTCTCCCACTACCAGGAGAGCGCCTCGATCGCCGCCTTCCACCGGTCGCTGCTCGACGAGGTCGAGGCGGAGCCGGGGGTCGAGGCGGCCGGGGTGATCAGCGCCCTGCCCCTCTCCGGCAACGGCGCGAACGGCCGCATGGGGGTCCGCGGCGCGCCCGAGCCGTACGCCGACGCCGAGTACCGACTCGCCACCGGCGGCGTCTTCCAGGCGCTTCACATCCCGGTCCTCCGCGGGCGGACCTTCGATCGCAGAGACCGGGCCGACACGGCCCAGGTCGTGGTGGTCAACCGGGCGTTCGCCGAGCGCGTCTGGCCCGGCGACGACCCGATCGGCAAGCAGATCAACAGCGGCGGCATGGAGAGCGCCTGGGGCCCGGACGACTGGGCGACGGTGGTGGGAGTGGTCGGCGACATCCGCGACCAGGCGCTCGACCGGCCGGTCGAACCGACGGTCTACTTCGACGCCCTCCAGCGGCCGGATCGGACGGCGAGCGCCACCCTGGTGGTGCGCTCGGCGACCGCTCCCGACGCCACCGCGGCGGCCGCCCGCGCGGCGATCCGCCAGGTCGACTCGAACGTGCCGGCGGAGGTCGCCTCCATGGAGCGGGTGATCCAGCGCTCGGTCTCCCAGCGCCGGTTCTCGGTCGGCCTGCTGGGCGGATTCGCCGCCCTGGCCCTGGTGCTCTCGCTGATCGGGATCTACGGCGTGGTCGCCTACACCGTCGGCCGGCGGCGCCGGGAGCTGGGTATCCGCATGGCGCTCGGCGCGACTCCGGCCCGGGTCCGGAGCCTGGTGCTCAAGGAGTCCATGGTGCCGGTCGTCGCCGGCCTGGCGGTCGGCGTGGGCGGCGCCCTGCTCGCCACCCGCGTGCTCCGAAGCCTGCTGTTCGAGATCCGGCCCGGCGACCCGACGACCTTCCTCGCCGTCGCCTTCACCCTGGGCGTCGCGGCGCTCGCCGCCAGCTACGTCCCGGCACGGGCGAGCGCCCGGATCGACCCGGTCGAATCCATCAGGGAGGAGTGAGGGAGAGCGCGCCCGCCACCGAGGACCACGGGGTCCGGTTCCGGCACCTCCGAACCTTCGACACGGGCTTCGCTCGCCTGGACACTCTCACCTGTTGAGGTGATCCACGCATAGACGACGAAGCAATTTCGCGATCGGCACATCCAACCCGCGCCGCCACCCGTAGGGTCAGAGCGAGGCCGAACCAAAGCCGTCGGTGAAGGCAACCACACCGGATTGGCCGCGGGCGCCGGCAGGCCTCACCAGGCAGCTCACCTCCCCCGGCGCCCGCACATTTTTTTCCGGACAGGCTTGCTGCACTGCGTCTGATCGTCGATCCCGTTCGCCGGTCGAGAACTCCGTGGAGCTTGCCGTCGGCCCGCTGCCCCCTTCAGCGTCCACCGGGCCGCTCACGGCACGGTGATCGGATCCGGAGTGAAGAGCGGCGGGATGTTCGCCTGCTCGAGCTGCTCGTTGAGCGCCGGCAGGGCGTTGCCGAAGTAGGCGTTGACCGCGTCGAGAGCCTGGCCGACCCGGTCCTCGAGGTCCCGGTAGTACTCCTCCTGCGGGGCGGACGGCGCACGGAAGCCGCCGTCGACGTTGCGCTCCAGCGAGCCGACCTCGGAGAGCAGCGGTGGTGCCTGGCTCCAGTACGGCTTGCCCTCCTCGCCGCCGAGCAGCACGATCAGCTCCTGAGCCTCCTTCTCCCGCGCCTTCCACGCCGCGTCGAGGGCCTCCGGCACTTCGCGGCCGAGCTGCTTGACGTGCGCTCGGCGGGCGGCGCTCTCTTCGACCACCACGTCCAGGCCACGGAGCGCGGTGTTGACGGCGCTCTTGACCGCCGTCAGGTCCGACGCCATCCGGAAGGCCGCGTCGAGCGCCCCCGGCGCGGTGTCGACCAGCGGATCGAGCCGCACCTCGACCGGGGTTTCGTACGCGGTGCCGTCAACCGTCAGGCGGACGGTGTAAGTGCCGGGCAGAGCGGCCGGACCGCGCTCGGGACCGAAGAACTCTTCCTCGGCGCTCAGCCCCTCCGACACCTTGCGCTGCGCGGGGCCGTCGTAGGTCAGGTCCCAGGCCACCCGGTTGATCCCTTTCTCGGTCGGTAGCTTCTTCTGCTCGATGGTGCGCACCACGGTGCCGTCGGCGTCCAGGATCTCGAGGCGGATGCGGTCGCCGGCAGACTTGATCGGCGCGTCCATCGCCTCGCTCTCCGCGGCCGCATCGCCCGTGTCGCCGTCCTCCCCGTCCGCTCCTCGGGAGGCCATGCCTTCCTCGGCTTCCCCGTCCTCCATCGTGCCCTGGTCCCCCTTCGGCGGCGTCTCGATCTTCTCCGCCAGCGAGTAGCTGATCAGGGCGCCGTAGGGCGGGTTGGGGGACTTGTACTCCTGGTCGCCCAGGCCGTAGCGGGTGAAGCGGACCGGGAAGCGGAGCGCCGGACGGACCGGGAAGAGGTGGGCCGGCTCGGCGGCGACCTGCGGGCTCCACTGCTGGATCGGGGTCAAGTCGTCGAAGATGTACATGGCCCGGCCGTGGGTGCCGACGATCAGGTCGTCCTCCCGCGGCTGGATGACCAGGTCGTGGACCGGCACGGTCGGGAGGTTGGCGGCGTCGAGCTCGCTCCAGTGGCGGCCCTGGTCCCAGGAGGCGAAGAGGCCGAGCTCGGTGCCGGCGTAGAGGAGGTCCGGGTTCGTCGGATCCTCGCGCACGATGTGGACCCACGCACGCTCCGGGATGCCGTCGGTCGAGAGCCTCTTCCAGGTGGCGCCGAAGTCGGTGGTCTTGTAGAGGTGGGGCGCGAGATCGTCGAACATGTGCCGGTCGAAGGCGGCGTAGGCGGTGCCGGCGGCGGTGGCCGACGGCTCGACGTGGGAGACCGGCGAGAACCGCGCCAGGCCGGAGACGTTGCCGACCACGTTGGTCCAGGTGGCGCCGCCGTCGCGGGTGACCTGGAGGTTGCCGTCGTCGGTACCGGCCCAGAGCACGCCCTGCTGCACAGGTGACTCGGCCAGGCTGATGATCGTCGTGTGGTACTCGGCGGTGGTGTTCTCCGGCCAGATCGGCCCGCCGGCCGGGCCCTGCTTGGCCGGGTCGTCGGTGGTGAGATCCGGGCTGATCACCTCCCAGGTCTCGCCGAAGTCGGGCGACTTGAAGACCACGTTGCCGCCGAAGTAGATCGATCGACGTCCATTGGAGCCATCGAACGGCGAGGCGACGATCGGCGCGTCCCAGTTGAAGCGGTACTCGAGGTCGCCCACCGGGCCGCCGTCGTTCCTCCGCGGCTGCGGGCTGACGTCCTCCTGCTGGCGGGTCTCGAGGTGGGTGCGGACGATGGCGCCGCCCTGGGACTCGGACAGCGTCAGGTCCGGGTCGTCCGGGTCGAACTGGAGCCAGTAGGCGTCGCCGAAGGAGATCATCCGCCAGTCGTCCTCGAGAATCCCGGCAGGCTCGCGGGTGCGGCTCGGGCCGACCCAGGTGCCGTTGTCCTGGAGGCCGCCGCCGACCCGGTAGAACGGCTGCCGGTCGTCGGCATTGACCTGGTAGAACTGGGCGATCGGCAGGTTGCGGATCGGCTCCCAAGTGGCGCCCCGGTCATAGGAGACGGCGACGCCCCCGTCCTGCCCCTGCCACATGCGGTCGGGGTCGGTCGGGTCGATCCACAGGGCATGGAAGTCGACGTGGGTGGTGCGCGAGATGCGCTTGAAGGTGTGGCCGCCGTCGATCGACACCTGGAGCCGGCTCGCCACGGCGTAGACCCGGTTCTCGTCCATCGGGTCGACCCGCACGTGGGTGTAGTAGAGGCCGCGGGAGACGATCTCCGGCTCGTCGCACACCTTGCGGAACGTCACCCCCCGGTCGTCCGAACGGAAGAGCGTACCCTCGTTCGACTCGGCGATGGCGTAGACCGTCTCCGGATGGGACCGGGCGACCTGGACACCGATCCGGCCGATCAGCTTCGGCAACCCCTTCTGATCACCCTTCGGACCCTTGCCGTCGAGCTTCTCCCAGGTGGCGCCACCGTCGACCGACTTCCACAGCCCGCCCTTCTCGTCGCCGCTGATGAAGGTCCACGGCTTGCGGTCGAAGTACCAGAGCGCGGCGTAGAGGATCTTCGGGTTGGAGGGATCGAGCCCCAAGTCGGCGACGCCATGGGTGTCATCGAGATAGAGCACCTTCTGCCAGGTGGCACCACCGTCGGTCGACTTGAACACGCCGCGCTGCTCGCTCGGTCCGTAGATCGAGCCCAGGGCGCCGACGTAGACCGTGTCCGGGTCGGTCGGATCGACCAGGACCTTCGAGATGTGGCGCGTGCCGTCGAGGCCGACGTGGCTCCAGCTCTGGCCGCCGTCGGTCGTCTTGTAGACCCCGTTGCCGAAGGAGACGCTGTTGCGCACCGCCGACTCCCCCGTGCCGACATAGACCACGTCCGGGTTGGACGGGGCGATGCCGATGGCTCCGATCGACGCGATCGGCTGGTCGTCGAACACCGGGTCGAACGTCAGCCCACCGTCGACCGACTTCCACACGCCGCCCGAGGCCGCGCCGACCCAGACCACATTCGGGTCCCCGGCCACGCCCTCGACATCCGCCACCCGGCCGCTCATGTTGACCGGACCGACGTTCCTGTAGGCCAGGTGGTCGAACGGGGACGGGGGCTCACTCGACTGAGCAGGGGCCGCGGCGGCCAACGTGGGAGCAAGAAGAGTCGCCGCCGCGACGAGAGCCACCACAGCGGCGAACGCCAGCGGGGTGGACAGAACGGACCGGGAGCGGACGGATGCGGAGCGAGACGGCATCGGGGACTCCTTTCAAGCTGTCAGGCCGGGAGGCGCGGAAGAACGAACCGCCGGCATGCTAGCAGGCCGTGGGCAGGCACAAACCGGCAGATGCGGAGGCCCTGAAAGGAGGTCGGCAACCCCGCCGCCCCCGCCGCGTTACTCGGCGGCCGGCAGCTCCGGCTCGCTCTCGCCCATCTCGCCTACTTCCCGTCCGGCAGCCGCAGGCTCTCGAGCCCGGGCACCGCGTCGTACTCCGGGTCCTTGTGCACCAGCCGGGCGGAGGAGAGGATCGCCAGCGAGCAGATCCAGGCGTCGGCGAGGGACAGACCGCCGGACACCTTGACCGCCGCCGCCTCGCGCCGCCAGAGGGGCCCGGACTCGACCACCTCCACCGGCCAGGCCCGCACCAGGGCGCTCAGCCGCTCCGCCTGGTAGCGCCCCCACAGCCGCTCGGCCCGATACTCGAGCTCCATCACCGCAATGAAGGGCAGGAGGACGGGCTCGGCGCCGGTCGGGGCGTCGTTCCCGGCATCTTCCGCGCCATAGCGAAACGGGGGCTCGTGGACCTCGCCCGCCAGCCCGGAGCCCAGGATCTCGAGCACCTGCTGCGCCCCCGGCTCGTCCCGCAGCAGGGCCAGGAGGGCCGAGGTGTCGAGCACATAGCCGGACACTCAGGTGTCCTCGCCCGTCCGAGAGGGGGCGAGCGGCACCCCGAACCCGAGCTCCCGATCCGCCGCCTCCTCGCGCTCCCGCTCCCGCCGCCGCTCCTCGAGCAGGTCCTCGGTCGTCAGGCGCTCGTCGCGAAGGATGCCGAGCGAGCCCCGGACCGGGTCCTCGGGGATGGGCACGACGATGGCGACCCCACCGCGCACCTCCCAGGAGAGCTTGGACCGGGGCGTGAGTCCCAGCGCCTCGCGCGCCTCCTTGGGCACGACCGTCTGCCATCTTATGGAGATCGTCGTTTGCATGATGCTGAACGGTATCACAAGACGATCGGCGTTAACACACGTCCTGCCGTGCTCCCGTCGGAAAGGCTGCGATCCGCTGCGCGGCGGTTCGTGCTCGGCGCTCAGCCCTCCCGATCCCGTTCGGCCCTCTCGGCCTGCTCGGCGACCACCACCTCGTACGGCGTCTTGCCGTCCAGTCGCGGAAGGGGTGCCGTCTCCCAGGCGTGCTGACGCTCGAGCAGGAGCTCCTTGAGCTCGTCCGGGTGCGGGTGGCCGGCGCGGATCGCCTCGTCGCGCCAGAGCAGCCAGCGGGCGTGGAGCTCGGTCATCAGCTCGGCCTCGCGCGGCCCCATCATGCCGCCCCACTCCGCGTCGTCGCCGAGGCGGTCGGTTGGAATCATGCATCGGACCATGAGGTCGCCCTCGTGGGGCATCCGCCAGTCGATCACGGCGCCATCCGCGAAGAAGCTGCCCGGGCAGGTCTCCCAGCGCTCCTCGAAGGTGTCACGGGCGGCGAGGATCGGCTGCGCCCAGCGGCAGATGACCCCCTCCGCCGCCGCCACGTACTCGAAGAAGCGCTTGAGCGAGACGGGGACCGACCGCGCCTCGGTGAGCGAGGCCATGACCTTGCGCGGGTACCAGTCGAAGAGGAACATGCGCAGGTCGTACTCGTGCATCGCCCGGACCGGCACGCCGCGGGTGTCGACCAGGAACCGGACGAAGAGGTCCGCGTTGGACCAGTGGCGCTCGACCGTCGCCTCCTTGAGGCCGGCGGCCGTCCGAAGGTGCTCGGCGAAGCGCTCGGTGATCTCGAGCTCCCCGTCCAGATGGGCCTGGTACTCCTCGAAGCTCCGTTTCCCGACCTGCTCGAGCACCGCCTCGGGCTCGGCCCCGGGACCTTCGGTCGAGCCGGGCGTGAGCACCGTGAGCGAGCCGGGGAACTCCAGATCCCAGTCCTCGTACTCGTCGTCCCCCGTTCCGGCTTCATGGAGATTCTGGGCCACCCGCTCGGCCGCCTCGGCACGGTAGGTGATCGTGAGCCCGGTCTCCCGGTCGGTCTCCGGCGGCACCGGGCGGTTCGCCTCGATCGCCTTCGCGTGCTGTTCGGCAAACCGGGGGACGGCTTCGAGGATCGCCGCCAGCGCCTCCGCGTCCGCGCGCGGCAGCCCGCCGGCCAGGGTGTTGATGGTGATGATGCTCGGATAGGCCGCCGCCCCGGCGACCTCCCAGCCGGCCCGGGCGATCTCCCGGCGCATGGCCCCCGGCACGGCGTGCCCCGGATCGAAGGAGAGAGAGATCACCTCCCCGGTGATGTTGTAGACCTCGTCGTCCGGGGCCCACTCCGGCGCCTCGAACAGGGCCCAGAAATCTCCCGGCTCCGAGTAGAGCGCGATCCCGTACTCCTCCCCGCCCATGCCCATGATCGTCGCCGTCCAGGTGCGGTGGTCCGCTCCCGGTGGAGACGGAACCTCGATCTCGAGCGCGTCCACGTTGGCCAGCACCTCCCACGGCGCGGCGCGGAAGAACCCGGCCGCGGCGGAGAAGACCCGCGCCACCGTCTCCTCCGGCAGCCCCCAGGCGCTCCAGGCCTCCGGGCGGCAGGCGAAATACCGCGCCGGTGCCCCGCCCATCGCCTCGATCAGCGAGAACGCGGCGTCGTCGAGCTCGTCCAGGTCCCCCCAGTCGATCGGCACCTGCGCCACCCCGTCGTCCGCGCCCTTGGACGCGAGCAGATCAATCCGGGCGGCGAGCGCCTCGACCATCTCCGGCCGGCGCACCCGCAGAGCCTTCGGCACCGCCCCCACCCGCCGCATCGCCTTCCGCACACTGCGGACCATCGGCTCCGCCACCGCGTCCGGCTCCGGCACCGGCCGGTCCAGCATCTCGTGATCCAGGACGAACCCGCCCGCCGTCACCAGCACCGCGCACGGCCGCGCGCTCGCCTCGGCCTCGATCCGCATCTGGAGCGGCACCACGTCCACCTGCCACTCCGCGGCGGTCTCGGCGGCCTGCCGGATCGCCCCGGCGCCCGACTCCCGCACCGCCTCCTTCTGGCCCCGACCACCCACCAGCTCCAGCGGCATGCAGCACTTCTTGTACTTCTTCCCGGACCCGCACGGACAAGGGTCATTGCGTCCGACTTTCATGGTGGGGACAGCTTAACGCGGAGCGCCGTCTCTCGCAGGAGAGAGCCAGTAAAGAGGGGTGGATGGGGAGAGGATCGGGAGGGGTTGGGGCGGCGGAGGGCGGGCGGACGAATCGGAACCTTCGATGGCGAGAGCGCGCCGGGGCCCCGTGCACGGATCCCCGGCGCTCTCGTGTCCGCGGCTACCTCCGCGGATCAGTTGGGGTAGGGGCAGCTCGGTGGCGCGTCCGGGCAATAGGTCGTATAGAAGTCACAGGTGACCCAACACCCGTCGGCGGAATTGCAGTAGTAGGAACCCTGGCAATGGATGGAGTTGCCAGGCCTCGGCCCGCAGATGGCGTCGGCGTAGCAGACGTTACAACCCATCTGGCAGTACGTCCGATTGCCATCGCACTCCACATAGTTGGAGCCCACGAGGCAGGAGGTCGTACCGCTGCAACTGATCGTTGGACAGCCGTCAGGGCAGTTGTCGTTTTGAGCCGTACAGCCGTTTTGCGCCGATGGCTCGACCGGCCCGGCCGAGGCCTTCACCGGCTGGCTCGCGGCCGGCGCGGTAGTCGAGGCGGCGGCAGGCAAGGCGACGACAACGGCGGCGACCACGAGCAGGAACACGCACTTCCACATGACAGTCCTCCCTTCACGAACAACGGTTCATGGTGAGGCGGTCCGGGCCCCGTCTCTCGTCTCTTACGAACAACTACTTCATTACCACATGTGAGGAGGTTTGCAAAGGTTCGCAGGAGTCCGCTTGGCGAGATCGGGTCGCCGAAGCACGGTATGCTGATCGGCCGCGCGAGGTCGAGAGACGGACCACCCCATCCCCGGACACACGTCGCAAAAGCAGGGCGGACACCAGGTCCGACAGCTCCGGAGGCGCCACCGAAGCCACCCCGATCGCCGCCAGCGCTTCCCGCTGATCCGATGGCCTCCGCCCCCTACTTGGACAGCTCGGCCATCCTCCGCCCGGTCCCGGGAAAGGGCCTGACACCCGAGATCAACGAGCGGCTGTCCCGGGCCGACTACCTCGTCACCTCCCGCCTCAGCCTGGTCGAGACAGCCCCCGCGTTCCTCCGCGTCCGTCACCTCGGAGAAAGGCCGGAACAACTCCTCGCCGACGCCGGGCGCTCCGTCCGCAGCCTGGGGAGCCGCTGCGAGATCTGGAAGCTGACCCGCGAGGTCAGCAGCCTGGCCGATACCGTCGCGCCGGCCACCCTCCTTCGGAGCCTCGACGCCCTCCACCTGGCGACCTACCTCCTCGCCCGCCGCGAGATCGAAGGCCTTGAGCTGCTCACGGCCGACGGGCGGCTTCGCGAGGCTGCCGAGGGCGGCTGAGGCGGTACTCGGCGAGGCTTGTGAGGCTCCGAAGCTCGTCCAGTCCAGTCATCTCGTTACCTCGCGAGGCTCGGCCAAGCCTCAGACCGGGACGGCTCCAGAAGTCACCTTCGACCATGGCATCTCGCTCCACGTCCGCCCTTGGAGCACCCGTCCCGCCTTCTTCTTGTTCTTGCCACCCCACTGCTTGAAGAAGAACGGCACTCGGGCACGCCGGCACTGGTCGCGGAGGTCGGTCACCCACGCGGCGTCCATCGGCCGGGCCTTCGGTCCCGATTCCCCGCCGACGATCACCCAGTCGATCCCCTCGAGATCGAGATCATGGAGCGGCCCGAGCAACGGCTCGAGCGAGAGGAACTTGACCCGCGAAGGCGTCGACCGGAGGAGGTCGATCCGGTGGCGGTAGCGATGCGTTTCGACACTCACGCCCATCCAGACGTTCTCGGTCCACTCGAGCTCCGGCGCCAGGCGCGCCAGGCGCTCGGCCCGCTTGGTGAGCACCTGGAAGCGATGCCAGTGGGCTTGCCGCATCACGTCGAACACCCGCCGGACGTACTCGATCGGCACCCCATCGTGGAAGAGGTCGCTCATCGAGCTCATGAAGACGGTCTGCGGTTTCTTCCACCGGAGCGGCAGCTCCAGCATGTGCGGCTGGAGCGTCAGCTCGAACCCGTTGGCGTAGTTCGCCTGCCCCATCGCCCGGAGCCGCTTCGCCATCCGCTGGGCGTAGCAGTGCTTGCACCCAGGGCTCACCTTCGTGCACCCGGTGACCGGATTCCAGGTCGACTCCGTCCACTCGATGCCAGAACCCTGGGCCATCACCGGATCTCCTGGGTCACGGGGAGAGGCTCCGGGATCGACAGACCGTCTTCGAGCCGCACTTCGAACCAGACCTCCCGTGCCGCATCCAGCTCTTTCACAGCCTCGTCTGCGGTCTCACCCTGCGCAAAGCATCCAGGCAGCTCCGGATGACTCGCGAAGAACCCACCGTCCTCCGGGTCGGCCTCCAGCTCGTACTTGTAGCTCAGCGACAGGTAGTAGCTTAGATCTCGCGTCATCTCAGCCGTGCCCCTCGTCCTTTGGATCGATGATTTCCAACTCCGTCAGGGTATCGCCGCCGCGGTGGCGGTCGGCAGAAGCCGCCGGAGTCCGCGGCGGGCCGGCCGGTGACCCTCTGCGCCGGCCCGCCGCGCGACCGGACCCGGTCAGCCGCTCAGCCGGCGCACGATCGCGCGACCGAGGATGGCGAGGGTCTCGGCGTCGAGGGCCTCCACGAACAGGGCGACGGACGCGGGGTCGGCCGCCAGGCGACGCACGGTGTGGAAGGCGGCCGGGAAGGCCTCCTCCGGGCGGGTGATGTGGCCCAGGTGCCGGCCCCCGGCATGGATCGGATAGCCGAAGCGGCTCCGGCGGCCGCTCCGCTTCTCCGTGTTCAACGTCACGTCGTTCGTGACCGCGAGCGCCCGGAGCATCGGGTACCATCGATCCTCAGACGACTCCAAGGTGCTCAACCGCCGTTCTGCTGGACCGTTCTCGCTCCGGTCTACGCGGTGGTAGGTAGTGGGAGGTTGTGACCTGATGTCCCGAATCCTCGACGAGCTCGACAAGGCCCGGGCCGAGTTGCTCGACCTGAGCCTGCGCAACACGCTCCTCAACTATCGGAAACTGCGGAGCAAGGGCGTCGAGATCGTCGACGAGGTGCCGGCGCAGGTCTTCGAGACGCTGGTGGTCAAGGACCGGGCGATGACGTTCCTGCCTGCGCCGGACGAGTTGCTCGACGAGGGGGCCCGGCGGATCGAAGGCGATCTCCTGGCGGAGTGGCTCGCGCAGAACACCCCCACCGACCAGCCCGAGGAGACGCAGGGGGCGGCAGCGCGCCACCAGGACACGAAGCTCCAGACGCCGTATGCGGCCCCCATCCTCGAGCGCCGGCTGCTCAACACGTACTACGCGGCCCGCTCGACGATCGAAGAGCAGGGGGTCAACACGCTCTACCTCGCCCTCGGCATGTTGCGCTGGTTCGAGGCGTCTTCGAGCGACAGGGAGCGCGCGGCGCCCCTGGTGCTGATCCCCGTCACGCTCGACCGCACCTCGGCGCGCGCCCGGTTCCGGCTGCGCTACACCGGCGACGAGCTGGGCGACAACCTCTCGCTCCAAGCCAAGCTCAAGACCGAGTTTCGGATCGACCTGCCTCTTCTCCCGTCGCTGGAAGACCTGGACCTCGAGCAGTACTTCGCGGCGGTGAGCGCGGCCGTCGCGGAGCAGAACGGCTGGTCCGTCGATCCCGGCACACTGAACCTGGGCTTCTTCTGGTTCAGCAAGCTGCTGATGTACGAGGATCTCGATCCCGAGCGCTGGCCCAACCAGGCGACGCCCGGGCTGAACCCGGTCCTCGAAGGGCTGCTTGGAGAGGAGGGGTTCGAGGACGGCGGATCGCCGTTCTCCGAAGAACGCTCGCTCGATGAGCAGGTCGATCTCGGAGACCTCCACCAGATCCGCGACGCGGACAGCTCGCAGACGCTCGCCATCCTCGACGTGCTGGAGGGGCGCAACCTGGTGATCCAGGGTCCGCCGGGGACGGGCAAGAGCCAGACGATCAGCAACCTGATCGCCGAGCACGTAGCGCGCGGCAAGAAGGTCCTCTTCGTGGCGGAGAAGATGGCGGCGCTCGACGTAGTGAAGCGCCGCCTCGACGAGGACGGCGTCGGCGACGCCTGCCTGGAGCTTCACAGCCACCGGACCAACAAGCGCTCCTTTCTGGAGGAGCTGCAACGCACCCTGAACCTGGGCAAGCCGAAGATTCCGGGGGCAGAGACTGTGCGGGATCTGGTCGCGCACCGGAACCGGCTGAACGCCTACGTCGACGCGATCCACCAGCCCATCGGGGAGAGCTCGATCAGCCCTTTCCAGGCCTACGGCCAGGCGTTGGCGGCCCGGCGGCGGCTCGGCGACGAGACCCCGCCGATGATCGAGGACCGCGACGAATGGGACGAGTGGACGGCGCCCGCGTTTCAGGACCGGACCGCCGCCGCCACCGAGCTTCAGTCCGTGCTCGAGACGACGAGCGTGCCGGCGGATCACCGTTTCTGGTCTTCGACGAAGTCGGCTCTCGTGCCCCGGGACCGTGACCGCCTCGGCCGCCTCTACGAAACGACCGAGGAGCACCTGGGTTCCTGCCGCCAGAGCCTCCGGTCCCTGTCCGAGCGTCTTCATCTCGCGGAGCCCGAGAGCCTCGGCGACGCGCGCCGGCTCCTCGCCGCTGCGGAAAGGGCGGCCCGTATGCCGGACCTCCGGGGCGTGGCTGTCGGCGATTCCGCGTGGACCTCGGAGATCGACCGGCTCGACCGGGTGCTCGATCAGGGGCGCCAGTACCGATCGCTCCATGAGGATTTCGACCCCCAGTTGCTGCCGGAGGCGTGGACGCGGGACGTGTTGGCGCTCCGGGGTGCCCTGGTGCAGTTCGGGGAGCGCTGGTGGCGCTTCCTGGCGCCCGACTATCGCCAGGCGATCCGGGAGCTGCGCGCCCTGAGCGCTTCGAAGCTCCCCAAGGCTTTCGAGGACCGGCTCTCCCTGGTCGAAGGCATCCGCCAGTCGCAGCAGCTCGAAAGCGCCTTCGACGAGGAGACGCCTCTCTTCGCCAGGCTGTTCGGAGAGCGATGGCGCAGCGGAGGCTCGGACTGGGCAGCTCTCGACGAGGCGTCCACCTGGCTCCGGCAGGCCCATGCGGACGTGGCGGCGGGAGAGCTTCCCGCTGCCTTCCTGGCTGTGACCGAAGCCGACGCCTCTCCCGAGGACATCCGCGAAGCGCGAGCGCGGGCCGAGAGCGAGGTGACACGCCTGTCCGAGCTGCTCTCGGAGCTCGAGGAGTTGCTCGAGCTACGCCGCGAGACCGAGTGGCTTCGTCCCGAGGGGGAGCTCGACCCGGTATTCGAGGATCTCGCCCGGCGGCTCGAGGCATGGCAGGAGGAGCCGGCCACCCTCCACGACATCGTCCGGTACAACCACTCCGACGCTGCGCTGCGGGACGAGGGGCTCTCCAAGCTGGCCGACCTGGCCGCCCGCTGGCCCGGAGCGGTCCGGCACCTGGCCGACCTCCTGGGCTACGAGTGGCACAACGCCCTGATCGAACGGGCGCTGACCGAGCGCCCGGAGCTCGCCCGCTTCGACGGACGAAGCCACGAGGAGGTGGTGCGCGCCTTCCAGGAGCTCGACCGCCGGCGCGTGCTCGCCAACCGCGCCCGGGTCGCTTACGCCCACTGGGAACAGCTTCCGGCCCGGAACGGATCCGGGCAGCTCGGAGTCCTGCGCCACGAGATGGAAAAGCGGCGGCGACACAAGGCCATTCGGAGGCTGATGGACGAAGCCGGCGATGCGATCCTCCGGATCAAGCCGGTCTTCATGATGAGCCCGCTCTCCGTCGCCAGCTACCTGCCGCCGGGCGCCCTGACCTTCGACCTCGTGATCTTCGACGAGGCCAGCCAGGTCCGGCCGGTCGACGCGTTCGGGGCGATTCTCCGGGCCCGCCAGGCGGTGGTCGTCGGCGACAGCAAGCAGCTCCCTCCCACGCCCTTCTTCGAGAAGCTCGTCGACGACGCGGAAGAAGACGAATCGAGGTCGTTCACGGGAGACCTGGAGAGCATTCTGGGGCTGTTCGCGTCCAAGGGCGTCCCGGACCGCATGCTCCGCTGGCACTACCGGAGCCGGCACGACTCGCTGATCGCCGCCTCGAACCACGAGTACTACGACAACAAGCTCCTCGTCTTCCCCAGCCCGGATCATGCGAGGGAAGAGCTCGGCGTGGTGCTCCATCATCATCCCGAGACCGTCTATGAGCCCGGGACCAAGCGCTACAACCAGGGCGAGGCCGAGATCGTCGCTGACGCGGTGATGGATCACGCGCGTGCTCATCCCGGCCGGAGCCTCGGCGTCGCGGCGTTCAGCCAATCGCAGGCGCAACAGATCCAGGACCAGGTGGAGCTCCGGCGGCGACAGCATCCGGGGGCCGAGGGGTTCTTCAACGCCCATCCGGACGAGCCGTTCTTCGTCAAGAACCTGGAGAACGTCCAGGGGGACGAGCGCGACATCATCTTCATCAGCGTCGGGTACGGCAAGCAGGAGGGTGGAACGCTGTGGATGCGGTTCGGCCCGCTGAACCAGGACGGCGGCGAGCGACGCCTGAACGTCCTGACGACACGAGCCCGCTATCGCTGCGAGGTCTTCTCCAACTTCAAGGCCGACGAGGTCAGGCTCGACGGCACGGACGCCCGGGGCGTCGCCGCACTGAAGCGCTACCTGCAGTACGCCGAGACCGGCCGGCTCGACCTGCCCTCGCCGTCAGAGCGGGCCCCGGACTCGGCGTTCGAAGAGCATGTCGGCGCCGCGGTGCAGAGCCTGGGCTACGAAATCCATCCCCAGGTCGGCAGCGGCGGATTCTTCATCGACCTGGGGGTGGTCGACCCGGAGCGGCCCGGGCGCTACCTCCTCGGGATCGAGTGCGACGGCAGGACCTACCACAGCGCGCGCTGGGCGCGGGACCGGGATCGGCTCCGCCAGGAGGTGCTCGAAGGCCTCGGGTGGAGTCTCCACCGAGTGTGGAGCACCGACTGGTTCCACAACCCGGACCGGGAGCTGCGCAAGATCGCGGAGAGCCTGGAGCGGGCCAGGGCTCGGGGAAGGCGACCGTGTTCAGAGAAGCAGCGAGCGGAGCCGGCCACGGACGACGGCGAGGGCCCAGCCCCGGACGAGCCGTTTCAGCGCGACGCGTCAGCGGCCGACCGCCGCACCCTGCGAGCAGAGCCTTACCGATGCGCCGACGTGTCGACACTCCCTCACGAGCTCCGCGGGCAGGAGCTCCACACGGTGTCACCCGGCAAGCTGGCCCCGTGGGTGGTCGCCGTCGTGACTTTCGAGAGCCCCGTGCACGAGAGCGAGGTGATCCGGCGGCTCGTGGACGCCGCCGGTTACCAACGGGCCGGGAGCCGCCTCCAGGCGACGATTCTGAAGGCGATCGGGCATGCCATGCGTCAAGGCAAGATCGACCGGCGGGGCGAGTTCCTCTGGGCTCCCGACGGGGCGGCTTTCGACCTTCGTGATCGGAGCGACCAGCACCAGAGCCTGCGGCAGATGGACAAGATCGCCCCGGAGGAGATCGGCGCGGCGATCGTCGCCGTGGTCGAGGCCTCGGCAGGCATCGGCGAAGAGGAGGCCGTGAGCGAGGTGGCGCGGCTGTTCGGGTTCAGCCGGACGACCAAGTCCATGCGGACGCCGATCGAGGAGTGTGTTGCATCACTTGTGAATCGGGGGCTGCTCGAGCGCAGAGGGGATGACCTCCGAACCGTCTGAAGGCGACCCCTCGTTCCCTCGACCGCCTCCGCCAATCGCCCGAGCTGATGCGCGGCAGCCCGTCGACCGGGCGGTTCCAGAGGTAGACCCAGGCCTGGACGCGCTCGCCCCCTGCCAGCTCGACGGTCCACGCCTCCCGGCGGAAGAACCGCGGTTCCGGATCGTCCGGCCCGCAGCCTTCGTAGCAGTCCAGGGCCTCGAGCACCCGATCCGGATCGTGCAGCAGGTAGACCTCGCCGTGCACCAGGTCGCTCGGCTCTGACGACGGCACGGCCGCCGGGTGCCAGTCGACCGCGAAGAGCCTCGCCCCCGGCATGGTGGCGGCGCCGACCCGTTCCGTCCCCGCGTCGAGCTCCTGCCGGACGGGGTTGTCCTCGCCCTGCATGAGGGTGCCGTAGACGAAGAGGTGGCGGACGGCGGGTTCTTGGTGAGCGGTCGGAGAGTGCATGGTCCCCCGGCAGCATAGACGGTCAGGACGGTTCGTGCCGACGATCGCCGAGAGAATACGAGCTCCTGCTCCTGGTTATACTCTCGACAGGCAGGACGAAGCGCCCCGCTGGCTGCATGACAGCCGGCCAGACCCAGGCAAGCGAGGACTTCATGCGCGGCGAATACACTGCGGTGATCAAGCAAGAGGGCGACTGGTGGATCGGCTGGATCGAGGAGATCCCGGGCGTCAACTGCCAGGAGCGGAGTCACGAGGAGCTCATGGAGACCTTGGAGGTGACGCTCCGGGAGGCTCTCGAGCTGAATCGGGAGGACGCAATCCGGTCCGCCGGAAAAGGTTTCCGCGAAGAGAAGATCGCGGTGTGAAGCGCCGCAAGCTCCTCAAGCACCTTCGATCCCACGGCTGCGATCTGCTCCGGGAGGGCGGGCGACATTCCTGGTGGCACAACCCGGCCCAGAATCGGCGCTCCGCGGTTCCTCGGCATACCGAAATCCACGACAACCTGGCCAGGAAGATCTGCAAGGATCTGGGCGTGGAGCCGCCGAAGTAGAGATGTAAGCCTCAGCCACCCAGCGCGGCGCGCGCGATCGAGGACGCCTCCCCGTCGATCGCCACGAACCGGGCCGGGCCGACCGCCACCACCACCGACGGCGACCGGCGGCCTACCGGCTCTCAGGCGCCTCTCCCTCGACGATCGACCAGACGGTCCGGTAGGTCGCGCCCAGCTCACCGAGGGCCGCGCGCCAGGGGGCTTCGCCCAGGTCTCGGAGCTTCGCGCGGACCTGGGAGAGCGGTGTCTCGCTGGTCAGGCCGACGGCCTTGGCCAGCGGGTCGGCGGCGGTCCGGGGTACGCCGACCAGCCGGAGAGAGAGGGCTTCGTCCGTGTTCACGCCGTAGTAGACGCGCGCCGGGAGGTTGCGGAGGCTCCGCTGCTCGCCTTCCGGCAGCTCGTCGAGCTCGTCCCGGAAGGTCAGCGTCTGGAGGGCTGCCAGGCCCCAGGAGGCGCTCTGGGTCAGGCGTCCGAAAAGACGCTGGCAGCACTTGGTCATCGAGGCCGTGACGTCCGGGCCCTGCTTCGTGGTCACTTCGAAGTACTCGGACGCGATCTCGGGAAGAGACCGGCCCTGGACCCAGTCGCAGACGATCCGCGCGAGGGTGTCGCCGCTTTGCGTCTGGTCAGGAATGACGTCCAACAGATTCTCGCGGAGCTCGGGTACCTGGAGCAGGATCCCCATCATCGTGCGCAGGTGGGGGCGTGGACCGGAGAAGAGGTCCGTCGTCCAGGCATCCCGGTCGATCCGACTCTCGGAGAGCCGCGAGAGAGTTCCCAAGACCGTTTCCATCGAGAACCCAGTGCTGTCGACCAAGGCAAGCGGTTTGCCGAACAGCCGCCCGCCGTAGCGTTGAACGCCGGTCACAAGTTGGGCGGCCATCGCAGGGTGGCTGCGGCGCAGCTCCTGGAAGCCGAGGGTGCCGCGGAGGACCTGCTCCACCTCGAGAGCGAACTGCTCGTGGTTCCCGATCTGGCGGTACGTGTGCGCCAGGTACTGGAGAAAAGACGACCACTCCGGCCGATACGAAAGGCTTTCGAGCGAGGTGAGCCGCCCAAGCTCGGACGCCTCTTGCACCATCGCAATCAGGGTCGAATTGAGCACGCCGACGTTCCGGCAGACGAACTCCCGAAGACGCTCGCTCTTCTCCTCCGTCCCTGCCGCAAGCGCCACGATACCCAGGTCCCCCTGATCGACCCGGCCGGCGCGGCCTGCCAGGTTCCAGAAGTCCTCGGCTGGCATGTCCTGCGAAAAGGGATACTGACGGGAGGGATACTGATGGGAGGCCATCACCACCCCGGACACGGGGAAGTTGACTCCCTGGGCGATCGTCGTCGTCGCGACCAGGACGTCGAGATCGCCCCGTTCCGTCAGCCACTCCACCAGGGCCCGCGCCTCGTCGGACAGCCCCGCGTGGTGCACACCGATCCCGTGGTCGAGGAGCTCGACCAGGGGGAACTCCTCACCCAGCTCGTGCCCCAGGAACCGCTTGGCGGTCTGAACCTCCGGTGAGCGCCGCGACCGCCGTGCGCTGGACTTGAAGCGCTCCGCGAGGGACCAGGTGTTCCGTGGGGTGTTCGCGAGCACGATGACGGTCCCGCGGTCACGAAGTTGCTCGGCGGTCGCCGCCGCGAGGGCACCCTGCGCCTTGGCCTGAGACCAGGACAGCCCGAGTGGACGGTCCTCCCGGAGCCTCAGCTCTTCGGGGATCGACAACGTGTCCTTCGAGGTCTGGACGGTCGAGAGCTTGACCCTGAAGCCTCCACGCCGCTCCGTCGTCTCCGGTTCCGCGATCGCGATCACGCGATCGTTGGGCGCCCAGTCCAGCGTCAATCCCACGTCTTTGTGGCTCTGCGGTGCCAGCCAGCGCGCGATCTGCTTCGCATTCTCGATGAAGGGCGTCAGAAGGAGGAACTGGGCGTGCCGGCACTCGCGGTTGATCGTCGCCAAAAGGAGCTCGAGCTTGATGCCTCGGCCCGGGGTCGCCAGGTTGTGGGCCTCATCAACGACGCAGAGGGTCAGCGGCCGCTGGATCTTCTTCTCCCAACCGGCCCGGATCATCAGATCCAGCTTCTCCGGAGTAGTCACCAGCACACGGAACTGGCGAGTGCGGTCCTCGTCGGTGAGCATCGCCGCCTCGATCCCATCGACATCGAGCGCCGGGCTGACGCTCTCGACCGCGATGTCCAGGGGTCGTAGATCACGCCGCAGGCGGACCATCGTCTGCTTGACCAGCGCGCGCGTCGGCGCCAGGTAGGCGATCCAGCCGCGCTCGTCGTCGAACTGGTTGAGCGCCTGGAGCATGCGGAAGACGGCGATCAGGGTCTTGCCGCTCGACGTCGGCAGGCTGACGACCACCGAGCGATGGCTCGAGCCGAGCAGGCCCTCCTCGTGGAGGGTCCTCCTCTGCGGCGGAAGGACCTCGAAGAGCGGATGCTCCCGTGCGCGGGAAACGATGTCCTCGACGAACCGGGTGACGCGGCTGTTGACGGCGCGGGAGACGGTCCAGATGCTGTTGTCGACCAGTGTTCGCGCGGAGTGCGCCACGAGCCGGAGGAGGCCTTCGAGCTCGACAAGGTGCCCGCGGGCGCACGCTCCGATGGCGCGGTCGAACTGGGCTTCCAGTTGCTGGTGGATGTCGAAGCGGCCGTCCACACCGGTTCCCTGCCCCAGGAAGACGCTCAGGATTTCTGCCGCCCTGGAGAGGTGGTATTCGGCGATCAAGCGCCACGCCGGCTGCTGCGTGCCGTCACCTTCGAGTCGCTCCAGGTACTGGGGCTCGCTCTGCCGTTGCGCTTCCCGAATGCGAAGGACGTTCTCCTGCACTTGGTCCAGATCGTCCCAACCCTGCTTTCGGATCAGTCGAAGCCACGTGTCCAGGGAGATCGACCAGACGCGGAGCCCCCAGTCCTCGGCCTCGAGCGGAAGGGCCGGGATGCCGATCTCCAGGAGAATCCGCCGGGCGTCCGCGCCGCGGTCACCCAAGATGGCAAGGCAACTGAGACGGAGAAGCCACGCACCAGTGCTGACCGCGTCCCTGGGCAGCGGGACGGCGCGGAGCACCTGGAACGCATCGGCGCTCGCCCTGCGCAAGGGCTCGTCGTACTCCACCCGAGCCAATAGATCGAAGACCGCGAGCTCCAGCTCATTGCCGACATCCTGCAGCTCCATCGGGTCGCCCAGATCCACCGGATCCACGTCCAGCGTAGCCACGAGGCGCCGTCGGCTGGCTTGCTCCCGGGCCCGCTCGAAGCGAGCCTCATCGAGGCTGTCGAGCACCCAGCTCAAGTCGTGCCCCCGAGCTCTTTGACCCATTCGTCCACGGGGATGGGCAGGTACCAGGCCAAGACTTCGACACGCGTAGGAGCCTCCAGTTGGACTCCGAGATGCCGCGCGCGACTCTCCACGTCCTTCTCGTTGCATGGAGTATCGCGCAACAGGACGCCGGTGATGAGGACCTCCGCCCCATCGGATTCGAGGTACCTGGAGACTGCCTCCCGGTAGACAGCCTCCAGCTCCGGAGTGAGGCACCGGAAGCGGAGCCACTTGAGCAGCGCATGCTGCTTGTCGAGCACCGTCGCATTGCTCTCGAGCTGCCAGGTCATCCCCCCGCTGCCGTACATCACCTGCGGTGGACTGCTGGAGTCCCGGGAGGTCTTCACCTCGCCGAAGAGAAGACAAGCGCCGGTCTCGTCACAGCAGAAACCAACGAGATCCGCTCCTGGAAGGCTAGCCCGTGGAGTCCGGCGGTCGCGGACCTGATTCCAGGGCCAGATGACCTCACGGCTCTGATCCTCGGCGAGCACGGTTTCGGCCAGCGCCTCACCGACTTCCCAGGGTTCTGTCTCTGGAACAGCCGTCAAGAAGGCCTCCAGGAACTCCGTGTCGACACCGGTCGCTGCCAAGCCCCGTAGCTCCTCTTCGAAGCTCTCCGTCTCCTCCGCGTCGTGGAGGCGAGAGGCGACAGCCCCTCCGAGGAAACCACGAAACGCCTCCGCGTCCGGAACGGCATAGCCCTCCCAGATCGCGCATCCCTCGGCTCCCTCGTACTCGAGCGTCGCGGGCAGGTTGGCCAGTCGGATCGGCATCGGGTGAAGACTCAGGGCTTGGAGATCGTACCGCGGCGAGGATCTCTACGAACCTCCGATGGAGGAGGCCGCTGAACCCGCCGTTTTCGCTTGATCTCTACTGAGCGTACCAGAAAAGAACCGCCGGATCACCGCCCTCGCCAATCTCCCGAACCTTCATAAGAGTGCCATAGACGAAGAGGTGGCGGATGGTCCTCACGCGGTCGTGAGCGGCTTCACGTGTAGCGTGTCGAGCTTCTTCTCCGCCTGACAGAGGTCGTACTGGAGCTGCTGGGCGAGCCAGCTCTCGGCGGTGGTGCCGAAGGCCAGCGAGAGCCGGACAGCCATCTCGGGGCTGATGCCGGCACGGCCGTTGACGATCGCCGACAGGGTCTTGCGGCTGACGTTCAGGGCTTCGGCCGCTTGGGTGATGGTGTGGCCGAGGAGGTCGAGCGACCGGAGACGCGGCCCCACGAAACCCATTGCACCGCACGAGGACCTATATCACCTCATCGATATTATATTATCCTTTATGGAGATGATTACCGCCCTTCACCACCACCGCCATCCGACGCGCCACCCACGAGGAGACCATGGGCCTGTTCGACACCGTCTACTGTGAATACCCCCTGCCTGAGCCGGCGGACCAGGCGCTTCGCTTCCAGACGAAGGAGTTCGAGTGCCTCTTCGACACCTACCTCATCACGGCAGAGGGTCGGCTGATCCGCAAGGCACGCGGGCTGGGGCAGGGCTTGACCCGGGACGTGGAGTGGCCCTTCCACGGGGACCTGCGGATCTACACGTCCGAGCCTGACGGCGGGACCGAGACTCGTCGCTGGGTGGAGTATCGCGTTCGGTTCACCCACGGTCGCGTCGAGTGGATCCGGCCGTTCGACGAGGTCGAAGGGCGTGGCGGAGTGCCCGAGAGGGAGCCGCCCGAGGTCTTTGGCGGCGCGCTAGAGGGCAGGGAAACAACGGGTGACGAGTGTGCTTCTCCAGAGAGCGACCGCTCCGCCGAGGAAACACTTCTGGCCAACCTCCGGGCGCGGTCGGACGAGCTCGGATCGCTCTTCGAGGCGGCGAGCGACCACTGGGGCTTCGAAGATCCCGTCTACCGCTTCTACCACCAGAGCTTCAAGGTGTTCTGGCTCCAGGAGACAACGCGCACGATCGTCACGACCCTCGAAAGCCTGGTCCCCGGCCGCTCGCTCCATCCCTGGTTCCTGGAGATCGTCGAGGCAGGCACCGGCAAGACCTTCACCCTCGAAGACAACGCGATCTGGCCCGCCGCGACCCGGCCGATTCTCGAAGCGTTCTTCCACGCCCGCTACTTCCTGGAGATGGCCGTCCGATACCGGGATCTGGAGGAGCCGCCCCTAACCCTGCCCAGCGGCTACGCCGCCCTGCTGACGCTGTACAGGCTGCGATGAGGTCGCGGCTGAGGGCCTGGGCCGGCCGCCCCGGCCGCCGATAATTGAAAAGCCTTGCCGCGCCGACGAGGACGAGGCTTGCCCGGAACACCCGAAGAAATAGAGGGTTCCCGCGAGCCGAGCGGACCAGTCCCCCCGAAGGCCGGCCGCCTCAGCCCTTCCCGCCCAGCGCCGCCCGGTCGAGGGTCTCCTCGATGCCCTGGAGGAGGGTTTCCCCCTTCCCCACCCACTCCTCCAGCGCCCCGTCCGGGGTGGTGTCTTCCAGGCCTTCCGAGCGCATCGCTTCGAGAAGACCGAGGAGCTTGATTCCGTCCGCGGTGAGCGGGCCGAAGCGCTCTTCGAGCGGCTCTCGGAGGTCGAGGGCGCTGTCGCCGTCGATCCCCGCGAGCCGGGCCAGGCCGAGGAGGCCTTCGGAGAGGGACGCGGTCAGGGGAGCCAGGGCCTCGGCAGCGAAGTCGTGGCCGGTCAGGAGGCGCGTCATGCGGAGCTTGCGCTGGGCCGCTGCCAGGCGGTCGCGGGCCTCGGCCAGGCGGCGCCGGCGTTGCTCTTCCCGGCGGTTGGAGGGGGCGGCCAGGGCCGGCGAGCGGACCAGGGGCTCGCTCCCGAGGCCGCCAGCGCCGTCCATGCCCGGGGCGAGCTGGAGCACGCCGGCGTCGGCCAGGCGGCGGACGGTCTCGTAGGTCGCCCGGTCGAGCAGCTCGAGCCGCGGTGCGCCCGGGCCGTCGCCGAAGCAGCGGCCGACCGCGGCTTCGATCTCTGCCTGGATCCCCGCTCCGCCCTCCGCCTCGTCCTCCGCCTTGGCTTCGCGGGCGCCCTCGCCGGCGGCCCCCTCCAGGCGATCGACGACCGCCAGCACCGTTTCGGGCTTCGCTGTCTCCTCCGGCCGGCCCTGGGATGAATCCGGACCTTCCTCCGGAGCCGGCCGCGAAAGCAGATCCCGCGGCAGCAGATCGAGCAGCAGCAGCCGCTCGCCGAGGAGCGCCGAGAGGTCCTGGCGCAGCCGCTCCGGCGCCGGAACCTCGGGGGCCGCCGCGGCCTCGCCGGCCGGCCTCTCGGCCGTCTCGGCCCTCCCGGCCAACCGCTCTTCCAGGATCTCCTCCAGCCGTTCCATGAACGCCGCCCGTCCGGAGGGCATGGGCATCTCGTCGACGCCCTGGCCGTCCAGGACGTCGTCCGCCAGCGCCTGCTTGCCGGCCAGGAGCGTCTGCATCCGGTGCTCGATCGAGTGTTCGGTGACCAGGTGGATCACCTGGACCGAACGGGTCTGGTGCTTGCGCCATGCCCTGGCGATGCGCTGCTCGAGCCGGGCCGGGTTCCAGGGCAGGTCGAGATTGACCACGGCGCTCGCCACCTGGAGGTTGAGGCCGAGGCCGCCGGAGTCGGTCGAGAGGAAGAGGCGGCAGTCGGCGTCGTCCTTGAAACGCCGGATCTCGTCGCGGCGCTTGCCCTGTGGCACGGAGCCGGTGTGCCAGGCGAAGCCGACCTTCATCTCGATGGCGAGCTCGCGCACCAGCTCCAACATCCGTTCCCACTCGGAGAAGACGAGCACCTTCTGGCCGTCCTCGCCCAGCAGCTCCTCGAAGACCGCCTCGAGCTCTTCCAGCTTGGGGCAGATGCGGCACTCGGGGTCGAGGATGTACGGGGTGTCGCACACCATGCGCATACAGGCCAGGTTCATCTGGAGCTTCTCGAACTCCTCCCGGGTCAGGTGCCGGCGCTTGGCGATGGCGGCGAGCCGGGCCGCCCGCATCTCGTACTCCTCGTAGCGGAGCTGTTGCTCCTTGTGCATGGACACGTAGTAGGAGTTGACCGTGCGCCCGGGGAGCTGCCCTTCCACGTCGCCCTTGCGCCGCCGGAGCAGCACCGGCCGCAGGCGCCGGTGCATCTCGCTGAGGTTCTTGTAGCCCACCGGGCGGCCGCGCTCGTCCAGCTCGTGGAAGTCCCGGTTGAAGCGAAACAGGGGGCCGAAGACCCGCGGGTCGAGGAACTGGACGATGGAGTAGAGATCGTCGATGCGGTTCTCGAGCGGCGTGCCGGTGAGAACGAAGGCGTAGCGGCTCTCCAGGCGCTTGACCGCCTGCGCCGTCTTGGTGCGCCAGTTCTTGATCCGCTGGGCCTCGTCCAGGATGATGACGTCGGGCGCCAGCAGGCGCTGGAGGTCCTCGCCGTCGGAGAGGATCTGCTCGTAGTTGGTGAGGTAGAAGAACGAGCGCTCCCGGTACTGGCGCAGGCGCTCCGCGCGGCGCCCCATCACCAGCAGCGACGGCAGGTCGGTGAACTTGGCGATCTGCTCTTCCCACTCGCCCTTGAGCGACACCGGGCTGACCACGAGCACGCGCTCGATCCCCCGGAGGCGCCGGAGCAGCTCGCAGGCGGCGATCGCCTGGACCGTCTTGCCCAGGCCCATCTCATCGCCCAGCAGGGCGCGCTCGGCGAAGGCCAGGTGGAGCGCGCCTTCCTCCTGGTAGGAGTAGAGGCGGTGGCGCAGCAGGTCCAGGCTCCGTTTGCCCGCCGCGACGTCGGCTTCGAAGCGCTCCCGAGCGCTCTGGCGGGCCGCCCGGCGGGCCTCCTCCTCCGCCCAGGCGGGGAGCTCCGCCGACAGCCGCACGCGCTCCCGCACGCGCCGGGGCGCCGCCTCGAGCCGCCGGGCCAGGGCCGGGATGGCCGATTCCGGCGGGGCCAGGAGCGTGCCGTCCGTCCCGAAGAACGGGTCCAGGAGATCCTCGACCCGCTTCACCGGCCTCCCCGGCGGGCGGAGCACGCGGACCCGGGGCGGATCGGCGGCCCGGTCGAGGAAGATCTCCACCCGCCGGCGGCGGGCTGCGGGCCGGCCGGCCTCTCCGGTCCCTCCCGCCCCTCTGGACAGGTCCGGCGAGCCACTCTCGTCGCCAGCCCCGCCGCCGAATCCCTCCTCGGCCAGGCGGAGCAGCACCGCCTCCACGTGCTTGCAGGTGCCCAGGCCGTTGATCCGGTGGTCGGGGCAGCTACAGGTGTTCAGGTGCTCGTCGAGCGAGCGGATCTCCACCCGGTACTCCACCTGGTGATCCACTCGATCCTTCGGCCCCCCGTCGGGCTTCCCCGGCTCCCTGCCGCCCGAGCCCACGGCGAAGCTGGCGAAAGGGTGGTGGGTCGTCTCGATAGGCCGGACCTCCAGCGGCTCGGCCTCGGCCCGGAGCCGGCGGCGCTCGATCTCCTCCTCGTCGGTCGTGCGCCAGCCCAGGAACCGGGGCTTGCGTTGAACGACCTTGCGGGCGGCGCCGGAGCCCTTCCCGCGCGCGGCGGACGGACGTCGTCGTTGTTCAGCCATCGACGGAGGATCTTATCTCTCCCGGGAGGCCGGTCAGCGCAGTCGCACTCACAGGGCCGTCCCAGTGGAGAATCGTCGTGGGGCCTTGAAGAAACAGGCGGTACACTTGGGCAGACCATCCTGGAGCGCCGAGCCGTACGAGCTGGCAGGAGATCCGAGAACCCATGACGACACCGGCCCCCACGCACTCAGCGCCCTCCGACGCGGGAGATGGACCCGCGGTGTCCTGCGGCGCTCGGTGGAGGCGCGTCGACCTTCACCTCCACAGCCCGGGCGTGGCGAGCTTTCGCGCTCCAGACGGCGCCGACCTCGAATCCTCGCGAGGCCGTTCGGCCGTCGTCGAGAAGTACGTGGAACAGCTCATCGCCTCCAAGATCGAGCTCGCGGCGATCACGGACTACAACGGAGTGCGAGAGCGGTGGTTCGAACCGATCCGGAAGCAGGCGGCAGCTCGAGGGATCACAGTCCTTCCCGGCGCCGAGATCTCTTTCCAGGTACCCAAGCACGGCCTCCATGTGCTTGCCATCTTCTCTCAGGACCAAGAGCTCACCGCGATCAACAGCTTCCTGCAGAGTGCCGACGTGGATCCGTCGCAGCCCCTGTTTGCAGACGATCGCTCCCACCGCGACATCCGCTGTAGCGGCAGGATCGAGGACTTCCTGCGCAAGCTGCGGGAGAAGCTCGGCTGCTTGTTGATCCTCCCCCATCCCGATCAGGCGAACGGTTTCTGCAAGAGCTTCCGCATGGAAGACGCCGCCCAGTTCTTGCGCGAGGTTGCCCCCGACGCCATCGAACATTGCCCGGAGAGCGTGCTGGACCGGCTCCGGACCACGAGCGTCCTCGCTCCCGACAGGTTGAACCGACTCGCCAAGGTCGAGTTCTCCGACCCGAAGGCCATTGACGAGATCGGATCGAAGACCACGAAGAGCGGAGATCCTCGGGCGACCTATCTGAAGCTGAGCGTTCTCGACCCCGAAGCGCTTCGGCTGGCCCTCCACGACCCGGCCACCCGGCTCGCCCTGGGTGCTCCGCCTCGGGCTCCTCACTGTCGCCTCGGGACCTTCCGCGTCACCAGCTCCGGCTTCCTGGGAAACCTCGAGATCGAGTGGAACAAGGACCTGAACGTGCTGATCGGAGGCCGTGGAGCCGGGAAGTCGGCGATCCTGGAGACACTCCGCTACGCTCTGGGCATCCGGCCCTTGGCCGACGAGGACTACCGCCACCAGCTCGTCCGCCACGCGTTGGGGAGCGGCGGACGGGTGGAGGTGATCCTCGAGCGCCCCGTCGATGACGAGACCCCCAGACGCTACAGGGTGCGGCGGGTTCTCGGTGAGGAGCCCGAGGTCGTGGAGCTCGACACCGAGCGTGTGATCCCGGTCCCTCCCGCCGACCTCCTGGGCCCTGCGGGTGGCCCGACGATCTTCGGTCAGCGGGAAATTTACCTCGTCGCGGGGAGCGAAGAGTACCGTCTCAGCCTTCTCGACGAGCTCATCGGGGAGGAGGCCGAACGGCGTGGTCAGGCGGTTCGCGCCGCGATCGAGGACCTCGAGGCCAACGCTCGACGGATCCAAGGCCTCCGCAAGCGCCTGGCCAAGAGAGATGAGCTCCAGAGTCGGCTCCGCACGATCGACGTCGAGCTCACGGTCTACGAGAAGCACGATGCCACCGCCAAGCTCCAAGACGCGAGCCGCCTGCGGAGTGACGGCGAGCACCTGCGGAGCGCCGTCCGAACTGTGAACGAGGCCGGTGAGGACTGGAACCGTCTGGGCGCGGAGGTCGTCACGACCCTCGAAGGCGCGGAACGGCGCCTCGGGCGTGGCGAGAGCCGGCACAAGGCGCTCCTCGACGGGGCCGGCGGCATCGTCCAGGAGCTCCGGCAGGAGTTGTCACGTCTCGTCGAACAGGGCCGGGAGCTCTTCGCCGGTGCAAGCAAGCAGTTGGGAAACGTGGAAACACGGTGGAAGGAGGCACTGGCTCCGCTCAAGGAGGAGATCGACCGGATCAAGCGGGAAGCTCACTCGGACCAACTCGATCCAGACCGGCTTTTGCGCCTCAACGAAGAGCGGGCGCGGCTGGCGCCCCAGATCGAGGAGCTGTCCCGAATCGAGGGCGAGCTGCAGAAGGATCTCGAGAGGCGCGAAGAGATCCTGCGGACGGTCCGGGAGCGCCGGCTCGAGGAGCACCGGTTGCGCAGGGAGCGAGCAGACGGAATCGGTCGGTTGCTGGAACAACGGGTCAAGCTGAGCGTCGAGCTCAAGGGCCAAAGAGCCCGATACAGAGAGGACCTGAAAGCCCTCCTCCGAGGTGCCGGTCTGTACGACACGGCGATCGACAACCTCGTGGCTCCCGAGGCCACGGACGGGATCGCTCTCTCTGCCGCTGTCCGCGGGGGGGATGCGGAGGTTCAGGAGCGCTTCGGACTCTCTGAAGCCATGAGCACGAAGCTCGTCGAGTGGATCCGGGCGGACGAATCGCGGCTCCACGAGCTCGAGACGCTGATTCCCGAGGACTCTCTCCAGGTATCGCTGCAGGTCGGCGGCGAGTATCGGCCTCTGGATCAGCTCTCCGTAGGGCAGCGCGCAACCGCCATCTTGCTTCTTCTTTTTGCGCTCGAAGGGCGGGTGCTGGTGCTCGATCAGCCGGAGGACGACCTGGACAACCGCTTCGTGTACGAGGACGTGGTCCAGATTCTCAGGGAGCAGAAGGGCCTCCGACGAGCATCACCAGCGGCGTCAAGTCATCGCCGCGACGCACAACGCGAATATCCCGGTCATCGGGGACGCGGAGCAGATCCTCGCGTTGGAAGCGGCGCGAGAGGGAACCAGGATCGCACAACGCGGCTCGATCGACGATCGTAGGATCCGCGAGCAGGTCAAGACGATCATGGAGGGCGGAGAGGAAGCGTTCCGGCTTCGCTCCGAAAAGTACGGCGGCGTGGGGGGCGACGAATGGACGTGACGGAGCTCCGGGAACGGATCGCGCGCTGGGAGGGCCTCCACACGGAGTTCAAGGAGTGGCCCGTCCACAAGGACAAGCTGGCCGCAGCTCTCGTCGCCATGGCGAACACGGACGGAGGGCAGCTCATCCTCGGCGTCACGGAGGGCCGGCAAGTCGTCGGCGTGGAGGACGCTGACGCGGTGGCGCGAAGCATCGACAACGTCGCCTACCACAATTGCGAACCTCCGGTCACCGTGGTCCAGGAGGTCCTGCAACCGGATGACTCAGAGCATCCGGTCGTCGTGGTCAACGTGCCGAAGGGCGACATGCGGCCCTATCGGACGAACCGCGGCGTCTACTACATCCGCACCACCTCCGGACGTAGACAGGCCTCACGAGAAGAGCTTCTTCGACTCTTCCAGGCCACCGAGAGCCTCTACTACGACGAGAGCCCGATGGTCCGGCTCTCGCTCTCGGACCTGGACATGGACGCCTTCGAGGAGTACCTCGAGAGGACCGGCCAGGCGCATCTCGATCCGGACCGGGAACGGCTCCTGAGGAACTGGAACCTGGTCGATAACGGCCACCCGACTCTCGGAGGAATCGTGCTCTTCGGACGAGAGCCACAGCGCCACCTGCCGTACGCCCAGATCACCGCAGCCCGTTTCCCAGGAACCGAGGACTCGCTCGAGCCTTCGGACCGAAAGGACTTGACCGGACGTCTCCTCGACGTGATCGACCAGGCGGAGCGGTTCCTCGACCTCCACCTTGCGACTCCGCATCGGATCCGGGGCTTCGAGCCAGAGCGGATGCCGGAGCTTCCGAAGGAGGCCCTCCGAGAAGCGGTGGTCAACGCCGTCGGCCATCGGGACTACACGATCCGTGGACCCGTCCGGTTGTTCATCATGGACGACAGAGTCGAGCTCCACACTCCCGGGAAACCACCGAATGGGGTCGATGAAGGGTCCATGCGAGCGGGTATCCACGTGGTTCGGAACCCGACGATCTACTCCCGTCTGGCCGATGCCGGCCTCGTGACACGAGCGGGAACCGGCATCCGCAGGATCATTCAGCTCGTTCGAGAGGCGACAGGGCAGGAGATCCGGATCGAGATCCGAGATGGCGAGGTCGTGCTCGTGTTGCCCCGGCGACAAGACAGGACCGGATGAGTCTCTGAGAGTCGATCGCACGGCTGGAGCTGGTCGCCAAGGCGAATGACCCCGTTGAAATGAGAGGCTCTCTCCTGTTTCTCCGGAAGAGCTGACTGCCGCGAAAAGCTCACTTCTACTAGCGTCGCTCGCCGACTCGGCACCAAGTGAGCTCTCCAGACGACGCGGGATGAAGCCGATTTCCGGCTTCGGAACGGTGATCAACGTGACCCGGTCCAAGGAAGACATCCTCGAAGACCTGGCCCGCGAGGAAGCGCGCCTCTCGGCGGCTGAGCGCACACGTCAGGTGGCACGGGAGGAGATCTCCGCGCTCCGGCGCGAGCTGGAGGCGCTCGAGCAGGGTACCTCTTCACCGACGCTCCCCCACCCGACGGCAAACGACCCTCCAAAGACGGCGCAGGAGAAGGTCCAGCTCTTCCGGTCACTGTTTCGGGGCCGGCCGGACCTGTTCGCGACGCGCTTCGTCAGCAAGAGGAGCAGGAAGGCCGGCTACTCGCCCGCGTGCTCGAACAAGTGGATGCCCGGCCTTTGCGCGCTCAAGACCGGGGGGAAGTGCGGCGACTGCAGCCACCAGGCGTTCCTGCCGGTGTCTGACCAGGTGCTGCTCGACCACCTCCAGGGACGGCAAGTCGTCGGCGTCTATCCCCTGCTCGAGGACGAGACCTGCTGGTTCTTGGCGGTCGACTTCGACGGCGAGTCCTGGAGCGAGGACGTGGCGGCCTTCAAGGAAACTTGCGACGCTGCGGAGGTTCCGGTCGCGATCGAGCGGTCCCGGTCCGGTTGTGGAGGTCATGCCTGGTTCTTCTTCACGGCGCCCGTTCCGGCGCACGTGGCACGGCGCATGGGCTGCTTCCTCATCACCGAGACGATGAGCCGCCGCCATGAGCTGACCATGACGTCTTACGACCGGCTGTTTCCAAACCAAGACACCATGCCCCGTGGCGGCTTCGGAAACCTCATCGCACTGCCGCTCCAACGGAAGCTCCGGCAGCAGGGGAACAGCGTCTTCGTCGACGAGGTCTTCCAACCCTACGGCGATCAGTGGGCCTTCCTCTCCACGGTGCAACGCATCGAAGTGGGCTTCGCGGAAGAGATCGCCCGGGAGGCCACCCGGAGCGGCCGGGTGACCGGCGTACGGGCGGCCGAGCTCGTGGAAGACGAGCAGGTGCGTGCCCCGTGGACACGGTCCCCGTCCGGAAAGAATCCGCCTCAATCCATCTCGGAACCGTTGCCACCTGTCGTCAAGAGTGTCCTCTCACAGCGTCTGTTCATCGAGAAGGCCGGTCTCCCCTCGCCGCTCCTCACCCAGTTGAAACGGCTCGCCGCGTTTCAGAATCCCGAGTTCTACAAGAAGCAGAGGATGCGCCTGTCCACCGCGCTGACGCCGCGGGTGATCGCTTGCGCGGAGGACCTGCCGCTGTGGGTGGCCCTGCCTCGGGGCTGCCTGGATGCTGCCGAGCAGCTTCTGGCCGAACACGGGGTCACACTGCAGGTCGAGGATGAACGCCATGAGGGGGACGCGCTCGACCTCGAGTTCGAAGGCAAGCTGACGCCTGTCCAGGAGAAGGCGGCCGCGGCTCTCTTGGCCCACGACACCGGCGTCTTCGTCGGCCCTCCCGGCATCGGCAAGACTGTGCTCGGCGCCTATCTCGTGGCTCGACGCGCTTGCAGCACGCTCGTTCTCGTCCACCGCAAGCCACTCCTCGAACAGTGGATGGCGCAGCTTGCAATGTTCCTCGGTGTCAGCGGGAAGAAGATCGGCCAGATCGGTGGCGGCAAGCGCAAGCCGAAGGGCCTCCTCGACGTAGCGATGATCCAGAGCCTGGCGCGCAAGGGGCAGGTCGACGACCGCGTGGCGAGCTACGGGCAGGTGATCGTCGACGAGTGTCACCACCTCCCGGCGGTTTCGTTCGAGCGGGTGCTCTCCGAGGTGAAGGCGCGTTACATCGTCGGATTGACGGCCACTCCCCAGCGCCGCGACGGTCATCACCCGATCACGGAGATGCAGCTCGGCCCGGTACGGTTCAAGATCGACGCCAAAAGCCAGGCAGCACGCCGCCTCTTCGGGCACAAGCTCATCGTCCGCGAGACTCCCTTCCAACTGGCCGAGAAGAGCGGGGACTCGAGCATCCAGGGCATTCAAGAGGTCTATCGCGCCCTCGCCAGCGACGAGGCCCGCACCCGGATGATCGTGAATGACATCATCGCAGCCCTGGAGGAGGGCCGCTCACCGATCGTGCTCACCGAGAGGAAGGACCATCTGGAGCTCCTTGCCGAAAACCTCCGACCCGCGGTCCGCCACCTTGTGGTGCTACAAGGTGGAATGACTGCCAAGAAGCGGCGAAAAGCATCCGACCAACTGGAATCTCTTCCGGACTCTGAGGAGCGGCTGGTGCTGGCGACCGGCCGTTACATCGGAGAAGGCTTCGACGACCCACGGCTCGATACGCTGTTCCTGGCGATGCCGGTCTCCTGGAAGGGCACGCTGATCCAGTACAGCGGGCGCCTTCATCGCCATCACCCTGCCAAGAGCGAGGTGCGGATCTACGACTACGTCGACTGCGAGGTTCCGATGCTGTTACGGATGTTCGAGAAGCGGCTGCGGACCTACCGAGCGATCGGGTATGCACGGGGCGAGGCGCCTCTTGGATTCGCGGAACCTTCGAGGGAACTGACGGTCGAGTACGACGAGGAGGCGCTACGCCACTTCGAAAACCGCGACTGAGATGCGAGGCGTCGGGGAGAGTTGAGATCGCCTCGAGGACGCGCCGGGCCTTGGCCGCCGGCCAGCGGCCCATCAGGCGGCCGGGGAGGGCTGCGGGAGGAGGAGCTCGACGCGGTTCGCCTGGGCGTCGAGCTCGCCGTGCTCGACCTTGTCCGCGAGGACTCTGAGAGCGAGGGCGCGGACGGAAGGGAGGACGGCTATCGCACCCGCCGCCGTAGCGGGTCGATGAAGCTCTCCGGGTACCTCTGAGCCCGCAGAACCGCCCGGTGCCCTTTGCCGTCGCGATGGGGGGTGCGGTACTCCCAGACGATCTCGCCTGCGGGGGTGACTTCGAAGACGCGGCCCTGGTTGGAGGAGGAGATGAGAGTGTTGCCGTTGTCGAGGCGGGCGGCGGTGCCGCGGGAGTGGGAGTAGAAGTCTTCCGGGGGATCGGCCCGGTATTGCCAGACGATCTTCCGGGTGAGCGGGTCGAGCTCGACGACGCGTGACCAGCCGTCTCCTTGCTCGGGCTTGGAGCTCCGGCAGCGGTTGTCGAACAGGAGGAGGTGGCCGTTGTCGAGGACGGTGGCTTCGTGGAGCCCGATCACCTGGCCTGGCCCCCAGGCCCAGATCACCTCGGCGCGCGCGCGGTCGAAGACGGCCACCGTGTCCTGGCGGCGCAGGGTGACGAGGACGTTGCCGGCATCGTAGAGGGGATCGCGCTCGGCCAGCGCGCCGCCCGGCATCGACTGGAAGTAGTTGGCGTGAAGGAGGTCCCGGCGGATCCTGGGGCCGCCGCCCCGGAAGGTCCGGAGGGTGACGAGGTCGGGGCGCCGGGAGAGCATGTCGTAGAGCGAGTGCTCTTCCTCGATGGTGCGGCCGTCCGGGGAGAGAATGGCGAAGCCGTTGTCGATGGCCGGCTGGTCTTCGAAGATCGCGGGGATTTTGCGCGAGCGCGACGTCAGGGTGGCGATGCGACCGTCGGACCGTTCCTTGGCCACGTGGTGCACCGGGAGAACGCGTTTCCAGAGGCGCTGGCCGTCGAAGCTCAGGCGCACCAGGATCCGCCGACGCTTCCGGTGGGAGTCACCGACCTTCTCGAGGCCGACCACCAGCAGGTCGCCCTCAGGAGTGAAGGTCGCACGCTCCCACACCTCTTGGGGGGCATGCCACGTCCGGACCACCCGGCCCCGCGCGTCGATCAGGTCTGCTCGGCCGAGTGCCGAGTAGGTCAGCAGGTCGTAGCCGCGACACGAGCAGCCCTTCTCGTGGAGGACGACCCCCGACGCCGCGTCCGGGTCGGCCTTGGGCGAAAAACCGAGATAGCCCAGGGACTCCAGCCGCTGGATCTGGTTTTCGGAAAGCTCCCCGTTCTGCCCATCCTGCTCGTCCACCCGATCGGGCCGACCCGCTCGATCCGAAGCGGTCCGGCCTGGAGCACAACCGGGCAGGAGGGCGAGCACGCCGAGCAGGCTGATCAGGCTGATCAGGGCCCGGACCCGGTCCCCTGACCGGCCGCCGAGGAGGTTCGTCACGCCCATCGCCCGCGGAGAATAGCAACCGGGGCACCGCGCCACGCGCCCTCGCGGTGCCCCGACCACGGGGAATCGACCGCCCCGTCCCCCTCCTACCGCGACTTGAGCATCTCCGGGCCGGTCAGCTCGATGGTTCCGCCGCAGCCGCTGCCGGCCGGGCACGCCTTGTACAGGGCGAAGATGAAGTCCTTCTTCTGGGCGTACTGGCCGTGGCACCCCATGCAGCTATGGGGCGGGGTGACGCTCGCGTCCGGCGTCTGGAAGTAGGTCTCGAGCGTCGTGTTGGCCAGGAACTGCGGCATCGGGCCGCCGTAGATCTTGCGCTTGGGCGGGTCGGCGGGCCACTGGGCGTTGACCAGCTCGTAGTACTGCCAGACCGACTGGCTGTTGAGGGTGTTGCCGGCGTCGACCAGGCCGGCCTGGTACTCGGCGTTGAGCTGGGCCACGTCGTCCGGAATGGGGATCACCCGCTCGACCTGCACCGGGGTGCTGGAGCCGGCGGCCGGCTCCTGGTTGACCTTGCAGGTGGTGCACGACGGATCGTTGAACGAAAAGTGGGCGCCGGTCGGCACGACCGCCCCTTGGGTCGGCGCGTTGTCCACCTGCTCGAAGGTGGCCCACACCCACTCCGGACGGGTGGCGGTCTTGTGGACGATGTGGAGACCGACCAGCCCCATGAGCGCCTTGCGGCACGATCCGGTCGGCCCGTCGGGCAGGATCAGGGCCTCGGTGGTGTAGAAGTGGGTCGGATCGTCGCCCTTCCCCAGCTCCTTCCAGGCCGCCTTGACCACGATCGAGCCGACCTTGGCGGTCAGGTTCGACCCTTTCGGCGCGTTGAAGATGTCCTTCGGCTGGTTGCGGCTGTCGTAGTAGCCGTTGTCGACGATGAAGTCGAAGAACGGTCTGTTGACCCGCACCTCGAACCAGACGTCCTTGCCGTTCTGGTCGATCAGCGGCGAGTTGGTGAACGGCACGATGTTCTCGTAGAGCTGGTTGGTGACCACCGTCTTGGGCGACGGCACGCCGCTGACGTTCGACGGCACCTCGACCGCCGGGCACTGGGGAGGCACCGGCTGAGGCGTGTTCCACGCGGCCGGCTTGGTCGGCGGATCGAGGAAGATCTCCGAGGTCTCCTTGAAGGTCTCCCAGACCGTCGGCGACGCCGCCTGGCCCGATCCGCCCTCCGGGTCCGGCTGCTGGCCGCCGGTGACGTTGTCGCGGTTCGCGACGCCACGCTGCTCTGGGCTCGCCGGCCAGTTGAGGGCGATGAAGCTGGTCCAGGCCAGCTCGTTGACCGACGGCTGGAGCCCGGCCGCCCCGGCGTGGGGAGCGATGACGTCGTGCTGGAGGTCGGGGGAGAGCTGGAACGACGGCGGAGAGGCCGAGCTGGTGGTGACGCCGGAACCGGTCCCTTCGCCCCCGGAGGTCGCGCTCGGGGCCGAGCCGGGCGGAGCGGGCGCGCACCCGGTCGCCAGGGAGAGCAGGACCGCCAGCACGAGCGGGACACACAGAACCGTCAGCACCGACCGGACGATCGGCCGGTCCGGCGCCGCGAACGGGGTCGGCACGGGCGGACCGGCCAGAGGGAACCGAGACTGCACGGAGAACCGGCGAGACGCTGACTCCATGAAAGTGCCTCCTTGTCTGTTGAAGATCTTCTACATTATAGGGAACGACGAGACGCGCGGAGATCGAGGAAATCCTCCGTCCGGATCCGTCACATCCAGGTACGACGACAAGGAGGCATCCCATGGCGGAAAGAACCCTGCTCATCCACGGCTGGAGCGACAGCTCCCACTCGTTCCACGGGCTGAAGGATTTCCTGGTCGACCAAGGGCTCGACGCCGATCTGGTCTACTTCGCGGACTACCAGTCGCGCGAGGACAACCTGACGTTCCAGGACGTCGCCGACGGGCTGAACGACCGGCTGCGGGAGCGCGGGTTCATCGACCGCAGCGGCGTCAAGCAGTGCGACCTCAACGTCATCGTCCACTCGACCGGCGGCCTGGTGATCCGCCACTGGATCTGGCGCTACTACCAGCGCGACGGCAACCGGCTGGCCGACTGCCCGGTGCGGCGGCTGGTGATGCTGGCGCCGGCCAACTTCGGCTCTCCCCTCGCCCACCGGGGCAAGTCGTTCCTCGGTTCGCTGGTCAAAGGGCGCAAGGAGCTGGGGCCGGATTTCCTCGAGGTCGGCCGCAAGATCCTCGACGGCCTGGAGCTGGCGAGCCCGTACCAGTGGTGGCTGGCGGAGCGCGACCTGCTGATCGCGGAGCCGGCCTACCGCCCGGACGCGATCCAGACGACGATCATGGTCGGCGTCGACGACTACCCCGGCCTGCGCAAGCTGATCAACAAGCCCGGCACCGACGGGACGGTGGTCATCTCCGGGACGTCGCTGGACACGGTCAAGTTCATCCTCGACCCGACCCGGCCCCAGCTCGACAACAGCACCCACCGGCCGTACGACTGGAGCTGGACGGCGCGCCCGGTTCAGGTCGCCTTCGGGGTGCTCCCCGACCTCGACCACGGCAGCATCGTCGGCACGTTCCGGAAGAAGCATCCCGAGCAGACCCTGCTCGGCGGTCTCTTGCTCCGCGCCCTCCGCAGCCAGAGCGCCGACGACTTCGAGGCGCTTCGCGGCACGCTCCGGCAGGTCACCCAGGAGACCTACGCCGCGCGGCCGAAGACCCCCCGCTTCCAGCAGTTCGTCGTCCACGCCGTCGACGACCAGGACGGGCCGATCACCGACTTCACGGTCGAGTTCTTCGTCCGCAAGGCGACGAAGTTCGAGGACGCCGGCCTGATGCGCTCCGTCCGCTCGTCTCGCGACGAGGAGGAGCTCAGCCTGAAGGTCAACCACCTGATCACCAACCAGGCGCACCAGCACGGGCGCGACGGCAGCTACCGGCGGTTCCTGGTCGACCTGGAGGAGGTGCGCAAGCTCCTGGCAACGGCCAAGGAGACGCTCCGCTCCGACGTGGTGATCAGCCTGCGGATGCACGTCCCGCCGATCGACCGCGGCATCCGCTACCGCACCGAGCGTCTGAGCGAGGTGGCCATCGCCTCGACGAAGCCGAACGACAAGGACGAGGACAAGAACAAGGCCGATGGCCACATCCCGCGCTTCTTCTTCCCGAACACCACGACCCTGGTGGAGATCAAGGTCGACCGGGAGAACGACTACGTGGCCGTCGACACCGAGGGCAAGTAGCGGAGCCTCCGACGCGCCGCCGCGAGCGAATGCGCGACCGCGGGCTGTCGAGGGCGACTCTCTTGTAGAGTTCCCTCATGCCACCGCGCTTCGATCCGGACCGCCTGACGCTCGACCTCTCGGTCGCCGATCTGCTCGACCGGCAGCTCGCGGGAAGTCTCGGGTTCGCCAACCGGGGCGGCTACGAGCGGCTGTGGCTCGGGCAGGCGATCCACAGCCGGTACCAGGAGGAGGCGATCACCGACGACCCGACCTACCGGCGCGAGGTGTGGGTCAAGCACTCGCTCCAGCACCGGGGGTGGCAGGTGACGGTCACCGGACGCCTCGACGGGCTGCGCCGGGGCGAGGACGGCGGCCTGGTGGTCGAGGAGATCAAGTCGGTCCGGAGGGGCGCCCAGCTCTCCCAGGCGCTCCGCGACCTCTACAACCAGCAGGCCCAGCTCTACGCCTGGATGGTCTCCCGGGGCGGCGAGATCGTCGACCCGCCCTGGGCGCCCGGCTCGGAGCTGGCCTCGGAGCTGGCAGAAGTGCCGCCGGTGCGCGCCGAGCTGGTGCTGATCGAGATCGGCAGCGACGCGATCGACCGACTGGAGGTGGAGGTCGAGCCGGACTGGATCGAGGCGGCGGTCAAGCGGCGCCTGAGCTCCCTCCTCGCGGCCTACGTGCGGGAGGAGCTGGCCGCCGAGAAGCGCCGGGAGGCGGCGGAGCGGCTGGAGTTTCCGTACCCTGAGCTCCGCCCCGGGCAGGAACGGATCGTCGAGGCGGTGGAGACGGCGCTCGAGCAGCGTGAGCATCTTCTGCTCGAGGCGACGACCGGCATCGGCAAGACGGTCTCCGCGCTCTACCCGGCTCTCCGCCACTGCCTGGCCCACGGCAAGCGCCTCTATGTCCTGACCGCCAAGACCCTCCAGCAGGAGATGGCGACCCGGGTGCTGGAGCTGCTCAACCGGGACGAGAGCTTCCACGCCGTGCGCCTGCGGGCCAAGGCCAAGATGTGCGCCAACGGCCAGGTGCTCTGCCACGAGGAGTACTGCCCCTACGCCAAGGAGTACCAGGTCAAGCTCCAGTCGAGCGGCCTGCTGCGCCAGCTCCTGGAGCGCCATCCCTACCTCGACCCGGACACGGTCTACGAGGCGTCCCAGGCGGCGGAGGTCTGCCCGTTCGAGGTCAGCCTCGAGCTGGCCGGCCGGGTCCAGGTGACGGTCTGCGACTACAACTACGCCTTCGACCCGTATGTCTCGCTCCAGGATTTCGAGGCCCAGAACGACCTCTCCGACGTGGTGTTGGTGGTCGACGAGATCCACAACCTGGTCGACCGCGGGCGCGGCTACTACAGCCCGGAGCTGTCGGCCGACGCGGTGCGGGCGGCCGGCGAGGCCGCGGGCCTATCTAGGTCAGGGGGCGGCGCGCCGGTCCACCGGACGATCGCCGGCCTCTGCCGGGAGCTCGCCCGACTGATCGAGGACGCGGCCGACGTCGAGCTCGAGGACGGCCCGCCGGGCGATCGGGCGGTCGAGTCGGATCTGCCCGAGGACCCGCTCTGGCAGCTCCGTCCGCGCTTCGACACGGCGTTCATCGACTACCTGGAGTTCCAGCGCGAGACCAAGAGCTTCCGGCCGGAGGACGAGTTCGTCGACCTCTACTTCTCCTTCCTCCGGTTCCTGAACGGCCTGGCGGTCTCGGACGACGCCTTCAGCCACCTGGTCGAACGGGTCGGCAACGACCGGCGCCTGCGCATCCTGTGCAAAGACCCCAGCCAGTTCCTCGGCCGGACCATCAACCGCACCCATTCGACCATCGGCCTCTCGGCGACGCTCTCGCCGCCCGAGTTCTACCGCGACCTCCTGGGCTTCGACCCGGAGCGCACCGCGTCGCTGTCGGTGCCCAACCCCTTCCCCGCCGCCAACCGCCGGGTGGTGATCGATACCGAGGTCGCCACCACCTACCGCGAGCGGCCGATCTACTACCCGCTGATCGCCGAGCGGCTGACCCAGTTCGCCGACTCGGTGCCGGGGAACTGCCTGGCCCTCTTCCCCAGCTACGCCTTCCTGGCCGAGATCGCCGCCCACCTCCAGCCGACCTCGAAGCGGGTGCTGGTCCAGCGCCGCGCCTCGGGCGACCGCGAGCGGGAGGAGATCCTGGAGGTGCTCCGCTCCGCCCTGATGGGAGACGTGCTGCTGCTGGCGGTGGCGGGCGGGGTGTTCGCCGAAGGGGTGGACTACCCCGGCGACATGCTGCGGGCGGTGGCGGTGGTCGGCCCCTGTCTGCCGGCCCTGACCGTCGAGCAGCAGCTCCTCAAGCGGTACTACCAGGAGCGGTTCGAGCGCGGCTTCGAGTACGCCTTCGTGGTGCCGGGGATGACCCGGGTGGTCCAGGCCGCCGGCCGGCTGATCCGCTCCGACCGGGACCGCGGGGTGATCGCGCTCTTCGACCGGCGCTTTCTCGAGGGGATCTACCGCAAGCACCTGCCGGACGACTGGGTGCCGGAGGAGGGGGCCGAAGCGCTCTCCCAGCATCCGGCCGAGGCGGCGGCGGCCTTCTTCCGCACGGTCTGAGCCGATCCGGAACGGGCGGGCACGAAAAAGCGCCCCGCCGACTCGGGACGGGGCACGAAGGAGGAGGGAGGAAGGAGACTGTCTCGCGTGTGCCTGTCTCGCTCTCTCACTACTGTCTACGAAGGGTGGCGGGCAAATGTTTATGCGCCATAGGCCGGAGTCTTCCGCGACGGGTCACTGAGGCCTGCGCCGGTGGGGACCGGAGCGCCCCGGAGGGCCGGGAGGACGGTCTCCGCCGGGGCCTCCCGGACCGCCGGGGCCAGCCGGACGTGGCCCGAGGCGGGCCAGGAAATCGAGGTACTGGCGCTCCTGGCCCGGACCGAGCAGCGCCCGGGTGTCGAGGACGGTGTGGGCGAGGTCCCGGTCGAAGCCGGATCGCTCCTCGCCGAGCTGACGGACCAGCGCGTCGATCGCCTCCCGCGACGGGTTCGGGTCGCCCAACGAGCGGCGGAAGCGGTCCTGGAGGGTGACGATCCTCTCGCGCCGCTGATGCGACGCGACGAAGAAGCGCCGCTGGATCTCGAGGAACTTGTCGCGGTCGGCACCGGTCAGGCCGAGGCGCTCGGCCATGCTCTCCAGCCGCTTGGCGATGGCCGGCGGCAGCTCGCCCCGGTCCAGGGCCTGGGCCGCGGCGGTCGTGCGCGGGAACCCGTCGGGCGGGCGGTCGGCGCCGCCGGGCCGCTCGTTCAGCCCGAGGTCGGCATCGCGCGGGAAGCCCTGCGGTCCATCCTCCGGCCGCGGTGGCGGAGGGCCGGGCCGCCGCGGCGGCCGGCCGTCCATACGGGGCGGGGCTCCTTCGGACCCGGCGTCACCGGGCAGCGGCCGGTCGGAAGCCACTCGGTCCGGGGACACGTCGTCCGGGGACACGTCGTCCGGGGGCACGGCGTCCGGGGATACGGCGTCCGGACCGGCCGTGCCCTCGGTGCCCGTCGCCGCCCCCGGTTCGTTGCCACGGTCGACCGAGGACGCGACCGGGCGGGAGCGCTCCACCAGCAGCATGGTCACGATCCCCACGTTGACCCCGACCGACAGGAGCAGGACGATGCTGAGCCAGCGACGACTCATCGGAGCGACTCCCCGCCGCCCCCGGCCGTGTCGTCGTCCGGCGCGAAGGCGCTCCAGTAGGACTCCGCCAGGCTCTCGACCGAGCCGGCCGTGAGCGCGTCCAGGCCGCTCGTGCTCGCCGTCGTCTCGGCGACGGTGCCGGCGCCACGGCGCCTCGTGGTCCCCGCGGCCGTCGTGTCAGCCGCGGCGGTGGTGCCGGCGGCGGTGGCGCTGCCGGGTTCAGCGCCCGCAGCTGCGCCGCTGCCTGCGCCCGGGCCGGCGCCGGCCTGCGACGCCACGGCCGGCACGGTCTGCAGGGCGAGGGGCTGCTGCGGGATCACCAGCCAGCCGACGGCGGCCCCGGCGACGATCCCGCCGACCAGGGCGCCGGCGGCCATCGCCCGGGCCCAGGCGGGGCGGAAGGGGGCGGTCTCAGCGGCCCCTGAGCGCCCCTCCTCGGCCGTCCGCGCGGCCACGCGGGCGGCGAAGCCGGGCGGGGCGGGCGGGGCCGGAGGCAGATCGAGCCGCTCCCAGCTTCCCTCCATGCGGCGCAGGGCCGCGGCGAGCTCCGGCTCGGCCGCCAACCGCTCGCGCAGCCGGGCGGCCTCCGCCGGCGCCAGCTCCCCGTGGAGCAGGCGCAGCAGAGCGGCCTGGTCCCGTCGCCGAACCGTGTCTCGGCGCCCGCCCGACGAGGGGCGGCGCTCGGGGGTTCGCTCGGGATCGTGGTGCTTGGTCGCCATCGTCGCTCTCCAGTCTATGAAACCCGCGAGCCGTCCGATCCTCGCGGTACCGCACCGCCCTCACCGGCGGGAAGCGCCTCGTCCTCCACCGCCAACGCCTTCTCGAGCTGCCTCATGGCCCGGAAGAGCCGGCTGGCGACGGAGGAGTTGCTGGTCCCCAGGATCTCGGCGATCTCGTCGTACGAAAGCTCCTCGAACTTGGCCAGCACGACCACCGCCCGCTGGGACTCGGGCAGGGCGTCCAGGGCCCGGCGGGTCGCCTGCCAGCGCCGCCGCGCGGTCAGCGCCGCGTCCGGCCGGGGCGCCGGATCGACCGGGTCGATCGGCCTGAGCAGGGAGATCCCTCCGCCACGGCCCACCGGGCCCGCGGCACCGGCGGGAGCGGTCGCGGCGGACCCCCTCGCTCCCCCTCGGCCGCCGTCGCCTCCTCGGTCCGACGCGGCGCCCAACGAGAAGAAGCGCGCCACCTTGCGCCGCCGGAGCTGGTTCAGGCAGTGGTTGACCGCGATCCGGTAGAGCCAGGTGGAGACCTTGGCGTCCGGGCGGAAGCGGCCCGCCTTGCGGAAGACCTTGAGGAAGACCTCCTGGGCCGCGTCCCGGGCCTCTTCCCGGTCGCCCAGCAGGCGCTGGCAGACCGCGATCACGCGGTCCTGGTGCCGCCGCACGAGCTCCTCGAACGCACCGGAGTCGCCGTCGGCGGTCGCGCGGAGCAGCTCGAGGTCGGGGGACACGGAGCGGTCGACGTCTGCAGTCACTGCGGTCACCACGATCGTGGAACACCCGGGGCGGCGGATCCTTGCGGGTCGCGCCCCGCCTCCGACCGGTCCCCACTCGGTCCGGGGCCGGTCCGGGGCCGGGTCGGGGCCGGTCCGGAGTCTGCCCGGGAGGGCGACCCGCGACCGCCCGAAGACGCTCAGCCCTGGATGACCGCGGCGCGGATGCCGACCAGGGCGGCCGCCAGCTCGCCGCCGTGCGCGTAGCGCTCCCCCGGCTCCCGGGCCAGGCAGCGCTCGAGCACCGGCGCCAGACCCTCGGGTAGCTCGGTCGGGTCGAGCGCACCGCGAGGACCGCTGGCGATGCGCTCACGCACCTCCTGCCAGTCGGCCGGCCGGTCGCCGCCACCGCCGAGGCCGCCGGCGCCGCCGAACAGCGGGCGGCCGGTGAAGGCCTCCACCAGCAGGGCCCCGGCGGCCCAGATGTCGGCGGTCGCGGACGGACCTTCTCCGCGCACCCGCTCCGGCGCGAGGAAGCGCGGGCTGCCGAACGCGCGGTCCACGTCCGGGTCGGTGCCCGGCGGCGGCAGCATCGGCGCCAGCCCCAGGCCGACGATCCGGGCGTTGCCCCGGGGGCTCAGGACCACCGTCCCGGTCCGCAGGTCGCCGTGGGGGACGCCGGTGTCGTGGATCGCCGCCAACCCCGAGGCCAGGTGGCGGGCGAGCCGTAGCGCTCCGGCCGGCGCCAGGAACCGCTGCACGGCGAGCACCCGGGCCAGGGTCGGACCTTCGGCCGGCTCGCTGGCGATGAACGGCACGCCGTCGCTCATCCCCAGGGCGATCACCCGCGCCACCGACGGGTCGACGGCGCGCATCACGCCGCGAATCTCCGAATCGAGCTCCTCGAACGGCGCGAGGTTCGCCAACATCTCCCGGCGGAGCGCCCGGACGACGACCACCGCGTCCGCCTGGCGGTCGCGGGCCAGGAACTCGACCGACAGTCCGCTCCCACTCTGGCTGGTCTGGCTGGTCTGCCCCGCAGGGCCGGTCGCGCCGGTCAGTTGACAGCGCTCGACGAGCTCGAACCGGTCGGACAGAACCATGCCGGGCGCCAGGGCGGTGAGGCCGCCGCCACCCGCGACGCCGGTCTCGCCCAGGGCGGCCGCCGCCTGGGCGGCACGCTCGGCGTCGAGCAGGAAGACCGGCTGGGGCGTCAACAGACCGCGCTGGGGCCTGAGCTCGACCCCGCCCGCCGCAAGGGCGTCCTGGAGCGTCCGGTGAACCTTCTTGGCCAGGATCAGGTCGCCGGAGGCGGCCTCCCGGAGCAGGCTCTCCGCCTGCTGGACCGGCAGGCCGGTGACCGTGCGGGCGCCGTCGGGGCCGCCGACCACCGCCTCGCCCGCGGTCACGGCCACCGCCGGCGGCACCGGCTCGTCGAACGCGTTCTCGCGCTCGGAAAGGCTCTTGAGGATCTCGGCCCCGGCAGCCACCGCCCGGGCCTCGCTGCCTTCGCCGTCGAAGACCGCCAGCACCCGGTGCCCGAGCGAAGCCTCCACCCGGCCGCCCCGGCCGCTGACCGCCCGGCGGACCCGGATCAGGTCGCGGCCCAGCCGCTCGGAGACCTCGCGCGGCTCGTCGTCCGGACCCAGCCGTCCGTAGCGCGGCATCTCGGCCACCAGCACCGCCCCCCGGCGGCGCTCGGCGTGGCTGCCGTCGCCCCTCAGCCCGGCCTCCCGGCCGACGGTCGCGACCGCCGCCTCCAGGCTCCGCTTCTCCGACTGGTCGGCGAACACCTCGGAGAGGGCGCCGGGGATGGCGTAGCGGGAGGCCCCGTCGAGGTCGCCGGAGCGGGCGCGATCGGCCGCCGCGGACACCTCGTCGAGCGGCCTGGAGACACCGCGCCCGGCGAGCAGAGCGAGCAGCCCGCCCAGGAGCAGGCCGGCCAGACCGGCGCCCGCGGCGACCAGCTCGGCCTTGCGCACCACCGGCGCCGTCCCGACATGACGGACCAGGGTGACCATCACCCCCTGAGTGCCCCGCGCGCCGGCGCCCCGGGCACGGCTGCCCGCCGCGGCCGTGCCGGTCGGGCTGGCAGGGCCGGCGGAGCCGGCGGGCGAAGGCAACGGCTCCACCTGCACACGGTAGCTGCGCCCGGCCAGGACCAGGTCGTCGGCCGACGCGCTCTGCCCGTCGCGCATCGCCGGCCCCAGCAGCGTGGCCTTCTCGAGGGCGCCGACCAGGGCACCGGCGCCGTCACGGCCGAGGGTCGACGCCACCGGCTCCACGCCCCCACCGGCCGCCGGCACGAGAAACGCCGTGTCCGCCCGGCTGAGGCTCCGCGCCTCGAGCGCCAGCGCCCGGTCGATCGGTGCCGCCACCACGACGAGGCCGAGCGTCTCGAAATCCCGCTCGACCCGCGCGGCGGCGCTCAGGTAGAGCTTGCCGTCCTGGCGCCAGACCCCACGGGCCCGCCCCTGTTCGAGCGCCCGCACCGCCGCCGGCGAGCCGACCAGGTCGCGCGCCGCCTGCTCGTCGCTCCCGGCCAGGGCCAGGGGCACGCCGCCCGGGCCGGCGATCACCGCCAGGTCGAGGCCCCGGTTGTCCAGCAGGTCCCGTAGCAGCGGCTGGAGCGAGGACGCCGCGTCGTCGGTGCCGGCCGCCCCGGCGGTCGTCCTGGCGCCGGCTCCCCCGGCGTCGGCCTCGGCCGCCGCATTGAGGGCCCCGGGCAACCCCGGCTGGGTGGCCAGCGAGGCGGCCGCCAGGGCGAGGGCCTCGAGGCGCTGCTCCACCAGGGTGGACTGGGCCCGTGCCGCCGAGGAGAGCTCGCCGTTGTCGGACGTCGTGCCGGCGCGCGCGGTCCACTCCAGGAACGCCGCGACCCCGACGACGACGATCAGGACGGCCAGGAGGACGGCGAAGAAGGCTCGCAACGCCACTCTCGGATGCCCGGAGGAATGGCCCGATGTGCGACCGGGGGTGCGGTCGGTTGGGGCTGGGGTGGGTGCGTGCGCCACGTCGGAGCATTCGCGTCCGCCCGCGGGCCTGAGCCCGGCGACGCGGACCGGTTCGGATCAGCATCCAAGTGCCCCGGATCCACGGGCCGTGCCTCGATCTGCCTCGATTTGCCGCGCTATGGGTCCGGAGAACGGGCGGTATCCTAGCACGGATGAGCGAAACGGAGCCCGGAGCGCTGGCCGAGGAGATCGGGCGTTTCGTGCGCGCGAGCGCCGCGGCAGCGCCCCTGGAGCCGTTCGAGCCCGACCGGTTCGACGCCCTCGCCCGCGCGGCCTTCGCCTACCAGGCACGGCACGTCGCCCCGGTCCGCGCCCTCGCCCGGGCTCGGGGCATTGCGCCGGAGGCGGTGCGCACCTGGCGCGAGGTGCCGGCGGTGCCGGCCGTGGCGTACAAGAGCCTCGACCTGCTGCCCGACGACGTGGACGGCGACGCGGCGCTCACCTTCCGGTCGAGCGGCACGACCCGCCGAATCTCGTCGGTCTCCGGCCAGCGGAGCGTTCACCGTCACCCGTTCCCCGGCCTCTATCGGGCGACGATCGACGCCGGGTTTCCGGGCGCCTGCCTGCCCCGCCTCGCAGCCGATGCTACCGATGCGGCCGATGCAGCCGATGCAGCCGATCCGGCTGGCCGTCCGGAGCGGGTGCCGATCCTGTCGCTCGTCCCGCGCCGTGCCGACGCGCCCGACTCGAGCCTGTCGTTCATGGTCGACCACGTGATCCGCCGCTGGGGTACCGACGACTCGGCGACCGTGCTCGGTCCGGGCGGTCTCGACGCGGACGCGGCGGACGCCTGGGTGGGGGCGCGCCGTGCCGACCAGCCCTGCCTCGTCCTCGCCACCGGCCTCGCCCTGGCGGCCTGGCTCGACGCACTGGATGCACTGGAAGAGGGCGCGGGGACGGAACCGGCTCTGCCCGCCCTTCCGGCCGATTCGGTGGTGTTCGAGACCGGCGGCTCCAAGGGGCGCTCCCGGGCCCTCGGCCGGCCGGAGCTCCTGGCCGGCGTCGCCCGGCACCTGGGTGTGCCCGCCGAGCGGGTCGTCCGCGAGTACGGCATGACCGAGCTGACCAGCCAGCTCTACACGCGGGCGCTCGACGGCGGCGACCCCGACCTCTTCGTGCCGCCGCCCTGGATGCGGGTGCGGGTGCTCGACCCGGAGACCCTGGACGAGGCGCCCGCCGGCACGCTCGGCCTGGTCGCCCTGTTCGACCTGGCCAACCTGGGGTCGGCCGTCCACCTGCTGACCGAGGACCTGGGGGTTCTCGAGGACGGCGGCCTGCGCCTCGCCGGCCGGGCACGCGGCGCCGAGCTCCGCGGCTGCTCGCTGACCGCCGAGGAGATGACGGCGGCCCGGTGACAGACCCTCCGCGACGGGACGATCCGACGGAACCGCCTGCCATGTCGGCCCTGTCACCCGAGGGGCTGCGCCGGATCGCCGACCGCCTGGCGGGCGCCGGGCCGGCGCTGGCCGCGATCCCCGACGACCGGCTGCTCGCCGCCTGGGGGGCGACCGTCGAGGCGTTCCTCGATCCCTCGTCGCCCGAGCGGACGGCGATCCAGGACGACCTCGTGCGGACGACCGGGCTGTCGCCGGAGGGTCTCGAAGCCGGGCTCGAGGCGGTGCTCGGCGGCGTGCGCACCGGCAGGCCGCGGCAGCCGGGCCGGCCGCGCCAGCCGGTCGAGGAGCTGTTCGCCCGGGCCCGCGTCCTGCCCCGAACCCGCGTCCGAGCTCGCCCGGGCCCCGGGTTCTACCGTGAGAACCGTGAAGGCCGTGAGGAGGGCGCGCTGCCGCCGGCCGCAGACGGGTTCGCCCTGGTCGTCCTCGCCTCGAACCTTCCCGCCCTGGCGGTTCAGCCCCTGGTGGCGGCGCTCGCCGCCCGCCGGCCGGTCCTGCTCAAGTCGCCGACCGCCGAGCCGGTCTTCGCCGATGCGTTCGTCCGGGCCCTCGTCCGTCGGCTGCCGGCACTCGGTGACGCGGTGGCGGCGGCGGCCTGGCCGGGCGGGGCGGTCGACCTGGAGGCGCCGGTCCTCCGTCGCGCGTCGGTGGTGGTGGCCTACGGCGGCACCGAGGCGCTCGACGACCTGGCCGCCCGGGCGCGGAGCCTGCGGGGGGACGCGGGCGTCCGGTTCGTGCCCTACGGGCCGAAGACCAGCCTGGCCGTCGTGGGGCTCGACGCGAACCTGGACGCGGCGGCCGCGGGGGTCGCCCGGGACGTGGCGCTGTTCGACCAGCGGGGATGCCTGTCGGTGGCGGCGGTCTACGTCGAAGAGGCCGATCCGGCAGTGGACGCGGCCGACCACCGGTCCTTCCCTCGCTCCCGACGGTTGGCCGCCGCCCTGGCGGCGGAGCTCCGGGCCCTCGCCCGGCGCTGGCCGCCCGGCCCCGTCGATCCCGCCGACGCGGCGGCGGTCCAACAGGTGCGGGCGGAGGCGGAGCTGCGCGGGCTCACCGTCTCGAGGGGAGGGTCGCCTACGGGGCCGAAGTCAGGGCCGGGATCGGGGCCGGGATCGGGTCAGGGGCCGGGGCGAGGACAAGAGCCCGGCGCCGCCCTGACACTCCGGGAAGGCACCGTGGTGGTGGAGCCGAAGCCGGCGTTCCGCGCCACGCCGGGCCTGCGGACGGTGCGCATCCACCCCCTCCCGGCCCGCCTGGCCCCGGTGGACGGAGAGACGCTGGAGGAGATCCTCGGACCGTGGACGGGTCGCCTCCAGGGGGTGGCGCTCGCCGGGTTCGGCGGCGAAGCCCGGACCGACTCGGCCGGCCGGGCGATCCGGCGAGCGCTCGGCCGGCTGGGGGTCTCGCGGATCGCGCCGCCGGGCTCCCTCCAGAGCCCGGACGCCCGGTGGCACAACGGCGGCGTGGACCCGCTCGAGGCGTTTCTCTAGAAGCTCCTGGTGCCTCAGGAGGCCTTCGTCAGGGTGTTCTTGAGCGCCAGCTCGGGGATCTTCCACTGGCCGCCGATGATCCGGCCGACCTCTTTGCCGTTGACGTAGACGATGCCGGTGGGAACGCCGTCGACACCCTTCTCCTTCATCAGCGGGTCGGTGAAGCTGTCCGGCACGCCGTAGTAGTCGAAATGGACCACGGAGTCGTCCAGCTCGCTGTCGAGCTTGATGATCCGCGGCACCATCGCCTTGCAGACGTGGCACTTGGAGTTGAAGAACACCTGGACGCGCACGTTCTTCGCCTTCTCCTTGAGCGAGGCGATCAGCGTCTCGTTCGGCGTGTAGGCCGCGGCACCGCGGGCGTAGGCCGGGTCGTAGGCGGTCAGCTCCGACGCCTTGTGGGGACCGAGCAACGACGCCCGGGTCGCCAGCGCCACGGTCTTGCCGTCGACGTTGGCCGAGGCGCCTTTCTGGTCGACCGAGAAGATCGTCACCGGCGTGATGTCGGCGTCCGCCAGGATGTCGTAGCTGTCGTCGTCGCGCTTGGCCAGGCTCATGAAGCCGACATGGGCCAACTGCCGGCTGCGCAGGTTGAACATCAGCGGCTGGGGCAGCTCCGAGCTGATCACCAGGATCGCGCGGGCGCGCTCGGACTTGTAGATCTCGGCCTTGGGATCGACCTTGTCGTCGATCTTGAGCGAGAACTCGCCGATCGGCTCGAAGTCCCGGAACATCGGGTCGGGCTCGGGCTGGGCGAAGGCCGGCAGGGCGACCGCCGCTGCCAGCGCGAGCAGGACCAGGGCGACCCAGGCGGTCGAGCCGACCGGCCGCGGGGTCCGGCGGCCGCTCGGGATCGGGGAGGTGGAGGGGATGGAACGATTCATCATGGCGTCGTGCTCCGGGTCTCTTCGGTCGATCCTGCGGTCCACCGCTCGAACGGCGGCAGACCGCTCCAGGTCTCGGTCACCTCGCCGTTCGAGACGGCGAAGGATCGCGGGAGGGTTCGGTACAACGGCTCGAGCAGGGCCTCCGGCGCCTGGGCCGGCTCGAACGCCGGCGCCCATTGCCAGAAGAATGCCTGGCGCTCGTCGGGGCCGGCGGAGGTGATCACGGTCAGATCCGGCAGGTCGGCCTGATCGCCGTCGTCCTCCGCCATCATCCGCCGGTCGGCGTAGGCGTTGATCGTCTCCACGCTCTCGCCGAAGGCGTCGTCGAGGTCGGCCAGGATCACCAGGTGGTCGCCGCCCTTGGAGGGATCCAGCGACGGCGCCACCGTGTCCAGGCAGACCTTCTCGGTGCCCTCGCCGACGCACAGGTCGGCGACCTCGACCCCGGGCTTGAGGCGGGTCGCCAGGTTGTCGAGCGGCAGGCTCGGCGCCTTCCAGGCCAGCACCACCGCGGCGACCGCCGCCACCACGGCGAGGGTCGTGCGTACGGGCGGCACCGTGCGCGCCGTCCCTTTCTTCGGCCGGCCGAAGAAAGCCAGCACGAGGGCCGGCACCATCAGCCCCAGATCCTGCCAGAACGCCTGGCCCGGCGAACGGGCCACCAGGTTGCCGAAGCAGCCGCAGGAAGCGCTGTGGGTTTCGAGCCCGGCGAGGGAGCGGACGTAGTCCTGGCCGGTCAGGGCGAGGAAGAAGGCGACCAGCAGGGCGGTCGGGACGAGCACCCAGAGGCGGCGTACGCCAAGGAGGAGCAGGAGGCCGAGGCCGGCTTCGAGCGCCAGCGCCAGATAGGACACCGCCGTCGAGCCGATCAGGACGCCCAGCCCCCGGGACTCGATCTCGCCGATGAAGGCGGTCGGCGCGATCGCCTTGCCCCAGACCGCGACCAACAGGATCACCCCGAGGAAGATCGCGCCGAGGGTCCCCAGCACCACCCAGAGCCGCGATGGCGACCGGTGGGCGGCCTCCTGAGCGGGGGAGGGGGCGGGGGCGCGAGACGGGGCGGTCGTGGCGGTGGCTTCGCTCATGGTTCGGATCGTCGATCCTAGCAGCCCCGGAACGCCCTCGGAGGGAGCGCCCTCCGGTCCGAACGAACCGGGTCGGCGACCGGTCGGCCGGCGCGCCGAGCACAACGGAGCAGATCTCGCGCGAATTCCTCAGCGAACCGCCGAGGAAGGCAGCGGCGCCGGTGGCTCCGCCGTCGGACGCGCCACGGCCGGCGACCTCTCGCGAGGTGGGAAGCCCCCTTCCCACTCGGCCCGGCCGGCGGGTCGCGGGCTGCCCGGAGAGCAGCCCAGACCGCGGCGCCGGCGCAGCGGTAACCGGCGGTCGACCGTCATGCAAACCACACACGACCAAGCACTTGGCGACGACCCTCGGTCCGACGCCACGCCCGACCCACCGCCGTCCCGCAGCGGGCCCGGCTCTTGCTCTCCTCTCCCCGCGAGCCGACGGAGGAGACCATGCCCCCGACCCCAGACACCGAACCGAAGCGATCGACCGCGGGCACCGAAGCGCCGGCCGCCGCCGCCCCAGGACGCCCGGCGGACCGGGCGGGTCAGGTGGGGCAGGCGGGGCAGGCGACCCGGGCGGGTCGAGCCGACCCGGCCGGCCAGGCCGACCAGCTCAGCCGGGCCAGCCAGCCCAGCCGGGCCGGCCGCGGAGGGCGCCCGGTGCGCACCGTCGCCGGCAAGGAGCTCCAGGAGGCCTTCCAGAGCCGTCAGGTGGCGGTGGTCGCCACGGTCACCGCCCTGCTCCTCGGCCTCGGCCTCTTCCTGATGATCCAGGACTACCGGGTGCGGCTGGAGAACTACGACCTGATCCGGCCGGCGGCGGGCGAGCCGGTGGCGGTGATCCGCCCAACCCGCTGTCGGTCCTGGCCCGCGGCCTCGACGACGCCATGGGCCGGAGCTTCGAGCTGTCGGTGGTGCTGATCTCGATCGGCGCCACCCAGGCGGCGGCCGACGACCTGTTCGCCCTGGTCCGTCCGCCCGACCCGCTCTACCTCACCCACGCGGTGCTGTCGCTCCTGGCCCTGCTGGCCGCCTTCGACCTGATCTCGGGCGAGAAGCAGGCCGGCACCTTGAAGCTGCTGCTCGCCACCGGCGTCTCGCGCGCCCGTCTGCTGGCGGGCAAGCTCCTGGGCGGGCTGGCCGCCCTGCTCCTGCCCTACACCGCGGTCGCGGTGGCGGCCCTGCTGGCGCTGGCGCTCGTCCCGGGCCTCGGCCTCTCGGGCGAGCAGTGGCTGCGCGGCGCCCTCTTCTTCGCCGTCGGCGCCCTCTACCTGGCCTTCTTCTTCGCCCTCGGTCTCGCCATCTCCTGTCATGTCGAGCGCTCGACCTCGGCGCTGGTGCTCGGGCTCTTCGCCTGGGTCGTGCTGGTCTTCGCGGTGCCGGCGGTGGCCACGCTCACCGCCCGCCAGGTGAGCGACACGCCGCCGGTCGAGGAGCTCGGCATGCTCCGCCGGCAAGCGTTCGAACGCGGCATGATCGAGTCGATCGAAGCCCAGACGGCGCTGCCGCCGTCGACCCCGGCCGCCGAGCGCAGGCAGATGTGGCGCGACGCGTGGGGCCGGATCGTCGACGAGAACGCGGCGATCTCGGAGCGCTCCAGGAAGCCGCTCGGCCGGCTGGTCCGCCTGGCCCGGAGCCTCAGCCGGATCTCCCCCGCGGCGAGCTACGTCCATGCCGCCACCGCCATCGCCGGCACCGGGCTCGACGACGACACCGACCTCAAGGCGCGGGTGATCGACTACTGGGGCGAGATCTTCCCGGCGCTCAGCAGGAACGCCCAGGCGGAGCGATCGGAGGGCGACGGCGGGGCCGGACCGGAGCCGCTGCCGCCGTTCTCCTACCACCGCCGGAGCCTCGGCGCCGTCCTCGGTGGCGCCACCCTCGTCGACCTGGCCTGGCTGGCCCTCGCCACCGCCCTGCTGGTGGCCCTGGCCGGCCGCGGCCTCGGGCGCTACGACGTGCGCTGACGGAGACCCGGAGATGCTGACGCTCGCCACCAAAGAGATCCGCGACAGCCTGCTGACGCTCCGCTTCCTCGCCGGCACCGCCCTCGCCGTGCTGCTGGTGGCCGTCTCGGTCTGGGCGCTGGCCGACGACTACGGCCGCCGCGTCGCCGGCCACAGCCGGGCCCTGGCGCTCAACGAGGCCCACATGGCCGAGTACGGCCACCTCAACCGCACCGGGTCGTCCGAGCTCGTCGGCGTGGCACCCCGGCCGATGAGCACCTGGGTGCGCGGCCTCTCCCAGGGGACCCACCTCGACCAGTTCGACAACGACCCGCTGCCGGTCCTCTTCCCGCTGGTCGACGTGGTGGCGATCGTCACCGTCGTCTTCTCGCTCCTGGCCCTGGTCTTCACCTTCGACCTGGTCTCCGGCGAGCGCCGGGCGGGGACGCTCCGCCTGCTCTCCTCCTACGGCCTCTCGCGCCCGGCGCTCGTCGGCGGCAAGCTGCTCGGCGCCGCCGGCACGATCGCCGTGCCCTACGCCGCCTCCTGGCTGGTGGCGGCCCTGGTGGCCGCCCTGGCGAGCCCGGTGCCCTGGACCGGGGCCGAGTGGGGCGCGGCGGGGGCGATCGGCGCCGGCGGCCTGCTCTACGTGCTCGATTTCGCCGCCCTGGGGCTCGCCGTCTCCACCCTCACCTACCGGCCGCGAACCTCGGCGTTCACGGTGCTCGCCGCCTGGGTCGCCCTGGTGCTGGTGGTCCCCAACCTGGCCCCGTTCGTCGCCTCCGAGCTGCGGCCGCTGCCCAGCCTGACCACGCTCCAGCGCCAGATCTCCCGCATGCTCGACGCCGAGCGCGACGCGCTCCTGGTGACGCTCCGGGACCAGGCGTACGAGCGCCTGGCCGCCGAGGACCCGGCGGTCGCCCGCTACCTGGGGCTGGCCCCGTCCGAGCGCGCCGCGGCGGTCGCCGCCGAGGCGACGCCGGACGGACCGCTCGCCCAGGCCGCCCGGAAGCTCGAGGACGCCTGGCAGGAGGCGATGCGCGAAGGCAACCGGATCCAGCAGGAGAAGGCCGACGCCCTCCAGGCCGACTTCGACCGACGGGCCGACGCCCAGGTCCACCTGGCCCGGGGGCTCTCCCTCGCCTCGCCGGCCCCGGCCTTCACCTACTTCGCCACCGACCTGGCGGAGACCGGCCTGCGCTACCGGGAGCGGCTCGAGGCCCAGCACGAGGAGTTCGCCGACGGCTTCAACCGCTGGACCCGAGCGACCGTCGACCGCGTGCGCCGCCAGCACCCGGAGATCCGCGACGTGTGGAACACGCCGACGGACCTGTCGGACATGCCGCGGTTCGCCTACCGGAGCGAGCCGCTCGCCGACCGCCTGGTCGCCGTCCTGCCCTGGACGCTCGCCCTGGCGGCCTACGGCCTGCTGTTCATCACCGTCGCCGTCGCCGGCTTCGTCCGGTACGACGTCCGCTGACCGCCGAGACCACTCGATCCCACTCGATCTCACTCGGCCTCACTGGATTTGGAGACCTCCCCGATGCATCCGACCCTGACCATCGCCCGCAAGGAGATCCAGGAGGGGCTGCTGTCGGCCCGGTTCGTCCTCCTCCTGGTGCTCGCCCTGGCGCTGATCCCGGCGTCGCTCTACACCAACTACCGCTCCTACGAGACCAGGAAGAGCGACCAGGTGGAGATGCAGCGGCGCAGCATGGACCAGCTCCGCGGGCTGTCGGCGACCCAGCTCTTCACCAACCCGGACTTGGCGGTCGACGTCTACCTGCCGCCGGTGCCGTCCTCGGCCTTCGCCACCGGTTTCGAGGAGGCCCACCCGCGCCACGTCCTGGTCGGCCGCCACGGGGTCGAGTACGGCGCGCCGCTCGAGGTCAACCCGTCGCTCGGTCTCTTCGGCGGCCTCGACTACCTGTTCGTGGTCCAGCTCCTGTTCAGCCTGTTCGCGGTGCTGCTGTCGTTCGACGCCGTCACCCGGGAGAAGGAGGCGGGCACGCTGCGCTCGATCCTGGCCAACCCGGTCAGCCGGGCGAGTCTCGCGGCAGGCAAGTTCCTGGGCGGCTTCACCATGGTCGCCCTGCCGCTGGTGGTGGCGTTCGTCGCCGGCCTGCTCGCCCTGGCGCTGGCCGGGCTCGACCTCTCGGCCGAGGGCTTCCTCGCCCGGAGCGCCTGGATCCTCGTCTCGTCGCTCCTCTACGTGGCGGTCTTCTTCCTGCTGGGGCTCCTGGTCTCGACCCTGACGCGCACCACCTACGCCGCCCTGGTGGTCTCGCTCGCCCTCTGGCTGCTGGCGGTCCTGGTGCTGCCGCGCAGCGCCCTGCTGGTCGCCCGGCTGGCGCGGCCGGTCGAGTCCCGCCAGGCGGTCCTGCTCGAGAAGACCGCGGCGCTCGCCGACATCGAACGGGCCAAGGGCGAAGCGCTCCAGACGGTCTACGACCAGGATCCGGACACCTGGCAGGACCAGCGCGACGGCATCGTCGGGCCGTTCGACCAGCGGGAGGACGAGACCGCCCACAAGATCGACGAGCAGCAGCGGGTCCGGGTCGGAGCCCAGCGCGCCCTGGCCCTGGCGGTGGCGCGCCTCTCTCCCACCGGCTCGCTGGTCAGCTTCGTCACCGAGATGGCCGGCACGGGCCTGTCGGCCGAGCAGCGCTTCCTGTCCGACGCCGAGAGCTACCAGGAGACGCTCCACCGCGAGCTCTTCTCCAAGGTGTTCATGGACACGCTGCCGGGCGGCACCATCCGCATGGGCGCCGACCCGAGCCTCGACATCCAGTCCATCCCCGAGCTCCGCAACCACCCGCCGGGACCGCTCCAGAGCCTGCGCATCGCCGACCTGGCGATGCTCGCCGGCTGGGGGCTGGTGCTGGCCCTGGGCGCGTTCGTCGCCCTCGCCCGCTACGACGTGCGCTGAAGGAGAGCCGAAGAATGATCGAAGCCCGCGACCTGACCAAGCGCTACGAGGACGGCGTGCTCGCCCTCGACCACCTCAACCTGAAGGTCGAGAACGGCGAGATCTTCTGTCTGCTGGGCGCCAACGGCGCCGGCAAGACGACGACGATCAACCTGTTCTTCGATTTCATCCAGCCGACCGGCGGACGCGCCGTGATCGACGGCATCGACGTCACCGCGGACCCGATCGAGGCCAAGAAGCGCGCCTCCTACGTGTCGGAGAACGTCATGCTGTACGGCAACTTCACCGCCCGCCAGAACCTGGACTTCTTCACCCGGCTGGCCGGCCGCGGCGGCGTGTCCAAGGAGGACTACTCGATGGTGCTCCGCCGGGTCGGGCTCCAGGAGCGGGCGTTCGACCAACGGGTCAAGAGCTTCTCGAAAGGCATGCGCCAGAAGCTCGGCATCGCCATCGCCATCCTGAAAGGAGCGCCCAACGTGCTGCTGGACGAGCCGACCTCCGGCCTCGACCCGAAGGCGGCGGCCGACTTCATGGAGCTGCTGCTCGAGCTGCGCGGCGAGGGCAAGGCGATCATCATGTCGACCCACGACATCTTCCGCGCCAAGGCCCACGCCGACCGGGTCGGGATCATGAAGGAGGGGCGGCTGGTGATGGTGCGGACCCGCGAAGAGCTGACCGGCGAGGACCTGGAGCGGCTCTACCTCGAGTACATGCAGGTCGAGACCGCCGCGGCCTGACGCCCCCGTCCCATCGATCCCATCGATCCCGATCGATCCCGACCCGTCCAGACCGATCTCGACCGACCCCGACCGATTGCCGCCGACCAGGAGCCGCCCCATGCCGACCCCTCGCACGCCAGCCCTTCGCCCCCCCGGGCCGATCTCCCTCGCCGCCGTCGCCCGCGCGCTGCCGGCCCTGATCCTCTCCCTGCTCGCGACGATGCTGGCGGCGACCGGTCTTCTGATCCTGGCTCCACCGTCCCCGGCCGGCGCCCAGACCCAGGTCCAGAGCCTGTTCAACCCGCGGGACGACCAGTACCGGCTGCTCGGCTTGATCCGCGCCAAGGCCGAGCTCGAGCAGGCCCAGAGCGAGTTTCAGAGCCTCGAGAAGGAGCACGACAGCGGCATCATCTCGTCCAACGAGGTCGAGAAGGCGCGGGTGCGCATGGAGTCCGCCCGGGTCAACTACCTCCAGCAGAGTCTGGCGGTGATCTTCGAGCAGCCCCACGTGCTGATCGAGAAGGCGGTCAAGTACCAGGGGCCGAACGGCGGCAAGTTCGTTCGCCTGACGCTCAGGAACACGGCCGGCTCGAGCGTCGAGTCCGAACGCCTGGCGGACCTCATCGACGAGGACATCCTGGGCCAGCTCCAGCCGGACCGGCTGCGCTCGGTCTTCGTCAGCCTGAAGGACCAGCCGGGGATCGGCGGGGCGATCATCTCGAGCCCGTACGAGAAGCGGATCTCAGAGCTGCGCTTCGGCCAGCCGGCGACGATCTCCTTCCGGCTGCTCCAGGACCGGGATACGGTGACCGTCTCGGTGACCTACGCCAGCCGCCTGGACGAGAAGGTGGTCTATCTCGAGAAGGACGCCTCCGCCAACGTGGTGTCGATCCAGTCGACCCAGTTCTCTCAAGAGGCGGACCTGGGGGCGAGCGCGGCCTACGACCTGGGGCTCGAGCAGTTCACCGACGCGGCCAACACCTTCCGGCTGGCGGCGGTCGGCCTGCCCCCCGACATCCGCTACGAGTTCCGCGACCCGGAGTCCGGCGCCCGGCTGACCCAGGTGCGCTTCCCCGTCGGCGTCTCCCAGCGCGACCTGTCGCTGTCGCTCGCATTGCCTCAGCGGGCCGGCGGGTCGCTGCCGGTGGCGGCGCTCGACCGGCCGCTGCCGTTCTGGGCGCTGGTGCTCAACGACCAGGACGGGGAAAAGCTCGACGCCTGGCTGGCGCAGCACGGCGGCGAGGGTGGCCTCCAGGACGGCAGCATCGACCGGGCGGCGATCCAGTCGTTCCTGGAGACGCTCAACGCCGGCCGGGTGCGGCTGGAGCTGATCCCGCGGGGCGTCGGGCGGGTGGAGATGCGGGCGCCCAACCTCTACCACGAGATCGAGCCGGGCAAGGCCGTCACCATGGAGGTGACGCTCAAGAACACGGGCAGCCGCGGCCTCGAAACGCTGCGGCTGGTGGCGGAAACCCAGCTCGGCTGGCAGGGGCGGGTGGAGCCGGACCTCATCCCGTCGCTGCCGGTGGACGGCGAGCGGCCGGTCAAGGTGACCTTCACTCCGCCGGACGACGTCAGCGTCGGCGACTACCAGATGCGGCTGCGGGCGGAGTCGGCGGCGGGCGACCGGCGGGTGGAGAGCCAGGAATCGACCGTGCGGATCCACGTGGACGCGCCGATGAACCTGACGCTGACCGGAGGGCTGGCGTTGCTGCTGTTGGTGCTGGTGGCGGGGATTGTGGCGTTCGGGGTGAAAATGACGCGGCGGTGACGGAGAGGCGAGGGGCCGGGGAGCCGACGCAAAGCGAGGCGGGGTGGGCTGCGATGAACTGTCTGCCGAGAGCGGGTCGGGTGGCCCGGTCTCCGGGACGGCGAGCGTAGACGGACGGTTGAACGGGCAGCGCTCGCCTCGGTTCGGAGCGCGCCGGGCCTGGCTGGCTGCTCAGACGGCTCCGCGTGCGCGCTCCTCAACGCCCTCCGACCCGGGCCACCCGACCCGCTCTACATCCGCTCCGTTCGCCGGCCCTCGCCGGCACGGGGCGCGCGGTTGGGGGACGAAGGGACGGACGGTGGCGTCCCTCTTCCTCCGCGAGGGGGAAGAGGGAACGAGGGAGATGGGGGTGATCTGGTCGATTGCGCTCCTCAACGCCCTCCGACCCGGGCCACCCGACCCGCTCTACATCCGCTCCGTTCGCCGGCCCTCGCCGGCACGGGGCGCGCGGTTGGGGGACGAAGGGCCGGGCGGTGGCGTCCCTCTTCCTCCGCGAGGGGGAAGAGGGAACGAGGGAGATGGGGGTGATCTGGTGGACTGCAAAGCTAGAATCGGACCGTGCCACTGCTGACCAGCAGGCGGGCGGGGAAGGCCGAACGGCATCGCCGGACGGTGCAGGAGTTCGTGCGCTCGCTGTCGGTGATCGTCGACCCGGTGCAGCTCCACGGGGTGATCGCGGGGCAGCTCCGGGAGATTTTCGGGCTCGACCGGGTGGCGCTGGCGGTGCGGGACGAGGATGCCGGCGGCTACCGAACGGTGGTGACGCGGGGAAGCGATGCCGGGAGGAGCGAGACGGCGGAAGCCGCGCTGGCCTGGCCGGAGGACGGGCGGTTGGTGCGGTGGCTGCGGGTGAACGAGGCGCCGCTGGTGTTCGCCGAGAGCCCCGGGGTGGCGGAGTACGTCGGGGCCGACGAGGTGGCGCGGCTGGTCGGAGCCGGATTTCGGGCGGTGGTGCCGCTGGTGGCGATGAGCCGGTTGACCGGGGTCTTGCTCCTGGGTGCGGCGAGGGGGACGGGCGACCGGCGCGGAGAGTCCTTCCCCGCTCCGGCGGAGCGCGACCTGCTGGAGCAGCTCGCCGGGCAGGCGGCGCTGGCGTGTGAGAACGCGGCCCTGCTCGACGCCCAGCGCGCCCGCATGCGCCGCCTCTACCGGGCCGAGCGGCTGGCGGTGGCCGGCGAGCTGGCGGCCGGCGCGGCCCACGAGATCAGGAACCCCCTGACCGCGATCCGCTCGACCATCCAGTACCTCCACGAGACCCTGCCGGCGGACCATCCGGGGCGGGACGACGCCGCCGGCCTGCTGGAGGAGGTCGACCGGATCAACGAGATCGTCGAGGGCCTGCTCTCTTTCGCCCGGCCGCGGGAAGCGGTGTTCGTGCCGCTCGACGCGGCGGAGGTCTTGCGCCAGTCGCTCGGCCTCGTGGCGAGCCGAGCCCGCAAGCAGGGGCTGGCGGTCGAGACGGAGATCGACGAGGCCGTCCCCCTGGTCGGCGACGAGAGCCTGCTCAAGCAGCTCTTCCTCAACCTGCTGCTCAACGCGATCCAGGCCATGCCCGACGGCGGGACGCTGACGGTCCGCTCCCGCGCCCTGCCCTGGGCCGGAGGCAGGGCCCGCGGCGCGGCGCCCGAGAGCGGCGGCGCGCTGATCGAGATCGCCGACACCGGGCCGGGCATCCCGGAGGACGTGCTGGACAAGGTGTTCGACCCCTTCTTCACCACCAAGGCGAGCGGCACCGGCCTCGGGCTCTCCATCTGCTACGGCATCGCCGAGCGCCACCGCGGGGAGATCGAGATCCTCAGCCCGGCGCGGGCGGGGGCCAGCGCCGAGCGGCCGGCTCCGGAGCGGGCCCGGGAGACCGTCCAGGAGCTCACCGGGAAGCCGGTGCGGCAGGAGGCCCGGCGGGCGGTCCAGGCGCCCCGCGCCCCCGCGGGCCGCGGCACGATCGTCCGCGTGCGCCTCCGCGGAGGAGCCCGATGAGCCCGGCCACCCAGGCAACCTCCCAGACACACGGGCCCGGCGGCCGCCTGCTGGTCGTCGAGGACGAGGCGCGCATCCGGGCGATCGTCATGAAGCTCTTCCAGGCGGAGGGCTACACGGTCGAGGCGGCGCAGGACGCAGAGACGGCGCTCGAGCGGATTGGCGACTTCGCCCCGGACGTGGCCCTGCTCGACCTGGCGCTCCCCGGCATGGACGGCATCGAGCTGCTCGGCCGTCTGAAAGCCGAGCACCCGCGGCTCCAGGCGGTGATCATGACCGCCCACGGCTCGATCGCCTCCGCGGTCGAGGCCATGCGCCTGGGCGCCTTCGATTACGTCACCAAGCCGTTCGACAACACCGAGCTCAGGCTGGTGGTCGGCCACGCCCTCGCCCTCGCCCGGCTCGAAGCCCGGGTCGAGACCCTGGAAGGGCAGCTCGAGGAGCGCTTCCGGCCGGAGAACATGGTCGGCACGTCGGGCGCCATGGCGGACATCTTCCAGCGGATCGCCAAGGTGGCCCCCCTCGACACCACCGTCCTGATCCAGGGCGAATCCGGCACCGGCAAGGAGCTGGTGGCGCGCGCCATCCACCGGTACTCGAAGCGCAAAGACGGGCCGTTCGTGGCGGTCAACTGCGGCGCCATCCCGCCGACCCTGGTCGAGAGCGAGTTCTTCGGCCACGAGCGCGGCGCGTTCACCGGCGCCCGGGAGCGGCGCCGGGGGCGGATCGAGCTGGCCGGCGGCGGCACCCTGTTCCTCGACGAGGTGGCGGACCTGCCGGCCAACGCCCAGGTCGGGCTGCTCCGGGTGCTGGAAGAGCGCGAGCTGGTACGCGTCGGCGGCGAGCGGTCGATCCCAGCGGACGTCCGCATCATCGCCGCCTCGAACGTCGACCTGGCCGAGGCGGTCGAGGAGGGCACTTTCCGCGAGGATCTCTTCTGGCGCCTCAACGTGGTCGCCTTCCGCATCCCGCCCTTGCGCGAGCGCCGCGAGGACGTGCCGCTCCTGGCCGATCATTTCCTGCGCCGCTTCATCGACAAGCTGGAGCGCCCCGACGTCACCGGCTTCGATCCCGCGGCCCTGTCGCTCCTGGTGGCTCACGACTGGCCGGGCAACGTCCGGGAGCTCGAGAACACCATCGAGCACGCGGTGGCCCTCGCCTCCGGTACCACGGTCGCCCCCGACGACCTGCCGCCCCGCCTGCGGGCAGGGCTGCGAACGGGGCTGCGTGCGAGGGGCGCCAGCGGCGGCGAAACCGCTCCGGACCGCGGCACCGGCGGCGGCCCCCTCCAGCAGGCGGTCGCCCGGGCCCAGGAGGCGGTCGAGCGACGCCTGATCGAGGAGGCGCTCGACCGCGCGGACGGCAACCGCACCGAGGCGGCGAAGGCCCTCGGCGTCTCCCGGCGGACGCTGTTCACCAAGATCCGGGACCTGGGGGTCCGGCCCGAGGCGAGAGGCCCGGGAGAGGAGAACGCGAGCGGCTCGCGCTAGGGTGCTCGGATCCTCTCCGTGAGCCGTG
>CAWJLS010000010.1:0-434543 GCA_963843755.1 uncultured Acidobacteriota bacterium
GGGTCATCTCGATCACCGGCGAGGTGACGGTCGTGTCCTCGCCGAGGAGGAAGTTGAGCAGGTACTGGTCGACCTTGCGGTAGTTGAGGATCACGGTCACGTGGAGGGATTCGACCGGCGTCGCGCCCTGCTCTGCGTCCCCGGGCACCGGCACCTCATAGTCCTGGACCGGCTGGGCCGCCTTGGCGATCTCGTCCTTGGGCACGGCGCCCATCGCACCGGGGCAGTCGACCGCGTACTCGACCACGTCCGAGTAGCCGGGGAAGAGCGCCCGGCGGTAGCGCACGCCGACCATCTCCCACAGGTTGTGGCGGTCGATCAGGTTGCCGTACTGGTCGACCGGCTCCGCCTTGAACAGGAAGCTCCCCGGCTCGATGAAGTTCTTCTCGTCGCGGCGTGCCGGAGGAGAAGATCTCGCGCCCGTCCTGGTCGGTCACATGGACCTCGACCCAGCTCTGGATGATGTCGAGCGGGCCGGTGGGGAAGTCGTGGCCGACCTTGTTGGCGGTGATCACCACCCGGATCGGCACCTCGTCGCCGGGCGCGCACCTCCTCCGGCGTCTCGAGATGCCGACCTCGACCACCGGACCGTCGGCCACTTGTTCGCGGATCTCCGGGATCTCGCATCTCGCCCTGCAGCCAGTCCTCGGTCAGCCGGCCTGCTCCTCCCAGCCGGCGAGCTTCAGCAGCGCGGGCATCATGCTGTTGGCGGCGATGAAGCGGTGGCTGCGGTGCTTGCGGTCGTCCGGGCTGCGGTTGTAGTCGGCGGCGTCGCCGGCGGCCGGGTCGGTGGAATCGACCAGCGGCATATGGCACTCGCGGCACTCGATGGTCGTGCTCCGGGTCGCCCTTGTGGTTCCAGTGGCTCGCCTTCCAGTTGTCGTACTGGTTCTGCAGCTGGACCCAGCCGACCCGGTTGACCTCCTGGTCGATGAACTGCTTGTGGCAGGCGGCGCAGTACTCCGGCGTCTTGAACATCCGCTTGCGAGAGCTGGTTGTGCTGCGCCGGGTAGGTGCGGATCAGGAAGTCGCGCGCCGCGCTGCGCCGGCCCGCGCGTCGGTCCACTGCCAGAGGTAGCGCCGGCGGCTGGACCAGCACGTAGTTGGCGTTGCCCTTGAGGTCGGTCTCGCGGACGCCGTGGCAGGCGAGGCACGAGACGCCCTCCTGGTAGCCGGCTGGCCGGTGAGCTCCTCGGTGTAGAGGTTCTTCGATGCCGGAGAAGAGCGAGATCGGGTCGTGGCAGCCGCCGCAGTAGCGGGTCGACTCCGGGCCGTTCTGCTGTGGCCATCACGTTCTGGATCCCCTGGAAAACCGTGTCCATGGCGGCGTAGCGGTGGGCGCTGGGCTTCCACTCCTCGACGATCTGCTCGTGGCAGCCGGAGGTGCCGCACGACTCCGAGCCGGAGAGCGACGCGGCGTCGAAGGCGCCGCCGGTGGCGGTCGTGGCGAGGCTCGGGGCGAACGGCCGGTCCGGTGCCGTAGACGAAGCTGGTAGTCGTCCGGGAAGGCGTTGACGTAGTGGGGCCCGGAGTAGAGCAGCGCCAGGGCGGCGATGATCACCAGCCCGACGGCGGTCGCGGCCAGGGTCTCGAACAGGGTCCGCCGCGCCGGCGTGGCGGTCTCCTCCTTGGCGCGCACCCGTACGTAGACCAGCACCACGTGGGGGATCGCCGCGGCCAGGGCGACCAGGGTCGAGACCAGGTGGACGTTTCTCCAGAGCGGCGCCATGCGCAGGCCGAAGAGACCCTGCCAGGTGACCACCAGGCCGGAGACCGAGGTCACCAGCAGCGCCGCCACCGCCACGTAGCCGAGCAGCACCACGTCCGAGAGCTTGAAGCGCTTGTAGTCGACCCAGTGGACCCAGAAGTACCAGGTGAGCGGAACGAGGGTCGCCAGCCCGACCAGGGTGTGGACCAGGACGCTCCATTCGACCGTGGCGTGGAACGGTGCCAGGGTGATGGCGAGTCCGGTGATCGCCTCGAAGGCCAATGCGACGAGGGCGAGCTTCGAGAGGGCCGCGGACCAGCCGGTCCGGAAGCCGTTGTGGGAGTGCGTCGATGGGGCCATCGTTCCGTCTCCGTCAGGGTCTCGGGTCGTGCTCGGGTCGTACCCGAGTCGGGCCCGATCCGTCGTCGATTCGTGCTCGGGCTTAGGGCGCTCCCCCGAGCTTCTCGCGACGAGACCGCTGGCGGTATGACGGGCGTCAGGCGGCGATCACCGGCAGGCGCCCCATCTCCTCGAGCTGGCGGTGGCGCCGGGCGCCGAGGAGCGCCGCGCCGAGGGCGCCGGCCAGGATCGAGTCCGGGTGGGCCACGACCGCGAGCTCCGGCTGCTTGGCCGCCTGGTTCTCGTCGATGCACTCGCGGAGCGAGGCCAGGAAGCCGGCGTCGCACGCCATGCCGCCGGTCACCAGGACGGTCTCCTCGGCGCCGATGGCTCGCACCAGCCGCGCCAGCTTCGAGGCGATTGAGAGATGGATGCCGCGCAGGATGTCCGCGGTCTCGACGCCGCGGCTGACCATGTTGATGACGTCGGTCTCGGCGAGGACGGCGCAGATCGACGAGCACTTCTCCGGCTCCTCGGAGGCGAGCGACAGGGTGCCGACGTCTTCGAGCGGCACGCCGAGGTAGCGGGTGATGTTTTCGACGAACTGCCCCGACCCGGAGGCGCACTGGCTGGTCATCCGCACCTTGCCCACCTTGCCGCGTCCGTCGAAGGTGATCGCCCGGGCGTGCATGGCGCCGACGTCGAGGCCGGCGCGGGCTTCGGGCACCAGGAACAGGGCGCCGCGGGCGTGGGTGGTCATGGAGTAGAAGTGGCCGGTGCCGAAGTCGACCGCGTCGCCGTCGCCGGTGGAGGCGACGTAGTCGAAGTCGCTCGTGGTGACGCCGGCCGAGGCGCAGGCGTCGGCGAAGGCGGAGCGGACCACGTCGCGCACGTCGCGGCGGCGGATCCGCTGGATGGTGGTGGCCACGACCTCGGCGTCCTCGCCGGCCCGGCTCTTGACGATGGCGATCTTGACCGAGCTGGCGCCCGGGTCGATGCCGGCGGTGAGATGGATGCGGTCGGTGCGATCCGTTTCGGTCCTGTCGCTCATGCCCGTGCCTCCTCTCTGGCTTCGCTCTCTTGGACGAAGGTCGGCAGCAGCCCCGCCGTGCCCGCCGCCAGGTCCTCGAGCGCGAACAGCGCCGCCCCCATCGCCCCCATGTAGATCGAATCCGGGTGGATGTTCATGGTGATCGGGGTGCCCCCCTCCCGCGAGTAGTTGTCGTCCACCAGCTCCCGCAGCACCTTGGTCGCCATGGGGTTCTTGCAGACGCCGCCGGTGAAGGTGAACTCGTTTGCGATGCCACCCGAGCGGGCCAGGAGCGACATGGCGCGGAGCATCATCGCCCGGTGGAGGCCGGCGAGGATGTCCTCGCGCTTCTCGCCCAGGGCCAGGCGCTCGCGCAGCTCGGCGCCGGCGAAGACCGTGCAGGTGGAGTTGACCCGCACCTTGCGGGTCGCCTGGAGCGCCAGCGGCCCGAGCTCGTGGAGGCCGAGGCTGAGCTCGTCGGCCAGGTACCCCAGGTAGCGCCCCGAGCCGGCGGCGCAGCGGTCGTTCATCTGGAACGAGGTGACGACGCCGTGCTCGTCGACCTGGATCGCCTTGGTGTCCTGGCCGCCGATGTCGAGCACCGTCCGGGTGCCGGGGAAGAAGCGGTGGGCGCCCCGGCCGTGGCAGAGGATCTCGCTACGGATCGACTCCTTGGGGAAGGGCAGCGTCTGGCGGCCGTAGCCGGTGCCGACGAAGGCGAGCTCGTCGATCGGCTCGGCTGCGACGGCGTCGACCACGCGGCGGAGGCGGGCCAGCGCCTCCGCCCCGAGCGGCGGGCCGGCGGGGCGGTGCCCGTTGCCCTTGCCCGGCTCCGTGGCTCGCGCGGTCCCGCCGGTGGCACCGATCCGCTCCGCCGCCCGGCGCAGCAGGTCGGCGAAGGAGCGCGTCTCGAGGTTGGTCTCGACGTCCAGGATCGCCCGGTCGTAGAGGGCCAGCAGGCGCTCGAACGGCACGCCGCCGCGATCGGGTCCCTGCTCGACGACCCGCTCCGCCCCCTCGACGAAGGCGGCCCCGGCCAGGTCGCGGAAGAAGTCGCTCTTGCGCGGGGCGTCGCCCAGGAAGAGATCCGGCGCCTGCGCCCGGGCGCCGTCCAGGATCTCGCCCACCGCCGGTTCGAGCACGCCGCGCCACTCCTGGTGGAACGGCGCCTCGAGCAGCTCGCCGATCCGCTCGCGCAGCCGGGCGAGCTGGTCCAGGTAGAGCTCCAGCCGGAAGGCCTCTTGAAGGAGCCGCTCGAGAGGCCGGGGCCGGTTGACCTCACGGTCCGCCTGATCGCCTTGGCCGGTGCCGTTGCCCCCTTCGCTTCCGGCGGCGTTCCCGAGTGGGCCGGCGTCCGGGACCCTGCCGGCGAGCTGCTGCTCGAGCATGGCGAAGCGGGCGGCGGTCAACGCCTCCTCGCGCGCCACGGCGCAGGCCACGTCATAGCTCGAACGGCTGTTGGTGATGCCGCGGCCCAGAACCTCGCCGTCCTCCGTGAGGAGCAGCGCCTTGGTGGTCGTGGAGCCCAGGTCGATGCCGACGACGCACCTCATGCGGACCTCCTCTTGGGGCCCTTCTTGTGGCTTTCGAGCATCTGGAGATAGCTCTGGACCCGGTTCTCGATGTTGGCCTTGCCGAAGTAGCGCGGGTCGACCAGGTCGGATTCGATGAAGCCGCCCGGAAGGCCCGTGCGCTCCTCGAGGGTGCGGAGCATCAGGAGCTGGCCGACGCTGAACGAGTTGCACGACTTGACCGAGTTGATCAGGAAGCCGTCGGCTTGGTAGTCGCGGAGGTACTGCTCGATCAGGCCGACCCGGTTCGGCAGGCAGTGGTTGGTGTAACAGTTGAGGCAGTAGTCGGCGAGGCTTTCGAGCGGCCGGTCGGGGTCGTGGCGGAAGCCGGTGTCGTACAGCCCGCCCACCTTGGTGTAGGTGGAGGCGACGACCACCGCGCCCTCGCGCGAGAACATGCGCCAGAAGTCGTTGAAGCTGGTCCAGTTGGGCGGTCCCTCGACGACCAGCCGGTAGCGCTCCTCGGTCAGCTCGCCGTCCGGGGTCATCGGGCCGCGGCCGGCGGCCATGCGCTCTTCGACCTCGGCGCGGAGCTCGCGGTAGTACTCCCGCGCGTCCTCGGTGCCACGGAAGGCGGAGAAGATCGGCCCGACGTAGTAGACCCCGCCGAAGTAGCCGTCGATCGGCGATGGCTTGTGCTTGGCCGATTCCCAGACCGCCACCAGGTCGTCCTCGGCCTGGCGGGAGAGCTCCAGGATCTCGGATAGCCGGTCCATGTCGAGGGTCTTGCCGGCGAGCCGTTCGAGCGCCGGGATGACGTCGCGCTCGAGCTGGTCGACCACGTAGCGGCGCATCTCCGGCGTGATCTTGCCGTCCGCCTGGTAGGGGACGTGGAGCATGGAGACCGGGCAGTCATACTCCTCGCGCAGCAGCTCGAACCACTTGAGGAAGGTGAAGCAGCCGGTGTAGGAGAGCAGCAGCAGGTCCGGGTCGGGCAGCTTGGTGCCCGTCGGGCTGATGTTGCCGGACTTCTTCATCCCCAGGTCGCACTTGACGTAGGTGCAGACGTCCTCGGAGTGGCCGGCCTTTTCCGCCTCGCTGATGTAGCCGCGGGACTTGCCCCGCATGCCGGACTGGAGGGCGTTGATCTCCGGCAGCACCGGCAGCAGGTCGAGGGCGGCCAGGAGCTCGGTGAGGTTGCCGGGGACGAAGGTGTAGACGACCTTGTTGCCCTCCTCCGGCGCCCGTTCCAGCCGTTCGAAGTGCTCGCCGATCATCCGCTTCTGGCGGAGCTGGCTGGCGTCCTTGGAGAGCGTGAGCGCGGCCCGAGCCGCGTCGAGCGTCCGGGACGACGAGGTGTCGATGGAACCGGTGGCGGCTGTCGTCATGCGCTCTTCCCCCACAGTTTGACCGAGTCGGAAAATGCCCCGGCCTGCTCACGGATCGAGCCGAACTGGCCGGTGTTCTCGGAGAACTTGAAGCTGGTGTGCGGAATCCCGGCGCGGTCGAGGGCCCGCTCGAGCATCGGCTGGTCGAGCAGCGCCGGGTCGCAGAAGGAGGCGGCGGCGAAGACCACGCCGTCGGCGCCCGTCGCGCCGACCCGGGTGATCAGCTCGGAGCCCTTCGTGCCGTCGGCGATGTAGCGGCTGGCGGTGGCCACGCCGTGATCCAGATACGCCAGGGCAAGAGCGGCCAGGGCCGGTTCGTCGTCCGGAACCTCGATCTCCCCGTGGAGGAAGCGCATGCCGAGCTGGAAGTCGTCGTCGACGATGTCGCAGCCGGCCTTCTCGAGGGTGCGGATGAGCGCCAGCGGCGGCTGCTCGCAGAAGGAGCCGACCACCGCCACCCGGACGTTGTCGTAGGGGCGGGCCTCCCGCGCCCGGAACGCCTCGACCGCCTCGTCGATCAGCGCGGTGTGCTCCGCGGTCGGCAGGACGCCGCCGGCGCGGACCACGAGATAGGCCTCCGAGGCCGGCACCTTCCACGGCTCGGCCCGGCGCAGGGCGTCGAGCTCGCCCAGGGCCCGGCGGCGCGCGTTCTCGGCCGCGATCGCCGCCCGCAGCAGGTCGTCGTCGAGCGGCAGGGCGCCGCGCTCGGCGAGCGCCTCGGCCAGGGCCATCATCTGCTCGCCGTAGAACCGGCCGCCGACCTCGGGTGAGAAGTTCTGGGGCAGGTCGACGTAGAAGGTCAGCTTCTCCGGCGAAAGCAGGTTGAAGATCCCGCCCAGGTTGCGGATCACGTCGCAGATCGACGGGAAGAGCATCGCGTCGAGCACGTCCAGATCGCCACGCAGGGCGAGCTCCACCGTGCTCCGCGGGATGTGGCAGATGTAGCTCTGGAAGTACGAGTCGCCGCGGATGATCTCGAGCTGGTCACCGCCGCCGAAGAGGGCCACCGGCAGGCAGCCCTGGGCTTCGAGCAGCGGCCGCGGGACGTAGATCGGCATGTAGCCCACCGCCGGCCGGCCCGGGTGATCGTCCTTCCAGCGGCGGACGGCCTCGAACGACAGGTCGTCGACCAGGTGGCGGCAGCGGGCGAGCAGGGCGGCCGCCGGATCTGCGTGGGCCGGATCGGGTGCGGCGACCGCCGGGGCGGTGCTGGCCGACACGGTTCCAGTTGCGGGGCGTTCGGTCGTGGTGTGCGCGGTCAAGGTGGATCTCCCGTGGTCGGACGGCGGCCGAGGAGCGGCCGGGCCCTCACCGAGCGCAGGCGCCGGTCGAGGTCCGGGCTCTCGTGCAGGATCTGGCGAGGGCACTCGGTGACCACGCCGCAGAGGGTCGTGCGGTAGATGGTCGTCGCGACGGTCTGGGGCGAGCCGTGGAGCGACGGCTCGTACCAGCCGTAGAGCCAGTTCAGCATGCCGAAGACGTTGTAGGTGATGCGCTCGAGCTCGCGCGGGTCGATCGACTCGCCGGCACCCTCTCCCATCAAGGGTTGGCCGCAACCGGTCTCGACCACCTGCTCCAGGATCGAGCGGGCGAGCTCGAAGTAGCGCTCCTTGAGGGTGCGGACGACCGCCCGCTGCTCCGCCGGCAGGGAGGCCGCCTCGTGGACCAGCACGCGCATCACGTCCGGGTGCTCGGCGACGTAGCCGACGTGGTGAGAGATGAAGACGTAGAGCCGGTCCTCCGGGACGTCGGCGATCTCGAGGGTCTCCTCGGCGGAGGCGATCAGCGCTTCGAACGCCTCCCGCTGGATGGCGAAGAGGATCTCCTCCTTCGACGGGAAGTAGTTGTAGAGGTTGGACAGACTCATGTCCGCCCCGCGGGCCAGCTCGCGCATCGACATGCCGTGGAAGCCGAGCCGGGCGATCGCCGTCGCCGCCGCCCGCAGGATGCGCTGCCGCGGGGCGACGGTCTCCCCGGCCCTGGCCGGAGGGGCCGGAGTGGCCGGCGCGGCTGGGGCACTCGGGGCGTTCGGGACGTTCTGAGCAGGGAGGGTGCCGGTGCGGCTCATCGGTCCCTCCAGGTCGGCTTGCGGCGCTCCAGGAACGCCTCGATCCCCTCGTTGCCGTCGTGGCTCGAGAGGATCTCGTCCACGTATTGCTCCTCGGTCCGGTCGAGGGTCTCGTCCAGGCGCGCCAGCCAGCCGGTGCCGCCGCGGATCGCCTCCGTGCTCTGGCGCAGGGCGAACGCCGACAGGCCGGCGAGGGTCTCCCGGTACCACGCGAGCAGCTCCGCCTCCGGGTCGCCCTCCGCGCCCGGCTGGCCGAGCTGGCGGGTGACCCAGCCCAGGCGCACCGCCTCCGCGGCGGTCACCGCCTCGCCGGTCAGGAGCAGGCGCTCGGCGGCGAACGAGCCCAGGCGGTCGGCGCCGACGGCCGCCAGGACCGGCGGGAAGACCCCGAGCTTGATCTCCGGGCAGGCGAACCGGGCCTCGGGCGTGGCGAACAGGAAGTGGCAGACGAGCGCCAGCTCGAAGCCGCCGCCCAGGCACTGGCCCTCGATCAGCGCGGCCACCGGGACGGGGTAGGCGGCCAGGCGGCGGATCAGGCGGTGGAAGGCGGAGAGCATCCGCGGAGCCGTCTCCTGCCGGTGCTCCTCGACCGAGGCGCCGTAGGAGAAGTTGCCGCCGGCGCCGCGCAGCACGACGAGCCGGAGAGCCTCGTGGTCGCGGTGGCTCTCGAGGGCGTCCGTGATCTCGTCCATCATCGACGAGTCGAGGACGTTGCCTTTCGGTTTGTCGAGGAGGATGCGCAGCACCGTCCCCTCCTCGATCAGGCCGACCCGGAGGGTCGCGTAGCCGGTCTCGCCCCTCTCGGTCGAGTTGGCCGCCTTGGTCGGGGCGCTCATCGGGCCCCCTCCAGCACCGGCTCGCTCCGCTCCGCGGCATCGACTCCCTGGCGGGCGCTCGGCGAAAGCACCTCGAGCACCAGCTCATGGTCGAACCGGCGGCCCTCGGCGACCGCCCGGCGCAGCGCCGCGAAGTCGATCTGGCGCCCGTCGCGCGCCCCCTTCTCGTCTCGCTGGCCCGCCTCCCTCTGGCCGAAGTGGAACGCCGGGAACCCTGCCGAGGCCTCGGTCGCCATGTTGAGCGACAGCCACGAGCGGTTGGTCTCGGAGTTGGCGTACCAGTGCTCGAGCTTCTTCTTGCGCAGCCCTTCGAGGGTCTTCCTGGTGCAGTCGGGGAAGGTGTGGAGGAGCGTGGTGACGTACTCGTCGACCTTGGCGTCGAGCGCCGTCAGATCGATGGTCAGCTCCTTCAAGCGCTCCTTGGCGAGCGCCTTCTCCGCGCCGCCCTTCCACGCGCCGTAGATGACCTGGCCGGTGGCGTCGATCCACGAACCGGTCTCGACCAGCGGGTTCGGCACGGTGAGTCCGGCGGCGTCCCGGTAGACCGGCACCACGTCGTTGATCAGCCCGAGGCGCTGCGCCATGTAGGCCGACCACTGGCTGCACAGGGCGAGCGACTCGGCCGCTTTCGAGAAGCCGACGTAGAGGTGCAGGAAATCGGTCGATCCGCCGTCCGGCGCCGAGCCGTGGATCGGGCCGGCCTGGCCGAACGAGGCGTTGTCGCCGGCGATCGAGAAGTCGCAGGCCATGCCGATCTCCTGGCCGCCGGCGACCCGCATGCCGTTGACCCGGCAGATCACCGGCTTGTCGCACAGCAGGATCGACGTGACCATGTCGTTGAACAGCCGCATGTACTGGAGGTACTCGTGGGGCCGCCCGGCGTAGTAGGTAGCGTACTCCTCGGTGTTGCCGCCGGTGCAAAAGGAGCGCTCCCCGGTGCCGGTGAACACCACCGCCACCGCGCGGCGGTCGGCGCTCGCCCGGCGGAACCCGAGGATCACCTCCTTGGTCATCTCGGTGGTGTAGGAGTTGAGCTGGGCCGGGTTGTCGAGCCAGATCCAGACCTGGTGCAGCCCCTCCACCGGGTCGCCCCGGCGGTCGAGGACCGGCCGGGTCTCGTAGCGGATGTGCCGGAAGGTGAGGTCCGGGGCGAGCTCGTGGTTGCGGAGATCGGGGTTCAGGTCGTGCATCGTCAGTGCTCTCTCGTCGAAGGGTTCGTGGATCGTCTTGGCTACTGCCTGGTTCTGGGCCTAGTTTCGTGGATCGAGGATCATGCGCCGCTCGAGCCGGTGGTGGGCCATGGCGTCGAGCAGCTCGTCGAGCCGCGACATGGGCGCCCGCTCGACGACGGGACCGAGCTGGACCTGGCCGGAGTAGATCAGGTCGAGCACCGGCGGATAGGCCTCCGGCGGGCAGCCCCAGGTGCCGTGGACCGAGGCGTCGAAAGCCATCAGGTTGGACAGGCGCGTCGCCACCTTCTCCGGCGTGAAGCCGACCACCAGCAGGGTCGCCGCCGGTCCGAGCAGGGAGTAGGCGAGCGTCTGGCCGGCGGCGGTGCCGCTGGTCTCGAAGATCCGGTGGCGGAGCGACGGGATCTCCCACTCGGTCGCCAGGGCGCGCACCTCCTTGCGCACGTCGCGCGGATCGCGGCCGGTGACGTCGATCACCCGGTCGGCGCCGAACCCGGCCGCGGCCTCGAGCGACGCCGCCTTGACGTCGCAGGCGACGACCCGGGCGCCGCGGGCGCGGGCGATCTGGACCGCGAAGCCGCCGACACCGCCGGCCCCCACCACCACCGCCAGGTCGCCGGGGGCGAGGTCGGCCCGTACCGTCGCCTGATACGCGGTGGAGACCGCGTCCGCGACCACCGACAGCTCGTCGAGGGCGAAGCCGTCCGGCGCCCCGGCCAGGCTGATCAGAGGACGGGCGGGGACCAGCACATGGGTGGCGAACCCGCCGTGGTCGTCGTTGCCCGGCATGGTCTGGTGGGGGCAGGCATTGCCGCGGCCTGCACGGCAGAACGCGCACTCACCGCACGGCAGCACCGCCGGCACCAGCACCGCTTGACCGACCAGGTCGGCCGCGCTCTCGGCCCCATCGGCCCCATCGGCCCCAGGCCCGGCCGCCACCACCCGGCCGGTGATCTCGTGTCCCAGCACCAAGGGGAGCGGATGGCGGGTCTTCACCGACCCGTCGGCGAACGAAAGATCCGTGTGACACAGCCCGCAGGCCGTCACCTCCACCAGCGCCTGCCCCGGCCCCGGCTCCGGCAGCACCAGCTCCCGCCGCACCAGCGGCCGCCCCGGCGTTTCGAGAAAGTAGCCTTCCGCGGTCGTCGGACTCATCGTCAGGTCCAGCCTCCTTGAAGTGGTCGGGGAGTGCTGGAGGTGAGTCTATGAACGATCGTTCGTTCAGTCACCACCCGGCGGGGTGGGGAAGGGGAGAGGGCTCAGGAGAGGCCGCCGGCGCGGCGGAAGAGGTCGAGGGCTTCCAGGGAGTAGTGGTAGATGCCTCGGGTGGCAAGAACCGGCAAGGCTTGAAGGGCCAGAACCCTCGCCTCCTCAGGTCGATCGAGCGAGATGAGGGTTGAGCCCAGGTCGAGGCCAACGAGTGCGGCGTCGCCATGGATTGCCAGCCCGGTCAGAATCTGCCGGGCGCGAAGATAGTCTTGCACCGCCCGCTCGGGGTATCCGAGCCTTTCATGGCAAACCGCTTGCGCCCAGTGAAGCTTCGCATGCTCCTTGGACTGTGGTCGACTTCTTGCTCTTACGGAGTCGAGGGCGGTTAGCGCGGTCACCGGTTCTCCCGCCTCTCCGCGGAAACGGGCGAGGCTGATTTGGCAAGCGATCTCCAGCCTCGGTTCTCGCCCCTTGCTGAGCGAGCGATAGGCCAACTGGGTCAGCTCGATGGCTTCTTCAAGACCCGCCTGGTATGTCACACAACGGGCACGGTGCATCAGTAGCCGTCCACGCTGATGGGAATCAGGACAAGGACGGCAGAGGTCGATGGCCTGTTCCAATAGATCGAGAGCGGCATCGAGCTCGTGCATATCGATCAAGAAGGAAATCGAAAAGCCAAGAACCTCAATCCGTCCGTAGTCGTTCTTCGTTCCTTGATCCTGCCTCGCTGGCGGCGAGGGCTTGGCGCGCGAAGGCGTAGGAGAGGTACCTCGGCGAGGAGCGGACGGCGCGGTTCCATTTCTCCGTGGGGAGGGCGAGGATCTGTTCGAGGTCGCTCCAGGCGCGGCGTCTTTCGTTCGTGAACCGTTCCTCGCGCTCAGAAGCCTTGCCGGTGACGTGTCGGATGGCGCCGGCGTAGGGGCTGCTCGGTCCTTCCGCTCCGTTCGCCTGCTTCCGGCACGTTTCGCAGCCGGCGACGTGGATGGCGACGGTCGCCATGTCGTCGGGGGGGAGGAGGCCGTCGGCGAAGCGCCGGAGGGTTTCGAGCGGGGGATGTTCGGTCATGCCTGAATGAGAAGAGCAGCAGGCGTGGGAGCGCGGTCAGGCCATGCCTCCGGCCAGCCGGAAGAGGGCCAGGGCGCGCTGGGTGCCCTGTTCGGCCTGGCGCCGGGCGCAGACCGCCAGGGCGCCGGCGGTCAGGGCCCGGCAGTGCTCGGGCTCTCCGAGGGCGAGGGCGATCTCCGCGCGGTCGAGGTCGGCCAGGGCCGCGTCGTAGGGCAGGCCGGCGGCGGCGAAGCGCCGGGAGACCAGGGCCAGGAGGTCCGCCGCCCGGTCCTGCCGGCCGTGGCTGGCGAGGATTCTCGCGCGGGCCCAGGCACAGCGGAGCCGCTCGAAGGGCATCCGGCGACGGGGGAAGAGCGCCTCGGCCCGTGCCAGGGCGTCGAGGGCGCGGGCGGGCTCGTTCACCCGGTCGAGGGCCAGGGCGAGGTTCTGCTCGACGGCCGACGCGAGGTGGTCTTCCCGCTGCCGATCGATCAGCTCCCGGGCTCGCTCCAGCAGGGGGATTGCCGCGTCGCTCCGCTCGTTGGAGGTGTGCACGATCGCCCGCCCCAGCAGTAGCCGCCCCTCCAGGTGACGGTCGCCGAGGAGGCGGGCGCCGTGCAGTGCCTCGTCGAGGGTGGAGAGTGCACCCGTGCTGTCGCCGAGGTCGCGCAACAGGCTGGACCGCACGCTCGCCAGGGGCGTCGTCTCCTCCAGGGCCCGGGTGCCCTCGGCCAGGAGATCGGAGGCCCGGTCGAGGGCGCGGGACGCTTCACGGAGCTCGCTCCGGATGCGCAGGCAATTGCCGACGCTGCCCCACGCCTCGGCGCGCAGGTCGGCGAGCGGGCGGCGGCCGTGATGACGGCTCGACAGGTGGCCGGTGACGATCAGGGCGAGTCGCGCCATCCGTTCGGCCTGGCGCGGGTCGTAGCTCCAGGTCTTGCGACAGGTGTCGAGGAGCTGGCGGGTGAAGCGGAGCGTGCGGAGGCCGGCGGTCGAACGGATCGCCTCGTCCTGGGCCTTCCGGGAGAGCCCCAGGAGGCTGGAGAGCGCGTCCGGTGGGCTGCGCTCCTCCCGGGCGAGCCGGCGTGCGGACCGCCGCGCGGTCGTGGCGGCCCGCTCGAAGGCGGTGCCGAACGGACGGTTCGCGGGAGATGTCGCGGCGTCGGAGCGGTCCACGTGCGTCCGGCACACGGCGCACGCGGCGACGTGCAGACTCAACTGGACCGTCACCTCCGGAGGGAGCTCGCCTCGGGCGAACGCGACCAACGCTCCCGGGTTCGGGTGGTCCGAGATCACCGAGGAAGTCTACCCCGCGGCCGGCGGATCGGCGCTGGGTGAACGCGCCGGGAGGGAGGGGGGATCGGATCGGGGCTTGTGCGGGAGTGGAGGGTCATTCAGCGCCTGGGGTCGCCGTCGATCCGCGCCGTGCCGAGCGACGCGGCCCGGGCCTCCTCCAGCGCCTGGACGGCTTTTCGCCGGCGCTCGGCCAGCCGCTCACGGCAGCCGCGTTCGACGGCTCGCATCAGGCGCCCTTCGCAGTCCGGCGTGCGCGCCGCCCGGAGCTGGACCTCGAGCACCGCTTCGTCGAGGATCTCGGCCGCCTCCGAAGGGGGCACGCCGAACCGACGGAACATCGTCTCGAGACGCGGAGCGAGGCGGCGCAAGATCGCCACGAGATCGACCGAAGTACCCATTGGTAACCATTGTACAGAGGCCTTCGGTCGATTCGGAGCTCTTGTGGTGGCGGCGTTTTGTCTCCGGTTGGAAGGGATTTTCGTCGCCATGAGATCGATCATCTCCGGGCGGTACTTCTCGCGGTCAAGTTCTCTTGGGGAGCTCCTTGGTTATGGCGGAAAGTCGTCCCACGAGGGCGCGTCAATTCGGTGACAGGACCCTCCGTGCGACCCACGCCGTCGATCCCGTCCTCCAGGTCGAGACGCGGCTTCAGAGCGAGGCCGGACGACGAACCGACCTGAACCGACAGCGAAGGAGAACGAAATGACTGACCGACGCGGGGGACCAGGACACCGCCGGCGGTTCCGCCGACCGGGCGCGGAGCGCCCGTTCACCCTGCTCATCTTGACGCTGGTCTGCTGGTGCGGACTGACGGCGCCGGCCGCCTCGGCCGCCGCTCCCGGCGACGGCGGGCGCGCGGCGGACGAGAGCCGCATCGACCTGCAGTGGGCGAACCGGCCCGAGGCGGCGGAGCTCCGGCGCATGGAGCGCTGGCACAGCCGCTGGAGAGCGCAGGCGGAACCCCTCGACCGGCTCCTGGGAGGGTTGGGCACGACCGATCAGCCGCCTCCCGTCGGCCGCCGGTCGTGGTGCCGGGCCCTGGCCGAGGCGCTCCTGGCGTTCGACCGTGACCGCGCCTTCCCGGTGCCGTCCTATGCCGCCGGGCGGAGCCTCCGCCGCGCCCTCGACCTGCTCGGCCAGGGGGCGGCGGCGTGTCTCGAAGGGCGTGTCTACGCGGCGTCATACTACCTGCGCAGCGCCCAGAGCTCCTTCGGCGACGCGGCGACGGTGCTGAGACCGTACGGCGTCGTCCCCTGACCTCGCGGCGCACGGTGGGTGCTACGGCATGCGCGGTCTGACCTCGCGCCGCACCGCGCTCCGGGTCTGCTCCCGGGCGACGAGGCTCTCGATCATGTGGCGATCCTCCGGGCTGATGTGGAGGAACTCCACGCCGACTTCGAGCGAGCCGTCCTTGCGTGGCTTCTCGTAGACCACCTTGGTGTCTGCGCGGACCACTTTCTGCCCGAGGGAGATCAGGAGCACCGCGAGGGATCCGAAGCCGAGGGCCTCGGGGCTGACGAACATACAGCCGCCGGCGCCCAGGCTCTGGGCGCGCGTGAAGTCCTCGAACGGCTTGAGGTAGGGATCGGGCTCGACCAGCCTGACCAGGGCGGGGCGGTCGATCGGGACGCGGGGGAATCGCCGTTTGGGGCGGATCGTCATCATCGGTCTCCTGGGGAATGGCTACCCTCGATACAAGTATATCGAACTTTGCATGGAATGGTTCATCGAGCCCACCCGGGGGGCGGCTCTTCGCTCGCTGGGGCCGTGTTGCGTGAACGGTAGACTGGCACGATGGCCGGGCACGAGTCGGTCCGCGGTTTCATCCTCCAGCCCACCTACCGCATGGAACGGGGCCGGGCGGTGATTTCCCTCTTCGGCGTCCTCGAGACGGGCGAGTCGTTCCTCGTGCGCGACCATCGGCAGGTGCCTTCCTTCTGGGTTCTCGAAGAGCACGCAGAGCGTGCCGCGGCGCTGGGGGCGGACGTCGCCCACCTGGTCGAGCGGGTCGTCCCGGCGGACCGGGTGACCCTCGCCGGCGAGCCGGCGGTGCGGGTCGAGGTGCGCCGCCCCCCCGACACGCCACCGGTGCGCGACCGGCTCCATCGCCGGGGCGTGCCGACGTTCGAGGCGGACGTGCGCTTCGCCATGCGCTATCTGATCGACCGCGGGATCCGGGGATCGCTGTCGATTCGTGGTCCGTCGGCGCGGGGTCCCGGGATCGACCGCGTGTTCGAAGACCCGGAGGTGGCGCCGGTCGCGTGGACGCCGAAGCTCTCGGTGCTCTCCTTCGACCTCGAGACCGATCCTCGCCCCGGCCACCCCGACTCCATCCTCTCGGTCGCGCTCCACGGCTGCGGCGCGTCCGAGGTGCTGATGGTCTGTCCCGAAGGCAGCGTCCGTCCCGACGGGGCGGTCGCGTTCGCCACCGAGGGGGAGCTGCTCGCCGCGTTCGCCCACCGGGTGCGCGCGCTCGACCCGGACGTGCTCACCGGCTGGAACGTCATCGACTTCGACCTGCGCGTCCTGGTGGAGGCGTCGGAGCGGTGGGGCGGCATCCTGGAGCTCGGCCGGGGGCCGGGCGCGGTGCGCCTGTCCCGGCCCGGCCGTTCCGGATCGTCCGGCAGGCGGGGGCCATCGTCCGCCTCGGTGCCCGGCCGCTCGGTCCTCGACGGCATCCAGCTCCTGCGCGGCGCGTCGGTGCGGATGGAGAGCTACGCGCTGGACGCCGTGGCCCGGGAGGTCTTGGGTGAGGGCAAGACGGTCGACCTGGGCGAAGGGGGGATGGAGGTGCTCCGGCTGTGGCGCGAGGACCGGGAGACCCTGGCCCGCTACAACCTCACCGACGCCCGCCTGGCGCTCGAGATCCTCGAGCATTTCGAGCTGGTGGAGCTGGCGGTGGAGAGGAGCCGCCTGACCGGGCTGCCGCCGGAGCGCATGGGGGCCTCGATCGCCGCCTTCGATTTCCTCTACCTGGCGGAGCTGGGCCGGCGCGGCATCGTCGCGCCCACTCTCGGTGCCCTGGCGCTACGCCAGGGCCGGCGCGGAGGTCGGGACGGCGACGAGGAGGACGTCGAGACGAGCGGCGAGGTCGAGCTCGAGGGCACGGCTGGCGGTGCGGTGCTCGAGTCCCGCCCCGGGGTCTACGAGAACGTCCTGGTGTTCGACTTCCGGAGCCTGTACCCGAGCCTCATCCGGACGTTCGGCATCGACCCGCTCAACTACCAGGCGGATCCCGGGCAGGCGGATCCCGGGCCAGGGGCGATTCTGGCACCCAACGGCGCCGCATTCCGGCGCGACCGGGAGCGGGGCGGCACAGCGGAGCCGGGCATCCTGCCCGCCCTGCTCGACGACCTCTTCCCCCGCCGCGAGGCCGCCAAGGCGCGGGGCGACCGGGTGGCGAGCTACGCCATCAAGATCCTGATGAACTCGTTCTACGGTGTGCTGGCGACGCCGGCGTGCAGGTTCTACAGCCCGAGCATCTCGAACGCCATCACCGGCTTCGGCCGGGAGGTGCTCGGCTGGAGCCGCGACCGGATCGAGGCCTGGGGCCATGCCGTCCTCTACGGCGACACCGACAGCCTGTTCGTGCGCTCGGGAGTTGCGGACGCCGCGGCCGCCCTGGCCCTGGGCGAGGAGCTGGTCGAGCGCCTGAACCGGGCGCTCGCCGCCTGGATCGAGGAGCGCTGGAGCCTCGCCAGCAAGCTCGAGATGGAGCTCGAGCGGCTGTACCTGAAGCTGCTGCTGCCGTCGACCCGTGGCGGCGGGCGCGGCGCGGCCAAGCGCTATGTCGGGCTGGTGGAGGAGGACGGTGAGAGGCGCACGGTCTTCACCGGCATGGAGGTGGTCCGCCGGGACTGGACGGAGCTCGCCCGCACGGTGCAGCGGGAGCTCTACGAGCGCCTGTTCAGCGACCGGCCGGTCGAGGAGTACCTGCGGGGCGTGCTGGACGATCTGCGCGCCGGGGCGCTCGACGAGCTGCTCGTCTACCACAAGGGCCTGCGCAAGGCGCCGTCCGAGTACACCGCCACCACGCCGCCCCACGTGCGCGCGGCCCGGCTGATGACCGGGCCGCTACCGGACGTGATCGCCTACGTGGTGACGGTGGCGGGGCCGGAGCCGGCCGGGGCGGTGCGCCACGACCTCGACTACGGCCACTACGAGGACAAGCAGCTCCGGCCGGTGGCGGAGCCGGTGCTCGAGCTGGTCGGTCTGCGTTTCGACGCCCTGACCGGCCAGGGGCACCAGTTGGGGCTGTTCTAGGCCAGGCCGTCCTTCCCCAGGGCGGCGGCGATGCTCCACGTGCCGGCGCCGCGCGCGGCGATGTACAGGAAGACGAAGCAGTAGACCACGGCCAGCTCGCCGTGGTTGACGATCGGCAGGTGGGCCGCCCCCTGGCTGGCGTGGGCCATGAAGTAGGCCACCGCCATCTCGCCGGACGCGATGAACGCCGCAAAGCTCGTGAACAGACCCAAGAGGATCAACACCCCGGCGACGAGCTCGATGAGGCCGGCGACTCCCGGCGTCGTGGCCAGCTCGACCTGTTGACCGCCGAACGCGCCGAACAGCTTCTGGGCGCCGTGGCAGAGGAACGTGTAGCCGACCACGATGCGCATCAGGGCGTAGATCTGTTCGCTGAACTTCCCGAGGAACTTGTGCATGGCAGGGTCTCCCGACAGGGTTCGACCGGGCGCTTCGTCCGCCCGATCCGTGGGTTCACGGGGTCGGCGGCATGACGCCGGAGCGGAGCGCCGCCTGTCTGCTGACTGCGAAGACCGGTTCATCTTACGGCATGATCGCCGGCCGCCCGGCCCGCCCGGTGCGGGAGAAAGCTCAGCGGTTGCCGAGGCCGTGCTTCTTGAGGAAGTAGGAGACGTTGCGCTCGTCGATCCCCAGCATCTCGGCCGCGCGACGGCGCACGCCACCGGCCCGCTCGAGCGCCGTTTCGAGCAGCCGCCGCTCCTCGGCCAGGAGGGAGCCGCGCAGGTCGAGCGGCGGCCCGCCGGCGTCGGACCGGCGCACCTCTTCGGGGAGGCTGCGCCGGCGCAGGCGCTCAGAGCTCTCGAGCACCACGCCGCGCTCGACCACGTTGCGCAGCTCGCGCACGTTGCCGGGCCAGCGGTAGCTCTGGAGCGCCTCGACGGCGTCCGGCTCGATCCCGCGGATCCGTTTGCCGACCTGGGCCGCCACCGGGCGCAGGAACGCTTCCGCCAGGATCGGCACGTCCTCGGGGCGTTCGCGCAGCGGCGGCAGGTGGATCGTCATGACGTTGATCCGGTAGTAGAGATCGGTCCGGAAGGTGCCCTCCTCGACCGCGCCCTGGAGGTCGGAGTTGGTGGCCGAGATCAGGCGCACGTCGGAGGTGGTCGGGCGGCTGTCGCCGACCCGCTCGAAACGCCCGTCCTGGAGCACCCGCAGCACCTTGGCCTGGGCCGGCGCGGGCAGGGAGTCGATCTCGTCGAGCAGCAGCGTGCCCCGGTGGGCGACCTTGAACCGGCCCACCCGGTCCTGGAGCGCGCCGGTGAAGGCGCCCCGCTTGTGGCCGAAGAACTCGCTCTCGAAGAGATCGGTCGGGATCGCCGCGCAGTTGATCGGCACGAACGGCCCGTCGGCCCGCCGGCTGAGCCGGTGGATGTGCTTGGCGACCTCCTCCTTGCCGGTGCCGGACTCGCCCAGCAGCAGGATCGCGGTATCGGTCGGGGCGACGGTCTCGGCCATCTCCAGGACGCGGCGCCAGGCCGCGCTCTCGCCCAGCGGCGCGGGGCCGCCGGCGGCGGCTCCCGAGGCGCCACCGTCGGAGGAGGACTGGAAGGCCGCGTCGCCGCCCCGGCGCAGCAGCTCGACCTCGCGGCGCAACCCCGCCTGCCCCAGGGTGCGCTCCAGCACCAGGACCAGCTCGTCCGGATCGACCGGCTTGAGCAGGTACTCGGCGGCGCCGGCCTTCAGGCAGTCGACGGCGGAGCGCACCGTGCCGTGCCCGGTCAGCACGATCACCGGCAGGTCGGGGGCGATGCCGCCCAGGCGGCGGAGGAGCTCGCCGCCGTCCTCGCCCGGCATTTTGAGGTCGGAGACGACGACGTCGAGCCCGTCGAGCATCTCGTCGGTGAGCGCCTCGCGGACGCTGGAGGCGGTGCGCACGTCGCACCCCCTGCGGGCGAGCAGGGCGGCGAGGGATTCGCGCACGTAGGTTTCGTCATCGACGACCAGGACGGTCGCGCCGAGGCCTTTGCTCATCGTGGGTCTCCCTCGGGTCGGGCTGACTGGGCCAGGGGGATCTCGACGGTCATCCGGGCGCCGCCCTCGGGCCGGTTCTCGGCGTGGATCGTCCCGCCGTGCTCGACCACGATGCCGTGGACCACCGACAGGCCGAGCCCGGTCGAGCCGCGGGTGGAGAAGAACGGTTCGAACAGGTGGTCGCGGGCCTCGTCCGAGAAGCCCGGTCCCCGGTCCTCGACCAGCAGCACCGCGCGGTCGTCCCGGCGCTCTGTGCGGACTTCCACCAGGGCGTGATTCTGATCGTGGAGCGCGGCGTGTCCGGGGCCGTGGTCCGGATCTTCGATGGTCTCGTGGGGCGCGCCGGTCCGCTCGCCGTCGTCCCGTTGGATCTGGCAGGCGTTGAGCAGCAGGTTGAGCACGAGCTGGCGCAGGCCGGTCGGGTCGCCCAGGACGGTCGCCGTCGGGCCCAGGCCGAGATCGGCCCGGATCTCGATCTCCCGGTACGTGCGGTCCGCCCGGATCAGCTCGACCGTGTCGCGCACCACCCGGTCCAGGTCGAGCCGCTCGCTCGGGTTGCGCCCCGGGTCGCCGAACCGCAGCACCTGGTGGACGATCCCCGCGACCCGGTCGATGCCCTCGCGGAGCCGGGGGACGTGGGTGGCCGCGTCGTCGTTCGCGCCGTCCCGCAGATCCTCCTCGAGCAGGGCGAGGTAGTTGCGCATGCCCTCGAGCGGGTTGTTGACCTCGTGGGCGATCCCCGCCGACAGCCGGCCGAGGCTGGACAGGCGCTCGGCGTGGCGGAGCTGGCGCTCGAGCTCGCTCACCCGGGCCTGGTGGCGGCTCTCCGCCTCGGCCCGGGTTGCCCGCCGCACCTCGCGGAAGGCGACGAAGCCGAGCAGGGCGGTCAGGGTCATGACCGACAGGTTGAGCGCCGCGGTCGTGCGGTAGCGCCCGGCAAGATCTTCGATCGAGCGGGTCAGCCGGTCGCCGTCCTCGCGCCGCTCCAGGGTCCAGTGGATCGGCGGGTCCCAGCGCTCGTCGACCACCGGGGTGGTGACCACCAGGGCGCTGCCGTCGAGGCGGCTCGACGCCGCCGGCGCGCCTCCCGTCCCCCAGCCGCCGGAGGTGTCGAGCGCGAGCCGCCCCTCGAGCCCCGGGGCGGCCCCGGCCAGCAGCCGCATCGGGTCGATCAGCGCCTCGATCGCCTCGCCGTCGCCCTTCTTCGACGCCCCCAGCGGCCAGCTCACCCGGACCATGCGGGCGGCGCCCCGCGGCTCAGCGGTCAGCTTGCCCCGCGGCGGCAGCAGCACCGGGTAGCCCTGGCGCCGCCCGGCGGACACCACCACCTCGTCCGGGCCGCTGCGGACCTGGAGCTGCTCGACCGACGGATGGGCGTCGAGGAAGAGGATGACCGCCGCCTCGATCGCCAGCCGGCTCCACCGGCGCTTCGTCGGGTCGGGGCTGCCGGCGGCGGTGGGAGCGCGGGTGAGCGGCGGCGAGTAGGACAGGAAGATGAAGTCGCCCCGCAGCGTCGCCAGCACCGCTTCGAGGGCGCGGGCGTGGGCGTCGGTCTGGAGGGTCAGCTCCTGGAGCGCCAGGCGCCGGGCCTCGTGGCGTGCCGACAGGATCGACCACACCGCCATGCCGTTGATCGCCAGGGTGACGATCAGCAGCAGGACCGTCGCCTTGACCTCGGACGAGACCCTGGGGCGAGGACGGCCGCCCGCGCCGGACGGGGTCGGGTCGTGGGGGCGCGGCTGTTGCCCCGGGTCTTGATCGGGAGGGTGCCCAGGATCTGGCTGGAATGCCTTCATAGATTATATGCCCGAGGGTCGGGCGAGATCCTATCAGACGTCAGGGCGTCGGCTCCTGATGTCCTGGTAGAAGGCGACGATCGGGCGCCTGCTACTTCATAGAGTCTGCGGAGCCTTTGCCGTCGGAGGGCTCGGGCTTGCTCTCGGCCTCTTGGTGGTGGCGTGCCTTCGCCCATCTCCTGAGCCGGGCGTACCGCTTGGGGGGCAGGTCGGGCAGGGCCTTGACGAAGGCGGTCACCGACCACATCTCGCGCTCGTCGTGGGTCGGACCGAATGCCGGCATGCCGGTCATCTTGATGCCGTGGTCGATCACCCAGTAGAGCTCCTGGGCGTTCATCTCCTTGGCGCTCTCTGCCAGGTCCGGCGCCGCCGGGTTCAACCCCTTGGCGATCTCGCTCCGCTCGACCCCCGGGCCGGCGTGACAGACCTCGCAGTTCTCCACGTAGTGGACCGCGCCGGCACGGACGAGCGCGCGGTCCGACAGGTCGTCGGGGACTTCGACCCGGACGGCGCGCGACTGCACCGAGTGGTCCATGGTCGTGGAGAGGGCCCACTGGACAAGGTGCGAGTGGGGCGACGTCGCCGCCACGTCGTAGGCGCCGGAGTAGATGAAGGCGAAGCCCCCGGCCACCGCCAGGACGACGAGGCCGAAGAGGATGAGGACGGTACGCATGGAATCTCCTTTTCGTTTGTGGCCCGTTGGGTCGAGCGACAGTATGACCCAGAGGACGTCTCGTTCATCCCCCGAGAGTTCTCGATCACCCACGTCAACCTCACCCACCGCAACTGGACCGGCTGCGGTCTGCCCGACGTCGACCGGATCCCGATCGTCGATCCGCGGGGCCTGGTGACCCCGTTCTGGGCCGGCTGGTCGCTGGACGCGTGGGTCCTGGCGGAGGACGACCGGCGGCTCGTTCCGTCCCGCCCTCGACCGGCAGGCCGAGGAGATGCTGCGCTGAGCCGGGCTCTGTCCCGGGCTCTGAGCTGAGCCCTGGTCCGGTCTCACGTCCGGTCTCAGGTCCGGTTTCAAGTCCGAGCGGGGGCGTGCCGCGCGCCGCTCCTGCGGTATCGTGCGCTGTTGCCGCCGGGCATCTCCGGCCGGTGACCGACGCCGACTCCGCCCCATGACGCAGTCTCATCTCCCTCCCGTTCCTCGCACCGGCCGCACCGGCCGGACCGGCCGGACCGGGCGCTGGCGGTCAGTCCGGCCGGTCGTCCTGGCGCTGTCGCTCGCGGCGGGCTGGCTCGGCGTCGGGGCCTGTCGCCCGGCTCCGCCGACCGACGTCCTGTTCATCGTCTCGGACGCCCTGCGGGCGGACGTGCTGAGCTGCTACGGCGGCCCCGCGGCGACCCCGAACCTCTGCCGGCTGGCCGCCCGCGGCGCCCTGTTCGAGCACGCCTACGCGACGGCGCCCTGGACCCTCCCGTCGTCCGTCGCCCTGTTCACCGGCAGCTACCCGGACGTCTTCCGGCACGGCGAGGGCGGTGCCGCGGAGAGCTTCTACTCGGTGCCGCCGGAGGAGACTCTGCTCGCCGAGGAGCTGTCGGCGTCGGGATATCGGGTCGAAGGCGTGCTCGAGAACCCGGTCGCCGAGCGCTCCCGGGCGGTTCAGGGGATCGACAGGCTCAAGCTCGGCACGCAGAAGACCGACGCGATGCGCCGGCGCCTGGCGGCGCTCGATCCGCCCCTCGGCCTGGTCGAGCGCGACGCCCGCTACCGGCCGATCCTGTGGAGCGTCGGCGCTCTGCTCGAGGGGACGGAGCCGTTCTTCCAGCTCCACTGGATCGACGATCCCCACGCCGAGTACAAGCCGCCGCAGGCGTTTCTCGACCGCCTGGACCCGGAGGTCGTCGCCGCCCTGCCGCGCGACCTCGACTACTACCTCGGCCTCGGCCACCACAACAGCCCGCGCCGGGGCCTGCACAAGCTGCGGGGCCAGGTCGGTCACCTTTCGGCCGAGGAGATCGACTTCCTGCGCACCTTGTACCGGCTGGAGGTCGAGAGCGTCGACGAGCGGGTCGGCGACCTGCTCGAGGCCCTGGAGCGCTCGGGTGCTGCCGACCACACCGTGGTCGTCTTCACCGCGGACCACGGGGAGGCGTTCGGCGAGCACGGCGACTTCCTCCACGGCGTCAACCTCTACAACGAGTTGGTCCGGGTGCCGCTGATCATCGCCGGCCCGGGGATCGCCCCCGGCCGCCGGATCGCGGAGCCGGTCTCCCACGTCGACCTCGTTCCGACCCTGGCCGACCTGCTCGGGGTCGAGGCGCCGAAGACGGGGCAGGGGGTGAGCCTGCGCCCGCTGTTGGCCGGCGAGCGCTCCGCCCGGCGGCGGTTTCTCTACGTGGCCAGCCCTGATCGGCTCGACCGGCAGGCGGTCATCCACGGGCGCTACAAGCTGATCGCCGGCACCCACGACTCCGCGGTCGAGCTCTACGACACCGTGGCCGATCCGGGGGAGACCCACGACCTCTCGAAGGAGAGGCTCGACGTGGTCGCCACCCTCCAGTCCGGCCTGCTCGAGCTGCGTGCCGCGGTCGAGCGCCTGCGCTCCGCCCACGCCGGCGACCAACCGCCCGAGGAGCTCGAACGCATCCGGGAAGAGACCGTCCGCGAGCTCCGTTCGGTCGGCTACCTCGACTGACGGCCGCCGTCGCGGCGCCCGTCCGGGCCCGTGGTAGCTTGCCGCCGATGGACCGGCCGAATCTTCCTGCGCAGCCCGCGGCGCCTGCGGCTCCTGCAACGCCCGCCGCCCGCGCCTGGGTCGAACGCCTGCGCCTCGAGCCCCACCCGGAGGGCGGCTACTTCCGGGAGACCTACCGCTCCGCGCTGACCCTCGACGGCTCGGCCCTCGGCGGCAGGTTCGACGGCCCGCGCTCCGCCTCGACCGCCATCTACTTCCTGCTCACCGGAGCCGACGTCTCGCGCTTCCACCGCATCCGGAGCGACGAGGTCTGGCACCACCACGACGGCTCGGCGGTGACGCTCTGGCTGCTCGATCCACCTCCGGGTGACGGTAACCGGCGGCCCCGGCGGCCCCGGCGGCCCCGGCGGCCCCGGCGGCTCGGCGGTCCGGGTCGAGCTCTCCTCGGCGCCGCCCGGTCCCGGTGCCCCCGAGCCCACCGGCTCTCCCCAGGCCGTCGTCCCGGCCGGCGTCTGGTTCGGTGCCACGGTCGAGGATCCGGACGGCTACGCCCTGGTGAGCTGCACCGTTGCCCCCGGCTTCGACTTCCACGACTTCGAGCTCGCCCGCCGGGCCGACCTCCTCGCCCGGTGGCCCGCCGAGCGGGAGATCATCGAGCGCCTGACCGCGGACTGAGGCGGATCGACCGGCCTGGCCGGACTGGCCGGTGGTGGCCCACCCCGCCGCGGGAGGCGGACGACGCCGCGCCCCGGGTAGACTGGAGCGGGGGAAGATCGAGGAGGAAGCGAGATGGAAGAGACCACCGACCGGGCCAGCGAGCCCTTGCGCCACATCGTCGCCGCCACGGATTTCTCGGAGCCGGCCGCCACCGGCCTCTCCTGGGCGCGGGAGATCGCGTCCGCCCACGGAGCCGACCTCCACCTCGTCCACGCGGTCTTCCAGGTGGAGCCCAGCCTGCTCCAGACCCCGGGGGACCCGCCGCTCCGTGGGCTCAGCGAGGAGGCGCTCCGGACGGCGCGGGCGCGCCTGGACAAGGAGGTCCACGCCTGCGCCACCGTCGGGGTCGAGGCCACCGGCCGGGCCGATTACGGCCAGCCGTCGGACGTCATCCTGCGGGCGGCGCGGGACCTGGAGGCCGACCTGGTGGTCGTCGCCACTCGCGGCCTCGGGGGCTTTCGCCGCCTGCTGCTCGGCTCGACCGCCGAGACCGTCGTCCAGAAGTGCCAGGCGCCGGTCCTGACCGTGCGCGCCGGCGGCGCGGGCTACGCTCCGGGGACGGTGCGCCGGGTCCTGCTGCCGACCGACTTTTCGGTCGACGCCCGGCAGGCCCTCGAAGTGGCCATCCGGACCTTCCGGCTCGGCGCGGAGACCACCATCCACCTGCTCCACGTCATCCATCTGCCGCCGGAGTACGAGGTCTACCGGGCGGACGGGCTCTCGGGCATGTCGCGGGGACTCGTCGGGCGCTCGGTCGAGATCGCCCGAGAGGATCTGGGGCGGGTCGCGTCGTCGCTCCGCGAGCGGGGGCTGACGGTGGAGGCCGAGGTCGCCGAGGGGGAGCCGGCGTCGGTGATCGTCGAGCGGGCGGACGAGCTCGGGGTCGACCTCGTCGCCATGGGCACCCACGGTGCCGGCGCCATCGAGCGGCTCTTCCTGGGCAACGTGGCCCGGCGGGTGGTCCAGCAGGCCGGCTGCCCGGTCCTGAGCGTCCGCCACCGTCCCGAAGAGTCGGCGTAGCGCAGGGCGCTCAGCCCTCGCTCCAGCTCCGGACCGTGAACGTCCACACCGCCACGTCCGGCGCCCAGAAGTCGGCCGGCAGGCCGGCCTTCGCCTTGAGCGAGCCGAGGAAGTCCTCGGACCGGTCGAAGTGGCGCCAGACCTGCGGCAGGTAGGTGCTCGACGTCCGTCCCCAGGCGAAGACCACGCCCTGCTCGCCGGGGCGAAGGGCCTCGAGCACGTCCCGTTCGGTCGCGAACCGGAGGGCGGCCAGCGGGGAGAGGAGCGAGACCGAGATCGTCACCGGGTCGCGGGCCAGCTCCGCGGCGGTGAGCGGTGGGAAGCGGGGGTCTTCGAGCGCGGCGGCCTGGGTGTTGGCGCGCAGATCCTCGATCAGGGGGCGGAGCGGTCGGACGGTGCCGATGCAGCCGCGCAGCCGGGGTTCCGCGACCGCCCTCGCGCCGCCGCGAGCCGCCTGGCTCAGGGTGACGAAGGTCGCCGCCGGACGCCGCAGCCACTCCTCGTTGCGGTCGGCGAAGGGCTCCAGCCCGAGGGCCTCGCGGAGCGCGTTGCGGCAGATCGCCAGGAGCAGGACCCCCTGCTCGTCGGTCAGCTCCGGAAGCTCGTCGGACGGTCGGCCGCCCCGTCCGGTCGGCTGTCCAGATACCGGTCCAGTCGCCGGGGGGTCGGCCTGGTGGCCGCTCATGGGCTCAGCCTATCGCAGGACCCCGCCCGAGTTGGCTGGCTGGGGCTTGCCGGGGCTTGCTAGGGCCCGGCCGGGTCGGCCGGGTCGGCGCGTCCGGTCCGCGTCGGTCAGCGGCCGGTGATCGTCACCCCGAGCGTGCGCAGGATCGCCTTGCGCAGGGCGTGGCGGCCGCGCTCCCGGCGGACGGTGGGCTCTGAGATCACCTTCTCCTCGATTCCGATGTGCTCGGACGACACCGGGTTGTAGAAGTAGGTCCGCCGCACGACCCCTCCCCGCACCAGCGGCCGCCGCTCGACGCCGCCCATGGGCACCAGGGGGCTGCTCCGGTCGTCGTCGGAGCAGCGGGGGCAGGAGAGCTGTTGACCTTCACCCTCTTCGAACAGCTCCGCAGTCCAGGCCAGCCCGCACTCGTGGCACCGCAGGATCGCCAGGTCCTCGTCCTCGATCTCGAGCTCGGGCGACAGCGCGTAGCTGGAAAGGTCGATCCCGGTCAGGGTCTCAGTGTCCATCATCATCCTCACTTGGTCGAAGCCCGGTGCACCAATCGTCGAGCCAGCTTTTCGCCCGGGCCAGTGTTCCATTTCCCACGGGAACGCGATCGTCCATGAACGCCATCTCGACGATATCAGGTACTGTCTGCCGTTATTTCTGTAGTCAGGACAGTGCAGATTTCATGTTGATAGAAAACTTCCGATCCCCTGGGTCGCGCACCCCCGCCTGCCCGTGGGTCCCGTCCCTCCGTCTCTTCCGGCCGCGGTCCGTTTATCGGTTCCGGCCGCCGTTCTCGCTCACTGAGATAGGGGCTCACGCTCCCTCGGGCGGACGGTCCGCCCCATCGTTGAACGGGCCCTTCCTGGCTCGGCGGGTGGACCCGTCGGGATGGAGGGGCCGGCAACTCGAGGAGGACGATTTGATGACTTCGACCCACCGACCGACGTACCGGGCGCGGAAGGCTCCCGCGCGTCCATCCCACGCCGTGACGGCCGTCCTGGCCGTGGCGCTCTGCCTGGCTCTGGCGCCGGCACCCTGGACCACTCCGGCCCACGCCCAGGTGGTGATCCAGCCCGCTCCGACGCATTGCATCGCCATCGCCGACCCGCTTCCCTCCGGCACGCTCGGCCGGCCGGCCGTGGGGTTCACCTCCTACTTGGACTACAACTTCGTCCATTCGGCCGACCACCTCCAGGGCAACCGGGCGATGGAGAAGTTCGCCGCCGGCCTGCTCTGGAACCCCCCGTCGCCGGTGGAGCTCTCGGGCTTCAAGAGCGTCGTCGCGGTCTCGAACCCCGATCCCGCCCTGACCGCGAACGTGAAGGTCGAGTTCTACGACCAGGCCGGGACCATGGTCGGCAGCACCGGGCTGAGCATTCCGCCCGAAGGGGTCCGCACGGTGCCGGCCTCGGCCCTGTCCCTCGGCACCCCGGCCGGTCTCGGCTCGGCGCGGATCGTCTCCTCCGACGTGCCGATCCTCGGCGAGACGATCCACAACACCTTGTCGATGAATCTGGTGAGCTTCGGCGGCCCGGTCGTCACCGATCCCGACCCGTTCAACCCCGGGGCCTCGTCGGCGCAGCAGCTCCAGGTGCGCCAGGACTCGTCGACCGCCCTCTACTTCGCACCGATCCCGGTGTCGGACCAGAGCCCCACCGACTTCCTCGACGGCGTTGCGCCGCTGATCTGGGTCCAGAACCCCAACCCGACCGCGACGACGGTCCAGATCGGTGTGTTCTCCCGGCTGGGGGTCACGCTCGGCACGGCGACGGTGACGCTGCCGGCCTACGCCAGCACCCTCGACCTGCGGCTGTGGAACGCGCTCTGGGGCCCCTACCTCACCGGCGCGATCAACTACGACGACGATTTCCTGGTGGTGGCGGTCGCCGACCAGCCGATCCTCGGCGAGGTCGTCATGACCGACATGTTCTCGAACGGCGCCTCCGGCAACCTGACCCTGGGCGGCCGGTTCCGGATGGGCTCGGCCATGATGGCAAACACGCCGGCCCTGCGGGTGATCGACCCGGAGCTCACCTTCGAGGCCAGCACCGCGCCGGGGGTGGAGACGATCATCGGCATCGCCAACGCCGCGCCGGCCAACATCGGTCCGGTCCGGATCGAGTACCGGGACCGCAACGGCACCCTGCTCAGCTCGAGCTCGATCGCCAGCTTCCCCCAGGGCGCGGTGGCACGGATCACTCCGGGCAGCTTCGGCTACCCGCCCAGCCCGGTATTCGACGGTTGGGTGCGGATCACCGGCTGCACGGCCGGCCTGCTCGGATGGACCATGCGGACCTCCGGCGACCAGTCACAGGTCGCGTCGCTCGGCTTCCACAAGGTGTGGGGCGAGGCGCTCGCGGGGGCCAACGGCGCCGAGCCGGGTGACGGGTTCAACGTCACCGTCGGCGGCCAGACCTGGATCCGCAAGGTCATGCCGCTGGTGCGGGTCGATCCGTCCTGGTACTGGCCGGGGTACACCAACTTCGTCAACCACGCCTCGTCGAACATCGGCGCCTACTACTACCGGTTCTACACCGCCAACGGCGTTCCCGCCACCGGCCCGGGCGGCGGTCCCTTCACCGGGGTGCCGTTCGCCCAGACGTCGTTCTCGTTCGAGGATCCGGAGGTCAGCTCGGTGGTGGTGCCGTTCGCCGCCAACATCACCGGCCGGGTGGACCGCAAGGCCGGCAAGATCCAGGGGATCCACGTCATCGGCGACCCGCTGGTGGAGTGGGGGATCTTCAACCCGTAGCCGGACGCTGGTAGCGACCGCGACGATCCTACGGCAGGGCGGTCGCCCGCATCGTCGCGCCGGACGGACCGGGGACGGGCAGCGCCCCGTCCCCGGTCGCTCCGGGGCAGGCCTGCAGCAGGGCGTCGGCCCTGGCCAGGCGCCGGTCCCCGGGGTCCAGGCTGCGCACCAGGATCGCCCGTGCCTCGGCCAGCGCCGCCCGGGCGCTCCGGCACCGCCCGCGGTCACTCCGGGCCGCGCCCAGTGCCAGGAGCGCCTCGCCCAGCGACGGGTGGCCGGCGGGCAGGCCGGCGCGAAACGTCCGGACGGCGTGCGCGAGCTCGCTCTCCGCGTCGACCCGCCGGCCCAGGGCGGCCAGGGTCCGTCCCAGGGTGAGGCGGCTGGCGGCGGTCTCCGGATGGTCAGGCCCGAGGATCCGCACCCTGATGGCCACGGAGCGGCGGGCCAGCGGTTCCGCCTCGGCCGGGCGCCCGCTCGCGGTCAGCAGCCCGGCGAGGTCGTCGAGCGCCCGGGCCACGTCCGGATGCTCCGGGCCGTGGCTGGCCGAGACCAGCTCCAGGGCGCGGCGCAGGAGCGGCTCGGCCTCCGCTGTGAGGCCACGGGCGCGGAGGGTCCGCCCCAGGTTCTCCAGATCGCCTGCCAGCTCCGGATCGTCGGCCCCCAGTCGCGCCCGGTCGGTCTCCAGGATCGCCCGGAAGTTGCGTTCCGCCTCCTGGTAGTGACCCATGTCGTAGAGCAGCAGGGCGAAGTTCGAGCGCGTGATGCTGTTCGCCGGCGCGCCGGGTGCGTAGGTGGCTCGGGCGTCGGCCGCCAGGGCGCGCCGGTAGAGCGGTGCGGCGCCGGCGTAGTCCCCCCGGTCGTGCCGCAGCAGGGCGAGGTTGTTGAGGCTGGTGGCCAGATCGGGGTCGTCCGGCTCCAGCAGGCGCTCGCGCAGGGAGAGCGCCTCCGCCAGCAGGGGCTCGGCGCCCTGGTAGTCCCCCTGGAGGGCGTGAATCACGCCGAGCTGGTCGATCGCCGTCGCCAGGGCCGCGCGGTCGCCGCCGCCCCGGCGGCGCAGCGCCAGCGCCTCGGCCAGGAGCGGCTCGGCCCGGTCGTAGAGGCCCAGCTTGCGGTAGGCGCCGGCAATGGTCTCGAGCAGGGTCGCCCGCAGGGCCGGCGGCTCCTCGACCTCCCGGCGAACCCGGGTGGTGCCGAGGTCGAGGATCTCCCGGGCGGTCACGGTGCCGCCGCGGGCCGGGTCGGCGACCTCGAACAGGTCGATCAGCACGCGGGCGGTGCGTTCGGCCCGGTCGCGCTCGGCGGCGACCCGCGAGGACTGGATCGCCGTGCTGACGGCGAACGCCACCAGCAGGGCGGCGAACGCGCCGGTCGCGGCGGCGGTCCAGGCGTGACGGCGGAGGAACCGGGAGGCGCGGTAGGCGAAGGTGGCCGGCCGGGCGCTCACCGGATGCCCCTCCAGGTGACGCTCGAGGTCGAGGGCGAAGTGCTCGGCGGAGTGATAGCGGCGGGCCGGCTCTTTCGCCAGGGCGCAGAGCACGACCGTGTCGAGGTCGCCGGTCAGCCGGCGGCGGATCTCCGGCGGCTCGGCGACGGCGCTGGGCGGCGGCGGGTCGTCTTCCGCGATGCGGCGCTCCAGCTCTCCCGGCGGCAGGCCGTCCGGCGGAAAGGGCAGCCGCCCGGCGAGCAGGCGGTAGAGCAGGACGCCCAGGGAGTAGACGTCGCTGGCGGTGGTCACCGCGTCGCCGCTCACCTGCTCCGGGCTGGCGTAGCGCGGCGTCATCGGGCGCAGCACCGTCCGGGTGGCGTCCCCGTCGGCCCCTCCCGCGGCCCCGTCCGCCTCCGGGTCGAGCAGCTTGGCGATGCCGAAGTCGAGCAGCTTCGGCGTGCCGTCGGCGGTCACCAGGACGTTGCTCGGCTTGAGGTCCCGGTGCACCACCAGGTTCTGGTGGGCGAAATGGACCGCCCGGCAGACCTGCTGGAAAAGGCGGAGCCGGGCGGCCACGCCCAGCCCCTCCTCGTCGCAGAAGCGGTCGATCGGGCGGCCATCGATCACCTCCATGACGAAGTAGGGCGCCCCGTGCGCGGTCGTGCCGGCGTCGTAGAGCCGGGCGATGTTCGGGTGCTCGAGGCGGGCCAGGATGCGCCGCTCGGTCTCGAACCGGTGGAGCAGCTCGCGGCTGTCCATCCCCGGCAGGAGCAGCTTGATCGCCACCTGCTGGCCGTAGAGACCGTCGACCCGCTCGGCCAGGAAGACCCGGCTCATGCCGCCGCGGCCGAGCTCGGCCAGCAGCCGGTGCGCACCCAGCCGCCGCTCCGGCCGCGCCCCGTCGGCGGGCCAGTCCCAAGCCGTCTCGGCGCCGGTCTCGCCGGTCTCGCCCGGCTGATCGACGGGGCAATAGACCAGGCCCAGCCCGGCGCCGACTGCATCCTCCAGAAAGCTCTCCGCGCCCGGATCGGCGTCGAGCAGGGCGTCGAGCTGGGCGCGCAGGGTCGGGCTGTCGGCGGTCGTCCGGTCGAGGAAGCCGGTGCGCTCGCCCGCGGGGAGCTCGAGGGCCCGGGCGAAGAGGGTTTCGAGGCGCCGCCAGCCGACCGCCTCGCCCATCAGGCGGTGGCCCTCACCGCGCGGCCGGCCGGGGCGGGGCCGCTCCGGACACGGGCGGTCAGCCAGGCCCGGGCCATGCGTGAGTCGAGCGCCACGGTCGGCGCCGAGACCCCCAGCACCCGGGCCACCTCGTTCACCGTCAGCCCGCCGAAGTAGCGCAGCTCGACGACCCTCGCCTTGCGCCGGTCGCGGGCCGCCAGGGCGCCGAGCGCCTCGTCCAGGGCCAGCAGGTCGGCGAGCCGGTCCTCCCGGCCCTCGGCGAGTGCGGAGGGCGGCGTGCCCGCCGCCTCGAGAGGGATCTGAACCACCGCGCCGCCCCGCTTGGCGGTCTGCCGGGAGCGCGCGTGGTCGACCAAGATGCGGCGCATCACGCGGGAGGCGACGGCGAAGAAATGCAGGCGGTCGCGCCAGTCGGGCTGGGCCCCCTCGGCGAGGCGCAGGTAGGTCTCGTGGACCAGGGCGGTCGGCTCGAGGGTGTGGTCCGAGCGCTCCCGTGCCATGTACCGGGCGGCGAGCCGGCGCAGCTCGTGGTAGACCAGCGGGATCAGCCGGTCCCCGGCGCCGCGCGCCCCCGTCCGCCATGCGCTCAGAAGACGCGTGACCTCTGCCGCGTCCTCGACCGGTCGGTGATCATCTCTGCGCATTTCCATTTCCGTAGGGCAACTCTTGCTTAAAGAGTGCCATGCGCAAGGGTCAACGGGACAGGTTCCGCGCTCGGGCCGGCCGCCGAAGCCGCCGATCGTGTGGCAGCTCTCGCAGCCCTTGCGGTGGAAGAGCCTCGCTCCCACGGTCAGGACGAACAGAGCCCGGCGAGGATCAGCGTCGGGACCACGGTCCCCATGCTCTAAGCTGGGGGCGGCATGAACGTCGTCCTCGTCCTGGTCGTGATCGGACAGATCCTGAGCGGGTCGGGGACCGCCTCGCCTGGCCGCGGGTCCCTCTCGGCCCCTACGAGCTCGCCGTCCAGATTTCGTCGGACCTCCCCGTCGAACGGACCGACCCCGTGCGGCTGGAGGTCGACGGCGTCGGTCCATCGACCCTGAGCATCCGCTGCGGCTATCGCGGCTCGGGCCGGCCGGAGGAGGTCTACGTGATCACCGCCGGCGGCTACCCGGGGGCCATTCGGCCGCGCACCGACGGGACCTTCGAGGTGGGGCCCTTGCGTGGCGGGCGGTGGGTGTTCACCCCGCCCGCTCGGCGGCGCCGACCGGTCGCCCAAGACCACGCCGCTGAGGCGCCGCGTCCAGACCCTCTTCGATTTCCATCCAGGTCTCTACGAGCTGACCCTCCAGACGTCCGACGGCGAGACCTGGTCCGAGGTCGTCGAGGTGCGCGACCAGGAGGCCACCCGCGTCCGACTGGAGTGAGAGGTCTTCCCGCGTCTTTTCAGCGAGCTGCCTAGAGCAGGCGGGCGCTCTCTCCGACCTGCTCCGACCCGAAGTCGTCCGCGGCTCCGGAACCTCGCCGCGACAACTGCACCACGACGGCCCACAGTACGGGAGAGCGGTTCGGCTCCGCGAGGCCGGGCTCGTGGGATCGGTCGGCGTATCATGCTTGAGAATGACGGCAACTACGCGAAGGTCTTTCGATGAGGCTCTTCGTCGCGCCTGAGGTGTCGGCGAATCCCGGAGGAGATGTGATGACACAGTTTTCGGTCACGGTCCAGCTCGACCCCGAGACGGCCATCGCTCTCATGAACGAAGGAGCGTCCCTCTACGCGTTCCACGGTGTGACCATCAGCGGCGGCGGAGGCTTTCCGACCGTCTGGGCGAAGATCCCGGTGGGCAGCCCGCTGCTCGTGGTCTCCTGGCCGGAGACCTACGACGGCTACGGTTCCACGTCTGCCCTGGTCGACGGGGCGAACGTCCTGTCAGGGTACTCGTGCGACGCGTTGGCGTTCGACCAGGTGATGAAGATCGGTGCCAACGCCACGGTGGCCGGGGTGACCACGAACGGGGGCTCCCCGACCCAGTTGTGGATCGAGAGCACAGTCGCCGAGCTCTACGTCTGCGGCCTCGGCCCCCAGATCGTGGCGGGCGTGCTCTCCCCCTGTTGTGCCTTTCCCCTGCCCGGGCTCGGACTCCAGACGTTCCAGCCCCTGGTCCGGGTGCTGCTCTCCTTCAGCTCAGCGGACCTGGGGGTAGGAACCGTCGTCACCGGGTCGCTCCCCGCGACCCCGCCGACGGCGCACTCGGCGGCACTGGACAAGACGTTGGCGATCTACTCTCAGAATCTCGTCATCGATCTCGACCCGGGCACTCCGGACGTGACGGTGTCCTATTCGTCCGGCGCGAGCTGGTCGTGGGACGGCACCTTGAAGGCCCGGGCGGTCAGCTCGACCGCTTCGGTCGCGCCCTACCTGATCGTGCCTCCTACGTGATGAAACGCCGGCCGGCGACACTTCATCGGAAAGCACCGAACACCGGAGACGGTTTGCAAGGAGCCCTCCCGACGGCGTGGGCTCGTGGAGTCTGATGAATGCCCCAGTCTGAAGAGTGTCCTCCCGTGGAACGGGAGATTCGGGTCCAGGTCGAGCACAAACGGCAATGGCGGGAGGATCTGCTGTCCTGGCTCGACAACGGCGGTGATCTCGAGCTGGTGTTGCATCGCCCGCGCTCCGGCCGAAGGGCAGAGCTCCGCTCCCTGGGCGTCTCGAGCCACAAACGCTGCAAGCGGCGGCTGGCGGTCCTCCGGACCGAAGGGGTCATCCGCTACGTGCGCACCGAACAGATCGACTGGATCGAAGGCGCTAACCAGTACGTGCGACTGTACGTGGAGAAGGAGCGCCTACTGCTCCGCGACTCCCTGAGCCGGCTCGAAACGTTGCTCGATCCGAGCCGCTTTCTGCGGGTCCATCGCTCCGCCATCGTCAACCTGACCCGGGTGCGCGAGCTCCATCGAACGACCGCCTCCTGCCGCTGGGCGGTGCTGGAGAACGGCAGCCGGATCCGGGTCTCCCAGGGGTGCTGGGACCGGCTCGTCGAGACCCTCGAGCAGGTCCCCTGAAGTCCCCCGCGCGGTGACGCGCCTGCGCGAAGAACGTTCCCGACAACTCCAAACGACGAATTCGCTCGAATTCTGTTCTCCGAGAGGGAGCAGCGGACCACCATCGTGTCGATGGGCCTGTCTCGACGAGATGAGCCACACGAGGTCCCGAGCGTTTCGGGACCCTACCGAGAATCCTGCAGGAAAGCACGAGGAGAGACGCGATGGCAACGGAATACGAAGTCGACGTCACGATGAGCACGGACACGGTCACCGCCCTGTTGAACGGCAACTACTACCTCTACGGCTTCAAGGCCGTGGGCTCGACCATCGGAGGTGGCTCGCCGCTGGTCTGGTTCGAGACCCAGACCTTCTCCACCAACACCCAGGTGAGCTGGCAGACGCAGTACCAGGCGTACACGTCCAAGAGCCAGATCATCCCCAACGGCCAGATCGTCGCCAGCTTCAACGCCGACATCGGCCTGGACCAGGTGCTTCAGGTCAACTCTGCCGCCGGCACCGGCGACGTCACCGACACGGGCGGCGTCTCGTCGGCCATTTCGATTCTGAACCTGACGACGAGCCCGTTCACCTGCGGCATCTCCGAGGTGCAGGGCGGCCAGTCCAAGTCCCTGTGCGCCTTCCCGCTGTACGGCAACGGCCTGGACGTCATCGCTCCGATCGAGAAGGTGCTGCTGATGTTCGCCACCCTCCAGGTCAACACCGGGACGGTGATCGAGAAGGCGTTCAGCTCCAGCTACCTCATCGACCTGACCGGGGCGCCGGACAACATGCGCTCGGTGTCCTTCGACATCAACGCCGGCTGGAGCAACGGCGGTGCGACCTGGGCGACGCAGTACATGCCCAACGCGGACCTCGCGCCGATCCTCATCGACACCTCCGTCTCGACGGTCAATGCGCTGCGCAAGCAGACCCGGGAGCGCCGTCTCGTCCTGTGACCGTTCTCGCTCCGGGGGCGTCTCGAGGAGGCGCCCCCGGAGTACCACTCCGGGCGCCGCGGCACGTGCGTAGAATGGGGCTGCCCGGGCGGCTGTCCGGTCGAGCCGACGAAGCTCTATCTGCAGGCGGGTGGCCAGCCGGAGGGGCCGCCAGGGGGCAGGGTCGGCTTCGAACCGCCGCCGGCACCGGCATCGGCGGCCGACGGCGAACCACGTCTTCCTCCCCGGCCGCCGGATCGTGGTCCAGATCCAGTCGAGCTGGTTCCCGCTCTACGACCGCAATCCCCAGACGTTCGTCGACAGCATCTTCAGGGCGAAGCCGGAGGATTTCCGGAAGGCGACCCAGCGGATCTACCACGGACCGGGGAACGCCAGCTACGTCGAGCTGCCGCCGGTCCGTTCCGGCGGCGCCTGGGCGCCGACTGGGAGGATGCGGTGCGGGAGAGCCTCCTGGAGGTCACGGAAGCGCTCCGCGCCGAGCGGATCCGGAACCTCGACCGGCTCCGCTCGCGGGTCTTCCGGGCTCGCGCCCACACCTGTCTCGGCCGGGTGAGGAGTCGCCGGCGCTGGTCGGCCTGGCGTTCGGCGACCTCGCTCCGGACGAGGCGGCGGCGATCGAGCGCCACCTGGCCGGCTGCGAGCCGTGCCGGGCCGAGCGGGCCCTGGCCGAGGCCAGCGCGGCGCTCGAAGCGGCGGACGACGCCCGCTGGGTCACCGTGCTGCTGAGCGCGCCGGGAGCTCCGCTGGACGGCGTCTACCGGATCGAGCCCTGAGCTGCCAGATCCAGCCCTGAGCTTTCAGATCCGGCCCCGATCGACGCCCAGCGGGCTCCGGTCTGCTCGTCAGGTTGTCACGCTCGCTCTCCAGCACGGACCCTGTCCCGGCTCCAGTCGCTGGTGCTCGGCCCCGAGGGCCTGGAGTACGCCCGCCGGCGCCTGGCCCCGGCGTCGTCCGAGACCGCGGCGGCCCTGGCCGACGTCTCCGGCAAGCTGCGGGAGCTGGGAGACCTCGCCGGCCCCCCGCCCCCGCTCGTTTCCCCTGCAGCCGAACCGGGCTCGGGAACGCTGCGGCCGGCGGTCTACTCCTCGTCTCCCGACGGCGCCGCCTTGCTGGGCGCGGCGTCGAGATCGAGGGGCGAGAGGTCGCGCTTGGCGAGCTTGCCGTTGAGCGCCGGCACCTGGGCGGCAAGCGCCTTCCAGGCCGCGAGGGCGGTGCCCAGGTCGCGGTCGACCTGCTCCGCCGCGTCGCTCTGGACGGCCATCGGCGCCACGTCGGCGGCACCGATCTGGCCGTAGAGGGCGCTCGCCCGGCCGAGCAGCGCCTGGAGGCCCGGGGCGCTCGGGCCCTCGTCGCCGCCGCCCGTGAGGGCCTTCTCGACCTCGGCGCCGAAGGCGGTGAGCTCGCGGCCGAGGCGACCCTTGGCCTTCCCGTCCAGCGCCGCGATCTGCTCGCGGACGGCGCGGGCGGAGGAGACTGCGTGCGTTACCTCGCCCATGCGGCGGGCGAGCATCCGCTCCAGCTCGAGCTGGCGGGCGAGCCCGGCGGCGGGGGTGTCGACCCGCGGGTCCATGGTCACCCGGAGCGGGGCGGTGCGGGTCACGTCACCGACGGTCAGCCGGACCGTGTAGCTGCCGGGGACGACCAGCGGCCCCTGGGGCACCCGCGGCGTGTCGTGGGGCACGGCCGAGATCGGGTAGGAGCGCGAGCCGACCGCCGGCGGCTCGTAGCGCAGGTCCCAGACCCAGCGGTGCATGCCGGGCGTGGTGGGGAGGCTCCTGAACGGGCGCACCCAGTAGGTGGGGATCATCTGCTTCGCCAGATCCTCCGCCGAGAGCTCCGGCTGGTCGGTGCTGGCGTAGGTGCGGACGACCTCGCCCCCGGCGTCGAGGATCTCGAGGGTCACGGGCCCGGAGGCAGACTGCCCCAGGGCGTAATCGATCACCGCCCCGGACGGCGGGTTCTCGCCCACCGGCTCGTCGGCCGGCAGCGGCGTGTCGGTGTAGGTGTCGCGCCGCACGCGCACGGCCGGCGTCGGGTCGAACAGATGCACCGCCGCGTCCGCCACCGCACGGTTCGCCTGCCGGAGCGGCGCCAGGTCGTCCAGCACCCAGAAGCCCCGTCCGTGGGTCGCCACGATCAGGTCGTCGTCGTGGACCCAGAGGTCGCGCATGGAGCTGTGGGGCAGGTTGAGCTCGAGCGACTGCCAGTGGTCGCCGTCGTCGAAGGAGACCCAGACGCCGGTCTCGGTGCCGGCGTAGAGGAGACCCCGGCGCACCGGGTCCTCGCGCACCGTGTCGACCGGCGCGTCGTCCGGCAGGCCCGCGGCGATCGACTGCCAGGTCGCCCCGCCGTCGTGGGTCCGGTAGATGTAAGGCTTCAGGTCGTCGACCCGCAGGCGGCTGACCGCGACGTAGGCCGAGCCGTCGTCGAACGGCGACGCGGCGATCTGGGTCACCTTGCTCCACGGCGTGACCTCGGGCGGCGTCACGTCCTGCCAGCTCGCCCCGCCGTCGCGGGTCACCTGGACGAGGCCGTCGTCGGTGCCGGCCCAGAGCGTGTCGAGGCTCTTGAACGACGGGGCGAGGGCGTAGACCGCGCCGCGCTTCTTCGCCGCTTCGGGGCTGTCGTCGGCGAGCGTTCCGAGGCTCGCCGGGATGCCGGGCTTCTCGCGCGCCAGGTCCGGGCTGATCTGCGTCCAGGTCTGAGCGCCGTCGCGGGTCTCGAAGACCACGTTGGCGGCGTAGTAGAGGACGTGCGGGTCGACCGGCGAGAACATGAGCGGCTGGGTGCGGTCCACCCGGTACCCGTCGCCCAGCACCGGCAGCGGCGACACGCTCTGGGTCTGGCCGGTCGACCAGCGGTACTTGGTGACCACGTTGCGGCCGGCGCCGTAGACCACGTCCGGGTCGAGCGGATCGGGCGCCACGTAGCCGTACTCGATCACCCCGACCGGGTGCCAGTCGCGGAAGGTGACGGCGCCGTCGTCGCCCCGGTTCCGGATGCACACCGAGCCGCTCTCCTGCTGGCCGCTGCACACCCGGTACGGGAAGTCGTGGCTGGCCTGGACGTGGTAGAGCTGGGCGGTCGGCTGGTTGTACCAGGAGCTCCAGGTGGCGCCGCGGTCGACCGAGACGATTGCCCCCTGGTCGGCGGCCAGGAGGATGACGTTCGGGGCCTCCGGGTCGATCCAGACGTTCTGGTAGTCGTCGCCGCCCGGCGCTCCGCGGAGGCTCGTCCAGCTCTTGCCGCCGTCCTCGGAGCGGACGGTGACGATCGAGGTGCTGTAGACCACGTCCGGATTCTTCGGGTCGACGCCGGGCATCGGCAGATCGCCGCCGCCGATCCGCATGAGCGGGCGCGGGTCCTCGGTGACGCTCTCCCAGGTCGCGCCGCCGTCGTCCGAGCGGTAGAGCGCCTGGCCATCGCCCGACTGGTAATCGCTCTCCAGGGTCAGCGCCACGATCGCGTAGAGGCGCTGGGGGCGGCTCGGGGCGATCGCCAGGTTCGCCTGGACGATCGTCTCCGGCAGGCCGCCCGCGAGCTTGGTCCAGGTGGTGCCGCCGTCGGTCGACTTGAAGATCCCGCCGTCGCCGCCGCCGTAGGCGTTGCCGTACTCCCACGGCCCCTGGCGGCCCTGCCAGAAGGTGGCGTAGACGGTGTCCGGGTGCGCGGGGTCGATGTCGACGTCGGCGGCGCCGGTGTCCGGGCCGAGGGAGAGGACGTTCTCCCAGGTCGCGCCGCCGTCGGTCGAGCGGAACAGGCCGCGCTCCTCGTTCGGTCCGTACGGGTGGCCGAGCACCGCCGCGAACACCCGGTCAGGGTCGCGCGGGTCGACGGCCAGGCCGGGGATCTGCTGGCCGTCGCGGAGCCCCAGGTGGGCCCAGGTCTCACCGCCGTCGGTCGACTTGTAGATGCCGTTGCCGACCGACAGGTCCGGCCGCTGGAGACCCTCGCCGGAGGCGACGTAGAGCGTCTGCGGGTCCGACGGCGCGACCGCGATGGCGCCGATCGACTGGGTCGGCTGGTCGTCGAAGATCGGCGTCCAGGTGCGGCCGTAGTCCCGTGAGCGCCACACGCCGCCGTCACAGACGCCGATGTAGAGCGTGTCCGGGTCGCCGTGGACCCCGGCCACCGCCCGCGTCCGCCCGCCGCGGAACGGCCCGATCGAGCGCCAGTGCATCTCCTGGTAGAGGCTCGCCGGGACTGTCGTGGCGGACGGCTGGGCGGCGAGGGGAACCGACAGGGCGCCGGCGAGAAGCAGGCCGGCGATGGCGATGGCGATGGCGCCGGCGAGGGGCGCGAGGGCAGGGCGGGACGAGCGGCGAGCGCGGAGTCGCATGGGAAACCTCCTGGGCGGTTGCGATGTCGCGATGGGAGCGAGATGCCGGCGGACCGGCTGGCCCATCTCTCGCTCCGGCCCGCCGGGCGCCAGCAGCGGTGCCGAAAGAGTAAACTCCCTGAAGCACGTTCTTCGCTTGACCATCGACACACACGATCGTTCCCGGCGATCCGTCAGATCGCATCAGGAGACCTTCATGCTCGCGTTGATGACAGCCCTTGCGCTGATGACCTCGGCCGCGGGGCCAGCGATCCCACCGGCCGCCGCCAGCTCTCTTCCCGTCCCCTACCTGGTCAAGGATCTCGATCCGGGCCCCGGCGGCCTCGGGCCCGATCCGGGCTCCTACTGCCTGCTGCCCATGGGCGACCTGGTCCTCGGGTGTAGCACGCAGTTCCTGTCCGACAGCGTCTTCCCGGCGGAGGAAGCGCGCTACGGGGCGCGCCTCTTCCGCTCCGACGGCACGGCGGAAGGGACCTACCAACTGCTCCCCGAGAACCGTTCGTTCTATGCCTGGATCCCGGCATCGGACAAGCTCACCTACCTGCTCGTGGCGAAGGATCACTACTACCTCATCGGTGGGCACATCATCGAGCTCGCCCTCTGGCGCACCGACGGGACGCGCGAAGGCACCGTCCCGCTGACCGAGTTCGCGGCGATCCCCGCGGTGTCGTACCTCTATCCGATCGCCCAGTACCTCCCGGAAACCGACCGATTGCTCTTCCGGGGATACCGACCATCGACGGGTGACCCGGAGCAGGACGTCGAGCTGTGGATCTCGGACGGCACCGCCGCGGGGACCCGGCAACTGGTCGACCTGGGCGAGGACACGTCGGGAGCGCCGCAGACTTTCAAGCGGATCGGCGGCGTCGTCTACTTCCTCATGACGGATGCCGAGACCGGCCTGACCTTGGCCCGCACCGACGGCACGGTGGCGGGAACCTACTCGCTGCCCAACGCGGCCGCCGGCGGGGCAACCCCGACCGGCCTTCAGCCAGGGGACGACGGGCTGTTCGTCTTCTACCGCAACGTGCCGGAACGGACCGTGAGCCTGTGGCACGCGGACGGCACGACAGACGGGTTCACGAAGCTCGCGGACTGGGGCCCCTTCCTCTCGAACGGCATCCGGCTCCTCGGGATCGGTGAAGGCACGCTCTTCTTGACGGTCGAGAAGCGGGACGCGCTCGGACAGTTGGAGCGCAAACAGCTCTGGGCAAGCGACGGCACCCCCGCCGGCACCCACGAGCTGCCGGTGCCGGAGGGTGCGACGAATTCTTACGGCGAGCTGTTCGGCCAGACCGAAGTCATCGGCGGGAGGCTCTACTACAACCTGGACGACGGGGTGCACGGTTACGAGCCCTGGGTCACCGACGGAACGGCCGCCGGCACCCACATCCTGCGGGACTTCTGCCCCGGTCCGTGCCATCCGCAGGCGACCGGTTACGGTCCGGTCGGCGACGAGGTCCTGGTGCACGCGATCGGCCTCGATCCCCCGATCGAGGCGGTGATCTACAACCCGAGGACCGACTCCTTCCGCGCCTTCGCCGATCTCTGCCCAGGCGAGTGCACGGCGTCCGTGGGCGTGCTCACCGAGGCGAACGGCCTGACCTACCTGTACACCGAGGACTCGGTGCACGGCCAGGAGATCGCGATCACCGACGGCACGGCCGAGGGCACCCAGCGGATCACGAGCTTCCAGGACGATCCGGAGCCGTTCAACCGCGAGATCCTGCCGGGTGAGACCTACGGTGGGAGCATCGGCGCGGTGGCCGGGGGCCGTTTCTTCTTCGGCGCGAACGACGGTGTGCACGGCTACGAGCTGTGGGCGGTCGCGGCACCCGGATCGGACCTCGCCCCGCCCCCGGGCGACCCGCTCACCTCACCCGCGCTGCCGGGTTTCGAAGTCTGGGTCCAGATCATCGCGAGTGAAGGCGAGGCGATCGACGGCAGCGCCGAAGCGCAATGCCTGCCCGAGACCCTTTGCGTCTCCGGCGCCCTCGCCGGGCGCTCGGAGGTCTTCGTCCGGGTCGTCGGCCCGAAGCCGAACGGCAACCTCTGGCCGACCCTGGTCAAATTCACCACCTCGGCGGTCGACGTCTGGCTGCGTCAGACGGCTACCGGCGCCGTGCGCCACTACCGCATGGACGGTGCGAGCCCCGGCAGCTCGGCGCTCGACGGCCTGTTCGACCGGGACGGGTTCCAGCCCGAGTAGGGCCGCCACGGCAGGCCGGCGTCGTCAGGCCCGGGAGGCGCAAGGTGCCGGCGGGGCGTGCCTGCACGTCGTCGCACGGCCCGCAGAGGCGTTCGAGGCCGCGAGACGCTACCGGCGGCCCGGAGAGGTGCCCGACCGGGCAGCGCTCAGAGAGTGAAAAGCGGGAGGAAGGAAGACGAGGAGGACTTGCACGACCGAAAGCCCGGCACGGGAGTGGGCTCGGAACCGGCCGCTTGACGTCTTCCTTCCTCCCATGGCGAAACAGACTCGGCCGGGGAGGGAGAGGTTCCCTCCCGCGACCCTCACCGCGCCTGTCGGAAGCGCACCGTGAGCTGGTAGTAGACCGCCACCGGGTCGCCGTCGCGCGTGGCCGGGCGGAAGCGCCAGCCCCGGACCGCCTCCACCGCGGCCTCGGTCATGCCGAACGGCGCGCCGCGAAGGACCTGGACCTCCTGCACCCGGCCCTCGCGGTCGATCACCGCCTGCAGCACCACCAGGCCGTCCCTGCCGACCTGCCGGGCGAGCTCCGGGAAGCGGGGCATCGGGGCGTCGAGCGCCTCCGGCGGCTCGATTCCGCCGATCACGTAGACCGGACCCTCCTCGGCCGGCGGCGGGGGAGGGGGCGCGTCCAGAAGGTCGTCGAACAGGTCCACGTGCGCGTCGAGGGCGACCGGATCGGGCGCCGGCAGCGGATCGTCGTTCGGCAGCGGCTCCGGGTCGTCGAACGCCGGTACCGGGATCGTCACCGTGTGGGGTCGAGGCTGGTGGCGGCGCTCGACCGGCGTCGGAGGGACGGGAGGCTGCGGCCGGACGTTGACGATCTGGACGATCGGCCGCGGCGGCGGCTCGACCGCGGCGGCGACCGTGCTGGTCGGGATCGGCACGCCCAGCAGCAGGAGGTGGGCCACCCCGGCGCCGGCGAGTGACCAGCGGAACACCCGGCCTTCCTGGCGGTCCCGCGGATCCGCGGGAGTGGAGGAAGCGGCGGGTTCGGGAAGGGACGGACGACGGATCGCTTCGCTCATCGGTGTCTCCTTTCATCCGATGAGACTCCGTGCGGGAGGCGGCGGTTCCCGGGTTGAGGTAGAGCACCTCGTCGCGTCTCCGGCGCTGGACAAGCCTCGCAAGGATCTGGTCCCGGGGCTGTCCCGCTTCTGTTGGAATCAACACTATTACGAATATACGAAGGCTCGACGGTAGAGGGCAGGCAGAACCGCGCGGCCGCGCCGCGCCGCCGTTGCTCTCGCCCAACATTCATCCCCCTTTTGCTTGGAGGTTCCATGCTTCGTTTGTCTCTGCGCACGTCGTCGATCATCGCGTGCCTCGTCCTGCTCGTCGTCGCCCTGCCCGCCCAGGCCCAGATCGGTGTCGCCGTGGCTCACGTGCCCGCCAGCCAGGTCGCCCCGTCAGGCCAGCCGCCCCACTGCATCAACGTCGACATCCCCAACAACACCGGCCAGACGGTGAACGATCTCCACTTTCTGATGAACGGCGTCACCAAGGTCACCTGGTTCTACAACGGCCCGAGGAACCCGTTCGGGCTGCCGGCGTTCCACGGCCTGGCGCCGGACGGCAACTACGAGGTGCACTTCGCTGGCGCCGACGTGCCTCCCGGCGACGTCGTCCACTTCGGGGTCTGCACCGACAGCGTCGTCACCAACTTCGTGGGTCGCACCGGCGACGGCAACTTCTACCTGCCGTACCAGTGGACCGACTGCGGTGAGCCGGTGCCCTTCGTGCCGGTGCCGCTGCCAGGTCACCTGTGGAACCAGGGTGACCACACTCTGACCCTGCTCAACGCGGCCGCCGCGGACGCCGTGCTGGCAGACGCCCAGTTCGCCGTCGTTGCCGAGGCCGTCGACCTGAACGCGCTGCGCATCGACGAGCTCCCCGACCTTCCCTGGCAGCCCATGTCGGCCCGGGGGCAGCTCCTCCCGGGGGCTGGCAAGGACGGAGGGCCCGGTTCGTTCACCACCCAGCCCCTGCCGGTCAAACCGGGCGAGGTGGTGGTGGTCCACTTCGACATCGTGCCGGCGGATGATCCGGGGGCTGAGCCGATCCGCGCCACCTCCCAGTTCCGGGTCGAGTGAGCCGCGGGTAGAACCTCGTCACCGCGACGCCCCCGGGGGAGACCCCGGGGGCTTTTCTGCATCTGGGGTCAGGCCGTGGACCGGCGGACGGCGGCCCGACGCACAGACTCTTCGCCGAGAGAGAGCGCGTCGCCCGGGAAGGCTCGCACGAGCTCCGGGAAGCGGCCCGCGGGACGCTGAACGACGACGTCGACGTCCGCCGTGAATCGGGGCTCCCCGTAGAAGATCGTGGCGGTGGAGCCGGTGACGAGGTACGGGAGGCCGAGGTCTTCGAGAACCTCGACGATTCGTCGGAGGAGATCAGACGGCTCCATGGGATAACCTCCGCGCCGCCTCACGACAGACCTGCTCCTCGGTCCAGTCCGGATGCTCGTTGCGCAAGTGGCTCAAGAGCATTCTGCGCGCGGAGGCGAACATCCCGCTCGCGATCGCCAGTCGCTCGGCCCCGGTCTTCGAGGCAAAGACGCGGGCCATGTCGTCATCGATGACCTCGACGTCCTGCGGGCGGGGGATGCGTGGTCTCTCGTCCATGGGGAACCGATCCCCGGATTCTACCCGGAGGCCGGAGGTCGAGCTGGGCGTGAGTCCGGCCGAGTCCGGGTGCCAGGGTCAAGATGGAGGGGCTTCTGTCCGGAGGAGCCTCCTCCAGCCCCTATCGACACAAGCTTTCCATCGAGACGTGCAGAAGCGTGCGGGCGAGGCGCCTTGCCGGGATTGTGCGGCGTCAAGCAGAGGATCGACCAGTCCGCGGATGATCTGTTACCTGTCGTGGTAACGTCCAGGTGTGGGGAAGGTCCGGCGGGGGAACTACGTGTTCGTGTCCTGGGTTGGTGACCATGCACCCCGTCATGTTCACGTATACCGGGACAGGGTGCTGGTGGTGAAATGGGACTTGGAGAACCGGCGTCCGATGAGGGGAGCGGCGACCCGGAAGGTTCTCGTGCTCATCGAAGAGCTGGAAGCTGAGGGCAAGCTATGAAGATTCTCGAGGTAGCAGCCGACCACCGCAAGAGAGCCTTCGTGGTCACGATCGCTCGCGGGGACCTGGATCTCCCGTTCGCCAAGCTGGACCCGCCGCTCTCGAAGACGGATCGCGTCCGGACCGTGTCCGTCGACGAAGAGCTCGGGCGGGAGGGCTTCACCTACGAGCTTGCAGACGGCCGGGAGGGAACGGTTCATGTCGACCAGGTGCTCGACTTCAACCGCGACCCCGGATATCTGGCGGATCTCCTGCTCTACCAGCTCACACTCGAGGCAGAGAAGCGGTGGAAGTCGAGCGGCCTCGGCATCCGTCAGCTCGCTCGAAGACTCGAGACGTCGCCCTCCCAGATCTACCGCCTTCTGGACACCACCAACTACCGGAAATCCGTTCGGCAGATGCTCGGTCTTCTCGCCGCCCTGGACTGCGAGGTCGACCTCGTCGTCAGGGACCGCGAAGCGGTTTGAGGCCTACCTTCCAGCGCAGATGGCTTGAAGCCAGGCCTCAGACGTCGAGTTGGACGATCTCCGCCTCGATCCGGCCCCCGCTCACCGTCAGCCGGGCCACCGTCACCGGGAGCCTGAAGCGCCGCGGGCCAGCCGCTCCCGGGTTGAGGAAGAGGACGCCGTTGCGCGTCTCTACGTTCGGCTTGTGGGAGTGGCCGTAGATCACCGTGCCGAAGCCCGCAGCGGTCGGTTCCAGGTCGAGCATGGCCAGGTCGTGGAGGACGTAAAGGAGGGTCCCACCGGCCGACACCACCTCCGTGGCCGGCAGATCTCGAGCCAGGGCATCGCGGTCCACGTTCCCTCGTACCGCGGACACCGGCGCGATGCGGCCCAACTCCTCCAGGATCCCGGGGTCGCCCACGTCTCCAGCGTGGACGATCCGCTCCGACCCCTCGAGTGCCCGCACCGCTTCCGGGCGAAGCAGGCCGTGGGTATCCGAGATGACGCCGATCAGCATGGAGTGATGTTACTCGGCGAGCGCCAGCATGATCCGGGCGGCAGTCGCTCGATCGAGCCTTCTCCTGGCCACCGGGATGTTCGTCGGCAGCCTAGCCAGAGGCGTCATGCTTCCTCTGGCGGAAGAACACTGGTGTGTGAGATTCGTGCGTCGTCACGGCTCCCCTCGGCCGATAAGATGGATGCACCGGGGATCGAGCCATGGCGATGGTCTACGTGATCGAGGATGACGGAGCGACCCGAGCGATGTCGCGCGTGCGATGCGCCGACGAGCAGCGGGAGCTCCAGGACCTGCTCGCGAACAACTTCAACCTCCTTCCCGGTGACCAGATCAGACCGGACGATCCGCGGCGCTGGATTCTCGTCAAGCGGGAAATGCCCGTCCCCGATCCGAACAACGGGCTCGACCGCTGGAGCATCGACTTCCTGTTCGCCGATCAGGACGCGATTCCCACCTTCGTCGAGTGCAAGCGCTTCGCCGACACGCGATCTCGCCGAGAGGTCGTCGGCCAGATGCTCGAATACGCGGCCAACGGCCACCATTACTGGAGCGCTGACGACCTGCGTTGCCATGCCGAGGAAAGCGCGCATGCCCTCGACTCGTCCCTCGAGAAGGCGCTCGCCACGCTCCTCCCCAACGACGCAGAAGGTTCCGCAGAAGGTCCCGAGGAGTACTTCGAGCGGTTGGAGGAAAACCTACGTCAGGGGCAGATCCGGATCGTCTTCTTCCTGGAAGAGTCTCCGTTCGAGCTGCGCAGCGTCGTGGACTTCCTGAACCGCCAGATGGAGCGCTCAGAGGTGCTCCTCGTGGAAGCCCGGCAGTACTCCCACGCCGGGTCCCGCATCGTCGTCCCGACGCTCTTCGGCTACACCGAGCAGGCGCGGCTGGTGAAGCGCTCGGTGACCGTGACCAGGAGTGGCCGCCGGAGGCGCTGGGACCGACCGAGCTTCTTCCAGCACGCCGGTGAGAATGCCGACCCGAAGACCGTCGAGGCGATGGAGCAACTCCTCGACTTCGCCGAGTCCCGCGGCTGCGAAGTCGGCTGGGGGACGGGGATCCACTCCGGGTCCTACAACATCAAAGAGCCCAGCGTCTGCCCGCGGTCCTTCATCACCTGTTGGTCGCACGGAGACCTGGGCTTCAACTTCGGCTGGCTGACCGGGAGCGAGACCGCCCACGAGGCACAGCGATCGCTCCGGGAGCTCGTCGGCCGCCACTTCGACGTCGAGGTGCCTGACGGCGCGGGAGGGCTCACCCTCGAGGCGGAGCAGTGGGTTTCCAAGGTCGACGTGGTCCAGGAGATCCTGGAGCGCATCGTCGGTGAGGCGAGGGAGGCGTCCGCCGGTTGAGCTGGACGAGCTTCACCCTATTGCTTCTGCTTCCTCCGGCGGAATCCCGACTGCCAGGTGATTTTCCCGACGAGGCTCCGAGACGGAGGCCGCCAGAATCAAGGAGATGATGGACCGATTCACCAGTCGATGGAGTGACCGGAGGGGCGGTTGATGTCGCAGCCGATCGTCTTCGAGCTCGATCTCCCGGATGGCCTGGCAAGCTTTCGTTTGCCGCCCGGAGTCGACGACCGCCTCCAGGAGCTCCTCGACCGCCAGGACCGGGGCGAAGAGCTGACGCCCGAGCAGCGGCGCGAGGCAGAAGGCCTTACCGAGCCCAAAGCACCTGGCGAGAGCGGCCGGGTTGAGCTTCCACATTCCAGCCAGCTTGCGCACGCTCGTGATGGCGCGCGCGCAAGGACGGTGCGAGTACTGCCGGCTCGCGCAAATGGGGCCAGGAAGCGACGTTCCACGTCGACCACGTCATACCGCTCAAAGAGGGTGGAGAGACGGCTTCTGACAACCTGGCGCTGGCGTGCGTCTCCTGCTCACTCCGAAAAGCGGCACGTCTGCGAGCCATCGATCCGGAGTCCGGGGCGGAGGTCTCCCACTCCAGCCCTCGGCACGACCTCTGGCACGAGCACTTCGGTTGAGAAGGAGCTCGGCTCAACTCCTGGGGCCGCGTGGCACCGTAAGCCTCGAAGCGCACGAGAACCTCACCCCCAGTTCGGCACCCGTCTCCTGGAGCAGGCGCTCGTCCCCTCCCGCCGGCCGCCCTCGCTCAGGCGGCCGAGAGCGGTTCGACGTTCAGCTCGTCTCGCCTTTTCTCGGCCTGCCACAGGTCGTACTGGATCTGCTGGGCCAGCCAGCTCTCAGCCGTGGTATCGAACGCCAGCGACAAGCGAATGGCCATCTCCGGGCTGATTCCGGAGCGCCCATTGAGAATCGCTGAGAGGGTCTTTCGACTCACATCGAGCGCACGGGCCGCCTCGGTGACCGTCAGCCCCAGAGGCTCGAGGCACAGGGACCTCAGCACTTCGCCGGGGTGGGGAGGGTTGTGCATCTTCATCGTGTCCACCTCAGTGGTAGTCCTCGTAATCGACCCGGTCGACGTCCTCGCCCACAAACTCAAAAGTCACGCGCCAATTCCCGCTGACCTCCACCGCCCAGGTGCCTCGACGATCTCCTTTGAGCGCGTGGAGCCGAAGACCCGGCAGAGCCATATCCCGGGGCTCCCTGGCCACGTTCAGCCGGCCCAGAATGAGCCGGAGCCGTTTGGCGTGCTGGGCCTGGACCTTGGCGGCACTGCCCGAGGTGAACAACCGCTCGAGACCCTTGTGCCGGAAGCCGCGGATCGCCATGACCGAAGTGTAACCCGCAACGTACCGGGTTTCAATCCCGTTCCGTCCGACGGCGCTTTGCCCCTCACCCCCGAAACACCACATCCCCGTGCCACTCCAGAAACTCCCGCTTCGGCCGTTCCCGGGCGTCGTCCGGCAGCCAGAGCTGCTTCCCGTCGAAGGGGTAGTAGGGCTCTCCGTTGTCGAAATCATCTTTGAGCTTGCGGCTGACCCGGAACCGGTGGTCCGGGGTGACGGTCACGTAGCCCGCGTCGAACAGGCGGTGGACGTCCGAGCGCAGCAGCAGGCCGTTGTCCAATCGGTGCTGGCCGCCCTCCTTGACGGCGCGGATGTGGGCCGCGTCGAGCGCCGGCAGCGCCTTCTCCCCGGTCACCGCGCAGTGGCGCTGGTAGGTGTCCGTCACCACGACCCGGAACGACCCCTGCCCCAGCCGGGGCCGGACCGGCGTCGGCTCGCCGAAAAGCACCGGCTCCGCGATCTCGTCCCCTCTCTCCGGTCGAACCACGAACGACGCCGCCTCGAGCCGTAGCCGCACCGCCTCCCAGAGCCGCGCCCCCTCGCCCGAGCGGGCGTCGTACCCCTTGCCCTGGACGATGTTCGGGGACCAGTCCCGCGGCACCTCGATCCACTCCGACTCATCGAAGAAGAACGGTTGGGAGAGCAGGATGCACCCGATCCGGTAGTCCTCGTGCGGCGCCGGCTGGATGCGCCGGTACTTCTCGATCCGCCGCCGCATCTCGGCGAAGCTCGGCGCCCCGTTCGCCTCGCCGAACGCCTCCCAGGCGAGCGACACCGGCACCTGCCGCGAGAAGTGGGCGAAGAACCCGCCCCCGACGACGAAGTTCTCCGGTGCGTGGAGCTTGAACAGCAGCGGTTCCCCGGGGTGGAGCGCCCGGAACCCGCCCCGACCTCGTGAAGCCCCGCCCGGGCGCCAGAAGTTGACCTCCTCGAGCGGTGAGCGGCTCCGGAGGAACCGGAACCAGCCGTTGTCGGTGACGGCGAGGAAGAGGTTCATGGGGTTGGCTGCATGGTAGCCGCACTCCGGGGGCGTTGATAGCGCTGCGCCAGCATTCCGAGATCAGACCGCATCCAAGAGCCTCTCTTCAGATTGGCCTTCGCGCCATGGGGTCACCAAGAGCGAGCAGCGAGCATGAAGCCAGCTGATTCCGGGGGTTGTGCAAGCGCCTCACGACCGGCGGTACTATCGCCTAGCATTGGGACGACCAAGGAGCTAAATGGCAAGCGCGAAGAAGAAGGAATCACTGAGCTCGACCGCCGCTAACGTCGGCTACGAGGCCGAGCTCTGGCAGATGGCGGACGCCCTTCGCGGCTCGATGGACGCCGCGGAGTACAAGCACGTGGTCCTGGGGCTGATCTTTCTCAAGTACATCTCGGACGCCTTCGAAGAGGCCCACGCGCGGCTCGAAGCCGAGGTCGACCAGGGGGCAGACCCGGAGGATCCGGACGAGTACCGGGCCCAGAACATCTTCTGGGTACCGCCCGAGGCCCGCTGGCAGCACCTCAAACACCAGGCCCGGCAGTCCACCGTCGGCCAGCTCGTGGACGACGCCATGGCCGCCATCGAGCGGGACAACGCCTCGCTCAAGGGGGTGCTCCCCAAGGACTACGCCCGGCCGGCCCTCGACAAGACCCGCCTCGGCCAGCTCATCGACATGATCAGCAACATCCGGGTGGGCGACGAGGAGGCCCGCTCGAAGGACGTGCTCGGGCGTGTCTACGAGTACTTCCTCTCCCAGTTCGCGGACGCCGAGGGCAAGAAGGGGGGCGAGTTCTACACCCCGCGGTGCGTGGTCAAGGTGCTGGTCGAGATGCTCGAGCCCTACCGGGGCCGGGTCTACGACCCCTGCTGCGGCTCCTCCGGGATGTTCGTCCAGTCGGTCGAGTTCATCGCGGCCCACGCACGAACGGAAACGCGGGGGCAACGGGAACGGCAAAGGCAACGGCGTCAGGGCGCGGGCGGACATCTCGATCTACGGCCAGGAGTCCAACTACACCACCTGGCGCCTGGCGCGCATGAACCTCGCCATCCGGGGGATCGAGGGCCAGATCGCCCACGGCGACACCTTCCACGCCGACCGCTTCCCCGACCTCAAGGCGGACTTCATCCTCGCCAACCCGCCGTTCAACGTCAGCGACTGGGGCGGCGAGCGGCTCAAGAACGACAAGCGCTGGGCGTACGGCACGCCGCCCAAGGGCAACGCCAACTTCGCCTGGGTGCAGCACATCGTCCACCACCTGGCCCCCGGCGGCACGGCCGGGTTCGTCCTCGCCAACGGCTCGATGAGCTCCCAGCAGTCGGGCGAGGGGGAGATCCGCAAGAGCCTGATCGAGGCGGACCTGGTCGACTGCATGGTGGCCCTCCCGGGCCAGCTCTTCTACTCGACCCAGATCCCGGCCTGCCTCTGGTTCCTGGCCCGGGACCGGAAAGACGGAAGGTTCCGCGACCGCCGGGGCGAGGTGCTCTTCATCGACGCCCGGAAGCTCGGCCGCATGGTCGACCGCACCCACCGGGAGCTGACGGACGAGGAGATCGAGCGCATCGCCACCACCTACCACGCCTGGCGGGGCGAGACGGAGGCCGGCGCGTACGAGGACGTGCCCGGATTCTGCAAAGCCGCACCGCTCGAGGAGATCCGCAAGCACAACCACGTGCTGACCCCCGGGCGCTACGTCGGCTTCGAAAAGCAGGAGGACGACGGCGAGCCGTTCGAGGAGAAGATGGAGCGGCTGAGCAAAGAGTGGCGCGAGCAGGTGGCCGAGGCGCGGGAGCTGGATGGGGCGATCGAGGCGAACCTGGAGGGGTTGGGGTATGGGGGGTGAGTGGCAGGAGGTGTCGGTTGAGGAGATCAAAAGTCAGTCTCCCAATGCGCTTGCTACAGGACCGTTTGGTTCGCGAATCAGCTCAAGGTTGTTTGTAGAGACAGGAGTTCCAGTTATACGCGGCAGCAATCTCAGTGAGAAGGTCGGTACCCGCTTGAAGGATGACGGGCTGGTCTTTCTGGAGCCAGACAAGGCGCGGGAGTTTGCTCGCTCAACTGTGCGAGAGGGCGACCTGGTTTTCACCTGTTGGGGCACGGTGAATCAGGTAGGGCTCGTCGATAAACGCTCAGTGCATCCGGAGTACGTCATCTCGAACAAGCAGATGAAGCTGTCGCCAGATCCAGCAGAGGTCGACAGCTTGTTCCTTTACTACCTCTTTTCAAGCCCGGAGTTGCAGCGGAGAATCGTGAATCAATCAATAGGTAGCTCGGTTCCCGGCTTCAACCTCGGTCAACTGCGAGGGATGCGGCTGCGCTTGCCTTGCTTGGATGAACAACGCGCCATCGCCCACATCCTCGGCACGCTGGATGACAAGGTCGAGCTCAACCGCCGGATGAGCGAGACCCTGGAGGCCATGGCCCGGGCGCTCTTCAAGTCCTGGTTCGTCGACTTCGACCCGGTCCGCGCCAAGATGGAGGGCCGCTGGCGCCCCGGCCAGTCCCTCTCCGGCCTGCCCGCCCACCTCTTCGACCTCTTTCCCGACCGCCTCGTCGAGTCCGAGTTGGGGGAGATTCCGGAGGGGTGGGAGGTCAAACCTCTCTCGGAGTGCGTCGAAGTCGTTCGGGGCCTTTCCTACAAAGGATCGGGTCTGTCTCTGGACGGCATGCCGATGCACAACCTCAATTCGATCTACGAGGGGGGTGGTTACAAGCACGATGGACTGAAACATTACACGGGGGCTTATCGAGCACGGCATCTAGCACGGGCAGGGGATGTGCTCGTAGCCAACACGGAGCAAGGTCACGATCGTCTCCTCATTGGGTACGCTGCAATCGTGCCGGAGCGATTTGGTCCGGAGAGCCTGTTCAGTCACCATCTATACAGGGTCCGACCGAAACAACGGGTTGACCTCAATCCTGACTATCTTTGCCAGCTCTTCAACTCCCGGACAATGCACGGCGTTGTGAGCGGTTATGCGAACGGCACAACCGTCAACATGCTCCCCATCGATGGACTAGAGTTGCCTCTGATTGTCCTGCCGCGGTCCGAAGCCGTTGCTCCGTTTGGTGCCATGGCGAAGGCTCTTCGGGCACGTCAGGAAAGAGCGCTCGGAGAATCCCGCATCCTCGCCGCCCTGCGCGACACCTTGCTTCCCAAGCTCGTGTCTGGCGAGCTTCGGGTGAACGAAGCCTCACAACTCGTGGAGAGCACACCATGACGTCCGCCCGCGCCAAACCACGTGCCCCGGCACGGATCGAGTACCTCAAGGTGGAGGGCTACCGGGCACTGCGCAAGGTCGAGCTGAAGAAGCTCACGCCGATGACCGTGTTGCTGGGTCCGAACGGGAGCGGCAAGACGACGGTCTTCGATGTCTTCAGCTTCCTTTCGGAGTGCTTCCAGTTCGGCCTGCGCAAGGCCTGGGACAAGCGAGGTCGAGCGAAGGAGCTCAAGACCCGCGGGCAGGATGGGCCGGTCGTCATCGAGATCAAGTACCGGGAGTCACCAAGCTCCAGATTGATGACCTACCACCTGGCGGTCGATGAGGATGACGGCAAGGTGGTCGTCGCCGAAGAGTGGCTTGCCTGGACGCGGGGGAAGGGAGCAGGGCGTCCATTCAAGTTCCTCGACTACAGGCGCGGGGAAGGGGCCGCGATCAGTGGCGAAGAGCCTGACGAGAGAGGCAAGCGGGTAGAGACGCCGCTCCAGTCCCCCGACCTGCTGGCGGTCAACGCCCTCGGCCAGTTCGCCGAGCATCCTCGCGTGGCGGCCCTGCGTGATTTCATCACCGGCTGGCACGTCTCCTACCTTTCGGCGGACAGCGCGAGAGGCCAGCCGGAGGCCGGTCCCCACGAGCAGTTGACCAAGACCGGGGACAACCTGGCCAACGTGATCCAGTACCTGGCGGAGGTGCACCCGGACCGGTTGGAGAAGGTCTTCGAGGTGCTCCGGCAGCGCGTTCCCCGGATCGAGACGGTGCTGGCCGAGACGATGCCCGATGGCCGGCTGCTGCTCCAGATCAAGGACGCGCCGTTCAGCCATCCGGTGCTGGCACGCTTCGCTTCCGACGGCACGCTCAAGATGCTGGCCTACCTGGTGCTGCTGTACGACCCGGAGCCGCCGCCGTTCATCGGCATCGAGGAGCCGGAGAACTTCCTTCATCCGCGCCTGCTCCCCGAGCTCGCCGAAGAGTGCCGGGCCGCCTCCGAGCGGACCCAACTACTGGTCACGACCCACTCGCCGTTCTTCCTCAACCCGCTACGCCCGGAGGAGGTGCGCGTGTTGTGGCGGGACGAGGAGGGCTACACGCAGACGCAGCGTGCGGCCGACCTGCCCGGGGTGCAGGAGTTCGTCGAGAGCGGCGCGCTCCTGGGCCATCTCTGGATGGAAGGCCACCTCGGCGTGGGCGATCCGCTGGTCAACCAGGGCGCGCCCTTGGCTCCCCTGGGCGGGCGCGCTCGATGACGGCGCAGCACCTGGAAATCCTGGTCGAGGAGCGCTCGATGGAAATCTTCCTTCGGGCGCTGCTTTCCCGTGTCTTGCCCGAGGGGTGCAGTTTCAATGTCCATGCTTTCCAGGGCAAGCCCGACCTCCTCGACAAGCTGGAGGAGCGGCTGAGGGGATATGCGCGATGGCTGCCGGAGGAGATTCGCCTTGTCGTCGTGGTGGATCGGGATGATGACGACTGCGGGCATCTGAAGGAGCGCCTCGAAAGAATCGCCGGTGCCGCCAAGCTGAGGACCCGCTCGGAGGCCGGTTCCGGGGACTGGCAGGTCGTCAACCGCCTCGCCATCGAAGAGCTGGAGGCCTGGTACTTCGGCGACTGGGAGGCGGTGCGGGCTGCCTACCCAAAGGTGTCGCCGAACGTGCCGGACAACAAGCGCTATCGGGACCCCGACGCAATCCATGGTGGTACCTGGGAGGCGTTCGAGAAGGTCTTGCAGCGTGCCGGCTACTTCAAGACCGGGTTGCGGAAGGGGGAGGCCGCCGCCGCCATCGGTGCCCACCTCGATCCGAGCCGGAGCCGCTCGCGGAGCTTCGGCATGCTTCATGAGGCGGTCTTGGAGGCGACCGGGTACCCCCCATGACCAGCCTCACCGAGTCCACCGTCGAGCAGGCCGCCCTCGCCTGGCTGGAGGGCCTCGGCTGGCAGGTCGCCCATGGCCCGGACATCGGCCCGGGGGCGCCGGGCGAGGAGCGCGCGGACTACGGGCAGGTCGTTCTCGAGCGCCGTCTCCGGGACGCCCTCGGCAGGCTCAACCCGGAGCTTCCGGCCGAGGCCCTGGAGGATGCCTTCCGCAAGATCGCCCGCCCGGAGGGGCCGACCCTCGAGACCCGGAACCGGGCCTTCCACCGGCTGCTGGTGGACGGGGTGACGGTCGAGTACCGGACGGCCGAGGGCACGATCCGGGGCGCCCAGGCCCGGGTGATCGACTTCGACGAGCCGGCGAACAGCGACTGGCTGGCGGTCAACCAGCTCTCGGTCACCGAGAACAAACGCACCCGCCGGCCCGACCTGGTGCTCTTCGTCAACGGCCTTCCCCTGGGCCTCTTCGAGCTCAAGAGCGCGACGAGCGAAGGGGCCACCATCTGGAGCGCCTGGCAGCAGCTCCAGACCTACAAGGAGGAGCTGCCGACGCTCTTCGCCATGAATGAGCTCCTCGTCGTCTCGGACGGCACCCAGGCCCGGGTCGGCACGCTCACCGCCGGGCGGGAGTGGTTCAAGCCCTGGCGGACGACCTCGGGGGAGGCCCTGGCCGACAGCCACCTGCCGGAGATCCAGGTGGTGATCGAGGGGCTCCTCGAGCGGCGACGGTTCCTCCGGCTGCTCCGGGACTTCATCGTCTTCGAGGACTCGGGCGGCCCGGAGTCCGGCGGCGCTCCGGTCAAGAAGATGGCCGGCTACCACCAGTTCCACGCCGTCGAGACGGCGGTGGAGGAGACGCTCCGGGCGGCGGAGCTGGGGCGCGGCATCGGCGAGGTGGGCGAGCTGCGGGAGACCGGCGGTGTCTACGAGTCAGGCCGGAGAGCCGGCGGCGAGCGGGGCGACCGGCGGATCGGCGTGGTCTGGCACACCCAGGGCTCGGGCAAGAGCCTGACCATGGCGTTCTACGCCGGCCGGATCATCCGCGAACCGGCCATGGGGAACCCGACCCTGGTCGTCCTCACGGACAGGAACGACCTGGACGACCAGCTCTTCGCCACCTTCTCCCACTGCCAGGAGCTTCTGCACCAGCCGCCGGTCCAGGCCGAGAGCCGGGCGGACCTGCGGAAGAAGCTGGCGGTCGAGTCCGGCGGTGTCGTCTTCACCACGATCCAGAAGTTCTTTCCCCCCGCGTCCGAGGACGGCGGGAAGGGCGACGAACATCCGATGCTCTCGGAGCGCCGCAACATCGTGGTCATCGCCGACGAGGCCCACCGCAGCCAGTACGACTTCATCGACGGCTTCGCCCGCCACCTGCGCGACGCCCTGCCCCACGCCTCGTTCATCGGCTTCACCGGCACGCCGATCGAGACGACCGACGCCAACACCCGGGCGGTCTTCGGCGACTACATCAGCGTCTACGACATCCAGCGGGCGGTGGAGGACGGCGCCACGGTGCCGATCTACTACGAGAGCCGCCTGGCCCGGCTGGCGCTCGACGAGGCGGAACGGCCCCGGATCGACCCGGAGTTCGAGGAGGTGACCGAGGGCGAGGAGGTCGAGCGCAAGGAGAAGCTCAAGACTAAGTGGGCCCAGCTCGAGGCGATCGTCGGCTCGGACCGCCGGTTGGAGCTGGTGGCGGAGGACCTGGTCGGGCACTTCGAGGCGCGGCTCGACGTGATCGAGGGCAAGGCCATGGTGGTCTGCATGAGCCGCCGGATCTGCGCCGAGCTCTACGAGAAGATCGTCGCTCTCCGCCCCGACTGGGACGCGGAGGAGGACGACCGCGGCACCGTCAAGGTGGTGATGACCGGCTCCGCCTCCGACCCCGCCGGCTGGCAGAAACATTTCCGGGCGAAGTCGAAGCGGGAGGCCCTGGCCGAGCGCTTCCGCGACCCGGACGATCCGTTGAAGATGGTCCTGGTCCGCGACATGTGGCTGACCGGGTTCGACGCGCCGCCGCTCCACACCATGTACCTCGACAAGCCGATGCACGGCCACACGCTGATGCAGGCGATCGCCCGGGTGAACCGGGTGTTCCGGGACAAGCCGGGCGGCCTGGTGGTCGACTACCTGGGCCTCGCCCAGGAGCTCAAGGCGGCGCTCGCCACCTATACGGAGAGCGGCGGCCGCGGGCAGACGGCGATCGACCAGGACGAGGCCGTCCTCGCCCTGCGCAAGCACTACGAGATCTGCCTCGGCCTGTTCGATCGGTTCACCACGCCGGCCGGCGTGGTCGATGGCTTCGACCGGTCGGCCTGGACCAGGGGCACGCCCCAGGAGCGCCTCAGCCTGCTGCCGGCGGCCCAGGAGCACATCCTCGCCCAGGAGAACGGCAAGGAGCGCTTCCTCCAGGCGGTGCACGACCTGTCGCGGGCGTTCGCGCTCGCCGTGCCGGACGACCGGGCGCTCGCCATCCGCGACGACGTGGCGTTCTTCCAGGCGGTGCGCTCGGCGCTCGTCAAACGGGCCCCGGGCGAGCCCCGTCCGGAGGCCGAGCTCGACCATGCCGTGCGGCAGATCGTCGCCAGGGCCTTCGCCCCCGAGGGCGTGGTGGACGTCTTCGAGGCGGCGGGTCTCGACAAGCCGGACATCTCCATCCTGTCGGAGGAGTTTCTGGCCGAGGTCCGCGGCATGCGCCATCGGAACCTCGCCGTGGAGCTCCTCCAGAAGCTCCTCGATGGGGAGCTCCGCACCCGCCGGCGCAAGAACGTGGTCCAGGCCCGCTCGTTCGCCGAGATGCTGGAGCAGACGCTCCGCCGCTACCAGAACCGCGCCATCGAGGCCGCCCAGGTGATCGAGGAGCTACTCGCCTTGGCGAAGGAGATGCGGGAGGCCGACCGCCGCGGGGAGGAGCTGGGACTGTCGGAGGATGAGCTCGCTTTCTACGACGCACTCGAGACCAACGACAGCGCCGTCGCGGTGCTCGGAGACGAGACCCTCCGCGAAATCGCCCAGGAGCTGGTCAAGACCGTCCGCAACAACGTCACGATCGACTGGACGCTCCGCGAGACCGTCCGCGCCCAGCTCCGGGTGCTGGTCAAGCGCATCCTCCGGAAGCACGGCTACCCGCCGGACAAGCAGGAGAAGGCGACCCAGACCGTTCTGGAGCAGGCTGAGGCGCTGTCTTCAGAGTGGGCGGAGATGTGAACGTGGCGTCCAGCCAGCAACTGGGCTCAACCAACTCCAGTTGAGGCACGCCTCAGGGACTCTGACCCCATCGCAGTTTCGGCGCACTCGGGGGAAGCCAGTCGACTCTCGTACTGTCTGGGCCCTCAGTCGAAGCGGTGTTTCACGTAGTCAGGAACCTGGCTCGGCGGCAGTTCCGGAGTCGACGGACCCTGTCGGACGTAGAAGCGCTCTTCCTTGCCGTCCTTCAAGTAGACAGGCGATCCCGACGGTGAGCAGTCTACGACAAGCACTCGCACGCCGTCATAGTCCTCGAAGTGTGGATGGACGTATGTTCCAAACTTCTCCGAGAGACGACTCCGAATCAAGTTCATGAGGTGTAATGCCATGTTGTCTTCGGTCTTGAATCCGTCCGTATCGAGACCAACACCAGTGCCGTCGTCGGAAACGCCAACCACAAGGCGCCCTCCAGCCTGAGAATTGAGAAATCCTGCGATGGTCTTTAGAACTGCGTACTCCATCCGAGGGTCCCTTTCGCCTGTATGGAGGTTGATCCGCAACGTGCTCTTGAACTCGACTTCGGTGCTCTCGCCGATGTCTACCAGCTCAGCGACGCTCCGCTTCACGGAGACGTGATCCGCTGGAATCTCCGTCAGCGTTTCGTACGCTTCCTTGATCACCTGAGCGATGAGCTCTCGGCGCCGCTCCAGGAAATCCCCGTAGCTCATCTGCTCCCACCCATCCGGCAATGCATGCCAGTGATACATTTGCAGGAGTTGGCTCTTGTCGAATCGGCTCTTCAACTCTGGCAGGTACTTCATGGGTGGCTGGTCACCGTTTCGAGCATTGCTGGACCAATCGGTCAGAGCAAAGTTGGCGATCTGGTTCGTTTCCCGCATATCGCTGATGCCCAGCGTCTCTAGGTACGCCCTGGGGAAGAGGTGATGGCGCTCTGCCGCCGTCCGGGTGGAATGTACCGAAGGATCGAGTAGGTCCACAACCTTGTGTTGTGACAGGAAAGCCTTCGCGTCGAGCAAGACGAGAGCGGCGTAGTAAGCGAATAGCGATGGTGTCCGCGCCGAGGATGTCGCCAGGTCGTTAGGAAGGGTGATCTTCCAGAAGTCGTTAGTTAATGTGTTTCTGCAGATATCGTCTAGTGTGCCGAGGAACTCACTCGCATTCTTCACCTGCCTCAGCTCGGCCAAATCGAACTCCATGGACGACTCAGGGCTCTTGGCATACCTGCTGGTCAAGTTAGACATGAAGAACCAACGCGCGATCATGCGTCGCAGGGCGTGCTCTTCGACGCCTAGCTCTGTTCGGCCAATCAAGTAAAGGACGTAGCAGAAGATTAGATTATTTTGAGAGGTGATCATTCGCCCGCCGCGGAAGCCTGCCAGTTCCAAGGCGAGTAGGAAGCTGTGCCAGTGAGGAAGCTTCAGCGCCTTTGCTTGAGCCGCCTTCAGGACCTCAAACTGAGCATCACGCCGCTCTGCGCTGAACTCCTCCGTCTCCAGATCCTTCCCGCGGAGGATGGAATAGACATAGCGGAGACGCGCGCGCTTGAAGCCTAGCCCGATGGCGACTCGCAATAGCTGGTCCGGATCGGGCTGGATGAAGTGGTTAAAAGGCGAGGTGTGTCCCTTTGTTGGTTGTCTGGAAGTGCGACAGAACTCCTCGAGCTCGGCTCTGCCCTCATCCCAGAATACGGACATCAATGTGAGGATGAAGTCTGCTTGGTTGAGTGGTGTCCCCTTGCTGTTGATACGGACGAAAACTTCGGACACCTGCTCCTCGTCGACCTGCGAGGAGAGTTCCAGGGCAGTGAACGGGTAAGAAAGTAGTCCTTTGAGCTTCTCAATTGAGCGCTTGATCTTGCTCTCTTCCTGTTCGCTCACCTCTCGTGCAGCGCGGACCTTGGCCAAGTAGTCAGAGACGAGCTCGAAGTAGTCGCCTCCATCGTTCCAGAGCATTGATACATCCGGAAGGTACGCGCGATCCCGGCGAATCGCAGCGTCCGCGACCTCGAACCGGCCGGAGATCGGATTGAAGGCTATCTCGATTCGCTCGCGGCTGTAGTCTTGCCTAACGACTGGAACTCCCTTGATCACTGCGTAAAGAGAGGTCAGTCTTTGTTGCCCATCGACAACGAGCAGTCGCGGAGACTTCTGCTTCGAGTCGGTTCCGATCTGGCGGACCTCATCACCGAAGGCGTTTTCCCAGAAGAGCAGATAACCCACCGGGTAGCCGTTGTACATAGAATCGAACAGGTCACGCACCTTGATGTTCTTCCAGACAAAAGGTCTCTGGATGTCCGGTAACCCGATATCACCCATCTCGAGGTAGCTGATCAGCGTTCCGAGGCTATATCCTACTTGTTTGAAGAGTGTTGAGGCCATGGAGTTTCTCGTTTGTTTCAGGTATCCGCAGTCGTTGCTTCTTCGAGCCCGCGAAGAGTCTAGGTCATTTGACTCTCTGTTTCAACGCGATCTCCATGGTGGCTCAATTGGAACACTGAGAGGCGCCGGACCGGCGGTTGAGGCGGGTCCCTCGGTCGCGTGCGGGCGAGGGCCTGTTCCAGAAGTACGTCCAGAGTGCCTTCGCTGGAACGCGCGTCGAAGAGTATCTGCACGCGGGGCGTCGGTGGTGGACGACTTGACCACCTGCCAGTGAAACTAGAGGACGATGGGCCGGGGCCCGCACCCCATGCCACCAACCCGCACCCCATGCCGCCCACCAGCAAATCATGCACAATACCCGGGCCATGCCACTCGACCGAATCCTGTTGAATGCCTCCGACGGCCCGCGGCTGGTCCGGCGGGCGGTCGATCCGGCGGATGTCTACTTCCTGGAGGCCGACGGGGGCGACACGCTGGTGCGTCTGCGCGGGTCGACGCGGCTCCGCGACGCCCGGCGGCTGTCGGAGCTTCTGGCGCTGTTCGAGCCGTTCGGCTTCCTGCGGATCCACCACAGCTACGCCGTCAACCTGCGCCGGGTGCGCGAGCTGCGCCAGCGCGAGGAGGGCGACGACTGGGAGGTGAAGCTGGAGCCGCCGGTCAACCGGGTGCTACCGGTCGCCCGGGGGGAGCGGCAGCGGCTGGAGGCGGCGTTCGGGGGGTGAGGGCTACTCGTAGTGCGTCCACATCCGCAGGACCTTGACGGTCTTCTCGTCTTCGATGAACTGGTAGACGAGCCGGTGCTGGATGTTGATGCGGCGGGAGAAGGCGCCCGCCAGATCGCCGACTTGGTTTTGGAACGAGGGCGGGCTCTGGAGCGGGTCCTCGCGGAGGAGGTCCAGGAGGTACTCGGCCTTGGGCCGCAGGCCGGCGCCGGAGAGTTTCTTCGCGTCCTTGCGGGCCTGGCGAGTGAAGACGACTCGCCAGCGGCTCACCAGTCCAGCTCCTCCACGCACTCGTCGAGCGGCGTCTCCAGCCCTTCCCGGATCGACTCGCGCATGCCCGGGATCGAGAGGAGGTGGAGGGTCTCCTCGATGGAGCGCCAGTCGTCTGCGGAGAGCAGCACTGCCCCTGCGCGCCGGCCCGTGATCTGGACCGGCTCGCTGGTGACGGCCACCTCGTCGAGGAGGCGGTAGAGGGTCTTGCGGGCTTCGGTGGCGGTCACGGTCTTCATGCGAGAAGCGTACGTTATTCCGTACGTTGCGTCAAGGTCTACGGCCAGCCGCGCGCTCTGGAGCTCCCGTCCTCCTCCTTCGCTGTCGATTCGATCGGTAGGGCGACACGTTGGTGCGTCTGCGCGGGTCAGCGCGGCTCCGGGACGCCCGGCGGTTGTCGGAGCTGCTGGCGCTGTTCGAGCCGTTCGGCTTCTTGCGGATCCACCACAGCTAAGTCGTCAACCTGCGCCGGGTGCGCTGTCCGTCCTGCCCCACTACTTACACGTCGCTCGGCACTTCGCTGCCAACCCCGAGGCCCTGGCCCTCCTCGGCCGCCGGCTCATGGGCTGGGTGGCCTGACGGGCTGAGTGGAGACCGGCCCCCCGGCCGGGGCGCGAGTGGGTGCCCCGGTCGGGGATTCTCTGGTGCAATGGCGTGCCGGGAGCGAGAAGATGAGTAGAGAGGGCGGAATGCCGCCAACGATATACTGTGTGACCTGGTCGAAGGACCGGGCGATTCGAAGGGATGCACGAGATGACAGTCACTCTCAATCTGGGACCCGAGCTGGACGACGATCTCCAGGCGATGGCTCGCGCGAAGGGTGTGAGCGTGGAAGAGTACGTGAAGAGCCTTGTCGCCGAGGCGGTCCGTCGGCAGTCCGGCAAGGCCGCCGTGGCGCTGCTTCGTGAGTGGGAGTCGGAGGACGCGACCGACGATCCGGAAGAGCTCGCTCGGCGCGAGAGCGACTGGAAAGCTTTCCGAGAAGCGATGAATCGCTCCCACACCTCCGACCGCATCCTCTATCCGTGACCCGGATCATTCTTCTCGACTCCGGCCCACTCGGGATGGTCACCCACCCCGGTGGCGTTCCAGAGGTCGATACCTGCAAGCGTTGGCTCCGACAAGTGCTCGGCAGCGGTGGGCGGGTCGTGGTTCCCGAAGTCGCCGACTATGAAGTTCGTCGTGAGTTGCTCAGGGCTCGGAAATCACGAGGGATCGCGCGCCTCGATGAATTGGGGCGAGCGCTCGAATACCTGCCACTGACCACGGCGGCAATGCGCCGCGCCGCCGATCTCTGGGCCGAGGTACGCCAGCGAGGTCGCCCGACGGCGGATCCGAAAGCCCTCGACGGTGACGTGATCCTCGCGGCTCAGGGTCTGACGATGGACTCAAGAGATCATCAGGTGATCGTAGCGACAACTAACGTGGGGCACCTGTCACGGCTGATCGAGGCTGCGCTCTGGAGCGACATTTAGCTGTACTTGCTTGGGTAGGCCTGACCATGGCCGACTACCACATCAACATCTTCTACAGCGACGAGGACGGTGGCTACATCGCCGACATCCGGGACCTGGAAGCCTGCTCTGCCTTCGGGAACACTCCGGAAGAGGCTCTGGCCGAAGTGGAGAAGGCAAAGGCGGCGTGGCTGGCTGTGGCCGAGGAAGAGGGGCGGTCGGTGCCGCCTCCCCGTTACCGGCCGGTCATCTACCAGGCCGGTGGTTGAGGTCACGGCCCCGAAGCCGAGCAACGGATCGCCGATTTCCTGGGATTCCGCCGCCGGGAGGCCAGACGAGCGCCGAGACACCGGGACATCCCGGAGCTGGGCTCTGAGCTGACGATCCCCGCGTCCGGTTGTGTTGCACTCTCTGCTCGCCACGGAGACGATTTCGAGGAGCGCGAGCCGGGAGACACCTTCCGTCGCTTCATCGAAGGTGAGGATCAAGCCCGTGGGAATACCCTGGACCAGCATCTCGTGCGTGTCTGATATCGAGTAGCGAGTAGCTCTGTTCCCGAGTTGGATTCGGGACGTGCTGTATTGATTCCCCTGGCTGTCGATGGCACGGCTCTGGCCGGTGACCCTCAGATCACAGTCTTCTCCCTCGTCGGTCACCGTGAGCGAGCACACCAGGGTGCCGCCGGTTTGCGTGCAGTCTCTCAACCAGAAGCGGAACCCGAGCTCCTCCGTGCTTCGACCGGAATCCGAGATCCCAGGGCGCGGGGATTGGGCAGAGTCTCGATCGCCTGGGTTCTCGGAATGTTTGCCGTGGTCGAGGTGACGATTCGTGCGGTCTCGGTGTTCAGAACCTTGACTGCGCAGCGAACGGAATCGCCGGCGATCTGCTGCTCGTAGGCGACGGCGCGGCCGGGGGCGGAAGCGGGCAAACTCTTTGGGAACCCTGCCGCCCTCCGCGGAGTCCAACCCCTCAAGGAGGAACGCCATGCTCAAGACGTCGCAGGCCGCAGCCCTGCTCACCACGACCCTGGCTCTACTGACCCCGGGGGTGCTCTTCGCGGGCTATCCGGAGGCGGTGGATGCCTTCAACAGCAAGGATCTCGAGCGGGCGGAGACGGAGTTCCGCGCGGTGGTCCAGGCTCATCCGGACTACGCGCCGGGGTATCTGATGCTCGGGCGGACGCTGCTCGAGGAGGGGAAGGCGGGTCAGGCGGTGGCGAGTCTGGAGCGGGCGGTGGAGCTCCAGCCGGGCGACGCGGTGACGCTGTACTTCCTGGGGCGGGCGCGGCTCGCGGCCGGCCGGGCCGATCTGGCGCTCGAGGCGTTGACGTCCCAGTCGCTGGCCCAGGTGCCGGAGAAGGTCCGGGAGGCCTATGCCGCGGCCCTGGCCAGCGCGGCGGAGACGGTCGGCGGGGCCTCCGGGACGGCGGCGCTCGAGGGGGCCGTGGCCCAGGAGCCGGACCAGGCGGTGCTGTGGCTCACCCTGGGGCGGCTGGACCGGGCGGCGGGGAAGACCGAGGAGGCCCTCGCGGCCACGTCGAAGGCGTTCGAGCTGTCGGGGGAGCCGGGTGTCGGTCGTCTCGCGGTGCGGGACGCCTTCGCCGCGGCCCGGGCCGAGGAGGAGCGCGATGCCCGGCGGGCGTGGTATGGCCGGGCGGCCGCGGTGGCGGCGCACCTGGCGCAGGTGGACCCGGGGCCCGAGAGCTGGCTCCTCCTGGGCGAGGCCCGCATGGGCGCCGGGGAGTGGGACGGCGCCGTCGAGGCCCTCCAGAAGGCGGACCCGACCGACGCCCGCACCCTGTTCTACTTGGGATCGTGCGCCATCAGCCTCGGCCAGGGGGGCCGGGCTCTGACCGAGCTCCAGGTGGCACTCGGGAACCATCCGGACCCGGAGCTCGAGCGGCACATCTACGCCGCGCTGGGGTCGGCCCACCGGCTCGAGGAGGAGTTCGTGGAGGCCGCCGCGGCGTACCGCAAGGCGGGGGATCAGGACAGGGTCGCCGAGATGGAGAAGCTCGCCGAGGCGGCGCACATCAACCAGACGATCGAGGAGCGGCGCCAGCAGTGCCGGGAGCGGCAGCAGGCGCTCGAGAGCGTGGTGTCCGAGAACCGGGATCTGTCCGAGACGCCCGAGTTCAGGAAGCTCCGCCAGTCGTGGCACGACCTGCGCGTGGAGTGTGCCGACGTGCTGGAGATTCCTCCGTTCCCGGAAGGGACGTGAGCCAGCCACCGGCCGCCGCGCGACCAGGAGGCTGAGGAAGGCCCGCCCGGTGGGGGTGCCACGCGGGCGGGCTGCGGGTCGGTCGGCGCGGTCAGGCGCCGGGGCCGGCTCCTGGCGGCTCGCCGAGTCGCAGGAGCGCCTTCCGCCGGCGGCTGGACCCTACCGGACTACTGCACCGGCCCGAGCCGGATCGGCGGCTCGGCGCTGTTGACCAGCTCGAGCACGCCGCCGTCGAGGGAGAGGTGGTGGATCGCGCCGCAGGCGAGGGCGGAGGAGCGGAGGTACTCGCCGGAGACTTCGAGCGACCCTTCGGCGTCCAGGAGGGTTCCCGTGGGCGGGTCGATGGATCGGACCACGAGGTGCGCGCTGTCGGCGCGGAGGGTGAGGTCGAGCTCGACCGAGCCCTGATCGGCGGAGCCGCGGACGGCCTGCCACTTGCCGATCAGCCGCGGGGGGACGGGCTCGGGTCGGAAGTGGAACGTGGCCTCTTTGAGCCGTGCCACCTGCTGGGCGTCGTAGTCGTAGCCGGCGACGGTGAAGAACGCGCAGCCGGAGTGGACGTCTTGCGGCGAGGCGATCCGATGGAAGGTCGCGACGAAGCCGTCCGGATAGGAGAGCTCCATCCAGCCGTCCGACGGAACGGTCAGCGGGCGCGGCGTGTCCAGGTCGTTCGAAAGCCCCAGCCAGCCGTCGAACTTTCCCTTGCGGATCGAGTAGGTCCCTTCGGAGGGTTTCCCTTGCTCGCCGACGGTCCAGTACTTCATCCGGCCGCCCTCGCCGAGCTCGACGATCAGCTTGGGGAAGTAGTCGCCGGGCGGAACGTCCCGCGGCTTCAGCCCGTCCACCCGGACGAGCTCCCAGGTCCCGACGAGGTCAAGGGTGGGGGCGTGGCGATCCGCGGCGGTGAGGGAGGTGGCGCAGCCCAGCAGGAGGGTCAGGACAGCCATGAGCCTCGGAACAGCCTCGATCCTCGGAACAGCCTCGAGCCTCAGGACACCCGTGGGCTTCCTGGTGGGTACAGCGATCGTTCCCCGTTGTCTTCGCAAGCCACAGGGAAGATATCAGCTCAGGAGGGAGTGACAGGGTGGGGACGGTTCCGGCCGGAGCCCGCCGCCCAGGCGGTGGCAGGCGAAGTCCTCCTCCTCTGGCCCGCGGGGTGCCTACGGCACGAACGCTTCCCGGTCCTGGAGGCCGGAGACGTCGTCGCTGGTTCCGGTGACGGCGGGGAGCACGTAGTAGTTGATCTGGCCGCTGCTCGGCCGGCGCAGCCAGAGCTCCACTTTCGATGGTGTGAAGCGGCTGATCTGCGTCCAGAGGAAGCCGTTCGGTCGTGGGCCGATCACCTTGACGAAGATCTCGGGCCGGCCGGCGAGGGCGCCGCTGATGCAGAGGGCTTCCGGGATGCAATCCGCTTCCATCTGCCCGGTCGTCGAGTCGTTGACTAGCACCTTGGCGTCGAAGCCCGCGAGCCCGGGCGACGAGAGCCAGGGACCGGCGGGCGGGGACGGCGACCCGCCCCCACCTCCGCCGCCTCCTCCACCCCCGCCGGACTCGTCGAAGAGCGTCGCGGTCACCTGGTAGGTGCCGCTGCCGTTGAAACGGTTTACCAGGATGTTGTAGGTGCCGGCTTGCGGTGAGTCGAAGGCGCACGACTCCACGGTGAACTCGTTGCGGGAGGAGCAGTCGGCGGTGCTCGTGGTCGGCTGGGTCCCGCGGCTGACGTAGAGGTCGAAATCTCCGCTGTCGGCGCCGTTCAGGGTCACGGCGAGGCGGCCGAGGCCGGCCGGAACGGCGACCGCGAACCGGTCGTTCGGGTTCGCTCCCGACAGGCCGCCGGTGTTGGCCACGATCGTGCCTCCGGACTCGCCGGCGAACGCCAGCGAGCCGCAGGCGGTGCTGCCGAGGTCCGTTCCCACGACCTGCTGGACCCAGGTCCGGTTGACGTAGACGTCGGCGTCGAAGGAGTGATCCCCCTGGAGGCAGGTGTCGGAGCTTCCGCCCGACGTCACCCCGCCGACGACGGGGCCGCCACCGAAGTCGAAGAAGAGCGGCCCTCCCGAATCGCCGGAGCAGGTGTTCGAGTTCGACCCGGCGGCGCCCAGCGGGGACGTGAAGTCCCAGCAGACGTGGGCGTTGTTCGGGATGCCGCCGGTGCACGTGGCGGTTTCGATCAGCCCGGTCCGCTTGAGCCCCGCATCGTCTTGGTTGCCGGACGAGACTCCGAAGCCGACGATGGTGCCCTGCGTCCCGACCGTCGGCCTGCCCGTCTGGTTGATCTGCGACGGGCGGATCCCCTGCACCGGGGTGCTCAGCTCGAGGATCGCCAGATCGCTCCGCTTGCCGAACAGGAAGTCCGGATGGACGGTCACCTTGGACACTCCGAACAGCCCGGCGTGCTGGAAGAAGACGGACTTCGAGCTGGGGTCGAGCAGGTCCGACCGTTGGGCGCACTGCGCGCCGGTGAGGTCGTTTTGTCCGTCGTCGCAGATGCAGTGTGCGGCCGTCAGGAACGTCCGGCAGCCGATGAGTGTGCCAGTACATTCGATGCCGGACGAGTCATCGAAGTAGAGGCCGACCGACGGGCTGCCCGAGGTCAAGACGCCGTTGACGATCCGCTGGTCGAGAGATGGCGGCACCGAGGTCATGGAGGCCATGGAGGCCATGGAGGTCATGGAGCTCATGGAGGTCATAGCGGCGAGCGCGGTGCCCCCCGAGCCGCCCGGGGGCGCGGGAGAATCGTCGGCCGCGAGCGTCGCAGGGAGGGCGACGAGGCCCGCGGCGACGGCGAGGACGGTGAGGCCCGTGAGGAAGACGGCGAGGCGTCGACGGTGCCGGAACCTTCTCGGAATGCGATGGCGAGGCATGGCGGTCTCCCCGGTCGAGAGCTCCGCGGTGGCCAGGCCCTGCGCACCCCACGCGCAGCTCGAGTTGTTCGTGGCTCGGAGTGAGCGGGAGCAGTGTACTCCCACGGGCCGGGTAAGATCTCTCCAATGAAGCCTGTCCAAGATCACTACCCGGATGCCTTCGCCCACTGCTTCGGCTGTGGGCGGTTGAACACCGAAGGCCACCACGTCCGGACCCACTGGGTCGATGGCGAGGGGCTGGCCACCTTCCACCCGAAGCCGTACCACATCGCCTTCCCGGGGTTCGTCTACGGCGGGCTCGTCGCGTCGCTCATCGACTGCCACGCCATCGGCACGGCCGCGGCGGCGGCCGCGGAGGCCCAGGGCATCGACTACGCGGACGAAGAGAACGGGGAGGGTGCGCCGCGCTTCGTCACCGGCTCGCTCCAGGTCGACTTCCTCGAGCCGACCCCCATGGGCCCCCCGCTCGAGCTCCGCGCCTGGCCGGTGGAGGTCAAGGAGCGCAAGGTGGTGGTCGAGTGCGAGCTCTCCGCCGCCGGCGTGGTCACCTGCCGCGGCCGGGTGGTCGCGGTCCGGATGCCGGCGTCCATGGGGGCGTGACTTGGGGTGAAGGGGGCTCGAGGCGGCCGATGACCGAGAGCACCAAGCGGCACCCGCCGTCTTCGGTGGCCTGGAGGAGCTCGTCGGCGAGAGGTCCGAACGCCCGGGGCGGTGGTAGCCTGACCGGTCTATGAATCTGACTCGCACGGCGCTCGATCGTCGGGACGGCGTCGAGGTCCACGCCTTCCTTTCCGCTCTCGCCGCCCCCGGCCCGTCGCCCGCGCTCGGTGACGCTGCCAAGGACCAGGACTGGCTGGTCGGCTCCTGGGACGCCGAGGTGATCGATTACCGGGAGGGCGCTCCGCCGATCGAGCAGCACGGGGTGTGGCACTTCGCCTGGATCCTCGAGGGTCGGGCTCTGGGGGACGTCTGGATCGTGCCGCCACCGGGCGAGCGGACGCCGGGCGAGCCGCCCGGACCTGCCAATCGGTACGGCCTCTCGGTGCGTTCCTACGACCCGGAGAACGGCGTCTGGCGGCTGACCTGGATCAACCCGGTGACCGGCGTGGAGAGCCGCCTGACCGGCGGGCCGCAGGGCGACGCCATCGTCTACCTCGGCCAGGAGGCGGACGGCACCCCGATCCGGTGGAGCTTCACGGAGATCCGTCCGACCTCCTTCGTCTGGCGGGGTGAGGCCTCCCACGACGGCGGCGAGACCTGGGCGCTGGAGGCGGAGTTCCGTGCCCGGCGGCGGGCTACCTCCGACGTCATCGAGCCGGGCTTCGACGCTCGCCTGCCCCGGCCCGGTGCCGGCTGGACGGCCCGCTGGAGCTGGGCCGACCGCCCCGGGCTGGAGGCGCTCACCGTGAAAGAGGAGGAGGGCTCGGTCGTCGCCGACAGCGAGGTTCTGGTGGTGCTCGACGGCGTTCCGATCCGGGTCACCTACCACCTCGTCTACGACCGCGACTGGCAGTTCCGGCGGGCGTCTCTCGACGTCCGGACGGGCGCGCAGGGGGAAGAGGAAGCGGAGCGGCGGCTCGAGATCGTCCGGAGGGCGGACGGCGGGTCGAGCGCCTCGGAGGAACGAGGGGTCTGGACGGTGAACGGCGAGGCCCGTCCCGACCTCGCGGGCTGCACGGACCTCGACCTCATGGTGACCCCGTTCACCAACACCCCGCCCCTCTGGCGGATCGATCACCGGATCAGTCGCCAGCTTCCTGAGTCGGTGGTTGATCCGTCGCGGACGGCTCGGACGAGTCGGACGGGCTCGCCGCGGGGTCCGGGGATGCCGGCGGCGCCGCGGACGGGGGCTGCTGGTCGAGCTCCTCGAGCCGGCGGTCGACCATCCGTCCGACGAACGGGTTGTCGGAGAACGCGGCCTTGAGCCCTTCGAGCTGCTTGCGGGCGTCGGCCGGGTCTCCGCCCTTCTCGTAGGCGTCGGCGCGGAGCAGGGCGAGCCGCACGGTGGTCCGGCGGTCGTCGGGCTTGACATGGATCGCATCGAGCTTGGCCAGGGCGCCCTCGGGATCGTTGCGGTCCTCGATCAGCGACTCGGCGGAGAGGAGCTGCCAGCTCGTATCGTTCGAGAAGCGGCTCGCCGCGAGGTCGATCAGCTTGGCCGCCTCGGCATGGCGGCCGGCCTCGCGGTCCTGCATCGCCTGCTCGTAGACCCCGGCGACGAACAGGTTCTGGATGTCCCCGGGGTCACCCGTGCGCAGCCCCGGACCGCCAGCGTAGGAGTAGACCAGGTCGCCGCCGTGCTCCGCCGCCTCCACCAGGACGAACGCCCCACCCAGGCCGACCACCGCCGAGAGCACCAGCGCGACCTTGGCGAAGCGGTTCTTCTTCCACAGCAGGGCCAGGCCCAGCAGCTCCAGCACCGCGACCCCCGCGAACACGGTCCGGGCGCGCTCGCCCCACTCCTCGTGCTCGTGCACCGCCTGGCCGACCCCCGGGATGCGCTCCACCGGCCCGTGGGCCTGGTGACCGGACTCGTAGGCGCCGAACGTCGCCACCGTGCCGAGCAGCAGAAGGGTCGCCGCCGCCGGCCCGGTGAACGCCAGCCGGCCGGTCAGCGACAGCCAGCGGAAGAGGACGCCGACGAGCAGCAGGGCGACGGCGAAGTGGACGATCAGTGGGTGGTACGCCGCGATGTCGGGCATGGCTCGGCCTCCGGGTCAGGGGTTCGTGGGGCGCTCGAGCGGTTCGAGACGCCCGATCATACGCGCTCGCCGCTCCGACCCCAGCGCGAGGTCGGTGAGGCTGGAGAGGTTGGCGAGACTGGGCAGGCCGGAACGAACCAGCGAATGGGTCGAGGGACGGAGCGGGCAGACCGAAACGAACCCGCGGACGGGTCGACGGACGGAGCGGGAGCTACGAAGGCTGGAGCGTGGCCAGCCGTTCGCGGATGCTCTCGAGCACCGCACGGCTCACCGTCTGGCGCTCGATCGCCTTGAACAGCAGCGTCAGCACGGCGAAGGCCTCGTGCTTGGCGGCCGCACGCACCAGCAGCACCGACGCCTCTTCGGCGCACAGCACCACCCGCTGGTCGTCCCCCGCGGCGTACGCGGCCAGGGGCATGTCGATGGTGACCAGGGCGGCGTCGTAGTGGAGGCCCATCTCGCTCCAAGCCTCTCTAGTTTCCCTATAGGACTGAATTGCTTCTAAGAACTTGCTCTCAGCCCGAAGAAGGTGCCCTTCGATCCATCGGCGCCTGTACGAATCTCTCCTGTCAGTGACTGGCCGGAGTCGTTCAAAGAGGAGCCGTGCTCGCTCCGATTGACCTGCTTCCAGGTAGCAAGCGACGGCGTTCTGGCGGGCCAGCCCAACCAGGAGAGAGTCGGTCTTTGAATCGAGGAGGGTCGCCGCACGTTCGCTCTCCTCGGCCGCATCGGAGGCCTGACCCAGAGCACGCAGGATTCGTGCTCGCTGCATCGATAGCCGTCCGACTTGCGACCTTTCTTGCCGGGCACTGTATTGCCGTTCTAGGCGATCGATGACTGCCAGAGCTTCCGAGTAGCGGTATTGATCAATCAAGAGAGACGCCTTGAGCGAGAGAATTCGGCTCTCGGCGTTGCAGCCGACTCCTTTTCGTATTAACTGTTCGGCGACGAGGAAGTGATATTCAGCCTTCTGAAAGTCGGCAAGAATCCGATGGGCATTCGCCAGATATGCGTGTGCTTTGGCTTGAAGATCAGCCAACCATTCAGGGTGGTAGTAGTCGGAATCGAGAACCTCAGCTACGGCGACAGCGAGTACTGAGCGATCGAGAGCGAACTGTGGATCGCTGTGCCAAGAGTCCTTCGATGAGAAGAGGAGCCATTGACAGAAGCCCCACTGCTGGTAGCGGTGCTCCGAACGTACCCGGGTGAGCTGGCCGTCCAGTGGGAGATGAGCGAGTTCTTCCATGAACCCTTCGGCTCTCGGGAGCTCGCGAGCGACGGCAGGCTCGAAGTGCTCGAGGTCTCTCAGAATGGTCCATAGGAACTCGGCTGCTTCCTGGCAGACTGGGCAGTCCAGAACCTCGTCAGGAATGAGTTGCAGTCCGTCAACGGCCCGCCTGCAGCGGTCGCAAGATGCAGCATGAGCGATCCAGGGGGTCAGGTCGGGCCACAGGGCGTGCGCTTCGATGCAGTCATGAGCTGGCCGAGGAGAAAGCTGTTCATCCGGCCCGTCGTACGCATCCAGCCAGTCCCTGTAGGTCCAGTGTCGGTGCATGCTCCCCCCTCGCTTCGATCATGCGGCCTTGATTGCGGAGTGACTGTAGCACGATACACGCTTCCCTTCTATCAGTGCATCTAGCTCCTGAACTGTGTCTCGTGGCTGCAGGAAGTGGGGACGTCAGCCACGCCCGAGGATTGGCTGCCAGCGAGAAACTCAGGGTGGTGCCCGGTTGGATTCGGGCAACCGCCCAGAGAGTCTGCGAAGAGATATCAGGCTTTCATAGTCCAACAGCCTGGAACAGGAAGCGCTTAAGCAAGGAGAGTGACAGTGTGAGCTGATTGGCTTCCAGAGAGTGGGATTCAGCAGCCTGAGTCCGGGGCTGGCTACTCAGCTCGGCGATCCTTCCCGATGGTGAAGTCCAGTCGAGCTTGTAGATGGGATTGGCCGGCGCCTTGAGAGATGAGCCGTTTGGGTCAACCACGTCCCTCATCTCGTTAGTGCCGAGTTGTCCTTGCCCCCAGGCCACAGGAGCCGCCAGAGTTGTAAACAGGGCCATCGCGAGCACCACCAGGGTCATCCGTCGCAACATGATTTCCTCCTCTGGGGCCCGGTCGCACCTCAGCTCAATCGCCGAGATGTCGCCAGGGGGTCCCACCTTGCCCAGTGCGCGAGGAGTTGATTCCGCGCCAGTGCAATGGCTGAGAGGAGGGGTTTCCTTCTCGGGTTCTCTCCGGGTCGAACGCCAGGGGAGGCGCCGTGGTGGGTGGTTACGGGAAGGGATAAGTGCCCGCCGGGTGGGTGGGCACCGGGAGGGGTTCGGCCGCTCTGGGGTGTCGAGGGGGCCGCGAGTGGGCCCGCCGCGGGTGCTCAGCCCGAAGCGGCCGGCAGGCTGAGGAGCTCGGCGAGGTCGAAGTCGAGGTCGGTCAGGCCTCCGGCAGTCGATTCGGTCGGGGCTTGCGTCGGAGTCCGGGCCGGAGTCCGGGCCGGAGTTAGGGCGGGGCCCTGGGTCGGGTCGAAGGCCGGGTCGGAATGGAGGTCGGTGCCTTCGCCGGAGCGGGCGGTGATGGTGAGGGTCACGCTCCGGCCGTGGAGGAGGACGGTGGGGTGGGTGCCGGCGGCGGCGCCGATCTCGGCCGCGAGGTTGGCGAACAGGGCGGCGGCGCGGAGGGTGGGGAGCTCGACCCGGCGACGCAGCGCCGTGCCGTCATGGACGAGATTCCAGCCGGGGAGGGCGTCCAGCCGCTCCTGGATGCGCTCGGCCTTGAGCTTCTCCTGGAGGCTGTTCTCTTCGAGGGTCTGTTGGATTCGCTCGGCTTTGAGCTTGGTCGTGATCTCCGGCATCGAGGGCTCCACGGTTCGAGGTGAGGATCGTCAAAGAAGAAATAAAGTTTTGCCAAGAGGTTATCAGCTCGGAGACATTTAACTTTAAGAAATTTCTACGTCACGCCGGCTGCGGTCTCGATAAGATCGGCCGGACATGGCGGACTCGAAGCACACCACCCGGCTACCGGGCGAACCCGCCGCCCGGCAGGCGCGCACGTCGCTCGACCTGCTGGCGGCGGCCTGCACGGAGGCGGACGGGGTCGATCGCGCGGCGGTCGGTTGGGGCGACCGGGTCGACGTGGCGACTCGCAACTCGCTCTATCGGCTGTGGTGTGTCGGGGAGAACCGGTTTGTCGTCACCGGCGGCTGGTTCGATCGCCAGGACTCTGGCCGCGGTCCCGGCTGCGCGCCGGCCCGGGCGGTCGTCGCGGTCAACGGCTGCACCTGGGGTGGCTCGGCGATCCGCTCCGACCTGGTGGCCGCCCCCGGGTTCTTCCTCGAGTTCGCCAACGGCGTCAGGACCACTCGCATCCAGAGCGTGCGCCACGTGCGCACGGACTGGACCTCGCTCAGCGCCCACTGAGCGACGAGCCTCCTCCGCCTCCCGGGCTCCTCTCCGGGAGCCGCCTCCTCAGCGCCTCCTCCTCTCCGCCCGCCGGCCGGTCGACCGCGGGCGCCCCGGCGGTGAACTCTCGCCCGTCTCGTCCGTACCTGAGGTTCGAGGAGATGAGAGCCGCGCGATGGAGCTGATCGACCGCTACGTAGTACGAACCGTCCGGATGCTGCCGTCCGAGGAGCGCGAGCGGGCGGCGGAGCGTCTCCGGGAGCGTATCCGGGCCCTGCTCGACGCACGGCCGGGAACCGCGGGCGACGCTCGAGAGGACGGGCGCCGCGGCATGGACGCGCCGCCGGAGGAGACCGTGCTGGAGGTGCTCCAGGAGCTCGGTCCGCCGGAGGAGATGGCGGCATCGCTCGGCAGCCGCCGTGACGGGCTGATCGCGCCCCACCTGCGCCGTCAGTTCGTGACCGCGGCCGTGCTCTCGCTCTCCGGGCTGGTCGTCCTGACGCTGTTCGAGGTCTTCACCGGCCCCGGCGGGCTGAGCGGCGAGGAGGGCTCGTTGGTCGATCTGTTGCTCCGCCTGGTCGCCTCCCTGGACGATCTACTGCTCAAGGCGGTGGTGGTGCTCACCGCCCTGGTGGCGATCTTCGTCGCGATGGAGCACACGGTGGAGGGGGCCGACGCCGTGCGACGGCGCTGGTCGGCGCGCGACCTGGTGACCAAGGATCCCGACCGCGTCCCGCGGGGCGCGACGATGCTCGAGCTCGCCCTGCTGGTGGCGGTTCTGCTGTGGTTCCACCTGTTCCACTTCGACCTCGGGAGTGAGGTCAAGATCGGCAACGAGCACGGTTGGGTGGCGCTCGTCTCGCCGGCCCTCCGTGCCCGGATCCTCTGGCTGGACCTCTGGGTATTCGGCACGATCGTCCTGGACGTGGCGCTGCTCTGGCGCGGCCGGTGGAGTGTCTGGTCCCGCTGCGCCGGGGTGGCGCTCAAGCTGGTCCTGGTGTCGATGCTCTGGCGGATTCGCCAGGGAGGCCCCTTGCTCGCCGTCGACACCGGCTGGATGGCCGCCCACGGCTGGTCGCCGGACGCGATCGAACGCTACCGGCGGCTGATCGACGGTCCTTTGCAGGTCGGAATCCGCCAGGCGCTCATGGTGGCGGTGGTGGTGATCCTGTTCGCCGCCGTGCTGGAGCTGGGCAAGGCCGTCGGCACCGCTTGGCGTGCGGGGCGGTCCCGTTTCGACTTGCTGTAGACTGGCTTCATGCCGCGCTACTCACTCGGTGAGGAGATCTTCCACGCGGTCAGCCACGGCCTCGGCATCGTCCTGAGCATCGCCGGCCTGGCGGTGCTGGTCGCGTTCGCCAGTCTCCGCGGCGACGCGGAGATGGTGGTCGGGGCGAGCGTCTTCGGCGCCTGCCTGGTGCTGCTCTTCACCGCGTCGACCCTCTATCACGCCATCCCTGGCCTGACCCTGCCGCGGACCAAGCGGGTGCTCCGGGTGCTCGATCATTCGGGGATCTACCTGCTGATCGCCGGCACGTACACGCCGTTCGCCTTGGTCACCCTGGGCGGCGCCGTCGGCTGGAGCCTGTTCGGCGTCCTCTGGACCCTGGCGATCGTCGGCATCGTCACCCGCGCCGCGCTCCCCCGCATCGCCAAGAGGTTCTCGCTCGCCCTCTACCTGATCATGGGCTGGAGCGCCCTGTCGGTGGCGGGGCCGCTGTTTCACACCCTGCCGACCGGCGGTGTGGTCCTGGTGGTCGCGGGCGGTGTGGTCTACACCCTCGGCGTGCCGTTCTACGCCTTCGAGCGGATGCCGTACAACCACGCCGTCTGGCACGTCTTCGTGATGATCGGCAGCGTGCTCCACTTCTTCGGCGTGCTGCTCTACGTCATCCAGGGCTGAGCGCCCACCCCGGCCGTCCCGGCCTGTTGGACCGCTTCGGACGTTCGGCTCAGTCGGCGTCGGGGACCCAGGCGAGCCCGGTCCACCGCACCTCGACGTCCGCCCGGCGCGGGGCGATCTCGACCTCTTCCAAGTGGTCGGCCGCGCCGTCGAGCTCGGCCCCGAGGCGCCGGAGCTCGTCGTCCAACTGCGCCGCCAGCGTCTCGCGCTCGCTCTGGAGGTCGGCCACCCGCTCCGCCGCCGCCTCGGCCTCGCGCCGCTCCTTCTGCACCCGGCCGACGCCGCGGGCGGCGGTGGTCGCCCGGCCCAGGGAGGCGCGCGACACCCGTCCGCGGCCGAACAGGGCGGAGCCGATGGTGGCGACCGCGGAGAGCCCTGAGATCCAGGCGTCCCGCTTGCGGTCGTCGACCTGGGCCGCCTCCCGCGCCGAGCGCTCCTCGGCCTTGTGGATCTGGTCGTCGAGGTGGCCGAGCTGCTTGCCGAGGCGGTCTTCGACCTCGGCCAGGCGCCGGTCGCGCTCGGCCCGGAGCAACGGGGCCAGGCGGACCTTGAAATCGCGGTCGCTCTCGCCCGGACGGGAGAGCTCGTCGAGCAGCGGGCTGGTCTTGAGGGTCAGCCGCCGATCGCGGTAGAGGGTGTCCGCCAGCTCCCGCTTCCACGTGGTGTAGCGCTTCGGCTCACGGGCCGGCGCCGGCGGCTCCTGCCAGGCGGCGTCGTCGGCGGCGGGATCGGGCCGGAGGTCGTCCTCGTGCCAGTCGACCGGCGTCGCCTCCTGCCAGTCGACTGCCCGGGCGCCCTCCTCGAACGGTGCGAGCAGTGCGACCTCCTCGGTGTGTTCGACCCCCCGCTTGGCGTCGTGGAAGTGGACCCGTCCGAGGCCGAGGAGCGACGGGCGGTAGGTGAGCCCGGGGGGCGGCGGGTCGGAGGTCGGGGCGTAGAGGACGGGGATCGCTCCCGGCAGGATCGGCGGGCCGGCGGCGGCGATGCCTGCGCCTCCGGTCCCGCTCGAGGCGGCCGAGGTGGGGGAGGCGGTTGCCGCGGGCGCCGCGGCGGAGGCGGTGGAGGAGGCTGCGGTGTTCGAACCGGCCGAGGCGGCCGGGTCCGCTCCGGTGCTCTGCGCGGCGGCCTCCTGAGCCCGGACGCCGTCCATCAGCCGCGAGATGTCGGTCCGGGTCATCGGGCCGGCCAGGTAGGACAGCGCCCAGCGGGTGTTGAACAGCACCGGCGCCGGCTCGTGGGCGTTCTGGAGCAGGAACTGGCGCTTGCCGAGGGAGCCCAGGACCTCGGCCAGCTCGCCGCGGTCCAGGCCGGCGCCCGAGGCGGAGAGCAGTCCTTCGACCACCCGCTCCCGGTCGCGCTCGGTCTGCAGGCGGCCGACGAACCAGGTGCCGGCGTTGGACAGCGCCTTGTAGTCGAGGTCGGCCGGGTTCTGGGTGGCCAGCACCAGCCCCAGGCCGTAGGCGCGGGCCTGCTTGAGCAGGGTCAGGAAGGCGCGCTTCGACGGCGGCTCGGCGACCGGCGGCAGGTAGCCGAAGACCTCGTCCATGTAGAGCAGCGCGCGCAGGCTGCCGGTCCCCGGGTTGCGGCGCATCCACGACAGCGTCTCGGCCAGCAGCAGGCTGACCACGAACATCCGCTCCTCCTCCGACAGGTGGGCGATCGACACCACGGCGACCCGGGGCTTGCCGTCGTCAGTGAACAGCAGGCGGTCGAGATCGAGGGGGTCGCCCTCCAGCCAGGCCTCGAAGCCGGGGGAGGCGAGCAGGTTGTTGAGGGTCATGGCGAGGCCGAAGCGGTCCTTCTCGGGGAAGAAGCTGTCGAGGTCGAGCACGCCGACCTTGTCGAACGGCGGGCTCTGGACCGCGCGGATGAGCCCCGCCAGGTCGAGATCCTTGCCGGCCTGCCACGCTTCCTCCAGGATGCGGGCCACCAGGATGTGGTCGCGGCTCCGGACCGGGTCGGTGTCGCGGCCGACCAGCCCGAGCAGGCTCGACGCGACCGTGGTGATCCGCTCGCGCAGCAGGTCCGGGTCGTCGAGCACCTCGGGAGGTGGCGCGGAGAACGACGCCAGGATCGACAGCGGCAGTCCGGCCCGGCTGCCCGGGGTGTAGATCCGGAAGTCGGCGTTGGCCCGCAGCCGGGCGATGCGGGCGCCGTCCTGTCCCCAGTCGGCCAGGCCCTTCTTCCACCTCTCGGCGGTCGCGGCGGCGGCGCTCTCGGGGGAGTCGCCGCGGCGGCGGGCGGCGTCCTCGTCGATCCACGGGCGAAAGTCTTGCGGCCGCAGCTCGGGGAAGGTCAGCAGCAGGTTGCCCACGTCCCCCTTCGGGTCGATCGCCAGGGCGGGGACCCGGTCCATGGCTGCCTCTTCGAGCAGCGACAGGCAGAGGCCGGTCTTGCCGCTGCCGGTCATGCCGACGCAGACCGCGTGGGTGGTCAGGTCGCGGGAGTCGTAGAGCAGCGGATGGGGCTCCGTCTGCCGGGTGGCCGGGTCGACGGGGCGGCCGAGGTAGAACAGCCCCAGCTTCTCGTAGTCGGGCAGCGCCCCGCCGGTCGCCTCGGCCGGATCGGATGGTGGTGGCGTCGGGGCCGGCGGGTTGGGGGGGCTGTCTGGGCGATGGGGCATGGGCGCTCTCCTGGCGAGGTCGTGGAGGCCGAGCCAACAGATTCTAGCCGGCCGCAACGTCTCGTCCGAGTCTCCGTATAGTTCCCTTGATGAGGTCTTCACGGTTTCGCCGCGCCCAGAGGTTCGTGCGCCAGTACACCGCCGGTGTGCGCGGCGGCGACCTGAAGCGCCTGTTCCAGGAGGAGGCGTCCGACGCCTACCAGGTGCTGACCCGGGACCAGCCGTCGGTGCCCGAGAGCGCGGCCGGGGCGCGGGCGTTCTTCCAGCGGCTCAAGATCCTCTTCCTCGGCCTCTCCTATCAGCTCTCGCCGCCCCGCCGGCTGCTCTTCGCCCTGGCGGTGGTCCTGGCCATGCTCGGGGCCTGCCGGATCGAGTACTCCAGCCGCAGCGGCGAGCTCCACATCGGCAGCTCGACCGGGCCGCTGATCATCGCGGTCATCCTGCTGGTCTTCCTCCTCGCCCTGGAGCTGGTCGACCGGGTCCGGGTGCGCGACGAGCTGGAGGTGGCCCGGGAGCTGCAGCGCCAGCTCCTGCACCTGGGAGCGCCCGCCCTTCCCGGCTGGGAGCTGGCCCACTCGTACCGCACCGCCAACGCCGTCGGCGGCGACTACTACCACTTCCGGGAGCTGCCGGACGGCCGCGTGGCGGTGGTCGGGGGCGACGCCAGCGGCCACGGCATCGCCGCCGGGCTGATCATGGTGATCGCCCACAGCACGCTCCAGCTCGCCACGGACCTGGACCCGCGCCCGGAGGCGGTGGTGCCGCTGGTCAACAAGGCGATCGCCTCGGCCGGCGGCCGCCGGGCGTTTTTCACCATGTTCTACGGCCTGCTCGACCCGGCGACCGGCCGGCTGGACTTCGTCTGTGCCGGGCACCCGTTCCCCCTCCTGCGCCATGCCGCTGGCCAGATGGTGGAGCTCGGCCGCGGTGGACTGCCGCTGGGCATCCGCCAGCAGCTCGACATCGTGCCGGAGAGCGTCACCCTGGCGCCGGGCGACCTGCTGCTGATCTACAGCGACGGCATCCCGGAGTGCGTCCGGCGCTCGACCGGGGAGACGTTCGGGTTCGACCGCCTGCGGCACCTGGTGGCGCTCGGCGGCACGGCGGCCGAAGCCCACGACCGGGTGGTCGGGGCGTTCGATGCGTTTCTCTCGGGCGAGCCCCAGAGCGACGACATCAGCCTGGTCTCCCTGTCCCGGGTCGGGGCCCAGGTGGCGCCACGAGCGGAGCCGCCGCCTCCGCCTCCGCCCCCGCCCGCGTCGACGGCCTGAGAGGCAAGCCGGCGCCCCTTTCCTACCCCGTCGGGTGGGTTCTTGGTTGAGTGCCGTCAGGAGGGCACGTAGAATGCCCTCCTGAAGCTGGTCTCCAGACTTGGCCTCCGAAACAGGCACCCATGATCGATCGTTCGCGCTCCCAATACGCCTTCATGGCCCTCTGCATCGTGCTGAGCGCCCTGATCTTCCTGGCCGACCTGGCACTGCCTGTCGGCATCGCCGCCGGCGTGCTCCACGCGGCGGTCGTGCTCCTCTCGGTCGCCCTCGGCCTGCCCGGCTTCACGGTCGGCCTGGCGATCTTGGCGTCGGCGCTCACCGTCCTCGGCGCCTGGCTGTCGCCGCCGGAGGCCATCGGTCTCTGGGTCATCGTCTCGAACCGCCTGCTCAGTGTCTTCACCATCTGGATCACGGCGGCGCTAGGGCTCATGTTGACCCGCGAGCGGCAGCGCCGCGGCCAGGCGGCCGAAGCGCTGAGCCAGACCCTGGCCCGGACCCGTTCGATCCTCGACACCGCGGTCGACGGCTTCATCTCGATCGACGAGCGAGGGCGGATCGAGGCGGTCAACCCTGCCGCCGAAGAGATGTTCGGGTACGCGGAGGAGGAGCTCGTCGGCCTGAACGTCAAGGTGCTCATGCCCGAGCCGTACAAGGGCGAGCACGACCGCTATCTCGGCCGCTACCTCGAGACCGGCAAGAAGAAGATCATCGGCATCGGCCGTGAGGTGGTCGGGCGCCGCAAGGACGGCTCCGTCTTCCCCCTCGAGCTGGCGGTGAGCGAGGTCGAGATGGAAGGGCAGCGGGCGTTCATCGGCACGGTGCGCGACATCTCCGAGCGGCGGCGGTTGGAGGAGCAGTTCCTCCAGAGTCAGAAGATGGAGGCCGTCGGCCGCCTGGCCGGCGGAGTGGCCCACGACTTCAACACCCTGCTGTCGTCGATCCTCGGCTATGCGGAGATGGTGCTCGACGGCCTGCCGGCGGACGCCGAGGCATCCCCGGCGAGCGCGCAGGCGGAGGGCGCCGCCTCCGGCGGGATGGGCAAGGTCCGCCGGGCGGCCGAGCAGATCCGTCGCTCCGCCGACCGGGGGGCCGCCCTGACGCGCCAGCTCCTCACCTTCAGCCGCCAGGAGCGCCGGCGCCAGGAGCTGGTCGATCTCAACGACGTGGTCCACGGCCTCACGGACATGCTCGACCGGCTGGTCGGTGAGCAGGTCGAGCTGGTTCTCGAGGTGGAGTCGGGGCTCGCCCTGATCGAGGCCGACCTGGCCCAGATGGAGCAGATCCTGGTCAACCTGGTGGTCAACGCGGTCGACGCCATGCCCGGCGGCGGCCGGATCACGGTCGCCACCGAGAATCTGGGCCCCGGCGGCCGCGACGGCGTGCTGCTGCAGCTCGCCGACACCGGCCACGGCATGAGCGAGGACGTCCGCCGGCGGATCTTCGAGCCGTTCTACACCACCAAGGAGAAGGGCAAGGGGACCGGCCTCGGGCTGTCGACGGTCTACGGCATCGTCACCCAGGGGGGCGGCTCGATCTCGGTCGACAGCGAGGAGGGTCTGGGGACGGCCTTCCGTGTCGTCTTCCCCTGGGCGGCGGCGCCTCGCGAGATCGCGGCCGACGGCGCAGCCGGTCAGGGCGAGGCGGACAGGGTGCCCGAAGCGGTGCCGGTGGCGGCCTCGGGCGAGTCGGTATTGCTGGTGGAGGACGACGCCATGTTCCGCGGCCTGCTCGCGGAGGTGCTGGCGGACCAGGGTTACGAGGTGCTGGCGGCGGGCGAGCCGAAGGAGGCGCTCGCCCTCTGCGATGCGCGGGAGGTGCCGGTCGACCTGGTGGTCTCCGACCTGGTGATGCCCGGGATGACCGGCGACACCCTGGTCGAGCAGCTCCAAGGCCGTTATCCGGGGATCCGGGCGATCCTCATGTCCGGCTACTCGGACGAGCACCTGGAGGAGCGGGTGCGCACGGACGGCAGCCTGCCGATGATGCGCAAGCCGTTCAGCACCAAGGAGCTGGCGCGGCGGGTGCGGGAAGTGCTCGACTCCTAGGTCCGAGCTGGCTCTAGCCGGGCAGGCGGAGGGCGTAGCAGCAGCCGTCGGGGGTCGGGGCGGCGGTCAGCGTGCCCTCCAGAAGGTCGGCCAGGGCTTGGGCCAGGGGCAGGCCGAGGCCGGAGCCGCCGAACTGGCGGCTGCTGCGCGCGCCGGCGGTGCCGAACGGCGTGAACAGCCTCTCCTGCTCGTCCGGGCCGAGCGCCGCGCCGGAGTCGCGCACACGGATCTCGAGCGCCCCGTCCGCCTCCGGCGGGGCCATCTCGATCGCCACCTGGTCGTCCCGCGAGACCTTGAGCGCGCTCTCGACCAACAGCTCGACGATCCGCACCACCTTCTCCCCGTCGGTCGGAACCGAGGCCGGAGCCTCCGGATCGATCTCGACGGTCAGGCGGACCCCGGTGTCGGCGGCGTGGGCGCCGAAACGTTCGAGGAGGCGCCGGCCGAGCTCGGCCGGCACCAGCGATCGCTCGCCCGGCTGGACCCGGCCGGACTCGATGCGGGAGATCTCGCCGAGCTGGTCGATCAGCTCCAGCAGGTCGGCGGTGGCGCGGTGGATGTTCTGGGCGTAGCGGATCTCGCGCTCGTCCAGGTGGCCGGCGCCGTTTTCGGCCAGCAGCTCCGACATCATCAGGATCGACCCCAGGGGGGTACGGAGCTCGTGGGTCAGCCCGGAGAGGATTCGGGTCTTCTCGGTGTCGCCCCTCTCGGCGGTGCCTTGGGAATCTCTGTCGGTCATGGCGCGCCGGAGGATAGCAAGAGGGCGGGCCTCCGGTCAGGTGCCGGCTCAGCCGTCCGCCAGGGCGCCGGCGGTGCGCAGGGCGCCGGGGTGGACGGTGATGGTGACCGGTCCCGCCTGCCACGGGTCGCCGTCCAGGTCGAAGTCGGGAAACTCTGCGACCGGCTCGATCCGGATCGTTTTCGCTCGGCGGAAGCGCACGTGCCGGCTGCCCAGGTGGCGCCCGGCGTAGAGGCGGGGCAGGAGCAGGGGGAGCTCCCAGCCGGGTACCCGGGCGGCCAGGACCAGGTCGGCCAGGCCGTCGTCGAGCGCTGCCCGGGGGGCGATCCGCATGCCGCGGCCGAAGCAGGTGCCGTTGGCGATCGCGACCAGCAGGAGCGGCCCCTCGTGGAACGGCTCGCCGTCGGCCTCGATGCGGCAGGAGGCGGGCTCGTACCGGGTGAGCGCCTTGAGCGATTCGGCCAGGTAGGCGCTCCGGCCGCGGCGTTCGAGGGCGTCGATGCGGCGGACGACGTGGCCGGAGACTCCCGCCGAGAGCACGTTGACCGCGAAGCGCCGGCGGCCGTCGTCAAACGCCAGCTCGAGCGCGTCGAGCGGCCGGGGCGGGCCGTCCAGGGCGCGCGCCAGGCAGGCGGCAGGGTCCTTCGGCAGGCCGAGGCTCCTCGCCAGGTCCGAGCCGGTCCCCGCCGGCACCAGCCCGAGGGTCACCCGCCGCCCGGCGCCGGCGATCGCGATCACGTCGGCGGCCAGGCTGAAGCTGCCGTCGCCGCCGACCACCACCAGGCGGTCGAGGCCGGCCTCGAGGGCGGCGACCAGGAGATCCTCCGCATCCTGGGGGCGCTCTTCCAGGATCACGCCGCCCTGGGCGAGCTGGCCCCCCGATCTGGAGAGGCTTCCGGAGAGGGCGCTTCCGCCGTGCCGATCGAGCCGGGCGACCCCATCAAGCCGATCGAGGCGGGCCAGCCGCGGCACCTCCTTGCGCATCCGTTCCCAGAGCGAGCGCGCCCGTCCGCCGCCGGCCCGTGGGTTGACCAGCACCGCGAGCCTCATGCCGCCACCCCTTCGGGAGTCCACGCCTCGAGGGAGCCCTCGAAGCGCTCCAGCTCGCGGTCGAACCGGCGCCGGTCCCACCCCTGCTCCTGGCGGAACAGGGGCCGCAACGTCGGGGCGATCTCCCGGGCAATGCGCGGTCGCCAGAGCCCCAGGCGCGCCCGGCGCAGCAGCAGATCCTCCAGGTGGACGACGGCGCCGAAGCGCAGGTGGACCCGGACCTCGGCCGCCGTCAGGTCGGTGCCGTCGGCGAGCGGCCGCAGCTCGCGCATCCGGTGGGCCAGCTCCGGCGCCCACCAGGACGCCGCCCGCAGGCGCCGGGCCATGCCGGGGGCGACCACCGGGTCGATGCCGGCGATTCGCTCGAGACGCCTCGCCAGGTCGAGCGGTGCCAGGCCGGCGAGCGGCGTGCCGGCGGTGTGGCAGGGCGCCAGGTGGGCGGTGCGGTCCCCGGGCAGGTGCCCGAGCGCGGCGTCCACCGCCTCCTCGGCCATCTGACGCCAGGTGGTGAGCTTGCCGCCGGCGACCGTCAGCAGGCCGCGCTCCTCCCAGATCGCCTCCTCCCGGCTGGCCTCCGACGGCTCGTCGACGTCGGTCGAGAGGATCGGCCGCAGGCCGGCGAAGGTGCCGACGACGTCGGCGTCGGTGATCCGACGGGTCGGGAAATGGGCGGCGACCGCGCGCAGCAGGTAGTCGACCTCGGCGCGGGTCGGACGCGGGTCGTCGAGGCTGCCGTCGTGGAAGAGGTCGGTGGTGCCGACCAGGACTCCCTCCCGGTGGGGGATCATGAACACCGGCCGGCCGTCGTCCGGGGACGGCGTGGTCACCGCCGCGTTGATCGGCAGCCGCTCCGGCGCCAGCACCAGGTGGGAGCCCCGCGACGGCCGGAGCCGCGCGTCGTCGAGGCCGCACAGCGCCCGGACCCGGTCGGCCCAGACCCCGGCGGCGTTGACCACCAGCCGGGCCTCGGCCCGGTGGACGGCGCCGGTCGTCAGGTCGCGCACCTGGACACCGGAGAGCCGTCCGTTCGTTCTCTTGATCGGTTCCACCACTTCGGCCCGGGTCAGGAGGGAGCCGCCGTAGGCGAAGCCGGTGGCGGCGACCGCCAGGGTCAGGGCGGCGTCGTCCGCCATGGCGTCGTCGTAGGCCATCGCCCGGTCGAGGTGCGCCACGTCGAGCCCCGGCGCCAGCTCCAGCGCCTCGGCCGCCTCCAGCCGCTGCCGGCTGGACGGCCCTTCGGTCAGCCGGTCGTACATCCACAGCCCCAGGTCGACCTGCCAGCCCGGCGTGTCGGCGCCTTGGTAGGCGGGGTAGAGGAAGCGCACCGGCCGCACCAGGTCCGGGTTCAAGGTGAGCAGACGGTCGCGCTCGCGGCACGCCTGGCGGGTCACCCGGAACTGCATCTGCTTGAGGTAGCGCAGGCCGCCGTGGATCAGCTTCGAGGAGCGCGACGAGGTGCCGGAGGCGATGTCGGCCCGTTCGATGAGCAGCACGCGCAGGCCGCGCTGACAGGCGTCCAGCAGCACGCCGCAGCCGGTGATGCCGCCGCCGACCACCACCAGGTCGAACGGCCGGTCCAGCCCGTCCAGAGCCTGCTCACGCCATTGAGGATGGAACACCTTTAGACCTCCAGCCGGTCTTGCGGGTCGAGCAGCACGTGCGGGTTCAAAATCCCCGCCGGATCGAACGCCGACGCGGCGGCGGCGAGCAGGCGGCGGCCGTCCGGGCCGATCTCGGGCTCGAGCCAGGGGGCGTGGGCGGTCCCGACGCCGTGGTGATGGGACACGGTGCCGCCTGCCGCGACCAGGGCTTCGGTGGCGGCGCGCTTGATCGTCGCCCAGCGGGAGATCGCCGCGTCCGGGTCCCGCGGGCAGCGGAAAAACAGGGTGAAGTAGAGCGACGAGCCGTCCGGGTACGGGTGGGAGAGGTGGCACAGCACCGCCACCCGCTCGTCGTCGTTCGCCAGGGCGCCCGTCACGGCGCGGCGGACGGCGTCCGCCAGCGCCGGCAGCCGCGACCAGGGCGCCGCGGTCTCCAGGGTGTCGGTGGCGATCCCCCGGTCGAGCAGCGCGTCGCGCAGGTAGGGGTGCCGGAAGCGGTCCCGCACCCACGTGCGGCCCGGGCGCTCGCCGAGGGAGACGCCGCCGTGACGCCGGAGCACGGCGGCGGCCCGGTCGAGGGCCTCGTCGACCGCGCGGTCGGTGCCGGCCGCGCCGGTCAGCATCAGGCAACCCCAACCGCTCCGGTGGCCTCCGATGCCACCAAGCCCTTCGAATCCGCCGAGCCTGAGCAGTCCGCGCAGGCCGAGGTAGCCGCGCAGCACCGGCCGCAGCCAGTGTGCCCCGCCCAGCCCGACCGCCAGGGCGACCTCGGTCTCCGGCTCGTCCGAGAGCCGCAGCAGGGTCAGCGGGACCCGTTCGCGCACCAGGGCGCGGGCGGCGGCGAGCCCGGCCTCCCACGACGGCATCAGCGTGCCCGCGGCCCGCAGCGTCTCGGGGCGCGGGCGCACCCGGACCGTCGCCCGGGTGACGACCCCCAGCCGGCCCTCGCTGCCCAGCACGAGCTGGCGCAGGTCCGGCCCCGCCGCCGAGGCCGGCAGCGCCGGCAGCGACAGGCGGCCCACCGGGGCGACCAGGTCGACGCCGGCCACCAGGTCCTGGATCGAGCCGTAGCCGAGCGACTCCTGGCCGGAGGCGCGGGTGGCGATCCAGCCGCCCAGGGTCGACAGCTCGAACGACTGGGGGAAGTGGCCGAGGGTGAGGCCGTGGGCGGCGAGGGCGGCCTCGAGCGCCGGGCCGGTGGTGCCGGCACCGAACGTGGCCAGCCCCGAGGTCTCGTCCAGGGAGTCCAGGCCGGCGAGATCGGCGAGGTCGAGGCAGATCACCGGCGCGTCGCCCGGCACCACGGTCACCCCGCCGGTGACCGAGGTGCCGCCGCCGCGCGGGACGATCCGCACCCCGGCGCCGGCGGCGGCGCGGAGCACGGCGCCCACCGTGTCGTCGTCGCCGGGGCGGACCACCGCGTCGGGCAGCGCCGGCACGGTGCCGCTGCGCAGGCGGAGCAGGTCGGGCAGCCCCTGGCCGCGCGCGTGGGCGAGGCGGTCGAGGACGCTGCGCGAGGCCGGGACCCCGAGGCCGGGGAGCGCCACCGGCACCGGCGCCGCCTGGGTGGCGGCGTCGAACGCGGGGAACGGCTCCCCGGGCGGACCGATCCGCTCCCCGAGCCAGCCGAGCAGCTCCGCCGAGGGCGTGAACGTCTCGCCCGTGAAGCCCCAGCCGCCGAGGCGCCGTGGGCGCTCCTGTGCGATCGCGCGCATGGTCTCACCCCTCCGTGTGGGAGGATACCCGACAGATTCGGCCGAAGACCCGGCGGAACGAAAGGAAACTCCATGAAACCGAAGCTCTTCATCTTCGTCCTGGGACTCATCGTCGGCCTTCTGGTCGCTTACTTCGTGCCGCCGCTGGTCCAGGGGTGGCTGCCCGAGGGCATGGGCGGTGGCGGTGGCGCCACCAACGGCCTGGTGGTCGCCAAGCAACTGGAGCAGGACCGGCTGCTGCTGACGATCGAGTCGAACGACGGGGCGGTGCTCGCCACGTTCAGGCAGCGGGTGCCGGAGATCAACCTGCTGGTCGACAGGGGCGATCAGGTGACGCTCGGCATCACCAGCTACGAGCCGTTCGTCGAGGACCCGAAGATCCTCGGCGTCAAGAAGGCCGACATGCTGAAGCCCGGCGCCGGAGCGGACCTGGGCACGGAGCGGAGCGGGATGAGCCCGGCCCCCCAGGGAGACGGCACGGAGCTCGGGAACGGGGCCACGATGGGGGCCGGCGACGACAGTCAGGGCGCGGAGAAGGGCGACGCTGCCGCCGGAGACGGCTCCGACGCACCGCTGCCGCCCATGGGCCCGCCGCTCGAAGACCAGCCGAACAAGCCGGCGGCAGGGGACGGCGGGGGTGGTACCCATCCGGGCTGACCTGGAGCTCGACCCAGGGACAGGGGCCCTCGGGCGCCCGCGCGGGGGGCTCGGCGGCCACGGAGGGTGCTGATGAGACGCCGGCGGGAGGCTCCGCCAGGTGATGGAGGGCGGCAGCGCGGCCGGTCTCGCCGCCCCTCCCGTCGCCCCCGCCGCCGTCGTCGTTGGAAGCCGATCCTGCGTCCGCGCGCCGGGCGCCGGCTGCCGGAGGAGCTGCGCTCCCCGCAGGTGGGCGAGCTGGCCCGGGATCTGCCGGGCGGTCTGCTCGGGCCCGAGCTCGAAACGCTCATCCGGCGCATCGACCAGGGGCCCGTCCACCACGGCAACGCCATCCACGTCTTCACCGAGGGCGAGGCCGCCTTCCGGGCCATGCGCGAGGCGATCGCCTCGGCCGAGCGGGAGGTGCTGGTCGAGTCCTACATCTGGCGCGACGACGCCACCGGCCGCGCCTTCCTCCGCGACCTGGGCGCGGCCGCGGCCCGCGGCGTGACCGTGCGGGTGGTGGCCGACGCCCTCGGCTCGTCCGGCACCCGGCGGGAGTTCTGGCGCGACATGGCGCGGCACGGGATCGAGGCCCGCCTGTTCCACCCGCTCTTCCCACGCCTCTGGTCCCAGCTCTACCGGGACCACCGCAAGATCCTGGTGGTCGACCGCCGGGTGGCGTTCACCGGCGGCATGAACATCGGCGAGGAGTACGGCTCGTTCAAGCCGCGGCAGCCGGGCGCGGCCTGGCGCGACACCCACCTGCGGGCCCGCGGGCCGGTGGCCTGGGAGATGGCGGTGGTGTTCGAGGAGAGCTGGCTGCGGAGCGACGGCGAGCCGTTCGCCATCGAGAGCATGGACCCGGCGAGCCAGCAGCAGGAGGGCGCCCGGGTGCTGGTGCTCGACGCGCGTCCCGGGCGCGGCCACGAGGAGGCGGCGTCGGTGCTGGCGGCGATCGTCGGCGGCGCGCGGCGGAGGCTCTGGGTGACCAACGCCTACTTCGCTCCCCGGCCGCCGGCGGTGGAGATCCTCGGCCGGGCGGTCGACCGGGGGGTCGACGTGCGCCTGCTGCTGCCCGGCAAGACCGACGTCCCGCTGGTCCGCCACGCCGGCCACGGCTTCTTCCAGGCGCTGCTCGACCGCGGGGTGCGGATCTTCGAGTACCGGGCGGCGATCCTCCACGCCAAGAGCCTGGTGGCCGACGGCGAGGCGTCGGTGGTCGGCTCCACCAACCTCGACTTCCGCTCGTTCCACTTCAACGCCGAGTGCAACCTGGTGATGTTCGACCGGGGGGTGGGGGCGCGCCTGGAGCAGGTGTTCGAGGCCGACCTCGGCCAGGCGGAGGAGATCGACGCCGCGGCATGGCGCCGGCGGGGTGTCGGCCACCGGATCGGCGACCGGCTGGCGCGGATGCTCAGCCCGCTTCTTTGAGGCGGCGGCGGGGTAAGATCGACCCCCATGGAACGGATACTCGTCACCGGGGCTCTCGGCCAGATCGGCTCGGAGCTCGTCCCCGCGCTACGGGCCCGCTACGGCCAGGACGCCGTGGTGGCGTCCGACATCCGCATGATGGCGAAGAACGACCTCTTCGCCCTTGGACCCTTCGAGTTCGTCGACTGCACCAGCGTCAAGCAGATCCAGCAGGTCGTCCAGCGCTACCGGATCGACACCATCTACCACCTGGCGGCGCTGCTCTCGGCGGTGGCCGAGGAGAAGCCACAGGTGGCCTGGGACATCAACATGGGCGGGCTGTACCGGGTGCTGGAGGTGGCACGCCAGAGCCGCTGCGCCGTCTTCGTGCCGAGCTCGATCGGCGCCTTCGGCCCGTCGACGCCCAAGGAGCACACGCCCCAGGACACGATCCAGCGCCCGACGACCATGTACGGCGTGACCAAGGTCGCCGGCGAGCTGCTCTGCGACTACTACCAGAAACGGTTCGGCGTGGACACGCGGGGCGTGCGGTTCCCCGGCATCATCTCCCACTCCGCGCCGCCGGGCGGCGGCACCACGGACTACGCCGTCGACATCTTCTACGCGGCGGTGCGCCACCAGCGCTACACCTGCTTCCTGGAGCCGGACACGTCGCTCGACATGATGTACATGCCCGACGCGGTCAAGGCCGCCGTCGAGCTGATGGAGGCGGACGTCGCGAGCCTGGTCCACCGCAACGCCTTCAACGTCACGGCGATGCAGTTCACGCCCGAGGAGCTCGCCGCGGCCATCCGCCGGCACATCCCCGACTTCACCATCGACTACAAGGTCGACCCGGTGCGCCAGGGCATCGCCGACTCCTGGCCGGACTCGCTCGACGACAGCGCGGCCCGGGCGGAGTGGGGCTGGGCGCCGGCCTACGACCTCGCCGCCATGACCGCGGACATGCTGGAGAACCTGGAGAAGAAGCTCCAGGCCGTCGAGGCGCCCGTCTGAACGATCCCCGCCCGACCTTCGCCCCAGCTCCGATCGATCCTCACCACCCGCAGCCAGCCCGAGAGATGGCACAGCACCGAGAAGGAGAGTCACCATGCCGGTCGACCGCATCCACCGAGCCCTGAGCGATCACCTGGACGACCTGGAAGCCAAAGGCACCCTCAAAGGGGCGGAGGACGTCATCACCGGCGTGCTCCCCGCCGAGGGGGACCGGGGTCCCCGGTTCCTCCTGGACGGCCACGGCGAGACGCAGTTCATCAAGATGAACGCCAACAGCTACCTGGGGATGGGGCTGCGCCCGGAGGTCATGAAGGCGGAAGAGGAGGCCACCGTGCGCTACGGGGCCGGCCCCGGCGCGGTGCGCTTCATCAGCGGCACCTACCGCCCCCACCTGGAGCTGGAGAGCCGCCTGGCCGCCTTCCACGGGCGCGAGGCCGCCATGGCCTACAGCTCGGCCTACGCCACCATCATGGGCGTGCTGCCGCCGCTGATCACCGACGAGACCGTGGTGATCAGCGACGAGCTCAACCACAACTGCATCATCAACGCCCTGCGCCTGGCCCGGCCAAAGGCGAAGGCGGTCTACGGCCACAACGACCTGGGCGAGCTCGAAGGCGCCCTGAGCCAGGCGGTCGGCGAGGCGCGGCGGGCGCTGGTGGTCACCGACGGCATCTTCTCCATGCGCGGCGACCACGCGCCGCTGGCCTCGATCCGCGACATGGTCGCCCGCTACGACGCGGAGTTCCCCGAGAACGCCCTCCTGGTGGTCGACGACTCCCACGGCGTCGGCGCGTTCGGCGACACCGGCCGGGGGACCGAGGAGTACACCGGCGCCAAGGCGGACGTGCTGGTGGGGACCCTGGGCAAGGCCTTCGGGGTCAACGGCGGCTACGTGGTGGCGAGCGAGACCATGGTCCGCTTCTTCCGCGAGACCTCGCCGTTCTACATCTACTCGAACCCGATCACCCCGGGGGAGGCCGCGGCGGCGACTCAGGCGATCGACCTGCTCGACAGCGCTGACGGCCGGGCGCTCATCGCCCACCTGCGGGAGATGACCCACCGGTTCGAGAAGGGTCTGCTCGACCTGGGCTACGAGACCATCCGCGGTGACCATCCGGTGACGCCGCTGGTCGTGCGCGACACCGCCAAGACCGCCCAGCTCGTCGGCCACCTCAAGCAGAACGGCGTGCTCGCCACCGGCCTCAAGTTCCCCGTCGTCCCGCGGGGCGACGAAGAGATCCGCTTCCAGATCGCCGCCGACCACACCGCGGCCGACATCGACCAGGTGCTCGGCGTGCTGGAGAGCTGGCCGGGGCGGGGGTAGGGGGCGGGGGCGGGGGCTCGGAGCCGGGAAGTCTGCCGGGAGCGGGCCGGGAGGCCCCGCCTCCGGGACGCCGCGCGAACTGGACGGTTGGGAGATCAACGCGCGGCTCGGTTCGGACCGCGCCGGATCCGGCTGCCAGCTCCGAAGCCGACGCGCGCGCGGTCCTCAACGCCCTCCGGCCAGGGCCTCCCGGCCCGCTCCGCCTGCGGAGCGTTCGCCAGGGCGGGCCAGCCAACCGCGCGCTGTCGGAAGGAGGGGGAGGTGAGGTGGCGTCCGTCGTCGTCGCGTTCGCCGCCGGAACCGTACGCGGTGGGGAGCCGCTGAGAAAGGACGGGTTCCCTCGTGGCTCGCGCCTAGCCGAACAGCTCTGCCAGCGGAATCTCGAGCCCGGGGAAGAGCGAGCTTTCGAGAGAGTCGCTCTCCTCGTGGCTGAGATCGTGCACCCGCCGGAAGCGGCGATCCTCGCCCAGGTGGAAGACCTTCACAGTCTCGACCACCGGGTCGACGATCCAGTACTCGCTCACGCCATAGCGCTCGTAGAGGTGCCGCTTGGTGACCTCTTCGCGCCGGCGCGTCGATTCCGAGACGATCTCCACGGCCAGGTCGGGGGCGCCGCGCAGGTGCGCCTCCGTGAGCCGGTCGAGCCGCTCCGCGTGGACGAACACCAGGTCTGGTTGGACCACGTCCACCTCGGAGAGCACCACGTCGAACGGGGCTGTGAACAGGCGCCCCGCCGACTTGGCGTGGACGAACGGTGCGAGGAGCCGGAGGAAGCTCGTGACGATCGACTGGTGCTTGGTTCCAGGAGCCGGCGTCAGGTGATGATCCCCCCCGATGAGCTCGTGGCGGCGACCATCTTCCGGAAAGTGGAGATAGTCCTCATAGGTCAGCTTGATCGGACTGTCGATCATCGCCATGGTAGGAGAAGGCTAGCACCTTGGGAGGCGTTTTCCCGGTTCACCCGCCGCTTCTTCGCGATGGTGAAAGACTACGAGGAGGATCTGCAGAGCGAAAGCGCAGTCATCGAGGCGATGGAAGAGGTGAATGACGCTGTTCGAGAGCTCGAAGACCGGTACGACAAGATCCGAAGGTCATGGCTTCGGAGTGTTGGAGAGATTGCGCTGACGGCGACGACCACCTGCCTTTGTTTGCTGGTCCCGGAACCCGTGGTGCGGTCGTTTGCAGCTCACTTCGGAGGACGGGCCGGAACCAAGGCACTTCAGGCATTCGGTGACTACCGAGAGGATCTTGCGAGCTTCCGCCAGGAGGACTTCTACGTGCCCTGGTTGATCGCCCGGGCGTCCGGTAGCTGAATCCGAGCTACTTGGAACCGCCAGGAGCGGATCGGCAGTCTGACTAGAACGGACCGCGGGACCTGCCGTCTCCGGCCTTTCCCGGCCGGCCGCCGGAGGCGCCTTGGACAGGCGAGGCCCTCGGTGCGTAGAAGGGCTCGACTGCACCGTGCAGGGTTTCGTTCACCAACCCCGGAGGCCCGCCTTGCCCAGATTGTCCCGACTTCGGAGACCGTCCCGACCGCTCCGGCCGCTTCGATCGTCACCCCGCCTCGCCAGGCCCTCGTCGCTCATCGCCCTGTTCGTCCTCGCCCTGGTCGCCGGGCCGGCGCCCGCCACGGCGAGCGAACCGTCGGGTGACCGGCGGCCGAACATCCTGTTCATCACCTCGGACGATCAGCGCTGGGACACCCTGGGCGTGGCGGGAAACCCCACCATCCACACGCCGGTGCTCGACCGGCTGGCCCGGGACGGGGTGTACTTCACCCAGGCGACGGTCAACGTCTCCCAGTGCCTGCCGGTGCGTGCGAGCCTCCTGACCGGGCTGGAGCCCCACTCCCACGGCGCCTACGCTCACCAGAACCAGACGCCGGAGGCGTCGCGGCCGACTGCGTTCGCGGACTGGCCGACGGTGTCGGGCCTGCTGCGGGGTGCCGGGTACGAGACGGTGCTGGTAGGGAAGTGGCACGTCGCCTCCGACCCGTGGCGGGTCGGCTTCTCGCGGGTGCTGACTTGGATCCCGTCCGGCGCCCAGCGGTTCGTCGACCCGGATGTCGCCCACGGCGAGAGCCGCGAGTTGCACCAGGTCGATGGCTTCACCCAGGAGATCCTCGCCGACGACGCCGTGGAGTACCTTTCGCACCGCGCGGAGGGCGCGCCGCCGTTCATGCTCTGGCTCGCGTTCACCGCGCCCCACGCGCCGTTTGGGCCGAACCCGAAGCGGATCGAGGCGCTCTATGCCGGGAGGAAGGCCGAGGAGCTCCTGCCGCCGGGCTTTCCCCGGGACATCCCGACCAACGACTGGCGGCAGTACGACGAGGCGATCTCCCATCTCGACGAGCAGGTGGGGCGGGTGCTGAGCGCGCTCGACCGGGCCGGGCTCGCCGAACGCACGCTGGTCGTCTTCCTCGGCGACAACGGCTTCATGATGGGCGAGCGCGGCGTCGGGGTGACCGGCGGCGCCGGCAAGGTGGTGCCGTACGAGTCGTCGGTCCGGGTACCGATGATCGTCCGGGATCCGTCGCTCCAGCGCGCGTCGGGCCCCTCCTCGGCGGCGGTGTCGAGCCTCGACCTGCCCGTGACTTTCCTTCGCGCCGCCGGGCTCACACCGCCCGCATCCTGGCCGGGACGGGATCTCGCGCCGCTGCTGCGGGCCCCCGGCGCCGCCGGCTTCGAGGCCGCCTTCACGGAGTGGGCGGACGAGACCAGCAAGCGGTTCGGGGGGCTGGCCTTTCGGCTGGTGCGGACTCCGACCCACAAGCTGATCGTCTGGAAGGACGCCCAACGGCCGCAGGAGCTCTACGATCTCGCCGCCGATCCGCGGGAGGAGAAGAACTTGGCCGGCGGAGCGGCGGTGCGGGCGGTGGAGGCCGACCTCGTCCGGCGCCTGCTGGACCACCTCCGGGCGACCGACGATCCGGCGCTCTCCTGGAGCACCGTCGAGGCGCTCACCCCGCCCCCCGCGCCGAAGTGACGGGCGCCTCCGAGCGGGCTCCCCGGTAGACTCGCTCCGAAAGGCTTCTGTCATGCCCCGACCTCACGCCACCATCGTCGGCTCCGGCCCCAACGGCCTGGCGGCGGCGATCGTGCTGGCCGAAGCGGGGTGGTCGGTGCGGGTGGTCGAGGGGGCGGAGACGCTCGGCGGCGGCTGCCGGACGGAGGCGCTGACACTGCCCGGGTTCGTCCACGACGTCTGCTCGGCGGTCCACCCCCTCGGCGCCGGCTCGCCGTTCTTCAGGGCGTTGCCGCTGGCGGACCACGGGTTGCGCTTCCTGCAGCCGGAGGTGCCGCTGGCCCATCCGTTCGACGACGGCACGGCGGCGGTGCTGGGGCGGACGATCGAGGAGACGGTCGCGTCGCTGGACGGAGAGGACGGGCGTGCCTACCGGCGGCTGCTGGGGCCGCTGGTCGCGGGGTGGGAGCGGCTGATCCCGGAGGTGCTGGCGCCGCTTCACGTGCCGCGGTCGGCGGCGGCCGGCCTGCTGCTGGCCCGGTTCGGGCTGCGGGGGCTGCGTTCGGCGTCGGGGTTGGCGCGGTCGCGGTTCGGCGGCGAGCGGGCGCGGGGGCTCTTCGCCGGGCTGGCCGGGCATTCGATGCTGCCGCTCGAGCAGGTGGGCTCGGCGGCGATCGGTCTGGTGCTGGCGGCGGCGGGGCATGCGGTCGGCTGGCCGATCCCGGAGGGCGGGGCGCGCTCGATCGCGGAGGCGCTGGCGGGCCATCTCGGGAGCCTGGGCGGGACGATCGAGACCGGGCGGTGGGTGCGCTCGCTCGACCGGATCGCCCGAGACCGCGTCGTGCTGCTCGACGTCGGGCCCCGACAGCTCCTCGCCCTGGCCGGCGAGCACCTGCCGGCCGGCTACCGGCGCCGTCTGGCCCGCTTCCGCTACGGGCCGGGGGTGTTCAAGGTGGACTGGGCCCTCTCGGGGCCGCTCCCGTGGCGGGCCGCGGCGTGTCGCCGCGCCGGGACGGTCCACCTGGGAGGGACGCTCTCGGAGATCGCGGCAGCGGAGGGCGCTGTCTGGCGGGGTGAGCATGCGGAGCGTCCCTACGTCCTGCTGTCCCAGCCGACCCTGGTCGATCCGGGGCGTGCGCCGGCCGGCCGGCACGTCGCCTGGGGTTACTGCCACGTGCCGTCCGGCTCGTCCGTGGACCGGACGGAGGCGATCGAGGCCCAGGTGGAGCGCTTCGCCCCCGGCTTCCGCGACCTGATCCTGGCGCGCCACACCATGACCGCCCGGGAGATGGAGGCTCACAACCCGAACTACGTCGGCGGCGACATCAACGGTGGCGCCGCTGCGCTCGGCCAGCTCTTCTTCCGCCCCGTGGCCCGCCTCTCCCCCTACACGACCCCGGTGCCCGGCCTCTTCCTCTGCTCCTCGTCGACCCCTCCGGGCGGCGGTGTCCACGGCATGTGCGGCGTTTTCGGCGCCAGGGCGGCCCTGGCGGCGGCCCGTTCCCCGCACCGTGCGCACGAAAATTCACACGATTGAACTGTCGAGTTCAATCGTGTGAATGGTGGCTGAATCCTCTCTGAGCCGCTCCTGAAGCGGCTGAGGGAGCGTCGGGCTCAGCTCTTCCAAACCGTTTTTCCCGAGAAGGTTGCAATCCTCATCTGCGGCCGGCACGAAGTGGCCGGTCGCTTGCCTTTTCTCCTGCCGACTCCCGGCGGAGGGCGGCTCCTCCAGCCGGCCACGACAACGATTCGACAGGAGGAAACGCAACCATGGTCACGATCGATCGACTCAATCCGCCCATTCTGAGATGGGGGCGGGGCGTTCCCGCGCTGGTCGTCCTTCTCATGTTGGTGGGGCTGGCGCCGGCGGCCCGGGCCCAGCAGCAGACCGGCAACCTGTACGGCACGGTCAGCAACGAGCTGGCCGGGCTGCTCCCGGGCGTCAGGGTGGAGCTCACCGGCATAGGCGCACCGCGCATCCAGAGCAGCGATTCCCAGGGCAAGTTCCGCTTCCTCGGCCTCGATCCGGGGGTCTACAAGCTGAACCTCTCGCTCGACGGCTTCAAGACCCTGGAGTACAAGGAGGTCGACATCCGGGTGGCCAAGAACACCACCCTGGCGCTCCAACTGGTCGCCGCCAGCGGCCAGCCGGACCCGGGTACGGTCATCTCCGACGTCATCGTCGTCACCAATGAGAGCCCGCTGCTCGACGAGCGCAAGATCACGACCGGCACCACCGTCTCCCGGGTCGAGCTGGAGAAGATTCCGACCGCCCGCGATCCATGGGCGATCGTCACCCAGACGCCGGGCGTCCTGTCGGACCGGGTCAACGTCGGCGGCAGCGAGTCCGGCCAGCAGGCCATGTTCCGGGCGCCGGCGGTGAGCGACGCCGAGAACAGCTTCTCGATCGACGGCGTGGTGATCACCGACATGGCGGCCGTCGGCTCGTCGCCGACCTACTACGACTTCGACCAGCTCGAAGAGGTCCAGGTTTCGACCGGTGGCAGCGACATCGAGAAGATCTCTGCCGGCGCGTCGCTCAACCTGGTGACCAAGCGCGGCACCAACACCCCGCGCGGCTCGACCCGCTTCCTGGTGACCAAGGCCGCCAAGGAGCTCGGCGTGTTCGAGCAGGGCACCCCCGATCTCCAGTCGGATCTCGAGAACGGCGACGGCAACGGCGGCTGCGAAGGCTGCGTGCAGACCCTGAACGGGACGCCGGGCAACCAGACCAACGAGGTCCTCGACTTCGGCTTCGAGGCCGGCGGTCCGATCGTCGAGGATCGTCTGTGGGCGTGGGGATCGTACGGGCGCAACGACATCAAGCAGTTCGCCCAGAACGGCGATTCGGACAACACCCTGCTCGAGAACAGCGCCATCAAGATCAACGGGCAGGCGACCGAGGCGACCTCCCTGGTCGGCTCCTGGAACCGCGGCGACAAGGTCAAGACCGGCCGGCGCCCGGGCTCGAACTTCTCGGCAGACTCGACGTGGAACCAGAGCGGTCCGACGGAGATCTGGAAGCTCGAGGGCACCCAGGTGCTCAGCTCCAGCCTCTACGTCACCGGCCTCTTCTCCTACGTCGACGGCGGCTTCCAGCTCGTGCCCCAGGGCGCGGCCGTGGGGGATTCGATCCCGGTGACCGGCGAGCCGCTGCTCGATACCGACGGCATCTGGAAGAACACCTATCTCCAGATCGGCACGACCCGTACCACCGACAACTGGCAGGCCGACGGCTCCTACTTCTTCGATACGGGGCACCTCTCCCATGAGCTCAAGTTCGGCGTCTCCTACCGCAAGTTCGACGACGTCAGCTCCGACGCCTACCCGGGTCGCGGCGTCGCCCATCTGACCTGCGAGGCGCTGGGCACCTGCGGCCTCGACCAGTTGATTCCGATTCCGGGCGACGACCTGGCGCTGGTGATTCAGCAGCCGGAGTCGCCGGTCAGCCAGGAGTACACTGCCGGCTGGCTCCAGGACACGCTGACGTTCGGCGACTGGACTCTCAACGCGGGCCTTCGCTACGACCTCCAGAAAGGGAAGAACGAGGCTTCGAGCATCGCCGCCAACGAGGCGTTCCCGGACCTGCTGCCGGCCAAGGAGTTCGGCGGCAACGACCCGGGCTTCGAGTGGAAGACGTTCTCGCCGCGCCTGGGCGCGACCTACGCCCTCGGCTCGGAGCGCAAGACCCTGTTCCGGGCCAGCTACTCCCGCTTCGCCGGGCAGCTCCAGACCGGCGACATCCTGCAGGTCAACCCCCTGGGCTTCACGGTGCTCCAGGCCTGGTACGACGACGCCAACGGCAACAACTTCTTCGATCCGGGCGAGGACTACGCCCTGGCGTCGGCGAGCGGCTTCGATCCCAACGACCCGGGGGCGCTGGTTTCGCCCAACGCGGTCGATTCGGACTACAGCCCGTCGCTCACTGACGAGATCGTCCTCGGCGCCGAGCATGCGCTCCGGCCCGAGTTCGTGGTCGGCGTCGACCTCACCTGGCGCAAGGTCCAGGATCTGGCGGTCTTCCGTCCGTACATCATCGACGAGACCGGGACCAAGCGCCTGGCGACCGTCGACGACTACGTGCCGTCGAACGCGGTCTGCTCCGCGGCGGACCCGAGCTGCAACGGCTTCGTGCGCTCGAACGGCCAGGACATTCCGAACCTGCCCGACGGCACTCCCTGGGAGGCCCAGTTCTTCGGCTACCGCCCCGGCATCACCGACTCCGGCGGCACCCTGCTGACCAACGGCGACTCCACGAGGGAGTATCTGGGTGGCGCCCTCACCTTCACCAAGCGGCTGGCGAACCGGTGGATGGCCCGCGGCTACTTCCAGTACGGCAAGGCGGACTGGAGCTTCGGCGACCAGGACCGGTTCTACGACAACCCGACGGACGAGACCGGCGCCTTCGACGGCACGGCCGACGACCCGAACGGCGGTCTGTACGTGGTCCAGTCGGCCGGCTCCGGGCCGTTCGAGAACGTCTTCGTCCAGGCGAACTGGTCGGCCAACATCAACGGGCTCTATCAGGTGGCGCCGGAGAAGCCGTGGGGTTTCAACATCGCCGGTAACCTGCTGGCCCGGCAGGGCTATCCGCTGCCCTACGCGTGGACCGAGAACCTGCCCCAGGGGCTCGGCGACGTGACCGCGTCCGCCGTCCGCTCGGTCGACCAGTACCGGGCCGACAACATCTACGACGTCGACCTGCGGGTCGAGAAAGACATGGCGTTCACCGACAGCCTGAGCGGCATCCTCTCGCTGGACGCATTCAATGTCTTGAACGAGACGTACGTGATGGGGCGCGACGTGTCGCTCGATACGCCGCAGGCGAACTTCGTCACGCAGTCGCTCTCGCCGCGCATCTTCCGGCTCGGCTTCCGGCTGAGCTGGCGCTGATCCCCGGCACTCAGACGGCTTCCTGAACGGGCTCCGGGTCGACCTTCGGGTCGGCTCGGGCCCGTTTTTTCTGCCGTTTCCGGCTGCATCGGGATGCGGTCGGCGCTGTCCCCTCCCGGGGACGGAGGCGCGGCCCCGAGGATCGGCGGACCGAACCGGTGGCCGCCGAAACCCGTCGCGGCCAGGGCGGTCTCCCCGGACCGTCTCCCCTGCGAGCCAGCGGCGTGACCGCTGGCACGAATCTTCCTTTCCTGTGGAGGAAGACAGACCGATGACAGCGCCCAGCCGAGCACCCCGACCGTTTGAAGTACCGGCGCTCACGCGCCTGGTATTCGGTGACCATGCGCTCGACCTTCCCACCGACGAGCTTCGGTGGCGGGGCGAGCCGGTCGACCTCGAGCCGCAGCCTGCCAAGGTTCTCCGACACCTGGCGCTGCACTCGGGGGAGATCGTGCCGCGGGAAGACCTGCACCGCCTGCTGTGGGGGAAGACACCCACGTCGAGGCGGACCAGGGCCTCAACTACTGCATCAAGGAGCTGCGGCGCGCTCTCGGCGACGACGCCCGCAATCCCACCTTCATCGAGACGCTCACGCGGCGCGGCTACCGCTTCCTTCCGCCCGTCGAGCTGTGTGCACCGGAGGAGCCCGACCGACCCGACCGGGCCGCGACGGCGTTCGGAGCGGCCGGCGCGGAGCCCCGGCGCGGCCCCGCTCCCGCCCCCGCTCCCGCGTTGGTGGTGGCGTCGAGCCCCTCGGCCGAGCCGTCTCCGGGCCTCGTGGGGCGCCCGCGGAGGACGCCGCCGCGCGTCGTGCTCGCCGCGCTCACCGTGGTGGCCGTCCTGGCGGTCGCCTGGCTCGCCGTCCGGTCCCACTCGCAGACCCTCGCGGCCGATCCGGTCGAAACCCTCGGTCCGGCCGCCGACTCCGGTCCGCAACGGATCGCGGTGCTGCCGTTCGAGTCCGCCGACGAGGTCGACGAGGCCCAGGACGTGGCACGGCAACTGGCCAGCCAGCTCGTCTCGGACCTGGTCGGCTCCACCGGTCCGGGCTTCGAGGTGATCGCCTCCACCACTTCGTTCGCCTACCGAGACGCCGGCAAGACCATCGGCCAGATCGGGCGCGAGCTCGGGGCCTCCTACGTGATCGAGGGGGTCTATCTCCGCACCGCCGGACCGGAGCTCGTCGGCGCCGGGCTCGCGGGTGGCGGGGGCCACGCGCTGAGCGGTCCGACCGCGCGGCTCTGCGTCCGGCTGGTCGACACCCGCGAAGAGGTCGTGATCTGGACCCGCACCTACACCGTCACCGGTGATCAGATCGACGCCCTTCCCGAGGTCGTCTCGCAGGAGATGGCGGCGCGGCTCCTGCCGCCCGTCTGACCTGTTTCGCGGTCGTCGCTACTCCTGGCGCAGGGTGAGGGAGGTCCAGATCTCGCTCTCCCCGGGGAACGAGAACCCTCCGGGCAGGACGCCCGCGATGACCGACGGCCGGCCGTTCGGTATGCCGCTTGCACCCGCGGAGGGCGGCACGCAGGCGACCTCCACACCCCAATGCGCGACGACCCATCCAGCTACCCGGCGATCGGCGACTACGCCATCATCGGTGACTGCCGGAGCGCCGCCCTGATCTCGAAGGGCGGCTCGCTCGACTGGCTCTGCCTGCCCCGGTTCGATTCGAGCTCGCTGTTCGCCGCCATTCTCGACCGCCAGAACGGCGGCCGCTTCGTGGTCTGTCCGGCCGGGGAGTTCACCGTCCATCGCCGCTACCTGCCGGACACCAACGTCCTCGAGACGACCTTCGAGACCGCCACCGGCCGGCTCTCCCTGACCGACCTGGTGCCGGTCGCCTCCGAGGCGGAGAAGCGCCGGGAGCTCTGGCCCGAGCACCAGGTGCTCCGGCGCCTCGACTGCCTCGAGGGGGAGGTGGAGGTCCGGGTGCAGTGCGATCCGCGGCCCGACTACGGGCGGATCGTGCCGCGTCTGCGGAGTCGCGGTGCGCTCGGTGTCTGGTACGAGCACCGGGCGGAGGCGATGCTCCTGCGCAGCGAGATCCCCCTCGACCTCGACAGCGAGGCCTCCGGCGCCGAAGGCCTGGAGACCTTGCGGGCGGGTGACCGGCGCTGGCTGTCGCTCGTCTACAGTCACCGCGAGCCGGCGGTCGTCCCGACCTTCGGCGACGACGCCGACGGCAAGGTGGAGGCGACCGTGCGGTGGTGGCGCCGGTGGGCGGAACGCTGCGACTACGACGGCCCCCACCGCGACCACGTCGTGCGGAGCGCCCTGACCTTGAAGCTACTGACCTACGCGCCGTCCGGCGCCGTGGTCGCCGCGCCGACGACCTCGCTGCCGGAGGAGGTCGGCGGGGTGCGCAACTGGGACTACCGCTACTGCTGGCTGCGCGACGCCTCGGTGACGCTCCAGGCGTTCCTCGACCTGGACCAGGAGAGCGAGGCCCACGCCTTCCTCTCCTGGGTGCTCCATTCGACCCGGCTCTCGCGGCCGGAGCTCCAGGTGCTCTACGACGTCCACGGCGAGACCCGCCTGGTGGAGCGCCACCTGGACCACTTGGAGGGCTACCGCGGGTCGAGCCCGGTGCGGATCGGCAACGACGCCCGCAACCAGCTCCAGCTCGACACCTACGGCGAGGTGGCGGACGCGGCGACCCAGTTCGTCCGTCGCGGCGGCGCGCTCGACCGGTCGATGGCCAAGATGCTGCTCCAGCTCGGGGACACGGTCTGCCGGCGCTGGAACGAGCCGGACGAAGGGATCTGGGAGCCGCGGAGCGGTCGTGTCCAGCACACCTACTCCATGGCCATGTGCTGGGTCGCCCTCGACCGCCTGCTCGAGCTCCACGACGGGGGCCACCTGAAGGTCGACGTCGGGCGCTACGCCGGGGTGCGCAAGGCGATCCGTCACGAGATCGAGACCCGGGGCTTCAACCGGGAGCTGGGCAGCTACGTCAGCGAGCTCGACGGCGACCAGGTCGACGCCAGCCTGCTGCTGCTGGCCCGCACCGGCTACGCCGAGCCGACCTCCGAGCGCATGCTCGGAACCACCCGGACCATCCGGCAACAGCTCGGCCGCAACGGGCTGCTCTACCGCTACCGCGGGGTCGACGACGGCCTCTCCGGCGGCGAAGGCGCGTTCGGCATCGCCAGCTTCTGGCTGGTCGACTGTCTCTGCCGCCAGGGACGCCACGACGAGGCCGAGTCGATGTTCGACCACCTGTGCGACCTGGCCAACGACGTCGGCCTCTACGCCGAAGAGATCGACCCGGAGTCCGGCGAGTGCCTGGGCAACTTCCCCCAGGCATTCAGTCACGCCGGCCTGATCGACGCCGCCCTCACCCTGGCGGCGGCCCGGGGCGACGAGCCCGCCGTCCGCATGGGGCAACGAGGAGAGACGACGCCATGAACTGGATGAGCGCCCTGCTGTGGGGATTTGCCGCGACCGCGGTGATGACGACGCTGATGGCCATGGGGCTGGGGCTCGGCCTCTCCCGGATGAGTCTGCCCCTGATCCTCGGCACCATGGTCACGCCCGACCGCCAGCGGGCGCCGGTCGTCGGCTTCGCCATTCACTTCGTCGACGGCTGGCTGTTCGCTTTCGTCTACGGCCTGGCGTTCGAGAGCATCGGCCGGGCCACCTGGTGGCTCGGCGGCCTCTTCGGCCTGGTCCATGGGCTGACCATCCTGGCCGCCGTGCTGCCGCTGATCGACGGCATCCACCCCCGGATGGCGAGCGAGACCACCGGCCCCGAGCCGACCAGAAACCTCGAACCCCCCGGCTTCATGGCCCTCAACTACGGCCGCAGCACCCCGGCCATCACCCTCCTCGCCCACCTCGCCTACGGCGTGATCCTGGGGGCGTTCTACCAGTTGCCGGGCTGAGTTGATTGGGGTCGGCTGCCGAGCCGCGCGCTAAGCCCCCAAACCGCAACCGACGCGCGGCGTCCCGGAGCCGTGCCGGTCGACCCGCTCCCGGCGAACGCCCCCTATCGCCAGCCCCCTCACCCCGTACTCTGCATCGCCGCCGCGATGCCATTGATCGACAGGAAGATCGCCTCCCCCAGCGCCCCTCGCTCGCCCTCCCCCTCGTCCTCGCTCGCCCGGTACCTGCGGAGCAGCTCGATCTGGAGCAGGTTGAGCACGTCCGTATACGGGTTGCGCAGGCGGATCGACTTCTGGATCACCGGGTTGTTGTCGAGCAGCTCGTGCTGGCCGGTGATCGCCAGGATCGCCCGACGGGCCCGGTCGAAGTCGTCCACGATCCGCCGGTGGAGCGCCCTGGCGTCGTTCGCCTGCTCAGGGTCGGCAGAGTCGGCAGGATCGGCCCCCTCGGCCAGCTCCGCATACAGCCCCGCGATGTCGAGCCGGGCCCGCGCCATCTCCCGCTGGGCGTTGTTGACGACCGCGGTGAGGAACGGCCACTCCCGGTAGAGGCGGCGGAGCTGGTCGAGGGTCTCCTGGCCTGTCGTGCCTGGCCCGGCTCCGCCCTCCGAGAGCACCGCGTCCAGCGCCCGGCCGATGCCGTACCAGCCGGGGACCAGGTAGCGGGTCTGGATCCAGGCGAAGCCCCAGGGGATCGCCCGCAGGTCGTCGAAGGCGACCTTGGAGCCGGAGCGCGACACCGGGCGGGACGCGATCGGTAGGCGGCTGATGTGCTCGATCGGGGTGGCGGCGGTGTAGAACGGCCACAGGGTGGGGTCTTCGATCAGCTCCCGGTAGGCGGTGAGCGAGCACCGGGCGATCGCCTCCATCAGGCGGGCCGCGTCTTCATCCGGGGCCGGAGTCTCCAACGGAGCGGAGTCGGTGGAGGTGGCGGACGTGGCGGGATGAGAGCCGGCGTCGCCCTGGCCGGCGGTCGACAGCACCATGGCGTGGACGATCTGTTCCAGGTGGCGCCGGGCGATGCCGGCGCGGCCGTAACGGAACGAGATCACCTCGCCCTGCTCGGTGAAGCGGATGCGCCCGTTGTGCACCACCTCCGGCATGGCGAGGATCGCCTGGTTCGCCCGGCCGCCGCCCCGGCCGACGGTGCCGCCGCGGCCGTGGAACAGCCGGAAGTCGACGCCGTGCTCGCGGCAGACGCGGCCCAGCCGGTCCTGGGCTCGGTGGAGGGCCCAGTTGGCCATCCAGTAGCCGCCGTCCTTGTTGCTGTCGGAGTAGCCGAGCATGATCTCCTGGAAGTCGCCGCGGCCGGCCAGGTAGCGCCGGTAGACCGGATGAGCGAAGAGCGCCGCCATGCGCCGGTCGGCCGCCTCCAGGTCGTCGACGGTCTCGAACAGCGGGACCAGGTCGAACGGGCAGGAGGAGGACTCTCCGTCGGTTCCCGGGGCGGCGAGCAGCCCGGCCTCCTCGGCCAGCAACAGCACCTCGAGCAGGTCGCTGACGGTGTGGGTCATGCTGACCACGTACGCCTGGATCGCCCGGGAGTCGAGGGCGATCGCCTCCCGCGCCACCGCCAGGGTCTCCATGACGCCGGCGGTCCTCTCCGACAGCTCCGCCCCGGGGGGCAGCAGCGGCCGGGGGTTGTCGAGCTCCGCGGCGAGCACCTCCAGGCGCTCGTCTTCCGACAGGGCGGAGTAGTCGTCGACGACCCGGGCGAGGCGCAGGATCTCGGTGACCGCCGCCTCGTGGACGCCGCTGTGCTGGCGGATGTCGAGCCCGGCGAGTCCGAAGCCGAAGCTCTCGGTCAGGGCGAGCACCCGGGGCAGGCGGCCGTAGCGGGCGACCTGGCCCAGCCCCGAAGCCTGGAGGCTCCGGCCGATCAGCTCGAGGTCGGCCCGGAGGTCGTCGAGCCGGTAGGGGGGTGCGTCTGCGGCCTCGCGGGGGAGCTCGGCCCCTGATCCGGTCCGGGGGGACGTGCCCTCCGCCGCCCGGTCCAGGTGGGCGCGCAGCCGGGCGAGCCGCTCGATCATGAAGCCGACCTTGCGCCGGTACGGCTCGTGGCGCTCCTTGCCCCCCTTCTGTTCGAACGGTTCGTTCGCCCCGGAGGTGGCGGCGGGGTCGAGGGCCTGGGCGTCGCGGCGGAGCGACTCGAGCAGCTCGTCCGGGATCGGCACCTGGCGGTCGGAGAGCGACAGCTCGCCGCGCAGCGCGCGGAGCTCGCCGTCGAGCCGTGCGAGGGCGGTCCGGCGTTGCACCGCCACCGTCCAGCGGGTCACCGCGGGGGTGACGTTCGGGTTGCCGTCGCGATCGCTGCCGATCCAGGAGCGGTAGCGCAGCCCCAGGCGCAATCCACGGTCGGACGGCGGCGCGTCGCCGTCAGCCCCACCGTTGTCGCCGCGAACGGGGAACCGGCGGGCGAGAGCGCGCTCCACGTCCTCGCGGATGCGCGGCACCGCCTCCCAGATCATGCGCCGTAGGAAGTAAATCCCCTGCTCGACCTCGTCCTGGACGCTCGGGCGCTCGGCCGGGATCTCGTCGGTGGCGAGCAGCACGGCGATCTCCACGTAGAGCTGCTCGAACAGCCTGTCGCGCTCGTCCGGCGTCGTGCCCTCCCGCTGGAGGGCGTCGAGCAGCTCGCCGATCCGTTGCTGCTTGAACAGCACGGTGCGGCGCCGGGCCTCGGTCGGATGGGCGGTGAGGGTCGGCTGAATGTCGAGGCGCTCGATCAGGGCGACGGCATCCGCCCGCTCGAAGCCGCGCGCGGCCAGGGCCGCCAGGGCGGCGTCGATCGACTCCGCCCGCGGCGTCCCGGCGCTCTCCCCGGCGCAGGCCCGCTGCCGGTTGATACGCAGGATCTCCTGCTTTTCGGCCTGGTTGACCAGGTGGAAGAAGGTGGTGAAGGAGCGCAGCAGCCAGACGATCTGGCCCAGGTCGAGGCCGGCGATGCGCTCGCCCAGGCGGCGGCGCAGCGCGGGCTCCTCGTCCTGGATCGCCCGCTTGGCCAGGCCCCGAAGCTCCTCGACCCGTGCCAGGGTCTCCGCCCCCGCCCGGTCCTGGATCGCCTGGCCGAGCAGGGCTCCGAGGAGGTTGATCTGTTCGGAGAGCGGTTCCGAGATCCCGGTGCCCTCGGAGGCGAGCTCCAGGCCGTGCCAACGTTCCATGTCGGAGGTCATACCGTTTCGCGCGCGCTCCTCTCCCGGTCTGCTTTCGGCCCGATTTCGATCCGGCTTCCGTGAGGCACCGATCAGGCCTGGTGGGGCCGCTCGCCCTGCCCTTCGCGCGGCACGGTGGCCAGGGCCGCTTTCAGGAAGCTGCCGGCCCAATGGTAGATGTCTTCGTTCCGCACCGCCGCCCGCAGGCGCTCCATCCGCTCGTGACGCTCGTCGGCGTCGAGCTCGAGGGCCCGATGGATCGTCTCCGCCAGCCCTTCTTCGTCCCAGGGGTTGGTCAGCAAGGCGCCGTCGGGGAGCTGGGTCGCCACGCCGGCGAAGCGGCTCAGCACCAGGGCGCCATCATCGGCACCGGCGGCGCAGTACTCCTTGGCCACCAGGTTCATGCCGTCTTCGAGCGGCGTCACCAGGGCCGTGTCCGCCGCCCGGTAGTGGGCGAGCAACTCGGTGCGGTCGAGCGGGTGGTAGTGGTACTGGATCGGGATCCAGCCCGGCGACGCGTAGGCGCCGTTGATCTCGCCCACCAGGGTCTCGATCTCGCCCTTGAGCTCGGCGTAGGAGGGGACCACCTCGCGGCTCGGGTTGATCACCTGGAGCAGGACGACCTTGCCGCGCCACTCCGGGTGACGCTCCAGCAGGGTGCCGAACGCGCGCAGCTTGTGGCGGATGCCCTTGGTGTAGTCGAGCCGGTCGATCCCCAGCAGAACCTTGCGGCCGGTGCCCAGGCGCCGGCGGAGCTCGCTGGCGCGCTGCTCGACCGCCGGCTCCCGGGCCGCCGCGAACAGGTCGTAGTAGTCGACCCCGACCGGGAAGGCGCCGATCTCGAACCGCCGCGGACGGCCATCGACCACCGCCTCCACCGGGTGGCTCAGGCGGTGGCTCGGCCCGTGGGGGCCACCGCCCAGGGCTGGGTCGAGGCGCCGTAGGCAGGCCAGGAAGTTGGCCACGTGGCGCTCGGTCTGGAAGCCGATCAGGTTGTGGTCGCAGAGGGCGGAGAGCACCCGCTCGGCCTGGGGCAGGCGGAAGAACAGCTCCGGCGGCGGGAACGGGATGTGGAGGAAGAAGGCGACGCCCTGGGAGATGCCGCGCTTGCGGAGCTCCTCGCCGACCAGCAGGAGCTGGTAGTCGTGGATCCAGATCAGGTCGCCCGGGCGGTGGATGGCGGCGAGGGAGTCGGCGAACTTGCCGTTGACCTGCTGGTACATGGGCCAGAAGGTCGGCTCCGTGCGGCTCTGCTCCTCGAGGCCGTGGAAGACCGGCCAGATCACCTGGTTGGCGTAGCCGGTGTACCAGGAGCCGACCTCTTTGGCGCAGAGCTCGACCGGCTCGATGGCGAAGCCCTGGTCGTCGGCGTGCGACAGGTCGTGGCCGCAGTGCGCGGCCAGTTCCTCCTGGGGGACGCCGCACCAGCCGAGCCAGACGCCGCCGCGGGCGCGCAGCACCGGCGTCAGCGCGTTGATCATCCCTCCGGACATGGGAAGGACCGTCCAGTCGTCGCCGCCGCCGCTCCGCCCCAGGGTCACCGGCAGCCGGTCGAGAGCGAGGATCAACCGGCCGGAGTCGAGCGTTTCGCCCAGCGGCGCGGTGGCGGGCTCCGGCAGCGAAGTGCCGGGGTGCGATCTGTCGATCTTGGCGACGGGCATCGTGGACCTCCTGCGGGCCTCGGGCGAACCAACCCCCTACCCTCTCGAATATGCATGATCCGCGCCGGACGACTGGAGGGCCGGGGTCCGTCGGAACGTGTCGGCATGCTCCGGCGCCAGCTTGGCGGAGCCGGTTGACGCTGCCGTGGCGTCCGTCCGACAGTTCGGTGGCCCGGCCCGGACGGAGCGCCCGGAGGAAGATTCCTCCCGGGGCACCTGTTGCACGCGGGGTGAGCGCCTTGCGACGGGACCTCCTGCACGATTCCTCCTCCGACTTCGTCGATCTTCCCCGCCCCGGCCGTGACGCCGCGGCGCTCTGCCGCGACTTCAGGCGCTACCTCGTCCTGACCCTCGGGCGCGACCCCTGGTCCCACGACGAGAGCGCCGACTACCAGGCGTTGGTCCTCGCCGTGCGCGACCGGCTGATGATCCCGTGGAAGGAGACCCTCCGGCGCCAGCGGGCCCACGACAGCCGCCGCACCTACTACCTGTCGATGGAGTTCCTCATGGGACGGGCGCTCTCCAACGCCCTGCTCAACGTCGATCTCGAGGAGCCGGTCCGGGGAGCGATGACCGAGCTCGGGCTGCGGCTCGAAGAGCTGGCGGCGGAAGAGCCGGACGCGGCGCTGGGCAACGGCGGCCTCGGCCGGCTGGCCGCCTGCTTCCTCGACTCGTGCGCCACCCTCGACCTGCCGGTGGTGGGCTACGGCCTGCGCTACGAGTACGGCACCTTCCGCCAGCGCATCGAGAACGGCCGCCAGGTGGAGGAGCCGGAGCACTGGCTGCTGCGCGGCAACCCGTGGGAGGTCGAGCGCCCGGAGCTGGGGCAGATCGTGCGCTTCGGCGGTAGCACCGAGCTGCGGCCGGGGCCCAACGGCCGCCTCCAGGTCTGCTGGTCGGACACGGAGGACGTCTTCGCCGTGCCATACGACACGCCGGTGCCCGGTTACCGCAACGGCACGGTCAACACGCTCCGCCTGTGGAAGGCGCGCGGCACCGACAAGTTCAGCCTGGCGGAGTTCAACGCCGGCGACTACACGGCCGCGGTCACCGCCAAGAACCGGGCCGAGAACCTGTCGATGGTGCTCTACCCGAGCGACGAGAGCGAGAACGGACGCCAGCTCCGCCTGCGCCAGCAGTACTTCCTGGCCAGCGCCAGCCTCAAGGACGTTCTGAGGCGCTGGATCCGCGACCACGGACCGGACTTTTCTCAGTTCGCCGAGAAGAGCTGCTTCCAGCTCAACGACACCCATCCGACGGTGGCGATCCCGGAGCTCATGCGGCTGCTCATGGACGGGCAGGGGCTCGCGTGGGAGGAGGCCTGGCGGATCACCACCGCGACCATGGCCTACACCAACCACACCCTCCTGCCGGAGGCGCTCGAGCGCTGGCCGCTGGCGATGTTCCGGCAGCTCCTGCCCCGGGTGACCGAGATCGTCGAGGAGATCGACGCCCGCTTCCTCGCCCGGGTCGCCGAGCGCTGGCCCGACGAGCCCGAGCGGAGGCGGCGGATGGCGATCGTCGAGCGTCCACCGCAGGGCTCGGGGGAGCCGTGGGTGCGCATGGCCCACCTGGGGCTGGTCGGCAGCCGGTCGGTCAACGGCGTCGCCCGGCTCCACAGCGAGCTGCTGCGCGACGGCATCTTCCGCGACTTCTACGAGCTCTGGCCGGAGCGGTTCAACAACAAGACCAACGGCGTGACCCCGCGGCGCTGGCTCGCCGGCTGCAACCCGCGGGCGAGCGCGCTCATCACCGAGGCGATTGGCGACGGCTGGGTCACCGACCTGCCGCGGCTGGAGGGCCTCCGCCCGTTCGCCGACGACCCCGCCTTCCGGGAGCGCTGGCGCGAGGTCAAGCGGGAGAACAAGCGCGTCCTGGCCAAACGGGTGCGCAACCTGTGCGGCGTCGAGCCGGCCCTCGACGCCCTGTTCGACGTCCAGGTCAAGCGCATCCACGAGTACAAGCGCCAGCTCCTCAACACCCTTCACGTCATCCACCTCTACGACCGGATCAAGCGGGGCGACCTGGAGTCTCCGGCGACGGGTGCGGCGGAGTGGACCCCGCGCTGCGTGCTGCTGGCGGGCAAGGCGGCGCCGTCCTACTGGATGGCGAAGTCGATCATCGAGCTGATCCACGCCGTCGCCGCCGTGGTCAACGCCGACCCGGACGTGGGCGACCTGCTCCAGGTCGCCTTCCTGCCCGACTACCGGGTCTCGCTGATGGAGATCATCTGCCCGGCGACCGAGCTCTCCGAGCAGATCTCCCTGGCCGGCAAGGAGGCGTCCGGCACTGGCAACATGAAGCTGATGATGAACGGGGCGCTGACCATCGGCACCCTGGACGGCGCCAACGTCGAGATCCTCGACGCGGTGGGGGAGGAGCACTTCTTCCGCTTCGGCCTGACCGCGCCGGAGGTCGACGCCCTGCGGCCCGGGCACGATCCGCGGGCGCGGATCGCCGAGGACCGCGACCTGGCCCGGGTGATCGACCTGCTCGCGCGCGGGCACTTCCCCGCGGCCTCCGGATCGGATGGGGGCGCCGGCGCCTTCTCCGCGATCCTCCACCAGCTCACCGACGGCGGCGACCCGTGGATGATCACCGCCGACTTCCGCTCCTACGTCGACGCCCAGGAGCGTGCCGCCCGCGCCTACCGGGACGCCGAAGCCTGGACCCGCTCGAGCATCCTCAACACCGCCTGCTCCGGCGCGTTCTCCTCCGACCGCACGATCGAGGACTACAACCGGGAGATCTGGCGCTTGGAGCGTCTGCCGGCCAGCCCCACGCCGCAGCAGAGCAGCCCGAACAGCGAGCCGACGATCCCGACCGCCAGCCCCTCGGGCCGGTAGGAGAGATCGAGGATCCCGGTGGCCGGCGGCGCCGTGCCGTCCTTCGCGGCCTCACCGTGCTCGCCTCCCACGGCGACCCCGAGCAGCACCCCGCCGAGCTGCTCGACCGGCACCGGTCTGCCATCGACCCGGGCATGCCAGCCCCGGTCCCAGGCCTCGGCGATCTCGACCGTCGCCGGCTCCGGCGTCTCCCAGCGCACCGTCCAGTGGCCCGGGGAGCGATCGAGGACGTCGAGGCGCCACCCCGCCCCCGGGTGCTGCCCCCGCCCCTGCCAGCGCACCACCGACGCAGTCCCTGGCCGCCGCCAGACCCGGGCGTCGGTTCCGTCGTAGGCCAGGCGCCACGGGGCGGGGCGGAGGCCATCGGGCCCGTCCATCTCCGGCGGGGAGGCCCCCGGCGGCGTCATCACCCAGCGCACCCCGAGGCGGTCGAGCCACGGACTGTTCCAGCGGCGGATCGGCTGGTAGAAGACCGGGTCCGGGGCGGCGAAGGAGGCGTAGACCTTCTGGTAGTCGTGGAGCTTGACCGGCGTGTCGCCGCGCACGTCGTAGAGGCGGTAGACCATGGCGGCGTTCGGGTGGAGGACGGAGCCGGTGGCGGCGATCCGCTCGAGGGCGCCGGCCCGGTGGCGGAGGAACCTTACCGCGCCGGTCTCCGGGTAGAGGGCGGTGGCGGAGAGCCCCGGGTTGGTCCAGGCGTGGGCGAAGGTGAGGTCGGCGATCAGGAGGGCCGGCAGGAGGAGCCAGAGGCGGCGCCGGCGCGCGGCGCTGAGCCACAGGCTCGCCGCCAGGGCCAAGATGACGGCGGCGATGAGGCCGGTCCACACCGTCTCGGCGCCCAGCAGGCCGGCCGCCGTCCAGTCCGCCCTGAACAGCAGCCAGCAGAGGCCGACCAGGGCGAGGACGGCGGTGCCGGCGGCCAGGAGCGTGCGTCGCCCGCCGCCGGCGAGCCAGGCGTCGACACCTCGGGCGGCGAGGATCGCCAGGCCGAAGTCGAGCCCGAGCTTCAGGTAGTGGGTGAGGCTCTTGTCGATCACCGGCAGCGCCTGCAGCACGTGGCGGACGCCCGGCGTCTGGTAGGCGGCGAGCAGGGCGAAGAGGGACATCGCGGCCACCGCCAGCCAGCAGCGCTCGGTCTCACCGGCCACACCGGGCCGGCCGAGGGCGCCAGCTTGATCGAGAGCGCCGAGAGCCCCGAGAGCGCGACCCGGGCCGCTCGCACCTCGACGCGCCCGTCGCCAGGCGCCCCACGCCGCCGCGACTCCGACCGCCGCCAGCAGCAGCGTCGCGGTGCCTGCGTAGATCGCCGTCGCCGGATCGTTGAACGGTCCCCACCAGGTGCCGGCACGGCCCGCGGCGAGCGCCTCGGCAGTCGCCGGGGCGAGCGGCGCCGGCGCCGCGTTGCCGAACAGCTCCGGCATCACCAGCCGGAGCAGCAGCTTGCCGATCAGCGCCAGGGGCGGCGCGGTGTAGGGCAGCTCGACCAGCCACTTGCTGCTCCGCACCACGGTCGCCGCCAGCGGCACCAGCTCGACCGCCGCCAGCAGCAGGGCGACGACCCAGCCGCCGACGAACGCGATCCCTGCCGCGACTCTCTGCCGCGGCCAGCGCACCAGCAGGTAGACGGCGGTCAGCATGCCGGTGAAGACGGCGGTCTCCGGGTGGCCGCCGAGCAGCTCCAGCCCGCCGAACGCCGCCAGCCAGGGCCAGGCCGCCGGCCGGCGGGCGAGCCGCTCGGTCGACCAGAACACCCAGGGGACGAGGGCGTGGCAGTTGGCCATGGGGTAGAGCAGCCAGCTCGTCACCACGCCGGAGAGCGGGAACGCCACCGCCGCCACCAGCGCCCCGCGCTCGCTCGCCCCGAGCTGGCGGGCGAACGCCCAGGCGCCGACGCCGCCGATCACCAGCCGCAGCCAGGGCAGCAGCACCAGGCCGAGCTGGAGCGGCAGCGCCGCGAACAGCAGGTGGAGCGGGAAGAGCGGTGCCGAGGAGCCGTTCGACCAGAACGGCGTGCCGGAGAACTGGAACGGGTTCCAGAACGGCAACCGGCCGTCGCGCAGCTCCGCCCGCAGGAAGATCAGCCACGGCTCCACCTGGAGGGTGACGTCCCGAAGCTGCGGGTTGCCGGCGGTCGGATCGAGGGTCTGCCCGTCTTGCGCCGCTTCTGGCCCCAGCTCTGGCCCCACTTCTGGCCCCATATCTTGCCAGGGCGCCAGCCCGCCGAGGCTCGCCGCCGGGCTGGGCACGCCGTCGGGCAGGGCGAGGGCCGGCGCGAGCAGCACCATCGCCGCCAGCCCGACCAGCGCCCACGCCTTGGGCCAGGCGGGCGCCCGGCCGCGCCGGCGCAGAGCGAGCGGCGCCAGCGACAGCAGGAGCAACACGGGCAGGGCCGGGTTCATCCGGGGGATCTTCCCACAGGAGCTGGCCCCGATCCGGCCCCGTCGACCCACTACCTGCCGGGGTGGCGGGCGCCTCCCCTCCGAGGCGTTGTGCCGGACCGTCCGTCGCGCCAGGGTGATCGTGGAGTCCGTGTCGTCTCTCCGCGTCGACTCCACCGAGCCGGCGATCCGAGGGGCAGACCACACGAAAGGGCACGATGAGCGACCGCACGCTCCGTGGGCGCCTGAACCTGCTGCTCATCCAGTGGCTGGTCGTCTTCCTGGCGGTTTCCGGGCTGATCGGCCTGTTCGCCCTGCGCCAGATGCGCACCCACGTGGAGAAGGACCGTCTGCTCCTCGCCCGGACCGTCTCCCACTACCTCGACTCGGCGCTGCTCAACGCCCTCCAGGGGGTCGGCCGCCTGGTCTCCGAGCTTCCCGAGCCGGACCGGTGGGACAGCGCCGCCCGGGCCGAGCTGCGCTCCTTCCGGTTCCAGTTCCTGTTCCGCAGCTCCATCCACCTGCTCGACGAGGACGGCCACGTCCTGGTCTCCGACCCGTCGTTCGCCGGTCCGCCGCCGATGCCGGACACCGAAGGGCTCGACGTCTACCTGTCGCGCCCGCGCATCAGCCCGCTCCTGCGCAAGGGCGACCGCCGGGTCCTGCTGCTGACCTACCCGTTCGAGCGCGGCGGCAAGCGCTACAGCCTGGTGGCGGAGATGAGCCCCCGGGGCTCGCTGCTGTCGGTGGTGCTCCAGAACCTGGCGCCGGAGCCGGACCTCCACCTGGTGGTGATCGACAACGCCGGCATGGTGATCGCCGCGCCCGACCATCAACAGCTCTTCACCGCCATGGCCCCGGCCGATCAGCTCGGCGCCCGCATCCGCGCGCGGCGCCCCCTGGTGACCGAGGTCTCCTCTTGCACCATCTGCATCGACGGGCCGAAGTCCGGCGCCTTCCTGACCGTCATGGTGCCGCTGCGCAACGCCCCCTGGGGGGTGGCGATCCAGCAGGAGGACTCGGAGGCGTTCGGTGTCCTGCGCCCGTCCCAGATCGGCTTCGGCGCCACGGCGGTGCTGCTGCTGCTCATGGGTCTGCTGCTCACCCGCGGCCTCGGTCGCTCGGTGATCGAGCCGATCGGTCAGCTTTCCGAGCAGGCGGAGCGGCTACGCCAGGGCAATCTCCACGACCCGATCACGGTCGAGGGCGACCGGGAGATCCAGATCCTGGCCCGCAGCCTGGACGAAGCGCGGAGCCAGCTCGGCACCACCCTGGGTGAGCTCCAGGGGCTCAACGAGCACCTGGAGGAGCTGGTCGCCGACCGCACCACGGAGCTGCGCTCGCGGTACGAGGACCTCAAGCTGCTCTACGACGTGGCCGCGCTCTGCGCCCAGGAGCGGCGGCCGAGCCGGTTCATCCCGCCGGTGCTCCAGCGGATCTCGCGCCGGTTCGCCTTCCATGCCGTGGCGCTCGTCACCACCCCACCGGACGGACCCCAGAAGCGCTACGTCCACCCGGAGCGGACGGACCTGACGTGGCTCGGCGCCGACGCCGAGGCGCCCGAGGGCTGGCAGCGGCGCGAGCTGCTCTACCACGGCGAGTCCAAAGGGGTGCTGTTCTACCGCTGGTCCGACGCCGAGGACTTGCCGGCGGTCGAAGCGCTCCAGCACGAGCTGGCGCTATCGCTCCACTCCGCCTTCCAACTTCGGCGGACACTCATCCAGGACGCCCAGCGCAAGGTGCTGGTCCGGCGCTTGCTGGCGGCGGCCGAGGAGGAGCGGCGGCGGATCGCCCGCGAGCTCCACGACGAGATCTCCCAGCTCCTGACCGCCATCCAGCTCGCCCTCGAGCACGCGGCGGAGCGCCCGGAAGAGCGCGAGCGCCTCGACCGGGTCGAGGAGCTCCTCATCCGCACCCAGCAGGAGGTGCACCGGGTGATCTTCGACCTGCGCCCGTCGCTGCTCGACGACCTGGGGCTGGTGGCGGCCGTGCGCTGGTACGCTGAGCAGTACCTGAAGGCCGAAGGGATCGAGGTCAGCCTGGAAGTGGAGGAGGAGCTGGAGCTGCCCGACGAGGTGGAGATCACCGCCTTCCGGATCTTCCAGGAGATCATCACCAACATCCTGCGCCACGCCAAGGCCGAGCACGTGTCGATCGAGGTCGAGCTGCGCAGCGGCCACGCCTTCCTGGAGCGCCGACAGGAGGCGGTTCCCGACCGGCTGGTGGTGGCGGTCGAGGACGACGGCGTCGGCTTCGAGCCGGACGAGCAGTCGGGCGGCGGCGCCGGCCTCGTCGGCATGCGCGAGCGGGCGGACCTGATCGGCGGCACGATCGAGATCGACAGCGAGCCGGGGCTCGGCACCCAGGTACGGCTCGAGATCCCTTTGGAGTGATCGGAGGGAGAGGAGGGGAGGAGCCATGATCCGGATTCTGATCGTCGACGACCACGACCTGGTCCGCGAAGGGCTGCGGACGATCCTGGAGCAGGAGCCCGGCTTCGAGGTGATCGGCGAGGCCGGCGACGGCCAGGAGGCGATCCGCGAGGCCCACCGGCTTGCGCCGGACGTGATCCTGATGGATCTGAACCTGCCGGGCGGCATCGGCGGGCTCGAGGCGACCGAGGCGGTGCTCGCCGACCGGCCGGAGACCAAGGTCATCATCCTCACCCAGTACGAGCAGCGGGAGTACATCAAGCGGGCGCTACGCATCGGCGCCCAGGGGTACGTCATCAAGCGGAGCGCCTCGCGCGATCTGAAGGAGGCGATCCGCACGGTCTTCCAGGGGCGGCGCTACCTCCACCCGGTGGCGGCGGGCGAGCTGATCGAGATCATGACCCGCGGCGAGAGCCTCGAAGAGGAGGACTACGAGAAGCTGACCCGCCGCGAGCGCCAGGTTCTGAAGCTCCTCGCCGAGGGCAAGACCAGCCGCGAGATCGCCAAGTACCTGGGCGTCAGCCTCAAGACCGCCATGACCCACCGCACCAACCTCATGGCCAAGCTCGGCGTTCACTCCCGGGCCGAGCTGATCAAGTACGCCATCCGCAAGGGGGTCATCGACGTGGAGCGGCCGGAGTAGGGGGGACGGTCCTCCGCCCGAGGGTCCGCCGGGAGCGGTCCGGGCGTTCGCAGCTTTGGCGGTTGGTGAGGTTCACTCTGAATTGGCCCTCTTCGGAAAAGGCGAGTCCTGGCCGCTGCTTCTTGAGGATCGTCGCATTGTCAGAGAGTTCGGCTATAATACCGAATCATGGTTGAGTTCGGTTCTGGGACTGAATTGAGCTACGTCGCCGTCATCGGGGATGTCGTGGGCTCGAGGCACACGCCGGATCGAGCGGCGCTGCAACGCAAGCTGGTCCGGGAGATCGACTCGTTGAACGGTCGTTTTCGAGAAGCCTTGGTCAGCCCCCTTGGTCTGTTCAAGGGAGACGAAGTCCAGGCTTTGCTCGGCCAACCGTCGGTGGCGGTCGATCTCGTCGTCGGACTCTCCGAGAAGATCTTCCCGGAGCGGCTGTCGTTCGGTCTCGGCTATGGAGGAGTCAGTACCGAGATCCATCGTGACGTGGCGAGAACCGACGGACCGTGCTTTCATCGCGCGAGGTCCGCATTGGAGGACGCGAAGGTCGACGACTGGCTGATCGCTCGCGGGTTCGGTCCAGTAGAAGACTCGGTCCTGACCGCGCTGTTCTCCTTGATGGGGTCGATTCGGGGGCGCTGGACGGAGAAGCAGTTCGCGTACGCGAAGGCGGCACGAGCGAAGTCACAGAAGAGCGTGGCGGAAGAGTTCGACGTCTATCCCTCGACGGTAAGCCAAAGTCTGAAAGCGTCGCTGCTCAGCCAGATACTCCGTGGTGAGGACGCCGCCAAGATCCTCCTGGCAAGATTCGGTCCCAGGGCCGAATTTCATTCCGATTCACCAAAATGACCGAATTGATGGCGGTGTCCCGTCTCTCCTCTCCGGAGGTCTGCCTTCTGGTTCTCCTGTTCGCCGGCCATATCGTCGGGGACTTCCTGGTGCAGACCCGCTCGATGGTCGAGCGAAAGCACGAGATCGGCACGCTCTCGGCTCACGCAACGGCCATGGTGCTCACCCATCTCATTCTGGTCATCCCCTTCCTCCGTTGGAGCTCGAGGCCGCTCCTTCTCGCGCTGACGTTCCTGCTCCTCCTGGGAGCTCTCCATGCGCTGATCGACTACGGTAAGGTCTTGGTCAAGAAGAGGTCCGGCGGAGACTCGGTTCGACTGTTCGTTGGCGATCAGGGACTTCATGCCGCGACGATCGTCGTGGTTTGGTTTCTCTGGCGCGTCTGGCTCGGGGTGAACGTCGATGCCGGCGTGGGACCGTCCGCACCAGGCCATCTGGCCGAAATCGCTGCCTCTGCACTCGTAGTCAGTGCCTATGTCCTCAACGGCAACGCCGCCGCTGCGCTCATCAAGCTCTTCTTGAGACAATTTCCCGTCGCGGAGCTGGCGGACGCGGAAGCTCCCAGGGTGGACATTCAGCGCATGGGGAGGACGATCGGCATCTTGGAACGCATGCTGGTGCTCTCGCTCGTCTTGCTGGCGCAATGGCAGGCCATCGGGTGGCTCTTCGCAGGTAAGACGGTGGCCCGCTTTCGCGAGTTGGACAACCGGGCGTTCAGTGAGTACTACCTCATCGGCACGCTCTCGAGCCTGCTCTTCGCCGCCGGGACCGGCGCGCTGGTTCGATTCCTCCTGACGGGCGGATTCTGAGAACGAAGACTGGTCGGTCTGCGGCTCCCCCCCTACAACAGCTCAGGCAACGGCCGCAGCGTCTCCGCCAGCCTCCGCAGGTCCTCTTCCCCCAGATCGGTCCGCAGGCTGATCCAGAAGTCGCCTTTCTTGCCGATGGCGTAGAGGGTGTTGCCTTCGGCCCAGCGGCGGCCGTCTTCTAGGGCCGGGAAGGGGCGGGTGTCGACGGGGGTGGTGGGGCGGAGGCCGTCTTGGCGCTCTTCGAGGTAGAGGAAGTTGTCGCCGTGCCAGAAGATGGTGACTCTGGGGTGGGGGCGGCGCTCGGCGGTGATGTTGACCGGTTTCTGGCCGAGCTGTTGGGGGCGGTAGAAGGGGGTGAGCGGCGGGAAGCCGGTGTATTGGGCGACGTCTCCCAGCTCTTCGACGCTGAAGGGGCCGGAGAGCACCTGGGGGTAGAACATGGGGATGACGAGGTGGAGGACGCGGGCGGCGAGGAAGAAGCCGCCGACGATGACCACCAGGCTGAGGAACCCCTTCAGACGACCCATGGCAGCACCAGGAGGAGCAGGAGGGCGGCGGCGAGGATCGAGCGCAGCGGCAGCGCCCGGTCGTCGAGGGGTAGGCGGCCGCGCAGGGTGTCGACCCGTCGGCGCAGGGCGTGGCGGGTGGCGACGTCCCGGGGGTTGGTGGCTTCGTAGATGACCAAGAGGGCGCGCACGAGCGGTTTGGGGTCGGTGCCGGCGACGGCGTCGCGGTCGCAGGCGATTTCGTGCTCCAGGCTGAAGTGGCGAAACACCCAGAGCGCTACCGGATTGTAGAACTGGACGGCCCGCGCGAGGAATAGCAGGTGGACCCAGATCCAGCGTCCGCGCAGCCAGTGGGCGTGCTCGTGGCGGAGCACGGCGTCGAGCTCGGGTGGGCCGAGGAGCTGGAGGGCCCGGGGGGAGATGAGCAGGCGCGGGCGGCCGGGCAGGCCGGTGGTGGCGACCACGGGGCCGGGCTCGGCGACCACGTCGACCCGCAGGTGCTCCCAACCGGGGAGGGCGCGGGCCTTTTCGCCCAGGGCGCGGGGGAGCGGGGTGCCGGCGAAGCGGAGCCGGCCGAGGGCCGGCAGGAGCTCCTGGGCGAGGGTCGCGAGGGTGGTGGCGATGGCCAGGGCGAGGGCCAGGTGGGCGAGGCGCAGCGAGCCGAAGAAGCCGTCGGGGGCGGCCCAGGGGACGAGGGGGAGCTGGAGGATGCGGGCCGAGTCCAGCCAGGCGAGCTGGTCGCGGAAGAGGGGGCCGGAGCGGCCGGGGACCGCGGCGGTGACCAGGGGAACGGTCAGCACCAGCGCCAGGAGCCGCCGCTTGGGGCGGCCGGAGGGCAGCTCCAGGTGGCGGGCCCAGGCGTAGAGCACCACCGCCGCCAGGAACGAGTGAAGGGCCACCTCCCACAGGAAGGTGGCCCCGGGATGCTCGGTCCAGGCGGCGAGCTCGCTCAGGCCGTCGACTCCTCGCCCCCCGTCTTGTCCTGCGTCGTCTCGTCAGACCCGAACAGCTCTTCGTACTCCAGGGCGTGCTCGTGGTGCAGCCGGCCCTTCTCGATCTTGCCCGTGAAGATGCTGGAGTCGAACGGGAAGACGTCGGGGTTCAGGTGGGCGCCGTAGAGGTGCCAGACCAGGATGATCAACAGGGCGAGCAGCGCCTCGTTGGTGTGCATGGTCTTGGCGGCGGGGATCAGCTCGGCAGGCAGCAGCTTCGAGACGAGGATCGGGAAGAACAGGATGAAGCCGGTGGCCACCATGATGAAGCTGCCGAAGATCAGCCCCCAGTACTCGAACTTCTGTCGGTAGTCGTAGCGCCCGTACTTGGGCGGCTCGTCCCGGCGACCGAGATAGTAGCGCAGGCTCTCGATCGCATCGCGGAAGTCCTGGGCCGAGAACAGCATGGTCGGCTTGAACCGGTTGGCGAGGACGCCGCCGATGGCGACCGCCAGGTGGGCGATCGTCAGAACCGCGAAGACGATGCCGCTCAGGCGGTGGATCCAGCGGGCGACGAAGATGCCTCCGAGCGCGTCGACGGTCCACTGGCTGATCTCGAGCGACGGCCACTTCTGGGGCAGCCCGGTGACCAGCAGCAGGGTGAAGAGCACGATGATCGCGATGTGCTGGGTGCGGGCCCACCAGGAGAACCGCCGGACGAGGTCGTGGTCTTGGGTGTGTTCACTCATGGCGCACCTCATCGGCGGACCGTCGCCCGGACCAGGTGGAGTGTCACCTGGAGCAGCAGGCCGACGGTCACGAACGGAATGAAGATCTTGTAGAACAGCCCCACCAGCCAGACCAGCGGAGCGTGGGAGAGCGACGGCTCGTAGTGGGAGAGCCAGGCGTCGGGGTAGTCCTGGGCGGCGCCCTGGTGGCACTTCTGGCAGGTCTGCCGCACGCGGGCCTTCATCTCCCCCTCACCGACCACGTCCGGGGACTGGATGTCGTGGACGCCGTGGCAGTCGATGCAGGTGACGACGAGCTGGCGCTCCTCGACCTTGGACGGATCGGCCAGGGTGGCGGTGACGCCGTGGAAGTCGGACAGGTAGGTGGTCGCCACCTGGGGCGAGATGTCGTACTTGCTCATCAGTTTCGCGTCGCCGTGGCAGCCGATGCAGATCTCCGGTGAGCGCAGGTGGAAGCCCGCCGTCCTCGGATCGACGATCGAGTGGGCGGTGTGGCAGTCGGCGCAAGCCGGCACGTCCTGGTTGCCCTCCTCGACCAGAGCCCTTCCGTGGACGCTCTCGGAGTAGGTCCGGTAGACGTCGTCGTGGCAGGTCGCGCAGCTCCTGGACATCATCGCCTGCTTGGCGTGCGGGTCGGTGATGTCGTGGGCGCCGTGGCAGTCGGTGCACACCGGCATCTCGTTGAACCCTTCCTTGAGGTACTCGTAGTGGATGCTCTCCAGGGTCCGGGTGTAGGTGTCGAAGTGGCACTGCTTGCAGGTGTCGTAGTGGGACAGGACGTAGCTGCGCTGGTCGGCGAAGGTGGCACCGCTCGGGTGTTCTTCGTCGGAGTCGTAGCCTTCGTGGCAGTCGGTGCAGACGAGCTCATTGCCGTGTACAGAGGTCATGAACGCGTCGGATGGAACGTAGAGGCTCATCTCGGTGCCGTCGTCGAGGTCCATGGTGAACGACTCGTCGCCATGGCACATGAGGCAGTACTCGACGGCTTCGGGAACCTCCGGGGCGCTGGCTTCGGACCCCTGAGTCTGGTCCTGGCTCTGGTCTTGGGCCTGGGCGGGGAGCGTCGCGGCCGCGAGCGCGCCGAGCAGGAGCACGGCGAGCAGGGCGGCCTGCGCGAGGCCGACCGGACCGGAGACCGGGCCGGCGGCGTGGGACCCCGAGGAGCGTCCGGAGGAGCCGGCGCGGAACGCATGCAGCAGAGACATGGTGTCTCTCCTCGTTGGTTTCGTCCGGGGGATACGCAGAACCCCGGGCCGGCGTTCCCCCTCGTCTCGCATGCGCCGGCCCGGGTCGGGGTGCGTGGATGGTTCGGACGGTCTGGCCGAGAGCCGGGACGGCTCAGGAGATCTCGTCCTCGTCCTTTTCGAGCTCTTCGCGGACCTCGTCGGCCCACCGGTCCTCGTGCTTCTCGGCCTTCTCGCGCTCCTTGCGGGCCTTGCCGCGGCTCAGGAAGGCGCGGGCGGGCTGCCAGGCGGGACGCAGCAGGGTGGCGCTCCAGACGCCGAGCTCACGGACCAGGCTGCCGACCTTCTGCAGGGCCACCGCGCCGAGCATCACGAAGCCGACGAGGGGCAGGAAGATGACGTAGGCGAGGCCGAGCATCGGGGCCGCGGCCAGCAGGGCCAGGGCGGGCACCCGCCAGTAGGTGCGCTCGGGGCCGCCGGGAAGGTGACCGTTGTCGTCCATCGATTTGAAGCTGAGCTCTTTGGCGCAGAAGTAGATTCCGGGTTCGACTTTCTGGTTTCCGTAGTAGCGGGTCATGGCGTGCCTCCCGTGGTGTCTTGGTTCGTCTCTCGGTTCTTTCGTCTCCCCATCACGGCTTCAGAATAGGGGTCCGGAGGCCGGGTGTAACTCGGGCAAATGCCCTAGATTCGGCCGGGAGGGACCTGAACTGTCGGCGAGGGATGACGGAGGAGCGGCCGGGAGGTTGACCGAGGGCACGGGAGGGGGGTTCGCTGCCCTCCGGCGGGCGGGCCGGGCGGCCGGCGGCACCGGGACGCCGCGCGTCGGTTGCCGGTTGGGGGTTCAGCGCGCGGCTCGGCATGGTCCGCGTGGGACCTTTCTGGCGCGCGATCGCTCGCGCGGACGCGGCCCATGACGCCCTCTCCGCCGGCCGCTCGGCCCGCCCTCGGGCTCGCCCGTCCCTCTGGGCGGTCGTCGGCTCAGCCTCGCATCCACCCGCCGGGAGGGGCGCGGTCGGTTCACCTTCTCCCTCGTCTGACATGGCGCACCGGTCGGCTCAACCTCGCGTCCGTCTGCCAGAGATGACCGGCGGGACGGTGGCGGCGGCCTCCCGGCGTGTGGGAGGGGGGGGGCGACGGCTCGGTGCTCGGCGGGCTCAACGTTCGGGGTCGAGCAGGGCGATGCGCTGGTGGGGGAGGTCGAAGACGACGGTCAGGCCTTCGAGGAGGCCGCGGCCGAGGATGCCGTCGACGGCGGCGAGGGCGCTACGGCTGCCGAACAGGTCGGTGCGGACGGTGGCCGGGACGTCGTCGAACGCGCGCTCTCCGAGGGCGAAGCGGGGGATGCGGGTGGTGCCGACGGAGACGGCGCCGGTCAAGGTGATCTGTTTGGCGTGGGTGGGGGAGTCCGCGGCGGCGAGGCCGGCCTCTCGGGCGAAGCGGCTGTCCAGGATCAGGCTCCCCGCGGTGCCGGTGTCGACCAGGAAGAGGGCCCGTAGGGCAGACGGCTGGGGGGTCTCGCCGCTCGCCCCGGGATCGGCGTGGCCGGGTGCGGTGGCTGCCGGGTCCCGGTGGGCGGTCACGTGGACGACGACGGTGGGCCGGCGGTCGATCGTCCGGAGCGGCTGCCAGGAGCCGCGCGGCAGCCGGTAGGTCGACGGGTCGTGGAGCAGCACACGGTCGCCGCGACCCACAGGGTCAGAGGCGGCACGGTACCGGATCTCGACCACCGCGTTGGCGAACGCCTGGTAGCCGGCGAACCCGGCCAGCTCGACGCCGAGCGCCTCGCGCAAGGTGGCGAGCCGGTCCCAGCTCGCCGCGGCCACCAGGACCTTGTCGAGCTCCAGCGGCCCCAGTCCGACCTGCTGCGCCAGGTGGAAGCTCACCCGGATATCGCGCTCGGCGAAACCCTCGCCGACCACCGGTAGGTGCAGCGTCTTCGCCGTCCGCCGGGCGATCAGGAGGTTCGCCGAGCCGCTGTCCAGCAGCAGCCAGCCGCTGTCGTGGCCGTTGATCGTGCCGCGGACCAGAGTCACGCCGGCGCCGTCCGGCGAGAAGACCGTCTGGGAGGGGACGTCACCGGGCAGCCCCGGGAGCCACTGGACCTGGGGCTCGGGCGGCACCCGCGGCGGCAGGATCGAGCGGCAGGCGCCGAGCCAGAGGAGGGGGGCGAGGAGGACGAGTAGGCCGGTCGTCAGGACGATCGGGCCGCGTGCCGAGCGGGCCCGTCCGGCGGCTCCGGACGTCGAGTGCGTCTGCGCCATCGACGAACAGTAGCAGCCGGCGCCGCGTGCTACGATTTCCGACCGAGATGTTGCCCAAGAATGCGCGGCGTGAAGAGGTCCTGAGGGCGTTGGAAGAGGCGGGCGGGCTCCGCCCCGGGGTCGTGGGGAAGGTGCATCTGGAGACCGGCGTCCCGGCGGCGGACGTCTTCGGGGTCGCCAGCTTCTACCACCTGTTGAGCCGTCCGGAGACCGACGTCTTCGTCTGCCAGGGGCTGTCCTGCCGTCTGGCCGGGTGCCAGGAGGTCAAGGACGAGCTGGCAGCGCGGGGCGAGAAGGTCGGTTTCGTCTCCTGCGTCGGCCGTTGCGACGCGGCGCCGGCCGTCTGGGACCGCCGCGGCCGGCCGGAGACGTTCCCGGTGCACTACGCGCCGTCGAGCCCCGAGCAGGCGATCGACCTCGCCGCCGGCCCGGAGGCCGACCGCGGGCATGGCTACGAGGCGCTCCGCCTCGCCCGCGAGCACGGGGCCGACTGGGTCTGCGACCAGCTCGAAACCTCGGGCATCCAAGGGCGGGGCGGCGCCGGCTTCCCGACCCACATCAAGTGGCGCGGCGTGCGCCGGCAGGCGGTCACCGAGCGCTACGTGGTGCTCAACGCCGACGAGGGCGAGCCCGGCACGTTCAAGGACCGGGAGGTGATGCTTCAGCGCCCCCACCTGGTGATCGAGGGCCTGGCGATCGCCGCCCGGACCCTGGAGGCACAGGACGTCTACATCTACGTGCGCGGCGAGTTCGGCATGTGCCGCGCGGCGCTCGAGCGGGCGCTCGAGGAGGCCCGCGAGCGGGGCGATCTGTCCGACCTGCCTGATGGGGACGGGGCGATCCGCTGGCACTTCGCCGACGGCCACGGCGCCTACATCTGCGGCGAGGAGAGCGCGCTGCTCGAATCGCTCGAGGGCAAGCGCGGGATGCCGCGGCTCCGGCCGCCGTTCCCGGTGGAGAAGGGCTTCCGCGGCAAGCCGACCCTGATCCAGAACGTCGAGACCATCGCCTGCCTGCCGGCGATCCTCACCCGCGGCGGCCAGTGGTTCCGCGACGCCGGGGCGACCGGCGCCGGCTCGAAGCTGTACTGCCTGTCCGGGCACGTCACCCATCCCGGCGTCTACGAGGCGCCCCTCGGCATCACCCTCGAGGAGCTGCTGGAGATGGCCGGCGGCGTGGTCGGGACGCTCAAGGCGTTCTCCCCGGGCGGCGCCTCGAGCGGCTTCCTGCCGGCGAGCGCGGCCGGCGTGCCGCTCGACTTCAAGTCGCTCCAGGAGGCCGGCTCCATGCTCGGCTCGGCCGGCATCGTGGTCCTGAACGAGACCGCCGACATGGTCGAGGCGGCCCTGGCCCAGGCGATCTTCTTCGAGGACGAGTCGTGCGGCCAGTGCTCCCCCTGCCGCATCGGCACCCAGATGCTCCGCCAGGCGCTGGACCGGTACCTCGCGGCCCGCGACGAGGGCACGAACGGCCATGGCGGCGGCGCCTTCACCCTGCCGCCGGAGCTCGACGAGGTGGCCTGGGGCATGCAAGAAGCGAGTATCTGCGGCCTCGGCCAGGCGGCCTCGCTGCCGCTCACCACCGCGATGAAACACTTCCCCGAGGAATTCGGCCTCGGGTCGTAGGTTCTGAAGTCTTGAAAGGTCAGCTCATGGCAGATTCCAACTCCTCCCCGTCCCAGTTCGTCATCATCGACGGCAACGAGATTCCGTACCGCGAGGGCGAGACCATCCTCCAGGCCGCCCGGCGCGCCGAGATCGACATCCCGGTGCTGTGCCACGACGACCGGCTCGAGCCGGCCGGCGCCTGCCGCATCTGCCTGGTGGAGGTCGACGGCTCCCGGCTGATGCAGCCGGCCTGCGCCTACAAGACCACCCCCGGCCTGGTGGTGCGGACCCAGAGCTCGCGGGTCGAGCGCAACCGCCGCTTCATCCTGTCGCTCCACATGGCCGACACGGTCCAGGACCGGGAGGTCGCCGACGACGCCAACCCGAACCGCCTGTTCGAGTACGCCGAGCGCTACGGCACCGCCGGCGACTGGACGCCGGTCGACTCGCCGCGGGAAGGGCGTGTCCACGACAACAACCCGTTCGTCGCCTTCCGCCCGGACCGCTGCATCCTGTGTGCGGCCTGCGTGCGCTACTGCGACGAGGTGGAGGCGGTCTCGGCGATCACGCTGGCCAACCGGGGCGGCCACACGACGATCTCGACCGCCGACGGCATCGCGCTCCACCACTCGACCTGTGAGCTGTGCGGCGGCTGTATCGACGTCTGCCCGACCGGCGCCATGACCGAAAAGCCGGCCCTGGCCTACGGCAAGCCGGAGAAGGAGCTGGAGAAGGTCCGTACGACCTGCAACTTCTGCGGCGTCGGCTGCCAGATCGACCTGAACGTCGACCGGGCGGCCAACCGCGTGGTGAAGTCGACCAGCCCGCCCCCCGGCACGACGGTCAACGACGGCAACATGTGCGTCAAGGGGCGCTTCGCCAACGACTTCGTCCACCACGAGGACCGGCTGACCACGCCGCTGGTGCGCAACCCGGCCACCGGTCAGCTCGAGGAGGCGACCTGGGAGCGGGCGCTGGAGGTGACGGTCCAGGGGCTCCAGGCGGTCGCGGCAGACCACGGCGCGGACTCGCTCGCCTTCATCTCGTCGTCGCGCTGCACCGGCGAGGAGAACTACCTGCTCCAGAAGATGGCGAGGGCCGCGTTCGGCACACAAAACATCCATCAATGCGCCGCCACATGACACGCCCCCACGGTCGCCGGTCTGGTGACCACGTACGGGGCGGGCGCGATGACCAACTCGATCCCCGAGATCCGGGACGCGGACTTCCTCTTCGTCACCGGCTCGAACACCACCGAGGCGCACCCGATCATCGCCATGGAGATGAAACGGGCGGTGGGCCGCGGGGCGAAGCTCGCGGTCTCCGATCCGCGGGCGATCTGGCTGACCGAGATCGCCGACTGGCATCTCCAGATCCGGCCCGGGACGGACGTCTGGCTGCTCAACGCGATGGCCCACGTCATCGTCACCGAGGAGCTCTACGACCGGGAGTTCATCGAGAGGAACACCGAGGACTTCGAAAAAGTCGTGGAGACGGTGCTCCGCTACCCCCCCGAGGAGGCGGAGGAGGTGACCGGCGTTCCGGCCGAGCAGATCCGTGAGGTCGCCCGCGCCTACGCCACCACCGAGAAGGCCGGCATCTACTACACCCTCGGCATCACCGAGCACACCACCGGCACCGACAACGTCTACGCCCTGTCGAACCTGGTGCTGATGACCGGCCACCTGGGCGAGCGCTCGACCGGCATGAACCCGCTGCGCGGCCAGAACAACGTCCAGGGGGCGAACGACTCCGGCGCGTCGCCGGTCTTCTACCCCGGCTACCAGAACGCCTCCGATCCGGAGGTGCGGGCCAAGTTCGCCGAGGCCTGGGGCGTGCCCCAGTCGGAGACGCCGGGCCTGAACCTCAACCAGATGATGAAGGCCATGACCCACGGCGACATCCGCGGCATGTACCTGATGGGTGAGGACATCGTCGTCTCGGAGCCCAACGCCTGCCGGGTCGAGGAGGCCCTGAACGAGATCGACTTCCTGGTCGTCCAGGACATCTTTTTCAACGAGAGCTGCCGTTTCGCCGACGTCATCCTGCCGGCGGCCTGCTTCGCCGAGAAGGACGGGGTCTTCACCAACTCCGACCGCCGCGTCCAGCGGGTCCGGAAGGCGGTCGATCCGCCCGGCCAGGCGCGCGCCGACTGGGAGATCCTGCGCGACGTCGTCCTGCTGTCGGGTCTCGACATGCCCAACTACAGCCACCCGCGGGAGATCTACGCCGAAATGGCGTCGCTGGCGCCCAAGTTCGCCGGCATCAGCCACGAGCGGATCGAGCGCGAAGGCGGCCTCCAGTGGCCGGTGACGACCCCGGACGCGCCGTCCACCGAGTACCTCCACAAGGGCGGCATCCTGCGCGGCAAGGGTCTCTTCCGGGCGGTCGACTACCGGCAGCCGGCCGAGCTCGAAGACCCGGAGTTCCCGATGGTGCTCTCCACCGGGCGCACCCTCTACCACTACAACGCCGCCACCCAGACGCGCCGCTCTGCCGGGCTTGCTGGCAAGCAGCCGGAGGCGTTCGTCGAGATCCACCCCGGCATGGCGCGCTCGCTCGGCGTCGACGATGGCCAGATGGTCGACGTGGTGACCCGCCGCGGCCGCGTGCGGGCCCGGGCGATGCACAGCCGCCAGGTGAGGAAGAACGTCGTCTGGATGCCGTTCCACTTCCCCGAGGCGCGCACCAACTTCCTGACCAACGACGCCGGCGACCAGGTCACCGGCACCGGCGAGTACAAGGTCTGCGCGGCGCGGATCGAGCCGGTCGCCGGCGAGCGCTCCGCCCATGAATTCCCCGGCGCCTATGCCTCGGTGGGCGCCTCCGCGGGAGAGTCGGCGGCGGTGCTCGAGGAAGAGGTGGCGGAGGAGTAGCGGGCGCGAGGCGCCGACCTCCGGAGTCAGCGGAGGGCCCGGCCGTTGGTGCCGCAGGGTGCGAGACAATGAGGGCCGTGCCGCCCGAGACCCCACCAGGATCGCGTCCGCCGGAGCCCAGCCCCGGGCCGCGTCGCGTCGCCCGGCTACCTTCCGCCCTCGATCACGCCGACGAGCTGCTCGCCCGGTTCGCCGGCCGGCAGCCGGTCCTCTTCCTCGATTACGACGGCACGTTGACCCCGATCGTCGAACGGCCGGAGGACGCGGTGCTTTCAGGCGTCATGCGCGACGTGCTCGAGCGCCTGGCCGCGCGCTTCCCGGTCGCCGTGGTCAGCGGGCGCGGACGGCCGGACGTGACGGAGCGGGTCGGGCTGGACGGGATCTACTACGCCGGCAGCCACGGCTTCGACATCGCCGGCCCGTCCGGCACCGAGGCTCCGTTCGAGAAGGCGGCCTCGGCGGTGCCGGCGATCGAGCAGGTTGCCCGGAGCCTGGAGACGGAGCTGGCGGCGATCCCCGGCGCCCAGGTGGAGCCCAAGCGGTTCACCGTCGCGGTCCACTACCGCCGGGTGGCTGCCGGCGACGTGGCGGCGGTCGAGCAGGCCGTCGATCGCCAGGTGGCGGCCCACCCGGAGCTGCGCAAGGCCGGCGGCAAGAAGGTCTGGGAGATCCGGCCGGCGATCGACTGGGACAAGGGCCGGGCGGTCCAGTGGCTGCTGGCGGTCCTGGCGCGCGCCCGGGAGCTCAGTCCGGCGAAGATCCTGCCCGTCTACCTGGGCGACGACGAGACCGACGAGGACGCCTTCCGCGCCCTCGCCCGCCACACCCCCCCCGGCCTCGGCATCCTGGTCGCCTCGGCGTCCGACCCGGACGCCGAGGCGAGGGCGACCGCCGCGACCTTCCGCCTCGAGGACCCGGACGAGGTTCGCCGGTTCCTGGAGCGGCTCGCGACCGGCTGAGCGCGGTCTTCCTCTCCGGCGGGCCTACCTCGCGGGCCTACCCCGCGGCGTCGAGCAGCTTCGAGCGCGGTTGCGGCTTCTCCAACTGGTGGCCGTCCGGTCCGGTCTCCCGCTTGCGCAGCGCCGCCGCGAAGACGAAGCCCACCAGGCTGAGCAGGCCGAACATCCAGAGCATGGGCAGGTAGCCGCCCGGGTTGGTCTCGCTCGCCCCGGCCCAGTCGTTGAGCCCGCCGGCGGCGAGGTTGAAGGTGAACAGGCCGATGTTCTGGAGCATGGTCATCAAGCCGTAGGCCGTGCCCAGGCGGTTGGCCGAGACCAGGTACGGCACCGCCGGCCACATGATCGCCGGCACCAGGGAGAAGGCGACGCCGAGCATGGCGGTCGAGACCCAGAGCGGCGAGCTGGTGTAGGCGAGCAGCGGGAAGGTGAGGAAGAGCAGGAACGTACCGCCTGCCATGAGCAGCGCCCGGAAGCCGATCTTGTCGGCCAGCAGGCCGAAGAGCGGCGTGGCGAAGACCGCCGCCAGGAAGACGTAGCTGTTCATCTGGCCGGCGTCGGCGAGCGACAGCCCGTGGGCGTGCTGGAAGTACTTGATCGAGAAGGTGCTCCGGAACGGGAAGATCACCGAGTAGAAGGTGACGCACAGGCCGACCACGTACCAGAAGGAGCGGTCGAAGCGCACCAGGTCGCCCCAGACGATCTTGTCCGGCGGCTCCGGCCGGGCCAGGTCGTAGCGCGACTCGGCCTTGCGCTCGAAGAGGAAGTAGACGACGGCGGTCAAGAAGGCGGCGGCCATGATCCCCGCGGCCAGCCAGAGGGGCGGCTGCCAGCCCTTGGCAAACAGGGACTTGGCGAAGGTCGGGGAGAGGTCCGCCGCGTAGGAGCCCGCCCGGGCCACCGCCAGGTTGACGCCGAAGGCGAAGCCGAGTTGGCGGCCGACGAACCACTGGCCGATCACCACGGTGATCGCGACGATCATCGATTCCGCGCCCAGACCGAAGAGCAGGCGGCCGATCGCCATCATCACGAACGACGGCGAGATCGCCGTCACCACCGCGCCGATCAGGCAGATGGAGGTGAAGATCACCGTCGCCTTCCGGGTGCCGATGCGGTCGACGATGATGCCGCCGACCAGCACCATGATGATGTTGGGGAAGCTGTAGATCGCGTTGAGCGTCCCGATCTGGGTGTCGGAGAATCCGAGCATGCGCTGCAAGTGATCCGCCAGCGGAGCGATGCAGTCGTAGACGTAGTAGTTGCCGAACATCGCCAGGCTGATCAGGATCAAGACCGTCCAGCGCCACAAGCCCGGAGGAGGGTTCGTCGGTACGTCTGCGTCGTTCGGTGCATCGGGCAGGGGGGCGCTTGCGGCCGGATCGTGCGCGTCGCTCATCGAGGGCTCCTGGGGGTTGTCGATCGGATCGGGATGGGCTGGGAGGTCCAATTGTACCCGGTCGGGGCGATGGCCTCGAAGACGCCAGCCCGGGAGCCCTTGAGGAGCTGAACAGGGTCCGGTATCGTTCAGTGATCGCTGAAGAGTCTCGGTCGAGGTGAGCGCTGCCGCTGCATGAATGAGGAGGCTCGGGGAGGTCGTGCATGGACAAGGTGATCCAGACGTTCGAACGGTTGATCCGCCGAAACATCGCCCCGTCGGTCACCTTCTTCGTGATCTTCGTTGTCGGCGAGCTGATCACGGAAGAGGCTCTGGGGCGTTCGGCAGGCTCTGCGTTCACGGATGCGGCCAAGAGAATCGGCGACGCATTGCAGGGCTGGGAAGGCCTGGCGGGAACGATCGCCGTGTTGCTCGTCCTCGGGGTCGGCTACGGGCTGAGCGCGGTGCAGCAGGTTCTGTTCGACAATCGGCTCAGGAAGAACTTCGATCCCTGGCCGAAGCGGCTTCGTAGCGCGTCGGTTCAGAGCGAGACCGCCGTGTTGCGGGAGCTCCGGGACGCGGTGATCCACCGGTTGCGGTCCGAGCCTCGCCTCGAGCGGCTCGGATCGGTCAGCGAGCGGACCGACTACCTGCTCTACGAGATCCTCGGTGGCATCGACACGACGCCGACCGTTTCGTTCGTCGACTCGGCCAAGGCGCTGGGAGTCGTCTTCTCTTCGGTCATCGTCGTGGTCTCGTGGATCCTGGTAGTACAGTGGCAGGAGCTGGGCTGGTGGTCGCTGCTCTTTCTCGCGGCGGCGGCATGCACCTGGTGGATCGGGCGCGAGGCGACGGCCACGCAGTACCGCGCCCGCGCCCTACGCCTGTACGTGAACTTCCTGATGATGCCGGAAGAGCACCTGGAGCGCCGTCTCCTCGAGCCGGACGAGGCGTCTCAGTGAGCCGTCCTCGCCATCCTCGGGGGACCTACGTCGGCCTCTACGGCAGCCACGGCGATGGATGGCGCGGGCAGGCCAAGGAGCTCCTCGATCGTGCGGGAGTCCCCTGGCACGACCCGACCGATTCCCGATGGGACGGGATCACCCACGAAAACGGCGATCGGCATCAGGAACTGATCGATGAGCTGGTCGCCGAAGAGCTCACGGGCCTCGAAGGGGCAGCCTGCGTGATCTTCCACCTGGAAGGAGGGCATCAGCCGCCGGCTTCCCTGGCCGCCAGAGTCGAGCTGGGCCTGCTGGCAGGTCGGGGAGCCACGGTCTTCGTTCACCTCGATCCACGGTCCCTGGGGCGCAACTACGTCCGCGCGGTCGTTCAGCGCTATCCCGGGCTCGTTCTCTGCGAGTCGCTCGAGGATGCCGCGGCCCGCGCCGCCACAGCGATTCCGCGGTCCCGGTGACCGGGTACGTTCTCGTCCGATCTCAACGAAGGGCCGGACCCGATGGCCCGGAGTCTCAAGCAACCCGATCGGGGACGTCCACCCGCAGCTCGAGCTTCTCGGCCAGGGCGTGGAAGCGCCCGGCCCAGGCGGCCGCCGCCTCGGACCCGTCGCCGTCGTCGTCCTCGGCGTCGTCGAGCGCCACGCGGTACTCGGTCCGGAGGATGCGGTAGACGGCGTTCTGGGTGCCGGCCAGCGGCACCCGGAACGGCAGCGAGCGGGCGAGCTCGACCCGGGCGTCGAGGCGCTCGAGGAGATCGAGATCGCGGGGGCCCTGACCCGGGTTCTGACGAAGTCCCTCGGCGAGGGAGCGGGCCAGCTCCTCGAGCGCGCTCTGGAGGGCCAGGGTCAGGCCGGGAACGTCGAGCTCCAGGTGCCAGGAGGCGGTCTCGGCGAGCTTCTGCCGGGCCTCCTCCAGGTCGGAATCGGGGTCGACGAAGGCGCGCTTGAGATCCAGGTTGAGCACCACCTCGGCGGCGGCCTTCAAGGCGCGCGGCAGGGGGATGCCGAGGCCGGAGAGGTACTGCATGAGCGGCGCGTGGTCCTCGTAGAGCAGCCGGTGGTGGGCCTCGGCCGCCTCGCGGGTCGACTCCAGGATCAGGTCGAGCACGGCGCGGCGCTCGTCGGTGAACAGTGAGTCCAGCGTGTAGGTCAGGTCGTGGAAGAAGCGGTCGAGCAGGCGCACCACCTGGGCGATGTCGGCCGAGCGGAAGGCGCCCGACACTTCGCTCACCATCTGCTCGAACGCCGCCTCGCTCTGGAACGCCCGCACTCCGCCGTTGATGTGGTGGTCGCCGAAGTGGAGCACGGCGAAGCTCACCTCCTGGTGGCTGCCGGTGATCTCCGAGGTCACCTCCAGGCGGCCGACGGCGAGCTGAGACCGTCCGGAGCCCCAGGTGCGAACCGCCTTCTGATTCGCCTGGTAGCAGAAGATCCGCGCGTGCTCCGGGTACTCCTCGAACAGGGTCGAGAGGGCGTAGTGGGCGGCGACCTTGATCAGGTCGACCCGCGCCGGGCGGACCTGGGTGTCGTAGAGGTCGCGGCCGGTGACGCCGCCTGCTCCCGGAAGATGGGGGAGGTTGCTCTCCGCCCGCTCCAGCCGCTCGAGGAATCCCTCCTCGTAGCCGTTCTGGAACACCCGCTCGGCGAGCTGCAAGCGACCGGTCCGGCGTACTGGAGGATCTGCACGGTCTCGATGCCGGCGAGATCGTTGAAGAACCAGCCGCAGCTCGTGAACATGTAGAGGGCGTGGCGCTGGTGCTCCAGCAGGAACCGCACGCGGGGGCGTTCGTCGCTCCGAGAGCTCACGGCGTGCATGGCGGTTGAAGAAGCTGCGTCAGACGCTCCTCGGACCGGTCGAGCATCACCTCGATGTAGTCGTCCGGGCGGCCCACGGGTCGTGCAGCAGCTCGCCAGCGGCCTGCTCGAACCGTGGGGCGAGGTCGTCGCGAAGCCAGTCCAGTGCGTCGCGGAGCGGGCCACGCCAGCTCTGGTTCCAGCCCGGTTGGCCGCCGGTGTGACAGCCGCAGTCGGAGCGCCAGCGCTCGATGCCGTGGGCGCAGCTCCACGACGTCCGCTCTCGGATCTCCACTTCGTGGGCCGGCGGGTGCTGCTCCAGGTGCTCGCCGTAGTTGGTCAGACGGACGGAGCCGTCCCGTTCGAGGGCGTCGAGCGTCCAGGCGAGCGCCATCTCGCCGTGGGCGTGGTGGTGGCCGTAGGTCTCGCCGTCGGTGGCGATGTGGACGAGCTGGGGCTCCCCACGATGCTCACTCTCGTCGTCGAAGCCCGCGAGCAGCCGTCGGGTGAACCGGGCGCCGTCCTCGAGCAGGTCCTCGAAGGCGACCGCCCGGGAGATCGCCCCGTCGTAGAAGAAGAGGGCGATCGAGCGGCCCGTGGGGAGACGACAGAGATAGGGGCGAGTCGAGTCGATGGAGCCGCCGACCTCCCGCCACTCCCCGTCACCCTCGAGCCCTCGACCGCCCGCCGGATCGATCGGCCGAAAGCGGGCCGCCTGGTGCGGGGCCAGGATCGTGAAGAGCAGGCCGTGGGCGGCCATCAGATCCAGGCTCTCGAGGTCGACCGCCGTCTCCGGCAGCCACATCCCTTCCGGCTCCCGGCCGAAGCGGTGCTCGAAATCGCGCAGTCCCCAGACGATCTGGGTCTCCTTGTCGCGACGAGTGGCGAGCGGCAGGATCAGGTGGCTGTGGGCCTGGGCGAGCGCCGAGCCGTGGCCCGAGAAGCGCGCCGCCGACAGCCGGTCGGCCTCCAGGATCGCTGCGTAGACCTCGGGTCGCTCGAGCTCCAGCCACGACAGCAGCGTCGGCCCGAAGTTGAAGCTCATCCGGGCGAAGTTGTTGACGATCCGGTCGATCCGGCCTTCTTCTCCAGGATCCTCGCCGTGGCGTTGGGCCCGTAGCACTCCGCCGTCACCCGCGCGTTCCAGTCGTGGTACGGGTAGGCCGAGTCCTGGACCTCCACCGTCTCGAGCCACGGGTTCTCCCGCGGCGGCTGGTAGAAGTGCCCGTGGATGCAGACCGCTCGGTAGCTCATGGGGGCTCCTGTTGGTGCTACTCGGCGGCGTGTGCGGGCCGCCGGGAGATGCAAGCCTGGCTCATGGGCCAAGAGGAGTGCAAGGGGCGAAGGCTCGGGGCCTGTCGAGATCGGACCGGGAGGAGGAATCGACCGCGGCGGACGTCAGGGCGCCAGAGGCCGCGCCGGTGCCCGATCGACGGCGTACAGAACGTACCTGGGGTTCCTGTAGACCTCGCGCAACAAAGTACAGTGAGGCTGCAGGCGGTCGCTCCTGACGACGACATGGGTGAGTTCAGCACGACCGCGCAGGTGCCCGATCACCTTGCATTGGTAGTCGAAGCGGTAGGCGCGGCGCGCCAGTCTGATTCGACGGCGCCATTCGAGAACTTCCGAGTCCTTGAGCGGGTGCGACTTCCAGTCGACGAACGTCGGCGCACCGGACCGCAGCCGGAACTCCTTCAGTCCGAGCGGAACCAGGTACTGGTCTCCCGCTCTCATGTGGCGGCGAACGTACCCGGTCAGGGCAGCGAGCTCTCCCGTCTCACGGTGAGCGAACCGGCGCTCGGTGATGGTGACTCCGTAGAGCGTCGGCGGGAGGAGACTGAGGATGCAGAGGGTAGCGATCAACGCCCGCAGCGTCTTCGAATCCCTCGGCCACCGGGCGAACGCCCATCGCGCCAGTGACTGCACGACGATGACAAAGGAGACGGGGACCAGGAGGACACTCGTGCGCCACGGGAAGAGCAGCGCCAGGGTGTCACTGCCCAGCGCCAACTGAAGAGCGGTGAGCAGTGTGGCGATCGCGGCCGGAATCAACAGCAACAAGCCGTTTCTGGCGTGTGCTCGCATCGCGATGACGATGGCCGTGCCGACGAGGCTCAGCTGGAGAACGCTGTTGACGCCGAGCGTCGAGAGGAGCTGAGTGTGATGGGGTATCCGTACCCGCGCCAGGTAGCGCGTCGCCTCCAACCATGTCTGCTCCGACGTCGGTGCGAAGTGGATCGCGCCGTAGGCCACGACCGGCAACACGAGTGCGAGAGCGACTCCGCCGATGATCAGCGGTTCCCTGGGTCGGCGCCGCTCGAGAAACGCGATCGTCATGAACGCGGTGACGAGGCTGGCGCCCGCGATCGCGTACGTGGGGTGAAAGGCGACCGCCACCGCGACGGCGACCGCCGCGGCGTTTCGGCGGCCCGCGAGAAACAGCCAGACTGCGAAGGCCAGCAAGGCGCCGAAGCTCGACGGCTGAAAGACCGAGCCGGGGGTACTCTGCTGGGCGAGTCCGGAACCCGCCACCACCGCTGGAGAGAATCCGAGGAGTGCGTGGCCCTTGGAGGCGAGAACCGATGTCGACCAGATGAAGGCGGTCGCTGTGGCCAGCGACTCCGTGGAGGTCGTGGATGTGCGCGTGAAATGGCTGGAGATCCCCAACAGGCCGACAAGGAACGTCGCCTGCAGGATGGCGAGGTAGAGGTGAAAGAACCCGTCGCCGAGCCAGCGATGAGTGTGGGCGACGAGTGAGGAGAAGAGTGGAAAGGGGTCGGTCGTCCGAGCGAAAAAGTCGTTTCCGAGCAAGAAGTACCCGGCCCGGGCCAGACCGTGCGGGAAGTACGTGTTCTGGTTCCCGGTGAACAGGGGTCCGGTTGCGGTCGATCCGACGTAGGCGCAGATCAGAAGGAGAACGACGAAGGCCGCCGACCAGGATTGGAATCGGGACATGCCGGGAGCTCAGAGCCGCGGCGGAGCGTAGCCGAACCGCTCCACCAGGAACCGCTCCCGGCGACCCACGAGATCGACCGAGGCTTCGTCGTAGAGCTCCTCCAGGGGGGCCGGTCTCGGCGAGGTGTTGGTGCGCGTGGCGGTTCGGATCACGCCGCGCTCCGCGCCGCCGAGGGGCCGGAGCTCCTCGAGCGCCGTGATCAGATCGTCCTCCAGTCTCTCCTGACGAAGGAACCGGTCGACGTACAGGTTCTCGCGCTCGAACCGGACGATCTCGCTCAGGCTCGCGACAGCACGGTCCTCCCACAACCGGGTTCGGTTCCTGGCGCAGAGCGCGAGGTAGCGATAGGTCATGAAACCGCTGAAACGGCTCAACGGCGAGAGCGAGTACCCCTCGCCGAGATCCTGGGCCAGCGCGGGGTCGAACATCCTGGCGAGCCAGGTGCGGAAGGCCGTGGCGGGCTCGACCGGATCGTAGGTGCGCCGCCACGCTCGGGCACTCTCGGCCCCGGCCGAGAAGGCGGCTCGCCGCTCGTCGGCAGAGGCTCCCGGCGGCAGCCTCAGCATCCGGATGAGCGGCGGCCTGCTGACGAGACGTCGCCACAAGGTCCCTCCACCCTGGGCTCCGAAGCTCCAGAGGGAGACGTACCACTGCCAGGGGTTGCGGATCGAGCACAGCACCACACGGCCTTGGCAGAGCTCGGCAGGCGCCGGTTGATGTTTCGGCCCCCGCGTCCCGCCCCCCAGCTCCCCGAGCAGCTTCGCGACGTGGGTGCTCCCGGTCTTCGGGAGCTGCAGGTAGATCAGGTCATCCGCGACGAACACGGGATTTCTCCGGCTGAGCTCTCTGCTGGCTCGGCACCTCCGGTCCGGGCGGCTGGCCCGGGATCCATGCTTCCAGCCGGTCCAGCAGATCCCGGGCGACCTCCTCCGCCTCGGGGCGCGGTCCCCGCAGGCGCATCGCGTCCGACGCCATGGCCGTCGTCCGCTTCAGCGTGGCGGAGGGCAGCTCCTTGGCCCGGACCGCGTTGTCCATCAGGGAGAGGTACGCGTCTCCCACGGACACCTCGGCGGGGTCCCAGACCGAGCCGGGAACGTACGCGGTGTCCACGACGAGGGCGACCTCGGCCGGCCGATAGCGCTGCTGCCCACCCAGAGTCTCGATCGGGACTCTGGTGACCAGCCCGTTGCCGTTGCGGACGTGCAGCGCCTTGGGGTAGGGCCAGACCCGGCCCCGTTCGTCGACGACCGCGTACTCGTCCGACAGGTAGCGAGCGCCCGCCCGCACCAGGGCCCGCACCAGGGTGCTCTTGCCGCTCCGGCTCCGGCCGGGGAGGACGATGGCCAGGTCCCCGACAGCGACCACGCCCGCGTGGACGAAGAGAGCCTCCTCGGCTCGGCGGGCGACCGCGAAGTGGAGCCTGGACTCCAGCTCGTCGGCGAGGGCGGTGAGCGTCGGGGTCCTCACGACGGTTCCCATGCCCTCGCGACGGAGCCGATATCCCGAGCGACGCTGTCGCTCGACGCGAAACCGTGCGGTGGGTGCGGCCACGGCCTGGATCGCCGCGCCGGCCGGCAGAGACGCCGCGATCCGGCGCCGCCAGCGCGCATCCTCGAGCTGGAGCCCGATGGCGGTGCCGAAGTGGACGAAGCTCAGATCGTTCGGTGGCGCCGCCTCGTCTTTGCGCAGTAGTCGCACCAGTCTGCCGGCCGCCGCCCGGGCCGGTCCTCGCCGAACCCGAACACACCGCGCCCCCGCGACGGCCGTCCGCAGACGCTTCAGGGCGCTCGCCCGCTCGCCGACAGCGATGTCGCAAAGCCCAAGCAACGCCAGGAGAGCCGCCCCCTCGGTGATCGGGTCCAGCCGCCACCTCGCCCCGGGCTGGTAGGTCACGAAGGCGACGAGGTCGATGGGCCGTCGTCCGCCGCTGAAGGAGCTGCCCACGGCCTCCGGCAGAACCTCGGCGCCGTCGAGCTGCAGCGGCGCGGCATGCCCGACGGCTCGTCCCGCGTCGTCCAGCGACACCGTTTTCGCGCAGTGGAGTGCGGCGCCGGCACGGAGCAGCTCGAGCTGGAGCGCCGGCACGCTCCCTTCGTCGCCCCCCAGGAGGAGCAGCGCCCGGTCGCCGAACGTGACGACCCCGCCCGGCAACCGGGTCGTCCCAGCGGGCTCGCTCAGGCCTTCCTGGACCCAGGAGGCGAAAGGATCGCCCAGCACCGGCAGCCCGTCGCGCAGTCCGCGCTCCTCGGCCGTGGCCCGCTCGGCGAGAACCGATGCCGGAAGGCGGCCGGTGCGAAAGCGGACGGTCCCCTTGCTCACCTTGACTGGCAGGGTCCGGCCCAGCGCGCGCAGTGGTCCACGGAGGAGGTCGCTGTCGCGACGGCGGCGGTTCGACTGGACGAGCTCTCTCCACGCCACCACCTCGGGGCTCGCGAGGTTCGACAGGTCTTCGGGCGGTGGATCGAGGTACCGGTTCAACTTCGCGCCGAGCTCCTCCTCGAGCTGGCAGTGCCCGAAGAGCAGTTGGTTGTAGCGGAAGTCGGGCGTGGACACCGAGGTACCCTCCGGCCGTCGCTTGCGATAGAAGTGCCCTACTCTCGCGCGGGTGGCGCAACGGACCCGGAGCCCGCTCATCCAGGCCCGGTACGAGAGGTCCTGCTCGACCATGCCCCACACCCGGTAGTGGGGCGAGAAGCCTCCGAGCTGCTCGTACGTCGCGCGTTCGAGCCCGTAGCAGGCGCCGAGCACCATCGGCACGTCGACGACCCGGTCCCGCGGCTGGACCGTTCGCCAGTTGTAGGCCCACCACACGTGGTGCACGCCGCCCCGCCAGAACAGGTCGACGCCGAAGTAGAGGCTTCGGGTCAGGTTGTAGGTCCAGGCGCCCGGGCAGACGAGGGTCCGGCTGTCGATCGCGGCGAGGTAGTGCTCCAGCCAGTCGTCCGCGAACGTCATGTGCGCGTCGAGCGTCACCAGGACCCGTCCCGACGCCTGTGCGCAGCCGAGCCCGAGGCTGCGCATGGTGCCGAACGGACGCCGGGTCCGCAGGAGCGTCAGCCGTTCGTGGGGAACGAGCTCGACCGGGACGTCGCTGGCATCGTCCACGACGACGATCTCGTACGGAACCGTCCGCGCGGTTTCGTGGAGTCCGGTGACCGTCCGCGCGAGCAGCTCCGGCGGCTCGTTGCGGCTGGCGATCACGAACGAGACCTCCAGCTCCCTCCCCTTGCCAACCTCACTCATCGGTCGGGAAGCGTCGCCAGCATCACCGGTATCTCCAGCAGGCTCGGTGGATCGTGGAAGACGGGCACCGCGTCGGCGAGGTGTGTCTCGCCTATCGGTTGCCGGATTTCCCGCCAGACCCGCCCGAGCGGAGCGCCTCGGGGGGAGGCTGATCGTGCGGAGACAGCGCGAGTGGCACCGCGGTCGAGCCTTTGGGTGGCGCTTCCGTCGTGGTGGCTGGCCCCATCGTCACACCTGTCGAGGCCGCGTACGCTGGACGGGGCGCCAGGACCGATTGCACGAACGGCAGGAGCATGGCCGCCTGCGCTCCCAGTCCGAGACGCTTCGCCACCTCGCGTCGCGTGAGACCGGCTGGGGGGGGCGGGGTCTTCATGGTCACGAGGCCGGCTTCCCGGAGCTGTTCGAGCGCCATCTCGACGACCGCCTCGTCCTCGGGCAGGCCGCTCTCCTCGTGGACGATTCTTCCGATCTCCGCCACGCTCGTGTTGCCGTCGGACCGCTCCAGGACGAGAGCCGCCACGCGGCTCAACAGGTGGCCCTGATTGGTGTCGAGGTCGTAGACGACGGTCTCGTCTCCGAGATCCTCGACGAGGACTTTTTCCGCTGCAATCCTCTTGGGGTGCATGCAGCGAGTATATCAACCTCAGCGCGCCAGATCGCCAGATCGCGGAGGGCTCGTTCCGGTAGACTCGTCGGCCGTTGCGGGGAGATCTGGGACCGAAATGGCCGGAACCAAGGAGTCGAGCGCGAACCCGCCGACGGTGACCGTGGTCATCGCCGCTCGCGACGCCGGTCGGTTCCTCGGACCTGCCATCGAGAGCATCCTCGGCCAGTCGTTCCGGGACCTGGAGTTGCTGGTCGTCGACGACGGCTCCACCGACGGCAGCACGGAGATCGCCCGCGACCATCCGGATCCTCGGCTGCGCTTCTTCGCCTGCGAGCACGCCGGGATCTCGGCCGCTCGCAACCACGCCCTCGAGTACGCGCGGGGCCGCTACGTCGCGTGCATGGACGCCGACGACGTCGCGCACCCCGACCGGCTGGCGCGTCAGGTCGACCGGCTGGAGAGCGAGCCGGCGCTGGGTGTGCTCGGCGCCTCATTGAAGATCGTCGACGCCGACGGCTGTCCGACGGGGCGCTTCTCGCTGCCTCCCGAGACGAACATCAAGATCCAGTGGATGAGCCTGTTCCACTGCCCGATCGCCCACTCCACCTCGGTGATCCGGCGCTCCGTGCTCGATCGCCTCGGCCTGTCCTACGACGAGACTCTCCGGGTGGCCGTCGACTACGACCTCTGGAGCCGCCTGCTGCCCCACACCCGGGCGGCGAACCTGCCGGAACCGTTGGTGAGCTACCGGCGCCACGACGCGCAGACCTCGGTCAATCTGGTCTCGGAGCGCGTACGCAACCACGAGGCGATCGTGCAGCGCTCGTTCGAGGCTCTATGGCCGGGGCACGGCCTCTCGGAGCAGGAGATCGTCTGGATGCGCCGGCTCCTGTTCAACGGCGAGAGCCCGCGACGCCATCCGGTTACCTGGACCGTCTGTCGCCTGCGGGGGGCTCGGCTTGCCCTGGCCTATCTCGAGCTGTTCGACCGCTTCTCGGCGCGTCACGCCGGCGACCCGGACCTCCCGTGGCTCCGCCGGCGGTACTTGCACGGCCTCGGATGTCGCATCCTCTCCTGGCCGCGGCCCGTCGACTGGCGGCCGCTCTACCTCCGGCTCGCCCGGTCCGCTCCCGGGCTGACGAGCCGACTGATTCGCCATGCCCGAGCCGGCGGCCAGGAGGAGGAGCCTTCGAGCCCGAAGCCCGTCCGGGTCCCACCGCCGCGGGTTCGTTTTGATCTCTATACCGGCCAACAGAGCACGATCTTCCTGTGCGGGGCGGCCCGGAGCGGCACCACGTGGCTGGCGGAGACCCTGAACCACGATCACCGGTACCGCATGCTCTTCGAGCCGTTCCTTCCCGAGGTGACGCGGGCCGTCCCCTGTCGCTACCCGTACGTGGCGCCCGACGAGACCGACCCCGAGCTCGTCCGCGGCGCCCGCGCCGTCCTGACGGGGAGAGCCCGGGCGCGGATGATGGACCGCACCAACCCCCGCGCCTGGGCTCGTCGGCGGATCGTCAAGGAGGTGCGTGCCCACATGATGCTCGCCTTCCTGCATCGCCTGGCGCCGCGCATGCCCGTCGTGCTGGTCATCCGGAATCCCCTGGCGGTGGCGGCGTCGCGATTGCGCATGGGGATGCAGAACCACTATGAGGATCTGATGGCCCTGCCGCGGCTGCTGGAGGACCATCCCCGGGTCCGCGAGCTGGGCCGGGAGGTCGAGGGAGAGGACGACGCGGTCCTGATGGTCTTTCTCTGGTGCGTGCTCCACCACGTCCTGTTTGCCCAGCGACCCGCCTCCATGAGGATCACCGGTCTCGCCTACGAGCGCGCGTTGATGCGCCCGGAGCCGGAGCTCGGCCGCCTGTTCGCGAGCGTCGGGCGCCGCCTCGATCCGAGCGCCCTCGAGCACCTCCACCGGCCCTCCTGGTCGAGCGGGCGAACACTGAACCTGCAGCGTCCCGCTCAGCGCCTGCGTCCGCTGCGTGAGTACCGCGAGCTCCTCGGTCCGGAGGAGATCCGCAGGGGTCGGGACCTGGTGGCTGCCTTCGGCTTCGACGAGTGGTACGACGACGACGGCCTGCCGTCGGCCGGCTTCCCCTTTCCCGCCGCCCCGGTTGTCCTCTGCGGCTCCCGGTGAAAGGATCGGTCGCCGTGGACGCGATCGATCGAGCCCTTCTCGAGTGCCTGCGGAGCGGGGCCGGCGACTCCTCTCGGATCGATGATCTCGATCTCTCCCCCACGGACTGGGATCAGCTCGTTCGGCGGGCCCGCGCCCACTGCGTCGTGCCATTGGTCTACCGGCGGCTCAGGAGTGCGCCGGACGGCACCGCGCCGCCCGACGTTCTGAGGTCCCTGCACGGCCGAGCTCGACGGATCGCGCTGAGGAACGTCCGGCTGTTCGCGGAGCTGCGCGCCGTGGTCACTTCGTTTCGACAGGCGAACATTCCCCTCATGGTGCTCAAGGGCGCCGTCTTGGCGCCTGAGGTCTACGGCGACGTCTCGCTGCGGGAGATGTCCGATCTCGACCTGCTCGTTCGCAGGAGCGACCTCGCCTCGGGGCTCCGGCACCTGCTCGCTACGGGTTTTCGCCCGCTAGAGGCCTTGCCCCGAAACGCGCTGGCAGACACTGTCTCCGACAGGTTGACCCGCAGACATCACGTCCCCCGCTTGGTGAAACAAGGGGTCGTGGTGGAGCTCCACTGGACGCTCCTTACTCCGGCTCGGGTACCCCCCGCTCCGTTGGACGCGCTCTGGGATCGCGCGAATCCGGTGGCCATCGCGGGGGCTGAAGCACTCGCGCCGAGCCTCGAGGACCTCCTCCTCCATACCTGCGCCCACGCCGCATACAACCACCGGTTCGAGCACGGCCTGAGGCCGTACTGCGACGTCCGCCAGATCCTGGAGACGCGGAGAAGGGAGGTTCGCTGGGCGCTCCTCATGGATCGCGCCCGGGCCTGGGGATGGGGCCCCGGTGTGCTTCTGGCCCTCCTGCTGTCCCATCGCCTGATGGCCTCGGCGGTTCCGCGGGAGGTGCTCGACGAGGCCGCGGTTGTCGTTCCCCCGGAGCTCGTCCGCGACGCGGAGGAGATGGCGCTGTCCGATCCTCGTGAGACCAACCGTCTGCCGCCGAGTCTGGCTGAGTGGCACCATCGGCCGACTCTCCGGAAGGGGCTCGTCGTTCTCGGGCGCGTTTGGACCTGGCTCCGCCGGCGCCCGGAGACCGTGGATCCCTCTCTCGGGTACTACACGCGACGGGTGTTGGTCCTCCTGCGCCACCGACTACCGATCGCTTACAGGCTGCTCAGGGGAGACCCCGCGACGAATCGACTCGCCACGCGCAAGAGCCGGCTCAGCCAGTGGTTGACGACGCCGGGTTCCCCCTGAGGTGGAGTGCCCGTGGATGCAGACCGCTCGGTCGCTCATGGTACCTCTCGGATCCCTACCCGACCTTTGATTCGCAGGAACGAGACCCGGTCGCCGATCATGTCGTGGACCCCGACGGCCACCTCGACGTCGCCGGGGAGGAGCTCCATGGTCACCTCGACGACCCGGTCCGGTGACGCGTTGCCCGCCTGGCCGCCGCCGGTGTCGGTACCGGCGGCGGGTTCGGATTCGCCTTCGGTACCGCTTTCGACCTGGACGGTCTTCTGCCGGATCTCGGTCCAGCGGCCGGAGGAATCGAGGGCGGCGAGCACCAGCCGGACCTTGCCCTCCAGGGCAGCGGAGCTCGGCGCCTTGGGCACCAGCGTGAGGTTCTCGATCGGGATGCGGATCCGCACCGGCACCTCGACCTTCTCCTCGCCCTTCGCGGCCTTTCCGGAGCGGGCGATCGGCTTCGCCGGCTCCAGCTCGGCTTCGATCCCGAGCCTGTTGCTGCCGCCGCCGAAGAGCAGGGTCGCCAGCATTCGCTCGCCCACCCGCTCCTCGGCGGTCTTGTCGAGGTACGAGGTCGGGTACCGGGCCTGGAGCCCGCGCCCGGCTACCTCGACCTTGATCAGGTGCTTGGTACCGCGGACCCCCTCGGGCGGACGGAAACCGAGCGAGTAGACGTGATCGGTGTCCTCGTCGACTTCCTGCAACGCCTGGTCGAACCGGTTCGTGTTGAAGACGGCTTCGCCGCCGGTCTCGTTCGCCAGCAGGAAGAGCGTGTGCTGGAGGTTGGCCGTCCGGGCCCGCAAGGAGGAGACCGGGACCTTGAGCCCCGGTCCGAGGTCGGCAGAAACATCGCTTCCCAGGCCTCCGGCGTCGAGCGTGTAGAGCGTGACCCGGTTGGCGTTGGCGCGCGAGGTCAGGTCGAGCAGGGCCTTCGTCATGTCGTGGCCGTAGTACTCCTGCGCGACCTCCTGCTGGAAGTTCGAGCAGGCCTCGGACAGCCAGAACCAGAGGTCGATCCCCGGCCTCAGCTCGAGGCCGTCGCTGACATAGAGGAGCTCCGTCCCCCCGGGCAGCCCCGCCAGGGCGGCGGTCAGCCGCTCCACGGCGCCCACCGAGCCTTCGACCTCGCCCGTCACCGACCCGGCGTACTCACGGATGATCGCCTCGGCGCCATAGAACTTGTCGGCAGCGCACGTCCCCTGCTTGGCGCTCTGGTTGCGGCCGCTGTCGAGCTCGCTCCGCAGCCGCTGGAGGGTCGAACGGAGCTCGGTCCTCCGGTGAATGCCGGGGCCGGCCTCACCGGCGAGGGCGTCGAGGCGATCGGCGATGCGCTGCCGATCGATGGTGAACGGCTCCTCGATCCGCAGCGAGCCGTCGTAGACCGCGAGCATCACCCGGTCGTCCGGCGCGAGACGGTTCTGCACGAACGTCTTGAGATCCGCGAGCGACTGCCGCCGGGACCCGGGATCGAGGTGCGCGTCGTCGACGAACAGGACGAAGTTGCGCCCCGCCGCGGGCGAAGCGGGCTGGCTCGACGGCTCGCCTGCCGTCTCGTGCACGGCCGGCGCTGCCCGCCGCTCGGCTGCCGGCGTGGGCGCGGAGAAGTTGGTGATCTCCACCGGCTGACCGTCGATCGAGAGCTTGAAGTCGGAGCGACCGAGCCCGTCGACCGGGCGACCCTTGTGGTCCTGGACCCGCACGTCGATGGTCACCAGCTCGACCGAAATCTCTTCGGAGAAAGAGCTCGAAGGCCCCGAAGGCCCCGCCTGGGCGGCGAACGCCGGCAGACCCGCCAAGAGCAACCAAGCCGCGGCCCCGCCCGCGACGGCCTTCCCATGGGGTTGTCGTGCTCGCCGCCTCATGTCGATCGCTCCCCTCTCATGACGTCTCCTGCAACGGATCCGAATTCTTCAAGAATACCGCCGCCAGCGGCGGCAAGGTCAGGTGGAGGGAGTGGGTGCGGCCGTGGCTGGGGACGGGGGCGGCTTCGACGCCGCCCAGGTTGCCCTGGCCGGAGCCCCAGTAGGCGGTGGCGTCGGTGTTGAGGATCTCTTGCCAGCGGCCGCCGCGGGGGACGCCGAGCCGGTAGTTGTGGCGGACGATCGGGGTGAAGTTGAAGACGCAGGCGACGAGGTCGCCCCGGTCGCCGGCCGAGCCCTTGCCCTTGCGCAGGAAGGCGAGGACGCTCGACGCGGCGTCGTCGGCGGCGAGCCATTCGAAGCCGGCGGGGTCGGTGTCGAGCTGGTGGAGGGCGGGCTCGGCGCGGTAGACGCGGTTCAGGTCGGCCACCAGGCAGCTGATGCCGGCATGGGCCTCGGCGCCCAGCAGGTGCCAGTCGAGGCTCCCTTCGTGGCTCCACTCGCGCCGCTGGGCGATCTCCGCCCCCATGAACAGGAGCTTCTTGGCCGGCTGCGCGGTCATGTAGCCGTAGAGCAGGCGGAGGTTGGCGAACTGCTCCCAGTCCGGGCCGGGCATCTTCGAAAGGAGTGACCCTTTGCCGTGAACCACCTCGTCGTGGGAGAGCGGCAGGCAGAAGTTCTCCGTGAAGGCGTAGATCATCCGGAAGGTCAGCTCGCCCTGGTGGTACTTCCGGTGGACCGGCTCCCGCTCCATGTAGAGCAGCGTGTCGTGCATCCAGCCCATGTCCCACTTGAGCCCGAAGCCGAGACCGCCGAGGTAGGTCGGGCGCGAGACCATGGGCCAGGCGGTCGACTCTTCGGCGAAGGTCTGGACGTCCGGGTAGGAGCGGTAGATCTCCTCGTTGAGCTGACGCAGGAAGGACAGCGCCGCCAGGTTCTCCCGCCCGCCGTGCTCGTTGGGGATCCACTCGCCGTCCTTCCTCGAGTAGTCGAGGTAGAGCATGGAGGCGACGGCGTCCACCCGCAGGCCGTCCACGTGATAGCGCTCCAGCCAGGAGAGGGCCGAGGAGATCAGGAAGCTCCGCACCTCGTGACGGCCGTAGTTGAAGATCAGGCTCCCCCAGTCCGGGTGGAAACCCTGGCGGGGATCGGCGTGCTCGAAGAGGTGCGTGCCGTCGAAGTAGGACAGGCCGTGCTCGTCGGCGGGGAAGTGGGACGGCACCCAGTCGAGGATGACGCCGATCCCCTCCTGGTGCAGGTGGTCGACCAGGAACATGAAGTCCTGAGGGCTGCCGTAGCGGCTGGTCGGCGCGAAGTAGGCGGTGGTCTGGTAGCCCCAGGAGCCGTAGAACGGGTGCTCCATGATCGGCAGCAGCTCGACGTGGGTGAAGTGGTGGCGCTTGACGTGCTCGGCGAGCTGGGGCGCCATCTCCCGGTAGGTGAGCGGCCGGCCGCCCTCCTCCGGCACCCGCCGCCAGGAGCCGGGATGGACCTCGTAGATGGCGATCGGCGCGTCCAGCCGGTTGGCCGCGGCGCGCCCGGCCATCCAGTCGTCGTCGCCCCAGGCGTAGTCGAGGGCGCGGACGACCGAGCCGGTCTTCGGCGGCTCTTCGGCCTGGACGGCGAACGGGTCCGCCTTGTCGACCTGGTAGGAGCCGTCGCCCGAGACGATGTGGAGCTTGTAGAGGGCCCCTTCGGCCAGCCCGGGGACGAAGCCCTCCCAGAGGCCGGAGGAGCCCGCGCCCCGAGACAGGGGGGTCAGCGGGTGATCACCAGCCCGCCAGGCGTTGAAGTCGCCGATCACGGAGACGCGGGAGGCCGACGGCGCCCAGACGGCGAAGTAGACGCCCTGCCGCTTCCCCTCGGGGCCGTCGATCTCCATCAGCCGCGCGCCGAGCCGGTCGTAGAGCCGGAAGTGGCGCCCCTCGTTGAACAGGAAGACGTCGTCGTCGGTGATCGGGCTGTAGGGCGCGAGCGCCGGGCCGTTGACGATCGCCTGCGTCTTGCTCATAGGGGCCTTGCTCTCCGACGCCTTCTTCGGTCCCTTCTTCGTCGTTCGTTTCGCCTGTGTCGTCTTGCGCTTGGCGTCGATTCGATCGGCCACTGCGATCACCTCCGGGTCCTGCTTGATCTCGTCGAGTGTTCGTCTTGCTTTGCGTTGCCAGTTACCGGCTTCGAGTCCGGTGCCGGGGACGTTCTGCGGCTCCGTTTCGCCCCACAGGTCTTCCAGGTTGACCAGGACCAGCGGGGCGGGGCTCTCCGCAAGCAGCTCCAGGGCGGCGCGGCTCACGGCGGCGGCGGACGGAGTCTGCTCGGAGCCCTGGGCGGCGGTCTTGTCGCGCTTCTGGACGGCTTCGGGCGAGGCGCTCGCCGGTCCCGGGCTCTCCGCCAGCAGTCCGCGCCGCTCCAGGAACCGGGCCAGCGCCCGGCGGACTTCTGCCCGTCCGGCGCGCTCCTGTGCGGCGCCCTCCGCCGCGTCCTCCAGGGCGTCCTCTACGGCGGGCTGACCGTCCTCGCTCCGCCGGTCTCGTCGCCGGGTCAGGTCGAGGCCGTCGAGGAAGGCCGGGAAGGTCGGCGTGTCGTGGGTGTCGAGCGCGGCCAGCACGTCGTCCGGAATCTCGCCGACCGGCTTCGCTTCGTCCCCGCTCAGGGCGAACTGGAGCACGTGCATGCGGAAGATGCCGTGCTCCGGGAGGCTCCGCTCGACCACCTCCGGCACCGTGCCCAGGTCCTCTCCCACCAGCACCGTCCGGTGGCGGTGGGACTCCAGGGTCATCAGGGCGTAGAGCTCCTCGGCCGGATAGTGGACGTAGGCGCCTTCGGTGGCTGGCCGGCCGGCCGGCACCCAGAACAGGCGGTGGAGCGACATGACGTGGTCGATCCGCAGCACGGACGAGGCGCCCATGGCGGTGGCCAGCACCTGGCGCAGGTAGCGGTAGCCGTCCCGGCGCTGGCGCTCCGGGTGGAGCGGCGGGAAGCCCCAGCTCTGGCCCTGGACGAAGAACGGGTCGGGCGGCGCGCCGACCGAGGCGCCGGTGGCGAAGAGCTCCCGGTGGCGCCAGAGGTCGTAGGAGTCGCCGTGGACGCCGAGGGGCAGGTCGAGATAGAGGCCGTGCTCGGCGGCCCCGGCGCCGCTCTGCGCCACCTCCGTCATCTGCCGTTCGGCGAGCCACTGGACATAGAGGTGGTAGCGCCAGGCCGACGCCCCGGGGCCATCGTCCGTCCGGCCGACTGCGCCGCCGGCTGTTCGATGGACCGCGCCGGAGCTCTCCGTGCCGTCCGAAGCGCCGCTCCGGCCCCCGTTCCAGCCCCCGTTCCAGCCGGACCAGGGGCCCTCCCGTTCGGTCCGGGCCCGAAAGGCGGCGTACTCCTCCGCCTCCGGCCGGTCGCGGCGGTGCTGTTCGAGCGCGGCGGCGAGGACGCCGCTCCCGTGCCGGCCGGAGCCGCGGGCGCGCGTCCCGGCCCTGCCGCCCGCGCCGCCCTCGCCGGGCGCTCCGGAGCTGGTCGCCACGCCGAACGCGGCCTCGGCCAGGGCGGTGAGCACCCGCCGCTTGGCCCGCGCGGCCTCCCGGTAGTCGACCGTGTCCGCCCGGCGGAGGGCGGCGATCTCGTCGCGGAACGCCTCCGATTCGAGGAGCTTGCGGGCGCCCGGCGCCGCCTCCAGCCCCGGCGCCCGCTCCGGGTCGACGAACAGCTCGTTCCAGAACAGGCGGCTCGCCGGGGCGTACGGGCTCGGGTCGAACGGCTCCCGGCCGGCTCCCAGGAAGGCGGCGAAGAGCGGCAGGGTCCCGACCATCGACCCGCCCAGCTCCCGCGTCCACGCCAGCAGGTCTTCCAGGTCGGTCAGGTCGCCGGTGCCCCAGCTCCGCGCCGTGCGCAGGGCGTAGAGCGGCAGGAAGGTGCCCCACCGGCGGGCGCTCCGGTCCTGTCCGGTCCGCCCGGTGTCCGCGGTCCCCTCGTCCCACGGCCCGAGACCGGCACCGTAAGCCCGTCGGGGGGCGGCGATGACGAGGATCTCTCCGGAGCGTTCGCGCGTTCTGCCCGATCCTCCGGTTTCTCCGGTCGGGACCCCGCCCGCGCCGCCCGGGCCGCCGCCCGGACCGGGCCCCATCCCCTCGGCGAGTCCGGACAGCCGGGCCCGGTGGTAGCCCAGGGGCAGCGGCTCCGGCGGACGGAGCACGTGGGTCGGCGGCGCAATCGGTAGCCCGCCGCCCTCCGCCGTCCGGCCCGCCGGGCCCGCCGAGCCCGACCGGCCGGGGAGTCCGGAGAGCTCCGATCGCTCCCAGTAGGCCGCCGGCTGAGGCGTCAGCCGCCAGCTCCTGGCCTCGCCCCCTTCGAGCTCGACGGTCAGATCGACCGGCCGCTCGGCCGCCTCCCCCCGCCCGTCCCCCAGGCGGAGTGGCAGCGCGAGCTTCCCGTCCCAGGCCACCGTGACCGGCTCCACGACCCGGGCGGCGAGCTGGCGACGCCGGGCGTCGAGCGCCGGGCGCAGATCGTTGGCCGCGGAGACCGGGACGCCGAGCGCCCGGAGCAGGGCGAACAGCGTCGCGTCCGAGACCGCGCGGCGGGTGCCGAAGGCGTCGTCGTAGACGCAGTCGATCCCGTGGAGCCGCGCCAGCTCCTCCAGCAGCCCCCGCGCGTCGCTCTGCCCGGCGGCGCCGGAGCCCGCACCGTGGCCGGTGCTCATCCGCCGCCCTCGATCAGCCGGAGGATGCCGTGCAGCGGGATGCGCACCCACCCCGGCCGGTTCTCCAGCTCGTAGCGCAGCTCGTAGATCGCCTTGTCGAGCAGGAAGACGTCGAGCAGCAGGCGGATCTCGCCCTCTCCTTCGGGGGTCGTCGGGATCAGTGCCGGCTCGCGCTTCGCCGCGGCGAGCGCGTCGAGATAGCCGCGCAGGAACGCGGCGGAGGCCTCCTGGTACCAGAAGTGGCCCCACGGCTCGAGCGCCGGTCGCTGCTCCGGACCGAAGACGCCGCGGTCGATCTGCTCCTGGAGCGCCGCGTGAACCGCGTAGTCGAACGAGCGGAGCATCCCGGCCACGTCGCGCAGGGGCGAGCGCTTGATCCGACGCTCGGACAGCGGCCGGGCCGGCTCGCCCTCGAAATCGATGATGACGAAGTCGTTGCCGGTGAAGAGCACCTGGCCCAAGTGGTAGTCGCCGTGGCAGCGGATGCGGAGCGCCTCGATCTTGTGGTCGAGGAGCGGCTTGAAACGGGCGAGCAGCGCGTCTCTCGCGTCGAGCAGGCGGCCCGCGGCGGCTCGCTCCGCCTCGCCCGGCAGCGCGTCGAGGCGCCGGGCGAGGAAGCGGAAGGTCTTGCCGGTGGAGCTGCGCATCGACTGGTAGAGGGAGCGCTGGTAGAGCTCCGAGAACGGTTCCGGCGCGAACGCCTTCGTCTCGATGCCCGAGGCCAACGCCAGGTGGAGCTGGCCGGTACGCCGGCCGAGGAGCCCGGCGTGGGACGGGTAGAGGCCGAGCAGGTCGGTCAGGTCGAGTCTGCCCGCTGGGCCCGCTGGCGCCGATGGGCCCGCTGGGGCCGCTCCGATCGTCAGCGGATCGGGCGTGGGCGGGGGAGCGAGATCGCCCCGGGAGAGGACCCGCTCGAAGTAGCGCGACAGGAAGTCGAGGGTGAAGCGCCAGGCGTCGCCCTGGTTGTCGACATAGCCCTGGAGGATCGCCAGGGTGGCGGGCTCACCGGACTGGTTCGGGCCGCGTGCCGGCCGGTACTCGATCGAGCCGGCGACTGGCGGGATGTTGCGGAAGTCGGTCTGCTCGGTCAGGAAGCGGCCGATCTCGAGGTCCGGGTTCTCGCCCGGTTCCAGCTTGCGGAAGAGCTTGAGGATCAGCCGATCGCCGAACAAGACGGAGGTGTTCGACTGCTCGGCGGTGAGCAGCCGGGCGGGGAGGTCGCCGCCGCCGCGGAGCGCCGCGAACGCCTCCGCCCGCCGGGCGACGACGCGCCCTTCGTCACCGCCCTCGCTGCCCCCGCTGGCTTCCCTGGTCGGCCCGGAGGGGAAGGTCCGTTGCCACTCGATCGCCTCGAGCAGCCGTCGGCCGAGGGCCGGGTCGAACACCGCGTCGTAGAGCACGCCGTGGGCGGTCGCCGCCCCGGGCTGTTTGCCGTCCGTGAGCTCCGCCCGGGCCAGGGCCGCCTCCGGGCGCTCCCGGAGCAGCCGCTCGGCCGGGCTCTCCTCGCCGGGACCGGCCTGGCCCCGGTCCTGGGACCGGTTCTGGCCCCGGGTCTGGCCCCGACTCAGTCCTCGGTCCCGGCCGCGGCTGTGCGCCCGGGCGAAGGCCAGCGGCACGACATAGGTCTCCGGCTCCTCCTCCCGGTACTCGAGCTCGATCAGGGTCAGGCAGACCGCCGGCCAGCGGTCGCGCTCCGGCGGCCCGTCCGGGCTGTCGATCCGCACCACCGCCCGCACCTCGCTCGAGCGTACGCTCCGCCCCTTGCCGCCGAACCAGCGCCGGGTGGCGAGCGCCGGCGGCAGCAGGCGGGCGAGCTCGCGCCGCGCCTGGCCGGCCAGGCAGGTGTCCCAGGACCCGGCGGCGATCAGGGCCGGCAGCGTCCGGAGGGTGATCTTTCCGGACTGACCGGTCTGGCCCGCCTGGCCGGCTCGGGAGTCGGCCGGCCTCGCCGCCTGCTGCTCCGGCCGCTGGACCAGCTCTTCCGCCGGCTCGCTCAGCCCGAACCAGTAGACCCCGTGGGGCCCCAGGGTGAGCAGATAGGTCAGCTCGCCGATCCGCGGGAAGCGGGTCCGGCCGAACAGCTCCACCGGCTCGACCCCCTCGAACTCGGACAGGTCGAGCTCCACGTGCTGGACGAAGCGCGAGAGGTTCGCCACCATCAGCAGCACCTCGTCCTCGTGGCGCCGGATGAACGCCAGCACCCGGTGGTTCTCCGGCTGGAGGAACTCGATCGTCCCCCGGCCGAACGCCTTGTAGCGCTTGCGCAGCGCGATCAGCCGCCGGATCCAGCGCAGCAGCGAGTGGGGGTTCCCCTGCTGGGTCTCGACGTTGACCGCCTCGTAGTGGTACTCCGGGTCGATGATCACCGGCAGGTACAGCTTGTGGGGGTTGGCCTGGGAGAAGCCGGCGTTGCGGTCCGGGCTCCACTGCATCGGGGTGCGGACGCCGTTGCGGTCGCCCAGATAGAAGTTGTCGCCCATGCCGATCTCGTCGCCGTAGTAGAGGATCGGCGTGCCGGGCAGGGCCATCAGCAGGGCGTTCATCAGCTCGATGCGGCGCCGGTCGTTGCCCAGCAGCGGGGCGAGGCGGCGGCGGATCCCCAGGTTGATCCGCGCCCGCGGCTCGGCGGCATACATCCGGTACATGTAGTCCCGGTCCTCGTCGGTCACCATCTCGAGGGTGAGCTCGTCGTGGTTGCGCAGGAAGACCGCCCACTGGCAGCTCTCGGGGATGTCCGGCGTCTGCTCCAGGATGTCGATGATCGGGAACCGGTCCTCCATCCGCACCGCCATGAACAGCCGCGGCATGACCGGGAAGTGGAAGCTCATGTGGCACTCGTCGCCGTCGCCGAAGTACTCGACCGCGTCCTCGGGCCACTGGTTGGCCTCCGCCAACAGCATCTTGTCGCCGTAGCGCGCGTCGACGTGGGCGCGGAGCTCCTTGAGGAAGGCGTGGGTGGGCGGCAGGTTCTCGCAGTTGGTCCCCTCCTCCTCGTAGAGATAGGGGATCGCGTCGAGCCGCATGCCGTCGACGCCCAGGTCGAGCCAGAAGTCGAGCGCCGCCTCGACCTCGCGCCGGACGTCCGGGCTGTCGAAGTTGAGGTCGGGCTGGTGGTGGTAGAAGCGGTGCCAGTAGTAGGCGCCGGCCAGCGGGTCCCAGCTCCAGTTCGAGCTCTCGAAGTCCTGGAAGATGATGCGCGCGTCGCGGTAGAGGTTCGGCGTGTCGCTCCAGACGTAGAAGTCGCGCTCCGGGCTGCCCGGGGCGGCGCGGCGGGCGCGTTGGAACCACGGGTGCTGGTCCGAGGTGTGGTTGATGACCAGCTCCGTGATCACCCGCAGGCCGCGGTCGTGGGCCTCGTCCAGGAAGCGGCGGAAGTCGTCCAGCTCGCCGTAGATCGGGTTGACGTCCCGGTAGTCGGCGATGTCGTAGCCCTCGTCGCGAAGCGGCGACGGGTAGAAGGGGAGGAGCCAGATCGCGGTGACGCCCAGCTCCTGGAGGTAGTCGAGCTTCGAGGCGAGGCCGGGGAAGTCGCCGATGCCGTCGCCGTTCGAGTCCGCGAAGGTGCGCACGTGCACCTGGTAGATGACCGCGTCCTTGAACCAGAGCGGATCGCTGGGGAAGGCGGAGGGGCTAGGTGAAGTAGTCAAAGTCCTCCTCCCGGTGACCGTTGCGTCGCACCCGGAAGACATGGGCCGGCACCACGTGGGGGTCTAGCTCCACGTAGTTGCGCCGCCCCTGCCAGAGGTAGCGGGCGTCGGTGATCAGGTCGTGGACCTGGAACGGGGCGTCGTCGTCCAGGGCGGGGGCGCCCATCGCACGGAGATCGAGGTCCGTCCAGCCGGATTGGGTGTGGTGCGGGTCGAGGTTGACCACGGTCAGGATGACGTCGGGCTCGCGGTCGTCTCCTCGGCCGTCGGGCGCCGCCTTCGAGTAGCAGAGGAGCTGGTCGTTGTCGACGCCGTGGAAGCGGAGCGTGCCGTTCTGCTGGAGGGCGGGGCTCGCGTGGCGGATGCGGTTGACCCGGGCGATCAGCTCCCGCAGGCTGTCCGGCCGCTCGAGGTCCCAACGGCGGAGCTGGTACTTCTCCGAGTCGAGGTACTCCTCGCTGCCCGGCTCCCGCGGGGTGGCCTCGCACAGCTCGAACGCCGGGCCGTAGATGCCGTAGCTCGCCCCGAGGGTCGCGGCGAGGACGAAGCGCTGGACGAAGGCCGGCCGCCCACCCACCTGGAGCCGCTCGGTCAGGATGTCCGGCGTGTTCGGCCAGAGGTTGGGGCGGAGGTACTGGGCGAGCTCGGTGCGGGTCAGCTCGGTGAAGTACTCGGTCAGCTCCCCCTTGTAGTTCCGCCAGGGGAAGTAATTGTAAGACTGAGAAAAGCCGAGCTTGGCCAGCCGCGCCATCACCTTCGGCCGGGTGAACGCCTCCGACAGGAAGAGCACGTCCGGGTGCTCGCGGTGGACCCGCTCGATCAGCCACTCCCAGAAGTCGAAGGTCTTGGTGTGGGGGTTGTCGACCCGGAAGATCTTCACCCCCTCGCCGATCCAGTGCTCGACGACGCTCGCCAGCTCCTCCCAGAGGGCGCGCCAGTCCTCCGTCTCGAAGTCGAACGGGACGATGTCCTCGTACTTCTTCGGCGGGTTCTCGGCGTACTGAATCGTCCCGTCCGGCCGCTTCCGGAACCACTCCGGGTGCTCGCGGACGTACGGGTGGTCGGGGGAGCATTGGAAGGCGATGTCGAGGGCGATCTCGATCCCCTTCGCGCGGGCGGCCTCGACCAGGTGGCGAAAGTCCGCCGGCGTGCCCAGATCCGGGTGGATGCTCTTGTGGCCGCCCTCGCCTGACTCCGACGCTTGGGCCGCATTGCCGATCGCCCACGGGCTGCCGACGTCGCCGGGGGCGGCGGTGGTGGCGTTGTTGACGCCCTTCCGGTGGGTCGTGCCGATGGGGTGGATCGGCGGCAGGTAGAGCACGTCGAAGCCCATGCCGGCGACATAGTCCAGCCGCTTCTCGACGTCCTTGAACGTGCCGTGGCGGCCGGGCTCGTCCGCGGCCGAGCGCGGGAACATCTCGTACCAGGTGGAGAAGCGGGCCCGCTCCCGGTCGACCCAGACCGCCAGCTCGCGCTCGAAGCGGGTGGCGCGGGAGCGGTCGGGGTAGCGGCGGGCCAGGGCGGCCGTCTCGGTGTCCAGGGCGAGGTAGCCGGCCCGGGAGACGACCTTGGATGCGGACTGCGGGCGCGCCGCGGCCTCGAGCGGGGGCGAGCTGGCGGGCTGGGGTGCTTTGCCCGGACGAGGCGCCTTCGTGGCCTTCGAAATCTCGTACGGGACCGTCGTCCTTCCCGAGCCCGGTTCCTGTACCCTTCCCGGTCCCGGTCCCGGCCCGCCAGCGGGGTCGATCCGCTCCGCCAGGGTCTCGAGGGTCTTGCGATCGTCCGCCTGCTCCGGGGCCTGCTCCGGAGACGGTGCCCGGGAGGCGGCAGCGCGCAGCAGTGCGGCGCCGATCCGGAGGTCGACGGTCACGTCCTGGCCTGCCTCGATCCGCTTGGCCAGGTCTCGACGCCACGATACGTACCGGTCGACCCAGGCCTCGACCGAGTAGAGCCAGCGGCCCGGCGCGTCCAGGACGACCCGCGCCCGCCAGCGGTCGTTGCCCAGCGGCTCCATGGGGACCTCGCGCCAGGTGTCGTCCCCCTCGGGGCGCACCAGGAGCACGCAGGCGATGGCGTCGTGGCCGTCGGTGAAGGCGTCCGCCTCGACGGTGAGCGCCTCGCCGACCGTGCGCTTGACGGGGAAGCGGCCGCAGTCGATCTGCGGGCTCACGGCCTCGATCATCACCCGGCGGGCGGGGCCGGACGGGAGGCTCTGGGTGGACGCCTCCGGGGCATGCGGCTCGCTTGCGCGGGCTCGGGGAGGGCCGGGTGTCGCGGGAGCCGGCGTAGGCTGCGAGGACTTCTTGGAACCCGTCTTGGCCGGCCGCTTGGTCATGTGCCCTCGCTCTCTTCCTTCCCCTTCTCGGGTCTGTCGGCGCCCCGGATGCGCGCCCAGCGGGCGGCGCCGATCACGCCGGCGTCACCACCGAGGGCGGCGGGGGCGATGTCGAAATCCTCCAGGAACACCGTCATCACGCTCTCCTCGATCACCGCAGTCGCCGCCGGCACCAGGTCGGGCATGCCGTCGATCACGCCGCCGCCCAGCACCAACCGGCGGGGGTTGAACGTGTGGATCACGCCCACCAGGCCGAAGCCGAGCAGCCGGCCGGTCTCCTCGACCAGCCGGCGGGCCAGCGGGTCGCCCGCCGTCGCCGCCCGGTCCACCGTCGCGGCCGTGATCTGGTCAATCGATCCGGCCAGGCGGACCAGCTCGCGCCCGCCCTCCTCATCCTCCCGGGCCGCATTCTTCCGGGCCGCGTCTTGGGCGCGGGCGGCGATCGCCCAGCCGCCCACGTAGGCTTCGAGGCAGCCGCGGCTCCGGCAGGTGCATTGTCTGCCATCGGCGACCAGGGTGGTGTGGCCGATCTCGCCGCCGTAGCCGCCGGCGCCCTCGACCAGCCGGCCGCCGGTGATCACGCCGCCACCGACGCCGGTGCCGACGAAGACCACCACCAGGTCGTCGTAGCCCTTGCCGGCGCCGTAGGCCTGCTCGCCCAGGGTGATGGCGTTCAAATCGTTGGTGATCGCCGCCGGCACGCCGAAGGCCCTTTCCAGTCGGTCGGCCAGCGGCACGTCGTCCCAGCCGTGGAGATTCGGGGTGGTGCGGACGATGCCGGCGTGGGAGTCCACCTGGCCGGCGACGCCGGCACCGACCGCGGCCAGGGCGCCGCCGGAGCTCAGCTCGCTCGACCCGGCCCCGCCGGCCTCATCGACCAGCTCCTTCCCGGCCTTCGCGATGTCCTCGATCACCCGGTCGGCCCCGGCGTCAGCCTCCGTCTCGACCCGGCGGCGGGCGCGGATCGCCCCGGCGTCATCGACCAGGGCGAGCTCGATCTTCGTTCCGCCCAGGTCGATGCCGAGCGCGAGCTGGCCGCTGCCGGCGGCCCGGAGATCGGTCGGCGTGCGGGTCACAGCCCCTGCTCGGCCATGTAGGCCGCCAGGTCCTTCAGTCTGGCCGAGTAGCCCCACTCGTTGTCGTACCAAGAGAGCACCTTGGCCATGCGGCCGACGGTCATGGTGTCCAGCGCGCTGACCACGGAGGAATGGGTGTCGCCGATGATGTCGTGGGAGACCAGCGCCTCACCGGTCACCCGCAGGATGCCCGCGAGCGGCGCCCTGGACGACGCGTCCTCGAACGCCTGGTGGAGCTCGTCCACGCTCGCCTCCCGCTCCAGGGTGGCGACCGCGTCGACGATCGAGCCGTCGACCACCGGCACGCGCATGGCCATGCCGTCCATGCGCCCTTTGAGCGCCGGAATGACCAGCTCCGTCGCCTTGGCCGCGCCGGTCGTCGTCGGGATGATCGACACCGCCGCCGCCCGGCCCCGCCGCCGGTGGTCGACCGGCTTGTCCATCAGCGACTGGCTCGTCGTGTAGGCGTGGACCGTGGTCATCATCATCCGCTCGATGCCGAAGACGTCATGAAGCACCTTGGCGACCGGTGCCAGGCAATTGGTAGTGCACGACGCGGCGGAGACGATCCTGTGCTCGTCCGGCTTGTAGGTCTCGTGGTTGACGCCGACCACGAAGGTCGCGTCCGCGTTCTTCGACGGTGCGGAGATGATCACCCGCCTGGCTCCGCCGTCCAGGTGCTTGGCCGCCTTCTCCCGGTCGCGGAACGCACCGGTCGACTCGATCACGATGTCGGCCCCCAGATCGCCCCACGGGATCTTCGCCGGGTCGGTCTCCTCGAAGAAGGGGATCACCTGCTCGTCCACCTGCAGCTTCTTGCCCTCCAGCCCGACCTTGGCCGAGTACCAGCCGTGGACGGAGTCGTACTTCAACAGGTAAGCCAGATCGTCGAGATCGGCCAGATCGTTGATCCCCACCACCTCGAAGCGCTCGTCGTGGTGGAGCTGCTTGAACGTACAGCGGCCGATGCGGCCGAAACCGTTGATGCCAACGCGGATCGTCTTCATAGGGTCTCGCTCCTCCTCCACCGGGCCGCCGGCCGGCCCGGTCCGTTCATCATGAGCTCGAGTCTCCCGGCCGCGCGCGGCGGTCAGGTCACTCCCTGATGACGTTGCAAGGTCGGGACCAAGGCGGGGTGCTCCGTCGGCCCGTTCCGCATGCAGGGCGTTCGCAGCCGTACCCGCTGCCACCACTTCCGTCGTCGGCTCCGCCATCTCCAACGGCCTTCTCAAGTCCGACAACCTCACCGCCAAGGTCGCCGACGCCCGCTCCTGCGACGCCAAGCCCGAAGGCCTGGAAACCACTCTCGAGCTCGGCCAGGTGGAGGTGGGGCGGGCGGCGGAGCGGTACGCGGAGTGCCTGGCGGACTTGGCGCCTCTGTGACAGGCGTTGAGCCCCCTGGCCTTGCGCGTCGAGGAACTTTGTGCAATAATCCTGTTGATACTACGTTGCGCATAACTCTTCATTCTTCATTTCTCCGGTTCCCTGGCACGTCAGCTCAACCAGGCCACCGCCGTGCCGCGGCGCGAGGCTTGACCTCGAGGATGCTCCGAAGCTGAGGCGGGGACGATGCCGAGACGAGGAAGACGAGAACGTCGGATCGAGTGCTTCGAGATCGACGCGCAGGTGTTCGACACGGCGAACCTGCGAGATCCGGAGACGGTGCCCGATCTCGAGCAGACCCTCGCCGGTTTGGGCGCGATTCCGGCGGGCGCGCGGAAGCGGGGACAGACGGTCGTCTACTGCGTCGAGGTGACCAACCCCGATCTGGAGCTTGACGAGGTCGTCCAGGCGTTCGCGAACGCGGGGCTCATGGCGTGGCCGCAATCCAGAGGAGCATCCCATGAGCGAAAAGAAGTCGACCCCTGAGAACCTGAGCCGTCGCACCTTGCTCGCCACGGGTGGAGCCGGGCTCGCCGGAGCGACTCTCGGCCTCACCGGAGCCGTCGGCGCGAGCCCTCTGGGCGGAGCCGAGCGAATGATCGTCCCGCCGAGCCAGGGACCGTCGCTCGAGCAGAACGTCCTTCTGCAACCGGGCCTGTTCCGCCTGTTCGGATCTCACGACGACGAGGTCGTCTCGGCCGCACCGTGGGCCTTCGGCCCGGAGGTCGGTCGCTGGTTCAAGGACCTGAGACATCCCGTTGCGGCGACCCCCGAAGAGATCGAGCGGTGGATTGAGGGACAGCCTGCCAAGGGCAACCCGCCCCTCGCCGCCCTCCGGAAGGCCAAGCTCCAGGGCGGTCCCAACCTCAACCAGGTCGTGGGCGACAGTCTGCGATCGATCCTCCAACACGGTGAGCTGGATCTGAGCTTGGACTTCCGGTATCCCGCCAACCTGGAGAACCAGGAAGGGGTATCTCTCCCGCTCCTGGGTGCCTCTGGCGTGGTGTTCCCCGGTCGGGAACTGCCGACGCCGAGTCTTCCTGGGCTCGATCTCCCGGTTCCCGGGGTCCCGGGCACGATCGTGCCGGAGGAAGACGCGATCATCAGCGTCACGCTCTACGGCTGGCGGCTCCAGTTCCGGACCGACGTTCCCCATCCCTTCGGCTGGTGCGAATCCCACTCCGTGAGCCACTTCCACGTCGAGCTCTTCCGTGAAACGAGCCCCGGTCGCTACACCTACGTGATGAACTTCCACCTGGGTGCGTACACCAACAGCGCGGGCCAGGTCTGCTTCGTGCTGTGGGAGAACGTCCTGTGGGGCCTGTGCCAGAAGATCTGTTCGCCGACGTACGACGACCTGGTCGAGATGTTCAAGGTCATGTTGACCATCGCGGCCATCGTCGCCGGCGTGGCGCTCGCGGGCTGGATCATCGCCGCCATCGCGGGCGCCGCTGCAGGTGCACTCTGGATCCCGCTGCTGGCGCTGGCGTAGAGAGCGCCGATCTCCGGGCCGATCTCCGGGTGAAGCGCGGTGGGGTGGGTGGCTCCGGCGAGAGCACCCCGCCCCACTTGGATGGAGCCCTTCGGCCGCACGATCGACGCGGCCAAGAAGTACGTGGTGTCGAGCACCCCGGCGACGCGTGCCGGGTGAGTGGAGGTGGGCCTCCGTCGAGGACGCTCAAGTTACGGAGGCAGTCGCCCGCGAGTTCACTTTTGTGTCAACCTCGCGAAATGCGGCAGGTTCGCTTCTACCGTACGCACGCGGGGCATTGCCCAGTGGAGGAGTTCCTCGACAATCTGCCCAGCAAGAAGGCGCAGAAGGTAGTCTGGGTCCTTCGGCTGATCGAGGAGTGGGCGGAAGGCCCATGGGCCAGAAGGAAACGGCCATGAGTGACGTGAAGCGGTACGCAGAGGATCGCGCTCGACAGGACCCGGAGTTTGCCGAGGGATTCGAAGCCGGGTACGAGGAGCTCAAGGTGGGCATCTTGCTACGGCAGGCGCGCAAGAAGGCCGGTTTGACCCAGGAACAGGTGGCCGACCGGCTCAACACCAAGAAGTCGGCGATCAGCCGGATCGAGAACCATGCGGGAGACATCCGACTCTCGACGATCGGGCGCTACGCTCGGGCCCTCGGATGGACCGTCTCGATCGACCTTCAACCGCCCGGCAAGCAACGACGCCAAGCAGTGTGATGCCTCCGTGGAGCCCGTGGCGGAACGCCTGGCCGCCGATCCCACCCACCGACAGCGTGCCACCGACCCGCAGGCCCAGGTAATCCGTCAAGGTGGGCGGGCTGAGCCCGGAGGGCAAGGTCGCCTCCAGCACCTCGAGCCAGCTCGCCCCGGCCTCGACCCACACCCCGTCCGGTCCGACCGGACCGATCGACCGGAGCGTCGCCATGTCGATCACCACGCCGGCCGCCACCTGGGCCTGGCCGAAGGTGCTGTGGCTGTCGCCCACCGCCCCCATCCCGGCGATGTGCAGGCCCAGCTCGCGCACGAAGCGGACCATCTTCGCCACATCCTCCACCGAGCCCGGGCGCAGCACCGCATAAGGCTGGCGGGAGATCAGGTGCCCGAAGTCGTCCGCCGCCTCATTGAGCACACTGCCGGCGAGGATCAACTCCCCGTCGAGCGGCGGTACGGCGGCAACGCAGTCTTCCTCCGAGGAGGCCGTTCGTGTCTCATGTAGCGCCGGGGTAGCGCAGCCAGCAGCATGCGCTCTACCGATAGGTCGCCCCGCCTACCGGAGACAGCGAAGTTCGTCTGTTCTCCGGGCGAGGTCTATCCGGACAGTGAAGAACCGGCCAAATCCGAATACGAGTTGGAGAAACGCGAGAGAGTTCGCGGGTTAAGGCTCTTGCCGACCCGTTAGTAGTTGCCTCGGCGCTGCAGCTCTGGTACATTGTCGTAACTCAGGAGCTTGATTGCGATGGGCGGCGTATGGAGGCCCCAACTGTGGTCAGGTGCGTTGGAGCCTGCATTATGTAGGCGATGCGCCAATCACCCAACCGTGGCTCTGTGCGCCTCTATCTCCGGACAATAGGATTATCCTACGAACTTTCCCAGAGGGATAACAGCATGCAGGTACTTGGCGATCTCCTCAAACTGCCGAGCGACTCAAGCATACCCCTGCCATGGTGGCACAGGGCGCCCCTCGGTCTAATCCACGACACGACGATCCACGTTGCGATTACAGAGCCTGGGCAAAGGCCAGTTGGTGATCTATTGGTATCAGTACTCGACTGTGGCAAGTGGCCATGGATGTTCCAGGTAAATTGCCAGCACATGGACCAACCCGGCGTGTTGGCGAAGGCCTTTTCTGCCACACCTCAGTTGAACATTGCTCTTGCAGAGGCTGCGACGATCCTCGCTGCCAGGACGACGAATAACCAAGATGACCTATCGCGTATTCATGACCTGTCCTTGATCTGTGAGCCTCCTGGAAGCGTGACGCTCAAGACCCCTGATGTATTTCTCGACTCCGAAGTTGAGGCGACACTGAGGGAGCTCAGATTCCAGTCGATCAGCATTGATCGCGCTGATCTTCCTCCGCTCGTGTGGACGGACGTCGGCCGGATCGCTCATGGATGGATTGACAACGTAGACTGGAGAGGGTATGGCTTCAGGGAGAGGTTCGAGTCGGGCCCGATGGAAGCCGTCGACATTGACAGGGCTGTTGTATCCGCAGACACACGCCAGCGGGTCCTGCGGTTCGTATTTCCCTACAAGGGTGCTCGGACTGTGTCAATTGAGCACCGTGATGATCCAGGGATCCTTGCGAAGCTCACAGAGGCCATAATGGATTGCGATCTCAATATACTCTCCGCCTTTCTGCGACGTGGCGGGGCGGAAAGAGGGAATGCGTTGCTGGTCGCGGCTTGTGAACCGCTTCCGGGAACTGTAGCGGACAAGCAGGGCTTCGAAGAGAAGCTCCACTCGAACATTCGAGATCTTCCCCATTGGTTTCGAGCTCAGGCAAGGATTCTGGAAGCTCGTGAAGCCCATAAGACCATCTACCCGCAGCATCCAGACGACGTTGTGGCTCGAGCGCCCGACCGTCTCCGGAGGGTGGTGCGAAGCTACCGAGCTGCTTTCTCGAAGGATGGTCAGATTCCAGTGTTCGTGTCAAGGCGGTTCCTCGATGAGGATCGGAGGTACGCTCAGATCGTGCGTGAGGTGCATGGCGCCCTCGAAAGGAACGGTTGTCAGCCAGTAGAAGCCAAAATAACGACTGAGGACCGTCTAACCACACCAGACGAGGTCGAAGCCACGATGTGGGCGTGTAAAGCTGCAATTGTGCTTATCGCAGGCGGAGGCGAGCTTGAAAAAGACGAAAGCTTTAGTGCGAACTTGGCTCAGGAGTATGGTTTCTTTCGCGGTCAGGGCAAACCAATTCTTCCTCTGATTGAGAAAGGCTATCGGACCGCGGTCCAAGAGCGGTGGACGAATCCTATCGGTGGACTCAATTTTCCGCATTTCTCCAATGGGATAGAGGCATTCGACAAGGAGAGCACGACGTCAATCGAGCGGCTGGTTACGGACTGGCTGGACCAGTGGGTGAGTCGTCGGCGCTAGAGAAGGCGATTCTCGGCGGCGAGATCCCAGAAGGTAACTGGAAGCGGTTCGCCTCACGGAGTTGTTCACCAGGGTACAAGAGGATAGCGGAGCGACAAAGGGATTCTCTCCAACTTCGTGGTACGAACTTCGGTGCGAGGATAAGCTGCTCATTCTGCTTATGAATGGTACTTCTAAGCTAGTGCGTCAGGCCCCGGTTGCGATTTGTCCTAGTTGGTGTTTGGGGTCGCGGTGTGTTGTTAATTGGTGTGCGAGGTTTCTGAGGCGCCGCTTGAGCGGTTGGTGAGGCTTGTTTCGTCGGACTGGGTGGACGGGTCCTTGGAGGGCAGCGAAGGCTCTCGGAAGCAGCTCGAAGGAGCCGGCGAGGAGTCGCAGGTAGAGGGGATCGTGGAGGTTGTGGACGAGGAGTGCTTCGGCGGGGAGATCTTCGAGATCTTTTCCGAGGTTCTTGTGGCCGGTGCGTCGTCGCAGTCGGCGTGCGTTTTGTCCGAAGAGGTGCTCGAGGGCGTTGTTGGTTCGGTCGACGACCCGGAGGATCCGCCCGTCAGAGTCCTCGATGGTGGGGTGACCGAAGAGCTGATCGCCGATGCGGTCGAGCTGTTCGAGGAGGGTCTTCCTGGCTTGGTGCATGTGGCCTTGACTGTTCGGGAGGCGGTCGCGCAGCAGGGTGCGATAGCGCTCGAAGCGCTCTTGGACGGGGTCGGGTGCAACTCGTTGGACGGATGACACCCAAATGGCCCTGGACCTGGCCGAAACGCTGCTCGCGAACGGGCACGTTCAGCAGGATCACCTGGCGCGGCGGTTCGCTAGCAGCTACCGCTGGAGCCGGGGCTATGGTCCGGGAACGGCGCGCCTGCTCAGGCGGATCCGGGCGGGGGAACCCTGGCAGGACGCCGCCCGGTCTGCCTATCGGGGGGGCTCCTGGGGCAACGGGGCTGCCATGCGGGCTCCTGTCGTGGGCGTTTTCTACGCAGCACGTCCCGAGATGGTGAACGACGCAGCCGTGGTCTCAGCGGAGGGCCTCCAAGTACCTGGTCCCTGGCGATCGGCTCGCGCGCGTCTTCGCACGGTCGACGGAATGAACCGAAGACGGGCACGTATCGCAAGTCGATGAACCCTCTGAGACGCCACGCCACCCTGCTCGCCCGATACTGCTTCGGTGGGCTCTTCGGGATCCTCACCTTGCAGGCCGCCCTGGCGCTGCTCCAAGGGGAGCCGGACTACTTCAACTTTTTCCGTCAGCCGGTTTCCTCGCTCGTGGCGCTCGTCGTCGGCCTCGGCGGGCTCCTCCTTTCGATCTTCTGGCCTTCAGGGCGCGACGTGAGGAGCAAGCGTTGGCGTCGCTCCAAGGGGTCGGTCATTCAGCGCACGGACGAGGGGCTCCCTGGCCGCAACGATCCTTGCCACTGCGGGAGTGGGCGCAAGTACAAGAAGTGCTGCCTGCGTTCGGACGAGGAAGCCCTGCGCGAGGCCCGGCTTTCGCGCCAGAGCGCTCAGCTCAATCGAAGCCATGGCGTGACCTCCGGCGCCGGGATGGCGGACCGAGGGCTGCGCGGGCGGTGACTTCGTTGGACACTCCCGATCGCCATGTGGCGTAGGCGCCCGAGGCTCCGTTGGAAGGAGCCATTCGACTACCGACGCGAGCAGATGGTCGAGGCGATGAGGGGGCAGGGCTGGTCCCTGTGGCGCTGGACGATGCTGTGGACCGGGGCACCCCTGGTGGTCCTGACTCTCCTTGTCTCCTGGACCGTTCCCTCCGTGGGGCCGAAAGACGTCTTGCTGACCGCCTGCCTGGGGTTCCTCTTCGGCACGTTCCTCTATTTCCTCTTCTTGGCCGGCTCGTTCTACCCGCGGAGGTTCGTCCTCGATCGCACCAAGCTCGTCATCCGGACTGGGACTGGAAAGAGCGTTGTGCGGCTCGATCGAGTCAGGTCCTGCGAGGCGTGGTGGAGCCGGTACGGTGAGGGTGAGGAGACCGGGCTCTGGTCGCTGCAACTCTTCGGTGAGTCTCGACGCGTGTTGGCCGAGGTCCCCGTCCCCTCGCCGACGGGCCTCGACGCCGTGCGTGATCTGCTCCGGCAGAGCTCGATCGAGTGCCGGGTCGATGACAGGATGTCGTGACGCGGAGAGGGCTACGATTGGGTCGGTCAGGGACCCCCCAGCCCCCAGAGAACGACGATGCCAGTGATCGAGCTAGAGCACGAGATCTTCGCCCCGATCGAACGGGTCTTCGACCTTGCCCGCTCGGTCGACCTCCATGTCCGCTCCGCGAGCCAGACGCGGGAGAGAGTCGTGGGCGGTGTGACCACTGGGCTGCTCGGGCTCGGCGACTGTGTCACCTTTCGGGGCAAGCACTTCGGCCTCTGGTTCGAGCTGACGGCCACGATCGACGCGTTCGATCGCCCTTGGCACTTTCGAGATCGAATGGTCGAGGGCATCTTTGCCCGGCTGACCCACGATCACGCGTTTCGACAGGAGGGGACGGCGACGGTCCTGTGTGATCGGATCGACTTCCGCTCGCCGCTCGGTCCGGCGGGGCGGCTGGCGGATGGGCTGTTCGTCCGCCCCCATCTCGAGAGGTTCTTGCGGAGACGGGCCGAGGTCATCAAGTCCGTGGCGGAGTCTGAGGAATGGCGTGAATTCCTCGACTGACGGTGTCCTTCTCAGAGTGCATCGTCCAGGTCGATCACGAGCTCGCGCGGCGTGACGGCCGGGACGGGGGCGTGCTCGAAGTCGTCGAGGTTGCGGGTGACGATCTGGTCGCAGTGTGCTCGCTCCGCGGCGGCGGCTACGACCGCGTCCTCGAAGTCGTCCATGTCCAAGCTCCGCGCCCGGAGGAGGACGTCCCGGCCTTCGGAGACAATGTCCAGCTCTCCGAGGATCCAGTCGACTGCTTTCTCCGCGGCGCCACGCCCGGAGAACTTGGAGACGATGTAGTCGATGGTGGTGATCGCGTGGCCGGCGACCGTGCCTTCGAGCTCTCCGCCGGCGATCCGGCTGAGTACGTCAGCCGAGTCGGCGTAGTGAGGCTCGCGGCGCTGGATGACGTCCAGAAGGACGTCCAGGTCGACGAGGACGTTCACTCGTGCTTGCCGAGGAGGTGGTTGTGGTAGAGCGCCCGGGCGTCGAAATCCGACGGGACGAGGCCGGAGATCTTCTCGACGGACGGATGGATGGGACGCCCCGTGGCTCCCTCGCGAAGTCGCGTCAGGTACCGGTTGAGGACGTCGGTTACCGTCAGTTGGTGCTCGGCCGCGTAGCGCTTGACGAACTCCAGGTTCTCGCGGGGCAGGCGGACGGTCAGCTTCGTGCGGTCTCCCATCGGTGGATCTCCTGTACGGCTACTCTAGCCACTCTGTACGGCAGGCTTGGGGTCGGGCGCGGCCGGTCCCACCCGCTAGAATCGCGCGATGTCAGAGGAGCGCAAGGGGGAGCTGTTCATCGCCGGCAGCGGGGTCCTCTGGAGCTTCTTCCCGATCGTTACCGCCCTGTCCGTGGCGGGGACGACGCCGCTCGCATCCCTCGGGTGGACGACGCTGTTCGCGACGCTCTTCTTCGCGGCGCTGATGGCGAAGCGGAGGAAGTGGGCTGAGCTCAAGAACCGCAGGGCGCTCGGCTACATGGTCTGGGTGTCGCTCTTCATCGGGCTCTATTACGGGTTCATCTTCTTCGGCCTCGAGTTCACCAGCCCGGGAAACGCGAGCTTGATCGGGCTGACGGAGGTCTTCTACTCCTTCCTCCTGTTCAACGTCTGGCACAGACAGTACTTTGCGAGACAGCACATTCTGGGAGCGTTGCTGACGCTTCTCGGTGCGGCGATCGTACTTCTGCCGAACGTGCACCAGGCGAACCCCGGAGACCTGCTGATCCTGGTCGGGACGGCCATGGCGCCGCTGGGCAACTACTTCCAGCAGAAGGCGCGAAAGGAGATCTCCAGCGAGACGATGATGTTCTTCCGCAGCGTCATGTCCGCGCCGACGATCCTTCTCTTGGCGTACCTGCTCGGTGACTCCATCTCCCTCGCCGCCTTGCGCCCGGTCTGGATCCTGGTGGCGATCAACGGCTTCCTCCTGTTCGGCCTCTCGAAGATCTTCTGGATCGAGGGCATCCACCGCATCTCGGTGACCAAAGCCGATGCGATGTGCGGCTTCGAGCCGCTGCTGACCCTTCTGCTCGCCTGGATGATCCTGGGGACCGCGCCGACGATGTTCCAACTCCTGTCGTTCGTTCCCCTCCTCTTCGGGATGCTGCTCTTGACCTATCGTCGGAGGGGAGAGGCGGTACCGGCCTGAGCGCGCACCTGGTTGGCGCAGCGGGATTGCGGGCGTCAGCCCGAGGCGCTGAAGGGGTTCTCGACCCGCACACCGCCGTAGTCTTCGCCGTCCGAGAGGTCTTCGGAAAGGACGAGGTCGCAGCCGCTGGAGCGGGCGGCTTCGAGGATGGCGGCGTCCCAGTAGGAGATGCCCCAGCGGGCGCGGGTGACGAAGGCCGCCTGGACGATCTGGAGGGTGAGCTCCTGGACGGGGTAGCGGCAGAAGGACTCGACCAGTCGAACAGCCTGATCGTGGCGTAGCGGGTCCGGCCGGGTTGCGCGGGTGGCCTGGACGTAGAACTCTTGGAGGACCTGGACGGAGAGGGCGAGGTCTCGGCTGTGCAAGATCTCGCGGGCGATCGCCGCCTTGGCCTTCTCTTCCTCCGCCTTGGAGACCGAGTAGAGCAGGACGTTGGTGTCAATGAACCGCACGGTCGTGAAGCTGGTCGCGGTCCAGGCGGTCGGAGGCACGGAAGCTGTCGATTTCGGCGAGAACCTCGTCCTGTTGCGCGGTGAGCCGATCGAACTCGTTCTCCCGGTCGCTGAGACTGCCAAGGTACTCCGACACCAGGGCGCTCACCGAGCGTCCCTGCTCCGCGGCTCGGATACGCGCCTGGCGGTAGACCTCGTCGGGCACCGTGACGGTGAGGTTACGCATGGGGAGAGCGTAGCACAGAAACACAGGATCTGTGTTGCGCGGCGTGGAGCGGGCTCTTGACCGATCATTCTGTCCAGTACGAGCCTCGGGGGCAGGTCGGGTAGCACTCTCGTGATGTTTTGGTACCTCCGGCTCAAGCCTGTCGCGAGGGTGACGATCTCGGCCGACGGGACGGTCTGCAACCGAAACATTGAGCTTCGCAAGCTCCCCCGGGCGCCTGGCGAGCCCGTCGAAGCCACCGCTCCGCTATGATCCGGGGGCCTTCCAAACGACGTTCGAAAGGAGAGGTGAATGGTTTCACTGGTCTCCCTGTGGCTTCCGACCGTCCTCGCCGCCGTCGCGGTCTTCGTTCTGAGCTCGATGGTCTGGATGGTGATGCCATGGCACCGCAAGGATTTCGGGGCGCTTCCGGACGAGCCGGCGGTACGGGCCGCGCTCCGGGGTGCCGCGCCCGGGCTGTACACGCTCCCGCACATGGCCGACCGGAGCGAGCTCCAAGACCCGGAGTTTCGCAAGAAGCTCGAAGACGGCCCGGTCGGGTATGCCGTGGTCATGGCGAATGGCAGTCCCTCGATGGGGCGGAACATGGTCCAGTGGTTCGTCTGGGCCCTGTTCGTCAGCCTGACGGTGGCCTACATCGTCTCGCGCTCGATCCCGGGCGGCGTCGGGTTCACGCTGCCGTTCCAGGTCGGCTCGACGGTCGCGTGGGCAGCCTACTCGTGGGCCTACGTGAGCGAGGGCGTCTGGTTCGGCCGCCCGTGGTCGTACGTCGCCAAGCAGGTCTTCGACGGTCTGCTCTACGGTCTCGCCATCGGCGCCATCTTCGGGTGGCTGTACCCCTAGCAGCCCGTGGTGAAAGTCCACATGGTCGCGCGCATGGGTCTTGCGAGGCGGATTCAAGGCGCGAGGAGGAAGCGATGCGGTGCCATCGTTGTCGACGAGCAACGCAGAAGCCGGCCGCAACCCCCATGCGCCCAGAGGGTTGCGGCGGCATGGGGCCGTCTACTTCGTTCCCGCTCCTCGACGATGCTACGGCATCGCCTGCGTTGCGGTGCCTCGTATCCGGCCCCATGGCGTCCGCAACGCGACCGTGCGGACTTTCACCACGGGCTGCTAGGGGCGAGCGGAGTCTTGGGGGTGAATGGGGGTGGATGAGGGTTCGGCCCGCATGCCGCGGGCTGACGTCATTGCTCGAGCGGCAGCTACCTCAGGGTCGGATCGCCGTTCAGAACCCGGACGTTCGGCAGCTTCGCGGCGGCCTTCTCGAAGGTGACGAGCTCGTCCGCTCCGGACCCCAGGTAGTTGCGATGGATCACCCGGTCGATGAAGCCGGGGTTCGCGGTAGCGAGGCCGGAGATTTCGAGCACCGCCGGCGCGTCTCCCGTTCCCTCGACGAGTTGGTCGGCCAGGAGGTCCCGCAGGGCCTGGAGCACTTCAGCTTTCGGCACCTGGTAGTGGCACTGGAGGGCGTGGTAGCTCTCGGCGAGGACCCAGTCGGAGATGAAGAGGCGGTCGTCCGCCTGTCGCCTGTCTTCGACATAGCGCACCGCCGCCAGGGCGAGATCCTCGGGCTCGCCGGTCAACAACCGGACGACGACCGACGTGTCCAGACCGGCGATCACGGCTCGCGTTCCCGGACGATGCCGCGGGCGATGCTCTCGCGGATCGAGTCCATGTCGTGTCGCTCCACTCGTCTGGCGTACTTGCCCAGGGTGCCGAACCACGCCGGTGCCGGCTCACCCTCCGCGAGCTGCGATTCCATCGGGGGAGCTTCCCGTTGATCCGCCAGGGGACGCTCTTCGACATAGCTACGGAAGAGATCCTCCGCCACCTCGCGCACCGCTCGACCCTCGAGTGCGCTCTTGGCCTTGACGCGCCGGTAGAGCTCGTCCGGGATCTCCATCGTGGCCTTCATGTCGCCAGTCAACCGTATTGCTGTATTCCTGTCAAGGGCCGCAGGGCCGAGTCTCGTCGAGCGGTTCCCGAGGCCTGAAGTCAGCCCGATCACGGGACCCAAGGAGAGTCGAGATGCTCAAAGTGGTCGTCGCGTCGGTGAAGCCGGACAAGGTCGGCAGGCTGCGGGGGTGGATGGCGGAGCTCATGGAGCGGCGTGTGCCGGGGCCGGGGCTTGCCGTGCTACGCTCCCACGAACCCATTTGCCTGCCTCGAAGGAGCTCTGAAGTGATCGTCTCGCTCGCACGCCTGTTCCGTCCGTTCCTCCTCCTTGCCATCGTCGCGACGCTGGTGATCGCGGTCGCGCCGCGCGCGCGTGCTGCGGACGGCGCTAACGCCGAGATGTCGCTCTCCGCCCGCTGGCAGCTCCGCGGCGCGCTGCACGATGGGGACAAGGCTCTCGAGGAGGGGCGGCTCGACGCGGCGGGCCAGATCTACCGGCAGGTGATCGCCTCGACCCCCGCGGGTGACGATCATCGCGCCGCGGCGCTCTATGGCGTCGCCCTGGTCGAGATGATCCAGATGTCGACGCCGGCCGCGGAGGGGGATCCGGCCGCGGCCTCGGCGGCGCTCGACGAGCTGGCGAGCTCGTTCCCGAAGTTCGATCACGGCCCCGAGGTCGCCGCCGCCCGTTCGTGTCTCGCCGAGCTGAACCGGGTCGGCAGCCGGGCCGGGGACCAGGAGAAGAAGATCGCGGAGCTCGAGGCGGAGCTCGCGGAGCGCACCGACCGTCTCGCCGCCAAGAACGCCGCCGCCGGCGACAGGGTCTCCGAGCTGGAGGCCGAGCAGGACAAGCTGCGGACGGAGAGCGAGTCCCTGCGCACGAAGCTCGCCCAGATCCAGAAGGAGCTGTCGAGCGTCCAGGAAGAGCTGAAGAAGAAAGAGGACGCGCTGGAGAAGGTCAAGAAGACCTTGATCTCCGGCGGCTAGGGCGTCTCGCCGAGCAGAGCTTTGATCTTCCCCAGCAGGCGGGGGAGGTCGACCGGCTTGGTGTCGTAGTCGTCGCAGCCCGCTTCGAGCGCCGCTTCGCGTTCCTCGGCCAGGGCGTGGGCGGTGAGCGCCAGGACCGGGATCGCCCGCGTCTCGTCGGCCGCCTTGAGCCGGCGGGTCGCCTCCCAGCCGTCGAGCACCGGCAGGCTCAGGTCCATCAGGATCAGGTCCGGAGCTTCCGAGCCCGCCATGTCCAGCGCCTGCTGGCCGTCGACGGCGGTGACCACGTCGTACCCTTTGCGTCCGAGGCGCCGGGTCAGCATGTCGCGGTTCATCTCGTTGTCTTCGACGAGCAGGATCTTGGACACGTTGCTCAGGCCTCCCGGGTCGGTCCCGGCCGGTGGACAAAGGTGTGGACGAGCTGGCGCACTTCCTCGAGCAGGCGGTCACGGCTGGTGCCGCCCTTTTCTACTACCGTCTCGACCCGGCCGGAGAGGCGCTGCCGGTCGTCGTCGGTGAGCTCTTTGGCGGTCACCACCACCACCGGGATGCGCTCGGCCGGCATCTGGGTTCGCACCGCCTCGAGGAAGTCGAAGCCGTCCATCTCCGGCATCATCAGGTCGAGGAGGATCAGGTCGGGCGCCGCGGCCTCGACCCGTTCGAGCCCGACCCGGCCGTTCTCGGCCTCGTCGACGGTCCAGCCCTCCTTCTCGAGGGTGCGCCGCACCAGCTCGCGGGTGTCGGCGTCGTCCTCGACCAGCAGCACGTGGCCCGGCGGACCGTCGGCGTAGAACGTCCGCATCAGCTCGACCAGGCGGTCGCGATCGACCGGCTTGGTCAGGTAGTCGGTGGCGCCCAGCGTCAGCCCCATCTCGCGGTCGTCCATGACCGTGAGCATGATCACCGGGATGCCCGAGGTCTCCGGGTCCTGCTTGAGCGCGGCGAGCACCGCCCAGCCGTCCATCCCCGGCATCAGCACGTCGAGGGTGATGGCGGCCGGCTTCATCGTCCGCGCCATCTCGAGCCCGGTGAGGCCATCGGTCGCGGTGATCACCTGGAAGCCGCCGCGCGACAGCGCTTTGCTGGTGACGCCGAGGCTGCCCGGGTCGTCGTCGATCACCAGCACTGCCGGGCCGGCCGGGTGCGGTCTGACCTCCAGCGCCTCCAGCGCTTCGGGCGCGGCGGCCTGGGCGATGGCCTCCTGCTCGAGGTCGGCGGCCACGGCCGGCAGGTCGACGACGAACGTGGTGCCGACGCCGCGGGTGCTGCGCGCGGAGAGGTCGCCGCCCATCAGGCGGCAGAAGCGCTTGCTGATGGTCAGCCCGAGGCCGGTGCCGCCGTACTCGCGGGTGGTCGAGGAGTCGGCCTGGGTGAACGCCTGAAAGATCTTGGTGACCTGCTCCTCGTCCATGCCGATGCCGGTGTCGGAGACCTCGAAGACGATCCGCTCGCCCGCTCCGTCACCATCACCGGGCTGTCGCCGCGCGGTGAGCGAGATCGTGCCCTCCTGGGTGAACTTCGAAGCGTTGCTCAGCAGGTTGAACAGGATCTGCCGGACCTTCACCAGGTCGGTGTGCATGGTTCCGATCCCGTCGCCCAGGTCGAGCTCCAGCGTGTTGCTGCGCTTGTCCACCAGCGGCCGGATGGTGGTGATCACCTCGTCGACCAACGGCGCGATCTCGAACGACTCCAGGTGGAGCGTCATCTTGCCGGCCTCGATCTTCGACAGGTCGAGCACGTCGTTGATCAGCGCCAGCAGGTGCTTGCTGGCGGCGACGATCTTGCGCAGGTCGGGCGCGGTGTCCTCGTCGCCGGCATCCTCGGCGTCCTCGAGCAGCATCTCGCTGTAGCCGATGATGGCGTTCATCGGCGTGCGCAGCTCGTGGCTCATGTTGGCGAGGAAGCGGCTCTTGGCGCGGTTGGCCCGCTCGGCCGCGGTGCGTGCCTCCTCGGTCTCCGCCCGCGCCGAGACCAGCCGCTCCGCCATCTTGTCGAAGCCGCGGGCGAGCTCGCCCAGCTCGTCGCGCCACGCGACGCCGATCCGGTGGTCGAGGTTGCCGCGCCCGATCGCCTTGACGCCGGATTCCAGGCGGCCGATGCGCCGCACCAGGCCGCGGCCGGTGATCGCCGCCACCAGCAGGGCGGTCAGGGCCGAGAGGGCGAAGATCGCCAGGGTGATGTTGCGGGTCAGCCGGGTGATCTCGAAGAAGCTGTCGGCGGCGGTGTCGACCCGCTGCAGCTCGGTGTGCTCGAGCGCGCGCAGCCGCTGGAGGACGCCCCGCACCAGCTCGGGCGGGGGCGGATCGGTCGGAGAGCCGTCGGCGGCTGCGGTGTAGAAGGCGGCCCAGCCGTCCAGCAGCCGGTCGTACGTCGCCTCGAGCGGCGCCAGCTCGGCGGTCCGCTCCGGCGGTGTCGCGGCCTTGAGCGCCTCGAAGTTGCGCCGGTTGTCCTGTAGCCGCTCCCGGATGCCGGCGATCTGCTCGGCGTCGAAGTCGACCGCGCCGGTGCTGATCAGGCCCGCGAGCAGGTTGACCTCGCGGTTGCGGTCCTCGACCCCTTCGACCAGCTCGCCGAGCTGGAGCTGGCGCGACAGCGCATCCCGCAGCTCGGCGATGGTGGCGTTGTGGCGGTGATCGCCCCAGAAGAAGACCACCATGTTGAGGGCGAACAGCACCAGGACGGCCAGGAACGCCAGGCCGAGCTTGTCGCGCAGCTTCATCGGTCGTTCCTCCGTCCACGCAGGCGCCGCAGCAGTCCGGCCAGGCCGCCGGAGCCCGCCTTGACAGCCCCGACCGAGACGGTCGCGTCGATCTCGACCGGTCGCGATCCGGGCGCCGGAGCGCCGGACCGGCCGGAGGTCTCAGGCGGGGCGGCTGGAGCCGCCGGGGCTCGAGCCGGCGTCCCCATGCCCTCGGCCGCCCCCTCGCCGGCCGGAAGCCCGACCGCCGCAGCGAGCTGCCGCGCCAGGTCGCGGGCGTTCGGCCGCTCCTCGGGGCTCTTGGCGAGCGCGCGGGTGACCACCGCCTCGATCTCGGCGCTCACCCCGGGGGCGTGCTCGCGCACCGACGGCACCGGCTGCCTCATGTGCTGGACCACCAGCGCCATCAGGTCGCCGCGCTCGGCGACATAGGGCAGCCGGCCGGCGAGCATCAGGAAGAGCATCACGCCCACGCTGTAGACGTCGGAGCGCCCGTCGTAGTCCTCGTTGTTCAGCCGCTCGGGCGCCATGTAGGTCGGGGTGCCGACCAGCAGGCCGTCGCGGGTGAGCTGCTGGCTGGTCGCGGTCTCGCCCATCAGCTTGGCGATGCCGAAGTCGAGGACCTTGACCACCTCGCGACCGCGTGCGCGGTGGAGGAAGACGTTGCCCGGCTTGACGTCGCGGTGGATCAGGCCGGCCTCGTGGGCCTCGGCCAGCACCTCGAGGACCGGCAGCAGGAGCTCGGCCGCGCGGCGCGGCGCGAGCATCCCGCTCTCGGCGAGCTCGCGGTCGAGGGAGACGCCGTCGAGCAGCTCCATGACCAGGTAGGCGACGTCGCCGCCGGTGACTCCGGAGTCGTGGACCGCGACCGCGTTGGGGTGGCTCAGCCGGCACGCCGCGGCACCCTCGCTACGGAACCGGGAGAGCGCCTCGGGATCGGCGGACATGGCGCTGCGCAGCACCTTGACCGCGACGTCGTGGGCGAGCTCCAGGTGCCGCGCGCGGTAGACGGCGCCGAACGTTCCCGAGCCCATCAGCGCGTCGAGCCGGTACTTGCCGGCCAGGGTCACGCCCGGGCCGACCTCGCTGGGAGACGGCTCGCGATCGCCCTGGTCGTCCACGGACTTCGGCGCCGCCGCGCGGCTCCGGAGCTGCGACTCCACCCGCGCGAGCACCACGGGGAAGTCGAGCGGTTTGACCACGTAGTCGTTGGCGCCCAGCTCGAGGGCCCGCACCACGTCCTCGCTCTCCCCCTTGGCGGTCGCCATGATGATCGGCAACTGGGTCTGCGAGTGGCGGCGGCGCAGGACCTGGAGCACCTGGAGGCCGTCGACCTCCGGCATCATGACGTCGAGCAGGACCAGGTCGATGGGCTGGCCGGCGACGGTGTCGATCGCCTCGCGGCCGCCTGAGGCGACCACCACCTGGTAGCCCTTGCGCTCGAGGCGCCGCGACAGCACGTCGCGGTTCATCTCCTCGTCGTCGACGACCAGCAGGGTGTGCTCGGAGGGCGTCATCGGGGGCTCACGGAGGTCGCGCGGGTCTCGGTTCGATCGGGTCGCTCGGGGGAGCGGTCGGATCGTAGCAGGGTCACAGGATCTCCACCTCCACCGGCCCGCGCACCCTCACCCGGCAGGCCAGGCGGTGCTCGCCCGGCTCGCGCTCGCAGATCTCCTCCAGGGTCTCGCACTCCTGGTCGTCGGGCTCGGCCTCCAGGAGATGCTCGCGGCCGGAGAGGATGCGGATCGGATCGCTGCCGCAGATCCCGGCGTGGCACTCGGCGTTGATCGGCACGCCGGCCGCCTCGGCGGCCTCGCACAGCGTCTGCCCCTGGAGCACGACGAGGCGGCGGCCGGTGCCCCGGAACTCGACCGAGGGCTCCGATCGGGACGGGGGCGAAGAGGAAGGAAGAGCAGAGGCGGCAGCGGGGGGTGCAACGGCCGGGGCCGGCGCGGACGGGGTGGCGGCAGGCGTTCCGCTTCCGTCGCCGCCGTCTCCCACATCGCCCACTTCGTCCACATCGCTGACACCCAGCCGGAAGCGCTGCGCGCCGGCGCGGAACCGGTCGCCGGCCCGGAGCCGGAGCGCGTCGCGAACCCGCAGCAGGCTGCCGTTGGCGCTCTTCAGATCCTTGACCAGCACCCGGCCGTCCTCGACGCCGATCGCCAGGTGGCGGCGCGACAGGGTCCGGTCGTCCGGGTCGAGCGTCAGGTCGGGCGCCTGACGGCCGAGCACGATCGTGCCGTCGGCGAGGTCGTGGCGGCCGACCTCCCGGCCCTGGCGGTCGAAGTGGGTCAGCACCGGACGCCGGCCTGCGCCCTCGCCTCCGTCTTCGACGTCGAGGCGCAGGAACTGCCGGCCGCAGCGGATCAGGTCGCCGGCGCGGATCTCGTGCTTGGTCCCTGCCGGCAGCTCGTAGAACAGCCCGGTGGCGCCGCCGTCGTCGCGCAGCAGCCAGCCGTCCTCGACCCAGGCGATGGAGGCGTGGCGGGGCGAGAGCGCGGTGTCGTCCGCGAAGCTCGCGTCGCAGCCGCTCCGTCCGATGGTCACCACCGCGCCGTGGGCCAGCGGGTACTCCTCGGCGTCGACGCCGCCGGGGAGGATACGGGTGAGGAAGGCGCCGCCTGTCAGGCCGGTCAGGCTGGCGAGATCGGTCGGGTCGGCGACCTCCGGGCCGTCGGCGTTCTCGTCGGTGGCGGCGGCGACGGCGGCCGAGGGCGCGGGGACGGCGAGGTGGCCGGTGCCCGCGGCGGCCGGCTCCGCGTCCTCGTCGATCTCGATCTCGTCGTCCTTCCGGCCGTCGAGCTTTTGCCGGATCACGTCGGCCACCCGCACCGCGTCGCGCAGCGCCGACTTGATGTTGCCCCGGTGGCGGACCTCGCGGAAGCCGGCCGGGTCGGCGTCGAAGTCGTCGGTCTCGAGGTAGGCCTGGCTCAGCAGGTCGCCGACCAGGAACACCCCAGGGCGGCGGCTCTCCAGCCACCGGTTGACCACCGCCCGCCGGCGCCCGCGCGGGCCGCCGGTCACCAGCGGCACGCCGAGGGTTTCGAGCAGCGCCCCGGGCACGTCCTCGCCGATGCAGGCGATGCACTGCTCCTTGGGGAACTCCAGGTGGACGGTCTCGGCCGGCCGCCCGGACAGCTCGCGGCGGTCGATGCGCACCGACAGGTACTCCTGCCGGTCGCCGGCGGTGACCACGGCCGACGGCTCGCTCAGCGGGTGGTAGCGGATGTTGCCGTTGCCCACGTAGGCGGTGAAGAAGACCTCGGCCAGCGCCCGCGACACCCGCGGCATGGAGTCGCCGCGGTACGACCAGTGGACGGCGGTCGGGTCGCCCGCCGCGGCCTTGGCGTTGGACAGCGCGATGACCGCCTCGGCCGCCGAGGTGCCGCCGCCGACGACGCACGCCGGCCGGCCGACGAAGGCGGTCGGGTCGTCGAGCCGGAACGCGATCCCCTCCGTGTCTCCCGGGATGTCGAAGCGCCGGGGGACGCCGCGGCCGACGGCCAGCACCACGAACCGGGCCTCGTAGGTCAGGTCCGTGCGGCTGCGGTTGTCCCAGGCGGAAGCGCGCCAGCGGCCGTCGGCCGTCGGCTCGAGGCCGGTCAGCTCGACCCCGGTGCGGGTCGGGACGCCGTGCTGGCGGTAGAGCCCCTTCCAGCGGGCGCACATCTCGTCCTTGTCGATCGCCTCGAAGGCGAGCGCCGAGATCAGCGGGCCGCCCCGCGGGAAGGCCATCCGGTCGCCGCCGCCGAACCCGGGCAGGATCAGCTTGTCCTTCGAGTAGTCGCGGATCCGCCGCATCAGGTCGTCGAAGTCGATGACCTGGACCGACAGGCCGTGCTCGACGGCGCGGAACGCGGTCGCCGTGCCGCCCGGGCCGCCGCCCACCACGAGAACGTCCAGCTCCCGGCCGGCGTCCCGGGAGCTGGGCTCGGGGTGTGCTGTGTCGGTGAGGTCGGCGTCGGTCATCCGGCGTCTCCTTCGGGGGGCTCGCGGTCCCGTGGATCGATCGAGCCCGGCAGCGGCAGGATCTCCAGGTCGAGCTCCGTCCGCTCGCCGCCGGCACCGGACTCGGTCCCGGTTCCGGTCCGGCGCCCGCCGTCGAGTGCCGCGGGCAGGTCCACCGGAAGCTCTTCGAGCAGTGTTCTCGAGTCGGCGGCCCCGGCGGGGCCGCTGCTGGAGTCACGGGCGCCGGCAGCGGCCCTGGGCGCGCAGAGCGCGGGCCCCTGGAAGATCAGGTCGAGCTTACCGCCCAGGGTGATCACGTGCAGGCGGTCGAGCCGCTCCCGCCCGGTCAGCGGCTCGCCGTCGAGCGCGGTGCCGTTGAGGCTGCCCAGATCCTCGAGGAAGTAGCTTCCCGCCGTCTCGTCCCAGGCGATGCGCGCGTGCCGGCCGGACACCGCGGGCACCGGCAGGACGACGGTGCAGTCGGGGCGGCGCCCGAGGATCGCTTCCCGGTCCAGGTCGAAGTCGCTGCCGCGCAGGGGGCCGATCCGGCAGAGCAGCCTAGCTGGCATCGGACACCTCCTGGGACGGCGGGGTTTCGCCCGCGCCCGGATCGCTCGCCTGGGGCGGGACAGGATGCGTCACCGCCGCCGCGAAGGCCCGCTGTCTCGCGTCCGGATGGAAGGCGTGGCAGGTGATGCAGCTCTGCGACGCCCTGCGCGGCGTGTGGCACGCGCGGCAGGTCGCGATCCGGGGCAGGTTCTGGATCGAGGCGTGGTCGACGGCGGCCGGCGCGCCCTTCTCCTGGCCCAGGTACTCGGTGATCGGGATCGCGTTGTGGCAGTCGAGGCAGCCACGCTGCAGCACGTGGGGCCGGTGCTCGAACTCGGCCCGGCGCAACGTGCGTTGATCGGGTTCGACGCGCACGATGGTGGCGTCCCGCACCAGGTGGCATTGCCGGCAGGCCTTGGTGAGGTCGGCGGCGAGCGCGTCGATCGCTTCGACCTCGGCGGGATCGGGTCGCTCTCCTCCGGCGAGCCGGAACGCCCCCTCGTCGAGGTGTGCGCCCGGCGTGTCGACGCGGCGGCGGAGCTCGTCGAGCAGCGCCTCGACCTTCACGAGCTCGGCCTGGAGCGCCCGCTCGGGCCGCGCGCGGAGGGCCTCGGCCTGGCGCTCCAGGGTGGCGATCGCCTCGCGGTAGAGGGCGCGGGTCTCCCCGGGAGACGCGTCGCCGGTGGTGACGAGCAGGTCGGCGATCCCGGCATTGGGGTAGAGGCGCCGGCGCAGCAGCCGCAGGTTGTGGAGCACCCACGGGTCGCGGTGGCGCAGCGGGGTCTTGATCACCCGGTCGCCGAAGTGGAGGAACTCGGCCGTGCTCAGGCCGTCGGCCCAGCGGTCGGCCGGCCCCCCGCGCCGCCGCGCCGTCTCGATCGTCTCGACGCCCAGCCCGGAGCCCTTCGCCGAGGCCACCGGCGCGACGGGGAGGGGCGGCGTGCGGACGGCCGCGGTCAGGTGGCAGGCGGCGCAGTGGCGGTCGAAGTCGATCGGCCGGAAGCCGCCCCCGGCCGGACTGGGCTCGTGGCAGGTCAGGCAGGCCGCCTCGGGGTCGGTGAGCGAGCGCCGCCGCATCACCTCGTTGACGTGATGGCTGTGGGTGAAGAGCAGGCTGTCGCTGTCGGGGATCTCGTCGGCCGCGAAGTCGAACTCCGGATGCCCGGTCGAGAACGATCCGAAGTCGTGGCAGGAGAGGCAGAGCGAGTCGGAGACCCGGGCGATCTCGGCCTGCCGGCCCCGGTGCTCCAGGTGGCAGGCGGCGCAGGAGACCTCCGGGAGCTTCTCCAGGGCGGAGGCGTCCCGCCGCTGGTCCGCCGGGCTGACGCTCCAGTGGGCGGCGACGGTATAGATGCCCACTCCGGCGGCCTGGGCGGCCCCGGCCGGCCCGGCTGAAGCGGCGGAAGAGGCTGCTCCGGCGGCCTTGGCCGCCCCGGCCGCTTGGGCTGCGTTGGCCGCCGTGGGGGCCACCCCGCCGCGGCGCTCGTGACAGTCGCGGCACGCCGCGTCCGTCACCCGCCGGGAGCCGCCGTGACAGACCGCGCAGTCGGAGCCGTACTCGGCGTGCGCTGAGGTCAGCGGCCCGTTCGAGATCAGCCCGGCGTCGTGGCGCAACAGGCTCCACCCGGCGAGCGCCGCCAGCACCACCAGGCCCGCGGCGCCGAGCGCCAGGAACCGGTTGCGCGACGCCGGCCTGACGTAGGCACGCGCCACCGGCAGCCGGACGTCGCCGAAAGTTCCCTTGCGTTCGCGCCGAGTCTTCGCCATCGATCGTCTCAATAGAAGAAGACCGTCCCCAGGTGGACGGCCAGGAGCGCCAGGACCAGCAACGACGCCGGCACGTGGATCCAGGGCCACAGCCGGAGCGCCCGCTGGAGGGTCAGTTGCGCATCGAGCTGCAGCTTCGTCTTGTAGAGGCGTGCCAGCTCGCCGAGCCTGTCCCGCTCGTCGGCGCCGAGGTGCCGGCGCAGGTGGTCGAACTCCCCGAGCTGCGCCGCCTTGCCGCCGGTGATGTCGACGAAGTAGAGCCAGCGGGGCCGGGGCGCCGCCAGCTCGGGAGCGACCCGGCGCGCGTAGAGGGCCTTCACCGGCTCGCTGCACTCCGCGGCCAGGCGCTCGGCCTGGGCGCGCAGATCGCCGATCAGCTCGGGGATGCGCTCGTAGACCGCCTCGATTGCGAGGCCGGAGCCGAGCACCCGCGGGAGCCAGCGCTGGAGGCCGAGGCCGATCAGGCCGGTGACCCCGGCCCACAGGACCAGCGCCCAGAGCCAGAACGTGACCAGCCCGGTGGGCACGTGGAAGCCGCTGTGCATCAGCACCAGCAGCAGGACCAGGACGCCGCCGTACTGGTGCAGACGGAGCCAGGCGCGCGCGCTGCCCAGACCGAGCCGGCCGAAGGTCGCCGGCATCCTCCGGCGCACCGCGTAGAGGCTGATCGTCACCAGCAGCAGCGCCGCCGCGACGCCGTAGCCGAGCCGCCACGGGTTGGCGGGGCCGGGCTCGAAGAGGGCGCGGTCGACGGCGTAGGCGGCGAGGCAGGCGACCACCGCCGCGGCGAAGCCCCGGCGCCATCCGGTGCCCCCGACGCTCCGCCGTCCGGCGATCGACGTCGGCCGCGCGGCCGGGACGCGGGCTGCCGCCGCCACCGCTGCGGACCTTGCAGATCTCGCTCCGGCGGGTGCAGACGCCTCCCGCCTCATGGCTCCTCCACCAGCAGCGCCTCGAGCTCCGCCAGGGAGCCGACCCGGAACGCGCAGCCGTGGGGACAGCTCTCGACGCACGCCGGCCCGTGGCCGGTGTCGAAGCACTGGTCGCACTTGCTGGCGACGTCGCGCTGGCGCCCCCGCAGGCCGACCGGCACCATGTCGTCGGGCCAGGTCTCGCCCGTGTCGTGCATCACGATGGCGTCGTACGGGCAGTTGTTGGCGCAGGTCGAGCAGCCGATGCACAGGCGGTCGTCGATCGCCACCACGTCGGCGACCCCGGCGCGGTGGATGGCGCCGGTCGGGCAGCCGACCAGGCACACCGGGTCGCGGCAGTGGTAGCAGGAGCGGGCGATCAGCAGGTTCTTGTACTTGTCGCCTTCGCGCACGAAGCGCGGCCGGCCGCCGTGGGTGCTGGCGCAGCCGCGCACGCAGTCGTCGCAGCGGGTACAGCTCTCGAGATCGATGACCAGGATGCTGCTGCCCTGGACCAGTCCCTGGTCGAGGGCGACCTCGGTGAACTCGGTGTGGCCGACGTGGCGGCGCGCCCGGCCGGCCTCGCGGATGCGCTCCGAGGCGGTCTGCCACAGCCCTTCCTCCAGCCCCGGGTAGGCGGCGAGCAGGCGCTCGAACGCGGCGCGGGGGATGCGCACCAGCTCCGCGTACTCGACCGAGGCGGCGGAGACCTCCCAGGAGTCCAGCCCGTCGAGCATCAGCTCGACCTCCCCCAGGGTCATCCCTTTCGACAGGTAGGAGAAGGCCAGCTCGCCCTCGCCCAGGCGTTGGGACAGCTTGAGGAAGCCCGAGCGCACCAGGTAGAGCGCGTCGACCGGCTCGCCCTGGCGCACCAGCGCCTCGCCGGGCTCGCACGAGACCAGCTCCACAGTGCCCTGGAGATCGGCCAGGAACGCCTCGCTGCAGTCGGCAAAGAGCGGCGTGGTCTTGAGCTGCGCGGCCAGCGAGCGCCGCCGGTAGATGCCGTCGAGCCGGTCGGAGAGCGCCCGCGACTTGCGCTTCATCATGCGCAGGGCGGGGACCCGGATCTGGACCAGCTTGCAGTTGGTGCGGCAGCGCGCCGTCACCGACTGCGGCCAGCCGCTCATGGCGCCGATCTCGCCGAACAGCTCCCCCGGGCCGAGGCTGGCGGCGGCGCCGGCGGGGAGATCGAAGTCGATGGTGGAGAGGAAGGTGATCGACCCTTCGGTGGGCGCTTCGTGCCGGGGGTGCCGCCTGGTCGGGGAGCCGGCGGCTTCCCCCGCGTCCGACGCGCCCAGGGTGGTCGCTCCCGGGGCGATCACCGTCCGCGACAGGTCGAAGATCGGCGCCGGCTGATTGCCCGCGGCGAGCCCGTGGACGGCGACCTCCACCGTGCCTTCGAGGACGAAGAACGCCAGGTCGAGGTAGCTCCCCTCCTCGAACAGCACCGAGCCGCGCTCCCAGACGGCGATCGAGACATCGGGGCTGATGCGCTCGAGGAACTTGTCGTCGTAGTCGGCGAACAGCTCGATGGCGGCGAGCTCGGCGGGCGACGGCTTGTCGGAGAGCGAGAGGAGCCCGGTGCCGTTGCCGCGCGAGGTCCAGCGGTCGCGGTACTGGTCGAGGCGCCGGAGCTGGGTCTTGCCCAGGTCACCGCCGGTGGCCGCGTCCGAGCGGGGTGGGATCGTCATGGGTGCTCCTCCGGCTCTTGAGGATCGACCGGCGGCTCCGCGGGCGGCTCCGAGCCCGGCTCGACGGCGTCGTAGAGCTGCTCCAGGCGCTTCTTGAGCAGGATCAGGAGCTCGTCGGTGGTCGCCGACGGATCGATCTCGGGGAGGGGCGGCAGCTCGATCGGCCGGGGCGCGGAGGCCGACGGAGGCCGGTCGCCGCCTCCGGGAGCTGGGGCGTACCCGCCGACGGCCGGGGCCGCGCCCCCGACGGCCGCTGTCGAGCCGGCGGGAGCAGCGCCTGTGCCCGGTCCAGCGCCCGCGGCCGCTCCAGCCCCCGCGGCCGCCCCGCCCCCCGCGCCCGGTGGCGTCGCCGCGGCCGGCAGCACTCCGAGGGGGACGTCGGGCACCGGCCCGCGCGCCGCCAGCACCGGGGCGAAGGCGGCGGCGATCTCGGCTCCCGAGCGCGGCCGCGACCAGTGCCGCGTCTTGGCCATGGCGGCGACGTAGTCGAAGTCCTTGCCGTTCGGATGGCCGGAGGAGAGCAGCCGTTCGTCGGTGATGTAGTGGCAGCTCGAGCAGACGCGTGCGCGCACGGCCAGGTCGCGCAGCTCGTTCATGCCGAGGCGCAGCCCTTCGACGTAGCCCGGGCGGTTGACGCCGAGCGACTTGTCGCCCGCCTTGTGAGGCTCGATGTAGTCGGCGGACGGGCCGTGGCAGCTCTCGCACGAGACGCCGTCGAAGACGTCGAACGGCTCGTTGCCCGAGATCACGGTGCCGTGGCAGTTCATGCACAGGTGGTTGCCGTGGGTCAGCTCGGAGATCGGCACGCCGTAGAGCCGCGCGATCTTCAACCGCTTGGGGTCCCGGTCGAAGAACGGCTGCGCCGAGCGCGAGTGGGGATCGCCCACCCACCAGTTGTTCTGCTCCTGGTGGCAGCCGCTGCACGCGCTCTGGCCCAGGGTGCGGTGCTTGGAGAGGGGCCGGATGTGGGTCTTCACCGGACCGACCGCCGGCCGGCCGGCGGTGGCCGCGGACCCTGCCGCCGGCTTCGCCGCCGACGCGGCGCCCCCGGCGACCGCAGCCCCGCCCTCACCGCCGTCACCGCCGTCACTGCCGGTGGCGGCCGGGGTTCCAGTCTGGTCGGCGGCCGCGGCGGTCGCCTCCGCCGACTCCGGCCCAGGCTCCGGCTCAGGCTCCGGCTCGGGAGGCGGTGCGGGCAGCGGCTCGCCGCGCACCAGCGGATCGAGGTCCGCGAGCTGGGCCGCCGTGTAGCTCTCGGGCAGGCCGCGCGCCACGGAGGCGACCGTCTCGGCCGCCTTCAGGAACCTCGCGCGGTCGCCCGGAACAGAGGGCACGCCGTGGGCGGCGGCGAGCATCGTGTCGATCTCGGGCATCGGGGTGAGGAGGGCGATCTTGCGCAGCTCGATCGCCGCCGCCTGGATGCGCCGGCCGGCGTTGCGGGCGTAGGTGCCGGGCTCGGTCGCCTCGGCGGCGGCGCGCAGCGCGTACTCGAGGCCCACCGCGCGACCGACCAGGTACATCATCCGGCGCTCCTCGGGCGGCCGTTCGCGGTTGACCGTGCCGCCGCCGGACAGCGAGGAGGCGAGGAAGTTGTGGCGCATCGCCCCCTGGGTGGCGGCGACCAGCTCGAAGCCGGCGCTGCCGGTGGTGTGGCCGCCGACGTCGACCAGCTTCTCCTCGGGCACGGTGTGGCAGGCGAAGCAGCTCGCGGCCAGCGCGTAGAGGTCCGACGGCGGGCGCATCCCCGCCTTGCGGCTGGCCTCGAGGCGCGCCCGGCGGTGCTCCGGCGTCTCCGTCTTGTAGGTCTTGCCGGGGCCGTAGTCGTAGTGGGTCCGGATCCATTGGCGGGCGGCGCCGTGGCAGGACTCGCAGGAGACGCCGGAGATCGCCAGCAACTGGTGCCCGTTCTCGCTCGTGTCGTCGGTCGGGGTGTAGTGGCAGCGCAGGCAGAGGCTGTCGCGCTTGATCAGGCGGAAGCCCATCTTGGCCGCGATCTCCTGGGCCAGAGGCTTGCGGTGGAGAGTGCGAAAGCCGGTCTGGTGGACCGTGCCCTGCCAGACCTTGTAGGCGGAGGTGTGGCACTCGCCGCACGCCTCGGCGGTGACGATGTCGGCCGGCGGCTCGCGCGCCCACGGCTCGTGCGCCGCGGTGTCGCCCGTGGCCGCCGGTGGGCTCGCCGCTGGGGTCGCCGCCCCGGCCGCCCCGGGGCCGGCGGCGACCAGGGCCAGGAACCCCACGGCGAGGGTGGCGGATGGGATCGCGCGCAGCATCAGAACTTGATCACCAGCTCGACGCGGGAGCCTGAGATCGTGTCGCCCCCGTCGCTGTTCCTTCCGCCGGACGCGGCCTGGCGCCAGCCGACGAACCCGTCGACCACCACCACGAACCGGCGGCCGAGCGCCGCCTGGTAGCGCACGGTGGTGGCGACCGAGTCGTCGACGTCGTCGGCGGTGCCGATCCGGGCGCCGAGCTCGACCAGGAGCTGTTTTCTGGTGTGATCGAAGAAGCGCTGGTAGCCGACCGCGCCGCCGGCCACGTCGCGGGCGCGGCTCGACAGGGCGGCCCCGTACCGGCCGAGGCCGACGGCGGCGAAGTTGATGCCGGCCCGGCCGAGCGGCCCGCCCGTGGCCGGCCCGCGCGCCGCCGAGACGAACTCGTCCAGCGCCCAGAAGCCGTTGACGTAGAGGTGGTCTTCGCCGTGGGGGGGCGACCACGCCGTCTCGCCGAAGAGCAGCAGGCCGTCCGAGGTGTCGGCCGTGTCGTCGACCGCATAGGAGCCGAGGACCCGGAAGCCGGTCGACGCCTTGCCGATGCGCTGGACGAAGCTGATCCCGCCGGCCAACAGGTCGCCGCCGGTCGCGGTCTCGGGGCCCCCGCCACCGCCCACCACCTTCGACCGCACCCAGGTCAGGTCGGCATCGACCGTCGACCGGCTCAGGTCGGTGGAGGTCAGCAGGCCGAAGAGCTGGGCGCCGTTGTCGTCCCGGTTGCCGCCAGCGCCGGCGGTGGTGCTCCGGTCGATCTCCTTCCAGCCCCAAAACAGCGTCGCCCGGAAGTTGGACGTGCCGTGGGGCTGGAGGGTGTTGCGGGTGATCCCGATGCCGTCGATCGAGTCGTTGATCAGCAGGCCTTCCTGGAACAGCAGCGGCTGGCGCCCGACCGAGAAGCCGATGTCCGTCGGCTCGAAGTCGTCGCGGGAGAGGTTCGGGAAGATCTCGCCGAAGTCGCCCTCGAAGAACAGGCTGGTGAGCTCGCCGTTGAGCTCCTCGGAAAACTCGTCCTCTTTGACGCCTGGGAGGTCCGAGGCGAGGACGTAGGAGGTGAAGCGGCCGTCACGGTCCAGGGGCCGGAAGCCGGCGACCACCCGCTCGGTGCCCGAGAGCTGCAGGTTGCCGAACAGGTCGAGCCGGCTGGCCAGCTCGCTGTAGCGGCCCGTGTCGTTGTCGAAGCTCTGGTAGGCGGTGCGCAGGGTGCCGAAGACGACCAGCGACGGCTCCCACACGGCGCCGGTCGGCAGCTTGAACCCCTTCTCCAGGGTGCCCGAGCCGAGGAACCGGTCGCCGAGCTCGATGAGCGGCCGCGGGCGCTCGGGGACGGCGTCCGGCTCGAGGGGGATGCGCTCGTCGGTCAGGCGGCTGTCGTCCTTGCCCGCCTCACCCTCCCCGGCATCCTTGTCCTCTGGCCGGTCCGCCGCCATCGGCTCCGAGGTTCCCGGTGGCGCCGCGGTCTCCGGTTGTGCTGCGGTCTCCGGTGGCTCTGCTGCCTCTGGTGGCTCCGCGGCCTCCGGGGACGCCTGGGCATCCGGCGACGCCGCGGTGTCCGGAGAGCTCGGCAGCGCCGCGGCGACGGGTGAAAGCGCGCCGACCGGTGAAAGCGCGGCGACCGGTAGAAGCGCGCCGGCCGGTTGAAGCGCCGCGGCCGGTGGTGCCGCGGCCAGCGCGACGAGGAGCAGGAGCGTCGCCGGATGCCTCACCGCGCGCCCCCGTCGCCTCCGTCCCCCCCTTCGCCCCGTCGCCTCCGTCCTCGGCGGCGGGCCGGTCGACGACCCCCTGCCGCAGAGCCACCTCGCGCCGCCACAGGACCAGATGCCCTTCGACCACCCGCGCGGCCACGTCCCGTACGCTCATCCCGTAGTCGAAACCGACGCCCTTGATGGCGTCGACCAGGTTGATGGGCACCATCGCCGCCTTGAGCTCGACGGTCGCCGTGTACGGGCCCGCGTCGCCGTCGAGCGCCGACGCCGGCACCTCGTAGCGGGCCCACCGGTGGCCGAGCGGCTCGATCCCCTCCTTGTGCTTGCGGGCGCTGAGCGGCCGGCCGGTGAGGACGGTCGACGAGGTCGACGGGCGCAGGAACGGCAGCGGGTCGGGCGAGTAGTTGATCGCCAGCACCTGCTCCCGCTCGCCGCCGCGCACCATGCGGGTGACGAACTTCGATTGCAGGCTGAAGAGCTGCTTGTCGAGCGGCAGGTCGCCGTTGTGGACGTAGAGCGAGTGGATGTCGCGGACGTCGCCGTTGGGGTCGAGATCGCCCGACTCGAAGACCGTGTGGCCGGCGGCGTCGGTGACCGTGACGTGGAGCCAGACCAGGCGCTCGGCGTCGAACCCGGTCGGCACGCCGTGCCCTTCGGTGGCGTTCTCGACCGCCACCCGGAACGCGATGCCGCCCTTCCGGCCCTTGCCCGATCCGTCGCGCTCCACCTCCAGGTCCCCGAGCCGGTAGCCGTTGCGCAGCAGCTCCTTGCGCTTCCGCTGCGCCTCGGCCAGGAGCTCCTTGTTCGCCTCGATGGCGTCCCGCCCGTCGTAGCGGTCGTCGGCGGTGCGCCAGCGGTCGGGGAACGTGGCGCCCGCCGGCACCGCGGTCTCGAACGCGTCGGTACCCCAGCCGGCCCGGTCGTCGAAGGCCAACCACTGGCGGATCGTCGCCAGCTCGGAGGCCCCGGTGTTGTGGGGGAAGATCCCCGGGTGGACCAGCGAGTAGTCGGGGCCGATGAACATGTGATCGGTGCGCTTGCGCGGGCGGGTCGGCACGCCGCCGACGATCGCCGCCGGCCCCTCGGCGTAGCCGGACGGCTTGCCCGGCTCCTTGCCCATGTGGCAGTCCTGGCAGGAGATCTTGTCCGCCGCCGCGGGCGAGGTCTTGAACTCGCTGAACGCCTCCTCGAGCCGGAAGCCGTTGACCAGGTTGACGTCGTGGCAGGCGGCGCACAGGGCCGAGGTGGTGAGCTGGAACGAGCGCTCGACGTCGGAGTGGATGGCGCGGCCGGCGCGCCCTCGCTCGGCCACCACGCGGTAGTCGTCGCTCGCGATCACCCGCTTGAGCTCCGCGTCGCCGGTCGGCCCGTAGACCGGGTCGAAGAGGTCGCCCTCGACGATCGGCAGCCGCCCCGAGATCTTGCCGTAGGACCGGTCGAGCCGGTGGCAGACGACGCAGGTCACCCCCTCGCGCGAGGTCGGATGGCGGTCGATGTTCGACATGAACTCCGGCTCGCCGAGGTTCATCCCCACCGGCGTGTGGCAGCGAATGCAGAAGTCGCCGTTGGTGCCGTTGGTGAGCTCGAGGATGGTGCCGTGCATGGCGTTGAACACCGGGCTCATCTGGGCGTAGGCGTGCGGCGAGACCGACCACTGGCGGTACTGCTCGGGATGGCACGTTGCGCAGGTGGTGGCCGCGGGGAAGCGGTTTTCGAGGAACAGCGCCGCGTGGGCGTCGGCGGCGCTCTTCTGGGATGTGTCGGGGGCGGCGGCGCCATCGTTGGTGCCGGCGCCGTTGCCGGTTCCGGGATCGTTCGCCGGCGGCGCCTCCTGGGCCCGCGCCCTCAGCCCCGGCAGACCGGCGGCCGCGGCGCATAGTCCGAGGGCGAGGGCGGCCGCCAGAACCCGGCCACGAGGGGAGATGGGAGCCTTCATGGGTCGCACGAACTTACCATCTCGCGGGCCGCCGAGTCACCGCCGCGGAGGAGCCGGCTCGGCGGCGGCGGCGAGGAAGTGGGAGGGTGCGCGGCTCACCCGGTGCGAGCTTCTCCCGGAGGCCCGTCCGAGTGCCGCCAGGCTCCCGAGGAGCCGCCTACGCCGGCTCGGCCCCTCCGGCCGGTGCCCGGTCGTCGAAGGTCACCTCGGCGGCGGAGACGACCCGGACGCGCCCCTGATCGGCGGGGAAGCTGCGCAGGATCCGGTTGTGGTGGGCGACGATCGACGCCGCGTCGAGGTGCTCGTGGTCGAAGGTCGTGTGGGCGTCGCCCACCAGGACGACGTCGTAGCCCAGGGAGGCGGCGCGGCGGCAGGTCGTGTCGATGCAGTAGTCGGTCTGGAGGCCCGCGACGACCAGCCGCCCGACCCCGCCTTCGTCCAGCACGTCCGCCAACCGGGTGCTCAGGAACGAATCGCAGAAGCCCTTCTCGACCACCGGATCGTTGCGGTCGACCGACAGCGCGGGATGGATGCCGCCGTCGGGCTCGATCCGCCGGTCGACGACGAAGATCACCGGCGCGCCCTGCCGCCGTGCGTCCTCGATGAGCCCCTCGATCCGGGAGAGGATCGCGTCCGCGTTCCAGGCGCCCTCGGCGATGAGGCTGACCTGTGCGTCGATGATCAGGAGGGCGGTCCGTGAACCCGGCAGGCCGCTCCGGTGAGTGCGTGTCGTGCTGTCCGGCATGGCGGGTATTCTTGCAGACGCGGAGGCCCGGATCGGGCCCCGATCCGGCCCGGATCCGGCCCAGTGGGCGTTCGCGAGGCAGGACCGCGTGACCCCGTGGCGAGAGCCGCGGGCCCGGATGCAAGGCGTCCGCGCCGCCGTTCCGGGCGTCTCCGCTCACCCAGCCCGGAGTGGACCGGCTCCCCGTGCGGCCCTGTTCCCTTCCCCTCTTGCCTTCGTCCTCGGTCCGTGTATACTGTGCATGTTGATATGCACAGTGAGATCACCATATCGCAGTCCGACCCGCGGCCGATGTACCTGCAGATCATGGAGCAGGTGCGGCGCCGCGTCGCCCTCGGCGATTGGCAGCCGGGGGCGGAGATCCCGTCGATCCGGGCCCTCGCCGCGGAGGCGCGGGTGAGCGTCATCACCGTCAAGCGGGCCTATCTCGAGCTCGAGCACGAGGGGGTCCTCGCCACGCGCCAGGGCAAGGGGACCTTCGTGGCGGACGACGTGGAGATCAGCACGAACCTGCGGGAGCGCGAGCTCGCGGATCTCCTGGCGAGGACGGCCGATGCCGGGCGGGAGCTCGGGCTGACGGCGGGGATGCTGGCGGCACGGCTGCGCGCGGTGGCCGTGGAGCGTGGACTCGAGGACACGGAGGAGAAGGTATGAGCACCGCGGCGATCGAGCTGCGCGGCATCTCCAAGCGCTACCCGTTTTTCGCGCTCGACGACGTCTCGTTTCGTCTCGAGCAGGGGCAGATCATGGGGCTCGTCGGTCCCAACGGCGCCGGCAAGACGACCACCATTCGCATCCTGATGGCGCTGGTGCGCCAGGACGAGGGAGAGGTCGAGGTGCTCGGCTGCCGGATGCCGGCGGAGCAGGTGCGGGCCAAGTGGGACGTCGGCTTCGTCTCCGAGGAGATGCGCCTGTTCGGCGGCGCGACGCTCGCCTGGCACCTCGCCCTCGTGAGGTCGATCTACCCGAGCTGGGACGAGGGCTACGCCGAGCGTCTCCTCGGGCGTTTCCATCTCCACCCCGAGCAGCGCATCAAGGGGCTGTCGCACGGTGAGCACGTCAAGGCCCTCCTGCTGCTCGTCCTGGCCCGGCGGCCGCGGCTGCTGGTCCTCGACGAGCCGACGGCGGGTCTCGACCCGGTCGCCCGGCACGAGGTGATCTCCGAGCTCATGGAGGTGATCCGGGACGAGGACCGCTCGATCCTGTTCTCGTCTCACAACACCCTCGACGTCGAGCAGATCTCCGACCGCATCACGTTCGTCGATCGTGGGCGCATCGTCGACGCGGACGACAAGGAGGCCTTCCTCGACCGCTGGCGGCGGCTGGTGCTCGAAGTGCCCCAGGGGTTCGCGCTTCCCGACCTGCCCGGCGTCGCCGGGGTCGCCCACAGCGGGCGCGTCGCCGTGGTCACGGTCGACGCCTTCCGTCCGGAGATGACGGCGGCCTACACCGAGGCCGGCGCCACGCTCCGGGAGGTGCAGCGGATGACCCTGGAGGAGATCTTCGTCGCCGAGGTCATGAAGAAGCGAGAGGAGCGCGGCGTATGAACCGCTCGATCGTCGGCCGCCTGGTCGCCAAGGATCTCCACCTCTACCGCTGGCTCATCGCCGCCGCGCTGATCGCGGGGATCGGCTCGCTCGCCCTGTCACGAATCGTGCCGGGGGACGACGCCGCGACCGGCCTCAACGTCGGCTTCCTGCTGTTCGTCACGACGATCATCGCCTTCGGGGTGTTCGTCGCCATGGCCGGCATCCTCAAGGAGCGCCAGGACCGGTCGCAGCTCTTCGTCCTCAGCCTTCCGGTGTCGCCGGCCCAGTACTCGATCGCCAAGGTCACGGCGGCATTCGCCGCCTTTCTGGGGCCGTGGCTCGTGCTGACCGGCGGTGTGGTCCTCCTGACCGCAATCTCGGCAGACGCCCGGGGCTACCTCCCGTTCTTCGTCGCCATGATGACGTTCTTCCTCGCCAACTTCTGCGTCCTCATGGCCGTGGTGGTCATCACCCTGTCCGAGCGGTGGTCGATCGCCGGCATCCTGGTCACGAACACGGTCGTGCCGGTGTTCCTCGCCTGGCTGAGCCACCTGCCCGGCGTGGCCGGGCACCGCGCGGACGCCGCGGCGACCTGGAGCCCCGCGATCCTCGCCGTCCTCGCCGGCGAGTGCGCGGTGATCGCGCTGTCGCTCGGCCTGGCCCTCGTCATCCCCTCACGCAAGAAGGACGTCGTCTGACGTCCCCGGAGCAGGAGATCTTCCCGATGAGCGTTCCCCGACGTCTCCACGCCCTCGACGCGGCGCGTGGTGGTGCGCTGCTGCTCGGCATCGTGCTGCACGCGACCATGTCGTTCTTCCTCCCTATCCCGGCCACCGACAGCTCCCACAGCACGGCGCTCGCGGCGGTCTTCTTCGGCACCCACACCTTCCGGATGAGCGTCTTCTATCTCATCGCAGGGTTCTTCGGGCACCTGGCCTTCCACCGCCGCGGCGGGCGCGGGTTCGTCAAGGACCGCGCCAAGCGCATCCTGCTGCCGTTGGTCGCCGGCTGGCCGATCCTGGCGCCGGCGACGATCGCGGCGGTCGCCTGGGGCGTATCGCGGACGGCGTCGGCGGGCGTGCCGCAGGGCCCCGGGGCCGCCCCGGTGCCCCAGGGGTTGCCGCTGGTCCACCTGTGGTTCCTCTACTACCTCTGCATCCTCTACCTGCTCACCCTGGTACTGCGCGCCGGGCTGGTCCGCTCCGTCGACCGCGGCGGCGCGCTGCGCAACCGCCTCGACGGCGTGATCCGGTTTGGCTTGGCCAGCCGCCTGGCGCCGATCGTGCTCGCTGTACCGACCCTCGCCGTGCTCTGGTTCGACGCGGGGTGGCCGCTCTGGTTCGGCATCCCCACGCCCGACACCGGCCTCGTCCCGAAGGTGCCGGCGCTCGTCGCGTACGGCACGGCGTTCGCCTTCGGCTGGGTCCTGCACCGGCAGGTCGACCTCCTCGGCGTCCTGGCACGGCAGTGGCGCGGCTACCTGGTGGTGGCCGTCGGCCTGACGGCGGCCTGCCTCGTCCTCGTCGGACCGACGCCCGACCTGGCCGATGCGACAGTGATCGCGGGCGGGCCACCGGTGCGTCTCGCCTACGCCACCTGCTACTCCCTGTCGATCTGGTGTTGGACGTTCGGGCTCCTCGGGGCGGCGATGCGCTTCTTCGCGAACAAGAGCGCCGTGCGCCGCTACCTGGCCGACTCCTCGTACTGGCTCTATCTCGTCCACGTGCCGATCGTCTTCGCCCTCCAGGCGCTGGTGGCCGACGTTCCGCTGCCCTGGGCGGTCAAGTTCCCGGCGATCCTGGCGGTGACCCTCGCCCTGCTGCTGGCGAGCTACCACCTCCTGGTGCGGTCGACCTTCGTCGGCGAGATCCTCAACGGCCGCCGCTACCCGCGGCGCTCCGCCCCGGCGACCCCCGCCGTGCGGCCGCCAGCCGTTGCCGCCCCGTCGCCGGGTGAATCGCCTCTGGCTCCCGGGGCTCCGGCGGCTCCGGAGGTGCCGATCGCCGCGCTCGTGGGGGTGACCAAGCGCTACGGCTCGACCCTCGCCCTCGACGGCGTCAGCCTCGCGGTGCGGCCGGGCGAGCTGCTGGCCGTCCTCGGCCCGAACGGCGCCGGCAAGTCGACGGCGATCGGCCTCTGGCTCGGCACCCTGGAGCCCGAGGCGGGCGAGGCGACCGTCATGGGCGGCTCGCCGCTCGACGTGCACAGCCGTCTCGGGGTCGGGGTCATGATGCAGGAGGTGGCGCTCGGGCCGATGCTGACCGCCCGCGAGCACGTCCTGCTGGCGGCGAGCTACTACCGCGACCCGCTGCCGGTCGCCGAGACCCTGGCGCTCACCGGCATCGAGGCGTTCGCCGACCGGCGCTACGGCAAGCTCTCGGCCGGCCAGAAGCGCCGGGTCCAGTTCGCGACGGCGGTCTGTGGCCGGCCGCGGCTCCTGTTCCTCGACGAGCCGACCGTCGGCCTCGACGTCGAGGCGCGTCACGCGCTGTGGAGAACCATCCGCCGCCTGCTCGGCGAGGGGTGCGCCGTAGTGTTGACGACCCACTATCTCGAAGAGGCCGAGGCGCTCGCCGACCGGGTGGCGGTGCTCGCCGGCGGCACGGTGATCGCCGAAGGGAGCATCGACGACGTGCGCGCCCTGGTCACCCGGCAGCACATCCGCTGTGCCACGACGCTCGCCGTCGAGGAGATCGCGCGCTGGCCCGGGGTGGTGGCGGCCGTGCGCTCGTCGCACCGCGTGGAGGTCACCGCCTCGGACGCCGAGACCGTCGTCCGCCGGCTCCTGGCGGCGGATCCGGCCCTCAGCCGTCTCGAAGTCCAGCAAGCCACGCTCGCCGAGGCGTTCACCCAGCTCACCAAGGAGGCCGCATGACCACCGAAACTCCCGGGCACCGTCCTTCTGGCGTGCTCGTACCCGCTTCCGCGGCCCTCCCGACAGCCGGGACGCCCTTCGCCCGCGACCGCGAGCCGCTGCCGATCCGCCGCACCCTGCGCGCCTATCTGATGGAGGCGAAGCTCGAGATTCTCGGCACGCTGCGCACGCCGGGCTTCGCGCTGCCGTTCACCATCGTGCCGGTGGCGGCCTACCTCCTGTTCGGCGTGGTCATCGCCGGCGGCGACGCCACCGGCCAGTACGGCGCCGGCGTCGCCGACTATCTGTTCGCCGGCTTCGCCGTGATGGCAGTGGCGATGCCGGGGATCTTCAGCAGCGCCGTCCTGGCGACCGAGCGGGAAGGGCGCCTGCTGACGCTCAAGCGCGCGCAGCCCCTGCCGCCCGGCGCGGCGATCGTCGCCAAGGTGGTGGCGTCCGTCAGCACGGCGGCCATCGCGGTGACGCTGGTCACGGTCGCGGCACTCGCCGCCGGCAAGATCACCCTCTCGCTGGCGCAGGTGGCGACCATGTGGTCGGTGTTCGTCGTCGGCACGATTCCGTTCAGCGCCATGGGGCTGCTCCTCGGCTCGCTGGTGTCGGGCTCCGCCGCGCCGGCATACGGCAACCTGGTGTTCCTGCCGATGATCTGGCTGTCGGGCCTGTTCATCCCCCTGCCCAAGATCCTCGAGAGCTGGGTCGTCATCTGGCCCACCTTCCACCTCGACCAGTTGGCGCTCGGGCTGGCCGGCGTCAACCACTTCACCTACATCCCGCCGGTGATGGCGGCCGCGGCTCTGGCCGGCGTGACCGCGCTCTGCGGCGGCCTGGCGGTGCGGAGGCTGGCGCGCAAGGGCTAGCGCATCGGCCGAGATTGACCCTCGCAGACCGAGTTGCTACGTTCTCTGCGTCCGGCGGACCGTGCCGTCCGGGCCTCCGCCAGACCACCCCGAGGAACGACAGACCATGCGCGTACTCTCCGGCATCCAGCCGTCCGGTTCCCTGCACCTGGGGAACTACTTCGGCATGATGAAACAGATGATCGACCACCAGGAGAGGGAGGAGCTCTTCTGCTTCATCGCCAACTACCACGCCCAGACCTCGCTCCGTGACGGCAAGACGCTCGCCAAGGGCACCCTGGACGCGGCGGCCAACTTCCTGGCCCTGGGGATGGATCCGGACAAGAGCGTCTTCTGGGTGCAGTCGGACGTGCCGGAGGTGCTGGAGCTGACCTGGGTGCTGTCCAACTTCACCCCCATGGGGCTGCTGGAGCGCTGCCACAGCTACAAGGACAAGGTCGCCCGCGGGATCACCGCCAACCACGGCCTGTTCGCCTACCCGGTGCTGATGGCCGCCGACATCCTGCTGTTCCACGGCGAGAAGGTGCCGGTCGGCAAGGACCAGAAGCAGCACGTCGAGGTGGCCCGCGACATCGCGATCAAGCTCAACAACGAGTACGGCGAGATCTTGACCATCCCCGAGCCGGAGATCGACGACGGGGTCGCCACGGTCCCGGGCCTCGACGGCCAGAAGATGAGCAAGAGCTACGGCAACACGATCGACCTGTTCCTCGAGGACAACCAGCTCCGCAAGCAGATCATGCGCATCGTCACCGACCCGACACCGGTGGAGGCGCCGAAGGACCCCGACCGGTGCAACGTCTTCCAGATCTACCGGCTGTTCCTCGACCAGGCCGGACAGGAGGCCTTGCGGCGGCGCTACCGGGCCGGCGGGCTCGGCTACGGGGAGGTCAAGCAGGAGCTGTTCGAGACCGTGCGGGACTTCTTCGCCCCGTTCGCCGAGAGGCGCCGCGAGCTGATCGCCGATCCCGACGGGCTGCGCCGGGTCCTGGCCGCGGGGGCGGAGAAGGCCCGGCACGCCGCCGCCAAGACCCTGCGCAAGGTGCGCAAGAAGACCGGCCTGACCTACTGAGGGACCGTAGCCCCGGCCCGAACCGCGCGTCCTCGCTCAGGCCGCCGAGCACCGCCTTGGCCAGGCTGGCGTCGGGCATCGGCAGGAGCTCGGCGGAAATCGACAGGGGCGGTGCCGCCTCTCAGTGCCGCCTGCCGCCGGGCCGGCGTCCGCGGCGGCGCGAGGGCTGGAGCCCGTCGTGCACCTCGTGGAGGGTGCCCGGCAGCAGCTCGCCGGAGAAGCAGCCGAGGACGTACGGGTACTCTCGCGTCAGGTGGTAGGCGTACTTGTAGGTCCGGCCGTCGATGGTGACCGTCTCGGCCCGGCCGTGGCAGGCGTCGAGGTCGGCGTCGGTCACCTCGTTGCCGTCCGCGTCCTCGAGGCCGAGGATCGGGAAGCCGTCGAGGGCCCACCCCACCACCTGGTCGGAGTCGACGCCCGGGATGCACGGCGAGGCGTTGTGGTAGTGGTACTGGGAGTTGGCCTGCGGGTGGCCGTCACAGGTGTCCTGGATCTCGTGGGCGGCGGCGTCGCGGCCGGCGTCGTCGAGGGCGTTGTAGAAGGCGACGCCGCTGACGGTGAAGCCGATCATCCCCATGGGCAGGCAGGTCGGCTCCGCGGCCAGGACCGGGTCGGCCGGGATCTCGAAGCGGAGGTCCTGGGCGGCGATGCGGTTGGGGTTGGTGTCCCAGGCGTAGGCCGGGTCGGTGAACGCGATGGGGAAGAGGCCGGTCGGCTCGTCGACCGGCAGGCCGTTGCCGAGGAAGAGGAGGCTCGCCCCCTGGTCGGAGAGGCTGTAGCTCGCCTCGGGCCAGTAGACGCTCCCCTGGACGTGCGGCTTCTCGGTCGGGTCCCAGGTGTCGCCGTGGAACCAGGGTCCTTCGTGGCGCGCTCCACCGCCACGGAAGGTCCCGTTGCAGGAGTAGACGTTGCCTACCTCCGGGTGGTCGGTGACGTGGCCGTCGCCGACCGGCAGCTCATGCGCTGGGGCCGCTCCCGCGGCCAGCGAGAGGGCGAGGGCCCAGAGGAGCGCCCGGACCGGGATCGGGGCGAGGAACGGGCGGCCCGGGTGGCTGGCGGTGCGGTGCCCAGGAGCAGTGTGAGGTCTGGCTGGCCTGGTGAGGCTGGTGAGGCTGGTCGGGCTCGCTGGGTTGGCTGGGCTCGTCGGGCAACTCGGGCTGGTCCTGGGTTCTGACATCGGCGGCTCCTTTCGTCTACCCGTGCAACCCGCGGCGCGCCGGGTCCTTGCGGGTCCGACGCGTTCACCGGTGTACTCTTCGCCCGCGAAGCAGCCTGTCGACCGGAGGAAGGGAAGGAGAGAGGGAGGCATGATGCCATCAGAGGTCGTCAATCTCGAGGAGAAGCTGACCAAGTTCTCGGATCACTGGGCGCCCCGCGTGGTCGCCGAGCTCAACGACTACCAGCTCAAGGTGGCGAAGATCCGGGGTAACTTCGTCTGGCACGACCACCCGGACACCGACGAGGTCTTCCTGGTGGTGCGCGGCTCGATGGCGATCGAGATGCGGGACCGCACGGTCCATCTCGGGGCGGGCGAGCTGTTCGTGGTCCCCAAGGGGGTGGAGCACCGGCCCCATGCCGACGAGGAGTGCCACATCCTGCTGGTGGAGCCGCGGGGCGTGGTCAACACCGGCGAGGCCGGCGGCGCGCTCCAGGCGGAGAACGACGTCTGGGTGTAACCGCCCGCCGCGGCATCCGTACACGCAACTGAACCGTCAGCCGCTCTACCGAAGGGCGAGCGCCGCTAGGGGCGGTGGTCCCGATCTCTGGCCGGACGCGGCCGCCCGATCTCTGGTCGACCTTGGAGGGAGAACCCGATGCAGACGCTCCACTACGCCTTCCGGTCGTTGAAGAAGTCGCCCGGCTTCACCGCGGTCGCGGTGATCGCGCTCGCCCTCGGCATCGGCGCCAACACGGCCATCTTCAGCCTGGTCGACGCGATCTTCCTCTCGCCCCTGCCGTACAAAGATCCGGGACGGCTGGTCCAGATCAACTCTTCCGAGCCGGAACGGCAAATCGTCCAGGCGGGCATGTCCTGGCCGCGGCTCGAGGTGATCCGCGACCGCCAGGACGTGTTCAGCGACCTCTCCGTCTCGACGTTCGGCGGCCATACGGTCACCGGCCTCGGTGATCCGGAGCAGGTCGTCGGGCTCATGGTGTCGCGGAACTTCTTCTCGTTGCTCGGTGTCGAGCCGGTGCTCGGACGGAGCTTCAACGCGGAGGAGGAGGCGCCCGGCGGGCCGCCCGTCGTGATCCTGTCCGACGGCTTCTGGCGCGCCCACTTCGGCGGCCAGCGCGACGCGCTCGGCAAGACCGTCACCCTCGACGGGCAGCCGCACACGATCGTCGGTGTGCTGCCGCCCGCGGCGTCGAGCTTTCCGCTGGCGCAGATGCAGCTCTTCACGCCGCGGCCGTTCGAGGCGCCCTTCCTGGCCCGCAAGCAGATCGACGACGGCGGCTACTTCTTCAACGTCATCGCCCGCCTGAAGCCGGACGCCGGGATCGAGCAGGCGCGGGTCGAGATGGACGCCATCCAGAAGACCTACGCCGGGACCCACGAGTCGAACGTCGACTCGAAGTCGGCGATCACGGTGGAGCGCCTGCTCGACAACCTGGTGGGGAACCAGCGCGGCACCTACGCCACCCTCTTCGCCGCGGTCGCCGCCGTGCTGCTGATCGCCTGCGCCAACGTCGCCAACCTGGTGCTGGCGCGCTTCTCGAAGCGGCGCAAGGAGATCGGCGTCCGGGTGGCGCTCGGGGCCGGACGGAGGCAAGTCGTGGCGCAGCTCGTGGCCGAGAGCCTGCTGGTGGCGCTCGGCGGCGCGGTGCTGGGGCTCGTCTTCGCCTGGGCGAGCCTCTCCGCCGTGACCGGCCTCGGGGCGAACTTCATTCCCCGGGCCCAGGAGGTGGGGCTGGACCCGCTGGTGCTCGCCTTCACCCTCGGTGTCGCGATCGCCACCGGCCTGGGGCTCGGCCTGCTCGCCGCCTTCCAGGCGCCGATCCGTTCGGTCGCGATCACGCTCGGGGATGCGAGCCGCGGCTCGACCGCCGACCGCAGCCGCAACCGCTTCCGCAGCGCGCTCCTCGTCGCCGAGGTCGCCGTCTCCTTCGTGCTGCTGGTCGCCACCGGGTTGCTCGTCTCGAGCTTCCTCAAGCTGCGCGACGTCGATCCCGGCTTCCGGTCCGACGGGATCTTCGTCGGCTTCGTCGCCATTCCGGCCGATCGCTACCCCTGGCGGGCGGACTCGACGGTGAGCTTCTACACGCGCCTCTACCACCGGCTCCAGGAGATCCCGGGCGCCCAAGAGGTGGCGCTCTCCGACAATCCGCCGCTGTCGGGCAACAACGGCCTGTCGCCCTACGCCGTGATCGGCCGTCCGCTGCCGCCGGCCTCCCAGCGTCCGCTGGCCGTGCGCCACCTGATCAGCCCGGGCCGCTTCGCGCTGCTCGGCATCCCGGTCGTCGCCGGCCGCGACTTCGACGAGCACGACACCCAGCACTCCCAGCAGGTGATCATCATCAACCAGGCGATGGCCGACCAGCTCTTCCCCGACGAGAACCCGCTCGGGCACACCCTGGTCACCGGCATGATGGGGCTCGAGGCCGAGGTGGTCGGGGTAGTGGCGGACTCCCACACCCAGGGCCTCGCCCAACCGCCGGGCCCCGAGATGTTCTACCCGGTGCTCCAGCGGCCGGAGCAGTTCACCGGCATCCTGATCCGTACCTCCGGCGACCCCACCGCCCTGACCCGGAGCGTCCGCGCCGCGGTCGCCGACGTCGACCCGTCGATCGCGCTCACCAACCCCGGCACGATGGACGAGCTCGTCGACCAGTCGACGGCCGACCGCAAGCTGACCATGAACCTGCTGCTCGCCTTCGCCTGCCTGGCGCTGCTGCTGGCCAGCCTCGGCGTCTACAGCGTGATGGCGTACTCGGTCGCCCAACGGACGGACGAGATCGGCGTCCGGATGGCGCTCGGCGCCGCGGCCGGCGACGTGCTGCGCATGATCCTCCGGCAGGGCATGGTGCTCGCCGGCATCGGTCTCGCCATCGGCTGCGTCGGGGCGCTGGCCCTGACCCGCCTGATGGGGACGATGCTGTTCGCGGTCACGCCGAGCGATCCGGTCGTCTACCTGTCGATCGCGGCGCTCCTCGCCACGACCGCCGCCCTGGCGTGCTGGATCCCGTCGCGCCGCGCGGCCTCCGTCGACCCGGCGAAGGCGCTCCACGACGCCTGAGCGGGTGCCGCGCAGCGCCCGCCCAGGCGTCGTGTCCGACGCACTGCGCCGTCGTTCGCCTCAGTCGTTCGCTTCAGTCGTTCGCCTCAGTCGCCTCCCTGCTGGCGCGCCAGGTTCACCTCGACGCGGGTGCCGGGCTTGACCTTGACCTGTCGCTTCCAGGGGAGGTAGCCGGGGCGCGAGATCTCGATCTCGTGGATGCCGATCGAGAGCTCGATCTCGGTCGGCGCGCTGCCCACCCAGACGCCGCCGATCAGGATGTCGGCGCCGGCCGGCACGGTGGTGACCGGCACCTTGACCATCTGGCCGGCGGATTCCTGGCCCAGGGCCACCTCCATCAGGGAGCGCTGGACCTTGTCGCGCGCCTGCTCGAGGAGGGTGCGCAGGAGCTCGCTCTCGCGGTGCAGGGGCTGGTACGGTGCTGACGAGGCCTGGGGGTAGCTCTTGGTGTCGGTCGTGTCGAAGGTCTCGGCGAACCGGATCCGGCCGGTGGCGACGTCGATCAGCAGCAGGCTGATGCTCATCCGGTACTGGTCGGACAGGGCGCTGGTACCGAAGCCCTCGAAGGTGCGGCGCTCCACGTCGTAGCGCACCACCGAGCCGGTGAGGATGGCGTCGGCGTCGAGGAGCTTGCCGAGCCTCGAGATCTGATCGGTGTTGTTCTGGGTGCCGTGGAAGCTGGCCTCCTTGATCACCGAGTCCACGCGATCCCGCGCCAGCACCACCACCCGGGGCAGGCTGACCAGGAAGCTGCTGATCACGTCGTGGGCGGCGGGTCCGAGGTCGGGCAGGTCGACCCCGCTGCGGTTCTCGAAGTCCACCACCGCCACGTTGATCTCCGCGGGCAGGATGGGAACGGACGCAGCCTCGGTCGCGCGCTGGTGAAGACCCACCGGGAACCCGAAGTCCCGCAGGATGGAGAGCGCCTTCTCGACCCGCAGGGCCCAGCAGAACGGCCCCTCGGTGTTCAGGGTGACTCCGACCAGGCGCCATTTCTCGTCGAACAGAGCACCGCCGGAGTGGCCGGGCGGGCACTGGTACTCGACCTGCGCGATCTCCTGTTGGTGCGATCCCGGCACGTAGTCGGTGAACGAGTGGAAGAAGATCGGTTGGTTGGGGATCAGCCACTGGTAGTCGAGCGTGTGCCCGACGGTGAACACGCGATCCCCGCTGTGGAGCGAGTCCGAAGCACCCAGGAGGTCGAGCGGCAAGGTCTTCTCGATCTGGGCGGCCGGGATGCCCAGGCCGGAGAGGTCGACCTTGAAGGCGGCGAAGTCGAGCGCGGGTCGCGACCGGATGCTGTCCTGCTCGATCGGCACCGACTTGCCGCGCCACACCCGGAACTCGACGCGTAGGCCCTCGACGTAGTGGTTGCCCTCGCGGAGGACGTGGGCGGCCGTCATGATCGTGGCGTAGCGGCCGTCGAAGTCGACGACCACGCCCGCGCCGGCGATGGCGGCTCCGGTGACCCAGACCACGAGGTCCTGGGCCCGGTCGCCGCCGCTGTACGGGTCGCCCGATCCCTGGGCGGCGGCCGGCCGCGGCAACGCCGTGCCGGCCAAGACCAGGCCGATGGCCAGGGCGAGGGCCAGGGCGATGAGCTGGCGGTGGCCCGGGCTCCTCATCGCGTACCCCCGCCGGTGGTCGTGGCTGCCTCGCCGTCTCCGCTCCCACCCGGGTGGTAGAAGCAGAGCCTGCGGGTCGCCCACTCGTTGCTGCGCAGGTGGGCCCGCAGGTTGAGCACGTAGAGACCCGGCGCGGAGGGCGCGGGGACGTCGAAAACGGTGGGCTGCGCGGCGGGGTAGTAGCCGTAGCCGAGCTCCTGCTCGTCGGCCAGACGGGCCCCCTCCTGGCCGTCGGCCTCGAGCGGCGAGAGGCTCCAGTCGACCTCGAGCAGCCGCTCGCCGGGCACCAGGGCCACGCGGTACTCCGCGGGCGGTGCGGCCTCCTTCTGGCGGATCTCGAGCGGCAGGTACACGACCTCGTCCTCGCAGGCGCTCGCCGCGGTCGGCGTCCAGCCGAGGACCCCGAGGTCGGTTCGGCCGAGGCGAAGCTGGCTCAGCAGAGTCGTGGGCCAGCTCCAGGGCGTCGCCGTACCCGCGAGCTGGGTGTCCATCCGATAGAAGGTGTGCGCCTTGAGGGCCGTGGCCCGCAGGTGGACCGGCTCGTCGACGCCCGGCGGCACGCTCCAGCTCAGCTCCAGCGGCTGGGGGGCGGCGGGATCGAAGTCCTCGAACCGGGCGGTCCACGACTTGATCAGGATCTTGTCGCTGTTGACCTTCAGCCGGTACAGGCCTTCGCAGCGATCCTGGCGGGGCTGGTAGGCCATCGGGTTGTCGCTCGCCCGTTCGAGGCCCGGATCGCACGGGTCCTGACCGGGATGATCGGCCGCTCCGCCGGCAGCCAGGGCGTGCGGAGCGCCCAGCACGAGAGTGCACAGGAGGGCGGTTGCGAGGACGGTTGGCAGGTCGGGTCGGTGGCTCATCGTCGTTCCTCCGCGTCCGTGGTTCCCCGTCGCTCATCACTCATGGCCGTGGCTCCCGAACGGAATCTTGCCCATGGCCCGGTCGATCAGCCCTTCCCGCGGCTCGAAGCGAACCCGCGCGCCGACGTCGACGGTCGCCTTTGAGGACTTGACCTTGCAGGTGGAGAGGGCGGTGTCGACCGACTGGACCTTGAGCTCGCCCTGGAAGATCTCGCGTCCCGGGATCTCGACGCCGGTCACCGGGTGGATGATCGGCGGACCGATCGAGAAGACCTCGAGCAGGTCCCCCGGGCGCAGGCCCTGGTCGGCGCCGAGGTCCACCACGACCTGGTGCCCGGAGACGACGTCGATCACATAGCCCTGGGGAGGAAACGTCTCCAGGATCTTGCTCAGGAGGCGCTCGCCGGCGGCGTCGAAGCTGTCGACCGCCATCACGTTCTCCATGTCGCCGAGCGCCTCCTTGGTGTCTGCGTTGCCGTGGCGATCGAGCATCCGTTGGCTGAGGCTCTTGATCATGCCGGCGCTCTTCGACTCATCGGGTCGGCTGTCGATGGTGTAGAGCACGCGGGCCGTCCGCACCTCGATCATGCGCAGCGACAGCACATAGCTCTTGCGCAGGCCGCCGGCCGGGTCGGGTACGTCTTCGGTGGTGTAGGTGAGGACCCCGATCCAATCGAGCCCCTCGGTCTCGGTCATGTCGGCGCCTTCGGTGTCGCCGATGAAGCCCTTGAGCCCTTTCTCCTGGAAGACGCTCTTGAGGGCCTCGCGCTCGACCACCGTGAAGCGCTGGCTGAGCAGGAAGGCCTGGGTGGCCGCATTGAGGGCCGCGGCCTCGGTCTCGTGGTCGTAGCTCTGCTGGCCGAGCACCAGGCCGACCTTGAGCAGCTCCGCCCGCGCCTGGGCGGCGACGCAGCACCAGAGGGCTACGGTGACGATCAATGTCCGGGTTCTCGTAGGTTGCATGGAGTGGGGGCTCCTGTTCTCGTTGTGTCGGTTGTCAGTCGTCTCACGGGTCGTCGTCGAATCGGACGGTTCGTCGCTGAGCGCTCCAGAGCCACAGCCCGCCGACCTGGCCGAAAGCGCCCAGGGCCGCCAGCAAGGCGCCCAACCCGGCGCCGGCGCGCAGGACCCACGGGGTCTGGCTCCAGGTCGGCATCAGGTCGACCGTGTCGCCTTCGAGCTCGTTCGAGGTCACGTCGTCGGTGCGGCCGCGGAAGGTCAGCTCCAGGTTCTCCTCGCCGAGGGCGAGGCCGGTGATGTCGCCACGCAGGCCCGCGAAGGCGATCTCCTGGTGGCGCTTGACGTCGACCGGGACGGTCTCGCCGCCTCCCAGCGGCTGGAGGTCCAGGCTGCCGACCCGAAGGGTCGAGACCGCCTCGACCGACGTCGTCCCCGGTCCGCTTTGCTCGCGGATCTTCCGGAAGTCGAGGTGGTTGATGGTGAGCGGCGTCGCGAACCGGAGGCCGTCGCGGCCGGTGAACCGCAGGTCGAGATCGAGGTGCCCGGCCCGGGGGGTCATCACCAGGTGGTCGCCCGTGCCCAGGAGCTCCGGCGGGGAGGAGCTCGGGATCTTCTTGAACCGGGCTCCAGGTCCGAACGACGCCGCCACGGTGCGCGGGCAGCTCGAGTCGGTCTCGGCCGGGAGGTCGAGCGACAGCCGCATCTCGCTCGGCGCCGTCTGCTCGATCTCGACCCGGGTGCCCGCCGGCAGGCAGGCTTGGTCCAGGCTGATCCCGCCGGCGGTTTCGTCGGAGGTGTTGACGACGACGCCGAGCCGATCGGCGGGCCAGTCGGCCGTCGTCACCGTGCGATCGGCGCCGGTCTCGGGGTCCGGGGTGCGGAGCGCCGCCAGGTCGAGGGTGGCCAGCTCGGCCAGGTCGAACTTGCCGACGATCGCCTGGTCCTTGGAGAGGACGAAGCTGACGCGGGTCGCCTCGGCCTCCAGGTCGATCCAAGCCCAGGGAGCATGGAGGAAGAACAGCGCGATCACCGCGGCGCCGACCAGTGCGAGCGCGAGGAGGGCCGCCCGCTGCCGCCACCGGCCGCGGCGCCTAACGCCGGTGGCCGCGTCGCGCCCCGCCCCCCGCTCGCACGGCCGGAAGATTCGCAGGTCCGGGCGGCGCACGAACAGGACGGGAACCGCCCAGGCGCCGAAATCGCCGGCCATTTCGGAGGCGTAGACGGCCACCCGGGCCTCGGCGAGCGCCTCGTCCACCTCCTCGCCGTCCGCCAGGCGCCGGTAGAAGGTGCGGCTCATCTCGATCGCCGCGCGGTCCGGGATGGGGAGCTGCATGGCGATCACCGCCGGCACGCCGCCGCGCACCAGGGCGTGGGCGAGGCCGGTGAACGGCTGCTCTCCAGGTCTCGGCGAGCGGCCGGTCTCGCAGGCGTTGAGCACCACCAGGCGGAGCGAGTCCACGTCCCGGATGACCTGCGCCAGCCGCTCCGCCGACACGAGGGTCGAAGTTCCGTCGCGCCCCGGAAGCAGCAGGACGCTCTGGCCGGCGTGGGGGTCGAAGGCGCCGTGACCCATGAAGTGGAGGACGTGCCAGTCGCCGCCGCGCAGGGTCTCGGTGAGCTCGCCGAAGCTGGGGTTCTCGAGCTTGTGGAGCTCGATGTCCGGGTGGGCGGAGACCGCTTCTTCGATCAGCGCTTCTTCCTGGGCGAGCTCGAGCGCGACGGCGCTCGCGGGCTGCGAGAGAACGACCAGCACGCGCAGGCGGCGGGCGGGCTTGGGCTCGTCGAGCACCGCGTGCTCGTCGAGGGAGATCTGCCGCACCACCGTCGTCTTGCGGGAGAGGGCCAGGAACCCTCCGGAGCGGGGATCGTGCAGCAGCTCCCACGGGAGCCGGTGGAGGTTCGCGGTTTCTGCGCAGGTCGGGTCGCTCTTGAGCACCAGGCGCAGGCCGTGCTCGGGGTGCCCGCCGATCTTCTCGACCGACTCTTCCCATCGCCGGCGAACTGCCGGAGGGAAGAGCGCCTCGAAGAGCTTGGCGCCGACCTCCTGGAGCCGCGAGCCGGGTTCGACCGGGCCGACCGGCGCCTCCGATCCGTCCGCCGCCGGCGCGAGGTGACGGTAGCCGCCGCTCACCGAGCCTTCGAGCTCCTCCATGATCCGTCCGACCTGTTCGGCCGGGAACGGCAGCTCGAGCTCGGCCACCTCGTCGCCGGCGGGGGAGCTCAACAGGTGGATGTGGAAGGTGCCCTGATGGGCCCGGATGCGCACCTCGAAGCTCCAGCGCTGGAGCGCGGTGGAGGGACGGCGGCGTCGAGCGGCCGTCGGGCGGGTCCGTGGGAGGCGTTGTGTCTTGGCCATGGTGGGTCGGCTCGGTTCGTCCGGTCGCCCGAACCAGACACCGCTGGAGGGACAAAGGTGTAGGCGGCCTGCGGGGAGAGCTCGGATAGCATGCGTCCCGACGACCCATCCCAACCGTCTTCCAGGAGGGCAGCATGCAAAGGAACTTCGCCGGTTTCATCGCGGTGCTCGGACTGTTCACACTGCTCGCTCCGCTCGGCAGTGCGAGCGCTCAGGCGGCGGACGACGATCTTTCCGACGTCAAGCAGGAGATCGCCAAGCACCACGACGAGGCGGTCGAGCGGTTGCGGCAGTGGATCGCGCTGCCGTCGATCGCCGCCGAGAACCGCAACTACCCCGAGGGCGCCGAGTACATGGCGAGCCTGCTGCGCGATGCCGGGTTCCAGAAGGCGGAGGTGGTCGAGACCGACGGCAAGCCCGGGGTCTTTGCGACTCTCGACGCCGGCGCCCCGAAGACGGTCGGCCTCTACTTCATGTACGACGTCAAGCAGTTCGTCCCCGCGGAGTGGAGCTCGCCGCCGCTCGAAGGGCACGTGGTCGACAAGCCGGGCGTCGGCAAGGTGATCGTCGGGCGCGGCGCGGTGAACCAGAAGGGTCCGGAGTCGGCGTTCCTGGCGGCGCTCCACGCCCTCCGCGCCGCGGGCAGGACGCTGCCGGTCAATCTCGTCCTGGTGGCCGAGGGGGAGGAGGAGATCGCGTCGCCCCACATCGGCCAGATCGTCCACCGGCCGGAGGTGGAGGCGGCGCTGGCGAAGACGGTCGGCGTCTTCATGCCGTCGGCGATGCAGGACCTCGACGGCGTGGTGACGGTGAGCCTGGGCGCCAAGGGCGTCGCCGAGCTGCAGCTCGTTTCGAGCGGCGAGGCCTGGGGGCGGGGACCGTCCCACGACATCCACTCGTCGCTCAAGGCGATGGTCGACAGCCCGGCCTGGCGGCTGGTCAAGGCCCTGAACACCCTCGTCTCCGCGGACGGCAACACCATCACCATCGACGACTACCCGAAGCCGCGGCCGCTGACGGCGGAGGAGAAGGCGATGATCGCGAAGGCGGCGGAGCGGGGCGACGAGGCGACCTTCAAAGAGCAGCTCGGCGTCCGGCACTGGATCGACGACCTCGGCTGGGTCGCGGCGAACGAGCGGCTCGAGTCGCAGCCGACGGTCAACATTCAGGGCCTGGTCGGCGGCTACACCGGCCCCGGCGGCAAGACCGTGCTACCGCACCGCGCGGAGGCGAAGATCGACCTGCGGCTCGTCCCCGGGATGAGTTTCGACGGCGCCGTGGCGGCACTCCGGGCGCACCTCGCCGAGCACGGCTTCGGCGACGTCGAGGTCCACGTCTCCGGCGGCTACGACCCGACCACGACCCCGGCCAGCGCGCGGCTCATCCAGGGGCAGATCGCGGTCCTGACGAGCGCCGGGATCGATCCGCTGCTCTGGCCGTGGAACGCCGGCTCCTACCCGGGCTACGTGTTCACCAACCCGCCGCTGTCGCTCGCCTCCGGGCACTTCGGCCTCGGCCACGGCGCTGGTGCCCATGCGCCGAACGAGTACTACGTCATCGAGTCGTCCAACCCGAAGGTCCAGGGCTACGACGGCGCGGTCCTGTCGTTCGTCCAGTACCTGTACGAGCTGGCGAAGTAGGACCCAAGACGGCACGGGGAGGCGCGCCTCCGACCGGCGGCTCCGAGGCCTCGGGCCGCCGGTCGCCTCGCAGACCGTAGAATGAGCTGATGATCATTCGCTCGATCTCACTCGGGTTCACACTGCTGCTGCTGGGTGCGCTCACGGCGGCGGCCGAGGAGCCACTGTCGGTCCCTACGGGCTCCGCGGTGACCGTCGACGGCTCCTTCGGGGACGGCGAGTGGGCGGACGCCGCGCGCCGTGATCTCACCGGCGGAGTCGAGCTGCTCGCCAAGCAGGAGGACGAGTTCCTCGATCTGGCGTTCCGCTTCACCGGCACGAAGCACTCGGGGCTCGACCTCTACCTGGCCGCCCCCGGTGGCGCGAGGAGGCTGTTCCACATCTCCTCCGAGCTGGGGACGAGGACCTGGACCGACGGCACCTGGAGCGACTTCGACTGGAGCGCCACCGGTTGGTCCGGCAACCCGGTGGAGGTCAAGGTGTCGGAGAACGCTCTGACCATCTTGGAGCCGGACGGGTTCGAGCTGCGGCTCGGCCGCTCCATGCTCGAGGAGGCGGGGCTGGGAGGCGACACGCTACGGTTGAGCTTCCGGCTGAAGCGGCCGGTGCTCACCCTTCCGGCGAAGGTGGAGGAGGCGCCTCTGGAGGAGTGGCTGCTGCTCCGTCTCCCCGCCACGGAATGACCACCTGAAGGTCCGTGACGGCGTCGGCCGGCGGGCTCGGGTCGAGGCTCCGGAACCCGACGAGCTGGCCGGGTCGGTCGGTAGCCCGGAGCAGACCGAGGCCCCGCCGGAGATCGTCCTTCCGATCGAACACGACGCAGGTGGGGCCGGTCCGGAAGGCCTGTCCAGCGAGAACCGTCCTCGCCACGACGGCGCCGGGCGTCACGCAGAAGAGCGTCTCGCCGGTCGGGCTCCAAGAGGGCAGGGCGCCACCGCCGGTGGTCACCTGCCAGCGGCCGCCCGAGCCGTCCGTGGGCTCGACGAACACCTCCCAGCGGCCGGTCTCGTTGCTGGAGTAGGCGAGCCATCGTCCGTCCGGAGAGAGGCTCGCCTGGAGCTGGTCGTCGGGGCCGACGACCAGGGGCGTGGGTGTGTCTCGTGGATGGGCCGGGTCGAGGCGCCAGAGATCCCACCCCGTTTCGGCATCGGTCAGCGCGTAGACCAGCCACCGCCCATCGGGTGAGGCGGTCTGTGGGTAGATGTGCCCCGGTGCGGAGAGGATCCGCCGGGCGGGCGAGGCGCCGTCGGCCGCCTTGCGGTAGAGGTCGAACGAGCCATCGCGGTCGGAGGCGAAGTAGATCTCCTTGCCGCCCGGTGCCCAGAGCGGCAGGAAGTTCCTGCCGGAGAAGGTGAGGCGCCGGAGCCCGCCGTCCTCGACGATCCACAGATCGGAGCGCTTCTCCTCTTCGGCGATCGAGACGGCGATCCGACCCGTCACGGAGTCGACGGTGAGGAGCTCGAACGGGCGGGCTTCCGGAACCACCCGGCCGGTGACCCGGCCGTTCTCGACCCGGACCAGCTCGGCGTCGCGCTCGGTCGGCGGCCCTTGCAGGTAGGCGAGGGTACCGGTGGGCGAGACGTCGAACTGGGCGCTCGCTCCGGGCAGGCTGGCGATGCCGTCGAGGGCGCGCCGGGGCGGTCCGGTCACGCGCCCGGAGCGCACGTCGAAAGGGATCTCCACCACGCTGTTCCCGCGCGCAAACAGCAGCCGGTCCGGGGGCAGGAACCGGGGGCTCCAGCCTTTGTCGACCAGGGTGTGCCAGCGGCCGGTCGTCAGGTCGAGCACGGCGATCTGCGAGTCGGCCGGGAGGCTCCCGACGACGGTGAACAGAACCTTCTCGGCCCCGGGCAGCGCGACCGGCCACCAGTGGCCCAGCTCGCCCCGGTCGGCGCCGATCGTGGTCAGCGGCTCGATGGAGCCGCCGTCGGCCGACACCCTGCCGAGCCCGCCCAGGCCGGTCCCGCCGACGACGATCGTGCCGTCTGCGAGCCAGGCGCCGCCCTTCCACAGGCCGCCTTCGGCGACGGTCTGCGCCGGGCCTCCGGCCAGCGGCACGCGGAGCAGGGAGGAGCCCCGGAAGAAGGCGATCGAGCGTCCGTCGGGCGAGAAGAAGGGGCCGAGGCCGCCCTCCGTGCCCTCGATCGGCGCGAGCTCCAGCCGGTCGACCGCCCGTGACCAGAGCCGGCCGCCCCCTCCGGACCCTTGCCGGCGACCACGATCCGCCGGCCGTCCGGCGACACCGCCATCAACGGCAGGAGCCGGGGGACGGAGTCGAGCGACGGCAGCGGCACGGCGAACCGCACGGTCGGCGCGGCAGGCGTGGGCTCCGGCCGCCGTAGCGAGTGGATCCCGACGATCGTGACCGCCGCGAGGAGCGCCGCCGCGACCGGCAGGGCGCCGACGAGCCGGCGCCTCGTCCGGCGCCCGGTCCCGCTCCGGGCACGGTCTCGGCTCCACTCGAGAGGGCGATCCGACTCCGGCGCGGCACCCGAAGCCGGTCCCGGACCGGACCCTGGTGCCGGCCCCGGCCCTGGTACCGACTCCTCGACGGTCTCGACCGGTGGCAGGAACCGGTATCCCCGGGCGCGCACGGTCTGGATGAACGACGGGTTGCGGGGATCGTCGCCCAGCGCCTGGCGCAGCAGGCTGATGGCCTCGGTGAGCGCGGTGTCCGAGACCCAGGCGCCGCTCCAGATCGCCTCGACCAGCTCCTGCTTCGACAGCGTCCGGCCCGGCCGCGCCAGGAACGCCTCCAGGGCGCTGCCGACCCGGGGAGGGAGCACCTCGCGGCGGTCCCCGCTCTCGAGCGTCCGGGTGGCCGGCCGGTAGCGGAACGGCCCGAAGGCCAGGGCGGGGTCGCGCCCCGCGGGTGACAGGTCGAGGTCCATGGGCTCTCCGGCAGAGTCTACCGCCAGCTTCTAATGGATTCCTGAGCGTTTCCTAAGGCTTCTGAGGCGGCCGGCGGGCAAGCTCGGTCCATGGACGACACGATCCGGTACCGATTGCCGTTCCGCAGCTTCCCGACCCTCTGCCTCGCCGCCGGCCTCTTCGTCGCTCTCCTCCTTCCGGCGCGTGCGCCCGCCGCGACCGCCACGACCGGTGAGGGCGGCGCGGGCGACGAGCCGCCGCGGTTCGGGGGGGAGACCACCGTCACCGCGGTCGAGGTCCCGGTCCGGGTGACGCTGCACGGCCAGCCGGTGCGTGGCCTGACCGCCGAAAGCTTCCGCCTGATCGACGGCGGCGTCGAGCGGCCGCTGGTCGGGTTCGAGGAGCTGGACTGGGCCGCCGGCTCGCCGGACGCGGCCGGGAGCGCTCCGGGGGCGCGCCGGGCCGAAGCCCCGCCGGCCGCAGGAGCGCCGACGACGCCCCCCACGCCCGAAGCGGAGAGGCGCCATTTCCTCTTCCTGTTCGATCTCGGCTTCACGGCGCCGGCCTACCTGGCACAGGCCGAGCGGGCGGCGCGCAAGCTGCTGGAGGGTGAGCTCCACCCGGACGACCGGGTCGGCGTGGCGTTCTACAGCCCGGGCCGGGGGGCCGGTCTGGTCCTTCAGTTCACGTCAGACCGTGCCGCGGTCGAGGCGGTGCTCGACCGGTTGGCCTCCTACCTTCGGGGCGGGCGGCTGGACGGCGCCGAGCCGGGGGGATCGGTGACCGATCCCCTCGGCATCACGGCCAAGGACTGGCAGGCCGCGCTCGGGACGGTCGGGCGCGAGGAGGAGTTCGGCACCAACGACTTCGCTCAGCCGTTCGGAACCCAGGCGGTGCCGGGACCGGGGCCGGGGCCGGTGGGGCTCGACGAGTCCCTGGCGGAGAGCGCGGGCGCCTTCGAGGAGGTCTATCGGGAGCGGGAGGCCACCCGGATCGCCTGGATGACCGACGAGCTCTCGTCTCTCGTCCGGCGCCTCGCCGGCGTCGAGGGACCGCGCTACCTGGTCTTCCTGAGCGGCGGCTACGATGTGGGGCTGGCCGATCCGATGACCAACTGGAGCGGGGCGACCGATCCCGGCGCCGGCTTCTGGCTGCTCGAGCAGCTCGAGGATCTGGTGGACCAGGTGCGGCGCTCCGGCTGGGTGATCTACGGCGTGCAGCTCGGCGCCGCCTCCGCCGACGAGCGCCACCGGGGGAGCCTGTTCCACCTCGCCCACGAGACCGGAGGTGAGCTGCTCGAGCGCTTCAACGACCCCGCGGACGCCTTCGACGTGCTGCTCGAACGCACCAGCTCGACCTACCTGCTGACCTTCCAGGCTCCGGACCTGCCCGCAGACGGCAGCTATCACCCGATCCGGGTCGAGCTCGTCGGCGCTCCTTCCGGGGCACGGATCCGGTACCGGGAGGGATACCAGGCCCCCCGGCCCTGGTCGGCGCTCGACGCCGCCGAGAAACGGCTCGGTGCGGGCGCGGCCCTGCTGGCGGACCGGAGGCTCGACGACCTGAGGGTGTCGGTCGGCGCTTCGGTCGGCGGCACTCTCACCGGCTCTGGGACCGGCTCTGGGAGTGGCTCAGGGACCGGCTCCGGCGGCGTGCGAAGGAAGGTGCCGGTCGTGGTCGAGGTCGGCGGGCCGAGCCTCCTGGGCGAGACGCTGGACGGCGAGCTGGCCCTGGAAATCTACGGCTACGCGTTCGGCCCGTCCGGAGAGATCGGCGACTACTTCACCCGCTCCGTCGCCTTCGACGTCGGGAAGGTCGCGACGCCGCTTCAGCAAGGGGGGTTGCGCTGGATCGACGAGCTGGACCTCGCTCCGGGCCCGTGGGAGATCCGGGTGCTGGTCCAGGGCTCGCCGTCCGGCCACCGCGGCCTGCGCAGCGTCCGCCTCGACGTGCCGGCCACGGGCGGCGGACCCCGGCTGCTGGCGCCCTTCTTCCTCGCCGAGTCCGCCACCGGCTGGCTGCTCGCCTCGGGGTCGTCCGGGGACGACGCCTACCCGTTCACCGTCGGCGGGCGCAAGCTCGTGCCGGCGGTCGATCCGACCGCCAGGGCCGGACATCCGATGCGCCTGGTCGTGCCGGGGCTCGATCTCGATCCCGCCTCGCCGGCCCCGCGGTCGCTCTCGGCACGGGTCGTCGACGCGGCCGGGGAGCCCGTGGCCGGCGGCCGCCTCGAGTGGCTCGTGCGCGAGCCGGCCTCCCCAGGGTGGCCGGACGTCCTGATCGGCCAGCTCACGACCGACGACCTGCCGCCGGGGGAGTACCGTCTGGAGATCGCCCTCGCGGGAGAAGGAGGGGCCCCGGTCTCGGCCCGGTTCCGGGTGGCTCCGGGGCCGTCCGGAGGCTGACCGGTCGGGCCGTCTCGCCGTGTCCCGTCTTGGTACTGTTCAACACGCGACGACCGCCTTTGCGGCGGTCGTTCGCGACCTGGTGCGTTGAACGAGGCCGGCGCAAGGAGACACCGATGGGAAAAGAGGCCGACGAGCTGACCCTCCTCGAAGCCGAGTACACGCGGTTGACCGCCGAGATCCAGTCGCGCTACCTGCATCACTACTACTTCCACTATCTGGCGCTCGTCGTCCTCGGCGCGGCGATCGCGCTGCTGGCGAAGGACGGCATTTCGCCGACCGTGCTCCTGGCCGTGTTCTTGGTCGGACCGCTGGTCTTCCTCGCGGTCATCCTCCTGATGCTCAAGGAGCACGCCTACATGGATCTGCGGGAGCACTACATCGACAGGGTGCTCCGGCCGCGGGCCGAGACCCTGCTGGGCGGCGCCGGCAGCGCACGGAGAGGGCGCTCACCCTTCGCCTGGTATCGATGGGAGAAGGCGGCGGTCCGCGACCTCGGGGCGAACAGGGCTCTGTTCGGTCTCTTCGGCGCCGCGGAGTATCTGCTGCCTCTGATCTTGTCGGCGGGCAGTCTGTTCGGCGCCTGGACCCTCCTCCGTGTCCACTGGAGTGCCGTCGCGGAGCTCCTTTTCGCCGTCGACTGCGTGGTCGCGCTCTTCGGGCTGCTCCTGGTCGTCCTGCTCCGGTCCCGGCAGCCTCATCTTCGCGGGCTTGCCGCGGCGCGCGAAGAGGGGGAGGAGCGGTCCGGCGCTGGAGGAGCGGCCGGTCCGGCCGATCAGATCGATCGGGCGGGGCCGTGACCGCCGGCCGACCGATGCGGGCGCCAGGGCGTGGCCGTTGATACGCTCTTCGTACTTCGATCGGCGCGCTAGAGGAGGGATTTCGTGGATTCTGCCGAGCGGCTGAACCTCAAGAGATTGGCGGCGCCTCTCCGGCTGCTGTTCTGGGGTGGACTCTTCATCGTCGTCGACTTCCGTCTGGGGTTGCGGGTCGGGAACCAGGCCGCCGGCTTCGACGTCCTTCCGGACCCGATCGGCCTGGCGCTCGTCGTGCTCGGCGTATGGAGACTCGCGATCGTCGGACGTTTCCAGGGTGTCGCGGATCTCTGCGTCACCACAGCGGCGACCGTGTTCACCTTCTTCTTCGCCGGCTCCGTCGCCGCGTGGTTCGTCCCTCGGCTCGAAGATCTCGCGCCCTGGGGATGGTTCGCGCTCGATGCCGCGGCCATCGTTGCCATCGTGGCGTTGGTCTTCGCACTGTACGAGCGCTCCCGCTCGCTCGGTCTGCACCGGCTCGCGACGGAATGGGCCGCCATCGGCGGCTTGTTCGTAGTCCTCGCCGCGTTGCCGCAGCTCGTCGCCAGGCTGCGCCCCGAGCTCATCGAGGGGACCTATAGCGTGCCCGTCAGCCTTCTGGCCGTCATCCCGTTGATCTGGATGTTCGCGGCCACGAACCGCATGCGCAAGATGGCCGAGGTCGCGGTGGCCGATCCTCCGGTCAATCGGGGAGCGGCCTAGCCTGTTCAGGCGCTCTGCCCTCCGCCCGGGGAGCCGACGCTCGAGCTGTTCGACGCGGGCGTACTCGGGTGAGGTATCCGGGTTGCATGGCTTTGGTGGGGATAGGCTTGTGATCCGAGAACGAATGCCCGAGGAGGAACAATGGCCACCCCGACCGAGACCCATGCTCCCGCCGCCACCCCGACCGCGTCTCTGCGCTTCGCCCCCGGAGATCTGGAGGGGGCGGTCGCCAGGCGCCTCGACCGGTGGCGTGAGGAGCGCTTCGCCGAGCGGCTGTGGCAGAAGGACCCGACCCTGTGGGCCGAGGAGCCGCTGCCCGCGGAGCTGACCGACCGGCTGGGGTGGCTCGACCTGCCGACGAGCGGTGAGGAGCGGCTGGCGGGGTATGAAGACCTGGCCGAACAGGCGCGGGCGGCCGGCTACACCCAGGCGGTTCTGCTGGGGATGGGCGGCTCGAGCCTGGCGCCCGAGGTCTTCCAGACGGTCTTCGGCAACCGGGACGGATACCCGCGCCTGACGGTGCTCGACTCGACCCACCCGGCGACGGTGCGGGCGGTGGAGCGGGAGGTCTCCCCGGCGACGGTCCTCTTCCTGGTGGCGAGCAAGTCGGGGACGACGGTCGAGACGCTGTCGCTGTTTCGGTACTTCTGGCACTGGCTGGAGGATCGGGGCGAGGCGCCGGGCCCCCATTTCGTGGCGGTCACCGACCCTGGCAGCCCGCTCGCCGGCCTGGCGCGGGAGCGCGGTTTCCGGGCGGTGTTCGAGGCCCAGCCGGACCTGGGCGGGCGCTACTCGGCCCTGTCCGACTTCGGCCTGGTGCCGGCGACCGTGATCGGCGTCGACACCGGCACGCTGCTGGCCCGCGCCCGGGCAGCGATCGGGGCGACGAGCGGCCAGAGCGGCCGCCCTGCCTCGGCCGAGCTGGACACTCCTGCCGGACTGGCCGGATCAGGCGGACCTGCCGGACTGGCCGGATCAGGCGGACCTGCCGGACTGGCCGGATCAGGCGGACCTGCCGGTCCGCTGGGGGCCCCGGCCGACGAGAACCCGGCCCTCCGGCTGGGGGCGCTCCTCGGTGAGGCGGCGCTCGCCGGCCGGGACAAGCTGACCTTCTTCGCCGCGCCGCGGATCGCCTACTTTCCGGTCTGGCTCGAGCAGCTCGTCGCGGAGAGCACGGGCAAGGACGGAACGGGCATCCTGCCGGTGGTCGACGAGCCGGTGCTCACCGCGGCAGGGGCCGGAGCCGGCTACGGCGACGACCGGGTCTTCGTCCACCTGCGGCTCGACCGGCCCGACCAGATCGAGTCCGCGCCGGTCGACGACGAGGTCGTGCGGACGCTCACGGCGCTCGAGGAGCAGGGGCACCCCGTGGTCGACGTCCGGCTGCCCGACACCCTCGAGCTGGGCGCCCAGATGCTCCTCTGGGAGGTGGCCGTCGCCGCCGCCGGACAGGTGCTGGGCATCCACCCGTTCAACCAGCCGGACGTGGAGCTGGCCAAGAAGCGGGCCAAGGAGGCGTTGAAAGACTTGCAGGGCGGCGGGGGCGCGACGGCCGGATCGGGCGGCGACGGCGGCGGCGAAACGCCCGGCGTGGCGGTCGACAGCGACCACTTCGCCATCGCGCTCGGCGAGTGGCTCGCGCTGGCGAAGCCGCCCCGCTACGCGGCGATCCAGGCGTTCCTGTCCCAGTCGGTGGAGACGGACGAGACCCTCCGCGCGCTGCGCCGGGCGCTCGTCGAGCGCACCGGCGTCGCCACCACGGCCGGCTACGGGCCCCGCTTCCTCCACTCGACCGGACAGCTCCACAAGGGCGGTCCGGACACGGGCCTCTACCTCCAGCTCGTCGACACCCCGGCCGACGACCTGCCGGTTCCGGAGACGGACACCAGCTTCCGCTCCCTGATCCGCGCCCAGGCGGTGGGGGACGACCGCGCCCTCGAGGAGCGGGGGCGGCGGGTGCTGCGGGTCGAGCTGGGGGCGGACGCCGCCGCCGGGCTGTCGCGGGTGGAGGAGCAGCTCCGGGGGGCCTCACGGGAGGCGGAGTGAACCGTCCGGCCGGCAACCTGGGGCCGACCGCGCTCCGCCTGGATCGGCCCGGTCTGCTTGATCGGACCGGTTGGCCCGCCGGGCCCGCGAGCCACGAAACCGAAGAGCCTGTAGAGAGTCTGTGATGGAGCTCGACAAGACAGTCATCGTCTCCAACCGCCTGCCGATCGTGCTGGAGAAGAGCGCCTCCGGATGGGAGGTCCACGCCGGCTCGGGTGGGCTGGTCCAGGCGGTGGCACCGATCCTCAAGGAGCACGGCGGCCTGTGGGTCGGTTGGCCCGGCGTCGCCGGCGACGAAGAGGAGGAGGGCTGGCGCGAGGTCGCCCAGGAGGCGGTCGCCAAGACGGGCTACGAGCTCTCCCCGGTGCCGCTGTCGCAAAAGGAGGTCGACCTCTTCTATCTGGGCTTCTCGAACTCGATCCTGTGGCCGCTGTTCCACGACTTCCTGGACCGGTGCGACTTCGACCCGGCCTACTGGCGCACCTACCAGGCGGTCAACGCCAAGTTCGCCGACGCGGTGCTGGAGAGCTCCGGACCGCGAGATCTCGTCTGGGTCCAGGACTACCAGCTCATCCAGGTCGGCCAGTTCGTCCGCGCGCGGCGGCCGCGCCAGCGGATCGGGTTCTTTCTCCACACGCCGTTTCCGCCGCTCGACATCTTCGTCAAGCTGCCGTGGAGAGCCGCCATCCTGCGGGCGCTCGCCGCCTACGACGTGATCGGCTTCCAGACTTTCCGGGACCGGCGCAACTTCGTCACCTGCGTGCGCGAGCTGCTGCCGGAGGTCGACATCCGGGGCCGGGGGTCGGTGGTCAAGGCGGACATCGACGGCCGGGACGTCTCCGTGGCGAGCTTCCCCGTGGGGATCGATTTCAAGGGCTACGCCGAGGCGGCGTCGTCGGACGAGGTCGTCGAGCGCATGGAGGAGCTGCGCGCGGACATCGGCGAGGCGGCTCTGATCCTGGGGGTCGACCGGCAGGACTACACCAAGGGGATCCCCCAGCGGCTCAAGGCCTACCGCAGCCTGCTCGAGCGCTACCCGGCGCTGCGCGAGAAGGTGATCTTCTTCCAGATCAGCGTGCCGAGCCGGGAGGGCGTGGCCGAGTACCAGGAGCTCAAGGCGGAGATCGAGCGCCTGGTAGGGGAGATCAACGGCCGCTTCGCCACCGTCGGCTGGGTGCCGGTCCACTACTACTACCGGAGCGTTCCGCGGCGCACCCTGATCGCTCTCTACCGGATGGCGGACGTGGCCTTCGTGACGCCGCTCAAGGACGGCATGAACCTGGTGGCGAAGGAGTACTGCGCCTGCCAGGTGGAGGGGCGGGGCGCGCTGGTGCTCTCGGAGTTCGCCGGCGCGGCGGCCCAGCTCGAGGGCGGCGCCCTGCTGGTCAACCCGTACGACATCGAGGGGGTCGCGGACGCGGTCAAGGCGGCGCTGGACCTGCCGCTCGCCGAGCGCCAGGAGCGGCTCGAACGGGTCCGGCGGCGCATCCGGCGCCAGGACGTCTTCTGGTGGGCCGACCGGTACCTCGCGGCGATCTTCGGGCAGTCGCTCAAGAGCTTCCGCGGCGAGCGCGAGTATCTGCCGCACATCCACCTGGACGACCTGGACCTGGTCAACCTGCGGGACGGCGAGGAGGGGAGCGGCGGAGGGTTCAGCCTGCGCTCGGGCCGCCGGCCGCCTGCCCGGACTCGCCGCGGTAGCCGGTGATCCGGAAGCCCCGCGTCTCGACCTCGGCGCCCTGGTAAAGCACCTTCACCCGGTACTGGCCGTCCCCGGCGAGGGTGACCTCCTCCGGCGCCTTCCAGCTCATGACCTTGCGGTCGGGCAGGGCCCGCCGGACTTGGTGGGCGAGCACCCGGCCGTCCGGCCCGATCCACCGGACCTCGATCTCGGCGTTCTCCTGCGCCCGGCTGACGTCCATCGCCAGGTAGATCGGGTCGCCCAGCGGGAAGTCGTCCCGCGCCCAGCCGAGCTCGACGGCGCCGTCGGTGCCGAGCCCCGCCCCGAGTGTGATGTCCTGAACCGCCTCGGTCGGGTCGGCCGCGGCGGCGGTTCCGGCCGGCGCGTCACCGCCGCCACAACCGGCGGCGAGCAGGAGCAGGGTGAGCGCGAAAGGTGTGAGCGAGCGTCTGGTCATGGGGTTTCTCCCGATCCGTTCGGATGCTGGTCACTGCCGAGGGAGAGCCAAGCAAGGGGGGTGCCACGACGTGCGCTGGGAGCGAAGACAAGGCAGACCTTATTGATGAAAAATCATACATTGCCGGTTCGCGCGACGGTGAGAGCTACTTGAAAAAGAAAGGGTGTTGACAATCGAAGGGGAAGAAGCTAAGTTGCGTCTGTAAAATTTATCAGACGACTCGTCTGTGGCGTGATGATTGCTCGACTTAGGTGGATTCATGCATCTAAAACCCTTCGTTTTCTTCGGTTTGATCGCGTTCACGGCCGCGGCGGCATGGGCTGGTCCACCATCGGATGAGCCCGGGGCGCTTGCGGTCCTTCAACTGGCGCCCCACGATCAGCGAGCGGTCGTTCGGGTCGGGCGGGGCGATCTTCGAGTCGTCGGCCCCGGGGACTCGCTCCCTCTATTAAGTTCAAAAATTGACAAGGACAAATACGTTTCAGTTGTCGAGGTTCTCGACGATCGGTTGGTCGTGGAGCTTCACAATCGGGACGGTTCCAAAGAAGGTCGGAGGGCGTGGATCTATCAGATCGCCGCGCCGGGACAGTCCTCACGTATCCGGTGGATCGATCAGAACGCACCCCCGTCGACGGTACGAGTACCCGCCACGGTGACGGCTGCGGGCGGCGACGAGTCGGCGGCGCCGACGGCTGAAGAACGGCGATCTCGTGGCCACGGACAGGCTCCGCCGCCGCCCGGTCCGGAGTCGCGCCGATGAGGCGCCGGAGCGGCTGGTGGCCGCTCGCGGTGCCTCTGCCCGCCTGCCTGGCCCTGCTGCTCGCGCTCTCGCCTCCGTGCCACGGCGGCACGCGCGACGACCATGAGGCGCTCGTCCTGGACCGTGCCACGAGCACCGCCAAGGTGGCGACCGCGGTCGAGGTTCGCGACCAGGTCGCGGTCGTCGAGGTGGTCGGCGACTACGACAAGAACCTGGCCGACGGCACGCTCAACGCGGCACCGCGTGAGGATGTCGCGCGGCGCTTCTACGAGCTCCAGCCGGACGCCTACGACTTCCTGGTCGCCTTCTCGACCTTCGAGTTCGATGCCGGCGCCGCGAAGGCCTTCGCCTGGGGCGTCCAGAACACCGACCAGGGAATCGGTCTGCCACAGTTCGACAACAGCGATCTGTTCGGCAGCGACGGCCGGCTCCAGAGCTTCATCGACATGGAAGCGCTTTCCGGGAGCTCCACCGACCCGCTCGATCCGCGGTTCGAGGAGACGCTCACCACCCTGACCCACGAGATCATGCACCGCTGGGGTGCCCGGGTGCACTTCGCGCTACCCGACGGCAGCCCCAGTGACGAGCTCCTGGGGGTCGATGGCTCCCACTGGAGCTTCCTGCTCGACAGCCGGGCGTCGGTGATGTACGGCAACCGGTGGCGCGACGAGGGCGACGGCACGTTCACCTCGGTCGGAACGCTCAAGTTCTACAGCCCGCTCGATCTCTACCTCGCCGGGTTCTATGGGCCGGAGGAGGTGCCGCCGTTCTTCGTCATCGAGGGCTCGGGGGAGGACCCGACCCGCCTGCCGAGCCTCGGCGCGACGGTCACGGGAACGCGGCGCGACGTGACCATCGACGACGTGATCGCCGCCGAAGGCCCACGGGTGCCGCCGGCGAGCGAGGCGCCGCATGAGTTCCGGGTCGCCTTCCTCTTGCTGACCCGCCCGGGCGAGACGGTGACGGACGACATGATCGCCGCCATCGACCGTGTCCGCGCGGCGCTCCAGACGCGCTTCGCCGCGATGACCGGCGGCCGCGCGGTGATGGACATCGCGGCGCCCGCTTCCGTCGACCAGGATCCCGGTGCTCCCGAGGGCGTCGACGGGGGCGACCTGCGGCCCGCGGCGGTGCTGAACGACGGCCTGACCTGGCTGCGGAGTCACCAGAACGGGGAGGGCTTCTGGGAGGACACGCCGGCGACCCGCATCCGCGACACGGCGCTCGCGGCCTCGACCCTGGCCTCGCTCGACCCGCTGTTCGACGGCGGTCCCGCGGCGGCGGCCTGGCTGGCGGATCAGCAGGCCGCGTCCACGGACTCCCTCGCCCGCCTGGCGATCGCACTCGACTCGCTCGCGGCCGGCGGCTCCGTGCCGCTGCGCGCCGCGCTCCGGGAGCGCGTGAACGCGGACGGTGGCTGGGGCGTCGCGGCCGGATATGCCAGCGATCCTCTCGACACGGCGCTTGCGGTCACGGCGCTCGTCGGCGATCCGTCGGCGGCGGTCGACGGCGGGATCTCCTACCTGCTGGCGGCCCAGAACCCGGACGGCGGCTGGTCCAACTTCCCGGGCGGGGCCAGCCGAACCCTGGTGACCACGGAGGTGGTGCGGGCGTTCGAGCGGGCCGGCCGTCGGGATGCGTTGCCGTCGTCGGTGTTTTCCTGGTTCGGCGGACGGCAGAACGCCGACGGCGGGTTGGGGGACAGCCCATCGACAGTGCACGGCACGGCCAACGCGCTCGAAGCCCTCTCGACCACCGGCCACCTGGGCTCGATCGGTGCCGCCGCAGCCAACGCGTACCTGGACACGCACCAGAGCGTCGACGGGAGCTGGGCCGGCTCGGTCTACTCGACCGCCCTGGCGGTTTCGGCGATCAAGCGCTTCAACTTCCCGAACCTCGCCTTCCTCGAGTCGCCGTCGGTCGCCCCGCCCAGCCCGCGCGACGGCGAGCGGGTCACCCTCACCGTGCCGGTGGTCAACGACGGCCGCCTGGCGGTCTCCGGCGGGATCGTCCGGCTGGTCGAAGGCGATCCGGACGCCGGCGGAACGCCGGTGGGCGGGGACGTGACCCTGCCGCCGCTCGCCTCCGGCCAGAGCGCGACCGTTACCGTCACCTGGGACAGCCTCGACCGGGCGGGGACCAACACGCTCGTCCTGCTGCTCGATCCCGACGATGCCGTGACCGAGCTCTCGGAGCTCGACAACCGGGCTACGGTGGAGGTCGAGGTGAAGCCGGCGCCGGCCGAGCCAGACCTCGAGCTGCGCCCGGAGGACATCAGCTTCACCCCGGCACAGCCGGCGGAGCTTCCGACCTCCCTCGGCATCGCCGTCACCGTGCGAAACCTCGGGCAGACCGACGCCGAGGGCGCGGTGGTGCGGCTCTACCGGGGCGATCCCGCGGACGGCGTGACGGTGGGCGAGGAGAGCCTCCTGGTGCCCCAGCGCTCGTCTGCGGTCGCCACGTTCACCGATCTCCTGGAGACCGCCGGGAGCACTTCCTACACCGCAGTGGCCGACGCAGTCGACGCGATCGCGGAGGCGGACGAGACCAACAACCGGGCGAGCGCCACGGTGACGACCGCCGGCACGGTCGATCTCTCCGTTACCCCCGCCGACGTGTCGCTGGCCGGGGCGGCCTACCTGGACAACGATCTGACCTTCCGGGTCGTCTTCCACAACACCGGCACGCTGGACTCGCCCGACGCGGTGGTGCGCTACCGCGTCACCGACGGCGTGGAGACTCGCGAGCTGGGCGGGTCCACGGTGCAGATCGACGCCGGCGGCACGGCCGAGCGCGAGGTCACCTGGCGGGTCGACCTGGTCGGCGACCTCGAGCTCGTTGCCGAGATCGACCCCGACGACCTGGTGCCCGAGGCGGACGAGGACGACAACGCGGCGCACGTGCCGTTCACGGCGACCGAGGCGAGCGAGCCGAACCTGGTGATCGACCGGGGCGCCCTGCGCTTCGATCCGGACCCGGCGCGGGAGGGCGCGGCGCTCGACCTGACCGCGACCGTGCGCAACGCCGCCGGCGGGACCGTCGCCGACGCCCAGGTCGCCTTCTACGACGGCGACCCGACCCAGGGCGGCACGCGGCTCGGCGTCGCCACCGTGCCCAGCCTGGGTCCGGGCGAGTCGGCGGACGCGGTCTTCACCTGGTCGCGGGTTCCGAGCGCCGCCGACCGGCTGATCGTCGCGGTCGCCGACCCGGACGACCTGGTGGCGGAGCTCGACGAGGACGACAACTCGACGTTCGAGATTCTGCAGGTGCTGAGCCTGCCAGACCCGTCGCTCGCGCCGGCGTCGCTGGCGCTCGATCCGGCGTTCCCGCGCCCCGACCAGCCGGTCACCCTGACGGTCGAGGTGTCGAACCTGGGTGAGCAGGAGCTGAGCGGGCTGGTCGTACGCGCGTTCGACGACGGCGTTCCGTTGGGTGGCGATCAGACCGTCGCGTCGCTTCCCGGTCTGGGCGCCGCGACGGCGACCTTCGTCTGGACCGTCGGTCCCGCGGACGGCGAGGCGCGCCAGGTCACGGTCCGGGTCGATCCCGACGGCGCGGTGGAGGAGGGCTCCGAGGCGAACAACGAGGCCTCGATCCCGATCACCGTCCAAGACGGCGACTTCTTCGTCACCTACCGCTATCTCTCGCCCAACGGCGATGGCGTCCAGGACACGACCCAGCTCTTCTTCCGCCTGCCGGCGGCCACGCCGGTGGCGGTCGAGGTGGTGGACGCGGTGCGCAACGAGGTGGTGCGCCGGGCCGAGCTGGGGACGGTCGCGGGCGGGCAGTTCGAGTGGGACGGGCGCGACGACCGGGGGCGGCTGGTGCGCGACGCCGACTACAGGCTGCGGCTCGTCGACCTCTCCGGGGCGGTCCTCGGCACGACGACGGTCAGCGTCGACACCGACCGGTTGTCGCTGCTCAAGGCGGCGGGGACTCCCTACGAGGCCTTCACCAACCTGACGTGCGACCTGCCGTTCGTGTCGGCGCCCGAGGTCACCGGCGATGAGCAGTGGCTCTACTTCGCGGTCGAGCAGGCGGGCGATGCGGTCTATCCGCCGGGGATCTATCGCATACGCCCGGACGGCTCGGACCTTGCGCAGATCGTGCCCGCCGCGTTCTTCGACGGCACGGTGCCGGCGGATCTGGTGATCTCCGGCGACGGCTCGAAGATCGCCTTCTACCGCATCCAGTCCTCGCCGTTCTTCCGCGAGCTCTGGGTCGCCAACGGCGACGGCTCGCAGCTCACCGAGCTGGTCAACTCGGAGGATCCGAACCGTTCGGAGCTCCCCTACGGGTTCACCGCCGCCGGCGACGCGCTGGTCGTCTACCGTTCGCCCAACCGGATCTACCGCCGGCCGGTCGACGGCGTCAGCTCGGCTGAGCTGCTGCTCCAGGCGTCGGTCGCGGACGAAGTGCTGTCACCGGACGGGCGCTTCCTTTTCTACACCGACCTGAACGTCGGCGCGCCGCGGCTGCTCGACGTCGACGGCGGCGAGGTCGTCTCCTTGCCGCCGGTCACGGTGGCCACGGACGGTGCCCGGTTCTCCCCGGACGGAAGCCAACTGGCTCTGGCCGACCTCGACAGCGGCCGGGTCGTGGTCGTCGGAACGGACGGAGCCGTTCTCCGGAGTCTCGACTTTCCGACCGAGCCGGCGCCGCCCGAGGTTCTCGATGTGATTCCCAACCTCGACCCCGCGGCCGACGTCCCGACCCTGCTCGAGGAGATGAGCTGGGCACGCTCGGGCACCGAGCTCGCCGTGACGGTTCTCTACGGTGGAGTTTGCAGCGGTGGCGACTATGGCCGGATCGTCCGGTTCGACCTCGGCAGCGGAGAGGTCGAGACCGTCGCTTACACCCAGCCGCGGGACAACTGCTTCAGCTATCACGTCTCGACCTGGGACGGCTCCGGCTGGGTGGAGCGCGGGGTGCTGCACGCCGGGTTGCGCTACGAAGGGCTCCGGCTCGACCTGGCGGACTCTCTGCCGGACGCCGACGGCGAATACAAGGTGCGGATTCGCCAGACGGGGCAGGAGGCGGCTCACGTCGAGGCCGTCGGGCTCTCGGCCTACGACACGCTCCACCGCCCGAGCGAGGCCTTCGTGGTCGGCGGGGCGGACGCCCTCGCCCTGGTGACCACGTTCGACGGCGACGTCCTCGATCTCCACGACAAGACCATGGAGGTGCGCTGGTCCGGCGTGCCGGCCGAGGGCGGTGCGACGCTCGAGCTGGTGGCGCGGGAGGAGACGCTGTCCGACCGTAACGCCAGCCCGTTCCACTACCCGGCGGGCGACGGAGGCTCCTACAGCGTGCTTGCCGCGGGCGGTGCGCCGATGGTGGTGGACGGCGAGCAGACCGCCGCCGACGGCCTGGTTCAGCCGCTGTTCCGCCAGTGGAGCGCTCCGGACACCGGCCACCCGTCGGCGGAGGTCGTCGGCTACGCCTCGAGCGACGGCGAGAGCCTGTACGCCGCCCTCGACTTCACGGTGGACAACACCCTCGACGGCACCGCCGACTGGGCGGCGCTCGAGGTGCTCACCGCCGACGGCTGGCGCCAGCTCGAGGTGACCACCGCCGACACCGCCTGGGGGCGCGTCGGGTTCACCCGGACCGCGGGGGTGCACTACCGGCACAAGTACTACGAGTTCCGGGTCCCGCTGAGCGAGATCGGGGTCGATCCGGGCGCCGTCGTCGAGATCCGCTTCGCCGCCTACGGTACCGCCGCGCTCCTGCCTGAGGAGGACTTCCTGCCGCACTTCGGCGGCGCGCTGTGGGACCCCAACGACCGTGCCCTGCTCTACACCGGTGACGAGCTCGGCCAGCCGTCCTATGTCCTCTTCCTGGACGAGGACAACCGGACCGTACCGGTCTTCTCGACCTGGAACGCCTTCGAGTCGCCGCGATTTTCGCCCACCGGCAGGCTCCTCTTCTTCGAGTCCTCCGACGCCCGCAACGACCCCCAGAGCTCCTGCTACCTGCGCGGCTACAACGACTCGTGGGCCTTCCGCTCGCTGCTCAACCTGACCGCCGATCTCCGCCCGCGGCGGTCGGCGACCCTCTCCGGAGTCCTGCTCGAAGGGACCGCCGCCGACGTCCACTTCGACCGCTACACGCTCGAGTACGCGACCGTCGAGCAGCCCGACGTCTGGCACGCCATCCAGGCACCGAGCGCCCGGCCGGTGGTCGACGGCCGGTTCACCACCTGGGTGCCGCCGGGCCCCGGGTCCTATCTCGTGCGCTTGACCTCGTACGACCTGGCCGGCAACCGGCGGCGGAGCATCCGCCGGGTGGTCTCCTCCGACGCGCCGTCGATCACCGACCTGTCGCTGACCCCGGATCTCGTCTCGCCCAACGGCGACGGGGTCCGCGACACGGCGGACATCCACTACCGGGTGCTGCAGCCGGTCCACCTCGACTTCCGGTTCTTCGACCGGGACGGGGTCCGGGTGCGCACCATCCGCCGGGACGAGTCGGCGATCGGGGCCGAGGTCGACGTCCCCTGGGACGGGCGGGACGACCAGGGGCTGCCGCTGCCTGACGGCGAGTACCGGATGACGGTACAGAGCTACGAGCTGTTCGTGACGCTCGACTCGACAGCGCCGGAGGTCACCGCCCTGCTCCAGGGCGCGAAGCAATGTGTCGAGTCGAGTTTGGCGCAGCAGTCGGTCGTGGGGGTCGATCCGTCGATCGGGTACCAGGTCGACGAGCCGAACCTCGAGAGTGTGACGGTCGAGACGGGGGAGGGCGCGATGCCGGTCTCCTGGTCCCCCATCCTGGGTCCGTCGGAAGACGCGGCCGGGAGCGTGGACCTGAGCCTCGCGGAGCTGGTCGACCACAGCTTCCGCGTCCAGGCGATCGACCGGGCCGGCAACCGGGCCACGGCGGCCACCGGGCTCGCTCCCGAAGAGCTGATCGTCACCGGCTTCGGCCGGCTCGAGCTCAATCCGGCGACCGGCCAGCTCCGGCCGTTGAACCCGTTGCCCTGCTCCGGGGCCACGTTCGCGCTCGAGCAGGGCGACGCCCGGTTCGCGGTGGCGGAGTCGATCGCGCCGGACCTGTCGACGATGGCCGTCGAGGTGCAGCCGGTACCGAGCGTCGACGGGATCCCGCGCTTCGATCAGCTCGATCCGAACGGCTGGTTCGCGACCCCGGTCACCCAGTTCGACCGTCCCGGTTCGCCGATCCCGCCGGAGACCTTCGCGTTCGACTGGGGCATGGAGAGCGTGACGCCGGGCGTGCTGACGGCGGTTCGCCTCCACGCGGTCGACACCACCGGCCGCGACCATCTGTCCGACCTGTTCTCGGTGCAGACCGACGGCATCACGTTCCACGGGGTGCTGGAGGACGATCCCGCGCTGCGTGCGGCGCTGCCGGAAGACGAGCGCGACCGGCTGGTGCTGTGGGGCGAGGAGCTGGTGGCCGAGGATCTCGAGGACGTGACGCTCTATCTGTCGAGCGACGAGGATCCACGCTACGCCACGCCGCGGGCGATTCCGGCCTCGGTGGTGCTCGACGGCAAGTTCGCCTTCACCGCCGAGGACTGGCAGGCCTGCCTCCACTACGAGGGCTACGTGGTCGCCACCACCGTGCCCACCTTCGATCCGGTGTCGGGTCAGACCGTGCGCCGGACCCTGACCACCGACAGCGCCGGCTTCCGGTTCCCGTGCCTCGCGGTCTCGGCGACGATGGAGCCGTTCGCCATCGGCGCTTGCAACCAGCCGGCTCCGACCTCTGTGCGGACGCTCTCCGTTCACGTCGAGTCGCTCGACCAGCGTCCCCTCCAGCTTCTGACTGTCGAGGGCCCGGACGAGACCGGCACCTCGGAGGTGCTGTTCAGCGTCAACGAGCCCGCCTCGGGCAGCGACTTCAGCTTCGACTTCGACACGGCGGACATCCCGGAGGGTGCCTACCCGTTGTCTGTCCGGCTGACCAACGTCGACGGCCAGCGGGCGACCGCGGCGGCGACGCTGGTCGTCGATCGCACCGCGCCCAGCCGCCTCGAGATCACCTACCCGGTCGATGGCCAGCGGGTCTGCGGCGTCCAGGAGGGGCCGAGCTCGGTGGTCCACATCGAGGGCACCATCGAGGACAACCTCGGCGCCTTGTTCATCCTGGAGGCGGGGCAGGGGCAGGAACCGGAGAGCTGGCGCCAGATCAACACGATCGGCGTCCCGCCCCTCAGTCCGCAAGGTGGTTCCTTGGCGCTCTCCGAGCTGCCCCGGCGGGTGAGCGGGCGGCTGGGTTCCGTGGCGGACACCAGCGGCGAGCTCTCCCTTCGGCTGCGGGCGACCGATCATGGCGGTGCCCAGGTCTGCACCGAGCCGATCGTGTTCACGTTCGACGGCCGCCTGGACGGGGCGGCTGCCTCCCTCGATCGGGAGCTCCTGTCGCCCGACGGCGACGGCGTCCTCGACGAGGTGACCTTGAGCGTCGCGGCCGGCGAGCCGACCTCGGTCGACGCCGTGGTCGTGCCGGCGGACTACGACCCGACGTTCGACACCTGCAGCCCGACGGGAGGTTTGGTGCGCACCCTGTTCACCGACCTGCCGGTTTTCGACGTCGGCCAGGCGGTATGGGACGGGCGCGACGACCTCGGAGGGGTGGTTCCCGACGGCTGGTACGGCATCGCGCTGACCTTCCGCGACGGCTGCGGCAACGAGGCGGTCCTCACCCGTTGCCTGGAGGTCGACACGACACCGCCGGATCTCGCGATCGCCCACCCCACGACGTCGAGCCCGTTGACCCAGATCGTCGAGGTTCTGGGCTCGGTCCACGATCCCCACCTCCAGTCCTGGACGCTCGAGTACGGCGTCGGCAGCGATCCCGCCACCTGGGCGCGGATCGACTCCGGCGATCGCGACCAGGCGGATGAGGTCCTCGGCTCCTGGAACACCTTCGGTCTCGGCGGCGGCTACACGCTGCGGCTCTCCGCGGTCGACACCCTGGGCAACGCCGCCGAGGTGCGGGTGCCGCTGACGATCTCGACCAGCCTCGAGCTGCTCCAGTACCTCGAAGCGTTGCCGCGGCCGTTCTCGCCCAACGGCGACGGGCGGCGGGACGAGCTGACCATCCGCCTCGGCCTGGAGAACGAGGCGCAGGTCGACGTCACCGTCCTCGATGGGTCGGACGTGCCGGTGCGCACGCTGCGCTCCGGCGCCCTGCTCCAGCCGGGGGCCGCCGTGGTGACCTGGGACGGCCTGGACGACGGCGGTCAGCCCGTGCCCGACGGGAGCTACCAGGTCGTGGTCCTCGCCCGCCTCGCCTCCGATCCGGCCGTCACCCAGGAGGAGCGGGTCAGCACTGTGCTCGACGCGACGCCCCCGCTGCTCCGGTTCGACCGGCCGACCGACGGCTCGTTCGTGCCCTCCGCCGGGGCGATCGAGGCGACGATCCAGGACGAGCACCTGGGCGAGTACGTGGCCTCCCTGACCGATCAGCCCCAGGCGCCGACCTGGACCGAGATCGCCCGCGGGACCGAGCCGCGCACGGACTACCCGCTCGGCTCGCTCGCCGACCTCGACGAGGGGGACTACGGCCTGCGCCTGGAGGCGGTCGATCTGGGAGAAAGCCGTTCCGAGCAGGTGATCCGGTTCGTCGTCGACGACGCCGCGCCAGTAGTCACCCTGTCCGCACCGCTCGACGGCAGCTTCTTCGACGGCGCCGCGCCGGTGCCGGTTTCCGGAGCGATCGACGAGGAGAACCTGGATACCTGGGTGCTCGAGGCCGGCGCTGGTACCGCGCCGACCGAGTGGACCACGATCGCCGCCGGCAGCCAGCTCCCGGTGCCGGAGCCGCTCGGCGCCTGGAACCTCTCCGGTGTCGCCGACGGGGTCTACGTCCTGCGGTTGACGGCGACCGACCGGGCCGGGCTGTCGGGCTCGGCGCAGGCGGCGGTGACGGTCGACGCCACGCCGCCGGCGCTCGCCATCACCACGCCGGCGGCCGGCGGCTACGTCACCGGTCCCACGGTGATCTCCGGAACGGCGACCGACGCCCACCTGGTGAGCTACGAGATCGCCCTGGCCGCCGGCTCCGGGGCTCCGTTCTCGGTGCTCGGGACGGGCGCCGCGCCGGTGAGCGACGGCGCGCTCTTCCAGTGGCTCGCGCTGCCTCCCGACGGGCCGTACACCGTCCGCCTGCGCGCCACCGATGCCGCCGGCAACCAGGCCTCCACCGTGCGCGAGGTGACCGTCGATACGGCGCCGCCGGCGCCGCCCGTGGGGCTGGTGGTCCAGGTCGAGGACCAGCGCGACGCTCACCTGATCTGGCAGCCGAGCACGGAGCCCGACCTGGAGGGGTACCAGGTCGACCGGGACGGTCGACGCGTGACCTCCCAGCCCCTGGCGAGCCCCTCGTTCGTCGATCCGAACCTGGCCGACGGCGAGTACTCCTACACCGTCGTCGCGGTCGACCGCGCAGGGCAGGAGAGCGGGCCCTCGGCGCCGCGGGTGGCCCGGGTCGACGTCTCACCGCCCGCGGCGGAGATCCAGATCCCCGCCGACGGCGCCCGGGTCGGCGGGCTGGTCGACATCACTGGCACGGCCCACAGCGCCGACGACTTCAAGGAGTACCGCCTGGTGGCCGAGCCGGCGGCCGGCGGCGCTGCCCAGCTCCTGCGCACCAGCCCGGTGCCGACGCTCTCCGACCTGCTGGCCCAGTGGGACGTGAGCGCGCTACCGGAAGGGGCCGCCTACACCCTCCGCCTGGAGGCCGAGGACCTGTCGGGCAACGTGGCGACGGCGACCGTGGCGGTCACCATCGACAACCAGCCGCCAGCGGCGCCCACCGGGCTCACCGCGACCGTGACGGGGGCCGACGTGGCCCTCGTCTGGGACGCCGGCGCCGAGTCCGACCTGGCCGGCTACCTGCTCTACCGCGACGGCCGGCTGGCCAACGCCACCGGCGCGGTGATCGGCAGCCTCGATCCCTTCGTCTTGAGCGCCACCGCCTACGACGACTCGGACCGGCCGGACGGCACCTTCCTCTACGAGGTCTACGCCATCGACCGGGCGGGCAACGTCAGCGACCCGTCGGCACCGGTCGAGGCGACGGTCGAGACCGGTCCGCCGGCGGCGGCTCTCGTGCAGCCCGCGGACGGAACGGAGTTCGAGACCGATCTCTACCTCCTCGCGACCAGTGAGGACAGCGACGTCGACCGGGTCCAGATGCAGGTTCGCGAGGCGGGGAGTGGGGCGTGGACCGACCTCGGAGCCACGATCGAGGACGAGCCCTGGGAGACCGACTGGGATCCGGCCGCCGCCGGCCTGCCCTACGGCGACTACGACCTGCGGGCGGTCGCCACCGACTTCGGCGGCTCGACCGACCCGTCGCCGGTGGCGATCACCGTCACGTACACCGATCTCACGCCGCCGGCGCGGGTCACCGGCCTGACGGCCGCGGTCGACGGCGCGGAGGTCACCCTGGCCTGGGACGCGAACACGAGCGATCCGGATCTCGACGGCTATCAGGTGGAGCGGACCGCCTCGAACGGCTCGACCGTGCGCCTGACCACGGCCTCGGTCCAGGCGACGACCTTCACCGACTCCGGGGTGACCGAGGGCCGCTTCACCTACCGGGTGATCGCGGTCGACGAGATCGGCAACGAGGCCGACGGGTCGGATGGAGCCGAGGCCCGGATCTACACGCCGGTGCTCGCCCAGCCCTTCACGCCCATCCGGGAGGCGGGCGTCGACTTCGTCGGGCACGGGGCGGCGACGAACGGGACCGTCGAGGCGTCGCTCGCCACCGCCGGCGGAGCGTCGCAGCTCGCGCCGGTCGCGAGCGACGCCGACGGCGCCTTCACCTTCACGGACGTGGCGCTGTCGGCCGGCGTCAACCAGCTCACGGTGACCGCCGTCGACGCCGACGGCAACCGCAGCAAGCCGGCGACGGCGCGAGTGGTCTCGGGCGCGGCGCCGTCGACGCCGACCGGCCTGGTCGCGACGCCGGCCGGCGGCCTGGACGTCGATCTGAGCTGGAACCCGAACCCGGAGGCCGACCTGTTCGCCTACCGGCTGTTCCGGGACGGCGCGCCGCTGCCACCGACGGCGCCGATCACCGACCTGACGCCGAGCGCTTCGAGTAGCGCGAGCTCCTACGCCGCCCCGGAGACCGTCGTCGACGGCGACCCCGACACCTGCTGGCAGCCGCAGTACAGCCCGTCTCCGGCCGGCGAGTGGGTCGAGCTCTCCTGGCCAGACCGGCGCTCGGTCGAACGGGTCGAGATCGACTGGTCGAGCTTTGTCGCCAACGACGGCACGGTCTACACGGACGCTGCCGAGCGCTGGAGCCTGGAGGCCTGGGACGGCGCGGTCTGGGTGCCGCTCGCGACGGTCGAGGGCGACGCGTCACCGAGCGCCACTGTGGCCCTCGCGGCGCCGTACCTGACCGACCGGGTCCGCCTGCTCCTGGGCGACGGGACGACGTACCCCTGCGTGGTCGAGATGCGGGTCGTCCACGATCCGCTGACGAGCGCCACGGCGTTCACCGACTCGGCGACCGACGGGCGCTTCCAGTACCAGGTGCTGGCGGTCGACGAGCTGGGCTTCGAGAGCCCACCGACCGACCCGGTGGCGATCGACGTGGGCGACGTGGAGCCGCCCGAGCCGGTGGTGCTGAGCGCCTCGGCGGTGGGGTCCGACGTCCACCTGAGCTGGACGGCCAGCGCGTCGTCCGACGTGGTGCGCTACGACCTGTCCAGGGACGGCGAGCGCATCCTCCAGCACACCGACCTGGCAGACCTGACGGCGGTCGACGCGGGGTTGGCCAACGGCACGTACAGCTATGTCGTGACCGCGGTCGACGGTGCGGGCAACGCCAGCACGCCCTCGGCGGCGGTCGAGGTGACGGTGTCCGTGGCACCGCCCGCCGCGCCGGTGTCGCTGACGATCGCCTCGCCACCGGTCAGCGGCGCGCTCGACCTGTCCTGGAGCGCGGGCGCCGGCGCCCCGCCGGCCGGCTACCGGGTCGGGCGCTCGACGACCAGCGACGGTCCGTACGCGGCCGTGACCACGACGCCCGACACGAGCTTCCGCGACAGTGGGCTGAGCGACGGCACGACCTACTACTACGTGGTCTTCGCCCTGGACGCCCTGGGCAATGCCAGCGGGCCGTCGAACGAGGCGAGCGGCACGCCGGCCGACGACGAGCCGCCGGCGCCGCCGGTGCTCTACTACCCCGGGTTCCAGGGTGGGACGATCACCGTCGAGAGGACTCCGGTGACGGTGGCGGGTGCGGCGGAGCCGGGCTCCGACGTCAGCCTGCTCCTGGACGGCCGGGAGGTCGCCACGACCTCGGCCCTGGTGGCGGCTCAGCGCCTCGACGCCGACGGTTTCTTCGTCTACGGGATTCCCCGCCTCTCGCCGGACGGCCGCTGGCTCTGGTCGGACGACAACGGGTACTACGACCACTGGGACTTCGAAACCTCCGACGGGGTCTTCGCCGACGTGCTCACCGGCGCCCTCTGGGCCCGCTGGCTGCCCGACTCGAGCGGCGTCGTGTTCACCGACGAAGGGAGCTTCGATCCCGGTCCGCATCTCAAGGTCTACCACCCCGCGGACGGCTCGATCGAGACGCTGCTGACCAGCGACCTCGTGGTCGCCGCCGAGCCGGCGCGCGACGGCCGCCACTTCGCCCTGATCGGCACCCACGACGGGCAGGCCGGCCTGTGGTGGGTGGCTCTGGACCCGGCAGGAGACGGGGACGAGTGGACCCTGTTGCTCGCCGGACAGGACTACGAGTTCCTCGCCGAGTCCCTCGTCGTCTCTCCGGATGGCCGGAGGATCGCCGTCCAGCACGGCCTGGGAGGCACCAAGCCGCTGGAGGTCGTCGGCGTTGCCGATGGCAGCGACCAGGTGGTCGCCGCGAACCCGTGGTCCGAGATCCCTCCGCGGTGGGCCGTGGACGGGGAACGACTGCTCTTCGCCACCGACCCGGGGGACCCGCAGCTCTCGGTGTGGGACGCCGCCGTCTCCGCCTCCGATCCGGTGACCGGGCAGATCCCCGGTCTCGCCGCGGCGGTCTTCTCGCCGGCGGGCGACGCGGTGCTCTACGCCGTTTCCGGCGACGGCTTCTATCGCCAGGACCTGGCGGGCGGAGCCCCCGAGCTGCTCGAGGAGACGCCCGGCGCCTACGCTCTCGGCCTGGACGCGAGCTCGCTCGGCTACCTCGTGTTCGTGGCCGACGGCGCGGCGACCCGGGTGACGCCGGCCGGCCGGTTCGCGGTCGACGACGTGGACCTGGCGCCGGGCGACAACACCTTCACCGGGCTCGCCGTCGACGGCGTGGGCAACCAGAGCGCCGAATCGGCTCCGATGGTGGTCCACCTGGAGGTCGCCGGTCGCCCCGATCTCGAGATCGCGGCCGGTGGGGTCGCGGTCTTCCCGGCGGTGCCGCAGGTCGGCTCCAGCGGTCGCATCAGCGTGACCGTCCGCAACGTCGGCTCCACGCCGTCGCCGGCGGCGGATCTCGGCCTGGTGCTGATCGCCCCGGACGGCGGCGTCGAGCCCCTGGCGGTCGGCGGCCCGCTGCCGGCCCTGGCCGCCGGCGCCAGCACGGCGGTCACGGTCGATCACCTGTTCCTCGGTGACCCGGGGATCTACCGGGCGCGCGCCGCCGTCGATCCGCTCGACGGCATCGCGGAGGTCTCCGAGTCGAACAACGTGGCCGAGGTGAGCTTCGCCGTGGCGGTCGACGGTGAGCCCCTGCTGACCGTCGAGACCGACCGGGAGCAGTACGTCGCGGAGCAGGACGTGGACGCGACCCTGACCCTGTACAACCTCGGCCAGCCGCTCGACGGCACGATCACCGTCACGATCGAGGACGCCGCGGGGTACGAGGTCACCCGGCTGGCCGACGAGCCGGTGGCCGACCTGGCCTACGGCGCGAGCCTGACCGTGGAGCGGAGCTGGAACACCGGCACGGTCTTCGCCGGCGACTACCAGGTGGCGGCGCGTCTGCTCGACGGCGGCGGCGTCGTGCTGGCCTCGGCCTCGGCTCCGTTCGAGGTGCTCGAGGCGGCGACCCTGTCCGCGGCCGTGGTGAGCGACCGGGCGACCTACCCGCCGGGTGCTACCGCCCACTTCACCGGCTCGGTGGACTACGTGGCAGGCAACGCCACCCTCTCCGGCGCCGAGGCGCGGCTGCGGCTGCGCGATGCCTCGGACGGTCTGGTGCAGGAGTGGCTCGAGCCGCTCGGGGACCTGCTGCCTGCGGCCTCCGCCACCGTGCCGTTCGACTGGTCGTCGACCGGCGCGGCAGCAGGCTCCTACACGGCCACCTTCGAGATCCTGCGGGGTGGTGAGGTCGCCGCCTCGGCCGCGACCTCGTTCGTGCTCGGCGCCCAGGGCGTCTCGATCGAGGGCGCGCTCACGCCGGCCGACGGGGCGCCGGCGATCGGCACCCCGCTGGACGTCGCCTTCACCGTGACCAACACGGGGTCCCAGGCGCTGACTGCGGTGCCGGTCACGGTGACGGTGCGCGACACGGTCTCCGGCACGGTCCTGGCGAGCCAGGTGGGGGCGGCCGACCTCCCCGTGGGCGGCACGGACGGTGGCACCGTGAGCTTTGCGACCGAGCCCCTCGGCCTCGGCACCTTCTTGGTGGTGCTCGAGGCCGGGCTGCCCGACGGCGCCGGCGGCACGGCCATGGTGACGCTCGACAGTGCGGGCGTCTCGACGGTCGACGCCACCGCGCCCGTGGTGAGCGTTTCGAGCCCGGTCGACGGCGCCGTCGTCGGTGCCGACGCGATCGCCGTGGTCACCGCCCACGACCAGCTCAGCCGGATCGATCGGGTCGAGGTCTCGATCGACGACGGGCCGTGGATCGCGGCGGCCCTTGCGGACGGACCGACGGGCCGGTACGAGCGGCCGCTGGACGGCCTGGAGGAGGGTGCGCACACCCTTGCGGCCCGGGCCACCGACACGGCAGGCAACCGCGCGACCGTCGCCCCGGTGCCGTTCACGGTGACCTTCGTCCCGGAGCTCGCGGCGACCAAGGTGGACCGCCTGGTGACCGATGCGGACGGCGACGGCTGGCCGAGCGCCGGCGACACCATCGGCTACACGATCGCCGTTTCGAGCTTCGGAGACGTCGGCGTCACGGGCGTCCGGCTCGACGACACGCTGCCGGCCGAGATGACCCTGGTCGCCGGCTCGCTGGCGACCGACACCGGTACGGTGCTGAGCGAGCAGCCGATCGCAGTGGATCTCGGCGACCTGGCGCCGGGTGCGAGCGCGACGGTGACCTACCAGGCGATGCTCGCCCCGTCGCTGCCGCCGGAGGTCGAGGAGGTCGAGAACCAGGGCGTGGTGACGAGCGCGGAGCTGCCGGCGCTGTCGACCGACGACCCCGCGCTGGCCGGCGCCGCCGATCCGACGGTGACGGTGCTGACTCCGATGCCGCGGCTCGCGGCGAGCAAGGAGGACGCCCTCGTCGTGGACGCGGACGGAGACGGCGAGCCGAGCGCCGGCGACACCCTGCGGTACACCATCCGGCTGGTCAACAACGGCAACCTCGCCGCCACGGAGGTGGAGCTGGCCGACAGCGCCCCCGACGGTACGACCCTCGTCGCGGGCTCGCTGACCCACGACCGCGGGGTGGTGCTTTCGGAGGATCCGGTGTCGGTCAGGATCTCGACCCTGGAGGCCGCCGGCGCGGCGACGGTGACCTTCGACGTGACGGTCGACTCGCCGCTGTCGGCGGGGAGGAGCCAGGTCGTCAACCAGGGCCTGGTGACCAGCGCCGAGCTGCCCGACCTGCCGACCGACGATCCGGCACTCGCCGGCGCCGCCGACCCGACGGTGACCGAGCTCGTCGGGACCCCGGTGCTGACCGCCGAGAAGACCGACATGCTGGTCGACGACCTGGACGGCGACGGCGACGCCTCGCCCGGGGACGCCGTGCTCTACCAGGTCACTGTCGCCAACAGCGGCAACGGTCCGGCGACCGGTGTGGTCCTGACCGACCCGATCCCCGACGGCGCCGCCCTCGAGCCGGGAACCGTTCAGACGTCCCAGGGGGCGGTGATCGGCGAGAATCCGGTCGAGGTCGATCTCGGCACCCTGACCGCCGGCGCTACCGCCACGGTCAGCTTCCGCGTGCGGGTCGCGGCCGGCGATCCGGTTCCGGTCGACGAGCTGTCGAACCAGGCAACCGTGACCAGCGCCGAGCTGCCGGCCGTGCCGACCGACGATCCGGCGACCGCGACACCCTCCGATCCGACCCTCACGCCCGTGCGGGTGGCGCCGCAGGTCACGCTCGGCGACGCGTCCGTGGTCGAGGGAGACGCGGGAACGGTGGCGGCCCAGCTCGCGGTGACGCTCGACCGACCGTCCAACCGTCCCTTCACCGCCACGTGGGCGAGCGTGGACGGATCGGCCTTGGCCGGCATCGACTACCTCGCGGCCTCCGGCACGGTGACGGTCCCGGCCGGAGAGACGGCGGCGACGATCGTGGTCGCGGTGGTGGGAGACCGGGTCGACGAGCTGGACGAGGCCTTCTCGGTCGAGCTCAGGGAGCCGGCCGGCGGCGTCCTCCAGGATGCGACGGGCGTGGTCACCGTCCTCGACGACGACCAGGCGAGCGTCTCGGTGGGCGACGCCGAAGGGCTGGAGGGCGACGCCGACACGACGCCGCTGCTCTTCGCCGTCACCCTCGACCTGGCGAGCGACCGCGAGACGCGGGTCGACTGGACGACGGTGCCCGACACGGCGGAGGAAGGGGTCGACTTCACACCGGCCGCGGGTACGGCCGTGCTGGCGGCGGGCGAGACGCGCGCGGACGTGGCGGTCGACGTGATCGGCGACACGCTGCTCGAAGACGATGAGACCTTTACCGTGGAGCTGTCGAACCCGGTCGAGGTGGCGGTCGCCGATGCTACGGGCGTCGGCACGATCCGAGACGACGAGGAGTGCCTCGGCGCCAACCTGCTGCGCAACCCGGGAGCGGAGACCGAGACGGCTGACGGCGAGATCCCGGAGTGGACCGAGGTCGAAGGGACCGACTGGCAGCGGTGGCTGTCGCCGCCGGACCCGGCCGAAGGCGAGGCCAGCTTCTACGCCGGAACCGCCGGCCCGGACGGGTTCGCCGAGCTGGTCCAGGACGTCGACCTGTCAGCCTACGCGGCGCCGATCGCCGACGGCGACGAGCGGTTCCGGTTCGAAGGCTCGGTTCGGACCCTCGACGAGAGCCCGCCGGACGTGGCGCGGATTCTGGTCGAGTACCTGGGCGCGGACGGTTCGACCGTGCTGGACGCGTGGGATTCGGGCGACGTCGTGAGCCCGGCCGCGTGGACCGAGGTCGGCGACGAGCGGGCGGTTCCCCCGGGGACGGCGTTCGCCCGCGTCCACCTGCTGGCCACACTGTTCGCCGGTGACACGGTCGACGGCTTCTTCGACGCCCTCTCGCTGCGCGCTCTCCGGACGCCGGAGGTGACGATCGACGACGCCGAGGTCACCGAGGGCGACGTCGACGCGACCTTCACGCTGTCGCTCTCCTGCCCTTGGGACCGGGAGGTCAGCGTCGTGTGGGCGACGTCGGACCAGACCGCCGTGGCCGGGGAGGACTACACGGCGAGCGCGGGCGTGGTGGTCATCCCGGCGGCCGAGACGGCGGTCGAAGTCGCCGTGCCGGTCCTCGCCGATGCGGTGGCCGACGACGGCGAGACCTTCGTCGTCGACCTCTCCCAGGTCGATCCGGACGACGCCGTGCTGCTCGATCCGCAGGCGGTCGGGACGATCGTCGAAGGGAGCTCCTGCACGACCGAGCCGCTCGGGGTCGCCAACGGCTTCAACGTCTTCGTCCTCCAGTCGGTGGCCCAGAACGGCTCCGACGTCGAGGGCCGCCTGGCCGCCGGCACCTCGGCCCAGCTCGCCAACTACAGCGTCGGGGCCGCGCTGCCCGGACCGAGCGGCGACGTCCTGGTCGTCGGAGGCGCCCTGATCTTCAACGGCGGCACCGTCCACCACGGCGACGTGGTCTACGGGACCAGCCTCTCCCAGTCCAGTCTCGACGTGCCCGACGGCACCATCCGGCAGGGCGCGCCCATCGACTTCGCCGCCGAGGGAGCCGCCCTCGAGAGCTACTCCCAGCAGTTGGGGTCTCTGTCGGCCAACGGCACGACGGAGATCCCGCCGTGGAACGCGATCCAGCTCACCGGGACCGATCCGGACCTGAACGTCTTCACGGTGCCGGCGAGCGCTCTGTCGGCTGCGAGCTCCCTGTCGATCACCGCGCCGGCCGGCTCGAGCGTGGTCGTGAGCTTCACCGGCACCAGCGCCGTCGGCCAGTACATGGGCTTCTCGCTCTCGGGCGTCACGCGGGATCACGTGCTCTACAACTTCCCCGAGGCGACCAGCCTGATTCTCCAGGGCGTGGGGGTCGAGGGCAGCGTGCTGGCGCCCTTTGCCGACGTCCAGTTCAACAACGGGCAGATCAACGGGACGCTCGTCTCCCGCACGCTCCAGGGCAACGGCCAGTCGAACGATGGACTGTTCGGCGGCTGTTTACCCGCGGCGACGGGGGGGACGCCATGACGCTGCGGAGGAGACGACGGTCACCATGGACAGGATCGGTTAGGACGACGATGACGCGACGCGGAACCAACCTCGTGAGATCTCTCCGGCGTACTACCGGCCGGCGGCAGGGCGTGCTGGCGGCGCTGCTCGTCGCGGGTTGTCTCCTGATCCCGGCGGCGGCCGGCGCTTCCGGACAGGCGTCGGCCGAGCCGGCCGGTGCCGCGCACGGCTCGTCGGCCCCGGGTGGCACCGGTGGCGTCGAGACGGCGGCGGCGCGGCTCCTCGGACGGGCCGGGATCGTCGTGCCGGCGGAGGACGGCGTCCGTCAGCTTCGCCCCGAGGGCAGCCACGTCGGTGCCGACTTCGCGGCGGCGCTGGAGCGGTTCCACGGGCTCCTGCGGCGGCCGGTGCCGTCTCGCGGCGAGGGTTCGGGGCCGTCGCTTGCGGAGCAGGGGCGGCGCGACGAGCTGGTCGACGCCTACGAGTCGCTGAGGGCGGCAGACCTCCTGGTGCGGGAGCGCTTCGACCTGGTCCGGCGCCGCCTGGAGGCGGTCGGCGCGCCGGAGAGCGCGGTTGCGCGGCTGGACGCGGCCGAGGAGCGTTACGGCACGGCGCGAGCGAGCGTTCTCGAGCCGCTCGAGGAGCCGATGGCGGAGCTCGATCGGTCCGCCGCCGCGGGTGGCTCGCCGAGCGCCGCGGCCCGGATCCGGGCGCGCGCGGCTCTGGCGACGGCCCGCGCCTGGCTCGACGAGCACCGTGCGTCGTCGTCGCCGCCGGTCCTGCGCTCCGAGCTGCCTGTCCGCTCCGCGGAGCTGGCCGCCCGGCTGCCGGAGACGGAGCCGGTTCTCGTGCCGAGCTACCTCGACCCGACCGATCCGCCGTCCCTTCCGGCCGACCTCGCCGGATCGCTCGAGGCGCCGCTGTCCGAGGCGATCGTCGCCCAGGCCCGGGACCTGGGGTTCGACGCGGTGCGCGTCTACGAGTTCGTCCACAACGAGATCGCGACCGAGGTCTACGCCGGAGGCCTCAAGGGTGCTGAGGAGACCTTGCGCCAGGGGGCTGGCAACGATGTCGACCAGGCGAGCCTGCTGATCGCCCTCTACCGGGCGTCGTCGATCCCTGCCCGCTACGTCCACGGCGTCGTCGAGCTCCCCGTCGAGCAGGTGGCCGAGACCCTCGGCCTGGACGACCCGGCGGCGGTACCGACGGCGCTCGCCCGCGCCGGCGTCGCCCACCGGCCGGTGATCCGGGGCGGCCGGGTGGCCGCGGTCGAAGTGGAGCACACCTGGGTGACGGCCCACGTGCCCTACAGCAACTACCGAGGCGCCGTCGTCGACTTCTCCGGACGGACCTGGCTGCCGCTCGCGCCGGCGATCAAACGGGTCGACCGGACCGCGCCCACCGGTGTCCTCCGCGCCATGGACCTGTCGGTCGACGACGCGATCGCCGGCCGCCTCGCCGGTCCGCAACAGGAGCTGCCGATGGCGTGGCTTCGGCGGCAGGTCGAGCAGTACCTGGCGGTCGAGTCGCCGGGGGCCACGTACGAGGACCAGCTCGGCTCGGTGGCGGTCCGCTCCGAAGAGGTTGGCCTGCTACCCAGCACCCTGACGGTCCCGGTGGTGGCAGTGACGGGGGAAACGGCGACGCTGGGCGACGAGCGCCGTCAGCGGGTCCGTTTCGTCGTCCGTTCCGGGCTGGGCGAAGACGCCCCGGCGATCCTGGACGTCACCCTGCCGGTGGCGGAGGTGGCGGGGCGGCGACTGACGCTCTCCTATCAGCCGGCCACGGTCGATGACCACCGGACGGTCGACGCGTTCGGCGGCCTCGACCGGGTGCCCGTCTACCTGGTCGACTTGCGGCCTCAGATCAAGGTCGACGGCCGCCTGCGGGCGACCGGGCTCCAGCCGATCGCCATGGGAACGGCGCACCGCGTCGAGGTGCGCGTCGAAGGTCCCTGGGGGAGCGAGCAGGTGGCGTCCACGCTGGTGGCCGGCTCCTACCAGGCGATCGCCGTCGGAGCCCAGCGCTACCTGCCGCGTGACGATCCCGGAGGGGAGCCGGCGGACAGCGAGGGGACCGCGGCGCGCCTCCTCTCCCAGGTGGCCAACGAGTACGGCGCGGCGTGGGACGCGGCCGAGGACGAGCTGGCCGGTCTGCTGGCGTGCGGCCTCGTGCGGCCGGTGCCGTCGGTGGTCTTCGCCGCCGACGCGGTGCGGGTGGAGTCGGTGCTGGACCTGCCGGTCGAGCTGGCCTGGCAGGGGGTAACGCTCGATGCGGCGCTGCGCGTGGCCGAGCCGCTGGCGTCGGCGTCCGATCCGGCGGCGAAGCGCGACTTCTACCGCATCTCGGCGCTCCAGGGCTCGGCGCTCGAGCACCAGGTGTTCGAGGACGACTTCCTGGTGGACTCGATCTCGGCGGACAAGGGCCTCGGGTTGGCCCGGGCCGCAGGGATTCCCGTGGAGACGGTCGATTCCACCAACGTCGACTCGGTGCTGCCGACCCTGGAGCACCCGGCCTCGGTGCTGGCGGACATCGACAACCGGGTGCGCCTGGGGCAGACCGTCGAGGTGCCGCGGACCGCCGTGTCGTTCGACGCCTGGACGGGCGCGGTCTGGCGGGCCGAAGACCCGGAGACGGGCGCGGCGGCGTACCTGATCGCCGGCGGGCTGGCGGGCGGGGCCACCGCCCAGGCGCCGTCCAACTGGGTCCTCGACTTCCTGGCCGACGCCCTGGCCGATCCCTACTCGTCGGAGCCGGACGCCGACCCGCTGTCGGCCGTCGCGATCTTCAAGATCCCGGGCACCGACGGCCAGGAAGGCGTGGTGGGGAAGGTCCTGCCGGACGCCCTGTCGGTGCTGGTGCTCGACGCTCTCGGCCGGCCGGTCCAGGGTGCGCCGGTGACCTTCTCGGTCTCCTCGGGCGACGGCCTGCTGCTGGCCGACGACGGGTCCGGAGTGGTCGTCCGCACCGCGACCACCGACCGCCTGGGACGAGCCTCCGCGCGGCTCCGGCTCGGCACCGACACGTCGCTCGACCCGGTCTACATGGAGCGGCAGCTCGGCGACGAGAACCTGTCCCGGGCGCTGGCCAACCTGGTCGAGGCGACGGTGGCCTCGCGCGGCGGCACGCGGGTGCTGGGGCAGCCGTTCGAGGCGTTCGCGTTCCCGGGCGAGCCGGTCGTCCTGCGCCGGACCGACACGGGGCAGACGGTCTTTCCGGTGACCCGCGTCGCCCTGTGGGCGGACACCATCTTCGTCGGGGCGGAGGACAAGTACGGCAATCCGGTCTCGAACGTCGAGGTCCAGTTCGAGGCCCTTCCCCTCGAGGTGGCGAGCGAGTACTGCTCGGAGCCTCCTGTCGACCCGTTGCCGCCCGCGCTGTTCGTCCCTTCCGAGTGCCCGGAGCCGGTGCCGGTGTTGGGCGACTGCGGTACGACCACGCTGACCCGGAGGACGTCGATTCACGGAGTGGCGGCCGGGGTGATCCTCGGCGATGCGATCCCGGTCACCTACCGGATACGCGTGTCGGCGCCCGACCTGACGCCGCTCGAGTTCTCCTACCCGGTGTCGTTCACCGTCGCCGGCGGGGGAGAGTGCACGAGCGCGAAGCTCTTCACGTTCCAGACCTCGCAGATCACGGACGGGGAGGGCCACGTCATCCAGGCGGCTCGCCCGGGGGGCCTGTTCCCGCGTCCGATCGAGATCGCCCTCTACTACTGGAAGCCGGATTCCGTGGCGAAGTTCGTCCCGGCCGACGGCAACACCGGTGAGCACTGGGTCTTGGACGTCCGCCCCCAGGGCAAGTGGGTGCGGACGACCGGTGACGTGGAGTTCCAGGTCTCGGCGGGCGGCTCGGCCCTGCCGGCTCCGAGCACCGAGCTCGGCTCCTACAAGGCCGACGTCCTCGTCGGATTCGCTCCGGCACGGAACGAGGTGAGCTTCCAGGCGACCCACATCCTGACGAAGGTCGACCTGATCAACCCCGAGACGGGGCTGGTCTTCAGCAACACCGTGTACTTCGACGGTCTCTACGGCGATCACGTCACCGACGTCTGGGGCGTCGAGCCCCAGGTGGTCTCGATCGAGCCCGATCCGATCGCGCTCACCGACGCGGGCACCGCGGACTCGCCGGTCCGGGTCCAGTACCAGGTCAGCCCGGCCCAGTACGTGGCCCGGGACATCGAGCTGCGCTCCTACGCCGACAACGAATGGGTGGGACGGACGGTGGCGAGCGGCCGCTCCGGCAGCGGCGAGGTGACCCAGCAGCGGGGCCTCGTCTACGACCCCGAGCGACACCACACGGTCGAGCTGGTGCTCAATCCCGGCACGGTGACCGAGGTCCGCTCCGGGTACTACGACCTGCCGCTCTACCAGCGGCTGTTCCGCAACGTCAGCTCGTCGGTGTTCGTGTCCCAGGACGTGGACGTGGTCAACGACCGGGTCTGCTCGCAGCCGGACCGGTTCACGTTCGGCCTCAACCGGCAGGCGCAGGTGACGCTCACCGTCCACGGAGTGATCCGTCACCCCGACGGCAGCTCCGAGCAGGACGGCTCGGAGATCCAGCTCATCTCCAATCAGACCTACGACCAGGGGGAGCACGGCGTCGACGTCCTGCCGGTCGATCTTCCGCCGGGAGAGTACGAGTACGAGCTCCGCGGCGTGGCCGCGGCGGACGGCGCCGTGGAGGTCCGCCGGGGGTTCGTCCGGAGCAGCTACCGAGAGCGCAACGCCCTGCCGGTCGGCCACGTGCTGGTCGAGGGCGTGGACCTGTTCGACGGTCACCTGGTGCTGCAGCGCCAGGATCTTTCGGTGCCCGGGCGGGGCGTGGCGCTCGATCTCAGCCGGGCCTACGCCAGCACGGCGGGTGGCGATCCGGGTCCCCTCGGCCTGGGGTGGACCCACTCCTACGACTCGAAGCTCTTCGTCACTCCGTGCGGCGAGGTGGTGATCTCCGGCGGCGACGGCTCCGGCGCCCGGTTCGTCGACGACGGCAACGGCGGGCTCCGGCCGCTCGCCGGCCAGCACGGCACCCTGGTGGCCAACGCCGAGGACCAGACCTTCGACTACTTCTCGAAGTCGGGCAATCACTACCACTATCGGCAGGGACGGGGCTCGGAGTGGGTCCTCGACCGCATCGAGGACCCCAACGGCAACACCACCCGGCTCGACTACGAGGCGAGCCCCGTCGACCCGGAGACGCTCCGGCTGGTGTCGGTCGAGGATCCGGCGGGCCGGCGGCTGCGGTTCACCTGGGAGTCGCGGACGTTCTATCAGTGGGACGGGGACGTCATCACCCGGGTGGAGGGCCCCGCAGGGCTCTCGATCTCGTACTTCTACGACGGCTGGGGCAACCTGGTGCGCGCGGAGCGCGAGCCCCACGAGGACGGCTCGCCGAGCCGGGTGGAGAGCTACGACTACGAGCTGCAGCCGGACAACGCCTACGACGACCGCCACGTGCTGGTGGCGGTACACGACGAGGTGGGCGGCGGCGAGACCGACTACACCTGGGAGAAGGGTGCGCTCGGTCTCCAAGGGTCGGTTCAGGTGCCGCGGGCGTTCGTCACGTCGGTGACCCGCCCGGAAGGGGGGTCGAGCCAGTTCTCCTACACCCTGGCGGACCTGGCGGCGCGGGAGCCTGAGAGCACCGCGGTGGTGACCGATCCGCGGGGCGAGGAGACCTCCTACGTCCTCAACCGCTACGGCAGCCCGCTGACGATCACCGATCCGTTGGGCCACACCGAGACCATGGAATGGGCTCCGGACGACATCGTGGTGACCGCGCGCACCGACGGCCGCGGGGTGCGGACCGAGTCCACCTACGACGACGACGCCAACCTGCTGACCGAAAGCGTTGACGTCACCGACTTCGACGGAACGGCCCACACCTACGTCCGGCGTTTCACCTACGCGCCGGAGTCCGCCTTCTCCGTGCCCGGGATCAAGAACCGGGTGGCGACGGCGACCGACCGCAACGGCGACGTGACCACGTTCACCTACGACGGCCGGGGCAACCGGCTGAGCGAGGTGGTCGAGGGGACCGACCACGAGGTGCACTCGACCTATCTGCCCAACGGTGACCGGGCGGCCACGACCGACCCGCGCGGTTACGTCACGACCTTCGGCTACGACGCCTACGGCAATCTGGTGAAGACGACCGACCCGCTGGGCGGCGTGGCGAGCGCGGAGTGGGACGTGCGCGGCCGGCCGGTCAACCGGACAGATGCTCTCGGACGGGTCACGCGGATCGAGTACGACACGCTCGACCGTCCGGTCCGGCGGGTGCTGCCCCAGGTGGACGGCGAGCCGGCGCCGCCCGAGGAGACGCTCGAGTACCGGGACGCCGACCGGCAGTTGGTCGCCACCGACGCGGCCGGCCGGGTGACCACGACCGACTTCGACCTGGAAGGCCGCACCGTCCGGATCGAGAACCCGGAGTCGGCGGTCAAGGAGCTCGAGTACGACCCGGCGGGCAACAAGACGCTCGAGTCGAGCTGGTTCGACGCGTCGACGCCGCGGTTCGACACGACCTACACCTACGACGCGGCCGGACGGCTGAGCCGCACCGACGAGCCGCTCGGCAAGACGACCGAGGTCGCCTACGACGAGGTCGGTAACGTCACCCGCCAGACGCTCACCGACCGGGCCGCCCCGGGCTTTGCGCCGCGGGAGACGCTCTACGCCTACGACGCGCTCAACCGTCGAATCCGGACCGAGCGACAGCTCGAATCGACCTCCGCCGTGACCCGGGTCCGCTACGACGGCGTGGGCAACGCGGTCCTTTCGGTCGATCCGCTGGGGCGTGAGACGCGGACGACCTACGACCCGCTCCACCGGGTGACGCGGATCGAGGAGCCGGAGTGGCAGGAGGGCGAGCCGAAGGTGACGAGGTTCGCCTACGACCCCTCGGGCAACCGGACCGAGCAGGTGCGAGAGAACGTGCCGCAGGACCAGGTGCGTCGGTCCGAGTACGACGCCCTGAACCGCCTGGTCTCCCAGACGGACGCCGAGGGCGCCGAGACGGTGTTCGAGTACGACGCGGTGGGCAACCGGGTGCGGACCATCGACCCGCTGCTCAACGTGCGCAGCTTCGTCTACGACGCGCGGAATCGACTGATCGCCGAGCGGTCTCACCTCGACCGGGTGACCGAGCCGGCGACGGTGGTCGAGACCGGTTCCTCCTACGATGCGGTGGGCAACCGGACCGAGGAGCGCTGGCCGAACGGCGACGTGGTCACCCACTCCTACGACGGTCTGAACCGGCTGACCGCGACGGCGGACTCCCTCGGGCCGATGATGACGGCCTCCTACGACGCCCGGGGCAACCGGGTGCGCGAGACGGACGCCAACGGCAACGTCACCGAGCGGGACGTCGACGCCCTGGACCGGGTGGTCGAAGAGCGGTTGCCCGAAGGCCGGACGGTCTCGACCGAGTGGGACGTGGCGGGCAACCGGGTAGCGACGACCGATGCCAACGGCAACCGGCGCACCTTCCGCTACGACCGGCTGAACCGTCTGGTGGAGACGACCGACCCGGCCCCGTTCGGCTACACGACCGGCCGTACCTACGACCTGGTGGGCAACCGGCTGACCGAGACCGACCGGCGGGGCAACACCTGGACCTACGAGTACGACGCCCTGAACCGGCGGGTGACGGCGACCGACCCGGCGCCCTTGGGCTACACCGTCACGTCCACCTACGACGCGGTCGGCAACCGGCTGACCGAGACCGACCGGCGAGGGATCGTCACCGCGACCCGTTACGACCGGGAGAACCGCCCGGTGGAGGTGAAGCGCTCCGGGGTGGTGATCTCGTCGACCGAGTACGACGCGGCGGGCAACCGCCGGTTCGTCACCGACGCTGACGGCAACATCACCGGCTACGAGTACGACGAGCGCAACCTGGTGACGGCGGAAGACCGCCCGCTGGCGGCGATCACGCGCTACCGGATGGACGAGATGGGCGACCGGGTGCAGTCGACCGATCCGGAAGGGCGGGTGTCGCACTTCACCTACGACGCGCGGCGGCGGCTGGTCTCGGAGACCGACGGCGCCGGCCAGACGACAGCCTACGAGTTCGACGGCAACGGCAACCGGACGCTGCTGCGCCGCCCCGAGGGCCAGGAATGGCTCTACCGCTACGACGGGGCCGACCGGCTGAGCGAGGTCGAGAATCCGCTGGGCGAGGTCACGGCCTACACCTACGACAGCAACGGCAACCGCCTGACGACGACCGACGCCAACGGCCACGAGACGAGCTTCTCCTACGACGCGCTCGACCGGCTGGCGTCGAAGACCTACCCGGCCGTCGGCGGGGTCTCGGCGAGCGAGACCTACGAATACGACGCGAACGGCAACCTCACCTCGACGACCGACCCGAAGGCGCAGACGACCACCCGGGAGTACGACGCGCTCGACCGGGAGACGCTGCGGAGCTACCCGGCGCCGACGACTCCGACCGGCGACGATCTCGAGTCGATCGGCACGGTCTACGATCCGAACAACAACCCCACCCACCACGTCGAGACCTACGGCGGCCCGACCGGAGCCCGCGAGACGGTCGAGACCTACGACGCCTTCGACCGCCTGCTGACGATGACCGACCCGGAAGGCAAGGCGCTCACCTACACCTACGACGCCAACGGCAACCGGACCTCGGTGACCGACCCGGACGGGACGACGACGGTCTACGGGTTCGACGCCCTCAACCGGACGGAGACCGTCACCCAGTCGGGCGTCGGGGTGACCGAGTACGCCTGGTACAAGGACTCGCGCCAGCGGCGGGTGACCTATCCGAACGGCACGCAAGCGACGACGACCTACGACCAGGCCGGCCGGGTAGCGACGATCGAAAACCGCCAGGGCGCGGCGGCGGTCGTCTCCTCCTACAGCTACGCCTACGACGGCAACGGCAACCGGACCGAGCAGGTGGAGACCAACGGCGGCCCCGCCGAGAGCACCACCTACGCCTACGACGACGCCGACCGCCTGCAAGAGGCGGCCTACCCGGACCGCACGGTCACCTACACCTACGACGCCGTCGGCAACCGCAAGACCGAGCGGATCACCGATCCGGCCGACACGCCCCTGGGCGACCGGACCTACACCTACGACGCCCGGGACCGCCTCCAGTCGATCACCGACGGCGTCGACGCGGCCTTCGCCACGACCTTCACCTACGACGCCAACGGCAACCAGACCTCGCGCACCCGAGCGGGCGAGACCACCGAGCTGCTCTACGACGCCCGCGACCGCCTCCAGGAGCTCCACCGGGGCACCGATCTCCTCGAGACCTACCGCTACGACTACCAAGGCCTGCGGATCAAGAAGAGCGGCCCGGACGGCGTCCGCCGCTACGTCTACGACGACCAGAGCGTCCTGCTCGAGACCGACGACTTCGGCAACACCCTCGCCAAGTACGACTACGGCGCCGATCGTCTCCTCAGCCTCGCCCACGCCACCGAAGGCCGTCAGTACTACCTCTTCGACGCCCTCGGCTCGGTCGTCACTCTGACCACCCCCGCCGGCGCCGTCCAAGAACGCACCAAGTACGACGCCTGGGGAAACCTGCGCCAGACCGTCGGCAGCAGCGAAAACCCCTTCCGCTTCACCGGCTACCAGTACGACGCCGCGACCGGCCTCTACTACGCCAAGGCCCGCTACTACGACCCCGAGCTGGGGATCTTCTTGACTGAAGATCCGTTCGAAGGCCAGCTCGACACCCCGCCCAGCCTGCATCGGTACCTCTACGCCTACCAGAACCCGACGGTCTTCAGAGATCCGACGGGGCGGCAGAACGTCTTCACGCCGGATGAAGTGCTCCAGGATTCGATCGAGCTCCAACGATTACAGCGACAGTTGGTGGACGCGCGCCTCGCTGCGAAGAAGGCGTTCGAGGGCGCCGGCAAGACCAGCGATCCGGAGGAGTTGCGCCGCGCGCTGTCACGCCCACTGGAAATCCAGAGTCGGATTGGCGCTCTCCAGGAGCGCCTGGGTAAGGCCGAGCAGTTCTACGGGGAAGTCGTGATGGTCATCGAAGACGCGGAGTCGGTAGACGCCCAACGCGAGATCCTGGTGAAGTTCCTTCTCGAGAAGAAGCACGTTGGGTTCGAGCGTGCCGTCCGGGTGACGACGGCACTCCTTGGGCCCAGCGAGTGTGATGTCTACTGTCAGCGGATCCCCAACTCGACGGACGAGGAGATTCAGCTGTTCCGATCGATGGAATCGTTCGCCGCCAACACGGCTCTCTTCGGGCTCTTCGAGCTGGGGGTTCTCGAGTACGTAGACGACGCTGTTCGGGTGACGGCGCTGGTCGATGATGCCGCCGTCTTGGAGGATGGCGCTGTCCGAACGGCGGCGAGCCTGGACGATGTGGCGTCTCTGGGAGATGATCTTGGTCGTGGAGCGCGTCGGACCCCAAGCTCAGGGCCGCTCAAGAATGCTAGTGGGGATCTGGATGAAGCAGCAAACGCTGCCAGAAGACAACCGCATGGAAGTTCTGGTGGGGCGGTCCTCCCAACGCCCAAAGTGTCCAATAAGAAACTGCAGAATATTGTCGACGATCTATACAAAGGCACCACGAACCCATTCCGTGTGGGCACTGGAACGACAGCTGACGCGGTGCGGACTGAGATTCGGACGGGGCAGCCGACTCTCGGCACCTTCCATCTCGATAAGGCGCGTCAGTACTCCCAAGCTCTCAAGAACTGGCTTGCTCGAAATCCAGATGCACCTTTCCGCGACAGGCTGGTCGCACAATCCCTGCTCGATGACCTACAGGACGCTCTGGGGACGAAGCCATGAAAGCACAGACGGTAGCCTTTGTAGGAGCGCTCAGCTACAACTTCCGGCCGCTACTAGAGATTCTCCAACACCACCTTGAGGATCAGAATGGGGTTGTCCTCCCTCATGTCTTCATGGGCGATGTGACGCGGTGGGTCGTAGGTCGCCTCTCAGGGTTTGGCGCTCAGGACCAACTCCTACGGGAGGTCCTTGTCTTCATAGACCAGGCCTTCGAGTGTGGGGATGAAGCGCTCTGGGAACTAGTTTCAGTCTCGTTCCTAGAGAACCTCCCCCGTTCTGGTGAATTGGGCTTCGAGATTCGCTCGCTGGTTGGCGAGTCGATGAAGAGCAGGATACGGGAACTTGGGTAGAAGTCCCGGACAAGCTCTTCACCTACGACGAGCGCGACCGCCTGCTGACCCTCACCGACCAGCTCGCCCCGGACCGATCGGTGGACTACACCTACGACGCCAACGGCAACCAGACCACCAGGACCAAGACTGGCGTCACCACCACCTTCCGCTACAGCATCCGCAACCGCCTGACGGAAGTCCGGGAAGGCACCACCCTCTTCGGCTCCTACCTCTACGACCACCAGGGCCTGCGGGTCGCCAAGCGCTCCGGCACCAGCGAAACCATCCGCTACGTCTACGACGACCAGTCGGTCCTCCTCCAGACTGGACTTGCCCCGGCTATGCAAAGCTCCGCATAGCCGGGGCAACTTTAGGAGATACCTCCAGCCGAAGTGTTCTGCGTGGGCCAACGCGACTAGAAAGAGGACGAGTAGGCCCGGCGTCATCAAGAGGACGATCCTTCGAGCGAGACCGATTCTCCGGAGCCAGGCATCGCCGTTCCGAACGTCGCTCATCGAATGCCTCCGCGGTGCCTGTGAAGTAGCGAGATGGGGAAGCCGAGCCTCGCACGAGTGTGATGTCCCGATCCTTCGCCGACGGGGCGGTGGGGGTGGTGGCTCCTGCCGGCGCCTCACTGCGCCCCAGCCGACGGATCGATCTCCACCCGCAGCTTGCCGCCGTCGAGAACGGCGAAGCCGCTGGCGAGGACCACGTGGCCGCGGGCTCGCAGGGTGAGGTCGCCGCCGTCGCCGACGGCGTAGCTGGGGCCGGCGGTGATCTCTTGGCAGGCTTCGTGGGTCTCGGCGTTGAGGACCGTGTCGTCGGAGAGGGTGAGGGTGTCGGCGGCGACGCACGGCGGCGCCACGAAGCGTTCGTCGGCGCCGATGTCGAAGCCTTGCCCGCTGGGCCGCGCGTCGCCGTCGATGTCGTCGGGCGGCGCGTCGGTCGCGGTGCCGGCGTCTTCGGCGGGGCTGTTCGGCACCAGGTGGTAGTCGCCGTCCGGGAGTTGGGGGTCGACGAACAGCTCGCCCTCCGTGGCGAGGAAGGAGCTGGCGTCCTGGCCGTAGGTCGCCTGCCAGGTGGCGAGGTCGATGATGGTGTCGCCGCCGTCGGTGGTGATGCGGTCGGCCAGGATGTTGTGGTCGCTGACCAGTCCGACCTGGCTGCCGGTCGCGGTCTCCACGCCGAGGCTGCCGCGGAAGGCGTGGCGTGTCAGGACGATGTTGTTGCGCAGGGTGTTGCCCGAGCTGCCGTCGCGGATGGTGATCCCCCAACGCCCGTCGTCGGCCATGACGATGGTGTTGTTGACGGCCAGGTTGCCGGTCGACGGGGCGCCGCCGTCGATCCGGTAGAAGGTCATGCCGCTGGCGTGGTTGCCGACGATCAGGTTGTTGCGGAAGACCGAGCTCTGGACGCCGTCGCAGTTGATCCCCGCGGCGCCGCCCAGGCCGTTGTCCCGGATCTCGTTGTCCTCGACCAGGGCGTTCGAGATGATGCCGTCGCCGCCCTGGGACAGGTCGCCGTTCATGTGGATGCCGGCGCCGTTGTTGTCGTGGCTGAAGTTGCCCCGGATCACCGGCCGGTCGCCGCTGTTGGAGACGTAGATGCCGTGCTCGTCGATCGAGCCCGCGGTCTCGTTGCCCTCGATCAGCAGGTCGTCGACGAAGGCGGTGAAGATGCCTCGATCGACGTTGTCGAATGCCCGATTGGCGCGGAGGCTGACGTGATCGCCGGTGGCGGCCCGGAGGCCGTTCCGGGGCATGCCCTGGACGGTGAAGCCGGAGATCTCGACGTAGCTCGCGCCCTCGACGTTGATGCCGTCCGGCGTCACCGGGTTGCGGGTGGTCACGCGGGTGCCGGTCGAGGCCAGGAAGCGGATCCACGCGGCCGCGGTACCGGAGGTGCGCAGGTCGAAGCCGACGTAGTCTCCCGGCGCCACCAGCACGGTGTCGCCCGCGGCCACGGTGTCGGCGGCCTTCTGGAGCGTCTGCCAGGGGTCGTCGATGGTGCCCGCGCCGGTGTCGTCGCCGTTCGGGTCGACGTAGAAGATGGTGGCGTGGGCCGCCGACAGCGGTGCCAGGAGGCAGAGCGCCAGCGCCGCCACGACGTGGGCTGCGGAGTGGGCCTTGGAGTGGGTGGATCGCGGCATCAGGTTGTGGGGTCGTCGGGTCGCCGGGGCGCCGGGTCGTGGGGTGGAAGGGGGAGGCGGGCGGGCTACTTCTCCGTCATCCGCCGCCGCTGGCTCTCGATCGCCCGGTCGCAGAGGATCGTCGCGGAGTAGATCGCCACCAGGAAGGCACCGACGCCGATCCAGGTCAGGGGGCCGCCGTCGCCGAGGTAGATCGCCGTGAGGGAGGCGACGGCGACGGCGAAGATCAGCAGCAGCCACGCCTTGGGCACGGTCGTGTCGAGGCTGTGCTCGCCCCAGCGCTCCTCGGGCAGGAGGACGTTCTGCTCCTTGAGGTCTTCGAGGCTCATCGCGTGCTCAGCTCCGGAAGAAGTCGATCAGGTCGAGGATGCCGGTCTGGATGACCGTGCGGCGGTGTTTGACCAGCAGCAGGCGGCCGCGGGCGTTGCGCATCACCCGCTCGGGGATGGTGCCCGCAACCAGCTTGCGCAGCCAGCCCTCGCGGCTCGAGCCGATGAGGGTGAGGTCGTGCTTGCGCGAGCGCCGGATGAGGGCGGCGGCCACGTTCTTGGTCTCGTCGGTTTCGATCACCAGCCGCTTCGCCTCCAGCAGCTCGCCGAGCGCCTCGCCGATCTCGGCGACCTCCTCCTCGCGCTGGTCGCGGCCGATGCCCGGGGCGACGGCGTGGTACAGGTCGATCGTGGCGTCGTTCTCCTCGGCGAGGATCGCGGCGACCTCGACCATGAGGTGGGCCTGCTGGGGATAGGAGACGGGCGCCAGGATCGAGCCGATGTCGTCGAGGTCGGGAGCGCGCAGCACCAGCACGTGGCAGTCGGCATGGCGCAGGACGTGGTCGATGTTGGAGCCGATCGCGGTGCGCGGGTGGCGGGTCCGGCCGCGCCACCCCATGACCACCATGTCGATGTCGCGCTCGACCACCTCGTCGAGGATCGCCTCCGCCGGCTTGTGGGCCAGGCGCACGGTGAGGTTGAACGGCACGCCGTGCCCTTCGAGCATCTCCTCGGCCTCGTCGAGCACTTCGTCGCGGGCGCCCTGGATCCACTCGCGCCCCACCTTGAGCGGCGTCTGGCCCGGCACCGGGATGACGTGCAGGACGGTGATCTCGCCGTCGTGATGGCGGGCCATCTGCGCGGCCAGCTTGATCAGCGCGCCGGCGCGGGACGGGTCGGCCACCGGCAACAGCACCCGGTAGCGCTCCTCGTGCTCCAGCTCCTCGCGCAGCACCACCGGCGTCGCGCGCTTCTCGTGCTCGCGCCGGCGGGCGTAGGTGTAGTAGAGCAGGAAGCCGATGCCGATCCAGCCGATGACGAAGTACCAGGCGACCGGCGAGAAGCGGAACATGAAGGCGGCGATGCCGAGCATCAGCACGATGGCGACGATCGGCAGCACCGGGAAGAACGGCACCAAGAAGCCGTAGTCGAGCTTGTCGCCGTACTTCCTGCGGATGGTGATGATCGCCACGTTCACCTGCAGGAACAGCAGCAGGAACATGACGTCGGCGGCCGCGGCCACGTCCTCGATCGGCAGGGTGAGCGCCATCAGGATGATCAGCGTGCCGGAGGCGGCCAGGGCGAGGTAGGGCGTGCGGGTCCGGGAGTGGACCTTGGCGAAGGCGTCCGGCAGGTTCCGGTCGCGGCCCATGGCGAAGGAGACCCGGGTCGAGCTGAACGTGGTGGCGTTCAGGGCCGACATGGTCGACAGCAGGCCGCCCAGGAGCAGCAGCGTGGTGCCGAACGGCATGAACTGCCGGGCCGCCTCGGCCAGGCCGAGCTCCTTGTGCTCGCCCAGCCACTGCCAGGTGGCGGAGCCGTCGCCCGTGTGGACCGCGCCGACCGCGGTGATCGCCACCAGGATGTAGATCGGGATGACGATCGCCAGCGACCAGAAGACCGCCCGCGGGATGTTGCGCTTCGGGTCCTTCACCTCTTCGCCCGCCTGGACGATGATCTCGTAGCCCTCGAAGGCGATGTAGGTGAGGCCCATGGCGGTCAGCACGCCGCCCAGGCCGTGAGGGGTGAACGGGGTGAAGTTGTCCCGGGAGGCCGGGTCGTGGACCATCGACCAGAGGCCGGTGGCGATGAACACGCCGATGATCCCCACCTTGGCGACGGTGACGACGTTGCCGGCCAGGCCGGTCTCGGAGACCCCCTTGAAGTTGATCGCCACGAACAGCAGGGCGATGACCACGGCCAGCGGCTTGTCGATCTGGTCGGTGGTGAGGCCGAACGGCAGCCAGCCGAGCTCGTCGAGCACCAGGCCGAGGTAGGAGCCGAAGCCGAGGGCGTAGAGGCTGCCGGCGACGGCGTGGGCGAACCAGCTCATCCAGCCGGCGAGGAAGGCGTTGGGGCCGGGCAGGCCCTGCTTGACCCAGAGGTAGCCGCCGCCGGCCTCGGGGATCGCCGAGCCGAGCTCGGCGTAGGCCAGGGCGGTCAGGAAGGTGACCGCGCCGTTGGCGGCGAACGCCAGGATCAGCCCCGGACCGGCCGTGCCCGCGGCGATGCCGGTGAGCACGAAGATGCCGGCGCCGATCATGGCGCCCACGCCGACCATGGTGATGGTGAACGGGCCCAGATCGCGCGACAGCTCGGTGCGCGTCCGGGCCGTCGTGTGCGTGGGACCGGACGGCTTGGATGGCTCGCTCATGTACGAACGACTTTAACCCGGGCCGCACAGCAACTCCGGGAGGGGGCGAGGGATTGTGGGGGGGATCCAGTGGATGATCCAGGTCGATCGGGGCGGCCAAGTCGCTGACATCGGTAGCCAACTGCCTCGTCGCGAGCTGGACCCCCTGATCAGCTCAGAAGCAGTAGGATGCGGCGAGCCCATGTTCGAACTCGTCACATCGACTCGTCAGAGGGCGTTGACCGCGGCCCGGCTGGTGGGAGCCTGCGCCCTCGGCATCGTCGCCCAGATCGCCGTCCACATGCCGGAGGGCTATTTCGGGACCGTCGACCAGGTCACGCCGTTCGGTCTCAGCTACGCCGTCGGCCTGCTCGCCTTGACCGTGGGGCTGCTGCTCGTCCTCTGGTTCCAAGCCCGCAGCCGGCTGGCGAGCTGGCTGGTGCCGCTGATCCTGACCCTCGACGTCGGCCTGTTCATCCCCGCCCTGGCCGAGGATCCGGTGGTCGCCGGGCTGGTCATCGTCTGGAACCTGGTGCTGCTGACCCAGCACTTCTTCCCGACGACCGAGGAGCCCGGGACGGCGCGCCCGGGGCGGGGTGGCGAGGCGGGCGACCGGATCTGGCGCTTCGGTCCGGCTCTGCGCCACCTGGTCCTCGCCTCCCTCGCCCTGACCATCGCGGTGGTCGGCTACCGGTTGAGCGGCCGCGCCCTGGCCCAGGGCGTCTGTCTGGTGCTCTGCTACGGCACGCTGCTGGCGGCGCTGCCCGTGCTCCACCTGCTCTACCAGCGCGGCAGCCGGGCGGTGCTGCTGCTCGCCGTGCCGGTCGCCGGCAGCCTGCTGGCCGCGGCCTCGCCGCCGGTCATGCTGTCGCTGCTGGCCGTGGCCCAGGCGATGCTGCTGCTGCTCGTCCTTTCGCAGCAGCAGACCACGCTCGAGGTCCTGCGCGACTTCTTCGACCATCCGTCGCGCCTGATCGTCGCCTCCTTCGCCACCGCGATCCTGATCGGCACGGTGCTCCTGACCTTCCCGGCGGCGTCGGCGAAGGAGGAGGCGGTGGCGCCGCTCGACGCCCTGTTCACCGCCACCAGCGCCACCTGCGTGACCGGGCTGATCGTCCTCGACACACCCCACGACTTCTCGATCTTCGGCCAGGCGGTGATCCTCGGGCTGATCCAGGTGGGCGGCCTGGGGATCATGACCCTGTCGACCTTCGCCGCGCTGATCCTGGGAGGGAGCCTCGGCCTACGGGGCGAGCGGGCGCTGACCGAGATGCTCGACCTCCAGACGGCGCCGACCGCCTACCGGCTGACCCGGTTCATCGTGCTCTCGACCCTGGCGATCGAGGGGGTCGGCGCGGCCGGCCTGGCGATCTCCTTCTCGGAGGCGGGGCTCTCCCCCGGCGAGGCGGTCTGGCGGGGCGTCTTCCACTCGGTCTCCGCCTTCTGCAACGCCGGCTTCGCCCTCCAGTCGGACTCCCTGGTGCTGTTCCAGGAGTCGCCGATCCCGGTGCTCATCCACGCCGCGCTGATCACCCTGGGCGGCCTCGGGTTCATCGTGCTGGCCAACGTCGGCAACCGGATCATGCGCCGCGGCCAGCGGCCTCTGGGCGTCCAGGTGCGGACCGTGCTCGCCACGTCCGGCGTGCTGGTGGTCTCCGGCACGTTGCTCTACCTGGCCTGCGAATGGAACCGGACCCTGGGCGGTCTGTCGCCGGCCGACAAGGTGGTCAACGCCCTGTTCCAGAGCGTCACGCTGCGCACCGCCGGCTTCAACACGGTCGATTTCACCAACCTGAGCGCCGCCACGGCGCTGTTCATGATCCTGTTCATGTTCATCGGTGCGTCGCCCGGCTCGACCGGCGGCGGGGTCAAGACCACCACGGTGACCGTGCTGCTGGCGGCGATCCGCTCCACCACCCGGCGGGGGGCGCCGGTGCGCCTGTTCCGGCGCGAGGTGCCGCGGGAGATCGTCCTGCGGAGCCTCGCGATCCTGGTGATCTCGGCCGGCGTGGTGGTGGGCGGCTTCTTCCTGCTCCTGCTGTTCGAGGACCAGCCGTTCCTCGACCTGTTCTTCGAAACCGTCAGCGCGTTCGGTACGGTAGGGCTGTCGCTCGGCGCGACCGCCGGGCTCGGCCCGACGGGCAAGCTGATCATCATCGGGGTCATGTTCGTCGGTCGCACCGGCCCGTTGACCCTCGCCCTGCTGCTGGGGACCGGGGCCGAGCAGCGAGTGCTCTGCCGCTACCCCGAGACACGCCTCATGGTGGGTTGAGGAGAGGTGGAATAGAGGAGCCATGTCGGAGTTCGCGGTCATCGGAATGGGACGGTTCGGGCGCGCGGTCGCCCGCAACCTGGTGCGTGAGGGGCAGTCGGTGCTGGCCATCGACCGGGACCCCCGGCGCCTGGACCTGGTGTCCGGGGAGGTCGACGCGACCGCCCGGGCGGACACCACCGACGAGGAGGCGATGACGGCGCTCAAGCTCGACCGCATGGAGTGTGTCGTCGTCACCATCGGCTCACGGGCCACCGAGGCGTCGGTGCTGACGGTGGCGATCCTGCGCGAGCTCGGGGTGCCGCGGATCGTCGCCCGCGCGTTCAACGAGCGCCACGGGCGGGTGCTGCTGGCGATCGGCGCCAACGAGGTGCTCGACCCGGAGGACGAGATCGGCGGCCGCCTGGCGCTCCGGCTGGTGCGGCCGAGCATCCTCGACCAGCTCCGGTTCGGCGAGGTCCGCCTGGCCGAGGTCGAGGCGCCGGAGGCGTTCGTCGGCCAGTCGCTCGAGGAGCTCGAGCTGCGCGCCCGCTTCGACGTCAACGTGCTGGCCATCCAGCGCGCCACCGAGGTCACTCCCAACCCCGGGGCGGAAGCCAAGATCGCCACCGGCGACGTGCTGGTGGTGCTGGGCAGCGAGCATGCGATCACCCGGATGGCGGGGCTCAAATGACACTTCGTGCACGACTGCTCCTGGGCTACGGCTACCTGGTCGGCCTGCTGCTGTTCACCGCCGGCAGCGCCACCCTCTCCTTCCTCCACCTCTCGGCCGGCATCGAGGTGGTGCTCGACGAGAACTTCCGCTCGATCCGGGCGGCGATGGCGATGATCGAGGCGCTCGAGCGCCAGGACAGCGCGACGCTGGCCGCGCTGATCGACGGCGAGAGCGAGATCGGCGACATGGCGAGCCACGAGGAGGCGTTCCAGGACGCCCTCAAGGAGGCATCGGGCAACGTCACCGAGACGGACGAGCCGGAGACCCTGGCGTCGATCCGGCAGCACTACCAGGCCTACCAGGACGCCCGGAAAGCGCTCTTCGCCAACCTGCCCGAGCACCCGTTGACGGCATACAACCAACGGGTCTTCCCGCGCTTCTCGGAGGTCAAGCACGACGTCATCCACCTGCTCGACATCAATCAGCGAGCCATGTTCCAGGCCGACCGGAGCGCGCGGGAGACGGCGGTCCAGAGCAGCACCTGGCTCGGCTTCATGGTGGTGGTGGCGCTGGTCTCCCTGGTCTTCCTCTCCCGGGCCATGCAGCGGCGCATCCTCTCCCGGTTGGCGCGCTTGCGCAGCAGCATGTTTGCCATCTCGACCGACCTCCAGGGGCGCCTGCGCGAGGACGGCAACGACGAGCTGTCGCAGATCGCCCGCCACCTCAACCGGCTGCTCGACCAGAACGAGGAGCTCAAGGCGCGCAACCTGGGCCGGGTCGCCCAGGAGCGGCGCCTGGTCCTCGGCCTGCTGGGGGCGTGGGGCGAGGGCGCGGCGCTGTTCAACCTCTCCGGCGAGCTGGTGGCCGGAGCGGTGGACGACCGGGCGCTCGAAGGGGTGGTCTCCGGCTGGATCCAGGAGGCCGGCCGCCGCCACGCCGAGGCGGCACGCCCGCTGACCAAGACGATCGAGAAGGAGGGGGAGAAGGGCGGGCTCGACGTCGAGCTGCTGATCGCTCCGGGCGAGCGCCCGGTCGGCTGGCTGGCACGGCCTACCTGAGCGAGGCTACGCGGGCCAGGTGCTGGTCGGCGCCGGCGATGAGCAGCGAGTCCGAGTCCTTGAGCGGCGCGTCCGGGTTGGGGATCGGGGTGATCTGGCCGCTCAGCACGTCGTGGACGGCGATCACCGCGATGTTGAAGCGCCGCGGCAGCTCGAGATCGCGTAGCGACTTGCCCACCCACTGCCCGGGCACCGCCATCTCCTGGGCCGAGAAGCCCTCGCCCAGCTCCACGTAGTTGAGGATCGCCCGGCTGACCACCCGCTTGGCCAGGAGCTGGGCCGACTCGCGCTCCGGAAAGATGGTCTCGGTGACGCCGATCTTCTGGAGGATGCGGGCGTGGATGTCCGAGATCACCTTGACGTAGATCTCCTGGACGCCGGAGTCGCGCAGGCCGAGGGCGGTCAGCACGCTCGCCGTCACGTCGTCGCCGGTCGAGACGATGGCGGCGTCGGCCTCGGCCGTGCCCACCTGGTCGAGCACCTGGAGGTCGGTGCCGTCGCCGACCGCGGCGTGCCGGATCAGCGACGCCACCCGCTCCACCTTGGCCGGGTCGACGTCGAGGGCGGTGACTTCGTGCCCCATGCGGTGGAGGCGCTCGGCGACGGAGGCGCCGAAGTTGCCGAGGCCGATGACCAGGAAGCGCTTCATGGAGTGGCGTGGACGGGGCGCCCGCCGCGGGCGCGAGGCGAGTCTAGCAGCCTGAGCGGCTCCTGCCCTGCCGGGTGGCGCACGGTGTGGCGGATGCGCGTAAGCTGCACGTATTGGAGGGTTGTATGGTCTGGCCTGCCGGGACCGTGGAGCCGCTCGCAGGAGTGGACTCCGCGTGGTTGAGGATGGACGAGCCGTCGAACCTGATGGTGATCAACGGCGTGCTCGTTCTGGACCGCCCGATCTCCCGTGACGAGCTCGCCGCGGTGGTCGGCGAGCGGCTGCTTTCGATCCCGCGGTTCCGCCAGCGGGTGGTCTGCCGCCGGCGCTCCGGGCGCCCGTGCTGGGAGGACGACCCCTCCTTCGACCTGGACCGCCACGTCCTGAGCCGCCGGCTGGGAGATCCCGGCGACCGCCGGGCGCTCCAGGGGGTGGTCAGCGACCTGATGAGCGACCCGTTCGAGCCCGAACGGCCTCCCTGGACCTTCCACCTGATCGAAGGCTACGGCGACCGCTCGGCGGTGATGGTGCGCCTGCACCACTGCCTGGGGGACGGTCTCGCCCTGATGATGGTCCTGCTCTCGCTCACCGAGGCCGGCGGCGCGACCAACCCGTTCCGTGACCTGTTCTCCGGCGACTGCGACCTGGCGCGGGTACGGTCGGCGGCCGAGGCGCTGATGCCTGACGGCATGCGGCTGATGCTCCACCCGGCGGAGAGCCTGGCCCGGGCCGGGCGCCTGCTCCGCGGCGTGGCGGCCACCACCGCCCTCGGGCGCCTGGCGTTGCGGCTGCCCGACCCGCCGAGCCGCTTCAAGGGCCGCCTGGTATCGGACAAGCGCGCCGCCTGGTCCGAGGCGGTAGCGCTCGACGATCTCCGCGGCGTCGCCCACTCCCTCGGGGCGACGATCAACGACGTCCTCCTGACCGCGGTCACCGGCGGGCTGCGGCGCTACCTGGTGGAGCACGACGACGCGGTGGCGGCGCGGCTGGCGTTCCGGGCCGCGGTGCCGGTCAACCTACGGCCGCTCGGCGCCATGGACCGCCTGGGCAACCGCTTCGGCCTGGTCTTCCTGTCGATGCCGGTCGGCGTCGCCGACCCCCTCGACCGCCTGGCCGAGGTCCGCCGGCGGATGCGCTCGCTGCGCTCCTCGGCCGAGCCCCTGGTCACCTTCGGCATCCTGAAGCTCATGGGGCGTGGCCCGCTGGCTCTCCAGCGGGCGGTGGTCAACCTGCTGGCCGCCAAGACGACGGCGGTGATGACCAACGTTCCCGGACCGCGCACGCCGCTCTCCCTGGGAGGCCGGACGATCGAGGACCTGTTCTTCTGGGTGCCCCAGGCCGGGCGGGTGGGCATCGGCATCAGCATCATGAGCTACGCCGGCGCGGTGCGGGTCGGCATCGGCACCGACGCCGGCCTGGTGCCCGATCCGGAGAGGATCGTCGCCGCCTACGAGGACGAGCTGGCGACGCTGATGCGTTGCGGCCACGGCCTCGACGCCTCGTGGCTGTGGGGGGTGGAGCGGGGCCGGGAGGCCGTGGCCTGGGCGCTGCCGGACTAGACGGGCTCAGCAGGCCGGAACGGTGAACCAGAACGCGGCGCCCTCGCCCGGCCTGGAGTCGACCGAGATCCGGCCGCCGTGGGCCTCGACGATGCCCCGGGCGATGCCCAGCCCGAGGCCGACGCCGCCCCCCTGGACGCGCTTCTCCTGCCAGTAGGCGTCGAACAGCGAGGGCAGGTGCTCGGGGTGGATGCCGGGGCCGGTGTCGCGGACGGTGAAGCGGATCTCCTGCCGCTCGTCCCCCTCGTATCCCTCTTCGGCATCCCCGGTGGTCGCGAGCGCCGCGCCGAGGTCGATCCGGCCGCCGCGCGACGTGACCTTGAGGGCGTTGCGCAGCAGGTTCGAGAACACCTGGATCAGCCGGCCGCGGTCGCCGGAGAGGCGGGGCAGCCCTTCGGCCACGGTGACCTCGATCCTCACGCCGCGCTCGTCGGCCTCGGTGGCGAACGCCTCCGCCGCCTCGCGCACCAGGTCGGCCGGGTCGAGAAGGCGGTGCTCGATGAACAGCTCGCCGGCCTCGATCTGGGAGGCGTCGAGGAGGTCGTCGATCAGCCGCTGGGCCTGCTCGCCGGCGCGCCGGGCGGCGGCGAAGGCGCGGCGGCCCCGGCTCGTCTCCGGGCAGCCGGTGTGCTCGATCAGGCGGAGCGAAAGGGCGACCGTGTTGAGCGGCTCGCGCAGGTCGTGGGAGACCACGGCGAGCAGCCGGTCGCGGCTCGCCACCGCGCCCTGGACCTCACCGTAGAGCCGCGCGTTGTCGACCGCCAGCGCCGCCCGGGCGCCGATCTCCCGGGCCAGCGGCAGGTCGGTCTCATCGTAGCGCCGTTGCGACGCGGCCGAGACCAGGGTCAGGGCGCCGAGGATGCGCCCGCGGGCCTCCATCGGCACGGTCAGGATCGAGTGCAGGTCGAGCGACCGGAGCCAGGACAGGTGCTCGGCGTCGCGCGCCGCGTCCGCCAGCATCCGGTCGGTGACCTCGTGGCGCAGGGTGGGCTCGCCGGTTCGCACGACCCAGGCGGGGCCGTGGTCGTCGTCCGGATGGGGCGGGTATTGCTCCGCGTGGTACCTGCCGTCGTCCTCGCCCTGCGGGTGGCCGTGGGCTGTGATGATGCGCTCCAGGCGCCCGTCGGCGGTGACCAGGTCGATCACGCACCAGTCGGCGAGGCGGGGGACCACCAGGCCGGCGACGTTCTCGAGGGTGGTGGCGGAGTCGAGCGAGGTGCCGAGCACGCCGGACGCCTGTCCGAGCAGCTCGAGCGCCTCCTCGCTACGCCGGCGCTCGGTGACGTCCGTGCACAGGCCGGCCATCCAGATCGGCTCGCCCTCGTCGTCGAAGAAGAGCTGGCCGCGGGCCTCGAGCCAGCGCAGGGCGCCGTCCGCCCGGACGATGCGGTACTCGACGTGAAAGTCGTGCCGGGTGGTGACCGCCTCTTCGATCCGCGCCACGACCCGCTCGCGGTCGTCCGGGTGGATCGGCGCCAGGAAGTCGTCCAACGAGCCGCCGAAGGTGCCCGGCTCGATGCCGTGGAGCCGTTCGAGGGTGGGGGACCACGAGACCAGGTCGCGGGGGATGTTCCAGTCCCAGGCCCCCATGTGCCCGGCCTCCATGGCCAGGCGCAGCCTCTGCTCGCTGCGTCGGAACGCCTCGTGGGCCTCCGGAGGGTGGGAGTAGGTCGATGGCGGCAGAGGCATGGTCGTGTGAGGCCAGCAGTTTATCCGATTCGGTCGAAGGTGGACCGTCCTGCTAGTCTTTCTCCATGAGACTCTGGACCCCGCTCTTTCTCGGCGCCGCGCTCGGCGCCGCCACGTGCGCCCTGCTGACCTTCATGCCGCGGACCCAGGGCATCGCCCTGCTGTCGCTGATCCTGGTCGCCGCCGGCTGGGTCTACGTCGGCGCGGCTCTGTCCGACGGGCGTGTGCGCTTCGTCGTGCTCGAGATCGGCCTGGCGCTCGTCTTCCTCGGACTGGCCTACGTCGGGCTCTGGTACTCACCGTGGGCGCTGGTGGCCGGGTTCGTCGGCCACGGCATCTGGGACTGGTTCCACGAGCACCCGGAGAACGACCGTCAGGCGGGGGCGCCGCTGCGGGCGCTCTGGTATCCGCCGTCGTGTGTCGGGTTCGACTGGCTGGTGGCGCTGTTCATCGTCGACTGGTACTTGCTTGGCGGCTGACTGGATCTCCCCCCATCCCCTCGATCCCCTTCCCGCCCGGGGACACTGAGGGCAGGCGGGGAGGGAGGCGTCTCAGTCTCAGTCCGCGTCGGGCGCGGCGGCGGCGCGGTCGACGTACCAGGCGACGGTGCCGCGGCAGTGCACGCGGGCGGCCGGGAGGGTGTCGGTGCTGCGGCGGACGACGATCGAGCGCACCGCCGGCTGCTTGCGCTTTCCCGAGACCAGGAAGAGCACCTGCTCGGCGCGGGCCAGGGCCGGCAGGGTGAGGGTCACGCGGGGATGCTCGTGGGGCACCGGCGGGTCGGGGACGGCCCGGACCCAGCGCTCGGTCTCGTCCAGAGCCGCGTCGCCGGGGAAGAGCGACGCCGTGTGGCCGTCCTCGCCGAGGCCGAGGAGCACCGCGTCGAGCCCGGGCCTTTTGCCCGACGCCGCCGATCCCGCCGACGCCGCAGATCCACCGAGCAGCCGGCGCAGCTCCCGTTCGTAGCGCGCGGCCGCCTCCTCCGGGCTCGCCGCCGTCAGCCCGGTCGCGATCGACTCGGTCCCGTCCGGGCCGGGCTCGGCGGCCTGGGGGATCGGGTGGACGTTCTCCGGCGGGATCGGCACGTGGGCGATCAGTGCCTCCTCGGCCATGCGGCGGTTGCTGTCCGGGTGGCCGGGCGGCACGAAGCGCTCGTCCCCCCAGAACAGGTGGATCCGCGGCCACGGCATGCGGTCGCGAAAATCGGTCGCCAGCAGCCGGTAGAGGGTACGCGGGGTCGAGCCGCCGGCGAGGACGATCCCGAAGCTCCGGCCGGAGGCCGCCTCCTCGCCGGCCCGGGCGGTGAGCTCCTCGGCCACCGCCCGGCTCAGGGCATCCAGGTCGTCGTAGATCCGCATCTCAGTCCTCTCACTCCTCGAGGCTCCGCCAGCTCCGGCCGCTCCGGGCGAGCAGCTTCTCGGCCCCGTCCGGTCCCCAGGAGCCGGCCGGGTAGCTCTCGACCGGCTCGTCCCGCTCGAGGAGCGGCGTGTAGAGGCGCCAGGAGGCCTCCACCTCGTCGGCGCGGACGAACAGCGTCTGGTCCCCCTCCATGACGTCGAGCAGCAGGGTGCGGTAGGCGTCGGGAAGCGGCTCGAACGCGTCGGCGTAGCTGAAGTCGAGCGCGTAGCTGTCGAGGCGCACCGGGTCGCCCGGGGTCTTGACCTCGAACAGCAGGGAGAACCCTTCGTCCGGCTGGAGCACGATGCGCAGCACGTTGGTGTGCGGGTCGCAACTGTCCAGGCTCTGGAAGAAAGAGACCGGCGGCCGCTTGAACACCACGTCGATCTCGGTGCGCTTCTTCGGCAGCCGTTTGCCGGTGCGCAGGTAGAACGGTACGCCGGTCCAGCGCCAGGTCTCGACCTCGACCTCCAGGGCGACGAAGGTCTCGGTCCGCGAGCCGTCGGCGACCCGGTCCTCGTCCCGGTAGGCGCGCACCGTCTCGCCGTCGATCGTCCCCTCGTCGTACTGGCCGAAGACCACCGACTCCGGGAGGATCGGCCGCGCGGCATGGAGCACCTTGACCTTCTCGTCCCGGATGGCGTCGGCCTGGTAGCGGGCCGGCGCCTCCATGGCGACCAGGGTCAGGAGCTGGGTGAGGTGGTTCTGGACCATGTCGCGGAGCGCGCCGGCGCGCTCGTAGTAGCCGGCCCGTTCCTCGACCCCCAGATCCTCGGCGACCGTGATCTGGACGCAGTCGATCTCCTGGCGGTTCCAGAGGCTCTCGAAGACCGTGTTGGCGAACCGGAAGACCAACAGGTTCTGGACGGTCTCTTTCCCCAGGTAGTGGTCGATCCGGTAGACCTGGGACTCGTCGAAGGTGCCGTGGACCACCCGGTTGAGCTCCTCGGCCGAGGCCAGGTCGCGGCCGAACGGCTTCTCGATCACCACCCGCGTCCATCCGGGGCCGGAGTCGAGGCCGGCGCCGCCCAGCCCTTCGATGGCGTCGCCGAAGACCTGGGGCGGCAGGGCGAGGTAGAGGATGCGGTTGCCCGGCAGGCCGTGCTCGCGCTCGATCTCCTCGATCCGTCGGGCGAGGCGGGCGTAGGCGTCCGCGTCGCCGGCGCCGATCGACTGGTAGTGCAGGCGCCCGGTGCACCAGCCGTCGAGGTCGTCCCGGCCGGTTGCGCCGCCCTTGCCGCCCTTGCCCCCCTTGTCGGCAAACGCTTCGCCGAGGGCGTCGAGCGCCCAGGCGCGGTAGCTCTCGTCGGTGCGTTCGTCGCTGGTGCCGACTCCGAGGACGACCAGGCCGGAGTCGGCCGCGCCGCCGGTGGTCAGCTCGTGGAGGGCGGGCAGGAGCTTGCGCGCCATGAGATCCCCGGTGCCGCCGAGGACGACGAAGAGATGCGGCTCGGCCCGGGCGGCGCCCCGCTCCTCGCGGCCGGCCATCACTCCTGCTCCTCGCCCGACGCTTTCACCGCATGGCCGCCGAACTGGTGGCGCATGGCGGCCAGCAGCTTGTCGGCGTAGGAGGCGTCGAGGCGCGAGCGCAGCCGCTCCTGGAGGGCGAGGGTGATGACCGGGGCCGGCACGTCGAGGTCGATCGCCTCGAACACGGTCCAGCGCCCCTCCCCCGAGTCGCTGACGTAGGGAGCGATCGCCGAGAGCTCCTGGTCGTCGGCCAGGGCGCGGGCGATCAGGTCGAGCAGCCAGGAGCGGATGACGCTACCGAACCGCCAGATCTCGGCCACCTGGTGGAGGTCGAGGTCGAGCTCCTTCTTCGCCTCCAGGACGGCGAAGCCCTCGGCATAGGCCTCCATGGCGCCGTACTCGATGCCGTTGTGGACCATCTTGACGAAATGGCCGGAGCCGGCCGGGCCGACGTGGCCCCACCCCTTGTCCGGTCCGGGCGCGAGCGTCTCGAGGGCCGGCCGGACGCGCTCGACGGCCTCGTCGTCGCCGCCGACCATCATGCAGTAGCCCTCGGCCAGCCCCCAGATGCCGCCGCTGGTGCCGACGTCGACGAAGTGGAGCCCGTCGTTCTGCACCCATTCCGCGCGGCGCAGGCTGTCGTGAAAGTTGGAGTTGCCGCCGTCGATGATCGTGTCGCCCTCGTCCAGATGGGGGAGGAGGTTTTCGATCGTCTGGTCGACCGGGTCGCCGGCGGGGACCATCACCCAGACCACCCGCGGCGTCTCGAGCGCGCCGGCCAGCTCCTCCAGCGACGAGGCGCCGGTGGCGCCTTTCGCGGCGACCCGGGCGACCGCGTCGTCGCTCAGGTCGTAGGCGACCACCTCGTGGCCGCCGCGGAGCAGCCGCTCCACCATGTTCGCTCCCATCTTGCCCAGTCCGATCATTGCCAGCTTCATGTCGATCGCTCCTCGGTTCGCTCAGTCTTCTTGCCAGATCCCAGCTCTGCGATGCGCCGGTTCACCAGGGTGAGCAGGGCGCCGTGATCCTCGACGAGGGAGCCGGGGTCGAGCTCGTCGAGCGCTTTGAGATGTTCCAGGGTGAAGGGGGTGGCGACGGCGACCACGTGCATGCCGGCTGCCAGCGCGGCGCGCACCCCCGCGGGGGAGTCCTCGATGACCAGGCACTCGCCCGGGGCGACCGCCAGCTCGTCGGCGACCAGGTGGTAGACCTCGGGGTCCGGCTTGGTGTGCTCCACGTCGTCGCGGGTGGCGATCAGGTCGAAGTCACCGGCGAGGCCGAGGGCGTCGAGGATCGTCCGCGTGCGACGGCGGCTGGAGGTGGTGGCGAGGGCGACCTTCGAGCAGCGTGTGCGGGCCGTCTCGAGCAGCTCGATGGTCCGCGGCCAGCGGTTTTCCCGCAGCACGTCCGGGTCGTCGATCAGGTGCTCGAAGATCGCCAGCCGGACCAGGACGTAGGCCTGCCAGGGGTTGGAGACCCCGAGCTCCTTCATCCGGGCGCGGGAGGCCTGCTCCAGGCCGAAACGGCGCATCAGGGTGGAGGCCACCTCGCGGCGGGACCGTCCGACCACGTCCTTGTAGCCCTCGATCACCGCGTCGTAGGTCGTGCACGTGGAGCACAGCTCCATCGCCGCCTGGGCGTAGGAGCGGGCCTTGAGCTTCTCCGTCTGGACGAGGGTGCCGTCGAGATCGAAGATCATGGTGTCGATCACGACGACGGCTCGCGGTCGCTCATGCCACCTCCCGGCGCTTGGTCCGGATGGCGCCGAGCAGCGCTTCGAAGGGCTCGACGAACTTGCGCACGCCGTCCCGCTGGAGCTCTTCGCAGAGCTCGTCCAGGTCGATCCCCAGGCCGTCGAGGGCGGCGAGGTCCAGGCCGGCACGGTCCGGGTCGTCGACCAGGTCTTCGAGCTCGCCACTCGCGAGCATGCCCCGGCGGATCATGTCCAGCCAGACGGACTGACCGCGCTGGTGCAGCTCCTGGAGCTTCGTCATTCTGCCTCCTTCGTCGCTGTCGGGTTCGAGGGCGGCGTCCCGGAGTCCCCGGGTACGCCCTGCCACTTCCCGAAGGGAAGGATGCGAAAACCCTGCCGCCCGGCCGGACCAGGAGGCGAAAGGAGCCGACAGAGGTCGGGCCCAACGAAAAACGGGGAGCCCCGTCGGAGGCTCCCCGTTTCCCGTCATCGATGGCGCGAGGGCTACTTGCCGCCCTTGTCGTCCATCGCGGCGTCGCCGCCCATGTCCTTCATGTCCTTGCCTCCGGTCGCCGCCTGGATGATCGGCTCGAAGGCGGTGATCGGCTGCGCGCCGTTCAGGAACTGGCCGTTGACGAAGAAGCCGGGGGTGCCCTGGACGCCGAGCTCCTGGCCCAGCGCCTGCTCCTTCTGCACCACCTCGTCGGCGTGCTTGTGGGCGTCCGAGCTGTCGTCGGAAGCGCAGGTCTGCCAGGCGTCGAGGTCGATGCCGGAATCCGCCAGGAACTCCTTGCTCTTGGCGATCACGTTGTCCGGGTTGATGTCCTTCTGGTTGCCGAAGTAGGAGTCGTGGAGCGTCCAGAAGGCGTCCGGGCTCTGCTCGGCGGCGCACTCGGCGGCGATGGCGGCCGGGTGGGCCCAGGGGTGGATCCGGTCGAGCGGGAAGTACTTGAAGACGAACTTCACGTCGTTCGGGTACTTGTCGAGGATCTGCTCCACGGTCTGGGCGCCGCGCGAGCAGTAGGGGCACTGGAAGTCGGAGAACTCGACGATGGTCACGGGCGCGTCCGCGTTGCCGCGGAACGGCTTCCCTTCGACGGCGCTGGCCAGCTTCGCCTCACGCTCCTCGGCCTCCTTGGCCTTTGCGGCGGCGATCTCGTCGGCGCTCTTCGAAACGTCGATCGCCGGGCCGGCGACCAGCCACAGCTTGGTGTCGTCGGACGAGACCAGGAAGACCTGGGAGCGGCCCTGGACGTTCAGGGTGCCCTGCTCGAGGCCGGGGAACTCGGTGGCCTCGAAGTCGCCGAGGGTGGCGCTCATCTGGCCGAGCTGGGGAAAGGAGCTCTGGAGGTTGGCAAGGATCTTCTCTTTGCGGGCGTCGGAGTTGTCGACGCTCATCCCCTTGTCCTTGTCCTTCATGTCCTGGGCGCAGGCGATGTTGGCGAGCGGCAACAGCGCCAGAACCAGTGCGAACGGGGCGACCAGCTTTCTCATCGTCGTGTTTCTCCTCGGTCGTGGGTGAACAGGTGTTCCGATCAGGCCCACCCGGATCCACCCGGATCCACCCGGAGGGGGAGAGCCTCAGTCTCTTGGGTCATGAGCGACGCCGCCCGCACGAATCCGTCGCGGCGGGCGAATCGCCTGGCATGCTTCAACAGCGAGGGCGCCGCGGATGTTCCGGGCAGTCACTACCCCCACATCCTTTTAGTGTACGCGACAACCAGGCCGGGACGGTATCGGCCGGCCGGGACGGCGCCGGGGTCCGCTTCGGGTAGGCTTGCCAGCATGGCTGACCTCACCGGCAAGACCCTGTTCATCACCGGCGCGAGCCGCGGCATCGGCAAGGCCATCGCCCTGCGCGCCGCCCGCGACGGCGCCAACATCGCGATCGCGGCGAAGACCGTCGTCCCACACCCGAAGCTGCCCGGCACGATCTTCACCGCCGCCGCCGAGATCGAGGAGGCCGGCGGCCGGGCGCTGGCGATCCGGACCGACATCCGGGACGAGGAGCAGGTGGCCGCGGCGCTCGAGCAGGCCGCCGGCGAGCTCGGCGGGATCGACATCCTGGTCAACAACGCGAGCGCCATCTTCCTCGCTCCGGCCGAGGCGACGCCGATGAAGCGCTACGACCTGATGCAGGCGGTCAACGCGCGCGGCACCTTCCTGTGCTCGAAGCTCGCCGTGCCGTACCTCGAGCGGGCCGAGAACCCGCACATCCTGACCCTCTCGCCGCCGCTCAACCTGAAGCCGAAGTGGTTCGCCGGGCACACCGCCTACACCATGGCGAAGTACGGCATGTCGATGACCGTCCTCGGCCTGGCCGAAGAGCTGCGCGCCGCCGGCATCGCGGTCAACGCCCTGTGGCCGGCCACCGCCATCGACACGGCGGCCCTGCGCATGCTGGGCGGCGTCGTCACCCCGGAGCAGACCCGGACACCCGAGATCGTCGCCGACGCGGCCCACGCCATCCTGACCCGTCCGAGCCGCGAGCACACGGGCCACTTCCACGTCGACGAGGAGGTGCTCCGGGCCGAAGGGGTCGACGACCTGGACCGCTACGCCGTCGAGCCGGGGCATGCGCTCTATCCGGATTTCTTCCTCGGGTAGGTAGAGAGAGGACCGCCCTCAGCCGAGCAGCAGCTCCAGGTCGTCGGCGGTGAGGGTGCCGAGGGCGCTGCCGCCGGCGGAGAGGACCGCGTCCGCCAGCTCTCGCTTCGACTTCTGCAGCTCGAGGATCTTCTCCTCGACGGTGTCGCGGGCGATCAGGCGGTAGGCGATCACCGGCCGCTCCTGACCGATCCGGTGGGCGCGGTCGACGGCCTGGGCCTCGACCGCCGGGTTCCACCACGGGTCGAGCAGGAAGACGTAGTCGGCCGCGGTCAGGTTGAGCCCGGTGCCGCCGGCCTTGAGGCTGATCAGGAAGAGCCGGCAGTCCGGGTCGGTCTGGAAGCGCTCGACCCGGCCGGCCCGGTCGCGGGTCTTGCCGTCCAGGTACTCGTAGACGGTGCCGTTGGCGTCCAGGCGCCGGCGGACCAGGCCGAGGAGGCGGGTGAACTGGGAGAACACCAGCGCCTTGTGCCCTTCGTCCAGCACCTCGTCGAGCTGTTCGAACAGGGTGTCGAGCTTGGCGCTGCCGGCACTCTCCACGCCGTTGTCGCCGCCGTTCTCGCTCCCGCCGCCGAGTCCGCTCTTCCCACCGATCGCGGCCAGCGCGGCGTTCGCGCCGCGCCCCTCGCCGTCGCCATCCTCGGGTACCAGCAGCTCCGGATGGCAGGCCGCCTGGCGCAGCCGTAGCAGCGCCTCGAGCACCTGCATCCGGGAGCGGTCGAGGCCGAGCTCGTCGATCCGCTGATGGAGCTGGGCTCGGTAGTGGGCCTTGAGCTCCTCGTAGAGTGCCCGTTGCTCGCGGCCGAGGGTGACGAACAGGGTCTGCTCGGTCTTGGCAGGGAGGTCGGGCAGAACCTGGGCCTTGGTGCGGCGCAGGATGAACGGTCCGAGGGCGCGGGAGAGGCGGGACAGATCTTCCTCCTCCAGGGCCCCCGCGCTGCCCGCGCCGACCAGCTCGGCGAAGGCCGAGGCGCGGCCCAGCATGCCGGGGTTCAGGAACTCGAACAGCGACCCCAGCTCGCGCAGGTGGTTCTCGACCGGCGTCCCGGTGAGCACCAGGCGGTGGTCGGCCCGGAGCAGGCGCGCGGCCTTGGCGGTCTGGGACTCCGGGTTCTTGATCGCCTGGGCCTCGTCCAGGATCACGTAGTCGAACGTGGTCTCGGTCAGCTCGGTGACGTCGCGGCGGAGCGTGCCGTAGGTGGTGATGACCAGGTCGTGGTCGGCGAAGCGCTCGCGCAGCTCCTCCCGGCCGGTGCCGGTGTAATCGAGGGTGGCGAGGTTCGGCGTGAACCGGCTCGCTTCGTCGATCCAGTTGTAGACCAGGCTGCGCGGTGCCACCACCAGGGAGGTGCGCCCGGTTGGACCCGCAGCTTGGCGGCGGCGGTCGAGCAGCGCCAGCACCTGGATCGTCTTGCCCAGGCCCATGTCGTCCGCCAGGCAGCCGCCGAGGCCGAGCCCTCCCAGGTGGTCGAGCCAGCCGAGGCCGCGGCCCTGGTACGGGCGAAGGGTGCCCTGGAAGCCCTCCGGGGCGTCGAGGGGCTGGTCGCCGGCGCCGTTCGTCAACCGGGCGCGCAGGTCGGCGAAGCGGCCGTCGAGATCGATCTCGGGCGTGTCGGCCAGCAGGGTGTCGAGCAGCAGCGCCTGGGAGGGCAGGAACCGGACCGTGTCCGCTTCGTCGTCCCCTTCGCCGTCGCCGCCGTCCTCGCCTTGGGGGGCCAGGTCGGCCAGCCGCCGGAGCCGCTCGGTCCAGTCGGGCGGCACGATGCCGCGGGAGCCGTCGCCGAGGACGACGAACGTCTGTCCTCGCCGCGCCGCCTCGAGCAGCCGGGGCAGGGGGACCTCCTGGTCGCCGAACGCGATCGCCCCCCGCAGCTCGAACCAGTCCATGCCGCTGCCGCCGCCGCCGACGAGCGATCCCTGGACCGTCCCGGCCTTGCGGACGGACTGCCCTTCGGCCAGCACCCGCCAGCCCGCCTCCAGGAGAACCTGCACCGTGTCGGCGAGGCCCCCTTCGGGCACCACGAACCGGCCCTTACCCGCCACGGCCGCGCCGGCCGCGCGGTCCGGACCGGCGCCGAGCGCCTCGAGCAGCTCGACCGCCTCGGCCTCGGCTTCCCGGTCGCGCAGCAGGAGGCGCCCCGCCGCCCGGTCGACCACCGCCGACCGCGGGTCGTCCGCCGCCACCCAGACGCCGTCGTAGCCGAACGCGAGCTCCGCACGCAGGGCGCGCGACCCGCCGGGGGTCTCCGCCCGGCGCCGGGTGGGCGGACGGAGGCTCAGACGCGGGTGGGTGGGTGGCCGTTCGGCGTCGATCGGCAGCTCGTCCGGCAGCTCGACCGCCGGCAGCGACGGCAGGCGGAAGATCTCCTCGAGCGCCGCCGGCAGATCCTCCTCCGGGATGTCGATCCAGCCCTCGCGGCGCAGCAGGACGATCCACGGGAAGACGTCGTGGGCGTCGAGCCGGGCGAGGTGGTCGTCGAACAGGGCGAGGCCGGCGGCCAACAGCAGCACGGGCCCGCCCAGGGGCTCGACCCGGAAGCCGTCCTCGGCCCCGTCATCTCCCGCGCCAGCTTCCGCCTCGGCCGAGGACGGGGCACCGGACTCCGTTCGGGCACCCGTCGGGGAAGGAGCAGGCCGGATCAGCGTGCCGGTCAGCCGGCCGCCGCGATCGTCGGTGCGCTCGAGCCGGAGCGCCAGGCGCCAGGCGGGGCCGTCGTCCCAGATCAGCGGCTCCGAGCCCTCCGGCCGGCTCTCGTCCCCCTCCCACCAGCTCAGCCGGTCGGTCGCCGCCAGGCGGGGCACCACGGTCTCGTAGAGCGGCCCCGGCACGCTGAAGCGCCCGACTGGCGGCCGCGGCCTGGACGACGAGCCGGCGCTGTAGCCGGAGGCCCAGTGACCGTGCTCGTTGGGCATCGTCATGACCAGGCGGGCCAGGTCGCGCTCCCGCGGATCGGTCAGCTCGGAGACCACCTCGTCGTCGAGGGCGAGCGGCTTGATCCGGCCGAGGCCGCCGACCTTGCGCTCCTGGCGCTGGTAGATGTCGATCACCAGGCGGCCGCGGGCGGCCGAGACCGCGCGGTTGATCTGGAACCAGATCTCCCGGCGGCGCAGGGGCTCGACGGCGCCGGCATCGTTCTTCTCCAGGGCGAACCCGACCACCTCGAGCTGGCGCTGCCACTCCGGCTTCGGCTGGAGGACGTCCGCCCGCCGGGCCGAGCGCTCCGCCCAGGTCGAAGGACGGGGCGCCCGGATCGGTGCCGGCCGGTCCTCGGGGAGACGGCGCGGGGCCGACGCCGGAGACAGGGGGTGGCGCCGCAACGCGACGGCGAGATCGTCGTCCTCCTGGGTGGCCACCGTCTCCTCCTCCGCGAACGGATCGAAGTCGTCCGGCTCCTCCTCGTCCAACGCGTCGTCGGGCTCGTCGCCGTCCTCCTCGTCCTCGTCGACGTCGTCGTCGAAGCCGTAGTCGGCCACCATCTCCAGGCGCCCGCTGCCCGGCACCCAGTGACCCTCGCCCGTGTCGTCGAGGGTCAGGAGCGTCGCCCAGATGTGCTTGCACAGCGAGCCGCCCTCGAACTCGGGGCAGTCGCACGACACCGTGAGCTCGTCACCCCACTCGACCTCGCCCCAGTCGAGCACCACCTGGTACGGAGAGCGGCGCGATCCCTTGACGTAGGCCAGGACGCCGTTCTCGTCCACCGGGCCCAGCCGCACCCGTCCACCGGAGAAATAAGACAGCCCCCGGCTGCGGGTTCCGGCCGCGAACGCGTGGGAGCAGCGAGGGGCCAACAGGCTCGAGCGATCACCGTGTGCATTTTCAGTCCGCCGATCAGAACGCATCCGCCAATCCTACACGGGACGCGCCAGCAAGGGGTCGGTTTCCGGCGGAACGAGTTTCGCCGGCGGGTGACCCCTGCCAGCGACCACGGCTCAACCTTGGAGGCGCCGATGGTGTCAAACAGGTCGAGGCGAACGGAGGAGGAGCCACGCGCAAGGAGAGGCCAGAGCAGGTCGAGACATCGAGCGGCAGCTTGCTTCGCTCGGCTCGCATCGTCCAGACCTGGAAGAGGTTGTCCGGGGCGCGATCCTTCCTCTCCAGCAGGGCTTGGTGGGAGTCCACCGACGGGGAGACGATGGGCACGGGAGCGGTTGCCCTGGTCGTCGCGCTTTGCGCTCCGATCGAGGCGACCCTGTGGGGGCAGGGCTGGGGGGTGCTGGGAGTCCGTCGCATCCGAGCGGTCCCTGGTGGCGTGGTCGCGGCAGCGCTCGTCCTGGCATGGGTGGCCGGTGCGTGGTACTTCGGCCACCACTTCCGCCGCAGGGTCTCCGAACCGGTCGGGTTGCGAAGCTGGCTCCGTGTCGTGCGACCGGTCGTCTTGGGGTTCCCCGGGCTCGGGATCGCTTCGATCGTGCTCTGGCAGCGGTTGACGGCTCGTCCGTCCCGTTGGACCGTTCGGACGGGCGCAGTCGCCCGGCCCTCCGTCGTCGGGAGCCCATCGTCCGGAGATCGTTCTGCGCTTCCGGTGTTGTCCGAACGGAGCGGGGTGAGCTTCTGGGTCGGTGGAATCGCCGTCCTGCTGTTCGCGGTCGTCTGGCTGGCCGCGCCCAGTGAGCCGTCGCCGGCCCGTCGTCAAGCGCTCTTCGCCGTCGCGGGCGGCCTCCACTGTGTGGCATTGGCTGGAACGATCTCGTCCACTGCGGGCCTCCGAGCCCGCGGTGGATCGCGGGCCACCTACCTGCTCGCCGCGTTCTGGCTCCTGCCGATGCCGTTCGCCCTGGGCGGCTTGACCTTTCTCCTCCTCGACCTCAAGAGCGGTCGGAACGAGACGCTGACCTGGGCGGCTTTCGCTCGACACAACCAGCCGGGCCGGCTCGCAACGTGGACCCGGATGGAGCGCGAAGCCCGGACTGTCTGGCGCCGGAGCCGATGGGTGGCAACGTTGGAATCGACCGATGGGACGAACCTCCGGCCCATCTCCGACGACGATCGATCGAGATCTCCTGCGGTGGAGCGGCGTCAAGCTTTGCCTCCTCTTGGCCGATGGAGTCGGTCTCGGTTGGGGGCTCGTGCGCCTGTTCGGTGACGGCCGCGCGGCTCTCGTGGCCTTCGGAGCGATGGTTCTCGTGGCGCTCGTGGGGGTCGGGGGATGTCTCGTGGTCGTCTTGGTGGGCCATCTGGAGGCGGCACTTCACTTGATCCCGCCGCCCGCGCACCTGGGGGCGCTGCGACAGGTCTGGAGTGGCGCGGTAGGGGGCAGTCTGCTGGTTCTGGGAAGTGCCGTGGGAAGGGCTTTGGCGACAGGGCAACACGGAGCGGCGGGGCTCCTCTTGGTGTACGGATCGCAGCTCGCGACGGTGGTGCTGGCCCTTCTCATGACGCTCCAGGTGCCGTTCGCCTTGGGGGGCTCCGGTGGCTTCGACCTCAAGCTCGTGTGGGCCGCGCTCTTCCTCCTTCTCATGGTTGCGGGGGGAGCCCTCGAGGTTTCCGGCGGTGCGGCGACGATCTTCCTCTTTCTGACCCTGGGTTCGCCTCTGTGGCACGGCCTCTTCCTGCTTGCTACGCGCAACCGGGTCGACCGGTGGTTCGAGGTGGGTGGCGAGACCGGGCTCGATCGCCGGGCCGTGGTCGGCCGCCGGGCCTTGTTGTTCCGGGTGACGGTCGCTTTCCCCTTGGGCGGGCTGGCGGTGCCGTGGTGGTTGCACCTGCGGCAGGGGCAGATCGGAGCCCCTGAGGATGAGCGATGAGGAGCGAAGCCTCCCAACTCAAAGCCGACCGCGAAACGCCCGAGCGTCTCCTGCGGGTGCAGCGATCGTGGGCCCGGGGCTGGCAGAAGGGGGCGGTCAATGTCCTGTTCGACAATCCGCAGCGGACCTGCTTCTTTGTCGCCACGTTGCTGGCAATGGTGTTGGTGGTGGTGGACTCGGCGTGGTGGTCTCGCCGTGGCCAGCAACCAGAGGTCGTCGAATGGCGGGCGTATCGGGCCGTCTGTGGCCGCAGGCAGGTCTTCCGGCGGCGGAGCCGCCTACCGGAGCCTCGTTGGGCCTACGGGGCCGATTTCCTGGCGGGCACCGGATGGGTCGGCCTGCTGAGCGCGCTCGGCGGCGAGGTCGGCCTTGCCGTCGCAGGGGGATCGGCCGAGCTTCTCGGGCGCGGTCTTGCGATCGGGGCTGGCGTCGCGTTCGCTCTCACTGGTACTCGGATTCAGCTTCGGGCCACGTTCCCCAGTCTTCCAGGGAGGAGCGAGCAGGATGACCGGTTCTCGCTGATCCTCTTCGTCGGCTTCCTGGTCCTGGCGGGGCTCGGGTTGTGGCTGATGAACGGGGGGGCTGTCGACTCAGCGGTGCGGGTGGCAGCTCTCGTGGTGGTGATCGTTCCTGCTCTCGGTCCGCTCCGCGCCCTGGGACTGGCCCGATCCGCCATCGAGCCCTGCTCGCCGGCTCAGATCCTCGCCTGCCGAGCTCCCTGGGAGGTCCGGCTTCGGGTCGCGGCGCTTGGGGCTTCGGCGACCCTGCCGTTCGGCGGGCTGGCCGTCCCGTTGTGGAGAACGCTCCGGCGTGACTTGCGAAGCGCGGCGCCTGCGGTGGAGGGGAACCAGCTCGCCATCCGGAGCGAAGGCTCCTCAATGGATGGCGCATGAGGGGGACAGATGTCTGAGAGCTCGATGAGTGGCGTTCGGTCGGATCTGGCAGGGCGGCGGAGAGCCGTGGTCTCGGAGCCCAGGCGCTATCTTTTCCGACACCTCCTGATGCATCTGGAGGGCGTGACGTCGCCGGATCGTGTCCGGGCGCTCCTGGACAAGCTCGAGGGCGATGAGTTTCTGGCCAAGCAGGCGAGCCAGCCGGACGGTTTCGAGGCCTGTGCTCGCCAGCTCGAACGCTACGTGCTGCCGGCGACCGTCCGCAGCGGCGACTGGCGGCGCTTCTTCCGCTATCTGCTCACCGCGGTCACCCTGAGACGCCTCGGGCGGACCCTCGACGATCCGACGATTCTCCGGGCGCTGGCGCGGAGCGGACGGTTGCCGCTTGCCGAAGCGTTCGTCGATCGACTGCCGTCGTCACCGGACCGTGCACGGGGGTGGGCGGTGCTCGCTTCGATCACTCCTCCCACCGCCCCGGAGTTCGGACGCCTGGCCGAGGCCCTTCGGCGAGAGCTGGACAAGCTGCCCGGCAGCGCGGAGGCGAGCGCCGGAGAATCGATCGAGGCGTGGACCGGCGCTCTGGAGACGGCGGCACGCCTTCTCGCGCCGCGCCTTCGCGCCCGATGGAGTGAGTGGATCGGACGCCTGGCGCCATGGCCCGACCGTGCGGACCGGGTACGGGTCGCGGTGGCCGAAGGCTTCTTCGATGCCGGAGAGCCGGATGCATCCGAGCTGTGGAAGGTTCTCGCCGCGGTCGAGGATCGGAAGTCGCTGGTCGAGCTTCTGCCCGACCGACTCGCCGATCGGGTGGCCGGCGGAGGGTTGGAACGGGGCGCGGTCCTCCGGGAGCGACTGGGCGGCGCCGGCGACGACGAGCGCCTCCTCTGGGCGATCGGCTTGGCGTCTCTGGCCGGTTGTGAGCGGAGCCCGGAGCGGGAGTGGCGAAAGCTCCGCATCGCCCTCGGAGCGCCGCGCTGGGATGAGGAGCTTCTCGAGCGGGGAGCGAAGACCTGGCCTCGGCTGGCCGAAGAGGACCTCCGCGAGGTCGCTTCCAAGCTGTCCAGCCCCGACCTCCACGCCCTGTTGCGGGTCCTGGTGCTCGAAGGACGGCGCGACCGTGCCTCGTTCCGTTCGACCCTCACCCTCCTGGACGACCCGAGCACCGGGGAACGGCAGCTCTCCCTCTACCTGCGTGCTCTCGTCGCGGCCCCGGACGAGCTCTCGCGCGAGGTTCGTTCCCGTGTCAAGAGTCTCCTGGTCCACCTGGCCGACGTCCAGTACGCCGTGCCTCCCGAGGACCTGTCCCGGGCTCTGGACCTCACCGCGGCCCTCCTGCCGCGCCGGCTCCGGCGGGTGATCGATGGTGCGCTCTCGGCTCCGGGCAGTGGAGGGCAGGTTCTGCTGACCGTGGCCGGAAGGGCCGAGGATGAGCGACTGCTCTCCGAGCTCCTCGAGCGTGCGGAGACGTACGCCGCGCTGGCCGCTGCCGATGCCGCGGAAGGGTTCGAGCTGCGGGAAAAGGCCTTGGTCCTGCTCTGCTGCCGGGTCATGGAACGGGGCGCGGATCTCCAAGTGCTCGAGGGTGTCGCCGGTCGTCTGCTGCCCGAGGAAGAGGACCGACTGAGAGAGCGCGTGGCACGGCTCCTCTCGCGGAGCGCGAGCGAGCAGCGGCGGGAGCTCGCCGGGGTGGTCTGCTCCGGCATTCGTGAGCCGGCCCTCCGGCTACGGGTCCGACTCGAGACCTTGCCTGAGGATGCCGACCCGGGCGGTCTGGTCGCTCCTGGAAGCCTCTACCGGGTCGCTGCCCGGTGGCCGCCCGTGGAGGACGCCCTCCGGGCTCTGGGAGCCCTTTTGGAGGAGCCCCGCCGGCCGGCTCGGCTGGCGGGAGAGCACCTCGGGGAAATTCAGAACCTGGGGAGGAAGGTCGAGGCCTTGGCAGACGTGGCGCGCCACGCCCTCGCGTTCCAGGCGAAGAGGTTCCAGCCGATGCGGCAGGATCGGCCGGCTGCCCTTCTGCCCCTGAAAGAGGCCCTCGGGGTGGTCGAATCCGACCGATGGCTGGTCTCCCTGACGCCGGAGCTCGTCCGGCTCGGCGCTCATCTCGGGCTGCGTCAGGCGGTGGCTGAGGTCCAAGAGGCCGTGGAGCGGGTGAGCGCGTTCGACTCGGTGGAGCCCACGGACCGGGTTGCGATCCTGGTCGAGATCCTGGCGGGGATCGAGGGTCCGTTCGTCGGCGAAGAGCCTGGAGCGCCGCTCGGCCATGTTCGGCGTACCAAGAGGCGACGCGGTGCGCGCGAGCTTCTCCTCTGGTTGGCCCACTTTCCGGAGAGGGCCGGCGAGACACCTCATGGGCTGTTCCTGCGGTCCGCGTGGCATCGCCTGCTTCCCGTGCTCGTCGCCATCTGGGAGCGACGCGAGCGGCGCGCCGGTCGCTCGCCGAGACCGAGCGGGTGGCTCGACCGCGTTCGGCCCGGTGTGCGCGGGGCCCTTGAGGAGTCGGCTCGTTTCGTGGGGAGCCAGTGCCCGGGTCGTCGTCCGGTGTTCGACCTCTGCCTGGAGGGAACGGAGGAACGTCTCGCGGTGGCGACGGAGCTCTTGGCAGGAGGGCATGGGGCGCGGGACGCTGACACGGTGTGCGCCCTGGCATGGCTCCTCGCCGACGAGAGGCCCGAGATCGTACCGGGGCTCGTCGCCCGGCTCGATCCGGGGGAGTCCCGCGACTGCGTCGCGCTGGAGTTGGTTCGGCACGCTCCGCTCCCTCTTGCGTCCGCCGGTGAGCTTCTTCGGTTGCTCTCGACCGGAGAGGGCGGCTCACGGGAGTGGGGTGACGTGTGGCTCGGCCTGCGGTATCCGGGGGCGTCACGGGACTGCAAGAGGTGGAGCGCCGCCGTGGCCGCCCTCGTGGCCCGGGACCGGATCGATCTGGCCGACCCGGCGACGATACCCATCCGGAGGCGGTTGTGGGCGCTGGGGCCGGAGGGGGCTGAAGGGAGCGTGGCCGAGGCGGCCCTGGGTGCGCTGGCTCGGGGAGGCGCGGACGGGGGAGAACGAGCGGCACGCCTGTTCCTGAACGCCTTCGTCCGTCCGCGCCTCGGAGAGGCTGCGGGGCGAGAAGCGAGGGAACGTCTGGAGCAGATGGTCCTCGCCCTGGAGCAGGCACGGAGTCTGGAGGACAGGCCGGAACCGGAGCCGGACGATCCAGGAGACGCGGAGCCGGGAACGGGCACGGCCGACGGGTTCCTCGACCGATTCCGCCGGTGGAGCGGCACGTGGAGGCGTCGCCCGCTTCGGCCTGATGCAATGACTTTTGTGCAGCCCTATGGGTTGGCTCTGTTCACCGGTATTTCGGGTTTCGTGGTGCTTCCCTACGTTCAAGGCGCGCTCCTTCCGTTGGAGGATGCACCACGGGCGGCGCTCGGAACGACCCTCTGGATCTTCGTCGTGCTCGGACTCCTCCTGGCCGTCAACGGTCTCCTGATCGACAGCTACCTGCGCTGGTCGACGCCGGGTGAGTCGACGGTACGCCGTCCGGTGCGATGGCTCCGGGCGGCCCTCTCCTCGGTGCCGATCCTCGGCCTGTGGACGATTCCCCTCTGGCGGTGGCTCGTCTCTTCCCGAGGACACTGGGTGAGGAGAAATCGTCGAGGAGCCGCGGTCTTCGACAGGAAGATCTGGCGGATCGATACTTCGTGGATCACCGAGCGGCTGGGGAGGTGGGCGAGCCGAGTGGAGGTTCTGGTCAGTCTGTTCGTGATCGATACGGCATTCCTCGCCTGGGCCTTCCACCTCTCGAGCGAGGTTCGTGGGCTGCGAGGTGCCTCGAGGGTCGGAGCGTTGGCCTTCCAGGGCCTGCTCTTCGTCTGCATGTTGAGCGGGCTGGGTCTCTGGGTCCGTCGACGACGGACTCCCGGTTGGCGTCGCGTCGCGCTTCCGGCTCTGTCGGTCTGCTGGCTCGTGCCTTTGCCGGCGCTTCCGCTGGCCGGGATCGCCGGCATGATCCTCATCCCCTCCAACATCGCCGAAGAGAGCCTCTGCCGGCACGCCTTCGGAGAGGTGAGGGCGATGCGTCGCCTTCCGGGGTGGCTCCGGCTCGAGGAGCGGCTCGGCCAGAGCTGGCGGAAGGTCGGGTGGCGGAGCCGGATTCGTGGCGTTCCCGAGTCCGTCAGGGCCAGGCCGGAGCCGTCCGACCGCGAGCGGAGAGTGCTCTGGTTTCTTCAGGGCAAGGGGCTGGTCCTCTTGTTCGAGGCTGCGTTCTTCGCAGGAGGTCTCTGGCGGCTGATCGATCGAGCAGGACCGGCCTGGGTGGGGAGGGCGGACGAGATCCTCGTCGTCGTGGAGGGGATCCTGCTCTGCGCCGTGGCGGTCTCCCTGTTGGGGTTGGCGAGAGCCTTCGTGCGCGAGACGGTGCTGCCGCAAACCGGGCGAAGGGTCTTCGGTCCGCGGCTGTTCTGGGGACACCTGGTCGGGGTTCAGGCAGCCTTCTTGTGCGGAATCGAGCTGGGGATCGGCCTCGTGCGGCCCGATCTCGCCCAGGCAGGAAGCGCTTTGGCTCTCCTCGGACTGGGTGGTGTCGTGCTCCAGACCGGCGCCCTGCTCCTCGGCCTGACCTTGCGGTCGGTTCCCGACCGCTCCTGGGAAACCAACATGGAGCGGCTGGCCAAGATCGTCCTCTATGCCAGCGCGGCGTCGATCGGTCCCGACCTCGCTGCGCAACGGCCGGCCGGGCTGGAGATGGTGCCGATTCTTGACGGTTTCCGGCTCGTGGCGCCGCTTGTCGGAGTGATCCTCGGAATGTGGGGGAGCGAGTGGTTGTGCGAGCCTGATACTCGACAAGGAGCTCAGCGCGGAGTCGATTCGTCGCCGTCACGCCTGCGGTCTCGCTGGCTGCGCTTGATCGCGGTCGTGCCTCTCGGCGGGTTGGCGACTCCGTGGTGGATTCGGCGGGAAGAGCGGCGCCACGCCTCTCGCGTCTGACGCTCGATCGTCGGCGGTCAGTCTTCCGGCGGAAGGGCGTCGTCTCCGAGGCCGACGAGTCCGTCCAGCTTGCCGTCGATGTACGCCTGAAGGAGCCGGTCATTCGCCTTCTCCAGGTCGACCGCCACGATCTCGTTGTCGCGGATGAACTCGAAAAAGGTCTCGTGGTAGAAGCGGTAGGTCTTGACCGGGCCGTCGGCCGTTGGTTGCTCGGCGACGGAGAGGAAGGGACGGAGCTGCTGGAGAGCCTCCAGGACGCGGCGGCGGTCCCCGATGCCCGAGAACGCGTGGATGAGGTCGACGGGGAGAGCGTCCTTGGCCACGGCGAGCGCCCCGAGGACCGGCAATGTCTCCCGTAGCCAGACTTCGCGATCGCGACTCTGCATCAGGGAGAAGTGGCCTTCGTAGTAGGACAAGAGGCCGTGCGGCAGCTCGTCGATCGAGCGGCCGCGATAGTCGCCTCCCTCGATCGCCGGGAGGACGTAGCACAGGTACATGAAGTTCCCCGCACTCTTGTCGACCATCTGCTGCAAGAAGTCGGCCTCGCGAAGATCCTGGTCCCGTCGGTACTCCAGGATGCCGGGACAGGGGAGGAACGACTCCACGTACTTGCGGACGTCCGCCAGGTTCTCGCGGCTGTCGGGGCAAAGCTCGAGCCTTTCGTACGGTTCTTCGACGCGGAGCTTGTAGTCGGGCTTCTCCGACCGGGTCGTGACGATCGCCACGATCCCGTCGGGCAGCGAGGGCGGCAGGCAGAGAGGGTTGACACCGGCTTCGAGGCCGTCGCGGCTCGACTCGTCCAGGGCGTCGACGAGGAAGACGCTCGTCTCTCCGGGGTCCAATCCGCGCGAGATCCGTCCGAGGATCTCCGAGAGGTAGCTGCCGTCTCGGGTCGCTTCGGCAGGGAGGTCGGGAATCCACAGCCCGTGGGAGAGGATGAGCTGGGAGCAGATGTTGGACAGGAACGCTTCGGGGCGGACGACGAAGGCCGACCGCAGGTTGAAATGGTGGGGCCAACCGCGCCGGCGGACCAGCTCGGCCACGATGGCGGACTTGCCGATGCCCGGATCGGCCACGATCTGGAAGTAACCACGCCGGGTCGTGCGCCGAAACGAGTCGACCGCGTCGACGAGGAACTCTCTTCCGACGAACCCGCGGGTCTTCTCCTCGATCAGGTGGCTGCAATCCCGGACCCGTTGGCGAAGGGCCGACGGGCCGGATGGATCCTCCAGACTGCCCAGGATCGCCCCCGGAGCGAGTCGGGAGAACAGGACCGGCGTGGCCCACTCGAGAGTGCCCTCGTGGCCGATCGTGATGGCGATTCGCCCTTCGGTGACCGCTGCATCGACCGGATCGCCCGCGGCGAGCGCTTGGAAGAGACCTCCCCCGAACGCGATCGCCGCCCGGTCGGAGATCGGGAACTGCATTGCGACGACGGCCGGAACGCCGGCCAAGACCAACGACGTGGCGACTCCGCTGTACGGGTCGGAGCCCCGGTGCCGGGGGAACCGGCCCGAGTCGCAGGCATTGAGGACGACCAGTCGAAGATCCTCGAGGCCTCGGAGAGCTTCCGCGAGGAGCGCGGCCGGCACCCGCTCGTCCATGCCGTCCGGGGTTTCGAACAGGAGGGCCGCTCGGGGGGCTTGCTCCGGGGACTCGATGAAGCCTCCATGGCCCATGAAGTGGAGGACGTGGAAGCCGCCGCGAAGCAGGCGGCCGCGGAGCTGCTCCAGGGTCAATCCTCGGACGAGCTCGAGCTCCGCCTCGCCGAGCTTCTCCCAGGCCGCACGGAGACGCTCCTCTTCCTCGCCGATCCGGAGAACCGGATACCCCACCGGGCTTGCCGTGACCGCGAGGATGCGCAGAGGTTTCTCCACCGGCGGGAGCACCGCCGGGTGCTCCACGTCCAGGTAGCGCACCAACGGTGTGCGCCGGTTCCGCACCATGAAGCCGCGGGCGCGATCCTGGTAGAGGAGCTCCCACGGCAGGGAGGCCAGCGCGAAGTCGGTCAGAGTCGGCGGATCGAACGCGAGCCGCAGCCGCAGCCCACGGCTCTTCGCACCGTCCAGCGTTCCCAGGTGACGGGCCCAGGCCTCGCCCACCCGGTCGCCGAGGATCGCATCATAGAGACGGCGGCCGAGCTCTTCCGGATCGGCGGGAAGACGGCCCGAAGCGGCCGTGTCGTCTGGAGGTGACGCCGGCCGGACGTGGCGCTCCTCGCCGCTCGCTCTCACCCGCGCCCCCAGGTCCCCCATCAGCTCGTCGATCTGTGTCGGATCGACCGGAAGGTCGAACGGATGGGCACCGCCCCCGGCGACCGAGTGGAGGATCCGCGCGAGGAAGCGCCCCCCCGGCGCCGGATCGAGTCGAAGGGCGAAGTCGTCGTAGGAGAGGGATCGACGGGGCATGGTTGGTCCTGAGTGCGTCAGTTCTGCCCTATCAGACACCATCCGGTTGGAAGGGGTGAAGGCGCCGAATCGACGTTGGGCATTCGGCTCAACCTTTTCGGGATCGTGGTGTCCATTCTCCTAGAAGAAGGGAGACGACCATGACCCTCACCCTACGCAGCGGAACCTCCTGTTGCCTTACCTTGCGGTCGATCGTATTCACCGCGGTCTTCCTGTTCTTCGCCAGCACGGGGCTCCGTGCCCAGGGCTGTCTCCCGATCTCTCTCCAGGGGTTCCCGGACTCTGCCCAACCGGGAGAGCGTGTCCACGTGACGGCCGCCCTCACCAACGACTGCAACTTGAAGATCGTCGATTCGGCGACTCTCGTCTGCCGGTTCGAGGATGGGGAGGAGATCAGCCGGGAAGCGTTGCTTCTTCCGCGGAGCAGCGACACGGAGGCGACCGTAGAGCTCGAGCTGCCTGAGGTCGATCGGCCGATCTCCGGGGAGTGCTTCATCGAGTTCACGCAGTGTAATCGCACCGACTTTACCTGCGCGAAGTCGATCTCGGTCCGTGGTCCGAGCGCACCGGGCAGGGGACCTGTGCCTCTGAACCCCCGTCGATCGCCGGCTCCGCCACGACGCCCCCAGCCTCGACCACAGACTGTTCCATCGTCACCACCAGTCAGGCCGACTGTCTACCGACCCGAGCGGGGAGCCTTCGCGCGAGGGCTCGGATGGTTGGGGGTCGCCGCCGGACTCGCTGCGTACGCGGACGCGAGCTCGAAGGAGGAGGAGGGGCGCACCGCGGAGGCGGACGATTCGACGAAGCTGGGCAATCAGATCCTGGCGGCGAGCGGCGCCCTGCTGCTGGTGGGCTACACGATGAAGGCGTCCGGCTTCGCCGCTGACGGCGGCTCGGAGCCCACGCGACGCTTCCGACCGATGCTGGCTGTCGATCCGGTCCATCGGGCGGTGCTGTTCAACGTCTCGTTCTCGTTCAACTGACGGCGCCGTCTGATCGGCCGGCCCGTCCTCATCGAAACTGTCTCAGGAGAAGTGATGCCCAACCTAGACGACGTCGACCTGATGGACAACCCGGAGCCTCGTGCTCCTTGTGTTCTGGTGCTCGACTCTTCCTACTCGATGACCGGTGATCCGATCGCCCAGCTCAATGACGGGCTGCGGGCGTTCGAGGCCGACCTCGGAGAGGATCCGCTGGCCAGCCGGCGAGTCGAGGTCGCTGTGTTCTCGTTCGGGGGGACTGTGGATCTCGTCCAGGACTTCACGATCGCTGCCGACTTCACGGCGCCATCGCTCGTCGCGTCGGGGAACACGCCGATGGGCGAGGCGATCGAACGGGCTCTCGACCTGGTGGAGGATCGCAAGTCCTCCTACAAAGACCACAGCCTCAACTACTTCCGCCCTTGGGTGTTCCTGCTCACCGACGGTGCGCCGACGGACGAATGGAAGGCCGCGGCGGACCGACTGGAGCGAGAGGAGGACCGCGGCGCGGTGCTGTTCTTCGCCGTCGGCGTCGATGGAGCGGACTTCGATCTTCTCAGCCGCATTTCGCGCAAGCGCCCTCCGGTCAAGCTGCTGGAGACGCGGTTCCGGGAGATGTTCCTCTGGCTGTCGAGGAGTCAGAAGCAGGTCTCCGGGTCGAGACCCGGGGACAAGGTGCAGCTTCCTTCCACCGACGGATGGGCCGAGGTGACCGCTTGAGATTTCCTCGGCTCCTGAGCAGGCTTTTCTCCGGGCGTGCAGCACCGGCCTCCCCGGGCCGGGTGACGGCCCGCCGGGAAGCCGCGCCGGGAGCCGATCGGAGCGGGCCTCGTCCTCATCGTTCCGGAGCCTGGCGCACCCTGGGGTGCTCCGTCCGCGGAACGTCCCATCGCCAGACCGGACGGCCGTGTGAGGACGTCTCGGCCATCGTCGAGGTCGAGGGAGGGGTGATTCTGGTGGTCGCGGACGGTGCGGGAAGCGCCGAGCGCGCGCTTCAGGGCGCCACCCTCGCCGTGGGTGGCGCCGCCGAGGCGATGGCTCGCGGTCTTCTCGGAGGCCAGACCCCTCGGGACGCCGGAGAGTGGGACCGCCTGCTGGTCGAGTGCCTCATGAGCGCCCGAGGTGCCGTCGAGGCCGACGGAGGTCCTCTGCACGAGCTCTCCTCGACCCTTCTGCTCGGAGTGCTCTTTCGCGACACGTTGGCGGTCGCTCAGGTCGGGGACGGGTGGGTCGTCGCCCGGGACAGTGACGGCGACTTTCACGCGGTCACGGTACCTGCCAAAGGGGAGTACTTCAACGAGACGGTCTTCGTCACGTCGGACTCCTACCTGGAGAGCGCGTCCCGGAGTGTGGAGTCTGCCAGCCGCATCACCGGTCTGGCGGTGCTCTCGGACGGCCTTCAGACCGTGGCGTGCGACCTGGGTGCCGCCCGACCCCATCCCGGATTCTTCGGACCGCTCTTCGACTTCACCCAGGATGGGTCCGTGACACCGGCGCGGAAGCGGAAGGAGCTTCGGCAGTTTCTGGATTCCGATCGCATCAACGGGCGCACCGACGACGACAAGACCCTGCTCCTCGCGGTGCGGTCCGGGCGGGTCGTCCCGGCCGAACCCGGACAGCTTCCGGCCGCGCTCCGCGTTGCCGAGGGATGAGCCAGACAAGCTACAGGACACCGACGGGTCGGCGGGTGCAACTCGGCAAGTCGCTCGGTCGGGGAGGCGAAGGAGAGGTCCGGCGGGTCCGGGGTGGTCAGGAGGTCGCCAAGCTCTACTGGCCCGCGAAGCGCTCCTCGGAGCTCCAGAGCAAGCTCGAAGTCATGGTGGCGCGACGACCGCGCGACCCCATGCAGGGCTCCAGCCACCTCTCGTTCGCCTGGCCCAGCGATGTCCTCCTCGATGCGGGGGGGCGTTTCGTCGGCTTCTTGATGCCCTACCTGGACACGCGGCTCTACCGGCCGCTCCACATGGTCTATCGGCCGACCGACTACCCGGCGGGCATCGACTGGAAGCTGCTCGCCCAGACCGCCCGGAACCTTTCGTCCGCGATCGACGCCCTGCATCGAGAAGGGTACGTCGCCGGAGATCTCAACGAGAGCAATGTCCTCGCTGCCACGAACACGGTCGTCACGTTCGTCGACTGCGATTCGATGCAGGTGCCGGACCTGCGTCGAGGGCGCATTTACCGCTGCACGGTGGGCAAGCCTGAGTACACTGCGCCGGAGCTGCTGGGATACGACTTCTCGAAGGTCGATCGCACCGGGCCGAGCGATCGCTTCGCTCTGGCCGTCCTCCTCTGTCAGCTCTTGGTCTGGGGCCGCCATCCCTTCTCCGGACGACCGCCCGCACAGATCTCGGACAACATCGCCGCCGGAAAGTCGATCTTCTCCGAGGGATTCTCCATGGCTCCTGGGCGGAAGATCCCGCAGGATCTTCTCCCGGGTGGCGTGACGCGACTCTTCGAAAGGGCGCTTGTCGAGGGGCACCAATCCCCGGACCGGCGCCCTTCGGCCGGAGAGTGGCAGCGGGAGCTCGACCGTCTGCTCGGGCGGATCCGGGCGTGCAGCTACAACCCTGCTCACAAGTACAGCGATCACTTGAGTGCATGCCCCTGGTGTGCCTTCGAGAAGCGAACCGGACGACCTGCGTTTCCGGGCCGGTCAGGCTCTGGCACGCGATCGGCGCGGCGCAGGCCGCGCCGCGGCAGGGCAGCTCCGGGGGTGCGACCCGGCCACCGCCTCGCTACGCCACCGCCATCGCCGACCTATTCGCCTCCTCTCTCCTCCCCACCGAATCCCTGGCCGGTGGTGTGGAAGCTCGGGCGGGGAGCGTTCCGTCTGGTCGGCGCCTTGCTGTCTCGGAAGCTCCGAGTGGCGGCCATGGGCTGTGTCGTCGCCCTGCTTTTGGTCGTGATGGTGGTGATGTTCATGGCCCTCACCCTGGGTCGAATGACGACCGCCTCGCCTGGGTCGAGGGCCGGGGGAGCACCTGCTGCCGCCCAGACCTCGCCACCCGGTACCGGACCGGGCAGGCGGATCGGCCTCGAGTCTTCGCAGAATCTCCTGGCGCAGGCGGCGAACAACCGGGCCGACCCAGGGTTCTGGAACCGCCTGGCGGCGGCGCTTCGCCGAGAGGGAAACGGAGCGGCGGCGGCTGCTTCCAGCGGCCTGGCCACGCTTCTGAGCTCGGAGATCCCTTCTGCCCTGGACTGGAGCTTGGGCCCGGCGACTCTCGACCTTCTCCGGGCCGCGGGAACCGCAAACGACGAGTGGCTCGGTAACGAAGCGAACCGCTCTGCGGTCTCGGGCTGGAAACAGAGCGCTCAGGCGCTCTACTACCTGGCCCATCTTCTGGATCCCAGAAACCGCGAGTGGCTTCGGAAGATCGAGCCCCGTGCTGGGCTACGAGTCCTGCGTGGGGTCGACTGGAGTCAGAGCTACGGTGATCAGGACGGCGGAGACGGACATAGCGGCGTGATCACCGCGGTTCCCCCCGAGACTCGAGCCGGATGGGTCGAGGTCGATTGGGGCAGAGGCGCCAAGAACTGGTACCGCTGGGGAGCGGATGGGCAGTACGACTTGGGCCTGGCGATTCCATGGAAAGGGGCCCGTGCCTGATGCAGTGGTTCTAGGGAGGAATAGCATGCTCCAGAGAGCGATCGATTTCTTGACCTCACCGGGATATGTGGTCGGGGTCTTGTCCACCGCAAGCGTCAGCATGTTTGCGTACTTGGCGAGATCCTACGCCAGAGTCATCAAGTCGTGGCTAGTCGAGGTGAGGACTGAGGTGAAGAAGGCCGAATCTAGAGACGCGGAGGCTCTGGTCCAACAAGCAAGGGTGAGCGAGCGGATCTTGCTTGGGGTGGTGCTCGATGAGCTCCGGGCCCGTCTACGCGTTCAGACGTCTCTGCTTCTGAGCCTTCTCGTTTTGTTGCTGGGTGGGGGGATCTTGTTTCTCTACCTTGAGTCCGAATCGACTCTGGCCTTGCCCGTGTCTCTCTCGATCGGATTGGTTCTAGTTACGATGTGTTCCGTCGTGCTCTTTGTCGTTTCCTTGGCCGATGAAGGAGATGCTGGGAGGAACGCCAAACTGTTGGTCGAGATTCTCGATGAGGAAAAGGACAGAGACGGAGAAGACGGAGAAGATGCTCGGCCTTGACTGATCCGAGCGTTCAGTCGAGAGTCCCTACGGGGTATAAGGGTGCGGTTTCGGCCGCCCGGCATGGAGCGGGCAGGCCTCTCCGGTCAACGGTCGCGATGCGATCTCGACCGGTCAGATGCGAGTTGCCCTCTTTTCGGTAGGAGGTCCGAAAGCCGGGTCGTCTTCGGAAGGGCATCCACGAAGCGCTCCTGGACGAGCCGCATCGAACCACCGATACAGGCCCCGACGATGCAGTCGGCCAGCAGCCGGCTCAGGGCCCCGGCTTCGATGCCGGCGAAATGGCTCAGGGGCTCGAACGCCAGACCGCCGACGAGCCCTCCGATGAAGCCGCCGAACCCGCAGGCTTTGAGGTCTTCTCTGGTGTTCTCGCGAACGCCCTGGCCGAGTCCGATCACCAGGCCCATCAGCGCCCAACTTCCGATCCTGAAGAGCAACAGGGCGAGTGGACTGGTGGTCTGGCGAGCGTCCGGAGCTCCGGTCGTGCCGGAGTTCATGGCGATCCTCTCTGTGTAGATCCGGTCGAACACATCGACCAGGTCGTCCGCCCGCTGGACTGGGAAGTACTGGCCCCCGGTCGGCCGGGCGATGGCCTGGTCGAGGAGGGCGGCATCGACACCCGAGCCCAGACCGATGGTGTAGACGGTGATCGACTCTGCCCGGGCCCGCTCGACGATGGAGGGATCGAACGCGCCGATCCCGTCGGTCAGAAAGATGACGAACCGGTCGCGCGAGGCGGCCGGGTTGGCGTCGAGCGCGCCCACGGCGGCGCTCAGGCCGGCGGTCAGACTGGTTCCGCCGGAGCTGTCGACGGCACTTACTGCCTGTTTGGCCCTGGCGCGCGCGTCCGCGGAGCTCAGGAAGGTCAATGGCAGCAGGACCGTGCCCTGCAGGTCGAAGTCGACGACGGCGACCCGGTCCGTAGGGCTCAGCCGTTCGATGAGCTCCTGGGCCGCGTCCTTCCGTTTGCCCCACGGATCGTTGCCCCAGAACAGGAGTTGACGCATGCTTCCCGACGAGTCGAGGGCGATCGCCAGGTCCGCCGTCGATTGTCCCTGGTAGCGGATCGGCAGGAGTCCGAAGACGGATTGCCCGAGAGCTCCGCCCAAGGCACCTCCGACGGCTCCGAGAATCAGTCCGAGGGTGAGGCCGTAGGCGAGGAGCTTGGGGCGGTGGAGGATCAGCCCTTCCGTCATTCCCAGGCAGGCGCCCACGGCCAGGCCGTAGCCTCCGAAGTAGAAGGCCATGCGGAGGATGTTCCCCGACAGGGAGCCGCCGAACCCAGGATCTGTTCCCAGCAACTCCATCAGGGCGAAGCCGACGAAGCCGCCCACGGCGCCGGTGGCGATGAAGTACTTGGATCGAGGTCTCCTGGCCAAGACGGTCTCCTTCACGAGATGGAGGCTGTCGGCGACCCCCACTCTCTGTCGACCCGTTTCCTTTCGTGAAGGGTGATCTCTCGAGTGTCATCGGGAGCCCGGCGCCTACGTCCGGCCGGCGGCGACGTAGTCGGCGGCGAAGCAGAGCGGGCCGGCCAGGCTCCACTCTTCGAGCGGACCGGTCTTCGGGGTGCCGCCGGTGAAGGTCGCGGGGATGGCGGTGCCCTCCGGGTCCCCTCGCCTCGGCCGTTCCGGCCGTTTCTGCCGTCTCGGTGCGAGGCGGTGGAGCCGCCGTCACGGCCGCATCCCGTACCGCTTCATGTCCCGGGCGGCCGCGCCCAGGTCCCGTTCGGCCCGGCGGAGGTAGGCGCCGGCGTCGAGGGCGTTGCCCTTGCTGCACGAGGCGGCCATGCCGGCGAACGCCTGGAAGGCGGCGTTCAGATCCTGCTCGAGCGCCTGGTCGGGTGGGTGGAGGGTCTGCGGGTCGTGGAGGAACTGGTTGATCTGGCCGCTGAGGGTGACGCAGACGATCGGGTTCGGGATCTTGCCCTCGTGGAGGGGGCCGAGGATGTCGCGCAGCGACGCCTTGAACGGTGCCAGGTCGCGGTTGTAGGTCTGGTACCAGGACGCCATCGTCAGTTGAGAGCTCCGGGAGCGACGGTGGGCGCGGTCGTCGCCGCGGGCCTGGCGCATCAGCCGCTGGGCGGAGTCGCTCCGCCGCACGATGCCGTCGAGCTCCTGGTCGTAGCGCACGATCTCGGTCGGCCATCCCGAGGGCGCGCTGTCGACGCACCAGGTCCAGACGGCGTGGTCGAGCTCGGACACGCTCTGCCCCAAGACCTCCCGGATCACCTGCTCGGTCGACAGGCCGCGGCTGTAGGCCTCGGCGAAGGCACGGATCGTCTTCACGCCGTGGACGGCTTCCAGGTAGTGGATCACCCAGGCGGACTCGCCGTAGGCCAGGTCGACGAGCTGCGGCTCGGCGAAGCCTTCGAGGATCGCCTCGATCATGGGCAGCGAGATCACCCGGCCGGTCGCCTCGAGATCCGGGATCGGGTTGACCCGCCCCGGGACCATTTCGACGTGCTGGGCCAGCCCCTCCTGGAACCAGTCCGGCGCCCGGTCGTAGGTCTCCTGGGCGAGGAGCGCGTGGGCCACCTCGTGGCTCAGCACGCTGACCAGCCGGGGGTGGAGGCTCTGGAGGTCGGCGAACGGCACCCGCACCCGGCCGTCGTAGAGGCCGAGGACCAGCACGCCGCTCGAGTGGGCGCGCAGGAACCGCTCGAGGGGGAAGAGGTCGACCTCGATCGGGTGGCCGGGGCGCAGCGGTACCCAGCGGCTGATCCGCTCCCGCTCGGCCTCGAGCACGACGCCGAGCGTCTCGGCGTAGCTCCGGCTGGTCATCCGCGGGTAGATGATCTCGAAGTGGTCGCTCCAGAAGCGGTCCTGGTTGTCGTAGAGCCACTTCTCGAGGCGGATCTGCTCGATGCGGGCGTTGTTGGAGGCGAGCGGCGACAGCGCCGAGGCCTTCTGCAGCAGGCGCAGTGCCGTGTCGAACTCCCGGTCGCTGACGAACAGCTCGGCGAGCTGGTAGAGGACTCCCGGCGCCGGCCGGCGGCTGTCCATGGAGGCCTTGGCCAGGCGGACCAGGAGCGACCGCGCGTCGGCGCCGCGGGAGGTCTTGCGCAGGGCGAGCGCCCGGAGCTGACCGAGCACCGCCGGCACCCGGTCGATCTGGTTTTCGATGCCTTCGGTCAGCACCACCAGGTCGTCCCACCGGTCGGCCTCGGCGAGGGCGGTGGCCGCCTCCAGGATCTGCCGGCGCAGGCGCGGCTGCCCGAAGGCGGTCATCCCCCGGGCCTGGTCGGTCAGGAGGTCGAGGTGCGCCAGGGCGGCCTCCTGGTCGCGGCGTTTCCATTCCGCCGCGTCCGCCTGCCGGGTGCCGGCCGGGGCCAGCGCGGCGCCGCCGGGGATCTCGATCAGGGCCGGCTCGTCGGGCGGTCCGACCTCGATCCGGAGCAGCCGGCCGAGGGCGCTGGCCCGGGCGTCCGGCGGCAGGCGGGCGGGGTGGCGGCCGAGGTCTGGGGCCTCGACGGTCGGCTCGTCGGGCGAGCCGGCGTGGATGATGGGGAAGAGGGTCGCCCGGGCGATCAGCGTCGCCAGCAGCGGGTTGCCGAACAGCTCCGCTCGCAGGATCGGCCGCTCGGTCCAGGCCTGGCGAAGGACCGCCTCGCCCTCCTTCGCATGGTCGTCGAGCAGGTCGAGCTGAGCCCGGAGATACCAGACCTCGGCGACCCGTGAGCCCATCTCGGCGAGCTGGATGGTCTCCACCTCGCTCTGGCGCTGGAAGCCCAGGGCCGCCAGGGCGGCGGCGCTTTCGAGCCGCAGGCCGTCGTGGTCCGGTCCGGCCGTGCGCACCGTGTCGTAGGCCAGGGATGCGTCCTCGTCCGCGCCGCGGGCGGTCGCCAACCGCGCGCGGAGCAGGTCGGCCAGCGGCACCGGCCCGGGCTCCGGCATGCCGGCGAGGATCGCCTCCGCCTCGTGCAGGTCGACCTGGCGCAGGAGGAGCTGGGCGCGCCAGAGGTCGGCTACCTGGTGGGGGAGCCCCTCCGGGGCGACCTGGGCGATCGTCTCGCCGAGGGCGCTGGGGTCGCCGTCGGTCGCCAGCTTCCAGCGGATGTCCCGCAGCATGCCGAGGCGGGTGACCGAGCCCTGCCCGGAGGCGCCGCCCTCGTTTCGTGCGGCGGGATCGCTCGCCGGCGCCTCGGCGGTCCGACCGGCGGTGGGGTCGTCCCCGGAGGCTCCGGGGGCGCCGCAGGAGAGGGCCAGAACGGCCAGGGCGAGGACCGAGAGCCGGGGCCGGAGCGGCCGGTGCGCCGCGAAACGAGCGAGGGCCGTCAGGGCGGAGAGGGCCCCGAGGGAGACCAGCAGTCCGATCGGCACGTGCGGGGCGCCGGCGGGGGCCGTCGGCGGACGCGGCGCGAGAGAGGCGTCGTGGGGGTCGAAGAAGGTCTCCTCGTGGGACGGCGCGGGCTCGGACAGCGACCGGAGCTCGGCGATCCGCCAGCCGCGGCCCCCGAGCGCCTCGTCCGTCCCGTCCGAGGTCTGCCCGTCCGGAGCCTGGTCGTCGCGCTCCAGGCGGAGCAGCACGGTGTCGTCCGCCCCGGATGGGAAGACGACGTAGAACAGCGCGACGCTCTTCGGCGTGCCCGGCGCCGGGGTGACCAGTGTCCAGGTGGCGCCGGCGGGCGGGCCGGCGCGGACCTCGATCTCGCGCACCGCCTCGTCCGGGGCGAGCCGGCTCCACGGCGACGACGGCGCGAGTCGGTCGCTCCAGGCCTCGCCGCCCTCGGCCAGGTAGCGCGCCACCAGCTCCACCGCGGCGCGCTCGGTCGCCGAGATCGGGCGTGGCTCGAGCCTGTCGGCGGCCTGCGCCGCCCCTATCGCTGACGCTCCTCCGACGATCCCCACCAAGATGAACGCCGCGATCCGGGCGGTCAGCCCGGCGCCGGCGTCGCGCAGTTGCGCTCCCGACATCGCCCCGTCTCCTCGTCGTTTCGGCTCCGTCTCGGTCGACCCGGTGTCGACTCCACGAGGACCGGAGCGGCTCGTGCCATGCCGTCCGGGTCTCTCGGATTCCGTCCTCGTGTGACAGTTCTCGACCATACCGTTTCATCCCACCCCTCCGCCCACCCGTTCGGGTGGCGGTCGGCCCACCCTCCGCCAAACCGCGGAACCTACCCCCGGGGGTATTTGTGAGCACCCCGGTCACTAGGCAGTATGAACGAGCGCGGAATCGACCCCTCCGGTGGTTCCGGCGACAGCATGACGACGAGCACTCCCACTCCCTCCGTCGTCCCTGGACGAACGCGTTCCGGGGACCAGGCGAGCTCCTCCGAGCCTGCCGGACGAGGTACACCGAACAGGAGATCGGCGATGCGGAACGAACCGGGACGGACTCCGTCCCAGACGGAGCCCCGCATGGATGGCGCTGGACGCGGTGCGGCGGCCGCGGCGACGCCGGCTGTGAGCGGGGAACAGATCCACGAGGAGCACCTCCACCTGCGCGCGCTGCTCGAACGGATCGCGGGCACGCGGGGGCTGGTGCCGCTGCTGGAGCTGCTGGGAGAGCTGGGTGCCGCGCTCGAGGCCCATTTCGCGCACGAGGAGGCCCCCGGCGGCCTCCAGGACGTCGTCGGTTCTTCGGCGCCGCACCTGCTCGAGCGGGTCGACGTCCTGTTCGACGAGCACCGCCAGTGCCTCGCAGAGCTGGAGCGTCTGCGGAGCGCCGCCCGGGCGGCCCTGGACGGGCCGGTGGCCGAGGTGCTCGCGGGGGTGGACGATCTCTGCCGCATGCTCCACGACCACGAGGCGGCGGAGACGGAGATCCTCTCCGGCTCGCTCTACGACGAGCTCGGAGGGAGCGGCTAGGGCTTCCCACGGGGACGCGGGAAGCAGAGCCCGGAGCCGGAACCGCACGCGGCCGACGGGCCTCTCAACAGAGGAAGGCGAGACGAGACATCAGGTTGGAGACGCGATGAGCAAGAAACCACAAACCACCTCCACTTCGACCCCGGCGAGCGGCGCGACCGCCACGGCGGTCGCCCCCACCGAGCGCACGGTCCTCGATCAGTCGATCGTCGAGATCGTCAGCGACTCCGGCGAGGGTGCCCAGAAGGCCGGGCAGACGTTCGGCACGGTCGGCGCCAAGATGGGCAACGGCGTCTGGACCGTCGAGATCATCCCGGCCGAGATCAAGCCGCCCGCCCGCTCGCGCGCCGGCGCCTCCGGCATCCGCGTCCGCCTCGGCTCGCAGCCGGTGACCAACATGGGCGACGAGGCCGACCTGGTGGTCGCCTTCAACGAGCAGGTGCTCTACGGGCGGATCGCCCAGGGCGCGTACCGGCAGGGGACGGTGGTGCTGCTCGAGTCCAAGTGGGCCGACGACCCGCAGGAGGAGATCCGGCGGCAGTACGCCGAGGCGCTCGAGGAGCTCCATGCCGAGGGGCTGGACGTGCGCGAGCTGCGGCTCGAGGACGCCTGCAAGGAGGTGGTCGACAACCCGCGCCTGGGCAAGAACATGTTCGTGCTCGGCCTGCTCTGCCAGATCTACGGCCGCGACCTCCAGAAGGCGCTCGACGAGGTCCAGGTGGTGTTCGGCCGCAAGGGCGAGAAGGTGGTCGAGATCAACCAGACGCTGGTGCGCGCCGGCTGGGAGTACGCCGCCGAGCAGCTCACCGACCTGGCGTTCGAGATCCCGCCGTGGGAGAACGACCGGCCGCTGGTGGTGATGAACGGCAACCAGGCCGCCGGTCTCGGCGTCATGGCCGCCGGCATGGAGCTGGTCTCCATGTACCCGATCACCCCGGCGACTTCGGTCTCCCACTACCTGGCGCGCGGCTTCCCGCGGGTCGGCGGCGTCGTCCACCAGGCGGAGGACGAGATCGCCGCGATCGGCTTCGCCATCGGCGCCAGCTACGCCGGCAAGACCGCCTGCACCGTGACCTCCGGCCCGGGCCTGGCGCTCAAGACCGAGTTCATGGGGCTGGCCGTCATGGCCGAGGTGCCGCTGGTGGTGATCCTGGTCCAGCGCGGCGGTCCGTCGACCGGCCTGCCGACCAAGGTGGAGCAGGGCGACCTGATGGCCGCGCTCTACGGCGCCACCGGCGACGCCCCGAAGGTGGTGGTGGCACCGGCGACGATCGAGGAGTGCTACCACTTCGTGCCCATGGCCCGGAAGCTGGCCGAGGACTTCCGCACGCCGGTGATCGTCCTGACCGACACCAACCTGGCGACCGGCGTGGCGCCCTTCCCGCGCCCCGAGGTCTCGACCGAGACCATGGCGGCGCCGCTCGACCTGTCGCCCTGGCCGGACGGGCTGGCGCCGTACGACTGGGACGAGAAGACCGGCCTGTCGCCGCGGCCGATCCCGGGCCAGAAGGGCGGCGAGTACACCCTCACCGGCCTCGCCCACACCCGCTGGTCGAAGGTGGCCTACGACCCGGCCTCGAACCAGACCGGCTGTACCATGAGGAGCAGGAAGCTCGCCGCCCTGGCCAAGAGCCTGGTGCCGCCCGAGATCCACGGCGAGGACGAGGGCGACCTGCTGGTGGTCGGCTGGGGCTCGACCCTGGGCGCCATCGACGAGGCGGTCGAGAGGCTGCAGAAGAAGGGCCACAAGGTCTCGTCGGTCCACCTGCGCTTCCTGTCGCCGCTCGAGCCCGGCCTGCCGGAGATCTTCGGGCGCTTCGGCAAGGTGATGACGATCGAGATCAACTACAGCGACCGCCCCGGCGATCCGCTGATCGATTCCGAGACCCGCCGCCACGCCCAGCTCGCCGCCCTGCTGCGGCAGAAGACCCTGCTGGACATCGACAGTTGGAGCGTCGTCGAGGGGCAGCCCCTGGCGCCGCGGGTGATCGAGGAGGTGCTCCTCGCCCGGCTCGAAGGGCGCGAGGACGCCCCGCTCGAACAGGCTCCGCGCGAGCAGGCACCGACGAAAGACGAGCAGGAAGAAGGAGAGATGGCATGTTCGGTCTGAAGGATGACTGGTCCCTCGACGTCCCGGAGCGCTACTTCACGCTCGAAAACTACGCCGGCGGCGTGGCGCGCTGGTGCCCGTCCTGCGGCGACCACGCGGTGCTCTCGGCGGTGCAGAAGATCTGCCGCGACGAGCAGCTCCCGCCGGAGAAGGTGGTGGCGGTCTCGGGGATCGGCTGTTCGAGCCGCTTCCCCCACTACATGAGCACCTACGGCTTCCACGGCCTCCACGGCCGCGCCCTGCCGGTGGCCTGCGGGGTCAAGAGCCGCCGCCCGGACCTGCACGTCTGGGTCGCCACGGGCGACGGCGACTGCTGCTCGATCGGCGCCGGCCACTGGGTGCACGCGCTGCGCTACAACATGGACATGACCGTGATGCTGTTCGACAACAACATCTACGGCCTGACCAAGAAGCAGACGTCGCCGACCAGCCCGCTGGGCCTCTCCACCAACACCCACCCGCGGGGCGCCTGGCTGCCGCCGCTCAACGTCCTCCAGACGACCCTCGGCTTCACCAACATCTCCTGGGTCGCCCGGACCGTGGACTGGAACCCGCTCCACCTCTACCAGACTCTCAAGGCGGCCTACGAGCACAAGGGGCTCTCCTTCGTCCACATCCTGCAGCGCTGCCCGACCTACACCGACCACATCTTCGACCAGTGGCGCGACAACCCGGAGAACATGCTGCTGCTCACCCACGACGACGGCATCGAGGCCGATCCGGCGGTCGCCAAGATGTACAAGAACCACCTGGAGCACGACCCGTCCGACATCGACGGGGCCCGGCGGCTCGCCGGCGAGACCGAGCGGTTGCCGATCGGCCTGTTCTTCCGCAACCCGGACGCCCCGATCTACGACGCCTACACCAACGAGGGGCTGTCGATGCCGCTCGAAGAGAAGGTCGCCGGGCTGGAGGCGGAGCTCGACCGCTTCGCCATCTGACCGAGCGAGGGAGCGATGACCGTGAATCCGAAGTCGAACGAATCACCGCGGACCGCCGGAGCCGGCGACGACGCCCGCCGGGAGCTGCGCCGGTTCTTCCTGCTCGGGCCCGCCGAGCCTGCCGAAGCCGGCGAGCCCCGCGTGAGCGAAACGCCCGCCGTCGTCCCCGTCCCGCTGGCCGCCTTCGTCGGCGCCGGCCGGGTGCGGACCGACTACCCCCTCTACCTCGGGTCCACGGCACCGACCGGGTCGCTCGAGGCGGCGACCGGCGCCCACGGCGCCCTCTGCTTGGGGTTCGACGAGCTGATCTCCCGCGCCCGGCGCACCCTTGACGGCGAGGGGGCCCCGGTCGGGCAGATGCTCCGCGACAACCTGAAGCGCCTGGAAGGGCACCTGCTCGACCTGCTGGAGGCCGGCACGGCCACCGGCGACGCCCAGGAGGCGCTCCGCGCCGCCGGCGCCGCCATGGCCGAGGCGCTCGCGGCCGAGTCCGGCCTCGCCGAGGCCGACCGCGCCGCCCTGGTGGCGGACGTCGAGCGGCTCGCCGCCGCGCTGCCGCCGGCGGGCGACGGTCCGGGGTCGAGCCCGGCGCGCTTCCTGGCACCACGGACCGGCGTCTCCCTCGACCTGCTCGGCCATGCCCTCCTCGCCGGCCGGCGGACCACCCGCGAAAGCTTCCTGCGCGAGGCTCGGGAGCTGGTCGACAAGGGGCGGGCGCTGATCGACGCCGACCGCCGCAAGCGTGCCGACGGCGATGCCGGGCGCGACGGCGAGCGCGAGCGCGGCGCCATGGGCGCGATGGGCAAGCGGTTCGTCGACCCGTCGGCGCTGGCGTCCGTCCTCGGCGAGCGGCGCGGCACCACGGCGCTCGCGCCTGCGCGGCGCGAGCGCCTCGAGGCGGCGATCGAAGCCCTGGCCGAGGTCGCGGACCGGCTGGCCGAGGTCGCGGACCGGCTGGCCGCGCCGCGGATGCGGCTGATCCACGACGGCAGCCTGCCCTGGGGCGAGCGCCTGCTCGGGGCCGCGGAGTCAGACAACTGGGTCGTGGTCGAGAGCTCCGACCCGTGCGCGGCCGCCGCGGAGGTCTTCGACCGGGAGGCCGAGGCCCTGGCCGCCGCGCTGCGCGGTCGCGAGCGGGTCCGGCTCGAGACCTCGGGCACCTACGTGGCGGCGGACCACGAACCGTGGCTCGAGCGGCTGGCCGGCTTCGACTGGCGGGCGTTCGACGCCGGCGAGGCGGCGCTGCTCGAGCCGACGGTGGCGCTCGAGTCCGCCGGCGAGCTGGCCGAGCGGGGAATGCTCAGCCTGTCGAAGCTGCTGCGCTCGAGTCGTCCGGTGCAGGTGCTGGTCGCCCTCGATCCGGCCATGAGCCCCGGGGTCGAGAATCCGGCGGCCGGCTACCGCTTCGAGCCCGGCTACCTCGGCATGAGCCACCGGGAGGCGTTCGTCCAGCAGTCGAGCGAGGCCCGGCCGCTCCACCTGATGGAGGGCCTGGTGCGTGCCGCGTCGTCCAGCCGGACGAGCCTGCACGTGGTGGCCCCCTGGCCCGGACAGGTCGAGGCCGGTCTGGACCCGGCTCTCGTCGCCGGCGCCGCCATCGATGGCCGCGCCCACCCCCTCTTCCGCTACGACCCCGAGACCGGCCCCTCCTGGGCTCACCGGCTCGACTTCTCGGGCAACCCGCAGCCGGCGGCCGACTGGCCGACCGACGACGGGGCGGACGAGAGCCCGTTCACCTTCGCCGACTTCGCCCTGCTCGATCCGGCGCTCCGGCGCCATGTGACGCCGATCGGCCCCGGAGCGGCCGACGACGCCGACCTGGTGCCGATCGCCGCCTGGCTCGCCCTGCCGGTCGACGAGGCGATCCACAAGATCCCGACCGTCCTGGCCGTGCCGGTGACGGCGCTCGGCAACGGGAGCAAGGGCCCCAAGGGTGGCCAGACGGCCCCGGCCGAGCCCGTCCGCCTGGCCGTCTCCCGGCCGCTGGCCGCCGCCTGCCGCGACCGGCTCGGCTTCTGGCGCACCCTCCAGGAGCTCGCCGGGGTCAACAGCGAGTACGTCCGCCGGGCCGCCCAGGCGACCCGCGAGGAGGCCGAACAGGCCGCCCGCGCCGAGCGCGAGCGCCTGGAGGCGGCCCATGCGGCCGAGCTCGAGCGGGTCCGCGAGCGGTCCGCCCGCGAGGCGGTCGACCGGCTGACCGCGGCCCTTCTGGAGGTCGACCTCGGCCTGTTCAGCGAGCTGCCGCCGGAGATTCCGTCGTTGGCCGGCAAGACCGCCGACCAGGTCGCCGCGGCGCTGATGGATGCGGTCGGCTCTGATCTGGCGGAGATGGCCGAGACCGTCGAGACGATAGCCGCCGGCGACGGCGCGCCGTCGTCCGAGGCGGTCGATGCCGCTGCCCGGCAGTTGCTGGAGCTGGTCGATCCGGCCGCGATCGATCGTGAGTTGACGGACAGCCTGGAGCACACCACGGAGTAGACAACGCGACGCCCGGCCGGCTCCGGTCCCCGGACCGGAGCCGATGGCGATGCGAGGAGTCATCGAGATGAAGGTCACCGAAGAACGCGAACAAGCCGAAGCCACCGTCCGGTACCCGGGAACCCCCGTTGCCATGGACGGCACCGCCGCGGTGGTCGCCATGGAGACCGCCGCCGGCGAGGCGGCCGGCGCCTACCCGATCACCCCGTCGACCCAGATGGGCGAGGGCTGGGCGAAGGCCGCCGCCCAGGGGACGCCGAACGTCAACGGGCGCCGGTTGATCTTCTTCGAGCCCGAGGGCGAGCATGCCGCGGCCGGCGTCACGGCGGGCATGTCGATGGTCGGCCTGCGCTCGACCAACTTCTCCTCCGGCCAGGGCATCGCCTACATGCACGAGTCGCTGTACGCGGCGGTCGGCAAGCGCCTGACCTACGTGCTCAACATGGCCTGCCGGGCGATGACCAAGCATGCGCTCAACGTCCATGCCGGGCACGACGACTACCACGCGATCGACGACACCGGCTTCTTCCAGCTCTTCGCCAAGGACGCCCAGGAGGCCGCCGACCTCAACCTGATCGCCCACCGGATCGCCGAGCTGTCGCTCAACCCGGGCGTCTGCGCCCAGGACGGCTTCCTGACCAGCCACGTCATCGAGTCGCTGCTGCTGCCCGAGCGCGCCCTGGTCAAGGAGTACCTGGGCGACCCGTCCGACCTGATCGAGTCGCCGACGCCGGCCCAGCGCCTGGTCTTCGGCGAGACCCGGCGGCGCATCCCGGAGATGTTCGACCTGGACAACCCGGCGATGATCGGCGTGGTCCAGAACCAGGACAGCTACGCCCAGGGCGTCGCCTCCCAGCGGCCGTTCTTCTTCGACCACATCGCCGCGCTCGCCGAGACGGCGATGGCCGAGTACGCTGAGCTCACCGGCCGGCGCTACCGCCGGGCCATGGGCTACCGGCTGCGCGACGCCGAGGTGGTGCTGGTCGGCCAGGGCTCGGTGGTCGGCAACGCCGAGGCGGTGGCCGATCATCTGCGGGCGACTCGCGACCTCGCGATCGGCGTGCTCAACCTGACCATGTTCCGGCCGTTCCCGGCCGACCTGGTGGCCGGGATGCTGGCCGGCAAGCGCGCCGTGCTGGTGCTCGAGCGCCTCGACCAGCCGCTCGCTTCCGACCCGCCGCTGCTGCGCGAGATCCGCACGGCGCTGTCCAAGGCGGTCGAGAACCACCGGGTCGAGGCGGGGCGGACGCCCCACGCCGGCATCCCGGCGGTGGCGCCGGACCAGGTACCGGACTTCTACTCCGGCTGCTTCGGCATGGGCAGCCGCGACCTCCAGGCCGGCGACCTGGTGGCGGCGGTCGAGAACATGCTCCCGGGCGGAAGGGGACGGCGCCAGTTCTACCTGGGCGTCGAGTTCATCCGCAAGGGCAAGGTCCCGGCGAAGCTCGAGGAGTGGCAGCAGAAGGTGCTCGAGGCCTACCCCGACGTCGCCGACCTGGCGCTCGAGCCCGCGGGCGCCCTCGACCTGCTGCCCAAAGACTCCATGGCCGTGCGCATCCACTCCGTCGGCGGCTGGGGCGCCATCACCATGGGCAAGAACCTGACCATGACCTTGTTCGACCTGGTCGGGCTCAACGTCAAGTCGAACCCCAAGTACGGCTCGGAGAAGAAGGGGCAGCCGACCACCTTCTATAGCGTCTTCTCCCACGATCCGATCCGGATCAACTGCGAGCTCAAGCACGTCGACGTGGTGCTCTCGCCCGATCCCAACGTCTTCCGCCACTCGAACCCGCTCGCCGGGCTCGCCGAGGAGGGCACGTTCGTCATCCAGGCGAGCACGTCCTCGGAGAGCGGCGCCGAAGAGCTCTGGGCGAGCTTCCCGGCCTGGGCGCGCCGGACGATCCGCGACAAGAAGCTGCGCGTCTTCTACCTCGATGCGTTCGCCATCGCCCGCGCCGAGACCGACGCCGCGGACCTGCAGTTCCGCATGCAGGGCAACGCTTTCCAGGGTGCCTTCTTCAAGGCCTCGCCGCTGATGCAGAGCGAGGGCCTGGACGAGGCCAAGCTGTTCGACGCGGTCCGCGCCCAGCTCCAGAAGAAGTTCGGCCACCGGGGCAAGACCATCGTCGACGACAACTTCCGGGTGCTCCGCCGCGGCTTCGACGAGCTGCGGGAGCTCGACTGGAAGGAGCTGGAGATGGGCTCCCAGGTCGATGAGGAGAAGGGCGAGATCAAGCCGCCCTGGTATCTCGACCGGGTGCCCCAGGATGCCGACGAGCTGACCGGCATCGCCGACCCCTTCCGGTTCATGCACCAGGTCTGCTCGGTCTACCGCGACGGCGCCGACCCGATCGCCGATCCGTACTCGGCGATCTCGGCGATCCCGGCGGCCACCGGCATCTTCCGGGACATGACCAACATTCGCTTCGAGGTGCCGGAGTTCATCGCCGAAAAGTGCACCGGCTGTGGCCAGTGCTGGACTCAGTGCCCGGACGCGGCGATCCCCGGACTGGTGATCGAGGTGGAGAAGGTTCTGCGGGCCGCGGTCTCCGACTGGGCGACCGACGGCGCCGCCAGCGACCGCATGCTCTCCGCCGTCGCGCCGCTGGCCCGTGAGGCCCGGGTGCTGCTCAAGCAGGAGGACTTCCCGTCGTTCGCCGCGGTGGTCACCCGTGCCTGGCCCAAGGTGGCCGGCGGCTTCGACCTGTCCGCCGAGGAGCGCGCGGCCCTGGACGAGGAGATCGACCAGGTCACCGCCCGCCTGGCGGAGTTCCCGCTCGCCAAGACGGTGCCGTTCTTCACCGTGCCGGAGCGCCAGAGCGAAGGCAGCGGCGGCCTGTTGGCCGTGACCATCAACCCGAACGCCTGCAAGGGCTGCAACCTGTGCGTCGAGGTCTGCCCGGACGACGCCCTCTACGCGGCCCACCAGGACCAGCCGCTGGTGGACAAGCTGCGCCGCAACTGGGCGCGCTGGGAGCAGCTCCCGGACACCCCGGACCGCTTCCTCCAGGTGAGCAACCTGGACGAAGGGATCGGCGTCCTCCACACCCTGCTGCTCAAGAAGAAGACCTATCACTCCATGGTCGGCGGCGACGGCTCGTGCATGGGCTGCGGCGAGAAGACCGGCACCCACCTGATCGTCTCGACCATCGAGGCGGCGGTGGCGCCGCGGGTCGAGGCCTTCGTCGGCCAGCTCGAGGGGCTGATTGCCACGCTCGAGGACAAGGGCAACCACCTGCTGACCCTGTCGGCGGACCTGGGCGGCATGGCCGAGGCCGGGCTCGACATCAGCGAGCTCCACCTGAACGTGGAGGTGGCCGGCGAGAACCGCAACCGCCTCGCCCGGATCTCGAAGACCTTGCGGATCCTCAAGGATCTCCACTGGCGCTACACCAGCGGTCCGTCGGGGCGCGGGCGCGCGGCGCTGGGCATTTCGAACTCCACCGGCTGCTCGTCGGTCTGGGGCTCGACCTACCCCTACAACCCGTACCCGTACCCGTGGGTCAACCAGCTCTTCCAGGACGCCCCGTCGGTCGCCATCGGCATCTTCGAAGGCTTCATGCGCAAGATGGCCGACGGCTTCGCCGCCGTGCGCACCGCCGAGCTGGAGGTGGCCGACGCCTACGAGCCGGAGGTCCACGACGGCGCCTTCCAGGCGTTCGACTGGCGCGACTTCTCGGACGACGAGTTCCGGCTCTGTCCGCCGGTGGTGGTGATCGGCGGCGACGGCGCGATGCTCGACATCGGCTTCCAGAACGTCTCGCGCCTGCTGGCCTCCGGCAAGCCGCTCCGGGTGATCGTGCTCGACACCCAGGTCTACTCGAACACCGGCGGCCAGGCCTGCACCAGCGGCTTCCACGGCCAGGTCTCCGACATGGCCGAGTACGGCGCGGCGCGCCACGGCAAGGAGGAGAACCGCAAGGAGATGGGCCTGATCGCCATGGCCCACCGGGGCGCCTACGTGCTCCAGACCTCCCAGGCGCTGCCTGCCCACATGGTGGGTGGCGTGCTCAAGGGGTTGTCGAAGCGGCGACCGGCGATATTCAACATCTACACCCCGTGCCAGGCCGAGCACGGCCTGCCGGACTCGGCCTCGCTCCACGCCGCCAAGCTGGCCCTCGAAGGGCGGGCCTTCCCGTACCTCGAGTACGACCCGGACGCCGGCGTCACCACCTCCGAGCGGCTGTCGCTCGAAGGCAACCCGGCGGTCGAGGACACCTGGCCGACCTACGAGCTCGAGTACGTCGACGAGGACGGTGCCAAGCAGGTCATGACCCTGCCGCTGACCACCGCCGACTGGGCGGCGACCGAGCCCCGGTTCGCCAAGCACTTCAAGAAGGTCGAGCGGGCGCTCTGGACCGACGCCATGGTGCCGTTCGCCGACTTCCTCGAGCTCTCCGCCGAGGAGCGTGCCGGCAAGACCCCGTTCATCTGGTTCAAGGACTCCGAGGAGCGCCTCGGCCGCCGGTCGGTCGCTCCCGAGATGGTCGAGCTGGCCGAGGAGCGGCTGCAGCTCTGGGACGAGCTCCGCGAGCTCGCCGGCGTCCGCCTGTCGGAGACGGTGCGGGCGCGGTTCTCGCGGCCCATGGAAGAGAGGATGGAGCGTGAGCTCACGGCGCTCCGGGAGGAGTACGAAGTGAAGATCGCCCAGCTCAAGGAACGCTATCCCGCGGCCATCACCCGGAGGATCGCCGAGGCCCTGGTCGGCGAGCGCGGCTCGGAGGCCCTGGCCGGCCTGTTCGGCGGTGGCCGCGCCGCGGTCGCCGTCGCGCCTGCGCCTCGACCGGTGGGCGGCCCCGGCGCCGGTCCGGCCCCGGTCCCGGTTCGCCGAACCCGTCGAGGCAGAGCCGGAAGCGGCTGCCGAAGAGGCCGAGGAGTCGATGGCCCTCGAGCCCTACATCGACACCGAGCTCTGCACCTCGTGCAACGAGTGCACCCAGCTCAACCCGAAGATCTTCGCCTACAACGAGAACAAGCAGGCCTACATCAAGGACCCCAAGGGCGGTCCGTACGCCGACATCGTCAAGGCCGCCGAGCGCTGCACGGCCAAGGTCATCCACCCGGGAGATCCGCTCGACCCGAAGGAGCCCGAGCTCGAGAAGTGGGTCAAGCGGGCGCAGCCGTTCAACTGATCGCCATGCGCACTCCAGAGACACGAGATCGCGGGCGGGGGCGTCCCCTTCCCCCCGCGAGGGTGGGAAGGGGATCGAGGGGATGGGGGGCGATCCAGCCGATGCTCAAGGTTGATGGCTGCCCCTCGCTGGTCGTGGGAGCTTCATCAGGCGAAGCGGGGGTGTGATGCCATGAACGAGATTCTGACCGGTGCCGCCATCATGGCCGGGTTGGGCCTGCTGTTCGGTACCATCCTCGCCCTGTCGTACCGCTTCCTCAAGGTCCAGGAGGACCCGCGGATCGACGAGGTCGAGGAGATGCTCCCCGGCTCCAACTGCGGAGCCTGCGGCGAGCCCGGCTGCCGGGCCCTGGCCGAGAAGGTGGTCGGCGGCGCGGTGGCGCCCGCCCAGTGCACGGTCTCGTCCAAGGACGCGATCGAGCGCATCGCCGAGTACCTGGGCGTCGAGGCGGGCGAAGGGGTCAAGCGGGTGGCCCGCCTCCACTGCGGCGGCGGGATCGGCCGGGCGTTCCGGGTGGCCGCCTACGAGGGAACGTCGAGCTGCCGCGCCGCCCACCTGGTCGGCGGCGGCGGGCTCGAGTGCTCCTGGGGCTGCCTGGGGCTGTCCGACTGCGTCGACGCCTGCACCTTCGACGCCATGGAGATGAACGCCCTGCTGCTGCCCGAGGTCGACGTCGACAAGTGCACCGCCTGCGGCGACTGCGTCGACGCCTGCCCGCGCGACCTGTTCGACCTGATGCCGATCACCCACAAGCTGATCGTCCAGTGCAAGGCGCCGCTCGCGGCCGAGGATGCGCGGCGGATCTGCCAGGTGGCGTGCGACGCCTGCGGACGCTGCGCCGCCGACGCGGCGCCCGGCCTGATCCGCATGGAGAACAACCTGCCGGTGGTCGACTACGCCGCCGGCGAAGGGCCGGCCGAGCCGTCGGCCACCTGGCGCTGCCCCACGGGGGCGATCCGCTGGGTGGACGGCGAGCAGTTCCGGGAGCTCGACGAGACGGGGACCGACTCTGGACCCACCTCTGGGCCCACTTCCGGTCGGGGAGAGAGGATGTATGCCTGAGAACGGCGCGCTGGACGATGTGAAAGGGGTCGCGCGCGGCCTCTACGAGAAGCTGATCGGTGTCAAGCCCGAGCCGGCGGACCCCGGCGTCGCCGCGATCGACACCGGCTCCGGGGCCGTGGCCCGCACCGAGGCGGCGATCGCCCGCCTGGCCGGTGGCGCGGCCGGTCTCACCGATCCGTCCGGATCGTCGCCCAGGGCTCGACCGGCTCGGACGACGCTGCGGCCGTCTACGAGCAGCACCGCGCCGCGACCGGCGGGGCGGCTGTCGTCCTCGAGCGGCCGGGGCTCCCTGGCCGCGGCCGTCGGCCTGGCGTCCGCGGGGATGCGGGCGACCGCGTTCCTCTCCGGCCCCGAGCTGGTCGCGGCGGCTGACGCTGCTGGCCTCCGCCGTCGAACCGGCGTCTGCCCCTGGTCGTCCACCTGGACGACCGGGCAACCGGCGCGTGGGCGGCTCCCGGGGCGCGCTCGAGGCCGCACGGCTCCGGCGCCGTCGTGCTGCTGGCCCGCGACGTCCAGGAGGCGGTCGACCTGACCGTCGCCGGCCGGCGCGTGGCCGAGGACGCTCTCCTGCCGGTGGTGGTGACGATCGACGGGGCGGAGACCGCCGCCTCGGTCCAGGACCTGCTGCTGCCGACGGATGCTCTGCTGCGCTCGTACCTGGGGCGGCCGCGGACATGATCCACCCGCTGACCCGTGCCCAGGAGATGCTCTTCGGCCGCCACCGCCGGCGCCTGCCCAAGTGGCACGACCCGGCCCGGCCGCTGACCACCGGCACCCTCCACGGCCCGGAGTCGGCGCCGCTCGCGGCCGCGGGCCGCAGCGCCTACCTGGACGCCGAGGTGCCGGCCCTGCTCGAGACGGCGCTGGCCGAGCTGGCCCGCCGCACCGGCCGGTCGCTCGAACCGGTCACCGGCCACCGCACCGGCGGGGCCAAGATCGTCCTGGTCGCCGCGGGCGCGGCGGTCGGCACCGCCGAGGCGGCGGCGGACGGTCTGCGCAAGGAAGGGCTCAAGGTCGGCGTGGTCGGCCTGCGCAGCCTGGCGCCCCTGCCCGCCTCGCGACTGACGATGCTGCTCGCGGCGCCTGGCGCCGTGGCGGTGCTCGAACGCTCTGCCGGAGCCCTCGGCGGGGCGAGCGGTTCGGGGGGGCCGGCGGCGACACGGCGCCCCTGATCACCCGGCTGCGCGCCCTCCTGGCCGGCAGCACCGCCGGGGGCGGACCGCGGCTCGTCTCCGCCCTCTACGGCCTGGGCGGGGCGCCGCTGTGCGGGGCCGACCTGGTGCAGCTCGGCCGGTCGCTGGCCAAGGAGTCGATGCAGGCCTCGTCGTCCAGGGGGGGGGCGAGGGAGCGCAAGGGGACGGACCAGGCCCTGCCCTCGCCGCTCTTCCTCGGCGTCTCGTTCGCCGGTGACGCCTCGTTTCCCAAGCAGGAGGTGCTGCTCGACGCCCTGCGCCAGAGCTACCCGGACGCGGCCCGGCTCGGGCTGCGCGGAGCCGGCCCGGTCGACCTGCGGCCGGAGGGCACCGCCGTGGTCGCCGTCCATCGCCTGGCCGGCGAGGGCGCGGGGATCGCCGCCGACGCGGCCCGGCTGCTTCACGCGACGGCCCTCGCCAAGCACGGCGGGCGGGTGGCGGCCTACCCGGGGCTCACCTGGGAGCGCTGGGCGGCGCCGGCGGCCGACCGGCTCCAGATCGCCTCCGGCGGTCACCGGGACCGGGGCGGCGCACTGGCCGACCCGGGCGCCGACGCGCCGGTCGACCTGAGCCTCTGGGCGAGCCCGTCCACTGCGCCGGCCCGCGCCCTGGTCGAGCACCTGGCGGACGGTGCCGCGCTGATCGTTCCCCGGCGGCTCGGTTCCGCGGCCGGTGCCGCCTCCGACCTGACCGACTGGTGGACCGACCTGCCCGAGGCGGTGCGCACGGCCGTCGCGACGAAGGGTGTCCACCTCTACGTGATCGAGATCGAGGCGGAGGCCGCCCTGACCGCGCCGGGCTCTCCGGCTGCGGGCACGGACTCCCTGCTCCTGGGCGCCCTCCTGGGGGCGCTCCGGGCCGAGGGGCGGTTCGAGGTCAAGGACCGCAAGCTCCTGGAAGCCTTCCGCGCTCTACAGTCCGTCCGCCCGTCGGACGAGGGGGCCGGCGAGGAAGCAGAACGGCGGTTCCAGACCGGTCTCGAGCGGGTCCGCCGGCTGACCCCGGCCGATCTCTCGGTGCGCCGCCGTCCGGCGCCCGAGCCCGACCCGGTGCCGGCCGCGGTCCGCCGCCTGGTGACCGCCGGCGCGGCGACCGGAGGGGGACGGGGCCCCCTGCGCGGGGCGCCCGAGACGGTCGACAGCCTGCCCCGGTTCTGGGACCAGGTCGGCGTGCTCTACCGCCGGGGCGACGAGGCGCGGCTGACGCCGGACCCCTATCTGGCGACCGGTGCCGTGCCGGCGCTGGCCGGGTCGCTGCGCCAGGTCGACCGCGGCCGGAGCGTGCTGCCGGCCTTCGAGCCGGCCCTGTGCACCGGCTGTGGGGAGTGCTGGAGCGCCTGCCCGGACGGGGCGATCGCCCCGGTGGTCCTCGGCGCCGGCCAGCTCCTCGACCAGGCCATGGCGCGGGCGCGCCGGGCCGGCAAGTCGGTCGACGCCCTGCGCATGGCGGCCTCCAAGATCGCCGCCGGCGTCAACCAGGAGCTGGCCTCCCGGGTCGACACCGAGGCGGGCGGCGATGCCGCGGAGCTGTTCGCCACCGCGTTCGAGAAGACTCTGGCCAAGATGCCCCTGCCGGACGAGCGCAAGGCCGCGCTGACCGAGGCGTTCGCCGCCGTGCGGGACGAGCTCGAAGGGCTGCCCGTCTCCCGGACGGCGCCGTTCTTCGGTGCGCCCGAAGGGGAGGTGAAGGGGACCGGCGAGCTGCTCCTGCTGGCGATCGATCCGGACGCCTGCAAGGGCTGCGGCGTCTGCGTGGCGGCGTGCGAGCCGGAGGCGCTCCGGACGGCTGCCGACTCGGCCGACCGCACCCGTGCCGCCCGCGCCCTCTGGCGGCGGCTCGAGGAGCTGCCCGAGGCGAGCCCCGAGACCGTCGGGCGCGCTCGCCTCAGCGAGGACGTGGGTCCGCTCGCCGGAGCCCTGCTGGCCAAGGCCTCCCGCGAGGTGGTCGCCGCGGCCGACGGCGCCGAGCCCGGATCGGGCGCGACGCTCGCCGTGCGCCAGGCCCTGGCGGCGGCCGCCTACCACCTGACGGTCGCCCCCGAGGCGGCCCGCCCGGCCCGCCTGGCCGCGATCGATGCCCTGCGCGAGGAGCTCGCCGGGGCGATCCACGACGGCCTCGCCCGGGCGTTGCCCGACCGCGACCTCGACGCCCTGGCCCTGGGCCTGGGCACGCTCCAGCGCCCCGAGGCCGATCTCGCGGAGCTGACCTCCCGGGTCGAAGGCGCCCTCGAAGGCGACCGGGTCGACGTGGCCCGCCTGCGCCGGCTGGTCGATGCCGCCCGCCGTCTGGCCGACCTGCGGTTCCGCCTGGGTGGCTCCGAGGCGGAGGAGGGCCGTCCCGGGTCCGGCTCCGGGCCCGCACCGCTCAGTCTCGTCCTGGCCGGCCGCGTGGCGGCCTGGGGCGGGGCGTTCCCGTACACCCCGTTCGCGGTGCCGGTGAGCGTCGACGCCACCGGCGACGCCGTCGGCGTCGCCCGCGGTCTGCTCGAGGGCGGCCTGGCCGAGACGGTCGAGCTGGCGCGGGCCGAGCGCCGGGCGCGCATCGAGCTCGCCGCCAGGACCCCGTCCGAGGCGGCGAAGGCCGCCGACGAGGTCCGCCGCCTGGCCGATCTCTCCTGGCGCGACCTGGACGCGGCGGAGCGTGCGCTCTGCCCGCCGGTCGTGGTGGTGGCGAGCGAGGACGAGCTCCTGGCCGACGATCCGGGCGGTCTGGCCGACCTGCTGGCTGGCGACCTGCCGGTCAAGGTCGTGCTGCTCACTCCGCACTCGGACGTCTCGACCGATCGCTCCGGTCGCGGGCCCCACTGGCCCCACTGGTTGACTTGGGCCGGCCACCCGAACGCCGTGGTGGCCCAGAGCTCGGTCGGCGCGGGCGATCACCTGGAGGCCGCGACCGCCGCCGCCCTGGCGTTCGACGGCCCGGCGCTGCTGCGGGTGCACGCGCCGGAGCCCTCGCGGGGCGGCTTCGCGGCCGACAAAACCCTCGGGCAGGCCCGGGAGGCGGTGGCGACGCGGGCCTTCCCGCTGTTCGTCAGCCGGCCCGGCTCGGCTTTACGAGATGGGCGAGATGGGCGGGACGGGGCGGACGGGCTGCCGACCCTCGACCTCTCCGGCAACCCGGAGGCCGACCCCCCGGACGATTCCGCGGCCGTGCGCGCCTGGCGGCTGCTCCGTCACCGGGCCGGTGCCGACGAGGCGTTCGCCGCCGCGGCGGCCGCCGCCGACGAGAGCGCGCGGGCCGAGCAGGAGCGACGGGATCACGAGCAGGAGATCGCCGCGCTCCGCGCTGACTACGAGCAGCGCCTCGCCGACGCCCGAGCCACGACCCAGGTGGAGATGGCGCGGCGGGTGCGCAACAAGCTCCTCGCCGTGGCGGCCCACCGGGCGGAGTCCGGTGCGCAGTCGGCGGAGGAGCGGCGATGAACGTCATCCAGCCCAGCTTCCGCCACGGCATCCATCCGCGCGAGCACAAGGAGGCGACCGAGCACCTGCCGATCGCCCGGATGCCGTTCGTCCCGCTCTACGTCCTGCCGCTCTCGCAGCACACCGGCGCTCCCTGCAAGCCGGTGGTGCAGGCCGGCGACCGGGTCGAGCGGGGGCAGGTCGTCGCCGAGGCGGGCGGGTTCGTCTCCATGACGCTCCACGCCCCGGTCACCGGGGTCGTCAGCGCCGTCGGCCAGCGCACCCATCCGTCGGGGCGGCTCGCACCCGCGATCGAGATCGAGGCGGACCCGTTCTCGACCCAGGAGATCGTCCCCCAGCGGCCGGCCGGCGCGCCGGCGCCGGAGGAGCTCTCCACCGACCAGTTCGTCGCCGAGATCCAGCGCGCCGGCCTGGTCGGCATGGGCGGGGCGGCCTTCCCGACCCACGTCAAGTACAAGCCGCCCGAGGGCAAGGTGGTGCGCCGCCTGGTGCTCAACGGCTGCGAGTGCGAGCCGTTCCTGACCAGCGACCACCGGGTGATGGTCGAGCGCCCCGAGGCGATCATCCGCGGCGCCGAGATCGTCGCCCGCCACCTGGGGGTCGAGGAGGTGGTGATCGGCGTCGAGCTCAACAAGCCGGACGCGATCCGGGTGCTCCATGAGGCCGTCGACGCCCGTCCTCCCCTGGTGCTCCAGGCCCCGTCCGCCGGCAGGTCCGGCGCCGACTCGCCCAAGACCGTGCCGATCCGGGTCGTGCCGCTCAAGGTCAAGTACCCCCAGGGCGCCGAGAAGATGCTCATCCGGGCGATCTACGGCGAGGAGGTGCCGTCCGGCGGCCTGCCCCTCGACGTGGGCGCGGTGGTCAACAACGTCGGCACCATGGCGGCCGTGGCCGACTGGTTCGACCGCGGGATTCCGCTGATCGAGCGCATCGTCACCGTCGCCGGCCCGGGCATCGAGCGGCCGGCCAACCTGCTGGTCCCCGTCGGCACGCCGGTGCGCGCCGTGCTCGACCACTGCGGTCTCGACCACGACACCCGCGAGGTGGTCATGGGCGGGCCGATGATGGGGCAGCCGCTGGCCAGCCTCGACGTGCCGGTGCTCAAGGGCACCTCCGGGCTGCTCGCCTTCACCGAGACCGAGACCCTGGTGCCGCGGGAGTACACCTGCATCAAGTGCGGCCGCTGTGTCGAGGCGTGCCCGCAGTTCCTCAACCCGTCGCGCCTGGCGAAGCTCGCCCGGGCCGGCCGGTGGGAGGACATCGAGGCCTACTCGGTGATGGACTGCGTCGAGTGCGGATCGTGTAGCTACTCTTGCCCCTCCGGCATCCCCATCGTCCAGCTCATCCGGGTCGCCAAGTCGAGCCTGCGCGAGCAGAAGGCGAAGGAGAAGGCGGAGCGGGCGCGGGTGGCCGAGGCGGCGGAGAAGGCCTCGTAGCCCGGCCGGAACGCCGGAATGGACGACTCGAACCATGGTTTCGGGGTGGCAGGGGGGATTGGGGATGTCGATGGACGGAGAGCGGATGTCGTGGCTGGGCTCAGGGCCGGGGAGGTGCGCCGATGAGCGCCCGTGAGCCCCGCCTGCTGGTGCAGACCTCGCCCTTCCTGCGCGAGGGGGTGACCACTCCCGGGCTGATGGGCGACGTGCTGATCGCCGTCCTGCCGGTGTTCGCCGTGTCGCTCTGGGTGTTCGGCCTGTCGTCGCTGCTGGTGGTGACGGCGGCGACCGCCGGCGCGGTCGGCACGGAGTGGCTGTTCACCAAGCCGCCGCGGTCCGTCACCGGACAGCGAGGCCGGCGCGGCGAGAGCCTGAAGAACGGCAGCGCCCTGCTCACCGGCGTGCTCCTGGGACTGACCCTGCCGCCCGCCTTCCCGCTCTGGATGGCGGTGATCGGCGGCGCGGTCGGTATCGCCCTGGGCAAGCTGATCTGGGGCGGCCTGGGCAACAACCTGTTCAACCCGGCGCTGGTCGGCCGCGCCTTCCTCCAGGCCGCGTTCCCGATCGCCATCACCACCTGGGCGCCCCCCGGCGGCCGGCTGACGGTGCACGCCTCGAACCTGACCCCGCCGTTCATGCACCCCGCCGCGGACGCGGTCACCGCCGCGACACCGCTCAACCTGATGAAGTTCGAGCACCACGCGACCGCCCTCGGCCAGCTCTTCGGCGGCCAGGTCGCCGGCTCCCTGGGGGAGACCAGCGCGGCGGCGATCCTGCTCGGCCTCGCCTGGCTGATCGCGCGCCGGGCCTGCGACTGGCGCATCCCGGTGAGCATCCTGGGGACGGTGGCGGTCTTCACCAGCGTGCTCTGGGCGATCTCGCCGGACCGCTACGCGTCGCCGCTGTTCATGCTCATGTCGGGCGGGCTGCTGTTCGGCACCACCTACATGGCGACCGACCCGGTGACCTCGCCGCTGGCGCCGCGCGGCGCCTGGATCTTCGGCGCCGGCATCGGCGTGCTGGTGGTGCTGATCCGCACCTGGGGCGGCCTGCCCGAAGGTGTGATGTACGCCATCCTGCTGATGAACTCGGCGACGCCGCTGATCGAACGCGCCACCCAGCCGCGGGCGTTCGGTCACGGCCGGCCGGCGAAGGGCGCGGGCCAGGGAGGGGGCAAGTCATGAGCGAGATCGGCCAGGAGACCGGCCACGAGACCGCCAGCGCGACCGGCCATGACTCCGCCAAGGCGGCCGGAGAGCGGCGCGGGTTCCAGATGCCGGAGACGCCGCGCCTCGTGCTCACTCTCTGCCTGGCGGGGCTGCTGTCGGGGCTGACCATCGTCGGCGCCTACCGGCTGACCCTGCCGGTCATCCAGGAGAACCACGCCCGGGCGTTGCGCGAGGCGGTGTTCGAGGTGGTGCCCGGCTCGGAGCGGATGCAGCGGCTGGTGATCGAGGGCGAGGGCGCCGCCGCGCACCTGGTGCCCGCCGCCGGCGTGCTCGGCGAGGAGCCGTCCGTCTACGGCGCCTATGCCGCCGACGGCCACTTCGTCGGCTACGCCATCCCGGCCGAAGGGCCCGGCTTCCAGGACACGATCCGGCTGATCTACGGCTTCGACCCGGGCAAGCAGAGGATCGTCGGCATGTCGGTGCTCGAGAGCCGGGAGACCCCGGGCCTGGGCGACCGGATCTACAAGGACCAGAGCTTCGTCGACCAGTTCGACGACCTGGCGGTGGCGCCGCCGGTGCAGCTCGTCAAGGAGACGCCGACCTCGCCGAACCAGGTGGATGCGATCACCGGTGCCACGATCTCGTCGACGGCGGTGGTCAACATCGTCCGGCGGAGCAACGAGACGTGGCTGGACAAGCTGCCGCCGGCGGACCAGGCTCCGGCGCTGACGGAGACGCCCCCGGCGGGCGACGGCGCGACGACGGACAAGGGCGGTCCGATCCCGGGAGGCAAGTCGTGAGAGAGAGGGGAGCGAGAGTGGACGTCGAGACGCGGGAGGAGAGGTAGATGGCGGCACCCGGCAAAGAGCCCGGCGAAGTCTACGCGGAGTTCGTCAAGGGGCTGTGGAAAGAGAACCCGGTCTTCGTCCAGGTGCTCGGCATGTGCCCGTCCCTGGCGGTGACCAACTCGGCCATCAACGGGATGGCCATGGGCGGGGCGACGCTGTTCGTGCTGGTCATGTCGTCGCTTCTCGTCTCGTTGCTGCGCAACTGGATTCCGAAGGCGGTCCGGATCTCCACCTACATCATCGTCATCGCCACCTTCGTCACCGTGGCGGACTTCACCCTCCAGGCGGTGGCGCCGGCGGTCCACCGGGAGCTCGGCGCGTTCATCTCCCTGATCGTGGTCAACTGCGTGATCCTCGGCCGGCAGGAGGCGTTCGCGGCCAAGAACCGGGTGGGCCTGGCGGTGGTCGACGCGCTCGGCATGGGCGGCGGTTTCGCCTTCGCCCTGATCCTCCTGGGCGCGGCCCGCGAGATCCTCGGCAAGGGGTCGCTGTTCGGCGTCTCGCTGTTCGGCGCGTCGTACGAGCCCTGGGTCGTGATGATCCTGCCGCCGGGCGGCTTCCTCATGCTGGGCGTGATCCTGCTGGTCTTCGCCTCGGTCGCCGAAGGGCGCAAGAAGCTGGCCGCCAAGGCGAGCGGCGACTCCACCGCGAGCGAGAAGGAGGAGGCAGCCTGATGGCGAACCTGAGCACGCTGGCCTGGATCTTCATCTCGGCGCTCCTGGTCAACAACTTCACGCTCTCCTACTTTCTCGGCCTGTGCCCGTTCTTCGGCGTGTCGGGCAAGCTGGTGACGGCGTTCCGGCTGGGGCTGGCGAACATCTTCGTCATGCTGATCACGTCGTTCTCGGCCTGGGTGCTGGACACCTTCGTCCTGGTCCACGCGCCGTACCTCCAACTGATCAGCTTCATCGTCGTGATCGCCTCGACGGTGCAGTTCGTCGAGATGGTGATCCGCAAGCTCTCTCCGGCGCTCTTCCGGGCGCTCGGCATTTTCCTGCCGCTGATCACGACCAACTGCGCGATCCTGGCGCTGGCGCTGTTCCAGACCAGCCGGGGCTACGGGCTGATCCAGGGCCTGGTGTTCTCCCTCGGCGCCGGCATGGGGCTGACGCTGGCTCTCGTGCTGATGGCGGGTCTGCGGGAGGAGGCGGAGCTCTCGGACATCCCGAGCCTGATCCGGGGGACGGCGATGAACCTGCTCATCGCCGGGATCTTGTCGCTGGCGTTCATGGGGTTCGCCGGCCTGTTCAGCCCGACCTCGTGATGCACGACCTCGCCGCCATCGCCCTGCTCGCGGCCGCCTGCGGCGGCTGGGTGGCGCTCCAGCGCTGGATCGGGCGCGTCGATCCGGAGATCCCGGGGATTCAGCGGAGCTGCTCGGGGTGCTCTGTGCCGGGGGCGGGGGGGAGGCTTGTGGTGGAGGGTGCAGCGTGCCGGGGGGCGGGGCGGGCGGGAGGGTGGTGCAGCTTGGAGAGTCCCGTCCGGAGCCGGGCCGCCTCCGCTGAGAAGTCGCGCAGGGGGCACCGGGGTTCCTTCGGCGGGAGGTTCGCCGGGAGCGGTCCAGGAGGCGACGGCTCCGGGACGCCGCGCGAACTGGACGGGGTTGGGAGCTCAACGCGCGTCTCGACATGGTCCGCGTCGGGCCTCGATGAGCGCTCAGATGCCGTCGCGGACGCGGCCCATGACGCCCTCCACCGGCGCCTCCCGGACCGCTCCGGGTTGGAGCGCTCGTCGAGGTGGTGCAGCGCTGCTGGGGACAGAATCGGGGCTCACTCTGCGGCGAGTCGCGTCTGGACCACCCGTTACGTAGCGTTTGTGGAGAAGGCGACGTTCTGTCCGGGTCCGAGACCGTCCCTTGGTCTGCCTGGGCTCAACCCGAGCGCACTCTGTGCGGAATTCGTCACCGAGCTCCGGTCCGCTTCGGAGGGACCCTCGGAGCTGCTGGCCCAAGTGTGCGCTCGTTCCAGGGGTCGACGAGCGGCGCGGCCCTGAGACGGAGTCAGGCTCTCGAGGCAAAGGTAGACTTCGGATCGATCCATGGGTGCGAAGAGTCAACGAGAGATCACCTCGCGGGTGATCCGGCCTGGCCAACGAGAGCCGCCCGACGAGCTCGACTGGCTCGACGCCACGCCGGCGGAGAGGATGGAGGCGGTCTGGACGTTGACCAAGGCGTGTATCGGGTGGGGTAGTGAGGGAGTAGCGGAGCCCCGGCTCGACCGGTCAGTCAGCCGCGTTCTGCGCCCGGAGGGCGCCGTGGGGCACGGTGAGGAAGACAGAGCGTGGTCCGCCGATTCATAGGCTAAATGATCGGCTCAATCGTCCTGGCACGCTGCGTGTGCCGAAAATGTACGGTCCGTGGTTGGGGCAGGTTGTTCTGGCCGCCGGCTCTGGCCGGGTCGGGTAGCCAGCCCGTGCCGGCCGATCAGCCTTCAGTGGGCTTCGAGGCCGAGCGCGAAGCGGAGCGCGTCTTCGGCGGCGCCGAGCTTCCGGGGCGTCAGCGCGGTGATCCGTCGCTCGAGGGTCGCTTGCGGGATGGTGGTGATGGAGTCCAGGTTGGCGACGCAAGGCTTGGGCAGGCCGTCATCCGGTCCAAGGGGGACCTCGACCGGGATGTGGCGAATCTTGGTGGTCACCGGGGCGACGGTGCAGAGGTTGCGGACCGAGTAGGCCTCGTCTCGGGAGAGGAGGAGCACGGGGCGCCTGCCGATCGGCGAGGGGAGGTTGGCCCACCAGACTTCGCCGCGCCTCACTCCCACTCCTCGTCAGCGTCGAAGGCTCCAGTCTCCGTCACCTCGGCAGCGGCGACCTCGTACTCGCTCTCGGGCTCCGCTATGTAGCCCGTGACGTAGCTGTCGACGGCTGTTTCGTAGCGTTGCTTCTCGAAGAGGGTCTCGAGCGCGCGACGAAAGAGCTCGCTTCGGCTCTCGCCCCGTCCTTTGCGCTCCACCTCCGCCTGCTCGAGAAGCTCCACCGGAAGGCTGATCGTGATCCGGGCGATCTTACGGTCGGTCATGAGTGTGACTCCGTTCACGCGACGATCATACCAAAGTATGCAGACACCGCTTCACTCGATGTCGATCACGACCTTGCCGACGGCCTGACCGCTTTCGAGCAGGCGGTGAGCGTCGGCGGTCTGGGCGAGGGTGAAGCGGTGGGGGTCGAGGAGGGGGCGGAGGCGTTCGGTGGCGACGAGGGCGTTGGCGTGGCGGAGGATCTCGCCGTGGTGGGCGCGGCCCTGGTTGTGGATCATCGGCAGGAGCATGAGGACGATGTGGAGGGTGAGGCCCTTGGTCATCGCCGGGCCCAGGTCGTAGCTCTGCCGGGTGACGATGGAGACGACTTCGGCGTGGAGCGCGGCGGCTTCGATGGCGCGGTCGAGGTTGTCGCCGCCGACCGAGTCGAAGACCACGTCGAAGCCGGCGCCGCCGGTGATCCGCTCGACGAACGCGGCCGGCGGCTCGTGCCGGTAGTCGATCACCTCGTCGGCACCCAGCTCCCGGGCGATCCGGGCCTTTTCGGGGGAGGAGGCGGTGGTGGCGACGAGGGTCGCGTCGTCGCCGTGGGCTTTGGCGAGCTGGAGGGCGACGTGGCCGACGCCGCCGGTCCCGGCGTAGACCAGGACCCGCCGGCCGGCGAGGGTGCGCACCCGGTCGATCAGGCCGTCCCAGGCGGTGATGGCGACCAGGGGGAGCGCCGCCGCCTCACGGAACGAGAGCAGCTCCGGCTTGGGCGCCAGCAAGCGGGCGTCGGCGACCATGCGCTCGGCCAGGGAGCCCGGGATGCCGCGCAGTCCGCCCGCGCAGCCGTAGACCGTGTCGCCGGGGCGGAAGGCGGCGACCCCGGAGCCGACCTCCTCGACTGTGCCGGCGACGTCCATGCCGAGGATGCCGGGCAGCTCCGGTGCGATGGGCGAGCCGTTCCGGCGGAACTTGGTGTCGACCGGATTGACGCCGCTGGCGGCGACGCGGATCAGCACCTCTCCCGGTCCGGGCGACGGATCGGGCAGGTCGCGGAGCGCGAAGTGGTCGGGCTCTCCGAACTGGGTCAGGACCATGGCTTTCATGGGGCGGTCTCCTTCGCTGGGTGGTCGGTTGGGTCGGTGCGGGCGGTTCAGCGAGATCGTCGCCTGCTCTGACGGTACGGAGCAAGATCGGTGCCCCTGTCGGGGTAAGAGCCGGGCCGAGCCCGCTGAGATTCCGCCCACGCCCGTGCGACCCCGGCCGCCGTTTCCGTCCTCCCAGGTGGAGGCCTCCGGAGGGAGCCGGGGGCTTTCGGCCAAGGCTTGGGAAGGCCGACGGAGCGACTGCCACGACGACGGGAGGACGGAGATGATCGAAACGACGGAGAGAGCGCAGGAGGCGACGGATGGGGTGGAGAAGGCGGAGAAGGCGGAGGGGGTGGCCGGGTCCGGCTGCCCTTGCTGCCGCGAGCTGGAGGAGCCGGACGACGACGGAACGCCGGTCGCCGAGAAGGAGCGCCGGCTGCTCGAGGACGAGGACTGGGACGGCCTGATCGCCCTGCGGCGGCGCCAGCTCGCCCGTCATCCCGGCGAGCCCCACTGCATCCTGCGCCTGGCGGACTCCCTCGCCGCCGCCGGCGACTACGAGACCAGCCTGGCGGTGGCCGGCGACGGCTACCGCGACCACCCGGGCGACCTCTGGCTGGAGGACGCGATCCTCGAGGCCCTGCTCGCCCTCGGCCGGAGCGAGCACGACTTCCCCTGGTACGGCGACCCGCCGCCCGTGCTGCGCTTGGACGACGCGTTGAGGGAGCGGGTCCGGAAGCTGGTGGCGGCGCACCAGGAGGAGCACGACGAGCCGTCGGACCCGTACCTGCTCTACCACGGGCTCGAGGGCGAGGCGTACCTGGCGTTCACTCCCGGGGAGCTGATCGAGGCGCTCCGGGCCGATCCGGCGTTGGTCGTCGACGAGGATCCGGAGGCGCGCTGGCACACGTGGGTGGTGCCGGCGTCGGGCGCTTCGCCACGGACGGGGTTGACGGCGGAGGCGGCGGTAGCGGCAGAGGCGGCAGTGGCGGCCGAGACCGCGCGGACGATGGAGACGGAGCGGGCGTGACCGGGCGGGTCGCGCGGCAGGCTCGCGTCAGGCGGCGGGCTCGCGGGCCGCGGCGGCGGCCCGCTGCCAGTAGTAGAGCGGCAGGCCGGCGGCCAGGGCGATGGCGCCGGCCGCGAGCTGGAAGGGGGTCGCCTCGAGCAGCAGGGCGGCGGTGAGGGCGAGGGCGAGGAGCGGGACGAGGGGACCGCCTGGGGTCCGGTAGCGATCGGTCCGCTCGCCGGGATCGCGTCGCCGCAGGACCAGGACCGCCAGGCAGGTGGGCAGGTACTGCAGGAGCCGCCCGATGACGGCCAGGGCCGCCAGCTCGGCGAAGGAGCCGGACAGGGCGATCACGCCGACCAGGAGATAGGTCACCGCCAGGGCGACGCCGGGCGTGCCGCGGCGCGGGTGCAGCCGGCCGAGCACCGGCGGGAGGTCGCCGCGGTCGGCGAGCGCCGACAACCGGCGCGGCATGATGAGCGCGCTCGCCGCGTTGACGCCGGTGATCGAGATCACGACCGCGATCGCGACCAGCGCCCCGCCGACCGGTCCGAAGAGGATTCCCGCCGCCGCGGCGACGGCGTTCTCCCGTCCGGCCAGCTCGGGAAGGGCGGCGGCGACCACGGCGATGACGCCGCTGTAGAGGACGGTGACCGTCGCCAGCACGCCGAGGATCGAGCGGGGCAGCGAGCGCTCGGGACGGTCCATCTCGCCGGCCGGCACCACCAGGTTCTCGAAACCGACGTAGGCGTAGAGCATCAGCAGGACGGCCCGGGAGAAGGCCGGGAGCGACGGCAGCGCGGCGCCGATCCCTTCCGCGGCCGGCGGCGCGAACGATCCGAGCGGCACGAGCGCCAGCCCGGCGGCGGCGAAGGCCACCAGCGTGGCCAGCTTGACCCCGCTCAGGGCGGTCGAGAGGGCGCCTCCGGCCCGAGCGCTCCGCAGGTTGAGCCAGGCCAGGGCGCCCAGGAAGAGGACGATGGTCACCCGGTGGCCGACGCCGGACGCGACCGCGGGAACGAGGCGTCCGAGGGCGACGGCGAACCCCTCGACCAGCGCGCCCCAGGCGACGATTCCGGCGAGCACCGAGATCCACCCGACCGCGAACCCCGTGAGCGGGCCGAACGCCTCCCGGGTGTAGACGTAGGCGCCGCCGGTCGAGCGGAAACGGGAGGCCGCCTCGGCGAAGCAGAGGGCGACCAGGCATGCCAACACGCCGGCGCCGACCGCCACCGCCACGGTGGCGAGCGGCCCCGCGCCTCCCGCCGGCCCGCCGGTCCGGGAGACCAGGCGTCCGGCCACCGGCCCGGGCAGCAGAAAGATGCCGGAGCCGACGACGCAGTTGACGGCCAGGGCCGCCACGGCGAGGCGCCCCAGCGAGCGGGGGGGCTCCGGCACCTCCGTCGTACGGTTTCGCACAACACCGGGGTGCCCGTCGCCCCACGACCGTGACAGGATGATCGGGCGGATCGCTCTCGGGTTCTTCCGGAGTTTCTTGCGAGCGGTTTTTCGCAATGTAGCTTGTGTTCTTCCTTGGGGCTCGACGTGTCGTCTATCGATCGTCTGCGGGCGCCCGATTCTGATGGATTCTGATCGAAACGGATCGGGCGTTCGCCGCACTCACGGGCGACGGCGCGGCGACCGGTCGAAGCGCGGCCGGGGGAGTCGGGTGAGGGATTTTCCGTGCGGTGGGCGTCCGTATCCCGTCGCCGACCCGATGTCGGCGGCCGGACGGTTCGCCGACGGTCTCATCAGACCGTCTCGTGTAGAGTATGGGTCTTTCACGGATCGATAGGAGACGATGGCATGGATGCCACCGAAGTCGCAGCAAAGGTTAAGGAAATCATCAATAATGTGACTAGTATCCCCGTCGACGAGATCGACGACGGGGCGTCGCTCCGGGACGACCTGGACCTCGACTCCTTGTCGCTGATGGAGATCGGCGTGGATATCGACTACGCCTTCAAGCTCGGTCTCCCGGACGAGACGCTGCAGAAGATCGGCACCGTGCAGGACGCGGTCGCGCTGGTCCTCGAACACCAGGCCGTCCGCACGGCATGAGCATCGGCGCTGGCCCCGGCTCCCCTGTCGGGAGTCGGGTCGTGGTCACCGGGATCGGCGCGGTCACGCCGGTCGGATCCGGGCGCGAGACCGTCTGGGAACGGCTTCTCGCGGGAACCTGCGGAACCGGGCCGGTCGAGTCGTTCGACACCTCCGACTACCCCGTGCACCAGGGCGGCGAGGTGCGCGGTTTTCGGCCCGAGCGGCACGTGGTCGCCCTCGACCCGTCCAGCCTCGGGCGCGCCTCCCAGCTCGCGATCGCCGCGGCGCACATGGCGCTCGACGACGCGGGGCCGGAGGTGCTCGCCGCCGCGGCGGAGCGCTGTGGGGTCGCCATGGGGACCACGTCCGGCGAGCCGCGGGAGATCGAGGCGCTGGACGACGACCTGGTCGCCGAGCGCCTGGGCTCCGCCGGCCCCGGGTTCATCGCCCGCTATCCCTGTCACGTGATCGCCGCCAACATCGCCGCGGAGCTGGGCTTTGCCGGAGTCAACGCCATGATCCCGACCGCCTGCGCGGCCGGCAACTACGCGATCGCCTATGCCGTCGACGCCTTGCGCGCCGGCCGCGCCGACCTGATGCTCGCCGGCGGGGCGGACTGCTTCAGCCGCATCACCTACACCGGCTTCGCGCGGTTGGGGGCGATCTCGCCCGATCTCTGCCGGCCGTTCGATCGCGACCGGCAGGGGATGATCCCGGGAGAGGGCGCGGCGGTGCTGGTGCTCGAGCGCCTCGAGCGGGCCCGCGCGCGCGGCGCCACGATCTACGCCGAGGTCGCCGGCTACGGGTTGACCTGCGATGCCCACCACATGACCGCGGCCGATCCGGAGGGAGCCGGCGGCGCCCGGGCGATGGAGCGGGCCCTGGCCGAGAGCGGTCTGCGCCCGGACGAGGTCTCCTACATCAGTGCCCACGGCACCGGGACGCCGACCAACGACCGGCAGGAGACGATCGCCATGAAGCGGGTCTTCGGCGACGCCGCCCGCCGGGTGCCGATCAGCTCGGTCAAGTCGATGCTCGGCCACACCATGGGCGCGGCGTCGGCGATCGAGGCGGCGGTCTGCTCGCTGGCGGTCCACACCGGGCGCATCCCGCCGACGATGCATCTCGAAACCCCGGACCCGGAGTGCGATCTCGACTACGTTCCGGGGACCGCGCGGGAGCTCTCGGTGGAGGTCGCCATGAACAACGCCTACGCGTTCGGCGGCAACAACGCGTCGGTGATCTTCCGGGCGGTCCACGAAGGGGGCGCGTCGTGAGCGGCGCGGCGACTCCGACGCGAGCCGCGGCCGGCGGCCGGCCCGTCGTCCCCGTCGTTGTCACCGGGCTGGGGGTGCTGACGGCCCTGGGAGCCACGGTCCCCGAGCTCTGGGGCGCCCTGGCGGCCGGCCGCTCCGGGATCTCGAAGATCGGTGGGTTCGACACGGCCGGCTTGCCCTGTCGCGTCGGCGGCGAGATCGTCGGCTTCGACCCGCGCGACACCCTGGGTCAGGCCAACTTCCGCCCCCTCGACCGGACGGGGCGGCTGGCCACGGTCGCCGCGGCGCTGACCCTGGCGGACGCCGGCTGGAACGGGGAGGAGCGGGGAGGGGCCGAGCTCGGCCTCGCCCTCGGCACCATGTTCGGCAGCGCCCACACGATCTCGGAGTTCGACCGGCGGGCGCTGGTGGCCGGGCCCAAGTACGCCAAGCCGCTCGATTTCGCCAACAGTGTGATCAACGCCGCCGCCGGCCAGGCGGCCATCTGGCACCGGCTGACCGGGGTCAACGGCACGATCAGCGGCGGCACTACGGCCGGCGTCCAGGCGATCGCCTACGCGGCCGACCTGGTGGCCGCCGGGCGGGCCGACGCGGTCCTGGCCGGCGGCGCCGACGAGCTCTGCTTCGAGTCGTTCCTCGGCTTCGTTCGCGGCGGGTTCGCCGCCGACATCGACGACATCGGCGGCGAGCACGGCAAGAGCGGGAGCGACGGCTTTGGGGGCGGGGCAGCGGTTCCGTTCCATCTCCGCCGGCGCGGCTTCCTGCCGGCGGAGGGGGCGGCGCTCCTGATGCTCGAGACCGAGCCGGCGGCGCGCGCCCGCGGTGCCCGCATCCTGGCCGAGGTGCTGGGGCACGCCACCGCCTTCGACCCGTCCCGCGGGGCGGACCCGGAGCGAACCGCGGCGACGGTGGAGCGGGTGGTGCGCCAGGCGCTCGGCGACGCCGGGATCGAGCCCGGCGGCGTCGCCTGCTGGAGCGCCTCGGCCAGCGGCCGGCCTACCGGCGACCGGGCCGAGGCGGCGGGTGTCGCGGCGGCCCTCGGCGGGCGCGCCGCGGAGCTGCCGGTGACCGCCGTCAAGGCCTGCCTCGGGGAGGCGCTGGGCGCCTCCGGGGCGCTCCAGACGGTGGCGGCGCTGGGCGCCCTGGCGGCCGGCGAGGCTCCCGGTATCCCGGGCCTCGACGCCACGGACGACGGCTTCCCGTTCCCCCTGGCGGGTCCGGAGGCACGGCCGGTCGACGCCCGCGGCGCGGCCCTGGTGACCGCGATCGGGCTGGACGGCAACGTCAGCGCCCTGGTGATCGCCGGGCGCAAGGATCTGGAAAGGTCGGCGTCATGACCGAACGCCACGACGTGGTGATCCTGGGCGGCGGCATGGCGGGGCTGACCCTCGCCCGCCACCTCCTGCTCGACACGGACAAGACGGTCCTGATCGTCGAGCGCCGGGCCAGCCTGCCGCCCGAGCGCCAGAAGGTGGGCGAGTCGACGGTGCAGCTCGCCGGCTACTACCTCTCGAAGGTCCTCGATCTCGAGGAGTACCTCAACCGGGCGCACCTGATGAAGTACAACCTGCGCTTCTACCAGGCGACCCCCGGGCGGGAGAACCGCCGGTTCGAGGACTACGGCCAGGCCTACATCCGGAGCTTCTCGAACATCGCCAGCTACCAGCTCGACCGCAACCGGTTCGAGGCGGACCTGCTGGAGCTCAACCGCCGGGACCCGCGGTTCACGATCGCGCTCGGCACTGACGGCCTGGAGGTGGAGCTGGCGACCGATCGGGAGGACGAGGAGGATGGGGAGGGCCTGCCCCATACCGTCCGTTTCCGTGACGCCGACGGGACCGAGCGCACCGTCGCCGCCGACTGGGTGGTCGACGCCACCGGCCGGCGCCGCCTCCTGGCGCGGCGCCAGCAGCTCGAGCAGCCGTCCGAGATCCGCCACGGCGCCTTCTTCTGGTGGGTCGACGGGGCGCTCGACATCGAGAAGCTCACCGACCGGTCACGACGGGAGATCCGGCTCAAACCGGAGCGCGCGGTCCTCGGTCACCTGCCGCCCTGGCTCGCCACCAACCACTTCTGCGACGAGGGCGCCTGGTTCTGGGTCATCCCGCTCCACGGCAAGACCAGCCTCGGCCTGGTCTACGACTCCGAGGTCGTCTCCCACGACGACGTGTTCTCGGTGGAGAAGGCGACCCGCTGGGTGTGCGAGCGGTTCCCGCTGTTCGCCCGCGACCTGCCGGGGCGCAAGGTGCTGGACTTCGCCGGCTTCCGCTCCTATGCCTACGACTGCGGCCGGGTGCTGAGCCCGTCGCGCTGGGCCATGGTCGGCGAGTCGGGCCGCTTCCACGACCCGCTCTACAGCCCGGGGAGCGACCTGATCGCGCTCCACAACACCGTCATCGTCGACCTGATCCGGACCCCTGCGGCGGCCGAGCGCGCCGCCCGCTGCCCGCTCTACGAGCAGCTCCTGCGCGGCCTCTTCCAGGCCTACGTCCCGTCCTACGCCGGCAGCTACGACGCCCTGGGCGACCAGGAGACCTTCTGCCTCAAGTACGGCTGGGAGCTGGCGGTCTACTTCGCCTTCTACGTCTTCCCGTTCATCAACGACCTGTTCACCGAGCGCCGGTTCCTGCCGACCTACCTGCGGCAGTTCGCGCGGCTGGGCCCGTTCAACCGCTCGGTCCACGCCCTGCTCTCCGGCTACTTCCAGTGGAAGAAGGCGCGGCAGGCGGAGCGCCGCGCGGCAGGGACCGGGGCCGAGCCCGAGGAGCCGCGAGAGCCGATCTTCTTCGATTTCATGGACTTCGGCCCGCTCAAGGCGGCCGAGTCGACGTTCTACCGGGTCGGCGTGCCGATCGAGACGGCGCGGCGGATCGTCACCGAGCAGGTGGCGAGCCTGGAGCAGATGGTCCGCCTGATCGCGGCCCGGGTCGCCGCGGTGGTCCTGGACGAGCCGCGGGTTCTGCGCAACCGGGCTTTCGTCGAGGGCATCGACCCGAACGACCAGACCTTCGACCCGCAAGCCATGGCCGCGCGTTGGGCCGCCTGTGCCGGCAGCGACGAGGAGTACCCGTGGCCGTTCGACCCGTCCGTCCTCGACCGGTTCGACCGGCCCGGTCGGCCCGGTCGGCCGGACGGGGTCGCGGTAGGCGCCGAGCCCGCGCCCACGACGGCCGGCTGAGCGGGCCCCGAGCGGCCCACGCCGACGATCCAGCGCCGATCCAGCAAGGAAGCGACCATGCCCGACTTCGCACCGTCTCTCGAGACCGTCTTCGACACCGTGCCCGAGGAGGGGAGCTACCGCGCCGAGGTGGTCGACGGCACGGTGCCGGGCTTCGTCCGCGGCACCTACTACCTGATCGGCCCGGCCCGCTTCGTCCGCGGGGGGCTGCGGTACCGCCACTGGCTCGACGGCGACGGCATGGTCACGACCCTGCGGTTCGACGGGGAAGAGCGGCCGCCGCAGCTCACCAACCGCTTCGTCCGGAGCACCAAGCTGACCGACGAGGAGGCGGCGGGCCAGGCCCTCTACCGGACCTTCGGCACCGCCTTCGACGGCGACCAGCTCCTGCGGGGCGTCGCCCTGGCCTCGCCGGTCAACGTCAGCGCCTGCTTCTTCGCCGGCCGCTTCCTGGCTTTCGGCGAGCAGGGCCTGCCCTGGGAGCTCGACCCGGTCACCCTGGAGACCCGCGGCGAGCACACCTTCGACGGCCGGTTGAACCCGTTGACGCCGTTCGCCGCCCACCCCAAGATCGACCGGCACTCCGGCGAGCTGTTCAACTTCGGCGTCTCCTTCTCCGGCAGGCGTCCGACCCTGACCCTCTACCGCTTCGGCGCCGACGGGTCGCAGATCTTCCGCCGCCGCCACGACCTGGACCTGCCGCGCTCGAACCACGACTTCGGCCTGTCGGAGCGCTACGCCGCGTTCTACCTGAGCCCGTACGTCATGGACATGGAGGCGTTCATGACCCGCGGCACCTCGGTGCTCGACACCCTCTCGTGGCAGCCGGAGCAGGGGAGCCACCTGCTCGTCCTCTCCCGCGAGGACGGCGCCCGGGTCGCCTCCGTTCCCCTCGGCAGCGGCTACTGCCTCCACCTGGCGAACGCGTTCGATTCCTCCGACGGCGGCAACCGGCTCACCCTCGATCTGCTGGAGCTGGAGGAGCCGGTCTACCCCGACTACCGGGAGCTGCCGAACCTGTTCGAGCGTGTCCGCCCCGGCCGGCCGGTCCGCCTGGTCGTCGACCTCGACCGGGAAGAGGTCGTCGACCGCCGGGAGGTCGCCTACCACAAGGCGTGCGACTTCCCGGCCGTCGCCCGCGCCCAGGAGACCCACCCGACCACCGACACCTGGCTGCTCGGCATCTCGAAGACCGGCGAGGAGGGGCGCAAGTTCTTGGACGAGCTGGTCCACGTCCGCTGGGACACCCCCGACGACGTCGCCGTCTACCGCGCCCCCGCAGGCCGCTTCCTGGGCGGCGAGCCGGTCTTCGTCGGGAACCCCCAGGCGGAGTCCGACCCCCGCGGCGTCATCATCGTCCAGGAGATCGATCCCGCCGAGCGCCGGAGCGCCTTCCTCCTCTTCGACGCCTTCGCTGTCGAGAAAGGCCCCATCGCCCGCCTGGCGAACCGGTCCCCGATCCCGCCCTGCTTCCACGCGGGGTTCGAGCCGGGGTGAGGGTGGCATCTCAGCCTCCTGTCGTTCCCCGTTCCAGCGGGAGCATCCGCACGCGGTACCTGGTCTCCTCGACCGTCACGGCAGCACCGTGATCGAGCGCTGCTTTGCACTCCTCCAGGGCGGAGAGGAGGAGAGGGGTCACGGTCTTGGGGGTCTGGTCCCGGACCGTGACGAGGCTGGGAAGGCTCCCGCCGCTGGCGGCGAGCAGGTCGCCGAAGTCGAGATCGAATGCGATGACCACTTGGGCTTTGTCGGCCGCGAGAGCGAGGATCTGGTTGTCGGCGAGCAGCTTCACGCCGTGGCGGCGGGAAGTGGGCGGATCTCTTCGCTGGCGAGGAAGGCGGCGTACTGGAGGGCCTGACGGATGTCTTCTGCTTCCAGGAAAGGGTACTCGCGGAGGATCTCCGCGGTGCTCATCCCGTTGGCCACCAGGTTGACCACCTGGGCGACGCTCATGCGCAGGGAGCGCACGGTTGCTCGGCCGCCGAGGATCTTGGGATCGAAGGTGATGCGGTCGAAGCGTGGCATGGTCTACGCCTAGTGTCCCATGGCCGCCTCGGCGCGGCCAGATGGCCTGGTCAGCTCCTTCGCGGATCGGTGAACGGAGCACCGGCGCGGAGCCGAGCGAGGCGACTTGCTACGATCGCCCGGTTGCGACGAACACTCCGCCAACGGCCGAATGGCCGCCCCGCCCGGCCCGAGCGCCTGCCCCCTCTGAGGTGGCTGAGGCGACTGAGGCGGCCGATGGGATCGATGCTGCCACGCCGGCCGGATCGGTCGCGGCGGCTGCATCTCGTTCCCGTCTTCCTGGTCGTCCCGGTTGTCCTGACGGTCCTCGCGTCGGCGTGGCTCGGCTGTGCCGACCGTCGGCCGCAGGGGCCGGGGGCGGCGACGGGGCAGCCGCTCCGGGCGATCGTGCGTCCCGAGCCCCTGAGCTTTCTGCCCCGCCGGGGTGAGCCGGTGAACCGGGATCGCCAGGTGGTGGAGGGGCTGGCCGCCTGGTTGGGGCGCGAGGTCGAGCCGGTGACCATGCGCGACCCGGAGCGGATGATCGGCGCTCTGCTCGACGGCGAGGCGGACGTGATCGCCGCCGGCATGGCGGTGACCGACGCCCGGAGCGCCCGGGTCGCGTTCTCCCTTCCGTACCTTCACGTGGACGACCTGCTGGTGGCGCCGAAGGAGCGCTGGACGGGCGATCTGTCCGCCAGCGAGGTGTGCGTGCCCCGGGCGACCGGGCCGGCGGAGTCGCTGGCCGCCCTCGCCGCCGTCCATCCCGGGCTGTCGATCCGGGAGCTGCCGCCCGACGTCCGTCCCGACCGGTTGGTGCTGCTGGTGAAGTACGGCGCCTGCGACGCCGCGGCGCTCGACTCCGAGGCCTGGGCGGCGGTGTCGCGGGACTTTCCCGGCATCGTGCCGGTGCGCACCCTGCATGAGGGCCGGCCGGTGGCCGTGGCCCTGCGCCCGGGCGACGACGCGCTCCGGCGCCGGGTCGACACCTTCCTGACAGAGGAGGCGCTCACCGGGCCGGAAGCGGTGGTCGCGCGGGACGACCTGCCGGGCATCGTGCACCGGCGGACGCTGCGCATGCTGACCCGCAACAACGCCATGACCTACTTCATCCACCGGGGGCGCCAGCTCGGCTTCGAGTACGAGCTGCTGCAGCGGTTCGCCGAGGAGCAGGGGCTGCGGCTCGAGATCGTCATCCCGCCGAGCCACGACGACCTCATCCCCTGGCTGCGCCAAGGGCGGGGCGACGTGATCGCCGCCGCCATGACGGTGACCCCGGAGCGGGATCGGCAGGTCGCCTTCACCCGGCCGTATCTCGAGGTGGAGGAGCTGGTGGTGGCGCGGGCGGACGCGCCGGTCGAGCGGCTGGCGGACCTGGCCGGGCGCACCGTCCACGTGCGCCGCTCGAGCTCCTTCTACCCCCGGCTGCTCGCCCTCCAGGAGGGCGCCGGGTTCAAGATCGAGCTGGCGCCGGAAGACATGGAGACCGAGGAGATCCTGGCCCGGGTCGAGGACGGCACCTGGGACGTGGCGGTGGCGGACTCGAACCTGCTCGACGCGGTCCGGCGCCTGGGGAGCGACCTCGGCGCCAGCTTGAGCCTCGGCACCGGCCACCTGGCCTGGGCGGTGCGCGAGGACAACCCGCGGCTGCGCCAGGCCCTCGACCGCTTCCTCGCCGCCAACCGGCGGAGCCGTTTCTTCAACGTCGTCCGCCGCAAGTACTTCGAGAACGAGCGGATGATCGCCCGGGGCCGCGGCGCCTGGCGCTCCGACCGGAGCGGGCGCATCTCCCCGTGGGACGAGACGATCCGCCAGGAGGCCGCCGCCCGGTCGCTCGACTGGCGGCTGGTGGCGGCGGTGATGTACACCGAGTCCGGGTTCGACCCGTCGTCGCGGAGCTGGGCCGGCGCCGTCGGCCTGATGCAGCTCATGCCCGGCACGGGACAGGATCTCGGCCTCGGGGACCTGCACGACCCGATCGGCTCGATCCGCGCCGGCACCGCCTACCTGCGGCAGCTCGTCGACCGCTTCGAGCCCGATCTGCCGCTGGCCGCGCGGCTGCGCTTCGCCCTGGCGGCCTACAACGTCGGCTACGAGCACGTGCGCGACGCCCGCCGCCTGGCGGCCCGGCTCGGCTGGTCCCCCGACCGCTGGCAGGGCAACGTGGCGCGGGCGATCGTCCTGCTGGAGCGGCCCGAGTATCACCAGGATGCCCGTTTCGGCTACTGCCGCGGCTCCGCGGCGGTGGCCTACGTGCGGGCGGTCGAGCAGCTCTACCGGATCTACGCCGAGATCGTCCCGCGGGAGCCGGAAGGCTTCCCGGAGGAGGTGCCGGGGGACGGCGGGAGTGACGGGAGCAGTGGAAGCGGTGGGCAGTTGGCGGCCGGGGCCACTCAGCCCGCCGAGGCGCCGGCCGCGACCTCGTCCGGCGTCTAGCTCTCGTCTGCCGAACGGCCCGGCTCGCTCAGTCCAACAGCGCCTCCAGCAGCTCCGCCAGGTGCAGCGGCTCCCGCCCCGTCGTCTGCTCGATCTGGGTCCGGCAGGAGAAGCCGTCGGCCAGGACGATCGTCTCCGCCGGTGCGCTGCGCACGGCCGGCGCCAGGACCTCCTCGGCGCAGGCGAGGGAGACGGCGAGCTTGTCCGGCTCGTAGCCGAAGGCGCCGGCCATGCCGCAGCAGCCGGAGTCGAGCACCTCGGCGTCGATGCCGAGGCGGCCGAGCAGCGCCCGGTCGGCGTCCAGGGTCATGACCGCCCGGTGGTGGCAGTGGCCGTGGACGAGCGCCCGCCGGGCGGGGCCGCCGCCTTCGGCGTCTTCGGCCGCTCCGGACTTGCCGATCGCATCCGTGGCACCGGGAGGGGCCCAGTCGCCGGCCCGCTGCTCGAGCAGCTCGGCCAGGGTGACGGTCAGCTCGGAGAGCCGCCGGGCGTCCGGATCGTCGGCGAGCAGGTCGGTCAGCTCGTCGCGGAAGACGGCGATGCAGCTCGGCTCGAGGCCGACGACCGGGGTGCCGGCGCGGATCTCCGCGCGCAGGGCGCCGACCGTCTTGCGCAGGGTCCGTTCGGCCAGCCCGAGGAAGCCCTGGTCGTAGAGCGGGCGGCCGCAGCAGAGGCCCTTGGGCGGCAGGACGACCTCGAAGCCGGCCGCCTCGAGCACGGCGACGGCCGCCTCTGCCACCCGCGGGCGGAGGTGGTCGTGGAAGGTGTCCGGCCAGAGCAGAACCCGGCCGCGCGGGGCGGCGGTCTCTGTCCGCCCGGCGCCGCTCGACACGGTGGGTGAGGCGTCTCCCCGCGGTGGCCCTTGCTGATGGGGCCGATGGGGCCGGTGGGATCGCTCGAACCGGCTTCGGAACGTGCGCTCGGCGAGCCGTGGGATCGGCCGCTCCCGGGCGATGCCGGCCAGGGCCTCGAGCAGCCGGGCGCTCCGGCGGTTGCGGCTCAGGGAGTTGACCAGTCGGGGCAGGCCGGGCACGGCGGCGGCGATCCGGAGCCACCAGGAGACGAGCCCCACGGCGTAGGCGGTGCGGGGGCGCAAGCGCCCTTCATAGTGGTGGCTGAGGAACTCCGCCTTGTAGGTCGCCATGTCGACCTGGACGGGGCACTCCCGCCGGCACGCCTTGCAGGCGAGGCACAGGTCGAGCGCCTCGCGCACCTCCTCGCTCCGCCAGCCGTCGTCGATCGCCTCCCCCTGGAGCATCTCGAACAGCAGCCGGGCCCTCCCGCGGGTCGAGTGGCGCTCCTCGCGGGTCGCCTTGTAGCTCGGGCACATGACGCCGCCTTCGGTCCGCCGGCACTTGCCGACGCCGACGCAGCGGGTGACCGCCGAGGACAGCCGGCCATCGTCGCCGGCGAGGCGGAAGCGGGTCGGCGGCTCCCAGCGGGGGAACGGATGGCCCGCGCCCTCGGCGCTCCCCCCGAGCCGGAGGTTCGAGGTCAGCGGGTATGGGTGGACCACCTTGCCCGGGTTGAGCCGATCGTCCGGGTCCCAGATCGCCTTGACTTCGGCGAACGCCCGGCAGAGCTCCTCGCCGTACATCTTGGGCAGCAGCTCGGCCCGCGCCTGGCCGTCGCCGTGCTCGCCGGAGAGCGACCCGCCGTGGGCGAGCACCAGCTCCGCCGCTTCGTCCAAGAAGGCGCGGAAGGCGCGGACGCCGTCGCGCGACGCCAGGTCGAAGTCGATCCTGGTGTGGAGGCAGCCGTCGCCGAAATGGCCGTAGAAGGCGCCGTGGTAGCCGTAGCGGTCGTAGAGGCGACGGAGCTCCCGCAGGTAGGCGCCCATGCGCTCCGGCGCCACCGCCGAGTCCTCCCAGCCGGCCCAGGAGGGCTTCCTCCCCGGCACCCGGGCGGTGGCGCCGAGGCCGGACTCGCGGACCGTCCAGAGCAGGCGCTGCTCGGCCGCCTCGGTGAGCAGCCGGGAGGCCCGGAAGCCGGGCGCCGAAGCGAGGGTCCGGAGGACCCGCTCGGCCCGGTCGGCGGCCTCCTCCGGGCTCGGGCCGCCGAGCTCGATCAGCAGCCACCCGGCGCCCTCCGGCAGCAGGGCGTGGCCCCGGGGGTTGAGCTGCTTGCGCCTCTGGTCCTCGATCAGCCGTTCGTCGAACCCTTCGAGGCCGATGATCCCGGCGCCGGCGTCCGCTGCGGGCTTCTGGTCCGCCGGGTCGTGTCGCGCGATCCGCGCGATCCGGTGGACGAGCAGGCCGGGCACCGCGTCGGCGGCGGCCGCGACGTCGTCGAAGCCGGCCAGGAGCAAGGCGCGGTGGCCGGGCCAGTCGACCAGCTCGAGGGTCGCCTCGAGCACCAGGGCGCAGGTCCCCTCGCTGCCGACCAGCGAGCGGCCCAGGTGAAAGCCGTTCTCCGGCAGCAGGGCATCGAGGGTAAACCCCGAGACCCGGCGGGGGATCGGCGGGAAGCGCTCGCGGACGGCGTCGCCGTAGCGCGTGGCGAGGGCGGCGAGACGGCGGACGATCTCGGCCGGCCGGCCGCCGCCGGCCTCGATCCGGCGCCGCCGGCGATCGTCCAGCGCTTCGGCGGTCATGCGGGTGCCGTCGTAGGCCAGCACGTCCAAGGCGCGGACGTTGTCGACCGTGCGCCCGGCCAGCACGGAGTGCACGCCGCAGGAGTTGTTGCCGATCATGCCGCCCAGGGTGCAGCGGTCGTGGGTCGCCGGGTCCGGGCCGAAGGTCAGGCCGAACGGCTCCGTGCTCCGGCGTAGCTCATCGAGCACCGCCCCCGGCTCGACCCGGGCCAGCCGTGCGTCCGGGTCGACCTCGAGCACCCGGTTCATGTGGCGCGAGAAGTCGAGCACCACCGCCAGGTTGCAGGCCTGGCCGGCCAGGCTGGTGCCGGCGCCGCGGCCGAGGATCGGGGCGCCGAAGCGGCGGCAGGCGGCGACCGCGGCCTCCACGTCGGCGGCGTGACGGGGCCGCACGACCCCCAGGGGGAGCTGGCGGTAGTTGGAGGCGTCGGTGGAGTAGAGGGCGCGCTCACCGGCGCCGAACAGCACCTCGCCGTCGAGCGTCCGGGCCAGCTCGGCCGCCAGGCCGCGGGCGTCGCCGGTCCAGTGGGTGGGTGGCTGGCGGGTCCAGGCGGTCACGGGTCCCATCCTACCCGGCCCCAGGCGAGGCGCTACCGCCGTTCGATCGGGGGCTCGGGAGCCCCGTCAGGGCCTCGCGGTGCGCCCTCTGTCCCGGTTCTCCGTATTTCTGCACATACTTCAATGTAGGCAGATCGAATCAGCCGGCCGCCCGGCCGGGTCCCGTCCCTCCGTCGGAGAACCGGAGGGCCATCCACCCAGATCCTCTCATCATGAGGAGAAGGAGAGACTGATGAACACTCGCCGTGTCGTTCTCGTCGCCGTCCTCGCACTGTTTGCGACCGCCGGCTATCTTCCCGCCAATCCGCCGCCCGATCCGATCTCGATCGACGCCCACTCGCCCTCGATCCACGTGTGCGCGCCCGGCCTCATCAACACCGCCGACATCTACGCCCTGCTGGGCGGTGGCTTCGGCATGGGCTGCGATGCCGGCTTCGCCGGCCCGATCGTCCACATCCCGGCCCCCAACTACGGCGTCACCCCCCAGGACGAGAACGACGGCCACTCGGCCGGTGAGCGCGACCCGTACGCGCCGGTGGCGGTCTACTTCTCGGGCAGCAAGGAGTCCCAGGGCCAGGCCGGTACCGAGTACGCGACCGAGGAAAACAACTTCCAGGCCGCCGGCGACCGGTACGTCACCAACGGCCTGACCATGCAGGGCCCGGCCGCGTCGATCCCGCCGCCGCCGTCGACCGTCTGCGGGCCGGCGACCACCCTCGGGGCGCCGTTCGATCCGACCCGTCCGTCGCTCAACCTGCTGTCGGTCAACCAGGATCAGTACAACCTGATCCCGTCGCTGCGGCCGAACGTCCTCAACCGTGGCCGCGAGCTCGACAACGTCGATGCCCTGGAGCTCCAGCTCTTCGACATCGACGGCGACATGCGCAACGACCGGCCGATCTTCTTCACCGTCGACAAGGTCAGCAACAGTTGGCTCGGCCGGCCATCGGACATCCTGGTGACCCCGCCGGGTGGCGGCGCCTTCTTCCTCTACGCGACCGCCGCGCAGATGGGCCTGACCAACCGGGACAACGTCGACGCGATCGCGGTCTACGACGTCGACGGTGACCTCAGAGCCACCGCCGGGATCGACTACGTCGTCTTCTCCCTCGACCGGGGCTCGCCGAGCCTGCCCGGCTCGCCGGCGGATCTCTACGTGTCCGACTTCTCGGGCCACTTCTGCCTCTTCCTGGCGGCCAACAGCATCGGCATGGAACGGTGTGACAACGTGGACGCGGTCGACGTGGAGAACGAGGTCGAGATCTTCGAGGAGGCTCCCGTCGAGGAGTACCCGGGCGATCCGGACGGGGGACCGGTCGCGGTTCCCTGACCCCTCAGGACTCCGGAAGGACCGGTGAACGACCGGTTCGATCGTCGGTAGCTCGCCGCCCCCGGGAGAGTGTCCCCGGGGGCGGCCCCCCCATCCGGGTGGTCGCTCCTCTGCCCGGCGCGGATAGGATCGATGGGAGAGGTACTCCATTCCAATCCATCCACCCAGACTCGAGCGAGAGGAGCCGTCGATGGCCCGCAAACGAGTGATCATCATGGGCGCGGCTGGCCGCGACTTCCACAACTTCAACACTCTGTTCCGCGGACAGGAGGCCTACGAGGTCGTCGCCTTCACCGCGACTCAGATTCCCGACATCGAAGGCCGGACTTACCCCGCGGCGCTTGCCGGCGACCTGTATCCGGACGGCATTCCGATCCGCCCCGAGGAGGAGCTGGAGGCGCTGATCCGCGACCACGACGTGGACGAGGTCTGGTTCTCCTACTCCGACGTGCCGCACACCTATGTCATGAACAAGGGCAGCCAGGTGGTCTCCTGGGGCGCCCACTTCGGCATCTGCTCGGCGACCCGGACCATGGTCACCTCGAGCAAGCCGGTGATCGCGGTCACCGCGGTGCGCACCGGGGTCGGCAAGTCCCAGACGACGCGCTACCTGGCCCGCATCCTCAAGGAGATGGGCAAGAAGGTGGTCGCCGTGCGTCACCCGATGCCCTACGGCGACCTGGCCAAGCAGGCGGTCCAGCGCTTCGCCACCTACGACGACCTCGACAAGCACGAGTGCACCATCGAGGAGCGCGAGGAGTACGAGCCCCACATCGACCACGGCTTCGTGGTCTACGCCGGGGTCGACTACGAGGCGATCCTGCGCGAGGCGGAGAAGGAGGCCGACGTGGTGCTGTGGGACGGCGGCAACAACGACACGCCGTTCTACTCGCCGGACCTGCACATCACCCTGGTCGATCCGCACCGCCCCGGGCACGAGCTCTCCTACTACCCGGGCGAGACGAACTTCCGCATGGCCGACCTGTTGGTGGTCAACAAGGTGGAGACGGCCGACCCGAAGAACGTCGAGGCGGTGCTCGCGAGCTGTCGGACCCACAACCCGGGCGCCGCGGTGGTGCGTTGCCGGTCGAAGATCACGGTCGACAAGCCGGAGCTGATCCGCGGCAAGCGGGCCCTGGTGATCGAGGACGGCCCGACGCTGACCCACGGCGGCATGACGTACGGCGCCGGGTGGTTCGCGGCGCAGGAGGCCGGGGCGGCCGAGATGGTTTCGGCGGAGCCGTACGCGGTCGGCTCGATCAAGGCGACCTACGCCAAGTATCCGAACGCCCGCAAGATCTTGCCGGCGATGGGGTACGGCGCGAAGCAGGTCGAGGAGCTGCGGCAGACCATCGAGGCGACGCCGGCCGATGTGGTGGTCGAGGGGACGCCGATCCAGCTTTCGCGGGTGCTGAGCGTGTCCAAGCCGATCGCCAACGTCACGTATGAGCTCGAGGAGCTCGAGCCGGGGGTGATCGAGGCGGCGGTCCGGAAGATCCTCGGCTGAGGGTGCCGAGGGGGTGAGGGAGGGGGACACCGGCCGGTCGTCGGGCTCAGGGGAACCGGGGGCCCGGGGGCCGGCTCGCATTCTCTGGCCGCGGGGCGTGGTGCTCGCCTGCACGAGCGCCCGCGACGGGCTGTCTTGCCCTCCGAGCGATCCGGTGGGCGCGGGCGTCGAGCACCCGCCGGGCCCCCGGTTCCCCTGAGCCCGGCGACCGGCCTCCTTGCCATGTTTCGGCGAATCTGTCGGGCGCAGGGCGTCGCCCCGGGGCGGATTCCTGAAGGGGATCGAGGCGTTGAGGGGGCCGATCCGGTGGATCAGCGCAGCAGGGCCAGGGTGCGTTCGAGGCGGGCGACGGATTCGGTGCGGCCGCCCGGACGGCTGCGGGCGCGCCAGAGGACGGCGTGCTCCTCGACCAAGGCGCCGACGGCCTGGGCGAGGGCGGTCCGGGTGGGGGCCGGGATGGCGGCGAGGGGGCGGTCGCGGCCGGTGTCGAGCCGCGCCCGGCCGATGTGGCAGGCCGCGAGGAGCGCCTTCGCCGACCAGGAGAGCTCGGCGACCAGCAGCTCCCGGTCCGGGCGCTGGCTCCGAGACTCCTGACCGGCGCCTTGGAGGAGGGACAGGGCCCGCTCTACCTCGGCCTCGGCTCGGGCCAGGCCACCCTCGGTCAGGCCGTCGTAGCGGGCGTGGGTCAGGTCCTGGTGACCGAAGGCGAGGAGGAAGAAGAGGGCGGCGCCGTTGCGGTCGCGGGTGCCCACCTGGCGGTGGGCGTCGCCCAGGCGGAGCGCCGCCTCGGCGAGGGTGGCTCCACCTTCCGGCCGGCCGTTCCGAAAGACCTGGAGATCGACGAGCCGTGGCAGGCGCTCGGCGGTGAAGCCGTCCGGGTCTCCGGCCAGCTCGGCGTTCCAGGCGAAGGCGGCGCCGGCCGCGAACGGCGCCTCGGAGACCGCCGGCGGCTGGAGGTGGCCGTAATCCCCCCAGTCGGTGATCAGCACGCCGAGGGCGCCGGCCGCGACCGCCGAACGCACCGCCTCGGCCTGGTTGCGGACGGCGTTGGTCGTCCGCCCCGCGAGGCTCGACCAGGAGCTGGTCCCCGGGCAGAGGACGAAGTCGAGCCCGGAGGCGGCGTAGCGCCCGGCGTGGGCGGGGAAGGGGTGGCCGGCTTCGTAGCCCCATTCGAGGGCGATCACGTCCTCCGGGATCTCCCGGACGCGGTCTCCCCGCTGAGAGTGGCCGCCGGGCGGCTCGTCCTCGATCACCACGTCGCCCCAGAACTGCATCCGGTGGTCGCGGCGGCGCACCAGCTCGTGGACGCCGCGCAGGAACTCGAGGTAGACGCCCACCGTGCCGCGCTCGGCGCACGCCGCGGCGGAGCGCCCGCGGCCGAGGTCGAGGGTCTCGTCGAGGCCGGCGTTGAAGCTCCGGCTGGTGAAGCAGGGGAAGAGCTGGTCGTAGAGGTCGGCCAGCAGGTCGAGGCTGCGCGGGTCGGTCGGGCAGAGGCTGAACGGCTCGGCGCCGTCGCTGAACGGGTGCTCGATGCCCTCGGGCACTTCGGCGAGCGGCCGGTAGCGGTCGTGGACCAGCCAGCGGTGGAGGTGGCCGAAGCTGTTCTGGTTCGGCACCAGCTCGATGAAGCAGCGCCGACAGTGGCCGTCCAGGGCGCGGATCTCGGCCGGCGTCAGCGGGCTCGCCTCCGCCCAGACCTCCTCGTGCCCCCGGTAGGCGAAGGTGTGCTCGGTGTAGAGCTGGAGCTGGTTGAGCTTGAGGTCGGCCAGCAGCTCGACCTGGCGGAAGAGCTCCGCCAGGGTCGGTACGCGACAGCGGGAGACGTCGAGCATGACACCGCGCAGCGCCAGGTCCGGGCGGTCGACGACGGTCAGATCCGGGACGGAGAGCTCCCCGTCTCCTGCTCCAGGTCTCAGACCCGCGCGCAGCCACTGGACGAGGGTGCGGGTGGCGTAGAACAGGCCGGCCGGGGCGCGGGCGGCGAGGAAGATACCGTCGTCCCGGACGGTGAGCCGATAGCCCTCGGGGTGGTCGGGGACGTCTCCGTCACCGTCTGCGTCTGCGTGGCCCGGGGCGACGCGCATTGTGACGGTCGAGACGCCCGGTTCCGTGCCTGTTTCGGGCGGATCGAGCCGGGGGGTGAGGCCGAAGCCGGCGAGCTCTTCGCACAGGCGCTGGCGGATCGGCTCGGTCTCCTGGGACGGCGGGTCCAGGATCACCCGGAGCGTGGCGGCCAGCGCGACGGCGGTGCCGTGGGAGTGGGCGCGGTGAGGCGGCGGCAGCAGAACGTCTCCGGGGTCCATCGGTATGGCGGAGACGGAGCGGGCCGCAGGGCTCATCGAACCCCCTCGCGGCGACCGCTCCGGAGGTCGTTCAGAGGGGGTTTCACGGCGGTCGGGAGACCCCATTTCGTTCGGTGGCTCATCGATATCGAAGAGATTGTTTGACCTCTCGGTCAGGCCCGTAGTAGCATACCGCGTAAGAAGATCGGTACATCGTTCCGAGAGGGACCTTTCATGGAGCAACTCTGGATCGCGTGTGCCCGAGGCTCATGCCGGACGAGGTAGCCGGCCCCGCGGGGACGGTCCGAGAGAAACGGCACGGAACCTCGAAGCAGAACCGGTATCGCCGGTCGAGGTGATCGGAGGGACCGGGACGAGCTAACGCGGGGCTTCAATCCGCGGAACAAAGCAGGGCGTCGGTCGGTATCGCAATTTGGTCCCCGACGACTGCAACACATTTAGGGAGTACCAGATGCGTACCACCGGCAGAGTCAAGTGGTTCAACGAGTCCAAGGGTTTCGGATTCATCACCCCTGAGGACGGCTCGAAGGACTGCTTCGTTCACTACTCGGCGATCCAGGGCAACGGCTTCCGGACCCTGAACGAGGGTGAGCGGGTCGAGTTCGACGTCGTCCAGGGCCAGAAGGGCCCGGCGGCCGAGAACGTCTCGCGGATCGCCTGAGCGCGACTCCACCGACGGTTGCGACGCCCCCCGGAGAGATTCGGGGGGCGTTGCTGTTTTGAGGGCCGGACGAGAAACCGCCCGGGGCCCGTCGAGGCGCCCCGGGCGGAAGAACGACGGCCGTCGGCCTCAGGAGCCGGCCACGGCTACTTGGTGGCTCACGTGGTGGATCCAGTGGCGCATCACGCCGCGCGGGCAGCCGAACTTGACCAGGCCGCCGCCCAGGTGCAGCGCCGACAGGATCTGCTCGCAGGAGCATCCGCCGGTCTGGACGGTGGTGATCTCGCTGGCCACGATCGAGCCGTGGTGGCGGACGTCGAAGACGTTGTCGCCGTCGACCAGCGCGAAGTGGTTCGGCAGCAGCCGACGGCTCGGCACGGCCTCCGGGATCGCCGTGTCGGCGCACAGGTCGGAGCCGTCGAGCACACCGTCGCCGTCGGCGTCGGCCTTCACGTAGACGACGAAGCCGTCGTGGTCCGAAGCCCGTAGCGGCGTCGTGTCGTCGTAGAGCAGGTCGACCGCCGCGTCGCTGTCGCCGCGGCCATAGACCATGCCGGTCACCCGGTCGACCAGCGCCGACGAGGCCAGGGCGTGGTCGATCGCCTGGGCGGTGCCCCGGAAGTTGAACGAGTAGCGCTCCTCGGCGGGAACGGTCAGGGTCAACTTCGTCAGGTTCGGATCGACCAGGTCGGGGCCCGACAGCAGGTTGTCGGCCGGCGTGAAGTCGCCGGCGATCTGGCCGACCACGTCGACGTAGCCGTCGCTGATCTCGAAGGCGTTGAAGTCACCGACCACCAGCAGGTGGACGTCCGGGTTCGCCGTCTGGAGATCCTGGACGATCTGCGCCACCGACTCGGCCTGCTCGAGCCGCTTCTGGCGCACCCGCGGGCCGTCGGACGCATCCTCGATGCCGCTCAGGGAGCGCTGGTGGAGCGCCAGGACGTCGATCGGGAAGACGCCCGAGCCGCCCGACGCGCCGTGTAGCTCGGCCTCGAGCAGCAGCGGCGGCCGGTCGTGGAGCGGGCTGCCGTCGACCGACAGGGTCTCGTCGGCGGCGAGCTGGGTGACCGAGAGGACGTCGACGGTGTCGCGCACCAGGAAGCCGGTGTCGATGCCGCCGATGTCGTTGCCCTCTACAAGGTAGGCCGTGTAGGAGACGGCCGGGTCCAGGGCGGCGATCTCGGCCGCCAGATCCTGGAGCACGCCGAGCTTCTCGGCCTCCTCGACCGCCAGCACGTCCGGCGCGTCGAGCACGCCGTCGATGTAGAGCGCCAGCTTGTGCAGGCGCCGCTGGTACTCGGCGGTGGAGACGATGGTCTCGTTGTTGCCCGGGTCGTCGACGTCGTCGAACAGCCGGAACAGGTTGAGGGAGCCGACCGTCATCTCGCCCGTGCCCCGGGCCGGCACCGCGCGTGGCAGGGGGGCCTCGGTGACGTCGAGCACCGTCGGCCAGATCTCGTAGCCGCCGAACTCGTAGCCGAGCACGCCGGTGGCGTCGAAGGTGGAGCCGCCGGTCAGCACCTGGTTGGGCAGGCCGAGGCGGTCCGGATCGAGCTCGAAGATCTCCGGGTTGCCGTCCCACACCGGCAGGCCGGGCAGACCGGGGTACTCGATGCCCGGCTCGCGGAACGGCCGATTCGGGCCGGCGACGACGAACGCCTCGGCGATCGGATCGCTGCCGAAGTGCTGGTTGCCGCTGGTCACCGTGCCGCCGGTGACCTGGACGCGCATGCCCTCGTAGCGCTCCAGCTCGGTGGCCGGCTGGGGCTGGAGCGGCGACGGCGTCGCCGCGTCGAGGGTGACCGGCGCCGGCAGCGGCGCGCCGCCCGCGACGACGGTGACGGCCGCGCTGCCGAGCTCGGTGAAGTCGAAGTACTCGCTGACGTCGGCGGTGACGTCGACCACGTCGCCCACCGCCACGGACGGGGCGCCGCCGGTGAAGACGAAGATGCCGTTCGAGGTCTCCGGGTCGGCGTCGGCGCGGTCGTCGGGCGTCTGGATGAAGAAGCCGTTGTCGGCGAGGGCGGTCACGACGTTGCCCTCGGTGGTGACCGTCTGGCCGGCCAGCGGCGAGGTCAGGCCGGCGCCCTGGATCTCGAAGATCTCGGCCACGGCGGGCGGCGGCGGGGGCGGCGGCGGCGGGGGCGGAGCGCCGCAGGAGACGGTGTGGGCGCCGAGGCCGCCGAAGGTGTTGTTCGGGAAGCCGTCCCACTCGGTGGCCGGGTCGAAGGCGTCGCCCGTGTCGGTGTCGCCGGTGCAGATCGCGGCCATCCGGCGCAGCGTGTGGTCCTTGGCGCCGGTCGCGCCCGAGCCCCACTGGCTGCCCGGGTCGAAGCCGACCTGGCCGAACGAGTCGACCGTGGCGCCGCCCTTGGTCAGGACGATGGCGTCGTCGCCGTTCCACAGCGACGAGGTGGTGGTCTGGTCGGTGACGGCGAGGATCGCCGGGTCGGCCCCGTCGTCGGCGACCACGAACACGTCGCCGGCGGCGACGACGCCGGTCAGGTCGACCGTCGTGTTGGCCGAGCTGGAGCCGTTGAAATAGACCTCGAGCTCGTAGTCGCCGAGACCCAGGTCGATGGCACCGCCGGTGCCGTTGTAGATCTCGATCGCCTTGTTCAGCGAGCTGCCCTCGACGTACTCGGAGAGCAGCAGGTCGGTCGGCTGCGCGGCGGCCGGCGGCGGCGCCAGGGCGGCGCCCACGGCGAGCAGGAGCGCGGCGGAGAGAAGGGAGCGGAGTGGGTTTCCAGCCATGAGGAAGGGTCCTCCGAAGTCGGTCGATGGGGTGGACCTGATTCGAGGCAAGGGAGCGCGTCGGGTCCGGTGTAGGTCAACGCGCCCGACACTACGGAGTGTCGTGTGCGCAAAGATTGCGTGATCGTAACAGTTGCGTGACGGCCTGTCGTCGGCGCCGGGTCACGGGATCGCCACGCCGGTGGCACCCGGCGCGCTTAGAATGCTGCGACCGCTCTGCACGGTCGGGGCCCGACCCTGACGCGATCTCCAGAGATTCAGGATGAGACCCGAGGAGACCACCATGACCTTCGCTCGCCGCCTCGCGACGCCGGCGCTTCTTCTTCTGTTCGTCTTCGCCGGCTGCACCGCCGCCCCGCACCCCGAGACCCCGCCAACCAGCGCGGGCGTGCCGGCCGACGACCTCCTGAACGCCACCCTCTGGGTCCAGAAGGCGGTCGAGCACGACCTGGTCTTCCGGGAGATCTACAGGAACGCCCAGGAGAAGCTCCTCGACGCCCTGAACGACCCGACCTGGAGCGCCCTGCCGGAGGACGACCGCCCGGCCGCGGCGGGGGATCGTTCGCCCGCCGTCATCCTGGACGTCGACGAGGCGGTGCTCGACAACTCGCCCTACGAAGCCCGGCTGATCCGCTCCGGCGAAGAGTTCAGCGAGTTCTCCTGGTCCACCTGGTGCCGCGAGGAGATCGCCGAGCCGCTCCCCGGGGCGGTCGAGTTCACCCGCTTCGCCGCCGACCACGGGGTCGCCGTCTACTACATCTCCAACCGGGCCCAGGACCTGGACCAGGCGACCCTGTCCAACCTGCGCTCGGCCGGTTTCCCGGTCGCGAACGACCACGTCTTCCTCGGCCTCGGGACGGTGGTGAAGGGCTGCGAGCAGTACGGCTCGGACAAAGGGTGCCGGCGCCAGCTCGTCGGCCGCAGCCACCGGGTGCTGATGCAGTTCGGCGACCAGATCGGCGACTTCGTCGACGTGGTCGCCAACACCCCGACCGGTCGGGCGGACGCGGTCAGGCCGTACCTCGACTGGATCGGCGAGCGCTGGTGGGTGCTGCCCAACCCGCTCTACGGCTCCTGGGAGCCGGCCCAGTTCAACAACAACTGGCGCCAGCCCCGCGAAGACCGCCGCAAGGCGAAGAAAGACGCCCTGCACGAGCACTGAGCGGCGGCAGTTGACCCGGCGGGGCGGAGGCTTCATCCTCTCGGGCGAAAGGAGTCCCCCCATGCCCGAGATCCGTTCCGCCGGCCGCGCGGCCGCGTTCGTCCTCTTCGTCCTGACCGTCGCGGGAGGCGCCCGCCTCGGAGCCGACGACACGCCGTCGCCGGCCGCGCCTTCCGTTCCGCCCGGCAAGACGACCTCCCAGGTGCTCGCGGACTCCGCCCCGTCCGACTGGCGCCCCCTCGATCCGGACACCACGCTCTACGTCACCCTGCCCGGCGGCCGGGTGGTGATCGAGCTGGCGCCGGAGTTCGCGCCGCTCCACGTGGCCAACATCCAGCAGCTCGTGCGGCAGAAGTACTTCGATGGCCTGGCGGTGGTCCGCTCCCAGGACAACTACGTCGTCCAGTGGGGCGATCCCCAGGCCGGCGACAGCGACGACGGCAAGGACGGCGCGGCCGGCGCGAAGGCGAAGCCGCGCTCGCTGGGGGAGGCGAAGGCGACGCTGCCGCCGGAGATGGACCGGCCGATCGGCGGGACCGCGACCTGGCAGGCGGCCGGCGAGGGCAACGCGGCCGGGGACGGCGCGCAGGGCGGGAAGCTGGCGCCGCTCGCGTTCACCCCGCTCGGTGACGGCGACGTCTACGCGCCGGAGGTCGGCTTCAGCCACGGCCTGCCGGTGGCCCGCGATCCGTCGACCGGCCGCGCCTGGCTCACCCACTGCTACGCCATGGTCGGCGTCGGCCGGGGCGACGCGGCGGACTCGGGCAGCGGCGCCGAGCTCTACGTGGTGATCGGCCACTCCCCCCGGCACCTGGACCGCAACGTCACCCTGGTCGGCCGGGTGGTCCAGGGGATGGAGCTGCTCTCGACCCTGCCGCGGGGCACCGGGGCGCTCGGCTTCTACGAGCACCCGTCCGAGTACGTGCCGATCACCTCGATCCGCCTGGGGAGCGACCTGCCGGAGGCCGAGCGGGCGCAGGTCGAGCTGCTGCGCACCGACACCCGGACCTTCCGCGACCTGATCGACGCCCGGCGCTGGCGGCGGGAAGGGTGGTTCCTGGACAAGGTAGGGCACGTCAGCCTGTGCAACGTGCCCCTCCCGGTCCGGCCGGTGCAGCCGAATCCCGAGAGCTGAGCGCGCGGTAAGATGGCGGATATTCCGTTCCGGGGTCGACGACAGCCTGTTTCGAACGAGGAGGCTCCATGGCTCGCTTTACCCGAAAGCGCCAGGAGATGCGCATTCCCGTCGAGGGGGTACAGGGGAGCCTGCGGACACCGGGCGACCTGCGGATCATCAACCTGAGCCGGAGCGGTCTGGCGTTCGCCACCGCCCACCATCTGACCGTCGGCGAGACGTCGTTCATCGAGCTGCGCTTCCAACAGCAGACGGCCAACCTGGAGCTGAAGCTCCTGTGGTGCTTCCGTCAGCCGAAGCTCGAGCCGATGGAGCCGGAGGTGTTCCTGGCCGGCGGGCGGTTCGTGGACGTGGTGCGGGACGATCCGGACGGCCTGTGGCGGGGGCTCGTCGGCAAGGGCGACAAGGCGCCGTAGGCCGGGCGTTCGACCGACGGCGCCATCAGCCACGCGTACGCCGTGGTAGGGTCTGCGAAATTCCCGCTTCCCCTCCGAGATGACCGACTCTCCCCCCGATCCTCCGTCCGACGATCCGTTCGGGTCGTTCGCCGACGAGGCGGAGATGCTCGACTTCATGCGCGAGACGCTCCGGCGGCTGCGCCGGGGTGGCGGGGCGGCCGGTGCGTCCGGAGCCGGATCCGGATCCGAAGCCCGGGATGCCGCCGGCGGCGCGGAGCAGGGGCCGGCCTGGTGGGTGGAAGAGCGCGACGACGGCACCTTCGCCGTGGTGTCGGAGACGACCGGCACGACGGCCGCCTCGTTGCACGACCGGCGGCGGGCCTACCTGCTCGCCGCGACTCTCACCGCCGCCGGCTCGCAACCCCAGGGCCCGGCGGACGCGCTGGCGGAGCCGGCCGCCGATCCGCCCGCCGGCTGGGGCGATGACCCGGTCGAGCGGCGCAAAGAGCTCACGGCCCGCACCCTGCGCGGCCTGCTCGCCAATCCCAAGGCGATCGAGCTCTTCCTCCAGTCGATCGAGCCCGACGTTCTGCGCGAGGCGATGGAGATCCGCGAGGGTGACGGCGAGGACGACGACTCGTCCGGCCAGCCCAACTGAAGGGGTCCGCGACCGCCGAGCGGCGGTCGTCCTGTGGTAGAAAGTCGTTCATGGTGCCCGGATCGGTTCGAACGAACATCGCCACGCCGAACCGGTCCGATCCGCCCCACTCCGCGCCCCTCCCGCAGCATCTCCCGACAACCTCCGTCCCCCCGGCCGGCCGTCCATGATCGACGAGCAACCGAAGATCTTCGTCCTCGACACCTCTGTCGTCCTGTACGACTTCATGGCCCTGTCCAACTTCGAGGAGCACGACGTGGCGGTGCCGCTGACCGTGCTCGAGGAGCTGGACCAGTTCAAGAAGGGCAACAACGTCATCAACCTCCACGCCCGGGAGTTCATGCGCCAGCTCGACACCCTGTCGGAGGAGAGCGACCTGCGCGACTGGATCCCGATCAACGGGCCGGGAAAGGGGCGCTTCCGGGTGATCCCGGAGGAGCGCACCGACGTCGACGCCTCGGATCTGTTCGGGTCGAAGAAGAACGACCACCGCATCCTGAACGCGGCCCTCGCCCTGGCCAAGCGCGAGGCGCCGCGCAAGGTGATCCTGGTCTCGAAGGACATCAACCTGCGGGTCAAGGCGCGGGCCGTCTCCCTGCTGGCGGAGGACTACGAGACCGTCCGGATCAAGGACGTCGACCACCTCTACCGCGGCACCACCCACATCGAGGTGGAGAACGGCGAGCTGATCGACCGGCTCTACGCCGAAGAGTCGGTGCCGGCGAACGGGCTGGTCGAAGGCGCGCCGCCGGCCAACCACTTCTTCATCCTGCGCCACGACTCGAAATCGGCGCTGGCCAGCTTCGACCCCCAGCGCGGCGCCCTGCGGCGGGTGAAGAAGCCGTCGGCCTACGGCATCAGCCCGAAGAACGCCGAGCAGACCTTCGCCCTCGACGCCATTCTCAACCCGGACATCCCCCTGGTCACCCTGTCCGGGGCGGCGGGTACCGGCAAGACCCTCCTCGCCCTGGCCGGCGCCCTCGAGCAGCGGCGCCAGTTCCGGCAGATCTACCTCGCCCGCCCGGTCGTCCCGCTGTCGAACAAAGACTTGGGCTACCTGCCCGGCGACGTCCAGTCCAAGGTCAACCCCTACATGCAGCCGCTGTGGGACAACCTGTCGGTGATCAAGAACCAGTTCACCGAGACGTCGAAGGAGTACAAGCGGATCGACGACATGATCGAAAAGGAGAAGCTCCACATCGTGCCGCTGGCCTACATCCGGGGGCGGAGCTTCTCGAACATCATGTTCATCGTCGACGAGGCCCAGAACCTCACCCCCCACGAGGTCAAGACCGTCATCACCCGCGCCGGCGACGGCACCAAGATCGTCATGACCGGCGACATCTTCCAGATCGACACGCCGTACCTCGACAAGCACTCGAACGGCCTCTCCTACCTGATCGACCGCCTGCGGGGGAACCGGCTGTACGCGCACATCAACCTGGAAAAGGGCGAGCGGAGCGAGCTGGCGAACCTGGCGAGTAGTTTTCTGTAGGGTCGCTTGTAGCACCTCAAGAGTCCTTCGCCGGAGGGTTCGCCGGAAGCGGCCGGGAGGCTCCGGTCTGCCGGCACGGCGCGCGTCGGTTGCCTGAACGGAGCTGATCGCGCGCCTCGTTGACGGCCGCGCGTGTCCACCTCTGCCAGATCAGGCGTCCCCGCGGGCGCGTCCGTCAGCGGCCTCTGACCGGAGCCTCCCGGCCGCTTCACGCCTCAACGATCGTTGCCTTGGCGGGAGGAGGGGTCTCGGGACTCTGCCGCCCGTGGCAACCCACCACTTGGATCCTCGTGGTGGGCATCGAGTGGTAGATGGCGACCGTATTTACGGCTTCATGATATGGTTCGCCCATCATGAAGACCACGCTCGACCTCGATGACGCCCTGCTGACCGAAGCCAAGACCCGAGCCGCGGCGGCTGGGACCAGCCTCAAGTCCTACGTCGAGGATGCCCTCCGCGCCCGCCTCCTTCCACGGCTGAGCGGGGAGCAAGAGCCGTTTCGGCTGAAGCTCCCGATCGTCGAGGGCACGGCTCCGCCGGCGGTCGAGGTCATGGATCGTCGAGCCCTCTACGACCTTCTGGACGAGCCGAAATGACCGGCGTCGATACAAACGTCCTGATCGCGGCCCACCGGAGTGAGCACGCCAAGCACGGGGAGGCCCTGGCGCAGCTCGTCGAGATCGCCGAGAGCGGCACCCCGTGGGGCCTGCCGGTCTTCTGCATCGGCGAGTTCCTCCGGGTCGTGACCCACCCCAAGGTCTTCACGCCACCGTCGAGCCTGGAGGTAGCCATCGAGCTCATCGATCGGCTGCTCGAGAGCCCCAGCCTCCGACTGCTCCTCCCGGGCGAACGGTTCTGGGGCCGCTTCCGCTCGACTCTCCAGGATGGCGCCGCCCGCGGCAACCTGGTCTTCGATGCCCAGATCGCGGCGGTTTGCGAGGAGCATGGCGTGCTCGAGCTCGTGACCGGCGACCGGGACTTCTCCCGGTTCTCGGCCATCCGGCCGCGGTACCTCTGATCGAAGGGGCGCGGAGTCCGGCAGCAACCGTGTCGGAAGTGAGCGGATCAGCACGTCCATTCACCTGACACCTGGTGGAGAGCAGGCAACCAACGGTGAGGAGTCGACCGCCGAGGCAGCGATCGATACGGATGGGGAGCGGTCCGGGGGGTGGGCGGTGGAGGGCGTCGAGGGACGCGCCCGCGGGAGCGGTCGAGCGGTCGTCTAGGCCCGGCGCGTCCCGAGCCGAGGTGCGCGTTGCGCCTCCAACCCTCCAGGTCGCGCGCCGTCCCGGAGCCGTCACCCCCCGGACCGCTCCGGCGACCCTCATCGCCGCTCAACCGCTCAACCACTCAACCGCTCAACGATCCGCCCCGCTGTCCGCCCCCTGATATCGTCCCGCCGACCCGCCCTGCGACATCTTCCGCGGCCGGCGGTTTCCGTTGACAGCATCCGATCGAAGGGGGACCCCATGCGAGCTCGCCGACCCGTCTGCATCCTGCCCGTCCTGCTCTTCGTCTTCGCCCCGCTCCTCGCGACCACCGCCTGTGCCCCGCCGGAGCCGGCCGAGACCGAGGAGGGGGCCGACGCCACCTCGGCCGAGGCCGACCCGATCGTCGACACCTACCTCGACCGCTACTTCGCCTTCTACCCGAGCCGCGCCACCGCCGCCGGCCTCCACACCCACGACCGCGAGCTCGAGGATCTGACGCCCGAGCGCCTCGACGCCTGGGTGGCGTTCAACCGGGAGACCGTCCGGCGGCTGGAGGAGGCCGCCCGCGGCGAGGACCGCGGCGGCAGCGAGGGCCGGGACGACGGCCTGACCCCGGCTGAGCGGCGGGACCGGCGGTTCAATCGGAAATTGGACCGGGAGCTGCTGCTGCGCCAGGCGAAGCGAGAGCTGTTCTCCTACGAGACGGTCAACGAGCCGCGCACCGATCCGCTGTTCTGGACCGGCATCGCGTCGAACGCCAACGTCTTCCTGCTGGTGCGCCAGGATCTGCCGGCCGGCGACCGGCTCGCCGCCGCCGCGGCGCGGGCGGCGCTTCTGCCGCGACTGGTGCGGCAGGCCCGGGAGACCCTGGGGGCGGCCGATCCCTCGACCGTCTCCGCCGAGCACGCCCGGATCGCCTCCGGCCAGGCGAGCGCCTCCGCCGCCTTCTACCGCCAGGGGTTCGCCGCCGCGGCGGACGACCAGGCGCCGGACGACGACGAGCTGGCGGCGTCGATGAAGCAGGCCGCCGCGGCCGCCGCCGACGCCATGGACGCCCTGGCGGGCGACCTCGAGGTTCTGGCCGGTCATGCCGGCGGCTCGCCGCGGCTCGGCAAGGAGCGCTACGCCGAGCTCTTCCGCCTGGTCGACGGCGTCGACGAGCCGGTCGAGCAGGTGCGGGCGCGGGCCGAGCGTGCGCTGGTGGAGAAGCGCCAGGAGACCGCCGCCTACGGACGCCAGGTCTGGAGCCGGATCTTTCCGGACGAGGCGCCGCCGGCCGACGACGTCGCCCTGATCCGGCGGCTGTTCGATCGCGTCTCCCAGGACCGGGCCACGTCGTCGGAGGAACTCGTCGCCGACTTCCGCACCCTGGTCGACAAGGCCTTTGCCTTCACCCGGGAGCACGACGTCATCACCCTGCCCGATCCGCGCACCCTGTGGGTCGGCCCGTCGCCCTCCTTCTTCGTCGGCCAGAGCGTCGGCGGCGTCTACCCGGCCGGTCCGTACGCGCCGGAGGCGGACACCCTGTTCTACCTGCCGACCCCGTCGGACGACGCGACGCCGGAGCAGAAGGACGCCTTCTTCCGCGATTTCAACCACCATTTCAACGTCATGATCACCCCCCACGAGATGGTGCCGGGGCACTACACCCAGCTCAAGATCGCCGCCCGCCAGCCCCACAAGGTGCGCAGCCTGTTCGCCGACGGCGTCTACACCGAGGGCTGGGGCACCTTCTGCGAGCGGCTGATGCTCGACCAGGGCTGGGGCGGTCCGCTCGACCGCCTGGCCCACCTCAAGAAGCAGCTCGAAAACATCGCCCGCACGATCGTCGACATCCGGGTCCACACGGACGGCATGGAGCGCGACGAGGTGCTCCGGTTCGTCAAGGACGAGGCGCTCCAGGACGACCAGTTCGCCCGCAACATGTGGGTCCGCTCGATCACCAGCGCGCCCCAGATCACCTCCTACTGGCTGGGCTACGACCAGATCATGGGGCTCTACCGGGACGTCCGGGAGGCCCGCGGCGACGGCTTCGTTCTGCGCGACTTCATGGACGCCGCGACCGCCATGGGGCCGGTGCCGGTGCGCCACTACCGGGAGGCGATGCTCGACGGCTGAGGCGGCCGGCCTCGCCGGTCGAGACGGAATGTGGCGCGGGGGAGCGTCGTATAGACTGCTGAGACGCCTATGAGACCTCATCGCACCGCCGCCCGCCGTGTGCCCCACCTGCTGCTCGCCTGGATCGTCCTCGGCCTGGCGCTGCCCGTTCTGGCCGAGGTCGGAGCCGGTCTCGGAAGCCGGCTCGGAGCTGGGCTCGGCTCGGGGGCCGGCGTGCCGGCCGAGGCGCTCGCCGAGCCGCCGGCCGCGGCCCTGACCGGGGCCCTGACCGGGGTAGGGGCCACGGGCGGTGAGGTGGTCCGGGTGCGCATCGACACGCCGATCCACCCGGTGGCCGCCCAGCTCCTCGCGGACGCCATCGAACAGGCCGAGCAGGAGCACGCCGCGGCCCTGGTGATCGAGATCGACACGCCGGGCGGCCTGATGACCTCCATGCGGGACATGATCCGCGACATCCTGGCCACCGACGTGCCGGTGATCGGGTACGTGGCGCCGCCGGGCGCTCAGGCGGCGTCGGCCGGGTTCTTCCTCCTGATGTCGACCGACGTGGCGGCCATGGCCCCGGGAACCAACGCCGGGGCGGCGTCACCGATCGGCGGCCAGGGGCAGGACATCGGCGGCACCCTGGGCGAGAAGATCGAGCAGGACGCCACCGCCCAGATGCGCTCCCTCGCCAAGCGCAACGGCCGCAACGTCGAGGCGGCGGAGAAGGCGGTGACCGACGCCCTGTCCTACGACGCCGACCAGGCGAAGGAGCTCGGCCTGATCGAGATCATCGCGCCGACCTTGCCCAAGCTGCTGGCGGAGGTCGACGGCCGGACCATCCGGGGCGAGACCGAGAAACCGGTCGTCCTGGCGACCCGCGACGCGGTCATCCGCACCCACGAGCCGACCTGGGCCCAACGGTTCCTCGCGCTGATCGCCGATCCCAACATCGCCTACGGGCTGCTGTCGATCGGCTCCCTCGGGGTGCTGATCGAGCTGTACAACCCGGGCGCGATCTTCCCCGGCGTCATCGGCGGCATCTGCCTGGTCCTGGGCGCCTTCGCCCTCTCCGTGCTGCCGGTCAACGTCGCCGGGTTGGCGCTCCTGGCGCTGGCGCTGATCTTCTTCATCGCCGAGATCAAGGTGACCAGCTACGGCCTGTTGACCACGGCGGGGGTGGTGTCGCTGGTGATCGGCTCGCTGATGCTGTTCAACAGCCCGGACCCGGCGCTGCGGGTCTCGCTGGAGGTGATCGTCACGGCGGCTGGGACCACCATCGTGGTCGTCCTGTTCCTGATGTTCCAGGTGCTCCGGGCCCACCGCGCCCAGGTGCGCACCGGCGTCGAGGGGATGATCCGCGAGCGTGGCCGCGCCCAGAGCGATCTTTCGCCCCGCGGCAAGGTGTTCGTCCACGGCGAGATCTGGGACGCGGAGTCCGAGGCGCCGGCGCTCCGCGGCGACCCGGTGGAGGTGCTGGCGGTCGAGGGCATGTGGCTCCGGGTCCGGCCCGTCCTCGATGGCATCGGCGCCCCCGGCACGGCCGCGCCCGCCCGGCCAGTCCGGTCGACCGAGCCGGTCGACCCGTCCGGGAGAGCCTGAGCCCGGAATGGCCGCTGCTCCCGACGGCTTCGCGCTCTCCGGTGCCGGCCTGGTCGCTCTGGCGGTGGTGGCCGGCCTGCTGCTTTACCACGGCGTCGCCCTGGCGGCCCGCCTGGCCGTCTGGTTGAGCGATCGTATCCGCGGTCCGGAGGAGCTCTACGCCGACCGCAGGCCGCCGGGTGGAACGATCGGTTGCCAGGGGATCGCGCGCAACGATCTGGCGCCTCGCGGTAGAGTCTTCGTACGAGGCGAGCTCTGGGAGGCCGAAGCCGAGGGGCCGGTGAGCGCCGGCGAGGTCGTGGAGGTGGTCGCCGCCGAGGGTCTGATGCTGACCGTCCGAGCCGCCACCGACGAGCCGCGAGCCTGAACGCGTCCGAACGATAGAGCCTGAATCTAGAGAGGGGACACCCATGGTCGGAGGTAGCCTGTTCAGCCTGTTCTTCCTGGTGCTGGTGGCCGTCTTCCTGCTCAGCCGCTGGATCCGGATCCTCAACGAGTACGAGCGGGCGGTGGTCTTCCGGCTCGGCCGGTTGCTCGCCAAGGACAAGGGGCCCGGCATCATCTTCGTCTTCTGGCCGATCGACCAGGTCACCAAGATCTCGCTCCGGACGGTGGTCCACGACGTGCCGCCCCAGGACGTCATCACCAAGGACAACGTGTCGGTCAAGGTCAACGCGGTGGTCTACTTCCGGGTCGTCGAGCCGGCCAAGGCGGTGGTCGAGGTGGAGAACTACCTCTATGCCACCAGCCAGCTCGCCCAGACCACGCTGCGGTCGGTGCTCGGCCAGGCCGAGCTCGACGAGCTGCTCTCCGAACGCGAGAAGCTCAACGAGCAGCTCCAAGAGATCATCGATGCCCAGACCGACCCGTGGGGGATCAAGGTCTCCATGGTCGAGGTCAAGCACGTCGACCTGCCGACCGAGATGCAGCGGGCCATGGCGCGCCAGGCCGAGGCCGAGCGGGAGAAGCGGGCCAAGGTCATCCACGCCGAGGGCGAGTTCCAGGCGTCGCGCCAGCTCGCCCGGGCGGCGGACGTGGTCTCCCAGAACCCGGTCACCCTGCAGCTCCGTTACCTGCAGACCGTGACCGACATCGCGTCCGAGCAGAACTCGACGGTCTTTTTCCCGATCCCGATCGACCTGTTCAAGGCGTTCGAGGCGTTCGGCAAGAAGGCCGGCGGTGAAGGAGGCTCCGACACACCGTGAGCGAGCAGTACGAGCCCAGCTATTACGAGATCGCGCTGACCGGCCGCCAGGTGCTGGTGGCCTTCGTCATCCTCCTGGTCTGCCTGGTGGCGGCCTTCTTCTCCGGCGTCTGGGTCGGCCGCGGCGGCCCGGCCGGCGCCCAGCAGATCGAGGCCCGGCTCCAGGACCGGGATGGGGGGTCCCTGTCGACCCCTGATCAGGCGTCCGGTCAGGCCCCGGCGCAGGCCGCCGACCAGGGCGCGAGCACCCCCGATGGCGGAAAGGCGGCCGGAGCAACCGCCGGCGGCGCCAAGACGGTGCCGGAGCAGGAGGGGGTCGGCGCCCTCTCCTTCTTCGACGAGGAGGCTGACGGTGGCGGGGGCTCGAAGTCCGCGCCGGCCAAGACCGGCAAGGCGGCCACGGCGCCCAAGAAAACCAAGCCCGAGCCGCCCGCCGAGCCGCCGGAGAAGGCGGCCAAGCCGCCCGACAGCACCGGCCGGACGCCGGAGGCGGCCAACCCGAGCGGCTCGCTCACCGGCGGCGACGTGGTGATCCAGGTCTTCTCCTCGTCCGATCAGGCCAAGGCCAAGGAGATCCTCGACCGCCTCAAGGCGAACGACTTCCGGGCGTTCATCTCGCCGGTGACCGACGACGGCCGGACCCTCTACCGGGTGCGCGTCGGTCCGTTCGAGCACCAGGACGATGCCGAGCGCGTGGCGGCGGAGCTGCGGCGCCGCCTGGACCTCGACACGTGGATCACCCGGTAGGTCTGAGGTGACGGCTCTCGTGGCGGGCGTTCATGGACAGCCCGGACCCTGGTCTCCGTGAGGTCGGCGGGAGAGCGAGGCTGGGCCTGGCGCCTGGCGCCGTGGCTGGTGGCGGCGGCCGGCGGCGCGCTGTGGGCTCGGGGCTTCGGCGTGACGCCGCAGGTGCTGGCGCCCTGGCTGGCGCTGGTGCCGCTCCTCCTGCTGCTGGAGGTCGGCCGCCTGCGGACGGCGTTCGGGCTCGGGTGGCTCCACGGCACCGTCTTCTGGCTGGTGTCGATCCCTTGGATCGTCCCGACGCTCGAGGTGTACGGCGGCGTGGCGCCCTGGCTGGCCTGGCTGCTGATGCTCGGCCTGGCGCTCTACCTGGGGGCCTACACGGCGCTGTTCGCGGCCGGCGGCGCGCTCGTCCGGCGGCGCCTCTCCTGGCCGGCCGCGCTGGTCGCGCTCCCCGCCCTGTGGGTGGCGCTCGAGCTGGTGCGCGGCTGGCTGTTCTCCGGCTTCCCCTGGAACCTGGCCGGCTACGCTTGGACCGACGTCGCCGGCGCCCTGCCCCTCGGCGCGTGGATCGGCGCCTGGGGCGTCTCCTACCTGGTGCTGTTCGCCAACTGCGGCCTGGCGCTCGCCCTCTCCGGGACCCGCTCAGGGAGCCCTTCTCGCAGTCGTGGCCCGCGGCGGTGGCGGGGGCATCCGGCGCTCGCCGGCCTGCTGGTGCCGCTGCTGCTGCTCGTCCTGGGCGCCCGCTTCGCCGGTCCGGGGAACGCGGACGGGGCGCTCCTCTCCGCCGACCGGGGGCACGGCCGGTGGGCGGAGATCGGCGGCGGCGCGTCCGACCTCGTGGGCGGGCCGGTGCGGATCGTCCAGCCGGCGATCTACAACCAGGTGGGGTACGACGCCGCGGTCACCCGGCGCGACTACACCCGGCTGATGCGGATGACCGACCAGGCGTGCGACCGCCCCGGGGCGCTGGTGGTCTGGCCGGAGAGCGCCGCCTGGCCGTTCGAGCTCGAGCGCGACCCGCTGCTCGCCCGGGACGTCGAGCGCATCGCCGACCGCGGCTGCTCGATCCTGCTCAACTCGACCCACGAGGTGCCCCGGGTCACGGCCCCGACCGGGGCGGAGGCGGAGGCGGGCGGCGAGGCGCCGGGCCAGGGTCTTTCCGACCGGTCGCCCTCGCCGCTCTACTTCAACTCCGCCTACCTGGTGTCGCCGCCGGCGCCGGGCGCCGCGACCGATCGCGACGCCGTCCCCCGAGGCGCACCCGGTGCCGGGAATGGCGACGGTTTCGACGGCCGCGGGGGGCTCGGCGCGTTTCCGGGCACGGCTCTGCCGGCGGTCCAGGCGGCCGTGCGCTACGACAAGCGGCACCTGGTGCCGTTCGGGGAATACGTGCCCCTGGCCGGCGTTTTCTCCTTCCTCGACCACCTGGCGCGCAACGCCGGGGCCTACACGGCGGCCGACCGGGTCACCCTGCTCCCCTGGTCGCCCGATGGGGCGCCCGGCGGGGCGTCAGATGGGGCGGGGGCCGGTGAGCAGGAGCGCCTCGGGCTGGCGATCTGTTTCGAGGTCACCTTCCCGGGCGAGGTGGCGGAGCTGGCCCGGGCCGGCGCGACCATTCTGGTGACGATGACCAACGACGCCTGGTACGGCGACAGCGCGGCACCCCGCCAGCACTTCCGGGCAGCCCGGTGGCGGGCGGCGGAGACGGCCCGGCCGCTGCTCCGGGCGGCGATCACCGGCATCTCGGCGGTGGTCGGCCCGGACGGCTCGGTCCGCCAGAGCCTCGGGGTCGGCGACACCGGCATCCTCTGGAGCCGGGTCTCCGGGCGCCGTACCATGACGCCCTTCGTGCGCGCCCCCTCGGCCGTGCCGACCGCCGCGTTCCTGCTCTCGGCCTTTGCTATCATCGCCGCCGCTCGCAGGAGCAGTCCCTCAAGGAGCATCCGATGATCGGTCCCGAAGTCAATCAACGCATCGAAGCCCTCAAGGAGCAGCTCGACCACCTCCGGGGGTATCTTTGAGGAGTCCGGCCTGGAGACAGAGCTGGCCGAGATCGACCGCACCATGGGTGAGCCGGGTTTCTGGGACGACCCGTCCCAGAGCGCGCCGATCCTCCAGCGGCGCCGCGCCGTCGAGCGCCAGGTCGAGCTGCTGAACCGCCTGCGCGAGCAGGGCGACGAGCTCGAGGCCTGGGGCGAGCTGGTGGCCGAGGGTGAGGCCGACGCCGAGGTCGAGCAGTTCCTCGACTCCCTGGGCAAGGAGCTCGACCGCTACGAGCTCCGGCTGATGCTGGCCGGCGCCGACGACGACAAGAACGCCATCGTCGGCATCCACCCCGGCGCCGGCGGCACCGAGTCCCAGGACTGGGCCGAGATGCTGCTGCGCATGTACCTGCGCTATGCCGAGCAGTCGGGCTGGGAGGTGGAGCTGATCGAGCGCCAGGAGGGGGACGAGGCCGGCATCAAGAGCGCCACCCTCGCCGTGCGCGGCCCCTACGCCTTCGGCTACCTCAAGGGCGAGGCCGGCGTCCACCGGCTGGTGCGGATCAGCCCGTTCGACGCCCAGAGCCGGCGCCACACCTCGTTCGCCTCGGTCGACGTCTACCCGGAGGTCGACGACGATGTCGAGATCGAGATCGACGACAAGGATCTGCGGATCGACACCTACCGCTCCTCGGGCGCCGGCGGTCAGCACGTCAACAAGACCGAGTCGGCGGTGCGCATCACCCACAACCCGACCGGCCTCGTCGTCGCTTGCCAGAACGAGCGCAGCCAGATCAAGAACCGGGCGACCGCCATGAAGCTGCTCAAGGCGCGGCTCTACGACCGCGAGATGAAGAAGCGCGAGGAGGAGCGGGCGGCGCGCGAGGGCCTGAAGCTGGACAACGCCTGGGGCAGCCAGATCCGGAGCTACGTCCTGCACCCCTACCGGATGATCAAGGATCACCGGACCGGCTTCGAGATGGGCGATACCGACCGGGTGCTCGACGGCGGCCTGGACCCGTACATCGAGGCCTGGTTGCGGAGCCAGATGGGCGAGACCGCCAAGGCCGCCGGCAAGGCCGCGGCCACGCCCAAGAGCTAGTCGGTCCCGCGCCGGCGCGGCCGGTCCGGGCCCGTCCGCGGGCCGGGGGTCCGCGACCGGGGAGCGGGCGCGCTGGCCGACGAGCGGATGCCGAGTCGATCTCGAGCCCATGACAACCCCCGCCACGAGCCGCCCCCGCCCCCCGGCGATCGACTACGTCTCCCCCTGCCGCCGGTCCGTTCCGGCATCGCCGACTACTCGGTCGACCTGCTGCCGGCGCTGTGCGAGCGGGCCGACGTACGGGTGCTTGCCCTGCCGGGGCAGCCGGTCGACCAGGAGGTGGTGGAGCGCTTCGGCGTCGTGTCCGCGGAGCCGGAGCGGCTGCCCCTCTACCAGATGGGCAACAACCGCTACCACGAGGCGGTCGAGGCCCTGGCGCTGGCCCATCCGGGGGTGCTGACCCTGCACGACTTCGTGCTCCACCACCTGGCCTCCGAGGAGCACCTCTCCCACACCGATTTCGTCGGCTACCGCCGGCGTCTCGAGGCCGACCACGGCTGGATCGGCACCGAGGCGGCGCGCCCCCGGGAGTGGGGCGCCGAGGTCGGCGCCATGCTGTTCGAGCTGCCGGCCCACCGGACGCTCCTGCGCCGCCAGCGCGGGGTGCTGGTGCACAACCGCTGGGCGGCCGAACGGCTCGCCGAGGAGGACCCGAAGCTGCGGGTGCGGGTGGTGCCCATGGGGGTGCCGCTGCCGGCGGCGGCCGACCAGGGCGCCGGCCGCGCCTTCCGCCGGCGGTTGGGCATTCCGGACGGGTCGCCGGTGCTCGGCTCGTTCGGCTTCCAGACCCCGATCAAGCGGACCTTCCGGGCGGTCGAGGCGCTCGCCGCGCCGGAGCTGGCGGCGGTCCACCTGCTGGTGGTGGGGGAGAGCCCGCGGGTGCCGGCCCCCGGAGGGGAGCTGGGTCGAGCTCGAAGCGCTGGCCCGCGAGCTCGGCGTCGCCGATCGGGTCCACGAGACCGGCTTCGTCCCCTGGGAGGACTTCGAGGCCGCGATCGGCGCCTGCGACCTCTGCCTCAACCTGCGCTACCCGACCGCCGGCGAGACCTCGGCGTCGCTGCTGCGCGTGCTCGCGGCCGGACGGCCGGCGGTGGTCTCCGACTACGCCCAGTTCCGTGAGCTGCCGGACGACGTGACCCTCAAGGTGCCCCTCGGGGACGACGAGGTGCCGGCCCTGGTCGCCCGCCTGGCGGCGCTGCTCGCCGCCCCGGAGCGGCTCGAGACCATGGGCCGGGCGGCGCGGGAGCACGTCGCCCGCCGCCACGACCCGGCGGCGGCGGCCGAGGCGGTGATCGCCGCCTGTACGGCCTGGGCTGAGGCGGAGCCGCCCGGCGACCGCCCGGCCGCGCCGCCGCCGCCCACCTCGCTCACCTGGAGCCCGGCCGGGCGGATCACGGTCGACGGCGCCGCGCGCCCCTGGCCGGAGGGGGAGCGCCGCCTCCTCCGGGTCACCCTGACCAACTCCGGCCCGGCTCGCTGGCTGGCGGCCTGGCGGGGCGAGGGTGGCATCGCCCTGCGCCTCGGCCTGGACACTCCGGAGGGCGATCTGCTGGCCGCGCGGCCGTGGCTCCCCCTGCCGCGGGACCTGGCGCCCGGTGAGAGCCATCTGCTGGAGGTCGCGGTGCGCCGCCCGCCCGGGCCGGCGCGGCTCCGGCTCGACCTCCAGGAGGCGGGCGCCGTCGCCCTGCCGGCGCTCCGGGAGCCGACTGTCCACCGCGGTCCGATCGTGGCGCCGGCCCCGGCGTGGACGGAGGAGATCTGATGGGTCTGGGGCCCGAGCGCCGCGGCGTGCTGCTGCCCGGAGCCCGGGCCGGTATGGCGGGAGGGAGCCGCTGGTGGCTGCTCCTCGGCGTCCTGCTGCTGGCCCTGCTGGTCGGCGCGCTGACCTTCGATCCGTTCGATGCGGCGGGCGGCGCGGACGGGGGCGCGCCGACGTCGGACGCCGCCACGATCTGGATGCAGGCGGCGAGCCTGGCCCACGACCTGAACCTCGGCTACGCCGCCGGGGACACCGAGCGCTTCGTCGCCGACTGGGGGACGAGGCCCGAGGGCCTACGGCTGAGGAGCCGCGACGCCGGCGATCACATCGCGTTCGACGTGCCGGTGCCGTACTCCGTCTTCCTGGCGCCGTTCGTCGGCCTGGCGCCGGTCCGCGGCGCGGCGGTCGCCAACGTCCTGCTGCTCGCCCTGGCGGCGGTCGTAGGCGCCCGGGTGCTCGCGCGGCGTCTCGGGTCGGTCGCACCGCTCTGGGTGGCGGTCTCCGTCTTCGCGTCGGTGACCTTCACCTACGCCTTCCGGATCGGCCCGGAGCTGTTCGCCCTGGCGGCGGTGGTCTCGGCCTACGCCCTCGTCTACCGGGGCGAGGGGCCGGCGTCCGCCCGGATGACCGAGGTCTACTCCGGCAGCCTGCCGGGGGAGGCGCGGGGCGGCGTCGGCCGGTGGCTCGGCGCCGGCGCCCTGCTGGCCCTGGCGGCGGCGAGCCACCCGGCCTATCTGCTGCTGGCGCTGCCGTTGGTCCTGGCGGCGCCCCGGGTCCTGGCCGCGGCGCCGGTCCGGCGGCGGCGGGCGGCGGCCCTGGTCGGCGCGGCCCTGCTGGCGCTGCTCGCCCTGGTCTCGGCCGTCGGCCATGCCGCGGGCGACGACTGGCTGCCCTGGTCCACCCGTGGCCGCGTCTTCCTGACGGAGACCGGCTTCCCGGCGGTCGACACGCCGGTCTCGGCCTGGCCGAAGGGCGGAGGGGGCGACGAGGGGGCGGCGGCGGGCGAGTCTCCCGCGCCGGGGAAGGTCGGCCGGCTTCTGCACGGCATGACCGGGCTCTCCGGCGGGGACGACTGGCTCCCCGGTGGCGCCCCGCGGCCGGTCTGGGATCTCGGGTTGTGGGGGTGGAACCTGCTCTTCCTGGTCGCCGGCCGGACGGTCGGCGTGCTGCCCTACTTCCTGCCCGTGGTGCTCCTCCTGGGGGCGGCGCTCGACCGCGGTGGACGCGTCGGCTCCGGCCGGCTGGCGATCCCGTGGATGGTCGTCGCGGCCCTCGCCGTCTGGCTGGCGGTCCGGCCGTTCGACTTCGCCGGCGCCGCCGGCGGGCTCGGCGGCCCCGGCAACCACTGGTTCGTGCCGCTCTACGGGGCGCTCTGGTTCGTCGCGGTGCGGCCGGTGCGCCCCGCCTGGGCGCTGGTGGTGGCGGCCGTGGCGGCGCCCTTCCTCTACCCGAGCTGGCTGGCGCCGCGGACCGTCGCCCAGCCGGCGGCGCTCCGCGCCGGGACGTTCGTCTCGCCGGTGGCCGCCCGGCTGCTGCCCAGCGAATCGACCCAGCGCGACCTGCCGGGGACCCGCGAGGTGCAGCTCGGCGTGCTCTGGATCCGCTCGACCGGCCCCGGGATCACGGTGCCGGACCGCGGCGAGCACCTGATCGCCGACACCTCCGGCCACGCCGAGCTGCTGGTCGGCAGCCCGGTCCCCCTGGGCGGGCTGCGGCTCGCCTTCGGTGCCGGCGCCCCGACCCGGATCGAGCTCGACGACGCGACGCTGGTGCAGACCACCCTGACCCCGGCGGGCGGCGTGGTGTTCACGGTCGACCCGGGGTCCCCCGACCGGACCCAGCCGCTCTGGTGGACGCGGGGCGACGTCTTCCTGTACCGTCTCGGGTTCGCCTTCCCGGGCGGGTCGGGCGAGGCGAGCGGATCGGGAACGACGGTCGCCGCGAGCGCCCGGGTCCCCCTGACCATCCAGCCCGTCTACCGAGAGGATTCATGACCGGACCCCACGACAGCGCGCCGCAGGAAGAGATCCACAGTTGGATCGTCGACGTCCGCCACCGCCTGGAGTCGCCGCCGCCCCGGCGTCTGCCTCCCGGCGGCAGCCGGCAGGCGGCCGTGCTGGTGCCGCTCTACGTCGAGGCGCAGGAGCTCTGGACGGTGCTCACCGAGCGCTCGGCGGATCTGCCCCACCACAAGAGCCAGATCGCGTTTCCCGGCGGCGGTGCGGAGCTGGGGGAGGGCATGTGGGAGACGGCGCTGCGCGAGAGCCGGGAGGAGATCGGGCTGCCGGAGAAGTCGGTGGTGCGCCTGGGCGAGCTCGACGAGAGCGAGACGCCATCGGGGTTCCGCATCGTGCCGTGCGTCGGCGCGATCCCCGGGGCGTTCGAGGCCGATCCCAACGCGGCCGAGATCGCGGACGTCTTCGCCGTGCCGTTGACGGCGTTCGCCAACCCGAACCTGGTGGAGGATCGGGCGGTGGAGATCGACGGCGTGCAGCGGACGCTCCGGATCTACCACGTGGGGCGGCGGCAGGTCTGGGGCCTGACCGCGCGGATTCTCCAGAACCTGCTGCTGCGGCTGGGGCTCGAGGCGGACGCCGAGATCGCCAACCCGGCGGTTTGAGGGGCGGAGGGTCTGCCGGGAGCGGCCGGGAGAGAGGGGCTCGAAGGGGACGGCGGGAGAACTGGAGGGCTGGGAGTCAAACTCCCGCCTCGTTGGCGTCCGCGTCGGGCCTTCTTGGCTGCTCAACGGTCGTCGCGGACGCGGCCGCCAGCGCCCCTTGACGCCCCTCTCTCCCGGCCGCTCCTCACGCGAGCCGTTCGTCCCCCCGCCCCGCTCCACAACCAGACCGTTCGCCACGCTGCGCGACAACTCAGCGCGTTGTTGCGGGAAGACGGGGTGGGTGGTGGGGTCCCTTGCCCCCCACGCGGTGGGACGCGGGGGGAGAGGGGCCGAGGGACTTGGGGGCGATCTTGGGGACCGCGGTCTTCGAGGCTCGGAGGGGCGGGGCTCCCGAGCTGCTCGGTGAACGTGGCCGGGCTCGCATCTCGGGTGGCCGTCAGCCGGGCGGCGAGGTCCAGGTCCGACTGGTGAAGCGCCACCGTGCGCCGATGAGGTTGGAGCTCGGACCCAAGAGTGAAGGAAGGGGAGTCAGCGCGGAGTGAGCTCGCTCGGTGGCCCTTTGGCCGGTCAATCGCCGTTGTCTTCGGTTCCGAGAGTCTCGGTTGCGGTGCCGCTGTCGATGGCGCTCTGGATCTCCTCTGCAAACTGGTCGACGGCGGCCTGAAGCTGCTCCGGGTCGGCCTTGAAGGCGGTCAGGGTTTGTTGGAGAGCCGAGAGCTCCGGCCGGGCCAGGAGGTCGGCGAGGCGGGGGAGGGGGTAGGTCTCTCCTGCCGCCGCGGTGTGGTGCATGGCCAGCGCCAGGTTCTTGTTGATCTGAGTGAGGATTTGCCCGTGCCCGGTGATCATGGAGTAGACGATCGCTGCCAGGCGGTGCCTGGCGGCCTCGTGGATTTCTCCGGTCTTGGTCAGGTAGTTGGCGAGGTTGTTGTGGGAGATCGCGCGATCCCCCAGGTCCGGGAGGCTGTTGCAGATCGTCAAGGCCTGGCGCTCGAGGCCGACCGCCTGCCCCAGGTCCCCCCGCTCCTTCCATAGATTCGCGAGCGCCGTCAGGGCCCGCCCCTCGCCTGTCTGGTCTCCTTTGTCGCGGTAGACCGCGAGGCAGCCCTCGAGCACGTCCTGGGCCTCGTCCAGGCGGCCGAGGCGGAGGAGAGGGCCGTACCGATTGAACCGGGTTCCGGCCAGCTCGTGGGCCCCCTCGCCGAGGGCGCGCTCTGTCTGCTCGGTCTCCTCCAGGAGGACCAGGCAGGCCTGCCAGTGCTTCAGGGCCAGGTTCGCTTGTCTGGCGATGTCCAGCGCGCCTACGTATGCTCGCCCCAAGAAGATCGGGTCCGGCGCCTCGGGAACCGGCTTGCCGGCGCGGTGCCGGTTCCACCAGGTGCGGATCTCGACCAGTCGTCGCTGCACCTCGGGCAGGGCGTTCTCCACATCTCCCCGATTGATGTCGATCCGCAGGGCTTCGAGCTCGCTTCCCAGAACGTCGACCCGCGGAGAGCCGGCCTGCTTCTTGGCTTCGGCGCTCCGGAGGTAGGTGGCCTGGGCCGCGTCGAGCTGACCGACGTGCCGGAGGGCAATTGCCCAGTTCTGGCAGATCCAGCCGACATTTCTCCAGTGCTCCGCCTTCTCGGCCTCGTCGGCCGCCTGGCGGTAGAAGGGCAGCGCCCCGTCGGGTCGGCCTCCCATTCTGAGGGCGTCGGCCAGGTACGTCCGGACGCTCCAGCGAACCTCTCCCGGGGGGAGCTCGTCCGCCACACCCCGGAGCCGGGCGACGACCTCGCGGAGGAGGACCGGGTCGCGGGTGCCGATCACCAGGCCGCTGGCGAAGGATCCGAGACGGTCGAAGGCCCGGGCCTGGACCAGGTGGGCGAGGGCCCGGCGGCCCAGTTCGGCGGCTTGGTCCCTCGATCCGGGAGCGCCCGAAGTTCGAAGGTCTTGAAACCTGGCGGCGTACCGCTCGCCGTAGGCGGTCCGGACCTCCGCTTCGGTCCGGTGACGCCGCTCGTCCGGGTGTCGCTCCATCCAGGCGGCCGTCCGCTCCCGCACCAGCTCATGGAAGGCGTAGGCGCCGCCGTCCTCGGTCTCCCGGTGGAGGAGCCCGGCAGTGGTGAGCTCGGTCAGGAGCGGCTCGACGGCCGGGGCGGGGGTGGACGCGCCCACCGTCTCGCCCGACCAGACTCCCTCGATCATTCCGTAGTCCACCGGCTCGCCGGCCAGGGTCACGACCCAGAGGAGCCGGCGGGCGTCGGGGGTGAGCCGCTCCAGCAGGAGGTCGACGGACCGGACGGCGACGTCCTCCAGGTAGTCGTGCTCCTTGCGCTGCTCCTCGTCCGAGAGGTCTTCGTCGAAGAGGTCCGGGAGGGCGGCGAGGCCGGCGGTCGTCAGGGTGTCGAGGGCTTGCTCCAGGGCCTCGGGGTCGCCGGCCAGGGCGGCGAGGCGGGTGAGGATGAGGGGGTGGCCCCGGCTCACGGTGAGCAGGCGGACGACCAGGCGCCAGCCGCCGTCGTCGGAGTAGGCCAGGTCCCGGAGCGCAGGGTGGGCCTGGACGAACAGGATCGCCTGGTCCATGGGGAGCGGGCCGAGGGGGATCCAGAGGGTGCGGTCGGCGCGGTCGGGCCCCGTCAGGGAGGCCGGGCGGTGGCGGGTGGTGATCAGCAGGCGGGAGCCGGTGCCGGGCAGGTTCTTCGCCAGGTGGCTGAGCAGGCGGTCCCACTCCGGGTTCGCGCAGGCGTAGCCGGCGTCGGTGGGGAGCGTCTCGAGCTGGGTCTCGAAGTTGTCCAGCACCAGGAGCAGGCGGTGGCTCCGGAGCGCTTCGAGGAGGTTGTCGCGCAGCAGTCGGTAGCGCTCCTCTCCCTGGAGGTCTTCCCGTGGCGGCAGGTAGATCCGCCTGTTGGGATGGCTCCGTGAGCGCTCTTCGTACTCCGGGCTATGAAGGGCCAGGCGGCGGTCCAGTTGGGTGAGGAGCTCGTCCACGCTCAGCGGGGTGGGCTTCGACTGGAACGCGAACACGCCGTCGAGGTCCCGGTGCCAGAGGTGGATCGCTTCGGCGGCGAGGGCCGTCTTGCCGAGCCCGGCGAGGCCCTGGACCAGGGCCACGGCCGGTCCCTCGCGGGCGAGCCACGTCGTCCGGAGGTGGGTGAGCTCTCGGCCCCGGCCGACGAACCGCTCCGGGCGGTCGAGCTCCCGGCTTCCGACCAGGAGGGGCTGCGGTCGAGGGCGCCTCTCCTCGAGCGCCGGGCTGCGGCCGGCCGGCGGGTGGAGCGGGCCCACCTCCCGGCCGAACACCAGGGGTGTGGCGTGGTCGACCGGGTGGAAGGCCGGGTCCGGCCGGCCGGCGAGCCTCTTCCGAGCCAGGGCCTTTCGAGCGAGCGAGAGGGCTTTTGCCGGGCTCTTGGGGCTCGTGTCCGCCAGCAGGTACCGGTAGAACAGCCGGCCCAGCTCGCGGGCGTAGGCGTCCCCGACCTCGTAGCGCATGGCCACCACCTGCGGCACGCCGGCCCGGAGGAGGGCCATCGCGGTGCCGGTGTAGCCCGGGCGTTCGGTCGTGAGCTGGGGGAGGGCGTCCGCTTCGGGTGCGGCGTCCTCGGCCAGGGCTCTCTCTCCGCCTTGGAGACCGTCTCCGGTCGCCTCCGTGGCCCGGGTCGCCGGATCGGCCTCTCGCAGGGCGCCGCGGAGCTCGTCCCAGCTCCGGGCCTTCACCAGGGTGCCGGAGAGGCAGGCGCTCAGCACGACCAGGTGGGGCAGGAAGCCGCCCGCGTCGTCGAAGAGCTCCAGGAGCTCCTCGCCCGAGATCCGGTCGGGCTTGCCATCTTCGCCGTAGAGCTCCAACAGGTCGTGGTGGCCGTGGCCGCTCCAGTGGACCACGTGGTACCCGGACCGGTCCTCGATCCGGCGGCGGAGGAGCTCCCGGGTCACGCCGTGGCAGAGCACGTCCACCTCGACCCGCCGGTTGGGAAGGATGTCGTCGTAGAACAGGTCCAGCAGTCCCTCCCGCTCGAGGCGCATGGCGAGGGGGCGAGAGCCCGGGGCTTCGGAGAAGACCAGCAGCACCCGGACGGTCTCGTCTGGTGTCGGGGCGGGGACCGTCCAGGGACCCGAGTCCATGTCGTCGGTGACCGCCCGTACCACCAGGTTCCGCTCGAAGAGCGGCTTCTCATCGGGCGCCGGGCGGGCGATCTCCCAGGGCACCCGGGCGAACGCGGCGGCCATGGGGTCGCGGCCGGTCTCCGGCAGATGCACCAGGAGGGTCCGGTGCTGGACGCCCTGGGCGAGGGCGCCGGTGATCTCCGGCCCCAGCACCGAGTCGCCGAGGAACACCCCGAGCCGCTCCAGGATCTCCTCCGCGGCGCCCGTGCTCCCCTCGTAGCGGCGGACGTGTTCCCGGGTGTCGAAGAGCCCTTCCCAAAGGGAGAGTGAGTGCTCCCCGAAGCGCACCTGGTGGGCGCCGACCTGGACCCCGTTCCGGTCCAGCAGGCGGAGCCGGGCCGCCTTGGTCTTCGCGTCGGTCTCGATGAGCAGCTCGTAGGCGGGTGCGGTCATCTCGTCGTGGTGGAAGCTCTTGGCATGAGGTCCTCGATGATTGCGATTTCCGGGAGTTACTGTATCGGTTTTTCTGGTACGGCTCGGGCGGAGCTGGGAGCAGCGTCCTGAGCGTCCTGAGCGTCCCGATAAGGGGGCCCCCGGCCGGCTGCCCTCGGACCTTTCGCGGTCTACGGTCGAGGTCCATGCGAAATAGATCCGCCGCGTCCGTCATACCTGGACGAAGGACTCGGAACGGCCGGTGGTGGTTCCGGGCGCCGCACGGAGGGGGATCCAGCGGCGCTCGAGATCGCCGCCGGCCGTCCTGTTTCCGGGCCTCAGCGCGCTGTCGGCCGCTTGCGGACGAGGACCAGGACGGCCGGCAGGGCGTCGGCGCGGGCGTGGAGGGTGATCGGGACGAGCGGGCCGCGGGTGAAGCGCTCGTCCGGGAAGAGGGCGTCGAGCTCGCGGGCGCCGATGCCGACCAGGCCACGCTCGTCGTCGTCGTCGCGGGCGCCGCGGAGCAGCAGCCTGCCCCCGGGGCGAAGCACCCGCTCGATCTCCCGGGCGTAGTCCGGGCGGTCTTCCCGATCGATGCCGTGGAGGCAGCCGCGGTCGAGGACCAGGTCGGCCCATGCGTCGTCGACCGGCAGCCGATAGACGCTGCCCATGCGCCAGTCGACGTGCGTTCCCGCCTCACGGGCCCGCTCTCTGGCCCGCTTCAGGGCCTCGCGGGAGGAGTCGACGCCGATCGCGTCGAGGCCGAGGCCGGCCAGGTAGATCGCCTCGAGGCCGGCGCCGCAGCCCACGTCGAGCACCCGACCGGTCCGCCTGACCCCGCTGGTCCCGCCGGTCCCGCTGGTCCTGCCGGTCCCGCCGGTCCCGTCCTCCCGACCGTCCGGCCCCGTTCCCGGGCCGCCCCTCTCCGGCGGCGGCACCAGCCCGGCGGCGACCACCGCCGCCAGCTCGGCCGGGACCTGGGGCGGGTCCCAGTGATCGAGGTACGAGCCGTCCCGGTAGGAGCGATCCCAGAAGCTGTCGAAGGGGCGGGCCACGGCCGCAGAGTCTACCGGCCGGACCGGTTGCGCGAGCCCCGGACGATTCCGTCAATCACCGTGCTACCATCCCCGCCGCGATGAACACCACCGATCCACGCGACCGCAGGCCGCAGCGGATCGCCGTTCTGCCGGGCGATGGCATCGGCAAGGACGTCACCGCCGAGGCGGTGAAGGTCCTGGAAGCGGCGGCCGCGCGATTCGATCTTCCCCTCGAGCTCGAGACGTTCCTCTGGGACGCCGACCGCTACCTCGACACCGGCGAGACGCTGCCCGAAGGCGCGCTCGACGACTTCCGCGAAAACTACTCGGCGATCTTCATCGGTGCCTACGGCGACCCGCGGGTGCCGGACATGCGCCACGCTGCCGACATCCTGCTGGGCACCCGCTTCCAGCTCGACCTCTACATCAACTTCCGGCCGATCAAGCTGTACGACAAGCGGCTGTGTCCGCTCAAGGACCGCGACGAGTCGGAGGTCGACTTCGTGGTCTTCCGCGAGAACACCGAGGGCGCCTACGTCGGCGCCGGCGGCCGGCTCAAGGAGGGCACGCCGGACGAGGTCGCGGTCCAGGAGGAGATCCACACCCGCAAGGGGGTCGAGCGGATCATCCGGGCGGCGTTCGAGTGGGCCCGCGAGCACGGCAGGAAGCGCGTGCTGATGGCGGACAAGTCGAACATCATGCAGCACGCCCACGACCTCTGGCAGCGCTGCTTCAAAGAGGTGGCGGCGGAGTTCCCGGACATCGAGCCGCAGCACATGTTCGCCGACGCGCTGGCCATGCAGATGGTGAGGAAGCCCGATCTGCTGGACGTGATCGTCACCAACAACATGTTCGGCGACATCCTGTCGGACCTGGGGGCCGCGCTGCAGGGCGGGCTCGGCCTGGCCGCCTCGGCCAACGTCCACCCGGGGCGGGTGTCGATGTTCGAGCCGGTCCACGGCTCGGCGCCCAAGTATGCCGGCACCGGCAAGGCCAACCCCCTGGCCGCGATCCTGTCGGCGGCCCTCATGCTCGACTTCCTCGGCCACGCCGAGGCGTCGCAGCGGGTCGAGGCGGCGGTCTCCGGGGCGCTCAAGTCCGGCCAGACGACGGTCGACCTGGGCGGCGACCTCGACACTGCCGGCGTCGGCGACCGCATCGCGCACGCCGTCTCGGAGGGTTAGCAGCTCGCGGCGGACCGGCGGCGCCTCGGTGGAGGAGTCGACCATATAATCGGTAAGGTCATCCTCGATCTCACGAATCTTCTGCCGGGAGGCGCCATGGTGCCGCAGGAATCCGACCTGATCTACGACTGGAACCGTGCCGGGGGCGAGGAGCTCAGGCCCGGGCGGGGCAAGGTCGAGCTCGACGACGAGACCCTCCGCGACGGTCTCCAGTCGCCGTCGGTGCGCAACCCGACGATCGAGCAGAAGCTCGCGATCCTGCACGGCATGGTCGGCCTGGGCATCGAGTCGGCGAACATCGGCCTGCCCGGCGCCGGGCCGCACGCCAAGGAGCACACGCTTCGGCTGACCCGGGAGATCGCCGACCAGAAGCTGCCGATCAGGCCCAACTGCGCGGCGCGCACGGTGCGGGCCGATATCGAGCCGATCGTCGACATCAGCCAGCAGACCGGCCTGCCGGTGGAGGCGAGCTGTTTCATCGGCTCCTCGCCGGTGCGGCAGTACGCCGAAGGGTGGGAGATGGGTCGCATGCTGCAGCTCACCCGCGACGCGGTCTCCTTCGCGGTCGGCGAGGGGCTGCCGGTGATGTTCGTCACCGAGGACACCACCCGCGCCAAGCCGGAGGATCTGCGCCAGCTCTACGCGGCGGCGGTCGAGGCCGGCGCCGAGCGGGTGTGCGTCGCCGACACGGTGGGGCACGCCACGCCCAACGGCGCGCGCAACGTCATCCGCTTCATCCGCGGGGTGGTGGGCGACGAGGTGAAGGTGGACTGGCACGGCCACCGGGACCGGGGGCTGTCGGTGATCAACGCGCTGGCGGCGGCCGAGGCGGGCGCCGACCGGCTCCACGGCACGGCGGTCGGCATCGGCGAGCGGGTGGGCAACGCGCCGATCGACCAGATCCTGGTCAACATGCAACTGCTCGGCTGGATCGACCGCGACCTCTCCGGGCTCGCCGAGTACTGCCGCCTGGTCTCCGAGGTCACCGGGGTGCCGCTGCCCGACAACTACCCCGTGGTCGGCCGCGACGCCTTCCGCACCGGCACCGGCGTCCACGCGGCGGCGATCATCAAGGCGCAGGCCAAGGGCGAGAACTGGCTGGCCGACCTGGTCTACAGCGCGGTGCCGGCGGCGCTCGTCGGCCGTCACCAGGAGATCGAGGTCGGCCCCATGAGCGGCGAGTCGAACGTCGTCTACTGGCTGAGCAAGCGGGGGATCGAGCCGGAGACGGAGCTGGTCCACGCGATCTTCCAGCAGGCGAAGCGCTCCGATCGCCTGCTCGAGGAGGCCGAGGTGCTGGCGATCTGTCGCGACCACGGAGTGCCGGTGCCGGAGACCGGGACGGACCAGACGGCCGGGGCGGCCGGAACGGGGGCGAGGGTCCCGGCGTGAACGCGGTGCGTGTGGACGGGCCGAGCATGGTCCTGGCCCGGTTGACGGTCGGACCGTTCGCCGAGAACTGCTACATCGTCGGGGTGCCGCCGGCGGTCGCGGTGGTCGATCCGGGGGCCGAGAGCGCCCGCCTGATCGCCAAGATCGAGGCCGAGGGGTGGCGGCCGGAGGCGGTTCTGCTGACCCACGGCCATCTCGATCACATCGCCCACGCCGCGCCGATCGCCGAGCGGTTCGACATCGGCCTCTCCGTCCACCCGCTGGACAAGCCGTACCTCGAGAGCGTGCAGATGCCGGAGTACGCCGAGATGATCGGCTACCGCCAGCCGCCCGAGCCGGCGGCCTACTTCGAGGACGGCGAGACCGTCGAGGTGGCCGGGCTGACGCTGGAGGTTCTCCACGCGCCCGGGCACACGCCGGGCCATGTCTGCCTGGTGCACGAGGCCACCCGGGAGATCCTGGTCGGCGACGTCATCTTCCACCGCGGGGTCGGCCGGGTCGACCTGCCCGGCGGCGATCCGGCGGCGCTCGAGCACTCGATCCGCACGGTGCTGTTCGGGCTCGACGGCGACTACATCCTCTACCCGGGGCACGGTCCGGAGACCACGCTCGACGCCGAGCGGGACGAGAACCCGTTCTTCGGCCGGCGGGCGACGGTCCGGCTGCGCTGAGGGCGCCCGGCTCCAACGTGGCCGGAGCGACCGTGACCTGGGATCGGCTGATCGAGCGCTACCTGGACCACCTGGCGGTCGAGCGTGGCCTCTCCGCCAACACCGTCGCCGCCTACCAGCGCGACCTCACGCGCCTCGCCGCCTTCGCGGACGGCGCCGGGATCGACCCGCTCACCGCGGGCCCGGCCGACCTCGCCGCCCACGTCCGCTTCCTCCGCCACCAGGGGCTCTCGCCCCGCTCCATCGCCCGCGCCCTGTCGTCGGCCCGGGGCTTCTTCGCCCACCTGGTGCTCGAAGGCGAGCGCACGGACGACCCGGCGGTCGACCTCGAGGCCCCGAAGCTGCTGAGCCGGCTGCCCAAGGTGCTCTCCGAGGAGCAGGTGGAGGCCCTCCTCGAAGCCCCCGACACCACGACCGAGCTCGGCCTGCGCGACCGGGCGATGATCGAGCTGCTCTACGCCACCGGGCTCAGGGTGAGCGAGCTGGTGTCGCTCCGGCTGGCCCAGCTCCGTCTCGACCAGGGGCTCTTGGTCGCCTTCGGCAAGGGCTCGAAGGAGCGGATCGTGCCGGTGGGGGAGAGCGCCGAGCGCTGGCTGGGGGAGTACTTCCGCCGCGCCCGCCCGGCCCTCGAGCGGGGGCGGAGCGACGCGGTCTTCCTCTCCCGGCTGGGCGCCGCCATGACCCGCCAGGCGTTCTGGCAGACTCTGAAGCGCCACGCCCGGGCGGCCGGCGTCCGCGACGTCTCGCCCCACGTGCTGCGCCACAGCTTCGCCACCCACCTGCTCGAGCACGGCGCGGACCTGCGGGCGGTCCAGATGATGCTCGGCCACTCCGACATCTCGACCACCCAGATCTACACCCACATCCACCAGCACCGCTTGAAGACCCTCTACGAGCGCCACTTCCCGCGCCGGTGAGGCGGGCTCTCCGGCCGAGGGGTCTCGAGCCTCGACGGGGCGTCGAGGCTCAGGAGGCCGCGGCGCGGCCATGATCGGGTGACGTGTGACGGGGAAATGCCCGGGGACGTAAACTCGGTTGAAGAGACCGAGCGTCATGCGAGAGGAGATCGACAGCCGCGTCCGGCGGGGGAACGTGCGTCTTGCGTTCGCCCCGGCGGGTCTACTGGCGTTCGCGCTGCTGCTGGCGTCGCTCGCCGTCGCCCTGCCGGCCCGGGCCGACCTGGTGGTGCTCGACGACGGCCGCTACTTCAAGGTGACCGCGTTCGAGGTGCACGACGACGCCATGCGTCTGTCGCTTCGCGACGGTGGGCGGATCACCCTGCCGCTCGCCCGGGTCGCCCACGTGGTCGACGACGAGTGGGTGCCGCCGCCGGCGCCGGTCGAGGACCCGGCCGGATCGGCCGTCCGGAGCTGGCACTTCACCGACGGCGCGGTGGCGCCGGAGGTGCCCTACGGCGCGGAGATCCTCGACGCGGCGCGGGCGAGCAACCTCGACCCGGAGCTGGTGGCGGCGGTGGTGCGGGCCGAGTCCGCGTTCGATGCCGGCGCCGTCTCGGTGAAGGGGGCGCGCGGCCTGATGCAGCTCATGCCGGCCACCGCCCGGCGCTTCGGCGTCGCGCCGCAGAAGATCTACGACACCGTCTCCAACCTCCGGGCCGGCACCGCCTACCTCGCCTGGCTGCTCGACCACTTCGAGGGCGACCTCTCCATGGCCTTGGCCGCCTACAACGCCGGCGAAGGAACGGTGGCGCGCTACGGCGGGGTGCCGCCGTTCCGCGAGACCCGCGGGTATCTCGCGCGGATCTTCCGCTTCCTCGGCCTGGACGCGGGGGCCGGCGACGGCCGTCTCGGGGACGGCGCGCGGTCGGGTACGGTGACCGCGTCCCTCCCCGGGAGCTGACGCCGCCGGCCGCCCGGGCGTTCCTCCCCTCATCCCACTCCGTCCGGATCGAAGACCTCTTCGATCGTCAGCCCGAACAGCCGGGCGATGCCGAAGGCGAGCGGCAGGCTGGGGTCGTACTTGCCGTTCTCGACCGCGTTGACCGTCTGGCGGGAGACTCCGAGGCGCTCGGCCACCTCCGCCTGGGACCACGCGTGCTCGGCCCGCAGGACCCGCAGGCGGTTTTTCATCGGTACCTCCGCATGCCCAGCCACTGGCCGACGCCGGCCATCGCCAGCATGACCGCCACCGGAACCGGCAGGTCGATCGTCGGCGCTCCGGCCAGCTCCGCCAGCGAGTAGCCGAGGGTGAAGACCACCCCGATGCCGAAGCCGAGGGCGGTCGCCTCCAGGTGGATCTTGCGCACCAGCTCGTCGGCTTCGCGGAGGAAGCGCACGTAGGCCCTCACCGCCATCACGCCGAGCACGTCGGGCACCAGCGCCACGACCCACCCCGCCGCCGTCGCCTCGGCCAGGCTCGTCTTGGTCAGGAGGGCCACCGAGGTCACGAACGCCAGGGTGAAGGCGATGACCCAGGCGTTGTAGCGGCGCAGGTTGCGCCGGTCCCGCTCGCTCAGGTAGCCGTGACAACCCCAGGAAAACCACGGTCTGCGGGATTCGGGTCGGGTTTCGGTCTGTTCTGCGTGCATGTCGCGCCTCCTTGTCGTTGAGTAAAACATCCTTGACAAGTTGGAGTGTACGGTGCTCTTGACGATATGTCAAGTGTGATTGACATCTCGTGGTGAGATGAGCTGGTGAGGCCGGCTGAAGAGGCCGGCTGGTGGGAGGAGCTCGGGCCACGGAGCTCCGTGAGGGGGGCGTCCCTTCCTCGTCCGTACGGCAGGCATCTTGCGTGGAGCCCCTTGGTACCCTGCCGCCACGGACACCGCGCAGCGGTTGGGAGCACGACAGAGAGAGCGCGGTGATGAACGACGACGAGGAGGGTTTCGATGAGTGGAGCGGTCGACGTGTTCGAACGGTGGGAATCGGAGATCCGGGGGTACTGCCGTATGTATCCCACGGTCTTCGCCTCGGCGTCCAACGCTCGCCAGGTCGACGAAGGGGGCAGGTCGTACATCGACTTCTTCGCCGGCGCCGGCGTGCTCAACTTCGGCCACAACAACCCGCGCATGAAGCGCGCGATGATCGAGTTCCTCGAGGCCGACGGCGTCGCCCACAGCCTCGACATGTACACCACGACCAAGCGTGACTTCCTGGAGAAGCTCGTCGCCACGGTGCTCGAGCCCCGCGCCATGGACTACCGGGCCCAGTTCACCGGCCCGACCGGCACCAACGCGGTCGAGGCGGCCCTCAAGCTGGCGCGCAAGATCACCGGCCGGGACGATGTCGTCGCCTTCAGCCACGGCTTCCACGGCATGACCCTCGGGTCGCTCGCCTGCACCGCCAACGACTACTACCGCCAGGCCGCCGGCGTGTCGCTCGATCACGTCGTGCGGCTGCCGTTCGAGACCGCGCCGGGCGGTGGCATCGCGGCGCTCGAGGCCTTCGGCGCCGCCCTGGACGACGCCTCGAGCGGCGTCGTCCCCCCCGCGGCCTTCCTGGTCGAGACGATCCAGGCCGAGGGCGGCGTCCACGTGGCGAGCGCGGAGTGGCTGCGCGCGGTCCAGGAGCTGGCCCACGGCTGCGGCGCGCTGTTCATTGTCGACGAGATCCAGGTCGGCTGCGGCCGGACCGGTTCCTATTTCAGCTTCGACGGCATGGACCTCCAGCCGGACGTGATCTGCCTGGCCAAGGGGATCGGCGGCTTCGGCACGCCGCTGGCGATGAACCTGATCAAGCCGGAGCACGACCGCTGGTCGCCGGGCGAGCACACCGGCACCTTCCGCGGCCAGGGCCTGTCGTTCGTCGCCGGCCGCGAGGCGTTGGCCTACTTCGACGACGACACCCTGACGACCGCGGTCCGGGCCAAGGGCGAGAGGATGCGCTCACGGCTCGAAGCGATCGCCCGCGAGGTGAAGAAGGACCATCCGGACCGGGACGTCGACGTGCGCGGCCGGGGCATGATCCTGGGCCTGGACATGGCGAAGGGCGACGTGGCCAAGGGCATCGCCACCGCCTGTTTCGAGGCCGGGCTGCTGATCGGACCGTGCGGAACCGGCGGCCGGGTGCTCAAGCTGATCCCGCCCCTGACCATCGAGGACGCCGACCTGGACGAAGGGCTGGACATCCTGGCGGCCGCCGTCGCCGACGTTCTGGATAGCGGGGGTGCGCGATGAGACAGCGCGACGACATGACGTTCCCGTCCGCGGAGTACGAGCGCCGGCTGGGCGAGCTGCGTGGACGCATGGCGGAGCGCCAGCTCGACGCGGTGATCATCACCGACCCCGAAAACCTGATGTACCTGTGCGACTACCAGACCACCGGCTACTCCTTCTTCCAGGCCATGGTGGTGCCGGTCGAGGACCCGCCGTTCATGATCATCCGGGCGATGGAGGAGTCGAACGTCCACGCCCGCACCTGGGTCGAGCACACCCGCCCCTACCCGGACACCGGCGACGCCATCCAGATGCTGGTCGAGAGCCTGCGCGAGTTCGGCCTGTCCGGCAAGCGGGTCGGGTACGAGAGGAACAGCTACTTCTTCCCGGCCTACCAGCAGGACCGCATCCACACCACCTTCCTCCGCGGCGAGCTGGTCGACTGCTTCGGCATCGTCGAGGAGGGGCGGGTGTCGAAGTCGCCGGCCGAGATCGAGATCATGTCCAGGGCGGCCGCGGCCACCGAGGCGGGCATGCGCGCCGGCATCGAGGCCTGCGCCGCCGGCGTGACCGAGAACGAGATCGGCGCGGCGGTCAGCTCCGCCATGTTCGCCGCCGGCGGCGAGCCGCCGGCCGTGATGCCGTACGTCACCTCCGGACCGCGCACCATGATCGGCCACGCCACCTGGGAAGGGCGCTCCGTCCGCCCGGGCGAGCACGTCTTCCTGGAGGTGGGCGGTTGCTTCCGGCGCTACCACACGGCGATGATGCGCACGGTGGTGCTCGACGAGCTGTCGCCGTCGATGGAGAAAGCCCAGGAGCGGATGAAGCTGGCGCTCCGGGAGCTCCGCTCGGTGCTCCGCCCCGGGCTGACCGTCTCCGACGCCGACCAGATCGTGCGCTCGATCATCGTCGAGAACGACGTCGGCGCCCGGCTGGTGACCCGCTCCGGCTACTCGATCGGCATCGCCTTCCCGCCGAGCTGGGACGAGGGCTACATCATCAGCCTCAAGGCGGGCGACTCCCGGGTGATCAAGGAGGGCATGACCTTCCACGTCATCCCCTGGATGTGGGGCGTCGACGGCGACAAGACGGTCGGCATCTCGGACACCCTCCACGTCACCAGGGACGGCTGCGAGTCCTTCTTCACCCTCGACGAGGACTTCGTCGCCAAGCCCGAGCACGCCGCCGACCTGCCGCGGAGCGCCAAGGCGCGGCAAGGCGACGGCGAGCCGGCCTCGACGGCCCCGGCGGCCCCGGCGGCCCCGGCGGCCTCGTCCACCGCCGAGGGAGGCGCCTGATGTTGACCGTCATCGATCCGACCACCGGCACGACCGTGCGCGAGGTCGAGGCCGCCGACCGGCAGCGCACGGACGCGATCCTGGCCACGGCGGAGACCGCCTTCTCGACCTGGCGCCGGGCTTCGTTCGGCGAGCGCGCTACGGTGCTCCGCGCCGCGGCCGGGCGCATGCGCGACCCAGACACCCGGGAGCGCCTCGCCCTCCTGATGACCGAGGAGATGGGCAAGCCGATCCGCGAGGCCCGGGGCGAGGTGGACAAGTCCGCCTGGTGCGCCGAGCACTACGCGGAGCACGCCGAGCAGTACCTGGCGACCGACGTGCTGGCGTCCGACGCGTCGTCGAGCTACGTCCAGTACCTGCCCCTCGGTCCGGTGCTCGGCATCCTGCCGTGGAACGCGCCGTTCTGGCTGGCGTTCCGGTTCTGCGCGCCGGCGCTCATGGCCGGCAACACCTGCGTCGTCAAGCACGACCCCCACGTGCCGGGCTGCGCCGCGGCGATCGCCGGGCTGTTCGAGGATCTGCCGGCCGGCCTGAACGCCCCGGACGGGATCGTCCAGTCGTTGCCGCTCGAGACCCGGGACGTCGAGGCGGCGATCCGCGATCCCCGGGTGCGCGCGGTGTCGTTCACCGGCTCGGACCGGGCCGGGGCGCTCGTCGCCGCGACGGCCGCGAGCGAGGTCAAGCCGGCGGTGCTCGAGCTGGGCGGCTCCGACCCGGCGATCGTCCTGGCGGACGCGGACCTCGAGAGCGCGGCGGACCACATCGCCCTGATGCGGATCATCAACGCCGGCCAGTCGTGCATCGCCGCCAAGCGGATCTTGCTCGAGGCCTCGGTCCACGAGCGCATGGTGGAGCTGCTGCGGGAGCGGCTGGCGGCGCTCACCGTCGGCGACCCCCGGGACGAGGCCACCGACGTCGGCCCAATCGCCCGCGCCGACCTGCGCGAGACGCTCCACCGGCAGGTGCGCGAGACGATCGACGCCGGCGCGACTTGCCTATTGGGCGGCGAGCTGCCGGACGGGCCTGGGTTCTTCTACCCGGTGACGCTCCTCACCGGCGTGACGCCGGAGATGACGGCGTGGCGGGAAGAGACCTTCGGGCCGGTGGCCGTGGTCACCCGGGTGGCCGACGCCGAGGCGGCGCTCCGGCTGGCCAACGACACCCGTTACGGCCTGGCGGCGAGCGTGTTCACCGAGCGGACGCGGGGGGAGGCGATGGCCCGGGAGATCGTCGCCGGCCAGGTGGCGGTCAACGGCGTCGTCAAGACCGACCCGCGGCTACCGAGCGGCGGCGTCAAGCGCTCCGGCTACGGCCGCGAGCTCGGCCCCCACGGCATCCACGAGCTCGTCAACGCCCAGCAGGTGTGGGTCGGGCCGAAGGTCGGGTAGGGGGCGAGAAGTCTGCCGGGAGCGGGTCGGGAGGCCCCGCCTCCGGGACGGCGACCGAGCTGGACGGCTGGGGGATCAACGGCCGCCTCGGTTCGGGCCGCGCCGGATCTGCTTGCTGGTTCGGAGGAATCAGCGTGCGCGGCCCTCAACGCCCTCCAGCGGGTCCTCCCGACCCGCTCCGTCTGCACGACGTTCGTCCCCCCACCCCGGGTCGCGGGGTCGGTGGGAGACGTTTCGCCGCCTTGTTCTACTGCCTGTAGACCGCGTTCGCCAGCAGACCGAACGCGAGGGCGGCGGCGACCAGGCAGACGCCACAGCCGACGAAGTCGCCACTCAAGACTGCCGCAAGGGCGGTGACCAGGGCTCCAGCGCCCGTGAGAAGGCCTCCACTCACGCTGAGTCCTGCGGCAGTGCGTCCGGCTTGGGCCCCGGAGTCTCTCGCTCCGTCTTTCATGGATCAACCTTACTCGCTGGGATCGCAGAGGCGGTCCGTCCAAAGATTCGGCCGGCAACTGACCTTGGCCAAAAGGCCCGAAGGCGGCGACCGCCTCCGGGCCCCGATCGGTTCTAGATGCAAAAGGGCTCGTCCGTTCCGCAGCAGCATTGTGGAAGTGCGCTGATGGCGCTCAGGACGTCGAGAGAGTCCGTGAGCTTGACCACCACATATGCTGCGGCCCGATGCTTCGTGCTTTCTAGGAAGCCCAGGGCAACCCTACGACGAAGGAGCTGACTGATCGCTTGCTCGTCAATCGGCCCCGACGAGTAGAGGAGTTCGACAGTCTCGGCACGCCCGCTGAAAGCGAACTCGATCCGGGCCGCGACCGTCTCACCCGTGCCTCGCAGATTCTTCGGAAGGCCAGACGAATCGACCGCCACACCGGGCTCTGGTACCCACCGGTCATTCATGACATGGATGGGCTTCTGGATGATCAGAGTGGCTCCCTGGGCCGGCGCAGCCCTCTGCTGCGACACAGCTTGTTCAAACTCCGGGTCTGAGCTCGCCACGACAACTCCGCCTGAAGCGACGGCCCACTCGTCCAGGATGAAGTTCTTCCCGGATCGCTTCTCGATACGGCGAAGAGGGAAGACGACAGGACGAGAATCCTGGGTCCTTCCAGGGACTACTTCCGCTTGAGGACTCATCGAAATCCGACGGCTCAAGTTGCTGCCGGCGTTCAGGTTCATCGATACCGTCGTGGTATTGGTCGTCCCCGAACCGCAGCCAGGCGAGACTGGCAGTGTCAAGGGCAGGAGCGCGGGGTGTCATGCGGGCGGTCGCTCCATGGGTCGCTCCCCCATCGCAGAGGCTTGGCCCGGAGCCTTGCTGGCGAGTCTCTTGAGGAATTCGAACTGGTGAAAGTTGAAGTCGGGTGCAGCACGCCTCGGCTAGGTCGAGGATGCCGCCTCTCCGTCGCCCCGGAACTGCATCACCACCAGGGTCCGGTCGTCTTGTGCCGGGCGGCCGCCGGTGTGGAGGTCGATGGCGGCGACCAGGCGGTCGCGGACGGCGGCCGGTGAGGGGGCCGGGCCGGCGAGGGTGGCGGCGAGGCGGTCGTAGCCGTAGGGCTCGCCGTCGTCGCCGACCGCCTCGAGCATGCCGTCGGAGAGCCAGATCACCACGTCGCCCGCTTCGAGGTCGATCCGCCTGGAGGCGTAGTTCTGGCCGAGGCCGCCCAGGGGGGAGCTGGGCAGGAGGATCTCTTCGATCTCGCCGTCGCGCAGCAGGTAGGTCGGCGGGTGGCCGGCGTTGGTCAGGTCGATCGTGCCGTGGCGGAAGTCGACCCGGGCGAAGGTGGCGGTGACGAAGAAGCGGGACCGGTCGCCGCCGTGGTCGCCGGAGCGGACGGTGGCGTCCAGGCGCTCGAGGATCTCTTGGGGGTCGTCGGTTTCCGACACCAGGATGCCGAGGGCGGCCTTCACCATGGCCATGCGCAGGCCGGTGGGCAGGCCGTGGCCGGAGACGTCGGCGATGACGACGGCGAGGGAGTCGTCGGAGAGGCGCAGGACGTCGAAGTAGTCGCCGCCGATGGCCGCGCTCGGCTCGAACAGGGTCGAGAACTCGATCGTGTCGCCCCGGGGCAGGTCGCTCGGGATCAGGCTCTGCTGGACCTGGCGGGCGATCTGGAGCTCCTTTTCCAGCAGCTCGTTCTGGGCGGCCGTCGCCACCAGGTCTTCCAGGCTCTCGGCCATGCCGTTGAAGGAGCGCTGGAGGGCGCCGATCTGGTCGCGCCGCCGCACCGGGATGCGCACGGAGAAGTCGCCGGAGGCGACGCTCGAGGTGGCCCGGTAGAGGCGGCTGACGGCCCGCGAGATGCCGACGATCATCGCCAGGGCGACCAGCTCGGCCACGGCGTAAATGGTCAGCAGCAGGAGAGAGATGCCGATCAGGGCCACCCAGTAGACCCGGCCGACCTCGGCGCTGGGCGAGAACAGGCGGCGCGCCAGGATGCGCGGCGAGGCGGTCAGCAGCACCGCCATCTCTCCGCCCATCGCTTTGCCGGTGGCGAGCTGCCGGGCGGGCTCTTCGACCTCGACCCACGACAGCAGCGGCTTGTCCCGGAAGTCGCCGGTGACCGCCCGCTCGTCGAAGTAGCGGTCCTTGCGCTTCTGGAGGTCGGCCAGCTCCTTTTCGGTCAGCGGGTCGGTGCGCAGGTTGAAGCCGGCGCCGCCGATCGAGATGCGCGTGGTCGCGGAGCCCTGGACGTTGCGCAGCAGGCTGACCCAGAGGGCGGAGCGCTCGCGCAGCAGCGGCCCCATGTCTTCGGAGAAGAAGGCCACCACGCCACGCCCGTCGGCATCGCCGGCGGCGGCGGCCAGGGTCATGGAGCCGTCGGGCAGGACGACGTAGGCCGGTGGCGCGTCGTCGGGCCGGTCGGCGAGCCACGCGGGCCAGGTTTCGGGGGCCGCCTGGCTGCCCGCGACCCGGCGCCCGGCGCGGTACGCGGCGTAGGCCACCGGATCGTCCTCTCCGTCCGCCGGCTCGACCAGCTCCGACAGGTCCCGGGCCGCGGCGTGGGCGGCCTCCGCCTGGATCTCGATCTCCAGGTCGTGGAGGGCGTCGCGGTAGAGGTGGCCGAGGAAGAAGCCGCTGACCAGGAAGGTGACCACCAGGAGCAGGGTGGTGGCCAGGGGAATCGGCAGCACGCCGATCAGGAAGTAGGAGAAGGCGAGCCGTCCGCTGACCCGCCAGAGGAGTCGTTGGTACGCCTTCCACGACAGCCAGACGACCAGCGCCGAGCCGGCGATCCAGACGGAGATGCGCGCCAGGGGGCTGAGGATCGGAATCGCCAGGAGGTAGCCCACCGCCCAGGCGGCCGCCAGCACCAGTACCGCCACGCCGATCCGGACGATCGGCCGGGAGGGCGAGAGCGGTGAGGTCGGCTGGGGAGTTTTCGGCACAGCGTCTCCGGCGGCGCGGACACACGTCCGCTTCCCTTGTCTACGAGCCCGGGGGCCCGGTGTTTCGCCCGAAGCACCGCGGGTCGTCCGGGGGGCGCTCGTAAACCATCCGGGCGGGCGGCGGCGGGTCGGCCCGGACGGTCCCGGTGGTCGGGGTGGGGCGGCCGCCGTCGCCGGGGTAGTTGACCCGCTGGGTAGGTGACGTACAATCGACCCGGTCTTCGGCTCGCACCGCACCCTGATCCGGTGGATCCCGAGGGAGCCGGGGCCATCTTAGTACTCCAGTCCGTCCCCAGGGAGCCCGCAGGTCCGCGCCGTCACGTCTGCGCTGGGCGGGTTCCCGGCTGAACAGAGACCGAAGGAGCGACCGTGTCGAGGATTCCCCGCATTCAGGAGCACCTGAAGACCGGCTTCACGTCCGAGGCGGTGAGTGCCGCCAAGTTCCGGGCGTACGCAGCCCGCGCCCGGCGCGACGGGCAACCCCATCTCGCCGAGAACTGGGAGGCACTGGCCCGACAGAAGGACGAGCTGGCCCGCCTGCAGCTCGAGGCCGCGGGCAAGATCCGCGGCGGCCTGACCGACATCGGGGCCGAGATCGCCGAGGAGCGCTACGAGAACGAGGTGCTCTACCCGAAGCTGATCCAGTCCGCCGGCAGCGACGAGGTGGTCGGGATCTTCCAACAGGTCATCGAGGCCCAGAAGGAGCACTCGCGGCGCCTCGAGGAGCTGCGCCAGGCGCTGACCGCCTCCGAGGGCGACGTCGGCGCCCCGGCCGAAGCCGAGCCGGTGATGGCCTAGGGCCTGGAGCCCAAAGCCTAAGGCCGTCACCGGGAGGGGGCGTCCCCTTCCCCCCGGAGGGTGGGAGGGGATCGAGGGGATGGGGGGCGGTCAGCAGGAAACGCCCCAGGCCGGATGATCGATCACGAACCCCTCGTCCTCGTCGTAGTCCAGGACGGCGCCTTCGAGCTCGCGGACGGCCTGGCGGTCGAGGACCAGCGGCACGCCGTCGCGTTCGAGCGTCAGGTCTCCGTCGGAGTGCCGGCGGCTCGCGGAGAGGCGGAACCCGAGGGCGCCGCAGCCTCCGGCGAAGACGATCCGGAGGTGCTCGTCGGGTCCCAGGTCGCGGGCGGCGGCGGTGCGGGCGGCGGGGGTGAGGGTGATGTTCATTGCGACGAGGCTCTCCCTGGACGACACGGGGTGGGCGCGGGGCGGCCGAGGAATGGTGCCCCGCGCGGCTTGTTGTGGATAATGCCGGAAGGGCCGCCGCCGATTCCCGTCGACCGCGGGATCGCCGCCGGACCGATGCCCGTCCGTCCCGATCCACCACTCGGCGCCTTCGTGGAAGGCAACTTGTTGAAATCAATGGATTTACCGAGCTTGTGACTGCCGGTCACATTCGTTAGACTCCGGGGTACGGAGGAATCATGAGCCTGAACGTCGTCGGCCAGACCAAGAGCCCAGCGACCCGCGCCCGTCTCGAGCAGACGGGCGAGAGCTGGATCACCACCCGGTTCGAGAAGATCGAGGACTGGGCCCAGCGGCACTCCTTCTGGCCGTTCCCATTCGGTACCGCCTGCTGCGCGATCGAGTTCATGTCGTCGGTCTCCAGCCACTACGACATGTCCCGTTTCGGCTCCGAGGTGGTGCGCTTCTCCCCCCGCCAGAGCGACCTGCTGATCGTCGCCGGCACCATCAACGACAAGATGGCGCCGGTGCTCAAGAAGATCTACGACCAGATGGCCGAGCCCAAGTGGGTCGTCTCCATGGGCGCCTGCGCCTGCTCCGGCGGCTTCTACCGCGCCTACCACGTGATGCAGGGCATCGACGAGATCATCCCGGTCGATGTCTACGTTCCGGGCTGCCCGCCGACGCCCGAAGGGCTGATGTACGGCATCTTCCAGCTCAAGGAGAAGGTCCTGCGCGACCGCAAGCAGTTCGCCCGCGAGTCCCAGGCCCGCGTCCAGGACGACGAGGGCGGCGCCGCGGCGACCGGAGCCGGAGCCTGAGCCCCGAACGCACGATCGATCGAGAGTCCCTGAGGAATAGGAGATCCCCCGTGGCGACCACGGTGACCGAGACGCCGTCTCTGGTGGACAAGTACCCTGCCGGCAGCATCCTGCCCCAGGAGGGGATGGATCAACCCACCTGGGTGGTGAGCCGTGACGTGCTCGCCGACCTCGCCCGCGACCTGCGCGAGAGCAAGGAGACCCAGTTCGACCTGCTCCTCGACCTGTGCGGGGTCGACTACCCGGACCGGGAGGAGCGGTTCGAGGCGGTCTACCACCTCTATTCGATCCCGCGCAACGAGCGTCTGCGCCTCAAGGTGCCGGTGGCCGAGGACGACATCACCCTGCCGTCCCTGACCCCGGTCTGGAAGGCCGCCGACTGGTTCGAGCGCGAGGCGTACGACATGTTCGGGATGCGCTTCGAGGGCCACCCGAACCTGCGGCGCATCCTGACCCACGACGCGTTCCAGGGCCACCCGCTGCGCAAGGACTACGACGCCACGCGCCGCTGGATCCTGACCGAGGACAAGATCTACCGGCCGAAGCTCGACGTGCCCGAGAGCTCCACGGACGACATGTTCGAGCGCATGACGATCAACATCGGCCCGTCCCACCCGGCGATGCACGGCACCTTCCGGGTGGTCGCCGAGCTCGACGGCGAGACGATCGTCGCCAGCGAGGTCGAGATCGGCTACCTCCACCGCTGCTTCGAGAAGATGTGCGAGACGCACACCTGGCAGCAGGTGGTGCCCTACACCGACCGGCTGAACTACTGCTCGTCGTTCATCAACAACGTCGCCTACTGCCGGACGGTGGAAGGCATGCTCGGCATCGAGGCGCCTCCCAAGGCGGTCTGGGCGCGGACGATCCTGTCCGAGTTCTCCCGTGTCATGGATCACTGCGTGGCCAACGGCTCGACCCTGGTCGACGCCGGCGCGCTGACCAACTTCTGGTACCTGTTCCAGCCCCGCGAAGAGATCTACGGCCTGCTCGAGGCGTGCTGCGGCGCCCGCCTGACGGTGTCCTACGGCCGGATCGGCGGCCTGTCCCAGGATCTGCCGCCCGACTTCATGGAGCGCGCCTACCGGCTGCTCGAGATCATCCCGCCGTTCATCAAGGACGTCGAGACGCTGATCGACAAGAACACCATCTTCCACAAGCGGGCGGTCGGCGCCGCGGCGATCTCCGCCGAGGACGCGGTCAACTGGGGCTGGACCGGCCCTTGCCTGCGGGCCTGCGGCGTCGGTCTGGACGCCCGCAAGGTAGCGCCCTACGACCTCTACGACACGGTCGACTGGGAGGTGCCGGTCTTCCACGGCGGCGACGTGTTCGACCGCTATCGCCTGCGCATGGCCGAGATCCGGCAGTCGCTGTCGATCATCCGCCAGTTGCTCGACCGCGGCATGCCGTCGGGGCCGCACATCATCGACGACCCGCACGTCGCCCTGCCGCCCAAGGACGCCACCTACAACCAGATGGAGTCCATGATCTACCACTTCAAGCTGATCATGGACGGCATCCAGGTGCCGCCGGGCGAGCGCTACGACATGGTCGAAGGGGCCAACGGCGAGCTCGGCTTCTACTGCATCTCCGACGGCTCGTCGAAGCCGTACCGGATCAAGGTCCGGCCGCCCTGCTTCCCGATCTTTTCCACCTTCCCGCTCCTGATCAACGGCAACAGCGTGTCCGACCTGATCGTCACCCTGGGCGGGTTGAACGTCATCGCTGGAGAGCTCGAACGATGAGTGCCGAACCCCTGAGGAACGAGACCGAAGAGCGCCTGCCGGCGGTCTACCACTCGACCGAGATCCAGCCCTACCAGCCGAGTTGGTCGGAGAAGATGTACCTGCCGCTGTTCTCCGGCTTGCTGGTCACCATCCGCCACTTCTTCCGCAACCTGTTCAAGGGCCCCGAGTACAGCATCAACTACCCGGAGGAGCGGCGCCAGTACAGCCACCGGTACCGCGGCCACCACATCCTCACCACCCGGCCCGACGGCTCGGTGCGTTGCGTGGCCTGCTTCATGTGCTCGACCGCCTGCCCGGCCGACTGCATCCGCATCGAGGCCGGCGAGCACTCGGACGAGAACATCGAGAAGTACCCGGTGGTCTACGAGATCGACATGCTCCGCTGCGTCTTCTGCGGCTACTGCGTGGACGCCTGCCCGGAGGAGGCCATCATCATGTCGAACAACTACGACATGGCCTACTTCACCCGCGAGCAGTCGATCGCCGGCAAGGGCGACCTGATGAAGCCGTTCACCTTCGACGAGGACCGCCTCGGCTACCGGCCCCGGTTCCCGGAGGAGGACGTCCAGCGGGCCAAGATGCGCCGCGAGGCGTTCAACCTGGTCGACGCGACCCGCCGCGCCCGCGGCGAGGCACCGGGCGACGAGGCGGCGGCCGGCTGAGCCGACCCCGGATGTGACGGGCCCCGCGCCATGAGCGCCGGGGTCGAGAAGAACCTCCGCCTCGGCGAGCTCCGGTTTCGGGCCGGCAGCGACGCCGAGACGCTCCCCTGCGAAGAGCGTGCCTTCTACCCTCCAGGGTGGGAGGCGGACGACGCCGTCAGGCCGTCGCGGCCGGCACCAGGCGCTGGGCCAGGGCGATCAGGGCAGGGATGACGAGCCCCCACGCGACGGCCAGGGCGACCAGGGGCACCGGGCCGGCGGCCAGGCCGATCGCCCCCAAGCTCTGGCCGGCGAGATAGGCGAGGGGACCTCCGAGGGCGCCGAGGGCCGCGCCGAGGACCGGCCGGCCGCGGAGCCAGGCGAGGGCTCCGGGCAGCAGGGTCGCGAACAGCGCCCAGAGGCAGAGCATCCAGATCGGCGGCAGGAACGGCGCCGGCTGCCCCTCGGGAAAGCGGACCCATCCGAGGCCGCTCAGGGTTCCGTCCACCGCCAGTCCGACGATCACCACCACCACGAGAAGGCGGAGCTCTGCCCACCGCCGGCCGGGCTCCTCGAGAAGCACGAAGTGGAACCCCACCAGGGCGAGGGCCGCGGTGACCCCGGTCCAGGCCCGGCCGTGGGACGCCCCCAACACGCAAGCGAACCAGCCGAGCTGGTAGCAGACGACGTCGGTGAGCAGCCGACTCGATGGAGCACGCGCGTTCGTCATCCCCGGACGATACGGCGGCGGGGAGGGCGTGTCAAGAAAATTTCTGGACAAAAGATTGACAAAATCTGTGTGCGCCGCTAGAGTGGCAGCAGGAAGAGCGACCATGGGAAAACCAGACCGCCAGTCCGACCGTCCACCCGAGTCGCCGCGAGACCTCGCGGCGGGCAGCGGCTCGCGTGGTCACGACGGGTTCGGTTCGCTCCGGGGCGGCCCGGGCGCCGGACACCGGGCGGAGGAGGGGCGTTGAAGATCGCCGTGATCGGCGGCGGAGTCTCCGGCTTGGTGGCGGCGGAGGCGCTGGCCTCGCGTCACCGGGTGACCCTCTACGAGGCGGCGGAGCGCCTCGGCGGCCATGCCCACACGGTCGAGGTGGAGCACGCGGGGCGAACGGTTCCGGCCGACGTCGGGTTCATGGTCTACAACGAGACCACCTACCCCCGGCTCACCCGCCTCTTCGCCCGGCTCGGGATCGCGACCCGCCGCTCGGACATGAGTTTCTCCGTGCGCAACGAAGCCTCGGGTCTCGAGTACTGCGGCACCTCGCTCGCCACCCTGTTCGCCCAGCGCCGCAACCTGGGGCGGCCGTCGTTTCTCCGCATGCTGGCCGAGGTCGTCCGGTTCAACCGTCGAGCGCCGGCCCTCGCCGAGGCCCATCCGGAGATGACGCTCGCCGAGCTGGTCGAGGCCGGCGGCTTCGGACGCTTCTTCCGCGACCACTACCTGGTGCCAATGACTGCCGCCATCTGGTCTGCGACGGCGGAGCGGGCGCTCGAGATGCCGGCGTCGTTCCTGGTCCGCTTCTACCGCAACCACGGCATGCTGAGCGTCGACGACCACCTGCCCTGGCGCACGGTGACCGGAGGCTCCGTGCGGTACGTCGACGCCCTGGTCAGGGAAGGGAGGGCGCGGGGGATGGAGGTGTTCACGGGGACGCCGGTCCGGGCGATCGAACGGATCGAGCGGAGAGGGCCCGAGGCGGCAACTGCCGGAGTGCGCGTGGTCACGGGCTCGGGGGAGCCGCGGGTCTTCGACCGGGTGGTGCTCGCCGTCCATGCCGACCGGGCGCTCGCCCTGCTGGCGCGGCCGAGCGCGCTGGAGCGGGCCGTCCTCGGTGCGTTCCCCTACCAGCGCAACGTGGGGGTGCTCCACACCGACGAGTCGATCCTGCCGCGCCGTCCGCGGGCCCGGGCGAGCTGGAACTACCACGTCGCCGGAGGGCCGGGTCCGGACGGCCGCGCGACGGGGGCGACGCTGACCTACGATCTGTCCCGGCTCCAGGGGTTGGGCGGGGAGACGCCTCTACTGCTCACCCTCAACCGGACGGAGCGGATCGATCCACGGCGGGTGCTCGGCTCGTTCACCTGGGATCACCCGGTCTACACTCTCGCCGGGATCGCCGCCCAGGCGCGGCGTGCCGAGGTCAGCGGCGTCGACCGCGTCCACTACTGTGGCGCGTACTGGCGCAACGGTTTCCACGAGGACGGCGTGGTCAGCGCGCAGGCCGTGGTGGCGGAGATCGAGTGCGCCGGGGCCGAAGCCGGCCTGCGTACGCGGCCGGGCCGGGAGCGGGCGGGCCGTGGGGAGCGCGTCGTCGGCCCGGCCGCGTCGGTGATCGCGCTGACGGCAGGCGACGCGGACGCGGCGGGAGCGGTGGGCTGAGCCATGCCGGCGAGCGCGCTCTACGAAGGGACCTTGCGGCACCGCCGCTTCACGCCCGTGGAGCACGGCTTCGAGTACCCCCTCTACATGCTCTACCTCGACCTCGGCGAGCTGCCCGAGGTGCTCGACCCGATCCCGTGCTGGTCGGCACGGCGCCGGGCCCTCGGGCGTTTCGACCGTCGCGACCACCACGGACCGCCGGACGAGCCGCTGGCGGAGTCGACCCGTAGGCTGGTAGCGGCGCGGACCGGGCGTCGTCCGGACGGTCCGATCCGCCTGCTCACCCACGCCCGCACGTTCGGCCACTGCTTCAACCCGGTGTCGTTCTACTACTGCTTCGACCGCGCCGGCGACCGGGTCGAGGCGATCGTCGCCGAGGTCGACAACACGCCGTGGGGCGAGCGGCACCTCTACGTGCTCGGGCCGGACCAGGAGGCCGAGCGGCTGGGAGCGGACAAGGCCGGAGCGGACGAAGTCGGCGCCCGCCGCTGGCGCCACGCCAAGGCGTTCCACGTCTCACCCTTCCTGGGCATGGACCTGGAGTACGACTGGCGGTTCACGGTGCCGGGGGACGGTCTCGTCGTCCACGTCGACACGCGCCGCGGCGCCGAGCGGCCGTTCGACGCCACCCTGGTGCTACGACGGCGGCCGCTCACGGCCTCCACCATGGTGGGCGTGCTCGTCCGGCAGCCGGCCATGAGCCTCCGGGTGCTCACCAGGATCTACTGGCAGGCCGCGCGCCTGTGGCTCAAGAGGGTCCCGTTCCATGCCCATCCCGGCCTTCCGACCGAAGGCGAAGGCCCCGGCGGTTCGTCCGTGCCGGAGCCGTCCGACCACGCACTCCACGACGAGGCACGCCCATGACCGTTCATGACTCCCTGCTGTTCGACGACCGACCCGCGATGCCGGAGGAGGGCTCCGGACGCGACCGAGCTGAGGCTGCTGAGAGCCCCCGCCCCCGTCTGGCCCGTCCGACCCGTCTGAACGTGCTGGGCCGGCTGGCGCGGCGAATCGTCTGCTCCCGCCTCCGCGCCCTCGACCGGTCCGCGGTCGGCGAGCTGGTGCTCCTCGACGGCGACCGGCGGCTCCGGTTCGGCCGCCCGGCACCCGACGCCCTGTCGGCGACCGTCACCGTGCGCGATCCGCGCTTCTGGACGGCCCTGGCGGTCGGCGGATCGGTCGGCTCCGGCGAGGCCTACGCCGCCGGCTGGTGGCGGGCCGACGACCTGGTGGCGGTGATCCGTCTGATCGCCCGCAGCCGGGAGGCGAACACCGGGCTCGACGGGGGGTGGGCGCTGCCACGGAAGTGGCTCGACCGCCTGGTCCACTGGACCCGCCGCAACTCCCGCGCCGGCAGCCGGCGCAACATCGCCGACCACTATGACCTGGGCAACGACCTCTTCGAGCAGTTCCTGGACGCCGGCATGACCTACTCGTGCGCCGTCTTCCCGTCTCCCGGCGCGAGCCTCGAGCGGGCCCAGCGGGAGAAGCTGGAGCGCATCTGCCGCGCCCTCGCGCTGGGCCCGGAGGACGAAGTGGTGGAGATCGGGACCGGCTGGGGCAGCTTCGCGCTCCACGCCGCGCGCGAGCACGGCTGCCGGGTGACCACCACGACGATCTCGGCCGAGCAGCACGACTACGCCGCGCGGCGGATCGCCGAGGCGGGGCTCGGGGACCGGGTGATGCTGCTGCGGGCCGACTACCGCGACCTGCCGGGCGCCCTGCCGGAGCGCCTCCGCCGGGCCGGGCGGCGGTTCGACAAGCTGGTGTCGATCGAGATGATCGAGGCGGTGGGGGAGCGGCAGCTCTCGCGCTACCTGCGGGTCGTCCAGGACCTGCTCGAGCCCCACGGCCGCGCGCTCGTCCAGGCGATCTTGATGGCCGACCGCTTCTACGACGACTACCGCCGCGGGGCGGACCTGATCCAGCGCCTGGTCTTCCCTGGATCGCACCTGCCGTCGCTCGCCGATCTGCTCCGGCGGACCGCGGACGAGACCGACCTCTCCCTGGTCGGCCTCGACGACATCACGCCCCACTACGCCGAGACCCTGGCGCGTTGGCGCCACCGGTTGGTCGGGCGGTGGCTGCGGGTCCGCGACCTGGGCTACTCGGAGGAGCTGTGCCGTCTCTGGGAGCTGTACCTGGCGTACTGCGAGGGCGGATTCCTCGAAGGGGTGATCCGCGACGCCCAGCTCCTCTTCGCCCGCCCCGCCGCCGCCGCCGGAGGGCTGCGATGAGCTCCGGGAGCGAGACCCGGGCGGTGGCTCCGGTCGAGGCCCGGCCCGGAGCCGCGGACGGACGGCGCGCCGGCGGCCGGACCGGGGAGCGCCGGATGGGACGCGCCGAAGGCCGACGGTGGGATCGGCGGCCGGGACGGCGTGCCGCGGCCCTGCTGGTCGAGCTGGCCGAGCGGGGCGTGCTGCCGGACGTGGCCATCCGCTACGGCATCCGCCGCCTGGTCGGCCAGCGGTTGGCGTCCGAGAGCCGGGGCGGGCCCGAGCAGCGCCAGGAACGGTTCGAGGCGCTGGTCGCCGCCCTCGGCCGCCTGCCGGTCGCGGTCGCCACCCGGGCGGCGAACGAGCAGCACTACGAGCTGCCGGCCGAGCTCTACCGCCTGGTCCTCGGGAGCCACCTCAAGTACAGCGCCTGCCTCTGGCCCCCGGGGGTCGACACCCTGGACGATGCGGAGCGCCGGATGCTCGACCTGACCGTGCGGCGGGCCGGGCTCGCCGACGGCCAGGAGATCCTGGAGCTCGGCTGCGGCTGGGGGTCGCTGACGCTTCGGATCGCCGAGGCGCTCCCGCGCGCGCGGATCACCGCGGTGTCGAGCTCCATCTCCCAGCGCCGTGCCATCACCGAACAGTGTCGCGTCCGCGGGCTGGCCAACGTCGAGGTGATCACGGCCGACGTCAACGGTCTGGAGCTCGACCGCAGGTTCGACCGGGCGGTGTCGGTCGAGATGTTCGAGCACGTCCGCAATCACCGGGTGCTGTTCGAGCGCATCGCGGGCTGGCTCCGGCCGGGCGGGACGCTGTTCGCCCACGTCTTCTGCCATCGCAGCCTCCCCTACCTCTTCGAGGAAGACCCGGACGATCCCGGGGACTGGATGGCGCGCACGTTCTTCACCGGCGGGATCATGCCGTCCCCGGAGCTGCTGCTGCGCTTCCAGGACCACCTCCGGGTGCGGCGCCAGTGGCTCCACGACGGGCGCTGCTACCAGAAGACAGCCGAAGCCTGGCTGCGCAACCTGGACCGCCACCGGGGCGCCGTCCGCCGGGTGCTGGCATCGGTCCACGGCGAGGCCGACGCGGACCGCTGGGTGCAGCGGTGGCGGATCTTCTTCCTGTCGGTGGCGGAGCTGTTCGGCTACCGGAACGGCCGGGAGTGGATGATCTGCCACACCCTGTACGAGAAGCCGCGGGAAGCCGCCGGCGGGCCCGGGAGGTGACGATGGAGGCCGCCGCCGTCACCGTCCTGGGCGCGCTCCTCGACTGGGCCGGGGACTGGGCCGGGGACTGGGCCGGGGACTGGGCCCGGGCCTGGCCCCTCGCCGCCGGGCTCGTGGCCGCCCTGGCCGCCTTCACCCTGGTCTGGCTGCTCCACCTGCCGCTCCGGGACGCCAGCATCGTCGACGTGCTCTGGGGCCCGGCGTTCGTCATGGTCGCGGCCACCTACGCGGCGCTCGCCGCTCATTCCGCTCCACTCTCCGCTCCACTGGGAGGTCCACTGGCCGGTGCAGGCGATGGGGCGCGCCGCGGGCTCGTCCTGGTCCTGATCGGACTCTGGGGGCTCCGCCTCGGTGCCTACCTGCTGTGGCGCCGGTGGGGCGAGCCGGAGGACGCCCGCTACCGGGCCATGCGGGCCAACTGGGGCGCCGCGTTCCCGTGGCTCAGCCTGCCGGTCGTCTTCTGGCTCCAGGCGGCGATCTGCTGGGTCGTCTCCTGGCCCCTCTACCAGGCGATCCGGGCCGGCGCGCCGCGCGGCCTCACGGCGCTCGACCTGCTCGGGACGGCGCTCTTCGTCGTCGGCTTCGCCTTCGAGACGATCGCCGACCTTCAGCTCGTCCGCTTCAAGGCGCACCCGGAGCGCGCGGAGACCGCCGGCCGGGTGATGGATCGGGGCCTCTGGCGCTACACGCGCCACCCGAACTACTTCGGTGAATGCGTCCTCTGGTGGGGGTTCGGCCTGCTCTCCCTGGCGACCGGGCCGGGCGCCTGGTGGACCCTGGTCAGCCCTCTGGTCATGACGGTCCTGCTCCTGCGGGTCTCCGGGGTGACCCTGCTCGAAAGCCACCTGGAGCAGACCAAGCCGGGCTACGCCGACTACGTGCGCCGGACGAACGCGTTCCTCCCCGGGCGACCCAAGGACTGACGGCGGCGGACGCCTTCTGGAGCGCCCTTGTCCTCATCAGCATCGGCCGCCTCGGCCTCGGCGGACCGGTCCCCTTCGCCGAGGAAACGGGCGACGATGATCGACAGGTCGTCGGCCTGGAGGGTCTCCCCCTTGAACCGGGCGACGCTGTCCAGCAGGTCGTTGCGCACCGCCCGGGCGGCGCCGGTGGCGGCGGCCTGGGCGAGCGCCTCCTCCAGCCGGTCGAAGCCGAAGGCGTCGGTGCGGTAGTCGACCGCCTCGACCAGGCCGTCGGTGTAGAGCAGGACCAGGTCGCCGGGGGCGAGGTCGACGGCGTCCTCCCGGTAGGTTGCCGGCAGGCGGGTCCCCAGGGGCGGAGCCTCGGCGCCGACTTCGCGCACGCTGCCGTCGGCGGCCCGCCAGTGGAGCACCGGCGGATGGCCGGCGCTCGCCACACGGATGCGGCCGGTGCCGCCGCCGCCTTGGCCGCCTTGGCCGCGGGGCAGGCGCTCCACCAGCGCCACGGAGACGGTGACGAAGGTGCGGTGGCGCACCGACTCGCGCACCATCAGGTTGAGCCGGTCGAGAACCTCCGCGGGGCTCCGCAGGTGCTCGTGAAGCACGTAGAGCGAGCTTCGCAGGCCGGCGATCAGCAGGCCGCTCGCCACGCCGTGGCCCGCCACGTCCGCCATCACCAGCACGAAGGCGTCGTCGTCCAGCCGGATGTAGTCGAAATAGTCGCCGCCCACCTCGACCGCCGGCAGGCAGACCCCGGAGAGGTCGAGCCAGTCGATGTCCGGATCGCCCGCCGGCAGCATGCTGAGCTGGATCTTGCGCGCGTCCGCCAGCTCGCCGCGCATGCGCAGCCGCTCCCGCTCGCGGGTCGAGGCCAGGCGCCAGCGATCGACGAACTGCTTGCGTCTCTGGCGGGTGATGCGGACGCCGAGGGGCGCCGTCAGCATGGCCGGGATGGTCAGCAGGAAGGCCCACAGGAGCGCGCGTTCGACGGTGGCGCCGTGGACCAGGTGCCAGGTGAGGGCCACCGCGGCGGTGGCGGCGCACAGCGCCGCGGAGGTCGACCCCTCGAAGCGCAGCAGCAGCAGGACCAGCGGGGCGATCAGGGCGAGGAAGACCGAGACGAGCTCGATCTCGTCGCTCCACAGGGCGATGGCGACGAGCTGGAGCGCCACCAGGGCGATGATCAGCCAACGGAAGCTCGCCTCGACGGTGCGCGTGCGGCGCAGCAGCACGAAGACGGTCAGGACGACCAGGAAGCCGACGGCGCTCCACAGCCTGCGGCCGACACCCGCCTGGGCCGCCTCGATGGCGACGATCCCCGACGCCGCGATGAAGCAGGCGGCGATCCAGCGGAAACGCTGCCAGTTGACGCCGTCGACGTGGCGCGTGACGGCGGTCCGCTCCGGTAGCAGCAGGAGCTCGTCGAGGGTGCGGATGCGCATGGCGGGTCGGGGGTCCGTAGGGCCGGTAAGGGCTCGGAGGAATCTACCAGACAGGGCCGCCCGCGGGGCTGCCGGCGCGGCTGGCGGCGGGCCGGAGCGGCACCCCGCGGGCAGCTCCCTGGAGGAATGGCGTTCCGTGGGGGTCTGTTTCTCCTCTTGCTATGATCCCGCGGCCTCCCCCCTTGCGCGGAGGCGCGACGAAAGGGAACCGAAATCGATGGCGATCGCTGATCGGAAAGACCGACCCGAGGAGCAGGACAGCCCGTCAGAGGACCAGCCGAAGGAGCGCGTCGACGACGTGGTCGTCCGCTTCGCCGGGGACTCCGGCGACGGCATGCAGCTCACGGGAACCCAGTTCACCAGCACGTCGGCCCTGTTGGGCAACGACCTGGCCACCCTGCCGGACTTCCCGGCGGAGATCCGGGCCCCCGCCGGCACCCTGCCCGGCGTCTCGGCCTTCCAGGTCCGGATCGCCGACCACGACATCCACACCCCCGGCGACGCGCCGGACGTGCTGGTGGCGATGAACCCGGCGGCCCTGGTCAAGAACCTCCCCGACCTGGTGCGGGGCGGGGTGGTGGTGGTCAACACCGACGAGTTCAAGGACCGCAACCTGAAGAAGGCGGGACTCGAAACCGACCCGCTCGAGGACGGCCGCCTGGACGGCTACCGGGTGGTCCGGATCGAGCTGACCACGCTCACCCGCCGCACCCTCGAGGACACCGAGCTCGACGTCAAGTCGAAGGACCGGTGCAAGAACTTCTTCGCCCTGGGAGTCGTCTACTGGCTGTTCAACCGCCCTCTCGAGACGACCATCGCCTGGCTGAACAAGAAGTTCGCCACCCGGCCGGAGCTCGCCGACGCCAACATCCGGGTGCTCAAGGCCGGCTGGAACTTCGCCGACATCCAGCACCTCTTCCAGGCCCGCTACGAGGTCGAGCCGGCGAAGCTCGCGCCCGGCACCTACCGCAACATCAACGGCAGCGAGGCGCTGGCTCTGGGGTTCGTCGCCGCCAGCCGCGTCTCCGGCCTGCCGCTCTTCCTCGGCGCCTACCCGATCACTCCCGCCTCCGAGCTGCTCCACGCCCTGGCGCGGCACAAGCGCTTCGGCGTCACCACCTTCCAGGCGGAGGACGAGATCGCCGCCGTCTGCGGCGCCATCGGCGCGGCCTTCGGCGGCTCCCTGGCGGTCACCGGGTCGAGCGGTCCGGGCATCGCCCTCAAGGCGGAGGCCATCAACCTGGCGGCGATGGTCGAGCTGCCGCTGGTCATCTGCGACATCCAGCGCGGCGGCCCGTCGACCGGCCTGCCGACCAAGACCGAGCAGTCCGACCTGCTGCAGGTGATGTTCGGCAGGAACGGCGAGTCCTCGCTGCCGGTGATCGCCGCCAGCTCGCCCCACGACTGCTTCTGGACGGCGCTCGAGGCGTGCCGCGTGGCGGTGCGCTCCATGGTGCCGGTGGTGGTGCTCTCGGACGGCTACATCGCCAACGGGTCCGAGCCGTGGCGGCTGCCGGAGATGGAGGATCTGCCGCGCTTCACGCCGGAGTTCCGGAGCGATCCCGAGGGCTTCCAGCCCTACCTGCGCGACGCCGAGACCCTGGCCCGGCCGTGGGCGCTGCCGGGGACGCCGGGGCTCGAGCACCGGATCGGCGGCCTGGAGAAGGAGGACGGCTCGGGCAACGTCTCCTACGACCCGGCGAACCACGAGCGCATGACCCGCCTGCGCGCCGAGAAGGTGGAGCGGATCGCCCGCGAGCTGCCGCCGATCGAGATCGAAGGGCCGCAGGAGGGCGAGCTGCTGGTGCTCGGCTGGGGCTCGACCGAAGGGGCGATCAAGGGGGCCGTCCGCCGGCTCCACGCCCAGGGGGTCGAGGTCTCCCGCGCCCACCTGCGCTGGCTCAACCCGCTGCCGAGCGACCTGGGCGACGTGCTCGACCGGTTCGACAAGGTCCTGGTGCCGGAGATGAACCTGGGCCAGCTCGCCCTGCTGCTCCGGGCGCGGTATCTGAAGGACGTCATCACCCTGAGCAAGGTCCAGGGGCGTCCGTTCTTCCGCCACGAGATCGAAGACAAGATCCGGGAGGTGCTGTCGTGACGACCCCTGAGACCACGACCCTGTCGAAGAAGGACTTCCAGAGCGACCAGGAGGTCCGCTGGTGCCCGGGGTGCGGCGACTACGCCATCCTGTCGGCGGTCCAGTCGGTCTTCCCGGATCTCGGGCTGCCGAAGGAGCGCTTCGTCGTCATCTCCGGCATCGGCTGCTCGAGCCGCTTCCCGTACTACATGGACACCTACGGCTTCCACTCGATCCACGGCCGCGCGCCGGCGATCGCCACCGGGCTCAAGACGGCCCGGCCGGACCTCGAGGTGTGGGTCGCCACCGGCGACGGCGACGCCCTGTCGATCGGCGGCAACCACCTGATCCACGTCCTGCGGCGCAACGTCGGCATCAAGATCTTGATGTTCAACAACCGGATCTACGGCCTGACCAAGGGGCAGTACTCGCCGACCAGCGAGCAGGGCAAGCGCACCAAGTCGACCCCGTACGGCTCGATCGACCGGCCGTTCAACCCGCTCGCCCTCGCCCTGGGCGCCGGCGCCACCTTCGTCGCCCGGAGCGTCGACATCTTCCAGCCCCATCTCAAGTCGGTGCTCAAGCGGGCCGCCGAGCACAAGGGCTCCGCGTTCATCGAGATCTACCAGAATTGTAATATTTTCAACGATGGTGCCTTCACGTCGACGACCGACAAGGAGGGCCGGGTCGAGCGCACCCTCTACCTGGAGCACGGGGAGCCGCTGGTCTGGGGCAAGGAGGGCCGCCGCGGCATCGTGCTCGACGGGCTCGAGCCCAAGGTGGTCGACCTGGAGGCCGACGGCGTCTCCGAGGAGGAGTGCCTGCGCTGGAACGAGACGACGGCGAGCCCGCAACTGGCCTTCCTCGCCTCCCAGATGACGCCGCCCGACTTTCCGACGCCGATCGGCGTCTTCCGGGCGGTGGAGGAGGCCACCTACGACGAAGGGGTGGTGTCCCAGGTCGAGCGGGAGATCGACCGTTCCGGCCCCGGGCGGCTCGAGGACCTTCTCTACAGCGGCGACACCTGGACGGTGGAGGCCCCAGGCGATGCGGGCGCCGCGAGCGCCGCGAGATAGCGCCGTGCCCGCCGAGCCACCATGCGCCTGCTGATCTTCGTCGAGGGCGACTCCTGGGACCGCCGCTACCACGCCAGCTCCCTGGCGGCGAGCGCGGCGGCGGCGGGTGACCAGGTCGAGATCGTCCTGCTCTCCGGGGCGCTGATGGTGTGGGTCGAGGAGCAGTGGAGCCGCCTCGATCCCGATCCACCGCTGACCGCCGAGCGCATCGAGGAGGTCGGCTTCCCGCCGCTCGAAACCCTCCTGGAGCCGGCGCGGGCGACCGGCGCGCTACGCATCTACGGCTGCAGCGCTTCCGCCCGGCTGCTCGACCTCGACCTCGACCGGGTGCAGGACCGGGTCGACGCGATCCTCGGCTGGCAGAGCTTCGCCGGCCGGATCGCCAAGGCCGACCGGGTCGTGACCTTCTGAAGAGAGACGCTGGCGGAGAAGAAAGGCTGGGACGGGACCGCCCCCACGGTCCCGCCCCCCGGAAGGAGAGTCGGCCGGCGAGTTGCGGGGCCGGCGCCCGGTCTGGAAGACCCGGCGTCGGGGCAACTCGTGACCTTCCAGCTCACAATAGAGCCGCTGGCGCCGCGATGCGCCACCCACGAGGGCGGTTTTCGTTCTCGGTTCACCCACCCCGAGGGTCGGGACCGGTTTTGGTAAGCTGAGGCTCTTCAGCGATCGCGACTCCATGGAGCCGCGCCCCGGGGCAGCGTGCGCCGTCCTCCCTCGCGCCGCTTCCGTGCCCCCGATCGAACCGGAGGGCCACCGCATGATCGTCGCCTTCGCCAGCCTGTTCCTCGGCCTTGTCCTCGGTGTGCAGCCGGTCACCGTCACGGTCACCGACCAGGTCGCCCAGGTGCGACTCGAGCTCGACGGCCGGGAGGTGGGGACCGCCACGGCCCCTTCCTGGACCGTCCCCGTCGACTTCGGATCGATCCTCTCGCCCCACGAGCTCGAGGCGATCGCCCTCGACCGGAGCGGGACGGAGCTCGCGCGGATCGATCAGCGGGTCAACCTGCCGCGGCCGGCGGCGGAGGCCGAGGTGGTGATCGAAGGTGGCGACGACGGTCAGGGAGGGGTGGCGAAGGTCACCTGGGACAGCGTCGCGGCGCCGTCGCCGCGGAGCGTCGCCGCGACGCTCGACGGCCGGCCTCTGTCCGTCACCGATCCCCACCGGATCGCCCTGCCGCCGTACGAGCCGAAGCAGCTCCACTTCCTGCGGCTGGAGCTCGACTTCACCGACACGGTGTCGGCGGTCGCCGAGGCCACCTTCGGCGGCATCTACCAGAACGACACCCGGACCCAGCTCACGGCGCTGCCGGTGGCGCTGGAGAAGGGCGCACCGAAGAAGCTCGAGGTGGCGGATCTCACGGGCTGGTTCGCGACCGTCGGCGGGGAGCCGCTGAGGCCGGTCGCGGTCGAGACCGGTCCGGCGGAGGTGGTGTTCGTCCTCGACGGCGCCGCGCAGCGGGAGCTCTGGGCCCTGACCGAGAAGATGAACATCGGCCGCCCGGCCAGGGGAGGGTCGATCGACCGGCGTCGCGCGCCGTCGCTCCGTGAGGCTCGCGCCGACGACAGCACCGGCGTGGGGCGCCCCAACCTGTCGGCGGCGCGCTACCTGTTGCAGCTCGGCAAGGAGCAGTACCTCCGCCTGATGTGGCCGGCGCCGCAGCCGGGTGCCGCCGGGGAGAACCGCGCGGCGGTCGAGCTCTTTCCCCGCGCGGAGGACCATCCACCGGGCGACGGCGGAGTCCTCTGGCTGCTCAGCGAGGCCCGCCAGCCGCCGTTCTCCCTGTCCGACCAGCGGCTCGTCGACGCGCTCGCCGTGGCCGGCATGACCTCGACGCTGCGGGCCCGGCGCCGGGCGGTGGTGCTGGTGCTGACCGAGCACCCGGCCGATGCCAGCCGGCTCGCACCCTCGAACGCGCTCCGCTACCTGGAGCAGATCGGCGTGCCGGTGTTCGTCTGGATCGTCGGCGAGGTCAGCGAGCCGATGCGCCAGGTGTGGGGCGATCACGTCCGGTCGATCAATGCACGGTACCGGCTGACGGCGGCGGTCGAGGATCTGTCGAAGACGGTCGATCGGCAGCGGATCGTCTGGTTCGAAGGGAGCCACCTGCCCCAGGAGATCGTCGTCACCGGCCAGGCCCGGGCGCGGCGGGCGCGATGATCCGGCCGCCGGTTTCCCTCCGGCTGACCCTGCTGGTAGGAGTCTTCGCGTTCGCAGGGCTCGGTGGGCTCGGCGGGCTCGACGGTCTCGACGTGGCGCAGGCCTCCCAGGCGCCACCGGCCGCCGAGGAGCCGCCGCCGGACGAGCCGCCGACGGTCTTGGGAGCGCCGTCGGCCTTCGACCAGGGCGCGACCGCCGAGCGCCGGATGAAGGTTGCCGCGGGGACGCGTGTTCGCGAGCGGCCCGACCCCGAGTCCGGCGCCCTGGCGATCGTCGACGCGGCGACCGAGCTACCGGTGGTCGAGCGGCGCGGCGACTGGGCGCAGGTCCGCTACGGCGGCTTCAAAGGCTGGGTCTGGGCCGGCGAGGGGCCACCCCCTGCCGAGGCTGCCGAGTCCGCCTCCGATGAGAGTAGCGAGGCGGCGGCCGCTCCGAGCACTGCGTCGGGCGCGGCGGCCGCGCCACCGACTGCGGCCGACGGCTCCGGTCGGACGGCTCCCGCCGAGGAGGGCGCCGGAGACTTTCGGCCGCCGGCCCCCGGCGCGCGGAGCTACGCCCCCGACCCGCAGGCGGTGCGGCGGGCCCGCGTACTGCTGGGCGACGGCGCGCGGGAGCTCGACGCCGGACCGTGGCGGCTGCTGACCGACGTCGGCGACGAGCGGCTGCTCGCCTCGCTCGATCGGCTCGCCACGGAGCTGCCGGCGGCGTACGAGGATCTCTACGGTCTGACGGTCGAGCTCGGAGGGCCCGCCGGCGCCTCCGCCGCGGCAGGGTCTGAGGGTGAGGGAGCCGCGGGGGCCGTGGGAACCGGGGGCGAGGGGACCGGCGCCGCGCGAGATCCGGACGGAGGTCGGGAGATGATCGTCCTGTTCTCCCAGGAGGCGGCGTATCGCTCCTTCGTCGACCCGGGCGACCTGGCGAGCCCGGACGGGTTCACGACCAACGGCATCTCGGCCCTCTATCGGGGCGACATGGAGGACGAGGACCTGCGGGTCCTGTTCGCCCACGAGGCCGTTCATCTGCTCGACTGGCGGGTGATCCGGGACAAGGCCGCGCCGTGGCTCGAGGAGGGGCTCGCTCAGGCGATGGCGGTGAGTCGCATCGAGCCCTCCGGGACGATCCATCCCGAAGAGCTGGGCGACCAGGCACGGGTGCTTTCCGACACGACCGGCCGCGACGGGCGGCGGGAGACGGTGTTTCGGTTCTCGGCCGGCTACGACGCGATCCGTAGCGTGGCGGACGGGCTGCGGCGGGGCGATCTGCCGACGCTCGAGGCGCTGGTGGCGAGCAATCGCGCTGCCCTGACCGATCCGGGCGTCCGTCACCTGCGCTACTTCCAGTGCGCGCTCTTCGTCCGCTATCTCGTGGAGGCCGAGGACGGCCGGTGGCGCAACGGCTTCCGCGCCTACCTGGCGGGGCTCGCCCGTCTCGCCCAGGGTGGCGGCAGCCCGACGGAGACGCTCCCCGCGGCGCTCGGCACCGACTGGGAGAGCCTGGAGCAGGGCTTCGCCAAGTGGGTCCGTTCGCGGGACCTCCGGCTGGTGGGACCCCGCCGATCTCGGCACCGGCTGGGAGCCTCTGGAGCCGTCGCTCGGGCGCTGGGTGTGGAGCCGACAGATCGCGCCGCGGATGTGGTGGCGCCGTCCTCCGGCGGGTAACATCGGCCTGCCATGCCGTTCACCGACCAGGACTGCCGCCGTTGCCGGGGTGATTTCCCGGCCCTTCGCCGTACGCTCTCGCGCCGTGGGGAGGAGCGCCCGCTGGTGTTCCTCGACGGTCCGGCCGGGACCCAGGTGCCGACCCGGGTCATCGACGCGATCGGCGACTACTACCGCACCTCGAACGCCAACATCCACGGCGGGTTCGTCACCTCGGTCGAGACCGACCGCCTGCTCCACGACACTCGTGAGGCGGTGGCCGCCTTCCTCGGCGCCGCCGACGGCCGGACGATCTCGTTCGGCGCCAACATGACCAGCCTCGCCTTCGCCCTGGCCCACGCCCTGGTCCGCACCTGGGAGGAGGGGGACGAGGTGGTGATCACCGCCCTCGACCACGAGGCCAACCGTGGGCCGTGGTTGATGCTCCGCGAGCGGGGGATCGTCGTCCGCGAGGCCGGCGTCACGGCCGGCGGCACCCTCGACCTGGACGACCTGGAGCGCCAGATCGGTCCGCGCACCCGGCTGGTCGCGGTCGGCTGGGCGTCGAACGCCCTGGGGACGGTCAACGACGTCGAGCGCATCCGCGACCTGGCGCGCGAGCGCTCCGGCGGGCGGGCGCGGCTGCTGGTCGATGCGGTGCACTACGCGCCCCATTTCCCGATCGACGTCGCCGCCCTCGATCCGGACGTCCTGCTCTGCTCGGCCTACAAGTTCTACGGCCCGCACGTCGGCCTGCTCTACTGCCGGCCCGGGCTGCTCGACGAGCTGCCGACCGACAAGCTGATCCCCCAGGAGGACGCGGCGCCCTACCGGATCGAGACCGGCACGCTCAACCACGCGGCGATCGCCGGAGTGCGGGCGGCGATCGACTACATCGCCTCGTGGGGCGAAGGGGAGAGCCTCCGTGCGCGCCTCGTGTCTGCGATGGAGAAGATCGCCGCCTACGAGCACTCGCTGGCGCTGCGCTACTGGCGCCAGGTGCGGGAGATCCCCGGCGTGACGGTGCGTGGCCCCGGGGTCGACGCGCCGGACGGGGCGGCCGGCCGGCGGGCGCCGACGGTCTCGATCACGGTCGAGGGGACGACGCCCTCGGCGCTGGCCGCGGAGCTGGGCGCGCGCGGGATCTGCGTCTGGGACGGGGACTTCTACGCCGTCCGGCTGATCGAGGTGCTCGGCCTGGCCGAACGCGGCGGCGTCCTGCGCACCGGCGTCTCCATGTACAACACCGCCGACGAGATCGATCGCCTGGTCCAGGCCCTCCGGGAGCTCTCGCCCCACGCCGGTCAGGTGGCAGGGGCCTCCGCTTGAGCGGCGCCCCGGCCGACGAGGCTGTCCCCGTCTCGCTCCGGGCGCTGTTCATCGGCTTCGGCCGCGTCGCCCGCACCCTGACCGAGATCCTGGCCCGGCGCGAGGAGATCCCGGGGCTGGCCGGCGCGCCGCCGATCGAGATCATCGGCATCACCACCGGCAGGAGCGGCGCCCTGGTCGACCCGGAAGGGCTCGACCCGCAGCGGGTGCTCGAGGAGGTGCGGCGCCACGGCCGGCTGACCACGGCCCATCCGGCGGCGGCGGCGATCGACAGCGCCACCGCCGCCCGGGTGCTCGACTACGACGTGCTGGTGGAGATGTCGCCGCTGTCGGTCGCCGGGCGGGGCGAGCCGGCGCTCTCCTACGTCCGCACGGCGCTCGAACGGGGCCGCCACGTGGTCTCGGCCAACAAAGGTCCGGTCGCCTGGGGTTACCGGGAGCTGTCGCGGCTCGCGGCCGCCCGCGGGGTGTCGTTCCTCTTCGAGTCGACGGTGATGGACGGCGCCCCGGTCTTCGGGCTGGTCGAGCGCTGCCTGCCCGGGGCGTCGGTGGAGCGGGTGGAAGGAGTGCTGAGCTCGACCACCAACGTGATCCTGTCGGCGATGGAGGGCGGGTGCGGCTTCGATGAGGCGCTCGAACGGGCTCGTGAGGCGGGGGTCGTCGAAGCCGACCCGGAGGACGATTTGGCCGGTTGGGATGCGGCGGTCAAGCTGGCCTGCCTGGCGAACGTGCTGATGGGGGCGGAGCTGGCGCCGGAGGACGTGGTGCGGACCGACGTGCGGGAGATCGCGCCCGAGCGCCTGGCCGAAGTGGCCGCTCGTACAGGGGCTGCCGCGGCCCGGATCAAGCTCGTCGCCCGCGCGGTGCGCGCCGGCTCGGGCGTCGCTGCCGGCGTCGAGGCGGAGGAGGTCCCGCTCACCGACCCCCTCGCCCAGGTCGCGGGCACCGGCTCGGCGCTGCGCCTGGTGACCGACCTGCCGGGGCGGCTGGTGCTGGTCGAGGAGGAGCCGGACCTCCAGACCACCGCCTACGGCGTGCTGGCCGACCTGCTCCGGCTCCCGTTGCCCTGAGCCGGAGCAGGTGGCGACCCGGTCAGTCGAGCACCGAGATCGACACCACCACGATCAATCCCTGGCGCGCCCCCGCCGTCGCCGCCTTGCCCACCACCGCCTTCTGCCCGACATGGGCCTCGAGGTCGGTGACCAGCCGCGACAAGCTCTCCAGGTCCTTCGGCGACTCGCCACTCTCGGACGGCGGGCCCGAGGTCCGGGCGTCGAACTGGAACCCGTCGAGCCGGACGGAGCCGGCGGTGCCGTTCTCGCCGCCGATCACCTCCGCTCGGTTGAATCCCAGGCGGTACGGCATGGCGGGACGATCGCCGGACGCGGGGAGTGTGCCGGTCACCTGTCCCGAGCCGCCGTCCAGGACCCGCAGCGCCAGGGTGTCGACGAGCTCCACGCCCCGGTAGCCGAAGATCTCTCGCAGTTGCCGGGCGACCGGCTGGAGATCGTCGGGCACCCCGCCGGCCAGCTCGTCGGTCTTCGACGCGTCGAGCACGTAGGCGAGCACCTGGATGCTCTTGGTCGGCGCCTGCGGCCGGTCGAGCTCGACAGCGGCGGCGCGGGCGGCCTCGACGGCGCTTTTGCTGCCGTGGATGGTGACCAGGTGGAGGTCGGGGTGGGCGAGGGCATGGACGCCGAAGACCCGGATCACGTCGGCGACGCTGTGTGGGTCGGCGTGGTCGAGGTGGACGATCGCCTGGGCGCGATAGGCCGGGTCCGCAGGCTCTGGATCGGCCGCAGGCACCGGGGCCTGCTCCGCGCCCGACGTTGCGCCCGGCTCGGGGTCCTGCGCGCGGCCGGCGGCCGGCGCGGCGTGGATGGTGACGAAGAGCACCGCCACGAGGGCGGCGACGAAGAGACGACGAAGGTCAAACCGCTGCGTCATCGGATACCTCCTTGGGCTCGTCGACGAGCCAGTAGAAGACGATGTCCGGGTCGTCGGAGACGATCCGGATGGTGATCGAGGGGGGCTGTTCGGCGTCGAGCGCCGGCGGGGCCGGCAGCCCGGCGGCATCGAGGGGCTCCTTGGTCGAGGCCGAAATCTGAGCTTGGCGGGCCGGCGCACCGCCCGGGGGCGTCTCGACGGCCGTCGGACGGGGCGGAGAATGCCGGTCGGCCCGATCGGTCTGATCGGTCCGATCGGCCGAATCGGTCGATCCGGTCGAATCGGTCGATCCAGCCAGACTGGCCAGGACCTCGTGGGCGTCCGGAGAGGTGGGCGGAGAGGTGGCCGGGTGCTCGCCCACCGGGGCGTCGTTCGCCGGACCGGTGCCGGTCCCGATCGCTGTCGGCTCGGGTCTCCGGCTCGGCGTCACGGTCGTGGTCGCCGCTCTACCGGATGCCGAGCCGCGACGGTCGGTCGGCGGCGGCTCCGACCGAGACGGCGGCGGTGACGGCGAGGCCGGCGAGGGCGGAGAGTGGCGTCCGTGGTCACCGCCAGGACGCTCCGCCGTGGGCGGTGCCCCCAGGTCGACCTGTCGCGCCGGGTTCGATCTCGTCGCGGACCCCGTGAGCCAGGGGACGAGGGCGTAGCCGAGGATGGCGACGGCGGCGAGGCCCGCGGCCAGCGCCAGCACGGTGCGGGTCCTGCGGTGGCGGACGCCGGTGCGCCGCGCGGCGGCCGTCGTCTCGGCGGCGAGCGCGGCGCCCAGGCGGTCGCGGATGCGATCGAGGGCCGCTCCGGGGACGGGCTCGGCGGCCAGGGACCGGAGGGCGCGCCGGTCGTCGCGCAGGGCGTCGGCCAGGTGCCGGCAGGCGGCGCAGGACTCCAGGTGGCGCTCGACCGCCGGCCGCCGGTCGGCCGGCAGCTCGCCGCCGACCAGCAGGGCGATCTCCGGGTGGAAGGCGGAGCAGGTCATGGTGTGTCCTCTCGTCGAAGGTCGGGGGTCGGCTCCGTTCCGGCGGCGTGGCGCAGGGCCGCCAGCCGCTCGCGCAGGGCCAGTCGGCCGCGGCAGACATGGGTCCGGACGGTCGCCTCGGAGACACCGATCGCCGCCGCCACCTGCCGGGTGGTGAGGCCGTGGAGCTCTCGCAGAATCAGGGCGGCCCGCTGCTTGAACGGCAGGGTCCGTAGGGCGGACGCGGTGTGGCGCCGCAGCTCGGCGAGTGAGGCGTCGGCCGCCGGGTCGGTCCGCGGGTCCACGGGGTCGTTGGCCGGGCGCGGCCGGTCCGCCTCGTCGTCGCCGGCCGGGGCCAGGGGGAGCTCCCGGCGACGCGCGCGGCGCCGGCCCAGGTCGCGGCAGACGTTGACGGTGATGTGGTCGAGGTACGGGGTGACCGGGCGGCCGGGGCGTAGGCGGCCGAGGGCGCGGTAGAGCCGCAGGAAGGCCTCCTGGGCCGCGTCCTCGGCCTCCGGTCCCGAGCCCAGGAGGCGCCGGGCGATCGAGTAGACGCGCCGCTCGTGGAGCCGCACCAGGCGGTCGAAGGCGCCCGTCTCACCCTGTCGGGCGCGGAGGACGAGCGACCACTCGTCGAGCTCGCCCAACTTGCCCGTCTCGCCCATCCTGCCGATCGCGCCAGGCGCGCCGACTCCGCCGAATTCGCCAGCCGTGCCGGTAGTGGGCAGGGAGCCGGCGTCGCCGGAAGGGCGGGGCGGCGGGTCGCCGGTGATCGCGTCGCTCGTCATCAGGTGTCCTCGCCCCGGTATACCGGAGGGGGACCCGAAACGTTGAGACGGCGGCGCGCGGTGTCAGGCCGATGGGCCGATGGGCCGGCGGGCCGGTGGGTGCAGGTGAGCTCAGTCGCGCTCGCGCGCGGCGGCCATGCGGCCGACGTCGACCACCACCAGCAGCGCCGCCCCGAGCAGGACGATGGCCGGTCCCGACGGCAGGTCGTAGAAGTACGACAGGGCGAGGCCGCCCTCGGTCATCACCACGCCGAGACCGATGGCGAGGCCGATCACGGCGGGAAAGCTCTTGGCGAGGCGCAGGGCGATCACCGGTGGGATGGTCAGGAGCGCGATCACCAGGATCAGGCCGACGAGCTGGAGCAGGAAGACGACGGTCAGGGCGGTGAGGACCATCAGGACGATCCGCACCCGGCGGACCGGCACCCCCTGGACGGCCGCGTACTCCTCGTCGAAGGCGACGGCGACGCTCTCCTTGAAAAAGAGCAGGAAGAAGACCACCACCGCGACGACCACGCCGAGGGTGAGCAGCACGTCGGCCGTGCCGACCGTCAGGATGTCGCCGAACAGGTAGGCCATCAGGTTGGGGGCGTAGCCCGGCACCTTGGCCAGGAACACCACCCCGAAGGCCATGCCCGCGGCCCACAGGATGCCGATCAGGGCGTCCTGGGAGCGTCCGCGCGCCCGCGCCAGCGGGCCGATGCGCCCGGGGTTGGCCAGGGCCAGCCCGGCGACCACCGCCGTCGCCACGGCCCCGAGCCGGGGGTCGGCGCCGAGGAAGTAGCACAGGCCGAGGCCGCCGAAGGCGGCGTGGGCGACGCCGCCGGCCAGGAAGACCAACCGCTTGACCACGACGAAGGTGCCGACGATGCCGCACAGCACCGAGGCGAGCAGTCCGACCAGCACCGCGTTGCGCAGGAAGTCGTAGGCGAGCAGGTCGGCCATCATCGGTGGGGGTGGAGCACCCGGTGGGGCACGCCGTGGGCGATCAGCTCTACCGGGCAGCCGTAGACCTCTTCGAGCATCTCTTCGGTCATCTCGCCGTGGGGGTGGTAGAAGAGCCGGCGGTTGATGCAGGCGATCTGTCGAATGGCGCCGGCGAACGGTGTCAGGTCGTGGGTGATGACGACGATCGGGATCTCCGCGTGGAGGCTCTCGAGCGTCTCGATCAGCGCGTCCCGGGACTCGGCGTCGATCGACGCCAGCGGCTCGTCGAGGAACAGGATCTCCGGATCGGCGACCAGCGCCCGGGCGATCAGGGCCCGCTGGAGCTGCCCGCCGGAGAGCCCTTCGACCGTCTCCTCCGCCAGGGCGGCCAGGCCGAACCGCTCCAGCATCTCCTCCACCCGGCGCCGGTCCGCGGCGCGGTAGCGGTGGAGCGGACCGCGCAGGCCGAGGCGGCCCATCTGCACCAGGTCGCGGACGCGGATCGGGAACGAGCGGTCGAACTCCGCGAACTGCGGCACGTAGCCGAGCGCCCCGCGCCGCTCCGAGGTGGTGCGCCGCACCGAGCCCGACCAGGGGGAGAGCAGCCCCAGGAGGATCTTGACCAGGGTGGTCTTGCCGCCGCCGTTCGGCCCCAGGATGGCGAGGAAGTCCTCCCGGTGGATGGTCAGGTCGACGTCCTGGAGCACCGCCTCCCGGCCGTAGCCGAAGGTGATCCCCTCGGCCTCGATCAGGGGCCGGGCGGTCGCGGTCTGGTCGGGTGCGCTCATCGGGAGGGAGTCTACCCCGTCGCCTCGGTACAATCGCGCCGATGCAAGTCTACGGCGTCGACTTCACCAGCGCTCCGAAGCGGAGCAAGCCCCTGGTCATCGCCCAGTGCCGGCTGGACGGCGCGACCCTCCACGTCACCGACCTCTTTCGGCTGCGCAGCTTCGAGCAGCTCGAAACCAGCCTGGCGACCCCCGGTGAATGGATCGCCGGCTTCGACTTCCCGTTCGGTCAGCCCCGGCGGCTGGTCCGCGCCCTGGGCTGGCCCGAGAGCTGGGCCGGCTACGTCGGTGAGGTGGCGGCGATGGAGCGGGCTCGGTTCGAGGATCTGCTCTCGATGTACAAGGCGGCCCGGCCGAAGGGCGACAAGGAGCACCGCCGCGTCGCCGACGCCCTCGCCCAGTCGGCCTCGCCGATGAAGCTCTTCGGCGTCCCGGTGGGAAAGATGTTCTTCGAGGGCGCGCCCCGTCTGCTGCGCTCGCCGGCGCACGTGTTGCCGTGCCGCCCGACCGGCGATCCGCGGATCGTGATCGAGGCCTATCCGGCGCTGGTCGCCCGCGCCCTGATCGGCAAGCGCAGCTACAAGAAGACGTCGGGCAAGCGGGTCCAGGCGCGCGCCGACGCGCGCAAGAAGATGATCCGTGGGCTGCGCGACGGAGCGTTGGAGGCCGACTACGGCGTCCGGGTGCAGCTCGGGCAGTTCCTCGGCGAGGCGATGGTCGCCGACGAGGAGGCCGACCTGCTGGACGCGGTGCTGGCGGCGGTTCAGGCGGCCTGGGCGTGGGGACGGCGCGGCGACGAGGCGGCGCCGTTCGGCATCCCGGCGCAAGCGGATCCAGCCGAAGGGTGGATCGTCGATCCGGTGACGCTCCGGCGCTGGCTCGCCCGGCACTGACTTTCGAACCCAGCCCCTCTCGCGGCTTCGGGGCGGTTCCTCACTCGTCGTCGGGGCGCCGCAGACGGTCGGCGAGCTCGGCCGTCTCCACCCACTGCCCGCCGACGCAGGTGGCGTCGATGGCGCTGTCGCCGGCGCCGTAGACGATCGCCTCCCCCAGGGTCTCGCCGGTCCAGCCGGCGAGCGTCGGGCTGCTCAGGTCGACGGTGACGAAGTCGGCCAGGGCGCCCGGGTGGAGGACGCCGGCCGCCCGGTCGCCCCTCAGCCCGAGAGCCACGGCGCCGGCCTCGGTCGCCGCCGCCAGGAGCGGAGCGGCGGAGCGGCCGGCGGGGTCGCGCACCACGCCGCGCCGCTCCCGCGCCAGCCGCTGGACCAGCTCGAGCCAGCGCATCTCCTCGATCATCGAGAGGCGGGCGTTGGAGTCGGTCCCCAGGCAGACCGCGCCGCCGGCCGCCCGGATCGCCGGCAGGTCGGCGACGCCGTCTCCCAGGTTCGCTTCCGTGGTCGGGCAGATGCACACCGTACCCCCGTCGCCTTGACGAATGAAGCGGGTCATGTCCTTGGGCGCGGTGTGGGTGCAGTGCACGGCGGTGACTCGCGGCGTCGCGTCGATCCGGTCGAGCAGCAGCTCCATGGGACGGGCGCCGTAGGCCGCGCGGCACTCCTCGATCTCGCGCACCTGCTCCTCGATGTGGAGGTGGAACGGCAGCTCCCGGCGGGCCGCCTCGGCGTGGAGGGCGGCGGCCTCGTCCGGGGTGGCGGCGCGCAGGCTGTGGGCGACCACACCGAGGGACTGGAGGCGCGGGTCGAGCCGCGCGGCCAGCCGGTCCATCTGCTGCCAGTAGGCGTCGAGCGACGGCGACCGGAAGCGCCGCTGGGCGCCTTCGACCGGCCGGCCCGGTCCGCCGGCGGCGTAGTAGGCCTGGAGCAGGACCAGCCGGACGCCGGCCTCGGCGGCGGCGGCGAGCAGCGCCTCGTCGAGCGCGTAGTCGGCCGCGCCGGCATCGGCGTGGTGCAGGTAGTGGAACTCGCCGACGGTGGTGATGCCGACGCTCCGCATCTCGCGGAAGGCGCGCAGCGACAGGCGCCGGAAGCTCTCCGGGTCGAGGGCGTCGACCAGGCCGTACATCGCCTCGCGCCAGCTCCAGAAGCTGCCGGCGCCGGCGGGGAAGGTCTCACCGTGGCCGCGCAGGCCGCGCTGGAAGGCGTGGGAGTGGGCGTTGACGAAGCCGGGCAGGAGCGCCCGGCCGGCGAGGCGGCGGGTGGTGGGGCCCGTCTCGGCCACGCTCGTCCCCATCGCGACGATCCGGTCGGTTGGCCCGCCTCCGCCCCCCGGGCTGACGGCCCCTCCGACGGCCACCCGCACGCCGCGCTCGAAGGCCGCTCCGGTCCAGGTGAGGTCGGCCTCGATCACCTCCCGGGTGGGCGTGCCGGTCACTGCCGCCGGACCGGGCGGGCTCACGCCTCCCCCTCCTCGCAGAACTGGTGGATCGTCCGCTCGAGCAGGCTCCGCGCGCGGGTCAGGTCCTCCTTGGGCAGCCACTCGTCCGGCTTGTGGGCGACCTCGATGTCGCCGGGGCCGAAGACGGCGCAGTCAACTCCTGAGTCCAGGCGCTGGAGCCAGCCGGCGTCGGTGGCGAAGGAGACCGAGGCGCCCTCGCCCTGGCCGGTCAGCTCGCACAGGAAGCGGTGGATCGGCGCGTCGTCGGCGAGCTCCATGGGCGGGCTGTCGGAGAGCACGTCCAGCTCGTAGCCCTCGTCCGCCGCCGCCGGGGCGACGGCGCCACGGACCCGCTCGATCATCGTCTCGCCGTCCATCCCCGGCAGCAGGCGGACGCCGATCTCGACCGTGCACCGGTCCGGCACCATGTTGATGGCGCTGCCGCCGTGGATCGTGGCCACGTTGAGCGGCGCGTAGGGGGCGTCGGGGAAGGCGGGGGAGGCCGGCACCCGCTCGGTTTCAAGCTGGCGCCGGAGGGCGGCGAGGGCGGCCACGCCGTCCGCCGCCCGCTCGACGGCGTTGGTCCCCAGGTGGGGGTAGCCGCTGTGGGCGCTGGTGCCGCGGTACGTGGCGGCGAGCTTCAGGTGCCCCTTGTGCCGGCGGATCACGCGCAGGCGGGTCGGCTCGCCGATGATCGCCGAGCGCGGCAGCGGCGGTCCGTTCCAGGCGTCCGGCCAGACCTTGGCCAGGTGGGCGGCGCCGAGGCAGCCGAGCTCCTCGTCGCAGGTGAAGAGCAGGACCAGAGGGCGCTTCAGGCGCTCCGGGTCGGCGGCCAGTGCCAGATTGGCCGCGAGGGCGAGGAAGCCCTTCATGTCTGCCGACCCCCGGGCGGCCCAGCGGTCGCCCAGGTCGGTGAGGTGGAACGGCGGCGTCGCCCAGCGCTCCCGGTCGTCGGCCGGCACCACGTCCATGTGGCCGGAGAGGATCAGGCCGCGGCGGTCGTCGGCCGCGGTCTCCGGGCCGACCCAGACCAGCAGGCTGCCTTTGTCGTCCTCGGCCGCGGGCAGGCGCTCGATGCGCACACCGCGGCGGTCGAGGTAGTCGGCCAGGAAGTCGAGCAGGGGAAGGTTCGAGTTGCGGCTGACCGTGTCGAAGGCGACCAGCCGGGCGAGCAGCTCGGCGTCGGTGAGCGGGGGTCTCATGGAGCGACGATATCGAATGCTTCGGGGATGGCCCGGGGAGCCCGGGAGGGCGCCGGTGGCCCGGAGGTCGATCCGGAGCGGGATGCGCCGGACCCGCGAGCCCGTCCGGACGGAACCGTCCGGACGGGCCGCGAAACCGGGTCGTCCCGGGAGTTGTCCCGGGGAAGGGGTCAGCCGGCGACGCGGAGCGCGTCCTTGACCTGGGAGACGCCGTCGACGCCCCGGGCGATCTCGAGCGCCTTCTTGCGTGCTTCCGGCGTCGGGACGGTGCCGAACAGGGTAGCGGCGCTGTCCTTGACCTCGACGCGGATGTCGGCGCCGTCCACGGCCTGGAGCGCAGCGCTCACGGCGGTGGTCAGCCGGGAGTCCACCTCCTTCTGGGACGGCGGGATCTCCAGGTGGTTGACCAGGCCCGCGACGCCCGGCGTCTTGCTGGCGATGGCGACCGCCTTGCGGGCGGCGCCGGCGTCCTCGACCTTGCCGCTCAGGGTGACCACGTCGCCCTGGGCGGAGACTTCGATGCCGAGCTTCGCGACGGCCGGGTCCGCCGCCAGGCGGCTTTCGACCTGCTGGGTCAGGGTGGCTGCATCGGCCGGCGCGGCCGTCGAGTGCATCGAGCTACAAGCGACCGTGGTCAGCGCGAGCGCGCAGGCGGTCACTACGAAGAGTCCTCGCTTCATGAGGTTGCCTCCTAAGGTGGAGCTGAAAAAAGACCTCCGCGACCGCGGGCGGGAGTATGAAGGCGGTCGCGACTTCGGGGTACCGGCGCCGCGGCGCGGCGCGGTAGACCGAGCCTAGTCGCTGCGGACCCGGATGAGAAGGCCTCCGGAGACGATTCAGCCTCTGCGTGCCAACGCACGACGGGCAGGCCCGGAGGCCCGCCCGTCTTCGCGCGTCCCGGTGGGGACGCGGTCGCGCCGGCAGCGGTGACGGACGTCAGCTCAGCCTCAGCTCGTTGATCACACGCCGGACGCCTTCGACGCTCTTGGCGACCTTCTCGGCGTGCTCCTTGGCGGCCGCGCTCTCGACGATGCCGGAGAGGGTGACCACGCCGTCCTGCACGTCGACGTCGATGTTGGAGGCGCTGACCTCGGAGTCGACGCCGAGCTTGGCGTCGATCTCGGACGCGAGGGCCGAGTCACCGATGCGCTGGGCGACGCTCGCCCCCTTGTGGACGCGCAGGCGGTTCTCGACGTTGGTCACGCCGTCGGTGTAGCGGGCGAGCTTGACCGCCTCGGCGACCTTCTCTGCAGTCGGCAGGGAGCCGCGCAGAGTCACCACGCCGTCGAGGGTGTCGACGTCGACGTCGAACGGGTTGAGCTCCGGGTCGGCGGTGATCTTGGTCTTCACCTTCGCCGTGATCGCCGCGTCGTCGACCTGGCGGCCGGCCGGCTGGGTCGAGGCGCAGGCGCCGGCTCCGAGGACGAGAACGGCCAGGCCGGCACAGAGCAGCAGGCCGGCGAGGGCGGAGGCGGGACGGGGGAATCGGTGGCTACGGGTTCGGGTCGTCAGGTTCGTCAGGGTCATCGAGAGAGTCTCTCCTTCCGTTCGTTCCAAGGGATGTCTCTTTCTCTTTGTAGGCTTCAGTGCTTGCTGTCCCAGTCCCGGCAGGTGTTCGAAGCAGGAGTCGTGCCAGGACCACCCTGGAGCCGGTGGGAACCCGGGCCGGGCTCGCGAGCCGTCCGCGGCGCCGGTGCTAGACTCGACGGCGTCCTGTCGCGGCGCCCTTCCTGGTGCGTGGCAGGCCGCGGCGAGCGGCGGATGGACTGGCCAGGAGGCGTCTTCGAGCCTCCGGAAGCGCCCGGAGACGAGCGTCCGCCAACCCCCCTTGAACGACCCCCGCGAGGTGGCACTTCCGATGAAACCCCCCGAGATCGTCCGACTCACTCCCGGCAAGCGCGTCCTCTTCCTGACCAAGGATCCGGACCTGATCCGCAGGCAGCTCGCCGGCGAGCTCGACCTGAGCATGGACGATCTCTCCGTCGACGATCTGCTCGACGACATCAACACGGACGCCATGACCCCGGCCTGGGTCTGTTTCAGCCACCGGCCCGAGGACATCGCCCGCGACGCCTACGCCGGCTTGATCGTCGACGGCGAGCGACTGTTCGAGCGCGACGCGCTCCGGGACGGCGGCTTCGAGGTGATCGTCTCCGGCGTGCGCAAGGGGGTCGGCAGCTCGCGGGAGACGGCGGTGCAGGCGGAGAAGTGGTGTGGCATCCGGATCGCCGTCGCCGACTCGTTCGCGCCGATCCACGCCCGCAACAACGTCAACCAGGGCGTCCTGATGGCCGACCACTCCATGCTCCGGCGACTCCAGGCGGGCGAGGGGGTGCCGCTCGAAGAGTTCTGCGCCGGCCGGGATCCGATCAGCCGCCTGGTCGTCCGCCAGGGCGGCCTGTTCCCGTTCGCCAAGGCGCTGGCCGCCGGCGAGATCGAGCTGCCGCGCCCAGACACCGGCGAGCGGCCGATGACCATGGCTGAGAAGATCCTCGCCTCCCACCTGATCTCCGACGGCGACAGCCCTGGGGGCGACGGGTCCCGCTACGTCAAGCCGGGCGACGCGGTGGTGGTGCGGGTCGACGGCGGCTACAGCCACGAGTTCACCACCGCCCAGGTGCACTACTTCCTGGAGCAGGAGTACGGCGGCGACTACGCGGTTCAGGACCCGTCGAAGTTCGCCGTCTTCGAAGACCACCTGATCTATGCCGACGACGTGCCGAAGATGCGCGGCTTCATCGGCAAGATCGACGTTCTCCGCGACCTCCAGCGCGACCTCCAGCGCCATACCGGCGTGCGCGACTACTCGGCAAAGGACCGGGTTTCGCCGGGGATCTGCCACGAGGTGGCCCGCGAGCAGCTCATCGAGCCGGGCGACTTCATCCAGGCGACCGACAGCCACACCTGCATGGGCGGCGTCAACAACGCCCTGGCCTGGGGCGTCGGGGCGACCGAGTACGCCAACCTGCTCCACTCCGGCTTCACCCAGGTGGAGGTGCCGGAGTCGATCCGCTTCGAGCTGACCGGCGCCCTCGCCGACGGGGTGACGGCCAAGGACGTGATGCTCTACATCCTGCTCGAGTACGCCAAGCCCCAGAAGACGCTCAACCGCGTGATGGAGTTCACCGGCCCTGGGCTGGCGAGCCTGTCGATGGACGAGCGGGCGACGCTGACCAACATGGCGACCGAGTGCTCGGCGCGGACCGCGATCGTCGAGGCGGACGAGGAGACCTTCCGCTGGATCGCGGAGTGGCGGCCGGGGGCCGACGTCGAGCGCATGCGCCGGCGGGCGGTCCGGCCGGACCCGGAGGCGGTCTATACCGGCGGCGTCTACACCGTCGACCTGTCGGCGATCCGGCCGATGGTCGCCCATCCGGGGGATCCGGACCACGGGGTGCCGTCGGACCCGACCAACGGGGCGTTCGTCGACGAGCTCGACGACGTCGCCGTCGACATCGCCTATGGCGGGAGCTGCACCGCCGGCAAGATCGACGACCTGGAGTTCTACCACCGGGTGGCCGCGGAGGCGGTCGAGGCCGGCCTGCGGGTGCACGATGGCGTGCGCTTCCTGATCCAGTTCGGCTCCGAAGCGGTGGAGCGCCACTGCCGGGAGAAGGGGATGATCGAGACCTTCGAGCGGGCCGGCGTCCAGCTCATCCAGCCCGGCTGCGGCGCCTGCATCGGCTGCGGCCCCGGGGTCTCGGACCGCGCCGACCAGGTGACCGTCTCGGCGATCAACCGCAACTACAAGGGGCGCTCCGGCCCGGGGCGGCTCTATCTGGCGTCGCCGCTGACGGTGGCGGCGTCCGCCTTCACCGGCAAGATCACCGCCTACCGCCGGGGAATGTTCGCGCGGGTGGTAGCGCCTGCAGCCGTCTAGCGAGACCCGCGGCCGGCGAGAGAACCGAAAAACGGCCCGCGGTGCGCTCACCGCGGGCCGTCGGCGTTTCGGGCGCTGCGCGCGGCGCTCAGAAGTGCCAGCGGGCGGAGACGGAGAGGATCTGCTCCGAGCTTCCGAAGGTCCCGTTCGTCACCGGAGCCCCGTCGAGGACGAACCGGCTGTCGAGATCGTCGTGATCCCAGTACGAGTAGCCGGCGTCGAAGGTGACCGACGGCAACCGGTAGCTCGTCCCGACCGAGTAGACGATGGCATCGCCCCAGGGCGCCTGGAACGACGCGTCGCCGTTCGGCGTCGGCGACTGCTCCCACGCCAGCCCCGCCGAGAGCTGCCAGTGGGCCCCGAGGTCTCCCTCGCCGCCCAGGCGCACGCTCCAGGCCTCGTCGCGGTCGTCCAGGGCCAAGGGGGAGAGCTCTTCCGACGGAGGGCCCAGGAGGTTCGGTTGGTTCCGGACGAGCGTCCGGCTGGTGGACGAGCCGGCGTAGGCGACGTCGAGCTCGAGGCGGAGCGCCGGGCGGGGCGCGAGCCACCCACCGACCACCGCCTGGTCCGGGAGCTCGATCGTCTGGCGGAAGGTGGGCTGCTCGAGCTGGATGGGCAGGTCCGGGAGCCCGGGCACGTCGAAGCTCAGCCGGCCCGTGTCGTCACTCGTCAGGGAGACGCCTTGGCGATAGACGGCTCCCCATCCCCATCGGGGAGCGGCGTACTGGAGGCCGAGGTCGAAGCCGATGTCGGAATCGCTGCCGTCGGCGCGCAGCGCGATCTCCAGCGGAATCGTGTTGTCGGCGGCCGGCCCGCCGTTCGCGATCTCGTGGATGCCGTACTTCAGGTCGCCGGTGACATAGCGCAGACCGCCGCCCAGGCTCCAACGATCGGTCAGACGGAACGCGACGACCGGGTGGATCTGCCACAGCTCGGCGTCGGTTTCGAACGTCGCCTCGAAGAGATTGGACCCCCGGGCCGTCCACTGGAGAGAGGTCCAGAGCGGGGAGTCGACGCCCAGGCCGAGAACCACCCGGTCCGCCCGGCCCGGGAGACGGTAGGTGAGGTAGGCGGCCGGCAGGACGTCGGTCGAGTCGTCGAGCTCGAAGCGGTCGCTTCCGCCCCGTGCCTTCGCGTCCAGGCTCTGGGCGTCGGCGCCGAGCTGGAGCTGAAAGCCATCGAGGCGGGCGATCCCCGCCGGGTTGTAGGTGACCGCCGACGGGTCGTCGGCGCGGGCGACGAAGGCGCCGGCCTGGGCGGTCGCACGGCCGCCGTGCTGGGTCGACCCCCACGAGGCGGCGCGGGCCGAGCCCTGGATGAAGGGAACGAACAGAAGAGCGAATGTCAAGCTGAGGCGGACCGGAAGCGAGCGAGCGCGTCCGGCACGGTGGCATCGAGGCATCGAGTCCTCCACTGCTGCGCGGGTTTTTGCTGCGTTGCGGCGGGAGCCGGGTCTCCCCCTTTGAACGATCTCGCCGGACGCTCCGGCGACCTCGTTACTATTTTCACTGAATTGAGATGATGTTGCAATTGATGACGGTGTTCGATCCCGCACCGTGCGCTTCCGCCCCGGGTGTGGGGCCTGCTAGACTCGGCGGCGGCTTCCGGGCACGAGAGTGGAGTACGGACCGACCGTCGCCGGGAGCCCTGACGGACGCCTGACCGATGATCGTCGAAAAACGGCACCTGGACGGGTACATCCTCCTCAACGTCGAGGGGGTGATCAAGCTCGGCGAGAGCGCCGAGTTCTTCGCCCAAACCCTCGAGCGCGCGCTGGCCGAGGACGAAGGCCACGTGCTGGTCGATTTCTCGAAGATCAACTACATCGACTCCACCGGCATCGGTGAGCTGGTCGGCTACCTGGGCCAGTTCCGCGATCGTCACCGTAAGCTGATCCTGATCAACCCGACGGACCGCATCCTGCGCCTGCTCGAGGTGGCGCGCCTGGCCGAGCTGTTCTCGATCTACGACACGGTCGACGACGCCATCCAGTCAGAGGCCAGGGCGTGACCGGAGCCCGACGCTCCGCGGGCGTGCGGGCCTCGAGCGTCGTGGCGCTGGCCCTCGCCTGTCTCCTCGGGGCCTGCCGCTCGTCGGCCGACGGCAAGCCCACCCACCCCTTCGACATGGTGCAGCCGCCGGTGGCGTTCGAGATGCTGCGCGACAACCCCCGGCTGCCGGTCCTCGACCTGCGCACCCGCTACGAGTTCTCCGGCCCGGCGGGCCACATCCGCGGCGCCCGCAACGTCCCGCTGGACGAGCTGCCGCTGCGCCTGAGCGACCTCGCCGGCCTCAAGGCGCGGACCTTCCTGATCTACTGCGGCCACGACGACTGCGGCCTGCGCGCTCTCGAGATCCTGCGCAAGGCGGGGTTTGACGAGGCGGTGCTGATGGACGGCGGGCTCGATCGCTGGGTGGCGGGCGGCTTCGGCACAGTGGTCGGCCCGCCCCCTCCCATGTACTTCCCCGAAGAAGACAGCGAAGAGGTCGTGGTCGACTGACGGCCCGCCGGTCCTGACGCGAGCGACCCGATCGGGACGATCGGCCCGACCCATCTGATCGAACCGAACCGCCGGTGTAGGATCGAGCCATGCTCCAACTCCGGTGCCGGATCGACGGGGCCGAGCGGACCTATCCCCTGGTGGGTGAGCGGATCCGGATTGGTCGCGGACCCGCCAACGAGGTGCGCCTGCTCGATCCGTCGGTGTCGCGCCACCACGCGGTGATCGAGCGTCGGGAGGAGACGGTCCCGGGGGCCGAGGCGGACGTCGCGCCCCGCGTGAGCACCTGGATCGTCCGCGACCTGGGGAGCACCAACGGCACCCGGGTCAACGGCGAGCGGATCGACGGCGGTCCGCTGGCCGCCGGCGACGATCTCCGGATCGGTGCCTTCGACCTGCAGGTGGAGGAGGTCACCGAGGGCGGCAGCCTTCTCGGTCCGCGGCCGCCGGCGGACTGGACCGAGCGCACCAAGCCGGCGCCGCCGCCACCGGAAACCGCCCCGACCGGAACCCCGACCGGAGCGTCCGCGCCCCCGCCCCTGCCCGCGCCCCGGACACCCGGCCCCCGGCACCCGGTCGACGTGTCCCACCTGCCCAACGCGAGCATCGTCCGCCCGCTGGCGGACTTCACCAGCGACTACGGGCTGTCCGGCGAGCACGAGGCGCCCGCCCGCGCCACGGAGCGCGCCGCGGCCGACGAGAGCGAGGTGGCTTACGGCAACCGGGTCTTCGGCTACCTGACCCGGCTGGCCCAGCTCCTGATCACCGCCGAGGCGGTGCCGGACGTGCTCGAACGGGTGGTCGAGATCGCCTTCGAGGCGCTGCCGGTCGAGCGCGGCTTCATCCTGATCCAGGACCGGGACGGCCGGCCGGTGTGCGAGCTGGCGCGGTTCGGCGATCGGGTCGAGCATCGGCCGGAGGAGGGGGTGCCGGTCTCCCAGACGATCCTCGACGCGGTGATGAACGAGCGCCTGGCGCTGCTCACCTTCGACGCCCAGGTGGACGACCGGCTGGCGGTGGGGGACTCGATCCGCATCCACGGCATCCGCGCCGCCATGAGCGCGCCGCTCTGGTCGGGGCAGGGGATCATCGGCGTGATCCAGGTCGACTCACCGGTCCAGGCGGGGGCGTTCGGCGAGCGCGACCTCGATTTCCTCACCGCCCTGGCCAACTACGCGGCGGTGGCGGTCGAACGCCTGCGCCACGCCCACCAGATCGAGGTCGAGCGCCGCCTGCGGAGTCGCTTCGAGCGCTACCACTCGCCGTCGGTGATCGAGGAGATGCTGCGCCAGAGCGAGGCGGCGGAGCTGGAGGCCGACAGCGGCGTGCGCAAGCTGCAGGTGACCGACGCGACGGTGCTCTTCGCCGACCTGGTCGGGTTCACGGCCCTCGCCGAGCAGCTCGATCCGGGGGCGGTGGCCGAGCTGCTGGAGGGCTACTTCAACCACGCGGTGGAGGCGATCTTCGCCGCCGGCGGGACGCTCGACAAGTTCATCGGCGACGCCGTCATGGCGTTCTTCGGCGCCCCCTACGAGCAGCCCGACCACGCCCGCCGGGCAGTGGAGGCGGCGATCGGCATCCACCGCAAGGTGGCCGAGTGGAACGAGACGCGACGCCAGGAGGGGCAGCCGGCGCTCGAGCTGCGGATCGGGATCAACAGCGGACCGGTGGTGGTCGGCGACGTGGGCGCCGCCCGCCGCGTCGACTACACGGTGCTCGGCAACACGGTCAACGTGGCGGCCCGGCTCGAGCAGTTCGTCGCCGCACCGGGCGAGATCGTGGTCGGGCCGGAGACCCACGGCCGGCTCGGCGGCACCGTCGAGACCGAGGATCTGGGAGACCTGACGCTCAAGGGCCTGCGGGAGAAGGTCCGGGGGTATCGGGTGGTGTTCTGATGCGGCTCACCCTGGTCACCGGCAATCCGAACAAGCTGGAGGAGGCCCGGCGCATCCTCCGGAGCGTGCCGTCGTCGTCGCTCCTCGAGCTGACCGCCGAGGCGGTCGACCTGCCCGAGATCCAGTCGCTCGACCTGCGGGAGGTGCTGGAGGCCAAGGCGGAGGAGGCTTGGCGGCGGCTGCGGCGGCCGGTGGTGGTGGAGGAGACCGGGCTCGAGGTCGAGGCGTTCGGCGGGTTTCCCGGGCCGCTGGTCAAGTGGATGCTCGAGGCGATGGGCGCCGAAGGGATCGCCCGGGCCGCGGCCGGCATCGGCGGGTTTGGGCCCGCCCCGGCCTCCCCGGACCAAGGGCCTCCCCGGGCGGTGGCCCGCTGCCAGCTCCTGGTGCTCGACCGCGGCTCGGCCGAAGGCGGCGGTGAGGTGCGCCGGGTGTTCGGCGAAGGGGTCGAGCGGGGGACGCTGGTGCTGCCGCCGCGGGGCGACGGCGGCTTCGGCTGGGACCCGGTGTTCCTGCCGGAGGGGGAGACGCGGACCTACGGCGAGCTGCCCGGCGAGGTCAAGGACGAGATCGGCCACCGCGGCAAGGCGTGGCGCGATCTGCTCGCCAAGCTGGTCGACGGCGTCTAGTCTGTCGGGGTGAGTTGGGCCGGTCCGGCGAGCCTGGTCGGTCTGGCGCGTCTGGCCGGGCCGGCTAGGTCGACCCGCCCGAGTGGCCGCTCCCGCGTTCCTCGATCCGTGCGAGCAGCGCGTCGACCGCCCGCGCCAGCTCGTCGAGGGTGCCGTCGTTGTCCAGGACGACGTCGGCGCCGGCCCGCCGCGCCGCGCCATCGCCCTGGGCCGCCAGGCGGCGCGTCGCCTCCGCCTCGGTCATGCCGCGGCCGATCGCCCTCTGGAGCCGGGTGGCCGGATCGGCCTCGACGCTCACCACCAGGTCGAAGTCGGGGCCGTAGCCGGCCTCCACCAGCAGCGTCGCCTCGAGCACCACGATGTCGCGGCGGTGGACCGGGGACGGGGGGTCGGGCTGCTGTCCCGGCGCCGGGTCCCGGCGCCGCGGGAGACCGCTCGCCAGATCCGCGGCCAGGCGGGCGAAGCGCTCGCGCACCAGCGGGTGGATCGCCGCCTCGAGCCGGGCGCGGGCCTGGCCGTTCGCGGCGTCTCCGAAGACCCGCTCCGCCAGGCGCTCCCGGTCGACGGCGCCCCGCTCGTCGAGCAGGTCGTCGCCGAACAGCTCCGCCACGGCCCGGGCGCCGGGCTCCCCCGGCTCGTAGAGCGCGGCCACCAGCCGGTCGGCGTCGACGACCGTGACGCCGCGCTCGGCGAGCAGCCGCGCCACGGTCGATTTGCCGCCGGCGATGCCGCCGGTGAGGCCGACGCGGAACGTCATCCTCCGGCTCCCGCCCCATCCCCTTCGGGTACCCCCTCGGCGCCCCCTCGCGGGGGGCAGGGGACGCCCCCACCCGGGGGTCCTGCGGGGGTGGTGTGGGGCTTCACGACTGGATGCCTTGGCGCCGTTTCGATGCTTCGAGGGCGTTGACCATCAGCATGGCGACGGTCAGCGGGCCGACGCCGCCCGGGACCGGTGTGATGGCGCCGGCCTTGTCCTTGACGTGGGTGTAGTCGACGTCGCCCATCAGGGTCGAGCCGCGGCGTTCGAACACCTCGTGGCGGTGCTCGTCGCCGGGGAAGAAGCGCTCGAGGTCGGCGCGCTCGGTGATCCGGTTCATGCCGACGTCGATCACCGTCGCCCCCTCCTTGACCGCGTCCGGACCGATGAAGCCGGCCCGGCCGATGGCGGCGACCAGGATGTCGGCCTCCCGGCAGACCGCCGGCAGGTCGCGGGTGCGCGAGTGGCAGACCGTGACCGTGGCGCTCTCGCGGATCAGCAGGGCCGCCATCGGCTTGCCGACGATGTTCGAGCGGCCGACGATCACCGCCCGGGCGCCTTCCATGGGGATCTCGTAGCGGCGCAGCAGCTCGATGATCCCCGACGGGGTGGCCGGGGCGAACGCCGGCTCGCCGAGCCAGAGCTTGCCGACGTTCATCGCGTGGAAGCCGTCGGCGTCCTTCTCCGGCGCGACCCGCGCCAGCAGCTCCCGCTCCGGCAGGTGGCCGGGCAGGGGGAGCTGGATCAGGTAGCCGTCGATCGTGTCGTCGTCGTTGAGGCCGTCGACCACCGAGGTGATGCGCTCGGCCGGCACGTCGGCCGGCAGCTCGATCAGCCGGCTGACCATGCCGACCTCCTCGCACGCCTTGACCTTGCTGCCGACGTAGACCTTCGACGCCGGGTCGTCGCCGGCCAGGACCACCGCCAGGCCGGGCGTGCGGTGACCGCCTGCCTTCATGCGCTCGACTTCGGCGGCGACCTCGCCGCGGATCTCTTGCGCCGTCTTCTTGCCATCCAGGATCGTCGTCATCGGGAACACCGTCCTTCGTACACACAGACCGCTCCGAGGGAGAGGTCGCGATAGGTGAGATCGGTCCAGCCGGCCTCGGCCATGCGGCGGAGGAACTCCTCGCGGTCGGGGAATGCCACGACCGACGCCGGCAGGTAGGTGTAGGCCGAGCCGCGGGGGGACAGGAGCTTCCCGAGCCAGGGCATCAGCCGTGCGAAGTAGAAGAGGTAGAGGGGGCGGAGCAGCCGGTTGCGCGGCACCGCCGCCTCCAGGACCACGAGCCGGCCGCCGGGACGGACGACCCGAGAGAGCTCGGACAGGGACAGATCGAGATCCGCGACGTTGCGCAGCCCGAACGAGACCACCGCGCCGGCGTAGGCGTCGGCCGAGAAGGGGAGGGCCAGGGCGTCGGCCACCACCGGTACCGGGGCCGGCGGCTCGAGGCGGGCGAACTTGGCCCGCGAGAGGGCGAGCATGGCGAGGGTGAAGTCCGCGGCCGTCACCCGCCGGCCGAGCCGGCGCACGGCGCGCGACTGGTCGCCGGTGCCGGCGCACAGGTCGAGGACCGGTCCCTCTGGGGAGCGGTGCACCGCCCGGGCCGCCCGCCTCCGCCACCCTTCGTCGAGGAATCCGGAGATCAGCCGGTTGAGCAGGTCGTAGCGGGGCGCCACGCCGGAGAACATCGTGCGGATCGCGCGCGGGCTCTTGTCCAGCGGCTCCGCTCCCGGCCGGCACGGGCGATCCGCCCGGTCCGTACGGGCCTCGTCGTGAGTCTCGATCGGGGGCTCGGTCGGGGGCTCGGTCGTGGGCTGGGCGGGCTCCATGGCGGCGGTAGTCTAGCGCCTCGGAAGACTCTCTTGGCGAGCGGTGCGCCGTGTGCTATGGTTCGCCGGCCCGAGGGCGACCTCCCGCCGGGAGCGACCTGCGCCGTCCGATGGATTCTTGACAAGCTCCTCGGGCGCACCCTAGAATCACAGATCCTTTGCGCCGCAAGGGATGGGCGTGTCTGCGCGCGGCGCCGCACCGAACTCCTGAGAATGTACGCGGGGCGAGAGCCCTGGATCGTCAGTGGAGCAGTCAAGCATGAACAACGCGACATACAGCCCGAAGCGCGACGAGATCGAGCGTCGGTGGCACGTGGTGGACGCCGAAGGCGTTCCGCTGGGACGGCTCTCGACCGAGGTGGCGCGTCTGCTCACCGGCAAGCACAAGCCGACCTACGCCCCGCACATCGATACCGGTGATTTCGTGATCGTGGTCAACGCCGAGAAGGTGTTGCTCACCGGTCGCAAGGAAGAGCAGAAGGTCTACTACCGCTCGACCACCAAGCCCGGCTCGCTCAAGAGCGAGACCGCGGCCGCACGCCGCCGGCGCAAGCCCGAGATGCTGGTCGAGCGCGCGGTGTGGGGGATGCTGCCGAAGAACAAGCTCGGCCGGCGCCAGTACACCAAGCTCAAGGTGTACGTCGGCCCCGAGCATCCCCACCAGGCGCAACAGCCCCAGCCCTTCGAGCTGGCGGCGAGGACCTAGGTAACCGAGGAGGCACCCGCGGGTCGCTCCCGCGGATGGCGAGGAGACAGTTTTGGCGAACGAGGCTCAATTCTACGGCACCGGGCGACGCAAGACCGCGACGGCTCGGGTCTTCCTGCGACCCGGTGAAGGGGAGATGGTGGTCAACGGGCGTCCGCTCGACGACTACTTCCCCAGCGACGTGTTGAAGATGGTCATCAAGCAGCCCCTGCAGATCACCGAGACGGGGGAGAAGTTCGACATCTACGCCACCGTCCAGGGCGGCGGCAGCTCCGGTCAGGCCGGCGCGATCCGACACGGTATCGCGCGCGCCCTGCTCGAGTTCAACGGCGAGCTGCGCGAGCGCCTGAAGTCGACCGGCCTCCTGACCCGTGATCCGCGGAAGAAGGAGCGCAAGAAGTACGGTCAGAAGGGCGCTCGGGCCCGGTTCCAGTTCAGCAAGCGGTAAGGAGGAGATTCCGTGGTCGAGGTCACACTCAAAGAGCTGCTGGAAGCCGGCGTCCATTTCGGGCACCAGACCCGGCGCTGGAACCCGAAGATGAAGCCTTACATCTTTGGCAAGCGCAACGGCATCTACATCGTCGACCTGCAGAAGACGGTCGCCCTGTTCCGCGAGGCCGCGGCATTCGTCGAGGATCTCGGCGCCCAGGGCAAGCAGATCATCTTCGTGGGCACCAAGCGCCAGGCCCAGGACGCCATCGCCGAAGAGGCGCGGCGCTGCGGTCAGTTCTTCGTCACGCACCGCTGGCTGGGCGGCACGCTCACCAACTACGTGACGATCCGGCAGTCGATTCAGCGGCTGCTGGACGTGGAGCGGCGCCTGAACGAGGAGGACAGCCCGCTGACCAAGCGCGAGCTGCTCCGGCTCGAGCGCGAGCGCGACAAGATGGTCCGCAACCTGGAAGGTATCCGCGACATGGAGGGCCTGCCGGACGCCCTGTTCGTGGTCGACCCGAAGCGTGAGGACATCGCGGTCGCCGAGGCCAACAAGCTGGGCATCCCGGTCATCGGCATCGTCGACACCAACTGCGATCCGGAGCTCATCGACTTCGTGATCCCCGGCAACGACGACGCGATCCGGTCGATCCGCCTGTTCGCCTCCAAGATCGCCGACGCCTACATCTCCGGCGCCGGTCAGCTCCAGGAGGAGCAGATCATGGCGGCCGAAGGGCAGGTCGACGGCGAGGGCGTGCCGGCCGCTGCGGTCTCCGAGGGCGGCGACGCGTCGGCCGAGGGCGCGTCGGCCTCCTGAGGCCGAGCGGCCGTACCTGAGCGGACTTCTAGCACCCACTTCGGCCGCTCCCGGATTCGCGAAGCACGCGATCCGTGAGCGGCCTGACAACCAGACACGAAACGCGGAGGGCCGGGCCCGCCGAGGCCCGAGCGAGTACCGCTCCTCCCGTTCCGAACGATTCAGTACGACTCTGTCGGAGCCGGCCGGATCGAGCCGGGCCTGCCCCCGCGGCGGCCTGCGCGCTCGTCCGGCCCGATCCGCAGCGCGGCGGACCGGGCGGTCCGCCGCTTCGCACGAGGAGAGCACCCCATGAAGATCACCGCTGCCATGGTCAAGGAGCTGCGCGAGAGCACCGGCGCCGGCATGATGGACTGCAAGAAGGCCCTCGAAGAGGCCGCCGGCGACATGGAGAAGTCGGTCGAGCTGCTGCGCAAGAAGGGGCTGGCCGCGGCCGCCAAGAAGGCCGGCCGGATCGCCGCCGAGGGCGCCGTCGGCTCCTACATCCACGCCGGAGGCAAGATCGGCGTGCTGGTCGAGGTCAACTGCGAGACCGACTTCGTCGCCCGCACCGACGACTTCCAGGCCCTGATCCGCGACATCGCGATGCACATCGCGGCCGCCGAGCCGCGCTTCGTCTCCCGCGACGAGGTCACCGACGAGGTGATGGAGTCCGAGCGCCGAATCTACCGCGAGCAGGCCCTCGAGTCGGGCAAGCCGGAGAACGTCGTCGACCGCATCGTCGAGGGCAAGCTGGGCAAGTTCTACTCCGAGTACGTGCTGCTCGAGCAGCCGTTCGTCAAGGACCCGGACAAGACCATCCAGCAGCTCCTGGCGGAGAAGGTCGCCAAGATCGGCGAGAACATCCAGGTGCGCCGCTTCGCCCGCTTCAAGATGGGCGAGGGGCTGGAGAAGCGCGAGGACGACTTCGCCGCCGAGGTGGCGGCGCAGGTCGGCCAGGCCTGAGGCCGTTCCGGGAGACTACGGTCATGGCCACCCCCGCGTACCGTCGCGTGATGCTGAAGCTCTCCGGGGAAGCCCTCATGGGCTCCCAGAGCTTCGGTATCGACGAGCGGGTGGTGGCCAAGATCGCCGAGGAGCTACGCGAGGTCCACGACCTCGGCGTGCAGCTCGCCATCGTCGTCGGCGGTGGCAACATCATCCGCGGCCTGGCGGCCAGCCACCGCGGCATCGAACGGGTCACCGGCGACTACATGGGCATGCTGGCGACGGTGATCAACGCCCTCGCCCTCCAGGACGCCATGGAGAAGCGGGGCGTGGTCACCCGCGTCCAGACCGCCATCGACATCCGCGAGGTGGCGGAGCCGTTCATCCGCCGGCGCGCCATGCGCCACCTGGAGAAGGAGCGGGCGGTGATCTTCGCCGCCGGCACCGGCAATCCGTTCTTCACCACCGACAGCGCGGCGGCGCTCCGGGCGGCGGAGATCCGTGCCGACATCCTGCTCAAGGCGACCCAGGTCGAAGGGATCTTCACCAGCGACCCGAAGAAGGATCCCGACGCGGAGCTGCTCGAAGAGGTGACCTACCAGGAGGTCCTGGAGCGGGATCTCCGGGTCATGGATACGGCGGCCATCAGCCTCTGCCGCGACAACGGCATCCCCATCGCCGTCTTCGACCTCTCCCGCGAAGGGAACGTGCGTCGCGTGGTGTGCGGCGAGCGGGTCGGCTCCATCGTCCGTCAGTAGCCGGTCGGCGGTGCGATCCGGCCCGATCGGCCTGTCGGTTCCGGTATCATTGCCGCGCCACTGCGGGAGGAGATTCGACATGACCCAACAGCTCTACCAAGAGATCGAGCTCAAGATGAAGCACGCGGTCGACCACTTCCACAAGGAGCTCAAGACGCTCCGGACCGGGCGTGCGTCCCTGGCGCTGCTCGACGGCGTAACGGTCGACTACTACGGCACCCCGACACCGCTCAATCAGCTCACCAATCTCTCTGTGCCCGAGGCGACCATGATCGTCGCCCAGCCTTACGACGCGTCCCAGATCCAGGCGATCGAGCGCGCCATCATCCAGGCCGACCTGGGGCTCAATCCCTCGAGCGACGGCAAGCTCATCCGAATTCCCGTGCCGCCGCTCACCGAGGAGCGCCGCAAGGAGATCGTCCGCAAGGCCCACGAGATGGCGGAGAACGCCCGCAACGGCGTTCGCCAGGGGAGGCGCGAGGGCAACGACCGGCTGAAGAAGATGGAGAAGGACAAGGAGATCAGCCAGGACGAGGAGAAGCGCGGGCACGACGAGATGCAACGGCTCCACGACCACTACATCAAAGAGGTGGGGGAGACGTTGGAGACGAAGGAAGCGCAGATCCTCCAGGTCTAGGAGTTTGCGCGGCAGGACCGCGCGGCCGCGGTCCTGCCGCGCAGACTCCCAGAGGTCTCTCGAGCGGTTGCGTGAGACTCCCACCCTCCGGGGCGGCGGTGCCGCCGCCCCGGCGATTCAGCGTGAGCTACCCGGTCGGCGGTGGCGACGGTGCGTCGCTCCGGGTGATCCTTGATTCACGATTCGCCGAGTCCTTTCTGCTCGGGACTCTCCCTGGCGGGTCGGCCGATCATGAGAGAGTTCCTCAACCTCGCCCCCTGGGACCGCCTCCTCCGCGTCGTGATCGGCGGCGGCATGCTGGCCCTCGGCTGGCTCGGAATCGCGCCCGGTCTATGGGGCGTCGCCTGCCAGCTCTTCGGATGGTTCCCCCTGGTGACCGGCCTCGTCGGCTGGTGCCCGTTCTACGTGCTCACCGGCTTTCGCACGCGCCAGAACGACGTTCACGACAACGGCTCTCCCTCCCGTCACACCTGACGGCTCCCCCCGCCGTCCCTCATACCTCCCGAGCGCCTACCCGCCCAGGCGGGACCGCCGCCACCCGGCTGGCAGTGGCCGCGGTGTCTCCGCCGTGACAGCCTGAGGCCGAAGGACGTCGAACGGAGGGAAGCATGAGCGATCTCAAGGCGAAGGACGTCATGACCACGCGGGTCGTCACCGTGCGCGACGACTCGACCGTGGCGGAGCTGGCCGAGGTTCTGTTGGAGAACGAGATCTCCGGGGCGCCGGTCGTGGACGAGAACGGGCAGCTCTCGGGGGTCGTCTCGGTCCAGGACCTGGCGCGCCAGAGCGCGGTGGAGGGCGACCTCGCCTCGGAGGAGGGCAATCCCGAGTTCTTCGTCCGCGGCTGGGAGGAGCAGTACGGCATCGACGACCTGCGCCGGCTGCGGATCCACACGCCGAGCCTGACGGTGCGCCAGGTCATGACCCCGGCGGTCTTCACGGTCGCCGAGGACGACTCGATCGACGACGTGGCGCAGACCCTGGTCCAGGCTCACATCCACCGGGTCCTGGTCACGCGCGACAGCATGTTGGTCGGCATCATCAGCAGCCTCGACCTGCTCCGGGCCTACCTGGACGAGGGCGCCGCGAAGGGCTGACGGCGCCGCCCTCGTGCTACGGTTGCGCGATGCTGGTGCTCGGGTTCCACCCTGTCCGCGAAGTCCTGCACAGCCGCCCGGCCGCGATCGGTCGCGTGGTGGTGGCGCGCGAGCGCGGTGGCGGCCGGCGCCGCGAGGTGGAGCGCCTGTGTGAGCGGCTCGGGGTGGCCTGCGAGGTGGTGCCGAGGGTGCACCTCGATTCCCTGGCCGGGGGCGTGCCACACAACGGCTTCCTGGCCGAGCTGACCGACGGCGCGGCGGGCGTGGGAGCGGCCGAGCGTCCTGACTCCGGCGCCGCAGGCGCAGCGCCGTCCGGCGATCCGGACCTGGCCGTGCTGGTCGAGGACGTCCAAGACCCGCGCAACCTGGGCGCCCTGCTCAGGGTCTGTGAAGGGGCCGGGGTCGGCAGAGTGTTCGTCCGGGACCGGGGCTCGGCGCCGCTCTCCCCTGCGGCGATCAAGGCGTCGGCGGGCGCCGCGGAGTGGATGGCCGTCGAACGGGTGACCAACTCCGCCGACACCATCCGCCGGCTCAAGGACGAAGGCTACTGGGTCTACGGCACCGAGGCGGGCGCCCGGCCGCCCTGGGAGATCGACCTCAAGGGCAAGGTGCTGCTGGTCTTCGGCGGCGAGGAGAAGGGGATGCGCCGGCTCACCCGCGAGCTCTGCGACGACCTGGTCGGGTTGCCGATGCGCGGGCGCGTCGGGTCGCTCAACCTGGCGACGGCGACGGCCGCGGTGGTCTACGACGCGGTGCGCCAGCGCGGCGTGGGGCCCGACTAGGCGATCGGCCGGGATCGACTGGAATTGACTGGGATTGGGGCGATCGGGGCGGCGCGGAATATCGCCGGCCGCCGGCGCCGTTGTCCAGTGGGCGAGGAGGCGGGCCGAACCGGCCGGCGGTGCTTCGACGGCGCCCGAAAGAACCCACGAGAGAGCCCGGAAAGCGCGGGCGGCCGGCTGGGGGTTGTCACGGCCGGGACGTTGGGCTACACTCCCTCGTCGCGCCCCGAGACGGGGTGCAGGGACCGGGCCGCCTTCGAGCCGTCCCCCGAGATCGGCCTTCACGGTGATGTTTCGGGCCGGGGCGGGGACGACCGAGGCCGGTGGCCGGAACCCGGCGAGGAGCCCGCGAGGCCTCCCGGTGCGGCGCCGGCATAGCTCAGTTGGTAGAGCGACTGTCTTGTAAACAGTAGGTCCTCGGTTCGATTCCGGGTGCCGGCTCCAGAGGTACTGCTGGATGCAGTCGCACGCTGTTTGAAATCGAAGTTGCGTGGAGGTGTGGCCGAGCGGTCAAAGGCAGCAGACTGTAAATCTGCCGGCGGAACGCCTACGGTGGTTCGAATCCATCCACCTCCACCACGTACCTCTCTTTGACACGCTCGACCTGTCTGCCTGATGTCCGACGAATACCTGGGCGGGAGTAACTCAGGGGTAGAGTCACAGCCTTCCAAGCTGTTGGTCGCGGGTTCGAATCCCGTCTCCCGCTCCAACTCTCCAGGAGCGCGCCCCCCAGTGAACCGTGCACGGCCTCGACAGGCCCCGCGACGTCCCCGGAGACCTCCCGGGCTCGGTTTTTCGAGGGGGCTGGACATGCGGCCCACACTCTGGCATACTGATTTTTCTTCTGCGCCGGGTGAGCCCTGGCCGGGGGAGGCTTGTCTCGGTGCTCGTCTCGATGTTGCCTGCGCCGGGTCATCCCCTGGGAAGGCTTCTCTTGGTGGACCGGTCGGACGAGAGATCTTCGAGGCGCGCGAGAGGTCGATGGAGGCAGCAAGACGGTCGAGCGCTCGAGAACGTCCGCCGAGAGGCGGTATCAAAGCCCACGTGGCTCAGGGGTAGAGCACTTCCTTGGTAAGGAAGGGGTCACCGGTTCAAATCCGGTCGTGGGCTCCATATTCACGGAAGCAGGACTCATGAACGTCGATCTCGCGCCGGACACGATCGAGGTCGTTCGTCACCCTTAAAGGAACCGCAACCGCCCCGTCGCGGGCACAGCTCATATCAGGAGGCATCCAGCACGCCATGGCCAAGGAGAAGTTCGAGCGTACCAAGCCGCACGTCAACATCGGGACGATCGGCCACGTGGACCACGGCAAGACGACGCTGACCGCGGCGATCACCCGGATCCTGGCGGAGAAGGGTTGGGCGAGCTTCGTCGCCTTCGACTCGATCGACAAGGCTCCGGAAGAGCGCGAGCGCGGCATCACGATCGCGACGGCGCACGTGGAGTACCAGACGGAGAACCGTCACTACGCCCACGTGGACTGCCCCGGCCACGCCGACTACGTGAAGAACATGATCACGGGCGCGGCGCAGATGGACGGCGCGATCTTGGTGGTGTCGGCGGCGGACGGTCCGATGCCGCAGACCCGTGAGCACATCCTCCTGGCCCGCCAGGTGGGCGTGCCGGCCATGGTCGTGTTCATGAACAAGTGCGACATGGTCGACGACGAGGAGCTGCTCGATCTGGTCGAGCTGGAGATCCGGGAGCTTCTGTCCTCCTACGACTTCCCGGGCGACGACATCCCGGTGATCCGGGGCTCGGCGCTGAAGGCGCTGGAGTCGGGCGATCCGGACGACCAGTGGGGCAAGCAGATCCTCGAGCTGATGGCGGCGGTGGACGACTACATCCCGCTGCCGGAGCGGCCGGTGGATCTCGACTTCCTGATGCCGATCGAGGACATCTTCTCGATCTCCGGCCGCGGCACGGTGGTGACGGGCCGGATCGAGCGCGGCAAGATCAAGGTGAGCGACGAGGTGGAGATCGTCGGCATCCACGACACGTCGAAGACGGTGGTCACGGGCGTCGAGATGTTCCGCAAGCTGCTCGACAGCGGCCAGGCGGGTGACAACGTCGGCATCCTGCTTCGCGGCACGAAGAAGGACGACGTGGAGCGCGGCCAGGTGCTGGCGAAGCCGGGCTCGATCACGCCGCACACGAAGTTCAAGGGCGAGGTGTACATCCTGACGAAGGAAGAGGGCGGTCGTCACACGCCGTTCTTCGACGGGTACCGCCCGCAGTTCTACTTCCGGACGACGGACGTCACCGGTGTGGCGCACCTTCCGGAAGGCACGGAGATGGTGATGCCGGGCGACAACGTGAACCTCCAGGTGGAGCTGATCGCTCCGATCGCCATGGAGAAGGGCGTGCGCTTCGCGATTCGCGAGGGCGGTCGCACCGTCGGCGCCGGAACGGTCACCGACATCATCGAGTGATCCGGGCGAGGTCTCCGTCCCCGCACGGAGCGGGGCGCGGGTCCTCCGGTCAGCAAATCACCCGCCGCGGCCGGGTTTCGACCCGGTCGCGACGGTTCGTTTGATAGGTCGAATCGACGTAGGGCAGTAGCTCCAACGGTAGAGCAACGGTCTCCAAAACCGTGGGTTGGGGGTTCGAATCCCTCCTGCCCTGCCAGACATTTCGAGGAGCCGGGACGCGCCGGGCGCGATGAGCGAGATGGGCGCGCGAACGGGGTCCTCGGCGTCGCATCGAGGTCGGTGGCTGACACCGACCGGGAGAGTCAGGCCATGAAGTGGTGGAACCAGATCAAGTCCTTCCTTGCCGAAGTCCGCGTGGAGATCGGGAAGTGCTACTTCCCGGGCCGCAAGGAGGTCATCGACACCACCATCGTGGTGCTGATCACCAGCGTCATCTTCGCCATTTTCCTGTATGCGTCCGACTACGTGATCGTCTTGGCGACACAGGGCATCTTCAAGCTGGCATCATGACCGAGACCGCTGAACAGCACGCCGGCGATACGCCCGAGCGCCAGTGGTACATCGTCCACACCTACTCCGGGTTTGAGGAGCGGGTGCGCGAGACGTTGCGCCAGCGTGCCGAGGCCCTCGGCATGGGTGAAGCGTTCGGGGACATCCGGATTCCGACCGAGACCGTCGTCGAGTACAAGGGCGGCAAGAAGCGGGAGATCGAGCGCAAGTTCTTCCCCGGCTACATCCTGGTCGAGATGGCGATGTCCGACGCGGCCTGGCACGTGGTGAAGAACACGCCGAAGGTGACCGGCTTCGTGGGCACCGGCAAGAAGCCGACCCCGCTGTCGCAGCAAGAGGTCGACGGAATCCTCGAGCAGGTCACCTCGGCCAAGGAAAAGCCGAAGCCGAAGTACGTCTTCGACAAGGGGGAGCCGGTCAAGATCATCGACGGCCCGTTCAACAACTTCACCGGCGTGGTCGAGGAGGTCAACCTGGACCGCAACACCCTCAAGGTGATGGTGACCATCTTCGGCCGGGCGACGCCGGTCGAGCTGGACTTCTCGCAGGTCCAGAAACTGTGACGACCGCCGCGTGACGCGGCAGGACGCCACGCTGAACGCGGCGCGGCGCCGGGTGAGGCTGGCAACCGAAGAGACGAGAGAGACAGACCATGGCGAAGAAGGTCATCAACCAGATCAAGCTGCAGATCCCGGCCGGGCAGGCGACGCCCGCTCCGCCGGTCGGTCCCGCCCTCGGCCAGGCGGGTGTCAACATCATGGACTTCTGCAAGGCGTTCAACGCCCGCACGCAGCAGCAGGCGGGGATGATCATCCCGGTGGTGATCACGGTCTACGCCGACCGCAGCTACACCTTCATCACCAAGACGCCGCCGGCGGCCATCCTGCTCAAGAAGGCCGCGGGGGTCGCCAAGGGGTCCGGTGAGCCGAACCGCAACAAGATCGGCAAGGTGACCGACGCCCAGGTCGAAGAGATCGCCAAGACCAAGATGCCCGACCTGAACGCGGGCAGCCTGGAGGCGGCCAAGCGCATCGTCGCGGGGACCGCCCGGTCGATGGGAATCGAGGTTCAGGGCTGAGCCCTTCAACGGTCAGCCGAGTCAGCCGAGCGAGCTGAGTAAGGGACACGGAACGATGCCGAAGCACGGAAAGAACTACCGCAACGCAGTGGAGAAGCTCGACGCGGAGGCCACCTACCCGCTGAGCGACGCCCTGGAGCAGGTCAAGGGCCTGGCCTTCGCCAAGTTCGACGAGACCGTCGAGATCGCGATGCGCCTCGGGGTCGACCCGAAGCACGCCGACCAGATGGTGCGCGGAACGATCGTGTTGCCGCACGGCACCGGTCGCTCGGCGCGGGTCGCGGTCTTCGCCAGCGGCGAGAAGATCAAAGAGGCCGAGGAGGCCGGCGCCGACGTGGTCGGCGGCGAGGAGCTCGCGGCCAAGGTCGAGGGCGGTTGGCTGGATTTCGACGCCGTCGTCGCGACGCCCGACATGATGCGGGTCGTCGGCCGCCTGGGCCGGGTTCTCGGTCCCCGCGGCATGATGCCGAACCCGAAGACCGGCACGGTGACCTTCGAGGTCGCCAAGGCGGTCGAGGACATCAAGGCCGGCAAGGTGGAGTTCCGGGTCGACAAGACCGGCATCATCCACGCGCCGCTGGGCAAAGTCTCGTTCGAGCTGGATCAGCTCAAGGCCAACGCCGATGCCCTGATCACCGCCGTGCTCAAGGCGAAGCCGGCGGCGGCCAAGGGCAAGTACGTCCAGTCGGCCACCGTGTCGTCCACCATGAGCCCCGGCGTGTCCATCGACACCGGCTCGATGACCATCGCCGAGCGTGCCTAGGAGCTGGAGGGAGAAGTCATGCCGCTGAGCCGGAATCAGAAGGAAAACCTGGTCAACCTCTACGAGGGCGGGGTCGCCACGGCCACCCACGCGTTCGTGCTGGGCTACCAGGGAATCAGCGTGCCCAAGGTCACGGAGCTTCGCCAGAAGATCCGCGAGACCGGCGGCACCTACGTGGTGGTCAAGAACAGGCTGGTGCTGCGGGCGATCGAGGGCACGGCCCTCGAGGGTCTCAAGGACCAGTTCCAGGGTCCGACGGCGGTCGTCTTCGCGGACGACGAGCCGGTCGCCCTGGCCAAGGTGTTGACCGACTTCCAGAAGGACGTGCCGGTCATCGAGTTCCGCGGCGGCCTGCTCAACGGCCAGCCGGTGGGCGCCGATCAGATCAAAGAGATCGCCAACCTGCCGAGTCGTGAAGAGCTCATCGCCAAGCTGATCTTCCTGCTGCAGTCGCCGATCGCCCGCTTCGTGCGCGGCCTGGGCGCGATCACCCAGCAGTTCGTCAGCGTGCTCGACCAGATTCGTCAGGAAAAGGAGAAGCAGGGCTGACCCTACCGGGTCCCCGATCGACCGATTTCGACCGACCCGGCCCGACAAGGTAGGGTCTCCAGGGTGCAAGGAGAAGCAGATGGAAGCGCAAGAGTTCATCAAGCAGATCGACGAGATGACGGTTCTCGAGCTCAACGAGCTCGTGAAGACGCTCGAGGACCACTACGGTGTCTCCGCCGCCGCGGCCGCCGTCGCGGTTCCGGCCGGCGGCGGTGCCGCCGCCGCTGCCGTCGAAGAGGAGAAGACCGAGTTCGACGTGGTCCTGACCTCCATCGGCGACAAGAAGATCAACGTCATCAAGGCGGTCCGTGAGGTGACGAGCCTCGGTCTCAAGGAGGCCAAGGAGCTCGTCGAGTCCGCCCCGACGGCTATCAAGGAGGCGGTGTCCAAGGAAGAGGCCGAGGAGATCAAGGCGAAGTTCGAAGAGGCCGGAGCTCAGGTCGAGCTCAAGTAGTGGCCTTTTGCGAGCGCAGGCCCGTCCGCCCAGGCGGGCCCCAACCCGGAGGGACCGGGCAGACTCGGGAGGAGCGCCCATCGCGCGCGGCCTGATCTGCCCATGCGTTCCGTCCGGACCGCACCATGCCCGGATTCCCGCAGCGCTTCGGCGCCGTGGGCCGGGCGTGGTGTCGTTACTGGAAGTGGAGACTCCCCGCGAGCTGCTGCGAAGCCGGGCGGTTCCGCAACGCCGAGGCCTTCCTTACTGACCTGGAGTAGCTGAGAGACATTCTATGAGGAAAGACACCGAGACGCAAAGCACCCATGGGAACGGCCAGTGGGCCGCCCGACGCAGGGACTTCTCGCGCATCGCCACGACCCTCCCGATCCCGAACCTGATCGACGTCCAGCGGCGGTCGTACGAGCGCTTCCTCCAGATGAACCTGCTGCCCGGGGAGCGCGACAACCACGGCCTGCAGCAGGTGTTCACGGGGATCTTCCCGTTCTCCGACTTCCGCGAGACCTGCTCGCTCGACTTCGTCAAGTACTCGATCGGCGACTGGCAGTGCAAGTGCGGCGAGCTGAAGGGGTTGGACTACCTTCGGATGACCTGCTCGAACTGCGGCGCGAAGATCATGACCGATCATCCTCACGAGGAGACGGTCGGTTGCCCCGAGTGCGGCTTCACCAACAAGAACCGGGTCACCAAGTGCGACATCTGCGGCAACCCGGTCGACCTCCAGCTCAAGTACTCGATCTCCGACTGCCAGGAGCGGGGCATGACCTTCGCGGTGCCGCTGAAGGTCACCTTCCGGCTGTTCGTCTACGACAAGGACCCGGAGACCGGCGCGCGCATGATGCGCGACGCCAAGGAGGAAGAGGTCTACTTCGGTGACATCCCGCTGATGACGGACAACGGCACGTTCATCATCAACGGCACCGAGCGGGTCATCGTCAGCCAGCTTCACCGGAGCCCGGGCGTCTTCTTCACCAAGGAGGGGCAGCGCTCCTTCCTGGCCAAGATCATCCCGTACCGCGGCT
>CAWJLS010000011.1:0-204747 GCA_963843755.1 uncultured Acidobacteriota bacterium
CGGGCGTCGAGGACCGCCGTAGACAAGACCACCCCGCTGACCTTCTCTCCCGCTCCCACCCTTGGGGTGGGCGAGGGGCGCTGACCCACAAGTTCGCACCCCAAATCCCTCTTCCTGCCCCTCATCTCCTACCTCCTCGTGACGCGCGGAGCAGATGATGGCAAGCGCCTCGGATGAGGAGCGGGCCGGGAGGCCCCGGTGGAGGGCGTTGAGGAGCGCGCCCGCAGGAACTGTGGAGCAGCCGATGGGGCCCGGCGCGCTCCGAACCGAGCCGCGCGTTGATCCCCCAACCGTCCAGTTCGCGCGGCGCCCCGGAGGCGGGGCCTCCCGGTCCGCTCCCGGCAAACCCTCCGGCGAAGGACGATCCCTCAAGCCCCTCTCAGCGTCACGACCGTCGCCCCGTCGCCGCCTTCGCTCGGCTTGCCGGGGCGCTGCGACCCGACGGCGGGGTGGCCGCGCAGGTGCTCGCGGACGGCCTTCTTGAGCCGGCCGGTGCCGTGGCCGTGGACGATGCGGACCTCGGCGCGGGACGCGAGCAGCGCCTGGTCCAGGTAGTCGTCGATCTTCTGGAGCGCCTCTTCGACGCGCACGCCCAGAAGGTGGAGCTCGGCCGGCGCCTCGGGTTCCGGCGGGGTCTCGACCGCCGCCCGCCGGCGCCGCCCCATGGCGGACGGCCGCTTGGGCGCCTTCTTCGGCGCCTCCTCGGCCAGGGCGATCAGCTCGTCCTCGCCGCAGCGGAAGCTCTTGCCGCGGACGTTGACCTCCGCCTTGCCCCGGTCGAGGCTCTGGAGCTCCCCCTCCCAGCCGAAGCTCTTGTGGCGCACCCGGCCGCCCACCCGCAGCTCGCCGGCGCTCTCGGGCTCGGCCTCCGGGTACTCCGGCGCCTCGTCGAACACCCGCTCGGTCGCCTCGGACGCGAGGCCCTTCTTGCGCCCCGCCTCCACCTCCTCGACGATCCGCTCGACCTCGTCCCGGAACTTGCGCCGGGTCTCGGTCCGGAAGCGCTCGAGCTCGGCCTTCATCGTCTTGGCCAGGCCTTTTCGCTCGGCGAGGAGGTTGGCGTGCTCTTCCTCCAGCTCGTGGCGCTCGGCTTCGAGCCGCGACAGCTCCCGGTCGGTGCGGTCCTTGGCGTCCGCCAGCTCGCGGCGGACCCGTTCGACCTCGCCGATCATCTCGCGCAGCTTCAGGTGCTCGGTGCCCAGGCGCGCCTCCGCCCGGTCGAGCCAGGCCGGCGGCAGGCCGAGCCGCCGGGCCAGGGCCAGCGCCTCGCTCGCCCCCGGCGGGCCGGGCAGCAGGCGGTAGGTAGGTTGCCCCGTGGCGCCGGAGAACTCCATCGCCGCGCAGCCGGCACCGTCCATCTCGAGCGCGGCGGCGGCGAGCTGGGTCAGGTGGGTGGTGATGATGCCGAGGGCGCGGCGCTCGAGCAGCCCTTCGAGGAGCGAGACGGCGAGCGCCGAGCCCTCCTCCGGGTCGGTGCCCGAGCCGAGCTCGTCGAGCAGGATGAGGGCGTCCGGGCCGGCCGCCTCCCAGGCCTCCTTGAGGCGCAGCAGCCGGCCGCTGAAGGTCGACTGCTCGGCCAGCAGATCCTGGTCGTCCCCGACCGTCGCCACCAGCGCGCCGAGCCGGGGCAGCCGGGTGCCCACCTCGGCCGGCACCGGCAGGCCGCACTGGTTGGCCAGCGCCAGCAGCCCGGCGGTCTTGAGCGCCACCGTCTTGCCGCCGGCGTTCGGGCCCGTGACCACCAGGCAGCGCTCGTCGGGGGTCAGCTCGAGGTCGAGCGGCGTGACCTCGCCCTGGTGGCCGGGGTGGCCGAGGGCGGCCTCGCGCAGCTCGGTCAGCTCCGGGGTGAGCAGCGGATGGCGGGCGCCGCGCAGCACCAGGGTGCCCGCCGGCGCCAGCTCGGCCAGCCGGCCGCCGGAGCGCGCGGCGAAGTGCACCGCCGCCTGGGCCGTGTCGAGGGTGCCGACCAGCTCGGCGTGGGCGGCGACCGCGTCGAGCGCGTCGCGCACCGCCCGCGCGAGCTCGGCGACGATCCGGCGCCGCTCGTCGTCCTCGTCCTCGAACGCCTGCTGGAGCGTGTTGTTCTCCTCGACCGCGGCCAGCGGCTCGAAGTAGAAGCTCTTGCCGCTGCCCGAGCGCCCGTGGGTCAGGCCCTGGACCCGGCCGCGGGAGCCGGCCTGGAGGACCAGCACCAGCCGGCCGCCGCGCATGGGCACGGTCTCCTCCGACAGGGCGTCGCGGTGCTCCTCGACGTAGGAGGAGAGCTGGCCGTAGAGCCGGTCCCGGGTCGAGCGGATGCGCCGCCGGACCTCCGCCAGGCGCGGGCTCGCGTCCTCCCGCACGTCGCCCCGGCGGTCGAGGGTGCGCTCGATCTTGCGCAGCAGCTCCGCGACGTCCGGCAGGGCCGCCGCGGCCGCGCCGAGCACTTCGCACGCCGGGCTCCCGGCCTCGGTGCCTCCGGTCTCGCCGGCCTCGTGGATGCGCCGGGCGGCCGAACGGGCGCTCTTGAGCAGGTCGCCGACCCGCACCACGTCGCGGCCGGAGATCTCGGCGTGGGGGGCGCTCAGGCGCTCGAGCAGGTCCTCGACGGAGAAGTCGAGCGCACCGATCAGCGGTCCGCCCTGGAGCAGCAGGGTGCACTCCTCGACCCGGCGCCGCTGGGCGATCAACGCCGCCTCGTCGGTGAACGGCGAAAGGCCCAGGACGCGCGTCCGTCCCAGGTCGGTGGCCGCCAGCTCCGCCACCAGGGCGAGCAGGCTGTCGAGCTCCAGCGCCCGGCGCGAGGCGGCCGAGCAGACGGGCGCCACGGCGGCGCTCCCGGCGCCGGATCGTTCGGGTCGGCTCATCGTACGGTCCACGTCATCAACGGGGTCGACAGGAGGCGGAGGGTGGTGAAAACAAAAAACGGGAGCGGCCGTGGCCACTCCCGCTTCTCGGTATTGCGAAGTCCTGGCGCTCTACGCGAGGCCAGCCCGCCGCTCTTCGGAGAGCTTGCGGAGCATCTTCTTGCGCGCCTGCATGGCCTTGCGCTTGCGCTTGACCGAGGGCTTCTCGTAATGCTGGCGCTTCTTGAGCTCCGTCAGCACGCCAGCCTTCTCGACCTTGCGCTTGAAGCGGCGCAGGGCACTCTCGAAGCTCTCGTCGTCTCGGACTGAAACTGCCGGCATGAACCTAATCACCTCTCTCTCGGTTCGATTTCTTCGGCGCCGCACCGGGACCGGCGGACGGTCGGGTGTGGTGCGCCGGGAGGACCACCCCGGGGAGGGGGCACACCGGTCCTCACCCCGGCATTGTCTCTCGACTGCCGGGGTGAGGTCAAGCCGGCGCTCACGGCTCAGCCTTGCGGGGCCTCCGCCTGATCCTTGTCCTTCGCCTTGATGAAGTTGAAGTCGGTCCGGTAGACGTCGTAGTCATCCCCCTTCTTGTTCTTGCGGAGGAAGACGGCCGCGGCGTTGCCCTGATCGTCCTTCGGGTAGTACCAGGCTTTCAGCCCCTTCTCGGGATAGTCGCGGATGCTGTTGCGGTTGGGGGTGCCGAGCACTGCCTTGACCTGCTCGCTGGTCATCCCCTTCTTGACCTGGGCGAAGCGCTCTTCGTCCATGTAGCGCAGCGCCTCGGCCTCTTTCTTGGCCTCCAACGCCGCCTGGTTGTCCGGCGCGAAGGAGAGGATGTCGTCGTAGATCTGGATCGCCCGGCTGTACTCACCGCCGCCGGTGATGTACTCCTTGGCGAGGACGATGTCCTCGGACGCCTTCAGGTCGAAGGCCGCCTTGGTCTCGGCGCTGATCGGCTCGCCCTCGACCGGCGGATCGTCGTTGATGTAGGTCACCAGGTTGCCGTTGAGCGTTTCAGCCTTCGTCGTGATGTCGGCGTCCTTCTGGTCGATCTGTGCCTGTAGCGCGTCCGGATCGACCTCTTCGCCCTCTGCCAGCTCACCGGCCTTGGCGCGGGCGAGCTGAGCCCTCATGTCGGCCAGATCCTGGCGCTCCTGATCCAGCGAAGCCTTCTCGTCGCGCAGCTCGGCCAGGCGCGCCTGGCGCTGAGCCAACGCCTCGTCCTCGTCGTTGCCCTTGCTGCATGCGCTGACCGACCCGAGGACGGCGACCGCGCCCAGGATCAGAAGGACCGAAAGGGTCGTACGAAGGGAGGCGATCGACGTGCGGGTTCTGCGGTTCATGCGTTGTCCTCCGTTGCTGAGACAGTTCACGTCGCGGGACCCGGGCTCTGCGCCGCGGGCGCCCCAAGTCTACACGCCCGCACCGAGGTCCACGCCACCCGCCTCGACGGGCCCGGCTTCGCCGCGCCCTCCGGCGGGGCCCCGAACCGGGCCTCTCCGGCGGCACCACCCGGGCCCCCGGCCGAGCGCCGGAACCGCCCTCTGGGCGTCCGCGGGAGGGTCGAACGAGGATAAACCCCGTTCGTTCAAGGGATTTCCGCGCGCCGGTCAGCTTGACAGGGTGCCCAACAGACTAAAATAATCGGTGCTCTTTGGAGAAGGTCCCATCGGCAGTTCCTGACGGAGGTTTCGATCATGGCCCTGGGGGAGAAGATCCGACAACTGGACGAACAGGTGGCCGCCGCGGTCCGGCGGGCCCTGGACGACGTACGAGACGAGCTCAAGACCGGGCTCGAACAGGCGGTCGACGACCTTCGCGGCCGGCTGTCCGAAGTCTCTCCGCATCTTCCCGAGTCCTTCTTCACGGAGGACACCCTGCGCCAGCTTGCCGAGGAGACCGCACCGCGGTCCGAGGCGGCGGCCGCCGAGGCCAAGGCCCAGGGGCGCGCGGCCGCGTTCGGCGACCTGCGCGAGGCCCTGGCGGAGATCGACCGCGCCCGCGGTCAGAACGCGATCCTCGGTGCCCTGGTGGTCGAGTCCGCACGCTTCGCCGACCGCACGGCGGTCCTCCTGCTGCGTCCCGAAGGCCTGGTCGGCTGGGCCGCCCGGGGTTTCGAAGCGGACGACGCCATCCGGTCCGCCTCCCTGCCGGCGTTGGCCGAGGGCTGGAAGGATCTGGTCCAGGCCGAGAGCCCGACCCTCCCCCTGCCGCCTTTCCGCTGCGCCCGGCTCGTCTCCCAGCTCGACAGCCCGCTGCCCAAGGCCGCCGTGATCATCCCGCTGGTCCTGCGCGACCGGGTCTCGGCCGTGGTCTACGCCGACCGCACCGCCGCGGCCGACGACGGCGGCAAGCTCGAGGTCGAAGCGCTCCAGGCCCTGACCTACACCACCGCCCTCGCCCTCGAGACCCTCGGCTTCCGCGAGCGGGAGGCGACCAGCACCCTGGCGGCGGCGCTCCTCGCGCCCGCGCCGAAGGAGCCGGAGGCCGACGACGCCGACCAGGCTGAGCCCGGCGTCGCCGAGGAGGCGCCCGCGGGCGATGAAGAGGAACCAGCAGCCTACGAGGCAGCGCCTGCGGCCGACGAAGAAGCGCCTGCGGCCTACGAGGAAGATCTCGCGGCCGACGAAGAAGACTCCGCGACGTACCAAGACGCCTCGGCCGAGCTGCCCGACGTGGAGACCGCCGGCTCCGCCATCGGCTTCGAGCCGGTGAGCCTCGAGACCGACGACGAGCCGGAGGCGGCGCCCGGGACCTCCACGGCCGAGTCCGAGGTCGACGACGGCTGGTCGACCGAGCCCTCGCCTGTCGAGACGCTCGACGAGCTCGACGAGGTCGAGGAGCTGCCGGTCGAGACGATCGAAGAGCTCGAGCTGGACGACATCGCGACCGCATCGGCCCCGGACGAGCGCTTGGCATCCGTCGACGAGGTGGAGGTGATCGGGGAGGAGGCGGAGCTCGAGCTGGACGACTCCGGCTTCGACGACATGCCGCCGCTCGAGGACGTCTCTGCCGGCGAGCCGGCGCCGAGCTTCGACGAGCCCGAGGAGGCCGGGGAGCTCGAGCTCGACCTGGACGAGGAATCGGCCCTGATCGACCAGGAGGCGGGTGCGCCGGCGGAGGACGAAGAGGACGCGAGCAGCCAGGTGGCGACCCGGTCGATCCCGTGGCAGACGGGCCAGGTGGCCACGCCCGAGCCGCCCGCGGCGCCTGAGCTGACCCCCGAGCCGCCGCCGGAGCCGCCCCCGACGGTCGCGCACGACGAGGGACTCGGCATGGAGTCTCACGCCGCGGAAGCCGCCGAGCCCGCGGGGGAACCCGAGGAGCCGGAGGACGAAGGCTCCGCGGCCGGCCAGCCGGCGGCCGGCGGGCCGGTGGAGCCTCCTTCGGACGTCCAGGGACCGGGCTGGGCGTTCTCCGAGAAACCGGCCCCGGCCGCCCAAGAATCCGGCGACGACGCGGCCCATGACGAGGCCCGGCGCCTGGCACGCCTGCTGGTGAGCGAGATCCAGCTCTACAACCAGGAGGAGGTCGCCGAAGGGCGGCGCAACAACGACATCTACGAGCGGCTCAAGGACGACATCGACCGCTCGCGGCAACTTTACGAAGAGCGGGTCGACCCGGGCATCCGGGAGTCGACCGATTACTTCTACCAGGAGCTGGTCCGCCAGCTCGGCGCCGGGGACTCGAAAAGCCTGGGCATCTGAGCGAGGACGGGCCGGCTGAGCGTTGGCTCAGAGGAGGAGCCGGCCACGCAGTGACCCCGCGGTTTCGAACACTGGCAGGCCTCGCCGGCCTGCTGCTTTTTGCGGCCTTCGTCGGCCTGGCGCCGACCCGCGCGCCGTCGGACCGTGCGCCGCTGCCCGCCGGCGCGTCCTCCCTCGCCACGACCCCCACCCTCGGGGCCACCGCCGCTGCGCCCCCCGCCGCCTTCGCCGACCCCGGCGCCTACGAGCCCGCCGCCCGGGCCCTGCGCCGCCGCGACTGTGCCGGAGCCCAGACCCTCCTCGACGCCATCGCCCGCGACACCCGCGACGCCGCCGGGGCCACCGACTCCGCCGGGGCCGCCGGCACGGACGACGCCCTGCGGATCGTCAGCGGCCTCTACGCCCACGCCTGCGAGAACGTCGAGCTGGCGATGCGCCGGCTGGGCCGGCCGGCGACCGGACCGGGGAGCGGATTCCTCGAGGACTGGCGGCTGCTCGTCCTGGGTGAGGCGGCCTACGCCGCCGGCTACACCGAGCAAGGCGCCACCGCCTTCGACACCCTGCTCGACGACCACCCCGCGTCGCCTCTCTGGGAGCGGACCCTGGTCACCGCCGTCGAGCACGCCCGGGACGAGGGCCGCTTCCCCCGGGCCCTGGCCCTGATCGACCGCGGCCGCTCCCGCGACGGCCTGTCGGCGGAGACCGCCGCGCGCATCGAGGCCGCGGCCTGGGAGATCGGCACCGCGGCAGGCGACTGGGTGACCCGCTCCCGCGCCGCCCGCCGCCTGCTGGCCCGGGCTCCGGAGCGGGCGGAGGAGCTGGGGGTGGTCGAGCTGTTCCGCCCTGGTGACGGCGGCCAGGCAGAAGGATCGACCGGGTCGGCAGGTTCACCAGGGTCGGTCGGTTCAAAGACCCGGCCGATCGAGTGGGCCACGATCCTCTCCGTCCCCGAGCTCCGCCACCGCGCCGCCGCCCTGCTCGACGCCGACCGGCCCGACGACGCCCTGGAGGCCCTCGGCGCGGTGCCGCTCGGCGAGCACGACCTCGACTGGACCCTGCTCGCCGCCCGCGCCCTGACCCGCGACCGCCGCGCCGCGGAGGCCCTGTCGTTGCTCGACCACGTCGCTGCCGGCCAAGCAGCAGGCGCTGATCCGGCCGCCGCCGGGAGCTCGGGAGGGACGCGCCTCGGACCGGACCAGGTCGCCCGCGTGGCCTGGGAGCGGGCCCGCGCCGCCGCCGACCTGGCCAGCCCCCTGCGCAGCGGTGCCCGCCTGGCGCGGACCGAGCGCGCGCGCATGGCCGAGGCCGCCCGGCGGCATCTCGAAGAGGTCGTGCGCTCCGGCGGCGACCCGGAGCTCGTCCGGGCCGCGCTACGCCGGCTGTTCGCCGACCACGCCGAGGACGGGCGCTTCGACGACGCCGTCGCCGCCCTGGGGCTCCTGCGCCGCCTCGACCCGGGCGACACCACCGGCGCCTCCTACCTGTGGGGCAAGGGGTGGAACCAGTACCGCCGGCGCAACTACAGCGGCGCGATCGGCTACTGGAGCGAGCTCGCCTCCCTCTACCCCGACAGCCGCGAAACCCGCGCCGGCCGCTATTGGAGCGCCCGCGCGTTCGACGAGCTCGGCAACCGGCAGCGCTCCCGCGAGCTGCTCGAAGAGGTGGCGGCGGCGCCCAGCACCGACTTCTACCGGCGCCACGCCCTCACCCACCTGGCCCGGCTGACCGGGCCGGGTGCGCCGAGCCCCCAGGACGATCCGAGCGGCCAGCCGGTCCCGCCCGGCGAGATCTGGCCCGACGATCCGGCCCTGGAACGCGCCCGGCTGCTCACCGACCTGGGCCTCGACTCCCTGGCGCTGGCCGAGATCGAAGGGCTCGAGCGTCTCGATCATCCCGGTCCGGGGGACGGGCAGGCCGGCGGCGACGGAGCCCTCGACCGGCGGGCCGTGAACGTCCTCACCGCCCTCTGCCTCTCGCGCCAGGGGAAGCGGCGGGCGGCGATCCCGCTCCTGCGCCGGACCTTCCCGGTGCTCGGCGGTCCGTTCCAGACCCAGGCACCGCTCCCCGCCCAGAACCTCTACTACCCGGTGGACTTCACCGAGGCCGTCGACAGCGCCGCCACGGCCGCCGGCCTCCCCCGCAGCCTGCTCTACGGCATCATCCGCGAGGAGAGCGCCTTCGACATCACGGCGCTCTCCCACGCCGGCGCCCGCGGTCTGATGCAGCTCATGCCGGCCACCGGGCGCGAGGTCGCCCACCGGCTCGGGATGCCGTTCTCCGCCGACCGCCTGGACGACCCGGCCGTCAACGTGCGCCTCGGCGCCGCCTACTTCGCCCGCGTGCTCGCCATGTTCGACGGCAGGACCGAGCTCGCCCTGGCCGGCTACAACGGCGGTCCGTACCGGGTGAAGCGGCTCTGGCGCCACGCCGGCCCGCGGGCCGAGGTCGACTTCTTCACCGAGGCGCTGCCGATCGAGGAGTCGCGCGGCTACGTCAAGCGGGTGATCCTGTTCGCCAACAGCTACCAGGAGATGTACGGTCTTTGATCGGATCTCCCCCCAATCCCTCGATCCCTTTCCCGCCCGGTCCGCTCGGCGGGTTCGGAGGATCGCCTTTCGGGTGGCGGGGGCTGCTATACTGACCGGCCCGCGTGGAGCGGGCGTCTTGGGTCCATAGCTCAGCGGTTAGAGCATCCGGCTCATAACCGGCAGGTCCCTGGTTCAAATCCAGGTGGACCCACTCATGTGACGGAATCACCGGATTCGGGGCCGAGGCCAGACTTGCCCACGGAGCGCCAGCAACCAGAACCGCAGACCTCACGCCCGGCGACCACCTGTCGCCGGGGCGTAGCGGCCGAGCCGCACCCGGGGGTGTCTCTTACCGAGGCACCCCCGGTTTCGTTTCGGGGTCCTCGCATCGCTCTCCGCCCGGCTTCGACGACCCCCGCGACCGACCCGGTGAGTTGAAGGAGGCACCGAGGACCCGATGGCACGACCCCTTGAAACGATCATCGACCTGCAGGACGCCCTCGAGCGGCTGCACGCGGCCGAGCACCAGCTCGACGGCATTCCTGACTGGATGCGAGAGCTCCACACCGAGTACCGAGACCGACAGGGCGAGATCGAAGCCCTGGAGTCACAGGCCGAGGAGGCGGCCGCCGAGCGGCGGGCCGCCGAGACCGAGATCTCCGACAACCAGGAGAAGCTCAAGCGCTACCAGCGCCAGATCAACGAGGTGAGCACCCAGCGCGAGTACGGCGCCCTGCTCCAGGAGATCGACACCGCCAAGAGCCGCGTCGCTGAGCTCGAAGAGCAGGCGTACGCCGCCATGGAACGGATCGACGAGGCCAACAAGGCGCTCGAGGAGCAGCGTGAGGCCTTCAAGGGCCTGGACGCGCGCTACCAGGAGGAGCTGGCCAAGTGGGAGAAGGAGAAGCCCGGCATCGCCGCCGAGGCCGAGAAGCTCCGCGGCCAGGTGGAGACCCTGCGCGAGCAGCTCCCGCGCCCCCAGCTCGCCTACTTCGAGCGCATCTTCGAACGCACGGACGGCCAGGCGCTGGCGCCGATCCGCAAGATCGAGCGCGCCCGCGGCGCGACCATGTGGCACTGCGGCGCCTGCAACTACAACGTGCGCCCGCAGGTCGTGGTCGACATCCAGGACCGCGGGGCCCTGCTCCAGTGCGACAGTTGCAAGCGGATCCTGTTCGTGGAGACGGAAGGCTCCGAGGCCGACGACGCGACGCCGGCGGCGGCCGAGGCGTGAGCCGGTCCTGATCCGCATCGGGAGGCCCCCATGACCCAGATCGTGGAGGAGATCGCCGGCCGCCTGGCCCGGATCCGGGAGAGGATCGCCCGCGCCGCCGAGCGCGGCGGGCGGGGCGCGGCCGACGTGGTCCTGGTCGGCGCGTCCAAGCGCCAGGAGCCCGAGCGCCTGCGCGCCGCCTGGGAGGCCGGCCTGACGGTCTTCGGCGAGAACCGGGTCCAGGAGGCCGAGGAGCACCGGTTGGTGGTGCCGGAGGCCACCTGGCACCTGATCGGCCCGCTCCAGTCCAACAAGGCGAAGCGGGCGGTCGAGCTGTTCACCACCGTCCACTCGGTCGACCGGCTGAAGATCGCCCGCCACCTCGACCGCCACGCCGGCGAGGCCGGGGTGAGGGTGGAGTGCTTCCTCGAGGTCAACGTCGGCGCCGAGGAGAGCAAGTCCGGGTTCCTGCCCGACGGCCTCGCCGAGCGGGTGGCGCCGATCGCCGCGCTCGGCCACCTGAAGGTTCTCGGCCTGATGGCGATCCCGCCGGCCCCCGACGGGCCGGACGACTCCCGGCGCTGGTTCCGAGAGCTGCGCCGCCTGTCGGAGACCCTGGCCGCGCGCCCCGAGTGGAGCGGCTGGCCGGGCAAGCTGTCGATGGGGATGAGCGCCGACTACGAGATCGCCATCGAGGAAGGTGCGACCCACGTGCGGGTCGGCACCGCGCTCTTCGGGCCACGAGACTGAGCGCGAGCGATGCAACCCGTCAAGCGTCCGATGCGACAACTGCCCCAGCACCCGCAGGCGCGATCCCGGGCGGGAACCACGAGGAAGTGAGGGGAAGTGGGAGTGATCCGATGACCGAGCTGCTGATCGAGAACCTCTCCGAGGTCGCCACCGCCCACGGCACGGAGCCGCTCTCCGGCGCCGACCTGGGCCGGGTCACCCGCACCGCCGGTGCCGAGGTCTACTGCCGCGACGGCCGGATCGCCTTCGTCGGTCCGCGCGACGAGCGCCTGCGGCGTTTCGGCGAGCTGCCCGAGGCGCCCCGGCTCGATGGCCGCGGCGGCACGATCGTCCCCGGCTTCGTCGATCCCCACACTCACCTGCCGTGGGCCGGCAGCCGGGAGGAGGAGTTCCGCCAGCGCCTGGCCGGCGCCACCTACCAGGAGATCGCGGCGGCCGGCGGCGGCATCCTCTCGACCGTCAACGCCACCCGGGCCGCGGACGAGGACTCCCTGGTGGGGCGGGTGCTCCGGCGCATGGACACCATGCTCGCCCACGGCACCACGACGGCCGAGGCGAAGAGCGGCTACGGCCTGGCGCTGGACCCGGAGATGCGCCAGCTCCGGGCGATCCGGCGGGCCTCCGAGATCCACGCGGTCGACCTGGTGCCGACCCTGCTGGCCGCCCACGAGGTTCCTCCGGAGCTGCGCGAGACGCCGGAGCGCTACGTGGCCCAGGTGTGCGAGGAGATCGTGCCGGCCGCCACCGAGGCCGGGCTGGCCCGCTTCTGCGACGTCTTCTGCGAGCACGGCGTGTTCTCGGTGGACGACTCGCGCCGGGTGCTCGAGGCCGGACGGCGCCACGGCCTCACCCCCCGGCTCCACGCGGACGAGTTCGTCGACTCGGGCGGCGCCGAGCTGGCCGCCGAGCTGGGCGCGGTCTCCGCCGACCACCTGATCGCCGTCTCGGACGCCGGCATCGAGGCCATGGCCCGCGCCGGCGTGACCGCGGTGCTCCTGCCGGGGACGAGCTTCTTCCTGATGAAGCACACCTACGCGCCGGCCCGGCGGCTGGTCGAGGCCGGGGTGCCGGTGGCGCTGGCCACCGACTGCAACCCGGGCTCGTCCCACACCGAGTCGATGCCGATGGTCTTCGTGCTGGCGGTGTTCGAGCTGGGGCTGTCGATCGAGGAGAGCCTGACGGCGGCGACGCTCAACGCGGCGTGCACGCTCGGGCTGGGCGGAGAGATCGGGACCGTCGAGGAGGGCAAGCGGGCGGACCTGGTGCTGCTCGACGCGCCGAACCTGCTCCACCTGGCGTATCACTACGGGGTGAACCCGGTGGCCAAGGTGATCAAGGGGGGCGAGGTCGTGCACGAGGCGGCGACGCCGTGGAGCCTGCGGGAGGCGCGGTAGTCGGCGTTCGCCGGGAGCGACGCGGGAGGCCCCGGCTCCGGGACGCCGCGCGAACTTGCCAGGACAGCGTTCATCCCGCGGCTCGGTTCGGACCGCGCCGGGCCGGGATGGACCGCTCGACGACAACGCGCGCGCGGCCCTCAACGCCCTCCTCCGGGGCCTCCCACGCCGCTCCTCGTTCGAGTCGTCTGCCGTCGTCTCCGATCCTGCTTGGCATTCGAGCCGGGGCCCAGGAGAAGCAGTCTGCAGATGCGTAGAGAGGGGCGACGGCGACCAAAACGAAACCACCCAGGAAACAGAGGGCGGGAGGGGGTGCCCTCTCCTCCCCGCGCGGGGAGGAGGAGGGTCAGGGTGAGGTAGGGCGATCCCGTCAACTGCCTTCTCCGACCCATGCCGCGGGGAGGAGGAGGGGCGATCCCGCGCTACTCAGCGGATAGATACTCGGGCTTGACGTCCACCGGCAGATCCTTCAGCTTCGCGAGGGCGTTGTTCAGCGCCTCGGTCGGCTCGGCGTACTTCTCCAGGAACGCGCCGGTGCCCGCGTAGTCGCCCTTGGCCTGGAGCATCAGCATGTCGTGCAGCAGGTCGCGGATGGCGCCCGGGAACTTCTCCGACACCGTCTCGAAGCGGCCCTGGTCGTCGACCACGATGGCGCCCTTGGCCATCAGGTAGTTGAGCTGGGCCACCACGCCCTGGCCGTGGGCCTCCTGGACGCCGAAGCGGGCCGCGCGGAACAGCCCGGCGACGTAGGTCGGCTCCAGGTGGTCGCGCAGCCCGGCCGGCATCTCGCCCGCGTCGATCAGCGCCAGGATGTTGTAGATCCCCATGACGTCGGCCTTGGCCTCTTCGAGGGTCGAGTAGTGCTCCTTGAGCTCCAGGCGCACCTCGGTCTTGCGCCCGTCGATGGTGATCTTGCCCGGGCCGAGGCCGTGGGAGAGCTCGTGGTGCAGGACGTTGTTGAAGTAGGCGTCGAACGAGACCCGGTCGACGTCGGCCGGCGCCAGCACCCGCTGGGCGATCGGCAGCAGGATCTTGTCGTACTTGGCGTGCATGATGTTGCGCAGCAGGACCTTCTTCGAGCCCTTCTCCTCGCGCACCCGCTCGTCGTTGGGCAGGTTGAAGGCCAGGGTCTGCACGCCGGACTTGGCGTCGCCGCCGGTGAACACCTCGTCGACCACCCGGATCGGGCTCTCGGTGCCCCGGTTGAGGTTCTTGTCCTCATCCGGGATCGGGAGGTTGCGCTCCAGCCAGGGCAGGCGCTCCTTGTAGCGCGCCAGCTTGGCCGACTCCTCCGGCAGGGCGACGGTGACGAACGACTCGAACGACGCCTTGTAGCCGAACAGGGCGTCCTCGTAGGTCTCGTAGGGGCCGATGGTCACCTCGACCGGCGCGTCCAGGTCCATCCACGCCTTGTCGCTCTCGTAGTAGTCGTCGCTGAGGAAGGCGTCCGCGCGCAGCTCGAGGAACCGGGCGAGGGACTCGTTCGACGTGATCTTGGCCGCCTGCCGCAGCAGGTCGGCGGCCGGCTCCAGCCACTCCTTGTAGGCCTCGGAGTAGGGCACGGCCTGGAGGCCGCCGTCGTCGGTCCGGCGGACGACGGTGAACAGCCCGGTCAGGGCGTCCTTCTGGTCCGGGTGGGCGGCGATCCAGGAGTTGAGCTCGTCGCGGGTCATGTCGACCGGGTAGAAGCCTGCGCCCTCCGGGTGCTCCATGGTGCCGATGAACGGCTCGAAGGCGGCCAGCCGGTCCCAGGGGCCGAAGTTGATCTTGAAGTAGTCGAGGGCGGCCCGGGCCTTGGCGTCACCGCCGGACTGGGTCGCGGCTTCGAGCTTCTCGCGTAGCGCGGGGTTGCCCACCCAGACCTGGCGCAGGAAGACCTCGTCGAGCTTCTTCGAGGCCTGGACCAGCAGGTCGAGCACCTGGCGGTCCTGGTCGGTCAGGGCGGAGAGGTCCGCTTCCAGCGGCGTCGGGGCGTACTGGTCCAGGCGGGCCTGGACGTCGTCTGCGATCTTCATGTCGAGCGTCTGATCTCCCTGGGCGTTGCTCGCCGCGTCGGAGCCGGCGTCCTGGCCGGCGGGGGCGCACGAGACGATCGTGGCGGCGAGCAGGCCGGCGGCGGCGAGCGCGCCCATCCCGCGCGTCGTCGGGCGTGAGGCGGTGCGACGGTGGTGCATGGTTCCCTCCTGGTTGCGAATGACGGCCCGGGGCCGACCGGCCGCTCGGGCCCGAGCAGCCTGTAGAATCGGGCCGATGCGATACTGGCTGCTCAAGACCGAACCGTCCGATTACAGCTTTGCCGATCTGGAGAACGAGCCGTCCGGGACCGTCTGGGACGGGGTGAAGAACTACGCCGCCCTCAAGTATCTCCGAGACATGGAGAAGGGCGACCAGGCCTTTGTCTACCACACCGGCAAGGAGCGCCGGGTGGTGGGAATCGCCGACGTCACCTCCGACGCCTACCCCGACCCGAACGAGGACGACGAAAAGATCGCCGTGGCCGACGTGCGCGCCCTGCGCCGCCTGCCGAACCCGGTCCCCCTGGCCGACCTCAAGCAGGAGCCGGCGTTCGCCGACCACCCCCTGCTGCGCCAGTCCCGCCTGTCGGTGATGGAGCTCTCCCCGGCGCTGTGGAAGCGGGTGCTCGAGCTCTCGGGAGAGGGTTCCTAACCGTCGATCGACTCCAGGATCATCCCCCGGACCTTGGGCGGCAAGCCCCCGCCGCCGACGTCCCGGCACAGATCCTGGGCCAGGTCCAGGCTGCTGAAGAGCGCCTCGCACCGCTCGCACACGAGGTCGTCGGAGACCGGGAACGCGACCCTCCGATCGAGCGCCTCCTGCTTGCCGCGCAGCAGCTCGAGGCAGACCGACCGCGGATGGTCGGCATGCTCGCCGCCCTTGCGCCCTTTGGCGCCCCGGTCGAACGGTAGCTCCTCCATCATCGCCTTGCGCAGCGCCAGCCGCCCGCGGTGCACCCGCGTCTTGACCGTCGCCTCCTTGATCCCCAGGATCTCGGCCACCTCGGTCACCGACAGCTCGGCGATGTCCTTGAGCACCAGGGTCAGCCGGAAGGCGGGCGGCAGGGCCAGCAGAGCCCGGTCGATCACCTCCCGGGCCTCACGCCGGAGCTGGGCATCGAGCGGCCCCTCCGCCTCCGGGTCGGGCACCGCCTCGTCCCCGCTCGGCAGCAGCTCGGCCAGCGGCTCCATCCGTGCCGGCTCGCCCGAGCGCCGCCGGTGCATGCGCTGGCAGGCCCGCGCGCCGATGGTGTAGAGCCACGACGACGGGTCCGACCGCCCTTCGAACTGGTGCCACTTGCGGTAGGCCTGGAGGAACACCTCCTGGACCAGGTCCTCGGCGTCCTCCGGGTTGCCACAGAGCTTGAGGCCGAGGCCGTACAGGCGGCCGCCGTGGGCGTCGACCAGGTGGGGGATCGCCTGGCGGGCCGACAGCTCGGGCAGATCCTGCGGCTCCTGCGCTTCCCGCGGATCGCGCGCGTCGGTGGACGTCCGGTCGGTGCGGGCGGACTCGGTCGGTCGGCTGGGGCTCCTCGCTTCGGGCACGTCGCTGCTTCCCTCCGTCTCTGTTCAAGGCGCTCGGGTGAGGGTCGCATTCCCTCGCCGCCTTGCCTCCTTGCAGACCCGGCCGGCCCCCTACTGGCGAACCGCCGCGCGGGCGGCCAGCTCGAGGATCTCCTCGCCGTCGATCAGGCGGGTGCGGTCCGCCTCCTCGAGAAAGGTCAGCTCCACCGGCATCTCGATCCCCTCCTCGCCGAGCAGCTCGACCAGGCGGGGCGACAGGTCCGCGGCGTCGTACCCCCAGACCTCGACCCGGATGCGCCTGGCGCTCGCGCCGCCGCGGCGCCGGGTGCTGCCCGGCTCCCAGGTCGGCGCCTTCTGCTGGGTGTAGCGCAGGACCGACGGCGCGCCGAGCAGGACCGTGGCGCCGCCCCGGTCGGTGAGGGAGCCGCGCCGCCGGGCGCTGCCGTAGAGCAGGTCGGCGGACTGGACCCGCTCGAAGAACTGCTGGGCGAACGGGTTGCCCGGGGTCTGGGGGTCGGGGTCGCGCCGCTCCCAGAACTGGTCGATGAAGGCGAGCGCCTGGTTGCTCGAGTCGAGGTGCCGGAAGCGGCGCGCCTCGTCCGGCAGGACCAGCCAGTGGACCGGTCCTTCGATCCACGCCCGCGCACTGCCGGGCAGGTTGCGGTCGTAGTGGTTGCCGGAGCAGCCGCCGGCCAGCAGGGCGACCAGCGGGACCCCGGCCAGGGCGACCAGCAGGGGCGCCAGGAGCGCGGGGACGGAGCGCGCACGGGGACGGGGGGCGGCCTGCCTCACGAGGGGCGGACCTCAGTGCACGGCGGTCCCGGCGTCCGGCTCGGGGGCCTCGTCGACGACTCCGTGGGTCTCTTCGTAGCGGGCCAGGTTGTTCGACAGCGCGCCGATGATCCGCTTCAGGTGGCCCGGGCTCGTCACGATGCGGGCGGAGACGATCCCCTGGGGTGGCATCAGGTTGATGAAGTCGAGAACGAACTCGTCCCGGGTATGGGTCACTCGGAGAAGGTTCGAGTACCGGCCGCGCAGCTCGTCGTCGGTGATCTTGACGTTGAGCTCTTGGTGCGGGCCCGGGTTCCGCGCTGGGTCTTGAGCCATTGCCCGATCTTACCGCGCCTCATCCCGTGCTCCCGTGCTCTCGTCATCCCCCCGCGTCCAGGCGACACCGCCCTCGGCCTCCCAGCGGTGCTCCGGGGCGTAGACGCCGACCCCGCGCTCCCGCGCCGTAACGGTGAACGCGAAGATCCCCTTGCGGTAGTCGTACGGGCTGCCGTCCCGGGCATGGACCGCCACGTCGACCAGGTACTCGCCGGCCCCCAGGCGGAGCCCCGGGCAGGCGAGGCGCACCCGGGCGTCGCCCTCCAGCCGCCCGGCCTCGTAGCCGGCCAGGTCGGTGTTGGTGCCCCAGACCTCAGCGCCCCGGGGCGTCGAGACCATGACGCCGAAGACGAAGTCCTCGACCGGCGCGGGCGCGTGGACGTCGAGCTCGAAGACCACCGGCTCGCCGCTCTCGAGGTGGTAACGCTCCTCGCCCCGGCTCCCGGTGGGGCTCGCGTCCGGGCGTCGGGGTGCCGGCGCCGACCAGCAGCCGCGCCGCGCGGACCTCGGCGCGCCGCGAGCCCCAGCGCTGCCCCTCCTCCTCGGCACCGGCGTCGGACGCGGCGCCGCCGGCCGCCTCCTTGGCCTTGCGATGAGCCCGCCCCTCCTCCTCGGCGACCGCCTGGCGGTAGGCGTCGATCACCCGGCGCGGCTCGCCGAGCAGGCGCGGCTTGCCCGAGTCGAGCCACAGCACCCGGTCGCACAGGTCGTCGACCAGGTCGAGGGAGTGGCTGACGAAGAGCAGCGTCCGGCCATCGGCCAGCAGCTCGCGGATGCGCCGCAGACAGCGGTGGGCGAACGATTCGTCGCCGACGGCAAGAACCTCGTCGACCAGCAGCACGTCCGGGTCGGTATGCACCGCCACCGCGAAGCCGAGGCGCACGTACATCCCCGAGGAGTAGTTCTTGACCGGCTCGTCGATGAACTCCTCGAGCCCCGAGAAGGCGACGATGTCGTCGTAGCGTCGCTCGATTTCGCGCCGCGTGAGCCCCATGACGGCGCCGTTGATGAACACGTTCTCGCGGCCGGTGATCTCCGGGTGGAAGCCGGCCCCGAGCTCGATCAGCGCCGCCACCCGGCCGGTCGCCACCACCCGCCCGGCCGACGGCTTCAGGATGCCGGCAACGACCTTGAGCAGGGTCGATTTGCCGGAGCCGTTGCCGCCGATGACCCCGAACGCTTCCCCCGGCGCGACGTCGAACGAGACGTCGGCGAGGGCGTGGATCGCCCGCTCCGGCGCCAGGCCGCGGGTCAAGGTGCCGTCGAGCAGCGCGCTCTTGAGGGTCTTGAGCTGGTCCCCCGGCGTGGCGCGCCGGTAGAGCTTGGACAGCCCCTGGACGGACAGGGACGGCGCCCCCGCCGGGGCTTCGCTGACCCGATCCTGGCTCACCCGATCCTGGCTCACACTGCCTCCACCACCGTCTCCCGCAGGCGGCTGAACAGCCACGCCCCGGCCGCCCAGCCGAGCAGCGAGACGACGGCCATCTCCAGCCACTCCCAGGGCGCGGGCACGACGCCCTGGAACAGGGTCTGCTGGTAGGCCAGGGTGTACGGGGTCAGCGGGTTGGCCCTCAGCCCCATCTGCAGCAGGTGGGAGGGCACCGCCTGGAGCGGGTAGATGATCGGCGTGGCGAAGAACAGCAGGGTGAGCAGGTTGGTCAGGATGTCGCGGACGTCCTTGAAGTGGGCGGTCAGCGCCGAGAGGCCGAGGGCCAGGCCGGCGACCAGGGGCAGGTGGAGGACGATCACCGCCGGCAGCAGCAGGACGCCCCAGCCGCCCACCGGGTACCCGAGCAGGCGACCGATCACGAGGGCGACGCCGGTGATCGGCAGGGCGAGCAGGAAGTGCACCAGGTTGGCCGAGACCGACACCAGGGGCAGCAGCTCGGCCGGGAAGACCGCCTTGCGGATCAGGCCGGCGTTGGCGATCAGCGAGCCGGCGCCTTCGAGCAGCGAGGCCGAGAACCAGACCCAGGGGAAGAGGCCCGTGACCAGGAAGACGGCGTAGGGCTCCGTCGGCACCGCGCCGTGACCCGGCTTGAGGATGAAGCCGAAGACGACGCCGTAGACGCCGAGCAGCAGCAGCGGGTTGATCAGCGACCAGAAGAAGCCGAGGACGGAGCCCCGGTAGCGCGCCTTGAGCTCACGCGCCGTCAGCGTGACCAGCAGGCCGCGGAACCGGACGATCTGGACGAGGCTCTCGACCATGAGTGCTCCAGGGCGAAAGGCTCGGGCTGCCGCTTTCGAGGACGCCCGGCCGGAGGAGGCGGCGCCGCCGCTCCGGCCGAGCCCCCGTCGGCCTCAGCCCTGGCCGCCGCCCTGCTCGAGGGCCCGGCGCTGGCGCTCCAGCTCCCGCATGCGCCGCTCCAGGTCCTGGCGCCGCTGGTCGAGCTGCTGGCGGCGCTCCTCGAGCACCTTGTCGTAATCGACGAACTGGCCGTCCGTGACGATGTAGACGCGCGGGAACTTCTGCACGTCGCCCTGCTCGTCGAACTGGATCGGGCCGGTCACGCCGGGGAAGTTGTTGATCGAGCGCATCCCCTGCCAGAACTCCCGGGGCTGGCGCCCGCCCTTCTGGAGGGCGCGAGCGTAGACCCGCATGGCGTCGTAGCCGTGGGCCGCGTAGAGGTCGGGCGCGGAGCCGTACTTCGCCTTGTAGGCCTCGACGAAGGCGTGGATCTGGGGCTCGTCGGAGTCCACGTCGTAGTTCGACTGGGTGAACAGGACCCCTTCCGCGGCGGCGCCGGCCTTCTCCAACACCTCACCGCTGGCGATCGACGAGGTGGTCAGGATCTTGCCGGTGAAGCCGCGCTCGTGGAGGCCCTTGAGCAGGGTCACCAGGCCGTCGGCGTAGTCCGCCAGGTAGACCGCCTCCGGCGAGAGGGTCATGATCCGGTCGAGCACGCCGCCCAGGTCGGAGGTGTTGCGGGGGTACTCGATGACGTCCTGCACCGTCCCGCCCTTGCGCTCGAACTCCTGGCGGAACACCTGCTGGATGCCCTTGGCGTACGGCGACTCCGAGGCCACGATCACCACCGACTTGACGTTGAGCGTCTGGGTGGCGAAGTGACCCATCTTGGTCCCTTCGAGGAAGTCCGACGGGAAGACGCGGTAGAAGTTGGTGGAGATGCCGGAGAGTCGCGGGCTGGAGGCCGAGGGGGAGATCAGCACCTTGTCCTGGCCGTCGGCGACCTCGACCATGGTGAGGGCTTCTTCGGTGGTCGCACCGCCGATGACCGCCGGCGCGCCGCGGTCGTAGAGGTCCTCGAGCTCCTTCTTGGCCAGCTCCGGGTCGCCTTGGGAGTCCTTGATCTCGAGCTCCAGGTCGAACCCGGTGTCGCCCTTCGCCTTGATCTCCTCGAACGCGAGCTCGATCCCCTTGCGGATCGGCTCACCGTAGAGGGCGAACTGACCGGAGAGGGGCAGCACGGCCCCGACGAGGACCGGGGTCTTTCCCGGACAGTTGACGAAGGAGAGGGCCAACAGCAGGCACGTGGATAGGCAGAGAATCCGTTTCATGATTCCGTCCTGGGGAAGTGGCGATCGGAAGGGCGGGCTCGTAGACGGCCCAGGGCTGTGTTTCTAACCCACGCCGCCCCGACAGGTCAAATCGGCCCGGATCATCCGCCGGGCACGGTCGGGCACGGTCGGGCGCGGTCGGGCGGCCCCTGGCGATCCTACACGACCCGCGCCAGCCGGCGTGCCCGATAGACTCCGCTCCGTGGACCCCTCGAGCCTCTCCGGCCGGCTGCTGGCGCTGGCGCCGGCCCTCTGGGTCGGCCTGGTCGCCGGCCTGGTGCTCGCCGCCCTGGCGCGCTGGTACGACCGGGTGCCGGTCCGGGTGGCCCTCGGATTCTTCCTCGCCGTCGCCCTGCTCTACGGCGAGGTGCTGGCCGGCGGTGCGGTGCTGCTGCCCCTGGACAACCTGCGCGGCGACGTGCCGTTCCTCGACCTGGCACCGTCCGAGCCCCACGGCAACCTGCTCCAGGGCGACCTGCTCTACCTGATCCACCCGGCGCGGCGGGCGGTCCGGCGGGCGGGCGCCGCGGGCGAGTGGCCTCTGTGGAACCCGCGGATCGGCGCCGGCATGCCGCTGCTGGCGGACCCCCAGGCCCAGGCGCTCCAGCCGGTGACCGCCGTCGGCGAGGGGCCGCTGCCGGCGACGGCCGGACCGGCGGCGGTGGCCGCGCTGCGCACCTTCCTCGCCCTGGTGTTCTCGTTCCTCCTCCTGCGCCGCCTGGGCGCCGGGCGCGGACCGGCGACGGCCGGAGCCCTGGCCTACGGGCTGGGCGGCTTCCTCCAGCTCTGGATCGGCTGGCCGCTGGCGAACACGGCGGCGCTGCTGCCGGCCGTCCTCTACGCCCTGGTGAGGACCGACGGCCCTTCCGGACGGGGCCTGCGCCGCGACTGGGCGCTGCTGGTCGTGGCGGCCAGCACCCTGCTGCTCGCCGGCCACCCGGAGACGATCGCCTACGCCCTGGCGGTGACCGGGCTGTTCGCCGCCGCTCGTCTCTCGGCGCGCCCCCGGGGCGAGCGCCTGCCGTGGGCCGGGCGGCTGCTCGGCGCCTTCGCCCTCGCCGTGCTCCTCGCCTCCCCCGCGCTCCTGCCGTTCGCCGAGATCCTCCCCGGCACGTTGCGCTGGGCGCGGCTGCACGACGCCCGCTCGACGACAGTGACGGGGGTGGCGGGGGTGGCGGGTACGCAGGATGCGCGGGCGGGCGAGGACGGCGGGGCCACCCCGTCCGGCCCGGCGGAGACCGGCGTCCCGAGGGGCACCCGGCGGGCCGACTTCGCCCCCGGGGCCGACCTGCGCCGCGCCCCGGCGACCCGCCTGGCCCAGGCGATCGCCCCCAACAGCCTCGGCAACAGCCGCTTCATCCAGTACTGGGGCCTGCGCAACTCGAACGAGGACGCGGCCGGGTTCGTCGGCACGGCGACCCTGCTCGCCGCCCTCATGGCGGCCCTGCTCGCCCTGACGGAAAGGGCGGACAGGGTAGGCCGGGCGGCCCGCCTGCGCCGGTCCTCTCTGGCCGTCCGGCTCGGCCGCGAGCGACCGCCGCCCGCCGGCCTCCGCCACGAGGGCCTGGCGCTCGCCCTGACCGCCGGGGCCGCGCTCCTGCTGGCCCTGCCGGCCGGCTTTCCGCTCCTGCCCGGCGCCCTGACCGCTGCCCTGTCGTCGGGCCCTCTCCGGGTACCGCCCGGCGGCCTGTCGGGCCGGCTGACCCTGGTGCTCGACCTCGGCCTGGCCCTGGCCGCCGCCTCCGGGATCGAACGCCTCCGCCGGGCCGCTCCGGCCCGCTGGCTGCGCTGGGGCGGGCCGGCGGTGCTGGCGCTCGCCCTCGCCGGGTTCCACCTGTGGGCCTACGCCGCCCTGCGCAGCCCGGACGACCCGGCGGCCCTCGACGTGCTCCGCTGGGGCTGGGTCCACTGGCACCTCCGGTTCGCCCTGCTGGGCGCGCTGGTGCTCGCCCTCGGCGCCGGCCGCCGCTGGCTGGGACCGGCGGTGGCCCTGCTCGTCGGCGCCGAGCTGGTGCTGGCGTTCGGCTCGGCGAACCCGCCGATGCCCGCCCGCCTGGCCTTCCCGAGCCCGCCGGCGCTGGCCTTCCTGGAGCAGCACGCCCGAACCGGCGGCGACCCCCGCGCCGGGGCTTCGGAGGCCGACGAGCGCTCCGGACGCGTCGCGGGTGCCGGCAAGGCGCTCCTGCCCAACCTGGCGTCGATCTACGGCCTCGCCGACGTCCGCGTCTTCAACCCGCTCGCCCCGGTCCGCTACGCCCGCCTGCTGAGCCCGGCGATCGCCACCTGGGACGGCGAGATCCCGCTCCTCGACGGCGCCGACCATCGGCCTCTGTACGACCGCCTCGGCGTCCGCTGGCTGCTGCTGCCTCCGGCGTCGCCCTGCCCGGACGGCACCGAGACCGCCTTCGAGGACCGGTCCGGCCGGCTCTGCCGCCGGCCCGGTGCACACTCCGTGGTCCGCGTGGTGGCCACCGGCGGTCCGGTGCCGGTGCCGCTGCCGGTGGATCTCCACCGCTCGCCCGGAGGGACCCGGTGGACCGCCCGCCTCGCATCCTCTCCCACCTCGGAACCGGGCTCGGCCTCGACGCGGGGCTCGGGACCGGCGACAGGACTGGGGGCGGCGCCGAGCTCGACCGCGGCGCTGGACGGACCCGGACGACGGCTCGAGACGGGGATCTCGGCCAGCCCCGGCTGGCGTCTGCTCACCGCCGCGGCCGACGGCATCACCGCCTCGCGCCTCCGCGACGCTCCCCTGCTCGCGGCCGACCTGCCGGCCGGCGCCCGCCGCGCCGACCTGCTCTATCGGCCAGTCGGCTTCGTCGCCGGCATGCTGCTCGCTGCCCTCGGGCTGGCGCTGCTCATGGCCTGGGCCGTGGCGCCTCCGCGATAGCGTGCCGATCGCCGATCGCCGATCGGGCCGGAGCGATAGACTCGGCGGCGTGAACAAACGCGACCAGAAGCTCAACGTGCGCTGCCCCGATTGCGGCTCGGACCTGGTGATCGACGCCGCGACCGGCGAGATCCTGTTCCACAAGCAGCCCAAGGGGCCGCCGGCCGGCGGCAAGGACTTCGACTCCCTGTTCTCCGAGATGGAGGGCCAGAAGAACCGCGCCGAGGAGCTGTTCGAGCGCGAACGGGCCGCCCAGAAGGACCGCTCCCGCCTGCTCGAGGAGAAGTTCGAGGAGGCGTTCCGGCGGGCGTCGGAGGACGACGACGACACGCCGCCGGTGCGCCCGTTCGACCTCGACTGATCCCGGCTGATCCCGGTGGATCTTGTGCCGGGCCGCCACGGCTCGGAGAGCTCCCCTCTCTGCGGTCCGGCCCCCTCCCGGCCACGTCCTGACAGCGAACCGGCCCCGGCCCGACGCCAGGCCCCCGAGCCACGACCGACCCGATGCCTCCTCCCGAGCGCCCCACCGGTCTCTACGAACGCCTGGCGTCCCGCTGGTTCCGCACCTTCGCGCCTCGCCTGCCGCGGATGGACTCGGCGAAGCCTCCGGCGGCCCTCGCGCCCTACGAGCTCGTCCGGATCGAACGGAGCGCCGCGCCGGGCCACCTGGCCGGCACCTGGTTCCCCGCCCGCGCCGGCACCGGCCCGGACGAAGGCGCGGGCGGCTGCGCACCGGGCCTGAGCCCAGAGTGGAACCCGGTGCGGGGGGCCGTCCTGCTCCTCCCCCCCTGGGTTCAGTGGGGGCGCTCCTACTTCCACCGGCGCGGTCGCCTGGAGGCCCTTCGCCGAGCCGGGTACCACGCCCTGACGGTCGACTTCCCGGGCCGCGGCGGCAGCGGCGCACCGGCCGGCTTCTTCGACCGAGACGCCGCGGATGCCCTGGCGGGGCTGGCCCGTCTGGCCGATCGGGCAACTCGGACCGACGCGACCGGCCGCAGCCTTCCGCTCCACGTCTGGGGGGTCTCGGCCGGCGGCTACTGGGCCCACATCGCCCTCGCTTGCGGTGATGGCGATGGCGATGGCAGCGGCGGCGGTCGGGGCGTCGGCGGAGCGATGTTCGAGGACGTCTCCCCCCACCTGCTCGAGTGGGCCGACCGGGCCTCGCCGGCGGCGCGCCTGGCCCATGAGGCGTTCCGCCGGCTGTTCCCCCTGGCGGACCGGTTCCTCGACCTGCGCCGCCACGCCCCCTGGCTGGCGGCCCGGCAGGTGGCCTACGTCTCCGGCGAGCGGGACGCGGGCGTGCCGCCGGCGGACACGCGGGAGCTGGCGTCGCTGGCCGGTGGCTCCGCCCACATCGTTCCCGACGCCGGCCACCTCGACTCGATCAAGCGCGCCCCCCGGACGGTGATCGAGACGGCGCTCGAGACCTTCGCGGCCGCCGAGGAGGCCGACCGGCCTTGACCTCAGGCGGCAGGGCGGCCCGGGAGCCGATCGGCCGGTTCCGGAGCCGGCTCGCTCTCAGCTCAGCAGGCTTCCCAGCACGTCCGAGAGGGTCGCGAGCTGGAACGGCTTGGGCAGGACGGCCCGGAAGCCGAAGTCCTCGGGCGAGGAGAGCACCGGGTCGTGGGCGTAGCCGCTGGTCGCCACGCAGACCACCTGCGGGTCGACCGCGCGCAGGTGCCCGATGGTCTCGACGCCCCCCATCCCTCCCGGCACCGTCAGGTCGAGGATGACGACGTCGAACGGCTCGCCCGCGGCGCGCGCTTGCTGCCAGCGCTCGACCGCCTCCTCCCCCCGCTCGGTCACCGACGCGTCGTACCCCAGGTGGGAGAGCATCGCCCCGAGCACCGAGCGCACCGGTGCCTCGTCGTCCATCACCAGGATCCGTCCGGAGCCCGGGCGGGGCCCGTTCCCCTCGCTCTCCGGCGCCGGCACCGCCTCCTCGGCGGAGGCGGGCAGGTAGAGGTCGAAGCGCGCGCCGCCGTTCGGCCAGGAGTCGACCGTCACCGTGCCGCCGTGGCTCTTGATGATCGAGTAGGCGGTGGCCAGGCCGAGGCCGCTGCCGTTCTTCTTGGTGGTGAAGAACGGATCGAAAATCCGCGGCAGGTCGTCCGGCTCGATCCCCGGGCCGTCGTCCGTGATCACCAGGTGGACGTAGCGCCCGGCGGCGAGCTCGACGCCCCGGCGCGAGCGCAGCTCCAGGTTGTCGGCCCGCACCGTCACCGTGCCGCCGGACGACAGGGCCTGGACCGCGTTCAGGGTCAGGTTGCTCAGCACCTGGCTGAGCTGGCCGGCGTCCGCCTCGATCGACCACAGGCCGGTCGGCAGGTCGAACCGGCAGACGACCGTCGAGCCCCGCGCCGCGAACTCGACCGACTCGCGGACCAGCTCGGCGACGGCCACCGGCCCGGTGACCGGCGCGCCGCCGCGGGCGAAGGTGAGCAGCCGGCCGGTCAGCTCCTTGGCCCGCCCCAGGGCGCGCTCGGCCTGGCCGAGCTGCTCGGCGTCGGCCGGCGACAGGTCGGGCGAGGTCCGCACCAGCGAGACGTAGCCGGCGACCACGGTCAGGATGTTGTTGAAGTCGTGGGCGATTCCGCCGGCCAGCACGCCGAGCGACTCGAGCTTCTGGCTGCGCACCAGCTCGGCCGTCCGCCGCTCGACCTCGCGCTCGAGGGTGTGGGCGTAGCGCCGCTGGGCGATCTCCCGGGACACGCCGTAGGCCAGAGCCGCGACCAGTGCGACGGCCAGCGCCAGGAACCAGCCGCGGCGCCAGACCGGCGGCACGACCCGGATCGCCGGCGACTGCATGGTGGCGCTCCAGCCGCTGGCGTCGCTGCGCGCCTGGACCAGCAGGCGATAGGTTCCACTCGGCAGGGCCCGGTAGCGGCTCGCCATGCGGGTCCCGCCGGTGGTCTCGACCCAGTCGTCGTCGAACCCGTCGAGCCGGGTGCGGTAGTGGACCCGGTCCTCGTCGAGGAACGAGGGCGCGGAGAGGCGGAAGACCAGGTTGCGCTCTCCGGGCCCGACGACGATCGGCTCGGTAGAGGACGCGGGCAGCGGGCGGGGCGCGCCGTCGACCTCGACCTCCAGCAGCGTGGGACGGGGTGGCGGAACCCTGTCGGGCTCGACGCGGGCGTCGAAACGGGTCAGCCCGCTGTCCGTGCCGATCCAGACGCGGCCCTGCCGGTCGGCCGCCCCGGCGGCCCGGTTGACCTCGTTGCCGGCGAGCCCGTCGGCGCCGGTGAAGTGCACCGCGTGGCGCCTGTCCCAGCGGAAGATCCCGTAGTCGGTGCCGATCCACAGCCGGCCACCGGTGTCGGTGAGCAGAAGGTAGACCGGGCGCTCGATCTTCAGAGCCGGTTCCGGCGGGCGCTCGAGGCGGCCGTCGTCGGTCGCCACGAGCAGGCCGATCGCGGTCCCGACCCAGAGCCGGCCCCCCTGGCGCACGGCGCCGTAGACATCGTTGCTCGGTTCCGAGTCGTCGTTCGCCCACCGGCTCCATTTGCCGTCGCGGTAGGCGACGAGACCGCGTCCGAAGGTGGCAAAGTAGAGCGTCCCGCCGGGGTCTCGCTGGATGCGCCGCACGCCGACCCCGGCGAGCGGTCCGTCGCGGATCGGTCGGGGCTCCGGGGTCCCCCCCCGGCGGACCACTTCCGGATGGTCGATGACCGAGACGCCCTGGTCGGAGCCGACCCACAGGCGCCCCGCCGCGTCTCGGCAGACGGCGGTGAACGACGCCGCGGCGTCGAACGCTCTATCGAGCCAGCGCACCTTGCCGCCGGTCCCGATCCAGGCCACGCCGTAGCGCGCGGCGGCGGCCCACAGGCCGCCGCCGGCATGCTCCAGGTCGAACACCCGCCCGGTCCGCAGCTCCGGCAGCTCCCGTCGGGAAAGGTCGAGCGTGCGCATCGAGCCGTGATCGAAGAAGGTCAGGCCTTCCTGGTGCCCCAGGACCATGCCGTCACCTTCGCCGTCTTCGTCGAGGAGGATGGCCGTCACCTCGTCGCCGAACAGCCCCTGGGCGGCCCTCCAGCTCACCACCTCGCGGTGGGCGACCCGGCTCACGCCGCGTAGCGTGGTGACCCAAAGGTTGCCTTCCCGGTCGAGCATCAGGTCCGTCGCGCCCTCGCCGGCCAGGCCGTTCTCCCGCCCCAAGGGCTCGACCTCGCCGGTCCGCCCGTCCAGGTGATAGAGACTGAGGGTGCTCCCGAAGTAGAGCCCGCCGAGACCGTCGGGCTCGGCGACCGGCTGGTCGAAAGGGGTCTCGAGCGCCAGGTCCAAATCCCGGCGGACCAGCTCGAAGCGCCCGCCCTGGATCCATCCCAGCCAGTCGGGCCCCACGACCCAGGTCCGGACGTCGTGGTCCGGGTCGACCTCGACCGCCAGTGCCAGGACGCGCCGCGACGGCGCGCTCGCGAGCAGCTCGGGGCGCGGCACGACCTTGCCGTCGACCAGCTCGGCGAGGCCGTCCGCGGTTCCGACCAGGCAGCGCTTGCCGCGCTCTGCGAGGGCCGTCACCTGGTCGCTCGGCAGCCCCTCTTCCCGCGTGTACCGGCGCCAGGCCTGCCCGTCCCACAGCAGCAGCCCGCTCCGGTCGCTGCCGACGATCGCCTGTGGCCCGGTCGGGCCGTCGACCACCGCCAGCCGGTAGCCATCGAAACCGAATCCGGAGGGAGGCGGCGGGTCGGCGGGCGGCGGGATCTCGGTCGCCTTGCCGTCGTGGAGCCGGACCAGGCTGAACGAGGGGAAGCCGGCGGCGAGCCAGGCATCGCCCCGGGCGTCGAGGGTCATTTCGGTGAACTGCCAGTTCCGCGACAGCTCCTCCGCCTCCGGCGGCGACCAGATCGTGCCGTCGTAGATCGTCACCCCGGCGCGGGTCAGGAACCAGACGCGGCCGTGGGCGTCCTGCTCGACGCCGTAGACCGTCGAGCTCGGTAGGCCCTGCTGCTCGGTGTAGGTCCGGGTGACGTAGTGCTGGGCGCGGCCGGGGTGGGCGGTGGAGACGAGCAGCAGCACGCCCGCAACCGCAAGGGGGATGCCGAATCCTCGGAGGATTCTCGGGGGGGACCGCGGCGGGACGGAAAAGCTCACCAGCGTACGGCGTCGGAACAGGTGCAAGGGCCTCCAGGAGCCTCTGCGACCGGAACGGGCAGAAGGCAGCGGGAGCGCTCCCCAGGGCGTGGGGTGAGTATAGCGCGCCTCCCTTGTCCTCCGATCGCGGTCGAGGCACACCGAAGCAGTGTAGAGACCGCCAGCCCGCGATCCGTCGCCGACCGGCCCGCTCGGAGGAGCGGCGCGCCCCGGCGGCCCGAGAGACCAGAAGGGACGAGACCGTTGCCCGAGACCACCCCCGTACCGGCCATCGAAGGGTTCCGCCTCTCCGCGTCGATGGACGCCTTCCGCCAATCCACCCTGCGCGAGATCATGGCCAAGGCCCAGGGGGAGGACTTCATCTCCTTCGCCGTCGGTACCCCCGGAACCGACCTGCTGCCCCTGGACGAGCTGGGCCGGGCGACCGCGGAGATCCTCGGCCCCGGCCACCACCGGGTCCTCCAGTACGGCCTGCCGAGCGCCGCGCTCAAGGGGCACATCGTCGAGCTGATGGCGGCACGCGGCGTGGCCTGCCGGCCGGAGCAGGTGGTCCTGACCACCGGCTCCCAGCAGGGGATGGATCTGATCGCCCGCCTGCTGCTCGATCCCGGCGACGCGGTCGTTCTGGAGGAGGCGGTCTACGACGGCATCCAGATGGCGGTGCGCGGGCGCCGCCCACGGGTGCTCCCGATCCCGTCCGACCCGGAGACCGGCCTGGACGTGGACGCGCTCGAGGCGCTGCTGGCGACGGGCGAGCGGCCCCGGTTCCTCTACGTCATCCCGACCGGGCACAACCCGATGGGAACGACGATCCCCGCCGGCCGCCGCGAGCGCCTGCTCGAGCTGGCCCGCCGCCACCGCCTGCCGATCGTCGAGGACGACGTCTACGGTCACCTCGGCCTCGACGGCGAGGCGCCCCCGGCGCTCCGCGCCGCCGAGGAGCGCTGGGTCTTCTACCTGGGCTCGCTCTCCAAGGTCCTCGCGCCGAGCCTGCGCATCGGCTGGGCGGTCGTTCCGGAAGAGCTGGCGACCAAGCTGGCCGCCTTGAAGCACGCCTCCGACGTCGACACCTCGACCTTCGGCCAGCACGTGGTGGCGCACTACCTGTCGGAGGGGCGCTTCCCGGACCGGCTCGACCGGCTGCGCGCCGAGTACCGCCGGCGGCGGGACGCCATGCTCGCCGCCCTGGAGCGCCACCTGCCGGAGGGCGCGCGCTGGAACGTGCCGCGGTCGGGCATCTTCGTCTGGGCCCACCTCGCCGCAGGCGCCGACACGACGGCGATCCTCGAGAGGGCGATCGACGAGGGCGTCGCCTTCTGCCCCGGCGAGGCGTTCGCCTCGGGCGACCCGGCGTCGGTGCGGCACTCCATGCGCCTGAGCTTCGCCGACACCACGCCGGAGCGCATGGAGGACGGGGTCGTGCGCCTGGCCCGGGCGATCGGCGCCGTCGGCCCGGCGCACCCGACGCCTCCCCAGCCCGTCAGAGCCGTCGTCGCCTAGACGCGCCCCCCCCCCGCCTCCCGGCCCCGGGGTAAACTACCGGTTCGACAGGTGCCCGACCTCGTCTCAGAGGCCGCCGGGCCCACGGGCGCGCGGTGAGCGCGCGACCCGCGTACCCCACTGAGGACCACCAAGGAGGAGTCCCCTTGCTTGGACACCCCGCGAGATTCGCCACTGCGCTCCTCGCCCTGCTCGTGCTGGTCACGGCTCTGCCCGCCGCAGCGAAAAGCCAGGACGACGAGAGCGGCATCTTCCCCTATCAGGTGCACCAGAAGACCCTCGACAACGGGCTGGTGATCACCGTCATCCCGTTCGACAGCCCGGGCATCGTCGCCTACTACTCGGTCGTTCGCGCCGGGTCGCGCCAGGAGGTCGAGCCCGGCCACAGCGGCTTCGCCCACTTCTTCGAGCACATCATGTTCCGCGGCACGAAGAAGTACCCGGCGCAGGCGTACAACGACGCGCTCAAGAAGATGGGCGCGGACTCGAACGCCTTCACTACCGACGACTGGACCAACTACTACATCGTCGGCCCGTCGGCCCAGATCGAGAGGATGATGGATCTCGAGAGCGACCGGTTCATCAACCTCCAGTACTCGGAGTCGGACTTCCGCACCGAGGCGCTGGCGATCCTCGGCGAGTACAACAAGAACGCCTCCGGACCGTTCCTGCCGATGTTCGAGAAGCTGCGCGCGCTGGCCTACGACAAGCACACCTACGAGCACACCACCATGGGCTTCCTGGCCGACATCAAGGCCATGCCCGACGAGTACGAGTACAGCCGCCAGTTCTTCGACCGCTTCTACCGGCCCGGCAACGTCAAGGTGCTGGTGGTCGGCGACGTCGACCCGCAGCAGGTCTTCTCCCTGGCCGAGAAGTACTACGCGGACTGGAAGCCCGGCTACAAGCCGGTCGAGATCGCGACCGAGCCGCCGCAGCCCGAGAGGCGCCAGGGCGTGATCGACTGGCCGCTGCCCACCCGGCCCTACCTGGCGCTCGGCTGGCACACGCCGGCCTTCGACGCCGCGACGCCGGACACGGCGGCCCTCGATCTGATCGCCCAGCTCCTGTTCAGCGAGAACGCACCGCTCTACCAGGACCTGGTGGTCAACCGGCAGCTCGTCGATTTCATCAGCGGCGACGCCGAGTTCCACCGCGATCCCTATCTCTTCACCGTCGTCGGCCGCGCACGCTCCGACGAGGCGGTGGGCGAGGTGGAGAAGGCGGTCGAGGACGCCCTCGACAAGCTCAAGACCGAGCCGGTCGACGCAAAGCGCCTCGAGCGCATCAAGGACCACCTGCGGTATCAGTTCGCCCTGCAGCTCGACAGCGCGCCGTCCGTGGCGGTGACCGTCGCCCAGTTCCTCGAGCTGACCGGCGATCCGCAGACGATCAACCGGCTCTACGAGCAGTACCTGAAGGTGACGCCCGCGGACATCCAGCGAGTCGCCAAGCAGGTGTTCGTCGACACCAACGAGACCGAGGTCGAGCTGAAGCACACCGAGAGCGCCGGCGCGGACCCGATGGACAAGTCGGCCCAGGAGGGAGAGTGACCATGAACCGTCCACGCACGCTGCGCGCCGACCGGATGCCCCGTGTCGGTGCCCTGCTCCTGGCCGCGCTGCTCGTCGCCGCTGTCGTCGCCGTCCCGGCCTTCGCCCAGGCGGACCACGCCATGGCGACAGGCGATTCCATGCACGGCTCCGACATGATGGGCTCCGCCGGCACCATCGAGACCGTCGAGGTGCCGAGCGCCGGCTCGCCGCTGGTCGCCGTCCGGCTGATGTTCAAGACCGGCTCGGTCGACGACCCGCAGGGCAAGGAAGGCCTGGCGACCCTCACCGGGCTGATGCTCGCCCAGGCGGGGACCACCGAGCACAGCTACGGCGAGCTGCTCGACGCCCTCTACCCGATGGCCGGCTCGATCGACGTCAACACCGACCGCGAGGTCACGGTGATCGCCGGTGAGACCCACGTCGACAACCTGGACGCCTACACGGCGCTCCTGACCGAGGCGGTGCTCCACCCGGCCTTCGACCAGTCCGACTTCGACCGCAACAAGGACCAGCTCCTCTCGTACCTGACGACCACGCTGCGGGCGTCGAACGACGAGCTGCTGGGCCTCGAAGCGCTCCAGGACCAGATCTTCGCCCACCACCCGTACGGCCACTCCGTGGCCGGCACGGTCGAAGGGCTCGAGGCGATCACCCTGGACGACGTCAAGGCGTTCTACCGGAACCACTACACCCGCGACGACCTGCTCCTCGGCGTGGCCGGCGGCTACCCGAAGAGCTACCCGGCGGCGCTCGAGAAGACCCTCGGCGCCCTGCCGGCCAGCGGCGTCGAATCGGTCGCGGCGCACCTGCCGCCGCTGCCGACGCCCCACGGGCGCAACTTCACGCTGATCCAGAAGGACACGGCGTCGGTCGGCATCCACTTCGGCTACGCCATCCCGGTGACCCGGGCGGACGACGACTACTACCCGCTGATGGTGGCCAACAGCTACCTGGGCGAGCACCGCACCTTCAACGGCGTGCTGATGAACCAGCTCCGGGGCAAGCGCGGGCTCAACTACGGCGACTACTCGTACATCGACTACTACGAGAGCCCGCCGCGGGCGTCCCGTCCGACGCCGAACGTGCCGCGGCACCAGCAGTACTTCTCCGTCTGGATCCGTCCGGTGGTGCCCAAGACCGCCCACTTCGCCCTGCGCGCCGGGCTCTATTACGTCGACCGGATGATCGACAAGGGCCTGACCAAGGACGAGTTCGAGCTCACCCGGGACTACCTCATCAACTACTCGAAGCTCTGGGCCCAGAGCCTGTCGGAGCGCCTCGGCGTCCAGATGGACAGCGAGTACTACGGCACGCCGTACTGGATCGACGAGATCGAGCGGCAGCTCAAGGGCCTGACCGTCGACGACGTCAACGCGGCGGTCAAGAAGTACATCCAGACCGACGACTACGAGGCGGTGATGGTCACCAAGACCGCCAAGCAGACGGCGATCGCCCTGCTCCAGGACGAGCCCTCGCCGATGGAGTACAACAGCGAGGTCGACGACCAGGTCAAGGCCGACGACGAAGGGATCAACGACCTCCAGGTCGACCCGACGTCGATCACCATCGTCCCGGTCGCCGAGATGTTCGAGAAGCGCTGAGGCGCTGATCGAGCCGTCCGAGCGCCCACCGGCGCTCCTCGGATCTCAAACCCCCGTCCGGCGCCTCCGAGGAGATCGCCGGGCGGGGGTTTTTCGTGCTCGGACCGAGAGCGGAGTGGAGAGGCGCGGGGCTGCCGGGTGCGAAGCGATGGCTCTTCGGCGACGGTCCAGAGCTTCCCAGGGAGGTCCCTGGACGTGGCAGCGCTCGCGTTGGACGACTGGGGGCCCAGCGGGCGCTTCTTCGGCGTCCGCGTCTTTCGACGACTCTCTCTCGGACGCTCTCCCTGCTTGCCATTCGTTCGCCTCAAAGATCTCTGGTTCTTTGGGAACCACAGGGCGGAGAACTACCTTGCCTGTTCTCTAGGCGAGGACGAAGTAGGTCGGCGACGGGGTGAGCTGGACGGCGGGGCCGTCGGGGGGAGGAATCTCTTCGCCGTCGCGGGTGAGGGCGCGGACGGCGGGGCGCGGCAGGGTGGCCTGGGCCGGGGTCTTGTCGGCGCTCCAGCCGACGGCGAGCTCGGTGCCGTCCGGGCGGCGGTAGAGGTGGAGGCGGGCCGGGGCTTCGCTCTCCAGGGGGCCGAGGCTGGTGGCGTGGCCGAGCTCGCGCAGGAGGGTCGCCAGGGCGCGGTAGGAGGGGCGCCGGCGGAGGTGGTCTTCTTCGGGGCAGACGAGGCCGTAGCCACGGGCGATCATCTGCCACCAGTAGACCCGCTCGACGAGGCCGGTGCCGAGGGCCAGCAGGTAGTAGCGCACCAGGTAGTCGGCCTGGGTCTCTTCGTCGACCGAGACGCTTCGGCCGGCCGGGGAGTGGGGGCCCTCCCAGAGCGGCCAGTTGACCTCGGTGATCCAGCAGCGGGGGGTGGCGTTCCGGCCAGTTTCGGCGATCGCCTTGAGCAGGGCGACCTTGTCGACGGTGTCGAAGCCGACCTGGGTGGCCTCGGGGGCGCCGCGCCGGTCGACGTAGAGGAGGGCGGCGACGGCGTCGAGGTGGAAGCCCTTCCGGCGCAGGTTGAGGGTCGCCGCGGTGGCGTGGTACTCGAAGTCGATCACCGCCGGGCCCAGGATCTCGACGTCCGGGCGCGCGGCCCGGAGCGCCGCCTCGGCGGTCCGCACGAGCTCGACGTACTCGTCCAGGGTCCAGACACCCCACTTGGAGCGGTTGATCGCCTGGCCGATCTGGAAGTGGCGGCCGTAGGGGGTCAGCCGGGCGGCAATCTGCCCGAGCGCCGCCCGCCAGGCCTCCGGCCGGCGCACCAGCTCCCGGGTCTGGGGCACCGCGAAGGCGACGTCGTGGCCCCGCTCGACCAGGGCGCGGGCCAGCTCTTCTTCGGCGTCGAGGCCGTCCGGCTCCCACGGGTGGACCCGGATCAGGGCGGCGAGGGGGCCGGATCGGTCGGGTCGGAGCCCCTCGACCAGCTCCAGGAGGGCGTTCGGGTCGTCCGGCCAGGGGCGCAGCGCGACGCCCGCGCGGGGGAGGGCGGCGGCGGGGGCGGCCTCGGGCTCGAGATGCGGATCGGGCACACCCTCGAACAGGGCGACCGGCTCACGGTAGAGCGCTTTCGACAGCGCCCGGTAGCGGCGCAGGATCCGTGGCGCGGCCGCCAGGGTGGTCGCCACCTCTTCCAGGTGGGCACGGCCGTCGGCCAGCCGGGCGGCCAGCTTCTGGAGCGGCGTGGCGTGGAGGTGGGGCTGGTCGGAGAGGTGGTCCCAGACCACGCGCTCGCGCGACGGCGCGTCGTCGGGCGGCTTGGGGATGTGGGCGTGGGTGCCCCGGGGAACGACCTTGCCCACCAGCCGGGAGCGCCAGGCGCGGAGCCGCTGCTTCGTACCGTTCTTGGCCAGGAAGCCGTGGTGGAGCAGGAGGTAGAGGCCCCGGCGCAGCGGCAGGCCGTCGCCGTTCGCGACCTGCCAGTAGGCGTGGAGGAAGCGGTCCTGGTGCTCCGGCCGGTGGATCGGCATGCGCGAGAGGTCCCGGGAGCGCTGGAGGAGCGACAGGCGCCGGCCGAGCCGCGCCCGGTTGAGGTCGACCAGCCAGAGGCGCAGGTCGCCGTCCTCCCGGCGGAGCAGGACGTTGCCGCTGGTCATGTCCCGGAACCAGACCCCTTCGGCGTGGAGCGTGCGGATCAGCCCTGCCAGCCGGTCGAGGAACTCGCCCATGGGCAGCTCGGGGAAGCGCTCGGCGGCCTCGCCGGCGGTGGCCGCCCGCAGCAGGTAGCGGGCCTCGGTCGAGCCTTCGAGATAGCGGCAGACGTAGAACGACGGCCCGTCGGGGACCTCGGACTCGATCAGCATGACCGGGCGCGGGGTGTCGATGCCGGCCGCGGTCAGGGCCAGGGCGACCCGCCAGCTCCGCTCCGCCTTGCTCCCCTTGAGCCGCCGCTCGAGACGCCGCCGGAAGCCTTCGTTGCGGAACTGCTTGACCACCACCGGCACGCTCCGGGTCGTCCCGGCGCCCTCACTCCCCTCACCCCCACCAGTCCGGCCAGTCCGGCCAGTGCCGCACTCCCCGTCCCCCTGCCGGCCACCCGGCAGCTCGAGGGTCGTGACGTAGAGGTAGTTGCGCCCCCAGTGGAGGGTCTCGCGGGCCTGTCCCGGGTCGATCAGCCGGGCGACCGCCGCGTCCAGGTCGCCCGGCCGCAGCCCGGACGCCACCTCGCCCCGGTACCCCTCGATGCTAAAGGGCTCGCTCGCCGGCGGCTCGATCATCTCCGACGCCTCAAACTCCGACCACGTCGAAGCGCTCGTGGTGGAGCGTGGCGTCACTCTGGAGCAGCACCTCGACGCCCAGTGTCTTGCGGATCTCCTTGAGGACGGCGCTCTCTTCTTGCTGGAGGGCGCGGGAGACGTCCGGGTGGACGCGCAGCAGGATCTCGCCGTCGACCGCCACCTCGGGGTGGCGCAGCACTTCCCGGCGCAGGTTCAGGCAGATCGTCTCGAGCGCCTTGATCCGGCCGCTCCCCTGACAGTAGGGGCAGGGCTGGGTGAGCAGGCGCTCGAGGTTGGTGCGCGAGCGCTTGCGGGTGATCTCCACCAGGCCGAACTCGGAGATCGACAGCACCTTGGTGCGCGAGCGGTCCCGGCGCAGCTCCGCCTCCAGGGCAGCGAAGACCTCGTCCCGGTGCGCCTGCTCGGTCATGTCGATCAGGTCGAGCACGATGATGCCGCCCAGGTCGCGCAGCCGGATCTGGCGGACGATCTCCTCGACCGCTTCGCGGTTCGTGGTCAGCACCGTCTGCTCGAGGTTGGTCTTGCCGACGAACCGGCCGGTGTTGACGTCGATCGCCACCAGCGCCTCGGTCTGGTTGATGACGATGTAGCCGCCCGACTTGAGCCACACCTTGCTGCGCAGGGCGGCCTCGATCTGGCTCTCGATGCCGAAGCGCTCGAACAGCGGCGCCTCGCCGTTGTAGAGCTTGACCCGGGTGACCAGCGACGGCTGGACGTCGTCCAGGAACTCGACGATCCGCTCGTAGGTCTCCTCGCCGTCGACCCAGAGCACGGCGAAGTCCTGGGAGAAGCGGTCGCGCACCGTGCGCACCGCCAGATCCTGCTCCTGGTGCAGCAGGGTCGGGGCGAGGACGCTGGCGGCGCGGCGGCGGATGCGCTCCCAGAGCTGGACCAGGTAGTCGCGGTCGGCGGCGAACTCGTCGCGCCCCTTGCCTTCGCCGACCGTGCGCACGATCAGGCCGCGGCCCTCGCCGCCCAGCTCCTCGACCAGCGAGGCCAGGCGCTCGCGCTCGTCCTCCTCCTCGATCCGCCGGGAGACGCCGTAGTGCTCGACCGTCGGTAGTAGCACCAGGTAGCGGCCGGGCAGCGTGACGTGGGTGCTGATGCGCGCGCCCTTGTTCGGCAGCGGGTCCTTGACCACCTGGACGATCAGCTCCTGCCCCTGCTCCAGCAGCTCGTCGATCGACGGCCGGGCCTCGTGGGCGTCGACCTCGTTGGCCTCGTCGTCGGCCAGCTCGAGACCCGGAGCGTCGTCCGGCTCCGAGCCCTCCACGTCGGAGACGTAGAGGAAGGCGTCCCGGTCGAGGCCGACGTCGACGAACGCCGCCTGCATGCCCGGGAGCACCCGGGTCACGCGCCCCTTGTAAACGTTGCCGACCAGCCCCCGGTGACGGTGGCGCTCGACGTAGATCTCGGTCAGGCGGTCCTGCTCCAGGACGGCGATCCGGCTCTCGTGGGGGTCGCTGGCCACGAGCATCTTGAAGCTCACGGTGTGCTTTGTCTCCATCATCGGTTCACGTAGCGGCGGACGTCGACCCCGAGGATGAGGCCGGTGGCGGCGAAGTTCAACAGGGTGAACGAACCGCCGTAGGACAGGAAGGGTAGCGGGATGCCGGTGATCGGCACCAGCCCCACCACCATCGCGGTGTTGTAGAGCACGTGGAAGGTGATCACCGACAGCAGCCCGACGACCAGCAAGATCCCCTCCCGATCGCGCGCCCGCATGGCGATCCGGGCGCCGTTGACGATGAACACGGCGTAGAGCCCGAGGGTGACGAGGACGCCGAAGAAGCCCCACTCCTCGGCCAGGACGGCGAACACGAAGTCGGTGTGGCGGGCCGGCAGGAAGCGGAGCTGGCTCTGGGTGCCCTGCATGTAGCCCCGCCCGCCGAGCTGGCCGGAGCCGACCGCGATCTTCGACTGGCGCACCTGGTAGCCGGCCCCCAGGGGGTCGCTCGCCGGCTCCAGGAAGGTGCGCACCCGGTCGCGCTGGTAGTCCTTCATGCCGAAGGTCCAGACGCCTCCGGCGACGATCCCGAACAGCACCAGGGCGATCACCCAGATGCGCAGCGGCACGCCGCCGACCAGCAGCATGCCGGCCACCATCGGCACGAACATCGCCGCCGTCCCCAGGTCGGGCTCGAGCGCGATCAGCGCCATCGGCAGGGCGACGATCGCGCCGGCGGCGAGGATCTGGCGGAAGGAGAGCACCCGGGCGTTGATCCCGGCCAGATAGCGCGCGAGCATCAGGGCCGTCGCCAGCTTGGCCACCTCCGAAGGCTGCCCCCCGACCGAGCCGACGCCGAGCCAGCTCTGGGCGCCGCCGCGGACCGAGCCGATCAGGAGCACCGCCACCAGCAACAGGCAGACGATGACGTAGAGCGGCAGCGACAGGTCGACCAGGGCGTTGTAGTCGAGGCTCAGCAGGATGATCATGAGCACGGTACCGACCGCCACCCAGACCGCCTGGCGGGGCAGGTAGTCGACCGCCAGCTCCGAGCTCGCGCTGTGGATCGTCGCCAGGCCGATGGCCGACAGCAGCAGGGCCGAGAGCACGATCGCCCAGTCCAGCCCGGCGAGCTGACCGAGCGGCCAGCGGTCAACCCTGGCTTGTGGGATCGGTCCCGAAATACTTCTCATAGAGAGCCTTTGCCACCGGGGCAGCGGCGGACGAGCCGTGCCCCCCGTGCTCGATGAAGACGACGATCACGAGCTGGGGATCGTCGGCGGGGGCGAACGAGGCGAACCAGGCGTGGTCGCGCTGCTCGGCCGGGAGGTCTTCGTTCTTGGTCCAGGTGGCCTGGGTGACCACCTGGGCGGTGCCGGTCTTGCCGGCCACCTCGAGCCCGGGCACGCGGGCGGCGCGGCCGGTTCCGTGGGGCGCGTTGACCACCTGGTCCAGCCCCTTGCGCACCTGGCCGAGGACTCCGGCGGGCAGCTCGAGGCGGCCCGCGTCGCTCGCCTCGCCCGCCCGCAGGTGGGGCACCACCATGCGGCCGTCGTTGGCGACCGCGGCCATCATGGCGGCCATCTGGAGCGGCGTCACCAGCAGCGGGCCCTGGCCGATGGCGACCGAGATCGTCTCCCCCGGGTACCACTTGTGCTTGCGCCGATCGAGGCTCCACGACCGGTCGGGCACCAGCCCCGCCTTCTCCGCGCCGAGCTCGACGCCGGTGGCCCGGCCGAGGCCGAACAGCCGGGCGTAGTGGGCGATGCGGTCGATGCCGAGGGCCTTGCCGACGTTGTAGAAGAAGATGTCGCACGAGCCCTCGAACGCCTGCTCCAGGTTCACCCGGCCGTGGCCGCCCTGCTTCCAGCAGCGGAACCGGTGGCCGTAGATCGACGTCGAGCCGCCGCAGAAGAAGGTGGTGTTGCGGTCGATCACGCCCTCGGCCAGCCCGGCGGCGGCCACCACCACCTTGAACACCGAGCCCGGCGAGTAGGCGCTCTGGATCGCCCGGTCCTGGAGCGGGTGGTGGGGCGCCTCCAGGATCGAGCGCCACTGCTCCGTGGAGACCCCGCGGGCGAGCTGGTTCGGGTTGTAGGGCGGCGAGGAGTAGAGCGCGCGGATCTCGCCGCTGCGCGGGTCGAGCGCCACCACCGCGCCGACCTTGCCCTCGAGCAACCGCTCCGCCTCCTGCTGGAGGTCGAGATCGAGCGACAGGGTCAGCGACCTGCCCGGGCGGGCCTGCTCCCGGTGGTACTCGTCGAGCACCCGGCCGCGGCTGTCGACCACCACCACCCGCTCCCCTTCGGTGCCCCGCAGGACCTTGTCGTAGCTCTTCTCGACCCCCTCCTTGCCGACCAGGTCGCCGGGCTCGTAGCGGCCGTCGGAGGCGGCGATCTCTGCCTGAGACACCTCCCCGAGGTAGCCGAGCACGTGGGCGGTCTGGGGTCCGTGGCGATAGAGCCGCAGGTGGCGGACGTCGATCTCGAACTCCGGATGCTCGAGCCGCTTGACCTCGATCCGGGAGACCTCGCCGAGGGTCAGGTCCTCGGCCAGCCGCACCGGCTTGAACTGGGGGATCCGTGACGCCTTCGAGAGCTGCTCCTCGAGCTCCTGCTCGGGGCGGTCGAGCACCCGGGACGCGAAGGCGATGCTGCCGGCGAGGTCGGGCGTCCGGGAGCGGTCGATCAGCAGGTCGTAGGAGGGGACGTTCTCGACCAGCAGGTGCCCGGACCGGTCGTAGATCAGGCCCCGCGGCGCGCGGATCGGCACCTTGCGCAGCCGGTTGCTCTCCGCCAGGTCGCGGTAGTAGGCGCCCTGGACGATCTGTACCGACCAGAAGGCGCCGGCGATGATCACGAAGGCGGCGGCGGCCAGACCGATCAGGAGGCGGACGCGCCGCACCAGGTCGTGGCGTTGCTCTCGGACCTGCATCGTCAAAGTCGGATCTTGGTCATGCGCTTGCGCCGCACCTGCTCGCGCGCGCCCCGCACCCGTGCCGTGGCCGCCCAGACGATGGCCGCGACGGCACCGTTGGCGACGGCCCGCACCAGCAGGGCGACCAGCTCCGGAGGCTCGGGTTCGGTGAAGAGGTGGGCGAGGGCGACGAGCACGGCCTGCTGCAGCAGGGTGGCGAGGCCCACCGTCACCAGCACGGCTCCCGGACGGGCGATGTCCAGACGCTGCGCCGCGCGGGCGACCGCATACCCGACGATCGTATCAGCGAAGCCGTGCAGCCCGTACAGCCGGCCGGAGAGGGAATCGTGGACCAGGCCGGCCACGGCGCCGCCGCCCAGGCCGATGGCCGAGCTGCCGCCGAGACCGTTGAGCGCCGCGAGCACCAGGAAGAGGTCGAGGTAGCGCGGCAGGTCGGGGACGAGGCGCGTCCCGAGCACGTGGATCAGGAGCGCGGCGGTCAGGCCGAGGAAGAACCTAAGGGCGCGCACGGGGCGACGCCTCCCTCAGCTCGTCCGGCACCTGCTGGTTGTCGAGCAGGTAGACGCGGTCCAGGTGGCCGAAGTCGACCGCCGGGGTGACCTGGATGTCGTGGAACAGCTCCCCTCCCGGGAGGACCCGGGAGACGGTGCCGATCGGAATGCCCCGGGGGTAGACGCCGTCGGTGCCGGCGGTGATCACCCGGTCGCCGATCTTCACCGGCGCCTGGATCGGCACGAAGTCGAGCTCCAGGCTCTCGGTCCCGCCGCGCACCAGGGCCTGGCGCCGCGTCCGCTCGATGACGGCCGAGACCGCGGCGGCACGGTCGGTCAGGAGCTGCACCTTGGCGTACGGCCCGGAGACCAGGATCACCCGGCCGACCAGGCCGTCCGGGGTGAGCACCGGCTGGTCGAGGCGTGCCGGGCTGCCGCCGCAGAACAGGATCAGCGTGCGGAACACCGAGGAGTGGTCGAGATAGACCACCTGGGTCGGGCGCAGCCGGCCGGGGACCAGGGGCGTGTACTCGAGCGCCGCCGCCAGGCGGTCGCGCTCCTCCTCGACGTTGCGCAGGCGGAAGAGCTCACGCTCGAGCTGCTGGATCCGGGCGTCGAGGCGCTTGGTCTCCGCCTCCAGCGCCTCGCGCCGGCGCATCCCCTCCCCCACCCCCTCGACCGAGCCGGTGACCGACGCGACGGCCCGCGGGATGGGTGCCACCAGGCGCACGGTCCACTGTTCGAGAAGGGTCGCCCCGTTGTCCCCCCGGACCTGGACGGCGAGCAGCAGGAGCTGGGCGGCCAGGACCAGCAGCAACAACCAGAGGCTTTGCCGCTCGCTGATTATCGGATCACCCCCTCATCTCCCCGACCCTCGTCCAGCGATCCTTGCGACCAACGCCTCCACCCCCTCGCCTAGCGGATCGAGACTTTGCGCAGGAGGTCCATGTTCTGGAGCACCATGCCGGTGCCCAGGACCACCGACGCCAGCGGGTCTTCCGCGAGGACGACGGGCAGGCCGGTCTCGTCGCGCAGGCGGTGGTCCAGGTTGCGCAGCAGGGCGCCTCCGCCGGAGAGCACGATCCCTTTGTCCATGATGTCGGCGGACAGCTCCGGCGGCGTGCGCTCGAGGGCCATCTTGACCGCCTCGACGATGGTCTGGACCGGCTCGGCCAGGGCCTCCCGGATCTCGGCGTCGGTGATGTTCAGGGTCTTGGGCACGCCCTCCACCAGGTCGCGGCCCTTGATCTCCATGGTCATCTCGTCCTTGAGCGTGTAGGCGGAGCCGATCTCCATCTTGATCTGCTCGGCCGTGCGCTCGCCGATCAGCAGGTTGTACTTGCGCTTCAGGTACTGGATGATCGAGACGTCCATCTCGTTGCCCGCCACCCGCACCGACCGGCTGTAGACCGTGCCGGCCAGGGAGATGACCGCCACGTCGGTGGTGCCGCCGCCGATGTCGACGATCATGTTGCCCGACGGCTCGGTGATCGGCAGCCCCGCGCCGATGGCGGCCATCATCGCCTGCTCGACCAGGAAGACCTCCGAGGCACCGGCGCGCATCGCCGAGTCCTTGACCGCGCGCTTCTCGACCTGGGTGATCTCCGACGGCACGCCGATGACGATCCGCGGGTGGACCACCATCTTGCGGCCGTGGGCCTTCTTGATGAAGTACTCGAGCATCCGCTCGGTGACCTCGAAGTCGGCGATCACGCCGTCCTTCATCGGGCGGATCGACTCGATGTTGCCCGGGGTGCGTCCGAGCATCTCCTTGGCCTCGCCGCCGACCGCCTCGATCCGGTTGGTCAGCTTGTTGACCACCACCACCGACGGCTCGCGCACGACGATCCCTTGATGGCGGGTGAAGACCAGGGTGTTGGCGGTCCCCAGATCGATGGCGAGGTCCTTCGAGAAGTAGCGGAGAATCGAAACGAGGGGCATGGTCTTCCTGGGAGAAAAGGCGGCTCGGTAAGCGTCTCAGAGGATATCGACGCGGACACGGGGAGTGGCGACGGTCTCGTTCCCGGCGGCGTCCCGGGCACGGATCTCGATGGTGTTCCGGCCTTCCTTGGTGATTTGGACGGTCTTGGTGAACGTGCCGTCGGCCTCGACCTGGACCGGCTCCCCGTTGACGTCGACCTGGGCGCCCGGCTCCGTCTTGCCGGCGACAATGAAGATACTACCGTAGGATTTGATCTCTTCGAGCTCGAGCGGCGGCGGTTCTTTGTCGGTCGCCTCCCCTTCGGTCGGCAGCGCCGCGACGCGGAAGCTCCGCACCTGGGTCCACGGCCCCTGGGCGCCCTCGGCGCCGATCGCGGCCACCCGCCAGACGAACGAGCCGGCGCCGCGGACGCCGAGCGTGGCGTGGGTCTTGGTCCGGCCGGCGACGTCGATGACGTTGTCGACGAAGAGCTGCCGGCGCGAGACCTGGAGGGCGTAGCTCTTGGCTCCCTCCGTCGGCTGCCACTCGAGCCGTACCTGCGGGTCCTGGTCGAGGACGTAGGCGGCGTTGTTCTCCGGCTCGAGCAGGTTCGGCGGCGGCAGGAGCTTCTCGGTCGCGTCGAGGCGGGTGCCCCGCTGGGTGACCTGCTCCAGGGCCGCGACCTGGCGCGTCTCACCGCCCTCGGCGGCCACCTCCATCGAGCCACGGTAGGCGGCGAACCGGCCGGTGCGGGCGTCGGCGTCGTAGGTCACCGTCGCCTCCGCGTTGCCGGCGACGTGGGCCTCCGCCGCGGGCGTGGCGACCTTGCCGCCTTCGCGGGAGGTGTTGAGGTTGACCCAGCCGTAGTCCATGCGGATCGACTGCTCGCCGCTCGGGTTGCCCCGGCCGGGACTGCGGGCGATGATCAGTTGCGTGTCGGGGCGCGCGGTGTAGAGGCTGCCGTCGAGGAACATGATCTCGGCCGATCCGTTGCCGGCGGTGCGCACGTGGTCGCCCGGGTTGAGCGACACCCGGGAACGGGCCTCCTCCCAGACGTTGCGGTCGGCACGGCGGAACTCGACCCGCCCTTCCACCGAGATGAACTGGGCCGCCGCCGCGCCGCCGAGCCCGCCGCCGGCGGCGTCGAGGATCGACTGGAGGAGCGCCCGGCTGCGGCGCCCCTGCTCCAGTGCGCCGGCGAAGTCGCTGCGCTTGAACGCTTTGGACGCCTCCCCCAGCGTGTCGACGGCGGTCTGGTACTTCGATCCGAGGTCGGTGGCGAAGCTCTCGCCCTGGAGCCGGTTGACCAGCGAGCGCGACTCGCCGATCACCTCCGAGGCGCGGCGCTCCAGGTCGTGCCCCTGCCAGTAGCGGTAGCCGAGGTACCCGCCCCCCGCCAGCACGGCGAGCGCCAGGAGCATCGCCCACGCACGGAGGGTGTCGACGGAAACGCTGTACCAATCTCTGGACTGGGGATCGATGCCGGGACGGTCCACGACGACCTCGCGAAAGAAGGGTCAATATAGCAGAGGCGCGGGCCTTCCGGCGCCCCCGCCGGGTCGCGGGCGCCGGTACCGGCGCCGCACCGGAGTGCGACCTTCGCCCCCTTTCCGCCTTGCCGCCCCCGGGGCGTGGTTGCTAGAGTGCACCGTTCCTTCCCCCTCATCGGGGACAGGGCGTGGTTTGCCTGGCCAGGTGCGCCCGCGCGAATCGCGCCGACCAAGTGGAGCCAGTGGGGAAGGACGAAAGGAGCTCGAGGAACCATGCTCAAAGTTTTCCGCGACAACCTGAAGAGTCTCTCCTGGATCCTCTGGGTGGTGATCGCCGTCTTCATCCTGCTGGTCTTCGTCGACTTCGGCAGGAGCCGGCAGGGCAAGACGCCGCTCGGCGCCGCCGCCACGGTGGGCGATCACAAGGTCACCTGGGCCGACTTCCAGCGCCGCTACCAGTACATGGAGAACCAGTACCGGGACCTCTACGGCGACCGCTTCAACTCCGACCTCGCCAAGCAGCTCCAACTGCCGCGCCAGGCGATCGAACAGCTCCTCAACGACAAGGTGCTGCTCGAGGAGGCGCGGGACATGGGCCTGACGGTGAGCGACGCGGAAGTACGCAAGGTCATCCTCGGCATCCCCGGGCTGGTCGACGACCAGGGCAAGTTCATCGGCGAGGAGGCCTACAAGCGTTTCGCCCAGTCCAACAGCTACACCGGGCCGGGCGCTCTCGAAGCCGCGATCCGCCAGGATCTGCTGCGCAAGAAGCTGTTCGACGTGATGGTCCAGACCGCCCACGTCTCCCCCGCCGAGGTCGAGAAGAGCTTCCGCGAGCAGACCGTGAGCGCCTCGGTGAGCTACATCCAGCTCCCCCGGACCGAGCTCACCGCCGACGTCGAGGTGAGCCAGCAAGAGCTCCAGAGCTACTACGAGCAGCACCAGGAGGAGTACCAGTTGCCCGATCAGCGGGTGGCCGACTACCTGCTGGTGGACAAGGCGCTGCTCCGCGCCCAGCTCGACATCTCGGACGCGGACCTCCAGGCCTACTACGACGCCCACAAGGACGAGTTCACCCGCGAGGAGCAGGTGCACGCCCGCCACATCCTGCTGCGCACGGGCGGCGACCGCACCGAGGACCAGGCGCGCCAGGAGATCGAGAAGATCAAGGCGCGGGTCGAGGGCGGCGAGGACTTCGGCGCCATCGCCCGCCAGGTCTCCGAGGACCCGGGCACCAAGGACAAGGGCGGCGACCTGGGCTACTTCGGCCGCGGCCGCATGACGCCCGAGTTCGAGAAGGCCGCCTTCTCCGGCAAGGCCGGCGACCTCGTCGGCCCGGTGACGACGCCGTTCGGCGTCCACCTGATCCAGATCGTGGACCGTCGCGAGGGCGGGCAGATCCCGTTCGAGGAGGCCAAGGCCTCCGTGCGCAGCCGGGTCGCCGCCGAGCGCGTCGAGCAGGAGGCCGCCGATCTCGCGAGCTCGTTGCGCACCAAGCTGGACCAGGGCGGCACCGAGGGCAGCGTCGCCGACCGCATGAAGGCGCTGGCCGAGGACAACCCGGCGGTGCGCTTCGCGACCACCCCGCCGTTCACCCGCGCGGGCCTGATCGCCGGCCTCGGCCGGGCGCCCGAGTTCTCCGAGGCGGCGTTCACCCTCGAGGCCGGCCAGCTCGCCGACGGGGTCATCGACACCCCGCGGGGGCCGTCCATCGTCGCGCTCGAGAAGGTCATCGACGCCCACCCGCAGAAGCTCGAAGAGGTCGAGCCGCGGGTCCGGCAGGGGGTGACCCAGGAGAAGGCGCAGCAGATGGCCCTGAAGAAGCTCGAAGACGCCAAGGCGCAGCTCGATGCCGGCACGCCGCTCGAGCAGGTGGCCTCCGCGCTCGGCCTCCAGGTGACCGAGAGCGGCGAGTTCAGCGCCAACCAGCCGATCAAGGGTCTGGGCAACGACCCGAAGCTCAGCCAGGCCGCCCTCGACGCCAAGCTCGGCGACGTCGTCGGTCCGCTGCCGAGCGCCCAGGGGGCGGTGCTGATGAAGGTCACCGACTACAAGGGCTTCGACGCCGACGCCTTCTCCGAGAAGCAGCCCGAGATCCGCGAGCGCCTGGCGCGGGAGCGGGCCAACCGGCTGCTGGCGTCGATCGTCCAGAAGCGCCGTCAGGAAGAGGGTGTGAGCTACGACCCGAACCTGATCAAGGAGTTCGACATGGGCGGAGCGACCCCCTCCTGAGGTGAGCGAAACCGTCGAGATCGAGGGCGTCCTCCTCCACCTCACCGGTCCGGTCCGCGACGTCCCGCACTGGATCGGCCAGGAAGACGTCCTCGGCCAGCTCCTGGCCGCCTGGTCCCGGGTGGCCGACGAGGATCTCCCGCTCAACCCCCGCCTGCTCGGCAAGCCGGGCGTCGGCAAGACCACCCTCGCCGGCGCCGGCGCCCGGGCCCTCGGCCTGCCGCTCTACATCACCCAGGCGACCATGGACACCCGGCCGGAGGATCTCCTGGTCGTGCCGGTCCTCGCCCCCGAAGGCGGCGTCCGCTACCAGGCCTCGTCGCTGGTCTCGGCGATGGTCCGCGGCGGCGCCCTGGTGCTCGACGAGGGCAACCGGATGAGCGAGAAGGCGTGGGCGAGCCTGGCCCCCTTGCTGGACCACCGCCGCTACGTCGAGAGCGCGGTCGCCGGGATCAAGATCTACGCCCACCCCGAGTTCCGTTTCGCCACCACCATGAACGAGGACGCCTCGACCTACGAGGTGCCGGAGTACATCCACTCCCGGCTGATGCCCCAGATCTACGTCGACTTCCCCCAAGAGGAGGAGGAGCGGCAGATCCTCCAGGCCCAGGTCCCGTTCGCCAACGGCGAGGTGCTGGCCTACGTCCTCTCCTTCCTCCGCCAGGCCCACGAGGCCGACCTCGACTACACGGTCCGCGACGGCCTCAACCTGGTGCGCTACGCCATGAAGGCGCTCGCCCGGGGCATCGCCGACGAGCCGGAGGAGGCGGTGCACGAGGCGCTCCGGCTGACGCTGAACGAGGACGAGTTGGAGGCGTTCGAGCTGGTTTGAGGGGAGAAGGGGGCGCCCCCACCCGGAGCCTGTGGACGTAGCTTGAGGGCGGGACGATGATTGGGCTTGGCTCGTCGCTCGACTCCGAGACGCTGGACCTCCTCGTGCCGGAGGCGGTACCGGGGGTGCGGCTGCTGCCGGTGGTCCACGGACGGGTCGAGATCGCCGTCTGGGTGCGGGCGGTGCTCGACGCCCTCGATCCGGCCGGCGTGGCGGTCGAGCTGCCGACCACCCTGGACCGGGCCGCGCGCACCGCGGTGGCCCGCCTGCCCAAGATCTCCCTGGTGATCGCCGACGACCGGGAGCGGCGGCCGGACGAGCAGGCGGTGGTCTGGACCGTGGCGCCGGGCGACCCGTTCGCCGAGGCCCTGCGCTGGGCGGACGAGCGCGGCCGGGCGAGCTTCTTGATCGACCCCGACATCCCCTACGCCGAGCGCACCGAGGACCCGGTGCCGGACCCGTTCGCCCTGCTCGAGGTCGGCCCCGTCGGCTACTTCGCCCCGCTGCTCGAGGCGCTCCGCCGCGCCCCGGCGTCCGCGGCCGACCGGCGGCGCGAGGCCGGCATGGCCTACCACCTCCAGCAGGCGCGGGCGCGGCTCGACGACCCGGAGCTGGGGACGTCGGAGGTGACGGGAGGACCGGCGGCCGGCCCGCTGGTGGCGGCGGTCGGCGCGGCCCACCTGGAACGCCTGGCCGCGGCGCTCCGCGGCCCGACCGCGGCGCCCTTCGCCCGCACCACCCGGGGGACGCCAGGGCGGCGACCGGGCGAGCCGACCCCCCGGGGCGGACGGTCGACCTCCGCCACCTGGCCCCGGAGTCGCTGACCGCCCTGCTGCCCGATCCCCCCCTGGCCCACGCCGCCTGGGAGAGCGTCCGGTCGGACCGGGGCTCGGGCTCTCCGGGGGCCGGCACGGACGCCGGCTCTGCAATAGACCCCGGCGCGCCTCCGGACGCCGCACCGGAGCCCCCGCCCGACTCCGGCGTCGGTGCGGAGGCAGACGCCGAGGTCGAGGGCGCCGCCTCCGCACCGCTCTCGATCACCCGCGCCGGCCTGACCCTGATCCACCGGTCCCGCGGCGGCGGCAGCGGTGACGACGACGAGAACGCCCGGCTCCGCCGGCTGGTCGCCCTCGCCGCCCGCCGGGGCACCCGCGCGCTGCCGTGGAGCCGGCGGCCGGCCCCCGACCGCCGGGCCCTCGGCCGGCTGGTCTGGGACGTGGGCGCCTGCTCCTACGAGCGCCAGACCCGGGAGACGGTCGCGCCGTGGCAGCGGCGCATCTTCTTCGACTACCTGCGGCGGATGACCCGCACCGCCGGCCGCCTCGCCGGCGACCTCTACGGCTGGGTGGTGGCCGCCCGCGGCGTCGGCGACGACAACCTGGCCTGGGAGCTCTTCGACGCCGCCCGCGCCTACCCGTGGCAGCAGAGCGCGGACGACCTGCCGGTGGTCCGCGTGGACGGCTCGGACCTGCTCCTGCCCGAGGACTGGGGCACGCGCACGCTCCGCTTCCGGCGCCGGTTCTTCCGCGTCAAGCAGCGGCCGATGGTCCTGCCCGTGAAAGGGCGGCCGCGGCCCGCCGATCCGTCCGAGTGGCTGGCCGGGTTCGCCGTGGGAGACGGCGGCTTGTGCTCCTACCCGCCCGAGGACCTGGTGATCGAGGACTACGGCCGCTTCCTCCGCCAGCGGGCGAACGGCATCCTCTCCGCCGAGCGCACCCGCACCGAACCGTTCGCCACCAGCCTGTTCGACGGGATCGACCTACGGGAAACCCTGCGCCACCCGGAGGACCCCCGGGTCTGGGTGCGCGAGCAGGGCCGCGCGCCGGGCAAGGCCGGCTCGGTGGTGGTGATCTTCGACCGGGATCGGCCGGCGCGTTCCGAAGAGGGCGGCTCACCGGCGGAGGGCGGCGGCGGGCCGCCGCGCTACCCGTATCTCATGACCTGGCTCGGCGAGCACCACGACGAGTCGGACATGGCCTTCTACAGCACCCATCCGGCCGAGCAGGTGGTCGGCCCCGGCATCCTGCGGGCCACCTACGGCGGGTTCCTCATGACCGTTCCGCCCGGACGCCTGTTCGACGTCTGGCGCGACCCCGACTACCGGGGCCTGCCGGAGAAGGCGGACGTCCTGCTGGCGGCCGGCATCGACTACAGCGAGGAAGCGATCGTCGTCCACGTCGCCGCCCAGCCGCCCCGGGACGCGCTCCGCCACTACGCCGCCGCCCGCGGCAAGCGGATCGTCCACGTCCCCCTCGGCTCGCTGTCGCCGCGGACGCTGCGCAAGATCCGCGTCCTCCACATCCTGGTCGGCCACGACAAGCGGGCCATCGCCAAGGATTACGTCTGGTAGGGCCGCTGACAGAGTCGCGCTCGTGACGGTGCGTCGGGCTTGGCCGACTGGGCGTGCTCGCCGCTCCGATCGACCGAGACGATCCTCTGGGTCTCCCCACCAAACCCCCCGCACCCGGAGCTCGCCGCGGATCGAAGCGAGGCGTCTCCGGGAGGACCGTTCAGCGGTCGAGGGTCCGGGGGCTCACTCGGCCTGCGCCGCGCCGGCCACCGCCACCTGGCGGGCGTTGACCGCCGAGTGGCCGGCGGCGTCGAAGCCCTCCCAGGCGACCAGGAAGCTGCCGTCCGCGCCGGTGGTGATCCCCAGCGACCACATGTAGTTGATCGAGCTCTGGTTGAGCCGCACGGAGTCGGTCTCCGGCCGGCCGGCGAGATCGATCGAGAGCGCGCGCACCGCCAGCGGGGCGCTACGGTTCCAGACCGACCACGCCGCCAGGTAGCCGTCCGCTCCCGCGGCGACGGCGGGCGAGCCGTGGAAGATGCCGCCCCCCGTGCTCAGCCCCACCGCCGAGCCGTCCGGCAACCCGGCGCCGTCCAGGTGCCGGCCGTAGATCCGGGTCTCGAGCTTGCCCAAGCCGGGCTCGCTCGTGTCGACAGGGCCCGACCAGGCCACCAGGTAGCCGCCGTCGGCGCCGCGGGCGACCGCCGGCAGGGAGGCGGCGCCGGACCGCACGGTGACCGCGGAGCCGCGGGGCGTGCCGTCACCGTCGAAGGTCCGGGCGAAGACGCCGGCGCCCTCCTCCTGCCAGACAGCCAGGAAGCCGCCCTCCGGGGCGAGTGCCAGGGCCGGCCGCATGCCGGCGGAGCGGTCGCCGAGCTCGAAGGTGTCGCTCAGCGCCCGGCCGTTCGGCTGGATGACCCGCGCCTCGAGCCCGCGCGCGGCACCCGACGCGTCCTCGGCGGACCAGGCGACGACGATGCGGCGCGGCGCGATCTCCAGCGCCGTCGGCTGACCGAGGGTGTCGCCGGCCTGCTCGGCGATCACGAAGCGGCGGCTCGCCGGCTGGCCGCTCGGGCCGAACAGTTGCCCGGCCAGGGTCGTCGAAACGACCTCGCTGTGCTCGTAGAAGATGTCGACGTTCAGGTCGAGGCTCTGCTCGCGCCAGGCGACGAACAGCCGCCCGTCCGCGAGCGGCACCACCACCGGCGCCTCGCGGGTCATCGCCGGGCCGCGGTACGGCACCTGCGCCGGCAGATCGTTGCCGGCCAGGCCGGCCGCCCGGTCGGTGGGCGTGAAGTCACGCGCGAACCGGCGACCGACGATGCCGTCCTCGTCGCTCTGCCAGACGGTCCAGAGCGTGCCGGCTGCGTCCACCGCGACCGCCGGCCGATGCACGCGGTCGTGGGCTCCCGCGTAGAGCGTCATCTCCTGGCCGATGGGACGGGGTGCCGCGAAGGCGGAGCCGGCGAGCAGCAGCGCCGCGGCGACAGTGATCATGGTGCGTCTGATCGTACGCATGGTCGGGCCTCTCTTTCGGGTGTCGGGTCGCTGGAACCTTGAATATAGCCAGCAGACTAATGGCGTTGTGGCATATTGTCAAGAAGATTCCGCGCTCGCCGCCACCGGTGGGCCGAGTACAATCCCCCCGCGATGATCGGCTATCTCCGCGGAACCGTCCTCCGCCGCCAGCCCGACGCCGTCCTGGTCGACGTCGGCGGCGTCGGCTACCTGGTCCACGTCTCGCTGGCCACCTACTCCGAGATCGAGCAGGCCGGCGGCGACCGCGCCGAGGTCGGCCTCCACGTCTTCACCCACGTCTGGAGCGACGGCATCGCCCTCTACGGCTTCTGGACCGAGCTCGAAAAGCGGCTGTTCGAAAAGCTCATCGCCGTCTCCGGCATCGGCCCCCGCCTGGCCCGGGTCATCCTCTCCGGCATGCCGCCGGCCGAGCTCATCGCCACCCTCGCCGCCGCCGACTCCACCCGCCTCACCCGCATCCCCGGCGTCGGCAAGAAGAGCGCCGAGCGCATGATCGTCGAGCTCAAAGACAAGGTCGCCGAGCTCGAAGCCGAGGCCGGCAGCACCGCCACCGCCGCCCCCTTCGGCGCCAGCCGGACCGAAGACGACCTCGTCTCCGCCCTCACCAACCTCGGCTACAAACCCGCCCGCGCCGAGCAGGCCGCCCACGACGCCCTCCGGGACGACCCCGACGCCGAGATGCACGTCCTGCTGCGCGCCGCCCTCAAGCGCCTGGCGGGGTGAGGCGGGGTGAGAGGGCCCCGCCCCGCGCTACAATTCCCCGATGCCCATCGAATCGCACCGCCGGCCCCTACTGTCGCCGGACGTCGAGCTGGACGACGTGCGCCTGGAGCAGTCGCTCCGGCCCCGCCTGCTGGACGAGTACGTTGGGCAGTCGCGGGTGGTCGACAACGTGCGGGTCTTCATCACGGCGGCCCGGGAGCGCAACGAGGCGCTCGACCACGTGCTGCTGTTCGGCCCGCCGGGCCTGGGCAAGACGACGCTCGCCCACATCGTCGCCCAGGAGATGGGTGCCCCGATCAAGACCACGTCGGGCCCGGTGCTGGAGCGGGCCGGCGACCTCGCGGCCATCCTGACCAACCTCGAGCCCGGTGAGGTGCTGTTCATCGACGAGATCCACCGGCTCGCCCCGACGGTCGAGGAGATCCTCTACCCGGCCATGGAGGACTACAACCTCGACCTGGTGATCGGCCAGGGGCCGGCCGCCCGGACGATGAAGATCGACCTGCCGCCGTTCACCCTGGTCGGCGCCACCACCCGGGCGGCGCTCATCACCTCGCCGCTGCGCGCCCGCTTCGGCATCGTCCACCGGCTCAACTTCTACTCGCCCGAGGAGCTGGTGACGATCCTCCACCGCTCGGCCAAGATCCTGGAGTTTCCGCTCGAGGACGAGGGCGCTCAGGAGATCGCCCGCCGCAGCCGCGGCACGCCGCGGATCGCCAACCGGCTGCTCCGCCGGGTGCGCGACTTCGCCCAGGTCGAGGGCGACGGCACCATCACCCGCGAGGCCGCCCGCCGCGCCCTCACCTCGCTCGAGGTCGACGAGCTCGGCTTCGACGAGCTCGACCGCAAGATCCTCTCCGTGCTGATCGAGCACTACGACGGCGGGCCGGCCGGGCTCAACGCCCTGGCGGCGGCGGTCGGCGAGGAGCGGGCGACGCTCGAGACGATCGTCGAGCCCTACCTGATCCAGGAAGGGTTCTTGAAGCGCACCCCCCAGGGCCGGGTGGCGACGCCGCGGGCCTACGCGCACCTGGGGTACGCCGGCGGCCGCAAAGGCTCGGGCGCGGCCGGCGGCCCGGGTTCCGACCAGTCGTCCCTGTTCTGAAGAGCTTGCGGGCAGGATCCGGGGCGCGAGCGAGAGGAGACGGCGCGGTGCCATCGCTGACGACGAGCAACGCCGGAGACGGCCCGCAACCCCCATGCGCGACGCGCTGTTGATCGTCAACCGGGCCGCCGGCAGCGGCCCCCGCCTCCGCCTGGTCGACGGGGTGCGGACGCGCCTCGCCGCCGGCGGCTACCGGGTGGTGGCGGTGCCGACCGCCGGGCCCGGAGACGCCACCCGCCTGGCCCGGGAGGCGGCGCGCGGCGGGGTCGCGGCGGTCTTCGCCCTGGGCGGCGACGGCACCCTGCGCGAGACGGCGGCCGGGCTGCTGGGCACCGGCGTCCCCCTCGGCCCGCTGCCCGGCGGGACCACCAACGTGCTCACCCTCGCCCTGGGGCTCCCCCGCCGGCCGCTCGACGCCGCCGACGCCCTCGCCCGGGCCACGCCCCGGCCGTTCGACGTCGGCCGCTGCGACGGCGAGCCGTTCCTGATGATGGTCTCGGCCGGCCTCGACGCGGCGGTCATCGCCTCGCTCCACGCCCCCGGCGCCGGCTGGAGCAAGCGCTGGCTCGGCCGCCCCGGCATCGTCGCCCGCGGCCTCGGCTCCTGGTGGCGCTACGGCTACCCGGAGATCGAGCTCGAGCACCGGGGCACGCGCCACCGGGCGCGCTTCGCCGCGCTGTCGAACATCCCGCTCTACGGCGGGCCGTTCCGCATGGCGCCCGACGCCCGCCCCGACGACCGGCGGCTCGACCTGGTGCTGTTCCACGGCGCCGGGCGGGCGGCGGCCCTCGGCTTCGCCCGCGACCTGCTCCGCGGCGCCCACCTGGGCCGCCCGGACGTCGAGACCGTGCCGGTGGCCGAAGGCGAACAGGTGACCGTCGTCGGACCGCCGGAGGCCTGCGTCCAGGTGGACGGCGACCCCTGCACCGGCCGGCCGCCGGTGACCCTCGAGCTGGCGACCGAGCGGCTGGCGCTCCTCGCTCCGTGAGCGCCCCGAAACCCGCCACCGCTGTGGCACACTCTCACCGAGCCGACCTGAGCCGGCCTGAACAGGACCGAACCACACCACCTCCGAGACGACCATGGCCGACGACCGACACCCTTCCGGAACCGACCCCCGTACCCTCGACCCGATCTTCTCGCCGCGCACGATCGCCGTGGTCGGCGCCTCGCGCAAGCGGGACTCGATCGGCTTCGCCCTGCTGCACAACCTGGTGGTCGAGGAGTTCGCCGGCGCCATCTACCCGATCAACCCGGGCGCCGACTCGATCCACTCGCTCAAGGCGTACCCGTCGGTGGCGGCCGTGCCGGACCCGATCGACCTCGCCCTGATCGCGGTGCCCAAGGGGGCCGTGCCGGCGGTCGTGCGCGACTGCCTGGGGGCCGGCGTCCGCGGCCTGGTGGTGATCACCGCCGGGTTCGCCGAGACCGGCGCCGCCGGGGCCGCGGTCGAGGCCGAGGTGCGCGACCTGGTGCGCGACCACGGCATCCGCATGGTCGGGCCCAACTGCATGGGGGTGATCAACACCGATCCGGAGGTGCGCCTGAACGCCACCTTCGCGCCGACCCCGGCGCGCGCCGGCTCGATCGGCTTCGTCAGCCAGTCAGGCGCCTTGGGCGTCGCGATCCTGAACGTCGCCGCCGACCTCGGCGTCGGGCTGACCCAGTTCGCCTCCATGGGCAACAAGGCGGACGTCTCCGGCAACGACCTGCTCGAGTACTGGGAGGACGACCCGGAGACCCGGGTGATCGCCATGTACCTCGAGTCGTTCGGCAACCCGCGCCGCTTCACCGAGATCGCCAAGCGGATCGGGCGCAAGAAGCCGATCCTGGTGGTCAAGTCCGGGCGCACGGCCGAGGGCGCGCGGGCGGCGTCGAGCCACACCGGCGCGATCGCCGGCACCGACGTGACCGTCTCCGCCTTCCTCGACCAGTGCGGCGTGCTGCGGGCCAACACCATCGAGGAGCTGTTCGACCTGGCGGTCGCCCTCGACCGCTGCCCGCTGGCCTCCGGCAACCGGGTGGCGATCGTCACCAACGCCGGCGGCCCGGCGATCATGGCGACCGACGCCTGCGTCAACCTGGGGCTCGAGATCGCGACCCTGTCCGACGAGACCGAGGAGCGGCTGCGGGCGTTCCTGCCGGTGGAGGCGAGCGTCAAGAACCCGGTCGACATGATCGCCTCGGCGACGCCGGAGAGCTACGCCCGGGCGCTCGACGTCGTGCTCGAAGACCCGTCGGTCGACCTGGCGATGGTGATCAACGTCACGCCGCTCCTGTCCAACCCGATCGACGTGCTGGAGTCGATCGCCGACGCCGCCACGCGCCACGCCTGCCCGGTGCTGGCGGTGATGATGGCGACCGAGGAGTTCTACGAGGGGATCAAGGCGCGGAGCGACCTGCCCCCGGTCTACCGCTTCCCGGAGCCGGCGGCGCGGGTGCTCGCCCAGCTCGCCCGCTACAGCGCCTGGCGGCGCCGGCCGGCCGACGAGCTGCCGCCCGAGTTCGCCGTCGACGACGCGGCGGTGGCAGGAATCCTCGACCGGACCGCCGACGGCTACCTGCCCTCGGCCGACGCCTACCGGGTGCTCGAGCTCTACGGCATCCCGACGGCCGGCTGGCGGACGGCCGGCGGGGCGGAGTCGGCGGCGGTCGAGGCCTCGGACCTCGGCTACCCCGTGGTGCTCAAGGGCGAGGCCCGCGACCTGGTCCACAAGAGCGACGTCGGCGCGGTGGCCGTCGGGCTCGAGGATGCCGACGCGGTGCGCGAGGCGGCCCGCTCGATCGAAGGGCGGCTGGTGGCGGCGGGCCAGCGCCTCGAGAGCTTCCTGATCCAGGAGATGGTCGCTGCCGGCCACGAGGTGATCTTCGGCATCTCGACCGACCCGCGCTTCGGGCCGCTCCTGATGTTCGGCCTGGGCGGGCGCTACGTCGAGGTCTTCCGGGACGTGCGTTTCGGCGTGACCCCGCTGACCCGGCCGGAGGCCGAGGACATGATCCGCGGCATCCGCGGCATCCGGCTGCTCGAAGGCGTGCGTGGCGAACCGCCGGCCGACCTCGGCCTGCTGGCCGACGTCCTCCTGCGCCTGGCCCAGCTCGCCCAGCGCCACCCGCGCATCCGCGAGCTCGACATCAACCCCTTCCTCGCCGCCGCCGACCGCGACGCCGCCAAGGCGGTCGACGTGCGCATCCGGGTCGGCGAAGCGCCCGAGTAGACCTCCTCTCGATCCCGCCCCTGGTTCCTGGAGACGCCGGCGCCGCGGTCGCGGGTCGGCCGCGGCGGGCAACGCCTGCCAAGGGGCCTTTGTCGAAGAATTTTCGATTCGCCTTGGCGGTCTGGGCGCCTCCATTTCGCTAGAGAGGGTGAAGGCGGCTTCCGTGCGCCCTGGACCGGGGTGTTCTCTCCGGCCGAGCCGTGGAGCCGCGAACCCATTTCCACTCAGCTTTCCGGAGGAACCCTGATGAAGACGATCGCTACCCCCTCTGTCCTGCTCGCCTGCGTCGTTCTCCTGGCCGGGCTGGTGCTGGTCGCGCCGGCTCAGGCCCAGAACTGTGTGCCCTTCCAGGGCATCGACCACTGCCCCGTCGGCCTGGCGACGCTCAGCGTCGGAAACGACGGCCTGACCGTCAGCGGCCTCGGCGCCGAGGGCCGGGACGGCGTCGAGTCCCGCTTCGACCCGACCACGTTCTGGAACGCCCAGCTCGCGCTTCCCGCCGGAGCGGGCACCAACGAGCACTCCCACTTCTCGTCGATCTCGGCCGGCAAGGTCACGTCCGAGCTCGACATCGCCCCCGAGAACGGCCGTCTCCACCTGCAGGCCACCTTCACCGGTGACGCCGCGACCTCCACCTACTCCGTGCTGATCTACAACGACGGCATCCTGGTGGGCAGCCTGGGCGGCTTCTCCGGCGACGGCGGCAACAGCTCGGTCACCGGCAAGACGACGGGCGGCAACCGCCTGGCCACGCGCATCGCGCTCTACGTCGACGGCATCTACATGGGCCAGATCGAGGAGCCGTGGTGGTGGCCGTGGGTCAGCTTCGGCATCGCCACCAACGGCGGCTGCAACTGGGGCATGCAGATGCCCAACCCCGTGACCTTCGCCCTGCCGAACGGCAAGCAGGTGGTGGGCGACGAGGTCCGGTTCGAGGAGGACGTCAAGGGCCCGAACCACTACCCCTACCTCGGCTTCGAGGCCATCGCCACCCGCAGCACGGCGAACAGCTTCCGGGTCGTCAACGAGTTGGCTGAGGGCACCAACAGGTAAGGCGCCCGCTCCCTTGGGCGGTGGCGGCCGTCCCGGAGGACCCGGGACGGCCGCCACCATTTTCTGATGATCACTTCGGCACGTCCGCCGCGCGGCGGGCGCGCCCGGCAGGACGACCCCATGACCCGTCGACTCCCTGGAACCGCCGCTCGCCTCCTGATCCCCCCGATCCTGTCGCTCCTGTTGCTCCCGCTGCTCCTGCTGGCTTCGGCGACGCTCGCCGGCGGGACGGCCGCGAGCGCCGAGCCCGCGCCCCACGCCTGGCCCGGCGAGGAGCTCACCGGCGGACAGACCACCGTCCCCGACGGCACCCAGACCGCCTTCGGCCGCGCCCTCCACAACCTGGACCGGAGCCGCTGGCTGGCCATGCGCGCGGGCAAGCGGTTCTTCGAGAACCCCTGGAGCCCGCCAGAGGCGGTGCCGGCCACGGCCCCCCGCCGGGGCCTCGGTCCGCTCTACAACGCCACCGCCTGCGCGGACTGCCATTTCCGAGATGGCCGCGGCGGTCCACCACCGGCCGCCGCCCGCCGCCAGCCCGGTACTCCCGAGCTCTCGTTGCCGCCCGTCTTGGCCCGTCTGGCGAGATCGGCGAAGTCGACCAGCTCGGCGAGCTCCGAACCCGACCCCGTCTACGGCGGCCAGCTCAACGACCACGGCGCGGGCACGGTTCCGGAAGGGCGCGTGGTGGTCGAGGACGAGCGGGTGACGGCGGAGGACGGCACCGTCCTGCTCCGCCCCCGTGCCCGGGTCGTCGACCTCGCCCGCGGGCCCCTCGATTCGCGGACCCGCATCTCGCTCCGCATCCCTCCCACCCTCGTCGGCCTGGGCCTGCTCGAGGCCGTGCCGGATGCCGAGCTCGAAGCGCTGGCGGACCCGGACGACCTGGACGGGGACGGCGTCTCCGGCCGGGTGCAACGGCTCGCCGACTGGGACGGGCCTGGCGGGTACCGCTCGACCGGCGACACGGTCGTGGGCCGCTTCGGCTGGAAGGGCGGCGAGCCCTCCCTGGACGCCCAGGTGGCCAAAGCCTTCCACCAGGACATGGGGGTGACCTCCCCCTTCCATCCGGAGCCCAACTGCATGGCCGGCGACACCGCCTGCCGCGCCAGGCGCGGCGCGCCCGAGCTGGGCGCGGACGACCTGGCCCGGGTCGCCCTCTACGTTCGCCTGCTCGGGCCACCCGTCCGCCGAGACTGGCAGGACGCACAGGTGCTCGCCGGCCGTGACACCTTCATGGCCATCGGCTGCGCCTCCTGTCACCGGCCCCAGCTCCACACCGCCCCGCCCGGCTCGCCCGTCCCCGGGGGCGCCGACCGGACGGTCTTGCCGGAGCTCGCCGGCCAGACGATCCGTCCCTATACGGACCTCCTGCTGCACGATATGGGTCCAGGGCTCGACGACGGAGTCGCCGAGCACGAGGCCGCCTCCTCCGAGTGGCGCACGGCCCCCTTGTGGGGGCTGGGGCTGTTGGAGGAGGTCAACGGCCACGTGCGACTCCTCCACGACGGCCGCGCCCGCTCCTTCGAGGAGGCCATTCTCTGGCACGGGGGCGAGGCCGACCGGGCCCGCGAGGCCTACCTCCGGCTGTCGGAGGACCGGAGGTCCGCCCTGTTGCGTTTCCTGGGATCCCTCTAGTGAGTTGGACGCGTTGGAGAAGGAGGCCTGCCATGAAGAGCTGCCGTCGAGAGCCGAACCCGCACCCCGCCCGCCATGCCCGCCATGCCCGCCGCTCGCCGCTCGCCTGCCGCCTGGTCGCCGTCGCACTGGCGAGCTGCACCATCCTGCCCGCCGCGGCGACGGCGCAGCTCGCGGTGACCGGGGTCGATCCAGCCGGCGCCTTTCCCGGGGAGCCGGTGGTCCTCACCGGGACCGGCTTCGGCCAGTCCCCGGACGCCCTGTTCTGCTGGGTCGACACCGGTGACGGGGGCTTCCCGTTCGAGGTGACGGCGGCCACGGACAGGCGCATCGATGCCACCGTGGGGGAGGTCCCCGTAGCGGCGACGGGGACCGTCAAGGTGTGGAAGGGGAAGCGGGTGCCGCTGGCGGACCGGGTCGTCCTCAGCCAGGGGCGGCTCTTCTCGGCCACGGACGGCACGGTGTTCGTGAGCAGCTCCGCGGCCGTGGGACCCATCTTCTCCGCCTTCGGTGGCTCGCCCGGCACCTTCGGCTCGGTGACGGTCAACGGGACGCAGAGGGAGCTGCGGCTCGACCTGGGCCTGCTCGACCTCGGCGACCACCAGCAGCGGGTCCGCGTGACGGCGGTGATCGAGACCGGCAGCGACGCGGGCAACGGCACCCCCAACGGGTACCTGGTGCAACCGCCGGCTCTCCCCGCTCCCGGCGATCCCCCGCCGCCCACGGCCTCGCCGCGAGGGGCCTCGTCCACCAAGGTTGCCGGCAACCCGGCCGACCCCGCCTGGGCCGCCGCGATGACCGTCGAGACCGACGCCTCACCCGCGTCGGTGGAGGCGCTGGCCGCGGGCCTGGCGCAGGTGCTCCAAGCCCAGCTCGGCTCGGCCGGGCTGACGGCACGCGCGGAGGGGACCGTAGTCGTCGTCGGCCACACCCTGGGCATCCGGGCAGGCTTCCTCGACCTGACGTCGAAGTAGCGGCCGGCACTCCGCCCGATCACCCGATCGCCCGACCGGTCGATCGTCCTCAGGGGATCGCCTCGAGGGGGAGGGAGGCCCCGGCCCGGGACGCCCGGGGATCGAAGCCGGGCGCTACGAGGACTCTCGCCCCGGGTGCTCCAGGCGCTGGCGGGCCGCCTCGGTGCGGGCGTGGGTGTCCCCGAGCTCCTTCCTCAGGGCCTCCAGGGAGCTCCGCATGAGCGTCTCTCCCCGATCCTCGTCCCCCTGGGCGTAGAGGCTCTCCCCCAGCAGGCTCCGGGCCTCGGCGAGGCGCCACGGCGGGGTCTCCGGCGAGGCGGAGGCCCGGTCCGCCGCCAGGATCTCGACCGCCTCCTCCAGGTCTCGTGCCGCCGCCTCCGGCCGCCCCTGACGCAGCTCCAGGCGGCCGAGACTCATCAGGGGGCTGACGAGCTCGGGGCTGCCGGCGGCGACCAGGTCGCGCCTGAGCGCCAGCGCCTCCTCGTAGAGCTTGCGCGCCGCCCCGTCGTCGCCGTAGCCGCGGGCTTCGAGGTCGGCCAGGTTGAGCATCGTGGCCACGGTCTTCATGTGGCGCCGCCCCTGGACCTCCGTCTGGACCTCGAGCGCCTGGCGGTAGAGCGCGGCGGCCTCGTCGTAACGGCCCAGGTGGAAGAGGGCGGCGGCGAGGTTGTTGGCCGCCAGGGCGACGTCCGGGTGGTGGTCGCCGAGCAGCTTGCGCTGCCGCTCCCAGAGGGCGCGCAGCAGGGGCTCCGCCTGCTCGTAGCGGCCCGCCGCCACCTGCACCGCCGCCAGGGTGACCTCGGTGCTGATCGTGTCCGGGTGGTTCTCGCCCAGGACCTCCCGCTGGAGCGCCCGGACCCGGGTGCCCAGCTCCTCAGCCTCCTCCAGGCGCCCCCGGTCGTAGAGGAGGGTGACGAAGTTGCTCTGGACGAGGAGCGTCTGCTGATCCCGCGGACCCGGCCGCACCTCGAGGAGAGCCAAGGCCTGGCGGTAGAGGCTCTCGGCCTCCGTCAGCCGGCCCAGGATGTGGGCCACGGCCCCGAGGTCCGCCAGGCTTTCGGCGGCGCGGGGGTCGTCCGGCCCGAACAGCAAGCGGCGCTGGCGTAGGGCTTCCTGGAAGTGCCGCTCCGCCTCCTCGTAGTGGCCTTCGGTGATCTCGAGCTCGCCCAGGTGGTCGTGGGAGCTCGCCAGGGCCTCGTTGGGCGGCTCGAACAGGCGGCGCCGGATCGCCAGCGAGCGCTGCAGCAGCCCGTCCGCCTCCGGCACCAGCCCCAGGCCGGCGTAGCTCTGGCCGATGGCCTCCATGAGGCTGGCCTGCACCTCCTCCTCCCCGTCCAGGCCTTTCTCGATCTGGGCGGCGCCGCGGTTGAGCAGCTCGACGGCGGTGACGCTCTCCCCCAGGGAGCGGCTCGGGTTCGAGACCTCGAAGATCTGTTGCAGGAAGTCGGTCACCCGGGAGGCCTTGGCGGCCTCGGTCTCGGCGCGCGAGGACGCCCGGACGGCCCGGTCCCGCTCCTCGACCAGGCGGTAGCTGAAGGTCGTCACGACGGCCGTCAGGGTCGTCACCATGACCACCGCCGCCGCCACGCCCCGCCGGTGGCGGCGCACGAACTTGCCCGCCCGGTAGGTCCAGCGGTCCGGCCGCGCCGAGACCGGTAGGCCCCGCTGGTGGCGCCACAGATCCTCGGCGAGCTGCTCGGCGGAGCCGTAGCGGCGCTCCGGCTCCATGCGCAGGGCGACGGAGGTGATGGTGTCGAGGTCCCCGCGCAGGCGGCTCCGCAGCCGCTGGAGGGAGATCTCCGCGAACCCCGCGGCGGCCATGGATTCCGCCGACAGGCGCTGGCTCGGGCGGGGCACGGCGCCGTCGGAGAGGAGCGTCTCGATGCGGTGGAAGGGCAGGTCGTCCAGGTCGTACGGCGCGGCGCCCGAGAGCAGCCGGAAGAGGAGCACCCCGAGGGAGTAGACGTCGGTGGCGGTCGACAGGAGCTCGCCGCGGATCTGCTCCGGGCTGGCGTAGGCCGGGGTCAGGAAGCGCATGCCGGGCCGGGTGTCGTGGCGGGTCATCTCCCAGGTGGAGGGGGAGCCGTCCGCCTCGAGCACCTTGGCGATGCCGAAGTCGAGCAGCTTGGGGGTCCCCTCCGCCGTCACCAGGATGTTGGTGGGCTTGATGTCCCGGTGGATGGTCAGGTTGCGGTGGGCGAAGTGGACGGCGCCACAGACGGCCCGGACGAGCTCGAGGCGGTCCTCCAGCTTGACCCGGTTCCGGCGGCAGTACTCGTCGATGGGCAGGCCCTCGACGTACTCCATGACGAAGTAGGGGCGCCCGTCGTCGGTGCTGCCGCCGTCCAGCAGGCGGGCGATGTTGGGGTGCTCGAGGCGGGCGAGGATCTGGCGCTCCTGGCGCAGCCGCTGCAGGATGTCGCCGGTGTCGAGGCCCCGCCGGACCAGCTTCAAGGCCACGTGCTTGCGGAAGGTGCCGTCGGCCCGCTCGGCGAGGTAGACGCTGGCGAGGCCGCCGCGACCGAGCTGCCGCAGGATGCGGTACGGGCCGATCCGCTCGGGCACCGGCTCGTCGTCCATCCCCCAGGCCGCCCCCAGAGAGATCCTCGGCGCGGCCCCGGGTTCTGCTCCCTGTTCGGCCCCCGCTCCGGACCCCCGTGTGGACCCCCGAACGGACCCCCGTTCGTCGCCGGGTGGCGCGGGGCTGAGCAGGCCGGCCACCGAGTCCAGGTCGTCGGTCTCCGCCGCCAGCAGCGCCTCCACCCGCTGGCGCAGGGAGTCGTCGCCGCCGCAGGCCTCCGCCAGGAAGCGCGCCCGCGCCTCCCCGGCCAGCGCGTCGGCCTGGTGGAAGAGGCTCTCGATCCGGTGCCACCGGCGGCGTTCCAGCTCGTGCCGGGCCGCGCGGTCGTCGTCGTCCGGTGGCGCGGGCCGCATGCTCAACCCGCCGTTCTCAGAGCATCCGCCACCCAGGCCCGCGCCAGCCGCAGGTCCCGCTCCACGGAGCGCGTCGACAGCTCGAGCGCTTCGCCGATCTCCGCCGCCGTCATGCCGCCGAAGTAGCGCAGCTCGAGCGCCTTGCTCTTGCGCCGGTCGATCTTCTCGAGGTCCAGCAGCGCCTCGTCCAGCGCCACCAGGTGGTTCGCCCGCTCGGCGGGGATCTCGTAGTCGCCGAGCCGGAGCGGCGGCACGTCGCCGCCACGCTTCTCCGCCCGCCGCCGCCGGGCGGCGTCGACCAGGATGCGCCGCATGAGCTGGGCGCAGATGCCGAAGAAGTGGCTCCGCCCCTGCCACTGGACGTCCAGGTCGACGAGGCGGATGTAGGCCTCGTTGACCAGCGCCGTCGTCTGGAGCAGGCGGTCGTGGCTCTCGCGCCGCATGTAGGAGTGGGCCAGCCGGTGGAGCTCGCCGTAGATCAGGCGGGTCACGCTCTCGGCCGCCGCTTCGTCCCCCTCCTGCCAGCGCAGCAGCAGCTCGGTCACCTCTCGTGGAGACCGCTCCGGAGGCGGCTCGGTGCTGGCGGGGTCAAAGGCCATGGCGCATCCCGGGAGTCAGAAGGTTTAGAAGATTCTACCGGGAGCCATCGGCCTGTTCAGAAGGACGTTCAGCCGGTTCGGAGAAAATGCCAGCGGCAGTCGCCTTCGACGGGATCGAAGACGACCGGGCGGATCCGCTCCGCGTGGTCGCGCAGGACCTGGGCCAGGCGCCGGCCGCGGGCGGCGGCTTCGAGGGCGTCGGCGGCGTCGCTCCCGGCCTTGGTGATGTAGGTCTGCCAGGTGGCCTGGCGGATCGAGATGCCGCCCGACAGGCTCACGTTAGGCATCTTGGCGGCGCCCCGCTTGAGCAGCGCGAGCTTCGCCTTGAGGCTCGCCTCGTCGGCCATCGGCTCCCGCTGCCAGGCGGTGTACGGCTTGGGCACGAGGATGTTCGTGCCCAGGTGGATGTGGCCGATGACGCCGGTCTTGCGCGCCTCCTCCAGCATGATCGCCCGGCACGCCTCGGCCAGTTCCAGGATCGAGCGCACGTCGTCCATCGTCTCGCCCGGCACGCCGACCAGGAAGTAGAGCTTGAGCTGGGTGAAGCCGGACCGGAAGATCAGCCGCACCTTGTCCAGCAGCAGGCTGTTGGGGATCGGCTTGTTGAGCTTAACGCGCAGCGCGTCGCTGCCGGTCTCGGGCGCCAGGGTGATCGACCGGTCGCCCGAGGCGTGGAGCGCGGCGAGCACCCCTTCGGTCACCGCCGGGATGCGGATCGAGGAGACCGAGGAGCGGAAGCCGAGCCGGTTGGCCTCGCCGAGGATGCGCTCGATCTCCGGGTGGTCGCCGACGGCGGTGGCGACGAACCCGAGCTGGTCGGTGACGGCGCGGGCCCGTTCGATCGACGCGAGGATGGCGTCGGTCGGGTGCCAGCGGAAGGTGCCCATGCCGAAGGTCGCCCAGCAGTACTTGCATTTCTCCGGGCAGCCGCGCGACATCTCGATCAGGAACTTCTCGGAGAACTCGGTGCGTGGGGTGACGATCGACGTGGTCGGCAAGAAGCCGGGGGTCTTGATCTGCTCGGCGGTCAGCTCGAGCTTGTGCAGCTTGCCATCCGCCCGGTAGAACGACGGCTCCTCCTCCGGCCGGTGGTGAGCCGGAACGAAGAACCCGCGCCGCGCCGCCAGCCGCTCGATCACCGCGGCGCGGTCGTCCTCCTCTTCGAGCGCACCGAGCAGGTCGTCCAGGAGGTTCTCCGCCGCGCCCAGGGCGAAGACGTCGACGAGCTCGGCCATCGGCAGCGGGTTGATCGCCGCGCACGAGCCGCCCATGACGACCACCGGGTGGTGCGCCTCCCGTGCGACCCGGCGCAAGGGGATCCCCGCCCGGTCGAGCATCCGGAGCAGGTGGAGGTAGTCCTCCTCGAACGACACCGAGAAGGCGACGCAGGCGAAGTCCCCGAGCGGCCGCTCGGTCTCCACCGAGAGCGGCACGCCGTCGCCGTCGGCGAAGAAGCGCTCGACCCCCCAGTCCGGCCGGTCGGAGACCAACCGATGGACCCGCTGGAAGCCGAGGCTCGACATGCCAATGTGGTAGCTGTTGGCGTAGGCCAGGGCCAGGCGGAAGGCGCCGTGGGGATTGAGCGCGTCGACCGGCCGCTCGTCGGCCCGGAACGGCGCCCAGTCGTGGCGGTCGGTGCGGCCGGCTCGCTGGGAGGCGGTCGGTCGGGGCCGGGTCCGGGTGGTCGGGCGCGCCATGGCAGGTCGGCGGGGTCGGTGGGGTCCGCGGGGTCGGAGGGGGCGGGTATGGCCGGACACGCCGGTCCGGTCAGGGCCGGCGGGTTCCGGCAGGAGCGCTCACGAGAACCGCGCCGCCGCCACGAGGAATTCCGCCGCCGGCTCAGTTCCCGGGCGCCGCGTCCGGCTCGGCTCGGCCGCGCAGACTCCTAGCCGACGTACAGCCGCTCCAACCTCTCAGCGTGGTGCCGGAAGTAGAGGCCCACCAGGTGTGCCCCGACGAACTGTTGGTAGATGGCGAGGGCGACGCTCCCGACGGCGCCGAGCCAGGGAACGACGTGGAAGGCGAACTCGAGCTCGAAGCAGAACAGCGCCATGCCCCCCAGGACGCACGCGATGATCGCCGCCTCTCCCGGTGCAACGAAGAGAGCACGGAGGTGGAGGTCGACTCGGGGTAGCAGCCAGAAGCTGTCGAAGACCGATGGCGCGCCGAAGGTGGGAATCAGCAGAGCCTGGCTCAGCAGGAAGCAGACGGCATAGATGAGCCAACCGCTCGCGCTCCCGGTCGTCGGCTCACCGGCCCGAACGAGCTCTTCGGCATGTCCCGAGGCGATCAACAGGACGACCCCCGGAAACCAGGCGACGGCCAGGATCAGGAGGTAGGCCAGGAAGTCGACCAGCCGGCCCCAGAGCTCGAACTCCGGCCACTCGGGAAGCTCATTGTCGCCGGCCGCAGTGGCGCGAACGATGGTGAAGAGCAGCCGCGGAACCAGCAACGCCACGAACAGCATCGGAACCAGGATCAGGCAACCGACCAGGGGCACGACGCTCAGGACCGAGAAGGCGACGAGAATCGCGACGTAGCTCCAGAACACTCCCGAGCCCTTGCCACGGAGCGGGTAGGTCAGGGCCTGGAGCAGGCTGTACGGCTGTTCCCTGGCCTGCGTCCGCCGCGCCACGGTGGTGCTCGTCGCCCGGCCGGTGGCGAGCGGGATCGCCATCTCGCCGCAGACGCTGCACAGGATCAACCGGTGGCTCATCTGGACGCAGTCGTCGCACAAGGCGCGCTGGCAGCCGTCGCACCGGTAGGTGGCGGGCCGGTCGGGGTGAACGGAGCAGGTCTGGGGCTCGGCCATGGGCTCGGGGTCTCCGGGGCGGTCGGCGGCCGGCGGTCGCCGCGGGGCTTCGGCGGGACCTCGCCAAAGCGCTCCCCTCCGTGCGGCGCGCCGGGTCGCGGATCGAGATCGGTCGGGTTGTCTGGTGTCGCGGGACGTTGGTATCGCGCGGACCGGACGGTTGTCAACCTCCGGAAGCCGAGCCGGAGCCGGGACCGGAACCCGAGCCGTCCTCGCCGCCGAGGCGGCGGACGACCTCGTGCGGCGTGGCGCCGAGAAGGGCCGGCAGCAGCACCAGGTCGCCGACGACCGCGAGCGCGATGGCCAGGGCCGACAGGCCGCCGAAGCGGGCGGTCGGCGCGAACTCCGAGAGGCCGCAGACGCCGAAGCCGACGGCCAGGATCACCCCGGTCAGGACGTAGGCCGGCGCGGTGCGCGCCAGGGTGCCGGCGACCGCCTCGCGCCGGCCGAGGGCCGGGGCCAGCGCGCGGAAATGGCCGAGGGTGTGGATGGTGTCGTCGACCGCCAGGCCGAGGACCACCGACGCGACCATGACGGTCGCCGTGTCCAGCGGGATGCCGGCCCACCCCATGATGCCGACGGTGACGGCGACCGGCCAGAGGTTCGGCACCAGCGCCAGCAGCGCCAGCCGGGTCGACGGCAGCAGCCAGCGGAAGAGGAGCCCGATCGCCAGAGTGGTCAGGGTGAGCGACAGGGCGAGGGTGACCAGCAGGCGCCGGTGGGTCTCGAGGATCAACGGGAGCTGGCCGGTCACCGCGACGCGTGCCTCTCCGGAGGTCGCCATCACCTCCCGCGCCGCCGCCGCCGCGCCGGCCAGGGTCGGCGCCAGCTCGCCGTAGCCGCCGGTCTCGACGAACGCCACCACCCGGGCATGCCGGCCGTCCTCGCTGACGAACGAACGGAAGAGCGCGCGGCCGGCGGGAACGGAGAGCAGGGCGGCCAGTGCCTGCTCCTGCCGGGCGCCCTCCGGCCCGGTGCCGGAGCCGAAGCCTCCGAGGGTGACCGCCGAGGGCGGCAGCAGGGCGGCCACCGACGCCACCGCGTCGCCGCCGCCGAACGCGCCGAGGACCCGCGGCAGCCGGCGGAGCCGGGCGGCGATCTCCTCGAGGGCCCGGAGCCGGTCGGGGCGCTCGAAGCCTCCGGGCAGGGTGATCAGGACGTCGATGGCGGCGCCGCCGATCCCTTCGCTCTCCAACCGCTCGATCCCCCGGCGGGCCGGGTGCTCCGGCGGCAGGAAGCGGATCGCGTCCGACGCGACCGTCAGCCGCGGCACGCCGGCCAGCGCGACGACCAAGACGGCGCCGGCCGCGCCCACGACCAGCCCGCGCCGGCGGGCTGCCCAGTCCGCCCAGGTCCGGCCGAGGCGACGGAGGCGGCGCTCGAAGGAGCGGGTGCCGGCCCCTCCTCCGGGGCGGGCGCCCGTTCCTCCTCCGATCCGGCCGCCGAAGAGCACCAACAGGGCCGGGTAGAGCGTGAACGCACCGAGGGTCATCAGGGCGATCCCGACGGCACAGCCGATCCCCAGAGTCGGCACCGGCCCGACCCGGGAGACCGCCAGCGAGCCGAAGCCGATCATGGTGGTGGCACCGGTCCAGAAGATCGCCCAGCCCTTGTCGCCGTACGTCTCCAGGATCGCCTCCCGGCGCCCGGCGCCGTCGGCCACCGCGTCGCGGAAGCGAACCGTCAGGTGGACGGCGGTGGCCAGGGAGATGACGAACAGTAGCGGCGGCAGCACCGCCAGCACCAGGTTGAGGTCGATCCCCAGGTACCCCATCGACCCGAGCAGGACGATCTCCGGCGCGGCGACGAAGGCGAGCGGCAGCACGACCCCACGGACCGTGCGCAGGGTCAGCACCAGGAGCAGCACGGCGAGCCCCGCGAGGAGCGGGAAGTAGACCCGGCCGATCTCCCGCGACGAGGAGTCCAGCGCCCGGTCGATCATCGGCAGGCCGACCGCCCGGACGGAGAGCGACGCCGCCTGGGCCGGGGAGCTCCCGTCGGGACCGCGGTCGGGACCGCCGCGTGGATCGGCCAGCGGCCCGGAGGCCTCGGCCGCCAGGCGTTCGAGCGCGCTCACGGCCCGCTCCCGCGCCCGGTCGTCCGGCGGCTCGATCGCCACCAGGATCGTCGCCGCGCCGGGCAGGCGTCGCCCGGCCCTGGGCGCCCCCACCAGGCCGAGCTGGCGGTCGAGGGGGTCGGCGACGGCGCGCTCCGCGAAACGCTCCGGGTCGGCCGGCGGCCAGGCGCCCGCGGTGCCGGCCGGCGCCCGGTGGTGGCCGACCAGGCCGAGCACGCCCACCGCGTAGGGCACGCCGTCCCCGTCCCGTCCGTCTGGTGAGCGGTCGGCGGGCGAGCGGTCGGCGAGCACCCGGTCCTCGATCTGTCCGAGCCGGGCGAGGCCGGCGCGGGTCCACAGGCCGTCGCCGGTCACCAGCAGGCGGAGCTGCTCGCGGTCGCCGAACGCGGCCCGGAGCTCGCGGAAGCTGGCCAGGGCCGGCGAGCCTTCGACGAAATAGACGCTCGGCGAGTTGTCGGTGCCCAACCGGAGCACCCCCGGCAGGGCGACCAGGGCGGCCAGCGCCCAGAGCGCGATCACCGTCCGCGGACGGGAGGTAGCCACGGCGAGGAGGCGCTCGAGCAGGCTTCGGGACGGGGGGCTCATGGCGCGCTCGGAGGGTGGGGGCGCGACCCGGTCGTGCGCGGCGCTCGGAGCAGGTGGCCGGCGAAGCGCGGCAGGCCGCCCAGCCGCAGGAGTCCGCCGAGGCTGCCGCCGGTGACCAGGGCCCCGGGGCGGAGGGTCCGTGCATGGACGCCGAGCATGCGGTCGAAGAGCTCGGGTTGGGCGGCGAGGGCCCGCAGAACCCGTCGCCGGAGGGCCGGCCGGCGCTCGACGAAGAGGAGCAGTCGGATCAGCCCTTCGGGCAGCCGGCAGAGCCGGCGGTGGGCGCGGGCGTACTCGCCCAGGTCGGCCGTCCCCTGGCGCTCACAGCGGCCGATCGCCCGCACCAGCGCCGCCGCCTGGTGGAAGGCGAGGGAGAGCCCTTCGCCGGTGATCGCGTCGAGATAGCCGCCGGCGTCGCCGACCAGGGCGACCCGGCCGCGGACGACGGCGGGGACACGCTGGGCCAACGGGCCGCAGCCCCGGTCCCGGGAGACCGCCGGCGCGCCCGCCAGCCGCTCCGCCAGCCGCGGGAAGAGCGGCAGCAGATCGTCGAACCCGTTCACCGACCCCGCGCCGGCCCCGGTGGCAGCTCCGGCCAGGTCGGACGGGGCGGCAGAGTCGACGGGCCTGCTCAGATCAGTCGGGTTAGCCGGATCCGTCGGCTCGGTCGGCTCGGTCGGCTCGGTCGGCTCGGTCCGTTCGACCGGACCGTTCGGATCGGACGGGAACGGAGACCGGCTCCGAGACGGTGGCCGCCCCGGGCTCCAGAGCATGGCGATCCCGACCGTCTCCGGGCCGACCGGGGTGACGTAGGCCTCCGCGTTCTCGGCCCAGTGGACCTCGACGAGGTCGGTCCAGGGCGCGAGACGGAGATGCCGGCGGACCCCGAAGCGGCGCGCTCCCCCGGCCGCGCCGAGATCGGCGGTCCCGGCATCGCCTGTCCGGACGCCCTCGGCCACGTGGCGGCGCACGCGGGAGAGCAGGCCGTCCGCGCCGACCAGCCAGCGCCCGCACACCGCCTCGCCGTCCGCGGTGACCACGCCGACGCGCTCCCCTTGGGGGGACCGCTCGGGCGCGCGCCCCTGATCCCCTTCCCGCCCCGAGATCTCGTCCGGGGCCAGCACCCGCTCCACCCGCGTCCCCCAGCGGAGCTCCACCCCGAGCGCCTCGGCCCGGCGGACCATGGCGGCGTGGAGCTCCGTCCGCCGGATGCCGAGGCCGGTCGCGTCGCCGTCCTGCAGGCCGGCGGGTGGAAAGCGCCCGTCCGCCACGGTCTCGTCGTCCAGGTAGCGGATGCCGCGAAACGGTCGGGCCGACGGCGGCAGCTCGACGCCGAGGGCGCGGAGCCGGGCGACGCCGTCCGGCATCAGCCCTTCGCCGCACGGCTTGTCGATCGGTGGCCGAGCCCGGTCGAGGACGGTCACCGGCAGGACCGGCGGTGCCGCCAGGCGGGCCTCGATCGCCACCGCCAGGCCGGCCGGGCCGCCGCCGACGACGACCAGGCCGCCGCACTCCGGGGAGGTCGTCGAAGCAGCCTCCGCAGCGAGCTCCGGAGTGACCCCCGGCGCGCGCCGGGCGCTCACCCGTCCCCCTCCGCCTCTCCGTCCGCCCCGGCCCGTCGGGAGCCGGCCCGACCCGAGCGGGCGAAGGCCAGGCCGGAGCGGAGCATGGCCGCCGCGATCCGGGCCGGCCCGACCGGGGCCGGCGGCTCCAGGGTGCCCTCCGACCAGCGCCGCAGAGCCTCGCCGCGCCGGAGCTTGCCCGACGAGGTACGCGGCAGGGTTCCGGGGGCGAGGATCTCGACCCGGTCGGGCGCCAGGCCGAGGCCGGTGAGGACCGCCCGCCTCACCCGTTCCGGCAGGGCGGCCCGCTCCTCCGCGCCCGCGGTGCGCGCGTGCTCGACGAAGACCAGCAGCTCTTCGGAGTCGCCTCCGCCGCCGCCGGTCGCGGGCGGCACCCAGCTCACCGCCACCGCGCAGCCGGCCCGCGCTCCCGGTACGTCCAGGGCCAGGCGCTCGATCTCCTCCGGCGCCACGTTCTTGCCGCGGACGATCACCAGGTCCTTCGCCCGCCCGGTCAGGTACAGCTCGCCGCCGCGGAGAAACCCCAGGTCGCCCGTGTCGAGCCAGCCGTCGACCAGCGCCGCCGCGCTCGCCTCGGGGCGACCGAAGTAGCCCTCCATGAGCGACGGCCCGCGCACCCAGACCCGGCCGACGATCCCTTCCTCCAGCGGGCCGGCTTCGCTGCCCGCCCCCCCGGGCGACGGGTCGCCGTCCTCGCCCTGCGGCCGGATCTCGATCTCGAAGCCGGGCACCGGCACCCCGACCGAGACCAGCTCCCGGGCCGGCTCTCCACCCTCTCCACCTCCTGCGCCGGCTCCCTCGGCGACGCCGGGTCCCTCCTCCTGGCCGACCGCCTGGACCGGCCTGACCGTCTGGACCAGGCACCCCGGCTCGAGCGAGCCCCGGACGAAGCGTTCGGTCGAGAACCGCTTTCCGAGGGGCGCGAAGGTCACCGCCAGGGAGGCCTCCGAGAGGCCGTACACCGGGGTCAGCGCCTCGGGCCGGAAGCCGAACGGGGCGAAGCGGTCGACGAACGCCCGCAGGGTCGCCGGGGCGACCGACTCGGCGCCGTCGAGGGCGGCGCGCCAGGCGGAGAGGTCGATCCCTTCGATCTCGGCGTCGCGCACCTTGGCGACGCACAGCCCGTAGGCGAAGTTGGGCGCCGGCGAGACGGTGGCGCGGTAGCGCGACAGGGCGCGCAGCCAGACCGCCGGCCGGGCGACGAAGACCTCCGGACCGATCAGGGTCAGGTCGGCCACCCGTTCGAGGGCCGGGAAGACGCAGCCGATCAGGCCCATGTCGTGGTAGAGCGGCAACCAGGAGACGCCGCTGTGGACGACCTCCTCGGTGTCCGGCCAGAAGCTGTTGAGCAGGCGGGTCTGGGCCAGGACGGCGCGCTGGGAGAGGGCGACCGGCTTCGGCTCGACGGTGGTGCCGGAGGAGAACTGGATCAGGGCCAGGTCGTCCGGGGTCGGGCGCACGGCGCCGAGGCGCTCCGGCGCGCCCGGCGGCAGGCGGTCCAGGGTCCGGCAGCCGAGCTCCGGGCCGGCCGCGGCCACCGTCTGCCCCAGCAGCCGGCGCACCCGGGAGTCGGCGAGCACGAGGCGGGCGCCGACCGCGCGGAGCATGGCGGCGGTGCGGCGGTGGTACTCGTCCAGCCGGCCCAGGCGGACCGGCGGATAGAGCGGCGCCGGCACGGCCCCGGCCAGGAGGATGCCGAAGAGGGCGGCGAAGAACTCCTCACCGGTCGGGTAGATCAGGCCGACCCTGTCGCCCGGGCGGACGCCGGCGGCGACCAGGCGCCCCGCCGTCTCCCGGGCCGCCCCGTGGACGGCGGGCCAGGGGACGAAGCGCGGCCGTTCGCGCCGGTCGAGGAAGCGGAGCCCCCGGGCGCCGCCCCGACCGGGGGCGGTCTCTGGCCTGCGACCGATCGCGGCGCCGGGGGCGGCACCGACCGGGCGGGCGGCGCGCTCCAGCAGGGTCACCAGGGTGTCGCCCTCCGCCAGCACCGAGCCCGGCGCGCCGGCGGGGCCGACCGACCGGGAGGCAGGCGCTTCGGGCCCTCCTGGCGGGGACGGATCGGGCATCGTCAGTCCGGCTGCTCGTCTGTGGTGCGTGCCGGCTCGTCGGGCTCCGCGAGCTTGCGCTCGACCGCCGCCACCAGGTCGCCGACCGTGGTGATCTCCGCCTCGTCCTGCTCGTCCAGGCAGACGCGGAAGCGGTTCTCCACCTCCACGGCCAGGGTGAGCAGGCGGATCGAGTCGAGGGCCAGGTCTTCGACCAGGTCCATCTCCGGCGCCAGCCGGCCGTCGAAGCCCAGGTGGTCACGGGCCACCTCGGTCACCCCGTGCAGGATCTCGTCGCGGGTCGTCACGCGCCCCCCACCCCCGTGCCGCGCAGGGAATGGGGCTCGTCCGGTTCGGGGCGAGCGCTCGGCCCGGGCTCTCGCGTCGGCCCGCCCTCTGCTTCGATCTCGGCCCCGGCCCCTGATCCAACTTGGGACCGGACGCCGTAGCGCGCCAGCGCCGCGTCCTCGGTCCGGATACGCACCGCCAGCAGCAGGCCGTTGGCGAGCGAGAAGAGCGCCGCCGTCAGGTACGCGGTGTGGACCAGCGGCAGGGCGGCGACCTCGAGCGCCACGGCCAGGTAGTTGGGGTGGGGCAGGAACCGGTACGGCCCCGCGGCGACCAGCCGCCGCCCCGGCACCACGATCACCCGGGTCGTCCACGCCCCGCCGAGCGAGCGGATCACCCACCAGCGAAGCGCCGAGGCCGCCACCAGAACGCCCAGCATCGCCGCAGCCGCGGAGGGCACGAACGGCCGCCCGAGGAGCCAGACCTCGGCAACGCACGAGCCCAGGAACAGGGCGTGGAGCGCCACCATCACCGGATAGTGCCCGGCCCCCACCTCCACCCCGCCGTCGGCCAGCTTCCGCCGCGCGTTGCGCCGGGCGAGCCGGAGCTCCGCCAACCGCTGCACCGCCACCAGCCCCACGAGGCCGGTGAACAGGACGCGGCTGTCGATCCCGGCGACATCCATCGTCACCACTCCAGCAGGACGAGCTCCGAGCAGAAGCCGGGGCCCATGGCGAGGAGGAGCCCCGGGCTTCCGGGCGGCCCGGGGTGGTGGGCGACGGTCTCCTGGAGCGCCAGCAGGACGGAGGTCGACGACAGGTTGCCGACCTCGCGCAGGCTCTCCCAGGTGACGTCGAGGGCGCCGTCGGGCAGCTCCAGGGTCTCCTCCATCGCCTCGAGCACTTTCGGTCCGCCCGGATGGCAGATCCAGGTGGTGACGTCGTCGCGGGTCAGGTCGTGCTCGGCCAGGAAGGCGTCGACGTCGCCCCGCAGGTGGCGCCGCACCATCTCCGGCACGTCGGCCGAGAGGACGATCTGGAAGCCGCGCTCCGAGATGTCCCACCCCATGACCTCCTCGGTGTCCGGGTAGAAGACCGAGCGGGTGGCGACGACGCGGGGGCCCGCGAGACCCTGCCGGTCGGCGCCGGCCACGACCACCGCCGCGGCGCCGTCGCCGAACAGGCCGGAGGCGATCAGGTTGGGGATCGACAGGTCGCGGAGCTGGAGGGTGAGCGAGCAGAGCTCGACCGAGAGCAGCACGGCCACCTCGCCGGGGAAGGCGCGGACGGCGTCGGCCGCCCGGGCGATGCCCGCCGCGCCGGCGACGCAGCCGAGGCCGAAGATCGGCATCCGCTTGACCCGGGTCGGCAGGCCGAGCCGGTTGACCAGCCGGGCGTCGAGCGACGGCGTCGCGACGCCGGTCACGGTGACGGTGATCAGGGTGTCGACGTCCGCCACCGTCAGGCCGGCCGCGCCGAGCGCGCGCGCGACCGCCTCCCCGCCGACCTCCTGGGCGACGCGGATCCAGGCGTCGTTGGCCTGGCCCCAGGTCGTGAGCCGCTCGTACTCCTCGATCGGCAGGGCCAGGTGGCGCCCGCCCACGAGGACGTTCCTGTGAAGCTGCTCCAGCCGGGCCAGGTTGTGGTGCCGGGTTGCCCAGTGGCGCTTGAGCTCCCCGAGCAGCGTCTCCTGGTCGTAGAAGTGCGGCGGGAAGCTCGATCCGACTCCGGCGATTCTCACGATGCGCTCACGCGCCCTCGTCGGGTGCGTCGTCGGGCGCGCTGTCGGGCACGTGGGGCGCGCTGTCGAGCGCGTCGTCCGCGCGGGGCGCGGCGGGCGCGGGGGGCGCGTGCCCGGGCGTCGTCTCGTCGCGCTCGGCCGGCACCGCGTCCTCGATCTCTTCGGTGCCCTCCAGCGCGTCGGCGGTCTCCAGGCTCCTGGCGACCGACGCCATCATCAGGCCGCAGACGGTGTAGAGCCCGAGCCAGGCCGCGCTCAGGTGCCACCAGGCCGTGGAGGAGAGGCGCGCGGCGCCGGCCACGGTGAGGACGAGCACCGGACCGCGGAAGATCCAGGCAGTCCAGGCGCTGGCGAGCCCTCCCAGCCAGCGGCCGAGCCCCCGGTCGCGCACCAGCAGGTAGAGCGCCACGAGGCCGGTCGCCTCGAGCAGCCAGCGGCCCAGGAGCTGCGGCGCCGGCAGGGAGGCGGGGCTCGCCAGGTCGATCGCTTCGGCGCCGAAGTGGAACACGCCGAGGGTGAGCATGACGAGCGGCAGCGCGAGGATCAGGAAGCGGAACAAGGTGGCGAGGATCATAGCGTACGGGTCTCCCGCGAGCTGCTAAAGTTCCGTCACCCTCGCTCAATCCATTCCGGGCCGGCGATCGTACTTCCGGGCCGGAGACACGATGACCGCGACCTCGCCCACACCGACCGGAAACCGCCGCGCCGCCGATCCCTCCGCTCGCGCCGGCCTGGTGGACGCGCCGGTGGGGGCCGCGCCGACTGCGCCGGCCGACCGCGCCATGCGGACACCGGAGACCACGCTCCTCGTCTTCACCCTGGGGGCACGGGCCGAGGGGCGGCGCAAGCGGCTGCTGCCGGCGGCGCTCCGCGACCGGGAGACCGCGCTCTACCGGGCGTGCCTGGAGGAGGCGCTCGACGCCGGCCGCTCCGCCGGCTGCCATCTGGAGGTCTGCTCCCCGGCCGGGGTGGAGCTGCCCGCGGACGCGCGGGCGGTCGGCCAGGCCGGCCGCGGCTTCGGCGAGCGCTTCGCCCAGGCCTTCGATGGCGCGATCGGCCGCTCCCACCGCTCCCACCGCTCGAGTGCGCCGGTGGTCGCGGTCGGTACCGACACGCCGGGTCTCACCCGCGATCACGTGGAACGGGCGCTCACCCTGCTTTCGGGCGCCCCCGCCGACCCGTCCCCCGACCGCGTGGTGATCGGGCCGAGCCCCGACGGCGGCCTCTACCTGCTGGCCTCGACCCGTCCCCTGGGGGACCTCCTCCGGCGGGTCCGCTGGTGCCGGCGCACCACCCTCGCCCATCTGCGCCGCCTGCTCCACCGCGCCGGGATGGCCGTCGTGCTGCTCGAGCCGCTGGCCGACCTCGACCGCCGCCAGGACCTGGAGCGCTGGGTCGCCCGCTCCGGCCGCTCCGGCCGGCCGGGGCGAGGCCGCCGGAGCGTCGCGACGCCCCCGACCCTCCGCGCCGCCCGCGCCATCGCGCGGCTGCTCGACGCCCTCCGCCGGCCGCTCCGGCCGCTGGCTCTCGGGACCCCGGTCCGCACGCCGGCGCCGGTCCACCGGGGCCGCGCCCCGCCCCCCGCCCTTCCCGCCTGATCCGGGTCCACCCGGGGACCTCCGAGGTTCTCGGAGGTCGCACCGCCCCAGGACCCGAACGACCGAGCGCAGACCCGCCCGCACCGACGGCTCTCCGAGCCGAGCCCGGAGAGCCCCTGGTCGAGCCTTCCCGCGCTCGCCACCACGCCCGCGTGACGGGACTCTTCGCGACGCCACGTGACGCCACGCGATGCCCGTGGTCGCGCCCCTTGTTCCGGTCCCGTTCTCCGGTCCGGAACGCGGGCCGATCCGAGAGGTCGAGACAAGGACGCCTGAATGAGTGAACCGAACAGCCGCCGCCACGATCCTGGCCTGGAGCCGGCCCTGGAGCCGGGACCCGCCGCGCGCCCGCCGGGCGCCGACGATGCCCGCACCGCCCGCGATGCCCGCAACGCCCGCGAGCCGGACGGCGTCCCGGCGCCGCGGGTCGAGCTGACCTCTCTCGACACCCTCTGGTTCCAGGTCGCGGGCACGGTCTGCAACCTGGCCTGCACCCACTGCTTCGTCTCCTGCTCGCCGACCAACCGGACCCACGACTTCCTGTCGCTGGAGACGGTCCGGCGGACGCTGGAGGAGGCGGCCGGCCTGGGGGTCAAGGAGTACTACTTCACCGGCGGCGAGCCGTTCCTGAACCCGGAGATGGAGGACATCCTGGCGGCCGCGCTCGCGGTCGGGCCGACCACGGTGCTAACCAACGGGCTGCTGCTCGACCCGGAGCGCTGCCGGCGGCTCGCCGCCCTGGCCGAAGCCTCCGACTACAGCCTGGACGTGCGCGTCTCCCTCGACGGCATGACCCCCGCCTCGAACGACGCGATCCGCGGGGAGGGGGTGTTCGAGCGGGCCATGGACGGCATCCGCAACCTGGCCGCGGCGGGCATCAACCCGGTGCTCACGGTCACCGAGGTGCACGAGGAGAACGCCTCGCCGGAGGGCAAGGAGCGCTTCTTCGGGCTGCTCCGGGAGCTGGGCATCGACAAGCCCCGGCTCAAGGTGCTGCCCATCTTCCAGATCGGCAACGAGGCCGAGCGCGGCGGCGCCTACGAGAGCTGGCAGCGGCTGCGCGAGGGCGACGTCCCGGACGGCTCCTGGGACCACCTCCAGTGCTCCTCCTGCCGCATGGTCACCGACCAGGGGGTGTGGGTCTGCCCGATCCTGGTCAACGAGCCGTCCGGCCGCATGGGGGCGACCCTGGCCGACTCCCTGGACACCTACCCCCTGGAGCACCCGGCGTGCTGGACGTGCCACGTGTACGGGGTGAGCTGCAAGACGTGATCTTCATGGATCGCCCCTCTCACTCTCGTTCCCTCTCCCCCCACGCGGGGGAAGAGGGACGCCACCTCCCCCCCTCGGGCGAGGACCGTTCGCAGGAGGTTCGACCATGAGTCAACGACCACCACAGTCCCGGGAGCTCGACCAGCGCGCGCGGCTCGAGCGCCAGCGCGCCGAGGCGCGGGAGAAGCTGACCCGCCACCGGGGCATGGCGACCTGGGGCGAGAGGCTCGTCCCCCTGGGGGAGTTCCGCAAGGCCGCCGAGACGGTCGGCCGCCACCTCTCCGCCGAGGAGGCCGCGGCCGAGCGCGCCGCCTACCGCGCCCCCCGGCCCGACCCGACGCCGGTCGAGGGGCCGTACGACAAGATCGCCGTCTTCGGCGGCGTCTACTCGAACCACCTGGCGCTCGCCGCCCTGCTTGAGGACGCCGGCCGCCGGGGCGCCGAGGCGATCTACTGCCTGGGCGACCTGGGCGCCTTCGGCCCCAACCCGGAGAAGGTCCGCCCGCTGCTCGCCGAGGGCGGCGTACTGACGCTCCAGGGCAACTACGAGGAGTCGCTCGCCACCGGCGCCGAGGACTGCAACTGCGGCTACACCGACCCCCGGGACAACCATTTCGCCGACATCTCCTACCGTTATACGGAGGAGCGCTGCTCGGACGACTTCAAGGCCTGGATGGGGTCGCTCCCCCGGCGCCGCCGCGTCCGGGTCGGCGAGCGCGAGCTGCTGCTGGTCCACGGCTCGCCCCGGCGGATCAACGAGTTCCTGTTCGAGTCCGCCACGCCGGTGCCGTTCCTCGAAGTGCTGCTCGACCAGGAGGGGGCCGACGGGCTGCTGGTGACCCACACCGGCCTCCACTGGCACCGCAAGCTCCCCTCCGGCCGGGACGTCGTCAACGTCGGCGTCATCGGCCGGCCGGCCAACGACGGCCGCACCGAGGTCTGGTACTCGACCGTCGAGGCGGCACCTGACCGAGAGAGAGACTCCCGGGGGGCCGGCCTGCGCGTCGAGCTGCTGCCGCTCACCTACGACTGGCAGGGCCTGGCCGCCGAGATGCGCGCCGAGCGCCTGCCGGAAGAGTTCGTCGAGACCATCGAAACCGGCTGGTGGACCACCTGTCTCGAGGTGCTGCCCACCAAAGAGCGGGCGCTCTCCCGCTTCTGAATCCATCGATCCCGAACCCTGAACCACCCTCGTCAAGGAGAACCCACCCGATGACCTCCACCGCTCATGTCGAAGAACTGGTCAAAGACCGCTACCGGGAGGGCGCCGAAGCCGTCGTGCCGGCGCTGTGCTGCCCCGTGGACTACGACCCCCGCTACCTCGAGGCGATCCCGTCCGAGGTGCTCGAACGGGACTACGGCTGCGGCGATCCGAGCAAGCACGTGCGCCCCGGCGAGACGGTCCTCGACCTCGGCAGCGGCACCGGCAAGATCTGCTTCATCGCCTCCCAGGTGGTCGGTCCGGAGGGGCGGGTGATCGGCGTCGACATGACCCACGAGATGCTGGGCGTCGCCCGCGCCGCCGCGCCGGTGGTGGCCGAGCGGATCGGCTTCGCCAACGTCGAGTTCCGCCGCGGCCGGATCCAGGATCTGGGGCTCGACCTCGACCGGCTCGACGCGCGGCTGGCCCAACAACCGGTGACCGACGCCGATGGCCTGCTGGCCGCCCAGGCGCTGGCGGACGAGCTGCGGGCGACCGAGCCGCTGGTGGCGTCCAACTCGGTCGACGTGGTGGTGTCGAACTGCGTCCTGAACCTCGTGGCGAGCGGCGAGAAGGAGCGCCTGTTCCGGGAGATCCACCGGGTGCTGCGCCGGGGAGGCCGGGCGGTGATCTCCGACATCGTCAGCGACGAGGCGGTGCCGGAGGATCTCCAGCGCGACCCCGAGCTGTGGAGCGGCTGCATCTCCGGCGCCCTGACCGAGGACGGGTTCCTGGAAGCGTTCGAGCGGGCCGGCTTCTACGGCGTGCGCATCCTCGAGCGTCAGCCGGAGGCCTGGCAGACCGTCAACGGCATCGAGTTCCGGTCGGTCACCCTCGAGGCGTTCAAGGGCAAGGAGGGACCGTGCTGGGAGCGCAACCAGGCGGTGATCTACAAGGGGCCGTTCAAGGAGGTGCTCGACGACGACGGCCACCGCATGGAGCGCGGCCGGCGCTACGCGGTGTGCGACAAGACCTTCCAGATCTACGGCCGGGAGCCCTACCGGGAGCTCTTCGAGCTGATCGACCCTCTGGAGGAGATCCCGCTCGACCAGGCTCAGCCGTTCGACTGCTCGCGCACGGCGCTGCGCGATCCGCGGGAGAGCAAGGGCGCCGACTACGACGCGACCACCGAGGCGGCGCCCTGCTGCGGGCCGGACGGGTGTTGCTGATGGCCCACGATCGAACGACCATCCGCCTCGCCCTCCTGCTGACGATCGGCTTGACCCTCACTCTCGTCTCCTGCGGCGGCTCCGGCTCGGGCGGCGGCGACACCATGGCGGCCGACTCCTCGGGCGCTCCCGGCAGCGCGGCCGTCCTCCGGGTCAACGGCTCCACGACGGTCAACCCGGTGGTCACCAAGGCGGCCGAGATCCTCCACGCCGAGCGCGGCCTCGACATCACCGTCGACACCCAGGGCGGCAGCTCCGGCGGCATCGCCGCCCTCGGCGAGGGCCGGGCCGAGGTCGCCATGTCGTCGCGGCCGGTGATCGAGCGCGACCACACCACCTACCCGGAGGTCGACTTCCGGCCGGTCCGGATCGGCGCCGACGCGGTGGCGCTGGCGGTCAACAAGGACGTCTGGGAGAGCGGCGTCCACGCCCTCTCCCGGCAGCAGGTCCAGGGGATCTACGAGGGGCGGATCGACAACTGGAGCGCGGTCGGCGGCCCGGACGAGCGCATCGTCTTCTACGACAAGGAGCCCGGGCGCGGCACCTGGGAGGTGTTCGCCCACTGGGCCTACGGCGACCCGGAGAAGGCGCCCCAGGTGAGCCACCTCGAGATCGGCTCGAACGAGGAGGGGCGGACCAAGGTCTCCTCGACCCCGGGCGCCATCACCCAGCTCTCCTTCGCCTGGACCGACCGCAAGACGGTCTTCCCCCTGGGCGTGGTCACCGACGACGGCGCGACCGTCGACCCGACGCCGGCGACCGTCGCCGACGGCAGCTACCCGATCTCCCGCCAGCTCCTGGTGATCACGAACGGCGCACCGTCGCCGGTGGCGAAGGAGCTGATCGACTTCCTGCTCTCGGACCGTGGCCAGCAGGTCGTTCAGGACGCCGGCTACGTGCCGCTCGCCGCCGAAGGCGCGGACGCCGCCGAAGGCGCGGACGCCGGCGGCACGGCGGACGCTGACGGCCAGGAGGGCCCGGGCGGCCAGGGCGGGGAGACCGCCGGAGGGACGTCCGGCTCGTGAGCGCGGCGCGCGGCGGGAGCTTCGAGGCGGCGGCACCTGCCCCTGGTGCTCCAGGCCAGGTGCCGCGGTGGCTCGCACGGCCCGGACGGCGGTTCGAGGCCGTCCGGCGCGACCCCCTGCACTGGATGAGCCTCGCCTCGTGCGCCCTCGCCGCCGCCTTCCTGGCGGGCCTGCTCGGCCTGCTGGTCGTCCAGAGCCTGCCGGCCTGGCGCCAGGAGGGGGTCTTCGGCTACCTGCTGGGCACACGCTGGTTCTACCGGGCGGACACCTTCGGCGTGCTGCCGATGATCTACGGCACCGCGGTGGTCTCCGCCGTCGCCCTGGTGCTGGCCGTGCCGGTCGGGGTAGGGGCGGCGCTGTTCGCCTCCGAGGTGCTGCCACCCCGGCCGCGACTGGTGCTCAAGACGGCGGTGGAGCTGCTGGCCGGGGTGCCGTCCGTGGTCTACGGGCTGCTCGGCGTGCTGCTGCTCCGGCCGTGGATGTACCGGCTGCTCCAGCCGTTCGATCCGCTGAGCGGCGACACCCTGCTGACCGGCGGGGTGCTGTTGGCGGTGATGGTCCTGCCGACCGTGACCACCTTCTCCGAGGACGCCCTGCGCGGGGTTCCGGCGGTCCAGCGCCGGGCGGCCCGGGGGCTCGGGCTGACCCGGGCCGCCACCGCCCTCCGGGTGGTGCTGCCCCAGGCGGCGCCGGGGCTGGTGGCGGCGATCCTGCTCGCCCTCGGCCGGGCGCTGGGCGAGACCATCGCGGTCTTCCTGGTGATCGGCCGGCGGGACAACCAGGTTCCCGCCCACTGGCTCTCCGCCGAGCCGCTGACCCGCGCCACCCACGCGGGCCAGACCCTGACCACCAAGCTGGGCGGCTCCGAGACGTTTCTCGCCTGGGGCGATCCACTCCACTGGGCGGCGATCGCCGGCCTCGGCCTGGTGCTGCTGGCCCTGGTGGGCGGGGTGACGGTGCTCGGCGCCGTGCTCGTCCGGCGCGGGTCGCTGCTCGGCCGCGACGCAGCTCCCGGCCACAGCGCCGGGGAAGGAGGCGACGGTGCGGCGGCCCGGTGAGCTCCTGTTCTGGGGTGCGGCCGCCCTGGCGGCGCTCGTCGCCCTCGGCCTGTGCGCCGGCATCCTGGCCGCCACCCTGGTGCGCGGCGCCGGCGCCCTGTCGTGGGGCTTCCTCGTCCGGGCGTCGAGCGACGCGGGAGCCGGCGGCGGCATCGTCTACCAGCTCGCCGGCACCCTGATCCTGATCGCCACGGCGCTGGTGGCGGCGGTGCCGCCGGCCGTCGGCCTGGCGCTGGCGGTCAGCGTCTACCTGGGGGAGCGGGCGGCGGCCCGGCTGCGGCTGGCCCTCTACGTCTGGAACGGCATCCCGTCGGTGCTCTTCGGGCTGCTCGGCCTGGTGGTCTTCGTCCGCGGCCTCGGCTGGGGCAAGTCGTGGCTCGCCGGCGGCCTGGTGCTGGGTCTCATGATCCTGCCGACGGTGACCGTGTCGCTGGCCGAGCGGATCGCCGCCGTCCCGCGGCCCTACGTCGAGGCCGCCCGCGGCCTCGGCCTCTCCCGCGCCCGGGTGGTGCGCTCGGTGCTGCTGCCCCAGAGCGTCGGCGGGCTGGTCTCGGGCGCCCTCCTGGGGCTCGCCCGGGCGGCCGGCGAGACCGCCCCGATCCTGTTCACCGCCGCGGTCTTCTCCGGCGCGACGCTGCCCGAGGGCATCCGCGAGAGCCCGATCCTGGCGCTCCCCTACCACCTGTTCGTCCTCGCCCAAGACTCGCTGGCACCGGGCGCGGCGAGCCGGTTGTGGGCGGCGGCCTTCGTCCTCATCACCCTGGTCCTCGGCCTCGGCCTGCTGTCGCTGCCGCTGAGGCTCCGCGCCCACGAGGAGGCCCGCGATGCTTGAGCCGTTCGACTCTCCTGTTCCGGCCGCCCGGACCGATCGGGCCGCGTCCACTCCGGCGGTCGAGGTCCGCGGGCTCGTCGTCCGCGCCGGTGGCCGGACGATCCTCTCCGGCATCGACCTGGCGGTCGAGCGCGGCGAGGTCCTCTGCCTGCTCGGCCCGTCGGGGATCGGCAAGAGCACGCTGCTCAAGTGCCTCAACCGCCTGATCGACCTGGAGCCCGGGCTCACCGTCGACGGCCAGGTGCTGCTCGACGGCACGCCGATCTACCGGCGCGGCGTCGACCCGGACCGCCTGCGCAGCCGGGTCGGCATGCTCTTCCAGCAGCCGGTCATCTTCCCGGCGTCGATCGTCGACAACGTCGCCTTCGGCCTGCGCCACGGGGTCGTGCGCCTGCCCCGGCGGCAGCGGCGCGAGCGCGCCGAGCAGGCGCTGCGCGAGGTCGGCCTGTGGGGCGAGGTCTGCGACCGCCTGGACGAGCCGGCGACGACCCTCTCGGTCGGCCAGCAGCAGCGCCTCTGCCTGGCCAGGACTCTGGCGCTCGACCCGCGGACCCTGCTCATGGACGAGCCGACCAGCGCCCTCGACCGCCGCTCCGCGCGCACCATCGAGGAGCTGGTGCTGGCGCTCAAAGGGGAGCGCACCGTCGTCCTGGTCACCCACGACCCCGAGCAGGCGCGCCGGGTGGCCGACCGGGCCGCCTGCGTCACGCCGGTCGGGCGGGTCGTCCGTGGCGGGGAAGGTGGTGGCGGCGCGGCGACCATTTCGGCCTGCGCCGCCTGTGACGACCTGCTGTGCGACGAACGACACCTGGATCGGCTTTTCGAAGGAGAGACCGCATGACCACCCCCCGCATCGCCATCCTCGGCGCCGGCCCAATCGGGCTGGACGCCGCCCTCGCCGCCGCCGAGGCCGGCTGGGACGTCGACCTGTACGAGGCCGGCGACCGCCCGGCCGCCCACGTCCGGGACTGGGGCCACGTGCGCCTCTTCTCCCCCTGGTCGATCGACGCCTCGCCGCGCATGCGCCGGGCGCTGGCGGAGGTCGGCCGGAGCGTGCCCGACGACGACGCCTGCCCCACCGGCCACGAGCTGTGCGACCTGCTGCTCGACCCGGTGGCCGGGCTGCCGGCGGTGGCGAAGGCGCTGCGCCTCGGCACCCGGGTGGTCGCGGTCGGCCGCGAGGGGCTGCTCAAGCACGAGGCGATCGGCACCGGCGAGCGGGACGGCCGGCGCTTCCGTCTGCTGGTCGAGGGGCCCGTCGCGGGTGACGAGACCGGGCTGAGCGGGAAGGGCGAGCGGATCGAGTACGCCGACGCGGTGCTCGACTGCACCGGCACCTACACCCACCCCAACCGGCTCGGCGACGGCGGCATCCCGGCGCCCGGGGAGCTCGCCCTTGACGATGAAGGCACGCGGGGCGACCGCCGCATCGTCCGGCGCGTCCCGGACGTGGCGTCCGAGGCGGCGGCGTGGGCCGGCAAGACGATCCTGCTGGTCGGCGCCGGCCACTCGGCCCAGACCGCGGCCCGCGATCTCGCACGCCTGGCGGAGGAGCATCCGGGGACTCGGGTAATCTGGGCGCTCCGGAGCACCGAGGCGCCCTCCTGGCGGATCGACGACGACCCCCTGCCGGCCCGGGCGGCGCTCGCCGGAGAGGCCGAGGCCCTGGCCCGGGGAGAGTCCTCCGCGGTCGAGCCGCGGCTCGGGGTCGTGGTCGATGCGCTGGCGGAGCGGGACGGGAAGATCGCCGTCACCCTGGGCCCGGCCGGCGGTCCCCGGGACAGCCGGAGCGATCGGGGCGACCGCGGGAGCGAGACTGTCGGCCCCGACCGGGTCGATTGGGTCGACCGGGTGCTGGCGCTCACCGGCGCGGTCGGCGACGACCGGCTCTACCGCCAGCTCCAGGTCCACGAGTGCTACGCCACCGGCGCGCCGATGAAGCTTTCGGCGGCGCTGCTCGGCGAGGCGGCTGCCGCGGGCGGTGGGGGTGGGAGCGACTGCATGGCCCAGACCGGCTTCGGCCCCGAGACCCTGACCAACCCGGAGCCCCGGTTCTTCATCCTGGGGGCGAAGTCCTACGGCCGCAACAGCGCCTTCTTGATGCGCATCGGCTGGGAGCAGGTGAGCGACGCGGTCGCCCTGCTGGCGGACGCGTTCGGCCGGCCGGCGCGGGCCTCCGGCACCGCCTGAGGCGGCGGCGTTCCGCGCTACACTCTGCCCGCCATGGGATACACCGCGCAGCAGAGCTTCCGCCACGACCAGGTCCCCGCGGTCGGCGTTCTGGTCGTCAACCTGGGGACGCCGGACGCTCCGGACACGCCGTCGCTCCGGCGCTATCTGCGCCAGTTCCTGTCCGACCCGCGGGTGATCGAGCTTCCCCGGCTCCAGTGGAAGCTCATCCTGAACCTGTTCGTCCTGACCACCCGGCCCAAGCAGTCGGCCCACGCCTACCAGAAGGTCTGGACCGACGAGGGCTCGCCGCTGCTGCTCTACACCCGGCGCCAGGCGGCCGGCATCGAGCAGATCCTGCGCCAGGAGATCGGCACCCCGATCCACGCGCTGGCCGGCATGACCTACGGCGAGCCGTCGGTGGCGACGGCGCTCCGGGAGCTGCGCGAGCGCGGCTGCGACCGGATCCTGATCCTGCCCATGTACCCCCAGTACTCCGGCTCCACGGTCGGCTCGGTCTACGACACGGTCGCCCGCGAGCTGACCACCTGGCGGGTGGTCCCGGAGCACCGGTTCATCCAGACCTACCACGACCAGCCGGGCTACGTCGCGGCGCTGGCGGCGAGCATCCGGGAGGCCTGGAGCGAGCGCGAGCCGGAGAGGCTCCTGTTCTCCTTCCACGGCGTGCCGAGGCGCTACTTCGAGAGCGGCGACCCGTACCACTGCCTGTGCCAGAAGACCGCCCGCCTGGTCGCCGAGGAGCTCGGCCTGGACGACGACCGCTGGGTGCTGGCCTTCCAGTCGCTGTTCGGCAAGGAGGAGTGGCTCAAGCCCTACACGGCGGACACGGTGACCGCCATGGCCAAGGCCGGCATCAAGAGCCTGGACGTGATCTGCCCCGGCTTCTCCGCCGACTGCCTGGAGACGATCGAGGAGATCAACCTCCAGAACCGGGGCTTTTTCGAGTCGAACGGCGGCGAGCAGTTCCGCTACATCCCGGCGCTCAACGACCGACCCGACCACCTGCGCTTCCTCGCCGACCTGGTCAAGCACCACGTCCAGGGCTGGGTCGTCCCGCCCGCGGAGTACGACCGGGACGCGGCGGAGCGCCAGGCCCGAGACTCCAAACAGCGCGCCGACCGCCTCGCCGCCCAGCCCCGGACCTCGGACGCCGGCTTAGGCACCTCTGGCTAGGTCCAGACCGGCGGCGGCTCGATCTCGGCGGCCGGCTCCGGCCCCGCGTCGTCCCACGCCTCCTGGTCCTGCAGCACCATCAGCGGCCGCACGGTCATGTCCGCCTCGACCGTGATCTGGCACGCCAGCCGGACGCCGGTGAGCTCCTTGGCCTCCAGCCGCTCGACCTCGGCCTCGGTGTGCTTCGCCGGCTCGCCGGCGACGAGCTCCACCCGGCAGGTAGTGCACTTGGCGTGACCGCCGCACCGGTGGCCGATCTCGACCCCGGCCTGCTTGACGGCGTGGACCAGCCGGGTCCCGGCGGGGACTTCGATCTGATGCTCTCCCTGATACTCGACGGTGACGTGCGGCATGGTGCGACCTCCCCTAATGCTGTCGATTGCTGTCGGTGGATTCGAGCTACGATCGGCCGGCGGCGCTGGCGCGCCGGGCGGCCTGAGACAGAGCCGAACTTGGACCTGGGAGGTTAGCAAACGTGGAGCCCGGACCCCGCCGCAAGCTGGTCGTCGCCTCGGTCATGCTCGGCATGTTCCTGGCGGCGCTCGAGGCGACCGCCGTCGCCGCCGCCATGCCGACCGTGGTCGGCGACCTGGGCGGCGTCGGCCGGTTCAGTTGGGTCTTCTCCGCCTACCTGCTGACCACCACCGCCACCGTCCCGCTCTACGGCAAGCTCGCGGATCTCTTCGGACGGCGCAAGATCTACGCCGTGGCGGTGGTGCTGTTCTGCCTCGGCTCCGCGCTCTCGGGCGCCGCCCGCTCGATCGTCCAGCTCATCCTCTTCCGGGCGATCCAGGGGCTCGGCGCCGGCGGTGTGATGCCGGTGGCGGTGACGGTCATCGGCGACATCTTCGACCTGGAGGAGAGGGGCCGCATGCAGGGCCTGTTCTCGGCGGTCTGGGGCACGTCGAGCCTGGTCGGCCCGGCCCTGGGCGGCGTGGTGACCGACCTGCTCTCGTGGCGCTGGGTCTTCTACCTCAACATCCCGTTCGGCATCGCCTCGGCGGTGCTGCTCGCCCTGACCCTGCCCGAGAGCACCGAGGAGTCCCGCGACCGGCGCCTCGACCTGGTGGGCGTCGCGAGCCTGGTCGTCGCCGTCACTCTGCTGCTCTTCAGCCTGCTCGAGGGAACCGAGCTGTGGGGGTGGACCGGGCTGCCGACGCTCGCCCTGTTCGCGGCCTCCGGCGCCGCCGCCCTGCTCTTCCTCCGCCAGGAGCGGCGCGCCGCCGAGCCGATGCTGCCGGTGGAGCTGTTCAGCAGCCGGCTGGTCGGGCTGGCGGCGCTCGGCTCGGTCGGCATCGGGGCGATCATCTACACCGCCTCGGCCTACGTGCCGATCTTCGGCCAGGGGGTGCTCCGCGGTACCGCGGTCGACGCCGGCCTGCTGCTGGCGCCGGTCTCCGTCGGCTGGCCGATCGCCTCGGCGGTGAGCGGCCGGCTGATCCTGCCGGTCGGCTACCGCCGGCTGCTCCTGGCCGGCGGCTCGATCGCGGTGGTCGGCACCGCGCTGCTCGCCGCGGTCGACGCCGCCTCCGGCCGGCTCGACGTGATGATCGCCATGCTGGTCCTCGGCCTCGGCCTCGGGCTGACTTCGACGCCGCAGATCGTCGCCGTCCAGAGCGCCGTGCCGTGGCGCAGCCGCGGTGCCGCGACCAGCTCGCTCCAGTTCTTCCGCGCCATCGGCGGCGCCGTGGCGGTGGCCGCCTTCGGCGCGCTGCTCAACGCCCGGCTGCGGCTGGCGCTCGGCACCGCCTCGCTCGGCGCCGCCGACGCCGACGCCCTGCTCGACCCGGGCAGCCGGAGCAGCCTCTCGCCCGCCGCCCTCGAGCACCTCTCCGCCGCCCTCCTGTCGGCGCTCCAGCCGGTCTACCTGGGGCTGGTGGCCGTCGCCGTCGGCGTGCTGACGGTCGCCCTCGCCTTCCCCCGCGGCTCGGCCCGTTCCCAGGCCCTTACGGAGCCTGCACAGCCGGCGGCGCCGGCGGCGTCGGACGACCGGTTCGGCCGCGACGGATCGGCCGAGTAGCCCGTCCCGACCGGAGTCGATCCGGGTCCGATCGGAGGCCGGGCGGGACGCCTCGTCAGCGGTAGACGGTGTCGCCGATCTGCGCCCATTCGACCCAGAGGACCTCGCACGCCCCGGCCCCGGTGTCGGTGCGCACGGTCGACGTGCGGATCCGGGCGCCGCCTTTTCGGACCACGTCGACCAGCAGGCCGCGCAGGCGGACCCGGTCGCCGGCGTCCAGCGCCTCCAGGGCCCGGCGCAGGTTGTCGGTCGCAGGTAGCAGGTGGACGTTGGCCGAGTGGGTGGCGATGTAGCGCAGGTCGAGGTCGCTCGCCCGGGTCGACCAGAGGTAGAAGCGCGACATCTGGTCGTAGGAGACCCGGCCGCGGTAGGGCGGATCGGGGAGCGCGCCCCAGGTGAGGGCCGCGTCGACCGGCGCGATGGCGGCGAACGGATCGAAGCGGTAGCAGGAGGCGCTGCCGACCACCGCCGAGATGTCGTAGGAGGCCTTCGGCGTCAGGTGGAACGCCTCGACTCGGAAGGGCTCTCGGTCGGTCGCCTCCTGGACCGGCTCGGTGGACGGGTCGATCCGCTCGTCGGCCGGGTCGCCCGCCGGGCGCGACATCCACCACCAACCGACGGCGACCACCAGGGCGAGAACCGGCCAGATCGAAAGACGCCGCATGGGCCGATGCTAGCGCCCCTCGGGTAGACTGCACAGCGGCCCGACGACACGCCCGAACCACCCCCCGGAGGTCCCTCGATGGTCTCTTCTTGTGCTCGCTGCACCCGTCCGTCCCGCGCCCTGACCACTACCCCGGTCGTGCTCCCGGCGGCGCTGGCCGCCGTCGCCCTGCTGCTCGTCCTCTCCGGGACCGCCGCCGCCCACGCCACTGCCCCGGCGTCCCCGGCGTCCCCGGAGGACTCCGGTGCCAAGAGCCTGGCGATCGGCTCCTGGCTGGTCCTCGGACCGGAGGTCGCGCCCCTGCCGGCCTTCCACGACGCCGCGGCCCACGGCGCCACCGCCGCCGACCTGCTGGACGGGGCCGGCCTGGTGGGCCAGGAGCCGTGGCCCGCCGCGGGCGACCGGGTGGAGCTGCCGGCCGGCGGCGAGGCGACCTGGGGCGTGGCGACGGCCGACGGCGGCGCCCTCGTCCTGCCGTCGGGCGAGTCCGACGACGTCCCGCGGCGGGCGTGGCTGGCCGTGCGGCTCGACGTCTCCCGGTTCGTCGAGCCGTCGCTCGCGGTCGGCTCCGCCCATCCGCTGCGGGTCTGGCTCGACGGCGAGCAGGTGGCCGAGAAGGGGAGCGACCCGCCGCGTGACGAAGTCGGCGAAATCGGCGACGACGACGACGACGGGAAGGGGACCGAGGACGCGGCCGGCATGGCGCAGGCGTCGCTCTCGCTCTCCCCCGGGCCGCACCTGCTGATGGTGCAGACGGTGTTCGACCCGGCCCAGGCGCACACCGGCTGGCAGGTGACGGCGGAGCTGACCCGTGCGGACACGGATGCGGACACGGATGCGGACGAGGAGAGCGACGCCCAGCCCAGCCCCCTGGCAGACGCGATCTCCTTGTCGACCGACGCCTCCCGGAGCCTGTCGCTCGGCGACCTCCTCGACGTGCCGGACGTGGCGGACGCCACGGTCTCGGCGGACGGCGCCCTGGTGGCCGTGACCCTGGAGCGTCCGTCGGTTCCGGCGGACGACCGGGAGAGCTGGGTCGAGGTCCGCCGAGCCGACGATGGCTCGCCGGTGCGCTCCTTCCGCGGGGCGGGCGGCGGTCCGGGATCGTTCCAGTGGGCGCCCTCCGGTCATCGCTACCTGTTCGCCTCCGGCGGCGAGACCACCTCGCTCTGGGTCGGCGACCTGGACACCGGCGTCTCCGCCCCGCTGATCTCGGACGTCGCGCGCTTCGGCGGCGCGACCTGGAGCCCGAACGGCGCGTTCGTCGTCTACAGCGCGTCCGAGGAGGAGGCCGCGGACGACTCGGGCTTCAAGCGCCTGCGCTCGCTCGAGGATCGCTGGCCGGGACGGCGCAACCGTGGCTCCCTCTTCCTGGTGCACGTCCCCGACCTGCTCGATCCGTCCGCCGAGCTGCCCGCCCATCCGGTGGTTCGCCGCCTGACCGCCGGCGGCACGACGACGAACCTGGTCGACATCTCCCCGGACGGGTCGCAGCTGCTCTTCACCCGCTCCGAGATCGTCCGCGAGCGGCCGTTCACTGTCGACCATCTGTTCGAGCTGAGCCTCGACGACGACGCGCTCGCACCGCGGGAGGTGGCGACCATCTCCTGGTTCGGCGGCGCCCTCTACGCCCCCGACGGCCGGCACCTGCTGGTCCTCGGCGGGCCGTCGACTTTCGGCGCGGCCGGTGACGCCACGCCGGAGGGCGAGATCGCCAACGATTTCGACGGCCAGGCCTACCTCTACGACCTGAAGACCGACCAGGTGCGTGCGCTGACCACCAACTACGATCCGTCGATCACCTTCGCCGCCTGGAGCCCGGACGGGGCGGCGCTCTACTTCCAGACGGTCGACGGACCGTACGACCGGATCGTGCGCTACCGCCTGGACGACGGGTCGTTCACGCCGTTGCCGACGGGGATCGACGCGGTCGGCGCCATGGAGCTCTCCCACGACGGCTCGCGCCTGGTCTACCAGGGGTCCTCGGCGAACGCGCCGGCACGGGTGCTGAGCCTGGGGCTCGACCCGGCCGATCCGGACGTGGGCGCCCCGCGGGAGGGCGCGGCGGGACAGCCGGCGACGGTCTACTTCCCCGGCGCCGAGCGGTTCGCCCACGTCCGGATCGGCCGGATCGAGGACTACTCCTTCACCGCGTCGGACGGCACGGAGATCGTCGGCCGGGTCCACTACCCGCCCGGCTTCGACGGGGCGCGGGCGGCGGCGGCGAGCATGCCGGCGATCGTCTACTACTACGGCGGCACCGTGCCGGTCGACCGGAGCTTCGGCGGCCGCTACCCGTTCAACCTGTGGGCGGCCCACGGCTACGTGGTCTACGTCCTCCAGCCGAGCGGCGCCATCGGCTTCGGCCAGGCGTTCTCCGCCCGCCACGTCAACGACTGGGGCAAGCAGGCGGCCCGGGACATCATGGAGGGGACCCGCGCCTTCCTCGGCGCCCATCCGTTCGTCGACCCGCGGCGGGTCGGCTGCGGCGGCGCCTCCTACGGCGGCTTCATGACCATGTCGCTGGTCACCCAGACCGACATGTTCCGGACCGCCATCGCCCACGCCGGGATCAGCAGCCTGTCGAGCTACTGGGGCGAGGGCTGGTGGGGCTACAGCTACAGCGCCGTCGCCTCGGCGGGCGCCTACCCGTGGAACCGGCGCGACCTCTACGTCGACCAGAGCCCGCTGTTCCACGCCGACCGCATCCACACGCCGCTGCTGCTGCTCCACGGCACGGCGGACACCAACGTGCCGATCGGCGAGAGCCAGCAGCTCTTCACCGCGCTCGAGATCCTCGGCCGGGAGGTGGAGCTGGTGACCATCGACGGCGAGAACCACCACATCCTGGACTATCCGAAGCGGGTGCGCTGGATGGAGACGATCCTCGCCTGGTACGACCGCGAGCTCAAAGGGGAGCCGGGCTGGTGGAACTCGCTCTACCCGCCAGAGGACGGGCCGTAGGAACCCGGGCGGCGCGATAGGATTCTCCGATGCCCCGAGACCCCGAAGACTTTCTCGACTACCACGCCATGATCCAGGGTGCTCTGCGGGGCGTCGTGTGCGAGGCCATGGGCCGCGTCGCCGCGGAGGGCTTCCCGGGCGAGCACCACTTCTACCTGAGCTTCCGCACCGACGCCGAGGGCGTCGCGGTGCCGAAGTTCCTGCGCGACCGGTACCCGGACGAGATCACCATCGTGCTGCAGAACCAGTTCTGGGACCTGGTGGTCGACGACGACGGCTTCTCGGTCAGCCTGAGCTTCGACGCCAGCCGGGAGCGGCTCGAGGTTCCGTGGCTGGCACTGACCGCCTTCGTCGACCCGGCGGCCGAGTTCGCCCTGCGCTTCGCGGGCGCGGGCGATGACGAGCCGGACGGGGCGGACGGGGGCGACGAGGAGGGAGACAGCTCCGCGGGCTCGGCCGACGCCACGGCCGAGGTGGTCAGCATCGAGCGGTTCAAGAAGCGCGACGAGTAGGCCGGCGGCCGGGCTTCGGGGGGGGGCACCGCGTGCGAGGTCGGCGCCGTTGCGCGGCGCGGCCGGTTTGGCGCCGCTCGGGGCTGTGTGACACAGTGGGGCGGAATCCTTTCCCGAGAGGAGCCCTCCATGCTGACGCCTCGCCCGGTCCCACGGCGCGCGGAGACCCGCCCGAGGCTCTCCTCGCGCGCCTCGACCGTCCTTCTCCTGGTCCTGCTTGCGGCCCTGGCCTGCCTCGTTCCCGCGCCGGTCCGCGCGCAGGAAGGAACCTGCGTCGACGGTCCGACCACCCTCTGCCTCGACGAGAACCGCTTCGAGGTCACCGTCGAGTGGCACGACTTCACCCCCAACCCGTTCTCACTCCCCGGCCAGGCCGAGGCCGGCCAGGGGCAGAGGGTGAAGCTCGAGCCCTCGACGAGCTCCGACTCCGGCTTCTTCTGGTTCTACGACGCGAACGAGGTCGAGCTGGTGGTCCAGGTTCTCGACGGCCGGAGCATCACCGGCCACTTCTGGGTCTTCGCCGGATCGCTGACCAATGTCGAGTACACCCTTACGGTGACCGACACGGTGACCGCGGACCACGTCACCTACGTCAACCCGGCGGGCGCCCGGACGATCATCGAAGACACCCAGGCCCTGGAGGGCTCAGGGGGAGGTGGCACCGGCGGCAGCCAGGTGGTCCGCGCCGTCCGGCGGAGCGTCGTTCCGAAGGAGGCGCTGCCGGGCTGCGGGGACGACGGGGTGGCCTGCGTCCAGAACGGGCGCTTCGCGATCCAGTCGACCTACCGCCCACCGAACCAGCCGGACTCTCCGGCCATCGGCCGGGCCTCGCTGGCCACCGAGACGAGCGTGCTGCTCGCCTACTTCGACGACCCGAGCACCCTGAGCACGTTCGTGAAGGTGGTCGACGGCCGCGAGGTGAACGGCAGCTTCTGGATCTCCGGAGCCACGCTGCTCAACACCTTGCCGGGCGTCGAGATCGTGGTGACCGACCTCGACACGGGAAAGCGGGCGACCTATGCCACGACGGACGGGAGTCCGTTCGCCTTCGGCGACCGCCAGCCGTTCGCTCCCGACCCGCCGGACGGGCCCTGGCTCGAGACGCCGGAGATCCCCGATTTCCGGTTCAAGGCGCGGGTGACCGGCGGCAACGGAGAGGTGCCGGTGCGCCAGGAGAGCGAGTGCATCCCGGAGACCTTGTGCCTCTCCGGCGCCATCCCGGGCCGCTCGGAGCTCTTCCTGCGCATGGTCGGGCCGAAGCCGAACGGCTTCCTGTGGCCCAACATCGTCAAGTTCTCCACCTCCCAGATCGAGGTCTGGGCCGAGCAGCTCTCCTCCGGCGTGATGAACTACTACCTGCTCGAGGGCGCGTCGCCGGGGAGCGACGAGCTGACCGGCCTGTTCGATCGCACGGGCTTCACCCCCTGAGCCAGTCGGGCAGGGCGTTGACCGACGGCAGGATGGCGAGCGGGCGCCGGGTGGCGAGCTCCGCCGCCGAGCCGGAGCCGGAGGTGACGGCCACGGCCGCGGCGCCGGCGCTTTCGGCCATGTCGAGGTCGTGGGTCGTGTCGCCGATGACCAGCGCCTCGCCGACCCCGACGCCGAGCTCGTCCAGGATCTCGTGGACCATGGACGGGCTCGGCTTGGCCGGCGACTCGCTGACCGTCCGGGTGGCGAGGAAGAGGTCGGCGAGGCCGGTCCGTTCGAGGTCGTGGTCCAGCCCCTGGCGCCCCTTGCCGGTGGCGACCGCCAGCCAGTAGCCCTCGCCCGCCAGCCGGTCGAGGGTCTCCCGGGCGCCGGCGAAGAGCGCGTGCCTGGCGGCGAAGCCGCCCAGCCAGCGCTCCCGGTAGCCGCCGACGACGCGCTCGTAGAGGCCCGCTCGGTCGGGCGGGTCGGGGTAGAGCGCGTCGATCGTCTCGCGCAGGCCGAGGCCGATGGTCGCCCGCACCGCCTCGTCCGGCACGGCCGGCAGGCCGAGGTCGGCGACCGTGGCCTGCATGCAGGCGACGATGGTGCCGATCGAGTCCATCAAGGTGCCGTCCCAGTCGAACACCAGGAGGCGGTAGGGGGCGGGGGTGACCGGGGTGACCAGGGTGGGGGGGTCGGGCGGGTCATGACGCTTCGGAGCGCGGCCCGGCGGACGGCCGCGGGTCGCGGCGCTGGGGGTCGAGCGGCGCGTAGATCAGGTCTTCCACCACCGAGGCGCCGGCCGGAACAGAGGCGTCGGCGGTGCGGCGGCAGATCAGCCGGGCGCTGACCCGCGCGGTGCCGGGGATGACCGCGCCGTAGCCGACCACGCAGCCGCCGAGGCGAGCGCCGGCCGCGATCCGGGCGCCCGGAAGGACGGTGCAGCGCCGCAGGCGGGCGCCGGCCTCCACGACGGCCCCGTCCTCGACCACCGTGCGGGTGATGCGCGCCCCGCGGACCACCTCCGCGCCGGGCGCGACCCACGAGCCGGGTGTCACCGGCGACCAGGCCAGCCATCCGGTCGGAGCGCCGCCGGCCAGGGCCGCGTCGCGCAGGCGCCGCGGGGTCCCCAGGTCGAACCAGGCGCGGCCGGAGACGAAGGCGGCGACGTGGGCGCCTTCCTGGAGGAGCGGCCGGAAGAGGGTCGGCACGGTCTCCGACGGCCCTTGCGGCACCCGGGCGAGCAGGTCGGGCGAGAGCACCTGGGCGCCGGCGAAGACCAGGCGGCGGAGGCCCTTCTCCTCGTCGTCCGCGGCGCCCGTTCGCGCGGCGCGGCCGGCGCCGGGGGGATCGAACGAGCGCACCCTTCCGTTCTTGCCGACGGCGACGCCGCCGCCGTAGCTCCGGGGGTCGACGCTCTTGGTGAACAGGAGGGTGGCGACGGCGTCGCGCCGCCGGTGGCGACGGAGCATTCCCCGGATCGGCCAGCGGCAGAGGCTGTCGCCGTTGATCACCACCACGGCGTCCGCCGGCGCGAAGAACGAGGTCAACGGTCGCAGCGCACCGAAGGTGCCGAGGATCTCCGGCTCGTCCGAGAAACGGACCTCCATGCCGGGCCAGCGCGGGTCCTCGCCAGAGGTGCCGGAGCCGCCGCCTGCCGCCTGGGGTCCGATGGCGCGCCGGACCGCCTCGCCGAGGTGATGGGTGTTGACCGCCACCGCCTCGCACCCCGCCGCCGCCAGCCGCCGCAGGGCGAGCTCCAGGGGCGTGGTGCCGCGAACCGGCGTCAGCGTCTTCGGCACCTGGTCGGTCAACGGCGCCAGACGGGTGCCGTACCCGGCGGCGAGGACCAGCGCGCGGAACCTCAAGGGTCGAAGGTCATGTTCCGGGGCGCGTCCGGGTTTTCGCGGAGGTAGTCCTCGTAGAGGCGCAGGTAGCTCCGGCGCTCGGCCGTGTCCGGATCGAGCCCGAACCGTTTCGCCAGCGCCTCGGCCGCGTCGCCCTCGAACTCCGCGAAGTCGCCGATGGGCGTGTGGTCGAGCGCCACGGTGACGCCGCCGAGCTGCCAGACCTCACGCTTCTTCTGATAGCTGCGGACGACTTCGAAGCCGAGCGCCTCGAAGATCCGGCGGGTCGCGTCCGGATCGGAGACCTCGGTCTCGTGCTCCGCGCGGACCTTCAGCCGCCCCTCGAACTCCGCCGGCCCCTTGAAGGTCAGCCAGGCACCTCGGCTCTCGGTGCGCAGGCGCAGGACGCAGCCTTCGGAGTGGAGCTCGTCGGCGCGATCGAACAGGAGGTTCTCTTCGAGCGAGGAGGCGACCACGCGCTCGGCTTCCATCTCGATCAGGCGATCTCGGAGGCGATCGTGCTCGACGGCCGCGAACTTGAGCTCGCGCTCGACGCTCTGCTGGTCGGTCGATTCAGAAGAAGACTCCATGGGATTCCATTCCATCGTCGTGACGTGCGTCACGCGCTGCGGCAGCCGGTGGCTTCAGCGCGCGGCCAGTCGATCCAAGAACAGGGCGATCGTTCGGATCCCCCCGTAGAAGTTGTCGATCTTGAACTTCTCGTTCGGCGAGTGCAGACCGTCGTCCGGCAGGCCGAAGCCGAGCATCAGCACCGGCACGCCGAGGACCTCGTCGAAGGCGGAGACGATCGGGATCGACCCACCCTCGCGGACGAACACCGGCGCCGCACCCCAGCCCTCGGTCAGCGCCTCCTTGGCGGCCTCGACCGCCGGGCCCTCGGTTTCGAGCAGGGTCGGCTGGGCGCCGTGGAGGTCCTGGACTTCCACCTTCACCCCCCGGGGGGCCACCTGCTGGACGTAGGCGGTGAACTTCGCGGCGATGTCGGCCGGGTCCTGGTCCGGCACCAGGCGCATGGAGATCTTGGCGCCGCCCCAGGAGGCGATCACCGTCTTGGCCCCCTTGCCCTGGTAGCCGCCGTAGAGACCGTTGACGTCGCAGGTCGGCCGCGCCCAGGCCCGCTCGCGGGTGGTGTAGCCCTCCTCGCCGAAGGTCTCGGTGACGCCGACCGAGGCGGCATACTCCTCCTCGGAGAACGGCAGCTCCGCGAACTGCTTGCGCTCCCAGTCCTCGATCGGCCGGACCGCGTCGTAGAAGCCGGGGATCAGCACCTTGCCGGTGTCGGCGTCCCAGAGGCGGTTGATGATCGTGCCGATGGCGTTGAGCGGGTTGGTGACGCTGCCGCCGAAGGTGCCGGAGTGCAGGTCCATCGCCGGCCCGGTGACCTTGATCTCCATGTAGGCCAGGCCCTTGAGGCCGTAGATCAGCGCCGGCTGGCCCTCCTCGTGGAGCGAGGTGTCGGAGATCACCACGCAGTCGGCCGCCAGCCGCTGGCCGGCGTCCTCGCGGACGAAGCGTTCGATGGCCTCGCCGCCGGACTCCTCCTCGCCTTCGACGACGAACTTGACGTTCACCGGCAGCGCGCCGCGCTCGGCGAGCATGGCCGCGACCGCCTTGACGTGGGTGTAGCACTGCCCCTTGTCGTCGGTCGCGCCGCGGGCGACCAGGAAGCCGTTCTCCTCGGCCGGCTCGAACGGCGGGTTGCGCCACTCCTCGAGCGGGTCCGGCGGCTGGACGTCGTAGTGGCCGTAGAACAGCACCGTCGGTGCGTCGGTGCCGGCACCGGTCCATTCGCCGTAGACCAGCGGGTAGCCGCCGGCGTCGATCTGCTCGGTGGTGAGCCCGGCCTCCTTCATGCGCTCTTCGAGGAAGGATGCCGCCGCGAGGACGTGCTCTTCGTAGTCCGGGTCGGTCGAGATCGAGGGGATGCGCAGGAAGTCCTTCAGCTCCTCGAGGTACTCGGTCTTGTGTCGGTCGATCCGGTCGAGCACGTCCTGGGTGGTCTGGCTCATGATGAGGTTCCCTTCGTCGTTCGGGGTCGGCGTCGTGGGCCGCGGGCAACGATCGCCGAAGAGGGGCGGCGACCGCCGGAGCACTGAAGCATAGCCGGCTTTCGTGTTCGCCTCAACGCGGGCCGTCCGGCGGCGGCCCGCCGGGCTTCTGGGGCTCGCTCGGCCTGCTCGGCGGTTCAGGGCCGGGCGGCCGGGTCACCAACCGGTAGAGGTTGACACCGTTCACCAGCATGTGGGCGACCATCGGTGCGAGAAGCGTGCCCAGGTGGACGACGAGCAGGCCGAACGAGATGCCGGCGACGGCGGCGAACACGGTCCAGAGCTGGAACGGCTTGCCCGGCCCGGTGTGGAGGAGGGCGAAGAGGATCGTCGCGACCCAGAGACCCCACTGCCCCTGGACCGCGCCGCGAAAGAAGAGCTCCTCGGCGAAGCCGGAGAGGACGGCCAGGCCGAGGGCGTCGGACGGCTCGAGGCCGTGGAGCAGGTCGGCGATCGCCCGTTCCAGCTCGCGCGCCCGCGGCAGCCAGCGGCGTCCGGCCTCCCAGAGCAGGAGCAGCCCGACGCCGACTCCGACTCCCCAGGCGAGATCGCGAACCCAGGTCGACGGGTCGACGAACCGCTCGAACCGCAGCCCGCCCCGGCCGTGCGGACCCTTGTCGGAGAGGCCCATCCAGACCGCCCCGGCGACGGCGAGCACCAGGTAGATCGCCCAGGCGACCCGGTACAGCCGGGAGCCGGACGGTCGATGGTCTTCGGGTGCCACGGCTCGATACTCCGGTCAAGCGCGCTGGGAGGGGGCGTCCCTTTCCCCCCGCCCAGGCCGACGCACGTCGGCCGTTCTGGTCAGACAGGGAAAGGGACCCGGGGATTGGGGGGAGATCCAGTGGATCATCAAGGTCGATCGATGCGGCGAGGCCGCGGATCGAGGAAGGTCGGCTCGTCGGTCGCGAGCCTGTTCGCCGTGACCCCCTAGTCGTCGAACGTCTTCCCCGTCTTCTTCCAGTCTGACAGGAACCGCTCCAGCCCGACGTCGGTGAGCGGGTGGTGGTAGAGCTTCTGGAGGGTCGAGAACGGGATGGTCGCCACGTCGGCGCCGAGCAGCGCGGCCTGGACCACGTGCAGGGGGTGGCGGACGGAAGCGACCAGCACCTCGGTCTCGAACTGGTAGTTGCCGTAGATGGCGACGATCTGCTCGATGATCTCCATGCCGGAGCCGCCGACGTCGTCGACCCGGCCGACGAACGGCGAGATGTACGCCGCGCCCGCCTTGGCGGCCAGCAGCGCCTGGGCCGCGGAGAAGCAGAGCGTGACGTTCGCGCGGATGTCCTCCTCGGCGAGGTCGCGCACGGCGCGCAGGCCGGGCGGTGTGAGCGGGATCTTGACCACCACGTTCTCGGCCAGGGCGGCCAGACGGCGCCCCTGCTCCATCATGCCGTCGTAGTCGGTCGCCAGCACCTCGCCCGAGACCGGGCCGGGGACCATTTCCGCGATCGCCCGGACCGTCGGCAGGTACGGTTTCCCCTGTTTGGCGATCAGGCTCGGATTGGTGGTGACGCCGTCGACCATCCCCAGCTCGAGGCCGCGCGCGATCTCGTCGACGTCGGCTGTGTCCAGAAAGAATTTCATCGCTGCTCCTCGTTCAGAGTCGGTTGCAGAGTCGGCACAGGATCGGGAGTGGCCGCCACGGTGCGGCCCATGGTGGCACGAGGCTCCGGTGGGCGGGCTCAGTGGACCACCTCGTCGCTGTCGGGACCACCATCACTCTCTTGGGTCTCGCCGCTCTCGCCGGTCTCGCCGCTTCCGCTGTCGCCGCCGTCATTGCCGTCGTCCCCGTCCGGATCGAGACCTTCGTCGTCGTCCTCGGTGACCCGGGCCAGGGCGACGATCCGGTCCTCGCCTTCGAGATCCATGATCTTGACCCCTTGGGTGGCGCGGCCGATGGTGCGCACCCCTTCGACCGGGATGCGGATGATCTTGCCCTCGCGGGTGATCATGATCAAGCCGTCGCCCTCGTGGACCTGTTTGACCCCGACCACGCCGCCGGTTTTGTCCGAGAGCTTGAGGTTGATGATGCCCATGCCGCCGCGGTTCTGGACCCGGTAGTCCTCGAGCGCCGAGCGCTTGCCGTAGCCGCGCTCCGACAGGGTGAAGATGTCGCCCTCGTCGGAGAGCACCTCCATCGCCACCACCCGGTCGTCGCCGCGGAGCGTGATCCCCTTGACCCCGCGCGTGGCCCGGCCCATGGCGCGGACGTCGTCCTCTTCGAAGCGGATCGACTGGCCCGCCTCGGTCGCCAGCAGGATGTGGCGGTCACCCTCGATGATCTTGACCGACAGCAGCCGGTCGTCCTCGTCGACGTTGATGCCGATGATGCCGCCGGCCCGCGGGTTCGAGTAGGCCGACAGCTCGGTCTTCTTGATCACGCCGCGCTCGGTGGCGAAGACCAGGAAGCGGTCGTCGGTGAACTCGCGCACCGGCACGGTGGTGGCGATGTTCTCGTCGGTTTCGAGCTGGAGCAGGTTGACGATCGCCTTGCCCTTGGCGGCCGGCCCGAGCTCCGGGATCTCGTGGACCTTGAGCCAGTGGATCTGGCCGCTGTCGGTGAACACCAGGATGTAGCTGTGGGCGGAGGCGACGTAGAGGTGCTCGACCAGGTCCTCCTCGCGGGTGACCATGCCGGTGCGTCCCTTGCCGCCGCGCCGCTGGGCCCGGTAGAGGGCGAGCGGCGAGCGCTTGATGTAGCCGGTGCGGGTCACCGTGATCACCATGTCCTCGTCGGCGATCAGGTCCTCGATGGTGATCTCGTGGGTGTGGGGGATGATCTCCGTGCGCCGCTCGTCGCCGAAGGTCTCGTCCAGCGCGCGCAGCTCGCCGCGGATCTCCTCGAGCAGCAGCGCCTCGGAGCCGAGGATCGCCCGCAGCCGCTCGATCAGCTCCATCAGCCCCTTGTACTCCTCGACCACCTTCTCGCGCTCGATGCCGGTGAGCTTCTGGAGCCGCATGTCGAGGATCGCCTGGGCCTGGACCTCGGTGAAGGCGTAGTCCGCCACCAGGCGCTCGCGCGCCTCGGACGGACTCTGGCTCGCCCGGATGGTGGCGATGATCTCGTCCAGGATGTCGAGGGCCTTGAGGATGCCCTCCAAGATGTGGGCCCGCTCCTCGGCCTTGCGCAGGTCGAAGCGGGTCCTGCGGATGACCACCTGCTTCCTGTGGTTCAGGAAGTGGTCGAGCATCTCCCGCAGGTTCATCACCTTCGGCTGGCTGTCGACGATCGCCAGCAGGATGATGCCGAAGGTGGTCTGCATCTGGGTCATCTTGTAGAGCGAGTTGAGCAGGATCTCCGGCACCTCGCCCCGGCGCACCTCGAGCACGATGCGGATGCCGTCCCGGTCGGACTCGTCGCGCAGATCGGTCACCCCGTCGAGCTTCTTTTCGCGCACCAGGTCGGCGATCCGCTCGAGCAGCCGGGCCTTGTTCACCTGGTAGGGCAGCTCGGTGACGACGATCGCCTGCTTGTCGGTGCGCGGGTCGGTCTCGATCTCGGCCCGGGCGCGGACCTGGATGATGCCGCGGCCGGTGCTGTAGGCGGAGCGGATGCCGTCGAGGCCGTGGATGAAGCCGGCGGTCGGGAAGTCCGGCCCCGGGATCCTGTCCATCAGCTCTTCGAAGGTCGCCTCCGGCCGGTCGATCAGCAACTCGACGGCGGAGAGCACCTCGCGCAGGTTGTGGGGCGGGATGTTCGTCGCCATGCCGACGGCGATGCCGGCCGCGCCGTTGACCAGCAGGTTGGGCAGACGCGACGGCAGCACGGACGGCTCGATCTCGGAGCCGTCGTAGTTGGCCACCCACCCGACGGTCTCCTTGTCGATGTCGTCGCGGATCATCTCCTCGGCGAGCTTGGTCAGCCGCACCTCGGTGTAACGCATGGCCGCCGGGTTGTCGCCGTCGATGGAGCCGAAGTTGCCCTGGCCGTCGACCAGGGGGTAGCGCATGGAGAAGTCCTGGGCCAGGCGCACCACCGTGTCGTAGATCGCGGCATCGCCGTGGGGATGGTACTTGCCCATGACGTCGCCGACGATACGGGCGGACTTCTTGTACGGCCGGTCGGAACGGTTGCCCGCCTCCCACATGCCGTAGAGCACCCGGCGGTGGACGGGCTTCAGACCGTCGCGGACGTCGGGGAGCGCCCGGCCGATGATCACGCTCATGGCGTAATCGATGTAGCTCGAGCGCATCTCCTCCTCGATGTCGATCCCCGGAAGGATCGGCGCGGGAGGCATCTGGGTTTCGTCGGTCATCTGAGATCGTCCGAGAAGTTCAAGTCGTCAAGTCGGGGGTCGAGACTGCTTGTCGGGGCACCGGGTTCCGGGCGCGGCCGGGACCCTCCGTCGCGAGCACCGCGGGCCCTCACACGTCGATGTTCGTCGCCATGAGGGCGTTGGCCTCGATGAACTCGCGGCGCGGCTCCACCTGGTCACCCATCAGGATGGAGAAGATCTCGTCGGCGGCGACGTCGTCCTCGATGGTCACCCGCAGCAGGCGGCGGCGCTCCGGGTCCATGGTGGTGTCCCAGAGCTGGCTCGGGTTCATCTCGCCGAGGCCCTTGTAGCGCTGGATCGAGAGCCCCTTCTTGGCGCCGTCGTAGAGCGCCTCGAGGGTTTCGTCGAGGGTCTCGTGGACGGCGAGATCCTCGCCGCGGGCGAGGGTGAAGCCGCCGGCACCGAGCGCGTCGAGCCCCGCCGGGTTGGCGGCCAACGCACGGTACTCGCCGGTCGCCAGAAGCTCCCAGTCGATCCGGACGTGGCGCGCCACCGCGTCCTGCTTGGCGACGAAGGCGAGCGCCGCGACGCCGTGCTCCGGATCTTCGACCACCTGGACGTCGAGGTACCCGGCCAGTTCGAGCTGGCCGGCGAGCGTGTCGAGCCGTGCCCGGTCGCCCAGGCTCTCCTTGTCGCGGACGCCGGCGTTGAGGGCGAGCTCCAGGGCGCGCTTCGGGTAGCCGCGGGAGGCCAGCCGGTCCAGGTTCGAGCGGAACGCCTCCAGGCGTTCGACCAGCCGGGAGAGCTCCTCGCCGTGGACCTGGCGGCCGCCGCCGTTGGTACCGACGGTGAGCGTGTAGTTGTCCTGGATGCGGCCGAGCAGGTACTGCCGGTACTCCTTCTCGTCCTTGAGATAGGTCTCGCTCTTGCCGCGGGTGACCTTGAACAGCGGCGGCTGGGCGATGTAGAGGTAGCCGCGCTCGATGATCTCCTTCATCTGGCGGAAGAAGAAGGTCAGGATGAGCGTCCGGATGTGGGAGCCGTCGACATCCGCGTCGCACATGATGATCAGCTTGTGGTAGCGGAGCCGGGAGACGTCGAAGTCGTCCTTGCCGATGCCGGTGCCCAGGGCCGTGATCATGGTCTTGATCTCGTCCGAGGTCAGCATCTTGTCGAAGCGCGCCTTCTCGACGTTCAGGATCTTGCCCTTGAGCGGCAGCACCGCCTGGAACTTGCGGTCGCGCCCCTGCTTGGCGGAGCCGCCGGCGGAATCGCCCTCGACCAGGAACAGCTCCGCGCCCTCCGGGTTGCGCTCCGAGCAGTCGGCCAGCTTGCCGGGCAGGTTCGAGGCGTCGAGCGCGCCCTTGCGCCGGGTGAGATCCCGGGCCTTGCGCGCCGCCTCCCGGGCCCGCGCCGCCTCGACGCACTTCTCGACGATCCGGCGCGCGACCTTCGGGTTCTCTTCGAGGTACCAGCCGAGGCGCTCGCCGACGACCTGCTCGACCCACCCCTTGACCTCGGAGGAGACCAGCTTGTCCTTGGTCTGGCTGGAGAACTTCGGATCCTTGATCTTGACCGAGACGACCGCGGTCAGCCCCTCGCGGATGTCGTCGCCGGAGAGGTTCTCCTTGAGGTTCTTCGCCATGCCCGACTCGGTGGCGTAGTTGTTGACCGTGCGGGTCAGCGCCGCCTTGAAGCCGGAGAGATGAGTGCCGCCGTCGCGGTTCTTGATCGTGTTGGTGAAGCAGTAGAGCGCTTCCTGGTAGCCCTCGTTCCACTGCAGGGCGACCTCGACCGTCTCGCTGTCCTCGTCCCGGCTCTCTTCGAGGTGGATCGGCTCCGGATGGAGCGTGGTCTTGTTGCGGTTCAGGTGCTCGACGAAGCTGGCGATGCCGCCGGCGAACGCGAACTCGGCCTCCTTGCCGGTGCGCTCGTCGGTCAGGTGGATGCGCACGCCCTTGTTGAGGAACGAGAGCTCCCGCAGCCGCTGGGCCAGCGTTTCGTAATGGAAGTCGAGAATCGCGAAGATCTCGGAATCCGGCCAGAAGCGGAGCCGGGAGCCGGTGTCCCCGGTGTCGCCGACCGCTTCGATGGTGCTCTGCGGGATGCCGCGGTGGTAGGTCTGGCGCCAGATCTTGCCGTCGCGACGGATCTCGAGCGCCAGCGTCTCGGACAGGGCATTAACCACGGAGACGCCGACGCCGTGGAGGCCGCCGGAGACCTTGTAGGAGTTCTTGTCGAACTTCCCGCCCGAGTGGAGCTCGGTCATGATGACCTCGGCCGCCGAGCGCCCCTCGCTCTTGTGCCAGTCGACCGGGATGCCGCGGCCGTCGTCGATGACGGTGACCGAGTTGTCGCTGTGGATCACCACGTCGACCTTCGACGCGAAGCCGGCCTGGGCCTCGTCGATGGCGTTGTCCACCAGCTCGAAGACCATGTGGTGGAGGCCCGAGGCGTCATCGGTGTCGCCGATGTACATCCCGGGGCGCTTGCGCACCGCTTCGAGGCCTTTGAGGACCTTGATGTTCTCGGCGGTGTACGCCGAGCCGGGCCCGAGCAGCTCGGCCGGCTTGCCATCGGCCTCGACCAGCTCTTCCGGCAGCGACTCGGCCGCGGTGGGAGCCGTCTCGGGGCCCGTCTCTGGAGCCTTCGGCTCAGACGTTTCCTGTCTCTTCTCGTCCAAGGGACGTCTCTCCTTCGATCATCCGGTCACCCGCCCGGACAGAGCCGCAACGGCCGAGGGCCGGCACAGGAAGCCTCTCTGTCCGGGTGGATTGGGGCGCGCTCGGCCCGAACCTCAGCAGGGACCTGGCGCGATCAGGTCACTATACCACAAGAAACCGGTGAAACGAAGCGCTAGGTGTAACCGGATCAATAGGTTACGTGCGACCGAGAGCGCCCCGCCGGAGGCTCCAGCGCGCATCGACCGAGAGCCGCTCCCAGACCGCCGGACGATTGGAGCTGGCGAGCACCTGCGCGGCCCGGCCGAAGACCGTCCAGACGGCGGCCAGGGTGTCCGGCGCGAGCTCGGCATCGAGGTCGTCGAGCAGGTAGATCGGCGTCCGGCCGGCCTCTTCGACGGCCCGGCCGTGGGCGGCGAGCAGGGCCACCGAGAGTGCCTTGGTCTCGCCCGCGGAGGCGACCTGGCCGACCGGGTGCCCGCCCCAGAGGACCTCGAGCTCGTCCCGGTGGGGCCCGATCAGGGGCATCCGGCGCCGGCGCTCGCTGGGAGCCGCCCGCTCGAGGCGCTCGAAGACGGCGTCGGCCCCGTCGAGGGCGCAGGCTGGCGAGGGTCGATAGTGCAGATCGACCGGCGGCGTCGGCAGGCCGGTCTCCTCGAGCACCCGGCCGAGGGCGCCGGCCAGGATCTCGACGTAGCGGGCGCGCAACGAGGCGACCACGGCGGCCGCCTCGGCGAGGACCCGGTTCCAGGGCGCGAGCTCGGACGCAGCGGCCGGCCGACCGCCTCCGCCGGTTCGCGGTGCCAACAGCTCCCTTTTTTGGCGCAGGGCGTCGCGGTAGCGGCGCAAGGGATCGAGGGCGGACGAACGGAGGCTCACCACACCGCGGTCGAGGAACCGGCGCCGGCGGGCGGGCGGGCCGGTCAACACCTCGACCTCGCCGGCGGTCCAGGCGACCACGGGCAGCACGGCGAGGTGCTCGGCCAGGCTCCCCTTCGAGCCGTTGACCGTGCGGTCGAGCCCGTCGCCGCCCCAGCCGACGGCCAGCCGGGCGCGCGCCACGTCCTCGACCTCGGCGGCCAGCCGGAGCGCCTCCTTCCCGTGGCGCACGCACTCGGCCAGCCGGGCGGTGCGGAAGCTGCGGGTGGTGGCGGTGGCGTAGACCGCTTCGAGCAGGCTGGTCTTGCCGGCGCCGTTACCGCCGAGCAACAGGTGGCGGCCCGGCCCGGGAGACCAGGCGAGGGGATCGAGGTTGCGGAAGCTCTCTGCTTCGAGTGTGGCGAGCAAGCGCTCAGCCCACCTGTGGGCTCAGATGCGCATCGGCATGATGACGCAGAGGTAGCGGCCGGCGGCGCCGCCGTCCTCCGGGTAGCCGACCGTCTGGGTGTTCTCGTCCTTGAGCTCCAGGCGCACCTTGTCGACCTCGACGACGGTGAGGAAGTCTTCGAGGTAGTCGGGGTTGATGCCGAGGCGGAACTCCGGTCCGTCGTAGTCGCACTCGACCCGCTCGGTCGCCTCGCCCAGGTCCGGGTTGACGGCGGAGACCACCAGCTCGTCGGAGGAGAAGGCCATGCGCACGGCCCGGGCCCGGTCTCCGGTCAGGAGGGCCGCGCGCTTGACCGCGGCGCTCAGGATGCGCCGGTCGAAGACCACCTTCTTGTCGTTGTCCTTGGCGATCACCCGCTCGTAGTCGGGGAAGGTGCCCTCGAGGATGCGGCAGATCAGCTCGCGGCGCCCGATGCGGAAGGAGAGGTGATGCTCGCCGCGGCGGTAGCTCACCGGATCGTCGCTATCGAAGCGCTGGATCTCCTGGAGCGCCTTGCGCGGCACGAGAACCGAGTCTTCCGCTGCCTCGTCGCCGCCCGGCTTGCCCAGGTTCTCGATCTCCGACTCGACCAGCGCGAGGCGGTGGCCGTCGGTCGCCACGATCTCGATCGACGACTCCTTGAACTTCAGCAGCGCGCCGTTGAGCTGGAAGCGGGACTCCTCGCTCGAGACGGCGAAGAGGATCTTCGAGATCATCCGTTTGAGCTCGGAGAACGGCAGCTCGACGCCGTACTCCTCCTCGACGCTGGGCAGCGTCGGGAAATCCTCGGGCGGCAGGCCGTGGATCTTGAAGCGGGAGTTGCCGGCCTGGATGGTGAGCTCGCGCGGCTCGTCCATCAGCAGGTGGACCTCGTCGCCGACCAGGGAGCGGATGATCTCCATGAACTTCTTGGCCTGGACGGCGATGGCGCCCTCGGTGGCCAGGTCGGCGTCGCAGGAGGAGGTCAGCGAGACGTCGAGGTCGGTGGCCGCCAGGTGCAGACGGTCGTCCTTGGCCGTCAACAGCAGATGGGCGAGGACCGGGATCGTGGTCTTGCGCTCTACGATGCCTTGCATGGGCGCGAGCTCGGTGAGGAACTGGTTGCGGTCGACGCGAACATCCATGAGTTGTGCTCCCTCCTCCTTAGAAGAACGTGGAATCTATATCACAGGAGTCGTAGTAACAGGGGCCTGTGGATCGGCGGATGGAGGGGGCAACTCGCTGTGGCTGCTCGGGTTGCGGCGTCCGCAGATGGTGGAAGGGTGGGTGTGGACGGGCTGTGGAGGGAGTGTTGAAGACTCGGGGGTCGGGGGTTTTCCGCAGCGGGTCCGCAGCGGGGTCCGGAGGGTTTTCCGCGGGTCGTCCACAGGGGGCGATGGCGGGGGTCTGCCGGGAGCGGTGCGGGGGTGACGGCTCCGGGACGGCGCACGAAGCAGGTGGCTGGGAGACAAACGTGCGCCTCGACATGGCCCGCGTCGGGCCTGGTTGCCGCACGAGAGCTGTCGCGGACGCGGTCCATGACGCCCTCCACCGCTCACCCCCACACCGCTCCCCCTGCGAACGGTTCGTCCCCCCATCCCACCCCGGACCACGGAAGCAGTTTGAGGAGACCAGGTGAAGCCACCGGGTACGGTCCGGAGGAGATGGGAGGAAGTGTGCTTCGCCTGCGCCGGGCCACGAAGACAGTGGGAGAAGGTCTGCCGAAACCGTCGACTACGACCGGGAGACGATGGGTGGGGACGGGGGGTTGTAGGGGGGGATCCAGAGGATCGTCTAGGTAGATCGGAGTCGCTTCGAACGCTGAGCTGCCGCAAGAGATGATGCTGCGCGACCTCAGGGCGGCAGTCTTCTGCTCGCGCTCAGGAAAAATGCTCCTGGATCGTCCGGATCGTCCGGTCCAGGTCGTCGTCCGTGGCGCGGAGCTGGTCGATCTTTTCGACCGCGTACATGACCGTCGAGTGGTGCTTGTTGTTGAACTGCTTGCCGATCTCCGGGTAGGAGAGGTCTGTCAGCTTCTTGCACAGGTACATCGCCACCTGGCGGGGGAAGGCGATCTGCTTGGAGTTGTTGCGGCTCTTGATCTCCGAGACTTTGAGGCCGTAGTGGCGGGCGACGGTCTTGACGATCTCGGCGGCGGAGCCGCGGCGGTCGTCCTGGGGCAGGATGTCTTTGAGGGTCTCTTTGGCGAGCTCGAGGGAGAGCGGCTTGCCGGTGAGCGAGGAGAAGGCGATGACCCGGTTGAGCAGCCCTTCGAGCTCGCGGATGTTGGAGCGCACCTGGCGGGCGACGAAGTAGGCGACGCCTTGGGGCAGCTCGACCCCTTCGGTCTCGGCCTTGCGCCGCAGGATCGCCACCTTGGTCTCGAGGTCGGGGGACTGGATGTCGGTGATCAGGCCCCACTCGAAGCGGCTGCGCAGGCGCTCCTCGAGGGTCGGGATCTGGCGCGGCGAGGAGTCCGACGACAGGATGATCTGCCGCTGGCTGGTGTAGAGGGTGTTGAAGGTGTGGAAGAACTCTTCCTGGGTCCGCTCTTTGTTGGCCAGGAACTGGATGTCGTCGACCAGCAGTACGTCGATCGTCCGGTAGCGCTCGCGAAAGGCCGGCATGCGGTCGAAGCGGATCGAGTTGATCAGCTCGTTGACGAACTGCTCGGCGGCCAGGTAGACGACGCTCAGGCTGGGGTTGGCCTGGCAGATGTGGTGGCCGATGGCGTGGAGCAGGTGGGTCTTGCCGAGACCGACTCCGCCGTAGAGGAAGAGCGGGTTGTAGCTGCGCGACGGGGAGACCGCCACCGCCCGGGCCGCCGCGTGGGCGAACTCGTTCGACTTGCCGACGACGAAGGTGTCGAAGGTGTACTTCGGGTTGAACGGGCCGGCGTCGGGGGGCGGCTGGTCCTGGGCCCGGGCGGACAGCGATCCGGTGGCCGGGCCGGCCCCGGCGGCGCGTCCGCCGGCATGGGCGTCAGTGTCGGTTGAGAAGAGGACTTCGAAGCCGGGGTCGGAGATCCCGGCGATGGCGCGATCGACGGCGGGGCGGTAGCTCTCTTCGAGCGTGTGAAGAAACCGCGAGTTCGGGGCCACCAGGACGAGCCGGTCCGGATCGTCGGAACGGACTTTGAGCGGCTTGAACCAGGTGGCGTACTCCTCGGGCTCGAGCTGATCGGCGAGTCGGCGGCGGAGGAGATCCCAGCGAGAATCGGTCACGGTTTATGCCAACGGGAGATTCGAAAGAGACGACATTTTTCCACAATATTTCCACAGTCTGTGGAAAACATCCTTCCGCCGAGGAGGGGGGAGCCGGCGGGGCGGCTGCAGGATGAGAACGGGGAGGATAGTACCACACGGCGAGCGCTTGACAAGCCTGTCACGGGAGATCGTCGGGTAACTGGTAACTTTAATGTTCGCAGTGGTTTGCATTAGAGGTGGTCGGGCAGGTCGGAGACCTCGGAAGGCAGCTCGAGGAGCCCGGGAGCCCGTGCGCTCAGGTGTTTGGCGAGAGCCCGGAGACTGGCCGGAAGAGCCGGGCTGCGCTGCTCGACGAACAGGTCGAGCCACGATCTGGGCGCCGGGTAGTAGACCAGGTGGACCGCCTCGTCCTCGCCGATCCCCGCGGCCTCTTTGGCGAGGGCGACGGCGCGGTCGATGCCGCCCAGCTCGTCGACCAGGCCGAGCCGTTGGGCGTCGCGGCCGAGCCAGACGCGGCCGCGGGCCATGGCGTCGACCTCTTCGACGCTCATGCCCCGTCCGTCGGCGACGTGCTGGACGAACGCGTCGTAGATCGGCTGCATCATCTTGCGGACCAGGGCGGCGCGTTCGTCGTCCATCGGCCGCGGGTCGGACCAGAGGCCGGCGTGGGCTCCGCGGGAGATTCCGTCGCGGGTGATCCCGAGGACGTCCTGCTCGAGGCCGGACGTGGCGAAGCGGCCGGAGATGACCCCGATCGAGCCGGTGATGGTGCCCGGCTCGGCGACGATCTTGTTCGCCTTGGCGGCGATGTAGTAGCCGCCGGAGGCCGCCAGGTCGGACATGGAGACGATGACCGGCTTCTTCTCCGCCAGCAGGTCGACCTCGCGCAGGATGAGGTCGGAGGCGAGGGCCGAGCCGCCAGGGCTGTCGATGCGCAGGACGACCGCCGGCACGGAGTCGTCGTCGCGCAGGTCGCGTAGCGTCCGGGTGAGGTCGTCGGAGCCGATCGAGGTCTCCTCGGTCCACGGGTCGGCGCCACCCGAGCCGCGGACGATCGTGCCGGTGGCGAAGACGAGGGCGAGCTTGCGGCCGCCGAACCCGGGCGCCTGGCCGTAGGTCTCGACCCGGACGAGGCGGGGCGCGCCGCCGCCGAGCTCTTCGATCCGATCCTTGAACTGGTCCGGGTAGTCGAGCTGGTCGACCAGGTGCAGGTCGAGCGCCTGTTGGGCGGTGTAGGGCGCGCCGTCGATGATCTGGCGGACCCGGTCGGGCTCGAGCTTGCGGCCGGCGGCGATGCCGTCGACGAGCAGGTCGTACCAGCCGTCGAAGAGGGCACCGAGGGCCTCCTTGGCCGGTTCGGAGTAGTCGCTCCGGGTGAAGGTCTCGCCGGCGCTCTTGTACTCGCCGATGGCGAAGTACTCCGGCTCCACGTGGAGCTTGTCGAAGGAGCCGCGGAAGAACGGGCTGCTCGAGTAGAGGCCGAGCAGGTTGACGCTGCCGACCGGCGCCAGGTGGATCTGGTCGCAGACGCTGGCCAGGTAGTAGGCCAGGGAGCCGTTGGTCCCCTCGCCTACCGATTCGAAGTAGCACTGGACGAACTTGCCGGCGTCGGAGTAGGCGCCGAGCTGGCGGCGGAGCTCCTCCGCCTTGGCGAAGCCGAGTCCGGTGGACTGGAGGTAGACCGCGACGCCCTTGACCTCCGGGTCGGCGAGGCCGGCGCGGAACCCGCGGTAGAGACTCGCGATGCTGGGGCTGTGCTCGGCCTGGCTGAGGTCGAAGAGCGTCGGGCTCGCCCGCTCGGGGACGGGACCGGAGAAGCGCCAGACGAGCACGGTCGGTGAGCCGAGGCTCCCGCCGGGGCCGTCCGAGAGGAAGATCCCGGCGACGGTGGCGGCCACGGCCAGCAGGACGAGGATGGCGAAGATGACGAGGAGTCGTTTCATGGCGGTGGGGTGAGCGTGGAGCGAGTGCGTCCGGCGCGGTGCTGGTCGCGCCAGCGGGCGACCTCCCGGGCGGGGACGCGCGCCAGGTGACAGACCGCGTCGCCGGGGTGGACGAGGGGCGAGCGGGTCAGCCCGATGACCACGCCGCCGGCGGGCGCTTCGAGCTGGTTGCGTTCCCGACCGAACGGGTTGGTGTTGACAGACAGCACCTGGCCGCGCCGAACCGGCTCGCCGAGACCGACCTGGAGGTCGAGGATGCCGCCGTTGCCGGCGCGGACCCAAGTGCTCTTCTTGACCAGCAGGGCGATCGGCGGCGGCACGGGCTCGCCCGGCAACATGCCCAGGTGACGGAGCACGTTGAGCGTGCCGAGCAGCCCGGCGTCGATGAACGGGCGCTCGAAGACCCGGGCGCTGCCGGCCTCGTAGACGATGGTCGGCACACCGGCGCCGGCCGCCGCCCGCCGGAGCGTCCCCTCGGGCCCGGCGCCGTGGATGATCAGCTCGCTGCCGAAGGCCTGGGCGAGCTGGGCGATCCGGGGGTTCCCGAGGTCGGCGCGGATGTGGGGATAGTTGGTCCGGTCGCCGCCGGCGGTGTGGAGGTCGAGGCCGAGGTCGCTGGCGCAGAGCACGTCGGAGAAGATGCGGTGGGCCAGGCGCGCGGTGAACGAGCCTTCGGCGTGGCCCGGAAACGAACGGTTGAGGTCGCGCCGGTCTGGCAGGGTGCGGGTCTGGTTGAGGAACCCGGGAACATTCACCACCGGCACGGCCAGAATCGTCCCGGCGAGATCCGAGAAGTCCTGATCGTTGAGGAGATCGCGGATGATCGCGACGCCGTTGAGCTCGTCGCCGTGGACCGCGGCGGTCAGAAAGAGCGTCGGCCCGGGGGCGGCCCCGCGCAGGACGGTGACCGGCACGTAGAGCGGGTCGGCGATGTAGGACTCGCTGACCTCGAGGCGGAGCTCGGCCTGCTCGCCGGGCGCGACGCGGCGGCCGGCGAAGGTGAACGGCCCCCAGGGCGCCTCGCGGTCGGCCGGCATTCAGTCACCACCGTGGCCCTGGTCGTCCAGGTGCTCGAGTACGTAGTCGACCATGGCGCCGGCGACGTCGATGCCGGTGGTCGACTCGATCCCCTTGAGGCCGGGCGAGCTGTTGACCTCGAGCACCATCGGCCCGTCGTTCGACGGCATCAGGTCGACGCCGGCGATGTTCAGGCGCAGGGCGTGGGTGGCCTCGATCGCGGTGCGCTCGAACTCCGGATCGAGATCCTCCACCTCCGTGGTGCCGCCGCGGTGGACGTTGGAGCGGAACTCCCCTTCCGGCGCGGTGCGGCGCATGGCCGCGACCACCCGGTCCCCGATCACGATGGCGCGCACGTCCTGACCGGCCGCCTCGCGGATGAACGCCTGGATGAGGATGTTCTGCTTGAGCGAGTGCATGGCGTCGAGGACCGATTCGGCCGAGCTCACCGACTCGGCCAGGATGACGCCCACGCCCTGGGTCCCTTCGAGCAGCTTGAGGACCACCGGCGTGCCGCCGACCCGCTTGATGGCGTCGCGCAGATCTTCTGGGCGGCGGGCGAAGGCGGTGGCCGGGATGCCGATGTCGCGGCGCGAGAAGAGCTGCAGGGTGCGCAGCTTGTCACGGCTGCGGGCGACCGCCTGGCTGCCGTTGGCGGCGAAGACCCCCATCATCTCGAACTGGCGCAGGACGGCGAGGCCGTAGAAGGTGATCGAGGCGCCGATGCGCGGGATGACGCCGTCGATATCCCGGATGATCCGGCCGTGGTAGTCGATCTCCGGGCGCTTCTTCGACAGGTTGACCACGCAGTGGATCGGGTCCAGCACCTCGACGGTGGCGCCGCGCTCCTTGGCCGCCTCGACCAGGCGCGAGGTCGAGTAGAGCTGTGGGTTCCGGGAGAGGACGGCGATCTTGGGCATGGGAGTCCTTGGTTCGGGAGGATCAGTGTGCCGGACGGTTGCGGGGGCGCAGCGGGGGCCTCCCGTGGAGGTACTTCTCGGCGACGTCGACGACGAAATCCCGTTCGAGGGTCTTTCGCCCGAGGATCATACGGAAGAGCATGGTGGAGCGGTCTGCCAGGGTGACGCGGATCCGCTTGCGGACCGGCCCGAGGACCAGGGTGGTCTCGATCAGCGGGCGGAGCTGGGAGTTGCCGCTCGAGTCGGTGACGCTGACGCGGGCGAGCTGCTGGACGCGCACCGAAACCAGGTGGTCGGGATGGCGGCGGTCGGGGGCGAGGACGATCTCGAGCTCGGCACGGCCGTCGCCCAGCTCTTCGAGCGTGTGGACGGCGGCGACGTGGAGGGCGGTGGTCCTGGCGCCGGTGTCGACCTTGGCCTTGAGGGAGGAGAGCCCGAGGTCCGGCAGGTCGACCAGCTCTTTCCAACCGATCAGGACGCGCGGGCGTGTCGCTGGCTCTGCGCTCCCGGTCATCGGAGCGATGCTACCAGAGGGCCCGACGGTCTCCGGAGAGCCGATCCGGCGGGCGGAGTGACAGTTCGGAGGCGGAGACCACGGAGGGGAATGCCGGGGCTGGCATCGTGGTTGCAAAGAGTAAGAGACAGAGAAACGACCGGAAGCGGGGAGGTTCCACCTACCGAACCGAATCCTACCTTTGAAAGAGACTGAAAACGGTCTCGACCAACCGATTCAGCTCACCCCATCCCCCTTATTCGAACAGGGGTAGATCCTTAAAGCCAACCGACCTGCGGAACCTCCCCCCTCCGCTTTCCTCGTTTCTCTCCCACCGAACCGATTCACGAAATCTTGCAGAGAGCACCCCTCGGCGTCTAGTCGCACTGCGGCATCGAGAGGGAGCCGGTGTGTCCGCACGACCCGGCGACCGACCCGGCGCGGGCGCCGGCCGGGAGCTGCCGAATCGGCACAGCGCGCCACGATGACGGCCAGAATGGCGGGCCGGTGGCGCCAGGCGGGGCGCTGGACGTTGCGCGCCGCGCGGGTCGACTAGACTCCTGCCCGATGGATCCGCGAGGCCTCCTCCTCTCCTGGTACGACCGCCAGCGGCGGGACCTGCCGTGGCGGCAGAACAGCGATCCCTACCGGGTCTGGCTGTCGGAGATCATGCTCCAGCAGACGCGGGTCGAGGTGGTTCGGCCCTACTACGAGCGGTTCCTCGCCCGCTTCCCGACGGTGGCGGACCTGGCGGCCGCCTCGATCGACGAGGTCCTGGGTCTGTGGTCGGGGCTGGGGTACTACCGGCGGGCCCGCCAGCTCCACGCGGCGGCCGGGATCGTCGCCGCGGAAGGATTCCCCGAGACCGCGGCGGGTTGGCGCGAGCTACCCGGCGTCGGTGCCTATACGGCAGCGGCGGTGGCGTCGATCGCGTTCGGCGAGGCGGTGGCGGTGCTCGACGGCAACGTGGAGCGGGTGGTTGCCCGCCTCGGCGCTGTCGAAGGCGACCCGAAGCGCGCGGCGACCCGCCGGCTGCTGCTCGCGGGGGCGACGGAGCTGGTCGATCCGGCGCGGCCCGGCGACTCGAACCAGGCGCTCATGGAGCTGGGCGCGACGCTCTGTACCCCGACCGGACCGCGCTGCCTGCTCTGCCCCCTGGCGGACGGGTGCGCGGCGCGGCGCGGGGGCGACCCGGAGCGCTTCCCCGAGGCACGCAAGAAGAAGCCGCCGGTGCGGGTCCGTTGGCTGGTGGTGGCGGTCGAGGACGACGGCAGGCGCCTGCTCTTCCGGCGGCCGGACGACGAGGAGCTCCTGGCCGGCACCTGGGAGCTTCCCTGGGTGCCGGCCGAAGAGCCGGCCCAGGAGGCCGCCGAGAGTCCAGCCGGTGCGGCGGCAGGAGGCGACGGGGAGGACGGCGGGGCGGAGTCTCGGCTGGCCGCGCGCTACGGCGGCCGCTGGCAGCTCGGCGAGACGGTGGCGACGGTGCGGCACTCGATCACCCACCGGGCGATCGAGGTCGAGGTACGGCGAGCCCGGCGGCTGCCCGCGGGCGACGGCGGCGAGGTGGCGGAAGGTCCGGAGGCGGGCTGGTTCGAGCCGGAGGAGGTCGAGGAGCTCGCGACGTCGTCGCTGGTCGAGAAGGTGGAGCGGGCGCTCGGCCGGAACGGCCGCGGCAGGTAGAGCTGGGTAGAACGGGGAGTTCGCCCGGATCAACCGGAGGAGGAAGGCTTCGGCCGGGACCCTCCCCCGCCGCCGGCGAGGATGAACCAGCCGACGAGCTTGTCGTCGAGCTCTCGCAGGCGCTTGGCCACTAGCGAGCAGAGGATCTTGAGCAGGCGTAGCGACGACACCTTCTGGATGTTCAGGATGCCGGAGAGCACGTCGCCCGGGATGGCGAGCACCACCGCCCCGGAGTTGTGGGCCTTGGCGTCGGCCGAGCGCGGCTTGCCGTCGATCAGCGCCATCTCGCCGAAGTAGTCGCCCCGCTCGAGGAACGCCAAGGCCTCCTCCCCCGCCCCGGGGATGTTCTTCGAGATCATGATCCGCCCTTCCAGCACCACGTACATGGTGTCGCCGGCGTCGCCCTCGTGGAAGAGGACCTCCCCGGGGTCGAGCTTGCGCTCGTGGGAGAGGGTGGTCAGGAAGTTGATCTCGAGGCCGGAGAGGCGCTGCTCCTCGAACAGCTTGCGCTTCGACGCCAGGTCGACGCGAAAGTCCTCGCCGGGGCCGGCGGCGACGGGCGCGACGAGCGCCCCGGCCGGCTGGCCGCCTTCGGAGAAGAACTGTTCGAGCCGCGCGTTGGTCAGGCGCAGCTTCTCGGACAGGCTCTTCCAGAAGGTCCAGTAGAGGGCGAGGGAGAGCTGGGGGTCCTGGTCGAGCAGCGGCCTGAGCGTCACCGGGTTGAAGCCGATGAGGTTGGTCGACGCGTTGGTGAAGGCGTCGCCGGAGCGCTCCTCGCGGTCGACGAACGCCGTCTCGCCGAACAGCGACCCGGCGCCGAGCTCGGCCAGGGTGTAGTCGCCGTAGGGGGTCTTGCGGCGGATCGTGATCGAGCCCTCGTCGATGAGGTAGGCGTCGAGGGTGGCGTCCCCTTGCTGGAGGACGGCGACGCCCTGCGGATAGCGCGTCCGGGAAAGACAGCTCGCCAGGCTCTCGAGCTGCTGCTCCTGGAAGTGGGAGAACGAGTCCCGGTCACGCAGATGGTCGGCGAGGCTCACGGCGAGAGTAAGTGTATACCGTTGGGCAACCGCCTCTCGGAGGGCACGAGCGCCGAGGTCGAGTCCGCTCCGCCCCGCCGGGACTCTCTCCGAGCGCCACGGGTGGGGGCGTCCCCTCCTTCCCGCGAGGGCGGGAGGGGGGTCGAGGGGATGGGGGGGGATGGGGGCAGGTGCGACTAGAGCAGCTCGAGCTGGGCGGGCCGGATCTTTTCGGTCACCGCGTCGAGCACCCGCTCCACCCAGTGCTCGCGTTCGTCCGGAGCGAGGTGGAGGACCGGCAGGGCGCGGCGGAGGAGCTCCTGCTCCAGGCGCTGGTCGACGGCGCGCTGAAACGCCGGGTCGAGGGCGCGGATGCCGTCGGGGCTGGGCTCGTCGACGATCGGTACGTGGACGAGCAGGTCGTAGGTCTTCATCCAGGGCTCGAGCAGCGCGTCGAGCGCCGGCTGGGGGCCGGCGGCCAGCAGGAGGTAGACGTAGTTGTCGAGGGCGCTACGGTCGCAGAGCACCACCGGGTAGCGCGCCGCGGCGAGGATCTCTTCGGCGATCTGGGTGTGGAGGATCCACGACTCGCTGGCGATCCCGGTCTCCTCGTTGATCGGCAGCGGGCAGCGGCGGGCGACCTCGTGGACCACCTCGACCGGCACGTCGCGCGCCTTGAGCCGGGCGGCGACGCCGTAGCAGAGGGTGGTCTTGCCGACGCCGTGGGTGCCGATGCAGGCGAGCTTGAGCTCCGGGGTGGTGGCCATCGGGAGCGATTGTAAGGGCTCGGAGCTCTTCAGAGCTCGGAGAGGGCGCCGTCCAGGAGGTCGAGGGCGGCGGCGAGCTGCTCGCGGGTGATGGTCAGGGGCGGGACGATCTGGAGGACGGTGCCCCGGGCGCCGCCGGCGAGAGCCAGGACGCCGCGGCCGAGGAGCAGGCCGGCCAGGCGCTTGGCGGTCTCCGGCCGGTCGAGCTCGACGCCCCAGAGGAGGCCGCGACCGCGGACGGCGACGACGCGGGAGGCAGGGCCGCCCGGGCCGGACTGACCGTTCTGACCCGTCTGACCGGCGGCGCCGGACGAGCGGCCCGGACCGGGTGCCTGATCCGCCTGATTCGCCTGGTCCGTCTGGTTCGCCAGATCGGCCTGGTCCGAGAAGCGCGCCTGATCCGAGAAGCTCTCGCGGTCCGAGCGCGCCCAGGCGGCGAGCCGCCCCTCGATCTCGGCGCCGAGCCGCCGGGCACGCGCGGGCAGGTCGTCGCGCTCCAGGATCCGGAGGACGGCCAGGGCCGCGGCGCAGGCCGGCGGGTTGGCCAGGTGGGTCGCCGTATGGAGCGCTTCGCCGTCGGTGGACCAGGCATCCATGACCTGGCGGCGTCCGACGACGGCGGCGACCGGCAGGCCGCCTCCGAGGGCCTTGCCGCAGCAGAGCAGGTCGGGGCGTACCTGGTCGCGGTCGACGGCGAAGAGCGTGCCGGTGCGGCCGAAGCCGGTGAAGATCTCGTCGGCGATGAGGAGCGCCCCGTGGCGGCGGCAGTGGGCGGCGACGGCGGCCAGCCAGCCGGCGGGCGGCGGGATCACCCCCTCCCGACCGACCACCGGCTCCACCAGGACGGCGGCCGGCGGCCGGGTGCGGGCGAGGCGGTCGATCTCCACCGGGTCGCAGCCGTAGGGCAGGTGTTCGAGGTGGCGGTGGAGGTGGCGCTCGAACGGGTCGCGGAAGGCCGGGCGGGAGGTGGCGGCCAGGGCGCCGAGGGTGACGCCGTGGTAGGCGGGCTCGAAGGCGACGACGGTCGGGCGGCCGGTGGCGAGGAGCGCCGTCTTGACGGCGACTTCGACCGCGTCGGCGCCGGAGATGGCGAAGTGGACGCGAGGCTCGTCGAGCGGCGCCAGTGCACAGAGCCGGGCGGCGAGGGCGATCCGGGCCGGGTGGGCGGCGACGTCGCCGAGGCCGTGGAGCAGGCGGGCGGCCTGGTGGGTGGCGGCGGCGACCACCTCGGGGTGACGGTGCCCGACCGCCGCGACGCCGAAGCCGGCGGTGAGGTCGAGGTAGCGGTTGCCGTCGACGTCGAGGACGTTCGCCCCGAGGGCCTCCTGCCAGACCAGGCTCGGGGCCTGATCGGTCATCCCGGGTCGGCCGGCGAGGGTGTTGACCCCGGGTGCCTCCGTGGCGGCGAGGGCGCGGGAGAGGGCGCGGGAGGCGGGACCCGGTGGCGGGACGAGGATCTCCGGCAGCAGGTCGCCCCTCAGGAGGGCGGGCGCGGCGCCCCGGCCGGCGTCTCTGCCCGGGTCTCTGGGTGGGTCTCTGGGCGGCGGCGAGGTCACAGCCGGCGCCGGCCGGCGATGGAGCGGCCGAGGGTTACTTCGTCCGTGTACTCGATGTCGCCGCCGACCGGCATGCCGAAGGCGAGGCGAGACACCTGGAGGTCGTGGGGGGTGAGGAGCCGCGCGAGATAGAGGGCGGTCGCTTCCCCTTCGACGTTCGGGTTGGTGGCGAGGATCACCTCCTCGACCCCGTCGAGGCGGTCGAGCAGCGAGGCGATGGCGAGCTGGTCCGGGCCGACGCCGCGCTGGGGCGAGAGGGCTCCGAGGAGGACGTGGTAGCGGCCCCGGTACTCGCCGGTGCGCTCGATCGGCGCGATGTTGAACGGCTCCTCGACGACGCACAGGAGGGAGGCGTCGCGCTCGGGGTCGGAGCAGTAGCGGCAGGGGTCGACCGCGGTGATGGCGTTGCAGGTCGAGCAGTGGAAGAGCTTGTCCTTGACGTCGAGCAGCGCCCGGGCCAGGGCCTCGGCCTCCTGGCGCGGCACGCGGAGGACGTGGTGGGCGAGGCGGGTGGCGGTCTTCGTCCCGATGCCGGGTAGGCGCGCGAGCTCTCCGACCAGCCGCGCGAGGGGATCAGGCGCCGACATGGGCAACCAAGGAGTCTGCGCGGCAGGACCACGCGGCCGCGTTGCGAGCGCCGCAGGTTCGGGTGCCAGGCGCTCGCGACGCAGGCGATGCGGTGGCATCGCTGAGGAGCGACAACGCAGCAGAAGGGCCTGCGCCGTCGCAACCCTCTGGGCGCATGGGGGTTGCGGTCATTTCCTCGGTTCCTCCTCGTCGACGATGCTACGGCATCGACTCCTTGTCGCGCCTCGGACCTGCACGCGCAAGACCCGCGCGCGCGGCCACGTGGTCCTGCCGCGCAGACTCCTAGCTTGCACTCTTCATGAGCCACCTACTGCGAGTCGCAATTGCACGCAATCTCAGGGCGTACTCGCTCTTTGCTCCTCAACGTACCCTACAGTACGCCTGCGTCGCGCATCGCTGTGTGCGCCCTGATCTCACGCGCACTCGCGGCTCTCGCTACGGCGTCTCATGAAGAGTGCAGGCTAGAAGAGGTTCGGCATGCCGCTGGTCATGCTGCCGAGCTTCCCCTGCATCTCCTCCTCGACCTTGCGGGAGGCCTCGTTGACCGCCGCCAGCACCAGGTCTTCGAGCAGGCCCGGGTCCTCGGGGTCGAGAACCTCCGGATCGATCTTGACCTCGACGAGCTGCTTGTGGCCGCTCATCTTGACGGAGACCATGCCTCCGCCGACGCTGGCTTCCACCACCATCTCGGCAAGCTCGCGCTGCATCTTCTCCTGCATCTGCTGGGCTTGCTTCATCAACTGGCGGATATTGGTCATCTAGCTCTCCTGAGGTTCGTCCACCCGTTCGACGGTGCCGTCGAAGATCTCGAGCACGGTCTGCACGGTCGGGTTGTCCTGGACCTGATCGTGGGGTTGGCCTTCGCCGTGACCCTGATCCGGGTCGGCCGCCGACGCCTGCCCCGGCGCGACGGAGCCGGTGCCCCGGGCGGTCTTCCAGGTCACGTCCGGGCCGAGAACCTCGGCCAGGGCACGGTCGAGGAGCTGGCGGTTGGACGCCTTCTGGAGCCGTCCGGGGAGGATGTCGTCGTCCGGGGAGATGACGATCTCGAGGGTCGTGCCGTCGAGCCGGAGCGCCTCGGCGTGGCGGAGGTGTCCGGCGAGGGCCGGCTTCAAGTCGGTCAGGCGCTCGAGGAAGCCGGCGACGGTGGCCGGGGCCGGGAGGCCGGCCCCGGCCGGCGCGGAGTCCGGTGGTGCGTCGGCGGTGTCCGGTGCGGTCGCCGGCGCGGGGCTCCGGTCGGTGGCCGGGCCCCGGTCGGCGGTCTGGGCCGCCTGGGCCGTCTGGGCGGTCGGCGCGGTGGGGTCCTGGGGCTCTTCGGCGTCGGCTCGCGGCGCCGGGGCCTGAGCCGGGCTCGGTGCTGGTCGCGGTGCCGGGGCCGGCGCCGGAGCAGGTCGTGCGGCGCTCGGGACCCGCGCGGTACCGGGGTTGGCCGCGGCCTCGGGCATCGGCGCGCGGCCGGCGAGGAGGTCCTCGACCCGGGTCAGGCGTGGCAGCTCGGCTGCCCGGAGCCAGGCGATCTCGAGGGCCAGGGCGGAGGCGTCGCTCCGGCGGACGGTCTCTTCGCTGGCCAGGAGCTGGCGGAGCAGCCGCAGGAGGTTCTCGAAGCCGGCGGCGCGGGCGCGCTCGGCGAGGCGGGCGGCCTCCTCCGCCGGCAGGTCGACGGTCGCCACCTCGGGGTGATTGCCGCCGATGGCCAGGTGGAGGCCGTCGCGCACGTAGGCGAGGAACTGGGCGAAGACGGAGCGCGGGTCCCAGCCTTCGTCCTCGATCCGGTGGACCGAGGCGGCGATGGTGGCGCGGTCGCCGGCGAGGATCGCGGCGAGCACGCCTTCGAACATGGCCGTGTCCATGCCGCCGAGCAGGCGCATGGCGTCCTCGTCGGCGATGGTGCCGGCGCCGAAGGTGGCGAGCTGATCGAGCAGGGCGACCGAGTCCCGAACGCTGCCCTCTCCGGCCCGGGCGATCAGCCGGAGCGCGGCGTCCGTGGCTTCGATCTTCTCTTCCCGGGCGATCGTGCCGAGAAGCGAGGAGACCACGTCCGACGGCACGCGGCGGAAGTGGAACTCCTGGCAGCGGGAGAGGATGGTCGCCGGCACCGCGTCGATCTCGGTGGTGGCGAAGATGAAGACCAGGTGGGCCGGCGGCTCCTCGATGATCTTGAGCAGGGCGTCGAAGGCCTGGCGGGACAGGCGGTGGATCTCGTCGATCACCACCACCTTGTAGCGGTCGCGCGCGGAGCCGTAGCGCAGGCTGTCGGTGAGCTCGCGGACCTGCTCGACCTTGGAGTAGGTGGCCGCGTCGACCTCGATGACGTCGAGGTCGGCGCCGGCCGCGATCTCCCGGCACACGGTGCACTCGTTGCAGGGATCGGCCGCGGGGCCGCGCTCACAGTTGAGCGCCTTGGCGAGCACCCGGGCCGCGGTGGTCTTGCCGACGCCGCGGATGCCCGAGAAGAGGTAGGCCTGGGCGATCCGCCCCTCGGTCAGCGCGTTGCGCAGAGCGGTGACGATCGGCTCCTGGCCGACGACACTGGAGAAATCGGGGGGCCGCCACTTGCGGGCGAGAACCTGGTAGGTCATAAGAGTGGAAAACGGCCAGCGACCGGCGAAGGGTTCCGGCTGATCTGCGGCACTCGGCCGACAGACCTTATCGCTGCTCCCTTCCGGGCCTGACGAGGTTCGGTCGCGGCCAATGCACAGGACCCGAACCCTTCGCCGGTCGCTGCCCGTTGGCTTCCATGGTAGTCAGTCGCCTGGGCCATGTAAAGGCGCCGAGCCACCGGGGACCGGGGCGCCCTGGAGCGCATCGCCGGGGCGGGGTTTGCCGCCGGGCAGGAGATCCGCTAAGATCGCGTGCTGCCCGTTGTCTGCACAACGGGACGGTAGCGCTGTGGAATTCCGACGGGGATTCCGAAGGATCTGCGAGTGGACGACCAGGACTGGATGAGGGAGGCGCTCGCGGAGGCGCGCCGGGCCGGAGAGCGCGGCGAGGTGCCGATCGGCGCCGTCGTCGTCGCGGACGGTGCGGTGGTCGGTCGGGGGCACAACCTGCGGGAGACCGAAGGCGATCCCCTGGCCCACGCCGAGCTGCTGGCCATCCGGCAGGCCGCCGGCACGATCGGTGGCTGGCGCTTGAGCGGCTGCACGCTGTACGTGACCCTGGAGCCGTGCGCCATGTGCGCGGGCGCCCTGGTCAACAGCCGGATCGACCGGTTGGTCTACGGCGCGGCGGACCCGAAGGCAGGCTACTGCGACACCCTGGGGGACATCCCCCGGGACGCGCGGCTCAACCACCGCGTGGAGGTCGAGGGCGGTGTGCTCGCGGAGGAATGCGGGGCCCTGCTGTCGACGTTCTTTCAGGCGCTGCGGACGGCGACCCGGATGCCGGGTCGCGAGCCGGGCTGACCGCCGGGATCGCCGGCGCGCCCGGCGCGAGTTCTTTGATCAGATCAGAACGGAGAGGTGTCCGAGTGGTTTAAGGTGCACGCTTGGAAAGCGTGTGTAGGGCAAACACCCTACCGAGGGTTCGAATCCCTCCCTCTCCGCCACGCCCCGACCCCGAGCCCGGACCCCGAGCGGCGGTCGGGCGGATGCCATTTGAATCGAAGCCCCGGAGAGGTGCCAGAGTGGTCGAATGGGGCGGTCTCGAAAACCGTTGACCGTGCAAGCGGTCCGTGGGTTCGAATCCCACCCTCTCCGCCAGACCCAAAGTTTGTTCGAGGCTCCGCGGGGGCACCGCGGAGGCCACACGTTGCGTCGCGCCGCCGCCGAGACAACGGCGGCGGCGGACATCGATTCACCCGAAGGACGACGAGGCCAGAACAGTGAAACGCACCTACCAGCCCAACAACCGTCGCCGGAAGCGCACGCACGGGTTCCTCGTGCGCATGCGCACCAAGAACGGCCGGAAGGTCATCGCCCGGCGCCGCAAGAAGGGTCGCAAGCGCCTGAGTGTGTGATGCCGGTCGCGGTGGCGACCGGTCGCGTGGGCGAGCGCCTGCCGCGGACGGAGACGTTGCGGCAGAGCGCGGACTACCTGCGCTGCTATCGACGAGGTCGTCGCGTGGGCGGGTCGCTCGCGCGGCTTCACTATGCCCACAACTCGCTCGGCCGCGTCCGCCTGGGCATCACGGCGAGCCGCAAGGTCGGCAATGCGGTGGTGCGCAACCGGCTGAAGCGGCGTGTGCGCGAGATCTTCCGGCGTTGGCCGGAGCGGCCGAGGGTGCCGCCGGTCGACGTCGTCGTGCATTTCTTGCCGGGCGCCGGGGCGCTGACCTTCCCGGAGCTCCGGGACGAGCTCCTCGGCCTGTTCGGGCGACTGGTCCGGCGGGAGCAGCATCCACCGGGAGGGCGGCGGTGAAGGCCGGCCTCCTGGCCCGGGGCGTCGCGGCGCTGCTGCGTGGCTACAAGCGCTGGATCTCCCCGGCCCTGCCTCGCTCCTGCCGCTTCTCGCCGACCTGCTCGGAGTACGCGCGGCTCGCCGTCCTGCGCCACGGGGCGCTGCACGGAGGCGCGCTCTCGTTCTGGCGCGTGCTGCGCTGCCAACCCCTGTCTCCGGGCGGTATCGACCTTCCCTGACGTGCGCCCCGCCGCTCCCCGAAGAGGCCCCGACACCTTGATGAGACCCCGGCGGAGGGAGCGTAGGCAGCAAGACCATGAGGAACCGGGGCGTTGCGGCCCGGTGCGAGCCCGTCGTGCGACGGAACCCGGGCGACCGGAAGCACGCGGACAGCGGTCCGCGGATATCTGAGGAACGAGAGGACACACCAGAGTGGACAACCGACGCGTACTGATCGCGGTGCTCCTGTCGATTGCGGTGATCATCGGCTGGCAGCTCCTGTTCCCCCCGCCAGAGCCGCCGCCGAGGACAGCGCCGGACACCACCGCAGAAAGCTCCCGAGCGCCTGGTGCGGACGGCCCGAGCACGCCGGGCGCGTCGAGTGGCTCGTCCTCGGAGAGCACGGCGCCCGAGGAGCAGGCCACCGCCGACTCCGCGACGGCGGACGGAGCGATCGAGCCGCCGGCGGAAGCGGTCTCGGCCGACCGCGAGGAGCGGGTGATCCTCACCACCCAGACCTACCGGGCGGAGCTGAGCAACCGCGGCGGAGAGCTCCACTCGCTGAAGCTTTCGGACTATCAAGGCCCCGACGGCGGCCCGGTCGAGCTGGTGCGGGCGCGGCGCGGCGGCCTCTACCCCTTCGGGCTGGTGGACGATGCCGGTGCCGCGCTGCCGGTGGACGACGCGCTGTTCGAGATCGACCAGCAGCAGGATGCCGAAGGGCATCCGTCGGTCCGCTTCACCTACAGCGGCCCCGAAGGGCGGGTGACGAAGGTCTTCACCGCTCTGCCCAACGGTCTGCTCGGCGTCGACATCGAGGCGAAGGGCGTCGGCGCCTGGGGCATGGTCCTGGGCCCCGGGTTGCGTAACCCGAACGCTCTCGACGAGGGGCGGCGGTTGAAGTACCGGGGCGCGGTCTACATGAGCGAGAAGGACGTGGAGACGCTGGCTCCGGAGAAGGTCGAGGAGGCCAAAGTCGTCGCCGGCGCCGGCCTGACCTGGATCGGGCTCGAAGACACCTACTTCCTGTCGGCCTTGATCCCGGAGAGCCCCGTCGACCAGGCGATCATCCGACCGTTCGTGGTCGAGCCGGAAGACACCGGGGCGCCCGACGTGGTGCCGCTGCCGCCGAAGGGGACGAAGGGCGTCGACGACCTGCGCCACGAGCTGCAGGTCACGGTGATGGCGTCCGGCGAGCACTTCACCGGCGAGGCGTACCTGGGGGCGAAGGATCTGGAGCGCCTGGGCGCACTGCCCTGGGGCCTCGGGAAGACGGTCCGTCTCGGCACGTTCGGCTTCTTCTCCCGGGGCCTGCTCACCGGCCTCAAGTGGATCCACAACCACGTGGTGCCGAACTACGGCTGGTCGATCGTCCTGATGACCCTGCTGATCAAGATCGTGCTGCTCCCCCTGACGCACAAGAGCTACATGTCCATGCAGAAGATGCAGGAGGTGGCTCCGCGGATCAAGGCGATCCGGGCGAAGTTCAAGGGGAAGCTGCGCGACAAGAAGGGGCGCCCGGACATCGAGCAGCAGCGCAAGATGAACGAGGAGATCCAGACGCTCTACAAGAGCGAGGGCGTCAACCCGGCCGGCGGCTGCCTGCCGATGCTGATCCAGTTTCCGGTGCTGATCGCGTTCTACCGCCTGCTCTATTACGCGGTGGAGCTGCGCGGAGCACCCTGGGTCGGATGGATCCACGATCTGTCAGTCCACGACCCGATCTACGTCCTGCCGATCATCATGGGCGCGACCCAGTTCCTGCAGCAGAAGCTCACGCCGTCGAGCGCGGAGCCGATGCAGCGGCGCATGATGATGGCGATGCCGATCGTCTTCACGTTCCTGTTCCTCAAGTTCCCGAGTGGCCTGGTGCTGTACTGGCTGACGAACAACGTGTTGACGGTGATTCAGCAGTGGTTCTACCACCAGGCGCGGGAGAAGAAGAAGGCAGCGGCCTGAGCGGGACGGACGAGGACGAGGTCGGCAAGCAATCGAGGAGCAATCGGAGGAGCGACGATGTCAGACAAGACGCGCAAGTTTTTCTCGGGACGGTCGGTCGAACAAGCGGTCATGGCCGCCGCGAGCTACTACGGGATCACGCCGGACGAGCTGTCGTACCGGGAGATCGAAAAGAAGCACGGGTTCGTGCGGGTGCGGCGCAACGCGGTGATCGCGGTCGACCCGGAGAGCCCCAAGAAGGCGGCCGGCGCCGAGAAGGCCCGGCCGGCTGCCGAGCCGCCCGCCGAGCGGGACGAGCGTCCGGCGCCCCCCAAGGAGCGGGCGCCCGGAGGTGAGCGGGACAAGGGGCGCGGCCGGCGCGACCGGCGCGACCGGCAGGAGGAGCCCGCGCGGGGCGGCTCGCGGCGCGGCGGGCGGGGCCGGTCGGAGGACGACACGGAGGCGGAGGGGTCGTCCGAGGAGGTGGCGCCGACGCCCGGCTGGTGGGACGCACCGAAGGTCGAGCGGGAGGAGGAGCGGGACGAGGGCGGCGACCGCGACGAGCAGGAGGAGGCACCGGAGCGCGCTCGGCATCAGGGCTCGGAGCAGGACGAGGACGACGACCAGGACGAGGACTGGGACGACGACGCCGAGTCGGAGGGTGAGGAGGATGACGAGGACGGTCGGGATGACGAGGACGAGGACGACGAAGACGAAGACGATGAAGACGATGAGGACGATGAGGACGATGATCGGAGCCAGGCGGGCGACCGGGAGACGCCGGATCGGGGCTCGGCCCGCCGGGAGCCGGTGCGCCGGGTGGATCGCTCGGAGGGTCTGACCCGCCGCAAGCACGGCGCCGACGAGGAGCCATCGCGAGAGCGGTCGGGGAGGACCCGCGACGGAGACAGGGGCCGCCGCCCGGCGCCGCGCCAGGCCGAGTCGAAGGAGGAGACGCGGTCGGGTGGCCGCCGGGGCCGCGGCCGTCGGGACGGGCGCCGGGAGCCGGCGCAGCCCGCGCCGCCGCCGGAGCGCCCGGCGCCACGGAGCGAGCGGTTGCCGCGGGTGCGGGACGAGGAGCTGGAGGATGCGCTCCACGACGCGCTCGACCTGCTGCTCGACTTCGTCGACGTCGAGGCGGAGGCTGAGCTCTACCGGAACGGCGAGCGTATCGAGGTGGAGCTCTACGGTCCGGACGATCACATCCTGCTCGACGACGATGGCCAGCTCCTGCTGGCGATGGAGCACCTGCTCCCCCGGATGCTGCGCGGCCTCTACGGCGACGCGTTCCCGGTGCGCGTGGACTGTGCCGACTTCCACTTCGAGCGCGAGGAGCGCTTGCGGGAGATGGCGCGGGAGGTCGCGGACGAGGTGCGGCGCCGGGGCAAGCCGCGGACGCTCGATGAGCTCGACCCGGCGGAGCGCCGTATCGTGCACCTGGCGCTGGCGGACGACCCGAGCGTCGAAACCGAGAGCGTCGGGAGCGGCTACTACAAGCGGCTGAAGGTGGTTCCGCGGTAGATCTTTCCGCACGGAGCTGAACGGGCCGGCGCGACGGGGCGACTCCCCGGGCGCCGGTTTTTTCTTGCCCGCCGGCGCGCGGCGGGCGATGGCTCGACCCTGCGCCTGGGTCTGTTCTGCGGCGGGGGCCAGGGGTGTGCGCGCCAGAACCGCGCGGCCACGTGGTCCTGCCGCGCGCACACCTAGAGCCGGTAGCGGCGCTTCATCTCCTGGAATCGCGCGTAGGCCTTGCCGTCCAGCTCAGGTGTGAGGTGGCGGTCGAGGAGCGGGAGGAGGTGGTCGCGGAGGGCCGCGCCACGGACCATCCACTGGTAGTAGCTGCGCCCGCCGTGATGGTACGGGCCGTAGAGCTTGCCGGGTGGGAAGGTGGTCTCGAGCCAGCGGAAGAGGGCCTCGTGGTCGGTGTGCATCCGGAGGGTTACCTGGGGCTGGCGGCCATCGCCGCCGAAGTGCCCCTCGCCTACGAGGATGCCGAGGAGGAAGCCGGCCTGAAAGTCGGAGGGCTGGTCCACTGTGATGTTTCCCGTGAAACATGCCGGGCTGACCGGCGGAGGATGGGGGCGTTGGGTTCGGTTCGGTTGGGATGTTGGTGGTTGTTTCACCGTCGAGTTTCCCGTGAAACCGGGAGTGGCGTCAACTTCGGCACCCAGGCGTGGTGCGGAGTTGTTTCACCGTCAAGTTTCCCGTGAAACGGAGCGGTGGCGCCGGACGGACGACTGACCCATAATCGGGCTCGTGTCCGCCGAGCTGCCCGACCTCGACCTCGCCACGTTCGCCGACCGGCTGCGCGCCGCCACCGCGGTGCCGGTGCCGGAGGCGACCGCCCGCGCGCTCCACGCCCACTACCAGGAGCTGCGGCGGTGGAACCGTGCCCTGTCGTTGCTCGGGCCGGCAGCGGTCGGCGACGTGGTCGAGCGCCACTACGCCGAAGCCCTGGAGGGGGTGCCCCTCCTTCCGGACGCGGCCGAGACCCTGGTGGACGTCGGCTCCGGCGCCGGGTTCCCCGGGTTCGTCCTCGCCGCGGCACGTCCCGATCTCGCGGTCGTGCTGGTCGAGCCGCGCGAACGGCGGTGGGCGTTCCTCCAGGCGGCCGGCCGCCGGAGCGGATTGCCCTGCCGGTGCCTCAATGCTAGAGTCGAGCGCCCGTTGCCGCAGGATCTGCCCGACCGGATCGACGTGGTGACGCTCCGTGCGCTGAAGCTCCCCCGGGAAGCCCTCGCCGCCCTGGCGACGCGCTTTTCGGCCGCGAGTCGCGTGTTGATCTGGGCGGGTGCGTCCGATCCGGAGCTACCACCGGGGCTGGCACCGGGGCGTTCGCGGGCCCTTCCGGGTGCCCGCCACCGCCGGATCCTCGAGCTCCGTCCGGTCGCCGCCGGCGACTGAGTCAGCCATCACGACGCCAGAACCGAGGTTCGAATGGCCAAGATCGTAGCAATCGCCAATCAGAAGGGCGGCGTCGGAAAGACCACGACCGCCATCAACCTCGGCGCCGCCCTCGGCGCCTTCGAGCGGCGCACGCTCCTGGTCGATTGCGATCCCCAGGGGAACGCGACCCGCGGCGTCGGCCTGGTGGCTTCGCCTCCCCACCTCTACCAGGTGCTGGTCGGCGACGCACCGATCCGCGACGCCATCCGACAGTCCGGTTTCCCGAACCTGGACGTCCTGCCCTCCGACCGGGACCTGGTCGGCGTCGAGGTGGAGTTCGTCGGCACCGAGGGGTGGCAGCTCCGGCTGCGCGGCATCCTCGAACAGGTCGCCGACGACTACGACATGATCCTGCTCGACTGCCCCCCGTCGCTCGGCCACCTCACCGTCAACGCCCTGACCGCCGCCGACGGCGTGCTGGTCCCGCTGCAGACCGAGTACTTCGCCCTCGAAGGCATCAGCGAGCTCATGGCGACCGTGCGCCGGGTCCAGGCGACGATCAACCCGGGGCTCGACATCGCCGGCATCCTCTTGACCATGTACGACGACCGCACCAACCTGTCGCGCGACGTCGCGGCCGAGATCCGCAACCACTTCCCCGGCCGGGTCTTCGATGCCGTCGTGCCGCGCAACGTCCGTCTGGCGGAGGCGCCGAGCCACGGCCTGCCGATCTTCGAGTACGACATCAAGTGCCGGGGGGCGGAGGCCTATCTCGACCTCGCCCGGGAGTACATGCGCGGGGCCGCGGCGTGAGCCCGCCGAAGAAACGCGGGCTCGGCCGGGGCCTCGACGCCCTGCTCCAAGACGAACCGGCACGCACCCTGCCGATCGGCCAGCTCCACCCGAACAAGTACCAGCCGCGGACGACCTTCGACGAGGAGAAGCTCGAGGAGCTGTCCCAGTCGATCCGGGCCCAGGGGCTGATGCAGCCGATCGTCGTCACGCCGGACGGCCGGGGAACCTACTCGATCATCGCCGGCGAGCGCCGCTGGCGGGCGTCCCAGCGGGCCGGCCTCGAGCAGGTGCCGGTGGTCGTCCGCGAGGTCGCCGACGACCGGGAGCTGCTCGAGCTGGCCCTGGTCGAGAACCTCCAGCGCAGCGACCTCAACCCGGTCGAGGAGGCCGAGGCCTACCGGACCCTGGCGAGCAAGTTCGACCTCTCCCAGGAGGAGATCGGCACCCGGGTCGGCAAGAGCCGCTCGACCGTCACCAACGCCCTGCGGCTGCTCAACCTGCCTGCCGAGATCCAGGAGCTGATCCGTGCCGGTCAGCTCACCGCCGGCCAGGCGCGGCCGCTGCTCGCCATCGAAGACACCGGCCGGCAGCTCGCCCTGGCGACCGAGGCGGTCGACCACAGCCTCACCGCCCGCGACCTCGAACGGCGCGCCGCCGGGGCGAAAGAGCCGAGCAAGAGCGGCTCCAAGAAGAAGGGCGCCCAGCCGGAGCCCGAGGTCTTCGCCGCCGCCGCCCAGGAGAAGCTGACCCGGCGTCTCCAGACCAAGGTCGAGATCCAGCGTCGTGGCAAGGGCGGCTCGATCCGCATCCAGTACCACTCCGAGGACGAGCTCATCCGGCTCTACGACCGGCTGATGGACTGACCGGCTGTGACACAATCCGTCCCCTGGCATCGACCCCAACCACCCGCCGAAGGAGAAGCCCCATGATCTTCAGGAACGACCACCCGGAGGCCGAGCTCAACGGGTTCGTCGACGCCGGTAGCCACTTGCACGGCGAGCTGCGGTTCGACGCCTCGTTCCGGATCGAAGGCAAGGTGGAAGGGAGCATCGTCTCGGACGGCGTCCTGGTGATCGGAGAAGGGGGCGAGGTGGACGGCGACATTCGCGTCGGCCAGATCTACATCTCCGGCACGGTCCGCGGCACGCTCCACGCGGCCAAGAAGGTCCAGCTCTGCAGCCAGGGCCGGCTGTTCGCGGACCTCGAGACGCCGTCGCTGGCGATCGAGGACGGCGCCGTGTTCGAAGGGCGCTGCGTGATGAACCGGGAACGGATCCCCTCCGCCCCCGCCCAGCCGGTACCCCTGTCCGCCGCCAAGAAGGGCTAGGAGTCTGCCCTCCTCATGCTGCCGGCGCCCCCCGCGCCGGCCTCCCCGACCGGGCTGCCGAGGGTCTCGTACGACGGCACGAAGGTCAGCGGGTGGGAGTCGAGGAACGAGCGCTCGAACACCTCCGCCAGCACCCGACCGTCGAGGTCCCGCGCCACCGGCAGGCCCATTCCGTAGAGCAGCGTCGGCGCCACGTCCACCAGCGAGGCGCCGGTGATCAGCGTGTCGGAGCGGATGCCCTCGCCGAGCAGGCAGAAGACGCCGTCGGCGCCGCGGGTCAGGTCGCCTCGGAGCGGCGATGCTCCGCGCAGCCGTCCGACCCACCGCTCGACCTCGGTCGGCTCCTCGGCGCCGGAGGAAGAGACCACCGCCAGCAGCCGCGGCCCGCTCACCTGGTCCCACAGCGCGGCGAGGAACGCGTCGAGCTCCTCGTAGTAGCTGCCCAGCACCTCGACCGACCGGTCGAGCTCCGGCCCCTGCCGCCCGGCGAACTGGCGGAGCGCGTAGCCGCCGAAGAATCGCCCGGACGCCTCCGACAGGCCCGGCAGCCGCACGAACAGCGCCTGGCTCGAGCCTTCGGAGAACAGGGAGCGGGCCAGGCTCTGGCGCCAGACGTCGCCCGCCATGGCGTGCAGAACGTCGCCGGGGACCGTTCCCTTGAAACCGCCCAGGTGGCGCGGGTCGAGCTCCCCGACCCCCAGCCGGAACATCCACGCCCGCTCCGACAGGTCCTCGGGATAGGCGGCGCCCCGGTCGAGGGGGGACTGGAAGAACCGGTCGGCGAAGGCGAACTCGACACCGGATGCGTCGACCTTCGTCGCCGGCCAGCCGATCGTGCCGGAGGGGATGCCCAGGAGAGGCAGCACCTCCCAGAGCGTCCGCACGCGGCGGACCCGCGCCGACTCCTCGGTGCTTCCCCGCAGGCCGGGCAACCCCCAGGTGGGGAAGCCGATGCCGACGGGAATCAAGCGTAATTTCGCCCCGGGAGACAGGAACCCAGCCGGGTACACCGGCGATCCCATCACCCCGTTCTTGTGCGGGTACTTGCCGGTGGCGACGGTCGTCCAGGTCGCCGCGGGCCGCGAGGGGGCGAAGCTCTCGAGCCGGCCGTAGGCGCCGTCCCGGAGCACCCGGGAGAGGAACGGCAGCCTGCCCTGCTCCGCCATGGGCAGGATCGCGTCGAGGGTGGCACTGTCGATCCCCACCACCATCAAGAGAGGCCGGCTCGCGGCTTCGATCCCGGTCGGCCGGGCGCGCTCGGGGTGCGGTGAGAACGCCTCGCGCCGCTCCACCATCAGGTAGATCGACGCCAGCGCGAGCAGCCAGAACGCGATCCGCGACCGGACCCCGTAGCGCCGCCGGTGGAGGCTGTGGAGGAGCGCCGTATAGAAGGCGATCAGGGCGCCGAACGCCAGCCAAAAGGCGGCCTTGACCAGGCGCTCGTTGATGCCGGGCGGCAGGTAGTAGGCGTAGTACGAGGCGTGGGCGGAGTCGAGCAGCGCTGAGAGGGCCAGGGCACCGGAGATGCCCCACGGCAGGAACCGCAACGCGCGCCGGGGGCGCTTGCGGACGAACAGCAGGGTCGCCAGGCCGATCGGCAGACCGACCAGGAGACCGTAGAACGTCGCCGCCCGGGTCACCGGACCGGCCGCGAACGGCAGGTCCGGGTTGAGGAAGAACAGCAGCCCGCCGAGGTGGACCCCGAGGAGGAACCCGGGGACGAAGACGACCAGCGGAGCCAGCCGGTCGGCGAGGAAGCGGCCGGCCGGAGGCACGACACTGCCGGCGGGAGCCTCAGGCACGGGCCAAGGGCTCCCGGGGAGTCAGCGCGGCCGACCCGCCCTCGCTCCCGGTCGTCAGACGATGAAGATCGGCAGGTTGATGTGGTGCTCGAAGTGCCATTCGTAGACGTAGCCGCCTACGAACTCGACCGGAACCGTGTAGACGGCGTCCATCTCGATGTAGTCGGCCGACTTCTTGACCGTGAGCTTCTTGGGATCGAGAGGGAGGCCGAGCAGCTTCGCCTTGCCGAGGATCGACTTCTTGATCTCTTCAGGGGTCCGGTGCTCCGCGTACTGCGCCTGGTCCTCCATGTAGTCGCTGAGCTGGGCGCTGGCGATCTTGATCGGAACCATGGTCCAGGCGACGTAGGCGATCACCGCGAAGACCACCGCCCAGAAAATGCAGCCGATGTTGCCTTCGCCCCGCTGTCCTTTCGGCACCGTCATCAGATCCTCTCCTTCGGTTCGGGTTGGGTCGCCAAGTCTACCCCACCTCCGGCCCCGGGCTCCCCGCCCGCGAACGGCTCAGCGAACCAGCCGAAACGTCCGCGCCCAGCGGGTGTGCTCGGCCAGCATCGCGGTCTGGTCGACCGTCGCGCGCCACCACGGCTCCTGCTCCACCTGGGCGCGCCGGGCCTTGGGCACGTCGACCGACCAGTAGACCAGGAGCGCCCGGCCCTTGACGTAGTCCTCCGGAACCGTGCCCCAGAACCGGGAGTCGTGGGAGTTGTCGCGGTTGTCGCCCATGCAGAAGTAGTGGCCCGCGGGGACGACGAACGGTCCGAAGTTGTCCCGCTGCCGGTAGTGCTCGGGCACGAACGGCGACTCCGGGTAGGTGGTCGGGTCGGTGAAGTAGGTGTAGGGCTCCGCGACCCGATGACCGTTGACGTAGAGCTTCTTGCCCTCGAGGTCGACCTCGTCCCCCGGCAGGCCGACGCACCGCTTGATGAAGTCGCGCTCCGGGTCCTCCGGGTACTTGAAGACCACGATGTCGCCCCGCCGGATGTGGCGCTCCGGCAGCAGCGTCCGCTCGAGCGGCCCGAGCGCAGGCCCGTAGACGAACTTGTTGACCAGGATGTGATCGCCGACCAGCAGGTTCTCCTCCATCGAGCCCGTCGGGATCTTGAACGCCTGGACCATCCAGGTGCGGGCGAAGACGGCGAAGATCAACGCCACCAGGAGCGCCTCGGCGACCTCCTGGAGCCACGGCTTCGGGGCGGACATCAGTGGATGACGTGGAAGGTGCGGCCCCAGCGCGTCTTGAACGGGAACCCGATGAGCGTCTTGCCCATGTGGGTGAGCAGGTCCGCCGTGCCGTGCCACTCGCCGTCGGGCGTCTGGCCGGAGTACGACCAATAGATCATCGTCGCCCGGCCCTTGACGAGCTTCTTGGGCAGCGGGCCCCAGAACCGGCTGTCGTTCGAGTTGTCGCGGTTGTCGCCCATGCAGAAGTAGTTGCCGGCCGGGACCGTGTACGGCCCGAAAAAGTCTCGCGTCAACTGGATCCGCGGGTCGATGTGGATCGCGTACTGCGAGTCCTCGACCGGCTTGCCGTTGAGATAGAGCTGCTTGTCGATCACCTGGATCGTGTCGCCCGGCAGGCCGATGCAGCGCTTGACCAGGTCCATCTTCGGCTCCGCCGGCGCGCGGAAGATGACGATGTCGCCGCGCCGGACGTCGCGCTGGGGCAGCAGCTTCTCCTCCAGCGAGGTCGCCATCGGGCCGTAGATGAACCGGTTGACGAACAGGTGATCGCCGACCAGCAGCGTCTTCTCCATCGACTCGCTGGGGATGTAGAAGGTCTGGACGACGAACGTGTTGGCGAAGCGGAGGAACAGCGCGGCGATCAGCAGGGCCTCGAGAATCTCGCGGAGGGGCCTCTTCGTCGGTTGGGCCATAGCCGCAGAACTGTACCGCAAACGCTGCCGCTCCACCACCGGAGCCAGCGCCTCTCCGGACGCCGACGTGCGCCCCCTCGTGCCGGCCGCGGTCGCCCTCGAACCCCCGGCCCGGCGGTGACCGAACCGAGTCCAGGGATCTTGCGTTCGTCCAAACCGCTGGACATTGCGCGGGGCGCTCCAAGGACCCTCTCCCGCGGGTCGGCCGGCTGGCTGTCGGCCGAGACGCCGCAGGTTCGCTGGACTCCGCGGCCGATCCGTCGCTTGGCGGAAATCCTCATAACTAACCTCCTGTCAGTAGGTTAGATCGTTCTGGCACACCTGGATCGGAGTCTGCTCTCTCCCTGGGGCAGAACCGAGAGGAGGTGAGTGCCGGACGACGAAACCCGCAAACGAACGACACGGCAAGGCAAAGGGCCCCCGCACGGGGGCCCGATTCCTTCGACACCAGATCAACCACACACACGATTCACTGACAGGAGATTCAATCCATGACCCAGATCCACACCCGTTCCAAGATCCAGATCCACGCCGCTCTCCGTCTTCAGGTCCTGGCCGCTCTGGCCCTCTTTGCCCTGGTCACGCTGTCGGTCCCCGCCGCGGCGGCCCCCAATGGAGCGAGCGCAGCGAGCGGCGCCGACGGGGCCAACGCCGTGGTCAACATCAACACCGCCAAGGCCGATCAGCTCACGCTGCTGCCCCGGGTCGGCCCGTCGATCGCCGGGCGCATCGTCGAGTACCGCGACGCGAACGGCAAGTTCGCCAGCCCGGAGGACCTGATGCTGGTCCGTGGCGTCGGCGACAAGACCTTCGAGCTGCTGGAGCCGTGGATCGCGGTTGACGGCGACACGACGCTGACCACCAAGGTGAGCACTGCGGAGGCCCGCGAGCGGATCGCGGACGAGCCGGCCGGAGAGCAGCGGTAAGACGGCGGTGGCGGGGCCGGAGGGTTCCGGCCCCGCCACACCGGATCCCTGGACCGACGGGATAAGACCATGCTCGCCCACCTTCGCCCTTCTCCGCGCGGTCCAGCCCGCGGCTTCACCCTGATCGAGCTCCTGACCGTCCTGGCCGTCGCCGGCCTCCTGCTCTCCCTCGGCCTGCCGCCGCTGATCCACATCACCCAACGCGTCCGCCTGCGCCTGGCCGCCGGCGAGATGGTCGGGGTCCTGCGCAGGACCCGCCTGCGGGCGGTGCGCGAGAACGCCCATGTCGCGGTGCGCTTCATCGACGATGGCGAAGGCATCGGCTGGGCGCTCTATGCCGACGGCGACGGGGACGGCGTGCGCACCCGCGACATCCGCCGGGGTGTCGACCCGCAGCTCGAGGCGCCCCGGCCGCTGCGCCGGTTCGACGGCTCGGTCCGCCCCGGCTTTCCTCCGGGACCGCTGCCCCACGACCCGTCCGACCCGCGCCGCACCCTCCACCGGCGCGACGACCCGCTCCGCTTCGGCAACTCGGACCTGGTGAGCTTCAGCCCCCTGGGGACCTCGACCTCGGGAACGCTCTACTTGACCACCGGCGGCCGGTGGACGGCGGCGATCCGGGTCTACGGGGCCAGCGGCAAGGTCACGGTGCTGCTCCACGACGCCGAGACGGGGGTCTGGAAATGACCGCCCCCCGGCCGGCCAGGCGCCGCACCGTGCGGGCCACGCCGCTCACCGCCTGGGCGGCCGGCCGGTGCCGAACCGGGCGGTTTGACCGGTTTCGACGGGCTGGAGTAGGCTCCCGGCCGATGGGCGCCACCGTCGTCGTTACCACCGTCGGAACCGAAGAGCAGGCCAACCTGATCGCCCGGGAGCTGGTCGCCCGGCGCCTCGCGGCGTGCGTCAACATCGTCCACGGCGTGCGCTCGGTCTACCGCTGGCAGGGGAAGATCTGCAGCGACGCGGAGCTGCTGCTGATCGCCAAGACCATGGAGAGCGAGCTCGAGGCGGTGTTCGAGACCGTCCGGGAGCTCCACACCTACGACGTGCCGGAGCTGCTTACCTTCGACGTCGGGCGCGGCGAGCAGACCTTCCTCGACTGGATGGCCGCCTGCGTCGACAAGAGCGCCCCCTTCCCCGACGAGGACGACGCCGACGACGGCCCCCCCTTCCCGGACACGGATTAGGCTGCAAGCCCCGGGAAAGGGATCGAGGGATTGGGGGGTGATCCGTTAGATCGCGTCCAGCCCCCGCGCCAGGTCGTCCAGCAGGTCCGCCTCGTCCTCGATGCCCACCGACACCCGCACCATGCCGTCCGTCAGGCCGAGCTCGCGCCGGATGGCGGCCGGCACGGACGCATGGGTCATCGACGCCGGGTGGGAGATCAGGGTCTCGACGCCGCCCAGGCTCTCGGCCAGGCTCAGCACCTCCAGCCGATCGAGCAGGCGCTTGGCCTCGTCGTAGCCGCCGACGTCGAAGGTGATCAGGGCGCCGAAGCCGCTCGCCTGGGCCTTCTGCACGGCGTGACCCGGGTGGCTCGGGAGGCCCGGGTAGAGGACGGCGTGGACCTTCGGGTGGGCGTCGAGCGCGGCCGCCACGGCCCGGGCGTTGGCCTCGTGGCGCTCCATGCGCACGGCGAGCGTCTTGATCCCGCGCATCACCAGGAAGCTGTCCATCGGGCTCAGGATCGCCCCGGCCGATTTCGACACGAAGCGGAACCACTCCGCATCCTCCTCGCGGGAGGTGATCAGGACGCCACCGACCGAGTCGCTGTGGCCGTTGAGGAACTTGGTGGTCGAGTGGACCACGATGTCCGCCCCGAGGGCGAGCGGGCGCTGGAAGTAGGGCGACAGGAAGGTGTTGTCGACCGCCAGCAGGGCGCCGGCGTCGTGAGCGATCGAGGCCAGGGCGGAGATGTCGCTGACCTCCATCAGGGGGTTGGTCGGCGTCTCCGCGTAGACCAGCCGGGTCTCCGGGGTCAGGGCGGCGGCGACCTTGGCCGGGTCGGTGGTGTCCACCCAGGTGAACTTCAGGCCGTAGCGCTGCAGCACCTTGTCGAACAGCCGGTAGGTCCCGCCGTAGACGTTGTGGGACGCGATCACGTGGTCGCCGGAGCGCAGGCTGGTCATCAGCACCTGGATCGCCGCCATGCCGGAGGCAAAGGCGTGGCCCGCGATGCCTCCTTCGAGCGACGCGACGTTCTCCTCGAGCGCCTGGCGTGTCGGGTTCTGGACCCGCGCGTACTCGTACCCCTTGTCCTCCCCGAGCCCGTCGAGGACGTAGGTGGAGGTCTGGTAGATCGGGAAGGCCACCGAGCCGGTGGTCGGATCGGGGCGCTGGCCCGAGTGGATGGCGCGAGTAGAGAAGCCGCGCTTCTTTGGATCACCTTTCACGGGAACTCCTCGTCAGGTTGATCGCCGCGCCCCGGGAGGGACGGCGCTTGTACGGCTCGAGGCAGGGTGCCGCGGAGGGGGGGCCGAGACACATCGCCCCGCGGACCGGAGTGACCCGCGGCGCTCCCGGCGGCGGCACCGAGCCCGGGCAAAGGGTACTAGACTTCCCGTGCCATGACCAAGAACGGACCGTTTTCCCCCATCCGCTGGCGCGACGACCACCTCGAGCTCATCGACCAGACCCGGCTCCCCGTCGAGGAGGTCTGGCTCACCTGTGACGAGGTGGACGACGTCGCGGGCGCGATCCGCCGCCTCTCGGTGCGCGGGGCGCCGGCCATCGGGGTCGCCGCGGCCTACGGCCTGGTCGTCGGGTTGACCGGAGCGGGCCCGCTCTCGGGCGACGCCCTGCGACGGCGCTTCGACGAGGTCTCGGACCTGCTCGGCGGCACCCGGCCGACGGCGGTCAACCTCCACTGGGCCCTGGCGCGCGGACGAGAGGTTTTCGAGCGCGCCCTCCAGCCAGACGCGGGAGAAGGAGACGGTGGCGATGGCGCCGCGGTCCGGGCGGCGCTGCTCTCCTGGGCCGAAGAGCTCCACGCCCGCGACATCGAGACCAACCGCCGGATCGGCGAGCACGGCGCGGCTCTCTTCGCCGAGGGCGACCGGGTGCTGACCCACTGCAACGCCGGAGCGCTGGCGACGGCGGGCTACGGCACGGCGATCGGGGTCATCCACTCGGCCTGGGACCGGGGCCGGGTCGGCCAGGTCTGGGTGGACGAGACCCGGCCGCTGCTCCAGGGCGCGCGGCTCACGGCCTGGGAGCTCCAGAAGATCGGCATCCCCCACCGGCTGGTGACCGACTCGAGCGCCGGCTCGCTGATGACCCGGAGCCTGGTCGACCGGATCGTGGTCGGCGCCGACCGGATCGCGGCCAACGGCGACACGGCCAACAAGATCGGTACCTACGTGCTGGCAGTGCTGGCCCAGCGCCACGGGGTGCCGTTCTACATCGCGGCGCCGCTGTCGACCGTCGATCCGGACACGGCGACCGGGGCGGAGATCCCGATCGAGGAGCGGGCGGCCGGGGAGGTGACGAGCGTGTTCGGGACGCGGGTGGCGCCGGAGGGGGTCGAGGCGGCGAACCCGGCCTTCGACGTCACGCCGGCGGAGCTGATCACGGCGATCATCACCGAGGTCGGGGTGCTGGAGGCGCCGTACACCGAGAGCCTGGCGGAGGCACTACGGCGAGGGGCGGCCGAAGGCGAGCGCTGAGGGGCGGGTAGGGCGGGAGGAGCGGAGCGGGAGCCGAGGTGAGGGCGGGGCGGGGTGAGCTGCGGCGAGGGGTCTGCCGGGAGCGGGCCGGGAGGCCCGGCTTCCGGGACGGCGAGCGTCATGGGCGGCTGGGAGACAAACGCTCGCCTCGGCTCGGAGCGCGCCGGGCCGCACGGGCTGCTCAAACGGTCCCGCGGGCACGCTCCTCGACGCCCTCCAGCCCGGGCCTCCCGACCCCCTCCCCCCGCGGATCGTTCGCCTTCTCCTACCCCCGGGGCCATGAGGGGGAGGAGGGGGTCGGGAGGCCCGGAGCTTCTGCTCGCCGCCTGTACTGCTCATCCTGTGGCCTCACACCCTCTCCTGCGCTTCGGTGACGGGGTGACAAGACGACAGCAGGTCGGGAAGCTCCAGAGCGACCCATTCATATGTCCCACCTACCCCTCAGGGCAGAAGATGAACGACTCATTAGGAAAATGTACATCTCATGACTCGATGACGGCGAGGTGTCTTCCCGCCGCGTGAGACCCATTTCAGAGCAGAGCGGGAAGTGGCATTGGAATGACCACCTTGGGCTCGGCCAATGGTGGGTGACGAGGAGCGAGCGCCCCCTCCACCTTCGCCTCGCATCTCACACCCCCCAGAAACACCAAAGCCCGGGCTAAGCCCGGGCGGAGGTAACTCGACATCGATCTAGAACTTGGTGGAGGCGGTGGGAATCGAACCCACGTCCGAGAAACACAATCCGAAAGCATCTACGTGCGTAGCTCCCTCTGGGGATTTCGCCGTCGCGCCACAGGAGGAAGCGTCCGCGCGCGAGCGGCTAGACTCGTGAAAAATCCGGATCCGTCACGAGCCCTACCCGGATCCTTCGATCTACTTTAGCGGCGCCCCGGAGCCTGCCGTAGATCAGGGCCTGGCTCCGGCGCGTCACGACCTATGGTTAGGCCGCGAGTGCGAAGTTGTCGTTGGCAACTATGATGATCTCAGTTTTACGAGTGGATCACTCGGCACGCAGCCTTCAGACTGCCTTGTTCCCCGTCGAATCCAGTGCGCCCCCTTGCGGCCGAACCAGGCCCTGTCAAAACCGGTCAGGGCCTGCGACCTGCGGGTCTCGCTGCCGCCGATCCGAGGGACCGGCGGGCGGTTCGAGACGGTGCCAACGAGCTTCGTCGACCAGTTGAGAAAGAGCGTACTTCTCGCTGGAGTACAACCGCCTACCGGACCTCTCCATTCCACTGTCCCGGGAGCTTCCCGGGAATCTCGCCGCGCGAGCTCCTTTGCAGGTCGTCGATGTGCCCGGGGCCGCCGTCCGGAACGCCGGGTTCGGCATCCACCGGCTCCACCAGTTCCTCTTGGGCGTAGGCTTCGACCATGCCGAGGAACTCCTCGGCGCCTTCGTTGCGCAGCCGCGGAACGATCAGGAACCAGGCCGAGAAGGCGAGCACCAGGCCGATCGGCACGAACCGGAGCAGGTGGGGCCAGAACGGCCAGATCACGGACATCACCCCGCCCCAGGCGGCGACCAGGAGGAGGGCGATGGCGGGGGTCCACAGGCGGTAGCTCTGCCGCTCGACCTGGAAGCGCACCGACAGGACGTCCCCCGCGCCCTTCTTCCCGCCGGCACCGTCCTCGACCACCACGCGTCCCTCCTGGAAGCCGCGCCGGAGGCCGGCGACGACCGGCAGGTGGAGCGTGCCGCCCGCGGCGGTCCCGCCGCCGGACGGCTCCCACGACGCGCCCCAGTCCTCGGCGGCGTCCTTGATCGCCGTCAGGACCTCCGCGGCCGGGGCCGCGACGCGGGTCGTGTACAGGGGGTTGGGTTCGGGCACGGCCGGGATCTTACCCCGCGGGAGCTCGTGGAACTGAACGAAGCTCCGCGGGCCTCCAGGGGGACGGGGGCGGTGGATCGGGGGTCTCGCGGTCCGGGGGAACGGGCCCGGGGGCTCAGGCGGCGCCGTCGCCGACCAGGCCGGGGAGGACGAGGTGCTGCATGCCGGCACGCACCGCCAGCCGTCCTCGGAAGTCGCTGACGCTGCCGCGACAGCGGTCGAGCACCTGGCGGTCCATCAGGTGGATGAGCTCGCCGTCGACCACCGCGACCACCGCCGGCAGCGTGCCCGCGGCCTGCCGCAGCTCCGGGGAGACCTCGTCCCGGTGGACGTACTCGATCGGCACGCCGATCTCCTCGCGGCAGTCGCGCCAGTCCGATTTCTCGCCGGTCAGGCCGTGGGTGATCGAGCACAGGGCACAGCCGCCCAGCTTGAGCGCCTTGCGGGCGCTGTCGAAGAAGGCGCTCAGCGAGCCGGACTCGGCGTCGAAGACGAAGATCAACCGTTCGATGGTCCGTCGTTCACTCATCGATCCTCCCGGAGGAAGGTCTCCCCGGATGCAGCCGACGCGCACCCAGCGTGCGCTCCCTCCTGTACGGGTCCGGGGCCAGAGCAGATTGCCGGAGCGTGACGCAGGTCGGATGCCGGAGCGGTGCCGGCGGTCGTGGCGGGTCCGGCCGGCGGGGAGCCGGGCGATCAGGCGGCCGTCTCGAGCGCGCGCCGGTCGAAGAACTCCTCGACCGCGGCCAGGAAGCTCTCCGGGTCGGGCAGGTCGTTGATCTGGCGGCGCAGGTCCCGGCCGCCCGGCAGCCCGTGGCTGTACCAGCCGGTGAAGCGGCGCAGCTTGTGGAGCGCCTCGCCGGGCTCGTCGCGGGCGACGACGGTGCGGAAGTGACCGAGCACCAGATCGCGCCGGTCGGCAAGGGTCGGCCGGGACTGCCGGCCCGGACGGTCCGAAGGGCTCGGATGGTCCGACGGGCCCGGCTGACTCGATTGGGGGCGGGAGGCGAGCGCCGCCGCGGTCTGGCGGAAGATCCAGGGGTTGCGGGTCGCCGCGCGGCCGATCATGACGCCGTCGCAGCCGGTCTCGGCCAGCATTCGCACCGCCTCCTCCGGCGTGCGCACGTCGCCGTTGCCGATCACCGGGATGTCCAGCTCCTGCTTGAGCCGGGCGATCGGCTCCCAGCGGGCGCTGCCGCGGAACCCCTGGCTGGCGGTGCGCCCGTGCATGGTCACGGCATCGGCCCCCTCGCCCTGGCAGATCCGCCCGAGCTCCAGGTAGTTGCTGCGGCCGTCGTCGAGGCCGAGGCGGAACTTGACCGTCAGCGGCATGGAGACCTCGCGGCGCACCTGGCGGACGATCTCGCGCGCCAGCGGCAGGTCGCCCATCAGCGCCGCCCCGGCGCAGCTCTTGAGCACCTTGTTGGCCGGGCAGCCCATGTTGATGTCGCAGACGTCCGGGCGCAGGGTCTCGACCTCGCGGGCGGCGGCGGCCATGGTCTCGGCGTCGGAGCCGTAGATCTGGATCGACAGCGGCCGCTCCTCCGGGTCGAACGCCATCAGCGCCCGCTCGCGGCGCCGGAGGGTCGGCTGCCCCCCGACCAGGTTACGGGCCGAGATGAACTCCATCGCCACCAGGCCGACGCCGCCCATCCGGCGCACGATCAGCCGAAAATCCCGGTCGGTGACGCCGGCCATGGGGGCCAGGAGCAGGGGCGTGTCGAGCGCCAGGGAGCCGATCGTCAGCATCGTCCGTCGGGGCTCACCGGGTGCTCCGGACCGTCCGGCCGATCGCCCAGGACAGGGCGCCGCCGATCACGGCCCACCAGGCGCTTCCCAGGGTGAGGCTGAGGGTCAGGAGCAGGCTGCTCCGGGCGTCCAGGTAGAGGAGCGAGACCGGGAAGTCGGTCCAAACCAGCCAGCTTCCCCGGAGGCCCGCCTCCCACGATCGCCAGATCAGGAGCACCGCGCCGGCGTGGAGCAGGAACGCCAGCACCATGGCGGCCCGGACCGCGGGCAGCCCACGCCGCGGGGGCGATGGGGCCTGGCCGGCCCGAACGGGCGGGTGGCCGTCGGGTCCAGGCGGGCCGGGCGCCTCGCGCGGGGCCCGACGCGTGTCGCGGGGGCCCGGCGGCGCGGCCGGCGAGGGGTTCTCCGGAGAGCGGGTCACGCCGGCTAGTCTACCGTTCCCGTGGGGTCCATCCTCCGGACGGCGCACCGCAGAGGGTCGGACCGTCGCCGGGTCGTGCCGAACCCCGGATGTATCATGATCGTTCATGGCCTGGTACCGGGAATGGTTCGGCGAGGACTATCTCGAGCTCTACTCCCACCGGGACCGGGCCGAGGCCGCGCTCCAGGCCGACTTCGTCGAGGAGCGGCTCGGCGAGCGGGTGCCGCGCGCCGCGCTCGATCTCGCCTGCGGCGCCGGCCGCCACACCGACGTGCTGCGGGAGCGCGGCTACCGGGTGCTCGGAATCGACCTCTCCCTCACGCTGTTGGCACAACGGCCGGACCTGCCACGGGTGGCGGGCGACATGCGGGAGCTTCCGTTCGCCCCTGCCTCGTTCGACTGGGTGCTCAACTTCTTCACGTCGTTCGGCTACTTCGAGAGCGAGCGGGAGAACTTCCGGGTGCTGGAGGAGGTCGTCCGGGTCCTGACCCCGGACGGGCGGTTCCTCATCGACCTGATGAACCCGGTGCCGGTGATCGAGACGCTCCAACCGAGGGAGTCGCTCTCGAAGGACGGCCGCGAGGTCGAGATCGAGCGGTGGTACGACGCTCACACCAAGCGGGTCAACAAGCGGATCCGGATCGTCCGCCCCGGCGACGGCGAGCGGACCTTCCTCGAGAGCGTCCGCGCCTACCGCCGCGAGGAGGTCGAGATCGGCCTCCGCTGGGCGGGCATCCAGGTCACCGGCATCTACGGCAACTTCCACGGAGACCCCTACACACGTGACAGCGAACGACTCATCCTCGTCGGTCGCAAACGCGACTGACCTGCTCCGCGTCGACCTGGCGGCCGAAGGGCTGGTCGCCCCCCTGCCGCGGGCCTACCTGAACGGCACCGACCGCGACCTGCTGGCGCCGCTGCGCTTTCTGGAGCCGGGCACCCTGCCCCCGCAGGCCGACGCTGCCGATCCGGCGGGTTCGTCAGGACCGGCGCCCTCCCAGCGCGATCGTGGCGACATCGCCGCGGCCCTGCGCCGGGCGAACCGCTCGTACGGCCACCCAGGCGCCGACCGCCTGGCCGACCGCCTGGCCGATCCGGCCACCCGGGTCGTGGTCGCCGGCCAGCAGCCGGGACTCTTCGGCGGCCCCCTCTACACCCTCTCGAAGATGGTCGCCGCGGGCCGCTGGGCGGCGGAGATGGAGGCGGCCGGGACGCCGTCGGTGGCGGTCTTCTGGATCGCGACCGAGGACCACGACTGGCACGAGGTCGCCCGGACGGCGTTCCTCGTCCCGGACGGACTGCGCCGGTTCGAGCTCGGCGACGACCCGGACCCGCTCCTGCCGGTCGGCATGCGCACCCTGGGACCCGGCGTCGGGCCGATCCTCGACTCTCTCCGCGAGCTGCGGACCTCCGACCGGTTCGAGACCTGGCTGGACGACCTGGCGTCGATCTACCGGCCCGACGCCCGCTTCGGCGAGGCGTTCGGCCGGCTGGCGGTCGCACTGCTGGGGGAGCGCTGTCCGCTGCTGCTCGACTCCATGGACCCCGGCGTCAAGGCGGCCGAGGCGCCCTGGCTCGAGCGCTTCGTCGAGCGGCGCGCCGCCTGGGAAGAGGCGTCGGAGGCCGCGGACCGGGCGATCGCCGCGCGCGGCTACGGCCTGCAGGTCAGCCCCCAGCGGGGAGTGAGCCCGCTGTTCGCCCTGCGCGGCGGCGAGCGCCGGCGGATCGAGTGGCAGGCGGACGGCCCGCTGGGCGGGGAGTCCGACCGCTACCTCCTGCGGGGCGCCGCCGACCCCGAGCCCGGTTCCGAGAGCGGTCCCCTCGCGAGGCCGCTCGACGACCTGCGCGCCACCTTGGGCGAGAACCCGGGCGCGATCAGCCCCGGGGTGCTCGCCCGGCCGGCGATCCAGGACGCGATCCTGGGCACCACGCTCATGGTTCTCGGTCCCGGCGAGATGTCGTACATGGCCCAGGCGGCGCCCGCCTACGGCGTGCTCGGCATCGAGGCGCCGTGGGTGGCGCTGCGCCCCCAGGTGCTGGTGCTCGAGGAGCACCACCGGGCCAAGCTCGAGGAGCTGGAGCTGCCCCTGGCCGCCCTGCTCGGCACGGAGACGGAGCTCGAACGCCTGCTGGCCGGCGACGGTGGCTCGGCGCTGGTCGAGGCGGCTCGCGAGCGGGTCGAGGCCGCCCTCGACGCCCTGGGAGAGTCGGCGCTCGCCCTCGACCGCAACCTCGAGAGGCCGCTCGAGAAGACCCGCCAGACCATGGTCCGCGCCCTCGAAACCTTCGGCGGCAAGGTGACCAGCGCCGCCGCCCGGAGCGACCAGGTCAAGGCCGGCCGGGTCGAGCGGCTGCGACAGATCTGCCTGCCGGAGGGCACCCTCCAGGAACGGGTCGTCTCGTCGAGCCACTGGCCCGGCAAGTACGGCGAGCGGTTCATCGACGCCCTCTGGGACCAGATGGAGCTCGACGGCCGCCACCTGCAGGTGGTACAGCCATGAGCCAAGAGGTAAGACCATGAGCCAAGAGGTAAGACCATGAGCCAAGAGGTGAGACCATGAGCCAGCCCCTCGATGTCCTGGGCGTCGGCGCCCACCCGGACGACGTGGAGCTCGGGTGCGGCGGCACCCTGGCGGTCCTCGCCGCGGCCGGCCGGCGGGTCGGCATCCTTCATCTCACCCGTGGCGAGGCCGGAACCCGTGGCACGGCGGCGCAGCGCCAGCGCGAGGCGGAGGCCGCGGCCGAGGCCCTGGGCGCGGCCGAGCTGCTGTTCATGGACTGCGGCGACGGCTCGCTCCGCCATGGCCCGGAGGAGGAGGACGCCCTGATCGGTCTCCTCCGCCGGTACCGCCCCGAGGTGGTCCTGGCGCCGACGCCGGCCGACCGGCACCCGGACCACGGGCGCGCCCACCGGCTGGTCGAGGACGCCTGCTTCTACGCCGGGCTCGCCGGCCGCGTTTCGCCCCAGAGAGCGGCCCCAACGGGAGGCGCGGCCGCCGGCGATCTCGCCCCCTTCCGGCCGGCGGCGGTCCATTCCTACATGCAGCACGACCCCTTCGCCCCCTCGTTCATCGTCGACGTCACCGCCGGCTGGGACGCCAAGCAGCGGGCGCTGGACGCCTACGAGAGCCAGATCTTCCAGGGCGACCCGGGCCGGGCGAACAGCGGGGAGGAGCCTTCCGCACCGAAGACCAAGGTGGCGAGCGCCGACTTCCGGGCCACGGTCGAAGGGCGGGCCCGCCACTTCGGCCTGCTGATCGGCGCGACCTTCGCCGAGCCCTTCACCACCCGTCTGCCGGTCGCGATTCCGCGCGCCGAGCGTCTCCTCGAGCTGGTGCCCGGCGGCATCCGGTGAACCGAACCCGATGAGAGGAATCCGATGAAGATCGGCATCGTCTGCTACCCCACCTTCGGCGGCTCGGGCATCGTCGCCACCGAGCTCGCCATGGCGCTGGCCGGCCGGGGCGACGAGGTCCACGTCATCAGCTACGCCCTGCCGTCGCGCCTCTCGCTCGCCTCGCCCGGCGTCTTCTTCCACGAGGTCCACGTCCCCAACTACCCGCTGTTCGAGTACCCGCCCTACTCCCTGGCGCTGACCACCAAGATGGTCGAGGTCGCCCGCCACCAGGACCTGGACCTGCTCCACGTCCACTACGCCGTGCCCAACGCCGTCTCCGCCGTGCTCGCCCGCCAGATCCTGGCGCCGCGGCCGCTGCCGGTGGTGACCACCCTCCACGGCACCGACATCACCCTGGTCGGCAACGACCCGAACTATCTCGAGACGACCCGCTTCGGCATCATGGAGAGCGACGCGGTGACCACCGTCTCGCGGTCGCTGCGCGACCAGACCCGCGAGCAGCTCGGCGTCGACAAGGCGATCGACGTGATCCCCAACTTCATCGACCCGGTGCGCTTCGCCGAGGCGCGCCAGGGCCCGGGGGCGCGCCGCTGGGCCCGGCCGGGGGAGAAGGTCGTCGTCCACATCTCGAACTTCCGGCCGGTCAAGCGGGTGCCCGACGTGGTGGAGACCTTCCGCCGCATCCTGGACAAGGTCAAGGCGCGCCTGCTGCTGGTCGGCGACGGGCCGGACCGGGCCAAGGCCGAGCTCATGTGCCGCGAGCAGGGCACCTGCCACGCCGTCACCTTTCTCGGCAGCCTGCCGCTGATCGAGGAGGTGCTGGTCGGCGCGGACCTCTTCCTCCTGCCGTCGGAGAGCGAGTCGTTCGGCCTGTCGGCGCTCGAGGCGATGGCCTGCCACGTGCCGGTGATCGCCACCACCGCCGGCGGCCTGCCGGAGGTGGTGATCGACGGCGAGACCGGGTTCCTGGCCGAGGTCGGCGACGTCCAGGCGATGGCGGACTCCGCCGTGCGGCTGCTCCAGGATGACGATCTGCGCGCGCAGTTCGGCCGCGCCGCCCGGCGCCGGGCGGTCGAGCACTTCGACCAGGACCGGATCGTCGGCCGCTACCGCGACATCTACGACCGGGTGCTCGCCGCGACGGCAGTGCCCGGCACCTCCCCGGTCGGCGCGGTCCGTCAGGCGCCGTGACCGCCCCGCCCCCGCCCGAGACCGGAGACCCGCGGGACGAGGGGTACCTGGCGCCGTCCGGCGAGGCCCGGGGCGAGATCCGCGACCGCGGCTCCCGCTTCCTCGCCGTCGTCCGCCCGGCGACGGACGACGCGGCGGCCAGGCAGGGGCTCGCGGCGGTCGCCGCCGAGTTCCCCGAAGCCACCCACCACTGCTGGGCGGCCCGCCTCGGCAGCCCGCTCGGCGGCAGCCCGGTCGAACGGAGCTCCGACGCGGGTGAGCCCGCCGGCACCGCGGGGGTACCGATCCTCCAGGTTCTGCGCGGGGCCGAGCTGTCGGACGTGCTGGCCGTGGTGGTGCGCTGGTTCGGCGGCACGAAGCTCGGCAAAGGGGGGCTCGCCCGGGCCTACGCCGGCGCCACCCGCGAGGCCCTCGGCTCTCTCCCCTTGGTGCGCAACGTGCCCGCGGTCGAGCTGTCGGTCGAGCTGCCCTACGACCGGATCGGCGGCGTCAAACGGCTGGTCCATCCGCCCCGGGTCGACCTGCTCGAGGAGAGCTACGGCGCCGCGGTCCGGCTCCGGCTCTCGGTCTTCACCTCCGAGCGGGAGGCCTTCGAGGCCGCGCTCGCCGACCTGGGCCTCTCCGCTGAGGAGACGGGAGGCTCGCGGACCGGGAGTTGAAGCGATTCTTGTTGTGGCCCGACGGAACCCTTCGCTAGACTCTCCGTACAAGATTTCTGAGCGACCTCTGTTCTCTCCGTGCTCAAAGAAAGGAGTCTCTCCATGAGCGACGAGAATCAGCCTTCGCCCCCGCCTCCGCCGTCGGACGGTAACACCGGAGCCGGTGCACCTCCTCCGCCCCCACCGATCACACCGGGCGGTCAACAGAACCGCGGCCTGATGCTGGTGCTCTCCTATCTCTGGGTGCTGTCGCTGGTGCCCTATCTCACCGAGCGCGACGATGCGGAGATCAAGTGGCACGCCCGCCATGGGCTGGTCCTGCTGATCGCGGAGGTCATCATCGGCGTCGTCATCTTCATCTTGAGCATGATCCCCGGGCTCGGCTGCGTCATGCCGATCCTGTCGCTCTTGATCTGGCTCGGGATCATCGTCCTCCACGTCCTCTGCCTGGTGAAGGCGCTCAACGGCGAGCGGTTCATGGTTCCGTTCATCAGCGACTACGCCAACCAGATCCCTTGAGGATCTCTCTTCGGGGCCGGTCGACGGTCGGCGGGGTCGGAGACGGCCCCGCCACCGCGCCACCCGGCCGCCGGTCGTGATGCCCACCCGGCCGATCTCAGACCGCTCCGCCGGGCCAGCGCCCGGCGAGCCCGCCGGCTCCGCCGCCCCTCCCTCGACCCGATCCGGCGCCCGATCCGGCGCCCTGTCGAGTCGCCGTTCGGGGCAGGAGGGTGGGCGCCGCCCTGGGCTGCGCCGCCGCAAGCTCCTCACCATCGCCCTCGTCCTCGGCGCCCTCCTCGTCCTCGACCTCACCCGGCCGCCCCGCGAACAGCTTTCCGCCCGCATCCTGCTGTCCGCCATCGACACCTATCAGGCTACCCTCTCGCCGGTGCTCGGCCACGTCGGCGTCCGCTGCCGCTTCCGGCCGTCGTGCAGCCACTACGCACAAGGCGCGATCAAGAAGGACGGTGCGCTGGTCGGATCGCTGCGCGCCGCCTGGCGCGTCGCCCGCTGCGGCCCGTGGACGCCGGTAGGCACCTGGGACCCACCCTGACCGACGGCGGATCTGCGTGCCGTCCATGCTAAGGTTCCTCCAACCGGTAACATCGGAACCCGAGGACCAGGGCCTTGTTATCCAGCCGGGCCGCAAGAATCACCGTCGCCACCGCGCTGACGGTCATCATCGCCGTGCTTTTCGCAATCCAGGCGCGCGAGGCGAAAGTGCGCTCGGACCGGATGGTCGGCGTGGTGCTCGAGCGGGCCGACGACGGTGTGCGGGTCGCCGAGATCGTCGCCGATCTCCCCGCAGCCCGTGCGGGCATCCGAGAAGACGACGAGATCCTCTCGGTCGACGGTCACCCGCTCGACAAGCTGATCGACTACGACATCGCGGCCGAGTCGTTCCAGCGCGGCAGGCCGATCTCGTTCGTCCTCCGCCGGGGCGCCGACACGATCACCCTCTCCGTCGAGCCGGGCGTCGCCTTTCCGCTGCTCCAGTTCACCCTCGACACCCTCGCCCTGTTCGGCTACCTGGGGCTGGCGCTCCTGGCGCTGTTCCAGGGACCGGGTGACGTCCGTGCGCGGGTCCTGTTCCTGTTCGCCGCGGCGGTCAGCATCGAGCTCGCCCTGCCCTACGAGTCGATCGGCAACCCGGGGCTGGTCCTGGTGGCGCTGTCGGCCTACTACCTGCTCACCGGTGCCGAGATGTCCCTGGAGCTCCACCTGGCATCGGTCATCCCGCGGCGTTACGGCTGGGTCGAGCGCCGGCCGTGGCTGATCCCGCTCTACTACGTCATCGGCCTCGGCGGCGGCCTCCTCTGCTGCCTGACCTACCTGATCGAGGACGGCTTCGGCCACGACCTGTTCCCGTGGACCTCGCTCCAGTCGGACGCCGCGCTGGTCAACTTCGGCCTGCCGCTGTGGGCGGTCGCGGTGCCGCTGATCCTGGCGCTCCAGGTGGCGCGGGCCGAGGAGCCCCAGGGGCGCCACCAGGCCGGGCTGGTGCTCGCCGGCGTCACCCCGTGGGCGGTCTACGTCCTGCTGCTCACCGCTTTCACCATCCAGGGCCGCCAGGTCCCGGGGGCGTTCCTGACGGTGGAGACGCTCACCCTCCTCGCCTACCCGCTGGCTGTGTTCATCGCGATCTACCGCTACCAGCTCCTCGACATCGAGGTGGTGGTTCGCCGGGGGCTGCTCTACACCGGGGTGACCGGCGCGCTGGTCCTCTTCTTCTACGCCGCCCTCGGCGCGGGCAGCGCCTTCTTCTCGAACCTGGTGGCCCACGGCCGCTCGGTCTGGTTCATCTCGGCGGTGACCCTGGTCCTCGGCCTGCTGTTCTCGCCGCTTCGCCGATCGCTCCAGCGCCTGATCGACCACCGCTTCTTCCCGGAGCGCCACGCGTTCCGGGAGCGGCTGGTGTCGCTGGCCGGTGAGCTGCCGGGGCTGGTCAAGCTGCCGCTCATGGGCAGCCACCTGGTCGAGCGGCTGGAGACGACGTTCGCCGTGTCGTCGGCGACCCTGCTCTTGGCCGATGCGGAGAGCCGGCTGCTCTCGCCCTTGGCCACGACCCTGAAGGAGCCGGACCTGCTGAGCGGGTTGCTGGTCGAGCGCGACGATCCGGCGGTCGAGGTGCTCCACCAGGTCGGCCGGCCGGTGACCGTGCGCCAGCTCGAGGAGGTGCGCGACGGCGCGGAGTCGAGCCATCTCATCGCCGTGCTGCCGGTGCTCGACGCCGCGGTGGTCGCGCCGCTGCTGGTGCGCTCGGAGCTCATCGGCCTCCTGGTCCTCGGCGCCAAGGAGAACACCGAGCGGTTCCCGTCCGAGGAGCTGGAGCTGCTCAACCTGCTGACCCACCACGTGGCGACGGTCTTCCAGAACGCCCGGCTGTTCGAGTCCGCCACCTACGAGAGCCTGACCGGGCTGCTCCGGCGCGAGGCGATCCTGGAGGCGCTGGACAAGGAGCTCGACCGGGCACGGCGCTACGACCGGCCGCTGACCGTGGGGATGGCGGACCTCGACCACTTCAAGGAGGTCAACGACCGCTACGGCCACCTGGCGGGCGACGGCCTGCTCAAGCGGGTGGCCCAGGTGCTCACCTCCGGTCTCCGCTCGTCCGACGCGGTCGGGCGCTACGGCGGCGAGGAGTTCCTGCTGGTGCTGCCGGAGACCGAGCTCGCCGGCGCCCGGGTCGTGGCCGACAAGCTGCGCCGGCTGGTCGAGGAGGTGCGCACGCCGATGGAGGACGGCGAGGAGGCGACGGTCACGATCTCCATCGGCCTGGCGAGCCTCGACTCCGGCGCCCTGCCGGGCGAGCCGACGGCCCGCGACCTCATCCGTCTCGCCGACCAGGCGCTCTACCGGGCGAAAGAAGACGGGCGCAACCGCATCCATCCGCCGCTGATCAGCCGGGTCTGCTGACGCGGCGGGCCGCTTCCATCTCCCTCCTCTACCAGGCGAAGATCAGGCCGGCCGACGCCTCGCCCTGGAATAGCGTGCTGCCGTCGTCGCCGTAGCGATAGCGGTCGCGGTCGCGATGGTTGCCGTCGTCGACATCGGTCCAGAAGCCGCGCCCTTCCAGCCGCACGCCGAAGTGCTCGGCGAAGAACACCTTGACACCGCCGCCGAGCCCGATCGACACGCGGGTCTCGTCATCGGCGCCGGGGAAGCTCGGGTCGAACAGGGTGCCGCCGATGCTGCCGACGACGAACGGACGGGCCTGGCCCAGGTGCCACTGGTAGAGCGCTCCGACGTGGCCGTAGGTCACGTCGATGTCGCCCAGGCTGAACGACGGCTCGAACAGGCCCTCGTCGAACTGCGCCTGGGTCTGCTGGCGCGAGACCAGGAGCTCGATGCTGAAGCCGCCGGCGACCGGCACGTCGAGGGTCACGCCGTAGGCCTCGCTCTCGTCGATGTCGGTCGAGTCGTAGCGGTCGTGGTAGTCGTCGTTGCTCCGGACCTCGCCGCCGAAGCGGTAGGCGACGTACGGGGTGAGCTCGAACTGACCGCCGGTCCGGGCGGTCCCGTACCCGGACGGGTTTCCGGACTGGGCGAGCGAAGGCGAGGCGACGAGCAGACTGACGAGGAGGGCGGCGCCGAGCGCCGGAACGAGCAGGGTGCCGCGGAGCGTACGGGCCGATCTGGACGATCTGGACGATCTGGACATGGTGGGTCTCCTCCCGGAGTGCGCACACGGATGCTAGCATCGGCGTCCTGTCGAGAGCGCCCCGATGAGTGAATCCCACCCCGGCGAGCAGTCCCCCCGCCCCACCGAGCTCCGCCGCCTCCCCGAGGAGGGCCGGCTCCGCATCACCTGGACCGACGGTCACGTGGGCGAGTACGACTACGACTACCTGCGCGGCTACTGCCCCTGCGCCTCGTGCCAGGGGCACACCAACGAGGCGATCCACTTCATCCCGCCGGCGTCGCCGATGCGCTCGGTGGAGATCCAGCCGGTCGGCAACTACGCGGTCTCGTTCCTCTGGTCGGACGGCCACGGCACGGGCATCTACCGCTTCGAGTTCCTGCGCCGGCTCTGCCCCTGCCCTGCCTGCGCAGGCGATCCGGAGCTGACCCCGTCGATCCCACGCGGGGATCTGTATTAGCCGGATCACCCCCCAACCCCTCATTCCCCTTCCCACCCCAGGCGGGAAGGGGACAGTTGTCCGGATCACCCCCCAACCCCTCATTCCCCTTCCCACCCTCAAGGTGGGAAGGGGACGCCCCCGCCCGGAGTCTCTTTGGTCTGAGGTGGTCGTTCTACGGAGACGAAGTCGAGTTCCTAGGAAGCCGGGGGGGCGTCCTCGTCGAGGGTGGCCAGGTCTTCGGGGCGGTTGAGGTTGGCGAGCATCCGCTCCGGGTCGCCGTGACGGGCGAGGGCGGCGCCGTCGATCGTCTCGACCCGGAGGTCGTCGCGCTCGAGCAGGCCGCGCGGCGCGTACTGTCCGGCCCGGACCAAGTCGTCGAGCGCCTCCAGGGCCCGGGGTCCGTAGAGCGCGACCAGCGGCTCGATGCCTCGTGCGGCGCGGACGAGGACCCAGTCGGCGCCGGTCGCGTCGCCGCGCGCGACGATCTCCGCCAGCAGTGACGCCGGGACCGCGGGCAGGTCGCAGGCGAGCACCAGCAGGGCGCGCCCGGGCGCGGCCCGTGCGGCACCCAGGAGGCCCGCGGCCGGCCCGCGCCCGGGGCCGTCCTCGACCGAGTGGGCGCGGCCGAGCACGCCGCGTCCGCGATCGGCGACCAGCACCTCGGAGCAGACCGCCCGGAGCCGCCCGAGGGCGCGCTCGGCGAGCGAGATCCCGCCCCACTGGAGGGTCGCCTTGTCGGCGCCCATGCGGGAGGAGTCGCCACCGGCCAGGACGACCCCCACCGGCCGGCCCGGCGCGCCGGACCGCGTGCTAGCATCGTCAGCCCCACGTTCATTCATCGAACACCATTCCACCACCGGAGGATCCCATGCAGCTCGCCCTCGCAGTCTTCACTCTCGGACTGTTCGCTCTCACCGTCCCCGCGTCCGGCGCCGACAAGGCTGCCGGCGATGCCCCGCGTGTGTCCCTGGAGACGTCCAAGGGCACGATCGTCGTCGAGCTCTACCCCGACAAGACCCCCAAGACGGTCGAGAACTTCCTCACCTACGTCCGCGACGGGTTCTACGACGGGACGATCTTCCACCGGGTGATCAAGGGATTCATGATCCAGGGCGGCGGCTTCACCGCCGACATGAACCAGAAGCCGACCCGTGCGCCGATCGTAAACGAGGCCAAGGAGGGCCTGTCGAACGAGCGCGGCACGATCTCGATGGCGCGGACCAACGATCCGAACAGCGCCACTGCCCAGTTCTTCATCAACACGGAGAACAACGGCGCCCGTGGCCTCGACTATCAGGGCGCCAGCAACGCGGGCTACGCCGCGTTCGGCCGCGTGGTCGAAGGGATGGACGTGGTGGATGCGATCGCCGGGGTCGCGACGACTCGCAAAGGGATGCACGCGGACGTCCCGGCCGAGCCGGTGGTGATCGAGCACGCGCGGGTGGTGGGCGAGGGCTCCTGAACGAGAACGCCCCGTCGGCCGTGGTGCCGGCGGAGCGACCTTCCCGACCTACCCGCGGGTGACGTTGCGGGCCTGGAGACCCTTCGGGCCCTCGGCCGCCTCGAACGCCACCTGCTCACCCTGGGCCAGGGTGCGGAAGCCGTCCATCTGGATGGCGGTGTGATGGACGAAGACATCGGCGCCGCCCGTGTCCGGCTCGATGAAGCCGTAGCCCTTGGCGTTGTTGAACCACTTCACGGTCCCACGCTGCATCATGGGAGCTGACTCCTTTCACACGCTCTGGGACTGCTGCCCCACGCCGCACGCCGAACGCAGGCGCGGACACCCGTTTCGACTCTCCTCTCGATGGGGAGGGCAGCCCCCCCCAAGTCCAGCTCGTCTGGAACGCGGATAGGGAAGAATTCTCGCACGAACCTTGGTGGCACGCAAGAAGGCGCTCACCCACGAGGGGCCGTCGAAGCTCGACCACGCCGTGGTCGACCCCGACGCGGTGCTCTTCTGAACCTCGACCGGACGAACAATCGTCGCCTGGCCCACCCGGCCGGGCACCTGGCGGCGAACACGTGGGCCTCGAAGTGGATGCTCTGGGCCCAGGATCTGCTCCAGACCTTGGCGCCCGAAGTCGTCGGCGCCGGGCACCGTTCTTGCCTTCCCTGCCTGCGTAACTACTGACCGGGAGGGGGAAAACGTGGTGTCCGAGCGCTGGCGCCTGGTAGAAGAGCTGTTCGAAGACGCGGCGGAGCTCGATGAGGCCGAGCGCGCATCGTTCCTCGAGGTGTCCTGCCGAGCGGACGCCACGCTTCGCAGAGAGGTCGAATCGCTTCTGCGAGCCCACGACCTGTCCACCGGGTTCCTCGACCGCCCGGCGGCCGAGGCCATCGCCCGGGCGCTCGACGAGGACGCGGCTGCCGACGCCTGGGCCGGACGGCGGATCGGGCCCTACACGGTGATCCGAGAGCTCGGGCGCGGCGGCATGGGGCGTGTCTTCCTGGCGGCCCGCAGCGACGAGGAGTACCAGAGCCGCGTGGCCATCAAGGTCTTCGGCCCCGTCTTCGGTGCCCGGGATCTGGAGGCCCGCTTCCGCCGGGAGCGCCAGATCCTCGCCAACCTCGATCACCCCAATATCGCGAAGCTCCACGACGGCGGCACCCTGCCGGAGGGCTTGCCCTACTTCGTCATGGAGTGGGTCGATGGCGCGCCCATCGACGAATACTGCGACCGTGAGCGGCTGCCGGTGAACGAGAGGCTGCTGCTCTTCCGGCAAGTCTGCTCGGCGGTCCAGCACGCCCACCAGAATCTGGTGGTCCACCGGGACCTCAAGCCAGCCAACATCCTTGTGGACGGTGCCGGCATCCCCAAGCTCCTCGACTTCGGCGTCGCCAAGCTCCTCGAGGCCGGATCGGAGGCCAAATCGGAGGCCACGCGCACCTGGCTTCATCCGATGACCCTCCGATACGCGAGCCCGGAGCAGGTCCTGGGCCGGCCGGTGACCACCGCCACCGACGTCTACTCCCTGGGCGTCATCCTGTACGGCCTTCTGTGTGGGCGGCCGCCCTACGAGGTCCGCGATCTCCCGTTCCCGGAGATCGCCCGCCGCATCGAGGAGGTCGAGCCCCCGCGGCCGAGCGCCGTGCTTCGAGAAGCGAGCTCATCCGACGCCCAGGAGATCGCCCGGGCACGGGGCGGCCAACCCGCGTCCCTGGCGCGGCGGCTCGCCGGGGACCTGGACACCGTAGTGCTCACCGCCCTGCACAAGGACCCCCGGCGGCGCTACCCGTCGACCCACCAGCTCTCCGAGGACTTGAAACGCCACCTCGAGTCGCTGCCGGTATCGGCCCGGCGGGATACCTTCGTCTACCGGACCGGCAAGTTCCTGCGCCGCAACCGCATCGCCGCCTCCCTGGGCATCGGCCTCCTCGCGGCGGTGCTCGTGCTCTCTTCCGTCGCGGTGGCCCAGGCTCGACGCACTGCCCTCGAACGGGACAAGAGCCAGGAGGCCCTGGGCTTCCTGGTGAGCATCTTCCGGCAGTCCGATCCCGACGAGCCGCATGCGGCCGGGCGCGCCGACGAGCTCAGCGCCCGGGAGATCCTGGACCAGGGCTCGCGCAGGGTGTCGAAGGAGCTCGCCGCCGAGCCGGAGGTTCAGGCGACCTTGCTGGAGGCCATCGGCCAGGCGTACCTGGGGTTGGGCCTGCCCACGGCCGCCCGGCCGCTCCTGGAGCAGGCCGCGGACGCGGCCCGCGCGTCCACCGGGCCCGAGAGCCCCCTCTTCGCCACGGCGCTCAGCGACCTGGGACAGGCCCACCTGGACGCCGCCGACTACCCCGCCGCCGAGAAGCTCCTGCGCCAGGCACTGACGCTGCGCCGGAGGGCGGTGGGCCCCGTCGCGGTGCCGACCCTCGAGACGGTTCGCCTGCTGGCTCGGGTTCACCTCCGGCAAGGGCGACTGGGGGAGGCCGATACCCTCCTGAGCGAGACCCTGGAGCAGGCACGCCGACAGCAGGCCGACCCGCCAGCCATCGCCGATCTCCTCGTGGAGCTGGGCAATCTCCGGCGGGAGCAGGGCGAGGTGAAGAAGGAAGAAGACCTCTACCGGGAGGCCCTCGACCTGCGCCGCCGCACCCTCGGCTCCAGCGACCCCCGCGTCGCCAACGCCATGGAGAACCTCGGATCGGCCCTCAGCGACCGCGGCGAGTATTCCGAGGCCGAGGAGCTGTTCCGCCGAGCGCGGGTGATCTGGCAGCCCTCGCTCGAAGAGGACCACCCGCGGATGCTCGAGAACCTCAACAACCTGGGCATGGCATACAAGGGTCAGGGCCGGTACGCCGAGGCCGGACCCCTTTTCCAGCGGTTGGTCGCTCTGCGCCGCAGCCTCCGGGGCGAACGCAACCCGCAGTTCATCGTGGCCCTCAACAACCTGGCGAGCGTGGAGAGCGACTGTGGCCTGTGGGCCGAGTCCGCTCGCCACTTCCGCGAGGTTCTGAAGGCAATCCAGGCTCTCTTCGGCGACAAGCATCCCTGGTTCGCCCGAGCCCTCGTCAGCTACGGCCAGGTGAGCTTCTACCTGGGGCGGGTGGACGAGGCCGAGGCATCCGAGAGCAGGGCCCTGGAGATCCTTCGCGCCCTTCCCGACTCCACTCACGCCGCCACGTCCAGGGCGGTCCTGGCCCTCGGGGAGGTCGCCCTGGCCCGGGGGGACCTGCCGAAGGCCGAGAAGCTCATCGGCCAGGTCCTCGAGACTCGCCGCCGTCTCTTTCCCCCGGGCCACGCCTGGATCAGGCAGGCGGAGCTCCAGCTCGGTGTCGTACGCCTCGACCAGGGTCGCTACGCAGAGGCCGAGCCACTCCTGCTTTCGGGCTACCTGGACGCGGACGGTAAGCCGCTTCTCCACGGCGCTGTCCGGGTGCACGCCCTTCAGCGGCTGGTCCGTCTCTACCGCGAGTGGGGCAAGCAGGACCAGGCGCGCCGCTACGCCGCCGACCTCGAGCAGGCGCGCTCCGACCTCCGCGCTCAGGTGGCGTCCTGGGAAGCGGCCGAAAGCTCCCGGAGCAGCCAGGCCCGGGCCACCCTCCAGTAGCGGCCCACCGTCGGGACCGAGACGCCCAGGACTCGGGCGGTCTCCTCGACGCTCAGACCTCCGAAGAAGCGCAGCTCCACCACTGCGGCCTTGACGGGGTCGACCGCTTCGAAGGCGCTCAGCGCCTCGTCCAGCGCCACGAGCTGGGGCGGGCGCTCGACGCCGAGCCCCGTCAGGTCTTCGATCGAGATTTGCTCTGCCGCTCCACCCCGCTTGAGGCGCTGGCGACGGCGGGCGTGGTCCACCAAGATGCGGCGCATCATCCGGGCGGCGACGGCGAAGAACTGCTCCCGATTCCGCCACCGCGAGCGCTGTTGATCGGCCAGGCGCAGGTATGCCTCGTGGACCAGCGCCGTGGGCTGGAGCGTGCGCTGGCGCCGCTCGCCGCGGAAGAAGCCGGCCGCCATGGCGTGGAGGTCGCCGTAGATCCTGCCCAGCAGCTCGTCGCCTGCCACCGCGTCATCCTGCTGCCAGAGCCGGAGCAGCTCCGTGATCTGTCTGGGCTCGTCGCTCTGTGGGAGGCGGGTCAACGAGGTGTCCTCTGTCCTGTGAGCTTCGGGGGATCGTCTCGGATCCGGACCGGCCGGCGCCCTTCCACCCGACCGCAGGGTGAGCGATTCGGGGTTCGTCTGTCGCGTGTCTTGGTGTGCGGCAAGAGAGCAGAAGTCCGGAACCAGTCGGCAACGAAATCGCCAACCATTCTACCGGGAGCCGGAGCCCGGTGCGGCCGGCCGGTCGGGTCTTCCGGCCGAGGGCGGTCGAGCGCTACATGCGGCGCGGCGCGGCGCAGGCCATTCCCCACCTGGCCACCCCTCGGCAGCTCGTCTGGCTGTGGGTGCTCGTGGCGCTCCTGACGGCGGCGTGCCTGGTCGCCGGCCTCTGGCTCAATGGGTCCACCTCGAGCGCGGCCGCCCGTCCGCAGGAGGTCCATCGTGGGGCGCGGTGAGCGGCTCGGCGACCGAGCGTGGAGCCCGGCCGGTCTGAGGGCCCTCCTGGGCCGCCGCCGCGTGCCGGTGATGCGCCAGTCGGGTTTCGCCGACTGCGGGGCGGCCTGCCTCGCCATGATCCTCGGATATCACGGACGAGCGACCTCCGTCTCCGAGGTCGCCGACAGGGTCGGCTCGGGCCGGGACGGGGCGACGGCCCGCGGCCTGGCTGAGGCGGCCCGGACTTTCGGCCTGCGGTGCCGCGGCTACTCCATCGAGCCGGAGGACCTCCATGAGCTCGAGCTGCCGGTGATCGCCCACTGGACCTTCGATCACTTCCTGATCATCGAGCGCTGGACGCCCCGGGGTGCCACCGTCATCGATCCGGCCTTCGGCCGGCGGAGCCTCTCCCCCGAGGAGCTGGACGCGGGGTTGACAGGGGTCGTCCTCAGCTTCGAGCCCGGCGCCGACTTCGCGCCCCGCCGCCGGTCCGGGGCTCACGCCTGGCGACGGTACCTGGCCTCGGTGGCGGGCCGGCGCGGCGTTCCCCGCGCACTGGTGCAGGTGGCCGTCGCCTCACTCCTCCTCCAGCTCTTCGGCCTCTCGCTGCCGCTGGTCACCAAGGTGGTGGTGGACCGCGTGATCCCGCAGGGGCTCTCCGGTGTTCTGGGCATGTTGGGCCTGGGCGTGCTGGTCTGGGTCGCGGCCCAGGCGGCCACCACGTTCCTGCGCTCGGCCCTGTTGATCTACCTCCAGGGGCGCCTCGACACCCAGATGATGGTGGGTTTCCTGGAGCACCTCCTGGCTCTTCCCTACAGCTTCTTCCAGAGCCGCACCGTCGGCGACCTGTCGCTGCGCCTGTCGTCGAACGCCCAGATCCGGGCGGTGCTCACCAGCCAGACCGTCTCGCTACTCCTGGACGTGGCCTTCGCGGTCGTCTACCTGGTCGTCCTCGTCGCCCTGTCGCCGACTTTCGGCGCCGTCGTCCTGGCGTTCGCCCTCGTCCAGATGGCGATCGCCGCAGGCACGACACGGCCCATGCACCGGCTCATGCAACGCGACCTCGCCGCCGACGCCGACCAACAGGGCTACCTGGTGGAGGCGCTCAAGGGTGTCGCCACCCTCAAGGCCGCCGGCGCCGAGGATCGGTTCCTCGACCACTGGTCCAACCTGTTCTTCAGGCACCTCGACCTGACGTTGCGGCGCGCCCGCTTCAGTGCCGTGGTCGACGCCGCGATGACCGCCCTGAGGACCCTGTCGCCCCTGGCGCTCCTCTGGTTCGGAGCCCGGCAGGTGCTCGCGGGCGAGCTGGCCCTGGGCACCATGCTCGCCCTGGCCGCCCTGGCGAGCTCGTTCCTCGCGCCGCTCTCGAGTGTGGTGTCTACCGCGCGGCAGCTCCAGACGGTGGGCGCGCGCCTCGAGCGCATCACCGAGGTCCTGGAGACCGCGCGGGAGCAGGAACCGTCCCGGGTGCGGCGTGCGCCCCGGCTCCGGGGAGCGATCGAGGTGGAGGGCGTGTCGTTCCGCTACCGGCCGGACGGGCCGCTGGTGTTGCGGGAGGTTTCCTTCTCGGCCGCTCCGGGGCAGAAGGTGGCCCTGGTAGGCCGGACCGGCTCGGGCAAGAGCACCCTGGCGGCCCTGCTCCTCGGGCTCTACCGGCCGACGCGCGGCCGCATCCTCTACGACGGCGTGCCCCTCGAGGAGCTCGAGTACCGGTCCCTGCGCACCCAGCTCGGCGCCGTCCTCCAGGAGTCCTACCTCTTCTCCGGCTCGATCCGCTCGAACATCGCCTTCAACGACCCCGGCCTCTCCTTCGAGCGGGTCGTCGAGGCGGCGCGCTTCGCCGCCATCGACCGGGACGTCGAGGCCATGCCCATGGGCTACGAGACCCTGCTTCCCGAGGGAGGCGGAGCGCTCTCCGGGGGCGAGCGCCAGCGCCTGTCGATCGCCCGGGCGGTGGCGCCGCACCCCCGGGTGCTCCTGTTCGACGAGGCGACGAGCCACCTCGACTCCGCCACCGAGGCCGAGATCGAAGAGAACCTCGCCGCCCTCGCCGCCACGCGCCTGGTCATCGCCCACCGCCTGTCGACGGTCCGCAGCGCCGACCTCATTCTGGTCCTCGAGCGGGGCTCGGTGGGCGAGCGGGGCACCCACGAAGAGCTCATGGCCCGGGACGGCCTCTACGCGGAGATGGTCCGCCGGCAGGCGGACGACCCTCCTCCGGAGGGCGCCGGGCGACTTCCTGAATCGACTTTCGGTCTGACCGCGGCAGACCGAGCGTAGGAGTGGCCACTCGATGGCCGAACCGATGAACCACCAAACGAGAAGGAGTCAACGATGTCGAAGATCGACGTGATTCGCGCCTGGAAGGACCCGGAGTACCGCAGCAACCTGTCCGAGGCCGAGCTCGGCGCCCTGCCGGCGAACCCGGCGGGCCCCATGGAGCTGACCGACGGCGAGCTGGACGTGGCGACGGGCGGTGCGTCCTTCACCCTCGCCTGCATGTCCTGCAACCACTGTGCGAACACGGACAGTTGGGAGCTCTCCTGCCAGACCACCTACTAGTAGGTGGTCGCGGGCGCTAGCCCGTTCTGTCCGGGCGGTGCCGGCCTCTGGGTCGGCACCGCCCGGGCCTTCTCCAACAACCGAGACGAACGGAGGACGTACATGGCTCCCTTGCCCTGCTTCGAAGACGCCACCTGGTGCCGCGCGCTGAGCCTCGCGGAGCGAGTCGAGCTCGCTCGCCGCGGCGCCCGCGGGCGCGATGGCGACGAGATCCTCGCTCGCCGCCGGCTCGAGCGCCTGCGAGGCGCCCGACCCTTCTCCGACGACCAGGTCTTTCGCACCTGGCTGGAGTCCTACGGCTGGTCGGAAGAGGATCTGCGATGCGCCTTGGGTGCCCGGCCGGAGGACCTCGAAACCCTCGCCGGACGGCCTCCGCTCTGGTGGAGGGAGCTCGAGCAGGCCTACGGTCGCACACTCCGGAGAGCGACCCCGCAGCCGCTGGCGGTCGACTCCGACCAGCCGGAGAGAGCCCTCGTCCGCCTCTGGCACCCGGTGATCGTTCGCGTCGGGGATCGGCTCCGCCGGCGAGCCGGAGAGCTCGCCGAGGACGATCCCGAGGTCCCCTTCGAGCCGGACCAGGCGGTGGGCCTGCTGCTGGAGTCCCTGGTCGTGCAGCTCTACGAGATCTCGCTGCGCACCCTGGTCCTGGAGCTCCAAGCCGCTCGCCTCGGGGGCCGGCTGGAGGGCGCCGACGGAGAAGCACGGTTCCGGAGCTTCGTCGAGAGCCTCGAGCGACCCCAGGTGAGGAGTGATCTCTTCAGCGAGTACCCGGTGCTCGGACGGCTGGCCATCGAGGCCGCCGAGCGCTGGCTTGTCGTCAGCGTAGAGCTCCTCGAGCGCCTGGCTCGAGACCGCCGGGCGCTCGAGGAGGCCTTTCACGGCGGGCGGGCCCTGGGGAAGCTCCACCATCTGCGCGGCGGGGCCGGGGACCGGCACCGGGGCGGCCGCTCCGTCCAGATCCTGGAGCTCGACTCGGGCCTGAAGCTCCTCTACAAGCCCAGGTCCCTCGCCGTCGACCGCCACTTCCGCGAGCTCCTCGCCTGGCTCGACGAGCGTGGGGATCACCTCCGAGTACGCCACCCGGACGCGATCGACCGCGGGTCTTACGGCTGGGTGGAGTTCATCTCGGCGGACGACTGCGAATCGCCGGCCGACGTCGAGCGCTTCTACGAGCGCCAGGGCGGGTTCCTCGCGCTGCTCTACGCCCTGGACGCCAACGACTTCCACTACGAGAACGTCATTGCGAGCGGCGAATATCCCGTTCTCATCGACCTGGAGTCGCTCTTCGCCCAGCGCCTCAAGTCCTTCGACCTGACCACCGCTCCGGGCCGCGCGGCGGACGCGATCCTCCACTCGGTGCTGCGCACGGGCCTGCTGCCACAACCCACCGGCGCGGGACATCGCCTGGGCAAGCTGGACCTCTCGGGTCTCGGTGCGATGGCCGGCCAGGTGGGTCCCGCGGTCTCGGCGGTAGCGGCGCCGGGCTCCGACGAGATGCGCATCGAGCGCGAGGAGAGGCGAGTGAAAGGGGCTCTAAACCTGCCCATCCTGGCCGGCCAGGTCCAGCGCGCTGTCGAGCACAAGGCCTCGATCGAGCGGGGCTTCGAGAACGTCTACCGGACGATCCTCGAAAACCGCGAGGCGCTGCTTGCACCCGACGGGCCTCTCGCCTCCTTCGCCGGCGACGACGTCCGCCTGATCCTCCGGGGGACCCGGACCTACCGCCTGATGGAGCTGGACAGCTATCACCCGGACCTGCTCCGCGACGCCCTGGACCGCGACCGGCACTTCGACCGGCTCTGGCTGGGCGTAGGGAACGAGAACCTGTCTGCCTTCGTGCTCCGGCAGGAGCGCGAAGAGCTGGAGCGCCTCGACGTGCCGCTGTTCAGCAGCCGGCCGGGTGAGCGTCGGCTCTACTGCGGTACCGGCCGCCACCTCGACGACTTCTTCGAGGCCTCGGGCCTGGGGATCGTCGCCGCGCGCATCGGCCGGCTCGGCGAGCGGAACCTCGAGCTCCAGCGCTGGATGGTCGGGGCGTCCCTCACCGCCCTCGACGCCGGCGGTCGCCACCGCTCCGAGGCCGTCCCCGTCACCTCGAGCCGCGAGCTCGAGCCGCCGGGGCCGGAGCGCCTGCTGGCGGCAGCGAAGCAGATCCGCCGCCGGCTCCGGGAGCTGGCTCTCCTCGGGGCCGACGGCGACCTGAGCTGGCTCGGGATCTTCTGGACCGACGAGGACAACATCGCCCCTTTGCCGCTCGGCTGCGACCTGTACGCGGGGCTCCCGGGGATCGCCCTCTTCCTGGCATACCAGGCGGCGACCGACCGGGACGAGGAGTCTCGGGAGATGGCGGAGGCGACCTGGAGGTCGGTCAGCCGGGGCCTTGCCGAAGGGCCCGAGATCTTCGACCAGCCCGGGGTGTTCGCCGGCCTGGGGGGCGTCCTCTACCTCGCGCTCCACCTGAGCCGGCTCTGGAACCGCCCCGAGCTCCTCTCCGAGGCCGCGGTCTGGGCGGGCTGGCTCGAGGAGTGGCTTCCAGAGGACCAGAGTCTGGACGTCCTCGCGGGCAGCGCCGGCTGCATCCCTGTCCTGCTGGCGCTCGAGCGCGCGACCGGCGAGGGCCGTTACCTGGCTCTCGCCGAGCGGTGCGGCGACCGGGTGTTGAACGCGGCCCGGCAGCGGCCGGAGGGGATCGGCTGGATCAACCCGCTCGCCGGAGACCGGCCGCTCTCCGGCTTCTCCCACGGCGGCGCGGGCTTCGCCTGGGCCCTGGCCCAGCTCGCCAGGGCCACCGGCGACGAGCGCTTCGGCAGGGCGTCGCGGGCCGCTCTCGTCTACGAGCGGACCCTGTTCGACCCGGCCGAGGGCAACTGGCGGGACCTACGCGCCTTCCGGGGTCCCGAGGGCGGTTTCAACGTCGCCTGGTGCCACGGAGCCGTGGGGATCGGGCTCGCGCGCCTGGCGACCCTGGAGCTCGATCTCGAGGAGGACGAGGCCCGGCGGGCCATGATAGGCCGTGAGCTCGACGTCGCCCTGGAGACCACGGTGAAGTACGGCGCGGGCGGCGACCACACGCTCTGCCACGGAGCCCTGGGCAACGCCGAGCTTCTCGCCCGGGCGGGCCGGTTCCTCGACCGTCCGGATGCGGTGCGCCGGGCCGGCCAGATCGCGGCGGCCGTGTGCGACGACGTGGAGGCCGGCCGCTTCCACTGCGGCATCCCAGGAGGCTACGAGACACCGGGCCTGATGGACGGGCTCGCCGGCATCGGTTATGGGCTGCTGCGCCTGGCGGCGCCCGAGGCCGTACCGTCTGTGCTGCTCCTCGAGCCTCCGGTGGGTGTGGGACCGGTCACGACGCCCCGGCGCCGCCGGCAGGCGGTGGCGAGCTAGCCCGGCAGCTCCCCGATCGACAGCGGCCGGCGGGCGACGCCGGCCGGGAGCGAATTCCGCTCGACTGACTGGGGGGGGAAGGGTTGGTGCCGAAGGCCGGACTCGAACCGGCACGGATTGCTCCACACGCCCCTCAAACGTGCGCGTCTACCAATTCCGCCACTTCGGCACGAAGCTCATTCTACCAAGAACCCGACGGCCGCTCCAGAGGGTTTGGGGGAGCGTCGCAGGTGTTCTCGTCGCGGGCCGGGCATCAGGATGCGGCCCGCTGGCGGGGCCTCTTACCGGCCGCCGCCGCCGTCGCCGCCCGCCGCGTTCTGGCCGGCGGCGCCCTGATCGGTCGCGCCCTGATCCATCGTGTCTTGACCGGCCGCGGCGGGGCTCGCCCCGCCCTGGTCCGCGCCGGCCTGATCCGCGGCCGCCGTGCCGTCGTCGCCGGCGGGCTGGGCGCTGTTCGCCGCCGCGCCGCCGTCGTCGGTCGCCGGCTGGTCGGCCTTGGCCCCGTCGTCGGCGGGCTTGTCCGGCGTGGCGGCTCCCTCCTTCACCTGGTCGCCGAGGACGTCGCTCATCAGGGACGCGCGGTCGGAGCCGCCCTGCATGATGCCGATCAGCAGGGTGGTGAAGATGAACACCACGAAGGAGGTCACCGTCAGCTTGTGGAGCAGCGTGGTAGCGCTCCGCGCACCGAACGCGGTCTGGGTGCTGCCACCGCCGAACACGGACAGGTCGGCACCCTGGCCCTGCTGCAGGAGGACGACCAGGATCAGGAAGATGCAGACGATGACGTGGATGCCATAGAGAAGATAGAGCACGGTTGACCTCTGCTTGCCTCGGGTTCCTCGGGATGCGGATGAATTCCGGGTGCCGCGCGTTCCCCTCCCGCCCTACGTCGTGTCGCCTGGGTCCAGAGGGTCGCGAACGTCTAGCAACAGCCGATGATAGCGAGGAATTCCCCCGCGTCAAGACTCGCCCCGCCGACCAGGAAGCCGTCGACGTCCGGCTGCTCCGCCAGGGCGGCCGCATTGTCCGGCTTGACCGAGCCGCCGTAGAGGATGCGCGTCGCCTCGGCGACCTCGTGGCCGAAGTGGACGTTGATCCGTCCGCGGATCGCCGCCTGCACCTCCTGGGCGATCTCCGGCGTCGCGGTGTGGCCGGTGCCGATCGCCCAGACCGGCTCGTAGGCGACCGCGAAGGGCGGCGGCGGGTCGGACGCCTCGGCGATCGGCGCCAGCGCCAGCTCGAGCTGCCGGGCGACGATCTCCAGGGTCTGGCCGGCGTCGCGCTCGGCCGCGCTCTCGCCGACGCAGACCAGCGGGGTGAGGCCGTTGCGCAGGGCGGCGGCGACCTTGCGGGCGATCAGGCCATCGCTCTCGCCGTGGTCCAGGCGCCGCTCGCTGTGGCCGGCCAGCACCCAGGTGCAGCCGGCGTCCGCGAGCTGCGGCCCGGAGACGTCGCCGGTGTGGGGGCCGTCGTCCTCCGGGTGGAGATCCTGGCCGCCCCAGGCGATCCGGGAGCCGCGGAGCTCGGCCGCCGCGGCCGGGATCAGCACGTGGCTCGGGAAGACGACCACCTCGGCGGTCGACTCCCCCAGCTCCGTGGCCACGGAGCGGCAGACCTGCTCGGCGCTCCCGGCCAGCAGGTTCATCTTCCAGTTGGCGGCGACGATCGGTACACGGATCTTGCGTTCGCTCACGATGTCTTCTCCTTTTTGAGCACGGCGACCCCGGGCAGGTCCTTGCCGGCGAGGAGGTCGAGGGAGGCGCCGCCGCCGGTCGACACGTGGTCGATCTGGCGCAGCACGCCGGCCCGCCCCGCCGCCGCCACCGTCTCGCCGCCGCCGATCACCGTGTAGGCCTCCACGTCGACCAGCGAGCGGGCGACCTCCTCGGTGCCGGCGTCGAACGGCGGCGTTTCGAACACCCCCATCGGTCCGTTCCAGAACACGGTCTCGGCCCCGGCCAGCCCCTCGGCGAAGCGCTTGCGGGTCTCCGGCCCGATGTCGAGGGCCTTCATCCCGTCGGGCACGCCGTCGTCGACCGACACGGTCCGGTGCTCGGCGTCTTCGGCGATCGCCGACGCCACCACCAGGTCGCACGGCAGGACGATCCGGACGTCGGCCTTCGCGGCCTTCTCGAGCAGCGCTCCGGCCAGCTCCACCCGGTCCTCGTCGACCAGGGAGTCGGCCATGGCGACGCCGCGGGCGGCCAGGAAGGTGTTGGCGATGCCGCCGCCGATCAGCAGCCGGTCGATCCGGGGGATCAGGTTCTCCACGGTGTCGAGCTTGCCGCCGATCTTGGCGCCGCCGAGGATGGCGACGAACGGCCGCTCGGGGGCGGCCAGCAGGTGGCCGAGGGCCTCCACCTCGCGTGCCATCAGGCGGCCGGCGGCGCGGGGTGCGAGCCGCTCGGCCACGCCGACGACCGACGCGTGGGCCCGGTGGGCGGTGCCGAAGGCGTCGCCGACGAAGGCCTGGCCGAGGCGCGCCATGCCGGCGGCGAGCGCCGGGTCGTTCTCGGTCTCGCCCGGGTGGAAGCGGACGTTCTCGAGCAGGCAGACCTCGCCGTTGCCGAGCTGGGCGACCACCTTCTCCGCCTCCGGGCCGACGCAGTCCCTGGCGAAGCGCACCGGCTTGCCGAGCAGCTCCACCAGCCGGTCCGCGACCGGGCGCAGGCTGTAGCGCGCATCCCGCTGGCCCTTCGGCCGCCCGCAGTGGGAGGCCAGGACGACCCGCCCCTTGCGCTCGATCAGCTCGCGGATCGTCGGCAGCGCCGCCACGACCCGGGTGTCGTCCATCACCTTGCCCCCCTCCAGGGGGACGTTGAAGTCGACCCGGACGAACACCCGCGTGCCGGCGATCTCGTCCAGGTCGTCCAGGGTCCAGAGCTCGGTCATCGTCGGTCTCCTCGTCGTCGTTCGGACTCGGCTGAGGCGGCTCGCGAAGCCCGGGTCGACTCCCGCCGCTCCCGGTCTCGGGGGCGGAGGAGGGCGCCGAGACGTTCGAGGCCTCTAGATCTCTCGTGCGTGCAAGAAAGCGACCAGATCGGCCAGCCGGTTGGCGTAGCCCCACTCGTTGTCGTACCAGGCGACCACGCGGGCCGAGCGCTCGCCGGTGGCGCGGACCAGGGGGAGGTCGACCGTGGCGGAGAACGGGCTGTCGATGAAGTCGGTCGACACCAGCTCCTCGTCGGTGACCGCGAGGATCGCCGAGAGGTCGCCGGCGGCGGCGTCCCGGAAGGCCTGGCGCAACGCTTCGGTCGTCACCGGGCGCTCCAGCCGGGCCGCCAGGTCGATCAGCGAGCCGTCGGGCACCGGCACGCGGTAGGCCAGCCCGTCGAAGCGCCCCGTCATCTCCGGGATCACCTGGGGCAGGGCCTCGACCGCGTAGCTGGTGGTCGGGATGATGTTGGTGGCGGCGCTCCGGGCCCGCCGCGGGTCGGGGTGGGCCATGTCGACCAGGCGCTGGCTGTTGGTGTAGCAGTGTACGGCTTGCATCTGGGCGTGCTCCACGCCGAAAGAATCGAGCAGCACCCGCACCACCGGCGCGACGCAGTTGGTGGTGCACGACGCGTTCGACACCACCCGGTGGCGCTCGGGGTCGAAGGTCCGCTCGTTGATGCCGAAGCAGAAGGTGGCGTCCACCCCGTCGGCCGTGGCCGACACCACGACGCGCGAGACGCCCTCCCGGAGGTGGGCGGCGGCCTCCCGGCGGCTGCGGAAGCGCCCCGTGGCCTCGACCACGAGCGCCGCCGGGGTCGACTGCCAGGGGATCTGCGCCGGCTCTTCGTCCCGGAAGAGCGGCACCCGGCGGCCGTCGATGCGCAGGGCGTCCGCCTCGGCCTCCACCGTGCCGGCGAAGCGGCCGTGGAGCGTGTCGTGGGCGATCAACCGGGCGAGCGTCTCCGGCCCGGCCGGGTCGTTGACCGCGACGATCTCGAGGTCGTCGCGATCACGGGCGATCCGGACGAGGGCGCGGCCGATTCGGCCGAGGCCATTGATGGCGATCGGTGCAGTCATGGATCTCGCTCGGTCGGTCGGGGAAGTGGCGAGGCGCCTGGCCGGGCCGGAGTGGGCGCGGCGCGGCAGAGTCTACCACCGGCGCTTCGCCCGTCGCGGCCTGACTCCACGCTACGATAGCGGCCATGGCGGCCCCCGCTCCCCTGGTCCTCGGCATCGAGACCTCGTGCGACGACACGGCCTGTGCCGTGGTCGACGGGGCGGGCGGCGTGCGCGCGAGCGTCGTCTCGTCCCAGCTCGCCGCCCACCGCCCCTACGGCGGCGTGGTGCCGGAGATCGCCTCGCGGGAGCACCTGACCAACTGGCCGCCGGTCTCGGCCGCGGCGCTCGAGCGGGCCGGGGTCGGCCTGGACGGGATCGACGTGGTCGCCGCCACCCGCGGCCCGGGCCTGGTCGGCTCGCTCCTGGTCGGCCTGTCGCTGGGCAAGGCGATCGCCTACGCCCTGGACCGGCCGTTCCACGCCGTCCACCACCTGGAGGGGCACCTCTACTCCCCCTTCCTCGCCCCGCCCGCGTCCGCAACGCCGACCGAACCGGCCCCGTCCGTCCGGGCGGCCGAGCCGATCCCGGAGCGCTTCACCGGCCTGGTCGTCTCCGGCGGCCACACCAACCTCTTCGCCGTCGTGGACGGCACGGTCGACACCCTGGCGGAGACCCGGGACGACGCCATGGGCGAGTCGTTCGACAAGGTGGGCAAGCGGCTCGCCCTGCCCTACCCCCAGGGCCCGCGGGTGGACGCCCTCGCCGAGCACGGCGACGCCGGGCGATGCCCGTTCGCGGTCCCCAAGGTGCGTGCCGAGCGCCGCCCCGACCGGGTCGACGACGGCCGTCAGAGCCTCGACTTCTCCTACTCCGGGCTCAAGAGCCAGGCGCTGCTCGAGATCGAGCGTCTGGAGCGCCGGGGGGTCGCCACCCGGCCGGCGCCGGAGGTCGAAGGGGAGGAACGGCTCTTCGGTCAGGAGGTCCTCGACCTGCTCGCCGGCTTCCGGGAGGCGGCCGTCGGCCAGCTCCTCGATCGGCTGGAGCGGCTGCGGGCCGCGGGCCGCTTCGACGGCGCCGGCCGGACCCTCGCCGTCTCCGGCGGCGCCGCGGCCAACCGCCTGCTCCGCCGCCGCCTGGTGGCCTGGGCCGCCGAGGCCGGCATCGACCTGCGGCTCGTCCCGCTCGCCTACTCCGGCGACAACGCCGCCATGATCGCCCACGCCGCCCTGCTGCGCGAGCGCCGGGGCCGGCGCGACGACCCGCTTCACGCCGAGGCCGCCAGCCGCATCCCGCTCTGATCCCACCCGCACCGCCAACCCGCACGGAGACAGCCCATGCACTGGTCCACCATCGAGCGCCACCGCCACTGGTCCGGCGAGATCTCCCACCGGCAGGAGAAGGAGGCGGCCGCGGCCCGGGTCGCCGAGCGGGTCCGCTCCGGCGACGTGATCGGCGTCGGCTCCGGCTCCACCGCCTACCTGGCGATCCTCGCCCTGGGCGAGCGCATCGCTCGGGAAGGGCTGGCGATCACCGCCGTCCCCACCTCCCTCGAGGTCGCCCAGGTCTGTGCCGCCGTCGGCCTCGCCACCGCCGACCTGGCCGAGGTCCGCCCCGACTGGGGCTTCGACGGCGCCGACGAGGTCCACCGGCGCGGCGACGTGGTGCGCCTGATCAAGGGGCGCGGCGGTGCCATGTTCCGGGAGAAGCTGGTCATGGCGGCTCAGCGCGAGACGCTGATCCTGGTCGACCGCTCGAAGACGGTGGAGCGCCTGGGCGAGCGCTTCCCGGTGCCGGTCGAGACCCATCCGTCGGCCGTCCACCTGGTCGAGGAGCGGCTGCGAGCGCTCGGTGCCGGCGAGATCACCCTGCGCAGCGCCGCCAGCAAGGACGGGCCGGTGATCACGGAGAACGGCAACCTGATCCTCGACGCCCGCTTCGACGACATCGCCGACCGGCTCGAGGGCGACATCGCGGCCATCCCCGGGGCCCTCGGCTCCGGCCTGTTCGTCGGCTACCCGGTCGAGATCGTCACCCCATAACCGAAGCGCCAAGCCGTTGCTTGGCCTCGGCCGCCTCGGACCGGTATACTGCCGGGCCGTCTGCTGTCGAACGGGCCGGAGCCGGGTGGTCACGTCCTCCGCGCGAGGAACAACGGGCGCGCCGGGGCGGGACGGGGAGAGGAGTCTGCGTGCTTCGGGCCGGGCGGCGGTAATGCTGGAAATGTTGCGTTTGTGCTGATCTCTGGATCGATCTTTCTCGGGGGACTCGATGACGACGAAGCTCGGCGCTCGTCCTGAGCTGCGTGCGGCCGCCTCGTGCGCGGCCACCACCTTCACCCTGCTCGCCGCCCTGGCCTCTCTGGCCGTGCTCCTGCCCGCCCGCTCCGCGGGTGCTCAGAGCCTCCGCCCCACACCCGCCTCCCTCGATCGACAGAACGCCCAGGCCCACCGCCAGCGCTTCAGCTACCTCGAGACGCCGGCCCAGGTGCGCCGGTTCGTCGACCTGGGCTACCTGGTGCCGATCCCCGGCAACCAGGACTACACGGTCAAAGAGGGTATCCAGTTCGCCTACGCGCGGCCGGCGGTCAAGACCTTCGTCGAGCGCATCGGCCGCCGGTTCCACGCGGTCTGCGGCGAGCAACTCCTCGTCACCAGCCTCACCCGCCCCCGCTCCCAGCGCCTCCGCAACTCCTCGGTCCGCTCCGTCCACCCCACCGGCATGGCGCTCGACATCCACCTGCCGTGGAGCCGGGCCTGCCGCGGCTGGATCGAGGGCGTGCTCTACTCCCTCGAAGCCCAGGGCCTGATCGAGGCCAACCGGGAGCACCACCCGCCCCACTACCACGTGGCGGTCTTCCCGAACCCCTACCTCGCCTACGTCGCCCGGGTCGAGCGCGGCGAAGCGCCGGCCGAGGACCAGATCCACCCGGATGTGCGCCCCTACCGCGTGCAGCGTGGCGACACCCTCTGGCGGATCGCCCACAAGCACGGGGTGAGCGTCGACAAGATCAAGGCGGTCAACGCCATGGGGACCGACCGGATCCGCCCGGGCCAGATGCTGGACATCCCGGCAAGTTAGGGGCGAATTAGGGGTAGATCGAGCGCGCGGCAGCCGGGCCCGACGCGGGCCATGTCGAGCCGCGCGTCGAGCCCCCAACCGTCCAGTTCGCGCGGAGTCCCGGAGCCGCCCACCCCCGCCCCCGTGTCGCCCCCGTGGCGCGCGTCTCTCCTAGAATGGCTTCGCGCCGTCGACGCCGGTCGCGCCGTCGCCAGCCCACACCGACCAGACGAGGTACCCATGAGATCCAGGCTTCACCCCGCCGCCCTATCCGCCCTCGCCCTGCTCGCCGCGTACCTCCTGCCGGCTCTTCCCGCACGCGCCCAGGATCCGCCTCCCCCAGCAGTGGACGCCGGGCCCGCCCACCACTGGACCGTCCTCATCCAGGACAACCGGGCCGGGGAGATGGCCCTCGAGAGGGGCTCCGACGGCGCGGAGACCTGGACCTTCTCCTTCAACGACCGGGGCCGCGGGCCGGAGCTCACCACTCACGTCGCCTACGGGCCCGACGCCATCCCGACCTCGATCGAGACGACCGGCCACGACTACCTGAAGGCACCGGTCGACGAGACCTTCTCGCTGAAGGGCGCCCCCGGTGGCAGCTCGGCCCACTGGTCGACCACCGACGGCGAGGGGAGCGAGACCCTCACCGCCCCGGCCTACTACCTGAGCGCCGACTCGGCCGCCCCCGAGCTGGCGCTGCTCGCCCGCGCCCTGCTCCGGACCGACGACCGGACCCTGCCGCTGCTGCCCGGCGGCACCGCCCGGCTCGCGGTCCTCGGCACGAAGACGGTCCGCGCCGGCGACCGGGAGGAGACCCTCACCCACGTGTCGATCTCCGGCCTCGGCTTCACCCCCCAGACCGCCTGGCTCGACGCGGACGGCGACTTCTTCGCGCTCGTCACCGGCTGGCTGGTTCTGGTGCCGGACGGCTGGCACGACGCCGTCCCCACGCTTCGCGAGGCCGAGGACCGGGCGGAGAAGGACTACTTCGCCGCGCTGCCCGCGAAGCTCTCCCATCGGCCGGCGGTGCTCGCGGTCACCGGGGCGGCCCTGTTCGACCCGGCCAGCCGCGCGCTGCGGCCCGGCCAGACGGTGGTCGTCGAGGACGGCAAGGTGACCGCGGTCGGACCGGACGGCGAGGTGGGCGTGCCCGAAGGGGCCGAGCGGATCGACGCCGCCGGCAGGACCCTGCTGCCGGGCCTCTGGGACATGCACGTCCACCTCTCCGCCTCGGACGGTCTGCTCGACCTGGCCGCCGGGGTCACCACGGTGCGCGACATGGCCAATGACGTCGACACGGTCACCGGGCTGCGCAAGGCCTGGGGCGAGCGCAGCGCCCTCGGCCCCCGGGTCGTCCTGGCCGGCATCCTCGACGGCCCGGGCAAGTACGCCGGCCCGACCAAGGCGCTGGTCTCGACGCCGGAAGAGGTCCGCACGTGGGTCGACCGCTATGCCAGCCTCGGCTACGAGCAGATCAAGATCTACAGCTCGGTCGACCCGAAGCTGGTGCCGGTCATCGTCGCGGCGGCGAAGAAGCACGGCCTGCGGGTCAGCGGCCACATCCCCCAGGGCCTCTCCGCCTCCGAGGCGGTCGACCTGGGCTACGACGAGATCCAGCACGTCAACTTCCTGTTTTTGAACTTCTGGGCCCACGAGAAAGGGCTCGACACCCGCACGCCGGCCCGGTTCACCACCGTCGCCGAGCGCGCCGCGGGCATGGACCTCCAGTCGCCCGCGGTCCAGGCGCTCATCCACAAGCTGGCGGAGAAGAAGATCGTCATCGACCCGACGGTCGCGGTCTTCGAGTCGATGTTCACCACCCGCCCCGGCGAGGTCCAGGCGGCCTACCAGCCGGTGGCGGACCGGCTGCCGCCCCAGGTGCGCCGGAGCCTGATCGGCGGCGGGCTCGAGCCGCCGCCCGGTCAGGAGGCGACCTACCGCGCGTCCTACCGCAAGATGCTCGACCTGATCGCCGCGTGCTACCACGCCGGGGTGCCGATCGTCGCCGGCACCGACGCCCTGGCCGGCTTCACCCTCGACCGGGAGCTCGAGCTCTACGTCGAGGCCGGCATCCCGGCGCCGGAGGTGCTCAGGATCGCCACCCTCGGCGCGGCGCAGGTCGTCGGGCTGGCGGACCAGGTGGGTTCGCTCGAGCCGGGCAAGGCGGCGGACATGATCCTGGTCGACGGCGACCCGACCAAGAACATCTCGGACATCCGCAAGGTCGACGTGGTGGTCAAGGACGGGATGGTGATGGACCCGGCCACGCTCTACCGGACGCTGGGCGTGGCGCCCCGGTAGGGCGGGAAGGCCGCTGAGAAGAGCGCACCGGCAAAGCGTTGCCGGGGACGGTCCGGTCTGCGCCGGCGCCTGACGAGAGCGGGCGCCGCCGCGCGTCCGATGCTGCCAACTTCGACGCCGTCGGAGCCTTCTACTCTTGCCTCGCCTGTCATCTCGGGTCGGTCGAGGTGTCAGGCCCGACACAACTCCGTGCACCGGGTTGTATGCTGCGCGTATTCTCACATTGACGGGGCGATTACTTTACTGCTAACGTAAGGTAGCCGTAGCAAGCAATAGACAACACAAGGAGGTAACCCGGTGCACCGTTCCGCGAAGCTTCGGTATGTTCCTGCTGTCGTCGCCGCAATCGTCCTGTTCTTATCGTTGTGGGTCGGTCTGGCCGATCCGGCAGATGCTTCGTGCTGGGAATGCAAGTACAAGTACTTCAACGGCGGCGGCTTCATGGACCCCTGGCTCTTCGCGTACTGCGGGTTGCACGACGGCCCCGGCGCATGGGACTGTTATGTGATCGGAGATAGTGTCTGTATCGAGTACGGTGCGTGCGAAGACTTCATCTCCGTGTGAGGGCGTCTCGATGGCAAATAGGCTCGCCGGGATGACCCTCTCCGCGGCAATCATCATGACCCTCTGGGCCGGCACCGTCGCAGCCCTTCCTCCGGGTCACCAGGAGCTCCATGCCCGTGCGATCCAAGTGATAGTGACTACACCGGACCGACCGGCCGGAGAGGTTCGCTCTGAAGACAGGGCGACAAAGGGCTCCGTCGTGGCGACCATCCTGGCGAGCCCGGAGGAGAGCGAAGCCTCAGGGTCACCATCGGTCGTTCGCGCCGGAATCGAGGTGCCGGGCTCTGCGGAGCTCGACCTTCCGGCGGGCTACCGGTGGAGGGTTGAGCTGACCGCGGAGAACTACTGGGCCGCATCTGCGGTGGTCGAAGAGACCGGGCTTCCCCGATCACTCCGTTTCGTGGCATTTCCAACTGCGACGGTCACAGGGCGGCTGGTCGGTGCCGGAGAGGCCGGAGGAACTACTCTCGGAGCAAGGTTCTTGCGCCGCGACGGGAAGGTTGCTCGTCGGGGTGTCCTCGGAAACAGTTCTTGTGTGGTGGGCGACGATCACCGGTTCGAGTGCCGGATCCCTGCAGGATCGGTCGATCTCCGCTTGGAGATGAACGACCGCTCGAGCGATGTGCTCTGGAACCTCGATCTCTCGGCGAACCAGTCCCTGGACCTCGGTAGGGTGCCATTGCTCGCGACGGGTCGCCTCGCGGGCACCGTCATCGACGATACCGAGAGTGCACCGGTCGATGCTGCAACGGTGCGCTTGATGCCGAGCTCCGTAGCCAAAGTGCGCGTAGCCGAAGAGCAGCGCTTCCTCCTTGCTGGCTCCTCGGGGCGCACTGATGACGGCCACTTCGAGCTCTCCCCCGTCCAGCCAGGAATCTACGACCTGACCATCGAGAAAGCCGGCTTTACACCGGCACGACAGGCAGATGTCCGGGTTCGTGCAGGCAAGGTCACGTCCTTGCCCGAGCCAATCTTGCTTCGGCAGCCTGCGACACTGGAGATATTCCTCACCCCACCGGTGCCGTCCGGCGCAGACGTCTGGCGTGTACAGTTGCTCAAACGCCTACGGTCCGGGGGCGTCGAGCTGATCGATTCCATCATTCCCGAAGTCGATCCAGGGGGCGGTTGGCTCGCCAACGGCCTCGAGCCGGGCGCGTACCGCATCCATGTCGGCACAGAGCGGTCCCCCCGCTGGATCGAGGACGACGTGACGCTGGAGCCGGGCCTCAACATGGTGAATCTGGACGTCGGGGGCGTGCCGATCGAGGGGCACCTCTCTGCCGGAGATGAGCCCGTGGAAGGCTCGATCTGGTTCGGCGGTCGGAGCGGTGAGACCTCGGTACGGGTGGAAGCGGACCGTCACGGGCGGTTCGAGGGCGTCCTCCCACGGGAGGGTGACTGGCCCCTGGATATCTCTCGCCGCGGCGACAGCGGTGTCCAGCGGTTGTCTCCTGTCGAGGTGCGACGGCAAGCAGATGGCGGACCGGTCTCGATCGAGATCGCTCTGCCCGATACGGCTCTGCAGGGCCTGGTAGTCGATGATGCGGGAAGGGCTGTACCTGATGCCATCGTCGAGGTTCTCAACTCTGAAGAGAGACGGCTCGAGGCGACGATCGAGTCAGACGCTCAGGGAGAGTTCGAGATCGTCGGTCTCGAACCGGGGAGCTTCAGTGTCGAAGCGTCGAGCGGAGATCGCCGGAGCCAGGCCGAGCAGGTAGACCTCGACGAGGGCGAAGAGCTACCGAAAGTCAAGCTGGTCCTCGCCGGAGAGAAGATCGTGAACGGGATCGTCTTGGGGGACTCCCGGCCGGTCCCGGGTGCACGCATTCTAGGCATCCCTTCCCTGGCAAAACCGGGCCCGGTGCCGGTCGTTTCCGTGGTGACCGGAGCCGACGGACGATTCACGACGAAGATCCCGGGAGATGCCGTCGGGCTGCGCGTTCTCGTTCAGGCGCCCGGATTCGGCCTGCGGCCGATGACGTGGACTGTCCTGCCAGAGCACGGCGACGTCCGGATCGATCTCTCGTCCGTGCATGGTGTCCTTCGCCTCTTCGCCGGTGGCGAGTCGTCTCTCGACGGGGCACTGCTGGACTACGAAGGAACGAGCTTCCCCGTGCAGCTCTACCGTCAGCTCGGTGGCTCCATGTCGGGCGGGCCGGGGACAGGGAGCGACCGGGAGCTCGTCTTGGGGAACATGCCGTCGGGGATGTACACACTCTGCTTGCCCGGCGGCTCGGAATCCAGGTGTACGAGTGAGCTCCTCCCGCCCGACGGGCTCGCGTCTCTGGGGGTGGAGGCTGATGAGGGAGAGAGTGAGGTAGAAGACCCATGAGGACGCGGAAGACGCTCGTCTTGATCGTTTCGATGGTGGTGCTTCTGGGGTGGCTCGCGGTCCCCTTGACGGCCGGAGCCGAGCCAGACTCCTGTGCCGACTGCTCAGTCTGTGCCAAGCGTCTCTTGGCGGACATGGAGCACCGTGGTTGGCTCGGGATGGGGCTCCACCTGCACGGAGACCAGCGTCTCGACGGGCTGGAGGTTCAGTTCCTCGATCAGGACGGTCCCGCCTACGCCGCAGGGATCCGGCAGGGTGACGCGGTGATCAGCATCCAGGGCCTCGCGGTCAAGGAGCTGTCCACGGAGGAGGTTCTCGACCTCTTCCAGGGCCTCCAGCCAGGGGAGCGAGTCACCGTCGAGCTGATCTCGACGGGAGAACCCCGGGAGGTGATCCTTCGCGCGGCACCGATGAGTCTCAAAGCAAAGGCACAGGCGCTCGGTGCCTACTTCATCCGGCAGCTCGCTCTCGAGAGGGAGTCAGGGCGTACCGGCAACCCGAGCCCTGGAGACCGATAGCGCGAGAGGGGTTCCCGGTCGGGCGGCGGCGTCCCCTGCCCCCCGCGCGGGGGGCAGGGGAACGAGGGGTTCGGGGGGCGACCCAGTCACCCGCCGATGTACGACATCTCGACCTTCGGGCGGTTGCGGGTCTCTTCGCTGCGGATCTCGGAGTAGCGGTCGTCGCGGCGGGTCCAGACGTGTTCGATCAGGGCGGCCAGCTCGTCGTCGCTCGCACCGTCGCGGAGCGGGGTCTTGAGGTCGACGCCGTCGGCGGAGAAGAGGCAGGTGTAGAGGCTGCCTTCGGACGACAGGCGGGCGCGGGTGCAGGCGCCGCAGAAGGGTTCGGTGACCGAGGTGATGACGCCGATCTCGCCGCCGCCGTCGTGGTAGCGGTAGCGCGTCGCCACCTCGCCCGGGTAGCGCGGCGGCAGGGGCTCGATCGGCATCTCGGCGTCGATCCGCCGGAGGATCTCCCGCCCGGGGACGACCTCGTCCAGGCGCCAGCCGTTGGCGGTGCCGACGTCCATGAACTCGATGAACCGGAGCGTGATGCCGGTGCCGTGAAAGTGCCGGGCGAGGGCCACGACCCCGCCGTCGTTGATCCCCCGGCGGACGACCGCGTTGACCTTGACCGGCGCCAGGCCCGCCGCGACCGCCGCGTCGATCCCGGCCAACACCCGGCCGACCGGCACCGTAGTGTCGTTCATCCGGGCGAAGACGTCCGGGTCGAGGGAGTCGAGGCTCACCGTCACCCGGTCGAGCCCGGCCTCGGCCAGCGGCGCCGCCATCTTCTCGAGTAGGGCGCCGTTGGTGGTCATCGCCAGCTCGACCCCGTCGACCTCCCGGAGCATCGAGACCAGGCGCGGCAGCTCCTTGCGCAGCAGCGGCTCGCCGCCGGTCAGCCGCACCTTCTCCAGGCCGAAGCGGCGGATCACCTGGACGAGCTGGCGGATCTCGCCGAAATGGAGGATCTCGGCGCGCGGGAGGAAGGCGAAGTCGGGTCCGAACACCTCCCGCGGCATGCAGTAGCGGCAGCGGAAGTTGCACCGGTCGGTGACCGAGACACGCAGGTCCCGCAACCGCCGTCCGAGGCGGTCGGTCCTGGGTGAGAGGCTCTCGGTGGCGGCAGGGCGCAAGGCGGTCAGGCTCCTGGACGCGACTCTATCAACGGGCGTTCCAGGACACGCCGCGCTGCCCCCGGCGCCGCGACTCACCGCCGCCCGCCGCCCTTCACGGCGCCCCGCCGACCTCCCGCTCCAGGTGCTCCGCGATCCCCTGCGCGATTCCCCGCTTGCCGACCAGCTTCGCCGCATCGAACCGCGGCGGGGCGATGAGGTAGGCCACGTGCTCCTCGGTCCCGTCGTCGCCGCCCCCCGTCTCTTCCCCGCGGTTCGCCACCACCGCCTGGTACCCCTCCTCCAGGCGCTTGGCAGCGACGTTCAGCAGCTCGTCGTGGCTCAGCCCCTCCTCCAGCTTGAACACCACCATGTGGAGGTCCGGGCACGCCTTGCGCACCTCGCGGATCACCTTCACCGTCGGCTCGAGGGTGATCGTCCACGGCTTGCCGCTCGGCATCTTGCCCGCGTGCACCTCGGTCGGCTTGTAGTCCGCCACCGCCGCCGTGAACACGCCGAAGCGGCAACCCTCCTCGGCGGCCAGCTCACCCACATGCTGCCGGTACTCGTCGTAGCTTTTGATCAGGGTCACCGGCAGGAGCTCGGGCGGCTGGAACGCCCCCTGGCCGTGGACCAGCCGGACGTCCGCGCCGCGCAGGTAGAGCTCCTCGGCGATCAGCGCGCCGAGCCGGCCGCTGAACCGGTTGGTGATCCGGCGCACCCGGTCGATCGGCACCGGCGTCGGCCCTCCCGTGACCAGGCCGCGCACGCCCCGGAGCGGCGAGGTCGAGACCGCCCGGCAGACCTCGGCCACCAGGGTCTCCTCCGACGGGATGTTGTGCTTGCCGTAGTCCTCCCGCGGCGGGATGACTCGAACACCGAGGGTATGGAGTCTCCGGAGGGAGGCCGTGAGGATCGACGTGTGCAGGCTGCCGTGCATGGTCGGCGCGACCAGCAGGGCGGTCTCGCCCCGCTCGCAGCGGCCGAGGGCCGAGGCGAGGGACGCGCTCACCACCGTGTCGGCGACGCCCGCGGCCAGCTTGTTGATCGTGTTGTAGGTCGCCGGGGCGACCAGGTAGGCGTCGAACGGCGCCTCGTCCGAGAGGTGCTCGGCGTGGGGCGTGAGCCGCTCGACCACCGGGTTGTGGCTCGCCCACTCGAGCGCCTCGCGGGCGACGTAGCGCAGGCCTTCCGACGAGGCGAAGACGGTCACCTCCGCGCCCTGGCGGCGGAGCCCGCGGGCGAGGCTCGGCGTGCGGTAGGCGGCGATCCCGCCGGTCACCACCAGGGCGACCCGCTTGCCGGCCAGGTGGTCGCCGTCCCGCGGCACCTCGCGGTCGCCCAGGGCGGAGGAAGGGGGCGGGCTGAAGTCCCAGTCCGGGCTGTCGGTCGGATCGGATGGTTTCGTCATGGCTTTCGTGAAGTCTACCGAATGGGAAGCCCCGGGGAGAGGGAAGATCCGCGCCGTGCCGGCCGTTGTCATGCCCTGAGCCTTGGCGATCCCGCCCGGCCCCGCCCACCCCAGTCATCCCGACCAGTCAACCTGAAAGAGCCCACCCCGACGTGCCACCCCGCGAGCGCATCCGCAACTTCTCGATCGTCGCCCACATCGACCACGGCAAGTCGACCCTGGCCGACCGCCTGCTCGAGCGCACCGGCTCCGTCGCCGAGCGCGACATGAAAGAGCAGCTCCTGGACGACATGGACCTGGAGCGTGAGCGCGGCATCACCATCAAGGCTCACGCCGTGCGCATGACCTACCGCGCGCCGGACGGGCAGGAGTACCTGTTCAACCTGATCGACACCCCCGGCCACGTCGACTTCTCCTACGAGGTCTCGCGGTCCCTGGCGGCGTGCGAGGGGGCGCTGCTGGTGGTCGACGCGGCCCAGGGCGTCGAGGCCCAGACCCTGGCCAACGCCTATCTCGCGGTCGAGGGCGACCTCGAGATGGTGCCGGTGATCAACAAGATCGACCTGCCGGCGGCCGACCCGGACCGGGTGCGCGAGCAGATCGAGAACGTCATCGGCATCGACGCGTCGGAGGCGATCCTCGCCTCGGCCAAGAAGGGCCAGGGGGTGGACGAGGTTCTCCAGGCGATCGTCGAGCGCATCCCGCCGCCGGCGGGCGACCCGGACAAGCCGCTCAAGGCGCTGCTGTTCGACTCCTGGTACGACCAGTACCGGGGCGTCGCCTGCCTGATCCGGGTGCTCGACGGCACGCTCGCGACCGGCGACACCATCCAGTTCATGGCCTCCGGACGCAAGTACGAGGTCGACGAGCTCGGCGTCTTCCAGCCCAAGGCGAGGGTCGTCGAGCGGCTGGGCGTCGGCGAGGTGGGCTATGTCTACGCCGGCATCAAGGATCTGATCCAGGCCCAGATCGGCGACACGCTGACCCACCCGGGCCGGCCGACGGCGGAGCCGTTCCCCGGCTTCCAGGAGGTCAAGCCGATGGTCTTCGCCGGTCTCTACCCGGTCGGCGCGGACGACTACGAAGGGCTGCGTGACGCGGTCGAGAAGCTTCGCCTGAACGACGCCTCGTTCACCTACGAGCCGGAGAGCTCGACCGCCCTCGGCTTCGGCTTCCGCTGCGGCTTCCTCGGGCTGCTCCACATGGAGATCATCCAGGCCCGTCTGGAGCGGGAGTTCGACCTCGATCTGATCACGACCGCGCCCGGGGTTCGCTACCTGGTTCATCTCGAGGAGCGGGCCAAGCGGGCCCGCGCCGACAAGCTGGCCCAGGCCCTCGACCAGGTTGCCACCCTCGAGATCGACAGCCCGGCGAAGCTGCCGGAGCCGAACGAGATTGACCACCTCGAGGAGCCCTACATCAAGGCGACGATCATCACCCGCTCGGACTTCGTCGGCGGCCTCCTGGGGCTCCTCGAAGAGCGCCGGGGCGAGCAGAAGACCCTCCAGTACCTGACCTCCGACCGGGTGCTGATCGAGTACGACCTGCCGCTCGCCGAGGTGATCCACGACTTCTACGACCGCCTGAAGACCGTCTCCCGCGGCTACGCCTCTTTCGACTACGAGCAGGTCGGTTACCGCCGGAGCGACCTGGTCAAGCTCGACATCCTGGTCAACGGCGACCCGGTCGACGCCCTGTCGCTGATCGTCCACCAGGACAAGGCGTACGAGCACGGCAAGCGGCTGGTCGAGAAGATGAAGGAGCTGATCCCGCGGCAGATGTTCGAGGTGGCGATCCAGGCGGCGATCGGCCGGCGGGTGATCGCGCGGGAGACGGTGCGCGCCATGAGGAAAGACGTCACCGCCAAGTGCTACGGCGGCGACATCTCGCGCAAGCGCAAGCTGATCGAGAAGCAGAAAGAGGGCAAGAAGCGCATGAAGCGCGTCGGCCGGGTCGACATCCCCCAGGAGGCGTTCCTGGCGGTCCTCTCCGTCAACGACTAGGGCGGTCTCGAGGCGGAGGGTCTGCCGGGAGCGGGTCGGGTGGCCCCGGTTCCGGGACGCCGCGCGTCCGATGCCGGCTGGGGGCTTGGCGCGCGGCTCGACATGGTCCGCGTCGGACGGTCACTGCCGCGCGATCGCCCCCGCGGACGCGGCCCATGACGCCCTCCACCGGCGGCCACCCGACCCGCTCCACACCCGCAGCGATCATTGCCGTTCCCAGCCAAGGAGTCGTGCTGCGGAGCTCCATTGCGCTCCCAATAGTGGGGCCTGTCCAGCCTGACCCGTTCGCCGGAGAGATGGCGAACTGCTCGCGTGTTGGAGCGAGGGACAGGGAGGGGCGCCACGGGTGCTCGGCGGCCGCGCCCACGAGGCCGGCGCGGAGGGAAGGACGGACCGTCGCGGATGTCCGGGCAGGCGAGGAACCCTCCCCGGAGTCCCTCCATCCGAGCCGGCCCTGGCGCCCCTCCCTGTCCCTCGCTCCCGGCAGGCACTAGCCAAAGCGACCGGAAGGCAGGTCGGTCAGCCGCGATCGTCGGCGAGGGGCTCGAGCTGGGCGACGAGGGCGGGGAGGTCGCGAAGGATGTTGGCAATTCCCTGCCGGATCATCTCGTAGTTGATCACCTCGTACTGGTGGACGAGAACGTTCCGCATCCCTGCGGCCTTCTGGAGCCGGGCGGAGAGGTCCGGATCGATCAGACCCGCCGTGCCGGCGTGCTCGAAGGTCTCCCGGTAGGTTCCGGCGTGCTCATCCCGCTCCGCCAGCAGGTGGGTCAGAAGATCTGCGGCTGCAGTGACCAGGAGCTCGAGAAGGCGCTCGGCCCGGTAAGGGTCTTTGCGCAGGTCGTCGACCGATGCGTCGGCGTGCTGTCGGAGCTGTTGGAGCAGGGACCGGAGATAGGCGAGCTTGCGGTGGACGACTTCAGGCGCCATGCTCTCGCACCTCCTCGGCGTATCGGCGAAGGGACTCGCGCTCCGCGCGGATGAACGGAAGGGCGTCTCGGAAGAGCTGGATGAGGCGGAGGCGCTCCCAGTGCCAGAGGTTCTCCTCGGACTCGAAAAGCACCAGCCCATCCCGCGCGATCTCCCGGCCGAGGACCGGGTCGAGCCGCGGGGTCACGATCACGAGGTTGACCTCGGGCTTGGCCTCGACGAGGTGATGGACGAGGTGATCGACCGCGGACTGGACGTCACGCCACCACGTGAGCTGGGTGTCGGGGTCCGGAACCGAGCCCGGCGGCGATGGCCAGGCGGCCAGATCCAGATCGCTTCCCACCCTCGCCCGCCCGGTCGCCTGCGACCCGAACAGGACGCACAAGCGGGCGCCAGTTTGTGCGCACCACGGTTCGACCACCCGCCGGAGTGAGTCAATGTCCACCCGCTTGGTCTTACCGTCCACAGACTGAGACTAGCAGTTGACTCCACCGGGAGACGGCGCAGGGTCTCTCTAGCCGAAGGCGGCAAGAAGGTCGCAGGACGCGAGATCCGGCGAACGCTTCGGATGTTGGAGCGAGGGACAGGGAGGGGCGACGCGGGTGCTCGGCGGCCGCGCCCACGAGGCCGGCGCGGAGGGAAGGACGGACCGTCGCGGATGTCCGGGCAGGCGAGGAACCCTCCCCGGAGTCCCTCCATCCGAGCCGGCCCTGGCGCCCCTCCCTGTCCCTCGCTCCCGGCAGGCACCTCGCCGCGCCTACTTCAGTGCTTGGCGAACCCCGTGACGATGTACGTCCCCGAGCGCTGGTCCTTCTTGAGCTTGAGAATGCTCTTCTTCTCGGCGTCTTCCAGCAGCTCGGAGAACGAGCCGTAGCCGTAGTAGCCCTCGTTGAAGCTCGGCCGCTTCCTCTGCATGGTCTGCTTGATCATCGACCCCCAGAGAACCTCTTTGTTCTCCCGGATCAGCGCCTGGATCGCGTCGATCATCAGGCTGAACGCCTCGGCGGACTTCTTGCCCAGGCCGGCCAGCTCCGGCGCCGCCTGCCGGTCGCGCCAGATGTCCTCGTAGAAGATGAACTCGTCGCAGTTGTCCACCAGCAGGGCGGAGGAGGAGTTCTTCACCCCGATGCCGATGACGTACTTGTCGTTCTCCTTGAGCTTCGATACCAGCGGCGAGAAGTCGCTGTCGCCGGACAGGAGCACGAACGTGTCCAGGTGCTCTTTGGCGTAGCAGAGGTCGAGCGCGTCGACCACCATCTTGATGTCGGCGCTGTTCTTGCCGGAGTAGTACTTCTGCGGGATGTCGAGCATCTCGATCGCGGCCTCGTGGAAGGCGCGCTTGTACTCGCTGTAGCGCTCCCAGTCGCAGTAGGCGCGCTTGACGATGATCTTGCCTTTCTCGAGCAGGCGCTCGAGGACAAGGTTGATGTCGAACTTCTTGATGTCCGAATCGCGGACACCGAGTGCGATGTTCTCCAGATCGCAGAACATCGCGATCTTGCGTTCGTCGTTCACAGAGCTGGTCCTTTCGGGCACGTGGTCGCCATCGCCGCCGGGAGCCCTGAACAGCTCCCGGTTGATCTCCGCGATGTCCTCGGCCGTGATGTCGTGAGGTGCCGGGCCGCGGTCGGGCTTGCGTTCGCGCCCCTGTCGCTCCTTCTTCGGAGCCTCTTTCTTGGGCTCCTTGGGAGCGTCGGACGGCTCGTCCTTCTTCGACTTCTTCGAGGAGGAGCGGTCCGTGGTCTTTTGATTCTGGGTCTGGTCGTCCTTGGTGTCGTCCGAGCGCCGGGAGCGGCCCGCGCGCCGGCGGCCGTCCCCGCTCTTGTTCGGGCTCTTGCTCGGGCCCTTGTTCGGGCCTTTGCTCGCGCTCTTGCTCGTGCCGTCGCCTTCGCTTCGGTCCGCGTTCCGGCCGTCTCCGCGGTCGCCTCCCCGGCTCGGCCCCCGGTCGTCGCGGGCCGCCTCGGCAGGCGGGTCGGCGGGAGCGCCCTTGTCGCCGGTCGGCTGGGGTTCGTCTTTCCGGTCGTCGGTCTTCTTCTTCTCGCTTTCGGCCGTGGGCCTCAACCACCAGGGTGTCACGCTGGAGCTTCCTTTCTCTGGGGGGGTCCCGGGGTCCGCCCGGAGTGGGGGGCCCTGAGTCGGGCTGGGCGGGAGTGGACTCCGGGAAGACAGTATAGCGAACGGAACGGAAGGAGCCGGGATTCCGAGGGTTCCGCCGAGCGCGCCTGGAGCGGCCGGATCAAAGGTGCCCGAGCTTGACCTGGGCGCCGGCGGCGTCGCGGAGCTCGACGAGCTGCTCGCGGTCCAGGTTGTACAGGAAGCGCGCGACGCGTTCACCGGCGGGCTCGACCGCGTCGCCGAAGGCTTCGCGCAGCGCGTCGGCCAGCTCCTCGGCGGTCCGGTCGCCGTCGATCCGCCGCCACAGGAAGGAGCCCGGCTCGTCGAGCCGCAGGCGCTTGGCGCCGGTCAGGGCCGAGATCCGGCGGAACAGGCTGCCGAGGCCGTGCACCGCGGGCAGCGGGCGGGTCAGGGTTACCCGGCCGGCCTCCCCGGCGGACTCGGCCGCCTCGGCCTCCGCCTCGTTCTCCGACCACTCCGCCAGACGCACGGGCCGGAGGGCGAGCACCTCGTCTTCGCTCAGGCCCCGCTTAGCCATGGTCTCGTCTCGGGTTCGTCGGTTCCGTTCGTTCGAGAGACAGGGTGGTGCGCCGGAAGGGGACCCCCGTGGGGGTCCCCGGAGAGCTGCTCTGCTCGGTTCCGGCGCACCGGGTCGGCGCCGCGTCAGTCAATCTTGACCGCGGGCGCCCCGCCCTCCTTGGCCCGCTTCACCGGCAACCAGGCGAGCAGGTAGAAGAGCACCGGGTAGATGAGCAGGCCGAGCCAGAACATCGGCTCGATCGACGGCATCACCGCCTCGTGCATCGCCTTCAGCTTCGGCATGAAGTTGCCGCCGATCACCAGGAAGGCGAGGATCACCGCCATCAACGCTTCGCCGGCGATGAAGCCCGAGGAGAGGAGCACGCCGGTGTTCTCCGCCCGGGTCTTGGATTCCGGGTCGAGCTGATGGCGCTCGGCGCGCTTGTCGAGAGCCCAGCGGATCACGCCGCCGACGAAGATCGCGGCGGTGGAGAAGAACGGCAGGTACATGCCGACGGCGATGAGCATGGGCGACGGCGACTTGATCAGGATCAGGCCGACGGCGAAGAACATGCCGACGATGACCAGCGGCCACGCCATCTCGCCGCCGACGATCCCCTTCGAGAGCAGCGCCATGAGCCCCGCCTGGGGCGCCGGCAGCTCGGCCGAGCCGATGTGGTAGACGGAGTTGAGAACCGCCAGCACCGGGGCCAGCGCCATGGCGGCGAAGATCACGCCGATGATCTCGGAGATCTGCATCTTCCACGGCGTGCCGCCCAGGATGTGGCCGACCTTGAGGTCCTGCATCATGTCGCCGGCGACGCCGGCCGCGCAGCAGACCACGCCCGCCACGCCGAGCACCGCGGCGACGCCGTGGATGTCGGTCAGGCCGATCGCCACCATCAGGACCGCCGAGATCAGCAGCGCCGAGAGCGTCAGCCCCGAGATCGGGTTGTTGGAGCTGCCGATCAGGCCGACCAGGTAGCCGGCCACGGCCGCGAACAGGAAGCCGAGGATGATCATCACGACGGTGAGGATCAGCGAGCCGACCCAGTTCTGGGCGAAGAACTCGTAGAGGACGAACACCGGGATCGCCATCAGGACGATCGCGGCGAAGACCTTCTTGAAGTTCAGGTCCTTTTCGGTCCGCTCCGTCGCCGCGCCGGCGTCGGAGACGCTCCCGCCGAACGCCTGGCTGATGCCCTTGATCAGCGAGCCGCGGAGATTCCACAGGGTGTAGAAGGCGGCCACGATCATCGTTCCCACCGCCAGCGGCCGGACCTGCTGTTTCCACACTTCGTAGCCGATGTCGACCATGGAGTGGCCGGCCGAGGCGCTGGCCTGGACGAGCGCCGGGTTGAGGAACATCGCCAGCGGCACCAGCAGCAGCCAGCCCATGACCGCGCCGGCGAACAGCACCGCCGAGACCCGCAGGCCGACGATGAAGCCGACGCCCATGAGCGCGGGCGAGGCGGCCGGGGTCTCGAGCAGCAGGCCGCCCTGGTAGCTCGCCGGCTGCTGGAAGATGTTGATGGTCGACTTGCCGAGGGAGAAGACGCCGTTCGTGTAGTCCTTGATCAGGTGGATGCCGTTCGAGTTCTTGAACAGCTCCCACAGGGCGGCGAAGCCCATGGCGCCGAAGACGTACTTGGCGCCCGTCTGGCCGCCCTGGCCCGCCTTGACGATCTCGGCGGCCGCGACGCTCTCCGGGAAGGGCAGGTCGGCTTCCACGACCAGGGTCCGGCGCAGCACGATGACGAACAGCACGCCGAGGACGCCGCCGACCATCATGATCGCCGTCGCCTCCAGGTAGTGGATCGAGTCCCACGCGCCGCTGATGACGAAGGCGGGGATGGTGAAGATGGCGCCGGCGACCAGCGCCTCACCGACCGACGCCGTGGTCCGGGCGATGTTCTCCTCGAGGATGGTGCCGCGCATGAACGGCAGGCGGAGCGCCGCCATCGCGACCACCGCGGCAGGGAAGGTGGCGGCGACGGTCAGCCCCGCCTTCATGCCGAGGTAGGCGTTGGCGGCGCCGAGCACGACCGCCATCACCACACCGAGGAGGACCGACTTGATGGTCATCTCGGCCATGCTCTGGGACGCCGGGACGAACGGCTTGTCTTGCTTGGGCTCCATGGACTCTTGCCCTCCGGATCGTTGCAGGCTTGTGCGTGTGGGATTTGGAAACCGCGACGGATTGTAGCAGCGAATGATGCAACGCGCCGGGATGGCACCCTCCGCCCGCCCTGGTGCGTGCTACGCTTTTCTCCCGGATCGTCGGGCGTTTCCTCCCCGACTCTCCATCCAGAGCACGACGCCCATCAGAGCAAGCCCTCAGCGAGACCCGCACAAACCCTCGACCCCCGAGGAGGTTCCGGCATGACCTTCGTTTCCGACCTCGAGCCGCGCGCCCTCTGGCGCCACTTCGACGAGATCCTCTCCATCCCCCGGCCCTCGAAGCACGAAGAGGCCGCCCGCAACTACGTCCTCGAGGTGGCCAAGGACAACGGCCTGGACGCCACGACCGACCACGTCGGCAACGTGGTGGTCAAGGTCCCGGGCACGCCCGGCCACGAGAGCGCCCCGGCCGTCGCCCTCCAGTCCCATCTCGACATGGTCCCGGAGAAGAACTCCGACGTCGACTTCGACTTCACCAAGGACGCGATCCGCCCGGAGCGCCACCCGGAGGACAACGACTACCTGACCGCCCAGGGCACCACCTTGGGCTCGGACAACGGCATCGGCGCCGCCGCCATGGTCGCCCTGATGGACACCGAGGGCCTGGTCCACGGGCCGCTCGAGCTGCTCTTCACCATCGATGAGGAGACCGGGCTGGTCGGCGCGAGCAACCTCTCCGCCGACCTGCTCAGCGCCAAGCGGCTGCTCAACCTGGACTCCGAGGAGGAGGGCTCGGTCTACGTCGGCTGCGCCGGCGGGGTCAACAGCGAGATCTCCGTGCCGGTCGCCACGGCCAGCCTGGACGCCTCCTGGACCACCAAGAAGGTCGCCGTCTCCGGCTTCAAGGGCGGCCACTCCGGCGTCGACATCCACCTCCAGCGGGCCAACGCCATCCAGTCGCTGGTGCGGTCGATCCACGCGGCGGCGGTCGACCACCCGGTGCGGCTCGTGTCGATCGACGGCGGCTCGGCCCACAACGCCATCCCGCGCGAGGCCCACGCGGTGATCGCCGTCCCGTCGGACGTGGCGGCGGCGGTCGAGAAGGCCATCCGGGACGAGTTCGCCACCGTCCAGGCCGAGCACAAGCCGGAGCCGGACGCGGCGATCGCGATCAGCGCCGCCGACGCGTCCACCCCTGGTGGCAAGGCGCTCGACTCGGCCTCCAGCCACAAGGCGCTCGAGCTGCTGATCGCCCTGCCCCACGGCGTGCTGGCCATGAGCAAGGACATCCCGGAGCTGGTCGAGACCAGCGCCAACGTCGCGACCGTCCACCTCGCGGGAGACACCCTCGAGACCCTGGTGTCGATCCGCAGCTCGGTCGACTCGGCCAAGTGGGCCCAGTACCGGCGGGTCCTGGCCATGGCGCGCCTGGCCGGCGGCTCGACCGCGGAAGAGGGCGACTACCCGGGCTGGAACCCGAACATGGACTCCGAGCTGCTCCACGTGGTCCGCGAGGTCCACGAGAGCGCGCTCGGCAGCGAGCCCGAGATCAAGGCCATCCACGCCGGCCTCGAGACCGGCATCATCGGCGAGAAGTACCCCGGGATGGACATGATCTCCTTCGGCCCCCAGATCGAGTTCCCCCACTCGCCGGACGAGCGGGTCCTGATCCCCTCGGTCGACCGCTTCTGGACGCTGCTGACCGGCGTCCTCGCCAAGCTCGCCTGAGAGTTTCCGTTCTTCCCCGCCCTGACTGCTCGGCGCGGCGCAGCTCACCAGTTGAGCATGCTGGCAGGTAGGGCGGGGACGGCCGGATGCGGGGGCCGCCAGGGGCGCTGGCGGCCGCGTCCGCGAAAGCCTGCGAGCAACCGGGCAGGTCCGACGCGGACGCCAACGAGGCGCCCGTTGAGCCCCGAACCGTCCAGTTCGGGCGCCGTCCCCGGGCGACCCCGCATCCGGCCGTCCCCGCCCGGCCACCTCCATCACCCCCTGCTATAGTTCTGCGCCGTGCCGGGCGACACCCTCCCCTACAACTACATCGCCGTCGACGGCCCGATCGGCGTCGGCAAGACCACGCTCGTCGAGCTGCTGACCCAGCGGTTCGAAGGGGTCAAGCTGCTCGAGGACGTGGACAACCCCTTCCTGCCCGAGTTCTACAAGGAAAAGCCCGGCAGCGCCTTCCAGACGGAGCTCTACTTCCTGCTGACCCGGTTCAAGCAGCAGCAGGACGCCATGCAGAGGGAGCTGTTCGACCGGCTCATCCTCTCCGACTACACCTTCCAGAAGAACCGGATCTTCGCCTACCTCAACCTGGACGACACGGAGCTGATGCTGTTCGACAAGCTCTACGAGCTGCTCGAGCCGCAGATCCCCGCTCCGGACCTGATCCTCTTCCTGGTCGCCGACGTCGAGACCTGCCTCGCCCGGATCAAGAAGCGCCGGGCGGCCAGCAAGGCCCGTGGAGCCCCGCGCTACCTGGACGATCTCTACGAGGCGGAGAAAGAGATCTCGCCCGAATACCTGGCGGAGTTGCTCGACGCGTACAACCACTACTATCATTACTACGAGCGGTCCCCGCTGCTGGTGGTCGACACGCGTCACATGGACTTCCCCCAGCGGCCCGAAGACCTCGACGAGCTGGTGCACCGCCTGTCGAGGCCGATCAAGGGGACCGAGTACTTCGTACCGCTTGGATCCCGAAAGCCCCGGTAGCGAACGCGCCGGGAGGGACCGAGACGGAGCAGAGCGCTACGCCGACCGGCGCGCCGGTCGGGGACCCGATCCACGGGGTCTGATCTCGAGCTCTGAGTCAGACCAGGACGGGCACCCCACCGAAGACCGAGCCGCGCCGACCTGACGGGCGCACGCCTTCCGCCTGCCCGGCGTCCTGCCGGGTCTCGGTTCCACGTTCGTCATCTCGAGCGGTACTCGGACGCGAGCGCCCCCGTCGCCGCTTCCCGGGATGGTTCGGGATGAGTCGCGGGCGCGTCGCGAGAGGAGATCGACGATGACGCGTCAGGACCCGAGCCCTACCCGTCCCAAGAAGATCACCGCCCCCTGGGTCGCCGCCGCGGCCGAGGCCGATCGAGCCGGTGCCGGCCGCAAGCTGGTGGTGGTCACCGCCTACGACTTCCAGCAGGCCCGCGTGGCCGACGCCGCGGACGTCGACGTCGTCCTGGTCGGCGACTCGATGGCCAACGTCGTCCTCGGCTACGACGACACGCTGTCGTTGACCGTGGACGAGATGCTCTACCACGTGCGGGCGGTCCGCCGCGGCCTCTCCCGCGCCCTGCTGGTGGCGGACATGCCCTACGGCTCGTTCCACCTGGGGCCGCGGAGCACGGTCGAGAACGCCATCCGCTTCGTCAAGGAGGGCGGCGCCGAGGCGGTCAAGCTGGAAGGCGCCCGGCCGCAGGAGATCGCCGCCCTGGTCGACGCGGAGATCCCGGTCATGGCCCACCTCGGGCTCACCCCCCAGTCGATCCACAAGCTCGGCGGCTACAAGGTCCAGGGCCGGGGCGAGGCGGCCGACGCGCTGCTCGCCGCCGCCCGCGAGGTCGAGCAGGCGGGCGCCTTCTCCCTGGTGCTCGAGTGCGTGCCGGCGGTGCTGGCGGCGGAGATCACCCGGACGCTCTCGATCCCGACCATCGGCATCGGCGCCGGCGCCGGCACCACCGGCCAGGTGCTCGTCTACCACGACCTGCTGGGCATGGAAGAGCGGATCGCCCCGCGCTTCGTCCGCCGCTACGCCGAGCTCGGCCGGGCGTCGCGCGAGGCGCTCGAAGCCTATGCCGCCGACGTGCGCGCCGGCCGCTTCCCGACCGACGACGAGAGCTACGGCGACCCGACCCGGCCGACGGCCGCCATCCCGGCCGACTCCGAGCCGCTGACCAAGCTCTACGGCGCCTGAGACGAGGCTTCCGATGCAGACTGTTCGCGACAGGGCCGCTCTGCGCCCGCTGGTCGACACCTGGCGCCGTGACGGGGAGACGATCGGCTTCGTGCCGACCATGGGGGCTCTCCACGACGGCCACCTCTCGCTGGTTCGCCGGGCGCGCGACCTGGCCGACCGGGTGGTGGTCTCAATCTTCGTCAACCCGACCCAGTTCAACCAGGCCGAAGACCTGGAGAAGTACCCGCGCACGCCGGACCAGGACGCGGCACTGCTCGACGGGGCCGGGTGCGACCTGCTCTACCTGCCGTCCGAGGACGACGTCTACCCGGGCGGCACAGCGGCCAACGCCACCTGGGTCGTGCCCGAGGGCGCGGCCGAAGGGCTGGAGGGGGCGTTCCGGCCGGGGCACTTCCGGGGCGTCGCGACCGTCGTCTTGAAGCTGCTCAACCTGGTCCAGCCCGACCTCGCCGTCTTCGGCGAGAAGGACGCCCAGCAGCTGGCGGTCATCCGCCAGGTGGTGCGCGACCTGCTGGTGCCGGTCGAGATCGTCCCCGGCCCGACCGTGCGCGAGGCGGACGGCCTGGCGCTCTCCTCGCGCAACGTGCGCCTGAGCGCCGAAGAGCGCCAGGACGCCCTGGTCCTCCACCGGGCGCTCGACGCGGCGGCCGAGGAGATCGACCGCCAGGGCCCCGGCGGCTCGGCCGACGCGGTCCGCGCCGCCATGAACGCGGTGCTCGAGCCCGCCGTCACCGAGCGCGGCGCCCGGGTCGACTACGCCGAGGTGGTCGACGCCACCACCTTTCAACCGATCGATCGGCTGCCGGATGTCCACGGGGGTCCCGACCGAGAACGGGGCGCCGAAGTCATTCTCCCCCTCGCCGTCTGGATCGGCGAGACCCGACTGATCGACAACCTGCGAGTGAAGCTCACCTGATGCGACGCACACTGCTCAAGTCCAAGATTCATCGAGCCACCGTCACCGGGGCCGACCTCGACTATGTGGGCTCGATCACCATCGATCCGCTGCTCCTCGAAGCGACCGACATCCTGGTCCACGAGCGGGTGGAGATCTATAACGTGACCAACGGCGAGCGCCTCGCCACCTACGCCATCCCCGGCACGCCGGGCGCGGGCGAGATCTGCCTGAACGGCGCCGCCGCCCACAAGGTCACCCCGGGCGACCTGGTGATCATCGCCAGCTACGCCGAGTACGACGCGGCGGAGCTGGCCGGCCACGAGCCGAAGGTCGCCTTCGTCGACGGCCGGAACCGGCTGGTCGAGATGGGCTCCGAGGTCCAGCCCGGCCCGGCGGCCCTCGCGTTCGGCTGAACGTTCGGTCGAACGCTCGGCGAACCGTGGGGCCGGCCGGGCCCCGCGGATGCACACCTCCGGCGAAACGGTTACCCTCTTGGGCAGCACTCCCGAGAGAAGGACCGGCCAGGAGGCCCGATGTCTGACAGGAACGCTCCGAGGTCCGCCACTTCGACACTCGTTTCGACGCTCGCGCCGATTCTGTTGGCGCTGCTGGTCGCGGGGGGCGCCGCCCCCCTCGCCGCGGCCCAGGAGGCCGACGCGTCGCCCGCTCCGTCCGCCGCCCCCGGCCCTCTGGGCCACATCGGGAAGGCCGACTACGACCGCCTGCTCGAGTGGCGCTTCGCCACTGCGGCGGAGCCGATCCCCGCGGGCGGCGTGCGCTTCTCCCGTGGCCCCGCCACCTGGACTCTCGAGTCCGGCACCGTCCGCCTCCAGGAGCCGATCGGCGCCGCCGAGGGCGCGGCGACCGGCGCGGTCACCGGCGCCGTCTTCGAAGGCACCGGGACGTTCCGGCTGCAGGTCACGGACCCGGTCGAGCAGGAGCAGGTCCAGCGCTTCACCCGGCTGACCCCGGACGGCGCCTACCAGACCACCTTCCACCGCATGATCCTCCGCCTTCCGGGCGGCGTGGCGGAGCTCCTCGGCGTGCCCCCGGCCGGGGCCGAGGCGACCTACGCCAAGAACGACCTCGCCGCCGACCGGGAGGCGCACTGGCTCGAGCACCTGCGGTTCGACGTCGACGCCCGGGTGATCATCGCGCTGCTGACCCCGGGGAGCGACTACCTGGCCGCCGAGCTCGAGAGCGAGGACGACGGCTGGCTGTTCTACGACCTCGACCCGCGGCGGCGCGAGGCGGCCCAGCTCCGCCACTGGGAGAAGGGCGCCCTCGAGAGCTGGCTCTCCCTGGAGCTGGACGAGGGGCAGGCCGGGCAGGCGGTCGCCGCCATCGCCGACCCGATCGAGATCTCCCACGTGGACATCCGCGCCGACCTCACCGAGCCGGGCCGCGGGCCGGCGATCGGCAGGACCGAGACCCGGCCGCGGATCGGCAAGTTCACCGCGGATCTGGACTGCACGGCCCGGGTCAGCGGGCCGCAGGTTCTGGCGCTCCAGCTCCGGGGCGACGCCGAGGTCGAGGCGGTGCGCGTCGACGGCCAGGAGACGCTCTTCCTGCGCAATCACATCGGTGGGCGCAAGCTCTTCATCCACGACGAGACGTACGACGACGACCTGGCGGTCCTGCTGCCCGAGCCGCTCGCCGAGGGCGAGACGCTCGCCCTGTCGGTCGACTACCAGGTGGAGATCTACAACTACCTGGGCGGGCGCGGTTGGTACCCGGACGACTACGGCCGCGACATCCTGGAAGAGCACACCGGCACCATCGACCTCACCATGCCGGACAAGCTCGACGCCCGGGCCATGGGAAGGAAGGTCGAGGAGACCGACAGCGGCCACATCCGGCACCAGCGCTGGGTGATCGACAAGCCGACCTTCATGCTTACCTTTTCCTGGGCCGACCGGCCGTACAGCTACGAGCTGGACGTCGACGGCGCACCGGCGATCGAGGTCTTCGGCCCGGGCATGGGCAAAGAGGCGAAGTTCCACAACGTGGCGGCGGACACGGCCAACAGCATCCGCTTCTTCTCAGACCTCTTCAAGATGCCGCTCGAGGCCGACCACATGGAGGTGGCGAGCATCTCCGCCGGCCACGGCCAGTCGTTCGACGGCTTCATCCACATGAGCGAGGGGACCTTCTACCTCGAGCGGCCGGGCGCCTCCGAGCTGTTTCGGGCGCACGAGGTGGCCCACCAGTGGTGGGGGCACCGGGTCTCCTGGGCGACCTACCGGGACCAGTGGCTGTCCGAGGCGTTCGCCGAGTACTCGGCCATGATGTACGTCCAGGCCACCATGAAGGACGGCGAGCACTGGTTCGGCGAGATCCTCGATACCTACAACGACGAGCTCAACGGCTCGATCCAGAGCTTCTTGAGCAAGTTCGCCCGCCCGGGCCTGACCCCGCTCAACCCGAACCTGCGCGCCAAGATGGGGCCAATCGGCCTGGGCTACCGCGCCTACTCAGAGGTCACCCCCGGCGCCTACTTCACCCAGACCTACGAGAAGGGCGCCCTGGTGCTCCACATGCTGCGGGTGATGCTGCGTAACATGACCAAGAGCGACGACCTGTTCGTCAAGGTGCTCTCCGACTTCCTCCACCAGTACGACGGCAAGGCCGCCTCCACCCAGGACTTCATCAACGTCCTCAGCCAGGACGCCCCGGGCCACTGGAAGTGGTTCTTCGACCAGTGGGTCTACGGCACGGCGATCCCGACTTACAAGTGGGACTGGAACGCGGTCAAGGGCGGAGACGACAAGCACCCCTACGTGCTGCGGTTGACCGTCCACCAGGACGGCGTGCCGGACGGCTTCCGCATGCCGGTGCCGATCCTGATCGACTTCGGCCGTGCCGGCAGCGGCCAGGCGGTCGTCCTGGTAGACAAGCCCGAGGAGACCTTCGAGCTCCCCCTGCCCGCCCGGCCCAAGGACGTAGAGCTTAACCCGCGGCACGCGGTGCTGGCGCGGATGGGCCATTCTTGATCGCCCCCTGAACCCCTCGATTTCCTTCCCCCCGCGCGGGGGGAAGGGGACGCCGCCTCCCGGAACACGCGGAGTCCGAGGTCCAGCTTCGCTGGTAGGCTTGGGGTCCGCGCGATCCCTCATCCATCCGACCGGAGACGTCTTCCATGCTGGACACCCCGACGCACGCCAACACCGAGTCCGCGGACCCGACCTCGAGCCAACTCGCCGTCGAGCCGCTCACCATCGCCGACCGCACCTTCACCTCCCGGCTGCTGCTCGGCACCGGCAAGTACGTCGACTACCCGACCATGCAGCGGGCCCACGAGGCCGCCGGCACCGAGCTGGTCACCGTCGCCGTGCGCCGGGTCGACCTCGCGGACACCTCCAAGGGCTCGATGCTCGACTTCATCGACACCGAGCGCATCCAGCTCCTGCCCAACACCGCCGGCTGCTACACCGCGGACGACGCCATCCGCACCGCCCGCTTGGCGCGCGAGATCGGCGGCTGGAGCTGGATCAAGCTCGAGGTGATCGGCGACGAAAGGACCCTCTTCCCGGACACCATGGAGCTGCTTCGTGCCACCGAGACCCTGGTCGCCGAAGGCTTCACCGTGCTCCCCTACACCAACGACGACCCGATCGTCTGCCGCAAGCTCGAAGAGGCAGGAGCCGCCGCCGTCATGCCCCTGGGCGCGCCCATCGGCTCCGGCATGGGCGTGCGCAACCCGGCGAACCTCCGGATCATCGTCGAGCAGGCCAACGTCCCCGTCATCGTCGACGCCGGCGTCGGCACCGCCTCGGACGCCGCCATCGCCATGGAGCTGGGCGCCGACGGCGTGCTGATGAACACCGGCATCGCCGGCGCCAAGAACGCGGTGCGCATGGCCCGGGCGATGAAGCTCGCCGTCGAAGCCGGCTGGCTCGCCGCCCACGCCGGCCGCATCCCGAAGAAGCTCTACGCCACGGCGTCGAGCCCCCTCGATGGGCTGATCGAGTAAGGACCGAGAGAGGACGACGGAATGAAGACCCTCTACTTCGGCGGCAAGACCGTCGGCCAGATCGGCTTCGGCGCCATGCAGCTCGCCGGCCCGGGTGTCATGGGCCCGCCGCGCGACCCGGACGCCGCCCGGGCCGTGCTCCGCCGGGCCGTCGAGCTCGGCGTCGACCTGATCGACACCGCCCAGTTCTACGGCCCGAACGTCGTCAACGACCTGATCCGCGAGACCCTCCACCCCTACCCGGAGGGGCTCAAGCTGATGACCAAGGTCGGCGCCAAGCGGGACGAACAGGGCAACTGGCTGCCCGCCCAATCTCCGGCCGAGCTGCGCCATGGAGTGGAGGACAACCTGCGCTCCCTCCGGGTCGAGCGCCTCGACCTGGTCAACCTGCGCCTCATCGGCCCGGGCGGCGCCGAAAGCGAAGCCCTCCCCGAGCAGCTCGAAACCCTCGCCGACCTCCAGCGCGAAGGCAAGATCGACCTGATCGGCCTCTCGAACGTCACCCGAGCCGGCGCCGAGCAGGCCCTCGAGAGGGCCGAGGTGGTCGAAATCCAGAACAACTACGGCCTCCTCGACCGCTCCGGCGAAGACGTCCTCGACCTCTGCCGCGAGCGCGGCCTCGTCTTCGTCCCCTACTTCCCCCTCGGCTCCGCCTTCCGCGGCGGCCCCAAGACCCTCGCCGCCGACCCGGCCGTCGCCGAAGTCGCCGCCGCCCGCGGCGCCACCCCGGCCCAGATCGCCCTCGCTTGGCTCCACGCGCGCTACCCCGGCAACCTCCTTATCCCCGGTACCAGCTCCGTCGCCCACCTCGAAGAGAACCTCGCCGCCGCAGACATCGAGCTCACCGGCGACGAAATGACCCGCCTGGACGACGTCCAACCCGCCCCCGTGCGCGGCTGACCCCAGGCCCCACCGACCCGCTCCGCCCACCATCCGACCCCCTCCCAACCCACTCCCCCGACCCTGGAATACCCCCTGCCCCCCAGCGGTTGCCATGCCCGGCAGCGATCCGCTAAGATCCCTGCTCGCGCGGCGAGCGCGACCGTGCGCCCATAGCTCAACTGGATAGAGCATCTGACTACGGATCAGAAGGTTGGGGGTTCGAATCCTCCTGGGCGCACCACCAACCCCCTGAAAATACTGGCTTCCTCGCGAGTTCGTCAAATAGACGGATAGCTATCCGTCCAGTTGACGACACATCCACGACACACTACCGTCGGCGCATGTCGACGGTCTACGAAAAGACGCGATATCCGGGCATTCGTCGTCGCACAAACGACGACGGCACCACCACCTACGCCATCCAGGTTCGCCTCCGCGGATTCCCCGCGGTCTACGAGACGAAGCGTACCCTCACGAAGGCCGTGAGCCGGCGCGAGGAGATCAAGCGAGAGCTGCGCGAGGGGCGCCACCGGCAGCAGACTGGCGAGCGCACCGTGGGCGAGCTCATCGAGCGCTACAAGAAGTCACCGGCCTGGACGGACCTGGGCAAGGCGACGCAGCTCAACCGCTCCGCACGCCTCAAGTGGTGGACCAAGCAGCTCGGTCAGCACACCTTCCTCCGGAACGTCACCCCGAAGATCATCGCCAAGCTGCGCGACGACATCGCGACCGGCAACACCGTCTCCCGCAAGCCGGGGAGCCCCGCGACGGTGAACCGCTACCTGGCGACCCTCTCTGCCGTCTACAAGTGGGCGGCTCAGGATCTGCGCTCCTGGGTCCAGTACAACCCGGTCCGGGGCATCTACCGGCCCCGCGAGCCGCGCGGCAAAGAGCGCATCCTCACCGACGCGGAGTGGAAGCTCCTGGACAAGCAGCTCGCGAAGGTAGACGAGCGCCTGCGGCTCATGGTCCTCTGTAGCCTGTCGAGCTCAGTACGCCAGGGCGAGCTCCTCACCTGGGACTGGAGCCGGATTCGCCTGGAGGACGAGTTGGCCCGGATCGAGTCCCCACGCAAAGGCGGCCCGCCCCGCATTGCCTACGTCTCCGGCCTCGGCCTCGACGCGCTCCGGCGCGCCGGCAAAGACCGCCACGCGAGCGGCAAGGTCTTCGCCGACAAGAACGGCAAGACCAACTTCCCCCGCACCCGCTGGGAGGCCCTCCGGAGCAAAGCCGGCCTCGACGGCTTCCGCTGGCATGACCTCCGCCACACCGCCATCACCTGGATGGCCTCCCTCGGCGCCTCAGAATCCGAGCTGATGCTCTTCTCCGGCCACCTCACCCCTGAGATGGCGGCCCGCTACACCCACCTCGGCCAGGCGATCCGGTCCGAGGTGGCGCCGTTGTTCGTGCGGCGGTTGCTGCGGGTGGCTTAGAGCGTTGGTTGGATCCGAGATGTGCTGAGAGGCCCAGCTGAACGCTGCCAAAGGGGGGCCGGGGAACTCTCGCGTAAGCTATGGCCATGGACTCTACGGCGACCGAGCTGGCCAGCAACGCAGGCACTCTCGTTACAGTAGCTCTGCCAGTCGTTAGTGCTCTGGGAGGCGTCATTGTTGGCGGGCTACTCGAAGCATATCGACAGAGGAAGGCGTTCGAGCGCCAGCAGGACTGGGAGAGGCGACAACATCGCAATCAGAAGTTGGAGCTCATAGCCACTACTGCGTTGGATCTGAGCCGGGCTGCGTCGAGTGCGCTCGGCTATCTCTACAAGTTCGCTCGCTTGACGAGCCTGGAGAATCTGACCCCTGACCAGCAGGAGGTCGTCTCAAGAGAACTCAAAGAAAGCCAGCAAGGTATAGCCGAACTGCGAGCACCGTACCTCCTGATGCTCGTGCGATTCTATGCAAGAGATCAGCTGAACCACCTTCTGGGACCGCTTGTCTCTGCAGTAGATCAGCTGACCGCAGCTGCGGGTGAGGTGATCCAAGCGAGGGATCCAGCCAAGAAGAATCAAGGAGTTCGCCACACAGCCGAAGCCTGCAAGGCCCTGGAGAGCGCCTGTGGCAATTTGGTCAAAGCAGCGGCCCAACTATCCGAAGGGACTCTCACGCCAAGAGGCGCTTCGCGCCACTCCAGCAAGGACTAGTCCACCCGTGACGCCAACCACCGGTCGAACCTCCCCCGGTGAATCCGCCACCGCCCCTTCGCCCGACTGACGGCGCCCATGGCAAACAGCCCGTTCCGGTCCCCGTCGTAGAGCAGCCGGTAGATCTGGTGGATGGATCGGGAAGAGTGCTCGGCCGCTTCCTTGACGGTCATCCACCCAGTGGCTTCCCGGAGGTCCGCCAGCTCGCCGTTCACCTCGATGAGCTTGGCCTCAAGCTGGTCAACCCGGCTCACGAGCCTGACTAGGAGATCGGCCGCGGTGTCGAACGGATTCGGTGCATGCGCGGTGTCCATGGCGACGCTCCCTAGCCTGAACTATTCATGACGTTGGCCGCAGCCGTAGGTCGGGTACGCCGGGGGGAGGCGGTATGCGGACGTGAACCCCTGGATTGCGGCTCGATCTGGCGGTGGCGGCGCCACAGCGGGGATCCAAGGAGCAAGTTCAGCGGCCGCGGGGCGAGCTTGCGCCGGGACGAGACGAGGTCTCGCCGGGTGGAAGGTTTCGGAGACTTCCGTGTCAGGCGGGGGCGGGTGCGCGACTCAGGTGGGCGAGGAGATTGCGGAAGGCCGCGGCCTGGGGGTAGGCGCGGGGCAACTGGATACGGATGCGGCGGGTGTTCTGGTGGACCAGGGCAGCCACCTTGAGCAAGCGCAGGCGCAGGGTGTCGAACTGCGCTCGGCCCAGCGTGGGGGCCTCGGAGGCGACCTCACGACGCAGGGCTTGCATGAGCTGATAGGCGGCGGCATGGAGCAGGAGCCGGAAGAAGTTGGCGCGGAAGGCCGAGCAGGAGAGCCGGTCGGCCTGGAGGGCATTCTTGAAGTCCTTGATGTAGAGCTCGCATCGGCCCCTCTGTCCGTAGGCCCGGTAGAGCGTTTCGGAGTCGAACTCCTCGATCGAGGTGACGACGAAGCGAGGGTTGGCGCCGAGACGGGAGTGCTCGGCCTTGCCGATCAAGCGTCGAGTCCGTTTCCAGGAGCGGGCGGCGTAGGCGAAGCTGGTGAAGCGGGCCACCGTCTCGCCGCCCTGTCGGTTGGACACCTCGCGAGCCAGCTCCTGGGTGGTCTCGAGCTGGCGCAGCAGCCGGGAGTTCTTGGCCATGCCCAGCAGATAGTCGACCCCGCCGAGCGTGGTGTTGAGTCGGTCGAGCACCCGCAGGAGCTTGGGCACGCAGAAGCCGGCATCACCGCGCACTACGATCTGCGCCTGCGGGCAACGCCGGCGGATCTTGCGGATCAGACGGCGCAGGATGCCGGCGGCGCCCCGGCTCGCCCCGGCGTTGCCCGGCCGTAGCCGAGCCGTGATCAGCTCACCGGTCTCCCCATCGAAGACCAGGAGAGGGTGGTAGATGTGCTCATCGTAGTGGGCGTTGAAGAACGAGAGCTGCTGAGCGCCGTAGGTCGCATCGGCGGTGGAGTCGATGTCCAGAATCACCACCTCCTGATCGACCGGCAAGGAAGCGACATAGCGCGTCTCGTGGTGCCGCAGCAGGCGCCGCAACGTCGGCCCGTCGGCACTGTTCTCCAACCGTGACAGCGTCGGTTGCGACGACAGCCCTTCGGCATCGTGCGGCGTCCGCTCGCAGACCGTCTTCAGCAGTGGGTCCTGCCGCAGCCGATCGGCGTCGTTGCAGTCCTCATACCCCGCGGCGATCTGGAAGACCCGCTGCCGCACTTGCTCACAGCGACTATGCCGGACTCGACCGGCCTTGCGTTGATCCCGCAGGCACGCCGCAAATCCTGCCGTCACGCCCAGCCGCTCGTCGAGCTGGCGCAGAAGGACCCAGCCTGCGTCGGAGCTGATCTCAGGAGCGTCGAACTCCACCAGCAGGGGGAGCTGACGTGGTCGGCAAACGCGGATCGGTGCGATACACTCTGTCATCGGGGGTGGCCTCGGTTGATTCACTCTAAGTGCCAGACACACTAGAGTTTAACCGCAGACCACCCCCTTCTGCCATCCTCCCTCACGAATTATCCAGGCTAGGAGACCCGGTTCGCTGCCAACGTGGGGCCAACGGTGCGCTCGTCGAGCCAGGCGCGGAGATCGTCGAGGCGGTAACGAACCCGCCGTCCCACTCGGACGAAGCACGGGCCGCCGCCGCGGCATCGCCAGCCCTCCAGGGTGCGGGGGCTGACCTGGAGGAGCTCGGCGGCCTGGGCCTGGTCGAGGAGTTGGAGATCGTCGGGGCGTTCGGTGGTGAGAGACATCGAGGGTCCTTTCGAGGTAGGGGAGCGTGGAAGGGGAGACGTGCTCGGCCGGAGATGGCCGAGGCGAGGAGCGCGAGCTGGACGAGCCAGCTTCCGGTGTCTGTCGTTCAGTGGTGTCGGTCCTCCGCGTGGTCGTTCGTGGTGGTACGTAGCTCGGTCGTCGTGGGCGAAGGTAGGACGCGTTGGCGAGGGTGTCAATCGACAGAGTCCAGGCGCGTCTCCTGGGGGCGTTCCGAGGCGAGATCCCGGGTTGAGGCGAAGCGAACGCGGTTCGCTTCCTGGCGTTGACAGTGCGCCCCGGCTCCTGCGGAACCGGGGCCTCCCCCCGCCCAGGAGGGCCGGCAGACCGAAGCTCCGCGCGGGCGCTCCGCTCCGGACTGCCACCCGATCCTGGTTTCCCCCGGACCACAGGCTGCGCCCGTGCCCCGTCCCCCACCCGAGCGCACGGCAGCTTGGCTCGGGGCGTTCGCCCCGTCACCAAACTGCCGGGTTCTCCGCCCTGCGACGGGGCTCCCGGTCCAGCCCCTCCCGGCGTCGGCTCACCCGCCGACCGATCGAGCTGCCTCCCTCGTCTCAGGTCTTCTGCGTGCCCCAGCGGCCCGCCGCGAAGCCGGGCGTTGCTCCGAGTAGAGGCCCACTTCCGCGGGAGGTTCTCTCCCTGGTCAAGCCGGTCTCTCTCCGGCTACGGTCGTTCCCGTCATGCCTACGAAGATCGCAGCATCCCACCCCCGGACCGTCACGGACCAGCCCACCTACACCGTCGACGCGTTCTGCGAAGCCCACCACATCAGCCGTGCGTTCCTCTACCGACTCTGGAGCCAGGGGTGCGGCCCGGACAGGACCAAGCTCGGCCGGCGGACGTTGATTTCCGGCGAGGCCGCGGCCCGCTGGCGCCGCCGGATGGAGGAGGCGACGCCTCCGCTCGACGCACTGACCGACTTCGACGGGTAGTCCCGTGGACGACAACGTGGTGCCGTTCGGCGGGCCGATCTCCGGCCCACCGGGGGCCCGCCTGGTCCACTGCCGCGCCTGCCGTTGCCGGACGCTCCATGTGGAGCCGCCCGGCCCCTCCGGGATCTCCTACGCCTGGTGCGAGCACTGCCAGCACGAGGAGGAGGTGCCGCGGACCGACGGCGCGGTCCGTCTCGAAGAGTTCCTGCGCTGGGAGCTGCCGCCCAGGGAGTGGCTCGTCGAGGGTCTCATTCAGGAGCGGGACGCGGTCATGGTCCACGCCTTCCGCGGCGTGGGCAAGTCGCGGTTCGTTCACGGGCTGGCGGTGGCCCTTGCCGCCGGCGAGCAGTTCCTGCGCTACACGTGCTCGGATCCCCGGGGCGTCCTCCTGGTCGACGGCGAGCTGCCCCGCGAAGAGCTCCAGGCCATGCTTGCGGCCCAGGTCGGGGGCGAGCCTGAGCGCCTGAGCGCGCCGTTCAAGATCCTCGCGGCCGATCTCTTCCACGAGCCGCTCCCGAGCCTCGCGCAACGCTCCGGCCAGAACCTCGTGGAATCTCAGCTCGAGGGCGTGAGCCTTCTCATCCTCGACAACGTCTCGACCCTCTGCGGCGGGACCGGTCCCGAGAACGAGGCCCGCTCCTGGGAGCCGATCCAGTCGTGGTTGCTCGATCTGCGGCGCCGGGGCCTGGCCGTCCTCCTGGTCCACCACGACGGCAAGGGAGGCGCCCAGCGGGGGACGTCGAAGCGGGAGGACATCCTCTCCCAGGTCGTCCAGCTCACCCGGCCCACCGACTACTCGCCCGCGGCGGGGGCGCAGTTCGAGGTCCACCTGAGGAAGGCCCGGGGGGTGTTCGGGGAGGCGGCGCAGCCGTTCGAGGCCGAGTATCGGACCGATGGGAACGGGCGGGCGGTGTGGGCGTGGAAGCCGATCGCGGACGAGCTCACGGAGCGGGTCCTCCACCTGAAGCGGGACCAGGGCCTCAAGCAGCGCCAGATCCGCGACGCGCTCGGCATCGGGCTCGGCACCGTCAACCGGCGGTTGAAGGAGCTACGAGACGACGGACGACTTCCACCGGAGGACGAGTGAGCCGTACTCATCGCTCCCGAGGAGTGGCGTGTTCCACTGTTCCACCTCTAGGGCCTGGAACAGTGGAACACGTGGAACGGCCGGTGGAACAGGCGTGGAACAGCCGGACCTCCGAGGCGTCGAACCACCGTCCCCGCGGGCCTCGATCTGTTCCAAGCGGTGGAACAGGCAGTGGAACAAGACCGGAACAGGCTGTTCCACCGGGGTCGTTCGAGAAGGCCGGGGTGGAACAGGCCAGCAGAGAGCTCGTCATCGGCTCTCAATGGCTGTTCCTCCGCTGCCCACTACGGCGGGTGAACCACCCTGAAACGGCGAAGGGGACTCCGCCTCCCCCTCCTCTTGCTCCCCTTTCATCCCTTCCGGCCGCCCCTCTAGAGGAGGGCTGCTCGCGCGCTCCTGGCGGAGCGCTCTCACACTCCAAGACTGCCGCTTCCGCAGTCAGCGAGCAGGAGGATGTAATACGCGCCTCCGGCGCGCATCACATCCTGCTCGCGGTTTCGCCCTCCGGGCTCAACCGATCCTGAAGCCGTTCACGCCTTCGGCGGAACGGTCCTCGTCCACCCTTTTGACCGTGAGTGCCTATGCCTCCCAGAACCTACCGTGACCGCACTCGCTCTCTCCGCCTGACCGCTGGCGAGGACGCATTGATCCGGGCCAAGGCCCACGTCGTCGGATTGACCTTCTCGGCCTATCTCCGGCACGTTGCCCTCGGCAAGAGGATCCGCGCACGTCCCGGCCAGATCGACGAAGACGCGATCTACCACCTCTCGCGGATCGGCAACAACCTCAACCAGATCGCCCGAGCAATGAACACGGCCCGGAAGGGAGTCCGCCAGCCCGTCGCACAGGAGCGCCTCGCGGAGGTGTTGGAGGAGCTGCACGTTCTCCTCGACCGGATCTGTAAGTAGCTGGATTCGAGGTGCCTCCTTCGGGGGGCTGCTCCATCACATCCTCCACGACTCGGCGGCGACTGACCCACGAGAAGCCGCCGGCCCGGTCCTGGAGACCTGGCGGTGCGGCTCGAAGCGAACGGAATTCGCTTCCAGGCGCGCAGCAGGGGGATGGTGGTCACCGACGGCGAGGTCTACGCGGTGGAGTCGGGCATCCCCGAGCCCGGTCGGCGTTCCGGGCGCTACCATCGGCCGCGTCGGCTCCGGGGTGGCGGGCGGCAGCTCGCGCGGCTGGTTTGGCAGATGGTGCTCTGCGTGACCGGTGGTCTTTGAGCCTGTTTTCCAGGGTGGGCCGCTCGTCGCGGCTGGCTTCGCGGTCGAGTTGACCCTCTCGCTGAGTGTGGTGAAAGTCCTTCGCGTTCGACCCGCCACCGAGTCGAGCCAACTTGCTACTCGGAGTTC
>CAWJLS010000012.1:0-285426 GCA_963843755.1 uncultured Acidobacteriota bacterium
AGCTGGGCGCGGGTGTGGGTGTACCGGTCTGGACGACGGTAGCGTTCAGGCGTCTTCGAATCGGGCCCGAGCTGGGCCTCCCGGCGGCGAGCGGCGAGCAGGTGAGGGCCGCCCGCCTGCGGCCGGGCGACAGGCAGTGTATCAGGTCTCGGCGCGGCAGCCGCAGTGCGGCGAGCCGTCCTCCTCCGGGCCGGCCGGCAGTGCTATCCTTGCCCGCGACCCGAACGCCCCATGCGCCACTACGAAGCCTTCGCCACGAGCCCGCTTCTCCGGTCGTTTACGCCGGAAGAGGTGGCAGAGATCTATGCCACCGGGCGGCCGGTGCGGCTCGGCCCGGGCGAGACCCTGTTCCGGCGGGGCGATCCGGGTGAGTCGATGTACGTCGTGCTGGACGGGCGGATCCAGCTCATCTTCCCCACCGACATCCAGCCGAAGGTCCTCGCCGCGGGCGATTTCCTCGGCGAGCTGGCCCTGGTCTCACCGGACCACGTGCGCACGGCGACCGCCATCGGGCTGGACGACGCCGAGCTCCAGATCTTCGACCAGCAGGCCTTCGACACCCTGCTCGAGACCAAGCCCCGGCTGCTGGTCTCGCTGCTCAAGTGGATCTCTTCCTACCTGCTGTCGTCCGAGCAGCGGCTGGCCCAAGGGCTCGAGGAGCGGAACCGGGAGCTCGAGCACACCCTCGACCACCTGCAGCGCACCCAGGCGGAGCGGGACCGGCAGGAGGAGCTGGCCCGGACCGACGAGCTGACCGGGCTGCTCAACCGGCGCTCGATGAACCTGGAGCTCGAACGCCTGCTCGACCTGCCCCGTCCCGAAGGGCATCGGTTGGCGGTGCTGCTGGTCGACCTCGACGACTTCAAGACGATCAACGACACCCACGGCCACCCCTGCGGCGACGCGGTGCTGCGGGCCGTCGCCGGCATCCTGCGCGCCAGCGTCCGCCCGGAGGACCTGCCGTGCCGGATCGGCGGCGACGAGTTCGCCGTCGTCTTCACCGCCGTCAAGCCGGAGCTGGCGCGCGCACGGGCCGAGGAGCTGCGCCGCCGGGTGGTCCAGGAGCCGTTCGAAGTCCGCGGGGTGTCGACCCGCATCCCGGTCTCGGCCAGCCTCGGCGGCGCCTTCCACGAGCCGGACGAAGGCCTGGCAGAGCTGTTCGCCCGCGCCGACCGGGCGCTCTACGACTCGAAGAGCCGCGGCAAGGACCGGCTGACCTGGTTCGAAGTGGACGGGCCGCAGCGGCCGGGCCGACCGGACCGACCGGGTCGACCGGACCGGGACCGCCGGATCGACTGAGGCCGCGGAGACCTCCGGGCTACTCCGACAGCCCGAGCTCTTTCATCCGCTGGCGCAGGCCCGGCGTCGAGACTTCGAGCGCCCGGCCCATGGCCTCGAGGTCGCCGTCCTGCTCGCTCCGGATCCGGAGGATCTCCTCGCGGCTCAGGTCGGACGCCTTGCGCACGGCGTCGCTGCGCTCGATCAGGGCGTAGAGGGAGGTGCGCGAAACGCCGAGCGCCTCGGCGGTCGGCTTGACCGCCCAACGGTGCTCGCGCAGGGCGGCGACCAGCTCCTCCTCCGCGATCTCGGCCGGATCGCGGTAGCGCTCGCGCACCGGCCGGCGGGCCGGCACCGGGGCGACAGGCGCGGCGGCCTCGCCCTCCGGCTCCTCGCTCCGCCCTCGGAGCGCCGACGCCTCCTGGAGCAGGCGCTCGAGCTGGGGGCCGATGCGCACGGTCTCGGCGCCGCGGCTGCCGATGACGAGCTGGCGGGCCATGTTCTTGAGCTGGCGGATGTTGCCCGGCCAGTCGTGGCAGGCCAGGCGGGCGACGATCGAGGTCGGCAGCCAGACGGAGGGGTCCTTCTCCAGGCGCTCGGACTCCCCGACCAGCTCGAGCTCTTGGGCCAGGAAGTGGACCAGGAGACGGCCGAAGTCGTCGCGGCGGTCGCGCAGGGGCGGCACGACGATCTCGTACCCGGACAGGCGGTGCAGCAGGGGGGCCTTGAAGCTGCCCTCGTCGGTCGCCTGCTCGAGGTTGGCGTCGGTGGCGGCGATCAGGCGCACGTCGACCCGCTGGGTCTCCTGGACGCCGAGCGGCTGGATCTCCCCGGTCTCGAGCACCCGGAGCAGCATCACCTGGACCTCGGGCGGCGCCTCGGCCACTTCGTCCAGGAACAGGGTGCCGCCGTCGGCGCGGGCGAAGTAGCCCGCGTGGCTGCGCACCGAGCCGGTGTAGGCCCCCTTGGCCGAGCCGAACAGCTCGGAGGCGGCGAGCGAGGGCGGGATCGCCCCCAGGTTGACCGGGACGTAGGTCGCGTCGCGGCGACGGCCGGCGCGGTGGATCGCCTGGGCCATCAGCTCCTTGCCGGTGCCGGTCTCGCCGCGTAACAGCACCGGTACCTCGAGGTCCGCCACCCGACGCACCTCGCGCCGTAGCTCGACCAGGCTGTCGCTGTCGCCCACCAGGCCGTAGTCGGCCGGTCCCGAGAGGTCGTCGGTGGGCAGGTTGTGCAGCAGCAGGATCGTCGAATCCCCCACCTCGATCACCACGCCCTGCTCCAGGCGCGAGCCGGAGAGCTCGACCGACTCCGCCACCTCCAGCCCGTCGACGGCGAGGGTTGCCTGGACGGCGCCGCGCCCCAGGCGCACGGCGCCGTACCCGACACCGGGGGCCAGCCGGAAGGCCTGCCGCGGCACCGACGGATGATCGAGGGAGCGCTCACGCTCGCCGGTTGGCTTGCGGAACTGCGGGCCGCTCCGTGACACCGGGGCCGGCTCGCCCTTGAGCAGAGAGGTCAGGCGCACCCGCTCCCCGACCCGCGAAAGGTCGGGATACCAGAGGATGGTCAGCGACGGAATGCGCAGGCGGGCACCGCTACGGCGCTCCACGAATCGCCCTCCAGAAGGTACGCCGACAGAGCCGTCCCCCGCAGCCTGATCGGATAGGGGTCTCACGGCGGGAGTCTAACAGCGCCCGCACCCCACCGGTGCTCCCGGCCGAAGACGGCGTCGACCGCCGACGGGGAGAGAAAAAGTGGGGGGCCGACCCGGGTCTCCCCGTTTCGACCCCCTCCCGATCCGAAGGGGACCTCACAGCCCCCTGCTAACGAACGGACAGAGCCAAGGCCCCGGCCGTTGTCGCCTCAGTTGAGCGGACACCCCTGGTTGTTGTCGGCATCCAGGCTGTTGGCCAGCGTCAGCATCGCGTCACGGCTGCCACTCGCGAGGGCCGTGTTCACGGAGCTGATGACGCTCGCCGTCGTCCTCGGGTAGTCCACTCCCGGATGACTCGCGTCGAGCAGAGCCGCCACTGCGGCTCGCAGCAGCACCTTGACTCCGCCTGTCACACCCGGTCCACCACCGAAGTCGAGCGCCTCGAGCAGGCTCGCCGACCCCTGGTCGGGGTAGGCCATCGCCGCGCTGAAGACGCTCTGGACCGTCTGACCGGTGGAGTACCCGGTCGGCGGCCACGAATCCGTGTGGTTCTTCCAATAGCCCGGAGTGCAGCCCTCGTCGCCGATGGCTTCGTCCTGGCCGTAGTAGTGGCTCGGGTCGTCGTCACAGATCGGCTGGCCGCCGGAGGGTGTCCCGCAGGCGGTGCCGAGGTTCTCGTACGGCCCCGCCTCGGCCGCCCCGGTGGCGGTACAGGTCATCGACTCCCCGGGGGCGAGGCTCGTCTTCGGGCAGGTGATCGGGCCGAGCACGTCGTCGCCCACCGTGATCCCGGCGAGCGGCAACGATCCGGTGTTGGTCACCACGTAGGTCCAGGTCACCTGGGCCACCGGGTGACAGCGCTCGGCGAGGCTGCCCGAGCCGAGCGCCGTGTCGGCGCAGAACGCGGCGTAGAGCGGCACCGTCGGCCCCGGCGCCAGATCGGCGTCTTCGCCGTTGGTCGCCTTCTCCAGGTCGATCCCCGGCTCGCCGGCCGGCTCCTCGCCGAAGTAGTGGCTCGGATCGGTGTCGCACACCGCCTCCCCGCCGCCGTCCGGAGTGCCACAGACCGACCCCTCGTTCGAGTACTGGCCGATCGTGGCCGTTCCGTTGCCGAAGCAGAGCATCGTCTCCGCCGGCTCCAGGGCGAACGGCTGGCCGCCCTCGCAGGTGATCGCCACGCCGCGGTTGTCGGTCACGGTGACGCCGGTCAGGGTGACCTCGCCGGTGTTGGTGACCACGTACGTCCACTGCACGTTGTCGCCCTCGGCCAGCGTCGGCCCGGGCGCCACGTCGGCGTCCTGCCCGTTGGTGTACTTCTCGAGGTGGACCGCCGGCTCGCCGACGATCTCCTCCGCGCAGTAGTGGCTCGGGTCGCTGTCGGTGACGTCGTCGCCTTCCGGCGGCGTGCCGACCGCGGTGCCGACGTTGGCGTAGCAGGCCTCACTCGCCACCGCCGTGCCGCTGCCGGTGCAGACCATCGACTCCCCCGGATCGAGGGTGGTCCGCGGACAGCTCACCGCGACGCCCTGGTCGTCGGTCACCGCGATGTCGGAGAGCGTCACGGAGCCGGTGTTGGTGACGACGTAGGTCCAGATCACCGCGTCGCCGTGCACCAGGTGCGGCGCCGAGGCGACCCCGTCGGCGTCGAAGCCGTTGGTCAGCTTCTCGACGTGGATCGCCGGCTCGTCGAGGACGTTCGGAGGCACGCCGTAGTAGTGGCTCGGGTCGGTGGCCGTGACCACCCGGCCATCCCCGGTACCGCTCGCCGTGCCGACGTTGGCGTACTGCCCTTCCTCGGCGACGCCGCCGGCCGAGCAGACCATCGAGTCCCCGATGTCGAGGCTGGTCTTCGGGCAGACGACCGTCACCGTCGGGTCGCTGTCGGCGACCGAGATGCCGGTGAGGCCGGTGCCGCCGATGTTGGTCACCCGGTAGGTCCAGGTCACCGGGTTGCCGCTGACGATCGTCGGACCGGTGGGGTCGTCGGCGTCCTGGCCGTTGGTCATCTTTTCGAGACCGATGGCCGGCTCACCGACGACGAAGCTGGTGCCGAAGTAGTGGCTGGGGTCCGAGTCGGTGACCGGCGAGCCCTCGGGCGGGTTGCCGGTGACCGTGCCGATGTTGCCGTACTGGCCCGGCAGGGCGGTCCCGGCGGCCAGGCAGACCATCGCCTCGTGCGGGTTGAGGGTGGTCTTCGGACAGGTCACCGCGACGCCCTGGTTGTCGCTCACCACGATGCCGGTCAGCCGGGCGTTGCCGGTGTTGGTCACCCGGTACTCCCAGGTGACCGTCGAGCCGATCTTGAGGATCGGTCCGGCCGGCTGGTCCGCGTCGACGCCGTTGGTGAACTTCTCGATGTCGATCGACGGATGCCGTCCGACCGGGATCGGCGCGGGCGGCTCGTCGACACACCACGACTGGAGCGTGACCGCGAACCGGTTCTGGGCGGAGTAGCGGACGCCGACGAAGGCGGGCTCCTCGGTGGCCATGTCGAGCCAGCCGAACGGCTCCTCGAGCAGCAGATCCCGGAGCGGCAACGACTGGGTGGCCAACAGCTCGATCACCCGGTTGTCGAACCGGACGCCCGGTTCGGTGTAGAACGCCTCGCCGCTCAGGGTCATCGGGGTGACCAGCGGGTCCTTCTGAGGCGACGGGACGCTCGGACGGTCGACCCAGATGATCACCTGGGTCCCGCCGTCGAGGACGCCGGCTTCGAGGAAGCGCAGGACGTGGCGGTCGCAGAGGGCCGGACAGTCCTTGACGCGGTCGATGTCGGCCAGGACGTCGCCCTCGGCGAAGTCACCGTTCGGATCGACCCAGAAGTAGTCGCCCCAGAGGCTGTCGGCCCGCTCGGCGTCATTGCCGAGGGCGCGCAGGGTGACGTAGCCGACCATCAGGTCAGGCTCCACCTCGCTGCCGTAGTAGAGCCCCTCGTCTGGGGGTGGGTCATGAGACGGCTGGCCGGAGAGGGCCGCCTGGATGTGGGCGCGTTGGGCCGGCGACAGGGTGCGCCCGGGCAGCGTGCCCCGGATCAGCCAGTCGGACAGGTTGACCGTCTGGACCATTCCCGGGTCGAGCCGGAGGTTGACTCCGAGCACCGGGATGCCCCAGTTGGTGGCGACGGTTACGCGCACGTCCGTCGCCTGGTCGTCGACGTTGCCGACCGCGAACAGCGTCGTCCGGTTGCCATTCAGGTCGACTTCGAAGTAGGGAAGAAGTAGGTCGGATGTGGTGTGGGGCTCCGCGACCAGGAGATTCGGGAGCAGGAACAGTGCCGTCGCGATGATCGCCGCGAGAGCGCGTCGGATGACTCGTAGCAGCATGCGTCCCTCCTCAGATCGGTGCTCCGGACGTTCGGTTCCCGGAGCTGACTTCTGGAGGGGCAAGGTGCGTACCGTAGACCGATGGCTATGCGAATCGAGAAAAACCCTTTGTCCTGAGGAAGATGAACCGGTCGAAGGACCGCTGGCAGGCGCGTGCCGGAGGTGTCCGGCTCGGTGTCCGACACGCCGGACGGGTGTCCGACACCCGGCACCCCGGAAAGACAAAAAAAAGGGGGGTCGACCCGGATGACCGTGTCGACCCCTTCCCGATCCGAAGGGGCTCCTAGCCCCCTGCTGACGAACAGCCGGAGCAACGACGCCCCGGCCGCTGTAGCTCTAGTTGAGTGGGCAACCCAGGTTGTTTTGGGTATCCAAGGTGGCGGCGAGCGCCAGCATCGTGGCCCGGTCCCCGCTCGCGAGAGCCGAGTCCACGTCGCTGATGACGATCGCCGTCGTCAAGGGGTAGTCCACTCCGGAGTGACTGGTGTTGAGCAGTGCCGCGATCGAAGCTCGCAGCAGGTTTCCGACGCCGCCCTCGACCCCCGAGCCGCCCTGGAAGCTCAGCCCCTGGAGCAGGGTGGCCCCGCCGTAGCTCGGGTAGGCCGCGGCCTGGGAGAAGACGCTCTGGACGCTCTGCGACGGGGAGTACCCGGTCGAGGCCCAGGAGTCGGTGTGATTCTTCCAGTAGCCGGGCGTGCAGCCCTGGTCGCCGCTGGACTGCTGGACGCCGTAGTAGTGGCTGGGGTCCTGGTCGGTGACCGAAGCCCGCGTGGCCACGTCGCGGCCGGTGACGGTCGCCACGTTGGCGTACTGGCCCACGGCCGCGACACCGGTCTTGGGGCTACAGGTCATCGACTCGCCGGGAGCCAGGGTCGTCTTCGGGCAGGTGACCGCGCCCTCGTGGTCGTCCCCCACCGCGATGTTCTCGAGGGTGACGCCGGCGTTCGGGTTGGTGACCACGTAGCCCCAGGTCACCTGGCCGCCGACCAGGATCTGGGGACCCGGCGCCTCGTCGGCGTCGACCCCGTTGGTCGACTTCTCGATGTCGATCATGATCGGCAAGGCGGTGTTCTGGACCCAGTAGTGGCTGGGGTCGCTGTCGGTGACGTCCGGCCCGCTCGGCGGGGTCCCGGTCACGTCGGCCACGTTGGTGTAGTAGTAGTTGCCGGACGGCAGGTCCTGCTGGCCCGGGGCGGTCCCGGTCTTGGTGCAGGTCATGGACTCGCCCACCGCGAGCGTGGTCTTGGGACAGGAGATGGCGCCCTCCTGGTCGTCGGTGACCTGGACGTCGGCCAGCTCGACGTCGCCCGTGTTGGTGACCACGTACTCCCAGGTGATGGCATCGCCCGGTGCGACCTGGGGACCGATCGGCTCGTCGGCATCCTCACCGTTGGTCGACTTCTCGATGTCGATCCCCGGCTCGTCGGAGCCACCACCGCCGCCGCCGCAGGTCGGGCACCCCGTCTCGGGCAGACACCAGCTCTGCATGGAGATGCTGAAGCGGTGGCTGGCGGTGTAGCGCACGCCGACGTAGACGCTCTCGTCGGTCACCAGGTCGAGCCAGCCGAACGCCTCGTTGAGCAGCAGGTCCCGCACGTCGAGCTGCTGAACCGGCAGCAGGTCGAGGTCGCGCTCGCCGAGCTCCTCGCCCGACTCCTTGTGGAAGCCGGAGACGGAGAGCACCGTGCCGACGGACAGGGCGTTGGCGTTCGGCGACGGGGCGCCGACCCGCGGGCTCCAGATGATGAGCTTGGTGCCGCCGTCGATGGCGCCGCCGTCGAGGAAGCGCAGACGATGGTGGTCGCACAGCCCCGCGCACGGCATGGTCTTGTCGATGTTGACCAGCAGGTCGCCCTCGGCGAAGTCCTCGCCGGGGGTGACGAAGAAGTAGTCGCCCCAGAGCACGTCCGGGCGCCCGCTGCTGGTCACCCGCAGGGTCACGTAGCCGACCGCCAGGTCGGTCTTGAACGGGTCCGGCTGGGTGCCGTAGTACATCTGGTCCTTGGGCGAGAGCTGGCCGGAGAGGGCCGCCTGGACGTGGGCCAGGGTGGCCGGATCGAACGCGCGGTCGAGCAACTGCCCCTTGCCGAGCCAGTCCCGGAGGTTGACCGTCTGTACCTGGCCGCCCGCGAGCTCGATCTTGGTCTGGAAGATGCGGATGCCCCAGTTGGTGGAGACGGCGGCCTGGACGGTCACCGGCTCGTCCGAGGCGTTGCCGACGGCGAACAGGGTGGTCTTGCCGGCCGGGGCTCCGAGGTCGACCTCGAAGTAGGGCAGCAGCAGGTCGGACGACGGCCGCGGCTCGGCCGCCAAGGGGGCAGCCACCACCAGTGCGGTCAGGATCAGGAGCGCCGTGATCAGGTGTGCCAGTCGGGTTCGCATCGTCGCCTCCTCCGGGTCGGGTGGAACGTCGTGTGTTGCGTTCGGGACCCTGGAAGAGCAAGCGCGATACCTGCCTGAAGAATCGATCCAACTCGTTCTATTTCAACATCTTGGACGTCATATGCAGGCATCGAAACTCGCGCATTTCAGCCTGTCGGGAGAGTGTCGGACAGTGGAACGCCTGTCCCGACAGGTGGCGCAGGAGGGGTGCCGCGGAGGAGTGGGGGGGGTGGAGCGTGGAGGTCAGGGCAGGCGCAGGACCAGGACCGTCTGGTCGTCCTCGCGCGGCGCGTTGCCGACGAAGCGCTCGAGATCGCCGAGGATGCCGTCCCGGACCTGCTCGGGCGGGCAGCCGACCAGGGTGGCGAGCCTCTCTTCGAGGCGCTCGAAGCCGTAGAGGTCGGTCGAGCCTTCGCGCCGCGCCTCGACGATGCCGTCGGAGATCAGCACGACCGTGTCCCCCGGATCGAGCTGGCGTCGGCGGACCGAGACGTCGAGCTCGGGGCGCACGCCGAGGGGGTAGGCGGTCGACGGCAGGGCACGGACCGATCGGTTCGGACCGTCGGCGCCGAGCAGGTACGGGTAGAGGTGGCCGGCGCTGGCGTAGACCAGCTCACGGGTACGCGGGTCGAGCACGGCGTAGCAGAGGGTCGTGATCAGGCGCCGGCGGGCGCTCTGGTAGACCAGCCGGTTGAGGGTGGTGAAGACCGAGGTCACGTCCGGATCGAACGCCACCTGGACCGCCAGGGCGGACTTGGCCGCCGACATCACCAGCCCGCTGGAGACGCCGTGGCCGGCCACGTCCCCCACCGCCACCGCCAGCCGGCCGTCCTCGAGCGCGAGCACGTCGTAGAAGTCGCCGCCGACCTCGGTCGCCGGCAGGTAGGCGTGGGCCAGGTCGACCCCGGCCAGGCGCGGCGGCAGCTCCGGCAGGATCGAGCTCTGGATCCTGCGCGCCGTCTCCAGCTCCACCCGCTGGCGCTCGCGCTCCGCGATCCGGCGCACGTGGGGCGGCACGTCGTCCCAGTGGTAGACGAACTCCCGCCGGCTGCCCAGGAAGCGGACCGACAGCGCCGCCGGCACGGCGACCACGGCGAGCGCCAACCAGCCCTGGACCTCGAGCGCCCGGTTGCCCGAGAAGACCAGCGGCAGGGCCCCCATGCCGACCTGGAGCGTGGCCGAGGCCAGGAGCACGGTCAACAGGTCGTAGGCCAGGAACAGTCCGATCATGGCGAGCGCCTGGACCGAGCTCAGCGCGATCGCCCAGCCGAGGGGCAGCACCGAGTAGGTGGGGAACAGGAAGAGGGCGCTGACCAGGGTCACCGTCACCACCCCGCCCGCGGTCCCGAGGCGCCGGACCGCCACCGGCACCAGGAACAGCCGGCCGAACAGCTCGCGGTAGAACACGAGCAGGAGCGACACCCCGACCAGGGACAGCCCCGGCAGCGGGCTCTTGAACCACAGGTCGTCGAGCAGGAAGGAGACCTCGGGCCAGACGCCCAGGCGGCGGAGCGGCAAGGACAGCCCCAGCAGCACGCCGAGCAGGACGACGCCGGCGGCCAGCCCGCGCAGCGACGCGCGCGCCACGGTGGCGTTGTCCCACTCGCCCTTGAACAGCGAGTCGAAGGCGGCCAGCTTCTCCCCCATGCGCTCCCGCGACAGGCTCTCCCCCACCGACCAGCTCAGGAAGATGACCAGCGCGACCGGGAAGAAGAACAGGATCGAGAACTGGAGACCCCAGACCCAGGTGACCTGTTGCCGGGTGAACACGCCCCAGCTCGGTCCCTCGGTCGCCGAGCGCGCGACCAACGCCACCACCACCAAGGCCGCGCCGAAGGCGAGGCCGAACAGGTGCACCGCCCGGCGCACGCCGACCTCGCCGGCGTGGTAGAGGCGCAGGAACACCATCGCCACCGCGATCGCGATCAGGTACGTACCGAGGAAGTGGGCCTGGTTCCAGATCTGGAAGCTCTGGAGGCTCGGCTGGAGCGCCCGCGAGTCGGCGTCCTCCTGCCAGGAATCGAAGCCGGTCAGCCGGTCCCCGGCGAAGTGCACCTCGAGGCCGTAGCGGAGCCGGTCGCCGAGCGCCGCCTCGCGCGACTCGTAGCGCAGGTCGAGATCGGTGCGCGCGCGGAGCTGGGCGCTGCGCACCGCCGGCCGCTCGTAGAGGTCGAGGTCGAACCCCTCGGCGCGCAGGAAGGCGTCCGCCCGGGCGATCGCCTCCGCCGGCTCGATGGCGGCGATCTCTTCGTCCGGCTCGACCCGGGCCTGGAGCGAGGTCAGCGTGCCGTCCGGCGCGACCTCCGCCCGGTAGCTCCACTCCCCCGGATAGGAGCCGCGCTCGTACAGGGTGACCCGCCACTCGAAGATCCGCCGGGCCAGGTCGCTGCCGGCGATGCGCTCCATCGGAACGGTCTCCGACGACAGCAGCAGGCGGCGTTCGAGCAGCCCGCGGGCGGTGGTGAAATCGACCACCACGTACGGGTCGGCCACCGGCTCGCCCAGGTCGCGGGCCCGCTCCAGGGCGATCGCCTTGGCCTCGCCGGCGGTCACCTGCCAGTGACGGGGGAAGAGGGGGAAGAGGCGGGGGAACGCCCATGCGATCACCGCCGCCGCGACGAGGGCGGCGGCGACCCATGGGGCAATGCGTTTGAGGTCGTTCATCGGGCGTGTCGGGGACCGGGCGGCAGCCGCCCCAATCCCCGCACGTTACTACGACCTCGCGGAGGATGACGTTTCGCCGATCTCCCCGGACCCCGAGTCACCCGCGGGAGGGGGCCCCAGGGGTTGGAGGGGAGATCCGGCCTACAGCTTGGCGAACAGCTCCTTGACCTCCGCGGCCGAGGCATGGAGCGCCTGGCGCTCGTCGTCCGCGAGATCGAACTCCATCACCTGCTCGACGCCCTTCCTGCCGAGCTTCACCGGCACGCCGGCGTAGACGCCGTCGAGCCCGTACTCGCCCTCGAGATAGACCGAGCACGGCAGGATCTGCTTCTTGTCGCGCAGGATCGAGCTGACCATGTCGAAGGCCGCGGCGGACGGCGCGTAGTAGGCCGAGCCGGTCTTGAGCAGGCCGACGATCTCGCCGCCGCCCTTCCGGGTACGGTTGTTGATCGCCTCGATGGTCTCGTCGTCGAGCAGCTCCGGCAGCGGCACGCCGGCGACCGTCGTGTAGCGGGCCAGCGGCACCATCGAATCGCCGTGGCCGCCGAGCACGAAGGCGGTGACGTCCTTGACGGAGACCCCCAGCTCGGCCGCCACGAAGCAGCGCATGCGGGCGGAGTCGAGCACGCCGGCCATGCCGAAGACCCGCTCGCGCGGAAACTCGGAGACCCGGCGGGCGACCTCGCACATGGCGTCCAGCGGGTTGGTGACCAGGATCAGGATGGTGTCGGGCGAGCGCTTGATCAGCTCGCCGATCACCTCCTGGGTGATCGCCTGGTTCTTGGCCAGCAGGTCGTCCCGGCTCATGCCCGGCTTCCTGGGCAGGCCGGCGGTGACCACGCAGACGTCGGAGCCGGCGCTCAGGTCGTAGTCGCTGCCGCCCTCGATCTTGGCGTCGAAGCCGAGCACCGGCGCCGACTCCATCATGTCCAGCGCCTTGCCCTGGGCCATGTCGCCCATGATGTCGATCATCGCGACGTCGGCCAGCTCGGCCTCGGCGATGCGCTGCGCGGTGGTGGCGCCGACGTGGCCGGCCCCGACGACGGTGACTTTATGGTCCATAGTGCTGCCTCTCTCTTTCCTTACAGGTTCTCGACGATGGCGTCGGCGAACTCGGAGGTGCCGAGCTTGGTCGCCCCGTCCATCTGGCGTTCCAGGTCGTAGGTGACCCGCTTCTGGGTGATGGTCTCGGAGATCGCGTGCTCGAGCTTGTCGGAAGCCTCGCGCCAACCGAGCCACTTGAGCATCATCACACCCGAGAGGATCAGGGAGCTCGGGTTGACCTTGTTGAGATCCGCGTACTTGGGCGCGGTGCCGTGAGTCGCCTCGAACAGCGCCATGCCGTCGCCCTCGTTCGAGCCGGGCGCCATGCCGAGGCCGCCGACCTGGGCCGCCAGGGCGTCGGAGAGGAAGTCGCCGTTCAGGTTGGTCGTGGCGATGACGTCGTACTCGGCAGGGCGCAGCAGGATCTGCTGGAACATGGAGTCGGCGATGCGGTCCTTGACCACGATCTTGCCCTCCGGGACCTTGCCGTCGTGCTTGTCCCAGACGTCGCCCTCGGAGACGGTGTCGGCGGCGAACTCGTCGCGGGCCAGCTCGTAGCCCCACTCGCGGAACGCCCCCTCGGTGAACTTCATGATGTTGCCCTTGTGCATCAGGGTGACCGAGTCCTTGCCCTCGCGCCGGGCGTACTCGATCGCCTTGCGCACCAGGCGCTTGCTGCCGGTGATCGAGACCGGCTTGATGCCGATGCCGCTGTCCTCGCGGATCTTGGCGCCGAGGCCGGCGAGGAACTCGATCAGCCTCTTGGCCTCGTCCGAGCCCTGGGGGTACTCGATGCCCGCGTACACGTCCTCGGTGTTCTCCCGGAAGATCACCATGTCGACCTTCTCGGGCGCGACCACCGGCGACGGCACGCCCTCGTACCAGCGCACCGGGCGCACGCAAGCGTAGAGGTCGAGAACCTGGCGCAGAGTGACGTTGAGACTCCGGAAGCCGCCGCCCACCGGCGTGGTCAGGGGGCCCTTGATGGCGCAGCGGAAGTGGCGGATGGCCTCGAAGGTGTCCGAGGGGAGCCAGTCGTCGAAGCGGTCCTTGGCCTTCTCGCCGGCGAAGATTTCGAACCAGGCGATCGACTTCGAGCCGCCGAAGGTCTTGTCGACGGCGGCGTCGAGAACCTTGCGGGTGGCCTTCCAGATATCGCGCCCGATGCCGTCGCCCTCGATGAACGGGACGATCGGGCGATCGGGGATCTCGAGCTTGCCGTCCTGCCACTGGATCTCTTGTCCGTCGGCGGGTGGCGTCATGTCGTTGAAACGGACCAAAGCAGTTCCCTCCTACTCAAGATGAACGGGATTGCGGAATGTCGGTGCTGCGCCCCCGGGCGGCGGCGCGGAAAGCTCGGAGGTCACGTTAACACAAGGCCTGCAAGGGTCCTGCCGCCCGTGAGGGTAGGTGGCGACGAGGGTGGGAGACGAGGGGGAGAGGTCTGCCGGGAGCGTCCGGGAGGGCGGGTGCCTGGGGACGGCGCAAGGACTGGAGGGTTGGGGGACAAGCTCGCGCCTTCTACCCGTTTCCACGGCCACCCGTTCCGGCATGAGAAGCTGAGTGCCTATGGCACGAGCTCGCCGACCCGCTGCTGAGTACATCGGGCCGACAACGCTCCGGCTCCCAGCTACACCTATCAAGCTGGTCTACCTCGACCTCAATCACTGGATCTCCCTCGCCAAAGCCCAGGCCGGCCATCCAGATGGCGCCCAGCGCCGAGATGCCCTTGCGGCTTGCTCCAATGCGTTCAATCGTCACTCCACTGTCTTTCCGATCTCTGACACGATCTACTTCGAGACGTCGAAGATTCAGCGATATCGCCAACGTCGAGATCTGCGCGAAGTCATCGAGCAAGTCTCTCGGTTCATCGTGATCACCAGCCGCTCAGTCATCTCGACCCATGAGATTGAAAGCCTAGTGGACCATCTCGTTGGACCGAACCCGAAGCCTGTCTACACGATGAGCTACGTGGACTGGGGAGTGGCTCGCGCGTTCGGAGCGGCGGGCGGCTTTCGGGTCCAGTCGAGCGACGGAGCGGACGTCACTGGAGAGGTCCGAGAACGGCATCCGGACGGCCCCGAAGCCTTCGATCAGGCGTTGGCGGACGCAGAGCTCGAGCTCGACAGGAAGGTGCTCGAGGGGCCAACTGCCGAAGAAGAGCCTGAGCTTCGAAGCCTCGGGTGGGACCCTTTGGGGGCTTTCTCGATCATGGAGCGACGAGCCCTCGTCCCCACACTCCGACCTGGGGACCCTCAGTCCTCGTGAGGCGAAAACGATCCTGCTCCTCCTGCGATAGTCTCGCCCTCATGGATTGGGAGCGATTGATCGTGGAGGCAGCGGCGGCGCGCGACCGGGCGCATGCGCCGTACAGCGGATATCGGGTGGGCGCGGCGTTGCTGTTCGAGGACGGCGAGGTGGTGACGGGGTGCAACGTGGAAAACCGGTTGCCGTCCCTGGCCGTCTGCGCCGAGCGCGTCGCCTTGACGCGGGCGATCGTCGAAGGCCAGACCTGGCCGATCGCCATGGTCGTGGTGACTGAGTCTCATCCCCCGGCGGCGCCGTGCGGCCTGTGCCTGGAATCGCTGGCAGAGTTCGTCGAAGATCTCCCGATCCTGCTGGTCAACGCCGACGGTGAGCGCGAAGAGGTCCGGCTTCAGCAGCTCCTCACCCGTCGGTTCACCCTGCCGACGAACTGAGTCGACCCCCGAACGCTCGACCCCTACCTTCTCCGCACGGGGTCAGGAAGACGCCCTCGCCCCATCAACTGGACCGCCCCCTGACTCCCTCGGCGCTCTCCGCTCTCACGGAGAACGAGGAAGGCCCCCACCCCGGCCATCTTCTCCGACCATCTCGTGGTCCGGGGGGGGGGGGGGGACGAGCGGTTCGACCACGGAGCGTCCGGGAGAGAGGGGCGTAGAGGGGCGCTGGCGGCCGCGTCCGCGACGGCCTCCGAGCAGCCGGGCCGGCCCGACGCGGACGCCAACGAGCCGCGCGTTGATCCCCCAGCCGTCCAGTTCGCGCGGCGTCCCCTCCGAGCCCCTCTCTCCCGGACGCTCCCGGCAGACCTCCCCTACCCGAGCACCTCGGCCAACTCGTCCGGCTTCGCCGGCCGCAGCAGGGGCTCGAACGGCGCGAGCTCCTCCTCCGTGCCGAACCCCCAGCGGACCAGAGCCAGCGGCACGTCGGCCGCCCGGGCGGTTTCGCCGTCGACCGCGCTGTCGCCGACGAACAGGACGTGCCCGACCGGAACCCCCAGCCGTCGGGCGATCCAGCGCAGCCCTTCCGGATCCGGTTTGCGCGTCCGCAACGTATCGCCGCCGACCACCGCCTGGAACCGCGCGCCCTGGCCCGCGAGCGCATGGAACAGCCCGGACTGCGCACCGAGGATCTTGCGCGTCGACCGCTCCGGCTTGTTGGTCAAGACCGCCATGGGGTAGCGCCCCGCCAGCGCGCCGAGCATCTCCGGCACGCCGGCGTAGGGCATCGTCGTGTCGAGGCAGCGCCGGTCGTAGAGATCGAGGAAGCGCTCGAAGGCCCGGTCCACATCGATCGACCCTTCGGCATCGGCCGGTTCGCCCCCCGCGGCCCGGTCCCGCAGCGCCCGCTCCACCAGCACGCGCGCCCCCCACCCGACCATCGACACCACCCGCTCGAGCGACAGCGGCGCCAGCCCGAGCTCCTCGCGCAGGGCGTTGACCGCCGACGCCAGGTCCCGCCGCGAGTCGATCAGCGTTCCGTCCAGATCGAACACCACGGCCCGAATCTGGACGAGCCGGCTCGAGGCCGCAGAGCTCACGACAGGTCCAGCCCCCCCATCGCCCACAGCATGATCGCCTTCTGGGTGTGCAGCCGGTTCTCGGCCTCGTCGAAGATCCGGCTCTGGGGGCCGTCGGCGACCTCGGCAGAGACCTCCTCACCCCGGTGGCAGGGCAGGCAGTGGAGGAAGACGGCGTCCTCCTCCGCCTCGGCCATGACGGCGGCGTCGACCATGTAGCCGTGGAAGGCCTTCAGGCGCTCGGCCTGCTGGTCCTCCTGCCCCATGGAGGCGAAGACGTCGGTGTAGACGGCGGAGGCACCCTGGGCGGCCTCCTTGGCATCGCGCACGATCTCGATGCTGACACCGGCGGCCTGGGCGTCGGCCCGCGCCAGATCGAGGTACTTCGGTGCGGGGTCGTAGCCGGCCGGGCAGGCGACCGCGATGTCCATGCCGACCTTGGCGGCGCCCAGCAGCAGCGAGTGGCACATGTTGTTGCCGTCGCCGACGTAGGCGATCTTGCGGCCGGCCAGGCCTTCGTAGCCGCCGAAGATCTCCGACAGGGTGAAGTAGTCGGTCAGCGCCTGGCACGGGTGGAGGTCGTCGGTCAGGCCGTTGATCACCGGCGTGGTGCCGAAACGGGCGAGGTCGACCACGTCCTGGTGGGAGAAGGTGCGCGCCATGATGCCGTCGAGGTAGCGCGACAGCACCTTGGCGGTGTCGTGGATGGTCTCGCCCCGGCCGAGCTGGATGTCGCGGCTGGAGAGGAACAGGGCGTGGCCGCCGAGCTGGACCATGCCGGTCTCGAAGCTCACCCGGGTGCGGGTGGAGGACTTCTGGAAGATCATGCCGAGGCTCTGGCGGTGGAGCGCGGTCTCGTAGCTCGCCGGGTTCGCCTTGACGTCGGCCGCGAGCCGGAACAGGCCGCGAACCTGGTCCGCGCTCAGGTCGTGGATCGAGATCAGGTGCCGCACGCTCATCGGGGTGTCTCCTGTTGCGTCTGGGAGGAGGGCGCTGGCGCGCCTCCGGGTCTGGTTGATCGGTTCAGGCGGACGGGGTCGCGGCGGGGCGCTCGGCATCGGCCGAGATCGTGGTGCCGGCGGTGCCGTCGACCGCGTCGTGGACGTGGTCGATGTCGGTGATCACCACCCGGCGCCCGGTGGCCGCGACGAAGTCGATCGCCGCCTCCATCTTCGGCCCCATGCTACCCGCAGGGAACTGCCCCGCGGCGAGCAGGTCGCGCGCCTCCTCGATGCCCAGGCTGGAGAGCTCGGCCTCGTTCTCGGTGCCGAAGTCCCGCTTGACCCGGGCGACGTTGGTCAGGATGAGGAAGAGGTCGGCCTCGAGCTCGCGGGCCAGGAGCGAGGCGGTCCGGTCCTTGTCGATCACCGCCTCGACGCCGTGGACGGTCCCGTTGTCGCGGACCACCGGGATGCCGCCGCCACCGCCCGCGATCACCACCCGGCGCCCGCCGAGCAGGTCGCGCACGCAGGCGAGACCGAGGATCTCGAGCGGCCGCGGGCTGGAGACGACCTTGCGCCAGCCGTGCTCCTCCTCCTTGATCTGCCAGCCGTACTCCTCCTGGAACACTCGGGCGCGCTCGCGCGAGAAGAACGGCCCGACCGGCTTGGTCGGCTTCTCGAAGCCGGGGTCGTCGGCGTCGACCACCACCTGGGAGAGCAGGCAGACCGGCTCGGCGGCGAGCCCGTCGCGGGAGAAGCGGTTGCGCAAGGCCAGCTCGAGCAGGTAGCCCATGCTGCCCTGGGTCTCGGCGACCGCGACGTCCAGGGTGCCGGGCGGGACCTTGTCCACCGCGGCCTCCATCTGCATCATCGCCTGCCCCACCTGGGGGCCGTTGCCGTGGACGATCAGCAGGCGCCAGCCGCGCTCGACCAGGCCGGCCAGCCAGCCGGCCGCCGCGTCCGCCCGGCGGAGCTGCTCGGCCACCGTGCCGCGGTCTTCGGGTTGGAGCAGGGCGTTGCCGCCGAAGGCGACGACGGCCAGCGGTCGCTTGCCGTTGGCGCTCGGGTCGTGGGGTCGGGTCATGATGGGGTCCTCGGTCGAAGTGGTATCCCTGGCGAAATCGAGTCGGATCGGATCGGAAGGCGCTTTGCGATCGGAGGCGATCGCAGACCGTCGGCGGCGCGGAGAGGGCCCGTCAGGACGGGGCGTCGCGCAGCAGCGGCGCGGTCATGCACCGCGGTCCGCCCCGCGCCCGGGAGAGCTCGTTGCCGGCCAGGGTCACGACGGTCCGGCCGTGGCCGAGAACCTCCTCCCCCTGCTCGACCACGTCGAGCTCGGAGATCACCCGCCAGCCGCGCCGGTCGAGCTCGTCCAAGGTGCGCCGGTTGCGCTGGTAGAGCAGGATCACCCCAGGGGCGATGGTGACCGCGTTGGCGCCGTCGGTCCACTGCTCGCGCTGCTGTTCGATCAGGTCGTCGCCGCCGCCGCAGGGCACCACGTCGAGCTCCAGGCCGAGGCCGGCCAGCGCCTCGAGCGGCGACGAGCGCACCGCGAAGGCGAGCTCGCGGGCGGTCAGGTCGACGTAGTAGGCGTGGGCCGCCTCCGGCGCGCCGGGCACGATGACCGGCAGGTAGGCCAGGCAGGTCGTGTGGTCGATCAGGGTGAAGACCGTGTCCAGGTGCATGCACGAGCGGCGCGCCGGCAGCTCGACCAGCACCAGGTGGCGGAACGTCGTCTCCTCCGCCCGCATGGACTCGGCCAGCGCCTCGACGCCGCGCCGGTTGGTGCGCTCGGAGACCCCGACCAGCAGGATCTCCGGGCTCGCCACCAGCACGTCGCCGCCCTCGATGTCCGGATAGGGAAAGGCCCGCGGGCTGCCCGTCGCGTCCTTGCCGCCGTGGTGCAGGCTGTCCAGATGGAAGGTCCGGGCCGACCGGGAGAGCTCCGGGTGGTGGTCGAACACGGTCCGGGCGATCAGCGGTTCCCGCTCCCGCGCCTCGGTGGCCATGGACGAGATCATCACCCGGTCGCCGATCACCGCCTGGGGATCGCGCTGGAAGAAGAAGTTGGGCAACGGGTCGAGGTCGAAGAAGGCCTCGGCCGGCCGCGGCGGCAGGTCGCCGCGCTCCACCGGCAGGCCGCAGATCAGGGCGGCCGCCAGAGCGCTCGCGTCGAGCTCGTCGAGCCGTTCGATCACCCGCCGCTCGACGAAGTACTCCCGCTCCAGCTCGCCGAGCAGCTCGCGCCGCGCCAGGTCCACCTCGAGCGCCTCGGTCAGCAGGTCCTGGGCCTCGAGCACCTCGACCCCGGCGCGCTCGAAGATGCCGCGGAAGAGGTCGTGCTCCTCCCGAGCCTCCTCGCCGTAGAGGATGTCGTCGAACAGCAGGCGCTCCATGAGCGACGGCACCATCCGGTCGATCTCGTCCCCGGGGCGATGAAGCATCACCCGGCGCAGGCGGCCGATCTCTGACTCGACACGGATCGCGGACATGGTCGTCATGCTTGGATGGGGGGCTCGAAAAACAAACGTGCCCGAGCGTGGAGCACTCGGGCCACCGAAAGAGCAGACTCTAACACGCCGAACGGGCGTCTTCCCAGGTGTCGCGCCCTGCTAAAGTCGCCCCGTCATGAGCGACCACACCCTCTCCGACGCGCCGCAGAACCCGCTCCACGAACGCTACGCGTCCCGGCGCATGGCCCACCTGTTTTCGGCCCGCCACCGGTTCGAGACCTGGCGCCGGCTGTGGATCGTCCTGGCGGAGAGCCAGGCGGAGCTCGGCCTGCCGATCACCGAAGCCCAGCTCGAGGCGCTGCGCCGCGCCGCGCCGGAGATCGACCTCGACCGGGTGGCGGAGATCGAACAAGCCACCCGCCACGACGTGGTCGCCCACCTGCGCCACTTCGCCGAACGCGCCGGCGAGGCCGGAGGCATCCTCCACCTCGGCGCGACCAGCGCCTTCGTCACCGACAACACCGACGCCCTGCTGACCCGCGAGGCGCTCGAGATCCTGCGCCAGCGCCTGGCGGCGACGGTCCGCGCCCTGGCCGACTTCGCCCGCCGCCACCGCGACCGCCCGGCGCTCGCCTACACCCACTTCCAGCCGGCCCAGCTCACCACCGTCGGCAAGCGGGCCTGTCTGTGGCTCCAGGACTTCCTCGAAGACCTGGCCGAGGTCGAGCTCCGGCTGGCGACCCTGCGCTGCCGCGGCGTCAAGGGGACCACCGGCACCCAGGCCAGCTACCTGACCCTGTTCGACGGCGATCACGACAAGATCGCCGCCCTCGACCGCATGGTCGCCGAGCGCCTCGGCTTCCCGGCGAGCTGGGCGGTAACCGGCCAGACCTACCCGCGCAAGCAGGACAGCCGGGTGCTCCAGACCCTGGCGGGCATCGGCGAGAGCGCCCACAAGCTGGGCACGGACCTGCGCCTGCTCCAGGGCGTCGGCGAGCTGGCCGAGCCGTTCGACGACGCCCAGGTCGGCTCCTCGGCCATGGCCTACAAGCGCAACCCGGTGCGCGCCGAGCGCATGTGCGGCCTGTCGCGGCGGCTGATGACCGACGCCCTCAACGGCCCGCTCAACACCGCCGTCCAGTGGCTCGAGCGCAGCCTCGACGACTCGGCCAACCGGCGCCTGGTGATCCCCGACGCCCTGATGACCGCCGACGCCGTCCTGTCGCTCGCCTCCCACATCGCCGAAGGGCTCCGGGTCGACGAGGCGGCGGTGGCGACGCGGGTGGCCCGAGAGCTGCCGTTCATGGCGACCGAAACGCTGCTGATGAAGGCGGCCCTCAAGGGCGGCGACCGCCAAGAGCTCCACGAGCGCATCCGCCGCTACTCGTTCGCGGCCCGCGAGGCCATGGCGGGCGGCGCCGACAACCCGCTGCTCGCCAGGATCGCCGACGACGCGGACTTCCGCCTGACCCGGACCGAGATCGACGACGCGGTCGACGCCCGGGCGTTCACCGGACGCTCGGCCGAGCAGGTGGACGTCTTCCTCGCCGAGCAGGTCGCGCCCGCGATCGACGGCATCGACGACGCAGCGATCGAAGCGCCCCGCATCTGACCTCCGGCCCCGGTCGTCCGCAGGAGGTCGTCCACCGGCAGTCCTCGGGTACCCGGTGAGGGAAACCCGGGATTCTCACGTTACATCCCTTACGGGTTTGATGAAATTTCTCACAAACCTGCCCAAGGGAGCCTGGAAATGCCTGAGAAACGAACCGCCAGCCGCGACGCCGGAACCCCCAACGCCCCGTCCGCCAGCGCCGCCAAGCTGGCGCTCAGCGCCGCCGCACCCGCGGCCGCGGAGGCGGCGCTCACCTACGAGTGCTGTTGCGTGCGCCAGTACTGGGCGGTGGTGGAGCGGGATGGCAGCCTGGTGCGCGGCAACAACGTCCTGCGGTCGCAGCGCGTGGGAGTGGGGCAGTACGAGGTCGTCTTCAACGGCGACGTGAGCCACGGCGCCTACGTGGCGACGATCGGCCGCCCGGGGATCGCCACCGAGCCGGCCGGCGAGATCGGCGTGGCCCTGCGCTGCTGCCTCAACCCGCCGGAGGCGAACAAGGGAGTCTGGGTCGACACCCACAACTCCGACGGAGCCAACAGCGATCGGGCCTTCCACCTGGTCGTGCACGTCGCATAGTGCGCTACGGGCCGGCCCGGGGAGCCTCCACCTCGGAGCCCCCGGGCCATCGTCTCCCGTCTCCCACGCCCCGCCTGCAGTGCTCCGTCTCCAGTGCAGGGCGCCTCCGGGCCATTCGGTAGACTCGGGGCGACAACGCCGAGGAGATCCCGCAGACGGTGCCCGCCCCAAGAGACAGACCCCCGACCCCGCACCGGCTCTCCGCCGCGCGGGTCCGCCTGGGGATTTGCGCGCTGTGGGCCGGCTCCGTGCTGCTCCAGATCGGGTGTAGCGGCGCCCGCTCACCGACCGAGAACCGCATCATCGAGCGCGGCGTCGCCTCCTGGTACGGCGGCGAGTTCCACGGTCGCTCGACCGCTAGCGGCGAGCGCTACGACATGCACGGCCTGACCGCCGCGCACAGGACCCTCCCCTTCGGCACCGTCGTCGAGGTCCACGACCTGGACAACGACCGGCGCGTGCAGGTGCGGATCACCGACCGCGGCCCGTTCGTCCGCGGCCGCATCCTCGACCTCTCCTACGCCGCCGCCAAGCAGCTCGACATGATCGGCCCCGGCACCGCCCACGTGGAGCTCCTGCTGGTCTCCTCCCCCACCCCGGTCCCCACCGTGACCGCGGTCGCCGAACGCGGGCCGCCGGCCCCGGCCGCCGTCGCGACCGCCGCAGCCTCCTCCGGTCCCTGGACCGTCCAGGTCGGCGCCTTCGAAGACCCCCAACGCGCCGCCGACCTCCGCGATCTCCTCTCCCGCCACTACCCCGACACCGTCATCCGCACCGCCGGCGCCTGGCACCGCGTCCAGATCGGCACGTTCAAGAAGCGCAAGAAGGCCGACGCCTTCCGCCGCGAGCTTCAGGAGTTGGGGTGGGATGCGGTGGTGGTGGCGGTGCCCTGACGGCCCTACCGATCGCGCCGTTCGAGCTCGGCGATCCAGTCGCGGATGCCTTCGTCCAGCCGGCGGCGCTTGCGGTGCCGGGCGAAGGCGATCTCGACCAGGCGGCCGACCAGCGCGCCCAGCGGCACACCCGACAGGGCCCAGAGCCGCGGGTACATGGAGATGCTGGTGAAGCCGGGGAGGGTGTTGATCTCGTTGACGAAGAGCTCGCCGGCCTCTCCGCCCGACCCCGACTCGAGGAGGAAGTCGACCCGCGCCAGGCCTTCACCGCCGATCGCCGCGAAGGCACCGACCGCCGTCTCTTGCAGGCGCTCCGTCACCCCTTCGGGCAGCTCCGCCGGCGCGATGAGCTGCGCCCCGTCGGTGAGGTACTTGTCCTCGTAGTCGTAGAAGTCCTTGCCCGGGACGATCTCGCCGACCGCGGACGCCCGGAGCCTTTCGCCCTCCTCCCCGATCGCCTCTGGACCGAGCACAGCGACCTCCAGCTCCCGGCCGGTGACGCCCCGCTCGATCAGCACGCCGTCGTCGAACCGGAGGGCGAAGCGCACCGCCTCCTCGACCGCGTCACGGGTCGTCACCTTGCGCACGCCGACGCTCGAGCCGCCGGACCGCGGCTTGACGAACAGCGGCGGGTCGAAGCGCTCGAGGCGGGAGAGGAAGGCGGCAGGATCGGCCTCGAACGCCCCGCCGCCGATCGTCTCGTACGGCACCACCGGGATACCCACGGCCTCGAGCTGGCGCTTGGTCAGGACTTTGTCCATGGCGACGGCGCTCGCCATCACCCCCGCTCCCACGTAGGGCAGATCGGCCATCTCGAACAGCCCCTGGAGGGTGCCGTCCTCGCCCCAGGTGCCGTGGACGATCGGGAAGACGCCGTCGACCCGGGCGTCGAGCAGCCGCGCCAGGCTCGGCGCCACCGCCCCGCCATCGGCGGGGGCGGGCAGCCGGTCGAGGCCGCCGGCGAGCGCCGCCTCCGACGGCTCCCGATCGGCCCACACACCGTCCGGACCGATCCCCAGGGCGACCACCTCGTGCCCCGCCTCGCCCAGCCCTTTCGCCACCGTGCGGGCCGAGGAGACCGACACCTCGTGCTCCACGGAGCGGCCGCCGAAGACCAGTCCGATCCGCGCCATCAATCCATCTCCACCACGCGCGTCCAGGAGACCTCGTCGAGGGCGAGCAGCGCCGCCAGGGTCTCGTCCGACGGCGGCCCGTCGAGCCGGAGCACGGCCAGCGCCTGGTCCTGGGAGCCGATGACGGCACGCGCCAGGTGGATGTCGCCGATGTTGACTCCGGCCCGGCCGAGCAGGGTGCCGATCTTGCCCACCACCCCGGGTACGTCGAGGTTGCGCAGGATGAGCAGCGTGCCCTCCGGCCGGAACTCGAGCTGGTAGCCCTCGATCGCCACCACCCGCGGCTCGCGCTCGCCGAACAGGGTGCCGGTGAGCGAGATGCTCTTCTCGGAGCTCTCCAGGGTGACGCCGACCAGGTGGGGGTAGTCCGCCGTGCTCGAGTGGGTCGCCCGGACCATCTCGACCCCACGGGAGGCCGCCACCCGTTCGGCGTTGACGTAGTTGACGCCCTCGCCGAGGAACGGCTCCAGCAGCCCCTTGAGCACCGCCACCGAGACCGGCACCCGGAGCGATTCTTCGATCCCCCAGAGGTCGACCTGGAGCGACTCCGCCGGCCCGGACATCAGGCCGCTCGCCAGGCGCCCGAGCTGCTCGCCCAGGTGGAGATAGGGCTCGCCGCGGCTGCCCGTGGTCGGGAACGGCAGGTTGACCGCGGTGACCGACAGCGACCCTTCGAGGGCCGCCAGCACCATGCGGCTGGTCTCGACCGCGATCCGCTTCTGGGCCTCCCGCGTCTGGGCTCCGATGTGGGGCGTCGCCACCACCCGCGGATGGCGGACGAGCGCCAGGTCGCTCGGCGGCTCCTCGCCGAAGACGTCGAGCGCCGCGCCGGCCACCCGCCCCGACTCGAGCGCCGCGAGCAGCGCCTTCTCGTCGAGCAGCCCGCCGCGGGCGCAGTTGACCAGCAGGGCGCCTTCCTTGATCCGGCCGATGCGCTCGGCCGAAAGCATGCCGCGCGTCGTGTCGGTCAGCGGCGTGTGGAAGGTGAGGACGTCGGCCCGCGCCAGCAGGTCGTCGAGCTCCAGCATCTCGACGTCCAGCCGCACCGCCACCGCCGGGTCGAGGAACGGATCGTGGGCGACCACCTCCATGCCGAAGCCGCGGGCCCGCTCGGCCACCTTCTGGCCGATCCGGCCGAAGCCGATGACCCCCATCGTCTTCGACTGGAGCTCGGTGCCGACGAAGCGCTTGCGGTCCCACTCGCCCGATTTGATCGAGGCGTCGGCGGCCGGGACGTTGCGCGCCAGGGAGAGCAGCAGGGCGAAGGTGTGCTCGGTGGCCGAGACCAGGTTCGCGGTCGGCGCGTTGACCACCAGGATGCCCTGCTCGGTGGCGGCGGCGACGTCGATGTTGTCGACGCCGATGCCCGCGCGGCCGACCACTTTGAGGTTCTTGCCCGCGGCCAGTACCTCGCGGGTCACCTTGGTCATGCTGCGGACGACCAGGGCGTCGTAGTCCCCCAGGATCTCGAGCAGGCGGGGGCGCTCGTCTTCGCCCAAAACCGTCACCTCGGCGCCGCTCTCCCGGAGGATTTCGATGCCTGAGGCCTGCAGCGGATCGGAGATCAGAATCTTGCTCATGACAGGTCTCCCTCGTCGAGTGTCTCGTCCACGACGGCCAGGAGCTCGTCCAGGTCCTCGGCGCGGACCTCGCCCATGTGGCCGATGCGAAACGTGGTCGGTTTCCAGGCGCCGTACCCGCCGGCGACGGTGTAGCCCTTCTCCGCCAGGCGCCGGACCAGGGCCGGCGCGGCGACGCCCTCGGGCGGGCGCAGACAGGTGATGGTCGGCGAGCGTGCCGCGGCCTCGGCCGCGAACGCCACGCCGCGCGCGCCTCCCGGCCCCTCCACCCAGGCGGCGAGGCGCTCCCGAAGCTGCTCGTGGCGCCGCCAGCGCGCCTCGATCCCCTCCTCGGCGATCCGCTCGAGCTGGTGGCCGAGCGCCCAGATCACCGGGATCGCCGGCGTGGTGATGGTGCCGTCCTTGCGGTGGCGTTCCAGGTAGCGCACCAGGTCGGTGTAGAAGCCCCGGTTCTCGACCGCCGCGGCCCGCTCTTCCGCCCGCGCCGAGGCGGCGAACGGGACGATCCCCGGCGGCGCGGCGAGCGCCTTCTGGCTGCCGGTGAGCACCAGGTCGAGACCCCAGGCGTCGGTCTCGACCGGCGCGCCGGCGAGCGAGGAGACCGCGTCGACCAGCACCAGGGCGTCGCTGTGCTCACGCACCGCCCGGGAGATCTCCTCCAGCGGGTTGATGACCCCGGTGGAGGTCTCGTTGTGGACCACGGTGACCGCCTCGTAGCGCTTGCGCGCGAGCGCCCGGCGCACCAGGTCGGGGTCGATGGCCCGCCCCCATGGGACGTCGAGGCGGTCGGCCGAGCGGCCGAGGGAGCGGCTGATCTTGTACCAGCGCTCGGAGAAGGCGCCGCTGACCAGGTGGAGCACGTCGCGGCCGACGCACGAGCCGATCGCGATCTCCATCACCAGGGTGGCGCTGCCGGTGGCGAGCGGCACCGGACGCTCGGTGCGGAAGACCTCCGCCAGGCGTCCGGTCAGCCGGTCGTAGACCGCCCGGAAGGCGGCCGAGCGGTGGCTGACGATCGGTGCCGTCATCGCCTGGCGCACGGCCTCGGTGACGTAGACCGGCCCCGGCAGGAAGTGGCGGATCGGCTCCGGGCGGGCGGTGGTGGCTGGTGTCATGGTCAGTCGACTCGTGATTGCCGCAGAGCGGCATTGTGGCAGGGAGCACCCGCCGGGTCAATCGCCCGGACGCCCCCCCTTTCGGGCGAGCTCCGATGCCCCCCGGCGGCTCCGTGCGCCGGCTCCGCGACGCGCGCAACGCGCCCGGCCAGAGGCTTCAGGAGCAGGCGGTCCAGGGACGCGGGCGGCGCAGGCGGGCGATCAGCTCGGGCGCGGTCAGGGCGAGGGCGGGACCGTCCGGCGGGACGACCCGCCAGCCGAACCGGCTCCCGTCGTCCCCGGCGACCGGCTCGAGCCACGGCAGATCCGCCGCCTCGTCGAGCGGAGCGCTCGGCGCCGGCTTCGGCGTGGCGTCCGGGGGAACACGAACCAGGACCGCGGCGCAGCCGAGGAAGTACTCCCGGAGCAGGTCGCGCAGCGTCGGTGGACCGGTGGTCCGCTTGACCGCCACCGCCCGGCCTCCCGAGACGACGACCGCCCGGAGCGCGCCCGCCGCGGCGGCCTGATCGAGACCGGCGACGCTCTCTGGCAGATCGGGAGACCCAGACGGCCCGAGGTCAGAAGCCGGCCCACCGGCGGCCAGGTCGAGCCAGCCGATCCGGAGCCCCGCGGCCCGTCCCTGGGCGAGCACCTCGGCGACGGCCGCAGCCTCGACGGTGGTGCGGAGTCGATGAATGCGCTTCACCGGACACCTCCGACCGTCGTCACGGCCCCGTCTCCCCCACCAACCGAGCCTGCCGGAGCGTCCCCACCCTCCGGTCCGGGCCCCGGTCCGCTATCGGGCCTGCTTTCCGGCCGGCTTTCCGGACGGCACTCGGATGGCGGCTCCGGATAGAGCAGGGCCGGCCGGCGGAGCGCCCGGAACGCCGTCTCGTCGGCCGCCCAGGTGGCGAGCCACCGGTCGAGCGCCCGGGCAACCTCGTCTCGGCCGGTCAGGTCAGCCGGGTCGGCCGGATCAGCCGGATCGACCGGGGAGGGGTCCGCCTCGAGCGCCAAGCGGAGCGCGTCGGTCCCGGCCAGCAGGTCGATCGCCGGCCGGTCGTGGACGAACTCGTACGGCTCGGCGCGCCAGGCGAACGCGTCCGGCGCCACCTCCGCCAGGGCGGCCAGCAGGACGACCCCGGCGCGGTAGGAGCGGAACCGCGCGGCGTCGGTGACCACCAGCTCGACGCCGCCGCAGCGGGCGCCGGCGTGCTTCTGGAACTGGGGCCGGAAGTAGGTGGGGATCGCGGCGAGCCCTCCATCGTGCCCGAGCCGCTCGCCGAGCGCCCGCGCCAGGGCCGGCGGATCGACTCCCGGCGCCCCGATCAGGTGGAATGGGCGGGTCGTACCCCGCCCTTCGGAGATCTGGGTCGCCTCGATCAGGCAGCCGCCGGGGTAGAGGCGGGCGGTGGCGGCGGTCGGCATGTTGGGCGACGGGGCGATCCAGGGCCGGCCGGTCGCCTCCCACTCCATCTCCCGCGACCAGCCGTCCATCCGCCAGACCGTCAGCCCGCCGGGGGCCGCCTGAGCCCCGACCTGACCAGGGGCCTGCGCGCCGGCGGGCTCCGGGCGCCCGAGCTCCAGCCGGACCAGCTCTCCGAGGGTCAGGCCGTGGCGCACCGGGAGATGGAACGCGCCGACGAACGACTCGTAGCCCGGCGTCGGGAGGTTGCCTTCGACGACGGTGCCGCCGAGGGGGTTCGGGCGGTCGAGCACCCAGACTTCGGTGCCGGCGGCCAGCGCCGCGCGGGCGGCCCAGACCACCGACGCGGCGTAGGTGTAGTAGCGCGCCCCCACGTCCTGGAGATCGATCACCAGCAGATCGACCCCTTCGAACACCTCCGGGTCGGGCCGGAGCGACCCCTCGGAGTCGCCGTAGAGCGAGACGATGCGCGCTCCGGTCCACGGGTCGCGCCCCGGCGCCGCCGGCACCATGTCCTGCTCGACGCCGTAGTAGCCGTGCTCGGGGCCGAGCAGCAGATCCGGTGCGCCGGCAGGCGACGCCGCCAGCGCCAGGTGGGCGGGGACCAGGTCGGCGGTCACCGAGGCGTGGTGCGCCAGGAGCGCGTAGCGGCCCGGCAGGCGGCCGCCCCCGGCCAGGTGGCAGAGCAGGCGGTCCAGGCCGGTCGCCAAGGCGGTGCCGGGGGTGGTCGTCGCGCCGGCGTTCACGGAGCCTCGGTCTTCGGGTCGCCGCCGGCACCGCGCCGGTAGTCGCCACGGGCGCCGCCGCTCTTGGCCTCGAGGCGTAGGTCGGTGATCACCGCGCCCCGCTCGACCGCCTTGACCATGTCGTAGAGCGCCAGCGCCGCCGTCGAGCAGGCGACCAGGGCCTCCATCTCGGCACCCGTCCGGGCCGTGGTCACGACCCGGCTGCGGATCGTCACGCCCGTCTCCTGGGGCTCGATCTCGACGTCGACCTGGTCGAGCGGCAGCGGGTGGGCGAGGGGGATGAGCTCGCCGGTGCGCTTGGCGCCGCCGATGCCGGCCAGGCGGGCGACGGCGACCGCGTCCCCTTTGGGCAGGGAGCCCAGGCGCTCCACCGTCTCGGCGGAGAGCAGCACCCGGCAGGAGGCCTCGGCGACGCGGCGGGTGACCGGCTTGCCGGAGACGTCGACCATGCGCGCCGCGCCACGGGCGTCCAGGTGGCTGAACCCGGTGTCCCGGTCCGGTCCGGTCTCGTCCGTCGGGGAGCTCATGGAGGGTTCGTCTCGTTCAGGGGTGTCTGCAGATGGGCAGATGGGCAGATGGGCTGAGATGCCAAGAGGTCGAGCAGCCGGCGGGCCGAGCGGCCGGAAACGGGCGCCATGCTAGCATCCGCGGCGCTTTGCAGCCGCCCTCCGTCGCCATCCTGATCCCCGCGCTCGACGAGGAAGCCAACCTCGCCCGCCTGCTGCCGGCGGTCCTGCCGATCGCGGACCAGGTGGTGGTGTCCGACGGCGGCAGCCGCGACGGCACCATCGAGGTGGCGGAGTCGTTCGGCGTGCCGGTGGTCCACGGGGCGCCGGGCCGCGGCGGCCAGCTCAACCGGGCCGCGGCCGCCAGCGACACCGACGTGCTGCTCTTCCTCCACGCCGACACCCTGCTGCCCGACGACGCGGTCGAACGGGTCCGCCGGGCGATCGCCGGCGGCGCGGTCGGCGGCGGCTTCCTCGCCCACTTCGCCTCGCCACGGCCGATCATGGAGCTCGGCTCCCGGCTGGTCGACCTCCGGACCCGCCTCCTCCGGACGCCCCTGGGCGACCAGGCCCAGTTCATCACCCGCGACGCGTTCCTCGCCCTCGGCGGTTTCCGCGACTGGCCGATCCTCGAAGACCTCGACCTCATGCGCCGGCTCAAGCGGATCGGCCGGATCGAGATCGTTCCCGAGCCCGTCCGGACCTCGGCGAGGCGCTACGAGCGGGGAGGAATCGTCCGCACCGTGACCATCAACTGGCTGCTCTGGGCGCTCTACTTCCTCGGCGTCTCCCCCCGCCGCCTCGGGCGCCTCTATCGAAATATCAGGTAACCGCCCTCGCCGCCGAGCACGCCCGACGCTCGAATCGATCAAGAAAAGCAGGAAGCCCCGCGCCGGGACGTCCGGTCGCGGGGCTTCGAAGATGGCCTCCCGCGGGCGCGGGAGAGCCCGAACGTCGAGGCGTCTCAGCCGTTGACGGAGTCCTTGAGGCCCTTGCTCGGCTTGAACTTCGCGTTCTTCGAGGCCGGGATCTGAATCTCCTCGCCGGTGGCCGGATTGCGACCTGTGCGCGCCGCGCGCTCGCTGACCGAGAAGCTGCCGAAGCCCGGGATCTGGACCCGGTCGCCCTGCACCAGGAAGTCGGTGATCGCGTCGAACACGGTGTCGAACGCCTCCGCAGCCTGGCGCTTGGTCAGTCCCTCGACGTCTCTCGCTACGGCATCCACGATGTCGTTCTTACCAGCCATACTCTCTCCTCCTTCGTCGCGTTCGAAACTTTAGTGTTTGGAAACCGGGGGACACGATACGGCAACGTCAGAAGCCTGTCAACACTGGTTCCCCGCGGGCTCAGCCCCCCGGAGGCCCGGTCTTCTCGAGGCCTATCCGCCCGGCGCGCTCGCGCGCCGGAGCACGTGGATCGAAAACCCGTCGTGATCCCCCGCGGGAAAGATTCGTACGAATCCCTTGCCACGGATCTGTCCATGGAGCGGCCGCTCCAGGAGATCGTCGAGAAGCAGCGGCTCGAAGTCCGGCCGCTCGGCCAGCAGCTCCGCCACCACCGCCTCGTTCTCCTCCTGTTCCAGGGAACAGGTGATCGCCACCAACAGGCCGCCGGGAGCGACCAGGGGCACGGCCCCGCGGAGCATGCGCAAGGCGGTCCGGGAGAGCCGGCCGATCTCGTCGCGGCTGATCCGCCACTTGAGCTCCGGATGCTTGCGGAAGGTGCCGGTGCCGGTACAGGGCAGGTCGAGCACGACCCGGTCGAACGGGGTCGCCCAGGGCGGCGCGCCGACGTCGGCCACCACCACCGGCAGGCGGCGCCGGAGCCGGCGCAGGTTGGCGCGCAGCAGCGCCATCCGCCGGGGGTCGGCATCGGCCAGGAGCGGCCGGACCGAGGGCTCTCTGGCGAGCAGGGAGAAGGTCTTGCCCCCCGGAGCGGCGGCCGCGTCCAGGATCCGCTCGCCGGGTCGCGGCGGCGGGATCAGGGCCGCCGCCTGGCTGGCCTCGTCCTGGACGTAGAGGTCGCCGCGCCGGAACGCCTCGGTGGCGAGCGGATCGCCCGCGCGCACCACCAGCCCGAGCGGTGAGAGCAGGGCCGGCTCCACCTCCAGGCCGTCGTCGATCAGCGACTCGGCCAGCAGCTCGCGGCCGCCCCGGTCGCCGAACGCCAGCAGGTGCATCGGCTTCGGCTGATTGTTGGCCTCGAACAGGGCCACGGTGCGGTCGTGCCCGAAGCGCTCCAGCCACCGCTCGACCAGGAAGTCCGGGTGACTGTGCTCGATCGCCAGGCGCCGCACCGGGTCCTGCTCCCGCACCGGCCAGTCCGCGATGCGCGGCGCGCGCGCGATCCGCCGCAGCACCGCGTTGACGAAGCTGGCGCCGCCCCGGTGGGTCAGGCGCCGGCTGTGCTCCACCGCCTCGTTGACCGCGGCGTGGGCCGGAATCCGGTCGAGGAAGAGGATCTGGTAGGCGGCGACCCGCAACGGCGAGCGCAGCGCCGGGTCGATGTCGTCGAGCTTGCGGTGGCTGGCGGAGGCGATGACGTCGTCGAGCCGGCGCAGCCAGCGCAGGGTCCCCAGCACCAGGGTCACCAGCAGACCCCGGTCGCGCGGGATCGAGGCGCTCGAGGGGGCCTGCGAGGAAGGTCTCGGCGGGGGCGAGCGACGCCAGGGTGCGCTCGACCACCCAGACGGCGGAGGCGCGCACGCTGTCGTGGCTCTTCTGGACGCGCTTGCCCGGCGTCGGTCCGTGCTGCGGGCGGCGTGGCTTGCTCATGGATCGGGTCAGGCGAACCTCTCGCCGACCCGGACCCGCTCCCCGTTGACGAAGTCGGAGGCCCGCTGGGACTTCTTGCCCGGGACGCTGGATCTCCTCGATGCCGAAGACCGTGTCGTCACCGCAGAGGATCGCCATCTTGCCCTGGCGCAGCCCCAGGTAGGTCCCGGTGGCGCCCGACGGCGCCTTCTCCCAGTCCATCGGCACGCCCCAGAGCACCTTGACCGGACGCCCCTTGAAGTGGGCGGTCATGCCCGGCCAGGGGTCGAAGGCGCGCATGCGGTTGTAGAGCTCGGTCGGCGTCGAGCGCCCAGTTCATCTTGCCGTCGGACTTGGAGAACTTCTCGGCGTAGCTGGCGCTCTCCTCGCGCTGCTTGCGCTCCTTGATGCCTTTGCCCTTGGCCAGCTTCTCGACCGTCTCGACCATCAGGCCGGCGCCGACCTGGGCCAGGCGCCTGGCCAGCTCGCCGGCGGTCTCGGAGCGGCGGATCGCCACCTCTTCCTGGAGCAGGATCGGACCGGCGTCGAGCTCTTCCTCCATGCGCATGGTGGTGACGCCGGTCTTCTTCTCGCCGTTGGCGAGCGCCGACTGGATCGGCGACGCGCCGCGGTACTTGGGCAGCAGCGAGGCGTGGAGGTTGATCGCGCCCCGCTTGGGCACGTCGAGCAGCTCGGCCGGGAAGATCTGGCCGAAGGCGACCACCACGAAGAGGTCGGGCTCGAGCTCGCGCATCGACGCGACGAACTGCTCGTCGCGGACGCGCTCGGCGTGGATCACGTCGATGCCGAGGGCGCTCGCCGCCTCGGCCACCGGGGGCTCCTTGACCTCCTGTCCTCGGCCGACCGGGCGCGGTGGCGGCGTCACCACCGCGCACCGGCCGGTGGCTCGGCCTCGGCGAGCGCTTCGAGGGTGGGGACGGCGAACTCCGGCGTGCCGAAAAAGACGATCCGTTCCAGCTTGGGCATGCGCGGCGATCGGTAGCAGACCCGCAGGCGCGCACGGAGGGGCGGCCGGTGCGGCGGATGGAACGCCGCTCCGTGATTCAGTCGGCGTCAGCTCGCCGCGGCCTCGTCCTCTTCCTCGAGGATCTCCAGGTGCCCCTTGCCTTCCATGCTCGACAGGTCGATGGTCGAGTGGACCCGGATCGGCACGCCGTCCAGGTTGAGGCGGCCGGCCAGGGTGACCTCGCCCTCGCCCTTCTCGAAGTCGCCCTTCGACAGGTCGGAGTGATCGTCTTCGAGGGGGAACCCGAGCTCGGTACCGCCCCGGGTCTCGGTGAACTTCACGTGCACGTAGTTCCTGTCGATCGCCGCCTTGAGCTCCCCCAGGGCGTCGTCCCGGATCGGCCGGAAGATCACCTTGTGGTCGCCCTTGGCCAGCTTCTGAACCAGCTCGCTCATCGGGTCGTCTCCTGCAAGTCGAAAGTCAAGGGTGCGGTTGGCGGGGCGCGCTCGAGCGCACCCGCACCCTCTTCTGTGCGGTGGGCGACGGTTTGTGACAGATCCCGCGCCGATCATTTCTGAACCGGCGATCCGGTCACTCCAGCCGGGCGGCGTCGATCTCGGCGAAGTAGTCGCCGGGGACGAGGACCTCGCGCGGCTTCGAGCCCTGGGGCGGGCCGAGGATGCCGTCCTGCTCCATCATGTCGATCAGGCGGGCGGCGCGGGAGAAGCCGACCCGCAGGCGGCGCTGGAGGAAGGAGGCCGAGCCCTGGCCCTCGGAGACCACCAGGCGGGCGGCCTCGTCGTAGAGCTCGTCGTCGGCGTCGCCGTCGCCGCCGCCGCCGCCGCTCCGGCTCGCCCGCGGGCGCCTCGAGCAGGTCGAGGTTGTAGTCCGGCTTGGCCTGGCGCTTGAGCCAGCGGATCATGCCGGCGGTCTCCTGCTCGGAGACGTAGGCGCCGTGGAGGCGCATGGTGCGCGAGGTGCCGGGCGGCATGTAGAGGGCGTCGCCCTTGCCCAGGAGCTGCTCGGCGCCGACCTGGTCGAGGATGGTGCGCGAGTCGTGGCGGGTGGCCGTGGCGTAGGAGATGCGGCAGGGGAAGTTCGCCTTGATCGTGCCGGTCAGGATGTCGACCGACGGGCGCTGGGTGGCGACGATCAGGTGGATGCCGACCGCGCGCGCCATCTGGGCGAGCCGGGCGATGGCGGTCTCGACCTCGGAGGAGGCGACCATCATCAGGTCGGCCAGCTCGTCGATGATGATGACGAAGTAGGGCAGCGGCTGGAAGTCCTCCGGCGAGAAGTCGCTCGCCTCCTCGTCCAGGGCCAGGCGCCGGCGCTGCTCCGGGTCGCGGATGGCGCTGTTGTAGAACGCGATCGAGCGCACGTGGACCTCGGCCAGCAGCCGGTAGCGGCGCTCCATCTCCGCGACCATGTTGTTGAGCACGTTGGCCGCCTGCTGCGGCTCGACGACCACCTTGGTCTCGAGGTTCGGGATGTCGGCGTAGACCCCGAGCTCGATGCGCTTCGGGTCGACGAAGATGAACCGGACCTCCTCCGGCGGCGCCTTGTAGATGATCGAGGTGATCATCGTCTGGAGGCCGACGCTCTTGCCCGAGCCGGTGGCGCCGGCGACCAGCAGGTGGGGCATGGTGGCGAGGTCCGCGTAGTACGGCTCGCCGTAGATGGTCACCCCCAGGGCCATGGTCAGCGGCGAGCGCGCCTTGCGGAAGCTCTCGCCGGCGAGCAGCGTGCCCAGGGGGATGTTGCCGCGCTCCCGGTTCGGCACCTCGATCCCCAGGGTCGAGCGGCCCGGCAGGCGCTCGATCCGCACCGAGTGGGCCTTGAGCGCCAGGGCGAGCTCGTCCTGGAGGTTGACGATCTGGCTGACCTTGACCCCCGGGGCGGGCTGGAACTCGAAGACCGTGATCACCGGCCCGGGGCTGATCCCTTCGACCGTGCCCTCGACGCCGAACTCGGCGCACCGGCTCTTGATCAGCTCGCCCAGGCGGACCAGCTCGTCCTCGTCGAGGCGCGCCTGGATCGATCCCTGGGTCAGCAGGTTGAGCGGCGGCGTGCCCGGCTTGCCGCTGCCCGGCTCGTCGACGAACTCGAAGCGCTGCTGGGGCGCCTCCGGAGCGCGCCGCGACGGGCGCTCCGCCGGCGGCCGGACGAGACCGGGAGAGAGCCCGGCGGCCGATCGTTCGCCGGCCCCCGCCTCCCCGGCGGCAGCGCCCGCCGGAGCGGCGACCCGGCGGACCGCGAAGCCGCCCTCGCCCTTGCGCTCGACCACCCGGAGCGGCAGGTCGGCCATCGGCCGGCCGGCGACCTGGGGCGCGGCCCCGGCACCGGTCCCGGCCCCGGCACCCGGTGCGAGGGCGGTGGACGGGACGTCCTCCCCGCGCGCCTCCTTCTCCTCGAGCACCCGCTGCAGGTGCTTGGCCACCACCCGGCGGCGGTTCTTCTCCTTGGCCCGCCGCTCGCGGCGGCGGTCTCGGGCCAGGCGGAGGCGGCTCCACCCGGCGCTCAGGCGGTCCGCCCAGGCACGCATCACCTCGCCCAGGGTGGTCTGGATCGCCAGGGCGGTGCCGATCAGCACCATCGCCAACAGCACCAGCACCGTGCCGGCGAAGCTCACCCGGCCGCGCAGCAGGTCCCCCAGCAGCTTGCCGAACGCGCCGCCGGTGTCGAACAGCCAGCCGCGCCAGGCGATGGCGCCGAGGGTCACCTGGAGGAGCGCCGGCAGCGACGCCAGCACCACCAGGGCGCCGAGCAGGCGGAGCGGCGAGCGGTAGCCGCGCCCCTGGCGCAGGAAGCGCCAGCCGGCGGCCCCGACCAGCAGCGGCAGCAGCAAGGCGGGCAGCCCCAACAGGCCGAACGCCAGGGCGGCCACCCCCGCACCGAACGGTCCGATCAGGTTGCGCACCCGCCCCGGGTCGGACGAGGCGTGGAACCAGCTCGGGTCGCGTGGGTGATAGGAGACCAGGCTGACCGCCAACAGGACGGCGAGGGTCAGCAGCACCAGGCCGAGGAGCTCGTCCCCCTTGCCGGGGGGAAGCTGCAGGCGTGCCTTCTTGGTCTCTTGCTCGGCCTTTTTCGCCATCTTTGCCATCTTGGCCATCTTGGGCAGGTGCTCGATCGCCCTCTTTGCGGTCGCTCCGTCGGGATGACGGCCTCGAGGGACGACTTCGAGAAACGCTTCAACCCGATCGTGTTAACTATCGAACGATTCTAACATTGCGCCCGCCCGGCCGAGCCCTCGAGCGCCCCGTGCAGGCGCAGGAAGTCGTCGAGGGAAAGCTCTTCGGCCCGCGCCCGCTCCGGGATGCCCGCCGCCTCCAGCGCCGCCTCCGCCCGCTCGCGGCCGCCGCTTCGACGGCTGCTCTGCCTGCCACGGGACGTGCCCCGCTCCCCCGCCGGACCGGCGCCCCGGTGCCCACGCCCACCTCGAGGGCTCGCCGACAGCGCCGCGCCCAGGCTGTTGCGCACGGTCTTGCGCCGCTGGCCGAACGCCTGGTGCACGGTGCGCTCGAAGCGCTCCATGGACGCGGGCGGCAGCGGCGGCTCCTTGGCGACCAACCCGACGAAGGCGCCGTCGACCTTGGGCGGCGGCCGGAAGCTTCCCGCCCGGACCCGGCCGAGCAGCCGCGCGTCGGACCGTGCCGCCACCAGCACCGATAGCGCGCCGTAGTCCGGCTCCCCGGGCCGTGCCACCAGCCGGTCGCCCACCTCCTTCTGCACCAGGAAGGCCGCCCGCGGTACCTGCCGCGGATGGCGCAGCATCCGGGCGATGAGCGCGGTGGAGATGGCGTACGGGAGGTTGCCGGCGGCCAGGGTCGGCGCCGGCAGACGCTCCCACGGGATGTCCATGGCGTCGCCCACCACGAGGCCGAGGGCCGGACCCGGCGCCTGCCCCCCCCCATCGGCCCGATCGCGCCGGAGGGCGAAGGCCCACTCGGGGTCGAGCTCCCAGGCCCAGACCCGGGCGCCGGCGGCGAGCAGCTCGTCCGTCAGCACGCCGCCGCCCGGCCCCACCTCGAGCACCCGCTCCCCCGCCGGCCGCAGGAAGGCGACCAGCGGCTGGCAGAGCCGGCCGTCGACCAGGTGGTGCTGGCCGAGCGCCTTCTTGAGCGGCGGGCGCGGCGACGGGGCGGGTGACGACGGAGCCATCGGCCGGACGCTATCAGCCCCATCCGCCTCGTGCGCGCCTGCGCCCCGCGGGTCGGACCCGGCTCGAAACCGGCTCGAGCTCGGAGTGGGGAAGGCGCCGTGCCGTCGCCCTGCCGACGCCAATCTGGCATCGTTCGAAGGCGCCGCGAGCCCGGAACCGCGCCCTTTCCACTGGCACCCCACTTGCAGCCCCTGGGCGCCCGGGAGGACTCCATGACCGAGCCGGACGAGATGTCGACCGACCGCCACGCCCCGCACGCAGAGCAGGGCCCGGACCAGCGCCAGGCTCCGGGTCCGGACCCGCGCCCGGAGCGACCGTACGACGGTCGACCGGCCCCGGCCGCCGGCCAGGCTGGCGCCGCGCCCCAGACCACCGCCCCGGCCCCGGAGCCGGCCCAGGGTTCCACCGCGGGCTCGGGCCCGGCCTCCACCGGCGAGGTCGAACGCCAGACCTACGCCCTGCGCGAGGCGGAGGCGGAGATCCGCAAGGTCATCGTCGGCCAGGGGTACCTGATCGACCGCCTGCTGGTCGGCCTGCTCTCCCGGGGCCACTTGCTGATCGAAGGCGTCCCGGGCCTGGCCAAGACGCTGGCGGTCAAGACCCTGGCGCGCACCCTGGACATCGACTTCCGGCGCATCCAGTTCACCCCCGACCTGCTGCCGGCGGATCTCCTCGGCACGCAGATCTACGACGCCCGCACGGGCGAGTTCACCCCGCGCCAGGGCCCGATCTTCACCCGCATCCTGCTCGCCGACGAGATCAACCGGGCGCCGGCGAAGGTCCAGTCGGCCCTGCTCGAGGCGATGGAAGAGCGCCAGATCACCCTGGGCGACACCAGTTGGCGGCTCGAGGAGCCGTTCATGGTCCTCGCCACCCAGAACCCGATCGAGCAGGAGGGCACCTACCCCCTGGCCGAGGCCCAGACCGACCGCTTCATGCTCAAGCTCCGGCTGCGCTACCCGAGCCGGGCCGAGGAGTCGGAGATCCTCGACCGCATGCTGGTCGAGCGCCCGGCCGACGTGCGGCCGGTGCTCGACCGGGACCGGCTGCTCGCGCTGCGGCGCAGCGCCGACGCCGTCTACCTGGACGGCAAGATCCGGCGCTACGTCCTCGACCTGGTCACCGCCACCCGCGAGCCGGCCGCCGCCGGCCTGCCCGACCTGGCCGACCTGATCGCGTTCGGCGCCTCGCCGCGAGCGACCCTCTTCCTGGCCCGCGCCGCCAAGGCGCTCGCCCTGGTCCGCGGTCGCGGCTACGTCATGCCCGAGGATGTCAAGGAGATCGCGCCGGACGTCCTGCGCCACCGGATCGTGCCGACCTACGAGGCGGAGGCCGAAGAGATCACAGCCGACGACCTGATCGCCCGCCTGCTCTCCCGAGTGGAGGTGCCGTGACCGTGGTCCCCGAAGCCCTCGCCCGGATCCTTCCGTGGCGCGGCTCCGGGGAGCGGCGCCCACCGGCCGCGGAGCATCGCTCGACGGCGGGGTCACGCCCGCGCCTGCCCAGGATCTGGCCCGCAAGGTCCGCCGGATCGAGATCGCCACCAAACGCCTGGTCGACCACGGCGTCGCCGGCGAGTACCACTCGGTGTTCAAGGGGCGCGGCGTCGAGTTCGCCGAGGTCCGGCCCTACCAGCCGGGCGACGACATCCGTTCGATCGACTGGAACGTCACCGCCCGCATGGGCGAGCCGTTCGTCAAGAAGTACGTCGAGGAGCGCGACCTGACGGTCTTCCTCACGGTCGACGTCTCCGGCTCGCTCTCCTTCGGCTCGCGGGCGATCGTCAAGCGCGACCTGGCGGCGGAGGTGGCGGCGCTGCTGTCGTTCGCCGCGGTGAGGAACGGCGACCGGGTCGGCGCCGCCCTGATCTCGGACCGCATGAACCTGTTCCTCGCCCCCCAGCGCCGGCGGACCCACGTGCTCCGGCTGACCCGCGAGATCCTGGCCCACCCCGCCGCCGGCCGCACCGACCTGGAGGCCGGCCTGTCGCGGGTGCTCGCCACCCTCAAGCGGCCGTCGGTCCTGTTCGTCCTGTCCGACTTCCTCGGCGACTGCTGCCCGCGGGCGCTCAAGGCGGCGGCCGGGCGCCACGACGTGGTGGTGATCGAGATCGTCGACCCGCGCGACGCCGACCTGCCGGCGGTCTCCCCCGTGGTGCTGCGCGACGCCGAGACCGGCGAGGTCGCCCTGGTCGACGGCAAGCGCCTGGCGCGCGGCCACGCGGCCGACTGGCACCGGAGCCGCGACGAGCTCCGGAGCGTCCTGCGCAAGCTCGGCGTCGACCACCTGGTGCTGCGTACCGACCGCCCCTACCTGGGCCCCCTGGTCGCCTTCTTCGAGGCCCGCCGCCGGAGGCTGCAGCGATGAGCGGGGCGCAGGGTTCTCGGCCGATCCTGCCGCGGCGAGGCTCCGGCGCGCCCGCTGCCCGCCGGCCGGGTCTGCTCGCGTTGCTGCTGGGCCTGGCGGCCCTGATGACGGCCCTCGCCCCGGCGGCCGTGCACGCGGCCGGCCCCACCGAGCCGTCCGGCCGGGCTGACCAGGCCGAGACAAGCCGGACCGAGCCAAGCCAGACCGAGCCAAGCCAGACCGCCCGGACCGGCCACGCGGATCGCTCCGCCCCCGCCGGCGTCCACCTGCACGTCGAGCTCACACCGCGGGCCGTCACGGTCGGCGACCGGATCACCGCCGTCCTGACCCTCACCGTGCCGGCCGAGGAGGCCGCCAGGCTGGCGCGGCCGGGCGGGGAGCCGCGGTTCCCGACCTGGGGCGACCGCTGGGGCGAGGCGGAGGTGCTCGAGGTCGGGTCGGTCGAGCACCGGACGGGGGCCGGGGCGTCCACCTGGCGCCAACGCCTGGTGCTGGCGGTCTTCCAGCCGGGCTCCGTCACCCTGCCCAGGGCGACGGTCCGGGTCCCTCTCCTCGGCGACGGCATCCCGGACGGCGACGGAGACCGGACGGCCGAGGTGACCAGCGACGCGCCGCCCGCCCTCGAGGTGCGCTCGGTCCTGCCACAGGGCGCCGATGCGGCGACCCTCCAACCGACCACCGCCGCCCCGCCGCGCCCCCTGCCGGCGGGCGCTCCGTTCTGGTGGACCCTCGCCGGTGGCGCCGTGCTGGCAGGAGCCTTCGTCCTCCTCGGCTCCGCCCGCCGTCGCCGGCGGGGGTCCACCGCCGCAGCACCGCTCCGGCCGCCGTTCGAGGAGCTCACCGCCTGCCTCGACGAGCTCCACCAGCTCGACGGGGACGCGCCCGGCGCCCGCGGGCCGGAGCACGTGACCCTCTCCCTCGCCCTCCGGCGCTACCTCGGCCGGCGGCTCGACTTCCCCGCCATCGAGAGCACCACCACCGAGGTACGCCGCCGGCTGCGCGACCGCCGGCTGCCCGACCCGGTGATCGAGCCCGCGGCGCTGGTGCTCGAGCGCTGTGACGCGGTCAAGTTCGCCCAGGCGCGGGTCGCCCCCGGTGCGTTCACCGCCAGCCTCGCGGCCACCCGGGAGCTCGCCCGGACCCTCGAGAACCACCTGGCTCCGGTGACCTTGACGCCCGTCGACTCCGGGACCGGCGGGCCGCACGGGGACGGGCGCTCGGGGGTCGCCGCGTGACCACCTTCCCCACCCTCGGCGCACCCGCCTGGCTGCTCCTGCTGCTGGTGGTGCCGCTGCTCGCCTGGCGCCACCACCGCCGCCCCGGCTTCGGTCCCCTCACCTACAGCCGCCTGCCGGCCGGGACCGCCACGGCCGCCGGATCGGCGGGACCCGCCGGCGCCTGGCGCCTGCACCTGCCGTTCTACCTCCGGCTCGCCGCCTTCGCCCTGGTGGTCGTGGCCCTCGCCCGCCCCCAGCTCGGCTACGCCTGGGAGAAGAGCCTGACCGAAGGGATCGACATCCAGATCGCCCTCGACATCTCCGGCAGCATGGGCGCCCAGGACTTCCAGCCCAAGAACCGCCTGGCCGTCGCCAAGGAGGTGGTCGACCGGTTCATCGCCCAGCGCACCGGCGACCGCATCGGCCTGGTCGCCTTCTCGGGCGGCGCGGTGACCAAGGCGCCGCTGACCACCGACAAGCGGATGCTCCAGTTCCTGGTCGACTCCCTCGAGCTGGGCTCGCTGCCCCGCGGCACCGCCATCGGCGTCGCCCTGGCGACCGCCGCCGCCCGGCTCAAGGACAGCCAGGCCGAAAGCCGGGTGATCGTCCTGGTGACCGACGGCGTCAACAACGCCGGGGAGATCGACCCGGGCTCCGCCGCCGCGCTGTGCCAGGGCCTCGGCATCCGGGTCTACACCATCGGCGTCGGCACGGGCGGCCGGGTGCCGGTGCCGGTCGGCATCCCCGATCCGCGGACCGGCGAGACCCGGGTCCGGCGCACCATGCAGGTGATGCCGGTCGACGAGGAGCTCCTGGGGCGGATCGCCCAGCGCACCGGCGGGCGCTCGTACCACGCCACCGACCCCAAGGGGCTCGCCGACGTCTTCGACGAGATCGACAAGCTGGAGAAGACCGAGCTCGAGGTCAAGCGCTTCGTCCGCTACCGGGAGGCGTTCCCGCCGCTCGCCTGGGCGGCCCTGGCGCTCGTCCTGCTCCCGCTGGTGCCCGCGGCCCTGGGGGTGACTGCCGAGCCATGACCCTGCTCCACCCGAACCTGCTCGGGCTCCTCGCCCTGGTGCCGCTGGCGGCGCTGCTGGCCGCCTGGCTCTGGCGCCGGCGCATCGCCGCCGCCGAGGACTGGGCGGCGCGCGGCCTGTGGGACCGCCTGCTCACCGGCTGGGCCCCCCGCCGCATCGCCCTGTCGGTGACCGTGCTCGCGGTCGCCGTCCTCGGCATCGCCCTCGCCCTGGTGCGCCCCCGCTGGGGGACCAGCGAGGAGACCGTCGAGCGCCAGGGTGTCGACCTGGTCTTCGTCGTCGATACGTCGCTCTCCATGGGGGCGCGGGACGTCACGCCGTCCCGGATGGAGGTCGCCAAGACCTTGGTGCGGCGGCTGGTCCAGGCCATGCCCGGCAACCGGGTGGCCCTGGTCGGCGCCGAAGGCGACGGCGTGGTGCTGGCGCCGCTGACCACCGACGCGGCGGTGATCGACCTGATCCTGGACGGGCTCCAGCCCGACTCGCTGCCGCGTCCCGGCACCGAGCTGGGCAACGCCCTCGACCTGATCCCCGGCCTGTTCCCGCCGGACAGCGAGCACCACCGCGCCGTCGTCCTGCTCTCCGACGGCGAGGACCACGGCGGCGGCCTCGGCCCGCGCCTCGACGCCCTGAGCAAGGCCGGCGTGATGGTCGACACCGTGGGCATCGGAACCCTCGACGGAGCGCCGGTGCCGCTCGCCGGGGCCGCCGGGGCGTCGGGAGAGACCAAGCGCCGGGCGGACGGCTCGGAGGTGATCAGCGCCCTCGACGAGACGGTGCTCGAGGAGATCGCCCACGCCACCGGCGGCGTCTACTTGCGGGCGACCGACAGCGGGCGCAGCCTGCGGCCGCTGGTCGCCGCGGTCGCCGCCCTGGGGACGCGCCCGGTGGAGACGAGCACCACCGACACCCGCTCCGAGCGCTTCCAGTGGCCCCTCGCCCTGGCGGCCCTGGCGCTGCTCCTCTACCTGCTCGTGCCGCCCTTCCGCACCGTCCGACCCGTCTCGCCAATCACGCCAATCACGCCAATCACGCCGGTCACGCCGGGCACGCCGGGCACGCAAGACAAGGCAGGCACTCCCACCCGGAGGAGCGCATGAGCCGCCTGGCCGCCCTGCTGCTCGCCGCCTGCTACGCCGGCAGCGTCGCCTGGACCGGGGCACTGGTCGATGCGCCTTCAGCCCTCGAGCGGGTGGCGCCGGTGCTGCCCGGCCTGCACGCCCCCGCCTGGGCCGAGCGCTGGCTCTACAACCCGCGGGAGCGGACCGCGACCGGGATCGACGCGCTCCAGGACGGCCGCCGGGACGACGGCGTCGAGGCGCTCGACAGCGCGCTGCGCCAGGCGCCGGACGATCCCCGCGCGCTCTACAATGCCGGCACCGGCCGGCTGCTGGCCGATTCGCAGCCGAAGAAGGCGGCGGCCCTGCTCGAACGCGCCGCCGCCGGGGCGCCGCCGGAGCTCGCGCCGCGCGCCTACTACAACCTGGGCAACGCCCGGCTGGCGGCGGGCGACGCTCCCGGCGCGGTCGAGGCCTACCGCCAGTCGCTGCGTCTCGACCCGTCGCTCGGCCCGGCCAAGCGCAACCTGGAGATCGCCCTGGCGCGGCGCGACCGCGACCGCCCGCGGGCCGGAAAGCCCAAGGAGGCCCCCGGCGGCAAGCAGAAGGGCGAACAGGAGCCGTCCGACCAGTCGGGCGGCACGGAGCCGCAGGAGCAGCAGAAGGCGGACGGGCAGCAGGACCGGCAAGACCGGACCTCCGGAGCACGCCCGGAATCGAGTCAGCCCCCGAGCCCGACCCAGGGCGAGGCGGCCGGCGGCGAAGGGCAGGACGCGGACCGGGTCGGACAGGCCGGCGCACCCGGCCCCGGCGCCCCCAGCCAGCAAGATCAGTCCCTCCTCCACTTCGACGATCAGCCGGACATGACCGCCTCGGAAGCCGCTGCCCTGCTCGACGCCATCGATCAGTTGGAGAGGACCGAGCGGCGGCGGGCGGCGCTCGCGCGGGCCGAGGCGGCGGGCGAGAGCACGGAGGAGGACTGGTGAGACCCGCCGAGCAGACGGCGCCGGCGCTCCCGCTGGCGGCCGGTTCGGCCTTGGCGACCGTCGCGGTCGCCCTCCTGGCGCTGCTCGGAGGGTTCGGCGCCCCCCGGCCCGCTGGCGCCCAGAGCGGCGCGCCGGACGGCGTCCAGGTGGAGGCGCGCCTCGGACCGCGGGTGGTCAGCCCGGACGGTACGGTCACCTTCGAGATCGAGGTCGTCGGAGAGGGCCTCCAGCAGCCCCGGCTGCGGCCGCTCTTCAACCTCCAGAACCTGGAGATGGTCGGCGGACCGAACCGCTCCCACAGCCTCCAGATGGGCACCGGCGGGATCACCTGGCGCTTCTCCTGGAGCTGGTACCTGCGCCCCCGCGCGGTGGGCGAGGCGGCGGTGACGTCGATCCGGGTCCAGGTGGGCGACGCGGAGGTCGAGCTCTCTTCGCGGAGGATCCAGGTAGCCCCGGGCGGTAGCGCCGGAGTCGGCGGCGGGCCGGGTGGCCCGTTCGGTGGCCGGGGCGGCCCGCCCGGGCGCGGACGGGGTCGACCGCGCGCCGGCGGGCCGGGCGGTTTCGGGAACCAGGGGTGGCCCGGTTCTCCGGACGGACGCGGCGCCGACCGCGACGGCGACGACGACGAGGACGACACGCCGCCCGTGCTGCTCCACGCCGAGGTCGATCCGCCCACGCCCTATGTCGGCCAGCGCACCCTCTACACGATCTACCTCTACACCCGGGTCCGGGTACGCGGCTACGAGGCGACCGCCGTGCCCTCGTTCGACGGCTGCTGGGCCCGGAGCGTCGACCTCTCGAAGGCCGCAGGGGAGCAGGTCGACCTGGACGGCACGCCCTACCTGCGGGTGCCGATCTTCCGCCGGGCGCTCTACCCGCTGCGGGCGGGCACCGTCGACCTGGGCTCCCTGCGCCTGCGCATGCTGATCGAGCGGCTGGAGCGGAGCGACCTGTTCTTCGGCCCGGTCCAGGTGCCCGACCAGGTGGTCGAGGAGAGCAACCGGGTGAAGCTGCCGGTGCGGGCACTCCCGCCGCCGACGGCTGCCGCAGCGGGAAGCTTCCACGGCACCGTCGGCCCTCTGGAGGTGTCCGCCGTGCTCGACCGGACCGAGGTGGCGGTCGGCCACGGCGCGACCCTGACCGTCGAGGTGCGCGGCGAGGGGCACCTGGGTGCCATGCGCCCGCCGGCGTTCGAGGTGCCTGCCGGGCTCGACCTGATCGGCCCGCAGGCCGCCCCGGTCGAGCCGGTCCAGCAGACCCGGGAGGTCCAGGACGCCGATCCCGCGGCGGCGGGCACCGGCGAGAACCGGCGGGCCTGGAGCTACGTGCTGGTGCCGCGGCGGGTCGGCACCTGGACGCTGCCGCCGGTCGAGATCACCTACTTCGACCCGGCCACGGCGCGCTACAGCGTGGCCTCGTCCTCGGTGCCGCCGCTGGTCGCCCACGAGCCCGGCCAGCGGCTCGCCGCCACCGCCGCCGCCGCCGGCGGGGCCGCCGACGACGACAGCCTGCACTCGATCCGGAGCGCCGCCCTGCCCGGGCCGACCCCGCGGCGGTGGTCGCGCCTCCTGCCCTGGGCTTTCGGCATCCCGTGGGTCCTGGCCCTCGCCCTGCTGGCCGCGCGGCGTCCCGGCGGTCCGACCCCGCTGAGCCGGCTGCCGGTCGTCCGCCGGCTCCGGCGCCTGCTCGGGCCGTCGAACGGCCACCGCCAGGCCCTGGCCCGCTTGCGCGACGCCATGGACCGGGCCGCCGCGGAGGACCGCCCCCGCCGGGCGGCCATCGGGCTCGAGCGCGCCTGGCGCGACTTCCTCGAAGAGATCGCCGGCGTGCCGGAGGGCGTCCCGGTGTCGGGCTGGTGCGACGCCCTGGCCGACCGCGGCGTGCCGCCGGAGACCTGCGACCGGGTCGCCGCCCTGCTCGACGACCTCCACTACCTGCGGTTCGCGCCCGAGCTCTCCGACATCCGCTCGATGACGCTCGACCTGGCAGGGCGCTCGGACGAGCTGGCCGGCGAGCTCCTCGACCTGGGCGGCCTGCTCCCCGCGGCCGATCCCACCGATCCCACCGACCCCACCGGCCTCGGCGGCTCCGCCGGCACCTTCGGCGGCGACGGCCGGACGGCCTCCACGGAGGCGTGACGGACTCCGCCGGCCCGCGGACTCGGCCGATTCTGCCGCCCGCCCGGCGGCGGACCTACGCGACGGCGACGCCGCGTCCCCTCGCCCGTGGCCTCAGCGCCCCCCTGGTCTGCGCGGTCGTGCTCGCCGGCCTGGCGTGCGTGGCCGCCCTGCCCGGCGCCGCTCTCGTTCTCGTCTCCGACGCGACCCCGCCCGCCGAGCCCTCGGCGGACGCCCTGCCGCACAGCGCGCTCCGGACCGGCAACCGCCTGTTCCGCCGCGGCGACCTCCGGGGAGCGGTCGAGGCCTACCGCGCGGCAGACCCGGAGGCGCTGGCCGGCGATCCCGTCTTGGCCTACAACCTGGCCACAGCCCTGCACCGGCTCGGACGGCTGCCGGAGGCCGTGCTCTGGTACCGGCGGGCGGCCCGGCTGCTGGGCTCCGATCCCTGGCTGTCCGAAAACCTCGAGCGCGCCCGCGCGGCGCTCGCCAGCCCGCGCCTCGGACCGCCGCCGCTGCTGGCGCCGCTGCTGCTCCATCCGTGGCTCCTGCCGGCCGGCGCGGCGCTCGCCGCCTGGGCCGCCCTGCTGGTCCAGGCGGCTTCCCTGCGCCGGCGCCGGGCCTTCCCGTCCCCGTCGCGCCCGTCGCGCGGCGGGCGCGCAGCCACCGCCGCCGCCGCCGGGCTGCTCCTCGCCGGCGCCCTGCTCTGGGTCACCCACCTGGCCCTGCCGCGCCTGGGGCCGCGTCCGGCGGTGCTGCTCGCGCCGTGCGGCGACGCCCTGCCGGCCGGCAGCGAGGTCTGGGCACGTCGCCGGGCCGAGCGAAGCTCCGCCGAAGGCTCCGGCGCCCGCCCGGAGGCCCCCACCGCGGCGAGCTGGAGCGTGCGCGGACCGAACGGCCCGCTGGTCTGTGACGGCGACGCCGTCGCCCCGCTCTGACCCCGTGGGCGCCGACGGCGCTAAACCCCTCCGATCTGGTATCTTCCGGAAGGTACTCATTTTCGGACCATGCCACAGCCTCGACCATTCGCGGGAGGCCCTCTCCCCCGGTCCGCCAGGGCCGACGACGAGACGGCGCCGGACCTCCGGGACACCCCGGACGCGGCGGAGCGTCCCGCCGGGAGAGAAGCGCCGGAGCGGCCGAGGACCGGCGGCTCATCGGACCGGTCCAGCCCGCGTGGCCGCGCCTCGCCGCGCTCCGGCGAGAACGTCGAGCTCAAGTGCCTGGAACCCGCCGCGCTCGATCGCTTTCTCCAGCGTCGTCGAGCCAACCCCTACTTCCCGCGCGAGCTCAACCTGACCGAGAACCTGGTCGAGGTGCTGCGCAAGGCCAACGAGTTCGTGCCCTCCTCGGCCGGCTCGATCCTGCTCGACGACCCGTCCCAGAAGCGCAAGGAGCGCCACGCCAACTCGCTGACCTTCATCGCCGCGTTCGGCGACAAGGCGGGCAACCTGATCGGCCGGGAGATCCGCGCCGACAGCGGCATCGCCGGCCACGTCTACACCTCCGGCCGGGTCTACTCGACCGCCGACGCCAGCAAGGACACCCACTTCTACGGCGAGATCGACAAGCAGACCGACTACACCACCCGCACCCTGGTGGCGATCCCGATCCGCATCGAGGAGGAGGTCTGCGGGGTCCTGGAGCTGATCAACCGCCAGGGGCAGGAAGACTACGACGCCGACGACCTCAACCTGCTCGAGATCTTCGCCGGCTACATCTCGATCTCGATCCAGAACGTGCTCGATGGCCGCCAGGCCCAGGAGATCGCCAAGCGCGACAACCTGACCGGGCTGTTCAACGACCGCTACCTCCACATCGCGCTCATGCGGGCGGTCGGCGTGGCCAAGGAGTGCGGCACCGACCTGGCCGTGCTGTTCCTCGACCTCGACTTCTTCAAGCGGGTCAACGACACCCACGGCCACCTGGCCGGGAGCCAGGTGCTGCAGGAGGTCGGCGGCATCCTGCGCGACAGCGTGGAGGACCTGGGCGCCTTCCCGGCGCGCTACGGCGGCGACGAGTTCGTGGTCGTGGCCCCGGAGCTGACCCTGGAGGGCGCGGTCGACCTGGCCGAGGAGATCCGCAACGCCATCGTCGAGAGCGTCTTCTGCGACGCGCCCGGCGAGATCCAGCGCGAGGCGCTCCACCTCAAGGGACTGACCTGCTCGGTCGGGGTCGCCAGCCTCAGGCGGCACCTGGACGACGGCGTCAACGAAGACAGCGCAAAGAGCACCCTGCTGCGACTGGCGGACTCGGCGATGTACGTGGCCAAGGAGACCGGCCGCAACCGGACCGCGGTCGCCGGCGAGCCGGTCCGCCGACGCTAGGGGGAAGGAGACACCCGCTCACGCTGTTGGACTGCGTGTGTCGCCGGGCGACGCCCCGACTCGAGCCCCTTGGTTCCTTCGTGCGCCGGTGATATGCTCATGTACCATTCATGCGACGCTGCCCGCCCCTCGGGGAGCCCCTACCGTCACCGAACCACGAGGTCGAGATGTCCTTGAGACGCCGGATCGCCGCACCCCTCTTCCAGACCACCCTGCTCTGCCTGATCGTCGTCGCCACGCTGGCGGCGCCGCCGGCCGCCGACGCCACGTCCTACATCATGATGAAGGACACCGACCTCCTGGCCGAGGCCGGTGCGGTCGTCGATGCGCGCATCGTCTCTGTCGAGCCGTCGCCCTCCTCCGGGCGGCCGTCGACCGACTACACGATCGAGATCGAGCGCCTGCTGGCCGGCTCCGCTCCCGGGACGACCCTGATCGTCCGGGTGATCGGCGGCGAGCAGCCGGGCGGCCTCGGCCTCTACATCTACGGCGCGCCTCATTTCCGGCCGGGTGACCGGGCGATCCTCTTCCTGGTGCCCCAGCAGGACGGCACCTTCGGCATCCTCGACCTGATGCTCGGCGCGTTCCGGCGCATCCAGCTCCCCAGCGCCCCGCCGCTGGCGGTGCGCAACCTGTCGGAGGCCACCGAGGTCCAGGCCCCCGGGGCCACCACGGACGAGAAGCTGTCGCTGCCGCGCGACTACGACGCGTTCGCGGCCTGGATCGCCGACCAGGCCAACGGCACCGACCGCAAGGCCGACTACTTCGTCTCCGATCCGGGGATCTCCCGCCTGCTCGACAAGTACACCCTGCTCGACTACAACGGCACCAACCTCCGCTGGTTCGACTTCGACTCCGGAGGCGCCGTCAACTGGTACCTGCACACGGGGGGAATCGACGGCCTGGCCGACGGCGGCGTCCAGAACTTCAAGAACGCGCTCGCCGCGTGGGGGAAGGACTCCCAGACACCGATCCGCCTGGTCTACTCCGGACGGCGGAGCGAGAACGGCGGCCTGTCCAACTACGACGGGTACAACGTCCTGCTCCAGGGCGATCCCCACCAGGAGATCCCGGGCGTCTTCCAGTGCGGAAGGGCCGGCACCCTGGCGATCGGTGGACCGTGGTACCAGCCCGCCGCCCCGGGCACCTTCCACGGCCGCCAGTTCGTCCCGATCATCGGTGCCGACATCGTGATGAACGACGGCATCGAGTGCATGAAGACCTTCTCCCGCTGTTACGGCACCGACCTCGAGGAGATCTACACCCACGAGCTCGGCCACACCCTCGGCCTCGACCACTCGTGCGGCGACGCCGGGAGCCCGAGCTGCGGCAGCAACTCCACCCTCTCCCAGGCGATCATGCGCGCCTTCGTGCACAGCGACTGCCGGGGCGCCTCGATCCAGGCCGACGACCTGGCCGGAGCCCGCTACCTCTACCAGATCCAGAGCGCGCCGGCCCCCGGGCCGAAGGCCCCGACCGGCCTGAGCGCCGACCTCGACCTCGACGTCGTCACCCTGTCGTGGGACGACACCTCGACCGACGAGAGCGGCTTCCGGATCTACCGGTCGGCCGGCGGCGGCGCCTTCGAGATGATCGGCGAGGCGAGCCCGGACATCGAGGAGTTCCTCGACGAGACGATCTCCCCGGCGACCAGCTACCGCTACCGGGTGTCGGCGTTCAACGGCAACGGTGAGCGCCAGAGCGCGACCATCGAGGTCGTGGTACCGCCGATCGTCCCACTGAGCGTGGCCCTGGTCGAGACGCCGGGGCTCCAGGCGACGGTGGGCGAGCCGATCGACTTCAAGGCGCAGTTCAGCGGCACGGCCGAGAAGGCCGAGTGGAGCTTCGGCGACGGCGCCGTCGGCTACAACGACACGCCGTGCGAAACCAGCTCGTTCTGCCGCAGCCAGATCTTCGCCACCGCGGGCGCGCACCAGGTCATGGTCACCCTCGACGGACCGTTCGGCCAGACGGTGAGCGACCAGATGACCGTCCAGGTGAACGACGCCCCGTTCGAGCCGGCGGTCGCCGACACCTACCTCCAGTGGACGCTGTTCGGCGCCCGTGGCAACACCGGCACCTTCGAGAGCAACGTCTGGCTGTACAACGCCGGCGGCTCGGCGGCGCTGGTGGAGCTGACGTTCTATCCGCGCGGTGCGCGGCCGCCGTCCGAGCCGGTCACCCTGACCATCGATCCCCAGGAGTCGATCTTCCTGCCCAACGTCCTGGACAAGGTGTTCGACATCTCGTCGGACCAGGGGTCGATCGGCCTGCGCACCATGATGCCGGACGGCTCCCAGCCTCACGTGCTCACGATCAGCCGGGCGTTCGTCGACCTGCCCAACCCGGCCGAGGGCTCGTTCGGACAGTTCGTCGGCGGCCAGCCGGAGGAGGACTGGACCGCGGGCGAGAAGGTGGTGACCGGCGTGCTCAACGGCGACTCCTTCATCGCCACCCTGCTGGCGGCCAACGTGGACGACCACTCCGGCTCGGTGGAGATGACGCTGACCGACCGTGAGGGCGCCCTCGTCGGCGAGCCCGCCACCTTCGGCCTCGGACCGAACGCGGTGCGCTTCCAGCCGCTCGCGGCGCTCTTCCCCGAGGTGGCCGACCACCAGGGTCCGTTCACCGCCCGCTTCACCTCGAACGGCATCCGGTTCGTCGCCTCCTCGACCCTGCTCGAGGTCGGCAGCGAGGACCAGATCTTCCTGCCCGCCGAGGCGCCGGCCGACGCGCCGGAGTTCGTGCTGCCGCGGGTGGTCCGCAGCCCGGGCCAGTTCGGCGTCTTCCTGACCACGTCGGTCTCGGTGCTCAACAACGCCTCTGTGCCGACACAACTGACGTTCAAGTTCCTCCAGCGGGGCCAGGACAACTCCAGCCCGCTCGAGGCCACCCGCACGGTTCCCGCCGGCGGGGTGCTCTTCCTCGAGGACGCGATCTCCGACCTGTTCGACCTGGAGACCGGCACCGGCGCCTTGACGGTCGAGTGGAGCAACACCCAGGACGTCGCCCCGCGGATCGTCGGGACGACGCTGTCGGAGAATCCACGGGGCGACCGCTTCGGCATGCTGGTCGACAGCCGGACGCCGGACACCGCCGTCACCCACACGGGGGTCGACTTCGGCATCGAGCAGTCGTCGGTCTTCCGCAGCCAGTACGGCGCGGTCAGCCTGTTCGGCGGGACGACCAAGATCGCCCTGACGCTCCGCGACGGCAACGGCAAGGCGCTCGGCACCGCCGACCGGGTGCTCAAGCCGTTCCAGCACCTGGAGCTCAACCTGGCGACCCTGTTCGACGGCGCCACCGAGGGCCGCAACTGGTCGGTGACGACCGAGGTGGTCGAAGGCGGTCCGGTGATGACCTACCTGGCCAACATCAACACCAGCGGCGACGTCTTCCTGGTCCCCGGGCACGCCGTTCCCTGACCGGCCGTCCCCGCCCTCGATCTCCCCGGGCGCGGCGCACGTCCCCCGTGCGCCGCGCCCCTTCGACCGCCCCCGCTCCGCCCCGTCGTCCTCTCTCCCCCCGGACCGAACGCCCGTTCGTTGTGGAAATCACGCCCTCCGACCGCCCTGTCACGGCGTTGTCACGTGAAGATCTTTCAAAGCATTGATTCCATAGAACTTACATTCTATGCACAAGTTTTTGTTCAAAGTGCTCTAGCCCCCGGGAACTCCGTCGTTTCCGACCACTTTCACCAGGTTTTCCACAGAGTTTTCCGCAGCACCTGTGGAGCGAACGGTCCGGTGCACGTGGGCGGGAAAAGTCGCGGATCGGTGCCCGGGACGACCGTCGCCGGAGGGATGGCGGAAAGGGCCTCCGCGGCCTCGCGATCGACCGGGATCGGCAGCAGCTCGACCCGCCGCGGCAGCCGCCGAAACAGGTGGAGGGACAGCGACGCCGCCGGGCGGGCGTCGACCACCAGGGCGACGCTCGCATCGGCCCGGCCGGGGAGAGCGCCGGCGCGCCGGCTGGCCGCCCGGATCTGCGCCACCGCCTGCTGACGCCACCCCGGATCGATGCCGTCCGCCGCCGCCAGGGCGGCGAGGGAGCGGTCGAGCAGGCCGGGGCGCCCCTGCCAGAGCCTGGCGGCGCCCAGCCGGGGTTCGGCGGCCAGGGCCCGGGCGCCTAACGCCTCCGGCCGGTAGAGCGGCGAGCGGACCGCCAGCAGGTTGAACGGCGCCGCCGCGCCCAGAGGATCGAGGCCGCAGGCGGTCTCGAAGCCGAACGCCGCGACCGCCGAGTCTCCCGCGGCGGCGGCCGCGGCCCCGGCGCGCAGCCACAACGCCGCCACCCCCCGCGCGGCCTCCGCGGCCTGCTGCGCCTCGTCGGCGGAGGCCGCGGCGATCTGCGGCCTGGCCGGCGCGCCGCCGCCTTGGACCGGCGCCGCCAGCCACTCGGACCGTACCGCCTGGAAGCGGTAGAGCGGGAAGGAGGGATCGAGCTCCGCGGCCCGGCGGAGCTGGGCCGGATGCTCCGCCCGCTCGTACGCCCAGTGGGCCCGGTCGAGGGGCACCAGGACGACGCCGGCCACGACCAGGTAGACGGCGCCCGCGGCGACGCCGAAAGCGCGGGCGCGCCCGCCTCCCCCGCCGGAGCCTCTGCCGGAGCCCTCGCCTGGGTCGCGGCCAGGCCCGGACCCGCCGGTCCCCGCCCGCCGGCAGCCGGCCAGGGTGGCGCCGGCGGCGACGGCGAGCGCCATCGGCAACGCCGTGATCCGCCAGTCGGCGGTGGCGACCCCCATCACCAGGGCGCCGGCCAGGCCGGTCAGACCGGCCACGCCCAACGACAGATCGGCCAGATCGGCCGGATCGACCGGATCGGCGGCCGGTCCCGCGCCTACTCCTCCGCCCGGCGAAAGGGCACGGACCCGTCGCAGGGCGAAGACCAGCACCAGGGCGAGGGCCAGAGCGAGGCCGGGCAGCCCGAGCTCGTAGGCCAGGGCGAGCGGCACCAGGTGGAGCTCGCCGACCATCTCGCCGGGCGGGTTGATCCCAGGCACCGGCCGCAGGAAGGCGGCCAGGGTCCAGGCGGTCGAGCCCGGCCCGTAGCCGGTCACCGGACGCTCCAGGATGCCCTCCCAGCCGGCGCGCCAGTAGACCCGGCGGGCGTGGAGCGACGGATCGCCCCAGCTCGCCACGAGCACCGCCGCCAGGACGACGACCATTGCCGCGCCGACCCCGAGGCGCGCCCGCAGCCCGCCCCTCGTCAGGCGCCCGACGAACCGTCCGACCGCCGGCGGCCGAAGAGCCACGGTCCCCCCGGCGGGGCCGGCGACCCGGCGCAGCAGCACGAGCGCCACCAGCGCCTCGGCGACCAGCGCCAGCCCGCCGCCCAGCGACCGGGTGGCCAGGACCGCGATCACCCCGGCGACCCCGGCGGCCGCCGCCAGGGCCCGCCCCACCGCCTGGCCAGATCCCGGAGCCGGCCCCGGGGCCGAACCCGGAGCTGGACCCGGCGCCGGCTCGGGGCGGTCCCCGGCCGGCAGGAGCGGCACGAGCGCCAGCGGCAGCAGAGTGACCACCCAGGTCGCCAGCAGGAGGTGATGCCCCAGGGGCTCCGCCGGCCGTGCCGCCGGTCCGAGCAGCCACGAGGCGAGCGCCCAGGCGCTGACCACCGCGACCGCCGCGCTCAGCGCCCCGGTGGCGACCGCCCGCCGCCGGATCGTCCCGACCGGTCCTGCGCCCACCGCCTGCCAGCTCCGGGCGAACAGCGCCGGCGCGACCAGCAGAGCGGGCAGCAGAACCAGGCCGACCCGGCCGGCCCGGGGCACGGGGGAGCTCCACCAGGCGAGTGCCACCGCCGTCAGCAGGGCCGGCACCAGGAGCCGCCCGCCGGCCCCCAGCTCCAGGGGATCGAGGCGTCCGCCGGCCCCGCCGCCCTCGGGTTCCCGACCGATGAGCACCGCCAGCCCCACTGCCCCGAGCAGCACCAGGACCGCGTGGGCCGTCGCCGCCCCCGCCGCCGAGGCGCCGAGGTAGAACGTGCCGCACCAGCCCGCGAACAGCAGGGCGCACGCGGCGGGGAGGAGCCCCGGGAGGATCGCGGTGCGTAGCGCGCCGTGACGGGAACCGATCGGGAGGCGTGGAGTGGCCGGCATGAAAGACGCTCCGTTTCTGTTTAGAATGGGCCAGCCGGAGGCATGCACCGTCACGCGCCGCCGGCGTCACATTCTCCACCCTCAACCCCCCAATCTCAATTCCGGAGGAGCTCTCCGATGACCATCGCAACCACGACTTCAGCCAGCGAGATACTCCGCCGCCTCGGCATCGAACCGGAGAACCCGGGCGCCTTCGCCGGCACCTGGATCGACTCCACGGGTGAGCGGCTCGAGTCCATCAACCCGGCCACCGGCGAGCCGCTGGCCGCCGTCACCACCGCCTCGGAAGAGGACTACGAGCGCGTCGCCGAGGTCGTCACCGAGGCCTTCCACACCTGGCGTGAATGGCCGGCCCCCAAGCGGGGCGAGGTCGTGCGCCAGCTCGGCCTGGAGCTGCGGCGCCACAAGGAGGACCTGGGCGCCCTCGTCACCCTCGAAGCCGGCAAGATCCACACCGAGGGCCTGGGCGAAGTCCAGGAGATGATCGACATCTGCGACTTCGCCGTCGGCCTCTCGCGCCAGCTCTACGGCAACTCGATGCACTCCGAGCGGCCGAACCACCGGATGTACGAGCAGTGGCATCCGCTGGGGCCGGTCGGCATCGTCACCGCGTTCAACTTCCCCGTCGCGGTCTGGTCCTGGAACTCCGCCCTCGCGGCCGTCTGTGGCGACTCGATGATCTGGAAGCCGAGCTCCGAGACGCCGCTGACCGCGATCGCCGTCACCCGGATCGCTCAGCGGGTGCTCGAGGCCAACGGCGCACCGCCGATCTTCGGCCTGGTCGTCGCCGACCGCCGGGTCGGCGCCAAGATGACCGCCGACCGGCGCCTGCCGCTGATCTCGGCCACCGGCTCCGTGCGCATGGGCAAGGCGATCGGCCAGGCCGTCGCCGAGCGCCTCGGCCGCTCGCTGCTCGAGCTGGGCGGCAACAACGGCATCGTGGTGAGCGACAGCGCCGACCTGGACCAGGCCCTGCGAGCGGTCCTGTTCGCCGCCTTCGGCACCGCCGGCCAGCGCTGCACCACCGCCCGGCGCCTGTTCCTGCACAAGAGCATCGCCGCCGAGATGAAGCAGAAGCTGGTCAAGGCCGCCCAGTCGATCACCATCGGCGACCCGGCCGAAGAAGACGTCCTGATGGGCCCGCTGATCAACCAGCGCGCCGTCGACGACATGATGGCCGCCCTCGAAACCGTCCGCGAGCAGGGCGGCGAGATCCTCTGCGGCGGCAAGACCATCGACCGCCCGGGCTTCTTCGTCCAGCCGACCATCGCCACCGCGACGGCCGGCATGCCGATCACCTGCGAGGAGACCTTCGCCCCGATCCTCTACGTCTTCGAGTACGGCGACCTAGACGAGGCGATCGCCATGCACAACGACGTGCCCCAGGGCCTCTCCTCCGCGATCTTCACCCTCAACCTGCGAGAGGCCGAGCGCTTCCTCGCCGCCACAGGCAGCGACTGCGGCATCGCCAACGTCAACATCGCCACCTCCGGCGCCGAGATCGGTGGCGCCTTCGGCGGTGAGAAGGAGACCGGCGGCGGCCGCGAATCCGGCTCCGACTCCTGGAAGATCTACATGCGGCGCCAGACCTGCACCATCAACTGGGGCACCGAAATGCCCCTGGCGCAGGGCGTGAAGTTCGACGTCGGCGAGTAGAGCTTTCCGACAGCTCGACCCTTCGAGCCCTCTCCCTCGTTCACATCGTAGAGGGAGAGGGCTTTGCGGTCTCCGGCGACGACACGTCAGCCTCGGGCCCGGCCACCCGAAGCGCCCCCGGCACGACCCGCACCTCGACGCCGTCGCCGGTGACCGGCGTCATCGGTTCGCCGTCGCCGTAGACGGACATCTCGCGCTCGAGCCAGAGGCGCATGGACCGGGTCCGGAAGCTCGTGACCTGGGGAAGGTCGATGTGAGAGCCCCGGTAGACACGGGGGAAGACGCGCAGCAGGCGGCGACGCGGCATCTCGCGGACGATCACCACGTCGAGCAGCCCGTCGTCCGGACGGGCGGCGGGCGCGATCCGCATGCCGCCGCCGAAGCGGTGGGTGTTGGCGAAGGCGACCAGCATGACCCGCCCCTCGAACTGCCCCGGGTCGCCGTTCTCGGTCTCGTACTGGAGGGTCAGGAGCGGGGGCCGGAACGTGACGAGGGCGCGCACCACCGCCCACGGGTAGATCATCGGGCCGCGCAGGAGGCGGACGCGCTCGGCGGCGATGCGGGAGACCTCGCTGTCGAACCCGACCCCGGCCACGCCGGCGTACCAGCGCCCGTCCACCCGCCCCAGGTCGAGCTGCCGAATCGGCCCGTCGCACGCCGTGCGAAAGGCCGCCTCCAGCCGCTTCGGCACGCCCACCGTCCCGGCCAGGTCGTTGCCGCTCCCCAGGCCGAGGATGCCGAGCGCCGTCTCCGACCCGGCCAGGGCCTGGACGGCGTGGTGCATGGTCCCGTCGCCGCCGGCCACCACCAGCCGCTCGACCCCGTCCGCCACCGCGCCTTGCGCCGCGGCAGAGAACTCGTCCAGCCCCCGGGAGACGACCAGCCGAAACCCCTCCCGCTCCGCCAGCGCCTGGAGCCGCGGCAAAGCCTTCCGCCCCGCCCCCCGCCCGGCGGACGGGTTGACGAGGACGCGGACACGGTCGGGCCGCGCGGAGTGGTGCGGGGCGGACATCATTGCGCTGGTCGAGAGGATCGAGGGAACTGGGGGAGAGTGTATCGCCATGCAGGCCGGTCCGAGCCGCCGGAGGGTCTGCCGGGAGCGAGACGGGAGGCCCGTCTGACGGACACCTCCGCACCCGCCTCTCTACACCCTCGACCCGGAGCGACGACTGGCGAGCGTTCCGCGGGTGGAGCGGGTCGGAAGGCCTGGTCCGGAGGGCGCTGAGGAGCGCGCCCGCGGACCCGCCTGAGCTTGCAGCCAGGACCGGCGCGCCCCGAACCGAGGCGGCCGTTGATCTCCCAGCCGTCCAGTTCGGCCGCCGTCCCGGAGGACAGGCCTTCCGGCCCGCTCCCGGCAGACCCCTCCCTACCTCCCTCCCTCGCCAGCCCCTTCGCTCCCGGCAGCCCCCCGCCCACGGTAGACTCCCCGCCATGATCCACCGCGAATCCCAAGGCCCGATCACCGTCCTCCGCATGGACCACGGCAAGGCCAACGCCATGGACGTCGAGCTCCTCGACGCCCTCTCCGAGGCGCTCCATGAGACGGACGCCGCCGGCGCCGAGGCGGTCGTCCTCACCGGCACCGGCCGCATCTTCTCGGCCGGCGTCGACCTGTTCCGCGTCCTCGACGGCGGCGCGGAGTACCTGGGACGGTTCCTGCCCGCCCTGTCCCGGGCGCTCAAGGATCTCTTCACCTTTCCCCGCCCGGTGGTCGCGGCCCTGAACGGCCATGCCATCGCCGGCGGCTGCATCCTGGCGTGCGCGTGCGATCACCGGCTGATGGCCCGGCCGGCCGACGGCGCCGACATCGCCGGCGGCTCCGGCGGCCGCATCGGCGTTCCGGAGCTGCGCGTCGGCGTGCCGTTCCCGGCGGCGGCACTCGAGATCCTACGCTTCGCCATTCCGCGCCAGCACCTCCAGGAGGTGGCCTACGTCGGGCGGACGTTCTCCCCCGACGACGCCTTCGCCCGCGGCTTGGTCGACGAGCTGGTCGCCCCGGAGGATCTGGCCGCCCGCGCCGTGGAGGTCGCCGAGAGCCTGGCGGCCATCCCGTCCGCCACGTTCCAGCTCAGCAAGCGCCAGCTCCGCCGGCCGACGCTCGATCGGCTGCCGGCGCTGGAAGAGGAGCTCGACGAGAAGGTCTACGCCCTGTGGGCAGAGCCCGCGATCCACGACCACATCCGGGAGTACCTGGACCGGACCCTCAAGAAGTCGTGAGCCGGATCAGAACCCGATGCGGCGCATCACCGCGGCCGGCAGGTTGCGGATGATCAGCAGGATCCACCGCCACGGCCACGGGGTGTAGACGACGGCCGCCTTGCCGCTGGCCGCCCGGTCGAGGGCGCGCAGCACGTCGCGGGCGGCCTGCTCCGGCTCGCCGGCGAACGGCGGCGGGTCGAGGCCGGCGGTCATGGAGGTCTTGACGAAGCCCGGCTTGACGGTGACGACGCGCAGCCCCTGGTCCCAGAACCGCCGGTCGAGGCCCTCCAGGTAGTAGGACAGCGCCGCCTTGCTCGCGCCGTAGAGGACGACGGGCTTGCGCGCCCGGTCGCCGGCCACCGACGAGAAGACGCAGAGCACGCCCCGGCCCCCCTCCTGAGTCCGGGCCTGGAGGCGTCGCCGCGCCGCTTCGCAGAAGACGATCGTGCCGGTGACGTTGACGTCGAGCAGGCGCTCGCTCCGCGCCGGGTCGGCCTCGAGGGTGTCTTGCGCCGCGAAGTCGGCCGCCGTCACCACCACGGCGTCGAGGCCGCCGAGATGCTTCTCCGCCGCGTCCAGCGCCGGCGCGAAGCTCGCCCGGTCCGCCAGGTCACAGACGGCGGTGCCCACCGACCCGGCCGCCCGCTCGCCCAGCACCTCCAGGTCGCGGGCGCTCCGCTCGAGCTCCTCCCGATCGCGACCGAGCAGCACGAGCTGGTCGCCGTGCGCGGACCCTCTCTCGGCCAGACGGTGGCTCTCGGCCAGACGGCGGGCCAGCGCCCGCCCCATCCCTTTCGTGGCTCCCAGGATCGCGATCTTCATCGGCTCGCCGCGAAGGCTAGCACGGCCGCGCAGACTCCTGAGGCTCCCCGAGCAGCCGCACCGACTGGGCGCTGTCGAGGCGCCCGTCGGGGTCGTAGCGGCGGCGGATCTCCGCCAGCTCGGCGAGCCGCTCGCCCTCCATGGCGCGGAAGTGCTCCCGCGTGGTGAACGCCTCCTTGGCCAGGTAGATCCGGCCGCCCTCGGCCGCCACCCGGTCGTCGAGGGCGGCCACCAGCTCCCGGGTGCCGTCGCGCACCGGCAGGTCGACGGCGATCGAGATCCCCGGCCGCGGGAACGAGAGCACCCCCTCCCCTTCGGGCCCGCAGTCCTTGATCACGCAGAGGAAGGACGCCCCCCCGGCACGGGTCAGCACGTCGAGGAAACGGGCCGCGGCCGCCGCCGGGCCACCCGCGGCGTCGTCCGGCAGCACGCACTGGTACTGGGTGAACCCCCGCGGGCCGTAGAGCCGGTTCCAGTGCAGGATCGCGTCGAGCGGGTAGAAGAATTCTTCCGGGTGGACGACGCCGCGCCGGAGGCGCCGGTGCTCCGGATCTCTCCGCCAGAGCAGCGTCCGGTGGTAGTAGAGGGTGTTGAACGCCCGCACGGTGAGCGGGTTGAGCAGCCACCCCGGCGCGACGAACGGCACCGTCAGGGCACGCTTGGGGCGGGGCGGCCCGGCCGGCGCCTCGGCCGGTGCGGCCCACCGCCCCCGGCTGACGATCCCCCGCCCGGGCGGCCGGCCCCGGCGCCCCGGGGTCAGGCAGTCGATCCAGCCGACCGTGAACGGCCAGCTCTCGCCCGACACCTTGAGCGCCTCGACGAAGGCGACCACGTCCGGCACGGGGAAGTGCTCGGCGAAGATCCAGGGCGACGGCACCCGCACCATCCGGAGCGCCACCTCCAGGACGTGGCCCGTGAGCCCCATGCCGCCCAGGGTGCCGCGGAAGAGGTCCGGCTCCTCGGTCCGGGAGCACCGCACCACCTCGCCGGAGGCCAACCGCAGGACCAGCCACTCGACATGCCGGCCGATGGTGCCGGCCACGTGGTGGTTCTTGCCGTGGACGTCGGCGGCGACCATGCCGCCGAGGGTGACGAACCGCGTTCCGGGCGTCACCGGCACGAACCAGCCCCGGGGCAGGAAGGTGCGGACGATCCGGTCGAGGGAGAGGCCGGCCTCGGCCCGGAGCAGCGCGCTCGTACCGTCGGGCGCGACGTCGAAGCCGAGGATGCGGTTCGCCAGCGGCGAGGCCGGGATCGCCTCGACCCCGGGCGGCGGCAGGGCGGAGTCGCCGTAGGAGCGGCCGAGGCCCCGGGTCAGGACCGCGCCGTCGGTGATGGCCGCCAGGTCCTCGGACAGGATCTCCCGACCCGGCACGCCCAGCCGGCCCCAGCCGGAGAGCGTCGGTCTGCGGTCCTCGCGATCCTTCCCCATGGGAGCCCGAGTCTACTGAGTTTGCCGGCCGAGGAGACCCGTAGGGCGCCCGGAGCTCCCCTGAAACGACGACGAGCCCGCCCCTCGAAGGGACGGGCTCGCGCGGCGACGTGTCTCTGTCGCACCGGCCGCAGGGGCGCTCGACGAGCGCCCCTCGGCCGGGTTCCGGCTCACCACTTGAACTGGGCCCAGATGCCGAACTCGTCCGACTTGCCCTTCTCGCCGGCCACCGAGCTGCCCACACCGTTGATCTTGCCGCCCAGCCCCGACTTCACCTCTTCGTGCTTGTAGGCGAACGAGACGAGCAGCGGCTTGATCGGGTGGATCTGGACGCCGGCGTTGTAGTAGGTGTCCTCGAGGTCCGGGTTCAGGTCCTTGCTGGTGTTGGCCGTGTCGTAGCGGCCGAAGATCTCGGCCTGCTCGCCCACCGGCACCGAGAACCAGCCGGAGAAGCCGTCGGCCGAGTCCTTGACCACGGTGGTGACGTTGTTCCAGTTGTCGGCGCTGAAGTACTCGGCGCCCAGACGGAACGAGCCGTTGTAGGCCACGACCACGTCGTACCGCGACGCGGTGTGCTCCGCCGGGGAGGCGTCGGTGTCGTTGCCCAGCTTGCCGCTGTAGGCGCCGACGCCGATGGTCACGTCCTTGACCGGCTCGAAGGCGATCCGGGCGGTGATGTCGGGCTGCTTGCTGCGGCTCGGGTCGCTGTAGCCGTGGCCGTTGACGACGCCGGCGGCGTAGCTGACGACACCGGACTTGCCGAGGAAGTGGACGCCCCAGTCGGCCGAGTTGCCGAACTTCAGGCGGTCGATCAGGGTGTTCTCGAGGTAGCGGTAGCCGTAGAGACCCTCGACGAACGGAATCCACGGCGTGTCGGCGGAGCCGACGCGGAAGGCGGCGGCGTCGGAGAGCTTGGCCTGGATGTAGGCCTTCTTGACGAAGAGGTCGTAGCGCTTGGTGCCCTTGTCGCCGATGTCCGAGGTGAAGTTGGCCGACCAGACGTCGTCGAACTTGTAGTCGACCGTGACGTAGAACCGCTTGAGGTCGGTGCCCCAGCCGCTGTCGGACGACTTGTCACCGGTGCCGTCGTCCTTGTTGCTCTTGATGGTGGTATCCACGTACGTCTTGCCGTGGATGCTGAGGTCGTCGGCGCGGGTGGCTCCCGTGGCTCCGAAGAGCAGCCCGACGGCCAGCACCCCCGCGAGGGCTCCGATCTGCTTCCTCCTCCGGTCACTCGAATGACGCATCTGTGTTCTCCCTGTGTCGTCTGGCGGCCGGCGTCTGCCGGAGCCATGGAATTCAAGATCCTCGCTTCCCACACCTTCGCAGGAGCGATGCGATCCTGGCCCGCCCGCATGGCATCGCAGTGACGGGCGAATGACTCTCTGGTAAACGTCGAGAGGGACCGGCTCAGGACGAGCCGTAGATTCGGAGGGGCCGCTCGGGAACCAGGCCGTGGCTCGCCGCCCGTCGGAAGAGCTCTTCCAGGCTCCGCAGCTCGGCCTCCTGGAGGAAGTAGCCGATGGCCCGCCGCAGGTAGTTGGAGATCGACAGGGAGCCCACGCCCAGCTCGGCCGCCGCCTGCCGGGCGATGGCGTCGAGGGACGAGAGGCCGTAGCGCAGACTGCTCTTGAAGTAGAACGGCAGCTCCGGCAGGCTCACCCCGTCCCGGACCGCCCAGACGCCCACCACCAGCGGCAGCCCGGTGAGCTCACGCCAGGCGGTGCCCAAATCGAGTCGATTCAGACGGTTCGGGTCCTGGAGCGGACCGGCGCCCCGGGTCTCGTCGGCCTGCCCGATCGAGGCGGCCAACCCCACCCGGCCGGTGAGCAGCAGGGCCTCACCGTGCCGCAGCGCGGCGACCCGTCGGGCCACGTTGTCCGGACGCAGCCCTCCGGGCTCGAGCTCGAGCTCTTCGGGGCGGATGCCGTAGCGCTCCGCCAGGACGATCGACAGGGCGGCGGCCGAGGTGGGCACGCTCCGTTCACGGAGCACGTGCCGGACCTCGCCGATGGGCGAGGGGGTGAGCAGCACCAGGCTGCCCGCCTCCGCGGGGAACGAGACGCACAGGTCGGGCAGCACCTGCAGCCCCCCGAGCCGGGCCACTTCGATGGCGGGGATCAACGCGACGTCGACCCCGCGCTGCTCGATCAGGCGCCCGATCAGCGGCGCCGGGTGCGAGCTGGGCGAAAACAGGTCCGCGTGGTGCCCCTTGAGGAAGCCCCAGGCGAGAGGCAGGGCGTCCAGCGTGTCTGCGATCCCGACGCGGAGCTTGGGCACGGAGCTCCGCTACTTCGACATGGCGTTCAGGAAGTCGGCGTTGGTCTTGGTCTTGGACAGCTTGTCGAGCAGCAGCTCCATGGACTCGACCGTCGACAGCGGGTTGAGCACCTTGCGCAGGACCCAGACCCGGTGCAGCTCGTTGGCCGGCATCAGCAGCTCTTCCTTCCGGGTGCCGGACTTGTTGATGTCGATCGAAGGGAAGACCCGCTTGTCGACGAGCTTCCTGTCCAGGTGGATCTCGCAGTTGCCGGTGCCCTTGAACTCCTCGAAGATGACGTCGTCCATCCGGCTGCCGGTGTCGACCAGGGCGGTCGAGATGATGGTCAGCGAGCCGCCCTCTTCGATGTTGCGGGCGGCACCGAAGAAGCGCTTCGGCCGGTGCAGGGCGTTGGCGTCGATACCGCCGGAGAGCACCTTGCCCGACGGCGGCTGGACCGTGTTGTAAGCGCGCGCCAGGCGGGTGATCGAGTCGAGCAGGATGACCACGTCCTTCTTGTGCTCGACCAGGCGCTTGGCCTTCTCGATCACCATCTCGGCCACCTGCACGTGACGGGTCGCCGGCTCGTCGAAGGTCGAGGAGACGACCTCGCCCTGGACCGAGCGCTGCATGTCGGTGACCTCCTCGGGCCGCTCGTCGATCAGCAGCACGATCAGCACCACCTCGGGGTGGTTCTTCTCCACCGAGTGGGCGATCGACTGGAGCAGCATCGTCTTACCGGTCCGCGGGGGTGCCACGATCAGGGCGCGTTGCCCCTTGCCCATGGGCGTCACCAGGTCCATCACCCGCGACGACATGTCGCCGGGGACCTCGAGGTGCAGCCGCTCCTCCGGGTAGAGGGGGGTCAGGTTGTCGAAGAAGATCTTGCTCTTCGACACCTCCGGGTGCTCGAAGTTGACCGCCTCGACCTTGATCAGGGCGAAGTAGCGCTCGCCCTCCTTGGGCTGGCGGACCTGGCCGGAGACGGTGTCGCCGGTGCGCAGGTCGAAGCGCCGGATCTGGGACGGCGAGACGTAGATGTCGTCGGGACCCGGCAGGTAGTTGTACTCGGGAGCGCGCAGGAAGCCGAAGCCGTCCGGCAGGCACTCGAGCACGCCCTCGGCGAAGATCAGGCCGCTCTTCTCGGTCTGCGCCTGGAGGATCTTGAAGATCAGCTCCTGCTTGCGCATGCCGGCGGCGCCTTCGACGCCCAGGTCGTTGGCGATGGTGGTGAGCTCGGAGATCGACATCTCCTTGAGCGCCCGGATGTCGAGCATCTTGCCCTTGGGGCCACCACCGCCACCGCCATTGCGGCCGCCCTTGGCTTTCGGGTGGTTGTCGCGGGTGCTGTCCCGGCTGTTGTCCCGGTTCTCGCGGTTGCGGTCGTCGCGGTTGCGATTGCGCGGGTTGCGGTCCTTCTTGACGTTCTGTGCTGGTTTACCCATCGTGGTGTTCCTCGTCAACTGTTCTGTCAAGGCCGTGAGGCCCCGCCCTGAGAAAGCTCGTGATCTCCTTCCAGAGCTCTTTGATCCCCTCGCCCGACTGCGCCGAGACGGGGATGATTCTCGATCGGTCCGCGAACCCGAGGGTGCGGGCGACCTCTTTCATCCTGGCCTGCCGCTTACTCCGCGCCAGGCGGTCAACTTTCGTCGCCGCCACCAGACCGGGGATGGCCAACGACGCCAGGTACTCGGACGCCTGGACGTCCAGGGCCGTCGCACCGACCTTGGCGTCCACCACCTGGATCACCAGGGGCGGCGCCGGCGCCTGCCGGAAGTACCGGTCGATCAGGACGGCCCAGCTTCGACGCTCCTCGGCGGACACCTTGGCGTATCCGTACCCGGGCAGGTCGACGAAGTAGAACCGGCGATCGATCAGGTAGTAATGAACCGCCCGGGTCCTGCCGGGCCGACTGCTCGTCCGCGCCAGCTTCTTGCGACCGAGAAGCCGGTTCATCAAGCTCGACTTGCCGACGTTCGAACGCCCGACGAAGGCGATCTGCGGCAGGTCGTCCCGCCGGAACTGCCTGGCGTGATGAGCGGCCTCTACGTGCTCGGCGCTGTCGATCTTCACGACCCGGTCCTGATCCAGTTCTGGTCGAGGGCACTCTCGGCGGAAACCCGGAATGGGGGCCCGTCGCACCGCCCGGACCTCGATCCGGACGGGCGGACGCGGCTGCTCATGCTGTCAGCGAGAGACCCCGGACCGACTCGGTCCGGCGCCGGGCCCTGCGCGCCGGACGTACCGGCTGCGGGCGCCACGCCGACCGCCGGGAGCGCGTCAGCGCGCGCCCGGTGGCCGTCTCGAACACCCCTCGCGCCGCCCGTCACCGGGTCGGAGCGCGGAGCGCTCGGGGGTCAATGGGCCAGTGAGTCCTGCCCCACCGGAGGCTTGGACGAAGCCTCCTCGAACTTGGTGTCCGCCTTGCCGACGCGAGTCAGCTCGCCGTCGAGGGCCAGGCGGAGCACGTCGTCCATCGACTCGACCAGGTGGACCTCCAGGACGTCACGCACCTCGTCCGGGATGTCCTCCAGATCCCTCTCGTTTTCCTTCGGCAGGATCACCTCGTTGATTCCAGCTCGGAACGCGGCCAGAACCTTATCCTTGATTCCACCGACAGGCAAGACCTTGCCCCGCAGGGTGATCTCGCCGGTCATGGAGACGTCCTTCCTGACCGGCAGCGCGGTCACCGCCGACACCAGGGCCGTCGCCATGGTGATACCGGCCGAGGGGCCGTCCTTCGGGATGGCGCCTTCGGGGACGTGGATGTGGAGGTCGATCTCGTCGTTGAACTCGGGGTCGATGCCGAGCACTTCGGCCCGGCTGCGGAGATAGGAGACCGCGGCGCGGGCCGACTCCTGCATCACCTCGCCGAGCTTGCCGGTGAGGGTGAGCTTGCCCTTGCCCTTCATCAGGCCGACCTCCGTCTCGAGGATCTCACCGCCGGCCTCGGTCCAGGCCATGCCGGTGGCGAGCCCCACCTCGGAGGTCTCGTTCTTGCGCCGCTTGCGGAACTTGTGCTTGCCCAGGAGCTCGACGACGGTCTCCGGCGCGATCGCCATCGACACGTCCTCGCCCTCCTCGCGGGCGACCACCTTGCGCGCCACCTTGCGCGCCACCGACGCGATCTCGCGCTCCAGGTTCCGGACGCCGGCCTCGCGGGTGTAGTGGTCGATCAGGATGCGGATCGCCTCGTCCTCGTAGGTCACGTCGTCGGGCGACAGGCCGTGCTTCTCGAGCTGCTTGCGCACCAGGAACTGCCGGGCGATGGCCAGCTTCTCGTTCGGCGTGTAGCCGTGGAGCTCGATCACCTCCATCCGGTCCCGCAGGGCCGGCGGGATCGTGTGGGCGACGTTCGCCGTGGCGATGAACATGACCTTGGACAGGTCGTACTCGACGTCGAGGTAGTGGTCGACGAAGGCGTCGTTCTGCTCCGGGTCGAGCACCTCGAGCAGCGCCGACGACGGGTCGCCGCGGAAGTCCATCGACATCTTGTCGATCTCGTCGAGCAGGAAGACCGGGTTGACCGTGCCGGCCTTCTTCATCATCTGGATGATCTGCCCCGGGAAGGCGCCGATGTAGGTGCGGCGGTGGCCCCGGATCTCGGCCTCGTCGCGCACGCCGCCCAGCGACAGGCGGACGAACGAGCGGCCGGTCGCGCGGGCGATCGACTTGGCGAGCGACGACTTGCCGACGCCGGGAGGGCCGACGAAGCAGATGATCGAGCTCTGGGTCTGGCCGACGAGCTGGCGCACGGCCAGGAACTCGAGAATCCGCTCCTTGATCTTGCCGAGGCCGTAGTGGTCGGCGTTCAGGATCTCTTCGGCCCGGTCGAGGTCTGTCTGCTCCTCGCTCGCCAGGTGCCAGGGCACGCTGACCAGCCAGTCGATGTAGTTGCGCGACACCGTGGCCTCGGCGGAGACCGGCGGCATGGCCTCCAGCCGCTTGAGCTCCTGCTCGGCCTTCTCCTGAACCTCCTCCGGAAGACCCGCCTCTTCGATCTTCTCCTTGAGCTCGGCGACCTCGTCGGAGCGGTCGTCCTTCCTCCCCAGCTCCTGGTGGATCGCCTTGATCTTCTCGTTGAGGTAGTACTCCTTCTGGGCCTTCTCCATCTGCTTCTTGACCTTGACGTTGATGCGCTTGTCGATGTTGATCTTCTCGACTTCGACATCGATCAGGTCGTGCAGCCGCTGGAGCCGCTCGTACGGGTTGAGCAGCTCGAGCAGGGCCTGCTTGTCGGGGGTGGAGATCATCAGGTGGGCCGCCAGCGTGTCGGCGAAGCGGTCCGGATCGTCCACCTTGAGGGTCGACATCAGGCCCTCGAACGCCAGGTGGTGGGACATCTTGGCGTACTGCTCGAAGATGGAGAGCACCTTCGACATGTACATCTGGAGCTCTTCGGAGAGCGGGTAGTCGATCTCCAGCGACTCGACCTCGACGCTGACCGCGCCCTTGCCCTCTCCGTCGCCCTCGTCGATCACCTCGAGGACGCGCCCGCGCCGCACCCCTTCGACCATCACCTTGACGTTGCCGTTGGGCAGCTTGAGGTTCTGAATGACCGTGGCGACCACGCCCATGTCGTGGATGTCGTCGCGGCCCGGGTCGTCGACCTTCGGGTCCTTCTGGGCGACCAGGAAGATCTGCTTCTCCGGTGTCGCGAGGGTCTGCTCCAGCGCATGGACGGAGCTCTCCCGGCCGACGATGAACGGGGCCATCATGTGGGGGAACACCACCATGTCCCGCAGGGGGACCAGGGGGTAGGTCTCGCGCGTGGTCTTGACGAAAGAAGAGCTCATCGTGTCTGGGTACCTCGGTGCTGCCATGGAAACGTCGCCGTCGGTCTACGGACCCGCCGGCACCACCCTCGTGGTGCTCCCCCACCGTACGTCCGCGGGGGGGATTCACCGCTCACGGCTGATTCGGAATCAGCCCGGATCGTGCGCGGCCTGCTTCCGAGCGGCCCCGATTCGATTCAACTCGTCGGTGGGCCCGGCCCGGTACCGGCCGCTCCTGATCCGCCCTGGTCGACCTGATACGTGCTCGGCGCGGAAACGTTTCGCGCGGGCGGCGCCCGCAGCGCGCCGCGTCTGCGCCCTCAGCCCGCCTTCTTGTAGAACGCGATCGGCTCCATGTGGCGCCGCACCGCGTCCTCGTTGATGACGCACTGCTTGATGTCGCGCTGGGACGGCACGTTGTACATCAGGTCGAGCATCAGCTCCTCGAGGATGATGCGCAGACCGCGGGCGCCGACGGCACGGGTCAGGGCCTCCTTGGCGATCATCTGCATCGCTTCCTCGGTGAAGGTGAGCTCGACGCCCTCGAACTCGAGGATCGTCTGGTACTGGCGGATCAGGCTGTTCTTCGGCTCTCTGAGGATGCGCACCAGCGCCGTCTCGTCGAGCTCGTCGAGGGTGGCCACCACCGGCAGCCGGCCGACGAACTCCGGAATCAGGCCGTACTTGATCAGATCCTCGGGGAGCGCCTTTTCGAGGACCTCCCCCTTGCGGCGAGCCTTGCGGTCGGTGATCTCGGCACCGAAGCCGAGGCTCTTCTGGTTGAGGCGCTTCTCGATGACCTCCTCGAGGCCGACGAACGCGCCACCGCAGATGAAGAGGATGTTGGTGGTGTCGATCTGCAGGAACTCCTGGTGAGGGTGCTTGCGGCCGCCCTGGGGCGGCACGTTGCACTGGGTGCCCTCCAGGATCTTGAGCAGGGCCTGCTGCACGCCTTCGCCGGAGACGTCGCGAGTGATCGACGGGTTGTCGCTCTTGCGGCAGATCTTGTCGATCTCGTCGATGTAGACGATCCCGCGCTGGGTCTTTTCCTTGTCGTTGCCGGACGCCTGGTAGAGCTTGAGGATGATGTTCTCGACGTCCTCGCCCACGTAGCCGGCTTCGGTCAGGGTGGTCGCGTCGGCGATGGTGAACGGCACCGACAGGAGCTTCGCGAGGGTCTGCGCCAGGAGGGTCTTGCCCGTGCCCGTCGGGCCGATCAGCATGATGTTCGACTTCTGGAGCTCCACGTCGCCGCGGGCCTTCTCCACGAAGTCGATCCGCTTGTAGTGGTTGTAGACCGCCACCGCGAGCTTCTTCTTGGCCTGCTCCTGGTCGACCACGTAGTCGTCCAACATGGCCTTGATCTCACGCGGCTTCGGCAGCGACGCGTCCTGCTGCTGCTCCAGCATGCGGTCTTCCGCGATGATGTCGAGACAGATGTCGACGCACTCATCGCAGATGAACACCGTCGGTCCGGCGATCAGCTTTTTGACCTCGCGCTGGCTCTTGTTGCAGAACGAGCACCTGAGTACTTCGTCGCCGCTGTCTTTCTTGGGCATCTGACCTCCGGATCGCGAATTGGGTGCAACGCAACGCCGCCGATGCTAGATACGGCCCCGTTTCGCTGTCAACCTTACCACCTGAACAACAGGTCCCCGCGGGAGCGCTATTCCTCTCGGCTCTGTCCACCCCTAGTGCGTGGGACGGCCGCAAGGGGACCGTCTCAGGAGCCTTCCTGCCCTCCGCCGGTCGTCCGGCGCTGGCTCATGACCCGGTCCGCGAGCCCGTAGCCGACGGCGTCCTCCGCCGACAGGATGCGGTCACGCTCGGTTTCCCCGTGGACCTGCTCCTGCGTCCGGCCCGTGTGGTGGGCCAGGATCGCGTCGAGCCGATCGCGCAGGTTCAGCAGGTCGCGGGCGTGGATCTCGATATCCGTTTGCTGACCGCCGAGCCCCGATGCCCAGGGCTGGTGGATCAGGATCCGGCTGTTGGGCAGGATCACCCGCTTGCCGTGGGCGCCCGCCGCGAACAGCACCGCCGCCATCGACGACGCCTGGCCGACGCAGTAGGTGGCCACGTCCGGCTTGATGTACTGCATCGTGTCGTAGACGGCCAGGCCCGCGGTCACCGACCCGCCGGGCGAGTTGATGTAGAGGGCGATGTCCTTCTCCGGGTTCTCCGCCTCGAGGAACAGCATCTGGGCGATCAGCAGGCTCGACAGCTCGTCGTCGATCGGCCGGCCGAGAAAGATGATGTTGTCCTTGAGCAGGCGCGAGTAGATGTCGTACGCGCGCTCGCCCCGGCTCGACTGCTCCACCACCATCGGGATCAGCATCTCGTTTGCTCGCTCCGTGCCCCCCGCGCCTGCGGGCGGCTGTCGTTCGTCTCCATTCGGTTCGTGCGGTCGCTCGGCCCGATTGTACGGTTCGGCCGGCTCACTCGTCCGCCTGCGCCGCCTCGGCGTCGCCACCCGGCGCGTCCTCGTCCGGCGTCCCTACCGGCGTGTCGGCCGCCGCGTCGGTCTCGGGCGCGGCTTCGTCCGCCTCCGGCTCCTCGCCGAGCAGCCGCCGGACGGTCTTGCTGCGGCGCATCTGGCCCTTGAGCTCCGCCAGGCGGCCGTCCTGGTCGAGGGCCCGGCGGACGGCGCCGGCCGACGCCTGCTGACCGCGCGCGATCTGCGCCAAGGTCGCCTCCAGCTCCTCCTCGCTCACCTCGATGCCGAGCTCCTTGGAGACCGCGTCGAGGACGAGCCGGGCGTGCACCCGCTTCTCGGCCAGGGGGCGGGCCTGCTCCCCCATCGCCTTCCAGTCGATCTGGGCGTGCTCGATGTCGACGCCCTGGCGCGCCAGCCCTTCGGCGTACTCCCGGACCATCCCCTGGACTTCCGACTCGACGACGCCGAGGGGCAGCGCCAGCGGGTGGCGGTCACGGAGCTGGTCGAGCAGGGCCTTCTCCCGCTGCTCGCCCCGCGCGCTCGTCTTCTCCGCCGCCAGCCGATCGTGCACCGCGGTGCGCAGCTCGTCCAGGCTCTCGAAGCCGCCGAGCTGGGACGCGAGCTCGTCGTCCAGGTCGGGCAGGTCGCGCTCCTTGACCCCTCGGACCTCGAACGCGAAGCTGCGCTCCCGGACCTCGCCGTCGTTCTCGTCCATGCGCGAGAAGTCGCCCTTCTGCCCCTCCTTGCGGCCGGTGAGCGCCACGGACAGCTCCTCCCAGACGCTTTCGGAGCCGACCTCGACGTCGACCGCGTCCATGGCGGGCTCGTCCGGCGTCTCCTCGTCGCCGCCCGCCTCGGGCTCGGAGTCCTTGGCGGTGGTCTCGCGGATGCCGATCGACACCAGGTCGCCCTGGGCGGCGCCGCGCTCCACCGGCACCCAATCGCCCGCCCGGCGGCGTAGCTCCTCGAGCGCCTCTCCCACCTCGTCGTCGGTCGGCTCGGCCGGCGGATCGGGCAGCTCGAAGTCCTCGATGTTGCCCAGCTCGATCTCCGGCCGCACCTCGACATGGGCCTTGAAGACGAGCGGGCCGCCCTCCTCCCGGTCGTCGACGCCGGCGAGCTCCGGCTGGGTGAGCGGATCGAGCTCCTTCTCGGCCTCGGCCTGACGCCAGTAGCGCGGCACCAGGCGCTCGACCACCTCCTGGTCGATCTCCTGGCGGAAGCGCTGGCGCACGACCTTGGCCGGCACCTTGCCGGGGCGGAAGCCGGGCAGCTTCACCTGCTTGGCGTAGTCGTGGACGACGCGCTCGGTCTCTGCGTCGACCGCGGGGGCCGGGACCTCGATGACGAGCTCCTTGCGGCAGGGCCCGATGTCTTCGACGGTTCGTACGACGCTCATATCGTTGGGTGAGGCAGACCTCAGTGTCGAATGTCTAGTAGATGGGGAGGCGGGGATCGGGTGTGTGGGTGCTGCGCCGGACAGGCGGCGCGCTGTGTGCGAAAGGGGGGACTCGAACCCCCAACCCGATCACTCGGGACTAGATCCTAAGTCTAGCGCGTATACCAATTCCGCCACTTTCGCACGGATGGCGCGCCTCGGGGCGCCGCGCCGGATTCTATCGAACCCCTTCGCGGAAGACTCCTCGGAAGGAGCTTGCCGCGCGCCGCGGATCGGCCGCGAGCGGGCCGGTCGATGTCGTCGATCGAGCTCGGCCGACGCGGAGTCGACGCCGGAAGGGGTGAGGTGAATCGGTCGTGAATGGTGAGCCGCCAGGGAATCGAACCCCGAACCCGCAGATTAAGAGTCTGCTGCTCTGCCAATTGAGCTAGCGGCCCACGCGGGGAGCGCGATCTTAACCCGTTCGCCACCGGCTGGCAACACCTGACGGGGACCGCGTTCCGAGCGGTGACAACCGTATGGCGGGGGCGGCTATTCCAGGGGCTGGGGTCGCTGTGAGGAGTCCGTCGTGGGGGTCGAGCGGACGGGGCCCCGCCGGGGGACCGGCCGTCGCTTCGAGGGTGGATGGGACGGGGGCGCGGCCTCGGTTCCGGCTCGCGGCGGATCGTTCGTCGTCCGGTGACTGCCCGCTGCGCGCGCTCGCCTCCAACGCCCCCCGGCGGGGCCCCGTCCGCTCGACCCTTGGACCGCCTGCTGCCTCCGGCACACAGGGCGGTCCACGGAGTGCACAGCTTCGACGAGCCAACCTGCTGCTGAGACGCCCGGCGAAGGGTTCGGCCCCAGGGGCGAGATGCGGCCTACCCCCCCTGGACGAAACCGACGATCTCCAGGCGGTCGGTGTCAGAGAGGCGGGTCGCGGCGTAGCGGTCGCGGGGAAGGATGAGGCCGTTGTACTCGACCGCGACGGTGCGAGGGTGGCGGCCGAGGTCGTCCAGCAGGTCTTGGACGGTCGCCCCGTCTCGTACCTCCCGCGCCTCCCCGTTGACGATCACGGCAACCATCAGAACCCCGGGCGGGGGCGTCCCCCTGCCCACCTGGAGGGTGGGAAGGGGATTGAGGGGATGGGGGGTGATCCAGTGGATCATCACAGTGGGGCCTAGCAGCCGAGGGCGCCCGCCAGAAGCTGCAAGCGGCCCAGAAGGCAACGGGCCCCTCATCACAGAAGGTGCTTGATCTCGGCCGAACCGACCGGGCTCGCCGCCGAGATGATCAGCGCCGCCGTCCCTCGGCCGAGGGACGGGACCCGGAACGACAGGGACAGCTCGCCGTCGGCGTCGGTCTCGCCCGCGGCGAGCACGCAGGGGTCGGCGACGGTGGAGATCATCCGCACCTGCACCCGTGCCCCCGGCACCGGCTGACCGGTCTTGCTCGAGGTGGTGCGCAGGGCGACCGCGGCCATCTCGCCGAGGGTGAACTCGGCGTCGCTGTCGACCGTCAGCAGGAGCTGCTCCTGGTCGGCCTCGTTGGTCAGGTACTCGAGGATCACCTGGTCGAGGGTGCGCTCGGTCAGGGGCTCCTCTTCCGGCGGGCTCGGCGCCCGCGGCATGTCGGGGGGGACGGCGACCTCGGAGGTCCGCCGCGCCCCGGCGACCTGGGTGGAGTCGGTCGCCGCCACCACCTTCGCGCCGCTCCGGGCCTCGAGCTTCTCGTCGAACCGGCCGCTCTTGATCGCCGCGATGACGGTGCGGTGCTGGCGCTCCATGAGCTCCACGACCGCCTTGTCCTGGGTGCCGTTGGCGAGCAGGTTGGCGTAGCTGGCCCGCTTGGCCGCCAGCACCTGTCCGCCGACGTAGACCAGGCTCTCGATGAAGGGGTTGTCGGTCCCCTTGTCCTCTGTCTGGACGTGGAACACCACGTCGAGATGGCGCACGTCGGTGTTGTAGCCGGTGATCATCGGGCTATCGGGGACCTTCGGACCGGGAATATCATCGAATGAGACTCTAACCCACCGATTCTAGGAACGGGAGCCCTGGGGGGTCAAGAACGGTCCCCGCCGGGGCGGGGGCGGGCTTCCTTGCCCGCCTGTCCCGCACGTGTAAGAATTTCGGGCGACCTGAGCTTCTTCAGGGGCCGCTCCAATCCTTGGACTCGACAGCGGGAAGCACAGCGGACACCCACCACGGGCTCCGCCGGAACGGCCTCCCGGGCCCCTCCAGACCCGGACCGAAGCTGATCGAACCCAGACGACGAATCTTACCCGGAAGGAGACACCATGGCTGACGCGACCGCGCAGGAGAACAGGCTGGTCCACTACGAGACGCGTGACGGCATCGCCTACATCACCCTCGACGACCCGCCGGCCAACACCTATACCCACCAGATGATGCGCCAGCTCGACCACGCGATCCTCGAGGCGCGGTTCGACAACGACGTGCACGTGCTCGTGCTCCGGGGCCAGGGAGAGAAGTTCTTCTGCGCCGGCGCGAACATCCGGATGCTCGAGGACGCCGAGCCCCGGTTCAAGTACTACTTCTGCCTGCACGCGAACGAGACCCTGAACCGCCTGGAGCAGACGCCGAAGCTGGTGATCTCCGCGATGAACGGCCACACGGTCGGCGGCGGCCTCGAGATCGCCATGGCCGCGGACCTGCGGATCGCCAAGCGGAACGCCGGCAAGGTCGGCCTGCCCGAGGTGACCCTCGGCGTGCTCCCCGGGACCGGCGGCACCCAGCGCCTGTCGCGCATCGTCGGCAAGTCGAAGTCGATCGAGCTGATGGTCACCGGCGACCTGCTCTCCTTCGAGCAGGCCGAGGAGCTCGGCATCGTCAATCAGATCTTCGACGCCGACGGCTTCGACGACGCGGTCCACGAGTTCGCCAAGCAGTTCTGCCCGCCGAACAAGGCGGCCAAGGCGGTCGGCCGGATCAAGCGCGCCGTTCAGAGCGGCTGGGAGGTCCCCTTCGAGAGCGGCCTCGCCATCGAGCGCGAGCTCCAGCAGCAGCTCTTCGAGTCGAGCGACGCCCGCGAGGGTCTGACGGCGTACAACGCCAAGCGCAGCCCCAACTTCTCGGGCCGCTGAGCCCGGCGGCGCCCAGCGCGCCGCGGCACCGTTCCGAGGCGGGGCCCCCACGCCCCGCCTCGCCGTTCACCTCCCCCGTCTCCCCGATCTCCCGATCACCCCGACACCCATCCGACCAACCAGAGGTTCCATGGCAGACAAGTCCATCGTCCTGGCCGCACCGGTCCGGACGCCGATCGGCAAGTTCGGCGGCGGTCTCTCGTCGTTGACGGCCGCCGACCTCGGCACCGCCGCCGCGACGGCGTGCCTCGCCCGCGCCGGCCTCGACCCCGACCGGGTCGACCAGACCCTGTTCGGCCACGGCCGCCAAGCCGGCTGCGGCCCGAACACCGCCCGCCAGATCGCCTTCCGCGCCGACATCCCGGTCGAGCGTCCGGCCTTCACGATCAACCAGGCCTGCGCCTCCGGCCTCCAGACGGTCCTCTCCGCCGCCCGCCACATCCTGCTCGGCGAGGCGCAGGTGGTGCTCGCCGGCGGCGTCGAGAGCATGTCGAACACCCCGTACCTGCTGCCGCGCGCCCGCTGGGGCTACCGCCTGGGGCAGGAGCAGATCGTCGACGGCATGTACCGGGACGGCTTCGACGACCCCCTCTCCGGCCTGGTCATGGGGGCCACCGCCGAAGAGCTGGGCGAGGAGCGCGGGATCACCCGCGAGCAGGCCGACGCCTACGCCCTCGAGAGCCAGCACCGCTGCGAGAGCGCCCGCAAGAGCGGACGGTTCGACAGCGAGATCGTGCCGATCGAGGTCCCCGGCCGCAAGGGGACGACGACCACGGTGCGCGCCGACGAGCACCCGCGCGACGGCGTCACCCTCGAGCAGCTCGGCAAGCTGCCGACCGTCTTCCGCGACGGCGGCTCGGTCACCCCCGGCAACGCCTCCGGCATCACCGACGGCGCGGCGGCGGTGATCGTCGCCTCGGCGGAGGCGGCCGAGGAGCTGGGGCTGCCCGTGGTGGCACGCCTGGTCGACTGGCAGGTGGTGGGAGTCGATCCCCGGATCATGGGCATCGGTCCGGTCCCGGCGGTCCGGGGGCTGTTCGAGAAGACCGGCCTCGGGCCGTCCGACGTCGACTCCGTCGAGCTCAACGAGGCCTTCGCCACCCAGGTGCTCGCCTGCCTCGACGCCCTCGACGACCTCGACCTCGGGTTCGACCGGACCCGGGTCAACCCGGACGGCGGCGCCATCGCCCTCGGTCACCCGATCGGCTGTACCGGTACCCGCATCCTGGTCACCCTGCTCCACGGCATGGAGCAGCGCGGCGAGCGCCGGGGCATCGCCACCCTGTGCGTCTCCGGCGGCCTCGGTGCCGCGGTTTTAGTGGAACGCCCCCCAACCCCTCGATCCCCTTCGCCCCCTCGCGGGGGGAAGGGGACGCCCCCACCCGAGGGTCTCGCGGGCTCGATGTGAAGCTTCACTGGATAGACCACCCACTGGAGGAAACACACCATGTCCAACGACGTCGTACTGCGTGAGGACCAAGGCCGCGTCGCCATCCTCACGATCAACCGCCCCGAGGCGATGAACGCCCTCAACCAGCAGGTGCGCGACCGGATCCTGGAGCACCTGGAGGCGATCGCGACCGACGACTCGATCGGCGCCGTGGTCGTCACCGGCCAGGGCGAGAAGGCGTTCATCGCCGGCGCCGACATCAAGGAGTTCGACGGCCGGAGCCCGTTCGACCAGCGCGCGGCCATGGCCAGCCCGCGGGTGTTCGACGTGATGGCCACCTTCCCGAAGCCGGTGATCGCGATGATCAACGGCTACTGCCTGGGCGGCGGCTGCGAGCTGGCCATGTCGTGCGACATCCGCATCGCCTCGGACCAGGCCCGGCTGGGCCAGCCGGAGATCAACCTGGGGCTGATCCCGGGCGGCGGCGGCACCCAGCGGCTGCCCCGGCTGGTCGGCATGGGCCATGCCATGCGGCTGATCCTGACCGGCGAGATGATCCCGGCGGCCGAGGCGAAGGAGATCGGGCTGGTCGAGAAGGTGGTTCCGGCCGACGAGCTGCGGGAGACGACGCTGGCGCTGGCGTCGAAGATCGCGTCGATGAGCCCGGTCACCCTGCGGGTGGCGAAGGAGGCTCTGCGGGCGAGCGAGCGGCTGGCGATCGAGGAGGGCATCCTCTACGAGCGCGACCTGTTCTGCTTGTGCTTCTCGACCGAGGACATGGCCGAGGGGGTGGATGCGTTCATCAACAAGCGGAAGGCGGAGTGGAAGGGGCGTTGAGAGCCGCGGCGGCTCGGTAGGTCCCCGGCCCGAAGCCGACGAGCCGGGGCCGGGGGTTCGCCGGGAGAGGTCCGGGCGGCGCCGGCTCCGGGACGGCGCACGAACTGGGGGGTTGGGGGCTCAACGTGCGCCTCGACATGGTCCGCGTCGGGCCGCGTCGGCTCGCGATCGCTATGGCGGACGCGGCCCATGACGCCCTCCACCGTCACCGCCCGGACCTCTCCACGTCCGCAACGCTCGTTGGCTCGGCGGCCCCCCCCTCCCCAATCCTCCACGTCCTGAGCTACCTCTCACTCCCGTGTGGATGAGAGGAGAGCGATGAAGAACGGACTGCAGCCAGTTCGAGGAGGAGGCTGAAAGACCTCCAGGAAAGGAGCGACTCGGACCACCACAGGTGCGCCGGGGATCGTCCCCGCAGAGGGCTCTTCCTCAAAGGGGTCGGCGAGCGCGCACGCGGGCCGTGACCACGCCTACGAACCATCGGCCGCAAGCCGAAACAGGCCGGCCCGTGGGAGGTAAGAGGCAGCCGTTTCGCAGGGGGAGCGGGTGGAGAGGCGACGGTGGAGGGCGTTGAGGAGCGCGCTCTCGGGAACACCTGAGCAGCCATCGAGCGTCGGCGCGCTCCGAACCGAGCCGCGCGTTGATCCCCCAACCGTCCAGTTCGCGTGGCGTCCCGGAGCCGCGCCTCTCCACCCGCTCCCGGCGAACCCCTCCTACGCCGCGTCTCCCGCCAGCCCGCCTCAGTCCCCCAGGACGTAGCCGAAGATCAACGGCGCGACGATCGACGCGTCCGACTGGATGATGAACTTGGGCGTGTCCACGTCCAGCTTGCCCCAGGTGATCTTCTCGTTCGGCACCGCCCCCGAGTAGCCACCGTAGCTCGCCGGCGCGTCGCCGATCTGGGCGAAGTAGCCCCAGTACGGCGTCTCCTCACGCTTCAGGTCCTGAATCAGGCACGGCACGGCGCAGATGGCGAAGTCGCCGGCGATGCCGCCGCCGACCTGGAAGAAGCCGACCGACGGCGCGTCCGTGCTCCGCCCGTCGTGCCGCTCGTACCACTCCATCACCGCCTGGAACTGCTCCGTCCCCGTCCGCACCACCTGGTGGTGGGGCACCTTCCCGCGCATCACCGCCGCGGCGAAGATGTTGCCGGTGGTCGAGTCCTCCCAGCCCGGGCTCCAGACCGGGATCCCCATCTCCATCGCCGCCAGCATCCACGAGCGCGACGGGTCGACCTGGTAGTGGGGCTCGAGCTCGCCCGAGCCGAGCAGGTCGAACAGGTACTCCGAGGGGAGCCTGCGCACCCCCTCCTCCGCGGCCTTCGACCAGCGGTCGATCAGGCGGTGCTCGAGCTCGCGCATCACCGTCTCCGGGATGCAGGTGTCGGTCACCCGGTTGAAGCCCTGGTCGTAGAGAGCCTTTTCGTCCGCGGCGGAGAGCGCACGCCAGTTGCGGATCACCTGGTACTCGCCGTGGGCCACGAGGTTGAATACGTCCTCTTCGAGGTTCGCGCCCGTACAAGAGATTGCATGAACCTTTCCAGAACGAATCATGCGCGCCAGGATGACGCCCAGCTCGCCGGTCGACATGGCGCCGGCCAGGCTGACGAGCATGGCGCCGCCGGCGTCGAGGTGCTCTTCGTAGGCGCGCGCCGCCTCGACCGTCTCGCGGGCGTTGAAGTGGAGGAAGTGCTGGTCCAGGAACGCCCGGACCGGGTGCTGGGTCGCGGTCATGACTGCCTCCCGTTGCCGGGTCACTTCCCGGCCGACATCGGTGTGGGATCGTTCGGAATCGCGGCGCGGTGGCGGGGACCGCACCGACGCCGGCCCGCGAGTCTAGCAGCCGGCAGCCGGCCGCCACAGAGCAATCTCTCTCCGCGAGCCGTCTCCCCGTCCCGTCTCCCCTTCGAAGAGCACTGACAAAGAGTAAGGGGACTTTGCGCTCTGCGCGCCCCGACAAGCGACGAACGAGAGCAAGCACGAGATCAAGAATTCAGTGAGCATCCGGAGCCGAACCGTCCTGATCGCCATGAGCGTTCTGTTCGTGGTCACCCTGGTGACCGCGATGGTTTTGGAGGTCCGGGACGACGACGCGGTCCACGCGCGGGCGGCGAGCCAGCTCGAGACGGCCCTCGAGACCGCCCGCCAGATCGAGGCGGAGCGGGCCGACCGGCTGGCGCTCCAGGCCGAGATCCTCACCGACGTCCTCCCTCTCACCGACTCGCTGGCCGCGGGCGACCGGGGGACGACCGGACGGCTGCTCGACGAGTTCGCCGCCCGGCCCCGAACGGCCGACACGATCCTGGTGCTCGACCGCCACGGCGAGCCGCTGGCCGCTACCGGCAGCAACCTCGCCCTCGGCCGGGTCCTGGCGGCGCGCGGGCCGCGGGGGCCGAATGCACTGACGCCGCGCCCCGGCTCCCTGGTGGCGGCCGGCGGGCGGCTCTACGGCATCCTCACCCGCCAGCTCATCGATCACGCGTCGCGCGCGCCCCTCGGCACCCTGGTGATCGCCGAGGACGTGGGCAGCGACGAGGCCACGGACCTCTCCCGCCTGAGCGGCTCCGAAGTGGTGCTGCTGGCCGACGGCCGGTCGGTGGCGAGCACTCTCCCCCTGGGCACGGCCGCCGAGGTCGACGCCATCGCCGCCGGCCTGGCGGCCGACGTCGCGACCGAGGTCGAGCTTCGCGGCCGGCCCTACCTGGCACGGCTCCAGCCGCAGGCGACCGGACCGGGCACCGGCCGGCTGCTGCTCAGCAGCTTGAGCGCCGAGTCGTCCGCCATCGGCGCCGCGCGCCTGGTGATCCTGCTCGGCCTGGCCGGCGCCCTGATCGCCTCGCCGCTGCTGTGGCTCGGCGGCTACCGGCTGCAGCGGGCGCTCTCCGGCCTGAGCCAGGTGATGGCCGAGACCGCGGTGACCGGACGTCTGGAGCGCGAGCTCGCGAACGAGTCGCTGGTCGACCGCTGGGCGTCGCCCGAGGTCGGCCAGTTGGAAGCGTCGTTCCACAGCCTGATGAAGACCGTCGAGGAGAGCCTGCGGGACCGGGAGCGCTCCTACGTGGAGGCGGTCGGCGCAGTGGTGGCGGCGATCGACGCCCGCGACCACGAGACCACCGGCCATTCGTTCCGGGTCGCCCACTATGCCCTGACGCTCGCCCGGTCGCTTGGCATCGACGGCGAGCGCCTCCAGGCGATCGAGTGGGGGGCGCTGCTCCACGACGTCGGCAAGATCGCGGTGCCGGACGCGATCCTGCGCAAGGCGGGCCAGCTCACGGAGGAGGAGTGGCACGTCATGCGCCAGCACCCCAACTGGGGGTTCGAGATGCTGGCGGACGTGAAGTTCCTGGAGCCGGCGCTCGAGATCGTCTACAGCCACCACGAGCGCTGGGACGGCGGCGGCTACCCGCGCGGCCTGCGCCGGCAGGAGATCCCGCTCACCGCCCGGATCTTCGCCGTGGTCGACACCTACGACTCGATCACCTCCGACCGGCCCTACCGCCGGGCGCGGAGCCACGCCGAGGCGGTGACCGAGCTCTGCCGCGTGGCAGGGACGCAGCTCGACCCGGACGTGGTCGAGGCCTTCATCCGGATCTCGGAGGTGGAGCTGCGCCGGCTGCGCGAGCGCTCCGAGCGGCTGGACCTCTCGACCCGCGTCCCGAGCGCCATCACCGAGCTCCCGCTCGGCGGGCTGAGCTCCCTCGCCTGAGCCGCCCGCTCAGGGCAGCCCGTAGCGCTTGCGCTTCTCCCACAGCGCCTTGCGGCTGATCCCCAGCAGCTCCGCCGCCCGCCCCTGGTGCCCGCGGGTGTAGGCGAGCGCACGCCGGATCTCCTCCGCCTCCATCTCGGCCAGCGTGCGCGGCGGGGCGCCGGCGCCCGACGGCGCCGCCGGATCGAGCGTCACCGGCCCGTCCGCCCCGGGCGCCAGGATCAGCTCCCGCTCGAGGACGTTCTTGAGCTGCCGCAGATTTCCCGGCCAGGGGTGACGGACCATCCACTCCCTCGCCCGGTCGGTGAGCACGGCGCCCGAGCGGGCGAACCGCTCCGCCAGGTCGACCAGCAGGCGGTCGATCAGGGCCGGCAGATCCTCCGGCCGCTCGCGCAGCGGCGGCACGCGGAAGGCGAGCACCTCGAGGCGGTAGAAGAGGTCGTCCCGGAAGGCGCCACGGCGCACCCGCTCCGGCAGGTCCTCGGAGCCCAGGGTCAGGAAGCGGGCGTCGGCCGCGCGCTCACGCCCACCGAGCGGTGCATAGACCCCTTCGGAGACCAGGCGCAAGAGCTTGGGCTGGGCACCGAGCGGCAGCTCCTCCACATGGTCCAAGAGCAGGCTGCCGCCGGCCGCCCGTTCGACCCGGCCGGGCTGGTCCTCGCCCGCGCCGGTGAACGCACCCCGGCGGTGGCCGAACAGCTCGGCCTCGAACAGGGCGCTGGGGATGGAGCCGGGATCGACCTCCACCAGCGGGCCGGCGCCCCGGGAGCTCGCGCGGTGGACGGCGCGGGCCAGGGCGGTCCGGCCGGTCCCCGGCTCGCCGACGATCAGGAGGGGCGCCTCGCTCGCCGCCGCCCGCTCGATGCCGGCCAGCCGCCGCGCGAGCGCGGGCTGGTCGGCGAGCAGGCGCGGCAGGGAGGTGCTCAATCTGCGGGTCGGTCGGCGGCGAACGTGCCCGTCTCGTCGGGCGCGTCGGCCCAGAGGCGTTCCAGGGCGTAGAACTCGCGCGGCTCCGGCTGGAAGACGTGGATCACCATGTCGCCGTAGTCGAGCAGGACCCAGTTGCCGCCCTGCTGCCCTTCCACGTGGAGCGGGCGGACGCCCTCCTTCTTCAGGTTCTCCAGCACGGCGTCGGAGATCGCCTGGACCTGGCGCTGGCTGGTGCCGCTACAGATCAGGAAGTAGTCGGTGAAGTCGGAGACGGGACCGAGGTGGAGAACCTTGAGGTCCTGGGCCTTGCGATCCAAGACCGCGTCGACCGCCACGCGGACGCGGGCGGTGGTGTCGGTGGTGTCGAGAGCCGGGGTCATCGATAGAAGCGGTACTTCTCCAGATAGTTTAGCACCCGGGGGTGCAGCCAGGTCTCGCCCAGGGACTCGCCGGCGGCCAGCCGTCGGCGGATCTCGGTCGAGGACACGTCGAGCGTCAAGTCGGTGAACAGGTCGAGACCGCCGTCGTCGAGCAGCGCCCGAAGCTCGTCGGGCAGGCCGTCCCGGAGCCGCTCCGGCTCCGCCCCGGGGCGCACCAGGACCGCCAGGCGCGCGAGCCCGAGGATGTCGCGCCAGCGGCGCCAGGTGGCGAGGCCCCCGAGCGAGTCGGAGCCGATGATCAGGTGCAGGCTCGCCTCCGGAGAGCTCGTCCGGAGCTGCTCCAGGGTCTCCACCGTGTAGGTCGTCCGGTCGGGCCGCAGCTCGATCGGCGAAACGAACAGCCCGGGCTCGTCGAGCACGGCCAGCTCCACCATGGTGAAGCGGCAGACGGCCGGCGCCTCGGGCAGGTCCGCCGGCGCGCTCTTGTGGGGCGGCCGGGCGGTTGGCACGTAGAGGACCCGGTCGAGCCCCAACCGCCGGCGCACGTCCTGGACCGGCCGCACGTGGCCCGCGTGGGGCGGGTCGAAGCTGCCGCCGAAGACGCCCAGCCTCACGGCGTCCCCTCCTCGTCCTCCCGCTCCTCCGCCTCCCGACGGCGCGCCGCCTCGAGACGCCGCGCGGCGTCGTGGACCAGGTCGGCGAGGCCTTCGCCGGTGACCGCGCTCAGCTCCCGATAGGCCAGACCGCGGGCCGCGGCCGCCTCCTTCAACTGCCGGCGCCGCTCGTCTCCGGCCGCGTCGAGCTTGCTGCCGACGATCAGCCGGGAGCGCTGGAGCAGGCCCGGGTCGAACGCTTCGAGCTCACGCTCGATCGCCGCCAGGTCGTCGGCGGCATCCCCCTCGCTGACCCCATCGGCCCCGGTGGCCGACAGGTCGACGAGGTGGACCAGCACCCGGCAGCGCTCCACGTGGCGCAGGAACTGGTGGCCGAGCCCGGCGCCTTCGGCCGCGCCGGCGATCAGCCCCGGCAGGTCGGCGATGACGAAGGGCTCCTCGGTCGGCCCCCGGTCGACCACGCCGAGCTGGGGGACGAGCGTCGTGAACGGGTAGTCGGCGATCTTCGGGCGCGCCGCCGACAGCCGGCTGATGAGGGTCGACTTGCCGGCGTTGGGCAGCCCGACGAGGCCGACGTCGGCGAGTAGCTTGAGCTCGAGCCGCAGCCGGCGCTCCTGCCCCTCGCCCCCGGGATCGGCACGCCGGGGCGCCTGGTTGGTGGAGCTCTTGAACCGGGCGTTGCCGCGCCCCCCGGCGCCTCCCGCGGCGACCACCAGGCGCTGGCCTTCGTCGAGGATCTCGCCCAGCGGCTCGCCGGTCTCGGCGTCGCTCACCTCGGTGCCCGGAGGGACCCGGATCACGAGATCGTCGCCGCTCCGGCCGGTGCGGTTCGATCCTTCGCCGTGGCGGCCGCGCTCGGCGGCGTAGAGCTGGCGGAAGCGCAGGTGGTGGAGGGTGTTGACCGACTCGTCGCCCACCAGGACGACCGAGCCGCCGTCACCGCCATCGCCGCCCGAGGGGCCACCCTTCGGGACGTACTTCTCGCGACGAAATGCGACGCAGCCGTTGCCGCCGTTGCCTCCCCGGACCTCGATGGTGGTTTCGTCGAGAAAGCGCAATCGACTGGATCTCCCCCCAAATCCCTCGCGGTCCCTTTCCCAGATCGACCGGGACGGCCGCCGAAAATCGGCCTGGGCGGGGCGAAAGGGACGCCCCCACCCAAGGGTCGAGGCGGATCGGTCAGGACGGGCTCAGGCGGGGGCGGGCAGCGCGGGCTACTCGGCGGGGAGCACGTTGACGAACGTGCCGCGGTGGCCGCGCCGCTTGAACTGTACGATGCCGTCGCTCTTGGCGAACAGGGTGTCGTCGCCGCCCCGGCCGACGTTCTCGCCGGGGAAAAACTTGGTGCCGCGCTGGCGCACGATGATCGCGCCGCCAGTCACCCGCTCGCCGCCGTACCGCTTGACGCCCAGGTGCTGGGGGTTCGAGTCGCGGCCGTTCCGGCTGGAGCCTTGACCTTTCTTGTGAGCCATCTGGAAGTACCTCTCGTCTGAAACACCGGCCGCTCGAGGCCGGCCGATCGTTGTCTGGGCCCTGGACCTGGGCCGAAGCGCCCGTCGCTACAGCTCGACGCCTTCGATGCGGACGCGGTGGTAGGCCTGGCGATGGCCGTTCGTCCGGCGATACCCCTTGCGCCGCTTGAACTTGAAGACCCGGACCTTCGGCCCGTGGCTCTCGTCCAAGAGGACGCCCCGCACCGTGGCTCCGGCGATGTCGGCGCCGGCCTTGACCCCGGCGTCGTCACGGACCAGGAGGACGTTCTCGAACGTGATCTCCGATCCGTGCTCGGCATCGCCGACGAGCTCGACGTCGATCACGTCGCCGGGCGCGACCCGGTACTGCTTTCCACCCGTTTCGATGACAGCCTGCATTGACGCAACTCCCTCGTGTGAACGCACTCGTCGGTATGGCCCGCGCGGGGCCCGGATCGCGAACCGTACCACCCGTTCTCCCCGCCGTCAAGGCGCCGCGCAGCCCGCCGGCGACGGAGAGCCCTGGCACACAGCCCGCGCAACGCCTCCCCGAGAGGCCCCGATGGTATCCTCGGGGCGCAGGAACGTCCCTCTGGAGGTGCCGATGTCCGCCCCTGACTATGTCGTCTGTCTCAACTGTGAGAGCCCCTGCTACGTCTTCGAATGGAAGGAAGGCGTGATCAAGGAGGCGCTCTGCGAGGTGTGCGGCAACGACGACCCGGGAGAGTTCATCTCCCCGGCCGAGCTCGACGAGCTGAGCGGCTCCTGAGCCAGCGACGCCCGCGGCAGCACGACCCGGAAGGTCGTCCCCTGGCCGGCCTCGCTCTCCACCTCGACCGAGCCGCCGTGCCGGCGGGCGATGCGATCGACGATCGCCAGCCCGAGGCCGGTGCCGCCCTTGCGGGTCGAGAAGAAGACGTCGAAGATCCGCTCCAGCTCCTCGGCGGGAATGCCGGCGCCGTTGTCCTCGACGATCAGCTCGACCAGCCCTTCGCGCAGGTCGCGCGGCTCCGCGGCCAAGGTCACCTGCCCGTCAGGCCGGCCCTCGACCGCGGCGAGCGCGTTCTGGGTCAGGTTGAGCAGGAGCTGGCGCATCTGCCCCGGGTCGACCCGCACCGTCATGCCGCCGGTCCGGTCACCGACCTCGAGCGCCACCCCCCGGCTGCGCGCCTCCCCTTCCAGGATGGCGCGCGCCTGTTCGAGCAGCTCCCCCACCTCCACCTCCTCGACGTCGAGCGCCCGCGGGCGGGCGTAGGAGAGGAAGTCGGTGACCAGGCGCTCGAGCCGGGCGATCTCGGTGCGGGTGATGGTCAGCAGCCGCCGCCCGGAGGAGGCCTGGACCGCCGCCGGGTCGAGCTCCTCCTCGAGCATCTGCATGTTGAGGTTCAGCGAGTTGAGCGGGTTGCGGATCTCGTGGGCGAGGCCCGAAGCCAGGGTGCCGATGTAGGCCATGCGCTCGGCCTCCGCCGCCTGCTCCTCCAGCCGGTGGCCGCGGCGCAGTAGCACCCAGATCAGCGCCAGGGCCGCCAGCAGCAGGGCCGTGGTGACCGCGCCGATCACCGACGCCTGGCCGATCAGGTCCCGCCGCAGCACGCCGATCCGCTGCTGGAGGTCCTCCTCGCTGATCCCGATGCGCAGCACCCCGAAATCGCCGATCGGCTCCTCCACCTGGTACTTGGACGTGTCGACCGACTCCTCGGTGCGCACGTCGCCGGCGCCCTCGCCGGGGATCTCCTTCGGGATCTCGCCGCCGAGGTCGCCGCCGTTGAGGTCGCCGTGGGGATTGAGGTCGCCGCGGGCGTTCAGATCGCCGCGAGTGTTCAGATCGCCGCGGGCGCCTAGATCGCTGCGGGCGCCATCCACGCCGGGGAGAGTCTCGCCGTTCACCGGCTTCGTGACCTGCCCGGTCGCCTCGTAGACCAGCGCGCCGTCGGCGTCGAGCACCCGGATCGAGCTGACCACGCCCTTCTCCTCCAGCACGTCGTCGATGTACCGGCGCGTCTCCCGCTCGACCGCGATCACCGTGTAGAGGTCGGTGCCCTCCGCGGCCGCGCGGCCGGCGATGCGATCGGCGATCTGGGCCGCCTCCTGGCGGGTTTCGAGCAGCACGGACTCGATCTCTCGCTGCGAGAGCGACCGGAAGATCAGCCAGCCGAACAGGGCGACGTCGAAGATGACGATGACGCCGAAGGCGATCAGGGCGATGAGCAGCCGGCGGAAGGTGGTGGGAGTGCTGGAGCGCGGCCAGGTCACCGGTCAAGACTACCACCGGCCGGAGCGGCGGGAACAAGCCTCCGAGGATCGAACCTTAGTGCAATCAACTAAGATTTCTGCCGCGCCGGGAATTTCGGCCCGAGATCTGAGTGTTGACATATAACGATTCGGGCCGAACGACCCGACCTCCCCGTCGAGGGGGCTGAACGACAACGGTCCATCTGATCCACCGATCAGATCAAGAACAGATCAAGGAGGAGACAGACCATGACCCGAGGAATCATTCGCTGGGCGCCGGGTACCGACCCGGTGCGCGATCGCCTGAGCCGACTGTTCGAGCACGCGTTCGGTGACGTCTACGGAGGGCCGCAGGAGAGTGAGGACGTGTCCAGCCGGAGCTGGATGCCGGCGGTCGACATCGCCGAGAGCGAGGACGCCCTGACGCTCTACGCCGAGCTGCCCGGGCTGACCAAGGAGGACGTGGAGATCACCCTGGAGGACAACGTCCTGACGATCAAGGGCGAGCGGCAGTTCGATCAGGAGCGGACCAAGGAGAACTTCCACCGCATCGAGCGCGCCTACGGCGCCTTCCACCGCTCGTTCCACCTGCCGTCGAACGTGCGCTCCGACAAGGTCGAGGCCCGGTTCGAGAACGGCGTGCTGCGGATCGACGTCCCGAAGCAGGAAGAGGCCAAGCCGCGCAAGATCGAGATCGCCTGAGGCGAGACGAGAGCGAGGCACCACAGCGCGGCCCCGCGCCGGGTGACGAACCCGGGCGGGGCCGTCGTGTGTCCGGGGTGCGGATCGGCGGGGATCGGCTGGGATCGGCGGGATCTGGCGCCGCCCTCGGTCCCCGTTTGACCGGCTTCGGGAAGGCCGAGTACGATTCTCCTCGACCCCAAGGTCCACCCCAATGAACGAAACCCCTCTCTTCCGCCGCCGCCGGGCGAGCCTGCTCGCCCTCCTCGTCGCCGTCTTCCTGGCGTTCTCCTGTGGGCCGAAAGACGAGCCCGCGCCAGCCTCGGCGACCAGCGCGGCCCCGGACGCGACGGCCGCCGACCAGACGCCTCGACAGGGCGGAACGATCGTCGCCGGCACCATCGCCGACATGGACACGGTCAACGAGGCCCTGTCCTCGGGAACCCGGGCGACCGACGACATCCTGTTCCTCATGTATCTCCACCTGCTCGACGAGCAGCCGGACTTCAAGGAGCACCCGCCGACCTTCGCGCCGGAGCTGGCCGAGTCCTATTCGTTCTCGGACGACCACCTCGAGCTGACCTTCCACCTGCGCCACAACGTCAAGTGGAGCGACGGCGAGCCGGTGACGGCCGACGACGTCCGCTTCACCTGGCAGGCCCACATGAACCCGTCGGTGGCCTACAGCCAGGCCTATCTGAAGGAGAACATCCAGGACGTCGAAGTGGTCGACCCCTACACCGTGGTCTTCCACTACTCGAAGGTCTCGCCGTACCAGCTCAACGCGGCCGTCGAGGGCGTCATCCTGCCGAAGCACTCCTGGAGCAAGCTGCCGTTCGACCAGTGGCGCTCGAACGCCGAGTTCTTCCGCGACAACCTGGTGGTCGACGGCCCGTTCACCCTCGATCGCTGGGTGCCGCAGCAGGAGGTGGCGCTACGCCGCAACCCGAGCTACTTCGACGCCGGCAAGCCCTACCTCGACGGGATCGTCTTCCGCCAGATCCCGGAGAAGGCCAACCAGATCACCCAGCTCCTCTCCGGCGACCTGGACTTCGTCGAGCAGATCCCGGTGACCGACGTGGACCGGCTCGAGAAGGCGCCGGGCACCTCCGTCCAGGCGTTCTGGCACCGGCTCTACACCTACGTCGCCTGGAACCTCGACTCGCCGCTCTTCGCCGAGGCGTCGGTGCGTCGCGCGCTGACCATGGCGATCGACCGGAACCTGATCATCGAGACCCTCTGGGGACGGTACGCCCGGCTCGCCGTCTCGCCCATCGTCCACGACGTGTGGGCGTTCGACTCGTCGATCGAGCCGTGGCCTTACGACCCGGAGCGGGCACGGCAGATCCTCGCCGACGCCGGCTGGAAGGACACCGACGGCGACGGCATCCTCGACCGCGACGGCAAGCCGTTCTCGTTCGACCTGATCACCAACCAGGGGAACCAGCCGCGGATCGACGCCACGGTGATGATGCAGGAGCAGCTCCGCCGCGTCGGGGTCGACGCCCGCCCCCGGGTGGTCGAGTTCAACGCCATGATGAGCAGCATGCTCGACCGCCACTTCGACGCCGGCTTCAGCGCCTGGGGGATGCCCACCTCCCTCGACATGCGCTACGCCTTCCACACCAGCGAAATCGGTGGCGGCGGCAACTTCTCCGGCTACTCCAACCCGGAGGTCGACCGCCTGGTCGAGCGCATGGAAGGGCTGCCCGAAATCATCGACGCCAAGCCGATCCTGCTCCGGCTCCAGGAGATCCTCCACCAGGACCAGCCGATGACCTTCGTCTGGGAGTCCCAGCGGATCAACGGCATGAACGCCCGCCTGCGGGGGGTCGAGCCGAACGTGCTCGGCTCCTTCCGCGGCTCGCAATCCTGGTGGCTGGCGCCGGCCGAGGAGTAGAGGAGACCGATCCAGACCGATGCTCTCCGTCGCCCTTCGGCGCCTGGTCGCTTCGGTCCTGCTGGTGTTCCTGGTTCTGACGGCCACCTTCTTCCTCATCCACCTGGCGCCGGGCGACCCGGCCAACATCCTGGCCGGGAGCCGGACGACGGTCGAGAGCATGGCCCGGCTGCGCGCCGTCTACGGCCTCGACCGGCCGCTGCTCGTCCAGTACCTGCTGTGGCTGCGCGCGGTCGTGCTGCGCTTCGACTGGGGCGTCTCGATCACCTTCGGCCGCCCGGTGCTCGACCTGCTCGGCGACACCCTGGCGCCGACCGCCCTGCTCGCCCTGTCGGCGATGCTCGTCCAGTACCTGGTCGGCGTCCCCCTCGGCGTCGCCGCGGCCCGGCGGCGAACGCGCGTGCTCGACGACTCGATCCGGCTCGTCTCCCTGGTGCTCTACTCCATGCCGGTGTTCTGGATGGGGCTGATGGCGATCCTGCTCTTCAGCTACGCCCTGCCGGTCTTCCCGGCCAGCCACATGCGCTCGATCGGCGCCGAGGACCTGTCGTCCGGCGCCCGGGGAACCGACCTCCTCCTCCATCTCGCCCTGCCGGCCCTGACCCTCGGCCTGTCCATGGCCGGCGCCACCGTGCGCTTCGTCCGCAACCGGATGATCGAGGTGCTGGAGGAGGACTACATCCGCACCGCCCGCGCCAAAGGGCTCTCGGAGCGCCGCGTGATCTGGGTCCACGCCATGCGCAACGTGCTGGTGCCGATCATCCAGCTTTTCGGGCTGTCGCTGCCGTTCGTGCTCAACGGCTCGCTGGTGCTCGAAGTGGTCTTCTCCTGGCCCGGGCTCGGCCGGACCACCTTCCAGGCGATCCTCGCCCGGGACTACCCGGTGATCCTGGCCGCCACCGCGCTCACCGCCGTCCTGGTGGTGATCAGCAACCTGCTCGCCGACCTGCTCCACGCCCTCGTCGACCCCCGGGTGCGGACGGCGGGCCGAGGGCACCTCAAGGGAGGCGGCGGCGACGGCACGCGGCCGCTCCCGACCACGCCAGCGGAGAGCGCCGACGGTGCTTGACCAGCCGCTGGCGCTCGACACGCCGGAACCGGTGCGGACCCCCCGGGTGCTCCGCTCCGCGGGCGGCGCCCTGGTGGTGCTGATGGCGCTGGTCGCCCTGGCGGCTCCGCTGCTCGCGCCCCACGCCCCCAACCTCCAGCTCGACCCGCCGGCGGCCCGCTACCGCCCCCCCGGAACGACCCTCGCCCTGATCGAGCGCACCGACGGATCGAGCCTGCTGGCGGACCGGGTCGAGCGCGTCCCCGAAGGGCTGGCGATCGAGCGGCTCGGCGAGCGCCGGGTCCTGCCGGCCTCCGAAGTCGCCAACCTGACCGCGGACGGCATCGCGGATCACCGGCGCTTCCTGCTCGGCACCGACGGCTACGGCCGCGACATCCTCTCGCGCATGATCTACGGCGCCCGCATCTCGCTGCTGGTCGGCGTCCTGTCGGTGGCTCTCGCCCTGACGTTGGGGCTCGCGATCGGCGCGGCCGCCGGCGCCGGACCTCGTTGGCTGGACGCGGTGCTGATGCGCGGCGTCGACGCCTTCCTGGCCTTCCCGCGGCTCTTCCTGGTGCTGACCCTGGCCGCCCTCTTCCGGCCGTCGACGACCCTGGTGATCGTGGTCCTGGGCTGCACCGCCTGGATGGGCCTGAGCCGCCTGGTCCGCGCCGAGATCCTCGGCCTGCGCAAGCGCCAGTTCATCCTCGCCGCCCGCAGCCTCGGGCTCCACCCGCTACGCATCCTCTGGCGCCACCTGCTGCCCAACGCCCTGACGCCGGTCCTGGTCCAGGCCTCCCTCCTGATCGGCGACGTGATCCTGGTCGAATCGTCGCTTTCGTTCCTCGGCCTGGGCGTCCAGCCGCCGACCGCGAGCTGGGGCAACATGGTGGCCGACGGCCGCGACGTCCTGACCACCGCCTGGTGGGTGTCGACCTTCCCCGGCCTGGCGATCGTGATCGCCGTGCTGGCGTTCAATCTCCTCGGCGACCGGCTGCGCGACGCCCTCGACCCGAAGACCACCCCCGGCCACTGACCGGCCGCCGGCCAACCGATGACCGGCTGCTGAAGAGCCCCCCGCCACCGGCCATCCCAGACGGCCGCCGCCACGCCCCGCAAAGAACCCACGCAAGCTCCTCTCCGCCCCCCTCCCCCCACACACACGACGCGCCCGTGCGTTGGTACACTGCGCGGTCTATGGCCGAGCCCGCCCCACACTCTCCTCCGCCGGCCCGTCGCGGGCCGCTGCTCGTCGTCTTCTTCACCGTCCTGCTCGACCTGTTGGGCTTCGGGATGGTGCTGCCGCTGCTGCCGTTCTACGCCCAGGAGTTCGGCGCCGGACCGCTCGGCGTGACCCTGCTGTTCGCCTCGTTCAGCCTCGCCCAGTTCGTCTTCGCCCCGCTCTGGGGACGGCTGTCGGACAAGGTCGGCCGCCGGCCGGTGCTGCTGGTGTCGATCGTCGGCGCGGTCGCGGCCTACGGCCTGTTCGCCCTCGCCCGCTCGTTCACCGTCCTGCTGATCGCCCGCACCGCCTCCGGCATCGCCGCCGCCAACTACTCGATCGGCCAGGCCTACGTGGCCGACGTCACGCCGCCCGAGAGCCGGGCCAAGGGGATGGGCATGCTCGGCGCCGCCTTCGGCCTCGGCTTCGTCCTCGGGCCGGTGCTCGGCGGCCTGGCGGGCAAGCTCGGCTACGCCGCCGTCCCCGCCGCCGCCGGCGTGCTCGCCCTGATCAACCTCGCCCTGGCCATCTTCCTGCTGCCCGAGTCGCTGACGCCCGAGCGCCGGAAGACGGTCGACTCCGGCCGCTGGGCCGGCGCCGACGACGTGCGCCGTGCCGCCGGCAACCGCCCGGTCGCCGGCCTGATGGTCCTCTACTTCCTGGTCATCCTCGCCTTCGCCAGCATGGAGTCGACCATCGCCCTGTTCGTCGAGAAGCGCTACGGCTTCGACTTCTTCAAGACCGCCATGCTGTTCACCTTCCTCGGCGTGGTCATGGTGGTCATCCAGGGCGGCCTGCTCGGCCGGCTGGCCAAGCGCTTCGGCGAGCGGCGGCTGCTGGTCACCGGCATCGCCTGCATGACCGTGGGCCTCCTCCTCCTCCCCCTGGGCAAAGTGCTCGCGCTGCTCGGCGTCACCACCGCGCTGCTGGCGGTGGGGATGGGCCTCCACAACCCGTCGACCCTGTCGCTGATCAGCCGGCTGACCGACGAGCACCGCCAGGGCGGCACCCTCGGCGTGACCCGCTCCCTCGGCGCCCTGGCGCGGGGCGTCGGCCCGCTCTGGGGCGGCTGGGCCTTCGGCACCCTGGGACCGGCCTGGCCGTTCTGGATCGCGGCGGGGGTCATGGCCTGCGCGCTGGTGCTGGCAGTAGGAGTCGTCCGGACGATCTCGTAGCGCATGTTGACCAAGGAGTTCGACTACCACCTGCCCGAGGAGCGGATCGCCCAGGAGCCGCGGCCGCGCGGGACGAGCCGGCTACTGGTGCTGAGCGCGCCGTCCGGCAGCCGCGAGCGGCACCGCACCGTCGCCGACCTGCCGGAGATCCTCCGCCCCGGCGACCTGCTGGTGGTCAACGACACCCGGGTGATCCCCGCCCGGATCTTCGGCCACCGCGTCTTGGGCGACGGCACCGACGGCGCGCGCATCGAGCTGCTACTCATCGAGCCCGTCGATGCGGACGGCGCCGCGCCCGACACGGTCTGGGACGCCCTCGTGCGCCCCGGCCGCAAAGCGCGCCCGGGGACCTCCATCGTCTTCCGGACCGACGACGGCCCCGGAGACGACAGCGGGCAGATCGTGCTCCGCGCCGAGGTGCTCGCCAAGGCGGACGACGGCCGCCACCGGGTGCGCTTCTCCGAGCCCGTCCAGCCCCACCTCGAGCGGCTCGGCCACGTACCGCTGCCGCCCTACATCAAGCGGGCCGACCGCGCCGCCGACCGCGACCGCTACCAGACCGTCTACGCCCGCAGCCCCGGCGCCATCGCCGCCCCCACCGCCGGCCTCCACTTCACGCCGGAGCTCCTCGACCGGCTCGAACAGCGCGGAATCGGCCACGCCGCCGTCACCCTCCACGTCGGCATCGGCACCTTCAAGCCGGTCACCGCCGAGCTCGTCCACGAGCACCGGATGGACGCCGAGCGCTACGACCTCTCCCCAGCCACCGCCGACGCCATCCGCCGCACCCGCGCGCAAGGCGGCCGCATCGTCGCCGTCGGCACCACCGTCGTCCGCACCCTCGAATCCGCCGCCACATCTTCCGGCCAGACCGACGGCACCCTCAAAGAAGGCCCCGGCCGCACCGAGCTCTTCATCGTCCCCGGCTACCGCTTCAGGGTCGTCGACGCCCTCCTCACCAACTTCCACCTCCCCCGCTCCACCCTGCTGATGCTCGTCAGCGCCTTCGCCGGCAAGGAGCGAGTCCTCGAAGCCTACGAAGAAGCGGTTCGCGAGAAGTACCGGTTCTATTCGTACGGAGATGCCATGCTGGCCGAGCGAAGAGAAGGGTAGGGGGCGAGGGACACCACCACCCACCCGGTCCTCTCCCACCATCTCGTCATCCGGGGGTGGGGGGGGGGGACGAACGCCTCGCACGTGGAGCGGTGCGGGGGTGAGCGGTGGAGGGCGTCATGGACCGCGTCCGCGACAGCCCCTGCGTGGCAACCCGGCCCGACGCGGGCCATGTCGAGCTGCGCGTTGAGCTCCCAACCGTCCAGTTCGCGCAGCGTCCCGGAGCCGTCACCCCCGCACCGCTCCCGGCAGCCCCCTCGCCCGCCCCTCCCCCCCTCCCCATCCCGACCGCGCCCCGGTTTCCTTCGCCCCCGCCCTTCCGCTACGCTTCACCTCCGATGACCGACCGCCCCGACACCGACTCCAAAGACTTCATCCGCACGATCGTCGCCGACGACGTCGCCGCCGGCAAGCACGACGGCCGCGTCGCCACGCGCTTCCCCCCGAGCCGAACGGCTACCTCCACATCGGCCACGCCAAGTCGATCGTCCTCAACTTCGGCGTCGCCCGCGAGTGGAGCGGCACCTGCAACCTCCGCTTCGACGACACCAACCCCCTGACGGAGGACATGGAGTACGCCCACGCCATCGAGAAGGACGTCCGGTGGCTCGGCTACTCCTGGACCGAGCAGCACTTCGCCTCCGACTACTTCGAGCGCCTCTACGAGTGCGCCGAACGCCTGATCCAGGACGGCAAGGCCTACGTCGACAGCCTGTCGGAGGAGGAGATCCGCGCCTACCGCGGCACGGTCACCGAGGCGGGGCGGCCCAGCCCCTACCGCGACCGCTCGGTGGAGGAGAACCTGGACCTGTTCCGGCGGATGCGCGCCGGCGAGCTCCCGGACGGCGCCTGCGTGCTGCGGGCGAAGATCGACCTCGCCTCGCCCAACATGAAGATGCGCGACCCGCTGCTCTACCGCATCCGCCACGCCGAGCACTACCGGACGGGCGACGCCTGGTGCATCTACCCGATGTACGACTTCACCCACTGCCTCTCGGACGCCTTCGAGGGCATCACCCACTCGCTCTGCACCCTCGAGTTCGAGAACAACCGGGAGCTCTACGACTGGATCCTCGACCAGCTCCTGCCCGCGCCCCATCCCCAGCAGATCGAGTTCGCCCGGCTCAACCTCTCCTACACGGCGCTGTCCAAGCGGCGGCTGCTCCAGCTCGTCACCGAAGGGCACGTCTCCGGCTGGGACGACCCGCGCATGCCGACGATCTCGGCGCTGCGCCGGCGCGGCGTCACGCCCGCGGCCCTGCGCGACTTCTGTGACCGGATCGGCGTCGCCCGGGCCGACAACCTGGTCGACGTGGCGCTGCTCGAGCACTCGATTCGCGACGACCTCAACCCGGTCGTCCCCCGGGTGCTGTGCGTGCTCCGGCCGCTCAAGGTGGTGATCACCAACTACCCGGAGGGCGCGTCCGAGAGCCTCGACGCCCCCTACTTCCCGCGCGACGTGGGAAAGCCGGGATCGCGCCCGCTCCCCTTCTCCCGCGAGCTCTGGATCGAGCGCGACGATTTCGCCAAGGAGCCGCCCACGGGGTTCCGGCGCCTGGCACCGGGACGCGAGGTCCGGCTGCGCTACGCCTACTTCATCCGCTGCGACGAGGTGATCGAGGACGAGGCGACCGGCGAGGTGGTCGAGCTGCGCTGCACCTACGACCCGGAGACCCGGGGCGGCGCGGCGCCCGACGGCCGGAAGCCGTCCGGCACGATCCACTGGGTCTCGGCAGCCCACGCCCGCGACGTGGAGGTGCGCCTCTACGACCGGCTTTTCACCGTCGAGCGCCCCGGAGGCGGCGAGGTCCCGTTCACCGAACAGATGAACCCGGAGTCGCTGGTCGTCCTGCCGGACGCCAAGCTCGAGCCGGCCGCCCTCGGGGAGCCGGGAGGTCCGGAGGGTCCGCAGGACGGGGCCGCCAGCGCCATGGCCGGCGGCCGCTTCCAGTGCGAGCGCCAGGGCTACTTCTACCTCGACCCGGTCGACTCGACGCCGGAGCGGCCGGTGCTCAACCGGACGGTGACCCTGCGCGACAGTTGGGCCAAGGCGGCGAGGACCGCGACCTCAACCCAGCCGACCGAGCAGGCGAAGCCCCCCGCGCAGGCACCGCCCGCCGTTCCACCATCGCAGGAGACGCCGCGCGATCCCCTGGCCGGCCTCTCCGCCGAACGCCGCGCCGCGGTCGAGCAGCTCGCCGCCCGCCACGGCCTGCCGCTGGAGGACGCCCGGGTGCTGACCGACGACCCCGCCCTCGGCGCGCTGTTCGAGGAGGCGGTCGCTACCGGCGCCGAGGCGAAGGCGGTGGCCAACTGGACGATCAACGAGCTCCTGGGCCGCCTGGCCAACCTCGGCCAGGAGAGCGTCGCCGACCGGCCGGTGGACGGCAAGGGGCTGGCGGAGCTCGTCCTGCTGATCGACGACGGCACCATCTCCACCGCCATCGCCAAGAAGGTGCTGGATGAGATGGTCGAGCAGGGGGGCTCCCCACGAGAGATCGTCCGCCGGCGCGGGCTCCAGCAGGTGACCGACAGCGCGGCGATCGAGGCGGCGGTCGACGCGGCCCTGGCCGCCCATCCGGACGAGGCCGAACGGCTCCGTTCCGGAGAGGCCAAGCTCCACGGCTTCTTCGTCGGTCAGGTGATGCGCGCGACCCGCGGCAAGGCGGCCCCGGAGCTGGTCAACCGCCTACTGCGCGAGCGCACGAAGGCCGGCTGAGCCCCCCGTAGAAGTTCAAGGCGCTCCGGGACGCCCTCTGATGGGCGGGGGCGTACCTCGCCCACCGGCTCCCCGTCTCACCGCGGTGCGAACACCAGCGGCACCGTGAACAGCACCGCCCCCACCGCCAACGCGTAGAGCGGCACCGCCGGCGCCGCGGCCTGGACCGCCTCCGGCGCCATGGCCCGGAGCAGGGCGGGGATGCCCTGGGGGCCGACCAGCCAGAGGGCCATCGCCCGCCGCCGCTGCTCCCGCGTCAGCCGGCGGCGGCGCCAGACGTAGACGTTGCCGGCGACCCAGCCGAGGGCGGCGGCGACCGAGTAGAGCGGGTAGAGGCCGAGAGAGAGCGTCCCGGCCAGAGAGAGGAGCCCCACCCCGTGGGCGCCCGCCAGCAGCCAGCAGGCGAAGAAGAGCCCGAAAAGGGGGACCTCCAGCCGCCTCAATCCGCCCGCTCCGCTCGATCGCCCTCCCGGATCACCCCTCGGCCCCCTCCGGGCGCCAGCGCAGCACCGGGTTGCGGGCGGCCTGGGCCTCGTCGCACCGACGCACCGGCGTGGTGTACGGGGCGCCCTTGACCAGCTCCGGGTCCTCCTCCGCCTCCCGGGCGATCGCCACCATCGCCTCGATGAAGTGGTCGAGCTCCTCCTTGCCCGCGGTCTCGGTCGGCTCGATCATCAGCGCGCCGGAGACGATCAGCGGGAAGTAGACCGTCGGCGGATGGAAGCCGTAGTCCATCAACCGCTTGGCGATGTCCATGGTGGAGACGCCCAGGTCGTGCTGGCGCTTGTCGGAGAAGACCACCTCGTGGAGCGACGGCGCCTCGTACGGCAGGTGGTAGTGGGGCTCCAGCCCCTTGCGGAGGTAGTTGGCGTTGAGCACGGCGTACTCGGCGACCCGCTTGAGGCCCTCCGGGCCCATCGCCATGATGTAGCAGAGCGCCCGGATCAGCATGCCGAACTGGCCGTGGAAGGAGCGGATGCGGCCGATCGACTGGGGCCGGTCGTGGTCCAGGTAGAAGCCGTTCGCGTCCCGCTCCACCGTCGGCACCGGCAGGAAGGGCACCAGCTCGTCGGCGACGCCGACCGGGCCGGCGCCCGGGCCGCCGCCGCCGTGGGGGGTGGTGAACGTCTTGTGCAGGTTCATGTGCAGGACGTCGACCCCCATGTCGCCGGGCCGCGCCTTGCCGACGAAGGCGTTGAAGTTGGCGCCGTCGCAGTAGAGGAACCCGCCCTTGCCGTGGACGATCTCCGCGATGTCGCGGATGTGGTCCTCGAACACCCCGAGGGTGTTGGGCACGGTCAGCATCAGCGCCGCCACGTCCTCGGTCATCTCCCGCTCGAGGTCGGCCAGGTCGAGGGTGCCGCGCTCGTTCGAGAGCAGCTCCTTGACCTCGAAGCCGGCGAAGTGGGCCGAGGCCGGGTTGGTGCCGTGGGCCGAGTCCGGGATCAGCACGTACTTGCGGTTCTCGCCGCGGGCGTCGATCGCCGCGCGCGCCATGAGGATGCCGGCGAACTCGCCGTGGGCGCCGGCCGCCGGGTGGAGCGACACGCGGGAGAGGCCGGTGAGCTCGATCAGGGCCCGCTCGAGCCCCCAGAAGAGGGCCAGGTTCCCCTGCACCGTCGAGCTCGGCTGGAGCGGATGGCTGCCGGCGAGCCCGGGCAGGCGCGCCATGTCCTCGTTGATCCTGGGGTTGTACTTCATGGTGCAGCTCCCCAGGGGGTAGAGACCGAGGTCGAGGGCGTAGTTCTTGCGCGAGATGCGTGTGAAGTGGCGCACCACGTCGACTTCGGAGACCTCGGGCATGCCGTCGATCTCGTCGCGGATCAGGTCGGCCGGCAGCAGCTCGTTCAGCGGGCGCTCCTCGACCCCGCTCTGCGGCAGGGTCACGCCGATGCGGCCGGGGCGGCTGCGCTCGAAGATCAGCCCCTCGTTGCGCCACGCCACGTCGGGAACACGTCGGTCGGCGGCGGCCGTTGCGGTCTCAGTCTGTTCGTCTGTCATGTCGTCTGCTTCCTCGGGAGGGGTAGCCGGCCACGGTCAGACCGTCGCCGCCTCCTGGTGGTGAGCGCGTGCCGCGAGGGCGGTCAGCAGCCGGTCCACGTCCGCCGGCGGGTTGGCCTCGGTGACCGCCATCAGGAAGCAGTCGCCGAGCTCGGGATAGTCGGCACCGAGCGGCACGCCGGCCAGGACGCCCTGCTCTTCGAGGTCGTGGAGCACCCGCGCCACCGGCTCGGACGAACGCACCGCCAGCTCGTTGAACACCGGCGCGTCGAACGCCGCCGACAGGCCCTGGGCCTCGCCCAGACGCCGCCGGAGCGCCGCCGTGCGCTGGAGGTTGATCTCCGCCAGCCGGCGCAGGCCGCGCTTGCCGTAGAGGCACAGGTAGATCGTCGCCCCGAGGGCGCACAGCGCCTGGTTGGTGCAGATGTTCGAGGTCGCCTTCTCCCGGCGGATGTGCTGCTCGCGGGTGGACAGCGTCAGCACCCACGACCGCTCGCCGTCGGCGTCGACCGTCTGGCCGGCCAGGCGGCCGGGCATGGAGCGCTTGTACTTGTCGCGGGTCGCCATGAAGCCGAGGTACGGACCACCGAAGGAGAGCGGCAGGCCGAACGACTGCCCCTCGCCGACGGCGATGTCGCAGCCGCCCTCGCCGGGGCTCTGGAGCAGCCCCAAGGAGAGGGCCTCGGCCACCACGCCGATCGCCAGGGCGCCGTGGGCGTGGGCGGCCTCGGCCGCCGTCTTCCAACCCTCGACGACGCCGAAGTAGTTGGGCGACTGGACCGCCACGCAGATCGTCTGGTCGTCGACCGCCGCGGCCAGCCCAGCGGCGTCGGTGGCACCGCGCTCGTCCCAACCGACCTCGACGATCTCGAGGTCGAGGTTGGTCGCGTAGGAGCGGAGCACCGCGCGGTACTGGGGGTTGACGGTGCGCGAAACGACGACCTTCTTGCGCTTCTTCTGGATCCGATCGGCCATCAGCACGGCCTCGGTGAACGCGGTCGCGCCTTCGTAGAGGGAGGCGTTGGCCACGTCCATGCCGGTGAGCATGCTGATCAGGGTCTGGAACTCGAAGATCGCCTGGAGCGTGCCCTGGGAGATCTCCGGCTGGTACGGGGTGTAGACGGTGAGGAACTCGCCCCGCAGCAGCATATGGTCGACCGCCGCCGGCACGTCGTGGCGGTAGGCGCCGCCGCCGAGGAAGCTGACCATGTCGCGCCCCGGCACCCGGTTCATCCCGTCGAGGCGCCGGAAGTACTCCCGCAGCTCGCCGTCCGACAGCGGGCCCGGCAGGTCGAACGGCCGGTCCAGGACCAGATCGCCCAGGCTCTCGAAGAGACGGTCGATCGAGTCGACGCCGATGGCGTCGAGCATCTCCTGGCGGTCGAGCTCTCCGGTGGAGAGCAGGCGGTGGGTGGTGTGGTCCGTATCAGTCGTCGCCACTGGAGAGGAACTCCTCGTACTTCTCCGCGCTCATCAGGGCGTCGAGCTCTTTTTTGTCACCGATCTTGAGCTTGACCAGCCAGCCGTCGCCGTGGGGGTCGTCGTTGAGCAGCTCGGGCTCGTCTTCGAGCGCCGAGTTGACCTCGATCACCTCGCCGGAGATCGGCGTGTAGACCTCGGCCACGGCCTTGACGGACTCGATGGTGCCGACCTCGTCCGCGGCGTCGAAGCGGTCGCCGGTCTCGGGAAGGTCGACGAAGACGATCTCGCCCAGCTCCTCCTGGGCGAACTCGGTGATGCCGAGGACACACGTGTCGCCTTCGACCCGCAGCCACTCGTGGTCCTTCGAATAGAGGTAGTCACTCGGGTACGACATGCTCTTCTCCTCTCTCCTCCTCCGGCCCGCCGAAGGGATGTTGGGGCACGGGCGACAAGGCCCAATCCTGCCGGCCCGATCATACCGGAGCCACCAGGCCGCGCCCCGCGTCCTCGGGCGGGTCGGCGGCTACTTGGAACGCTTGTAGAACGGTAGCTTGGTCAGTCGTCCGTCCAGGCGGCGGTTGCGCACCTCGAACACCACCGAGCGCCCGGCTTGCGCCATCTCCACCGGGACGTAGCAGGTGCCGAGGGCCTTCTCGAAGGTGGGGCTCCAGGTGCCGCTGGCCACCGCGCCGACCGGCCGGTCGCCGTCGAGCACGCGGTGCCCGTCGCGGGCGATGCCGCGCCCCTCGATCTCGAAGCCGATCAGCTTGCGCTCGATCCCGGCCTCCTTCTGCCGGACGAGGGCGTCGCGGCCGACGAAGTCGCCGGCGTCGATCTTGACAGTCCAGGCGAGGCCCGCCTCCCAGGGGGTGACGGTGCCGTCGATCTCGTGCCCGTAGAGCGCCATGCCGGCCTCCAGGCGCAACGTGTCGCGGGCGCCGAGCCCGGCGGGGATCAGCCCGGCCCCGGCGCCGGCCTCGAGCAGCCGGTCCCAGATCCGCGGAGCGTCCGCCGGGTCGAGGTAGAGCTCGAACCCGTCCTCGCCGGTGTAGCCGGTGCGCGACAGGATCGCGTCCGCGCCGTCCACCGTGCCGGGGGCGAAGTGGTAGTTGCGGATGTCGTCGACCGCGCCGCCGATGCCGGGGGTGGCGAGCGGCCGCAGGATCTCGACCGCCTTCGGCCCCTGGAGGGCGATCAGCGCGGTCGTGGCGGAGATGTCCTCCACCTCGACGCCGTCCACGCCGTCCGCGTGGCGGGCGATCCAGGCGAAATCCTTGGCCGCGTTCGAGGCGTTGACCACCACCATGTACTCGGCCTCGGCGAGGCGGTAGATCAGCAGGTCGTCGACGTAGGTGCCGCGCTCGGTGAGCAGGGCGCTGTAGTGGGCCTGGCCGATGCTCAGCTTGGTGACGTCGTTGGGGGTCAGCGACTGGAGGAACCCCTCGGCGCCGGGTCCCCAGACCCGCACCTCGCCCATGTGGCACACGTCGAACAGGCCGGCGGCGCTACGCACGGCCCGATGCTCCTCGATGACACCGCTGTACTGGACCGGCATCTCCCAGCCGGCGAAGTCGACCAGCTTGGCGCCGGCCGCCTGGTGACGCTCGTAGAGTGGAGTCCGCTGGAGAGGTTGCTGCGCGCTGGAGTCGTCGGTCATCGCTTGCTCCGGTCGGTCGTGGAACGGTCGGATCGAACCTGATCGGGCCGTGGAAACGTCGCCGTGGAGCCCCGAACGGGGCGGATGCGGCCTGTGGGGGAGAGCCCGCCGAAACCCCTGCGGGCTCCTCGAAACGCTATCACAGGCAAGCGCTGTCGGACCGCGGCCGGAGACGCCGCGACAGGGCCTCGGCGGGGCTGCCGAGGGTCCGGGGAGAGCCTGCGAGCGCCGGTGCGCCTCCGGTCCGTGAACGGAGGGCCGTCAGGACGAGAGCAGGGCGCCGACGCGGCGCGCGACCGCCCGCAACGGGCGCTTGAACGGGCGCATCAGGCGGCCGGGCACGCCGAAGCCCAGGCGGTCGATCTTGTGCCAGACGGCCTCGGCGGTGATCACGGTGCGCTCGCTCCCGCCGAGCCCCTTCTGGTGCGCCGCCTTGCGCACGATCGGACACGACTCCGAGCTCAGGCAGTAGTCGTGGAACCGGCCGGCGGCCAGGTCGCGGCGGATCGCCTGGAGGGTGGGCGAGTTCCAGGTCTCCCGGTACTCCTCCATCGGCGCCAGCGGCGCGGCGCCGTAGCAGCACGGCAGCACGCCCCGGCGCAGGATGTAGAGGCTCTTCCACGGCTCGATGCACAGCGGCAGGCGGTCCTCGCCCAGGGAGGGCAGGGGCCCGGCGTCCGGCCCACCGTCCGGCAGGGCGTCCGGTCGAGCCTCCGGGACGTCATCCGGTGCGCCCGCGGGGACGGCGTCCGCGGACGGCTCCGTCGCCTCTGCCGCCTGCGGCTCGGGCTCCTCGACCTCCGCCGCGGCAGCGGCCTCGCCCGTCGCCTCCCGTCGCCCGCGCTCGAACTCCTCCGGGAACTGCTCGGCCAGGCCGCCGCCGAAGCCGAGCTGGTCGGCGAGCGGCACGTCGAAGCGCCGCGCCAGCTCGGCGGCCCGCCCGCTCACCCGGACCAGCTCGTCCCAGGGCAGGAGCTCCTCGCCGTAGACGAAGTGGTGGCCGTTCCTCTCCCAGTCGAGCCCGGAGCTCTCGGAGTAGTTGAGCGGGCGCAGCACCATCCGGTCGACGCCCAGGTCGGCGCACAGGCGGACGAAGTCCTCGAGCTCGTGGACGTTGACCCGCATGGGCATGAACACCAGGTGGACCTTGGGCAGGCCGGCCCGGCCGCCCTTGGCCGCGATCAGCCGGCGCAGGTTGCCGAGGATGCGGTCGAACTTGTCGTTGCGCAGCTTGGCGTAGGTGTCGGCGGTGCCGGCGTCGAGCGAGATGTAGAGATGGATCTTCCGGCCGAGGAGCTTTTCGATGTTCTTGTCGGTGAGGATCTGGCCGTTGGTGGTCATCTCGAGCGTCTTGCCCTGCTCACCGAAGGCGTCGAGCAGGTCGTCGAGGGTGTCCTTCATCATGAAGGGCTCGCCGATCGAGCAGTTGACCAGGCTCACCGAGTGGTCGAAGAACGGGCCCCACTCCTCCACCGTCTGACGGGTGAACGGGGTGTCGACCGCATCCCCCTCGAGGGCCTTCGAGCCGTCCCACTCGCAGTAGACGCAGGGCGGCTTGACGTTGCACACCCCGTGGAGATCGATGCCCAGAACCGGCGGCGTCGAGCGCAGCTCGGTCTTGCCGGCCAGCATCTCGTCCAGGTTGAGGACCGCGTTCGACTGCTGGCGCTCGATCACCGCGTGGCGGGCGGCGTCGCCGTGGAGATGGGGCCTGCGGACCCGGACGCCGAGCGCCCGGGGGTCGGCCGGATGGTGGGCGGCGGGGAGCAGCTTGGAGACCCGCAAGGTCGCGCCGGTAGCGCCGGCGGGGACCGCCACAGAGACCGGTGCCCAGCCGTGGACGAGAGGAACGACGGACGCCAACTCGCCTCCCTCCGGGAGCTCGAAGGCGAGCGTCTGGGTGAGATCGAAAAAGGGAGAGAAGACCTCCAACTCCAGGAACCGGGCTTCGGCCTCGTCGCCGTCATCGCCGTCGCCTCCATCACCACCGTCACCACCGTCCGGCGGCACGAAGTCGAGACGCCCTTCCTCCCCCATCCAGCGGAAAGCCTGGGCCTCCTCGACCTCTTCTCCGTGGAAGCCGGGCCCGAAGCGCGCAGGCTGCCCCAGCTCCCGGTAGCCCGGAAGATCCGAAACGTCGTCGTAGACCACTCGCAACATGGCGGCCACCTCTCCGTTCGATCCCTTCTGTTTCCAGCTCTCTCCTCGATGCCTGAAGGGGATCGATCCGCAGTCTACACGAGCGAGTTTCACCTCCCCCCGCAAGGAACCGGTCGGCCGTGGGTTCCAACCTGTGAACGGCGGCCGGACCACCCACCCGCCGGCCGAGACCAACGACCGAAACCGAAAGGAACCCACCATGAAGACCGACCTCTCACGATCCTTCCGCGGCCTGCCCTTGCTGGCCGTCGCCGCCCTGCTCCTGCTGGTGCTGAGCCCGGCCAGCGTGCTGCGTGCCCAGCCCGCGGCCCCTGGCCCGGGTGGTCCTGGCGGCCCGGGCGGCTCCGGCGGCCCCGGCGCCCAGGCCGGCGGCCCCGGCTTCATGCTGCCGAGGATCGCCCGCGCCCTCGACCTCTCCGACGCCCAGGTCGAGCAGGCCCGCGCCCTGCTCGACGACCTCGCCGCGACGGTCCAGCCGCTCCGCGAGCAGGGCCGGACCCTGCACCAGGAGATCGGCGAGCTGCTCGACGCCGACTCGCCGGACGCGACCGCCATCGGCGAGAAGGTGATCGAGGGCTATGCCCTGCGCGAGCAGGAGCGCGCGGCCCACGAAGACTTCCAGACCGCTTTCGAGGCGCTGCTGACCCCGGCCCAGCAGGAGAAGTGGGACCTGCTCAAGGACGTCCGTGAGTTCCTGGGCGGCCCCGACGGCGGCCCCCCCGGCGGCCAGCGGGGTGGTCAGCGAGGAATGGGCCCCGCCGGTCAGGGCTCCTGAGCGGCGCCCTCCCCGCCTCTCGGCGGCAACCAGGCAGCTCCCGCCAAACAAATGCCCCCTGCCGGAACTCCGCGGCAGGGGGCTTCGTCTTTGCTAGGAGACGTTGAAGATCAGGAGTCGATCAGCGAGCACCCTGTCGACGGTGCCGGGTCGGGGTGCGGACGCTGGTCATCGGGGCCTCCCCCCTTCGGACGGACACGCTAGCCGGAGATCGCGGCGTTCTGGTGACAGGGGGGTCACGATGGCGGCGCAGGCACCCGCCGGGGCATCTGTGTGGTGGGGGAGGAAGGGGGGGGGGACACGCCGGACGTCCCTTGTCCGGCCGGCCTGTTCACCATGCCGTCACGGCAGCGACACCGGATCACTTCACTCGACACGTAGCGTTCTTCCCGACGGGACCAGTCCCGTGCCCCTCGATCCCGGCCGACGCACGGAACCGCCGCCAGGGAGCGATCGGCACGGCAACGACAGACGACCCAGGGAGGAACCCCGATGGCCGATCGGACCGCGAAGCCGCCCGCCGACCTTCTCGGCGCCCGCGCCGACCTCCACGTCCACTCCGCCCACTCGAACCGCCCCGACGAGTGGGTCCTTCGCTCGATCGCCGCGCCGGAGAGCTTCACCGACCCGCGCGCGCTCTACGACAGGTGCCGCGCGCGCGGCATGGACTTCGTGACCATCAGCGACCACGACACGGTGACCGGCGCCCTCGAGATCGCGCATCTGCCCGGTGTCTTCCTGTCGTCCGAGGTCACCGCCCGCTTCCCCGAGGACGGCTGCGCCGTCCACTGCCTGGTGCTCGGGGTGACCGAGGGCCAGCACCGGGAGATCCAGCGCCTGCGCGGCGACCTCTACGCCCTGCGCGACTACCTGGTCGACGAGGACGTGCTCCACTCGGTCGCCCACCCGCTGTTCCGGGTGGACGGCCAGCTCACCCTCGAGCACGTGGAGAAGCTCGTCGTGCTGTTCAAGCGCTTCGAGGTGCGCAACGGCATCCACGACCAGCGCTTGAACGGCCTGGCCGAGGCGCTGCTCGCCGGCCTGACGCCGGAGATCGTCGCCGAGCTGGCCGACCGCCACCGGCTCGACCCCCGGGACCCGGAGCCGTGGATCAAGCACACCACCGGCGGCAGCGACGACCACGGCGGCCTCTACATGGCCTCGACCTGGACCGAAACCCCGCCCGCCGCCACGGTCGACGAGCTCCTCGGTCACCTGCGCGCCGGCCGGTCGGCCGCCGGCGGCGCCACCGGCACCTCGCTCCGCCTCGCCCGGAGCCTCTGCGCCATCTCGTGGCGCTACTTCCAGGAGCGCTTCGCCGGCGGCCTGCTGGCCCGCCGCGACCCGTTCGCCCGCATGCTCGCCGCCCTCGGCCGGCCGCCCCGGCCGGTCCGCCGCCGCCTGTTCTTCCGCACCGAGCCGCCCGCCCCGAACCTCGCCGAGGACGAGGCGGCCCTCGGCGCCGCCGACCGGCTGTGCGCCCGCGCCCTCGGCCGGTTCGTCGTCCGGGCCGGCATCCAGGCCAAGCTCGGCCGCTTCGGCGCCGCCCTCGGCGCGGTCTCCGAGCTGGCTCCGCTGGCCGCCCTGGCACCGTTCGCCGTCGCCTTCGACACCCAGGCCAAGGACGAGGATCTGCTCGGCGAGGTGGCCGAGCGGTTCCGGGTCTCCCGGCCCGACGTCGGCCCGGAGCGCCTGGTGCGCAAGGCCTGGGTGAGCGACACCCTGTCCGAGGTCAACGGCGTCACCCGCACCGTCGCCCAGGTCAGCCGGGCGGCGGCCCGGGCGGACCGGTCGCTCCTGACGCTCTCGTGCGAGCCGCCGGCCGGCTGCGCCGCCGACTGGCGGGGCCCCCGCCACCTGCTCGAGAGCGTCGCGCGCTTCCCCCTGCCGGGGTACGAGAGCCTGACCCTGTCGATCCCGCGGCTGCTCGAGCTGGTCCGCGTGCTCGAGCGCCAGGGCATCGGGGAGGTGGTGATCAGCACCCCCGGCCCGGTCGGCCTGGCGGCCCTGGTCGCGGCCCGCCTGCTCCGGCTGCGGGTCACCGGCGTCTACCACACCGACTTCCCGCGCTATGTCCGCGACCTGACCGGCGACCCGGCGCTCGAGGCGGCCACCTGGACCGCCATGCGGTGGGTCTACGGCGCCATGGACCGAATCTACGTTCCCAGCCGCTCCTACGGCGAGCAGCTCGGCCGCCACGGGTTCGATCCGGACCGGCTGGTGCTCATGCCCCGCGGGGTCGACACCGCCCTCTTCCACCCTGGCCGCCGGGCCCCGGAGCTGCGCCGCCGCTGGGCCGGCACGCTCGCGGGTGGCACGGCCGGAGGCGCGGCGGACGGCACGCCGGTGGTGCTTTACGCCGGCCGGCTGTCGAAGGAGAAGAACCTCGACCTGCTGCTCGACGCCTTCGACCGGCTGCTCGCCTCCGGCCGCCCGGCGCGCCTGGTGCTGGTCGGCGACGGCCCCGACCGCGAGCGCCTCGCCGCCCGCGCTGACGGCTCCGGGCGCCCGGAGGTGGTGTTCACCGGCTTCCTCCACGGCACCGAGCTTGCCACCGCGTACGCCAGCGCGGACCTCTTCGCGTTCCCGTCGGTCACCGACACGTTCGGCAACGCGGTGCTCGAGGCCCACGCCTCCGGCCTCGCCGCGGTGGTGACCGGCCGGGGCGGCCCGCGGGAGATCGTCGCGCGGCGCGGCTCCGGCGTCGTCGCCGAGCCCTCGCCGGACGCCTTCGCCGCCGCCCTCGACGATCTTCTCGGCGCGCCCGCCCGGCGGAGCGAGATGGCCCGCCGCGCCTTGGCGACCGCCCGCGAGGCCTCCTGGGACCTGCTGGTCGACCGGCTGTGGGGCGACACCCCGGACGAGCCGGCCCGTGCCCTCGACCCCTGCCCGGTCCCGGGCGCGATCCGGCGCCCGGTGGAGAGCCCGGTGGAGGACGGGGCGGTGCTGCAGCAGGAGGTCGCGTGAGAGCCGTCCGCGGCGACCGCGCCGGCCACCTGCCCGATCACCGCACCGCCCCCCTCAAGTCCTTGCGAAAGCGTCGCTTGGACACCCGCCGCCGAGGCGTTTCACCCCTGTCACGCCGCCGTTACGCCTCCCACCTGTGGAAAATCGTCCTCGTCGGAGGACGGATCGGGAACGCGACCACATCAAGACATTCAAGTATCTGAAACCATGGAGGTTATGCCAGTGCACAACAGACTGTTCAATTCGCTCGGAGGCCCGGATTTCCAGGGCTCCGGCCGCAGCGTCCAGACGTTTTCCACAGACTTTTCCGCATCTTCTGCGGATGGAGCCGCGCCGCTGGCACGGCGAGGCCTGCTAAGCTCACCGGCGATGGCACAAGGGCGCATTCTGCTCGTCGAGGACGAGCCCGACATCGCCGAGGTTCTCCGCTACAACCTCGAGAAGGAGGGGTTCGATGTCGAGGTCGAAGAGCGGGGGGACACCGCCCTGGAGCACATCCGCCGGGACGCCCCCGACCTGCTGCTGCTCGACCTGATGCTGCCCGGGCTCGACGGCCTGGAGGTCGCCCGCATCCTCCAGCGCGACACCCACACCCGCTCGCTACCGCTGATCATGCTGACGGCCAAGGGCGAGGAGATCGACCGCATCGTCGGCCTCGAGCTCGGCGCGGACGACTACGTGACCAAGCCGTTCAGCCCGCGGGAGGTGGTGCTGCGGGTCAAGGCCGTGCTGCGCCGTACGGAGCGCTCGGTCCCCGAGGGCGAGACCCTCTCCGTCGGCCCGTTGCGGCTCGACCCGGCCGGCCACCGGCTGGAGGTCGAGGGCGAGGAGGTGCCGCTGACCGCCACCGAGTTTCGTCTGCTCAAGCTGCTGATGGAGCGGGCCGGCCGGGTCCAGACCCGCGGGCAGCTCCTGTCCGACGTCTGGGGCTACGCCGAGGACATCGACAGCCGGACGGTCGACACCCACATCCGCCGCCTGCGACGCAAGCTGGGTCGGGGCGCCGATCACATCGAGACGGTCATCGGCGTCGGCTACCGGCTGCGCGCCTGAGGCCCGGCGCCGGCCGACCTCCCCGACGCCGATGCGACGCATCCCCAAGCTGGAGCTCTCGCCGATCTGGCCCGCCCTGGCGGCGGTTCTGGTGGCGGCGGTGGTGCTCTGGAGCGTCCTGCCGGACCTGATCGAGGAGACCGCGGCCGACCACCTGCTGGAGACCCTCGGGATCCTCGCCCCGGTGCTCTCCGAGGAGGCGACCGGCGACCAGGCCCAGCTCCAACAGCGGATCGAAACCCTGGCGGCGGACAGCCACCTGCGCCTGACCGTGGTCGCCGCCGACGGCGTCGTGCTCGCCGACAGCGAGCGCTCCCCGACGCAGGTCGCGAGCATGGACAACCATGCGACGCGGCCGGAGATCCGCCAGGCCGTGGCGACCGGCTCCGGCTCGTCGTTCCGGCTGAGCGCCACCACCGGCATCCAGTATGCCTACGCGGCGCGCACGGTGACCGCCTCCGACGGGCGCGTGTACATCGTCCGCATCGCCAAGCCGCTGGGCGCCCTGGCGGCGCTCCAGTGGCGCCTGACCACCGGCCTGGTCCTGGCGCTGTCCGTCGGCCTGCTGGCCGGCGCGGGCGCCTTCTTCTGGATCTCGCGCCGGGTGATCCAGCCGGTCGCCCGCCTGGCCGAGGGCGCCGGCTCGATCGCCTCCGGCGGCTACTCCGCCCGCCTCGAGCCGCCGGAGGAGCGGCACCTGGCCGTGCTGGCCGAGGCGCTCAACCGGATGGCCGAACGGGTCGAGGAGCAGATCGCCGCCGTGCGCGCCGAGCGCGACCACCTGGAGGCGATCGTCCGCAGCATGTCCGACGGGGTGCTGGTGACCGACCGCGAAGGGCGGGCCCAGCTCGTCAATCCGGAGTTCCGCACCCTGTTCGGCCTCGACCGCACCGAGTCCGGCGGGCCCGACCGGCAGAGCCGGGGCGACGCCTTCGATCTCCTGGGCCACATGCCGCTCGAGATCATCCGCCAGCCGGAGCTGGCGCGGCTGGTCGAGCAGACCCTGGCCGAAGGGCACGGCGGCACCGTCACGGTCGAGCTCCGCCAGCCGGAGCGGCGCATCCTGGCCCTGTCGAGCGCCGCCCTCACGGGGCGCAGCGCGGTGCGGGCGGGCGCCGGTGCCGGACACGGCCTTGGACACGGCCTTGGGCACGCGGCGCCGTTCGATCCCGAGAGCCCCCACGGCGCGGTGCTCGTCGCCCGCGACATCACCAAGTCGGTGCGGATCGACGAGATGCGCCGCGACTTCGTGGCCAACGTCTCCCACGAGCTCAAGACCCCGCTGTCGGCGATCCGCGGCTTCGCCGAGACCCTCCAGTACGGCGCCCTCGACGACCCGCCGGCCGCCCGCCGCTTCATCGGCCGCATCCTCGACCAGTGCCGCCGGCTGCAGAACCTCCTCGACGACCTGCTCGTCCTCTCCCGCCTGGAGTCGGCGGACCGGGTGCCGGTGCACGCCCCGGTCGACCTGCGCGCCCTGGCCCGCCGGGCGGTCGAGACGGTGATCGAAGGGGCCTCGACGCGCGGGGTGACGGTCACCCTCACCGCCGAGGAGCTGCCGCCCGAGCCGCTGCTCGGCGACCGGGAGAGCCTCGAGCGGCTGATCCTCAACCTGGTGGAGAACGCGGTCAAGTACAACCGTCCGGGGGGCGAGGTCCAGGTCCGCATCGCCACCGCCGGCCCCGAGGGGGGCGACCAGGGCGGTGCGCCGCAGGTGCTGATCGAGGTGGCGGACACCGGCATCGGCATCCCGGAGGCGGACCAGGGCCGGATCTTCGAGCGCTTCTACCGGGTCGACAAGGGGCGCACCCGCTCGGGCGGCAACGACGAAGGGGGCACCGGCCTGGGGCTCGCCATCGTCAAGCACATCGTCCAGAGCCACGGCGGGCGGATCGAGGTCGAGAGCGAGCTCGAGGCCGGGACGAGGTTCCGGGTCACGCTGCCGCTCAAGGGCCCGAACGATCCGGGCGAAACAGCCGGCTGAGGAGCGACTGGAGGGGGAACCGGCCGAGGGCGCCCTCAGCCGCCTCGTGCTCGGTGAACCGGGCCGTCTCGTCCGCCGGCAGCTCGCTGCCCCACACCAGCACCGGCACCGGGTCGGCCGAGTGCTGCCCCGACTCCGACAGGGTCGCATGGTCGGAGGCGACCGCCACCTGGAGCGGCCGCTCCCCCCACTGTGCCAGCAGCTCCCCGAGGCGGCGATCGACCGCCTCCAGGAACTTCACCTTGCGGTCCGCACGGCAGTCGTGGGCCGCGATGTCGGCCCCTTTGAGGTGGAGGACCACCAAGTGATGGTTGCGCAGCGCGTCCGCCGCCTCGCGGAACTTGAGCTCCAGATCGGTGTCCAGGTTGGCCGTCATGGCGGGCGCGGTCCGGGTCTCCGCGCCGAGCCACGAGGCCAGGCCGAGGACCGTGCGGTCGCCGGAGATGCAGCAGATCTGGAGCGGCACGCCCCCCGCCTCCAGGCGGAGCAGCCGGTGGATGCGGCCGGCGCCGCGGCTGAGCACGGCGTTGGCGGGCGGCAGGCCCTGCTGGCGGCGCCGCTGGTTGACCGGGTGGTGGGCCAGCACCTGCCGCGCCCGGTCCTCGAACGCGGCCAGCAGGCGCGCCGTCCTGACCGCCGCGGTCTCGGCCGGGTCGATCGCCCGCGGCGGCAGCGGCGGCCCCGGAGGGGCGCCGTCGCCCGGATCGCTGCCGGCGATCGCCGGCGACAGGCCTTCCCCCTGGAGGACGATCGCCAGCCGGTGCTCGGTCCCCATGCGCACCCGGACGGTGAACCCCGCCCACTCGGCCTCGCCCCTGGCGCCGTCGACGCCGCCGGAGAGCGGCAGGCGGTCGAGGGCGGCGGCCAGATCCTCGGTCCCCTCCCGGATGCGCCCGGCCCGGCGGTCGACGATCCGCCCCTCCTCGTCCAGGGTGCCGAAGTTGCCGCGCAGGGCGACGTCGCCCGGGGCCAGCTCGATGCCCGCGCCCAGCGCCTCGACCGGCCCCCGGCGCATGGCCCGCGGCGACTGGCCGAACAGCGCCAGGCTGCCGGCGGCCGTGTCCGGCACCGTCCCCGGCTCCACCGGGTCGCCCAGGCCGAGGCTCCCCTCGCGCGCCAGCCGGTCGAGCGTCGGGAGCGCCGCGGCGGCGAGCGGCGTGCGGCCGGACAGCGCCCGCACCGGCCGGTCGGGCATGCCGTCGACGAACAGCAGCAGGGTCGGGGTCGGCTCGGCGCCGGGCTCGGCCGGCAGCCTGTCGAGCTCCGGCGCCTCCTCCTCGAGCAAGGTGGTCACCAGCCGGAGCGCCCGGTCGAGGGTCGTATCCCGGTCGGTGGTCTCCAACACCTCGACCTCGTGCAGCCGGGCCTGCTCGATCATGTGCTGCTGGAGCCGGCGGATCGGCTCGAAATGCTCCAGGTAGCGGTCCGCCCCGCGCCCTTCGCGCCGGCCGCGGGCGAGGAAGCGCGCCCGGTGAAGCTCCTCGTCCTGCGTCGTGAGCAGGAGCGAGATCTGGTAGGCGGTCCCGGCCAGGTCGCCGAACGGCACCAGGGGCGGCACCAGGTGGACCCCCTCGACCAGCACGCTCATGTTCTCCATCACCGCCCGCTCCACCACCGCGCGGACGCCGACGCAGACCCGCGTCGCCTGCTCTTCGAACTCCTCCACCAGCCGGTCGCCGAGCTCGCCGGTGGTCGGATGGCGGCCGTCCTCCCGCCGGCGCCAGGGTCGCTCCCAGCGGGGCAGCTCGTAGCTCGAATGGTGGAGCGCGGGCAGGATCGCCGGTGCGAACACCATGCGCATCACCTGGCGGATGGTGTCGGTGGCGTTGATCCGGTAGATGCGCAGCAGCGGCGCCAGGTCGAGGGCCAGGGTCGACTTGCCGGTCCCCGTCGCTCCGCCCAGGTAGATCACCAGCGGCCGTGGCAGCCGGCGGATGCTCCGCACCAGCCGATAGCGGGCGGCGGTCTCCGGATCTTCGAGGCGTTCGAGCAGCTCCCCGGCCCGGCGCGCGATCTCCTCGCTCTCGACCACGCCGACCCCTTCGCGCCGCAGGTCTCCTTGGAGGCGGGTGACCAGCCGGTAGGCCCGGTCCATGTCGACGCCGGCGGCGTGGATGCTCCGCGCCAGCAGGCCGCGGGAGAACGGCTGGGGCTCGCCGTGGTAGACGACCGCGATGTCGCGCCGGCGGCGCTGCCGGGGCCCGAGCCGGGCGAGGCGATCCTGGGGCAGCATCTCGGCGAGCTGCTCCTCGATCAGGTCCTCGAGCTCGGCGGTGGTGATCTCCTCGCGCTGGGCGATGCGGTCGCGCAGGGCGCGCGCCGCGGCGTAGGCCTCGTCGAACGACAGCCCGCGCAGGATCAGGTCGTGGGTGACCATCCCGCGCAGGAACGGGTGCCGGCGCCCCGACGACGTCCGGACCCAGACCGTGGACGGTTGGCGGATCATTCCGCGGACCCCACGGAACCCGCGCGCGCCTCGCCGGGGCCGCTCAAGCCTCAGGCCTCTTCGTCGCCGTGGCGGATGCGGTCGTAAGGCTGAGCCACCGAGGAGGCGATGTTCGACAGGTGGGAGCCGATCCGCCGCAGAATCCGCGCGGCGTTGGCGTAGACCACCGCCATGTCGGCCGTCAGGTCGCTGTCGGCGATGTCCGCGGTGAAGCGCTGGAGCTCCTCCTTGAGCTCGGCACTCCGGGTCATGACGCGCCGCGCCTGCTCCGGGTCGTCCTTGCGGAAGGCGCGCTCGGTGACCTCGAACAGCGGCCGCAGCTCCCGGGCACCCGCCCGCAGCCGCTCGGCGAACGGCCCGCCGCGATCGCTCTTGGCGAGCGGCACCAGCTCGCCGATGCCGCGGGCGAAGTCGCCGATGCGCTCGGCGTCCTGGACCATGCTGACCAGCACCAGGCTCGCCACCAGGTCCTGCTGCGGGTTGAAGGAGAGGTGCTCCAGAACGCTCCGGCGCACCATGCGCTCGGCCTCGTCCACCGGGTCGTCGAGCTCGTCCAGGTCCGCCTGGAGCGGCCGGTTGTCGAGCAGGGCCTCCAGGGCCAGGTCGAGCATGCGCGCCGACTGGCGCAACATCTCCGAGATGTCGTCGAACGCGGACTCGATCAGGGGAGACCGCTGCGCGCCGCTGAAGATGCCTTTGAACATGGGGATGCCTCGCTCGGAATCAGGTTTCTGTCATCAGGGCCGACCGGGGGGATCCGGGGATCTCTTCCCGGCGGGCGACGGGGGCGGCGCCGGATGCATCGGTAGGACCGGCTGCATCGGCCCGACCGGCCGCATCGGGAGACGCGCCCTGGGGCGGCGCCGGCTGCTCGATCGCCGGCGGCGGCGCGGTCTCCGCCGGGATGGCCGGGGCGACCGCGGCGGGGGCGCCGCCGAAGCCGCCGGACAGGAAGAGGAACAGGATCGGAAGGCCGAAGAAAACCACGACGATGTAGGCGATCGCCACCGGGCGGTTGCGCGACCCCAGGGCGCCGAGACCACGGGCGAGCGCCAGGGGCACGGCGCGCAGGGGCGGCAGCGGGTAGATGATCGTCGCCCCCATGACGTTGAACAGCAGGTGGGAGAGCGCGACGCTCAGCGCCGCCGGGCTGCCAGTGGCGAGGGCGGCCAGCAGGGCGGTCACCGTGGTGCCGATGTTGGCGCCGATGGTGAACGGGAAGAGCTGCTCCAGGGTGACGACCCCGGCGCCGACCAGCGGGACCATCACCGAGGTGGTGATCGAGCTCGACTGGACCATCACCGTGATCAGCACGCCGGCGCCGATCGCCGCGATCGCCGAGCGGAAGAGGGTGCGGTCGAGGATCTGCTCGGCGCGGGAGGAGACCAGGTTCTTGAGCAGGTCGACCAGGAACTTGAGCGCCAGAAACAGGCAGACTACGCCGAGGATCAGGGTCAACGTGCCGCTCGACCCGAGCTGCCCGCTCACCCACTTGGAGGTCGGCCGGATCACGGCCTTGAGCGGATCGAACAGCTCGATGCCGCCGCTGCCCTCCAGCACCCGCTCGAGGAAGGCGGCCGTCTTGCGCAGCACGTGGAAGGTGAGCTCCAGCGGGAACAGGATCGCGACCGTGAGCAGGTTGAAGAAGTCGTGCAGCGTGGCGCCGGCGAACGCGCGCTTGAACTCCTCGCGCCGGGTCACGTGGCCCAGCGACACCAGGGTGTTGGTAACCGAGGTGCCGATGTTGGCCCCCATGATGATCGGGATGGCGCCGTCGATGGTCAGGGCGCCGGCCGCGACCAGGCCGACGGTCATCGACGTGGTGGTCGACGAGCTCTGCACCAAGCTGGTGGCGAGGATGCCGACCAACAGGCCGACGAACGGGTTCGCCGTGCGGGCGATCATCGCCTCCGCGAACCCCTTGCCGAAGAGCTTGAACGACAGCCCCATCATGTCGAGGCCGAGGAAGAAGGCGAACAGCAGGACGACCAGCAGCAGGATCCGGCCGAGGGTACGGCGCCGGGAGCTGGAGGTCGACGGGGAAGCGGTTCCGGTTGCGCTCACGCGAGAGTCCTCTGGCCGGTCGTTCGGTCGGATCGGACGCCGTGGCTCGGGCGCCTGCGGTGCCGCGTCGCCCTCGTCCGGCGAGCCGGCGAGCCGGCGACCCCACGCCCGATGGGGCGAACGGTAGCAGGGTTCGAAGGAACTTGTCACATCGTGGTCACCCAGGCGTGACGGTGCCTCCGCGGTCGCCGGAGAGGCTTGCCCAGGGCCGTAACTCGTACCCGACCTCCCCGATTCTCCACGTTTCGGACCGTGCGCAGGCACCAGGAGGTGGTATCGTGAGCGTTTGCCAGGAGAGCACTATGGAACGACATTTCGAACAAGAGCTCGACCGCGTCCGACAGAAACTGCTCGAAATGGGCGGTCGCGTCGAAGGGATGATCAGCAAAGCGAGCGACGCGCTCACCGAACGCCAACTGGAGCTGTCCCAGCAGGTGATGGACGAGGACGCCATCATCGACCGGATGGAGCTCGAGATCGACGAGGCGTGCTACACCGTGATGGCCCGCTTTCAGCCGGCGGCCCGTGATCTGCGGTTCCTGATCGCGGTGATGAAGATCGTCACCGATCTCGAACGGATGGGCGACTCGACGGTCAACATCTGCCAGTCGGTCAACAAGCTGAACGAGGAGCCGCCGCTCAAGCCGTACATCGACCTGCCGCGGATGGCCAAGCTGGTGGCCACCATGACCCGCGAGAGCCTCGACGCCTTCGTCAAGAAGGACGCCGCCCAGGCGACCCGGGTGACCGAGGCGGACGACGAGGTGGACGCCCTCTACCGCCAGCTCTTCCGCGAGCTGCTGACCTTCATGCTCGAGGATCCGAAGACCACCACCCGGGCCCTCCACCTGCTGCTCATCGCCCGCAACCTCGAGCGCATCGCCGACCACGCCACCAACATCTCCGAGGACGTCATCTACTACGTCGAGGGGCGCGACGTGCGCCACCCGGCGCACCAGGACGGCGTCCGGCCGGGAGGCTGAGGGGAGGGCGCCGGCCTCGAAGAGCGCGGCGCAGCGCTTCAGCGCTCTTCGATCGGCACCCACCGCCGGCCCAGTGCACCGGCATAGCGCCCTTTCGGCCGGATCAGGCGGTCGACCGCGAGCTGCTCCAGGCAGTGGGCGCTCCAGCCGCCGACCCGGCCCATGGCGAAGACCGGGGTGAAGAGCTCCCGGGGCAGACCGAGGCCGTGCAGCAGGAGGGCGGTGTAGAGCTCCACGTTGGTCTCGAGGCGCCGGCCGGGCTTGCGCTCCGCGAGCAGCGCCAGCGCCTTCTCCTCCACCGCCCCGGCCAGCGCCCAGAGCCGCCCCGCGCGCTCGTCCGCCCCGGCCCCGGTGAAGAACCGCTCCGCCGCCCCGGCAAGCACGTCGGCCCGCGGATCGCGCACCCGGTAGACGCGGTGGCCGAAGCCCATCAGGCGCTCTCCCCGGTCGAGCTTCGCGCGCAGCACCGCCTCCGCCCGCTCCGGCGTCCCGACCTCGAGTAGCGTTTCGAGCACCGGCCCGGGAGCGCCGCCGTGGAGCGGCCCCTTGAGCGCGCCGACCGCCGCGGTCACCGCCGAGACCAGGTCGGAGCGGGTCGAAACCACGACGCGGGCGGTGAAGGTGGAGGCGTTGAGACCGTGGTCGGCGACCGTGGCGAGGTAGGTATCGAGAGCGCGGACCCGCTCCGCCGACGGCACCGAGCCGGTGAGCTGGTAGAGGAAGGAGGCCGCCGGGGCCAGATCGGAGCGCGGCGCCACCGGCTCGCGGCCTGAGCGCAGACGCCCGAAGGCGGCGGTGATCGACGGCAACGCACCGGCGAGGCGTACCGCCTGCCGACGGGCGTCCGCGAGGCGGTCGTCCACCCCGAGCTCCCCGAGCGCTTCACCCGGAACGTCCGCATCGGATGCCGAGGACAGCGCGGCGACCCCGGCGCGCACCGCATCCATCGGCTCGGCACCCCGCCGGGCCAGGGCGCCGAGCAGCTCGACGACCTCCCCGGGCAGCTCCCGGCCGGCGGCGAGCCCGGCCCGCAGGGCGTCCAGCTCCGCCGCGGTCGGCAGACGATCGTTCCAGAGCAGGAAGAAGACCTCCTCCACCGTCGCCCGCGGCGCCAGCTCCTCGATCGGGAACCCGCCGACGATCAGCTCGCCCCGCGCGCCGTCGACCCGCGACAGGCGGGTCGTCGCCGCGATTACCCCCTCCAGCCCCGAGGCCTCCACCGGCCCTTCGGCCGCGGGCGGCCGGGGAGCCTCTCCCCCGGGCGCTGTCCTCGCCGAGGTGGACGGCGCCGTCCGCACTGTCCCTGCGGTCTCTGCTGCCTGTGAAGTCTCTGCACTCTTCAGTGGCTGTGATGTCCGTCGTGTCGGTGGTGTCTGGGCCATGGGCGTGAACCGTCTCCTTTCCGGTCGAGCTGAAGGGGGGACCGGACCGCCGGAGGGTTCCGGGGCCGGTCGCCTTCGAGGATGGACGGCACTCGACACATTGTCAATCTTGATTCTAAAATCGAGCAATGAGCTCTCCCCCGCCCGACGCCCGATATCTCGACGCCGCGGAGGCCGCCCGGCGCCTCGGCATCTCCCGCTCCAGCCTCTACTCCTATGTCAGCCGCGGCCAGATCCGCTCCGAGCCGCTGCCGGGCGGCGCGCGGCGGAGCCGGCGCTACGTGGCCGAGGACGTCGAGCGGCTGCTCGAGCGCAAGCGGCTCCGGCGGGAGCCGGACCGGGCCGGCGAGCGCTTCCTCGACTGGGGGGCGCCGGTGGTCGAATCTTCGATCAGCCTGATCGACCGGGGACGGCTGTACTACCGGGGCCGGGACGTGCTGGAGCTCGCCGAGTCCGCCAGCTTCGAGGAGGTGGCGGCGCTGCTCTGGACGGGGGACCCGGCGGCGGCCGAGCGGCTGTTCGCGGGGAACCGGTCCGGCGGGGAGTCGCCCGCTCGGTCCGAGGTGCCGGCTCCGCGCGGGTCGATCGAGCCGGTCGGGGAGGCAGTCGGGGAAACGCTCGGGGAGACGCTCGGCGGCCTCGAACGCTGTCAGGTCGCCCTCGCCCTGGCCGGCGCGCGCGATCCCGCGGCCTGGGATCTCCGCCCGCCGGCGATGGCCGCCACCGGGGCGCGCGTGCTCTCCCTGGTCTGCGAACGGGTCGCCGCCGCGACCAGACCGGCCGGCCAGTCCCCCTCCGCGCCCTCGACGCTCTCGGAGCCCTCAGATCCTTCGGCCGAAGGCCCCCGGTCGATCGCGGCGCGGCTGGCCCGGGCGTGGAGGGCCCGAAGCCCGGACGCCGACCGGGGCCGCGACGTCGAGCGGGTGCTCTCCGCCACGCTCATCCTGTGCGCCGACCACGAGCTCAACGTCTCCGCGTTCACCGCCCGCTGCGTCGCCTCGGCCGAGGCGACCCTCTACGACGCGGTCGCCGCCGGCCTGGCCGCGCTCAAAGGGCGGCGCCACGGCGGCGTGACCGAACGGATCACGGCGCTGCTGCGGGAGATCGGCGAGCCGGCCGCGCCCGGCGCCGGAAGCGGAGCCGGAGCCGGAGCGGGGCCGCCCGCGCTGTCCTGGCGGCGCGCCTGCGCCGGGGCGAGGAGATCCCCGGCTTCGGCCACCCGCTCTACCCGACCGGGGACCCGCGGGGCACCGCCCTCCTCCGCCGGGCCCGGGAGGTCGCCGGCGGCCGGCGGGCGATGGAGCTGATCGACGCGGTGGTCGACGCCGGGGCGGATCTCCTGGGGGAGCGGCCGACCCTCGACCTCGGGCTGGTGGCCGTGGCGCGTGCCCTGGGCCTGCCGGAGAGCGCCCCGCTGGCTCTCTTCGCCGCCGGCAGGACCGCCGGCTGGATCGCCCACGCCATCGAGCAGGCCGGGACGAGGCGCCTCATTCGGCCGCGGGCGCGCTACACCGGGCCGCCGCCCCACCCGGCCGCCTGAGCCGGGAGCCTACTCGTCGTCCCAGATCCGGGTCTCGAAGCGGCCGGTCGAGTCCGCGGCCCCCCGGAACATGCCGGTCGAGTTGAACGACCAGACGATGTCGCCGTTCTTGCCGACGCCGATGACCCCGCCGTCGCCCGGGTTCAGGCGCTCGCGCATCACGTCGTCGGCCGCCTCCTGGCAGCTCATCCCCTTGTACTCGACCAGGGCGGCGATGGTGCGGGTGACGGTGTTGCGGATGTACTGCTCGCCGAAGCCGGTCCCGGAAAGGGCGCAACTGTCGTTGTCGGCGTAGGTGCCGGCGCCGATCACCGGCACGTCACCGATGCGGCCGAACCGCTTGTTGGTCAGGCCGCCGGTGGAGGTGGCCGCGGCCAGGTCGCCGTGGACGTCGAGGGCCGCCGCGCCGACGGTGCCGAACGTGTCCGTCCAGGAGCCGGTCTCCTTCTCCCGCTCGATCGCCTTGTCGAGCTGCTCGCGCCGGTGCTCGGTGTCGAAATAGGAGCTCGGCACCCGCTCGAGGCCGAGCTTGCCCGCCAGCGCCTCCGCCCCGTCGCCCGCCATGAAGACGTGGGGCGTGCGCTCCATGACCGCGCGCGCCAGCAGGATCGGGTGCTTGACCGTCTTGATGCCGGTGACCGAGCCGCACGAGCGGTCGTGGCCGTTCATGATCGCCGCGTCGAGCTCGTGGGTCCCTTCGTGGGTGTAGACGGCGCCCTTGCCGGCGTTGAACAGCGGGTTATCCTCGAGGGTCAGGATCACCGCCTGGACCGCGTCGAGTGCTGAGCCGCCCCCCTCCAGCACCTTCTTGCCGGCGGCGAGTGCGGCCTCGAGGCCGTCGGTGTACTGCTTGCGCTGCTCGGCCGGCATGTCCTTCGAGATCACGCCGGCGCCACCGTGGATGGCCAACGCCCAGCGGGGGGACTCTTGCGCCTTGATGGGGCCCTGATCAGGAGCCTGGGCAGAGGCGCCGTCGGGGAGCGGCGCCAGGCCGAGGCTCAACGCGACAACAGCGACGGCGAGCGGGGCGAGAAGGTGAGTCCACATGGTGGCGAAACGCTACCACGCAGCCGCCCCTGCCCTACTTCCGGCCGAACCGCAGACCGGCCACCGTCCAGCGCCCGGGCATCTCCACCTCACCCCGCTCGACGTAGTGCTCGTCGGTGACGTTGTCGACCTGGACGAACAGCTCGACCGGCAGGATCTTCAGGCGCCGCGACGCCTTGAGGTCCAGGCGGACCCAGGAGTCCCCCTGGTGGCGCTGGTTGTAGGACGCCACCGCGCCCCAGCGGAGCCCTCGCAGCACGCTGGGCCCCTTCCCCTCCAGACGCAGCACCGCCCGGTGCTCCAGGTAGTCGAAGACGTAGACCGACTGGCCCTGCGGCTCGTCGCCGGTCGAATCCAGGTAGGAGTAGCTGGCGGTCAGGGTGGGCGCCGCCCCCAGCGAGTCCGAGCCCGCCCCCAGCCGCCGCGCCGCCACCAGCTCGACGCCCCGGGTGGTGACCCGGCGCAGGTTGACCGCCCGGAAGAGCGTGTCACCGGGGGCGCGGACGAAGTCGATCAGGTCGCGGCCGCGGCGCTCGAAGAGGCTCGCCCCGAGCCGGTTGCTGGCGACCACCCGGTCGTAGCCGACCTCGTAGGTCCAGGAGTGCTCCGGCTCGAGATCCGGGTTGCCAGCGCTCACCGGGTCGAGGTAGCGCAGCTCGGTGAAGCTGGGCAGCCGGTAAGCGCTGCCGGCCGAGGCCCGGAGCCGCCCCTGGCCGACCTGGTAGGACAGGGCGGCCTGCGGGTGCACCTCCCAGGTGCCCTCGACCCGGTCGGCGTGGAGCGCACCGCGCCAGCCCCAGCGGCCGCGCTCGCCGACCAGCGCCGCGAAGCTGCCCCACCGGTCCCGGCTCCGGCGCCCCAGGTTGGTCGAGTCCAGGTCCTCGGCGATCCAGCCGGTGCCGGCCTGGACCGTGCCGAGCGCCGTCACGCGCCGTCCCTGGACCTGGAGGTCGAAGCTCCGGTCCTCGTGGTGGTTGGTCAGCAGCGACGGGTCGTGGCGGTCGAGGATGAAGAGATCGTCGTGCCAGCGGCCGGCGGCCCGCACCTCCAGGGCCGTGCCGGCCGCCTCGCCGCTCCAGCCGGCGCTGGCGAACCGCGCCTCGGTCGACTCGATCTGGTCGGGGAAGCGGGTGCTGTAGAACGAGTTGGCGCCGAAGTCCCGGTCGGACGCGCCGGCCGAGAGATCGACCGACCCGATCGCCCCGCGGTAGAACGCCGAGCCCTGGTCGAAATCGGTCCCCGGGCGGTAGCCGGAGGACTCGATCCGCTCGACGCTCAGCCGGTGACTCCCGTACCGGGCCCCGTCCAGGGACACCTCCGCGTTGCCACCGTCCAGGCTGTGGTCCCCGGCGAACAGCTCGACCGACGCGGCAGGGTTCGCGCCCCCGGCGGCGGGCTGGCCGGAGCCGCTCCCAGTCTCGCCCCCGGACCCGCCGTGGGGCTCGGCTCCGGCACGGCGGCGGGCGCCGGTGCGGGTGATGATGTTGACCACGCCGCCGGCTGCGTTGGCGCCGTAGAGCGCCGAGCCGGGGCCGTAGAGCACCTCGACCCGCTCGATGGCGTCGATCGGCACCGGCAGGTCGAGGGTGTGGTGGCCGGTCTGGGGGTTGTCCATCGGCACGCCGTCGAGCAGCACCTGCACCTGCTCGAACGACGAGCCGCGGATCGACAAGTCGGCCTGGACGCCGTAGACCCCGCGCCGGCGGACGTCGAGGCCGGGGAAGAGCTGGAGCAGCTCGGGGATCGACTCGATGCCATGGTCCTCGATCTCCTGGCGGGTCAGCACCTCGACCGCGCGGCCGCTGGTGCCGAACGGCACCGCGAGGCCCGTGCCGGTGACCGTGATGGCGTCGTCGAACGAGCCCTGGGCGGCGGTGGGGGCGGCGCGCACGAGCGGCGCGACGACGAGCAGCGCCACTGCCAGAGAGCGCGCGGCGCCCCACGGACGAGCCCCGGAGCGCAGAGCGGCGGCGGGAGAGACGGACAGACGGAGTGCGGAGGAACGGGGAGTGCGCACGGGGAGATCCTTCCGGGAGGGAGCGAAACGGGAGTTGCTTCAGAGCGCGTGAGCGTACCGCACGGGCGGTCGCCGGCCCAAACCGTTCGGCTCCGATCGCCGCCTCCGCCGCGCGGCGGTCCTCGAACCAGCGGGGGACCAGCGGGGGATGAGAAGGGGGCGCGCCGCCCTACTCGACCGACGGCGCGAACGAGTGGCGGATCTTGCCGAGCAGCCGGTTGAGCACGTGGTCCCGGGCGAGGAAGGCCAGCACCGGAGTCCGGCGCACCCCCAGCTCCGCGTGATACTCCCGCAGGTCCTGGTTCTCCGGATCGATCCGCAGCCCTTCTTCGATCGCCCGCATGGCGCCACGGCGGTCGCCGGTCAGCAGGTGGGTGCGCGCGAGGTTGAGGTAGTTCTCCGGGTGGAAGAACTCCTTCTTGACCGCGTGGCGGCACAGCCTGAGCCCCTCCCGGTAGCGCCGGTCGAAGCGGGCGATGCCGTAGCCGAGATAGGAGTAGAAGAGGCCTGAGAGCTCGCCGCCCCGGTCCTGGTTGGACGCGACGGTCCGCAGCAGGTCGACGCCGCGACGCCAGTCGCCGGCGCGGCAAAGAGCGATCCCTTCCCGGGCGGTGCTGTCGATCTCCACCTGCTCTTCGAACCTGGTCATGGCGTCCGCCTCCTCCCTCGGCCCTGCCGCCCGGAACCGCCGGAGAGCCGCCGGCGACAGAATAGCCTTGTTTGCATTTCCGGATCTTAACGTGACGCCAAGAGAAATGCGAGCAGCGTGATAGTATGGCGAACCCGCATCACCCTGAAAGCGCCTCGACACGCCGATGAGCGACTCCAACCCGCCCCCGATCGACCCCGACGAGCTGGTCTCCATGGCCGAGAAGCTGGCCGGGCGGGAGCGCTTCGACGAGGCGGCGGAGCTCTACCTCATCGCCCGCCGCTTCGACCCGAAGAACGTCGGCATCAAGCTCGGCCTGGCGGACGTGCGCAAGCGCCAGCGCCAGAGCCATCCCGGCTCCGGGCCGAAAGGGCTGCGCGAGACCTTGCGCGAGCAGCACCGGCGAGCCGCCCTGGACGCCGCCCACTTCCTCGGCCTCGCCCACGCCTACGCCGAGAAGGGGGAGAACGCCCGCGCCGCCCAGTGCATCGAGGTGGCAAAGGCGAAGGCGCCGTCGAACCCGGGACCGCACAAGCTCCACGGCCGCATCCTGTTCCGCCGCAAGCGCTTCCAGCGCGCCGCCGAAGAGCTGGAGCGGGCGCTGCTCTACAACCCGTTCGACCGCGAGGCCGCCGAGCTCCTCGGCCGGGCCCAGTACGAGTGCCGCGAGCTGGCCGGCGCGCTGACCTCGTCGGTCCACGCCTACCTGCTGATCAACGAGGGCGACCGGGAGGGGGCCGAGCGGCTCCGCCGGCGTATCCGGACGCTGCGCCAGATCCTCGGCTGGGGGCGCCGGGAGCTGACCGGTGTGTTCCACGAGCGGCAGGAGTTCCTGCACACCGCCTATGACCGGCTCGAGTGGCAGCGGGAGCGCTTCATGGAGGAGGAAGGCATCCTCGCCGAGCCGCTGCCGGAGGCCCACCTGGTCACGGCCCCGGCGGCGGGCAACAAGATCGACCTCGCCGCCCGCTTGCGGCGCATGAGCCTGTGGGCCAATCTGACCGACGAGCAGATCTTCAGCCTGACCCGCGCCGTGACCGAGGAGATTCACGAGGCCGGCGGCGTGCTGTTCGAGTACCGGGACCAGGGGCGCGACCTCTACCTGTTGGAAGAGGGGCGCATCACGGTCCAGCGCCCGACCCACTACGGCACGTTCAACCTGGGAGAGATCCCGCTCGGCGGCCTGCTCGGCGAGGTCAACTTCATCACCCTCCGCGAGCGCTCCGCCGACGCGGTGATCCTCGAGTCCGCCCGCCTGCTGCGCTTCTCCGCCGACGAGCTGGAGCGCACGATCGACGACGACCCGGACCTCGCGGTACAGATCTACTGGACGTTCTGGCGCAGCCTGGCCAAGAAGCTCCGGGCCACCAACGAGCAGCTCCGCGGCTTCTTCGCCGACGAGGGCAGCGCCGAGAACGTGCTCGCCCTGCGCAAGGCCGAGGAGGCCCAGTCCGGCCGGCGGATCAAGGTGGAGCCGAGCGACAAGATCCGCCTGTTCCGCGAGCAGGGCCTCTCCCGCAGCGAGCTCATGACCCTCGCCACCTTCTCCACCGAGAAGCGGTTCGAGGGCGGGGCCTACATCTTCCAGGAGGGGGACGAGGGGAGCGAGATGTACGTCGTCCTGGACGGCCGGGCGCGGATCTCGAAGTTCATCCCCGGCGGCGGCGAGGAGGCCCTGGCGATCCTGGAGCGGGGCGACTTCTTCGGCGAGATGTCGCTGATCGACGGCGAGCCGCGCTCGGCGGACGCCCGGGCCCACGGCGGCCCGGTGACCGTGCTGGCCCTGGACCAGCCGACGGTCCGTGAGGTCCTGTCCATGGACTCTCAGGCGTCGCTCGAGTTCCTCCAACTGCTCTGCCGCCTGATCGCCCACCGCCTGCGGGAGATCGACGAGAAGGTGATCGGCTGGAAGATCCTCTCCGGCACGCCGGGGGCCGGCACCGGTCATCCCGAAGGGGCCGGCGAGCTGCTGGAGCTCGACGATCCGGACGAGACGTCGAGCCGCTTGGCCTGACTGGATCTCCCCGCGGGAAAAGAGCGACGCCCCCGCCCGAGACTCGCCGCGGGCTGCGGTGTGGCCTCAGTCGGAGTCGCTTCGGCGGCCGGCGGGCAGGCCGACCGTCACCGCCAGGCGCGCCGGCGCCAGGTGCCGGCGCGCCACCGCCGCCAGCTCCTCCCCGTCCACCCTCTCCAACCGCTCACGGCGCCACGCGGGGTCGGCCGGCAGCCCGTAGAGGACCGCCTCGCCCATCAGGTCGGCCCACTGGCGGGCGGTCTCGCGCCGGAACGGCTCGCGCCCCAGCAGGTAGGAACGGGCGTCCTCGAGCTCCCCGGCCGTGGCGCCATCCTCCACCAACCGCCCCAGCTCCTCACGCACGGCCCGCTCCGCCTGCTCCACCGTGTCGGGCCCCGTGCCGATGTAGACCACCAGCCGCCCCGGGTCGAGGCCGGCGCCGACCAGAGTCTGGACATAGACCGTGTAGGCGAGCCCTTCGCGCTCGCGCACCCGCTCGGGCAGTCGTCCGCTCAGCCCGGCGCCGGCCCCCAGGATCACGCCCAGGAGCTCCAGGGCGTGCCGGTCGGGGTGATCGCGGCGGACGGTCAGGCAGCCGGCGAAGAGATGGGCCTGGTCGCCCGGTGGCAGGGTGATGGTGCGGTGGCGCTCCGGCAGCCCCTCGGGAGCGGGCGGCTCGGGGAAGCCCCCCGGGACGGTCGGCTCCCCGTCCGCGGGCCCGAGGTCCACCCCGCGCGCGGCGAGCAGCTCGCCGAGGTACTCCCGCGCCGCCGCCTCGTCCAGGTCGCCGGCGACGATGAACGTCGGTCCGGCGTGGGCGCGGGCCCGGTCGTGAAAGGCGCGACACTCTTCGCTGCCGATCGCGGCCAGCGACTCCGCCGTGCCCTGGATCGGCCGGCACCGCGGGTGGGGGGTGAAGAGCTGTTCGAGGAACGCCCAGCCCGTGACCACCTCCGGCTGGTCGCGCAGGCTGTCGAGCTCGGACGCCGCCTGGCGCGCCATCCAGCGGCAACGGTCCTCGGGAAACGACGGCTCGAGCAGCAGGTCCACCGCCCAGTCCAGGCCCTCGCGCCAGTGGACGGAGCGCACGTCGACCGTCGCGCCGTGGGCCTCGAACGACGCCGCGCTCCCCACCGCGGCCCCCAGGGCCTCGGAGCGGTCGGCGAGCTCGCGCCAGTCGGACCGCGCCGTGCCCTCGCTCAGAGAGCGCCCGGTGATCAGGGCGACGCCGGGGGCCGGCTCGACCCGGCCGCCGCCGCGCAGCCAGGAGCGCACCGCGACCACCGGCGGACCGGGAACCCGCCGCACCCGCAGGAGGGCGGCGGCCGGCCGGACCGACGGCTCGAACACGGCACCAGGCTGCCCCGGCGTCTGCTCCCCCTCCTGAGTAGGGGCCTGTGTAGAGGTCGTCACGTCGTCGCTCACGGGGCCTCCTCGGCGTCGCCTCCGGCACCTCCGGCACCGCCGGCACCGCTGGCCAACCGGTCCGATCGCTCCGGCAGGGACCAGCCGAGGACCGCACCCCGCGCGGGCACGAGCCGCTCGGCCGCGGCGCGGGCGAGGTCCTCCGGGCCGAGACGGCCGATCGCCGCCAGCACCCGATCGCTCCACCCTTGCTCGAGGAGCGCCAGGTCGGACGCCAGGGAGAGCGCCTGCTGGGAGATCCGCTCGTGGCCGAACGACCAGTCGGCGAACAGCACCTCCCGTGCCCGCTCCAGCTCGGCCGGCGTCGGCGGCCGGGCCACCAGGCCGGCCAGCACGCCGAGGACCGCCTCCTCCACCCGCGCCGGTTCGACCCCCGGAAGCGGCTCGGTGACCAGGGTCAGGCTGGTCGGGTCGAGGGCCTCGGACAGGCCGGCCGCGGCCCAGCCACAGAGCTGCCCTTCGTCGACCAGCGCCCGGTAGAGGCGGCTGCCCCGCCCGCTCCCCAGCACCGACGCGAGCAGCCGGTTGACCGGGAAGTCCGGGTCGGCGGCTGCCGGCGCCGGCAGCGCCACCATCATGCGGGCCGTCTCGCCCCGCCGGCGCTCGAAGCGCACGAAGCGGTCCGGCGGCGGGACGCTCGGTGCCGGCGGGCGGTCCGGACCGCCGGCGGGAAGATCACCGAACACCTCCCGCACCCTCTCCGCCGCCCGGGCGGCCCCCTGCCGCCGGTCGCCTGAACCCCTGCGTCCGTTCTGGCCGTTCAGGCCCGCCAGGTCGCCCGCCACCACCAGCACGGCCGTGTCGGGCCGGTAGCGGGCCCGGTGGAAGGCCGCCAGCTCGTCGGGACCGGTGGCCAGGAGCTCGTCGCGCGTCCCCAGGACCGGCCGGCCGTAGGGGTGGCCGCCGAAGAACGTCCTCTCCACCTGCTGGTTGAGGGCGTCCCAGGGGTCGTCCTCGTACATGGCGATCTCTTCGAGGATCACCCGGCGCTCGGACTCGACCTCCCGGGGGTCGAGGGTCAGGGCGGCCATCCGGTCGGCCTCGATCTCGAGGGCGAGCTGCCAGCGGTCGGCGGCGAAGTTGAAGTAGTAGGTGGTGGCGTCGTGGCTGGTGAAGGCGTTGTTCGAGCCGCCCAGCTCCTGGGTCCGCCGGTCGACCTCCCCCGCCCCGAACCGGGCCGACCCCTTGAACATCATGTGCTCGAGGAAGTGGGCGGTGCCGCCGTGCCCCGCCGCCTCGTCCCGGGTCCCGGCCCGGTAGCAGAGCACGGTCGAGATCAGCGGCGCCTGAGGGTTGTCCACCAGGGCCACGGTCAGGCCGTTGTCGAGCCGCTCGACGGACACGGCCCCCGGGAGCCGCGGCAGCCGCGCCGCGGCGGAAGCGGTCGATGGCGCGCTCACCGGGGGGCTCCCGAACGCTCCGGCTGGAGCACGATCTCGATCCGCTGGCGCCGCTCCTCGGCACCGGAGGAGACGTCGACTGCGACGTCGAGGCGGGCGAAGCCCGGCGCCACGACGCTCACCCGGTGGCGACCCGGCCCGAGCTGGAGCCAGGTGTTGCCGCGGGCGAAGCGGCCCGGGTACTCGGCGGCGCGCCCCACGGCACGGCCGTCGACCAGGACGCGGGCCTTGAGGCGCGCGATCGGCGGCGACACCTCGAAGGCGACGGCCTCGGAGACCCGGTAGAGCTTGAGGTCGCCGAAACCCAGATCCTCCACCGGCGCCGGAGCGAGGTGTGCCGTGACCGTGGTCGTCGACGGGCCGGAGGCGCTCGCCCGCACCAGCACCTGGTGGTCCTTCATCCCCGGGGCGCGCAGCTTGACCAGGTAGTCGCCCGCGCCGGGCAGCCGGTAGGCCGCTCCGTCGGACGACGGGTCGAGCTCCGCCGCCCGGCCGATCACCGTGCCGTCGACCAGCACGAAGGCCTGGGCCGGCTCGACGTGGAACGCGAGCTGGAGCCCGGAGTCGATCGTCTCGTCGACCGCGCCGGCCCCCGCGGAAGCCTCCTTGCGAGCCTCGATCAGCTCACGGGCCGTCCGCCGGAGCGCCGGCCGCCGCTCGGGGGCCGGAGCGGGCCGCTCGCCCTCCGGCGAGAGCTCGCCCCGGCGGGAGTCACCGGCGTCACCGGCCGCTTCCGCGGCGACGTCCGAGCCCGGGCCGGGCTGAGCCTTCCGGGTCGCGGCGCCCCCCGCCGCGCCGGCGGCCGGGGCCGGCGTCGACGTCGAGGTCGAGGTCGACTTCGAGGTCGACGGCTCCGAGCGCCCGCCGGCATCGGCCGGCGGACGACGGGGCGGCGCGGAGACGGCGGCCGACGACGCGGGTTCCGTCTTCTCGGTCGATCCGGCCGTTCCGGTCGTGCCGGAGCTCGAGCCACCTTGCGTGCGGTCGGACGGCTCCGCCGACGCGTCCGCTCCCCGGGCACCGGCGGAAGGCCCGGTCTCCCCGCCCTCGGCCGCGGTCGGGACGGCGTCCGGGAGCGCTTCACCGGCCGGCGCCAGCTCGTCGGCCGCGACCGGCTGCTCCGTCGGCGCGTCGCCGGCCGCCAGCCCGCTCACCAGGTCTCCTCCGCCCTGGAGCCGGCGCACGACCAACACCCCGGCCACGACGGCGCCGACCAGCAGGACGAGGGCGACGGCGGCCACGGCGATCCAGAGCTTCCGGCGCGAGGGGCGGGCAGGGCGCGGCAGCGAGGTGACGCCGACGGTGGGGGCGTAGGCCGCGGCGAGCTGGGTGGGGGTGCCGGGCACCGCGCCGGAAACGGCAGTCGACTGCGGCGCCGACCCAGGGGGCGGGGCGGACGGACCGGGCGGCGCCGACGGGGAGGGTGGAACGGTGGACGACCCGGCGGCGGACGACGGTGCAGTGATGGCCGGCACCGGGGGCACCGGAGGCGGAGGCGGCCGGGTCGCCTGGGGTTCCCCGGTAGCCTCTCCGGGACGGGTCGCGGGCGCCGCCGGCTCGCCCACGGGACGGACCTGGGTCGGCTCGACCCCGTCCGCCTCCTGCTCGTCCAGCGTGGCCGGCGCGGCCAGAACCTCCGGCGCCAGCCCCCGCTCCAGGGCGGCGAGCGCCGCGGCCGCCTCGGCGGCATTGGCGAAGCGCGCCTCCCGGTCCTTGGCCAGCAGGCGGGCCAGCACCTCGGCCAGGTCCGGGTCGAGACCGGGCCGCAACCGGATCGGCTCCGGCTCCTCGTGGAGGATCTTGTAGAGCAGGGTGGTGAAGGTGTCGCCGCCGAACGGCCGGCGGCCGCCGACCAGCTCGTAGAGCACCACGCCGAGGGAGAAGAGGTCCGAGCGCCCGTCCAGCTCCTGACCGCGGATCTGCTCCGGCGACAGGTACTGAGGGCTGCCGACCACCGAGCCGCTGACCGTCAGCTCGGTCGCCTGCCCCGCCATCTTGGCGATGCCGAAGTCGCTGATCTTGACCCGCCCGTCCGTGGTCAGCATGAGGTTCGCCGGCTTGATGTCCCGGTGGACGATGCCGAGCCGGTGGGCGCAGTCGAGACCGTCGGCGGTCTCCCGGGCGATGCGCAGCGCCTCGGCCACGGTCAACGGCGGCCCGGCGTGCAGGCGCTCGGCCAGGCTCTCGCCTTCGACGTACTCGAAGGCCAGGAAGAGCGTGCCGGTCTCTTCGCCGGCGTCGAACAGGGTGACGATGTTGGGGTGGATCAGGCGGCCGGCGGTCTTCGCCTCACGCAGCAGCCGCTTGGTGCGCTCCTCGATCTCCTCCTTCGAGGACGCACCGGCGACGCTGTTCGGATCGGCGACGCGGACCGTCTTGATCGCCAGGAAGCGCTCGATGTGGGGGTCCTGTGCCAGGTAGACGACACCCATGGCACCGGAGCCGAGAGGGCGCAGGATCCGGTAGCGACCGACGGTCTGGCCGGCCTCGAAGGCCGTCACGGCTCCGCGTCGGCCTCGTCGGGCTCGTCGTCCTCGTCCGGCCCGTCGCCGCCGTCATCCGGAGCGTCCCGACTGTCCAGGAGCGCTCGGGCCTCGTCGGCCTGGTCCGGGGGGACCTTGACCTCGATCTCGCCCAGTTGGCCCACGTGGCTGGGGAACTCGTGGGAGTAGCGCGAATCGAGCTGGCACGGGATGCCCTGGCTGCGCAGGAACCCTTCGATCAGCTCCGCCTCCTCCTCGTCCTCGACCAGCTTGATCGAGATCCACTCCTGGTTCGCGTCGTCGGTCATCGTGCAGTTGCCTCCTGGCTGGGGATCATACCGTGACTAAAGCCCTTCGAGCGTATAGGGCACCCGCTCCTGGCGGGGGTAGAGATGGCGGCTCTGCTCCGCGAAGCGGTCGAGCTCCGGGAGCCAGCGCAGGTGGGAGACGGTCATGCTCTCCGCCCCCGCTTCGATCCAGTTGCAGGTGTTGCGCTCGCGCTCGCCCATGCGTCCACGGCTCGACGTGGTCGTGCCGGAGTGCAGGATGACCACCGGCGGCCGGCCCCGCGGGTAGAACTGCTCGGAGCTCCCGATGTAGGCCTGGTGCAGGTGGCCGGACAGGATCAGGTCGACACCGCAGCGCGAGAACAGGTCGATCGCCTTCGAAGCGTTCGTCAGCACGCGCTGGGTGCCGAAGTTGGGTGGCGGGATCAGGTGGTGATGGGCGACCACGACCTTGAACACGCTCTCCGGCGCGCCCTCCAGGATCTCGCCCACCTCGAGCAGGCGGGAGAGCTTGATCCGGCCGTCCTTCCAGGTCCAGTTGAAGGCGGTGTTGATGCCGACCACCAGCAGCTCGTCGTCGCGGTAGGTCGGCTCGAGCTCCTCCGCGAAGTGGCGGCGGTAGGCGCCGAAGGGAACGAAGATGCGCTCCCAGAACCGGTAGAGCGGCACGTCGTGGTTGCCCGGGACGACCAGGGTCGGCACCGGAATGCGATCGACGAACTCCCGCGCCTGGCGGAACTGGACCGGCTTGGCCCGCTGGGTGAGGTCGCCGGAGAGCACCACCATGTCGGGGCGGTGGCGCTCGATGTGCTCGATCACGCCGTCCGAGACGGGGCGCAGGTGCGGGGGTCCGAAATGGACGTCGGAGATGTGGAAGATCTTGCGCACGGAGGGGGGAGTCTACCGTCTCCGCCCCCCCGCGGTCGCGCCGAGGAGGGCCCTTGGAGTCCCCGGGGGACTCGCTTCGCTACAGCACCTCGTCGCCGAGGACGCCGTTGACCTCACGGACGATCCGGCTGGCCGCGAAGGCGGCCAAGGCGGAGACGATCGTCCGCCCCCGCATGCGCCCGAGCCAGAAGCCGCCGCCGGCGGCCAGGAGCAGCGCCGGCACGGGATAGTCCCGCACCAGGCGCTCCCACTCGAACTCCTCCGGCAGCACCTCGTCGACCACGTCGTGGGCGGTCGGTTCGGTCGGAACGACGCTCACGGTTCGCTCCTCGTCAGTCCCGGTCGCTGCCGCCACGGAGCACCAGGCCGAACAGGAACCCGACCCCCGCCGCGATCAGGATCGACTTGCCGGGGTTGTCGCGCACGTAGTCGTTCATGTCCGAGCTCAGGCTGTCGAAATCCTTGCGGACCCGCTTGTAGCCCTTGCGGACGTTCTTCTGGGCCTCTTCGTAGCGGTCGCGGGCGACGGTCGAGGCACGTTCGTAGCCCTCGCGGATCTCCTTCGTGGCGCGCTCGGCGCCCTTGCGCACGTCGCCGGAGACGTCCTGGAGCTTGGTCCGGGCGTCGTCGGCGATCTTGGTCACCGTCTGGCGGAGCTCTTCGGTCCTGGTCTTGGCCATGGTGTCTCTCCTTTGCAGAAAGGCTCTATGAAATCTTATCAAGTCGTACTCAGATTCTTCAAGGTCCGCACCCGGGTCGGCCGGGCCGCGAGCCGAGCGATGGTAAGCTTTCGGCACCCTACGAGCCTTCGCCGGATGCAGGTCGCCCGCCACCGCAGGCAGAATACTCCGTGCAAATTGCACACCACGCACCGTGAGCGACGACAGCCCCATCAGGCGGCTCCGCGCCGTGCGCCGAGCGCTGCTCCACGCGCTGATCCCGCCGGGGCAGCTCCCGCGGCTCGACCGCTGGCGACGCTCCGCCGGCCGCCTGCGCCGCTTCTTCCTGCTCACCTTCCGGCGCTCCCACCGGGACGGCGTGCTGATCACCTCGTCGGCGCTCGCCTACGTCACGATCCTCTCGCTCATCCCGTTGCTCGCGGCCTTCACCTTCGTCGGCACCCGGATCTTCAGCCGGTTCCAGCAGGAGACGATCGACGTCTTCGTCCAGGTTCTGCCCTACCACGAGGCGACGGTCACCGAGCAGCTCCAGGAGTTCCTGAGCCAGGCACAGAAGCTCCAGGGCTGGGGGCTGCTGGCGTTCTTCGCCACGGCGGTCTTCGCCTTCGGCACCGTGGAGGAGACGATCAACCGGATCTGGAACGTCACCCGGCGGCGCCCCTGGCGGGTGCGGCTGCTCTCCTTCACCCTGCTGATCTTCTGGGGGCCGGTGCTGATCGGCGCCACCTTCTCGAGCCTCTTCCTGCTCCGCCAGACCCTCGGCGAGCGCCTGCTGGAGAGCTCCGTAGCGCTCAACGTCGCGCCCTTCCTGGCGACGCTGCTGGGGCTCACCATGCTCTACTGGCTGGTGCCCTACACCTCGGTCTCGTTCCGCTGCGCCCTGACCGGCGGCCTGGCCGCGGCGATCCTGTTCGAGATCCTCCGCCAGGGGTTCGGGGTCTACGTCGGCCTGCTCACCCGCCCGTCCCAGGTCTACGGCCGTTTCGCCTTCCTGCTCTTCTTCGCCATCTCGATCCAGGTGGCCTGGACGGCGGTGCTCTACGGCACCGAGCTGGCGTACTGCGCCCAGCACTACCGGGCGCTGGCGCGGGGGCTCGGCGGACCGCCCCGGCTCCAGGGGCGCTGGCTCGGGCTCGCCGCCGTCGTGCTGCTCGCCGAGCGCTTCGACCGGGCGGAGCCGGTCACCGAGCTCGACCCGCTCTCCGACCGGTTGGTGGTGCCGGCGGACGAGCTCGTGGCGATCCTCGAACCGTTGGTCGAGGCCGACGTGCTCCGCCACACCGAAGGGCGCGAACGGGGCTACCTGCTGGCGCAGCCACCCCACAAGATCGCCCTCGACACCGTGCTGGCCGCCTACGACGCCGGCGGCCGCCGGGCGTTCGATCCGGTCCCGGCGGAGCTTCGGCCGCTGCTCGACCACGTCGCCGACCGGATCGCCGCGCTGCGCGGCGAAGGCCTCGACGGCGTCACCCTGGCCGGCCTGCTCGAACGCCGCGCCAACCCGGCGCAAGGCCCCGCGGACGCCCCGCCAGGCGACGCTCCCGCGCTCCGCGAGCCCTGATCCGAAAACCGATCGCGCCGCCGGGAATTGCCGGACGGCCGCACCCGTTGTCCCGGAGCCGGCGGGTCGGTATACTCCCGTCCCTCAGCAGCCCGCTCAGGGCACCGGTGGGGCAGTAGCTCAGCTGGGAGAGCACCACGTTCGCAACGTGGGGGTCGAGGGTTCGAATCCCTTCTGCTCCACCAACTTCCTCAGGTTTCCCCGAACAGGACCACCCTCAGCTCCCGAGGCGGCCGCCTCGAACGATCCGCGGTGAGGGAACTCCGTCCTCGCCGCCGTCCCTTCCAAATCGGCGAGCTCGTCTGGCCGCGAACGGGCCGGAGGCCGCCTAGCGCATCGTCTTGCTGCTATGTTCAGCAAGACGCATTGACTGACATGCAACACGCCATCACGATGTGCACTATGGAGAGGAGATCGATGTCCGCTTCATCGTTCCTGACCAGAATCTGCCCGCTCGTCGCCACGGGCGTGCTCGTCGCCACCCTGACCCCCGCGGCCCGGGCGGTCACCGTCGTCGTGCCCACCGACTACGCCACGATCCAAGACGCCGTCAACGCGGTCCAGAACGACGCCGACCCGGGCGAGGTCGTGGTCGACAGCGACGCCGTGTTCGCCGAGTCCGTCACCATTCACCAGAGCGTCACCGTGCGGGCGGGAGCCGGTTTCTCCCCGACGGTCGAGACCACCGGTGGCACCAACGGACCGTTCGTCATCAACGCCAATGTGGCCTCGCCGACTACGGTCGTCCTGCGCGGCCTGACCATCCGCGACGACGGCTCGGCCAACGGCACCGCCATCGGCATCACCAACGCGGAGGCCATGGATCTCCTGGTCGTGGAGCTCGACGCGGACACGGTCGAGGAGGTCGACGGCGCATCCGGCATCCGCCACGGCTCGGGCCAAGGGGAGGCCCAGCTCACGGTCACTGGGTGCAGCTTCGAGATCACCGGCTCTGGCGCGGGCCAGCCGGCCTGCATCTACCAGGACCCTCCGTCGGCCGACGGCAGCTTGACGGCGCGTGACAACCTGTTCCGCTTCTCCCGCGCGGACGGCATCGTGCAGCGGGGGTCCGACGGGGTCACGCTCACCGCCGTCCTCGACCGCAACACCTTCGAGGGCTTCGACCAGGGCGGTTTCGGGGGGCGCAACGGGGTCGACATCTCCGGCCCCAACGCGCCGGGCGGTATCGCGGTGACGATGACCGTGACCAACAACCTGTTCCTGGACACCAACCACGCCGCCGCGTTCAACGGCCAGAACGACAACCACCACACCCTCTACTTCAACAACAACACCGTCGTCGACTCGACCTCGGGAGGGCTCCGCTTCGATACCTTCGCCACCTCGACCGTGACGGCGAGGGTCAGCAACAACGTCATCGTGGGCTCCGCCGGCGGCGGCATCGAGGCGACCGACGGCAGCGGCGGGCTCGACCTCGTCAACACCGACAACCTGCTGTTCGACAACGCCGGCGGGAACTACGGCGGCGTCGCCTCCGCCGGCGCCGGCGACATCTTCCAGGACCCGATGTTCGCCGATGCGGCGGGTGGCGACTACCGCCTGCGCGTCGGCTCGCCGGGCGTGGACAGCGGCAACAACACGCCCGACGGCGGCATCGGCGCAGGGCTCGACCTGTCCGGGCTGCCCCGTATCTCGGACGGCGATGGCGACAGCGTCGCGGTGATCGACCGGGGAGCCTACGAGGCGGCGGTCTTCATCGGTATCGCCGCGCCGACTCTCGGAGGGTGGGGCCTGGCGGCGCTGGCGGCTCTCCTGCTCGCCACCGGCTGGCTCTGGCTGCGGCGTCACCCGTTCGCCGGCGCATCCTGACCAGGGCGGGCGCCGGCCCGGCGCAGCACCAGGGTCAGGCGCAGCACCAGGGTCAGCCGAGAGCCTCGCTCGGAGAGCTCGGTTCAGAGCCGGTCTGCCCCTCCCGCACCAAACGCGGGAGGGCAACAGACCGGCCGTCGTTGTACCGTAGGCAGGTTGCCGCCGGACGTCGCCGTCCGGCACTGCCCGTCAATCACCACGAGGACCTCGCTCGATGATTCGAACCGCCTTGCTGAGCCTGCTCGTCGCTCTCACGGCCGGACCCGCGGTCGCCGCCAGTGGAGCACCCGCGAACGGAGCCGCCGCCGAGAAACCCGCCGCCATGCACCAGAACCCCCTGCTGACCCCTTCGACCCTCCCCTTCCAAGCACCGCCGTTCGACAAGATCGAGGACGCCGACTTCATGCCCGCCTTCGAGGCCGGCATGAAGGAGCAGATCGGGGAGATCGACAAGATCGCCGGCGCCCCGGCGCCACCGACCTTCGACAACACCCTGGTGGCCCTCGAGCGGAGCGGCCAGCTCCTGAGCCGGGTGAACCTGGCGTTCAACGCGCTGTCGAGCGCCAACACCGACCCGACCTTGCAGCAGGTGCAGGAGGAGGTGGCCCCGAAGCTCGCCGCCCATCGCGACGCGATCTTCCTGAACGGTCAGCTCTTCCACCGCATCGAGGCGCTCTACGAGCAGCGGGAGAGCCTGAAGCTCGATCCCGAGTCAGAGAGGCTGCTCGACTACTACCACCAGCAGTTCGTCCTCGCCGGAGCCGAGCTCTCCGCCGCCGACCAGGCGAAGCTCAAGAAGCTCAACGAGGAGGAGGCGACGCTCAGCGCCAAGTTCACCAACGAGCTACTGGCCGCGACCAAGGCTGGGGCTCTCGTGGTGAGCGACAAGACCCGGCTCGCCGGCCTCTCCACGAGCGACCTGGCCGCGGCCGAGCAGGCCGCCGCCGCGCGCGACCTGGAGAACCGGTGGGTCATCCCGCTCCAGAACACGACCCAGCAGCCCGCCCTGCAATCGCTCGAGGACCGGGCGACGCGCCAGGAGCTGTACGAGCATTCCTGGACCCGCACCGAGCACGGCGACAAGAACGACACCCGGGCCGATATCGAGCGCCTCGCCAAGATCCGGGCCGAGAAGGCGGCGCTCCTGGGCTACCCCAGCTACGCCGCCTGGAAGCTGGTCGACCAGATGGCCAAGAAGCCCGCGGCGGTCGAGGCGTTCCTCGGCAAGCTCGTGCCCCCGGCCACCGCCAAGGCGCGCAAGGAGGCGGCCGACATCCAGGCCCTCATTGATCGAACCGACGGGTCCGCATCCCACATCGAGCTCCAGCCGTGGGACTGGAACTTCTACGCCGAGAAGGTGCGGAAGGCCAAGTACGACCTCGACGAGTCTGAGATCAAGCCGTACTTCGAGCTGAACCGCGTGCTCCAGGACGGCGTCTTCTACGCCGCCAACAAGCTCTACGGCCTGACCTTCAAGGAGCGCCACGACCTCCCCGTCTACCAGGAGGACGTGCACGTCTACGAGGTCACCGACAAGGACGGCTCGCCGCTCGGGATCTTCTACGCCGACTACTTCAAGCGCGACAACAAGGCGGGCGGCGCCTGGATGGACAACCTGGTCAACCAGTCGAAGCTCCTGGGCACCAAGCCGGTGATCTACAACGTCTGCAACTTCACCAAGCCCGCCCCGGGCGAGCCGGCGCTCCTCTCCTATGACGACGTGACCACCATGTTCCACGAGTTCGGGCACGCCCTGCACGGCTTCTTCGCCAACCAGCAGTACCCGAGCCTCTCCGGCACCGCGGTGGCGCGCGACTTCGTCGAGTTCCCATCCCAGTTCAACGAGCACTGGGCGCTCTACCCCGACGTGCTCGAGCACTACGCGCTGCACTACGAGACCGGCAAGCCGATGCCGAAGGAGCTGGTCGAGAAGATCAAGAAGGCGTCGACGTTCAACCAGGGCTACTCGTTGACCGAGCTGCTCGAGGCGGCGGACATCGACATGGGCTGGCACACCCTGCCCGCGACCGCCCCGGAGCAGGACGTCGACACGTTCGAACATTCGACGCTCGAGAAGGATCACCTCTTCTTGCCCCAGGTGCCTCCGCGCTACCGCTCGAGCTACTTCCTGCACATCTGGACCAACGGCTACGCCGCCGGCTACTACGCCTATCTCTGGACCGAGATGCTCGCCGACGACGCCTACCAGTGGTTCGAAGGGCACGGCGGCCTGACCCGCGCCAACGGCCAGCACTTCCGCGACCTCGTCCTGTCGCGGGGCAACACCGAGGACTACGGCGAGATGTACCGCTCCTTCGCGGGACGTGATCCCTCGATCGAGCCGATGCTCGCCGATCGCGGTCTCGAGTAGCACGAGGCGCAGGCGCCCGCCGCCCCTCCAATAGCTTCCGTCCCGGCCCCCCTTGTGCCAGGGAGGCCGGGACGGGACACCGTCGTGGACTCGGTTTCCAGCCTTTCGCGGATGGGGTCGGCTCAGACGCCGCCTGCCGCGAAGCTCCCGTCAACTGGAGGGGGCAACCCGCGTGGAGGCCTCGTCCCACTCGAGTATTCTCAGACCCTTGGGGTTAGCGAGCGCTCTGGGAACGCCGTACGGGACCTGGAGGCTGAGCCGCCGTTTTGCGGCCTGCCTCATCGCCGCGACCTCCCGAAGCCAGAAAACCAGGGCCTTCGAATCTCCAGGGGTTGGGAATTGGACTGAGTCGGTCGGTCAAACTCCGAGTAGCAAACCGGCCTGATACGCCTGAATCAAGGCGGCTCGCTTACTCAATCCCCACCTCGGCGCACTGTGAGTCTCTCAAGCACATCAGGAACCCCTCCCCTTCAAACTTCTGAGACACGGTCGCGTACATCACTGCCATCGCCACTGGCCGGGTTCCCATCCACCGATCTGGCCCGATTTCAGAACAGGCTCGAGGAATGATGAAACAGCTGTGTTGACCTCTGAGAGCGTTGCCCAGGGCAACTCGTCGGTGGCGGCCATGGCTGCGTACGGAGCTTCCCAGAAGTCAGGCGGAGCGGGGACAGTATCCGGAACCGGATGGGTTCCACGGTGTGCGAAGGTCGTCCTGATCGCACGGCGAAGTACCTCGCCGTCGATCGAGCCAGCTGTGGCCAGGAGAGCGATGTCCGGTAGGTCGCGAACACGCGAGTTGGGCCGCAAACGGGGCATCGTCAGCGCATGGAGCTTCTCGGCGACGTGCGAGACAATGGGATACAAGCGAAGAGTCGGCGGTGCAACGGCTACAAAGGCGAGCGTGTCATCTGCCGTGACAAGATCGGGCTCACCGACCAGCGGGTCACCGAATGCCACGTCGACGCCGAACGGCCGCCCGTAGATCTGCCCGGCAAGCCGGCACACTGCGCGGAAGCGAAAGCCCTCGTAAGGCATCCCTTCGCTCTGGATCTTGGGATGCTCGTCGTCGGCCTGGATCTCGTAGCGCATGAAGTCGCCCAGGTCGAGCCGGCCTGCTTCTTGTAGGCGTCCCAGGACATCTCTTGACGAATCCACCATCCGCAGATCGACATCCTTCGTCGTGCGCGCTCGGGCGAGGCGAAGCTCGAGAACGAGTCCTCCCTTGAGAGTTACCTCCTCGCCGACGACCCGGATGAGGCGAGCCAAGAAGCGGTCGAATACGAGGATCTGGCGGCGGCGCCCGAAATCCACCCCGGTCTCCGACGATGAGCGAAGTCGCTGCTCCAGGGCTTGCTTGAAGGCCAGTGCCGTGCCATACCGGCGGACTGTCATTGGTCAACCGCCTCCCTCTTCCCCAGGCGCTCACCGAGCCGAGCTTCAGTCGCCCCAGAGATCATCCCTCGCCGCCTTGCCTGTCCGACTGCCTGTCGAACGAGATCCGGAGAGACGTTCGCCTCGATGCAGTCGACGAGTGTTCGAAGTGGCGCCGTCACCGGCACCGCCAGATAGCTCGCGCGGTCGGCATCTCCAACGTCCGCGAAGTGAAGCACAACGCCCTCTGGAACCCGGAGGCGTCGTCGCCGCCAAGCCGCCGGAAGGGAAAGGTGGACATTGCCTGGAAGCACATCGGAAAGGTCGTGAAGCGCGAGCGCTGTCGCGTGGGAGAACACTCCCTCCTGCTCGCTCCAGAGCCAGAGGACCACGAGATCCTCGTGGTCCGAGGCAGGGAAGTGGATGAGGCGGTATATCCCCCGCCGAACCCGCGCAACCTTCTTGTCCCTGAGGTAGGCGAGTAGCTGGGGCGAGTAGCCGGCCCCGGCCGCTTGCCACGTCGTGAAGTAGCCGGCCTGCGCCTGGGCAACCTCGAATAGAGAGTCCCAGTCGGGCGCCATCGAGTGTTCCTTTCCCTTCCTGATCATGGAGCACAAATATTAAGTCACGCTTTAGTTTTGTGCAAGCAACCAAGAGATAAGATCTCCCCGATGCACCAACCTCAACATCCGCCCAGCCGCCCGCATAGCTGTTGGGCTCGCCGGCTCTGACCAAAACCGGACGCCGAGGATCAGCAGAAGGAACCCCGGTACTACCTTCATGTCGCCTGGGACACACCCAATGGGCAGGTGGTTTCGGAAGTCCTCCGAACGACCGCCCTGGCAGGGAGCTCAGGGGGAGCTCATCACGAGACCGGCCCCGTCGCGGTTTCAGGTAGAGTGTCCTCGTTCATGCACAACCTCTCGGTTCCCGGAGCGTCCCTCGACGATGAGCCCTCGAAGCCTATCGACCCGGGCAGGGCCCGCACTGCGCGACCGCCAGCGCTGACCGGCGGCGTCTCAGCCGCCCTTGGGATCTTCCTGTTGCTCGTGGCCGCCGGCTGCACACCGGCCGGAAAGGCACCGGCACCGGCCGACCCCGCCGCCACGGCCGAGCCCGCTGCACCCGGCCTGTGGTCGGTCTACGACCAATCCCTCGCCGGCGCCCGCTACATCGACCTGACCCACACGGTGTCGCCCGCCATCCCGGTGTGGAAGGGCTTCGGCCCGTCGACCTTCGGGCCGGCCCTGAAGCCTGAGACCGGCGAGCCCTACCGGTACGACAAGGACGGTTTCGAGGCCACCCACTACGACCTGGCCAGCGACCAGCTCGGCACCCAGCTCGACCCGCCGGCCCACTGGGCGCCCGAGTACCCGGCGATCGACGAGCTGCCGCCGACCTTCGCCGTCCGGCCCCTGGTAGTGATCTCGATCGTCGACCAGGTCGCCGAGGACCCCGGGTACGCGCTCCAGGTCTCCGACATCGAAACCTGGGAGGCCCGGAACGGCAAGATCCCGGCGGGCTCGGTCGTCATGGTCCGCTCCGACTGGTCGAAGGAGTGGCCGGACCCCACCCTGGCGACCCGGGCGGTCTTCCCGGGGGTGTCGCTCGCGGCCCTCCAGCTCCTCCACGAGCAGCGCCACATCCTGTTCCACGGCCACGAGCCGCTCGACACCGACGACTCCCCGGCCCTCGAAGGCGAGGCCTGGCTGATGCACCACGGCTACACTCAGGCCGAGGGCGTGGCCCACCTCGACCAGGTGCCGGAGACCGGCTGCCTGGTGACCATCGGCTACCCGAAGCTCAAGGGCGGCCTGGGCGGCTACGCCCGCTACGTCGCCATCTGCCCGGCGGACTGGCGCTACGGCGTCAAGGTGGGCGAGGTCCCCGAGGCGCCGCTCGCCCGGCAGGAGAAGATTCTTCGGTGGGACCCGGAGCAGGGCTTGCGGGTGCGGCAATGAGGCGAGCCGGGCGCGGCGCCGGAGCACCGCGCCCGATCGAAGCCCGTCAGGGCGTGATGTCCTCGTTCGGATGGGCCGGCGTCCGGAGGCTCTTCAGGAAGTCGATCACATCCTCCTTGTCGGAGTCGCTGAGCGCCTCGAAGGCCCGCTCCGGGAACTTGGCCTCACCGCCGTGGAGCAGGATCGCCTGATAGATGCTGGTCGCCCGGCCGTCGTGGAGGTAGGGGCCGGTGTCCGCGATCCCCCACAACCTCGCGGTGATGAACTTCTGGTTGTCGACCTGGGCCCGGCTGGTCTCGAAATCCTCATACAGGGCCACCGACAGCTTGTGCCGCTTGAGGTCCGAGTACATCGGCACGAGCACGCCCGGCCCGTTCGGATCCTGGGCGTAGCCGAAGTTCCGCAGGTCGATGCTCAGGTAGTTGTGCGCGTCCGGATCGTCGGGAACCTCCGGGTACGACAGGGCGAGATAGGGCGAGTCGGTCACCATGGTCGGCGTGTGGCAGTCGGCGCAGCCGATCGAGGTGAAGAGCGCCTGGCCGTTGGCATTGGACGAGCTCGCGACCACCGGCGGCGGGTTGGTGACGCTGAACAGGTCGAGCACGGTCATCTCGGCCACCGTCAGCTCGTTGGAGACGCCGTCGTTGTCGGGATCGGCAGGCCCGGTGGGGTCGATGTCCTCCACCGGCTGGAGGCCGAAGTGGAACTCCATGGCACCGGTGTCGAAGTCGCGCATGGAGAACCGGTCCCCTTTGCGGCCGAACGGACGGACGACGACCTGCTCCTCGTCGGTCAGAGTGCTGTCGTCGAGCCCGATTCCCTGGAGATTGAGCTGCACCGTGCCGTCGGTCTGCTTGGTGGCGGTGCCGAAATGGACCCCCTTGGTGTCCAGGTCGACGGTCACCCCGTTCGGGCCGGCCTTGAGATTGGCGAGGATCGTCTCGAGGTCGCGGGTCATCTCCTTGGCCACCAGCTCGACGCCACCGCCGCCGAACAGGAACGGCGGGTTCGAGAACCGGCCGTTGAAGTCCGCGGTCCCGTCCTGCCGCAGCGGCAGGTTGGGGTCGTGTCCGGAGACGAAGCTGACCCGGTCGTCGGAGGAGTCGGCCACGTCGATCAGGCTCGGCATGATGATCGCGTTGGCCACCACGCCGCCGACGCCGCCGATGCCGAGATGGGGCGGCCGCTCGGCGTGGCTGACGATGTTGTGGCACTCGTTGCAGCTCTGGGAGTCGAGGCCGTTGACACGCAGGAACAGGCCGTTGCCCTGCAAGGTCGGCCGGCTCCCCAGGGCGAGCGGCGGACCTTCGCTGGAGATGAACGGTCCGTCGCCCAGGCCGTCCTTCTCGTTGAACGGCGTGGTGAACACGAGCAGGCCGAGGCTGCGGTAGAAGTCGAGCTCGGTTCTGAAAGCCGTCGGGCCCTGGGCCTGGGCCGCCAACAGGTCCTGGACCACCTGGCTCTGGGTCAGGCCATCGGTGACCGTCAGCGCCGGGCCGTCGTCGCCGGGGTCGACACTCACCTGCGCTGTGGCCGGCGCGCCGCCGAGAGTCACACCACCGAGGGCGAAGAGGATCACGAGAGCGAGGTTCCACCTACTGAGAGACATGAGTCTCCTCCTTCCACCGGTTGAATTCGCCGTCCCGAGGGGCTGACGAACGATCGATTGGCCGACCGGTCCGGATGGAGCCTCGTTCATGCAAGCTCACCGGCGACCGGCCGCATGCACAGAGCTGGAGGCGCCGTCGAGCTTGCGTCCCCCTACCAAGCAACGTGCTCGAATCTTCGCAATTGAGACAAGTCAGTCCGATTTGACAGGAGAAGATCCGACCGGCCGCGAGGACGCCTCTTCAGCTCCAGAAGGAGCTTCGGCTGCAGGAGGCGCGGTACTGTGTCACCCTTGCCCCAGAACCACCTCCCTCGAACGGAGGCAGAGGATGCTCGTCTCGACCCACGATGCCCAGCTCCACTACGTCGTCCGGGGCGCCGGCCCGGCCTGCCTCGTCCTGTCGCTGGTCGGCACGGCGCCCTACGAGCGCCAGCTCCCGCCGGAGCTCGACGCGCACCTGCGCCTCGCCTTCGTCGACCCACGGGGCGGCGGCCGCTCGACCGGTCTGGCGAGCGACCTCACCTTCGAGCGCCTGGCCGCCGACCTCGACGCCGTGCGTGAGGCGCTCGGCGCGGACCGCGTGCTGCTCTTCGGACATTCGATCGGCGGCATGCTGGCGCTCGAAGCGGCACGGCACCTGGGGAAGCGCGCGGCGGGGGTGATCGCCGTCGGCCTGCCGCCCCACGGCGACGTCGCGGCGCTCGGCGCAGAGGGCGAGCTCCGCTTCGCCGCCGAGGCGACCGAAGAGCGCCGAACGATCTTGCGCGACAACCTCGCGCGGCTGCCGGAGGGCGCCCCGCCAGGCGCCGTGATGTACGCCCAGACGCCGCTCCGGTTCTTCGATCCGCGCTTCGATGCCGCGCCGCTGTTCGCCGGCGCCGAGGTCCGGCCCGAGCTCTTCGGCCGCGTCCTCGGCGAGCTCGCGCCGCCCTGGCGGGCCGACGGGGCGCTCGACGACCTCGGCGTGGCCGGCGTCCCGGTGCTCCTCCTCCACGGCCGCCACGACTACGTGGTGCCGGTCGGCTTCGCCGAGGAGCTCGCCGCCGCGCGACCCGCCACGACCCTGCGGATCTTCGAGCGGAGCGGCCACCAACCGTTCGTCGAGGAGCCCGCGGAGCTCGTCGCGGCGGTCGGAGAGTGGCTCGACCGCCAGGGGCTGCGCGCCGGCGAGACCCGGTAGCTCTCCGCCGCCGAACGAAGAGCGGGCCGCGGCTCACCACCGACAGGCCCGCATCACGACCTGCGCCGCGCTTCGCCTCCGTCCAGCACCTCGCGGACCTTCCGGCTCAAGTCGTGGATCGAGTAGGGCTTGGGCAGGAACTGCGCCCTGTCTTCGAGCACGCCGTCGCGCAGGGCCGTGTCGTCGGTGTACCCCGAGGTGAAGAGAATCTGGATCTCCGGACGGAGCGTGCGGACCTCCACCGCCAGCTCGGGCCCGCTCATTCCCGGAAGGACGACATCGGTCAGCAGGAGATCGACCGGCTCGGCGGTCGTCTTCAAGAGGCGGAGCGCGTCTTCCCCGGTGTTCGCCTCGAGCACCGAGTATCCCGCCGATCCGAGAATTCGCGCGGCCAGGTGGGCCACCGCCAGCTCGTCCTCGACGATCAAGACGGTCTCCGTTCCCTGGAGTGGCTCGTTGCGCTGGGTGCTCGGGTCCGGTCGCTTGGGCTCCTCGTCGCTCGGCAAGAGGATCGTGAACGTCGCTCCCGCTCCTGGCTCGCTCTCTACCGAAACGCTGCCGCCGCTCTGCCGCACGAGGCCGTCGACCATCGCCAGCCCCATGCCGGTACCACTGCCGGGCGCCTTGGTCGAGAAGAAGGGCTCGAAGATCTTCTCGAGCATCGGCCGGGCGATTCCGACCCCTGTGTCGCTGACGGCCAGCATCACGTAGCGCCCGGGTCGCAGGGTCGGATCGCCTTTCGTGTCGGACTCGCCGAGGCGCACGCTCCGGGTCTCGATGGTCACCGTTCCGCCGTCCGGCGTCGCGTCCCGAGCGTTCAGGACCAGGTTCAGCAGGGCCTGTTCGATCTGGCGGCGGTCGGCGCGAACGGTTCCGACGCCGCTCGCCAGGGTGACCACCAGCTCGAGCTGCTCTCCGAGCAGGCTGCGGAGCATCTCCCGGTCGCGCTCGACCAGGGCGTTCAAGTCGATGGCCTCGCGCCGCAGGATCTGCTGCCGCCCGACCGCCAGCAGTTGCCGGGTCAAGAGGGCGGCCCGTTCCCCGGCCTCCCGGATGTCCTCGAGATCCCGGCGCAACGGCTGGCCAGCCGGCAACCGGCCCAGGACGAGATCTGCCGTGCCGTTGATGACCGTGAGCAGATTGTTGAAGTCGTGCGCGACGCCGCCCGCCAGACGGCCGACCATCTCCATCTTCTCGGCCTGGACGATCCGTTCCTGGAGCTTCCTCTCCTCGGTGAGGTCACGCTCGACGACGACGAAGTGCGCGATCCCTTCGTCGGCGTCCCGCACCGGAGTGATCGTCTGGTCCTCGACGCAGGAGCTTCCGTCGCGGCGCCGTATCGTCACCTCGCCGCGCCAGACCGGGGCGGTGACCAGCGTCTCCAGCACCTCCCGGTAGAACCCGGTAGGATGCACGTCCGGGTCGGCCAGCTCCTGCAGCGTCATGCCGATCGCCTCGTCGCCGCCGTAGCCGCTCAAGTCGGAGAACGCGGGGTTGCTCCACTCGATCGCTCCCGCGGGGTCGGTGATGACCATGGCGCTAGCTGTCGAGCTCAGCGCGGCGGACTGAACCACGAGCTGTTGCTCGGCGCGTTTGCGGGCGCCGACGTCACTGATCGCTGCGCGCCAGACGCGCTGTCCGTCTCGCTCGGTCCCCAGCGCGGAGTCGACGCTCACCCAGACCGGCTCACCGTCGGCACGGGCAAGCCGGAGCTCGCATTCACACCTCCTCCCCGTTTCGAGCAGGACGCGGCGATGATGGTAGAAGGTGTCCTGATCCGCCGGCAGAATGAACTGGGTGACCGGCTTGCCGTTCAGCTCGCCGCGTTCGATCCCGAGCAGGTCCGAGACCGTCAGGTTCGACTCCAGGACGACGCCCTGGCGGTCGAGGCGGAGATATCCGACGGGAGCGACGTCGTAGAGGTCGAAGTATCGTGCCCGCGAGACCTCGAGCTCTTCGTGGGCACGCCGCAGCTCTTCATTCTGCATCTCGAGCTCGATCTCGTGGACCCGCAGCTCGTGGAGCAGCCGGCGGCTCTCGTCGGCCGACAGCTCGTCGAGGCTCAGCGGACGCGACGACGACGCCTCTTCCTGGGCCTGCCGCTCGGCGCGACGGCGAAGGTCCGGGTCGCTGGGCTGGTCGCGGTCGTTCATGGGTCCGGTGTCGGGGCGAGCCGCTCGGTGGTGGCGACGCCGTAGAGGGCGCCCGATCCGTCGACCAGAGCGCTGGCGGTGACCAGGACCTCCAGCACGTCGCCGCTCTTGGACACTCGCCGGGCGTGGTAGGGCGCCACGGCCACGGGGTTTCCCGTGGCATCGAAGGGCGGGATCTCCAGCTCGCGCGCATCCTCCGGCAGCAGCCGCGAGAAGCTCATCGCGAGCGCCTCCGTCTCGCTCCAGCCGTAGAGCCGCGTCGCGCCGGAGTTCCAGGCGAGGATCCGTCCGTCGAGACCGTGGACGACGAGGGCGTCATAGGCATCGCGCACCACCACGGCCAGCCGGCGTAGGGATTCGCCTTCCTCGGCCGCCTCGAGCGCCTGCTTCAGGTCGGTGATGTCGAAGAACGTCAGCACCGCGCCTTCGATGACGTTGTTGAGCGTCCGGTACGGACGGATCCGTAGCAGGTACCAAGCTCCGTCCTTGGTCTGCACCTCGAGCTCCGACGGCGAGAGCGTCTCCAGGACTCGCTTGACGTCCTCCACCAGACGGTCGTACCCGGCCAGGTTGGAGACGATGTGGTCCACCGGCCGCCCGATGTCGCCCGGAATCAGGTTGAGAACTTGGGTGATGGCGGGCGTGAAGCGCAGAATGTTGAGCTCGTGGTCGAGGAAGATGGTGCCGATGCCGGTGCCGGCCAGCAGGTTGACCATGTCGTTGTTGGCCTGGGAGAGGTCTCGTACCCGCTGCTCGAGCTCGGTGTTGACCGTCGCCAGCTCTTCGTTGACCGATTGCAGCTCCTCCTTCGAGGTTTCGAGCTCTTCGTTGGTCGACTGCAGCTCCTCGTTCAGGGACTGGAGCTCCTCGTTGGCGGCGTTGAGCTCTTCGTTGGAGGTCTCCATGGCCTCCAGCGCCGCCTGGAGGTACTCCTCCTTGGCGCGTAGCGCTCCGCGCAGCTCCTCGACGCGGGCGTCGGCGCCCTCGGCCTCGGCGCCGGTCTCGCCGATCTCCGTCGTGGGCGCCGGCGGGGCCTCGGACAGCTCCTCGAAGGTGACCAGGAAGAGGGGCGCCTCCGACGCCTCCTCAACCGGAGAGACGACGAGATCGACCGTCGCGAGGTCGCCGTTGGTCCGGATCCGGAGGCGCGACAGCCGAACCGGCTCGCGACTCACGCTGGCCTTGCGCAGCGCGATCGTCAGGTGAGGTTGGAACCCCTCCTTGGCCATCCCGAGCACGTTCATCTCGGCTTCGCCCGGCGTCGGCTCGAGAAACCGGCCGGTGCGGCCGTGGAGAAAGTAGATGGTGCCCCGTGCGTCGACCAGGGCGCCCGGCGGCGCGTACTCTCGGAGCAGGGCCCGCTCGGTCAGCTCCCGCGATCTGGGCTGCCCGAACCTCCTCTCCTTCCGCGCGTCGAGCGTCAGCGACCGAGGCACGCCCCCCTGCCACAGGAACCCTCCGAACCCTCGGCGAGGGCCACCGCCGGTCGCGGCCAGGCTGCGATAGATCTTCATCTTCGCGTCCAGCGGCGCGAAGAGGTCGCTCGCCTGACCGATCGTCTCGGAGGTTCCCAGGACCAGGAACCCGCCCGGGTTCAGGGCGTAGTGGAACAGCGAGAGGACCCGCTTCTGCAGGTCGCTCTCGAGATAGATCAGCAGATTGCGGCAACTGATCAAGTCCAACCGCGAGAAGGGCGGGTCGCGGATCAGGTCCTGCTCGGAGAAGATCAGCAGGTCGCGGATCTCCTTGGCGATCCTGAAGGTCGCGCTCTCCGGCTGGCGTTCGAAGAACCGCGCCAACCTGTCGCTCGACAGGTCGCTCGAGATGCTGGAGGGGAAGAGACCGGCGCGCGCGTGCTCGAGGGCCACGGGGTCGATGTCGGTGGCGAAGATCGTCGGCTTGGCCACCATCTGGCAAGCCTCCATGCGCTCCCGCAGCAAGATGGCGATCGAAAAAGCCTCCTCTCCGGTCGAGCAACCGGGCACCCAGATCCTGACCGGCTCGGCCGCGCCCTCTGTGCGGAGGAGCCGCGGAATCACCTCGCTCTCGAGCGCCTCGAACATCCCGCCATCGCGGAAGAAGTGCGTCACGCCGATCAGCAGGTCGCGGAAGAGCGCATCGACCTCGGCCGGGGACTGCCGCAGCCGCTGGACGTAGGAGGCGATGGTCTCGATCTGTTCCACCGCCATGCGGCGCTCGATCCGGCGCAGGATGGTCTTGCGCTTGTACTGAGAGAAGTCGTGCCCGGTCTGCCGGCGGAGGAGCACGAAGATCTTCTCCAGGACGCCTGCCTCGGCCCGCGAGACGACGGTCGCGTCCGTCCGCGGGGCTCGCCCGAACGCGCGGGACAGGTATGCGAGGAGCTGAGCCGGGATCTCGGCCGGTGCCAGAACGTAGTCGACCACGCCGGTGGCGACGGCGTTGCGCGGCATACCCTCGAACTCGGCGGTCTCCGGAGACTGGGCGATCGTCAGGCCGCCCTCGCCCTTGATCGCCCGTAGCCCCAAGGCTCCGTCGCTCCCGGTTCCGGAGAGCACGATGCCGATCGCTTGCTCGTGGCGATCCTCGGCCAGGGAGCGGAAGAACAGGTCGATCGGCAGCCGGTTGCCGCGCGGCGTGGTCGGCTCCCGCAGGTGGAAGCTGCCTTCGCTGAACGTCATCTCCCGATTGGGCGGGATGACGTACACGCAGTTGGGCTCGGCCGCCATCCCGTCCGCGACCTCGAAAGCCCGCATGCGCGTGCAGCGCCCGACGAGCTCGGTGAGCAGGCTCTTGTGGTCGGGAGCGAGGTGCTGCACCAGCACCACCGCGAGGCCCGGCCGAGAGTCCGGCGGCATGGCCGCGACCAACGCCTCGAAGGCCGCCAGCCCACCGGCTGATGCGCCGACGCCGACGACGGGGAATCGCTGGTCCTTCGCTCGGTCGCGGCGACTGGCCGAGGTCCGCTTCGGTTTCGCCATGCTTGGCCTTGCTGATCTCTCGAGAGAACAACCCAATACTGTCATGATACACGACCGGCGGGACGGCCGGCCGTCTCCGCCGGAGCGCCCGCCACGGACCGTCACGGGCTGCCCGCAGAGCCGTCGAGAACGACGCCCGGCCGAGGTTGACGCGGACGGAGCACGGTGCTACCTTGGCGACTCGGAATGAACGTTCATTCCGCACCTCGGACGCCCCCATGACCGACGAGCTGACCGACAAGCAGCACGCCATCCTGGACGCCACCCTCGCGCTGGTCGGCGAGCGCGGCTTCCACGGCACGCCGATGTCGGCGATCGCCGAGCAGGCGGGGGTCGGAGCCGGCACGATCTACCGCTACTACGAGAGCAAGGAGGCTCTGATCAACGCCCTGTACCGTCGCGAGAAGGGGCGCGTGAACGCGGCCATCCTGGAGGGCTACGTCCCGGCCATGCCGGTGCGCGAGGCGCTCGCCCTGATCTGGAACAACGCGCTGGCGACCCGCGCCTGCCAGGACAGCCAGTTCCGCTTCCTCGATCAGTACTACAACTCGCCGTTCCCGGGCGACGACGCCGGCACCGTCCGCCACGAGATGATGTCGCCGTACGTCGAGCTGATCGAGCGCGGCATCCGGAACGGCGTGCTCCGCGACCTGCCGCCGGCGGTGGTCCTCTCCATGCTGCTCGGCCCGCTCGGCCACCTGACCGTCGCCAACCGCCTGGGAGACATCGACCTCGACCCCGAGCTGTCGCGCACGGCGTTCGAGGCGGTCTGGGAGAGCATCAGCGTCCGCTGAACCCGCAACCAGCAGGACTCTTTTTTTCGACCCACAACCGGAATGAACGTTCATTCCGATCAACTCCAAAGGAGACCCCCATGCAGTATCTTCCCCTCGGCCGGACCGGCCTCTACGTATCGCGCCTCTGCCTCGGAACGATGACGTTCTCCGAAGTGGATTCCCAGTTCGCACGACTGATCGGCGGCACCGGTCAGGACGTCGCCGACCGGATGGTCGGTGCCGCCCTCGACGCGGGCGTCAACTTCTTCGACACCGCCAACCTCTACAGCATGGGCACCGCGGAGACGATGCTCGGCAAGGCGCTGGGCACCCGCCGCAAGGACGCCATCGTCGCGACCAAGGTCTACTTCCCGTTCGGCACCGGCATCAACGACGCCGGCACCAGCCGCCTCGCCATCCTGCGCGAGGTCGAGGACAGCCTGACCCGCCTGGGGACCGACTGGATCGACCTCTACCAGGTGCACTCCTTCGACCGGACGACGCCGCTCGAAGAGACTCTGCGGGCGCTCGACGACTGCGTCCGCCAGGGCAAGGTGCGCTACATCGGCCTGTCGAACTTCGCCGCCTGGCAGATCGCCCACGCCGACGGCCTGGCGCGCCGGATGGGAACCGAGCGCTTCGCCTCGGTCCAGGCCTACTACTCCTTGGCCGGCCGGGAGCTCGAGCGCGAGATCCTGCCGGCGGTGCGCGAGCTCGGCCTCGGAGTGATGGTCTGGAGCCCTCTGGCGGGCGGCTACCTGTCGGGCAAGTTCACCGGCACCGCGGCGGGAGAAGGACGGCGTGACACTTTCGACTTCCCGCCGGTGGACCGCCCCAAGGCCGATGCGATCGTCGGCGTCCTGCGCGAGATCGCCGGGCGCCACGACGCCTCGCCGGCCCGTGTCGCCCTGGCCTGGCTCCTCCACCAGGACGGGGTCACCAGCGTCATCCTCGGCGCCCGCAAGATCGAGCAGCTCGAGGACAACCTCCAGGCGGCCGACCTCGCGCTCGACACCGAGGAGCTGGCGGCGCTCGACGAGGCCAGCCGGCTCACCCCGGAGTACCCGGGCTGGTTCGTGCCGGCAGTGCGCGGCCAGGACATGTTCAGCCGCTGGCGGGAGATCGCCTGACCCTGCTCCGCGAGGAGCCGAACGACCGCCGGCCGGCCATCCGGTCGGCCGGCGGCGGGCTGGTCCGGATGCCCTCCCTCTCCCGGCTCACGGTGCCGGCCGGTCGTCGAGGGCGCGCAGCAGCTCTTCGTACTGGAAGCTCTCCGCCAGTGCCCGGATCTGTTCCGCGGCCGGCCCGGAGTGCTCGGCGACCTGTCGGGCGATCCTGCCGATCGACCGGGGGCGCGCCTGGACCGCCGCCTCGCGCAACTGGGCGATCAGCTCCTCGGGCACGGCGGCCAGCGCGGTCGCGAGAGCGGGCACGCCGACGGCGCTCCCGGGCGCGTCCCGGACCGGCGTGACGTCGCGACCGTCGACGGACGCGCCGGCGGCCTCGGTGGTCGCGGAGGACCCACCGGCGACCAGCTCCCCGGCGGCCTCCCGGGCCTCGAACCGGAAGGTGAATACGCTGCCTTCGCCGACCGTGCTGCGAACGGTGACGTCCCCGCTCATCAACCGGGCGAAGTTCCGGCTGATGGCAAGACCGAGCCCGGTTCCACCGCTACGCCGCCCGGTCTCCGACTGGTCGAACGGATCGAAGATCCGCTCGAACGCGTCGGCCGGGATGCCGCAGCCGGTGTCCTCGACCTCGACGGTCACCTCCAGCGATCCCTCGGACCGCGGACCGGAGGCGGCGCGGACCCGGACCCGTCCGCGGTCGGTGAACTTGATCGCGTTGCTGAGCAGGTTGATCACCACCTGGCGCACCTTGCCCCCGTCGGCCTCGACCGTCCGCACGAGGCCCGGGTCGATCGCCAGCACCAGCCACAGCCCCTTGTCGCGGGTCAGGCTACGGAACATCAGCACGATCTCCCGGAGCAGCGCATGGAGGTCGAACGGCTCGACCACCAGCGTGGTGCGCCCGGCCTCCATCTTCGACATCTCGAGGACGTCGTTGATCAGCGCCAGCAGGTGGTTGCCGCTGCGCTGGACGATGTCGAGCTGACGCCGCTGCTCCGGCTCCAGCGAGGCGTCCCGTTGCAGCAACTGGGTGAAGCCGAGGATGGCGTTCATCGGCGTGCGGATCTCGTGGCTCATGTTGGCGAGGAACGCCTGGGCCTTCTTGCGCTGCTCGATCTCCTGCATGAGCACCCGGGTGCGCTCGCGGGCGCTGCGCAGGCGGACGCTGTAGGCGGAGACGATCCCGACCACCAGCAGCACCAGGGACAGGCCCGGGACCCAACGGTGCTCCCACACCCGCGGCCGGACCTCGATCGCCAGGGTCGCCTCTTCGACAGAGGCCACGCCGCTGCCGCTCCGGCCACGCACCCGGAAGGTGTAGCTCCCCGGAGGCAGCTTGGTGTAGTACGCCGTCCGCCGGTGCCCGGCGTCGACCCAGTGGCTGTCGTAGCCGCCCAGCCGGTACGAGAAGCGCAACCCTTTCGGGTTGGCGAAGCTCAGCCCGGTGTAGCGGATCTCGAGGTCGCGGTCGGTGCCGGGAAGCACCCGGAACGGGCCCTCTGCCGGCCGGACGAGGTGCTCTCCCCGGACGACCCCCTCGACCACCACCCGGGGCGGCACGTCGTCGTCGCTCACCTGGCCCGGCACCACGCCCCGCGGTCCGAAGATGGTGGGAAACCACACCGTGCCGTCGGCGGCGATCGCGTAGGACGGCGAGAACCCACCGGCGCCCTCTCCGGTCTCGAAGAGCTTCCCGTCGATCCGGTCCGACCGCCCGGCCGCGAAGTCGCGAACCTGGCTCTCGGCGACGCGAAAGGCTCCCCGGTTGCCGTGCATCCAGAGCGTCCCGTCGGGGTCCTCGAGGATGCTGGAGACGACGTTGTCGGGCAGGCCGTCGTCCTTCGTGAACGTCGAGAACGCGCCGCGTGACAAGAGTCCCAGACCGCCGCCGTAGGTCCCGATCCACAGGGCGCGGTCGTCGAAGTAGAGGGCCCGGATCTGCCCACGCGGCAGGCCGTCGCTGGTGGTGAAGACCGTCAGCTTGCCATCCTCCAGCCGCAGGAGGGCGGAGTCGGTGCCGGCCCATACCGTCCCGGGCGGCCCCTCGGTGAGAGCCAGGACGGCCCCGGGAGGGTAGTCCTCGCCCGGAAGCCAACGACGAATCTCCCCGTCGACCCCGAGACACGCCAGGCCGTTCGCCCCCCCAGCCCAGACCTCCCCGGACGACGCCACCAGCACCGCCCGCGGCCGGTCGCCGTCGAAGAGCGGGAACCGGCGCACCGTCTTCCGATCGGGCGCGAGCGCCGCCAGGCCGTCCTGGACTCCGGCCCACAGGGTGTCGTCCGGCCCATAGGTCAGCACCGACGGGTCCTCGAGCGGAGCCGCGAACCGCACGGGGTGCGGCTTCCCCGGCGCGATCGACCACAGGCCGCCGCCGAAGACACTGACCAGCACCCCCCCCTTCCGGTCCGCGGCGAGGCCGGTGACCGGGCCCGCGGGAAGGCCCGCGGGCACAACGACGGGCGACCGGTGAAGCCGCACCAACCCGTCGACGTCGGTTCCGATCCACAGATCGTTCTCGACGTCCTCGAAGATCGCCCGGACACCGCCCGACGCCACGTGCAACGCGGCCGGATCGATCGAGCCCTGGTCCGTCGGCGCGGGCGCGCTCCAGAGGTCCCGGGTCGCGAGCCAGAGCCGGTCGTGGCGGTCGAAGTAGAGCGGCCGAAGAGGGCCTGGGCTCGGCAGGCACGTGACCTCGGCCGGGACCTGGCCGTCGATCCGGTAGAGGCAACCTTCCTCGCTCCCCAGCCAGATCGAGCCCCACCGGTCCTCACCGATCGACCAGGCGGGGTCGCCTTCCGGCATCCTCCCCACGAGGCGGATCTGTCCGTCGCCGGCCCGGAGATCGCCCTCGACCAGGGCCCCGGTCGGCGACACCGCGATCAGCGATCCGCCGGCGGTCACGTGGACGGCGACGAAGCTCGTCCCCGGGGCCAGGCCGGCCACGTCCACCGGCTTCGGCCCCCTGCCGCGATCGACGAACAGCCCGTCGTCGGCCGCGATCCAGAGGTCGTCGTCCGGCCCTTCCGCGAAGCCCCAGACCGCCTGTCCGATCGGGCTGTCGACGGACTCGAACACCCCGTCGCGGAAGCGGGCGAGCCCGGGCTGGCCGCCGATCCAGAGCGTTCCGTCGCGGCCTTCGAACAGCGACAGAATCCGGTCGGTCGGCAGTCCGGGAGAGTTGGCGATGTTGAACACCTCGAACCGGATGCCGTCGAACCGCGACAGGCCACCGAACGTCCCGATCCAGAGGAACCCGTCCCGTGTTTGGACGATGCTCGTGACCGAGACCTGCGGCAGCCCGTCGTCGGTGATCCAACGGCGGACCGAGAGGTCGGGGAGCCGCGGCGCGCCGCGCGCCGGGGCGCCCAGGGCCGGCAGGAGGGTCAACAGGAGGGCCACCGCCGGGAGAGACCGGGCACCGCACCGCACGGCCGCCGCCGCGCCGCCGGCAGAGCCCCGCCCGCCGCCCGCTCCCTCGGCGGCCAGCGGTCCACGCCTCATGACGGCAGCTCGAACCAGAACGTGCTCCCTCCGTTCTCTCCCGAGTCGACGCCGATCGTCCCGCCGTGCGCCTCGACGGCGAGCTTGCAGTAGGCCAGCCCCAGGCCGACGGAATGGTAGGTGTGTTCGGCACGGGCCCGCACCGTCCCGAAGACCTCGAAGATCTCCTCCCGGGCCTCGGCCGGGATGCCCGGTCCCTCGTCGCGGACCATCGCCCGGACCCGGCCGTTCCCCGAGGTCAGAACGATCTCCACCCGGCCCTCCCGCGGCGTGTGCCTGATGCCGTTGCCGACCAGGTTTTCGAACACCCGCTGCATGAGGGCGGCGTCACAGTCGACCTCGACCGGACCGCCCGCCTCGAGGTCGATCCGCCGCCCCGGCGTCACCCGGGTGAGGCTCTCGCGCACGCCGGACGCGATCTGCACCAGGTCGCACCGGGTCCGCTCGATCGGCATCTTGCGGTCCTCGAGCCGGCGGACGTCGAGCAGGTCCCGGACACGGAGGGTGATCTCCCGGGCGCTGTGCTGCACCGCGCGCAGCTCCTCCTTGACCTTCTCGCTCAACGGCCCCATGGCGCCGACCAGCAGCAGGTCGAGCGTTCCGGTCACCACCGCCAGCGGCGACCGGATGTCGTGAGCCACCATGTGGACGAGGTTGTCCCGCATCTCCTCCAGGCCGCGCAGCCGCTCGTAGCTCTGTGCCAGCTCGGTGCGGGCGCGGCGCAGGGAGAGGTGGGTCTGCACCCGCGCCAGCACCTCTTCGACCTGGAACGGCTTGGTGATGTAGTCGACCCCGCCGGCCTCGAACCCGCGCACCTTGTCCGAGGAGCTCGAGAGGGCGCTCAGGAAGAGCACGGGGATGTCGCGCATCTCGTCGCGGCGCTTGAGGCGGCGGCAGACCTCGAAGCCGTCCATCTCGGGCATGTTGATGTCGAGCAGGACGAGGTCGGCGGGCGCGTTCTCGACCGCCTGGAGTGCCTGGCGCCCGCTGGTGGCCGGGCGCGCCTCGTAGCCGTTCCTCTCCAGCATGTTGACGAGCAGACGGAGGTTCTCGATCGTGTCGTCCACGATCAGAATGCTGGCGCGGTCGGCATCGCCGCGCTGCGCGGCGTCGCTACGTCGATGGGGCATCAGCCTCCTCACCTCGTCTGTCAAGAGCCCGAGTCCCCCAGGATATCGCCCATCGTCTATGGGCGGTTGATCAACCGCTCCCGACGCGCCCGCACCACGTCCACCGGGGGGCCGCGACCCGGGGTGGCGGGTGCCGGCGTATGATCGGCCGGTCGCCCCGAACCGGACCCCCTGCAACCGGCGACCCGAACCCGGAAAGGAGCCCATGTCCGGCCGAACCGCCGCTCCGGAGACCGTTGCGCACCCTGACCCCGAGCCCGCCTCGCTCCCTCGGCGAGCGGGCCGCAAGGTCGGCCTGTTCGACGCCACCATGCTGGTCATGGGCGGCATCGTCGGAGCCGGCATCTTCATCAACCCGTACGTCGTCGCGCGGGAGGTCTCGCGGCCGGGCTGGATCCTCGGCGCCTGGGCCCTCGGCGGGGCGATCGCCCTGCTGGGCGCGTTCGTCTACGCCGAGCTGGCGGCGCGCATGCCGGAGGCCGGCGGTCAGTACGCCTACCTGCGAGAGGCGTACCATCCGGGCCTCGCCTTCCTCTACGGCTGGGTGCTGCTGCTGGTGATCCAGACCGGCGGCATGGCCGCCGTGGCGGTCACCTTCGCCGCCTACTTCCTGGAGCTCACCGGCCTCGAGGTCTCGGCCGCCGCCCTGGCGGCGGTGGCGCTGGGCGGCCTGGCAGTGGTCAACTGCCTCGGAGTACGCGCCGGCACCACCGTCCAGAGCGCCCTCATGGTGCTCAAGATCGTCGCGATCCTCGGGCTGGTGGCCGGCGGCGCCCTGTTCTCCGCCGGAGTCGTCGGTGGCGGCGGCGGCGCGGGCACGACCGCGGTGGCCGCCGCGGCGGCCGATGCCGCCCACGGGGCGTCCGGGGCGGCGGGCCTCGGTCTGCTCTTCGCCGTCGGCGCGGCCATGGTGCCGGTGCTGTTCGCCTACGGCGGCTGGCAGACCGTCAACTTCATCGCCGAGGAGGTGCGCGAGCCGCGCCGCAACCTGCCGCGTGCCCTGGTCCTCGGCGTTGCCGGCGTGGTGGTCCTCTACCTGGCGGTCAACTGGGTCTGCGTCGCCGTCCTCGGGCCGGCGGGGCTGGCCGCCTCGACCACCCCGGCCTCGGCGGTCATGGAGCGCGCCCTCGGGACGGCCGGCGGGCGCTGGATCGCCGTCGGCATCGCCATCTCCACCCTCGGCTTCCTGAGCCAGTCGATCCTCACCGCGCCGCGGGTCTACTACGCCATGGGCCGCGACGGGCTGTTCTTCCGTGCCGTCGGCCGGCTCGACCGGCGCCACGGCGTGCCGGTGGCGGCGATCCTGCTCCAGGCGGCGATGGCGATCGTGATCGCGCTCTCCGGCCGCTACGACCAGATCCTGTCCTACGTCGTCTCCATGGACTTCCTGTTCTTCGGCCTGACCGCCACCTGCCTGTTCGTCTTCCGGCGCCGCGAGGCGTCTCTCCCGGCGGACGGAGCGGCCCGCGGTGCGCGGGTGCCGGGCCACCCGTGGACGACTCTGCTGTTCGTCGTCGCCTGCTGGCTGGTGGTCGGCGCCACCTTCGTCCGCTACCCGACGAACTCGTTGATCGGCCTCGGCATCCTGCTCGCCGGGGTGCCGGTCTACCTCGCCTGGCGGCGGACCGGGGGTGCGCGATGACCGAGGTGGCGACAGCGCGGCGCGAGAGCCGATCGCCCTACATGGAATGGGCGAAGCTTCACGCCCACGCCCGCTACGACCTGGCGGCGAGCGGCGTCGGCAGCCTGCCGCTCGCCGAGCTGCCGGTGCCGGCCGAGGAGGTGCTGGCGGCGCTCGAGATCACCGGCGCGCCCGGCTACGGCTACCCGCCGCTCATCGAGCGGCTGGCCGAGCGGGCCGGCGTGGGGACCGAACGGGTCGTCTGCGCCACCGGCACCTCCATGGCCAACCACCTGGCGCTGGCCGCGGTGCTGGACCCGGGCGACGAGGTGCTGATCGAGCAGCCGAGCTACGAGCTGCTGGTCTCGGCCGCCCGCTACCTCGGCGCCGAGGTGCGGCGCTTCCCGCGGCGGTTCGAGGACGGCTGGGCGGTCGACCCGGACGCGGTCGCACGGGCGACCAGGCCGCGCACCCGGCTGATCGTGGTCACCAACCTGCACAACCCGACCGGGGTGCGGACGCCGGACCGCGTGCTGGCGGAGCTGGCCGCCGTAGCCGCGCGCCACGGCGCCCGGCTGCTGGTCGACGAGGTCTACCTCGAGGCCTGCTTCGACGCGCCGGCACGCTCCGCCGTCCACCTGGGTGAGAACGTCCTCACCACCTCCAGCCTGACCAAGGTGTACGGGCTCTCCGGGGTGCGCTGCGGCTGGGTGGTGGCGCCGCCGGACCTGGCCGCGCGCATGCGCCACCTGGACGACCTCTACGGCGCCAGCGCCGCTCACCCGGCCGAGCGCCTGAGCGTCCTCGCCCTCGACCACCTCGCCCCGATCGCCGAGCGCGCCCGCCGCCGCCTCGCCGAGAACCAGGCCCTCGTCCACCGGTTCCTGGACAGCCGGAGCGATCTCGAGGCGGTCCGGCCGGACCACGGCACGGTCCTCTTCCCCCGACTTGGCCCCGGGCTCCTCGACACCCCGGGGCGGGGCGGAGTCGAAGACCTGTGCCGCATCCTGCGGGAGCGCTACGAGACGAGCGTCGTCCCCGGCCGGTTCTTCGACGAGCCGCGGCACGTCCGCCTCGGCATCGGCGCCGAGACGGAGGTGGTGGACGAAGGGCTCCGGCGCCTCGGGCTGGCCCTCGACGACCTCACGTCAGGTTGAGCTGCCAGGACACGCCGAAGCGGTCGCCGCACCAGCCGAAGCGGCTGCTGAAACCGTAGCCGGCGATCGGCATGTAGACCTTGCCGCCCCCGGAGAGCGCCGCGAAGGCCGAGTAGAGCTCGAGGGCCGCGGACGCGTCCCCGGTGAACATGAGGTGAGTCGAAGCGTGGCGTGCCATGGGAGTCGCCCTTGGTCCGCGTCCTATCCGCGGCCGGACCGCCAGCGGCCCCGGGCAACGATCACCGTCAGCACGAGAACGACGAACGGGAACACCGCCTGGGCGACGCCCTGGGTCATGACCGTGACGACCACCGCGCCGACCATGATGATCGCCAGCCCCGCCGCCGCGAGCGCCGTCAGGCCTTCGCGGATCCTGAGCAGGCCCGGGAGCACCAGGCCCAGGCCGCCCGCCAGCTCGAGCGCACCGATCACCTTGAGGAAGAGCGCCGGCAGCGGAGACACCGCCTGCAGACTGGCCATCGGCATCACCAGCTTCGTCACACCGGCGAACAGGAACAGGGCGGCCAGCAGCCCCTGGAGAACCCAGAGCGTCACGTGCGCCCGCTTGGTCGTGGATGCCATCGTGTCCTCTCCTTCCGTCGCGGAGGCCGGTCCGGTCCGGTCTCCGACACCTGGTCGAACGGGCCGCGCCGCAATCGACACGCCGTCAACAGGACCTCCTTCGACGCTCGTTCGAAGGCGAGGCGAGCGGCGCGACCGACCTGAAGGGGGACCGGCCAGGCGCGGTGGAGCATATCGAGGAATGCTTCAGGCGCCGATCATGATCTCGGCCCGGGGCGGGGCCTCGACCGACCGGCTGGTGCGCGACGCCGGCACGGTGCCGCGCGCGCGGCGCGGGACGCCGCGGCGAATCGGGTAAGCTCGCCCCGCCTTCCATGGACGGAGCGATCGGAGCGAGCGGGAGCGGCCAACCCAGACGGCGCCACGCCCTGGCCTGGGCGGTCGCCGTCCTGATCCTGCTCGCCCACGGCTCCCTGGCGGTCTCCTCCCTGGTCGTCAAGTCGGTCACCAACGACGAGATCTCCCACCTCCCGGCCGGCCTGGCCGCCGTCACCACCGGCGAGATCCGCCTCAACCCCCAGCATCCGCCGCTGGTCAAGCTGCTCGCCGGCCTGAGCGCCTCGACCCTCCACCCGGCGCTCCCCCTGGACGGGGCGGCCTACGCCTCGGCGAACCAGTGGGCGTTCGGCCGCCAGGTGCTCTTCGAGCTCGGCAACGACCACCGGGCGCTGCTGTTTCGCGGGCGCCTGCCGGTGGTCTTCCTCTCCCTGCTCGGCGCCCTGGCGGTCTTCCTCTGGAGCCGGGAACGGTTCGGTGCCGGCGGCGGCCTGCTGTCGCTCGCCCTGTTCGCCTTCTCGCCGACAGTGCTGGCCCACGGCCGGCTGGTGACCATGGACGCGGCGGTGGCCGCGGGGACGGTCTGGACACTCTTTCTCTGGTGGCGGCTGACCCGCCCGGGCGGCGGCACAGCGGTCGCGGACGGCGGCAAGGGCGGCCGGCGGGACCGGCTCCCGCGGGGCCGGGCCGTCGCCTGCGGCCTGGCCCTCGGGCTGACCCTGGGCGCCAAGTTCAGCGGGTTGATCCTGCTGCCGGCGATGGGATTGATCCAGTTGGTCCTGCTCGTGCGGTGGGCTCCGCCGGGGCGTGAGGTCGTCTCGGGGCAGCCCGGGTGGTGGCGCCCGACCTGGGCCCGGCTGCGCCATGTCGCCGCGCCCTGGCTCCGGGTCCTGCCGGTGGCGATCGCCGTCGTCGAGCTCCTCTACCTGCCGCCGGACGATCCGTTGCGCTACCTGCGGGATCTGGGCGGGATCTACTCGGCGAACGACCCGAACATGCCGTACTACCTGCACGGCCACTTTCAGAAGGGCGGCTTCCCCGGGTACTTCGCGGTGGCGCTGGCGGTCAAGACCTCCCTCGCCGGCCTGGCGGCGATGGCCGGAGGCCTGCTGACGGCCGGCGTCGCGGCCGCGCGGCGGCAGCCCCGCTGGCGCGACGACCTCTACCTCTGGCTGCCGGCCCTGGCCTGGTTCGCGGCCCACTCGGCGCTCGCCCTCGACCTCGGGGTCCGCTACCTGCTGCCGCTCTACCCCCTGCTCTTCGTCCTCGCCGGCGGCATCGTGCCGGCGATCGGCCGGATCGGTGGTGGAAGCGATCGTGGGGCTGGCCAACCGCCCCGGCCGCTGGCCGCCGCCCTGGCCTGGGTCGTGGCCCTGGGGCTGGCCCTCGCCCAGGCGACCACCGCCCTGGGCGCCCATCCGGACTATCTGCCGTTCTTCAACCGCCTGGCCGGCGGCACGCGCGGCGGCATCCACTGGCTGGACGACTCGAACCTCGACTGGGGGCAGGATCTCGAACGCCTGCCCGCCTGGCTCCGGGCCCACGGCGTCGAGCGCCCGCGGCTGCTCTACTTCGGCGTCGGCAGCCCCGAGGCCTACGGGGTCGTCCGCGAGCCCATGAAGCCGTCCGACTGGTGGGAGTCGCCGCGCCCGGGCGACTACGTGATCTCCGCCGAGTACCTGGTGCGCGGCCTCTACCTGGCCGACAGCGAGGGAGCGGCGACCGACTGGCTGCGCCGCGACCGCCCGGTCGACGTCCTCGGCGGCACCCTCTACCTCTACCGCGTCCCGCCGCCGGCGACCCCCGAGACCGACCGGGCGCCTCCGGAGCGCGGCGTGTCGTAGGATCTCCACGAGGCCGCCTCCGTGCACGACGCTCTCCTCCTCGCGACGCTCGAAACCCTCGCCACCACCGGCGTCTTCCTCGCCATCCACCTGGCGGTCGCCCGCGCCTCCGGACAGTCGTTCCGCCGCAGCCTGAAGCTCTCCCGCGGGCTCGCCGCGACCCTCCTGGTCGCCACCGGCGCCGTCACCCTGGCCCGCTGGTGGCCGCTCTGGCATCTCACTTTCATCGCCCTCCACACCGACGCGGCCGAGACCTGGCCGGTGGCTGTCTTCGCCGGGCACCTGGCGGCCGATCTCGCCTGGATCCTCGGCGGCCGGGTCTTCCTCGCCGCGCGGGCGGCCCGCGACCTGGTCATCCACCACCTGCTCGGCATCGCCGCCTGCATCGCCGCGATCGTCTTCGGCGCCGGCTACGCGCTGGTCGGCGTCGTCCTGCTCTCCGAAGTCCTGCCGATCCTCACCGGCCTCGGCGCCCTCGCCCGGACCTGGCGGCTCGAAAACCTCGAGCACTGGGTGCTGCGCGCCAGCCTCGGCGCGATCGTCTGCCTGCGCATCCCGCTCTGGCTGTTCCTCGGCACGACCCTGGTCGCCTCCCTTCTCACCGGCACCGCCGGGCCGATCCACCACGCGATCGCGCCGATCGCCCTCCCCGGCCTGCTGCTGGTCCTCGCCCTCGACCTCTACTGGATCCGCTCCTACCGCCGCCTGCTGGCCGACTTCCCGCGCCGCGGCGTGCCGGATCTGCCGCTCGATCCGCTGGCGCCCTGGTTCCTCGAAGAGGGGTGAGGACCATCCTCCACCGGGGCTGGCGGTGATAGCCTGAACGTTCCTGATTCTCTCGACCAGGGTGTGAGCGCGCCGCTCGCCGGCTCGCTCGACTTCGACCATGGGACAAGGAGAGCCACCGACCGGACGCCCCCGCGGTCCGAGCCCCGCGCCCACTGACGAGCGCTACCGTCAGCTCGTCGAGCTCTCGCCGGACGCCATCTTCGTCCACGACCACGGGGTTCTCCTCTACGCCAACCCGGCCGCGGCGACGCTGTTCGGCACGCCGGGCCCCGAGGATCTGCTCGGCCGGTCGGTCGAGGAGCTGGTCGCCCCCGCGTCGCGTGAGACCGTCCGCACCCTGCTGCGCCAGGTCGAAGGGCTCAAGCCGAGCCGCCGGCTGCTGGTCGATCGCGTCGCCCTGGCCAGCGGCCACGTGGTCGACACCGAGTTCTCGTCGGCCCCGCTCCTGTGGGACGGGCGGCCGGCGCGCCAGGTGGTGGTGCTCGACGTCACCGAGCAACGGCGCGCCGAGGCGGACCTGCTGGAGACCCAGCAGCAGCTCCGGACCATGGTCGATCACGCGCCGGAGGCGATCGTCGTCTACGACGCGGACAGCCTCCGGTTCGTCGACCTCAACTCCAAGGCCGAGCGCCTGTTCGGCATGTCGCGCGCCGACCTTCTGCGCACCGGCCCGATCGCGGTCAGCCCGCCGACCCAGCCGGACGGCCGGTCGTCGAAGGAGGCCGGCCTGGGGAAGATCGAGGAGGCGCTGGCCGGCAAGGCGCCGATCTTCGAGTGGTGCCACCAGCACAGCTCGGGGCAGACGGTGCAGTGCGAGATCCGCCTGGTCCGCCTGCCCTCCACCGGCCACCGCCTGGTCCGTGGCAGCGTCATCGACATCTCCGAGCGCAAGCGGGTCGAGGAGGAGCTCAGGGCCTCGGAGGAGCGCTTCTCGAAAGCGTTCCACGCCAGCCCGGTCGGCATCACCATCTCGAGCCTCGCCGGCGGCCGCTTCCTGAGCGTCAACCGCGCCTTCCTGGAGATGACCGGCTACACCTACGACGAGGTGGTCGGGAGCAAGGCGGAGGAGCTCAACCTGTGGGTCGACGCCGAGACCCGCCGCGCCATCGGCGGCGCCATCCACGGCGACGACCCCAACCTGACGGCCGAGGGGCGGCTGCGCACCAAGACCGGCGAGATCCTGCACATCCTCGCCTCGTTCGTGCGCATCGAGGTCGGCGGCGAGGAGTGCGTGCTCTGCCTCGGCAGCGACATCAGCGAGCGCAAAGCGTTCGAGGAGCAGCTCAGGCACCTGGCGTTCCACGACCCGCTGACCGGCCTGCCCAACCGGGCCCTGTTCGAGGACCGCCTCTCCCAGGCGCTCAAGCGCTCGGGCACCACCCCCTCGGGCGACTCGGACCTGGCGGTGCTGTTCCTCGACCTCGACCGGTTCAAGGTGGTCAACGACACCCTGGGCCACAGCGCCGGCGACGGGCTGCTGGCCGACGTCGGCGGCCGCCTGCGCGCCAGCCTGCCGGAGCGCCACACCCTGGCCCGCTTCGGCGGCGACGAGTTCGCGGTGCTGCTCGAGGGCGTCTCCGGCGCCCGCGAGGTCAAGCGGATCGTGGAGCGCCTGATCGCCGGTCTCGAGACCCCGTTCGAGGTGATGGGGACGCGGGTCGACGTGACCGTGAGCGTCGGCGTGGCGTTCCCCCGGGGCGACGGCGAGGCGCCGGAGGACCTGCTCCGGTTCATGGACATCGCCATGTACCGCGCCAAGCAGGAGGAAGGCAGCGGCTACCGCATCTTCGACCGCCGCCGGGACTCACCCGCCACCCGGCGCCTGCACATGGAGAACGCGCTCCGCCAGGCGCTCGAGAACGACGAGCTCGAGCTCCACTTCCAGCCGATGGTCTCCCTGGAGGACGAGGAGCTGCGCGGGGTCGAGGCGCTGATCCGCTGGCACCACCCGGTGCGCGGCCTGGTGTCACCGCCCGAGTTCGTCCCCATGGCCGAGGAGCTGGGGCTGATCGTGCCGATCGGCGAATGGGTTCTGCGGCAGGCGTGCCGCCAGGCCGCGCGGTGGTGCGAGCGGATGCCGCCCGGGCGCCCGTTCCGGCTGAGCGTCAACCTCTCGGCGCGCCAGCTCCGGGTGCCGGCGCTGGTGACGATCGTCGAGCGCATCCTCGCCGAGACCGGCCTGCCTGTCGAGTCGCTCGAGCTCGAGCTGACCGAGAACGTCGCCGTCCAGGCCACCGAGCAGCTCCGGCGCCTGCGGGCGATCGGCGTGCGCCTGGCCCTCGACGACTTCGGCACCGGCTACGCCTCCCTCTCCTACCTCCGGCAGCTCGAGGTCGACACGCTGAAGGTCGACCAGTCGTTCATCCACGGCCTGGAGCTCGGCGGCGCGGACGAGACCCTGGTGCGCGCGATCGTCTTCCTGGCCGACCGGCTCGGCCTCGACCTGATCGCCGAGGGGGTCGAGACCCGGCGCCAGGCGGACCAGCTCGCCCAGATGGGCTGCCGCACTGCCCAGGGGTTCTTCTTCGCCCGCCCGCTGCCGGCCGACGAGCTGGAGACGATGCTGGACGGTCCGTTCCCGATGCGCCGGGCGGTCGCCGACGCCGACCCCTGACGAGCCGGCGCCGCCGGTCACTCGGAGCGCAGGGCGTCCATCGGGTCGACCCGCGACGCCCGGCGCGCCGGCAGGTAGCCCGCGAGCAGCGCCACCGCCGCCAGCAGGACCACCCCCGCCGCCAGCACGGTCGGATCGGCCCCCTGGATGCCGTAGAGCAGCGACTGGGCGGCACGGCCGGCGGCGACCGCCGCCCCGACGCCGAGGGCGCCGCCGATCAGGAGCATCACCCCGAGCTGGCGCAGCACCATCCCGCGCACCTGTCCGCTGCCCGCGCCGAGGGCCATCCGCACGCCGATCTCCCGGGTGCGCTGGGCCACGCTGTAGGCCAGCACGCCGTAGAGGCCGATGGCGGCCAGCAGCGTCGCCAGGGCCGCGAAGGACGCGGCGAGGGTCGTGATCAGGCGGTCGAGGAAGACGTTCTCCTCGATCTGCTGGTCGAGGGTCTTCAGCTCGTCGACCGGCAGGTTCGGGTCGAGCCGTTTGACCAGGGGCGGAATCGCCTGCATCACCTGCTCCGGCGTCCCCTGGCTCCGGACGTAGAAGTACAGGAAGCCGAGCTGGAAGTCCTGGCGGTAGGGCTCGAAGAAGAGCGCCGGCGCCTCGTCCTTGACCTCGGAGTACTTGGAGTCCTGCACCAGGCCGACGATCTGGGTGTCCAGCTCGTCGTTCCGGCCGCCGGTGCTCATCCACTTGCCCACCGCGTCACGGCCGCCGAGGTGGAACTTCTTGGCGAACGCCTCGTTGACGATCGCCACCTTCAGCGACTTGCCCGTGTCGGCCGGGGTGAACTCCCGGCCGGCCAGCACCGGCACCCCGAGGGTCCGGAAGTAGCCCGCCCCCACCCGGTTGTACCGGGCGTCCGAATCGGTGTCCGGGCCCCGCTCGAAACCCTCGACGTTGACGCTGCTCCCCCAGTTGCTGCCGCTCAGGATCGGCACCAGAGCGTCGGAAACCGAGCGCACGCCGGGAAGCGCCGCCAACTCCTCCTCGACCCGCTCGAACAGCGCCAGGCTCTGGGCCGGCTGGTAGCCGTTGAGCGCCGGCGCCAGCGAGAAGGTCACCAGGTTCTCCTTGTCGAGCCCGAGGTCGACCCGGCTGATGTTGACCAGGCTCCTGATGAACAGGCCGGCCGCCAGCAGCAACGCCATCGACAGGCCGATCTGGGCGGTCACCAGAGTCGACCGGAAGCGGGCCGCCGCGCGCGCCGCCGACGGCTGGCCGCCGCCTGCCTTGAGCGACGCCACCAGGTTGGGGCGGGTGGCGTGGAGCGCCGGGTAGAGGCCGAAGAACAGGCCGGTGAGGAGCGCCACGGCACCGGCGAACAGGGCGACCTCCGGGCTGATCGTGAGCCGGAGTGAAGCCACCTGATCCGCCGGCAGCAGAGAGCTGATCAGCCCCAGCGTCCAGCGGGCGACCAGCAATCCGGCCGCGCCTCCGAGCACCGCCAGCAGGGCCGCCTCGGTGAGCAGTTGGCGGAGCAGCCGGCCACGGCCCGCGCCGAGAGAGCTGCGGATCGCCATCTCCTGGGCCCGGGCGGCGCCGCGCGCCAGCAGCAGGTTGGCGATGTTGGCGCAGGCGATCAACAGCACGACCCCGGTGATCGAGAACAGCAGGACGAGCGGTGTCCGCGCCTGCCCGCGCATGCTGCTCTGGCCGTGCGCGCCCGGCTCCAGCACCAGCTCCTTGGCACGGAACCGCTCCATGGTCTGGTCGCTCATCCCGTCCTGGAGCGGCGCCTCGACATCGTTCAGGATCGCCGAGTAGACCCGGTTGGCGCCGGCGGAAGCCTGCTCCGCCGAGACCCCGGGTGCCAGCCGCGCGAAGGCGTAGACCCAGTAGACCCTCCGGTCGTCGAAGTCCTTCTCGTCGAAGAACGAGTCGACGGCCGCGTGCATGGAGAGGGGGACGTAGACGTCCGGCACCGACCCGGTCGTCGTGCCCTTGAAGCCGTGGGGCGCCACGCCGACGACGGTCAAGGTCACGCCGTTGACCACCAGGGTCTGGCCGACGATCTTCGGATCGGCACCGAGCTCACGGGTCCAGAACCCGTTCCCGAGAACCGCCACCGGGTGCTGTCCCGGCGCACCGTCGTCGGCCGGCGTGAACAGCCGGCCGAGCTGAGGCTGGAGGCCGAGGACGGAGAAGTAGGAGCCCGACACCAGCACCCCCTCGCCGCTCAGCGTGCGGTCGTCGGTCGCCAGGTTGGCGCCGAACAGGCGCTGCCCGGCGACGCCGCTGAAGCCGAGGTCCGCGCCCTGCAGGTCCCGGAACATGGCGTAGCTGAAGACGTGATCGCAATCCCCGGCCTGGTTGCACGACTGGGAGCCGGGCTTCGGACCCGGGTTGGCCAGGTTCACCAGCCGCTGCGGCTCCTGGACCGGCAGCGGACGGAGGAGGATCTGGTCGAAAAGCGAAAAGATCGCGGCGTTCGCGCCGATCCCCAGGGCGAGGGAGATCACCGCCACCGCCGTGATGAACGGAGTCTTCGCAAGGTTCCGGAAGGCGAGCTTGAGGTGGGCCATGACCCCTCTTACGGATAGGGCGCGCGACAGGTTGCAGGCCCGTCGGGACCGGGTCCGCGAGCACCCGACGGGAGCCGGTCTCTGCCGGACCGTCGGGCACCGCACCGCCGGCGCACGGCCTCCTGTGCGATCGATATTAATTAAACGTTATTGGCAAAGGCGCTGAAGAGCCGCCCTTCGATGTCCACGGATCTACCCGCGGGGGTGGTGGTTCTCGCGTTCTGCGGCTCCTACGATAACGACACGCGCGATTCTCGAAGGTAACGCGCAGGTCCTTGATTCATTTATTTTACATCGATCATCAAAGTGAACGAAAGAACGAAGCGAGAGCAACCCCGCTCGACGGAGAGGACCCCTACGGTCCTGCTTGCCGACGACGACACCAGCTTCGTCGCCAGTCTCGAGGACGCGCTGTCCGGAGAGCCGTACGACCTCCTCTTGGCCCGTGACGGGGCCGAGGCGCGGCGCCTGTTCGACCGGCACGACGTCGACCTCGTGGTCACCGACATCCGGATGCCCAAGCTGGACGGCGCCGGCCTGGTCGCCGAGATCTCCAGGAGCTCCCGGCCGGTACCGTGCATCGTCATGACGGCCTTCGGCACTCCCGAGCTCGAGCTGACACTCGACCGGATGGGGATCGTCGACTTCATCGACAAGCCGCTCGACATCGCCGAGCTCCGCAAGCGCATTCTCGAAGGGCTCGACGAGAGCGCGGGAGACAGCCTGCTGCGGGGCCTGTCGGTGGCGAGCTTCCTCCAGCTCCTGGCCCTGGAGCGCAAGACCTGCACCGTACGCATCAAGCACCAGGGAGACAGCGGCATCCTGTTCTTCCGCCAAGGTGAGCTCTACGACGCCTCCCACGGCGACCGGACGGGCCTGGAAGCCGCCCTCGAGCTGGTGGCGTGGGACCAGGCCGAGATCACCGTCAGCAACCGCTGCAAGATCAAAGACAAACGAATTGAGCTCAGCCTCGAAAGGTTGCTTCTCGAAGCGATGCAGCGCAAGGACGAGCAGCAACGCGAGACCTCGCCCTGGCCCCGTGGGCCGTCGGGCGCAGACACCGCAGATTCACCTTCAAGCGAAAGGATGTGGACCATGGCTCTCGACACCTACCTGCAGGAGTTCCGCGAGATCAAAGGCTACCTGGCCTCCGGCATCATGGACTTCACCGGCGAGACGCTCCTGACCGACTCGACCACCTCGGACGTCGACCTCGAAGCGACCGGCGCCGTCTTCAACGACATCTTCCGCAGCGCCCACGAAGCCTCCGGCAAGATCGGCCTCGACTCGTGCCGCAAGATGACCATCGCCACGCCCAAGGGCCTCGTGATCATGGAGTGCTCCGGAGCGGACGCGGCCAGCCACCTCCACTTCATCGTCGTCATGACCGTCGACGGCAACCAGGCGCTGGCGCGCAAGACCCTGGAGAAGATCGTCCCCAAGGTCGTCGACGAGATGAGCTGAAGGACCGGCGGCCGGTGGACGGGACCGGGACACTCTTGGCGGCTGGCGGAGCGGACGCGTGCCGACTCGGTTCGACCGAGGTCTCGACGCTCAACGCCACGACCGAGATGAAGGCCCACCTCGGTGAGAACGGGTCGGCGACCATGCGGTTCTCCGAGAGCCGCTACGCCTTCAGCCTCGATCTCATCCTGGTCCCGTCGTCGTGCCGCGGCCTCGGGCTGGGAACCGCCCTCATCCGCCGGCTGCTGATGATCGCGGACGCCCTGGGCAAGCCGGTCCACACGACGGCGCGGCCGATCGGCCAGTCCGACCCGGAGATCCTCGCCCGGCTCGTCCGCTACTACGAGCGGCTCGGGTTCGTCACCGTCGAGCAAGGGTTCCGGGCGGTGCACATGAAGCGACCGGTGCCGGAGGAGGCGGCCCCGTGACGACCTCGAGAGGCCGGCGCGCGACCGAGCCCGCGACACCGCAGGCGTTCGACCAGGAGGATCTGGCGCGGCTCTACCGGACCGTCTCCCGCGCCAAGACGGAGTGGGAGGCGGCCGTCGACGGGGTCTCGGACCTGGTCTTCCTGACCGATCACGCAGGGAAGATCCTGCGCTGCAACCTCGCCGCACAGCGGTCGCTCTCGGGTCCGTTCCACCGGATTCTCGGCCGGGACCTCACCCGCATGCTCCGGACGGCCCTGGCCAACGAGGAGCTGGTACTCGAGGACGCCGAGGGCGAAGTGCACGCCGCGGCGGGCGAGCCGACCTTCGAGTACTCGAAGTTCCCGGCATCGCACCACGGCGCCGACCTCGGCTGGGTCTTCGTCTTCCGCGACGTCACGGAGCTTCGGCGCCTCCGGAGCGTGGCCGCCCGGATCGACATGATGAACAACCTGGGGCAGGTGCTCTCCTCGGTGCGTCACGAGATCGGCAACCCCACCAACGCCATGAAGACCGCGCTCTCGGTCATGGCCGAATCGGTTCGAGAGTTCTCGACCGAGAAGATGCTCTCCTACATCCAGCGCTGCCTCTCCGACGTCCAGAGGATCCAGGTGCTGCTCGACCGGCTGCGCACCTTCAACCTCTTCGAGGTCTCCGTCGAGCCCCGGGTCGACCTGCGGGCCCTGCTGGTGGCAGAGCTTCCGGCGATCCGCGACTGCCTGACGGGCCCGAGGATCCACCTGATCGAGTCGCTCCCGCCGGACGGACGGCCGGTCGAGACCGTGTGCGATCCGCGCGCGGTCTACCAGATCCTCCTCGGGCTGATCGCCAACTCGACGGAGGCGCTCGCCGACACCGCGGGGGCGGGACGGATTCGCGTCGCCCTCGAAGAGGACGAGAAGCAGGCCCTCCTGTCGGTCGCCGACAGCGGACCCGGCATCCCGCCGGACCAGATCGACCAGGTGATCCTGCCGCTGTTCACCACCAAGCCCCAGGGCACCGGCCTCGGGCTGGCGATCGCCCACGAGATGGTGACCCGGATGGGCGGCACGCTCGAGGTCGGCAACGATCCCGACCTGGGCGGCGCGCGGGTCGTCCTGCAGATCCCCCGCTCCGTCTGAGGCCCGGCGGCCCGGCGGCCTTGCGGCCGGTCAGCCCGCCTTGGCGGCCCGTCTCGCGGCGAGCACCCGGTCGACCCGGCGCCGGGCGGCGGCCAGCGGTGTCTCCCCCGCGTCGGCAGCCTCGCGGAGGATCTCGCTCACCGTGCCGGCGATCCCCTCGATCTTGGCGTCGATCGCCGCCCGGTCGAGGCCATCGTGGATCGACAGGATCGCGATGGCGCCGCCGGCATTGCCGATGTAGTCCGGCACGTAGACGATGCCGCGGTCGTGGAGCCGCTCCGCGTCCGCCTCCTCGCGGAGCTGGTTGTTGGCCGAGCCGGCGACGATCCGGCAGCCCAGCCGTGGGACGGTCTCCGCGTTCACCGTGGCGCCGACCGCGCACGGTGCGTAGACGTCGCAGACCGTCTCCGGCACCCGCGCCAGCGGCACCACCTCCACCTCCCCGCGCGCGCCAGCCCGATCGGCCAGCTCGCCGGCCACCCTCGCGGCCTTCGCAGCGTCGAGATCCGCGACCAACAGGCGCGCCCCCAGCCCGGCGAGCTCGCGGGCCAGCGGCCCACCCACGTCCCCCAGCCCCTCCACCAGGACCGACCGCCCCGCGGGATCGTCGCTGCCGAAGACGTGCTCCAGCGCGGCCCGCAGCCCGACCAGTACGCCGTGGGCGGTGAACGGCCCCGGATCGACCGCCCGGCCGGTCTCCGGATCGGCCCCGAAGACGTAGCGGGTCTTGCGCGCCACGATGCTCATGGCGTCCGGGCCCGCCCCCAGGTCCGGCCCGGTCGAAAACGAATCCCGGAGCGACTCGACCAGCTCGCCGTAGCGCTCCAGCAGCCCCTCCCGCTCGGAAGCCTCGAGCGGCCGCGGAATCGCCAGCACCGCCTTGCCGCCGCCCCGGGCCAGACCGACGCCGGCGAACTTGTAGGTCATGCCCTCGGCCAGCCGCATGGCGTCCAGCAGCCCGTCCGCCAGCTCCGGATAGACCTTCATCCGCGTCCCGCCCGCCGCCGGACCCAACGTGTCGTCGTGCATGGCGATCATGATCCACGTCCCGGTCGGCCGGTCGTGGCGGACCACGAGCCCGTTGCCGTCCCAGGCCTGGAGCAGAGAAAAGAAGCGTTCGTTCATCTGTTGTCCTCCGGTCGGTGCCGCCGGCCGGCGGCCCCTGCATCCTACTGCGGGGAGCACCAAGGGAGCTCTAGCAGCCCGCGGTGAAAGTCCGCACGGTCGCGTTGCGGACGCCATGGGGCCGGATACGAGGCACCGCAACGCAGGCGATGCCGTCGCATCGTCGAAGAGCGGGAACGAAGTAGACGGCCCCATGCCGCCGCAACCCTCTGGGCGCATGGGAATTGCGGCCGGCTTCTGCGTTGCTCGTCGACAACGATGGCACCGCGCATCGCTTCCTCCTCGCGCCTTGAATCCGCCTCGCAAGACCCATGCGCGCGACCATGTGGACTTTCACCACGGGCTGCTAGACGCCGAGTCACAAAGACTTCGCGGAATTGCTCGAGCCCTCGGACGACACGAACTGTTATACTAGCGAAGGTCAATGTATAACCAGCGGAACGGAGTCAACGATGTCCACCACCCGAACCCCAGACACCGCCACCGCCACCGTCTCCGCCAAGGGCTGGGTCGTCATTCCCGCTCCGCTCCGGCATCGGTACCACATCGAGCCGGGTCAGAGAATCCGGATCGTGGACTACGGCGGGGTTCTGAGCCTAGTACCTCCGCTCAGCAATCCGGTGGTCGAGGGGAGAGGCCTCCTCACGGGAGAGTCGTCACTCACTAGGGCACTCATCGAAGAACGTCGCCGAGAGCGGGAGCGCGAGAAGCGATGACGGCAACCGAACGGTCCCGCTTCGTCCTGGACTCGTTCGCGCTCCTCGCGTATCTCGAAGACGAACACGGAGCCTCTCTCGTCCAAGACATACTCACCAAGTGCGCAGATGAAGAGGCCGTTGCGTATCTCTCGGTCGTCAATCTCGGCGAAGTAGCTTACATCGTAGAACGGGAGCGAGGCCTTCCCGCCGCACAGCAGGCCCTCGCGGCGATCGACCAGTTCCCGCTCAACGTCCTCGACGCAGATCGCACCCGCACGCTCGCTGCCGCGCACATCAAGGCGCTCTACCCGGTCTCCTACGCCGATTCCTTCGCCATTGCACTCGGCATGGAAGTCGACGGACACGTGGTGACCGGCGACCCCGAGCTCGAACGGGTCGAGCCCGTCGTAGGCGTCGTCTGGATTGGACGGAAATGAAACTCCTCCGCATCGGCTTCGGAAACTTCAGGAGCATCGGCTCGTCACCGGTCATGATTGACTTGAGATCTCGAGTCAATGTCCTGATCGGCGCGAACAACTCCGGGAAATCCAACGTCCTTGCCGGCCTACAAACGATCCAACAGTCTGCTGGTTTTGGCGAGCTCGGCCAGACCGATCGGCACCTCAGAAGCGCCGAGAACGCTCCCTTCATCAGGATCGAGCTCGAAGTCGAGCGGGGAGACTCACTCGGCGGCCTGGCACCAGGACGATCGATCCTGTTCGAGAAGACGTTCTCTTCAGATGGCAATTCCACGTGGACGCTTCATCCATTTGAGGATCTCGCACCTTCAGAGACCGAAAGGCTGATGATTGACAACCTCAAGAAGCGCTTCGCCGGTCCACCGTCCAAGGAACACCTAAAGGAAGTGAAGCAGGAGCTTTCCGAGAAGCTCGCCCGACCCTTTCTTGGCAGGATCCCCAAAACAAGGATGATCCCCCAGTACAGACAAATTAGGGACGGTCGAGGGAATGGAGTCGATGGCACCGGTCTCGTTGGGCTTCTCGCTTCGTGGCAACATCCCGAAATCGGGCAAGACGCCGACGTGGAGAAGTTTCATAGAATTGAAGAACTCGTACAGCGCTTATTACATCTATCCGACATCACCCTAGAAGTAACCCACGACAATACAAGGATCCTCGTGGCTCGCGGTGGTCTCCGGCTCCCACTGAGCTCATATGGAACGGGAGTTCATCAGCTCATTATTCTCGCTGTTGCCTTTCTCGCAGGACAGAACCTCCTCTTCTGCGTCGAAGAACCGGAGATCCACCTCCACCCAACACTGCAGCGCGAGTTGCTCAGATTTCTCATCGAAGAGACACGCAACCAGTACGTCATCGCCACACACTCCAATGCCTTCATCGAACCGACGGATGGGGTCAACATCGTCCACTTGTCATCCCAGGGAAACGTCACCGTGCCGCGCCAGGTCGTAGCACCCCAAGATAGTTTGCTCGTTCTCAGAGACCTGGGAATCCGGGCGAGCGACCTGCTCCAGGCCAATAGCCTGATCTGGGTCGAGGGTCCAAGTGACAGGACCTATATCAACCGTTGGCTGTCTATCCTATATCCGGACCTGGTGGAGGGCATCGACGATCCAAGAGCGCATCTCGATCGGATTGCCGAGGTGGTACGTACCGCGTCAGAGCTTTACCATGGCGCCTGACCACCGCTCCGGCTCGCCTGTCCCCGAACCCGTGGCCCCCGCCGACTCGCATCCGCCGAAGATCCTCGTCGCCGCCGGACCGCGCGCGGCGGAGGAGGCGGTGTTCGCCTGGCTGGAGGAGCGCCTCGACGGGGCGGCCGGCGGGGCGAATCTCGACGACCGTCTCGCCCGTCTAGCAAAGCCGCTGCGGGTGGTCGTGCCGTCGAAGAGTCTGCGGCTCCACCTGTCCGCGGAGCTGGTGCGGCGCCGGGGGCGCGCGGCGGCGGGGGTCGTGATCCAGACCCTCTCCGCCCTCGCCGGCGAGGTTCTGGACGCCGGAGACGCTGCGGGGATCGCTGTCGGGGCCCGCGGAGACCGGGGAGAGGCCGGCCGGCAGAACGAGGACGAGGGCGAGGGCGACGAGCGGACCGAACGGGCGGGGTCCGCGCTGCTCCACGTGTTGGTGCGGCGGCTGGGGCGGGAGGTGCCGGCGCTGGCCGAGCCGCTGGACGCGCTGTCGGACGGCTACAGGCCGGTGACGGCGACCGTGCGCGACTTCCTGCACGCGGGGCTCGAGCCGGAGCTGGCGGACGCGGTCATGGAGGCGGCGGCGCAGCGGCCGGAGGTCGAGGCCCGGAGGAACGGTCGGAGGGACGAGCAGGAGAGCGAGCCCCCGGAGGATCGGGCCGAACGGCTCGTGGGCACCCGGGCCGAGCGCGAGCGGGCGGTGGCGCTGGTCCGGCTCTCGTCCGACGTCGAGCGGGCGTTCCGGGCGATGGAGACGGAGCTGAAGGTGGAGCTCCCCTGGCACCGCCTGCGCCGGGCGGCCGACCTGCTCGAGACCGATCCCGCCCTCCTCCCCTGCCGGGGCGTGTTGATCCACGGCTTCGCCGATGCCACCGGCGTGGCCACGACCCTGATCGAGGCGCTGCTCCGCCGCCTGGGGGCGACGGTGGTGCTCGACCGGCCGCCCGATCCGGCCTCCGGCGCCGGCCCGCGGGCGGCGCTCGAGACCGGGTTCACCCGGCGGTTCCTGGAGCGCCTCGGGTCCATGGCCGGCCCCGTCGAGATGGTCGAGATGGTCGAGATGGTCGAGATCGGCGAGATCGGCGAGGTCGGGACGATCGGAGAGGTGCCCGGAACCGGCCGCGAGGCCCATTCCGGCGAGGCCGACGAGACCGAGGAGGCCGACGAGACCGGCGAGGCCGACGAGCCGGCGATCCCGAGCCCGTCCGCGCCGGTCCTCAGGACCCTGGCGGCCCCGGGGGCGGACGCGGAGGCGCGCCGGGTGGCCGGGCGCATCCGGGCCCTGCTCGACCGGGGGGCGCGCGCCGAAGGGATCGGCGTGGTCGCCCGCTCTCTGGCCCCGGAGCAGCCGTTCGCCCGGGCGTTCCGCCGCCACCTCACCCGGCTGGGCATCCCGTTCTCGGGCGTCCCCACTTCGGGAGCCGGTCCGGCAGGCGGGCGCGGGCCGCTCCTGCCCGCCGGCCGCCGGTTCCAGGCCCTGATCGAGGTCCTCCGCCGCGGTGCCGAGGTGCCGGCCGACCGCTGGCTCGACGCCCTGGGACCACGTGGCGCGGGTGCCGGCTCCTCCGACGCCCCGACCGCCGCGGACGCCCGGACCGACCGCCGCCTGGAGCTGCGGCTGGCGCTCCATGCCCTCGGCGCCGCCCGCCTGGCCGACGTGACCCGGATCGACCTCGGCCGTCTGCGCCGGTTCGACGACGCCGGGTTCCCGTTGCCGGTCCGCGAAGGCTTCCGGGCCCTCGCCGAGGGTGGAGACGGGAGCGGGGTGGACGCCTCCGAGGGGGCGTCCGACGGCGACGTAGCGCGGGACGAGGCCACGGGAGCGGAGCGGGCGCTCCGACGGCGGGTGCCGACCCGGGTGCTGCGCCGCGCGGTCGAGGACGCCGGCCGGCTGGTGCGGACCCTGTCGGAGTGGCCGGAGCCGGCGCCGGTGAGCGACCACCTGGCCCGCCTCCGCCGCCTGCTGAGCGACGAGCTCGGCTGGGCAGCCCCGTCCGGGTCCGTCGACGACGACCACTCCCCCGCCGATCCGCTCTGGGCACCGATCCGCGCCCTGGAGGCGGAGGCTCCGGGGCCGTTGGAGCTCTCCTTCGACGAGCTGGTCTCCCTCGTCGACCATGCCCTCGACGGCGCCGGCCGCGACGCCGTGGGCGGCGCCGGCGGCGGCGTGGCGCTGCTCGACGCCACGGAGGCCCGCGGCCGGACCTTCGAGCACCTGTTCCTGGTCGGCCTGAACCGCGGCGCCTTCCCGCGGCCGATCCGGGAGGACCCGCTGCTGGCGGACGACCTGCGTCGCCTGCTCCTGGACGTCCTGCCCGACCTGCCGGTCAAGAGTCGCGGCTTCGACGAGGAGCGCCACCTGTTCGCCCAGCTCGTCGCCGCCGCCCCCGACGTCACCCTGTCGTGGCAGAGCACGACCGCCGACGGCCAGCCGAACCCGCGCTCGCCGCTCCTCGAACGGCTTGATCGGCCCGGTCACCCGATCGCGCCGCACACCCTGGAGCCGACCCTCCGTCCGGCCGTCGAGGAGGCCCTCGCCGCGGGGCTCGCCGGCGACCGCGACCGCTTCGAAGCGCTGGCGGCGATCGCCCTGCGCGAGGACCGGGCCGAACCCTCGCCGGCCGGAGCGCCTGCGGCCATCCAAGCGCCCGCGGCCATCCAAGCGCCCGCGGCCATCCAAGCGCCCGCGGCCATCCAAGCGCCCGCGGCCATCCAAGCGCCCGGGGCCATCGAAGCGCCCGGCGCGACCGGCGACGACCCCGCCCACTGGGGCGCCCTCGCCGCGGCCCACCGCCGGGTCCTCGACGAGATCGACCCGGACCTCTCGGAGCCCGGTGGCTGGGACCGCGCCCGCCGCCTCGGCCCCTACTTCGGCTTCGTCGGGCCGGCGGCGCCGGACGATCCGGGCGATCCGCGGCGGGCGGAGCTCTGGGTGACGACCCTGGAGCGGCTGGCGGCCTGCCCGTGGCAGACCTTCCTCGCCCGCCTCCTCCGGATCGAGCCGACCCCCGACCCGCTCCAGGCCGCCCCCAGCCTCGACGCCCTGCGGGTCGGCTCCCTGGTTCACGCCGCGCTCGAGGAGATCGTCGCCCGCGCCCTGCCGCCGCCGGAAGACACCGTCTCCAGCCGGCCCGGCCGACCTGATCGGTCCGATCGAGCCGGACGAGGGCGGTCGACGACCCTCGAGGAGGCCGACGGCCGCGAGCCGGTCCAGGTCCCATGGCCCGACCGGGAGGAGCTCGACCGCATCCTGCTCGACCGCGCCGCGGCGCTCCTCGCCGAAGATGGGATCGCCCTGCCCGGCCTGGAACGGGCGCTGGCGGCCGCCGCCCGGCCGTTCGTGGAGACGGCGGGACAGGTCGAGTGGCACCCGCGCGTGCCGTCGGTCCTGGCGGTGGAGGTCACCGGCGCCGTCACCGTGACCGACGCCGACGGCACCGAGCGCCCGCTCCGCTTCCGTGCCGACCGGGTCGACCGGATGGTGGACCGGCGGATCGCCGGCCTGCGGCTGACCGACTACAAGACGGGCAAGCCGATCTCCACCGCTGTGCGCCAGAAGACCCGCGACGAGCACTTCCTGCGCCAGGTGGAGGCCGGCAACCGGCTCCAGGCGGTGGCCTACGCCCTCGCCACCGACGGCCCGCTGCCGAGCATGCACTCCGGCCAGGGGCGCTACGTCTTCCTGCCGCCCAACCTGCCGCCCGAGCAGCGGGAGTTCACGGTGTGGGGCAACCACGTGCCGTTCGTCGAGGCCTTCACCGCCGCCGTGCGCGCCACCCTGGGCGTCTGGGACCGCGGCGCCTTCTTCCCGCGCCTGGTCGAGCCCGACCGGGACCTGGAGCCGCGCCGCTGCGCCTGGTGCCCGGTGCGCGAGGCCTGCGTCCGGGGCGACTCGGGGGCCCGGCGGCGCCTGAACGAGTGGGCGGCGGAGCGGCGGCAGGGAACGCTCGCGACTCCGGAGGCGGCGGACGCCGACCTGCGCCGACACGCCGTCTCCGCCCTGCTCGGCGTGTGGACCCTGCCAAACGGCTCCGACCGGCCGGGCCGCCCGGGTCCATCCGGAACGGAGGGCGAAGGGTGAGCGACCGCGACCGCGACGGCGACCAGCTCGCCCTGTTCGGCCCTGCTGACACTTCAGGCGGCTCGGACCGCCATCCCGCCGCCGACTCCCCGGCCGGATCAGCCGGCGGGGCCCCGGGTAATCCTGCCCGGGGCGCCCACGAGAGGACGGCGACCGCGCTCCCCCGCCGGGACCCGTCCGCGCGGCAGGCTCTGGCCCACGACGCGGCGGCCCGGGAGCTCGCCCAGCGCGAGTTCGAACGGCCGCTCCTGGTCGAGGCCGGCGCCGGCACCGGCAAGACCACCACCCTGACCGCCCGCATTCTCGCCTGGTCGCTGGGTCCGGGCTGGGAGCGCGGCGCCGCCCGGGTGGCGGAGCGCGAGGCCGCCGCCCGGCCGCTCGCCCCGCCGTCGCCGCCCGACCCGGAAGCGGTGGCGGCGGAGGTTCTCTCCCGTGTGGTGGCGATCACCTTCACCGAGGCCGCCGCGGCGGAGATGGCATCGCGCATCGGCCAGGCGCTGGCCCGGCTGGCGACGGACGCCAGCGACGCGCTGCCACCCTGGCTGCTGGCCGACGCCCTGCCGCCGGAGCCCGAGCGCTCGCGCTGCGCCCACGCCCTGCTCGGCGCCCTCGACCACCTGGTGGTGCGCACCATCCACGCCTTCTGTCGCAGCCTCCTGGCCGCCCATCCGCTCGAAGCCGGCCTCCACCCGGAGCTCCAGGTGGATGCAGACGGCAGCCGGATCGAGGAGATCGCGCGCGAGGTGGTGGAGCGGCGCCTCCGGACCGGCTACGGCAGCCTGGACGCGCGCCACGGCGACGCGATGGGCGACCCCGACCTGCTGGCGCTCGCCGGCCGCGGGATCGGCCCGGCCGAGCTGGTCACCGCCGTGGTCGACGCGCTGGCGCGGGAGGGGCTCCGCCCCGAGGATCTCGAGGTGTCGCCGTTCTCCCCCGAGCAGACCCGGGCCCTCGCCGCCGCGCTCGCCACGGCGGTCGACCGGTTCGAGCAGGCGGCGGCCGGGCGCCTCGACGGGCTCTCCCGGTCGAAGAAGACGGGCGAAGTCCTCGACGCCGTGCGGGCGAGCGGCGCGGCGGCCGAGCGGGAGACGGCGATCGGGCCGCTCTGCGCGGCGGTGGACGCAGCCTGGAACGACGGCAAGGACTCGCTCCGCGGGCGCCTCAAGGAGTGGGCGCGGGGCCGCTTCAACAAGAGTGAGGCCGGCGCCCTGTCCGAAGCCGCGGGGGACGCAACGCCCTCCGGTCACGACCCCGGCGCGGTGGCCACGGCCGCCGGCGACCTGCTGGTGGCGGTCGACCGGCTGCGCAGCCTCGACCCGGAGCTCCTCGAATGCGCCCGCCGGGTGCTCGCGCCGCTCCTCGGAGCGGTCCGCCAGCGCATGCGCCTGGCCGGCGTCGCCACCTTCCACGACCTGCTGTCGGAGGCCCGCGACCTGCTCGTCCGGCGCCCGGACGTGGCGCGCCGGGCCCGCCGCCGGATCGACCAGCTCCTGGTCGACGAGCTCCAGGACACCGACCGCCTCCAGGTGGAGGTGATCGCCGCCCTCGCGTTGAACGCGCCTCCGGACGGAGGCGCGGCCGGAGCGACCCTCGGCGCCGGGGACGACCGCGCCCGGCCGGGGCTCTTCCTGGTGGGCGACCCGAAGCAGTCGATCTACGGCTGGCGCAACGCCGACCTGCGGGCCTACGAGGATCTGTGGGAGCGGGTCCGCGCGGCGGGCGGCGAGAAGCGGGTCCTGGTGGAGAACTTCCGTTCGGTGCCGGCGATCCTCGACGAGGTCACCTGGGCGGTCGAGCCGGTGATGGCCGAGCAACCGGGCCTCCAGCCCCGGTTCGAGCGCCTGGTGGCGTGCGAACGGCTGGCGGCCGAGCCGGGCTTCTCCCACGATCCGTGGGCGCCGGTCGAGTACTGGGTCTCCTGGCTCTCCGACGCCGAAGCCGCCGGTGCGCCGTCGCTCGCCGCCACCCGGTCGGGCGACGCGACGACGATCGAAGCGGCGGCGATCGCCCGCGACCTGGCGCGGCTGCACAGGGAGCAGGGCGTGGCCTGGCGGGACGCGGCGATTCTGCTGCGCTCCTTCTCCGATCTGGACGACTACCTCGAAGCCCTGCGCCGCGAGGGCGTGCCGTTCGCGGTCACCGGCGACCGCCAGTACTACCGCCGCCGCGAGGTGATCGACGCCGCCGCCGTGGTGCGGGCGGTAATCGACCCGGGCGACCACCTGGCACTCCTCACGCTCCTGCGCTGCCCCGCCGTCGGCGTGCCGGACGCCGCCCTCCTGCCGCTCTGGCGGGCGGACTTCCCCGGCCGCATGACCGAGCTGGGCGGCGCCGGCAGCGCTCCCGCCCGGCCCACTCTGACCGATCGGGCCGACCTGACCGATCGGGCCGATCAGGCTGGCCTCGACGCCGTCCGGCAGGCGATCTCCCGGGCGCTCGAGAGCATGCCGCCGGAGTCGGCGATCCCCGGCCTCGAACGGATCCGCGGCTGGGAGCGCGCCCTGTTCGCGGCGGTCGAGGCGATCGAGCGCCTGCGCCGCTCCTTTGCCGAGGACCCGTCCGACCGCTTCGTCGAGCGCCTCCGGACCCTCGTGCCGCTCGAGCTGATCGCCTCCGCCCGTCACCTGGGCGCCTACCGCCTGGCCAACCTGGACCGCTTCTTCCGTCGGCTGGGCGAGGCCATGGAGATCTCCGCGGGCGACGCCACCGCGATCCTCCGCGCCCTGCGGCGCGGCGTGAGCGAGGCCCTGGACGAGGAGGAGGGGCGCCCGCCCCAAACTGGACGCGGAGACGGCGAAGGAGACGGCGACGGGGATGGTGACCAGACCGGCGAGGACGCGGTCCGGGTGATGACCATCCACAAGTCCAAAGGGCTCGACTTCGCCCACGTCTACCTGGCCCAGCTCCACAAGACCTCGCCGCCTGACCGGCGTCCCGACATCGCCGCCGGCCGCGTCCGCGCCCCGGGCGTCGTGGAGACCGGCGGGCGGCCGGACGAGGGTCGGGGCCGACGAGGGGGCGAGGGACGCGGCGAGCGGGTCGAGTACTGCCTGTTCGGCGCCCCGACGCCCGGCTTCGCCGAAGTGCGGGAGGAGAGCCGCCGCGTGGAGGCCGCCGAGCGGGTGCGCACCCTCTACGTCGCCATGACCCGGGCCGAGCAGCGCCTGGTGCTCGCCGGCGCCTGGCCCGATTCGCCCCGCCCCCGCGCGCCCGAAGAGGCCGGCAGCCACCTCGACCTGCTGGGCAGCCGCTTCCCCACCGACCTCACCCTGACCGACCTCTGGCAGGGCTCCGAAGCGACGGACGGACGCATCGACCGCCACCAGGTGCGCTGGGTGTTCCCGGCGCGTGCCCCCCAGGAGACCGGAGAGACGGAGGAAGCATCGCCGCCGGGGCACCAAGCCTCCGATCCGGTGACACCGCCGGCCGCGCAGCCACCGGCCCCCGACCTGGAGCGCGTCGCCGGGGACTCCGAGCGGCTCCTCGCCCTGCGCGAGGCCGCCTGGCACCACAGCCGGCGGCCCCTGGGCGGCGCGGTCTCCGCCGACTCCCACCGACTGCTCGAGAAGGTGCTGAAGCCCGCAGAGGCAAGCTCGGCGGAGGACGCCGTCGACCGGCCGACGGCGATGGCCGCCGGCACCGCGGTCCACAAGGTCCTCGAAGCGCTCGACCCGGAGGCGCTCGCCCAGGACGCCGCCGGCGCCCTCGCGGCCGTCCGTGCGCGGCTGCCCGAAATCGTCCGGGCCCCTGGCGGAAGCGGGCTCCCACCCGGCTCCCCGATCGACGCCGCCGTGGAGCTCGCGGACACACTCCTCGACCGCTTCGCCGAAGGGCCGCTCCTCGACCGCTTCCGGGAGATCGCCACCCCACCCGGCCGGGTTCTCGCCCGCGAGCTGCCGATCCTGGCCCGTCCCGAGCCCCGGTCCGAACCTGATTCCGGCCTCCGCCAGGCGGGCCCCATCGCCTACCTGGCCGGATCGGTCGACCTCCTCTACCAGGACCCCGTCACGGGAGAGCCGGTCGTCGCGGACTACAAGACCGACCGGGTCGACGACGGCGCGGCCCTCGCCGCGCGCGTCCGCGCCTACACCCCCCAGGCCCGCACCTACGCCCGCGCCCTCCAGGAAGCCCTCGACCTCCCCGACCCGCCGAGGGCCGAGCTCTGGTTCCTCTGGTCCGGCCGGGTGGTCGAGGTCGATTGACCAGATGGCTCGACGGCTCCCTCCAGCCGACGGGCCTCTCCACACGCTGAGCCCGGTCGCGCGGAGCTTGTCGAGCGCTTCGAACGTGGAGGGGCCCCGGCGACCCCTCCGCCCCCTGACAGCGTGGTAGGTTTTCGTCCGCCATGAGTGACCCCGAGCAGACCGACCAGCCCCTGGTCGGCGTGATCATGGGCTCCACCTCCGACTGGGAGACCATGCGCCATGCCGACGAGACCCTCACCGACTTCGGCGTCCCCCACGAGTGCCGGGTCGTCTCCGCCCACCGCACCCCGGTCTGGATGGCCGAGTACGCCGCCTCCGCCGAGGCGCGCGGCCTGGAGGTGATCATCGCCGGCGCCGGCGGCGCGGCCCATCTGCCCGGCATGGTGGCGGCCCAGACGGTCGTCCCGGTGCTCGGCGTGCCGGTCCGGAGCCGGGCGCTCTCCGGCCTCGACTCCCTGCTGTCGATCGTCCAGATGCCCAAGGGCGTACCGGTCGGGACGCTGGCCATCGGCACCTCGGGGGCGAAGAACGCGGCGCTCCTGGCCGTGGCGATCCTGGGCAACCACCGGCCGGAGCTGCGCGAGACGCTCCGCGCGTTCCGGGCCGAGCAGGAGGCCAAGGTCCGCGCCGACGTGCTGCCACCGGAGGACGCGTGAGCACCGCCGGCACGGGGCGGGGGCGCCCGCTCCTCCCCGGCTCGACCCTCGGCGTCCTGGGCAGCGGCCAGCTCGGCCGCATGCTGGCGCTGGCCGCCCGCCCCATGGGCTACCGCATCCACGTCCTCTCCCCCGGCGACGACACGCCGACCGGCCAGGCCGCGGACCGGGAGGTGGTCGCCGACTACCTCGACCTGGACGCGGTGCGGGAGTTCGCCGACCGGGTCGACGTGGTGACCTTCGAGTTCGAGAACGTCCCGGCCGCCTGTGCCGAGGCGGCGGCGGAGCGGGCGCCGGTGCGGCCGGCCCACCGGGTGCTCCACACGACCCAGAACCGGCTGCGGGAGAAGGACTTCCTCTCCTCCGCCGGCTTCCCCGTGGCGCCGTTCGCCGCGATCCGCAGCCTGGCCGATCTCGAGGCGGCGCTCGCCCCGCGTGAAGCGGGCGGGCTCGGCACGCCGGCCGTCCTCAAGACCGCCGGCTGGGGCTACGACGGCAAAGGGCAGGCGCTGATCGAGAGCGCCGACGGCGCCGAAGCCGCCTGGAACGAGATCGCCACCGACGAGGCGGTGCTGGAGGCGTTCGTCGACTTCGAGCGGGAGGTCTCCGTGGTCGGCGCCCGGGGCATGGACGGCGCCTTCACCCACTGGGGGGTGATCGCCAACGACCACCAGAACCACATCCTCGACCTGTCGGTGACGCCGGCACCGGTCGCCGCCGGCGTGGCGAAGCGAGCGGTGGAGATGGCCCGCGGCATCCTGGAGGCGCTCGAGGTGGTCGGCGTGCTGTGCGTCGAGATGTTCCAGACCGGCGACGGCGAGCTGCTGGTCAACGAGCTGGCGCCGCGCCCCCACAACTCCGGCCACCTGACGGTCGACGCGTCGCTCACCAGCCAGTTCGAGCAGCAGCTCCGCACCGTCTGCGGCCTGCCGCTCGGCTCGACCGAGCTGCTCCGCCCCGCGGCGATGGCGAACCTCCTCGGCGACCTCTGGCACCCGCAGGGCAGCGACACGGTGCGCGTGCCCGACTGGGGCAAGGCGCTCGCCTTCCCGGACGTCAAGCTCCACCTCTACGGCAAGGCCGCCCCCCGCCCCGGCCGCAAGATGGGCCACCTGACCGCCCTCGCCGACACCCCCGAAGAGGCCGCCGAGCGCGTCCTCGCCGCCCGCCGGGCGCTGGTTCCCTGACCGCTTCCGGCAAGGGACACTGGTCGCCACGAGCGGGGCGGTGCCTTCCCCGCGGAGGACCGGTTCTCGCTTCGAAGACGGATGGACCGGGGGCTCGTCCCTCGGTTCCGGCTCGCGGCGTGGCAGGGCGTCCTCCCCCAGCGGACGGCGAAACCGGCCGCGCGCTGCTCTCCAGAAGGGCGTCGCCGGCACGACCCTGCGCCACCACAGCCGCCAGCGCCCCAAGGTCCGGCGGTCCACCGAGAAGAGCTCCTCGAGCCGGCCGAGGCGCTCCGGACTCGGACCGTCGCGCAGCACCGGCACCAGCAGCACCACAGTGGCGAAGAAGACCTTGTGTCCGAGGAACCGCACCGAGGCCGGCGTCACCCGCCGCCGGCACCCCTCCACCGAGCAGCAGAAGCTGAAGCGCTCGGCGTGCTCCGGGCCCAACCGGCCCGCCCCGCCCCGTGGCTTGCGCCGGTAGCTCGCCCGGTGCAGTGCACCGCCGCACCAAGGGCAACCGCCGGCATGGGCCTGCTGCGCCAGGTCCCGGTCGATGCGAAGAAGAAGCGAGAAAAACCTGGTGTCGGCGAGCAGGCTCTGGTACAAGGGAGGCGTCTCCTTTCTGGCTTGACACCGAAAGAAGACACGCCCTCCGGGGGGCACGTCAACCCCCTGGGGGGCACTCCTTCACCCCATCCACAGCCCCCTCCCACCCCGCGCGCCCTCCGGGCGCGGAGGATGCCGAGCAAACAACGACCTGATCACGGTCTTCAAGGGACCACTGTCCCCCTCCCTCACCCAATCTGATCAGATTGGGGCGCCGAACCACCGCCTATCGTGATCAGGCTCAGCCGGTGATCAGGAAGGTGATCTTCCGGCCGATGGCATGGGACTCGTCCGGGTGGTCGATGTCCAGCACGCTGGTGAAGATCCGCCCCCAGAAGGACCCGCCGGTGGCCGGCCTCAATCCCCCTGCGTCCACGACGACAAAGGGACGAAGATTGAGCGCGGTTCCTGCCTTGTTGCTCCCGACGATCTGGTAGGGCAGAGCGAAGGTCTTCCAGCCGCCTTGGAGTGCGGGGTGCTGGGATAGGGATTGATCCGCTCCGCCGTCGTTCATCGGGACTGCGCCTTCGGGGATGAAGTTCAGTCGGCGCAACACGTCGTCGACCGCCTTGTGGAGGTCAACCGAAGAACCTGGGTCTCTGGGCTCGAGATCCTCGATGGGTTGGGGGCCGATCGGCAGACGGCCGACCACGACCGTGCCCGGTGAGCTCGGAGCGAGGCCGGCCCGGAGCTCCTTGCGGATGGCGGATTCCTGGTTCGTCGAGGAGGGGAGATCGATGACTCTGAAGGTGCCGGAGGATTCCTCTACATTCGAGGCGACTGCTGTGGCGTTCGTCTGGGCCAGGTGAGCTGCGCGCTCGATGGTGGCGTCCTGGAGGCTCGGCTTGATGGTGACCTTGTCCTGTGGGCCCGAGGAGGTCCCGTCACCTGGTTTCGGAGTGCTGATGGCCCGACGATCGACCTGGAGCTTCTCAGGTGTGGTCAGGTCGGGTCGGGCTCGGCGGAGCTCTTCTTGGTTGGCCGGGTGGAGCTGGTGCTCTTGCTTCGGACTGCTCTTCAGATCCTGGGCGCCGAGCAGGGTCGGGAGGAGGACTGCGAGAAGGAGAGCGGTGGCAGGGGTGCGGCGCATGGCTTGCTCCTGGTGGGATCCGGTGATCAGAGACGTCAGTGGAAGGTGTGCGATGGTGAGGCGGCTCCGCGGGGGCTGGTTGGACGCGGTCCGGGTCGGGGGTTGTCTCTGGTCATGGGGTTGAGACGGACGGCCCAGGGGGATTTCCTCACGTCCCTGGTACGGAGGCGCCTGGCGTCCGCCAGGTGGCGGAGATCCCCGGGGTGCTTCGGCTGCTCCCGTCCTCACTGCCCGGAAGGCGGCGGGGCGGTCTCGATGAACGAGACTCCGGACACGACCACGATGTCGCCGACGTCGGTCGTTCCCTGGGCGACTGGCGTTGCCGGCGCCGACTCGGAACGCTGGCTCGAGAGGGCGCTCGGGGGGACCACTGCGACCAGGTCGCCGAAGACGGTCGGCACGTGGGAGACGGTGAAGCGGCCGTCGGCGCCGCTCAGGGCCGCGAAGATCCCCAGGACGGTCACCCGGGCGCCCTCGATGGGCGCGCCGTCCTGATCGAACACGCGGCCGACGACGGTGGTCTCCGCGCTCGCGGCCAGCGGCGGCCGGAAGGCGAGGTCGCTCGCCTGGCCGAGGTCGGAGAAGCCCACCTCCACCTCGGCTCCGGAGAGGGGGTCGAGGCTATAGATTCCGCTCGTCCCGCCCAGCGTGGCGAAGAGGAGTCCGTCGCTCGGCCGCACGGCCAGGCCATCGAAGAAGTCCGGCAACGCCACCTGGGAGAGGGGCGCGGCGTCGGTGGGGCTGAGGCGGAGAAGCACGGACTCGCCGGCGACCGAGTCGTAGCTGGTCATGAAGAGGGTGCCGTCCTGCCCGAAGGCCAGTCCGCCGGCGTCACCCGTTCCCGTATCGCCGACGAGATCCGCCACGCCTGTCGAGGGATCGATCCGGTAGATCTTACCGGCGGCGCCCGCACCGTCGGCCTGCGAGCGCAAGCCGTAGACATCTCCTGAAACCGGGTCGATCGCCAGGTCGCCGATCGCCATGGGGGAGCCTCCGGGTCCGTCGGTGATGGAGCCGATGGTAGAGAGGATCTCACCCGTGTCGGGATCGAGCTCGACGAGAGTGCTGGTCCTGCCGCCCTGTGGACCGTCCAGGGTCGTGCCGAGGAGCCGGCCCGAGCCGTCGAAGGCGAGGCCGGAGAGGCCGGCAGGTGACGCGCCGTCGCCGAGGAGCTCTCCTTCGGCCGTCGAGTCGCTGAAGAGCGCGACGGCTCCGGGGTTCGAGAACGAGCCGCGGCCGAATCCGCCGTAGAGGAGGAGGCGCGAGGGAGCGAGATCTCCTACGTCGGTCACTCCCCCGGGCACCGGCAGGCGGGCGGCCGAGACGACGTGGCGAAGCTCGCCGGTCGGCGTGGTGAAGTCTGCGGCGCAGTGGACCGCGCCCGCTGCCGTGGGGAAGCCGGAGATGGAGAAGCGGCCGTCCGTGCCGGTGGTCGCGGAGTACCCCTGGCAATCGACGCCGAGGCCGGCGAGGGGCATCCCGTCGTCGTCGAGGACGCGCCCTTCGACCTCGGTCAAGGGATCGGCGATGCCCGTGACCGTCACCTCGGCCGACGAGGTCTGGTGGAAGTCCGTGTCACGTGCGATCGCCTGCAGGCGCAGAGACGCGCCGGCCGCCGGGGCAGGGAGGTAGATCCGGTACGGCGGTGGGTTCACGGCCGACCTGACGTAGTTTCCGTCGGCGTAGAAGTCCACCCGGTCGATTCCGACGTCGTCCGTCGCCCCCGCGAGGACCGCGAGCTGGGAGCCTGCGACGACCTCGGCGCCGTCCGGCGGGTCGAGGAGGGTGACCGTCGGAGGCTGGTCGGGCACTACGTTGAGGGTCACCGGTCCGGCGACCGGCGACGGGCCGAGATCGTCGTAGGCGACTGCGGAGAGTGCGAAGGGGCTCCCGGACGTCGGGCTGTACAGCTCGAACCGGTAGGGCGCCTGGGTGAGACTGTCGACCACGCTGCCGTTCACCGAGAGGTCGACGCGGGTCACAGCCTGATCGTCGGTGGCATCGACCGCCACCAGGACGGGCTGGTTTGTCGGCACTTCCTGGCCGTCCAGCGGGGTCAGAATTTCCGCCACCGGTGCGCTATTGGCGAGCACGGGGAGGGTGAGCTCAGTCGAGGACTCGTTGCCCGCCCCGTCGCGGGCGGTTGCCTGGAGAGTGACCATCGGCCCGGCCGGCACCCGGAACCGGAAGGTGTAGGGCGGCGTGTACTGGGTGCCCACCGAGGCGCCGTCGAGGGTGAGGTCCACCGCATCGACCCGGATGTCGTCGGAGGCCGCGACGTCCACGGTGACGAAGGTGCGTTCCTCGATCTCGGTGCCTGCGGCGGGCGAGGTGATGGAGACCGTCGGTGCCTGCCCGCCGGTGTCCTCGTCGAGCTTGGCGTAGCGGCCGATGTGGAGCGCGCTGTTGCCGTTGGCGCCGTCTCCTCGGAGCACCCGGTTGGCCGCCAGGTAGACCACGCCGTCGGCGACGGCGATTCCCCGGCCGTTGTCGTCCCGGAAGCTCGGCGCCTGGGAGAAGTCGAGAAGGCCTTGGAAGGCGATCTGGTCCCCGTCGACGGCGAAGATCGGCACCGCGTTGACGAAGTAGTAGTCGGCGGCGAAGGCGAGGCCGCCCTCGAGGGCGACGTCGGCGAGGCCGAACAGGTCCGTCGAGGAGGAGAGGAGGACGGGGGCCGTGGGATCTTCCACGTCCAGGGAGCGAAGTCCTCCGAGGACCACGTCGGAGCCGTCGGCGACGAAGGCGCGGTTTCCACGGACGGCCACGCTTGCCGCGCGTGAGTCCGACGTGGTCCGCGTGGGAGCCGCGCCCAGGAGGACGGGGGCCGCGGGATCGGAGAGGTCGACAGTGAGGAGACCGGCTGTGCCCGCGGCGATCAGCGCCAGATCGCCCCGGAGCGCGACGGACTGGGGCGCGCCGGGAAGCTCGAGGGTTCCCACGAGCTGCGGCGCGGCCGGATCGCTGAAATCGACCACGGAGAGGTTGGCAGCGTCAGAGACCGTCTTGCGGGAGGCGATCACCGCCTGAGAGCCCGCGACCGCCAGGCCGGTGGCGTCTCCTGGCGTCGCGAGCTGGCTCACGACGGCGGGCGAGGCCGGGTCCGTGACATCGATCACGGCGAGGCCGGACTCGCCGTCGGCGACGAGGGCGGTTGCGCCTTCGACGGCCACGTCTCGTGCTGTGCCGGGCGTGTCTGCTGTGCCAACGATCGCCGGCGCGAGCAGGTTCGACGTGTCCACGACCTGGAGGCCGGCGGCGCCCGCAGCCACGTAGGCGTGACCCGCCGAGACCGCCACCGCGTTGGCGGAGCCGGGGATGAGCAGGTAGGAGAGCGCCGTCGGCGAGAACGTCTCGACGGTCACCTGGACCGGGGAGGAGAACGCGCCGTTTTCGGCGGTGACCGTCGCGCTACCGGCGGCGCCGGCGAAGATGCGCCCGGCCTCGGTCCCGAACGAGGCCACCGTCGGGTCGGATGTCGTGTAGGTCGTGCCGTAGGGCGGGCCGGTGGCGTCGAGCTCGGTGCCGTCGACCAGGGTGGCGGTGACCTGGACGAGGCGCGAGGCCTCGCCGAAGATCGTGTTGAAGGTGAGGGTGAAGCTCGCGGGTGTGGCCTCCAGGCTCGCGAGGATGGGCGCGAGGTCGACGCTCGCCGCATCGAGCGGATCGCTCCCTGCCTGGATTTCGAGACCGTCCGACACGAGGTCGCCGTCGGTGTCGAAGAGCAGCGGATCGGTGCCGGCGGTGTTCACCTCGTCGCCGTCGAGGAGTCCGTCGCCGTCGCTGTCGTCCACCCGCGGGTCCGTTCCGAGACCGAACTCGGCCAGGGTCGTGAGCCCGTCCCCGTCCGGATCGCCCAGGGCGTCGGCGGGGTCGTTGGGGTCGAAGCCGTGGGCGAGCTCGTAGTCGTCGGGGAGCCCGTCGCCGTCGGAGTCGCCCGAGAGGTTGACCTGGATCAGGAGAACCGCCAGGGCGCCCTCGTTGAGGGCCGAGACCAGGACCGTGCCACTCGTCGCGGCGGTGACCAGCCCGCCCGCGTCGACGCTGGCGATGGCGGGGTTGCTGCTGCGGTAGCTCGTGCCGGCAGCGGCCGGCGTGACGTCGGAGGTGGAGGCGTCGGCCATGGTTGCCGTGGCCACGAGCTGCACGGTCTCTCCGGCTGTCGAGAGCGTCGTCACCGGTGCGGAGAGTGCGAGAGTTGCCGGCTCCGGCGCCGCCGTTTCGAACGAGATCACCGGCACCTGGACGACGCCGTTGGCGGGCACGGTGACGAAATCCGACTGACCACCCCGGACCGTGCCGTCCTCCGCCACGCAGGTCGCCCGCACCCGGACCTGGCCGACGTTGGCGGGAATGTTCGGGAGCACCCAGGAGCCGTCGGGCTGGACCTGGCTCGAGCGGTTGAGGGCGCTGACCGTGCAGGTCGCGTCGAGGCCCGAGGATTGGCCGGAAGCCTGGCCGGAAGCTTGGGCCCAGGCAGGAGCTGAGCCGACGCCGGCGAGCAGACCGACGATCCCGACCAGGAAGCCTCCCACCGCCATCCTCACCGTGGCGCGCCGCCCCGCTCTCATCGCCCTCGCCGCCCTCGTCGCCTTCGTCGCTCTGATCGCCATCGCTGCTCTCCTATCCGACCGACACCCGGTTGCCGTCGAAGCGCTGCAGGCTGAAGCCCTCGAACATCTCGTTGCCGGTCAAGGTCACCTCCGACAGCAGCTCGATCGCCACCGCCTCGCCCAGGCGCAGGCCTTCGACGCCGTCACTTCGCCAGTGGACGCCGGCGAAGTTGCGCCCGATGGCGATGTTGGCGGCCAGCTTGTCGAGCTCTCCACCGACCGTGAGCGGCTCGCCCTTCCAGGGCTGGAGCGACTGGCCGTCGGCCGCCGCGACCACCGGTCCCGGGATCACGTGCTTCTCGTCGAGGCACGCCTTGAGCACCGTTGCGCACGCGCCGGCGATGACCGCGTGGGCCGCCGGGTAGGAGGGGTGCGTCGGGCAGCCCTCCGGAAACGCCTGGGCGAGGAGGGCCGAGCCTTGCCGTTTGCGGGTCTCGGCGAGCGCCGCCGAGTCCAGGAGCTCGTGGTGGATCGGGAAGGAGGCCTTCCCCTGGAGATGGGTCTCCACGCGGCCGCCCATCTCCTCGGGCCGAAGCCGCCGGTGGATCCGCCACTTCTGGTACCAGGTGGTCTTGAGCGCCACCTGGGTTACGACGGCCAGGAGGTAGATGAAGAACGGAGGCCCGAAGGTCGTAAACGGCGCCTGGGTGCGGGAGTGCTTGTAGGGGCTCCCACCGTCGGGCATGGCCCCGACGCGAAGCGCCATCAGGCAAGCGCCGAGGTAGGCCTGGTACGTCAGGTCGCGGTGGACGTACTCGCCGAGATCGCGGCCGCTCCGGATGAAGCGCCTGGTCTCGTCGAACTCGTTGACGCCCGCGAGGCCGCCGTTCTGGATGGCGAGCCAGCTCTCGGCGTCCGTCAGGTAGTCCTTGCCGGGGGCCGCGGTCCGGATCCGCTGCTCGATCTCCACCGGCAGCAGGGGCAGCTCCTGGAGCAGGAACTGCGACAGGTAGGGGCCGGTGAGCATGCCGGTGCTCGGCCCACGGAAGAGGGTGGCGGGCGTCACCCGGCCCGCCACCTTGGGGCCGTGAAACTCCGACAGAGCCGAGAGGTCCTCGCAGGCCCGGGCCACGACGGGCGAGTCGTCCCACGCGGCGAACGGCTCGTCCCGGAGACGCGCGTGCCAGTAGAGCTCCACCAGCTCGCCGGCCTGCTCGGCGCTCGAAAAGGCCGGCGGGGCCGGCATCCCGAGCTGCGAGGCGTCGACCCCGACGAGGTCGTAGGCCCAGGAGGCCTGTGGGTTGGCGAGCTTGACGAAGCCCCCCAGGGGGATCGACTCGAAGGCGTGGGGGTCGCCGGTCGCGAGGGCTCGGGCCAGGACTGCATAGGCCTTCGGGTCCACCAGCCCGAGCTCGTCGTGGGGGAGCCCCTTGGTGAACGTGGCGAGGTGGCCGGGGAGGTTCTCGTCGCCGTTCGTGGGATGAGCGGCGGCTCCCAGCTCCCGGGCGTGTTCTGCGGCTTTGACCCGCAGCGCGTATGCGCGGGCGAGTCGGTCGTCGGCTGGTGCGGACGGAGGCTTTCGAGACGGTTCCGAGGCGGATGCGCTCGTCGCCGTGCCCAAGAGCGAAGGCGCCAGCAGCCAGCCGGAGAGGGCCGCGGCGGATCCTCCCAGGAGCGCACGGCGGGAGGGGCCAGCGGACGCTGGACGGCTCACCTGCGAGCCTCCGTCGACGGCGTTGAGTTCATCGTCCATCAGAGCCCTCTTCGACCCATCTCATTGGCTCCCCGTGGAGCCCACTGATCCCTCGGGATGGTCGGCAAACCAACGCTCGAGTGAAGACACCGGCACGACTTGACTACGGAGGTCGAGGATGTGCTGGCCGCCAAAACGGAACGTGAGGTTTTGGTAGGAGAAGAGAGCCGGTGGCAGGTCAGTGACTCTCTGCAGAGCCTCTGGCGAGATGAACTCGAGGCTCTCACCGGCGATGCGATAGCCAGCTCGGCGCGATTCGACCGGCCAAGATCCCAAGGCTCCCTTGAAAAGCTCCCAGCCAGACGGGCTGCCATCTCCTGCTTGCCGTAGGAACAGAACCACTTCTTCGCTGTATCGGCCAAGCTCTGGCGTCGCGGGGAAGCTCCACGACAGGACGAACCTCTTGGGGCACTCCCCCCTCAGCGATTCTCTGGTGACGAGTGTTGAGGTCATCGGCGCGTTGAGCGGAATCATGGTCGTTCCGAGGGACTCCTTCGTCTCTTGGACGCCTGCCACCCACACCTCACAAATCGCGTCTGCGCCCTGCAGAAGCTCCGGCCAGGAAATCTCGGGGGCCGAGACCGCTTCCGGCGGTCCCGAGGCTTGAGCTACGGCGCCCGAGACCGCGAGGGCAAGAAGGATGAAGGCGCTACTCGGTATGAGAAACGCTAGATACCACGACCACCGGTTCATCGGATTTCTCTTTGTGGTCGATCTTCGACGGACCAGGCGCGTGGAATTCGGCCGCCTCCAGATCCTGTCCAACTCGCGACCCAGAGAGCCAAGGAGCCGATCGTCAAGACGATCAAGATCGGGTGGAGGAGCAGGAGGTCCACCCGAATATTGGCACCCTCGGCGGTGACCTTGCGTTCCCAAAAGCCATACGCACACCATGACGCCGAGGCGACGAGAAGCGGCCAGTCGCGGGTGACGACGGCGATCCGGAAGCGCAGGAGGCGACTGAACGCAAAGCAACCCAGAAAGGCGCCCGCCATCCACCAGGCGATGTCAGGTCTGCCGACAACGAAGGGAATCATCCCGAGGACCCGTTGCCCAGTCGGGCGGCTGTAGCGCCACGAGATCTCCGGGATACCTCGTGAGGCGGAGATCTGAACTGGTCCCGGGGCTTCATCTGCCGTCCTCGTCCAAGAAGATGCACGGTGTGTTGGCTGCGGGCCAGAAGTCCACCGCAAAGCGCTGCGCCTGGCCAGTGGTCAGAGTCAAGACAGCCAGGCGGCGGGAGAGGCCGTGGGGCGAGGTGAAGAAGAGGTGCTCCACCGCTGGATCGGCGCAGATGAAGGAAATGCTCTCCACCTCACCGGCGAGAAGATCCGAGCTGAAGGTGGCAACGCGGTTTCCGGTTGCAGGGTCGTAGATCCACACCTCGCCTGTCGCCAGCCAGTGGGCGCGGTCACCTTGCTCGTTTCCGTCCTTGGGAGGTCTGAGGGGCCGCACCAGCACTCGCCCATCGGGTAGGAGGTCGGCGGTGGCCGGCGGCGTCTCGATGAGGTGGAAGGCCTTCCGCGCCGACAGGTCAACGACGACACGAAGGTCAGTCGAGCTCCCGTCTTGGGGTGTTCCTTGGGCCAAAAGCAACACCCAGCGACCGACCGCATCAACGGGGACGAAATAGCCCCGCGACCGCCGGGTTTGCTGGTTGATCCCATATCGACTGACTAGGTGGTTTCGCTGGTCCGCGGAGAGGAAGGCGTTGAAGTCGATTCGCCGACCCTGGTACGTGCCTTCAGAGAACGAAATGAAGCGACCTTTGTCGTAGGCTTCGTCGCCATTCGGTGGGAAGTAGGTGTTTGCGGTGAAGAACGGATAGGCCTGTCCAGGAGCCAGCTTCAGAGAATCCAGCGGTGCCTGAGCGCGATAGCTGCGGACCTCGTGGAGGTCTTTCCCCGAGAGCACGCGGATCTCATTTACGAACTCGCCGCCCGCGGTTGAGTCGCCCTGTCTTGGAAGCTCATACTGGACATACACCTCCCTCCCGTCCGGGCCGAGGGTGATGCAAGGAGAGGAAGCCGTCTGGACGGGGACGGTGTACTCCGCTTCGACCTTGTCCCAGTGTGGAAGCCTCACATAGAGAATTCGGAAGCTGGTTGGCTCCTCGATCCTCTCAGGGATGTTCGCTGGAACGACCAGATATACGTCCTGGCCGTCCTGCGAGAAGGCCACGCCGCCGACGTAGGGGCGTCCCTCGCTTCGTGGCGGGAATCGGTCCCCCAGCTCTTTCGTCCAGTCGAGCTTCCAAAGTGCCTCGACCGACAGGTCCTCGAGACGGAGTTGGAGAAGCTCTGTCCCACCATCAAGAAAGTACACAGTAGACACGGCTTGGACCGGAGTGCCCACGACGAGCGTGACCATGGCTAGGAGGGTGATCAGTCGGGTCATTCCTTGACGTCTCCTCGACTCACTGGCAGTTCGGCGATTGAGCCAGCACGTTGTTCACGTAGTCACCGCTTTCAAGCGCCCAGGAGCTCGCGGCGGGTGGAGCTCTTGCGAGCGCCGTTCACGGGGGTCACCGGATCGGAGGTGGGGCGGCTCTCGGTCATGTCCGTTCCTGCGGCGGGTTAGCGCCACGGTGATCTCACTCGACCGGTAGAGGGAAGCCCCTGCCCATCGACTCCGGTCGAGCTCGACGGTCACAGTGGAGTCGTCAGACCATCGCATGCCAGAGACCGCGAGCCCCCGTCGCTCTCGATCGAGAACCTCGCCGTAGGCCGGATCTTGTTTCGAGAGTGTCAAGAGCCGAGCGACGTCGAGCCGGTGACGCTCGACGTGCTGCGTGTGGCCGTCCTGGAGGTCGAGGACGATCAGCCAGGTTTCTCCCTCGGTGTGGTCGATGAAGGCGAGCCGGCGGTCGTCCTCACCCCAGAGGAAGCCAGCGGCAGGATCGATCGCATGGCGCTCTTGCTCGCCCTCGACCCAAGCGGAGGTCTTGCCGCTCTGAACGTTCTGCTCTGGATAGATCGGTCTCAGGGTCGCGACCTGTTCCGAGTGGAGGTCGGCGAGAACGAGCACGTCGCTGGTTGCCGGCGGATCGGAGAACCGCGGATAGAACGCTCGGGCGACGGCGTAGCGTGTGGTGGAAGACAACTGTGGGCTGTAGCAGAGGAACTTGCCCAGGATGTCCCCCTGAATCAGGTCGGCCACGGTCACCACGTCGGCCGCGCCACCAACCGTACCGAAAACGACCATCCGGTCGCCGATGATCTCGAGCCGATTCAGTTGCGTGGTCTCATTCTCCAGGACCACGGTCGACCGGGTGCCCGACGGTCGATTCTCTGCCTCGAACGTGAACGTGAAGTCGGCGAGCTCCGGACCGCGTCGCTCGAAGCGAACGAGCTTCACGATCCAGTTCCCTTGCTCCACTGCAGGGACTCCGGGAATCTGCGCCGGTGCCGCGCCGGTGAGGGAGTACGCGAGGCCGAGGATTGTGAGGATCTTCGCTGTTTCTAGTACCTTCATCGGTTGCCCGGAAGTTACTTAGCGTGCCGAGGACGGGGCGGTGGGAACGTCCATCAGGATCTCCGTGACTCGGTACAGGCCTTCGTCGAACTTCGTCCGGGACAGCACTAGACGAAGTTTTCCTTCGGGTGCGCTCTCGATCCGGGAGATCGCAAACGCGGACCGCTCGCGCTGGAGGAGCTTTGCGCGCTCTTGTTCCGAATCTCTCTGAGCAAGGGCGGCGCCTACGTCGATGGGAATACGCTGTGCTCTCGCGGTCTCAATGCCGTTCGAGACGTCGATCACCACCAACCCGGGGCCTCCCTGGTAGAAGTCGACGAACACAAGGCGGAGAGGGTCTTGCAGCCACAGGAACCCGGCTCGTTGATCGATCCGGTGACGTTCGCCGGGATCGTCGACCCAAGCTTGAAGATCGGCGGGGCGGACGTTCTCCTCCGGGTAGAGGGCACGAGGCTTCGCGACCTCGAGAGTCTTGGCAGACGTTTCGAGAGCGCGAGCGACCAGCACGTCGCTTTGCACCTGGGGTGGAGCATGGCGTGGGTAGAACTGCAGATAGCAGAGCGACTTGCCATCCGGAGACACCGTCCCTCCATAGGAGAGTAGGAAGTCGAGAGTCCTTGCTTCCTTCAGGTTGACTACGGTGATACCAGTTGCCAAGCCCTGCACGTCGCCGAACAGAACGAACAGGTCGCCGGCAATCGTCGCCCGGTTCAACGCCGTCGTCTGGTTTTGCACCGTGAAGAAGCGTTCTGTCTTCGTCTGGTGGTCCAACGTTCTAAACCTGAAGCTCAGCGCTTGGTACTCGGGGGCGATGCGCTCCCAACCGACGAGCTGAACGTCGTACCGGGCCGAGTGCACCGAGAGACCAACGGGTGGCTGGCTTTCAGCTGCCCCGACCCGGGCGGCTCCGAGGCCCAAGAGCAAGAGAAGACTCGACATCCGTAGCTTCACAAGAGCCCGCCAACTCTCATGGAAGACTCTGGTCTGTCAGGAAGTTGCCGAGGTCTCCGACCCCCATGTAGGCGCCTTGGTCGTGGCGTATGGAACTCGGGCATCTCCAGGCTCCAGCTCATTGACTCTTGTCTCCGGGGTCCTTTTTCTTCAGAGCTTTCTCAATCTGCGTCCTCAGGTCCTTATCTAGTCCCGGCTTCCGCTTTTCGAGCAAACCTCGCAAGGCCTCCAAAGCCAGGCCGGCAAGCTCATCATCGTGCCCCTGAGCCGCAGAGACCAGCGGCAAGATTGCTTCCTTCGTTCCAATTCGTGCCAGTCCCTGGACAGCCAGGGCCCTTGGGATGAGAGCGCATGCCAGAACCTTCTTCAGGCTCGGAATGGCCGCGGCGTCGCCGATGTAACTCAGACTCCTTGCTGCGTCATTCGCCGCCCGGAGGTCGCGGGACTGGCATGCCGCGTTCGCCAGGCGCTCGGCCGATGCGGTGAGACGCTTCTCGTCTCGTGCGCCGATAGAGAGGGGCAGGACGAACTCCCTCTTGATCGAAATCTCCTGGACACCGCTGGAAGCCGCTCCAGAAAAGCTCACTCTCAGGTCGTAGTGTCCGGGCTCTTGAAACATGAACCGGCTGTTGAGCAAGATCTCCTTGTGATATTTCTCGTTTGGTTTCAGCCGGACCTCACCACTGGTATGAAGGTAGGAGGAGCCGCCCGAGGAGGGAAGACGCGTGACGTGACCTCCGTCTCGCGGTACGACGTCGAAGGCCAGATTAGCGTCCGCGACTCCAAGGTCCAGAACGATTGGATCAGACGTTGGATTGTTCGCGATCAGGTCTACATAGAGCGGCTCGTTGAGAGTCGGTTGTGAAGGCTTCGTCTGCACTTCAAGCACCTGAGCACCGAATAGAGGTCCACAGCTCAACGCGGTCAGAACCACGAAACCGATGAGTTGCTGGGGGAGACCGTCAAATTCGGGCATCGTTGGAGGCATTTCGTGGCGATCTAGAGGAGGAGGTCGATGCTAGCAGCCCGTGGTGAAAGTCCGCACGGTCGCGTTGCGGACGCCATGGGGCCGGATACGAGGCACCGCAACGCAGGCGATGCCGTAGCATCGTCGAGGAGCGGGAACGAAGTAGACGGCCCCATGCCGCCGCAACCCTCTGGGCGCATGGGGGTTGCGGCCGGCTTCTGCGTTGCTCGTCGACAACGATGGCACCGCATCGCTTCCTCCTCGCGCCTTGAATCCGCCTCGCAAGACCCATGCGCGCGACCATGTGGACTTTCACCACGGGCTGCTGGACGAGGCCCCGGACATGGTGCTGGTGAACTTGTAGCTTCCGCCACGATTCTCGGTGACCTGATAGTCGAAGACGTCGTGAAGGCTTAAAGTACTGGGAGAGTCTGGCCCAGGGCGTGCGCGCCAGGCGGCGTGTCTTGGTTCAGAAGCTCGTCGATCTTGCTCTTGAGCGTTGGGTCCTGAGTTCGCGTCTTCGCCTCTTCGAGGGCCCGCCAGGCGGTGAGAGCTGTGCTGGAGCTTTCGCTCTTCAGGTAGGGCTTCAGGATCTCGACCGCCTCGGGAGTTGCGATCCGCCCCAAGCCTTCGAGAATGCCCCCCAGGACCCATCTTCCCCGTGCAAGCGCCTGACGCATCGCGGGCAGACAGATCGGACTCTCGACATAGGAGAATGCGGAAGCCGCGAGGCTGGCCGCAGGAAGATCCGGACGGCTCGCCTCCTTCGCCAGAGAGTGACAAATGTCGACGAGCACGTCCGGATCATCGCTCAGCTCCAGTCTGAAGGGCTCGATCTTTCCCAGGACTTGGGTGGACTCGAATGGCGAAACAAGGTGCGGAGCGATCTGGTATGTGCCCGCCATGTCGAAAGAGGTCCAGCGGTTGAGAATCAGGACTGTCTCGTAGGACTGGCCAGGAGAGATCTCGTGGTTACCGAGATCGAAGATCCCCCCTTCGAGATGCCACCTCGTGGCCAGGTGAGCGCCGTCGGGCTGGGTGATGTCGAACTCGAACGCCTCCTGATCGTCTGCTCCAAGTTGGATCTTGAGGCTCTGAGAGGTCGGATTCGCGATCGTGACCTTCACGAGGACAGGGCCCCGCGGAGAGAACTCGGGAAACAGTGGGCTGAACTGCACGGAAGGACTCGCGGCCGGCGTGGAGCTGCCGGTGGCGAGAACGCCGAGAAGCAAGAGGCTGATGATTCGGATCATGGGTGTCACCGTGTAGTGGTTGGGGAATGCACTCTTCTTGGCTCCGATGGATCTTTCAAGGGCTGGGTAGCGTGAATTGGGTATTGGCGCCGTCTTTCGAGCACGTGTAGAGGAAAGAGCCATTCGGTTGTTTCTTGATGGCCCGGACGATCGACAACGGCCCTCGAACAGTGACCTCTTTGTTGTTGTCCTTGCAGAGACACCGGTAGAAGTACTTCTGAGAGGCGGCGAAGTGGCCCTCTCCACGAGGGTCGGCGAACTGTCCGGTCTTGTGCATGTCCCCGATTTGACCCCTGCTTCCGTTCACACCTTCGCCCACCTTGGTCTCGGTTGGGTTGTTGGTGAACTCCAGCCACCCGGTGTCAGGCCATTGATAGTTCGCCGGTTGAGGCCCCGGGTAGTCGACGCGTTCACCAACCTCGCAGTCCTTGAGATCGTTCAAGCTGCCGGTCGACGAGCTCCAGTCGTAGACACATCGAAGCAAACCACTGCCGGCATCCGAGCAACTGCCATCGAACTGGACCGGGACCGCGCAGACGCAATCGCCGCCATGGCACACCTGGCCAGGCGTGTCTCCACACGAGTCGCCGTTCTTGTTCGGGTCGGGGATGCAATGCGAGCCTTTGGCCGGACACATCTTGCAGGTAGGGCAGTGGTCCGCGGTTCCCGCGACTGCCGGGTCCCCGCAGCAGTGCCAACCGGCCTTGACGATTCCCACTCCTGGGTTCGAGTCCACGAAGGAGCCGTCCTCGCTCACCGTGCCGGGGCCGATGCTCACGAAGTGGCCCAGGTCGTGGTCGAAGGAGTAGTAGTCGGTCACCTCGCCCGGAGCGAGGCCCTCGACGTTGGGCAGCGTCAACCGGGCCGGGGGATCGAAGCGGGCGCCGGCCGGCTGGATGGTGACGATGAGGCGGGGCTGCTGGCCGAAGTTGGGCGTCATGGGCACGCGGTCGCTGTGCACCATCGTGGCGCTCACCACGCCACTTTTCGAGCCGTTGGGGAAGGTCACCGATCCCGGCTGAATGTCCAGGGCGAAGCCCGGGATGCCCGGCAGCGTCACCGTCCCGCCCTGTGTTTCGGAGACGAAGATCCCATTCGGCAGATCGATTGGCAGGAGGTAGACCGGCATGGAGAGAGTCTTCTCCCGCCCTGGGATCGTCGTGACCTCGAGCTCCAGATCTGGCCACGAGCCCGGGCGCGTGACGGTGCTGCCGTCGACGATCAAGTAGAAGGTACCGACGGGAGCCGGCTGGATGCGGAAGTAGCCCTGGTCGTCGCTCTGGGTCAGGATCGAGGTGTCTCGGATGCGCACCGTCGCGCCCGGCACCGGGAGATTGGTGTTGTCGAGCACCACGCCGCGGATCGCGGTCTGGGCGGGGTCGCCGGCGGTCATCCCCGAGGCGGTCCAACTGGCACTCGGGCTGTTCTGGAGGCCGTCGATTCGGGCCTCGACGACGTTGTTCGAGATCCCCTCCGCCGGGTCGAGGGTGAACTGGACGATCGCCCGGCCGTCGCTGTCGGTAGTGACGACCTCTTCGGTCGCCCCGCTGCCGAGCGTCCCGGCACCCAGGACGACAGAGAACCGTACCGGGACCCCGGCGAGGCGGTTGAAGCCGTCATCGGTGATCGCAGCGATGAGGGGCCGAGGCAACGGCCGTCCGGCGAGGCCGGTCTGACCGCCACCGGAGTCGACCACGACGAAGGCAGGATTGCCGGGAAGGGCGGTGGCGGTGAACACCGCGGGACCGGCGAAGCCTGCGGCCTCCGCCACGACGCTCTGGGCGCCCACGCCCGCCCGCTTGCCCAGCGTGAACTGGGCGGAGGCCCGCCCGTTCGCGCCGGTGACTACGGTGACCTGGCGTCTGCCTTCGCCGAGGCTGCCGCTGCTCCTTTCCAGGAGGAAGTGCACGGGCTGACCGGTGACGGGAGATCCATCGGTGTCCAGGATCTCGACGGTCAAGGGTTCGGGGAGAAGGGTACCGATCGTCCCTACCTGGCGGTCCCCGGAGACGATGGCGACCCGTGGGGCGGAGGTCGCCGCACGATGTACGGTGATCTCGGTGTGCCCGGTGTTGCCCCCGACGTCAGTTGCTGTTACGGCGATGACGTTGTCGCCGGCGGCGAGGGCCAGGGACGGCAGAAGGAACGAGCGGTTCGAGACCTCCGCTGGCGTGCCGTTGACGCTCACCGTGACCTGCCCGGCGTTGACCGTGCCGGGGACGATGTCGTTGACCAGCCCGGAGACCGCAACCGTGTCCTCGTAGACTGTCGAGCCGTCGGCCGGCAGGTAGATCTGGACGTGGGGCGGCGTGAGATCCCGGACCACGTTGAGGCCGTCGGTGCTCTGGTGGCCCGCCGCGTCCGTCGCGGTTGCCGTCAGGACGTTTCCGCCCTCGGTCAGTGGCACGTCGTGGGCGACGAAGGTGCCGGCGGCCACCTCGGCCACGACGCCGTTGACGCTCACCGCGGCGTCGGAGGGCGAGACGGTCCCACTCACGTCCAACGTCGTGGCGGCGAGGTAGGCGAGGAGTTGGGGGGCGGTGATCTCCACGTCGGGCAGGACGAAGCGTACGACGTGGATGGTCGCCTCACCGACGTTGCCCGCGGTGTCGGTCGCATGGACGACGATCGAGCTCTCTCCGTTCGCCAAGGTCACGCTCTTTGCGAAGCGGTCTCCCATGAGGGCAGTCGGCTCGCCGTTGACCTCGATGGCGGCGACTCCATGCTCGTCGTCCGCGGTTCCTGCGACCTGTACAGAACCTTCGTTGAAGATCCGCTCCTCGGACGGAGTCTCGATCGATACCGTCGGGGGCTGAGTGTCGAGTGTAAGGACCCAACTCTCAGTCGAAGAGTTCCCCGCGAGATCACTGAGCGAGATCGTCACGAAGTGGCTTTCGCCCGCGAAATCCTCCGCCGGCGTGAAGTCGAGCCCTGCCGCCGTGACCGTTGCCTCGCTCGTCCGGTCGACCCCATCCAGCACGAGCTCGACCGTCGCGGGGTCGACCCCCGAGCCCTCGTCGCTGAACGACGCCACGATGTGGGGGCGGACGACGTTGACGATCCGCGGCTCGGCCGGCTCGACGAGCGACACCGTCGGCGGCGTGGTGTCGCCGCCGCCGGCGGGAATATCGAAGGTCACCACCAGCCGCGGCCGATCTTCCTCAGAGGCTGACTCCCGGGAGGCGTACTCGACCCGCCCGGCGGCCCCCTCGTCGGTCTTCTTGAGCAACCAGCCGTAGTTCGGTGTCCCAGCGAGGAAGGCGGCGACGTCCGCCGTCACGTCGTAGCTCACCCGGCCTCGGAGGCCCTTGGTGAGGAGGACGCTCGCCGTCGGTGCCGCTTCGAAGCTGCCGCCGTCCCACTGCGTTGCACAGTCCGGCGCCTGGTTGCCCGGGTCGGCGTCGTCTGAGCAGTTCCAGGTCACGGTCCCCTCGGACCAGTCGGACGTCAAGCGATGAGCCTCGACGGTCCTGCCGCTCGAACCCCAGTTGTCCCCGTTGTCGGCGATCTCGAGCTCGAGCGTGGCCGAGTGCAGCGTCGCCCCCGCCGCCACGGACTCGAGAGCCTGCTCGTCCATGCGCACGAGGGCTCGGTTGTGGCCGCTGGACTGGATCCGGAGGGTGGGTTCGCTGCCCTGGTTCTGGTTTGGACTTCCTTGGCGGAGATAGGAGTCCGCGACCGCCTCGAAGCTCACCATGCTGAGGCCTGGCCCCACGAGGATCTGGAACGAGAGGTCTGCCTGGGCCTCGTTCCCGGCCAGGTCTCGGAGGGAGGCGTGGATGGAGTGCGTTCCGGCCACCAGCGGCGGCGACGGACAGGTGGCGCCGTTCGCGCTCGTCGAGCAGCCGGTCGTGAGCGCTCCGTCGACCGTCACCGCGAGTGAGCTGAGATCGACGCCCGAGCCACCGTCCGAGAACGAGACGCCGATCGTGGGGCTGGTGTCGTTGACGAGAACCGGGTCCGGCGGCTCCACGATGGCAAGGGTGGGTGGGACGATGTCGTGGTCGACCGTTTCGACCAGGAGAACGAGCTTCGGCTGCTCGTCGGCTGTGGCTTCGCGGGAGGAGAAGTCCACCCGGCCGTTTTGGTTCTCCTCGGTCTTCTTCAGGATCCAGCCGTAGTCCGTCTCACCGGCGAGAAAGGCCCGGACGTCGTCGGTCACGTCGAAGTCGACCCAGCCGGTCAGCCCGTTGGTGATGAGCGCCGTGTCGGTCGGCTCCTCGGCGAAGGTACCCCCGTCCCACTCGCTGTTGCAATCCGGGTGCGAGTTGCCCGGATCGGTGTCGATCCCGCAGGACCAGGTCGCCCCGAGCTCCGTCCAGTCGGCGAGGACTCGGTGAGCGTCTACCGTGCGGCCGGTGGTCCCCCAGTTGTTGGGACTCGAGGCGACGAAAAGCTCCAGCGTCGCGGAGACCAGGCGACCCGTGCCGACCGCTTGGGAAATATCAGCCACCGGCACCTGCAGGAGGGCGCGGTTGTTGCCGCTGGCCCGAATGCGGAGGATCTCGTCCGTGCCCTGATTCTGGTTGGGGCTTCCGCTCCGCAGGTAGGTGTCGGCCGTCGGGGTGACGACGAAGCTCTGGGCGCGGAGCGGCGCACTCGCCAGGAGAAACAGGAGAAGCAGGAAGGGCAGGGGAAGGACTGCCTGGGCCTCGGAGCCTCCGGCGAGGCTCCTGCGCCATGAGCTGAGCACGATACGACCAGGCGCCGAGCGAAAGGATCCCATCAAGTCGTGTCTCCTGTAGCTCAGGACCGGGGCCGGCTGCTCGCCCCGAGTCGGAGAGTTTCGAACTGACATCGACTAAGGCGATCAAGTACATCAGCGAGATCGAATGTTGTCAAGGGAAAATCACTGTGATCGTTCTCGATGATCGTTCCATGGTTGGCGAACATTGCTTTCGCGGTGCGATTCACGGGGTCGTTTGCTGCAGAGCGGTGAGGGGGCGTCCTTCGAAAAGGAACTCCCTTGGCGGAGGCGGCGGACGCAGCCGGGGGGCACGCCTTGATGTCGGGTCCGGGCGGAGCAAGGCTGACGGTGTGATGGGCTGGGGGTAGGGGTGGTGCTGGGCCCGGGGAGCATTGGATCGGGTGCTACGATCGCCGGGTTTGTGTTCTGAGGTGATCGATCGTGGACTACTCCGAGAAGGCGTGTGCGCTGCTGCTGGACTTGATCCGGGAGGCGGATCGTGGGCGGGCGGCGAATGCGGGTGAGCTCATCGGGTTGTTCGCTGCATTGGCAGATGTGGGCGAGGCGCGGGCAGCGCGGGAGGTCTTTCCGTTTGTCTTCGCGGAGGATCTGGTGGTGGCGCGGGGGGCTGCAGCGGCGGTGGATCGGCTGTTCCGGTTGGCCGAAATGGACGATTTCGTCTGGTTCGATCGGTACGTGCGGGTCTATGCACCGGTGCGCCCGAGGTACGGCGCGTGGCGAGAGATTCGTCGGGATCGGGCTGCACGCGCTGCTGGGAGAACGGAACGGTTCGCGGCGGCCGCCGGAGTCTTGAGCTTCCACTGGAACGGCTATCTACGCGAGGAGATGTTCCGCCGGCTCGGCGAGGTGGACGACCCGCTGGCGGTGCCGTTCGTATTGCTTCGGCTCAACGACTGGGTTCCCGAGGTGCGTGCAGCGGCGGCCGGGGTGGTGAGCGGGTGGCTCGAGCGGGCGTGGCTGGGACCCCTGGCCCAGAACCTGCCGCTGGTCACTCGGCTCAAGGGGCGGGTTCGCTCGCGGCACGATGAGCTCGTCGACGAGGTCGAGCGGCGGTTGGTAGAGGAGGAGCCGCCGGACGCGCTGATCAGCGCTTGTCGGAGTCGAGACCGATGGGTTCGTCGGGAGGCCTTCGCGCTTGGCTTGCGGGTAGAGAGCTCTATGAGGGGGCATCGGCGAGCCATGTTCGGCAGAACCTCCTGCACCTGCTGTCCCAGCTCCCGGTCGGGGAGCGGTTGGTCTATCTCCTGCGGGCGGCGGCGCGGGAGGATGACCCGCTGGCCGAGAAGGCGTTCGGGCAGGCCAAGGCAGCTCTGCTACGACCGGACTTGGGGTATGTCCAGCTGAGTCCGCGCGACAAGGAGGCGATCCGGGAAGCGCTCGATCGCCGCGGGCCTCGGCCTGGAGATTGGGCTCGAAGATCCGTGGACCTGGTGCTTGGACTCGAGTCTGGAGAGCACGAGGAGGAGCGGATTGAGCGGGGGTCGGCAATAGTACCCACGGCGGCTCCGGAGGAGGCGGAAGCTGGGAAGGGACGGCAGTGGTGGAGACGGCTCTGGGAGCGGAGGGGGGGCTGACTTTGGGTGGTTCTCGTTGTGCCGAGGGTGGTCGTCAGGAGCTAGGCCCATCTTCTACAGTGCCCAATCGTAACTCCTAGACCTTGCGCCACTTACGCAGGCGCAATTCGGCGTTGGCACCATGAAATCGAGGTTTGCGGCCGGTCAGCCTCGCTCAGCTCACCTTCCGAACCGTGGGAGGCAGGGCGACGCCGGCGGCCTGGAAGGCCTTGCCGGCCGAGCCCGGGGCCTCGGAGCGCAGGACGAAGCGGGTGCCCTTCTTCTCCACCTCGATCTCCTCGACCTGGTCGAGGTCGCGGAGGACGGAGGCCCATTCGAAGCTCTCGCCGCGCTCGGCGAGGCGGCTCTCGAGCTCGAAGCGCAGGCGCAGAGCCAGAAACGAGCAGAAGACGTGGCCGCGGATCGTCTCGTCGAGGCGGTGCCAGATCGGGCGGGTCTCGAGCAACGATTTCATGGTGCGGAAGATCTCCTCGACCGTCCAGAGCTGCTTGTAGGCCCAGGCGACGTCGGCCGCATCGAGGTCGGTGGTGGTGCGCAGCACCCACTTGCCGTCGTAGCGCCGGTCGTGCTCGATCTTGCCTGGATCGATCTGGAAGCCCTTCCCCTTGGCGGAGAGGTAGCGCCGGAAGCCGCGGTTTCCGACCAGCGATGTCGCGCCGCCGTGGAGCTTGTTCTCGAGGGCGGCGAGGATCGCCTCCCGGTCGGCGGCGTCCTTCCTCGCTTGCTCCTCGTTACGGCAGACGATGTAGCGCCGCTCGTCGACCCACACCTCCTTGACCTCGAGCGGCGAGGGGTCCTTGGCTCTCTTGCGCGGTCCCACGACTTGGCGGAAGGGCCCGCCTCGGCCGAGGACCTCGTCACGCACTTCCTTCTGGCTCCGCATCCGGGCGCCGACGATGTAGTCCCAGCCCTCGGCCTCCAGGGCTTGGAGAGTCTTGGCCTGGATCATCCCCCGGTCGGCGATCAAGCAGACGCGGCCGATGCCGAAGCGCGTCCGGAGCCGCTTGGCCACCGGCACGAGCGTCGTCACGTCGCTCGTGTTGCCGGGCCACAGCTCGCACGAGATCGGCCGACCCTCCTGGTCGAGGACCATCCCCACGACCATTTGCTTCAGGTCCGGCCGATGATCCTTGCTGTGACCGCGCTGGCCGAGGCTCTGGCCACCCTCACCCTCGAAGTAGATCGAGGTCGTGTCGAAGAAGACGAGCTGGAGCGAGGAGAAGAGATCCCGGTCCCGCGCGAAGAGGGCCTCCTCGATGCGGTCTTTGGTGCAGCGGGGGGCGAGCGCTCCGGCGGGGGTCTCCTCGGCCAGCGGCTCGCCCAGCCAGGCCATGGCCCGGTAGGCGTGGTGGAGCTCCAGGCCCTCGACGCCGTCGATCCCGTAGGCCCGGCGCCACTCGACACCGCCGCGGTCGGAGCCGGGAGCCACCAGGCGGTGGAGCACCTCGAGGAAGATCGCCCGCTCGACGGGAAACTCGAAGGCGCGCTCGGCGAGGAGCTTCCGGATCACCTCGGCACAGCCCGTCTCGTGCCAGAGCCGCTCGAAGACCTTCGGTGGGCCGATCCGTCGAGAGGCACTCGTGGCGAGCTCGCCCCGGCGGACTTCCGAGAGCACCAGCATCGACTCGGCGAAGCGACCACCGGACTCGAGGAGGACCTCCAGGCGCCCCTCTGCCAAGGCCGGAAGCCGGAACCGGATGAGGGTGGAACCAGGGAGAGAGGAGTGAAAGAGGGAACGCCTTGACGAACGAACCACACGGGGAGCGGTCTGGGAAGGTCGAGTCTATGAGGTCGAGTCAATAGGGACGACATCCCGACGAACGATCCGCACGGGGAGCGGGTCGGGAGGCCCGTGCCGGAGGGCGTCGAGGACCGCGCTCGCGGAAGCTCCGGAGCCGGCAGCCAGGCCCGGCGCGGGCCGAGCCGAGGCGAGCGCAAAGCTCCCAACCGTCCAGTTCGCTCGCCGTCCCGGAGGCCGGGCCTCCCGTCCCGCTCCCGGCAGACTCCCCGCTCCCGGCAGACTCCCCGCCGCTCAACCCCCCAGCGGGTCCCCCTCCCCGGAGCCCAGGAACACCGGCTCCGGCCGCAGCCGCACCCCGAACCGATCGTGCACGCGCCCGCGAATCTCCCGCGCCAGGGCGAGGAGGTCGGCGGTCGTCCCGCCGCCGTGGTGGACGAGGGCCAGGGCATGGCGGCTGGAGATCCCCACCGGTCCCCGGCGCTCGCCCTTGCGAAAGCCCGCCGCCTCGATCAGCCAGCCGGCCGAGAGCTTGCGCTCGTCCTCTCCACCGGCCGGGAAGCTCGGCACCGCCGCCGGATCGTCCACGACACCGAGAGCGGCCGCCCGCTCGGCGATGCGCGCGGCCTCGGCCGCCGGCACCACCGGGTTGACGAAGAAGCTGCCCACGCTCCGCTGATCTCGCCGGTTCTGGTCGCCGGGATCGAGGACCATCGACTTCGACCGCCGGAGGGCTAGCACGGCCTCGCGCACGCGCCGCAGATCCGGCGGCCGGGCCTCGTCGCCCTGCTCGCTCCTGTCGCCTTCCTCACCCCGCCCGGCCACCGCCCGCGCCAGCTCCGGATAGCGCAGCACCGGCGCGCCGCCGGGAGTCAGCAGGAAGGTGACCGCGAGCACGACGAAACGCCCCGGGTGGCGGCGGAACCGGCTGTCCCGGTAGCCGAAGCCACAGGCGCTCGCCGGCAGGGTGCGCACCTCCAGGCCCTTCCCGTCGCCCAGATCGTGGCGGTCGAGCACGCGCACCGACTCCAGCACGTCCGCCACCTCCTGGCCGTAGGCGCCGACGTTCTGGATTGGCGCGGCGCCGACCGTCCCCGGGATGCCCGACAGGCACTCGAGCCCGGCCAGCCCGTCGGCGACGGTGGCCGCCACCAGGGCATCCCACGGCTCCCCGGCGGCGGCGGTGACCCGGACCCGGTCTCCGGGCCCCTCTCCTGTCCCCTCTCTTGTCTGGGCGCGCTCGACGCCGCGCAGGCGGAGCTGGATCACCAGGGCGTCGACGCCTGCGTCCGCGACGACCACGTTCGAGCCGCCGCCGAGCACCACCGCGTCGATCCGCTCGGTGGCCGCCCAGCGGAGCGCCGCGACCACCTCCTCGGCCCGTTCGGCCTCGAGCAGCCAACGGGCCGGCCCGCCCAGACCGAGGGTGGTGCGCGGGGCCAGGGGCACGTGCTCTCGGAGGCTGGCTGGGGGGGAGGAGGGCATGGCGGAACGGAAGCGCTCGAAGGAACGCTAGGATACCTCTCCCATGACCACACGAACCGCCGCTGACGCCGCCGCCGGCACCGACGCCTTCCTCGACCGTTGCCGCCGCGGGAGCGGCGAGGCCTACGAGGCTTTCAAGGAGCTGCTGGCGCGGCTCGACCGACCGCAGGCGCCCGACGAGCGCGCCAGCGCCCGCCGGCTGCTGGGCGCGGTGATCGCGCGGCTGTTCGACTCCGGCGGACCGGATGCCCAGCAGGACGCCTTCCACGTGGCCGTGCGACGCCTGCCGGCCGGCGTCGGGGTCGGGTCCTCCGCCGAAGCGCCGGACGACCTCACCCTGCTCCAGCTCCCCGGCGTCTTCGCTCCCGAGGAGTGGTCCTACACCTTTTTCGAAGGCCTGGCCCGCTACCCGGCCGGCGAGCTCGAGGGCCTGACGGTCGCCGAGCTCGGCTGCGGCAACGGCTGGATCAGCCTGGCGCTGGCCCGCCGCTCCCTGCCGCGCACGGTCTACGCCCTCGACATCAACCCCCGGGCGGTCGCCTGTGCCCGGCTCAACCTCTACCTGAACGGCCTGGACGACGACGGCGCGCCGGTGCTCGACGCCTCCGGCCGGAGCCTGCTCGACCGGGTCGAGGTGGCCCAGTCCGACCTGCTCGCCTGGTGCCTGGAGCGCGGCGTCCGCCTCGACCGGGTGGTCGGCTGCATCCCCCAGGTGCTCCGCCCCGACTTCGAGACCACCTTGGAGGCGGTCTCCGAGACGGCGAGCGACGAGTTCCTCTACTCGCTGTCGAACTACACCGGCAAGCAGGGGTACGTGGAGGACCAGTTCGGCCTCGGCCTGATCGCCCGGGCGGTCGAGGAGTCGGTCGAGCTGCTGCGGCCGGCCGGCCGGATGGTCTTCAACCTGGGCGGCCGCCCCGGGCGCGGGGTGCTTCGGCGCCTGTTCGAACGCCGCGGCGTGGAGGTGCGCGAGCTGTGGTCGACGACCATCGGCCAGGCCGGCGACACCGACATCCTGCCCCTGGTGGAGATCGAGCAGTCGACACCCCACCGGTTCGAGTTCTACCTCGGCCAGCAGGCCGACGAGCCGGTCTCGGCGACCACCGCCCAGGCCTACCTGCGGGCCGGCGGCGAGATCAGTCATGCGCTCACCGTCTTCGAGGGGCGGGTGCGGTTCGCGGCGTCGACCCGGCGGATCCTGCACCGGGCGGCCTCCGCCGGGTTCGACGACGCCCGGAGCGCCCTCGACCTGGACTACCCGGACGAGGCCCAGGCGGAGGAGAAGACCGCTTTCCTGGCGCAGCTCGCCGAGGATCTGGCCGAGCGCCGTGCGTTCCCCTACGGCGCGGCGGCCGGATCGCGGCGGCTGCGGCGCCACCTGGCCGAGTACCTCCGGCGCTACTTCGGCGTCGCCCCCGGCGGCGACGGCGCCCGGAGGCTGCTGATCGCCCCCTCGCGGGAGGCGGTGGTGGCCAACCTGCTCGACCTCTACCGGCCGGCGCTGGCGGTGATCGACCCGGAGATCGCCCGCCACCTGCCCGGGCGCGATCACGAGGCGAGCCGTCCCGCCACGACGCCGGGCTCCGGCGCCCCCCGGATCGTCGAAGGGGTCCGCCGCACCGACCTGACCTGCCGGCTGATCGAGGCGCTCCGCCCGGGGCTGGTGGTGGCGGTCCTGGCCGACTTCGAGGCCCGCTCGACCGCCGCCTTCGACCGCCTGGTGGAGACCGCCGAGCGGCTCGGCTGCCGGCTGGTGGTCGACATCTCCCCCAGCTTCGAGCTCTCCAGCACGCCGGCGCCCAACGGGGTGCTGCGCAGCCTGTCGGAGGCGGCGCTGCCGGCCCACGCGGCCGTCCTGTGCGGCCTGGTCAAGAACCGGGTCTACCGGGATCTCGAGGTCTCCTTCCTGCTGGCGGAGGACCGCGAGCTGCTCGACGCCCTCGACGGCATGGCCGAGGTCACCTACAGCCGCACGCCGGTGCTCGCCCAGCGCTACTACGACGTCCTGGTCGACGAGCTGCTGTCGTTCCGGCTGCCGCGGCAGATGCCGAACCGGCCGGCCGCCGGAATGCACGCGCCGCACGAGGAGGCCGGTGTCGGCGACGGCGGCGGCGGCGGCGAGCACACCCTCACGCGTCCGCCCTCCGCCCCGGAAAGCCGGTGGCCGCCGCTCGCCCCGCCCGCCCGGCGCGCGTTCGGCCACCCGGCGATGGTCGCCGAGCGCCTGCCGATCGACGAGCGGACGATCCGCCTCGACTACGGCGAGAACACCCTGGACGCCCCCGACCTGGTGCGCGAGAGCCTGTTCGAGAGCTTCTCCCGCCAGCACCTGGCGCCGGCCGAGCTCGACCCGGCGCCGGAGATCGCCGCCCTGCTGGAGGCGCGCTTCGGCCTGCCCGACGTCCGGCGCGAGGGCGGACGGATCGCCTGCGGCCTCGGCGTCGCCGACCTGTTCGCCGCCCTGCTCCGCGGCACCGGCATCGGAGCCGGCGGCACGGTGCTCTTCCCCGCCGGCTCCTACGGCTTCTTCGTCGCCGCGGTCGAGCTCTTCGGCGGCCGGCCGGCGGTGATCGAGACGGCGCGCGAGAACCGGTTCAAGATCACGCCAGCCGCCCTCGACGCGGCGCTCGACCGGGAGCTCCGGGCGGCCGCCGGCGGCCCGGTGTGGCTCTTCCTGAACGGTCCGATCGTCAACCCGACCGGCGCGATCTACTCCGACGGCGAGATCGCGGAGATCCTGGCCGTGGCCGGCGCCCGCGGCGTACCGTTGATCCTCGACACGATCTTCGCCGGCCTGGAGATCGCGCCGGCCGGCGGAGGCCCGCGTGAAAATGGTGAAGACAGTGAGAACGGTCAGGGCCGCCGGGGCGGCGGCGGGTGGGGCGCGGCCCTCCGCGGAACCGGCGCGGAGGTGGTGGTGCTGGGCGGGATCTCGAAGGAGCTCGCCGCCGGCGGCCTGCGGTTCGGCTGGGCGGCGGCGACCGCTCCGGACCTCGGCGCCGCCCTCGAAGCCGGCGGACCGACCCCGCCCCACGGCACGATCCGGTTCGCGGTCAAGCGCATGCTCGCCCGGGTGACGGCGGCGGCCCGTCCGGACGGAGGGAGGAGCCGGACCGACGCGGCCCAGCTCGAGGGCCAGCGCCGGCATCTCGAAGAGCGCGCGGAGCGGCTGGCCCGAGAGCTCGTGGCCTGCGGCTGGGAGGTGCTGCCGCCCGCCGGCGGGCTGTTCCTGGTCGCCCGCCCCGCCGCCTACCTGGGGCGGACGGTCGAGGTCCCCACCGCGGACGGCCCGACCACCCTCACCCTCGACGGCCAGAGCGTCGCCGACGCCCTGTTCTGGAGCGAGCGGCTGATGATCAACGGCGCCACCTGGACCGGCATCCCCGCATGGTGCCGGTTCGTCTTCGCGGTCGAGGACGAGGAGCTGGAGGAGGCCGTGCGGCGGCTGCGGAGCTTCGCCCGCCGCACTGGGGTCGCCGGGAACTAGTCCGCCGAGCCAGAGCCGACGAGCGCTCCCGGGCGGAGGCGATCCAGGCTACTGCCGCTTGCCCTCGTCCTCCTGCACCTCGCCGGTCATTGGCACGAAGCGCACCGGCGCGATCCGCCGGCTCTCGATGCCGTCCTCGGTCTTGACGATCAGGCGCAGGTCCTGGAGGAAGTCGCCCACGGGCACCACCATCCGGCCGCCCACCTTGAGCTGGTCGATCAGCGGCTGCGGCGGCCGGGGCGGCGCCGCGGTCAGGATGATGGCGTCGAACGGCGCCTTCTCGGGCCAGCCCTTGTAGCCGTCGCCGATGCGCACGTGGACGTTGTGGAAGCCGAGCGCGTCGAGAATGGTCGCCGCCTTGCGCCCCAGCGGCTCGATGATCTCGATCGTGTAGACCTCGCCAGCGACCCGTGAAAGCACCGCCGAGTGGTAGCCCGAGCCGGTGCCGATCTCGAGCACTTTTTCCGGCCCCCGCAGGTCGAGCAGCTCGGTCATCAGGGCGACGATGTAGGGCTGGGAGATGGTCTGGCCGAAGTCGATCGGCAGCGGGTGGTCGGCGTAGGCCTCGTCGCGGACCGCGTCGGGCACGAACAGGTGGCGAGGAATCGAGTCCATGGCGGAGATGACCTCCGGCTGGGTGATGCCGCGCGCGACGATCTGCTCCTCGACCATCTGGTGGCGCTGCTCGGCCCAGTCCGGCCCTTTCGCCGGCCCGCCCCCCTGGGCGGAGACGGGGGGCGCCGGCGCCGTGGCCCCCAGCAGGGCGCCGAGCAGACCGGCCAGCACCAGCCGTGCGCCGTTGCTCACCGGCCCCCCTCGCCCCGGTAGACGATCGCGCCGTCAACCAAAGTGTAGTCGATCGGCACCTCCGGGATCTCCCGCGCCGGCACGGTCATGAGGTCGCGGCCGAACACCACCAGGTCCGCCCGCTTGCCGACATCGAGCGACCCGATCTGGTCGTCGAGGAAGAGCGACCAGGCGGCGTCGAGGGTGAAGCCGCGGAGCGCCTCCTCCCGGGTCAGGCGCTGGTCCGGGTACCAGCCGCCCGGCGGCTGCCCGTCCAGATCCTGGCGGGTGACCGCGGCGTAGAGGCCGAGCCGCGGGTCGGCCGGCTCGACAGGGAAGTCGCTGCCCAGCGCCAGGCGGCCGCCGGCGTCGAGCGCCGTGCGCCAGGCGTAGGCGCCCTCGAGCCGCCGGGCGCCGACCCGCTCGCCCGCCCAGTCCATGTCCGAGGTGGCGTGGCGTGGCTGGTAGGAGAAGACGATGCCGAGGCGGGCGCAGCGCGTGATGTCCTGGGGGCGCATGACTTGCGCGTGCTCCAGGCGGAAGCGCACCTCCGGGCGGGGCTTGCCGTCGAACGCGGCCTCCATGCCGTCGAGGGTGATGAGGTTCGCCCGGTCGCCGATAGCGTGGACGGCGACCTGGAAGCCGGCCGCGAGCGCCCGCCGCCCGACCTCCTCGATGTGGTCCTCGCCGGTGATCAGCAGCCCGAGGTTGCCGGGGTCGTCGGAGTAGGGCTCGATCAGCGCCGCGCCCCGGCTGCCCAGGGCCCCGTCGGCGTAGAGCTTGATCCCCCGCACCGTCACCCGCCGGTCGGGATCGATCTCCGGCCCGGAGGCGAACCAGCGGTCGAGCAGCTCCGGCCGGTCGGCGACGAACAGCGCCGCCCGTACCGGCAGGTCGCCCGCATCTCGCAGGGCCCGGTAGTCGCCGATGGTGTCGTCGCCGACCCCCATGTCGGTCACCGTGGTCAGGCCGACGGCGACCACGTGGTGGGCGGCGAGCTCAAGCTCCCGGCGGCGTTCGTCCGGCCCCGGCTCCGGGATGCGGCCCGCGGCGCGGGTCATGGCCTGGTCGACCAGCACGCCGGTCGGCCGCCCCTGGTCGTCGCGGAGCAGCCGACCGCCGGAGGGATCTTCGGTGGCGGCGTCGATGCCGAGCAGATCCATCGCCCGGGCGTTGAGCAGGGCGGCGTGGCCGTCGATCCGGGTGAGCCAGACGGGGTGGTCCGGGACGGCCGCGGACAGGGCCTGGTGGGTCGGGAACGACTTGTCCGCCCAGGTCGTCTGGTCCCAGCCGCGCCCCCGGACCCAGACGCCGTCCTCGGCCGTGGCCGCCGCCTCCTTCACCCGCCGGATCACCTCGTCGTAGCTGCCGGCGCCCACCAGGTCGACCTGCACCAGGGCGGCCCCCAGCCCGGACAGGTGGGAGTGGGCGTCGATCAGCCCCGGCGTGACGGTGCGCCCGGCGAGATCGATCGTCTCGGTCTCGTCGCCGGCCAGGGCCATGGCACCGGCGTCGTCCCCGAGGTAGGAGATGCGGCCGTCGCGGATCGCCAGGCTCCCTTCGACGGCGCCGGGCGAGGAGACCGGGTAGAACCGGCCGTGACGCAAAATGAGGTCGGCCCCGTCCTCGGGGTCGGATGCCCTGGCTTGAAGGGCGGGAGTGGCCAAGCTCGCGAGCAGGAGGGCGAGGAGCAACGTCTTCGTGGTCTGCATCATCTGTGGCCCTTTCGGCGGGCCATTCTCGCAAGGGAGGGGTGCAATCCACAAGCCACGTGGCCGGCGGCCGCCCGAGACCTCACCGCCGCGCCCCTTGGTAGACTGCGGAGAGTCGATGACCTCCACCACTCAAGCAGTGCCCGGGGCCGGACCCACCGTCCGGCCGGACGAGCTCTTGGAGCTCGACGAGATCGCCGCGCGCCTCGGGCGCACCCTCGAGCTCGCCACCGCCGACACGACCGAGATCGCGTGGATCGAGTCGGCCGGAGGCGCGGCCTCCACCGACCGGGACGAGGCGTCGACCCTGCCCGCCCGGCGGACGGTGATGATCCGGGCGCGCGAAGGGGCGCGACGCGGCTCGCACCGCACCGCCAGCCCGGAGCCGGGCGAGATCCTGGCCGGCGTCCGCCAGGCGGTCGCCGCCTCCCGCGCGGCGCCGCCCCGGGACGTCGCCGGGCCGTGGAAGGGGAGCCCGGGAGACGGCGCGGCGCACGGAGATCTTTCGAAGCTCTGGGACGCCAACCTGGCGCGGCTGACGCCGGAGGAGGCCCACGAGCGGCTGCTGGAGCTGGCCCGGCGCCACGGCTCCCCCGACACCCGGCTCGCCCTCGACTGGCGGCAAGTCCGGGTGGTGGTCCGCTCGAGCGAAGGGCTCGACCGGCGGGCCCAGGCCACGGCGGCGACCTTCTCCGCCCACGTGGGGCTCGGCGGGCTCGGCGGCTGCGCGAGCGCCGCGGCCCGCACCCTGCCCGCCCTCGACGCCGAAGCCGTGATCGAGCGAGCCCGGGCCCGCGCCGTCGACGCCGTCCCCGGCCCCGTCTCGGAAGCCGAGCCGCTCCGTGCCGACGGGCCGATCGTCTTCTCGCCGGAGGCGGCGGCCGCCCTGGTCACCATCCTGGTGCGCCGCGCGTTCGCGGCCTCGTCGTTCGAGTCCGAGCGCTCGCCGCTCACCGGCCTGCTCGGCGAGCACGTGTTCGCCTCCGGGATCGACCTGGTCGACGACGGCGGCGATCCGGCCGGGCTGGCCTTCCCGTTCGACCTGCTGGGGCGCGACGCCGTCCGGATCGGCCTGGTCGAGGCCGGCGTACCGCGGACGCCGGCGGTCGACGAGCTGCTGGCCCCCCGGCTCAGGCGGCCGACCACGCCCCACGCCGTCGGCCCGGACGACGCCCGCCCGACCCACCCGTTCCTCCTCCCCCACCACACGGCCGAGCAGGTGCTGGCCGCCGGCGAGGGCGGCCTCTGGATCGGTTCGTTCGAGAACCTGGAGTGCTTCGACCCGTGCCGGGTCGTGGTTCGCGGTCGGGCCCGCGGCGTGCGGCGGGTGCGTGGCGGGAGCCTCGCCGAGCCGGTCGGCCCGCTCGTCTGGGAGGACAGCCTGCTGCGCCTGCTCTCGAAGGTCGCCGCCCTCGGCGGCGAGCCGGCGGTGCGGATGGACGACGGCGGCCTGGGCGGCGTCTCGGCGCCGATGCTCTGCGCCGAAGGGGCGGAGGCCCTCCGCCCGGCCTGAACGCCTACCCCTTTCGCCGGATCAACACCACCGTCTGATCGTCCCCCTGGGGCGCGCCCTCGGCGAAGGCGGTGACCGCCTCCTCCACCGCCTCCATGATCTCGCCTACCGGGCGGTCGGCGACGCTGCGCAGCAGCTCGACCAGGCGCGCCTCCCCCAGCTCTTCGTCGGCGAGCGAGGCGCACTCCGTGATGCCGTCGCTGTAGAGGCAGAGGAGGTCGCCGGGCCGGAGGTCGGCCCGGTCCGCCCGGTAGGAGCCGCCCGGTAGCAGGCCGACCGGCAGCCCGCCCGCGGCGAGGCGCTCCAGCGTGCCGTCCATGCGCAGCAGCAGCCCCGGGTTGTGGCCGGCGTTGACGTAGCGGAAGGCGCCGACCTCCGGGTCGAGCTCGCCGACCAGCAGGGTGATGAACTTGTTGGGCGCGCTCGACGCCAGGATGTGCTTGTTCAGCCGCTCGACCAGGCGCGGGCCGGTCTCCACCCGCCCCATCAGCAGGCGGATCGCCGAGTGGAGGGTCGACACCATCAGCGCCGCCGGCACCCCCTTGCCCGAGACGTCGCCCAGGGCTACGCCCAGGCGCTCCGACCGGTCGTCGCTGCTCGCGAAGGAACCGACGGCGAGCGGCAGCAGGTCGTAGTAGTCGCCCCCCACCTCCCGCGCCGGGCGGTTCCAGCCGGCGATCTCGTAGCCGGGCAGGACGGGCACCCCCTTGGGCAGGATCTGGCGCTGGATCTCGGCGGCGAGCTGCATGTCCCGTTCGTAGCGCTCCTTCTCCAGCGCCTCGCGATGGAGGCGGGCGTTCTCGAGCGCGATCGCGGCCTGGTTGGCGAACAGCGCCAGGGTGCGCCGGTCCTCCGCGGTGAACGGACCGACACCGAAGCGGCTCTCCTTGTCGGCCATCACCAGGATGCCGCGGCGGTCGTTCTCGATGGCGATCGGCAGGGCGAGCAGGTGGGCGGTACCGGGCAGGGCGTCGTCGGGCACGGAGCCCTTGCCGCAATCCGGGAACGACGCCCGCGCCTCGCCGCCGAACCGCGACGTGGCCCGGTACTCGTCGCCCTCGCGCAAGTAGAGGGCGCCGCGCCGCGCATCGAGCAGCGAGACCGCGCGGAGGAGGATCTCCTCGGCCAGGGCGTCCAGGTCGAGGGTCGAGGCGATGGCCAGGCCGACGTCGTAGAGCGCCTCGATCTCGACGCCCCGGTAGTTGGCCTCGAAGCTCTGGCGCTTGACCTGCTCCCGCAGGCGGCAGTTGGCGAGGCAGGCGCCCAGGAGCACCGTCAGCGGGGCGAGCGCCTCCGGCTCGTCCCGGGGAGCCGAGGCCGCGCCGCCCTCCTCCGGGCGCCAGAGGACGCTGCCGCCGGGCAGGTCAAATCGTTCCAGGCCGTCGGGCGGCGCCTCGGACAGGCAGTCCGGGAAGTCGCCGGTACCCCAGGTGGCCTCACAGCCGAGGGACGGCGAGACCCCGGCGTCGTCCCGCGGGGCCTCGGAAGCGCCGAGCCGCTCGCCGGCGACATAGAGCGCCGCGCCGGCGGCGCCACGGGCCCGGCACCAGAGCTCGAGGACGCCGGCCATCAGCTCCGGCCCGCCCTCGCCGACCCGTGGCAGCAGTCGGCGCCAGGTGGCGGTATCGATCTCGGCGCTCGCGCTCACCACGGAGACATCTCCTCGGCTCGTCTAGCTCACTCGCCGCCCGGGCCCCCGAGCTCACCGGTGGCCGATGCCTCGTCGGGATAGATCCCGGCGTACTGGGCGAGCCCCATGATGTGGAAGGTCTTCTCGATCGTCGGCGTCAGGCAACAGAAGGAGAGCTTGCCGTCGGTCTCGATCATCTTCTCGATGATCTCGATCAGGATCGAGATGCCGATCGAGTTGACGATCTTCGTCCCCACCAGGTTGAGGATGATCTGCCGGTACCCTTCCTCGATGAGCTGGTAGGCGGCCGCGGCGATCTGCTCGCCGCCCTGGTTGTTGATGTAGCCCTCGGTGTAGATCACCGCCAGGCCATCGCGGCGGTCCACGGTCAGTTTCAGGGTCTCGGTCATGGATCTTCCCGTCTGGTCTGCCCGATCGTGCTCAACACGCTTTGCTCATGACGATCATCGTGCCACCGGCTCCGGACTCGATCTGGACGTCGTCCATCAGCCCCTGGATGATCTTGAGCCCCCAACCGCGTTTGCGGGAGGCGGTGAGCTTCTCCTCGATCTTCGGCTCCTCCAGCCCGCCAGGCTCGAACCCGACGCCGCGGTCGCGCACGACGACCTGCAACCGCGCCGGCTCGCCGTGTCCCAGTACGACGAACGTCAGGTAAACATTCTGGTCGGCCGACTTGCTGTGCTCGATGGCGTTGATACACGCCTCCACCACAGCCATGCGGACTTCGTCGATCTTATCCGCACTCATGTGCATCGACTCGGCGACCGCCGTAGCGGCCCGACTCGCGGCGATCTCCATCTCCGACCCCATGGGCAGGGTCAGCGAGATCTCCCTGAGGACAGTGTCACCGGTCATTGCGTCGACGCCGGCCATACCGGACGGGCCCGCAGAGCTTCATGGATCGCGTTTGTCGAACGGCTCCACACCGAGCCGTTCGACACCGGACCATAGCAGGCCGCGGCAGGCTCTAGAAGGTCAGGTAGAGCTCCATCAGGTAGATCACCAACGGATGGATCATGTCGTGGGCCAGCAGCCAGACGAAGCTGCTCACGACGCCCGCGGAGGCCATGATCCGCACCGGGAGGTGGGGGACGGACAGTTGCTTGAGCAGTGATCCCAGCATCGCGCTCTTCTCCTTGCCGTGCATGACGCCCGGGGATAGAGCAAGGGTGCTGCCAGCCGTGCCACCGCCGGAGAGGAATCCGGCAAACAACTGATTCACAAAGACTTGGAGCACCACCCGAGACGCGAGGGCAACATCTTCTCAACCGGCCGCTGCGACATTTCGTCCCGCTCACCGCGCGTGATGGGAGGTGGCCGCGGTCAAAGCCCCGTAGAACGGGCCGTTGCTCCGATCGAGACAAAATGTCGCGCCGCGACATTTCGTCCCGCCCGCGCCCCGCCCGGATCAGAAGCCCTTCCGTTGCAGCGTTCTTCGCGTCACGCCCAGTACTTTCGCCGCCGCCGTCTTGTTCCCTCCGGTCATCTCCAGCACCCGTTCGATGTGCCGCCGCTCCAGCGCCGCCAGGTCGAGCGGCTCGCCGCCCTCGTCGTAGCGGTCGTGACCGTGGGGGCCGGTGGGCGAGCCGGCGCCGATCAGCGACACCAGCAGGTCGCGGTCGATCTCGCCGTCGGCGAGCGACACCGCGCCCTCGATCAGGTTCTGGAGCTCGCGCACGTTGCCGGGAAACTCGTGGTGCATGAGCAGGGCGAGGGCCTCGGCCCGGAGCTGGGGCGGCTCGATCTCTTCGCGGGCGCAGAACTGCTCGATGAAGGCGCGCACCAGGTGGGGCACGTCCTGGCGCCGCTCGCGCAGCGGCGGCAGCTCCACCTCGACCCCTTTGAGCCGGTAGTAGAGATCCTCGCGGAAACGCCCCTCCGCCACCAGCGCTTCGAGATCCCGGTGGGTCGCCGCCACCAGCCGCACGTCGACCGGCACCGGCCGGTGGCCGCCGACCCGGACCACCTCGCGCTCCTGCAGCGCACGGAGCAGCTTGACCTGGATGCTCGACTGCATGTCGCCGATCTCGTCGAGGAACAGGGTGCCGCCGTCGGCGAGCTCGAACTTCCCCGCCCGCGCCTGGACGCCGGTCGCCACGCCGCCCTCGATGCCGAACAGCTCGCTCTCGAGCAGCGACTCCGGCAGGGCGGCGCAGTTGAGGGCGATCAGGGAGCCGTGGCGGCCCGACAGGTGATGGACCAGCTTGGCCACCAGCTCCTTGCCGGTGCCGGACTCGCCACGGACCACCACGTTGACGCTCCGGGGGGCGATCCGCTCCACCATCTCGAGCACCCGCCGCATCGGCTCGGCGTGGGCGACGATCCGGTGGCCGGCGATCTCCTCGGAAAAGCGCCCCCTGAGCGCCCGGTTCTCCTCGGCCAGTCGCTCGCTCTGCTCCTCGAGCTGCTCGCGCTGGCGAGCGGCGTCGAGGGAGGCGCCGGCCAGGGCCGCCACCGAGTCGAGGAACCGGCGGTCGTCCTCGGAGAAGTGGGAGCTGGCACCGCCGCGCGCCTCCTTGTCGAGCACCGCGAGGAACCCCAGGTAGACCCCGCGGCTCGCCAGCGGCGTCGCCAGCAGCTCCTCGTACGGCCGCCCCGACAGCTCGCCGTCCGAGCGCGCCAGCAGCCCCCCTTCGCGCAGCAGATCGCGCCAGAGGTGCTCGCCGAGCAGCGCCTCGCCCTGGGGCGCCGGGCCCTCCCAGCCGACCGTCGCCACCGCCCGCGGACCGCCGTAGGCGTCCCGGGTCACCGCCACCGCGGCGGCCGGGTCGAGCACCGCGCAGACCCGCTGCAGCAGCTCGTCGACCAGCTCCTGCTCCGGGCGGCGGGCGCCCAGCGCCAGGGCCAGGTCGTAGAGGGTCTCGAGCTGGAGAAGCCGGCGCTTCTCGTCGAGGCTGGGGGATGCGGTGACGCTCGCCATGGGGGAACCTGGCAGGATTCTACCGGAGGGTGCGACATTTTGCCGCACTCACCCCCACTCAGAAGCCGGGCCCACTATCTGACGGATATCAACTCAGAGTCTGGAAACATCGGCATCACCCTGGAGAACAACGTCCTGACCCTGCGCGGCGAGCGCAAGTGGGAAGGCTCGGCCCGAGGCCCGGCCCCGGACCGCCTCGACGGAGGGCAGCGAACCTCCCGCCTCAGCCCGCCGCCGCCTCCGCCAGCCCCGGCAGCGCCCGCCGCAGGTACTCCCCCGTATAGCTCCCCTCCGCCTTCGCCACCTCCTCCGGCGTCCCCGTCGCCACCACGCGCCCGCCCCCTTCGCCCCCCTCGGGCCCCAGGTCGATCAGCCAGTCCGCGGTCTTGATCACTTCGAGGTTGTGCTCGATGACCACCACCGTGTTGCCCAGCTCGACCAGGCGGTGGAGCAACAGGAGGAGCTTGCCGACGTCGTCGAAGTGGAGGCCGGTGGTCGGCTCGTCGAGCACGTAGAGCGTGCGCCCCGTCTGGCGCTTGCACAGCTCGCGGGCGAGCTTGACCCGTTGGGCCTCGCCGCCTGAGAGCGTCGTCGCCGGCTGCCCCAGGCGGATGTAGTCGAGGCCGACGTCGGTCAGGGTGCTCAGGATGCGTTCGATCGGCGGGATGTGCTCGAACACCTCGCGCGCCTGCTCGACCGAGAGCTCCAGGATCTCGGCGATGTTGAGCCCCTTGTAGCGCACCTGGAGCGTCTCCCGGTCGTAGCGCTTGCCGCCGCACACCTCGCAGGTGACGTAGATGTCGGGCAGGAAGTGCATCTCGATCTTGATCTGCCCGTCGCCCTTGCACGCCTCGCAGCGCCCGCCGGCGACGTTGAAGCTGAACCGCCCCGGCTTGTAGCCGCGCATCCGGGCCTCCGGGACCTTGGCCATCAGCGAGCGGATGTGGTTGAAGACGTTGGTGTAGGTCGCCGGGTTCGAGCGCGGCGTGCGCCCGATCGGGCTCTGGTCGATGGCGATCACCTTGTCGAGCTCGTCCAGCCCCTCGATCCGGTCGTGCTCCCCCGGCCGGTCCTGGGCCCGGTAGAAGTGGCGGGCCAGCTCCTTGTAGAGGATCTCCTCCACCAGGGTCGACTTGCCGGAGCCGGAGACGCCGGTGACGACCGTGAACACGCCGAGGGGGATCTCGACGTCGATCGCCTGGAGGTTGTTCTGGCGCGCGTTGCGGATGACCAGCGACTCCCCGGAGCCGGTACGGCGCGCCTCCGGCACCGCCACCGCCAGGTCGCCCCGCAGGTAGCGGCCGGTGAGCGAGCGCTCCACCTGCTCGACCTCGGCCGGCGTCCCCTGGGCGACCACCTCGCCGCCGTGGATGCCGGCGCCGGGCCCCAAGTCGATCACCCAGTCGGCGGCGCGGATGGTGTCCTCGTCGTGCTCGACCACCAGCACCGAGTTGCCCAGGTCGCGCATCCCTTCGAGGGTGGCGATCAGGCGGGCATTGTCCCGCTGATGGAGGCCGATCGACGGCTCGTCGAGGACGTAGAGCACCCCCATGAGCTTCGAGCCGATCTGGGTCGCCAGGCGGATGCGCTGGCTCTCGCCGCCCGAGAGCGTCGCCGACGAGCGCTCGAGCGTCAGATAGCCGACCCCGACGTCGTCCAGGAAGCTCAGGCGGTCGCGGATCTCGCGCACCACCTTGCCGGCGATCTGCATCTCCCGATCCGACAGGGCGAGCTCGTTCATCCAGACGCGCAGGTCGGAGACCGACAGGCTCGAGAGCCGGTCGATCGGCGCGTCCTGGAGGGTCACCGCCAGGGCCTCGGGGCGCAGCCGCCGGCCGCCGCACACCGGGCAGTCGTGGACCGACATGTACTTCTCGATCTCGGACCGCACCCGGGCCGAGTCGCTCTCCTTGTGCTTGCGCTCGAGGCGCGGGATGACCCCCTCGAAGCTCCCCTGCCACTCGTACTTCGACTTCTTGCCCTTCATCTGGAAGGTCATCTCCCGGTCGGCGCCGTAGAGGAGCGCCTTCTGGGCCGCCTTGGGCAGCTTCTTCCACGGCGTGTCGAGGGAGAAGCCGAGCTCGTCGGCCAGCGCCTCGACCATCTGCATGCGCCACGACTTCGATCCTTCGGGCCAGGGAGCGACCGCGCCGGCGTTGACCGAGCGCTCGGGATCGGGGACGACCTTCTCCTCGTCGACGCCGGCGATGGTGCCGAGCCCCGAGCACTCCGGGCACGCCCCGTAGGGGCTGTTGAAGGAGAACAGCCGCGGCGTCACCTCCGACAGGCTGGTCGAGCACTCCGAGCAGGCGTAGTGCCGTGACAGGGTCTCCTCGTCCTGCCCTTCCGGCGCCAGCACCACCAGGCCGTTGCCGACCTCGAGCGCGGTCTCGAGGGAGTCGGCCAGGCGCTTGCCGATCTCCGGCTTGACTACCAGACGGTCGACGACGATGTCGATCGAGTGCTTCTTCTGCTTGTCGAGCTCCGGCGGGTCGCCGGCCAGCTCCACCGTCTCGCCGTCGATCCGCGCCCGGACGAACCCCTCCTTGGCCATCTGGGCGAGCTGGCGCTTGTACTCGCCCTTCTTGCCGCGCACGTACGGGGCGTAGAGGACCAGCCGCGTGCCCGCCGGGTAGGAGAGCACCCGGTCGACCATCTCCTGGACCGTCTGGGGGTGGACCTCGGTGCCGCACTCGGGGCAGTGGGGCACGCCGATCGAGGCGTAGAGCAGGCGCAGGTAGTCGTGGATCTCGGTGACCGTGCCGACGGTCGAGCGCGGGTTCTTCGAGACCGACTTCTGCTCGATCGAGATCGCCGGCGACAGGCCTTCGATCGCGTCCACGTCCGGCTTCTCCATCTGCTGGAGGAACTGCCGGGCATAGGAGGAGAGGGATTCGACGTAGCGCCGCTGCCCTTCGGCGAACAGGGTGTCGAAGGCCAGGGACGACTTGCCCGAGCCCGAGACGCCGGTGAAGACCACCAGGCGGTTCCTCGGGATCTCGAGGTCGACGTTCTTCAGGTTGTGCTCGCGGGCACCGCGGATCTGGATCGTGTCCATGGAACGTTGGAGTCTACCGGCACGCGGCAGGCGTGGGGTAGTCGCTCCAACGCAGAGCGCTTGGCGGACAATCCCGTCGGTCCTTCGCCGAGGCGTCTGCCGGAGCGGCCACGCGGCATCCCCCGGCGGCGGGACTGCGACCGGCGGCGGATACCGCCAACGTCCGCTCCCCGATCCTAATAATCCACGTAGCCTTCCCGGCAGCGCACCTTGGTCCCGAACCCCTTCACCTCCACCTGCACCGAGCGCCAGCTCCCGTCCCGCTTGAGGTCGGTCGGGTAGTAGCCGAGGACGTACTGGCCGCGGAGCTCGGTCAGGATGCTGCGGAAGGCGTTCGGGATCTCGCTGACGTCGTCGATCTCCAGGATCCGGCCGCCGCTCTCGCGCACGATGTCGTGCAGCGTGTCGAGCTCCATCTTGTTGGCGTCGGCGTCGCGCCAGGCCGACGTGTAGAGACCGGTGTCGTTCTGGCTCCGGTCCCGCAGGGCGAGCCAGTAGACCATCGCCTGGCTGCGGCGGATCTTCCACAGCACGTCCTGCATGGCCAGGGCGCTGTAGACGTCGTAGCCGTCGGAGAGGACGACCACGACCCGGCGACCCTGGCGCCCGTCGAGGATCTTGAGCGACGAGTAGAGGAAGTCGGTCAGCGCCGTGCCGCCGGCCGCCTCGACGTCGCCGAGCGAGGCGTCGATCACCTTCGGGTCGTCGGTGAACGGGGTCGCCGCCAGCATCCGGTCCGAGAACAGGATGCCCATGACCTCGTCCAGATCCTGCATGCCGGAGGCGAACGAGCGCACTCCCTGCACCGCGGACGCCAACCGCGTGCCGCGCATGCTCTGGCTGGAGTCGACCAGCAGGATGGCGGTGAGCGGCGCGTCGCCGCCTTCGAAGGTGACCAGTTGCTGCCGGGTGTCGTCGTCGATCACCTGGAAGTCGTCCCGGCCCAGCTTGCCGACCCGGTCCCCCGCCCGGGTGACGGTGACGAAGAGCTGCTGGAGCGGCAGGTCGAGGGTGTCGTTGACCTGGATCGCCGGCGTCTGGCTGGTCATCTCGCCGGACGCCCCGGAGGCCGTGAAGGCGACGGCGCGGAAGGTGTGCTCCTCGTTCTCCTGGCCGACGTCGACCGTCGCGTCCCACGGCTCTTCGGTGAGCTGGGTCCGGAGGGTGCCATCGACGTAGAGGTCGACGCGCACGATCGGATCGGGCGAGACGACGCCGATCTTCACCTGGACGGAGCCCGAGACCGGGTCGAACGGCCCCGGATCGATGATCGAGACGTTGATCGGATCGGCGGCCTGGAGCGACGGGACCCCGACGAAGAGCGCGAGCAGGCAGACCGCCGAGAGCAGCGGCAGGACGAGGGCCGCGCCGCGGACCGGCCACATCGCCACGCGCCTCATCGGGCACCTCCGGCGGGCGCCTGGGAGCCGCCGTCGTCGAGCAGCCGTGCCAGGCGGCCGACCCGGGAGGCGGCGCTCTCCTCGAGCGCGGCCCGGGCCTCTTCGTAGGCCCGCTGGGGGCCCATGCCGTAGAGCCGCCGCGCCGACGGCGCCGCCGTCCGTCCGGCGGTCTCCGGAAGCTCCTGAATCACCTTCAACGAGCGCTGGGGCAGGTGCCGCAGGTCGAGGACCAGGGCGAGCTGGGTGCGCAGGCGCCCGGAGCTCGGGTAGTGCTCCAGGCCCGCCCACAGAGTCTCTTCGGCTTTCTCGAGGTGGTTGCCCGCGCGCTCGAGGTTGGACAGCTCCTCGTAGGCGACCTCGCCGACCCAGTCGTCGTCGGACTCGGCGACCAGCCCTTCGAGGAGCCGCTGCGCGTCGTCGAGAGATCCCAGGCGGCGCAGGTTCACCGCCATGCGGAGCCGCCCTTCACGGTGCTGGGGATACGCATCGAGCAGCTTCAGCAGGTACTCCGCCGCCCGGTGGTAGTTGCCGCTCCGCTCGTGGATCGTCGCCAGGCCCAGGAGGGCGGCCTCGCTGTGGGGGTCGAACTCCAGCGCCGCCAGCAACAGCCCCAGGCCCTGGAGCTTGACACCCATCTGCTGGGCGTAGATCCCGAGGCTGGCCAGGGCGCGGGCGCCGAGCACCCGGGAGCCCTCGCTGCCACCCTTGCGGGCGTAGAGGTCGGCCATGCTGGCGGCCAGGCGCGAGGAGTGGCCGGCGAGGATCGGCTTGCCGCGCTCGATGTAGAGCCGGTAGGCGTCGTGGTGGAGCGCCAGCAGCGGCACGATCGACTCCAGGTCGCGGACGCCCAGCCAGCGCACCACGGCCACCTCCGCCTCGAGGAGCTGCTTGACCTCCTTCGGGTGGCGCCCCTCCATGTAGCCGGTCTCGAAGTCGAACAGCGCCGACAGCGCCGCGTCGCGACCGGCCGAGCCGAGGGTCAGGAGAACGTCCCGGTAGCCGGCCGCGATGTGCGCCCGGTCCTCGGCGCCGCGGTCCAGCAGCCGGTGCTTCTCCTTCATGATGTCGACCCGGCCGATGTCCTGAGACTCCGTGGGCGGAGCCTGGTTGGCCGGCGGGATCATGATCACCATCGGCGCGGGTGCTCCCTCGCCCTTCCCGTCGGCGTCGGTCCGCTCGGGCGAGCCGACCGCCGGGAGCGCGCACAGCAAGGCGGCGAGGAGTGCGAGGAGTGCTCTCGGGGAGATCCGAGAGGTCCGCCCGGGGACCGGAGCCCCGACCGACCCTCCCGGGACGGAAGTCAACGACGCTCGACGACTGGTCATGGTAAGGCGGCATTGTACCGCCTGGGGAAATTCGATGGTTGCGCACATTTTTTTCCCCTGATCAAGGCGCTCCTCACCTCGGTCGACCTCTCCGGAAACGACGACGGGGCGGAGGCCTCACGGCCGTCCGCCCCGTCGGGAGCTACTCTGTCGGGTGCAGCTCTCAGTGGATCCGCGTCGGGATGTGGGCGCCGATCCCCTGGCCCCGCGACTGCCCGTCGCGGCCGCCGCCACCGTTGCCTCCACCACCGTTGCCGCCGGTGGAGGGCCGGTCGAAGCGCAGCACGTCGTTGAGCTGCTTGCCGGCCTGGCGGGTGAAGACGAAGCCGGAGATCGAGGCACCCGGGATCGTCGGGATCGCCGAGGCGTCGCTACCGAAGATGAACCGGTAGAGGTCGACCGGCGGGATGTTGGCGCCGTAGTGGTCGTTGATCGCGTCGATGAAGGCGTTCGCCGCGATGGCGTAGCCGAGCGGCGTCGGATGGACGCCGTCCAACGAGATCAGGCCGCCGGTCACGAAGTCGGAGTTGAAGGTGATGCCGCCGAAGTCGAATCCGGTGGTGGCGCCCTGTGTCAGGACGGCGCCGATGTCGACCAGCGCCGAGTCCGTGGCGTTGGCCACGTCGCGGATGATCTGGTTGAAGGCGTTCAGCCGCGCCCGGATCGTGCCGATCTCGCCGGCCGAGAGGACCAGGCTGTCGGGCAGCGGCTGGCCGGTGCCGCCGGCCGCCGCCGGAATGCCGATGCCCTGGGCCAGGGCCTGGGAGGCCGGCAGCAGGACGCGGTCGTTCAGGCTCAGCGGGCCGTTCGGACCGAGCAGCGGCACGAGGTTGCCGCCGATGGTGACCGGCTGGTTGGTCGCCGGATCGACCAGCACCGGCGGGATGGTCGTGACATACGGGATCGCCGTGACGTCCGGCACGGTCGCCAGGACCAGGTCGGCGCCGGCGGCCTTGAGGGCGCCGACGACGGACCGGTACTCGGCGTCGAACTGCGCCACCGGGGTCAGCGTGACGCCCTCGATCACCCGGCCGGCGGTCGCCGCGCCGAGCACGTCGTTGTTGCCGAGCCAGACGATGGCGAAGGTCGGCTGCTGGGCCAGGGCCAGCTCGAGCTGGGTGCCGAGCCCACGCAGGATGATGTCGATCAGGTCGTTGCCGGTCCGGGTCCGCAGAGCGTCACCGACGTTGAAACCCGGCACCGACAGGTTCTGGTAGAGCCCCTGGTAGTTCAGGTTGATCGGCAGGCCGTGGCTCGGGATGGCGTCGATGACCAGCGGCGACAGGCTCTTGAGCTGCAGCAGGCCGGGGATGCCGGGGTCGGAGATCAGGGGCTGCGCGATGTCCTGGCCGTTCGCCTGCTTGGCGACCAGCGCCGGAACGCTGTCCTCCTGGGCGCCGCGGACGAGGCCCGCGCTGACGTAGCCCGCGCCCAGGCTGTCGCCGAGCGCCACGAACCGGGAAAAGTCGGCCCGTCCGGTGTCCTGGGCGAAGACGGGTGCCGCGGCGATCGCGGCGACCACCAACAGTGCGACCAGTGTTCTTGTCCGAAACATCTCGATTCCGTCCTTTCCGCTAGAACCCGAGGGTCAGGCCCAGGAGGTAGCCCGTGGTGTTGAACGTGCCGTGGAAGATGTCCCCGTCCGGGAAGTCCTGGTTGCGGGTCCGCTCGTCGAACTTGAGGTACATGAAGGCGATGTCGAAGTCGAGCCCGCCGGTGTAGCCGTAGCCGATGGTCAGCCCGTTGCGGTTGGCGTCGGGAAGCAGGGCGCTGACGCTGGCCTCCGGCTGGGGGCTCTCGTCGTAGAGGTAGCCGAACCGCCACTGGGACTGGGGGCTGGTCGTCCAGCGCAGCCCGCCGCGGTAGTTGTAGACGTCGTCGTACCTCTCGGGCACCGTCGAGTCGAACGCATCGTTCTGGGTGAAGTCGATCGGCAGCTCGTTGAAGCTCGACCAACCGGTCCAGTTGACGTCGGCCTCGACCAGCACGTTGCGGCTGACCTGGTAGGCCAGGCCGAGGCTCGCGATGTCGGGGAACTCGATGCTCGACTTGATCGGCAGGTTCTGGTCGAACGGCAGGGAGGCGGCGACCGCCGCGTCGAGGGCCGGAATGCCGGTCGAGATCTGGGTGAACCGGCCGTCGCCCTTGTAGTCCACCTTGATCTTGCTGCGGTACGACAGGCCCCAGGAGAAGCGGGGCGTCGCCTTGTGCAGGAGGCCGATGTTCCAGCCGTAGCCGTTGTCGAGGTCGCTCGTGAGCTTGGCGTCACCGATGTCCTGGACCTGCTGGGTGAAGGGGTTCAGGAACGGGATCCGGCGGTTGAGCTCGATGTCCGACCAGCGGCCGATGACGCCGAAGCCGATGCCGAAGTTGGGGCTGGCCTGCCAGGCGATCGTCGGGTTGAGGTCGAAGGTCCTGAGCGTCGCGTCGTAGGAGATGTAGCGACCGGCCCACTCGTCGGGGTTCTTCCACTTGACGCCGAGACCGAAGGGGTCGTTGAATCCGAGGCCGAAGGTCAGGTTGGAGCTGAGCGGCTCGACCCAGTAGGCGTGAGACGGGTAGAAGATCGTGCTGTCCTGCTCTCCGGTCGCCCCGCTGCCGGGGAACGGCGCCGCCCCCTTGAAGTCCGCGCTGGACGTGGTGATCAGCGTCGTGCCGACCTGGAACGCGCGCTCGTGCTGGAAGGCCAGCCCCGCGGCGTTGTGGAACAGGGCGGAGGGGTCGTCGGCCTGGGCCGTGAACGCGCCCGCCATCCCCATGGCCTTGCTGCCGTTCTCGAAGATGCCGAAGCCGGCGGCGAAGGCCGGCGAGGCGACCAGGGCGACCAGCGCCCCGATCATGAGTGGTTGGATCCAAGAGGTACAACGGCTGCGCATCCCTTACCTCCTCCTTAGGGCTCTGATTCGGCCCGGAACGATTCCGGGGCGGATCGGTCGTCACACGAAACTCCGGCGAGGGCACCCGGAACAAGACTAGATCAACTGACCGAAACAGCGTAATCGACGCTCAAACGCCTGTCAATCAAGGCTTCCCGCCGCACCGACCACCCTGCGCCGAGGCGATGGCACTGCTACACTTCCCCCTGGAGATCCGATCATGAACTTCGACACCGACATCGAGCGCGAAACCTTCGAAAAAGTCCGTGAGTACGTGGACGAGCTGATCGACGAGCCCTATCTGGACGAGGAGACCGGCCACTTCTACGGCCGCTACGGCTCGACCGTGCTCGAGGTCGGCGTCGAGCCCTACGGTCCCGCCGAGACGGTGGTCCGGATCACCGCCTATTGCGCCCAGGGGGTCGAGGTGGACGACAGCCTGCTGGAGGGACTGCTCGGCCTCAACCACTCCCTGCCGGTGGGGGCGTTCTCCCTGGTGGGCTCCGACGTCTTCTTCGCCCACACCCTGTTCGGCAGGACCCTCCAGCCGCGCAACTTCCTCGGCGCGGTGGCCGCGGTGGCGACGGTCGCCGACGAGTACGACGACCGCATCGTGGCGGAGTACGGCGGCGAGACGGCGCTCGACCGGATCGAGTCGACCGGCGACCCGAAGCGCCGGCGCGACAAGGCCGGGGCGGACCTGCTGGCCGGCCGCTGAGCGCCCGCCAACCCTGCCCCCAACCAGTAGGGCCAGTAGAGCCAGTAGAACGGCGCGTCAGTACTTGACGCCCTTGAGCGCCTCGCGCATCTCCTTCTCCTGGACCTTCTTCTTCTCCGCGTGGCGCTTGTCGTAGAGCTTCTTGCCCTGGGCCAGGGCGATCTCCACCTTGATCCAGCTCCCCTTGAGGTAGACCGCCAGGGGGACCACTGTCTGCCCCTTGATGATCGAGCGGCCGAACAGCTTGTCGATCTCCCGCCGGGAGAGCAGGAGCTTGCGCGGCCGCTCCGGGTCGTGGTTCTGCCGGTTGCCGTGAGTGTAGGGGCTGATGTGGGCGCCGACCAGCCAGGCCTCGCCGTCGGTGACACTGACGTAGCTGTCCTTGAGCTGCACCTTGCCCTGGCGCGCCGACTTGACCTCGGTTCCGGTGAGGGCCATGCCGGCCTCGAAGGTCTCGAGGATGTGGTAGTCGTGGCGGGCCTTGCGGTTGCGGGCCAGCACTTTGACCGGGCGCTTCTCGGTGCCGTTCGTCATGGGACCGAGGAGTCTACCAGCGAGCGGCCAACTGCGGGGTCGATTGCGGAGCGAATCGCGCCTGGGTGCTAGTCTTCCTGCGCCGATGCGTGTCCGCCGCGCCACCTCCCTGTCCGCCGCCCTGCCCAGGACCCTGGTCGTGGCCCTGCTGCCGGCCCTGCTCCTGACCTTGGTTGCGGCCGCCCCGGCCCGGGCCGACGACCCCCAGATCCACGGGCTCAAGGTACAGCTCGACGGCCGCCGGGTGATGGTCGACTTCGTCCTCACCGACGGCTTCGACGACGACCTGATCGAGCGGGTGAGCTCCGGGCTGCCGACCAGCATCGTCTACGAGCTCGAGCTGATGCGCGACCGCAAGCGGTGGTTCGACCGGCCGCTCGAAAGCTCGACCGTGCAGGTGGTGGCCATGTTCGACGCCCGCGCCCGCGAGTACCTGGTCAACTACAAGCTCGACGGCAAGCTGGTCGAGAGCCGCATGGCCCGCGACCTGGACGAGCTGCGCACGGCGATGACCGAGTTCGACCAGTTGCCGGCCTTCACCCTCGAGCCGCTCGCCCGGCGCTCGCGGCTGCTGGTCAAGGTGCGCGCCCTGCTCGGCTCGAAGACCCTGTTCTCGTTCATCCCGACGCGGGTGAACACCGAGTGGCGCGAGTCGCCGAAGTTCAGGCCGCCGGACGACCTGCTGCCACCTCCCTGACCCCGCCCCACGGGAACCCGATCCGGTCTCGCCCGCAGATGGCCCTCAAAGAGCGCTTCCGCCGACACCGCAAGGACAACCGGTTCATCGTCGGCATCCTCGCCGGCCTGCTGGTCGTGCTGGTCGCCCTGTTCTACCTGATCCAGCGCGGCCGGGACGTTCCGGAGACCCTGCTCAACAACCAGGTCCTGCTGTTCGTCCTCTGGTACACCAACGTCGTCCTCATCCTGACGATCCTGTTCGTCCTGCTGAGGAACCTCCTCAAGCTGGTCATCGAGCGCCGCCACCGGATCCTCGGCTCGAAGTTCAAGACCAAGCTGGTGGCCACCTACATCGGCCTGGTGCTGATCCCGGTGCTGCTGGTGTTCGTCTACGCCACGGAGCTGATCCAGGGCACGGTCGACCGCTGGATCAACGCGCCGGTCGGCACCGTGCTCGACGAGTCGTACCAGGTGGTCGAAGGGCTCTACAGCCGGCTCGAGGAGCAGAGCCGCGAGGACGCCGAGCGGGCGCTCGAGGCGATCGACGGCATCGACCTGCGCAACCCGGCCGAGCGGCCGGAGCTGGGACGGCGGCTCCAGTCGTTGCTGGGCGAGCTGGGCGCCGACTACCTGGCGGTCTACGACGGCACCGAGTTCGTCCACGGCGTGGTCGACCCGCGCACCGGCATCACCGACCTGCCGGAGCCGGGGCGGCGGCTGCTGGCGGCGGCCGCGGCGGGCGAGCCCGTGGTCCGGCGGCTCGACGCCGAGGGCACCGCGGCGCGACTGGTGCTGGCCGGCGCCACCAGGCCGCCGCCACCGCCGGCTCAGACGGACCCGGCGGAGACAACCGACGGCAAGGCGGCGGCCGGCCCGAACGGCTCGGGCAGCTCGACCACCTCGGCCGGCGGTGGCGGCGGTGGCGGCGGTGGCGGCGACGCCGCGGCGGCCACGGACGGCCAGGAGCCGCCGCCCCAGGCGACCGTGGTGCTCGCCGGGGTGCTCCTCGAGCCCGACCTGGTGCGGGTGGCCGACGACCTGGTCGAGGCCCACCTGCGCCACCGCCAGGTGGTGGTCCAGAAGGAGCCGCTCGAGGCGAGCCACCTGCTGCTCTTCCTGCTGGTCACCCTGCTCATCCTGCTCGCCTCCTCCTGGGTCGGCCTCTACCTGGCGCGGCGGGTGACGGTGCCGATCCAGGCGCTCGCCGAGGGCACCGAGCGGGTCGGCCGCGGCGAGCTCGAGCACCGGGTCGAGGTCGAGGCGGACGACGAGCTCGGCGTGCTGGTGCGCTCGTTCAACCGGATGACCGGCGAGATCAAGCGCAACCGCGAGGTGATCGAGCGCAGCAACCAGGAGCTGGTGGAGGCCAACGTGCGGCTGGCCGAGGAGCGGGCGCTGGCCGCGGCGGTGATCGACAACGTCGCCGCGGGCGTCATCGCCAGCGACCGCGAAGGGCGGATCCTGACCTGCAACGGAGCGGCCCTGGCGATGCTCCGCCAGTCGGCGGACGAGGTCGCCGGCCGGCGCGCCCACGACGCCTGGAGCGACCCGGAACGGGCCCAGCTCGCCGAGCTGCTCGACCCGCCGGCGACCGATCCCGACGACACCGACGACATCGACGAGACGGACGGCACCGGGACGGCCCGGGCGGACCGCAACCGGGTGAGCCGGGAGCTCCACCTGATGCTCGAAGGCGAGTGGAAGAGCTTCGAGGTCAAGGTGACGCCGATGGTGACGCCCAACGGCAGCCTGCGCGGCCGGGTGATGGTGCTCGAGGACCTGACCCAGCTCATCAAGGCCCAGCAGCTCGCCGCCTGGAACGAGGCCGCCCGCCGGATCGCCCACGAGATCAAGAACCCGCTGACGCCGATCCGCCTCTCGGCCGAGCGCATCCTCCAGAAGTACCGCCGCGACGACCCCGACCTGGGCGACGCGCTGGAATCCGGGATCGAGATCCTGCTGCGCGAGGTCGAGGCCATGCAGGCGATGGTCGACGAGTTCTCGCGCTACGCACGGATGCCGCGCCCCCAGCCCCAGCGGGTCGACCTGGAGGCGCTCATCCACGAGACGCTCCGCCTCTACCGGGGGCTCAAGCCCGGCGTGCGGGTCGAGAGCGAGGTCGGCCCGGGGACCGAGGAGCTGATGGCCGACCCGGAGCAGCTCAAGCGGGCGCTGATCAACCTGCTGGACAACGCCATCGAGGCGACCGAAGCGCCCGGCGAGGTGCGGGTCGAGGCCGAGGCGCGGGACGGCCACGTGGAGCTGCACGTCGCCGACACCGGCCAGGGCATCCCGGCCGAGGCCAAGGACAAGCTGTTCCTGCCCTACTTCTCGACCAAGGGGCGCGGCACCGGGCTCGGGCTGGCGATCGTCCAGCGGATCGTCTCCGACCACCGCGGGCGGATCCGGGTCGAGGACAACCGGCCGCGGGGCACGGTGTTCACCGTCGAGCTGCCGATGCGGTAGGGCTGGGCAGGTCTCCTGGACGGCGTCCGGCGCCCTGGAGATCGCGGCCCCGTCGCCCCGGGCTCTTTCCTCAGTACCTGAACACTGCCGCCACCGCGTCCCCGTCCGGCACGTTCTCCGGCCCGACCGCGTACACCGTCCCGCCCTTGAGCACCGTCTGGATGGCGGCGAAGTCGACCAGGTCCTCGGTGCCGGGGCCGTTGTCGTTGGCCAGGGCGACCGTCCGCTGCTCCCGATCGAACCGGCCCCAGCGGCGCATCCCCAGGCCGACGAACAGGGTGTCGACCCGGCCGTCGTCGGCCGCCCGCACGACCTCGTCGAGCCGGGTCGACGCGCGGCCGGTGCCGGCGAGCTGCCGGAACTGCTCCACCGCGGCGTCTTGGGAGGCGGTGAACACCGGCTCGACCACCGGCCAGGCGCGGGCGTGGAGCTCCTCGTTGGAGACCTCGTCCGGGTTGCCCGCCACGCCGCCCTCGATCAGCTCCGGATAGCCGGACACCTCCCGGTAGAGCGGGAACAGCGGCTCGACGCCGGCCAGCACCAGCGGCGCGTTCTTGTCGGCGACCACCGAGCCGATCCCCTTGTCGAGCAGGTTGAAGAACTTGCGGATCTCGACCTTGACGTCGTCCTCGGCGCCGCCCTGGCCGCTCGGCATCTCGACCTCGTGGCCGAGGGCGTCGGTCAGGCTGGCCGGCAGGTCGCCGAGATCGACCTCCCGGACGCTGTGGCGCGTCGCCTCGAGCAGGCGCGCGCGCTTCTGGGAGAGCGCCAGAATGTAAAACCGTCCGTCGCCGGCGAGCAGCGGCAGCATCGGCTTCAAATGGAAGCGCTCCTCGACCACCGCCAGCTCCCGCACCTCGATCGGCACCCGGTAGTAGCGGAAGAAGCCCTGGGCGAGGAACACGGCCAGGCCGTCGCTCTGGTGTTGCCAGAACGGGGTGTCGTCGATCAGCACCGAGGCCGGCTCGAGGAACCGGGCCACCTCCTGCGGCGTCATCCCGCGCTCCCCCAAGGCGTCGGCCACCTCTCGCAGCAGGTTCTTGAACCGGATCGCGTTCTGCTGGGTCTCCGGCCCCGCCTTGACCATCGGCGCGTAGAGCGAGACGCAAACACTGTCGCGGCGCTGCATGAGGGCTTCGAGCTCTGCCTGGGAAAGCTGCTTCATGGATTCGACCTCCTTGGAGAGATTCCGGAGCGGCTCGGTCCGCCCGCCGGGGACGAATTCCGTCGCCAGCTCCTGTGGTATCGTCGCCATTCCTTCCGAGCAAAGGTCTGCAAAGACGATGCTCACCCCTTCCAAGCTCACGTGATCCGATTGTGAAAGGACCAGTCCGACATGACGTCAGTCTACAAGGTTTGCTTCTCCCTTCTCGTGCTCGGCCTGCTGGCCGTGCCGGCCTGCACCGCCCAGGATTCCGGCCAGGCCATGGCTTCCGACAAGTCCGCTGACATGGCCTCCGGCGATCAGCACGACACCTTCTACGCCCTCGGCGTGGCCATGTCCCAGGGCCTCGCGCAGTTCCACCTGACCGCGGACGAGCTGACGGCCGTCCAGGAAGGTCTCAAGGACGGCGTGCTGGGCAAGGACACGAAGATCGACCTCCAGGAGTACGCGCCGAAGCTCCAGGCGCTGGCCAAGGAGCGCACCGAGGCCGCCGCCAAGATGGAGCGCGAGGCCGGCAGCACGGTGATCGAGCAGGCCGCGGCCGAGGACGGCGCGGTCAAGACCGACTCCGGCCTGGTCTACAAGATCCTCGAGCCGGGCGACGGCCCGAGCCCGAAGGCGACCGACACGGTGAAGGTGAACTACAAGGGCACGCTGCGGGACGGCAAGGTCTTCGACAGCTCCTACGACCGCGGCCAGCCGGCCACCTTCCCGCTCAACCAGGTCATCCCGTGCTGGACCGAGGGCGTCCAGCAGATGCACGTGGGCGGCAAGGCCAAGCTGACCTGCCCGCCGGACCTGGCGTACGGCGACCGGCCGAACGCGACCATCCCGGCCGGCTCCACCCTGACCTTCGAGGTCGAGCTGCTCGACATCGTCTCCAAGGGCGACGACAAGGCGCGCGATCCGGAGACGATCGACTCCAAGAGCATGGACAAGCCCAACGGCCAGGGCTGAGACCCTTCTCCCACTCGACACCGAGAGAGGGACCGAAGACGTCTGCGGAGGACGGAGACCATGCTGAGGAAGCGCGCCATCCGCTCGCTCCTGGTCGAGCAGGTCGCCGGCCTTCGCCCTTTCGCTCCGCCGCCGGCGGACGACGCGAGCTCGGAGGAAAAGACCGCCGGGGGACCTCCCCCCGGCGGCGCCTCCGCCCGCTCGGCGCCCGCCGAGCCTCTCCCCGGAGCCTCTGACCCCAACGATCCGCTGGGCCTCCAGGAAGAGCTGGACGCCCAGATCGAAGCCCTCCATCGGGCCGAACGGCGCGCCAAGCTGGCCGTCGCCTTCGACTGGGTCGCCCTGGCGGTGCTGTTCCTGTTCCGCGACACCGCCACCCCCTTCCTGCCCTTCGACGGCACCGTCGAAACGATCTTCACCGTCGGCGTCCTGATCGTCGCCGTCCACTCCGGCTTCCGCCTCGGCCAGCTCGAGAAGTACCGCGCGGTGACGCGCACCCACGAAGAGGTCCGCTGAGCCGCGGCCCCCAGACTCCCCGGACAGCGCTCCCCGGACGGCGCTCCGACCGACGAAAAGGGGCGCGGCCGGAGGACCGGGCCCCCGACCGCGCCTTGCGCACGGGACAGTGCGCGCCGGTCGTCTACCGCCTCGGCGCCTCCCCGCCGGGCCCGGAATCCTGCTCCGGCGGGGGCTCTGCGCCCTGCCGCGCCCGGTCGGCCAGCCGGGCCGCCCGGCCGATGGTGGTGACCAGCTCGGCGACGTCGAGCCGTCCGGGGAAGTCCGCCGACACCTTCTGCGCCCTGCGGAAGAGCTCGTCCAGGTCGGTCTCCCGGGCCCAGTACGTGCCCTTGAGCGCCTCGGCCAGCTCGGCCACCACCGAGGCCAGCCGCAGCGACGGCGGCGCCTCGGACCAGCCTCCGGCCAGGTCGCCGACGGCCACCGGCAGGGCCATCTCCTCCACCTTGCCGGTCGCCACGCTCTGCCAGCGCAGGTGGAGCGTCGCCGCCGTCCGGCCGCGGTCCCGGCGCGGGTCGATGCCGTCGCGCAGCTTGACCTCGTAGAGGGCGGTCACCGTGTGCCCGGCCCCCACCTCGCCGGCGTCGACCGTGTCGTCACGGAACTTCTCGTCCGGCACGTCGCGGTTCTCGTAGCCGAGCAGCCGATAGCGGGCGATCACCTGCGGGTCGACCTCGACCTGCACCTTGGCGTCGCGGGCGACGGTCTGGAGGGTGCCGGTCAGGTTCTCGACGAACACCCGCCGCGCCTCGTCCAGGTCGTCGACGTAGGCGTACATGCCGTCGCCACGGTCGGCGAGCTGCTCCATCAGCGTGTCGTTGTAGTTGCCCATGCCGAAGCCGACGGTGGTCAGCTCGATGCCGTCGCGGGCGGCGTCACCGATCCGGCCGAGGATCGACTCCGGACCCGTGCGGCCGACGTTGGCGACGCCGTCCGAGCACAGGATGACCCGGTTGATCGCCCCGGGCCGGAACGCCCGGCGAGCCACGTCGTAGGCCAGCACCAGGCCCTCCTCCGCGTTGGTGGCACCCTCCGGCACCAGGCGGCCGATCGCCGAGCGGATCGCCTCGAGATCGCCGGTCGGCTCGAGCACCACGTGGCCGAACGAGCCGTAGACCACCAGCGCCACCCGGTCGTCCGGCCGGAGCTGGTCGAGCAGCAGAGAGAGCGACTTGCGCACCAGGCCGAGCCGGTTCTCCGCCGCCATCGAGCCGGAGACGTCGACCACGAAGGTCAGCACCGCCGGCTTGCGGTGGGTGACGTCCACCTCCCGGGCGTGGAGGCCGAACCGGAGCACCCGGTAGCGGGGGTTGTCGCGCCGGCCGGCGAACGGCGTCGCAGCGCCGTCGGCGACCACCCGGAAGTCCCCGCGCCGCGGCGCCGGATCGTCGTAGTCGAAGGCGTTGATCAGCTCCTCGACCCGCACCGCCTCCCGCGGCGGCAGGTTGCCGTCGCGCAGGTAGCGCCGGACGACGCCCCACGAGCCGGTGTCGACGTCGAGGCCGAAGGTCGAGAACCGGTCGTCCTCACTGTCGATGAACGGGTTGGTGCCGTAGCCGCGGAAGAAGACGTCGCCGTACGGCTGGTCGTTGGGCTCGGCGGTGCCGCCGGTCGACGGAGCGGTTCCGGCGGGCGCCCCGGGGATCGAGTAGACCGCGTCCGCCGGCGGGACGAGCTTCGCCTTCGGTGTCGGTCCGACCTGGATCTCCTCGTTCTGCTGGAACTCGTAGTAGGTGGGTGAGGAGCCCTCACCCTTGGACGTGCCGATCGCCGCCATGTCGGTGATCCGGACGCCGTCGACGGAGTAGGTGTCGGGGTCGGAGCTCTTCTCGAACGCCTCGTGCGCGTCCTGGCCGCCGGGCTTCGCCCCGCCGACGCTGGCGCGATCGGTCACCACGCCGGGGGACTGGGTCGCGGTCGCCCACGGGTCGCGGGCGGTCGGCACCCTCTCGAGCTCCTGCTGGCTCACGACCGTGCCCGCCGCGGTCTTCCGCTCGTCCAGGAGCGGAGCCTCCGAGGTGACGGTGATCACGTCGTTGACGGCCCCCTGCTTCGCCGCGTCTCCGGTCGCTTCCGACGGCGCGTTCGATGCGGTCCGCTTCGTGATCATCTCGACCCGGGCCTCGGCTTCCTGCTCTGTCCGCTGCCTCGCCGGGCCGGGCTTCGACGGGGTCGCTGCTCCAGCCTGCTCGGCGCGTCGGACCTCCGTCGCCTGCTCCGCTCCGCCAGCCTGGGTCGACTCCTGGTCCTTCGTCTCCATGGGCTCGCTCGCGATCGGCGCCGATTCGACGTCGAGGCGTCCGCTCCGGGCGGCTCCGTCCGGCTCAGGCGAGGCCAGGGCGCCGACCGCCCCACGAGCGGCGGCTTCGCCCTCCGTTCGGTCGCGCACTTGGAGCGCGACGACTCCGGCGCCGACGGCGAGCACCACCGAGGCGGCGGCCAGCCAGACGCGACGGCGGCCGAAGCCTCTGGAGCTCTCGGCGAGCGCGGGCACCAGCTCGAGGGTCGGCGGCACGTCGGCCTTGATCCGCTCGGCGAGATCCGCCGGCGGCTCGAGCGACGCCGGATCGGCCGGGGGCCGGGTCAGGGCGTCGACGACGTTCGGTTCGTGGGCGTGGCGGCTCATGATGCGACCTCCTCGGTCAGCTCGTCCGCGAGCAGGGCGAGGGCCTTCTTCAGACGTTTGCGAATGGCGGCTCCGGTGACCCCTTCGAGGCGCGCGATCTCGCCCACCGGCAGGCCGCGCCAGAAGCGGGCGGCGACGGTGAACCGCAGGTCGTCGGGGAGGGAATGGACGGCGCGGCGGACCGAACGGTCGCCGTCCGAACGGGCCGAGACCTCGTCCGGGCCGGGCGCCGGGTCGTCGAGCGTCCGGGCGGTCTCGTCCGGAAGCGGCTCGAGCCGGCGCGGGCCGCGCCGATGGCTCAGGAAGGTGGTGTAGGCGATCCGGTAGAGCCAGGTCGAGAACCTGGCCCGGCCCCGGAAGCCGGCGAGGGAGGCCCAGGCCTTGCGGTAGGCCTCCTGGGTGAGATCGGCCGCGAGATCCCGGTCCCCGGACAGGCGGACCAGGGTGGCGAAGATCGGCCGATAGGTGGCGTCCACCAGCCGGTCGGCGGCGGATCGGTCGCCGGCGGCGGCGGCACGGAGGAGTCGGAGCTCGTCGTTCCGGCTGAGCTCGCTCCCCCGCCCTGACCCCGGAGGGCCCGCCGCCAGCACGGCGTCGGTCGGTTCGAGCACCCGCATCGTCGTCTCCATACTGCCTTAGACGACACGCGTGCCGGAAATGAAACCGGCGGCGGGCTCGAAGGGCTTACGAGTCGGCCAGCTCGAGCTGCACCACCGCCTCCATGTGCCCGCTCTGGGGAAACAGGTCGAGCAGCGTCAGCGACGTCAGCCGGTAGGCGCGGGTGAGCTTGGCCAGGTCGCGCGCCAGGGCCGCCGGATGGCACGAGACGTAGGTGATCCTGCGCGGACGCTTCTCGAGCAGCGCCTTCAGGACCGGCCCCTTGAGCCCCGCCCGCGGCGGGTCGGCGATCACCCGGTCCACCCCCTCCGGAAGCCGGTGGACCCACGACTCCACCGCCGTCCCCTCGATCTCGATCGTCCCCAGACGCTTCGCCTCGGGGGAGCGGGCCCTGTCAGAGGAGGCAGGGGCGGCAGAGACCGCGGAGGTGGCCGCCCGGGCGTTGCGCCGCGCGTAGCGCACCGCCAGCCGGTCCCCCTCGACCCCGACCACCGTCGCGTACCGGCGCGCCAGCGGCAGGGTGAACAGACCGACGCCGCAGTAGAGGTCGTAGGCCGACCCGGCCGGGCCGGAGCCGTCCGCCGCCGGCGGCTCGTCCAGGGCCGTCTCCACCAGCTTGCCGAGCAGGCCGCGATGGGTCTGGAAGAAGCAGCGGGCGTCGAAGCGGTAGGTGAACCCGGAGAGCTCGATCGAGACCTCGCCATGAGGCAGCTCGCCCACCACCGGCGCCGTGCTCAGTTGCCCGCCGTCTCCGGCCGCCAGGTCGATCCGGCTCGGCGGCCGCTCCGCGGGAGTCGGGGGCGCGTCATGGTCCGGGCTCGGCCCCGCGCCGCCGGCGGACCCTCCGGCCAACCGCCGGGGGAGCCCGGGGAGCAGATCCTCGAGCTCCGGCACCAGGATCGGGCAGGAGTCGACCGGCACCATCTCGTGGCTGCCGCGCGCGAAGTAGCCGACCCGAGGGCGCTTCTCTTCCGGTGGCCAGTCGGCGTGGAGCTGGGTCCTGAGGCGGTAGCCCCAGGCGTCGCCGGCGATCACGTGGAGATTCTCCGGCGGGCCGATCCGCCCTAGCCGGGAGAGGGTCTCCACCACGGCCTCGGCCTTGAGGCGAACCTGGAGCTTGTCGTCCAGGTGCTGGAGATCGCAGCCGCCGCAGCGTTCGAAGTAGGGGCACGGCGGTTCGCGCCGGCCCGGCCCCGGCGCGACGACTTCGACGATCTCGCCCCGGCCGTAGTCCGGATGGCGCTCGGTGAGCCGCACACGCAGCCGGTCGCCCGGCGCCGAGCGAGGCACGAAGAGCGGCACCCCCTCCCAACGTGCCAGCCCTTCACCGCCGGCCACCAGCTTCTCGATCGTGACTTCGACCTCCTCGACCCCGGCCAGGCGGGCGGCAGCCGACGGACGCTGGTCCTTGCCGGAGCGCGGACGCTGCTTCTTGCCGGAGTGGGTCACGACACGGCCTCCTCGCCGACCAGGTGAATGCGCTCGGCCAGGTCGGGCAGCCGGCGCTCCACCTCGGCGCGGAGCTGTTCGATCCGGTAGCGCCGCGAGAGGTGGTGGAGCACGATCGCCTGGTTCTCGAACCGGTCGCGCACCGCTTCCAGGAGCTCGACGTGCATGTGGCGGTAGCGCGCGGCGGCCTCCAGCCGGTCCGCGCCGATGAACGTGCACTCGATCACCAGCACCGCGGACTGGAACAGCCGCGGCTCGAGGTCGAAGACGCCACGGCCGGTGTCGCCGCAGAAGGTCAGGGCGAGCTGCTCTTCGACCCGCTCCGTGGTCTCGCCCCGCTGACGGAGCGCCGCCAGCTCGGCCCCGGCCAATCCCTGGTAGCGCTCCAGCAGATGGCGCTTGGCGCGGATCAGGTGGTAGCCGAGGCTGGGCACACCGTGGTCGGTGCGGAAGGCCTCGACCACCAGTCCCTTGCCGACGTCGACCCGGTCGCCCGGTGCGAGACCGGTGAGCTCGTAGTCGTACTCGGTCCGCTCGAGCGCCGCCCCGGCGGCGATCAGCATCTCGAGCGCCGGCACCGTCTCCTCCGGGCAGAACAGCCGCGTCGGACGGCCCTGGTGGCCGGTGCGCTGGGAGAGCACGTAGGGCACCCCGAGCGCATGGTCCAGATGGCCGTGGGACAAGAAGACGTCGCCGGCGCCGGCGACCTGGGGGGCGCCCCGGCCGGTCTCGAAGGCGAGGCCCGGAGGGTGTACCCGGAACCAGGTCTCCGCACCGGCCAGGGAGAACCCCTGGAGCGTCAGGTCGCCGAAATGGAGCTTCGAGGTCAAATCTCTCGGTAGATGAACCGGCGGATCGGCGCCAGGCGCTCGTCGACCGTCTGCCAGTCGCCGTCCATCCGCCAGAGGGCGGCGGCGATCGACGACAGCAGCGAGTTGCCGTCCTGGGGGGTGAAGCAGAAGCCGTAGACCTCGCGGCCTCGCCGGACCGCCAGGGTCGGCTCGGCGACGACGACCTGGGACAGGATGCGGCCGTAGTAGCCGTGGTCCCGGCCGAAGCTGAAGATCAGGTTCGCGTCCTTCTTCGCCGTCATGGCGACGCGGAGGTTCGAGCGGAAGCGCTCCACCACCTCTTCGCGGGTGATGTCGCGGTTCATCACCAGGCGGAACCAGAGCGAGTGCATGTACTGGGTGTTGACCTTGACCGCGCTCGAGAAGAGGTCGAGATCGACGCCCAGGGTCTGGAACAGGCTGTGGGCGTCGCGGGCGTGGTGGGTGCCGAAGTCGCGGTCCTTGTGGCTGCCCACCTGGGGCGACGGCACGAAGCCGGAGACCTGGGTGATGTCGTTCGCCCGGCGCATGCAGACGAAGTTCCCCTGCTCCAGGCAGTAGCCCTCCTTCGAGGCGGCCGGCTTGCCACCGCCTTCCCAGCTCTCGTCGCAGAGCGTCTTGAGCAGGGTGGTGATCGAGTGGGTGTTGCACGAGACCACCTGGATGAAACGGTCCTCGTCATAGACCAGGGCCTCGTCGTTCACCCCACGGGCGTACGGCTTGCCGAAGCCGAACTCGCTGCCCTGGGCGAGGAACCCCCGGGGGCCGCCGAGGCGCGCGTAGTGGAGCTCTTTGTTTTCGTTGCCCGCCGGCGTGCAGTCGATGACCACCGTGGCGCGATCGAGGGCCTCTTCGGAATCGTAGGTGACGGTGTGGCCGAGCGCCTCGAACTCGTCCCGGCGCTCCGGATCGGCCGCCAGCTTGGCTCCACGGGCCATCAGGTGGTCGAGCTTGGACTTGTCCGAATGCAGCGGAGTCCGCTTGTGGAAGGTCACCTCGTCGATGCCCATCCCGGCGCGGAAATCGGTGAACAGACCGATCAGGGGCTCGCCGATCGTACCCGTCCCGACGATGTGGACGATCTTCTTCATCGTGTCCTCGCTAGAGATTGTGCGTGGCTGGATTGGGGTTCCGCTACGCAGCCGGGAGTCTGCGGGTCGGAACGGGTGGAAAGTACCACAGGAAAGGGCCCGCCGCAGGCCGTTCTCATCCCCTCGGCTCCCCCTCCGCGCTCCCCTCGGAGGCATTGTGGGAACCACCATCCGAACCGGCGTGGCGCGCACCGCCGTGCCACCCCGGATCGCGGCGCGCGAACTCGTCCAGCTCGCTCGGAACCTCGACCACGGTCCGGGTCGTGGCCGGGTCGCAGATCTCGTTCTCGCACTCGTAGGTGTAGACGTTCCACTCGTCGCGGCGCGAAAACCCGCACAGAGTCTGGTAGGTACCGCAGTGGCCACATTTGATCGACAGGTTGCGGATGTTGATGGTATTCATCGGTGCGTTCGCTCGGAGCTCGTCGGGAGGCGGCGGGATCTCGGACGGTGTGCACGATTTCTGCAAGTCCGAGAGGTGATCGCGTACCGGCAAGGCTAGCAGAGCACCGCTCCGAGCCGCTCCCTGGGGGGACTGAACGCCATGAGCCACCGAGATCGACCACCGCCCCGTCCGTCCACGCAGGCCGGCGGCACCCGGCTGACCCGCCTCTCCCACCTCGCCAGTGGACCGCACGCCCTCCGCCGCACCGCGCGCCTGGCCGCTCCGCTCTGGACGGGCTGGACGGTCTGGATGGCCTGGATGGCCTGGGCGCTGCTCGCACCGCTCCCGGGGCGTGCCGCGGCCGACGACATCCCGCCCTTCGACGGGGCGCCGTCCGCTCCCGCCAGCACGTTCCAGGAGGCGCTCTCCGTCTCCTGGGCGCTCGTGCCGGTGGTCGTCCGCACCCGCAACGGCTACGCCCGCGGCCTGGACGACCAGGATTTCCGGCTGTGGGTGGACGGCCGGCGGGTGCCGATCGACGAGCTCGACCTGGGCTCGGACGCCCCGCTATCGGTGGTCTGGCTGCAGGATCTGTCCGGCAGCATGGCCAACGCCGGCAAGCTCGCGGCCGCCCGCCGGGCCTTCGAGAGCTTCCTCGCCGGCTACCGTCCCGGGGACGAGATCGCCGTCGCCAGCTTCGCGGGCGGGCGCATCCAGGTCGAGGTACCGTTCACCGACTCGCTCACCACGCTGCGCGAGTCCGCCGCCGCCTGGCAGGGGTACGGCACCACCGCCCTCCACGACGCTGTCTCGCTGCTGCCGGACATCTCGGCCGAAGGCAGCCGGGGCAAACGGGTGGCGGTGCTGGTGACCGACGGCCAGGACAACGCCAGCCGCCTGTCGAGCGCCCAGGCGGTGGAGCTGGTGCGCCGCGCCCGCATCCCGGTCTACGTTCTCGGCCTCAGGGCATTTCGCCCCGGTTCGGGGAAATCCGCCCGGGAAGAATCGGCGGACTCGGTGCGCTACGCCGACCTGCTGTCCAGCCTGGCCGAGCGCACGGGCGGCCGCTATTTCGAGCTGACCACCGGCGGCGCGCCAGCGACCCAGCGGGCGGGACACCGGAGCGACAAGGTCGCCACGGCGGTCGACCAGATCCTGGACGACCTGCGCCTGCGCTACATCCTGGCCGTCACCACGGCCGGTGACGGGCCGTCGACCTACCACGAGATCCGAGTCGAGCTCGCCCATCCGGAGCTCGCCGACCGGCGGGGCCGGAGCGGCCGCGACACCTCCCTGACCTACCGGCGCGGGTACTGGGGCACGCCCCCCGTCGCCCTCGCGCGGCGCTGAGCCCCTCGCGCACACGCACCGGGCACGCCGCTTGAAACATCCCGGTGGCGTCGCCCCGCGGGCTCGGGATTCTTGCGCCCGCTTCGCGTCGCCGGCCGGACCGTAGACGTATACGCGGCTCCGGCCGGCGATCCACTTGGGTGCCCGATCTCGGACCCCATGCTGACCAGGAGGAGACCGATGCACCGAGTATCAATCGGCCTGATCGCCGCCCTCGCCCTGTTGGCGAGCGGCTGCGCCACCAAGGAGTACGTCCGAACCGAGACCGGTTCGGTCCACACCCGCGTCGACTCGGTCGAGAAGCAGGTCGAGCAGAACCAGTCCGCGATCCAGGAGACCAACGACCGCGTCGGTCGCAACGAGCAGCAGGTGACCAAGGTCTCGAAGACCGCCCAGGAGGCGCTCGAGCGCGCCGAGGCCGCCGGCAAGCTGGCCGAGGGCAAGCTGCTGTACGAGACCGTGCTCACCGACAGCGACGTCCACTTCGCCTTCGACAAGGCGGAGCTCTCCGACGAGGCCAAGGCCGCCCTGGACAAGTTCGCCACCGATCTGAAGTCCCGCTACACCAACGTCTACATCGAGATCCAGGGGCACACCGACTCGATCGGCGCCGACGACTACAACGAGGATCTGGGCCTCGAGCGGGCCGAGAGTGTCCGCCGGTACCTCAACAAAGCGCAGCAGTTGCCGCTTCACCGGATGTCGGTGATCTCCTACGGCGAGACGGCCCCGATCGCCGACAACGACACCCGCGAAGGGCGCGCCCAGAACCGCCGCGTGGTGCTCGTCGTCCTGCAGTAGCCCTCCCGGTGGGTGGCCGGCGGCTCCCGCCGAGCCCCGACCACCCGCCGCCCTCTCCCTCCCCCTCCCCGACCTCGCCAGGTTCGCCGGCGAGCCGGCCAAGCGAGCCGAGGAAGAAAGTATCTCCTCGGAGAAACTTTACGCCATAAGATAGCAGGCAAGAGGGAACTAATCATTCCACAGAGAAATCCTCGCATCCCGTAACTCACTGGAAGGAAAGAAGTTGGACTTGCGAAAGCGACATCTATCCGCGTATAACGGGGCCCATGCCACGCAAGAAGCCTCGTCTCGAGCGGGTGGCCATGGGCGCTGCGATCTTCCTCTGGCGCCGGGTCCGTGAGCTCGCCCAGCAGGAGCTGGCGGAGAAGTGCGGATGGCCCAAGGGACGGGTGTCGAAGTACGAGACGGGGAGTCAGTGGCCCGACGACGAAACGGTCCAGCGGATCGCCACCGTCGTCGGCATCGAGCGGGAAACGCTCTACCACACCCAGGCGGTCCTCTTCGACCTGCTGAGGAGCTACCAGGTCGAGACCGTCGAGGAAGCCCAGGCCGGCGAGGGCCTGGGCTCCGACAGCGCCCTGCCACCCGATTTGCAACGCCGCTGGGCCGATCTCCTGCGCGCCGAAGCCGAGCTCGCGCGACGGCGCCTGGAGATCGAATGGGAGACGCGGGTCGCCGCGGTCCGCGAAGGGTCCACCGCGGGTGGCGACCCGGTGGCCTGATCGGGCCTTGATGGGGCCCGACCGAACCCGGAGGGCCGTTCAGGGGGACTGACGCGACTCGGCCGGGTCGGCCGCTCCGGCTACTCGAGGAAGCTCTTCAGCCGGTCCTTCCCCACCACGCCGGCCTCGAAGTAGACCACCTTGCCGTCGGGGTTGCGCACCAGCAGCGTCGGCAGAGCCATGAGGCCGACCGCCGCCGAAACCTCGTCGTCAGGATCGAGCAGCACCGGGTAGGGGAGCGGGTTCTTGGAGAGGAACGCCTCCACGGTGTCGCGCTCCTCCGCCACGTCGACCGCCAAGAACTGCACGTCGTCGCGGCCGGCGAACTCCTTGTGGAGATCCTCCAGGATCGCCGCCTGGGCGCGGCACGGAACGCACCAGGTCGCCCAGAAATCTACGATCACGGTCTTGTCCGGAAAGTCAGGCGGCCCCATCTGGCGGCCGTCGAGGCTTTCGAGGCGGAAATCGGCCTTGTCCGAGGACGCCACGGCGCCGTTGCCGCAGGAGACGACGACGGCGACCAGGAAGAGACAGAAGATCGGGAGGACGGGGCGCAGACGGGAAGAGATCGGTTCACTCATGGGACGCCAAGGATACACCGATGGTCCCCCGAAGATCTCCCCGACGAGTGAGTCTCCCCATCCAGAGGTCCGGTGTGGGCCGAGGGCGCCGGAGCGCCGCCCCGCCGAGGTGCGCGACTGAGACATACCCACAGGGATGTCGCAGGGAGCGCAACGCCGGCGAGGCGGATGTCCGGCCGGGGCGCTCAGCTACACCCGCTCGTCGAGCCGCAGTTCAGGCACTTGTAGCAGGAGCCGTTCCTGACCATGATCGCGCCGCACTCGTGGCACGACGGCGCGTCCTGCTGCATCAGGAAGGTGACCTTGACGTTCTCCCGCTCGCCCGGCCCCGCTCCGCTCGCCCCGTCGGCCGCAGCGGACGACCCGGCGCCGAGCGCCCGCGGCTCGGCCTCCGTCTGGGCTGGCAGGTCGCGCAGGATCACGCCGGCCGCCTGCTTCTGCTCGGTGGTCAGGAACCGCGACGCCAGGTACCGGAAGATGTAGTCGGTGATCGACTTGGCGATCGGGATCTCCGGGTTCTTGGTGAAGCCCGAGGGCTCGAACCGGGTGTGGCTGAACTTGTCCACCAGAGTGTGGAGCGGCACGCCGTACTGGAGGGCGATCGAGATCGCCGTGGCGAAGGCGTCCATCAGGCCCGAGATGGTCGAGCCCTCCTTGGCCATGGTCAGGAAGATCTCGCCCGGCAGGCCGTTTTCGTAGAGCCCGACGGTGATGTAGCCCTCGTGCTCGCCGACCGCGAACTTGTGGGTCAGCGCCTGGCGCTCGTCCGGCAGCTTGCGGCGCACTGCCTGGGGCTTGCCGTCGGCCGCCAGCTTGGTGCTCACCTTGACCGCCGTCTCGCTCCGCTTGGTCGACAGCGGCTGGCTGCGCTTGCACCCGTCGCGGTAGATGGCCACCGCCTTCAGGCCGAGCTGCCAGCCCTCGACGTAGGCCTGCATGATCTCCTCGGGGGTCGAGTCCTCCGGCATGTTGATGGTCTTCGAGATCGCCCCGGAGATGAACGGCTGGACCGCGCCCAGCATCTTGAGATGGCCGCGGTAGTGGATCGAGCGTGAGCCGCGCGCCGGCTTGAAGGCGCAGTCGAAGACGGCCAGGTGCTCGTCCTGGAGGCGCGGCGCACCTTCGATCGTGTCGTGCTCGTCGATGTACTCGACGATCGCCTGGACCTCTTCCTTCTCGTAGCCGAGGCGCTTCAGGGCCAGCGGCACGGTGTTGTTGACGATCTTGATCATGCCGCCGCCGACCAGGCGCTTGTACTTGACCAGGGCGATGTCCGGCTCGACGCCGGTGGTGTCGCAGTCCATCATGAAGGCGATGGTGCCGGTCGGGGCGAGCACCGAGATCTGGCTGTTGCGCAGCCCGTGGCGCTCGCCCAGGGTCACCACGTCGTCCCACGAGCTCTTGGCCGCCTTGAGGATCTCGAGCGGCACGTGGGCCGGCTCGATGCCCTTGACCGCGTCCCGGTGCTTGCGCATCACCCGCAGCATCGGCTCCCGGTTGGTCTCGAACTCGTCGAACGGCCCCATGGCGTCGGAGATCCGCGCGCTCTGGGCGTAGGCCGCACCCGACATCAGGGCGGTGATGGCGCCGGCGTAGTCGCGGCCGGCGGCGGAGTCGTACGGCAGCCCGCGGGCCATGAGCAGGGCGCCGAGGTTGGCGTAGCCGATGCCCAGCGGCCGGAAGGTGTGGGAGTTGTCGGCGATCCGGGGCGTCGGGTACGAGGCGAAGCCGACGATGATCTCCATGGCGGAGATGATCACCTCGCAGGTGTGCTTGAAGCCGTCGACGTCGAAACCGGTGTCGGCGTCGTAGAACTTCATCAGGTTGAGCGACGCCAGGTTGCACGCCGTGTCGTCCAGGAACATGTACTCGCTACACGGGTTCGACGAGTTGATCCGGGCGGTGGCCGCGCAGGTGTGCCAGTCGTTGATCGTCGTGTCGTACTGCATGCCCGGGTCGCCGCACACCCAGGTGGCCTCGGCGATCTTCTCCATCAGCTCGCGGGCCCGGTGGGTCTCCATCGGCTCGCCGGAGGTCACCGAACGCGTGGTCCACTCGCCGTCGTCGAGCACCGCCTGCAGGAACTCGTCGGTGGTGCGCACCGAGTGGTTGGCGTTCTGGTAGAAGACCGAGTCGTAGGCGCCGCCGGGCACGTTGAAGCCGCCGTCGTAGCCGGCCTCGATCAGCGCCCAGGCCTTCTTCTCCTCGCTCTCCTTCGACTCGATGAACTCGACGATGTCCGGGTGGTCGGCGTTGAGGATGACCATCTTGGCCGCCCGCCGCGTCTTGCCGCCGCTCTTGATGACGCCGGCGAAGGCGTCGAACCCCTTCATGAAGGAGACCGGGCCCGAGGCGGTGCCGCCGCCGGCCAGGATCTCGCGCGAGGAGCGGATGCTCGACAGGTTCGAGCCGGTGCCGGAGCCGTACTTGAACAGCATGCCCTCGGTCTTGGCCAGGCCGAGGATCGACTCCATGGTGTCCTCGACCGAGTTGATGAAGCAGGCCGAGCACTGGGGCTTGTCCTCGATGCCGACGTTGAACCAGACCGGCGAGTTGAAGCACGCCATCTGGTGGACCAGGATGTGGGTCAGCTCGGCGTGGAAGGTGTCCGCGTCGGCCTCGCTGGCGAAGTAGCCGCCGTCGCGGCCCCAGCCGGTCATGGTGTCGGCGACCCGGCCGATGAGCTGGCGGACGCTGGTCTCGCGCTCGGGCGTTCCGAGCTGGCCGCGGAAGTACTTGGAGACGACGACGTTGGTGGCGGTCTGCGACCACGCCTTCGGCACCTCGACGCCCTTCTGCTCGAAGACCTTGTTGCCCTTTTCGTCACCGATCACCGCGTCGCGGACCTCCCACTCGACGAGCTCGAACGGATCGTCACCCGGCCCGGTGAACCTCCGCTCGAAATGAAGGCCCTTGCGGGGTTCCTTCTCCTTCGCGGGTTCGGCCGTGGTGGTGCGTGCTGGAGCCCCCGACTGGGTGTCGGCTTGCTGACGGGTGGGGCTGGTCGGTGCCATGACTCGTTCTCCTGTGGGTTCGCCGCGGAGGGTGACGACACCCTCCTAGCCAGCGGCAAAGCGCCGGCGCAATGGATTACAGAACCTCAAAGCTCGCGTTGAGCGCATCTTCGAGTCTACTAGACATTGTGCCCATGTCAACAGTGAGCACAAGATATAGTGCGCCGAGCGGACAGCAATCTCTCAATATCAGAAATGCCCAGGCGCGGCGAGGGGGCCGACGGAGGGGGCGAGCGCCAACACCGACTCGCCTACTCGACGAGGATCTTGCCGGCGGCGCGGAAGCCCAGCGAGACCGACGCCTCGCCGTCGACCGTCCGGAGCGCCACCAGGTCGGCCGCCCGGTCGCGCTCCTCCACCACCACGCGACTGCCCGGCTTGAGCCCCCGTCGCTCCACCAGGCGCAGGAACTCGGGGCTCTGGTCGCTGACTCGGGCGACCGAGAACGCCTCGCCCAGGGAGCAGGTGGCGAGGTTCGACAGGTCGGGCTCGACCATCTGGCCGGCGGCGTCCGGGATCGGGTCGCCGTGGGGGTCGACCGACGGCCGCCCGAGCATCTCGTCCATCCGCTCGAGCAGCCGCTCGGAGATGGCGTGCTCGAGGCGCTCGGCCTCCTCGTGGACCTCGCTCCAGTCCATCTCCATGACCTGGACCATGAACAGCTCGACCAGGCGGTGGCGGCGGAGCACGTGGGCCGCGAGCTGGCGCCCCGCCTCGGTCAGGCGGACGCCGGAGTACGGCTCGTAGGTGACCAGGGCGCTGTCGGCCAGCGTCTTGACCATGCTGGTCGCGGTGCCGGGGGCGACCCGGATGGCCGCGGCGATCCGCCCGGTGGTGACCAGCGAGTCCGGGTTGTTCTGTTCCTCGATGAGGATCGCCTTGAGGTAATCCTCGACGGTGCTGGTGGGCATGACGGGTCTAGGAGTCTGCGCGGGGCGGGGAAACAGCGGGGGGACCGGCGGTCCCGGTGGACGGGCGGGGGACAGCGCGCCGGCTGGGAGCCTCCACACAGGGGCGCAGACTCCCAGCCGCGGCGATCGCGCCACGCGCATCCTCCGGAGAACGAGGAGCTGAGGCCGCTCAGGAGGCGGCCTTCTTGTCCTCCTTGCCCTCCTTGGTCGTCCGCGGCGCCAGGATCATGATCATCTGCCGGCCTTCGAGGCCGCGCGTGCGGTGCTCGACGGTCGCGATCTCCTGGAGCTGCTCATAGACGTGGTCGAGGATCTCGGTACCGAGCTGAGGGCGGCGAAGCTGCCGATAGCGGAAGAAGATGGTGACCTTGACCTTGTTGCCCTGCTCGAGAAACTTGCGGGCACGGTCGGTCTTGCGGTCGCGATCGTGCTGGTCGATGGTCGGCCGGTACTTGACCTCCTTGACCTCGATCGTCTGGGTCTTCTTCTTGGCTTCGCGCTCCTTCTTCTGCTTCTCGTACCGGAGCTTGCCCCAGTCCAGGATCCGGACGACGGGCGGGTCGGCGTTGGCCCCCACCTCGACCAGGTCCAGGCCCTTCTCGCGGGCCCGCTCGCGGGCCTCCTCGACGGGAACGATCCCGAGCTGGGCCCCGTCCTCGTCGATCAGACGGACCGGGCTCTTCCGGATCTGCTGGTTGATCCTGGGTTCGTTCCTGCGTTGATTCATGGCGGCGGCGATCGTCGTTCTCCTTTCTCTGTGCTCAGGGGGTGGTCAGGCGCCAGCGACACACTGAAGGCGCCCGACGGCGAGCAGGCAATTGAACATCTAGACCGTCCACCGGACGGAGCGGTACGCGCCGGGACACGGTCCCGGAGCGGGGAAGCTCGGCAGGGTGGACAAGGCGGAGGGCCGCCATCGACCGTCGGTCAATGGCTCTGCCCGGGTTCGAGGGCGACCATGGTGCAGTTGATGCCGAGATCCTCGAGCTCCTGCCCGAGGTCGTCGGGGGTTCCGGTGAGGACCGGAAACGTCCCCCAGTGGATCGGGATCACCCTGCGCACGCCGAGCAGCCGGCAGGCGCGCGCGGCCTGCTGGGGATCCATGGTGAACAGGTCGCCGATCGGCAGGAACGCGAGCTCCGGCCGGTAGAGCTCGGCGATGAGCTGCAGATCGCTGAACAGGGCGGTGTCGCCGGCGTGGTAGAAGGTGTAGCCCTCCGGCAGCCGGACGACGAAGCCGCCAGCGCTGCCGCCGTAGATCAGCTCGCCGTCGTCCAGGATGCCGCACGAGTGGTCCGCCCGGACCATGCTCACCCGGCAGCCGAGAACCTCCTGGGACCCGCCCAGGTTCATCGGCGAGCAGTTCTCCACGCCCTTCGAGCCGAGCCACTGGCAGATCTCGAAGTTGGCGACCACGACCTTCGGCTGGTACTTCTTGGCGATCTCGACGGCATCGCCGATGTGGTCGAAGTGGGCGTGGGTGCAGAGGATCGCGTCCAGGCGGTCGAACGTCTTGAGCTCGTCCGGGCAGGCAGGGTTGCCGCCGACCCACGGGTCGATGAGGATCACCTCGCCACCCGGGAGATCGCACCGCACGGTGGCGTGCCCCAGGTACGTGAACTTCGGACGCGGGTGCTTCATCGTCGACTGCTCCTCCTCACGAGGTCCTCCAGATGACTGCACGAGACACCGCATGACGCGGCCCGATCTCCCTGCGACGGACCGCGAGACCGACGGCGAAGGAAACCGGGCGCACATTGTACCCCGACCGGGTCTCGGCGGGGTACCGGGCCGGGGTACTGGACCCGCGGACCGGCCAGGTGCTGCGACAGGGCTCTCACCCTCTGGGTGCCGGGCCGAGAGAGTGCGGGACAGCGCCCGCGGCCCAAAACGAGAACGGCGGCGGGTCGCCCCGCCGCCGTCACATCGAAAACAACGTGCCTGCGCTCAGGCGAAGAAGTTCTGGCGCAGCTTGTCGTTGAACTGGTGATCGGTGAGCCGGTAGTAGATCGTCTGGGCGTCGCGGCGGGGTGCCACGAGCTGGTACGCCCGGAGCTTGGCCAGGTGCTGGGAGACGGCGGACACCGAGACGCCGAGCATCTCGGCCAGGTCGCACACGCACATCTCTTTGGCATTCTCGAGCAGGTAGAGCAGCTTCAGGCGCGTCGAGTTGCCGGCCAGGTTGAGGAGCTCCGCTGCCGTGTCCAGATCGGGGGAGCCTTCCAGGATCGAGCGGATGTCGCTGACGTCGCCAGCGGCTTCATGAGCCTTCATACGTTTGTCCTCCAGTCTGCCTCGTGTCACCGCTGCGTCTTGCCGGCGTCCGCGTCTCCCCCATGGAGCGCGGCTCACGGGCGAGCCGGTGAGCGGTCTGTTTGCCGTTTCAGGTCAACTCCGTCGGCCCTTCCGAGCCTCCACCCCCGTCCCTAGTGTGTGGTCGGGTGGAGATGTCGTCTTGCGGGGACTCACGTCCCGTGAGACAGGGCTGACGACCTGGAGGGGAGCACCCTCCTCGTCGGGGCGATCGGTATCGTCCTCCGACGAGCGACTCCTATTATACGGACTTTCGCCAAGGCTTGCACCCCCCCACCTGTCCAGGGGGCGACTCAGCGGTTCGCGGACAGGAGCTTTTCCAGCGCCGCCGCCCGTTGCTCCAGCTCGGCGGTCTTCCTGGCGACCTCCTCGACCTCCCGGTCCTGCCCCGCGATGCGGTGCTCGGCCTCCCGGTCGAGCCCCTGGATCGCGGCCAGGGTGACGCCGGCCTCGTCGAGCGGAGTGATCCCGCTCGAGACGCCGACACCGAAGGCGCGGTGGAAGTCTTCGGAGATCGGCCCGAGGTGGCGCAGCCCCCGGCCGGGGTCACGATATGTCCAGCGGACGATCGGCAGCTCTCGGACGGACTCCAGCACGCGGCCCACGTCCACCGGCTCGAAGTCCCGCTTGATCGTTCGGCTCGACCCTTCGGTCAGCTCCCCCCCGAGAGTCATGTCGCCTCCGGAGTAGAGCTTCATCTCGACCAGGCCGCTACCGACGCGGTTGGCCGTGAAGGAGCCGCCTCCCGCGGAGGCTGTCACCCACTGGGCCCCGGTCGCCGAGTTCGCCAGCACGAGGCGCGGGTAGCCGTTGTTGACCAGCTTGAGCAGCGTCCTCCCGGCGACCGTCGGGGACTGGTCCTGGACCAGCAACTGCGCACCCCCGTCGGACCGCGCGACGGTGAGCGCGGCGGACGGCGAGCTGGTCCCGACGCCCAGCCGGCCCGCGTCATCGAGCGTCAATCCGGACTGGGCATCGAGCCGCGACCGGAGGACCCCCTGACCGCTCGGCCCTTCGACCTCGAAGTAGCCGGATTCGCCGGGAGGGCCGACGGCGACCTGGAGATCGCCCCAGTCGCCAGCGCCGGCGCTGCCGTCTTGAATCCGCACGTCGGTGGTTTCGGCGCCGGGCGAGTAGACGGTCAGCTCGCTCTGCGACCCGAGCGCGACCGGGCTCAGCCCGACACCGACTCTCTCCGTCGACAGGAACAGGGAGTTGGCGACCGAGACGGTGTTCTGCCCGTCGAGGGTGGCCACACCCGCGTCGAGACCCAACGTGAGCTGGCCGATCCCCGAGGGGAGCCCGGTCTCCTCGATCCGGAGCAGGGGGCTCGAGCTGGCGACCTCGACTCCGTCGGAGGGCACGACTCCCACGCCGATCGCGCCGTTGGCGCCGACGTAGAGGGAGTCGTCCGGCGCGGCCTTCTCCACTCTCATCGGGATCGTCCCGGCCGACCGGTCCCGCAGGAGCCAGTCCTCGTCCCCGACGATCTGCCACCAGCTCGCGCAGAGGTCGCTGGGCGGCGTGCAGGTGGCGAGCGCCAGGACGGGCGGGAAGTCGATGATCTCGACGTCCGAAGTCGGCTCGTAGCTGGAGCTGCACGCGCTCGAGCCGACGCACAGGTTTCCCTCGATGGTCTCGTTGGTGGTCACGTGCGTGGCGGCACGATCCACGAACGTCGGGCTTTCCGCGACCGAGGCATCGTCGGCCGATTGCCGCCCCTGGTCCGCCGGGCCCGGCTCTGCGGCCACCGCCTGGGCGGCGAGAAGGAGGACGAGAAGGGCCCCGAACCCCGGGCGGGCGGTCATCGTCCGCCCTCCGTGCCGACCCGGTCGCCGTCGGACGAGCCGCCGGGAAGATCCTCCGCCCCGGCTGTGCAGGCGGCCAGGCGGTCCATCGCCAGCTTCTCCAGCGCTTCGAGACGCCGCTCCAGCTCGGCGTTGCGTGCCCGCAGGTCCTCGATCTCCTGGTTGCTCTCGGCGAGGCGACGGTCGAGCGTCAGATCGAGGCCTCGAACCGCCGCCAGGGCGACCCCACTGCCGTCCAGGGCGGTGATCCCGGTCGACTCTCCCAGCCCGAACGCGCCGTGAAAGTCCTCGGCCATCGGGCCCAGGTGGCGCTCTCCGCGAGCAGACGCCTTGTAGGTCCAGCGCAGCAGGGGCAACTGCAAGACCTTGTCCAGGACGTCCTCGACGTCCACGGGCTCGAAGTCCTGCTTGATCTTGCGGCTCGACCCTTCGGTGAGGCTTCCGTGGATCGTCATGTTGCCTCCGGGGAAGAGCTGCATCTCGACGACCCCCGACCCGACGCGGTTGAGAGAGAGCGCCCCACCGCCACCGGACGCCACCACCCACTGGGCACCGGTGCTCGAGTCCGAGAGCACGAGGCGGGGATAGCCGTTGTTGTCGAGCTTCAGCATGGTCCTGCCGGCGGTGGTCGAGCTCTGCTCCTGGACCAGGATCTGGGCGCTCCCGTCGTCACGCCGGAGGTGAAGGCCGGCCGAGGGATCGGCCACCCCGAGCCCGACGCGGCCGAGACCGTCGACGACCAGCGAAGAGTCCGGAGCCTGGAGATTCAGCCGGAGGAGGTGGGCGCCTGTCTGGTTCGGGTCGTACCCGATCGTCAGGTCCGGCCACGACACCTTCAGGTCCGCGATGTGCTCGGTCAGGTCACCACCGTTGAACAGACGAAGCGACGTCCCGTCCGGATTGTCTCCGTAGACCAGGAGCTCGGCCTCTGCGTTCGGAGCGGCGCCGATGCCGACACCGTTCGCGTCGACCTGGACGAGCGAGCCGGTCACCGGGTCGCCGCCCCTGATCTCGACCGCGTCAGCCAGGAGCTTGGCGGCGTGGTTGTCCACCGACAGCGACGCGGTGCTCGCGTCGTCGAGATCCTCGAAGAGCACCGTCGGGTGATCGCTCGCCACATGGATCTCGTCGCTCGGCACCGTCCCGATCCCGATCTTGGCGCCCGGCCCGACGTGCAGCGCATCGGTCGGCGCGCCCTGCTCGATCACCAGGGGCGTCGTCGCGTTGGCCTGGTCTCTGACCGAGAAGTCCCCGCCTGCCTGGATCCGCCACCAGTCGAGGCACGAGCCTGACGGCGGCGCACAGGTCGCGAGATCGATGGTGGGCGTGGCATCGACGACCTCCAGGTCCTCGGTCGGCTCATAGGCGGAATCACACTCGGCTGAGCCGACGCACAGGTTGCCGGCGATGGTCTCGTTCGTGGAGACGTGCTGGGCCGCTTTCGGAGAGATGGACGCGGGCCGGGTGTCCTCACCCGACAGGGGCGGAGCCTGCTGCTCTGCGACCAGGGTTCCCCCCTGGACCTGGAAGCGGCCCGACCGGCGAATCACGAACGGCCCGGACGTGGCCTCGATCTGGGACCGCACGCGTTCGATCTTCCTCCGTGCCACGTCCGGAGCCTCGGTCCCCCCTGCGACCTGAGCCGCGTCGAGCGCGCCTCGATCGGCCGCGTCGAGGAGGCGCCGGACCCGGACCTGATAAGAGTAGGTCCCGTCCGGCAAGACCTGGCCGGCTTCGTCGAGCAGGTCGTAGGCCAGCGGCTCCGCCGGCCGGAAGACCCGGCGAGCCACCTCGCCCTGCTCGTCGACCACGACGAGAGTGACGCGTTCATAGGCGACCGGAGTCGCCCAGGAGATCTCGAAGGGTGTTCGAGACTCCACCACGTCGAATCGGGATTGCGATGGTTGGGCCGGCAAGGCAGGAGCCGACGCCATGAGAGCACCGCTGAGAATCAAGAGAACGAGTCGGCCCTTCATGGTCTGCCTCCTTGGATGGGTAGGTTGAAGACTTTCAGGGTACCACCCGTGCGGAGGGCCCCTGGCGGTGCGCGTACCGGGGCCGCCGCAGGGTCTCGCCGGCCGCCGCCCCGGGCGTCCGATGTAGAGTCGCCCGCCAGGGCCCGGCCCGGTCGAAGGCGCGGACCCTGCCGCCCATTCACGACCGAACGAGCCACCTTCCAGAACGAAAAGATGAAAGTTCTTCTCCGCGCCCTCGCGCTCGGTCTCTTGATCGTCGCTCTCTCGAGCCTCGTCGCGCCGGTGAACGGCTGGGCGTCACCCGCCGGCGCTGCGACCGGCGGAAGCGCTACCAGCGGGCCCCTCTGGTACCGGATCGAGATCGACGGCGCACCGGCCGGCTGGGCGACCGAACGGATCGAGCGCACCGACAAGCAGGTGACCACCGCCTCCCGGATGGAGCTCCACCTGCGCCGCGGCGGCGCCGACGTCGTGATCACCCTCTCCTCGCGGTTCATCGAGACCGCCACCGGCGCACCGGTCCTCCTGCGCCAGCGTCAGGCCCTCGGCCAGCTCCCGGTGGAGTCGACCTTCCGCTTCCTGCCCGGGCCGCCGAACGCCCGCGTCGGCGGCCGGGTCGAGGCGACGACGATCCAGGCCGGCCGAAAGACCCACGAGACCGTGCCCGCCCCCGCCGGTGCATGGCTGACGCCGGAGGCCTCCCGCCGCGCCCTGCTGGCCCACCGCCGGGCCGGCGACGAGCGCTTCGTCCTGCGCACCGTCGAGCCGTTCCAGGGTCTCGAGCCGGTGACGACCACCTGGCAGCGCCTCGGCGCGGGGACGGAACCGGGAGCCGTCGACCGGTGGCGCCAGGCGGAGCTGGCGACGGAGCCAGAACCGGGCACGACCGGCGCGGCGACCTCAGAAGGTGCCGGCGCCACGCGGAGCGCGGCGGCCGGCGCTGCGCCCGAGAGCGCCGTCTCGACGGTCGAGCTCGACGCCGACGGCCGCCTGGTGTGGAGCTCGACGCGCTTCCTGGGGCTCGAGCTGACCCAGACCCGGACCGACCGCCGGAGCGCCCTCGCCGCGGTCGACGGCGGCGCGGCGCCGGAGCTGATGGTGAGCACTTTCGTCCACCCGGACCGGCCGATCCCGTCGCCGCGGCGCCTCCGCCGCGCGGTCTACGAGCTGTCGCTGGCACCCGCCGGAGCCGATCCCGCGACCATGCCCGTCACCGCCCTCCCCTCCCCGCCCTCGACCGGCGCCCAGAGGGTCACCACGGACGGCGACCGCGTGCGGCTCGAGATCGTCGTGCCGGCCCGGTCGGACGAGCAGGATGCGACGCCAGCGGACGACCGGAGCGCCCGGGCGGCTCCGGCCGATTCGGACGAGGCGGCGGGCCGGGCGGGCGTGGATCCCACCCCGTACCTCGTGGCGTCGCCGTTCCTCGACCACCGGGACCCGGCGATCCGGGCGCTGCTCGGCACGCTCGACCAGGGGAGCCGCCGCCGGCCGGTCGACGCCGATCCGGTGGCGCCCGGCACGGAACCGCAGCCGCGGGAGAGCCCTCGCGAGCGGGCCGCCCGCCTCACCGCCCTGGTGCGCAACCGGATCACCGCCAAGAACCTGGACACCGGCTTCGCCACCGCCTCCGAGGTGGCGCGGACGCTTTCGGGCGACTGCACCGAGCACGCCGTGCTCCTCGCCGCCCTGCTGCGGGCCGACGGCATCCCGTCGCGGGTGGTGTCCGGCCTGGTCTACCTGGAGCGGTTCGCGGGGGCCCGCGACGTGTTCGGGTACCACATGTGGACCGAGGCGCTGATCGACGGCCGCTGGGTCGACCTGGACGCGGCCCTCCCCGGCGAGGTCGACGGTTTCGACGCCACCCACGTCGCCCTGGCGGTCTCGGCCCTGGACGGACCGGAAGCCGCCGCCGATTTCGTGCCGCTGGTCGGGCTGATCGGGCGGTTGCACATCGCGGTGAAAGAGACCCGGTACTGAGGGTCTGCCGGGTCTACGACGGCTTGAGGCCGGCCAGGCGCCGCCGGATCGTGCCCAGCATGGCGACCGTCAACGCCTCGCGTTCGAGGGCGAGCAGGAGCAGGCGGAGCGCGGCGAACGCCTCATGCTTGGCGGCCGCCCGGGTCAGCAGCACGGACGCCTCCTCCGCCATCCGCCGGACCTCCCCCATCAGGCCCTCCTCGTAGGCCACCAGCGCCAGGTCGAGGGAGACCAGCGCCGCCTCGTAATGCAGCCCGGCGCCGGCGAACGCCTGCCGGGTCTGCTCGTAGCGCACCCGGGCCTCGGCCGGATGACCCTCATGGCGCAACAGATCGCCCTCGATCCACAGACGGCAGAGACTGGAGACGCGGTCGTCCGCCGGAGGGAGCGCGTCGAACATCTCCCGCGCCCGCTCCACCTCGCCGGCCCGCAGCCGGAAGTAGACCGCGTTCTGGAGCGCCAGCACCAGGAGCGACGCGTCCGCCGCGACCGGCTCGGCCGGACCGGAAGGATTCTCCAGGGCCTCCACCGCCCGGTCGCACTCGCTGGCGGCGTCGGCCGGCCGGTCGAGCGCCTCCAGGACCACGGCCCTCGTGAGCCGCGTCCGGCCGACCTCGTTGCGGTCCCGCAGCCGCCGGTAGAGGCGCTCGACCTCGGCGAGCAGCGCCAGCGCCTCGCGATACCGGTACTGGTCGTTGAGCAGCGACGCCCGCAGCGACAGCACCCGCGCCTCGGCGAGCCCGGAGCCGACCCCCTGCGCCAGGCGCTCCTCGGCCACGCGCAGCTCCTCCTCTGCGGCGTGGAACCGGCCGAGGATGCGCAAGGCGTTGGCCAGGTAGGCGTGGGCCTTCGCCTGGAGGTCGGCGATCCACCGTGGGTGGTAGTCCTCCGGGTTGAGCCGTTCGGCCACCATCACCGCCAGCAGGGCGCGGTCGTGGGCGAGCCGGGGGTCGTTGCGCCACGCCCGGCGGGCCACCGCCAGCAGCCGCTGGCAGAACCCCCACTGGCGCAGCGGCAGATCCTCGAGCACGCGGGTGATCTGCTCCTCCAGGGTCTCCCCCTCGATCTCGTGGAGCATGGTCTCCGCCCGCGGCAGCTCGAGCGCCACCATCGGATCGAAGTGCTCCAGCTCGTCGACCATGGCGTGGACCAGGTCGAGAGAGGCCAGGCACTCCGGGCACAGCAGGATGTCGTCCGGAACCAGCTCCTGGCTGGCGACCACCCGCCGGCAGCGCGGACACTCGAGGGCGTGCGCCATCCAGGCCCCCAGATCCTCGGCCCACAGGGCCCGCGCCCTGGGACAGCCGGCGAAGGCCTGCTCTCTCTCTTCCGGGTCTCCCAGGGCGCGGATCCATTGCGTGACGTTCCAGTGCTCGTGCATTCTCACCCTCCGCTATTTGAGGTCTCAATGTAGCACAGCGAAGGGATTTTTGTAACCTCTGTGAGATATATTTGTCTCTTCAGAGGATCTATTGAGCGACGAGCGTGTCCGAGACCGGGCCGTCGGGAGGGCCCGTCCGGCCCGGCTCGGTGCTTCTACGCGACCTCGGAACGACGCCTCAGACGGACAGGAGACGAGCGATGACAACCCCCTGCGACGCCACGGAGCCGACCTGTGCCGACCACCCCCCGTTCGGGTCCTGGGCCGGACCGCGGGCCAGCCGCAGCGCCGAAAGACCGCCGTTCGGGTCCTGGGCCGGACCGCGCGCCAGCCGCAGCGCCGAAAGACCGCCGTTGGGATCCTGGGCCGGACCGCGCGACAGGGCACCGTTCGGGTCCTGGGCCGGGCCGCGGGCAAACTGCGGCGCCGACGGAGCACCGTCCGGGTCCTGGGCCGGGCCGCGCGCCAGCAGGCCGGCGGGCGCCGAGCCGGTCGGGAGGTCGGAGAGGATGTGGGAAGGGGCAGGGACCGCTCCGCCCGCCGCAGGGGCGGCCAAGGGGAGCGCGGCCAGGATCGACACGACGACGAGGGCGATGGTTCGTGCGGTGTTGGACATGGGGAAATCTCCTCCGCGGACGGATCGCCACCCCGACCGCATGCCGGGGGCCGTCCGGTCCGCAAGCGGCCAGTGTGACCCACCGTCCGCGGCCGGCATTCGCCCGCTAACCACCTCTTTTTTCTATGCGTTACGGAGATCGTGCGAACGACGAATCTTCATCGGCTCTCGACGACGCCCGACCGGGACGCGCACCCGCCGTACGGGGAGCGGCGGGGTCGGCGGACCGCCCCCGCGCCGGCCGTGCGGGGGCCGCCGATGACCGCCTTCGACCGTCTCGACCGCGCCCTCGTCCTGCTGCGCACCCGTGCCGGCCTCAAGCAGATGGAGCTGGCCAAGCGCGCCGGCATCACGCCGTCGATGATCTCGGAGTACGAATCGGGCAAGAAGAGCCCCCACGTCGACACCCTGGACAAGATCCTGGAGGTTCTGGAGCTCGACGCCCACGGCCTGGCCGCGGCGCTGCGCACCGCCCAGCAGGAGGCGACCGAGGAACGGCTCCGGCGCGAAGCCGAGGAGGAGCGCCGCCAAGGGCACCCCATCCTGCGCGCCCGGACCCGCGCGATGACCGCCCTGGCGGACATGAGCACCGCCTTCGACGCCCTCACCCGGGCGATCGAGGACCTGCTGCTGGCACAGGCGGAAGCCGACGACTAGGCCCTACCCGCAATCGCCGCGGGCGCACGGCCCGTCACCGGCCTCCCCCGTGATCCGCGGGCCGATCGCCTCGACCAGCGCCTCCTTGGGGCGGTAGCGCCACGCCTCCCGCGGCCGAAGCATGACGAAGCAGTCGCTGACCTCGACCCCCATGGGGTCGGTGGCGATCTCCGCCCGGCCGGGCCGCCCGGCGGAGCCGCCTGCGAGATCCTCGCCGAGCCGCGGCCTCAACGGACGCCGGAAGCCTGGAGCTCGCCCTCTTCGCGGCCCCGCAGCAGCCCCACGGTCAGCCGAACGCTCGAGACGGCGACGATCGCCAGCACGGTGCCGAGCAGCCAGAGGTCCTCGGGGGAGTGGCCCAGGTAGCGCACCAGGGCGACCCCGGAGATCAGCCCGGCCAGTCCCATCAGGGCGAGCGAGATCCCCCGGTGAAAACGGCCGATCTCCGAGTCGAGCCAGGAGGCGGTCGAGCGGACCACCTCCCGGCCCCGGTCGGAGTCGGTGCACAGCGACTTGAGCCGGCACGCGTTGCACACGTCGGCCCGGGCCCGGTAACGCACCAGCCGGTGTTGCCGGTCGTGCTGCACCGGGTGGAGCGCCTCCCCGCTCGGACAGCGGAAGACGTCGAGGTCCCGCAGGTAGCGGAAGCCCGCCGTCTGGAAGCCGCGCGAGCGCCCGTGGGTAGAGCGCGCCGCCAGCTCGAGCGCCGTCGCCGTGGCGATCAGGAAGATGGCGTAGCCCGCCGCCATCACCACCTCCCCGTCGAGACGCGAGAGCAGGGGGTGGAACGCGGCGACGGCCTCGCTCACGCGCCCCCCTCGGCCGGATCGGTGATCTCGGTGAACAGCATCTCGTCCGGCTGCTCGCGGGTGACGTTCTGGACCCGGTAGCGGACCGCGATCCAGGTCAGGTAGAGCACCGGCAGCACTCCTCCGACGATGAACAGCGTGTCCCCGGGCAGGCGGAGCCACTCGATCACGGCCAGGGTCCGGCCGGTCAGGTACTGGAGGCTCCGGGCCTCGAAGTAGCCGTCGGAGACCAGGAACATCACCGCCCAGCGGTGGGGGAACGGCTCCGCCGCCTCCTCGCCCTGGCGCGCGCCGAGCTGGAGGAAGCTCCACGCCTCGACGGTCAGGAAGGTCAGCGGGATCACCTCCGCGGCCGAGAAGAAGGCGCCGAGCGCCATGTGCTCCGCCGGCTCGCCGGAGAAGTAGAGGTGGTGCATGGTGCCGATCACGCCGCCCGCCGAGTACAGGATGACGTCGAGGAAGACGATGCGCAGGGCGACCTCCTCGGCCACCACCCCGAGCAGGACGAAGATGTACGCCACCATGATGGTGGTGAACAGCTCCAGGAAGTCCTCGACCCAGAGGTGGACCACCCAGAACCGCCAGAAGTCCGCCGTGGTGAAGTGGACCTCCGGCCCGGAGAGTAGCCCGACGGCGTAGAACGCCGGGATCGCCAGCGCCGCGAACAGGAACAGCCACGGCATGTTTCCCGGGTGCTCCTTGGCGAGCCGCCGGCGCATCACCCGCCAGAGCATCACCACCCAGAAGAACAGGCCGACCGACAGCAGGATCTGCCAGAGACGCCCCAGATCGAGGTACTCCAGCCCCTGGTTGCCCAGCCAGGTGTTGTCCGTGAAGCCCAGGATGCCGGCCGCCTCGCCGGCCATGCTGCCGAAGACGACCACCGCCAGGGCGCCGAGCAGGGCATAGGCCAGCCCGCTCTGCCCCGCCGGTTCCTTGCCCGCGATCATCGGTGCCAGGAAGATGCCGGCGGCCAGGTACGAGGTCGCCACCCAGAAGATGGCGAGCTGCAGGTGCCAGGTCCGCGCCAGGTTGAACGGCAGGAACTGGGCCAGGTCGACGCCGAAGAAGTTGGACAGCTCGGCCCGGTAGTGCTGGGAGGCGCCGCCCACCAGCGTCTGGATCAGGAAGAGCACCGCCATCACCAGGAAGAACCAGGCGGTCGCCCGCTGCCCAGGCGTCAGGGGCACCGACCCCGGCGGCTTGAACGACAGACGCCGCCGCTCGCGGCCGTGCCAGCCGAGGACGTTCCAGCGCCCGAAGGCGGCGAACAGCAGGCCGATGCCGCCCAGCAGGGCGATCAGCGACAACACGCTCCACACCAGGACGTTGGCGCTCGGCCGGTTGCCGACCATCGGCTCCGGCGGCCAGTTGTTGGTGTAGGAGTAGTTCTTGTTCGGCCGGAGCGCCGCCGAGGTCCAGGCGGTCCAGGCGAAGAAGGCGGTGAGCTGGCGCGCCTTCTGCGGATCGGTGATCTCGTCCGGCCGGAGTCCGAACTTGGTCGACGGCTCGGCGAAGAAGTCCCGGTAGTGGGTCACCAGAGCCTCGAACGCCGCCGCCTGGGGCGCGGTGAACGTCAGCGTCTTCGTCGCCGCGTCGTAGCGGTTCGTCTTGAAGTCTTCGACCGTCTGCGCCCGCGCCGCGTCGGAGCCCTCCCCACTCCCGCCTCCGCCGTAGCTCCCGCGCACGGCCATGGGACGGCCTGCGGCCGACGGGCGTCGACCCACCTGCGGACGAGGCAGCGCGACAAAGAGCTTCGCCCAGGATAACCACCTCTTCAGGTAGGGAGCAAGAACGGGGGCCACCCACTCGGAGAGGGTGACGTGCGACGGGCGCCGACCGGACGGGCTGCGCCCCCGACCACACCCCCTCCCCGCAGCACTTCTCAGTTTGCGCCCGTGCCGATCGAAGGTTTCTGCGAAGCACCTGGTCCTCTTTGTCACAGAATCGAGAATGCTCGCACCTGATGATTGTCCACGGAGCACGTCGAATCCCAGACGAAACGGTGGAGCACTGCTCGAGACCTCCACCGTTTCGATGAGATCGAGCCTGGGCATGGAGCCGAGAGCATCCGGCGACACGGGGGTGCCTGGGTCGGGAATGGTACGTGCCGTGGAACTGAAGTCTCGACGGGAATCTATTGGAGCATGTGGCACGACCTTCGCTGGAGCACGCGGCACCTCACCTCACAGCCGGCCCTCACCGCCGTCGTCGTCTTGACCCTCGGATTGGGGATCGGTGCGAACGGCGCCGTCCTCAACGTCGTCCGCGCCGTCGTGCTCGACGGGCTGCCGTACGCGCAGCCGGAGCGACTCGTCTCGGTCGAGCCGACCCGCAGCCGCGGCGGGGAGACCGAGCCTTGGCTCCTCTCGTACCCGAACTTCACCGACCTGCGCGCGGCGAGCCGTTCGTTCGCCCCCCTGGTGGCCCACACGACCAAGGCGTTCAACCTGCGGGCGAACGGCGAACCGTTCCACGCCGTCGGCGAGCTCGTCTCGGAGGGCTACTTCACCCTCCTCGGCGCGCAGCCGGCGATCGGCCGGGGTCTCTCCGGTGACGCCCACGATCTCCACCCCGGCGACCCCGTCGTCGTGGTGAGCGACAGCCTCTGGCGCCGGTACTTCGGAGAGGCGGGCTCGGTCCGCGGCGCGGCGCTCGACATCAACGACCGGTCGTTCGCCGTGGTCGGGGTCATGGGCCCGGACTTCCATCCGTTGAGCGACGGCACCGACCTCTGGATCCCGCTCACGGCCGCGGCGCCACTCACCGGCCAGGCATCGCTCGAGCTGCGCCACGACTTCTGGCTGCGCGCGGTCGGGCGCCTCGCCCCGGGCGCCACCGAACGGCAGGCCCGCACTGAGCTGGCGACCCTGGCCGGGCGGCTGGCCAAGCAGTACCCCGACGAGAACCGTGGGCTGGGATTCCAGATCACGCCCCTCTGGGAGTCCTGGTACGGCAAGCTCGCCGTCAAGCTCTGGAGCCTGCTCGCAGCCGCCTCCGCCGTGCTCCTGCTCGCCTGCGCCAACGTGGCGAGCCTGCTCTGGACCCGTGCCCTCGGACGACGCCGGGAGCTGGCGGTGCGCTCGGCCCTCGGCGCCTCGGGCGGCAGGCTGGCGCGCCAGCTCATGATGGAGAGCGTCCTGCTCGCCCTGCTCAGCGGCGTTCTCGCGGCGGTTCTCGTCCAATGGGTCACCGGCCCGCTGGTCGCCTCGAGCCCTCTGGACCTGCGCAGCTTCGTCGACCTGCGCGTCGGACCGACGGCCGTGGTCGCGGTGCTGGTCCTGGCCCTGTCGTGCAGCCTCCTCTTCGGCCTCCTCCCCGCCCTCAAGGGCGCCGGCGGCGACCTCCAGGCGGAGCTCAAAGCCGGCGGGCCGCGCTCGGGCGGCACCCCCAGGGGGCGGCTGCTCGACGCCCTGGTGATCGGCGAGATCGCGCTCGCCGCCGTGCTCCTCTACTCCGCCGGAGCGGCCCAGCTCCAGGTCCACCGCCTCGCCCGCACCGACCTCGGGTTCCGGCCGGAGCGCCTGATGACCGCCCGCGTCGACCTGGCGGGGCCGGAGTACGCCACGAGCCCGCAGCGGCTGGCGGTGGCCGCGCGCATCTTCCGACAGCTCACGAAGTCGTCCAAAGACGAGGAGATCGCCCTGGTCGGACCGTACATGCCCTCCGACGGGGAGTGGCTGGCGCGGCGGTTTACCGCCGAAGGCTGGAGCGGCGCGCCCGAGGACGCGACGACCTACCTGGAGGTCCACCAGGTGAGCACCGGCTACTTCGGGATGATGGGCGTCCGGCTGCGGCGGGGGCGGGTCTTTCAGCTCACCGATGCCTACTCAGGCGATCCGGTGCTGGTGTTGAGCGCGGCGGCGGCGGAGCGCTTCTTCCCGGGCAAGGACCCCTTGGGCCGCAAGCTGAAGCTGGGCGACGCGGACGCCCAGGCCCCCTGGATGCGCGTCATCGGGATCGTGGACGACGTCTCCGAGAACGGCTACGGGGAGGGCTCCGGCTTCCCCCATGCCTACATCTACATCCCCCAGTTGCCGCCGTTCTCGCCGCCGACCGTGAACGTCCTGGTCCGGACCGCCCGGCAGCCGGACAAGGCCATGTTGACGGACTTCCGGAAACGGGTTCAGGCGCTCGTCCCCGGCCTGCCGGTCTATGACGTCGACACCATGGACCACCGGCTCGACGAGCAGCTCGCCAGCGACCGGTTCCTGGTCCGCCTGATGAACCTGTTCACGGCCATCGCCCTGGTCTTGGCGGCGGCCGGGGTCTACGGCCTCCTCTCCTACCGGACGGCACGGCGCCGGCGGGACCTGGGGGTCCGCCTCGCCCTCGGATCGACCCCCTCGGCCCTGTTCTGGCGGGTGGTCCGCGAGGGAACGGTCCTCGCCCTCGTGGGCGCCGCCATCGGCCTCGTCCTGACCCTGGTCGCCGTCCGCGTCGTCGGCACCCGGATCGAGGGCATCACCCTCGACGGAACCCTCCTGGTGGCGGTGCCGTGTGCCCTCGTGGCGCTCACCTTCGGTGCCGGGCTCCACCCTGCGCTGGCAACGGCTCGGCTCGATCCGAACGCGATCCTGCGCAAGGAGTGAATGGACGGTCGGTCGTGACGGGGAGAGCGAGAACAGCACCGGCCTCGACGGGTCCCGAGCCCATGACGGCTCCGGGCCAGGCCGAGACCCTGGTCCGCCTCCTCAGGTGGCGCGCCGGCCGGCAGGGCGGGGAGCTCCTGTACACCTTCCTGGCCGACGGCGAGGAGGAGGCCGAGCGCCTCACCTACGCCGCTCTCGATCTGCGCGCGCGGGCGATCGCCGCGACGGTGCAGGCCGAGATCGCGCCGGAGAGCACCGGCGTCCCGCCGCGGGCGCTGCTCTTCTTCCACCCCGGTCTCGAGTTCGTCGAGGCCTTCTTCGGCTGTCTGTACGCGGGGGTCGTCCCGGTGCCCGCGTACCCGCCGCGCGGCGCCCGGCCCCGCGGCGCCGTGGCCGCCATCGCCGCCGACGCCCAGCCCGCCCTGGTGCTCACGACGGAAGCGCTCCTCGGACGGCGTGAGGCCCTCGTCGAGCACCTGCCGGATCTGGCCCGGGCGTCCTGGGCGGCGGTCCGGGAGATCCCGGACGGCGCCGCCGACGCCTGGCGGGAGCCGCCGCTGACCGGCGACTCCCTCGCCTTCCTCCAGTACACGTCGGGCTCGACCTCGACCCCCAAGGGCGTCGAGGTCACCCACGGCAACCTGATGGCGAACCAGGAGATGATCCGCCAGGCGTTCGGCCACGACGAACGCTCGGTCGTGGTGGGGTGGCTGCCGCTCTACCACGACATGGGGCTGATCGGGAACGTCCTCCAGCCGGTCTACGCCGGCGGCCGTTGCCATCTCATGGCGCCCGTCGCCTTCCTGCAGCAGCCGCTGCGCTGGCTGCGCGCGATCGACCGGTACCGGGCGACGACCAGCGGCGGCCCCAACTTCGCCTACGAGCACTGCGTTCGCCGCATCGACCCGGCGGAGGCGGCCGACCTCGACCTGAGCTGCTGGGCGACGGCGTTCAACGGGGCGGAGCCGGTCCGGGCCGACACCCTCCAGCGCTTCGCCCGCACCTTCGCTCCGACCGGCTTCGACCCGTCGAGCTTCTACCCCTGCTACGGGCTCGCCGAGGCGACCCTGCTGGTCACCGGCGGCGAGCGCCGCACGCCGATCCGGACGCGCGAACACTCCGCCGAGGCGAGGACCGAGAAGACCAAGAAAGGGCAGCGCCTGGTCGGTTGCGGCCACGCCTGGGGTGGGCAGACGGTCCGGATCGTCGAGCCGGACGCGCGGCGGCCGCTCCCCGACGGTACCGAGGGCGAGATCTGGGTCGCGGGCCCGGCCGTCGCGAGAGGCTACTGGCGCCGCGAGGAGGAGACCCGCGAGACCTTCCGCGCCACCCTCACAGGAGACGGAGCCGGAGACGCGGGCCCCTTCCTGCGCACGGGCGACCTGGGCCTGTTCGACGGCGGCGAGCTCTACGTCACCGGCCGCCGGAAAGACCTGATCATCCTGCGCGGCCGCAACCACTACCCCCAGGACATCGAGCTCAGCGCCGAAGGCGCCCACCCGGGCGTCCGGCCCGGCTGCGGCGCGGCGTTCGGCGTCGAGGTCGACGGCGAGGAGCGGCTGGTCGTGGTGGTCGAGGTCGAACGGCGGCCGTCGGGCGGCCCGCTCGATCCGGCGGACGTCGCCGACGCCGTGCGCCAGGCGGTGGCGGAGGACCACGAGGTCCTCGTCCACGAGGTCGTCCTGGTCCGCTCGGCGACGATCCCCAAGACCTCGAGCGGCAAGATCCAGCGGCGGGCATGCCGCGCGCAGTACCTGGAGGGGACGCTCCGGGTGGTCGCCACCAGCGGGCGGCCGGAGACGGACGAAGACCAGGGTCGGGCCCGGGGCGGGAGCCGGGAGGACGCGCCGGACGACCGGATCGGCCCGGACGCACTCCGGAGCCTCGGCGTGGAGGAGCGCACGAGCGCCCTGGAGGGCTGGATCCGGAAGCAGACGGCCCGGCTCGCGGGTCGCCCCGCCGAGCGCATCGACCCCCGGACCTCGCTGCTCGCCCAGGGCCTCGACTCGCTCTCCTTCGTGGAGCTCCAGCACCGCGCCGAGACCGAGCTCGGCCTCGTCCTCCCCTGGTCCGGCCTGATGGAAGACGCCAGCCCGGCCGAGCTGGCCGTCCGGCTGGCCCAGGAGCTCGAACGCCCTGACGCCGCCGGCGACACCCTCCCGCCGCTCCGCCCGGTGCGGGAGGCGCCCGGTCGCCGGAGCGAGCGGGGAGATCAGGTCGAGAAGGGCGAGCACGCCCTGTCCGCGGGGCAGCGCGCGCTCTGGACCGTCTCCCGGCTGGCACCGGACGCGACGCCCTACCACCTGGCGCTGGCGGGCCACAGCCGCGACCTCGACCCGCAGGCCTTCGAGCGCGCCGCGGCCCGGCTGGCGGAGCGTCACCCGGTCCTCAGAGTCCGCTTCGGCGAGCGGTCCGGGGAGCCGTTCCAGACCGTCGCGCCGCCTCCGGCGACCGCCGAAACACTGGACGGCTTCGCCGTCGAGGACGCGACCGCCTGGAGCCCGGACCGGGTCCTCGAACGCCTGGAGCGGGAGGCCGACCGTCCGTACGACCTGGAAGCGGGCCCCCTCGTCCGCCTGCTGCTCCTCCGGCGGGGCGGCGGCACCTGGAGCTGGGTGCTGGCGGCCCACCACCTGGTGGCCGACCTGTGGTCGATGACGGTCCTCGTGCAAGACCTGGCCGCCCTCTACACCGGCGAGCGGACCGGCGCGGCCGTCCCGGAGCCCCCGTCGGCGACCTACTTCGACTGGGTCCGGTGGCTCGACGCACGGCTCGCCGGCCCCGAAGGAGACCGCCACCGGGCGCACTGGCGTGAGCGGCTGGCCGGCGTCCCGGCCTACCTCGAGCTGCCGACCGACCGGCCGTACCCGCCGCGGGAGGTCTTCGAAGGAGACCGCCTCGTCCAGCGCTTCGACCCGGACCTCACCGCGGCGCTCGAGAGCCTGGCCCGGTCGCGGGGTGCCACGCTCCACGCGGTGCTCCTGGCGGGCCTCCAGGTCGTGCTGCACCGCGCCACCGGCCAGGACTCCTTCGTCGTCGGCTCGCCCGCCGCCGGCCGGGAGACCTCCGAGACCACCGACGTCCTCGGCTACTTCGTCAACCCGCTGCCGCTGGTGGCCGACCTCGCGGGCGATCCCTCCGGCGGGGAGCTCGTCGACCGGGCGCGCCGGGCGGTGTTCGACGGCCTGGAGCACCAGGCGCTGCCGTTCCCGTCGATCGTCGACCTCCTCGGCGCCAACCGCAACCCCGGCCGCACGCCGCTGATCCAGGCGGTCCTCGCCGTCCAGCGGGTCCAGGGGGCGCCCGACGCGGCCGCGCTCTCGGCCTGCGCCCTGGGCTGGGACGGGATCGCCGTGTCGTTGGGCGAGCTCGGGTGGGAGTCGGTCGCCCTCGCCGAGCGCGGCGCACCGTTCGAGCTCAACCTGATGGCCGCCCACTGGGGCGACCGGCTCGGCCTGAAGCTCCAGTACCGCACGGCGCTCTGGGACCGGACGACGGCCCGCCGCTGGCTCGATCGCCTGGAGATCCTGCTCCGCGCCCTGGCGGCGGCGCCGGACCGGCCGGTCGCCGAGCTCCCCTGGCTCGCCCCGGGCGAGCGCCATCAACTGGTGTTCGAGTGGAACGACACGGCCCGCGGCTTCCCGGCGGATAGCACCCTGTCCGGGCTCGTCGAGGAGCACGCCCGGTCCACCCCGGACGCCGTCGCGCTCGTCACCGCCCGCGGCGACGGCGCGCCGGAGGTCCACCTCACCTACGGCCGGCTCGACGCCGAGGCCGAGCGCCTCGCCGGCGTGCTGCGGCGCCGCGGCGTGGCGCCCGACGCCCCCGTGGGCCTCTGCTTCGAGCGCTGCCCCGAGATGCTGGTGGCGACCCTGGCCGTGCTCAAGGCGGGGTGCGCCTACCTGCCGCTCGATCCGTCCTACCCGGAACAGCGCCTGGGCTTCCTGCTGGCGGACAGCGGCGCGCCCCTCGTCCTCACCCACGCGGCTCTCGATCCCGCGCGGCTCCCGGCCCTGGCGAACAGCGCCCGGCGAACCGGCGTCGAGATCGTGTACACGGACGCGCCGGTCGACTCCGTGGGGTCGGGAGCGCCGCGGCCCGGCCAAGCCGATCGAACCGCCAGGGCCGCGCCCCTGGGCGTCGCCTACGTCATGTACACCTCCGGATCGTCCGGACGGCCGAAAGGCGTCGCCGTCACCCATCGCGGCGTCGTGCGGCTGGTGCAGGACAACCCGTACGTCCGGTTCGGTCCCGAGCAGGTCTTCCTGCACATGGCGCCGTTCTCGTTCGACGCCTCGACCTACGAGATCTGGGGTGCCCTCACCCACGGCGGCCGGCTGGTCCTCGCACCGCCGGGACCGCCCTCTCTGGCCGGGCTGGCGCGCCTGCTCGACACGCGGCGGATCACCAGCACCCTCCTGACCTCGGGCCTCTTCCACCAGATGGCGGAGGCGGAGCCCGAGAGCCTGGCCCGGGTCGATCAGCTCGTCTCCGGCGGCGACGTGATGTCGCCGGCGCTCGCCGCGCGGACCCTCGGCCACCGCGACCGCGGCGTCCTGGTCAACGCCTACGGGCCGACCGAGGCCTCGGTGATGATCAGCACCCACCGGCTCCGCCCCGGCGACCAGGTCTCCTCCGACCTGGGAAGATCCGACCTGGGGAAACCGGGGGCGAAGATCCCGGTCGGCCGGCCGATCGCCAACACCCGGGTCCGGGTGGTCGACCCGCACCTGCGGCCCGTCGGCATCGGTGTCTCCGGTCAGATCGTGGCCTCCGGACCGGGCCTCGCCCGCGGCTACCTGCACCGCGCCGCCCTGACGGCGTCGGCCTTCGTCCCCGACCCGTTCGCCGCCGAGCCCGGCGGCCGGCTCTACCTGACGGGCGACCGTGGCCGGCACCTCGCCGGCGGCGCCGTCGACTTCCAGGGGCGCCTCGACGCACAGGTCAAGATCCGCGGGTTCCGGATCGAGCCCGGCGAGGTGGAGGCGGCGCTCACCGCCCTGCCGGAGGTGGAGCAGGCCGCGGTCGTGGTGCGCGAAGGGTCGGGCGGCGACCGGAGCCTGGTCGCCTACGCCGTCCCCGCGAAGGGCGCGGACCCGCGCCCGGAGGATCTGCTCCGCCGCCTGGAGGGCAGGCTGCCCTCGTTCATGCGCCCCTCCGCGCTGATGGTGCTGGAGGCCCTGCCGCTCACCGGCCACGGCAAGCTGAACCGGGCGGCGCTCCCCGCGCCCCAGGAGACGACGGCGCCCTACGCGCCGCCGCGGACGCCGCTCGAGATCGCCCTGGCGGAGCTGTGGGCCGAGGTTCTCGACGTCGAGCGCGTCGGCCTCGACGACGAGTTCTTCGCCCTGGGCGGCCACTCCCTGCGTGCGACCCGGCTGGTCGCCCGGATCCGGGAGCGCTTCGGGGTCGAGCTGCCGCTGGCGGCGGTGTTCGAGCTGCCGACGCTCGGGGATCTCGCCGAGAAGGTGGCCCAGGAAGTGGCGCGGGCGCTGGAGCGGGAGACGGCCGGCGGGGCGCCGCGGGAGAGTCTGCCGCCGCGGGTGCCGGTGCCACGCACCGCCCGGGACGCGGCCGGCGCCCCCACGCCGACGACCTGGCCCCTCTCCTTCTCCCAGGAGGGTCTCTGGTTCCTCCACCGCCTCGACCCGGAGAGCGCGGCCTACAACATCCCGGCGGGGATCGCCCTCTCCGGCGACCTCGACGCCGCGGCGCTCCACGCGGCCCTCGCCCGCGTGGTCGAACGGCACGAGGCGCTGAGGACGCGGTTCGGCGAGCAGGGCGGCGAGCCCGTGCAACGGGTCCTCCCGCGAGCCGAGCTGCCGCTCGTGTGCATCGACCTGGAGCGCCTCGGCGCCCGGGCGGAAGCCGTCGGCCGGGAGCTGGCCGACCGGATGGCCGGCCGAGCGTTCGACCTGCGACGGGAAGCGCCCGTCCGCTGCCGGCTCCTGCGTTTCGGACCGGAGCAGCACCTCCTGGTCCTCGTCCTCCACCACATCGTCTTCGACGGCCGCTCGGCCGAGATCCTCTGGCACGAGCTCGGGACGCTCTACCGCGCCCAGCGGCTCGACCGGGACTGGGCGCAGCGCGCCGAAGAGGAGCCGGCGCCGGAACCGGGCTTGGCGGAGCTTCCCGTCCAGTACCCCGACTACGCCGTCTGGCAGCGGCAGACCGTCCAGGGCGAGCTCCTGGAACGCCAGCTCGCCATGTGGCGCCAGCGCCTGGCCGATCCTCCGGCCCTCGAGCTGCCGGCGGACCGCCCCCGGACCGCCGCCGCCGGCCGGGCCGGCCGGGTTCCGGTGCGGCTACCGGAAGCGACCGCCGCGGCGCTCGCCACCGCCGGACGAAGCCGGCGGACGACGCTCTTCGTCACCCTCCTCGCCGGCTTCACCGCCTGGCTCGCCAGGATCTGCGACGGCGACGATCTCACCGTCGGCGCCCCGGCGGACCTGCGGCGCGAGCGGGAGCTCGAGCCTCTGATCGGCTACTTCGTCAACACGATGGTGATCCGCGCGGACGCGCCGCGGTCGTCGTCGTTCGCCGCCCTGGTGGACCGAGTCCGGGAGCGGGTGCTCGAGGCCCAGGCGCACCTCGACGTCCCGTTCGAGAGGCTGGTCCGCGAGCTGGCGCCGGGACCCGAGACCTCCGGAGCGCGGCTCTTCCAGGCGATGCTGGCGTTCGAGCCGAGAGCGCTCGAGGCGGCGTCGTGGGACGGTCTCGCCGCGGCGCCCGTGGCCCTCGAGAGCGGGGCGGCGAAGTTCGACCTGACGCTGACCCTGGAGCCCGCCGGCGACGCTCTCCGGGGTTCGTTCGAGTACGACGCGGACCGCGTCGACCGGACCACGGCGATCCGCTGGGCGCGTTCCCTGGAGCGCCTCCTCCAGGAAGCGGCGAACCGCCCGGAGCATCGGCTGGGCGACCTGCCTCTCCTGGCCACCGCGGAGCGCCAGCAGCTCCTGAGGGAGTGGCGCGAGGGAACCGAGGATCGGGGCGAGGAGGGGGCGACGACCCTGCACGGCCTGGTCGCCGGGACGGCGGCCCGGCGACCGGATGCGGCGGCGCTGGTGAGCCGGCACGAGGTCGTCACCTACGGTGCGCTGGCGGCCCGAGCTTCGGAGCTCGCGGCGCACTTGGTCGGCCTGGGCGTGGCGGTCGAGGAGCCGGTGGGTGTGCTCGCCGAGCGCTCGGTGGAGGGGGTGACGGCGCTCCTGGCGGTGCTCGAGGCCGGAGCGCTGTTCATGCCGCTCGACCCTTCGCACCCGGACGGGCGCCTGGCGACGCTCGCCGAGGACGCCGGCATCCGGTGGGTGTTCGGCCCGGAGGAGCGCATCGAGAACCTCGCCCGTCACGTGACGCGGGAGGGTGCCGACGGGATGCGGACGGTTCCGCCCTGCCCGGACGCCGGCGGAGCGCGAGCCGGGGCACGGGCTGGAGTGCCCCGCGTCCGCCACCCCTCCCAGCTCGCTTACGCCATCTACACCTCGGGCTCGACGGGACGTCCGAAAGCAGTCGGTGTCTCCCACGGCGCGGCGACGGCCCATGTTCGCGGCATGGCCCGGGTCTCCTACGGCCTGGGCCCGGACGACCGGAGCCTGCTGTTCAGCTCGCTGGCCTTCGATCCGTCGATCGAACAGCTCTTCGCGGCCTTCGCGGCTGGCTCGGCCGTGTACACGCCCGGGGACGAGCCCTTCGAGCCCGCGGCCTTGTCGCGGTCGATCGCACGGGAACGGTTGACAGTGGTGAACCTGCCCGCGTCCGCCTGGGCCGAGTGGGTGGTGGACCTCGATCGGAACGGAAGTCCGGACGGCACGGCGATTCGGGAGCTCCACAGCCTGCGCACAGTGATCGCCGGCAGCGAGCCGATGCCGCTCGCGACCGCCGCGCGCTTCCGGGAGCTCTTCGGCGACGACGTCCGGCTGGCCAACGCCTACGGTCCGACGGAGGCGGTGGTCTCCGCGACCGCCGCCTGGATCGAGGAGCCGCCGGAGCGACTCGACCGATGGGTGCGAGCTCCGGTCGGCCGGCCCCTGGGACGGGACCGGACGGTGGTGGTGGACGCCACGCTGCGGCCGGTGCCGGTGGGCGTGGTCGGCGAGCTCACGATCGGCGGAGCCGGCCTGGCGCGGGGATACCTCGACCGGCCGGCCCGGACGGCGGCGGCGTTCGTCCCGGACCCCTTCGCCGACCGCCCCGGAGCCCGTCTCTACTGCACCGGCGACCGGGCGCGCTGGCTCCCGAACGGAGACCTGGATCTCCTCGGCCGGCTGGACGACCAGGTCAAGGTCCGGGGATTCCGCATCGAGCCGGGGGAGATCGAAGCGGCGCTCGCCGGCATGCCCGGCGTGGGTGCGGCGGCGGTCGCGGCGCCCGTCGCGCCGTCCGGGCAGCGCCTTCTGGTCGGCTACGTCGTCTCCGACGGCGGGGGCCCCGATCGGCTCGATCCGGAGGCTCTGCGCGCCGGGCTTCGTCGGCAGCTCCCCGAGCACCTGGTGCCCTCCGTCCTGGAGGTCGCGGACTCGCTGCCGCGGACGCCCTCCGGCAAGGTCGACCGCCGGGCGCTCCTCGCCCGCGGCGTGCCCCAGGGCGGGCTCGACCGGGGGCGGTACGTGGCCCCGCGGACGCCGGCCGAAGAGATCCTGGCGGGCATCTACGAGGATCTGCTGGGCGTCGAACGGGTGGGCGCCCACGACGGCTTCTTCGACCTCGGCGGCCACTCGCTGCTCGCCACCCGCCTCGTCTCGCGAGTCCGCTCCGCGTTCGAGATCGAGCTGCCGGTCCGCAAGGTCTTCGAGCATCCGACGGTCGCGGAGCTGGCCTCAGCCCTGAGCCACCTGCGGGGGGTGTCCGACGAGACCGAGCCGCCCGATCAGAGCGGCCTCGCCCGCTCCGCCGCGCCGCCGCTGGAGGCCCGCGAGCGGCCGATCCCGGATCGGGCAGAGGGTGCGGTCCGGCTGGCGCCATCGTTCTCCCAGGAGCGGATGTGGTTCCTGGCCCGGTACGCCCCGGAATCGCCCGAGTACACCATGGCCGGCGGGCTCCGGCTGCGGGGGGCGCTCGATCTGTCGGCACTCGGGAGGGCCCTCGCGGGGGTGGCGGCACGCCACGAGACGCTGCGGACGATCTTCCCGGAGGTCGACGGACGCCCGGTCCAGGAGGTGCGGCCGGCGGCGACCCTGGACCGGCTGAACCTGCCGGTGGTCGACCTCACCGGCCTGGCCGACACGGCGCGCAGGGAGCGCGAGCTGGAGCGGGTGCTGCGCGCCGAGGCGCGGCGGCCGTTCGACGTGGCCGCGGGCCCGCTGCTGCGGACGGTGCTGGTACGGCTCAGCGCGTCCGGCCACGCCCTCGGGGCGACCATGCACCACATCGTCTCCGACGGCTGGTCGGTCGGCGTCCTGCTGCGGGAGGTCGCGGCGCTCTACCGCGGCGAAGAGCTGCCCGGCCTGGCGATCCAGTACGCCGACTACGCCCTCTGGCAGCGCGAGTGGCTCGCGGGCGAGGTGTTGGAGGCCCAGCTCGACGTCTGGCGGCGCCGGCTCGACGGGGTGCCGGCGCTCGCGCTGCCCACCGACCGTCCACGGCCGGCCGAGCGCCGAGGGCGCGGCGACCGGGTGCCGGTCCGGCTGACGCCGGAGCTCTGGCGCGCTCTCCGAGGCCGCGCCCGGGAGCGGGGTGCGACGCCGTTCATGGGTCTGCTGGCCGGCCTCGAGCTGGTCCTCTCCCGCGCCGCCGGGCAGGACGACTTCGCCGTCGGAACGCCGGTGGCGAACCGCACCCGCGAGGAGACCGAAGGGCTGATCGGCTTCTTCGTCAACACCCTGGTCTTCCGCAGCTCCCTGAGAGCCGAAGATGCCGGAACCGCCCGGGAAGCCCTGGACGAGAGGGCGACGTTCGACGACCTGCTCCGCCGGGTGGCGGCCGGAGCCCGGGAGGCCTACGAGGTCCAGGAGCTGCCGTTCGAGCGGCTGGTCGAGGAGCTGGCGCCGGAGCGCGACCCGAGCCGCACCCCCCTCTTCCAGGTGATGCTCGCCCTCCAGAACACCCCGCGCGAGCCGTTCGCCCTGCCCGGCCTCGAGACGACGCCGTTGTCCACCTCGACCGACACGGCGCTGTTCGACCTGACGTGGAGCTTCACCGAAGCCGGGGAGGTCGACCAGGCCCTGGAGGGGGTTCTCGACTTCGACGCGGCCCTGTTCGACCGGACCACGGCCCAGCGCCTGGCCCGGCAGCTCGCGAGCGTCCTCGCCGCCGCCGTGGCGGAGCCGCAGCATTCGCTGGACGCCCTGCCGTTGCTCGAACCCGCGGAGCGCCAACAGCTCCTGGTCGAATGGAACGAAACGGGCCGGGACGGGGCGAAGCGTGGCGACGGCGCGGCGACGGCGGTGTACGACCGGTTCGCCCGCCACGCCGCCGCGGCGCCCGACGCGGTGGCCCTGGAGTGGGACGGCGCGGACGGGAGCCAACAGATCCTGAGCTACGGCCGCCTCGCCGGCCGGGTGGTGGGGGTGGCGGCGGCGCTGCGGCGCCGGGGCGTCGGCCCGGAGGTGGCGATCGGCGTGCTGGCGGCGCGCTCGCCGGAGCTGGTGGTGGGGATGCTGGCGACGCTGGCCGCGGGGGGGATCTACGTTCCGCTCGACCCGGAGCTTCCGGCGGAGCGGATCGCTCTCCTGGTGGAGAGTGCGGGGATCGCCCTGCTGGTGACCGACGGCCGGGAGCACACGCTCGCGGCACTTCCGGAAGGGTCGACCGAGGATTCGGGGATCGAGGCGGTCTCGGTCCAGGAGCTCGAGCAGGAGATCCACGCCGACGACGTGCTGCGAGCCGGCAAGCCGCCACAGGCCGCCTCGCGGGCCGAGGACCGCCACCTCGCCGCGCCCGACCCGGAGTCCGGGGCGTACCTCCTCTTCACCTCGGGGTCGACCGGCACGCCCAAGGGCGTCCTGGTCCCGCACCGGGCGCTGGCCTGCCAGATGGCGTGGATCGACCGGCGCTGGCGCCTGGAAGCGGACGACACGGTCCTGTTCAAGACGCCGGCGAGCTTCGACGCCTCGGTGTGGGAGCTGCTGGCGCCGCTCCTGTCGGGAGGGCGACTCAGCCTGGCCGAGCCCGGGGGCCATCGCGACCCCACGTACCTCGCAGGCCAGCTCGTCCGTCGGCGGGCCACCGCTCTTCAGGTCGTCCCGAGCCTGCTCGGGCCGCTCCTCGCCGAGCGTGACTTCGGGCAGGCGACGGCCCTGCGCTGGGTCTTCTCGGGGGGCGAGGCGCTGCCGGCGCCGTTGCGCGACCGGGTGCTGGAGACGCTCGGCGGCCAGGGCGCGGCGCTGGTCAACCTCTACGGCCCGACCGAGACCTGCATCAACGCCACGTACGAGATGTACGCGGCCGAACAGGGCGCGGAGCCCAGTGCCGGGGCCGGGGCCGTGACCCTCGGCCGGCCGGTGGACGGCTACCGGGCCTACGCCGTCGGCCGCTCCTTCCGCCCGGCGCCGACCGGGGCGCCGGCCGAGCTGGTGATCGGCGGAGCGGGCCTGGCCCGCGGCTACCTGGGCCGCCCCGCCCGGACGGCGGAGTCGTTCGTGCCCGACCCGTTCGGTGCCGAGCCCGGCGGCCGGCTCTACCGCACCGGCGACCGGGTGCGCCGGGTCGCGGACGGACGGCTGGAGTCGCTCGGACGGATCGACCACCAGGTCAAGGTGCGGGGCGTCCGCATCGAGCCCGGCGAGATCGAGGCGGTGCTGGCCGGCCTGCCCGGCGTGCGCGAGGCGGCGGTCGTGGCGCCGAGCGCGCCGGCTGGGTCGGCCGGGTCGGCCGGGTCGGCGGAGAAGACCTTGGTCGCCTACCTGGTGGGCGAGGACGGCACGATCGACCGGGAGGCGGTGCGGGAGGCCCTGCGGCAGCGCCTGCCGGAGGCCATGGTGCCGTCCGCCTGGGTGGCCGTCGACGCCCTCCCCCAGACCCCGAGCGGCAAGGTCGACCGCCGGGCGCTCCTCGCCCGCGGCGTGCCCCAGGGAGAGCTCGACCGGGGGCGGTACGTGGCCCCGCGGACGCCGGCCGAAGAGATCCTGGCGGGCATCTACCAGGATCTGCTGGGCGTCGAACGGGTGGGCGCCCACGACGGCTTCTTCGACCTCGGCGGCCACTCGCTGCTCGCCACCCGCCTCGTCTCGCGAGTCCGCTCCGCGTTCGAGATCGAGCTGCCGGTCCGCACGGTCTTCGAGCATCCGACGGTCGCGGAGCTGGCCTCAGCCCTGAGCCACCTGCGGGGGGTGTCCGACGAGACCGAGCCGCCCGATCAGAGCGGCCTCGCCCGTTTCGCGGCGCCGCCGCTGGTGGCCCGCGAGCGGCCGGTCCCGGATCGGGCAGAGGGTGCGGTCCGGCTGGCGCCGTCGTTCGCCCAGGAGCGGATGTGGTTCCTCGCCCGGTACGCCCCGGAATCGCCCGAGTACACCATGGCCGGCGGGCTCCGGCTGCGGGGGGCGCTCGATCTGTCGGCACTCGGGAGGGCCCTCGCGGGGGTGGCGGCACGCCACGAGACGCTGCGGACGATCTTCCCGGAGGTCGACGGACGCCCGGTCCAGGAGGTGCGGCCGGCGGCGACCCTGGACCGGCTGAACCTGCCGGTGGTCGACCTCACCGGCCTGGCCGACACGGCGCGCCGGGAGCGCGAGCTGGAGCGGGTCTTGCGCGCCGAGGCGCGGCGGCCGTTCGACGTGGCTGCGGGCCCGCTGCTGCGGACGGTGCTGGTACGGCTCAGCGCGTCCGGCCACGCCCTCGGGGCGACCATGCACCACATCGTCTCCGACGGCTGGTCGGTCGGCGTCCTGCTGCGGGAGGTCGCGGCGCTCTACCGCGGCGAAGAGCTGCCCGGCCTGGCGATCCAGTACGCGGACTACGCCCTCTGGCAGCGCGAGTGGCTCGCGGGCGAGGTGTTGGAGGCCCAGCTCGACGTCTGGCGGCGCCGGCTCGACGGGGTGCCGGCGCTCGCGCTGCCCACCGACCGTCCACGGCCGGCCGAGCGCCGAGGGCGCGGCGACCGGGTGCCGGTCCGGCTGACGCCGGAGCTCTGGCGCGCTCTCCGAGGCCGCGCCCGGGAGCGGGGTGCGACGCCGTTCATGGGTCTGCTGGCCGGCCTCGAGCTGGTCCTCTCCCGCGCCGCCGGGCAGGACGACTTCGCCGTCGGGACGCCGGTGGCGAACCGCACCCGCGAGGAGACCGAAGGGCTGATCGGCTTCTTCGTCAACACCCTGGTCTTCCGCAGCTCCCTGAGAGCCGAAGATGCCGGAACCGCCCGGGAAGCCCTGGACGAGAGGGCGACGTTCGACGACCTGCTCCGCCGGGTGGCGGCCGGAGCCCGGGAGGCCTACGAGGTCCAGGAGCTGCCGTTCGAGCGGCTGGTCGAGGAGCTGGCGCCGGAGCGCGACCCGAGCCGCACCCCCCTCTTCCAGGTGATGCTCGCCCTCCAGAACACCCCGCGCGAGCCGTTCGCCCTGCCCGGCCTCGAGACGACGCCGTTGTCCACCTCGACCGACACGGCGCTGTTCGACCTGACGTGGAGCTTCTCCGAGTCCGGAGAGGTCGACCAGGCCCTGGAGGGGGATCTCGAGTACGACGTGGCGCTGTTCGACCGGACGACGGCCCAGCGCCTGGCCCGCCAGCTCGCGACGGTCCTCGCCGCCGCCGTGGCGGAGCCGGAGCGGCCCCTCGGCGACCTACCGCTCCTGACCGCGGCGGAGCGCCACCAGGCGGTGCTGGAGTGGGGTCCGGGCCGAAGGAGCACCGGAGGCGCCAAGACCCTCCCGGAGCTCGTCCGGCACCGGGCCGAGGTCCAGCCGGACGCGCTCGCCGTGGTCGCCGGCGCCACCTGCCTCACCTACGGCGCCCTGGCCCGCGCGGCCTCCGGCCTGGCCGCCCGGCTGCGCGCCGCCGGCGTCACGCCGGGCTCGACCGTGGCAGTGGCGATCGAGCGCTCCGCCGCGCTGGTGACGGCCGAGCTGGGCATCCTCTGGAGCGGCGCCGCCTTCCTGCCGCTGGACGTCGATTGGCCGGAGGAGCGCACCGGCTACGTGCTCTCGGACGCCGCGGTCGCGGCCCTGGTGCTCGACCCCGCCGGCGGCATGGACACGGGCGCCACCACGGCCCTGGCGGAGGCGCGCGGGATTCCCGTGGTCGAGCCGGTCGATTCCAGCGCGAACCGAGGCGGGGCGGCGGTCAATCACGTCGCCGACGAGAGCGAAAGTCGTTCGACCATCGGGCACCGATCCCTCCGGTCGCGCCCATCTCGTCCGAGGCGCCGGCGTACACGATCTACACCTCCGGCTCCACCGGCCGGCCGAAAGGGGTCTCGGTGCCCCACCGCGGGCTGATGAACCTGGTCCGCTGGCACCGCAAGGCGTACGACCTCGCGCCGGGCACGGTCACCTCCCAGGTCGCCAGCCCGGCGTTCGATGCCGCGGTCTGGGAGCTCTGGCCGACCCTCGCCGCCGGCGGCTCTTTGGCGATCCTGCCCGACGCCGTCCGCCAGGCTCCGGAGGCCGTGCTGCCGTGGCTCGCGCGCACGCGGACGGAGGTCTGCTTCCTGCCGACACCGCTGGCGGAGGCGGTGCTGGCGTCCCTCGACGAGACCTCGCCGGACGGCGCGGACTTGACGGAAGGCCGCCCCGGCCGGGGCCTGGTCCTGCGCCACCTGCTGACCGGCGGCGACGCCCTGCACCGGCGCCCGCGGCCGGAAGCGCCGTTCCGGCTGGTCAACCACTACGGCCCGACCGAATGCTCGGTGGTCGCGACCGCCGGCCCGGTGCGGCCTCGGCCGGCGCACAGCCCGGCTTCCGGAGGGCCGGCCGGTGAAGCGCGACCTTCCCCGCTCCGGTTCTGGGCGCCCCGTCCATCGGCCGGCCCATCGACGGCCTGACGGTCCGGATCGTCGACGCCGCGGGCCGCCCGGCCCCGGTCGGCGCGCCGGGCGAGCTCTGCCTCGGCGGCGAGGCGGTGGCCCACGGCTACACCGGGCATCCGGCCTGGACGGCCGCCGCCTTCGTTCCGGACCCGTTCGTCGCCGATGGCCCCGAAGCGGGCGGTGTCGGACCGAACATCGGCGCCGGCGCGCCGGCTTCGCAAGGCAGGCCGCACGGCGGTCGCCTCTACCGCACCGGCGACCTGGCCCGGTGGCTGCCCGACGGCCGGATCGAGTACCTGGGCCGGCTCGACCACCAGGTCCAGGTGCGCGGCCAGCGGGTCGAGCCGGACGAGATCGCGGCGGTGCTCGCCGGCCATCCGGCGGTGCGGGAGGTGGCGGTGGTAGCGCCGGAGGCCGCCCCGGGCGACGTGCGGCTGGTCGCCTGGGTCGTGGCCCGAGGGGACGGCCCGCGCGGCCCGAGCGGCCCGAACGGCCAGAGCGACCAGAGTGACCTCGACCTCCGAGGCTGGCTGGGCGAGCGCCTGCCCCGCGCCCTGGTGCCGGCGGCCGTGGTCGAGGTCGCGGAGCTGCCGCGGACGCCGAGCGGCAAGATCGACCGCCGGGCGCTCCTCGCCCGCGGCGTGCCGGCCGAGGGTCTCGAGACGGGCCGGTTCGTCGCGCCCCGGTCGCCGATGGAAGAGGTCCTGGCGGGGCTGTTCGAGGACGTCCTGGGGGTCGAGCGGGTCGGAGTCCACGACGGCTTCTTCGACCTCGGCGGCCACTCGCTGCTGGCGACCCGCCTGGTCTCGCGGGTGCGCACGGCCCTCGGCCTCGAGCTGCCGCTCCGGAGCCTGTTCGAGACCCCGACGGTCGCCGGGCTCGCGGCGGCGCTGGAGGCCACCGAGAGCCAGGGCGCGGCCGGGGCGATCGAACGGCGGACGGAGGACGGCCCGCTCCCCCTCTCCTCCTCCCAGGAGCGGCTCTGGTTCCTGGAGCGCTTCGAGCCGGGCAACGCCTCGCTCCACATCCCCGGGTCGGTCCGCCTCCGCGGGACGCTCGACCCCGGCGCCCTGGTGGCAGGGCTCGACCTGGTCGTGGCGCGCCACGAGTCGCTCCGGACCACGTTCGGAGAGCTGGACGGCCGGCCGGTCCAGCGGGTCGCGCCCCGGTTGACCCTCACCCTGCCGATCGTCGACCTCTCGGGCCTGCCCGCGGCGGCGCGGGAGGCCACGTCGGACCGCTGGCTGGAGAGCGCCGCCGAGCGGCCGTTCGACCTCGCGCGGGGGCCGCTGCTCCGCGCCCTGCTGCTGCGCCTCGCTCCCGACGACCACCTCCTCTCCCTGGTCGTCCACCACGTGGTCGCCGACGGCTGGTCGATGGACGTCCTGGTGCGCGAGCTCGCCGCGGGCTACAGGGCGGCCCGGCTCGGCGAGGTAACCGACCTCCCGGAGCTGCCGATCCAGTACCCCGACTACGCCGTCTGGCAGCGCCAGGGCCTCGCCTCGGGCGCCCTCGACGGACAGCTCGACTACTGGCGCGGCCGCCTCGGCGGCGCCCCGCCCCTCGAGCTGCCCACCGACCGGCCGCGCCCCGCGGTCCAGACCTTCACCGGCGGGGAGATCGTCCGCACCCTGCCGCCCGCGCTCCACGACGCCCTGCGCGCCCTCGGTCGCCGCCGCGGGGTCACCCTGTTCATGACCCTCCTCGCCCTGCTCGAGGTGCTCCTCGCCCGCCTCTCCGGCCAGGACGACCTGACGGTGGGGACGCCGATCGCCGGGCGCCGCCACGAAGAGGTCGAAGGCCTGATCGGCCTCTTCCTCAACTCCCTGGCGCTGCGCACCGATCTCGGCGACGACCCGACCTTCAACGAGCTGCTCGACCGGGTGCGGACGACGGCGCTCGAGGCCTACGCCCACCAGGACGTGCCGTTCGAGCGGATCTTGGAGGAAGTCCTCCCGGAGCGGGACCTCTCCCGGACCCCGCTCTTCCAGGTCTTCTTCAACATGCTCAACCTGCCGGCGGCGCCCATCGAGCTGCCGGAGGTCACCCTCGAGCCCCACCGGGTGCCGCTGGCCCATGCGAAGTTCGACCTGACGATCTACGCCCGCGAGGACGACGACGGCATCTCCCTCGACCTGGTCTACAACGCCGATCTCTTCGACCGGCCGCGCATGGAGGAGCTGCTCCGCCAGCTCGAGCACCTGGCGTGGCAGGTCGCTGACCCGGTCGGGGCGCCCGAGCGCCCGATCGGCACGCTCTCCCTGGTCACGGCGGACGCCCGCTCCCTGCTGCCGGCGCCGGAGGCACCCCTGGGCGACGCCTGGGAGGGTGCGCTCCACGATCTGGTCGCGCAGCACGCGGCGGCCACGCCGGACCGCACGGCGGTCACCGACCCGGACGGGTCCTGGAGCTACGCTTATCTGAGCTCAGCCAGCGCCCGCCTCGCCGCCGCCCTCCAGGCGCAGGGCGTGACCCGCGGCGACCGGGTGGTCATCTTCGGCCACCGGAGCGCCGGCCTGGTGGTCTCGCTCCTCGCCGTCTTGGAGAGCGGCGGCGCCTTCGTCGTGCTCGACCCGGCCCAGCCGGCGCCCCGCCTGGCGCGCACCGTCGAGCTCGCCGCGCCCCGGGCCTTCCTCGCTCTGGAAGCGGCCGGCCCGGTGCCGGCGGAGCTGGACGCGGCGCTCGATCCGCTCGGAGCGCCGGACGGACCCGGGCGGGCACGCCAGGCGAGCGAGTCGAGCCCATCCGGACCAGCGGCACGCATTACCGTGCCCGCCGGCTCCGCCGCGCTCAGGTGCTGGCTCACGGAGCTGCCGCAGACGCCCCCCGGCCACGAGGTCGAGGTCGGCCCGGACGACGCCGCCTACGTCGCCTTCACCTCCGGCTCGACCGGCGAGCCCAAGGGGATCCTCGGGCGCCACGGCTCCCTGACCCACTTCGTGCCGTGGCAGCGCCGGGCCTTCGGCCTCGACGATGGCGACCGCTTCAGCCTCCTTTCGGGCCTGGCCCACGACCCGCTCCACCGGGACGTCTTCACCCCGCTCCAGCTCGGCGGCACCGTGGTCGTCCCGGAGCCCCGCGACCTCGAAGTCCCTCGCCGGCTCGCCGCCTGGATGGCCCGGGAGCGGGTCACCGTCGGCCACTTCACGCCGGCGCTGGGGCGCCTGCTCTCCGACGCCGCCACCGCGTCCAGGGAAGCCCCCGCGGAGGCTCCCTCGTGGGCCGCTGTCGCCGGCAGCACAGGAAGAGAGGGTTCCGCGGAAGTCCGGCTGCCGGATCTCTGCCACGCCTTCTTCGTCGGCGAAGTGCTGACCGTCGGCGACGTCGAGCGGCTGCGCGCTCTGGCCCCGGCGGTCCAGGTGGTCAACTACTACGGCTCGACCGAGACCCAGCGGGCAGTCGGCTATCACCCGATTGTGCTGGAGACTCCCCGTCACTCCGACCCGCTCCTCCAGCGTGCGGAGGGAAGAGAGCGGCGTTACTCAGACCCCGCAACAGCGGGCACTGCACAGGCTCCGGATCGCCGAGGCACAGCCGCCCTCCCCCTGGGCCGAGGCATGGAGGACGTCCAGCTCCTGGTGCTCGGTCCGGACGATGCGCTGTGCGGCATCGGCGAGCTGGGTGAGATCGCCGTGCGCAGCCCCCACGTCGCCCTCGGCTACCTGGGCGACCCCGCCCTCACCGCGGCACGCTTCACCCCGGTCGACAGCTCCGCCGGGGACGGCCAGCGCGATCCCCGCGCGGCAGGAGCCCCGGGTGAGCGCGTCTACCGTACCGGCGACCTGGGCCGCTACCTGCCGGACGGGGACGTCGTCTTCGCCGGCCGCCGCGACCGCCAGGTCAAGGTCCGAGGCTTCCGGGTCGAGCCCGCCGAGATCGAGGCCCAGATCACCCGCTCGCCGACCGTCCGCCAGGCGGCGGTGCTGCTGCACGCGGCCGACGGTTCCGCGCCGCGGCTGGTCGCCTTCGTCGTACCGGAGGCGGGCACTGACGCGGCGGGCACCGGCGACGCGCGGGCTTCGCCGCCACGCTGCGGGCCGAGATCGAGCAGCGCCTGCCGGCCTACATGGTGCCGAGCGCCTTCGTCCTGCTCGACGCGCTCCCCCTGACCCCCAACCGCAAGCTCGACCGGGCGGCCCTGGAGCGGCTCCCGGTGGGGATGGAGTCGGCCGCCGAAGCCACCTTCGTCGCGCCGCGGACGCCGGTCGAGACGGCCCTGGCGGAGATCTGGGGCGAGCTGCTCGGCGTGCCCCGGGTCGGCGCCTCCGACCACTTCTTCGCCCTCGGCGGCCACTCCCTGCTGGCGGTCCGGGTCAACGCCCGCATCCTCGACACCCTGGGCGTCGAGCTGCCGCTACGGCTCTTCTTCGAGCAGCCGACGCTCGTGGGCCTCGCCCAGGCGATCGAGCGCCGGATGGCCGCGGAAACCGCCGAGGGTCCGGAGGCCGAGGCTGCGGCTGCGGTGCCGCCGCCTCTCACCCGGCGTCCCGCGGACGCGCCGCCCGCCCGGCTCTCTTTCGGCCAGGAGCGCCTCTGGTTCCTCGACCAGCTCGAGCCGGGCAACGCCGCCTACCACGTGCCGATCGCCCTGCGGCTCCGCGGGCACCTCGACACGGCGGCCCTGGCGGCGGCGCTCTCCGGCGTGGTCCGCCGCCACGAGATCCTGCGCACCGGCATCCGGGCCGTGGCCGGCGAGCCGGTCCAGGAGGTCGCCCCCGCCGTCGCCCCCGCTGTCCAGGTACCGCTGCCGGTCGTCGACCTCGGGCGGCTGCCCGCCGGACGCGCCACGGCGGAGGCGAGCGCCCTGGCCGCCGCCGTCGTGCGGCGCCCCTTCGACCTGGCGCAGCCGCCGCTCCTCACCGCCTTGCTGGTGCGCTTCGCCCCGGACGAGCACGCCGCGGTCGCCTCGATCCACCACATCGCCACCGACGGCTGGTCGACCGGCATCTTCGTCCGCGAGCTGGCGGCCCTCTATCGGACGGCTCGGGCGGCCCGCCACGCCGGCGCGGCAGACGGAGTCGTCCTCGACGTGGCAGAGCTGCCCGAGCTGCCCGTCCAGTACGCCGACTTCGCGGCCTGGCAGCGGAGCTGGCTCCAGGGGGACGCCCTGGAGCGCATGCTCGCTCCGTGGCGCAGGCGCCTGGCCGGCGCGCCGGACCTCGAGATGCCGACCGACCGGCCGCGGCCGCCGGTGCGCCGTGGCCGCGGCGCCCAGGTGCCGGGGCCCGCCGGCGAGCTCACCGACGCCCTCGCCGCCCTCTGCCGCCAGGACGGCGCGACCCTCTTCATGGGGCTCCTGGCCCTGTCTCCGCCCTGCTCGGACGCTGCAGCGGCCAGCTCGACCTGACCGTCGGCACCCCGGTCGCCAACCGCCGCCGCACCAAGTCGGCCGCCGATCGGCTTCTTCGTCAACACCCTGGCGCTCCGGACCGACCTCACCGGCGCCCCGGGCTTCCGCGACCTCCTCGCCCGGGTGCGCGAGACACGATCGAGGCCTACGCCCACCAGGAGTCCCCTTCGAGCGCCTGGTCGACGACCTCGGCATCGAGCGCCGCCTCGACCGCACGC
>CAWJLS010000013.1:0-255359 GCA_963843755.1 uncultured Acidobacteriota bacterium
GATGAATTCGCGCTCAACGAACGGATGAAGCCCTCCCACCCCGGCGGGCGGCACATGGAGCGCGAATCGCAGTAAAGTAGAGCGAATGGCGCATAATTTGAAAATCAACGAACATAAGATATCTTCTTATAGAAATGATGGGAAATGGAGATGCGGTAGAGCCGATCTGGGTTCTCGTCGTGGACGATCACCCCGTGGTGCGTGTGGGTGTCCGCGCGTTGCTCGCGGACGCCGCCGACATCGAGGTGGTGAGCGAGGCCGAAGACGGCAATCAGGCGATCGAGAAGGCGACGCGCCACGAACCCCACGTGATCCTGATGGACCTGAGGCTGCCCGGGCTCGCCGGCGTCGAGGCCACCCGAAGGATTCTCGCTGCGCAACCCGACATCGGCATCGTCGCCCTCACCAGCCCGGACGCGGAGCCGGAGGTTCTCTCGGCCATCGAGGCGGGCGCTCGGGGGTTCCTCGCCAAGACGTCCCGCAAGGCGGAGTTCGTCGAGGCCATCCGCCGGGTGGCCTGCGGCGAAGCCTGGCTTCCCCCGCAGCTCACCCGCCGGCTCCTCGGCCACTTCCGGCCGGGTTCCGTAGCCGGGGCCGCGGAAGCCCTGACGCCCAGGGAGCACGAGGTGCTCGAGCTGCTCGCCCGGGGAGCCGCCAACCGAGAGATCGCCTGCCAGCTCGCCATCGCCGAGATCACGGTGCGTACCCACGTGAGCCACATCCTCGACAAGCTGGGCGTGAGCAACCGTGTGGAGGCGGCGCTCCACGCTCTGCAGGCGGGGCTGGTTCCGCTGAACGCTCTGGGACCGACCGCACTGGACGTGGACGTTGACGCACGATCGCGATGAACGCCGGCGGCACCGCCGTCTCCGCCGGCTCGATCGGCTGGGGCTCGCCGGTCTCGTGCTGTCACTGGCAGTCCTGGCCTGCCTCGTCTTCGCTGCGCCGTCGCGACACTTCCCCTACCGCTTCGCCGGCCTGGGTGTTCTCACGCTCTCGGCCTCGGCCTTGCTGCTGCGGCACCGCTGCTGGAACGCCCTCGAAGGCGAGCTCGAGAGGCGGAAGCTGGCGGAGCAGAGCGCCCGGGCCGCCGACGGTGCCAAGAGCCGACTGCTCGCCCGGGTCAGCCACGAGATCCGTGCCCCCATGCACGGCATCCTGGGAATGACCGACCTCTTGCTCCGGAGCTGTTTGACGTCGGAGCAGCGCGAGCAGGCCGAGCTGGTGAGCGCGTCCGCGGAATCCCTCCTCGCCGTGGCCGAAGACGTCCTCGACCTGTCGCGAATCGACGCTTCGCGTCTGCGGCTCCGGCCCCGGGACTTCCAGCTTCGCGAGCTGACCGGTGAGGTGGTACGGCTGCTCGCGCCGCGCGCCGTCCAGCGCGACGTGGCCATGCACGTGCAGGTGGACCCCTCGCTGCCGGACGCGCTCCACGGCGACCCGGTGCGTCTGCGGCAGGTGCTCCTCAACCTGGTCGGCAACGCGATCCGGTTCACGCGTCGGGGGTCGCTGACCGTGAGCGTAGAGGCCACGGGAGGCGTCGGCACCGGGGCTTCGATGCGCTTCGAGGTGCGCGACACGGGTGTGGGCGTCCGGCCGGAGGATCAGTCCCGGCTCTTCGAGCCGTTCAGCCAGGCCGGCAGCTCGGGCTCCGGCGTTCGCTCCGGCACCGGGTTGGGCCTGGCCATCTCCAAGAGCCTGGTCGAGATGATGGGCGGCGAGATCGGCGTCGAGAGCACGCGGGGAGTCGGTTCGACCTTTTGGTTTCGGCTCCCCCTGGAGCGCGCCCGGGGCACGGGTGCCGCCTCTCCCACCCCCTCGCCGCGAGCGGACGATGCCGCCCGGAGGCTCGGCCGGCGGGAGCGCCGGATCCTGGTGGTGGACGACCGCGGCGCCAACCGCTCGGTGGGCCTGGCTCTGCTCTCCGAGCTGGGCTTCGCCGCCGAGGCGGTGGCCGGCGGCGAGGAGGCCTTGGCGAGGCTCCGGGAGGAACCCTTCGACGCCGTGCTCCTCGACTGCGAGATGCCCGGCCTCGACGGGTTCGAAACCTGCCGCCGGCTGCGCCGGCAGGAGGCGGCAGGCGGGGCCGGCCGGCGGCTTCCGGTGATCGCTGTCACCGCCAACGAGCAGCCCGACGACGTCCGGCGCTGTCTCGCCGCGGGCATGGACCAGCACCTCACCAAGCCCTTCGGCACTGCCGAGCTGGCCGCCGTGCTCGACCATCGCCTGGGGATCGAGGCGGCGGGGACCGCCGGCGACGACTTCGTAGCGCGCCTGGCGGCCCTGAGGGACCAGGACGCGACGACCGGGGAGTCGACCGCGGCCGCGTTCGTCCGAGAGGGGACGGACGACGTGGCGGCTCTCCGGCGAGCCCTGCCGGAGGGCGACGGCGAGGCGCTGGTGGCGGCGTCCCATGCCCTGGCCGGGAGCGCCGGAGTTCTCGGCGCCACCGACCTGGCGGAGCGGGCCGCCGAGGTCGCCACCCTGGCGCGGCGGGGCGACCTGGGTGGTTGCGCGCAGCGCCTGCCGGATCTGGAGCGGGCGTGGAACGAGATCGCGAGGAGGATCAAGCCTTGATTCAGCCCGGCGATCGCATCGGCCACATCCGGATCACCGGCGAGCTGGCCGAGGGAGGGATGGGTGCGGTGTTCGTCGGCTTCGACGAGAAGCTCGAGCGGGAGGTGGCGCTCAAGGCGATCCGGAGCGACCGTTCGAGCGCCGGGGCCCGCGAGCGGTTCCTGGAGGAGGCCCGGCTTCTCTCCCAGCTCGACCACCCCAATGTCTGCCGGATCCACGGCTACCTGGAGGGCGAGGACGGCGACTTCCTGGTTCTGGAGCTGATCCGGGGTCGCACTCTGCGCCGCGCCCTCGCTGACGGGCTCGACTCCTCGGCGCGGCTCGCCGTCGCCGAGGCGGTGGCACGCGCCCTGGAGGCGACCCACGCGAAGGGCATCGTCCACCGGGACCTGAAGCCCGACAACGTGATGCTCACCGCCAAGGGGGAGGTCAAGGTGCTGGACTTCGGCCTCGCCCGCGCAGAGGACAGTCCCGAGGAGACCGCGGCGCCTGGAGAGTCCCCACGGCCCGCGGCGCCGTTCGCCGGCGCCTCGTGGTGGGTGCCCGCGCCGGCCGCCCGTCTCGGGCTCCGCGACCTGGTCGGCACCCCCGCCAACATGAGCCCGGAGCAGGCGCGGGGCGAGCCGGCGACCACGGCGAGCGACGCCTTCGCCCTCGGTCTGCTGCTCCAGGAGCTGTTCACCGGCCGGCCCGCCTACCCGGCCGGCCTGCCGGAGCCGCTGCTGCTGGTCAAGGCCGCCGACGGGGACACCCTCCCTCTCGACGGGGTCCGGGACCCGAATCTCGTGGCGCTGATCCGGCGCCTCGAGGCGATCTTCCCGGAGGCCCGGCCGACCCTCGCCGAGGCCGCCGAGCGCCTCGCCCGGATCCGCGACAAGCCCCGGCGGAGGCGCCTGCGCCTCCTCGCGGCGGCGTCGGTGGTGCTGTTCCTCTCGGGGGGCATCAAGTACAACCTGGATCTACGGGAAGAGCGCCAGCAGGCGATCGAGGCCCGCCGCGAAGCCGAGCAGGAGGCCGCGCGAGCCGACGCGGTGCTCCGGTACCTGGAGGGGCTGTTCGAGGCCTCGGATCCGCGGCAGGCCCGCGGGCGGGTGCCGGACGTGCACGAGCTGCTGCACCGGGGGATCGAGCGCCTGCAAGAGGAGCAGGATCTGGAGAGCCAGCCCCTCCTGCGCGCTCGCCTGCTCGACACCCTGGGCGGCATCCATACCTCCCTCGGCCTCTTCGACGAGGCGCGGCCGCTCCTGAAGGAGGCCTTCGCGATCCGCGAGCGGCTCCAGGGCCGCGGGGACCCGGAGGTCGCAGAGACCCTCGTGCGTCTCGGCACGCTGGCCCGGCTCTCGGGCCGGGGTGACGCGGTGGCGCTCTTCCGGCGGGCCCTCGCCATCCGCGAGACGGCGCTGGGACCCGACCATCCGGACGTGGCCGACGTGCTCAACAACCTGGGCACCACCCTTGCCGCCCAGGGCAGCTTCGAGGAGGCGGAAGCGGTCTTGCGGCACTCTCTCACTCTCCAGGAGCACCTCTGGGGGCCTGACGACCTACGGGTGGCGAGAGTCCTGCACAACCTGTCGGGAATCGCCTACTACCGCGGCCGCGTCGAGGAGAGCGAGGCGCTGCTCCGTCGCGCCCTGGCGATCCGCGAAGCCGCTCTGTCCGCCGATCACCCGGACCTCGCCGGCAGCCGTGAGGCGCTGGCCCTGCTGCTCCTGGAGCGCGGCAAGGCGGCCGAGGCGGCGGAGATCCTGGAGCCCTTGTCGGCGAGCGTCGAGAGGATCTATGGGGATGATCACCCGGATCTGGCCCGGACGCTCCTCAATCTCGGCCTCGCCCGCGCCCGGCTCGGCGAGAACGCCGAAGCGCGCCGGCTCTTCTCCCGTGCCCTGACCATCGCCGAGAAGAGCCTGGAGCCCGGTCATCCCGTGCGCGCGCTGGCGAAGCAGGCCCTGGCGAATCACTGCTCGGAGGCGCCGGACCTCCAGGACCCCGAGGCGCGTGCTCTGTGCCGCCGCCGTGGGCTGTGAGAGGGCGGATCTCCGCGGCACTCCGTCTCGCATCGCGCCGCTCCTGCGGGGGCTCCGGGGCGGGCCTTTCGTGGTGCGAGGTCCCGGGAACCTATCGACGCGATAGAATACTCGGTCCCATGGGCTTTACGGACCGACGGGTCAAGCGCCGCCTGCTGCGGGAACTGGTCGACGAGAACGTCGCGCTGATCTCCGGTGCCCGTCCGTCCGCCAGGAAACCCCGCCGGGGCAGGCTCCGGCGGCGGGCGACCCGGGCGGTGCTCCTGGTGGTGGCACCGGTCGCTCTGCTGGCCTCGACCCAGGTCATCTGGTCGGCGATCGCGGGCGGGCTGCCGCGCCACGTGACCGAGCGGCCGGGCGCCGCTCCCCGCGTCGCGGCGGTGAGCGCCCCCGCGCCGCCGGGGGCGCCCGCAGCGCGGCCGGCGCCCTCCGCGGGCTCGGAGGCCGGCGTCTCGGCACCGCCCGCCGATCCCGTCACCGAGGCGATGCTCGCCGGCCGCCTGGCCGAGCCGGAGCCGATCGACGGCTCGGTCTTCCCGCTCGCCGTGCGCCGCATCGTCATCGATCCGGGCCACGGCGGCCCCAACCTGGGCACGCGCATCCCGGGCGGTCTGGAGGAGAAGCTCATCACCCTGGACATCGGCCGGCGGGTCGCCGAGGATCTGACGGCCAAGGGCTTCGACGTCCTCCTGACCCGCGACCACGACACCGGCATCACCCTGGAGGAGCGCGCCGCCCTGGCCAACAGCCAGCACGCCGACATCTTCGTCTCCGTGCACGTCAACTGGCTCGAAGGCAGCCGGGACAGCGGCATCGAGACCTACTTCCTCGGCGCCACCGACGATCCGTTCCTGACCAACCTGGCCGCGCGCGAGAACCGGGACTCGGGGCACACCCTGGCTGAGCTGCGCAAGATCCTCGACGGCATCTATGCCGGTGTGCGCAACGACAAGTCCCAGGATCTGGCCGAGGCGATCCACCGCTCGATGGTGAGCTCCCTGCGCCGGGTCAACCCGGACCTGCGCGACCGCGGGGTCAAGACGGCGCCGTTCCTGGTGCTGGTCGACACCGACATGCCCGCGGTCCTGGCCGAGGTCGCGGCCCTGTCGAACCAGGCCGAGGCCGAGATGCTGGAGAAGCCCCTCTACCGGGACTACATCGCCGACTCGCTGGCGGCCGGCATCGTCTCCTACGCGGAATCGCTCGGCCGGCCGCCGGACCGAACGGTGACCCGCACCGCGCCGGGCGCTCCCCCTGGCGAACCGCCCTCCGAGGAGCACCTCGCCCGCTCCGAAGCCCCGTGAGACGTAGGACCCCCTGACGCAGCACGAAAGGACAGTCGATCGATGAGTGACGACGTGAAGAGTGAGGATGCGAAGAGCGAGGAGACGAAGAGCAACGAACCGCGCACCCTCCGCGTAGGAATCGACCTCGGAACCTCCCGCAGCTCGATCGCCGGCTCGAACGACGAGCGCCACGTGGTCCAGAGCTACGTCGGCTGGCCGGCCGACATGGTCGCCCGGAAAGTGCTCAAGCAGGCGGTCCTGGTCGGCGACGAGGCGCTCGAGAACCGTCCGATGCTCGACCTCTACCGGCCGCTCGAGGAGGGGCTGATCAAGAAGGGCTCGAGCCGGGACGAACAGGCGGTGAGCGAGCTGCTGCGTCATCTGCTCGAGCTGGCCGGCGCCCAAAAGCGTAAGGGCGCACCGGCGGTGCGGGCGGTGGTCGGCGTGCCCGCCAAGGCGCTCCGGGTCAACAAACAGAGCCTGCGCGACGCCGTCGCCCCGCTGGTCGACAGCCTGATGATCGTCTCCGAGCCGTTCGCCGTCGCCTACGGCCTCGACGCCCTGCTCCACGCCATGATCATCGACATCGGCGCCGGCACCGCCGACTTCTGCGTCATGCGCGGCCGGATGCCGACCGACGAGGACCAACGCACCCTGACCGTCGCCGGCGACTGGATCGACGAGCAGCTCGCGAGCGCGATCGCCGAGGCCCACCCGGACGCGGACTTCACCATCCACATGGTGCGCGACTGGAAGGAGAAGTACAGCTTCGTCGGCTCGCCGAAAGACCGGATCAAGGTGACGGCGCCGGTCGACGGCCGCCCGACCGAGCTCGACATCACCGACCAGGTCCGGGCCGCCTGCGAGGGGCTGCTGCCGCCGGTGATCGAGACCATGGTCGACCTGCTCTCCCGGGTCGATCCCGACTACCAGGACCGGGTGCGCAACAACATCATCCTGTCGGGCGGCACCTCGCTGATCCAGGGGCTCGGCGCCCGCCTGCAAAAGGAGCTGGGCGAGATCGGCGGCGGCCGGGTCAAGGTGGTCAAAGACCCGGTCTTCGTCGGCGCCGAAGGCGGCCTGTCGATCGCCATGGACGCCTCCGACGAGGAGTGGGAGAAGCTCTCGGCCGGGTAGGTCGGTAGCGGCTTCAGGGCGCTTCGGCGACCGCCCAGTACTCGAGGAACTTGCGTCGCATCTGGCGGGCGATCGCTGTGGAGAGTCTCACGCAGGCCCGGGACTCGAAGCGGTGTTCGAGGATCGAGATCGCTTCCACTTCTCGGTGGCCGTTCCGAAACTCGTAGATCGCGGTGGTCCAGAAGAGGGGGGCCACCTGAATCCTCCGACGCTCTGGAAGCCTGGGCACCCCGCGAGTGTGGAGCTCGTCGATGAAGAGGTCCCAGTTTCGCATTGCCTCGGCATCCGCTCCGTTGAGGAGATAGAGGTACGAGACCCCTCTCCGGAGATTCTCGGCGATAACCTCGGTGAAGTAGCGGCGATCGTAGGTCAGGTCGTTCGAGAAGAGAAGGACGCTATCCCCTTCTCCTAGCTGCGACTCGGCATGGACGAAGTCCTCCATCAGGATAATCTCCGCGTCCTTGGCGAGCGCTTCGATCGCTCGTTCTCGGGGTGAGAGTCCTTCCTGTGAAGGTTCCTCCCTGATTCTGTTGAGCAGGCGTTCGAGCCGGTCCCACCCCAGATCGAAGGCGTGCTCCAACTCTTCGCGGGAGAGCGCGGAGGAGTCCATGCGGTCATGGATGGACCGGACCAATCCGAGTGTTCCGTCCCTGGTCGCCGCCTTGACCTGAAACTGGGCGAGGGGTCCCCCGCCGAGTTGCTCAGGTCCCATGTCGAGCAGGTAGGGGCAGACCCCACCACGCCCCATTCCCGGGCTCTTGGCCAGCGCCCCCGCTTCGAAATGCAGCCATGGTTCGACGAGGTTCTCCCGCGTCAAGCAGAGGATGCCGAACTCACTGGTCTCGAGGGCTTGGCCGATCTCGTCAATCCAAGTGGCTCCAGCAGGCAGGTCCTCGTGCGCTAACCAGGGTTGGGAGGCGGGGAGAATCCGCGGAAGCCAGTCACGAAGCCCGGCGGCGATCGCCAAGCTTCGGCTTCCCGAGAAGCTGAGGAAGATCCTCATCGGGTCAGGTTTCGCGGCGAGTACGGCGCCCTGGATCTCCCGGCTGAAGATAGCCTGTGATTAGCAGTCCCTCTCACGACCTACAGGAGAGACTTTGGCGAGGTCGGATTCCAAGCTAGCAAGGCACCTGAAACACCCAAGGAGGCTTCCTTCTCGCGGGTCATCTCTCTATTTGCACGTGTCATTTATCGGATAGGCTTGCACCCTTTGGCATCTTCTGGCAACATCAATGACGATCGTCAAAGACCGAGAATTTGGGCAGCGATTCGCCGCGGATGGTGAGATTTCGCCGCTTGGTACGCTAAGCGCTGCGCCTGCTCGGGTGGAGGTGGAATATGATTCCTGAGAGTAGACGACCTGCATGGTGCTGGATAATCACAGGTTATCCAAGTCATGCCGCCGGGACGAGGGGCCAACCATGACTCGCGGAACCGTGTGTCCCCCGGTCCATCTAGTGCTCGTGGACGATGACGTCCATGATTGGCTTCCGTGGCTGGAAGCGGCTGCCAGAGAGCACCTCGCCAAATGGAAGCCTCTCCAGCGTGGTTTCTTCGATCTCCGGGTGCATACCTGTCTCTCCCAGAAGAGCTTCCTATCGAAGGTTCGATCGCTGTTGGGTAATGAGGAGCCGGTCTATGCGGCGGTGGACCTGATCCTCCCTCGGAGCGATGGCGACGAGGTTCCCGACTCCTATGCCTGGAAAGAGGTCATCCGTTGGTGTATCGAGCGGCGGGTCGATGCTGAGAATGGAGGGGCAGCCTTCCAGTTTTGCGTCATGAGCCACGATCTGGAGAAGCTCCGGGAGCTGTACTCGGATGCAGAGCAGGGCGAAGCTCTCCAGCGGCACCAGGTTCGGAAGCTCGACAAGGCCCAGATCACCCAGTCTGTTGATTCGAAGGCCAAGCTGATGCCTCTGTGGGAGGATCTCCAGTCGTTCATCCTGGATCAGATCGAATCAGCGGTGGTCCCTGAAGGAGGGGCTGGTCGGACTGAGTGGTCGCGATTGATCTGGTTCGGCGAGGATCCCCGGCTCTGTGAGCTGCGAAACCGTGCCGAGCGGGTGGCCGCTGATCCGAAAGGCGGCTTGTACCTGCTGTTCTCAGACGGGTCAGGCTACGCGGAGGACTGGTTCCACCTGGTTCGATACTTGAGGAGCGACGACCCCGACAGACGATACAAGGTCCTAAACCTGGCGACCGTCAGACCCTTTGAAGATCCGGACTGGCATCGCTCGCTCCGGGAGCCGCCGAACGACCTGCTGATCACCGGCTTCGATCGTTTCGTAGTGCAAGGGATCGACCTCGGCGGTGTCTTGGAGGACAGCGGTCTCTTCGACACGATCCGGTCCACCGATCGGCGGGTGTTCATCCAGTTCCCGACGGTCCTTTCCAGTGGCAACGCCGTCAAGCTCTCGCTCGACCAGGAGGAGCTCGCGGTGCTGGAGCGTTGCCTCGACGCCGTGGGCGTGCCCACGATCGAAGACCTGGATCGAAATCTCGTCCATGCAAGGAATCCGCGCCTGCTCCGGTTTCCCCGATTCAGCGACCTCAAGGCCGCCGGGCTGACGCGCCGCATTATCGAGCACGAGGTACAGCAGTGCCAGGAGAATCTCTCTCTGCCGGGGTGGGACCTCGATCCGGAGCTGGCCTGCGTCCTCGCGGAGCTCCCCTGGCGGCGCCGCGACGGCGGGTTCTCGGCTCTTCGCGACGCGATTCGGGCAGCGTACAGGATCGCTGCCCGAGGGTCCGAGGGCGCAGGAGAGGACCTGACCGTCGGCATCGAGCTGTTTCCGCACGACCAGGTGAAGGCTGCCTACGCTGGCCCGGTCGGTCTCGAGCTTCGTGGCCGACGGCTGTTCGATCTGTTGACCGCCCGCAAGCCCCTGCTCCCGGCACAAGAATCCCTGGGATCGGCGCGCCTGCACGGCCTCGAAGAGCTGCTCGAGCTGTACACCGGGTTGCGGCGACTGGTCGATCTGCAGAAACGGCTCGAGTCGGAGGGGATCTCCACCACGACCGAGAGCCTCTCGCCGCACCATATCCGGGCGCTCCAGAAAGCACACGAGTTCCTCGATCAGATCCTCGGCGGGCCGGAGTACCTGGCGGATCGAATCGAGCGCTTCCGGCGGGTCGTGGAGGATCCCACGTTGCAGCACCTGGAAGAGGAGGCCTATCCCTCGCTCAAGGCGCGCGAAGACTGGCGTGAACTGGTGGAGCGCATCCAGTTCGTCTGGCCGTTCGACACGTTCCCTCTGCCCGTTGCGGTCTCCGACTACCTGCGTCATAGCGCGGTCGTACCGGAGTTCACCCCCGACTTCCCACGGATTCTGCGCCGCTACCCTCGCCTCGCGGCCGAGTGGGACGAAGTCGAGGCGCGGCGGCTCGAGCTGCGTCAGGAGCTACAGGCACGGGAGAACGAGCGCTGGTTGGCCGAATGCTACGTCCGGGAGCATGACAGTCAGCCGGTCTGCGTGCACCTGTCCGACGGCGTGGAACCTCTCCATGGGCAGCCCCATGCCTTCGAGCGCGCGTTTCGGTCGTTTGTCCTGTTCAACACGCACCTGGCGGTGTGTGAGAACCGCTTCGCTTTCGACGGCCGGTTTCTGGAGGAGGGGCAGATCGAGAAGACGCTGCACCGAGTCGACCTCGGTTCGGGCCTTGCCCTGCTGGAAACGTACCGAAAACGGCTGGACCACGAGGCGGGGAGTCGCACCGTCTTCTCAACCTGGCACGATCGCTGGCCCAAGGCCAGCGAGCAACTCGACGCTGTCCGGCTCGGCCGCAAACTGGCGAAGTGGCTGCTTTCCCATCGCGTGATCCGGGAGTCCGACGACGGTTCGGTCCAGCGGATCGCCGATCTCTCGGCAGAGTCAGAAGAGCTTCCGGTAGCGGACTTCCTCGATATGTTCCGCTTGGTTCGCAACGAGCTGATCAAGGGAGGTCCGGATCTCGACTTCTGGAAAGAAGAGGGGGAGGATGCCTGGGATCTGTTCCGGCGGTTCGTCAGTGCCTCGAGCCGAAAGGACGTTCGGCTCGCCTTCATACCGGACGATGGAGGCTCTGTCGTCTTCTGGCAGCGGCACAAGCCGCGCTCTGCACCATCCGGTCTTCCCGGGCTCCTCACCGTGGTCGCCGGTTCCGAAGCACATCCCCTCTTTCCGATCGACGACCTGGTCCGGGCGGACCCCGAGACCTGGAGCCTCTGGGGGGCGTACTCCCAGGGTGAGGACTGGCTCAGCCTGACCCGTGACAGCCGGACGAAGCTCAAGCCGGGGCCGGAGGTCCCGTGGCTCCCTACCCAAGAGGCTTTCCGGTCGTCCCCCCTCTGGAGCCCGGCGAGTGCCTGAGCGGAAGAAGGGGGGCAGGCCCGAGGAAGGCCTCCGCGTGGAGGCTCCCGCGGCCAAGATGCGTGCCGGAGAGTGGGACTACCTGAAGGAGCTCCCCAAGCTCAACCGGCACTGGTATCGGCGCTGCCTCGACGACCTGGGCAGGAGCCTCCAGGAGACTGGAGCCAGCCCGACCGTTGCCGAGTTGGAGCGGCTCTGCGACAGGGTTGTCACGACATTCTTGCGGTCGATCACCTCCCAGGCCCCGGACTCCGAGGCGCCGCAGTTTCCCGCCGACCGGGTCTACTTCATTCCGTTCGAGGGAGATCGCGCGGGCAGGTTCAACTTCGCCAAGCCGTACTACCAGGTGTTGGAGGTGCCGCAAGCACTGTCCAAGATGGGTGGGAAGGGGCATGAGACCGAGAGCCTCTCGGGCAGTCTCTGGTCGTGTCTTCCCTGGCTCGAGGGCAACGTGCGGATCGATCCCGCCAGGTCCATGTCGGAGCGGACCGAGGAGACCCTGACGTTTCAGGAGCTCCTTTCGCGGGCCCCCGAAGAGACGGCTCTCGGTGCGCGGCAGGGCATGGTCCGGCACCTGAGGCTTCGCAAGTCGCTTCTCCTCCGGGGCGACGACGAGGACATCGCCAGTGGACAGACCCTGTTGCGCGTCTGCCGGCAACAGGCTCGGAAGGGCCAGCGGAGCTCGCGCGGAAAGAGGGGCAAGAGCCCGGCAAAGCCCGCCGCCGCGAGTCCTGAAGAGGACTTGAGGAAGCTCCTGCTGGTCGCTCTCGCGAAGGTCTTCGAAGCGTACCGGCTGGCACCGGGAAAGGCCGAGATCGAGGAGATCCTCGGCAACCAGGTGGACCTGCTCCGCTGGCTGGCGGATCTCTCGGGGTTGCCCGGGGAGTTGAAGAGCAGGTCGGAGACCCCGGGGCGGACGGGCGATGGGCCGGCCGGCCGAGACATCCTCTGGTTGTCGAGCGAGAAGAAGGATTTCGATGCAGTACGTAGGCTCCTGCTTCGTGGCTACTTTCTCGGTTCCGAGAGTATCGGTGCGGTAGGCAAGGAGGTCTCTGAGCTTCTGGATGGCTGGGCCGGGATCAGAGAGTCGGAAGAGGCGGGGGATCAGGGTGATACGGAGCAGGAGACGAAGGAACGCCCCACGACCGCGGCCGTTGCCGAGGCTCTGTTCGAACGGCGGGACAAGCTGGCTTCGGCCCCCTTCTTCCTCGCACTTCGCTGGCGCCGGGAGGGGCTCGAGCGGAAGGGTGGGGAGCAGTCCTCCGGACCCGGCGCGGCCGGTCGAAAAGGTTCCGGGGACGGTAAGCCTGACGGTGAGAAGGCACAGGACGGAGCCGGCGAGGCTCTGCGCGCCGAGATCGAAGGCTTCCTAGACGAGCTCGGCAAGCACCTGGAGAGCTTTGCCGACTACTTCCTCCGGTCGCAACGGGAGCTGGATCTCGAGCCACGGATACGGACCTCTGACCGGGATGACGGGCGCCGCGCCGGGAGCGCCCAGGCGTCGTTCGTGTGGGTCTGTCCCGATTTCGAGGACCTGACGGCCTCGCTACCGCTGGGGCGCACCGCCGGTCTCGGGGACCGGGAGATCCGCGCCATCGAAGCTGGGCGGGAAGACATCACCAGGCCGTACCGGCTCTTCTTCCGCCGGCTCGAAGCCGAGGTTCTGGATCGTCACTCTTCGGCGATCAGCAACTACTGGAGGATGCAGGGGCAGGCCGCCCGGGAGGAGCGCCTGTTCGGGTCGTTCGAGGACGCGCGGACGAAGCTCAAGCAGCCGCCCGCGATCTTCAGCCACGAGTTGCCGAAGGATCCGAGCCCGCAGAACATGTTCCTGCGGGTCAGGATCTGCGACTCCCTCAACGAGCCGGTGATCGACGGTCTCTTCGTCCTGTCGACTGACTACGACGAGGCAACGGTCTGGCGCAAGTTCGGAGCGGCCCGTCCCGGTGTTCAGGCCGAGGGGGACGAAGAAGGGCTCGGGGAAGTGGAGGACGTCCGGTCCGACGATGTCCAGGATCTCCTCGCTTTTGCCAAAGTGTTCTTCTTCATCGTCCGCGACTACCTCCACGGGCTCGATCGGGCGCGGGAGGCCGCGGACATCGGCCTGCTGAACCAGTTTCTCTACGACAAGCGCCTGACCCATCTGGAGAGACGACTGAAGGTCGATCTGACAGGTGGGGAGAAGGCGTCGGTCGCCCTGACCGATGCCGAGCGGTGGCAACCGATCGTCGACAAAGTACTCAACCACTACGCTTACTCCTTGCTCGACAAGCCGGAAGACGTCCGCAACGAGACGTTCCCGTACGACCGGCTCCTGCTGATTCCTCTGGCGGAGGAGGGAGGGCTGTCCGTGGGAGAGGAGGCGGGCCGGGACCCCGTCGGCCTGGTGCCAGTTCCGTTCTACCTGTTCCAGGCGATCTTCGTGGACTGCGAGCAGGGGGAGATCCAGGGCTCGCACTACTCGTTGGTCAAGCCCTTCCAATCACCGATCGAACGGTTGAGTCTCTTCAACGAACGGTTTCGGAGCCGCAGCTTCCAGAAGGTGTACGAGGTCGACGGTGAGCAGGTCAGGCTCACCAGTTCCCTTGAGAAGCACTACGTCGGAGCAATCAAGACAGAAGACGGCCAGGACGACTCCTGGGTCGTCAAGCTCGGCGCGGAAGACACCAGGGGGATTCACTGGGCACGTCGGGCGCTTACGGGATTCTGGCAGGAGAGGGTGGCGGGACCCACGGGAAGACCACGGACCGGGAAGGACGGTCAGCTCACGTCGGAGGATGCTCGGACCTTCGTCCAGTTTCTCAGTCGCCTGACCCAGGATCTCGAAGACATCGATCGCCGCCGGCCCACCGACCTGCGCGGGGCAGTCCTTCGATTCCTCCTCCGGTTCTCTCTTCTCCAGGCCCTGGTGCGGTGTCTCGAGCGGTCAGCCGAAGGGAGCACGGAGCTGGGCAGGGACAGGGCGCTGGAGTTCCTCGAGAACCACTACCGGGAGAGGGATCTCAAGCTCAAGTTCGACGAGGCAGAGGATCTCGACGTGCTGCGGCTCGCCCGACGGGCGGACCTGGGCACTGCCCAGGACGACGAGAGTGGCGGCATCGACATCGTGGAGCGGTTGCGGACCGGCGGGAGGTCTCGGAGAGAGATGGACGATCCGCTCCCGGATCCGTTCTCTGAGTTGGACTTCCTCAGCCTCCAGTTGGGTACGGACGAGCCGTTTCTGCTGGCGCTCTTGCGCTATTTCTCTGACCGGATTCGCAAGGCGTCCGACGGATCGGAGAAGACCGAGAACGACGCGGATTCCAACGGTCCGCCGACGACCTGGTACCAGCCCCTGTTGACCCGGCCCGTGAGCGCTTCGCGGGACGTGAAGGGGACGACCGCAGAACGGATCGAGAAGGTTGTGCGGCCGCTCGACAGTCTCTACGATGCCATCGGCGCCGGGGAGGATGCCCTGTCGGTCTTCCTGGGGACGGTGAGCCTGGAGGTCGGGCAAGGGCAGCGGAGCCCGAAACGGTTGCGCTGCCTGGTCGCGATGATTCGGGATTTCGACGACTCGCGAGGCAACCTCTACCAGTCGGCGAAGGATCTGGGCGAGCGGCTCGAGGGGGACCGCAAAGACCTCACCCTGTTCACCCGGACGTTCTTCAAGAGCGCCGAGCGCAATCTCAAGGTCGCCCGCGAGCAGCAGCAAGTCCGGGTTCTGACCGAGGAGATCCAGGACATCGCTCGATCCTGGTATTCGCAAGGGATGGACACGGTCGGGCGCGACCTCCGGGCGGTGCTCGATCGGTTCTTCCAGGGAGCCACCGTCCCTCGGCTCGATCGGCTGCAGCCGGAGACGATGGAGCGCCTTTTCCAGACAGCGGTCGAGATTCTCTGTCAGGAGCAGACCACCCGTGAGGACCAACCGATCGAGCTGGAGAGCTTTCCGTTCGATCGCATCCTCCACGTCCCGATCCTGTTCGGGGCCGACGCCGCCGCCTGCCTCTCCTACGCCAGGGCCGCCCAGGAGGGGTCCGAAGAGGACGACGAATCCCCGTACGAGCGAATCCGCCGTCTGGGACGCCACAAGCTGTTGAGCGGGGGCAAGAAGCGTCCGGTCAAGGACCAGCCCCGCCATCTTCACCTGGCCGCTCTGCGCACCGCTCCAGAGCTTGCGGCGGAGGTCCGCTCCCTCAGGCACGTGCTCGAGACGGTGGCCGACCCTCGCTACGCTGATGGATTCAGGCGGCGGCTGTACCAGGCCGACCCTTTGCAGACGCTGGTGATCGCGGGCACGCTCCACCACCTTCTGCGGCTGCTTCCGGCCGCGCAGAACCCTGGGCGGGACGGAAGCGAGCCCAAGCTTGGCGGGAGGCTGGCAGACCTCCGAAGCCTGGTCGAAGACGCGCTGGCCAAGAATATCGAGAGCGTCGAGCAGAGAGCCTCCTCGTGGCGGGAGGAGTCCTTGGTGCGGACGGCGGTCTTCATGGATCAGGCGGTGGTGCTCGACCCCGTCGAGCCTGAACAGGAGGGCCGAGAGCGGACGCTTCAGTCGCGTCTGGAGGACCCGGGGCGGGTTCCGGTGCTGGCAGACCTGTTCCGTGCCGTCGAAGGCGGGGAGGACTGGGCCTACGGTCTGGGCCGAGAGGGGAACCGCTCCAAGGTGTTCTATGTCTTCTACTCGTTCCCGCCTCCGAAGGGCTTCATGGAGCAGTTCGAAGCGGGCGCAAGAGCGTCGTATCACGGTGTCTTCTGCCTGGTCCTGGACGACGTTGCCACGGACGAGAAGCTGGGAGACAGGGTGGCAGAGGCGGCCGACCGGGCCGACATCGACACCTTCTTCCACAACGTCATCGACCGGCTGCGGCTGGTGCTGGAGCTTCAGATCTGGCGGTACCGCCTCAGCTTGTCGAGGACCGACCAGACGGCCACTGGCCTGCTTCACAGGCTCAAGAACGAGCTCAACGAGCCGGCGAAGGCATTTGCGTTCTTGGATACCGCACTCCACTCGGACAACGGGCTCGCCGAGCAGAAGACGGCTCTCCTCGACCGGATCCGGCGGGCGCAGGAGAGCATCGGAGAGGTCCGCAAGACCTTCGAACAGCTCAAGGGCTTCTCTGACAAGCAACGGGGCGACGTTCCGCGCCAGACGTTCTCGTCCTCGTTCGTCGGCTGGAAGCTCGTGGAGAGTCTCTGCTCGGCGGCGGTCGCGGCGGCCAAGGAGACCGATCGCGCCGACGGGAGACCGCATCCCGGCAAAGAGACCCTCCAGAAGATCGAGTCGATCAAGGAGGAGGCCGAGACGGCGAAGAAGAGGGAGCTCCAGGGACCCTCCGGCGGGTACAGGACAGATCCTGGTGTCGACCTCCAGCGGATCCAGCGCGCCCTCCACCGCCTGGGCGAGGCTCTCCAGAGTTTCGTCTCGACCGGCGGGCAGGAGGTCGAGATCATCCTCTCGTTCGTCGTTTACTCGGACAAGACACTCCGCATGCGCGGGAGCTATCGACTGGAAGAGGCGCTGAACATCCTGGTGGAAAACGCCTTCCAGGCGGCTTGGGGCCGGCTCGAGAGACAGCTCGAGGACCAGGAGGTACCGGACCCGGTCCAGGTGCGCATGGTCTGTCGGTCCTCGGGTGGAGGCGAGGTGCTCCTGGAGATCATCAACTCAGGCAAGCCGTTGGACGACGAGTTCGCGACCACGCTCAACGACGACGTGGCACGGCCGATTGGTGGCCGACGCTACAGCCGGTCCGGCGCCAAGAAGCTTGGTGGTTCGGGCTTCGGCCACTACTTCGCCCGCCAGATCGTGGCCGAGACGTGTGGTGGCCGGGAGGCCGGGAAACAGCTCGACGTCAAGATCGCGAATCTTCCGGAAGACGACGGAGGGTCACCGTTCCCCCTCGTCCGGGTGCGCGCGAACCTGCTCGAGGCGCGCCCCGCGACGCCGCGGAAAGTCAGCGTGCAGCGCCTGCTCGATGCGGTGGTCCGGGTCGTCGACAAGCCTCTAGAGGAGCTCGCCAAGGGGTCAGGCGAGCTGGTCGAGGACAGATCGCGGGAGTGCTGGCTTCCCGACGACGTCGATCCTGGGGAGCTGTTCCAGGCCATGTTGTCGGTGATGGAGGTGGATCGGCAGTCCAAGGAGGAAGCGTTGCACACCTTCCTGAAGAACAACCTCCTCGCCAAGCTTCGGCTCGGCCCCGGCGAGCTCGTCGACGATCTGAGGGAGAGCGCGAGTCACCTCCTCGAGCACGCGGGCGCCAAGAGCAAGGGCCGCGCCCGGCTGGAGCAGCTCGTCCGCGAGCTCGAGACAGTTCTGGGCACGACAGCCTCCTTCGAGGAGCTGAGGGTATGGCTCGAGGACTGGCGCACCCGGGACGCACGCCTGATTCGTCGGGTCGTCGCCAACGGGTCGAAGGCGGGAGTCCCCATGCTCGGCAAACAGCTCGATCGCTGGTTGGCGGAAGGAGAGTTTTCTCTCCTCGACCTGCTGTCGCCCTCCGAGCGGGAGAGGGCCTCCGAGAGGTGGCAATCGTTTCAGCCCTTCGTCGGGACAGAGCGTGGGGTCGACCTGCTGTTCGAGATCCTCGACCAACACGGAGACGAGGTCGACCGTTCCAAGGACGCGGTCCCGGAGTGTGTTCGGGAGCTCTTCAAGCAAGAGGACTGGGCCCTCACCTGCTGCACCTCCGACGGCCAACTGGAGCTCAGTTTGGAGCTGGCCGACGCGGAGGGTGTCGGCCAGCTCGAGCCTTCCGAGGTGCCGAGCGTCTGCGACACGCTCCCGCAAGCGCAGCTCGGGTCCGCGTTTTCCCAATACCAGCAGTCGATCGCCGGCGCAAACCGGCACGGGACCGAGGTTGGCAATGGCGGAGCGGCCGGGCTCTCCCTCTGGCGCCGCCTGGACCCGTCCCGTGAGGCCGGGGCGTGCCAGGTGATGTCGCGGGTCGGCACGGTCAGGTTGTCCATGACCGGTTCCGGCGTGGACTCTCCACTGCCGGCATGACAGACGGAGGCGAATGCATCATGGCAGCTACGACACAGGCGAAGACCAGCGAGAAGCCGAAGATCCTCTACGTGGAGGATGACCCGGACACGCTCGAGGTCATCAGCGACTACATCCGCGCCAACTGGAGCCCCGAGAGTCGCGGCGTCCGCTCGTACGAGGCCGCCAGGAAGCTCTTCAGGCGAGGAGACTTCCGACCGGACCTGGTGATCCACGACTGTAGCCCCCTGTTCATGGAGCTCGACGAGATGGACAGCGAAGCGGCCGGCGACGCGCTTTACGCACTCTGCGTCGAGGAGGAGCTGCCGGTTGTCGTCGTCTCCGGTTCGATCCAGGAGGAGAAGCAGAAGAAGCTGCCGTACCGGGAGAACCCGCCCATCGGTTGGTTCGACAAGCCCTTGACTTGGCGGAGCCCCGCCGAAGGAGAGCAGGGTCGCTGGCTGCAGATCGACCTGGCGGTGCAAGAGTTTCTGAACCGAAGGAACGGGAGCTCATCGTGACCAGCCCGACCGGGTCTGCCGCGACCGAGCGCCGGGGAGAGAGTCTCATCCGGTGCGCGATCGTCGCTCCTGAGGAGAGCGAGGCGGCTGGGCATTTGGCGAGGATCGCCCGCGAGAACGGGCTCCGCGACATCGAGCACCTCGTTCCATCGGATCTTGCGATGGAGGATCCTCTGGGTTTTGCGACGGACGATCTTTCGCTCGTCGCGAGGCTCCGCTCCACCGAGTCTCGGGGTTGCTTGGTGACCTTGTGGGATCTGGACGCTCTCGGGGTGGGAGAGGAGGCTGGCGAAGGGCACCTCGGTGGAGAGGTCAGGGAGTTGCTCGGCCAGACCGCTCGGTGGGCCGGCCAACATGTAGCGTTCGGTTCCTCCAAGGGATACGGGAGACTGAGCTTTTTCAATTTCACGAGGGCGATCGACGCGAACCTGGCGTTCGTCGGTACGGCGGCTGATTGCGAGACGGTGCTCCGCTGGTGGTGCGGAACAGACACGTCCCCGGGGCTGCTGAGGGAAGCCTTCAAGAAGCCGCCGTCGAGGTGGCTCTGCGACGTGCGCCACGACTACGTAGCCAGAGGGGTTCTGTCTCAGTTGGTCCGGGAAAGCGTGGAGGAACTCGGGTTGGTGGAGGACCAGAAGGTCGTGGACTTCTGGCAGGACGCACTTCGCAACGTCCTCGTTCATCGCCTGAGGAATGTCGCGTCCCGGGCGATGGTCGGCGCCTCCTTGGCGGATGAGCCGGAACTGGTGCGCCGGATTGCGAGCACGCCGTTCCGGCTGGTCGCGCCCCGATGGGTCGCCGACCGTCTCTCCGAGCGGGGAAGCGAGGCGGGCAGGGACTTCCTTTCCTACGGCTCCGGAGAGGAGGCAGTCAGCGTTTCGAAGTCCCTGGCCTCGGAAGGGGTGGCCCATGCACTCTTCTGGGAAGGCGACGATCCTCCGATGCTCTCCGGGCCGGAAACAGCCCCCGCGGCGGTCCCCACCCTTTTGGTCGGGTCGGAGCCACCGCGGAGAACATGGTCGGAGTGGCAGAACCTCCTCTCTCGCAACGTTCTGGGGGGCTTCGGTCGGGAGGAGCTCACAGCGCAGGATCGAGGCGGCGCCTCAATCCTGGACATCAAGCCTTCGCGCTGGAGGCCGTTCTGCTTCCGCAGTCTTGCTGAAGCTCTCGCCGATATCCGCTGTGTCATGAAGCGTTCAATCGATGAGCTTGGCCCGGCGATCGGGCCGGATCGAACCGCCAAGCTCGCTTGGAGCCTCAGGGGAATTGATGCGGCTCGAGCACTCTATTTCGGTCCGCCCGGGACCGAAGAACTGGAGACTTGACATGAAGAAGAGTGGCCTTCGTTCGATAGCAGCGGCCGTAGTGGCTGGCGGGCTCGCCTTGGCGGCGTTCTCTTGTACATCAGGAAGCGAAAAGCAGGGGAGCCAGGAGGTGCCGACCCTGAGGGTGGCGACTCTCGTCTGGGTCGGCTACGCGCCGATTCACCTGGCGATAGAGAAGGGGTTCTTTCGGCAGCACGGTCTCGAAGTCGAGCTTCGCGACATTGAGGACACGGCAGCGCGCCGGGCGGCCCTGTCCTCAGGGAGCGTGGATGCCTCAGTAGACATCGTCGACTCGTTCGCCAACGCAGCGGCTGCTGGCTTGCCCGCCCGGGTCGTGATGAAGCTGGACGATTCAATGGGCGGGGACGGGATCGTGGTCCGCAGCGACATCGAGTCCGTTGCGGATCTGGCGGGCAAGACGGTGGCCTATCCACCAGGTCAACCCTCTCACTTCTTTCTCCTGGCGGTCCTAGAGGACGCCGGTCTCACGATCAAGGACATCCAGTCGAAGCCCATGGAGGCCGACCAGGCGGGAGCGGCCTTCGTTTCACAACAGGTAGACGCCGCCGTGACCTGGGAACCGTGGCTTAGTCGAGCCGCCGCGCTTCCGCACGGGAAGATCCTCACGACCTCCCGTGAGAAGCCCGGGTTGATCGTCGACGTCTTGACGGTACGGCGGAGCGTTCTCGATGAGCGTCCCGATGACATCCGCGCCTTCGCCGAAGGTTGGTTCGATGCGATCCAGTACTGGCGTGAACACCCTGAGGAAGCCAACGCCATCATGGCCAAGGCGCTCAAGGTCAAGCCGGCAGTCTTCGACAAGATGGTCCACGGCGTCCGATACAGCGACGAAGAGCTGAACCGGCAATTCTTCACGCGGGACGCGGCCGGGGAAAGCGCGTTCACTCGCCTTCTGGCCCGCGCAGGCCGTGTATGGCAGAGAGAAGGGGTGATCAAGACTTCTCCTGATCCCAAGGTCGTGGATGGGTCGGATGTCCTCTTCGGACCGGGGAGCCGGCAGGCAGTAACGCCGTCCTCCCAGGGCGGCAAGGGATGAGCGTCCGGCTCGGTGGCCGGGTTGCGACCCTGGTGACTGTCGGGCTGTTCCTGGCCATCTGGACCGGAGCGTCCCTCCTTCTTGAGCCGGGCGAAGAGGGGGGGCTGGTACTTCTTCCAGGACCGGTGGCGGTCGTGGGAGCGCTTGTGGACCTGGTGGTTCACGAAGGCTTCTTGGGTGACGTTTTGCTCAGCGTCATGAGGATCGGCCTCGGCCTCTTCATCTCCATCGTGCCCGCCTTCATTCTGGGGGTGACCTTCGGCGTTCGTCCACGTCTCAATGCGGCGGCGGCTCCGCTCTTTGCGTTTGCCAAGTACGTTCCCCCCGTGGCATTCATCCCGATTCTCATCCTCTGGCTCGGTGTCGGCTTGGGGCAGCAGATGGCGCTGCTGTTCATCGGCACGTTCTTCTATCTGACGGTGATGATCGCGACGACGGTGAGTGGTACGCCCGAGACGTTCCGGGATGCTGCGTTGACCCTTGGCGTCACGGGGAAACAGTACGTAGGCCAGGTCATCTTGCGGTACGGGCTGCCAGAGTTCATCGAGCATCTGCGGACCATGATTGGGATCGCTTGGACATACCTGATTGTCGTCGAGATGGTCGCCGCCGAGAACGGGATCGGTCGGGTGATCATCAGCTCGCAGCGGTACTTGGAGTCCGCCAAAGTCCTAGCCGGTGTGTTGACGATCGGTTTGCTCGGCGTCTTGAGCGATCAGGTGCTTCAGACGACCGGGTGGCTCTTGGCACCTTGGAAGTACGAGGATGCTCCGATCCTTGTTCGTCCTCTCGTCCGGCTAGCCGCCGTCCGCAGGTCCGCGTGACGACCAGGGAGCTGAGAATGTTGAAACTCTCGTTTCTGAGCGTCGAGGACGAGACCGGCCCCGAGATCTATCGAGAGATTCGATCGGGTCTCGATGACTGGCTGTTCGTTCGCAAAGGTCTGGTCGAGCTGAATGAACCCGACGACGACGCGGGGCGCTGGGTTACCAATTTGGCGGACTGGCGCCGAGTCGTTGGAGACCTCGTGGCCGAGCAGGACCTGGTCTTCTGCACCGTCGATCTCTCGATTCCAGAAGACGGCAATGGCAGCCCTCCGGATCCGCGCAACGGGCTGGCCATCGTGCACGAGATCACCGCCCGGAGCCAAGACGGTCTGCGCTGTTGCGTGCTGACAGGTCTCGACAGCTCGGAGATCGAGAGAGTGGTGGGCGAAGCCATTCCCGACGTCTTGTTCGACTTCAAATCGGAGGCGCCCAACCGCTACCGCAACGTGGTCCACAGCATCAAGAGCCAGGCACTCTCCCTGGTGCGGAGTCTGCGCTATTTCGATTCCTCGGGAGCTCCGAAGACGGTCCTCCTCGAGGAAGACTCTGGCAAGCTACGCGATCATTACCTCTCGCGGGCGCCCTACTACGTGGAGAAGTCGACATGGCACGTGCCGACCTTGTTGCTCGGTCCTCCAGGCCTCGGCCGGAAATCTTTCGTCGAGTTTCTGTCCTTCCTCGCGGAAGCGGATCTGCGGGTCGTGAACCTCGATGTCGGGTCGTTCTTGGAGAACCGGCGTCGCTATGAGGAGCTCTGCCAGCTCTGCCAGGAGCTCGGAGCATCTCGGCAGGGCGACGATGCTCGCCGCACCCTGGTCTACCTCGCAGACATCGACCGCTATGTCCCTGGAGTGAGCGGGGACCAGGCCGAGAACTGCCTCTGGCCTCTCCGGGAGATCTTGACCGCGGTGCAGGGCCTCGGTTCCACGCAGCCGGAGGGTTTCCCGTTCACGTTTGTCTTCAGTGTGTCGGGAGACAGTCGCTTGAGAATCCGTTCAACTGAGACCCGAGCACTGATCCAACTGCTCGAGGACACGATCGGGATCACGACGGACTTTCCCCTTCATCACGTCGCCAGCGACGTCAACGGCTGGCCGGTCGAGCATCCGCGCGTGCTCGCCTTCCCTTCGATTGCGGGGTCGGGTCGCCTCTTCCTGGACCGGCTCCTCGATTTGCGCCTCGACGAGATCCGAGGGCGACTCTCAGAGCAGGTGCCCGGGTATCGCGGAGAGAGCCTGACACTTGCCGACGATGTCCTGGACTTCCTGCTCGACAAGATGGACTGGTCAGCGGCCGGGAACTATCGGGGAGTCGCTTCGGCGCTCGAGGAGTCCTTTGATCGCTTTCTCGAAAATCGTGCGCGCGATCAGTTCGAGATGACTCGCGCTCACCTCCCGGAGGCTCTCCGAACTCGGCTGGGTCGAAACATCCTCAGCATGGATGATGTGCGGTTGGAGTTCCCGGCGCCGAAGGGTGGAGCGATCGAGGTCGTCCGCAAGGCGGATTTCCTCGTCGAGGAAGGAGAGCTTCTCGCTGTCGTGGGACCCTCGGGGTGCGGAAAAAGCACGGTGCTCAGGATGCTGGCCGGTCTGCTGTTTCCGACCGAGGGCACCGTATCGTTCCGAGGTGAGCCGATCACCGGACCGTCGAGCAAGATCGGTTTCATCTTCCAGGACTACTCCCTCTTCCCGTGGCTGACGGTGCGCGGGAACGTCGAGTTCGGTCCGCGGCGCCGGCACGAGGCGCCGGCCCGATTCGCTTCGCGTGTGGACGACCTCCTCGATGTCGCGGGGTTGCGAGGGTTCGAGGACGCCTGGCCAAAGCATCTCTCCGGCGGCATGCAACAGAGGGTTGCGATCATCCGGGCCCTGGCGAATGAACCGGATGTCTTGCTGATGGACGAGCCGTTCGGTGCCCTCGACGTCCAGACACGGTGGCATATGCAGGACTTTCTCGTGCGAACGAAGGATCTCACGGGCAAGACGATTGTCTTCGTGACGCACGACATCGACGAGGCCGTCTACATCGCCGACCGCATCTACGTGGCCACCCCCCGGCCCATGACCATTGGAGAGGAGTTCAAGGTCCCCTTCGCGACGGAGATTCGCAACGACCACTTGCGAACGGATCCTGTGTTCGTGGCCCTGGTCAACCGGGTGCGGTCTGCACTGCTCACGGACATTCGAGGAAGCCGTGCTGACGGGGACAAGGCATGAGCCGGGTCGCGCACCACCAGCCCGCTTACCAGGACCTGCACGGCCAGTTCCGGAAGTCCTATCAGCTCGAAATGGTAGGAGACGCTGCGCGGGTCGGGGCCATTCTCCGCGCACTCGACGAGACGCTCGAGCCGGAGCACGTCTTTTGCGAGGTGGGGTGCGGATCGGGAATCTTCGCCATCGAGGCCGCGAAACGGTGCAGGAAGGTCTTCGCCATCGAGCTGGATCCGGAGACCGCCGATCTGGCCGAAGAGAACGTCCGGCGCTGCGGATTCAGAGAGCAGATAGAGATCCTGCGGGGCGATGCATTGCACGTCCCCGTGCCGGAACGGGCCAATGTCGTGCTCTGCGAGATGATGTCCATTTGGGCTGTCGAGGAGCCCCTGATCCCGGTGTCCAAACGCGTCCAACGCGATGTCTTGCGTCCGGGAGGGATGTTCCTCCCTTCGAGAGTGGTCAATCTGGTCGAGCTGGGCTGGTATCCGTTTTGTGTGCACGACGTGCGGGTAACCGCCGTCATCCCCCTCTTCTCGGGGATCCCACCGGCGCACGTCTTGACCGAGAGCCGTGTTTGCCGGGCGCTCGAGATCGGCGCGCCGGTCGGCCCCGACCTCGGCGGAGAAGTGGCGCTCGAAGCGCTAGCCAGCGGCCGGGTCAACTGTGCCGTGTTGCGCTCGGTCGTGCAGTTGGGGCCGACAGTGACGTTCGCGGGCTCCAACTCCCTCATGCCGCCGACGGTGGTGCCATTGGAAGAGTCTCTCGCGGTCCGCGCCGGACAGACGATCCGCTTCCGCGCCGAGGTGACCGAGCGGGGCACGCTCGAGTCCGGCCGGTTTTCAGCCGAGCTGCTCAGGAAGTGATGCAGGTCGGGACACGATCTGTTACGGCGATCTACCCCTTTCAGTATGCGCCTGAGCTGTGTCTGCGCGGAACCAGGCGCTCGAGGCACCGTCTCGACGGCCTGTCCGAAAGATGGCAGCCGTGGTGGTGTCGTCTCGATGATCAGGGAGCTCGAGAAGCCATCACCGATGGAAGCTTCTTTCTCCCGTATGTCCGAGACCTTCTCTACCCGGAGGTCAACCTGCTGTCTGCCGCAGGTTTGGAGGACCAGGTTCGCGAAGTGCGGCAGGTGTGCACGCACACGACACTCGCTGACCTCTTCGGCCGTCTGTCGGCGGAGAGGGTCGTGCGGCTGACCTTGCGGTCGAGTGTTCTGGAACCTCTTGCCGAGATGACGTTTCGAACGGCAGGGGACCGCGTCCGGTCGTGGTCGGTGGCGCTGCCCTGGGTGGACCTTCTCCTCTTTCCTCAACGAGTTGGGTTTCTCCTGCTGCATCTGCAGCCGGTAGGGCCGGGGGAAGAGATCGGTTCCTGGGCCGCATTCCTCGACGCGCTGGCCATGGTGCATCCACCGTTCCTGGAGTGGAGGTTGCCGGAATGGCAGCTCGCGGGCAAAGAACCGGTGTGTGGCGTCACCAACCAGGTCTTGGTGGACTATCTCCTGCAGGGATGGACGGCCCCTGGGGAGTCCGAAGTGGTGCGAGGTCTCGATGATCTGTGCCACGCCACCGAGGAGTCCCGCCGCTACACCGCGGGTGACCTGGGACAGGTCTACGGTGCGCGGTTCCATCTTCACGTGTTCAGTTGTGTCCAGAGTGGAGAAGAGCTCGCCGGAGCCGAAGGCGAGGCCCCTGACCCGTTGTTCGAGTCGGCCTTCGAGGCTGCGCTCTTGCACATGGGGACGGGATTGGCACCGGATCGCGACCCGGGCAGGCCGCACCCGAAGCGTCTCGACGTGCTACGCCAGCAGAACTTCCTCGCCATCTGGGACAACTGGCAGGGTTTGGTTCTACCAGACCGGATTCTCTTCCTCGGGACGCGGTGCACGCGGTTCACCGAAACTGCACTTCCCAGGAACGTGGGCAGCGAGTATCTGGTGCTCCATCTGTTCACTCTGTTTCAGAAGATCCGTCTGAGCCTGATGAACGGCGAGCTTCTCCGGGGAGACAAGACCTCTCGCGAGCACCGTCGGCAATCAGAGAGACTGTGGGATGCATTCATCATGTTTCAGAATCACTACTGGTATAGCGAGGTGACACCTCTCGAGCAGGGCAAGCTGCTCTACGCGAGCTTTCAACAAGGGTTGGATGTTCGGGCGCTCTACGAACAGATGCAGGAGGAAGTGCACCAGATCCAACAGTACTACGTGCACAGGGCGGAGCGGAGAGTGCAGGGGATTCTGAACTTTCTGACCTTTGTCGGCTTTCCGTTGGGATTGTGGGTAACCCTCATCGGACCGACGTTGTTTGCGCCTGCCGCAACCCAGCTTCAGGCGACGTGGCCGCTCGCGGTCGGTGGGTTGGCGGTCTTTCCCGTCGTGACCGTGCTGCTCTGGCTCTGGTGGCTTCGTCGCCCCTGAGACTCAGCGGAGGGCGGGCGGCGCCGCGCCGCCCCGTCCCCGCACCAGCCAGAGCCCCGCGGTCACCACCAGGGCCCCGCCTGCCAGGGCGGTCCAGCCCGGGTGGAGGCCGAAGAAGAGGACGTCCCCCAGCACCGCCCAGAGGGGGGAGGTGTAGCTGGCGGCTGCGACGACCGCGGCGCGGTCGAGGACGTAGGCGCGGGTCATCAGGAGCTGGCCGGCCGTCGCGGTGGCGCCGACCGCAGCGAGGCGGAGCCAGAGGGAGCGGTCGGGGATCGAGGGCGGAGCGCCGCTGGTAGCGAGGACGGCGAGGAGACCGACCACCGCCAGGCCGCCCTGGAACCAGAAGACCACGGCGCGTGTCGACTCCGTGGCGCCGAGCCCGCGGAGCGCCAGGTGGGCGCCGGCGGAGGCGAACGCGCCGCCCAGGGCGAGCAGCCCGAACCAGGAGCCCACCGCCAGCTCCGGGCCGAGGATCAGGCCGGTGCCGGTGAGGCCGAGGAGCAGGATCACCCACAGGGAGGAGCCGCTCCGCTCGGCCGCTCCCAGGGCCAGCGGGGCGCCCAGGGCGACCAGGATCGGCTGGAGCTTGGAAACCAGCGTCAGGTCGGTCAGCGCCATGCCCCGGGCGGCGCCGTAGAAGCAGGACATGGCGACGAAGCCCAGGATCAGGCGGATGGTGAAGAGCTTGCGGTTGCCGATCCGGAAGCTCGGCGGCCGCGCGAAGAGAGCGAGCAGGACGACCGCCAGGACGCCGCGCCAGAAGATCACGTCGAACGCCGAGAGCTCTCCCCGCACGGACTTGACGAAGCCCACCATGGCGGTGAAGCAGATCGAGCCCAGGATCATCAGGAGGACGCCGGCACGCACGGCGCGGAGCGTACAGGATGGTGCCGGCCGGAGCGAACGGTCCAGCCGGGTCGAGCGGGTCGGGGCCGGCCCCCGGCCCGGGTTCGGCCAGGGGGCTCGGCCCCGGTTGCCCTCAGCCTTCTCGGATGGGCGGCTGGGCGGGTCTCAGCAGTTCGCCAGGCAGTTCCGGTAGATCGCGTCGCAGATGTAGGACGGCGTCGAGATCAGGCACGCGCCGTAGTCCTCGCGGCAGTCGATCTTGCACTGGTTGATCATCTGCGGCGTGGGGGAGGGTGCGACTCCGGCGCCGGGCAGAGCATCGGTGCTCGGGCACAGCTGCCCGCCGGTCTCGGCCGTACCCGCCTGGACGACGTCATCGGTGGCCTGAAGGGTCGTCGCGGCGAACGCGCCGCTCGCGCACAGCACCAGCACGGTCAGGATGGTCAGGGTCTTCATCGGTTTCCGCTCCTTTCGTCCGGTCGCGGGTAGACCATCACCGGCGACGACGGAGTGATCCGACGCCGGGGAGTCGTCCCTCTCGGCCGGCCCAGTGAGTTGATGGGCTGTTGCTTCGAAGGGCTGCAACGTAGCAAATGCGCGAGAGAGGGTCAACGACGACCGGCGTGGCCGTCGGCCGGCCATCCGGTAGGATCGGTCCTCCCGATGCGCGTTCACTTCACCAACCTCGGCTGCAAGCTCAACCAGGCGGAGCTGGAACGGCTGGCCCGGGAGTTCCACCGGGCGGGTCACCAGGTCGTCTCATCCCTCGACCAGGCGGATCTCCACGTCGTCAACACCTGCACGGTGACCCACCGGGCGGCGCGGGACTCCCGCAAGATCGCCCGGCGGGGCGCCCGTCGAAGTGCCCGTGGCGGCGGCGGAGTGCGCACTGTCTTGACCGGCTGCTACGCCACCGGCTCGCCCGAGGAGGCGGCCCGCCTGGCGGGGGTCGACCTGGTGGTGCCCAACGACCGCAAGGAGCGCCTGCTGGAGCTGGTCCACCAGGCGTTCCCGGAGGCGGTCCCCGCCACGGCCGAAGGGGCGGCAGCCGACCGGATGGGCCGGGTGGAGCCGAAAGGCCCGGCGGACGGGGCGTCCGGCGCCGCGCCGCTGCCGTTCGTGCCGCTGGCCTTCGGCAACACGCGCACCCTGGTCAAGGTCGAGGACGGCTGCAACATGCGCTGCGCGTTCTGCATCATCCCGTCGACCCGGGGGCGCCAGCGGAGCCGGCCGGTTCCCGAGGTGGTGGCCGAGGTGCGGTCGATGGCGGAGGAGGGGTACCGGGAGGTGGTGGTGACCGGGGTCCAGATCTCCCACTACCGGTGGCAGGGGCGGACCCTCTACGACCTGGTGCTGGAGCTGCTGGAGCGGACGGAGGTGCCGCGGATCCGCCTGACCTCGCTCGCCCCGTGGGCGTTCGACCGGCGGCTTCTCGGGCTGCTCGCCCACCCGCGGGTCTGCCGCCACGTCCACCTGTCGCTCCAGAGCGGCTGCGACGCCACCCTCGAGCGCATGCGCCGGCCGTACACGACGGCTGCCTACGCCGCGCTGGTCGAGGAGATCCGGCAGGCGGTGCCGGGGATCGCCATCACCACCGACGTGATCGTCGGCTTCCCGGGCGAGACCGACGAGGAGCACGAGGCGAGCCGGGCGTTCGTCGAGCGCATCGGCTTCGCCCGGACCCACGTCTTCCCCTACTCGGTGCGCCCCGGGACCGAGGCCGCCGGCCTGCCGGGGCAGCTCGCGCCGCCGGTGATCAAGCGGCGCACCGCCCCCATGCTGGCGACCGCCGCGGCCGCGGAGCAGGGCTTCCAGCGGACCCAGCTTGGGGCCACGGTGCCGGTGCTCTGGGAGGAGCTCCGGGACGGGCGGCTCCTCGGCACCAGCGACAACTACCTGCGGGTCGGCGCGTGCGCCGCAGAGGCATCGGAGGCACCGGAGGCACCGGAGGCACCGGAGGCATCGGAGGCATCGGAGGTCACCGAGGCCCTGACCGGTCGTCTGGCGCCGGCGCGGCTGCTGGCGGTGGCCCCACCGGACGCCGACGAGGGAGTGATCGGGCGGATCGTCCTCGGAACGTCGCCGGAGTCGGCCGCCGCCCGCTCTGTGGTCGGTACATGAGCAGCGGGCGGCGGGGGGCCCGTGAGGGCGGGGGGCGGAGGAAGGTGGGGAGGCCGAAGCGGCGCCATCCTGTCCGGGCCGGCCGGGCGGAGCGGGAGCACCGGCGGCGGGTGGTGCGCAGGGCCTGGCTGGTGGCCGCCGGCCTGGCGGTGGCGGCGGTGCTGGTGCTGACGCTCCGGCCGCGCGAGCTGCCGACGAGCGTCAACCTGGAGCCGCTGGAGCACCACGGCCGGGCGCTCCGCGCCCTGGTCAACGGCTCGAGCAACGGACCTCTCCTGCTGCGGTATCTCGCCACCGACGTGCTCGGCAACCTGGTCCTGTTCGCTCCGTTCGGCCTGTCCGTCGCCGGGGCCGCGGGCGGCTGGCGTCCGGTCTCCCGCCTGGTCCTGGTCGGCGGCTGCGCCCTGGTGCTGTCGGTGGCGATCGAGCTCATCCAGCTCGGGGTTCCGGGGCGCGCGAGCGATGTCGACGACGTGATCTTCAACGTCGCCGGCGCGGTGGTCGGAGCCGCGGTCTACGCGGTGATCGCACGGCGCCGGGAGGCGGCGTCGCAGGCGGGTCCACCATCTCCCCGGTGAACACGAAACCGCCGTTTGGCGGGCCGGCCGGGGCGGGAGAGAATGGCGCTCCATCGGCAGGCCGGGGACAGGCGGCGAAACGCGGCGGTGCCCCGGCAGGGGAGGATTGAGTGGATCGGAAGATCGGGATCTACGTCGACGTCGAGAACATCACCATGAACGGCGGCCGGGGCCTGCAGTACGACGTGCTCCGGCAGTTCGCCTGTCGCGGCGGCGGGGACCCGTTGCGGATGAACGCCTACGTGCGCTTCGACGAGGAGCGTGCGCGCTCGGGCGACCCGACCTACGAACGGGTCCTCGAGTTCCATCACCGGATGCGCGACGCCGGCTTCAAGGTGGTGGAGAAGCCGATCCGCTGGTACCGGGACGCGGCCGGCGAGCGCTACGGCAAGGCCAACGCCGACCTCGACATGGCGGTCGACATGCTGCTCCAGTCCGAGCGCCTCGACCGGCTCGTGCTGGTCTCGGGCGACGGCGACTTCAACAAGGTGGTCGAGGCGCTCCAGAACCGGGGTCTACGGGTCGAAGCGGTGGCGTTCAACAACGTCTCGAGCCTGCTCCAGAACCAGGTCGACCTCTACATGTCGGGATACCTGATCCCCGACCTGCTGCCGCTTCAACCTTCGGGGCAGTCCAACGGCGACGAGCGGCGCCCCTGGGGCGAGGTGGGCTCCCGGGTGCGCGGCACCTGCCACTGGTTCGACCCGGAGAAGGGGTACGGCTTCGTCCGCTTCCTGCGCAAGATCAGCGACAACCTCTGGACCCTCGACTCCCGTCACCCCGACTCCCCCTACGCCACCGCCTTCCTCCACGTCACGGCGCTCGAGGACGAGAGCCTGCACCGCGACCTGCCCAACCGGGAGCTGGTGCTCGAGCTCACCCTGCGCTCGGGGGACAAGGGGATGGTGGCCGAGGACGTCGTCGCCCTGGAGCCTTGAAAGTGCACGAGCACGTGACCCGCCGGCGGGTAGACTTCGCCGACACCGACATGGCCGGGATCGTCCACTTCGCCCGCTTCTTCGTCTTCATGGAGACGGCCGAGCACCGCTTCCGGGAGGCGCTCGGGCACCCGGTCGTGGCGCCGGACGGCGGGGTCTACGGCTGGCCGCGGGTGGCGGCCTCCTGCGACTACCGGCGCCCCGCCCGGTTCGGAGACGAGCTGACCATCCGGACGCGGATCGCCGAGGTCGGCCGGAGCTCCCTGAAGTTCGCCTTCGTCTTCGAGCGCGAAGGGGAGGTCCTGGCCGAGGGGGAGCTGACCTCGGTCTACTGCCGGATGGAGCCGCGGGTCGAGCCGGTGCCGATGCCGGAGGATCTCTTGGCGGCCATCGAACCTCCGAGCTGACGGCACGACCTGCGCCGACGGCGTTTCCTGAGATATCCTCGGGGCCGAGAGGCCACATGGAATTCGAAGGTACGAAGGCGCCGACCCAGCGGTCCGCGCGGCTCAGTGGAGCGGTGCGGGTGGCCGCGGTCTATTTCGCGGTCAGTCTCGTCTGGATCGTCGCCAGCGACAGCCTGCTCGGTCTGTTCGGTCTCTCGACCGGGGAGACCCGCGCGCTCCAGACCTTCAAGGGAGCGCTCTTCGTCACCTTCAGCTCCGCCCTCCTGTACTGGCTGATCCGGCGGGAGGAGCGGTTCATCGAGACGGCACAGGCGGCGACCAAGGCTTCGGAGCTGCGCGCCCGGGCGATCTTCGAGACCGCCCTCGAAGGGATGGTGATCACCGACAGCGAAGGACGGATCGTCGACGCCAACCACGAGGTCGCCCGGATCTACGGCAAGGAGCGGGAGGAGCTGCTCGGCGTGCGGGCCGTCGACCTGCTCGGGGATTCCGACGGCGGCGATGCGCTCCGGCGGCGGCTCCTGAGCGAGGGCCTGCTCCGGGGCGAGCTGACCGTCCCCTGCGCCGACGGCAACCGGCGGCGGGTGGCGTATGCGACGCGCGCCGACTTCGTTCCCGGCGAGAACCTCACCGTGGCGCGGGACGTGACCGTCCGTTGGGAGGCCGAGCGGGCGCTGCGCGAGAGCGAGGAAGCCTACCGGCTGCTGTTCGACAACAACCCGCACCCGATGTTCGTCTACGACCCCGCGGATCTGTCGATCCTGGCCGTCAACCGGGCGGCGGTGCGCTGCTACGGCTACACCGAGGAGGAGCTTCTCCAGCGGACGGTCCGCGACCTGCGGCCGCCGAGCGGCCTGCCGGAGCTCGACCGGCTGATCAAGGCGGGCCTGCCCCCGCTGTCGAGCCACTCGGCCGAACACCAGACCAAGACGGGGCAGGTCCTGCGGGTCGATGTGGTCTCTCAGGCGATCCGCTTTTGGAACCGGAACGCGCGCATGGTCGTCGCCACCGACCGGACCGAGCAGGTGGAGCTGCAGGAGCAGCTCTATCACTCCCAGCGCCTCGAATCGGTCGGGCGGCTCGCGGGCGGCGTCGCCCACGACTTCAACAACCTGCTGACCGTGATCACCGGCTTCGGCGAGCTGCTCGCCGAGCGGCTGTCGGAGGACGAGGAGGCCAGGATGCAAGTGCAGCAGATCCTGGACGCCTCGCGACGGGCGTCACGGCTCACCGGTCAGCTCCTCGCCTTCGGACGGCGCCAGGTGCTGCGCCCGACCGTCTTCGACCTCGACCGTGTGGTGGGCGACCTCGGGACGATGCTGTCGCGGCTGCTGGGCGACGACGTCGAGCTGGTCACCCGGCTCGACCCGCGGTCGAAGTGGGTGGAGGCGGATCGGGGACAGATCGAGCAGGTGCTGGTCAACCTGGTGGTCAACGCGCGCGACGCCATGGTCGACGGCGGCACCCTGACCCTGTCGACCGAGAGCCGAACGCTGGACGATAGCTGGGCGGAGGCGGAAGGGGTCGAGCCGTCGGCGCCGTACGTGCTCCTGGCGGTTTCCGACACCGGCGAGGGCATCCCGCAGGAGCTCCACGACCGCATCTTCGAGCCGTTCTTCACCACCAAGGAAGGGATCGGCTCGGGTCTCGGGTTGTCGACCGCGTACGGCATCGTGCGCCAGAGCGGCGGGTTCCTCGACGTGGTCAGCGAGCCCGGCAAGGGGGCTACGTTCCGGATCTTCTTGCCGCAGATCGACCGCGACCCGGGAGAGATGGAGAGCGGCCGCCGGGTTCTGGGCGATCAGGCGCTCCGGGGGACGGAGACGGTGCTGGTGGTCGAGGACCAGGAGCAGGTGCGCAGCGTCATGGCGCGCGGCCTGCGGGCCCGCGGCTACCGGGTGATCGAGGCGCCAGGCGCGGCGGCGGCCAAGGAGCTGGTCCTGTCCACCGGCAAGGTGCCCGATCTGGTGGTGAGCGACGTCGTGCTGCCGGACCAGCGGGGTCCGGCGCTGGTGCGCGAGCTGCGCGAGCACCACCCCGCCCTCCCCGTTCTGTTCGTCTCCGGGTATCCGGACGACGCGGCCGCGTCGCCGGACCTGCTGGCGGACGCGACCTTCTTGGGCAAACCGTTCACGGCCGTGGACCTGGCGCGCTCGGTGCGCGAGATTCTCGACCGTTCGGTTTCCTGATTCAGACACCGACCTATCACCGGGAGACCGCGGGCCGCGGCCCGCTCCGGAGGGACCGATTCGATGGCAGAGGAAACCAAGCGCCGGAGCATGCTGCTCTGGAGCTCCATCTGGGGTGGCCAGCTCGTTTCACTGATCGGCTCAGGGCTGACCAGCTTCGCCCTTGGCGTCTGGGCCTACCAGCGCTCCGGCTCCGTCACCCAGTTCGCGCTGATCATCTTCTTCTCCGGCCTGCCCGGCATCCTGCTCTCTCCGGTGGCGGGAACCCTGGTCGACCGCTGGGACCGCAAGCGGGTCCTGCTCGGCGCGGACACGGTCTCCGGCATCGTCACCCTGGTGGTGGCCGCGCTCCTCTGGACCGGCAACCTCCAGGTCTGGCACATCTATATCGCCGCCTCCCTCAAGTCGATTCTCAAGACCTTCCAGTGGCCGGCCTATGTCGCCGCCACCACGCTCATGGTGCCGAAGAAGCACTTCGGGCGGGTCGGCGGCATGATGCAGTTCGGCCAGGCCGCCTCCGGGGTCGTGGCGCCCGTCCTGGCCGGCTTGCTGATGGTCGCGATCAAGATCCAGGGCGTCCTGGTGGTCGATTTCACGACCTTCCTCTTCGCCGTCGCCGTGCTGGCGTTCGTGCCGGTGCCCCGGCCGGAGAAGAGCGAGGAGGGCGCGGCGGCCGACCGGTTGCCGTTCATGCGGCAGATGACCTATGGGTTCCGCTACATCCTGAAGCGCCACGGACTGATGGCGATGCTGGTCTTCTTCGCCATGATCAACCTGGTGGTCAGCATGGCGACCGTGCTGGTGACGCCGCTGGTGCTGTCCTTCGCCAACGAGGCGATCCTGGGCACGGTGCTGTCGGTCTCGAGCATCGGCATGGTGGTGGGCAGCGTTCTCATGATGATCACCGGCGGACCGAGGAAGCGGATCTACGGCATCCTGGTCTTCGGCGTGGTCCTCGGGGTCTCCGTGCTGCTCACCGGCCTGCGGCCGGACTGGCCCCTGGTCGCCGGGGGGGTCTTTCTGATGATGCTCGGCGTGCCGATCATCCAGGGCTGCAGCCAGGCGATCTGGCAGAGCAAGGTGGAGCCGGACGTCCAGGGGCGGGTGTTCGCGGTCCGCCGGATGGTCGCCCAGTTCACCGTGCCGATCGCCGCCCTCTGCGCCGGTCCGCTGGCCGACCGGCTGTTCGAGCCGTCGATGGCCGAGGGCGGGGCGCTCGCCCCGATCTTCGGCCCGGTCCTGGGCGGCGTCGGCGACGGACGCGGCATCGGCTTGATGTTCCTGGGGATCGCGATCTTCCCGGTGCTGGTGTCGATCGCCGGCTTCCTTTATCGGCCGCTGCGCGACATCGAGACCGACCTGCCGGACGCGGTGGGCGACGACGCGGGGAAGGTGGGCGAGCCGGCGCCCGCCGAGTAGACGGCGGTCGGTTGGTGGCGGTGACGTGGCGCGGTCGGGCGGGGCGGTCGAGGAGCCGGTAGACTCCCGGGTCGTGTCATCCAAGAAGCCAGGTGGTGGGCCCGGTCCCGCCGTGATCCCGGCGCCCCGGAGGCGTGCGTCGTGACCCGCCAGGGGCGCGCCGCCGGGCGCGTTCGACTGCGGTGGCCGCGGTGGCCGCGGTGGCCGGTGGGAGCCGGTCTGGCGCTGGCGGCCGTCGTCCGCCTGGCCCACTGGTGGGCGGTGCGGGGGGCACCGTTCGTCGGCGAGCTGGTGATGGACAGCCAGGAGTACGACCGGTGGGCGCGCTCTCTGGCGGACGGTGGGTGGCTGGGGCACGGGGCGTTCTTCCAGGCGCCGTTCTATCCCTACCTGGTGGGCGCCCTGTACACCCTGGTCGGTCCGCGTCCGGACGCGGTCTACCTGCTCCAGATCGCCGTGGCGGTGTGTGGCTTGTGGGCGCTGGGAAGGGCGGCCGGAGACCTCGGCGGGCCCGGCGCGGACGGGGCGCGCCGGGAGGTGGCGGTGGTCTTCCTGGGGGCCTTGTGCGGGCCGCTGGTGTTCCACGACGTCCAGTTGCTCAAGGAGTCGTTCGCGGCGAGCGCGGTGGCGTTCCTGCTGTTGGCGCTGGTCCGGGCGCGGGTGTCCGGTTCCTGGAGGAGCTGGTTGGGGGCGGGGATTCTGCTCGGGCTCCTCTCGGAGCTGCGCGAGAACGCGCTCCTGCTGGCGCCGCTGCTCGCTCTGCTGGCCCTCCCCGGGCCGCCGGGCCGGCCGGACGGAATGGCAGGTCGGGCCGATCAGAGCCGGACGAGCCGGAAGATCCGGGCGCGGAAGATGAATCAGGAGGAGGCGTCCCGTCCGGACGAGCCCGGACGGTCGAGGGGCGAGGAGCTCCGCGTGGCGGCGGGTGGTCCCGCGGGTGGGGGCGTTCGTCGGCGGCGTGCTGCTGGTGCTGGCTCCGTTCGCCGTCCGGAACTGGTGGGTCGAGGGGGAGCTCCTGGTCACTAGCTTCCAGGGAGGGGTGAACTTCTATATCGGCAACAACCCGGAGGCGGACGGCACCTACCGGCCGCTCACCCCGGGCCGTCAGGTGCCGCGGCTGGAGCGCCAGGAGCCGGTGCGGATCGCCGAGGCCGCCGTCGGCCACCGCCTGACGCCGGCGGAGGTTTCCCGCTACTGGCTCGGCCGGAGCCTGTCCTGGGCGCGACAGGAGCCGGTCGCCTTCCTCCGCGCTCCAGCTCCGCAAGCTCGGCCTGTTCTGGAGCTTCTACGAGTGGCCGGACGCGGTCGACTACTACTGGCTGGCGGGGCGCTCGTTCCCTCTCCGGCTCGCTTTCGTCGAGCTGGGCGCCCTGACGCTCCTCGCACTGGCCGGGCTGTGGCTCGTCCGGCGGCGCCTCGGACCTTGGCTTCCCGTCCTGCTGTTCGTCGCCGGCTGGACGGCGGCGACGGTGATCTTCTTCGTCTTCTCCCGCTACCGGCTGCCGATGGTTCCGGCGCTGATCCTCCTGGCCGGGGTGCCGGTCGCCCGGGCCTGGGGCTGGTGGTCGGAGGGGCGGCGGCGGGCCGCCACGGCGGGCGGTGCGGCGCTCTGCCTGGTGCTGGCGGTGCCCCACCTGCTCGGCTACGGACCGCGGCTCGACCTGGTGCACTACAACCTGGGCCGGCTGGCCGAGGACCAGGGGCAGCCCGAGGAGGCCGCCCGCCAATACCGCGCGGCGCTCGACGCCAATCCGCGCGACTTCCTCAGCCTGATGAGCCTCGGAACCTTGGCCGGCCGGCGGGGAGACGCCGCGTCGGCGGTGGCGTTCTACCGGCGGGCGGTGGCGATCGAGGCGGATGCGCCCGAGATCTGGACCAACCTGGGGGCGGCCCTGCTCGCGGCGGGGCGGTTGGCGGAGGCCGGGACGGCGCTCGAACGGGCGGTGGTGCTCGACGCCTCCGACGCGCGCGCCCTCCACGACCTGTCGCTGGTGCGCGCGGCGGAGGGGCGGACCGAGGAGGCGCTCCGGCTCAACCGCCGGGTGCTGGAGCTGTCGCCGGGGATGGCGGCGGCCGAACGGCTGCGGCGGCGGCTGGTCGGCGGTGCAGGCAGGTCCGGCGATGCGGGCGGTTCCGGCGGTTCCGGCGACGATGGAGGCTAGAATCGGCTCCTCATGTCCGAGACGATCCACCTGGTCGACGCCAGCCCGTACATCTTCCGGGCGTTCTTCTCCCTCCCGTCGTCGATCACCGATCGGGACGGGGCGCCGGCCAACGCCGCCTACGGCTTTGCCGGCTTCTTGATCAAGCTGGTCGAGACCGAGCGCCCATCCCACCTCGCCCTGGCCTTCGACCGGAGCCTCACCACCAGCTTCCGCAACGACATCTACCCGGAGTACAAGGCCCGGCGGGAGCTGCCGCCGCCGGAGCTCGAGGCCCAGATCGACGCCTGCCTGGAGCTGGCCGAAGGGTTCGGGGCGGCGACCTTCATCGACGAGCGCTACGAGGCCGACGACCTGATCGCCACCCTCTGCGACCGGTTGGTCGCCGGCGGGCGCGGCGCGGTGATCGTCACCTCGGACAAGGATCTGGCGCAGCTCGTCACCGACCGGGTGGAGCTGTTCGACTTCGCCCGCGACGAGCGCTACGGCCCGGCCGAGGTGGTGGAGAAGTTCGGCGTCCGGCCGGAGCAGATCACCGACTACCTGGCCCTCGCCGGCGACGCGGTCGACAACATCCCCGGGGTCGCGGGGGTGGGGAAGAAGAGCGCCGTCGCCCTGCTCGCGGAGTTTCCGCACCTGGAGGCGGTCTACGACGGCCTGGGCCGCGTGCCGGAGCTGCCGGTGCGGGGAGCCAAGGCGCTCCGGCGCAAGCTCGAGCAGGGGCGCGAGGCGGCGTTCCTGTCGAAGCGGCTGGCGACGGTCGCCCTGGACGCGCCGGCCGAGGCGACTCTCGACGACCTGGCCTACCGGGGCGCCGACCCGGAGCGCCTCGACTCCCTGTTCGATCGCCTGGGGTTCGACAGCATTCGGGAGCGGGTCCCGGTCTGGCGCGGCGACCGCGCGAAGGAGGGCTGAGCGCGATGAAGGGGATCGGGCGCCCGAAGGACCCTCGGTACGAGGAGATCCTCGCGCGGCTGAACCGTGATCTCGCGGCGGGACTGCCGCGGGCGGGGGCAGACGCCCGCTTCACGGCCCCCGTCGTTCTGGTCGCCGGACCTCCCCGTTCGGGGACCACCCTGGTCTTCCAGCTCCTCGCCGCCACCGGCACCTTCGTCTATCCGACCAACCTGATGGCGCGGTTCTACGCCCGGCCGGTCGAGGGTTGGCGGGTCGAGAGGCTGCTCGAGCCGCTGCTGCCGTCCCGGGAGATGGCCTTCCGGTCGGATGCCGGTCGGACCGAGGAGTGGTTCGGGCCCCACGAGCTCGGCTACTTCTGGCACGCCGTCCTGCCGTTCGAGGAGCATCACCAGCCGGAGCGGGAGGTTCTCGCGTCCTGGGACGACCACCCGATGGCCGTGGAGCTCGGCGCGCTCCAGGCCGAGGACGGCCGCCCGCTCCTGGTCAAGAACCCGATCCTCGGGTACGTGCTCGACGTCCTCCTGGAGCGGCTCCCGGCCCTGCGCGTGGTGTGGGTCGAACGGGATCCTCTGGCCCTGGCCTGCTCGATCTACCGGACACGGTGTGCGGAGGTCGGAGGCCCCTCGCGGTGGTGGTCGGTGCGCCCGTCGTGGGTCGGAGAGGCCGAGAGCAGGCCGCCGGAGGAGCAGATCGCAGAGCAGCTCCGCTCCCTGCGGGAGGTCGGCGGGCGGGCGCGCGAGAGCCATCCGGGGCGCTGGCTGGAGCTGACCTACGAGGACGTTTGCCGCAGCCCCGAGGGAGCGATGGACCGGGTGCTGGCGTTCGCCGGTGCCGACAGCGTGGGGGGCGCGGGCGGTGCCGACGGTGAGCGTACGGCTCCGAGGCGCGGCCCGTTCGAGCCGGGCGGCTACGGGCTCGATGGGGAGATCGTCGAGCGCCTGCGGGGCGCTTTGCGGGCCGCAGGGCTCGTGGACGAGGGGAGCGGCTGATCCGTCAGTCGAGCTCCGGGCGGCCCTCGAGCCACCGCTCGAGGTCGATCCGATCGACCGGCTCGTTGCCGAGCTTGCGCACCGCGAGCCCGGAGACGCAGCTCCCCAGGTAGACGCCGGTCGCGGTCGAAGCCTCCGCCAGGCAGGCCAGCGTGACGGTCGCCAGGAAGACGTCGCCGGCGCCGACCGTGTCGATCGGCTGCGCCTCCATCGCCGGCAGGTAGTCGCTCACCAGCCGGCTGGTGTTCGCTTCCGGTGGGTCGAACAGCACGACGCCCCGCTTGCCCATGGTGACCACGAGGCGGCGGGCCTCGGTCTCGTGGTAGTAGCGGCTGGCCAGGTTCGACAGGCCGCTCTCCCGGTCACCGAAGGCGAACCGCAGCTCCTCCTCGGTCGGCGTGGCCAGCGCCGGCCGGTGGAACTTGAGCAGGTTGCCCGCGCCTTGGTGGCTGACGTCGAAGAAGTACGGCACGCCGAGGCGCCCCGACGCGTCGGCGACGGCCTCGATCAGCTCGCGGCCGAACAGGCCGTAGCCGAAGTCGCTGACGATCCAGGCGTCGAACTCCTGGCCCCGCCGGTCGAGCTCCTGGACGACGCGGCGGGTGGCCGCGGTCGACAGCGGGGCGTAGCGGCCGGAGTTGACCTTGAAGACCTTCGAGTCCTCGATCAGGTAGCGGGTCTTGCGGTAGATCGGCCGGTCCTCGTCGATCAGCAGCGGCTCGATGCCGAAGCGCTCCAGGTGGTCGCGGAAGCGGGACTCGTCCGGCGAGCTGCCGAGGACGGACAGGAGGGCGGCATCGGCGCCGAGGGCGCTGGCCTGTGCCGCGATCAGCCCGCCGGCCCCCAGGTACCAGTCCTCCCGGATCGGGGTGACGTCGAGTACCGGGCTCTCCGAAGCGATCCCCAGGCTGTCGCAGTGGACGTAGCGGTCGAGCACCGGATCGGCGATCACCAGGACGCGCAGCTCCTGGGTGCGCTCCAGGATCTGACCCAGGGCGGCGCGATCGGTTCCGTGACGGCGACAGAACGCGCGGATCTTCTCGGTCTCGAGCTGGAAGCGATGGCGGAACTGCTCCAGGATGAAGGTGGAGGAGTAGACCACCTCGCCCGAGCTGAAGATCACCGTGCCGCCGTAGGCCTCGACCAGTGCCCGTTCCTTCAGGAAGCGGGGGTCTGCGCTGGTCTCGTACTCCTTGCCCTTGACGTAGATGTCGGGCTGCAGGACTTCGAGGATCGGCCCGGCCCAGTCGTGGTCGTCCAGGCAGACGTAGTCGACGATCTCGAGTACCGCCAGATTCTCGCAGCGGAGCTCTTCGGCGATGTAGGGCCGGTTGACCCCTTTGCCGACCGTGCGGTCGCTCGACACGCTGACGATCAGGATGTCGCCCTGCTCCTTGGCGAACTGGAGGTAGCGGATGTGCCCTGGATGCACGATGTCGAAACAGCCGTGGCACTGGACGACGACGTCGCCCCGCTGTCGATGCTCCCGGCGTGCGGCCAGGAGCTCGTCGGCCGGGAGGATCTTGCGCCGGGCGGCGGTCACCGGTCGAGCTCCAGGAGCGCCTCGCCGACCCCGGTCACGACCCGCTCCCGGTCGGCGTCGGACAGGGCGCCGTGGACCGGCAGGCTGAGGATCTCCGCCACCACCCGCTCGGTCATCGGCAGGGCGGCGGAGGGCAGGTCCGCGAACGCTTCCTGCTGGTGGATTGCCAGCGGGTAGTGGGCCTTGGCGTCGATCCCTCGGTCGCGGAGTGCCGCCTGGAGCCGATCGCGCTGGGGGTGGCGGACGACGAAGGCGCTGTAGCTCGCCAGCTCGCCCGGACGTTCGGCCGGCGGCAGGCGGAGGCCTTCGGGCAGGTCTCGGCGGTAGGCGGCGGCGTGGCGCCGCCGCGTCGCCAGCCAGTCCTCGAACTGGTCGAGGGCGACCAGCAGCAGGGCGGCCTGGATCGTGTCGAGCCGGCTGTTGCCGCTGGCCAGCCGGCAGTGGTCGCGGTCGACCAGCCCGAGGTTGCGCCGCTCCCGCAGGTCGTCCGCCCGTGCCGCGTCGGCCACCGCGAGGAAGCCGCCGTCGCCGTAGCCGGGAAGTACCTTGAGCGGGTGGAGCGAGAAGCAGCCGAGGTCGGTCCTGCCGACCGGTCGATCGGCGAAGCGGACGCCGAAGGCCTGGGCGCAGTCCTCGATCAGGGCGAGGTCGTGGCGGCGGCAGACGGCGGCGATCGCGTCGAGGTCGCACGGGAAACCGTTCAGGTGCACCGGCATCACCGCCCGGGTGCGCTCCGTGAGGGCGGCCTCGATGCGGCCGGCATCGAGCAGCATGGACTCCTCGTCGACGTCGACGAACACGGGGCGGGCTCCGGCCAGCCGGATCGCCGCCGCCGTCGCCACGAACGAGTGGGACACCGTGATCACCTCGTCGCCCGGCCCGATGCCACGGCTCCGGAGCGCCAACAGCAGGGCGTCGGTGCCGTTGCCGACGCCGACGACCGCCGGCACGCCGATCCGTTCGGCCAGCCGCCGTTCGAGCTCCGCGACCTCGGGGCCGAGGATGAACTGGCCGTGATCGATCACCCGGCCGACCGCCTCGAGGAGCCGCTCCCGGAGGGGGTGGTGTAGGGCCGCGAGATCGACGTAGGGGATCGCGGTCACTCAGCGGCCCCGGAGAAGGCGTCCCAGAACTCGCGGTGCCGCTTCATGTGCTCGACATTGCGGTAGAGCGGGGCGGCCGGGTCGGCGACGCGGCCACTCCGGAACGCCGAGCGCAGCTCACGGACCGCGGTGTCGAGCGGCGTCCGGGCGTGAAACCCGAGGACGCGGGCGACCTTGCCGGCCGAGAGGCGGTAGGAGCGCGTGTCGTCGGTCGGCACGGTCCGGATGGGCAGCTTCGGGTCGATCTCGGCGCGGACCATCTCGGCCAGGTCCCGGACCGAGGAGTTCTCCCGGGAGACGTTGAAGGCCTCGCCGTTGATCCGTTCGGCCGGTGCGGTCACCAGCTCGACGTAGAAGTCGGTCAGATCCTGGATGTGGATGTTGGGCCGTTCCTGGTCGCCGCCGAAGACACGGATCTCGCCGCGGGTGAGGGCGTGGTCGGTGAGCAGGTTGATCGTCAGGTCGAGGCGGAGCCGCGGCGAGTCGCCACAGACTGTCGCCGAGCGCACCGACACGCCGCAGAAGGAGTCGTCGATCAGCTCGGCGAGGATCTCCTCGCCGCGCACCTTGAGGCGGGCGTACTGGGTGAGCGGCTCGAGCGACAGCTCTTCGGTCACCTCGGCCTCCTGCTTGAGGCCGTAAACGCTGGCCGAGGAGGCGTAGATCAGCCGGGGGACGGCGGCGGCCTTGGCCCGGCGGAAGAGGGCCTCCAGGCCGTCCAGGTTGACCGCCCGGGTGAGCGCCGGGTCGAGCTCGGACGACGGATCGTTCGAGATCGCGGCCAGGTGGATGATCGCCTGCCACGGATGGGCCTCGACCAGCGCGGCGACCGCCTCGTGGTCGCGCAGATCGCCTTCGACGACGCTCAGACGCGGATGGTCGGCGACCGGCGCCAACGGCTCGCGTCCGAACAGCAGGCAGTCGAAGACGGTCACGTCCCAGCCGCGGTCGAGCAGCTTGGGTACCAGCACCGAGCCGATGTAGCCGGCGCCGCCGGTCACCAGGATCATGTCGCTCCTCCCGACGAGATCACCTCGTCGCGATACCGGGCCACGGAGCGTGCCCCGCGATAGACATCGCCGACCGCCCGCAGCACCGAGCCTGGGCGGATCGCCTTCGACTCCCCCCGCGCCCGCCCCCGCGCGGCGAACGGCACCTCACCGATGCGCAGCCGCGGGTTGCGCAGTTGAGACTTGGCGATCATCTCGGCGACGAAGGCGTGGCCGCTCGAGACGATGTCGAGCCCTTTGAACACCTCGACCCGGTACATCTTCATGCCGTTGAGGTAGCGCCACGGGAAGCCGTAGAGCGTGCTCACCACCCGGGTGAACGCCCAGGAGGCGAAGCGCCGGCCGAAGGTGCGGATCACCGGGTTCTGCATGTAGCCGAGGATCAGGTCGTAGCGGTCGCGCACGGCGAGGAAGCTGTCGATCGACTCGAACGCGAACTCGTTGTCGCCCGGCAGGACGGTGACCCAAGACTGCTCGGGGATCCGGTCGTAGGCTCGGATCACGCTCCGGCCCATGCCGAGGTTCGTCTCGTTGAACAGGGTGGAGCAGGCGTCGTGCTCGGCGGCCAGCTCCTCCATGCGTTCGCGGGTGCCGTCGGTCGAGCCGTCGTCCACCATCAGCACCTGTACCTCGACCGGCAAGGTCCGGGCGTGGTCGAGGATGCCCCGGACGGTCGGCGCGACGCCGGACTGCTCGTTCAGGCAGGGGACGATGACGGTGAGGGTCTCTTCGTGCACGAGTGCTGTCCGTTGTCCTGTAGGATGCGGCCGCGAACCCAGGCGATCTCCGTGAGAACCCCCCGAATTCTCGGCCGAGCTGCTCTCCGGACCGTCCGCATGGCCAGCCTTCCGATGCTCCAGGAACCGACTCTCCTCCGCCTCGGCCGGTGCCAGACCCGGAGGCAGCGAAAGTGTACCTTAGCCGCCGGCTCGTCCGGGTGGCTGGGTAGCGTCCGATGACGGGCGAGCGGGCGACGCCGAATCGCGGCCGCACACGCCGTCGTGCCTGGCTCGGGATGGCGGTTCAGCTCGTCATTCTGGGTGCCCTGATCGCCGCGGGGACCCGGCTCCTCGACCTGGATCAGCTCCGCCTCGCGTTCCGCGCGGTGCCGGCTGCCAACATGGCGGGGTTCGTCGTCCTGATGCTTCTCACCCGGGTGGTCACCGCCTGGCGGTGGCGGATCGTCGCCCGGGAGCATCTCGGGCTGCGCCGGGTCACGGTCGCGTTCCTGCTGCGCGTCGGGCTGCTGGCGGAGTTCGCCAACCTGTGGCTCCAGACGTTCATCGGCGGCGAGGCAGTTCGCATCTGGAAGGTGGCGCAGCGCACGGGGCAAAAGAAGATGGGGGCCGGATCGGTCGTTCTCGACCGGGTGGTGGGGACGGTGAGCCTGGCGACGGTGTGCTTGCCGCTCCTGGTCGTGCTGGTCGTCACCACGCCGCAGGTGCGCCTCGCCATGGAGAGCTGGCGCGTGGTCGCGGCGGGTGCGGTCGTCGCAGTCCTGGTGGCTCTGGTCGTGCTCCGCACGGTGCCGTGGGCCCGAGGGCTGCTGCGGAGGAGCTTCGAGTTCCTGGGCCAGCAGAGGTTCCTCGGCCGTCCGTTCGCCGTCTCCCTGTTGATCTGGCCGCTGATCGTGCTCGCCCATCGCGTCGGGCTGCCCGAGCTCGCCGCCCGCTCCTGGATGGTGGCGGCGATGGTCTCGCTGCTGCCGCGGCTCGGCTGGGCCGTACCGCTGTCGCTCTTCGGCATCACCGCGGTCGAGGGATCGGTGCTGGTGGTCGGCTCCCTGCTGGACGTGAGCAGCGACACCCTGGTGGTGGCGGTCGCCCTCAACCTGCTGACCAAGTACCTGGCGTCCGGCGCCGGGGCCGTGCTCGAGCTGGTGGCCGACGGCAGCCGATTTTTCGGCCAGCTCCGGCGGGAGGCCCAGGAGGCGGACGAGGATCTGGTAGAGGAGGGCCTCGGCGAGGAACCATGAGCTCGACGGTCTGCATCATGCAGCCTCGCCTGCTGCCCCATCTCGGCTACTTCGCCCTGATGAGCCGGGTCGACCGGTTCGTTCTGTTCGACAGCGCTCAGTACGTCCGGAGGGAGTGGATCAACCGGAACCGGATCCGGATTGCCGGGGGAGGCAGCGGTCCGGACGCCGCGTGGCGATGGCTCCAGGTGCCGGTGCGCAAGGCGCCGCGGGAGGCCGCCATCCGCGAGATCGACATCGCGTTCGACCCTCCGTGGCAGGACCGGCTCCGGACGACCCTCCACCACACCTATGGGCGCGCGCCCCGGTTCGACGAGGTAATGGCGCTCATCGAGCCGCTCTGGGATCCCCCCCACCGTCTCGTCGATCTTCTCTTCGTGCTGCTCGTCCGGTTCGCCGATGCCCTCGATCTGGCTCCCGAGTGGGTCTGGTCCTCGGAGGTGGAGGGCTCCGGGGCGGTTCCTGCCGACCCGCAGGAACGGGTCGTCGAGATCTGCCGCCGGCTCGGCGCCTCGACCTACTGGAACCTGCCCGGCGGGCGTGCTCTCTATCGCCCGGAGCGGTTCGCCGCCGCGGGGATCGAGCTACGGTTCGTGCCCGAGATTCCGGTCGAGGCGCTACGCCGCGAGTACGCCGAGGCGAGTCTGCTGAGCATCGTCGACGTCGCGATGTACCACCCGCCCGGAGAGATTCGCCGGATGCTCGCCGACCCGGGTGAGGATAGTGCGACGGGACGTATCCCCGCGACCTGAGCTTCTCGGGCGCTCGTTGGCACTCGGCCAAGCAGCTCCCGGCCGCGGGGCGCGGTAGACTCCCGGCCGATCATGGAAGCGGAACCGCGCGCGGAGAATGTCGATGGCGACGGCTGAGGGGGCGGACGACCGCGGCCGGCCGGCGACGCCCTTTTCGCCGGCCCGCATCCTCCTCGCCGGCCTGCTGGGAGTTGTGTTGCTCGGAGCTCTCGGCCTGCTGGTGGAAATGGCCGCGAGCCGGCCGTTCCAGGTCGACGAGGTCGAGCACATTCACGCGGCCTACGAGCTCCGGGCGGGACGGCTCATCTACCGGGATTTTCGCCAAGCGCACGACCCGTTGCTCTACCCGTTGCTCGAACCTCTGATCGATCCGGCCCGACCGGCGGCGAGCTTCCGTCGTGCGCGAATCCTCAGCACCGGGATGTTGCTCGGCACCATCGTGCTGGTCGGCCTCTGTGCCTACCGGCTGAGCAACTGGCTCGGTGCCTGGCTGGCCGGCGGCCTCTGCCTGACCAACACGACCCTGTTGGAGCGGGGAATGGAGGTGAGACCCGATGGCGCGGTCGCTCTGTGCACGGCAGCCGCCCTGGCGGTGGAGCTCTCGGGCTGGAGCGCGCGCCGCCGCTTCGTCGTCGAGGGACTCTTGCTCTCTGCGGCCTTCCTCTTCACCAACAAGGCGGCGTTCGCCTGCTTCGCCTTCGGCTGCCTCTGGCTGGTCACGGCGGTCCGGCGGCGCTCTCCATCGCTGGTCGTCTGGCCGATGGTGGCGTGGACTCTACCGCTGCTGTCGGCGGCCGCGGTCATGGCATGGCTCGGCAACCTCGTGCCCTTCCTCCGCCTCAATGTCCTGAGCGCGGCCTCCGAAGCCCTGGGAACGGCGGCGCACACGACCCGCTTCGGGCCCTGGCCGTTCCTGGCGCACGAGGGTCTCAGAAACGGCGTGTTCTCCGCCCTTGCCCTCGCCGGCCTGATCTACGGCGCTGCCGCCTGGCTCCAGCGGTCGCCGGCCCCGTCGTCCTGCCGCAACGTGGCCGGCGTTCGTTTCACCCTGGTTCTGGGCGTGGTGCTCCTGGCATCGCTCTGGCTCAATCCGTTCCCGTTCCCCTATCTTCACGTGACGGTCCTGCCGACGCTGGCCGTGCTCGCCGGAGTGGTGGTGGCGTGCGTGGCGTCCCGGTTCGGGCTCACCGCGGCCCGGCCGGCCGGCCTGGCCCTCGTCCTGGTCCTGGTCGCGGTGAGCCTGCTGGTGACCTTTCCGCGCCTGGTCGACGTGGCGAGCCGTTCGCAGACCCACCAGCTTGAGACCCTGGAGGAGGTCCAGCGGGTGACGGACCCCGGCGACCCGGTCTTCGACATGGTCGGGCTCTACTTTCGGCCGGACGGTCAGTTCGCCTACCTGATGACCGGCAACACTTTCTCCCGCTACCGCGCGGGCGGTCTGCCGCCGATCCCGGAAGAGCTTCGGCGGACCGGCACGGTGGCACTGATCGTGAGCTACCGGACGAGCTGGCTGGACGCGCCGGACCGCCGGTTCCTCGCCCAGCGGTTCGTCCACTACGACGGCAACATCTTTCTGCTCGGAGCCGATCTCTCCAGGCTGGCGGTGGGGGAGACGCGCCGCTTCGAAGCGCTTGCCGAGAAGCGGTTCCGGATCGAGGGTGCCGGCACCTTCGAGGTGGACGGCGCGCCGTTCCGCGAGGGGGTTCTACGGCGCGGCTGGCACGAGGTGCGGCGGCTCACCGGCAACGGACCGGGCCGCCTGATCGTCGCCACCCCCGAGCCGGTCCCCTGGCCGCCCCGGCCGCCGGCACGCCTGTACGTCAACTTCGACTGAGCGCGGCGGTCCCCGCCGGGTTCGTCAGCCCGCGGGCTCGGTTTCCCCGTCGGAGGAGCCGGTGTCCTGCGCGCCCGGGTCGTGGTGGACGTCGAGGTGGCGGTAGCCCCGGTTCCAGTAGAGCAGCGGCGGCTCGTCCGGGTGCGGGACGTGGGCGGCCTGGATCTCGCCGACGTAGATCGTGTTGGTCTCGGCCGCGTAGCGCCCCTGGATCGTGCAGTCCATCCAGGCCAGGGCGTCGCCCAGGACCGGCGCGCCGGTGGCCGCGGTGCGCCAGTCGCCGACGGCGAACCGGTCCTCGTCCTTGACCCAGGCGAAACGGTTGGACATCTCCACCTGGTCGTGGCGGAGGATGTTGACCGAAAACACCGCCCCCTCTCGCTCGAGGAGCTTGTAGGCGCGGTGGCGGTGGTCGACGATCACCATGACGAGCGGCGGCTGGGGGGAGATGGAGGCGAAGGCCGAGACCGTCAGGCCGTGGGTCTGGTCGCCCGCCTTGACCGCCACGATGGTCACCCCGGACGGGTAGTGGCGCAGGACGCTGCGGAACTCTTCGGAGGAGATGGGCATGAGAGGGCTCCTTCGGGACGCGCGGGAGGCGGTCAGCCGCCCGCCAGTCGGATGCCGGCGTCGGACGATTCGTCGATCTCGATGGCGGTCTCGCCCGACAGCCAGGCGAGCAGCGCCTCGCCGGCCAGCTCGCGGCGCCAGCCGCCGAGCACCGGCAGCTCGGGCTCGGTGTCGCGGTCGCCCTCGACCCACCAGCGCACCAGCTCTTCCACGTCGCTCCGGGTGCCGACGAAGCGCGGCGCGATGCCGGCTTCGCGGGCGCGGGCGTTGACCAGGCCGGAGAGCAGCACCGACCACGCCCGGGCGGCGTCGGGCAGCGGCCGGACGCGCGACTCCCGGGGCGGCGGGTCGTTGCGGCCGCTGCGGACGGCGTCGAGGATCTCCCGGCCGTGGCGGTGGACGGTGCCCTCCTTGATGCCGCGGATGCCGTGCAGGTCCTGGGGGCTGGCCGGCGCCCGGCGGGCGATCTCGAGCAGGGAGCGGTCCTGGACGATCCAGGAGGGCGGACGGTTCTCGTCGAGGGCGGTGCGCTCGCGCCACGCGGCCAGGGCCCGGAGGGCTCCCAGGTCCTTGCCGCGGAGCTTGGTCCAGGCCTTGACCCGGCGGTACATCTGCTCGGGCGGCGTGCGGGAGGCGGCGGTCTCCGCCAGCCGCTGCGTCTCTTCGACCACCCAGGGCAGGCGACCGGCCTCTTCGAGGCGCCGCCGGAGCTCCGGCCAGACGCGGTGCAGGTAGCGGACGTCGTCGAGGGCGTAGCGGAGCTGTTCGGCGCTCAGGGGGCGCCTGCACCAGTCGGTGAACTGGGCCCCCTTGTCCAGGGAGATGTCGAGCAGCGAGTCGATCAGGTTGGCGTACCCGACCTGGTCGCCGAGGCCGAGGAAGGCCGCCGCGATCTGGCTGTCGTAGAGCGAGACGGCGGCGACGTCGAAACGTTGGCCGAGCAGCGCCAGGTCCGCCTGGGCGGCGTGGAAGACCGTCTCGACCTCCGGATCGGCGACCAGCGCGACGACCGGCGTCGGGTCGACGGCCAGGGGGTCGATCGCCGCCACGTCGGCGTCTTCCGGGTCGCCCCAACCGACCTGGACCAGGCAGAGCTCCGGAAGGTAGCGGCTCTCGGAGACGAACTCGAGATCCATGGCGACGGTCCCGGCGGAGCGGAGGGTTTCGGCGAGCGCTGCCACGCCGGCCGGGTCGGTGACGGTACGTTCCGAAGCCATCAATCCCTTTCGAGGTAGGTGTATCCGGCGAGCCCCTTCTCGTACATCTCGAGCAGGTGGCGGGACTCTTCGAGGGTCATGCGCCGCTCGCGCAGCGCCTGCTCGGAGAAGCGGCGGACCCGGGCGAGCAGGGCGCGCCGGCTGTAGCTGACGTAGCGCAGCACGTCGGTCACCGTGTCGCCGGCCACCACCTCGTCGATCTGGTAGCCGCTGTCGGTCTCCGGATCGAGCGAGACGGTGACCGAGTTGGTGTCGCCGAACAGGTTGTGGAGGTCGCCCAGGATCTCCTGGTAGGCGCCGACCAGGAAGGCGCCCAGGTAGTAGGGCGAGCCGTCGAACGGGTGCAGCTCCAGCACCCGCTTGTCCTCGGTCCGGTCGATGAAGCGGTCGATCTTGCCATCGGAGTCGCAGGTGATGTCGGCCAGGATGGCGCGGCGGGTCGGCCGGTCGTTCAGGCGATGGATCGGCATCACCGGGAAGACCTGGTCGATCGCCCACGAGTCGGGCATCGACTGGAAGACCGAGAAGTTGCAGAAGTAGGTGTCGGCCAGCTCGTGGGTCAGGGCCCGCAGCTCCTCGGGCGGCTCGTCCTGCTCGCCGGCATGCTCGGAGAGCAGGCCGCTCAGCTTGCGGCAGATGGCCCAGAAGAGATCCTCCGCCAGCCCTCGGTGGTCGAGGGAGAGATGCCCCAGCTTGAACAGGGTCCGGCAGTCGTCCCGGGCGGACAGGGCGTCGTGGTAGACCTCGATCGGGTTGTCCTCCGAGGCCTCGCGGTGGGCGTAGAAGAGGTTGGCCAGGGCCGGCTCGGCGTCGTCCGGCAGCCGGTCGGGGATCGGCCCGACGGCGAACTCGGTGGCGCCCAGCACGTCGACGACCAGGGCGGCGTGGTGGGCGACCGCCGCGCGCCCCGACTCGCTGACCAGGGTCGGGTGGGGGACGTCGCGCTGGTCGCACACCTCCTGGACGCCGTAGACCACGTCGTTGACGTACTCCTGGAGGGTGTAGTTCATCGACGAGATCTCGTCGCTGCGGGTGCCGACGTAGTCGACCCCCAGGCCGCCGCCGACGTCGAGGTAGCGCAGGCCGGCGCCCATCTCCGCCAGGTTGACGTAGGTCCAGGCGGCCTCGCGGATGCCCTCCTTGATCGACCGGATCGACGAGATCTGGCTGCCCAGGTGGAAGTGGAGGAGCTGGAAGCGCTCGAGCAGGCCGTACTCGCGGAGGAGCGCGACGGCCGACAGCAGGTCGCTCGCCGACAGGCCGAACTTGGAGCGGTCGCCGCCGGAGCCCTCCCAGTGGCCGGCGCCGCGGGTCGACAGGCGCGAGCGTATGCCGATGCGCGGGGTGACGCCGGTCCGTTCGGCCACCAGGCGGATCAGCGGCAGCTCGGAGAGCTTCTCGACCACCAGCACGACCCGCCGTCCGAGCTTCGAGGCCAGCAGGGCGGTCTCGACGTACTCCTCGTCCTTGTAGCCGTTGCAGACGATCAGCGCCTCGGGGTCCTCGACCATCCCCATGACCGCCAGCAGCTCCGGCTTCGAGCCGGCCTCGAGGCCGTAGTGGTAGGGGCGGCCGTACTCGACCAGCCGCTCGACCAGGTAGCGGTCCTGGTTGACCTTGATCGGGTAGACGCCCCGGTACTCGCCGCGGTAGCGGTACTCGCCGATGGCGGTGCGGAAGGCCTCGTTCAGCTCGACGACCCGTGCCTCGATGATCTCGGAAAAGCGCAGCAGGAGCGGCGGCGCGATGCCGCGCTCACGGACCTCGTCGACCAGGGCCTTGAGATCGATGGTGGCGGTGCCGGGGCCGCCCGGGTGGACCACCAGGTGGCCGCGCTGGTTGATCGAGAAGTAGTCGTTGCTCCAGCCGTCGACGTTGTAGAGCTCGGTGGCGTCGTCGACGGTCCAGGCGGCTTCGGTCGCCGCGTCGGCTTCGGGGGGAATCATCTCGCTGCGCGCTCTCCTGTCCGGCGATGTCCAACTTTCCGGCGGTGTCCAAACAGCACGACGCCCCGGTTCCGGACGGACCGGGCCGGGGCGGACCGTGAAAAATCCTACCACGCAAGGTCGCCGTCTCGGGCGCGGCCACGAGGTGACAGGACGGGGTGCGAACGGTTTCCGCCCTTGCTATCGGGACCTCCCTTGCTTAAAGTGACCCTCGATGAAGATCCTCGGGACCGACCGTAGTCTACCGGCCCCGCCACCACGCCCTTTGCTGGGCTCCGGCGCTTCGGCAGACTCGGACCAGCGGGAGGAGCTGGCCGTTCGGCAGCGCAAGGCGGTGCAGAAGCCCCGCCTGTACAAGGTCCTGCTCCACAACGACGATTTCACCACCATGGAGTTCGTGGTGGACATGCTGGTGCGCTATTTCCGCAAGTCCCGGGTCGAGGCGACCCGCATCATGTTGGAGGTCCACCACCGCGGGCTGGGGGTGGCCGGGATCTTCACCTACGAGGTGGCCGAGACCAAGGTGGCCCAGGTGACGGCCGAGGCGCGGCAGCAGGGCATGCCGCTCAAATGCACGGTGGACCCGGCATGAGGCTCTCCCGGGAGCTCCAGATCTCCCTCTCCGCGGCGCTCATGGAGGCGGCCCACCGGGGGCACGAGTACGCCGGCCTCGAGCACCTGCTCTACGCCCTCATCCAGGACGACCTCACCGCCCGGGTGCTGCGCCGCTCGGGAGCGGATCTCCCGAGCCTCCAGTCGCGCCTCGAGCGCTTCCTGGACGACGAGCTCGACCGGATGCCCGAGGACGAGCGGGGCGAGCCGTCGACCACCCTGGCCTTCCAGCGGGTGCTGGCGCGGGCCGTTGCTCAGCGCCAGGGGGCGGGCAAGGACGAGGTCGGCGGTCCCGACGTGCTGGTCTCGATGTACGCGGAGCCGGAGTCGTTCGCCGTCTACTTCCTGGAAGAGGAGGGCGTCACCCGCCTCGAGCTGGTGGCCTATCTCGCCCACGGCGTCGGCGAGGGCGAGCCGAGCGACGAGGGCTGGGAGCCGGACGGCCTGGACGACGAGGACGACGTCTTCGACGACGAGGACGACCTCGACGAGGACGACGAGGAGGAGACCGGCCGCGATCCGCTGGCGGCGTTCACCCAAGACCTGACCGACCTGGCCCGCCGCGGGCTGGTCGATCCGCTGGTCGGCCGCGACCGCGAGATCGAACGCACCCTTCACGTGCTCGCCCGCCGGCGCAAGAACAACCCGATCTTCGTCGGCGACTCGGGCGTCGGCAAGACCGCGCTGGTCGAAGGGCTCGCCCTGCGCATCGCCGAGGGCCGGGTGCCGGAGCCGCTACGCGACGCGTCGATCTTCTCCCTCGACCTGGGCGCCCTGGTCGCCGGCACCCGCTACCGCGGCGACTTCGAGAACCGACTCAAGGCGGTGCTCAAGGCGCTCAAGGACCGGGAGCGGGCGGTGCTGTTCGTCGACGAGATCCACACCCTGGTGGGCGCCGGCGCCGCCGGCAGCGGCACCATGGACGCCTCGAACCTGCTCAAGCCGGCGCTACGCTCGGGGGCGCTGCGCTGCATCGGCGCCACCACCTGGGAGGAGTACCGGCAGAGCTTCGAGCGCGACCGCGCGCTGGCCCGCCGCTTCCAGAAGGTGGAGCTCAACGAGCCGTCGGTCGAGGAGACGGTCGAGATCCTCGACGGCCTCCGGGGACGCTACGAGGAGCACCACGGCGTCACCTTCACCCGCCCGGCCATCCGCGCGGCCGCCGAGCTCGCGGCACGGCACCTGCGCGATCGGGCCCTGCCCGACAAGGCGATCGACCTGCTGGACGAAGCCGGCGCCGCGGCACGCCTCGCCGGACGCAAGCGGGTCGGCGTGCGGCGCATCGAGTCGGTGCTGGCGACCATGGCCCAGATCCCGCCGCGGCGGGTCCAGGGCGACGACCGGGAGCGTCTGGGCGCCCTCGAGATGGACCTCAAGGCGGCGGTGTTCGGCCAGGACGAGGCGATCGAGACCCTGGTCGGCGCCATCAAGATGGCCCGCGCCGGACTGGCCAGCCCGGACCGCCCGGTCGGCGCCTTCCTGCTGACCGGACCGACCGGCGTCGGCAAGACGGAGGCGGCGCGCCAGCTCTCCACCTGCCTGGGCGTGCCACTGCTGCGCTTCGACATGAGCGAGTACATGGAGCGCCACAGCGTCTCGCGCCTGGTCGGGGCGCCGCCGGGCTACGTCGGCTTCGACCGCGGCGGCCTGCTGACCGAGGCGGTGTCGAAGAGCCCGTACGCGGTGCTGCTGCTCGACGAGATCGAGAAGGCCCATCCCGACGTCTACAACATCCTGCTCCAGGTGATGGACCACGGCACCCTGACCGATTCGAACGGCAAGGTGACCGACTTCCGCCAGACGATCCTGCTGATGACTTCGAACGTCGGCGCCCGCGAGCTGGCCGGCCGCACCCCCGGTTTCACCGGTGGCGGCGAGCCGGTGCGCAACCAGGGGGCGGACAAGGAGGCGTTCGAGCGGGTCTTCACCCCGGAGTTCCGCAACCGCCTGGACGCCCGCATCGCGTTCCGGGCTCTCGACCCGGCCGTGATGGTGCGGATCGTCGACAAGTTCCTCGACGAGGTCCGCAAGCAGCTCGCGGAGCGCAAGGTGGAGCTGGCCGCGACGCCGGCCGCCCGCCAGCTCCTGGCCGAGCGCGGCTACGACCCGGCCTACGGCGCGCGGCCGCTGGCGCGGGTGATCGATCGCACGGTCAAGCGCCCGCTGACCGACGAGCTGCTGTTCGGCCGCCTGCGCGACGGCGGCCGGGTGACCGTCGGCGTCTCCGGCGGCGAGATCGACCTCCGGTTCGACTGAGCCGCGCCCCGCTCCCCGCCTCGCCTCCCGCCCGGGCTCCTGGCCCTCGGATTCGATCCCCCGCGGAGATCCGCAGGGGACCGCTCGGGCGTCGGGGCGGAGGCCGAGCGCCGGGCTACTCGGCGCCGTCCGGTCCCAGCGCCATCCCCCGGAGCGTCGCATAGGCCTCCGGCGTGGCGATCAGCACCACCTGGTCGCCGGCCTCGATCCGGGTCGGTCCCCGCGGGATCACCATCTCCTCGGAGCGCAAGATCGCCACGGCCGTGACGCCGGAGATCCCGCCGATCGATTCGGAGACCGGCGTGTCGGCCAGCGCCGAGCCTTCGCCGATCTCGATTGACACCAGCGAGCCGGCGCCGTCGGTGACCGGGATCGGCTCGCCGAAACGCAGCAGGCTGACCAGCCGCGGCAGGGTCAGCTCGGTCGATTCGAGGGCGTCGCCGTCGCCTTCGAGCATCTGGAGGGCGCGGCGGACAAAGACGCCGCGGTGGGCGGGCGAGTCCTCCCGGGCCGGCACCTGGTGCTCGTAGAGGGTCGGGTAGCGCAGCCCCGAGGTGAGGTGGCGCTGGACGACGAAGGAGACCGTGTTGGCCAGCATGGCGGGGACGATCAGGCCGTAGCCGCCGGTCATCTCGGCCACCATGATCAGGGTCGAGATCGGCGTCCGCGCGGCGCCGGCGAAGACCGCCGCCATGCCGACCAGGACGAACGGCGCGGTGGTCGGCAGCGCTCCGACCGGCAGCACGTGGGTCAGGGCCCATCCGACCACGGCGCCCAGCCCGGCGCCGACCGTGATGGTCGGCGCGAAGACGCCGCCGGAGCCGCCGGAGCCGATGGTCAGGGCCATGGCCGGCCCCTTGACGAACAGCAGGGCCAGGAGGATGCCGATGGAGAGCTGGCCGGCGATGGCCAACTCCACCCAGCCGTACCCGGTTCCCAGGACCTGCGGGGCGGCCATGCCGATCAGGCCGACCAGCAGGCCGCCGATGGCCGGCTTGACGTGGGGCACGATCGGGATGCGATGGAACTGGTCGCGCACCCAGTAGAAGACCGTCGGCAGGGCCGCGCCGAGCAGGCCGGCGAACACGCCGAGGACGGCGTAGCCGACCAGCTCGAGGGGCGAGAACGAGAGCCCGGCCGGGATGGCGAAGATCGGCGACCAGCCGCCCTCGATCAGGCCGCGCACCGCGTAGCCGGTGACCGCGGAGACCACCGTGTAGATCAGCGCCTCCGACTCGAACACCATGCCCGAGTAGAGGATCTCGACCGCGAAGATGGCCATGCCCAGGGGCGCCTGGAAGACCGCGGCGAGGCCGGCGGCCATGGAGGCCAGCAGCAGGATGCGGCGCTCCTGGCCGCGCAGGCGGACCAGCTTGGCCAACAGGCCGCCGAGGCCGACCACGATCTGGGCGGTCGGCCCTTCACGGCCGGCCACACCGCCGGAGCCGATGGTCAGGGCGGAGGCGATGGTCTTGACCACGGGGGTACGGCCGTTCACCTCGCCGCCGCGGGTGTGGTACGCCTCGAGGGCGGCGTCGGTGCCGTGCCCTTCGGCTTCCGGCGCCCAGCGGTAGACGATGAAGCCGGAGATCAGGCCGCCGAGGGTGGTGACCAGGGGCAGCCACCACAGGGCGAGGCCGTGGGGGAGCTGAACGGCCGGATCGAGGACGCCCGTCTCGGGCGGCGAGAAGTGGCCGATGCCCTCGATCAGGTAGTGCTGCGCCACGTGGACGCAGAGCTCGAAGACGACGGCGGCGATGCCGCCGAGCACGCCGACGACGACACAGTAGCCGAGCAGGCGGTAGGTGGGACGGAAGATCGGTTCGCGGGGGGAAGTCGGTTCGGGGGTCACGTCAGGTCCGGTCGTAGTCGTCTTGATAGCGCATGATGTCGTCCTCGCCGAAGTAGGTGCCGAGTTGGACCTCGACGAAGGTCACGGGCTCGTCGGTGGGATTGCGGATACGGTGCTTGGCGCCCTGGGGGATGTAGATGTGGTCGCCCGGTTCGAGCTGGATCGTCTCGTCGTCGAGGATGACCTCGGGGCGCCCGCGGACGATGATCCAGTGTTCCGAGCGGTGCTCGTGGGATTGGTACGAGAGCCGCTGTCCGGGGTCGACGTCGATCACCTTCGACTTGAACTCGTCGGTGTCCCGCAAGACTTCGAAGCGCCCCCAGGGGCGCAGGTCGTAGACGTGCTCGGTGGCCTGAGGGCGCCCTGCCGCGGCGAGGCGGGCGACCACCTCCTTGACCTGTTGGGACGAGCCTTTGCGCGCGACCAGCAGGGCGTCGGCGGTGTCGACCACCAGCAGGTCGTCGACGTCGACCAGGGCGACCAGCCGGTCGCGGAAGGGCAGGACGAAGTTGTCGCCGCCGCCGACGGAGCAGGTCGTCTCCTCGGAGGCGCTCTCGGTGCGCGCGATCCGCGCCACCTCGTCCCACGAGCCGACGTCGCTCCAGCCGATGGAGCAGGGGATCGACACCTGCTCGTCCAGGCGCTCCATGATGCCGTAGTCGAGACTCTCCGGCTCGAGCTGCCCGTAGACCGCGTCGAGGTTCGACAGGTCCGGCTCGAGCGTGCGGATCGCCGCCCACAGCTCGGGCATCAGCCGCGCGAAGTGGCCGGCCATGACCTCGGCACGGAAGACGAACATGCCGGCGTTCCAGACGAACGCCCCGGTCTCGAGATAGCGCCGGGCGGTCTCCCGGTTGGGCTTTTCCCGGAAGCCGAGGACGGCCCGGGCGACGAGCGGCTGCGGGCCGGGCTCGCCGTCCTCGTCCTGCGCCTCCTCCGCGAACACGTCGGGGCCGAGCTCGATGTAGCCGTAGCCGGTCTCGGGGCGGGTCGGCCGGATGCCGATGGTCACCACCTGGCCACGCTCGGCGCAGTGCTCGGCGAGGCGGACCGCCCGGGCGAAGGTCTCCTCGTCCTCCACCAGGTGGTCGGCCGGGAAGATGCCGACGACGGCCGAGCCTTCGCCGCGCAGTGCGAGCAGGTGGCAGACCAGGGCGACCGCGGGCGCGGTGTTGCGCCCGATCGGCTCGAACCAGGCGTGGTCGTCCGGCAGGGCGACCTCCCGGAGGACGCGGCGGGCGAGAACCTCGGTGTCTCGCGCGCCGACGATCCCCGGCCGCCCGAAAGGCGCCAGGCGCCGCAGGGTCTTGGCCAGGAGCGACTCGCCGAACAGGTCGCAGAACTGTTTCGGCACCGCGGCCCGGGAGACCGGCCAGAGACGGGTTCCGCTGCCGCCGGACAGGATGAAGGGGATCATCGAAGAATCGACTCCGTGGGTGACGTGGAGAGCTCAGGCCGCTGCGGGCGGCCACGGCGATCGGCGCTCGATCGGGGTGTCGGTTACTGGGGCGCTCCCAGCTCGAGGCGGACGTCGCGCTGCTGGTCGTCGTACTCGAGGGTCAGCTTGACGGTCTGCCCGGTCTTGAACCGCTCCAGGCGCAGCAACAGGTCGTTGGCGGACGCCACGGGTTTGCCGTCGAGCGCGACGATCAGGTCGCCCAGCTCGATGCGCCCGCGGCGGTCGCGCCGGGTGGGGTGGATGCCGGCCCGCGCCGCGGCGCTGCCTGGCTTGACCCGCACGACCAGCGCGCCCTCGATGCCAAGGTTCTGGGTCACCCGGTCGTTGGCCAGGTCGACGCCCAGGCTGGGGCGGACCAGGCGGCCGTGGGCGATCAGCTCGGGCACCACCCAGTTGACGGTGTCGACCGGGATGGCGAACCCGATGCCCGCGTAGGAGCCGGACGGGCTGACGATGGCGGCGTTGACGCCGATCAGACGGCCCGAGCTGTCGAGCAGCGGGCCACCGGAGTTGCCTGGGTTGATCGCCGCGTCGGTCTGGATGACGTCACGGATCGGGATCTGCGCCATCGACTCGATCTCCCGGCCGAGGGCGCTGATCACGCCGGTGGTGAGGGTCTGGTCGAAGCCGAACGGGTTGCCGATGGCGTAGACGCTCTGGCCGACGGCGAGGTCGTGGGAGCGGCCTACCGGAATCGGCTGCAGCTCCTTCTCCGGCGCCTGGATCTCGAGCACCGCCAGATCCTTCTCCGGTGCGGCGCCGACCAGCTTGGCGTCGTAAGAGGTGCGGTCGGCGAGCGTGACCTGGGCGCTGCTCGCCCCCTGGATCACGTGGTAGTTGGTGATCACGTGCCCCTGGTGGTCCCAGATGAAGCCGGAGCCGGTGCCGCGGGGGATCTCGTGGAGGTCGAGGCTGAAGAGGTCTCGCCGCATCTCCAGGGTGGTGATGAAGACCACCGAAGGAGAGGCCTGGTGGAAGAGCGCGATGGTCGCCTTCTCGTCCGGGCGCAGGTCGCTTCGCGGGGCGATCGGGCGCGGCGTGCTCGCGCTGTCGGCCGAGGCCGCGGGCTGGGCTTGGGTCTCGGCCTGGCCCCGGGCGGCCGATTGACCGTCCGGGCCGAAGTCGAGGCAGCCGAGGAAGGCGAGGATCCCGACCAGGGCGATCCAGTAGGGCGTCCTGGCCGGGCGGTGTCGGGAGGGGGCGTCGGCGGTGTGTCTGGATCGGTCCATGGCGCAAACGGGCATTCTACCCGACTGCGCGAGCGATGCCACCCACCGGTGGAATCGCCCCCTATCCTCGGTTCCCCGCCCCCGTCGCCCAGGACGGCCGGAGACTGCCGGCCTGGGCGGGGGAAGGGGGCGCCGCCGCCCGGAGACTCCTGCCGGTGCGGGGAGGAAGGGGCCCGGTCAGCGCATCAGGGGCGCTGGCGGATCCGGTCCTGGAGGATCTGCCGGATCTGGGAGGGGTCGAACCCGTCGCCGAAGACCAGGCGCTTGGGCTCGGTCCACGAGGGCGCCCCCGAGTCGATCGACTCCGTGTAGAGCAGATCGCCGTCGCTGTGCCAGCTCACCAGGGCCCGTGCCCCGTCGTCCGAGACGAAGATGTCGACCGGTCCCTGGCCGACCGGCGGCAGCGGGTAACGCGCCACCGTGCGGATCTCGACCAGCTCGGGCACGGCCCCGACCCCGCCCTGGGCCCCGCCTTCGGCGGTGCTGCCCTCGGTCTCCGGATCGATCTCCACGATCTGGCTGGCGGCCGCGGCCGGACGGGAGCCGACGTCGGTCAGCAGCTCGGCGCCCAGGTCGATCACGTTCTTGCGCAGCGCCTCGCTGAGCTCCGCGTCGGTGTACTGCGGATGGTCGGCCTGGATCAGGTCGAAGTCCTCGATGACGCGGTCGGCGAAGTGGCCGATCACCCCCGGGTTGAACCGGTGGCCGATCTCGATGATCTGGGTCCGCAGCTTGCGGTGGATGGTTCCGGGTTTGCCCGGGGGATCGTGCCGGCCGATCTCGATGATCTGCGTACGCAGGTCGTCGGCGATGCGGCCGATCTCGGCGGGCAGCAGACGGGTCTCGACCGACACGAACTTGCGGGCGGTGCCGTCGGCGAAGCCGATGGTCGACGAGCGGGTGTCGCGTCCGGAGCTGAGGCGCGGGGAGCGGAGCAGGGCCCGGGACACCTCGCCGGTCGGGGTCTCCGCGGGCGCCGTGCCGGCGAAATCGTTGAGGCGCAGGACCGGGTTCCAGCCGGCGTAGACCCCGTCGTCGAGCACGACCGGGGTGTAATAGACCTCGTCGGTGGCGCCGGCCGCCTCCCACCAGACGACATGGAAGATGGTCCGGGTCCGTTCGATCGCGTTGCCGTCGGCATCTTCGGCGGCGTCGTAGGCCTCGCTGGCGATCTCCACCTGCGGCGGCCCTTTGAGCGGGCTGATGTCGCCGGAGATCTCGATCGGGTCGGACCAGCCGTCGGCGCTCAGGCCGGCAAGGTAGAGACCCGAGACGGTCGGCGCGCGCTGGGTCTCCCAGATGGCGTAGAGGGTCCGGGAGCCCGCCTCGTAGCTGAGGCTCGGCGAGCGCTCGACCTCCGGCCCGTCGCTGTCCGGAACCAGCAGGCGCTGGGTCGGCTCTCCCTCGGCGTAGATGTCGATGGCGAGGACCGGCTGGTCGGCGGCGATGCCCTGGCCGCCGTCGGGGAAGAGGTCGCCGTAGGTTCCGGCCTGGGCGACGTAGAGCTCCCCGCTGTCACCGAGGGCGACGCTCGACGCGACCGAGGCCGCCGGCGTCAGGACGACCGCGGCGGCGACCGCAACGAGCAACAGTACGAGCTTTTCGGCACGGATCATCTCAAGCCCTCAGGTTGATCATCTTGCAGACCTCGAGGCCGAACAGCATGCCGGGAACCTCGGGCATCTCCGGGTAGAAGGTCTCCTGGAGAAGGGTGAAGCACTCCTGGGCGACGTCGAGCTCACCGGCCATCTTGTAGGCCTCGCCGAGCAGCAGCAGGCTGTACTTGGTCGCCTTGAGATCGCCGACCTCCTCGGCGATCTCGAGCGCTCGGGCGCCGTGCCGGGCGGCCCGGCTCGGGCGGTCGACGTGGAGGTAGGCGAAGCAGAGGGTCAGGCGGTTCTGGAGCTCGTAGAGCCGGGTGCCCAGGCTGCGGTGCATGCGCAGGCCGCGGAACAGGTAGTCGAAGCCGCGGGTGTAGTCGCCGATGACCGTCAAGCAGTAGCCCAGGTTGTCGTAGATCGCCGCCTTCGACAGGCTGGCGTCCGGGCCGAGCAGCGCCTCCGCCTCCTCGAAGTGCTCGAGCGCCGGCTGGAACTGGTTCATGGCACACAGGGCGTTGCCGATCTGGTTGATGGCGCTCGCCTGCTGGGCCGCGTCGCCGAGCTCCACGGCGTAGCGCAGGGCGATGCGCGCGTAGAAGAGCGACTTGCGGTAGCCGTCCGGGCGGTCGAAATCGAGCGCCAGGTTGTACGACGTCAGGAAGGCCACCTGGGGATCGGTCGTGCGGACCAGGATCTCCTGCATCCGGATCAGGCTCTCCCGGCTCGGGCGGAGGAAGCGCTCGACGGCCATCCAGTTGCAGTAGGCCAGATCGATCAGGCTCTGGTCCGTCCCGTCGACGGCGAGCTGATGGGCCTGTTCGAAGAGGCGGGCAGCCTCTTCGAGGTGGCCGCGGTTCAGTGCGTCGGTGGCTCGGTCCCGCAGCTCTCCGTAGCGCTGTTTCGACTGGAGTCCGTTGGCTTCCGGTTCTGACATCGCTCTCAGCTCCCTTGGTCAGCCTGACAGGTCCCTGCGGAACCGTTCGACCGGCTGCTCGCTTTCCCGTTCGGCGGCGGCGATCCGCTCGAGGTCGGCGGCATCGACGTCGAAGGCCGCCAGCAGGCGGATGATCACCTCGAGGCCGACGCGTGCCTCACCGCGCTCGATCCGGATCACGTCCTGTGCGTCGATCCCGGTCCGTTCGGCCAGCTCAGCGGGGCTCCACTTGCGCTCCTTGCGCAATTTGCGCATCCGACGCCCGAGAAGCTCGATCTTCCTGCTCCCGCCGACTTCGATTGTGCACCTCACGATCGGTCTCCGATCCCGCTCACTCCGGGTGCACGCCCGGTTCAGGATCTCGGGTTTCTCCTGGTGATGCTACGACAGCATCGCCCGAAGGTCAACCGCAGAGGGTGCCGATCGAGCCGCTCATTCGGCCGGTCGGACCCGTGCGGGGCGCGGATGGCGCGGGTAGAATCGCCCGGCGCTCGCCTCGAGCTCCGATTTCAACCCTCTGTTTCGAAGGTGGTGTCCATGGCTTCGTCCTCCGCTCGCTCTCCACAGTCCCGGGTCCAGGTCTACACCGACGGCGGCGCCGACCCCAATCCCGGTCCGGCGGGCTGGGGCGCCGTCATCCTGGATCCGGCAGGCCGGCCGCTCCGGGAGCTCTCGGGCGGGGAGGACCGCTCGACCAACAACCGCATGGAGCTGACGGCCGCGATCCGGGCGCTCGAGGTGGTGGAGCCGGGGACGCCGGTCCGGCTGTTCACGGACTCGACGTACCTCAAGAAGGGGGTCACCGAGTGGCTGCCCGGATGGATCGCGCGCGGCTGGCGGCGGCGGACCGGCAGCGTGAAGAACGAGGACCTGTGGCGGCGGCTGGCCGAGCTCGAGGAGGCGCACGACGTGGAGTGGCGCTGGGTCAAGGGGCATGCCGGCCACGAGCACAACGAGCGGGCCGACGAGCTGGCGACGCGGGAGATCGGCAAGCGGCGCCGGCCGAGCTCTCCCGGGGCGGCCGAAGGCGCCGCGGAAGCCGACGTGGAGGTTCTGCTGCGGGTCTCGGGCGGTGCCTCGGGCGGTTGGGCGGCGGTGGTCCGGCAGGGCGCCGACGCCCAGGTGCTGAGCGGCTCGTTCCCCGGCGCCAGCGCCAACGAGATCGACGTCCTGGCGGCCGCCGAGGTCCTGGAGTCGCTTTCCCGCGAGCTGGCGATCGCGCTCTACTCCGGGTCGGACTATCTGCGCAACGGAGCCACCCAGTGGATGCCCAAATGGAGTCGCACCGGGTGGACGACCAAGGCCGGCACCCCGGTCCGCAACCGGGCCGCCTGGCAGCGCCTGGAGCGGGCGCTCGCCGGCCGGCGGGTCGCCTGGCCGTCGATCAAGACCAGGAAGCCCGAGGGCTGGAAGGAGCTGGGGCAGATCGCTCGGGACGCGGCCGGCTGATGGCGTCGTCCCGGTCCGCGCCCCGATCCGGGCCGGCGGCTTCCTCCCCTTCGATCAGCGCGCGGATCCGGTAGACCCCGTCGGCCGGCAGGCGGCGAAACCCGGTCCAGGCCGCCGCCGCCAGCGTCCCGTCGTCGAGCCGGCGGGAGAGCCAGCGGCCGGTGCCCGAGGCCGTCTCCCGGGGGAACGCGACCCCGGCGTCGAGCGCCCAGCGCCGGTTCGCGCGCTCCTGGGCCCCGACCGGCGGCGCCAGCAGCAGAGGCAGCCCGAGGGCGGCGAAGAAGGTCATCTCGCTCGGCTTGGTCCAGAGGACGTCGGTCTCCGCCAGCAGGGCGTGGAAGCGTGCGAAGTAGCGCTCCACGTCGCCCTCGGCCAGGATCGTGAGGCCGCCCTCGCCGAGCGCCGCTCCCAGCCCGAGGCGCTCGGCCCAGCGCGTGAACCGGGTGGCGAGCGCCGGCCGGGAGCCCGCCACCAGGCCCAGCCGGAGTCGACCCTGGAGGATCGCCGGCGCCAGGTCGACGAGGATCGCCCGGGCGAGGGCCGCCTGAGCGCCGGCGCCGCCGACGGCGTAGGTGAGGAGCGGCGGCCGTCGGTCCGCCGGCGCAACGGTCTCGCCCAGGTCGTGCTCGATCTCCTCTCGGTGGGCGGCGCGGAAGGTCCCTGTGGGGTCGAGCCGGGCCAGGCGGGCAGCCAGGTGGTGCCGGAGGGTTGGGAGGTCGGGACCGCCGAGGAGCGCCGGCGGCAGCGGGAACCCGGTCTCGACGACCTGCTCGGCCGGCACGCCGTAGGAGCGCAGCCGGTCGGCGGCCTGCCCGCTGGGCGCCAGGTAGGTGACCACGGTCTCCGCGGCGGCGGCGGGCACCCAGGCGCGGCTGAGGTCGGTGTCGGTCACCAGGCAGTAGGTCGGCCGGTAGCCGCTGCGCTGGGCGGCGAGGGCCGGCAGGAAGTAGGTGGTGAGGAGGGGGCGCCCGGCCCGGCGGGCCGCCTCCACCACGCCTTGGCCGGCAGCCTGGCCGACCGCCTGGCCAACCCCCTTCCCGGGGTCGTTTCCGCTCCCCACGAGCCGGGCGAGGAGCCGGGCCGCCGCGGTCGGGCGGGTCGAATCACTCGCCCCGGGAGGCGGGCCGATCCGGGTCAGCAGCTCCAGCGCCGGTCGCAGGAGCCACCCCGTGAGCCGCCCCTGGGACGCGCGGGAGAGGCCGTCGTAGAGCCACCGCGCCAGCGACCAGAGAGCTTGCTCAGAGGCGGTGGAGTACGGTCTGCGGTCGGCCCGGACGAGCTCCACGCCGAGCGCTTCCGCCAGGGCGTGGGCGGCCCGCAGGTGGCCGTAGCCCATCACCACCGCCGTCACCACCGGCGTCCGCCGCGGGAGGGCGGGCGGGGCTTCGGTCGCCTCCGCCGGGCCGGGCGGAGCGGTGCGGGGACGGCGGAGGGGAGAGGGCAAGATCGAGTCGAAGGATACGACAGGGCGAAGCGCCGGGAGCGGGGGGGGGGATCAGAAGAGCTCAGATCCCCGCGAGGCGGCCCATCGCGACCAGCATCGGCGCGCCGTCGACCAGGGCGTGGGCGAGCCAGCCCGAGGCGGCGCCGACCAGCACTCCGGCGGCCACGTCGAGGGGGTAGTGGGCCCCCAGGTAGATCCGCGACGCGGCGATGCACGAGGCCAGCACCAGGGCGACCGCGCCGGGGGCCCCGCCGGCCAGGGCGACGGCGACGGCGAAGGCGACCGACGTGTGGCCGGAGGGGAAGGAGAGCTCGTCCGGCGTCTCCACCAGCGGGGCGAACCCGCGGATGCCCTCCGCGGGGCGGGGACGGCGCGCCACCCGCTTGAGGAGCTGGGAGGCGAGGGTGGCGAAGGCGGCGCCGAGGAAGAGGAGCAGCGCGTCGTGGCGCTCGGAGCCGCCGGCGGCCGCGAGGATCAGGCCGGCGAGGACCCAGCTCTCCGTATCCCCCAGGCGGGTGAAGGTCCGCATGACCTGGGTGAGCAGGGAGCTCTCCCAGCGCCGGACGAGCAGCAGCACGGAGCAGTCGAAGGAGAAGAGAGCGCCACGGCGCCCCGAGTTCGGCGAGGGGGGAATCATGCGGCCCTCCCGGGTTGAGACAGCGGATGGGGAGACGGCGCGGACGGCTCGAGCGGGTCGAGCCGCTCGTGCGAAGACGCGTCGTTCGCGGGGCGGAGCAGGCTGCCGCGCCCGATGATCAGGCGGGTACCGCGCCAGACGATGGTGCGCCGGCAGGCCCCGGCGACCCAGGCGGTAAACATCATCAGGTCCTTGAGCGGGCCGAGCACCAGGCGGCGGCCGGCCATGGGGGCGGTCCGCAGCCGCCGGATCAGGAGACCGTCGGCCAGGACGCGGACGCCGAGCGCCGCGGGCGCCAGGGCCAGAACCCTGGGGCCGAGCCCGTCGAGCAGGGCGGCGACGGCCCAGGCCAGGACCAGGGGCGTCGGGTTGAGCAGCAGCTCCCCGACGTAGGCGGCGGGGTTGATCCGCGCCCGCATCTGGGACCACCGGAGGTGGCGGGCGAACACGGACCGGAGCGATCGGTCCGGATCGAAGGTGGTGAGCGGGGTGGCGGCGAAGGCCACCCGGTAGCCGGCCCGGTCGATCCGGCGGCCGAGCACGTAGTCCTCGGCCAGCACGTCGCGCACGCCGTCCCAGCCGCCGGCGGCGCGCAGAGCCTGCCGCGGCATGAGCATCGACTTGCCGACCACGCAGGGGTGTCCGGCGGCGTGGGCGGCCGCCAGGGAGGGGGTGACGAAGCCGGCCAGGTGGAGGGTCTCGAAGGCGGCTCCGAGGGTCGTCTCGGCCGCCGGCACCAGGCCGTTGGTCACCAGCCCGACCGGCCGCGGGTCGCGGGTCGTCGGCCGGAGCTCGGCGGCCAGCGAGCGCAGGTAGTCCGGGGCGGGGCGGACGTCGGCGTCCGACACCAGGACGAGCTCATGGCGCGCCGCGGCCTCGAGCTGGGCGAGGTTGGTCACCTTGGGGTTGAACCCGTTGACGGCGCCGGCCCGGGGGCGTCGGGCGACGATGCGGATCGGCACGTCGGGGAAGTCGCGCCGCAGCCGCTCGGCGACCGCCACGGCCGGATCGTCCGGATCGGTCGTGCCGAGGATCAGCTCGAACCGCGGGTAGTCCTGCCGGGCGAAGGCCGCGAGGTTGTCGTAGAGCTCGGGCGTCACGCCCTTGAGCGGCTTGAGAACGGAGAGGGGCGGGCAGGGCGTGGACACCGCGCCGGTCTCTCGGCGGGGGCGGCCCACTCTCTTCCAGGCGAACGCCGCGAAGCCGAGGGTCGCCACCAGGGAGAGCAGGGCCAGCAGGGCCAGGCAGAAGGTGATCGGGCTCATGGTTCGGCTCCTCGATGCTGAGGATGCCGTCACGCCATGGCGGAGCGGTGACCGCGCCGAAACGGCGGAGTCAGCAGTGTGTGACGGAGCGATGACATGCAGGCCGGGCTATACTGCCGCCTCGGTCTCAGCAGGTCCTCCCTTTCGAGCACCCCATCGAGGAGCCCCGATTTCCCATGTCCTCGTCGTTTCTCCGCCGTGTTGCTCTGCTCCTTTTCACCAGCGGCTTCTGCAGCCTCGTCTACCAGATGGCGTGGCTCCGTCTGCTGCGCCTGGTCTTCGGCGCGTCGACGGCCGCCTCGGCGGCGGTGTTGGCGATCTTCATGGGCGGGCTCGGCCTGGGCAGCCTGTTGCTCGGGCCGCGGGCCGACCGCTCGTCCAACCCCCTCGGACTGTATGCGCGCCTGGAGACCGGCATCGCGCTGGCGGCGGCGGTGAGCCCGCTGCTGATCGCCGGCATCCGGCAGGCCTACATCGGTCTCGGCGGGACGGAGTCGCTCGGGATGGCGGGGGGCACGATCGTCCGCCTGCTGCTGGCGGCGGTGGTGCTCGGTGTGCCGACGTTCTTCATGGGCGGGACGCTGCCGGCGACCGTCCGGGCGGTGACCCGGGCGACCGACGCCAGCCGGCGTACCGTCGGGCTGCTCTATGCGGTCAACACGCTCGGCGCGGTGATCGGAACCGTCGTCACCGTCTTCTGGGCGCTCGAATGGGAGGGCATCCGCCGGACCGTCTGGCTGGCGGCCCTGGTCAACCTGCTGGTGGCGGTGACGGCCCGGGCGATGGCGCGGCGCTGGCAGGAGCGGGGTGGGGCGGAGGGCGTGCAGGACGAAGGTGTGCAGGACGAGGAGGAGGTCGCGCCCGCCGTCCGCGCTCCGGCGGCGGACACGGCAGGCTCACCGGGCTCGGTCAGGGCACCTCTCGCCTTCGTCCTCGGCGCGGCGGCGGCGGTCGGCTTCGCCTTCTTCTTGATGGAGCTGGTCTGGTACCGGATGCTCGCGCCGATCCTCGGCGGCACCTCCTACACCTTCGGCATGATCCTGGCGGTCGCCCTGGCCGGCATCGGCACCGGCGGCCTGATCTACTCGGCCGGCGCCCGCGCCCGCCGGCCGACACTCCTCGGGTTCGGCGCCACGTGCGCCCTGGAGGGCCTCTTCCTGATCGTTCCGTTCGCCCTCGGCGACCGGCTGGCGGTCTTCGCCCTCGGGCTCCAGGGGCTCGACGCGGGCGGCTTCGGCGGCCTGGTGCTGCAGTGGGGGATGGTCACCTTCCTGGTGGTCTTCCCGTCGGCCCTGGTCGCCGGCTACCAGTTCCCGCTGCTAGTCGGGGTGCTGGGGACCGGCCGGGAGGCGGTCGGGCGGGAGGTCGGCCTGACCTACGCCTGGAACACCCTGGGGGCGATCGGCGGCGCGGTGGCCGGCGGCTTCGGTCTCATGCCGCTGTTGAGCGCCCCGGGGACCTGGCGCTGGACCGCGGTCGGCCTGGCGGTGCTGTCGCTGGGGGCCCTCGGCTTGGGGTTGGCCCGGAGCGGCTCCGGCGAGACCCCGCGGCTGCCGCGGCCGGGGCGCCGCGTACCGAAGGTCGCGGCGGGTCTGACCATCGTCCTCGTGGCCGTCTCCTGCCTCGCTCTCTCCGCCGCCGACGGCCCGAGCGCGTTCTGGCGCCACGGTGGCATCGGCGGGCGGCGGGCCCAGGACAAGTTCGACGGTCCGAACGACCTGCGTGCGACGATCCGGCTCGACCGCGGCCGCATGGTCTGGGAGGCGGATGGGCGCGAGAGCAGCATCGGGCTGCTCCAGGGCGCCGGCTACACCTTCGTGGTCAACGGCAAGGCCGACGGCAGCGCCCTCGGCGACGCTCCGACCCAGGTGTTCGGCGGGCTGGTCGGGACCATGCTCCACCCTCATCCACGCAGCGCCCTGGTGATCGGCCTGGGGACGGGGAGCACGGCCGGTTGGTTGGCCTCCGTGCCGGGCATGGAGCGGGTCGACGTGGTGGAGCTCGAGCCGACGGTGGTCCGCGTCGCCAAGGACTGCGCGCCGGTCAACCGGAATGTCCTGAAGCGCGACAACGTCCACCTGATCCTGGGTGACGGACGGGAGTTCCTGCTGACCACCGACCGGCGCTACGACGTGATCTTCTCCGAGCCGTCGAACCCCTATCGGGCCGGCATCTCGAGCCTGTTCACCCGCGAGTTCTACCGGGCCGCCACCGAGCGGCTGACCGACGACGGCCTGTTCCTCCAGTGGCTCCAGGGCTACGAGGTCGACCCGGCCGTGGTGCGCACGGCCTTCGCCACCCTGGGATCGGTCTTTCCGGCGGTCGAGAGCTGGCAGACCCACGGCGGCGATCTGCTCCTGGTGGCGGGACACCGGCCGCTGGTCCACGAGTGGCGGAGGGTCGCCCGCCGGGCGGCCGAGACGCCCTACCGCGAGGCGCTGGAGCGGGTATGGGGGGTTTCGGGTGCGAGCGGCTTCTACAGCGCCTTCCTGGCCGGTCCCGAGCTGGCGCACGCACTCTCGGAGGCGGTCGAGAAGCAGGGCGAGCCGATCAACACCGACGACCATCCGGTGATCGAGTACGGCTTCGTGCGCAACCTCGGCCGGCGGGGGCTGTTCCACGTCGAGGATCTGATCGACCTCGCCCACCGCCTCGGCGCGGACCGCCCGCACTTCGGGCCGCCCGACAGCTCGGGGACGGGGAGCGGAACGCCCGACTGGGCCCGGGTGGAGGATGCGGCGTCGGCCCGCGGCCTGTTCCTCCAGTTCGATGCGCCGACCCCGCCCGACGCCGGGCAGGATCTGCTGGCCCGGATCGAGGCGCGTCGGTTGTACCGGGCGGGGGACTTACCGGGCGCCCTGGCCGCCTGGGAGAGCCAGACCGAGGCGCCCAGGTATCCGGCGGACCGGTTGCTGGTGGCGGAGGCACTGGCCGCGGGGGGTGACGAGCGAGCGCCGGCGGCCGCCGACGCCCTCGCCACGGTTCTCCCGACGGAGGCCGAGGCGGTGCGGGCGCTCTATGCGTCCAGGCTGGGCGACTGGTCGGCCGCGGCGACCCATCTCGAGCGGTTCTTCGACCGCCTCCACCGGTCCCCCTGGCTGGTCCACGGGGTGCAGGAGAGGGCCTTCCGCCTGGCGGCCAGGGTCGGGGCCGAGAGCCGCGACCTGTCGATCCGGATGCTGACCGCGACCTCCCGGCCGTTCGCGGTGGAAGTCGGGGAGCTGTCGCGCAAGATCATCCAGGTGGAGCTCGCCGCGGGCGCCGGCTTCCGCGAGCACTGCGCCGATGTCTTCGGCGCCATGGAGCCGTTCGTCCCGTGGCGCAAGCACCTGCTCGAGCAGCGGGTCGCCTGCTACGAGCTGACCGGCAGCCCCTTGCTCGGGCGGGCACGCGACGAGCTGGTCACATGGCGGAGCGGCGAGCCGTCGCCGCTCGGAGCCGGCATCACGGCCGGCGGTTCCTGAGACCGAAGGGGGCGCCGAACCTCCTCCCGCCGCCCGCTCCGGCTACTTGCTCGGAGCCCAGACCACCTTGCCCGCCGTGTCGACGTAGCCCCAGCCGTCGGCCGTGGTGACCAGCGAAAGCCCGTGGTCGAAGTCGTCGACCTTCTGGTAGTCGGGCTGGACGACCAGCATGCCTTGCTTGTCGATGAACCCCCAACCGCGGTCGTGGACCAGGACGGCCGCCCGGGCGTCGTGGAAGCTGCGGGCGTCGTCGAACGCGGCCTCGATCACGACCTTGCCGGTCGGGTCCATGAATCCCCATTTGACCCCGACCCGCACCGGCGCCAGGCCTTCGGAGTAGCTGCGGGCGCCGTAGAGGGTCGGCTCGACCACGACCTTGCCCGAAGGGTCGATGACGCCGAAGGCGCCGTCCTCGCCTCGGACGATGGCGAGCCCTTCGGAGAAGGAGTAGGCGTCGGTCCAGGCCGGCTCGATGACGCCCTTTCCGGAGCGGTCGATGAAGCCCCAGAGAGTGTCCCGCCGGACCGCTGCCAGATCCTGGGAGAAGCCGCGGGCCTCGGCGTACTCCGCCGGGATGACCATCTTGCCTGTGGGGTCGACGAAGCCCCACTTGCCATCCTTGAGCACCGGCGCCCGGTCCTTGTCGAACGGTCGCACACCGCCGAAGGCGGGCTGGATCACGAGGTTGCCGGCCGGGTCGACGTAGCCGCCCAGGCCGCCCGTCGAGACCGGCGCGAGACCGTCCGAGAAGCGTCCGGCATCCTCGAACCGAGGCTGCATGACCCAGGCGCCGGCCGGGTCGATGAACCCCCACTCCTTGCCCTGGGCGACCGGGATCAGACCCTCGGCCATGGGGCCGGCGCTGACGTACTGGGGCTCGATTACCACGGCGCCGGTGCCGTCGATGAACCCGACGCGCAGGCCCTTGCGCACCGGGAACCGCCAGTCGGCGTCCGGGTCGACGGAGCGGTTGGCGCCGGAGTCCTGGGCCGGCTGGCAGGCGGTGAACCAGGCGGCCGAGACGACGCAGAGCAGGGCGAGGAGGACGAGCTTCGCCCAGGAGGCGCGACGGACGCGGAACGCCGGGGCGAGGGACGAGAACAGGACGGAACGGTGACCGGACATGGTGACCTCCGGGTGCTGAGTCTGGGATGGTTAGGTCGGGCGGCCCGACCCGGACAGTCTCCCCGCCCCGACCCGGCCCGTCAAGCCCCGGACGCAACCGACTCGCCGCTGACGGACCCTCGCCGGCTCCCGAGAGCGCTCAGGCGGCTTCGTCCGGCGCGGAGAGGGCGCGGAGCGCGGCGCGCTCCCGGTCGGTCAGGAACGCCGCGGCGAGGGCGTTCTCCTGGCAGCGGAGCAGGGCGGCCTCGTCCAGTCCGAGCTCTGCCTGCGCCACCCGGTACTCGTGGGCCAGGTCGATGCCGCTGATCGACGGGTCGTCGGTGTTGATCGTCGCCGCCAGGCCGCGCTCGAGGAAGCGCCCGAGGGGATGCTCGTCCCAGGTGGCGACGGTGCTGGTCTGGAGGTTGCTCGTCGGGCAGACCTCCAGAGGGATCGCCCGCTCGGCCAGCAGGTCGAGCACCGACGGGTCGTCGATCGCCCGGATGCCGTGGCCGATCCGTTCGGCGCCGAGCCCGAGGACCGCCTGGCGGACGCTCTCGGCGCCGTCGGCCTCGCCGGCGTGGGCGATGGCCCGGAGACCGGCCTCGCGGGCGCGGCGGAAGTGATCGACGAACAGGTCGCCCGGCCAGTTGGCCTCGTCGCCGGCCAGGTCGAGGGCGACGACGCCGCGGTCGCGCCCGGCCAGGGCGGCCTCGAGCTCGACGTAGCCGGTCTCCTGGCCGAAGTTGCGCGAGATGATGCCGATGAGCCGCGCTCGCGGCGGCAGGCCGCGGGCGATGCGGGCGGCCTCGGCCTCGGTCGCCAGCGCCTCCTCGATGCCGTCGCAGACCGCCTCCACCACGGCGGCCGGCTCGAGGCCGTGGGGCTCGGCCATGAACCAGGGGCTGAAGCGCAGCTCCAGGTAGTCGATCTCCTCGGCCGCGGCGTCCTCCACGTTTTCCCGGGCGATCCGGCGCACGGCGTCGTAGTCCGCCATGACCTGGCGCAGGACTTCGAAACGGCGCAGGAACCCGATCAGGTCCGGCTCCGGCTCGGTGATCTGGACGTACGGCCGGAGCGTCTCCAGGTCGTCGGCGGGCAGCGCGATCCCGCGGTCGCGGGCGATGTCCAGGACGGTGGCCAGCCGGACGTTGCCGTCCAGGTGGCGATGGAGCTCGACCAGGGGAAATCCGTTGCGCATCGGTTCGCCGGAGGGTATAGCGGCCGAACCTCCCACGCAAGCCGTCCCGGGGTAGCCAAACACCCCCGGGGATGCGCTAGCCTAGGAGCCTGCGCGGCAGAACCGCGTGACCGCGTTGCTGCGGCCGCGCGGTCCTGCCGCGCAAACTCTTAGCGCTTGTCACGTGACCCCGCGGCACTGGCGCCGCGGAGTCCGGGAGGGGAAGTAGATGCCATCGTCGACCGCAGAGATCGCCAAGGCCGAGCTCGTCGGAGAGCTGGCCGCCATGGCCCGGGAACGGGTCGCCGCCTCGGGAGAGGCCACAGAGGAGGACGGACCCGAAGCGGCAGAGCGGTTCGTCCGGGACTGCTACGAAACCATCGCCCCGGACGACCTCCTGGTACGGGAGAAGGAGGACCTGGTCGGCGGGGCGCTCTCGCTGTGGCGCTTCGGTCGTGAGCGCACGCCGGGGGAGCCGAAGATCCGTATCTACAATCCGACCCGCGAGGAGCACGGGTGGGAGTCGCCGCACACCGTGATCGAAACGGTCAACGACGACATGCGGTTCCTCGTCGACTCGACCACCTCCTCGCTCAACGGCCGCGACCACGCGGTGCAGCTCGTCCTCCACCCGGTGGTCGGCGTCCGCCGCGACGAGAGCCACGTCCGGCGGGAGCTCACCCTGGGCAGCGAGGGCGAGAGCGGCCTGTTGCCAGAGTCGTACATGCAGGTCGAGGTCGAGCGGATCTTCGACCCGGAGGAGATGGAGGCCACGCGGACGGACCTCGAGACGGTGCTCCGCGACGTTCGGGCGGCGGTCACGGACTGGCTGCCCATGCGCGAGAAGATGGCCGAGGCCCTGGACAGTTGGGAGGAGAGCCCGCCGCCGGTCGATCCGGAGGAGCTGGAGGAGGCGCGGCGCTTCCTGCGCTGGCTCGACGACGACCACTTCACCTTCCTCGGCTATCGCGAGCTGGACCTGGTCGCCGAGGGCGGTAAGGACTACCTCAAGCTGGTCGAGGGGTCGAGCCTGGGCATCTTCCGGGTGCGCGAGACCGAGGCATCCCACCGCCTGCGTCCGCTGACCGCGAAGATGGCCGAGTTCGCCCGCAAGCCGAAGCTGCTGTTCGTCACCAAGGCCAACCCGCGGGCGACGGTGCACCGCCCGGCGCACATGGACTACGTCGGGGTCAAGCGGTTCGACGACAACGGTGTGGTGCTCGGCGAGAGCCGGTTCCTCGGCCTGTTCACCTCGGTGGCGTACAACCGCCAGGCGCGCAAGATCCCGCTGCTCCAAAAGAAGGTGGAGCGGACCCTCGAGCGCGCCGGCTTCCGGCCGGACAGCCACGACGGCAAGGCGCTGGTCCACATCCTCGAGACCTTCCCCCGCGACGAGCTGTTCCAGATCTCCGAGAAGCGGCTGTTCGAGATCAGCCTCGGCATCCTGCAGCTCCAGGAGCGCCAGCGCATCGCCCTGTTCGTCCGCCACGACCCGTTCGAGCGCTTCGTCTCCTGCCTGGTCTACGTGCCGCGCGACCGCTTCAACACCGAGCTGCGGCTGCAGGTCGAGGCGATCCTGGAGGCGGCGTTCCACGGCAAGGTGACCTCCTACTACACCCAGGTCAGCGACTCGCCCCTGGCCCGTCTCCACTACATCGTCCAGACCAGGCCGGGGAAGCTGCCGCCCTACGACGTCAAGCAGATCGAGACCCAGCTCGCCGAGGCGGCCCGCACCTGGAGCGACCACCTCTACGAGGCGATGATGAGCGGGGAGGAGGGCGAGCGGCGGGTCCGGCAGTTCAAGCGCTACCGCGACGCCTTCCCGACCTTCTACCGGGAGCGGTTCGGCATCGAGGACGCGGTGTTCGACATTCGCGAGATCGAGCAGGTGCTCGAGCATGGCGGTCTCGGCATGCATCTCTACCGCTCGCCCGACTGCGCGGAGCACGAGTTCCGCTTCAAGATCTACCACCCGGCGACGCCGGTCGCCCTCTCCGACGTGCTGCCGCTGCTCGAGAACATGGGCGTGCGGGTCGGTTCGGAGATCCCGTTCGAGGTGACGCCGGCCGAGGCCCCGGCCAGCGTCTGGATCCACGACTTCGGGCTCGAGGCACGGGACGGTCTCGCCGTCAGCCTGGACGAGCTCCAGGAGGTCTTCCCGGAGGCGTTTCAACGCGCCTGGACCGGGGCGGTGGAGAACGACGGTTTCAACCGGCTGGTGGTGCGGGCCGGACTGGCCTGGCACGAGGTGCTGGTGCTGCGGGCCTACGCCAAGTTCCTGCGCCAGGCGCGCTCGGCGTTCAGCCAGGTCTACATGCAGGAGACGCTGGTCAACAACCCGCGGCTGGCCCGGCTGCTGGTCGACCTGTTCGAGGTCCGCTTCGATCCCGACCAGGACCCGGAGACCGCCGTGGAGCACCGCTCCGAGGTGGAGGCGCGGGTGCAGGCGGCGCTCGGCGAGGTGCGGAGCCTGGACGAGGACCGCATCTTGCGGCGCTTCCTCAGCCTGGTCGACCACACGGTGCGCACCAACCACTACCAGCGCACCGAGGCGGGGGAGCGCAAGCCGTACCTGTCGCTCAAGATCTCCTCGTCGGAGGTCAAGCTGCTGCCCCAGCCGCGGCCGCTGTACGAGATCTTCGTCTACTCGCCGCGCACGGAGGCGGTCCACCTGCGCGGTGGCAAGGTCGCCCGCGGCGGCGTCCGCTGGTCGGATCGGCGGGAGGATTTCCGCACCGAGATCCTCGGCCTGATGAAGGCGCAGATGGTCAAGAACGCGGTCATCGTGCCGGTCGGCGCCAAGGGCGGTTTCGTGGTCAAGCGGCCGCCGGTGGGCGGCGACCGCGAGGCGTTCCAGCGCGAGGGGATCGCCTGCTACGAAACCATGATCCGGGGGCTGCTCGACCTGACCGACAACCTGGTCGATGGCGAGATCGTGCCGCCGGAGCGGGTGGTGCGCCTCGACCCGGGCGACGATCCGTATCTGGTGGTGGCGGCGGACAAGGGCACGGCCCAGTTCTCGGACATCGCCAACCGGATCGCCGCCGAGTACGGCTTCTGGCTCCACGACGCGTTCGCCTCGGGCGGCTCCGCCGGCTACGACCACAAGGCGATGGGGATCACCGCCCGCGGCGCCTGGGTGGCGGTGGAGCGCCACTTCCGCGAGCTCGGCCACGACATCCGCAAAGAGGACTTCACGGTGGTCGGCGTCGGCGACATGTCGGGCGACGTCTTCGGCAATGGCATGCTGCTGTCCGAGCACACGAAGCTGGTCGGCGCTTTCAATCACCTGCACATCTTCGTCGACCCCGACCCCGATCCGGCGGTCTCGTTCAAGGAGCGCCAGCGCCTGTTCGCCCTGCCGCGCTCGAGCTGGACGGACTACGATCACAGCCTGCTCTCCGCCGGCGGCGCGGTCTACGACCGCAACGCCAAGGCGATCGACCTGTCGCCCGAGATCCGGTCGCTGGTCGGCATCCGCGAGGAGTCGGTGCCGCCCAACCGGTTGATCCAGGCCCTGCTGACGGCCAAGGTCGACCTGCTGTGGTTCGGCGGTATCGGGACCTTTGTCAAGGCCTCGCAGCAGACCAACGGCCAGGCCGGCGACCGGGCCAACGATGCCGTCCGGGTCGACGCCTCGGCGCTGCGCTGCCGGGTGCTGGGGGAGGGCGCGAACCTCGGCATCACCCAGCAGGGGCGGATCGAGTACGCCCTGCGCGGAGGCCGGCTCAACACCGACGCCATCGACAACTCGGCCGGCGTCGACACCTCGGACCACGAGGTCAACATCAAGATCCTGCTCGGCGGCGTGCTGGCGGCCGGCGGAATGGACCTCGAAGCCCGCAACCGGCTGCTCGGAGAGATGACCACGGAAGTGGCGGCGCTGGTGCTGCGGGACAACTACCTCCAGACCCAGGCGCTGTCGGTCGCCGAGGCCCAGGGACCGGCCCTGCTCGACGCCCAGCAGCGGATGATGCGCCAGCTCGAACGGGCCGGCCGCCTCGACCGCAAGCTGGAAGGGCTGCCCGACGACGAGGCGCTGGCCGAGCGCCAAGCGAGCGGCGCGGGGCTGACCCGGCCCGAGCTGGCGGTGCTGCTCGCCTACAGCAAGATCTCGCTCTACCACGACATCGTCGAGTCGAGCCTGCTCGACGACCCACTGCTGTCGAAGGACCTGGTGGTCTACTTCCCCGGGCCGCTCCAGGAGCGCTTCCGGGAGGCGATCGAGCAGCACCGCCTGCGGCGGGAGATCATCGCCACCTACATCACCAACAGCATGGTCAACCGGGTCGGCCCCACGTTCGTGACCGAGATGACCGCCCAGAGCGGTACCGATGTCGCCGACGTGGCGAGGGCCTACACGGTTACCCGGGAGGCGTTCGACCTGCGCTCCCTGTGGCGCGCGATCGAGGACCTCGACGACCAGGTGTCCGCGGACGTCCAGCTCCGGATGATCGTCGCCGCCGGCCGGGTGGTGGAGCGGGTCACCCTCTGGTTCCTGCGCAACACGGAGCCGCCGCTCGACATCAGCCCGTGCACCGAGGAGCTGCGGCCGGCCGTCACGACGCTGATCGAGACGCTCCACGACCTGCTGCCGCGGGCGGAGATGAACGAGCTGCGCAAGCGGGAGCGGGCGCTGCTCAAGGAGGGGGTGCCGGAGGCGCTGGCCCACCGGGTCGCGGCGATGCCGGTGCTGGCCGCGGCATGCGACATCTGGGCGATCGCCCACCGGACCGGCCGGGCGGTGGAGGCGGTCGGGCGCATCTACTTCGTGCTCGGCGACCGCTTCCGCCTCGACTGGCTGCGCGAGGCGGCGTCCCGCCTGAGCGCCGACGGACGCTGGCAGCGCTCGGCGGTCGGGGCGGTGGTCGACGACCTGTTCGCCCACCAGAGCGACCTGACCGACAAGGTGCTGGCCTCGATCCCCGCCGACGAGGACGTCACGCCGCGCAAGGCGATCGACGCCTGGGCCAAGCGCCGCCAGGGGGTCGTCGGGCGGACCGAGGACGTGCTGCGGGAGCTGCGCTCCTCGAAGTCCCTCGATCTGGCCATGCTCATGGTGGTCGACGACCAGCTCCGCCGGCTGGTGGAGGAGGGGTAGCCCGGTCGCTCCGGAGTCGCGAGCCGCCTGCTAGACTGACCGCGTTTCGACGATCCCTGAAGGATCGAACCCGACCGGAGACCCCCGACCCTGGAGGAGAGCACCCGATGGCACGACGGACGACCGCTGTCGCCCTGGCGACGGCCCTGACCATCTTGACCTGGAGCGCCTGCGCGAGCGCCGAGACGAAGGCCCCGGCCGGCGACGACCGGGGACCCGCGATCGGCGCCGAGGCTCCGGACTTCCAGCTTCCCGCCGTCGCAGGCGGGGAGGTCACCCTGAGCGAGCTCCGCGGCGCGCCGGTGGTGTTGATCTTCTTCCGCGGAGCCTGGTGACCGTTCTGCCGCAAGCAGCTGGTCGAGCTGCAAGGTCATCTGGATGAGCTCCGGTCCCTGGGTGCGCGGGTGCTGGCGGTGAGCGCCGATCAGCAGTCACGCCTGGCCCAGTTCGCCGAGGGCAACGACATCACCTATCCGCTGCTGATCGACGCCGACGGGTCGGTGTTCGACCGCTACGGCATCCGCAACCGGCGGAGCACCGACGCCGTGTTGCCCGATCCGACGGCGCTGGTGCTCGACGCCGATGGCCGGGTGCGCTACAAGCGGATCGACGTCGACTTCCGGGTCCGCCCGCCCGCCCGGGACCTGGTCGACGCCGTGCGGGCCCTCAGCCCGCCGGCAGCCGATCGGCCAGGAACGGCAAGTCCTTCCGGACCTGCCTGACGCGGGCCGCGTCGACGTCGGCCAGGAGCATGCTCTCGCCGCCGGAGGCGGCGGCGAGGGTCTCTCCGAGCGGATCGATGATCCGGCTGTCGCCGACGTAGGTCAGCCCGTCCCCCTCGCCGACCCGGTTGACGCCGACCACGTAGGCCTGGTTCTCGATCGCCCGGGCGGCGAGGAGGTCGATCCAGTGACGCCGCCGGGTCACCGGCCAGTTCGCGACCACCAGGTAGGCGTCGGTCTCCTCGGCCACGTCCCAGAAGAGGTCGGCGAAGCGTAGGTCGTAGCAGACGAACAGGCTGACCCGCAGCCGCTGCTCGTCGTGCTCGATCTCGACGGTGACCGTCTCGGTGCCGGGCTCGTAGTGCTCGTTCTCGCCGGCATAGGTGAAGGGGCGCAGCTTGCGGTAGCGGTGGATCTCGCCCTCGGGGCCTGCCAGCACCAGGGTGTTGTACGGCCGCACCCGGGGGCCCCGTCGCGCCGTCGGCTCCTCGCCGAGCTCCGGCACGGAGCCGGCGAGCCACAGGCCGTGCGCGGCCGCCTGCCGCTGGAGGAAGGCGACCGACGGGCCGCCGAACCGCTCCCGCACCACCTGGGTGTTCATGCTGAAGCCGCAGGCGAACATCTCCGGCAGCACGGCCAGGTGAGCACCTGCCGCGGCCGCGGAGCGGATCCAGGGTTCGAGGCGCTGGAAGTTGGCGCTCGGGTTCTCCCAGACGACGTCGGTCTGCAGCGCCGCGATCCTCATCGTGCACCTCCCGTGCCGCCGCCGGAGTGGGCCGCCGTGCCCGCGCCGGTCACCGCGTCCGCACCGGCCAGGGACCGGAGGCGCCGGATCGCCTCGTCGAGCACGCTCTCGCTCTTGCAGAAGGCGAAACGGACCAGGTGGCGCCCGGCCTCCCGGTGCTGGTAGAAGGAGGTCGGCGGCACGGCGGCGACCCCGACGGTTTCGGGCAGCATGCGGCAGAAGGCGACGTCGTCGTCGTAGCCCAGCGGCCGGATGTCGGCCAGGGCGAAGTAGGTGCCGGCCGGCCAGCGGACCCCGAACCCGATCTCCTCCAGGCCGGAGCAGAGGCGCTCGCGCCGGGAGCGGTAGCCGGCGAGGAGCCCGTCGAAGTAGCTGTCGTCGGCGTCGAGGCCGGCGGCGACCGCGGGCTGGAGCGGCGTCCCGTTGCAGAAGGTGATGAACTGATGGGCCGCGCGCAGGGCGCGGGTCAGCGGCTCGGGGGCGCAGGTCCAGCCGATCTTCCAGCCGGTCAGGCTGAACGTCTTGCCGGCGGAGGAGATGACCACCGTGCGCTCGCGCATCCCCGGCAGCGCCGCCGGCGAGCGGTGGCTCCCCTCGAACACCAGGTGCTCGTAGACCTCGTCGCTCACCACCAGCAGGTCGTGGCGCCGGCAGAGCGCGGCGATGTGCTCGAGCTCGTCGCCGGAGAACACCTTGCCGGTGGGGTTGTGCGGGGTGTTGAGCAGGATCAGCCGGGTCTTGGGACCGATCGCCGCCTCGAGCTCGGCGGGTTCGTAGACGAATCCGCCCCCCTCGCCGGCGCCCGGCCGATCGTGGAGGGTGACCACCTTCTCGCGGGCGCCGGCCATGGCCAGGCTGGCGCGGTACGAGTCGTAGAACGGCTCGAACAGGATGACCTCGTCGCCCGGGTCGCAGAGCGCCTGGAGCGAGGCGAAGATCGCCTCGGTGGCGCCGGCGTAAACCGTCACCTCCTCGGGCGCGTAGGCGAGGTCCCAGAAGCGCTCCTGGTGGCGGCAGATCGCCCGGGCGAGCACCGGCAGCCCGCCGGTGGGGGCGTACTGGTTGGGACCGGAGCGGATCGCCTCGACCGCCGCCTCCTTGATGAAGGCGGGGCCGTCGAAGTCGGGGAAGCCCTGGCCCAGGTTGACCGCGTCGAACCGGTTCGCCAGGGCGGTCATCTCGGCGAAGATCGTCGTCCCGAAGCTCCGCACCCGTTCGGCGCCGGCGATCACTTGTCCTCCCAGTCCCAGAAGTAGTCGGCGTTGCTCAGCAGCTCGGACTCCGGCTCCTCGGCCTCGGGGGCGCCGCCGGCGGCGTCCCGGCGAGCGACCCGCAAGGTCTCCTCGAGCTCGGTGAGCTCGCCCCGCCAGTAGTCCTCGGTGCCGAAGTGGGGGAAGGCGCGGGGGAAGAACGGGTCGTGCCAGCGGCGGGCCAGCCAGGCGCTGTAGTTGACGATGCGCAGGCCGCGCAGCGGCTCGATCAGCTTCAGGCTCGCGCGGTCGAACTCGCGGAAGCGTTCGTAGCCCTCGATGAACGCGTCGCGCAGACGGGCGGTCTCGGCGTCGCGCCCCGGCAGGCAGAGCCACAGGTCCTGGACCGCGGGGCCGGTGACCATGTCGTCGAAGTCGAGCACCCGCAGCACGCCGTCGCGCACCAGCAGGTTCGAGACGTGGAGATCGCCGTGGATGCGGTGCAGGGCGACGCCGTCGCGGGCGACCAGGGCGTCGTAGAGGGCGCCCAGCTCGCGGGCGACCTCGGTGTAGCGCGGCGCGAGGTGGCCGGGAACCGCCTGGTGCTCGTCCATCCAGGCCAGGTTGCGGTGGACGAAGTACTCGGCCGAGAGCGACGGCCGGTGCGGCGCGCTCTCGCGGGCGCCGACCGCGTGCAGGCGCGCGGCGAGCATGCCGACCCGGGGGGCGAGCGCGCGGTCGATCTCGTCCGGCGCCCGGCCGCCCCGCCGGTCGGACAGGGCGTAGTGGATGCCGTGGGCGGTGTGGACGCTCTCGCCGTCGGGGAACCGGCGGAAGGAGCACACCGGGATCTCCTCCTCGGCGAGCTGGTCGAGGTAACGGTGCTCGTCGAGGATCTGCTCGCGGCTCCAGCGCGACGGGCGGTAGAACTTGGCGATCACCCGCGTGCGGTCGGAGAGCTCGACCTCGTAGACCCGGTTCTCGTAGGCGTTGAGCGGGTAGCAGACCGGGTTGGTCTCGAGGCCGGCGGCCTCGACGGCTTCGAGCACCCGGTCGGGGGTCAGGCCGAGGAACAGGTCGGTCGAGGCGTCGGAGGTGATCATCGGCGCCATCTTACCGGCGCCAGGGTCGGCTGATGATGCAGGCGTTCACCCCGCCGACTCCCATGCTCAGCTTGCCGGCCGGTGCGTCCGGCGCCGGGCACGACGCGTCGAAGACGAAGCGCTCGTGGAGCCCACCGATCTCCGGGTTGAGCTCGCCCTCCTCGAGCGGCGTCGGGAAGAGGTGACCCCGCTCGTAACCCAGGTACTGGGCGGTCAGCTCCCAGCCGCCGGCGGCGGACATGCCGTGGCCGTGGATGCCCTTGCGGGCGGTCGCCACCACCGGGCCCTGGACGCTCGCCTTGAGGGTCTCGACCTCGGTGTAGTCGCCCGGCGTCGCGGTGGCGTGGAGGTCCCAGGTGCCGAGGGTCGCCGGGTCGATGCCGGAGTCCTGGAGCGCCTGCCGGATCGCCGCGGTCGGCCCTTCGACCGACGGCGTGATGATGTGGTCGGCGTCCGAGGTGACGCCGACCGCCAGCGGCTCCAGGCCGAGCGGCTGGAAGCCGCAGCCCTCCATGTGGTCGACGTCGCCGAGGATCCAGACGACCGATCCGCCGGCCACATGGGTGCCGCGCAGCTCGGAGAGGGGCTTCGAGACCCGGCCGTCGGCCGAGATCACCCGGGCGCCGTAGAAGCCGCCGACCACCAGCGGGTGGGGCGGCGGGTCGGAGGCGCCGACGACGACCGCCTTCGCCTGGCCGGAGCGGATCGCGTCCATGCCCAGCTTGAGGGCGACGCCGAAGGTGGAGCAGGCGGCGACCGGGGCGAAGGTCGGGCCGGTGATGCCGCCGAGCATGGAGACCTGGGCGGCGGCGATGTTGGCGATGTTCCAGACCACGTTGGCCGAGACCGCCCGCCACGGCGGCTCCGGCGCCTGCCACTTCTGCTGGAGCCGCGCCAGCCGCCGGCGCTTCTCCTTCATGACGGCCATCTTCGCCGCCTGGACCGACCCTTCGAGCTTCAGCCCTTCGACCTCGGTCAGCTCGTCCAGGTAGCTGGCCAGGTCGTTCGAGCGTCCGGCCCAGAAGTGCCACCAGGCCTCCTCGGCCGCCTCCCGGTCGTCGTCGGTGCCGGCACCGGCCCGGTGCGGGGGAGGCGGCGCGCCGAGCTCCCGTTCCCGGGCGACCTGGTCGGCCTCGGAGAGGTCGAGGTATTCGGCCAGCTCCCGGTTGCGCGCCGGGTCGGCCCAGAACCGGTCCCAGCGCCGCTGGGCGCGGTAGAGGGTGACGCTCTCGGCGTAGATGGTGGGCATGGCGCCGAGGCCGGTTCCCACGTAGACGTGAGCGGCGGTGCCGAGCCGCTTGAGCTCCTGTTCGATCCCCCGGTTCTGATCGAGCGCCTGGATGAACGCGCCGATGGCGTACTGGATCATCGGATCCATCTTCTCGGCGAGCTGGGGGAAGCGGTTGGGCGGGAAGCGCTCGTCGATCCACGGCCGGTAGTCCTCGAACGAGAACGAGGGCTTGCCGACCAGGAAGGTGTCGGGGCCGAAGCCGTTGAACGGCTCCAGCCAGGTCTCGGCCGCCTCGAGATTCTCGGCGAAGCTGTCGATGTCGGGCGAGCGCGGGGCGACCAATCCCCAACCGTAGATACCGATGCGCGTCAACGTTTCCTCCAGGGGAGTCGGTGGATCCGTGGGGCCCGCTATTGTCGCATACCGGAAGAGGGCTCCCGGAGGTGATCCGAGGCGGGGTTGGCAGTCGGCGGGCTCATCCGCCGGTCAGCCCGCCGGAAGCTCGATGCCCTGGGCCACGAGCTGGCGCTCCGCCTGCTCGGCCCAGCCGCGGTTGGCCGCCGGGCTCGCCGGGCTCGGGTGGAGGATGCCACCGACGGCGGTGTCCGGCCGGTCGGCCAGACAGTGGCGCGCCCGGTCCTCGGCGAACCTGCCGATGCCGACGACCCGGGAGGGGCCGAGAGCATCGACCGCCCGGCGCAGCGCCTCGTCGCAGGCGGCGAACAGCGGTTCCCGCTCCGCCGCCGGCAGCTTGTCCGGCGTCCGGTTGCGGCCGCTCTCCTCCATGAAGACCAGCGGGCAGTAGTTCCAGACGAAGAACCGCTCGAAGAAGCGTTCCGGGGTGCCGAACCGCTCCGCGGCCCAGCCCCAGAGGCGCCGTCCGCTGACCTCGCTCCGCGCGCAGTCGAAGCCCTCGATCGGCCGCTTCGGATGCTCCTCGGGCGGCGCGTCGACGGCGCCCTCGATCCCCAGCCAGTCGCGGACGAACCCGATCTCCCCGAACGGAACACCGGTCTGGGCCATGCCCCACGGTCCCGGGTTCATGCCCACCAGGAAGACCTGCTTGGGCGCCGTCCCGTAGCGCTCGAGATACCGGCGGTGGGGCTCCCGGGCGTAGGTCAGCGGGTCGTAGACGTGGGTGACCGGCAGGGCGAAACGGAGGCGGTCGACGGCCCGGGCGAGATCGGCGGCGATGGGGACGAGCGGTGCGATCGCTACCTCCCGAGAAGCTGGCGGATGGCGCGCCGGACCGACTCCTCGCCGCTCTGGCGGTCTCTGTGGTGGAAGGCGATGCCGGCGTTGCGCGGCGTCCGCCAGGCGACGCTCCCTTCGATCGCCAGCGGCGCCTCACCGCCCGGGAGGTGGGGCAGGCGGAGGGAAAAGCGGACCGTGCGGCCGGGGGTCCAGTCGGCCGGAAGTCCGCGGAAGCAGGCGCCGCCGAGGGAGAGGTTCTCGACCTGGGCCCGCACGACCGAGCCGTCCGGTAGCTCGAGCTCGACGTCGGCGTCGATCCGGGTGCGCACCTCCCGGCGGCCGGAGAGCTCGACGGCCGAGGCGACGTTGTGGCCGTGGCGGCGGATGATCGCCGTGCGCAGCTTGACCGCCAGGAGGGGGCGCTGCCGGAGCAGGGCGATCAGGTCGCTCTTACGCACGTGGACCAGGGTGGTGGGCTCGGAGGCGACCGCCGAGGCTGAACGGGTGCCGCCGTCGAGCAGGCCCATCTCGCCGAAGAAGCCGCCCGGGCCGAGGCGGGCGAGGCGCTGGACCGGTTGACCGACCGCGTCGCGGACGATGCTGACGGCGCCCGTCTCGACGACGTAGAGGCCGTCGACGGGGTCGCCCTCGCGGAAGATCCGTTCGCCGGCCGAGGCCCGCCGGTCGGAGCAGCGCTCGGCGAGGAGTGCTACCTCGTCGTCCGAGAGTCCCTCGAACAGGGGCACCGACTTGAGGATCGCGTGGCGCATCGCTCCGCTGGTTGGCAGGTGGTCCGGTCGGCTCGGCTGGTCGGGGCTCGTCGGTTCGGGGAGGGCCTGTCAGTCGGCCATCGTACGGTAGAGCCGGTCGCTCTTGGCAGCCATGATGAAATCGTTTTCGTGCAGGCCGCCGATGGCGTGGGTCCACCAGGTCACCGTCAGCTTGCCCCACGCGGTGACCAGCACCGGATGGTGCCCTTGTTCCTCCGCCGCGCGGCCGATCCGGTCGGTGAGCTCCAGCGCCTGGGCGAAGTCGTCGAAGGTGAACGCCCGCTCCAGCCGCTGGACGCCGTCGCGCTCGACGACGGTCCAGTCGGGCACCTGCTCGTGGAGCGTGCGGATCTCCTCGGGGCTCGCGGGACGCACACCGCCCTCACAGGGGATGCAGCGATGGTGCGCCAGGTCGCTCATCGGTCCTCTCCTCCCTCTACTCGTCGTGGGTCGTGGCGGGGATTCGGCAACTCGGCAGTAGGGCGTCGCGGTCAGCCGTGCCGGGAGCGGAACTCGGCCATGAAGCCGACCAGCCGCTCGACCGAGTGGAGCTCGACCGCGTTGTAGATCGACGCCCGGATGCCGCCGACCGAACGGTGCCCCTTGAGCCCGACCAGATCCGCGGCCGCCGCTTCCTCGACGAACCGCGCCTCGAGGGCCTCGTCCGGCAGGCGGAAGGTGACGTTCATCCACGAGCGGGAGGCGGGTCGAGCATGGCCCCGGTAGAAACCGCCCGACCCGTCGATCGCCGCGTAGAGGTGCCGGGCCTTGGCCTCGTTGCGCTCGGCGGCGGCGGCGAGGCCGCCGTGGTCGAGCAGCCAGCGCGCGACCAGGCCGACCATGTAGATGGCGAAAACGGGCGGCGTGTTGAGCAGCGAGTCCTTGGCCGCCATCTTGGCGTAGGTGAGGGTGTCCGGCAGGTCGTCCGGCGCGGTCTCGAGGAGGTCCTTGCGCACGATCACGACGGTCACGCCGGCCGGCCCGAGATTCTTCTGGGCGCCGGCGTAGATCAGGCCGAAGGGTGCGAGGTCGAGGGGGCGGCTGAGCAGGTCCGACGACATGTCGCAGACCAGCGGCACCGGCACGTAGTCCGGTGTCTCGCGGAGCTGGGTGCCGGCCACCGTGTTGTTGCTGGTGTAGTGGAGATAGGCGGCGTCCGGGTCGCACCAGAGGCCTCCGGTGGGCACGTGGTCGAAGCCGTCCTCGGCGCTCGACCAGACCACCTGGGCGTCGCCCCGCTTGGCCCCTTCCGCGGCCGCCATCTCGGCCCAGCGGCCGGTGACGACGTAGGCGGCCTTGCCGCCCGCGGGCAGCAGGTTCATGGGTACCAGGCCGAACTGGGTGCGGGCGCCGCCGCCCATGTAGACGATGGCGTGGCTGGCGTTCGCTCCGGAGCCGAGGCCGAGCAGCTCGGCGAGGGCTTCGCTGGTCTCGCGGTGGACGGCGCTGTAGTGGGCGCCGCGGTGGCTGGCTTCGAGAATCGACATGCCGGAGCCGCGGAAATCGAGCAGCTCGTCGCGGACCTGGTCGAGGACCGGCAGGGGCAGGGCGGCCGGACCGCCGCCGAAGTTGTGGACCCGATGCGTCATGGCCGCGCCTCAGAACGGAATGTCGTCGTCGTCCCCGCCACCGCCACCACCGCTGCCACCGCTGCCGCCGCTGCCGCCGCCGCTCGAAGATCCGCCGCCGTAGTCCGGGCCGTCGTAGTCCGGATAGCCGCCGCCGCCGCCGCCCCGGCCACCCCCGCCCCCGCCGCCCGGCCCGCCGAGCATCTGGAAGTTGTCGCAGATGATCTCGGTGCGGTAGCGCTTCTCGCCGGTGTTGCGGTCGTCCCAGCTACTCGTCTGGATCCGTCCCTCGACGAACACCTGCTTTCCCTTGGTCAGGTACTGGCCGGCGACCTCCGCCTGGCGGCCGAAGCAGACGATGTTGTGCCACTCCGTCTGCTCCTGGAGCTGGCCGCTGCGATCACGCCACTTGCGGGAGGTGGCGATCGGGAAGTTGGCGACGGGCTGGCCGGAAGTGGTGGATCGGACTTCCGGATCTCGGCCCAAGTTACCGAGCAGGAACACCTTGTTGACCATGGCTGCCTCTCCTGAAAATCGATTCTCTGGTGAAGCCGGACGGTATCACAGGGATCGGGCGAAACTCGGCCTCGTCCGGCCGTCGCGGTACCCCTCGGCCGGCCCCGGTGGGACACCGTCGGAGCGCGGTAGGCTCGGGCTTCGACCGGCGGGATGGACCGTTGTCCCGGGTCCCCTGGAGGAGAGGACGGAATCGATGCGTTGTGTCGTGCAGAGGGTCTCGTCGGCCGCCGTCCGGGTGGGCGGTGAGGAGGTGGCGAGGATCGGCCGCGGGCTGCTCGTGCTGGTGGGGATCGAGACCGGCGACGGGGGCGAGCAGGTGGCGGCCGCGGCCCGCAAGCTCGGCTCGTTGCGGGTCTTCGACGACGCCGACGGGCGGATGAACCTGGGGCCGGCCGAGGCCGGGGCGGCGTTCCTGGTGGTGTCTCAGTTCACCCTCGCCGGCTCCCTCGACCGGGGGCGCCGCCCGTCGTTCGACGGCGCCGCGTGCCCCGAGGTCGCGGAGCCTCTGGTCGACGCCTTCGTCGCGGCGCTCCGGGGGGCCGGGCACCGGGTGGAGACCGGGGTGTTCCGGGCGATGATGGAGGTCGAGCTGGTGAACGACGGCCCGGTGACGTTCGTGCTGGAGCCGAAGCGCTGAGCTCGTGACGACGGTGCTCAACCGCTGGTCGCCACCGGGGCGCTCGGCGCCGAGCTCTGCACGGTGTGAACGGGCACGTCCCGGCGGATCGGCTGGATCTCCACCTGGCCGACCGGCAGGGGCATGAACGAGAGCAGGAAGATCACCAGGGCGACCCAGGCCAGGCGCCGGCGCAGGGGATCCAGACGGACCGCTTCGTCGTAGACCGGCGGATGGTGCAATCCCATCACCAGGGTCACCACGCACCACAGCCCCCATCCGGGCCAGACCAGGAAGGCGATGACCGCCAGGCCGGCCCAGAGGAACGGGGCGACCCGGCGCTGGGTCCGGCCGAGGGCCGCGTACAGGATGTGCCCACCGTCGAGCTGGCCCAGGGGGATCAGGTTGAGCGACGTGGCCAGCAGCCCGAACCACGCGGCCAGCGCGAACGGGTGGAGCTGAAGGATCTGCTGGTCGCCGAGGGGGCCGTGGAAGAGCCGGGAGAGCCCGGCCAGCGCCAGGCTGTGGCCCGGCACCAGGAGGAAGCCCGCCATCTCGGGCGGAATCTGCGACGCCGAGACCTTCTCCGACCAGAACACGCCGAGGACGAGGAAGGGGAGGAGCGCCACGAACCCGGCGATGGGGCCGGCCACGCCGATGTCGAACAGCTCGCGCTTGGTCCGGATTGGCGCCCGGATCTTGATGAAGGCACCGAGGGTGCCGATGGCCAGCGGCAACGGCAGGAAGTAGGGCAGGGTCGCCGGCAGGTGATAGCGCCGGCAGGCGATGTAGTGACCGAGCTCGTGACTGAGCAGGATGAACATCGCCGGCAGGGAGAACGACAGTCCGAGGAGCAGCAGCGACGGGTCGCTCCAGACCGAAGCCACGGTATGCGGCACCAGCCACAGGTCGAGGTCGGTCGTCCTCCGGGTGGAGATCTGGAGGATCCAGACCGCTCCCAGGGTCGTGGTGGTGAGCGTCGTCAGGAGGAAGAGCAGGATCGCCAGGCCCCACCGGGGTCGCGCGGGGACCGGCGGTCGTGGGGGGCGGGGCACCGGGGTGACGTCGATCACCTGCGGGCCGTAAGGCGCCGAGAGGTCGAACGGGTCGGCCGCGTCGGCCGGAGAGAGGGGGCGGCGGGGTGGGTCGAAGGGGGAGCGCGGCGCAGTCATCGGCGCCCGTCGCGAGAGCCGCCCGGAGAAGGAGTCGCCATCGATCCGCGCTACAGCTCTTTGAGCTCTTTGCCGGGCTTGAAGCGGACCGTCTTGCCGGGCTCGATGGCGACCTCGACGCCGGTCTTCGGGTTGCGCCCGACGCCCTTCTTGCGGTCGCGCACCTGAAAGACGCCGAATCCGCGCAGCTCGATACGCTTGCCGTCGGAGAGGGCGGCCTTCATCGCCTCCAGAATGGTGTCGACCGCTTCCGCGGCCTTGACACGGGGGACCTCTGAGGCGTCGGCGACTCGGTTGACGATGTCCGCTTTGATCATGGCAGCTCCGAGAACGGCGGGGAGTCTAGCAACGGCCTTCGAAAGGTGTCAACGCGGTTAGTCCTTTTTCTTCCGCAAGATACACCGTTCGTAGGCCTCCGCCGCGGCGACGGCGAGATGGAGGAGTGCGTCGAGGTCGACCTTGCCCAGGCCGCCGGGCTCGCGATCCAGGTAGATCGCGGTCACCAGGCGGCCCTGGATCCGCACGGGCAGGAGGATGCACTCCCGGGGCAGCGAGCCGCCCCAGCAGCGCGCCAGCGAGCGGTGCACGGCCATGGCGGGGAGCGGTCCGAGATAGAAGCTTCCCGAGGTCCGCAGGTTGAGGAACAGGGAGGGCTGATTGAAGTCGGCCGAGAACTCCCGTAGCGCATCCTGGTCGAGAGTCCTGCCGGAGCCGCGCCAGCCGGTGACCCGGTCGCGGAGCACTTTGAACAGGGCGATGCGCTCGAACTGTTGATCGAGGACGGCCAGCAGCACGGTGGCGACCTGGTCGGGCGCCGTGCAGCGCGCCAGGTGCTCCTCGGCGTCGGCGAGGCTGATCGGCAGCGGCGGCGCGCCGGACGGGACCGGCTGGGTGTCGTCGCCCAACGGTCCGGGCGGTGGAGGCGCGACGACAGGCTCCGGGACCGGATCGGGCAGCGTCTGGGCCTCGGCCAGGCGGGCGGCGTCGGCGAGCTGGAGATCCAGCCGTTCCCGGGGGGTCAGCGGCACGCTCTCCGGCCGCTTGGGGCGTCGCACGGGCGCGGGAGCCGGCGAGGCGGCCACCTCCTGTGCCTGCGCCGTCGCGGCGGCCGTCGCGGCAGCCGGGCGGGCCGGCGACCGGGCCGGCCGCATGGCGACGGCGGAGGCGGTGGCACCGGCGGCCACGGCGGGCGGCGGCGGCGCCGGCCGGGTGTGCTCCTCGGAGAACAGCGCCGCCTCGGGCTGCTCCCACAGCCGGCGGGTGCGCTCCCCGGCCGTAGTGGCGGCACGGGGGGCGGCGGAGGCGGTCTTCGCCTGGGGTGCGTAGCGGGTGCTGTCCAGGCGCTGGATCAGGTTCTTGAGCTGCGACGGACAGGGGACGCCGTAGTACCGCTCGAGAGCCTCGCGGATGCGGACCTCGGTGGCGACGAACGGCCGCACCCGTTTACCGAGGGCGAAGGCGAGCTCGTCCTGGCTGTTGAGGTCGCGCGGGTCGAGCATCGCCACGTGCACCTGGGTACCGAAGGTCCGGAAGGGCACAGCGTTGCAGCGGGCGGCCAGCTTGGCGGACAGGGTGGCGATGACGTCGGCCGGGACGTCGCGCAGATCCTCGACCCCCGCCCCCGGCACCTGGTGCTGCTCGGAGAGCGCCTTGAGCAGCAGGTCTTCGGTCAGCACCCGGCGTTCGAGCAGAAAGGTCCCGAGGCGGTTGGCGACGGCGGTCTGGGCTGTCAGGGCGCGCTCGATGTCGTCCGGGGACGCCCATCCCTGCCGCACCAGCAACTGTCCGAGGGTCGCCATCGTGATCGTCCGTGTCGTGGTCTGGAACGCTCCTGCGGCCTGTCCCAGACGGGTCTCGGGTCGGCCTCCGGCTAGCCGTTGGAGTCTAACTCATTCTACCGGCTGGTCTTACCGGCAAGGGAACGATTATAGAGAGACGACGATAGCTTGTAAAGAAGGGGGCGAGGCGCTATCTTGGCACGATGATCGGTCTCCCTTGCGTCCTCTCCTCGTACCGTCGCCCTCTGGCCTCTCCGCCGACCCTCTTCCTCGCCGCGCTGCTCGCCCTGGCGGCGGCGATCGCCCTGCCCTCCGCGGGCCTCGCCCAGGACACGGGAACGGCCGAGCCGGTGCCCGATAACGCCGCCGCGAGCCCGTCGCCCGCGCCCAAGCTCTCGTCCGCCGACCAGGCGGAGGCCTCCTATCAGTTCACGTTGGCCAAGATGCTGATGGACGAGGGCGACTACCGGTCCGCCCACACCGCGTTCGAGCAGGCGTTGACGCTCGATCCCGACGCCGTCTACGTGCGCATCGAATACGCCGAGTTCCTGGCCCGGCTCGGCCGCTTCGGGCGCACCTCCGACTCCCGCGTCGAGAACCTGCGCGAGGCGGTCGAGCAGGCCGAGACGGCGGTGAAGGCCGAGCCGAAGAACCCGGACGCGCTGCGGGCGAAGGCGACGACGAACATGGCCCTGGCGGCCGAGGCTCCCGGTGCCGGCGAGCCGATGGCGGCGGCGATCGGGGCGCTGGAGGCGGTGCGCGAGCTCGACCCGACCGACATCCGCTCGCTGCTCTCCCTGGGGCAGATCTACCTGCGCCGCGGCGACGCGGGCGAGGCCGCCGACGTGTTCGAGACCGTGGTCGACACGACCCCCGGGTATCAGCCCGCCTACCGCTTCCTGGCCGAGGCGCTGCTGAGCTCCGGGCGGGGCGCGGAGGCGGCCGGTCCGCTGCGCAAGGTGCTCGAAGGGGAGCCGGACAACGAGCAGGCGCGGCTGGCGCTGGCGCAGATCCTGTCCGACCGCGGCGACCACGAGGAGGCGATCAAGGTCCTGCGGGAGGCGCCGACGCCGCTCGACAGCACCGAGGCCCGCACCCGGCTGGCCACCGAGCTCTACCTGGCCGGCGACCTGGAGGCGGCGGGGAACGTCCTGGACGGGCTGGCGAAGGACGCCCCGGACAACCGCTACGTGCAGCTCCTCCACGGCCTGGTGCTGAGCGCCCAGGCGCGCAACGAGGAGGCGCTGGCGGCGCTCGAGCCGCTGCTCGACGGCGGGCCGAGCGACGCCGACCTGGCGGTCACCGTCAGCGAGCTCCTGCTCCGGGAGCAGCGGGAGGACGACGCGGTCGACGTCCTGCGCAAGACGGTCGCGCGGCTGGAGAAGGACGGCCCGGCCGAGCAGGCCACGCGCGTCCGGCTCGCTCTGGCCCGGCTGTACGCCAACCTCGGACGCTGGACGTCGGTCGAGGAGACGGTCAAGCCGCTGCTGCCCGAGGCCGGCACGTCGCCGTCCGACGCGGTGCCGATCGAGGCGCTGCTCCTCCGGACCGACGCCCTGACGGAACAGGGGCGCGGCGAGGAGGCGCTCGCCGGCCTGCCGCCGGTCGACGAGCACACCGACCCGGCGATCCTGTCGAAACGGGTCGAGCTGCTCGGCAAGCTCGGCCGCGTCGACGAGGCGGTAGCGATGCTCGATCCGCTCCTGCCCGGCGACCCGGACGTCTTCCTCCAGGCGATCGAGGGGCTCCACCGGTCGGACCACTACCAGGAGACGGTCGACGTCCTGAGCCGCTTCGTCGCGGCCCATCCGGACTCGGTCGGCGGGCGCTTCCTCCTGGGGGCGGCCGAGGAGCGCTCCGACCAGCGGTCCGAGGCGATCGCCACCTTCCGCGCCCTGCTCGACGAGCACCCGGACTTCCACCCGGCGCTGAACTATCTCGGCTACATGTGGGTGGAGAAGAACGAGAACCTGGACGAGGCGCTGAGCATGATCCGCAAGGCGGTCCGGCTCGATCCGGACAACGGCGCCTACGTCGACTCCCTCGGCTGGGCCCTCTACCAGAAAGGCAGCCTGGACGAGGCGCGGGACACCCTCGAACGGGCCGCGCGCCTGAGCCAGGACCCGACCATCTACGAACACCTGGGCGACGTCTACGTGGCCTTGGGCGACGCGGACGGCGCCCGCCGGGCCTACCACCGGGCGATGGAGCTCGAGGCCGACGATCCGGACGTGGTCGCCCGCAAGCTGAGCGACCTCGGCGCGCCGGCGAACGGCGGCGCCGCGCCGCCGATCGAGCAGCGTTGAGAGCTCGTGAGTGACGCGGCGACCTCCCGGGCGCCCGGCCTGATTCTGCTCGGACTCCTCGTCCTGACCTCTTGCCGGTCGACGGCGCCTGCTGCCGGCGGGCGGGGAGCGGGCGAGGCGGTCCGCGGCAGCGGGCCGGGGGCGACCGCGGAGGAGGCTGCGGACTCGGCCGACGCGCCCTGGCGCCTGCCCGCCGAAGCCTATCCGAGCCAGCGCCTCTTTCGGCTTCAGGCGGACAGCGTCGAGGGAGGCGGCTCGCTCCGCCTGGTCCTCCGGCTGGAAGACCCCGCGCGCTACCGCCTGACCATCTCCGACCGCCTGGGCAGGACCCTCTACACGGTGGACGCGACCCCGGACGGCGGCTGGCTGCTCGACCATCGGCTGCGGCTGGCCTGTCCGCTCGGCCCCGACCTGGCCCTCGGCGGCGTGCCGCTCGAAGCGTTCGACCCGGCGGTCCTGCCGCGGGTGCTGCTCGGCCGCGTGCCGGCCGACCCCGCCGGCCGCGTGATCTCGACAGGTGAGGGGCGGCTCTCCTTCCACGACCGCCTGGGCCGTCGATGGACCGTGGAGCGCCGGGACGGAACGGTCCAGGGCTGGGTGGCGTGGCACGGCGGGCAGCCGACGATCTGGTGGCGCCGGATCGGGGCCGAGGCGCTGCTCTCGGACCGGCTGCGGGGAGTCCAGATGCGCTGGCACCAGGTCGCCCGCGAGCCGCTGACCGCTCCGCTGCCGCCCGCGGCCGTGCCGCCGGGGTACGCCGCCGGCGCCTGTGGCCCGGAAGCGCCCGAACCGGACGGTTCGGACGGCGGCCGCGCGGAGCCCGAGTGATTTGACAGGTGGCGCCCCGCTCTCTAGGATGTGCGGCCGGCACGCGGTCTCGGAGCTCGCTCGATCTGTATAATGCTTTGACCCGCCCGTTCGGGCGGGAGGGCACGCTGGATCGAGGAGAATGAGGCGATGGAAATCACCGAGGTCAAGGTCTTCCCGGTCAGCGAAGACAAGCTGAAGGCGTTCGTCTCGATCGTCCTTGACGGCTGCTTCATGGTGAACGACATCAAGGTGATCCGCGGTAAGGACGGGCTGTTCATCAGCATGCCGAGCCGCAAGAAGAAGAACGGAGAGTTCAAGGACGTCGCCCACCCGCTGAACAACGAGACCCGCCAGATGATCGAGGACTTCGTGCTCGACGAGTACGAGCGCATCCTCCGCGATCGCGGCGAGGTCCCGGAGGTGGGGCGGCGCCAGCTCGCGGTCGAGGACGAGGAGGGGACCGGCGGACCCGGGGCGGAGACCGATGCGGCCGGTTCCGCGCCGCGCCCTGCGGCCGCTCGGCCGGCGGAGACGCCGGCGCCGGCCGCCGATCGGGCGGCCCTGGCAGAGAGGGCCGAGACGGGCAAGACGGCCGAGACGACTGAAGAGGAGCCGGTCGAAGACAAGAGCCTGGAGGAGATCCAGGAGCTGCACCTGCGCGACTCGTTCTGGTCGGTGAGCTGACCGATCGCCTCGCGCGTGTGCTCCGAGGTCGGCGCCGGGCGGCGCGGATCGAGCGGGCTCCGACGAGAATGGGGCGTCGCCAAGTGGTAAGGCACGGGACTTTGGATCCCGCATTCGTAGGTTCGAATCCTACCGCCCCAGCCACCGTGCTCCACCCGCCGCGCCCCGCGGGGGCGGTACGGCGGCGGCGCGGACCCTGACCTGATCAGGACCCGATCGGGCGCGGGGCCGGTGAGAGGCCGGCGAGGGACCAGAACGCAAGGACGCGGCGCTCCCCCCGGGAGGGCCGAACAGTGATGACGGAGACGGCGCCAAGGGCGGCGTCTCCTTTGTGTGCGAGGGAACGTGTACGGAGAGCTCAAAGTTTTCGGAGGCCGCGCCCATCCGGCGCTGACCGAGGAGATCTGCGCCTACCTCAACGTGCCGCCGGGGAAGGTCACCACCTACAACTTCTCCGACGGCGAGACGTTCTGCCAGATCGAGGAGAACGTGCGCGGCGCGGACGTGTTCGTGGTCCAGCCGACCTGCGGTCCGGTCAACGAAAACCTGATCGAGCTGCTGATCATGCTCGACGCGCTCAAGCGTTCGTCGGCGGCCCGGGTGACCGCCGTGGTGCCGTACTTCGGCTACGCGCGCCAGGACAAGAAGGACAAGCCGCGCGTGCCGATCACCTCCAAGCTGGTGGCGGACCTGATCTCCAAGGCGGGGGCCGACCGCGTGCTGGCCATGGATCTCCACGCGCCGCAGATCCAGGGCTTCTTCGACATCCCGGTCGATCACCTGTTCGCCGCGCCGGTGCTGCTCGAGGCCGTGCGGGAGATGGAGATCCCGAACCTGACCATCGTGTCGCCCGACGCCGGCGGCGTCGAGCGCGCCCGGGCGATCGCCAAGCGTCTCCACGCCGCGCTGGCGATCGTCGACAAGCGGCGCACCGGGCCGAACGAGGCCGAGGTGATGAACATCATCGGCGACGTGCGCGGCCGGACCGCCCTGATCATCGACGACATCATCGACACCGCCGGGACCCTGACCAAGACGGTCGAGGCGCTCGAAGCCCAGGGCGCCGAGCGGGTGATGGCGGCCGGCGTACACGGCATCCTGTCCGGACCGGCGATCGAGCGGCTGCGCAGATCGTCGCTCACCCTGGTCTTGATTTCGAACACCACCCCGATCGAACAGAAACTGCAGCAGTTGGACAAGCTCCGGCCGCTGTCGGTGGCCGCCCTTCTGGGGGAGGCCGTCCGTCGCATTCACGAGGACAGCTCGGTCAGCTCGCTATTCGTCTAGATCTGGACGACGAGCGAGCGCCTTCTGGAGACGAACGAGGAAGAGTCATGAGCGAAGACTTCAACATTCTGGTGCACACCCGCGAGGAGACCGGCAAGAACGTCAACCGCCGGATCCGCTCTCGCGGTGACATCCCCGCGGTGCTCTACGGCGCCGAGCGCGCCACTGTGCCGATCGTGGTCGAGCGGCGCAAGATCCAGGAGGCGTTCCGTCACGGAGCGAGCGAGAACACGATCTTCCTGCTCAAGCGCGCCGAGTCCGACCAGCAGCGCCACGCCCGCATCCGCGAGATGCAGGTCGACCCGGTGACCCGCGAGATCCAGCACATCGACTTCCAGCGCGTCCTGATGGACCAGACGATCCGGGTGTTCGTGCCGATCGAGACGATCGGCGTCCCCAAGGGCGTCAAGGACGAGGGCGGCGTGCTCGACAACGTCACCCGCGAGGTCGAGGTCGAGTGCCTGCCGGGCGTGATTCCGGAGAAGATCGAAGCGGACGTCTCCGCCCTGGCGATCGGCGATCACCTGGCGGCGGGCGCTCTCGCCCTGCCCGACGGCGTCGAGCTGCTGGAGGACCGGGACCGGGTCATCGTCTCCGTCTCCTACCCCGACCGGGTCGAGGAGACCGACGAGGAGGGCGACGAGCTGCTCGAGGCCGCACAGGAGGAGCCGGAGCTCATCGGCCGCCACCGGGAAGAGGACGAGGAAGGGACCGAAGACTGAGCCCGCCGCCGGTCGCGGTTGCGCGCTCCGGCGGAGACGGCCCGGCCGCCCGTGCGGCCGGGCTCTGACTTCCTGCGCCGATGCAGACCGAACCCTCAGCGGAGAGCGCGGACGGCCAGCTCGCTCCGCGCGGGCCGCGTGCGGTCCGTGCGCTGGTGGGCCTCGGCAACCCGGGGGAGCGCTACCGGGAGACCCGTCACAATCTCGGGTTCCGGGTCGTCGCCGAGGTGGCGCGCCGCCTGGGCGTCGCGGTCGGCCGGCTGGAGTGCAACGCCCTGGTGGGCACCGGTCCGGCCTCGTCCGGCGACGAGCTGCTGCTCGTGCTTCCTCAGACCTACATGAACCGGAGCGGCAACGCCCTGCGCTGTCTCGCCGAGCGCCACGACCTGGCGCCGGAGCGGACCCTGGTGGTCTACGACGAGGTCCAGCTCCCGCTCGGGCGCCTGCGCCTGCGGCCGGGTGGCAGCCCGGGAGGGCATCGCGGCATGGAGTCCGTGGTCGAGAGCCTGCGCTCGGACAGGATCCCCCGCCTGCGCCTCGGCTGCGCGGACGAAGCCGGTCCGCCGGCCGGCGAGACGTTGGTCGACTACGTGCTCTCGCCGTTCGACGACCGGGAGCTCGACGCGGTGGAGGAGATGGTCTCCCGCGCGGCCGACGCCTGCGAGGCGTGGCTCGCCGAAGGGATCGACGCCGCCATGAACCGCTACAATCAATAACTCTCGCATCTCCAACTTCGACTAGCACTGAACAAATCTTGGAGGGACAACCGTGAGCCATGAGACTCTTCTGTTCCTGATCCCGCTCTGCGGCGTCGCAGGCCTGCTGTTCGCCTGGGTGCGCAGTGCGTGGATCAAGCGCCAGGACGCCGGCGACGAAACGATGGTCAAGATCTCCGGGCACATCCGCGACGGCGCCATGGCTTTCCTGGGCCGCGAGTACCGGGTCCTGGCCGTCTTCGTCGTAGTGGTCGCCGCGCTGCTGGCGTGGGCCAACTACGGCCGAGAGAGCAGCTCGGCCCTGATCGCCGTCTCGGTGGTCGTCGGCGCGGTCTGCTCGGCGCTCGCCGGCTTCTTCGGCATGCGCGTGGCGACCTCGGCCAACGTCAGGACCGCCGCCGCGGCCCGTACGGGCCTCAACGGCGCGCTCAAGGTGGCGTTCTCGGGCGGCGCGGTGATGGGCTTCTGCGTCGTCGGCCTCGGCGTGCTGGGGCTGGCCGGGCTCTACCTGATCTACACCGAGTACTTCCACACCGGCGATCCCCAGGGCGACCTGCTGACCGTGGTCACGGTGCTCTCCGGCTTCTCGTTCGGCGCCAGCTCGATCGCGCTGTTCGCCCGCGTCGGCGGCGGCATCTACACCAAGGCGGCCGACGTCGGTGCCGACCTGGTGGGCAAGGTCGAGGCCGGCATCCCGGAGGATGACCCGCGCAACCCGGCGGTGATCGCCGACAACGTCGGCGACAACGTGGGCGACGTGGCCGGCATGGGCGCGGATCTCTTCGAGTCGTACGTCGGCTCGATCGTCGGTACCCTGGTGCTCGGCGTCAACGCGATCCACGCGGGCGGCGCCAGGTACACCCCGGAGCTGGTCATCCTGCCGCTGCTGATCGCGGGCGCCGGCATCCTGGTCTCGCTCGGCGGCACCTTCCTGGTGCGCACCCGTGAGGGCGGCGATCCCGCCAAGGCGCTTCACACCGGCACCTTCTCGTCGGCGATCGTCATGCTGGCGGTGATCTACCTTTCCGCCCGCTGGTTGCTCTCCGGGGACTACGTCCTCGACGACATCACGTTCGGCGCCAACGGCGTGTTTGCGGCGACGGTCGCCGGCCTGGGCGCGGGCGTGCTGATCGGCTTCATCACCGAGTACTACACGTCGGAGGCCCGGGGGCCGGTCCAGGGCATCGCCAAGGACAGCCAGACCGGCAGCGCCACCAACATCATCGCCGGCCTCGCGGTCGGCATGCGCTCGACCGGCCTCCCGATCGTCGTGCTGGTGGCGGCGATCCTCATCGCCTACTCCCAGGCCGGCCTCTATGGCATCGCCATCGCCGCTCTCGGCATGCTTTCGACCACCGGCATCCAGCTCGCGGTCGACGCCTACGGTCCGGTGGCAGACAACGCCGGCGGCATCGCCGAGATGAGTCACCTGGGCGCGGACGTCCGGGCGCGCACCGACAAGCTGGACGCCGTCGGCAACACCACCGCCGCCATCGGCAAGGGCTTCGCCATCGGGTCGGCGGCCCTGACCGCCCTGGCTCTGTTCGCCGCCTACAAGACGACGGTCGGGATCAAAGAGATCGATCTCGGCAACCCGAAGGTCATGGGCGGCCTGTTCCTCGGCGCCATGCTGCCGTTCCTGTTCTCGTCCATGGCGATGCAGGCGGTCGGCCGCGCGGCGTTCAAGATGATCGAAGAGGTCCGGCGCCAGTTCAAGAACATCCCGGGCCTGATGGAGGGCAAGGCCGAGGCCGAGTACGCCAAGTGCGTCGACATCTCGACCCAGGCGGCGATCCGCGAGATGGTCCTGCCGGGCCTGCTGGCGGTGGTCGTGCCGGTGGTGGTCGGCTTTTTCGACACCAAGGCGCTCGCCGGCCTGCTCGCCGGCGTCACCTCGTCCGGCGTCATGATGGCGATCTTCATGTCCAACGCCGGTGGTGCCTGGGACAACGCCAAGAAGCACATCGAGGGCGGCGCCTTCGGCGGCAAGGGCTCCGACGCCCACAAGGCGGCCGTGGTCGGCGACACCGTCGGCGATCCCTTCAAGGACACCGCCGGCCCGAGCCTCAACATCCTGATCAAGCTGATGTCGGTGGTGGCGCTGGTGATGGCGCCGCTCCTGGCCTCTCTTTGATCGGGCAGCAGCACACCGATTCGACCCTCCGGCCGGCCGCGGGCTTGCGTCCTGCGGCCGGCCGGGTAGAATTGGCAACCCCGACGCGGGGCGTGCGCCGTCGAGCGCCCGTCACCGCGCACCCGCAACCTCTCTGCTCCGCGGCGGCCTCTCCGGCCGGCCGGCGGGGCCGAACGACCGAAGGGAGGCTCGACGCGCGATGCGCACCTACGAGCTGATGTACATCATCGATCCTCGGACCAACGAGGAAGAGGCCGAGGCGGTCCACGAGACCGTCAAGGAGCTGGTGACGACGAACGGCGCCAGCATCACTCGCGACGAGGACATGGGCCGGCGCAAGCTGGCGTACTCGATCGCCAAGCAGACCGAGGGGCGCTACCGCCTGCTCTACCTGCACAGCGACAGCGGGTTCACCGGCGCCTCCGAGGTGGAGCGCCGCCTGGAGCAGAACGACAAAGTTCTGCGCTACATGACCGTCCGCACCGACCAGGACCTGAAGCGCGCCTTCGGCGAGGTCACCCCGGAGATGGCGGCCGGGATGACCGGCGAGGATGGCCAGACCGGGGACGAAGGCGAACGCGGCGAGGAGGACTGAGATGGCACGCAGAGGACGTACGTTCTACCGCCGGCGCAAGGTCTGCAAGTTCTGCGCGGACAAGATCAAGTACATCGACTACAAGGACATCCGCCTGCTCCAGCAGTTCACCCCGGAGCGGTCGAAGATCCTGCCGCGCCGGATCTCCGGCACCTGCGCCAAGCACCAGCGGGTGCTCCAGCAGGCGATCAAGCGGGCGCGCCACGTGGCGCTGCTGCCCTTCACCACCGACTAGCCGGGAGGACGAGCCATGGAAGTGATTCTGCTCAAGGACCGGCGCGCCCTGGGCAAGCGGGGCGAGGTCGTCGAGGTCAAGCCCGGCTTCGCCCGGAACTATCTTCTGCCCCAGGGCCTCGCGCTCGAGGCGACCAGCGGCAACATCCGCGTGTTCGAGCAGCAGAAGAAGCGGTTGGAAGCCGAGGCGGCCCAGGAGAAGGAACAGGCCCAGGAGCTCGCCCAGGTGATCGAGGGGACTCGCGTGGTCCTGCACAAGCGGGCGACCGACGCCGAGACCCTGTACGGCTCGGTCACCGCCACCGACATCGTGGACGAGCTGGAGAAGCAGGGTGTCATCGTCGACAAGCGCCGCATCGATCTCGAAGGCGGCATCAAGACCATCGGCGACCACCACATCGAGGTGCACCTGCACTCGGAGGTGGCGGCCGACCTGGTCGTGACGGTCCTGCCGGAGGAGTAGGGTGTCGGACGATCGGGACCGGCGGACGCCGGCCGAACCGGACCCGCCGCTCCCGATCGACTCCTTCGCCGGCGCGCGCCCCGTGCGCGCCCTCGACGCCTGGCATCGCTTCTGGAGCGACGACCGGGCGTTTCCCATCCGCAGCCACCGGGGCGGCCTCGCCGGCCGCCTCGTGGTCGCGTTCAAGCGGCTGTTCCGGCCGCTGGTCAAGACCCCCCAGGCGGACCTCTGGGACCGCCAGCGCGTGTTCAACCTGGTGCTGCTCGAACGGATTCTCGACGAGCGGCACGAGGAGCGCCTCAGTCACCTGGAGCACTTCGTCCCCCGGGCGCTCGACGACGTCCTGCGCCACGACGACAGCCTGTTCGCCCGCCTCGATCAGAAGCTCGACCGGCAACGCGAGGAGGCCAGCGATCTGCTCGACGCCCTCGGCTCGGCCCTGGCGGTGGCGGAGACTGCGGAGTCCCGGACGGGCTCGGCGGACGGCGACGCGGCGCCCCCGGAGGCGGTCGAGGCTCTGTCTCGCATGCGCGACGAGCGCGCCTACCTGGAGCTCGAGCGCCGCTACCGGGGAACGGAGGAGGAGATCCGGGACCGCATCCGCCACTACCTTCCGCGCCTTGCCGGCGCCGGCGCCCTCGGCCCGGTGCTCGACTTGGGGTGCGGCCGGGGCGAGGCGCTGGCGGTGCTCGCGGAGGCGGGCCTCGCGGCCCGGGGGGTCGACTCGAGCGACTCGATGGTGGCCCGCTGTCGCGAACGGGGGCTGGACGCGGCACGGGGCGACCTGTTCGGCACCCTGGCGGAGACGCCGGAGGGCTCCCTCGGCGCCGTGGTCTCGTTCCACGTCATCGAACACCTGCCGGCCGACCGGCTGGACCGGTTGGCGCGGCTGGCTTTCCGCGCGCTCGCCCCCGGCGGCGTCTTGATCCTCGAGACCCCGAACCCGCTGTCGGTGCTGGTGGCGGCGCGGAGCTTCTGGCTCGACCCCACCCACCAGCGGCCGGTGCATCCGGACAGCCTGGAGCTGCTGGTGCGGCTCGCCGGGTTCGACCCGGTGGAGCGGCTCGACCTGCGGCCGTTCGGCGCGTCCGAGCGCCTGCCGGAGATCGACCTGGGCGCCTTGCCGGGAGAGCAGGGGCGGCTGGCGGACGAGGTCAACCGCCTCCGCGACCGCCTGGACGAGCTCCTGTTCGGGTTCCAGGACTACGCGCTGGTGGCGAGCAAGCCGGGGACGTAGGGCGCGGCCGAGCCGGAGTCGCAGCGGGGCCGCCGCCCTCAGTGCTCGTTCTGCTCGGCCAGCCGCTCCTCTTCCTGCTTTTCGAGCGCCGTCAGGGTCGGCATGCGTTCGCCCTTCTTGGGGAGGTAGAACGGCTCCTGCTGGTACCAGGGCAGGCTGAGGATCAGCCCCCACTTGGGCTCGTAGGTCTGTCCGGGCTCGGTGCCCGCCAGGAAGACCTCGTCGAACCCGTCGTCCGTTCCCTCCGGCTCTAGCAGGCCGCTGCGGTAGTCGATCGCGCGGGTGTCGATGCCCGCCGGCTCTTGGAAGGTCCCCCCCTCGGCGATCCACCCTTCGTCGAGTCCGGTTTCGACGATCTGTTTCCAGATCGGCACCGCGGCGCTGGCGCCGTCCATGCCGCGCCCCAGGGAGCGCTTCACGTCGTAGCCGACCCAGGAGAGGATCGTGAAGCGGGGCGTGAAGCCGATGAACCAGGCGTCGGAGTAGTCGTCGGTGGTGCCGGTCTTGCCGGCCAGGTCGACGTCCAGGTCGCGCAGCCGCCGCGCCGTCCCCCGCTTGGTCACCCCGTGCAGCATGGAGGTCAGCACATAGGAGACCTGGGGCGTCGTGGCGGCCTGGGTCTTGGGGAAATGCTCCTCGAGCACGCGTCCGTCCGGGCTCTTGACGCTGGCGATCAGGTAGGGCTCGACCCAGGTGCCCTGGTTGGCGATCGCCGCGTAGGCCGCCGCCAGCTCGATCGGGTGGAGCTCGGCACTGCCGAGGGCCAGGCTGGGGTAGGGCGGCAGCGGGGATTCGAGGCCGCACCGGCGGGCGAAGTCGATCACCCGGTCGGCACCGACCATGTCGAGCATCTTGACCGCCGGCACGTTGATCGACGCCTCGAGCGCCCGCCGTAGGGTCAGGATGCCGTAGTGGCGGCGGCCGTGGTTCTGGGGCAGGTAGTCCTCCGGGCCATCGGCGCCGGGGAAGATCGTCGGACCGTCGAAGATCGTGTCCGCGGGCGTGTAGCCGTTCTCGAGCGCCGTGCCGTAGACGAACATCTTGAAGGCGGAGCCCACCTGCCGCTGGGCCTGGACGGCACGGTTGAACTTGCTGCGGTCGTAGTCCCAGCCGCCGACCATGGCGCGGACCGCGCCGGAGGCCGATTCGATGACCAGCACGGCCCCTTCGACCTCGGGCTCCTGCTCCAGGTGGAGAACCGGCGCGCCGCCCTCCTTGCCGTCGCTGCCCTCGTCGACCTGGGGCACCTCGATGCGGAACCAGGCGACGTCGCCCCGCTTCAGGAGAGCGTTCGGCCGGCGGCGGCCGGTCCACTCCATGCCGGCGGCGGTCAGCTCGAAGGTCTGCTGGTGGATCTTGACCTCGGCCTTGCGGGAGTCGGCGGAGAGGACGATCCCCTGGTACCAGCGCCCCGGCTCCGGCGGTGCGTCGTGCCACGACGGCAGGGTGCGGTTCTCCAGATCCTTCTCCTCCAGATGGAGGACCTCGCCGCGGAAGCCTTTGCGGTGGTCGATCGCCAGCAGGCCGTCGCGCAGGGCGGTCTCGGCCGCCGCCTGGATGCGGGGGTCGAGGGTCGTCCGCACCTGGAGGCCGCCCTCGAACAGCCGGGTGGCGCCGTAGGTCGACTCAAGGTGCTTGCGGATCTCCTCGGCGAAGTAGGGCGCCACCTGGTCGTGCGGCCCCTGGTGGACCACCAGCAACGGCTCCTGCTGGGCCTCCCGGGAGCGCTCCCGGGTGATGTAGCCCTCGTCCGCCATCCGCTTGAGGACGTAGTTGCGCCGGCGGGTGACCAGGTCGGGCCGCCGGTAGGGGCTGTAGTCGCTCGGCCGCTGGAGGATGCCAGCCAGAGTCGCGGCCTCGACCAGGGTGAGGTCGGAGGCCGGCTTGTTGAAGTAGAAGCGGGAGGCGGCCTCGACCCCGTAGCGCCCGTGGCCGAAGTTCATCAGGTTGCAGTAGAGGGTGAGGATCTGCTGCTTGGTGAGATTCTTCTCCAGCTCGACGGCGAGGAACGCCTCCTCGATCTTGCGCCGCCAGCGCTTCTCGCGCGACAGGTAGAGGGTGCGGGCGAGCTGCATGGTCAGGGTCGAGGCGCCCTCGCCCTTGTCGCCGGTCCGCAGGTTGGTGAGGGCGGCGCGGACGACGCCCGACAGGTCGATGCCGCCGTGCTGGAAGAAGTTGCCGTCCTCGGCCGCGACCACGGCCTGCTGGACCACCTCGGGGATCTCCCCCTCGTCGAGCATCACCCGCCGCTCCCGGGCATAGGTGGCGAAGACTTTGCCGGAGGCGTCGTGGAGCTCGGTGATCAGGGTCGGCGTGTAGTCGTTGATCGACTCGACCCGCGGCATGTTGATCGCCGCCGCCACGCCGACCCCGCCGACCACGCCCAGGATCAGGGCGGCCAGGACCGGCACGACCCACAGCAGCACCCGCCGCCGCGTGACTCCGTGCAGGGCGGCTCGGATGCGCTCCTTCATCCGATCGGCGCGCGAGGAGCCGCCGGGAGCGGGGCGCTCTGCGGGGGTCTCCGGAGGGGGAGCGGAGCGGTCGGGAGAATCCATCGGATCGTACTCCATGGGACGAGATTGTAGCCTGGGGGGCGGGGCGACCGGCTCGCCCTTGAAAGCCACCGGTCCCGATGATAGAACCGGACCAGCTTCCGCCGCCATTCCGGCTGCCCGCCACCATCCCGACGACCGGCAGACCCCCTCCATGAGCGATCCCAGCGCACCCCAAGGCGACCCGACCCCCACCGTCCGCGAGCCGTCCGCGCCGTCCCCGTTCGATCGCCCCGCGACCGGACCCGGGTCCGGCCCAGGAACCGGTACAGGCCGCAAGCCCGGCCCGGGGGTCGGCAAGCCGCTGCTGATCGGCTGTGGCTTCCTTCTGCTGCTGGCCTTGGTGGCGGTGATCCTCGGCGCGGTCTACCAGAACAAGCTCGCCGCCTGGCTGTTCAGCGCCATGGAGTCGCAGCTCGCGCCGGTGATCCCGGACGACCTGCCGCCGGACGTGCGACAGCGCTACGACAGCGCGTTCGACGAGGCGATCAAGGCGCTCGAAGCGAAGCAGTACGACCCCTACGCCCTGGCGGCGGCCGAGCAGGCCTTCACCAGCGCGGCCCGCGACCTCTCCGGGGACGACCCGAAGCTGAGCCAGGACGACGTGGAGCGGCTGACCGCGGCGCTCGAGAAGGTGCCGGCCGGGGCGTCGTCCAAGGACCAGGCACCCGGGGAGGAGACGGCGCGTCCGGAGTCCGGAGACGCCGCCGCCCATCCCGATGAGGGCGGGCAGGGGACCGGCGAGGCAGCTCCGGCCGCCGATACCGGCCCGGACGACGGCGCGGGCTCCGGCTCCATCCCGTGACCCCCTCCTGACCGGCGCGGGCGCTTCCGGAACTTTCCGCCGGCCGGTCCGCGTTGTCTCACGCCATGGACCGGTTCAAGCTCGTTTCCAGCTTCCAGCCCCAGGGCGACCAGCCGGAGGCGATCCGCCAGCTCATCGAAGGGATCGTGCGGGGCGACCGGGAGCAGGTGCTGCTCGGGGTCACCGGCTCCGGCAAGACGTTCAGCGTCGCCAAGGTGATCGAGGCGATCAACCGCCCGACCCTGGTCCTGTCCCACAACAAGACCCTCGCCGCCCAGCTCTTCCAGGAGTTCCGGAGCTTCTTCCCGGACAACGCGGTCGAGTACTTCGTCTCCTACTACGACTACTACCAGCCGGAGGCCTACGTCCCCCAGAGCGACACCTACATCGAGAAGGAGACGTCGATCAACGAGGAGATCGACCGGCTCCGGCTGCGCGCCACCAAGGCGCTGTTCGAGCGCCGGGACGTGCTGATCGTCGCCTCGGTCTCCTGCATCTACGGCCTCGGCTCGCCGGAGGCGTTCTTCGGCATGCTGCAGTTCTTCGAGGTCGGTGACGAGACCGGCCTCGACAAGGCGCTCGCCGCCCTGGTCGACATGCAGTACGACCGCACCAACCTCGACCTCTTCCACGGGTCGTTCCGGGTGCGCGGCGACATCCTGGAGATCCTGCCCGCCTACGAGGACCTGGGCATCCGGGTCGAGTACTTCGGCGACGAGATCGAGCGGATGAGCCGCTTCGACGTGCTGCGCGGCGACGTGGTCCGCGAGGTGGACAAGGTCGCGGTCTTCCCGCGGACCCACTACGTGACGCCGAAGGAGCGGCTGGAGGCGGCGATCGAGGGCATCAAGCTGGAGCTCGCCGAGCGGCTGGCCGAGCTGGACGACCAGGAGAAGCTGCTGGAGTCCCAGCGGCTGGAGCAGCGCACCCGCTTCGACCTGGAGATGCTGCGCGAGATCGGCTACTGCCACGGCATCGAGAACTACTCGCGCCACCTCTCCGGCCGGGCGCCGGGGGAGCCGCCGCCGACCCTGCTCGACTACCTGCCGGACGACTTCCTGCTGGTCGTCGACGAGAGCCACCAGACGATCCCCCAGGTGCGCGGCATGTACCACGGCGACCGCTCGCGCAAGCAGACCCTGGTCGACTACGGCTTCCGCCTGCCGAGCGCGCTCGACAACCGGCCGCTGACCTTCGAGGAGTTCGACGCGCGGGTCGGCCAGCGGATCTACGTCTCGGCGACGCCGGCGCCGTTCGAGCTGGAGCGCAGCGACGGCGTGGTGGTCGAGCAGCTGATCCGGCCCACCGGCCTGCTCGACCCCGAGATCGAGATCCGGCCGGCCAAGGGGCAGGTGGACGACCTCATCGGCGAGATCCGGACGATCGTCGACCGCGGGGAGCGCGTCCTGGTCACCACCCTGACCAAGCGCATGGCCGAGGAGCTCACCCAGTACCTGACCGAGCTCGGCATCCGCGTCCGCTACCTGCACAGCGACATCGACACCCTGGAGCGGGTGGAGATCGTCACCGCCCTGCGCCGCGGGGAGTTCGACGTGCTGGTCGGGATCAACCTGCTGCGCGAGGGTCTCGACCTGCCGGAGGTCAGCCTGGTGGCGATCCTCGACGCCGACAAGGAGGGCTTCCTGCGCAGCGAGACCGTCGCTCATCCAGACCGCCGGCCGCGCGGCCCGCAACGTCGACGGGCGGGTGATCTTCTACGCCGACCGGGAGACCGGCTCGATGGCCCGGGCGCTGGACGAGACCCGGCGCCGGCGCGAGACCCAGGCCGAGTACAACCAGGAGCACGGCATCGAGCCGGCGACCATCCTCAAGGACATCCACAGCCCCCTGGTCGCCCTCGCCAACCTCGACTACCACGAGCCCAGGCCCCAGCTCCTCGAAGTGGCCGAGCGCAGCGAGATCCCCCTGGCCGAGCGGATCAAGGCGCTGGAGAAGGAGATGCGCCAGCACGCCCAGCGCCTGGAGTTCGAGGAGGCGGCGGTGCTGCGGGACAAGATCCACGAGCTGCGCGAGCTCCAGATCTACGCCGGGTAGGGGACGGCTCGCCATGGTCGCGCCGCGTGTCGAAGAGAAGATCCGGGACCTGCCCGACCGCCCGGGGATCTACATCTTCAAGGGCGGCGACGGCGCCCTGCTCTACGTCGGCAAGGCGAACTCGCTGCGCAAGCGGGCGGCGTCCTACCTCAACCGCCCCCACGACCCGCGTCTCGCGACGATGCTGTCCGAGGCGCGGGACCTCGACTGGGTGCTCACCGACACCGGCACCGAGGCGCTGCTGCTCGAGAACAACTGGATCAAGACCAAGAAGCCCCGCTACAACATCCTGCTGCGGGACGACAAGACCTACCCCTACCTCAAGCTCACCGCCGACCCGTACCCGCGGATCGCCTTCACCCGCCGCATCCGCGACGACCGGGGCGAGTACTTCGGGCCGTTCATCCCCGGCGGCCGGGCGCGCAAGGCGATCAAGCTGGTCCAGAAGCTGTTCGGCATCCGGGTCTGCCGGATCGAGATCGACGGCTCCCTGCCGCGGCCCTGCCTCTACTACGACATGCACCGCTGCCTGGGGCCGTGCGTCGACGGCCTGACGACCCGCGGCGCCTACGACGAGGCGGTGGCCGAGGCGCGGCTCTTCCTCTCCGGCCGGACCGACCGGCTGGTCAAGCGGCTCAAGCGGCGCATGGCCAAGGCCTCGGAAGGCCTCGCGTTCGAGGAGGCGGCCCGCCTGCGCGACCTGATCACCGAGGTGGAAGACCTATCCGAACGCCGCAAGCTCGCCTCGGTGGCCGGGGAGGACGTCGACGTCTTCGGCGCCCACGTCCTCGGCGGCAACGCCGCCGTGACCATCCTGGTGATGCGCGGCGGCCAGGTGCTCGACCGGCGGGAGCTGTTCTGGGAGGGGGTCGGCGACGTCACCCACGAGGCGCTGCTGTCGGAGGTCGTGCCCCAGCTCTACGACCGCACCACCTTCATCCCGAAGGAGGTCCACCTGCCGGCGCCGATCGACGAGGAGGCGTCGGTGGCCGAGTGGCTGTCGGAGAAGAAGGGGGAGCGGGTCTACGTGCGCATGCCGTCGCGCGGACCCAAGGCGCACCGGGTGGAGCTGGCGTCGAAGAACGCCGCCATGGCCTGGAGGCGGCGCTTCCGGCGCCTCGACGGCCCCTCGCCCGGCGCCGAGGCCCTGCACGGCCACCTCCACCTGATGGAGCCGCCGCGGCGGATCGAGGGCTTCGACATCTCCCACTTCCAGGGGGGCGAGATGGTCGCCTCGATGGTGGTGTGGGAGGAGGGCAAGATGCGCAAGCGGGAGTACCGGAGCTTCAACATCCGGGGGCTCGACGGCCAGCGGACGACTTCTTCTCCATGCACCAGGCGGTGGAGCGGCGCTACCGGCGGCGGCTCGACGAGTCCAAGGAGATGCCGGACCTGATCCTGATCGACGGCGGCCGGGGCCAGCTCAACGCGGCGCTCGAGGCCCTCGCCTCCCTCGGCGTCGAGGAGACGCCGATCGTCGGCCTGGCCAAGCGGGAGGAGGAGATCTACCTGCCGGAGCAGCCCTTGCCGCTGCGCCTGCCGCGGACGGACGCCGGCCTCAAGCTGCTCCAGGAGGTCCGGGACGAGGCCCACCGCTTCGCCGTGCACCGGCACCGCGGCCGCCGGGCGAAGCGCACCCTCGGCAGCGCTCTCGACCACCTGCCGGGTGTCGGGCCCAAGCGCAAGAAACAGCTCATCCAGGAGCTCGGCAGCCCCGGCGCGGTGCGCGAGGCGGGGCTCGAGCGAGCTCCAGGAGATTCTCGGTCCGACCACCGGCAGGAAGGTCTTCGAAAGCCTCCGTGACGAGCGTGGGCAGAGCACGGGGCGGACGCCGTAAATACTGATCGCCCTATATCTTGAGCGGTCTTCCAGCCCTCGCTCCATCCTGCTAAACTCTTTCGTCATGCCCCAGGCCCTGGCGACGGATGAGGTGCTCCGGCGGTTCCTCGACCGCGTAGGGCAAGACCTGGAGCTCCACCCCGTCGAGCTCGACACGACCGAGCACCGCCTGCGGTTCGCCGCGGCCCTCGGCCGGTGCGGACGCGGCACCCACTACGACCTGCTGGAGGTCGGCACCGACGCCTCCGAGTCCGAGATCCACACGGCCTACCAGGCGATCGCGCGGCTGGTCCACCCGCGCCACAGCGAGCGGGTCGGGCTGGCCGACCGCCGGGGGGTGGCGGAGGTGCTGTTCGAACGGGCGACCGAGGCCTATCTGGTGTTGACCGACCCCCATCGGCGGAGCACCTACGACCGGGAGGCGGGGGTCGAGGCGCGCCGCCCCGAAGAGCAGCGCCGTGCCGAGGCGGTTCAGATCGCCGACGAGCTGCTCGCCCGGGCCCGTGTCCGGGTCGACCGGGACGACTACCACTACGCCCTCGAGCTCCTGCAGCAGGCGGTGCGGGCGAACCCGAAGTCGGCTCCGTGCTGGGCGCTCATGGGCCGCTGCCGCGCCCAGAACCCGAAATGGCTCCACATGGCGTCCGACAACCTGCGGCGGGCGATCGAGCTGGAGCCCGCCTCGGTCGAGCACCGGCTGGCCCTGGCGGAGGTGGAGGAGGAGCGGGAGCACGCCGAGGAGGCCGCGCGGCTCTACCGCCAGGTGCTGGAGCGCTCGGCCGACCACGCGACGGCGCTGGAGGGGCTGGCGCGGCTCGAAGGGGGCGCCGAGGAGTCCCCGCGGCGCCGCTGGTGGGGTTCCTGACCTCTCGTCGCTGAAAGTTTTCGCCGCCCGGCACCGTTACACTCTCCGAACCGGAGAGCTCCTGGCGGTCGCTCCCGCCTCCGGGCGGGGGAGGAAAGTCCGGACTCCCACGGGCAGCATGCTCGCTAACGGCGAGGCGCGGCGACGCGACGGAAAGTGCAACAGAGAGCAGACCGCCTCGGTCCCTTCGGGTGCCGGGGCAAGGGTGAAAGGGTGCGGTAAGAGCGCACCGCGGAGCCGGCGACGGCTTCGGCACGGTAAACCCCATGCGGAGCAAGACCGAGTAGGGGAGCGGTTATGTGGGCTGCCCGTCCCGCGACGCGGCGCTTCGGCGCCGCGGCCGACTCCCGGGTGTGTTGCTAGAGGCCGGCGGTAACGCCGGTCCCAGATGAATGACCGCCCTCCGCGGACGATCGTGAGATCGGCTGTGGATGACAGGATCCGGCTTACGGAGCTCTCCGGTTCTTCAGACTCCCGATGACGGCCTCCATCTCCCTGCCACCACCGGTCGTACCGCCCGCCCGCGTCGGGGTGGCGGCGCTGTCCGGCCCGGTCGACGCCGGCCTCCTGGCTCGCGGGCTCGCGGCGCTCCGGGGGCTCGGCTTCGAGCCGGTTCCGGCGGCCAACCTGGCGGCGTCCGACGGCCTGTTCGCCGGCACCGACGACCAGCGGCTCGACGCCTTCCACGACCTGGCGGCCGACCCGTCGATCCGGGCCATCCTGTTCGCCCGCGGCGGCTACGGTGTGATGCGCCTGCTGCCGCGGATCGACTGGGACCTGCTCGCTGTCCATCCCCGGGCCTACGTCGGCTACTCCGACCTGACGCCCTTCCTGCTGGCCGTCGTCGCCCGACTCGGCCTGGTGGCGTTCCACGGACCGATGGTGGCGGCCGACCTGGCCCGCGGCCTCGACGACACGGAGCGGGCCAGCCTGCTCGATGCCCTGGCCGGCCGTCCCCCGGCGCCGTCGCCGGTGAGCGGCTGGGTCCGCGAAGGGTGCGCGGAGGGCACGCTCCTCGGCGGTTGCCTGAGCCTCCTGACCGCCACGGTCGGCACGCCCTGGATGCCCGATCTGGCCGGCTCGATCCTGTTCTGGGAGGATCTCAACGAGCCGCTCTACCGGCTCGATCGCATGTTGACCCACCTGAGCCTCTCGGGTAGTCTGACCGCCGTTCGAGGCATGGTCGTCGGGCACTGTCGACCGACGGACGCGGCGGAGGATGGCGATCCACGGTGGTCGGAAACCCTCCGTTCCGCGCCCGGTCCGATCGACGGACCGCGGGCCGTCGGGCTTCCCGCCGGCCACGGCGCGCCCAACCTGACGCTGGCGCTGGGTGCGCAGGCGCGCCTCGACCCGGCGGTCGGCGGCCTCCTCGTCCGGCTGCCCGGCGCCTGACCGATCCGAGCTGCGAGGACTTCCTGATGACCGACACCGTCTTCAAGACCACCGGCCGGCGCCAGCCGCCCAACTACAAGGCCGTCGAGTGGTCGACGGGGGAGTGGATCTTCGAGGAAGCCAGCCTGGGCACGGAGATGTACATCGTCCAGGACGGGCAGGTGGAGATCCTCAAGCGGGTCGGCGAGGACGAGGACGCCGAGCAGCGCCAGCTCTCGGTGCTCGAGCGGGGCGACTTCTTCGGCGAGATGGCGCTGCTGGAAGACCTGCCCCGGGCGGCCGGCGCCCGCGCCCTGACCGACGTCAAGCTGCTCGAGATCAACGGCTCGACGTTCGACAAGATGCTGCGCGACAACCCGGAGATCGCCGTCCGGATGATGCGCAAGCTCTCCCGCCGGCTGCGGCAGACCGATGCCTTGCTGCGTGAGCTGGGCGGCGAGCGCCTGCCCGACGGCCCGCCGGCGCCGCCCGAGTCCGCGGGATCCGGGCCGAAGGACGGCGCGTCGACGACCGAGGCGCTGGTGCACACCAAGTCGGGCATCGAGTTCCCCTTCTCGCAGTCGGACGAGACCTCGATCGGGCGCAAGGATCCGGTGACCGGCATCTACCCGGACGTGGATCTGTCGCCGATCGACGGGCAACGCTCGATCAGCCGGCGCCACGCCAAGATCTTCCGCCGCGGTGAGAAGTTCTTCCTGTCGGAGGAGATCGGCACCATGAACGGCACGTTCGTCAACGACGAGCGGCTGGAGACCGGTGTGCCGACGGAGATCCACCCGGGCGACCGCCTGCGCTTCGGCGTGATCGAGCTGGATTTCACGGCGGAGTAGATTCCGACTGGACCTGTCCGCCCCTCTGGTCACGCTTCCCGGGATCGGCCCGGTCCGCTCCCGCAAGCTGGCGGAAGCGGGGGCGGAGACGATCGCCGACCTGCTCGCGCACCTGCCGCACCGCTACGAGGACCGGAGCGTCGTCCTGACGGTGGCGGAGGCGGTCGAGGCCTTCCGCCGGGGTGACGGGGTGGGTGGCGCGTCCGAAGCGGCGCGCGGGGTGTCGGGCACCCGCGCTGGCGGCGGCCGGGCGAACCGGGTATCATCGCCGGCCGGACGGAGGAACGGACGCGATGCAACGACTTGGACGGATCATGGTGGCGCTCGGCGTGCTGGCCACCCTCGGTATGGCGGCGGCGGCGGTTCTCGGAATCCGCGGCATCCACGACCCGGGGGCGCTCCGCGTTCATGTGTTGACCGGCCTCATCCCTCTGCTCCTGTTCGTCCTCTCCCACCTGTGGATCGTCATCTACCTGTTCGGCACGACCAAGGTCCTGAACGACCTGACGACGGGGGCCGGGCAGCCGGCCGAGCCAGGCCTGGCGACGATCCGGCGGGTGACGCTGCCCGCGGCCGCCGTCGCGCTCACCGTCGCGATCGGCTGTTTCCTTCTCGGCATCGTGGGGTGGGGTGGCTGGGTGCCGAGCTGGATCCACGGTGCCGCCTTCTATCTGGCGGTGGCGGCCGAGGCCTTCGCGGCGTGGCGGGAGTGGCGGGCGTTCGCGGTCGCCGAGCGCTCGATCCGGCGTGTGGAGGCGGCCGCCTGAGGGCGCCGTCGACGGGTCCGCCGGCACCTCTGTCTTTCCCACCGGAACTGCACTCGCGGGATATCATCATTTATCCATGGGCCGCCTGACCCCTCCTAGCCGCCGGCTGTTGCCGGACTCGTGGCGTGTCGATCTACCGCTTTTCGAGGGTCCCCTCGACCTGCTCTTGCATCTGGTCAAGATCAACGAGGTGGAGATCGTCGACATCCCGGTGGCACGGGTGTGCGATCAGTTTCACGAGTACCTGGCGCTGATGGAAGAGCTCAACCTGGACGTGGCCGGCGAGTTCATCTACGAGGCCGCCCTGTTGATCCACCTCAAGTCGCGCATGCTCCTGCCACGCCCCGAGCGCACCGACGGCGAGCCGGAGGAGGATCCACGCCAGGAGCTGGTGGAGCGGCTGATCGAGTATCGGCGGCTCAAGGAGGCGGCCCAGTCGCTCGGCGAGGTCGACAGCGTGCGCCACGGCATCTGGCCGCGCAAGGTGCGGCCGCCGTCGCTGCCCGCGGAGGAGAGGGAAGTCGACCTGGGGGAGGTCTCCCTGTTCGACCTGCTGTCGGCCCTCAAGACGGCTCTCGCCCGGTTCGACCGTGAGCATCCGCCGGCCTACCACCTGGGGTGGGAGACGTTTTCGGTGCGCGACCAGGTGCACCGGCTGCTCGAGGTGCTCGACGCCGGCCGGCCGTTCGATTTCATCGACGACCTCAAGGGGCGCTCCTGCCGCGCCGAGGCGGTGGCGGCGTTCCTGGCCCTGCTGGAGCTCGCCCGCATGCACCTGGTGCGCATCCACCAGACCGAGGTCGGGGACATCCTCTTGTACCGGACCACCCGCGAGGCGCGCCGGGAAGACCTGGAGGCGCTGAGCTCGTGACCGCGCGCGCGGAGATGGAGGCCGCCCTGGAGGCGATCCTGTTCGTCTCGGGGGAGCCGGTGCCGCGTGAGCGCCTGCTCGGCCTGCTGGCCGACGAGGGCGACCTCACCGGCCGCGCCGAGGCGGAGGCGGCTCTCGACGCGGTGATCGCCCGCTACGGCGAGCCGGGCCGCGGGGTGATGGTCGACGAGGTCGGCGGTGGCATCCGCCTGGCGACGCGGCCCGAGCTCAACGACTGGCTGCGCCGGTTCTTCGAGTCGAGCGGCAGCAGCAAGCTCTCGATGGCGGCGCTCGAGACGCTGGCCATCGTCGCCTACCGCCAGCCGGTGACCGCGCCGGAGATCCAGGAGCTGCGGGGTGTCAATCCGTCCGGTGTGCTCAAGACCTTGCTCGAACGGCATCTGATTCGCATCAGCGGTCGCAAGGACGTGGTCGGCAAACCGTTCCTGTACACCACCACCCGGGAGTTCCTGGTTCACTTCGGCCTCAAGAGCCTCAAGGACCTGCCGCCGCTCGAGGAGTTCGAGGAGACCTTCGGCGACGCGGCCGGCGGTGGTGGTGGCGAGGCGGCCGGCCCCGCGGTGGACCGGGACGAGCAGTTCTACCGCGAGGCGGCGGCGCTCGAAGAGGCGGACGAGGACGAGGGTCCGGACGGGACGGGGGAGGCCGAACAGGTGGAGCTGGCCGGCACCGGAGAGGATGCGCGATGACCGAGGAACGGCTACAGAAGATCATGGCCCGCGCCGGGGTCACCTCCCGCCGCAAGGCCGAGGAGATCATCGAGCAGGGGCGGGTGACCGTCAACGGCAGCGTGGCGACCGTCGGCGACAAGGCCGACCCGGAGCGCGACGCCATCAAGGTGGACGGCAAGCGGCTCGAGCCGCGCAAGGAGTTCCACTACCTTCTCCTCAACAAGCCGTCCGGGGTGATGAGCACCCGCCACGATCCGGAGGGGCGCACGACGGTCCTCGACCTGGTTCCGCCCAAGTTCCGCAAGGCGCTGGTTCCGGTCGGCCGGCTCGACTTCCAGACCGAGGGGCTCCTGCTGCTCACCGACGACGGCGACTTCGCCCACCACGTGGCCCACCCCCGCTTCGGCTGTACCAAGACCTACGAGGCCAAGGTGAAGGACACGCCGCCGCGCGAGGCGATCGAGCGGCTGCTGACCCGCGGTGAGGTGATCGAGGGCCGCCGGGTCGTGCCGGTCCGGATCGAAGGCAAGCGGACGCCCGGCCCGCGCGAGGGCAAGAACAGTTGGTGGACGGTCGAGATCGCCGAAGGGCGGACGCGGCAGATCCGTGAGATGTTCTTCCGCATGGGGCACCCGGTCCAGCGGCTGCGGCGGATCGCCATCGGGCCGCTGCGGGACCCGGACCTGGCGCTCGGCGGCGTGCGCGAGCTGACCGAACACGAGGTCACCATGCTGCGCCGGGCGACGGGGCGGAAGAAGGGGAGAGCAGGCAAGAAGGCCGCCCCGACCAGTTCGACCGGTGGGGGCGCCCCCGCGCGCCGAAGCAGGAGAAGCCCCGCGGCCGCGGGGCGGGCTCGAAGAGCCGGGGACCTTCCAGGAAGGGGAAGACACGGTGAGCGACGAGACCAACACGACGAGCACCCCGGAACCGTCCGCGACCGGCGGGAGCACCGTGATCGTGGCCATCGACGGCCCGTCCGGTGTCGGCAAGAGCACCGCCGCGCGCCACCTGGCCCGCCGCCTGGGCCTCTCCTATCTCGACACCGGCGCCATGTACCGGGCGGTGGCCCTCCAGGCGCTCGAACAGGGGATCCATCCGGACGACCGGGACGCGGTGGTCGACCTGGTGGCGACCGTCGACCTCCGTCTGGAGCGCAACCCGGAGACCGGCGGCGCGACCGTGCTGCTCGACGGCCAGGGGGTGGAGGAGCGGCTGCGCACCACCCGGGTCGGCGAGGCCTCCTCGCGCGTCTCCACCTACCCGGAGGTGCGACGCCGGCTGGTCGAGCTCCAACGCGCCTACGCCGCGGAGCACGGCGCGGTCCTCGAAGGGCGCGACATCGGCACGCGGGTCTTCCCGGACACGCCCCACAAGTTCTTCCTCGACGCGCGCCAGGAGGTGCGCTACCGACGCCGCTACGATCAGCTCATCGAGGCGGGCATGGACGTCACCTACAGCGAGGTGATGGTCGAGATCGACCGTCGCGACCAGCGCGACTCCCACCGGGAAGAATCCCCCCTGACCTACGACGACAGCTATACCCTGATCGACACCTCCGACCTGGCGTCGGACGAGGTAGTCGACACGATGGCGGAGCAGATCCGCCGGCAACGGGGCGAGTAAAAGCCCCGAAACGACGAAGGCCGCGACCTTTCGGCCGCGGCCCCTCGAACACCGCCGGAGTCGTCCGGCGGAACGATCCTCTCGGCTCTACGACCGGATCGTCATACCCCGCCCACCCGTGAAGCGGCTCCACTGGTGAACGTTCAGACCGTTGCGCATGCGGTCGATCCGGGTCTCGGCCAGGTGGTTGGCGGCGCGGTGGGTCGGGATCGACTGCTCCTCGGCGATCTCGAAGATCCGGTGCACGTTGTCGAAGATCTGGCGCGCCATGAGCAGCGCCCGCTCGCGGTTGTAGCCGTTGAGCTCGTTGTAGACGTTGATCAAGCCGCCGGCGTTGATGACGTAGTCCGGGGCGTAGAGGATGCCGCGCTCGGTGATCGCCTTGCCGTCCCGGTCCTCGTCGGCGAGCTGGTTGTTGGCGCCGCCGGCGACGGTCGCGCAGTTGAGCTTCGGGATGGTGTCCGGGTTGAGCGTCGCGCCGAGGGCGCAGGGCGAGAAGACGTCGCACTCGACGCCGATGATCTCGTCCGGCTCGACGATCTTGACGCCGAGCTGGCGGGCCTTCTCGATGGCGTCGGAGTCGACGTCGCAGCCGACCACCTCGGCGCCCTCGCGGATCAGGTTCTCCGCCAGGTAGCGGCCGACATTGCCGAGGCCCTGGATCGCCACCTTGCGGCCCGACAGGTCGGCGCTCTTGAACTTCCACTCGACCGCGGCCTTGAGGCCCTGGAGCACGCCGTAGGCGGTCACGGGCGAGGGGTCGCCGCTGCCGCCGTGGGCCTCGGACACGCCGGTCACCCAGCGGGTCTCACTGAGGATCATCTCCATGTCCTGCATGCGGGTGCCGACGTCCTCCGCGGTGATGTAGAGGCCGCCGAGGGAGTCGACCGCACGGCCGAAGGCGCGCAGCAGCTCTTCCGACTTGTCCTTCTTCGAGTCGCCGACGATGACCGCCTTCGCCCCGCCCAGGTTCAGCCCCGTGGCCGCCGCCTTGTACGTCATGCCGCGAGACAGGCGCAGCGCGTCCATCATCGCTTCGTCGAAGCTCTCGTAGGGCCACATGCGGCAGCCGCCCAGCCCCGGTCCCAGAACCGTGTTGTGAACCGCGATGATCGCCTTCAGTCCAACCTCGGGGTTCGAGCAGACGAGCACCTTCTCGTGCCCCATGCTCCCCATCTGGTCGAAGAGTTCCATGGTGACTCCCTTGTTGAGGCCCGGGCGCGGCGCGCACGTGGGTGAACCGTGATCGGTCGGCCCCGGCAGATCGTTGTCAGGCGGTGTGTCCCCGCATCGTGGCCGTTCACAGGCCGGTGGCAGGCAAGCGCTCCGTTGGTGACGGAGACCCGCGAAGTCTTCCGGCTTCGCTGAACTGTGGCAGACCCTCCAAGAACCCGTCATCGAGACGGGGACTATCGACAACAGGAGTTTACCGGAACGGCACCTGTCGACCAAATTCCTCGGGAGTCGACCTTTCCGTAGAATCGAAGGCGATGGACGGGCTCGAAAAGGCGAGACTCTGGAAGGCGTGGGCGCTCGAAGAGGGCTTCGATCGGGCGGGCGTCGCGCGGATCGAACGCTCCGCCCAGGAGAAGCCTTTGCGCGCCTGGCTCGACCGGGGCGACCACGCCGGCATGGCCTGGCTCGGCCGCCGGGTGGAGCGCCGCCTCGACCCCGCCCGGAGCCTCGACGGCGCCCGGAGCGCCCTCTGCGTGGCCCTGCGCTACCACCCTCTCGCCGCCGACGGCTCCTCCGGCGGAGGCGCAGCCGAGGTCGCCGAAGAAGAGACCGGCGACCTCTGGCCTCGCGTCGCCCGCTACGCCCGCGGCCGGGACTACCACGACGTCATGACCAAGCGCCTGCGGGCGCTGGCCGGCCGGATCGAGCAGGCGTTCCCTGGGACCGGCAGCCGGACCTACGTCGACACCGGGCCGATCCTGGAGCGTGAGCTGGCCGCCCGGGCCGGGCTCGGGGTCCAGGGGAAGAACACCAACCTGCTCGACCGGGAGATGGGTTCCTGGTTCCTGCTCGGCGAGATCCTGCTGACCGCCGACCTGGAGCCGGACCCCCCGGCGGCGGACCTCTGCGGGCGCTGCACCCGCTGCCTCGACCTCTGCCCGACCGGCGCGCTGCCGGAGGCCTACCGCCTGGACGCCAACCGGTGCATCAGCTACTGGACGATCGAGCACCGCGGCGACCTCTCCGAGGCGGTGCGCGAGCTGGTGGGGGAGTGGGTGTTCGGTTGCGATGTCTGCCAGGAGGTCTGCCCGTGGAACGTCCGCGGCGAGCACCGGGGGTGGCGCGACGTCCCCGACCACCCGGAGCTGGCGTTGCCCGAGGAGCGTCGCGAGCTCGACCTGGCGGGGCTGCTGCGCCTGGGGCGCGAGGAGTACGTCGAGCGCTTCCGCGGCAGCCCCATGAAACGGGCCAAGCTGGGCGGTCTCAAGCGCAACGCGGCGGTCGCCATGGGCAACCGCCGCGACCCGTCGTACACGGTCGCGCTGGCGGACTGCCTCGCCGACCGGAGCGAGGAGGCGATGGTCCGCCGCCACGCCGCCTGGGCGCTCGGCCGGATTGGAACATCCGAGGCCGCGTCGCGGTTAAGGGGTGCATTGGAGTGGGCAGAGGAACCGAGCGTGGCGGACGAGATCCGCTCCGCCTTGGCTCATTGTGCGCGCGGTTGACACCCCCGGATGCGCTCCCTATACTCCAAGATCCCGAGTTCTCAGGCGTTTACGCAGAGCTCGACCCCCTGCCTCGCGGGGGCTGGGGCCCGCAGGGCCCGATCCCAAGCCAAGGAGGATTCACAAACCAATGCAGTCTACTGAAGAGCACGACGAGCAGGCGACGACCGCCACGGAGGGCACGGAGGCCCCCGTGGAGGTCCAGGCCGAGGAGGAGACGGCCGACGCCGTCCGCCCGTCGGACACCACATCCCAGGTCTCCGTCGACGACGAGAAGGTAGCCGCGGTGCCGGAGCCAACGGCCGAAGCCGCCGCCATCGAGCGGATCTCGGCCGGGGAGCAGTCCGAGGTGCCCGACCTGGCCGCCGGTTTGGCGGCCGTGGACGAAGACGGCGAGATGGACGCGGAGACGTTCAACAAGCTCGTCGAGCTTTACGACGAAAGCATGCGCAACCTGACCGAGGGCGACATCGTAACCGGCCGGGTGATCGGCATCAACGCCGACGAGGTCATCGTCGACGTGGGGTACAAGTCCGAGGGTCTGATCGCGCGTGAGGAGTTCCAGGACCACGAAGGCAACCTGACCGTCGCCGTCGGCGACGAGGTCGACGTCCTGCTGGAGAAGACCGAGGACGTCGAAGGTCACGTCCTGCTGTCGCGCCAGAAGGCCGAGCGCATGCGCCGCTGGAACGAGATCGAGCGCGCATACAAGAACGACGAGATCATCTACGGTCGCGTCATCGATCGCATCAAGGGCGGCCTCACCGTCGACATCGGCCTGCGGGCCTTCCTTCCCGGATCGCTGGTCGACATCAAGCCGATCAAGCACCTGGAGTCGCTCAAGGGCGAAGAGCTCGAGTTCAAGGTCATCAGCCTGGACCGGCGCCGCAACAACGTGGTGCTGTCCCGCAAGGCGGTGCTGGAGAAGGAGCTCGAGAAGAAGAAGGCCGAGACCATCAAGAGGCTCGAGGAGGGCGCGCTGCTGCCCGGCGTGGTCAAGAACATCACCGATTACGGCGTGTTCATCGACCTGGGCGGCATCGACGGCCTGCTCCACATCACCGACATCTCGTGGGGCCGGGTCAACCACCCGTCCGAGCACTTCGCGGTCGGCGACGAGGTCGACGTGGTCATCCTCAAGTTCGACCCGGAGACCGAGCGCGTCTCCCTCGGCTTCAAGCAGAAGAGCGAGGACCCGTGGACCTTGGTCGACAAGAAGTACCCGGTCGGCTCGCGGGTCCACGGCAAGGTCGTGTCGATCGTCGACTACGGCGCCTTCGTCGAGATCGAAGAGGGGGTCGAGGGCCTCATCCACGTCAGCGAGATGTCGTGGACGAAGAAGGTCGTCAACCCGTCGAAGGTCGTCGCCGTGGGCGAGGAGGTCGAGGCCATCGTCTCCGAGCTCGACATGGAGCAGCGGCGCATCAGCCTGTCGCTCCGCCAGACCGAGCGCAACCCGTGGGAGGAGCTGTCCGACACCCACCCCGAGGGCTCGATCATCGAGGGCAAGGTGCGCAACCTCACCGATTTCGGCGCCTTCGTCGAGATCACCGAGGGCATCGACGGCCTGATCCACGTCTCGGACATGAGCTGGACGAAGCGGGTGAAGCACCCCAGCGAGGTGCTCAAGAAGGGCGAGACCGTCCGCGCCCGCATCACCAACATCGACTCCGACAACCAGCGTGTTTCGCTCTCGATCAAGGAGTTCATGCCCAACGAGTGGGACGACTTCGTCGACTCCCACGCGGTGGGTGACGAGGTCGAGGGCCGGGTGGTCAACGTCACCGATTTCGGCCTGTTCATCGACATCTACAACGGGCTCGAAGGGTTGGCTCACGTCAGCGAGATCGACGTGTCGGCCGGCGCCCGCCTGGAGGACCACTACTCGGCAGGTGACTGGGTCCGCGCCCGCATCCTGCGGATCGAGGACGCCGAGAAGAAGGTCGGTCTTACCATGCGCGGGGTCGACCAGCCGACGGTGGAGGAGATCACCAAGCTGGAGACCGGCGACGGCAAGAAGGCGCCGGAGCGTCCGACGCGGCGCACCCGTCCGGTGGCGACCAGCACCAAGGCCGCGCTGAGCGGGACCGCCATGGCGGATCAGCTCGCCAAGCTCAAGGAGGCCGCCGAGGCGTCGAGTGACGCGGAGGAGGCCGCCGCCGAAGCCGAGGAGACGGAAGCCGAGCCCGCGGACACCGCGGCCGACGAGGCTTCCGCCGAGGCGGAGGCGGTCACCGAGGCGGCGGCCGAGGCATCGGACGCTGCCGCGCCGGAGGAGGCCGAAGAGGTCGAGGCCGAGGCCGAGACCGACGAGGCCGCCGTCGAAGCGGCGGAGGAGCCGAGCGAAGCGACGGACGAGGAGAGCTCCGCGTCCGAGGAGGAGGCCGAAGAGGACGCGAAGTCCTGAGCGATGACCTGTGTTCGGCGGGCGGGTGGCGACACCCGTCCGCCGGGCCTTACGACACGGGGTGGACGGTGGCGCGACGCAATGGGATGACCAAGGCCGAGCTCGTCGAAGAGGTGGCTCGATCCACCGAGCTGACCAAGAAACACGCCGAGATCATCGTCAACACGGTCTTCGAAAGCATCGTGGACTCCCTCAAGTCCGGCGAGAAGATCGAGCTGCGCGGATTCGGCAGTTTCCGGATCCGCCAGCGCGGTGCTCGCGTCGGACGCAACCCGAAGACGGGCGAGAAGGTCCAGGTGCCGGCGAAGAAGATTCCCTACTTCAAGCCGGGCAAGGACCTGCGCGAGATGTTGAACGACGGGGTCTGAACGAACCGAGACGGCGCGCTCCCCACCGACGCCGCCCCACGAGCCTTCCCGCGCCATGACGGGTGAGAGAAGGCCCCAACCTCCGGAGGAGATTCTGTGGCCGAACCGGATGCCGACGCGCCCACCGAGGCGCCAACGGCCCGCGGGGCGGAAGGGCAGGAGTCCGAGCCTGTCTACGAGCCCCAGGGCAATGCCGTGGTCGCGGCGATACTCGCCTGGCTGATCCCGGGCGCCGGGCATTTCTACCTCGGACGACGCGGTCGCGCCGTCCTGTTCCTGATTCTGATCGTCACGGCGGTCGTCGTGGGCGTCCTGCTGGAGGGCAAGCTCTGGCGGATCGTCGGCGGCCAGCCGCTGAGCATCCTGGGCACCCTCGGGTGCGCCGGCCTGGGCATTCCCTACTTCGTGCTGCGGTTCGTCCTCGGCTACGAGGGCAACCTGGTCGCCCAGGGCTATGAGTACGGCGCGGCGTTCATCGTCACCGGAGGCCTGATGAACCTTCTCCTGGTGCTCGACGCCTGGGACATCGCACAGGGGATGAAGGAGTGAGCCACTTCCTGCTGATGGTCCTCTACTCGCTCCTGGTGAGCGTCTTCTTCGCCGCCCTGTGGCGGCGCGACCGGCGTGGACAGATCGCCCTGTTTTTCCAACTGTTCCTCGGCATGGTGATCGGCGGTCTGCTCCTGGCCTGGCTGATGTACCCATTCCCGTCGGGGCCGCCTCAACCGATTCCATGATGGGAGCCGGAGGATCGGACCCGGTCCGCGTGTTGATGGTGGCGGGGGAGGCGTCCGGAGATCTTCACGGGGCGCGCCTCCTGGCGGAGCTCGGCGCCTACGGCGACCGGCTCGAGGTGTTCGGTCTCGGCGGCGACCGCATGGCCGCCTGCGGGCTCGAGCGGCTGGCGGACAGCGCGGAGATCTCGGTGGTCGGCCTGTCGGAGGTCCTGCGCGTCTGGTCGCGGGCCCGGGAGATCTTCGACCGGATCCTGGAGGAGGTGGACCGCCGACGCCCCCGGCTGGCGGTGCTGATCGATTTTCCCGAGTTCAACCTGCGGCTGGCCAAGGCGCTCCACGAGCGCGGCATCCGGGTGATCTACTACATCAGCCCGCAGGTCTGGGCCTGGCGCAAGGGCCGGGTCAAGACCATCGCACGGGTGGTCGACGCCGTCCTGGTGTTCTTCCCGTTCGAGGTCGACTTCTACGAAGGGCACGGAGTCGAGGCGATCCACGTCGGCCATCCGCTGGTCGACGAAGTCCCCGAGCTGCCCCAGGCGTGGGATCGGCGAGACGGTGGGGGACCGCCGGACGACGAGCCGTACCGGATCGCCCTGCTGCCCGGCTCGCGCACCAGCGAGGTGGAGGTGCTGCTGCCGCTGATGCTCCAGGCGGTCCGCCGGCTCGCCACCGAGGTGCCGGTGATGGTGCGGGTGGTCCAGGCGCCGACCATCGGGCGCCGGATGATCGACGAGGCGGTCGAGCTCTCCGGCGTGCCCGTGCGGGTCGTGAACGATGAGAACTACCAGGCGATCGCCGACTCCCACTTCGCCCTCTGCGCCTCCGGCACCGCCACCCTCGAGGTCGGCCTGCTGGGGACGCCGATGGCGGTGCTCTACCGGCTCGGCCCCTGGACCTACCTGCTCGGGCGCCTGCTCGTCCGGCTGCCCCACGTGAGCCTGGTCAACCTGGTGCTCGAGCGCGGCGTCGTGCCCGAGCTGCTCCAGTCGCGGTCCCATCCCGAGGTGGTGAGCCGAGCCATGCTCGAGCTGCTGCGCGACCCGGGCGCGATCGCCCGCATGCGGCGGGCGCTGGCCGAGCTCCGGCCCCGTCTCGGCGCCCGCGGCGCCAGCGCTCGCGCGGCCCAGGAGGTCGCGCGGCGTCTCGGCCTCGATCTCGTCCCTCCGCCGGTCGCGGCGCCACAGGTTCCGCTGGCGGCGGCCGAGGAGGTCGGGTGACGATCGCCGCGTTCCTGTTCCGGCGCCTGCGGCGCTACGCCGGCTGGGGAGGGATCGCGTTCGCGGCGATCCTGACCTTCGCCCTGGCGACGGCGATCCTGGCGTCGCTGATCGAGCCGATCTTCGGTGAGGTGCTGCTGACCGAAGGGGGGATGTTCGGCCTCGGGGGCGGCGGGCTGTCGCCGTCCGCGGCGATCGAGGCGCCGGCGGCCGTCGGCGGGGCGCCGGACGCCGCCTCCCAGGAGCCGCCGGTGGCGGTCGCCGACAGCGCCACGGCGGTGCCGGAGCCTGCGGAGTCGAGAGGAGCTACCGCCGACTCCCGCCTGCCGGAGTGGCTGCAGGCGTTCGACCTCCAAGCCCAGTTCGACCGGGGGTACGCGGCGCTCAAGCGGCGCTTCTCGATCGACAGCAACTCGGTGGTCTGGTTCGTCCCGCTGCTCTTCGTCCTGGTCTTCCTGACCCGCGGCGTCTCGGACTTCCTCTCCGGCTACGCGTTCCAGCGCATCGGCCTGGGCGTCACCACCGACATCCGCAACGAGCTCTACGGCACGATCCTGCACCAGACCAGCCGCTTCCATGCCCAGCATCCGTCGGGCGAGCTGGTGTCGCGGGTGATCAACGACGTGGCGCTGATGCAGAACGCGGTCTCGAACCGCCTGCTCGACCTCTTCCAGCAGTCGATCACCCTGCTCTTCCTGCTCGCCCTCCTGCTGACCACGAACTTCAAGCTCGCCATGATCTGCCTGGTGGCGACGCCGGCCCTGCTCTATCCGATCGTCCGCTTCGGCAAGGGGATGCGGCGGACCAGCCACCGCAGCCAGGAGCGGATGGCGGACCTCGCGTCGCTCATGGCCGAGGGCGTCCGCGGCCACCGGGTGGTCAAGGCGTTCGGCATGGAGGGCTTCGAGTACGACCGGTTCAGCGTCGCCACGCGGCGCCACCTCAAGGTCAACCTCCGGGCCCAGGTGCTCTCCTACCTGTCGAGCCCGGTGGTGGAGTCGCTCGCGGTGATCGGCGCGGCGGGCCTGCTGGTCTACGCAGGCAGGGCGATCCGGGCCGAGGAGCTGACCGCCTCGGTGCTGGTCGGGTTCCTGGCCAAGCTGCTGATGATGTACGACCCGATCCGCAAGCTGAACAAGGTCAACCTGATCCTGCAGGAGGCGCTGGCGGCGGCCCATCGCGTGTCGGGCATCCTGGCGGTGCCCAACGAGGTGGAGGAGCGCTCGGGCGACCGCACGCTGGAGACGGTCTCCGAAGGGATCGCCTACCGCGGCGTCACTTTCGCCTACGAGGACCAGCCGGTGATCCGCGACGTCAACCTGGAGGTGAAGGCGGGACAGATTGTCGCCTTGGTCGGCCCGTCGGGCGCCGGCAAGTCGACCCTGGTCAACCTGCTGCCGCGCTTCTTCGACACCGAGATCGGCGGGGTGGAGATCGACGGGATCGACATCCGCGACCTGCGGCTCGCCAACCTGCGCTCGCTGATCGGCCTGGTGACCCAGGAGACGGTGCTGTTCAACGACACCATCCGCGCCAACATCGCCTACGGCCGGGCCGACCTGCCGCTCGAGCGGGTGCGGGAGGCCGCGGCCGCCGCCTACGCGGACGAGTTCGTCATGGAGATGCCCGCGGGCTACGACACGGTGATCGGCGAAGGGGGGCTCCGGCTCTCGGGAGGTCAGCGGCAACGCCTGGCGATCGCCCGGGCGCTGCTCAAGAACGCGCCGATCCTGATCCTGGACGAGGCGACCTCCCACCTCGACACCGAGTCCGAGGCCCTGGTACAGAAGGCCCTCTACAACCTGATGCAGGGGCGCACGACCCTGGTCATCGCCCATCGCCTGTCGACCGTCCAGCGGGCCGATCGCATCGTCGTCATGGAGGCGGGCAAGATCGTCGAAGAGGGCACCCACGAGGAGCTGATCGATCTGGGTGGCTCGTACAAGCGGTTGTATGACTTGCAGTTCCGAACGTAGGAGTCCGCGCGGCTGGACCGCGTGACCGCGCACGGCCCCACTCCAGGGTGGCGGTCGGCGGCTCTCGGAGGGATCACCATGATTCGTAGCATGACGGGGTTCGGCCAGGCGGCCGCCGAGAGCGATCACTACCGGGTGCGGGTGAGCCTGCGGAGCGTCAACCATCGGTTCCTCGATCTCGGGCTGCGCCTGCGCGACGAACAGCGGCAGAGCGAGCCGGCCATGCGCGACCTGCTCACCGAGCGCCTCGACCGCGGGCGGGTGGACGTGAACGTCGACGTCGAACCGCTGGGCACGTCGCCCCATCGGCTCGCGGTCGACCTCGACGCGCTCCACGAGCTGACCCGGGTGCTGGACGGGTTGGTCGAGGACCAGGTCCTGGAGCGCGGCCTGACCGCGGGCGACCTTCTCCGTCTGCCTCAGATCGTCCAGGTCAGCGAGGCGGAGCGGGGCTGGACCGACGACGACCAGGAGCTGCTGGTGCGGGTCGCCGGCCGGGCGCTCGACGAGCTGATCGCCGCGCGGGTCACCGAGGGCGCCAAGCTGCGGGGGGCTCTCGAGGAGCGGCTCGACGGGCTCGACACCGCGGTCGCCGGCTTCCGCAAGGTGGTTCCCCTGGCGCGGGAAGAGGCGGCGGAGGCGCTCGAACGGCGTCTCCAGGCGCTGCTGAACGATCGGGAGGTCGACGAGCAACGCCTCGCCCAGGAGCTGGCGATCCTCGCCGACAAGAGCGACGTGGGAGAGGAGATCGACCGGCTGGTCGCCCACCTGGAGCACTTCCGGGAGATCCTCGACGGCGACGGCGCGGTGGGCAAGCGCCTCGACTTCCTGACCCAGGAGATCTTCCGCGAGCTCAACACCCTGGGTGCCAAGGGGCGTAACACCGAGATCACCCGGGTCGTCCTCGACGCCAAGGTGCTGTGTGAGCAGCTCCGCGAGCAGGTCCAGAACGTGGAGTAGAGACCTCCGTGGTAGACTCGATGGTCTGACGCGGCGGGGCCAGGCTGCTCGCGGCGACGAATCCCATGCATCGAGGAGAGCTTTTCATTCTGTCGGCTCCGTCCGGGGCCGGGAAGACCACCCTCATCAACAGCATCCTGGAGGGGGATCTGGGCCGCTGCGGCAGCCTGGCATTCTCGGTCAGCCACACGACGCGGTCGCCGCGCCGGGGCGAGGTCCCGGACGAGGACTACCACTTCGTCGAGCAGGAGACGTTCCAGCGGATGATGAGGAACGAGAAGTTCCTCGAGTGGGCCGAGGTGCACAACAACTACTACGGAACGGCCAACGACGAGGTCTTTCCCCGGCTCGAGGCCGGCATCGACGTGTTGATGGACATCGACGTCCAGGGTGCCGAGCGGGTTCTGGCGCGCTACCCGGACGCGAACAGCATCTTCATCATGCCTCCCAGCTTCGACGACCTGCGCCAGCGACTGCGCTCGCGCGGCCTGGACGATCCGCAAGCGATCTCGCGTCGCCTGGCGGTCTCGATCTGGGAGATCAAGCGCTACGACCTGTACGACCACGTGATCATCAACGACGATGCCGAACGGGCCAGCGAAGCGCTCGCCGCGATCATCCTCGAACGGCGCCATCGCCGCGACCGGATGACCCAGGCGATCCAGGGGGTTCTACAGGACTTCCAGGGTGCGCCCCTGCCGGCCGAAGAGGGACCGCTGGAGATTTCCACCTCCGGCCGCCAGGCGGCCGAAGCGCCGGAGGCGCCGGAGGCGTCAGAGGAGATCGCCGAGCGATCCTGAGGCGTCTACACGGGGCGTCGCCCCCGCGTCTGCACGAGGCGCGAACCGATCGATGACAACCGCGCGATCCCGGCGCCGGTAAGCCACCGGGGACCGGAGCGCGCCAGGAGAGGATTCATGGAGCAGACACCGAGAAAGAGCGAAGTCAGAGAACAGATGGACAGCAAGTTCCGCTACGTCCTGGTGGTCGCGGAGCGCGCGGAGCAGCTCCTGCGCGGCGCCCGGTCGAAGATCGATCTGGGCGAGGCGAAGCCGACCCGAGTGGCCCAGGTCGAGGTCGACGAGGAGCTGGTCGACTGGGGCTACGGCCCGGCTCCGGTCCAGGAGGCCGAAGAGCTGCTCGGAGCGGTCGGGGAAGAGGACTCCGAGGACGAGGCGGTCGCCGAGAGCGACGACGAGGCCGAGGACGAGGAGGCCGAAGTCCACTGATGGCCGATCCCCCTCCGGGCAGGCCCGGCGCCCTCCGCGATCTCCTCGTCTACCTGGACGAGATCGGCTACGGAGAGCTCTACCTGCCGGAGGCGGCATCCCCCCAGGCGGCGCCCGCCGCCGTTCCATCCCGTACCGCCGGCCGGAGCGCACCGCCGCGTCCGGCCGCACCCGCCCCCCCCGTCTCGACTGCGCCCACCGCCACCGCTCCAGCCGCGGACTCCCGGGAGTCCGGAGGAGCGCCGCCCGACGAGCCCGCCGCGGCGTCGGCGAGCGAGCGCGCGGCGAAGCTGGCGACGGTCGCGGAGGAGGCGTCGGCCTGCGAGCGCTGCCGCCTCTGGCGTGGCCGCAACACGGTCGTCTTCGGCAGCGGCGATCCGGACGCCGACCTGATGTTCGTCGGCGAAGGCCCCGGGGCCGAGGAGGACCGGCGCGGGCTGCCCTTCGTCGGCGCCGCCGGCGAGCTGCTGACCAAGATCATCCAGGCCATCGACCTGACCCGGGAGCAGGTCTATATCGCCAACGTGGTCAAGTGCCGGCCGCCCGGCAACCGGGATCCCGCGCCGGACGAGGCGGCCGCCTGCCGCGGCTACCTCGACGCCCAGATCGACCTGGTCCGCCCGCGGGTGATCGTCGCCCTGGGGCGGGTCGCCGCCCAGGTCCTGTTGGGCAGCGATCTCCCCCTGGGCCGGATGCGGGGGAGCTGGTTCACCGTCCGCGGCGTCCCGACGATGGTCACCTACCACCCGGCCGCGCTGCTGCGGAACCGGGCCTGGAAGCGCCCGACCTGGGAAGACATGCAGGCGGTGCGCGACCGCCTGCTCGAAGGCTCCTGATTCGGGTCCGGCTCCCCGGACCTCGCCCGCCTGCGCGACCGGCGCCCCGGTTCGCATATCATGGTCTCCGGTAGCACTGAAAACGGTGGCGAGGCGCCTCTCCGAGCCCTTCGATCGGTCCGCGTCGCGCCGGCACGGTCCGGTCATGGACAGCGGAGTGATCCAGCTCACGCCGGAAAGCCGATCCGTCGCCCACCTGGCGGCGTCGGCCGAGGGTGTGGCGAGAGCCCTCGGCGTCTCTCGGGGGCCGCACCTGGTGTGCGCCTTCGTCCCTCCCGGGCCGGAGCTCCCGGAGTGGCTCGACACCTTCGCCGCCGTCTGGCCGGACAGCCTGCGCCTCGGCTGCGAGGCGGTGACCCAGTTCGCGGACGGCACCATGACCGGAGAGGGCAGCCTCCAGCTCTTCTGGTTCGACGCCCCTGCGCACCAGGCGCGGGCCTCTGTGGTGCCGGGAACGGTCGCCTCGCCGCCGGACCGGGAGGCGGTGGCCGGCGCGGTCCGCCAGATCGAGGAGGGCTCGGCCGCGTTCATCCTCGCCGACGGCCTGCGCTTCCCGATGGAACGGTTTCTCCGGGACCTGCGCCGCGCTCAGACCGCGGCCCGGGGCGGGGCCGAGGCCGCCGCCGCCGGGTCCGCCCTGCCGAACCTGGTCGGCGGCCTGGCCTCCCAGAGCGAGCCGATCGCCTCTGTCGGGGCGCGGGTCTTCCTCGGCCGCCGGGTGCTCGAAGGGGCGAGCGTCCTGGTGACCTTCCACGGGGTGGAGATGGAGGTCGAGATCGTCCGGGGGTGGGACCCGGCGAGCCCGATCTACACGGTCACGTCGGCCGCGGGGAGCACCCTCTACACCATCGACCACGAGCCCGCGACCGACTGGTTCCGGCACTTCTTCACCGTCGACGGTGAGCTGGCCCCACTCCCGGAGAGCGCCTACCGCTTCCCGCTGATCGTCGAAGGGCCGAAGCCCCACCGGCGCAACCTCTACCGCTCCATGCGCGAGTTCGACAACCCGCCGGGAGCGGTCCGCTTCTGGGGAGACCTGGAGGAGGGCGATCGCATCCGCCTCGGCATCGGCAACGACGCGTCGCTGCTGCGCACCGCCCGCCGCCTGCCCAAGAGCCGCCCGGCGGACGCGGCGATGCTCTACTCGTGCGTCGGCCGCGAGGCGGTGCTCGGCGATCTCGCCGCGCGCGAGGTAGCCACGATTCACGAAGCCCTGGGGGGCGCCTCGCTGGCCGGGTTCTTCACCTTCGGCGAGGTCGGCCCGTCGGCCGCCGGCAGCGTCTCGTTCTACAACCACACGGCCGTCCTGGCCCTGCTGCGGGAGCTCCCGGCGTGAGCCGCCCCGCCGGCCCCCCGGACAGCGCGCTCGAGCTCGAGAACGCGATCCTGCGCAACCTGCTCACGCAGACCACCTCCGCCTACGAGGCGGAGGTGGTGGCCCTCTCGCGGGAGAAAGAGCTGGCCCAGGTCACCCTGGCGTCGATCGGCGACGGCGTCATCACGACCGATCGAGAGGGGCGGGTGCGCTACCTCAACCCGGTGGCCGAGACCCTCACCGGGTGGCCCCAGTCACGGGCCGTGGGCCGGTCGGTCAGCGAGGTCTTCCGCCTGACCGAGGAGGGGGGCGAGATGGTGATCGAGCTGGCCATCTCGGAGGTGCTCGAGGGGCGGGAGTACCGGGGACCGGAGGGGCAGATGGTCCTCGCCCGGTCGGACGGGGAGCGCTTCGCCGTCCAGCACCGGGCGGCGCCGATCCGGAGCAGCGACGGGGAGGCGATCGGCGTGGTCATCGTCTTCCAGGACGTCTCCGACCGCCGTCTGCTCGCGCTCCAGCTCGCCCACCAGGCGACCCACGACGCCCTTACCGGGTTGCTCAACCGGGAGGCGTTCGACCAGAACCTGGAGGAGGCGGTCGCCTGGAGCCGGGAAGAGGACGAGGTCCACTGCCTGCTCTACCTCGACCTGGACCAGTTCAAGCTGATCAACGACACCTGCGGCCACCTGGCGGGGGACGACCTGCTCACCCGGGTGGCGACCCTGATCTCCGACGAGGTGCGGGAAGGGGACCTGGTGGCGCGTCTCGGCGGCGACGAGTTCGGCGTGCTGCTGCGCCGCTGCTCGGAGGAGTCGGCCCTTGCCATCGCAGAGCGGATCCACCGGGCGATCGCCGAGCACCGCTTCTCGTGGCGCGATCGCCGGTTCTCGGTCGGCGTGTCGGTCGGCCTGGCCCGGATCGACGGCGACAGCAAGGCGGTCACCCAGGTGCTCTCCGCCGCCGATCACGCCTGCTACGTGGCGAAGGAGAGGGGGAGGGGCCGGGTCCAGGTCTACAAGCCGGACGACATCGAGCTCGCCCGCCGGGCCGACGAGATGAGCTGGATCCTGCGCATTCAGCAGACGATCGAAGACGGCCGGTTCCGCCTGTACAGCCAGCGGATCCATCCGCTGGGAAACGGCGAGGGCGCCGGATCCAACGGAGGGGACCGGCTGTTCTTCGAGGTCTTGCTGCGCATGGTCGACGACGACGACCGGCTGCTGGCGCCGGCCTCCCTGGTGCGGGCCGCGGAGCGCTACGGCGTCATGCGCGAGATCGACCGCTGGGTGCTCGATCGGGTGCTGGAGGCGTTGGAGGGGCGCGGGGCGGCGTTCTCCGACCATCTCGGCACCTGTGCGGTGAACCTGTCGGGCGTCTCCCTGTCGGACCCGACCTTCCTCGACTACGCCATGGACCGTCTCGCCGCGCGGCGCGTACCGCCGGAGAAGCTCTGCTTCGAGATCACCGAAACGGCGGCCATCGCAAACCTCCCTCTGGCGCAACGCCTGATCCGCGAGCTCTCGGAGCTCGGCTGCCGCTTCGCCCTCGACGACTTCGGCAGCGGCATGTCGTCCTACAGCAAGCTCAAGGGGCTGCCCGTCCAGTACCTGAAGATCGACCACACCTTCATCCGCGACCTGGCCAACAACCCGCTCGACCGGGCGATGGTGGAGTCGATCCACCAGATGGCCCACGTCCTCGGCATCGAGACGATCGCCGAAGGGGTGAGCTCCGAGCCGCTGCTGGAGCGGCTGCGCCAGATCGGTGTCGACTACGCCCAGGGCTACTGGCTCGACCGGCCGGGCCCGCTCGAGCTGCTCACCGCCGAGGGCCCTGCGGAGCCCTGACGGCTGCCGACCGGCCGCCGATCGTCCCGTCCGTCACCTCGCCGTCACTGAACGGGTGGTATGCTTTCAGGTCCCGACCCGAGAGCCAGCGACCGTGACCGAGACCGCCCCAGCGCTGACCCCGCCGCTCAGCGAGCGCGAAGAGGTCCACATCAAGCTGCTCAACAGCCTCAGGGCGTCCGGCACCGGAGGCGAGCTGGGGGTCGTGCGCCGCATCGCCACCTGGATCGATTCGCCGCGGGTGCTGCGGCTGATCGCCTCCCATGCGCCTTGGTTCGACGACTGGGGCGTCCAGGAAGCGTTCATCCGCAACGAGAACACCCCCGAGTCGCTGCGCGGCCGGTGTGCCCGCACCGTCGGCGTGTTCGATCTGCTCCGCGAGCTGGACAACCCCAACCTCTCCGACGACGAGCGGTCGGAGGTCCGCGAGCAGGCCCGGACGGTGATCCACGCCATGCCCTCGGAGGACCGTGAACGGGTCCGGGTCCGGGCGCTGGAGCTGTCGTCGTCGCGCGAGGCCACGGCCGTGGCCGAGGCGGTGGCGGGCGCCCCGCCGCACGGGGCGGCAACGGCCCTGCCCGAGGGTGTCGATCACCTGGACGCCGACGAGACCCTGCCGCTGGTGACGCCGTCGAGGTCCGAGGCGGACGAGACACCGGTCGCGCGCCGGCCGCCCGGTCCGACGCCCGTGGTCGAGGACGACGAGATCACTCCCGAGCGGGGCAAGGCCCGGGCGCTCTCGACCCTGCCCCCGGACCGCAAGGTCGCCCTGGCCCGCACGTCGCGGGACCTGGCGGTCCTCCAGGTGCTCTCGGGCGAGACCGACGACGAGGTGCGCCTGGCGCTGCTCGCCAACCCGGCCCTCGGCGAGCGCCTGATCGCGGACATCGCCCGTTCGGCCAGCGCCCGCGTCGGCCGCGAGATCTACCGTCATCGGCGCCTCTTCCAGCGCCCCATGGTCCGGCGCGCCCTGCTCGAGAGCCCGAACGTCCCCTCGGCCGCCCTGGTCGAGGTGGTGAGCTCCATGGGCGACCTCCGCGGCCTGCTCGGGCTGACCCAAAACCCCAAGATCCGGTCGATGGAGGTCAAGTCACGGGCCCGGGCGCGGCTGACCGCCCTCTTCCGCGGGCTCGGCTCGGCGGAGAAGATCGCCACCGTCCGCAGCTCCGGCCGCTCGCTGCTCAAGGCCCTGTGGAGCGACTTCTTCCGCGACGAAGAGCTGGTGCTGCGCTGCCTCCGCGAGTGCCACCTGGACAAGGGGCTGGTGCTCGAGATCGCGCGCAGCTCGATCGCCCCGCGGCGCGCCCTGCGCCTGATCGGCGAGACGCCGAGCCTGTCCGCCCCCTACGAGGTGCGGCTGGCCCTGGTGCAGAACCCGAAGACGCCGGCGCGGGTGGTGGAGCGGATGCTCCACGGCCTGCGCCCCTCCGACCGCCAGGCCCTGGAAGGGAACCCGGTGGTGGCGCAAGCGTTGGGCAAGACGTCCTGACGGACGCCCCCGCCCGGTGCTCGCGTCGCAGCCGGGGGCGATCGATGGGGCTCAGTACTGGTGCAGCAGGCGGGCCGCGCGTTCGACGCGCTCGTCGCCGGGGAGGAAAGCCCGCTCGAGGGGCGGGGAGTAGGGGACCGGGGTGTCGAGCGCTCCCACCACGCGGACCGGTGCGTCCAGGTACTCGAACAGCTCTTCCTGGAGGATCGCCGCCAGGCTCTCGCCGATGCCGCCGGTGCGCGTGTCCTCGTGGACGATGAGCACCTTGCCGCAGTGGCGGGCGACCCGGAAGAGGGTCTCCCGGTCGAGGGGCGCCAGGGTGCGCAGGTCGAGCACGGCGGCCTCGATGCCGTCGTCCGCCAACCGTTCGGCCACCCGCCGGGCCAGGTGGACGTAGGCGCCGTAGGAGACGATCGCCAGGTCGGAGCCGGCCCGCCGGAGTGCCGCCCGGCCGAGCGGCAGGGGCGCGGGCGCCTCGTCCGGTAGGGCCTGCTTGACATGGGGGGCGCGGTAGAGGGCGATGTGCTCGTAGAACAGCACCGGGTCCGGGTCGGCCACCGCCGCGGCGAGCAACGCCCGGGCGTCCTCCGGGGTCGAGGGCGTGACGATCTTGAGCCCCGGCGTGCGGTAGAACCAGGCCTCGGTGTTCTGGCTGTGGTACGGCCCGGCCTTGCGCAGGCCGCCCCACGGCATGCGCACCACCATCGGGACGGAAGCGCCCCAGCGGTAGTGGATCTTGGCGGCGTTGTTGACCAACTGGTTGAAGCCGGTGGCGACGAAGTCGTTGAACTGCATCTCGCCGATCGGCCGCAGGCCGCCCAGGGCGGCCCCGACGCAGACTCCCAGGACGGCGCCCTCGGCGAGTGTCGAGTCGACGATGCGCTCGCCGAGCTCTTCGAGCAGCGGGCGCAGGAGCAGGAAGGCGTTGCCGTAGGCGCCGCCGACGTCCTCCCCGAAGACGAACGCCCGCGGATCGGCCCGCAGGGCGTCGCCGACGCCGAGCATGATCGCCTCCAGGAACGTCCGTCCCTTGGGGTCGACCGGCAGGCCCGGGTCGACCGGCGGCAGGTCGGGGAGCGGCAGGAGCCGTCCGGGCGGGCGCTCGGCCAGGGGCTCCCGGTGCTCCCGGGCCGGCTGATCGGTGAACACTCCTTCGCCGGCCAGCTCCGGCGCCGGCCAGGGGGCGTCGATCACCGCCCGGGCCTCGCGCTCGACCAGCTCGGTGGCCGCGTCCTTCATCCGGTCGAGCGCGCCGGCTTCCAGAAGCCCCGCCGCCTCGAGCCGGGCGGCGTAGGTGTGGATCGGATCACGGGCGGACCAGAAGCGGTAGGCCTCCGGGTCGGCGTAGCCCCCTTCGCTCGGCTCCGGGTACTCCCAGCGTGTCTGCGGCTCGCGCCCGAGGTAGAGCATGTCGTCGTGGTGGGCGTGACCGCACATGCGCAGGCAGACGAGCTCGATCAGGACCGGCCCGAGGCCGGCGCGGGCCCGTTCGGCGCCCCAGGCGAAGGCGGCGGCGATCGCCTCCGGGTCGGTGCCGTCGAGGGTGATCCCGGGAATGCCGTAGCCCAGCGCCTTGTCGGCGAACACCCGCACCGCCGACTGGTCGCGGACCGGCGTCGACAGGGCCGTGCCGTTGTCCTCGACGCAGAAGACCGCCGGCAGCTTGCGGGCCGCGCACAGGTTGATCGCCTCGTGCCATTCGCCGAGCGACGTTCCCCCTTCGCCGATGAACGACACCGCGACCCGGCGCTCGTCCGGCGGGTCGTGGTGCATGGACCAGGCGAGGCCGGCCATGGTCAGGGAGGCGATGGTCAGGGGCGCGGCCGTCGGCACGATGCCGCGGGTGAAATCTCCCAGGTGGAGATCCTTGCCGTCCATCGGTGGGCCGCTCTTCGCCATCTGCGCGTTGAGCACCATGCGCACCGTCTCCGGTTCGGGGTGCATGGCGAGGGCGGCGCCGGCGTCACGGATCATCGGCGCGACCGCGTCACCACGCCAGGTGCCGTCGGCGCTCCGGTAGCGCTCGCCCCGCTTGAGCCGTAGCGGCGCGGCGTAGATCGCTTCCTGGCCGAGAGAGCGAAACCCTTTGCCCTGGAACGCGCCGCCCTCGTAGCGCACCTCGCCGCCGGTGAAGAAGGCCTTGAGCCGGCTGTCCACCGCCCGGGTCAACACCATGCCCCGGAGCATCTCCCGCTTCTCGTCGGCGGTCAGCGAGGCGGTGATGGCGGCCCGGCGGAGGAACCCGTCGCAGGCGTCCACCAACTCCTCGGTGGCGGCCGACAGCCGGGCGTCCGCCGAGACGCCGGGCGTGGTCTCGGGAAGTTCGGGCGCGGAGGCGGCGAGACGGCGCCTGAGGGCGCGCCCGAGCGGCTCGCGCAGGGCGTCGATCCGGCGGCTCTCGTCCGCCGCGCCGTCAGCGGTCGCCATGGCGTCTTCCAGCGCCGCGCGGGCGGCGCCGAGCGCGAACGGGAAGCGTTCCGCGACGAACGCGCCGAAGCGGTCGTCGAGCGGTGGGGTGGTCGAGAGGTGGTCGGAGCGCGTGCTGTCGAGTGAAGTCACGGAGAGCGGGGGTCGGTCCAGGGGTCGTTCGACGGGGCCGGATCATGCTACTCGCCGCCCGGGATCGCGGCAAGGGCGCGCCGGTTCGTCGGAGAGACTCCGACACCGAGTTCCTCGGCCGTCCGACCCGCCGGCTCCCGGTGTCTCCGATTGCACGGGTTCCCACCCTCGCGGGAAGCTGACCTCGCCATGAGACCTGCCGCCCACCTCCCCGACCAGCGACTGCTCGAGATCGTCTCCCGGACCCGGGGCGAGTCCGGTCGCTCGACGCCGCTCACCGACGGTCTCCTCGCTGACCCTGCCCTCACCGACAAGAGCCTCCTCCGGGGCCTGGTCGACTCGGTCCAGGCCGGCGTGCTGGTCGAAGACTCGTCGTGCCGCATCCTCCTCGCCAACCAGGCGTTCTGCAGACTCCTCGAGATCAACGAGAGCCCGAGCGCCCTCGTCGGCTGGGAGGCGCGGATGGTGTTCGACGCCATCCGTGAGCGGTTCGTCGATCCGGCGGGCGTCCTCGAGCGGACGGAGGAGCTCATCGAGGGGCGGGTCCAGAACCTGTCGGAGAAGATCCGGTTGACCAACGGCAGCACCGTGGAACGGGACTTCCTCCCGATCTTCTTCGACGAGGAGTACAACGGCCACTTCTGGATCTTCCGCGACATCAGCTCCCACATCGAGGCCAAGAACCGGCTCCGCCAGAGCGGCGAACGGCTCAAGATCCTGTCCGAGATCACCTCCGAGCTCGGCGAGGGGGGCGACGGCGACTTCAACCGCGCCTTGGGGAGCGTCGCCGCGCTGCTCGGGCTCGGAATGGGCCTGATCCTCCGGGTCGAGGGGGAGGAGTTCGTCGTCGAGCACGCCTTCCCCTTCGAGGGCCCGGTCAAGAGCGGCCATCGCGGGAGGATCGACCAGATCCCGTCGGTGCTGGCTCTCGATGACGCGACGCCCGCGGTCGGCATGGAGTCGATCTCCCGAGAGTTCGGAGAGCGGCAGTCGCTGGTGGTGGGAGGGGCCGTTCCGGACTCGTGCATCGCCGCGCTCGTCCCCTCCTCGGACGGGTACCGGCGGGTCGTCTCCATGGCCGGAATGGCCGCGCGGCCGGCCCCCTGGACCGAGGAGGATCTCGACCTGGTGCGCCTGTTCGCCCTGTGGATCGGCAAGACCCTCGAGCGCTGCCGCGACAAGGAGGAGCTGCGGGAGAGCGAGGAGCGCTACCGCGACTTCATCGAAAACACGTCGGCGCTGGTCTGCATCCACGACCTGGACGGGGTCATCCTGGAGGTCAACGGCGCGGTGCTCGAATCCCTGGGCATGACGAGCCTCGACGAGATCGTCGGCCGGAACCTGTCCGAGCTGATCGATCCCAGCCACCAGGAACAGTTCATCCGGTATCTCTACAAGATCGCGTCGGAAGAGCACCACAGCGGGAACCTGGTCGTCCTGGCCAAGGACGGCACCCGACGGGTATTCGCGTTCGACAACTCGCTGCGCCGCGAAGGGGTCGACCGGCCGGTGGTCCGAGGCCTGGGCCAGGACATCACAGCGCGGCACGAGTTCCAGCGCAAGCTTCACCAGCGGGTCGAGCTCGAGAACCTCCTGCTCTCCGTCTCCACAAGCTTCATCAACCTGCCGGCTTCGTCGGTCGCGGTGAACATCGAGCACGCCCTGGGGGTGCTGGGGCAGTTCGTCGGCGCCGATGCCGGCCTGGTGTTCCTGCTCGAGCAGGAACGCCGGGTCCTCGTGCAGCGCTACTCCTGGTACTCCGATCTCGACGTGCCGGTGCAGGCTCCGGAAGAGATCGACACCGACGAGCTGCCGATGCTCGTCCAGTCGATCACCAGACAGGCGCCGTTCCGGGTCGACCGTGCCGAGGATCTCCCGACGGCGTCGACGGAGCGCGAGCATCTCGCCCGTTGGGGCCTGCGCTCGCTGCTCGCCCTGCCGATCTCCAGACGGGGCGAGCTGCTCGGGTTCGTCGGCCTCGTTTCGCTGTCCCGGGAGATCGAGTGGCAGGACGACGTGGTCTCGATCTTCCGGATCGTCGGCGACATCCTCGGCAGTGCCCTGGAGCGCCGTGCGTCGGCCGAGGCCCTGGAGGAGGCGAACGCGCGTCTCCAGGCCAGCAACGAGGAGCTCGCCTGGACGAACGGCCGCATGGCGATGCTCAACGAGCTGGGCGACCTCCTCCAGAGCAGCACGGACTCGGAGGAGGCGAGAGCGGTCATCCGGGATCTCGCGCCGAGGGTCTGCCCGGGCACGTCGGGCGCCGTCTTCCTGTTCGGGGACAGCCGTATGCAGCTCGAGAAGGCCGTCTCCTGGGGCGAGAGGTCTCCAGACGGTGAGGAGGAGAGCCCGTCGACGCTCGCTCCGGGCGACTGCTGGGCGCTGCGCCGAGGGCGGCCGTACCGGATCGGCGACGACAGCCCCGGGCCGCTCTGCCGCCACTCCGTCCGGTGTTCCGGGCTCGACACGCTGTGCCTCCCCCTGATGGCCCAGGGGGAGGCGATCGGCATCCTGACGCTGCGTGGCCTGGCGGCGGGCGGGCCGGGAGGCTGGTCCAAGGGGGCCGAGCAGCTCTCCCTGAACGCCGCCGAGCACATGGCCCTGGGGCTCGCCAACCTCAGGCTGCGGGAGAGCCTGCGCGAACAGGCGGTGCGCGATCCCCTCACCGGGCTGTACAACCGCCGGTACCTGGAGGAGCAGTTCGCCCGCGAGCTCGGCCGCACCAGGCGGCGGAGCTCGTCTCTGGGGGTGCTGATGATCGACATCGACCACTTCAAGAGGATCAACGACACCCACGGCCACGAGGGCGGCGACCGCATCCTGGTCGAGATCGCCTCCCTGTTGAGCAAGCGCGTGCGCGGGGAGGACGTGGTGGCGCGCTTCGGCGGGGAGGAGTTCACCATCCTGCTGGCGGACACCGGACTGGTCGACGCGGTGCAGGTCGCCGAAGGGCTACGGAGCGCGATCCACGATCTCCAGGTCTCGTCCCTCGGCCGACGGATCGAAGGCCTGAGCGTGTCGATCGGCGTCGCCGCCTACCCGGAGTGCAGCAGCACCCAGGATGAGCTCCTCCGGCTGGCGGACGGCGCCCTCTACCAGGCGAAGGAGACGGGCAGGGATCGGGTGGTGGCCGCCTACCGCGAAGCGAAGCGGGCCGAGGCCGCCTCCCAAGCAGGCAGCAGGGCTGACACCGGCGCCGGGGAGCCTGCTAGACTCCCGGGCCGTGCCCGAACCACGACTGACGCGTAAAGGGGTGCTCGCGGCGCTCGGACCGGGGCTGGTCTGGGCGGCCGCGGCGGTCGGCGTCTCCCACCTGGTGCAGTCGACCCGCGCCGGCGCCGTCTACGGCTGGTCGCTGGTCGGCGTCGTGGTGCTCGCCAACCTGCTCAAGTACCCGTTCTTCGAGTACGGTCCGCGCTACGCCGCCGCCACCGGCGAAAGTCTGGTCGACGGCTACCGGCGCCAGGGAGCCTGGGCGGTCTGGATCTACCTGGTGCTGACCCTCGGCACCATGTTCGCGGTCTGTGCCGCCGTGACCTTCGTCACCGGCAGCCTGACGACCCAGCTCGTCGGCCCGTGGTTGTCGCCGTTCGGGTACAGCGCGGTGCTCCTGGGCGTCTGCGGCCTGCTGCTGGTGATCGGGCGCTACCCGCTGCTCGACAAGCTGGTCAAGGTGATCATGGTGGTGCTGGCGGTGTCGACCGTCGCCGCCGTGGTGGCGGCCGCCGGCGCCTACCGGCCGCCGCCCGCCACGCCGTCGCCCGCGCTCTGGGACCTGGCCGGTTTCTCCTTCCTGATCGCCCTGGTCGGGTGGATGCCTTCGGCCGTCGACATCTCGGTCTGGCATTCGCTCTGGACCCTCGAGAGGGCCCGGGAGACCGGGCACCGCCCGAGCCTGCGCGAGGCCCTGATCGACTTCAACCTCGGCTACCTGGGCACGGCCGTGCTGGCCCTCATGTTCTTGGCCCTCGGTGCGCTGGTCTTCTTCGGCCGCGGCGAAGAGATCGCGACCGGGCCCAGTTTCGCCAATCAGCTCATCGAGCTCTACAGCAGCTCCCTCGGCCGCTGGATGCGGCCGGTCATCGTAGTGGCGGCGTTCACCACCATGTTCTCGACCACCCTGACGGTCACCGACGCCTTCCCCCGGGCCCTCGCTCGCACCGTCGAGATCCTGGCCGGCAAGGAGGGGGGGGGCGCCGGCCGGCAGATCCCGGGGCTCTACTGGATGTGGATGGCCATCCTGGTGGCGGGCGCCATGGCGCTGATGAGCATCTTCCGTTCCAGCCTGCTCCGCATGGTCGACCTGGCGACGACGCTCTCGTTCCTCACCTCGCCCATCCTCGGCTACCTCAACTACCGGGCGGTCACCGCGGCCCACATGCCCGACGGGACGACCCCGCCCATGTGGCTCCGGGTGTTGACCTGGGTCGGCCTCGTCTTCGGCGTCGCGTTCGGCCTCGCGTTCCTGGTCTGGCGCTTCGCCCTCACCTGATCGGCCGGTCGCCTACCGGGCTGGAGCGTGTCGGATCGTGCTGTAGACTGCCGGGCGATGACTCGGCAGACGGCGTGGCCCTCGGTCTGTTGCGCCTGCGGGATGCTCCTGGCGGTGCTGGCGGGCCTCGTAGCGTGTAGCCCGGAGGCGGAGAAGGGACCGGCGCCGGCGCCATCGACCACGACGGCGGCGGCCCCCTCCGCGACGGAGGCGCCGACCGTCGGGCGGGCCCTCGCCCACGGCGCGGCGGCCGGGCGCGACCTGATCCTGGTGACCCTCGACACCACCCGGGCCGACCGGCTCGGCTGCTACGGCTTCACGGACGCCACCGGCGCGAGCCCGACCCCGGTGCTGGACGCCCTGGCGCGCCAAGGCGTCCGTTTCGCCGACGCGGTCAGCCCGGTGCCGATGACCGCGCCGGCCCACACCTCGCTCCTGACCGGGCTCGATCCGCCGCACCACGGGGTGCGCGCCAACGGCCAGGACCGGCTCGATCCGGCGACCACCACTCTGGCCGAGCTCCTCGCGGGCGCCGGCTACGACACCGCGGCGTTCGTCTCCTCCTTCGTCCTCGATCCGCGCTTCGGCCTCGACCAGGGCTTCGCGGTCTACGACGCCACGCTGCCGGTGACCCGCCAGGGGGCGGTCGGCAGCCAGAACGAGCGCTCCGCCGAGGCGGTGACCGACGCCGCCCTCGCCTGGCTCGCCGCCCGCAGCACCAAGGCCGGTGGACAGGCGTCCGCCAACGCGCCGTTCTTCCTCTGGGTCCACTACTTCGACGCCCACGACCCCTACACGCCGCCCGAGCCGTTCGCCAGCCGCTACGCCGACGACCTCTACGAAGGGGAGATCGCCGCGGTCGACCGGCAGGTGGGACGGTTGCTCGACGCCGTGAAGACGGCCGGGGCCGGCCGGGAGATGGACCGGAGCGTGGTCGTCGTCGCCGGGGACCACGGCGAGAGCCTGGGGGAGCACGGCGAGCGCTTCCACTCCCGGACGCTCTACGAAGGGGCTGTCCACGTGCCGCTACTGGTGGCGGCTCCGGGCCTGCCGGGCCTGTTGGCCCCGGGGGTCGACGCTGGCGAGGTGGTCGGCCTGGTCGACGTGGTGCCCACCGTCCTCGACCTGCTCGGTCTCGACACGCCGGCCGGGCTCGACGGACGGAGCCTCCTGCGGTCGCTGGCCGACCCCGGGGCGGCCAGCGACCCGGACAGAGCGCTCTACCTCGAGACGCTCAACACCTACCTCGACACCGGCTGGGCGCCGCTCTACGCCCTGCGCCGCCACGACGGCAAGTACATCGAGGCGCCGCGACCGGAGTACTACGACCTGGTCCGAGACCCCCACGAGCAGCACGATCTGCTGGCGGGCGACTCCCGGGGGACGCCGCCGCCGGCCGCCCGGCGCCTGGCCGGCGATCTCCGAGGGCGCCTGGCCGAGCAGCCGGGCATCGTCGAGGTGGCCAACGGCCTGGGAAGCGGGGCCGCGGACCCGGAGGTGCGGCGGCGGCTGGAGTCCCTCGGCTACCTCTCGGGCGGCGGCTCCCGTCCGGCCTCCGCCACCGACCTGCCGGACCCGAAGGACATGCTGCCGCTTCACGAGCAGCTCCTCGCCGCCCGCGCGGCCATGGCGGCGGGCGATCCCGCCCGCGCCGTCCGGCTCGCCCGCACGCTGATCCACGCGGCGCCGCGCAACCGGGCGGCCCTCCAGCTCCTGGGCGAGGCCTACGCCACCATGGGCGACCTCGACCGGGCCGAGCAGGCGCTCCGGCGCCACCTGGAGGTGGGGCCGAGCGTCGCCGCGGAGGTGCTGCTGGCCCAGGTGGTGATGCAGAAAGGACGCCTCGACGAGGCGGAAGCGCTGCTCGATGCCGCGGCGGCCCTCGACCCGGACCACGGCGCGGTGCCGCTGGCCCGGGGCGACCTCTTCCTGGTCGAGGGGAGGCCGGCGGATGCGCGCGCCAGCTACGAGCGGGCGGGGCGGATCGACCCGACCCGGTTCGGCGGCCTGGCGGCGGCGCGGATCGAGCGTCTCGAGCGGCTGCTCGCCGAGCACGGCGCGCCGGGAGGGCGGGCTAGCGGGCGTAATAGCCCGGGCGGTGGATGATCCGGACGCCCCGGGGCGCGTCGCGGAGCCGCACGTCGAGCCGGTGGAACGCCTCGTCGGCCTCGACCCCGTCGGGCTGGAAGCCGAGGACGTAGCTCACGCGGGTGGAGGCCTCCACCTCCTGGACCAGCTCCGCCACGTCGTTCGAGTTGGTGAAGAGCTGGCCGCCCGTGTCCTCGGCCATCATCAACAGCGAATCCCGCCCCCAGCCGAGCCCTGCCAGGTTGACCGACTGGATCGCCCAGCCGCTGGTCCGGCAGGCCTTCTTGACCTCCTGCAGCAAGCCGAGCACCCGGGCGCGTTCGTTCGCCTGGCCGGAGACCATGTGGTCGGGCAGGCCGAAGCTCAGGTGGACCAGGTACTTGCGGCCGTCGAGCCCGGCCGTCTCCTCGGCCATCGAGGTCACGCCGCGAACGAAGAAGCGGAGGATCGACGTGGTCGGCCAGCCGCCGACGTTGCGGTTGAACCCGGAGACCCGGGCCTCGGCCAGGATCTCGTCGGGGTCGGGGCGGGCATCCCGGGGGAGCGCCACGTCCGCGGGGCTCCAGCCGGCGAGCAGATCGGTCGCCTTGCGGCGGTTGCTGTCGATCACGGCCTGCATCACGCGCAGCGCACGGAGCGCGTCGTCGTGACGGTCGGTCAGGCCGACCACCCACTGGAACCCGTGCAGGCCGCTGAAGAAGGCGATGCCGACCCGGTCGGAGGGGGAGAGCCGTTCGTCGAACAGCCTCTCGAGGGCCACGGCAGCGCCGTGGAGGCGGCGGGTGTCGGTGTAGGCCAGGTCGAAGACGAACAGGAAGTTGCGCCGGGCGGCCCGGGCCGAGGGGGTCAGCACCCCCCGCACCCGCTCGGGCGTGGCCCCCGGATCGAGGGCGATGCGCTCGAAGGTCTGGATCTCCTGCCGCTCGCCGCGGTCGAAGACCTCGAAATCGTCGGCGGTCAGGTGGTCGAGCGGCTCCCCGTGATGGATCACCGTGACCGGAACCTCGACCAGCGTCACGGCGGTGCCGCCCTCGAAGGTCTTCTTGTCCCGGGCGGACAGACCGGCGGGGCAGAGGAGCGCCGCCGTCAGGACCACGGCGACGGCGAGGGCCGGAACCGCCTGGCCCCCCGGGAGGGAGTCACACAACCGCTGGAAACCCATGACCCCCGAATTCTGCCACACCCGGGATCGGGCCAGAGCACCGCCCGGATCGGCGACCCTTTCTGCACCGACCGGGAGGGAGGGGGCGCCCTGTTCCTCCCGCGAGGGTGGGAAAGGGGTCGGGGAGGTGGGGGGCGATCCTCAGAGATTTCGCCGATACTCCCCGCCCACCTCGTACAGCGCGTGGGTGATCTGCCCGAGGCTGCACACCCGGGCGGCCTCCATCAGCGCGGCGAACAGGTTGCCGCCGGAGAGCGCCGCCGCCTGGAGCCGCGCGAGCGCCTCGGGAGCCTCGTCGGCGTGGCGCTCCTGGAACGCCCGCAGGCGGGCGATGCAGCCCTCCTTCTCCTCCTCGGTGGCGCGGGTCAGGGGAACCTCCGGCAGGTCGCTCGCCGCCTCCGTGCCACCTTTGGGCAGGAAGGTATTGACCCCGACGATCGGCAGCTCGCCGGAGTGCTTGAGGCGCTCGTACTTGAGTGAGTCGTCCTGGATCACGCCGCGCTGATACTGGAGCTCCATGGCGCCGAGCACGCCGCCACGCCGGGTCAAGCGGTCGAACTCCGCCAGCACCGCCTCCTCGACCAGGTCGGTCAGCTCCTCGATGATGAAGCTGCCCTGGGTGGCGTTTTCGCAATCGGTGAGGCCGAACTCCTTGTTGATGATGAGCTGGATCGCCATCGCCCGGCGCACCGACTCCTCGGTCGGGGTGGTGATCGCCTCGTCGTAGGCGTTGGTGTGGAGGCTCTGGGCGTTGTCGTAGGTGGCGAGCAGCGCCTGGAGGGTGGTGCGCACGTCGTTGAAGTCGATCTCCATGGCGTGGAGCGACCGGCCGGAGGTCTGGATGTGGTACTTGAGCTTCTGGCTGCGCTCGTTGCCGCCGTAGAGCTCGGCCATGGCGACCGACCAGATGCGCCGCGCCACCCGGCCGATGACCGCGTACTCGGCGTCCATGCCGTTGGAGAAGAAGAACGACAGGTTCGGCGCGAAGTCGTCGACCGCCATGCCGCGGGAGCGGTAGTACTCGACGTAGGTGAAGCCGTTGGCCAGGGTGAAGGCGAGCTGGTGGATCGGGTTCGCCCCCGCCTCGGCGATGTGGTACCCGCTGATCGACACCGAGTAGAAGTTGCGGACGTCGTGCTCGATGAAGTGCTGCTGGACGTCGCCCATGAGCCGCAGGGCGAACTCGGTGGAGAAGATGCAGGTGTTCTGCCCCTGGTCTTCCTTCAGGATGTCGGCCTGGACCGTGCCGCGGACCACGTGGAGCGTCTCGGCCCGGAGGCGCGCGTACTCCTCGTCGGTGAGCTGCGCGCGGACCTCCTCCCAGGTGGCGCCGCGCAGCCGGTCCGGCTGGTAGACCTCTTCCTCGGTGATGTCCAGCCGGCCCTCGGCCCGCAGGAACTTCCGGCACTGCTGGCGGATCGCCGCGTTGAAGAAGAACGCCAGGATCGTCGGCGCCGGCCCGTTGATGGTCATCGACACCGAGGTCGTCCGGTCGCACAGGTCGAAGCCGGCGTAGAGCTGCTCGGCCTCCTCGACGGTGAAGATCGACACCCCGGACTCGCCGATCTTGCCGTAGATGTCGGGGCGGCGGTCGGGGTCCTCGCCGTAGAGGGTGATCGAGTCGAAGGCGGTCGACAGGCGCTTGGCCGGCTGATCGGCGGCCAGCAGGTGGAAGCGGGCGTTGGTGCGCGCGGCCGGCCCCTCGCCGGCGAACATGCGGGTCGGATCCTCGGCGGTGCGCTTGAACGGGAAGACGCCGGAGGTGAACGGGAACTCGCCGGGGACGTTCTCGGCCAGACGCCACGCGATCCGGTCGCCCCAGTCGCGGTAGCGGGGCCGGGCGACCTTGGGGATCTTGGTCTCGGACAGGGTGGTGCGGTAGTTCTCGACCTCGATCGTGCGGTTGCGGACGGTGTAGCGGAAGAGGTCGTCCCGGTAGCGCGCCTCCCACTCCGGCCAGGCGCGGATCAGCTCCAGGGTGCGCCCGTCGAGCCTCCCCAGGTGGTCGTTGTAGGCCTCCATCAGGTCGGCGATGCCCGCGCCGGCGGTCTCGCGGCGACCGGCGGCCTCGATCTCCTCGTCGGAGAAGCGGCTCCAGTCCGCGTGGGCGCTCGCCGCCGAGCAGCCGGATCGCCCGGCGCAGCCCGTCCAGGTCTTCCGCCGCCTCGGCCTGCTCCCGCGGCGTGCGCGCGGTAGGAGCGGCAGGCGTCGGCGATCTCCGAGAGATAGCGCTCGCGCCCCAGGCGGGATGACGTGTTGGGCCGTGTCGGTGACCCGCTCGGCGGTGGCGGGGTAGCGGCTCTCCCAGCCCAGGCCGAAGCGTTCGGAGACCGTCGCCATGAGGTAGCCGTACAGGGCGTTGACGCCGCTGTCGTTGAAATGGGCGGCGCTGGTGCCGAAGACCGGCATCTGCTCGACCGGCGTGTCGAACAGCTCCCGGTTGCGCTGGACCTGCTTGCGCACGTCGCGCAGCGCGTCCTCGGAGCCGCGGCGGGTGAACTTGTTGATCACCACCGCGTCCGCCAGGTCGAGCATCTCGATCTTCTCGAGCTGCGAGGGTGCGCCGTACTCGGCGGTCATGACATACATGGAGAGGTCCGCCAGGTCGGCGATGGCGCTGTCCCCCTGGCCGATGCCGGCGGTCTCGAGCAGGATCAGGTCGAACCCGGCGCCCTTGAGCAGCGCCAGGACCTCGGCGACGTCGGCGCTGACCTCGCCCCGGTAGCCGCGGGTGGCCAGCGACCGCAGGTAGACCCGGTCGCTCTTCAGGCTGTTGAACCGGATGCGGTCGCCGAGCAGGGCGCCGCCGGTGCGCCGCTTGGTCGGATCGACGCAGACCACGGCCACCCGCTTGTCGTCGAAATCGCTGACGAACCGCCGGACGAGCTCGTCGGTCAGGCTCGACTTGCCGGCGCCGCCGGTGCCGGTCAGGCCGAGGACCGGCACCTTGCGCTCGGCCGCCTGCTGCTCGGTCTCACGCAGCACCTTGCGCAGCGCCTCGGGCAGCGCCTCCCCGTGACCCTGCCCCTGGTCGTGACGGGAGGGGTCGAGCTCCGCCGCGGTGATGGCCCGTGCCAGTGTCATGAAATGCCCGTTCATGCGGTAGCTGGCGAGCTCCGTCGACAGGGGGTCGAAGTCGCAGCCCTCGACGACCTGGTTGATCATCCCCTGGAGCCCGAGCCGCCGGCCGTCCTCGGGCGAAAAGATCCGGTCGATGCCCCGCTCGTGGAGCTCGTCGATCTCCCGCGGCACGATCACGCCGCCGCCGCCGCCGTAGATCTTGACGTGCGCCGCGCCGCGCTCGTCGAGCATCTGGCGCATGTAGGTGAAGAACTCCATGTGGCCGCCCTGGTAGCTGGTGATCGCCACCCCCTGGGCGTCTTCCTGGATCGCCGCCTGGACGACCTCCTCGACCGAGCGGTTGTGGCCGAGGTGGATGACCTCGGCGCCGGTCGCCTGGAGCACCCGGCGCATGATGTTGATCGACGCGTCGTGGCCGTCGAACAGGGCGGCGGAGGTGACGATGCGGACCGGGTTCTTCGGCTTGTAGGGCTCGGCTGGCTGGGTCATCGATGAGACACCGGGTCGTTGAAGTTCGTGGTGGGGGAGCGGCAGCTCCCGGGCGGAGCGGCGCGCGGCGGATGTGCGGTCACAGGTGGTGCAGCATGCGCGCGCCGGTTGAAGATTCTACCAGCCCATCGGGAGTGAGGCGTTTGCCGGCGCGTCCGGGAGGGAGGTCTCGAAGGGGACGGTGGCGTTCCTCAGTCGAGATACTGGCGGACGTGGAAGAAGTAACCGACCGAAACCAGGAGGAACGCAGCGATCAGGCCGCGGAACCAGTCACCCTGGTAGACGATCTCGGCCAGGCGCTGGACCTTGGGATCCGGTGGCAGGCCGGCAGCTGCGAGCAGCTTCTCGAAATCGATCCGGGGGATCGTCGTCATGCACCAGGCGCCCCAGATGATCAGGATCGAGATGGCGCCCCACCAGGCGTCCTCCCGTCTGCGGAAGAGCCCTACCGCCGTAGCACCGATGACGACAGCCGAAGCCAGGCAGATGAAGACTGCTCGGTCGCCGGTCACGATCGATCCGCCGACCGGGAGCAGGGCCTGAAAACTCGAGACGAGCATGACGAGCGCCCAGGCTCCCATGAACATCGAAAGCCCGAGGATCTCCGTCGGGACCCGGTCGGTCCAACGGGTTTCTGAGTCGTAGCGCTCGAGGGTGGACTTGACGTGACGGCCGGAGAACAGGAGGAGGAAGAAGCCCGGCATCACGACGCCAAGCGCCAGGAGCACGGCTCCGATGATCTTGAACTGGGAAAACTCCGAAGCTCCGGCCTCCGGACCGTACGACCAGAGGAGCGGCAGAATCCGGGTCGTCAAGAGGGCGTTGAGGAGACCTACGAGCAGCCAGGCACGCGCGAAGATCACCAACAGGGGTTGGAACCACCGGCGGCGGAGCAGAGCACCGAGCCCCAAGATCGAGAAGACCGCGCCGGCGCCGCCGGACAGGACCAACGCGCCCACGGGCCCGGTCAAGCTCGGACCGGCCGGCCATTCGATCGCGGCGGCACGCCGGATCCCCACGATGTTCATCACCAGGAAGAAACTCACCATGAGGGCGATGCATCCGAGCAGCAACAAGGCGACGCCGCCGAGGAGCAGGAGCGTCGTGCGATCTCGGTGGAGCGACCGGTAGTAGCGATACGGTACGGTCAAGGAGTCTCCCGTCGGCGGGTGTGAACAGTTCGGCGCGATCCTCTCACGAAGGGAATATAACCTCTCGGTTGAAGGGTTGCTCGATGCGATGGAGATCCAGCACAACGGCCGTACCGTCACCCGGGGGCTCCTCGAAGAGATCGCGGAGCGCCTCAAAGCACTCGCCGACCCGACGCGCCTGGCGATCCTCCACGCTCTGGATCCGGACGGGGAACCAGGAGAACGGTCGGTCGGCGAGCTGGGTGAGCTGGTCGGCACGAGTCAGGCGAACGTCTCCAAGCACCTCGGGGTGCTCCGCCACGCGGGCCTGGTCAAGTCCCGCCGCGATGGGATGAACGTCTTCTACTCGGTCGCCGACCCGACGGCGTTCGACGTCTGCCGCATCATGTGCGACATGGTGGAGCGGCGGGCCCAGCGCGAGCTGGCGGCGATCAACGGCTCCCCGCCAGATGACGATGAGGCGGGAGCGGAGAGCGTGCAGTGACCGATCTTCTCGTCTTCGCGGTCGCCTTGATCGCGTGGATCCTCGTCCAGCGGTGGCTTCTGCCACGGCTGGGCGTCCCCACCTGAGCGGTCCCGAACCCGGCCGTGGGCCGGGCCGCGACCGCCGGAACGATCGACAGTCCGGGCCCTCACCTCGGTGCGGCGCCGGCCGATCGACCTTCCGGACACCCGGAAGCGTCCGACGATTTACCCTCAGCGGAGACCGAATCCATGCCCCTTTACGAGTACCGATGCGCGGAGTGTGACCACCGGTTCGAAGTGCTCCAGCAGCTCGGCGAAGGCGCCGACAAGCTGACCTGCCCCGCGTGCGGCGCCCCGGCGCCGCAGAAGCAGTTTTCGACCTTCGCGTCGAGCGCCGCGAGCGGCGGCGGCACCGCCTCCTTCGGCGGTGGTGGCTGTGGCGCGGGCGGCGGCTTCACTTGAGCGAACTAGACCCGGCGGCCCGTGCGGCCGCCATGCAGCTCCCGGCACCTCGCTTTCCCGACGTCACCGTTCTGCTCGGTGACCCCGGCCTGCCCGACACGGTCAAGCGGCGCGGCGTCTTCGAACGGGAAGACTTCGAAGCCTTCGCCCGCATGAAACAGGCTCTGGCGGAGCTCGCCGCACGGCGCGGCTACCGCTTCACCTATCTCGAGGACCACGGCAACCTGCTCGCCGACCTCGCGAGCCACTCGCCCTCGTTCGTCCTCAACTTCTGCGATACCGGCTATCGCAACGACGCGGCCCGCGAGCTCCACCTTCCCGCCTACCTCGAGCTCCTCGGCATCCCCTACAGCGGCGCCGGCCCCGTCTGCCTCGGGCAGTGCTACGACAAGGCGCTGGTGCGTGCCCTTGCCGCCTCGGTCGGCGTGCCGGTGCCGGCGGAGCGGATGGTCCGGGCGGAAGACGACCTCGAGACCTCTCTCCGTGCCTGGGGAGACGCCTACCCGGTGCTGCTCAAGCCGAACCGGGGCGACGGCAGCGTCGGCATCACCCGACACGCGGTCGCCCGCACGCGGGACCAGGCGGCGGCCTACCTGGACGGCCTCCGCCGGAGCCTGCCCGGCCAGGACCTGTTGATCCAGGAGTTCCTCGAAGGGCGGGAGGTCGGCGTCGGCCTGATCGGCAACCCGGGGCACGAGGGCGGCCTGACCACTTTGCCGGTCATGGAGGTCGACTTCGCCCGCCTGCCGCCGGAGCTGCCGCCGATCCTCTCCTACGAGTCCAAGGCCGAGCCGTCCTCGCCCTACTACACGGACATCGTCTATCGGCAGGCCGATCTGGAGGAGACCACCCGGACCCGCCTCGTCGCCTGGTCCGAGCTCCTGTTCGAGCGCCTCGGATGCCGCGACTACGCCCGGTTCGACTTCCGCGCCGACGCCGCCGGTGCCATCAAGCTGCTCGAGGTCAATCCGAACCCGGCCTGGTGCTGGGACGGCAAGATGTGCTTCATGGCCGGCTTCGCCGGGCACACCTACCCCGACCTCCTCGCCATGCTCCTCGACGCCGCCCAGCGGCGCTCGGCGGGCGCGGGGTCGGTGCCGTGGTGATCGCCACAGCGGCGGTGGCGGGCAGATTCACCAACGGCCGGGGCGCGGCCCCGGGGATGGCTCTGGGACGGCTCGCAGTCCAGCACTTCGGGGTCGGGGTGCTCGCCTGCCCATCGCCCGCGTTCGCCAGCCCACCCTCCGTCACGTCGACGTGAGGCGCGGGCGCTGAGCCCCGACACCATCCCCGGGTCCGCGCCCCGGCCTCCAGCCAGTTGGGACCGCCCGTCGTGGTGCCGGACGAAGATCTCTCTCGCGCGGTGACTGTCGTCGACTTGTCATCCGGTAGCCGGTGCGGTGCCGTCCCTCCTGGGGGCGTTGGAGGCGAGCGCGCGCAGCGGACGGCGACCGCACGACGAACCCATCGCCGCGAGCCGGAACCGAGGCTCCGCCCTCGTCTCCCTCTTCTACGAAGCGAGAGCCGGTCCCCAGGAGCGACGGCACCGCACCGGCCTCCGGGGCAACGAGCCTCCCAGCTCTCCGGCCCTCCAGACGGGGTTCAGCTCAAACCAGCTTCCGCGGCACCTTCCGGTCCCAGACCCGGTGGAAGACCAGCGCGTCGCCCTCGAAGCCGCGCAGCTCGGCCCGCAGGCGGAAGCTCTCGGCGTCGGAGGTGAGCTCGGTGTCGGTCTCGACCCGCACCCGCCAGTCGTCGCGCCGGAGCTCGGTCCGGTGCTGGACCTCGGCCCGGGCCGAGAGCGGCTGGCGCTCGGTGATCCGGTAGCGGCGGAGGACCGTCGTCCCGACCTCCAGGGCGATGTCGTCCACGCGGGTCAAGGCCGCCCCCTCGAACTCGCCGCCGTCGGTGGCGATGGTCTGGGTGGTGGTCGGTGCGCCGCCCAGCAGGTCGCGCTCGATGGTTCGCCGGAACCGGGCCGGGCGGAGGGGCGTGTGGCTGAGCGACGGCCCCTGCTCCGGCTCGTCGAACGGCCGGAGACCCTGGTCCTCGGGGGCCGGCGGGCGGACCGGTAGCTCGAAGGTGCTGCCGGCGGGGAAGAGTGACAGGGTGACCCGCTCGGGCGACGGCCACGCCATGGGCCACGAGCCGGTGGCGACCGCCAGGCGCATCACGTGGCCGGCGGGGAAGGCGTGGGCGACGTCGTTCAGCGGCACCCGCACGCGCACCGGCTGGCCTGGCACGATCGCCTGAGGCTGCTCGTGGCTTTCTCGGTGAGCCAGGTTGAGCAGGCCGTAGGTCACCCGGGTCGAGGCTCCGTCCGGCGCCACGTCGCAGAGGCGCACCGAGACTGTCGCCACCGGGCGGTCGGCGGCGACGTCGAGCACGGCCGTCGGGGCGCCGAGGATCTCCAGCCCTTCGGCCAGGGGCGCGCTGTCGAAGGTGAGCGAGCGGCCGTCCTCCTCCCGCTGGTCGGTCGGCATCTCGCCGTCCGCACCGAACGCACACCATTCGCCCGCGGCCTGGCCGGTGACCAGGGGCGACGCGACCCGGAGCTCGGTTTCCTCGTCCTCCCCGTCGGCCGCGGACCGCGCATCGTCGGCGGCGCGTCCCGGCCTGCTCGGCGGTGCCTCCAGGGAGCCTGGAGCCAGCCGCAGAACGAGCGGCGCCACCGGCTCGCCATCCCGACTCGGCGGCCAGGAGGTCTCGGCCACCCAGCGCCCCGGCCGCTCGTCGTAGGTCGGCCGCGGCGGCACGCTCTCCTGCATCCAGACGCGGAGCATCGGCTCGTCCATGATCCCGGTCGCCGCCCCTTTGAGCCAGTGATCCCACCAGCGGAGGACCTCCTGGAGGAAACCGATCGACGGCCCCGGCACGGCGTCGTGGGGAAAGGCGTGGGACCAGGGGCCGATCAGGCCCTTGCGGGGCACGGTCAGGCCGGCCAGCAGACGCGGCACGGCGTTGGAGTAGCCGTCCGCCCAGCCGCCGAGGGCGTAGACCGGGCAGCGGATGGCGGCGAAGTCCTCGCACACCGAGCCGTGCCGCCAGTAGGCGTCGCGCCACGGGTGGCGCATCCAGACCTCCGGGAAGAGCGGCGTCGCCTCCATGCGCTCGAGCCAGGTGCGCCGCCAGGAGGGTCCGACGATCGCCGGGTCGGGCGGGTAGGCGTTGAACGTCAGCAGGACCGAGCCCCAGGTCAGGTTCTCGTTGAGCAGGCAGCCGCCCATGTAGTGGGCGTCGTCGGCGTAGCGGTCGTCGGTCGAGCAGAGGGTGAGGATCGCCCCCAGGGCGGGCGGCTGGAGCGCTGCCACCTGGAGCGAGTTGAAGCCGCCCCAGGAGATGCCCATCATGCCGACCTTGCCGGTGCACCAGGGGCGGCCGGCGATCCAGGCGATCACCTCCAGGGCGTCGCGCAGCTCCTGCTCCGTGTACTCATCCGTGAGCAGGCCTTCGGAGTCGCCCGCGCCCCGCAGGTCGACGCGGACGGCGGCATACCCGTGACCGGCGAAGTAGCGGTGCATCGGCTCGTCCCGGGCGCGGGTGAAGTCGCGCTTGCGGTAGGGCAGGTACTCGAGGATCGCCGGAACGGGGGAGCGCTCGGCGTCGTCGGGAAGCCAGATGCGCGCCGCCAGGCGGGTGCCGTCGGAGAGCGGGATCCAGTGGTTCTCGATCTCGTGGATCGAACAGGGGAAGGTGTCGACGACGCGCACGGGCGTGGGCTGTGTTCGGGGTCCGGTCAGGCGGTCGTGACCGGCCGGCGGCGCAGGCGGTGGGTGGACCAGAGCTGGAGCGCGAGCCGGCGGCGGGCGTCGAGCCCGGCATCCAGGTCCCAGCAATTGACGATCGCCAGGCGGAACCCGCCCGGAGGCATGGCGTGGCGCTCGGGCGCCTTGTCCTGATGGAAGGTGATCTGGACGCTCGAAACCTCCGGATGGGCGAGGATCTCGTCGATCACCCTCGGCTCCACCCGCCGGTAGCGCAGCCCGTGACCGCCGAAGAGGACCACGCTGTAGCCGGTCCGCCGGGCGCTGTCGTCGTAGCTCCAGCGGCCGTCGCGGTAGAGCGCGACCAGGGCGTCGAGCCAGCCGGGGCCGTAGAGGTCGGGCCACTGGTCGGCGAAGCGCAGGTGGGCCTCGATGATCGCGCCGCCGATGGTCTCGAGGTTGATCGCCCCGGTGTATCCGCGGAGGTTCTCGGCCAGCCAGGAGCCGCAGCGCCGCTCGAGCTCCGGACGGGCCTCGGCGGCGATCGTCCAGTAGTCGAACATGCCGCCGTCGAGAGGCCGGCCGGTGGTGTGCCGCCACCAGACCGCTTCGCCGTCGATGACGGCGGCGTCCGAGGAGACGTGCTCGCCTTCGAGCAGCGGCATCCACAGGTGCCCCGGGGCCTGCTCGCGTTCGTAGTCCTCGCGCGAAGCGAGGACCTTGCTCTCGATTCCCATCCCGCGCAGGTTGTAGATCGGCTTGCTGAAGACCGGGAAGCGGCCCGGCGGCAGGCCGTGGGGGCCGGCGTCCAGCCCCTGGCTCTCGGCGACCAGCAGCTTGTTGTAGATCCACCGGTGGCGCGGGTACAGGCGGTAGGCGTCGCTGTCCTCGGTCGGGATGAACAGCTCCTCCGGGCAGTCGATGCCCTCGAAGTACTGCATGCGCCACGGGTCTCGTTCGACAATCGGCATCGGGCTCTCCGGGTCCCCTCCGGGTCAGACTTCTCGCGTGGATTCTATGCTGGCCGGGCGGCCGGTCGCGCGGTCACTCCTCCCGCAGCGCTTCGGCCGGCGACACCCGGGACATCCGCCAGGCGGGGTAGAGGCCGGCCAGGACGGCCGCGGCGAGGGCCAGGAGCAGGGCCTCGAGCAGCACGCCCGGCGGCAGCTCCATGACCAGGGTCCAGCCGAAGGAGCGGCGGTTGATGACGTAGATCATGATCGCCGCGAGCAGCAGGCCGATGGGGATCGAGAGCAGGCCGGCCGCCAGCCCCATGAGGCCGGTCTCCGAGGTGACGAGGGTCCAGACCTGCCCGGGGGTGAGCCCGTTCGCCCGCAGGACCCCGAGCTCCCGGGAGCGCTCGAGCTCGAGGGCCATGAGCGCCGAGAGCACGCCGATGAACGCCACCAGCCCGGCCAGCAGCCGGAGGACGTCGGTGACCACGAAGGTGCGGTCGAAGATCTGGAGCGACAGCTCCCGGAGCGAGCGGTTCGAGCGCACCAGGAGGGACTGGATCGACCCGGTCCGGCGGCGCAGGGTCGCGGCGAGCTCTTCCGCATCGACCCCCGGGGCGGCGTAGACCGAGACACCGGAGACGCTCCGGTCGTTCCACAGCCGGCGATAGGCGTCCAGGTCGATCAGCACGGCGCCCTGGTCGCTGCCGTAGTCGAAGTAGACGCCGGCGACCTCGAACCGGTGAGGCCCGCGGGGAGTGCGCAGGGTGATCTCGTCACCCGGACCGGCCCGGAAGCGGCTGGCGAACGGCTCGGAGACCAGGACGCTGTCCGAGCGGTCGAGCGCCTGCCAGGCCGCGGCGGCGTCTCCCTTCTCGAGCCGGAACGAGGCTCTCCCCCGGTCGCCGAGGCGGAGCGCCAGGAGCGAGACCGGGGGAGCGTCGGCGGCCTCGCCTCCGCCGTCGGCGCGCGCCCCGGCCGACCGGTTCGGCTCGACTCCGAGGACCCGGACGCTGGTCCGGCGCAGCAGGTCGAACGTCTCGACCCCCGGCGTCACGCCGATGGCGCGCAGCGCCCGCGGGTCGAGCGGCGTCGCCCCGGGGCGACGGTCCGGACCCGGCGGCCGGACGTAGACGTCGGCCCGCAAGGTCAGGTCGAGCCAGTCGACCAGGGTGCCACGGAAGCTCGTGATCATCACCCCGACGCCGACCGCCACCGACACGGCGACGGCGAGGGCGGCCACCGCCACGCCGGTGCGCGACAGGGCGGCCACGACCCCGCGGGCCGCCATCTTCCCGAGCACGCCGAGGAGCGCTTCGGCCGGCCGCCGGGCGAGCGCCATGAGGGCGACGGTCGCCGCCGGGACCACCAGGGCGCAGCCGAGGATGACGGCGAACAGCCCGGCGAACGCCGGCAGCAGGCCGTCGGAGAGGGCGAGCACCAGGCCGCCCACGGCCCCGAGGACGACCCCCGCGACGGCCGAGCGGGCGACACCGTGGCGGGCCCGGCTCTCGAGGGTCGAGCGCGCGAGAGCCGCGCGCGGCGCCGCGGTGGTCGCCTCGATGGCCGGCCGGAGGGCGGCGCCGACCGTCGCACCCAGGCCGAGGGCGGTGCCCAGGGCCAGCGCTCCGGGATCGAGCCGGAGCTCGCGCACCGACAGGACGAAGTAGAGGTCGTTGATGGTGCGGGTGACCAGGCGCACCAGGCCGTCCCCGAGCAGGACCCCCGCCGCGAGGCCGAGCAGGGTGCCGAGGACGCCCACCGCCGCCGCCTCGGCCACCACCGCCGCCAGGATCTCGCGCCGGGTCACGCCGAGCGCCCGGAGGGTGCCGAAGAGGGCTCGCCGCTGGACCACGGCGAAGGTCATGGTGTTGTAGATCAGGAACATGCCGCAGACCAGCGCGAGCAGCGACAGGGCCGTCAGGTTGAGGCGGAACGCCCGGGTCATCTGGTCGAAGGTGCGGTTGCGGGCCATCGCCGGCTCGATCGCCGCCCCCGGCGGCAGGAGCGAGCGCACGCGATCGAGCGCCGCGGACCGCCCCGGGCCTGCGGGCACCAGGAGATCGATCCGGTCGAGGCGGCCGAGCCGGCCGAGCACCTCCTGGGCGGAGGAGATGTCGAGCACCAGCAGGCCACGGAGCGCCTGGCGGGAGCGGGCGTTCGCCGGCTCGAGCAGGCCGATCAGCCGGATCGTGTGGGTGGTGCCGCCGACCTCGAGAGGGACCGTGTCCCCGACCGTCAGGCCGAGCTCGGCGGCCGTCTCCGGGGTGAGCAGCCCGGCCCCGGGGCGGGTGACGAGCGCCGAGATCCCGCCCTCCGGAGCGCTGCCCGGGGCGGCGGTCGAGGGGCCGGTGCTGGTGGCGAGAGGGTCGTCCCGGCGGGTCTCGACCCGGCGATCGGAGGGTCCGACCGCCAGGTAAGAGCGGAACGGGCCTTCGGACAGGGGGTCGATCCCGAGCACCTGGAGGGTCAGGTCGGTTCCCGTCGTTCCGCGGGCGGTGCCGTAACCTTCGACCACAGGCGCCGCGGCGATCCCCGAGCCGAGCGCTCCCGAGCGGGCAATCCGGACGAAGAGCTGCTCGTCCAGCCCGCCGGGCCCTCCCACCACCTGGTCGGTCGCCCGCCCGGCCAGGGCCTCGGTCGAGAGGTCGAACGCACGGCGGGCGCTGTCGTTGGCCAGGTCGATGCCGACCACGACGGCGACGCCGACCGCCACGCCGAGAATCGACAGCGCCGCCTGCCACGGATGGCGCCGCAGGCTCCTGAGCGAGGCGCGGAGGAGGAGGACGCTCACCGTTCGGAGGGGGAGACCTGGGGGATCGGCGACGGCGGGCCGGCTGGGCCGGCCGGGGCGGCAGGGGCGTGTGGGGTGGCAGGGCCCTCTGGGGCAGGGGAGTCCGGACGTTCGGGGCGCGCGGTCGGCTCGAGACGGCCGTCGGAGACCGTGAAGAGCCGGTCGGCGATCCCCATCACCTCGCGGGCGTGGGTCACCATGACCAGGGTCTTGCCGCGCTCCCGCACCAGCTCGTCGAGCAGCGCCAGCACCTCGAGCCCGGTGTCGAGATCGAGGTTGCCGGTCGGCTCGTCGGCCAGCACCAGGTCGGGGTCGTGGGCCAGGGCCCGCGCCACCGCCACCCGTTGCTGCTCGCCACCCGAGAGCCGGTCGGGGAAGCTCTTCAGCCGGCCGCCCAGGCCGACCCGGTCGAGCAGGTCTTGCGCCCGCCGCCGGGCCGCCTCGTCCACCCGCCCGGCCAGCTCCAGGGGGAGGAGGAGGTTCTCCTCGACGGTCAGGGTCGGAATGAGGTTGAAGAACTGGAAGACGAACCCGATCGACCGGCGCCGGAAGAGCGTCCGTTCGCGCTCGGTGAGCGCCCCCAGCTCGTGGCCGGCCACCCAGATCTCACCGGCGGTCGGCAGATCGATTCCCGAGAGCAGGTTGAGCAGGGTCGACTTGCCCGACCCGCTCCGGCCCAGGACGACCGTGAGCTCGCCGCGGCCGATGGTCGCGTCCACGTCCCGCAGGACCGCCCGCTCCGTGCCGCCCTCGACGTAGGTCTTGGACAGGCAAACGAGCTCGATGAGGGGCTGATGCTCGGAAGCCGCCATGACGGCCATTCCATCATCAATCGGCCAGCGAACATCGATCGGCTATCGACCGGCCGCTCATTGGTCGAGAATCAACAGCCGTCCGTCCGCCCCGCGCTCCCAGAAGAACGGCCGCCGCTCCCGGCTCACCGGCGCGATCTCGTTCATGGTCGCGGCGTCGTAGACCCGGCCGCCGACCACTACGAGATCGACCGACTTGCTGTTGCGGAGATCCTCGAGCGGATTCTCGTCGAGGATCGCCACGTCGGCCAGCTTGCCCGGCTCGAGCGAGCCGATGTCGGCGTCCATGCCGAGGTACCAGGCGCCGGCGAGGGTCGCCGTCCGCAGCGCCTCGTGGTTGCTCATGCCGCCCTGGCCGAGCATCCAGAGCTCCCAGTGGGCGCCGAGCCCCTCGCGCTGGCCGTGGGCGCCGAGCTGGACGTTGACGCCGGCCTGGTGGAGCTCGTTGGCGACGCGAGCGTTGTTGAAGTGGTTCCACTCGTCGTCGGGCGCCGTGATCCGCCGGCGGGAGCGGGCGTCGATCAACCCGCGCGGCACGAACGAGAGCAGCCGCTGGTCCTCCCAGACGTTCGTCTTGGCGTACCAGTAGTTCTCGCCCCACAGGCCGCCGTAGCCGACGATCAGGGTCGGCGTGTAGCCGACGTCGTTCGCCCCGCCCCAGAGCTGGCGCACGTCGTCGTAGATCGCCGCCACCGGGATCGAGTGCTCGATGCCGGTGTGGCCGTCGACCACCATGGTCATGTTGTGCTCGAAGAGCGAGCCCCCCTCCGGCACCACCATCATGCCCTGCTCACGAGCCGCCTGGAGCACCTGCTGGCGCTGGTCCCGGCGCGGCTGGTTGTAGCTCTTGACGCTGATCGCCCCGACCGCCTTCATCCGGCGCAGGTGGGAGCGGGCGTCGTCCAGGTCGTCGATCACCGCCTGGAACGGGGTCTCGGCGCCGTAGAGGATGGTGCCGGTGGAGTAGACCCGGGGCGCCGTGATGAGGCCGGCGCGAGCCATCTCGGCCGAGCTGAAGACGGTCGCGGTGTCGGCCGACGGGTCGTGGATCGTGGTGACGCCGAATGCCAGGGTGGCGAAGTAGTCCCAGTTCTGCTGCGGGATGATTCCGTCGCTGCCGTGGCCGCCGTGCCAGTGGACGTCGACCAGGCCCGGGATGAGCGTCTTGCCCGAGGTGTCGATCACCCGCGCGCCCTCCGGCACCTGGACCTGGGCGCGGGGACCGACCGCCCGGATACGGTCGCCGTCGACCACCAGGGTGCCGTCCTCGATCACCTCGTCGCCGCGCATGGTGACGATACGGCCGCCGACGAAGGCGAGGGTGCCGGTCGGCCGGACCGTCTCCGCCTCGAGCCCCATGGCCACGCCCTCTCCTTCGGCCGGCGGCTCCGGCAGCGCGGCCGTCGCATCAGCCTCGTCGTCCGTCTGCTCGTCCATCGGGTCGTCGGCCGGGCCGGCCACCTGCTCGGCGACCTGGTCGTCCGCAGGGGCGGCGTCCTGCTGCTGGTGGAGGAAGGCGAAGGCGTCGGTCAGATCGCGGTGGAAGAGCTCCGGCCCCAGGCTCCAGTAGAGCCGGTCGGAGCCGGCGCCCCAGGAGAGGAAGTCGCCGGCGTCCCGGGAGACGGTGGCCACCGGGATCGACTGGGTGGACTGCGACAGCGTCACGGTCTTGCCGGTCGGCACCAGCGGCGCGATGTGGGCGTTGAAGCGCTCCTGCCAGGCGACCCAGCGGCCGTCGGGGGAGACGCGGAACCGGCCGGCGTTCTCGCTCTTCAGAAGCTCGTGCTCGTCCTTGCCGTCGAGCCCGATCGACACCAGCACCCGTCCGCCCTCGCCCTGGCGCTCGAAATAAAGGAGGTCCGGCTGGGCGCCGAAGTGGGGATCGGAGCCGTCCTCGGTGATCAGCCGCGGCTCGCTCGCGGCCGCGGCGCCCGGGGCCGGGCCCGCAGCGGACGAAGCCCCGAGGGGAGCGAAGTAGAGCCCCGTCTTGTCCGACCACAGGTCGCTCCGCAGGTAGCCGCCGGCGACCTTGCGGTAGACGACGCCGCCGCCATCCGGGGTGAACACCGGTTCGACGTAGTGGCCGGGCGCACCGACCACGGTCCGCACCGCGCCGGACGCCACGTCGACCGTCCGTACCGTCCCGAGCGCGGCGTCGTCCCAGGTGGTGTAGACCACCGAGGTGCCGTCCGGAGAGAAGGCGGGGTAGAGCTCGAACGGCCCGTCCTGCCCGTCCTGCCCATCGCCCGCGATCAGCCGGCGGGGCGTGCCGTCCGGCAGCTCCTTGATCCAGATCCGCCCGAGGGCCTGGAAGACCACCCGGCTGCCGTCGGGGGAGACCGTCGGCCAGCGGATCATCTTCACCGTGAAGCGCTCCGGCGCCACGTCGACCGGGAAGCGCAGGCCGTGGACCAGGGTCTTGGTCACGCGGACGTGGAACGGGATGTCGGTCACCACCCGGGTGCCGAGGGAGACCCGATGGATGCCGCCGCCGGCCCAGAAGACGACCGAGGCGGAGTCCGGCGTCCAGGCCATGCGCGGGTAGACGCCGTGGATGGCCCAGGTCTCCTGCATGTCGCGGTCGAGCCCGTCGTAGAGCGGGCGCTCCTCCCCCGAGGTGAGGTCGCGCATCCAGAGGACGGTCTTGTCCCGCACGCGGCGGACGAACGCGAGCAGCTCCCCGTCCGGCGACGGCGTCGGGCGGACGGCGCCGCCCGGCCCGGAGATCAGCTCGTCGGTCTCGCCGGTCCGGCGGTCGAGACGGAAGATCGAGTAGATGCCGGCGTTCGGGTCCTTGTTGTACTCGAAGTACGCGCCGGGGGTGGCGTCGCGGCTGTAGTAGACGTAGCGGTCGTCGGGCGAGAACGCCGGCTCGCCGACGTCCTTCTGATCGTTCGGCCGCTCGGTCATCTGGAGACCGCCGCCGCCGCTCCGGTGGTAGATCCAGATCTCGCCCGCACCGAGCGAGCGGGTGCCGGTGTAGTGCTTGCGCCCGGCGAGGAACTGGCCGTCCGGGGCCCAGGCGGGGGAGTTGAGCAGCCGGAAGCTCTCGTCGGTGACCGCCCGCGGGTTCGAGCCGTCCCGATCCATGAGCCAGAGGTTGTCGCCACCTCCCTGGTCCGAGGTGAACGCGATGGTCGACCCGTCCGGGCTGTAGGTGGGCTGCATGTCCCACTCCATCCCCTCGGTCAGCGCGGTCGCCTCGCCGCCCCCGATCGGCACGGTGTAGATGTCGCCCAGCATGTCGAAGGCGATCTCGCGGCCGTCGGGCGAGACGTCGAGGTTGAGCCAGGTCCCGGAGGTCGTGTCGACGGTGACCGTGTGGCTCGGTCCGTGGGGCACGGAGACGTCCCAGGCCTCGTCCTTCTCTCCCTTCGCGGCGGCCTTCCCTTCGCCCCGGTCTTCCGGCTGGTGCTCGACCACCGGATCGGCCACCTCCTGAGGGAGACCGGGCGTCGCGCGGATCGCCGGCGCCAGCGCATCCGGATGATGATGGCCGGGGGCGGCCAGCCCCGCGGCGGGGACGAGCAGCAGAAGCAGGGAGACGAGGGTCGAGTAGATCGAGCGGTCGGTCGCCATCGACGGGTCCTTCCTGGGTCGTTGCCGGAAGAGATGTTGCGGAGCGCGGGCCGAGAGATTATCACCGGGGCCGGCCGCCGCCCTCTGCATCCTCCCCCCGACCGTGAGACAATCCGGCCGCCGTGTGCCCGGCGCCGGACGGCGCCGACCCCCTCAACTCCTCGACCCGAGCATCGACACCATGGACGACTCGATCTTCACCCCGAACGGCGACCGCGAGATCCTGGTCACCGGCTCCCTGGCCTTCGACCAGATCATGGACTTTCCCGGCAAGTTCCAGGACCACATCCTCCCGGACAAGCTGCACATGATCAATCTGTCCTTCTTGGTGGAGGATCTGCGCCTCCGGAAGGGGGGCTGCGCCGCCAACGTCGCCTACACCCTGTCCCTGCTCGGCGAGCGGGCGCGGATCGTCGCCGCCGCCGGCAACGATTTCGAGGAGTACGGCCGGTACCTGGCCGACCTCGGCGTGGCGGTCGACGGCATCCGGATCTTCGACGACCTCCAGACCGCCTGCTGCTTCATCACCACCGACCGCTCCGACAACCAGATCACCGGCTTCCACCCCGGCGCCATGGGGCGGGCCGGAGAGCTGTCGATCAAGGAGGCGGTGGCCGAGCGTCCCGCCGCCTTCGTCCTCGTCGCGCCCGACGACCCGGCCGCCATGCTGCGCCACTGCGCCGAGACCAAGGAGACCGGGATCCCGCTGCTGTTCGATCCGTCGTTCCAGGTCATCGCCCTCGATGGCGAGGCTCTCCGGGCCGCGGCCGACGGGGCCGAGATGGTGCTGGTCAACGACTACGAGTTCGAGGTGCTCAAGGACAAGACCGGCCTGACCGAGCGGGAGCTGATGGCGCTGGCGCGGGTCTGGGTCGTGACCCTGGGGGAGCGGGGCAGCCGCCTGCTGGTGCGGGGCGAAGGAAGGATCGAAGTGCCGGCGGCCAAGGCGAGCCGGGTGGTCGACCCGACCGGCGCCGGCGATGCCTACCGGGCCGGGTTCCTGGCCGGGCTGGTGCGCGGCCACTCCCTCGACGTCTGCGGTCGCATGGGGAGCGTGGCGGCGGTCTACGCCGTGGAGAGCCGCGGAACCCAGGAGCACCGGTACAGCCGGGAGGAGTTCGCGGCGCGGTATCGAGAAAGCTTCGCTTAGGGGGAGAGCTCCGCGTCGGCCGGTCCCGCTAGCGGCGCACCAGCCCCCAGAGGAAGCAGAGGCCGGCGCCGCCGAAGAGCCAGGCGGCTCCCGGGTGCCCAGGCCCCGCCAGGGCGACCTGGACGCCGGCGAGCAGCAACGCCCCGGCGGCGACGAACCAGGCGATCCGCTTGGCAGCGCGCTCCAGGCGCCGGAGATCCCGCCGGGCGGCCCTGCCGAAGTGGACCTCGACCGCCACGCCCTCCCGTTCGGCCCGGGTCAGGACCCGTTCCAGGGCCGACGGCAGCCGGAAGGCCCGCCGGGCGAAGTGGCCGGCCTCGTCCAGGGCGCGGCGCACCGTCTCCGCGGGCCCGTGGCCGCTCAGCTCTTCGGCGAACGGCAGAGTCTCGGCCCACGGGTCGAACTCCGGGTCGAGGCTGGTCGACAGGCCGGCCAGCAGGCCGACCGCGCGCAGGGCGAACAGCAGGTCGACCGGGAACTGGAACGGCGCCTCGTAGACCAGGTCGCGGTACTCGGTAAGCAGGCCGCGCGCCTCCGACAGGGCGACGCCGCGCAGGTCCGCGAGCTTGACCCCCCAGAGGCGATCGAAGAACACCCGGTGGATGTCCTCGAGCCGTGCCAGGTCGGCCCCCGGCAGGAGCACGCCGGCCTCCTGGTAGGCCTGGACGAGACGGGGCGCGTCCTGGGTGCCGAGGGCGATGACCGTCTCCTCCAGGGCGTTCCAGAGGCGCTCCGGGATCGAGCTCATCATGCCGAAGTCGACGAACACGATCTCGAACGCCCGCCCCTCCTCGCCGCCCGCTCCGCGCCGGCGCCGTCCGGCGGCGGCGCCGCCGCCGCCGGCCTCCCCGGGCTCGCCCTGCTCACCTTGCCCGATGGGCCGCACGAACAGGTTGCCCGGGTGCGGGTCGCAGTGGACGAAGTGGTGGACGAAGAGCTGCTCCATGTAGGCCCGGTAGAGCACCCGGGCGACCTCGGCCCGGGAGACCCCGGAGGCGTCGATCGCCGCGTGGTCGCTGATCCGCAGAAAGCCGACGTCTTCGAGGGTCAGGGTGTGGGTGGCCGTCCGCTCCCGATGGACCGCCGGCGAGCGGATGCCCGGATCGTCCTCGAACAGGCGGGCGAAGCGTTCGGCGTTGGCCGCCTCCCGGGTCAGGTCGAGCTCGGCCCGGGTCGTCGCGGCGAACTCGTCGGACAGGCGGTCGAGGTCGACGCGGCGGCGCACCGGCCGCCAGAGCCACAGCCAGCGGACCGCCAGGCGCAGCGCCGCCAGGTCGGTCTCCACCAGCACCTCGATCTCCGGACGGAGCACCTTGACCACCACCGGCTCGCCGCTCTCCAGCCGTGCCCGGTGGGCCTGGGCGAGGGAGGCCGCCCCGACCGGCTCCGGATCGATCGACGCGAAGAGCTCCGCGGCGGGCCGTCCGAAGTCGTCCTCGATCCGCCGGGCGATCGCGGCGAACGGGACCGGCGGAACCCGGTCCTGGAGGCCGGCCAGCTCCCGGGTGATCTCCACCGGCAGCAGGTCGACCCGGGTGCTGAGAAACTGGCCGAGCTTGATCAGCACCCCGCCCAGCTCGATCGCCAGGTCGCGGAAGCCGCGGGCGTGCTTCGTCCACCGTACGACCGGATCGGGACGCAGCCGCCGCAGCAGCGGGATCTGGCCGAGCAGCAGGTCGTACCAGAGGGCATGGAGGAAGAGCCGCGCCAGGTGCCGGCGGACCCTGCGGTAGCGGGAGCGGTCGATCGCCTCGCCCGGCCGGGCGGGCTCGGGGGCGGCGGCCACTAGGAGTCTTCGACGAGCGAGGGCTCGGCCTCGGGCTCCCTGGCCCGTCCGAGGGAGCCGCTCCGCAGCAGCATCTCTTCGGCCAGCAGGGAGTAGGACTGGGCGCCGGTCGAGGAGGCGTCGTGCTCGAAGATGGTCTTGCCCGCGGCCGGCGCCTCCGCCAGGCGGACGTTGATCCGCACCTCGACCGCGAACACCTGGTCGCCGCACAGGCGCCGCACCCGGGCGACCTGGTCGCGGGTCTCCCGGGTCCGGTAGTCCACCATGGTCAGCACGATGCCCAGGAGGTCGGGCGAGTGGCCGAAGCGGGCGCCGAGGCGGTCGATCGAATCGATCAGGTTGCGCACGCCTTCGACCGCCAGGAACTGCGGGACCACCGGCACCAGGAAGTTGTCGGACGCGACCAGCGCGGCCTGGGGCAGCACCGCCAGCGACGGCGGACAGTCGAGCAGGATGTGGTCGTAGGCGGAGGACACGGGGTCGAGCGCCGCCTTCAGGCGCCGGCGGTGCCAGCCGCTCCGCCCCAGCTCGACGTCGGCCGACAGCAGGTCGACCGAGCCGGTGATCAGCTCCAGGTTCTCGAGCGACGTGGTGCGGACGATCTCCGGCGCCTCGGCCCCGCGCAGCAACATGTCGGCGGCCGACGGGGCGAAGGCTTCGCGGTCGACCCCCAGGGAGAGGGTCGCCGAGCACTGGCTGTCCAGGTCGACGAGCAGGGTGCGCCGCCCGCGCTGGGCCAGCGCGGCGGCGAGGTTGACGGCGGTGGTGGTCTTGCCCACACCTCCTTTGCGGCTGACGAGCGCAGTAATCACGGGCGTCAGCGTATCGCAGGTATCATGAGGAGTCTCGTATGCGCCCGAATGTTCCAGACCGCCCCGCCTCGTCCGGGACCGGCGTTCCGACCGCACCAAGCGCCGGACCAGGCGCCGGGACAGGGCCCGGAACGAAAGCCGGTTTCGACCGCCCGAGCCCTCCCACCCCCGGCGGAGGCGGCATCGTTCTGCGGCCCCTCACCACCCGCCGTGAGCTCGGCGCCTGCGTGGCGCTCCAGAAGGCGGTCTGGGGCCAGGACTTTCTCGACGTCACCCCGCCGGCGCTGCTCAAGGTGGTCCAGGAGATGGGCGGCGTCGCGGCCGGTGCGTTCTCCTCGGCCGGCACCCGAGCCGGCGAAGGGGACGCAGAGGGCGAGGGGGACGAAGAGGACGGGGAGCGTCTCGAGGGTTTCGTGTTCGGAGTGAGCGGTCTCCGGGCCGGCCGGCCGGCTCACTGGTCCCACATGCTGGCGGTGCGGCGGGACGTGCGCGGACAGGGGGTGGGCGCGCTGCTCAAGCGCTACCAGCGGGACCGGCTGCTCGACATTGGCATCGAGACCGTCTTCTGGACCTTCGATCCGCTGGTGGCGCGCAACGCCCACCTCAACCTGGTCCGACTGGGCGCCGGCATCGAGCGCTACGTCCGCGACTACTACGGCAGCGGCGGGGACAGCGCGCTCTCGGCCGGCATCGGCACCGACCGGCTGGTCGTGCGCTGGGAGCTCTCCTCGGAACGGGTCGGGCGGGCGCTGGCGGGGGAGGGGCCGGTCCTGGCGGCGGACCTGGCGGCGTGGCAAGACGCCCCGGTGCTCGGAGCCCGCGCGGGGAGCGATCCCGTCGAGCCCGCCGCGCCGGAGGAGATCGAACGGGCCGCGGCGTGGCGGGACGCTCCGGCGGTGCGGGTGGAGATTCCGGCGGACATCCTCGGAGTTCGGGACCAGGAGCAGGACCGGGGCCGGGAGCCGGAGCGCGCCCGGCGGTGGCGGCTGGCCTCCCGGACGGCGCTCGAAACCGGGCTCGCCGGCGGCTTTCGGGTCGAGTCATTCCTTCAGACCGGGGGCGCGGCAGGCGGCGGCGCCCTCCGGTGCTGGTATCTGCTGGTACGGGACGAGCCATGACGGTGACGGTGGAGCGCATCGAGCTGCGGCAGATCGGCCTTCGGCTGGTCGAGCCGTTCAGGATCTCCTCGGGCGAGACCTGGGAGCGACGGATCCTGCTGGTGGAGGTGACGGGCTTGCTCGGGGAGGGTGGCGAGGCGGGGGTCCCCACCGGCCGACTCGGGACCCGGGCGAGCGCCTGGGGCGAGTGCGTGGCCGGCGAGCAGCCGAGCTACTCGCCGGAGACCGTGGAGACGGCGCGTATCGCCCTCGAACGGTGGCTCGGGCCGCGCCTGGTGGGCACGTCGTTCGACCACGCGCGCGAGGTCTGGTCGCTCCTCGACCGCCATCTCCGGGGCCACCGGATGGCCAAGGCGGCGCTCGAGATGGCGTGCTGGGAGCTCCAGGCGCGGCTCGAGGGGCGGCCGCTCGCCGAGCTCCTGGGCGGAACCCGGACCCACATCGCCACCGGCATCTCCCTCGGCATCCAGGCGACGCCGCGGGAGCTGGCGCGCAAGGCCCGAGAGGCCTTGGAGCGCGGGTATCGCAAGGTCAAGCTCAAGATCAAGCCGGGCGCCGACGTCGAGACCGTAGGCCCTCTCCGCACCGAGCTGGGCCCGGACGCACCGCTCGCCGTCGACGCCAACGCCGCGTACACCTTCGCCGACCTGGAGCGGCTGGAGCGCCTCGACCGCCTCGGCCTGATGATGATCGAGCAGCCGCTCGAGGGCGAGGACCTGCTTCGCCATGCGCGGCTCCAGGAGCGGCTCGAGACGCCGCTCTGCCTCGACGAGTCGATCACCTCGGCGGCGCGGGCCGAGGACATGCGCGACCTCGACGCCGGCCGGATCGTCAACATCAAGCCGGGCCGGGTCGGCGGCTTCGCCCAGGCGATCGCGATCCACGACCTCTGCCGGGCGGCCGAGATCCCGGTCTGGTGCGGGGGCATGCTCGAGAGCGGCATCGGCCGCGCCCACAACGTCGCCCTGGCCTCCCTGCCGGGGTTCGTCCTGCCGGGCGACCTGTCGCCGTCCAACCGGTACTGGGCGCGGGACGTGGTCGATCCGGAATGGACCATGGACGGCCGGGGGATGGTGCGGGTGCCGCGGGACCGCCCGGGGCCGGGCGTCGAGGTGGACCGGGAGCGTCTCGACGCCATCACCGCCTGGCGGATGGTGCTCGAGGCCGGAGAGGCGGGCTGGCGGGAGGTGGACCGATGACCAGGAACGGCCTGGTGCTGGACCGGGGGCGGCTCACCGAGCACGTGCCGGAGACGCTCGCCAAGCGGCTGGTGGCACTGCGCCACGATCTCCATCGGCACCCGGAGCTGGCGTTCGAGGAGAACCAGACCAGCCGGCGCCTGCGCACCGAGCTCGAGGCCCTCGGGCCGGCGTCGCTGGTCACGGTCGCGGAGACCGGCCTGGTGGCGCGGTTCGCCGGCCGGGATCGGAGCGCGCCGGCCGTCGCCGTGCGCGGCGACCTCGACGCCCTGCCGATCCAAGAGGAGACCGGCGCCCCGTTCGCCTCGGAGGTGCCCGGACGGATGCACGCCTGCGGCCACGACGTCCACGCCGCCTGGACCCTCGGAGTGGCCGCCCTGCTCGCCGAGCGGCCGGCCGCCGGCGACGTGGTGGTGGTGTTCCAGCCGGCGGAGGAGATCGCCCGCGGTGCCGCCCGGGTCGTCGAGGAGGGCGCCCTCGACGGCGTGGCGGCCATCTTCGGCGGCCATGTCGACCTGCGCTTCGCCCTCGGCGAGGTGGTCGCCCAGCCCGGGGCGCTCGCCGCCTCGGCGGACACCTTCCGGATCGAGCTCGACGGGGGCGGCGCCCACGGCGCCAGGCCTCACGAGGGGAGGGACCCGATCGTCGGCGGCGCGGCGATCGTCGGCGCGCTCCAGACGATCGTCTCGCGTCGCCTGGCGCCGGGGGAGCCGGCGGTGGTTACGGTCGCCACGTTCCAGGCCGGCAGCGCCCCCAACGTGATCCCGTCCCGGGCGCGGCTCACCGGCACGCTCCGGGCGATGGACTCGGTGCTGCGCCACCGGCTGGCCGAGGAGGTGGAGGCGCTCGCCCGCGGGGTGGGGGAGGCCTATGGCCTGCGGGTCGAGGTCGCCTTCGAGCCCGGCACTCCGGCGCTGCGCAACACCGAGCGGGAGTCGGGCTGGGCCCGCCGGGCCGCCGAAGAGGTGCTCGGCGCCGACGCGATCCGCCCCCTGGGGCTGGTGAACCTGGCCGGCGAAGACTTCGCCGTCTACCTGGAGAGCGTGCCGGGGTGCTTCCTGCGCATCGGCGGCCGGCGCCCCGAGGCGCCGGTGGTCGGCGCCCACTCGCCCCGCTTCCTGCCCGCGGACGAGACGGTCGCGATCGGTGCGGCGGTGCTGGCCCAGGCGGCGCGGGTGGCGTCGGACGCGCTGGCCAGCCGCTGAGCTGGTCGCCGCCCTGGTCGCGCCGCGGCGGGGGTTGGGGAGGGGTCGGCTGCGTCAGGCGACGCGCTCCAGGAAGTCGTCGAGGGCGTCGACCAGGTCGGAGCGGAGCGCGCCGCTCGACGCGGCCCGGTCGACCAGCAGCAGGACCATCACCGTCTCCCGGGAGAGCCCCGCCGTCGCCAGCAGGCGGTCGGTCTCGTTCGCCAGCACCTCGACGGACTGGGGCTCCAGGTCGTCCGGCTTGCGATGACGCCAGGCCAGCGCCACCCATCCGAGGTGGGCGCGGGCGGCCTCCTCGGGCCGGCCCAGGTGGAGGAGCGTGTCGCGCGCCTCCCGCAGGCAGTTCGCGGCCTCGTCCTCCAGACCGGCGAGCCGGGCGATCCGCCCTTCGAGGAACCGCAGCCGGGCCTCGATCAGCTCGTCGGGCGCGCCCCGCAGGCGGCTCCGGGCGCGGGCGATCTCGGTCCACGCCTGGTCGGCCGCGCCTTCGGCCAACAGGCTCCGGGTCAGCCGCCAGCCGATCTCGGCCAGACGGCCGTCCGTCAACTGGCCGTCGAGGAGAGCCAGCGCTTCGCGGAAGAGGGGGACGGCGACCGTGTGATCGCCGGTGGAGGCGGCCAGCTCGCCCTTGCGCACCAGCGACTCACCCAGGCGTTTGCGCGCGCCGTACTCGAGAAAGATCGCCGCGGCGCGGTCGACGGCCTGGAGGGCGTCGGCCGGCCGGGTGGCATGGCTGGCGCCCGCCTCGCGGTAGAGGATCTCGGCCTCCTCCAGCGGGTCGCCCGAGCCTTCGCGCAGGTGGCTCCGCGCCAGGCGGAGGGCGGTCTGCCCCGCGTCGGTCGAGCCGGACTCGAGCCACCCCTCGGCCATCAGCGCCCAGGCGCGGGCCTCGAGGTCGGCGATCAGGCTGCGGCCGCAGCGCTCCGGATCGAGCCGGGCGGCGGCGGCCAGGGCCAGGTAGACCAGCTCGCTCGAGGCGGGGCGGTCGGATTCCGCCAGAGTCTCGGCCGTGTCGAGCAGCCGATCGCAAAGAAAGAAGTTCGAAAATCGGGAATCGAGGGCGAGCGCCTCTTCCCGCTCACCTGGGGACAGCTCCATCAGCTCGTCGAACAACCCGTCGACCCGTTTGCGCTCCCGGACGGCTTGGGCCTCCTCGCGCTCGACCCGCCCCTGGACGCGGTGGATCAGGGCTCCGTAGGCCGCCGGCTCGATGGTCACCGCGCAGGCCGAGCCTGCGCCGCACTCCTCCTGGTGGCCTATGTTGGAGATCGCCGGCGCCACGCCACCCGAGGTGCGTGATCGCCGTGTTTCCACGAGGGTGCAGACCTCGTTGTCTACTTCCGGGTCAGTGCATCGTGATGCCATCAAGACTCTCCTCGAAGTGCGACGCATGCAGTACTCTTGGGGGACGCCGCCGTACCGGTGAGATCGAAACTTGCGAAATCCCTGTAACTATAGTTTCTCCTAAAGCCGGAACTGTGACAAGGGGAGCCCAACTGGTCGCTCAGGACCTGAGAGGAAGTGCCGATCGCGACGCGCCGGGCCGGTCGAAAGCGAGAGACGAGGAGAGGGTGACCCCGTGACGAGACCCGCTGTTCTCATTGTCGAACCGGACCCTGTCCAGCGCAAAGAGCTGTCCGAAGGGCTGACCGCCCACGGCTACGAGGTGGTGCCCGCCGGCGACGCCGACGAGGGGCGCCGGTACGCCCAGGGCCTCGGTCCCAGCGTTATCGTCGCCCGAGAAGATCTTCCCGGATTCGGCAACGCCTCCATCCTGGACGAGCTCCGGGCGGCGACCTCGGACGAGATCGTCCTGACCGTGCTCGGCGCCTCCGACCAGGCGCCGGACGATCTGCCGGAGGAGGTGCGCTACCTGCCGGCCCGCGGAATCGACTCCCAGGAGCTGGTGCGCAGGCTCCGGCTGGTGCTGGTCGGCTGGGAGCTGGGCCTGGAGCCGGACGCCGAGCTGCAGACCCTGGTCGGCGACCTCTCCCTGGCGCCGGTGCTCGAGGTCATCCGGGGGCTCAGCCGGGCGCTGGTCTCCGGCCGCCTGCTGCTCGAGACCGGCGAGGTGGTGTTCGACCAGGGCACGGCGATCGCCGCCACCTCCGGGCGGGCCCGGGGGGAGAAGGCGTTCTACCGCATCGGCGTCCGCCGCCAGGGGCCGTTCCGGGTGATCATGGGCCGCCCCGGGGTGCGCCGGGAGATCGACCCCGATCTCAAGACGCTGATCATCCGGGCGATCGAGGACCGGGTCGCCAACCCGCCCGACCTCCAGACGCGGATCGTCGTCGAGCTGGGCCCGTCCTTCTTCAACGCCCAGTTCTCTCCGATCGAGCAGGAGATCCTCACCGCGGCCCAGGAGGGCATCACCGTCGGCGCCCTGCTCGACCGGCTGGAGTCGACCGACGGCGTCATCCTGCGCGAGCTCGAGGAGCTTCGTTCTCGCGGTGCGATCAGGCTCCGGGAGCCGGACGGCGGCGTCCGGGTGGTGACGGACTCGACCGCCGACCTGCCGGCACGGCTGGCCCGCGAGCACGGCATCCGGGTCGTGCCGCTGACCGTCCGCTTCGGCGATCGCATGTTCAAGGACGGCGTCGACATCACACCGCGCGAGTTCTACGAGATGCTCGAGACCGGCTCGGACCACCCGGCGACCAACCCGCCGACGCCGGGCGAGTTCCTCCAGGTCTTCCGCGAGCTGGCCGGAAGCAAGGACGTGGTCTCGGTCCACATCTCGTCGAGCCTGTCCGAGACCGTGGCGAACGCGGAGCAGGCGGCGGCGACGGGCTCGCGGGAGCTCCAGGATCTGCGGGAGGGATCGGAGTCGGTGCGGGTCGGGGTGGTCGACAGCCGGCAGGTCAGCCTGGGGCTCGGCCTGCTGGCGCTGTTCGCCGCCCGGATGGCACGCCGCGGGCTCGGGGTCCGGGAGATCGGACCGCGCATCCAGGCGATGGCCGAACGGGTGCACGTGCTGTTCGTCGTCGACACGCTCGAGTACCTGGCACGGCACGGGCGGATCGGCCGGGCCCAGGCCTGGGTCGGCCAGCTCGTCGGAATCAAGCCGATCCTCGGGGTCCGGGAAGGCGTGGTGACCCTGGTCGACAAGGTGCGCGGCGGCCGGGCGGCCCATCCGCGAATGATCGAGCTGTTCAAGAAGGCGATCGATCCCGAACGGCCGGCCATCGCCGCGGTGGCCCAGGCCAAGGCGCCGGTCTGGGCGGATCGCCTGAAGAGCCTGCTCGAGAAGGAGCTGACCATCGCCGAGATCCACGTCGCCGAGATGGGCCCGGTGGTGGGGACCCACGCCGGTCCGGGGGCGGTCGGCGCGGCGATCTACCAGCCGGTGGATGACGAGGAGCTGAAGCTGATCGCGCCACTTAGTTAGATCTCCCCCCAATCCCTCGATCCCTTCGGGCTCGCGCAGGAGACGAGGTCGAGACTTCGCCGGTCGTAGGCGCTGAGACAGGCCTGCCCCCGCCGATCAACCTGGATCATCCTCCGGATCTCCCCCCAATCCCTCGATCCCTTTCCCGCCCTCCGGGGGGAAAGGGACGCCCCCGCCCGGGGGGTTCGCCGGGGTGGAATCGGCGCTTTGCTTGGGTCTTGGGGGCTCAGCGTGGGGAGCGGGCGCGGGCGTCGCGGAGGGCGGCGAGGCGTTGGACGTCGGCCCGGAGGGCGCGCCGGATGACCCGCAGGCGCCGCCAGACGCCGGGTCGGGTACGCAGTCTGAGGAACGCCCGCGCCTCCCGCCAGAGCCGCCGTCCCCGGTCCCAGAGGAGGAGCGCCAGGTAGCCGGTGACCGGGGCGGCGACGGCCACCGCCACGGCGAGCGGCACGCCACGCCACCAGCCGACCGCCGCGGCCTCGAGCAGCCAGCAAACGGGGTAGAGGATCAGGCCGCCGAAGAGCTTCCAGCTCGCCTGCTCCTCGACCGCCAGGTCCGACCGCGCCGTGAGCTGGCCGACCGCCAGGTAGGGCCCGAGGTTGAGCAGCGTGCCGACCGCCCCCACCGGCAGCCCGAGGAGCAGCAGCAGGAGCGTCCTGGCCAGGAACCGGACGACGCCGAGGACCGGGTAGCGGGCCGCGATCTGGTCGTCGCGCAGCGACAGCAGGCGCAGGATGCGGTCGTAGCGCGCCATCGCCCGGGCCACCGCGTCGGTGCGCTCCGGCTCCACCGCGTGCAGGGCGTCGAAGTCGTCGGCGAGCTCCCGCGCGGTCCGGTGGAGCGCGGCGAGCGTCGTGTCGCCGGGCAGGGCGCGGCTCGGCCGGTCGTAGATCTCCACCGCCCGCTGGAACAGCCGGGCGTCGCGCCACGAGCGGTAGTCGGCGGCGACCTGGCGCAGACCGGTGTCGATCTCGGCCGTCAGCCCGCGCACGGCCGCGCGGGCGGCGGGGGAGGGTTCGGCCGCCGGGTCGGTGCCGGGCTCGACCGGCGGGGGCCGCACCGTGATCGGGTCGCCGACCACCAGCAGCGCCCGCGACCGGAAGCGCTCGCGGGCATCGAAGGTCAGCCCCACCGGCACGATGCGGACCGGCTCGGCGTCCTCCGGGACGGCCTGCGCGGCGTCGAGGGCGATGCGCGCGGCGCCGGTCTTGAGCGGCCGTAGCGACGGGTCGGCGTGGCTCGTCCCCTCGGGGAAGATCGCCACCGCGGCGCCCCGCACCAGGGCGTCGCGGCAGCGGGAGAAGGTCTCCACGTTCTTGGAGGGATCGATCCCCGGATCGGTCGGACGGTAGATCGGGATGACGCCGCCCAGGGCGAGGAACGGCCGCAGCGGCACCATGTCCCAGAGGGTGCTCTTGCCGAGGAAGCGGACCGGCCGGGGCAGGGCGCCGAGCAGCACGACCGGATCGACCAGGCCGTTCGGGTGGTTGGCGACCACCAGGAGGGGACCGCGCGGCGGGACCTCGTCCAGCCCCTCGACCTCGACCCGCCGGAAGAAGATCCCCAGCAACAGGTGGGCGAGGGCGGCGCTGAAGCGATCGAGGAGGCGCCGCACGGTGCCCTCTCAGACCCTCCGGCCGTCCGTGGGGGTGCCGCACGCCGGCCCGCACCGGGGGCGCTCGAACGGCAGGGGAGGGGGCGAGGTGCCGGCGACCGGGAAGGGGAGCATGGAGGCGGCAGTTTCTCACAGGCCGGAGGTCTCCACTCGCCCGGCGACGAAACGTGATCCTTGACAGCCGGGCAATGCTGTAGCAGCATTAGAGCGCCCTCTCGACGGACGACCTCCTGCCCGTGCGCAAGGAGACAACCATGCGATCCTTCCGGTCCCGCCTCGCCCACTCGCTCCTCGCTCCCTTCACCCAATCACTCCTCGTTCCCCTCGCCCTTGGGGCGATGGCCACCCTGGCCTTGCTGGCCATCGTGCCGGCGCGGGCATCGACCCGCAGTGCTCTCGAGCCCGAGCAGGTCGCCTGCAACCGGGACCAGCTCGCCGCACTGGCGGCGCGGACCCGGGTCTCCGGGCCCGATGGCGAAGCGCCGGCGGTCCCGCAGGCCGTCTACCTGACCTACTCGAACCGTTACGGTTTCTACGAGGGGATGGTGGTCGGGCTGGCCCGATTCCGGGACGCCAACGAGCCGCCGGTCGACCCGCTCCCGACGCCCGGTCCGGAGCACCAGCTCGGCTTCCACCTCAACCCGAGCATCCGGGAGCTCTTGCTCAACCCGCTGCGGATCCCGCTCGACCAGGTGGGCCTGGCGCGGGAGACGAGCACCTCGACCCTGGTCGCCCCCGACGACCCGTTCGCGGTGGTCCTCCGGGTCGATCCGAGCCTGTCGACGCCGGGCCCGGGGGCGAAGCAGACCGACCTGGTGATCGACAACCTGTTCGAGAACGCGACGGCCGGCGGCGGTCCCCACCCGGCGGACACCAAGCCGGGGCGCGGCCTGACGGTGAGTGGGCTGACCCGCCTCTGCCACACCCGGCTGAGCGACGTCGACCGCCGGGTCTTCGCGATCCTGCAACGTACGCTCCGGGCGGAGCTTTACGACCCCGCGACCGCCGAGCGGTACGACACCCGCATCACGCTCTACCGCGGCACCGACCCGGAGATCTATCGGGCGGACATCTACGTGGTCGATCCGAAGACCGGCGCGATGCGCCCCACCCCCCTGGAGGCCGAGATCCGCGTCGAGCTCGACGAGACCGGGAGGCTGGCCGGAGGGCATCTCGAGCTGCCGGTCCATCGGCTTCCGGACGATCCAGCCGTGGTGGGGAGCGTGACCATCGTCCGCCCGCTGTTCGGCGGGGTCGACGACGAGTACGTTCCGGAGGTCGGCTTCCCGGTGGGGGGCCCCCTGCCGGGCGCGCCGAGCTCGTTCTACGACTTCGACTGGCGCGACGTGCTGGACGGGACCGCCTGGAACCCGGCGACCGTGGTGACCTCGACGTGCGGCCAGGGGACGGCGGCCGAGCTGGCGGCGACGCCCCGCGCCCAACCCGAGATCGAGCTGCTGGCCATCGGCATGACCGGCGAGGTCACCGCCCCGCAGGAGGTCTACGACCGGGTGGACCGGGACCTGGCGGCGATCATGGTCGCCGTGCCCCAACTGGCCGGGTTTCCCATCGTGCTGCCGACCGACGGCAAGTCCCTGCTCGTCGCCACCCAGTCCGGCTCCGTCGGCCAGGCGATGGTGCAGGGCGGCTACCACGACTGGGACTGCCTGAACGACTGGTACGGCCTGGAGAGCGTGGCGCAGGAACCGTTCAGCGACACGCGGTTCGTGGTCGTCCAGCTCGAAGGGACCTACAACCTCGACCGGGTCGGGGACGACTACGCCGCCCTTCCGGGGGTGGCCTACGTCCGGCCCTACGTGCTTCCGACACCCGGCGTGCCGCCGCCGGAGCTGTGCGCCATGATCGCTCCGGACGGGCAGACCTACCGGTACTTCTTCGGCGGCCTCTCGGATGTCGTCACCTACGTCACCACCGACCCGGACGGCTCGGTGGAGCTGGTGGGGATCTACAGCTCGCTCTCCGCGAACCCCTCGCCGCCGCCGCCGTGGCTGCCTCTCGTCGACCAGTGCCACGCGGAGCTCGGAACGGTCCGCAACTAGGGAAGGACCCTCTCATGCTGAATCCGCATCGGCTGACCGGCATCGCACGGCGGGCGCTCCTGTTCGCGGTCCTCGCCGGTCCGGTGGCCGTCGCCGCCCGGGCGGCCGACACCAGGGTCCCGCTGACGGCGGAGCAGGTCGCCTGCAACGCCGACCAGCTCCTGGCGCTGCTCCAGCGCATGGACGTGCGCGACCTGTCCGGCGCGCGCCCGCCGGTGGTCCAGAGCCTGTTCGTCTCCTACGCCAACCCCTACGGCTTCTTCGACGGCACGGTCGTCGGCATGCCCCGCTACCGTTCGACGGTGGAGCCGCCGGTGGTCGGGCTCGGCCCGGGGCCGGAGCACCAGCTCGGCTTCAACCTCAACCCGAGCGTGCGCGAGCTGCTGCTCAACCCGGAGCGGACCCCGCTCGAACAGATCGGCCTGGCACGGGAGACCAGCACGTCCAACCTGGTGCCGGTGCCGGCGGACGGGGAGAGCCCGTTCGCGGTCGTGCTCACCCTCGATCCGACGCTGGCCGGCGCGCAGGGCGGCCAGGGCGGCGGTGACGCAGACCTGGTGATCGACAATCTCGCCGCCCCGCCGGAGGACCCGGCCGTCAGCGGCTTCCGGCCCGCCGACACCAAGCCGGGGCGCGGCCTGACCGAGGCGGGGATCACCACGGCCTGCCACGGGCGCTTCACCGCTCTCGACCGCCGGATCTTCTCGATTCTCCAGCGGACCCTGCGGGTCGAGCTGTCCGATCCGGACCGACTTCTACGCTACGACACCCGGATCGCCGTCTTCCGGGGCGAGGCGCCCGACCAGTACCGGGCGCTGGTACTGCCGGTCGATCCGGAGACCGGCACGCTGCTGGCGCCGCTGGCCCTGACGATCCAGGTGTCGAGCGACGGCACCGGGCGGCTGACCGACGGCCACCTGGATGTCGCTCTGCCGGAGGTCGCGACCTACCCCGTCACCGGGACGGTGGAGATCGTGCGGCCCTTGTTCGAGGGCGAGAACCGCTTCTCCCAGCCCGAGGCGGTCTACCCCGTGGATCCCTCGATGCCCGATCCCGGCGCCGATCCCCCGAGCTTCGACTGGCGCGACGTGCTCGAGGACTCGGCGTGGAACACCGGAACTCCGGTCGCCGAGCAGTGCGGCCACGGGACGGCGGCGGAGATCGCCATGACGCCCCGCGCCGACCAGAGCCTGGAGCACCTGGCGCTCGAGATGGGGGGGACCTTCACCGCCGACCAGGCGATCTACGACCGGGTGGTCGCGGACGTGACCGCCTTCCGGAGCGCTCACCCGGAGATCGCGGCGGTCGAGCACCTCGGGACGTACCGCCCCGACGAGGTTCTGCTCGTCGTCCCGCCGTCGGTCTATCAGGAGATGGCCGCGGGGACCTACACGGCCTGGGACTGTCTCAACTCCTGGTACGACCTGAGCGAGGTCGAGCCGGAGCAGTACTCGGATCGCTACGTGACCCTCGTCTTCGACGGCGTCTACGACATCCCGACCCTGGCCACGGACTACGCCGCCCTGCCCGGCGTCACCACCGCCCAGCCGAACGGGATCAACGCCTTCGTCGAGCTGTGCGGCAAGATCTCGGGAGCCACCTACGAGTACGTGATCCGGCAGGGGTCCGGCGACTGCCCCGCGGGGTGCATCCACGAAGATCTGACCTACTTCACCTCGGCTCCGGGCGAGGCGCCCGTGCTCCAGGACACCTGGTCCGGCGACGTCGGCGACCCGCGCCCCGCGTGGGCCGACGACTGCCGGCCGTAGCGCCCTCCGGGGAGGGAGCTACCCTCACCGCCCGGCCGGTCCGGCCTGCCCGGTTCCCTCGATCTGCCCGGTTTCCTCGCCAGGGGCCTCGACCCCCGGCTGGAGCAGGCGGGGGCGCCCTTGCTTCCGCTTCGCCTCGGCGACCATCGCGCGCACGTCGGCGAGCAGCTTGGGGGCGTCGTAGACGATGCCGTCCTTGATCGTGTAGCGGACGCCGCCGACCCGGGTCACCCTGTTGTCCGGGGTCACCCGGATGGCGCCGGTGCCGTAGAGCACCTTGAAGTTCTCGAGCGGGTTCTCGGGCACCACCACCAGGTCGGCCAGCTTGCCCGGCTCGACCGAGCCGATCTCGTCGTTCATGCCGAGGGCCTCGGCCCCCATCAGGGTGGCCGAGCGGATCACCTCGAGCGGGTGGAAGCCGGCCTCCTGGAGCAGCTCCAGCTCGCGGATGTAGCCGAAGCCGTAGAGCTTGTAGATGTAGCCCGAGTCCGAGCCGGTGGTCACCCGCCCGCCCCGGTTCTTGTACTCGTCGATGAAGCGCATCCAGCGCCGGTAGTTGTCCTTCCAGGCGATCTCGTCGGCGGTCGACCAGGAGAGCCAGTAGGAGCCGTGGGAGCGGCGGCTGGGAGCGTAGAAGTCCCACAGCGACGGCAGGGTGTACTGCTCGTGCCACTCGGCGCGCCGGGCGCGCATGAGGTCGCGGCTGGCCTCGTAGATGGTGAAGGTCGGGTCGATGGTGAAGTCGAGCTTCAGCATCTCGTCCATGACCTCGTTCCAGCGCGGGCTGTCCGGTTTCGCGGCCTGCTTCCACAGGCGCCCGGCCTGGCCGAAGCGGTCCTGCTCGTTCGAGTAGTTGTAGTCGGCGGGGTAGTCCTGGATCACCCGGTCGTCGAACAGCGCCTCCGGCAGGCCGTACCAGTGCTCCATGGAGGTCAGCCCCCAGCGGGCGGTGTCGAGGGCGTTGACGCGGGCGACGGCGAGCTGGGCGTGGTGGCAGGCGCTGCCCAGGCCGAGGCGGTTGGCTTCCTCGATGGCGGCGCGCATGATGTCCGGCCGGGCACCGAAGAACTTGACCCCGTCGGCCCCGCGCTCGGCGATGCTCCGCACCCATTCGCGGGCCTGCTCGGGGGTCGTGAACGGCTCGTCGCGCCCCTGGCCGAAGAAGACGTAGGCGACGATTCGCGGCGCGGTGATCTCGTTCGCGGCGCTCTTCGTGCGGGCGTCGACGCAGAAGTCGAGCCCGTTGCCGCAGCCGGGGTCGCGGATGGTGGTGACGCCGTGGCCCATCCAGAGCTTGTAGACGTACTCCGCGGGCGTTCCCTGCTCGACGCCGCCCTGGTGGGCGTGCATGTCGATGAAACCGGGCAGCACGTACATGCCGGAGACGTCGAGCTCCCGGCCGCCCGGGCCGACCTGGGGCCGGCGCTCGGGCGCAACGTCCAGCCCGGGGGCGCCGAGGGTGACGACGTCGACGATCCGGTTGCCCTCGATGACGATGTCGACCGGGCCGATCGGCGGCGCGCCGGTGCCGTCGATCAGGATGCCGCCACGCAGGATCAGGCGGCTGAACGGGCCCTCGCCCTCACCGGCGGGGCGGGGTGGAGCGGGCGTGATGTGGGGCGGCTCCTCGGCCGCCGCCGGCCGCGGCCCGACCGGACCCCAGGCCACCGACACGGCCAGGACGACCAGGGCGGCCAGCGCCGCGAAGGATTGCCGCCGGCACGGAGCGCCGGAGCGTGGATCGGACTGGACATCACAGGAGGGGAGAACGGAGCGGAAGAATCGTCGCATGATCGCCTCGTGGGGGTGGTCTGAGCGGATGCTACTCTGCGCACCGGGAGTCGCAACCGTGCTCGAAATCAACGCTGAGCTGTCGATTCCGGATGGGGAGCTCGAGACGATCACGTCGCGGAGCTCCGGACCGGGAGGACAGAACGTCAACAAGGTCGAAACGCGGGTCACCGTGCGCTTCGACGTCGCCCGCTCGGTGGTGCTCACAGAGGGCGAGCGCCAGCGGGTGCTCGACCGCCTGGCCTCGCGGATCACCAAGGACGGCGTGCTCCAGGTCAGCGCACAGAAGCACCGCTCCCAGTCGGCGAACCGCGAGGAGGCGCTGGAGCGCCTGCGCACCCTGCTCGCCCGCGCCCTCGCCCCGCGGCGCCGGCGCAAGCACACCCGCGTCCCGGCCGCCGCCCGTCGCCGCCGGCTGGAGAGCAAGCGGCGCCGCGGTCAGGTCAAAGAGCTCCGCAAGCCGCCCGGCCGCCAGGACTGAGCGCCCGAGACAGCTCTGCGGCACCCTGGGGCGGAGCCGGTGCCTCGGGGAATCCACTCCCAAGCACCCGCGTGCGAACGGCGGCCGCGGCGTACCAGGCGTACGCCGCAGGGAGCGACGAGCGAGGACGGGTCGAGGCGAGGTGCTGCCGCGGCCCTCAGAAGCGGAAGCGCAGGCCCGCGTACACCTTGCCCTGCAGCGTGTCGCTCAGCCCTTCGATGATGTCGAACCGGCCGGTGCCGAACAGGCTGACGTTGTCGGTCATGTGGATGTCGAGACCGACCTGGAAGTTGCCGCCGAACTTGGTGTCGCTCTGGTCGAAGGTGGTGACGCCGGCGACCTCGACCTTGTTGTCGATCGAGTGGAGGCCGAGGCCGACGCCGAAGAAGTAGTCGACGATCCGGCCGGGCACGACGCCGATTCCGTTGACGCCGACCGACAGGTCGCTCTCCTTGTTGCCCTGGTCGTCGCGCGACCAGTAGCCGACCTCCGGCTCGATGAACGCCTGGACGTCGCCGCGGTTGGCGTAGCGCCAGTCCTCTCCCTGCTGACGGTGCTCTTCCTTGGAGATGCGGAAGCGCAGCCCGCCCGTGTAGTAAAGCTCGCCCTGGCCGTCGGGCTCGACGACGCCGGCCCCGAGGCCGAGGGCGAACCGGTGGTGGGACGAAGACGCGCCGTCATCGTTGTTCCGGCTGTTCTGAGCGTGGGCTGGAACGGCCAGAGTGAGAATGCACAGGCAGGATGCAAGCAGAACCGTCGAGAGCTTCAACAATTTCAGCGGACTCATGGGGCAACGCCTCCTCTCCTCGTAGTTCACCAGACGTAAGTCGGAACGGCGAGACGTTACCATCTTTCGCCCCGGGCGTTGAGGTAGCATCGGCGCCAACGACCCGACGGAAACGACGGACCCGACGGACCCGAGGCAGAGCCCCGACCCGCAGAGCGCCGACCCGATGAACCCCCACGACCTCTTCTCCGCAACCGACCGCGACCGCATCGCCGGAGCGGTTCGCCGCGCCGAGGAACACTCCCGCGGCGAAATCGTGATCGCGGTCGCCGCGTCGTCCGACCACTACGAGGGCGCCATCTGGCGCGGCGCGACCTTCGGCGGCCTCGCCGCCCCTCTCCTGCTGGCGCTCTTCGGCTGGGCCGCGGGCTGGTGGGGCGCGCCACCGCTGTGGATGACGCTGCTGGCGACCGCCGGCGGCGCTGCCGCGGCACTGATGGCGGTCCGCCTCTCCGGCACCCTGGCGCGCTGGTTGACCCCGGCCGAGGAGATCGAGCGGCGCGTCGCCCGGGCGGCCCGGGACGCCTTCCTCGAGCACGAGGTCTTCGCCACCCGCGACCGCTCCGGGGTGCTCCTCTTCCTGTCGCTCCTGGAGCGCCGGGTGGTGGTCCTGGGAGACGTCGGGATCGACGCCGTGGTCGAGCCGGGAGAGTGGGAGGAGATCGTCGACGGGGTGGCCCGGGGCATCCGGAGCGGCCGGCCGGCGGACGCGGTGGTCGCGGCGGTGGAGCGCTGCGGCGTCTTGCTCCAACGGGCCGGGCTCGAACGGCGCCCCGACGACCGCGACGAGCTGTCCAACGAGATCCGATTCGAGGACGACCCGGAAGGAGGGGCGCCATGAACCGGGCGTTGCGAATGGTGCGGACGTTGCGGATGCTGCGCACGCTGCAGACGCCCGGAACGATCGGGCCGTCCGGGCCGTCCCGGCCGGTCGCGTCGGCAGCACCGCTCCGCTCATGGCGCCGGCAGCGGCGGCTCGGTGCCGCGAGCCTCCTGATCCTGGCGCTGGCGACCCTCGGCCTGCTCGGCGCCGGCACGCCGGCGTGGGCCAAGGAGGTGCCGTACCTCTCCGGGCGGATCGTCGACCAGGCGAACATGATCCCGCAGGACGTGGAGGAGCGCCTCGACACCGAGCTGGCCGATTTCGAGAAGCAGACCGGCTCCCAGGTGGCGGTGCTCACCGTCGACAGCCTGGACGGCGAGGCCCTCGAGGACTACTCCATCCGGGTCGCGCAGACCTGGGGTCTCGGCCGGAAGGGCGTCGACGACGGTGTGCTCCTGCTGATCGCCAAGCAGGACCGCAAGCTGCGCATCGAGGTGGGCTACGGCCTCGAAGACGAGCTGACCGACCTGGAGGCCGGACGGATCATCCGCAACGTCATCACGCCGAAGTTCAAGCAGGGCGACTTCGCGGGCGGCATCGAGCAGGGGGTCGGCGCCATCCTCGGGACGCTACGCGACGAGCCGGGGGCGATCCCCGACGAGCCGCCGCCGAGCGCGAACACCGGCCCGCCGTTCAAATCGATCTGGCAGAAGGGCCTCTTCGCGGTCGTCTTCCTGTCGGTGATGGGCGTGTTCGCGACCATCGCGTTGTTCGGCAAGGGGTGCCAGAGCTGGTTCCTCTACCTGTTCCTCATGCCGTTCTTCGCCACCTTCCCGGCGGCCTTCATCGGCTCGAAGTACGGCGCCGGGCTGGTGGTGTTCTGGATCGTCCTGTTCCCTCTGTTCAAGCTATTCTTCTCGCGCACCACCCGCGGACGCCGGCTGATGAAGAGCTCGCCGTTGCTCCACTCCATGTCGACCTGGGTGGCGACGTCGTCGCGCGGCGGTGGCGGTGGGGGCTTCAGCGGCGGTGGCTTCTCGGGCGGCGGCGGCAGCTTCGGTGGCGGCGGCGCGTCAGGGAGCTGGTGAGCATGCGCCAGTACCTCGACCTGGTCCGCAGAATCCTCGACGAGGGGGTGGAGAAGGGCGACCGGACCGGCACCGGCACCCGGTCGGTGTTCGGCCACCAGATGCGCTTCGACCTCTCCCGGGGGTTCCCGGCGCTGACCACCAAGAAGCTCCACCTGCGCTCGATCATCCACGAGCTGCTCTGGTTCCTGGAGGGCGGCACCAACGTCGAGGGCCTGCACCGCCACGGCGTGTCGATCTGGGACGAGTGGGCGGACGAGCAGGGGGAGCTGGGGCCGATCTACGGCTACCAGTGGCGGAGCTGGCCGACCGCCGACGGCGGCACCGTCGACCAGATCGCCCGCGTGATCGAGCAGCTCCGGACGACCCCGGACTCGCGCCGCATCCTGGTTTCGGCCTGGAACGTCGGCGAGCTCGAACGCATGGCGCTGCCCCCTTGCCACACCCTGTTCCAGTTCTGGACCGCGCCGATCCGGAGAGCGGACGGGGAGGAGACCGGACGGCGGGTGCTCTCCTGCCAGCTCTACCAGCGCAGCGCCGACGTCTTCCTCGGGGTGCCGTTCAACATCGCGTCCTACGCCCTGCTGACGATGATGATCGCCCAGGTGGTGGGGATGCAGGCCGGCGAGCTCGTCCACACCTTCGGCGACGCCCACCTTTACCTCAATCACCTGGAGCAGGCGCGGACCCAGCTCGAGCGCGAGCCCCGGCCGTTGCCCCGGATGTGGATCGACCCGCAGGTCGAGCGGCTGGAGGACTTCCGCTTCGAGAGCTTCCGGCTGGACGGCTACGACCCCCATCCCCACATCAAGGCGCCGATCTCGGTCTGAGAGCCGGTCCGAGGCGAACCCCGTGCGTCTGACCCTGATCGCTGCCGTCGCCGAGAACCGCGCCATCGGCCTGGATGGTCGCATCCCGTGGCACCTGCCGGCCGACCTCGCGTTCTTCAAGCGGACGACCCTGGGGCACACCCTGGTGATGGGGCGGCGGACCTTCGAGTCCACGGGGACGCTGCCCGGGCGGACGACGATCGTCCTGACCCGCGATCCGGCGTGGCGCCCGCCCGCGGGGAGCGGTGAGAAGGTCCAGGTGGCCCGCTCTCTGGACGAGGCGATCCGGCAGGGCGAGCTGACCGAGGAGGGGGGGGAGGGGGAGCTGTTCGTCTGCGGCGGCGCCGGGGTGTACGCCCGGGCGCTGGGGCAGGCGGACCGGCTGCTGCTGACCCGGGTCGAAGGGACCTTCGAGGCGGACACCTTCTTCCCGGAGGTCGACTTCGGCCGCTGGCGGCTGGTGGCGAAGGAGGTACGGGAGCCCGACGAGCGCAACGCCTACCGGCTGCGCTTCGAGGAGTACGCGCGGGCCTGAGCGCTACTCGTCGTCGTCCTTCTTCAGCTTGGCGAACGCCGCGGCCAGGGTGGGCATGCCGCCGGAGAACGACTCCTTCGCCTTCTGCCTGTACTCCTTGAAGTCCGTGCGGGAGCCTTCGATCTTCGAGCCCTCGGGCACCAGCGTGATCCGCTTGCGCTTGGCCTCGACCCGCGCCACCTGGAGCTTGACCTCGGTGCCGGGGGCGTAGACCCGGCCGGGATGGGTGCCGCGAGGCAGGTTCATCTCGGAGTTGGGCAGCAGGCCGGTCAGGCCGGGCTCGAGGTTGATGAACACGCCGAACGGCGCGATCTCCTCGACCGTGCCGGTCACCTGGTCGCCCTCGGGGTAGCGGGAGGTGACGTCCTTCCACGGATCGGAGGTCGGCACCGGCTTGAGCGACAGGGAGATCCGCTTGCGCTTGATCTCGGTGTCCTTGACCCAGCCGCTGACCTCGGCGCCCTCGGCGAAGGCCTCGTTCTCCAGGCTCCCTCCGGGCGGCAGGGCGGAGACGTGGACCAGCCCTTCCATGCCCGGCTCCACCTCGACGAAGATGCCGAAGTCGGTCTTGCCGGTGATCTTGCCGGTGAACGCGGCGCCGCGCGGGTACTTCTCGGCGAAGTCCTTCCACGGGTTCGCCTCGAGCGCCTTCATGGAGAGCGAGATCCGGTCGCCGTCCTTCTCGATCTTGAGCACCTTGACCTGGACCTTCTGCCCCTTCTTCAGCAGGTCCTTGGGCTGGTCGACGTTGCGGTGGGAGAGCTCCGAGACGTGCACCATGCCCTCGATGCCGCCGCCCAGGTCGACGAAGGCGCCGAAGCCGGTGAGCGAGGTCACGCGCCCTTCGAGCACCGCGCCCAGCTCCAGCCGCTCCTTGACCGCCGCCTGCTTCTTGGCCCGCTCCTCGTCGAGGATCTTGGCGCGCGAGACGATGAACCGGTTGCCCTGGGCCCGGTGCTCGATCACCCGGAAGGGGTACGTCTTCTCGATGTACTTCTTGGGCGCCTTCGGGTTGCCCAGGTCGATCTCGGAGCGCGGGCAGAAGGCGAGCAGGCCGTCGATCAGCACATGGTAGCCGCCCTGGTTCCAGCCGAAAACCTTGCCCTGGATCGGCTTGCCGCTCTCCAGGTGCTCGAGCAGCTTGAGCGACACCGGGTCGGTCGGCAGCGCCGGCTCGGTGCTCTCAGCACCCTCGGCGCTCTCGGCGGCACCCTCGGCAGCCGCCTCGGCGGGCGTGGCGGTCTCCGCGCCGCCACCCTCCTGGGCCGCGGGAGCGGCTATCTCGGCAGCCGTCTCCGGGGCCGTCTCCGAAGCCGTCTCCGAAGCCTCTGCGGCATCGCTCGGGGCGGTGGGGGCCTCTTCCGCGGTCGGAGTGGTCGGGGCGGTCGGGGCTGACGCGGCGGCGGCCTCCGCGGCGGCCCGGTCGCGGGCCTCCTGCTCGGTCTCCTCGCCCCGTTCGGCCTTCGGTGTCTGCGCCGCCGCCGGCGCGGGGGCCGTCTCGGCCACCTCGGCAACCTCGGCAACCTCGGCCGCGGGTGCGGCCGCGGCCTGCGGCGTGGGCTCCACCGGTGCCGCGGCGGGCTCCTCGGTGCTCTCCGCCGCGGCCGTCTCTTCGGCCGCCGCGTCGGCCTTGGTCCCCGCCCCCGCTTCGGCCGCCGCTTCAGTCTCTACCTCGGCTCCGACTTCCGCCGGAGCGCCCTCCGTTTCGCCGCTCTCGACCTCGGGCTCCGCGGGCTCGGCCGTCTCCGCCGCTGCCGCCTCGCCGGACGCTGCCGGCTCGGCGGCCTCCGGTGCGGTCTCGCTCGCTTCGGCGGGGACGGCCTCCGCTGGCGTGTCGGTCTTCATGGTCGGAGCGGTTCCTTCGGTCGTGTCGGGCATCGTGACTCCAAAGATATGCGCCAGAGATCTGCAGGGGGACCTGTCGAGGACTGCGGCCGGGTGGTGAGGATATCGTATCCGACGCCCGATGCGAAGGGGAAAGGGGAGCTTCTTCAAGGAGCCACTTGATCGGCGCCGCCGGACCTGAGACACTCCCCGGTCCCTCCCCCGCGCACGAGCGCGGGACGAGCCGTCCACCTCCGGGGGTCTCCTCCTCCGACGACCACGAGACGATCATGGGATTCAAGTGCGGCATCGTCGGGCTGCCGAACGTCGGTAAGTCCACCCTGTTCAACGCTCTCACCGCGGCCGGCGTCGACGCGGCCAACTACCCGTTCTGCACCATCGAGCCGAACGTCGGCGTGGTGCCGGTGCCCGACCCGCGGCTCGACGCGCTGGCGGCGATCGTCACGCCCGAGCGGGTGGTGCCGACGACCATCGAGTTCGTCGACATCGCCGGGCTGGTGGCCGGCGCCTCCAAGGGGGAGGGGTTGGGCAACCGCTTCCTCGCCCACATCCGCGAGACCGACGCCATCGGCCACGTGGTGCGCTGCTTCCACGACGACAACGTGGCCCACGTCTCCGGCCGGGTCGACCCGGTGAACGACATCGAGGTGATCGAGACCGAGATGCTGCTGGCCGACCTCGAGACGGTGGAGAAGGCGGCCGAGCGGGCGCGGAGGAGCTCGAAGTCGGGCGACAAGGAGCTGCAGGCGGCGGCCGCCTTCTACGAGCGGCTGGCCGCCCACCTGGCCGACGGCAAGCCGGTGCGGACCCTCGAGACCAGCGAGCGCGAGCAGGGCTGGCTGCGCTCGATTCACCTGCTGTCGGCCAAGCCGGTGCTCTACATCGCCAACGTCGACGAGGACGGCTTCGAGGACAACCCGCTGCTCGACGCGGTCCGTGCCCGCGCGCAGGAGGAGGGGGCCGAGGTGGTGGCGGTGTGCGCGGCGCTCGAAGGGGAGCTGTCCGAGCTCGAGGAGGACGAGGCCCGGGAGCTGCTGACCGAGATGGGGCTCGACGAGCCGGGCCTCCACCGGGTGATCCGCGCCGGCTACCGGCTGCTGGGCCTGCTGACCTTCTTCACCGCCGGGCCGAAGGAGGCCAGGGCCTGGACCGTGCGCGGCGGGGCCGCGGCACCGGAGGCGGCCGGCCGCATCCACAGCGATTTCGAGCGCGGCTTCATCCGCGCCGAGGTGATCGCCTACGACGACTTCGTCCAGTACCGCGGTGAGGCGGGAGCCCGGGACGCGGGCAAGCTGCGGAGCGAGGGGCGGACGTACTTGATGCAAGAGGGGGACGTCGTCCACTTCCGGTTCAATGTGTGAGCCGGGCCACCCTCTCTTGCCGGCGTAGCGACCTTTCGGAGTCACGAAGAGGAGGAGGTCCGCGGCGAGCCAGCGCTCCGGCCCGGAGCCCTTCCACGCGAGGCGGCCCCTGGAGCGCTCGCTCGCGGCGGACCTCCGGTACCTCCTCGCCGGATAAGATCGGGCTCCTGTGATCCTGACCACCGTCGTCACCGCCGTCGTTCTCGGGATCGCCGCGCAGATGGTCGCGGAGCGGCTCAAGCTGCCCGCGATCCTTCCTCTGCTGCTGTTCGGCATCCTGGCCGGTCCCGAGCTCTGGCCGCTGCTCGGCCTCCACTCCTCGGGCCTGCTCGACCCCCACTCCCTGGGCGAGGGGCTCGAGGTGCTGATCCACTTGGGCATCGCCCTGATTCTGTTCGAGGGCGGCCTGTCCCTCGACCCGCGGCACCTGCGGCGGGTGGGCAAGGCGGTGCGCAACCTGCTCACCCTAGGCATGCTGGTGACGGCGGTCGGCGCCGCCTGGCTGTTCCAGGTGGTGACCGGCATGTCGTGGAGCACCGCGGCGCTCTTCGGCGCCATCGTCACGGTCACCGGGCCGACCGTGGTGAGCCCGCTGCTGCGCCACATGGTGGTGCCGCGCCGGGTCTCGACGCTGCTGATCTCCGAAGGGCTGATCATCGACCCCATCGGGGCCGTCCTGGCCTACCTGGTCCTCCAGACCATCGAGCGCCCCGGCATCCCGGTCGAGGCGCTCTTCCACGACGTCGTCTGGCTGATCTTCATCGGCTCGGTGCTCGGCTTCGCCGCCGGCTCGGCCGCCAAGCTGGTGGTGCGCTCGCGCCTGGCGGGGGGCGAGCTCCGGAATCTGTGCATCCTGGCGATCCTGCTGCTGTGCTACGGGGTGTCCGAGTCCCAGGCGCCGGAGTCCGGCATCCTGGCCGCGGTGGTCATGGGCTTCACCATGGCGGCGACCGACATCCCGGACCTGGTCCGGCTGCGCGCGTTCAAGGAGCAGCTCACCGTCTTGCTGATCTCGGTGCTGTTCGTGCTGCTGGCCGGGCAGCTCGACCTGGGCGCCGTGCTCGCCCTCGGTTGGCGCGGCGTGCTGGTGGTCGGCGGCCTGGTGCTGGTGATCCGGCCGCTGGCGGTGTTCCTCTCCGTTCCGCCGAGTCAGCTCGACGTGCGCGCCCGGGTGGTGGTGGCGCTGACCGCGCCCCGGGGGATCGTGGCGGCGGCGGTGGCGTCGCTGGCCGCGCGCTCGCTGACGGTCTCGGGGATCGCCGGTGGATCGAGCCTGGAGGGGATGGTCTACCTGACGATCATCCTCACCGGCGCCTGGGCGACAGCGATGGCGGTCGCCCTGCCCAAGGTTCTGGGCTACGCGGATGACCCGCGCCGGCGCCTGACCGTGGTGGTCGGGGCCAACGCCCTGGCCCACGAGATCGCCCGGCTGTTCCGGGCGCGTGGCGCCACGGTGGCGATGATCGACAGCTCGGCCGGCAAGCTCGAGCGGGTGCGCAGGGAGGGGATCGAGGCCGTGCGGGGCGACGCCCGGGACGGCATGACCTTCGACCAGGCCGGCGTCCAGCGCGACACGCGCGTTCTGGCCCTGACCACCAACGACGAGCTCAACCTGCTGGTGGCCGAGCTGGTGCGGGACGAGTTCGGCGTCGAGCACCCGGTGGTCGGGCTGCACCGTCCGTCCGAGGAGTTCGGCAAGGTCCGGCGGACCTGGATCGACCTGCTCGGCGGGCGCGGGCTCGACCTGAACCGGTGGATCCGGCGGATCGAGGCCGGCCGGGCGCGGCTGGTGACCGTCGACCTGTCGGCCGAAGGCGCGCGGGAGGCGGTCCGCCTGGTGACCGGCGGCGAGGGGGACCCGGCGGTCGCCGTGGTCGGCTGGAAGGACGGCGAGCCCACCTTCCGCAGTGGAGAGGAGGCGCTCGAAGGCTTGGAGGCGGTGACCCTCCTCGCCGCCGACGGGTCTTCGATCGAGGAGCTCGAGCCGTTCGCGATCCGGCCGGAGGAGATCGGTCGGGAGGAGAGCGCCGCGGCCGCCGCCGTCGCGGGGGAGGCGCCGGCAGGGGAGGCGACCTGATCCGGCGCACTCGATGGCTACCGTCTCTGGTCGTCGTCCTCGGGATCGCCGGCGCCCTGGTGCTGGCCGCGCCTCCCGCCCGGGCGGCGCTTCGAGCGACCGCGGAAGCCGGACCGATCCGCTTCGAGGCGCCGCCGGAGCTCCGCGGCACCATGGACGATCTCGCCGCCCGCTCGCGGACCATCGTCCCCGATCTCGAACGCAGCCTGGGCGTCCATCCGAAGGCGCCGATCACGGTCGTGCTGATCCCCGCCGGGCAGATCGCCGACCCGGACATCGCCCGCCTCGACCGGGCCGCACCGCCCTGGGCCGCCGGCTTCGCCCTCAACCCACAGCGCCTGATCGGCATCCGCCTGGGGCAGGCGGACCGCTACCCGTTCGGCGACGCCTCCGCCGTCCTCGCCCACGAGATCACCCACGTGCTGGTCTACGACGCCTCCGGCGAGCGCGACGATCGGGAGCATGCCGTGCCGCGCTGGTTCTCCGAAGGGGTCGCGACCCGCGAGCAGGGGCGCTGGAGCCTGCGCGACGCGGTGGTCTACAGCACGTCGCTGATGGTCGACGGCCTGCCGACCCTGGACGAGATGGACCAGGCGTTCGTCCGCTCGGAGGCCTCGGCCAAGGGCGCCTACGCGGCGTCGTTCGATTTCGTCAACTGGGCGTCCGAGGAGTATGGTGAGGGCGTGGTGCGACGGGTGCTGGCGGCGGCCCGCACACAGCCGTTTCCGGGCGCCTGGCGCACCGCCACCGGCGTGCGCCTCGCGGACTCTGAGGAGGCGTGGCGCGGGACGGCCCTGACCTGGTACCGCTGGGTGCCGCTCCTGACCGGCGCGGGCAGCCTGTGGATCGGCATCACGGCGCTCTTCCTGTTCGCGGCCTGGCGCCGCCGCCAGAAGACCCAGGCGATGATGATCCAGATGGAGATCGACGACCTGAGAACCCGGGCCCGCTGGGGCATCGGACGCCGCCGCGGCCCGAGCGGCCCCCCGCCAGAGTCGGGAAGCCCGGAGGCGGGGGCCAGCCGCGACGAGGAGGGGCGATGGATCAACTGACCCCGCCCGCCCGCCCGCACGGCGCGGCGGGGTTCACCCTGCTCGAGGTCCTGGTGGCGCTGGTCGTCCTCGGCATCGCGATGATGCTCGGTCTCGGCCTGCTCGCCCAGCAGCATCGCGTCCTGGCCCGGCTCCAGGCCGAGCGCGAGGCGAACCGGGAGGTGCAGCGGGTGATCGAGGAGATCCGCTCCGGCGCCGTCACGCTCCACGAAGGGCTCACCGTCGTGCCGACGGCCTCTGCCGCCGGCGCAGCCGGAGCGTCGGGCCCGTCTGGATCGGCCGGCTCGGCAGGGTCGGCAGGATCGGCCGGCGCCGCCGGAACGTCGGCCGCCGGCGGGGCGGAGGATCTGCGCCTGCTGGTCCGGGTCGAGCGCCGTGAGCCGCCGGCCGACCTCTTCGGCGCCACGGTCGAGGCCCACTATCGGGTTCTGGGCCAGGCGCGCGTCCGCCGGGTCGAGACCCTGTTCTGGAAGCCCGGACTGGCGAGGCCCCCCGCCTGATGTCGCGCGCCGGCCGACTCCCCGGGCTCCGCCCGGCGCTCGCCCCGGTGGCCAGCCCGGCGCGCCGTCCGCCACGGGACCGCGCCGTGCCCGCCGCCGGCTTCAGCCTCGTCGAGCTGCTGATCGCCCTCGCCGTGCTCGGGGTCGGCCTGGTCCTGGTGGGCTCGCTGATGGTCCAGGCTTACGGAATGCTCGCCCAGGCCGGCGTCCAGGCGCGCATCCCGCTGTCGGAGCCGGTGCTCGACCGCCTGCGCGCGGAGATCGAAGGGGCGTCCGCCGTCGACGCCGGTCTTTCGGCGCTCCCCGGCTGGTCGCGGGACCGGCTGACGCTGGTCTTCCCCGACGGCCGGCGCGTGCGCTACGAGACCGACGGCCCACGGCTCGTGCGGAGCGACTTCCTGCCGGCCACGAGCCCGGCGGCGGGCGGGGCGGCCGGCGGCTGGGGCGCTCCGCGCCCGGTCCTGGGCGAGGTCCTCTCCTGGCGCTGGCAGGTCGCCGCGCCGCGCCTCCTGACCGTCGAGATCGTCTACCGCGACGTCGACCCCCGGGCGGAGGCGATCCGCGCGTCGCAACGGCTGGCTCCCATCGAGGCCGCGACCGCGTGGCAGACGCGCCGGATCACCGCGGCGACCCGGGGAGGAGGGCTCGGATGGGGATGGTGAGGCGCGGCGCGGCCGATCGTTCCGGGGAGCGGGGGAGCGTGGTCCTCATGGCCCTGCTGGTCCTGGTCCTCCTGGGCGGCGCCTTCGCCCTGCTCGCCGGCCTGCTCATCCACCGCATGCACCGGGTGCAGCGGGACCTGCGCCACACCGAGCTGACCGCCCTCGCCGACGCCGCCATGGCCGAGACCCTGGCCAACCTGGCGGCCTCGCCGAGCTATCCCGGGGTGAGCGGCCATGCCCTCGGCGACGGCTCGATCCGGACGACGGTCCACCACGGACCGGGCGGGGAGTTCACGGTCGAGCTGCGGGTGACCGTCCGTGGCGACGGCATGGCGGCGGAGGCTCAGGGCAAGATGACCGCCACCGGCCCCCGGGTGACGAGCTGGCGACGGGTGCCCGCCGCGGAAGCCGGGGCGGCGGGGAAGGGCGAGGTCGAAGGCGGCCTCCAGCCGCCGCCGGGGCGCTGACCGTCCAGAGCGACAGCTCAGCGGGGGGCTTCGCCGCTCTCGTCGATCTCCTCGTCGATCCCGCCATCGATCCCGCCATGGATCCCCAGAGCCCGGCAGACCGCCGGCAGCGCCGTCTCGGCCGGTTCAGCCACGGTCTTGAGCCAGGGGAACCGTGGGTCGGCCGCCGCCGCGGGGTCGACCCGCCACCCCGGCACCCGCTGGAACAGGGTGGCGCGCACGGCGATCTCGGTGATGCCGACGGCGAACGACGTGCCGGCGAAGAGCGCCAGGCTCATCTCCTCGAACGCCCGGCGCGCCCGCTCGAAACCGTAGTCCCCATGGCTGTCGTAGGTCTCGTCGAAGAACAGCGCGTGCGCGCGGAGCGGGCTGCCGCAGGCGGGGCAGCGGGGGAGGGTCTCGAGCGACGGGGCGGCCTGGAAGGGCGCCAGGTCGACCTCCTCCCGGGCGATCGAGCCGTGAGGTGCGCCCAGCCGGCAGCCGGCGCGCGAGCAGCGGAAGCGGTCGGCGGAGCCGTGGATCTTGATCACGTCCTCGGACCCGGCGCGCTCGTGGAGGGTGTCGATGTTCTGGGTGATCAGGACGAACCGGCCGCCGGAGCGTCCGCGCTGCCAGCGCTCGAGGGCGGCGAGCGCCCGGTGCCCCGGGTTCGGGGCCACGTCGTGGATGCCGGCGAAACGGTCCAGGTACCAGCGCCAGTGCTCGACCGGGTGCGAGCGGAAGTACTCCGCCGTCCCCATCTCCAGGTCGTCCCGGCGCCAGATGGCGTCCGGACCGCTACGGAAGGTGGGCAGGCCGCTGGCGGCGCTGACCCCGGCGCCGGTGATCACGACCACCAGGCCGCTTCCCGGGGTCGTGCGCAGGGCGAGCGCCAGGTCCGCGGCGGTGGTCGGGCTCTCGGAACGGGTGATCACCGCGGGATTCTACCGGTCCCGCGACCGCTCCCGGCGGCGCGTCGAACCGCCGCGGGGGCCGGTTTCGTACCGAAGCGCTCGCGATAGGATGAGCGCCCGATGACGGAGGGGGTTCACCGCGCGGTGTCGGTCCGCGCCAGGGAGACGGAGATGCTGACGGCGAAAGGGGGCGATCTCGAGGGCGCTCTCGACCGGGCGGCCGAGGCGGTGGCCCGGGCCGAAGCGCTGGTGATCACCGCGGGCGCCGGAATCGGGGTCGATTCCGGGCTGCCGGATTTCCGGGGCACCGAGGGCTTCTGGCGCGCCTATCCGCAGTTCGCGAAGATTGGCCTCCGGTTCGAGGAGCTGGCCAACCCGAGCCATTTCGAGCGCGATCCGTCTCTCGCCTGGGGTTTCTACGGTCATCGCCTCCAGCTCTATCGCCGGGTCGAGCCCCACCGGGGCTACGGCATCCTCCAGAGCTGGGCGGCGGCTGTGAGCGGTGGCGCCTTCGTCTTCACCTCGAACGTCGACGGCCACTTCCAGCGTGCCGGCTTCTTCGCGGACCGGATCGTGGAGTGCCACGGGTCGCTGCTACACCTCCAGTGCTCCCGCCCGTGCACTCGGCGCGTCTGGAGCGCCCACGGCGTCGACGTGACGATCGACGGCTCGACCTTTCGTGCCGAACGCCCCTTGCCGACCTGCCCCGACTGCGGCGCCGTGGCCCGTCCCAACGTCCTGATGTTCGGCGACTGGCACTGGCTCTCCGAGCGCACCGCCGTCCAGGAGGAGCGGTTCCGCGGCTGGCTCGACGAGGTGGGGGACGCGCTGACCATCCTGGAGCTCGGCGCGGGCACCGCCGTGCCGACCGTGCGTCTGACCTCAGAGCACCTGGCGCGCCGCCCGGGAGCGTGCCTGGTGCGGATCAACCCCCGGGACAGCCAGGTACCGCCGCGGGCGGTGTCGCTGGCGACCGGGGCTCTGCGGGCGATCGAGGCGATCGACGCCCGGCTCACCGGGAAGGCATCCGCCCGTGGGTGAGCCCGCGGGGAAGCCCGCGGAGACCGGGGAGACCGGGTCCCACGGCGGCGGGCGCTCCGGGATCGTCGCGGCCGGCATCCTGGTGTCGCGGCTCGCCGGCTTCGCCCGCCAGCGGGCGGTCGCCTACTTCTTCGGCACCGGCGCCTATGCCGACGTGCTGAGCTGCGCGCTCCGGGCGCCCAACCTGCTCCAGAACCTGCTCGGAGAGGGCACCCTGTCGGCCTCGTTCATCCCGATCTACGCCCGGATGCTGGAGGAAGGGAGGGAGGAGGAGGCCGGGCGCTTCGCCGGGGCGATCTTCGGCCTGCTGGTGGCCGTCGCCGGCGGCCTGGCGCTCCTCGGGGTGGTGTTCGCCAAGCCGCTGGTGGCGGTGCTCGCGGCCGGCTTCGTCAGCGACCGGGGGCCGGTCAACCGGTTCCCGCTGGCGGTCAAGGCGGTGCGGATCACGTTCCCCATGACCGGCGTGCTGGTCTTGCACGCTTGGGCCCTCGGCGTGCTCAACAGCCACCGCAAGTTCTTCCTGCCGTACGTCGCGCCGGTGCTCTGGAACATCTCGATCATCTCGGCGCTGGTGTTCGCCGGGCGCTCCTACCTCGGTGGCGGCTCGGGTCCGGCGGCCGGCGCTCTGTCGGTGGCGACCCTCGACCACCTGCTGTTCGCCGCCTGCGTCGGTGCGCTCCTCGGCGGCATGCTCCAGTTCGGTGTCCAGGTGCCGCTGGTGTGGCGGGTGCTCCGCGGGTTCCGGCTGTCGCTCTCCACCCGGGTGACCGGCGTGCGCCGGGCGATCGCCGCCTTCTGGCCGGTGGTCAGCGGCCGCGGCGTGGTGCAGCTCGGCGCCTGGCTCGACGTCTTCCTGGCCTCGTACCTGGTGGAAGGGGCGGTCGGCGCGCTCAACTACGCCCAGACCCTCTACATCCTGCCGATCAGCCTGTTCGCCATGTCGGTGGCCGCGGCGGAGCTGCCGGAGCTCTCCCGGACGCTGCCCTTGGCGCACGGTGGAGCCGTCGGAGCGGAGGCGAGCGCCGCCGCCCGGACCGCCGCGGCGGCTCCGCCGGCCTCGGCCGGAAGACACGGCCCGCGGGTCGAGCGGTCGCTCCGCCAGATCGCGCTCCTGGTGGTGCCGACGGTGGTCGGCTACCTGGCGTTCGGCTACCTGGTGGTGGGAGCGATCTTCCGCACCGGCAGCTTCGACGCCCACAGCAACCTGCTGGTCTACGGCATCCTCGCGGCCTACACCCTCGGCCTGCCGGCCTCGGCCGGCTCGCGGCTGTTCCAGAACGTCTTCTTCGCCCTCTCCGATACCCGGACGCCGGCCAAGATCGCGGCCCAGCGGGTCCTGCTGGCGGCGACCGTGGCGGTGCCGGCCATGCTGCTGCTCGACCGCCTGGGCGTCCCGGCGGGGCTGAGCGGGCTGCTGGCGGCGGGTGCGGGCGGCGACGTGCCGGGAACGGCGCGCGCCGTGGCCGAAGGGCTGCGCTTCGGCGCCGTCGGCCTCGCCCTCGGCTCCGCCGTCGGTGCCTGGTACGAGCTGATCCGGCTGGTGCGCGCCGCCCGCAGGCGGCTGTCCGACTTGCCGCTCCCGCTCCGGCCCCTGGCCCGTCTCGGAGCCACCGCCCTCGCCGCGGCGGCGGTGGCGGCGGTCGCCTGGTGGGCCCTGCCCCCGCTCTACCCGGCGCTCCTCGCCCTCTGCGTCCTGGGCACCTACGCCGGCCTCTACCTGGGCGCCGCCTGGTGGCTCGGCTTCCCGGAGCTCGACGCCTGGCTCGGCCGGCTGGCCCGCCGGTTCCGGAGAAGATGATAGACAGGCGGGACGCGATGCCGGACTCGACGAAACCCACCCGCACGCTCTCTCTCGCCCTGGTCGCCTGGATCGCGCTCGGCCTCGCGTCGGTCGTGGCCGAGCCGCTCACGGCCCGGCCCCTGGCCCAGGGTCTGAGCCAGGCGACCGAGCGGCTCTTCCCGTCGCGGACCCAGTCCGGCCAGTCCGATCAGTCCGGCCAGGGCGCCCAGGAGGGGAGCGCGGGCCCCGACGCCGGACCGCCGCCAGTGCCCGCGGTCTCCGAGCTGATCCCGCGGGTGGTGCGCCTGGGCGAGGACGCCGACGCCGCCCTCGAGACGGTCGCCGAGATCTCCGACGTCTCCGCCCTCGAGCCGCGGGTCGACGAGCTCAAGCAGGCCCAGGACGAGATCGCCGGCAGCCTCACCGACCTGCTGAACAAGGACTATGTCCGGGACGAGCGGGTGCAGGCGATCCTGGAACGGGCGCTGGCGCTCCAGGGCCGGGTCGACGACGCGATGAGCACGGCATCGAGCCGGGTCGAGCGCCTCGACGCCCTGCGCACCTCCTGGCAGGAGAGCCGGGACCTCTGGAACCGGTGGCAGGAGTCGCTCCGGAGCGATCCCCAGTACCGCGCCGTCTACCGGGAGCAGCTCGACCGCGGCGAGCGGGCGATCCGCCGGGTCCTGGAGGCGGCCAACGGCGCGCTGCCCGACCTGGTCCGGCTGCAGCAGCGGCTCCAGGCGGTGGACGCGGCCAGCCGGAAGACCGTCGACGACGCCCAGCGCCTGCTCCGGGTCTGGCGCCAGAGCCTGCTGCGGCCGACGGCCGCTCCGCTCCTCTCCGCCGCCTTCCGGGACGAGCTCCGCGCCAGCTTCAAGCCGGAGCTCGTGCCGTCGATGCTCGCCACCGCCCGCGAGGAGACGTCGCTCTCGGGGCGCAACCTCGGCGTGCTGGCGCTCCAGGTCGTGCTCGCCCTGCTCTTCGGATGGGCGCTCCGGCGGCTGCGGGCCACGGTGCCGGGCGCTTCGCCGTGGGCGGCGGTGCTGGACCATCCTTGGGCGATCGGCGTCCTGGTCGCCGCCACCGGCCTGTCGTTCCTCTACGGGCCGCTCGCGCCCCTCGGCCGGTTCGGCGTCGGCCTGGCGGAGGCTGTCTCGGCCGCGCTGGTCGCCGCCGGCATGTTCGCCAACCGCTACAAGCGGCTCCTGGTCTACCTGATCTCGGCGGCGTACGCGGTCTTCGCCGGGCTCGAAGCGGTGGCCCTGCCGCTGCCGCTCCAGCGGAGCCTGCTGGCCGTGCTGACGGTCGCCGGCATTCCGGTCCTGTTGCTCCTCGCCCGCCGCTCCCGCCGCTCGCGCTGGCGCAACCAGCGCTGGTTCGAGGCCGTCCTGCGCGCCGGGGCGCTCGCCCTGGCGGCGATCGTCGTGGGCGAGGTGGCCGGCTACCACGCGTTCGCCCAGTTCCTGCTCGAGGCCTCGGTCGTGACCGCGTTCGCCGCCTTCGTCGCGACGTTTCTGGTCCGGCTCGGGCGCGGCGGGATTCAGCTCCTGGTGCGTTCGGCGGAGACGGCCGGCGTCGGCAGCCTGACCCACTTGGGCGACGTGCTGACCGAGCGCCTGCTGCTGCTCCTCCAGGTGGCGGTGGTGGGCGGGACGCTGCTCTACCTGGCGGTGGTCTGGAACGCCGCGGAGAGCGTCGGCCAGGCCTGGCGGGCGGTGGTCGACGCCGGCGTCCAGGTCGGCGACACCCGCTTCACGGTCGGCCGCCTGCTGCTGGCCGGCCTCGCCGTCTACCTGGCGATCCTGATCTCCTGGACCCTCCGCAGCCTGCTCGACCGGGCGATCTTCGAGCATCGCAGCTTCGACCGCGGCGTGCGGGATTCGATCGCCACCCTGCTGCACTACGTGCTGATCGTGATCGGCGTGTTCGTCGCCCTGTCGGTCTTCGGCGTCGACCTCTCGAACCTCGCCCTGATCGCCGGGGCGCTGTCGGTCGGGGTCGGTTTCGGCCTGCAGAACGTGGTCAACAACTTCGTCAGCGGCCTGATCCTGCTGTTCGAGCGCCCGGTCCGCGTCGGGGACATCGTCGTGCTCGGCGACCAGCAGGGGACGATCTCCAAGATCGGCATGCGCTCAACGGTGCTGACGACCTTCAACGGCGCCGAGCTCATCGTCCCCAACGCCGACCTGATCTCCCAACAGGTGATCAACTGGACGCTGACGACCCCACGGGCGCGGCTGGTGCTGCCGGTCTCGGCGGCCTACGGCAACGACCCGGCCCGGGTGATCGAGCTGCTCCACCAGATCGGCACCGACTACCCCCTGGCCCTGGACGAGCCGGCGCCGATGGCGGTCTTCACCGGCTTCGGCGACAGCTCGATCGATTTCGAGCTGCGGGTCTGGCTGGGCGCCTTCGACCAGCTCCTCCAGGCGCGGAGCGAGCTGGCGGCGGCGGTCACCCGCCGGTTCGCCGAGGAGGGGCTGGAGATCCCGTTCCCCCAGCGCGACCTGCACGTGCGGAGCGTGGGGGAGGAGGTGACCGGCGCCTTCCGGCGTGGCGCGCGGGACGCGGCGCCTGCCCCACCGCCACGGTCCGAGCCGCCGCCGATCCACGAGGGCGACCACGAGGCGACCGCGGGAGAGGGCGAGAGCCCCGAGTCACCCGACCCGGGGTCCGCCCGCCCCGACGGCGACGGCTAAGGCGAGGGGAAGGGAGCTCCCCCGGTCCGTCTTCGTCAGTCCGCCGCCGCGCCGAGCACCCGGCCGGCGGCCCGGCGTCCGGCCTCCGCCGCACCGCCGGAGACGGCGGCCCGCTCCGGCGGCGCCTGCTCGTGGAGCCACACCGTCCGGGTGGGGAAGGCCAGCTCGACCCCCAGCTCCTCGGCCAGCCGCAGGATGTCCAGCGCCAGGGCGTGGCGCGCCGCCAGCTCCTCGCCCCAGTCGGCGGTCTCGAAGAAGACGTAGAGGAGCACCTCGAGCCCCGACTCGCCGAACGAGTTGAGGTAGACCTGGAACGCGTCCTTGCGGGTGATCTCTCCCCGGCGGATCAGCTCCCGGATGCCCTCGCAGAAGGCGTCGATGGTCGCCGGCGGCGTGTCGTAGGTGATCGACAGCGTGGTCGACCAGCGGCGGAAGCGCCGGGCCCCGTAGTTGTCGACCGCGGAGCTGATCAGGTTCGAGTTGGGCAGGGTGATCAGCGAGTTGTAGAAGGTGCGGATGCGGATGCTCCGGAAGCCCACCTCCTCGACCACGCCTTCGAAGCTACCCACCACCACCCAGTCGCCGACCGAGAACGGCCGGTCGACCAGGACCATCAACGAGCCGAACAGGTTCTTGACCACGTCCTGGGCCGCCAGGGCGACCGCCAGGCCGCCGAGGCCGAGGCCGGCGAGCAGGCTCGAGATGTCCATCTCCAGGGTCTCGGCCACGAACACCAGGCCGAAGGCGGCGATGAACACCTTGAGCGACTTGCGGACCAACGGCACCAGCAGGTCGTCGAACCGGTTGCGGGTGTGGCGGGCGTGCTCCTCGAGCAGAGCCGCCAGGATGTCGACCAGGCGGTAGGCGGCCCAGACCGCGCCGGCGGCGAGGACGAAGCGCACCGCCACCTCGAGCACCGACAGGACGGAGACCGAAAGGTAGAGGAAGCGCAGGCCGCCCGACCAGACCAGCGCCATGGCGACCAGCCCGAGGGGGCGCAGCACCTTGCGCAGGGCGAGATCCTCGACCTTGTCGACCCGCGTGCGGAGCCAGCGGGCGACCCAAACCTCGGCGACGAAGACGACGATCCGGTCGACGATGACGCCGAGCAGCGCCAGCAGCAGCAGGCCGAGCCACTGCCAGATCTCCAGGATGAAGACCGTCCGCAGCAGGGAGCGGGGCATCTTCGAACGCAGCCAGAGCCCCGGCGACAGAGACTCGGAGGCGACCTGGACCCCTTCGACCACCTGCTTGTCCTCGACCGAGCGGAAGAGCGCCGGGATGTCGTCGACGGTCGCCGCGCTGAACAGCCACTCGCCGCTCGCCTGCCGCTGGATGACCACGTCTCCCTGGGGCGACGTCAGGAAGACGTAGGGCTCGGCGTCGGGGGCGTCGGGGATCGTCTCCGGGTCGATCAGCTCGGTGCGGTCGAGGATGTTCTTGAGCTGGACCGCCAGCTCGGGTCCCTTGACCGAGCGCACGGCCTCGGGGATCTGCGAGAGGTCGAGGGCCGCCACCGCCTGGCTGATGCCGTCCCCCTGCTCGTAGAACGCCTGGAGGAAGCTCATCATGGTAGCCCGCGGCGTCCGGTGCTCGGGCGGCACCTGGGCGTCGGAACGGTCGCTGCCGGAGCCGTCGGTCCGGGAGGCCTGTGGCGCGGCTCGATCCTGGGATGGGGCCTGCGTCTGCCCCGGAACCTGTGCCGCGGCCAGGGCGAGCGCGGGCAGGGAGAGGACGGCGCAGGCCGTCAGCGCGATCCGGAGCGCCAGGCTCGAGGCGGCGCGAGCGCGGCGCGGGCGGAGGCTCGGTGTCTCAGTCTGGGGCATGGGGCCGGATGATACAGTCCACCGCCTGTCGTCTGCATTCCATCGGCCTCTTCGACGGGGAACCCTGCCCATGAAACGAGCCCCATTCGGACTCACCCTCCTGACCCTTCTCCTCGGCGCCTGCGGCTCGCTCTCGGCCACGGCGCCCTCTCCCGCGACCCAAGCGGCCCAAGCGGGCCGACCTGCGATGCCCGGCGCCGCGCAGAACGGGGCGGGGCAGGATCAGACAGGGCTGCCGAGCGTGGCCCGCAAGACCGAAGGGATGGAGCACCGGAGCGGGCTTCTCGACCTGTGGCTCGACCGGGACAACGGCGCGGTCTACCTGGCGGTTCCGGCGCCACCCGAAGGCTCGGACGAGGCCGGGCGCTACCTCTACATCGAAGGGCTGGTGACCGGCCTGGGCTCGAACCCGGTCGGCCTCGACCGCGGACAGATCGGACCCACCCGGGTGGTGGCCTTCCGCCGGGTCGGCAACCGGCTGCTGGTCGAGGTCGAGAACCTCGGCTTCCGCGCGCTCTCCGACGACCCGGACGAGCTCGAGGCGGTGAAGGAATCGTTCGCCGACTCGGTGCTCTGGGGCGGCCCGATCGTCGCCCGCGACCCGGACGGCCGGACCCTGGTCGACTTCACGTCGTTCCTGGTGCGCGACGCCCACGACATCTCGGCGACCCTGCGCCGGACCGGCCAGGGCGCCTACGCCCTGGACCCGGAGCGCAGCGCGGTCGACCTCAGCTCGTGCCGCACCTTCCCCGAGAACCTGGAGATCGAGGCGGAGCTGACCTACGCCACCGCCGGCGAGCCGGGGAATCTGGTCGCCCGGACCGTGCCGGTGCCGACCGCGTTCACCCTCCGCCAGCACCACTCCCTGATCAAGCTTCCCGACGACGGCTACACGCCCCGGGAGTTCGACCCGCGCTCCGGCTCGTACGGCGTGGCGTTCCAGGACTACGCGGCGCCCCTCGACAAGCCGCTCCGCCGCCAGTGGCTGGTGCGCCACCGCCTGGAGAAGGTCGACCCGACCGCGGCCAGCTCGCCCGTGGTCGAGCCGATCGTCTACTACGTCGACCGGGGGACGCCCGAGCCCGTGCGGAGCGCCCTGATCGAGGGCGCCTCCTGGTGGGCCCAGGCGTTCGAGGCCGCCGGGTTCGAGAACGCCTTCCGGGTCGAGCTGCTGCCGAAGGGCGCCGACCCCCTCGACGTGCGCTACAACGTCATCGAGTGGGTCCACCGCTCGACCCGCGGCTGGTCGTACGGTGGGGGAGTGATCGACCCGCGCACCGGCGAGATGATCAAGGGGCACGTCTCCCTGGGCTCGCTCCGCGTGCGCCAGGACCGGCTGATCTTCGAGGGCCTCGAAGGCACCGCCGAGACCGGCACCGGCTCGGCCGACGACCCGGTGCAGCTCGCCCTCTCCCGGCTGCGCCAGCTCGCCGCCCACGAGACCGGCCACACCCTCGGGCTGGCCCACAACTTCGCCGCCAGCACCTACGGCCGCGCCTCGGTCATGGACTACCCGGCGCCGCTGGTGACGGTCGCCGCCGACGGCTCGCTCGATTTCTCCGCCGCCTACGACACCGGCATCGGCGCCTTCGACATCCAGTCGATCCGCTACGCCTACACCCAGTTCCCGCCGGGCAGTGACGAGACGGCGGGGCTCGACGCCATCCTGGCGGAGAACCGCCGGCGGGGGATGGTCTTCCTCACCGACGAGGACGCCCGGCCGCCCGGCGCGGCGCAGCCGCTGGCCAACCTCTGGGACAACGGCACCGACCCGGTCGACGGGCTCCAGACGGTGCTGGCCGTGCGCAAGAAGGCGCTCGCCTCCTTCGGTCCGGGCAATATCGCGCCGGGACAGCCGCTCGCCCTGCTCAACGAGGTCCTGGTGCCGGTCTACTTCTACCACCGCTACCAGCTCGAGGCGGCGACCAAGGCGATCGGCGGCCTCGACTACCGCTACGCCATGCGCGGCGACCCGTCGCCGGCCGCCCATCCGGTGCCGGCGGCCGAGCAGCGCCGGGCCCTGAAGCTCGTGCTGTCGACCCTCGACCCGGCCTTCCTCGACCTGCCGGAGTCGGTCCTGGAGCTGCTGCTGCCGCGGCCCAACGGCTTCCCGCCCAACGAGGAGATGTTCGGCAGCGCCACCGACCCGGCCTTCGACGCCCTCGGCGCGGCCGGCACCGCGGCGGGGATGACCGTCGGCGGCCTGCTCCAGCCCCAGCGCGCCGCGCGGCTGGTCGACTTCTCTCGGCGCGATCCGGAGCTGCCGTCGCTGGTGGAGGTGCTCGACGCGGTGACCGACGCCGCCTTCGGCGCCGCGCCGCAGGACGGGACGCCCATCGGGCGCCGGCGGCTGGAGATCCGCCGCACCGTCCAGTCCGCGGTGGTGCGCGGCATGCTCGACCTGGCGAGCGATCCGGCGTCGACGCCCGCGGTGCGCGCCCGGACCGAGGCCGCGCTCGCCGCCCTGGCGGAGCGCCTCCGTTCCGGCGGCACGGCGCAGGCGACCGCCCACCGGACCTATCTGGCCAACGAGATCGACCGTTACCTGCAGCGCGTCCGCGGTGAGGCGAGCCCGCTTCCCATGCAGACGGCACCGCCTCCGGGGAGCCCGATCGGCTCCGGGCGGGCTCCTTGGGCCACCACCGGCTCGGCCGCCGGGCAGGCGCCCGACTGGATCGGCCGTGGCTGCAGCTTCGACCCGATTTTTTGAGGGCGACCCGATCTCTTGAAGCCCGGCGCACTTCGTTAGAGGCCGCCCGAGCCGCCGAGACCGCCGCGCCGTGGAGTCGGCCGCGGCGGCCGACTCGCACCACCGACCGACACCCGACCCGACGAGGGGAGACGATCGATGGCGACAGAGCAGAGCACCCGTGACGGAGACCGTGCCGGCACGGTCCGACCGTATGTTCCCGCGACCGAGAGCCCGCCGGAGTTCTCGCCCCGGGCGGTCATCACCGGCATCGTGCTGGGCATCCTGTTCGGCGCGGCCAACGCCTACCTCGGGCTGCGCGTCGGCCTGACCATCTCCACCTCGATCCCGGTGGCGGTGCTGACGGTGGCGGCGTTCCGGACGATTCACCGCAACCGCTCGGTGACCAGCATCCTGGAGGCCAACACCTCCCAGACCGTCGGCTCCGCGTCGAGCTCGGTGGCGACCGGGGTGATCTTCACCCTGCCGGCGCTGTTCCTCTGGGGGCTCGATCCGACCCTCCTCCAGATGACGCTGCTGGCGATGGTCGGCGGCGTCCTGGGCATCCTGTTCATGGTGCCGCTGCGGCGCTACCTGATCGAGCGGGAGCACGAGACCCTGCCGTACCCGGAGGGCACCGCCTGCGCCGAGGTGCTCAAGGCGAGCGAGGTCGGCGGCGCCAGGGCGCGGTCGGTCTTCCTGGGGCTCGGCGGCGGAGCCCTGTTCAAGTTCCTCACCGGCTGGATCCACGCCCTCCGGGGCGAGGTCGACGTCCGCATCCCGTTCCTCAAGAAGGGGGAGATCGGCAGCGAGATCTCGGCGGCGCTGTTCGGCGTCGGCTTCATCCTGGGGCCGCGGATCTCGGCCGTCATGGTCGGCGGCGGCCTGCTGTCGTCGCTGGTGATCATCCCGGCGATCGCCTACTGGGGGACCGGCCGGGCGGAGCCGCTCTACCCGGAGACGGTGCTCTCCATCGCCCAGATGGAGCCGGGGCAGATCTGGACCCGCTACGTGCGCTACATCGGCGCCGGCGCCGTCGCCACCGGCGGCCTGATCACCCTGATCCGCAGCATCCCGACGATGATCGAGAGCTTCCGGCTCGGCGCGCGCCAGCTCCGGTCCCAGCTCGGCTCCGCCTCCGGACCGGGCGGAGAGGGCGCCGAGGAGGTGCCGCGGACCAGCCGGGACCTCCCCTTCGGCCTGATCGTCGCCGGCCTCGCCGTCCTGACCTTGGTGATGGCGCTGGTGCCGCAGATCTTCGGCCCGCTCGAGACCTTCCCGGTGCGCGCTCTCGCGGCGGTGCTGGTGGTGATCTGCTCGTTCTTCTTCGTCACCGTCTCCTCGCGTATCGTCGGCCTGGTCGGCGTGACCTCGAACCCGACCAGCGGCATGACCATCGCCTCCCTGATGCTCACCGCGACGGTCTTCCTGCTCCTGGGATGGACCGACGACTCGGGCAAGGTGGCGGCGCTCGTCGTCGGCTGCGTGGTGGCGATCGCGGCGTCGATCGCCGGCGACACCTCCCAGGACTTGAAGACGGGGTTCCTGCTCGGCGCCACGCCGCGCCGCCAGCAGGTCGGCGAGATCCTCGGCGCCCTGACCTCGGCCGTCTTCGTCTGCCTGGCGGTGATCGCCCTCGACCGGGCGTTCGAGCTCGGCTCCGCGGAGCTGGCCGCTCCCCAGGCGACGCTGATGAAGCTGGTCATCGAGGGCGTGCTGCAGCAGTCGCTGCCGTGGGTGATGGTGGGCATCGGCGTCGCCCTGGCCCTGGTGGCGGAGATGCTCCGCATCCCCAGCCTGGCGTTCGCCGTCGGCGTCTACCTGCCGGTCTCCACCATGGTGCCGGTGTTCATCGGCGGCATGCTCCGCTGGTGGGTGGCGCGGAGGGCGGCGACGGACGAGGAGCGCGAAGCGCGGGTCCAGCGCGGCGTGCTGTTCGGCTCCGGCCTGGTCGGCGGCGAGGGCATCCTGGGCGTCGGCATCGCCATCGCCGCCGCGATCACCAGCCGGGCGCCGGCCGGCATCGGCCCGGAGTGGGCCGGCGCCCTCGCCCCATGGCTCTCCGCCGGCGCCTTCGCTCTGCTCGGCGTCTGGTTCTGGTCGCTGACCCGGCGCCGCGACGGCGACACCGGCGGCTCTCAGGCCTGAGTGGTGGGGAAGGGGGAAAGGGGCCGCGACGGTGAAGATCGTGAGAAGCTCGTGCCCATGCTCAAGATGGTGAAAACGCTGAAGACGGTCACCGTGTCCCACGGCCCGCGCGCCCTCCTGGTGCCGGCCGTCCTCCTCCTGCTCCTGGCGGGCTGCGGCTCGATCGCCTGCGGTGGCCGGGGCGGGTCCGTCGCCGACGCCGCCGGTCGAAAGAACGGAGGAGCCGCCCACGTGCCGTCGCTCGCCGTCCGCATCCTCGCCAGCCATCCCCACGACCCCCACGCCTTCACCCAGGGCCTGCTGCTCGACGACGGCGTCCTCTACGAGAGCACCGGCCTCTACGGCCACTCGAGCCTGCGCCGGGTCGAGCTCGACAGCGGCAGGGTGCTCAAGCAGGAGGATCTGCCGGACGAGTACTTCGGCGAGGGCCTGGCCCTGGTTCCCGGGGGTCCACAAGGCGATCTACAGCGCATGGGGCGCGACCGGCTGATCCAGCTCACCTGGAAGAGCGGCGTGGCACTGGTCTGGGACCGGCAGGACTTCAAGCAGGTGGGAACGTACGACTACAAGGGCGAGGGGTGGGGCCTGACCTACGACGGCTCCCACCTGGTGATGAGCGACGGCAGCTCGTGGCTCACGTTCCGCGATCCCGAGACCTTCGAGGAGCTCTCCCGCGTCCAGGTCGTCCTCGATGGGCGCCCCCTCGCCCAGCTCAACGAGCTCGAATGGGTCGACGGCAAGGTCTGGGCGAACGTCTGGGGATCGAACCTGATCGTCGAGATCGACCCGGCCACGGGCAGAGTGATCGCCACGGCCGACCTGAGCGTGCTCTACCGCCAGATCGGCCCGAACGAAGCCCAGGACATGGACGTGCTCAACGGCATCGCCTACCTGCCCGGGTCAGGAACGGGGACGGGCGGCGGGATCGGGAGCGGCGTCTTCCTGGTCACCGGCAAGAACTGGCCGCGGCTGTTCGAGGTCGCCTTCCAGCCGCCCTCGCCCTGAGGCCCACGCCGGTTCCGGGCGCACGGCCGGCCGGACGCCGTTGCCCACCGTCGGTCCCCTTGCGTAGACTGGGCCTTTGCGATGAGCTCGCTCGAACGAATCCCTCTTCACCCACGACAGGGAGGTACGGCATGGCCGAAGAGACCGTCTGGTACATAGCGATCGCGGGGCAGCAGCAGGGCCCCTTCCCACAGAGCGAGGTTGTCCGCAAGATCCAGGCCGGCGCGATCGGCCAGGACGCCCACGTCTTCACCACCGGGATGGACAACTGGGTGCCGATCACGAGCCGGCCCGAGCTCTCCAGCGCCTTCGGCGGCGCCGCGGCCCCCGCCTCCGGAGCCGTCCCGGCGGCGGCCGCACAGCCCGCGGCGGGCGGCACCAGAGGGGCGCACGAGATCGACTACCAGATCTTCGGCGAGGAGCTCCAGTTCGTCGAGATCACCCTCGACCCGGGCGAAGCGTGCGTCGCCGAGGCCGGCGCCTTCATGTACATGGACCCCGGGATCGAGATGAACACGATCTTCGGCGACGGCTCCGCCCAGTCGGACGCGGGCGGTTTCATGGGCAAGCTCATGTCCGCCGGCAAGCGGGTGCTGACCGGCGAATCGCTCTTCATGACCGTCTTCGGCAACGGCGCGACCCAGCGCCAGGACGTGGCCTTCGCCTCCCCCTACCCGGGCAAGATCGTCGCCGTCGACCTGCGCGAGCACGGCCGCACCCTGCTCTGCCAGAAAGACGCCTTCCTCTGCGCGGCCAAAGGGATCTCCGTCGGCATCGCCTTCCAGCGCAAGATCGGCGCCGGCCTGTTCGGCGGTGAAGGCTTCATCCTGCAGAAGCTCGAAGGCGACGGCATGGCGTTCATGCACGCCGGCGGCACCATCGTCTCGCGCCGCCTCCAGGCCGGCGAAGTCCTGCGGGTCGACACCGGCTGCCTGGTGGCCTTCGAACAGACCGTCGACTACGACATCCAGACCGTCCCCGGCATCAAGACCGCCATCTTCGGCGGCGAGGGCCTGTTCTACGCCCGCATGACCGGCCCCGGCACCGTCTGGCTCCAGTCGCTCCCCTTCAGCCGCCTCGCCGGCCGCGTCGTCGCCGCCATCCCCCGAGGCCACGGCGGCCGCAAAGGCGAAGGCAGCATCCTCGGCGATCTTGGCGACGTCTTCATGGGGAGCTGAAGAGAGGCGCGATCTCGGGGCATCTCGCACCGTCCTCGGTCGGCCGCTCCCTGCGACGTACGGAGGTACGTCTCAGTCGCAACCTCCCTGCGGGAGGCACGATCTGCCCCAACCTCGCGCCTCTCTTCCGAGCCGCACAGGGTGAAGAAGACCGCGACAGGGCGGTCCTCGGCCGTAACCGGTGGCAGGCGTTCCCGCCCGCTCGGAAACGCCGTACCAGGCTAGCCTCTAGCCGGACCGCGAGCGCAGCGAGCCGGTCCGCCGAAAGCCCGCGACGGTTTTGGAGGCGTGAGACCGGGGCAGATCGTGGCACCCGCAGGGAGGGCGCGACTGAGGCGTACACCTGTACGTCGCAGGGAGCGCCCGACCGAGGACGCCGCGAGATGCCCCGGTCTCGCGCTTCCAAAAAGGGCCGGAGGGGGATGTGTCCTGGCACCACCCCGCATCTCCGGCCCTGCGTGACCGGTCGGTGTCTCAGCCGACCGGAGTTTCGACTTTCAGCATCCGAGCCCACGCCGCCCGAAGGTTCTCGGGCAGGTCGAGGGTGGCGAAGATCTCCCGGACCTCGTCGCGGTCGACGTAGGTCCAGATGTCCTCCCACTGGGCATAGCGGAGGAGATGGGAAATCGCCCAGGCGCGGCGCTCTCCGTCCTTGCCGGCGAGGATCTCTCGGAGCACGGCTTCGGAGATCTCGTCTTCCGGAAAGAAGTACAGCGGTGCTTCGCGGTTCCGGGCTTGCTCCGTGGCGCCGTCCGGCGGTCCCGGTGCCTTGCTCGACGAGCTCATGGCCATGAGTATAGCAGCCTGTGTCGAGGGGCGATCCCAGGTTTCCCGCACTTGACCCCCGCACGTCCCTTTCGCTAGATTCTTCCAGCCGGGCAACCGGCTGAGCGGGCATAACTCAGTTGGTAGAGTGCAAGCTTCCCAAGCTTGATGTCGCGGGTTCGAGTCCCGTTGCCCGCTCCAGTGTTCGTTCTGCCACCGAGCCCGAGAGATCCCCGAAACCAGCCGGCCTGGAGCGATCCGGAGGCAGCGAGCTCGTCCGCGACAGCCAGACGCTTGCGACCCGGCCCGATCCGTATCCCACGAACCCTCTTCCCGCGAGCCTGCCATGCCTCTTTTCCGACGCGATGACGAGCCCCAAACCTTCGCCCGTCCGAGCGGCGGTCCACCCTCCCCGCAGCCCGGCCCGGGTCCCGGACCGGCGCCGCGGGAGCGCGCCGCCACCCGGATCGCCGAGGGGACGCGCATCGAAGGGGAGATCACCGGGAGCACCGAGCTGCTGGTCGAAGGCGAGCTGACGGGCACGCTGCGCATCGAGGCGCGGGCGGTGGTCGGCTCGTCGGGCGTGGTCCGCGGTGAGATCGAGGCCCGTTCGGTGATGGTCGCCGGCGAGGTCTACGGCGACGTCCGCGGTCGCGAGCGCGTCGAGGTCGGCGCCTCGGGCCGGATCGAGGGAGACATCTCCGCACCCCGGGTGACGATCGCCGAAGGTGCCTTCTTCAAGGGGAAGGTGGAGATGGGGGAGAGCGGCCGGGGAGGCGCACGGAGCGGTGGCGCTGAGAGCCAAGACAAGCCGAAGCCGGGGGCGGGAAAGGACACCGACCGCCCGTCACGCAAGGCATAGCCGGAAGGAGCACCGCAGTGAAGATCGGCATCCCGAAAGAGATCAAGGACCACGAGTACCGCGTCGGGATGATTCCGGCGGGGGTCCACGCGCTGGTCGAGGCGGGACACGACGTGACCGTCCAGGCGGAGGCGGGCCTCGGTAGCGGCTTCGAGGACCAGGAGTACGTGGAGGCGGGCGCTTCGATCGAGCCCGATCCCGATGCCCTCTGGGCCGGCGCCGAGATGGTGATCAAGGTCAAGGAGCCGATCGAGCCCGAGTACGGCCGCATGCAGCCGGGGCAGATCCTCTTCACCTACCTCCACCTGGCGCCGCTGCCCGAGCTGACCCAGGTGCTGCTCGACCGCAAAGTGGCCGGTGTCGCCTACGAGACGATCACCGACCACCGGGGCGCGCTGCCGCTGCTGACCCCCATGTCGGAGGTCGCCGGCCGCATGGCGTCGCTGGTCGGGGCGTACTACCTCCAGCGCCGCTTCAACGGCCGCGGAACCCTGCTCACCGGCGTGCCCGGCGTGCCGCCCGGCGACGTGGCGGTGATCGGCGGCGGAATCGTCGGGCTGAACTCCGCCAAGGTCGCCCTCGGCATGGGCGCGCGGGTCGTGGTGCTCGAAACCAACCTCGACCGGATGCGCTTCCTGGACGACACCTTCAACGGCCAGATCACGACCCTCTACAGCAACCGCTACAACCTGCTGGCGGCGCTCGGCCGCTGTGACGTGCTGATCGGCGCCGTGCTGATCCCGGGGCGCTCGGCGCCCAAGCTGGTGACCCGCGACATGCTCTCGGAGATGAAGCGCGGCTCGGTCGCCGTCGACGTGGCGGTGGACCAGGGCGGCTGCTTCGAGACCACCCATGCCACGACCCACTCCGACCCGATCTACGAGGTCGACGGGGTGATCCACTACTGCGTGGCCAACATGCCGGGCGCGGTGCCGCGCACCTCGACCCTGGCGCTCAACAACGTGACGCTGCCGTACGCCCTGCAGCTCGCCAACAAGGGGCTGCGCAAGGCGGCGCTCGCCGACGACGGCCTGCTGGCCGGCATCAACACCTACGACGGCAAGATCACCTGCTCCGCGGTCGCCGAGAGCCAGAACCGCGAGTACACGCCGCCGAAGGACGTTCTCTAGAGAGGCGCTCGCCGGGAAGCCGGGGGTGGTGGCCCCTAGCGGGCCGGCCACTCCTGGCCCGCCACCCGGATCCACAACGTCCTGAGATCGTCCGGCACCGGCGCCTCGAAGGAGACGCGGGCGCCGGTCGTCGGATGGTCGAAGGCGATCGTCCAGGCGTGGAGAGCCGGCCGCGGGAACGCGGCGAGCGGCCTCCGGACCGCTGGCTCCACCCCCTTCCAGCGCGCCTCGCCGTAGACCGGATCGCCCACGATCGGGTGGTGGATCGACTTGAGGTGCACCCGAATCTGGTGGGTCCGCCCGGTGGCGATGTCGACCTCGAGCAGCGCCACGCCCCGCGCCGCCGCCAGCGTGCGATAGCGCGACAGCGCCGGACGCCCGTCCGGGCGGACGCTCATGCGGGTCCGCCGGTCCGGGTGCCGGCCGATCGGCGCGTCGATCTCTCCCTCCGCGGGCGCCGGCTCGCCGTAGACCACCGCCAGGTAGCGCTTGTCCACCGAGCGGGAGGCGAAGGCCGCCTGGAGCGCCCGGTAGGCGGCCTGCGTCCGGGCGACGACCAGCACGCCGCTGGTGTCCTTGTCCAGCCGATGGACGATGCCGGGACGTCCCGGGCCGCCCACGCCTTCGACGTCGGGGAAATGGGCCAGCAGCCGGTGGACCAGGGTACCGGTCGGCCGCCCGGCGCCCGGGTGCACCGTCAGGCCCGCCGGCTTGTCCAGAACGACCAGGTCCCGGTCCTGGTGCAGGATGCGGAGCGCCCCCTCTTCCGGCTCGATGCCGGAGGGCTGGGGAGGCGGCACGTCGACGGCGATCCGTTGGCCGTCCTCCAGCCGTGCCGACGGCTTGTCGACCACGGCGCCGTCGACCGTCACCCGGCCGTCGCGGATCCACTGCTGGATCTGGTTGCGGGAGGCCGAGAGGTGCTCGGCGAGCGCCCGGTCCAGGCGGTCGCCGGAGCTCGCTGGGTCGACGGTCAGAGGCTCGGGGCCGTCAATCAGAGGCTCGGGGCCGTCCTCGTCGAACCGTTCCGGCACGGGGCTCAACCGCCGGTCGAGCCGGTGGCCTCGGCCGGATCGCCGCCGGGGGAGGAGGGGTCCTCGTCCTCGCGCGACCGCTCCTCGGGGCGCTGGTGGGCGCTGAAGCTGTCCAGGAGCATCAGGAAGATGCCGACCGTGATGGCGCTGTCGGCGACGTTGAAGGCCGGCCAGTGGTGGGCGCCGACGTAGACGTCGATGAAATCGGTCACCCCGCCGCTCGCGAGCCGGTCGATCAGGTTACCCACCGCACCGCCGACGATCAGGGCGAGCGCCGAAAGCAGCGTGCGGTTGCGGGCCGGCGCGAAGCGGAAGTAGACCATCACCGCCACCAGCGCGCCGACGCCGAGCGCCACCAGCAGCCACGATCCGCCGTGGGCACCGTGCTTGGCGAACAGGCCGAACGCCACGCCGGTGTTCTGGACGTGGGTCAGGTTCAGGAAGCCGTCGATCACCGGCTGGCTGGCGGTCCGTGGCAGGTGGACCTCGACCAGCCACTTGGTCCACTGGTCGAGGACCACGACGGCGAGGGAGAGGTAGGCGTACTGGAGCTTGCGGAGTGCGTCGATCATGCCTTCGGCCCGTCGCGGGAATCTACCACGGCGGGAGAGCCCGGGGCGGCGTCGCCGGAACCGAACCGGGACCGCCCGGCGGAGACGAAACGCTCGCGCGACGCGGCCTCCAGGAAGACGCGGATGCCGGCGGCTCCGGCCGCCCCCGCGTCGGCGACGGCGCCGACGGTCTCCGCGTCCACCCCCCCGAGGGCGAGCACCGGCACGCCGACCGCGACCGCCCTTCGCAGCGCGGCGAGCCCGGCCGGCGGCCCGTAGCGCGCCTTGCTCGGGGTGGGGAAGACCGGCCCGAAGAGCACATAGTCCGCACCCGCGTCACGGGCCGCGGAAACCTCCTCGGGCGTGTGGGTGGAGCGGCCGATCAGGGGGTCGGCGCCGCGGCGGCTCGCCCAGCGCCGCAGCGCTGCCGCCGGCAGGCCCGCGGCCGGCAGGTGGACGCCGCCGGCGCCCGCGGCCAGGGCGACGTCGAGCCGGCCGTTGACCAGCACGGTGACCGCGGTGCCTCCGGCGGCCACCCGCCGGCGCACGCGCACGACCAGGTCGAAGAGGGCGCGGTCGTCCAGGTCCTTCTCCCGCACCTGGACCGTGTCGACCCCGACCTGGACCACGGCGTCCAGCCACTCCTCCAGCGATCGCTCCCCGAGGGCGTGCCGGTCGGTGATCGCCATCAGCCGGGGAACCGGCGGTCGGTGGAGGGGGCCGAGACGGGCCGAAGGGGTCACTCGGAGCGCCGCGAGATCAGGAGGGTCAGGTCGTGGAGCCCCCAGATCAGGTGGATGAAGCCGAAGCCGGTGACGACGGCCCGGACCACGGGATGGAGCGCCGCCTGACGCACCGAGGCGTAGGGGATGAGGCCGAGGGTGTGGTCCCACAGGCCGGTCCACGGAGCGAAGCTCAGGAAGAGCCCGATCTCGACGCAGTAGAGGATGAACAGCAGCAAGGTGATTCGGTCGGGCCGCATGGGCCGATCATTCTATAGGCCCGGCAAGCCCGACCGAATCGGTTCCGCCCGATCCTCCGGATCGATCTCTATCGATCTACATCGGCGGTTTGCCGTGGCTCCGCGACCGGGCGGAGGAGCTCGACGAGCTGCGCGTCGATCCGCCCGAGCGGCCGTGCGCGCTGCTGCCGCTCCGGCTCGACGACGACGAGCGATGGGAGACGCTGGACCGGGAGCTCGACGACTGGCTCCGGGACGAGGTCGTCGAACGCGTCGAGCTCGAGCGGGGCGGCGGCTTGGCCGACTCGGAACGGGTCGTGGTGCTCGTGCGCTCCCGGGTCGTCTCGATCATCCGCGTCGGTGGCTTGATCTCGCGCGGCGTCGAGCGGACGCCCTCGATCACCCGGCGGGGAATCGAGATGCGCTCGCCCCGCTGGGGGTCGCGCCGCGTCGCCTCGTCGCGGGTGCCGCCCTGGGACTGACCCTGGGTCCGACCCTGTTCCCGACCTTGGACCTGGGTCCGATCGGGCACCACCGGGGTGCGCTCGCGCCAGCTCGACTCGGTCTCGGTGCGGCCGCTGCCTCTGGAACCCTCTCTGGTCGCGCCGTCCACCGAGCCGCGCGGGGTCACCGGCAGGGCGCGGCGGATCTCGTCCGCCCGCTGCCTGCGGTCGACCTCGCGGTCACGGACGATCGCGTCGGTGCGACGGGTGGCGTCGCCCGTCGGCGTGCGCTGCGGCACGACCCGTCCGACCTGATCGCTCCGGTCGCTGCCGGAGCGCACCGTCTCCTCGGTCGGGGTCCGCCGGGCCGCCGTCGGCAGATCTTGCCGGATGGACTCGATCCGCCGCGCCCGGTCCGCGGCCGTGGTGTCGACGTCGTTCCGGGAGCGGGCGCCGGAGCCCGACGTCCCTTCGCGCACCTGCCGGCTCTCGTCGGCGATCATCCGCGACGGCCGGCCGGCGCCTGCGTCGCTCCGGTCGACGGTGACCAGGCTCTGGATGTTCCGGCCGATGGCTCGCTCCCGGGCGACGAACCGCGTCACGTCGGGCAGGCTCCCGTCACGGCCCGGGCGGGTCCGCCGGGCCAGCGTGTCGACGACCTCCTGGCCACGGCGGGTGGCGACGTGGTCGAGACCCCGGGTGTCGGTGGTCACGATGCCGCGCCGGGGCACCGCGTAGCCGGAGTGCTCGGCGAACCGGTCACCGCGATAGATGTGGTGGTGCTGGTGCGAGTCGCCGAAGTAGCGCAGGTCGCAGAAGTTCCAGTCGTGGTACGCGCCCCAGCGGCCGTCGGTCCAGCCGTAGACACCCCAGCGGAAGACGGCGTCGGCGCCGAACAGCGGGTGGTAGAAGTGGGTGTAGTAGCCCGCCGGGACCCAGCCGACGTAGGCGTCGGTCCAGTACCAGTAGACCCAGGCCGGCGCGAACTGGACGCCGGGGAACCACGACCAGCCGTAGCCGGGGACGTAGTCCCAGGTGCCGTAGTGGTAGGGCACCCAGCCCCACGGCTCGTAGGAGACCCAGGTGTAGCCCAGGGGGCTGTGGGACCAGCGCCCGTTCCAGTAAGGCCGCCAGTCGGCCGCCACCCGCGGGCGCCAGGCCTGCCGGCCTTCGATGGTCACCCAGGAGCCGTAGCGGTCGAGGCTCGCGGCCTCGTACTGGAGCGAGTCGTCGACGTAGGGCGCCTCGGCGTAGCGGGCCTCGCGGTCGAGACGCTCACCCCACAGCTCGAGCGAGTCGAGACGGCTGGCCTCGCGGACGTCGTCGCGCGGGTCGCGATCGCCTTCGATCACCGCCTCGTCGTCCCGGTCGATCAGGAACGACCCACGGCGCGTGACGACCTCGGCCGACCCTTCGCGGGCCACCACCTCGGTCCAGTCGCCGGAGTCGGTGGTCACCCGCAGGGAGCCGACGTCGTAGGCGTAGATCGTGGTGTTGGGCGTGTCGATCCGCGGCAGGCCGTCACCGAGGAAGTCGGACACCACCACGAGCTGGACGTTGCCCTGGGGCACCCGCAGGACGGTCAGCGGATCCTGGCGGTCGGGCGACCCGGCCAGGGAGTCGAAGACGACCTCCGAGCCGGCGTCGACGCGCAGGATGTTGCGGTCGGAGAGGACCACCTCGACCCGGCTCCGCGGCGCCACCCAGATCCGGTCGCCGACCAGGATCGGCTGGTTGACCTGGAGCTGATCCCGGTCGCCGTTGTCCCCCTGGGTCAGGGTAGCCGACCCTTCCAGGACGCGCACGTAGCTGTAGCTGCCCGCATAGCCGTCGGGCAGGTCCGGGGAGGCCACGGTCGGGTCGATCGTGTGCTCGGCGGCGGCCGGGCCGACCACCAGCACGGTGAAGAGCGCCAGGGCGCACAGCACCGCGAGGCGGGCGGGGCGCGCGGCGTTCGTTCCGAAGCGATGGGCTGTGAGTCGGTCTCTCATGGTGTGGGCTCCGTGTCTCCAGGGTCGTCAACGACCACTGATGCCCGGGGATTCCGCAAGAACCGCGCCACCGGGGCGCCTCGGTCGCGCAGCCCCTGCGCAGGCGCATTCCCCGGGGGATTCGGGCCGGCGCCGCGATATCGGCCGGCGGTCGCGGCCCCGGAAACCGTCCTCTCCAGAGGGCGCTTCCGTCCGAGAGGGTCCGGTCGGGGCCGGCCGGGTAGAGGGACTCGTCGACTATAATGCCACGGAGCCTCCTCGAAGGCGCCAGAGGGCTGGTTCCCGCGTTGCGGGATGCGCTCGACATGCTCGACTTTTCGTCATCCGCCGACTCGGCGGGTGCGGCTGTTGTCCTGTTCCAGACGACTCAGGAGGAAGCGCGCTGTGGTGTTCAAGAAACTATTCAAGGGGGGAGAGCGTGACACTCGCCCCGACGAAGCCTCGACGATCGAAGATCTGATCGTGCTCGAGCGCTACGACGAGGCGGTCGACCGCCTCAAGGCGCGCCTCAAGATCAACCCGAACGACCTCCACTGCCACCTCCGCCTGGCCGAGGCCTACCTCGGCCTCGAGCAGCGCGGTGCGGCGCTCGACGAGTTCCTCTTCGTGGCCGACGAGTACGCCCAGGACGGGTTCTACGACCGGGGCATCGCCCTGCTGGCCAAGGCGAAGCGTTTTGCGCCCGCCGACCAGAGCCTGGGGGAACGGATCGAGCGGCTGGAGATGGCCAAGAGCTCGGCGCGCAGCCGGACCCTGGCCATCGAAGGTCTGCGGGAGGGGCGGGGAGGCGCCACCGCGGCGATCGCGATCGAGCGCCTGTGGCACCAGGTGGCGGCGTCGGACCTGATCCGCCACCTGCCGACCGACATCTTGCGCCGGTTCTTCGCCACCCTGGAGCCGGTGGTGCTCGAGACCGGCAAGGCCTTCCTCCGCGCCGGCACGAGCGACGAGCGCCTGCTGTTCATCCTCGACGGCGTGGTCAGCGCGCGCATGCCGAACGCCGACCCGGACGCCACTCTCTCGGCCCTGCGCAGCTTCGGCGCGGGCGACGTGATCGGCGAGTCGGTGCTGCTCGAGCGCAAGCCCTGGCCGGCCGACTACTACGTCGTCGAAGCCGGCCGGGCGCTGGCTCTCGACCGCACCGGCCTAGAATCCTCACTCCAGGGGAATCCCGACCCCCGCGGATTCCTTACCACCCTGCGGATGCAGCACAACGACCGCAAGGTCGCCTCCATCCGCGCAGAGTTGGAATAGGTCGAGCCGAACCGAGCGCCCTCGGCGGCGCGACCTACCGCCAGGAACGACCCCACCCAGGAGCCCCGATGATCCGACCGATTCGCCTCTACCCCGATCCCGTGCTGCGCGTGCGCTGCCCCGAGGTGGAGGTTTTCGACGACGAGCTACGCCGCCTCGCGGACGACATGGTGGAGACCATGCACAAGGCCCCGGGCATCGGACTCGCCGCACCCCAGATCGGGGTGGAGAGCCGGGTCCTGGTGGTCGACCTGTCGGTGGGCGAAGATTCCGACCAGTTGCACGTGCTGATCAACCCCGAGATTCTCGACTGCGAAGGCCGCGGCGTCGAGGTCGAGGGGTGCCTGTCGATCCCCGGGATCACCGACAAAGTGCCGCGCGCCAAGTTCATCCGGGTGCGCGCCCGGGACGCCTCCGGCGAGACCTTCGAGATCGAGGCCGAGGACTGGCTGGCGCGGGCGATCCAGCACGAGATCGACCACCTGGACGGCATCCTGTTCGTCGACCACCTGCGCGGCCTGCGCAAAGAGCGGGTCAAGCGCCAGCTCAAGAAGCTCGCCGAGGAGAACGAAGAGGTGCCGGCGTGAGGCGCCCGAGGCGAGCGTGGACGGTCCCCTCCGCGGCGATCGCCGTGGTCGTGGCCCTCGCCCTCTTCGCCCTGCCGCTCGCTGGCTGCGGCGGCGGGGGAGGGGGTGGCGGTGGCGGCGGCGGCACCCCGAACCCGCCGACACAGCCCCAGGCTGGCGTCTCGTTCACCGCCAGCTCCGCGTCGGCTCCGGCGATCCGCCTGGTCCGCGGCTCCGGCTCGAGCGGCACGACCCTCGAGCTCGACGTCCGCGCCGACTCGGTCGACAACCTCTACGGCGTCGCCTTCGACCTGAGCTTCCCGAGCAGCGTCCTGCGCTACGAGGGCTACACCGAAGGCAGCCATCTGTCGGGCGGCGGCACCCAGACCACCCTCCAGGTGGCCCAGACCGGCTCCGGACAACTGGTGGTCGGCCACACCCGCCTCGGCAACGTGTCGGGGGTCTCCGGCTCCGGCGTGCTGATGACGCTCCGGTTCACCGCCATCGCCTCCGGCTCCGGCTCCGTCAGCTTCTCGGGCGACCACGCCCTCGACCCCGACGGCAACGAGATCGGCGCGGTCTCCTGGGCCGGCGGCTCGGTGAACGCCTCGCTCTGACCCGACCGTCCGAGACCCTCCCAACCTCCCGAGCGACCCCGTCATGACGAGACCGGTTTTCTACAACACCATCGAGCGCAGGCTCGTCCCGTTCAAGCCGATCGAGGACGACAAGGCGAGCCTCTACACCTGCGGACCGACGGTCTACAACCACGTCCACATCGGCAACCTCAGGACCTTCCTGTTCGAAGACCTGCTGCGCCGGGCCCTCACCCTCCTCGGGTTCGAGGTCACCCAGGTGATGAACCTGACCGACGTCGACGACAAGATCATCACCACCTCCCAGGAGCGCGGGGTGGGGATCGACGAGTACACGGCGCCCTACATCGACTCGTTCTTCCACGACCTGGACACGCTCCACATCCAGCGGGCCGAGCACTACCCGCGGGCGACCGAGCACGTCCAGGAGATGATCGCCCTGGTCGAGCGGCTCCTCGAACGCGGCTTCGCCTACGAGAGCGACGGCTCGATCTTCTTCCGCATCGCCGACGACGAGGACTACGGCAAGCTCTCGCGGATCGACCTCTCCCAGGCCCGCCGGGGTGAGCGGGTGGCGTCGGACGAGTACGAGAAGGAGGACGTGCGCGACTTCGTCCTGTGGAAGGCCGCCAAGCCGGGCGAGCCGTCCTGGGACAGCCCGTGGGGCCCGGGCCGGCCCGGCTGGCACATCGAGTGCTCGGCCATGAGCATGGCCTACCTGGGCGAGACCTTCGACATCCACACCGGCGGCGTCGACAACGTCTTTCCGCACCACGAGAACGAGATCGCCCAGAGCGAGTCGGCCACCGGCGAGCCGTTCGTGCGCTACTGGCTGCACGCCGAGCACCTGATCGTCGAAGGCGAGAAGATGTCGAAGAGCCTGGGCAACCAGTTCACGCTCTCCGACCTCCAGGAGCGGGGCGTCTCCGTGCGGGCGCTGCGCTACCTCTTCCTCTCCGTCCACTACCGCCAGAAGCTCAACTTCACCTTCGACTCCCTGGAGGCCGCCGGCCGCGCCCTCGCCCGGGTCGACGAGATGCGCTTCCGGGTGGCGACGGCAACGGAGGGCGCGGACGGCACGTCGACCGTCGCCCCCGCGGCCGAGAGCCTGGCCTCGGACTTCCGCGCGGCCCTGGCCGACGACCTCAACATGTCCAAGGCGCTGGCGGCGCTGTTCGCCTTCGTCAAGGAGGTCAACAAGGCGGTGGAGGAGGGGCTCGCCGCGGGCGACCAGGAGCGGGTCACCGGCGCCCTGGCCGACGTCGACCGGGTCCTGGGCGTGCTCGACCCGACCGAATGGTCCGGCGACGGAGCCGACGGGACCGACGGGGGCGAGGCGGCGGACGACGAGGCGGCGGAGATCGAAGACCTGATTCGCCGGCGCGAGGAGGCCCGCGCCGGCCGCGACTTCGCCGAGGCCGACCGGCTCCGCGACGAGCTCACCGCCCGCAACGTCGTGATCGAGGACACCCCCCAGGGGACCCGCTGGAAGAGGAAGTAGGGGAGAGGGGGTGCCCCGCTCCCGCTCCGGCTCCGGGTCGGCCTTCCGATCCCAACCCCACAACCGGGCCAAGGGAGCCCAGGCCGAGCGCCAGGGGGTGGCCTGGCTGCGCCGCCAGGGCTACGGCGTCCTGGCGGTCAACGTGACCAACCGGGGCGGCGAGCTCGACGTGGTCGCCACCGACGGCGACACCCTCTGCTTCGTCGAGATCAAGGCCCGTGCCGGCGACCGTTTCGGCCCCGCCGTCCTGGCCGTCGACGCCACCAAGCGGCGCAAGCTCGCCCGGGCCGCCTCCGCCTACCTCGCCCGGCGGCCCTGGGACGGGCCCTGCCGCTTCGACGTGCTGGGAATGGACCTGGTCGACGGGGCGTTCGAGTACACCCTGCTGCGCGACGCCTTCCGCGTCGAGTAGGCGGGCGAGCGGGCACGGCGGATCAACCCGCCCGCAGGTGTTGACAGGCCCCGCACGGCCGACTATCCTTTGCCTCCGCGCGGCGGAAACGCCGTGCCGTGAGCTTGAAACGAGCGGGAATAGCTCAGTGGTAGAGCACAACCTTGCCAAGGTTGGGGTCGCGGGTTCGAATCCCGTTTCCCGCTCCATCTTAACTCCCTCTAAAAACAGGACTTAGACGAGCTCGGCGGCCTGTCGAGGCCAGCGTTTTCGTGTCCCAGGAGCCCATCGGGACAGATCCTGGGACAAAACGGCCTGCATGGGCGTTCGAGGGTTTGAAGGCTCACGGAGGCGATGCTAAGATTGCCTCCACGGGGCGACGTGGCCAAGTGGTAAGGCAAGGGTCTGCAAAACCCTCATTCGGCGGTTCGAATCCGCCCGTCGCCTCCAACTCAACCCCCTGACAACAAATAGCTTCTACGAGCCGGCGCCCTGCCGGCAGCGGCGGCGCTGCATCTCTGGGAAGCGAATGGGAAGCGGGCGGGGGAGGGCCAGCCCAGCCCAGGCCGGCCGGCACGAACCTTGCTGCTGAAAGAGGACGACATCGTCGTCACCCTGGACATCCACCGCAGGAGGAGACCATCTTGAACCGTCCCAGACTCTCAGTCGCCGCCCTCTTCGTCCTCTGCCTTCTCTACACGATCGTCGCGGCTCCGGCGGCCGACGCACAGCACTGGTCGTCGAGCCGAAGCCACCGGGACCAGTGGAGCCAGCCGGTGGTCGCCGACACCGGCCTCGACGTCCACGGGCAAGGGTTCCTCGACGGAGACACCCTCGTCCTCCCGCCGGGAGAGCAGATCTCGATCGAAGCGCGGGGCTACGACCAGGACGGGAATTCCTTCCCCCAGGAACGATTCCGCTTCGGCTTCGACCTGGACAACTCCTGCCGCGGCCTGGTGCAGCTCGAGGACTTCGAGCACGGCACGATCCACGTCCGGACCGGGGACCGTACCGGCACCTGTAGCGTGCTGTACTGGGTCCCCAACAACATGAACCTCGACCACACGCTGCGCATCGAGGTCGGCCGGAGGAACCGGCCGCCGGCCGTGGAGCCGGGGTTCCGTCCGCCCGGGGGCCGGCCGCAGGGCATCGCCGTGAGCTCCCACGACGAGCTCGTGGCGACCTCCGTCTACCAGGCGATCCTCGGCCGCCAGCCCGACAACCGCTGGCTCGACGACGCCTCGCTCCAGGTGAGCCGTGGCAAGACCCGTGACCTGATCCGCTCGCTCCTCGACAGCTCCGAGTTCCGCGGCCGCCGGTCCAGGCTCTCCCCGGACCAGATCCTGGAGAGCTTCTACCGCGGCCTCCTCGGCCGCGACCTCGACCCCTCGGGCCGGCGAACCTACCTGGACGACGTCCAGAAGGGGCACTACGAGGACGTCATCGTCGACATCCTCAGCTCGGACGAGTACCACCAGCGCTCGCCGGGCGACGTCGCCCGACCGCGGCGCCCCTGATCCCGGGGCAAGCCCCGGGGGCAAGAAGCTGACCGGGCCGCGGCCCGGAACCCGATACCGCCAACGGGGGATCGGCCTGAAGTAGACTGGCGCCCCCATGCCCCTGAAGCCCGAGGAGCAGGCACGCGTCCGGATCGACCGGCTCCTGGAGCAGGCCGGCTGGGCGGTCCAGGACCATGCCGCCCTGAACCGCCACGCGGCCCGGGGCGTCGCCGTGCGGGAGTTCCCCATGGCACCCGGTCACGGCACGGCCGACTACCTGCTGTTCGTCGACGGGCGCGCCGCCGGGGTGCTCGAGGCCAAGCCGGAGGGGTATCCGCTGTCGAGCGTCGAGCTCCAGGCGATGAAGTACTCGACCGGCCTGCCACCGAGCCTCGACCCTCCGGTCACGCCGCTGCCGTTCGTCTACACGAGCACCGGCTCCGAGACCCGCTTCGCGAACCTGCTCGACCCGCACCCCCGGAGCCGGAAGGTCTTCACCGTCCACCGGCCGGCGACGCTCGCCGAGTGGCTCCAGGCCGAGCCGCTCGGCACCTGGGCGGCGGCGTGGGCGGACGAGCAGTGCATCGAGCGGAACGGCTCGGCCGACGCGCCCTCCACTCTGAGGTCACGGATCGCCTGCCTGCCGCCGGTGCACCTGCCCGGGCTGTGGGAGAACAAGGTCACCGCCATCCGGAACCTGGAGGCGTCGCTCCAGCAGGACCGCCCCCGCGCGCTGATCCAGATGGCGACCGGCTCGGGCAAAACCCTCCTCGCGGTCAGCTCGATCTACCGCCTGATCAAGCTCGGCGGCGCCCGGCGGGTCCTCTTCCTGGTCGACCGCTCGAACCTGGGCGAGCAGGCGGAGAAGGAGTTCCAGGGCTACCGGACGCCCGACGACAACCGCAAGCTGACCGAGCTCTACAACGTCGAGCGGCTCACCTCGAACACCATCTCGTCCTCGTCGAAGGTGGTCATCACCACGATCCAGCGGCTCTACTCGATGCTCAAAGGGGAAGAGGAGCTCGACGCCCAGGTGGAGGAGGGGTCGCTCTTCGAAGGCTCGGCCTTCGGGAGCACCGCGGGGGCCTCCGCCGAGCCGCTCCCCGTGGTCTACAACGAGGCGATCCCACCCGAGTTCTTCGACGTGATCTTCGTCGACGAGTGCCACCGGTCGATCTACTCCCTGTGGCGCCAGGTGCTTGAGTACTTCGATGCCTACCTGGTCGGCCTGACCGCCACGCCCGCCAAGCACACCTTCGGCTTCTTCAACCAGAACCTGGTCATGGAGTACGGCCACGAGCAGGCCGTCGCCGACGGCGTCAACGTCGACTTCGAGATCTACCGGATCAGGACCCGAATCACCGAGCACGGGTCGACCATCGAAGCGAGCCCGCTCCCGGTGCTGGAGCTCAGGAGCCGAAAAGACCGCAAGAGCCGCTGGCAGACCCCGGACGAGCCGATCACCTACCGGGGCAGCGACCTGGACCGGAAGGTGGTCGCGAAGGATCAGATCCGGACCATCGTGCGCACCTTCCGGGACAAGGTCACCACCGAGATCTTCCCCGGCCGCTCGGAGGTGCCCAAGACCCTGATCTTCGCCAAGGACGACTCCCACGCCGAGGACATCCTGGAGATCGTACGCGAGGAGCTCGGCCGGGGCGACCAGTTCGCCCGCAAGATCACCTACAAGAACACCGAGGGCAAGCCGTCCGACCTGATCCAGGACTTCCGGACCAGCTTTTACCCGAGGATCGCGGTGACCGTCGACATGGTGGCGACCGGCACCGACGTCAAGCCGATCGAGATCGTCCTGTTCATGCGCTCGGTCAAGAGCCGGGTGCTGTTCGAGCAGATGAAGGGGCGCGGCGTCCGGATCGTCGACCCGACCGAGCTCCGGGCCGTCTCGCCCGACGCGACCGCCAAGACCCACTTCGTCATCGTCGACTGCGTCGAGATCACCGACTCCGAGATGGCGGACACCCAGCCGCTGGAGCGCAAGCCCGCGGCCAGCACCAAGTCTCTGCTCGACCAGGTGGCCGCCGGCACCGTCGACCCCGCGGTCTACTCCAGCCTCGCCAGCCGCCTCGCCCGCCTCGACAAGCGGTGCAGCGGCCTGGACCGCCGGACGATCGAGCAGGCTTCCGGCGGCCTGACGCTCCAGGACCTGACCGGAGAGCTGGTCCACGCCCTCGACCCGGATGCGCAGATCGAGCGGGCGCGCAGCGACCAGGCGCTCGGGGACGACGAACAGCCAACCGAGGCCCAGGTGGAGAAGGCCGCCGTCGCCCTGCTCCACGAGGCGGCGAAGCCGCTTGCCACCCGGCCCGGCCTCCGCCAGACCCTGCTCGAGGTCAAGCGGTCGCTCGAGCAGATCATCGACACGGTCTCCGAGGACGAAGTCCTGGAGGCGGGGATCTCCGAAGAGGCACGCCTCAAGGCGAAAGCGCTGGTCACCTCCTTCGAGCAGTTCATCGAGGAGAACAGGGACGAGATCACCGCGCTCCAGTTCTTCTACGCGCTCGACTACAAGGACCGGCTCCACTACGGCGACATCAAAGGCCTGGCCGACGCGATCGGCGCCCCGCCGCGCTCCTGGACCCCGGAGCGGCTCTGGCACGCCTACCAGACCCTCGACCGGAGCCGGGTCCGGAGCGCCTCCGGCCAGCGGCTGCTGACCGACGTCGTCTCCCTGGTCCGCTTCGCTCTCCACCGCGACGCCGCCCTGGTGCCCTACCAGGAGCAGGTCCGGGAACGGTTCCGGACCTGGCTCGCCCAGCAGCGCCAGACCGGCAAGCAGTTCACCCCGCAACAGCTCACCTGGCTGGAGATGATCCGCGACCACATCGGCGCCAACGTGGAGATCGAGGTCGACGACTTCGCCTTCACCCCGTTCGTCGAAGAGGGCGGCCTGGGCAAGGCCCGGAAGGTGTTCGGGGAGGAGCTGGACCGGGTGCTGGAGGAGCTGAATGAGGTGTTGGCGGCGTGACAGGTTCTCCAAGACACTGGGTCTCTGCCCCGTTGTCGGATCTCCTCAGAGAGCCCCTTCGCAACGGACACTCGGCGAAGGCTAGTGGAAGCGAAAGAGGAGTCCGAACTCTCACTCTCACCGCTGTCACAGAGGGCAACTTCTCGGAGGTCAACACGAAGGTCACGAGCGCGGACCCCAGGAAGGTAGATTCACTCTGGCTGGAACCGGACGACATCCTCATCGAACGCTCCAATACACCCGAGTTGGTTGGTACGGCACGCCTGTTTCCCGGTCCCACCCAGTACGCGATCTTTCCCGACCTTCTCATTCGCGTCCGCCTCGTTGCGCAAGTGTCTCCCAAGCTTCTGGAGGCCTATTTCCAGACTGGTCCGGTGCGTTCGTACTTCCGTCGCTCGGCCAAGGGAATCTCCGGGAGCATGCCGAAGATCAGTCAAGGAGTCATCTCTGACCTTACCGTTCCGCTTCCTCCCAGCGGTGAGCAGACTCGTATCGTCTCTGCCCTCGACTCATACTTCACCCGCCTCGACGCCGCCGAGCAGGCACTCAAACGAGTCCAGACCAACCTGAAGCGATACCGGGCCTCAGTTCTCAAGGCCGCGGTCGAAGGCCGACTGGTGCCCACCGAGGCCGAACTGGCCCGGAGAGAGGGGAGAGAGTACGAACCCGCCGAGAAGCTCCTCGAGCGCATCCTGGTCGAAAGGCGGAAGCGCTGGGAAGAGGCCGAGCTCGAGAAGATGCGGGCCAAGGGCAAGGAGCTGAAGGACGACAAGTGGAAGGTGCAATACGTCGTGCCAGCGGGACCCGAGGTCTCGGACCCTCCCGAGCTACCAGACGGATGGTGCTGGGCGACAACCGACCAACTCTTCCATTTCGTCACGAGTGGTTCGCGCGGTTGGGCTAAGTACTACTCCGAGCAAGGAGCGATGTTCCTTCGGATGGGCAACTTGGATCACGACACCATCGCGCTTGATCTATCGGAAGTACAGCGAGTGACTCCTCCCCCAGGAGCAGAGGGAATGAGAACCCGTGTGATGGGAGGTGACATCCTGATCTCCATAACAGCCGACGTGGGAATGGTGGGCCTTATCCCAGATGAACTCGGGGAGGCCTACATCAATCAACACGTCGCACTCGCAAGGCCAGTTCCGGGAGCGTACTCAAGGCATCTCGCCTGGTACCTGGCAAGTGAGTCTGGGGGTAAACAACAGCTCGGCTCTCTTGAAAGAGGAGCTACAAAGGTCGGTCTGGGACTGACAGACATTCGAAGTGTCCTCTTGCCGCTGCCACCAAGAGCTGAACAGGAGCGAATGGTCGCAGAAATTGAACAAAAGTGGGATGAAATTCTGGCAATGGAGGAGTCCGCCAGGAGATCCATTCTTCGCATCTCCCGCCTCCGCCAATCCATCCTCAAGTGGGCCTTCGAGGGCAAGCTCGTCGACCAGGACCCGGACGACGAGCCGGCGTCGGTGCTCCTGGAGCGCATCCGGGCCGAGCGCGCGGCGGCGAAGCCCGTGCGGCGCCGGCGAGGGACCGGGCGCTCGTGAGGGTGTCCGCGCCAGCCTCTCCGTTTCTCTGCTTCGATCCGATCGAGGAGTCCCCGTGAGCGATTCGTCCCGCCTGGTCAACAAGCTCTGGTCGTACTGCAATGTCTTACGGGACGACGGGCTCTCCTACCAGGACTATCTGGAGCAGCTCACCTTCCTGCTGTTTCTCAAGATGGCCGACGAGCGGGAGGGCCTGACCGGCGAGGAGCAGCCGGTGCCCGCGGGCTACCGCTGGTCGGATCTGTCCGGGCCGCTGATGGAGGGGGAGAGGCTCGAAGCCCACTACCGGGAGACCCTCCAGACCCTCGGCCAGCAGGGGGGCATGCTCGGGCTGATCTTCCGCAAGGCGCAGAACAAGATCCAGGACCCGGCGAAGCTGCGCACGCTGATCGTCGACCTGATCGGCAAGGAGGAGTGGCTCTCCATGTCCTCCGACGTCAAGGGGGACGCCTACGAGGGGTTGCTGGAGAAGAACGCCCAGGACGTCAAGGGCGGCGCCGGGCAGTACTTCACGCCCCGGAGCGTGATCGACGCGATGGTCCGGTGCGTCCAGCCGCAACCGGGCGAGGTGGTGCACGACCCGGCGTGCGGCACGGGCGGATTCCTGCTCGCCGCCTACCAGTACATGGCCGGCCGGCCCGATCTTCCCGGCTTGGACAAGGAGATGAAGCGCTTCCTCCAGTACGAGGCGCTCCGCGGGGTCGAGCTGGTGGACGGGGTCAGCCGCCTCTGCGCCATGAACCTGCTGCTCCACGGCATCGGGCCGACCGACGACGCACGGACGCCGCCGATCCAGACCGACGACGCCCTGCGGGACGAGCCGAGCGTCCACGCCGACGTGGTGCTGACCAACCCGCCGTTCGGCAAGAAGTCGTCGATCACCGTGGTCAACGAGGCCGGGGAGTCCGACCGCAAGACGCTGACCTACAACCGGCCCGACTTCTGGACCACCACGTCCAACAAGCAGCTCAACTTCGTCCAGCATGTCAAGAGCCTGCTCGAGATCCACGGACGGGCGGCGATGGTGGTGCCGGACAACGTGCTGTTCGAAGGGGGAGCGGGGGAGACGGTCCGCCGCAAGCTCCTCCTGGAGACGGAGGTCCACACGCTTCTGCGCCTGCCCACCGGGATCTTCTACGCCCAGGGGGTGAAGGCGAACGTCCTGTTCTTCGACCGCAAGCCGGGGTCGGACAAGCCGTGGACGCGGGACGTGTGGGTCTACGATCTGCGCACCAACTGCCACTTCACCCTCAAGGAGCGGCCGCTTACGTCCAAGGATCTGGTGGAGTTCGTCGCCTGCTACAAGCCCGGCGACCGCCACCACCGGACACCGACCTGGTCCGAGGGGACTCCGGACGGCCGCTGGCGCGCCTACTCTTACGACGAGCTCGTCCAGCGCGACAAGCTCAATCTCGACATCTTCTGGCTCCGCGACGAGAGCCTGGAGGATTCGGCAAACCTTCCGGACCCCCATGTCCTGGCGGGGGAGATCGCCGACGACCTGCGGGCGGCGCTCGAGGAGATCGAGGACGTGCTCGGCGATCTTTCGACTCGAAAGATGAATGTGCATAAGTAGCTTTTCTTAACACTATTGACGAAAGATCTCGACTTGCCGTACCGTTTTTTCGTCTGGTTTCGTGCAGTTTGTTTTTGATCACCGATCCGAGGTACTTGCGTGGTGCGTTGGTTGGGCTTTTCGGCCGTACTCGTCGTCCGGGCGCTGGCTCTCGCCGGCCTCGTCTGCTCCTCGCCGGCGGCGGCCGAGCCTCCGGTGACGCCCGCCGAGGCGCCGGCATGGACGACCCTCCGCCTCCTCACCACGAGCCCCGCTTCCGGCACCGCGGTGGTCCAGGACGCCTCCGGTGAGCTGACCGTCGTCCACCGCGGCGAGCGCCTCGCGGACCATGCACCGCTGATCCTCGGCGTGCTCGACGACCGGATCGAGCTGGAGGAGCGCATCGACTCCCAGGACAAGGCGGGGCGCAAGCGGACCCGCTACTGGATGTTCCGGGCGGAGTCCTCCGACCGGCCGTCCCGGGTGACCGAGATCTCGCGCCAGGCGCCGGCTCCGCCGCGGCGCTTCGGTCCGCAGCCGATCGTCCCCGCCCGGGCTCCGCCGCCGGCCGACTCTCCGGAAGGCGCCCGGCCGTGATGCAGGCGCGCGTCCGTGGCGGCCGCAGAGGTCTCGCCGCCTGGGTTCTCGGACTCCTGGGCCTGTTCGCGATCCCCATGGCCTCGGCTGCGGCCGACGGCGTGCGCCCACCGCCGGGTGAGCTGCCGGGACCGCCGGACGCCCTGGCGCAGGCGGTCGGCGACCAGGGGCACCTGTCGGTGATCGAGGTCACCGGCGACTACGACCAGTACTACCAGGGCGAGGTCAACGCGCTGCCGCGGGCCCTGGTGGCGCGCGAGTTCTACGCCCACCACCCGGATCACTACGACTTCCTGGTCGTTTTCTCGACCTTCGAGTTCGACACCGGCGACGCGGTCGCCTTCCACCTCGGCATCCGCAACGACGTCTCCGGCATCGGCCTGCCGCTGTTCGACGAGAGCGCCCTCTACGGCAGCGACGGGCGCCTCCAGGGGTACATCGACATGGCGTCGCTGGCGCGCTATGCGACCGACCCTCTGGACCCGGCCTTCGAGGAGACCCTCGCGGTCGCGACCCACGAGATCCTCCACCAGTGGGGCGCCCACGTGCGCTTCCGCCGGCCCGACGGCAGCCTGTCCGACGCCCTGCTCGGCCGCGACGGCTCCCACTGGAGCTACCTCCTCGACAGCGACGCCTCGGTCCTCTACGGCAACGACTGGCGGGACCGGGGCGACGGCAGCTTCGTCTCCACCGGCGCGCTCCGCCTGCTGAGCCCGCTCGACCTCTACCTCGCCGGCTTCTTCGACGCGAGCGAGGTGCCGCCGTTCGTGCTGATCGACTCCCCCGGGACCGACCCGACCCGGCTCCCGAGGGTGGGCGCGACGGTCACCGGGCAGGCGACGACGGTGACCATCGACGACGTGATCGCGGCCGAAGGACCGCGCGTCCCGGCGGCCGCGGACGCACAGAAGCTCTTCCGGGCCGGCTTCGTCTTGCTGGTCCGGCCGGGGGAGGAGCCGACGCCGGCGCAGATCGCGGCCATCGAACGCATCCGGCAGGGGCTCGAGACCCGCTTCGCGGTGCTGACCGGCGGGCGTGGCCTGCTCGAGGTCTACCCGGAGGCGCAGCCCGTCGGAGAGCCCGGCGCGCCGGACGAGGTGCCGGGCGGGCCGCTGCGCGGTACCGAGGCGAGCCTGGTCGAGGGCCTGGCCTGGCTGCGCGGCCGGCAGGCGGGAGACGGCTCCTGGCAGGACCGGCCGGCGACCGGCACCCGGGACACGGCCCTGGCGCTCGGAACGTTGACCGCGCTCGACGCCCAGTTCACCGGCGGCAGCAGTGCGATCGGCTGGCTGCAGTCCCGCCTCGACGGAGGGGCGGAGGCGACGACCGACTACCTGGCCCGTTCGGCCGTCGCGTTGGCGGAGCAGGGGAGGGGGAGCACGGCGGCGACCGGCCGGCTGCTCGCCCGCCAGAACGCCGACGGCGGCTGGGGCCTCGGCCCGGGGTACGCCAGCGATCCCATGGACACGGCGCTGTCGATCCTGGCGCTCGGCACCACCGCCGGCACGCCGAGCACGACCCTCGACGCCGGCGCCGGCTTCCTCCTCGCCGCCCAGGGTCCGGACGGCGGCTGGGGCAGCGCGCCGGGCGCCCCGGGACGGACCGCCATCACGGCCGCCGTCCTCCAGGCGCTCCATGCGACCGCCCGCGACACCGACGTGCTTCCGGCGGCCCTCACGTTCCTCGCCGGCAAACAGAATCCGGGTGGCGGCTTCGGCGACAGCCCGTCGACGGCCCACGACACCGCCCTGGCCCTCCAGGCGTTGATCGCGGTCGGCGGCGTCGATGCGGTCGACGGCGGCGGCGCGCGGGACTACCTGGCGTCCCACCAGGCGGAGGACGGGAGCTGGGAGGGGTCGGTCTACTCGACGGCGCTCGCCCTGGACACCCTCAAGCGGTTCGACTTCCCGAACTGGCGCTTCGCCGGGCCGCCCGAGGCGAGCCCGAGCGCGCCGCGGGACGGGGAGCGCGTCCGGCTCGCCATGACGGTGGTGAACGACGGCAACGCGGAGACCCCCGCCGGCCTGCTGCGCCTCTACGAGGGCGACCCGGACGGCGGCGGCACGGCGGTCGCCGAGGTCGAGCTGCCGCCGCTCGGGGCGCGCCAGAGCGTCGCGGTCTCGATCCTCTGGGACAGCCTGGACCGCTCCGGGAGCAACCACCTGGTGGCCGTGCTCGACCCGGACGGCGCGACCGACGAGCTCTCCGAGCTGGACAACCGGACGGCGATCGATCTCGAGGTCGCGCCGGCGCCGAGCGAGGCCGATCTCGAGCTCTCGAACGCCGACCTGACCCTGGCCCCGGCGCAGCCGGCGGAGCTGCCGGCGAGCATCGCCGTCTCGGCGACCGTCCGCAACCTCGGCCAGGCGGACGTGCCGGAGGTCGTGGTGCGGCTCCTGGTGGCACCGGCCGGGGTCGACCCCGAGATGGCGGAGCCGGTCGACGAGGTCGTGGTCGCCGCGCCCCAGCGCGGGTCGACGCCGGTGAGCTTCACCTACCTCCTGGAAACCCCGGGGACGACCACGTTCGTCGTCCGGGTCGATCCGGACGGCGCGGTGAGCGAGGCCGACGAGACCAACAACACGGCCGTCGGCCAGGTCATGACTGCCGCCGCCGTGGACCTGGCGGTCGCCCCGTCCGATCTCTCCCTCGACGGGCTGCCGACGGTGGGGAGCGACGTGACCTTCCATGCCGTGCTCCACAATCGCGGCACGGTCGACTCGACCGACGCGGCGGTCGCCTTCACCGTCACCGACGGCGTCGGTGGTCCGCGAGCTGCCCGCTGCGCCGGTGCGCATCCCGGCCGGCGGCACGGTCGAGCGTTCGACTCCCTGGCGGGTCGACCTGGCGGGGGACCTGACCTTCCGTGCCGTCATCGACCCGGACGGCGCGGTGGCCGAGGCCGACGAGACCAACAACACGGCGACCCTCGCGTTCACCACCGGCGGGGTCGACGTGCCGAACCTGGCGCTGGCCTTCCAGGATCTGGCGTTCGCCCCGGACCCGGGGCAGGAGGGCCGGCCGGTCGCGCTGTCGATCCTGGTCCGCAACACCGGCGGGGCGGAGGCGACCGGCGCGGAGGTCGGCTTCTACCTCGGCGACCCGGCCCAGGGCGGAACCCTGATCGACGCCGTGCAGGTGGTGCCGTCCATCGCCGCCGGCGGCTCCGCCACCGTCACGGCCACGCTGCCGGCGCTCGGCGGGACGGGCGATCGCCTGATCTACGCGGTGGCCGATCCGGACGGCCGGATCGACGAGCTGTCCGAGGACGACAACGCCACCTTCCGGGTGCTCGAGGTGGTGGCGCTGCCGGACCTGGCGGTCTCCCCGTCGGCGATCGCGTCGGTGCCGGCCCTGCCCGAAGCCGGCCAGGAGGTGACGACCACGGTCACGGTGGCGAACCTGGGCGAGCAGACGGCCGAGGGCGTGGCGGTCCGGCTGTCGGTCGACGGCACGCCGGTGGGCGCCGACGGGACGATCCCCGCGATCGCCCCCGAGTCGACGGGCACCGCCGTCTTCACCTGGACCTATCCGGCCGGCGCGAGCCAGGTCCGGCTGACCGCCGCGGTCGATCCCGACGGCGTGATCCCGGAGGGGAACGAGACCAACAACCTGGCCGAGCGCGACCTGGCCGCGTTCGACTCCGCCAGCGCGCTCACCAACGCCTACATCTCGCCGAACGGCGACGGCGTCCAGGACAGCACGGTCTACAGCTTCACCCTGACGGCGCCGGCCACGGTGGCCGTCGAGGCGGTGGACGACCGGGGCCGGGTGGTGCGGCGGCACACCGGCTCCGAGCTGACCGGCGTGGTCAAGGGGCGGTTCGAGTGGGACGGCCGGGACGACGGCGGCCTGGTAGTGGGCGACGGTGCCTACCATCTGCGGGCCGTGTCCGAGGCCGGCGGCATCCTGGACGAAGTCCTGGTCACGGTAGACACCGACCGCTGGCCTCTCAGCGAGGCGATCGGCACGCCGTTCGAGCGCATCGCCAACCTCACCTGCTCGCTCTACCGCGCCTCGGCGCCGCAGTTCGTCGGCGACGAGAGCACGGCCTACTTCCTGTCCACGTCGGGGATCTACCGGGCGCCCGCCCGCGGTGGGGCCGGGGGATCGCTCACGCGCATCGTCCAGGCCAGCTACCCGGAGACGCTCCTGGTCTCCGGCGACGGCAGGAAGATGGCCTACGACCCGAGCTACGGCGGCGACGCGCCGCTGGCCGTCGCCAACACCGACGGCTCGGACCGGCAGTTGATCTCCTGGGCCAACCACTACGGTCTCGGCGCCCAGGCGTTCATCCCGGGAACCGAGACCCTGATCTACCTGCTCGCCGATCCGTACGACTACCAGGTGCCGTACCGCATCCGCATCCGGCCGCTCGACGGGTCGGGGCCGGATCGGTCGCTGGCCGAGCTGTCCGACCAGGACGGCCGCTACCTCCAGCGCCCGTTCTCGCAGCGCGACCTCAGCCCGGATGGGCGCAAGTTCGTCTTCGACCGGTGTGTCGAATACAGCTACGGGTCCTCCCCGTGCTCGACGGCGGACCTCCAGCTCCTCGACCTGGCCTCCGGCGACCAGGTCGCCATGCCGCTGCTCGGCGGCGACCGGTCGTGGTCGCCGGACGGGCGCCACATCGCCTCGATCGCCGAAGAGGCCGACTACGACGACATCGGCGGCAACGTCGACGTGACCCTCTACAGCTCCGAGGGTGAGCTCGAGCGCGTCGTCCGCCTGCCGCGCGACCTGGTCGGCACCCTCGACGTCTACCGCCCGTTCGGGCCGTTCCCGCTCGACCAGCTCGACACCATCTATGTCTACGGAAACTCGAACCTGAGCTGGTCGTCCTCGGGCAGGGACCTGGTGGCCTCCGTCGAGTGGGGGGAGGTCGGCAGCGGGTACTACGCCATCTACGTCCGCGTCTACCGCATCGACGCGCTCACCGGGCAGGTGGAGACGATCGGCTATGCCGAGCCGGTGTCCGGGTTCTACTCCTACCACGTCTCCACCTGGGACGGCAGCCGCTGGGTCGAGCGGGGAGAGGATCACTTCGGCCGCGGCTACACGGAGCGGCGGTTCGATCTCTCCAAGTACCTGCCCGACGCCGACGGCGAGTACAAGGTCCGCATCCGCCAGACGGGTCTCCAGGCGGCGCAGGTCGACCGGGTCACCCTGCGCACGGGCGACCCGTTCTTCGACGGCGTCGATCACCCGCCGGTGGCGGCGACCGTCCTGGACGCACCCGGCGACGGTTCGGTCCTCGGCCGGGTGCTCGGCGTCGACCACGAGGTGCTCGATCTCCACGAGCGCGAGATCGAGCTGCGCTGGGACGACGTCGGCGGCGACGCCGCGGCGGACGGCAAGCCCTTGCCGCTCACCCTGGCCGTGGTCGCTCGGGAGGAGCCCGACCTGTCGGCCCGTCATCCGCGGCCGTTCTCCTATCCCGCCGACGACGGCCACAGCTACCACCTGGTCGCCGGATCGGGCGCCGCCATGCAGGTCGACGGCCTCCAGACCGGCGCCGACGGCCTCGTGGCGCCGCTGTTCAGCACCTGGACCCGCCCGGACACCGGGCATCCGTCGGCCGAGGTCTACGGCTACGCGGCGAGCGATGCCGAGGCCGTCTACGGGGCCCTCGACTTCACCGTCGACAACACCGAGGACGGCAACCGGGACTGGGCCTCCCTGCTGGTCGAGACGCCGTCGGGATGGCGCGAGTTCCGGGTCACGGCCTCCGACTCGACCTGGGGCGCGGTCGGCTTCCGGCCCACCGGACACGCGGCTTATCGCCACAAGTACTACGAGTTCCGGGTGCCGCTGGCGGAGGTCGGGGCGCGCCCCGGCGAGACCCTGGCGCTGCGGTTCCAGGCCTACGGCACCGCGGCGCTGCTCGATCCGGAGCCCGGCCTGCTGCCGGAGGCGGGCTACGGCCTCCAGTGGCTGCCGGGCGAGGACACGGTCCTCTACTACTCGGACTACTCGGGCGGCAACGCCCTCATCCACCTGGACGACGGCAACCGCGTGGAGCGGGTGTTCGACGAGTTCACCACCCTGCGCGACGCCTACATGTCGCCGTCGGGGCGCAAGCTCCTGTTCCGGGACGGCAAGGAGATCAACGACCCGCAGAGCGCGTGCTACAACGCCTCGAGCTACGCCGACTACTCCTACTTCAGCTTCGACTCGCTGGCCAACGACGCGGTCGAGCTCGACGGGGAGCCGACCCCCGACGGCCGCGGCATCGAGCTCTCCGGCACCGCCACCGACCTCAATTTCGCGCGCTGGTTCCTGGAGTACGCCGACGAGTCCGTGCCCGGGTTCTGGACGCCGATCGGCGAGCCGGAGACGGCCCCCGTGGTCGACGACACGCTCGCCACCTGGGTGCCGCCCGGGCCCGGCGCCTACCTGGTCCGGCTCAGCGTCGAGGACCGGGCCGGCAACCGGCGGCGCGCCGTGCACCGGTTCTCGTCCAGCTCCGCCACGACGGTCTCGATCACCGACCTGTCGCTCTCGCCGCGCTACATCTCGCCCAACGGCGACGGCGTCCAGGACGCGGCCAGCCTCCACTACCGGGTGCTGGCGCCGGTGCACCTCGAGGTCGGGGTGTTCGACGAGGACGGCGACCGGGTGCGGACCTTCCGCCGTGACGAGAGCGTCCTGGGCTCGGAGCACGACCTGGTCTGGGACGGCCGCAACGACGCCGGCCTGCCGGTGGCGGACGGCCTCTACTCGCTGGAGATCCAGGGGTACGCGTTCTCCGTGACCGTCGACACGACGCCGCCCGACATCGCCGGGGTCGATCTGCTCGGGCCCGGGGTGCTCGTCGGCGGCGAGAGCGGGCCGAAGACCCTGGAGCTCGGTCCGCGGGTGACCTGGTGTGCGTCCGATCTCCATCCGGCTCCCTCGGGGGAGACGCTCTCGATCGGCACCGGCGCCGCGCCCGCGGCCTGGCAGCCGATCGCGTCCGCCGCGCTGCAGACGGGCTGTCCGAGCCGCGAGGCCCCGGTCTCTTCCCTGAGCCTCGAGCAGTTCGTCGGCCATCGCTTCCGGCTGGAGGTCCGGGACCTGGCCGGCAACTCCGCCGTCGCCGAAACGCCCCTGGCAGACGAGGAGCTGCTGGTCTACCGGTTCTGGAACGCCGCCGACTCGGTGAGCGACGCGGCCAAGATCCCGGCGGGCGGGGCGGTCTCTCTCGACGCCGGCGCGTCGGCACGGATGCGCGTGGCCGAGACCTCCCGCGGCCCCTTGTCCAGGCTGTTCGTCCAGGTCCGGCCGAGCTGCCTGGAGGGGTCCGGCGCCTGCAACGGACCGTGGCAGGACATCGAGGTCGACGAGCTCTACGAGGTGTCCTCCGGGCTCCCCGCGAGCACCTTCCCGGAGCCCGAGCTCGAGCTGGTCTGGGATGCGAGCTTCCTCGATCCGACCCGGCCGTACGACCTGCGGCTGCGCGCCCGCGCCGTCGACGGGCAGGACGTCTACTCCAACCAGCTCCAGCTCGGTCTGGTCACCGCCGGCATCCGGTACGACGGCCTGGTGCCCTCCGGCACGGTGCCGGAGAGCGATCCCGACAACCCGGGGGAGGGCGCCACCGACCTGGCGATCGCCCTCGGCCGGGCCGGCCTCGATCCGGCGGTCGGCCATGTCCTGTACGCCGAAGAGACGCTGGACGATCCGCTGGCCGACGTCGTGCTGTTCGTCACCAGCGACGAGGACCCGCGCTTCGTCCCGGGCCGGACCCTGCCGCTCGCCGGCAGCTCGGGCGGGGTGCTGGTGTTCGACGGCTCCGACCTGCTGCCCTGCCACACCTACGACGGGGTCGTGCTGGCGCGGGTCGTGCCGGCGGACGGGTCGGGCTCCTCACCGGTGGAGTCGAACCACGTGGGAACCCGGATCCCGTGCCTCGATCTCGGGGCCCTGGGCGTGACCGTGCCTCCTGCCGAGTGTGACGGGACCCCCGATCCGGTCCTCGCCGCGGTGCTCACCCCGCAGAGCTACGACGGCGTCGAGCTGACCCAGCTCACCGTCGCCCTCGACGCGCCCGACGACGTGTTCTTCAACGTCAACCACCCGGCGGCCGGCCAGGACTACCGGGTGGAGGTCGACACCGACACGCTGGACGAGGGCGTTCACCGGATCTGGGCGCGGCTGACAAACGGCGAAGGCGTGATCGTCGAGCGCCGCGGGACGTTCGTCGTCGATCGCCAGGCGCCGAGCGCCGAGCTCACCTATCCGCTCGACGGCCAGCGCCTCTGCATCCCGCCCGACGAGGACGGCCACCGCACCCTGTCGGTCGAGGGCCGGGTCGAGGACGTGGGCCTCGAGTCGGCGCAGGCGATGCTCCAGAAGCGCTCCTCGGACGGGACCTGGCCGGCCTTCCATACCGCCGGCGCCGGGATCCAGTTCGCCTCGCTGCCCGGGCTGGCCGACGCGCCGGCCTCGTTCGTCGACCCCGTCGTCGAGAGCCTGAGCGATCCGGCCGGCACGTTCACGCTCCGTCTCACCGCCGTCGACCGCGGCAACCACCGGGTGTGCAGTGAGCCGGTCGAGGTTTCGATCGACGGCCGCGTCGAGGGGCTCTCGGTCGCGGCCGAGAGCGACCTGATCTCCCCGAACGGCGACGCCGTCGCGGACGAGGCGCTGCTCACCTACGCTTCGGGCGAGCCGGTCACCTTCGACGTCCAGGTCTTCCGTGGGGTGGAGAAGTCCGGCCTGTTCCAGACCGTCGTCGAGGCGATGGGGGAGCCGGTGCGGACCCTGGCGAGCGGGCTCGTCTCGGCCGGCGGCGGCTCCCTGGTCTGGGACGGCCGGGGCGACGGCGGCGGGGTGGTCGAAGACGGCCTCTACGCGGTGGTCTTCCGGGCCACCGACGGCTGCGGCAACACGGCCTCGTTGACCCGCGGTGTCAGCGTCGACACGACGCCACCCCAGGTGGCGATCACCGCGCCGTCTTCCGGCGCTTCCGGCGCTTCCGGCGCTTCCGGCGCCGACCTGCCGCTCGTCGTCGAGGTGCTCGGCACGGCCACCGACCCCCACTTCCTCGACTACACCCTGGAGCACGGCGTCGGCAGCGAGCCGTTCACCTGGGCGCCGGTCGAGCGCTCGAACGCCCAGGTCGACGCCGCGCGGCTCGGCCTGTGGAACACCTTCGGCCTCCAGGGCCCCCAGACGCTGCGCCTCACCGCCCGCGACCGGGCGGGGAACACGGCCGTCTTCGTGGTCACCGTCGATCTGCCGGTCGAGGACTCGCTGATCAGCGACCTCCAGGTGGTTCCGGACCCGCTCTCGCCCAACGGCGACGGCCGGAGGGAGAGCACCACGGTGCGCTTCGGCTTCGTCCAGGAGGTGACGGCGACCCTCCAGGTGATCGTTCCCGGCGGCGCGCCGGTCCGTGTCCTGGCGACCGACGAAGTCTTCCCGGAGGGCTCTGCTCTCAGGACCTGGGACGGCCTGGACGAGACCGGCCAGCCGGTGCCCGACGGCGCGTACAGGGTGCGGCTCGACGCCACCGCGACCTTCGACGCCTCGATCCACCAGGTCGAGGAGCTGCCGATCGTCGTCGATTCGACCCCGCCGACGATCGCGATCGATCGCCCGCGGGACGGGTTCGCCGCCGGCACGGGCACGGTCCGGGGAACGGTGGAGGACCCCCACCTCGCGGAGTACGTGGTCGAGATCACGGACACACCGGACCTGCCCGACTGGCACGAGATCGCCCGCGGCGACGCCGCGGTGATCGGCGGCGACCTGGCGAGCCTCGAAGGGCTCGACGAGGGTCTCTACGCGCTCCGGGTGAGCGCCCGCGACACGGCGGAGAACCGGAGCGAGCGGGTGATTCCGTTCGAGGTCGACAACACGCCGCCGGAGGTGACCCTCGATGCGCCGACGGCGGACAGCGTGGTCGGCGCCGCCCTCGGACCGGTGTCGGTCCGCGGCGCGGCGGTGGAGGAGCACCCCTCCTCCTGGACCCTCGAGCTCGGCGCCGGGGAGGCGCCGACCGCGTGGGCCCCGCTCGCGTCGGGCGACGGTTCGCCGCCGGCGACGCTGCTCGCCTGGCAGGTCGGCACGGTCGCCGACGGCCTCTACACGTTGCGCCTGACGGTCGAGGATCTGGCGGGTCTCCAGGGCGAGGCCCGGGTCGCGATCCAGGTGGACAACACGCCCCCCGCGGTGGCGATCGCCAGCCCGGCAGCCGGCGGATACGTCACCGGCCCGACCACGGTCACCGGCACCGCCGCGGACGCGCACCTGCTGGTCTACCGCATCGAGGTGGCGCCGGCCGGGTCCCCGGCCGGGTCGGAGGTGTGGTCCGAGGTCGGCCGCGCCGCCTCCCCGGTCTCCTCCGGCATCCTCCTCTCCTGGCAGGCCCTGCCGCCGGACGGCGACTACCGCCTGCGCCTCCTGGCCGAGGACCGGGCCGGCAACGCGTCCGCGGCCGTGATCCCGCTGTCGATCGACACCCATCCGCCGGCGCCGCCGCAGGGCCTGACCGCGAGCCTCGAGGGCGGCCCCGACGGACACCTCGCCTGGCAGGCGAACGGCGAGGACGACCTGGCCGGCTACCGGGTCTACCGCAACGGGGTCTCCTTGACGGCGCAGCCGGTGGCGGGCACCAGCTACGTCGACGCGGCGCTCGGCGAGGGCTCGTGGTCCTACACGGTCACCGCGGTCGACCGGGCCGGCCTGGAGAGCGCGCCGTCGGCGAGCGCGGACCTGAGCCTCGACCACACGCCGCCGCTGACCCTGATCCTGGAGCCGATCTCCGGGGTCTCGGTGAGCGGCCTGGTCGACGTCTTGATCACGGCCACCAGCTCCGATTTCGAGGAGTACCGCCTCACGGTCGCGCCGGAAGACGGTTCGGTGCCGGCCCAGCTCCTGCGCCGGTCGCCGACGCCGGTCACCGCCGAGGTGGTCACCTCCTGGTCCACCGCCGGGCTCCCCGAGGGTGCCGCCTACCGCCTCCGGCTCGAGGCGGAGGACGTCCACGGCAACGTCGCCGCCGCCGAGACGCCGGTGGTGATCGACAACCTCGGCCCGGCGGCACCGACCGGACTGACCGCCACGGTCACCGGCGGCGACGTCGCGCTCGCCTGGAACGCCAACGCCGAGGCCGACCTCGCCGGCTACCTGCTCTACCGCGACGGACGCCTGGTCCACGGCTCCGGCGACGACCTGGTACGCCGGGCCCTGACCGCCACGTCGTACGACGACCAGGCGCTGCCCGACGGCACCTTCACCTACCGTCTGGCGGCGATCGACCGCGCCGGCAACGTCTCGCCGCTGTCGGCGCCGGCGACCGCCACCCTCGACCTCCACGCGCCCCACGTCACCTTCGAGCGGCCCGAGGACGGGACGCGGTTCGACAGCCCGCTCTACGTCCTGGCGACGACGCCGGACCGGGATCTCGCCGAGGTGCGAATCGAATTCCGGCCCGCCGGCGCGACCACGTGGAGCGAGATCGCCACGCCGACCGCCGAGCCGTGGGAGACCGTATGGGACCCGGCCGGCCTCGACTACGGCGACTTCGAGCTCCGGGCCGTCGCCCGCGATGCCGGCGGCCGGGTCGACCCGGCGCCGTCGGTGATCGCAGTGACCTACACCGACCTGGAGCGCCCGGCGCCGGTCTCGGGGCTGACCGCGCGGGTCGACGGCGGCGACGTCCACCTGTCGTGGCACGCGGGCGACGAGGCCGACCTGGCGGGCTACTTCGTCGACCGTACCGCGGCGGCGGGATCGGCGGTGCGCCTGACCGCCGACCCGGTGACCGGCACCAGCTTCGTCGACTCCGGCCTCCCCGACGACACCTACACCTACCGGATCGTCGCCGTCGACGCCTACGACAACGAGGCGCAGCCGTCGTCCGGGCGCGAGGCCGTGGTCTATACGCCGCAGCTCGACCGCCCGCTCAGCCCGACCCGGGCGGCGAGCGCCGACCTCGCCGGCGACGTGCTGCCGGGGAGCGCGGTCACCGTCGAGGTGACGCGGCCGGGCGGCACCTCGACCGTGCCGGCGCCCGCGGTCGACGGGACCGGACACTTCACCGTCACCGGGTTGGCGGTCGAGCGCGGCACCAACGCCCTCTCCGTGGTGGCCGAGGACGGGGCGGGGAACCGCAGCAAGCCGGCGCTCGCGCGGGTGATCGCGGCCGATCCGCCGAGCGTGCCGACCGGCCTGGCGGCGACGGTGACCGATCAGCAGGTCGACCTGGCCTGGAACCCCAACCCGGAGCCCGACATCCTCGGCTACCAGGTCTTCGACGACGGCGAGCCCCGCCTGTACGATCCGTCCACCCGCCCGTCGACCGCCACGGCGTCGAGTGCCGACAGCTCGGCGCCGGCGTACCTTGCCGTCGACTCGTCGACCTACAGCTACTACTGGTCGCCGGACCCGACCCAGCCGGTCGACGGCCAGTGGCTGACCGCGACCTGGCCTGCGCCGCAGCCGGTCACCTCGATCCGCCTCGACTGGTACAGCGCCCCGTACCGGGCGATCGACTACGACGTCCAGCTCTGGGACGGGATGTTCTGGGTCACTCTCGCCCACGTCCGGGGCAACGGCGAAGAGACGCCGGAGATCGTCCTCGACGACGCCTATCCCACCACCGGGATCCGCGTCGTCCTCCACACGATCGCCGGCCCCGAGGACGAGTCGACGTCGGTCCGGCTGGCGGACATCCGGTTCACCTATCGTCAGCTCACCGCCCAGCCGCCCGCCAGCTTCACCGCCTCCCAGGGGCTCCACGAGCTGGCGGTCGCCGCGGTCAGCGGCTACGGCTTCGAGAGCGCGCCGTCCGACCCGGTCGAGGTGCCGGTGGGGGATGCCGAAGGGCCCGACCCGGTCACGCTCAGCGCCGTGGCCGACGGGTCGGACGTGGCCCTGACCTGGACCGAGAGCCTCGCTCCGGACCTGCGTGCCTACCAGCTCTACCGGGACGGCGAGGAGATCCTGTATCGGTCGGACCTGACGAATCGGAGCTTCACCGACTACGACCTCGCCAACGGCACCTACCACTACACGGTGGTCGGCAGGGACCAGGTCGGCAACCTCGGACCGCCGTCCAACGAGGTCGAGGTGACGGTGGCGGTGCCGGTGCCTGCGGCGCCTCTCGGCCTGGCGGTGGCCGACCCGGGCCTGGGCAGCGCCCTCGACCTCTCCTGGAGCGCGGGCACCGGCGAGCCGGCGGCCACGGCGTACCGGGTGCTGCGCTCGACGACGGCGGGCGGCCCGTACACGGCGGTGGGGGAGAGCGCGTCGACGGCCTACCGCGACCACGGTCTCGAGACCGGGACGACCTACTTCTACGTGGTCGCGGGCGTCGATCTCCTGGGCAACGCCGGGCCGACCTCGAACGAGGCCGCGGGCACGCCCGAAGACCGTGTGGGCCCGCGCACCGCGTTCGAGTTCCCGGCCGGCTCGGGCGGCATCTACCGCACCGCCCGGACCGTGCAGGAGCTGATCGTGGGCTCGACGGAGGCCGGCGCCCCGGTCGAGGTGCGGCGCGACGGGCAGCTCGTCGCCCAAACGACGGCGACCACCGATCCGGAAACGCTGCACGTCGCCTACGACGCCTACGGCACCCCGCGTCCGTCGCCCGACGGCAGCCTGCTGCTGCTCGACGACTACTACAGCCAGGAGCTGCTCGACTTCGCCACCGGCGAGGCCGCCCCGATCCCCGGCTTCGACTACACCAACGCGTACTGGATGCCCGACGGCGAGCGGCTCCTGGGAGCGCTCTACGACTACGACACCGGCGGATCGATCCTCACCACCTACCGCCTGGAGGACGGGGCGAAGCAGGCCCTGGTGTCGCTCGAGAGCGTCGACGTGGCCGTGCCGTCGCCCGACGGGCGCCATGCCGCGGTGCTCGGCTCCGACGGTCCGGAGGAGGGCCTGCTGCTGGTCGACCTCGCGACCGGCGGCGTGTCGCCGCTGGTTCCGGGGAGCACCTACCAGTTCGACGAGGACTCGCTGGCCTGGTCGCCGGACGGCTCGCGCCTCGCCTACCTGCGCGACGCCGGGCCGTCGAGCCAGATCGAGATCGTCGAGATCGCCTCCGGGGCCGTCACCGCCGTGCCGGTCGAAGCCTTCGGCTACGGCTCCCCGTCGTGGTCGCCGGACGGCGCGGCCCTCGCCTTCACCGGCCCGGACGACGACAGCTTCTGGGACCAGATCTGGCGCTACCGGCTGGCCGACGGCGTCGCTGAGCAGCTCACGGTGACCGACCAGGATCACGACGTGCCCCAGTGGTCGCCGGACGGCGGCTCGATCGCCTACGTGGCGGACGGCGAGCACCTCGAGACGGTGGATCTCGAAACCGGCCAGGTCGAGCTGCTCTACGAGCTCGTCGACTGGTCCTACGACCTGGCCTGGGCCCGTGGCGGGCGGCTCGTCACCCTCGACGCCGGGCAGCCGATCCGGATCACCCCGGCCGGGCGGTTCGAGGTCCACGGCGTGCCGCTGTCGGTGGGGGAGAACGCGTTCACCGCCAGCGCCACCGACGCCCTGGGCAACCGCAGCGCCGCGTCCGACCCGATGGTCATCGAGGTGGTCACCGACGGCAACGCGAACCTCACGGTCACCGCCGACGACCTGACGGTCCTGCCGGTGGTGGCGCTGGTCGGCCAGGAGGTGACCTTCACCGCGACCGTGCACAACACCGGGGTCGCCGAGTCGCCGCCGAGCGTCCTCGACCTGGTCCTGCTGGCGCCGAGCGGCGCGCCGGTTCCGGTCGGCTCCGACCTGGTGGTCAACGCCCTGGCGCCGGCAGCCGGCCAGAGCCTGACCGCCTCCTTCACCCTGCCGAGCGTCGCGGGCCGGTGGACGCTGGTCGCGACCGTCGACCCGCTCGACCGGGTGCTCGAGGCCCGGGAGGACGACAACCGGGCCGAGCGCACGTTCCCGGTCCTGGCGGACGCGGGGCCGGCCGTCTTCGTGGCGACCGACCGGGCCGTGTACGGGAGTGACCAGGACGTCGTGATCACCGCGGACCTCGCGAACGGAGGAGGCGGCGGCGGCGCGGCGTTCGCCGGTGCGCTCGAGCTGACGGTCGAGGATGCCGACGGCTACCTGGTCGAGACGCTGCCGCCGATTCAGGTCCCCGACCTCGCGGCCGGCGGCGAGGAGAGCCTCCAGGCGACCTGGAACACCGGCTCGTTCTTCGCCGGCGACTACCGGGTGGTGGCCCGGCTGGTCGACGGGGCGGGGAGCGCCCAGGCGACCGGCAGCGCGGCGTTTTCGATCGCGGCCGACGTCGGCCTGTCGGCGACGGTGACCACCGACCGGGCGCTCTACGACGCCGGGGCGAAGGTCCGGATCACCGGCACCGTGCACCACGCGGCGGGCAACAGCACGGTCACCGGTCTCGCCGCCCGGATCACCCTGGTCGACGCGGCGGACGTGAGCCTCGCCGAGTGGACCGAGGATCTGGACGACCTGCCTCCGGGCTCCGAGGTCACGACCAGCCAGAGCTGGAACAGCGCCGGCGCGGCTCCGGGGAGCTACCGGGTCGAGCTCGAGATCCTCCGCGACGGTGCCCGGGCGGCAGGGGCCGCGACCGGCTTCGACCTGTCGGCCCCGGCCGGCGCGGTCACCGGCTCGCTGTCGCTGTCCTCGCGGGTGCCGGCGGTCGGGACGCCCCTGGCCGCCACCTACCAGGTCACCAACGGCACGGCGCAGGCGCTGACCGGCCTGCCGGTCCGCCTGGTGGTGCTCGAGTCCGCGGACGGCACGGAGCGCGGTCGCAGCGAGACGACGCTCGACCTCGACGCCGGTGCCACGGCGTCCGCCTCGGTCGAGCTTTCGACAGACGATCTCGCCCTGACCGAGCACCGGGTCCTCCTCCAGGTCGACCTGCCGGCGGGCGACGGCAGCACGACCGAGACCGTCACCCTGGCGGCGGACGCCTTCGTGCCCGCCGACGGCACGGCGCCGGAGATCGGCCCGGTCGAGCCCGCCGACGGAGCCTACGTGGCCAGCGCCGAGCCGACCCTCCGGGCGGTGGTCTTCGACAGCCTCGGCCAGGTCGAGCGGGTGGAGATGCGCCTGGACGGCGGGGCGTGGCAGGACGCCGCCGTCGAGTCGGCGAGCGAGGGCCGCTGGAGCCTCCCGGCGACAGGTCTCGCCGCGGGGGGTCTCGCCGAAGGGGTCCACGCCTTCGAGATCCGCGCCACTGACGGGGCGGGCAACGAAGGGCTCGCGGAGAGCGCCTTCACCGTCGACACGGTCGCACCGGAGATCACCGTCACCGGGGTCGAGGACGACGGCCACTACGCCGACCCGGTGACCCCGGTGTTCGAGATCGTCGAGCTACACCCGCGCTCCGACGAAGCGACCCTGGACGGCGCGCCGTTCACCTCGGGCACCGAGGTGTCCGAGCCGGGTGCGCACGAGCTGCGGGTCGCCGCCGAGGACCTGGCTGGGAACCGGACCGAGCGGCTGATCACGTTCCAGATCGGCGCCGGCGACCCGGAGATCGTCGCCACCAAGACCGCCAGCCTGGCGCTGGACGCGGACGGCGACGGCCTGCCGTCGCCGGGCGACGAGATCGGCTACGACGTCACCGTCGCCAACATCGGCGATGGCGAGGCGACGGCGGTGGCCCTGAGCGACCCGATCCCGTCCTCGACCACTCTCGTCGCAGGCTCGGTCGAGACCACAGCCGGGACGGTGACCGGGGAGAGCCCGGTCCAGGTCGCCCTGGGGACGCTCGAGGCCGGTGGCCAGGCGCGCGTCACGTTCCGGGTGCGGATCGACCTGCCGGTCGCCGCCGGTGTCGACCGGATCGCGAACCAGGGCGTGGTGACGTCGGCCGAGCTGCCGGCCGTCCTCACCGACGATCCGGAGCTGGGCGGCGCCGAGGATCCGACCGTCACCATGATCACCGCCGCCCCCGAGCTGGTGGCGGAGAAGACCTCGTCGCTGGCGGTGGACGCCGACTCCGACGGCGTGCCGTCGCCGGGTGACACGCTCGACTACCGGGTGGTGGTGCGCAACGTCGGCAACACCTCGGCGACCGGCGTCGTGCTCGCCGATCCGGTGCCTGAGCACACCGCCGTCGTCGCCGGCTCGGTCGAGACCGATCGGGGAACGGTCGTCTCCGACGATCCGGTGACGGTCGCCCTCGGCGAGATCGCCGGGCTCGACCACGCCGAGGTCCACTTCCGGGTGGTGATCGACGACCCGATCGCCGCCGGCGTACACGAGGTCTCCAACCAGGGCCTGGTGACGTCCTCCGAGCTGCCCGACGTGGTCACCGACGATCCGGCCGTGGGCGGTCCCGCCGACCCGACGGTGACCGCGATCACCGCGGCGCCGGTGCTCCGGGTGGAGAAGGAGGCGCTCCTGTTCGACGACCGGGACGGCGACGGGCTCGTCTCGCCCGGCGACGAGCTGCTCTACCGCCTGCGCGTGACCAACACCGGCAACACGCCGGCGACCGCGGCCCTCCTGACCGACCCGGTGCCGGACCACACCGTGCTCGAGGCCGGCAGCGTCCAGACCTCGCGGGGCGACGTGACCTCCGAGGCTCCGGTCACCGTGGATTTCGGACCGCTCCCGGTCGGCGAGGAGACGACGGTCTCCTTCCGGGTGCGGATCGAGAGGCCGTTCCCGCTCGACGTCCTGTCAGTGGCCAACCAGGCGAGCCTCGCCACGGCCGAGCTCGCGACGGTGCCGAGCGACGATCCGGCGACGGCGGAGCCGGGCGATCCGACGGTGACGGAGGTGTTCATCACGCCGCGCATCGACGCGGCCGACGCGGGCGCCGACGAGCACGCGGGTCCCGTGGTGTTCACGGTGTCGCTGTCCGCGCCGAGCAACCGGGAGGTGGCGGTCTCCTACGCCACCGCCCCGGGCACCGCCGCGGCCGGGTTCGATTTCCAGGCGGTCTCCGGGCGGCTGGTCTTCGCCCCGGGCGAGACCGAGGCCGCCGTCGAGGTGCCGCTGCTCGACGACCTTCTGGACGAGCTGGACGAGACCTTCCGGCTGGTGTTGACGGACGCCGCCGGCGGCGAGCTGGGGGACGGGGATGCGACCGGCACGATCGTCGACGACGACCCGCCGCCGCTCCTGTCCGTCGACGACGTGGTCGCGGACGAGGGCGATGGCAGCACCGGAGGCACCGGCGCCAGCGCGGTGTTCACGCTGCGGCTTTCGGCACCGAGCGGCCTGCCGGTCTCGGTCGCCTACGCGACCGCCGACGGCACCGCCATCGCCGGCACCGACTACACCGCGACGTCCGGCCAGGTCACGCTGCCGCCGGGGCAGGTCGCGGCGACCGTCGCGGTGCCGATCCTCGGCGACACGGTCGACGAGCGGGACGAGACCTTCCGCCTGGTGGTGACCGAGGCGCTCAACGCGGTGGTGGCCGACGGCGAGGCGGTGGCGACGATCCGCGACGACGACCTGGCGGCGCTGTCGATCGACGACCTGACCATCGACGAGGGCGACGCGCCGGCCGGCGGCACCGCCGACGCCCTGTTCACCGTCCGCCTGGCCACCCCGGCGGACCGGGAGATCACCGTCGACTACGCGACCATCGAAGGGTCCGCCACGGCCGGCATCGACTTCGAGCCCACCGCCGGCACCGTCCGGTTCGCCGCCGGGGTCACCGAGCGGCTGGTGGCGGTGCCGATCCTCGGCGACGAGCTGGTGGAGCCGGCCACCGAGACCTTCACGGTGGAGCTGGCGAACCCGGTCGAGACGGTGATCGACGACGGCTCGGCCGTCGGCACCATCGTCGACGACGAGCTGTGCCCGGGTCCGAACCTGCTGGCCAACCCCGGGGCGGAGGAGCGGCCGGTCGACGGCGAGCTGCCGGGCTGGAGCGAGGTCGAGGGGACCACCTGGCAGCGGCGCGGCGCCGATCCGGAGCCGGCCGACGGTGCGGCCTACTTCTTCGCCGGTCCGACCGCCTTCGGCGAGCTCGCCCAGGACGTGTCGGTGCAGGCCTACGAGGTCCGCATCGAGGCGCCGCCCGCGGGCGAGGACGGCCAGGCGTTCGCCTTCTCCGGCCGACTGCGCACCTTCGACGAGGTGCCGCCGGACACGGCCCGGGTGGTCGTCGAGTACCGGGACGAGACCGACGCGATCGTGCTCGATGCCTTCGACTCGGGCGAGATCTCGAGCCCCGACACCTGGCAGGAGGTCTCCGATGTCCGCACCGCCCCCGCCGGCACCCGGTGGATCCGGGTCCGCCTGATCGCCACCCGCTTCGCCGGCGAGAGCGACGACGGCTACTTCGATCAGCTCTCCTTGCGGTCGCTGCGGGCGCCGGTGCTGACCGTCGGCGACGCCACCGGCTACGAGGGCGGCCCGGGCAACAGCGTCGAGACGCTGCCGGCGCGCTTCGCCGTCCGGCTCTCCTGCCCGTTCTACCGGGCGGTGAGCGCCAGCTACGCCACGGCGGACGGTGCGGGCGACAGCGGGGCCCACGCCGGCGAGGACTACCTGTCGACCAGCGGCTCGCTCACCCTGGACCCGGGGACCACCGAGGCGGAGGTCGAGGTTCCGATCCTGGGCGACGCCGTCCACGAGGCGCACGAAGTCTTCACCCTGAACCTCTCGGACCCCGAGCCCGCGGACGAGGTGGTGCTGCTCGACCCGCAAGGCACCGGCCTGATCCTCGACGACGACTTCTGCGCCCGCTCCCACGGCTTCTGGAAGACCCACGAGGAGCTCTGGCCGACGGATCACCTGGTGATCGGCGGTGTCGACTACGACCAGGCGGAGCTGCTGGCCATCCTCCGCTACAACGGCCCCGACGCCGCCTACCACCTGGCGCTCCAGCTCGTGGCGACCAAGCTCGACCTGCTGGTAGGGTCCGATCCCTTCATCCTGCCGACCGTCGAGGAGGCGGACGACCTGCTGGTCGTGTTCCCGCCGGGGAGCAACCCGAAGAAGGGCGACAAGTCGCTGCTCAACGAGGTCAAGGATCGTCTGGACGCCTACAACAACCCGAGCTGCGAGGAGGACCCGGTCGTCCCGTGAGGGCGGTGCGGACGGAGACGTGCGGAGGAGAACGGACCGGATGAGCATGGACGGCACACGGCGCGCCCTCGGGGGCCTGATCTTGACGACTCTGCTGGCCCTCGCCGCCTCTGCGGCCGGCGCGGCGACTGCTGTGAGCGCGGCGACTGCGGCCACTGCGGTCACCGCGGCCGAGGGGCCGTCGGCGGCGAGCCCCGCGGACAGGGCGAGCGTGGGCACGGTGCGCTCGGTCCTGCCGCCGGAGCCGGCGGAGGCCCGCACGCTGGACGGCGCCCTGGCGGGCTTCCGCGGCACGCTCGGGCGGGCCGGGAGCGGGGCCGGGACCGGGGTCGAGGCCAGAGTCGGGGCCAGAGTCGAGGCCAGGACCGCCGGCACGGTGCGCGACACCCCGTCGCCCCGCGAGCTCCTGGCCGCCTACGACCGGCTGCGGGCGGCCGACCTCCTCTACCGGGACCGCCTGGCGACCGTCGGCCGGCGCCTGGAGGCGATGGCGGCGGCGCCCGAGATCCTCGACCGCTGGCAGCAGGCCGACCGGCGGTACAGAGAGTCGATGGACCGGATCCTGGCGCCGCTCGCGGAGCCCATGGCCGGCCTGCGCGAGTCCCTCGACGGAGAGGGCTCCGGAAAGCGACCCGGATCGGGGGCCGGAGCGGTTCCCGCGGCCCTGGCGCCGGCGCTCGACCGGGCACGGCAGGCGCTCGACGCCGTCCCGCCGCCGTCCGACCCCGCGATCCTGCGCGCCGCCGTCCTGCCTTACGGCCGCATCTCCCTCGGGCAGCACACGCCGGCCACGACGCCGGTGGTGGTCCCGTCCTATCTCGACCCGACCGATCCGGCCGCCGACCCCCAAGATCTGGCGGGCTCGCCGCTGGCGCCGCTCTCGGACGCGATCCTCCAGAAGGCGGAGTCGCTGGGCTACGACTACGTGCGCATCTTCGAGATGGTGCACAACGAGATCGAGACGGAGTGGTACGCCGGCGCGATGAAAGGCGCCGAGGAGACCCTGCGCCAGGGCCGTGGCAACGACGTCGATCAGGCGACGCTGCTGGTCGCCCTGCTGCGCGCCTCCGGGGCGCCGGCGCGCTTCGTCCGCGGCGTGGCCGAGCTGCCGGTCGCCGCCGTGGCCGACGACCTGGGGATGACCGGCGCCGATCCGGAGCGGGTCGGCCTGGCGCTCCGCCGGGCGGGGGTCGCCTTCCGCCCGGTGGTGCGGGGCGGCCGGGTCGCGGCGTTCGAGGTGGAGCAGGTCTGGGTCTCCGCCCGCATCCCCTACAGCAACTACCGGGGCGCCGTCGTCGACGCCTCCGGTGCGAGCTGGATCCCCCTCGCGCCGGCCATCACGTCCCACGAGGTCCGGCCCGCGGCGGGCATCGTCGGAGAGATGGAGGCCGCGGGTGAGCTCTCCGTCCCCGGCTTCGTCGACGAGATCCTGGCCTCGCCCCAGGTGGCCGATCCGCTGACGACGCTCCGCACCCGGATCGTCGCCTACCTGGCGGAGACCGGGGAGGGCACCTACGAGGACGCGCTGGCATCTCGCACGCTCGAGCCCCAGAGCCTCGGCCTGCTGTCCGGGACGTTGCCGATGCCGGTCGTGGCGGTCACCGGCGAGTCGTCCAGCCTGCCCGAGGATCTGGTCCAGAGCGTCCGGATCGTGGTCCGCTCGGGCGTCGGCGCGTCGAGCCCGGTGGCGCTCGACTGGAGCGTCCCCCTGGCCGATCTCGCGGGCCGCCGGGTCACCCTCTCGTACCTGCCGGCGACGGTCGACGACCACGAGACGATCGACGCCTTCGGCGGGCTCCACTCGGTCCCCCTCTACCTCGTCCGGCTGCGGCCCCGGCTGGCGGTCGACGGCCGTCCCCGGGCGGTGGGGGAGGCGCCGCTCGACGCCGGCGCCGCCCACCGCCTCGAGATCCACCTGCAGGCCCCGTTCGGCGACCAGCCGGTCGTCCATTCGGTGGTGGCGGGGGGCTACTACGCCCTCGACCTGGCGGCCCAGCAGGGTCTCTGGGAGGAAGCGCCCGACGGGGATCCGGCGGACGCCGAGACCCTGGGGGCCCGGCTGCTCGCCCGGGTCGCCGGGACCTACGGCGCGCGCTGGAGCGCGGCCGAGGAGGAGCTCGCCTCGCTCCTCGGCGTGACGCTGGTCAGGCCGCTCCCCTCGGTGGCGGTCAGCGGCGGCGCGGTGACCGTGGAGACGGTGCTCGGCGTCCCCGAGCAGCTCCGCTGGGACGGCGTGACCCTGGACGCCTCGCTGCGGACCGCCGAGCCGGTGGCGGCGGCGACCGCCGCCGGCGCCCCCGACCCGTCGGCGGAGGAGAGCTTCCTGACCCTCTCGGCGCTCGAAGGCTCGTCGCTCGAGCACCGGGTGTTCGAGGATCTCTTCCTGGTCGACGGCATCTCGGCCGACAGGGGGCTCGCCCTGGCACGCCAGCAGGGCATGGAGGTGATCCACCTGACGGCGTCGAACGTCGACGCCTTGCTGCCCGCCCTCTCCCACCCCGCGGCGGTCGAAACCGAGATCGAGAACCAGGTGCGGCTCGGCTTCGAGGTCGAGGTACCGGCCGCTCCGATCACCCGCAAGTCGTGGACCGGCTCGGTCTGGCGGGTGATCGATCCCCAGGGGCGCGGCGCCGGCTACTTCATCGCCGGCGGGCTCGCCGGGGGAGCCACCACCGAGCCGCCCGGGAGCTGGGTGCTCGACTTCCTGGCCGACGCCCTGGCCGCGCCCTACGCACCGGAGCCCGCCGACGATCCGCTGTCCGGCGCCGAGGTGGTCAAGGTCGGCGCCGCGGAGGCCCAGGAGACGACGGTCGGAACGCTCTACCAGAACGCGCTGGCGGTCCTCGTGCGGGACGCCGACGGGCGGCCGGTCAAGGGCGCCCCGGTGCGCTTCTCCATCTGGTCGGGCGGCGGCTCCCTGATCGGCGCGGAGAGGGCCGAGGCGGCGACCTTCGACACGGTGACCAACGCCCTCGGCATCGCCACGGTCGGCCTGCGCTCGGGCCTCTACACGGCCGCCGATCCGGTCTATCTGCAGCGGCGGTCCACCGACCGGTACGCGACCCGCGCCCTGGTCAACACGGTGGAGGTCGAGGTGGCGTCACACCTCGGGACCGTGGTGCCGTCCGAACCGTTCGAGCTGATCGCCTACCCCGGGCCACCGGCGGCTCTGCGCAAGACCAGCCCGAGCGAAGAGATCTACAACGGCTGGGCGAGCGCCTGGGCCGGCAGCTTCCAGGTCGCCGTCGAGGACTCCCACGGCAACCCGGTGTCGAACGCGGAGGTGGGCTTCGCCGTCACCGGCCGGCTGTTCGAGGAGAGCTGCCCGCCGCCCGACGACTTCCTGAACGCGGTGGTCTTCGACGAGTGCCCGGTGGCCAACCCGCGCCTGGGGGAGTGCGGCGCCCCCTCGGTCTCGGTCACCAGCTCGGTGTTCGGTGCGTCGGCCGGCGTGATCCTGGGCGACACTGTGTTGACCGCCTACCGCGTGACCGCGTCGGTCGAAGGCCTGACGCCGGTCGAACAGCTCTACCTCGCCCAGGCGTTCGTTCCGGTCGTCCCTCTCGCCTGCAAGACCATCCCCGGGGTGCTCTCCGCCGACGTCGTCGTGCCGGTGGACCAGGACGGCAACAACATCGCCGCGGCCCGTGCCGGCCGCTCCATGGCGCGGCCCCTCGACATCACCCTGTCGTATGCCCGGCCCAAGTCGGACGACCCCCAGTCGAGCGATTTCTCCCGCATGGAGTGGGTCCGAACGAGCGGCGACATCACCCTCACCGTCGACAACGGCGGCGGGGCCTCGCCGGTGATCGGACTCGGCGACGGTCACTACCAGAGCACCATCATCACCGGGCCGGTGCCGGCGTCGGACACGGTGACCTTCCAGGCGAGCAACGTCCAGACCGTCACCCTCGACGACAACGGCCAGATCGTCCCGGACGTCCGGGACATGGAGCCGCGAACCCTGACCAGCGTCTGGAGCGTCCTGCCCCGGATCTTGGGGATCGATCCGGACCCGCCGGTGCTCGGCCCGACCGGCCAGACCACCTCCGAGGTCCAGGTCGGGTACGTGATCGATCCGGCCGCCTACCGGGGCGTTCAGACCGAGGTCGACCTGTTCGACGACGGCACCGTCGCCGGCTCGGCCCTGGGGACGACGCCCCAGGGGGCCGGTCTGGCCCGCATCCAGCGCGGGTTCCCGTTCGACGTCGAGCACACCTACGAGCTCCAGGCGGTGCTCAACCGGGGGTCCGACGTCGAGATCCGCTCCGACCGGTTCCGGATGCCCCTGTTCCAGAAGATCCTGCGCAACGTCAGCCGCTCGGTGCAGCTCGACCAGGACGTCGATCTGCTCAACCAGCGCTCCTGCGACATGGCCGGCGAGCTCGGCTACACCCTGACTCAGCCGGCGGTGGTGACCCTGGAGCTCCGGTCGGTCGAGAGCATGGAGACCGACGGATCGCCGGTCCTCGGCTCGCCGGTGACCCTGATCGACGGCGAAGAGCAGGCCGAGGGGGACCACAGCCGGCTGATCGTGCCGGGTGAGCTCGCCGCCGGCACCTACCGGTTCACGCTCCGCGCGGTGGCGGTGGTCGACGGCCAGGACGATGAGGAGACGGGGAGCGCCCGGGTCGGGCTCCGGACCCGCGACTCGCTGCCGGTCGGCCACACGCTGGTCCAGGGGGTCGACCTGTGGGACGGGCATCTGTCGCTCTCCCGCGAAGACCTCTCCTACCCGGGACGGGGCCCCGCCCTCGCCTTCCGGCGCAGCTACTCGTCGAACGCCGGCTCGGAGCCGGGCGCCATGGGGGTCGGCTGGAGCCACAACTACGAGTCGCGCGTGGTGGTGACCCCGTGCGGCGAGGCCATCGTCATCGGCGGGGAGGGCTCCGGCATGCGCTTCGTCGACGACGGCGAAGGCGGGCTCCGGCCGCTCAAGGGGTATCACGGCACCCTCATCGCCAACGAGGAGACCCTCGGCTTCGACTTCTACACCAAGGGCGGGACGCTCTACCGCTACACGCTCGCCTACGGCCGGGAGCTCTACCTCGACTCGATCACCGACCCGAACGGCAACACGACGCGCCTGGTCTACGAGAGCGGAACGGGCGGCCGTCCGCGGCTGCTGGCGGTGGTCGACCCGGCGGGGCGCAAGCTCACGTTCCATTACGCGCCCGGTCAGCTCGCGCTGCTCGAGGACACGGTGCTGACCCGGGTCGACGGTCCGGAGGGGAGCGGCCAGTCGATCTCGTTCAGCTACGACGCGTTCGGCAACCTCCTCCGGGCCGAGCGGGAGGACGGCGCCCTCAGCGAGAGCTACACCTACGCGACCGAGCCGACCGATCTCTTCGAGGACCGCCACGTCCTGCGCACGGTCACCGACGAGCGCGACGGCGCCACGACCCGCTACGAGTCGGTCCACGGGCAGATCCGGGCGACGGCGGACGTCGTCGTCCCGAGCACCTTCTACACCGCGGTCACCCTGCCGGAAGGTGGGAGGACCGGGTTCGCGTACGACCTCGACGGCCTGGAGAGCCGGGCCGGGCTGGAGCTCGTCACCCAGGTGACCGACCCGCGGGACGAGACCACCGCCTACGCCCTCAACCAGTACGGCAGCCCGCTCCGGATCACCGACCCGCTCGGCCACGAGACCGTCATGACCTGGGCCGACGACGACGTGGTCATGACCTCGCGCACCGACGCCAACGGATTCACCACCACCTTCGACTACGACGGCGACGCCAACCTGCTCACCGAGACGGTCACCTTCCCGGATCCAGACGGCGGCGACACGACCCTCAGCCAGTCGTTCACCTACGAGCCGGCGGCGAGCTTCGATCCGCCCTACGTCAAGGAGCGGGTCGCCACCCGCACCGACCGCAAGGGCGCCACCACCCGCTACGCCTACGACCTCCACGGCAACCTCGTCGAGGAGCGGATCGGCGTCACCGGTCCGGACGGCGGGGCGCCCCAGGATCTCGTCACCTCCCACACCTACCTGACGAACGGCGACCGGGCCTCGACCACCGACACGCGGGGGGAGACGACCCGCTACGGCTACGACGGCTACGGCAACCTGGCGTCGGTGACCGACCCGGTCGGGGCGAAAACGGTCACGACCTACGACGCCCGCAGCCTGCCGACCTCGGTCACCGACCCGCTCGGCCGCCGGATCGTCCTCGAGTACGACACCCTCGGACGGCTGGTGCGCCGCGAGCTGCCGAAGGCGGCGGGGGAGAGCGCGGCGCCGGAGGAGACCTTCGTCTACGACGACGCGGCCGACACCCTGACCCAGACCGACGCGGCCGGGCGCGTCGCCGTCACCACCAACGACCTCGAGAAGCGGGTCGTGCAGGTGGACAACGCCGCCGGCGGCACCAAGGTCTTCGCCTACGACCCGGCGGGCAACAAGATCCTCGAGACCGGGTGGTTCGACGACTCCACCCCGCGGGTCGAAACCACGTTCGTCTACGACCCGGCCGGGCGCCTGACCGAGCGCCGGGAGCCGCAGACGGGAGCTCGAGGGCGGACCACGCGCTACGCCTACGACCCGGTGGGCAACCTGACGCGCGAGACCCTCTTCGACCGGATGGATGCGGGGTTCGCCGAGCGGGTGACCGAGTCGAGCTACGACGGTCTCAACCGGAAGGTGGAGGAGCGGCGCCTGACGGACGACGGTCCGGTGGTCCGGACCCTGCGCTACGACGGCGCCGGCAACGTCATCCTCGCGATCGATCCCCTGGGCCGCCGGACCGAGACCGAGTACGACGAGCTCAACCGGCCGATCCGGGTCACCCGGCCGGAAGGCCAGGAGACGGTAACGGTCTACGACGGCGCCGGCAACCCGATCGAGGTCCGCCGGCTCAACACGGTCGACGGGACCGCCACGGACCAGGTGCGGACCTCGACCTACGACGGCGCCGGGCGGCTGATCCGCCAGACCGACGCGCTGGGAGCCACGACCCACCTGGAGTACGACCTGGTGGGCAACGTCCTCCGCCAGATCGACCGGCGCCTCGACGTCACCTCCCACACCTATGACGCCCGCAACCGGCAGATCACGACGACCCAGCACCTGACCCGGGTCTCAGACCCCCAGCGGCAGGTGACGATCGGCTTCTCCTACGACGCCGTCGGCAACCGGATCGAAGAGCGCTGGCCCAACGGTGACGTGGTCACCCACAGCTACGACGCCCTGAACCGCAAGATCCGGAGCGAGGACTCCCTGGGCCTCATCGAGGCCGCGACCTACGACGCCCGCGGCAACCAGCTCACCGCGACCGACGCCAACGGCAACGTCACCACCACCACCTACGACGCCCTGGACCGCCCGATCCGGGTCGAGCAGCCGGAAGGCCGAACGACCGAGCAGACCTACGACGCCGCGGGCAACACGCTCACCCGGACCGATCCCCGAGGCAACACCACCACCTTCGCCTACGACCGGCTCGACCGGCGGGTGCGAACCACGACGCCCGCGCCGCTCTCCTACGTCGCCGAGACGACCTACGACGCCGTCGGCAACGTGCTCTCCGAGACCGACGGCCGCGGCAACACGACGACCTACGCGTACGACGGCCTCGACCGCCAGGTGCGCCGGACGGCGCCCGCGCCGCTCTCCTACGAGACGTCGTACACCTACGACCGGGTGGGCAACCGCCTGTCGATGACCGATCCGCGGGGGATCGTCACCGAGACCCGCTACGACCTCGAGAACCGCCCGATCCTGACCCGCCGGGCCGGCCAGACCCTCCAGGAGGTGGAGTACGACCCGGAGGGCAACCGGCGCTTCGTCACCGACGCCAACGGCAACGTCACGGCCTTCGAGTACGACGAGCGCAACCTGGTGCTGGTCGAGAGCCGGCCGCTGGCGGCGATCACCCACACGAGCTACGACGACATGGGGGACCCCGCCTCCGTGCGCGATCCGGAAGGGCGGGTGACGACCTTCACCTATGACCTCCGGCGGCAGCGGACCTCGGAGACGGACAACGCCGGCCAGACGACGGCCTACACCTACGACGGCAACGGCAACCGCACCTCGCTGACCCCGCCCGAGGGCAACACCTGGCTCTACCGCTACGACGGCGCCGATCGCCTGGTCGAGGTGGAGGACCCGGACGGCGGAGTGACGGTCTACACCTACGACGGCAACGGCAACCGCCTGACCCAGACCGACGCCCTGGAGCGCACGACCTCGTTCGAGTACGACGTCGTGAACCGCCGAACCGCGACGGTTCTCCCAGCGACCGCCACCGAGCCCGCCGCCCGCGAGACCTACGCCTACGACGCCGCCGGCAACCGGACCGGGCTGACCGACGCCAAGGGTCAGACGATCGCCTGGGAGTACGACGTCCTCGACCGCGAGACGCTCCGTACCTACAGCCTGCCGAGCGGCCCCCTCGGGCCGACCGGCGACGACCTCCAGTCGATCGCCACCGAGCTCGACCCCAACGGCAACCCCACCCGGGTCACGGAGACCTACACCGGCGCCACCGGCACCCGGGTCACCGACCGGACCTACGACCCCTTCGACCGCCTGGAGACGGTCACCGATCCCCACGGCGAAACCATCTCCTACGCCTACGACCCGAACGGCAACCGCACCCGCCTGACCGACCCCGACGGCAAGGTCACCCGCACGAGCTTCGACGCCCTGAACCGCACCATCGCCGTCACCAGCGCAGCCGGGGTCACCGAGTCCACCTACTTCCGGGACAGCCGCCTGGCCGAGGTCCACTATCCCAACGGCTCGACCGAGACCACCACCTACGACGACGCCGGCCGGGTCGCGACGATCGAGAACCGCCAGGGCACGACGCTGGTCTCGAGCTTCCAATACGAGTACGACGGCAACGGCAACCGCACCCGCCAGGTCGAGGACAACGGCGCCGGACCGGAGGAGACCACCTACACCTTCGACTCCCTCGACCGGCTGACCGGAGCCACCTATCCCGAGCAGACCGTCTCCTACACCTACGACGCCGTCGGCAACCGCCTCACCGAGCAGGCAACCGACACGACCGGCACCCTGGTCACCGACAAGCACTTCACTTACGACACCCGCGACCGCCTGCTGGCCCTGACCGACCAGCTCGCCCCCGACGGCCCCTCCTCCGGATCGACCGACTACGCCTACGACGCCAACGGCAACCAGACCTCCAGAACCCGCGGCGGCATCACCACCGTCCTGCGCTACAGCGTCCGCAACCGCCTGATCGAAGTCCGGGAAGACGGCGCCCTCCTCGGCTCCTACCTCTACGACCACCAGGGACTCCGCGTCGCCAAGCGCTCCGGCACGGGCGACACCGTGCGCTACGTCTACGACGACCAGTCGGTCCTCCTCCAGACCGACCTCGCCGGCACGACGATCACCAAGTACGACTACGGCGCCGACCGCCTGCTCTCCCTCGACAACCTCACCACCGGCCGCCAGTACTACCTCTTCGACGCCCTCGGCTCCATCGTCGACCTCACCGACGCCGCCGGCGCCATCCAGGCCCGCTACATCTACGACGCCTGGGGCAACCACCGCCGCACCGCCGGCACCAGCCCCAACCCCTTCGGCTTCACCGGCCACGAGCTCGACGACGAAACCGGCCTCTACTACGCCAAGGCCCGCTACTACGACCCCGAGCTGGGGATCTTCCTGACCCAAGACCCATTCGAGGGCCAGATCCAGACGCCGCCGAGCCTGCATCGGTACCTCTACGCCTACCAGAACCCGACGGTCTACAC